>NZ_AQQX01000001.1 GCF_000768315.1 Pseudooceanicola atlanticus
AGACGTGGGAGAGTAGGTCGCCGCCAGACCTAGAAAGCCCCTCGTTCTCTCGTACGATCAATCCAACAAACAAAACGACATCACACGCGTTTCCAGCGTCTTGCCACTGTGCCTTGACTTGGCATGCCCGCCATTGGGATATGGGGGATGTCGAGTGGAACACAGGACGGACGCATGAAAATTGCTGCCGTGACGATGGTTTACAAGGATAACTGGTTCCTTGGCCGTTGGCTGGAATATTACGGAAACCTGATCGGTCAGGAGAACCTCTATGTCGTGGCCCATGGTGACAAGACGGGTCTTCCCGAAATGCTGGGCGATGCCCACCTGATCGCTGTCCCACGGGATCCGAACGATGTCTATTTTGACCGTCGTCGATGGGGATTTCTCTCTCAATATGCCTCGGCCCTGACCGGATATTATGATGCGGTCATCTGCCTGGATGTCGACGAGTTCCTGGTTCCCACCGACCCCGAAGTGTCATTCGAGGATGCACTGGACTGGATGGACAGTGACGCGCCGCGCTGCGTCCCGGGGTTCGAGGTCTTCGCCGAAGACAGTTCCGGCGAGGCGGTCGATGCCGGAGCCAGGTTTGCGCCGAACATGGAAGGCGCGGTGTTTTCCCCTTTCTACAGCAAGTCCTGCATCATCCAGAAACCCGGCGCTTTTTCGGACGGCGCGCATGGGATGATGGACGAAAAGCCGGAATTGCTGACGGATTTGGCGCTTATCCACCTGCGTTTTGCCAACCTCAAGGAGTTGGAGCGCCGGAATTCGGTTCGCGAGGACATGGCCTGGGGGTCCATCGAAAGCTGGGATGAGTTCCAGTCCGAAGGCAAGCCGCTCGCCACGTGGCGGCGGGCAGATCAGCGTAGCCGACAGGCCTTCCGTGGGTTTCGCAAGACGCCGGAGGCCAGCTGGGACGACATGTTTGCCTCCGCGCTTGCAGACCTCGATCGCTTGCGGGTGCGCCGGGGCAATGTGCACAAGTTCCTGAACAAGAACTTCCAGCCCTATCGCGCCAAGCTACCGGAGTGGATGCACGAATTGTTCTGACACCGCGCGGCCGATCGTTCCTGTACTTCATTCCCAGAGTGAGTCACACAAGGTCATCGATATTACCGCCGGGGGTTCATTCATGCTGCGCAAACTTGCTTTCCTGACCGCGATGCTGACGGCGTCGGTCTCTGTCTCGAGCCAGGCCATGGCCCAGAGTGTCGACCTGGAGTTCGGCTATACCGCGCGCGAAACCCGGCCCACCACCGACAACGATCTGTTCCTGTTGCCCATCGGCCTGACCTGGAGCCGCCCGGACGGCGGAACTCGGGTCGAGTTCTTGCTGGCCGCGCGGAACGAGAACTTCTCGGGCGCCTATCCGGCGACCTTCGGGGTCGAGGCTCTCTACTTCAAGGATTACGGCCCGCATCGTGTGGCCGGCGGTGTCCGCGTAAACCACGCCAGCGATATCACCACGACGGGGGAATTGCTGGCGGGCTACGAGTATTTCGGCGGAAACTATTCGCTGCGCGGTACCGCAGGCTATTGGACCTCCAAAGCGGTTGTGCCGGGTCGCACGGATACCTCCGGCCTGGCCGGTGTGATGGAAGCGACCTGGTATCCGGGGCCGAAGATGGCTGTTCGCCTGGGCCTGCAAGCGGATGAGGACGGGTCGATGGCCGGGCTGGGTCTGGAGTACCAGATCGGCCGTAGCGATTTCTCCATCGCCGCCGAGGTGGGCTACGGCCTGGGCACCTATCGCGGGCAGAACAGCTATGAGAACCTCGCCGTGACGATCCGCTGGACGCCCGGCGGCGGCAGCCCGAAAGCGCGTGACCGGATGCTGGGCGACCGCCTGCTGCATCGCTACGCCTGGGTGCAGTAAGCCAATTACCCAGCTTTGGATTACCTGAGAGACTCGGTTCATTCGCGTGAACCGAGTCGTTTTGCATATCGGCGGTAAAGACGAAGGCTCGCAATTTGGGCGAAGTGTCGAGGCAACGATCAAGCAACTGTTTCTAAACACTAATAAACCTAATCATGAACCCAAAAATTTTTGACGTTTTTACGACGCCCGACCCTTGCAGGCCCCAAAGGGATCCGTTAGACAACCCGAACTTGGCGCGGGATGGAGCAGCCCGGTAGCTCGTCAGGCTCATAACCTGAAGGTCGTAGGTTCAAATCCTACTCCCGCAACCAAAGTCCTACACCGCGACGCCCGCCTTTCGGCGGGCGTCGCCGTTTTCAGCATTTCCAAAAGCTTACCCCGGATATCGAGGTGCTCAAAGCGCTCCTATGCTTGCCAGGAGACGACCAATTCATCGACCAAGCACGGGTTCCTCTATCTCGGTTCTTGGAATTGTTTTGCGGTTGTTGCAGGTTACCTGTTGCGTGCAGTTGAGCAGCTGTAACGCGAGGCGCTGACCATGATGTAGCCCGCATCGCAGTATCCGCAGATGACGAGACGAGAGAGGAGTTGGCGGGGTCGGTCGGGCCTGGCGCTTGCCCATCAAGGGGTCCGGCGTATAGCTCTGCTGATAGACGGCCAATCGCCCGATATTGAGCTCGTTGTTAAGAAGCCCGGTGCTGCGTTTCCAGTTTCCGGATATCGTGGAGAAACTCCAGGTGCCGCCGCGCGGGCCAGGCAAGTGCTCGGCATTGAGACGCGCGGCGATCGTCCGTGCGCTCTCGCCCATTGCGTAACGTTCGAAGACCTGTTGGACGATCGCCGCCTGATCGGGATCGATGATCCGGTCGCCGGTGCTCATTCTGCCATAGGGCAGGGGGGCGTCGGTCGAGAGTGTACCCGTAGCTGATCCCCTGCGGACTTGCCGGCATACACGCGGCCTTCGAGCCCGCGAGGGGTCTTCTGGGCAAGGTCCGTGAGATAGAGCGCCGACATAGTGCCCTTGAGACCGATATGCAGTTCGTTGATCCGCTAACAATCAAATTGGACCAGTCAGATGAGGCTGCCCAACAACGCCTGCCCGCACTGTTGGTTGCGGTTCCCTGACGAGTCGCTCACTATCAATAGGCAATGACGCGGCGACTGGCCCCGGCGCAACATCTGTGAGGAGACGGCGATCATGCAGTACATCAGGACCATCGGCGCATTCACCGAATACTACGCTGACGGCGACGATACCGGGATGGGGTATGGCTCCGAGGGGCGGATCGTGCCGATGCCCGACGGAACCGTCTTCGCGGAATGGTACGCATGGGGCTTCACGGTCTGGGGAACGCGGATTGCCGTCTTTGACGAAAACGGCGAGATCATCCATGGTGGGCCGGACGGACAGCGGATCGTCAACAACTCGGTTGATTTCGACGGGTTCGGCAGCAGCGGGTTCCTGGCCTACCTGCCGCAGGCAGAGACCGAGGATGGTGAAGCCACGCCCTACAAGCTGCTGCGCTACGGCCCGGACGGTTCGACCATCGGCAGCGCATTTCTGATGGACACCGTCGCGGGCCCTGCCCGGGACTGGCACTTCGACCAGGCGGTCGATGGCAGCTTCACCATCGGCTGGGTCGAGGTCGGCGAGGACATCGTCACTTGGTCCCAGGGCTTCGACGCCGCGGCGCAGGCGACGGGCGCACCGCAGATCATCGGCCGTCGTGAAGGTGGGGACCTGGCCTCGGCCACGCTTCTGGAAGACGGCACCTTGGTGACCTACACCACCATTGGCGCCCTGGACGGTGACGGCTTGGGCGCCTTCCTGCAACGCCATGATGCCGAAGGTCAGCCGCTTGGCGACCCGATGCAGGTCAGCGAAAGCACCGCCGGGGACCAACGCACCGAGGCATTGCTCGATCTGGGCGCGGGCATGCTCGCCGCGATTTACCGGGCGCCGTCCGGAGACCGCTTGGCCCGCATCCTGGCCCCTGACGGCGGATTCTACGGCCCCTCCTTCACGGTGGCCGCACCCGAAGACGGCAGCCTGCGTCGGGTCGAAAGCCTGGCGCTCACCGACGGCAGCTTCCTCGTCGCGTCACTGGTGGCCCTGGGCGGCGACGATTTCCGGATTGATGTGCAGCGCTTCGCGACCACGGGCGAGGCCCTGGGCGCAGCGATCGAGCTCTCTGGCCCGGACCAAACCCTGACAGGGTCCGAACCGAGCTTCGGCAATTTGGACATGTTCGAACAGGCGGATGGCGAGGTCATGGTGCACTGGGGCACCTACCAGGTCTCGGGCGAACGGACCGGTCCTTTCAAGGCGCAGCGGATCGCGGTGGATCCGGTCGACGCGCCGGCGGTGATCGCCGTTGAGGGCGCGCGCGAGGTCGGCAGCGTGCTGACCGCGCGACTGATCCTGCCCGATGGTGATCCCGGCACCGAGACCGCCTGGCAATGGCTGCGGGACGGCCAGGAGATATCCGGCGCGACGCAGGCCGATTACCGGCTGACCCTCGCGGACGAGGGCGCACAGATCGGTCTGCGGGCCGGGTTCGGCACCGCACAGGCACCTGAGGAGACAACCCGCCAGGCCATCGGCGAGATCAGTGCGGGCGTCTTCGGTGATTACCGCATCGACGGAGAGGCCCTGGTCGGCCGCACCCTGACCCTGGTACTTGGCGAGACAGAGGCGCCGGACGGCACCGCCGTTCAGTGGCTACGCGACGGAGAGATCATCGAAGGCGCGACCGGCACGACATATGTCCTGTCGCAGGCGGACTGGAATGCCCGGATCGACGCTGCGGTCGACCTTGGCGACCTCGGTGCGTCCCCGCTCGGGGCCACGGCCGCGGTGGCACTGCCCGGATTCGGGTTTCTCTCGACGGGGGCCGAGATTCCGTGGCCTTTTGGACGCAGTGCCTACGCAAAAACCTTCCCGCATCTCTCCGACAACGGCGACGGCTACGACATTGCTTGGTCGAATGATATTTATCAGAGTGCCTACGGCATCGCGTTCGACGCGGATGGTTCAACAATCGAGATCGTGACAGGGGAAAGCTCGATCTATTTGGGGGGCGGGGGCAATGATGATGCATTGTTTCCCATGATTGAGACCCTTGCGAACGGCACCCGAGTGGCGGTCTCCCTGGCGGTCGAGAACGATTATGGCGGCGAGGGGGGCGGTGTGATCGAATACCGTCTGATTCTCAGGGAATTTGCCCCCGGATCGGACCCCTCTTCCGAGGGCATTAACCTCGGCAGTTTATCCTACGACATAAACACCCCCGCCATAGGCGGAGTCGATGGCATCGACCTCGTCGCGCTGTCCGGTGGCGACGCGGTGGTGATATGGCACCAGCGCGCCGCGGACACGGATGCCTCTGAACTGCGCTTCATTCTCAACAGCGATATCGACACCAAGCATACCTTCGGAACCGAAACCCCTGTCGTCACCGGCCAGCCGAAACTTGCGGCCTTGCCGGATGGCGGCTTCGTCGCGATCTGGACCGGCGGCGCCGGGGCGGGTGACGACCGGGTGCACCTGCAGCGTTTCGCGTCGGATGGCGCGCTGTCGGGCGGCGCAGTTGCCGTATCGGCGGTGGCTGCGGGCCCGGCGGCGCTGGCTGATATCGCGACCCTGTCGGATGGCAGCCTGGCCATCGCCTGGCAGCAGGCAGGCCCGGACGACAGTCTCGATATCGTCGTGCAGCGCAGCGATGCGGATGGCGTCCCGCAGGGGCCGCTCACGTGGATTGCCGACAGTGAGGGCCGTGCCCAAGTGCAGGCGGCCATCGAGGCCACCGACGACGGCGGCTTCGTGGTGACCTGGCGCGAGCCAGCGACGGTGGACGACCCGATGCGCCAGCAGGTACAGCGCTTCGATGCCGAAGGTCGTCCGGTCAGCGCCCGCCTGACCGGCGAGATGGTCCCCGCCGATATGGATTCCGAGAATGCCCGCCCGGGCGGCCCCGCGACGGCGGACGTTCTGGTGCTGGACGATCAGGATATCGTGCTGGCCTGGGAAATCGGGGAGGATATCCGGCTGGAACGCTTCGACTTCCTCGACAGCGGCGACCTTTCCGGGGCGAACCGCATCGCAGGCAATGCCCTAGCTAACGACCTCTGGGGCGCGGCAGGCAACGACACGCTGCTTGGCGCGGCGGGCGACGACACGCTGGACGGCGGCAGCGGCGCTGACTGGCTGATCGGCGGTCCGGGTGGCGACCTGTTCCACATCGACAATGCGGGCGACCGGGTCTCGGAAAGCCGGAGCTGGGACGGTCGGGATCACGTGATGGCCGCGGTCGACTACCTGGCGGGGCGGGCGCATATTGAGGACATCACCCTGACCGGCACTACAGACATAAGGGGGGTCGGGAACGGGCTATCGAACGTCATCACCGGCAATGCGGGAGACAACATCCTCGACGGTGGCAAGAACAACGACACGCTGATCGGCGGCGCAGGGAACGACACCTATCATATCCGCGCCCCTGGCGACATGGCCGTCGAAACGGAAGACGGCGGGCTCGACACGGTGAAGGCGTTTCGCAGTCACGCGCTTGACGCGCATGTCGAGCGGCTCTGGATGCAGAAGATCCTTAAGAAAGATGGCGATCCGGCGAACCTGAACGGGATCGGCAACGGGCTCGACAACACAATCGTGGGCACCCCCTTCGATAACACCATCATCGGCCGCGAGGGGCGTGACGTGCTGAAGGGCCAGGCCGGAGCGGACACCTTCGTCTTCGACCGGGCGATCGGGGCGGACAATGTCGACCGGATCATCGACTTCAACGTCAACGAAGCCGACGAAGGCGATGTCCTGAAGATGAAGGGTTCGGTTTTCGGCGGGCTCGCGGCGGGCGTTCTCGACGCGGCTCTCTTCGTGGTTGGGACGGTGGCGGCGGATGCCGACGACCGCTTCGTCTTTGACCAGGCGTCCGGACGGCTCTGGTTCGACGGTGACGGCGCCGGTGGTGCCGTGCAGGAGCTGGTCGCCACCTTCGAGCAAAATGCCCAAGTGACCGCAGCGAATATCGAGATTTTCTGAGCGGTTCCCATTCATCAGTCCCGTTCGGCATAGCCGATGCAGTGTGACCTGAGACCCGACTCTCCCCCGATTTCCGGAGAGTCCCCGGGCTGCTGCTCTGCTACCCAACAGTGGACCGCCGGACGCGGGATTTTTCCGACTTTCTTATGATTACGGGCTGGCTGCGCCACCGGGACTTTACTTTGTATCCGATCGAGCTGCGGGGTTGGTCTTCTTTATAGTGTCTACGCTACTCTTCCAACTTTTCTCGGGCATCGGCAGGTCTCACAAACCAGTGGGCGCTCAGCCCGGCAGCGCATGCTTGCATGCGCGAGATGGGGCTTCAGAACTTGTGCAGGATCACATCCTGCGACATCTCCCGGTCGAGAGTCTGATCGACCACGATCTTGTTCAGTCGCGTGCTCTGGTCTTCGAGCGCCTTTGGCCGCCGCATCTCGTCTGGCAGCAAGCCGCCATACTTCTTCTTCCAGTTGAAGTAGGTCGCCTGGCAAATGCCCGCCTTTTGGCGGGCGTTGCTGTTTTTGGGCTCTGTTTCCAGAGGAACTGTCGGTTGCCCTGATCATCGGCCTCGGCGTAGGAACGTGGGAGTTGAAGGAAAGACCCGGCGCCTTGCCCATTCGAACGTCAGACATCTGCGAGGACAGGGTGGAACTGCGCCGGGCGGTGAGCCGGGCGCTTGCCCTCTCCGACGACACCGAATGGTCCGCAATGCCCTTGGGCAAGACCAACCAGGTATGGCGGGTGGACCATCCGGCCGGCAGCCTCGTGGTGAAATGGTTCACCGGAGAAGCAACGCCCTTGTTCGACAATGATCCGTTTGCCGAGTTCGCCTGCCTGACCCGGTTGGGCGGTGATCTGGCGCCGAGGCCAGTGCTGTTTCTTTCCGGGCTCTATGGCCGAGCCATCGTCTATCGGTTCTTGACCGGGTCGTCGTGGGGCGCTGATGCATCCGCCGTAGCGGCGTTGTTGCGCAAAGTGCACGCCCTGGACCCGTTCCGCGGCTTGAGGCAGAGGCCCACCGGATCGGCGGCCTTGCTGGCCTCTGCATCAGCGATCCTGTCGGAATGCGGTGCCGTACCCGACCGGATGCGAGAGAGCCTGTTACGTTTGGCTGACGCTCCCGGAGTGGCGGCACTGCCGGCCCATGACTTGCGACCTTTGCACGGCGATCCGGTTGCCGCGAATATCGTCGAAACGCCTCAAGGGTTGTGTCTCATAGATTGGCAAAGCCCGGGACTTGGCGATCCGTGCGAGGATCTGGCGGTGTTCCTGTCCCCCTCCATGCAGATGGAATATCGGGGGGCGATTCTCGGTCATGTCGAATGCGAGACGTTCCTGAACGCATATCGTGACCCCGTGATTCCCGAGCGGTACCGGCAGTTGAGGCCCTATCTGCATCTGCGCCTCGCGGCCTATGCGCTTTGGGGCCAGGAGCGGGCTCGGAATCAGTCGGACAGGGGTGTCGAGCTTGAGCTGGATATCGTGAACAGCGCCTTGGCTGGCTAAGAGACCTTTTCGTATTCGTGAACAGCCATGGAAAGGTGCAAGAGTGGCACAGACCTGCCGATTGTCACCGGATCGAGGCACAAAGTATTTTGGCTCCAGATTGCCCTGTGCCATAAGCGAACTAGTGTTCAGGGTGTCGTGCCCAAAAACCATGGAGAAAGTTATGAAGAAGTTTGCAAAATTCGCAGCTGTCGCCGCGATCGCAACTGCCGCCGCAGCTCCGGTTGCCGCTCAGGACGCATCTGTTCCGGCTGATCCGTTCGTGTCGACCCAGGGCGTGGTCAGCGTTCCGGCATTGGCAATCATCGGCGGTGTTGCTGTTATCGCAGTCGCCGTTGCAGCGGCCGAAGGCACCTGATCGGTTCACGATCACCAAGTTTTCGAAAGGCAGCGCTTCGGCGCTGCCTTTTGCATTTTGGCGGTCCGGATCAGCGCAGACGCGTGAGGGTCACGTAGCCGAGCGCCGGGCTGACCAGTTGCCGCGCCTGTACGATCGTCTGACCCGACACCGTGTAGGTGTTGATAAAACTCAGATCGCCATCGCTGCATGTTTCCGACATCTCGGTTTTCGCCTTGGTCCGGGACGTCACGCGGATATCGCAGGTTGCGTTGATCGTGGTGATGGTATCCTCGGGCGTGAGGTAGCGCATCACATGCTGCGCGCGTCCTTCCTTGCCGGCCAGGATGAGACCGATGGTCTGCATGGCATCGGAAGACATCAAGTCCTGCCCGAAGCCGCGGGTGCCGGTCAGGAAGCCGTTGACCAGAGTAAAGGACCGGCGGTTCGCGCTGCCCCAGGTGGTGTGCACGCCGTTGGTCTCGATGGGCTGGACAGTGCCAATCACGCCAGACGACGGGATCTGGATCATCGTCACCGGGCCCTGGATTGTGGCAAGCGCCTGCTGCGCCACCTGGGTCGGGTCTGCCGGCGTCGTGTCCTGTGGGGTCAGTCGTGCCTTGATGGCCTTGCCGGTCAGGAGGAGCGGATTGCTTTGCCCTTCAGAGCCACAGCCGGACAGTGCCCCCAGCATGGCGACAAGGCCCGCGGCACGGGCGAGGGAGGTCATGATACCTGTCATCTCCAGAATTTCCCCCAGCTCTTGGCCATGTCGGGTTGGTGCGTCTCGCGGATGCGATCATAAAGCCGCCCGTTCACGTTCAGCCGCGCACCACCATCGCGGGTCAGCGACTGGACCTCGATGTTCTGCTTGCGGGTCGAAGACTGGCCGGTTGCCCAATCAAGTGGCACGGTGATCCGAATGCCCTTGTCGAAGGACCCTTCGCCGAAATTCTGCGCAGACACGTTGGTCTTGGTGGCATAGGCGCCGACGCGCCAGCCATTGGCGAATTCGCGGTCCAGCGAGACGGTCGCGCCGTAATCGCCAGCGAGGTAACGCCCGACATCCAGCTGCCCGTGGAAGCCGTTGCCGAAATCGTAATAGGCGGAGACATGGCCGGTCAGGACATCGTAGTTCTGAACCCCGAAGAGCCGGTCATAGTCGCGCTTGGCGACATAGTTGGCCTCGACCCCGAGGGCGAGGCGGCTGTCGACGGGTTTCCACAGCAATTCACCCGAGACACCGGCATACATCGGTTCGAGATAGCCCATGGTCACGCGGCTGTAGAGGTTTGATCCCGGGCGGCCGTACTTGGCAAGCGTCAGGTAGTCGATGCCGGGGCGGTGACCCTGGTTGTACTGCTTGAAATCCGACCGCACGACGGGCGGCGGGTTGGGCGAGGCAAAGTTCGGCGGCAGCGTGTTGATGTTCGACAGGTTCCCGACCAGCCGCGAGGAGACAGAGCCTTCCGCCACCCAGCCGGGCGCAAAATTGTAGCTTGCGTCAAGCTTGAGCCCGATATCGAGCCGAGCCGGGTTGACCGGGTCGAAAACGCCGAGCTTGGCGTAGGGCCCAAAGCTCCAGTCGAAGCGAGGATAACCAGCCTGGCTGTCCTGGTAGAGCGCGCGGTTTTCAAGTCCGTCGGTGAACTCGGCGCGGGCGAGGATCGCGTTGGCGTCGCTGTTCTCCAGCGCCTCGATATCGCTGCGCTTCAGACGGACAGAGCTGACGGGCACACCCTTGTAGGTCTGCGTGACAACGAAGGTTTCCACCGAGGCGGGCAGCGTCCGCGTCATCGCGCGTGCGGTGCGGCCCACCAGCTGCGGCGTATTTCCGTAGGTTTCGTTGCGAACGACGACCTGCGCGGTGCTGCCGGTCAACCGCACGGCCTCTGCCTCGACCCCTTGCGAGGCGAGCAGGGTGCTCAGGCCGTTCGCTGCGGTCTGCTGTTTGGCGGGGTCGCTGGCCCAGCCCAGATCAGCGGCCGAGGCGCGGCGCACGGCCACGGGCAACGGTGCCTGTTCGACGGAACCGGGGCCAGAGCTGCGCGGGTTCAGAGCGAATTTCAGCGCGACCCCCAGTTCGGAGCCGTACATGTAATAGGCCGAGAGAGAGGTCGAGCGGTTGAAGTCGTAGGTCAGCCCGACATTCCAGGGCGATTTGCGCTGGAACATGTTCGAGGTGACGGTTTCGTCTGGATAGGCATCCGACGAGTATTCCACCATGAACTTCAGCTTGTCGGTCGCCTGGTAGCTGATGCCGCCGAAGGCTGCGACGGGGCCGCGGAACCAGCGGTCATAGGTCGGAACACCGCCCGTCCCAAGAAGTGCTGTCGGACGCGTGCCCGTGCTGCTGAACGAATTGAAAGAGCCAAGCCGCCCCCAGCCAAGACCACCGGTGACACGCAGGCGGCCATCCATGAAGCCTTTGGTTGCGGTGATGTATTCAGCGCCGTAAAGGCCCGTGCCGATCATGTCCCGCAGCCCGACCTTCACCGCCGGGTTGTACTGACCTTCGCGCAGCACCTGGTAGGACAGGTCGAAGGACCGGTCGTAATAGGTCGGGTAGATCTGGCCGCGCACCGGGACCTGCAGCCCCTTCAGAGCGGAGTACCGGAAGGACCCCGAAAGGCGCGGTGTGATCTGGAACGTAAGTGTGGTTCGGGTGGTCCCGCCGAAATGCGCTATGGTCGTGGACAGTTCGGCATCAGGCGCGACTTCGGCCGTGGGCATGTCGATCAGACCGCCGGGCGTGCCGTATGTGTTGGTGCTGGTCGTCACCAGGGACTGAGCAAAAAGCGGCGCCGGTACGAGTGCAATAAGCCCGCAAGCAAGACCGTTCAAAAGGCGGCGTTTCAATGAATTCTCCGTCACACCCGAGTGGTTTTGCCACTCTAGTAGAGGGAGTCTGCAAATCATAGGGCCGAAGCGGTCTGTAGCGTTATTTGGCTTCATTCACTGTGGCCTTGTTCACATGGTTTGTCAGGAAAGCAGGAAACCGAGCAACGCGGCACCGCCTGCACCCAGACCGATCCCAAGGCCGAGCCAGGGCCAGATACGGCGGCGCGGCTGGGTTTCGGGGCGGTCGACCTGGGCCATCAGGGCGCGCTCGACCAGTCGCGGCAGGCGCGGGCCGAAGCGGGCTAGGACCTCGGCGGTCTGGCCAAGGTCACGGGCCAGGGCGCGGGGGCCAAGGTTGCGGCGAATGTATTCCTCGACCACGGGCCGGGCGATTTCCCAGATGTTGATCTGAGGGGACAGGCTGCGCGCGACGCCTTCGACAACGACCATCGTGCGTTGCAGCAGGATCAGCTCGGTCCGAGTTTCCATGCCGAAGCGTTCGGTCACGTCGAACAGGTAGGACAACAGCCGGCCCATCGAGATCTTGGTGGCATCCATGCCAAAGATCGGCTCGCCCACGGCGCGTAGGGCGCGGGCGAATTCATCGACATCCTGATGCGCGGGAACATAGCCCGCCTCGAAATGGACCTTGGCGACCCGGTCGTAGTCGCGCTTGATGAAGCCGTAGAGAATCTCGGCATAGACCCGGCGGGTATATTCGTCGATATGGCCCATGATCCCGAAATCATAGGCGATGATCTTGCCGTCGGGTGCGACCTTCAGGTTCCCCTGATGCATGTCCGCGTGGAAGAACCCGTCGCGCAGCGCGTGGTTCAGGAACAGCGTCAGAACCTGCGCGCCCAGCCGGTTGCGGTCATGGCCCGCGGCATCCAGCGCGTCGTTGTCGCCCATCGACGTGCCTTCGACCCAGCTCATCGTCATGACCCGGCGCGAACTTTGCTGCCAGCGGATGCGCGGCAGGCCGAACCCGTCGTCATGTTCGGTATTGGACGCGAAGGTGGAGGCAGAGGCGGCTTCAAGCCTCAGGTCCAGCTCGCCTTTCACGACGCCGTCGAAATGGGCGATCACGTCGCTGGGTCGCAGCCGGCGCGACGCGGGCGACAGGAATTCGATGATCGAAGCGGCGAGGTAGAATGCATCGATATCGCGGCGGAAGGCCTTTTCGATACCGGGGCGCAGAACCTTGACGGCGACCGCCTCTCCGGTTTCGCGAAGCCGGGCCTTGTGCACCTGCGCGATGGACGCGGCGGCGACCGGTTCGGAAAATTCGGAGTAGAGGTCATCGACCGGATGGTCGAGCTCTTCCTCGATCGTGGCCTTGGCGGTGGCGATCGGAAAGGGCGGCAGGCGGTCCTGCAGAACCCGCAGTTGCACGGCCAGGTCATCGCCCACGAGGTCGGGCCGGGTCGACAGGACCTGGCCGAACTTGATGTAGGCCGGGCCAAGCGCGGTCAGTGCCCGGGTCGCGGGCGGCATGGTGGTGTCGCCCTTGGCGCCTAGCCACTGAAAGGGCCAGCCGACGATCCGCGCGGCCATCCGCAGCAGCGGCGGCGCGTCATAGGCATCCAGCACGACCTTCATCGCGCCGGTTCGTTCCAGGGTCGCGCCGGTGCGCACAAGGCGCCAGATATTGTGGGGGCCTCGCATGGCTCAGATCTTCCAGCCGGAGTGCAGCGCGGCGATGCCGAGCGTCAGGTTGCGGTACTTGGCCTGTTCGAACCCGGCGGTGCGGACCATCTGGAGGAACGTCTCCTGATCCGGGAAACGCCGAATGGATTCGACAAGGTACTGATAGCTGTCGCGGTCATTGGCGATGATCTGGCCCATGGCAGGGATCATGTTGAACGAATAGCGGTCATAGGCCCATTGCAGCGCCGGCGTCGGGATCTGCGAGAATTCCAGCACCATCAGGCGGCCGCCGGGCTTGAGGACGCGATAGGCCTCGGCCAGGGCATCTTCGGGGCGGGTGACGTTCCGGATGCCGAAGCTGATCGTGTAGACGTCGAAGGAATTGTCGGCGAAGGGCAATGCCATCGCGTCCCCGACCACCCAGTCGAGACTGTCGGCCATCCTTTCGGCCTCGGCCCGCTTGCGGCCCTCGACGAGCATCGGTTCGGTCAGGTCCAGAACGGTGGCATGGCCATAGCCCGCCCGTTTCAGGAACCGGAAGGAGATATCCCCGGTCCCGCCCGCGACATCCAGCAGGCGCTGACCGGCGCGCGGAGCGATCCAGTCCATCATCGCGTCCTTCCACAGACGGTGGATGCCAAGGCTCATCGCATCGTTCATCACGTCATAGCGGGAGGCGACAGACCCGAAGACCCCCTGAACGCGCCCGGCCTTTTCCGACTCGGGGACGGTTTCAAACCCGAAATGCGTGGTTTTCTGGTCGCTCATGATCTGTTCCGTTGCGGCTGAATTCGCGCTTGAACCCAGTGCCATAGTTGGGACGGAAGGACAAACCGTCAAATCGGCACAGGCCCAATGCGCGGCTTTGTCCCTGTCGAGGGTCCTGTTGGGCCCGCTCGCGGGGTTTTCAGGTCCGGCCATCTGGCCAAGCCTGCCGCGCCGTGGAATACCCTTTCGGTCAACAGGTTCCAGGGACACGCCGCTACCATGCCCGAATTGCCCGAAGTCGAAACCGTCCGCACCGGCCTGAGCCCGGCGATGGAGGGGGCCGTGATTGAAAAGGCCGAGGTGAACCGCCCGGACCTGCGCTGGCCCTTTCCGCCGGACATGGCCGCCCGGCTGACCGGGGCGCGGGTCGACCGGCTGCGGCGACGGTCGAAATACATCCTGGCCGATCTGGACCGGGGCGAGACCCTGCTGATCCACCTCGGCATGTCGGGACGGATGACCGTGTCGGGCGATCCGCTGGGGCGGTTCGTACATGACCACCCGGCGCCGGAAAAACACGATCACGTCGTCTTTCACATGGCCAATGGCGCGCGCATCACCTTCAACGACCCGCGCCGCTTCGGGGCGATGGACCTGTTCGCCACGTCGGACGGAGAGGCGCATCCGCTGCTCGCCTCGCTGGGGCCCGAACCTTTCGGCAACGCCTTTTCCGAACCCTACCTGATCGCCGCGCTGAAACCGCGCCGGACGCCGATCAAGGCCGCGCTGCTGGACCAGCGCGTGGTGGCGGGGCTGGGTAATATCTACGTCTGCGAAGCCTTGTTTCGCGCAGGTATCGCCCCGACCCGCAGATGTGACCGGATTGCCGCCGATCGGATCGCCAGCCTGGTTCCGATCATCCGGGATGTTCTGAACCGGGCGATCGCCGCCGGGGGATCATCGCTCAAGGATTTTCGGCAAGCCGATGGAGAGCTGGGATATTTCCAGCATTCCTTCGATGTCTACGGCCGCGAGGGAGAGCCCTGCCGCACCCCCGGCTGCGGCGAGACGATTCGGCGGATCGTGCAATCCGGACGGTCCACTTTCTACTGTTCGCAATGCCAAAGATAACTTGATCCGAAGGGGCAAAGTGTTAGGGAATCGCGGCTAACACTCACAACTGGATGTCCAAATAGATGGCTTACGAGACGATTATCGTCGAGATTGAGGACCACATCGCGCTGGTCAAACTCAACCGTCCGGACGCGATGAACGCGCTGAACACGAAACTTCTGGGCGAACTGGCCGATGCGCTGACCGCTGCCCAGGGCAACGACAAGGTGCGCTGCATCGTCCTGACCGGCAGCGAAAAGGCCTTTGCCGCCGGCGCCGATATCAAGATGATGAGCGAGATGAGCTTTACCGACGTGTTCGGTGGCGATCTGTTTGCAACCGAAACCGGCGCGATCACGCGTGTCCGCAAGCCGATCATCGCGGCCGTGTCGGGCTATGCCCTGGGCGGCGGCTGCGAACTGGCCATGATGTGCGATTTCATCATCGCGGCCGACAATGCCAAGTTCGGCCAGCCCGAGATCAACCTTGGCGTCATCGCCGGTATCGGCGGCACCCAACGTCTGACCCGCGCCATCGGCAAGGCCAAGGCGATGGACATGAACCTGACCGGCCGCTTCATGGATGCCGAAGAGGCAGAGCGTTCGGGCCTCGTGTCCCGTGTCGTGCCCGCGAAAAAGCTGATGGACGAAGCCATGAGCGCCGCTGCGAAGATCGCCGAGAAGTCGATGATTTCCGTGATGGCCGCGAAAGAGGCCGTGAACCGGTCCTTCGAAGTGCCGCTGCAGGAAGGTCTGCTGTTCGAACGCCGCCTGTTCAACTCGCTCTTCGCTACGGATGACCAGACCGAGGGCATGAATGCCTTCCTTGAAAAGCGCGAACCTCAGTTCCGCGACCGCTGATCCTATAGCGCCAGAAGCCGCCGGTTGACGTCATCGGCGGCTTCGTAGGGCACCCAGTGCCCGACACCGGGCAGAAGGGTAAACTCTGCCGCCCCCTCCAGTTTTTCGACAAGCGATTGCCGTTCCGGCAGATGCCGCCAGCACAGGGCGTCGTGATCGCCATAGATAACCGACAGCTTGCCCGCGCGTTGCGACAGGTACGCGAGCACGTCGATGCCATGGAAAATCCCGCGATACCGTCCGCGCGCCCGTTCGGCGTGGGACATCTGGATCGCCGCCGCTTCGTCCGTCACCTTGGCGGGGTCGTGGATCATCAGCATCGCGACATTGTTGCGATGCGCCGCCAGCCGGTCCGCGGGATCGGGCAGGCCGCGCCATTTCTGCAATTGATCCGTGACCGGGTGCACCTTGCCCAGCACCGGAGAGCCCAGCATCACGTAATCCGGCCCGTTGATCCCGTGCGCGAACAGCGAGAGCCCGATGACGCTGCCAAAGGAAAATCCGGCGATCCGCACCGGCCCGTCGGTCAGCGCGCGGATCCCCGGAACCAGCAGCGCGCCGTAGGCATCCAGGCTGGTCGTTTCGAAACTGTCGGAATCGCCGAAGGCGGGCAGGTCGGGCACGATCACGCGGTAACGTTCGGACAACGGGCCAATATTGCGCGCCCAGTGCATCCAGGACCCGCTGCCGCCATGCAGCAGGATCAGCGGTTCTCCCTCGCCCCAGCTGCGCCAGTGGATCGCGACATCGCCCGCCGGAATCACGTCGTGCCGGGCGCTCTGGTCGAGGTCGGTAATCCATTGCGGCAGGGTCGGGTTCATGTCACGCCTTTCAGGGAACGATCTGCCCCGCTTCTAGGAGCGGGCGGCAGGATTGACAAGAAATGGTATGCCATTTGGGAGGAGCATGATGGAAATTGCGGGAAAGGTGGCCATTGTCACCGGCGGTGCACAGGGGATCGGCGCGGCCTTGGCGCGGGCGCTGTTGCGGGATGGCGCGACCCATGTCCATGTCTGTGACCTGGACGGAGAGGGCGCCGCCCGCGTCGCGGAGGAGATCGGAGGAACCGGATCCCGCGTCGACGTGCGGGACGGTGCCCAGATCGAAGCCATGATAGACAAGGTCGAAGAGGATCACGGCCCGGTCGATCTGATGTGTTCCAATGCCGGGATCGCCAACGGGTTCGACCCGGCAGTGGTCAATGCCGCCGGGGCCTCTGCCGAGGAATGGCAGGCCGCATGGGAGGTCAACGTGATGGCCCATATCCATGCCGCCCGAATTCTCGTACCCCGGATGATCGCGCGGGGCGGCGGCCATTTTCTGCATACCATAAGCGCCGCGGGCCTGCTGAGCCAGATCGGCAGCGCCACCTATTCGACGACCAAGCACGCCGCGGTGGGCTTTGCCGAAAACCTGGCAATCTCGCATCGGGACGAGGGGATCCGGGTGTCGATCCTGTGTCCGCAGGGCGTGGCCACCCCGATGCTCAGCGGGATCGGTGGCGACGGCCCGCAATCCGGTGACGGTGTCCTGACCGCAGAGGCCGTGGCGGATTCCGCGTTGGACGGCATTCGGAACGAGGACTTCCTGATCCTGCCGCATCCGCAGGTGCAGGGCTACATGGAGGCCAAGGTATCGAATTACGGCCGCTGGATCGGCGGTATGGCCAAGTTCCAGCGCCAGTTCCGCGGCTGAGCCTCAGTCCTTGGTGTAATCCGCCGGGGCCTTGCCGCGATAGCGCGCGGTCAGGGCCTCCGGCACCTCGCTGCCGTCGTAGAGGAAGGGCAGGATCCCGACCTTGGCGGCACGGGTTCGCATCCTCTCGAGCTGCGCCTCGGACCGGGTGACGCGCTGCGACATCCGCAGGGCCCAGGCATGAAGGTGATCGTAAAGCCGGTCGATCTGGTTTTGATAGGCGGGGTCGTCGCCCAGGTCGTTGAATTCTTCCGGGTCGGTTTCCAGGTCGAACAGCATGGGGCGGAAGCCACCCTCGGCATGGATCATCTTCCACCGGCCGTCGAACACCATGAAAAGCCGCGCATCGCGGCTTTTCACGCCCAGCATGTCGCGCATCTTGGTGACGGAATAATCGTATTCGCTGATCGCGACCTCGCGCCAATTCCCGGGCGTTTCCCCGAAGAGGAAGGGGTGCAGCGACCGCCCCTCGACAATGTGGTCGGGCACGTCGCCGCCGGCGGCCTGGATGAAGGTGGCGGTCAGGTCGATTGCCTCGACCAGCGCATCGCAGGTGGTGCCGCGGGTGGCGTCTGCCTCGGTCCGGGGATCGGCAATGATCAGCGGGATTTTCACCGATTGCTGGTGGAACAGGTCCTTTTCGCCCAGCCAGTGATCGCCCAGGTAATCGCCGTGATCCGAGGTCAGCACGATCATCGTGTTGTCGATGGCGCCCGTCGCTTCGAGGTGATCGAGGATGCGGCCCAGCTGGTCGTCGCATTGCTTGATCAGGCCCATATAGGCGGGGATGACCTTTTCGCGGACCTCGTCACGGGAAAAGGACTTGCCGATATTGTTGGACATGAAGGCGCCGTAGACCGGATGCGGATTGTCCCGTTCGCTGTCGCTGCGCGTCGCGGGCGGCACATCGGCCGGGCCGAACATGTCGTGGTAGGGCGCCGGAACGATATAGGGCCAATGCGGCTTGATGTAGGAGATATGGGCACAGAAGGGCTCATCGGCCTGCGCCAGGAATTCCAGCGTGCGGTCGGTCAGCCAGGGGGTTTCGCTGTCTTCCTCGCGGATATTCGCGGGCTTGTCGGCGTTCATGAAGAACCAGCCGCTGGCAATCTCGTCGTCCGAGATGCCGGCATTGGCGAAATCGGCCCAGGGGTTTTCCGACGGATAGCCCTTTTCCTTGAGGTATTCGTTATAGGGGCTTCGCTTCTGGTCGTAGAACCCGTCCGGCCCTTCGCCCCACAATCCGTCATCGCGGATGATCGCGTCGAACCCGCATTCCGATTGCCGTGCGCCGATCACCGTGTCGGGCGACAGGCCCAGACGATCCATGCCCTCGGCATCGGCGATCATGTGGGTCTTGCCGATGAGGTAGCAGCCCATGCCCAGCTTGCGCAGGTGGTCGCCCATCGTCATCTCGCCCACCCGCAAGGGGTATCCGTTCCATTGCGCGCCGTGGCTGGACGTGTAGCGCCCAGTATAGAACGACATCCGCGACGCGCCGCAAATCGGCGATTGCACATGCGCCTGGGTGAACCGCACGCCCCGCGCCGCGACCCGGTCGAAATTCGGCGTCTTCAGGGACGGATGACCGGCGCAGGACAGGTAATCGAACCGCAGCTGGTCATACATGATGAAAAGGATGTTCATGGGACGCTCCTGTCGGTGGCTGTGCGGGGTCAGCCTCGCCCGCGGGACAGCCATATCACGGTTACGGCGGCAAGGATCAGCAAAGCCAGCGCGACGGGGTGCTGAACCACCGCGAGCGGATTGCCATCGAGGATCACCAGCGACTGGCTGAGGGCCCGTTCGAACCCGGCGCCAAGGAAGAAGGCGATGATGAAGACGATGACGGGGTAGCCGAAGGCCATCATCACGTAGCCCACGCAGGCCGAGACCAGCATCAGCCCGACGCCGAACAGACCGCCGGTCGACAGGTAGACGCCTACGAAACAGAACAGCAGCGCGGCGGGAAAGATGACACTTTCCGGTGCCCGGATGACCCGCGCCCAGAGCCGCAGGGACACCTGCCCGATCAGCAGGTTCATCAGGTTGGCCATCAGCATCGCGCCGAACAGCCCGTAGATCAGCCGCGCCTGGGTCTGGAACAGCAGGGGACCGGGCTGGATACCGTGGATCTTGAAGGCCGAGATCAGCAGCGCCGCCCCGATGGAGCCGGGGATCCCGATGCCCAGAAGCGGGATCAGGTTGGCGCCCATGACGGCGCTGTTGGCGCTTTCCGTGGCGGCGATGCCCCGCAGGTTGCCCTGACCGAATTCCGGCCCGCCTCCGGTGCCGGTCTTCTTGGTGGCGCTGTAGGACATGAAGGCGGCGGCGGTCGATCCGATGCCGGGAATGGCGCCCAGCAGGGTGCCGATCGCCGCGCCCCGCGCTATGGCAAAGCGGCAGCCCCAATATTCCGCCCAGGACACGCGCTGCGCCGCGGGATCGTCATTGCCCAGCGAAATCGCGGGCTGCGGCCCGGCGCGGCGGGCCGCAGCGATCCGGCGAAAGATCTCGGCCACGGCAAGCATGCCGATGGCCACGGCAACAAGGGACGCACCGTCATAAAGCTCGAAATAGCCGAAGTAGAAGCGAGGCGTACCATGTTCGGGGTCCAGCCCGACAGTGGCCAGCAGCAGGCCCGCGACGGCAGCGATCAGCCCCTTGATCAGGCTATCCCCGATCAGTCCCGAGATGATCGAGAAAGCAAAGATCATCAGCGCCAGGATCTCGACCGGGCCCATCTGCAGGGACAGCCCGGCCAGCGGTGCGGCCAGCGTGATCAGCACGATATCCGACACCGTGTCCCCGGTGACGGACGCGAACAGCGCCATGCGCGTCGCCTTGACCGGCTTGCCCGCCTTGGCCAGCGGATGTCCGTCCAGCGTCGTCGCCGCGGCATCGGGCGTGCCGGGCGTGTTGATCAGGATCGCGGGGATCGCGCCGCCGAACAGCCCGCCCTTGTTGACACCCACGAGGAAGGAAATCGCGACCAGCGGGTCCAGCGCGAAGGTGAAGGGGATCGCGATGGCCATGGCCATGATCGGGCCGATGCCGGGGATCGCCCCGACCATCTGGCCCGCCGCGACGCCCAGCATCACGAACAGCAGGTTCACCCAGGTAAAGGCATCGGCAAACCCGGCGAGGATGATCGAAATCTCTGGCATGGGATCCTCAGGGCAGCGGGCGGCCAAGCAACAGGTCGACGACGACCCAGATCAGGGCGGGCGCCCCGATGATCGTGGCCGCGATCCAACCGATGCGGCGTTCGCGGATCACCGCGATCAGCAGAGCCGCGAAAACCGGTGCGGCGACAAGAAACCCGATCTTTCCAAGCGCCCAGATCGCCCCGGCGGACAGCACTGCCGCAACGGCCACAATCACGAATTCACCACCGTCCAGCGCAACCTCGCCCTTCGGCAGAAGCGCCTGGATCAGGCCAAGGCCGGCAAGGGCCCAGGCGCAGGCCTTGGGCAGCGTATCGGGTTTCACCCAGCCATAACTGACGGTTTCGGTATGGGCGGGAATGATCCAGAGCAGCATCGCCGCCCCGAACAAGGCGACCGCAACCCCGGAGAGGCGATTGATGCTTTTCTGGCCCACGCGGCGGCGCCCTTTCCTTCAGTTCGGGGCGCGGTATAGGCCGCGCCCCGACCGATGTCACTTGCCGAAGAGCGTTCCGACATTGGCAAGGCCGTCGACCAGCATCTGCTTGGTCTCTTCCGGGCCCGCCATGGAGGGTTCGGTATGCATGGAGTTCATGATAGCCTCTTTCGTCGCGTCGGAGGCCAGCGCGGCCGAGATCGCCCCGCTCAGCGCTTCTTTCGCGTCCTCGGGCAGACCGGCGGGCGCGGCGATGTAGAACCACGGATCGACATAGATGTCGTAGCCCTGTTCCGGCACGGTGGCGACATCGGTGGCGTAGGAATGGCGCGAGGCATTGGCCGACGCGATCATCTTGACCTCACCGCTGTCGAGGTAGGGGATATGGGCGCCGGCATTGAACGCCGCGTCCACGTGCCCGCCAAGAACCTGCTGCAGCGCCTCGGCAGAGGATTTCGTCGACAGCAGTTTCACGCCCGCATCGGACTGGCCGTTGATGACATTCATCAGCAGTTCCTGCGGCTTGGCGTCGAAGGCCATCAGCGCGCCGCCCTTTTCCTTGGAATAGGCGATGAAGCTTTCCAGGTCGTCGAAGGGCGCGTCGGCCTTTGCGATGATCCCAAGCTGGGCCAGCGCCACGGTGTTGAGGTAGTCGAAGCTGTCCAGGTCAAAGGGGATCTGGTCGGGCCGCACCGTCAGGTTGACGAGGACGGGCATGGTCACGCCCATGCCCAGCGTCTGCCCGTCCGGCGGCACGGTGGCCAGCTGGGTGAACATGGCGATGCCGCCTCCGCCGGGCTTGTTCTCGACCACGATGTCCCATCCGGTCGCTTCGCTCATGTCCTTGGCGATCAGGCGGCCCAGCGTATCGGTTTCACCGCCCGCGCCGAACCCGATCCACAGCTTGATCGGCCCCGAAGGTGCCCAATCTGCGACGGCAGCGCCGGCTGAAATTGCGGTGGCGGTCAGAGCCGCCAGTATCGTCTTGAATTTCATGTCTTTCTCCCTGGTTTGGTCGTTGTCATTTGGCGGCTGCTCGATGAAACCGTGCCGGTGACAAAGTGTCGATGGCCAGCCCGGTTGCCAGAAAGTCCGGGTCCGGGGCTGCGCCGGTAATGAGGTGTGCGGTCAGGCGCGCCAGCGCCGGTGCCGTCTGAATGCCGTATCCGCCCTGGCCTGCAAGCCAGAAAAAGCCTTCTGCCTGCGGATCATATCCGCAGACGGGGGCACGGTCGGGTGCAAAGGTGCGCAGGCCGGCCCATTTTGCCTCGATCCGCCGGACGTCGAGGTCGAAGGCCGTCAGGACCCGGTCGATCGCGATGGCGATATCCATCTCGTCGGGTTGGGAATCGCAGGGGGCCGAGGGGTCTTCGTTCGCCGGAGAGGCCAGAAGCTTGCCGGTTTCGGGCTTGAGGTAGAATTGTTCCTCGGCGTCGACCATCATCGGCAGGGCATCGGAGTCGATCCCGTCTGGCGGGCTGAAGGTCAGGGCGCTGCGCCGCAGGGGCGCCAGCCCGATCGGCTGTACTCCGGCGCGGTCGGCCACCTGATCGGCCCATGCGCCGGCGGCGTTGACGATCGTGCCGGCCTGGTAGGTGTCCGTGCCGGTGGTGATCGTCCAGGTATTACCGTCGCGCGTCAGTCCGGTGACTTCGGCCTTCGTTGTTACTTCGCCGCCGCGGGCCCGGAACAGGCGCAGATAGCCCTGCAGCAAGCCATGCACGTCAATGTCCTGTGCGTGCGGATTGAAGATGCCGCCGGCAGCGTAGCCCTTGCGCAGGATCGGCGCGCGGTCCTCGACCTCTGCCGCGTCGATCAGCGACAGGTAGCCTGACACCGACAGCTCCGCATGCATGGCGCGCAGTCCGTCCAACTGGTCGTCGCGCGCGATCAGCATCAGCCCACGCGGCGACAGAAGCGGTACATCGACGAACCCGTCGGGCGGCGTGTCGAAGAACCTGGCGGAGGCTGCAGTCAGGTCGCGGACCGGGCCGCTGCCATAGGTCTGGGCCAGGATCGCGGCGGATCGGCCCGTTGCGTGATAGCCCGGCTGTGACTCTGTCTCGATCAGGAGGACCCGGGCGTGACCTGCCAACTCGGCCGCGGCCGAGACGCCGGCCATGCCGCCACCGATCACGACGATATCAAAAACTGAACCTTTCACCCGGACAAACACCTGACTAGCATGGGAACTTGGGTTGTCAGCCTAGCAGTGTTGGACTGCTGCGCAAAGAAATTTTTCCAATAGGAAAATGTTGGCTTTGTCCGGAAAGGTCTCTTAACGTTGGAGTGTGGGTACTAGCATGTCGCCAAATTCACAACGCGCCCTGAGTGCCGATGCGCTCGATGCAGAGGAAAGCCGCACGGCTCTGGGCCGTCGCGTCAAGGAGCTGCGGGAATCGCGCGGTCTGACGATCCAGGCCCTGTCGGATCGCAGCGGATTGGCGATCTCCACCATTTCCAAGGTTGAACGCGGGCTGATGGCCCCGACCTACGACAGGTTCTCGGGCCTTGCGCGTGGGCTGGGCGTCGACGTGTCGGAACTGTTCTCGACCAGGGGCGGGCGGTTCGAACCGGGCACCTGCGCCGTGGCCCGCAAGGGAGAGTTCGGCTACCTGGAAACCGAGAACTACACCTACGAGATGCTGCACCCCGACGTACGCGACAAGGGCATGGTTCCGATGATGGGCACGCTCAAGCCGCTGCAACAGATGCAGTTCGACCGCATGGTAAGCCATCCCGGAGAGGAATTCCTGATGGTCCTGTCCGGTCGTCTGATCGTGCAGCTGGAAGGTCGCGACGATGTCACGCTGAACGAAGGCGACACGATGTATTTCGACAGCGGCCGCGGACACCTTTATGCCGCTGCCGGGGAAGAGCCCGCGCGAATCCTTGTCGTATGCACGAAACTGGGCGAGGGGCGCCCGGATCCCGACGCGGAAACGTAAACTAGTCGGGCCGAAACCGGGCAAGAGTGTTGACTTTGCCGCGAGTCGGTCCTAATAGCGCGGCTTCAGAACACATGAACCCTAGCAACGGGACGATAGAGTTATGGCAAATTCGCCTCAATCCAAGAAACGCGCCCGTCAGTTGGTTCGCCGCACGACGGTGAACAAGGCGCGTCGCTCGCGTATCCGCACCTACCTGCGTAAGGTTGAGGAAGCGATTGCGTCGGGTGACAAGAATGCAGCATCCGCTGCCCTGCAGGCCGCCCAGCCCGAGCTGATGCGCGGTGTCACCAAGGGCGTGATGCACAAAAACACTGCCGCACGAAAAATGTCGCGGCTGTCGGCTCGCGTGAAGGCAATCGCCTGAGCGCTGACCGCTAAGTCTATGAACTCGAAAGGGCGCCGTCGGATCGGCGCCCTTTTGCTATTTGGCGTCACTGTGGCGCTTCCGCCACCGCTTCGGGATTCGGGTTCAAGCAAGTTAGAGTCAAGCGCTTCTTGCCGTTGCGCCTCTCGCGTTCGAGTTGCTAAGTTCAGTCTTGCGATTCACGTCGTCTTGGGGGGCACAGCGGGTCAGATCGATCCACAGGCAGAATAATAACCAACATAGGTTGGCTGAATTGCTTGTGTGATTTTTGGTCTTCTGTCCATTGGAACAGGCGGATTCTGCAGCTTAGGGTTGAGTGACACTTGGGTCGTCACACTTGCTCTGCTGTATTTCCAAACCACGCCGCAGGCTAAGCGGTGTTGCTGGCTGCTGCTTGGCTGGCGGGGTATCTGTTTGTTCTGCGGCATGTGATCGTACGCGGTATCGGAGGGACCGGTGCGCGTATTCAGAAACAAGAGCCGTAGTTGGGGGCAATAACGGAAATGACCAAAGACCAATGGGGCATGGTTAAGCAGAAACTTCTGAAGAATGTCGGGCAAAACAACTTCAAGAGCTGGATAGAACCACTGGAATACGACCACACGGAGAACGGCGTTGCCGTCATCGGTGCGCCGAATTCCTGGGCAGGCACCTACGTGTCGCGCAACTTCGGAGACCTGATTCTGGGCGAGGTTTCCGCAGTGGATGCGCAAATCCGTCGGCTTGAGTTCAAGGTGATCGAGTCGTCCGTCGCGGCCAACGCGTCGCAGCCTGTTGCGAAGGACGTGCCGGAGGACATCGAGCCCGAGGCTCAGCCTGCCGTTGCGGCACCTGTCGCGCCGCCGCGCAACCAGGCGCTGGATTCGATGTTGCAGCCGGCGCCGCTGGATCCGCGCTTTACCTTCGACCGTTTCGTGGTTGGGTCCCCGAACGAGCTGGCCCATGCCGCCGCTCGTCGCGTGGCCGAGGCCGGGCCGGTCACCTTCAATCCGCTGTTCCTCTATGGTGGCGTTGGCCTGGGCAAGACGCACCTGATGCACGCCATCGCATGGGAGCTTCAGACGCATCGCCCCGACCTGACCGTTGTCTACCTGTCGGCCGAGCAGTTCATGTACCGCTTCGTTCAGGCGATCCGCGAACGTCGCACGATGGATTTCAAGTCGCTGTTCCGTACCGTCGACGTGCTGATGGTCGATGACGTGCAGTTCATCGCCGGCAAGGATTCCACGCAGGACGAGTTCTTCCACACGTTCAACGCGCTGGTGGACCAGAACAAGCAGATCATCATCTCGGGCGATCGTGCGCCGGGCGAAATGACCGACATGGAAGAGCGCATCCGCTCGCGCCTGCAATGTGGCCTGATCGTCGACCTGCACCCGACCGATTACGAACTGCGTCTCGGCATCCTGCAAAGCAAGGTCGAAGCCCATCGTGCCCAGTATCCGGGTCTGAAGATGGCCGACGGCGTGCTGGAATTTCTGGCACACCGCATCTCGACCAACGTGCGGGTGCTCGAGGGGGCTCTGACCCGACTCTTTGCCTTCTCGTCGCTGGTGGGTCGCGAGATCACGCTGGACCTGACCCAGGAATGCCTGGCTGATATCCTGCGGGCCTCCGAACGGAAGATCACCGTGGAAGAGATCCAGCGCAAGGTGGCCGAGCATTACAACATCCGCCTGTCCGACATCATCGGACCCAAGCGTGTGCGCACCTATGCCCGTCCGCGCCAGGTTGCGATGTACCTGGCCAAGCAGCTGACCTCGCGGTCGCTGCCCGAGATCGGCCGCCGCTTTGGCGGGCGCGACCACACCACCGTGATCCACGGGGTGCGCCGCATCGAGGAACTGAAGCTGCAGGACGGCCAGATCGCCGAAGACCTGGAATTGCTGCGCCGCGCCCTCGAAGCCTGAGCGACGCACAAGACACGAAAAAGCGCACCGCCCGTCGGGTGGTGCGCTTTTCTTTTGGCTCCTCGTCAGGGGGTCAAGGTCATTCCACCGCCGTGATCGCGTAAAGCGTGCGATACTCTTCGCCCGGCCCGGCGTAATAGATCTGGTTCATGCCAAGATCGAGAATGAGCCGCATGTCACGGCTTGCGTCATGAAGAAACACCCGGTCCTCCGTGGCGCTGGTTTCCATGAAGGTGAATTCGCCGCCATTCTCGCCCTGTTCGTGCCATTGGCCATCGCGCCCGCGCATGAAACGGCCTCCGTCGAAGCCGGCCAGCATCAGCGTGTATCCGGTCGGCGCGGCGTTCGACTGGCTCTGCGCGCCTGCGACACATTCCTGCAGCGCGGTGATTGCGGCATGTGACCCGTCCAGCGGGAACCGAAGGTTGCGGCCAGACAGCATCACGTCCAGCGAGGCGCTGTTCTTCAGCGCGTCGACATGGCCCGGATCCTCGCTCAGGTTGTCCTGGAACAGCGCCAGCCATTCCTCTCCGGTTTCGATGTTGAAGGGGACGGCCTCGGTTTCCTCGGCGGCGGAGGGATCGAAGCCGAACCAGAACCGCAGCCCGTAATGGGCCATATCGAAGGCCTGCAACCCGGGCCAGTTCACGCTGGCATCCATGAAATTGTCTGCATTCCACGCGATCATCAGCTTTTCGCTATTGGGCTGCGTCAGCGTCGCGCGGCAGAAAAAGCCGGGGCGGCTGGTGATTTCCCAATTCTGGATGGTGTCGTAATAAACGGTGGTCTGGGCCTTGGCGGGCAACGTCGTGGCCAACGGAGCCAGCAGGCTGGCCACAAGGGCCAGGGCTTTTGTGGTGCGCATAATAAGGTGTCTCTTTTGCGTATCGGAACGCGTGGTTTTTGTGATTGGCGCCACGTTGGCTGAAAAATATGGCGGGTGGCGCTGGATAAAGACGTGAGCCCGCGCTGCTGCCAATGTCAACGTGACAGGCCTCAGGTGACTGAATTCGTCACCCAAGAGCCTGGCATTTTGCGTTTCGCGCAGCGGTCTACCTTGACCTGCCCCTAACTAAAAAGGAAAAAGCAACAAAACCGTTGTGCTACGGGTGGAAACCGGTAGGTTTCCGGTCCCGGCATCTGACAGGAGTGAGGGTCATGAAATTCAGCATCGAACGTGCGGCGCTGCTAAAGGCCGTGTCCCAGGCCCAGTCGGTTGTCGAGCGGCGGAACACCATTCCGATCCTCGCCAACGTCCTGATCGAGGCCGAGGGCAACCAGGTCCAGTTCCGCGCCACAGACCTTGATATCGAGGTCGTCGACAAGGCCGACGCCATGGTCGAACGCGCCGGTGCAACTACCGTCAGCGCCGTGACACTGCATGAAATCGTCCGCAAGCTGCCCGATGGTGCGCAGGTGACCCTGTCCGAGGATGGCACCGCGGGTCGCCTGACCGTCGCGGCGGGCCGGTCGAACTTCAACCTGGCGACGCTGCCGAAAGAAGATTTCCCGGTCATGGCCTCGTCGGAATATGCGTCGAACTTCTCGGCCCCCGCGCCGGTTCTGCGCCGCCTGTTCGACAAGTCCAAATTCGCCATTTCGACCGAAGAGACGCGCTACTATCTGAACGGCGTCTACATGCACATCTCCGAATCCGATGGCGCCCGCGTGCTGCGCTGCGTGGCTACCGACGGTCACCGCCTGGCGCGGATCGACGCGGACCTGCCCAGCGGCGCGGAAGACATGCCCGGCGTGATCGTGCCCCGCAAGACCGTGGGCGAATTGCGCAAGCTGCTGGATGATGACGAGCTGCAGGTCGCGGTGTCGGTGTCGGAAACCAAGGTGCGCTTTGCCACGCCGGATATCACCCTGACCTCGAAGGTGATCGACGGGACCTTCCCGGATTACACCCGCGTGATCCCTCAGGGGAACACCAAGAAGATGGAAGTCGATGCCAGCGATTTCGCCCGGGCGGTCGACCGTGTCGCGACGGTGTCGTCGGAACGGTCCCGCGCGGTCAAGCTGGCGCTGGACGAGGATCGGCTGATCCTGTCGGTCAACGCGCCCGACAGCGGTGCCGCGGAGGAAGAGCTGGCCGTGGCCTATGGCGACGAGCGGCTGGAGATCGGGTTCAACGCGAAATACCTGCTGGAGATCGCCTCCCAGGTGGATCGGGAGAACGCTGTCTTCCTGTTCAACTCCTCGGGCGACCCGACCCTGATGCGCGAAGGCAACGACACGTCGGCGGTCTACGTCGTCATGCCGATGCGCGTGTGATCCCCGACGGAGGAGGCCGCTGGCGCGGCCTTGCCTTCGGCGAGAGTATTTCTGGCAAGATGAAGCAGGGGGGTGCATGGGACGGCTTTGTCTGACCCGGCTGACCCTGTCGCACTTCCGTTCCTACCGGCGGGCGGAGCTTGAGATCGACGGCAGGCCGCTTGCGATCCATGGGCCCAACGGTGCCGGAAAGACCGCGCTGCTGGAAGCCGTGTCGATGTTTTCGCCCGGTCGCGGGCTGCGCCGGGCCGGGGCCGAGGATCTGATCCGGCGGCCCGAGGCGATCGGCTGGAAATTGTCCGGTGTCATGCAATCACTGCACCAGGTGCACGAGGTTGAAACCAGCGCGGAGCCGGGCCAGTCCCGCAATGTGCGCATCGATGGCAAGACAGCCCCGCAATCGGGGCTGGGGCGCATCGCACGGGTGCTGTGGCTGGTGCCGAGCATGGACAGGCTGTGGATCGAGGGCGCGGAGGGGCGGCGGCGGTTCCTGGACCGCATGACGCTGAGTTTTCTGCCCGGTCACGCCGAAGCCTCTTTGGCCTATGAGAAATCCATGCGGGAGCGGAACCGGCTACTGAAGGACATGGTGCGCGACGCGCATTGGTACACGGCCGTCGAGGCGCAGATGGCCGAATCCGGCGCCCGTATCACCGCCAACCGGGAAGAGGCCCTGCGTCTGCTGTCAGAGGCGACGGTCGGTGCCGCCACGGCCTTTCCCGCGCCGGACCTGGCCATGAGCCATGCCGATGGCGACCTGCCCCCCACGGAAGAGGCCATGCGCCAGGCGCTGGCCGAGAACCGTCGCCGCGACCTGGCCGCCGGGCGGACGCTGATCGGGCCGCACCGCGTCGACCTGGAGGCGCATTGGGCCGCCAAGGGGATCGCCGCCCGCGATGCATCGACCGGTGAGCAGAAGGCGCTGCTGATTTCGCTGATCCTCGCCAATGCGCGGGCGCTGGCAGAGGATTTCGGCGCGCCCCCGATCCTTCTGCTGGACGAGGTGGCAGCGCATCTTGACGCCGGTCGCCGTGCCGCGCTCTATGACGAAGTTTGCGCCCTGGGGGCGCAGGCCTGGATGACGGGAACAGGTCTCGATCTGTTCGAGGAGCTTGGCGACAGGGCGCAATTCCTGTCTGTCACCGAAACCGACGGCACCAGTCGCATAGAGACGGAAGGACCGGCATGACACCGCAGCGCGTGAACCTGATTACCCTCGGCGTGTCCGATCTGGACCGGGCCCGAGCCTTCTATGCGGACCTGGGCTGGACGCCGGTGGATGAACAGCCGGGCGTCGTCTTCTACCGGATGCATGGCATGGCGCTGGGCCTGTTCGGGCTCGACCCGCTGGCCAAGGATCAGGGCCGTCCCGGCGCGACGCTTGGCACGGGGGCGATGACCCTGGCGCAGAACTTTCCGGATCGCGAGGGCGTCGACGCTGCCTATGCCGCCGCGCTGGCCGCGGGGGCCACGGCCCTCAAGAGCCCCGAGGAGGTGTTCTGGGGCGGCTATTCCGGCTATTACGCCGATCCCGATGGGCATGTCTGGGAACTGGCCCACAACCCCTTCTGGACCGTGAACGACGACGGCACATTGACCATACCGGATCCCGCATGACCCTTTCCGCAACCGAACTGGCGCTTTACGCCGGGGCGCTTTTCATCCTGTTCCTGACGCCGGGGCCTGTCTGGCTGGCCCTGACCGCCCGCGCGCTGTCGGGCGGGTTCCATTCCGCCTGGCCGCTGGCCCTTGGCGTTGTGATCGGCGATGCGCTCTGGCCGCTTCTGGCGATCCTCGGGGTGACCTGGATCGTTGGCCAGATGGAGGAGTTCCTGACCATCCTGCGCTATGTCGGTGCGGGGATGTTCGTGACGATGGGTGTGCTGCTGATCCGCAATGCGGACAAGACCATCGCCGGGGACAGTCGCCTGACGCGGCCCGGCATGTGGGCCGGGTTCATCGCGGGCCTTGTGGTGATCCTGGGCAACCCCAAGGCGATCCTGTTCTACATGGGCGTCCTGCCCGGCTTCTTCGATCTGACGCAGGTGACCTGGGTCGATATCGCCGCGATCATGGCGACCTCGATGCTGGTCCCGTTCATCGGCAACCTGATCTTCGCGGCCTTCGTGGACCGCATCCGCCGGTTCCTGGCCTCGGGCGAGGCGATCCGCCGGACCAACCTGATCGCGGGCGGATTGATGATCCTGGTCGGGGTGTTGATCGCGGTTCTCTAGCACCCGCCGGGCGCCCGGATCCGCACCGTCAAAACCTGCGCATTTTTCCGCTTTCACCGCCCCGGTGCGGACCACCAAATATTGTGTCACGGGCGTGACATTACCCCCAACGGACAGTATAAAACGGGCAGAATAACAAAGGTCTTCACCGCATGGCTGAACCACAGCAGCAAGAACCGCAGTACGGCGCCGATTCCATCAAAGTTCTCAAGGGTTTGGATGCTGTCCGCAAGCGCCCCGGCATGTATATCGGTGACACCGATGACGGGTCCGGTCTGCACCACATGATCTACGAGGCCGTGGATAACGGCATCGACGAGGCCTTGGCCGGTCATGCGGACTTTGTCCGGGTGAAAATTCATGCCGATAATTCGGTTTCCGTGCGCGATAACGGGCGCGGAATTCCGGTCGACATGCACGCGGAGGAGGGCATTTCCGCCGCTGAGGTCATCATGACCCAGCTCCATGCCGGCGGGAAGTTCGACCAGAACTCCTACAAGGTGTCGGGCGGCCTGCACGGCGTCGGCATTTCGGTGGTGAACGCGCTGTCCGACTGGCTTGAGCTACGCATCTGGCGTGACGGGAAAGAACACTACGTCCGGTTCGAAAATTCCGAAACCGTGGCCCCGCTCGAGGTTGTTGGCGATGCCGAGGGCGAGAAGGGGACCGAGGTGCGGTTCCTGTCCTCGCTGCAGACGTTCTCGAACCTGGAATACGATTACCCGACGCTGGAAAAGCGCCTGCGCGAACTGGCCTTCCTGAATTCCGGCGTCCGCATCGTGCTGGAAGACGAACGCCCCGCCGAACCGCTCAAGACCGAGCTGTTCTACGAGGGCGGCGTGAAGGAATTCGTCAAGTATCTCGACCGGTCCAAGCAGGCGATGATGGAAGACCCCATCTTCGTCGAGGGGGAACGCGACGGCATCGGTGTCGAGGTCGCGATGTGGTGGAACGACAGCTACCACGAGACGGTTCTGCCCTTCACCAACAACATCCCGCAGCGCGACGGCGGCACCCATATGGCGGGCTTCCGGGGCGCGCTGACGCGGACCCTGACGCGCTATGCCGCCGATAGCGGGATCGCCAAGAAGGAAAAGGTGTCCTTTACCGGCGACGATGCCCGCGAAGGTCTGACCTGCGTGCTGTCCGTGAAGGTGCCCGATCCGAAATTCTCGTCCCAGACCAAGGACAAGCTCGTATCCTCCGAAGTCCGGCCCGCGGTCGAGAACCTGGTCGGCGAAAAGCTGTCGGAATGGTTCGAGGAAAACCCCAACGAGGCCAAGATGATCGTCGGCAAGATCATCGAGGCGGCTGTGGCACGTGAAGCGGCCCGCAAGGCCCGCGAACTGACCCGCCGCAAGACGGCGATGGACGTGAATTACCTGGCTGGCAAGCTGAAGGATTGTTCCGAAAAGGACCCGTCCAAGACCGAAGTCTTCCTCGTCGAGGGTGACTCCGCAGGTGGTTCGGCCCAGACGGGTCGCGACCGCTCCACCCAGGCGATCCTGCCGCTGAAAGGCAAGATCCTGAACGTGGAACGCGCGCGGTTCGACCGGATGCTGAGCTCTCAGGAGATCGGCAACCTCGTCATGGCGCTTGGCACCGGGATCGGCCGGGACGAATTCGACATCAAGAAGCTGCGCTACCACAAGATCGTCATCATGACCGACGCCGACGTCGACGGTGCCCATATCCGGACGCTGCTGCTGACCTTCTTCTACCGCCAGATGCCCGAGCTGATCGAGGGCGGCTACCTCTATATCGCGCAGCCGCCGCTCTACAAGGTGAGCCGCGGCAAGTCCGAGGTCTACCTGAAGGACCAGGCCGCGATGGAGGATTACCTGATCGACCAGGGCACCGAGGGCGCGGTCCTGCGGCTCGGCAATGGCGACGAGATCGCCGGCCCCGACCTTGTCCGCGTCGTGACGGAGGCCCGCCAGGCCCGCCGCTATATCGACAGCTTCCCGACCCACTACCCGCGCCACATCCTGGAACAGGCCGCCATTGCCGGCGCCTTCCTGCCCGGCGAGGTCCAGAACGACCTGCAGGGCGTGGCCAACAACGTGGCCGCCCGTCTGGACCAGGTCGCGCTGGAATATGAACGCGGCTGGCAGGGGCGTCTGACCCAGGATCACGGCATCCGCCTGTCCCGCGTCCTGCGTGGCGTCGAAGAGGTCCGTACCCTGGATGGCCCCGCCCTGAATTCGGGCGAGGCGCGCCGCCTTGGCCAACTGACCCAATCCCTTCAGGACGTCTATGCACGCCCCGCCCAATTAGCGCGCCGCGATCGCAGCCAGCCGATCTACGGCCCGCTCGACCTGCTGGACGCGATCCTCGAGGAAGGCGAACGTGGCCTGCAATTGCAGCGCTATAAGGGTCTGGGCGAGATGAACCCCGAACAGCTCTGGGAGACGACCCTCGACCCCGAGGCGCGCACCCTGCTGCAGGTCAAGGTCGACGACATGGCAGAGGCCGACGACCTGTTCACCAAGCTGATGGGCGACGTCGTCGAACCCCGCCGCGACTTCATCCGCGACAACGCACTGAACGTGGCCAACCTGGATATCTGATTGCGTGTAGGATCGCGCAGTTGTTGTCCGATCCTGATTTTCAGTTCTGACACAAAGGCGGCCGCGTTATGCGGCCGTCTGCTTTTCCAGGGAAGCGCTGACCGCCAGCGATTTCGGGTAGCGGACCATCAGCAAAGCCGGGCTGCGGATGCCGTGGGTCGTGACGGTCTCGGCCATGTGGCCCAGCGTGGTTTCGACATGGGATTGCCGGTCGGTGCAGACCGACGCGACGATGTCCACCGGACAGGCCGCGGGGGCCCCGGCGGCGATCAGGTCGGCCTGGACCTGCGCGGCCTTCTCTACCGCCATGTAGAACGCGATCGAGGTGCCGGGTCGGGCCAGCAAGGCATGGTCGGGCTCGGCATCGCCGGGGCGGCAGGTGCCTGTGGTGATGACGAAGGTATCGGTCTCGCCCCGTTCGGTCAGGGGGCGGCCGAGGGTTGCGGCGGCGGCGGAGGCGGCGGTGATGCCCGGCACGATCTCGATCTCGATCCCGGCGGTTTGGGCGGCGGCGATCTCTTCGCTGGCGCGGCCGAAAACCGACGGATCCCCGGATTTCAGGCGGACGACGCGCTTGCCCTGCAAGGCTTCGGCGACGATCAGGCGGTCGATCTTGTCCTGCGGCCAAGCACAGGCGCCGACCTCTTTCCCGACATAGACGCGGTCCGCATCGCGGCGGGCAAGCTCAAGCACCTCGGGGTCGACCAGCCGGTCGTAGAAGATCACGTCAGCCTGTTGCAGCCGTTTGACGGCGCGTATGGTCAGCAGGTCCCGTGCCCCGGGGCCAGCCCCGACCAGCGCGATATGTCCTTTGCTTTCAGGGGAATGGCCGTCGGCAATCGCGGCCTTGAGCAGACGCGCGGCCTCGCGTTCGCGACCGTCGAGATGGGCGCGATACGCCTCGCCGCTGAACGCCCATTCCCAGAACCCGCGACGCGCGGCGTGGGGAATGGCCTGGGCGACGGCGCCGCGCAGGCGACCGGCCAGGGCGACGAAGGACCCCAGTCGCGGGGCAAGCATGGTTTCGATCTCGGTCTTGATGGCGCGACCCAGAACGGGGGCGGCGCCTTCGGTTCCGATGGCCACGACAACCGGGTCACGGTCAACGATGGAAGGGGTGAAGGCGTCGCACAATTCGGGGCGGTCGATGACGTTGACCACGGCCCCGGCGGCGCGGGCGACCCCGGCAAGGTCGAGGTCCAGATCGTCGTCACCGGTGCCGATGAACACCAGGGCGGCATCCCTAAAGGTTTCATCTTGAAGGGAAATATGGTGATCGGCGCGACCGGACGCGACGAGGGCGGAAAGCTCCGGATCGAGGTGGTCGGCGAGGATGGTGATCCGGGCCTCGGTCTTGAGGATCAGGCGGGCCTTGCGCGCGACCTCTTCCCCGCCGCCGCACAGCACGACACGGCGCCCATCCATCCGGAGGAACATCGGAAAGTTCTTCATAACCCTACTCCTTCAAACGCAAAAAAGGCCGCCGACATCAGCGCGACGCGTGTCACGCAACAGTCGAGCAGCCTTGCTCATTAGCCCATATTCGGGAATCAGCGACGCCGTTGTCGCTGGTCCAACCTGTAGGAGACCGATGGCCACCGCGCAAGGAAAGTGTTCGGGAAGGCGGGCCATCGGCGAGCAAACGGGTGCGCCGCGATCAAAATTTCGGCAGCCTGAAACCGGCAAAACCCGCATCGGTATCACGTCGGTATAACGTCGGTATTGCGTCGGTGCGCTGGACCGACGTGAGATAAATTCTGCACAGCGGTATTGTATATTGCCATTTTGAAACTTGAATGCGAGAAAACCGCATGACCGGAGGGCGGGCGCAAAGCCTCCTTCGGACCGTCACGAGGAGGAGAACCAGCATGGCGATGGACGACGACAGTTTCGAACAGGTTCTGGACACGGTATCCCGGTTCGCCCGTGATCGGCTGATCCCGGCGGAAACCAAGGTCGAGGAGCTGGACGACATCCCCGAGGACATCGTGCAGGACATGCGCGATCTGGGCCTGTTCGGCCTGTCCATTCCCGAAAGCTTTGGCGGGCTGGAACTGACCACGCTTCAGGAAAGCCAGGTGGTCGAGGCGCTGTGCTATGCCTCCATGTCGTTCCGGTCGCTGGTCGGCACCAATGTCGGCATCGGCGCCCAGGGCATCGTGATGGAGGGGACCGACGCGCAGAAGGAGCAATACCTGCCCGGCCTCGCCTCCGGCGAGCTGATCGCGTCCTTTGCGCTGACCGAACCGGATAACGGGTCGGATGCCTCGCATATCCGGACCTCGGCCCGGAAGGATGGCAGCGATTACGTCATCAACGGCACCAAGCGCTACATCACCAACGCGGTGCGGGCAAACGTCTTTACCCTGTTCGCGCGGACCAACCCGGACGATCCGGGGGCGGGGGGCGTGTCGGCCTTCCTGGTGCCGGCGGATACGCCCGGCATCACCATCGCCACGCCGGATCGCAAGATGGGCCAGAAGGGGACCAAGACCTCCGACGTCATCCTCGAGGATGTGCGGATCCCCGAAGAGTTCATCGTCGGCGGGCCGCAGAACCTGAACCGGGGTTTCCGCACCGCGATGAAAGTGCTGGACCGGGGGCGTATCCACGTGTCGTCGATGGCCGTGGGCACGGCGCAGCGGATGCTGGACGAGGCGCTTGGCTACGCGATGGAGCGCAAGCAGTTCAACGTGCCGATCTGCGAACATCAGCTGGTGCAGGGTCTGCTGGCCGACAGCCAGGCAGAGCTGGCGGCGGGCCGGGCGCTGGTGCGGGAAACCGCGCGCAAGTACGACGCCACCGGCGCTGTCGCGCTCGAGGCGTCCTGCGCCAAGTATTTCTGTACCGAGATGGCGGGCCGTGTCGCGGACCGCGCGGTGCAGGTGCATGGCGGGGCAGGCTACATGGCCGAATACCCGATCGAGCGGCTGTATCGCGACGCCCGGTTGCTGCGGATCTATGAAGGCACCAGCCAGATCCAGCAGATCATCATCGCCCGCAACATCATCAAGGCCGCCGCGCAGCGCATGTAAGCGCCGCGCGGGTTACAGCCTGTCCTTCAGCAGGGCCTTCTGGATCTTTCCGGTGGGCCCGATGGGCATGGCGTCGATCACGATGATCTCGGACGGGACCTTGTAGGCGGTCAGCTGGTCACGGACGAACGCGGTCAGGGCGGCGGTGTCGATCTGGCGGCCGGGCATGGCGGTGACAAAGCCCACGACCTCTTCGTTGCCGGGTACGGGGCGGCCCAGCACCGCGGCCTCGGCCACGTCGTCATGGGATGACAGCGCGCCCTCGACATCGGCGGGGTAGACGTTGAAGCCGGAGCGAATGATGACCTCTTTCTTGCGGCCGACGATGGCGAGCATCCCGTTGTCGAGGATCTCTCCCAGGTCGCCGGTGGCCAGCCAGCCATCTTCGGTCAGGACTTTCGCGGTTTCCTCGGGGTTGCGGTAATAGCCTTGCATGCAGAAGGGGCCGCGCGCCCAGATCTCGCCCGACTGCCCCTGGGGGACGTCCTGGCCATTATCGTCGACGATGCGCAGTTCGACCCCCGTGCAGGGCAGGCCGACGACGTTGCTGGCGGCCTCCATCCCGATGGGGACGCGGGTAACGGGCACGAACTCCGTCGCGCCATAGCCGTTGGAGACGGTGACGCCCATCACGTCCAGCACCCGTGCCTTGAGCGCCGGATCGAGGCTGGCCCCACCCGACGCCGCAACCCGAAGCCGCGCGCCAGACATGTCGATCCCGGCGGTTTCGATATGTTCCAGCATCTTGGTGTAGAGCTGAGGCACGGCGACGACCATCGTGACCTCGCCCGCGGCGGTCCTTTCGACCAGGTCCTCTACCCGGAAACGGGGGGTGACGATCAGCCGGGCGCCGGCGGCGAAGGCCGACAGCACGTTGGAGGACAGGCCGATGGAATGGGCGATGGGCGAAACCAGGTAGATCGCGTCGTCCTGCGTGAGTTCGCGGTTGATGCATTGCGCCTCGGCCTGGGTGAGGAGGGTCGCGTTGGACAGCATCACCCCCTTGGGCGTGCCCGTCGTGCCCGAGGTGAACATGATCAGCCCGAGGTCGTTCAGCGTATGGTCCGCCGCCGGCTCCGGGTCGGTATCGGCGGGGACGCAGGTGCGGATATCGCCGAAGCCGGGCAGGGCGATCAGCGGCGTGGCCCCGAACGTGTCAGCCAGCGTGGCGGCAGCGTTGCTGATCTGCGGATCGACCGTCGGGAAGGCGATCATCCGGGGCTGGGCGAAATCGGCGATGGCCTGGATTTCGCTGGGTTGCATCCTTGCGTTCAGGATCGAGCAGCAGGCGCCCAGGCGGTTCGCGGCGGTGACCAGCGCGATCGAGGACGTGGCGTTTTCCGCGACGATCAGGATCCGGTCGCGCGGGCGCAGACCGGCGGCTGACAGCGCGTCGGCGATTTTCTGGACCAATTGGTCCAGTGCCGCATAGGTCAGCGTCTGGTCCCCTTCCAGGATCGCCGGGCTGTCGGGCCTTGTGGCGGCCCAATGGGCGACGGTTTCGTGGAAACGGCCAAAGCGACCGGCCAGGGCCGGCTGTCCCGAACGGGGTTGCGCTGTCATGAAGTCCTCCTCACTCCTGCCGCGAAGGTTGCGGATGGCGCGGGTAAAATCAAGCCTAGTTGTTTCGCACAGTGGTATTGTAGGGTTTCATTGTGAAACATTTTGCCGTCATGGCGCCGCGGTCGGGTCAAGTTCATTGGACGAAGGCCACGCCGCGCGCTATGCCCGGTCGGGAGGCAGGGAGCCGCCGTCGGAAAGATCAACCATGAGCCAGCAGGACGAGACAGAGACAGATCGCCCCCTTTCGCTGGAGGCCGTGCAGCCCCAGGGCATGATCCCGTCGCGGGTCTTTGCCGCGCGGTCGCTGGAAAGCCTGGAAGAGGAATACGGGTCCGACCGCAAGTTCATCTGGTCGGTGGCCCGGGCGATGCAGATCCTTCAGGCCTTCCGTCTGCGTGACGGGGCCATGGGCAACAACGAACTGTCGGAAAGCACCGGGATCGCCAAGGCCACGGTGACCCGCCTGACCCATACCCTGACCGAGCTGGGCTATCTGAAGCGCGACGCGTCGCGCAAATATTATCCCTGCCCGACCCTGCTGACGCTGGGCTATACCGTGCTGGCCAAGCTGCGGATCCGGCAGCTGGCGCAAAGCGGTATGCAGGACCTGGCCGATACCGCCAATGCGTCCGTCGCGCTGTCATGGCCAGAGGAAGACACGATGGTCTACGTGGCCGCCAGTGCCTCGGCCGGAACGGAGGGGTTGCTGCTGGATGTCGGGTCGCGGATCAGCATGGCGAACACGGCGGCGGGGCGCGCCTACCTGGCCTGCCTGTCCGATGCCGCCTTGCAGGAAAAGTTCGACCGGTGGGAGATCCTCTATGCCGCCGACTGGCCCGCGCTGAGAGAGCAGATCCTGCGCGGGATCGAGGATGTGCGCACGAGAGGGTTCTGCATCGTCGACCGGGAATGGCGGTCCAACGTGCGGGCGGCGGCGACGCCGGTCTATGACGCCGACCACCAGACCTACATGTCGATGAATTGCGGCGGCCCGGCCTTCGGCCTGGACCGCACCCGCCTGGAGGAGGATTACGGTCCCCGCCTGGTGCACCTGTCGGCCAAGCTGGGATGGCGGTCCCCCTGGTGAGCGCGCCCCGAGAAACGGGGCGAAAAGCCTCGGTTCAGGGTCGAAGCTCAGGTCAGTTCGCGTTCGCCCAGGCCGATCCCGCGACCGATGATTTCCTTCATGATCTCTGACGTGCCCGCGTAGATGCGGGCGATCCGGGCGTCGCGGAACATGTGGCTGATCTCGTATTCATCCATGTAGCCGGCACCGCCGTGGAATTGCAGGCCGGCATCCACGACCTCGCCCTGAAGCTCGGAGCAGATGAGCTTGGCCGCCGCTGCGTCCTCGGGCGTCAGCTTGTCCTCGTTGGCCAGCATCACGCATTGATCGAGATAGGCCTGCGTCGCATCCAGCCGCGCCCGCAGGTCGGCCATCACGAAACGGGTGTTCTGGAAGGCGCCGACCGGTTTGCCGAAGGCGCGGCGCTCCTTGATGAAATCGAGCGTCACGTCGAAGGCGGCCTGGGCGTGGGACAGCGAGGAAATCGCGCTCATCGTGCGTTCGACGGCCAGGCATTCGGCCATGTAGGCAAAGCCCATGCCGGGATCGCCCAGCAGGTTGTCCTTGGGCACTTTCACATCGTCGAAGCGGATCTCGGCGGTGTCCTGCACCGGCAGACCCATCTTTTTCAGGTGCCGCCCGCGGGAAAAGCCAGCCATGTCGGCGGTCACCACGAACAGCCCGATCTGGCCGCGTTTTTCGCCCGTCTTGGCGGCCACGACGAACAGGTCGCCGATGATCCCGTTGGAGATATAGGTCTTGGACCCGTTCAGCAGGTAATGATCGCCCTTGTCCTCGGCCCGGGTGCGGATCGCGGCAAGGTCGGAGCCGGTATCGGGTTCGGTCATGGCGATGGCCATGATCGTGTCGCCGCTGACCGCCCCGGGCAGGAACCGCTTCTTCTGCTCGGGCGTGGCGAAGCGGTCGAGATAGGGGCCGACCAGCATGGAATGGGCGTTGTGGAAAAAACCGATATCGGTCCAGCGGATGGTTTCCTCCTGCAGGACCTGATCGTAGCGGATGTCACGGATACCCGGGCCGCCATATTCCTCTTCGGCCCAGAGGCAGAGCCAGCCATTGTCGCCGAAAGCCTTGAAATCCTCGCGGTCGACATGGGCCTGGTCCCGCCATTTGGCGACCTTGTCGGCCATGTTGTCCTTGAGGTAGCGGCGGACCTGATCGCGGAACATCTCGTGTTCGGGATCGAGGTGAAGGCGGGGGAAGGGCATCGGGAAATCCTTCGGTCGGTTATCTGGAAAAGGGCGGGACGCAAGCGGTGCGATCGTCGACCCGCGGGGTGGCGGACAAACGGTCGTTCGGGTGCGGTTTATCGTGAAACATGGTCGGGGCGTTTGAGGTCATCCCCGGACCCAACCAATCGCCGCCCCGGGGGGCGGGTCGGCGGTCGCACGGCGCCTTCGGCTTGACTCCGTGCGAAGGAGCTGGCTGCTTTTGTTGCACCCAAGCTTCAAGGGACAGTCCTTTTCTTGACGAATACGCGCTAGCGATTTCGCTCAGTTGCAAGCTTTCTCGTACTGACCCGCTCACCCTACGCATCCTTCAGTTCCGCGCGCAGGACGTGTTTCAGGACCTTGCCGGCGGGCGAGAGGGGCAGGTTGTCGACGAGCGAGATCGAGCGCGGGGCCTTGTAGCCGGCGATGGTCTGGCGGCAATGGGCGCGGACGGCATCGAGGGTGATTTCGGCCTCTCCGGCGGGCACGATCACGGCATGGACGCGTTCGCCGAAATCCTCGTCGGGTGCGGCGACGATGGCGCAGGCGGCGACGCCGGGCATGGTCGACAGAGCGTTCTCGACCTCGGCGGAATAGACGTTTTCACCGCCCGACACGATCATGTCCTTCACCCGGTCGACGATATGCAGATAGCCGGCGGCATCCATGAAGCCTGCATCGCCGGTGTGCAGCCAGCCGTTGTCCAGCACGGCCTCGGTTTCCTCGGGGCGGTTCCAGTAACCCAGCATGATCTGGGGGCCGCGCACCACGATCTCTCCGACCGCGCCGACGGGCAGGTCGCGGCGGTCGGGATCGACGATGCGGACGGTGGCCGTGGCGATGGGGCGTCCGACAGAGGTCAGCCGTTCCGCCGCGCCTTCGCCCAGGTGGTCCTTGGGCGGCAGGCAGCTGACAACTGGAGAAAATTCGGTCTGGCCATAGAGCTGCGTGAACCCGGCAGAGGGGATCGCGGACATCGCGCGGGCCAGCAGCGCGGTGTCGATGGGGGCGGCGCCGTAGCGGATCGAGATCAGGCTGGTGAGGTCGCGGCTGGCGACGTCCGGGTGATCCAGCAGCCAGCGCAGCATGGTGGGCACGACGAACAGGTCGCCGATCTTCTCGGCCTCGATCAGCCGCAGGGTTTCGCCGGGATCGAAGGCGGGGGTGATGACCTGCGGGGCGCGGCGGAAGGCGAACTGGAAGATCGTGCCGACCCCGCCGATATGGAAGAACGGCGCGACATGCAGGCCCGGCGCGTCACCGCCATGGCCGCCCGCCGCCGACACGGCCAGCGCGCCGGTGGCGATATTGGCATGGCTGAGCATCACGCCCTTGGGCCGGCCGGTCGTGCCGCCGGTATAGAGCAGCGCCGCCATGTCGTCGCCCTGCCGCCCGGCATCGTCGACGGGGTCATGGTTGGCGATCAGGTCTTCGTAATCGAGCATCCCGTCAGGGGCGGCCCCGTCCCCCGCATGGATCACATGCGTCAGGTTGGGGGCGAGGCCGCGCAGCTCCGCCACCATGGGGGCGAAGCTGTCATCCACGAGCAGCATACGGGTGTCGCTGTCCGTGAACGAAAACGCCATCTCCTGCGCGGACCAGCGGGCATTGACCGGATTGATCACGCCGCCGGCCCAGAGGGTGGCAAAGACATATTCGACATAGCGGTCGGAATTCGCCGCCAGCATCGCCACGCGGTCCCCCGGCCCCACCCCGAGCGCCCGCAACGCCCCGGCCAGCCGGGTGATACGGTCCGCGAAGTCGGCGTTGCTGCGCCGCCTGTCGCCGAAGATCGTGAACAGGTCCGCCGGGCGTTCGCTGGCGGCCTTTCCGATCGGCTGGGTGAGGGAGAGGCCGGGCATCAGTTGCGCTGCCGGTCGTCGAGGCCGAGGCCCCGCCCGATGATCTCGCGCATGATCTCGGACGTGCCGGCATAGATGCGGCTGATCCGGGCATCGCGGTAGAGGCGCGAGATCTCGTATTCGTCCATATAGCCCGCGCCGCCATGCAGCTGGAGGCATTCATCGACCACGCGGCCCTCCACCTCGGAGGTATAGAGCTTGGCCTCGGCGGCCATTTCCGCGGTCAGGCGTCCGGCCATGTGTTCGCGGGCGCAATGGTCGGTCAGCGCCCATGCGGCATCCAGTTCGGTGCGCATCGAGGCCATCTTGAACCGGGAGTTCTGGAAGGTGCCGACGGCCTTGCCGAAGGCGCGGCGTTCCATGATGAATTCCATGGTGATGTTGAAGGCATGTTCGGCCCGCGCGACGAAGCCGACGGCGCCGATCAGGCGTTCCTCGGCCAGGTTCATCATCATGGTCTTGAAGCCGCCCTTGGGATCGCCCAGCACGTTTTCCTTGGGCACCTTCACGTCGTCGAAGAACAGCTCCGCCGTGTCCTGGCTTTCGAGGCCCAGCTTCTTGAGGTTGCGGCCGCGGGCAAAGCCGGGGCTGTCGGTCTCCACCCAGAAAAGCCCGACCTCGTGGCTGGCCTCGGGGTTGGTCTTGGCGGCGACCAGCACCAGGTCGGTGAGGAAGCCGTTCGAGATATAGGTCTTGGAGCCGTTGAGGACCCAGTGATCCTCGTGTTCGACGGCGCGGGTCTTGATGCCGGCCAGGTCCGACCCGGTGCCGGGTTCGGTCATCGCGATGGCCAGGACCGTATCGCCCGAGACGGCGCCGGGCATGTATTTCTTGCGCTGCGCGTCATCCGCGAAGTTCTGCAGGTAGGGGCCGACGATGCGGTTGTGCAGGCCCAGGAAGAAGCCCGGTTCACGCGGCCCGATCTCTTCGGTCAGGATCATGTCGTAGCGGAAATCGTTGAGGGCCAGGCCGCCATAGGCCTCGTCGGCATACATGCAGAGGAACCCCTGCTCGCCGGCGCTTTTCCAGATGTCGCGGCTGACGCTGCCGTCTTCGCGCCAGGCCTCGGCATGGGGGAAGACCTCTGCCTCGGCCCAGGCCCGGACGGATTTCCGGAAAATCTCGTGTTCTTCGTCATAGATCGTGCGGTTCAGCATCGGGGCCTCCGGCTGATTGTGAGTGGATTATTTTGTGGAAACAGTGGGTTGGCGGGGCGGTCGCGCCGCCCCGCGCAAAGTCATGTCATTCGATGGTCTGAACGAGCACCCAGGAGCCGTTCTCGATCCGGTTCACGAAGACCTCGTCCGCGGCCTCGTGATCGGTAGCGGAGAAATCGACGTGGTTGCCGGCGATCTTGTCCTCGTAATCCAGCGTCTCCATCGCGGCGATGAAGCTTTCGCGGGTCAGGTCGGGACCGGCCGCTTCGAGGGCTGCGACCATGATGCCCGCGCCCGCGCGACCCAAAAGGGCGCCGGTGCCGGGATAGTCTTCGCCGGTGGCGGCCTTGTATTGTTCGACCCAGGCGGCAACCTCGGGTTCACCGAGGCGTGCCTCGAGATCCTGCCAGCCGGCGGCGGAATAGACCCCGTCCATCACGCCCTGGGCCGCCAGGCCCTTGGCGACGACGGTATGGAACCCGGCGGAGGAGAGCATGAATTTCAGGTCATCCATGCCCAGCTTGCGCGCGGTGGTGATGGCGTTGATCATCTGGCTGATGCCAAGCGCCATGCCCACGGTGTCGCAGCCGGATTCCTTGACGCGGCCAAGCGCGCCGGTGAAGTCGCTTTCGTCGGGCTTGTGACCGATTTCCGCGCCCAGTTCGATGTCGCCGGCATCGGCCAGTTCATGCACCGCGGCCTCGATTTCCTTGCCGAAGTCGGTGGGCAGGATCATCAGGCAGACCTTCTGGGTGCCTTCGTTTTCCTGCATGTAGGCGATCGCGGCCTTCACGGCAGCATAGTAGGAGGCGGTGCCGGCGAATTTCCACGGCTCCAGCGGTTCGACCATCTGGCGTGCGGCGGTGATGGGCGACACGTTGGGCACGCCCTGCGGCCCCATCATCTGGAACATCGCCAGGTTCTGCGGCGTGCCGAGGTTCAGCAGCATCGCGAAGACCTGGTCGCGGTTGATCAGCTTGTTGGCGGCCTGCGCGGCCTTGGGCACCTGGTAGCCGTGATCCTCGACGATATAGGTGATCTTGCGGCCATGGACGCCGCCATTGGCGTTGACCTCGTCGAAATAGGCCTTGGCGGCAGACACCGCCGGAACCGAGAACGGCGCGAAGATGCCCGAAAGGTCATGCGCCCCGCCGATCTTGATCTCGTCGTCGGTCACGCCCGGCGCCTGGGCCAGCAGCGGCGAGGCGGCAAGCGTCGCGGCGGCAGCCAATGATTTGAGATATTTCATTCTTTCCTCCCTTATATGACCTTTTGGTCAGTACATCTCGTCGATCAGCGCGGCGTGGCGCTGGTTCACGAAATTCCGTTTCAGCTTCATGGTGGGCGTCAGTTCCTCGTCCTCGGCCGTCAGAAGCACGTCGATCAGGCGGAAATCCTTGATCTGTTCCACCTGGGCGAAATCCTTGTTGGTCGCGGCGACGACGCCGCCGATCAGGTCGCGGACCTCCTGCGCGCGGGTCAGCGACGCGAAATCCGAGAAGGGGATCTGCCGGTCCTGGGCAAATTTCTCGACGTTTTCCTGGTCGATCATGACGAGGCAGGTCAGGTATTTGCGCCGGTCCCCGATCACCACCGCGTCCGAGATATAGGGGCTGAACTTCAGCTTGCTCTCGATCTCGGCGGGGGTGATGTTCTTGCCGCCCGCGGTGATGATGATGTCCTTGAGACGCCCGGTGATCGTCAGGGCGCCATCGTTGCCGATGCGGCCGACGTCGCCGGTGCGCAGCCAGCCATCCTCGGTCATCGTCTCGGCGGTCTTTTCCGGCTTGTTCCAGTAGCCGCCAAAGACGCAGGGGCCACCGACCAGCAATTCGCCGTTGTCGTCGATGCGCAGGCTCACGCCGGGCAGGGCGGGACCGACCGTGCCGATGCGGTTGTCCTCCACCGTGTTGACGGTGGCGACGCCGGCGGTTTCGGTCATCCCGTAGCCTTCGACCAGCGGCACGCCGAGCGCGGCAAACCAGTGGATCAGGTCGGGCGAGATCGGTGCCGCGCCCGAGGTCACGCGGCGCGCATTTGCCAGCCCCAGCATCCGGCGCAGGTTGGACAGGACGGTGACATCCGCGATCCAATGCGCCAGGCGCAGCCCGGTGCCCGGGTTTTCGGCCTGCGAATAGCGCGTGCCGACCTTCAGCGCCCAGTCGAAGGCGCGTGCGCCGACCGGCCCGGCCTCTGACCGCAGGATCATCACGCGGGAATAGATCTTTTCCCAGATGCGGGGGACGCCGGCGAAACTGTCCGGGCTGACCTCCTGCAGGTTGTCGAAGACGGTTTCGGGGCTTTCGGCGAAATTGACGGTACAGCCATTGGCAATCGGCGCCTCGACCGAGACCAGCCGTTCCAGAACGTGACAGAGCGGCAGGAAGCACAGCAGGTTGTCGGTTTCGCGGAAATCCAGAAGCTCGTTCCCGGCCTTGAGCTGGAAGATCATGTTGCGGTGCGTGATCATCGCGCCCTTGGGCGGCCCGGTCGTGCCGGAGGTGTAGATCAGCATGCGGGGATCCTCGGGGCGGATCGTCTTCATCGCCTCTTCGAACTTGCCGGGAGTGCTGGCCTCTTCGGCGTCGCCCATCTCGTAAAGCTCGTCGAGGAACATGACCTGTGGGTCCGAGAATTCGGCCAGCCCCTCGCGTTCCATCACGACGACCTTTTCGATGCCGGGCATGTCGGCGCGGGCCTCGAGATACTTGTCGAGCTGTTCGTCGTTTTCGACAAACAGCACCCGCGCGCCGCTGTCCTGGCACAGGTAGGCCAGCTGGGACGCGCTGTCGGTGGTGTAGACGCCGGCGGGAATGCCGCCGATCGCCGCCGTGCCGAGATCGATATAGAGCCATTCGCGGCGGTCTTCGGACAGGATCAGGACCGGCTCGCCCTTCTGCACGCCAAGCTTTTGCAGCGCGCGGCCGATCTTGCGGGCATGGTCGTAATAGTCGCGCCAGGAATAGGCCTGCCAGATGCCAAGCTCTTTCTCGCGATGCGCGACGCGGTCCCCGTATTTGGCACAGCGATCGGCCCATAGGGCGGTGATCGTTTCGTGCCCGTCGAAGCTGAGGTATTCCGAGATATTCACCGGGCTCATCTCCATGTCTTGCGCCTTTTCCAGCGTTTCTGGTCGCGCTGCGTTTCGCCGGTCTTGCCCAGGTAGAATTCCTGGATGTCGTCCGAGGCGCGCAGTTTCTCGGTGCTGCCGGCCATCACGATCCGGCCCATTTCCAGCACGTATCCGGTATGGGCCGTGGCCAGCGCGATATGGGCGTTCTGTTCCACCAGCAGCATGGTGACGCCCTGTTCGGCGTTGAGCCGGGCGATGATGTCGAAGATCTCCTGCGTCAGCAGCGGCGACAGGCCGAGGCTGGGTTCGTCCAGCATCATCAGCTTGGGACGGGCCATCAGGCCACGGCCGATGGCCAGCATCTGTTGCTGCCCGCCCGACAGGAAGCCCGCGGCCTGGCGGCGGCGTTCCTTGAGGATCGGGAAATACTGGTAGACCAGCTCCATGTCCTCGGCGGAGCTGTCGCGGCGGGTGAAGGCGCCGAGCTTCAGGTTCTCCTCGATGGTGAGGTAGGGAAAGACCTCGCGGCCCTCGGGGACCAGAGCGATGCCCTTCTGCACGACGCGGTCGGGGTCGAGCCCGCCGATCTGGTCGCCCATGAAGGTGATGTTGCCCTTTTCGGGGTCCATCAGCCCGGCGATGGTCTTCATCAGGGTCGTCTTGCCGGCGCCGTTGGCGCCGAGGATGGTGACGATTTCCCCCTGTTCGACGTCGATGGAGACCCCGCGCAGGGCCATGATCGCGCCGTAGAAGGTTTCGAGGTTGCGGACGGAAAGGACGGTCATGCGGTGGCTCCTTTCCAGGTTGTGATCTGGGCTTGTCTGGCACGGGCGACCAGCCCGGGCCGCGCCCTCCCCTCCCCCAGGGAGGGCGCCTTGGCGACGTCGCTTGCCGCACATCTGTTCTTCGAAGCTTGAGAGATAAACCGCCAGGCCACCGGCGTTGCTTGGCGCCCACCCAGGGGAGGGCGCGTCCCTTCGAGCTGAGGTTCGACCGTCATCATGCCGCTGCCCCCGTTCCCAGATAGGCCGCCATCACGTCGGGATGGGCCTGCACCTCGGCGGGGGTGCCCATGGCGAGCGGCTGGCCGTTGGCCACGGCCAGAACGCGGTCCGAGACCTGGTTCACCAGGCTCATGTCATGTTCCACCATCAGCACGGTCAGGCCCATGTCGCGGCGCATGTCCTCGATCCAGAAGGCGACGTCTCGGGTTTCCTCGACCGAGAGGCCGGAGGCCGGTTCGTCCAGCAGGATCAGCTTGGGCCCGATGGCCAGCGCGCGGCCGATCTCGACCACCTTGCGCACGCCGTAGGGCAGGCCGGCGATCATCTTCTTGCGGTAGGCTTCGAGTTCCAGGAACTCGATCACCTGTTCGACGCGGCGGCGATGTTCGCGTTCCTCGCGGCGGACCTTGGGCAGGAACAGGATGTCCTGCACGAAGTTCGTGGCGCGGTGCGTGTGCCGACCCATCAGCAGGTTGTCGAGGACCGTGGAATGATCGAACAGCTCGATATTCTGGAAGGTCCGCGCGATGCCCAGCCCGGCGATGTCATGCGCCTTGAACCCGGTGATGTTCTGCCCGTCGAAGCGGATCGTGCCGCGGGTGGGCTGGTAGACCCGGCTGATCAGGTTGAAGATCGTGGATTTCCCGGCGCCGTTCGGGCCGATGATGGCGAAGACCTCGCCCTCGTCGACCGAGAAGGACACGCCGTCCACGGCCTTCACGCCGCCGAAATGGATGGCCAGGTCATTGACGTCCAGAAGGCTCATTTCATCCGCTCCGTCTTGAGGTAGGATTTCTGCCGGCGGAACATGTCCTTGCGGGCCAGCGGGAAGATCTCGAACCAGGTGCGGATTTTCAGCCAGCGACCATACAGTCCCGTGGGTTCATAGATGATGAAGCCGATCAGGATCAGCGAGAAGATCATCGTGTCGAGCCCTGGAATGCCCGAAAGGTCGATCCCGATGCCCACCAGGTTGTCCCGCGCGATGGAGATCGCCTGCGGCACCGCCGTGATCAGGATCGCCCCCAGGAACGCACCCTGGATGAAGCCGAGGCCGCCGATGGTCACGACCAGCAGCAGGTTGATCGAGATGAAGATCGAGAAGAGCTCGTAATTGAAGAAGCCGATGTAATGGCCCATCAGCGCCCCGGCCAGGCCGGTGACGCCCGAGGATAGCCCGAAGGCCAGCGCGCGGGTCCGGGTCACGTTGATGCCCAGGGCGCGGGCCGAGACCTCGGAATCTCGCACGGCCAGGAAGGACCGCCCCGTGGGCGAGCGCATCAGGTTGGCGTAGCCCCAGGTGACGATGGCCACCACGGCGAGGCAGAGCCAGTAGAAGTTCTCGAGCGAGGCATAGCGGTCGAAGCTGATCCCGAAGATCGTGATCGAGGGCGCCATGATGCCGCCGACCCCGCCGGTGATCGGTTCCAGCAGGATCACCAGTTCCTCGACGATGACGAAGACCGCAAGCGTCGCGATGGCCAGGTAGATGCCCGACATGCGGACGGCTGGCACCGCGATGATCGCGCCGAAGAGGCCGGTGATGATCCCGGCAATCGGGAAGGTCAGCAGGAAGGGCAGGCCGGCATTCATCAGCGCCGCGTTGGCATAGGCCCCGATGGCGAGGAAGGCCGCATGACCCAGGCTGACCTGCCCGGTATGGCCGACGGCCACCATCAGCCCCATGCCCGCCAGCGCCCAGATCAGGGTATTGGCGGCCTCGGCCAGGTAGTAATTGCCGACGAAGAAGGGCAGGGCGACCATCACCGCCAGCAGCACCGCGATCTTGGCGCGGCTCTGCCCGTGTTCATGCAGGTCGATATCCTTGTCGTAACTTGTCTTGAAGACCACGCGCATCGGTTCAGACCTTCTTCATCTGGATCTGGCTGAACAGGCCGCCGGGACGGGTGACCAGCACGATCAGCATGATGATGTAGGGCGACATCTTGGCCAGCTCGCCGGGGGCGTAACGGCCCGCGACGGGTTCGATCACCCCGATGATGAGCCCGCCCAGCAGCGCCCCGGGCAGGGACCCGAGGCCCCCGATCACCGCCGCCGCGAAGGCCTTGATCCCCAGCAGGCCGATATTCGGGTCGATGGCGCCGCGCGTGGCATACAGCACGCCCGCAACGGTCGCCACGGCGCCCGACAGGCCCCAGATCAGCGAATTGACCCGCATCACCGGTACGCCGACGATATAGGCTGCCATCTGGTTCTGCGACGCGGCCTGTGCGGCCAGGCCGATCTTGGTGAAGGCAAAGAAGGCCCACAGCGCCACGGTCAGCACCAGCGTGACCCCGATGGTCACCAGGTCGGCGAGCGAGATCACGATGCCGCCGCCGCGCAGGTTCTGCCCGGCAAAGGGCGTTTCCAGCACCAACGGCGTGTAGCCCCAGATCGAGCCCGCGACGAAGCGGAACACGAAGCCGAGAGCGATGGTCAGGATAACGAGGGCGAATTGCGGCTGGCCGAAGATCTGGCGCACCACGACCCGTTCGACGCCCCAGCTGATTCCGAACATCAGCACCATGGCGCACATGACGGCGAGGCCGAAGGGCAGTCCCATCTGGTCGGTATTGCCGAAGCCGAGCGCGATGAACGCCCCCAGCATCATCATGTCGCCCTGGGCGAAGTTCACGCCCTCGCTGGACTTGTAGATCATGACGAAACCGAGCGCGACGAGCCCGTAGATACAGCCGTTGGCCAGGCCACCTATGACGAGTTGAAGCAGCTCCATTAGCGGAGCCCGGGCGCAAGCGCGCCCCTCTGGATAGTATCCATGCCGTCTCCTCCCCTGCGGCGATGAACGATGTTGACAGGAATTAAACACTCGTGTTCAATTTACGTCAACAGTGATTTTTCGAGAGACCGAAAGAGCCGATGAATACAGCCACCCTTCGCATCCAACAGGCCGCGCTCAGGCTCTTTGCCGAGAATGGCGGAACGAGCGTCGCGGTCAGCGAGCTCGCGAAGGAGGCCGGGCTGTCGCGCGGCACGATCTACAACAACCTCGACGATCCGACGGCGCTGTTCGAATCGGTCTGCCAGACCGTGGCGCAGGAATTCGGCGACTCGATCGCGGCGGCCACGCGGGACATGTCGGACCCGGCAGAAAAGGTCTCGGCCGCGGTGCGCCTGTGCGTGCGGCGGGTGCATGAAGACCCCCATTGGGGGCGCTTCATCGCGCGCTACGCCATGCTGGAACCGACGCTGGGATCCTTCTGGGGCAAGATGCCCGCAGAGGAACTGCGCCGCGGGCTGATCAGCGGGCGGTTCAACTTTCATCGCGACCAGGTCGCCTCGATCACCGCATCGGCGGGCGGGGCAACCTTTGGCGCCATGACGCTTGTCCTGGACGGTCACCGCACGTGGCGGCAGGCCGGCAGCGACACGGCAGAAATCATCCTGCGCGGGGTCGGCATCGAAAGGGCCGAAGCGCGGGACATCACGCAAATGGAATTGGACCCCCTGCCAAGGATGGCCGTGTTCGACGCGGCCTGACAGCAGGGTTTCATGGGAGGAAGAGGAAGATGGCAGAAGCTGCCTATATTTACGATGCAATCCGCACACCGCGATCCAAGGGCAAGGGCGATGGCACCCTGCACGAGGTGAAGCCGATCAACCTGGTGACGACCCTGCTGGGCGAAATGCAGCAGCGTCACGACCTGGATACCAGCCGCGTCGATGACGTGATGCTGGGCTGCGTGGCCCCGGTGATGGAACAGGGCGCGGTGCTGCCCAAGATCGCGCTGCAGAAGGCGGGCTGGGACGAATCCGTGCCGGGCGCGCAGGTGAACCGGTTCTGTGCCTCGGGGCTCGACACGTTCAACACCGCCGCGGCCAAGGTCGCGTCGGGCTGGGAAGACCTGGTCTGCGCGGGCGGCTTCGAATCGATGTCCCGCGTGCCGATGGGCGCCGATGGCGGCCCCTTTGCCGAGGACCCGGAAACCGCGATCAACACCGGCTTCGTGCCGCAGGGCATCGGCGCCGACCTGATCGCCACCATCGAGGGCTGGAGCCGCGATGACGTGGACGAGTTCGCCCTGCAAAGCCAGAAGAAGGCCGCCCATGCGCGCGATTCTGGATGGTTCGACCGTTCTGTCGTTCCAGTACGGGATGAAAACGGGCTGATCGTTCTGGAACGTGACGATTTCATCAAGCCCGATACGGACATGCAGAAACTGGGCGCGCTGAAGGCAAGCTTTGCCATGCCCGGGTCGATGGGGTTCGACGCGGTGGCGCTGGCCAAGTATCCGCAGGTCGAACGGATCGACCATGTCCATACGCCCGGTAACTCCTCGGGCATCGTGGATGGCGCATCGCTGGTGATGGTCGGCAACGAGAAGGCCGGCAAGGATCTGGGCCTCGACCCGCGCGGGCGCGTGGTGGCCATTGCGCTGACCGCGACCGACCCGACGATCATGCTGACGGGCCCGGGCCCGGCATCGGAAAAGGCGCTGGCCAAGGCCGGGCTGACCATCGACGACATCGACCTGGTCGAGATCAACGAGGCCTTTGCATCGGTCGCCCTGCGCCTGCAACGCGACCTCAATGTGCCGGATGAAAAGCTGAACGTCGTGGGGGGCGCCATCGCCATGGGGCACCCGCTGGGCGCCACCGGCGGCTGCCTGGTGTCGACCATGCTGGACGAGCTGGAGCGCCGGAACCAGAAGCGCGCGCTGATCTGCATGTGCGTGGGCGGTGGCATGGGCATCGCGTCCATCATCGAACGCCTGTGATCGCGCGGAGGGAGGAAACCATGGAAGATTTCATCTACGAGAAGGATGCCGACGGCATCGTCACGGTCACGCTGGACATGCAGGGCCAGAACGCCAACACCATGAACGACCGGTTCGAACCGGGCATGCGCGCGGTCTGCAACCGGCTGGAGGCTGAAGAGGGTCTGGCGGGGGTCGTCTTTGCCTCGGCCAAGTCGACCTTCTTTGCCGGGGGCGACCTGAACAACATCCTGGCCACGACAGAGGCCGGCGAAGCCGAATTCGCGATGATCGAGGCCAGCAAGGCCACCTATCGCCGGCTTGAGAAACTGCCCGTGCCCGTCGTTGCCGCGATCAACGGTGCGGCGCTTGGCGGCGGCTACGAGCTGTGCCTGAGCTGCAACCATCGCATCGTTCAGAACACGCCGAAGGCCGTTGTCGGCCTGCCCGAGGTGACGCTGGGCCTGCTGCCCGGGGCCGGGGGCGTGGTGCGCCTGACCGCGCTGCTGGGTCTGGAAAAGGCGATGCCCTACCTGCTGGAAGGGCGGCAGGCGCAACCCGCCGAGGCGCTGAAAGTCGGCATGGTCGACGAGATCGTCGAGACGCGCGAGGACCTAGTCCCCGCCGCCAAGGCCTGGATCAAGGCCAACCCCGAAGCGGCCGTGCAGCCCTGGGATCAGAAGGGCTTCCGCTATCCCGGTGGCGATGCGCTGCACCCGAAGGTGCGGCAGATGATCCAGGTCAGCTCTGCAATGCTGTACCAGAAGACCCGTGGCCTGCTGCCCGCGCCCGAGAAGATCCTCGATGTCGCCGTGAACTCCATGCGGATGAACTTCGACGCGGCGCTCAGGATGGAAACCCGGCGGTTCATCGGGCTGATGGCGTCGAAGGAAGCCAAGGCCGCGATCTCGACCTTCTTCTTCGGGATGCAGGCGATCAAGTCCGGCAAGGTCCGCCCCGAGGGCGCGCATTGGAAAGCCGGGTCCGCCGCCGTGCTGGGCGCCGGCATGATGGGGTCGGGCATTGCCTATGCCCATGCCAAGCGGGGCTTGGCCACGACGCTGAAGGACACCGAGATGGCCAATGCCGAGAAGGGCAAGGGCTATTCCGAGAAGCTGTGCGACAAGGCGATCAAACGGGGCCGTATGGATGAGGACGCCAAGGCGGCGCTTCTGTCCCAGATCACCCCCGCGACCGAGAATGCCGAACCGGGCAGCGTCGACATCATCATCGAGGCCGTGTTCGAGGATATCGACCTCAAGGACAAGGTGATCGCCGAGACCTGGCCGATGCTGTCGGAAGACGGGATCTACGGCTCGAACACCTCGACTTTGCCGATCTCGATCCTGGCGGAATCCTGCCCCGATCCGACCCGCTTCATCGGGCTGCATTTCTTCAGCCCCGTCGACAAGATGAAGGTGGTCGAGATCATCATGGGCGAGAAGACAAGCGAGGAGACGCTGCGCAAGGCCTACGATTACGTCCAGCAGATCGGCTACATGCCCATCGTGGTGAATGACAGCCGCGGGTTCTTTACCAGCCGCGTCTTCGGCACCTTCATGGACGAAGGGTGCCAGTTGCTGGTGGACGGCATGGCGCCCACAGCCATCGAACGGGCCGCCTGGCTGGCGGGGATGCCGGTCGGGCCGCTTCAGGTCTTTGACGAGGTGTCGCTGATCCTGGGTCAGAAGGTGCGCAAGACCCATGTCGCGCTGGACAAGCGCCTGGGCGTCGAAAGCGATTTCGGCCACCACAACACTGCCACCGTCGAGGTCACCGACAAGATGATCGAGATGGGCCGCGGCGGGCGTCAATACGGTGGCGGATTTTACGATTACGACGGCGAGGGCAAGCGCACGCTCTGGCCGGAGTTGGGGCAATTCGCCAAGGGCAACACGGAGGTGCCGCTGCAGGACGCGGTGGACCGCATCCTCTATCGCCAGGCGATCGAGACGCTGCGCTGCCTCGATGAAGGTGTGCTGAACACCGAGGTCGAGGCGAACCTGGGCGGCATCTTTGCCATCGGGTTCCCGGCCCATACGGGCGGCGCGATCCAGTTCATCCGTGGTGAGGGCGTCGACCGGTTCAAGGCCCGTGCCAAGGAACTGGCCGAGGCCTATGGCGAACGCTTTGCGGTGCCCGATGCCATCTATGACCGGCTGCGCGACAGCACGGCCAAGGCGGCATGAGCGGACCGCTCAGGGGACTGAAGGTCGTTGAAATGCAGGGAATTGGACCCGCCCCCCTGGCGGGCCAGTTCCTTGCGGATCTCGGGGCGGAGGTGACGCTGATCACCCGCGCCTCGGGCAAGGCCGATCCCACCGATATCAACAATCGCGGCAAACGATCCGTCGCGCTGAACCTGAAATCGCCGGAGGGGGTCGAGGTCGCGCTGGCCCTGATCGACCGGGCCGACATCCTGATCGAAGGCTTCCGTCCCGGCGTGATGGAGCGGATGGGGCTGGGCGCCGATACCTGCCTGTCGCGCAATTCCGGCCTGATCTACGGGCGCATGACCGGCTGGGGGCAGGACGGCCCGCTGGCGCAGACCGCCGGGCACGACATCAATTACCTTGGCCTCACCGGGTTCCTGAACGCCATCGGTCATGCCGACCGCGCCCCCGCCCCGCCGCTGAATATCGGCGCGGATTACGGTGGCGGCACGATGTTCCTGCTGTTCGGCATCATGGCCGCGCTCTACGAGCGTCAGGGCTCGGGACAGGGGCAGGTTATCGACGCGGCGATGGTCGACGGGGCCTCTGCCCTGATGGCGCTGATCCACGCGATGTCGGCGGGCGGCCTGTGGTCCGAACGTCGCGAAGCGAACCTGCTGGATGGCGGCGCGCCCTTCTACCGGTCCTATGAATGCGCCGACGGCAAGTTCATCGCCGTCGGCCCGCTGGAGCCGCAATTCTTCGCCGAGCTTGTCCGCCTTGCCGGTCTGCCCGACGACCACCGGGCCAGCCAGATGGACCCGCGCAACTGGGCCGAGCGGCGCGAGGGTTATGCCGCCCTGTTCCGCCAGAAGACACGGGACGAATGGGCGGCGATCTTCGAGGGGTCGGATGCCTGCGCGACGCCGGTCCTGTCCTGGTCCGAAGCGCCACAGCACCCGCATCTTGCCGCGCGCGGCACCTTCGTCGACCGGGACGGCGTGACCCAGGCGGCTCCGGCCCCCCGGTTCAGCCGATCCGAACCCGATGCCGTTGCCGCCCCGCCCGCGCCGGGCGCCGATACCGAAACCGTGCTGGGCCAGCTGGGCTATGATCGCGAACGGATCGACAGCCTGCGCGCCGCCGGTATTCTGACCTGAAGGAGAACACCATGTCAGACCCATTGCTATTGACCATCGACGGGGCCATCGCCCGCGTCACCCTGAACCGGCCCGATGCCTTCAACGCCATGAACGCACCGCTGCGGGACGCGTTTCGCGATGCCATTTCCAAGATCCATGCCGACAAGAACGTGCGCGTCGTCATCCTGTCGGGCGAAGGGCGCGGGTTCTGCGCCGGCACCGACCTGACCGAAGGGCTGCCCGGGCCTGTTTCGCTGCTGATCGACCGGGAATACCGGCCGATCCTGGGTGCCATCGCCGATTCGCCGCATATCTGGATCGCGCAGGTCCATGGCTCTGCCGCCGGGATCGGCGCGGCGCTTGCGATGAATTGCGACCTCGTCACCATGGCCGAGGATGCCAATATCTACATGGCCTTCGCCGCGATCGGGCTGGTCCCCGACGGCGGCTCAACCTGGCTGCTGCAGCGTGGGATGGGGGCAAAACGGGCGCTGCAGGCGATCCTCGAGGGACGCAAGATCCCGGCCAAGGACGCGCTGGATTACGGTCTCGTCAACGCGACCCACCCGATGGAGGCGCTGGCCACGGAAACCACCGCCCTGGCCGAACGCCTGTCCGCCGGCGCACCGCTGGCGGCTGCCGCGGCCAAGCGCCTGATCCGGTCGATGGACGGGATGAGCTATCACGACGCCATTGCCGCAGAGGCAAGCGAACAGACCGCCCTGTCGGAATCGCAGGATTCCCAGGAAGGCATCGCCGCCTTCCTGCAAAAGCGCAAACCCGAGTTTCGCGGGCTGTAAGGGCGGGGGGCTAAAGCTCCCTGATCACATATGAGGCTGAAATAATAAAAGCCCCCAAGGTTTCAATGCCTTGGGGGCTTTTAATGGTGCCCAGAAGAGGACTCGAACCTCCACGTCCATACGGACACCAGCACCTGAAGCTGGCGCGTCTACCAATTCCGCCATCTGGGCACAGATCACGTGAGGCGGTGATCTAGACGTGGTGCGAGCTGGTGTCAACGGGGATTTGCGGCATTTTTAGCATCAATGTCATATCGCCTTGCCCGGTCAGCGGCAGAGGGTTAGGAACAAAGGGAAATGGCCACGTTCGGAAGGTTTCCCCATGTCCAAGCTTGTCACCATCATTGGCGGTTCCGGCTTCCTGGGACGGTATATTGCCCGGCGCATGGCCATGCATGGCTGGCGCGTCCGTGTCGCGACTCGCCGCCCCAACGATTCCATGTTCGTGCGCACCTATGGTGTGGTCGGCCAGGTCGAGCCGGTCTTCTGCAATATCCGTGATGACGACAGTGTCCGCGACGTGCTGCGCGGGGCCGATGTGGTTGTCAATTGCGCGGGTATTCTGACCGAGAGCGGCAAGAACAAGTTCGACGCCGTGATCTCGGACGGGGCTGGCCGCGTCGCCCGCATCGCCGCGGAGCTGGGTCTGGAGCAGATGGTGCAGATCTCGGCCATCGGCGCGGATGCCGAAGCCGAGAGCGAATATGCCCGCTGCAAGGCCGAAGGCGAGGCGCTGGTGCTGGAGCATATGCCCGGCGCGATGATCCTGCGCCCGTCGATCATGTTCGGGCCCGAGGACGAGTTCTTCAACCGCTTCGCCAACATGACGAAATTCGGCCCGGTCCTGCCGATGGTCGGCGGATCGACCAGGTTCCAGCCGGTCTATGTCGATGACGTTGCTGCCGCGGCCGAGAAGGGCGTTCTGGGCACCGCGCCTGGCGGGGTCTACGAACTGGGCGGCCCCGATGTCGCCACGTTCCGCGAGCTGATGCAGGAGATGCTGGGCGTGATCCAGCGCCGCCGCCTGCTGATCAACATGCCGTACTGGGCCGCCGGGCTGATGGCCTCGGGCCTGAATGTCGCGCAGTTCCTGTCGCTGGGCCTGTTCCACAATGGCGTGCTGACCCATGACCAGATCGCCAACCTGAAGGTCGACAATGTCGTCGCCGATGACGCGAAGGGCCTGTCCGATCTGGGGATTACCCCGACCGCGACCGAAGCGGTCCTGCCCGATTACCTGTGGCGCTTCCGCCCGTCGGGCCAGTATGCGGCGATCAAGGATTCCGCGCGCAACCTGCGCACCTGATTTGGTTGGTGGGTCAGGGCCTTAGGGCCAGGCCCACCAGATCAACCCGATTCCCAGCACGACCCGGTAGATCACGTAGGGCGTGAAGCTGACCGAGCGCAGCAGGCGCATCATCAGCGTCAGGGCCAGAAGCGCCGAGGCAAAGGCGAAGGCGGCCGCGATCGCGCCGTCCTTCGCGGCAGAGGCATCGGCGGTCTGGATCACCTCGGCCCCCAGCAGCACGGCGCTGGCAATGATCACCGGAATCGACATCAGCATCGACACCTTGGCGGCATCTGCGCGCTTGTAGCCCAGGAACCGCGCGCCGGTGATGGTGATGCCGGACCGCGACGTGCCGGGGATCAGGGCGATGGCCTGGAACAGACCCAGCAGCCAGGCCTCGCGCAGGGACCACTCCGTTGCCTCTTTTTCCGTCGGGCTGCGCTGATCGGCCCACCACAGGACCAGGCCGAACAGCAGCATCGTCCAACCTATCACCATGGCCGAGCGCATGGCGTCGTCCAGCCCCGTGACCTTGAGGACAAGGCCGAACAGGATGGCGGGGATCGTCGCGATTATCAGCAGGAAGGCCAGCCGCGCGCCGGGCGTGTCGATCCGCCCGGTCAGCAGGCGGGGCAGGCCGGCCACCGCGACGGCAACGTCCCGCCAGAAATAGAGAATCACGGCGCCCAGCGTTCCCAGATGCACGGCGACATCGATAACCTGACCCTGATCCGGCAATGCGGTAAGCTGGGGAAGAAGAATCAGGTGCCCGGAAGAGGAGATCGGCAGGAACTCCGTCACGCCCTGGATCACGGCCAGCAGAAAGAGTTGGAACAGGGTCATGGGCCACCTTTGACACGTCGTCCCCGGTTTAAGCTCTTGTTCGGATTTGGAAAGAGGAATGATACGTCCGATACGGACATAAATTTCGGGATTTCCTGACGCGAGAGGTCGGAAAAGCGGAGGGCGAACGACAATAAGGTCAGCTATTATGACTTTTCTTTTGAAAACGGATCGCTTATGAACCGGCAACACTCAATTTGACCGAGGGGTTTGCAGCGTGGCCAAGCAACCGATGCTGAAATTCGTAGACGTGCAGCGCGATATGCCGACCAAGCGGGAGGCAGAAGAGCGCAACAAGGATTTCCACGAGATTTACGCGGAGTACGCCAAGGCCAAGGCCGAAGAGCAGGCCAGCCGCTGTTCGCAATGTGGCGTGCCCTATTGCCAGAGCCACTGCCCGCTGCACAACAACATCCCCGACTGGTTGCGCCTGACTGCCACCGGTCGCCTGGAAGAGGCCTATGCGATCAGCCAGGCCACCAATACCTTCCCCGAGATCTGCGGCCGCATCTGCCCGCAGGACCGTCTGTGCGAAGGCAATTGCGTGATCGAACAATCCGGCCACGGCACCGTCACCATCGGCGCGGTCGAGAAATACATCACCGACACCGCCTGGGAAGAAGGCTGGGTCAAGCCGGTCACCCCCGCGGTGGAGCGCAAGGAAAGCGTTGGCATCATCGGTGCCGGCCCCGGCGGCCTGGCTGCCGCGGACATGCTGCGCCGTGCCGGTGTGCAGGTCACCGTCTATGACCGCTACGACCGTGGCGGCGGGCTGCTGACCTACGGCATCCCCGGCTTCAAGCTGGAGAAGGACGTCGTGATGCGGCGGATCGAACAGCTGGAACAATCCGGTGTCAGCTTTGTCATGAACTGCAATGTCGGCGACGATATCTCTTTCGAGGAACTGCGCGGCAAGCATGACGCCGTGCTGATCGCCACCGGTGTCTACAAGACCCGCGAACTGACCCAGCCGGGCGCAGAGGCCGGCGGCATCGTCCGCGCCATCGACTACCTGACCGCGTCCAACAAGGTCAGCTTTGGCGATACGGTCGCCGAGTATGACAGCGGAGAGCTGAACGCCGAGGGCAAGAAGGTCGTCGTCATCGGCGGTGGCGACACCGCGATGGATTGCGTTCGCACCGCCATCCGCCAAGGCGCGGAATCGGTGAAGTGCCTGTATCGCCGGGACCGGGCCAACATGCCCGGGTCGCAGCGCGAGGTCGCCAATGCCGAGGAAGAAGGCGTTGATTTCGTGTGGCTTTCCAACCCGAGCGGGTTCACCGGCGATCCCAAGGTCAGCGACATCAACGACCCCAAGACCACCGCGGCGGGCCGTGTGCGCACCGTTCAGATCCAGAAGATGCGCCTGGGCGCGCCGGACGCGTCGGGCCGTCAGAGCCCCGAGGTGATCGAGGGTGCGGATTACGACGAGGATACGGACCTGGTCATCAAGGCGCTGGGCTTCGAACCCGAAGACCTGCCGACTCTCTGGGGGCAGCCGGACCTGGCCGTGACCCGCTGGGGCACCATCCGCGCCGATTTCGGCACCGGCAAGACCAGCCTCGACGGCGTCTACGCGGTGGGGGACATCGTGCGCGGTGCCTCCCTCGTGGTCTGGGCGATCCGCGACGGGCGCGATTGCGCCGCCGCGATGCTGGAAGACTTCAACGCCAAGGCCTCGGTCGCGGCGGAGTAAAGGCACCGTACGCCACGTCGGTATCGTGTCGGTATCACGTCGGTGTTGCGTCGGTTGGATTTGATAGGCGCGGGGCAGAGCCGCCCCGCCCGGTCCGCAAAAGGTAAGGGCCGGTTACCTATTGGAGCAAGACATGAGCAAGACGAAGACAGGACAATGCATGTGCGGCGCGGTGACCTTCACCGTCGCCAATGCGCCCGCGTCCTTCGGCGCGTGCCATTGCGAGACCTGCCGCCGCTGGACCGGATCGGCCCTGATGGGGTTCAACGTGCCGGAAACCGACATCACCTGGAAGGGCGAGGCGCATATCAAGACGCTGCAAAGCTCGGACTGGGCGGAGCGGGCCTGGTGCCAGCGCTGCGGATCGTCGCTCTATTACCGGATGACGGTGGACGGGCCGATGGCGGGCAGCGTGCAGATCTCGCTGGGGCTGCTGGATGACCTGTCGGGCATGACCTTCGATCACGAGCTGTTCGTGGATTGCCAGCCCGATGCGATTTCCTATGCGGGCGAGGGGCGCGACGTCATGACCCGCGCCGAAGTGTTCGAGAAATACGGATCGGGGGACGACCTATGACGGCGCCGGGCGAAAAGACGGGCGGCTGCCATTGCGGCGCGGTGCGTTTCACCGCGCGGGACGTGCCAGATACGGCCAGCATCTGCCATTGCAAGATGTGCCGCCGCTGGACCGGGTCGGCCCTGGTCGGCGTGTCGCTGCCCGAGGGCAATGTCACCTGGGAGGGCGAGGCCCATATCAAGACGCTGCAATCGACCCGCTGGGCGGAGCGCGCCTGGTGCCAGCGCTGCGGATCGCATCTGTGGTTCCGCGTGACCCTGGCCAGCGCGTTTTCCGGCGAGGTCGAGATCCCGCTGGGCCTGTTCGACGAGCCCGACGGCTTTGTCGTGACCAGCGAGATCTACATCGACAAGAAGCCCGACGCCTATGCCTTTGACGGGGCCGACACCCGCACGCAGATGACGCGCGCGGAATGCGTCGCCAAGTTTTCTGTCCTTGGGGAGGACGAGGCGGAGTGAGCGAGGCCCTGGACATCAAGCTGGTGCAGGACACCGAGATGCTGCGCGTCTGGCTGTATCGCGGCGCAAGCCGGCGGCTGGTCGTCAGCTTTTCCCCGACCTGCGCGCCGGGCGAAGAGCCGGGATACGACCTGGCCGCCGCCGCAACGCGGGATGGGCAGGACAACGCGCTGTTCATTGCCGACAAGACCAACAGCTGGCTGAACGCGCCGGGCCTGATCGAGGAAATCGTGCAATGGGTCGAGGCGTACAAGATCGCCTCGGACGCGACCGAGATCATGACGCTGGGCCAGTCGATGGGCGGTTTCATGGCGCTGGCCATGCCGAAATTCATGCCGGTCGACAGCGCGGTGGCCTTTGCGCCGCAATTCTCCGTCCACCCCGAGGAGGTGCCGGAGGAAAGCCGCTGGGCCATGTACCGGCGCAAGATCTCCCAGTTCCGGATCCGCAGCCTGGACGACACGCTGGTCGACAATGTCGCCTATTTCGCCCTGCACGATTATTCCGAGGACGAGGCGCCGCAGCGCGACCGGTTCCCGAACCGCGATAACCTGACCCACCTGATCCTGCCCGATGCGGGCGAGAACGTGCCGCAGGATCTGCGCCGCAAGGGTCTGCTGGGTGAAGTGGTCGAATGGGGGTTCCAGAACCGCCCCCGCAAGATGCGCCTGTCCCTGGCGCCCCTGAATGTTTTCCGCCGTCACCTGGACGGTGAACCCGAATTCCCCGGCAGCACGCAATCTGCGTGATCCGGGGCTTAGATGCCACTCTGGCCAAGGAGATGTGACATGACGAAATACGATGCAGACTGGGCCCGCGCCGAGGAAGCGAAGCGCAAGTGGATGGCCGAGAACGGCATGTATTCCGAGGAGGAAGAGCATTCCTCCTGCGGGGTCGGGCTGGTCGTGTCCATCGACGGCAAGAAAAGCCGCAAGGTCGTGGAGGCCGGGATCAAGGCGCTGAAGGCGATCTGGCACCGCGGGGCCGTCGATGCCGACGGCAAGACCGGCGACGGCGCCGGCATCCACGTGCAGATCCCCGTGCCCTTCTTCTACGACCAGATCAAGCGCACCGGCCACGAGCCCCGCACCGGAGAGCTGATGGCCGTGGGCCAGGTCTTCCTGCCGCGCACGGATTTCGGCGCCCAGGAAACCTGCCGGACCATCGTCGAGGCCGAAGTGCTGCGGATGGGGTACTATATCTACGGCTGGCGCCATGTGCCGGTGGATATCGAATGCCTGGGTGAAAAGGCCAACGCGACCCGTCCCGAGATCGAGCAGATCCTGATCTCGAACTCCAAGGGCGTGGACGAGGAGCAGTTCGAGCGCGAGCTTTACGTGATCCGCCGCCGCATCGAAAAGGCCGTGGCCGCCGCGCAGATCGACGGGCTGTACATCGCGTCGCTGAGCTGCCGGTCGATCATCTACAAGGGCATGATGCTGGCGGAACAGGTCGCGGTCTTCTACCCGGACCTGCAGGACGAACGCTTTGAATCGGCCTTTGCCGTCTATCACCAGCGTTATTCCACCAACACCTTCCCGCAATGGTGGCTGGCCCAGCCGTTCCGCATGCTGGCCCATAACGGCGAGATCAACACGATCAAGGGCAACATCAACTGGATGAAGAGCCACGAGATCCGCATGGCCTCGGGCACGTTCGGGGACCTGGCGGAAGACATCAAGCCGATCATCCCGTCGGGCTCCTCGGACAGTGCTGCGCTGGACGCGGTGTTCGAGGTGCTGGTGCGCGCGGGCCGGTCTGCGCCGATGGCCAAGACGATGCTGGTGCCGGAAAGCTGGTCCAAGCAGGCCACGGAACTGCCGCAGGCCTGGCGCGACATGTACAATTACTGCAACGGCGTGATGGAGCCGTGGGACGGCCCCGCCGCGCTGGCCATGACCGATGGCCGCTGGGTCTGTGGTGGCCTGGACCGGAACGGCCTGCGCCCGATGCGCTATGTCGTGACCGGCGATGGCCTGCTGATCGCCGGGTCCGAGGCCGGCATGGTGCCGTCGAACGAAGGCACGGTGCGCGAAAAGGGCGCGCTGGGTCCGGGGCAGCTGATCGCCGTCGATATGAAAGAGGGCAAGCTGTACCACGACAAGGAGATCAAGGATAAGCTCTCCGCGTCGCAGCCGTTCGGTGAATGGGTCGGCAAGATCAACGACCTGGAAGACGAGCTGTCCAAGGTCGAGGAAAAGCCGATCTACGAGGGTGCGGAACTGCGCAAGCGGCAGATCGCGGCCGGGCTGACCATCGAGGACCTGGAACAGGTGCTTGCGCCGATGGCCGAGGACGGGAAAGAGCCGCTGGCCTCGATGGGCGACGACACGCCGTCCGCCGTTCTGTCCAACAAGTACCGCAACCTGTCGCATTACTTCCGCCAGAACTTCAGCCAGGTGACGAACCCGCCGATCGACAGCCTGCGCGAATTCCGCGTCATGTCGCTGAAGACCCGGTTCGGCAACCTGAAGAACGTGCTGGACGAGTCGTCCTCCCAGACCGAGATCTTCGTGCTGGACAGCCCCTTCGTGGCCAATGCCCAGTTTGAAGAGCTGAAGCAGCATTTCAACGCGGGCCTGAGCGAGATCGACTGTACCTTCGACGTCGGGTCCGGACCGGATGCCCTGCGCCAGGCGCTGAACCGCATCCGTGCCGAGGCCGAAGAGGCCGTGCGTTCGGGCGGCGGCCACGTGATCCTGACCGACCAGAACCAGGGGCCGGGCAAGGTCGGCATGCCGATGATCCTGGCCACCAGCGCGGTGCATTCCTGGCTGACCCAGAAGGGGCTGCGCACCTTCTGTTCGCTGGGCGTCCGTTCGGCTGAATGTGTCGATCCGCATTACTTTGCCGTGCTGCTGGGCTGTGGCGCGACCATCGTCAACGCCTACCTGGCCGAGGACAGCCTGGCCGACCGCATCAAGCGCGGCCTGCTGGACATGACCCTGACCGAGGCCGTGGCGATGTACCGCGAAGCCATCGACCAGGGTCTTCTCAAGATCATGTCGAAGATGGGGATTTCCGTCGTGTCGTCCTATCGCGGCGGTCTGAACTTCGAGGCCGTCGGCCTGTCGCGCGCCATGTGCGCGGAGTTCTTCCCCGGCATGACGTCCCGCATCTCGGGCATCGGTGTCTCGGGCATCCAGAAGAAGGTCGAGGACGTGCATTCGCGCGGCTGGCTGTCCGGCCTGGACGTCCTGCCGATCGGCGGCTTCTACAAGGCCCGCAAATCCGGCGAGACCCACGCATGGGAAGCGCAGACGATGCACATGCTGCAATCGGCCTGTAACCGGTCCTCCTACGAGATCTGGAAGCAGTACAGCGCACGGATGCAGGCGAACCCGCCGATCCACCTGCGCGACCTGCTGGCGATCAAGCCGCTGGGCAACGCGATCCCGCTGGAAGAGGTCGAGTCGATCACCTCGATCCGCAAGCGGTTCGTGACGCCGGGCATGTCGCTGGGCGCGCTGTCGCCCGAGGCGCACAAGCTGCTGAACGTCGCGATGAACCGCATCGGCGCGAAATCCGACAGCGGCGAGGGTGGCGAGGATCCGGCACACTTCGTGCCCGAACCCAATGGCGACAACCCGTCCGCGAAGATCAAGCAGGTGGCGTCGGGCCGCTTCGGTGTGACCGCCGAATACCTGAACCAGTGTGAAGAGCTTGAGATCAAGGTCGCCCAGGGTGCCAAGCCCGGCGAGGGTGGCCAGCTGCCCGGCATGAAGGTCACCGACCTGATCGCCCGCCTGCGGCATTCGACCAAGGGCGTCACGCTGATCTCGCCGCCGCCGCACCACGATATCTATTCGATCGAGGACCTGGCGCAGCTGATCTACGACCTGAAGCAGATCAACCCGACCGTGAAGGTCACGGTGAAGCTGGTGGCGTCGTCAGGTGTTGGCACGATTGCCGCCGGTGTGGCCAAGGCCAAGGCGGATATCATCCTGATCTCGGGTCACAACGGTGGCACCGGCGCGTCCCCGGGCACGTCGATCAAGTTCGCCGGTCTGCCCTGGGAAATGGGCCTGACCGAAGCGCACCAGGTTCTGGCGATGAACAAGCTGCGGGATCGCGTGACGCTGCGGACCGATGGTGGTCTGCGGACCGGGCGTGACATCGTCATGGCCGCGATGATGGGCGCCGAGGAATACGGCATTGGCACCGCCGCGCTGATCGCCATGGGCTGCATCATGGTGCGTCAGTGCCAGTCCAACACCTGCCCGGTGGGCGTCTGTACCCAGGACGAGGCGCTGCGCGCCAAGTTCACCGGGACGGCGGACAAGGTGGTGAACCTCATCACCTTCTACGCCCAGGAAGTGCGGGAAATCCTCGCCTCCATCGGGGCGCGGTCGCTGGACGAGGTGATCGGCCGGGCCGACCTGCTGAGCCAGGTCAGCCGTGGTGCGGATCACCTGGACGATCTGGACCTGAACCCGCTGCTGATCACGGTCGATGGGTCCAAGAACATCGTCTACAACCGCGAAAAGCCGCGCAACGCCGTGCCGGAAACGCTGGACGTGGAAATCGTGCGCGATGCCGCGCGGTTCCTGAAGGACGGCGAGAAGATGCAGCTGAGCTATGCGGTGCAGAACACGCACCGGTCGGTCGGCACGCGGACCTCGTCGCATATCGTGCAGAACTTCGGCATGCGCAACGCGCTGCAGGCGGATCACCTGACGGTGAAGCTGTCGGGCTCGGCCGGTCAGTCGCTGGGCGCGTTCGCGGCCCCGGGCCTGAAGATCGAGGTGATGGGCGAGGCCAACGACTATGTCGGCAAGGGGCTGTCGGGTGGCACCGTCGTGGTGCGTCCGCCGATGGAAAGCCCGCTGGTCGCCGCCGACAACACGATCATCGGCAACACGGTGCTCTACGGTGCCACCGACGGTTACCTGTTCGCCGCCGGTCGTGCGGGTGAACGGTTCGCCGTGCGGAATTCGGGCGCGAAGGTGGTGATCGAGGGCTGTGGCTCCAACGGGTGTGAATACATGACCGGTGGTATCGCGGTGATCCTGGGCGAGATCGGGCCGAACTTCGGCGCCGGCATGACCGGGGGCATGGCGTATCTCTACGATCCCGAGGGCAATGCGGAAACCATGATGAACATGGAGACGCTGGTGACCTGCCCGGTGACGGTCGAACATTGGCAGGATCAGCTGAAAGGCCTGATCGAACGCCATGTCGCCGAAACCGCCAGCCGCAAGGGCTCGGACCTGCTGCAGAACTGGGACCTGGAAAAGGATAAGTTCGTGCAGGTCTGTCCGAAAGAGATGCTGGTCCACCTGCCTTACCCGCTGAGCGTGGAAGAAAAGGCGATGCCGGCGGAGTGATTCCCGACCCGGGCTGTGGCCTGAAAGTGCAACGAAAACAAAAGGGTGCCGCTGATGCGGCGCCCTTTTTCCGTTTCGTGACGCGGCGTGGAATCAGGCGGATGCCGCAACGGAACCCTCCGGTGAAAATCGCGTGGATTGTGGATAAATCTGTGATCGAAATACACCTTTGGCGGTTTGCGGACCGCTGCTAGGGTTATACGAGTATATCGGGGGGATATTTCACATGCGAATTCTGCGACGCGCGGCGCTGGCCGTGGCGATGGTTCTAGCACCGGTGGCTCATGCCGGAAGCTGTGGTTACGATTATTGCTGGGGAGCGGTCGGGTTCGGCCCGAACGGGGCCTGGGGCTATTCCTACGGGCAATTTTCCGAGGACGAGGCGGTGAACGTCGCGCAGGATGGCTGCGGCTGGAACTGCACGGTGGTCAAGACCTTCTACAACACCTGCGGGGCCATCGCGGTGGCCGACAATGGCGGTTGGGGCTGGGGCTGGGCGTCGACCCGGTCGGATGCCGAAAGCACCGCCATCGCCTATTGCGTCGAAAACGGCCGCAATTGCCGGGTCCGCGCCTGGGCCTGTTCGACGTAATCGACAGCACCCGCAAGCGACCGCGCGCCGGGGCGAATTGAGATTAACTTCGCCCCCGTGCTGGCCTACATTCGCGCCATGGCGAGACGGGCAAAAACCACGACGAAATCGAAGACCGGGAAGGGCGGCCGCGGCAATGCGCGGTCGGCCAAGTCCAAGGCGGAACCGCGGTTCCGCCCGTTCCGCTGGCTGCGCCGGACGATCCTGCGGCTGGCGGCGCTGGCGGTGGTGCTCGCGGTCTGTGCCGTGGCCGTCTATGGCTGGCTGAACCCCCGCACCGGCATCTACATGAAACGCGAAGAGCTGCGCCTGGGCGAACTGGATCACCAATGGGTCCCGATCGAAGAGGTCGCCCCGGTCATGGCCCGGTCGGTCGTCGCGGCGGAGGATGCGAATTTCTGTTCGCATTGGGGGTTCGACATTACAGCCATCCGCAACGCGATCGAGGCTGGGGGCAATCGCGGTGCGTCGACCCTGACCCAGCAGGTGGTCAAGAATGTCTATCTCTGGCACGGGCGAAGCTGGCTGCGGAAAGCGCTGGAGGCGTCTTTGACCCCCATGGTGGAGCTGTTCTGGTCCAAGCGCCGGATCGTCGAGGTTTACCTGAACATGGCGGAATTCGACGAGGGCGTGTTCGGCATCGACGCCGCCGCGCATCATTACTTCGGCATCGGTCCCGACGCGCTGAGCGATTTGCAGGCCGCGCGGCTGGCGGCGATCCTGCCCTCGCCGAAATCGCGGTCGCCGGTCAATCCCGACACGGTCACGCGGCGGCGGACGGCGGCGATCATGGATGGCGCGGCCACGATCCGCAATGATGGGCGATCCGCCTGTTTCGAAGGGTGATTGCGCGGCCCTGACCGGGCTAAGGCCTTGACGTGATTGCAGGGCTTTTCGCAAGATAGCACCAGTTTACACGTCCCGGGCCGCGGTCCGGCCGAAAAGGGGACATGACCTTGCGAACGATTTCGACCGCGGCCCTGGGCCTTATCCTTGCAACCGCGCCGCCGGTACAGGCCCAGACGACCGGCACCGAAGGGCCTTACCCCTGGGTGCTGGACCCGGCGCAGGTGCTGAAGACCTGCACCTATGAACAGACGCTGGGACCCTGGGTCGAGAAAACCACCGCCTTTCGCCGCAACAGCCAGCTGAGCGATGGCGCCAACCAGTTCAACTATGTCTCCGAAGGGTTCGTGTCCGAGCTGTGGTTTGAAGAGACCGGCTTTGGAATGATCCTGATGAATGAACTGGTCTACGAGCCCGGCGACCTGACGGTCGAGGCGGGCAATTCGGTCGGTGTCATGTCCTATTTCGTGCAGGACAGGGCGACCTTCCTGCAGGTGCTGCGCGAACATAACGAACATCTGAAATACGAGGGCGCCGCGGGCCATGGATCGTTCCGCAATTACGCCCTGGACGTGACGGTGCCCTATTACGACACCCTGCGGATGCAGCTGGGTGCTGGGCCTGGCGTCGATTACGAAAAGCTGTCGGAGGCGGAAATGGCCGCCTGGACCACCGGGTTCCTTTATTCCGGCGGCAAGGTCTATGCCGATAGCACCGATCCGGATGGCGACGGCGCGGCCCTGCAGGCGATGCTGGCCCATCTGCGCCTGATGGTCGAATACAGCGCGGAGCTGAATTACATGGTCGACGGCTATTTCCACGGGCCTGAAACCGGCGATTATTTCGGCCGGATGTGGCGGATCAATATCGACGGGGAAGAGCTGGGCTGGGCACAGGAAATGATGCAGTCGGAGGGCAAGTTCGCGGCCTTTCGCGCGCTTCCGACCGACAGCCCCGATTGCCCGGCCTGAGACCCGTTCCACGCTGCGGGACGGGATGGGCGGATCCGGGCCTCTTTGCGGATAGAGTATTGAATTCGGGCGTCCGACACGCAATGACAGGGCAATGTCCGAAGGTTTGATCATGGCCACCCTGTTTCACGTTCCCCTGTCCCCGTTCTGCCGCAAGGTAAGGCTCTCGCTGGCCGAAAAGCGCATCGAATGTCAGCTGGTCGAAGAGCGCTACTGGGAAAAAGACGCCGATTTCCTGCGGCGCAACCCGGCCGGCAAGGTCCCGGTGCTGAAGATCGACGGCAAGACCATGGCCGAAAGCGCGCCGATCTGCGAATGGCTGGAGGAAGCCTATCCCGAGCCGTCGCTGATGCCGCGTGGCACCGACGACCGTTACGAGGTGCGGCGGCTGGTCAGCTGGTTCGATGACAAGTTCCACAACGAGGTCACGGCCAACCTGCTGTATGAAAGGGTGAACAAGAAGATCACCGGGCAGGGCTATCCCGAAAGCCGCAACGTCAAGACCGGTGCCCAGAAGATCAAGTTCCACCTGGATTACATGACCTTCCTGCTGGACCGCCGCCGCTGGCTGGCGGGCGACCGGATGACGCTGGCGGATTTTGCGGCCGCCGCGCATCTGTCGTCGCTCGACTACATCTCGGACGTGGACTGGAACCGGTCGGATGTTGTCAAGGACTGGTATGCCAAGATCAAGTCGCGCCCGGCCTTCCGGTCGATCCTGGCCGACCAGGTGCCGGGCTTTCCGCCGCCTGCGCATTATGCCGACCTGGACTTCTGAACCCGTCCGTTGCCAGGGGGCGCTGCCCCCTGTCGGCAAAGCCGGGCTTTGCCGCCTACCCCCGGAGTATTTCCGGCAAGATGAAGCATGGCCGGGTTGAAGGCGCGTCTCGTCGATCAGGCGTTGGCCGAGGGGTTCGACGCCTGCCGCATCTGCCGGCCGGGCGATGTGCCCGAGGTGGCAGGGCGGCTGCGAGCCTTTCTGGATGCGGGCTATCATGGGCAGATGGGCTGGATGGAGGACCGCGCGCATTGGCGGGGCGATCCGTCGGTGCTGTGGCCCGAGGCGCGGTCGGTCATCATGCTGGCCGAAAGCTATACCCCCGAGCATGACCCGCTGGAGGTGCTGGAGCATCCCGACAGGGCGGCGATTTCCGTCTATGCCCAGAACCGCGATTACCACGACCTGGTCAAGAAGCGGCTGAAGCGGGTGGCGCGCTGGCTGATCGCGGAGACCGATCCGGAAGTGCAGGTGAAGGTGTTCGTCGACACCGCGCCGGTGCCGGAAAAGCCCCTGGGCCAGGCGGCCGGGCTGGGCTGGCAAGGCAAGCACACCAACCTGGTGGGGCGGGGCTTGGGCAACTGGTTCTTCATCGGGTCGGTCTTTACCACGCTGGAGCTGGAGCCCGACGCGGCGGAGGTCGATCATTGCGGGTCGTGCCGGCGCTGCCTGGATGTCTGCCCAACCGATGCCTTTCCCGCGCCCTACCAACTGGATGCAAGGCGTTGCATTTCCTACCTGACCATCGAGCACAAGGGCCCGGTCGATCCCGACCTGCGCCCCCTGATGGGCAACCGCATCTATGGTTGCGACGATTGCCTTGCGATCTGTCCCTGGAACAAGTTCGCCGTGGAGGCCCGGGAGATCCGATATCGCGGCCGCGAGGATCTGACCGCGCCCGCGCTGGAAGAGCTGGCCGCGCTGGACGATGCGGGGTTCCGCGCCCGGTTCAGCGGGTCGCCAATCAAGCGGATCGGGCGCGACCGGTTCGTGCGTAACGTTCTGTATGCGATCGGGAATTCCGGGCAGGCCCGGCTGCGGCCCGTGGCGCAGCGCCTGACCGATGACCCGGATGACAGCGTGGCCGATGCGGCCCGGTGGGCGGCGGCACGGCTGGCTGAGGCCGTTTGACGGGGCGGGACCTTTCCCGGCGCGAGACGGAAAAAGCCCCGGATTGCGCGGGGGGCAATCCGGGGCGGAACTTGTTAACCGAGGGACCGTAAGGTGTTAGTCGACCAGGATGGTCAGGCCACCTTCGGCATTGGTGTAGGCAGCAACAACGTCGTTCTCGTTGTAGCCCTGTGCTTCCAGCTCGGACGAGACCATGGTGTTGGCCAGGATGGCGGAACGCATTTCAGCGGCCTGCTCGTCTTCCCACATCACGGCGCCTTCAGCGTCGGCCATCGGCGTCACGAACAGGTAGGACGGGTCGTCCATCGCTTCGATTTCACCGGCTTCGGCCAGACGGCTGGTTGCCAGCGATTCCGGGGCCATGTCGTCGTCGGTCTCTGCCACCTCGGTGGAGGTGATGTCGCCGGTTTCGGCAAGGTCGGTGTCGGTGGCGGATTCTTCGATGATCTGCTCTTCGGTGAAGGTCGTCACGCTGTTGACGTCGCCCTGCTCGACCAGGCGGGAATCTTCGAGGGATTTGGGGACCTGCGTTTCAACGGCTTCCTGCGCCAGGGCAGCACCGGAAACGGAAGTCAGAATAGCGGCGATACCAAAAATTTTCATGTTCGTACGCATAGTTACATGCTCCTTTGTCTCTTTGTCCGAACCAGCGGACCATACCGCGGCCGGTCATTGGTGGGACAACAGCAGCTGTCGAAATTTGGTTCCGAAAAATTCTGAAAGTTCTTGGGTTTCCGTCTGACAGGTTCGTGAGCGGGCAGTGAATTTCACCGCTCGGACCGGCCCTCGGGACCGGGCCCGGGCCTTTACCTGCAAGGCCCATATTAGTCGCGGGGCCGAAGCCCCGCGAAAGGCGCCCCTGTCACGGGCACGCTTCCATCCGATCATGAAAAACCGGATGTCTTTCCGTCAGCCGCAGCGATTACTGCTGCAGCAGGCGGGTGTTGCGGAGCGATTCCGGTGCGCCGGTATCGGCTGTCGTCGCGACCACGGTGGTGGTCGTGCGGCCGGTCGTCTGGAACAGCGTTTCGTCGATGGATGCCGGAGCGGCGATCTGTTCGACGTTCACGGTCACGCTGTCGATGTGCTCGGCGTCGGCCAGGCGGCTGTTCTGCAGCGAGGTCGGCACGGAGGTTTCGACGGTTTCCAGTGCGAAGGCCGAAGATGCGCTGATTGCGACGACGGCTGCGGCGGATGCGATTTTGGTCAGAGTGGACATTGTGTGTACCTTTCTTTCTACTGTGTAAGAGGCTTTCCTTGCGGCCTCGACAGGAGAAATAACCGTTCATTTTCAGAACGCTATAGGTCCCCCGGTAAAGTAGATTTGAGCGGTTGGTGAGCGGCCCGAAAGCCCTGCAAAACAAAGGTGATTTGAACATTGTGCAGGGATGCACATATTCTGTCACAGAACAGCCGGAGACAGATCATGCCTGAATACCTACGCGATCCCGATGCCCTTGCCCGCCTGACCCCGGAACAATACCGGGTCACGCAGGAAAACGGCACGGAACGCCCTGGAACCGGGGAATTGCTGAACGAAAAACGCCCCGGCATCTTTGTCGACATCGTCTCGGGAGAGCCGCTGTTCGCCTCGTCCGACAAGTACGAGAGCGGTTGCGGCTGGCCGAGCTTTACCAAGCCGATCGAGCCCGCCCACGTGACCGAGCTGCGCGATACCACCCACGGGATGATCCGCACCGAGGTCCGGTCCAAGCATGGTGACAGCCATCTGGGCCATGTCTTTCCCGACGGTCCGATGGATCGCGGGGGGCTGCGCTATTGCATCAATTCCGCCTCGCTCCGCTTCATCCCGCGCGAGGAGATGGAGGCCGAGGGCTATGGCGATTATCTGAACCAAGTGGAGGACATATCATGAGCGAAGACCGCGCCGTCCTGGCCGGAGGTTGTTTCTGGGGCATGCAGGACCTGATCCGCAAGCTGCCCGGCGTCACTCGCACCCGCGTGGGCTATACCGGGGGCGACGTGCCCCATGCGACCTACCGCAATCATGGCACCCATGCGGAGGGGATCGAGATCTTCTTCGACCCGACCAAGATCACCTATCGGCAATTGCTGGAATTCTTCTTCCAGATCCACGACCCGACCACGCTGAACCGGCAGGGCAACGATATCGGGCTGAGCTATCGGTCCGCCATCTACTATGTCGACGACGCGCAGAAGGCCGTGGCCGAGGACACGATTGCCGACGTGAATGCCAGTGGCATCTGGCCCGGCACGGTCGTGACCGAACTGGAGCCGGTGGGCGACTTCTGGGAGGCCGAGCCGGAGCACCAGGATTACCTAGAGCGTATCCCGAACGGCTATACCTGCCATTTCCCGCGGCCCGACTGGGTGCTGCCCCGCCGCGCCGCCGAATGACCCGGCGAATGATTGCTGGCGCCTGTTAGGCGCTAGTCCCGGATCAGGACCTGCCCCAGATGCAGGTCCTGGCCCCCATCCACGCGATAGGCGTGCAGTTGACCGGCCTCCTGCCGGAACTGGAAACAGCCGGTCGCGGCGCCCCCCTTCCAACAGACATTGCCATTGTCGATCAGCCACCAGCTGCCCTTGTTGGGGCGTTTGCTGTCGCCGTCGATCGTTAGGCCTTCGTATTGGCCGTTGGGCTTGTAGGTGGTGATCGCCTTGCCGCCGGCATTTTCCCAAGTCAGCTGCCGGCCGACCAGCATGTCGCGCACCTCGACCGCGCCGAGGATGTAATCGGCCTGGGGCTTCGGCTTGTGATCGGGGATGACGATGGGGTCGTAATCCTCGTGACCGCAGAGCGGCTGAACCTTGGACAGCGCCACGGCCGACCCATTGAGCGACATGGGCAGGGTGATCTGATTATCGCCGACGCCGAGGTAGAGGATGCCGCTGGCCCCGCGCGCCAGCACATGGAGCAAGGGTTCGTGCGGGGCGGGTTCGAAGGGCAGGCGCAGGTCGATATCGCCGTCATTGACATGCTGAAGCATCAGCAGGGCGGCACGGTTGGCGCCGTCGACCTGGATCGTCAGGGGCTGTGGCCCATGATCCAGCGCGTAGCCTGACAGGGTGACGTGCCATTCCAGCGGCGCGCCCTCGGCCTCGCAATAGAGTTCGAAACAGACCCGCTGACCCGAGGGGTGCGGGCCGGTGGGACAGACAAAGGCACCGTGGCCGCGCTGGTCGGAATAATGCTGCCAATCCTGGGCCAAGGCGGGGGCCGCGGTGGCGGCGGCCAGGGTGAGGATGGCAAGGGCTTGGGTCAATAGGCGGCGCATGGAACGGTCCGGATCATTGAAATCTATCGGAACGGTATGCGGTTTGGGCCTGTCGGATCAAGCGTCTGGCGGGTTCGTGACGGTCTTCGTCATCTGGCGGCCGTTACGCTGCCGGGGCGGCCCGGCCCAAATGGGGCCGGGCGCAGGCGGTTCAGAATTCGTCCCAATCGTCGCTGGCTGAGGACGCGGCCGGGCCGTTGACCTGCTGCTGCGCCACGGCGGGTCGCGCCGGGCGCGGGGCCGGTTTCGCGCGGGGGGCCATGCCGACGACATTGGCCGCGCCTGGCCCGTTCGATCCGATATCGAACCGGGTGACCGCGTCGTTCAGGGTCTGCGCCTCGCGCGACAGGGCGACGCTGGCGGCGGAGGTTTCCTCGAACATGGCGGCGTTCTGCTGGGTGACCTGGTCAAGCTCCTGCATGGTGTTCTCGATGGCGGAGATCGTGCTGGCCTGTTCCTCGGCCGAGCCGGCGATTTCTGCCACGTGCGAGGCGACCTCGGTCACCGCGTCGGAGATACGGCCAAGCGCCTCTCCGGTCTTGCGGACCAGTTCCACGCCGTTGCCCACCTGGTCGGACGAGGTGGCGATCAGTTCCTTGATCTCCCGTGCGGAGTTGGAGGACCGCGCCGCCAGCGCCCGCACCTCTGTTGCCACGACGGAGAAGCCACGGCCGTTCTCGCCTGCCCGCGCCGCTTCGACGCCTGCGTTCAGGGCCAGCAGGTTGGTCTGGAACGCGATCTCGTCGATCACCTCGGTGATGCGGGAAATCGCCTGGGAGGATTGTTCGATCGAAGCCATGGCGTTGGTCGCGGCCTGCACGACCTCTCCCGAGGCCTCGGCATGGTTGCGGGCATTGTCGACGACGAGGTTGGCGCGTTGCGCGGCCTCTGCCGACAGGCGGACGGAGGCAGAGATCTCGTGCATGGCCGACACGGCCTCTTCCAGCCCGGCGGCCTGTCGTTCGGTCCGGGTGGCCAGGTCGTTGGCCGCGGTGGAAATCGCGCCCGAATCGTTGGTCACCATCTCCGCGTTGTGCATGACGATCTGGACGGTCTTGCGCAGTTCGTCCACGGCGGTGTTGAAGTTGCGGCGGAGCTGGTCGTATTCCTCGCCGAATTCGGTGTCGATATGGGCGGTCAGGTCGCGCTTGGCCAGGCGATCCATGGCCCAGCCCAGCTGTTCCACGACCTGGCGCTGGGTCGTCATCATTGCCTTCTGCCGGGAGCGATCGCGCGCCTCTGCCTCTTCCCGGGCGGTCTGCGCCTCGAGCATGTCGGCGTCCATGTCGACCCGTTGGCGGATCGCGAAATAAAGCACGGCCGCCTCGAGCACCACGATGGCACCATGCAGCGCAGTGCGTTCAAGGTTCTCGATCACGTCGGTGGACGGGAAGATCAGGCCGGGCATGAGGACCGACAGGGTCAGGTGGTGCACCGCCGCGACGGTCGCCACGACGAGGATCACGTTGGCATCGGACATCGCCATGGTGATCGCCAGAAGGGCAAAGAAGAACATGTGGCTGTCGAGCTGCCACGGATGACCGGAAAACGCGGCGGTGAAGGTCATCGCCTGCGCGATCAGGCCAAGCGCCGCCAGGATACGCCCGGTGCTGCCCCCGCCCATAGAGCCCACATGCCCCAGGCCGGCGGCCACGAGGCCGAACAGCAGGACCGGCAGCCAGGCATTGCCGACCGCGAGCGCCGCGATCGGCGCTGCGGGAACAAAGGCCCAGGCGGCCCAGACGATACGCTGCATCGCCGTATCCTGGGCCATTTCAAATTTCGTTTTTGTCGTCATGTTTCCCATCCACACAAGGCCGCGAGAGTTCCACCGTCAAAGACCGCCCAGGCGCCGCCCTGCCGCAGGCGTGCGGCGAAATCGGCCCCTTCACCGGTGGCAAGCGCGCCCAGATACGCGGTGTCCGGCCCGATCTGGCGGCCACCGGCCACGTCGATCACGCCGGCCAGGTCGCGCCAGGGCGGCGTCACCACGAGGACGATCCCGTCATTGCCCGACGGCACGGTGGCCAGCGCCAGCAGCGGTCCCCCCGCCGTCAGCCCGAGCGCCATGGTCAGCGCCATCAGAGATCTCCGGTCCATCATGTCTTCGCCCTAACGCGAAAAACTTGCCTGCCCGTTAAGACGCGCCCGCTTTGCGCGATTTTCGGGCTTACCCGCCGGGTCTGTCATGTTAGGTCAGGGCGGATCCAAGCCGGAGAATGCCCATGTCCTTCACCCTCGCCACCTGGAACATCAACTCGGTCCGCCTGCGCGAACCCCTGGTCTGCCAGTTCCTTGAGGAAGAAGGCCCGGACGTTCTGTGCCTGCAGGAATGCAAGTCACCGGTCGACAAGATCCCGCGCGAACGGTTCGCCGAACTGGGCTATACCCACATGATCGCGCGCGGCCAGAAGGGCTATAACGGGGTGGCGATCCTGTCCAAGCTGCCGATCGAGGACAGGGGCGACAAGGATTTCGCCGGTCTGGGCCATGCCCGCCATATCGCCGGGCGGCTGGAAAACGGCGTCACGATCCACAATTTCTACGTCCCCGCCGGGGGCGACAAGCCCGACCGCGAGGTGAACGAGAAATTCGGCCAGAAGCTCGATTACCTCACCGACATGCGCGACTGGTTCCGCGACGAAACGCCGGAAAAGGCTATCCTGGTGGGCGACCTGAACATCGCCCCGCGCGAGGATGACGTCTGGAGCCACAAGCAGCTGCTGAAGGTCGTGTCGCACACCCCGATCGAGGTCGATCACCTGGCCGAGACGCAGGAGGCCGGCAAATGGGTCGATATCACCCGGCAGGACATCCCCGAGGGACTGCTCTATTCCTGGTGGTCCTACCGCTCGCCCGACTGGGATGCGGCGGATAAGGGGCGGCGGCTGGATCATGTCTGGGCGACGCCGGATATTTCGAATGCCGGGCATTCCTCGCGTATCCTTCGGCATGTGCGCGGCTACGAGAAACCGTCGGATCACGCGCCGGTTCTGGCGACGTTCGACCTTTAACTCGGGCGGGTCTTACTTCAGCCAGTCGCGATAGGTGTCGTGGTCCGACATGTCGTCGAAAAGGCGGGTCATTCGGTCCAGGAACCAGCTTTTGCCGATCAGGATGATGGCCATGCCGCAGGCGGTCCAGCCCGCGTCCTTGGCGATCAGCCCGTAGGTCAGCGGGATCAGCCCGCAGCCGTTCAGCACCGACAGGCCAAGCGCCCATTTTGCATGCGCCTGCGGGATCGGCACGCGGGCACGGTTGATCCAGACCCGTTCGCCCATCACCGCCCGCGACGCCCAGCTGCGCGTGCTGGCCGGTGGCGGAAAGAGGTGCGGGTTCACCCGGGCCCAGATCACCACGAGGATCACCGGGATCAGTGCCCCCCAGCCCAGCCAGTCACGGCTCCAGACCGCGAGGACGAAGAGGGGCAGCACGCTGTAGCGGGTGTAGACCGACCAGGGGTTGGCATGGCGCGCCCATCCCGTCCGGTCCAGGCCCATGGCGCTCTGCATGCCTTCGATCAGTTTCATAGCACCCTCGGTTTCAATGTCGCGCCGGGCAGTCGGGCCTTGGAAGTCGCGGCCATGCCGTCCATATAAGGGGAAACCGGACCAAAATGACAGGAATGGCACCGATGATCGAACTGGGCGGAGCGCAAGAGAGCGCCAATACGGGCGACCTGATCAAGGACGTCACCGAAGAGAATTTCATGGCCGATGTCGTGGAGGCCTCGATGGAGGTGCCCGTCATCGTCGACTTCTGGGCCACCTGGTGCGGCCCGTGCAAGACGCTTGGCCCGATGCTGGAAACCGCCGTGACCAAGGCCAAGGGCGCGGTGAAGATGGCCAAGATCGACGTCGACCAGAACCAGCGCCTGGCCCAGGCCCTGGCGCAGCAGGGACTGCCGCTGCAATCCATCCCGACCGTCGTCGCCTTCGTGCAGGGCCGTCCGGTGGACATGTTCCAGGGGGCCGTGCCGGCCTCGGAGATCGACGCCTTCATCGCCAAGGCGATCGAAGCCGGGGGTGGTGACAGCTCTGGCGGGCTGGACGATGCCGTGGCCGCGGCCGAGGAAATGCTGGCCGAAGGCGCCGCCGAGGACGCACAGCAGACCTTCGCCGCCATCCTGCAGGAAGAACCGCATCACGCCGCCGCCTATGCCGGTCTGGTGCGCACCTACCTGGCCATGGATCAGCTGGACCAGGCCGAGGCCGCGCTGAACGGCGCCCCGGTCGAAATCAGCAAGGCGCCCGAGCTTGAGGCCGTGCATGCCCAGATCGAACTGGCCAAGCAGGCCGCGGGCGTCGGCCCGGTGGCCGAACTGACCGCGACGGTCGAGGCGGAGCCCGACAACCATCAGGCCCGGCTGGACCTGGCCAAGGCGCTGCATGCCTCGGGTGACGTGGCGGGCGCGGTCGACCAGCTGTTGGAGCTGTTCCGGCGCGATCGCGAGTGGAATGACGGGGCCGCGAAGGCGCAGCTTCTGACCATTTTCGAGGCGCTGGATGCCAAGGATCCGGTTGCGCTATCGGGACGGCGGAAACTCAGCTCGATGATATTTGCCTGACGGAACGGGCGCGCTAGCTGATGCCTATGTTCAGAGCCGCCGATCTTCCCGAAGTTATCCCCGTGTTTCCATTGCCTGGCGCGCTGCTTCTGCCGCGTGCCCGGCTGCCGTTGCACCTGTTCGAACCGCGTTACCTGGCGATGCTGGATGATGCGCTCAAAACGCCGCACCGCCTGATCGGCATGGTGCAGCCCGATCCGCGCCCGCAGGTCGAGGATGGGCCCGAAGGCCCGCCGCTGCATCGCATCGGCTGTGCCGGGCGGGTCACCCAGTTCTCGGAAACCGAGGACGGGCGCTACATGATCACCCTGGCCGGCATTTCCCGCTACCGCATCCGCGAGGAAGTTCCGGGCTTTGCCCCCTATCGCCGCGCCTCTGTCGACTGGACCGGGTTCGAGGACGACCTGCGCGAACCGGTCGAAGACCGTAATTTCGACCGCGACCGGTTCCTGGACCTGCTGGCGCGCTATTTCTCGGCCAAGTCGCTGGATACGGACTGGGAAACCCTGAAAGAGGCGGATAACGAGATGCTGATCAATTCGCTCTCGATGCTGCTGGGGTTCGAACCGGAAGAAAAGCAGGCGCTGCTGGAAGCGCCCAGCCTGTCGACCCGGCGCGAGACATTGGTCACCTTGATCGAATACGCCCTGCGTGGCGGCGAGGATTACGGAGTGATGCAATGACCCAATCGCAAGAGGCCGACCACCCGAAGGCCCCGCTTTTCGACCGCCACATGCTGGAGGCGCTGGTCTGCCCGCAGACCCACGAGACCCTGTCTTACGACGTCGAGGCGCAGGAGCTGATCTCGAAGAAGGCGAACCTGGCCTTCCCGATCCGCAACGGCATCCCGATCCTGCTGATCGACCAGGCCCGCACGCTGGACCCGTGAGGGCGTGACCGGCGCAAGGTCAGTCGTTCGCGCGGCGCGGCTTCGCCCGTGAGGGCGGACGGGTCAGACCCGTCCCTCACGCTCAGACCGCGCGCGGCCCATCGGACTTGCCCAGCTCGGCCACCATCTGGTCCCGCATCACGAATTTCTGCGGCTTGCCCGTGATCGTCATCGGCAGTTCACCGACCAGCCGGAAATGCCGGGGCACCTTGAAATGGGCGATCTGGCCCGTGCAATGGCTGCGCAGCATGTCCTCGGTCAGGCTGGCATCGCCGGCCACGACCCAGGCGCAGACCTCTTCGCCCAGGCGGTCGTCGGGAATGCCGAAGACCTGCGCGTCGCGGACCTGTGGGTGGGTCAGCAGGAATTCCTCGATCTCGCGGGGATAGATGTTCTCTCCGCCGCGGATGATCATGTCCTTGACCCGGCCGGTGATGGCGCAGAAGCCCTCTTCGTCGATCACCGCCAGATCGCCGGTATGCATCCAGCCGTCGCGGATCGCCTCGGCGGTGCGGTCGGGGTCGCCCCAATAGCCCTTCATGACCGAATACCCGCGGGTGCACAGCTCGCCCGACTGGCCCGGGGGCAGGATCGCGCCGTCCTCGTCCACGATCTTGACCTCGAGATGCGGATGCACGCGTCCCACGGTTTCACAGCGGCGCATCAGCGGGTCGTCGACGAAACTCTGGAACGAGACGGGCGAGGTTTCGGTCATGCCGTAGCAGATCGTGACCTCGGACATGTTCATGCGGTCGTTGACGGCGCGCATGACGGAAACGGGGCAGGGGGCGCCCGCCATGATCCCGGTGCGCAAGGCGCCAAGGTCGCGGGGCCGGTTGTCCAGCTCGGCCAGCATGGCGACGAACATGGTGGGCACGCCGTAAAGCGCCGTGCAGCGTTCCGTGCTGACCGCGTCCAGCGTGTCCGACGGATCGAAGGCCTCGCCCGGAAAGACCATGGCGGCGCCCTTGCTGACCGCGCCCAGCACGCCCATCACCATGCCGAAGCAATGATAGAGCGGCACCGGGATCGCCAGCCTGTCACTTTCGGTCAGCTTGATCCGGTCGGTGACGAAGCGGGCATTGTTGAGGACGTTGTAATGGGACAGCGTTGCGCCCTTGGGATGGCCGGTCGTGCCCGAGGTGAACTGGATGTTGATCGCGTCGTCGGGCTGAAGCCCCCGGTCGATCTGCGGCAGGCGCAGCTGCTGCGCCGGGCCGCCGAGCGTCGTGACCTCGTCAAAGCTCCAGGCGCCTTGCACGGCGTCGCCCATGACGATGACGTGGCGCAGCGCGGGGACCTTGGCGGCGTGCAGGCGACCCTTTTCGGCGCTGTCCATTTCCGGCGCCAGCGACCGGATCATCCCGAGGTAATCCGACGATTTGAACGACCGCGCCAGCACCAGCGCCTTGCAGCCCACCTTGTTGAGCGCATAGTCCAGCTCGGCCAGGCGATAGGCGGGGTTGATGTTGACCAGCACGACGCCGATCCGGGCCGTGGCGAATTGCGTCAGCACCCATTCGAGCCGGTTCGGCGACCAGATGCCCAGCCGGTCGCCCTTTTCCAGCCCGAGCGCGAGAAAGCCCGAGGCAAGTTCGTCCACCGCGCGGTCGAAATCGTAATAGCTCAGCCGTTTGTCCGGAAAGATCAGTGCGTCGCGCGGGCCGTAGCGGGACACCGCATCGCTCAGCATCTGGGGGATCGTGGCATAGACCAGCGGCGGCGTCGCGGGCCCCTGAACGTAGGACCGCCCGTCGCGCGGGGCGAGGTCCACGGGATCGGATGTCGTGCTTTCGGTCCCGAAGGTCCGGATACGCCCCGCGATGCTTTCGTTCAGGATGGTCATCCCTTGTCCTCCTCAGGTGACGTCACATGTCGCGCCAGTCGCCGGATTGTTCGAAGGCGTGCGCCGCCTGGTAGATCTTCATCTCTCCGTAATTCGGTCCCACCAGCATCAACCCGATCGGCAGCCCTTCGGACAGGCCGCAGGGCAGGCTCATCGCCGGCAGGCCGCCGTTGAAGGGCGCGGTATTCGCCGTCATCTCGAAGGCGCGCTGGACATAAAGGCTCAGCGAACAATCGGCGGGCGGGTGCGGCTGCGGCTTGACCGGCAGGGTCGGCAGCAGCAACAGGTCGTATTGCTTCAGCGCGGCAAGGTAGCGTTCGTTGCACTTGCGCATGATGTTCTGCGCCTTGCCGTAGAACCGCCCGCGATATTGCTGCTGGGCATGTTCGCCCACGAACATGCAGGCCTTGAGCGAATGGCTGAGCTCATCTGCGCGGTTCTTCCACTGGGACATGTGGTCGGTCATCGAGGGCAGGAAGAGGCCTTTGTAATTCGTGCCGGTGGAATTGCCCCACATCATGCCGTCCTGAAGTCCTTCCAGCGTGATCGCCGTCCAGGCATCCATGGCGGTGAAATGTTCGGGGACCGAGACATTCTCGACCCGTGCGCCCAGGTCGCGGAACCGCTCTGCGGCCTTCAGCACCTTCTGGTCCACGTCCGGTTCGGAATTGGCGTGGGCGAAGCCCTCCTTCAGGATGCCGATGCGCATGCCATGCACGCCCCGGCCAAGCGCCTCGGTGTAGGAATAGACCTGCGGGTTGTATTGCCGCGGATCCAGACCGTCCGGGCCGGCCAGAACCTCCAGCAGCAGGGCATTGTCGGCGACGTTGTTCGTCACCGGACCAAGGTGGTCGATCGTCTGCTCGATCGGCATCGCGCCGGTATAGGGGACAAGGCCATGCGTCGGCTTCATCCCGTAGACCCCGCAATTCGAGGCCGGGATGCGGATCGACCCGCCCTGGTCCCCGGCAATGGCCATGTCGACCTCTCCGGCGGCGACCAGTGCGGCCGACCCCGAGGACGACCCGCCCGCCATGTAGCCGCGTTTCCACGGGTTGTGGACCGGGCCCTTGGCATTGGTGTGCGACCCGCCCGACAGGCAGAAATTCTCGCAATGGGCCTTGCCGGCGATCACCGCGCCCGCATCCAGCATCCGGGTCACGATGGTGGCGTCGATCTCGGGCGTGTAGCCCTCCATAATCGACGATCCGTTCATCAGCGGCACGCCCGCCAGGCAGATCGTGTCCTTCAGGGCGATCCGCTTGCCGCGCAGCTTGCCGTCGGGGGCGCCGCGCACCTCTGTCTTGACGTACCAGGCGTTGAGCGGGTTCTCGGACGGGTCCGGGTGATAGCCGGGCGACCTTGGATAGCGGACCTCGGGCAGGTAGTCGGGCATCGCGTCCAGCCGGTCATAGGATTGCATGAACGGCTCGATGATCTCGGTATATTCCAGCAGGTCCTCGTCCGAGAGGGACATGCCGAAGCGGTCCGCCATGGCGCGCATCTGCGAAAGGGTCGGGCGTTTGATGGTCATGGCGGTCACCTTGGAAGGTTGCGAGGGCGAAGAGATCTCCGGCCCGGGTCGTTGCGATGGTTTGGAATCTGGGAAGGACGGTTTGGCGCGCGGCGCAGCCTGGGGCGTGGTCGTGGTCGCAGCCGGGGCGGGCGCGCCGCTGCCCTTCCGCGTGCCGCGCGCGCCAAAGCCCAGAAGCTCGTCCACCCGCGCGCGATCGGTGAAATCCGAACGGTGCAGTGTGCCGGTGATCCGGCCCCGTTCCAGCACCAGCACCCGGTCGGACAGATCGGCGATGAAGTCGAAATTCTGCTCGACCAGCAGGATCGACAGGCCCCGGGTTTCGCGCAGATGCAGCAGCGTTTCGGCCATTTCCTCGATGATCGAGGGCTGGATGCCTTCGGTCGGCTCGTCCAGCAGCAGGAAATCGGGATTGCCCATCAGGCAGCGGGCCAGCGCCAGCAATTGCTGTTCACCACCCGACAGCGCGCCGCCGTCGCGGTCCAGCAGGCGGGTCAGGCGGGGGAAGTCCTTCAGGACGTTTTCCATCACCTCGGCCTCTGTGCCCGCGCCGTAATCGTGCCAGGCAAAGCGCAGGTTGTGGCGCACGCTCAGCTGCGGAAAGATGCCCCGACCCTGCGGCACGTAGCCGATGCCCATCTGCCCGCGTTCATTGGGCGCGGCGCGGGTGATGTCGGTCTGGTCGAACCGCACCTGGCCCGAGGTCGCGGGAAGGAACCCCATCAGCGTCTTCAACAGGGTCGTCTTGCCCATGCCGTTATGGCCCAGCACGCCGACGACCTCGTTCTCGGCCACCTCCAGGTCGATGCCATGCAGAATCGGCACGCGGCCATAGCCGCCGGACAGGCCCTTCGCGCTCAGCATTATGGTCGGGTCTTCGCTCATCAGGCGTTCTTTCCTAGGTAGACGCGGCGCACCGTTTCATCGGCCATCACGCGGTCCACGTGGTCTTCCATCAGCACGGCGCCCTGGTGGAACACCGTCACCGTCTCCGCGATGGAGCGGATGAACTGCATGTCATGTTCGACGATCACCACGGCGGCAGAGCGCGTCATCTCGTGGATGATGGTGGTCATGCGGTCGACATCCGTGGCGCTCATGCCCGCCGCCGGTTCGTCCAGCAGCACCAGCCAGGGATCGGCCACCGCAACGAGGCCCAGCTCCACCCGCTGCCGTTCGCCATGGGCCAGCTGGCCCAGGTCGGTCCGGGCGATGGGGCCAAGGGCCAGCCGCTCGATCACGTCGTCGGCCCGCGCCCGCGCCTCGGCCACGTCGAAGAACCGGCGCGCGGCCAGCCAGATGTTTTCATGCACGCTCAGCGCATCCATCACGTTGGGCGTCTGCGTCTTGATGCCCACGCCCAGCGACGCGATCTGGTGCGGATGCCAGCCCGTGACCTCCTGTCCGCGCATGAAGACATGGCCCTCGGACGGGGTCAGCAGCCCGGTCACGCATTTGAAGAAGGTCGACTTGCCCGCGCCATTGGGCCCGATCAGGCAGCGCAGTTCGCGCGATTGCAGCTTGAAATCCACGTTGTCGCTGGCGGTGACGCCGCCGAAGCGCATGGTCAGACCGGCGGTTTCCAGAACGGTTTCAGCCATGACGCGCCCTCCGCATACGGCGGGCGGGACGGCGGCGGGCCGTGCGCCCCACGCTGGCCTGCCACAGAGAGCCGATGGCCGGCACCAGCCCGCGCGGCAGGAACAGCACGAAGATCACCAGCACCAGCCCCATGATCAGCGTGTTGTCGATCATGCTTTGCTGGCCCAGCATGAACTTCAGGTAGGCCAGACCTGCGGCGCCCACGATCGGGCCCAGCCGGGTGCCCAGCCCGCCGACAATGCACCAGATGATGATCTCGGCCGACTGGCCCAGCGAGAACAGGGTCGGCGTCACGATCTCGGCCCAGTTGGCAAAGAACGCGCCCGCCAGACCCGCGATGCCTGCGCCGATGGCGAACAGCACCGTCTTCCGCGCTGCCACGTCATAGCCCATCAGCGCCATGCGGGTCTCGTTCTCGCGGATGCCGACGGCGATCCGGCCGAAGGACGACCGCAGGAGCCAGGTCACCAGAAGGAAGACGATCACCAGCGCCACGGCGCAGACATAGAACAGCGCATCGCCCCAGATATAGGCGCCCGGATCGCCCGGCACGTTCAGCGTCTGGAAGCCGGGGATGCCGTTGAAGCCGCCCAGCCGCGCGTCGCCGATCTTATATTGCGGCCCGGCAGTGGTGTTGATGAACTTGAACAGGATCAGCGTGACCACCAGCGTGATGACGCCCAGGTAGACATCCGTCAGCCGCCCGTAGAACATCATCGCCCCCAGCAGCAGCGCGAAGCCCGCGGTCAGAGCCACGGCGAGGATCATCGGCAGGGTGCTTTCCCCGATATTGATCGCCGAGATCGCGTAGATATAGGCACCGAGGCCAAAGAACGCGGCCTGACCGAAGCACAGGATCCCGCCAAAGCCCCAGATCAGCCCGAGGCTGAGGCCAAGCATCCCGTAGATGACCAGCACGGTCAGCGTATAGGTCCCGACCAGCATCGGCATCACGGCGATCAGGATGGCCGACACGACCAGCGTCATGATCACGTCACGGGTGGCAGAGCGGGTCATCACAGCTTTCCCTTGAAGAAGCGGCTGGTGATGCCCTGCGGCATGGCCCGGAGCAGGATCACCGCGGCGACCAGCAGCGCGACCTCACCGATCACCGGCGAGATGGCGAAGGTGAAGACCTGGCTGACGAACCCGAAGGATGCGGCCGACGACACAAGCCCCGCGATCAGCGATGGCCCGCCCGCGATCACCGTGATGAAGGCCTTGGCGATGTAGGCGCCCCCCGAGGTGGGCACGAGGCCCACCAGCGGCGCCAGGATCGCGCCCGCCAGCCCCGACAGGGCCGACCCGCAGAAGAACGTCGCCATGTAGATGCGGTCGGGGCTGTAGCCAAGCGCCGCCGCCATGTCGGACCGTTGCATCGTGCCGCGCGCGATCAGCCCCGCCCGCGTGCCCTTGAAGACCGCGTAAAGCAGGACGACCAGCAGGATCGCCATCACGATGATGAAGAAGTTGTATCCGTTGACCTGGTAATCCCCGACCGAAAAGCCCTGGATCGGGGTCGAAATCCCGGTCGTCGTGTTGCCGAAGATCATCGTCGCCAGCCCGATGAACATCAGGCTCAGGCCCCAGGTGGCCAGCATCGTGTCAATCAGCCGCCCGTAGAGGTGCCGGATCACCAGTCGCTCCACCACCAGCCCGATCAGGCCGACGATCAGCGGCGCGATGACCAGCATCGCGACGAAGACGTTCACGCCCAGCCCGACCGCGGTGATCGTCGCATAGCCGCCCATCATCATGAATTCGCCATGGGCGAGGTTGATGACCTTCATCATGCCGAACACGACCGCCAGCCCGGCCGAGATCAGCACGAGCGACGCGATGGCGTAGAGCATTTCTACGAGGATGACGAAACTGATATCCATGGGCCTGCCTTGTTGTGCCGGCGGGGCGACCGACGCCGCCCCGCCTTGTGTGCGAGGATCAGATCTCGATCTCGTACTGGGTGTTGTCGTCGGGGTTTTCCTGCAGGTTGCAGACCGCCTGGGTATCGACCGGCGCGACCTGGTTCAGGGTCTCGACCACTTTCATGCCCTGGTCCTCGATCTCCATGATATGCACGTCGAGCGTCGCATGATGGGTCTGCGGGTCGATGGCGATATTGCCCGCCGGGCCCGTGATGGACACGCCGGTTTCCAGCGCCTCGATCACCGGCATCCGGTCGGTCGTGCCCGCCTTCTTCACGCCCTCGGCCCAGAGCAGGATGCCCTGGTAGGTCGACACGGCCAGTTCGTGGATCGCGGAGGTATCGCCATAGGCGGCTTCCCACTTCTCCTTGAAGGCCTTGTTTTCCGGCGTATCGAGCTCTTGCGAGTAGTTGTAGGCGACCATGATGCCGTTGCCCTCTTCGGGGGTCAGCACCTTGTGTTCGTTGCCCACGCCCATCGTGGTCGAGGCCAGCGCGATCTTGTCCTTCATGCCGGCGGCGGCCCATTGACGGAAGAACGACAGATGCGCGCCCCCCACCAGCGGCGCCACGACGAGGTCCGGGGCCGTCTGCTGGATCTTGGTGATGGTCGACCCGAAATCCGACACGTCCAGCGGGAAGAAGTCGGTCGCCACGACCTCGCCGCCATTGTCTTCGACGAATTTCTGGATCCAGCGCGCGGTGATCTGGCCGTAATTGTAATCGGCGGCCAGGATATGGACCTTGGGTCCGGATTTCTGCATCGCGTAGGGCACCAGCACCTCGACCTGCTGGGTCGGGGTCACGCCGGTGACAAAGATGTTCCGGTCGCAGACGCCGCCCTCGTACTGGACGTTGTAGAAATACAGCGTCTCGGACCGGCGCATGGTCTGGCGGATCGCCTCGCGCGAGGCGGACAGGATGCCGCCATGCACCACGTCGACCTTGTCCTGCCGGGTCAGCTGGTTCGCGTATTGCGAATACAGCGCCATGTCGGACTGGGTGTCATAGGCCTTCACCTCGACCTCGCGGCCCAGCAGGCCGCCGCCGGCGTTGATCTCGGCCAGGGCCAGCTTCATCGCCTGGTCCATCGGCTTGCCGTAGGCGTCGAAATTGCCGGACGTGTCCAGGATGGAGCCCAGAAGGATGCTGTCCGACGCTTTCGCGATGGTCGGCATCAGGGCCGCGGTGGTCAGGGCGGCGGTACCGCCAAGGAATTCTCTCCTTTTCAGAGACATGGGAATGTCCTCCGTTGTTGGGTGTCGGGAAGTGGGAAAGGTGCCTTCAGGTCACTCTTTGTCTTTGGGCTTGGGATCGTCCTTGCCCTTGATGCGGTTGGCATAGTCGGCCGTCCGCCCGGCCGTCGGCACGTCGAAATCAAGCCCGATCTCTTCGCCCATCTGCTTCATCGCCGGCAGGCGCACCGCCATGCCGAGGATCTGGTCCATCGCGGCGCCAAAGGCCCCGTCGACCCCTTCGCCGGTGCTGCCGCCATTGCCGCCCCCGATGCCGCCGATCTGGTTGATGCGGATGGAATCGATCTTTTCGACCGGCTTCATCATCTGCGTCATGATCTCGGGCATCTTGTCGAGCCGGCGTTCCTCCAGCCGCATCCGGATCACCGCCTCGCTCAGGGTATTCTCGGCCTGGTTCAGCGCAGCACGGCCCGCGGCCTCGGCCTCCATCGCGGCCTTGTCGGCATTGGCGGCGGTCGTCTTGGCCGACGCATCGGCCTGCGCCTTGGCCAGCAGGGTGCCGACATCGCTTTTCACCCGGGCGTCTTCCAGTTCGATATCGCGTTCCTGCTTCATGCGGGCGATCTCGCGTTCCCGCTGGGTGACGGCGCGGTCCTTCTGGGCCTGGACGCTTTCGGCGGCCAGGATGACCTGGGCGCGGGCCTCTTCTTCCTCGGCCTTGGCCTTGGCTTCCTTGGCGCGGGCCTGGGACAGGCGGATATCGTTGGCGATCTTGGCCTCTTCCAGCTCCAGCATGGCCTGCATTTCGGCGCGGCGCAGGGCCTCGTCATTGGCGACCTGGGCGGATTTCGTCTCCCGCTCCTGTTCGATCCGCGCGGTTTCGGAGGCGCGGCGCGCCTCGGCGCGGGCGGTGGCCGACCGGCTTTCCGCCTCGGCCTCCAACCGGGCCAGGTGCTCCTGCTGGGCGATCTCGGCCTCGCGCTCGGCCCGCTGCAATTCGATCTGGCGCTGGTGCTGGGCCAGGCGATGTTCGCGCAGGGCGGTTTCGGTGGTCGTTTCCACCGCGATGCGGGCCTTGCGTTCCTCGGCCACCAGTTCGGCCAGGCGACGCATGCCGCGGGCGTTGAAGGCGTTGTTCTCGTCGCGCTGGCTCAGATCGCTCTGGTCGACCGACACGAGCGACGCGGACACCAGTTCCAGCCCAAGGCGCTCTGCCTGCTTGGCGACGGTGTCGGACACCTCGTCACAGAACGCGGCTCGGCCCAGGTGGATTTCGGCCAGCGACCGGGTCGCGGCGGCGGTCTGCATGGCGCTGGCCAGCGTGCCGCCCAGGACCTCGCCGACCGCCTCGCCGCTGCGGGAAATCCGGTGACCAAGCGCCTGCGCGGCCACGGCGATGCTCTTCGGATCGGAGCCGACGCGAACCTCGAATTCCATCACGATGTCGGCGCGCAGCTGGTCACCGGTCAGCACCGCCTCGCGCCCGGTGCGGGCCAGGTCGATCGCCGCCGTCTGCATCGACACGCGCTGCAACTGGTGCACGATCGGCAGCGCCAGGCAGCCGCCATCGGTCAGCACTCGGCGTCCGCCCATGCCGGTCCGCACAAGCGCCGTTTCCAGCGTCGCCTTGGCGTAGAATTTCTGCAGGAACCAGATCCCGACAGCCAGCAGGATCGCAAAAATGATGATCGCCGAAATCCAGTACAAAGCCTAACCCTCCGCTGGTGCCCGCCTCCGTGTGATCCGGGGCGACTCTTGGTGTGAGGGTACGGTTGCGCGTTTTATTTTCCTTTTCAAGTATTTTATTTGAAAAGGAAAATAGTTTGGAAATATCAGCGTTTACAGCAGCTTGAAGTCGCAGAACTGCATGCCGTCGGCCCGCGCAAGGTAGACGGAGGGCCGCGCATTGCCGTCTCCGCCCAGCAAGGTGCGCCCGCTGGAATAGCGCACGGGCAGGCCGTCACGGGTCGAAGACACCCGCCACAGATCGCCGTGATCGTGCAGCAGGGAGGCGAGGTAATGCAGCCCCTCGTAGGTCGACTGGCCAAGCGCGTTCAGCGCCGGGGCAAAATCGCCGTGCAGGGCGTGGTAGCGTTCCTTGAAGGCCGCGTTCGCCTCGGTCGCGACGGCCCCGAAATAGGATGACACGGCGAACAGCCGCTCCAGGTTGCCGGCGCCGCAGGCCATCAACCCGTTCTCCTCCATCGCGCAGGACAGGCGGATCATCGACTTGTGCATCCCCATCCGCCCGAACATGCGGTTGAAGTTCACCGCATCCTGTCCGACCAACGACACCAGCACCGCATCCGCGCCAGAGGCATCCAGCGCCTCGACCACGGGTTTCATGCTGGACAGCCCGAAGGGCACGTAGCTTTCCATCACCACGTCGACATCGAAGCTTTTCAGATGCGACTTCGCGTAGGAATGCGAGGACCGGGGCCAGACGTAATCATTGCCGATCAGCGCCCATTTCCGCGGTTTGTAGATGTCCTGAAGCCGGGTGATCGCCGGGCCCAGCTGTTCCTGCGGGGTTTCCCCGATGGCGAAAAGGCCCGTCGTCGTTTCCCCGCCCTCGTAGAGCGGCGTGTAGATATAGGGCACCCGCTGGCGCACCACCTTGGACAGGCGCTGCCGGATGGCGCTGATATGCATGCCGACAATGGCGTCGATCGCGCCCATGTCGATCAGGTCGTTGATGATCTCCTCGATCGGTTCCGCGGCCTCGACGGCGGCGTCGATCATGATCAGCTGCACCTTGCGCCCGTCGATCCCGGCCTGGCGGTTCAGCTCTTCCACCGCGACCTGCGCGGACGAGATACAGGATGGCGCCCAGATCCCCGCCGATCCGCAAAGCGGGATCAGCAGCGCGACGCGGAAGCAGGATTGCCGGGCCAAAAGCCCGCTCTCGCGGAATTCCGCAAGCTCTATCGGCATCATCGCTTCGGCGGTCTGCGGTGCCACTGGGGCGCCCCCGTCTCACAGGTGGGTTACAAGCCCACATTGCAATTGAAATTATTTTCCAAGTCAAATATTTTACACATATTCGAGTATGGATCGGTCATGACTGCACGACAAAAGCACTTTGAGCAGCATCTCTCCTACGTTCTGGCGGCCGCGCATCGTTCGGTCAGCCAGTCCCTGACGGAGCGGCTGAAGAAACACGGCATCAAGATCGAGGCCTGGCGCGTCATGGAATGTCTTGATGCGGGCGACCGCCTGACCATGGGCGAACTGGCCAAGCGCGCGCTGGTCAACCCGCCGGCCCTGTCGAAACTGGTGGACCGGATGGTCCTGGACGGGCTGGTGCACCGCAAGGTCGCGGACGAGGATCACCGCCAGGTCAACCTGCTGCTCACCTCGCTGGGCCGGATGCGGATGCTGCAAATCCGCGAAGAGGTCGACGACCAGGACGAAACGCTCAGCGATATCCTGGACAGCGACTCGCTCGACCTGCTGCGCGACGCCCTTGCCAAGCTCTGCTAGGGGCGGGGCCGCCTAGTCCACGACACGGCAAGTCAGGTTGATCCGCCCGCCCTTGGGCAGCAGCCGGGACGAACCGAAGCGGATGCGATCCACCCCGTGATGCAGCAGCCGCGCCGGGCCGCCCATCACCACCACGTCGCCGCTTTCCAGCCAGATCGATTCGGTCTTGCCGCCGCGGTCTTCGTTGCCGATGCGGAACATGCCGTCATCGCCCAGTGATACCGACAGGACCGGCCAGGTGAAGTCGGCCTCGTCCCGGTCCTGGTGCATTCCCATCCGCGCGCCTTCGCCGTAATAGTTGATGAGGCAGCAATCCGGCTCCCGCTCCAGCCCGGTCACATCGCGCCAGATCGCCAGCACCTTTTCGGGGATGGGCGGCCATGGCATGCCGTCGGGATGGCGCGGTTCATAGCGATAGCCGCGCCCGTCGGAATACCAGCCATACTTGCCCGCGCTGGTCATCCGCACCGACATCTTCTTGCCGAAGCGCGTGGTGGGGGAAAACAGCGGGGCCACTTTCAGAACGCCGCGCAGGGCCCCGATCAGGGCGGTCTGCGCCGGCCCATCCAGGTAGCCCTTGTAGATATCGAAATCGCGCAGCCTCAGCGTCGCGTCAGTCATGGGTTCGTCCGATCTTGGGCATCAGGTCTTCGATCCCGATATCACGCATGCCCGGCTTGTCGAAGACACCCTGCAAGGACAGCGTGGCAAATCCGTGGATCAGCGACCGGATCCGGCGTCCTCCACCACGGACGTGGCTGCCGCTGACGCCACGCAAGCCGCAGCACCCCAGAAAACACGGGACCTCCGCAGGGCCGCGCATTTCCCGGGCATTGTATGTTGTGTCGCGGTGCCAAGCCTAGATTTTTAGCGTTTGCGTACCATCAGGCCGCTTGCAGCCCTTTTCCCGCCTACCTATATACCCCGAGAAGCGCGGCGGACAGGATCCTGACCGCCGCCTGAGAGGCGGTGGCGGATGCCGTAATCGGGTCCGTCTCCGGAACTTTCGCCTTAAGTAGAAGGGATTGAAAATATGTCCAAAGTGATCGGTATCGACCTTGGCACCACCAACTCCTGCGTCGCCATCATGGATGGTTCGCAGCCCAAGGTCATCGAAAACTCCGAAGGCGCGCGCACGACCCCGTCGATCGTGGCCTTCACCGACGAGGAACGCCTTGTCGGCCAGTCTGCCAAGCGGCAGGCCGTGACCAACTCCACCAACACCATCTTCGGCGTCAAGCGCCTGATCGGTCGCCGCTCGGACGACAGCGATCTGGCCAAGGACAAGAAGAACCTGCCGTTCAACGTGATCGACGGCGGCAACGGTGATGCGTGGGTTGAAGCCAAGGGCGAGAAATACTCGCCGTCGCAAATCTCCGCCTTCATCCTCGGCAAGATGAAGGAAACCGCCGAATCCTACCTCGGCGAAGAAGTGACCCAAGCGGTCATCACCGTTCCGGCCTACTTCAACGACGCCCAGCGTCAGGCCACCAAGGATGCCGGCAAGATCGCCGGTCTGGAAGTGCTGCGGATCATCAACGAACCGACGGCTGCCGCGCTGGCCTACGGTCTCGACAAGGAAACCAGCCAGACGATCGCGGTCTATGACCTCGGCGGCGGTACCTTCGACGTGACCATCCTGGAAATCGACGACGGCCTCTTCGAAGTGAAATCCACCAACGGCGACACGTTCCTCGGCGGTGAAGACTTCGACATGCGGATCGTCAACTACCTGGCCGACGAGTTCAAAAAGGAACACAATGTCGACCTGACCCAGGACAAGATGGCCCTTCAGCGCCTGAAGGAAGCCGCCGAGAAGGCCAAGATCGAACTGTCGAGCTCCTCGCAGACCGAGATCAACCAGCCGTTCATCTCCATGGGCTCCAACGGCCAGCCGCTGCACATGGTCATGAAACTGACCCGTGCCAAGCTGGAAAGCCTGGTCGGCGACCTGATCAAATCCTCGATGAAGCCCTGCCAGGCCGCCCTGAAAGACGCGGGCCTGACCACCGGCGACATCGACGAGGTCGTCCTGGTCGGCGGTATGACCCGCATGCCCAAGGTAATCGAAGAGGTGACCAAGTTCTTCGGGAAAGAGCCCCACAAGGGCGTGAACCCGGACGAGGTCGTGGCTCTCGGCGCCGCCATTCAGGCCGGTGTTCTGCAGGGTGACGTGAAGGACGTCGTTCTTCTCGACGTGACCCCGCTGTCGCTGGGTATCGAGACGCTGGGTGGTGTCTTCACCCGCCTGATCGACCGCAACACGACGATCCCGACCAAGAAATCCCAGGTCTTTTCGACCGCCGAGGACAACCAGAACGCCGTGACCATCCGGGTCTTCCAGGGTGAACGCGAGATGGCAGCCGACAACAAGATGCTCGGCCAGTTCAACCTCGAGGACATCCCGCCGGCGCCGCGCGGCATGCCGCAGATCGAAGTGACCTTCGACATCGACGCCAACGGCATCGTGTCTGTTTCGGCCAAGGACAAGGGCACGAACAAGGAACAGAAGATCACGATCCAGGCCTCCGGTGGTCTCTCGGACGAGGACATCGAGAACATGGTCAAGGAAGCCGAGGCCAATGCCGAGGCCGACAAGGAGCGTCGCGAACTGGTCGAAGCCAAGAACCAGGCCGAAAGCCTCATCCACTCGACCGAGAAGTCGATGGAAGAGCATTCGGACAAGGTCGACCCCTCCACCATCGAGGCGATAGAACTGGCCATTGCCGCGCTCAAGGACGAGCTTGAGAACGACAATGCCGAAAAGATCAAATCCGGCATCCAGAACGTGACCGAAGCGGCCATGAAACTGGGCGAGGCGATCTACAAGGCCAGCCAGGATGAGGGCGACGATGAACCCGCCCCCGCCGATGGGCCCTCGGATGACGACGATATCGTCGACGCCGATTTCGAGGATCTGGATGACAACAAGCGTGCGTAACGCCGCGCGCTGGAACCTCTGGGGCCGGTCCACCTTCGGGCGGGCCGGCCCTAACCGTTCCTAGGGGGAGACCACCCATATGGCAAAACGTGACTATTACGAGGTTCTGGGCCTGTCCAAGGGCGCCAGTGCCGACGAAATCAAGAAGGCCTATCGCAAGAAGGCCAAGGAACTGCACCCCGACCGCAATTCGGACAACCCCGATGCCGAGGAGCAGTTCAAGGAAGCGAACGAAGCTTACGACGTCCTGAAAGACGCCGATCGCAAGGCCGCCTATGACCGTTTCGGTCATGCCGCCTTCGAAGGTGGCATGGGCGGCGGTGGCGGCGGGCCCCGGCCCGGCGGGCACCAGGGCGACTTCGCCTCGGCCTTCTCGGACGTGTTCGACGACCTGTTCGGCGACATGATGGGCGGCCGCGGTGGCGGCGGACGGCGGCGCGCGACCCGCGGCTCCGACCTGCGCTACAACCTGCGTGTCACCCTGGAAGAGGCCTATAACGGGCTGCAGAAGACCATCCAGGTGCCCACGGCCGTGCAATGCGACGAATGCGAAGGCTCAGGCGCCGAAGGCGGTGCCGAACCGGCCACCTGTCCGACATGTTCGGGCATGGGCAAGGTCCGCGCGCAGCAGGGCTTCTTCACCGTCGAACGCACCTGTCCGACCTGTTCGGGTGCGGGCCAGATCGTCAAGAACCCCTGCAAGGGCTGCGGCGGGCAGGGGCGTGTCGAACGCGACCGGTCTCTGTCGGTGAACATCCCCGCCGGTGTCGAAACCGGCACTCGTATCCGCCTCGGCGGTGAGGGGGAGGCCGGGATGCGCGGCGGTCCTGCCGGCGATCTCTACATCTTCATCGAGGTCGAGCCGCACAAGATCTTCGAACGCGACGCCTCCAACCTCTATTGCCGCGTTCCCGTCTCGATGACGGCCGCGGCCATGGGGGGCGATATCGAGGTGCCGACGATCGACGGCGGCCGGTCCCGCGTGAAAATCCCCGCCGGGTCCCAGTCCGGTCGCCAGATGCGTCTGCGCGGCAAGGGCATGCCCGCCCTGCGCGGCGGCGGTTCGGGCGATATGTTCATCGAACTGGCCGTGGAAACCCCGGTGAACCTCACCTCCCGCCAGAAGGAACTGCTGCGGGAATTCGAGGCGCTGTCCGAGGAAAACAACCCCGAGAGCAAGGATTTCTTCAAATCCGTCAAGGGGTTCTGGGATAGCATGAAGGGGTGATCCGACGAGCCTGCCCCTGAGGGCAGGCCAAACGTCCAGCGGATGTTTTCGTCTGGTTACGGACCGCGCCCCGGGGCTGCGTCCGGTCAACAAGACCAAGCCAAGATCAGGAGGGCTGGACCATGTGGTCCAGCCCTTTTTCATGTCAAAATCCAGAACTGCGGGTCCGTTTTCGAACCCCAGTGTCCTGACGCAGGTGCGCCCAAAACGCACCGACGCAATACCGACAGGATACCGACGCAATACCGACGTGCCGTTCGGCGCGGTTCACGCTTCCTTAACCATGGCGCCCGACACTCCGGTCATGCGCCGCCGCCCCTCCTTCGACGAAGCTCCCTTGCCGCTCTTCACTCCGGACGAAGCGCCGGAAACCCCTTTGCCGGCCGGTCGCCTTCCCTCCTATATCCGCGATCACCGTGCCCGTCTCAGGGCGCGGTTCATGGCGGGTGGCGCCGATGCCATGCCGGATTACGAGCTTTTGGAAATGGTCCTGTTTCGCGCCAATGCCCGGGCCGACATGAAACCGCTCGCGCGTGAACTGCTGAATGAATTCAATGACTTCAACGGCGTCCTCACGGCCCCCGAAGCGCGTCTCCGCGCCGTCCGGGGCGTCGGCGACGCGGTCATCTGCGAGCTCAAGCTGATCGAGGCTGCCGCGCAACGCCTCGCCCGGTCAAAGGTGCTGAACCGCCCGGTTCTCAGCTCCTGGGAGGCGTTGCTGGATTACTGCCACACCGCCATGTCGCATCGCGACAGCGAACAATTCCGCATCCTGTTCCTCGACCGCAAGAACACCCTGATCGCCGACGAATTACAGGCCCGCGGCACCGTCGACCACGTCCCCGTCTACCCCCGCGAGGTCGTCAAACGCGCCCTGGAACTGAACGCCAGTGCCTTGATATTGATACATAATCATCCGTCGGGGGACCCGTCCCCGTCGCAGGCCGATATCGACATGACGCAGCAGATCGCCGATGTCGCGGGACTTCTGGGCCTCGTCATCCACGACCATATCATTGTCGGAAAATCCCGCGAATACAGCTTCCGCTCCGACGGTCTTCTCTGACCTGCTCTTTCATCTGGCCGATAAATATCCCGGGGTAGCCGTCAAGGCGCAGCCTTGGCGGCAAGGGGCAGAGCCCCTTTCCGACCACGCAGACTGATCAGCCGGTGAACTGCTTGGAATATTGGTCGCGCAGCGCCTTTTTCTGGACCTTGCCCATCGTGTTCCGGGGCAATTCGTCCAGGAAAATCAGCTCTTTGGGTTGCTTGAACTTGGCCAGCCCCTCGGCCAGCGCGGCGCGGATCGGTTCCGGATCGGGCGTGCCCTCGGCCACGATCACGGCCAGCACACCCTCGCCGAAATCCGGATGCGGCACGCCGATCACGGCGCTTTCCACCACGCCGGGCAGGTCGTCGATCAGGCTCTCGATCTCCTTGGGGTAGATGTTGAACCCGCCTGAAATGATCAGGTCCTTGTCGCGCCCGACGATGGTGACATAGCCCTCGGCGTCCTGCATGGCGAGGTCCCCGGTGATGAACCAGCCATCCTCCTTCAGCTCTTCTGCCGTCTTTTCAGGCATTTGCCAGTAACCCTGGAAGACATTGGGCCCGCGCACCTCGATCACCCCGATCTCGCCCTGGGGGACTTCCTTGCCCTCGGCCATGATCCGCAGCTCCACCCCCGGCAGGGGGAAGCCGACGGTGCCCATCCGCCGTTCCCCGTCATAGGGGTTGGAGGTGGACATGTTCGTCTCGGTCATGCCGTAGCGTTCCAGCACTTGATGGCCCGTCCGGTCGAGCCATTTTTCATGGGTGTCCACCAGCATCGGCGCGGATCCCGAGATGAAGAGCCGCATGTTCGCCGCCCGATCCCGGTCCAGCCGTGGATCGTCCAGAAGCCTTGTGTAGAAGGTCGGAACGCCCATCATCGACGTGGCCCCTGGCATCGCGTCCAGGATCGCGTCGGGGTCGAATTTCGGCAGGAACACGGTGGAGGCGCCGGAGAACAGCGCGACGTTCGTCGCCACGAAAAGACCGTGGGTATGGAAGATCGGCAGCGCGTGGATCAGCACGTCATCGCGCGTGAACCGCCAGTATTCGCGCAACGTTTCCGAGTTGGAGGCGAGGTTGGCATGGCTCAGCATCGCCCCCTTGGACCGCCCCGTCGTGCCGGAGGTGTAGAGGATCGCGGCCAGATCGTCGGCCTCGCGCGGGACGGCTTCGAAGCCCCCTGTCGCGGGCAGCGCGTCGATAAGCGAGCCGGTGCCATCGGCCCCCAGCGTCAGGCAGGTGGCGGGGCTGAGCGGGGCGATCTCTGCCTCTCGCGCGGGACTGCAGATCACGATGCGGGGGGTGGCGTCCCCCAGGAAATAGCTCAGCTCTGCCGCGGTATAGGCGGTGTTCAGCGGCAGGAAGATGCCACCGGCCAGAACGGTACCGATATAAAGCTCGATCGCCTCGATGCTCTTGTCGACCTGGACGGCGACGCGGTCACCGGGGGTCAGGCCATGCGCGACGAGGGCAGAGGCGATGCGTTCGGCCCCTTCGAACAGCGCACCATAGCTGATCTCGGCCAGGTCGGGGCGCCGGGCGAACAGGTGATCCGGGGTCAGCACGGCATGGCGCGCCAGCAGGCTGCACAGGTGGTTGGCTTCGTACATCGCGGCCCCTCTCGCTTTCGGTCTGCGGCGGCATAAAGCGGTTCGTCACCGCAAAATGCAAGCCCGCCCTGACGATTGACTGTGCCCCGCGCTGCGGCCAGTGTCACGCCAATCCCGGGACAGATCAGATGCAGCCATTACGCGGAATTGCCCTCAAACTGATAGCGGTGATGTGTTTCATCGCCATGTCGTCGCTGGTCAAGGCGGCGTCGGACACCGTGCCACCGGGTGAGTCGGTCTTCTTCCGATCCTTCTTTGCCCTGCCGGTCATCATCGGATGGCTGGCGATGCGCGGCGATCTGGGCACCGGGCTGCGGGTGGCTAGCCCGATGGCGCATGTCTGGCGCGGCTTCATCGGCACCTGCGCCATGGGGTCGATGTTCGCGGGCCTGGCCTTTCTGCCGCTGCCCGATGTCACCGCGCTGAACTACGCGATGCCGCTGCTGACGGTGGTCTTTGCGGCGATGTTCCTGAACGAACGGGTCGGCGTGTTCCGCATCGGGGCGGTGATCCTGGGCCTGATCGGCGTGCTGATCGTTCTGGCGCCACGTGTCACGGCCTTCGGCGGCGACACGATCCGCACCATGGAGGCCGTGGGTGCGATCATTGTTCTGCTGGGCGCCACCTGCGGAGCGCTGGCGCAGATCTACATCCGCAAGATGGTGGCGACCGAACAGGTCTCGGCCATCGTGTTCTGGTTCACCTGCACGTCGATCGTGATGTCGCTGATGACGCTGCCCTTCGGCTGGGTCGTGCCGGAGTGGGACATCACGTTGATGCTGATCATCACCGGGTTGGTGGGGGGCACGGGGCAGATCTGCCTGACCTCGGCCTACCGCTATGCGGATGCGAGCCTCGTGGCGCCGTTCGACTATGCCTCGATGATTTTCGCGATCCTGATCGGCTATTTCATCTTCGACGAGGTTCCGACCGGCCAGATGCTGTTCGGCGCGGTGCTGATCATGCTGGCCGGCATCGCCATCATCCTGCGCGAACGCCACCTCGGCATCCAGCGCGACAAGGCGCGCCAGGCCAAGTTGCCGTACGGCTGATCCCGGGTCTCACGCGCTGCGTTCGGTCAGTCGTGCCCAGCTATATTCCGCGGCCAGCCATGCCTGGCGCAGCGGCCCCAGCGGGAAGCGCGGCGGCGGGGCGGCGAAGGCGGCGGGCAGGATCGACCGGGGCGTTTCCCCGCGTGACACATCGGCCAGCAACATGCCCAGGTAGCTGCCCATGGCCACGCCGTTGCCGTGGTAGCCGAAGGCGGAAAAGGCCCCTGGCAGGCCGGGGATCGCGCCGCAGAACGGGGTGAGAGAGGCCGTCAGGCACACCATCCCGGACCAATTGGACCGGGTTTCCACATGGGCCCAATGCGGGAAGGCGCGGGCGAAATCCCCGCGCACCCGTTCGGCGATTCGGGCATCGTTCGCGGCGCTGGCAATCAGCCCACCACGCTGACCGAAGACCATGCGATTGTCCGGCGTCAGGTGGAAGTAATGCAGCAGGCGGCGATCCTCGTAGGCCATCTGATGCGTCGTCCAGCCCTGCGCATCCAGCTCTTCTTGCGTGAGGGGGCGCGTCGCGATGACAGAGCTTTGGGCGGGCAGAGTGCGGGCGCGGATCCAGTCCGGCACGGTTTCCACGGAATAGCCGTTGGTCGCCAGGATCAGCCGGTCGGCGGTGATCGTCGCATCGGGCGTGGTCAGGACAAGCTTGCCGTTCTCCTGCGCTATCCGGGTCACCCGGCTTTGGCCATGCAGCTGCGCGCCCGCGGCCTGCGCGGCACGGGCCAGCCCGGCGGCGTATTTGCGCGGATGCAGGGAAAAGCCCAGCGGCACCGACAGCGCGCCGTGCCAGGTTCCGGCCATGCCATGGGCGGCCATGTCTTCCTTGGCGATGACCTGCGGTTCGCAATCGTAATCCTCGGCGAAGTTGCGGGCGAGGTCGGGCAGATGCGCGGCCATGGCGGGGGTGTGGGCGACGATGGCCTCACCATGCTGCTGCCGGTCGGCGTTGATGCCCAGACGGTCCAGCAGTGCGCCGACGTGGTCAATCGCTGCAACCTCGGCGCGGCGGACGTCCTTGGGATCGCCATGCTTTGCCAATTGCCGGTTGGTCGCGCGGGTACCGCCAAGGCAGCAGAACCCCCCATTGCGCCCCGAGGCACCGAAGCCCGGAAACTCGGCGTCCAGCAGCGTGACCTCGACCCCGGCTTCGGCCAGGTGAAGTGCGGCGTTCAGCCCGGTATAGCCGCCACCGATCACCGCGGTATGGGTACGGATCGCGCCCTTTGCGGGCGGAGCGGCAAGATCGGTGTCGGGCACGGCATCGGCCCAGTGGCAGGCCGCAATCGGCCCGTGGGAATAGGCGTAATCGCCATAAAGTCTGGTCATGTGCGTTCGGCGGCCCGCTCTTCTTTTGCCCGCTGGATTGCCGCCCTTTTAGACACCAGCGAGGCAGAGATCACCCCCACAGTGACCAGCCCGATCATGATCGTCGAGAGTGCGTTGATTTCGGGCGAGACGCCCAGGCGCACGGCCGAGAAGATCTTCATCGGCAGCGTGGTCGACGACGGCCCTGCGGCGAAGGAGGCGATCACCAGGTCATCCAGCGACAGGGTGAAGGCCAGCAGCCAGCCCGAGATCACGGCAGGCGCGATGATGGGCAGGGTGACAAGGCGGAACGTCTCCCACGGGGTGGCGCCGAGGTCGAGCGCGGCCTCTTCCACCGACTGGTCGAAGGCGACGAGACGGGAGGACACGACGACCGACACATAGCACATGGCAAAGGTCGTATGGGCCAGAACGATGGTCAGCACGCCCCGGTCGACGCCCACCCCGATGAAGAGCAGCAGCAGCGACAGGCCCAGGATCACGTCGGGCATCACCAACGGGGCGTAGATCATGCCGGAAAACAGCGTGCGTCCCGGGAAGCGGTGGATGCGCACCAGCACATAGGCCGCGCAGGTGCCCAGGATCGTCGCAAGGGTCGAGGTGATGACCGCGACCTGAAGGGTGACGAGGGCGGCGTCGAGGAAGGCCTGGTTGCGCATCAATTCGCCGTACCACTTGGTGGAGAACCCGGCCCAGACCGTCACCAGCTTGGATTCGTTGAACGAATAGACGACGAGGATGACCATCGGCAGGTAGAGGAAGGCAAAGCCCAGCGTCAGCGAGACGACGTTGAAGGTGGACAGGCGCTTCATGCCTCGGCCTCCGCCTGTTTCTGCTGGTTGCGCTGGAACAGCACGATCGGCACGACGAGGATCAGCAGCAGCACCACCGCCACCGCCGAGGCCACGGGCCAATCGCGATTGGAGAAGAATTCCTCGTACAGCACCTTGCCGATCATCAGCGTTTCCGATCCGCCCAGCAGCGAGGGGATCACGAATTCCCCGATGGCCGGGATGAAGACAAGGAAACAGCCCGCCACGACGCCGGCGCGCGACAGCGGAACCGTCACCAGCCAGAATGCCGAAAGGCGCGAACAGCCCAGATCCTCGGCCGCTTCCAGAAGCGACCCGTCGAGTTTTTCCAGCGCCGCGTAGACCGGCAGGATCATGAAGGGCAGGTATGTGTAGACGATCCCGATATAGACCGCCGTGTCGGTGTTGAGGATCGTCAGCGGTTCCGAGATCAGACCGATGGAGAGCAGCAGCGAGTTCAGCAACCCGCCCTGCGACAGGATCCCCATCCACGAATAGACGCGGATCAGGAAAGAGGTCCAGAAAGGCAGGATCACCAGCATCATCAGCGTGGGGCGCCAATGTTCGGGCGCGCGGGCCATGCCGTAGGCGATCGGGAAGCCGACAAGCAGCGTCAGGAAGGTCGAGATCAGCGCGATCTTGGCTGAAGACAGATAGGCCTTCCAGTACAGGTCATCGCTGGTCAGGAAGATGAAATTTTCGAAATCGAGTTCGGCGAAGAAGTCCCTGATGCCCTGCCAGCCGGCGGACCAATCCCATTGCGGGAAATAGGGCGGACGGGCCAGGGCCACGTCGGACAGCGAGATCTTCACCACGATCACGAAGGGGATCAGGAAGAGCGCAAGCAGCCATAGATAGGGGATGGCGATGACGATCAGGCGGCGCATGGGGCCTCCTGCATCCGGCTGGACCGATTGGTCTGGTCAGGCTGCTGTCCTACGGTTTGGCGCGATATGATCCGGTCCCCTGCCATCACTGGTTCAGCACCACGGCGGCGGTTTCGGACCAGGAGATCCAGACCTTGTCTTCCCAGGTGAAGGGGCGGCGCGCGATGCGGCGGGTGTTGGCCTGCTGGGCCTTGATGACATGCCCGGTGGGCAGCTTCACGTGATAGGTCGAGATGTTGCCGAGATAGGCGATATCCAGAACCTCGCCCTGCAGCACATTGGCCCCGGTGGGCCGTTCGGCCGAGATCGCCACCTTTTCGGGCCGGATCGCCAGGTAACAGGTCTGGCCGAGGGAATAATCGTCGGTGGTCTTGGCGGACAGGGCCGGCTGCCCCTCGGCCCAGTCGACCTGGAGCCGGTCGCCGGTCTGGTGCGCCTTGCCCTCGATGATATTCACGTCGCCTATGAAATCGGCCACGTAGACGGAACTGGGCGCTTCGTAGATGCGGTCTGGGGTGGCGACCTGCATCAGCTTGCCCTCGTCCATCACTGCCACGCGGGAGGCGACGGTCATCGCCTCTTCCTGGTCGTGGGTGACGATCACGAAGGTCGTGCCGGTCTTTTCCTGGATGTCCATCAGCTCGAACTGGGTTTCTTCGCGCAGCTTCCTGTCCAGCGCGCCAAGCGGTTCGTCGAGCAGCAGAAGCTTGGGCGCTTTGGCGAGGCTGCGCGCCAGCGCCACCCGCTGCCGCTGCCCGCCGGAGATCTGGTGCGGCTTGCGACGGGCGAATTTTTCCAGCCGGGTGAGTTTCAGCATCTCGGACACGCGGGTTTCGATCGTGCCCTTGTCCTTCTTTTCGCGCTTGAGGCCGAAGGCGATGTTTTCCCAGACAGACAGGTGCGGGAAGAGCGCGTAGCTCTGGAACATCATGTTCACGGCGCGCTGGTTCGGGGGCACGGGGGCGATGTCCTGCCCGGCCAGTTCGATCACGCCCTCGGTCGGCGTTTCGAAGCCCGCAAGCATCCGCATCAACGTGGTCTTGCCGCAGCCGGACGGTCCCAGAAGCGCGAAGAATTCTTTTGCGTAGATGTCGAGGTTGATCTGGTCGATGGCGGTGAAGTCACCGAACCTCTTGGTCACGTCCCGAAACCGGATCAGCGGTTTCTCGTCCTGGTCTTCCCAGGGGGCGAATACTTTCTGTGGCATGTGACCTCGGAAAATGGGGGTGGTCCGCGCGATCAGCCGCGCGGACCTGTCTTCTCGTACCGGATCAAGACCGGATCAGGTGCCGGACTTGACCTTGGTCCACAGGCGGGTCAGGGACCGCTGCTCTTTCGGGCCGAACGGCGTCACGGTGTAGAGGTTTTCCAGCGTCGCCTCATCGGGGTAGATCGCCGGGTCGCCGATCACGTCCTCGACCAGGAATTCCTGCGAAGCCTTGTTGCCGTTGGCGTAGTAGACGTAGTTCGACGCCGCCGCCATGTTTTCCGGATCCATGATGAAGTTCAGGAACTTGTGGGCCGCATCCGGGTTCGGTGCGTCGACCGGGATCGCCATCTGGTCGAACCACATCAGGGCGCCTTCGGAGGGCGCGTTGTAGACGACCTCGACCCCGTTGTCGGCTTCGGCCGCGCGGTCACGGGCCTGCAGGATGTCCCCGGACCAGCCGAAGGCCACGCAGATATCGCCGTTGGCCAGCGCGTTGATGTATTCCGAGGAATGGAACTTCTGGATGTAGGGGCGCACGGCGGTCAGGACCTCTTCGGCCGCGGCGAGTGCTTCGTCGGACTTGTCGTCCGGGCCACCTTCCCAGCCGGCATAGGTCAGCGCGGCGGGGATCATCTCGGTCGGGGCGTCCAGCATGTGGATGCCGCAATCGGCCAGCTTCTCGGCATTGGCGGGATCGAAGATCAGCGCCAGCGATCCGATCGGGGCATCTTCGCCCAGGGCTTCGGTCACGAGGCCGACATTGGCGCCGATTCCGGTGGTGCCCCACATGTAGTTGATCGAATATTCCCCACCCGGATCATAGGTGTTCGTGCGGTCCTGGATGACGTCCCACATGTTTTCGCGGTTCGGCAGCTTGGAATTGTCCAGCGGCTGGAACGCGCCGGCCATGATCTGGCGCTGCAGGAAGGTCCCGGTGGGCACCACGACGTCGTAGCCCGAGCCGCCGGCCAGCATCTTGGTCTCCAGCAACTCGTTGGAATCGAAGACGTCGTAGACCAGCTCGATGCCGGTTTCTTCTTCGAACTTGGTCAACAATTCTTCGTCGATATAGTCGGACCAGTTGTAGACATGGACCTCCTCGGCGACGGCAGCGGAGCCGAAGGCCAGGGCGGCGGTGAGTGTGATGAGTGTCTTGGTCATATTTTGCTCCCTGTGGACGCCGGTCAGGTAGCGTCCATCGGCAGCGATCCAAGCAACAATTTCGCGACGTTGCAATATGGCGTTTTCCGTTTGCCGGGCGTAGCGTCGCGCCAAATGCGAATTCGGGAGAAATCTATGCAACAGATCACCAACCATCTGCCGACGGCCGAGTTGCAGGCACTGGACGCCGCGCACCACATGCATCCCTTCTCGACCCAGTCGGAGCTTGCCGCCAAGGGCGCGCGGGTGATCACGGGCGCGAGCGGCGTCACCCTGCGCGACAGCGAGGGGGTGGAGATCCTGGATGCCATGGCGGGCCTGTGGTGCGTGAACGTCGGCTATGGCCGCGAAGAACTGGCCGAGGCCGCGGCGCGCCAGATGCGCGAACTGCCCTATTACAATACCTTCTTCATGACGACCCATGTGCCCGCCATCGCGCTTTCGGCGCGGCTGGCCGAACTGGCGCCGGGTCACCTGAACCACGTGTTCTATGCCGGGTCCGGGTCCGAGGCGAATGACACCAACCTGCGCATGGTGCGGACCTACTGGGCCGAGATGGGCAAGCCGTCCAAGCAGATCGTGATCTCGCGCTGGAACGCCTATCACGGGTCCTCGGTCGGATCAGGGTCGCTGGGCGGGATGAAGGGGATGCATGCCCAGGGTGGCATGCCGATCCCCGGCATCGAACATATCGACCAGCCAAACTGGTGGGCCGAGGGCGGCGACATGTCCCCCGAGGAGTTCGGCCTGGAACGCGCCCGCCAGCTGGAGAAGAAGATCGACGAACTGGGCGAGGACAATGTCGCGGCCTTCATCGCGGAACCCGTGCAGGGCGCCGGCGGCGTGATCGTCGCGCCGGACACCTACTGGCCCGAGGTCATGCGCATCTGCCGCGAACGCGATATCCTGTTCATCGCGGACGAGGTGATCTGCGGCTTTGGCCGGACGGGGCAATGGTTCGGGTCGCAGACGCTGGACCTGGCCCCCGATATCATGACCATCGCGAAGGGCCTGTCCTCGGGCTACCAGCCGATCGGCGGGTCGATCGTGTCGGACAAGGTGGCCGAGGTGATCGGCGCGACCGAGTTCAATCACGGCTATACCTATTCCGGCCACCCCGTGGCCTGTGCCGTGGCGCTGGAAAACCTGCGCATCCTGGATGAAGAGGGCATCGTGACCCGCGTCCGCGAAGACACCGGCCCCTACCTGAAGGAAAAGTTCGAAGGGTTGATGGATCACCCGATGGTCGGCGAGGCGAAGATCGTGGGCATGATGGGCTCCATCGCGCTGACCCCGGACAAGGCGGCGCGCGCGCGCTTTGCCTCGGATGCGGGGACGGTCGGTTACATGGTGCGGGAGCGTTGTTTCGCGAACAACCTGATCATGCGCCACGTGGGCGATCGGATGATCATCTCGCCGCCGCTGGTGATCTCGAAATCCGAGATCGACACGCTGATCGAGCGGGCCTGGCAATCGCTGGATGAGGGCATGGCTGCGGTCAAGGATGCGGGTCTTTGGACGGCCGGCTGACCGACCTTTCGCCTGCGGCGGGCGGGGCAGGGGGGCGCTGCCCCCCGTCAGCCGGGGGCTGACTCCCCCCGGGATATTTATCGGCCAGATGAAAGAGGGGCGCGGCGCGAGGCTGCGCCCTTTTGCCTTGCGTCAGCCGGGCAGGTCACCGGAGAGCAGCCGCTTGCGGCACATGGAAATGTGCACGCGGCGGATCAGGGCGGCGGCCCGGGTGTCGCCGATCATCAGTGCGCGGCGGGTTTCGTGCATCTCCTGCAGGAAGATGTCGATTTCCTCGCCCAGGTCGAGCCGTTCGAGGCGGTGCAGCCAGATGCGTGCGGTACGGATATAGAGCCGTTCGGAGGTTTCGCGCAGCGCGTCATTGCCGGTCAGAGAAAGGCCGAACAGGAAGTAATCGAGGTTGAGCCGCGCGAAATCGCGGGGATCGCGGCCCTGGCGCAGTGTGTCGCCCCGGGCGATCAATGCGTCGAGGGTCGCCAGCGCTTTGGCCGAGACGGGCACGGGGGCGAGGATGCCGGCGAGTTCCGCGAGTTCCTCCCGCAGGGCGTAGGTGGCGTCCATTTCCGGCAGGTCGATATCGGTGACGATGGTGCCGACACCGTGGAGAGAACGCACGAGGCCTTCGTCCTCGAGCCGGGCGAGCGCGCGGCGCAGGGGGGTGCGGGAGGTGCCGAATTCCTGCGCGAGGTCGGTTTCCGACAAGCGCGTCCCCGGCGCATAATCCAGCAGGCAGATCCGCTGTCGCAGCACCTGGTGCAGATTGGCGCGCCTGTCGGACATGGTGCGGTCAGGCCGCCACTTGATCCGTCAGACCGTGCAGCATCTTGAGGCATTGCTCCAGCTGGTCGAGGGCGATGAATTCATCCGGTTTGTGGGCCTGGGCGATGCTGCCGGGGCCGCAGATCACGGCGGACATGCCGATCTGCTGGAAGAGCCCGGCCTCGGTCCCGAAAGAGACGAGATCGGTGCCGTTCGCCCCGGTCAGTTCGGCGACCAGGTCGCGCGCGGCGTTATGTTCCATCGGTTCGAGGCCCGCGACCTCGCCGATCACCTGGGTGATCACGTCGGCATCGGGGTGGACCCGGCGCATTTCGGGCAGAAGCTCGCGGGTGACGAAGGCCTCGATCTCTTCACGGACGAAGCGGTGATCGGCCTCCTGCACGGGGCGCATTTCCCAGTCGACCTCGGCCAGGCCGGGGATGACGTTGTGGACATGTCCGCCGGTGAGGCGGCCGATATTGATCGTGGTCCAGGGCGGTTCGAATTCCGATCCCGGCGGTGCGCGATGGCGCAGGTGTTCGCGCAGCTCCAGCAGGCGGGCAGTGTAGCGCACGGCATACTCCACCGCGTTGACGCCCAGTTCCGGGCGCGACCCGTGCCCTTCGAGCCCGGTGAACCGGGCCGTGTATTCGCAGCAGCCCTTATGGCCCTCGATGATGCGCATCATCGTCGGTTCACCGATGACGGCGAGGCCCGGTTTCGTGTCGCGATCACGCAGGATGTCGCTGAGGTTGCGCGCGCCGAGGCAGCCGACCTCTTCGTCATGGGTGAAGGCAAAGTGCACCGGGCGGCGCAGTTGCTTGCCTGCAAGATGCGGGGCCATCGCCACCGCGGCGGCGATGAAGCCCTTCATGTCGCAGGTGCCGCGCCCGAAGAGGTGGCCGTCGCGTTCGACCATCCGGTAGGGGTCGCTGGTCCAGTCCTGGTCTTCGACCGGAACGACGTCCGTATGGCCCGACAGCATGATGCCGCCGGGTTCATCGGGGCCGATCCGGGCCAGCAGGTTGGCCTTGGACCCGGTTTCGTCGGCGAGGATTTCGACCTCGGCGCCCAGGTCGTGCAGGCGGTTGGCCAGCAGCGCGATCAGTTCGAGATTGCTGTCGGCCGATACGGTCGGATAGGCGATCAACTCTCCCAGCAGGTCCTTGGTGGTGTCGAGATCGCTCATGATTTCACGAACATTTCCCGGGGGCGGTCGCAGAAGCATTCCGCCGGCCCGTCTTCGGTGATGCGAATGGATTCGGTGATTTCCAGCCCCCAATTGGCCATCCAGAGGCCTGGCATGAAGTGGAAGGTCATGTTGGGTTCGAGGATCGTCTCGTCCTCGGACCGCAGCGAAATGGTGCGCTCGCCCCAATCGGGGGGGTAGGACAGACCGACCGGGTAGCCGCAGCGCGCGCCCCGGGTGATGCCCGCGGCCTCAAGCGGGGCGGCCAGCGCGTTGGCCACATCGCAGGCCCGGTTGCCGGCGCGGGCCATTTCCAGCCCGGCTTCCAGCCCCTCGACCAGCGCGGCTTCGGCATGTTTGAACAGCTCGGGTGGCTCACCAAGGAACACGGTCCGGCAGAAGGGCACGTGGTAGCGGCGATAGCAGCCCGCGATTTCAAAGAAGGTCGCCTCGCCCTCGGCAAAGGGGCGGCCATCCCAGGTCAGGTGCGGTGCGGCGGCATCGGTGCCCGAGGGCAGCAGCGGCACGATGGCGGCGTAATCGCCCCAGGCATCGTCCACGCCGCGCACGGCGTCGCGCATGATCTCGGCCACGACGTGGTTCTTCGGCACGCCGGGTTCGACACGCTCCAGCCAGCCATCGACGATCTTTTCGGAAATGCGGGCCGCCTTGCGCATGAAATCCAGCTCTTCGGCGGATTTCACGGTGCGGCACCAGTTCACGATGCCGGTGCCGTCCATGATCTTGGCGTCGGGCAGTTCATGGGTCAGGACCGCGTGGGCGCGGGCGGTGTAATAGTAGTTCTCCATCTCCACGCCGATGCGGGAGGAGCCGACGCCCATGGCGTTCAGCTGGGCGGCCAGTTCCTCCATCGGGTGGCGTTCGGTGGATTGCACGTAATGGTCCGCGTAGCCGTAGCAGCGGCTGTCCTCCATCCAGACGGTGCGCAGCGCGCCGTTGCGGTCCTGCGACCGGCCCCACCAGAACGGTTCGGCATCGAGGAAGACGACAACCCCCTGGTGCACGTAAAAGGACCAGCCATCATAGCCGGTCAGCCAGGCCATGTTGGAGGGATCGGTGACGCACAGCACCTCGATCCCCGCCGCTTCCATGGCGGTGCGGGTCTTGGTCAGGCGGCGTTCGTATTCCTCGGCCGAGAAGGGAATCGTCTTGGTGATCATCGGGGCCTCCAGCCTGTTGGTTTTCCTCCCCTTGGCATGGTTGTGCACAACCATGCCGCTCCAAAAACGAACATCGCAGGTCGTTTTCAGCAAATACAAGGGATAGAGGCTAACGCAGTGTTGACGCGGTGCGGATTCGCGCTGTGTTGTGCACAACTGTTCATCATTTCAGGGAAAAACATGCAACCGAGCGTGACCATGAACGACGTCGAGGCCGCCGCGCAGCGCCTGCGCGGGCGGGCAGATTCGACGCCCCTGGTCCCGTCCTTGTGGGCCGGGGCCGATCTGTGGCTGAAGCTGGAGATCTGCCAGCCGATCGGTGCCTTCAAGCTGCGCGGCGCCCTGAATGCGGTCGAAGCGGTGGAGGCCGATGGCGTCGTCTGCTGTTCCACGGGCAATCACGGGCGCGGCGTGGCCTGGGCAGCGCGGGCGGCGGGCAAGCGGGCGGTGATCTGCATGTCGTCGCTGGTGCCGCAGGCCAAGGTCGACGGCATTCGCGCCCTGGGGGCCGATGTGCGGATCATCGGTCGGTCCCAGGATGACGCGCAGGCAGAGGCCGAGCGGCTGGTCGAGGCGGAAGGCCTGGCCGAGATTTCCCCGTTCGATGATCCGCTGGTGATCGCCGGGCAGGCAACCATCGGGGCAGAGATCATGGCGAAAAAGCCCGAAACAGAGACTGTTCTGGTGCCGCTCTCCGGTGGCGGGCTGGCGGCGGGCACCGGCCTTTCGGTCAAGGCAGCCAACCCGAAGGCGAGGGTGATCGGCGTGTCGATGGATCGCGGTGCGGCCATGGCGGAAAGCCTGCGGGCCGGTCGCCCCGTCGCGGTGGAAGAGGTGCCGAGCCTTGCGGACAGCCTGGGCGGCGGTATCGGAATGCAGAACAGACTGTCTTTTCCCATGTGCCGGGATTTTCTGGACGAGGTCGTCCACGTCAGCGAAGAAGAAGTCTACGCCGCCATGCAGGAGCTGTTCTACACGGACCGCCTTGTGGCAGAGGGCGCCTCGGTTGTCGGGCTGGCCGCGCTGATGACCGGGAAGGTTGACGCAAAGGGGCCGGTTGCGACTATCGTCACCGGACGCAATATGGACATGGACCAGTTCACCCGGGTCATCACCGGCCGGGACGTGACGCTGGGGGACGTGACGATCAAGGGGAGGCCACATGCCGCATGACATCCGCGTGGTGACGGAAACCGAATTGCGCGGGGTGCTGGGCCTCGACCGGGCGCTGGTCGACGTGGTCGAACAAGCTTTTGCGGCCTTGGCGGGCGAAGGCGTCGTGATGCCGCCGATCCTGTCCATGGCGCTGCATGCGGCGAACGGAGAGGTCGATGTGAAGACGGCCTATCTGCCGGGCTTTGACGGCTTTGCGATCAAGGTGTCGCCGGGTTTCTTCGACAATCCGCAATTGGGCCTGCCATCGCTGAACGGTTTGATGATCCTCTTTTCGGCCAAGACGGGTCTGGTGCAGGCACTGTTCCTGGACAACGGCTACCTGACCGACCTTCGCACCGCTGCTGCGGGCGCGGTCGCCGCGCGCCACCTTGCGCCCGAGGAAATCGCGACCGCAGGCGTCATCGGCACCGGCGTGCAGGCGCGGCTGCAGATGCAGGCGGCGCATCTGGAACGGCCCTTCGAACGGCTGCTGGTCTGGGGCCGCGATCCGCAAAAGGCCGCGCGCTGTGCCGCAGACCTGGCCGAAACGCTGGGCGTCACCGTCGAAACGGTTTCCGACATTGGTGCATTGGTGGCGCAGAGCCAGCTGGTCGTGACCACCACGCCGTCGCGCGAACCGCTGATCACCCACGACATGCTGCATCCCGGTCTGCACATCACCGCCATGGGGTCGGACCAGGAAGGCAAATGCGAAATCTCGCCCAGGGTTCTGGCCCAGGCGGATGTCTATGTCGCCGACCGGCTGACCCAGACCGGCCTGATGGGCGAACTGGCCGCGGCTAAGAAAGCCGGCCTTTCGCCTTATTCAGAGACTGAAATTGGCCAGATCATCGACGGCTCTGCCGAAGGGCGCATCGACAATCGGCAGGTGACGATCTGCGATCTGACGGGGACCGGGGCGCAGGATACCGCCATCGCCTCGCATGTCTCGGCGTTGCTGAACGGTACCGCCACCGGCACGGTGATCACCGCATGAACGGGCTCCGCCTCGATGCGCGGGACGTGGAGATCCTCCGCGTGCTGGAAACCGAGGGGCGCATCACCAAGGCGGAGCTTGCCAGTCGCATCAACCTGTCACCCTCACCCTGCTGGGACCGGCTGCAACGGCTGGAAAAGGCGGGGATCATCGAAGGCTACGGCGCGCGGATTTCGCTGAAGGCGCTGGCGCCGCACGTGGTGATCTTTGTCGCGGCAGAGCTTGAGACCCACAAGACGGACCAGTTCACCACGTTCGAAACGGCGGTGCAGGACATCCCCGAGGTCACGGCCTGCTGGGCCCTGGGTGGCGGGTTCGATTACCTGTTGCAGGTGGTGACCCGCGATATCGATGCCTATCAGCGGCTGATCGACGGCATGCTGGCCTCTGATATCGGGATGGCGCGCTACTACACCTACATCGTCACGAAACCGGTGAAGTCGCCGTCGCCGCTGCCTTACGACGCGCTGGAGTTGCCGCAGAAGGATTGACGGTTTCAAGGGCCGAGGGGCAGAGGATTCCTCTGTTCCGATGGTCGAGATCAGTCACCTCCTCTGCGCAAAACCTGCCAACATTCTGTCCAACTCGAAATCCAACAGGGTCCCGAGATACGGGCCCGACCTTAGGGAGGACGCTACCCATGTCGCTGCACCATGCCCTGCCGAAATCCGCTCTGGCCGAGGTCTCTGACCCGCGCCTCGTGCGGCCGTTTTCCTATATCGGTGGCAAGTGGACCGGTGGTGAGGCAAGCGCGACGTTTTCCGTCAGCAACCCGGCGGATGGGGCGTGGTTGGGTGATGTGGCGGCCCTGAACGGGTCTGACGCCACATCGGCAGTGGACGCGGCACAGGCGGCATTTCTGCCGTGGTCGCGGACGCTGCCCCAGGATCGTGCGGCGATGATCCGCCGCTGGAACGACCTGATGCGCGAGCACAAGGAAGACCTGGCCCGCATCATGGTCCTGGAACAGGGCAAGCCGCTGTCCGAGGCGCGGGGGGAAATCGACTATGCCGCCGATTTCCTGGAATTCTACGCCGAGGAGGCGAAGCGCCCGAATATCGAAGGCGTGACCAGCCACCTGCCCGATGCGGAGGTCGAGCTGTGGCGCGAACCCGTGGGCGTGGCCGCGCTGATCACGCCGTGGAACTTCCCCGCCGCGATGCTGACCCGCAAGGCGGGCGCGGCGCTGGCGGCTGGCTGCACCGTGGTCTGCCACCCGTCCAAGGAAACACCGTTCTCCGCCCTGGCGCTGGCCGAATTGGCGGAACGCGCGGGCTTTCCGGCGGGCGTCTTCAACGTCGTGACCGGCCAACCGGCCGAGATCGTGGAGCCCTGGACCGCCGACACCCGCGTGCGGGTTCTGTCCTTCACCGGCTCGACCGAAGTGGGGCGCCTGCTGTACCGGCAATCCGCCGAAACGGTGAAGACCCTTGTGATGGAACTGGGCGGCCATGCCCCGGTGATCGTCTTTGCCGATGCGGAGATGGACAATGCCGTGGCCGAGACGATGAAGGCCAAGTGGGCAACCTCGGGCCAGGATTGCCTGGGCGCGAACCGGATTTACGTCGAACGGTCGGTCTATGACGAGTTCTGCCGCCGCTTCACCGAGGCGACGGAAAAGCTGAGCGTCGGGATCGGCATGGACGATCCGGATATCGGGCCGCTGATGAACGAAGCGGCCGTGGCCAAGCAGAAATCCCACGTGGACGATGCGGTGCAGAAAGGCGCCAAGGTGCTGTGCGGTGGCGCGGCGCATGAAAAGGGGCCGTTGTTCTGGCAGCCGACCGTGCTGGCCGACGTGCCGGATAATGCGCTGATCCTGCGCGAAGAAACCTTCGGTCCAGTCGCCGCAATCGTGCCCTTCGATACGGAAGAGGAGGTCGTGGCGCGGGCCAATGACACCGAATACGGGCTGGTGGCCTATTTGCACGCCATGCATCCGCGCCGGATCTACCGCGTCACGCGGGCGCTGGAATACGGGATGGTCGCGGTGAACCGCACCAAGGTGACCGGCGCGCCGATCCCCTTCGGCGGCACCAAGCAATCCGGTCTTGGCCGCGAAGGCGCACGCCAGGGCATGGAGGCCTTCACCGAGGTCAAATACGTCTGCCGCGACTGGGCGTGAGTTAGTGCTACGTCCCGGCCGCGTTGCGACGGGTGGGGCCGGGACATCGGAAATTTTTGCAAGATGAAGCAGGGGTGTGAGGCCCCGGAAGAAAGGCGGATAGATGCTTAGGAACGATCAGATCGACGAATGGGACCGCGAGGCATTCTTTCACCCCTCGACGCACCTGGCGCAGCATGCGCGGGGCGAGGCACCGAATCGGGTGATCCGGACGGGCTCCGGCTGCCATATCGAGGATCGTGAGGGCACCAAGCTGCTGGACGCTTTTGCCGGACTCTATTGCGTGAATGTGGGCTACGGCCGGACCGAGATCGCCGAGGCCATCGCCGAGCAGGCGAAGGAGCTGGCCTATTACCACGCCTATGTCGGGCACGGGACCGAGGCCTCGATCACTTTGGCCAAGATGATCCTCGATCGCGCGCCCAAGGGCATGAGCAAGGTCTATTTCGGCCTGGGCGGATCGGATGCGAACGAAACCAACGTCAAGCTGATCTGGTACTACAACAACATCCTTGGACGACCCGAGAAGAAGAAGATCATCTCGCGCTGGCGCGGCTATCACGGGTCGGGTCTGGTGACCGGGTCGCTAACCGGGCTGGAGCTGTTCCACAAGAAGTTCGACCTGCCGCTGGCCCAGGTGATCCATACCGAGGCACCTTATTACCTGCGTCGTCCCAACAAGGGGATGAGCGAGGCCGAGTTCACCGCCTATTGCGTGGCCGAGCTTGAGGCGCTGATCGAACGCGAAGGCCCCGACACCATTGCCGCCTTCATCGGCGAGCCGCTGATGGGCACCGGGGGCATCGTGCCGCCGCCCGAGGGCTACTGGCCCGCCATTCAGGAAGTGCTGGACCGTCATGACATCCTGCTGGTGGCCGATGAGGTCGTGACCGGGTTCGGTCGGCTGGGCAGCATGTTCGGCTCGGATCACTACGGTATCCGGCCCGACCTGATCACCATCGCGAAGGGCCTGACCTCGGCCTATGCGCCTCTTTCGGGCTCAATCGTCGGGGACAAGATGTGGAAGGTGCTGGAACAAGGCACGGACGAGAATGGCCCGATCGGTCATGGCTGGACCTATTCCGCGCATCCGATCGGTGCGGCGGCCGGGGTTGCGAACCTCAAACTGCTGGACGAGTTGAACCTGATCGAGAATGCGGGCCGCGTCGGGGCTTACCTGAACAAGGCGCTGGCCGAGGCCGTGGGCGACCATGCACACGTGGCCGAAGTGCGCGGCGAAGGCATGATCGCGGCCGTCGAGTTTCAGAAGGATGTCGAGGCCGGAGAGTTTTTCGACCCCGCCGACAAGGTCGGTGCGAGGATCTCGGCCAAGCTGCTGGAACAGGGCGTGATCGCCCGCGCCATGCCGCAGGGCGACATTCTGGGCTTCGCGCCGCCTTTCTGCCTGACCGAGTCGCAAGCGGACGAGATCGCCGGAAAGACGGCAAAAGCCGTGGCTGAGGTGTTGACGTAACGTGACTTTCACGGAAGGCGGCCTAAATACCTAGCCGTAACTGGTTGATTTGGTCGCAAATGCTAAAAAAACCGCCGCCTTCCGGTTGCAACCCGCCCCTTGGGCAAGCTTAACTGGCGAAAGAACAGTGGCAAAAGCCGCGGACAGACAACGGGGAGCCAATTTTGGCTGATGTGACAAACGGTGATGCGTTCGTTGAATTCGAACGCGTGCAAAAGAGCTATGACGGCGAGAATCTCGTCGTCAAGGATCTGAACCTCTCCCTGCCCAAGGGGGAATTCCTGACAATGCTTGGGCCGTCAGGTTCCGGCAAGACCACCTGCCTGATGATGCTGGCCGGTTTCGAAACCGCCACCCATGGCGAGATCAAGCTGGACGGCAAACCCATCAACAACATTCCTCCGCACAAGCGCGGCATCGGGATGGTGTTCCAGAACTACGCGCTGTTTCCGCACATGACGGTGGCCGAGAACCTGTCCTTCCCGCTGGAAGTGCGGCGGATGAGCAAATCGGACCGTGAGGCCAAGGTGAAGCGCGCGCTGGACATGGTCCAGATGGGCGATTTCGGTGGGCGGCGTCCCGCTCAATTGTCCGGCGGTCAGCAGCAGCGGATCGCTTTGGCGCGTGCGCTGGTCTTCGAACCCGAACTGGTTCTGATGGACGAACCGCTGGGCGCACTCGACAAGCAGCTGCGGGAACACATGCAGTTCGAGATCACCTCGATCGCGCACAATCTCGGGATTACCACGGTCTACGTGACCCACGACCAGACCGAGGCGCTGACGATGTCCGACCGCGTGGCCGTGTTCGACGATGGCCGCATCCAGCAGTTGGCCCCGCCGGACGAGCTCTACGAGAGCCCGCAAAACAGCTTTGTTGCCCAGTTCATCGGCGAGAACAACACGCTCGAAGGCACGATCAAGGAGATCAAGGGCGACCACTGCGTCGTGCAGCTGGCCGATGGGTCGCTGATCGACGCCAAGCCCGTGAACGTGACCCAACCCGGCGAAAAGACCCTCGTGTCGATCCGCCCCGAGCGGGTCGAGATGAACAAAGAGCGACTGTCGCCCGACGCGCATACGCTGAAGGCCGAGGTGGTCGAGTTCATCTACATGGGCGACATCTTCCGCACGCGTCTTCGCGTGGCCGGAAAAGACGATTTCGTCATCAAGACGCGGAACGCACCCGATCAGCGCCGCCTGCAGAAGGGCGAGCAGATCGAGATCGGCTGGCTGGCCGAGGATTGCCGCGCACTTGATGCCTGAGTTTCGGCGCTAACTGCGCCGATCATGGTAGCCCCATGCGTCCGACCCGTGGCGCCAGGGCACCAAGACCCAAAACGGGTAGAAAAACTAGGGAGCACAGTATGAAACTGACCAAGACCCTTCTGGCATCGACGGCGCTCACCGTTGCTGCCGGCGCTGTCGCAGCACAGGACATGGCGAACGACATGACGCTCGTCTCCTGGGGCGGTGCGTACCAGAACAGCCAGCAGAAGGCCTATGTCGAGCCCTATCAGGAAATGAACCCTGATGTGAGCATCGTGTGGGACGAATCCTCTGCCGAAGCCGTTGCGAAACTGCGCGCGATGAACGAAGCCGGCAACATCACCTGGGACCTCGTCGACGTGGTCGCAGCTGACGCCATCCGTCTGTGCGACGAAGGCCTGGCGATGGAGTACGATCCGGAAGAGCTGCTCGCCGAAGGCGATGACGGCTCCTCCGCCGAAGACGATTTCGGCGACCTGATCGTGTCCGACTGCTTCATCCCGCAGATCGTGTACTCGACCACCGTCGGCTATCGTACCGACATGGTGGGTGACACCGCGCCGACCGACATCTGCGCGCTGTTCGACACCGAAACCTACCCGGGCAAGCGGTCGCTGGAAAAGCGTCCGATCAACAACATGGAGTGGGCTCTGCTCTGTGACGGCGTTGCCAAGGAAGACGTCTACGACGTTCTGGAAACCCCGGAAGGTCAGGACCAGGCGCTTGCCAAGCTCGACACGATCAAGGACGACGTGATCTGGTGGTCCGCCGGCGCCGACACGCCGCAGCTGCTGGCTGATGGCGAAATCGTCATGGGTTCCACCTACAACGGCCGTCTCTTCTCGGTCATCGAAGAGCAGGACCAGCCGGTCGCAATGCTCTGGGACGCACAGGTCTTCGACCTTGACGGGTGGATCATTCCCGCCGGCCTGTCCGAAGAGCGTCTGGCACGTGTGAAGGACTTCGTGAAGTTCGCCACCGACACCCAGCGTCTGGCCGATCAGGCTGCCTACATCTCCTACGGTCCGGCCCGCAAGTCGTCCGCTCCGCTGGTTGGCGAACACGCCGAGCTGGGCATCGACATGGCGCCGCACATGCCGACCGACCCGGAGAACTCCAAGAACACCTTCGTGTACAACTACGAGTTCTGGGCTGACTACCGCGACGACATCGACGCGAAGTTCCAGTCCTGGCTGGCTCAATAAGGCTTGATGCCTTCCGGTCCCCGGCGTTCGCGCCGGGGACCACCCCATAGAACGACCGCGAAAACGCGGCGCTTGAAACAGGGACACATATTATGCCGAAAGGCTATATTATCGGCCATATCACGGTGAAAGACCCTGAGGCCTACAAGGAATACGTGGAACGGGATACGCCGATCCTGCAAGGCTACGGCGGCAGGTTCATCGTCCGCGGCGGCGCCTCCGAAGCGCCCGAGGGTCCGATGAAGGACCGCCACGTGGTGATCGAATTCCCCAGTTTCGACGACGCGAAGCGCGCATACCATTCCCCCGAATATCAGGAGGTCGTGGCAATCCGCCATGCGACCGCCGACAGTGACATCATCCTCGTGGAGGGCGTCTGACATGACCGATAGTACCGCCGGTATGACCCCGGAAGAAGCCCGCCGCGCCGATGAGGCGCATACCGGGCCCATGCTTGCCGCCGACGGCACGCCGCTAAAGAAATCGCTCGCCCGGGCCCTGCGGCGGCAGAAGCTGCGCGCCCTCGGCCTGATCGCCCCGCTGCTTGTCTTCGTCCTCATCACCTTCGTCGTGCCGATCGGCGACATGCTGCTGCGGTCGATCAAGAACGATATCGTCGCGGACACGCTGCCCGCCACCGTGGAAACGCTGGCCGACTGGGATGCGGACGCGTCCGAGCTCCCGGGCGATGACGTCTGGATGGCCTTCTACGTCGACATGTGGTTCGCCGCCGAGCGCAAGGAACATACGCGGCTCGGGTCGCGCCTGAACTACGAACAGACCGGTGTGTCCTCGCTCTTCCGCAAGACGGGCCGCCGTGTCGACCGCTTCGACACCGACGTCTATACCGATCAGCTGGTCGATCTCGATCCCAGCTGGGAAGACCCGGCCAGCTGGGCCGCCATGCTGGATGGTCCCGCTGCCGACGCGTTGCCCCTGACCGCAGAGACGTGGGAGCGCTGGAAAGAATTCAACGTGGAAGAAGGCGACGCCGTCCTGGAAGAGGACGTGCCGGATTTCCTGTTCACCACGCTCTATTACGAACTGAACAACGGCGCCGAAGTGGACGGCATGTCCGATCGGCTGGACGCTGCGAAAGCCGCTGTCGGTGAATTCGAAACCGTCTCCCTTCAGGAGCAATTCGCAGATGCGGACGAGGACTGGCTGGACCCGGAAGTCTGGAAGACCATCCAGCTTTACTCGCCGCGCGTGACCTCGGGCTATTTCGCCAACTCGGTGGATATGCAGCTGACCCCGGAAGGGATCGAGCCGCGCCCCGACAACCAGCAGATCTACGGTATCCTCTTCAAGCGGACGCTGTTCATGTCGCTGGTCATCACCGGGTCCTGCATCATGCTGGCCTATCCGGTCGCATGGCTGCTTTCGAACCTGCCGATGCGCACCGCCAACCTGCTGATGATCCTGGTGCTTCTGCCCTTCTGGACCTCGCTTCTGGTGCGGACCTCGGCCTGGAAGGTCATGTTGCAGCAACAGGGGGTGATAAACGACGTCCTGGTCTGGTTGGGGCTGGTCGCGGATGACGCCCGATTGACGATGATCAACAACCAGTTCGGTACGATCGTCGCCATGACGCACATCCTGCTGCCGTTCATGATCCTGCCGATGTATTCGGTGATGTCGACGATCCCGCCATCCTACCTGCGGGCGGCCAAGTCGCTGGGCGCCACCAACTGGACGGCGTTCTGGCGGGTCTACTTCCCGCAATCGGTGCCGGGCATCGGTGCGGGGTCGATCCTCGTCTTCATTCTCGCCATCGGCTACTACATCACGCCGGAAATCGTGGGCGGCAATACGGGGACGTTCATCTCCAACCGGATCGCCTATCACATCTCGTCGTCGCTCAACTGGGGCCTTGCGGCTGCCTTGGGGACCATCCTGCTGGTGGTCGTCCTGGTGCTCTACTGGGCCTATGACAAGATCGTCGGCATCGACAACGTGAAGCTGGGGTAACGGACATGTCAGAAGAACTCGTAATCAAGACCGGCCGTCCCGACATGATGTCCTTCACCCTGCCCGTCGTGGCAGGCCTGGGCCTCATCCTCGGCTTCCTCACCGGCAACGTGATCGGCTCGCCCTGGATCGGCCTGGTGCTGGGCACCCTGATCGGCGCCGGCCTCGCCTATGGGCTGAACGAGATGGTGCCCAAAAAGTCGATAGGCCGCTGGGGCGTCATCATCGCCTTCGCCGTGATCGGGTTGCTGTTCGGCGGCCTGGGCGGTGCGGTCGGCGGTGCGATCATCGGCGCCATCATCAGCTGGTTCGCCTACTGGATCGGTCGCGGGACCTATCGCGACGACGTGCCGATCTACTCGACGCCGGGTCAGACGCTGTGGTGGAACTTCTTCCTGTTCATCTGCGGGGCGATCTTCATCTTCCTGATCACGCCGATCCTTGTGGTCCTGCCGCTGTCGTTCAACGCCGAGGACTTCTTCACCTTCACGCCCGAGATGCTGCGCCTCGATCCCGAAGGCTATTCGCTGAAGCATTACCGTGACTTCTTCGAAACCGACGACTGGCAGCTGGCGCTGAAGAACTCGCTGGTAATCGCACCGATCGCGACGATCATCTCGGTCTCGCTGGGGACGCTGGCAGCCATCGGTCTGTCGCAGAGCCACGTGCCCGGGCGCCGGGCGATCATGGCGGTCCTGATCTCGCCGATGATCGTGCCGCTGATCATCTCGGCCACCGGCATGTTCTTCTTCTACTCCACGCTGGGCAACTTCCTTGAAGGTACGCTGGGCATGTCCAAGGGCCTGGTGGGCTATATCAAGGTGATCCTGGCCCACGCGGTTCTGGGCATCCCCTTCGTCATCATCACGGTGACGGCAACGCTGGTTGGTTTCGACCGGTCCCTGACCCGCGCGGCGGCCAACATGGGTGCGGACCCGGTGACGACCTTCTTCCGGGTGCAGATGCCGCTGATCCTGCCGGGCGTGATCTCGGGTGGTCTGTTCGCCTTCATCACATCGTTTGACGAGGTCGTCGTGGTGCTCTTCGTCGGCTCGGCCGCGCAGAAGACGCTGCCCTGGCAGATGTTCATCGGCCTGCGCGAGCAAATCTCGCCCACGATCCTCGCCGTTGCGACGATCCTCGTGGTGATCTCCATCGCGCTGCTGACCACGGTTGAATTGCTGCGCCGCCGGTCGGAACGCCTGCGGGGCATGTCGCCGGGCTGAGGTCTCCGGCCATGTTCGAAATTCAGGTCAGCGCGACCTGATCCTTGATCCCCGGGCCTGTCCCGGGGATCATTTCATTCAGGGTCCAGCCAAGGGGAGGATGGCCATGAAACTGGGTATTGTCGGCGGAAGCGGCGCATTGGGGCGGGCGATCGCGCTGGCCCATCTGAACCACGGAGGCGTCGCTCCGTCCGACCTGTGGATCGCCAATAGGGACGGGCGCCGCGACGGGTTCGAGGATTGGCCGGATGTTACGGTGACCGCGAAGGCCCAGGACCTTGCAGAGGCCTGCGATGTCATCCTGCTCTCCGTCCCGCCGGCGCTGTTCCCGGCGCTTGAGGTCCACGCCCCGGATCGGCTGATCACCTCCGTCATGGCCGGGATCACGATCGAGGCGATGGCCGCCAAGACAGGTGCGACCCGGATTGCGCGCGGCATGTCGTCCCCCGTGGCCGAACTCGGGCTGGCCCATTCGGCCTTCTGCGCGACTGATGCGGTGACCGATGCGGACCGCGAGATGCTGCACGCGACATTCGCCCCCTGCGGTGTGGTCGACGAGGTCACGGACGAGGCGCTGATGGATACCTTCTGCGCGCTGACCGGGCCGGTGCCGGGCTTTGTCGCCTATTTCGCCGCCTGCATGAACGATTTCGCAACCTCCCGCGGCATGCCGCCAGAGGTCGCGGATCGTGCCGTGCGCCAGTTGTTCAAGGCCTCGGGCGAGGCGCTGTCGACCTGGCCGGAAAAACCGTCGGACCAGGTCCAGGCGATGATCGACTACGCGGGCACGACCGCTGCGGGTCTCATCGCGATGAAGGAAATGCCCGTGGCCCAGGGGATCGAGGCCGGGCTGGCCGCAGCCGAGGAACGGGCGCGCCAGATGGGGACACCGCCCGACGCCGAAGGCTGATCAGGGCGTGCGCGACGCGACCTCGTCCCGCAGCTGAAAGATCCGGTCCCGCAATTCCATCAATTCGTCCGGCGCCAGGCCCATGGCCTCGTAGACACAGGCAGCGACCTCTCCGGCCTCCGATTGCATCGCGCGGCCTTTGTCGGTCAGCGACACCTCGACCACGCGTTCATCCTGGCTGGAGCGTTTGCGCGTGATCAGACCGCCCTCTCCCATGCGTTTCAGCAGGGGGGTGAGCGTGTTGGATTCCAGGCCCAGCTCCCGTCCCAACTGGCCGACCGTCTTGCCGTCTTCCGACCAAAGGGAGACTAGCACCAGGTATTGCGGATAGGTCAGCCCCAGCTTTGCCAGCAGGGGCCGGTACAGACGATTGATCGCATTGTTCGCGGAGTAGAGCGCGAAACACAGCATGTCCTGGGTGCCGATTTTGGTCTGGGTCATATCGGTAAAATAAATCGTACGCGATTTAATCGCAAGGCTTGACCTGTCGAAGGCGGAGACTTATTTCAATCGTACACGATACAATCGGAAGCGATAAAAGGAGATCACCATGTCCATCAATCCCGTCTACAGCACCACGGCCACCGCAACGGGCGGTCGCGACGGTCAGGTCAATGTGGATGACGGCGCGCTGGAGCTGGGCCTGGCATCGCCCAAGGAAATGGGCGGCAGCGGCAAGGGGAATAACCCGGAACAGCTTTTCGCGGCGGGCTATGCGGCTTGCTATATCGGCGCGATGAAATTCGCGACGACGCAGGACAAGTCGCTGAAATCCGTGCCTGCTGACACCACGGTCGAGGCGACTGTCGGGATCGGGCCGCGCGACGATGGCGGCTTTGGCCTGAAGGTCGATCTCAAGGTGACCATGCCGGGCCTGAGCGGCGAAGAGGCCAAGGCCATCGCCGATGCCGGCCACAAGATCTGCCCCTATTCCAACGCGGTCGACGGCAATGTCGACGTGTCCACCACGGTCGCGTGAGCTGACCAATCGCGCTCCGCAGGGGCACAGAAACGAAAAAAGGCGCGGGACCGACCCCGCGCCTTTTCCGTGTCAAAGGATGTCCGGCGTTACGCGCGAACCATCTTTTCGTAGCTTTCCGAGATGTCGCGGCACAGCGCCCCGACTTCGAAATTGTAATCGCCGATCTGGCCCACCGGCGTGACTTCGGCGGCGGTGCCGGTCAGCCAGCACTGCTCCATGCCTTCCATTTCCTCGGGCATGATGTGACGCTCGTGCACCTTGATGCCCTTTTCCTCGAGCATCGAGATCACGGTGCGGCGGGTGATGCCGTTGAGGAAGCAATCGGCCTTGGGCGTATGCACTTCGCCATCCTTCACGAAGAAGATGTTGGCCCCGGTCGCTTCGGCCACGTAGCCGCGATAATCCATGAACAGCGCGTCGGAACAGCCCTTCGCCTCGGCGGCGTGCTTGGACATGGTGCAGATCATGTAGAGACCGGCGGCCTTGGCATGAACGGGGATCGTTTCCGGTGAGGGACGCTTCCACTTGGAGATATCGAGCTTGGCGCCCTTCATCTTGGCGTCACCGTAGTAATTGCCCCATTCCCAGCCGGCGATGGCAAGGCGGACGGGGTTGCGGGCGGCGCTGACACCCATGTCGGGGCCGGCCCCACGCCAGGCGACGGCACGGACATAGGCGTCGGTCCAGCCATTGGCCTTAAGCATCTCGTACTTGGCCTTCTCGATCTCCTCGACCGAATAGGGGATCTCGAAATCCAGCATCTCGGCAGATTTGCGCAGCCGTTCGGAATGCTCCACACCCTTGAAAATCTTGCCGTTGTAGCACCGCTCGCCCTCGAACACCGAAGAGGCGTAATGCAGCGCATGGGTCAGAAGGTGTACATTCGCATCGCGCCAGTCGATCAGCTTGCCGTCCATCCAGATCGTGCCGTCGCGGTCTTCGTAAGATCCATCCATCTTTTTCACCTTTGCATTTGTTGCGCCAGATCGGTCCGACATGGACATAAAATTGCGCAAATTCTGCGACTCGCTAACAGTTGGCCCTTGGAATGTCAACAAGACTGACATAACATGACGAAAATCAGGGCAGTTTGTGAACGGTGGACCATGAGTGACGCGCATATGGGAGAGAGCCTGCTATTCCTCACGGATGAGCAGCTACGCCAGGGCATCGAAGGTATGTTCTTTGCTTATCGGGGGTTTACCTCTGCGCCGGACCAGATCCTTGAAGGGATTTCCTATGGCCGGGCGCATCACCGGGCGCTGCATTTCATTGCCCGGTCTCCGGGGATGAACGTCAATCGTCTGCTGACGATCCTGGGCGTGACCAAGCAATCGCTGAACCGGGTGCTGCGAACCCTGATCGAGGACGGGCTGGTCGAAAGCCGGGTCGGCGTGGCCGACAAACGTGAACGTCATCTCTACCTCACCGAAGAAGGCACCGCGCTGGAAACCCGACTGTCCGAAGCGCAGCGCGCCCAGATGCGCGCCGCCTATCGCCGCGCCGGGCCCGAGGCCGTGGCCGGCTTCCGCCAGGTGCTCGAGGCGATGATGGACCCGGAACTGCGCCGCATCTATTCCGCCCTGCGCGAGGGGGGCGCATGATCGACCCGATGCCGCATCTGCTGATCGTGGATGACGATGAGCGCATCCGGGATCTTCTGGCGCGATACCTCAAGCGCAACGGGTTCCTCGTGTCCTCTGCCCGCGATGCGGCCCATGCGCGACGTCTGCTGGAGGGGCTGGAATTCGACCTGATCGTGCTGGACGTGATGATGCCGGGCGAAGACGGTGTCGCCCTGACCCGCGCCCTGCGGGAACGTATGGCCACCCCGATCTTGCTGCTGACCGCGCGGGACGAAACCAAGGACCGGATCGCTGGGCTGGAAGCCGGGGCCGATGACTACCTGGCCAAGCCGTTTGAACCGAAAGAGCTTCTGCTGCGGATCAACGCCATCCTGCGCCGCATGCCCGAACCGGTCGAGGCCAAGGTCGCGCCCCGTGTCCTGACGATGGGGGATGTGCGCTATGACATCGACAAGGGTGAGATGTGGCAGGGCGAGGCACCCGTCCGCCTAACCGGGAACGAGGTGCAATTGATGCGCATCTTCTCGGCCCATGCGAACGAACCCCTCAGCCGTACGCGACTGGTCGAGGAACTGGGACGTGGTGCGGGCAAGGATGGTCAGGCGCAGGAACGCGCGGTGGACGTACAGATCACCCGTCTGCGCCGCAAGATCGAGGCCAATCCCAAGCAGCCCCGCTACCTTCAGACGGTGCGCGGCGAGGGCTACATGCTGGTGCATGACTGACGCGCGATGGCGCTTGCCGGGCCGCGCCCGCCGCGTCTAGGGTATCGCCATGACCACAGCCTTACTCACCCACCCCGACTGCATCGACCACGTCAATCCCGATGGCCATCCCGAACAGGTGGCGCGCCTGCACTACGTGCTCAAGGCGCTGGAGGGAAAGGACCTTTTGCGCCTCGATGCCCCGATGGGAGAGGACGCGCATATCCTGATGACCCATCCGCAGGATTACCTGGACCGGATCAAGTCCTCGGGGCCGGAGGATGGTTTCGTGCAGATGGATGCCGACACATTCATGTCGCCGGGATCGCTGACTGCCGCCTACCGGGCCGTCGGCGGCGCGGTCAAGGCGGTCGACATGGTGCTGGGCGGTGAGGTGGAGAATGCCTTCGTCGCCACGCGTCCGCCGGGGCACCACGCGGAAACCGCCTCGCCCATGGGGTTCTGCCTGTTCGGCAACGTGGCCATCGCGGCCAAGCGGGCGCTGGACCACCACGGCCTGTCCCGCGTCGCGATCGTCGATTTCGACGTGCATCACGGCAATGGGACCGAAGATCTGGTGAAGAACGATCCGCGAATCCGCTTCGTTTCGACCCACCAGATGCCGCTTTATCCCGGCACCGGCGCGCCGCAGGAAACCGGGCCGCATGGCACGATCACCAATATCGCGCTGTCGACCGGCACCGATGGCGACCTGTATCGCAAGATCCTGGCGAACCGGATCATCCCGATCCTGCGCGATTTCCAGCCCGAACTCCTGATCCTGTCCGCCGGGTTCGACGCCCATGTCGAGGACCCTCTGGCGGGGATCGAATTGTCGACCGAGGATTTCGGCTGGATCACCGCGCAGCTGGCCCAAGCCGCGGCAGACCTGTGTGGTGGCAAGATCGTGTCCTGCCTCGAAGGGGGCTACAACCTGGACGCGCTGGCCGCGTCGGCGGCCCTGCACGTGGACGAGTTGATTGCCGCCGGGGCGGGTTGATCGCGAATTGAACCCCCGCGCCGCAGCCCCTATGGTGCCGCCGGACACAGCCAGAGGAGCCGCGCCATGAGCGATGCAAAACCGGTCGAGGAAATGACCTTCGAAGAGGCGATGCGCGAACTTGAACAGGTCGTCGGCCAGCTGGAACGCGGCGACGTCCCGCTCGAGGATTCGATCAAGCTCTACGAACGTGGTGCGGCCCTGAAGAAGCGCTGCGAAGACCGCCTGAAGGCCGCCGAGGAAAAGGTCGAGGCGATCACCGCCGATGCCGACGGAAACGCCACGGGGACCAAGCCAGCCGACGGGCTCTGACATGTTCGAAACGCGGATTGCCGATGTTGCAACCGCCGTCTCTGCACGGCTGGATGCGGCGCTGGAACCCATGGCCGGACAGATCGGCGCGGCCATGCGACACGCCACCGATGGGGGCAAGCGGTTGCGTGCTTTCCTCGTGGTCGAGGGCGCGGGCCTGCACGGGGTCGATCCGGCGCCTGCGCTGGATGCCGCCGCCGCGATCGAGGCGATGCATGCCTATTCGCTTGTCCACGACGACCTGCCCTGCATGGACGATGACGACCTGCGCCGCGGCCAGCCCACCGTCCACGTGAAATGGGACGAGGCGACCGCTGTCCTGGTCGGGGATGCGCTGCAAACCCTCGCCTTCGATCTGCTGGCCCATGCCAATCTGCCCGCCGACCGGGTCGTGACCCTGACCGCGTCGATGGCGCGGGCCGCGGGCGGGCTGGGTATGGTGCAGGGGCAGGCGATGGATATCGCCGCCGAAACCGCGGAAACCCCGCTGACCCTGCTTCAGATCACCGAGCTTCAGGCCAAGAAGACCGGCGCGCTGATCGAATGGTCCGCCCAGTCCGGGCCGATCATGGCCGGCGCCGATCCCGCCGCCATGGGACATTATGCACGCGCGCTTGGCCTTGCCTTTCAGATCGCCGACGACATCTTGGACATAGAGGGCGATGAGGCCCGCACCGGCAAACGCCTGCGCAAGGATGACGAGGCGGGCAAGGCCACCTTCGTCTCGCTGCTCGGTCTCGATGGCGCCAAGGCAGAGGCCAAACGCCTCGTGACCGAGGCCTGCGATGCGCTCGCGCCCTATGGTGACGCCGCCGAAAGCTTGCGGGATGCAGCCCGCTTCGTTATTGCGCGGCAAAGCTAGGATCTGCCCCGGGAGGGCATCATGAGCGAACGACCCAACACCCCGCTGCTGGACCAGGTCCGGGACCCGAGCGATCTGAAACGCCTGACCGATGCGCAATTGCGCCAGGTGGCCGATGAATTGCGGGCCGAGACGATCTCGGCCGTGTCGGAAACCGGCGGCCATCTCGGGGCTGGCCTGGGCGTTGTGGAACTTACCGTCGCGCTGCATGCCCTTTGGAATGCGCCGCGCGATCGCATCATCTGGGACGTGTCGCACCAGACCTACCCGCACAAGATCCTGACCGGCCGCCGCGACCGTATCCGTACGATCCGCCAGAAGGACGGGCTGTCCGGCTTCACCAAGCGCGCCGAAAGCCCCTTTGACGCCTTCGGCGCGGCGCATAGCTCCACCTCGATTTCCGCGGCTCTCGGCTTTGCCGTGGCGCGGGATCTGGGCGGCGCACCGGAACACGGTATCGGCGACGCCATCGCGGTGATCGGTGACGGCGCGATGAGCGCGGGCATGGCCTTCGAGGCGATGAACAATGCCGGCTCGCTCGGCAAGCGCATGATCGTGATCCTGAACGACAACGAGATGTCCATCGCGCCGCCGGTTGGGGCGCTGTCCAATTACCTCTCGCGGCTCTATGCGGGCGATCCGTTCCAGGAATTCAAGGCCGCTGCCAAGGGGGCGGTGTCGCTTCTGCCGCCGCCCTTCCAGCAAGGCGCCAAGCGGGCCAAGGAAATGCTGAAGGGCATGACCGTCGGCGGCACCCTGTTCGAAGAGCTGGGCTTTTCCTACGTGGGCCCCATTGATGGTCACGATTTCAACCAGCTTCTGCCGGTCCTGCGGACGGTCAAGGCACGCGCCACCGGGCCGGTGCTGATCCATATCGTCACCAAGAAGGGCAAGGGCTACGCGCCCGCCGAAAAGGCCCGCGATGGTGGGCATGCCACGGCCAAGTTCGACGTCGTCAGCGGAGAGCAGAAAAAGGCGCCCTCCAACGCGCCCTCCTACACCTCGGTCTTCGGCAAGGAACTGGTACGTCTCGCCGCAGAAGATCCGCGCATCTGTGCGGTGACCGCCGCGATGCCGGATGGCACCGGTCTGAACCTGATGGTCGAACGCTACCCGTCGCGCACCTTCGATGTCGGCATCGCCGAACAGCATGGCGTGACCTTTTCGGCCGGTCTGGCCGCCGGTGGCCTGAAACCGTTCTGCGCGATGTATTCGACCTTCCTTCAGCGCGGCTATGACCAGGTCGTGCATGACGTCGCGATCCAGCGGCTTCCGGTGCGTTTCGCCATCGACCGCGCCGGTCTGGTGGGCGCAGATGGGGCCACCCATGCCGGCAGCTTCGACACGGCCTACCTGTCCAACCTGCCCGGTTTTGTTGTCATGGCCGCCGCGGACGAGGCAGAGCTGATGCACATGGTCGCCACCGCCGCGGCCCATGACGACGGACCGATCGCCTTCCGCTATCCGCGCGGCGAGGGCTCGGGCGTCGAGATGCCGGAAAAGGGTGAGGTTCTGGAAATCGGCAAGGGCCGGATGATCCAGCAGGGCGCCCGCGTCGCGATCCTGTCCTTCGGCACCCGCCTGAGCGAGGTCATGACCGCGTCAGAATCGCTGCGCGCCCGCGGCATCACGCCGACCGTCGCCGATGTGCGTTTTGCCAAGCCGCTGGATCGCGCCCTGATCCTGCAACTGGCCGCCGATCACGAGGCGCTCATCACGATCGAGGAAGGCGCCGTCGGCGGCTTTGGCTCGCACGTTGCGCAGCTTCTGTCGGATGAGGGCGTCTTTGACGACGGGCTCAAGTTCCGGTCTATGGTTCTGCCCGATACGTTCATCGACCAGGCCAGCCCCGCGGACATGTACGCCACCGCCAAGCTGAACGCCCCGGATATCGAGGCCAAGGTGCTTGAGGTGCTGGGGGTCGCGCAGGTGTCGCAGAAGAAGGCCTGAGGCGCTACGGGGCCTCAGGAAATCAGCCAGAGCACGGCGGCAGCGCTCAGCCCGACCTGGATATAGCCCAGAAGAGTGAACAGCCCGTCCCGCGCCAGTAGCCCAACCGCGAAGAGCGAGATCGCGACGGCAAAGATCGACGTGACCATCGGCAGCACCTCGAGGAAGGGGATGATGATCGTGATCGCGATGATCGTCAGCAATGTGACGATGTTCGCGGGTCGCGACACCAGCGCCGTCAACCGTTTGTGTGTGCGGTTATCGATCCAGGCGCAGGGTTTGCGCAGCCATTCGATGGCCTTGTCCAACCGCTTGGTCGGTATCTCGCGCTTCTTTAGGAATTCCGGCATCCAGACATGGGACCGTCCCGCCAGTTTCTGAACGGTGATCAGGAAGATGAAGATCGCCCCAAGCGTGGGCAGGCCGAAAATCCCCGATAGCGGCGACACCAGGATCAGCGCAGGGACCAGGATCACCGGGGCAAAACTGCGCACCCCGATCTCCTCCAGGATCGAGCGGACAGAGATTTTCTCGTCCCGCTCGGCGTTCTGCAACGCGTCCAGGATGTCGGTGAGGCTGCGCAGGTTCGCACCTGGGCTGGGCTGCGGTGCGGTCGCTGTATCGGTCATGGATGCCATCGTCATGAGAGGGCAACGCACGGAAAGCCCCGCCGGTTCAACCCTGTTGCGCTTTTTCCAGGTCCAGCAACGCTGCCAGCCCCTCTCGGTATGTGGGGTAGATCAGTCGGACGCCAAGGTCTGTCTTGATCTTGTCATTTTTGACCCGCTTGCTTTCGGCATAAAAGCTCCGGGCCATGGGCGTCATTTCGGCGGTCTCAAAATCTTCCTCGGGCGGGAGTGGCTGCCCCAGAAGCTCTGCGGCGTGGGCGATCACGTCCTGCGGCGGGGCCGGGTCGTCGTCGCACATGTTGTAGATCGCCCCGGGATCGGGCTGGGCGATCGAAGCGGCCAGGACTTGCGCGATGTCCTCGACATGGATGCGGGAAAAAACCTGACCAGGCTTGATGATCCGCCGTGCCGTGCCGTTGCGCACCTTGGAAAACGGCCCACGGCCGGGGCCGTAAATACCCGCCAACCGGAAGATATGTAGCGGTAGATCGGGGATCGCCTGCCATTCCGCCTCTGCTGCGACGCGCCACTTGCCACGCCTTGTGGACGGGGTCAGCGGCGTATCCTCGTCGACCCATCCACCATCGTGGTTGCCGTAGACACCCGTCGTCGACAGGTAGCCGGCCCATTCCAGCCGGGGCGCGATCCGGGTGATGTCATCCTTCAGATGCCGCAGCATCGGGTCGCCCTCCGCATCCGGCCCGGCCGAGATCAGCAGATGCGTCGCCTCTTCCAACGGGCCGCTCAGATTGCCGGGGAAAACATGGGGGACGATGCCCTCCTGCTTCAGCGCCTCTGCCTTGTCGGCGCTGCGGGTGGTGCCGTGGATGACCCAGCCCTGCGGCAGCAGCAACTCGGAAAGGGCGCGGGCGGAAAAGCCGTGGCCAAGGGAAAGAAGCGTCTTTGTCATGTCCCTGATCTGGGCCAGTGGCGCCGAAGCGTCAAGCCGGGAAGAGCGCGCGCAACGCGTCGCGCATCGGGTCCGGGTTTTCTATACGTAGGCGTACGGGAAGGGTCAGGACCTTTGGCCGGAACTCTTTTGGCAGTCGGACTGCGTCTTTTTCCGTGGTCACCAGCTGGGCCCGATGGCGGATCGCGTCGCGTTCCAACCGGGCCAGAAGGGCAGGGGTGAAGGGTTGATGGTCGCTCAGACCTTCGGCATGGATCAGCTGCGCACCGAGCCCTCGCAGGGTGGCGAAGAACTTTTCCGGATGCCCGATCCCCGCGAAGGCGAGGAAAGGTGTCGCCGTCCAGTCCATCCCGGTCTGAAGCGGGTCGAGCTGCCCCGTGACATGAGGAATGTTCAACGGGGGAAGGGTCGCGGCCAGTTTGGCCTGCGCGGCCTCGTCCCCGATGGACAGCAACAGATCGGCCCTCGCCAGCCCCGTTTCGACCGGCTCCCGCAGCGGTCCGGCAGGCAGGCAAAGCCCGTTGCCGAACCCCCGCCGCGCATCCACCACGACGATGGACAGGTCCTTGGCCAGGCCGGGATTCTGAAACCCGTCATCCAGCAGGATCGCCTGCGCGCCATCCTGCACTGCCGCCCGCGCCCCCGCCACACGGTCCCTGGCGACCCAGGCCGGACCGAAGGCGGAAAGCAGCAAGGGCTCATCGCCAACATCCGCTGCCGTATGTTCGCGCTCTGACACCCGCACGGGTCCTTCCAGCCGCCCGCCATGGCCGCGCGATACGACATGGGCGGCGATGCCCAGATCGGCCAGCATCTGCATCAGGGCGATGGTCGTCGGTGTCTTTCCGGTCCCGCCGGCATTGATATTGCCGATGCAGATCACCGGTACCCCGACCATTTCAGGTGTGCCGCCAGCCAGACGTCGCGCCGTCGCCGCCGCGTAAAGACGCCCGAGCGGAGACAGCACACGCGCGCGCAGGCCGGGCCGTTCGGGCGGATTGTACCAGAAGTCAGGCGCCTGCATTGGACAGCGACCTCCGGTCCAGGATCTCCTCGATCTTCTCAAGCACCTTGTCGGTGACCTCCGCGCCCTCGGTCGCGACATCCCAGGCCGCCTGTGCCATGGCGGCGGCCTGATCCGGTGCGTTGAGACGCAAGATGGCCGCGGCGAGCGACGGTGCATCCCGTACCAGCCGCGCAGCGCCCGCTCGGGCAAAGCGCGAATAGCTGGACAGGTGGCGCGAGACATTGGGGCCATAGACGATGGCAGAGCCAAGCGCGGCCGGTTCGTAAGGATCACGGCCGCCGTGACCCGTCGTCAGCGAGGACGCCATCAGCGTCACCGGCGCCAGCCGGTACCACAGCCCCATCTCGCCGTAGGTGTCGGCCAGCAGCACCTGGGTGGTTTCTTCCGGGTAGCCGCCCGCGGACCAGCGGACATAGCGCAGGCCCTGGGCCTCGAGTTCCGCCACCATGGCAGAGGTGCTGTCGATATCCTGAGGCACCAGGATCAGCATCAGCCGGTGGGCCGACCGGATGGCACGGCGATGCGCCTCGATCACCATGTTCAGCTCGTCCGCCTGCACCATCGCGGCCAGCCAGATCGGCCGGGTCGCCAGGCTTTCCGCCAGTTCGGTGCGTTCCGCCTCGTTGCAGGGGATTGCGGCGGCGCCTTCCTGCAGCGGGCCGGTCACGTCGATCTTTTCCGGGTTCGCCCCCAGCCGGGTGAGGCGCTTCGCGGCATTGGCTGAACGGGCAAAGATCGCCTCGAACCCGGTGATGACATTGCGTTCGCCGCGCCGGCTCCACCGCAGGCGCTGTTCGGGAAACCCGTCTTCGGTCGCGTCGATCAGCAGGGTGGGTACGCCCTTCTGCAGGGTCTGGTTCAAAAGGGTGGGACGCAGGTGCCCGGTATGCCAGATGCAAATGTCGGGCTGCCAATGGGCCAGGAATTTCCGGCTGGGCGCGGTGTTGTCGTCGGGCAATTGCTGCGGGATCACGTGGCGGGGCAGCTTGGCCTGGATCGGCTGATCGTGGCACTGGGTCATCACCATCGTGATATCCGGCCATTGCCCGGCTGCGCGCACGGCAAGCTGGGCCAGCGCCGGGGCCCTGTCAGGGTCGGCGGCATGGGCCCAGATCAACGGCCCCTCGGGACGCGGAGGCAGGTCTTCGCCGGACCCGATCGCGCCCGGGGCGCGGCGCGAGGCCGACGGCAACCCTTACGATCCCAGTTCTTCGGTCGAGGACGCCGCCGCCTCTTCGTCGCGCAGGCGGTGGATATGCGCGATGTAGAACCGCATATGGGCGTTATCGACCGTGCGCTGTGCCTCTGCCTTCCAGGCATCGTAGGCCGAGGCATAATCGGGGAACATGCCGACGATCTGGATATCCTCGACATTCTTGAACACGTTCTTGGTCGGATCGACCAGCTCTCCGCCAAAGACGAGGTGCAGGCGTTGCGTCATGGGTCAGCCTCCTTGGGTTCGGGCCGGGTCACCGGCGCCCTGGATCATCGCGAACCTGCGGGCTTTGCCGTGGCAGGTCAAGCGTTTGGCCCCGTTGCGGGGGCCGGAATGGGGCCCTGATAGCAAGGGGTGCTTAACTCGCGGTATAACCCAGGGCGCTGAGGATTTCACCATGCAGATCGGGCCCCGCCGCGACGACACCGTCAACTTGCGGGTGGGCATTGTTGAACCGCAGTGGCGCGCCCCTGCGGTCGGTGGTGACCGCCCCGGCCTCGCGCAGGATCAGATCGCCGGCGGCGATGTCCCATTCCCAGCTGTCGCGCAGGGTCAGCATCGCGTCATAGCGCCCCTCTGCCACCAGCGACAGGCGATATGCCAGCGAAGGGCGGTAATGGCGCGACACGTCGGGCACGCCGCCGGGCCAGTGGCGGCTGTCGTAATTGGGTTTGGCGGCCAGCAACCGTGCCCCGTGCAGCTGATCGCGCGGAGAGGCCCGCAAGGGCCGGTCGTTCAGATACGCCCCCCGGCCTTGGGCTGCGGCATAAAGCTTGCCCTTCACCGGAAGGTAGACGGCGGCGGCGATCACCTCGCCGTCTTCGGCGATGGCCAGCGAATGCGCCCAAGCGGGAGAGCCGTCGATGAAACTGCGGGTGCCGTCGATCGGGTCGATGATGAAGACGCGGGATTGCGACAGGCGGGCATCGCCGTCTTCGCTTTCCTCGCTCAGCCAGCCGTAATCGGGCCGGGCGCTGCGGAGCTTGTCTTCCAGCAGACGGTTCACGGCCAGGTCGGCCTCGGTCACGGGGCCAAGGTCGTCGGGCTTTTCCCACTTGCGGTTGCGCCCGGTGGTGAATTGCAAGGCGGTCAGGCCCGCCGCCCGTGCCGCCTCTGTCAGCAGCGCAAGGTCCTGGGCGGGATCACTGACCGGCAATCGACATGTCCTCGATCAGGATCGACGGGACGACGTGGCTCAGATGCGTCCGCGCGTCGTTGGCAGGGATGATCCGGGCCAGCATCTCGATCAGGTTACCGGCAATCGTGCCTTCGCTGACAGTGTGCGAGATCTTCCCGTTCTCGACCCAGAACCCCGCCGCACCGCGCGAATAATCGCCCGTGTTGGGGTTGATCGTCGACCCGATCAGCGAGGTCACGAGGAACCCGGTGCCCATCTGCGCGATAAGGTCCTCGCGGGTCGCCTCGCCCTGGGTCAGCGCGATGTTCCAGTTGCTGGGCGAGGGCGGAGAGGACAGGCCCCGCGCCGCGTTCCCGGTCGAGCTCATGCCCAGCTTGCGCGCGGTGGCGAGGTCCAGCGTCCAGCCCGTCAGCATGCCATTTTCCACGATGGCCCGCTTGCGCGTCGCCAGACCCTCGGAATCGAAGGGGCGGGATCCGGGGATGCGCGCGCGATGCGGATCCTCGATCACCGACAGTGCCTCCGGCAGGACCTGTTTGCCCAGGTGGTCGCGCAGGAAGGATGCACCCCGGGCGATGGCCGCGCCGTTCACCGCGCCCAGCAGGTGGCCGATCAGGCTGCCGCTGATGCGTTCGTCGAACAGAACGGGATAGCGCCCGGTCTTGGGTTGTACCGGGTTCAGGCGGGCCACGGCGCGTTCGCCGGCCTTCTGTCCGATCTCCTGCGGGCTTCGCAGGTCGGATTGGTGCAGGCGCATGTCGCCGTCGCTGTCCCGCTCCATCCCGGTGCCGGTCCCTGCAATGGCCGTGCAGTAGGTCTGGCGATGCGTCCGCTTGTAGCCTCCGCCGAAGCCGTTGGTCGCTGCCAGGTAGACGCGGCTGAACCCGTAGGAACTGCCCGCGGATTGCACCTGCGTGACACCGTCAACGGCCAGGGCGGCCTCTTCGGCGGCCAGAGCGTCCTGCAACATGTCCTGCGGCGAGGGTTCGGCGCTGTCATCCCAGAGGTCCAGCGCGTCGACACTTGCCGGATCGCCCAGCTGATCGGCCCCGGCCAGGCCGACATAGGGGTCCTCGGGGGCTTCGCGGGCCATGGCGACGGCGCGTTCCGCCATCTCGGTCATCGCGTCATCGCGCAGGTCCGAGGACGACACGCAGGCCTGCCGCTGCCCCACCAGCACGCGCAATCCGATCTCGACGCCTTCGGACCGCTCCGCCTCTTCCAGCTTGCCCGCGCGCACCCCGATCGAGGTGGCAGAGCCATCCCGCGCCAGCGCATCGGCCTGGTCGGCCCCGGCGCGCCGTGCGGCATCCAGCATTCGGGTTGTCAGATCGGTGAGGTCCAGTGTCATTTCGCATCCTTTTGCAGCCCTACCGAGGTAGCGGTGAACCGCGCGGGAAACAAGGCTGCGGACGACAAAGCCCTGCGCCGAAAGGGTCCGGCGCGGGGCGTATCAGGGGTTTGGCTGTTATTGCAGCGGGATCGGATTGCCGTTGACGGTCAGCGACCCTTCCTTGGTCAGAACGACATCCGCCGACAGGTCATCCGGGCCGGTTTCGACCTTTCCCAGCTGCTTGGCCATGCCGGAAGCCATCATCGCCGGACCCGGCGGGATCAGGCCCATCTGGGACAGTTTGTCGATCAGGCCGGTCACCCCGGTCAGCCGCAGGTTGGCGGTGCCGCCAAACGCGGGCATGTCGGAGTCGAAGATGCTTTGCGCGGAATTGTCGACGTCCAGGTCGGCATCGGCGGCGATGGTTGCGCCGGCCGCGCTGATCAGCAGCTTTTCGATGACCAGTTTCGACACTTCGCCGGGCACGCCGCCGGTCATGCCGAGCGTGCTCATCTCTTCCTCGTCCATCAGGTCGACGAAAAGCTTGCCGACACCCGACACGTCCAGTTCGGCGGTGACGGGATCATGCGGCAGGGCATTGCCCGGATCGGCCATCATCCAGACCTCGGGGGGCAGCTCCACCTCGGTCAGGGTCAGGCTCGCGCCGAAGGTCTGATCGGTGTCCGATGCCATCAGCGGCACCGAGATACCCAGCCCGAAGGCGGCCATGCCCGACCGGATCGGGAAAGGGATGTCCGACCCTTCGGCGGTGAAGTTCAGCTGGTTGACCAGGAAATCATAGGTCATCCCGGCTGCCGACATGGCGATGTCGAACGTGCCGCCCTCGGAAATCGTGGACAGCTTGAACGAGGTCTCGTCGTCCGAGAAATCCATCACCGAGTTGCCGCCGGTATAGGTCATCTGACCGTCCACCGCGTAGCCGGCCTCGATCGCGGCGACCATGTCGGTCATGTCCATGTCCGGCGGGAAGGTCCCGCTGGCCGTCGAGGTGATGCCACGGCTTTCACCGATCCACTTGAAGAAGCCCGGCTCATCCGGTTTCGGGCTGGTCACGTCGATGTTGTAAGCCACTTTGACGATTGAGAAATCCTGCATCGCCTGGATCAACCCGGCCGAGGTCACGCGGCTTTGGCCCTCCATGCCTTCGAGGATCACCGACATCTCGCCCGGGGTCGGGAAGGTGCCGTTCTTGCCGTCGAATTCGTCCAGGCTGATGCCGATGCGGACGGAATCGAAATCGTAGGTGATGTCGTCCGGCGTGCCGGAGGCGACCATATCATAACCCTCGGCGGTCAGCGTCGCGGTGAGGGTGAAATCCTCTCCGTTGAAGCCGTCGCCGACCACGGTCATGGTCGAGCTTTCAGGCACCTCGATGGCGACGGTTCCATCGCCGCGTTCGGTCATGGCGACGTTTTCCATCGTCAGGGTCAGGATGCCGCCGGTCATGTCGGCATCGGGATCGGCGGGAATCTCCATGGACATGGAGAACTCGGGCCAGAACAGGTTGTCGCCCTGCATCTCGGGCTCCGAAAGGGACTGGTAGCCGAAGGCATCGGCGTATTGCGTCCATTGTGCGAACACGTCGGACGGGGTGACATCGGCCAGGGCCGGACCCGACATCGCGGCGATTATTGCCCCGGTCGCAAGGGGTTGAAACAATTTCGACATCTACAATGATCCTCATGAGTCAAGTATTGCGCACAGGATCCGGGGTAGAGTTCCGCCCGTCAAGTCATGGGAAGCTTTACCTTGACATCGGCGAAGGATTACCAACGGCACAACCATCGAACCGAAAGGACAGGCGATGACGGATTTGACCGGAAAAGTGGCCATGATTACTGGCGCGAGCCGCGGCATCGGTGCCGCTGCGGCCCATGTCTTTGCCGAAGCGGGGGCCAAGGTCGTCCTGCTGGCCCGAAACGGCGAAGCGATTGCCGAACTGGCCGGAGAGATCGGCGAGAACGCGGTGGCCGTGCCCTGCGACATCTCCCGCTACTGGGAGGTCCAGGCTGCCGTGAATGCCGCTCTGGAGGCCTTCGGACAGCTGGACATCCTGATCGGGAATGCCGGGATCCTGCAGCCGATCACCCATCTCGTGGATGCCGATCCGGATGAGTGGGGTCAGGTAATCGACGTCAATATCAAGGGCGTTTTCAATGGCTTCCGTGCTGCGATGCCGGTGATGATGGCCGGGGGCGGCGGCACGATCATCACCGTTTCCTCAGGCGCCGCGCATAGCCCGCTGGAAGGCTGGAGCGCCTATTGCACCTCCAAGGCCGGGGCGGCGATGCTGACCCGCGCCGCGCACCTGGAAGCCGCCGACAAGGGCATGCGGATCATGGGCCTGTCGCCGGGCACCGTGGCCACCCAGATGCAGCGCGACATCAAGGCCAGCGGCGTCAACCCGGTGAGCGAGCTGAACTGGGAAGACCACATTCCCCCCGAATGGCCCGCCCGCGCCCTGCTGTGGATGTGTGGACCCGAGGCGGATGGCCACCTGGGCGAAGAGATCTCGCTGCGTGACGAAGGGGTGCGCCGCCGGATCGGGGTCATCAAATGATCGAGATCGCGCGCGAGGACGCGCTGACGATCATCACCATCGACCGCCAGGACAAGGCCAATTCCCTGACCGGAGAGATGCTGTCGGACCTGGCCGAAGCCTTTGAAAACGCGAAAGACTCTCGCGCGATCATCCTGACGGGACGGGGCAAGGTGTTCTCTGCCGGAGCCGATCTGGAGGAAGCGCGGGCGGGGCTTGCGACCTCTCCGCTCTGGGAACGGTTGTCGGGGGCGGTGGCCGCCGCGCCGGGTCTGACCATCGCCGCGCTGAACGGCACGCTGGCCGGGGGCGCCATGGGCATGGCGCTGGCCTGCGACATCCGCCTGGCCGTGCCGGGGGCGAAATTCTTCTACCCCGTGATGAAGCTGGGCTATCTGCCGCAACCCTCCGATCCGGGGCGGATGGCGGCGTTGATCGGGCCGGCGCGGACCAAGATGATCCTGATGGGCGGCCAGAAGATCCCCGCCGAAGAGGCGCTGACCTACGGGCTCGTCGACCGCATCGTCGACCCGGCGGATCTGCTGGAAACGGCGCGCGGGATCTGCGCCGACACGCTGGCCGCCAAGCCCGAGATCGCCGCCGGAATCAAGGCCATGTGCCAAGGTTGAAACGGGCCTGAAATTAGGGCCGAAACGGGCATCGGTATCACGTCGGTATGACGTCGGTATTGCGTCGGTGCGATATCGGTTCGCGCCGCCCCGCCCCTAGCGCCGCTTGCGCCGCCCGCCCGGTGTCTTGGAATGGAACCCGGGCGGGCGCTTTGCCACCCAGGCAAAGAATTTCGCCAGCCGCGGATGCGCCCTCAGCTTCTCGGGCGTGTCGTAATCGCGGGCCAGCTCGGCCTCGGTCAGGGTGGCGTGGATCTCGTTGTGACAGATCTGGTGCACCCGGATGACCGGCCCGCCCTTGCCACCCTTCAGCTTGGGAACGAGGTGATGCAACGAGGATTTCGCCGTCTCGGGGATCGGGCGCAGGCAGAGGGGGCAGATCGGGTCGTCGCTCATCGTTTGGGCCTTGGCTGGATCGACAGGGTGGCAGAGCGGATCGCCCTTGTCATTCCCCCCGCCGCATCGCAGGTAGAGCGAAACGGGAAGGCGACGACGTGGCAACAGGATTGGTGATCGGGGGCGGACCGGCAGGTCTGATGGCGGCAGAGGCCATGGCCCGCGCCGGCCTGTCCGTCACCGTGGCCGAAGCCCGTCCCAGCCTGGCGCGCAAGTTCCTGATGGCGGGCAAGTCGGGGCTAAACCTCACCAAGGACGAAGAGCTCCAACCTTTCCTGGCTGCCTACGAAGACGCCGCCCTCGCCCTGCGCCCGATGCTTGAGGCGTTCGGCCCGGCGCAGGTCCGCGCCTGGGCCGAGGAGCTGGGACAGCCGCTTTTCACCGGGACCACCGGTCGGGTCTTTCCGCAGGCGATGAAAGCCTCGCCCCTGTTGCGCGCCTGGCTGCGGCGGCTGGGGGACATGGGCGTTGAAACCCGGACCCGCTGGCGCTGGACCGGATGGGACGGGGCGGATGCCATGTTTGACACGGCCGATGGTCCGCAGCGCGTCGCGGCGGATGTCACCGTGATGGCCATGGGCGGGGCCAGCTGGGCGCGTCTGGGGTCTGACGGGGTATGGGCCCGGCAATTCGGGGACCGGGTCGCGCCGTTCCGGCCCGCCAATGTCGGCCTGTCGGTTCATTGGTCGGAGAAGATGGAGCCGCAATTCGGCGCGCCGCTGAAGGCCATTGCGCTTACCGCGGGCGACCTGCAGAGCCGGGGCGAATGCGTCATCACCGGCAAGGGGCTGGAAGGGGCGGGCATTTATGCGCTGTCCCGTGCCCTGCGCGATGGCGCGCCGCTGGTCATGGACCTGGCCCCGGACATCCCGCTGGACCGGCTGCGCGCAAAGCTGTCGCGGCGGCGGCGCGGCGACAGCCTGGCCTCGCACCTGCGGCGCAACCTGCGGCTGGACCCGGCGAAACGGTCACTGTTGATGGAATTCGGCCGGCCCTTGCCCGATGACCTGGCCCCGCTGCTCAAGGCGCTGCCGATCCGGCACCAGGGGGTGCTGCCGATGGACCAGGCGATTTCCACCGCCGGTGGGCTGCGCTTCGACGCGGTTGAGCCGTCGCTGATGCTGCGCGATCGCCCCGGCACCTTTGCGGTCGGAGAGATGCTGGACTGGGAGGCGCCGACGGGCGGCTACCTTCTGACAGCCTGCCTGGCGACCGGCCTGTGGGCCGGCCGCGCGGCTGCCGATTACGCGGCTTCCTTTTCCGACGCGACAGCGCGCGAATAGGCGTCGCGGGCGCCCATCCGCTTCATGTAATCAACCATCGCATCGCTGACAGGGAATTTCGCGCCGCGGCCCCAGCCCAGAGTATGGGTCAGCAGGATATCGGTGATCGTCATCTCGTCGCCCATGACGAAGGGGCCCTGGAACCGGGCTTCGATCCCTTTCAGGTTCCGCTCCCATTCCCATTTGGCGGTGTCCTTGACGCCCGCGACGCGGCGCTCTTCGGGCAGAATGAAGCCGTGGCGGGTGGCGGACCAGATGATCGATTCGAGGTCATCGAGAACCTGGAAGGTCACGGCATCCTGCTTGGCCCGCGCGATGGTGCCGGCGGGCGCGGTCAGCTTGCCGTGCTTGTCGGCGAGGTAGGTCAGGATCGCGGCGCTGTCGGAAATCGCTTCGCCATCCTCCACCAGCACCGGCATCTTGCCGATCGGGGTGTATTTCAGGATTTCCGGCGTGTGCTGCTTGGCCCGGATGCGGTCATAGGCCTCTCCGATCTCCTCCAGCATCCAGATGACGCGGAACGTGCGATTCTGCGCGGCGCCGATGACGGTGTACATGATGTGTCCTCCCTTTTTCTGGACGGAGCAGACAGGATGAGAGGGGAAAAATCCACGTGGTTTTTCCTGACCCTGCGTCACGAGGGCTGAGGGGCCGCGCCGCCTCCGGCGGGAGTATTTTGGCAAGGTGAAGCTGGGGGTTGGCGCGCCATCCCAGGGGGCGCGCGCGGTGGAGAGGGGCGCGATCCCCTGCTTCATCTTGCCATAAATACTCAAAATGCCGACGGGCGCGGCCTGGATCAGCGGCGGGCCATCATGGCGAGCCGGATCAGCGTGCGTTCCACCAGGGCCATCTGCGGCGCGGTCTGGGCGGCGGAGCGCAGGGCGAGGTCGGTTTCGGTGATCGCGGTCAGCGCGTCCTGAAGTTTCGGCGCGCCCCAGTTCTGGGCCTGGCGCAGCACCAGGTCGCGGCGCGGTCCGAAGATCGGGGGGCGGACGCGGCCGATGCCTTCGGCCGGGCCGCCGGGTGCTGCGGCGACGGCGTAGAGGGTGCGGAAGTGGCGCATCATCCCGATGCAGAGCGAGACCGGCTGCACCCCCTGGGCGCGCAGGCGCTGCATTAGGGGGCCGATTTCGCCGGTCTTGGCCTCGGCCACGATATCGAGCATCTCGTCGATCTCGGCCTCGGTCGTGGCGGGGGCGACGGCGGCGATGTCCTCGGGGATGACCGGCGATTCGTCGCCATGCTTGTAGAGGACCAGCTTTTCCAGCGTCTGGCGGAAATCGCCGGGATCGAGCGCCATGGCCAGCGTCGACAGATCGCGCAGTGACTCTTGCGGCAGATTGCGCAGGCCAGCGCGGGACAGTTCGGCCTCGATCTCGGCCCGGGTGGGCGGGTTGTCGTAGATCGCGGCCGCATAGGCGTTCTTGTGACCTTCGAAGAACTTGCGCAGTTTCGAGGTCGGTTTCAGCTGGCCGGCGGTGATGACCACCTGCGCGTCACCCGGCTGCCAGTCTTCCAGCGCGGGCAGGATGGCGGGGGCCTGCGCTTCGGTTGCGTCCTCGACAAAGACGACGCGGGGGCCGGGGAAGAAGCCCACGGCCTTGATCGCGTCGGACAGCATGGCGGGGTCGCGGCGGATTTCGGCGGCGGGCATGCGGGACAGGCGCATTTCCTCTTCGCCCTTGGGACCGACAAGCGCGGCGATGACCTCCTGCCGTTTCAGGGCGATGCGCATCCCGTCGGCGCCGTAGATCAGCAGGCCGGTCTTGTCCGGGTCGGGTCGGGCGAAATAGCCGGAAGCGTCGCGGGCGTTGAGTTTCATCCCCGCGCCCCTCAGGCCGAGGGCGCGGCGGCGATCAGGCGGGTGACGATGTCATCGGCCAGGATCGTGGTCAGCCGTTCCTGCGCGGTGCGCCGGGCGGCCCGCGTCGCCACGGTGGAGCCGGTGGCAGAATAGCCCGCGAAGTTTTCCACCGACCCTTCGGTGATCACCCGGCCGTCCAGCGTTTCCAGCTTGTAGGTGGCGGTGCCGACCAGGTTGAACCGGCGGGTGATGTTGTTGGCGGTGATCGCGATCCGTTCCTCGGAAAGCGCCAGGTCGTAGGAGAGCCGGTAATCGGGCGTGTCCGTCCGGCCCAGGCGATCCTCCAGGTGGCGGGTCATGAGGTAGGTTTCGGTGGTCGAGGGTTCCGAGACCTCGACCCGGTCGGTCAGGCGCGACGCGCCGCCCGCCGGCCCGTAGGCCGGGGTGAAGCCGCAGGCCGACAGGGCGACCGCGACCGGGGTCGCGGCCAGCCAGGCCAGGGCTTTGCGTCGGTTACATGACGACATTCACGATCCGTCCGGGGACAACGATGACCTTCTTGGGCTGGGCCCCGTCCAGCGTCCTTTGCACAGCATCGTTGGCCAGGGCGAGTTTTTCAACCTCGGCCTTGTCCATGTCCTTGGGCACCTCGATTTCGCCGCGGCGCTTGCCGTTGATCTGGATCGGCATGGTGACCGTATCCTCGACCAGCATCGCCTCGTCCGCGACGGGCCAGGGGGCCTGCGCGATGAGGCCTTCGCCGCCGAGCGTCTGCCAGATCTCTTCGGCGAGGTGCGGGGTCATGGGCGACATCAGCTGCGCCAGCGTCTTCAGCGCCTCGCGCTTGGCCTCTGCCCCCGCCCTGGATTTGGCGATGGTGTTGGTGAAGCCGTAGAGCTTGGCGATGGAGGCGTTGAACCCGAAGCTTTCGACGCCGCCGGTCACGTCATGGATGGCCTTGTGCATCTCGCGCAGGAGCTGCTGGTCGGCCTCTGCATTCGCGGGGGCGTCGTCCAGTTCGGCGGCGAGGCGATAGACCCGGGCCAGGTGTTTCGAGGCGGCCTCGGCCCCGGCGGCGGTCCATTCCACGTCACGCTCCGGCGGGCTGTCGGACAGGACGAACCAGCGGGCGGTATCGGCGCCGTATTGCTGGATGATCTGGACCGGGTCGACCACGTTGTTCTTGGATTTCGACATCTTGGCGGAGGGGATGATCTCGACCTCGGTGCCGTCCTTGAGGAAGCCCTTGCCGTCGCGCAGCTCCACGTCCTCGGGGTAATGGTAGACGGGGCGGCCATTGCCGTCTTTGGTCTGGAAGATCGCGTGGGTCACCATGCCCTGGGTGAAGAGCGCGTCGAAGGGTTCCTTCGCGGTTTCGGGCAGGTGGCCGCAGATGTTCATCGCACGGGCAAAGAAGCGGGCATAGAGCAGGTGCAGGATCGCGTGTTCGATGCCGCCGATATATTGGTCCACGTTCATCCAGTATTCCGCGTCGGCCATGTTGGTCGGCGTGTCGGCGCGGGGGGCGGTGAAGCGGGCGAAATACCACGACGAATCGACGAAGGTATCCATCGTGTCGGTTTCGCGTTTCGCGGGCGCGCCGCAGGACGGGCAGTCGCAGTCGCGCCAGGTCGGGTGACGGTCCAGCGGGTTGCCGGGGATGGAGAAGTCGATCGGCTTGTCGCCCTCGTCATAGGGCAGCTGGATCGGCAGGTTTTCCTTCTTCTCGGGGACCACGCCGCAGGTTTCGCAATGCACGACGGGAATCGGGCAGCCCCAGTAGCGCTGACGCGAGAGGCCCCAGTCGCGCAGGCGGAACTTGGTCACGCCCTGGCCGACGCCGTTCTGTTCGCAGAAGTCCACGGCGGCATCCACGGCCTCGTTGCCGGTCTGGATTTCCTCGCCGGCGAAGCTCTTGATGTAGCGGACCTTCTCGGTCTTGGCAGGGACGAAGGCGCCATCGGGATATTCCCCTTCGACGGGTTCGAAGGTGGGGATGATGTCCAGCCCGTACTTGGTCGCGAATTCATGGTCGCGCTCGTCATGGGCGGGGCAGCCGAAGATCGCGCCGGTGCCGTAATCCATCAGGATGAAATTGGCGATGTAGACGGGCAGTTCCCAGGCCGTGTCGAAGGGGTGACGGACCTTGAGGCCGGTGTCGAAGCCCATCTTCTCGGCTTTTTCGATCGCCTCTTCGGTGGTGCCGCCCTGGCGGGCCTTTTCGCAGAAGGCGGCGACGTCCGGATTGTCGCGCTCAAGCTCTTTCGCGAGCGGGTGATCGGGGGAGATGCCGACGAAGGAGGCGCCCATCAGCGTGTCGGGGCGGGTCGTGTAGACCTCGACCCGGTCATGGCCGTGGGGGGCGTCGACGAGCGAGAAGGAGAATTGCAGCCCGCGCGACTTGCCGATCCAGTTGGCCTGCATGGTCTTCACCTTGGCGGGCCAGTTGTCGAGCGTGTCGAGCGCGGAGAGCAATTCGTCCGAGAAATCGGAGATCTTGAAGAACCACTGGGTCAGTTCGCGCCGTTCCACCAGCGCGCCGGAACGCCAGCCGCGCCCGTCCTCGACCTGTTCGTTGGCCAGCACGGTCATGTCGACCGGGTCCCAGTTCACGACGGCGTTCTTGCGGTAGACGAGGCCCTTTTCCAGGAAGTCGAGGAAAAGCGCCTGCTGCTGGCCGTAATATTCCGGGTCGCAGGTGGCGAACATGCGCGACCAGTCGAGGCCGAAGCCAAGCGGCTTCATCTGTTCGACCATCGTGTCGATGTTGGAATAGGTCCAGTCCTTGGGGTGGCCGCCATTGGCCATCGCGGCGTTTTCCGCCGGCATCCCGAACGCGTCAAAGCCCATCGGGTGCAGCACGTTATGGCCCGTCGCGATCTTGTAGCGCGCGATCACGTCGCCCATCGTGTAGTTGCGGACATGGCCGATATGGATGCGTCCCGACGGGTAGGGGAACATCTCGAGCACATAATACTTGGGCTTGTCCTCGGCGCGTTCGGCGCGGAACACCTTGGCCTCGTCCCAGGCCTTTTGCCATTTCGGTTCGATCTCAGCGGCTTGATAGCGCGACAACGGCCTGTCCTCTTGCTGGGTCATGCATCCGCAGGGGTGATATGCGCGCCGCGCCCGAGGGTCCAGTGCTTTGCGGTAAAGGTGTCCTTTTCGGGACCGGCCTGCCTGTGTAAGGTGCCGAAAATTTCTTAGGGCTGCAGGCATGAACATTCTATTCATTCATCAGAATTTTCCCGGGCAATTCAAACATCTGGCAGCCGTTCTGGCGGGCCAGGGACACCGGGTCACGGCCCTGACCCTGCGCGTGAAGGAGCGCGTGAACTGGAAGGGTGTCGACGTGGTCCCCTACGGCATCCTGCGCAAGACGGAACAGAAGATGCATCCCTGGCTGCTGGATCTGGACAGCAAGGTGACGCGGGCCGAATCCTGCTATGTCGCGGCGCGCAAGATGCGCGACCAGGGCTACAAGCCCGACCTGATCATCGCCCATCACGGCTGGGGCGAGGCGATGTTCCTGCGCGATGTCTGGCCCGAGGCGCGGATGGGGCTGTATTGCGAGCTGTATCACCTGAGCGAATACCCGCATCTGACCTTCGACCCTGAATTCCCACCGCGTGACGCAGAGATGGACCCGCTGCGCATCCGGTTGAAGAACATCAACAACCATTTGCATTTCGACATCGCCCATGCGGGCCTGAGCCCGACGAAATTCCAGGCCGATACCTTTCCGGACGTGTTCCGCGACAAGATCAGCGTGATTCACGATGGAATCGATACCCAGGCGCTGACCAAGAACGAAGGCGCGACCTACAAACTGGAAGACGGCCGGGTGCTGACCCGCGATGACGAGGTGGTGACGTTCGTGAACCGCAACCTCGAACCCTATCGCGGCTACCACATCTTCATGCGGGCGCTGCCGCGCCTGTTGCGGGAGCGGCCCAATGCGCAGGTGCTGGTGGTCGGCGGCGACTCGGTCAGCTATGGCGCGCGGCCGCCGCAGGGCAAGACGTGGAAACAGATCTACATCGACGAGGTGCGCGACCAGATCCCCGACGAGGATTGGGCACGGGTTCATTTCCTCGGGCGGATTCCCTATGACAGCTTCGTGTCGCTGTTGCAGGTGTCCCGCGTCCACCTCTACCTGACCTACCCCTTCGTGCTGAGCTGGTCGCTGTTCGAGGCGATGTCCTGCGAGGCGGCGATCGTGGCCTCCTCGACCCTGCCGGTGCAGGAAGCGCTGGAACATGACCACAATGCCCGGCTGGTCGATTTCTTCGACGGGGACGCGATGGTCGACCAAGCGATCGAGCTGCTGGAGGACGAGGCCGCGCGGGCGCGCCTTGGCAAGACCGCACGGGAGCTGATGGTGGAGACCTACGACCTGCGATCGCATTGCCTGCCGAAGCAGCTGGAATGGATGCAGGCGCTTTCAGAGATGCCCGCCTGAGGGCATCCCTGACGCGTAGGATTTCACGAAGACCTGTTAAATCAGGGTGTTATCGGATCAGAAGTTCCGGTCCGCGGAGCGCAGCTGACGCGCGCGGGTCAGGATCGCGTCTTCGACGGCGCGCTGGGTGCCGGCGGCGACGGCGCGGCCACCGCGGGTCTGCAACGACACGTTCAGTGACCGGGCGTCCAGCGCGGGATCGTTGATCAGCACGGTGGCGCGATAGGCGCGACCGCCGCCCGGGGGCGTGCCGTAGCCGGTGATGATGACGCCGGTGAAGGGATCGACGGACTGGATCGGCAGGAAGTCGAGCGTCTGCAGCGACGCGTTCCACAGGTAGCGGTTCACGCCGACCTTGCGGCCATCGTCGCGACGCATCAGGGCTTCCCACAGGGTGGTGCCGGTCCGGCCACGTTCCTCGCGCAGGCGCTTGTCGGTGATTTCGGCAGAGGTGCCGGGCGCGGTGCCCTGGAAACCGCCGAATCTGCCGCAATCCGCAAGCGCCAGAATCGAGACGAGCAGGAGTGCGATCCGTACAGGGGCCTTGAGAGTCATCATGTCGGTTCCAATTGCGTCGATCTCAGCCGTTCCTAATCAAGCCTTACCCTTTGCACAAGATTTATCGGGGAAAGTCGCGGCCCGGCGGGCTTTTCCGCTCTGTATTACAGGCGTTGCGCGCTATGGTGAAATTTACGCGAAGCCCGCGGGTGCCGGAGCTGGAAACAGCAAGCTGGCGAAACTGTGGCAAAGCTGCACCATTTGTTGGTCGAAACTCGACCGGGGGTCTGCGACCCTTGCAAAGAGACCCCCAAAAGAGCGAAACGACTTTCATACCCAGACGGGCAACCGGGCTGGGCTGACTTGTGAAATCGAGGGAAAACCTATGAAAAAGATTCTCTTCGCGACGACGGCACTGGTTGCCACCGCAGGCGTCGCTGCTGCTGACGTGTCCGTTTCCGGTCGTGCCGGCTTCGGTGTCATCCACACCAAAGCTGGTGCAGCTCCGGCCGTCACCAACCTGATCAACAACTTCGACCTGTACTTCACCGGTTCGACCGAAACCGACGGCGGCGTGTCCCTGTCGGCCACCGTCGAAATGGAAGGCATGGGCGGCGCAGTTTCCGCGTTCTCCAGCGGTAACGCCATCCTGGGCAACAACAACTACGCCAAATCCGTTGCTGTTGCACCGACCACCGTGTTCGCTGCTTCCGCTGGCGCACTGTCCTTCACCTTCGGCAACACCGATGGCGCGTTTGACCGCTCCATGACCGAAGTTCATCGTATCGCCGGCATCGGCTACGAAAACTGGACCATGGACAGCTTCATCGACAACAACGATGGCGGCAACATCGCTCGCTTCGAGTACGCTGCTGGCGGCGTCACCGCATCGCTGTCCTACGCTGGCCTCGACCAGTCCACCGGCATCGGCGTCAAGTACACCGGCGACCTGGGCGCAGCTAACGTCACCGTTGGTGCAGCTTACGAAAACCAGGCAGGCCCGAACAACGAGTACTGGGGTATCTCCGGTCGCGCAGCATTTGGCGCATTCTCGGTTGGCGCAGGCTACGCAGACGGCACCACCGGTGCTCCGTTCAACGACACCTGGAACATCTCCGCTGGCTACTCCGCCAACGGCGTGATGATCGCAGCCATGTACGGCGACTCCGGCGTTGCAAACACCGAGATGTGGAACCTGATGGGTACCTACGATCTGGGCGGCGGCGCATCGGTTTTCGCTCAGTACGGCGAGCGCCAGTCCGGCACCAACAAAATCGCCTCCATGGGCGTCGCATTCTCCTTCTAAGTTCTACACTTAGATCGGATTGTGGATGGGCAGGTCTTCGGACCTGCCCATTTCCGTTTCGGGGCCCTCATTTCTTGCGGGGCCCCATTTCGATTCTGGATCTCCGCCGCGGAACGTGGAAATGAAGGGACATGTCCCTGCATGAGATCACCACCCGTATCACCAAGGCCGCGGAAGAGGCGGGGCGCGACCCGTCCGACGTGACGCTGATCGCCGTGTCCAAGATGCAGCCCGACGACCGCGTGCGCGCTGTCCTGGAAGAGGGGCACCGCGTGTTCGGCGAGAACCGGGTACAGGAGGCCGCCGGCAAATGGCCCGGCTTCCGCGAAGAGTTCGACGGCATCGACCTGCACATCATCGGACCGCTGCAAAGCAACAAGGTGCGCCAGGCGATGGAACTGGCCGATGCGATCCATTCCGTGGACCGGCCCAAGATCGCCACCACCATCGCCCGGATCGCCGACGAGATCGGGTCCTGCCCCGACCTGTTCATCCAGGTGAATACCGGGGAAGAGCCGCAGAAGGCCGGGATCCTGCCCGGCGACGCGGATGCCTTTGTCGCGCAGGTGCGCGAGCTGGGCCTGCCGCTGAAGGGGCTGATGTGCATTCCCCCGGTCGAGGAGACCCCGTCGTTGCATTTCGCCCTGCTGGCCAAGATCGCCGAGCGCAACGGGCTGGCGGGCCTGTCCATGGGCATGTCGGGCGATTTCGAACAGGCCGTGGCGCTTGGAGCGACTCACGTGCGGGTCGGATCGGCCATTTTCGGCGCGCGGGACTGACCCGGCCCGCCCTCCGTGCATGGCCCCGGCGGAGCGCTTGAAAGCGTCGCCTCCGGCGGGAGTATTTCTGGCAAGATGAAGCCTGGATCGGCGCGGGCGGCAATGTCGCGCCGGGCTGTGAACGTGCGATTCGGCGGGGCCTGTTAGCGCTGTCATTGCTGTCTTGGGAACCTGTCTGCGGGGCCCCGTGTTGTGCGGTCGGCCCATGAGGACGGGTCGAAAAAACTAGTATATTCAAAGACAAGAGGAGGACGTCATGAACGTTCACAGTCCACGTATCCCTGTGGCTGACGCTGACCTGTACCCGACGCGACTGCCCGATGGCGAAGCCGTGATCGACCGGCCCGACCCGGTGCTGTGGTCCGATTGGAGCGAAGACGCGCCGATCAGCCGCGACGATGCCGAGCATTACCGCGACAAGGGCTACCTGGTGCGCCGCGACATCTTTGGTGCGGATGAGATCAGCGCGATGATCGAGGCCAGCCAGGACCTGCGCGACCATGGCCAGGCGATCCGGGCCGAAGACCTGGTGACCGAGCCCGAGTCGGATGCGGTGCGCACGATCTTCCGTCTCGATGAGCATTCGGCGCTTTTCGACCGCGTATCCCGTGACGAGAGGATGGCCGGGGTCGCATCCTTTCTTCTGGGGGATGACGTGTACCTTCACCAGAGCCGCCTGAATTACAAGCCGGGCTTCACCGGGAAAGAGTTCTACTGGCATTCGGATTTCGAGACCTGGCATGCGGAGGACGGCATGCCGCGGGCGCGGGCCGTGTCCGCCTCGCTTCTGCTGACCGACAATTCGTCGCTGAACGGGCCGCTGATGCTGATCCCCGGATCGCAGGGCGTGTTCGTCTGCACCGCCGGGGAAACCCCCGAGGCGAACCACGAAACCAGCCTGAAGCGGCAGGAGGTCGGCGTGCCGTCTCCGGACATCCTGACGGAACTGGCCGCGAAGGCGGGCGTGGATCACGTGGCGGGGCCTGCGGGCACGGTGATCTTCTTCGATTGCAACACGCTGCACGGGTCGAACGGGAACATCACCCCGGATCCGCGGTCGAACGCCTTCTTCGTCTACAACGCGGTGTCGAACGCGATCCGGTCGCCCTTTGCCGCGCCCAAGGCCCGTCCGGCCTACCTTGCGAATCGAGGGGCGCCGAAGCCGATCCGCCCGGTTTCGGGTCGCATCGGCGGGTGATGTCGCGGCCCCGTGGCAGGCCGGCTCCCGGATCGGGATCAGATCAGGATCGGCGTGCCCGGGGCGGCGCGTTCCGCCAGCCAGCGGATATCGGGGCGCGCGAAAGCCAGGCACCCTTCGGTCGGATAGCCGGGGCGGCGCCATTGATGCAGGAAGATCGCGGAGCCCCGCCCGGTTTCGGCCAGCGGCCAGTTCCAGTCGGTCAGCAACACGATGTCATAGAGCGGATCGGCGCGGCGCAGCACCTCGTGGCTGGGCGCGTAGGGGGCAAGCACCATCTGATTGTAACGCGCATCGCCGGACGCATCGGACCACAGCATCCCCGGCAGGATCGGCAGCGCCCAGGGCGCAGGCGCGGAGACGCGGTCGGGCCGGTAGAGGCAGCCGGTGACGTGGTGCAGCCCGCGCGGCGTGGCGCCGTCGCCCTCGCGCTTGTCCTCGCTCAGCCCGCCGCGGCCGATGGTGCAGGGCAGGCGGCGGCCAAAGGCCAGCACGCCCTGGCGGGTCCAGCGGATCACAGCAGGTGCCCCGATTTCGCGGCCTTGGTCGCCAAGTAATGGGCATTATGCGGGTTTTCCCCGACCTTCAGAGGCACACGTTCGGTCACGGCGATGCCGGCGCGTTCCATCATCGCGATCTTGGCGGGGTTGTTGGTCAGCAGCCGGGCCGAGCTGAACCCCATCTTCTGCAACAACGCGGCGCCGAGGCGGAAATCGCGCTCGTCGTCCTCGAAGCCCAGGCGGTGGTTCGCCTCGACCGTGTCGAAGCCCTGATCCTGGAGGGAATAGGCGCGCATCTTGTTGGCAAGGCCGATGCCGCGCCCCTCCTGGTTGAGGTAGAGCAGCACGCCCGCGCCCTCTGCCCCCATCTGGGCCAGGGCGCCGCGCAGCTGCGGACCGCAATCGCATTTCAGAGACCCCAGCAGGTCGCCGGTGAAACAGGCCGAATGCAGCCGCGCCAGCACGGGTGCGTCGCGGGGCGGGCGGCCGATCTCGATCGCGTAATGCTCTTCCCCGCCATCTTCGGGGCGAAAGACATGCAGCCGCGAATTTTCGGCGGCGGCCAGCGGCACCCGGGCCGAGATTACGGGATGCAGCGGGCTGGAGGTGTCCAGCACATGGCGCGTGGGCTGGGCGTTCAGCACGGTCAGACCCTCGGGCGCGGTGGCAACGGGCAGGACCAGCGCGGCAGGCAGCAGGCGCGCCGATTTCAGGATGCGAAGGGCCAGGCGATCCAGATCGGCCGGGCCGTCGCGCAGGGCATTGAACGGGCCCTTCATCGGGGCGCGCAGGTCGTCGGCGGGATCGGCCACGGCGTTGAGCCATGTCAGGTCCGCATCGCGCGGCAGCACGATCCGGGCCAGGTCCCCGTCATAGGCGCGCGCCTTCAGTGTTTCGGCCCGGCGCGACGTGATGACCAGGTGCGGCGTGCCGCCGAGAACGGCCAGCGCGGCCATCCGCTCGGGCGACAGGGTTTCCACGGCGAGGCAGAGCAATTGCCGCGCGCCGTCGCGCAGAACCACGGGCAATCCGATACGCAGATCGGCCCGGGCGCGGGCCAGCTGTTCATTGGCGTCGGGGGTCAGGGACATGGGCTTTCCTTCCAAACGTGGCCCCCTTTTACGTCGGTGAATGCGAAAGTTGAAACAAAACCGGGGGAATGGACACGAGCGCGTGAAAGAATGGTAGCAATTCTTGTCGGAGGCCAGGGGCGGACGCATCTGTTCCCCAACCGGCGAAATGCCGCAAGAAGGAGGGCCGACGATGCCACAGTTGAAACGTATCCTGCTGGTCGATGACGATGACGACCTGCGCGAGGCGCTGAGCGAGCAATTGGTGATGACCGAGGATTTCGACGTCTTCGAGGCGGGCAGCGGCAGCTGCGCAATGCAGAAGACGAAAGAGGGCCTGTTTGACCTGGTGATCCTCGATGTGGGCCTGCCCGACACCGATGGCCGCGAGGTCTGTCGCCTGATGCGGAAACAGGGGGTGAAGGCCCCGATCCTGATGCTGACCGGCCATGACAGTGATGCCGACACGATCCTGGGCCTCGATGCGGGCGCCAACGATTACGTGCCCAAGCCGTTCAAGTTCCCGGTACTGCTGGCCCGTATCCGCGCCCAGCTGCGCCAGCACGAGCAGAGCGAGGACGCGGTGTTCCAGCTGGGACCCTATTCCTTTCGCCCGAGCATGAAGCTGCTGGTGACCGAGGATGAGAAGAAGATCCGCCTGACGGAGAAGGAAACCAACATCCTGAAATTCCTCTACCGGTCGACCGATGGCGTGGTGGCGCGTGACACGTTGCTGCACGAGGTCTGGGGCTACAATGCGGGGGTCACGACCCACACGCTGGAAACCCATATCTATCGCCTGCGCCAGAAGATCGAACCCGACCCTTCCAACGCCCGCCTGCTGGTGACGGAGAGCGGGGGATATCGCCTGGTGGCATAATTGCCACAACTTTGAGGAGATTCAAGGTAAGGAAATCCCGCCTTATTAGAGCAGCCTCCTTGTGGTATTATTTGAATACGTTCCAGATGGAACTATCCCGCGCATGTCCGGGTTTGACATGTACCTCCCTGTTGGACTTGCCCGGGCCTTTGTGCCCGGGTCTCTTTTTTTTCAGGGTCCGTTTTCCGCCCCGATCTTTCGCCAAAAGGCGCGCCTGCGGCGCATTCGATTTGATTTTGCTCGGGCCGCAAGGGCCTCGGAGGGCTCTGCCCTCCAAACCTCCCGGGATACTTGCTGGCCAGATGAATAAAGGCGCTGGTCCCCTGCTTCATCTTGCCGGAAATACTCCGGGGTAGCGCGCAAAGCGCAGCTTTGGGCGCAAGGGGCAGAGCCCCTGACACGGGCCGGTCCTGGTGCCGCCGTCAGAATGCAGTGGCGCCCGCGGGTTGCCTCGCTACTGTGCCGGCAGGACGGGAGGCATTCCTTGGATTTTTGGCTGTTCGCGATTTCCATGACCTCGGCGGTGTGTTTCGCCCTGGGCCTGGTTCTGACCACTTTCGGGCTGCGGACCCTTCCGCCGCTGGTCGGGGTCACGTTCAGCGTGCCCTCGGCCTTCCTGCTGTTTCTCGTGTTGTCGCCCTTCACCGTGGACCCGTCGGGCTTTGACTGGCGCGCGCTGGCAATCTTTGCAGCGGCCGGAGCGGTCTATCCGGCGGTCGTGTCGCTGTTGAATTTCGTCAGCAACCGGGCGATCGGGCCGAACCTGACCGGGGGACTGGGCAACCTGACCCCGGTCTTTGCCATCGGGCTGGCCGTGGTGATCCTGGGCGAAGTGCCGAGCGTGCTGCAATGGCTGGGCGTCGCGGCGATCTGTGGCGGGCTGGTGATGCTGGCGCTGGACCGGGCGCGGCGCTTTCCCACCGGGTCGCTGCTGATCCTGGCGCTGCCTCTGGCGGGCGCGTTCTTTCGCGGGCTGGTGCAGCCGGTGATCAAGATCGGGCTGGGCTTCTGGCCGTCGGCCTTTGCCGCGGCGCTGGTGGCCTACGGGGTGTCGTCGCTGGTGGTCTGGGCGGTGCGGATCGGGTCGCGCCAGCGCCTGCCCGAGGGGGCGGGCGCGGGGATCGCCTGGTTCGCGCTCCTGGGCGTGGCCAATGGCATGGCGCTTCTGCTGCTCTACATCGCGCTGGAGCGGGGCGAGGTGGTGGAGGTCGCGCCGCTGGTCGCGACCTATCCGCTGATCACCATTGCGCTGAACCGGGTGATCCATGGCGACCGGTCGATGGGGCTGGGCGGGATCGTCGGGTCCGTGCTGTCGGTGGCCGGGGTCATCGCCGTCCTGCTGGGATGACCCTTGGCCAAGACGTGGTGGGATCCTGACCTATTGCAGGTCGGCGAAGGCCTTCTGCATCCGGTCCACCGCCTCGGTCACGCGGGAGCGTGGCGTGGCGAGGTTGAAGCGCTGATACGCATCACCGCCCAGTCCGAAGACGGAGCCGTGGTTCACCGCGATCTTGGCATCCTTCAGGATGCGCCGCTCGACCTCTGTCGCGGCCATGCCGGTATCGGTGAAATCGACCCAGGCCAGGTAGGTGCCTTCGAGCGGCATGGAGGTGACGCCGGGGATCGCGTTGATGCCTTCGTCGAAGACCCGGCAATTGCCGGCGATGTAGTCCATCAGTGCATCGACCCAGTCGGCACCTTCGGGGGAATAGGCGGCGGGGACCATGTGCTTGGCAAAGGCGTTGGGCGAAATGCCGAGCGCGCCCATCCGCGCCTCGAACAGGCGGCGCAGGTCGGGGTCGGAGATGATGACGTTGCCGGTATGCATGCCCGCCAGGTTGAACGTCTTGGTGGAGGCGGTCATCATCACCAGCCGGTCCGCTGCGCCGTCGATCAGGGCCATGGGGATGTGTTTCTGTCCCGGCAGGATCAGGTCGTGGTGAATTTCGTCCGAGACGATGATCAGGTCGTGACGCTGGGCGAAGGCCAGCATCTGTTCCAGTTCCGTCCGGGTCCAGACGCGGCCGCCGGGGTTGTGCGGGGAGCAGAGCAGCAGGATCTTCTCTTTCCCGGTCATCATCCCGTCATAGGCGTCGAAATCGAGCTCGTACCGCGCGCCGTTGCGGACCATCGGAAGTTCCGTGACCTTGCGGCCGCCGCCGTGGATGACGCGGAAGAAGGCGTGGTAGATCGGCGTGAACATCACCACCGCATCGCCCGGGTCTGAGAAGGCGTCGATGCAGAGCCCGGCGCCGTTGACCAGCCCGTGGGTGGAGAAGATGTGACCGGGATCGACCTCCCACCCGTGGCGGGTGCGCATCCACCAGGTGATCGAGTCGAGATAGGCATCATCATCGCCGAAATAACCGAAGACGCCGTGATCGACATAGTCGCGCACGGCCTGGGTCACGGAATGGGGCGGGCGGAAATCCATGTCGGCCACCCACATGGGCAGGCCGTCATCGGGGGAGACGCCGGAGAACGCCTCCATCTTGTCCCACTTGGCGGAATGGGTGCCGCGGCGTTCAATGATCTCGTCAAAATCGGGTCGGGTCATGGTCGTCTTCTTCATCTGTGCGCCCTTACAGCTAACGCGTCCGGCAGCGGGTGCAAGACACCCCGCCGCGCAAGCGGGTATGCATTTCGAGAGAGTAAGCGGGGGGAATTGCGCGGCGGCGCGGCATCGCTTACATCAAGCGCATGAAACGCCCCATTCTCATCCACCCCGATCCGCGCCTGAAGAAGGTGGTCGATCCCGTCGAGGATCTGACCGATGCCCTGCGCCAGACTGCGGATGACATGCTGGAAACCATGTATGACGCCCCCGGCATCGGCCTGGCCGGGCCGCAGATCGGCCTGATGAACCGGCTGATCGTGCTGGATTGCGTGAAGGAAGAGAATGAAACGCCCCGTCCGCTGATCATGTTCAATCCCAAGGTAATAGCGGCCTCGGATGAACGCAGCGTATATGAGGAAGGCTGCCTGTCGATCCCCGAGCAATATGCCGAGGTCGAGCGCCCCGCCGAGGTCACGGTGACCTGGATGGACCGCGACGGGAACCCGAAGGAAGAGACCTTTGACGGGCTGTGGTCGACCTGCGTGCAGCACGAGATCGACCACCTGGATGGCAAGCTGTTCATCGACTACCTGAGCCCGATGAAACGCCAGATGATCACCCGCAAGATGCAGAAGCTTAAACGCGAACGGGCGAGGGCCTGAGCCATGGCGGTCCTGCCGATCCTGCAATGGCCCGACCCGCGGCTGACCCGGATTTGTGACCCTGTGCCCGAGGGCCAGGATGTCCGCGCGCTGGTTCAGGACATGTTCGACACGATGTATGCCGCGCCGGGCCGTGGGCTGGCGGGGCCGCAGGTGGGTATCCTGCAGCGCATCTTCGTGATGGATGTCACCTGGAAGGACGGCCCGGCCGATCCCGTCGCCTGCATCAATCCCGAGATCCTGTCCTCGTCCGAAAAGCAGGCCACCCATGAGGAGGCCTGCCTGTCCATTCCCGGCGTTGCGGCCTCGGTCCAGCGGCCGGCGCGGGTGCGGATGCGCTGGTTCGATGCCGACTGGGTCGCGCAGGAGGCCGAGCTGACGGGCTTTGCCGCGGTTTGTGCCCAGCACGAATACGACCACCTCGATGGCAAGGTGATCTTCGACCGGGTGCCGATGGCGGCGCGCGGCGCATTGGAAGCCGATTACGAGGCGCTGCGGTGAGCGTCCGCCCGATCCTGCGCTGGCCCGACAAGCGCCTGAAGACTCCGGCCATCGACGTCGATGTCATAACCGACGATATCCGCGCCATCTGGACCGACATGGTCGACACGATGGAGGCGATGCCGGGCGTGGGCCTGGCCGCCGTGCAGATCGGCGTGATGCAGCGACTGGCGGTCGTCGATGCCTCCAACGAGCGGGGCAAGGCCGTGCTGATGGCCAACCCGGAGGTGCTTCATGCCAGTATCGAACCGCGCGATCACGAGGAGGCCTCGCCCTGCCTGCCCGGTGTCTCGGCCAAGGTTACGCGGCCCCGCGCGGTGACGGTGCGGTTCCTGAATGCCGAGGGCGAGGTCGAGGAACGGGATTTCGTCGGGTTGTGGGCGACCAGCGTGCAGCACCAGATCGACCACCTCGCGGGACGGATGTATTTCGACCGGCTGAGCAAGATGAAGCGCGACATGCTGCTGCGGAAGGCCCGCAAGGCGGTGTGAGGGGCGCTGTCCCCCGCGCCGCAATCTGCTAAGGACACGGGCAAAGGCCAAGGCAGGAGATCATCATGCGCGTCGTATTCATGGGAACCCCGGATTTCTCTGTCCCGGTGCTTGAGGCGCTGGTGGCGGCCGGTCACGAGATCGCCTGCGTCTATTGCCAGCCGCCCCGGCCCGCCGGGCGCGGCAAGAAGGACCGCCCCACCCCGGTCCATGCCAGGGCCGAGCAACTGGGCCTGGAGGTCCGCCATCCGGTCAGCCTGAAAGGCGAGGCGACGCAGGCGGAATTTGCCGCGCTGAACGCCGAGATCGCGGTGGTCGTAGCCTATGGGCTGATCCTGCCGCAGGCCGTTCTGGACGCGCCGGAGCGCGGCTGCCTGAACATCCATGCCAGCCTGCTGCCGCGCTGGCGCGGCGCGGCCCCGATTCATCGCGCCATCATGGCCGGCGATGCGGAAACCGGCATCTGCATCATGCAGATGGAGGCGGGGCTGGATACCGGGCCGGTGCTGCTGCGCGAGGCCACAGCCATCGGCGCGGAAGAGACCACCGCCCAATTGCATGACCGCCTGTCGCAGATGGGCGCGCGGCTGATCGTCGAGGCGCTGGAGCGGATCGACAGCCTGACCCCCGAGGTGCAGCCCGAAGAGGGGGTGACCTATGCCTCCAAGATCGACAAGGCGGAGGCGCGGATCGACTGGACCCGCCCGGCCGAAGAGGTCGACCGCCAGATCCGTGGCCTGTCGCCCTTTCCCGGCGCCTGGTGTGAGATCGACGGCAGCCGGGTCAAGCTGCTGGCCTCGCGCCTGGCCGAGGGCGCGGGCGCGCCCGGCACGGTTCTGGACGATGCCCTGGGCGTCGCCTGCGGCCAGGGCGCGGTCCGGCTTTTGCGGTTGCAACGCGCGGGCAAGGGGGCGCAGGATGCCGAGGACTTCCTGCGTGGCAACAAGGTGCCGGCGGGAACCCAGCTGTAAGGGGCGGACATGTTTCCACAATTGATCGGCACGGTGGTGATCGCGGGCATCGTCGGCTATGCGAGCGAGCGGTCTGGCTTTACCCGGAACGGCTACGTGCCCTCGATCATCATCTGCATCGGTGGCGCTTTCCTGTTCTATTTCGTCCGCATCATGTTCGGGATCCGGTTGTTTTCTCCGGGCATCGACGCAATCCTGTCATCGCTGGGTGCGTTGCTGATCGTGCCGACGCATTACCGCAGGAAATAGAGCTGTTTCACGGAAGGGCTGGCTATGGGTGTGATCTGGTTGCTGATCGTGGGGGCCGCGGCAGGATTCCTGGCGACGCGGATGATGAAGGTCGAGGCCTCGATCCCCGTGACCATCGCCATCGGCATGGGCGGGGCGCTGATCGGCGGGCTGGTCCTGCGCGCGGCGCTGGCCTTCATGGGGATGCTGGGCGGCCTGGTGGGCGCGGTGCTTGGGGCCGTACTTCTGATCTGGCTGTGGCAGAAATACGGACAGAAGTGACCGCATCGCCTGGAGGCTTGCGCGAGCTGAAAGCTGCGCCTCCGGCGGGAGTATTTCCGGCAAGATGAAGCAGGGGCGCGCGCCCGGCGGATCGGCGTGGTTACTTGAAGGGTGCCATGCTGGCGCAGTTATTTGAATTGTGCCATTCCGGCGCGTTTACTTGAACGGCGCCATGCCGGCGCGGGCCAGTTCGTCGGCGCGCTCGTTTTCCGGGTGGCCCGCATGGCCCTTGACCCATTGCCAGGTGACCTGGTGGCGGGCCTGCGCCGCGTCGAGTCGTTGCCACAGATCGGCATTCTTCACCGGCTTCTTAGCCGCGGTTTTCCAGCCATTGCGTTTCCAGCCGTGGATCCAGCCGGTCACGCCGTTCTTGACGTAGGCGCTGTCGGTGACGACCGTGATCGGGGTCGGGCGGCCGAGGGATTCAAGCGCGTTGATCGCCGCCAGAAGCTCCATCCGGTTGTTGGTGGTCTCAGCCTCTCCGCCCTTGAGGTCACGTTCCTTGAGCACCGTGTCGCCGTTCTTGGCCTGCAGCAGGACGCCCCAGCCCCCCGGTCCGGGATTGCCTGAACATGCGCCGTCGGTGAAGGCGAAGTAATCCGTCACGTGTCGTCCTTTCGTGTCGCGGTCATCAGCGCCCAGCCGAAGGGGCTGCTGTCGAGCCCCGTGCTTTTGCCGCGCCGGATGTCCTCATCCACGATGAAGCCGGCCTCTGCAAGGGCTGCGTGCATCTGGTCGACCTCCCACCAGGTGTAGAACCGGTCGAGGCTGTCGCGCCCTTCGCCGCTGCCGACCTTGAAGCCGACATGGATCACGCCGCCGGGCTTGAGCGCCGCGTGCAGGCGGGAGAGGTGGCCCGGGACGTCGCCACGGGGCGCATGAAGCAGGGTGAAATTGGCCCAGACACCATCATAGAGCGCCTGTCCGGTGATCTGGTCGAACCGGGCCTGCCGGGCGGGCAGGCCGCGCTGGCGGGCGAGCTCCACCATGCCGTCCGAGGCATCGACCGGATCGACCCGGCGGCCCGAGGCGGCGATATGCGCGGCGTGGTGGCCGGGCCCGCAGCCCAGGTCGAGCACGTATCCATTGGGCGGCAGCCGGGCGAGGAAGGCATCGAGCGCCTCGACCTCCCACCGGGCGGTGCCACGATCCCGGTAGCGTCGGGCGGCCGTGTCATAGACGGCGATGGTGCGGGCGTCGGCATTCATGCCGCAGTGGCGGCGAATGTCCCGCAATAGAGACAGATCAGCACCACGATGGTCAGCGTGGCGCGCAGCGGCTGCCACCAATCGGGGGTCAGCCCGGCCTTTATATAGAGCTGTTCGACGAGGGACAGCATTAGGAACCCGACCATGAAGCGGAGGAGCTGATCCTGCGGATCGCCGAGGGTGAAGAAGGCCCAGAGCGCGGGCACCACCGAGAGCACGTAGAAGGCGGGCCGAGTCGAGCGGGTCGCAAAGCCCCAGAGGATGCCGGACATGAAAGACAGGATCACCGTGGCGTAGGCGATCAGCAGCGCCGGTCCTTCGCCGAGGATCGAGAAAGGGTGCGGCGGTTCGGGAAAGCTCAGCCCGGCGGTCAGGCCCAGGCTGTTGGCCGCGCCCGCAAGGAAAGGCAGAAGGCCGGCCAGCCCCAGAGCCAGGGGCGCGCGGGGGATGCCGCCGAGACCCATGCCGACACTCATGCCGGGACGCGCAGCACGCGGGGCACCTTGAACTCCACGTTTTCCTGCGCCGTTTCCACGGTTTCCATCGTCACGTCGTAGCGGGCGCGGAGCGCGTCGATCACCTCGTTCACCAGGACCTCGGGGGCGGAGGCGCCGGCGGTGATGCCGATGGAGCGGATGCCCTCAAGCGCGCGCCAGTCGATATCGGTGGCGCGTTGCACCAGCTGGGCATAGGCGCAGCCATTGTTCGCCGCGACCTCGACCAGCCGGCGGGAATTGGAGGAATTCGGCGCGCCGACGACGAGCATCGCGTCGATCTTGCCGGCCATCGCCTTGACCGCCGCCTGCCGGTTGGTGGTGGCGTAGCAGATGTCTTCCTTGTGGGGGCCGATGATGGCGGGGAAGCGGGCCTGAAGCGCGGCGACGATCCCCTTGGTGTCATCGACCGACAGGGTGGTCTGGGTGACGAAGGCCAGCGCGTTCGGATCGCGGACATCCAGCGTGGCGACATCGGCTTCGGTTTCCACCAGCAGGACCTCGCCCTCGGGCAACTGGCCCATCGTGCCGATGGTTTCGGGGTGGCCGGCATGACCGATCATCACGATCTGGAGGCCGTTTTCGGCGTGGCGTTCGGCCTCGATATGCACCTTGGAGACCAGCGGGCAGGTGGCATCGACATAGATCATTTCGCGTTTCTCGGCGGCGGCGGGCACGGCCTTGGGCACGCCATGGGCCGAAAAGATCACCGGGCGGTCATCGGGGCATTCGTCCAGCTCCTCGACAAAGACGGCGCCCTGGTCGCGCAGGCTGTCGACGACGAACTTGTTGTGCACGATTTCATGCCGGACATAGACCGGGGCGCCCCATTTCTGCAGCGCCATTTCGACGATCTTGATCGCCCGGTCGACGCCCGCGCAGAAGCCGCGCGGCGCGGCGAGGTAGAGGGTAAGGGGGGGCTGGGTCATCCGGGGCTCCTTTGTCACCGCCTATGTAGCGGTTCCGGCAGGCGGCTTCAAAGGGGTCGAGGGGATTTGATCGCCGCGATCAGGGCTGCGCCGGGTGCAGGCGGGTCAGGTGATCGAGCGCGCGGGCGGCGCGGTGGTCGATCACGGCGGCGTCGGGCGCGGGCAGGGTGCCGATGACGCGGCGGATCTGGCTGTCGCCGATCAGCAGGTCGAAATAGAGCGCGGCCATGGTGGCGGGGTCGCCGGGGCCCAGCTGGCCCTGTGCCATGGCGCGGGTCATCACCGCCTCGATCCAGGGGGCGACGGTGCCGCGCCCGGCCTCGGCCAGGGCCTGGCCCAGCTGGCCGGTCGCATCGGCGGCGGCGGCACGGTTCAGGGCGACGGCGCGGTCGCCCAGCAGCATGGTCAGCAGGACCGGGCCGACCTGTGCCAGCGTGTCCAGGGGATCAGCGCCCTTGTGCCGGGCCAGCGCCGCGCCGACGGTTTCGGTGTTGCGCAGGATCAGCGCCCGGAACAGTCCGATCTTGTCGCCGTACCAGCGGTAGAGCGTTTCGTTCGACGCCTTGGCCGCACGGGCGACGGCCTGCATCGACAGGCCCTCGTACCCCTTTGCGTCAAGGATCAGGTAGGCGGCCTTTTCGATTTCGGCCGCGCGGGCGGCGCGTTTGTCGTCTTTCATCGGATCCTCCGGATTGACAGTAACCGTAATTACGGTTACGGAAATGACAAGGCGTAACTTGAATTACGGTTTTGGAGAAAAGACATGTATCACGACCAAGTCATGGTGACGCGGCGCGACGGGTTGGGGCTGGTCCTGCCGGTCGCGTTTGCAGGGCTCTTGCTGGCAGGGGGGATCTTTGGCTTCTTCTATGCCTGGATCTGTTCGACGATGTGGGGGTTGGACGCGGCCGACCCCCGTGTGGCCATCGCCGCGATGCAGGCGATGAACGCCAGTGTGCGCAACGCGGTCTTTGCCCCGGCCTTTTTCGGCACAGGGCCGGTGCTGCTGCTGGCGGGTGTGCTGGCGGCGCGGGCCGGCGCCGGGCGGGCCGGTTGGGCGATGGGGCTGGGCGGGGTGCTCTACCTGGTGGGCGGCATGGGGCTGACGATCATGGTCAACGTGCCGATGAACGAGGCGCTGGCGCTGGTCACCGTACCCGAAACGACGGAGGAGGCCGCGCGCATATGGGCCGCGTATTCCCCGCGTTGGCAGGTCTTCAACACGATCCGGACGATCGTTTCAGGCGTGGTGCTGATGCTGGCGGGATACGGGCTTTATTCCCTGAGGTCATGAAGACTGCCCCGGTGCTGAGGGAGGCATCGGGTGGAAGGGGCCGAAAGGAAGAAAGGCGCCGGATCATCCGGCGCCTTTCTGTTTTTTCGTTTAGTCGTCGTTGGCCATTGCACGTTGCCGGGGCGTTTCCTCGGCATTGTCGCGCGGCGGTCGTCCGATGACATCGCGCAGGTCTTCCAGTTCGATGAAGTTGTCCGCCTGGCGGCGAAGCTCATCAGCGATCATGGGAGGCTGGCTGCGGATGGTCGAGACGACAGACACACGGACGCCCTGACGCTGGAGGCTTTCGACCAGGGGCCGGAAGTCGCCATCGCCGGAGAACAGCACGATATGATCGACGCGGGGCGCGAGTTCCATCGCGTCCACGGTCAGTTCGATATCCATGTTGCCTTTGACTTTCCGACGGCCTTGGCTGTCGGTGTATTCCTTGGCCGGTTTCGTGACCATCGAGAACCCGTTGTAATGCAACCAGTCCACGAGCGGCCGGATCGGCGAATACTCGTCGTTCTCCAGCAGAGCAGTGTAGTAAAACGCACGTAACAACTTACCGCGACGCATAAACTCCTGGCGCAACAACTTGTAGTCGATATCGAAGCCCAGTGCCTTTGCAGCGGCGTAGAGATTCGATCCATCGATGAACAGCGCCAGCCGTTCGTCTTTGTAAAACATAAAGAACCCTTCCGAAGTGATCGCGTCCAATGAGTGAGAGTGAAATTGGCTTGGACGCAATGGGTACAGAGGATATGCGCAATCTGTGAGTGTATCAAGAATGCGAACCTGTTCTTAAGAATAGTGTGAAGGCTTTATGACCCAAAGTTACTTGGTTGCCATAGGTGGAAATCTTCCTACCAGGGGCAAAACCGTCGGCGGAAGTCTGCAATCAGCAGTTGTGGCCATCGCGGCGAAGCTGGGGCGAATCACCGCGCAATCGCCGCTTTTCCGCAACCCGGCATTTCCGCCGGGATCAGGCCCGGATTTCCTGAACGGCGCGCTGAAGGTCGAAAGCGATCTGTCGCCGGAGGAATTTCTGTCGGGATTACATGAAGTTGAGGCATCCCTTGGGCGCGAGCGTCATGAAAGGTGGGCGGCGCGTCCGATCGATCTGGACCTGATCGCCGCGGGGGAACTGGTCACGCCGGACACGGCCACCTGGCGGCATTGGTACGAGATGTCGCTGGACGAGCAGCGCGAGGCGGTCCCGGATCGGTTGATTCTGCCCCATCCAAGGTTGCAAGACCGGGCTTTCGTTCTTGTCCCGTTGATGGAAGTCGATCCTCTTTGGCGTCACCCTGTGCTAAATCGGACAATCGCTGAATTCTGCGCCGAATTGTCCGCGGAAGACCGCCAGTCCGTGGTTTTGCAGGAAGATCCGGGTTGTCAATAACCTATCAGAGTCGTAAGACACGACTTCACCCCCGACCAGACCGGAGTGCTCCATGGCCCGTGTGACCGTTGAAGATTGCGTTGACAAAGTACCGAACCGTTTCGAGCTCGTGATGCTGGCCGCCCACCGGGCGCGCGAGATCTCGGCTGGCGGTGCGATCACTGTCGACCGCGACAATGACAAGAACCCGGTCGTGTCCCTGCGCGAAATCGCCGAAGAGACTCAGTCCGCCGACGAGCTGCGCGAACGCCTGATCGAAGCCAACCAGTCCCAGATCGAGGTCGACGAACCCGAAGAGGACAGCATGGCGCTTCTGATGGGTGGCGGCGAAACCGCCGACAAGCCCGCCGAAGACGACATGAGCGAAGAGAAACTGCTTCGCGCATTGATGGAGGCGCAGGGCCAAGGCTGACCCTGACGGCGGAAAGGCGTGACAATTGGAGATCAAGCCTGCCGACGATCTTGTCACCCTTGTCCGCGCCTATAACCCAAGGTCGAACGAGGCGCTGATCCGCGACGCCTATGCCTTTGGCATGGAGATGCACGAGGGTCAGTTCCGCAAGTCCGGCGAACCCTATTTCACCCATCCGGTCGAGGTCGCCTCGATCCTGGCACAGCAGAACCTGGACGATGCCACCATCGTCACGGCCCTGCTGCATGACACGATCGAGGACACCAAGGCGTCCTACCAGATCGTGACCGAACGGTTCGGCAGCGAGATCGCCGAACTGGTCAACGGCGTCACCAAGCTGACCAACCTGCAGCTGTCCTCGACCGAGACCAAGCAGGCCGAGAATTTCCGCAAGCTCTTCATGGCGATGTCCCGCGACCTGCGGGTGCTGCTGGTGAAGCTCGCCGACCGTTTGCACAACATGCGCACGATCCGGTCGATGCGGCAGGAAAAGCAGGTCCAGAAGGCCCGCGAGACCATGGACATCTTCGCGCCGCTCGCCGGTCGCATGGGGATGCAGTGGATGCGGGAGGAGCTTGAGGACCTGGCCTTCAAGGTGCTCAACCCCGATGGGCGGCAGTCGATCATGCGCCGCTACCTGACCCTTCAGGCCGAGGCGGGCGACGTGATCGAGCGGATCACCGGTGACATGCGGCTTGAGCTGAAGAAGGCCGGGATCGAGGGCGAGGTGCTGGGCCGGGCCAAGCGCCCCTATTCGATCTGGCGCAAGATGCAGGAAAAGGACCAGGGGTTTTCCCGCCTGTCCGACATCTACGGTTTCCGCATCATCGTGGGCTCCGAGGACGATTGCTATCGCGTGCTGGGGGCGATCCATCGCCGCTGGCGGTCCGTGCCGGGGCGGTTCAAGGACTACATCAGCCAGCCGAAATCCAACGGGTATCGTTCGATCCACACCACCGTGTCGGGTCGTGACGGCAAGCGCGTCGAGGTGCAGATCCGCACCCGCCAGATGCACGAGGTCGCGGAATCCGGCGTTGCGGCGCACTGGTCCTATCGCGACGGCCAGCCGGCCGAGAACCCCTTTGCCGTCGATCCCGCCCGCTGGATCACCACCCTGTCGGAACAGTTCCAGGGCGAGGATGACCACGAGGATTTCCTCGAGGCCGTCAAGCTCGAGATGTATTCGGACAAGGTGTTCTGCTTCACGCCCAAGGGCGACGTGGTGAAGCTGCCCAAGGGGGCGACGCCGATCGACTTTGCCTATGCGATCCACACCCGGATCGGGTCGGCCTGTGTCGGGGCCAAGATCGACGGGATGCGGGTGCCGCTGTGGACGCGGGTGAAGAACGGCCAGTCGGTCGAAATCATCACCGCCGAGGGGCAGGAACCGCAGGCCACCTGGCTGGACATCGCCACCACCGGCAAGGCCAAGTCCGCCATCCGCCGCGCCCTGCGCGAGGTCGACCGCGAACGCTTTATCCGGCTGGGCCGGGAACTGGCGCGCTCTGCCTTCGACCATGTCGGCAAGAAGGCGACGGACAAGGCCCTGGACAAGGCCGCCGAGAAGATGCGCCTGGGGCATCGCGACGACCTGCTGGCGCGGCTGGGATCGGCCGAACTGGGCGCGACCGAGGTCGTGCAGGTCCTCTACCCGAAACTGGTGCCCGATGATGGCGAGGGAATCGGCCGCGACCGCGCCGTGATCGGCCTGCCACCGGACCAGGACGTGCAGCGCGCGGCCTGTTGTCAGCCGCTGCCGGGCGAACGGATCGTCGGCATCACCTGGCGGGGCCGCGGCGTCGTCGTGCATGCCATCGACTGTCCCGTTCTGGGCGAATACGAGGACCAGCCACAGCGCTGGCTGGACCTGCACTGGCACGGCGGCAAACATGCGCCTGTGAACACCGTTTCGCTTGAACTGACCATCGGCAACGATGCAGGGGTGCTGGGGCGAATTTGCACATTGATCGGCGAGCAGAAGGCCAATATCTCCGATCTCAAGTTCATCGATAAGAAACCTGATTTCTTCAGGATACTTGTCGATCTGGAATTGCGCGACGCGGAGCATCTGCACAACGTCACCTCTGCCCTGGAGGCGGAATCGGACGTGGCGGCCCTGTCGCGCTATCGCAACCCGTCGGCGGCGCGGTCCCAGGGACCGGCCCCGGCAGAGATGGGAGAGACCGTTGGTCTTCAAACGTCGGGATAGACGTCCTCTCTGGCAGATGGTTGCCGAATTCTTCTGGCCGCGTGGCGGCTGGACCCGCGCATTCCACTACGTCAAGCACCGGATGCGGCGGTTGCCCGACACGCCGGAAAAGATCGCCCGGGGCATTTTTGCCGGTGTCTTCGTGGTCTTCACGCCGTTCTACGGGATGCATTTCTTTGCTGCGGTCCTGCTGGCCTTCATCCTGCGCGGCAATTTCCTGGCCTCCCTGCTGGCCACCTTCGTGGGCAACCCGCTGACCTATGTGCCCATCGGCCTGATCTCGATCCAGACCGGGTATTTCCTGCTGGACCGGCCACTTGGGCGACACGGGGACGAGGAAAACTTCGCCCGGATCTTCTTTCATGCCGCGCGGGATCTGAAGGACAACGTGATCGCGCTCTTTACGGATGTGGATGCGGACTGGTCCGGGCTTGCCATTTTCTACCACGACATCTTTTATCCCTACATGATCGGCGGGATCATTCCCGGCCTCATCTCGGGGCTGGTGGCGTATTACGTCTCGGTTCCGCTGATCCGGGCCTACCAAGCGCGTCGGCGCGGGGCCCTGAAGAAGAAACTCGCCGCGATCCGGGCCAAGGCCGACGCGGCAAAGCGGGCCAAGGCGGAGCGCGGCTCGCAAAGCTGAAAGGTTAGGGGATGAGCGACGGCAAGCTGCGCCTCGGGGTGAATATCGACCATGTGGCCACGGTGCGGAATGCTCGTGGATCGGCCTATCCGGACCCGCTGCGCGCGGCGCGTATCGCCGAGGCCGCGGGCGCCGACGGCATCACCGCGCATCTGCGCGAGGATCGCCGCCATATCTCGGACGCGGATATCGAGGGGCTGATGGAGACGCTGACCCTGCCGCTGAACTTCGAAATGGCCGCGACGGATGAAATGCAGGCGATTGCCCTGCGTCACCGCCCGCATGCCGTCTGCATCGTCCCGGAAAAGCGCGAGGAGCGCACCACCGAGGGCGGGTTGGAAGTCGCCCGGGAAGAGAACAAGCTGGCGCATTTCATCGCTCCCCTGCGCGAAGCCGGCTGCCGTGTGTCGATCTTCATCGCCGCCGACCGTCCCCAGATCGAGGCCGCGCATCGCATTGGCGCCCAGGTGATCGAACTGCATACCGGCGCCTATTGCGATTTCCACGCCGAGGGCCGCTTCGACGAGCGCGACAAGGAGCTTGAGCGCCTGGGCGAGATGGCCGCCTTCGCCCATTCCCTGGGCCTTGAAGTCCATGCCGGTCACGGCCTGACCTACGACACGGTGCAGCCCGTCGCGGCCTTTCCCGAGGTGATGGAGCTGAATATCGGCCATTTCCTGATCGGCGAGGCGATCTTCCTGGGCCTCGACCCGGCCATCCGCGAGATGCGCCGCCTGATGGACGAGGCGCGGGGCTGACATGCAGCGTGCAGTCCGGATAGTGAAATTCACCCTGGACTGCGCAGTCTTCCCGGCGCGAGCTATCTGGTGGATATGCCGCAGGGCGTTGAAGCTGGTAATGCTTTTGGTGCTTTGCATCGGGGTGTCTATCGCGACGCTGACGTTCGATGCGGTAACGGATTTCGCGCAATCCGCCACAACAAAGGTCGCCTCGGTTTTGGCCCCCTCTGCAAGCAAGCCGAGATCGCGCCTGAGCAAAGCGATGTCTGAACGTGATGCCTACAGGCGTGAGGCCTCTGATCTCAAGGTTCGCACCAGCGCCATGGACGCCGAATTGCGCCAGCTTCGGACGGACAACGCCTCGCTTCGCTCCAGAAACCAATCCCTGACCAAGAGGGCCAGTACCAGCCGCGCCGAAACCCGAGCCCTGAAAGGAAAGGTTGGCGACCTCAGCCGTCGCATGGCCAGCCGCACGGCCAAGGTTACAGGGGCCAATATCGCATCAATGGGCGCCGAAAGCCTGCCCTTTATCGGCGTTGCAGTCGTGGTTGCCGCCACAACCTACGAGGTGAAGTCTGCGTGTGACACGATGCACGACCTCAGCGAACTGGAGCTGGCAGTTGATCCCATGGCCGAAATCGACCCCGACACTGTCTGCGGTATTTCCGTCCCCTCTCGCGATGAAGTGCTTGTCTTGGTCAAATCGTCGCCGGGCATGGCCTGGGACAAGGCCAAAGAGGTCTACTCCGGCTTGCCCTCCATGCCCTCCATGCCGTCGATGCCCGATTGGAACATCCGGGAAACCGTCGGGAATGGCTGGAACAACCTGGGCAAGATGTGGCCTTTCGACGAGGAATAGACCAATAGTCTGGCACGCTGACACCACCGCGCCTGCTGATGGACCCCTTTGCGCCATCTGGACAGGTTTCCCGACCCATCAGAGGTGCCCCATGTTCCGACCGCTTACCACCAGCCTATCCGCGCAGACGCCGCTTTCCACCCCGCCCGCCAGCGTCGGTCGAGGCTGGGAAGTGGGGGCGCAGGACCTTTTGGACTTTGCGGTGGCTGAATGTGGTTCTGAAACAGGCCAAGGCCGCAACCGACAGCCAGTTGCGGCCGGGGAGTTGACATGATCCTGGGCATCGGAACGGACCTGGCGAATATCGAACGGCTCCAGGGCACCTTGGACCGGTTTGGCGACCGGTTCCGCAATCGTGTTTTCACCGATATCGAACAGGCCAAGGCCGAACGCCGCGCCGATACCGCCGGCACCTATGCCAAGCGGTGGGCCGCGAAGGAGGCGTGTTCCAAGGCCCTTGGCACCGGGCTGCGCATGGGCATCGCCTGGAAGGACATGTCGGTGTCGAACCTGCGCACCGGCCAGCCCGTCATGGCCGTCACCGGCTGGGCTGCCGAACGACTGGCCGAGATGACGCCGCCGGGGCACGAGGCGATCATCCACGTCACCCTGACCGACGATCACCCCTGGGCGCAGGCCTTTGTTGTGATCGAGGCGCGGCCCGTGCGCGGGGACCGCTGAGCCGCGCCCTGCGCAACCACGCGCAGCGGGCGGGATGGGGTCACGCAACCTTGACACCTTAGCCGCCGCGCCTCATGTAGCCTCAGAGCGCAGGCGCAGGGGAACAGGCAAATGTCGGAAGAAAATCAGGGCTTCATGGGCGCTGTGTGGGAAACGATCAAGACGATCTTCTGGGCCCTCATCATCGCCGGGATATTCCGCACCCTGTTCTTCCAGCCGTTCTGGATCCCCTCATCTTCGATGAAGGACACGCTGCTGGTCGGCGACTTCCTGTTCGTGAACAAGATGGCCTACGGCTATTCCTACGCCTCCTGTCCGAACATCAAGATCGCCCGCTTCGGCGTGGATATCGACGCCAAGGACATCTGCGGGTTCCTCGATGGTGACAACAGCCGCGTCTGGGGCGGAGAGCCGGAACGTGGCGATGTCGTCGTCTTCCGCCACCCGGTCACCCACCAGGATTACATCAAGCGCCTGATCGGCCTGCCCGGCGACACCGTGCAGGTGACCGGCGGCGTCGTGCAGATCAACGGTGAGGCCGTGACCGTCGAGGATGGCGGCACCTTCGAAGAGATCAAGGAAGCGCAGGGGCCCGAGGGCCGCTACCCGCGCTGCTACAACGACCCGGTGGGCGAGGGCGGTGTTTGCGTCAAGGAACGCCTGATCGAAACCCTGCCCAATGGCGTGACCCATTCGACGCTGAACATCGCCGACGGGCAGGACCTGGACGATACCCCGGTCTTCACCGTGCCCGAGGGGCAGTATTTCTTCATGGGTGACAACCGCGACAATTCCACCGACAGCCGCGTGGCACAGACCTCCTTCGGGGTGGGCATGGTGCCTTACGAAAACCTGATCGGGCGTGCCGACCGGATCATGTTCTCGTCTGCCGGGCGGTCGATGCTGTTCTTCTGGACCTGGCGCGGGGATCGGTTCTTCAAGGGTATCGAGTGATCGATGCCGCGCGTCGCGGGGCTGATCCGAGACGGGCTTGACTGGTCCGGCCTGACGGGGCGCGGGGTCTTTGCCGGGGTTTCGGCTGCCACCTTCGCCGTTTTTCTGGGCGCCGTCGCGCTTCCCCCCTTCGCGCTGGCCGAAGCGCTGGCCTGGCTGCTGACCGCCCTGCTGACCGTGCCGTGGATGGGCCATGCCCGCCGCCGCTTGCGCGATATGGGCTGGACCGGCTGGCTGATGCTGTTGCTGATCCTGCCGGTGCTGAACATCGCCCTGCTGGGCGCGTTGTTGCTGATCAAGGGCAAGGCCGGGGCCATGCCGGGGCAGCCCCGGCGCTTTGGCCTGATCCTCGCATGCCTTGTCGCGTTGGTCCCGGCCTCTCGGATCGTGCTGCATCCGTTCGATATTCCCGCGGGCAGCATGAAGCCCACGCTGCTGCCCGGTGACTACCTGCTGACCGCAAGGTGGACCGGCGAGGCGGCGCGCGGCGACATAGCCGTCTTCACCCATCTGGTGACCGGACAGATCTACATCAAGCGGATCGCGGCCCTGCCCGGCGACAGCGTGCAGATGCGCGAGGGCCGTGTCGTCCTGAACGGGCAGGACGTGGCGCAGCAGGACGAAGGTAACTGGAGCGAACCGCTTGGCCCGTCGGGGCGCAATGCCAGCCTGCCGCGCTGTGCCAACCGCGACGCCGTGACCACCCGGCGCTGCGACAAGGCGCTGGCCGGCGAACAATTCCCGGGCGAGGCGCAGCCGCATCGCGTGCTGAACATCATGACCGGCCCGATGGATGACACCCCGGTTCTGGACGTGCCCAAGGGCCACCTGGTGATGCTGGGGGACAACCGGGATAATTCGCTCGACAGCAGGGTTTCGCCTTCGGCGGGTGGGCTGGGCTTTGTTCCGGTCAACACCCTGTTGGCACGGCCGATCGTGGTGCTACGTTGGGGCGACGGGATCAGGAGCGTCAGGTGAAACTTTCGACGGAATTGCAGGCTTTTGAGGACAGGATCGGGCATGACTTTGCCCGTCCGGAACTGCTGGTCCGGTCGGTCACACATTCCTCGGTCGCCTCGCCCACGCGGCAGGATAACCAGCGGCTGGAATTCCTGGGCGACCGCGTGCTGGGCCTGGTCCTGGCCGAGGCACTGCTGGCCCGCGATACCGGCGCCAGCGAAGGCCAGTTGGCCCCGCGGTTCAACGCGCTTGTCCGCAAGGAAACCTGCGCCGACGTCGCCCGCGAGATCGAGCTGGGCGAGGTTCTGAAACTGGGCCGTTCCGAACAGCTGTCGGGCGGGCGGCGCAAGCAGGCGCTGCTGGGCGACGCGATGGAGGCGGTGATCGCCGCCATCTACCTGGATGGGGGCTTCGACGCGGCCAAGCAGGTGATCCTGCGGCTGTGGTCCAAGCGGATCGATTCGGTCGACACCGATGCCCGCGACGCCAAGACATCGCTTCAGGAATGGGCGCAGGGCCGGGGCCTGGCGCCGCCGGCCTACGTGGAGATCGGGCGCGACGGTCCCGATCACGCCCCGCAATTCTGCATTGAGGCGCGGCTGGACAACGGTGAAAAGGCCGCGGCCAAGGCCGGGTCCAAGCGTGCCGCGGAACAGGCGGCGGCCAAGGCCCTGCTGGAACGGCTGGGGGCCTGAGACAATGAAAGTGGTAAGCCTGAACGCCTGGGGTGGGCGCCTGCACGAGGACATGATCGCCTGGCTGGCCGAGACCCGCCCCGACATCCTGTGCCTGCAGGAGGTCGTGCATACCCCCGACGCCCCCGCCGAATGGCTGAAATACCGCGATGACGGCATGGACCTGCTGCAACGTGCCGATGTGCTGGGCGATGTGAAGCGCGCTCTGCCCGGCCATTTCGCCCATTTCTGCCCCGCTGCGAAGGGCGAGCTGTGGCATGGCGATGTGCCGGTCCAGACGCTCTGGGGGCTGGCGACCTATATTCGCAAGGACCTGACGGTCGTGTCGCAGGCCCAGGGCTTTGTCCACGGCCAGTTCTCGCCCAACGGGTTCGGCGATCATCCCCGGTCGCGCACGGCCCACGCGGTGCGGGTCTATGATCCCGATGAAGGCATGCTGAGCGTCGCCCATATGCACGGGCTGCGCGACCCGATGGGCAAGATGGACACGCCCATGCGCCGCATCCAGGCGGGCAAGTTCGTGTCGATGATCCAGGGCGTCATCGCGCCGGGCGAAAAGCTGGCGGTGTGCGGGGATTTCAATATCCTGCCCGGATCCGAAACGCTTCGCCTGCTGGCGCCGGTCGCGCCTTACGAACTGGTCACGACCCGCGGCTTCGACGGCACCCGCACCTCGCATTACGGCAAGGCAGAGAAATTCGCCGATTACATGGCGGTGAACGGCCCGCTCAAGGATGCGGCCTTCGACGTCATCCGCGACCCGGAAATTTCCGACCATTGCCCCCTGGTGCTGGATACGGCATGAGGCACTGGTCCGCGGCCCCCCTGCCGCGCTAGACTGCGCCCGTTCCAGACAGAAAGCACGCCATGACCACCCGCGCCGGATTCGTCGCCCTGATCGGAGAGCCCAATGCGGGCAAATCCACCCTCACCAACCGGATGGTGGGGGCCAAGGTGTCCATCGTCACCCACAAGGTCCAGACCACCCGCGCCCGAATCCGCGGCGTCGCGCTGGAAGGAGAGGCCCAGATCGTCTTTGTCGACACGCCGGGGCTCTTCACGCCGAAACGGCGGCTGGACCGGGCCATGGTCGCGGCGGCCTGGGGCGGGGCGTCGGATGCCGATATCGTCGTCCTGCTGGTCGAGGCGCATCGCGGCATCACCGACGGGGTGGAGCGTATCCTGGACGGTATTGCCAACATGCCCCATGCCCGCATCGTGCTCGCCATCAACAAGATCGACCGGGTCGAGGCGCCGGTGCTGCTGGCCCTGACCGAAAAGCTGAACGAACGCCACGCCTTCGAGAAGACCTTCATGATCTCGGCAGAAAAGGGCCACGGCGTGAAGGACCTGAAGGAATGGCTGGCGGGCGAGATGCCCGAAGGCCCCTGGCTCTACCCCGAGGACCAGATCGCCGACCTGCCCATGCGCATGATCGCGGCCGAGATGACCCGTGAAAAGCTGACCCTGCGCCTGCACCAGGAACTGCCCTACCAGATGACGGTGGAAACCGAGAACTGGGAAGAGCGCAAGGATGGCTCTGCCCGGATCGACCAGGTGATCTATGTCGCCCGCGACGGTCATAAGGGCATCGTGCTGGGCAACAAGGGCGAAACCGTCAAGGCGATCGGCAAGGCCGCGCGGGAGGAGCTGGAAGAGTTCCTCGGCCGGCGCGTCCACCTGTTCCTGCAGGTCAAGGTACGCGAGAACTGGCTGGAAGAGGCCGAGCGCTATTCGGAAATGGGGCTCGACTTCCGGGACGGGAATTAGGGTTCCTTACGCAGCTTGCGGTAGGCCAGAATGTACCAGGCCACCCCGGCCAGGCCGAGGATGCCACCCACGGTGGTCTGAAGCGGATCGGGGACAAGAGCGACGCCGCCGTAGGTTTTCAACGCGATCAGCGCTGCGCCGATAAGGACAAGCAGTCGTGGTGCCATGGTAGCTTTCTGGTATTCGGTCATGGAAATCTTCCTCCTTGAAATCGCTTGGAAGGTATCCAGAAACCTCCGAAAGGCAAAAGGAAAAATTCAGTCATGCGCCTGACAGCCCGGATGTGGATCGACGCCTACCTGACCCGGCTGCGCCTGTCGGACATCCCGGCCTTTGTCGTGGCCCATGGCGATGACACCGGCGGCGCGGTTCTGGTCAAGCTGTCGACGCTGGACGGAAAGGCGGTTGCCTTCCAGCGCAGCTTTGACCTGGAAACCGGCGGGCGCAAATGGATGGCCCTGGCCGAAGGGCCCGAGGCTGAGGTCGACACCGCAATCACACGCCAGCGCGGCTATGATCCCGATCTGTGGGTGGTCGAGGTCGAGGACCGCGCCGGTCGTCACCTTCTGGATGAACCCGGCCTCGCCGATTAGCGGTTGCGCAGCAGCCGGGCCAGCGCGATCTGCAACAGCCCCGCCGCGAAGAACGCCCCGGCCAGGATCAGCGTCCACATCCCCACGCCCTGCCATCCGATCCGCGTGGGATCGGTGAAGAAATAGGGGTAGGTGCCGTCGATCTGTCCCCGCAGCAGCGCGTAGCAGACATAAAGCAACGGCCAGAGCAGCCAGAGCAGCGCGGCATTGATTCCCAGCCCCTCGCGCGGTCCGGCGGCCAGCCACCACAGCGCGACCAGCCCGGGCACGACGCTGTGCAGGCCGATATTGGCGTACCAGGACACCGCGGTGTCGTGGGTATCCGTCGCCGCCAGCAGCAGGTGATAGACGACCCCCGTAATGACGATCCACAGCGTCACGCCGCCCAGCCAGACAGGCGACCCCACCCGCCCGCGCAGGGCAAGCGCGGCATAGGTCCCGGCGACCATCAGGTTGGTCAGGATGGTGAAATAGCGCGCCAGCCGCCAAAGGGTTTCGCCGTGGCTGTACTCGGGATGATCCAGCCCGACCGCGACGAATTGCGCGGCCAGCGACACGGCCGCGGCAAGGGCGATCAGCGCCGCGACGGCGCGGGCAGGCGGGGACAGCATGTCATCCATGGCCAAAGCATTGCGCCAACTTGCCGAACCGCGCAAGGGGACCGATAAGAAGGCATGGAATGGCGCGATCAGGGTATCCTGCTGTCGGTGCGGCGGCATGGCGAAAGCGCGGCGATTGCCGAGGTCTTTACCCCCGGCCATGGCCGCCATGCCGGCGTCGTGCGCGGTGGCACCTCGCGCAAGCTGGCCCCGGTGCTGCAGCCCGGGGCGCAGCTGGACATCACCTGGAAAGCGCGGCTTCAGGAACATATGGGCGGCTTCGCCGTCGAACCGCTGCGATCCCGCTCGGCCCAGGTGATGGGCGACCGGATGGCGCTGGCGGGGCTGAACACCGTCACCGCGCTTCTGTGCTTTTCCCTGCCGGAGCGGGAACCGCATCCCGCGCTCTACCAGAGGACCGAGGCGCTTCTGGATCTTCTGGGGCAGTCGGAGATCTGGCCGCTCGCCTACCTGCATTGGGAGGTCGCGCTGCTGGAGGATCTGGGCTTCGGGCTCGACCTGACCTCCTGCGCGGTGACCGGCGCGACCGAGGGGCTGGCCTATGTCTCTCCGCGCACGGGGCGGGCGGTGACGCGGGCCGGCGCGGGGGATTACGCGGACCGGCTGCTGCCCCTGCCGCCCTGCCTGCTGCGCCAGGGCGACGCGCCGGATGCCGAGATCGCGCAGGGGTTCCGACTGACGGGCTACTTCCTGTCCGAACATCTGGCGCCCGATCTGGGCCGCAAACCGCTGCCCGAGGCGCGGCAGCGCTTTGTTGATCTGTTCGCGCGGCGGCTTTAGCGCAGGGCCAGGACCAGGTCGACAAGCGTGGTCAACGCGTCGTCATCCGCCAGGTCGTCCGAGAGCGACCCCATCCCTACCTTCGCGGCATAGAGTGCCTTTGCGATCTGCGGGTTGGTCACGCCCAACTGGCGCAACACCTGCTCGAGGTAGGCGATTCGCGCCGCATCGAGCGCCGCGATCGCCTCGGCCACACCGGGATCCGTGGTGGACCAGCTGCGCATGGCGGCCTCGGTGGCCGGGTCCCCGCCGAACCCGTCGCGCATCATTTCCTGCAATTGCGACACCGCCACGGATTTCTCGTCCGGGGCATCGGGCATCGCAGAACTCATGTCGCGCCAGAAATCCAGCAGAGCCTGCCGGTAGCGCGGCACATCGTCGAAATGCCAGTAGAAGGACCCCTTGGTCGTCTCCAGCGCCCGCGCAAGCGGTTCGGCCTTCAGGGCTTCGGGCCCCGAAGCCGCGAGGGCCTGGAGACCGGCATTCAGCCAGTCATCGGCGGTCAGGCGTTGTTTACGACTCATGAACCTACGTTAGCGGTTTTGCACGCCTCGCGGGTGCAGAAATTGCCGCTCACCCCCTGTTGAAACGGGGGGCGCCACAATTTGCCGCAGTGCAGCGTAGACTGTTGGCAATCTGCCGGGCCGGAATTGCCGGAACAGAGCGATCAAATCAGAACTGCTTGATCAGGCCGACCCGGGCGGACAATTCGTCGAAGCTGTAGACGAAGATGTTCGAATTGCGCCGTGTATGGCTGACCTCAAGCTCGGGTGCGAAGCCGGCAAAATTGATCTGCGAATGGCTCATCCGCAGGGTGGCCGACAGCTGTTCGTCGCGGCGGGTGGCACCGAAGACGAAACTCGGGCCGTCGAATTGTGCCTCGCGCCAGGTCACGTCCATGCCGATGCGCAGCCCGCCGCGGAACAGGTAGGTCGCGCCCAGCCCGGCATCCCAGGCCGAAAAGGCCGCGCTGGCCTGGGCCGCGTCGTTTCGCTCCAGCCGCAACAGGCCTCGGACGCTGAATTGCGGCGACAGCGCATGGGCATAGGACAGGACGCCAAGCGCGCGGGTGCCGTCCAGCCCCGGTGCGCTGTCATGGTCCAGCTGTTCGGCCACAGCGAAGACCTGCAGACGGTCGCGGTTCGTCGGCATGGTGGTCAGCCCGAAGGTCAGGCCCGGGCCCTTGGAATAGGGCTTGTTGTCGATCCAGCGCGCGGAATAGGTCACCCCTGCCTCGACCTGGGTTCGCTGGGACAGGTCATGCACCAGCGCGATTTCGGCCCGCATCCGCAGATCGTCGGGCGCGTTGCCGTCAAACAGCTCGACGGTGGAGGACAGGCCAAAGCGCAGACGGCTGCGCGGCCCGATGCGCGGCGCGTAGCTGACGCCGCCATCCAGCTGCACGCCCATGGCGCTGCGCTTGCGGGAATTGGGGTTGATCCGGACCAGGCCGAAGGGTCCGCGGAACGTCGTGGCACTGGTCGCCTGCGCCGCATTGGTCGAAGGCACGAGGGAAAAGCCGAAATAGCCGCTCAGCGGCCGGTCGGTGCCAAGCGCGCTCAGCCCTTCCTCGGCGCGCAGGCGGTCGGCCTCGGACCGGGCACCGGCCAACCCTTCCGAGAAATGCAGCCGCGCGCGATCCGTCTGACCGGTCTCGGTCAGCACCTCGCCCAGGGCGATGCGGAACCGAGGGACATCCGGGCGGCTGGCGACCAGCGCCTCGAGCCGGGGCAGGGCGTCGTCGCGGCGGCCCAGCTGGCGCAGCAGCACCGCCTCGCTCCACAATTTGCGTTCAAGATCGGCGGGGGTGGTCGGCTGCCAGGCAAGCAGGACAGCAAGCGCGTCCTGCATCCGTCCCTGGCTGACAAGGGCGATGGCATGGTCCGCGGGATTCGCTTGGGACGAAACGGTTTCAGCCATCGCCCGGGGCTGCGGGGGGCGCAGCGCCGTATCGGACCATACGGGTCCGACAGGGGTCATCAGCCCGAACAGGCCGATGAATAGGAACAGCCAGCGACCCAAGGATCGCTGGCTGCCGCGGCCCGGAAACTTGTCAAAGGTATTGGTCATATAATGGACCGCTGGCGCCCCGGACCTCACTCCGCCCGGGGCGCTGACCGGATTACTGGCGGTTGGCGTAGAAGTTGGGATCGGCCGATCCGACTTCGGGTGCGCCGGTCAGCACAGGCTGCACGCTTTGCACCGAGGTGTCGTAAATCTGGCTGGAGCTGGACCCGACGATCGCGGATTCGTCGTCACCGCGGAACGTGCCGGTCAGCATCATGTTCGCGCGGTAGGTCTTGCCGCCGGACGTCCCGGTGCCGGTCAGCGCGATATTCGCGATGCCGCTGGTCTGGCCGCCCGGGTTGAACTGGCTGGGCGGGACGACGACACGGGTGATGGAGCTTTGCGCACTGGTGTCCACGTCCATCTCGTCGATCAGGTCGAAGGGCTGGCCGTTCAGCTCCCCGCGCAGGTTGGTGGCCTTGCCGGACCATACGTTGCCGCTCTGACCGTCGGTCCAGGTGGCGTTCAGCGTCAGGTCTGCCAGAACGTTGCCGACGGCCTGCGCATTGGTGTCGCTCAGAACCTGGAAGGTTTCGCCCACATAGGTCGCATTCAGCGAGGTCGGCATCGTGGTGGTCGGCAGCTTCGCATTCGCGGCATCCCGAGACGCCTGGAAGGCGGCCGGTGCCGCGCTCGTATTGGATGTGCCGCCGCTGGTCGAGGCGGTGCCGCCACCGGTCGTGTTGCAGGCTGCCAGCGCCAGCACGGACAGGCCGGCGGCAAGCTTGGTCGTCAAAGAAAATTGCATATTCGAAAGTCTCCAATTGCGCATGAAATTGCGCTGTGGCGATATCAATACCGATTGGATCGCAACATTCCCCCCCCTGTTCAGGGGGGGAACAAGCCCTTGATCACAAGATAGTTTAACTTTGGTGACCGGTTTCCATTCGCCAGCGCATTCATAATTGGACCGACCGACTTGAAACGTTCCCTTGCCTTGCCCTTCTACGTGCTCAGCGCGCTTGCCGTGCTGTCGACCATACTGGTCCTTTACCTCGACCTGTCGCAGCCCTGGATGGGCCTGCGCCTGGCGCCCGCAGAGTCGGGGCTGCGGGTCACCGGCGTCGCCGAGACAGGGCCCGGGGCGGCGATCGCCCCCGGCACGATCCTCACCGGGATCAGCACAGGCGAGGCACGGGTGGCCTTGGACGCCATCGACAAGATGGAAGAACCGGACGGCCTGCCCACCGTCACGCGCCTGTACGAGTTCTTCGCCAAGCAGGGGCAGATGCACGACATGCTCCGCTCCGGGCAGGTGTTGCTGACCACGGCAGGGGGCGACAGCATCTCTGTCGCGCCGCGCGACACCCGCCCGGTCGCCGACCTGCCTGTCGTCTTCTGGGTGCAGCTGTTCGTGGGATTCGCTGCGACCCTCCTGGGCGGTTGGGTCCTGTCGATGCGCAGCCGTGAACCGGCAGCAGGCTACCTGGCCCTGTCTGGGGTCGGCCTGCTGATCTCGTCCCATGCGGCGGCGTTCTATTCGACCCGCGAACTGGCAGTGGCCGAGCAGGTCTTCGCCTGGGCCTCGTCGATCAACAGCCTGGGCGCGATCACCTTCGGCATCGGCATGATCAGCCTCTTCCTGGTCTATCCCGCGCGCTACCTGCCGAAATGGGCGCCGGGCCTCGTCGTCGCGGTCTTCGGCACCTGGGGCCTGCTCGCCTACTTCCGTGTGCCCGAGCCCATGGCGTTCAACATCCACCTGCCCGTCCTGATCGAGATGTCCCTGATCGTCGTTGCCGCGATCGGTCAGGTCTTCGCCACCCGCGGCAAGCCCAGCGAACGCGCTGCCCTGCGCTGGTTCGGTCTGTCGGTGGTGATCGGCGCGGGCGGTTTCGTCAGCCTGATCGCGCTGCCCCAGGCGCTTGGCCTGCAACCGCAGATCAGCCAGGGATACGCTTTCGCATTGTTCCTGATCGTCTATGTCGGGCTGGGGCTGGGCGTCGCCCGCTACCGCCTGTTCGACCTCGAGTTCTGGGCCTTCCGGGCGCTCTTCTATGCCGGCGGCGTGGCGCTGTTGCTGCTGCTGGACGCGCTCCTGATCTTCGCGGTGACGATGGACCGGATCCCGGCCTTCTCCTTCTCGCTGCTTTTCGTGGCTTTGGTCTACCTGCCGGCACGTGACACGATGGCCCGCTGGCTGAACGGGCGGCAGGTCCTGTCGACGGCCGACTTGTTCGACCTCGTGTCGGGCGTGGCGCTGGCGCCCACGGGACCCGAGCAGCGGCAGAAGATGATCGACCTGCTGGCCGAACTGTTCCAGCCCATCCGCATCGAACCGGCCCCCGCGCCCGTCGTCCAGCCCGCCCTGCGGCAGGAGGGCGAGGCGATGGACGTACCCGGTATCGACGGGGTCGAGGACCTGCGTATGCACTGGCCGCATCGCGGGCGGCGCCTGTTTTCGGCGCAGGATGCCGCGCGGGTGTCCAACGTGCTGCAGATGGCGTCGCAATTCGTCGAACGCCGCCGCGCCTACGAGGCTGGGGCCGAACAGGAACGCCAGCGGATCAATCGCGACATGCATGACAATATCGGGGTGCAATTGCTGGGCGCGCTGCATTCCTCGGATGCCGGGCGCAAGAACGACCTGATCCGCCAGACCCTGACCGACCTGCGCGAAACCGTGTCGAACCCCAGCGGTGAGCCGACCGAACTGACGGTGCTGCTGGCCGACATGCGGGCCGAGATCGGTGAACACCTGGCCTCGGGCGGGGTGGCGCTGGACTGGCAGGTCGATGTGCCCGACATCCGCGTCTCGCCCATGGCGGTCAATTCGATCCGGGCGATCCTGCGCGAAGGCGCCAGCAACATCCTGCACCACGCAGCCTGCGACCGGGCCGAGATCCGGGTCAGCCAGGGCGAGGGGCGCGAGGCCGATCACCTGGTGCTGACGATCTCGGACAATGGCGGCGGGTTCGATCCTGACCGGCTGATGCAGAAACCCGTGGGCGGACGTGGCAACGGGCTGCGCAACCTGCGCTCGCGGACTGAGGCGCGGGGCGGCAGCTTTGCCATCCGTACGGCGCCGAACGGCACCGGTACGACCCTGCGGGCGGCGCTGCCGCTGGGCGCGGACCCGGTGCCACTGGTCTACCTGAGGGATGCGGGAGAGTGAGCATGGGCGACGGCCAGCCGGGCACACGGCCCTACCGGGTCCTGATCCTCGAGGATATCGCGGAAACCCGCGACTGGTTGCGCGCCATCCTTCAGGAGGCTTACGGCGAGGTCGATGTCGAAACCGCCGCCATGCTGCGCGAGGCGCGAGCGATGGTGGATGACGGCTACGATCTGGCGCTCTTGGACCTCGGCCTGCCGGACGGGTCGGGGCTCGACCTGCTGCGGATCATGAAAGCACGCCATCCCGGCACGCTCTGCGTCGTGACGACGGTGATGGGCGATGACGCCACGGTGGTGGCGGCCCTGTCGGCCGGGGCGGATGGCTACCTGCTCAAGGAAAACCCGGCCAGCGTGCTGATCCGGCAATTGCAGCAGATCCTGGATGGCGTGCCCGCCCTGTCGCCGTCCATCGCGCGCCGCATCATGGACCATTTCCGCCTGACCGGCCCCGCCTCCGACGAGGACGTCCGGTTGACGGATCGCGAAACCGAGGTGCTGGGCCTGATCGGGCGCGGGCTGCGCAATGCCGAGGTCGCGCGGGAGCTTGGCATCGCCGAAAGCACCGTCGCCAGCTATATCAAGGACGTCTACCGCAAGCTCGGCATCTCGTCCCGGGCCGAGGCCGCGTGGCATGCCAGCCGCCTCGGGCTGGCCCGCCGTTGACAGCAGCGCCGCCTTCAGCGCTGTTCATTCCGGATCGGTGAGCGTCAGCAGGACCGGGTCCAGCCCCTCGATCCGCCCTTCCAGGACATCCCCGGCCTGAACGGCCCCGACACCGGCGGGGGTGCCGGTATAGATCAGGTCGCCCGGCGCCAGGTGGTAATAGCCCGACAGGTGCGCGATCACGGCGGGGATGTCGTGCAGCAGTTGGTCCAGCCGCGCATGCTGGCGCACCTCGCCATTGACGGTCAGCGTGATCTCCTGCTTGGCTACCTTGCCGAAATCGCCGGCCTTGGTGATCGGACCGATCACCGCCGCGTCCTCGAAATCCTTGCCGAGGTCCCAGGGGCGACGCTTGTCCTTGCCGTCCTGCTGGCGATCCCGCCGGGTCATGTCCAGCCCCGTCGCATAGCCATAGACCGCCGCCTGCGCGGTATCGCGGTCGCCACGGAAAACCGGCGCGCCAAGGGCCACGACCAGCTCCATCTCGTGATGGAAATCCTGGGTACCGGGGGCGTAGGGCACGCTGGCGCCCGACAGGCACAGATGCGCGGGCGCCTTGGTGAAGTAGAACGGCGCCTCCAGGTCGGGCTGATGGCCCATTTCCAGCGCGTGATCGGCATAGTTGCGCCCGACGCAGAAGATACGGCGCACGGCATAACCGTCGCTCTCGCCATTGACGGGAATTTCGGGGATCGGGGGGAGGGAGAAGAGGCTCATGAACGGCTCCTTGTGCTTTGCATCCTGTATCGGTCCATTCCCGGGCGGGGTAAAGGGCGGCAGGGGTACGGGCGGCCCTGCACGGACCGCATGGCACCTGCCCGTAGGGTGCGAAACGGCACCAATGGACTGGACATTCGCCGCCCCCTGCGCTTGCCTGATCCCAACCAGCAGGAGCCGCCCATGACCCAACCGCTCTCCCGTCTCATTTCACAGGGGCGTGGCGATGCGCCCGCCGATATCGTCCTGCGCGGGGGCGAGGTCTGGGACATGGTCACCGGCAGCCGCATTCCGGGCGATGTCGCGATCTGCGGCGATACCATTGTCGGCATCGGTGCCGATTACGAGGGCGAGCGGATCATCGACGTGACCGGCCAGACCCTCGTGCCCGGCTTCATCGACACGCATCTGCATATCGAAAGCTCTCTGGTCACCCCGCATGAATTCGACCGCTGCGTCGGCCCGCGCGGGGTGACCACCGCGATCTGCGACCCGCACGAGATCGCCAACGTGATCGGCGTGCCCGGGATCGAATATTTCCTCGCCTCCGCCAGCGAGACGCTGATGGATATCCGCGTCAACCTCAGCTCCTGCGTGCCGTCCTCGCATATGGAAACCGCCGGGGCGCAGATCGAGGCGGACGACCTGACGCCGCTGATGGACCATCCCCAGGTGATCGGGCTGGCCGAGTTCATGAACTACCCCGGCGTGATCTTCCAGGATCCCGGCTGCATGGCCAAGCTCGAGGCGTTTCGCGGGCGTCATATCGACGGCCATTGTCCCCAGCTTCTGGGCCGCGACCTGAACGCCTATGTCGCCGCCGGCATTCGCACCGAACACGAGGCGACCACCGCCGAAGAGGCGCGCGAGAAGCTGCAGAAGGGGATGCGCGTGCTGATCCGCGAAGGCTCCGTCTCCAAGGACCTTCACGCGCTTCAGCCGCTTCTGACCGAACTGACCTCGGCCTATATGTGCCTGTGCACCGACGACCGGAACCCGCTGGATATCGGCGAACACGGCCACCTGGATTACATGATCCGCGAGCTGATCCGCCTGGGCTGCCCGCCCATTGCCGTCTACCGCGCCGCCTCTCTTTCCGCGGCAGAGGCGTTCGGGCTGAAGGATCGCGGCCAGGTCTCTCCGGGCAAGCGCGCCGATATCGTCGCCATCCCCGATATCGCCGAGTGTCGCGCCAGCATGGTCATGTCCGCCGGCGTGGTGATGGAGGACGCGGCCTTTGCCGCCCGTCGGATCACCCCGCCCGTCGGCCGGAATTCGGTCAAGGCACCGCACCTGACGCCCGATCATTTCCGCACCGGTGGCAACCGCACCGAAACGGACGTGATCGGCATCGTGCCCGGCAAGATCATCACCGAACACTTGAAAGAAGAGATCGCGATCACCGATGGCGACAAGCGCCCGGATCTCGATCGCGACCTCGTCAAGATCGCCGTGGCCGAACGCCACGGCAAGAACGGCAATGTCGCCACCGGATTCGTGAAGGGCTTTGGCCTGAAACACGGCGCGATTGCCGGGACGGTCTGCCACGATCACCACAACATTGCCGTCGTCGGGGCCGATTACGACGACATGGCCCTGGCCGCGAACCGCCTGTCAGAGCTTCAGGGCGGTTTCGTCGTGGTGCGCGACGGCGCGGTGCTGGCCGAACTGGCCCTGCCAGTTGCCGGCCTGATGTCTACCGAGCCGTTCGAGGTCGTGCATGACACCCTCGTCGACCTGCGCAAGGCCGCGCTCTCGCTGGGCGTCACGCTGGACGAACCCTTCCTGCAACTGGCTTTCCTGGCCCTGCCGGTCATCCCCGCGTTGAAGATCACCGACCGCGGCATGGTCGACGTGGTCAAGTTCGAGATTATCCCCGGCTGACCTCGTTTCGCACCGTGGTCTCCGGGCCCGGCGCGGACCTCCGCGACCGTTCTTCCGGCGACGTCGGAGGATACCGCGCGCGGGTGCTTCAATTCTGCACTGCAAAACTCAGTTCCACTAATTGACGCCCCGCCCCCCGCGCCTTAGGTTGCGCCGCAAGAGGGAGGGGAACTGACCCGCCGGTCACGTGCTGCGCGGCACCCTCCCATGGACGACAACCCGAAAGGCAAGGGGACAACCATGGCCGAAGCCAATTCCACCAGCGACGCCGTCAGCTACGGCTACGAGGGCGAGGTCGCCCTGATCTGCATCGACAATCCGCCTGTCAACGCCACCGGCATCGCCGTGCGCGAAGGGCTGGTCGCCGCGGTCAAGGCGATCAACGAAGAGGCAAAGGCCAAGGCGATCGCCATCTACTGCGCCGGCCGCACCTTCATCGCGGGGGCCGACATCCGCGAATTCGGCAAGCCGCCCAAGATGCCCTCGTTGACCGAAGTGCTCAACGATCTCGAGGCGAGCGCGATTCCCACCGTTTCGATCATCCACGGCACCGCGCTGGGCGGCGGCTATGAAACCGCGCTGGCCACCCATGCCCGCGTCGGCATGAAGGGCGCCAAGTTCGGCCTGCCCGAGGTCCTGCTGGGCATCATTCCTGGCGCCGGCGGCACGCAGCGCCTGCCTCGTGTCTCCTCCGTCGGCTTCGCGCTGGACATCGCCGTGTCCGGTCGCCACGCCCCGGTCGAGGAAGGCTTTGAAAAGGGCGCCATCGACCGCATCGTCGAACCCGGCGACCCGCGCGAGATCGCCATCGCCATGGGGCAGGAGGTCATCGCCGGCACCCTGCCGACCCGCCGCACCGATCAGATCGAGGCCAAGGCCGATCCGGAAGCGATCAGCAACACGCTCGCCATGGTCCAGAAGAAGAACCCGCACCTGATCAACCTGGCCGAATGCGTCAAGGCAATCGAGGCCGCGACCCTGCCGCTGGCCGAAGGGCTGGCCAAGGAACGTGAGCATTTCATGACCTGCATGAACTCGCCCCAGCGGTCCGGCCTGATCCACGCCTTCTTCGGTGAACGCGCCGTGTCGAACATCCCCGAGGCCAAGGGCGACACCCGCCCGCTGGACAAGATCGGCGTGATCGGCGGCGGCACGATGGGGTCGGGCATCACCACCTCCTGTCTGCTTGCGGGCATCCCCGTGCGCCTGATCGAAGTGCAGCAGGAAGGCCTGGACCGCGGCGTTGCCACGATCACCAAGAACCTCGACGGGGCCGTGTCCCGCGGCAAGATGAGCCAGGACAAGCGCGACGCCGCGCTGGCCATGCTGGAACCCTCTCTGGCGATGGAAGACCTGGCCGATGTTGACCTCGTGATCGAAGCCGTCTTCGAAAAGATGGAGATCAAGAAGGACATCTTCGGCAAGCTCGACACGATCTGCAAACCGGGCGCGATTCTGGCGTCGAACACCTCGTATCTGGACGTGAACCAGATCGCCGAGATGACGAACCGTCCGCAGGACGTGCTGGGCCTGCACTTCTTCTCGCCGGCCCACGTGATGCGCCTGCTGGAAATCGTGCAGGGCGCGAAAACCGCGCCCGACGCGCTGGCCACCGGCTTTGCCCTGGCCAAGAAGCTCAAGAAGGTCGGCGTGCTGGCGCAGGTCTGCGACGGCTTCATCGGCAACCGGATCCTCGGCCATTACGGCAAGACCAACGCCTATCTCGTGCTCGACGGCGCGTCCCCGCAGCAGGTCGACACCGCGCTCGAGGCGTTCGGCTTTGCCATGGGGCCGAACAAGGTCGGTGACCTTGCGGGGCTCGACATCGGTTACATGACTCGGCAGCGCAAGAAGGAAGAGGGCATGGACCCGAACGAGCGCTATGCCGGCGACGTTGCCGACAAGATCTGCGAAAACGGCTGGTACGGTCGCAAGACCGGCAAAGGCTACTACATGTACGAAACCGGTGCTCCGGTGCCGAACCCCGAGGTCGAGAAGATCATCGACGACGTCCGCGCCGAAAAGGGCATCACGCCCAAGGATTTCAGCGACCAGGACATCGTCGACCGCTACATGACCGCCATGATCGCCGAGGCCACCCGCGTGGTCGAGGACGGCACGGCGAAACGCCCCGTCGATGTGGATATGGTTTTCCTCTTCGGCTACGGTTTCCCGCGGTTCCGCGGTGGCCCGCTGCACTACGCCGACACGATAGGCGCGAAAGAGCTGGTCGCCCGTATGGAGGAGTACGCCAAGGAAGACCCGCATTACTGGCAGGTGCCTGAATTGCTGCGCAAGATGGCGGCGGACGGGACCACCTTTGCCGACATGAATTCGTAAGGAGGAACGAAGATGGACCTGAACTTCACCCCCGAAGAAGAGGCCTTCCGTCAGGAGGTTCGCGATTTCTTTGCCGAGAACCTGCCGGATGACATCCGGGACGCGGTCAAGAATGGCGGCGAGCTGACCAAGGAGATCATGGAACGCTACCACGCGATCCTGAACAAGAAGGGCTGGCTGGCCACCACCTGGCCCAAGGAATTCGGCGGCCCCGGCTGGGGCCCGGTCGAACGTCACATCTTCGACGAGGAAAGCTGCGCCGCCTATGCCCCGCGCATCGTGCCCTTCGGCCTCGGCATGCTGGGCCCGGTGCTGCAGAAATTCGGCTCCAAGGAACAGCAGGATTACTACCTGCCGCGTATCCTCAACGGTGATGACTGGTGGTGCCAGGGCTATTCCGAACCGGGCGCCGGGTCGGACCTCGCCTCGCTCAAGACCCGCGCCGTCAAGGATGGCGACGAATGGGTCATCAACGGCCAGAAGACCTGGACCACGCTGGGCCAGCATGCCGACTGGATCTTCTGCCTTGTCCGCACCGACCCGGACGTGAAGCAGCAGGAAGGCATTTCCTTCATCCTCGTGGACATGTCGACGCCCGGCGTCGAAGTGCGCCCGATCAAGCTGATCGAGGGCGGCCACGAGGTGAACGAGGTCTTCTTCACCGATGTCCGCGTGCCCCTGAAGAACCTCGTCGGCGAGGAAAACAAGGGCTGGACCATCGCCAAGTACCTGCTGACCCATGAACGCACCGGCATCGCCGGCGTCGGGTTCTCCATGCTGGAGCTGGAAGAGGTCAAGGCGCTGTCCAAGAAGATCATGCGCAACGGCAAGCCGCTGGCCGAAGACCCGCTCTTCGCCGCCCGCGTCGCCCAGGCCGAGATCGACCTGGAAGCGATGAAGCTGACCAACCTGCGGATGCTCTTCACCGCGCAGAAGAACGGCTCCCCCGGTCCGGAAACCTCGATCCTCAAGATCAAGGGCACCGTCATCAACCAGGAGCTCAAGGACCTACGCCGCCGTGCGCTTGGCCCCAATGCCGCGCCGTTCCCCGGCTCGCTGTCCGGGTCCAACCTCGACGTGGCACCCGAAGGCCATGCCAACAACGCGGCGCGTTACTTCAACAACCGCAAGACCTCGATTTTCGGTGGCTCGAACGAGATCCAGCGAAACATCCTGACCAAGACCATGCTGGGGCTGTGAGATGAATTTTGACCTGACCGAAGACCGCCAGATGCTGCAGGACAGCCTGCGACGCTACCTGGGCGACAAGTACCAGATCGAACATCGCAACAAGGTGGCCTATGCCGAACCCTTCCACGATCCCGCCAAGTGGGGCGAGCTGACCGAACTCGGCGCGCTCTTTGCCCTGGCGCCTGAGGATGCGGGCGGCATGGGCGGCGCCGGCTTCGACATCTCCGTCGTGTTCGAGGAACTGGGCCGCGTGCTCTGCCCCGAACCCGTGCTGGGCGCGCTGATGGCCTCGCGCCTGATGACCGCCGCCGGCGCGGATCAGGAGGCGCTGCTTTCGGGAGAAACCCGCTACGCGGTCGGCCTTGGCGAACTGGATGCGCCCTATGACCTGTCGGGCCTCTCGACCACCGTGAAGGATGGCAAGGTCTCGGGCCGCAAATCCGTGGTCTATGGCGGCCAGGCGGCCGACGTGTTCCTGATCGCGGCCAAGGACGGTGACAGCCTGTCCGTCTACGAGGTCCAGGCCTCCGACGCGTCGGTCACCGGCTATGCCATGATGGACGGCGCCGGCGCGGCCGAGGTCGTGCTCGAGGACGCCCCGGCCAAGCTGCTGCTTGCCGATGCGGATGCCGCCATCGAGGACGCGGTGAATGCCGGTGTCGTGGCGCTGTGTTCCGAAGCGGTTGGCGCGATGGACGTGCTGCACAAGATGACCGTGGAATACCTCGGTCAGCGCAAGCAGTTCGGCCGTCCGATCGGCACCTTCCAGGTGCTTCAGCACCGCGCCGTCGACATGCTGACCGAGATCGAGCAGAGCCGTTCGATCGTCATCAAGGCCGCTGCCGAACTGGGCGGGCCGGATGCCACGCGTTATGCCTCCATGGCCAAGAACCTGATCGGCCGCGCCGGTCGCCTCGTGGCCGAGGAAGCGATCCAGATGCATGGCGGCATCGCGATGACCTGGGAATATCCCGGCTCCCATTACGCCAAGCGCATCATCATGATTGACGCCCAGCTGGGCGATACCGATTACCACCTGTCGCGCGTCGCCCAAGTCGCGTGACAGCATCGGGCCGGGGGAAACTCCGGCCCGTCTTGCATGATCGTCTTTCATGACCGGGCCAATGCCTCTGGCCCCCGAAATTCCCGAAGATCAGGACAGTGACATGAGCGAAGAGAAGGTCCCCTCCCTCGGTGACATGGTGCGCGACCTGTCGGGCCAGGATGGCCGGATCGCGGCGCATATCTCGCCCCATTGGATGCAGGGTCGCACGGCCTTCGGCGGCATCACCGCCTCGCTTGCCCTGGCCGCCACGCGGCTGGCACAGCCTGACCTGCCGGCCCTGCGCTCCATGCAGGTCAGCTTCCTGCGGCCGATTGCCGAAGACGTCACCTTCGAGGTCGACCTGATCCGCCAGGGCCGCACGTCGTCTTTCGTTCAGGTCGATTGCGTGTCGGGCGGCAAGGTCGGCGCGCGCTGCACCTTCGTCTTCGGCGCGGCGCGCGAAAGTGCCTATGCCCACGACTACATCGCCCCGCAGACCGTGCCGCTGCCCGATGATTGCCCCGACCTGGTCCGCCGGTCCTCCGGCCCCAGCTTCTTCCGCAATTTCGAGGCCAAACTGGCCGATGGCGCGCAGCTGGCCAGCGGGTCGGACCGGCCCGAAATGGTCGTCTGGACGCGCCTTGCCGCGCGCGACGATGTCGACCCGGAAATCGCCTTCATCTGCAATGCCGACAACCTGCCCCCCGCCGCCATGGCGACCTTCACCAAGGGCGCGCCGGTCAGTTCCGTGACCTGGGCGCTCGACGTGGCGCGGATGCCGCAGGACAATGACTGGCAGCTGACCCGCACGACCTCCAAGCACGCCGCCGACGGCTATTCCGTCCAGGACATGGAGATCCGGGCCCTCGACGGACAGCTTCTGGCCTCCGCCCAGCAGATGGTCGCGCTGTTCGCCTGACCGAAGTCGCGGGGCAGGGCGCGGCCTAGCCCTGCTTCGTCCCGCCCTCGGCCTCCACCTCGTCCATGACCTGGCGCATCCGCCCGTTCAGCTCTGCCTCCCAGGTGGGCATGTTCTGGCGGACATGGGCCGCATAGGCGCTGTCTTCGCTGTTCGCCGCCTCGGGATCGTAAAGCTCGGCCAGTTCCAGCATCATGGAGCGGTCGAAATCCTCGAACACGTCGACGATCCGTTCGGCCCGGTCACGGGGATAGCCCATGGCCTCGAACACCGACCGCGTCGCCCGGATCGAACTGTCATAGGTCTCGCGGATGATATCCCGGCAGCCGACCGACCACAGGTCGTAGACATGCCAGCGGTCGATGGCACGGGCCACCACATGGACATGCGGGTGATGCTCATGCACGTGCCGCGCCAGTTCGGTGATGGATGCCTTGCCGTCGATGGCGATCACCAGGATCTTGGCATGGTCTATCCCCGCCGCATGCAGCAGGTCGGGCCGCGTCGCATCGCCGAAATAGACCCGCAGCCCGTATTGCCGCAGCATCTTCAGCTGTTCGTCGCTGTAATCGACCACCGTCGCCTTGATCCCCGCCGCCTGAAGCGTGCGGTTCACGATGCCGCCGAACCGTCCATGCCCGGCGATGATGATACTGCCATCGGCCTCGATATCGTCGGCCTCGCGCTGCTGGTCGCGGGAATAGCGCGGCGCGATCACCCGGTCATAGAGGATGAACAGCGCAGGCGTCAGCAGCATCGACAGCGCCACCACCAGCAGAAGGATATCCGCCACCTCGCGCGGGATCACCGCCGAGGCCACGGTGAAGGACACCAGGACAAAACCGAACTCCCCCGCCTGTGCCAGGCCCAGCCCGAACAGCCACTTGTCCCCGCCCGACAGGCGGAACGCCCGGCCCACCACCAGCAGGACGAAGGATTTCAGCACGATCAGCCCGATTGTCAGGGCCAGGATCAGGGCAAGGTTCTCCAGCAGCAGGGCAAAGTCGATGCTGGCCCCCACGGTGATGAAGAAGACGCCGAGGAAGATGCCCTTGAACGGCTCGATATCGCTTTCCAGCTCGTGTCGGTATTCGCTGTTGGCCATCACCACGCCCGCCAGGAAGGTGCCAAGCGCGGGCGACAGCCCGACCATGGTCATCAGCAGGGCAATCCCGACCACCATCATCAGCGCCGCGGTCACGAACAATTCGCGCAGCCTTGCCCGCGACACGAAGCGGAAGATCGGGCCGGTCAGGTACATCCCGGCCAGGATCACCACGCCGATGGCCGCCAGCGTCACCAGCGCGGTCTGCCACCCGGCCAGCCCGTCGACCAGGCTCAGGTTCAGCCCGGCCTCGCCATGCCCGTCGCCATGGTCATCGGCGTGATGCAGCGCCTCGGACAGGTCGGGCAGGGCCAGCAGCGGGATGAAGGCCAGCATCGGGATCACCGCGATATCCTGCAACAGCAGGACCGAGAAACTGGCCTGCCCGCCATCGGACCGCATCAGCCCCTTCTCGTTCAGCGTCTGGGTCGCGATCGCGGTCGAGGACAGGGCAAAGACCATGCCGATGGCCAGCGCGACGCTCCAGGGCTGGCCCATCAGCATTGCCACGCCCATCACCGCCGCCGCCGTCACCGTGACCTGCAACCCGCCCATGACGAAGATGCGCGCGCGCATGTCCCACAGGGTGCGCGGCTGCATCTCGAGCCCGATGAGGAACAGCATCATGACCACGCCAAACTCGGCGAAATGCTGCAACGCGATCACGTCGACCCCGGCCCAGTACAGCACCGGCGACACCGCGATCCCGGCAATCAAGTAGCCCAGCACCGATCCCAGCCCCAGTTTCGAGGCGATCGGCACCGCGACCACCCCGGCCAGGAACAGCGTGAATGTTATGAACATGAACTCGGCGGTCATCGTCAGGGTCCTTGGCTCGGGCCCCGAGGGGCGTCATGGCAAATGGCCGGACGATGTTCCCACCGGTAATGGTCGGGCGCCCGCGACGCGGCGGGCGCCGTCTTGAATCAGCCCACCTTGACGACGAGCTTACCCAGATTCCTGCCTTTCAGAAGGCCCATGAAGGCCTCGGGCGCGTTTTCCAGCCCTTCGGCCACGTCTTCCGAATAGGCGATCTCGCCCGCGGCGACCTTGGGCGCGACCTCCTTCAGGAATTCGCCGAACCGCGCCACGTGGTCGGTCTGAAGCAGGCCCTGGATGGTCAGCCGCTTGACCAGCGAATAGCGCCACAGCTTTTGCAGCGGCATCGACCCCGTTTCGTCCGACTCGCCCGAATACCAGGCGATCATGCCGCAGATGATGACCCGCGCATGCAGGTTCAGCAGCGGGATCACGCCGCCCAGGGTCGGGCCGCCGACGTTTTCGAAATAGATGTCGATCCCGTCGGGGCATTCGGCGGCCAGCGCATCGCGCATCGCCTTGGCGTCCTTGCCCCGGTGATCAATGCAGGCGTCGAAGCCGAACTTGTCGACCGCCATGGCGCATTTCTCGGCCCCGCCGGCGACACCGATGACGCGCAGCCCGGCCTGCTTGGCCAGCTGGCCCACCATCGACCCGACCGGCCCGGTGGCGGCACCGACGACCAGGGTTTCCCCGGCCTTCATGTTGGAATAGGCGGTCATGCCCGCCCAGGCGGTGAAGCCCGGCATGCCCAGCACCCCCAGCGAGGTCTGGATCGGCGCCTGATCGGGATCGACCTTGCGCATCATCTTGGCCGGCTGCACCCCGTGCGTCGCCCAGCCGAACATCCCGAAGGCATGATCGCCCACGGCAAATTTCGGATCGTTCGAGGCGATGACCTCGCCGACCGCGCCGGCCTCCATCGTGCCGTCGACCGGAACCGGGGCGGCATAGCTCGGCCCGTCATCCATCCGACCGCGCATATAGGGGTCCAGCGACATGTACTTGACCCGCACCAGCACTTCGCCCTCGCCGGGTTCGGGCACCTGGCTTTCCTCGAGACGGAAATTCTCGTCCGTGGGGAAACCGTCGGGCCGCTTGGCCAGCACGATTCGCTTCATTGTCTCTGTCATGTTGAAATCCTCCCAATCGCGCCACAGGTTATAGACCTCAGCCGGAGTTCCAAGGGGGATCCGGCAAAGATGGACTCGACACCAGGAACCGACTAAGACCGCGCGATCATGGCCAAACCGAAGACAGACCCGAACTACAAGGTGATCGCCGAAAACCGGCGGGCGCGTTTCGATTACGCGATCGAGGAAGATCTCGAATGCGGCATCGTGCTCGAAGGGTCCGAGGTCAAGTCGCTGCGCCAGGGCGGCGCGAATATCGCCGAAAGCTATGCGTCGGTCGAAGACGGGGAACTGTGGCTCGTGAACAGCTATGTCGCGCCCTACGAACAGGCCAAGACCTTCCAGCATGAGGAACGCCGCCGGCGCAAATTGCTGGCCAACCGCAAGGAACTGGCCAAGCTGTGGCAGGCCACCGCGCGCAAGGGCATGACGCTGGTGCCGCTGGTGCTCTATTTCAATCATCGCGGCATCGCGAAGATCAAGATCGGCATCGCCAAGGGCAAGAAGAACGTCGACAAGCGCGACACCTCGGCCAAGCGCGACTGGAACCGCCAGAAGCAGCGCCTGCTCAAGCAGAGCGGCTGACCCCGTCCGCCGTCTGACCGCCGTCCGGCCCGGGCGCCCCACATGGCCCGCGCCCTTGCCTCATCCCCCGCACCCCTGTAGGAAATCTCCTCAGACCGAAGGGAGAGGCACAAGATGCAGGACGACCCGAAGACGCTTGTTTCCACCGATTGGCTGGCCGCTCATCTCGACGATCCGGACCTGCGGATCCTCGACGCAAGCTGGTACCTGCCGGCGATGGAGCGGGACGGCAAGGCCGAATACGACGCGGCCCATATTCCCGGTGCGCGCTACTTCGATATCGACGAGGTCAGCGACCTGCGCTCCGACCTGCCGCACATGGCCCCCCCGGTCGAGAAATTCATGTCCCGCATGCGCGCCATGGGCGTCGGTGACGGCCACCAGGTGGTGATCTACGACGGCGCCGGCATCTTCTCCGCGCCGCGGGTCTGGTGGCTGTTCAAGCTGATGGGCCAGGATGACGTCGCCGTGCTGGATGGCGGTTTCCCGAAATGGCAGGCCGAGGGCCGCCCGATCGAAGACATGGCCCCCATCGTCCGCGACCGCCACATGACCGTCCGCCGTCAGAACCACCTGATCAAGGACGTCACCCAGGTCTCCGCTGCGTCGAAACTGGCCGATACCTGCATCCTCGATGCCCGTCCCGCCGCTCGGTTCGCGGGCGAGGCCGATGAACCCCGCCCCGGCCTGCGCCGTGGTCACATCCCCGGCTCGCGCAACCTGCCCTTCGCCAACCTGCTGACCGAAGAGGGCTGCCTCAAGGATGATGCCGCCCTTAAAGAGGCGTTCGAACAGGCCGGTGTGGACCTCAAGCGGCCCGTGATCACGACCTGCGGCTCCGGTGTGTCCGCGGCGATCCTGTCGCTGGCGCTGGAACGGATCGGCCACCGCTCGCACTCCCTCTATGACGGCTCCTGGGCCGAATGGGGGGCCTTCCCGACCCTGCCGGTGGAAACCGGCCCCGGAGAGAATTGAATTGTTCGAAAACCTGCGCGCCCAGCCCGAAGATCAGATCCTCAAGCTGATGGAGCAATACCGGGCCGATCAGCGCCCGGAAAAGATCGACCTCGGCGTCGGGGTCTACCGCAACTCCCAGGGCGTCACCCCGGTGATGCAGGCGGTCAAGTCGGCGGAACACCAGCTGTGGGAAAGCCAGCAGACCAAGGGTTATACCGGGCTGGCCGGTGATCCGGCCTTCGTCTCGGCCATGTCCGACCTCGTGCTGGGCACAGACCTCGCCCAGGCCCGCCGCGCGGGCGCGGCGACCGTCGGCGGCACCGGCGCGATCCGGCAGGGGCTGGAACTGATCCGCCTCGCCCGGCCGGACGCCACCGTGCATGTCCCCGATCCCACCTGGCCCAACCACACCGCGATACTTCAGGCCATGGGCATGAAGCACCGCACCTACCGTTATTTCGACACCGAGACGGGCGCGCTCGACATGACCGGCATGCTCGAAGACCTCGCCGCCGTACCCGAAGGCGATGTCGTGCTGCTGCACGGCTGCTGCCACAACCCGACCGGCGCCGATCCCTCCGCCGCCCAATGGGCTCAGATCGCGGCGACCCTGCAACAGGTCAACGCCATGGTCATGGTCGACATCGCCTATCAAGGCTTCGGCGACGGGATCGAGGAAGACGCCGCCGCCACCCGGCTCCTCGCCTCCAAGCTGCCGGAACTGGTCATCGCGGTCTCCTGTTCGAAGAATTTCGGCCTCTACCGCGACCGCGCCGGTGCGGTTCTGGTGGTCAGCCTGTCCGCCCGCCACAGCGCAGCCGTACAGGGCAACCTCGCCACGCTGAACCGGCTGGCCTATTCCTTCCCCGCCGATCATGGGGCGGCGCTGGTGCAGATGATCCTCTCCAATCCCGGTCTGCGCGGTGAATGGATGGACGAACTGACCGCGATGCGCGACCGGATCAACACCCTGCGCACCGAACTGGCCGCGGCGCTGCAACGCGAAACCGGCTCCGACCGCTTCGCCTTCATCGGGGCGCAGCGCGGCATGTTCTCCCGCCTCGGCATCACGCCGGACCAGGTCGACACCCTGCGCGACGCCCACGCGGTCTACATGGTCGGCGACAGCCGCATGAACATCGCGGGCCTGTCGATGGAGCAGATCCCGACCCTCGCCCGCGCCATCGCCGACACCTGCGACTGACCACCCGGGGAATGACCCACGAAAAAGGCGGCCGTCCGAAAAGGACGACCGCCCGGGGCGGGTATCGGCGGGTCACTCCTCCCGGCCGATACCCGGCGGCAATGGACAGGTTCAGGCCCGGATTCAGGCCCGGACTCAGGCGGGCGCCATGATCGTCATCCCGGCCGCTTCCGCCTTGGCCATCACCGCGGCCAGGTCGGGTTCCGACGGCTCGGGCAACTCGGTCTGCCCCTCGGGCAGGGGAGTGCCGATCCCGGTAAAGAACTCGTCATGCATCTGCCCCGGCGCATTGGTGATCAGCACACGCGCCGGCGCGTCTCCAACCGCCTGGAAGGCATGCACGGCCCCGTCGGGCACGGCCACGTAATCGCCCGGCCCGGCCAGGAATTCCCTGCCATCGACCATGAAGCCGATCTGCCCGTCCAGAACGTAGAAGGACTCGGTCTCACCGGCATGGCTGTTGGGCGGCGCGCCGGCGCCAACGGGAACGGTGCATTCCACCATACAGAACTTTCCCTGCGTCTCCGACGGGAAGGCGTGAAATTTCATGAGGATGTTGAGGACATTGTAGGTGCGGGGGCGATCGGACATGCGAATCTCTTTCGGTTGAATGTGGGGTAAGTTAACGATACACTCGTCTCATAAAAAGACAAGTGTCTCATAAAGAGAGGGCCAGATGGCCGAAAACCGCGAACGACGCGCCCAGAAATCCCGCACCCGCCAGGCCCTGATGGCCGCGGCCCGCACCCTGCTGACAGATGGCGAAATCGTCACCGTCACCGCGGCGGCAGAGCGCGCGGGCATGTCCAAGGCCACCGCCTATCGCTACTTCTCCGACCCCGCGATCCTCGTGGCCGAGGCGGGGCTGGATGTCGAAGTGCTCAGCTATGACCAGGTGGTTGCGGGCGCGGAGACATTGCGCGACAGGCTGCGCGCGATCAGCCTCTACTTCCTCGACCTTGCCATCGATCACGAGGTCAAGTTTCGCCAGTTCGTCGGCCTGACCCTGACCGCCTGGCGCCCCGATGATGGCAAGACCCAATCCCGGCGCGGTGGTCGGCGGATGCCCATGTACCGCCAGGCGCTGGCCGAAACCGACCTGCCCGAAGACCGGAAAGAGGCGATGATCCGCGCCCTGTCCACCGCCACGGGGACCGAGGCGATGATCGCGCTCTATGACGTTCAGGGCTGCGACCGAGAGACTGCGCGCCAGACCGTCGCCGACATCGCCGACGCGATCATCGACCGCTATCTCGGCCCGGCCTGACCCCGGCGCCCCTCTTTCATCTGGCAGAAATATCCCGGGAGGTCAGGAGGGCAGCGCCCTCCTGTTGCCGTGCCCGCACGGCAAATCCCGCCGAACGGAAAACCCCTAGCGGCGGCCCTCGCGCAGCCAACCCGCCAGGATCAGCCCCGAGGCCAGCAGCAGCACCAGCCATTCCGGCAGGATCGGCACCTGGGTCACGTCGCGCGTCTCATAGGCCTCGCGCGGGGTCAGCCCGATCCAGCCACGCCCCGCCGCCGGACGTCCGGCGCGCACGTCGCGCAGCGATGGCAGACCGTCCGACAGGTTGCGCACGCCGCCCCGTGTCGCATCCACGACCGGCTCCAGCGTCTCGCCATCGGCGATGGTCTGTTCGAATTCCCGCGGTGCGGCGGGGCCCAGCCCGATCACGCTTTCCAGATCGCCCTCGGCCAGCCGGTACAGCCCGATCTCCGGCCCGGTATAGTCTCCGGTGAAGAGCCCCGGAGACGTCTCGTTCAGCTCGATCTCCTCGGTTTCGCCATCGGGGCGGGTGATGGTCACGGACCCGATACCCTCTTCCAGCGTGCGGCGGATGATGCGCATGGTCTGGCCGTTCGCTTCGGCCGTCAGCGCCTCTTCCTCCAGCTCGGGTTCCTTCATCATCCAGTGGGCCAGGCGACGCAGCAGCTCCAGCTGCGGCCCGCCGCCCTCGTAGCCGCGATTCCACAGCCAGGCATGGTCCGAGGCCAGCAGCGCCACGCGCCCCTCGCCGACACGGTCCAGGATCAGCAGCGGGCGGTCATCGATGCCCGACATCACGACCTCTCCGTCACCCTGGCTGGCATCCACGTCGATCTGGCGCATCCAGCGGCCCCACTCCCCGTCCCATTCGTTGCGCAGCCCCGAGGTCACGGGATGCCGCTCGCCCAGGTCGGTGACTTGCGGCGAATAGGGCCGTTCGATCACCCGCGCGGTCGAGGGCTGGGCGGGCAGGATCTGGTTCAGCGGCGAGCGATACAGCGAATCCGCAGAGGCAAAGTCCGGCCCCGCCGCAACCAGCACCGCCCCGCCGCGCTCCACGTATTGCCGCACGTTGTCGAGGTAGAGCGAGGGCAGGATCCCTCGCCGCTTGTAACGGTCGAAGATGATCAGGTCGAAATCGTCGACCTTGTCCATGAACAGCTCGCGGGTCGGGAAGGCGATCAGCGACAGCTCCGACACCGGCACGCCGTCCTGTTTCGCGGGCGGCCGCAGGATGGTGAAATGCACCAGGTCGACGGAACTGTCCGATTTCAGCAGGTTGCGCCATGTGCGGCCGCCGGCATGCGGTTCGCCCGACACCAGCAGCACGCGCAGGCGGTCGCGCACGCCGTTCATCTGCACGATGGCGGAATTGTTGCGCGCGGTCAGCTCGCCCTCGGCTTCCGGCGTGGTGAACTGGATCACGTTGCGCCCGCCATGCGGCAGGGTCAGCGGCAGTTCCAGGTCGCGACCCGTGGCCACCATGAAACGCTGCGGCTCCGCTCCGTCGATCGAGATATCCAGCGGCACCTGTCCGCTGTTCTCGGTCTCGGGCACGTCGCCGCTATCCTCGATCCGCAGGGTAAGGGTGACCTCTTCGTCGAGGATGGCAAAGGCCGGCGCGTTCTGCACGATCAACCGCCGGTCCCAATCCTCGGGCTGGCCGGTCAGCAGCAGGTGCAGCGGCGCGGGCAGGTCGGGGGCCTGGTCCAGGTCGTGCAGCCGCCCGTCCGACAGCAGGATCATGCCCGCGACGCGGGCGCGCGGCTCCTCGGCCAGGGCGTCCGACAGGGCGGTCATCAGCTGCGTGCCGGTATCGCCCTCGCCATCCGTCAAGGTGACGCGGCGCAGTTCGGTATTGGGGCGCGCGGCGATACGGGCGGCCAGCGTCTCCGCGGCCTGTTCCGTCTGCTCCGCCCGGTCTGACAGCCGTTGCGAGGCCGTCCGGTCCTCCACCAGCAGCACGATATCGGTCAGTGGCGCGCGATCCTCCTGCCGCCAGGACGGGCCCGTCAACGCGGCGATCACCACCAGCGCGGCCAGCCCGCGCAGCGCCCAGCCCGCCAGCCCACGCCAGACGGCCAGCGCGATGCCCGCCAGTGCGATCGCGGCGAACCCGGCCAGAAGCGGCCAGGGCAGGAGAGGGGAAAAGATCACGGTTCCGGTCATTACTGCCCCAGTCGGTCAAGCAACGCAGGCACATGGACCTGGTCGGATTTATAATTGCCGGTCAGCACGTGCATGATCAGGTTCACGCCAAAGCGGTAGGCGATCTCGCGCTGCCGTTCCCCGGCATAGCCGCGCCCGATCGGCACCAGCGGCCCGCCCAGGTCATCCACGGCCCAGGCCGCCGCCCAGTCATTGCCGCCGATCACCACCGGCGTCACACCGTCATTGAGGTTGCGGAAGGGCATGCCCTCGATCAGCTCGGCATCGGGCGGCGCGGCCTCGACCCAGACATCGCGGCCCAGGTGACGGCCCGGGAAATCCCGCAACAGGTAGAAGGTCCGCGTCAGCACGTGGTCTTCGGGCACCGGTTCCAGCGCGGGAATGTCCAGCGGCGCGGCCAGCGTCTGAAGCTTTCGCCCGTTGGGCGAGGACGCGCCGAACCCGGCCACATCCGCATCGCGGGTGTCGAACAGGATCATGCCGCCGCTGCGGAGGTAGCGGTTCAGCTTCTGATAGGCGGCATCCGACGGGATCGGCTGATCCGGCGTGATCGGCCAGTAGAGGAACGGGTAGAAGGCCAGTTCGTCCGTCTCCAGGTTCACCGACATCGGCGCCGCCGGTTCGACGGAGGTGCGGAAGTTCAGGATCTGCCCCAGCCCCAGCAGCCCGGCCTGGGCCAGTTCGTCGACCTGCGGATTGCCGGTCACGACATGGGCCAGCACGACTTCTGACGTGGCCTGAAGTGCACGGGCCGGGTCCTCGTCCTCCTGGGCGCGGGCGCCCTGAGGTGCGGCGGCCAGGGCGCCTGCCATCAGCGCCGCGGCCAAAGCTGCGGTGGCGCGCGATCCGGTCAGGCGGCCCGACAGGGCCAGCGTCGCGATGATATCCGCGCTCAGCAGGATCAGCGCCAGCGCCAGCAGCCAGCCGCCCAGCGGCTGTTCCTCGGCCCGCGTCATGCCCTCGACACGCAGGCGCGACGGCCATTGCGTCGCCACCAGTTCCGCATCGGATTGCAGCACGTTGCGTGCCAGCGTCCGGTCGCCGCCCTGGTACAGGCCCGGCTGAAGATCGGCCCCCAGCGGAGCGTCGATCAGCGCCTCGCCGGGCACGCCGGGCAGGGTGCCCGCAGGTTCGATCCGGCCCGTGGCGGTCAGCAATTGCACCGGCTGCCAGGTCGTGCCCTCCAGATCCGCGGCCTCAGGGCGATCCGCGGCCGAGGAGACCGACAGGCGCTCCAGCATCTGCACGAAAAGGCCCGACAGCGGCAGGGTCGACCATTCGGCGTTGGCGGTGACATGGAACAGCACGGTCTGGCCCTGTCCGATCTCTTTCCGGGTGACCAGCGGCGTGCCGTCCGACAGGCGGGCGATCACGCGGTCTGCCAGGGACGGGTCGGGCTGGGCCATGACCTGCGAGGAAATCGTCACGTCATCCGGCACGTCCAGCCCGTTGAAGGGCGAGGTCGCGTCGAAGGCGGCCAGCGTCTTGGGTTCGCCCCAGCTCATCGCGCCGCCGACATTGCGGCCGCCCGCCCGCAGGCGCACGGGCATCAGCGGGTCTTCCAGGTCGCGGCTCACATCGCTTGCGGCCAGCCGCGGCCCGGCAAAGCGCAGCAACAGCCCGCCTTCTTCGGCCCATTCGGTCAGCGCGCCCTCTTCGGCGGCGGACAGGGTGGCCACGTCGGCCAGCACGACGACATCGGGGTTGGCGGGCAGCACGTCCATCAGCGGGCCCTGCAACAGGTCCACCGACGGCTCCAGCGCCTTGCGCAGGTAATGCATCGGCGACAGCAGGTCGAGCGTCTCGCCCTCCTGCCGCGTGCCGATCAGCGCGACCTCGCGCCGGCGCAGGCTGTCATCCGACAGGGTCGTGGCCCCGGCGGTGCGCATGCCCGCGATGGTCAGATGCGTGACCCGCGCGCGCAACTCGGCCGGCAAAGACAACCCGGCACTCGCCTCGGTCTCGCCATCGGCAAAGGTCATCGCCAGGTTGGCCAGAACCCGCATCGTGCCCGACGGGTCGCGGCCCATGGCCTGAACCGTGATCTCCTGTTCCGACAGGGGCAGGGGGCGCAGGGCGGTGATCTGCAACGCGCCATCCTCGATCACGACGGGACGCAGGCCCAGAACGGGGCGGGCGGATTCGTAGATCGTGACGGTGCCGCGGTCCTCCAGCGCGTTCAGCAGCGCCGATCGGCCGGCCCGGTCCAGCCCGTCGGACATCCAGTAGGTGTCGAAATCGCTGTCGGGCAGCGACGCGGCGATGGATTGCAGGCTGGCCTGGTCCGGCTCCCACGCGCGGGGGAAGAAGCCCGGCAGGCGCGACCGCCACGTATCGGCAGGGCGGAAGACCGGCGCCTCTGGCGTGGTCAGGCGCAGCAGAGCGGCAGTGCGGCCCTGCCGCCCGGCCTCGGCCAGCATACCATCGATAAGGTCGGCGCGCTGGTCCCAGTCCCGGGCAGAGGCCCAGGACCCGTCCAGCACGATCAGCAGCGGGCCATTGCCCGTCTCGGCCTCGTCCTGCGGGTTCAGGATCGGTCCGGCCAGCCCGATGATGACGGCGGCCACGGCCAGCATCCGCAGCAGCAGCAGCCACCATGGCGTCCGGTCCGACACGGCCTCGTCATCGGTCAGCCCCAGCAGCAGCGCAACGCCGGGAAACCGGCGCCGGATCGGCGCGGGCGGTACCGCCCGCAGCAGCAGCCACAGGATGGGCAGGGCCGCGAGGGCCAGCAACAGCCACGGCGCAGCGAATCCGATCGGGCCCAAAGTCATGTCGTCCCCCGGTCCAGCGATTGGTAAATCTGCAGCAGCGCCGATTGCGCCGATGCGTCGGTATGGTGCAGCAGGTATTGCCAGCCCGTGGCCCGGCACAGATGGGTCAGGCGGTCCTTCCGCTCGGCCAGTCGGGTCAGGTAACGCTCGCGCAGATCGCCGGCCTTCAGGGTCTCATGTTCCACCGTTCCGCCGATGGATTGAAAGATCGTGCGCCCCTGGAAGGGAAACGCCTCTTCAGACGGGTCCAGCACCTGCAAAACGACGCCGCGAATCCCGCGATCGGCGGCCTTGGTCAGCGCCAGCTCGACCTCGGACAGGTCGCCCAGGTAATCCGACACGAACAGCGCGCGGGAATTGGGGATCATCGCCCTGTGTTCCGGCACCCCGTAATCGCCCGCATCGGGCACGGAAAAGAACTCGGCCAGCCGCAGGATCTGGTTCCGCGCGCGGCGCGGCGGCAGCATCGTGCCGGTCAGGCCGACCCGTTCGCCGCCCCGGATCAACAGGATCGCGATGGCCAGCGCCAGCAGCCGCCCGCGCTCGGATTTCTGAGGGAATTTCTTGTCCGACGAGAACATCATCGACGACGATTGATCGACCCACAGCATCACCGATTGCGCGATCTGCCATTCCCGTTCCCGAACGTAGCGGTCATCGGACCGGGCCGATCGGCGCCAGTCGATCATCCGTCGCGGGTCGCCGGGCTGAACCGGGCGATATTGCCAGAAATCGTCGCCCAGCCCCGCGCGCCTGCGCCCGTGATCGCCCAGCAGGACGGTCCCGGCCAGGTGCTCTGCCCGCGCCAGAAGCGGCGGGAAGGACGCGGCCTGGGTCTCTGCCCGCTGGCGAAGCTCCTGCGGATCCTGAAGCTGGGGTTGAGCGAAGCGGTCGCTCACGCGGCGGCCTCGGTCCGGGTGATGGCGGCGGCGGTCTGTTCGATCAGGTCGGGCAGGCTGTCCCCGCGCGCCCGCGCGGCAAAGTTCAGGCCCATCCGGTGCGACAGGACCGGGCGCGCCATGGCGACCACGTCTTCGGTGGACGGCGCAAGGCGGCCGTTCAGCATCGCCCGGGCCCGCACCGTCATCATCAGCGCCTGCGCGGCGCGCGGGCCGGGGCCCCAGCTGACGGTTTCACGCACCCGCGCCGAGGCGCTCGGGTCATCGGGGCGGCAGGCGCGCACCAGGTCGAGGATCTGCTCCACGATCGATTCGCCCACCGGCATCCGCCGCAGCAGGGTCTGTGCGGCCAGCAATTCCTCTCCGGTGAAGACCTGGTGGGCTTCTTCTTCCTCCACGCCGGTCGTGGCCAAAAGGATCGCCTTTTCGGTGTCGCGGTCGGGATATTCCACGTCGATCTGCACCAGGAACCGGTCCAGCTGCGCTTCGGGCAGCGGATAGGTGCCTTCCTGTTCGATCGGGTTCTGGGTGGCCAGCACGTGGAAGGGCAGGCCCAGCGACCGGTCCTCACCGGCGACGGTCACCTGCCGTTCCTGCATCGCCTGCAGCAGCGCCGATTGCGTCCGCGGCGAGGCGCGGTTGATCTCGTCGGCCATCAGCAGCTGGCAGAAGATCGGCCCCGGCAGGAACCGGAAGCTGCGCGACCCGTCCTCCGCCGTTTCCAGCACTTCCGAGCCAAGGATATCCGCCGGCATCAGGTCGGGCGTGAACTGCACCCGGTTGCCATCCAGCCCCATCACAGTCGATAGCGCCTCGACCAGGCGGGTCTTGCCCAGCCCGGGCAGACCGATCAGCAGCGCATGACCCCCGCACAGAAGCGAGGACAGGGTCAGCTCGACCACCTTTTCCTGACCGATGAACCGACGTTCGATGGACCCCCGCGCCTCGGCGAGTTTCTCTTCGACCGCCTCGATCTTGGCGACAAGATCGTCATCGGACATTTCGGTCGGGGGGGTGGCGGTCATGGCATAGTCTCCGCTTGGCGCTATATGTCCCTCAACTGTATCTCGCTCAGGTAGAATGGCAAAACCAATGTCTGCACAAAATAGTGTGAAACCCGACGCAGAGGGGATTGCTGCCTCTGCAAAGGCAGCCGCCAAGGGTCGCGGCCTGCCCCCCGTGCACAAGTGGAACCCGCCCGACATGGGCGATCTGGACATGCGGATCGCACGCGACGGCACCTGGTTTCACGAGGGCACCCCGATCAACCGGCCCGAACTCGTGCGGCTCTTCTCGACGATCCTGCGGCGCGACGATGACCGCTATGTCCTTGTCACGCCTGTCGAAAAGGTCGGCATTCAGGTCGAGGACGTCCCCTTCATCGCCGTCGATTTCGACGCCCAGGGCAGCGGAGAGGACCAGGTCCTGACCTTCGAAACCAATGTCGGCGACAGCGCCGAGGCCGGGGCCGACAACCCGATCCGCGTGGAACGTGATGCCGAAACAGGCGAACCTTCGCCTTATGTCCTCGTGCGGGATCGGCTCGAGGCGCGGATCGACCGCAAGAGTTTCTACCGCCTGATCGACCTCGGCGCCCATGCCGATCACGACGGCGTGTCCTGGTTCGGGCTGTGGTCCGGCGGCGTCTTCTTTCCCGTCATTCCGTCGGATCAGTTGACAGAGGGCTGAGGCCGGGCTTCTGTGGCCCGATGTTGAAATTCGCCGCGAATATTTCCTTTCTCTGGAAGGACCTGGCCCTGCCCAACCGCGTCCGTGCCGCCGCGGCGGCGGGCTTTGACGCGGTCGAGGTGCTGTTCCCCTACGACACCCCCGCGCCCGAGCTGAAGCGCGCGCTGGACCAGACCGGTCTGCCGCTGGCGCTGATCAACTGCCCGCCGCCGAACTACACTGGCGGCGAGAGGGGATTCGCCGCCGTTCCGGGGCAGGAAGACCGCTTCCGCACGGATTTCCGGCGCGCGCTGCGCTACGCCCAGGCACTTGGGGCGGGCCATCTGCACGTCATGTCCGGCCCCGCCGAAGGGTCCGAGGCCGAAACCTGCCTGATCGCCAACCTGCAATGGGCCTGCGATTTTGCGCCGGATCACAGCCTGACGATCGAACCGATCAACCCGCATGACATGCCGGGCTATTTCCTGAACGATTTCGATCAGGCCGCGCGGGTGATCGACGCCGTGGACCGGGCCAATCTGGGTCTGCAATTCGATGCCTACCACGCGCAGCGGATCACCGGCGACGCGCTGGCCTGCTGGGCCGCGCATGGGCACCGCGCCCGCCATGTCCAGATCGCCGACCACCCGGGCCGCCACGAACCGGGCAGCGGAGAGATCGACTTCCCGTCCTTCTTCGCCGCCCTGGTCGCGGATGGCTATGACGGCTGGATCAGCGCCGAATACGCCCCCGCCGCCGATGTCGAAGCGGGCCTCGGCTGGCTGGCAGAGGTCGCGCGCGGCTGATTGACCAAAGCGGTCCGGTCACACTGATATCCGCCCATCTGGACGTCGCCCGACCCCTGGCCTCGGGCTCCGAAGGGGTCCGGTTCTCACCCCGCTCCAAGCAAATCTCACCTCGCCACAAACCCTCCTGACAGATAGCTGTCAGGAGGGGTATGTCAGACACAGGTCATCGAAACCCAACCAGGAGCATCCGAAATGACCACCCAACCCATCGTCGTCTGGACCGAAATCCCCGTCCGTGACATCGCCAAGGCCTGTGACTTCTACAACGCCGTCTTCGGCTGGAACATGACGCCCGACCACACCTCCGGCCCCAGCCCCATGGCCATCTTCGGCAGCGGCGACATGGGCGCCGTCGGTGGCAACCTCTACGAAGGCGAACCGGCCCCCGCAGGCACCGGCAATATCGTGCATATCGCGGTCGCTGACCTCGCCGCAGCCACCGACCGCGCCAAGGTGGCCGGTGCCCGCATCGGCCAGGGCCCGACCGAGATCCCGCCGGGCACCTTCACCTTCATCGAAGATCCCGACGGCAACACGATCGGCCTGTTCCAGGGCCGGGCCGCCTGATGCGGCGTGCCGACCGCCTGTTCCAGATCGTCCAGTATCTGCGGGGCGGTCGCCTCACCACGGCCGCGATGCTGGCCGAGAAACTCGAAGTGTCGGACCGCACGATCTATCGTGACATCGCCGACCTGATCGGCTCCGGCGTGCCCATCGAAGGCGAGGCCGGGGTCGGTTACGTGATGCGGGCGGGCTATGACCTGCCGCCGCTGATGTTCAGCCAGGACGAGATCGTCGCCCTTGTCGCCGGGGCGCGGCTGATCCGCGCCTGGGGCGGGGTCGCCATGGCCGCCGCCGCCGAAGAGGCGCTGGTCAAGATCAACGCCGTCCTGCCCGATGCCGCGCGGGACCGGTCGGAACAGGTGCAAATCCACGCCTTCACCATGACCGACATGCCGCAGGAAGTGCGCGAACGGCTCGACCGGATCGAGGCCGCGATCAACGCCCGCCAAACGCTCGATGTCACCTACCAGCGCGAGGACGGCGCCGACAGCCAGCGGCGCCTGCGTCCGCTGTCGCTCTATTTCTGGGGCAAGGTCTGGACGCTCGTCGCCTGGTGTGAACTGCGCGAGGAGTTTCGCAGCTTCCGGGTCGACCGCATGTCCGCGATGACCGAAGGAGACCGCTTCCGCGAGGAACCGGGCCGCCGGTTGCAGGATTTCTACGCCGAGCAGCAGCGGCGCGGCTATCACCGGCCCATGGGAACCTGACCGCAGCCATTTGGCCCGAACCGATTTTGCACCGACGCGATACCGACGCAGTACCGACGTGATACCGACGTGCCGTTCGGTGGGTTAATGGGGTTAATGCCCGATCGCGGGCACCCCTTCGCAGGCGGCATGTTCGGGTTCGATCTCGATCACCGAATGGGCAATTCCGAAGCGGTCTACCAGCAGCGACTTCACCGCCAGGCGCAGGCCGTCATCCTGCCCGTCGGCCTGTACGATATGGGCCTCGAGCGCGGTTTCATGCTCCTGCATGTGCCACAGATGCAGGTGGTGCACGTCCACCACGCCGGGCAGGTCGCGCAACGCCTCCAGCACCTCTTCGGGGCCGGGCTCATCGGGGCTGCCCATCATCAGGATGCGGATGACCGGCATCACCTCGCGCCCGGCATGCCAAAGAATATACGCGGAAATTCCAAGGGTTACGAGCGGATCGACCAGTCGCCAATCGTACAGGAGGATCAGGGTCCCCGCCACGATCACGGCAACGGAGCCAAGCGCATCGGCCAGGTTGTGCAGGAAGGCGGCGCGGATATTCACGCTGTCCCGCGCCATCCGCAACGTCAGCAGCGCGGTGATCGAATCGACGATCAGCGCCAGCCCGGCGACGATCACCACGATCCAGCCCTGTACCGGTTCCGGCTCGATCAGCCGCGCGATTCCTTCGGCCGCCAGCCAGACCGACAGCACGATCAGCGTGGTGTAATTCACAAGCGCCGCAACCACTTCGGCTCGTCCATACCCGAAGGTCATCGCCGCATCCGCCGGCCGCCGCGCAATCCGCCGCGCCACCAACGCCAGCACCAGCGACACCGCGTCGGACAGGTTGTGGACCGCGTCGGCGATCAGCGCGAGCGAGCCCGAGATCACCCCCGCCACGATCTGTGCCAGCGTCAGCGCGAAGTTGACGCCGATGGCCAGCCACAACCGGCGATCCCCGCCCTCGGCGGGGATGTGGTGATGGTGGTGGTGATGGTGATCGTGCGGCATGGGATCAGGCTTGCACCCGGACGCCAAGGGGGATCAAGGCGCGAAACGTCACGCTTGTGTGTGGGATGCTCAGGCGGCCTCGCCCTCGACCGCGTCGATCTGGTTGCGATGGTCCAACTTGGCCTGAGCCGCCGTCACCAGAGCGCGGAACAGGGCGCGTTGGCGGCGGGCGTAGAACAGGTGTTCGGGGTGCCATTGAACGCCCAGAGCAAAGGGGTCGTGTACGGCCTCGACCGCCTGGATCATCCCTCCGGTATCGCGCGCCGCGACGCGCAGACCCTCGCCAAGTCGTTGAACGGCTTGGGAATGCAGCGCGTTCACCTTCATCTCTTCCGGTCCGGCGAGATCGACGAGACGGGTCTTGGGCAGCACCTTCACGGTCTTGCGCGGCAGGATCGTGCGGTAGCGGCGGCTGGTCTGATGGGTCGCATAGGCGTCCTGATCCAGCGTTCCGCCAAGCGCGACGTTCAGCATCTGCGCGCCGCGGCAAATGCCGAGGACCGGTTTGCCCGCCGCACGGGCCTCACCGACAAGGCGGCGCTCCAGCGCGTCGCGGGCCGGGTCCAGCCGGGCAGAGGTGACAAGTTCGCCGCCGTAGAGGTCGGGGGAGATATCGTCGCCGCCCCCGATGACGATACCGTCGACCTTGCTGATATCGGCGGGGCGACCGGCGCCCCAGCGGACGGCCCGGCCACCGGCCAGCCAGATATTCAGCGCGACAAGAGGAAAGATGCGCCACCCCGACCGGGCCGAGGTCGTGACGCCGATGACAGGCTTGCTCATGCCGCTTTCTCCGCCGGGATCAGACCGGCTTCGGCCAGGATGTCGCCCGTTTCTTCGGACCAGGACCGGGTCAGCGTCCGCAGCCCCTGGTGATCGTCCGTCCAGGCGCGCATGAGGCGGGTCAGAAGGCCCTCGTCGGCGGCCACCTGTTCGACCAGGCGCCAGCGATCCCATTCGCGGCGGAGGGTCCATTCGGGTTCGTCAATGCGGCAATCGGGCAGGCGGAAGTGAAAGGCCGGACGGGCCGAGACGGAGTTTTCCTCGCCAAGCGCGTTGGTCACCTTCTTTTCGTCGAGCCAGGCGAAAATAGGCAACATATCAAGGCCATAGTTCCGGCTGGGCGCGTTCTTGAGGTAGAGGTCTGCGGCAGCGTCGGGCGTGACGAAACCGGCCTCGCAGATCGCCTGCAACAGCTTGGTTGGGTAGGGATCGGTGAAGGGCAGGGCACGGCGGCTCAGGTCGATCGGGTCGGCACTGCGCATCCAGTCCTCGATCATCGCGTAGGCGATGAACGGGTAGGTGATGCCCTTCGCATCATTGCTGGCGATGGCGGGATTGAGGTGCAGGCCAAAGCCATAGGCCAGGCCCGCGCGGCTGCCCGTCGCGCCCGCCTCTTTCAGCGCGATGCGCAGGCGGTCGGCGTGGTGCAGCCCTTCCAGTGTCAGGGGTTCGGTCACGATTTCGACCGGGATGACCTCGCGCCCGGCATCCAGGCCGATCCGCTTGAGCATCGAGCTCTTGCCCTTGCGCAGCGCGGTATCGAGGTAGACGTCAAGCTTGCCGATGTCGCTGTCTTCGACGACCCAGTCATGGTCGTCCAACTGCCGCGCCGTTCCGTTCAGGCAGCGCGCCGTGACATTGGCCGCATCGGCCTCGGACAGGTCTGAGAATTCAATTTCGACACCGGTGCGGCGGGGGTTGCCCTCGTGATCGGTCTCGTTTGGAAGCGGGGAGAATGCGGGTTCAGACATCTGTCCTCTCTGTTGTCACAGAGCGCAACGCACAGACCCGTCATCTGGTTCCGAATTTCGGGAAATTCAGCTGGACCAATCGGTCCAGCGCGTTCATTCCAAACCGGCTTCGGCGGCGATTTCCCGGCGGCTTTTGCGTTGCCGTTCGGTCGCCGATTTCAGCTGACCGCAGGCGGCCATGATATCCTCGCCGCGCGGGGTGCGGATGGGCGAGGCATAGCCCGCCTTGTGCACGATGTCGGCAAAGCTTTCGATCCGGGACCAGTCCGACCGTTCATAAGGCGCGCCGGGCCATTCGTTGAACGGGATCAGGTTGATCTTGGCCGGAATGCCCGAGATCAGTTTGACCAGGCGGCGGGCATCGGCGTCGCTGTCGTTCACATCCTTCAGCATCACGTATTCAAAGGTGATCCGTTCGGAATTCGACAGGCGCGGATATTCCTTCAGCGCCTTCAGCAGCGTTTCGATGTTCCAGCGCTTGTTGATCGGCACCAGCTTGTCCCGCACCTCGTCGGTGGTGGCGTGGAAGGACACGGCCATCAGGCAGCCGATCTCCTCGGCGCAGCGGGCGATTTCGGGCACCACGCCGCTGGTCGACAGGGTGATCCGGCGGCGCGACAGGGAAATCCCCTCGCCGTCCATGGCGATCTTCATCGCGTCGCGGACATTGTCGAAATTGTAGAGCGGTTCGCCCATCCCCATCAGCACGATGTTGGACAGCAGCCGGGTTTCGTTCTTGGGCGCCCCCTGTTCGGGCCATTCGCCCAGATCGTCGCGCGCGACCATGATCTGGCCGACGATTTCCCCGGCGGTCAGGTTGCGGACCAGACGCTGGGTTCCGGTATGGCAGAACGAACAGGTCAGCGTGCAGCCCACCTGGGAGGAGATGCACAGCGTGCCGCGATCGGCCTCGGGGATGTAGACCGTTTCGACCTCGTGACCGCCGGCAATGCGCATCAGGTATTTGCGTGTGCCATCGGCCGAGACCTGTTTCGACACGACCTCGGGGACCTCGATGACGAAGGTTTCCGCCAGCTTGGCCCTGAAATCCTTGGACAGGTTGGTCATCTCCGCGAAATCGCGGACGCCCCAATGGTAGATCCAGGCCCAGATCTGGTTGACCCGCATCTTGGCCTGCTTGTCCGGCGTGCCCATGTCGATCAGCGCCTGGCGCAGGGCATCGCGTGTCAGGCCGACAATATTCGACAATCCCTCCGCTTCCTTGCGGGGGATCGTGAGGACATCCTGGGTAATCGGCGTTTGCGGCGCGTCGGTCATGGGGCGGGCTCCTGGTCGAAGCCTAGCCATATAGGGGATTCGAGGCACGTTGGAAACTCCCTGCCCGAATCCCCGCAGACCCATCGGCCAATTCGGACCGATGGTCTGTCTGCTGGCAGCGGCTGGCTTACTGGCAGCGGCTCTGGGCTTCGGTCACGGCGGCGGTGTAACCCACCAGCGAGAACGTGTCCTTCGTGGTGGTCCCGCGCGACGACCGGCCGGTCACAACCGCTTCGGCCCCGGCTTTCATCGAGGCGACGATCTGGCCGTCCTGCGCCTTGTTCTCGGGCCAGGCCCATTCGCCCTGGGTGATCAGCTCGTATTCGGTGCCGTCGATGTTCAGGTTGACGGTCGAACCGGGCGCGAAGGGATAGCCGCCGGTAAAGGTGACCTGAGCATCGACGCCCGCGCCGGGGCGGTAGAAGGTCATCAGCAGCATCTGCGACCGGGTCACGGTCACGACCTGCCCGTTGCGGGTGTTCACGGTTTCCTTCGGAGCGGCGACCGCCCAGCATTCCTTGGGATCGGCGTCTTCGTAGACGGCCCAATCCTCCTGCTCGCTGACGATGTTTTCGCTGACCTGCTGCGCGGATGCGGATCCGATGCCGGTCGCCATCATCAGGGTGGATGCGATCAGACCCAGCACGTATCGGGAATTCATATGTCCAGCCTCCAAGCTGTCCTTGCCTCTGTCTTGTCCCTGCGGCCTTGACGGCTGTCTTAGGAACGTCTCTGTCGACCTTGCTATAGTATTCGCATTTCTGCCAATGACGAAAGAGCGATTGGCGAATTTTTGCAGATGGAACGAAGCGATGACGACAGCCGTTGAAATGGCGCAAATCTGGCGCGGGGCAATCAAGGAAAGCGTACATATGGGCCACGCGGTCATATGCGACGCCAAGGGCCATGTCATCGAGGCCTGGGGCGACCCCGACCTGGTGATGCTGCCGCGGTCGTCCTGCAAGATGGTGCAGGCGCTGCCGCTGGTGGAAAGCGGCGTGGCGCTGGACGAACGGCAGCTGGCGCTTTCCTGCGCGTCGCATTCGGGCGCGGCCGTGCATACCGAGGCGGTGTCGCGCTGGCTGGCCGACCTGGGGCTGGGCGAGGCCGACCTGCGCTGCGGGCCGCAGGAGCCGGAGGACATCCCGGCGCGGAACGGTCTGATCCGCGCCGAAGAGGCACCCTGCCAGATCCACAACAATTGCTCGGGCAAGCATGCAGGGTTCCTGACGCTGAACCAGAAGATGGGCGGCGATGCGGAATACGTGAACCCCGATCATCCGCTGCAACTTGCGATCAAGGACGCGTTCGAGGACGTGACCGGCGAAACCAGCCCGGGCTACGGCATCGACGGATGTTCTGCCCCGAACTTCGCGACCTCGCTGTCCGGGCTGGCGCGCGCCATGGCCTTCTTTGCCAACGCCCATAGGCAAAGCGGTGTGCGGGCCGAGGCCGCGTCGCGTCTGACCGCCGCGATGATGGCGCATCCGTTGCTGGTGGCCGGGGAAACCCGGGCTTGCACCCGCCTGATGCGCGCGATGGATGGTCGGGCCGCGATTAAGACCGGGGCCGAGGCGGTGTTCGTTGCAATCCTGCCCGAACAGGGGCTGGGCGTCGCGCTCAAGATCGCGGACGGCACGACCCGTGCGGCCGAATGCGCCATCGCGTCGATCCTTGTCCGGTTGGGCGTTCTGGAGGCCGATCACCCCGCGACGCTTGAGCGGCGCAACGCGCCGATCCTCAACCGGCGCGGGATCGAAACCGGCATGATCCGTCCCGGAGAGGCCTTCGCCTGAGCCATCAGGCGCGGGTCAGGCCGCGCCGGTCAGGTCCTGTGCCAGCATCAGCGCATTCCCGTCGGGGTCATAGAAGGTCGCAGTGCTGACCATGCCCTCGATCACCTCGGTCGCGCCGTCGAACCGCACGCCCGCCTGTTCCAGCGCGGTGCGGGCGGTGTCGATATCGGCGATGCCGAAGACCGGCAGGCTGTTGCCCGGCGCGGGCTCTGCCTGTTCGCCAAGGCCGAGCGTGACGCCCTCCGTCTTGGTCTGAAGCTCGCTCCAGCCGGCGTCGTCGGCGTGGTAGATCAGGTCGAACCCCAGCATCTGCGCGTACCAGTCGGCACTGGCATGTCTGTCCCTGACGGAGATGGCAAAGGTGATGGTGTTTTCCAGGTCGACGACGGGCATTGGGGTTTTCTCCTGTCGGGAAATATATATACTATACTTTATGGACAAAGACGATCTTGTCAACCTGACTTCCCGGGCCTGGTCCCTGAACATCCTGGCACAGCTGCATGCGGGAACGCCGGGACGTCAGGCCACCCTGCTGACGGCCACCGGGGCCAGCCGCACGGCCTTTGGCCAGAGCCTGGCGCATCTGATCGAGCTGGGCCTGCTGGAGCGGAACCCGGGCCACGGCCACCCGCTGCGCCCGGAATTCCGGATGACGCCCAAGGGGGCGGAGGCGGCCGAGATGGCAGAGGCGATCCTGCGCGCCGGGCCGGACAAGCCGGAGGCCGCCTTGCTGCGCCGGGTTTGGACGGTGCCGGTTTTGTCGGTCTGCGTGTCCCCGCGCTATTTCAGCGACATCAAGCGCGACCTGCCGCCGATTACCGACCGCGCCTTGTCAGGCTGCCTGAAACAGTTGCGGGCCCGGAACTGGCTGTCGCGCGACACCGAAACGGAAAGCCACCCGCCACGGCCCGTCTACCGGGCCGCAAATGCGGGTCTCGAGATCGGAGAGGCGGTGCTGCGGCTGGCCTCGTGACACGACAAAGCCCCGCCGGTGAGGGCGGGGCTTCGCATCTTCGATACCGCAACGGATCAGTTGGTGCTGCTCAGCCCTTCCGGCTGACCGACCACGACGAAACGCAGCGCGTCGGCATCAAGGTAGCGGCGGGCCACGTCGTTGATCTGCTCCAGCGTGACCGCGTTGACCCGGTCGTTGCGGGTCGCCGGGTAATCCAGCGGCATGTCCTGGATCTGCATTCCCGCGATGATGTTGGCGATGCGGCCATTGCCGTCGAAGCGCAGGGGATAGGCGCCGGTCAGGTACTTCTTGGCGGCCTCCAGCTCCTCCTCGGTCACGCCCTCTTCGGCGATGCGGGTCCATTCGGCGCGGATCACGTCGATCGCGTCGCCGATCCGGTTGTTGGCCGATTGCACCTGGCCCATCCAGAGGTCGGAATAATCCTTGTCGACCAGAAAGGAATAGACGCCATAGGTCAGGCCGCGCTTTTCCCGCACCTCGGTCATCAGGCGGCTTTCAAAGCCACCGCCGCCCAGGATCGTGTTCAGCAGGTAGGCCGCGAAGAAATCCTCGTTTTTCTGGTCCAGCCCGGCATGGCCGAAGAGCGCCACGGATTGCGGCGTGTCGAAGGGGATGACGGTGACGCCACCGGTCAGTTCCGGTTCCACGTCCTCGGGCAGGGGGGCGCCGGTTTCGGGCAGATCGCCCAGCAGACGGTCGAGCAGGGTCGAAAGCTCTTCGGGTGTGATGTCACCCACGGCACCGACGTAAATGCGGTCCCGCGCCAGGGTATCGGCATGGGCCTGCACCAGGTCTTCGCGGGTCAGGGCCGCTACCGATTCGAGCGTACCGTTCAGCGAAGAGCCATAGGGATGATCGCCGAAGGCCATCTCGTCGAAGGCCCGGCCCGCAATGTCGTTGGGGTCCTTGGCGTCGGAGCGCAGGATCGACAGGACCTGCCCCTTCACCCGTTGCACCGCGTCATCGTCAAAGCGCGGATTGATCAGCGTTTCCCGCAGCAGATCGACCGACGCGTCGCGGTTTTCGGTCAGGAAACGGGCCGACACGGTCAGCGTGTCATCCCCGACATCGTAGTCGAAGGACGCCGCCAGGCTTTCCTTGGCGCGGGTGAAGGCCAGCGCGTCCATGTCGCCTGCGCCTTCCTCCAGCGTGGCGGTCATCAGGTTGACGGCCCCCCGTTTGCCGGGCTGGTCCAGCGATGCGCCACCGGCGAACCAGATCTCAAGCGCGGTGAAGGGGATGGAGTGTTCCTCGACCAGCCAGGCGGTGATGCCGCCGGGGGTCGTGACCTCCTGGATCTCGACCTCGGCCCGGGCGGGTAGGGCTGCCAGGACGGTCAACGCGAGGGGAAGCAGAAAACGGATCATTGGCTCACCTCCTCGGTGGCGTTGGACGTCGGTTCGGAGGATGCCGGTTCGGCGCGCGGCGGCAGCAGGTAGCCGGTGACGGATCGGTCGATGTTCAGCACGCTGTCCGCGGCGGCGAGGATCTGCTCCTCGGTGACGTTCTGCAGAATGTCGGGCCAGGCCTGGATATCCTCGATCGTCAGGCCCTGGGTCAGGCCGCTGCCATAGCGGCGCGCGATGCTTTGGACGTTGTCGCGGGCATAGATCTGCGACGCCTTCATCTGCATCTTGATCCGGTCCAGCTGTTCGCTGTCGATCCCGTCCTCGATGAACTGGGCAACGGTGTCGTCGAGCGCCTGTTCCGCCTCTTCGAGGGAAATGCCTTCGCTCGGTACGATGACAAAGCCGAAGGTCGTGTCGTCCAGGTTCGTCGCGCCGTAGTAGGCCGAGGTATAGACCGCCTTGTTCTGTTCGATCGCCAGCTTTTCGTTCAGGTAACTGGTCTGCCCGCCGCCCAGAAGTTCGGACAGCATCACCAGCGCGGCGGCCTCTTCCTGCGCACCGCTGTCGCGTTCGGGCGCCAGGTAGGTGCGGCTGACATAGGGCTGCGCCACGCGGGGGTCGCGGAAGGTCAGGCGCCGTTCCGCGGTCTGGAGCGGCTCCTCCGGGCGGGCACGTTCGGGCAGGTCGGGATTGGCGGGGATGGGCCCGTAATGCTCTTCGGCAAGGGTTCGGACCTCGTCGGGGGTGACATCGCCGGCCACGATCAGGATCGCGTTGTTGGGCGCGTAGAACCTATCGTAATACGCCATCGCATCTTCGAGGCTCAGCTGCTCCATCTCGTGGCGCCAGCCGATGATCGGCACGCCGTAGCGATGGTTGAGGTATTGCGCCGCCATGGCCTGTTCGCGGAACAGCGCCTGGGGCGAGTTTTCGGTCCGCTGGTTGCGTTCCTCGATGATGACCTCGCGTTCGGTCAGGATGTCGGCCTCGGTCAGGCGGATGTTGCGCATCCGGTCTGCTTCCATCGACATCATCAGCGACAGCCGATCAGCGGCGACGCGCTGGAAATAGGCGGTGTAGTCGAAGCTGGTGAAGGCGTTGTCGGTGCCGCCGTTTTCGGCGACGACCTTGGACAGCTCTCCGCTTTCCAGGTTGTCGGTGGCCTTGAACAACAGGTGTTCCAGGAAATGCGCCACGCCTGAGGTGCCGGGCGTCTCGTCCGCAGATCCGGCGCGGTACCAGACCATGTGGACGACGACGGGGGCGCGATGATCCTCGATCACCACGACGTCCATGCCGTTATCGAGCGTGAAATCGGTGACAAGCTCGTCGGCGGCGGTTGCGGGGAATGTGGCCAGAAGGGTCAGGGCGGTGGCCCAGGACATCAGGCGGGCCGGCAATGTCAGACGCATCCGGGATCCTTTGCTCGTTGGGGCGCGGCGGACGCGCCCGGGGCTGATCTGTCAGGATTCAAGATAGACGGGCGCGGGCCGCACGCAACAGCGCACGGCCGGATTGAAACCCGATTGACGATAGTTTGACCCGGTTGTGAGGGCGATCACTTGTTCGGCGGCGGGGCCGTTGGGGTCGGGGCCCCGGCATTGCGCCAGCGATTCTGCTCGGCGCGGGGATCGACGGACTGGTCCTCGTAGGCCGAGTAATATTCGTCGGCCCGGAAGATCTTGAACTTCAGCCAGCGCGATTTCCGGCGGCGGAATTCTTCGTCCTCGACGGCCAGCTTTTCGCGGATCGCCGGGTCCACACCGCCACGCGACGCGGCGGCGACAAGCGCGCCATCGGCGCTGGAGATACCGCGATCCTGCACTGCGGCGGCAGACCCGCCAAGTGCGACTACGGCGTCGGCCTGTGGCTGCTGGTCGGTGCGATTCCCTGCGCCGGGGGTCGGCGGGGGCAGTTCCGTCAGGCTGGGCGGGGCTTCCAGCGGTTTGCCGGGAACGATGGTGAATTCGTCCGGCCCGTTGGAGGTGTTGCGGATCTTGCGCAGCGTGATGTCACGCTCGTACCCGCCGCAGGCCGACAGACCCACGGTCGCGATCAACAGCATCGGTAACGCCAGGCGTTTCGGTGCGATCATTGCAGACCCCCATGACTTCTGGCCCCATGGTCTAGCTGATCCTGCGGGCGGCGTCACGTAGCTTTCTCCGCCGGCAGAAGGATCAGCGCCGCCGCGCCCGCGAAGATCGCGATATCCGCGACGTTGAACGCGTAGGGATTGACGAAGCCGCAACAGCTCATGTTCAGGAAATCGGCCACGGCGCCGTACAGAACACGGTCCACCACGTTGCCAAGCGCCCCGCCCACAAGCAGGCCGGCGGCTATCAGCCCGGCACGCCGGGGGCGTTCCTTGCTGACCCAGATCAGCACCCCGACCGAGATCACCAGTGCCAGGCCGATCAGGAACCAGCGGGCGATCGAGGTTTCCTGGGCGAAGAGGCCGAAATTCACCCCCGTGTTCCAGGCCATGCGCAGTTGCAGGTAGGGCGGAAAGACATCGATCATGCCTTTTTCGGCCAGACCCATCCAGTGGACGACAAGGTACTTGGTCGCCTGATCCAGCAGGAAGGTCCAGAATCCGGCCCAGAAAACAATGCGCATCCTGATCGTCACCTCAGTGCCGGAAATGGCGCATGGAGGTGAGGACCATGGCCAACCCGGCCTCGTCCGCGGCCTCGATCACCTCGTTGTCGCGCATCGAGCCGCCGGGCTGGATGACAGCCGTCGCGCCGGCCTCTGCCGCGGTCAGCAGACCGTCGGCGAAGGGGAAGAACGCATCCGACGCCACGACAGAGCCCTTGGTCAGCGGTTCCGACAGCTCAAGCGCCTCGGCCATGTCCTGGCTCTTGCGGGCGGCGATGCGGCAGCTGTCCACGCGGGACATCTGGCCCGCGCCGATGCCCACGGTCGCGCCGTCCTTGACGTAGACGATGGCGTTCGATTTCACGTGCTTGGCGACCTTCCAGGCAAACAGCATATCCGCCATTTCCTTGTCCGAGGGCGCGCGTTTCGTCACCACCTTCAGGTCGTCGAAATCGATATGGCCGGCATCCTTGTCCTGGACCAGCAGCCCGCCCGACACCTGGCGCAGGGTCAGCGCGGCGTATTTCGGATCGGCCAGGCCCGGCGCGGTCAGCAGGCGCAGGTTCTTCTTGGCGGCAAAGACTTCGCGGGCGGCCTCGTCGGCGCCCGGCGCGATGACCACTTCGGTGAAGATCTTGGCGATCTCCTCTGCGGTGTCGCCGTCCAGTGCTTCGTTCAGGGCGATGATGCCCCCGAAGGCCGAGGTCCGGTCGCAGTCGAAGGCGCGCATATAGGCCTCCCGCAGGGAGGACCCGCGCGCCACGCCGCAAGGGTTGGCGTGCTTGATGATCGCGCAGGCCGGACCGTTGGAGGGCAGGAATTCCGACACCAGTTCATAGGCGGCATCGGTGTCGTTGATATTGTTGTAGGACAGCTCCTTGCCCTGGTGCTGGGTCGCATTGGCGACGCCGGGGCGGTCCGATCCATCGGTGTAGAAGGCCGCGCTCTGATGCGGGTTTTCGCCGTAGCGCAGGGTCTGCGACAGGGTGCCGGCAAAGACCCGGCGGCGCGGCGCGGGTTCGTCGATGGCGGCGGCCATCCAGGTCGACACGGCCGCATCGTAGGCGCCGGTGCGGGCATAGGCGATCTGGGCCAGCTTCTTGCGGAAGGCCAGCGTCGTCTGGCCGTCATTGGCGCGCATCTCGTCCAGCAGGGGGCCGTAATCCTCGACATCCACCACGACGTTGACGAAGCCATGGTTCTTGGCCGCGGCGCGGATCATCGCGGGGCCGCCGATATCGATGTTCTCGATGCAGGTGTCGTAATCGGCGCCCTTGGCGACCGTTTCCTCGAACGGGTAGAGGTTCACGATCAGCAGGTCGATCGGCGCGATCCCGTGTTCTTCCATCGCGGCAACGTGGCTGTCATTGTCGCGCAGCGCCAGAAGGCCGCCATGCACGCGCGGGTGCAGCGTCTTGACGCGGCCATCCATCATCTCGGGAAAGCCGGTGACGTCGGCGACGTCGGTCACCTCCAGCCCGGCTTCGCGCAGCATGCCCGCGCTGCCCCCGGTCGAGAGCAGCTCGACCCCCATGCCGGCCAGGTCCTTGGCCAGATCGAGAAGCCCGGTCTTGTCCGAGACGGAAATAAGCGCGCGGCGAACAGGGGTGAGGTCGGTCATGTCGGTCGGTGATCCTTCAGTCGGCTATCAGAATGCCACGTCCATTCCGTCGCGGTTCAGGTCGCGGATCGAGATTGGCGTGTCCTGCGCCTTGGACAGCGACCAACGGATGCGGTTGGCATGCTCCAGGGCCCGGGACGACAGCACGATCTGCGTGGTCGCACGCGGCTTGAGGCGGTTCTTCTCCAGAAAGACGGAAGGTTCAAGGCGCAATTCGCCCTTTCCGTCATGGCGAAACACCCAAAGTTCGCCTGATTTCAGCGCCAGCGACACCGCGACGCCCCCCATGTCCAGCTGCGCCTCGACATCGGGGTGCAGGTGGAACCGGACCTGGTAGGGCAACCCCTTCAGTCCGGTTGCATCCAGCGCATGGTCGAATCGGCGCTTGGCGTCATCTTCCATCGCGATCAGAAGCTCTTCGCCCGCAACCGCGCGCCCGTCGAAGGTCAGTTCCAGCGTCCGGGCATGGGTCAGCCCGTGGGTCTTGAGGTATCCGTCATGCCCGCCCTGGAACCGCAGCCCGTCGGGCGCCTGGGTGATCCGCACCGGCACGCGGCGCGGGCTATCGACCAGGATCTCGACGTCGTTGTCGCTGCTGGGGCTGACACGGGCGCTGGACTGGCCCTGCAGGCACAGGGTCGAATGGCTGGGCGTGGCGCGGCCCGCGCGCTGCCAGTCAGGCCCGAAATAGGCGCCCGAGCCGCAATTGACGATCAGCGGCCTGCGGCCCGAGGTCAGCTCGAACGCGAGGGTCGAGGCATGCGCAGCGCGCGAGGCACGTCCCGTCGGGGGTGGCGCGGCATCGATGATCACGCTGGTGCGGCCGGCGGAGAGCCGGGCATAGCCCATCGACAGGCTTTCGGAATGGCCGTGGCGCACGCCGGAATTGGCCAGGGCATGATCCAGCCGCCCTTCGGCCCCGCGCCCGCCGCCATGAAACCGCGCCAGCCCGCCATCGGAATGGCGCAGCGTCCGCAATGTCGGGGCGATCCGTTCGATGGCTTGCAGGTGCTCGCGGCCCAGCGACATGTCCTGTTCGCTCAGCGCCGCCTCGGCCCAGGTGAGCAGGGTGAAGACAGCCAGCAGCTCTTCGGGATTGCGGGTCGGGATGCCGCCCTGATCGTCGATCTGATCGCGGCATTCCCGCTCCAGCCCGCGCAGGGCAGGGGCAACGCGGTCGGACATGCCCTGAAGCGCCAAACCGGCATAGATCAGCCCGCACAGCGCCTCGAACCGTGGCAGGCCCGGGGGCGCGGATTTCCAGCGGCGCGACAGGTACAGGGTCTGATGCGCAAGCGAGCGGTAGAAGGCGTCATGGGCCGCCTTGTCCTGCCCCCTGAGGATGAAGAACGCATGGTTGATCCAGCGGATCAGCCGTCGCCCGGTCAGGTCCGGCACCCAGCCCGGCCCGCTGCCCCGGCCGTAATGGTCGATCCATTCCCACAGCCATTTCTGCGCCCGCTGCCGCGTCGTGGCATCGGCCACGGCGGCCAGGTCGTCGAGCCAGGCAAAGCCGTGCAGGTCCGAGGTGAAGGCGCGTCCGGGCGATTCGAGCGCCCACAGATCGTCGCCGCCATCCTCGATCAGGTGACCGGCGAACAGGAAATTGCCCGCCACCAGCTGCCGACCACGGGCAAAAGAGCCGACGGTGCGTGGTTCGGGCTGGGACACGAATCCCGTCGCGGGTTTTGCAAAGGCAGTCCATCGGGCGACGACCCGATCAAGAAACCGGGCCCCGGTGGATGCTCGGGGGGGTGATTTGGTCATCCTGCCTGTCAGTCGGTCTTGGGGCGTCCAGGGGGACTCTATTGCGAAGTCGTGGCGGCGTCATCGAAAATTCGCCCCGGCGCGCGATTGTCGCGCTCCGAAGGGGTTACGCCGGTTTTTGCAGCACCGCGATATAGAACCCGTCCATCCCGCCGGCCTCGGGCCAGTAATCGGGGCGCAGGCGCAGCCCGCCTTCTTCGGTGATCCAGGCGGGATCAATGCCAGGACGGTCCAGCCCGCTGCGGTCGGTTGTCAGGCCGGGATGCCGCTCCAGCGCCTCTTCGATCTGCACCTCGCCCTCGTCGGGCAGCAGCGAACAGGTGCAGAAGACAAGCCGCCCGCCGGGTTTCAGCAGGCGGATCGCGTGGTCGATCATCTGCGTCTGCAGGTCGATCAGGGCGCCGAATTCGCTGCCATCCTTGGCATGTGGCAGATCGGGATGCCGCCGGATCGTGCCGGTCGCGGAACAGGGCGCATCCAGCAGGATCGCGTCCCAGCCGTCTTCGGCAAATTCCAGCGCGTCGCCGGTTTCGACCCGCGCGGTCAGCCCGGTCCGTTCGAGGTTGTCGCGCACCCGCTGCATCCGGGCATCGGATATATCCAGCGCCGTGACATCCGCCCCGGAGGCCGCCAGTTGCAGCGTCTTGCCGCCCGGCGCGGCGCAGAGGTCGAGGACCTTTTCGCCTTGTTTCGGGTCTAATATCCGTGCAGGCAGGGCTGCGGCGGCGTCCTGCACCCACCAGGCGCCCCGGTCGAACCCCGGCAGCGCCGTGACCTGCACCGCGCCATCGACGCGGATCGACCCGGTGGGCAGCACCGTGCCGCCGGTCTGGGCCGCCAGCGCCTCTGCCTCGGCCGGATCGCGCAGGGTCAGGTCCAGCGCGGCGCCCTTGGCATGGGCGGCCTCGCAGCCTGCAATCGCGGCCTCGCCCCAGGCCATGACCAGCGGCCCGCGCAGCCAGTCCGGCAATTGCGACGGCGCGCGATCGGCCCAGGCGGTTGGCCCGGCCTCTGACACCTTGCGCAGCACGGCGTTGACCATGCCCTTGGCGCGGTTGTGGCGGGGCATCGCGGCGACCTCGGTCACGGCGGCGTTGACGACGCCATGGGCGGCTTCTCCCACGCACAGCTCGTAGGCCGCGATCCGCAGCACGTTCAGCACCGGCAGGGGCGGGGTGCGCGCGACGAACTGGTCCAGCAGGGCGTCCAGCGGGTCGAGGTTGCGCAGAGTTTCCGTCACCAGGCGTTGCGCCCGGGCGCGGTCGGGGGCGTCCAACCGGCCCAGCGGCCCCTTGCGCCCGGTCAGGTCCGACAGCAGTCGTCCTTCGTCCAGCACCGCGTTCAGCATCTGGTTGGCGACCCGGCGCACGTCCGGGGCCGGGCCCTTGCCGCGCGGTTTGTCCTGTTTCTTGTGCCGATTGGGCGGGGGCGTCATGCCGCTCTCCTTGCCGGGGGATCAGGCGCGCCGTATATCATGCCATGGATCAGAAGGAACCCAGAGATGAGCGACACGCCTGAGACCCGCACCGATCTGCCCCCCGCCGCGCAGCGCGCCTTGGCCGAGGCCGAGGAACGCCGCAAGGCCGCCGAGGCCGAAGCCGCCGCCATGCCCAAGGAACTGGGGGGCCGCGATGGCCCCGAACCCGTGCGCTATGGTGATTGGGAGAAAAAGGGCCTCGCCGTCGATTTCTGACGGCATCGGACGACCCGGCGGCCCGGCGCGTTACCTGAGCGTCAGGTCCGCCCAATCCCCTGTGCCCTGGTCCGACCGGAACCGGATCACGTCGCCATCCCGCGCCACGCTCTGGCAATTGTGGTCGAAGGTCCGGTCCTTCCACGCCATGCTGCGGCAGAAATAACGCCCGTCCCACCTCCAGTCGCCGGTGACCGTCGCCCCGAAGGCGCGGCCCCGGATCTGACCGTCCGGCGTGACGTTCAGTCGTATCCCCAGGCGGGTCAGCGATTTCCCGGAAACCAGCGCGACAAAGCTCTGACGGTCGGTGACGGGCTCGAATCCGCTCGCCATGGCGGGCACGGCCAGCCAGGCAGCGATCAGGGGCGGGAGGAGGCGTTTGGCGATCATGCAGATCATACGCGCCACCCTCGCGCCCGGATCACGTTGCCGTCAGAAGTTCTGGAAGCCGCCGCCGGGGCGGATCACGGGCAACAAGTCAAAGACCCAGCACGTCCAGCATGTCGTATTCGCCCGGCGCCTTGCCCAGCGTCCACAGCGCCGCAGTCAGCGCGCCACGCGCAAAGAGGCCCCGGTCATCGGCGATGTGGCGCAGGATCAGCCGTTCGCCCGGCCCGGCAAAGATCACGTCATGTTCGCCCACGATGCCGCCGCCGCGGATCACGGCAAAGCCGATATCGCCCTGCTTGCGCGCCCCGGTGATGCCGTCGCGGCCCCGGTCCGACACCTCGTTCAGGTCGACGCCGCGCCCGTCCGCGGCGGCTTGCCCCAGCATCAAGGCGGTGCCCGAGGGCGCATCGACCTTGCGGTTGTGATGCGCCTCGACCACCTCGATGTCGTAGTCGGGGCCAAGGGCTGCCGCGACCTGCTTGGTGATCTGGGTCAGCAGGTTCACGCCCAGCGACATGTTCCCCGCCCGCACGATCGCGATATCGCCGCCGAAGGCCGACAGGGCCGTCAGGTCCTCGTCTGTGAAACCCGTCGTGCCGATCACATGCGCGGTGCCGGTTTCCGCGGCGGCGCTGGCAAAGCCCAGCGTGGCGGCGGGGGCGGTGAAGTCGATCACCACGTCGGCCGCGGCAAAGGCGGTGGCGGCGTCGTCGGTCACGGTGACCCCGGTTTCCGCGCCACCCAGGCACAGGCCCAGATCCTGGCCGATCCAGTCATGGCCCGGACGTTCGACCGCGCCGGTCACCTCGGCCTTGTCGCTCTGCCCGATCGTTTCGATCAGCATCCGTCCCATCCGCCCCGAGGCGCCGGTGATGGCGATTCTGGCCAAGTTGCTCATGTCGTCCGCTCCTTCTACGTCCCGCTTTGCTTATCCGTCCCGGCGCGGCTTGGCAAAGGGCGCGTGAACGACTAGATGCGAGGCATGAGCAAGAACCTTCATCATGACGGGGACGGTCCCTCTCAGCGTCAGCTGCGCGTCGGCGAAACCATTCGCCGCGCCCTGTCCGAGATCCTGCAACGGGGCGACGTCCACGATCCCGAGCTCAACCGCATGTCCATCACCGTGGGCGAGGTCCGTACGTCGCCCGACCTGAAGATCGCGACGGCCTTTGTCCTGCCGCTGGGCGGTTCCGGGCAGGATGTCGTCGTCGACCTGCTGGCCCGCAACAAGGGTGAACTGCGCCGCCAGATCGGCAAGAAGCTGGCGTTGAAATTCACCCCCGACCTGCGGTTCCGCTTGGACGAGACCTTTGACCGGATGGACGAGACCCGCCGCCTGTTCAACCAGGACAACGTGCGCCGCGATGTCGAGGATTAAGGCCCCATTCCGATGGTGTCTGATCCTTGTGGCCCTGGTCTTTGCAGGGCCCGCCTTGGCAGTTGAGTGCAGCGAGATGACCTTCGAGGACCGTGGCTATTCGGTCTGCAAGGTCGACACCGCCACGGACGAGCTTCGCCTGTTCCTCACCGATCCCGGCGGCACGCCCTATGGCACCTTCGACGCCGTGGATGCGCGGCTGGCGGGGCAGGGCAAGCAGCTGGCCTTTGCCACCAACGCCGGCATGTACCACGAAGACCGCAGCCCCGTCGGCCATTACCGCGAAAACGGGCAGGAGGTGCAGCGCGTCATCGCCAATGCCGGTCCGGGCAATTTCGGCCTGCTGCCCAACGGTGTCTTCTGCTTCGGTCCCGGCCGCGCCGAGGTGATCGAGACGAAGGCCTATCAGCAGCGCGACGTGGCCGATTGCCCCAATGCGACCCAGTCCGGCCCGATGCTGGTGATCGACGGCGACCTGCATCCCCGGTTCCTGGAAGACAGCACCTCGCGTTACATCCGCAATGGCGTCGGTGTCAGCGCGGATGGCAGTGCCGCCTATTTCGTGATGTCGGACAGTGCCGTCACGTTCCACGAATTCGGCCGCGTCTTCCGTGATATGTTGCAGACGCCCCAGGCGCTCTATTTTGACGGCAACATCTCGCGGCTTTATGCGCCGCAGATGAACCGCAACGATCTGGGGCGCCGCATGGGCCCCATTGTCGGCGTTGTGGTGCCTGCCTCCGGGGAGTGATCCCGGACAGGTGCCGTCGCGGCCGCAAACCCGGACTTCATTTGACCCCGGCGCTCGCGCGGGGTAGCCCGCTTGGGTCAAAAAAGAGGAACCTATGGCACGCAATCGCAAGGGACGCGACATTTCCGGATGGCTGGTGGTGGACAAGCCCGCCGGTCTCACCTCCAACGCTGTCGTCAACAAGGTGAAATGGGCCTTCAACGCCAAGAAGGCCGGCCATGCGGGAACGCTCGACCCCGAGGCCACCGGCGTGCTGGCCATCGCCCTGGGCGAAGCGACCAAGACCGTGCCCTTCGTGACCGATGCGCTCAAGGCCTATGCCTTCACCGTGCGCCTGGGCCAGGCCACCAATACCGACGACGCCGAGGGCGAGGTAATCGCCGAAAGCGATGCGCGCCCCACCGACGAAGAGATCGCGGCGGCGCTTCCGCCCTTCGTGGGAGAGGTGATGCAGGTGCCGCCCAAGTTCTCCGCCGTGAAGATCGACGGTCAGCGCGCCTACAAGATGGCCCGCGACGGCGAGGACGTCGAACTGGCGGCCCGTCCGCTGTGGGTTGAAAGCCTGCAGATGACCGGCCGGCCCGATGCCGATCACGTCGACCTGGAGTTGGTCTGCGGCAAGGGCGGCTATGTTCGCTCCATCGCCCGTGACCTGGGCGAGGCGCTTGGCTGCCATGGTCATGTCCGGCAATTGCGGCGGGTCTGGTCCGGCCCGTTCGAGGCCGCCGAGGGCGTGACCATGGACCGGATCGAGGAACTGGCCCGCACCGAAGACATCGACGCGCTGCTGATCCCCGTCGACGTGGCGCTGGATTGCATGCCCGAGGTCCGCGCGACCGACGAAGGCGTCGCGCGCCTGCGCAACGGCAATCCGGGTCTCGTGATCGCCAGCGACGTCGAATATGGCGAGGAATGCTGGGCCAGCCACGATGGCAAGCCCGTGGCGGTCGGCATCTTCCGCGCGGGCCAATTGCACCCCAACCGCGTCTTCAACCTCTGATCCATGATCGAGCGGCGCTTTCAGAAGGGCGACGCGGCCTCTGTCGCGCTCTATTCCGATTGCGAGGCCTATCGCTATGCGCTGACGCGGGAATGGGACCCGTCCGGCCGGAAGGTTCTGTTCGTCATGCTGAATCCGTCCAAGGCGACGGAGGTTCAGAACGACCCTACCGTGGAGCGTTGCGAACGGCGCGCCCGCGTGCTGGGCTTCGGCGCATTCCGCGTGACCAACATCTTTGCCTATCGCGCGACCGACCCGCGTGTGCTCAAGGCTCAAGACGCGCCGACGGGGCCCGAGAACGACCAGGTGATCCGCGACGGTGTCGCCTGGGCCGATACCGTCATTGCCGCCTGGGGCGCCCATGGCGATCACTTGGGCCGCGGTGCAGAGGTCGCGGCATTGCTATCGGGTCTTGGCTGCGCGCCGCAGCATTTCGGGCTCAGCAAGGCGGGCCACCCGCGCCATCCGCTCTACATTGCCTATGCCCGCCAGCCAGAGGCATGGATGCCCGCCGATATCGCCCGTCTGGCCCCTGATCCCTTGGGAACTTGTTAACCAACGGGGCCTTGTTTTGTTGACCGAAAGCGGCGTTTGGCCTTATGCCAAGGCTCTATCGGGGGCGATACCATGCTGTTTCTTGCAGGCCTTATGGGCATGATGCTGGTCGGTGCGACAGTGATTGTCGGCACCGGGGGCGACGACGATACCGAAAATGATCCGCAGGAACCCGCGGGTCAGGACGTCGGAAACGGCGATCTCCTGGATCAGATCGACGGCAGCATTCAGGCGGGCACACCCGACGCTGACGCCATGACCGGGACCGACGCGCTCGATCAGATGGGCGGCTATTCCGGCGATGACACGATCCTTGCAGGCGCTGATGGCGACTATGTAATGGGCGCCGATGGCGAGGACGACCTCGACGGCCAGTCCGGTGACGACGATGTCCATGGCGGCTACGGCGCCGATCTGGTCCAGGGCAGTTCCGGCGACGACGCTCTGTTCGGCCATATGGGCAAGGACCTGATCCTTGGCGGTGCCGGCGCAGACCAGATGCATGGCGGCGATGGCGATGACACGCTGAACGGCGGCAGCGGCGATGACGCGGTACATGGCGGGCTTGGCGATGACGGGGTCGAAGGTGGCGCTGGCCAGGATACGCTTTTTGGCGGCTGGGGGGATGACTGGCTGTCTGGCCTGACGGCCCGGTTGCAAGCCGAAGACGCCCTCGCCGAAGAAACTGCGGAAACCGATTTCCTCAACGGCGGCGGTGGCGAGGATACGGTGGTCGGTGGCGCCGGCGACATCGTGACGACCGGCGAGGGCGCGGACCAGGTCGTTCTGGGCGACTGGATCGGCCTCGATGACCCGTCGGCCACCCTGATGGATTTCGAAAGCGGTGAGGATCAGCTGATCCTCGTCTACAACGACGCCACGCAGTCCGACCCGGATATCCGCATCGACGCGGATGACGAATCGACCCGGGTGTCGATGAACGGCACGCTTGTCGCAACGCTGGTGGCAGGCACCAAGATCGACCTGTCCGACATCGCGCTGGTCCCTGAAAGTGCGGCGGATGCCTTCCTGTTCCGTGCATCGTGACCCGAAACACCGATTTTCAACGCTTTGTCAGCCGAATGGTAACGAATTTCCCCTTTCTTTTTGAACGGCGCTGCCCTATCTGAGCCGGATTGCCGGGGCCCTTGGGGTGCCGGCTGTCATCCTATCGGACCTTGCTGGACGACATCCCGGCTTGCGCCCGCCACCTTTTGACCAAGGAGACCCCGATGTCGATTACTGTCGAAGAAAAGACCCGCCTGATGAAGGAATACGCAACCAAGGAAGGCGACACCGGTTCGCCCGAAGTTCAGGTTGCCATCCTTTCGTCGCGCATCGCCACGCTGACCGAGCACTTCAAAGAGCACAAGAAAGACAACCACGGCCGCCGTGGTCTTCTGAAAATGGTTGCTCAGCGCCGGAAGCTGCTGGACTACCTGAAGGGCAAGGACGAAGCCCGCTACCAGGACCTGATCAAGCGTCTTGGCCTGCGCCGCTAATCCGGCCTCGTGGTCTGAGCATCAGCTTGGCACCCGAAACAGGATCACTGAACAACGAAGCGCCCGTTCCGACCGGAACGGGCGCTTTGCTTTGGCGGAAACGGGCGGACAGGACCGGCGTTGCGAGCCCTGGGGAAGGTTGGGGCCAGCCCCGCTGCCCGTGTTCAGCGATCGACTTGGGCTAACAGGTCTGCCTCATGCCGCCGCAGCGACCGTCGCGCCGGGGCGAACCCTCCCGCCTGCGCCTGCGTCTCGAGATCGGGGAACAGCGTCAGGATCTCGTCCCGCTGGCCGCGATCCATCGACCCCAGCATGTAATCGCCGGGCTGAAAGCTTTCGGACCACGCGCCGTCGCCCAGGATGATCTCGTGCCGTTCGAACATCAGGTGCACATAGGTGGCCGGGCCGCTTTCGACGCTCTCGAAACCGGGGCTGCCCACCATGTGATGCGCGGCGACCAGAACCTCGGCCTCGCCAAACAACATCTGCGCGGTGTGGCTGAAGATCAGCACCCGGTGGTTCGGGCTGACCACCGTGTCACGCACCGGCGCGACGCCGTTCAGCGCCCCCGCCCGGATCCGCACAGGGCGCAGTTCCGGTAGAAGCGTCAATTGCTCCTGGGTCAGCGTGACCTGCCCCGACCAGACGACGCGCTGCACGCCATTGTCTCGGGTCAAAACGCGGTCGCCGGGCTGGATCAGTTCGACCGGGCAATCGCCGCCGATCGTGGTGATGATCGTGCCGGCGGCAAAGCAGGGCACGTCGCAGGCCTCGTCGTCCCGATCCTTGTCGTGGTGGTGCCCATGACCATGGCCGTGGTGATGCCCATGGTGATAATGCCCATAGTGATGGTCGTCATGCCTGTCCCACAGGTCGTAGACGATCTTTTTCTTGGTGTGCAGCACGTAGGCCAACACGTTGAACGGGTCGAATTTCATGGTCATGGGGGTCCTTCCAGGTGGGTCGAGCAGACAAGGGGATACCGGTCCGCCGGGGCAGCCGGCGGTGGCAGGAGGGTGGCGATCAGGCGATTGGGTCAGGTCACAGGAGGCGTCGGAAGATCTCCCCGGCCTCGTCGTCCAACGGCGCCGACGCGGTCTGGCCGACCAGCACGTAGGCGGTGTTGTCGATCTGGAACACGGCCGAGTTCAGCCGGGCCGAATCCCGCGGAATCGGCGTCATTGTCCGGGTCTCGTCCACGCGCACCGCGTAGATTGACAACAGGCCATTGTCTGCGGTCGACACCGCGATCTCGATGCTTGGCCCGAAGGGCGACGGGTAGACCTGCACGTCCTGAAGGCGCCAGCCCTCGGGCAAGGCCGGGATGCGGATGCCGGTGGCGCGGGTCAGTTCGGCCGGGTCGATGGCGCTGTGTTCGACCTGTGACACCATCGCCAGGCGCAGGCGGCTGTTGGAATGCGCCTCTGCCGCCAGTTCGATCAGCGAATCCATTCCGTCCTGCGCCGACAGCGACTGTGCCCCCCGCATCAGGTTGTCCACGCCGAGCCCAAGGGCAAAGGCCGCCAGCGCCGCCGCGATTGCCGGACGCCAGGCGCGGCTGCGGGGCGGGGCTGCGGCGGGCAGGTGTCCGGCCTCGGGCAGGGCGCGCCGCAACAACGCCAGCTGTGCGCGGTTCTCGTCAAGTTGACGGGCAAGGTCGGTATCGGTCGCGGCCCGGGCCTCCAGCGCGGCGGCGCGGTCGGCGTCCAAGTGACCGTTCAGATAGTCGTAGATTTCGGACAGGGGGATATCGTCACGCTGCGTCATCGGTTCAGCCCTTGCGTTTCATCGGAATGACCTGGGATGCGTCATCGGTTTCTAGCGCCCTGAGGCGGTCCCGCGCCCGTCCCAGGCGCGAGGTGAGGGTGCCCATCGGGATGTTCAGCAATGCGGCGGCCTCGGCACAGGATCGACCCTCGATCGCCACGAGGTAGAGCGCCGCGCGCTGTTCGGGCGGCAGGGTGAAGAACGCCGCCCGGACCTCCGTGACCCGCATGTGCAGGTCCTGCGATCCTTCGCTCAGCTTCGGGGTCATCTCGGCCAGGGCGGCCTCGCGCCGGGCCGAGGCCTGCGCGCGGCGGCGCCCGTCGATGAACCGGTGGCGCAGGATGGTCATCAGCCAGCCGCGCAGGTTGCCATCCTCGGACCGGGTGTCCGCCTTTTCATACGCCTGAAGGATCGTCTCCTGCACCAGGTCTTCGCTATCGGGGCCGTTGCGCGTCAAGGCGCGGGCCCGGCGTCGCAGCGGGACCAGGTGGTCCGAGATATCGAAAGGGGGTTTGCTGGTCATGATACCCGGTCAGACGACGCCGATCCGGGGTTTTATCCCGGCAGCACGAAAAAATTTCCCCCCGACCGGCATTCTCTGCCGAGACGGCCATTTCCCGCAAGCTGTGCTTTCCAAAAGGCGTTTTTTCCTGTATGCGCCGCGCATCTGAGACGTAACGCTCCGGCCCCCGGCGTTGTGCAAGAGGATTGGGGGCGGCGGCAATGGGGCCGCCATGCAAACGGGAGACGCGGCAGGGGCCGCGAGCGCTCCCTCAAGGATACGATAGATGTTTAACGTAACGACGAAAACGATGGAGTGGGGCGACGAAACCCTCACCCTCGAAACCGGTAAGGTTGCGCGCCAGGCAGATGGCACGGTGATCGCAACGCTCGGCGAAACCTCGGTCATGGCCAACGTGACCTTCGCCAAACAGCCCAAGCCCGGCCAGGATTTCTTTCCGCTGACCGTGCACTACCAGGAAAAATACTATGCCGCGGGCAAGGTGCCTGGCGGCTTCTTCAAGCGCGAGGCCCGGCCGACCGAAAAGGAAACGCTGACCGCGCGCCTGATCGACCGCCCGATCCGCCCGCTCTTCGTGCCTGGCTTCAAGAACGAAGTGCTCGTCATGTGCACCGTTCTGTCCCACGACCTGGTCAATGACCCGGACATCGTGGCGATGATCGCAGCCTCGGCCGCCCTGACCATCTCGGGCGCTCCGTTCATGGGCCCGATCGCCGGCGCTCGCGTCGGTTTTGTCGATGGCGACTACGTGCTGAACCCCTCCGTGGACGACATGCAGGGCCTGCGCAACAACCTCGAGCAGCGTCTCGACCTGGTTGTCGCCGGCACCAAGGACGCCGTCATGATGGTGGAATCGGAAGCCTACGAGCTGACCGAGGCCGAGATGCTGGGTGCCGTGACCTTCGCGCACGAACAGATCCAGCCGGTGATCGACCTGATCATCTCCCTGGCCGAGGAATCCGCGAAAGAACCGTTCGACTTCACCCCGCCGGATTACTCCGACCTCTATGCGGCCGTGAAAGCCGCCGGTGAAGACAAGATGCGCGCGGCCTACGCGATCACCGACAAGCAGGAACGCACCTCTGCCGTTGGCGCCGCCAAGGAAGAGATCATCGCGAGCCTGACCGAGGAACAGCAGGAAGACGCGAACCTCGGTTCCGCGCTGAAAAAGCTGGAATCCACCGTCCTGCGCGGCTCTGTCGTGAAGGAAGGCAAACGGATCGACGGTCGTGCCCTGGATCAGGTCCGTCCGATCGCCGTGGAAACCGGCCTGCTGCCCCGGACCCACGGCTCGGCACTGTTCACCCGCGGGGAAACCCAGGGTCTGGTCGTGACCACGCTGGGTACCGGCGATGACGAACAGTTCATCGACGCGCTGCACGGCAACTTCAAATCCAACTTCATGCTGCACTACAACTTCCCGCCCTATTCGGTCGGCGAGGTTGGTCGTGTTGGCTCCCCGGGCCGTCGTGAAATCGGCCACGGCAAACTGGCATGGCGCGCCCTTCAGGCCGTTCTGCCCGCTGCCACCGATTTCCCCTACACGATCCGCATCGTGTCCGAGATCACCGAATCCAACGGCTCGTCCTCCATGGCGTCCGTCTGCGGTGGCTCGCTGTCGATGATGGATGCCGGTGTGCCGCTGAAGGCCGCCGTGGCCGGTGTGGCCATGGGCCTGGTGCTGGAAGACGACGGCTCCTACGCGGTCCTGACCGACATCCTGGGTGACGAAGACCACCTGGGCGACATGGACTTCAAGGTGGCCGGCACCGAAGCAGGCATCACCTCGCTCCAGATGGACATCAAGGTCGCCGGCATCACGCCCGAGATCATGGAAAAGGCCCTCGCCCAGGCGAAAGAAGGCCGGATGCATATCCTCGGCGAGATGAACAAGGCCCAGTCCGGCGTCGGCGAATTCTCGGCCCACGCGCCGCGGATCGAAACGATGCAGATCCCGACCGACAAGATCCGTGAAGTGATCGGCTCGGGCGGCAAGGTCATCCGCGAGATCGTCGAAGTGTCCGGCGCCAAGGTCGACATCAACGACGAAGGCATCATCAAGATCGCCTCGCCGAACGGTGACGCCATCCAGAAGGCCTATGACATGATCCACTCGATCGTGGCAGAGCCGGAAGAAGGCCAGATCTACAAGGGCAAGGTCGTGAAGATCGTCGATTTCGGCGCCTTCGTGAACTTCTTCGGCAAGCGCGACGGCCTGGTGCACGTGTCCCAGATCGAAAACCGCCGCCTGAACCATCCCTCGGATGTTCTGAAGGAAGGCCAGGAAGTCTTCGTGAAGCTTCTGGGCTTCGACGATCGCGGCAAGGTCCGCCTGGCGATGAAGATGGTCGACCAGGAAACCGGCACCGAAATCGCCAAGGAAGACGCCGCAGACTGATCGCAAGATCCCCTGCAGTGACAGGAACGGGCGGCCCCAGGGTCGCCCGTTTTTCCTTGCCGCGCCCATTGTCCGGGCTTGCGACAATAACACCCTCTGCCCGAACCTGCCGACGGGCGTCGGTTGTCTTCCCTTGGGCCGGGCTTTGGGTTAATGACCCCGAAATTCGATGCGATTTCGCGTCGGCGCAAGAATGTTCCTGAATTCATTGGTATCGAGACTGTCATGATTCCTGCCTGGAAATTGAAACGCGAATGGAATCGTCTCGTCATGCAGGCATCGCAGTGGCATTGGTTCCTGTTCGCCGGCCTGCGGCGGCGGCGTCATGACATCCACAAGACCTTTGCCATGAAGGTGACCGAAGGTGCCGTTGCCCCTGCACCCAACATGGCCATCCTGCTGATATACCAACCGGATACCGTTCTTGGTTCGACCTACGACACGCTCGACCATTTCCGGGACAAGGGCGTGTCGCCTGTCGTGGTGTCGAACACGCCGCTATCGGCCGCGGACGAAGCGCGGCTGGCCGACAAGGCGCACCTGGTCATTCAGCGGCCCAATTACGGGTACGATTTCGGTGGCTATCGTGATGCGGTCCTCGCGTTGAAATCGCGCAAGATACATCTCGAAAACCTCTTTATCGTGAACGACTCGATCTGGTTTCCGATATGGCCCGATTGCGACCTCATTGATCGCGCTCTGGCGAACCCGGCGGATCTGTTCGGCATCTTCTACAACGACCGGGAAGGGCGCGAACATCGCTCGCACCTGCAAAGCTATTTCTTCCGTTTCGGCCCCAAGGTGCTGCACAGTCGCGATTTCCTGACGTTCTGGCGCCGGATCATGCTGACCAACAACAAGCACATGGTCATCCGTCAATGCGAAATGAAGCTCACCCATTACTTCACATCGCGTGGTTACAGCCGCGATCAGCTATATGATCTGACGACCCTGAAGGCCGCAACCAAGGCGCTGCCGGACGACCAATTGCGCGAGGCGCTGGAATACCACGCGCTGGTGGAAACCCGCTCTGCCCCCGAAATCGCGAAGATTCTGGCTGACACGTCAGGCAATTGGCGCACCCGCGCCGAACAGATGATCGACGGGGAAAAGGTGGCCAAGTATTACCTGATTGCCCATCCCCACACGCTGTTCGGCCAGATGAAATCGCCGATGATCAAGAAGGACAAGCAGCCCATCTACAGCTTCCAGCGCGGAGAGATGGTGAGGCTCGGCTACGACAAGGACATGCGCCCCATCGTGGCCGAGGAAGTCCGGCACCGCATCGGCGACGCGTCTCAGCTGCCCCGGTAACGGAAGACGCCGGTGCCGCGCGCGGCGACGTTGTCCAACTCGTCCTTGATCACGGCCTCGGCGAAGAAGGTCTTGCGCCCGCCGCCGGTGACCCGCGCCTCCGCGATCATCATCTCGCCCTTCAGCGGGCCCATGTAATTCACGCTCAGGTTCAGGGTCATGCCCAGCTTCCGGTTCTCCGGATCACCGGTGTAGCAGCCAGCGTAGCCCATGGCCGTGTCGCACATCAGCGAATGCACCCCGCCATGCGGAATGCCGTAGCGGTTCATCAGGAAATGCTCCAGCGGCAGTTCGAACCGGGCAAAGCCTTCGGACCAGGCGGTGATGAAGAACCCCAGGTGCTTTTGCAGGGGGTAGGGGTCTTCGACCAGCGCCGGGTCGATCTTTTGGTCAGTCATTCAGGTCCTCAGACGGTTTTCGCAGCTTTCAGCCCGGCTTCGGCAAAGCGCGGCACCGAAGCGCCCATCTGCTTGGCCCGTTCCGGGTTCGAGGCATTGCCATCCAGCGCACGCTTGTAGACGCCCTGGATGATGCCGGCCATGCGGAAGAAGGTGAAGGCCAGGTAGAAGCCGAACTTGTCGATGCCGGGAATTCCGGCCCGCTTGCAGTAGCTTTCGACGAATTCTTCATCGGTCATCAGGCCTTCGGCCTTGCGGTCGATCCCGGCAAGGCCGCGGCTGTCCGGCCCGCCCGGCATGGACCATTGCATTATGACGGCGGCCACGTCCGCATAGGGATGGCCGGTCGTCGACAGCTCCCAGTCCAGTACGGCGGCGACGCGGGGGCGGTCCTTTTCGAACAGCATGTTGTCGATCCGGTAATCGCCGTGGGCCAGGGTGCGCAGGCCGTCATCCTCGGGGATGTTGGTGTTCAGCCATTCGATCAGCTCGTCCATGGCCGGGATCGTATCGGTTTCGGATGCGCGGTACTGCTTGGTCCAGCGGCCGATCTGACGCTCGTAGTAATTCCCGGCAGGCCCGTAATCATCCAGCCCGGTCTTCACCAAGTCCACGCCGTGGATCGCCGCCAGCACACGGGACATCTCGTCGTGAACGGCCCAGCGATCTTCCTTCGCCAGTTCCGGCAGGGAGGGCAGGTTGAAGTTGCGGCCGTCGACCTCGTCCATGACGTAGAACATCGACCCGATCACGTCCTCGTCCTCGCACAGGACATGGACCTTGGCGACCGGCACATCGGTATCGTAGAGCGCCTTCTGCACCCGGAATTCCCGGTCCACCGCATGGGCGGATTTCAGCAGCACCCCCGGCGGCTTGCGACGCAGCACGTAGCGGTGCTTGGGCGTGATCAGCTGAAAGGTCGGGTTGGACTGGCCGACATCGAATTTCTTCGCCTCGATCGGCCCTTCGAACCCTGGCAGGTTCGCGGACAGCCACTTGTCGACGGCATCGACGTCTATCTTGGTCGGGTCCTGTTTGGACATGGCGGGCCTCCCTTATGCGTAGGTCAACAGGCGGTCGGCATTGGCCGCCGTGATGTGTGGGGTTTCGTTGAACCCATGAAAGTAGGTGTTGCGCGAGGTGTAGACGAACCGCGTGATGGCGGTGTTCTTCATCTGCAGCTGCATCTTGGTCTGGTGCACGCCCGGCGTTTCCAGCAGGGCCGACACCGCCTGGCTGATCGCCCCGCCGGAGGATACGGCGAAAACCGTCTCGACCCCGTCGCGCATCAGTGACGTGCAGGCCGCATCGACGCGGCTGGTGAAGGTGCCCCAGGTTTCGGGCGGGTTCGGGATCTCGTCGCGCTGCCATTCGGCGACGGTGGCACGCAGGGTCCGGAAATGGCTCTTGTGATCGGTCATCATGCCCTGCGGCTCTCCGCCGGCGGCATATTTGGCCTTCAGAAGCGCCCCGAAATCATATTCGTCGAGGCCCGGATGCTCTTCTGCCGCGCGCTCGATCCCCAGCCCCTTGAGGATACCGGCCAGGGTTTCCTTCTGGCGGCGCAGGGTGCCATGGGCGACGAGGTTGGGGATGATCCCTTCCTGCGCGAACCAGCGACCAAGCGCTTCGGCCTGTTCATGGCCGATCGGGGACAGGACATCGTAATCATCGGCGCCGAAGGACGCCTGACCGTGACGGATCAGGTAGAGTGTGGGCATTCCGGGCTTTCTTTGAGGGGGAACCGGCCCCGGCATGACGCCGGGGCCGATCGTCTGTCTTACAGGACTTCGAACAGGCCGGCTGCGCCCATGCCGCCGCCAACACACATGGTGCAGACAACGTACTTGGCGCCGCGGCGCTTGCCCTCGATCAGCGCGTGGCCGACCATGCGGGCGCCCGACATGCCGTAGGGGTGCCCGATCGAGATCGCGCCGCCGTTCACGTTCAACAGCTCATCCGGGATGCCCAGAACGCGCTGCGACTGAAGAACCTGCGAGGCGAACGCTTCGTTCAGTTCCCACAGGCCAATATCGTCCATCTTCAGCCCATGCGCTTCCAGCAGCTTCGGCACGGCATAGATCGGCCCGATGCCCATCTCTTCCGGCCCAAGACCTGCGGCCATCACGCCGACATAGCGGCCCAGCGGCTGCAGACCGCGCTTTTCGGCTTCCTTTGCTTCCATGATGACCGAGGCCGAGGCACCGTCGGACAGCTGCGATGCGTTGCCCGCGGTGATGTAGGCGCCTTCCTTGACCTGCTGGCCGTCCTTGAAGACCGGCGCCAGGCTCTGGAGGTTTTCCAGCGTGGTGGACGGACGGTTGCCCTCGTCCTTCTCCAGCGTGACCTCCTTGAAGGACACTTCCTTGGTTTCCTTGTCCATGACACCCATGGTCGAGGTCAGCGGCACGATCTCGTCGTCGAACTTGCCGGCCTGTTGGGCCGCCGCGGTGCGCTGCTGCGATTTCAGGGCATATTCGTCCTGATCTTCGCGGGACACGTTGTAGCGCTCGGCCACGATCTCTGCCGTCTCCAGCATCGACATGTAAAGCTCGGGCTTGTGCTCCTGGATCCAGGGGTCACGGGCGCGGTCGGTACGCATGTTCTGGTTCTGAACAAGGCTGATCGATTCCACGCCGCCGCCGATCACGACTTCCATGCCGTCATGCACGACCTGCTTGGCCGCGGTGGCAATCGCCATCATGCCAGAGGCGCACTGGCGGTCCATCGACATACCGGCGATGGAAACGGGCAGGCCGGCACGGATCACCGCCTGGCGGCCGATATTGCTGCCGGTAGAGCCCTGCTGAAGCGCCGCGCCGATCACGCAATCCTGGATCTCGGAGCCGTCGAGCCCCGCACGGTCCACCGCGTGCTTCACGGCATGGCCAATCAGCTCCTGGGCCTGGGTGTTGTTGAACGCGCCGCGAAAGGCTTTGCCGATCGGGGTTCGCGCGGTCGAGACGATTACTGCGTCACGCATGGGTTCTTTCCTCCCTCTTGGGTTACTGGCTGGTCTGTTAGCCCTTGGGCAATTCGATGCCGCGCTTCTCGGCGGCCATCTGGGCATATTTGCGGGTCTGGGCAAAGGCGCCCGGCATGACCTGCTGGTTCTTCTCGTCGCGAATGTCGTCCATCCGCGCCATGATCGTATCCGGGTCCAGCTCGTCATCGCCAAAGGCCACGCCTTCGGTTTCGTAGATGCGGGTTTCGGCAAAGCATCCGCCGCCGGCGCCCAGGATCATCCGCGTCGGGCTGTCCTCGTGGATCAGGGTCAGCATCCCCGGGGTGATCGTCTCGGGCTTGAGCAGCTCGAGCACCTGTTCGGGCAGCAGCCCTTCAGTCATGCGGGTCGCGGCGGTCGGGGCCAGGATGTTGGCCTTGATGTTGTACTTCGCGCCTTCCTGGCACAGCACGTTCATCAGGCCGACCATCGCCGCCTTGGCCGCGCCGTAGTTCGACTGGCCGAAATTGCCGTAAAGGCCCGAGGCCGAGGTCGTGTAGACGATCCGGCCATATTCGTTCTGGCGGAAATGCTCCCACAGGGCCTTGGTCGGCACGACCGACCCCATCAGGTGCACGTCGACGACCTTGCTGAAATCGTCCAGTTCCATCTTCACGAAGGTCTTGTCGCGCAGGATGCCCGCATTGCAGACAAGGATGTCGACCTTGCCCCACTTGGCGATGGCCTGGTCGACCATGTCCTGCACCTGGGCCGCATCGGTGACGTTGGCGCCATGCGCCATCGCTTCGCCGCCCATGGCCTCGATCTCTTTCACGACGGCTTCGGCCTGTGCGCTGGACTGGCCGGTGCCGTCCGTCGCCACGCCCAGGTCATTGACCACGACCTTGGCGCCCAGCTTGGCCAGGCCAAGCGCATGGCTGCGGCCCAGGCCGACGCCTGCGCCGGTGACGATGGCCACGCGGCCGTCAAAACGAATGCTCATGTATTATCCTCCGAAATATCTGCGGCCCAGCCACTCGGCGACGAGCGCGGGCTTCTCCTTGCCTTCGATCTCGACCGTAACGGTCGTGGTCGTCTGAACCTCGCCGGGGCGGATTTCCTCGAACTTCGACAGCACGAAGCGGCCCCGGATGCGCGACCCCACCGGCACCGGCGACACGAAACGCATCTTGTTCATGCCGTAGTTGACGCCCATCGTCACGCCTTCCATCGACGGCATCTGGTAGACCATGGCCGACAGCATCGACATGGTCAGGAACCCATGGGCAATCGTCGTGCCGAACGGCGTCTTGGCGGCCTTTTCCGGGTCGACATGGATGTACTGCCAGTCTTCAGTGCAATCGGCGAACTGGTCGATCCGCTCCTGCGTGATCTCGAACCAGTCGGAGACACCGATCTCCTGGCCCACCATGGCCTCGAATTCTTCCCGGGTGACGGTCTTGCTCATCCTCAATCCTCTTGTGCTGATGCCGATTTGGCGGCCACGGCGGCGTTCAGCCCGCCGGCCACCGGAATGGTGTGGCCCGAAACATACGCTCCCGCACGGGAACACAGGTACAGGACGACGCCCGCGATATCCTCGGGCGTTCCGACACGGCCCAACGGGATGTTCTGACCGGCCTTCTCGCGCTGCTCTTCCGTGCCAATGGCAAAGGCCATCATCTTGGACAGGAAGGGGCCGGGCGCGAAGGCGTTGACGGTGATGTGCTGCGGCGCCAGTTCCGAGGACAGGATCGTCGTCATGTGATGCACCACCCCCTTGGACACGCCGTAGGAATAGGCCGTCCCGCCGCGTGGCATGATCCCGACGATCGAGCCGGTGTTGACCACCCGCGCCGGGTCGTCTGCCGTACCCGCTTTGCGCAGCAGCGGCAGCAATTTCTGCGTCAGGTAGAACATGCCGGTGACGTTGACGTCCAGCACCCGCGACCAGGCATCGTAGGGAAACTCCTCGATCGTGGGCGCGCCCCAGGTCTTGCCGGCATTGTTCAGCAGGATCGGCAGCGCATCGACCCGTTTCTCGACCTCGGCGACAAGGTCCAGCACACCCTGTTCGGACCCGACATCGCCGGCAAAGCCCTCGGCCTTGCCACGCAGGCCCATCTTGTTCAGCTCCTCCGCCGCGCCTTCGCAGGCATGGGCCTTGCGCGACGCGATCATCACGTCGCAGCCCGCGCCCATAAGCGCCTCTGCGGCCATGTAGCCGATGCCCGAGGCCCCGCCGGTGATCAGCGCGGTCTTGCCCGTCAGGTCGAACAGCTTCGACGCCAGTAGATCCGACATCAGAAGCCCCGCGCAGCGGCGACGCGGGCAGCGTGATAGCCGTAATCGCCCAGCCATTCCGCGCCGACGCGGGCGCGCTTCATGAAGAAGCCCATGTCGAACTCGTCGGTCATCCCGATCCCGCCATGCATCTGCACGCCCTCGCTGACCGCCAGCTTGGCGGTCTGGGTCGCGCGGGCCTTGGCGATGGACACGGCTATGTCAGCGTTTTCCGCATCCTCGTCCATCATCCGGCCCGCATTGGCGATGGCCGAGGACGTGATCTCGATCTCCGCGAACAGATGCGCGGCGCGGTGTTGCAGCGCCTGGAAGGACCCGATGGTGCGGCCGAACTGCTTGCGCTCCTTCAGGTAGCCGGTCGTCATGCCGAAAGCCCCGGCCGACACGCCCAGCAATTCCGCCGACAGCGCAGCCTGGCCCGCATTCAGCGCCGTATGGAGCGCGGCCATGCCGCCATCCACCTCGCCCACCACGTCGTCGCCGGTCGCTTCGACCGCGTCGAAATCCAGCTGCGCGTGATCGCGTTCGTCGACCGTGTGCTTCGCGTTGCGGGTCAGGCCCGCGCGGTCTGCGTCGATGTCGAACAGGGTCAGGCCCTCGGCCTCGCCCACCGATCCGCCGGTGCGGGCCAAAACCAGCACCCGGTTGGCCGATGCTCCGTCCGCGACAAAGACCTTGCGGCCCGACAGCTTGAACGCATTGCCCGATTTCTCGGCCGTCATCCCGGTGCGGGCGGGGGCGTGTTTCGGCCCCTCGTCCACGGCGATGGCATAGATCGACGACCCGTCGGCGATCCCCGCCAGCCGGTCATTCGCCGCCCCGCGCAGCGCGGTCGCCGCCATCACGGCGGTCGAGATGAACGGCGAGGCGGCCAGCACTTCGCCCATCTCCTCGCTCAGGATACCGGCGGCACGGTGGCCCATCTCGGACCCGCCCGCATCTTCGGGCAGCAGCACCCCGGTCCAGCCCATCTGGGCCATCTCTTTCCAAAGGGCTGGATCATGGGTCCGCCCGGCATCGCGATTGGCGCGGAACGCCGTGACCGGAGAGCTTTCCTGCAGAAAACCCCGCGCGGCATCGCGCAGCATGACTTCATCCTCGGTCGGGATCAAAGAAGCAACCATATCTGAATTCCTTTACGAGGAGGGCAGTTCGAGAACGCGTTTGGACAGGATGTCGAGCATCACTTCGCTCGTCCCGCCCTCGATCGAGTTCGCCTTGGTGCGCAGCCATTCCGGCGCCAGCGAACCGTGCTCTCCGTCCCATTCGACCCCTTCCGAGCCGGTGATGGACATCAGCAGTTCGTAGCGGCGCTTGTTCAGCTCCGTCCCCGAATATTTCAGCATGGCAGAGGCATGGCCGACGCCACCCTGCTTGGCCATGTCCTTGTAGCGCTCCATCGTCATGCTCATGGCCAGGGTGTCGATCTCCAGCTCCATGGTCTGGGACCGAACCACCGGATCGTCCATGATCGTCTCGTCCAGCGTGTCGATGAAGGCGCCCAGGGACCGGCCACCCAGCACGCCGCTCGCCGCGCCGGACCCGCCGCCGCCGATCATCTCGCGTTCATGGGTCAGCAGATGCTTGGCCACGTCCCAGCCGCGGTTCAGCTCTCCGACGATGCGGGAATTGCCCTCTTCGTCGGTCTTCGGTACCACCACGTTGTCAAAGAAGGTCTCGCAGAAGACAGAGGTGCCCGAGATCAGCTTGATCGGCTTGGTGGAAACGCCCTCGGCCTCCATGTCGATCAGCATGAAGGAAATGCCCTTGTGCTTGGGCGCGTCCTTGTCGGTCCGCACCAGCGCAAAGATCCAGTCCGCCTTGTCGGCGTAGGAGGTCCAGATCTTGGACCCGTTGACCACCCAGTGATCGCCTTTGTCCTCGGCCCGCGTCTGCACGGAGGCAAGGTCGGACCCGGCACCGGGTTCCGAATAGCCCTGGCACCAGCGAATCCGTCCATTGGTGATATCGGGCAGGTATTTCAGCTTCTGTTCATGGGTGCCGAAGGCCAGCAGCGCCGGCCCCAGCATCCAAAGGCCAAAGCTTTCCAGCGGGGACGGGGCCTTGGCCTTCGCCATCTCCTCGCGGAAGACCTTCTCCTGCGCCCGGTTCAGACCCGCGCCACCGTATTCGGTGGGCCATCTCGGGGCGGTCAGACCGACCGCGGCAGCGTTTTCCATCCAGATTCGCTGCTCATCACACGAGAAGGTGAAGCGCTTGCCGCCCCAGCAGATCGAACGCTCGCTCGACGGCATATCCTTCAGTTTTTGCGGGCATTTTTCGGCAATGAACGCCGAGACCTCGGACCGAAACTGGTCCAGGTCGTCCGAAAAAGACGACATATCCGCTCCTCCCAAACGGTTGATGTTTTGCAGTGCAGAATAGAATTTCACAGATTGCTTGACAAGGCGGTGCAGAAACCTTTTGATCGGCCACGAAAGGCGGGGAGTCAGGTTCCCCAGCTTTTTTAACGGGAGGAAAATCTATGACCATCAAGACCGCCGCACTTGCGGCTGCCGTTTCCGTTGTTGCCGTCACCGCAGCTTCGGCCGACACGATCAAGTTCGCCTTCATCGACCCGCTATCGGGTCCGTTCGGCCCCTCGGGTGAGGCCGCGTACACCACGTTCCAGCTTGCTGCCGAGAAAATCAACGAGGCAGGCGGCGTGAACGGCGACATGATCGAAGTCACCGGCTACGACAACAAGATCAACCCCAAGGAATCCCTTGTCCAGCTGCAGAAAGCCATCGATTCCGGTGCGCGCTACATCCTGCAGGGCAACGGCTCTTCCGTGGCATCCGCCATCATCGACGCCGTCGAGAAGCACAACAAGCGGAACCCGGGCGAAGAGGTTCTCTTCTTCAACTACGCCGCCGTGACCCCGGCCTTCACCAACGAGCGTTGCTCCTTCTGGCACTTCCGCTTCGACGCGCATGCCGACATGAAGATGAACGCGATCACCGACTACATCAAAGGCAACGAAGACATCAAAAAGGTGTACCTGATCGGTCAGGACTACATCTTCGGTGAAGCCGTGGCCGCCGCGGCCGAAGGCCAGCTGGGCGAAAAGCGTCCCGACATCGAAATCGTCGGCAACGAACTGCACCCGCTGGGCAAGGTGAAGGACTTCACCCCCTACATCCAGAAGATCATCGCTTCCGAAGCGGATGCCGTGATCACCGGTAACTGGGGTGCGGACATGCAGCTGCTGATGAAAGCGGCTGGCTCCTCGGGCTCCGACATTCCCTACTTCACCTTCTACGGTGGTTCGCTGGGCGCCGTGTCCTCGCTGGGTGAGGCCTCCATCGGCCAGCTGCACCAGGTGACCGAAGGCATCACGAACCAGGACGCCTCGGACGAGCAGTACGCCCTGATCGAGGAATACAAGGAACGGTTCCCGACCTACGACTACTACTATCACCGCGCCTTCAACACGCTGAACATGTTCGACATGGCAGCGGAAAAGGCCGGCAGCGCCGACCCGATCGCGGTCGCCAAGGCGCTGGAAGGCCTGACCATGGAACAGGCCTACGGCACCGTCACCATGCGGGCAGAAGACCACCAGGCCCAGCAGCCGCTGTTCATCTCGACCGTGTCGGATGACGTGAAATACGGCGTCGACAACATCGACCTCGGCTGGAAACTGGTCGAAGGCGGCGAAATCTCCGCCGAGGCCGCATCGGCTCCGACCACCTGTGAAATGGAGCGTCCGGAGTAATCCAGACGCGCCTATTTGGCTCTGACCGAAAAAGGGGCGCCGTGCCGATGGGGACGGCGCCCCAATAACACCTGAACGAGGTCACCATGGAAACGATCGTATTCGCGCTCCTTAACGGGGTGATATACGGCCTATTGCTCTTCATGCTGTCGTCCGGCCTGACCCTCATCTTCTCGATGATGGGTGTGCTGAACTTCGCACATGCCAGCTTCTACATGCTGGGCGCCTATTTCGCCTTCACCATCTCCGGCTCTTCCAGCTTCTGGATCGCCCTCTTCATCGCACCGGTTCTTGTCGGTCTTGTCGGGGCTGTGGTCGAACGCTACGGGCTGAGAAAGGTCCACGCCAACGGCCACGTGGCCGAGCTTCTTTTCACCTTCGGCCTGGCCTACCTGATCGAAGAGGTCGTCAAGATCGTCTACGGCAAGACCTCGGTCGACTACCGGATTCCGGACCTGCTGGATTTCCCGGCCTTCACGATCTATGGCGCCTCGTTCCCGGCCTACCGGATCTTCATGCTGTTCGTCGCGATCGGGATGCTTGTCGGGCTCTGGGTCCTGCTGAAAAAGACTCGTGCCGGCCTGATCATCCAGGCGGCGCTGACCCATCCCCACATGGTGGGCCACCTGGGTCACAACGTGCCGCTGATCTTCATGACCGTCTTCGGCATCGGCTGTGCGCTTGCGGGCCTCGCCGGCGTGATCGGGGGCAACATCTTCGTCACCGACCCGGCCATGGCCGTCCAGATGGGACCGATCGTCTTCGTGGTGGTCGTCGTCGGCGGGATCGGATCGCTCGAAGGGGCGTTCCTGGCCTCGTTGCTGATCGGGCTGCTGCAGAACTTCGCCGTGGGTATCTCTGCCTCCTTCGGTGAGATCTTCGGCTTCCTCGGCCTGTCCACGACGTCCGAGCTTGGCTCGATCACCATTTCCTCGCTCGCACCGATGCTGCCGTTCCTGCTGCTGGTGCTGATGCTGATCTTCCGCCCGCGCGGCCTGATGGGGGAGCAAGAGCTGTGAGCAACGCAACCACCACAATCGAAAGCCTGCAGCCGTCGAGCGCGGCCAAGTTCCGCCAGCGGACCTTGCCGATCCTGATCTTCGCGGCTGTGATCTTTGCTATCCCGATGACCGACCCGTCGCGGACGATGTATTCGCTGATGCACCAGATCGGCATCAACATCGTCTTCGCGCTCAGCTACAACATGATCCTGGGCAAGGCGGGCCTGCTGTCCTTCGGCCACGCGGTCTATTTCGGGCTTGGCGGCTATTTCTGCATGCACGTCCTGGGCTGGATCGAAGACGGCGTCGGCCCCTTCGGCAACTACCCTGTCTTCTTCCTGCCCCTGCTGGGCTTCGGCGGCGGCGCGCTTGCCGGCGCGGTGATCGGCTGGCCCTCCTGCCGCAAGGCGGGCACGACCTTCGCGATGATCTCTCTCGGCGTGGCCGAGCTGATCGCGGCGGCGGGCTTCATGTTCGACAGCCTCTTCGGCGGCGAGGAAGGGATCTCCGGCGACCGTATGAACGGGCCCGAAATGTTCGGCCTGTCCCTCGGTCCCATCGACGAGGTCTACTGGTTCATCGCCTTCTGGACCGTGGTCGGTGTGATCGGCATGTTCGCCTTCACCCGCACGCCCCTGGGCAAGCTGTCCGAGGCGACCCGCGACAACCCGCAGCGTGTGCAGTTCATCGGCTACAACCCGCAGCAGGTGCGCTACCTGGTCTTCATCATCGCCGGCGGATTTGCCGGGATGGCGGGCGGCATGGCCGCGGTGAACTATGAAATCTTCACCCCGGAATCGCTGTCGCTGATCCCGTCGGGCTTCGTCCTGATCATGGCCTATGTGGGTGGCATCACCTACTTCGCCGGCCCGATCATGGGGGCGATCCTGCTGACCTACATGCAGTCGATGATGTCGGACTTCACCGAAGCCTGGCTGCTCTATCTCGGCCTGATGTTCGTCGCCATCGTGATGTACGCCCCGCGCGGCATCGCCGGCATCGTCTTCGGCTTCGTCGACGGTATCCGCGGCGGCAATGCAGGGGCCTATTTCACGGCCTGGATCATCCGTCTCGTCGGTTGCCTGCTGATGCTGCTGGGGGCGATCGTCCTGATCGAGATGTCCGTGCGCTGGTCCAACGGCTACGGCGAAGTGTTCGAACCCTTCGGCCTTCACCTGGGTCACACCAACGTACTGACCTGGATCCTGATCATCGTGCCGCTGGTCGCAGGGGGCTACATCCTGCGCCGCGCGAGCCGTGAAGAAGAGGAGGGCGCGGCATGACCACCCCAGCTCTGTCCCTGAAGAACCTGTCGAAAAGCTTCGGCCCGGCCAAGATCATAAATGACGTGACGCTCGACATCGCCAAGGGCGAGCGTCACGCGATCATCGGCCCCAACGGTGCAGGCAAGTCGACACTGTTCAACCTGATCTCGGGGCTCTACGTCCCGACATCCGGCACCGTGTCGCTGAACGGCACCCTGATCTCGGGCGTCCCCCCGCACGAGATCAACCGGATGGGCCTGTCGCGGTCCTTCCAGGTGTCCAACATCTTCGCCAACATGACGGTGCGGGAAAACGTGCGCTGCGGCGTGCTGCATTCGCTCGGCCAGGGGTATTCCTTCTGGAAGAACATCGGCACGCAGAAGGACGTCAATGCCAAGACCTTCGAGGTCATGGAACATTGCGGCCTGCTGGACAAGGCGAACACCCCGGCGGCCCTGTTGCCCTATGCGGACCAGCGGTCGCTCGAGATCGCGATCACCATCGCGGGCGGGGCGGATGTCATCCTGCTCGACGAACCGACCGCGGGGATGAGCCATTCGGAAACCGACCGCGCGGTGGACCTCATCGCGCGTGCGACCGAGGGCAAGACGCTCGTGATCGTCGAACACGACATGGGCGTGATCTTCAACCTGGCCGACCGGATTTCCGTGCTCGTCTATGGTGAGATCATCGCCTCCGCGCCCCCGTCCGAAATCCGCGGCGACCCGAAAGTCCGCGAAGCCTATCTGGGTGACGAAGCCCTGCCGGAGGAAGTCGTATGACCGAACCGATGCTCTCCGTGAAGGACCTCCATGCCTTCTACGGAAAATCCCACGTCCTGCGCGGCGTCAACATGGAGATCATGCCGGGCGAGGTCATCGCGCTTCTGGGCCGTAACGGGGTGGGGCGTTCCACCACCGCCAAGGCCATCATGGGAGAGGTCGCGCCCAAGGGCGAGATCACTTTCAAGGGTAAGCCGATCGCCGGTCTCGAAAGCCATCAGATCGCCCGTATGGGCCTGGGCTACGTGCCGGAAAGCCGGGACATCTTCCCCACGATGACCGTGCGCCAGAACCTGGTGCTGGGCGTCAAGGACATGAAGAACCCGGGCAAGTACAGCATCGACCAGATGCTGGACATGTTCCCCAACCTGCGGGCCCGTGCGGACAATCCCGCCGGCGTCCTCTCGGGCGGTGAAAAGCAGATGCTGACCATGTGCCGCACCCTGATGGGCGATCCGGAGCTGATCATCATCGACGAACCGACCGAAGGCCTCGCGCCCAAGATCGTGCAGCAGATCGGCGACACCATCGCCGAGATCGCCAAGACCGGCGTCGCGATCCTTCTGGTGGAACAGAAGCTCTCGATCGCGCTGCGCATCGCCAACCGCGTCTACGTCATGGGCCACGGCGAAATCGTCTACGGCGGCACCCCCGCCGAGTTCGCCACCCGCGACGACGTCAAGAAGGAATGGCTCGAAGTGTGATCGCCTGACCTATCACGGGCGCAGCCCCAAACGCGAAACCGGCCCCCAACAGGGCCGGTTTTTTTGTCAGCAAACTGTCCGAGAATCGGCTCAGATCAACCCCCGCGCCCGGCCAGCCGCAACCCGGCCAGCCCGGAGGCGAGGATCACCACCAGCCCCGTCAGGGCCAGCCCGTCCGGCCAGTCGCCGAAGACCGCCAGCCCCACCAGCATCGCGGCCACGATCTGCGAATAAATCAGCGGCGCGATCACGCCCGTCGGCAGCACCCGGCTCGCGATGACCAGCAGGTAATTCCCCATGGCCGAGCCGAAAGCGCTTAGCGGAAAGGCCCACAGGAACCCTTGCGGCAAGGTTTCGGGTATGGCCGTCAGGGCCAGCGGCGACAGCACCACCGCCCCGATGGCCAGTTGCGACAGCAGCAAGAGGCGCGGCCGATAGGCCCCAGCCATCCAGCGCGTCGCCACGACATAGCCCCCATGGCAGGCCCCCGCCAGCAGCGCGAAACCCATGCCCAGCGACATGCCAAACCCCGGCTGCACGACCATCATCACCCCGCCGAACCCGATCAGCAGCAGCACCGACCGCGCTGTCGAAATCCGTTCGCCCAGCAACAGCGCCGATCCGAAATAGGCCACGACCGGCGAGATGAAGAAGGCGCCGAACACATTCGCGATCGGCTCGGTCCGCAGCGCGGTCAGGATCGCGCAGATCCCCGCCACGATCAGCCCGGTGCGCAGCAAGAGCCGCCAGTCGGTGAAGGCCGGCAGGTCGGCGCGGGTCAGTCCGGTGATCGGCGCCAGCATCAGGCAGGCCAGGGCGAACCGTCCCCAGGCCACGAAGATCGGGCTGACATCCTGCTGTGTCAGCACCTTGCCGGCCGTGTCGCCGAAGACGATCAGGAACATGGCCGCGACGACCATCGCGACATGGGACAGGGACAATCCGGGCATGGCGGACCTTTCGTTCCGGGCGCCACGCAGCGCCCGGAAATCTGATCGCATGGATCCCGGGGGCGGTCCACATCCGCCCGGGCATCACCGTGCTTGCACAGGCTCGCTCACCCGGCCCGCCCGCAGGCGCAGCGCCAGCAGGATGCCGAGGGCTGCAACGGCCATGCCGGCGACGCTGACATAAGACAGGCCCCAGCCCGCCAGGACCACGCCGCCCAGCACGACGCCCAGCCCCTGGCCCAGATAGACCATCGACCCGTTCAGCGCGAAGGCCAGTGTCGCGGCGGGGCCGGCGGCCTCGGCCAGGCGGCTCTGCACGATGGGCGCGGTCCCGAAGAGCGAGGTCGACCCGATCAGCATGCCGATCACCGCGACCGCCAGCCCGGCAGAGCCGACCCATCCGCCGATCAGCCCGACCGAGAAGATGGCCTGTGACAGCAGCACCGCGCTGAACAACCAGACCAGCGGCCCGCGCATCCGCGTCTCCACCATACGGGTGCCGATGGTCAGACCCAGGAAAGACCCCAGCCCCGAGATCATCTGCACCGCACCGATGCCCGCCCCGCTGAAACCGGTCAGCTGGCCAATCACCGGACCGACATAACCGATGGCGGAAAAGATCGCGGCAAAGGCCAGCATCGTAACCAGCAGGTAGCCGGTCGTCGGCCAGGACAGCACCGCAGAGAATGCGCCCTTGGGGGCAGGGGGCGGCGCAGGCACCTTGGGGATTAAGACCAGCACCGCCAGGCAGGCCAATGCCGACAGGGCCGAGGCCAACCAGAAGCTTGCCCGCCATCCGAACGCCTCGCCCACGACCGATCCCAGCGGAATGCCCGAGATGAAGGCCAGCGACACGCCGGCATAGACCACGGCCAGCGCCCGCGCCCGCCGCTCCGGCCCGACCAGCGCCACGGCGATGGTCGACGCCATGGGCATGGTCAGCGCCCCGAACGCCCCGGCCAGCAACCGCGTCGTCAGCAACCCGCCATAGCCCGGCATGATCGAGGACAGCGCGTTCATCACCGCCAGGTAGGCCAGCGTCCCGACCAGCAATCCCTTGCGGCCGAACCGTCCGGTCAGGATCGCCAGGATCGGCCCGGCAATGGCGCAGGAAATGGCAAAGACGGATTGCAATTGTCCCGCCGCCTCGACCCCGACGCCCAGGTCGGCAGCCAGTGGGTCAAGGACACCGGCAAAGACGAAAACGCCGGTCGTGAAGGCCAGCGGGCACAGCATCAGGGCCAGGAAACGCATCGCTCAGGCCGGGATCTGCTGGATGAAACAGGCCGAGGTCGCGGTGGCCAATATGCGGCCCTTCGCATCCTCGATGACACCGTCCGCCGTGGCGATGCGACGCCCGCGCGACTGCACCCGCCCGATGCAGCGCACCTGCCCGGTCTCGGCGGTGATCGCCCGGATGAACTTCACGTTGGTGTCGAGCGAGACAAAGCTTTCGCCCTTCGCCATCGTCGTATGCACCGCGCAGCCAAGCGCGGAATCCAGCAGGGTCATCGCCCAGCCGCCATGCACGATCCCCATCGGGTTCAGCACATCGGCGCTCGGTTCGCCCCGGAACTCCACTTCGCCCTCGGCGACATGGCTGATCCACTGCGTCATGTGCCGCGCGATGCTGGGGGCGGGCAGGCCGCTTTCCATGATCGACCGCATCAACTCCTCTCCGGTCTTTTCAAAGGCTTCGGAGATCGGGATCGCCCCGACATTGAATTCCGGGATTGGCGCGGGCTCGAACATCGGATACTCCTTGAATAGATGCATACACATATTAATTCCATGCATATGCATGGAGTCAAGGAGCCATGTCAGATTCCGTCCAAAATCCCGACAGCCCCGCCCTCGCGGAATTGCTCTCTGGTTCGTGCTATTGCCTGGCCACGCGCCGGGCCTCGCGGCGCATGATCCGTCGTTACGACGCGGCGCTGGCCCAACATGGCTTGACGATTTCGCAGCTGGCGACGCTTGCCTGGATCCGGTTCCTGCGCCGTCCTTCGGTGCAGCGGATCGCCGACCTGATGGAGATGGATCAATCCGCGCTGTCCCGTGGCCTCGGCCCGCTTCAGCGCGAAGACCTCATCACCCCCGACCCCGACCCCGAAGACAAGCGCAAGAAGATCCTCAGCCTCACCGACGCCGGAGAGGCCCGCCTGATCGCCGCCGCCGCCGACTGGCAGAAGGCGCAGCGCGAGGTCGAGGCAGAGCAGGAAAAGATCGGCAACGACGTCACCCGCATGATGGCTGAAATCAACGCGCTGGCAGCCCCGGACGAAGGGCCGTAGGCGACCCAAAGAAAAAGGGCGCCGTTCGCCAACGACGCCCCTCTTGCACCAATCAGGTCCGGATCACGCGCTTTCGCGCAGCTCCGGGTGCTGGTAATCGGCCAGCTCCTTGCGCAGGTTCAGCTTGGAGAACTTGCCCGTCGCCGTCAGCGGGATCGCATCGACCCAGACGATGTCATCGGGCAGCTGCCACTTGGCAAACTCGCTGCTCAGGTGGTCGCGCATTTCCTCCAGCGTCGGTTTCTCCGCGCCCTCGGCGGCGACGGCCACGAGGATCGGGCGCTCGTCCCAGCGGGGATGCTTGACGCCGATCGCGGCGGCCTGGGCCACGGCGGGATGCGCCATCGCCAGGTTTTCCAGGTCGATCGAGGAAATCCATTCCCCGCCCGACTTGATCAGGTCCTTGGCGCGGTCCTGGATCGACAGGAACCCGTCCGGGTCGATCGAGGCAACGTCGCCGGTGCCGAACCAGCCATCCTTGTCCAGCGCCTTGGCACTGGCTTCCTCGTTCTTGAAATAGCCGGCGACGACGGTGTTGCCGCGCACGAACAACTCGCCCACGGCCTTGCCGTCATGGGGCAGCTTGTTGCCGTCCTCGTCGACGATCTTCAGTTCGACCCCGAAACAGCGGCGGCCCTGCAGCGACTTGTAGTCGATGCGGGTTTCGAACGGTTCGTCTTCCATCCACTTGGGCATGATGCCATGGGTGCCGACCGGCGACATCTCGGTCATACCCCAGGCATGGCCGACGCCGACGCCCATGTTCTCGAAGGCCTCGATCATCGACCGCGGCGCGGCGGACCCGCCGACGACGACATCCTCGAACCCTTCGGGCTTGCGCCCCTGGGCCTTGATCTCGGCCAGCAGGCCCTGCCAGATCGTCGGCACGCCCCAGGCGGAATAGACCTTTTCCTCGTCCATCAGCTTGAACAGGCTTGGCCCGTCCATCGCCGGCCCGGGCATCACCATGTTCAGACCCGACAGCAGGCTGGAATAGGGCAGGCCCCAGGCGTTCACGTGGAACAGCGGCACCACCGGCAGGACGCTCGCGCCCTCCTTGAAGGTCGTCGACTGCATCACCGAGATCATCATCGCGTGCAGCACCGTCGACCGGTGGGAATAGAGCGCGCCCTTCGGATTGCCCGTCGTGCCCGAGGTGTAGCACAGGCCGCAGGCAGTATCCTCGTCGAAGACCGGCCATTCGATCTCGGTGGGCTGGCCCTCAAGGATGTCTTCGTAGCACAGCACCTCGAACGGGGCGTCGGGCATCTTGTCCTTGTCGGACATCACGACGAATGTCATGTCCTTGGGCAGGTGATCCTTCACCGCCGCGATCAGCGGAACGAAGGTCGTGTCGAGGAACAGGACCTTATCCTCGGCATGGTTCACGATGTAGATCAGCTGTTCGGCCGACAGGCGCGGGTTGATCGTGTGGCAGATCGCGCCGATGCCGGAAATCGCGTAATACAGCTCCATGTGGCGGTAGCCGTTCCAGGCCAGCGTCGCCACGCGGTCACCCATCTCGACGCCCAAGCCGCGCAGGGCATGGGCCAGCTGGATCGACCGTTCGCGCATCTGCACGAAGGTCTCGCGGTGAATGTCCCCCTCGGTGCGAACCGACACGATTTCGGCCCGCGGATAGGCGCCCGCACCGAATTCGAGAATTTCGCTCACCAGCAACGGCTGGTGCATCATCATGCCTTTCATGGCGTTTCTCCTCCCTGACTGGTTCTGCGGAAGTTACCCCCTGACAGGTAGAGGTGGAAGGGAATTCCGCAACGCTTCACGCGGGGTTGTTTCGCAGGACGGAAAAAATTCTTCCACCATGCGGAAATATCGTAAAAATCATGCAAAACGCATCTATTTTCAATGGTCTACCCTGCCAGATCAGGTAGGTTCAGGGTCAAAGCGGCGCCCCGAAAAGGGGTGCAGATTCGCATTGGGAGGACAAAGATGAAAGCGATCGTATGTGAAGAATTCGGCCCCCTGGACGACCTCGTCTACAAGGACGTGCCGGACCTCGAACCGGGCGACGGCCAGGTCCTGATCCGGACCGAGGCGGCGGGCGTGAACTACCCCGACGGCCTGCTGGTGCAGGGGCTGTACCAGTCCAAGCCCGATCGCCCCTTCACCCCCGGCAGCGAGGTCGCGGGCGAGGTCGTCAAGATCGGCGCCGGCGTCACCCGGTTCAAGCCGGGCGACCGCGTCGTCACCTATTGCTCAGGCGGCTATGCCGAACTGGCCGTGGGCAGCGAACAGACCTGTTTCGCGCTGCCCGACGGGATGGATGCCGCCGATGCCTGCGCGATGATCATCGCCTGGGGCACCTCGCATCACGCGCTGAAACAGCGGGCCAACCTGCAACCGGGCGAAACGCTGGTGATCTTCGGGGCGGCCGGCGCGACCGGCACCGCCGCGATCCAGATCGGCAAGGTGATGGGCGCGACCGTGATCGCCGTCTGTTCGTCCGAAGAGAAGCGCAAGATCGCGCTGGAGCAGGGGGCGGATCACGCCATCGGCTATGACAACCTCAAGGACGAGGTGAAGGGCCTGACCGGCGGCAAGGGCGCCGACGTGGTCTACGATTCCGTGGGCGGCGACGCCTTCGCCGCCGCCTCGCGTTTCATGGCGCCGGGCGGGCGGCTGCTGGTCATCGGTTTCGCCAGCGGGGAAATTCCCAAGCTGCCGGTGAACCTGACCCTGGTGAAGGAATACGCGGTCGTCGGTGTATTCTGGGGCAACTGGACGCGCCGCGAACCCGCCGCCTACCTCGCCAATATGGACGAGCTGTTCGGCTGGTACACCGACGGCAAGATCAAGCCGCTGATCGAAGGCCGCTATCCCCTGGCCGAGGCCGCGGATGTGCTGAAACGCGTGCTGGGCCGTGGTGCCGTGGGCAAGCTGGCCCTCGTGCCGTGATACCTGACGTGGCCCTGCTTTGGCGGGGCCACCCGGCGATCGGATGGCCGCGCCTTTGGCCGGTGTCGGATGCCTCCGGCGGGAGTATTTTTGGCAAGATGAAGCAGGGGCGTCAGTAGCCCACGCGGCTCACCATGTTGACCAGGTTCACCAGTTTGGGGCCCAGGTCGTTTTCCAGCCGGTCCTTGGTCAGCGAGAACCCGTAGCCGCCCAGGTTGAAGGCCAGCATCGGCGTGTCCGGCTGCTGGCTGCGATAGGGCACCGAAACGGCATGCACGTCGCGCTGCCAGCCCCCGATATTGCAATAGAAGCCGCGGGTGCGGACCTGTTCGCAGGCATCCTCGATCCCGTCGAGGATCTCCTGCAGGCGGTCGGGTTCGGTGCGTTCCCTGATGCGCTCGATGATCTCGGCGCGTTCGGCCTCGGTCGTGCCGGCGATATAGGCGCGCCCCATGGCCGACCGGGCCAGCGAGATGCGCGAGCCGACCGACAGCTGGAGCGAGATCACGCCCTCGGACCGCGCCGCGGCGATATAGGTGATCGCCATGTCGTCGCGCCCGCCCAGGGCGACCAGGACGCCGTCGCCGGCTTCGTCCGCCAGTTCCTGCATGTAGACCTGCGCGGTTTCCCGCACCTGCATCCCCGCCAGGCAGGCATAGCCCAGCGACAGGACCGGCACCCCCATACGGTAACGTCCGGTGCCTTCGTCATAGACGAGGTAGCCCGATTTGAGCAGCGTGAAGGTCAGGCGCGACACGGTGGAATTGGGCAGGCCGGTGCGTTCGGCCAGCTCGGAATTGCCCAGCCCGGCCTTGTCCGCGGGCCGGAAGGCGCGCAGGATTTCCAGCCCCCGATGCAACGAGGTCACGAACTGACGGTCGCCGTCAGATTTTTCGCTGCCCTGGCTGGCAGTATCGGTCACTCTTTTCCGCACGTGTCGTTCCTATCTTTATGACCGGCCGGGTTCCAATGCGCTTATGCGGGGGGGTGGGCATCGGTCAAGTTATTCCGCCTTTCGGGCGCTCAAGTTCCTGTCTTCGTGTCGTTTTGTGCGGCAGCTTTGGCCTCGGCCAGCTCCCGCCATTGCACCTTGCCGGATCCCGTCTTGGGCAGCGCGTCGACAAACACGACCTGGCGGGGGCATTTATAGGCCGCCATCGTCTCGTGACACCAGGCGATCACCTCGGCCTCGGTCGGGGTGGTGCCGGCGGCCGCGACCACGTAGGCCTTCACGGTCTCGCCGCGCCGCGCATCGGGGGCGCCGATCACGCAGGCCTCCTTGATCTGCGGGTGATGGTGCATCAGCGCCTCCACCTCGGCGGGCCAGACCTTGAAGCCGCTGGCATTGATCATCCGCTTCACCCGGTCGGTCATGTAGAAGTAGCCGTCCTTGTCGTAGCAGCCGATATCGCCGGTGCGGAAAAACGGCTTGCCGTCCAGCTCGATGAAGGCCGCCTTGGTCGCTTCCGGGTTGCGCCAATAGCCTTCGAAGACCTGCGGCCCGTTCATCACGATCTCGCCGGACTGGTCGGGGCCCAGTTCTTCGCCGCTCTCCAGGTCCAGCACCCGCGCATCGACATCGAACAGCGGAATGCCAAGGCATTGCATCCGGGCTGCCTGTGGCGGGTTGATATGGGTGGCCGCGATGGTTTCGGACAACCCGTAGCCCTCGACGAAATTTAGCCCCGTGCGGTCCTTCAGCTTGGCCGCGATCGCCTCGGGCATGGCGGCACCGCCGCCGCCCATGGAGGTCAGCGAACTAAGATCGTAACTGTCGAAATCCGGCGCGTTCAGAATGTCGATCACCATCGTCGTGATCGACCGGAACATGGTGACCTTGTGATGCGCGATCAGCCGCGCGGCAAGGTCCCGGTCCCAGCGGGTCATCAGCACGATGGTCGACCCGGCAAGGATCGGCGCGTTCATCGAATTCTGCATCCCCGTGACGTGGAAATAGGGCAGCACGCCCAGCAGGGTCACGTCCTCGGTGAAGGGGCTCCAATGGGCATAGGCATGCACCGTCGCCTGCACCGACCGGTGCCGGTGGACACAGCCCTTGGGGTTGCCGGTGGTGCCCGAGGAATAGGGGATCACTGCCAGATCCTCGGCCCCCGCCAGATGCGGCGCGGGGCTGTGACCGGCGGCCAGCGCGTCGCGCCAGCGGGTCACGCCGGGGCCTGACAGGCCGGCATCGCTTTCGCCGGCCAGGGCGTCGGGCAGGCGGAAGGGGCTGGCGGGGTCGGTCATGTCGGCATAGGCCGCGCCCAGCACGTCGTCGATATCGCCCGAGGCGATCAGCGGCTGGATGTGGTCGACCAGTTCCGACCCCGCCAGCGCGATGCGCGCGCCGGTGTCGCGGGCCAGGTGCTCAAGCTCGGCCTGGCGGTTCATCGGGTTCACCGGGATCACGGCGGCATCGGCCCGCAGGATCGCGTAATAGCCGATGATCCATTGCGGCGAGTTTTGCATGTACAGCAGCACCCGGTCGCCCCGCGCCGTGCCGCGCGATTGCAGCCAGCCGGCCAGCCGCTCGACCGCGTCGTTCAGCTGGGCATAGGTGATCTGCGTGCCGTAATAGTGGATCGCCACCTTGCCGGGCAGGCGCGCGGCCGTATCCACAAGGTTCTGCGCCACCGATTGCGCGGGCACGTCGATGTGGTGCGGCAGGCCCGGGGGCCAGTGCTTGAAATGCAGATCGGTCATCAGACCTTCATCCCCGGCAGGTTGAGCGAGGCGGTGTTGCCCCCATCCACCGGCAGCGCCTGCCCGGTGATGTAGGACGCGTCGTCCGAGGCGAGAAAGCAGATCGCCGCCGCGATTTCCTCGGGCCGGCCATAGCGGCGCAGCTCGCAGCGGGATCCCAGCCGGTCTTCCTTGCCGGCGTCGCGGGCATAGTCGAAGACGGGCTTGGTCATGCCGGTTTCGATCAGGCCGGGGCAGACTGCGTTGACCCGCACGTTGTGGCCGCCCAGGTCGCAGGCCGCCGTCATGGTCAGGTTGATGACCCCGGCCTTTGAGGCGGAATAGGCATTGCCCCCCGCGCCCGACCGGATCCCCGCCACCGAGGCGGTGTTGACGATCGCACCGCTGCCCTGGTCGCACATGACCTGGCCCGCATGTTTGATGAAATGGGCCACGCCGATCAGGTTGACGCCCAGCACCTTGGTCCAGGTCGCCATGTCATTGCCGGTGATCGGTTCCTTGGAACAGGCGATGCCCGCATTATTGGCCACTGCGTCGATCCGGCCCCACTTGGCCATGACCGCGTCGACCACGCCCTTCACCTGCGCCTCGTCCGAGACATCGCAGGTCATGGTGATGTGGTCGCCTTCGGGCAGGCTGTCCGCCAGCCCGGCCTCGTTCACGTCGACAAGGCAGACCTTGGCCCCTTCGCGCGCCATGCGTTGCGCCGTGGCGCGGCCGATGCCACTGCCGGCGCCGGTCACGATGGCGACCTTACCTTCATATCTCACGGTTGCTCCTCCCGTCGGAAAACGATGCCATGTTTGCATCCTCCGATCAACAAATTTGGAATTAGGTTCTGCGATGCGGATTTACGCCGCGCTGCCCTCCCAATAGGGCTCGCGCAGTTCACGCTTGAGGATCTTGCCGATCTCGCTGCGCGGCAGGTCGTCCCGGAATTCGACCGCCGACAGGCGCTGCGTCTTGCCCAGCTGGTCGTTGGCCCAGGACCGGATCGCCTCGGCATCCGCCTCCGTATGGCGCGGCACGACAAGGCCCAGCGGCGTCTCGCCCCAGTCGCGGGACGGAATGGCGATGACCGCCACATCGGCCACGTCGGGATGCTTGCGCAGAACGGCCTCGAGGTCGGCGGCATAGATGTTGAACCCGCCCGAGATGATCATGTCCTTCTTGCGGTCCAGCAGGTGCAGGAACCCGTCCTCGTCGAAACGGCCCATATCGCCGGTGCGCACGAAATGCTCGCCTTCGGGGGACACCCAGGTCGCCTCGCGCGTCTTGTCGGGGTTGTTGTGATAGCCCGGCATCATCGAGCCCGACCGGCCCACGACCTCCCCGTAGGAGCCATAGGGCAATTCGTTGCCATCCTCGTCGATCACCCGCATATCTGCGCCCGGCTGGGGCTGGCCGACCGTGTCCCACTTGTCCGGGTGTGCAGCGCAGTCCAGCACCGTGGCCGGGCCGCCTTCGGTCATGCCGTAGAACTCCATGATGTTGCCCGGCCAGCGTGCCATGCAGCGTTCGATCACGATCCCCGGCAGCGGGGCCGAGGTCGACATCTTGCACTGGTAGGCCGACAGGTCGAACTCGTCGAAGCGCGGCTCGTCCATCAGGCGCATGTATTGCACCGGCACCAGCATCGCATGGGTGGCGCGGTGTTTTTCGGACAGTTCCAGGAACGGCACCGTCTTGAACTTGGCCATCGACACCACCGTCGCGCCCCGCACCAGGCAGGCCAGGATCGCCACCAGCGTCGTGTTGGAATAAAGCGGCGTCGACATCATCAGCACGCCGTTCTCGTCCAGCCCGTAGGCCGAGGTGCGCGAGAATTGCCGCGACCGGAACAGGTGGTCATGCACGATGCCCTTGGGCGTGCCGGTCGTGCCACTGGAATAGATCATGTCAAACAGGTCGTTCAGCGGAACCGCCTCTGGCTCCACCGCCGGGGCATCGCCGATCCAGGCGTCCAGCTCGGCCAGGTCGACGATCTGCTCCGCGCCCAGCTTGTCCGCCGTGTCACGGTACATCTGCGTGGTGAACAGCAGCGACGCCCCGCAATCCGACCGCATCTTCACCAGCGCGGCTTCGGTTGCGGAAAAGGGCAGGGGCACCATGCAGGCCCCCGACGCGACGACGCCCGCATACATGATGACATTCGCCGCCGAGTTTTCGGCCAGCGAGGCAACCATGCTGCCCGGGCCGATGCCCATGGCCTTCAGTCGTCCGACAACGCGGGCCACCTTGTCGCCGAACTCCGCCCAGGTGACGGTGGTCGTCTCGTCGATCACGCAGGGCTTGTCCCCCATGCGCGCGGCGTTCTCCATCATCCGCGGGCCAAAGCTCAGCAGCTCTTCGTCGGGGATCACTTTCGGGATCAGGCGCTCCACGCCCTGTGATTGGCTCTCACTCATTCTGGCCCTCTCCTCCATCGGTCCGAACGGTCATGCGCTAACTTACCCGCGGGAAAGATAGGGTCAATATTCCGCTTATCGGAAAATTGTTCCGCATTATTGACTCGGCTCTGAAAGGGGTGTCCATTACGCCCGACCAGGAGGAGAACCAGCGATGTACGACCATTTTCCGATCTCGGATCACGCCAAGAAAATGCGGGAAAAGCTCCTGCAATTCATGGAAGATCACATCTATCCGGCCGAAAAGATCTACTACCAGCAGGTCGAGGAAGGCGGGCGCTGGTGCGTCCCCCCGATCATGGAAGAGCTCAAGGCCAAGGGCAAGGAATCGGGCCTTTGGAACATGTTCCTGCCCCACGATGCGGGTGAATACAAAGGCGCGGGCCTGACCAATCTCGAATACGGTACCCTGTGCGAGATCATGGGCCGGTCCTCCATCGGGTCGGAACCGTTCAACTGCTCCGCCCCCGATACCGGCAACATGGAGACGATCTTCATGTACGGCACGGAAGAGCATAAGGCAAAATGGCTCAAGCCGCTTCTGGACGGCGAAATCCGCTCCTGCTTCGCGATGACCGAACCCTCCGTCGCCTCCTCCGACGCGACGAATATCGAAACCCGGATCGAACGCGACGGCGACGAATATGTCATCAACGGCACCAAGTGGTGGTCCTCGGGCGCAATGGACCCGCGCTGCAAGATCGCCATCCTGATGGGCAAGACCGACCCCGATGCGCAGACCCACAAGCAGCAGTCGATGATCCTAGTGCCCTTCGACAGCCCCGGCGTCACCGTCGACCGCCACCTGTCGGTGATCGGCTACGACCACGCGCCCCATGGCCATGCCGAAGTGACCTACAAGGACGTGCGCGTGCCGGTGACGAACATCCTGCTTGGCGAAGGCCGCGGGTTCGAGATCGCCCAGGGCCGCCTCGGGCCGGGCCGCATCCACCACGCCATGCGCTCGGTCGGGCAGGCGGAACGCGCGCTTGAAATGATGTGCCAGCGCGGCATGGACCGCACCGCCTTTGGCAAGCGCATTGCCGATATGGGCGTGACCAAGCACTGGATCGCCGAAAGCCGTTGCGAGATCGAACAGGCCCGCCTGCTCGTGCTGCACGCCGCCTACATGATGGACACCGTCGGCAACAAGGTCGCCCGGAAAGAGATCGCGATGATCAAGGTCGTGGCCGCCAACATGGTCCAGCGCGTGGTCGACCGCGCCATGCAGGTCCACGGCGCGCAGGGCGTGTCGCAGGACACCACGCTGGCCTCGGCCTTCGCCAATGCGCGCACGATGCGCCTGGTCGACGGCCCGGACGAGGTGCACCGCGAAACCATCGCCAAGCTCGAACTCAAGCAGTACAGGAACTGATGCCATGTCGGACTTGCTGCAACTGAAGGACAAGGTCGTCCTGATCACCGGCTCTTCGCGCGGCATCGGCCGCGCGATGGCCGAAATGTTCGCCGAAGCCGGGGCCAAGGTCGTCGTCTCCTCGCGCAAGGCCGAAGCCTGCGAGCCGGTGGCCGAGGCGATCCGCGCCAAGGGCGGAGAGGCGCTCGTCGTGCCCGCCCATATCGGCAATACCGAGGACCTGCAGAACCTCGTCGACCAGACCATCGCCAAATGGGGTCGCATCGACGTGCTGGTCCCCAATGCGGCGATCAACCCGGTTTACGGCCCGATGCAGGACCTGCCCGACGAAGCCTTCGACAAGATGCTGACGACCAATGTCCGCTGCATGGTGTCGCTGGCCAAGATGGTGCTGCCCGGCATGGCCGAAAATGGTGGCGGGTCGATGGTCATCATCTCGTCGGTCGCCGCGATCAAGGGGTCGACGACGCTCGGCGCCTATGGGGTGACCAAGGCCGCCGATGCCGCCGTCGCCCGCGCGCTGGCGCTGGAATGGGGTCCGAAGAACATTCGCGTCAACGCGATCGGGCCGGGCCTCATCAAGACCGATTTTGCCCGCGCCCTCTGGGAAGACCCCGAGCGGATCGAGCGGATCAACAACGCCAACCCGATGCGCCGCATGGGCACCGTCGACGAAATCGCCGGCACCGCGCTGTGGCTCGCCTCGCCGATGTCGGGCTACGTGAACGGCCAGCTCATCATCGCCGATGGGGGCCAGACACTGGCCTGATCCTCGGCCTCAAATCTCCGGCGTGGCGCGGCTGATTCCGCGCCCGCCACCCCAACCGACGCTGCGTCGGCACCCGCCCCGCATCCGGCCGATCACGCCGGCCTCGCGTCCGCCTCCCCAAGACCCTCTCCGGAAAACAGCGCGCCACATTAGATGCAAGTACGCACGCGCCCCCTTTCATCTGGCCGAAAAATATCCTCGGGGGTCCGGGGGCAGACGCCCCCGGCGACCTGCCACCCCGCGCCCCGCTATCGGCAGGGCGCCAATGTCATTCGCGGTGATAGGGCGATCCGGCCAGGATCGTGGTGGCGCGGTAGATCTGCTCGGCCAGCATGACGCGGGCCAGCATGTGCGGCCAGACCATCTTGCCGAACGACAGCTTGTGATCGGCCCGCGCCCGCAGGCCGGGGTCGATCCCGTCCGCGCCCCCGATGACAAAGGCCACGTCCTGCGCGCCATCATCGCGGTGACGCGCCAGCAGGTCGGCAAATTCGGGGGAGGTCATGACGCGGCCGCGCTCGTCCAGCGCGATCACCACGGCGCGGTCGGGCAGGGCGCGGTCCAGCAATCCGGCCTCGCCGGCCATCCCGCCACCCTTCTTGTCCTCGACCTCGGTCACGGAAACCGGACCCAGACCAAGGGCACGGCCCGTGCGGTCCGCACGGGTCAGGTAGTCGTCGATCAGGCTCGCTTCGGGCCCCTTGCGCAGGCGCCCGACGGCGCAGATCGTCAGTCGCACGTCAGGTCAGGCGTGCGTTTTCTCGGTCGCGGCGGGCATCCACATCTTCTCAAGCTGGTAGAAGTCGCGGACCTCGGGGCGGAACACGTGAACCACCACGTCGCCGGTGTCGATCAGGACCCAGTCACCGGTATCCTTGCCCTCGACCTTGGCGGTAAAGCCGTAGGTCGTCTTGATCTTCTCGACCAGCTTTTCCGACAGCGCCGCAACCTGGCGGCTGGACCGGCCCGAGCAGATCACCATGTGATCGCCCATGGACGAACGACCGCGCAGATCGATCTGCACGATGTCTTCGGCCTTTTCGGAGTCGAGGGTCTCGAGGATCAGGGCGAGAATCGCGTCACTGATATCCGTCGTTTGGGCGGCGCTCATGCCGGCCCCGTTTTGTGCGGTTTCAACCGCGGCAGTGTCAAAAGACAGGACATCGTCCTCCTTGCTGCGCGCCGTCAGAGCCCCGGCGCTGGACATGTTTCAAAGATAACAACAGCAGCGTGTCGTTTCAATGAAACTGCTTGTCCCCGGCGTCACGGGCCGGGGATTGGCGGGGTTTGGCGCATTTCCATGGCATTTCGGCCTCACATCGGGGCCGGATCGCCCCCAGATGGCACCCATGGCGGGATCAATCAAGGGCCTTGCCGGTTGGAGTTTCCGGCTGTCCGGGGCCGTCGCCCAGCATCCGCACCTCGCGCTGCGGGAAGGGGATCGAGATGCCGTTGGCCTGGAACGCGTCCCACAGCGCCAGGTAGACATTGCCCCGGATATTGGTCAGCCCGCCGGTCGGATCGGTGATCCAGAACCGCAGGATGTAATCGACCGAGCTGTCGCCGAACCCCACGATATGGCAGACCGGCGGCTTGTGGGTCAGCACCCGCTCCACCGCCATGGCGGCCTCGATGGCGATCTTGCGCACCTTGTGCGGATCGTCCCCGTAGGCGGTGCCGAAATAGATATCCAGCCGGACGAAATCGTTGGAATGGGACCAGTTGACCACCTGCGTTGTGATCAGGTCCTCGTTCGGGATCAGGTATTCCTTGCCGTCCCGCGTGGTGATCGAAACGTACCGCGCGCCCAGCGAGTTGATCCAGCCGAAGGTCTCGCCCACGGAAATCACGTCGCCGGGCTTCACCGACTTGTCCAGCAGGATGATGATGCCCGACACCAGGTTCGACACCACCTTCTGCAGGCCGAAGCCCAGGCCCACACCGATTGCCCCCGACAGCACCGCCAGCCCCGTCAGGTCCACGCCCACCGACTTCAAGCCGATGAACAGTGCCAGGCCATACAGCAGCAATTGCAGGAACTTCACCATCAGCACCCGCATCGAGGGGCTGATATCCTCCACCCGGCTGATATTCGCGGCCGAGGCATGGGACAGGAACCGCGCCAGCGTGAACAGCCCCGTCAGCAGGACCAGCGCCTGCAACAGCGTCCACAGCGTCAGCCGGGTTTCCCCGATGGCCAGCCCGATGCCCTCCAGCAGGGACTGCACCTCTTCGGTCAGGCCCAGGATCACCAGCGTCACCCACAGCCAGCCCGCCATCCGCACGATGCCGCGCAGCGCGTTGTTGGCGATGAACCGCGACACCAGCGAGATCACCACCCAAGCAAAGGCGATCGACCCGATCACCCCCAGCAGGTAGGACCGCGACGGCCACGTGACCTCCCGCATGATCCAGATCACCGGCCACAGCAGCACCACGAAGATCATCAGTCGCATCTGCCTGTGGATCACCAGCGCGAAGCGCAGCCGCCATTTCGGCCAGCCATCCCGCCCCCGCAGCCATTCGTGATAGCGCGGCGCGATCAGCCGGGCGATCAGCGTTGCCAGAACCAGCACACCAAGCGCGATCAGCAGCTGATAGGCGTTCCAGGGGCGCAGCAGCCCGGTCACGAAAGATTCGAATTGCCCCCAAAGCGACAGGGCAATCTGCTGGACCAGTTCGACCGGTTCTTGTGTTTCCATGCGCGCGGCTCTCCTCCGGGCCAGTCTCGCGCGGGTCGGCGCGTCAGACAATAGGGTCTATGCCCTTGATCTGCCTTATATACGGCCCGGAACCCGCGCCGGATCGTTCTGCGACGCAGCATGCTCGCCTCTTGCGAGACGGCCAGAGGGGTAGTATCTGCCATGCCATGAAACGGGTTTTCGACATGGATGATCGCGCGCGCCTGCCCTGGCGCTTCTTCGGCGCGACGATGACGGTCCTCGCACGGCTATGACCGCCGGGGCGCCTTTCGGCGTGCCCGCTTCCTTGACCCGCGCGTCGCCGCACGACGCGACCATCCAATCACCAAAAGGATAATTCCATGTCTCCCAAGACACTCTACGACAAGATCTGGGATGCCCACGTCGCCCACGAGGCCGAAGACGGCACCTGCCTTCTCTATATCGACCGCCACCTCGTCCACGAGGTCACCAGCCCCCAGGCCTTCGAGGGCCTGCGCATGTCCGGCCGCACCGTCCGCGCGCCCGACAAGACCATCGCGGTGCCGGATCACAACGTGCCCACCACCGCCGACCGCGTGAACGGGATCACCAACGAGGAATCCCGCATCCAGGTCGACGCGCTGGACACCAATGCCAAGGAATTCGGGATCCATTACTACCCGGTCTCCGACGTTCGCCAGGGCATCGTGCATATCGTCGGCCCCGAACAGGGCTGGACCCTGCCGGGCATGACCGTCGTCTGTGGTGACAGCCACACCGCGACCCACGGCGCCTTCGGCTCGCTCGCCCACGGCATCGGCACGTCCGAGGTCGAACACGTGCTGGCCACCCAGACGCTGATCCAGAAGAAATCCAAGAACATGAAGGTCGAGATCACCGGCAAGCTCAAGCCGGGCGTGACCGCCAAGGACATCACCCTGTCGGTGATCGGCCGCACCGGCACCGCCGGTGGCACCGGCTACGTGATCGAATATTGCGGCGAAGCGATCCGCGACCTGTCCATGGAAGGCCGGATGACCGTCTGCAACATGGCGATCGAGGGCGGCGCCCGCGCCGGCCTGATCGCGCCGGACGAAACCACCTTCGAATACATCAAGGGCCGCCCGCATGCGCCGAAAGGCGCCCAGTGGGAAGCCGCGATGGATTGGTGGAAGACGCTCTATTCCGATGATGACGCGCATTGGGACCTGGTCATCACCATCCCCGCCGAGGAAATCGAACCCGTCGTCACCTGGGGCACCTCGCCCGAGGACGTGCTGCCGATCTCGGCCACCGTCCCCGCGCCCGACAGCTTCAAGGGCGGCAAGGTCGACGCTGTGCGCCGCGCCATCGAATACATGGGCCTGACCCCCGGCCAGAAACTGTCGGATATCGAAATCGACACCGTCTTCATCGGCTCCTGCACCAACGGCCGGATCGAGGACCTTCGCGCCGCCGCCGCCGTGCTCAAGGGCAAGAAGATCAAGGACGGCCTGCGCGCCATGGTCGTGCCCGGCTCCGGCCTGGTCCGTGCCCAGGCGGAAGAGGAAGGCCTGGCCGACATCTTCCAGGAGGCCGGTTTCGAATGGCGGATGGCAGGCTGTTCCATGTGCCTGGCGATGAACCCCGATCAGCTGTCCGAGGGCGAACGCTGCGCGTCCACCTCGAACCGCAACTTCGAGGGTCGCCAGGGCTACAAGGGGCGCACCCACCTGGTCTCTCCCGCGATGGCCGCCGCGGCGGCCGTCACCGGCAAGCTCACCGATGTGCGCGAGATGATGTAAGGAATGGCGGCGGTGGGACATCCCGCAAACGGCCCTGTACGCGGCCTTGCGACCGGATGCCCCACCGTACGCTCACACAAAATTAACCTTAACCATTCGTTAGGATTCGGAGACCTGCAGGCCGACAAGGCACCGACGTAATACCGACGTTGTACCGACGTGTTACCGATGCGGTTTTCCGTGGTCAGGAAGGACCAAGATGGAAAAGTTCGAAAAACTCACCGGGGTGGCGGCACCGATGCCGCTGGTCAACATCGACACCGACATGATCATCCCCAAAGTGTTCCTGAAGACGATCAAGCGGTCGGGCCTGGGCGTGAACCTCTTCGACGAGATGCGCTATGATCGCCAAGGCAACGAGATCCCCGATTTCGTCCTGAACAAGCCCCAGTACCGCGAGGCGGAAATCCTTGTCGCCGGCGACAATTTCGGCTGCGGCTCGTCCCGGGAACATGCCCCCTGGGCGATCAAGGATTTCGGCATCCGCTGCGTGATCTCCACCAGCTTCGCCGACATCTTCTACAACAACTGCTTCAAGAACGGCATCCTGCCGATCGTCCTGCCGGAAGAGCAGCGCGACATCCTGATGAAGGATGCCGAGAAGGGCTCCAATGCCCGGATCGAGGTCGACCTGGAATCCCAGACCGTCACCTCCTCCGACGGTGAGGTCTTCCATTTCGAGGTCGATCCCTTCCGCAAGCACTGCCTGCTCGAAGGGCTGGACGACATCGGTCTGACGCTGGAAAAATCCGCCTCCATCGACGCGTTCGAGGCCCAGGCGGCACAGTCCCGGCCCTGGGTCTGACCGGATCGGCGGCCTATGGCCGCTTATTCCAAAAACAACACAATCTAGTAAAAGGGGAGGCATTCTCCCCTTTTGCGTGCACAAATTGATGCAAAGAGGCACCAGTTCGGGCAAGGAATCGCCCTAATTCTCTGGTCTTATGAACGTGCGTCTTGAGCCATGGGCGAAAAGGCGGCACGATTGAGGCAAGAATGAGGCACCGCAAATGCGGCATCAAGTTGGGACACAGAGGCGGCAAAGAATCGCTTCGGACCAGTTTGAAGGGAAAGAGCAGTGATCGTCCGACTCACAGGCGCGTTTTTGCGCGGGTTACTGATCGCTTTGGCGATCCTGACACCGTCACTTCTGCTCCCCGATGTGGGATCGGACGTGGCTCAGGTGGTCGTGCTCGTGGCGCTTCTCGCCGGTGGCTTCACCTTCATCGAATATTACAGCCAGGTCCCCTCGATCCTGGAATTCCGCTTCGCACCGCCGGTCAATCGCCTGCGGTATTTCACCATGTTCGGGATGGTGTTGCTGATGACGGTCTACTTCTCCGGCAGCTCCCTGAACTCCCCGATCGCGACGCTTCTGGGGACGCTGGGCAGCCTGATGGCCAGCGCGGTGGATTTCCCCTATTCGCCAGTGCGCCTCGTCATCCTGGCCCTGCCTGCAGGCAGCACCGCAGAAACCATTGCGGCGGTCCGTGACGCCGCCGGCATCGCCTATGTCGTGGCGCTCTGCGGTCTCGTCAGCTTCGGCATCATGGTCCGCATCTACGGCTGGCCCGTCCGCCACGGCGCCTTCAACGTCTGGATCAACCTTCCGCTCTTCGATCCGACCGGCGGCGGCGACGTTCTGGCCCGTCTGAAGCGGGATTCGATCATTAACGTGGTGTTAGGCTTCCTTCTGCCATTCTTGATGCCAGCGGTCGTGAAACTGGCCGCTCCGTTGCTGGAAATGAACGCGCTGACGGAACCGCACACGTTGATCTGGGTGATGACCCTATGGGCCTTCCTGCCTGCCAACCTGATCATCCGGGGCGTCGCCCTGAACCGGGTTGCGGATATCATCGAGGAAAAGCGCCGCCGCACCTATGCAGAGGCGCGCTCCGAAGAAAGCCTGCAAACCGCCTGATCGGTCTGATCGGCGGGATTGTCCTGCTGTTCCTTGCCGTTGCCCCCGTTCGCGCCGACACGCTGCGCCTTGCCTTCTGGCACACGGAGCTGTTTCGCGACGGCCCCGGCCTGCTGCTCCGCGATATCCTGAAGGGCGAGGATCAGGTGACGGCGGTGGTCTCCGGGCTCGCCACGATCCGCGCCGATGTGCTGGTGCTGGCCTCCATCGACTACGACCACGACCGCGCCGCGCTGCGCGCGTTACGCGAGGCCATCGCACGGGCCGGCGGGCCCGACTACCCACATCTTTTCACCGCCCTGCCAAATACCGGCCTGCCGACGGGGCTGGACCTTGATGACGATGGTCGTTTGGGCGGCCCCGGCGATGCGCAGGGTTATGGCCGATTTGCCGGGCAGGGCGGTTTGGCGATCCTGTCCCTTCATCCCTTGACGTTGATCGAGGATCACTCTGCCCGGCTGTGGCGCGACATTCCCGACACCCTGCTCGTCGACGCGCAAGGCCGGGTCGGTGCGCAGGCGACAGGCGCTGACATTCAGCGCCTGTCCACCACCGCCCATTGGGAGGTCGGGATGCAGCCCCCCACGGGGCCGGAGCTTCGGATCATGACCTTTCATGCCACCCCGCCGGTTTTCGACGGGCCTGAGGATCGCAATGGCCGCCGCAACCATGACGAGGTGCTGTTCTGGGCGCATCGCCTCGACGGTCGGATCGGCGCCGCGCCCGCTGGCCCCTTCGTCATCATGGGCGCCGCGAACCTTCCGCCGGACGGAGGCGATGGCCGGACGGAGGCGATCCGCCGCCTGCTGGCGCATCCCCGCTTCCAGGACGCGCCCGATCTGCACGGCAAACCCACCGTCAACTGGCCCGATCCGGGGCCGGGCAAGCTGCGCGTGGATTACGTTTTGCCCTCCGCCGACCTGACGATCCGCGGCGCTCAGCTCATGGCGGCCGACCCGAAGGCCAGCCGCCATGTTCCTGTCATCGTCGATCTCGACTGGCCGCCGCCCTGACGCGATCAGGCCGGGGCGGGCAGAAAGTTGGGCTCTGCCAACTCCTCAACGCCCATGCCGACGCGCAGGCCGGTCGCCAATGGGGTCGGGCGGAAGTCGGGGCATAGCTCGGCCAGCCGCGCACCGTCCAGGTGATGCGGTAGATCCCAGAGGTAGCGCATCTCGAACACGCCTTTCAGCACCGGCATGAACGGACGGGCCAGGTGCAGCGGCAGCCAGCTCATCCGCCGCAGTTTCAGGTCGCGGCCCAGGGCCTCGCTGGCGGCGCGGGTCAGCTCCCGCGCGGTCAGGGTGTAGCCGGTAAAGGGCACATCCTCGAACCGGGCCAGACGGTCCCGACGCTCGGCCAGCATCACCGCGGCGCGGGCGGCATCGGGTAGGTAGGCCCAGGCATGCGGCGCGTCGAAATCGCCGGGATAGCTGACCCGCCCCTTGCTGGCGGCGCCGGCCATCACGAAACGGCGGAACCAGGTCTCGGTCGGCTCGTCATCCAGGAAGTCGCCCATCCGCAGCACGATGGTCTGCACATCCGCCGCGCGGTAGAGCTCTTCCTGCGCGATCCGCAATTGGCCCAGCCGGTTCGTCGCCAGGTGCGGCGTCTCGGGGCCCCAGCCCCGCGGTGCATCAGGGCCGAAATTGTAGACGTTGCCGGGCAGGATTACCGTCACGTCATGCCCCTGCGCCGCGGCCAGGAACCTGCGGTGCATCGACAGCAGGTCGCGCTCCCACATTTCGTAGCTGGGCGGGTGCCAGCCCATCACCACCACGTCGGCGGCGGCAATGGCGCGATCCAGCGAATCGTGGGCGCGGTCGAAGGCGATCACCTCCCATCCGCGGGCGGCGAAGGCCTGGGCGCAATGGCGGCCGAACTTGCCGTTCGGGCCGAGGATCAGGGCGGTCTGGCGGTTCTGTGTCATCTTGGAACTCCGTGTTCGATCTGTCTGCCCCGATATTCACCTGTTCCGAAGTGAACGGAAATTGCCTGAAATTGAAAATCGTGTATTCAATATTGAATGGATAGCCATCTCGAACATCTGGACTGGTCCCTGTTGCAGGTTTTCGTCGCCGTGGCCGATGGGGGGTCATTGTCCGAAGCGGCGCGAAGGCTGGGCCAGTCGCAACCCACGATCGGCCGCCAGGTCCGGCGGTTGGAGGAGGAAAGCGGGCTGGACCTTTTCCAGCGTCAGCCGCGCGGCCTGGCCCTGACGGAACAGGGGCAGGCCATCCTGCCCGCCGCCCGGCGCATGGCCGCCGCCGTCGGAGAGATCGCACTCGCCGCCGCCGGGGAGGATCGGGGCCTGGGGGGGACACTTCGCCTGACCGCGTCGGAAATGGTGGCCTTTCACCATCTGCCGCCGATCCTGTCCCGGATGCGGCGCGACGTGCCCGAGATGCAGATCGTGCTGATCCCCTCCGACCGGTCCGAGAACCTTCTGTTCCGCGAGGCCGACCTGGCCGTCCGGATGTACCGCTCCGAACAGCTGGACGTGGTGACGCGGCGGATCGGATGGCTCTCCATCGGCGCCTTCGCCGCGAAGGATTACCTGGATCGCAAGGGGCGTCCGACCAGCATTGCCGATGTCGCGGGTCATGACCTGATCGGCTATGACCGGTCCGACCTGATCCTGCGCGGCATGCGTCAGATGGGCCTGTCCATCGGACGGGAGGATTTCGCCACCCGCTGCGATGACCAGGTCACCTATTGGCAATTGGTGCGCGCCGGCTGCGGAATCGGGTTCGGGCAGGTCGCCTTCGGATCACAGGATCCGGCCCTGGAACGCATCCTGCCGGAGTTGCGGATCCCCGCCCTGCCGGTCTGGCTGGCCGCACACGAGGCGGTGCGCAAGACGCCCCGCGTCGCCCTGGCCTGGCGGATGCTGGAGGAGGGTCTGGCCCCCATCCTGTCGCAATCCGAGGCGTGACCGACAGGCTCAGGCGGCGCGGAACCCGTTCAGGAACCGGGCGACCTCGCTGTTCAGCACATCGCTTTGCTGGGTCAGTTCCCGCGCGGCAATGATCACCTCGTCTGAGGTGCTGCTGGCGTCGCGGATGACGGTGCCGACGGCCTCGATATTCTGGGTGATCACCTCGGTCTCGCCGGCGGTGGTGGTGGCGTGGGTGGCAATATCCTGCGTCGCCTGGCGCTGTTCCTCGACCGAGACGGCGATGGCCGATGAAATCGCGGCCAGCTTGTGGATCGTGCCGGCGATCTGACCGATCGCGGTCACCGCCTGTGTGGTATCCGCCGCCATCTGGGAAATCTTCCGTCCGATATCTTCCGTGGCCTCGGAGATGCGCAGCGACAATTGCTTCACCTCGCCGGCGACCACCGCGAACCCCTTGCCGGCCTCACCGGCGCGGGCGGCTTCGACGCTGGCATTCAGCGCCAGCAGGTTGGTCTGGGAGGCCACGTCCGAAATCAGCTCGACCACGCCGTTGATCTCGTCGCCCGAGGTTTTCAGCGCCTGCACCAGCGCATCGGTTTCCGCCGCATGGCGCGCGCCCAGTTCCGAGATCGCCTGCGCCTCCCTCACCTGGTCCGAGATCGAGTGGATCGAGGCGCGCAATTCGTCCGCCGCCGCCGAGACCGACATCAGGTTCGACGCCGCCTGCCCGATCGAGGACACGGCATTGTCGGACCGGGACATGGCGTTGCGGGTGTTGCCCTGCATACCCTCAGCGGTGTGGGACAATTGCTGCGCCGCGGTCGACACGGTCTGCGTGACCGACCCGATTTCCGTCCGGAAGGCATCGGCCAGGGTCTTCAGGTGGTCCGCGAAATCCCGTTTCTGCGCCAGCATCATGGTGGTGATGGTCAGTTCGGTATCCATGTTCTTGGCGCGGGTGAAGGCGTCCAGCATGGCGATCACATGATCCGCCCTGAACCGTCCCAGCCGCGATTGGCCGGAGGTGATCAGGATGCGCTGCAGCTGGCTTTCGAACCAGGAATAGACCGCGACATAGCTGCTGGGGTCCAGTCCGATCCGATGGTGAACCTCGCCGATCTGCACCGTCGCATCCATGTAGCCTTGGTCGAAATCGCCCGAGAAAAGTCGCGTCCAATGGGCGATCTGCGCCTTGCGCGCGCGGCCCATCATCTCGTCATCCTTGAAGTGACCCGACATCGCCGAATTGGCGCGAACCTGATCGTAGAACCCGTCCAGAACACGGTCGAGATGCGGCACGATCACCTCACCGGCCTGGCGTAGCGCCTGCCGCACGTCGCCGGTGAGCCCGTGCAGGTCGAGTCGTTCGTCGGTCGTGAGTGACATGGGCTGTTCCTCTTCGTCTCGGCGGGGCAGGGGCCGTATAGGCCACACCCGTTACCGAATGCTTGATCTGCCCCGGATCGCCGCCCTTTCTTGACCCCGGACGCGCCCCGGTTTACCCGATACCGCAACGCCGCCGCCTGCGCGCGCATCCAACAGACAAAGGACGACGCCCATGACCAATCCCTCGCTTCTCATCCTGCCCGGTGACGGCATCGGCCCCGAGGTGATGACCGAGGTCCGCAAGATCATCGACTGGTTCGGCGCGAAGCGCGGCATCACCTTCGATGTCTCCGAGGATCTGGTCGGCGGCTGCGCCTACGACAAGCACGGCACGCCCCTACATGACGACACGATGGCCAAGGCGCAGGAGGTCGACGCCGTCCTGCTGGGCGCCGTCGGCGGCCCGAAATACGACAACCTCGATTTCAGCGTGAAGCCCGAGCGCGGCCTGCTGCGCCTGCGCAAGGAAATGGACCTGTTCTCCAACCTGCGCCCGGCCCAGTGCTTTGACGCGCTGGCCGATTTCTCGTCGTTGAAAAAGGACGTGGTCGCCGGCCTCGACATCATGATCGTTCGCGAACTGACCTCTGGTGTCTATTTCGGCGAACCGCGCGGCATCTTCGAGGAAGGCAACGAACGCGTCGGTATCAACACGCAGCGCTACACCGAGTCGGAAATCGACCGCGTCGCGCGCTCTGCCTTCGACCTGGCCATGAAGCGCGGCAAGAAGCTGTGCTCGATGGAAAAGGCCAACGTGATGGAATCCGGCATCCTCTGGCGCGAGGTCGTCACCGAGGTCGGCAAGGATTATCCCGAGGTCGAGCTGTCCCACATGTACGCCGATGCCGGTGCCATGCAGCTGACCCGCTGGCCCAAGCAGTTCGACGTGATCGTGACCGACAACCTGTTCGGTGACCTGCTGTCCGACCTCGCCGCGATGCTGACCGGGTCGCTGGGCATGCTGCCCTCCGCCTCGCTCGGTGCGCCGATGGACAACGGCCGCCCGAAGGCCCTGTACGAACCGGTCCACGGTTCCGCCCCCGACATCGCCGGTCAGGGCAAGGCCAACCCCTGCGCCTGTATCCTCAGCTTTGCCATGGCGCTGCGCTACAGCTTCGACATGGGCGAGGAAGCGACCCGCGTGGAACAGGCCGTCAACAAGGTCCTGGGCGACGGCGTGCGCACCGCCGACCTGCTGAACGAAGAGGGCATCACCCCGGCCACCACCGCCGAGATGGGCGATGCGGTGATCGCGGCGCTCGACGCCTCGCTCTGATCCACCTCTGATCCAGACAGGAACGGCGCGGTCCCCGGGGGCCGCGCCGTTCTGCGTTTCAATGGGCTTGGTTCAGACCTTTGGCAGCAAGTGCCAGACCACGTCATGGGCGGCATTGTCGCCCTTCAGCTCTCCGTCGATCTCTTCATCCAGCAGCAGGTCGGCGGTATAGCTCTCGCCATGGACCCGCGCGACTTCTGCCCGGTCGACAGAGAAGGGCGGGCCTTTCTCCTCTCCGACGGAATGTTCGAAACACAGCAGCAATTGCGGCGCCGTCCCGGTGATCCCGGCCAGGTGGGCCCCGTAGCGCGGCCGCATGTCATGTGGCAGGGCGACCAGCGCGGCCCGGTCATAGATCGCATCGACAGGCCCCAGCACCGGCGCGGACAGCTCGAAGATATCGCCGACGAAGATGTCGATCCTCTTGCCGCTGAACCGGGTCAGCGTGCCGTGCTCCGTGATCTCGGGTGTCTCCCCCAGTTCATCGAACAACTGTTCGATGGCCATGCGGCTCAGCTCTGCCCCGGCGACGCGAAAACCCTGGTCGCGCAGCCAGGCAATGTCCCGGGTCTTGCCACAAAGCGGCAGGAACACCCGCGCCCCCGGCGCCAGCCCGAGCACCGAAAGGAACCGCACCAGCAGCGGATTGACCGAGGCTCGGTGAAACCCGATCTGGTTGTCTTCCCACTTCTTGTGCCAGAAATCGCTGTCCATCGTCGCCTCTTCGGTTGCTGCCGTCGTCAGGTAGGCCCTGCACCGGCCCCGGCCAGGGTCATCCAGGGGGTGTCGCAGGGTCAGCCGGCGTCGGCTTCCAGCTGGTCCGCGATCGGCTTCAGCGCCGCGTAAAGCACCGAATGGATCGGTGTCGGCACACCGTGCCGTTCGCCCAGTCGCACGACATCGCCGCTGAGATACTCGTGCTCGATCGGCTTGCCGCGCCTGCGGTCGTCCAGCATCGAGGCATGCATGGTCGGCGGCAACCGCGCGACGAAGGCCCAGTCGCGCTCCAGCATGTCGTCGGGCAGGCCGGGAACGATGGCGCGGGCCAGGGTTTCGGTCTCGATGATCGCGTCCTTGAACAACTTCATGGATACCGGGTTGTCCCGCAGCGGACCCACGTCCAGCCCGGTAAGCGTCGTGAGCGATGCCAGCGCCGCCTGGCTGCAGAATTTCGACCACAGCTCGTGCAGGATATTGTCCGGCACCATGGGAGAGGTCCCGGCCGCCTCCAATGCCGCGCGCAGCGCCTCCACCCGGTCCGAGGGGCGACCATCCGCTTCGCCGAAGATCAGGGTATCCATCGGGGCCGTGTGCCGGATCACGCCGGGGGCTGAGACCTCTCCGGGGATGCGGGCAACACCGGGCACGACATGCTGCGCGCCGATCACCTGCGACAGGCGTTCCCAGGCGGTGACACCGTTCTGGCAGGTCACAACCATCGTGTCCGGGCCCAGCATCGGCCTGATCTGTTCGCCTGCCGGTTCGACATCGCGATTCTTGACCATGAACAGCACCACATCGACCGGCCCCACATCGGCGGGGTCATGCGTCGCCTGGACCGGGTTGATATGCATGTCGCCCAGCGGGCTTTCGACCCGCAGCCCTTTGGCCTGCATCGCCTCAAGATGCGCGCCGCGGGCGATGAACCAGATATCATGCCCGGCCTCGGCCAGCCGCGCGCCGAAATATCCGCCAAGCGCGCCGGCTCCCATGATCGCAATCCGCATCCGCTTTCTCCCTGCTGTCAGTCCCGACCATCTTTGCGCCTGCCACAGGCCAGCGCAATTGCTTTACGGGCCAGCCCTTGGGCCATTCATCACCGGCCCGAGAATCGTCGTCGGAAGTCGAAATCGGGCTTGCCAAGTCCCGGCAAAAGGTCTACCCCGCAGCCTCACGGTCGGAGTGTAGCTCAGCCTGGTAGAGCACTGTCTTCGGGAGGCAGGGGTCGTGAGTTCGAATCTCGCCACTCCGACCAATGAAACAAGGCGTCCTTCGGGGCGCCTTTTTCGTTTTCCGGCCCGACCGATCCAGCAATCACGCCGCCGTTCCACGCCCCTCGGCCAGGAACCTCGTGCGGTATTCGGTGGGGGTCAGGCCGATGCGGTTGCGGAAATGGTGGCGCAGGGCATGGGCGCTGCCGAACCCGACCGCCCCGGCCACCGTCTCGATGCTCAGATCGGCCTCGCAGAGCAGCGCCTTCGCCGCCTCGATCCGCTCATCGGTCAGCCATTCGCCGGGGGTCGTGCCCGTCGCCTCCTGGAAGCGGCGCAGGAAGGTCCGCAGGCTCATCCGGACCTCGCCGGCCATGCGTTCGCTGGTCCAGGGCGCGTCAGGGCGTTCGCGGATCCGGTCCAGCAGCGGCGCGATCTCTCCGCTGGCGCGCGCGGGGACGGGGCGTTCCAGGAACTGCGCCTGCCCGCCGGACCGATGCGCCGGCACGACCAGCCGCCGGGCCACGGAATTCGCCGCCGCGGCGCCGAAATCCTGGCGCACGATCTCGATCAGCAGGTCGATCCCCGCGGCACTGCCCGCCGAGGTCCAGATCCCGTCCCGCCCCCGATAGAGCGAACGCGCATCCACTGCGATGCCCGGATGCCGCTGGCCCAGCTTGTCCGCGTAGCGCCAATGGGTCGTCGCATCGCCCCCGTCCAGCAGACCGGTCGCCGCCAGCACGAAGGCACCCGAGCAGATCGACACCAGGCGCGCGCCCCGCGCATGGGCCCGGCGCAGCGCCGCGCACAGAGCCTCCGGTACCGGATGATCCGCGCCCTTCCAGCCGGGCACGACGATGATGTCGGCCTCTTCGATCAGTTCGGGTCCGTGATCGGGTGTGATCGTCAGCCCGCCATGGGCGCGCAGCGGACCGTCCCCGATCCCGCAACTTGCAAAGCGGTACCAGCCCGGCCCCATCTCGGGACGGTCCAGGCCGAACACCTCGGCCGCGACGCCAAATTCGAAGGTGCAAAGCCCGTCATAGACAAGGGCGACGGCCAGCGGCCCGGTGGTGTCTGGCATGATTTGACCCATTACATGACTCATTGGCAGTTTTTTTACGTATATTGTCATTCCTGCCAATTGCAAGCACAGCGCCTCCGCGCCAGAACAGGGTCACAGATCACATCCAGCCAAGGATCACGCCCATGCCCAGCCCTGTCGCCGCCATTCCCGCCGCCGCCCCCGAAGACGCGATTGCCCATTTCGCGGCCGAGTTCACCTTCGAAACCGATTGCTGGGATGTGCATGCCTCCCTCGACAGCGGGGCCGGGGATTTCGTGCTGCTGGACGTGCGCGGACCGGACCTCTTTGCCAAAGGACACGTGCCCGGCGCGATCAACCTGCCCCATGGCAAGATCATCCGCTCCAAGATGGCCGCCTGGCCCGAGGATACGCTCTTCGTCACCTATTGCGCCGGGCCCCATTGCAACGGCGCGGCCCGCGGTGCGCTGCGGCTGGCGCAGCTGGGCCGCCCGGTCAAGATCATGGCCGGCGGCGTCACCGGCTGGATCGACGAGGGCTTTGCCCTCGCCACCGGCCCCGAATGACGGGTCTCATACTGACGGATCAGAGGATCGCGACAGGCCGGCACCAGCCGGCGCTCGCCCCCTTGATCTTGACCGGGAAGCACTGGACCTGGAACCCGGTCGCGGGCAATTGGTCGAGGTTGGCCAGCTTCTCCATGTGGCAATAGCCGCGCACCACGCCGGCGCGGTGGCCCTCCCAGATCAGATCGGCATCGCCGGTTTCCGCCACTCGCTTGGCCGTATGCACGAAGGGCGCGTCCCAGCTCCAGGCATCGGTGCCACAGACGCGCATCCCCCGCTCGGTCATCCAGCAGGTCGCCTCGTGCCCGATGCCGCAGCCGGTGGCGACATACCCCGGCTTGCCATAGGCGGCGCCCGCTGCGGTGTTCACCAGGACGATATCGCCGGGCTGTAGCTCATGCCCGATCCGGTCGAACTCCGCCGCGACCTCCTCGGCGCTGACGACATGGCCGTCGGGCAGGTGGCGGAAATCCAGCTTCACCCCAGGCCCGATGCACCACTCCAGCGGCACCTCGTCGATGGTGATCGCCCGCTGCCCGCCATCCATCGTGGAATGGTAGTGATAAGGCGCATCCAGATGCGTGCCGTTATGGGTCGAGATCGCAACCCGTTCCACCGCCCAGCCCTCGCCACCGGGCAGCTGGTCGCGCGCCACGCCGGGGAAGAAGGCCAGGATCTGCTCCGCCGTGTCGTCATGGGCGAAATAGGTGATTTCGGGCGCCAGGCCGGGCGGATCCGCATAGGTCGTGTTTTCCAGCGGACGGGCGAGGTCGATCAGTTTCATGGGGGTCCTCCTTTTCGCCGGAGCCTATCCGCAATGGCGCCTCTGCACAGCGCTTTTGCGCTTGTGAGGGCGTAACCCCGCCCTTACCGTCCGCGCATGACTGCCATCGACCCCCAAAGCGCCGACGTCCTGGACAGCGGCTATGCCTGGCGACGCCTCGCGCTGTCGCTGTCGCTGGCGGTCGTCGGCAATGTGGGCATGTGGGCGGTGATCGTCGTGCTGCCCTCGCTGCAGGCCGAGTTCGGGCTGGACCGTGCCGATGCGACGCTGCCCTACACGCTGACAATGGTGGGCTTCGCCCTGGGCAATGGGCTGATCGGCCGCGCGGTCGACCGCTATGGCATCACCCTCGCCCTGGCCGGGGCGGCGCTGCTGGAAGGGGCGGGTTTCCTGCTGGCCGCGGCAATCCCCAGTTTCCTGACGGTGACGGTGCTGCACCTCGCCATCGGCTTCGGCACGGCGGCCTGTTTCGCGCCGCTGATCGCCGATGTGTCGCTCTGGTTCCTGCGCCGCCGGGGCATCGCCGTGGCGATCACGGCCAGCGGCAATTACCTCTCCGGTGCGATCTGGCCGCTGGTCCTGTCGGGGGTGCTCAGCTCCGGCGGCTGGCGGGCGGTCTACGGCATCCTTGGGCTGATGATCATCGGGGTGATCGTGCCCGGCTCTCTCGTGCTGCGCCGCCGCCTGCCGCTGCTGGCCGCCGCCCGCTCGGACGAGGCCAGCGCGGCCCGCGCCCGCTCCTCCGGCTTCTCGCCGCTGGGGCTGACGGTGCTGCTGGGCCTGGCGGGGATCGGCTGCTGCGTGGCCATGTCGATGCCGCAGGTCCATATCGTCGCCTTCTGCGTCGACCTCGGCTACGGCCCGGCGGTCGGTGGGCAGATGCTGTCGCTGATGCTGATGGGCGGGGTCGCCTCCCGGATCGTGTCGGGCATGCTGGCCGACCGGATCGGCGGCGTGCCGACGCTGCTGATCGGCTCGACCCTGCAGACGCTGGCGCTGATGCTCTACATCCCCTCGGGCGGCCTGACATCGCTCTACGTGGTCAGCCTTGTCTTCGGCCTGTCCCAGGGCGGCATCGTGCCCTCCTACGCGGTGATCGTGCGCGAATACCTCCCCGCACGCGAGGCCGGCGCCCGCGTCGGCTTCGTCATCATGACCACGATCTTCGGCATGGCGATCGGCGGCTGGATGGCGGGCTGGATCTACGACATGTCCGGCAGCTACTTCCTCGCCTTCGTCAACGGCATCGCCTGGAACCTGCTGAACGTGGGCATCATGCTGATGATCCTGCTGCGGACCCGCCGCTCCGGCGCACTGCCCGCCTGAGCCGCGCGCCCCTTGCCAACGGCGCCGGAGGGCCAGCCCTCCGGACCTCCCGGGATATTGACCGGCCAGATGAAAGGGGGGCGGGGCACAAGGTATGTCGCCGCCGCGCCGCGTGGCCCGGGCTGCCGGGGGCAACGGGCCTCAACAGGTGCTGGTCCCCTGCTTCATCTTGCCCAAAATACTCCGGGGTAGCCCCCAAAGCGCAGCTTTGGGGGCAAGGGGCAGAGCCCCTTTCCGCACTCTCAGCCAGAGCCGCCCGCCGACGATCGCCTCAACGGCCCAGATGCGCTTCGCCCCGCGCGGTGGCCAGGGCGATCTGCTTCTGACGTTCGCGGAACCGGGCCTTGTCGGCCTCGCTGGTCTCGTCGATGCAATGGTGGCAGGACACGCCATGCTCATAGGAAGGGTGCTCGCGGTCGCCGGGCAGGATCGGGCGGCGGCAGGCATGGCAGAGCTCATGCGGCCCTTCCTTCAGCCCGTGCCCGACCGATACGCGCCCGTCGAAGACAAAGCATTCGCCCTGCCAGGTGCTGTCATCCTCCGGCACCTCTTCGAGGTATTTCAGGATGCCGCCCTTCAGGTGATAGACGTTTTCCACCCCCTGGCCCAGCAGGTAATTCGTCGATTTCTCGCAGCGGATGCCGCCGGTGCAGAACATCGCGATCCGCTTGTTGTGGAACCGGTCCTTGTTGGCCTCCCACCAGGCGGGGAAGTCGCGGAACGAGGCCGTCTGCGGATCGACCGCGCCCTCGAACGTGCCGATGGCCACCTCGTAATCGTTGCGGGTGTCGATCACGGCGACATCCTCCGACCGGATCAGCGCGTTCCAGTCGGCGGGGTCGACATAGTGGCCGACCAGGGCGCGCGGATCGACATCCGGCTGGCCCATCGTCACGATTTCCTTCCTCAGGCGCACTTTCATGCGGCCGAAGGGCTGGTCCGTGGCGCTGCTTTCCTTCCACTCCAGGTCGGCACAGCCGGGCAGGGCGCGGATATGGGCCAGCGCGGCATCGATCCCGGCGCGGGAGCCGGCGATGGTGCCGTTGATCCCCTCCTGCGCCAGCAGCAGCGATCCGGTCACACCCTGCGCAAGGCACAGGTCAAGCAGCGGCCCCCGCAGTGCAGCGGGATCCTCGAACCGGGTGAAGTGATACAGGGCGGCAATCGTGTACATGGCCGCGATCTACGCCCGTTGCGCCCGCCGGGCAAGGGACAGGCGGTCGCGGGGCGCAGGTCTGGCGGCGGGCTCAGCCCTTCCGGCGGATCGCCTCGGCCAGGCGTTCCAGCTGACCGGCCAGGAAATCGCGGGTATCGGCATCGACGATCTTGCCCGTCTCGACCTTTTCGCCGCTGCGGATGATCGCGATCTCGGGCCCGGTGATCAGCTCTGCGCCGGTGACCGACAGGACCTGTCGCAGGTGGTAATTCGACAGGATCCCACCCAGGGCGCCGGGCGATTGCGTGGCGATCAGCGTCGGCTTGCCCGAAAGCGGCCGGTCGGGTTCCTTGGACACCCAGTCGATGGCATTCTTGATCACGGCGGGCGTCGAGCGGTTGTATTCCGGCGACCCGACGATCAGCCCATCCGCCGCCGCGATGGCATCGGCCAGGCGGCGTGGGTCTTCGGGGGTGCCATCGGCTTTCAGATCCTCGTTGTAGAAGGGCAGGTGGTCGATCTGCGCCATGGTGATCTCCATCCCGTCGGGGGCAAGCTCCGGCAGGGTTTCCATGATCTGGCGGGTCAGCGACCCCGCCCGAAGCGATCCGATCAGTCCGACGATCTTCATGCGCATATCTCCGTTGTTCCGGTCCTTGGGCCGCGACAGGTCTGGGCGTCGGGCCGTCATCAGGTCAAATGGGGCGCAATCCGCCCCCGTCCAGCCCCTTTGAGCCCCCGTGGCACCGGCCCCGGGCCGGGCGCGATTGACCCCCGGCGGCACGCTGCTACGCTCCGCGCAGAAGCAACAGGAGACCCCGATGACCCGCGCCCTGATCGTGATCGACGTCCAGAACGATTTCTGCCCCGGTGGTGCCCTCGCCGTGGCCGAGGGTGACCGGATCGTGCCCGGCATCAACGCGCTGATGGCCGATTACGACGCGGTGGTCCTGACGCAGGACTGGCACCCGGCCGGCCATTCCTCCTTTGCCTCCTCGCATCCCGGCAAGGCCCCGATGGAGATGACGGACATGCCCTACGGCCCGCAGGTGCTCTGGCCGGATCATTGCGTGCAGGGATCGCATGGCGCGGCCTTCCACGCCGATCTTGCCACCGATCCGGCCGATTTGGTGATCCGCAAGGGCTACAACCCCGCCATCGACAGCTATTCCGCCTTCTTCGAAAACGACCACACGACCCCAACGGGGCTGGAGGGGTACCTGCGCAGCCGCGGGATCACGACGCTGACCATGGTCGGCCTCGCCACGGATTTCTGCGTGAATTTCTCGGCGGTCGACGCGGCGAAACTGGGCTTCGACGTCACCGTCGACACGGCGCTCTGCCGAGGTATCGACCTGGACGGATCGCTTGCCGCGTCGCTCGAAGGCATGAAACAGGCCGGTGTGAAGGTCGTCTGAGCGGGTCAGAAATCGCTGGTCGCGGCGTCGAAATCACCGACGAGCACGCGCAGGAAGGTGGTCATGCCACCATCGCCGATGCCCACGGCCTGCAGCCCGTAATTGATCAGCAGGAAGAATACGACCGCCACGAAGAGATGCGGCGCCACCCGTGACATGAAGGCGTTGCGCAGCGGGGCCAGCTGGGTGGCCAGGGAGGTCGGCGCCTTCTTCAGCCCCTTGGCGGTCGCAATAGACCCGATCGGCACCGCCCGGTCCAGGTGGTCCAGGAATTCGTCCAGGTCGAACCCGCCCCAATCCATGCGTTTGCTGGCCGGGCCGAGGTCATGCAGGTTTTCGGCCAGCAGGTTCACCGCCATCAGGCGGGCATCGTCATCCATGGCAGGATAGGTGTCGGGTTCCAGGTCGCTCTGATGCGTGGTCAGGCCGAAGCCCGAGTCGCGGAACAGATCCTGCACCTCGGGATCGGCCCGCTGAAGGGACTTTGCGACTTCGGGGTCGCGCCATAGCGCAACCTGCTCGGACAAGCTGCCCGGGCCGTGATCCAGATCCCCGGTCCTAAGGGATTCCGGGATCACATAGACCATGTCAAAGTCGTATCTCATCCGGCTTTCCGCCATTATTATCCCAGTGTGGACAATGCCCCCTGCTTGTGTCCGGATTGGGGCGAATATGGGAATTAACCATGGTTTCGGACCGGGTGCCGTAACGCCAATTGCCAAGAAATCGCCAATTTCCCGCGCCGGGCTGACCCCCTGAAGCCCGTCCCGCAAAAAGGCCCCGCGCTGGACAACCGCAGGGCCAGTTGGTTTAACCATCCGGGCACCTAAAGGGGAAAGCCCGCCGATGACTGATCTCGCCACCCGCGTCTGGAACCACCGCTGGAAAATCGACCCCATCGTGCGGTCGCTGATCGACACGGATTTCTACAAGCTGCTGATGTGCCAGTCGGTTTTTCGCAACAAGCCCCAGACCCAGGTCACCTTTTCGCTGATCAACCGGTCCAAGCATGTCCCCCTGGCCAAGCTCATCGACGAGGGAGAGCTGCGCGAACAGCTCGACCATGTGCGCTCCCTTTCCCTCACCCGGGGCGAGTCGACCTGGATGCGCGGTAACACCTTCTACGGCAAGCGCCAGATGTTCCGCCCCGATTTCATGGAATGGTTCGAGAACCTGCGCCTGCCCCCCTACCACCTGGAACGCAAGGGCGACCAGTACGAGCTGACCTTCGAAGGCAACTGGCCCGAGGTCATGCTGTGGGAAATCCCCGCCCTCGCCATCCTGATGGAGCTGCGCGGCCGTGCCATCCTCGACCGGATGGGCCGGTTCGAGCTTCAGGTGCTCTATGCCCGCGCGATGACCAAGATCTGGGAAAAGATCACTGATCTGCGCGACCTCGACGGGCTGCGCATCGCCGATTTCGGCACGCGGCGGCGGCATTCCCACCTCTGGCAGGACTGGTGCGTGCAGGCCATGGTCGAAGGGCTGGGCGACAAGTTCACCGGCACGTCCAACTGCCTGATCGCCATGAAGCGCGACCTCGAGGCCGTGGGCACCAACGCGCACGAACTTCCCATGGTCTATTCCGCCCTGGCGTCGGACGATGCCGCCCTGGCCCGCGCCCCCTATGACGTGCTCGCCGACTGGCACGAGGAGCATTCCGGCAACCTGCGCATCATCCTGCCCGACACCTACGGGACCAAGGGCTTCCTCGACCGCGCGCCCGACTGGCTGGCCGGCTGGACCGGCATCCGCATCGATTCAGGCGACCCCGCCACCGGGGCCGAGACCGCCATCAACTGGTGGAAATCCCGCGGAGAGGACCCGCGCGAAAAGCTCGTCATCTTCTCCGACGGCCTCGACGTCGCCAAGATCGAGGAGCTGCACCGCCAGTTCTCCGGCCGCGTCCGCGTGTCCTTCGGCTGGGGGACGCTGCTGACCAACGACTTCCGCGGGCTGGTCGAGGACGACGCCCTGGCGCCGTTCTCCCTGGTCTGCAAGGCCGTCGCCGCGGACGGAAAGCCGACCGTCAAGCTGTCCGACAACCCCGAGAAGGCCATGGGGCCGGAAGACGAGATCGCCCGGTACAAGCGGGTGTTCGGGGTCGGGGAGCAGGAGGCGATGGAGGTTGTGGTTTAGGCTTTCGATTTATTCAGTCTTTCTGTTTTAGGGGTTTTGAAAGCTTGCAATAGAAACTCCCTTCTCTAGTGCGAGGGTTTCTAGAGAAAGTGAACTCATTCAGCTTGCAATTCTCAAAGCCGCTCAAGCGCAAAGAAATTTCTTTCAAAGCGCTCTCCTCTACAAGCATTTTCTGCTTCGTCAGTCCAATGATCTTGTCCTTGTGAAAAATTTCAGCTGATGATGGTTCGGAATCGACTGTAATCCAAATTTTGGCCGTTCTGCCTAGGGAGGAAAGCAAGGCTGCAGCCGTTATCTCGCTGTTTGAATATTCTGGCCGAAGTAGATCTTGGGGTGTTATAGGAAAATATCGTTCATCGGATTGTGGGGGGAGTTGTGGGCCCGGCTGGAGTACCATTTCTTCTAGCGATTCCCACGCTGATAACTGTGTAGGTTCTATTACAACTGAATTTGCGAAAAGTGGGCCATAGCCTTCAATCTCGGCGGTATATACCGGTTCGCCAGAAAGTCGGTCGACAGCTAAGCCGGTGAGGCGTCCGACGTGCGCGACGTCACGCTCATCAGTAACAGATACTTCAATATTGGAACTTGCAAAAAAATCCGACGAAATGTTCGGCGTGCAGCCATATATACTGATTATGGCATCCGTCAGAGATATATCATTTTCAAAGATGACAATTGGCTCAGCCCGTCGTTCTGCCATTTCGATTTGGAGGGGTGAACAAATCTCCTCCTGTGCGGTGGCTGCTGACGTTAGAGGGAATAAAAAGAAGTGTGTTATTATAGCGGATGTTCTCAATGAGTTTGCCATACTTCACCCCCTTTTCTTCAGTGCTTCAAGGCTGAGTGTTGTTCCGAGCGCAAAGGCTATATTGAGCGCTAAAGCTTGCTTGGAAATTGCCTGCACAACACTATTCATGTCCAGGGTCGAGTAGGTCATCCAGTCTAGTGCGATCATTCTTGATCGGAACCCTAAATAAAGCGACCATGCAGACGTCAGGACAAATGCTACACCAATTAGAGCGATCCACCAGTTAATGACTTGCCGCTCCTTGATAAGGTGATTGGTCAAAAAACTAACCGCAACACACAGCGCAAATGTAAGATTCATGAGAAATGAAATTGTATCGGTTAAAGCTGAAATCTTTGTGCCTATGTCAATTTTGTCTTGCGATGCGACCACGACAGATGGTGTTACGAGTAAACAGTTCGAGAGCGGAACAATGCATAGGCACAATAAGCCCACCACAACCGGGTAGATGATTTGGAGAAATTTTTTTACGCATCCCATTCGCTCTACGTTAGATGCTGTTAATTGTACGTGCAACATTTCATCGGCGCTGTTTGGGGTCTACCTCTCCCACCCACGCCCTTCCTTCACCTCACTCCTGGCCTTCTTCGCCTCCACCCGCTTGCGCTTCTGGTTGGCCGAGACCTTCGTGGGGATCCGACGCTTGGGTTTCACCGTCGCCTTGCGGATCAGCTCGGCCAGGCGTTCGCGGGCGATCTCGCGGTTGCGGGCCTGGGAGCGTTCCGACGACACCTGCAGCACCAGCGCCCCGTCCTTGGTCCAGCGCCGTCCGGCCAGCCGACGCAGCCGGCGTTTGACCGGATCGGGGAGCGAGGGGGACCGCTCCGCCTCGAAGCGCAGCTCCACGGCGGTGTTCACCTTGTTCACGTTCTGCCCGCCGGGGCCGCCCGAGCGGATGAATTGCTCGGTGATCTCCCAGTCCTGGATGGTGATCTGATCGGTGATCTGCAGCATGTGATCTCTTGGCTCTGGTTCTGGCTCTGGCGGTTGCGGGGCCGGTTACGGTGCCGGGGGCGGCGCGGTGGTCGGGGCCGGTGCGTGACCCGGTTTCGGGGCGTCGGTTTTCGCACCGACGCGATACCGACGTGATACCGATGTAATACCGACGTGCCGTTCGGTCCATTCATCCGCCCGTTTCGGGCCGGGAGTCGCAGACGGATCCGGGCAAAGGAAAGGCCCGTCCGATCGGATCGGACGGGCCCCTCGAGTCTGGGAGGTGGGGCCGGTTAGGCTGCCACCAATTTGGTCGTCAACACCCCAAGGGCTGCCTCAGGATGCTTCCTTCCAAACTGTTCCGACACCTCTCTCCAATACCTCAATAGACACTAGAGCACCTCCTTTCATCTGTTTCCGATGTCTTCAGGGTGCCATAGATTTCGCGTCTGTCAAAACTTTTCACGCAAGGTCTGGTGAAAGTTTTGAAACAATTGCCCGAAAAGGTATCAAAGCGATCAGCGCCAGGCTCAGCTTGACCAGCCAGTCGGCGACGGCCAGCGACACCCAGAGCGGCACCATCGGGCCTGCGCCCAGCAGCGGCAGCGCCTCGTTCGCCCAGGATACGTCGTTGCCCGGCTCGATGAAGACAAGTGCTTGGGAAAACGCGATAAAGAAGAAGATCGCGGTGTCCAGCGACGACCCCACCAGGGTCGAGGCGAGCGGCGCTTTCCACCAGTTCCCCTCGCGCAGCCGGTCGAAGATCGCCACGTCGATCATCTGTGCCGTCAGGAAGGCCAGCCCCGACCCGATCGCGACGCGCCAGGTGACCAGGGGGCCGTATTCGCCCATGATCTGCGTGCCGATCAGCGAACAGGCGACGCCGACGAGAAAGCCAATGAAAACAACGCGCCGGGCCGGTCCGACGCCATAGACGCGGTTCATCACATCGGTGACGAGGAAGGCCAGCGGATAGGTGAACGCCCCCCAGGTCAGCCATTGGCCGAACAGGAACTGGACGAGGATGTTGGAGGCCACGACGATGGCGGCCATGGCAAGAATGCCAGGAAGATAAGTGCGGGTCATGATCTGTACCGTTTTTTAGACAAGGTCGCGGAGACTTGTGCCCCGATGGCCGGGGACCCGCGGCACCTAACGGCTCTCGCCCAGTCTGGCAAGGGAAATCTCCAGCAGGGAGGTCGGCACGAAGCTGAAGAAATTGTTGTCCGACACCAGCGTCAGCCGGGTGTTGCCCGCCGCGTCCGTCCAGGCCGACAGCCCCTCGTAATTCAGGGTGGAGCCGGTGGGAGAGGTGTAGACGACCTCTCCCTCGTCCTCGGGATCGAAGATGTCGAAGCGGCGGATGCGGGCGAAGAAGGCGAAATCGAACTTCCGCTCCAGCAGGTAGAACGTGCCATCCGGGGCGAAATCCGCGCCGACGGGCAGGAAATCATCCCGGCGCGGAAGGTTGCGCAGGCGCGTCCACCGGGTGCCGTTATGCAACCAGATCGGGAAGGGGCGCGCCTTGTGGCCAGAGCGTTCGGGCAGGGTCAGGATGCGGCCGTCATCGGTCACGGCCACGGCCTCGTAGCGCGAATTCTCGTGAAGTTCATTGGGGTCCGGCGGAGCGGGCAGGCGGGTCGGAGAGCCCTCGGGCGGGACGATCCACACATTCTCGTCCCCTTCGAAGGACAGGATCATGCGGCCATCCGGGGCGATCGCGATCCCCTCGGAATCGACGGAGGCCGGGCGGATCGGTCCCTCAGGCCCGACCAAGTCTCCGGAGGAGGTGACGCGCGCACCGGTCAGCCGGCCCCCTTCGCGGATCAGGTCACCGCGGACCAGCAGGCCCCGGTCCGACACGGCCACGAAATGCAGTCCGTCTTCCGTGATCTCGACCCCAGACAGGCCGCCCACGTCGTGCCCGTTCAGGGACAGACGCACCGGCTCCTGGGCCGAGGCGCCTGTCGGGCCAAGGGCCAGGAGCGCTGCGATAAGCGCGGATTTCAGTGTCAAATCAGTTGCTTTGCAGGACGTTCACGCATTGGCCGGGCAGGTCGGCCATGGTCAGTTCGCGGCGCGGCTTGGGCTTGGGCGCGTTCGGATCGGGCGGCGGCGGGTTCAGGATATCACGCACCCAACGGTCCGCATCGGCGCAGCCATCCCCGGCCGGGGGCGGCGCCTGGTTCACGCAGCCCCGCGCGCCCTTGGGGCAGGAGAGGCGAACGTGGAAATGGTAGTGATGGCCCCACCAGGGCCGGATCTTGCGCAGCCAGCTGCGGTCACCCTTCTCGTCGTTGCACATCTGCACCTTGGCGCCGGGGAAGACGAAGATCCGGGCGACGCGCGGGTCGGAGGCCGCAGCCTTCAGCAGTTCATGATGCTGACGCGTCCACTTGTCGTTGGTGTAGGCGCCGTTCGCCCGACGCAGCGAAACGGAGGAGATGTTCTCTCGTTCGCTGCGCGACAGGGACAGGGATTTCGGGGCAAGCATCCAGATATCGGCATCCAGCCCGCTCTGATGCGACCGGTGGCCCGAGGTCATCGGCCCGCCCTTGGGCTGCGACATGTCCCCGACATAGAGCCCTTTCCATCCCGGAAGAGCGGCGGCCTTGCGGCTGAGGTCCTGAACGAAATCAACGGTTTCCGGATGCGCCCAATTGCGGTTGCGCGACAGGCGCATCGCCTGCCAGGTCGGCCCGGTTTCGGCCAGTTGGACCGATCCGTCGGCACAGCCCTTGGCATAGCCGCCGAACGGCTGCGGGCGGTTGCTGGTGCCTCGTTGCTGGGCGCCGAACAGCTGCCGAGCTTCCTTGCCGCGCATCGACGCGGGGATTTCCTGCTTGGACGACACCTGAACATCGTCCCCGCCGCAAGCGGCCAGGAGACAGGTGATCAGGAGGGCTGGGACGAAGCGGACCATTCTGTGCTGTCTCCTTCCGGTTTGACCCATCGTAGCAGGATCAGGCCGATGAGGAAGAGCAAGATCAGCGGCGATACTCCGATCTGCTGGCTTCCGCTGATTGCGGTCGCGATGCCGATCATGGTCGGCGCCAGGAAGGACGTCGCCTTGCCCGCAAGGGCATAGAGCCCGAACGCCTCGGTCATCCGGTCGGGGTTGGCCTGACGGACCATCATCGTGCGGCTGGCCGCCTGGATGACACCGCCTGCCGCGCCGATCACGGCGCCGAACAGGAAGAAGACGATATCGGGCAGCGACGAGTCGGCCGCCACCGGGATGCCGTAGACCGACGTGCGCGACACGAACACGATGGAAATCGCGACGAAGCCCAGCAGCAGGATGCAGACGGTGATGACCGGTTTGGGGCCGAATTTCTCGTCCGCGCGGCCGCCGATCACGGCAAAGATCGCGCCGGCGATGATCGCCACGATGCCGAAGACGCCGATATTGACCACCGACCAGCCCAGCACGCCCGAGGCATAGATGCCGCCGAACACATACATGCCGTTCAGCGCGTCGCGGTAGAACATCGACGAGGTGAGATAGGCGAAAAGCGACTTGGTTTTCGGCAGGTTGCGCACCGTCGCGGCCAGGCCCGTCAGGGCCGCCCGCACCGCGCCATTGGGCGGCCGCGACGGTTTGGGATCGCGCACGAAAAGGAAGAAGGGGATCATGAAGACCGCGAACCACAACGCGGTCAACGGCCCGACAAATCGGGTGCCCTCGCGCTGCGCGGGGTCCAGCCCGAGAATCGGTTCGATGCCGATCAGCGTGGTTCCGGTTTCGGCGTTTTCGGCAAAGAGCGTCAGCATCATCACCAGTGCGACCAGCCCGCCCAGGTATCCGAAGGCCCAACCGTTGCCGGAGATGCGGCCGATTTCTTCCTTGGGCCCCAGATCGGGGAGCATCGAATTGGTGAAGATCGTCGCGAACTCCATCCCGATCATGCCGATCCCGAAGAAAAACAACGTGGTGTAGAGGTTGAAGCTATCCGGCGCGGCGAACCACAACATGCCGGAGCCGACGACGTAGAACACCGAGAAGAGCCAGATCCAGCGCAGCCGGTTGCCCGACACGTCCGAGATCGCCCCGAGCACCGGGGCGAGGATCGCGATGACGAAGCCGGTCAGCCCGATGCCGAAGCCCCAGGCCGATTGGGCGCGGGCGCCGTCGCCCATCAACTCCTTGACGTAAGGGGCAAAAATGAAGGTGATGAGAAGGGTGTTATAGGGCTGGCTGGCCCAGTCGAAGAAAAACCAACCCCAGATACGCTTGCGCAATTCCATGTCCCATCCCCTGTTTCGCAGGGATATGAGCCGGAATGCCCCATCAGGGCAAGAAAATCCTTTGTAACAGCGGGGATGAGGTCAGATGCGCTCCGGTGGCCAGGGCCGCGTATCATCGGCGGCAAAAAGCGCGGCGACCCAATCGGGCAGGTCGCGGGGATCGTCGCCCGCGCCCAGCTCCTGCCGGACGGTGTCGGTGGGCACCATCTTGCCCTTGCCGACGATCGCGGTGCGGAAGATGCCGTGATTGGCGCAGGTGCCGTCCCGGGTCCACATGCTCTGTTCGATGTAGATGAAGCGGTCGTCCCAGCCCAGAAGTCGCGATTGCATCTCGATTTTCTCGAGGTTGGTCAGGCGCTTGCGATACCGGACGATGCTGCCCGCCACGGTCAGCCCCCACTTGTTCCTGCGCAGCGCCCGGAACAGGCCGGCGCGCATGGCAAAGGGGATGCGGCCCAGGTCGAAGATCGAGAGCGTCCGGCCGTTGTTCAGCTCGGACATCATGTCGAGGTCCCAGGGCCAGATCCGGTGATGCGAGACATGCACGTCCCAGGTGCCGAGGGCAGGGGCGTTGCGGTACTTGATCAGCTCTTTGGCCAGGCGGATGAAAGGATACATGGCGGGCCTCCTGTGGCGGAGATCGTGCAGGGTGACGGGGACGTCAACCAGGACCCTGCGTCAGATCCCCCGGGTCCCACGCTGCGGAAAGCGGGCTGCCGGTTAACGGGGCGGATGGGCGATGGTGCGGTTGCCGCCGGGTTCTGCACCGGGCCTTGCCAGTCGGAATTTCGGGCATCTGTACCGCGTCGGTATCACGTCGGTATTGTGTCGGTGCCTGCGGTGCTTGGTCGGGGGCGCGGGGCTTGCTCTTTGAGCGTGCCGCTCTTACCTAAGGTTCGGCCAGATAGGAGACAGACCCAGATGCAATCGCTTTTCCAGATCCTGATGCTGATCCTCGACGTCGTCTGGTTCATCGTGATCGCTCATGTGATCATGTCCTGGCTGATCAATTTCCAGGTGCTCAACGTCCGTCAGCAACTGGTCGGCCAGATCTGGTATGGTCTGAACCGCCTGCTCGAGCCGCTCTATGGCCCGATCCGCCGCCTGCTGCCGCCGATGGGCGGGCTGGACCTGGCGCCGCTGATCGTCCTGCTGGCCGTGCTGGCCCTGCGGATCGTGCTGCAGAACAACATCGCCGCCTTCTACTGACCCGCCGTCTTCTGATCCGTCGCGACCGGACCCAATTGCGCGCTGCCGCGCATTCCCGGTCCTGATATCTGGATCGCGACGCGCTGTCCCGGCGAGGCGCCGGGTCGGGGCGTTGCGTCGTGAGTATTTTTGGCAAGATGAAGCAAGGGGCACTGGATGAGCTGTCTCTCTTGAAGAAACCCCCCAGATTTTGGTTTACTGCGTCTTAAGGGCCCCAGGGGCCAAATAAGAGCAGTTCAGGATCAGGAGGGGGCATGACCGATCCGTCATCCCTGTTGCGCGAGGTTTTCGGGTTCGACGATTTCCGTCCGGGCCAGGGCGAGATCGTGGAGGCCGTGACGGCGGGCCGTGACGTGCTGGCGATCATGCCGACGGGCGGGGGGAAGTCGCTGTGTTACCAGCTGCCCGCGTTGCTGCGGTCGGGGGTGACGGTGGTGATCTCTCCGCTCATTGCGCTGATGCGGGACCAGGTCCGGGCCTTGCGCGCCGCGGGGGTGGAGGCCGGGGCGCTGACCTCGGGCAATACCGAGGAAGAGACGGATGCGGTCTGGAACGCGATCCATGAAGGGCGGCTGAAGCTTTTGTACCTGGCGCCGGAGCGTTTGGCCGCGGGCGGGACGATGGACATGCTGGGCCGGATCGGCGTGTCTCTGATCGCCGTGGACGAGGCGCATTGCGTCAGCCAATGGGGCCATGATTTCCGCCCCGATTACCTGCGCATCGGCGAATTGCGGTCGATGCTGGACGTGCCGGTGGCGGCCTTTACCGCCACCGCCGATGCCGAGACGCGGGAAGAGATCATCGCGCGGCTGTTCCCGGGGCGGTCGCCAGAGCAATTCCTGCGCGGCTTCGACCGGCCCAATATCCACCTGGCCTTCGCCGCGAAGGATAGCCCGCGGCGCCAGATCATGGAGTTTGCTGCCGCGCGGAAGGGGCAGTCCGGGATCGTCTATTGCGGCACCCGCGCCAAGACCGAGACGCTGGCCCAGGCCCTGCGGGAGGCCGGTCATGCGGCGATCCATTACCATGGCGGGATGGAGGCCGATGCGCGGCGCGGGGCCGAGACCCGGTTTCAGCAGGAGGACGGCTTGATCGTGGTGGCGACGGTGGCCTTCGGGATGGGGGTCGACAAGCCCGATATCCGCTGGGTCGCCCATGCCGACCTGCCCAAGTCGATCGAGGCCTATTACCAGGAGATCGGCCGCGCCGGCCGCGACGGCGCCCCGGCCGAGACGCTGACGCTGTTCGGGCCGGATGACATCCGCTTGCGCCGCTCGCAGATCGACGAGGGTTTGGCCCCGCCGGAGCGGCGCATGGCGGATCACGGCCGGCTGAATGCGCTTCTGGGCCTGGCGGAGGCGCTTGAATGTCGTCGGTCGACCCTGTTGCGCTATTTCGGTGAGAGCGAGATCAGCTGCGGCCGGTGTGATCTTTGCGACAAGCCGGCAGAGGTGTTCGACGGGACCGAAGCCGTGCGCAAGGCGCTGTCGGCGATCCTGCGGACCGAGGAATGGTTCGGCGCGGGCCATCTGATCGACATCCTGACCGGCAACGAGACCGAGAAGGTGCGGGCGCGGGGGCATGAGGGCCTGCCGACCTTCGGCGTGGGGCGGGATCTGAAACGGCCGGAATGGCAGGCCGTGTTCCGCCAGATGATGGGGCATGACCTGATCCGGCCCAATCCCGATCGCCACGGCGCCCTGACCATGACCGAACGCGCCCGCCCGATCCTGCGCGGTGAGGAGGCGATCACCCTGCGCAAGGACAGTATCGCGGCCTCGAAGGCGCGGCGCCCGGCGGTCAAGACGCTGGTCAACGAGGAGGACGAGCCGCTGCTGTCGGCGTTGAAGGCGAAGCGGCGCGAGCTGGCCGAGGCGCAGGGCGTGCCCGCCTATATCATCTTCAACGATCGCACCCTGATCGAGATGGCCGAGGCTCGTCCGACCGACCTGGACGGCATGGCGCGGATCAGCGGGGTGGGCGCCAAGAAGCTGGACACCTACGGGGCGATCTTCCTGTCCGTGCTGACGGGCGAGACCGAGGAGATGCATCCCAAGCGGCGGCGCCTGGCGGGGCGCGAGGGGGGCGACCTGTATGATCGGTTGATGCAGGTGCAGGGCGATCTGCAGCGCGGGGCGGATGGGACGGAAAAGCCGCTATCCTGTTCGTCATCGCTGATCTCGCGGGTGGTCGAGTTTCGGCCCAGGGACCAGGAGGGCATGGCCCGCATCCTCGGCGATCGGCGGGCGGACAGATTCGGCGCGGCCTTTCTGGACGCCATCGAGGCGACGGGCTAAATCCCCCTCATGCTGATCGTGATCTCTCCTGCCAAGCGTCTGGATTGGGGGCAGCAAGCCGCCGACCTGACAGAGCCCGAATTCCTGACCGAGGCCAATGCGCTCGCCCGGACGATGCGCAACCGGACCTTGGGCGACATCCGCGACATGATGAGCCTGTCGGATGACCTGGCCCGTCTGAACCGCGACCGGTTCAAGGCCTTCGCGGCCGAACCGGACACGGAGGCGCTGCGCCCCGCCGCGCTGGCCTTTGCCGGGGACACCTACCAGGGGCTGGAGGCCGGAACGCTCGACCCCGACGAGATGGCCTGGGCGCAGGATCACCTGCGAATCCTTTCGGGGCTCTACGGGGTGTTGCGCCCGCTGGACGGGATCCAGCCCTACCGGTTGGAAATGGGCACGCGGCTGAAGACGCGGCGCGGCAAGTCGCTGTATGATTACTGGCGCGACCTTCCGGCGCAGGCGCTGAAAGCGCAGGCCGAGGCCGTGGGCACCGATACCCTGATAAATTGCGCGAGCCAGGAATATTTTGGTGCGGTCGACCTGGACCGTCTGGGCCTGCGGGTGATCACGCCGACCTTCCTGGACGAAAAGAACGGACAGGCCAAGGTCGTGTCGTTCTTTGCAAAACGCGCCCGCGGGGCGATGGCGCGCTTCGTGGTGACCCGCCGTCTGACCGATCCCGAGGGGCTGAAGGATTTCGACCTGGGCGGGTATCGCTATGCACCGGATCGGTCCGAAGAGGGCACACCGGTCTTCCTGCGCACGGCCGAGGCGGCTGCTGCTGCGGGCTAGATTGCTGCGCATGCGAGTGGCGGAAACGCAGCAATATTGCTCATTCGTGAATTCCGGTCTTCCTAGATCGGGTCCCTGCCGGTAGAAGACGGAAAGACCCAAAACGGGGGCACGAGTGGACAAGAAGCATAATTTCCTGCGTATCGGCCTGCTTTGCGCGACGATATTCCTGACCGCATGTGGCAACCTGCCGCGAGGCGCCGGGCTTCAGAACGAGGTTCTGAAGGTCAAACAGGACGAAGAATACATCGCCGATTCCTTTGCCGTGGCAGAGGTGACCCGCGCATTGCTGCCGGTCTATGCCGAATGGCCCCGGGTCAACGATTATCACTACAGCTGGATCAAGCGGCAGAAGCAGCCCGCCAATCGGATCATCGCGCCGGGCGATACCGTGTCGGTGGTAATCTGGGCGAATGAAGAGAACGGGCTTCTGACCTCGGGGGCCGAGCGTTCGGTCGCGATGCCGGACCTGCGGGTTTCTTCCGGAGGACGGATTTTCCTGCCCTATATCGACGAAGTGAAAATATCGGGGATGAGCCCTGAACATGCACGCGAAATCATACAGGAGAAATATGAGACGGTGACGCCCGCCGCGCAGGTTCAGCTGAGCCTTGTCGAGGGACGCGCCCGCGAGGTCAGTTTGGTAGGTGGCGTCGGATCGCCTGGCACCTTCCCGCTGCCGGACCAGGATTACACGGTGCTGTCGCTGTTATCTGCGGGTGGCGGTGTCGATGACGGGCTGGAGAACCCTCAGATCCGTCTGCATCGCAGTGGCAAGATTTATGGCACCTCGGTGTCGCGACTGTACGATACGCCCAGCCTCGACACGACGCTGCGGGGCGGTGACAAGGTCATAGTGCAGGGCGATAGCCGATATTTCCTGTCGCTTGGCGCGACAGGCACCGAAGCCCGCCACGTCTTTCCCAAGGATCACCTGACCGCGATCGAGGCGATGTCCATCATTGGCGGTGTGTCCGATTCTCGCGCCGACCCGAAGGGCATCCTCGTGCTGCGCCAATATCCTGCGAAGTATGTAGATCCGCTCAAGGCAGGGCCGCCAAATGCGCGCATGGTCTTTACCATCGACCTGACCACCGCGGACGGGCTGTTCAGCGCCGGGCAATTCCGGATCCAGCCGGGCGACCTGGTCTATGGCACCGAAAGCCCGGTGACCAAGGCGCGGACCATCTTTGGCCTGATCGGCAGTGCCTTCGGTGTGGTGAATACGGCCGCGGCGCTCTGATCCCACCCGCGCTACCGACAGCGTTGAAATCGAACCGGCGGCTGGGTTTCAGCCGCCGGTTTTCGTTTGGCCGCTTGGATAATTTTCGGAACAATTCGTGGATTGTGTTCCGTTATAATCAACATTTTCAGGATAAAAGGCGGGTCCTATCTTTGGGTCATCGCATCGAAGGATGCAGGATAAACCAAAGGAACTAACTGATATGAAACGCCTTTCCATCTCCGCCCTCGCGCTTGTCGCGCTGTCCGCCCCTGCCTTTGCCGACGAGAATGCGGCCGCCGCTGCAGCCCTGGCCGAACTGGCGAAACTGCAGGCCGAACAGGCGCGGATCGAACAGAACCTCGAAACCTTCGACACGCTCGATTTCGAGGTCTTCACCAACCAGGAATGGGACCGCCTGCACGAAAGCCATGCCGATGACATCGTCGTGCATTGGCCCGACGGCCGCACTGTCGTGGGGCTCGACCAGCATATCGAGGACCTGTCGGCCTTCTTCGTCTTCGCCCCCGACACCCGCATCGAAACCCACCCGATCCGCATCGGGCAGGGCGAGTGGACCGGCGTGGTCGGCGTGATCGAAGGCACCTTTTCGGAACCCATGCCGATCGGCGACGGGCAGGTCATCGAACCGACCGGGCAGAGCTACAAGCTGACCATGGCGACGGTCGGCCATTGGACCGAGGACGGCGTGATGGACGAGGAATACCTGTTCTGGGACAACAACGCCTTCTACCGGCAGATCGGCCTGATCGAGTGATCCGACCCGTCTGACCGAAAAGCGCCGCCCCCGGGCTTCGGGGGGCGGCGTTTACATGTCCTGCAAGTCCGGGGTCAGCGACCTCTGCGGGTCAGCTTCTTCTTGGTCTTGGCGTCCTTGCGCTTGGCCTTGACCAGCTTGCGCTTGGCGGCCGGGCCCTTGCCCTTGGATCTGCCACGGCCGAACCCGCGCCCGCCGGGGCGTTGCTTGACCGTCTCGCCCTCGTGTTCGATCAGTTCCAGCTGCAACCCGCCGGTCACCGGCGCGGCCTCGGCCAGTTTGACGGTGACGCGCTGGCCGGGCTGGACGATCATGCCGCTATCGGCGCCCATCAGCGTCGCGCCTTCGCGGTCGAAATGGAAATATTCGCCGCCCAGGGACCGGATCGGGATCAGCCCGTCGGCGCCGGTTTCATCCAGCCGCACGAAGGCCCCGAACCGCGCGACGCCGCTGATCCGCCCGGTCAGTTCGGTGCCGACTCGTTCCGACAGGTAGGCGGCGAGGTAGCGGTCGGTCGTGTCACGTTCGGCGGTCATGGAGCGCCGCTCGGTTTCCGAGATATGTGCGGCGACATGTTCCAGATCGGCGATCTGGTCGGGGTCCAGCCCGTCCTTGCCCCAGCCATGTGACGAGATCAGCGCGCGGTGCACGATCAGGTCCGAATACCGGCGGATGGGCGAGGTGAAATGCGCGTAATTGGCCAGCGCCAGCCCGAAATGGCCGAAATTCTGCGGCGAGTAATAGGCCTGCGTCATCGACCGAAGGGTCGACATGTTGATCAGCTCCGCATGGTCGGTGCCGGCGGCGGCGTTCAGCAATGCGTTCAGGTGCCGGGTCTGCATGACCTGACCCTTGGCCAGGGTGAAGCCGGCGGATTCCGCGGTTTCCCGCAGGCTGTCGATCTTTTCGACCGGCGGTTCCTCGTGCACGCGGAAGAGCAGGGGGGATTTCTTGGCGTTCAGCGTCTCGGCGGCGGCCACGTTGGCCAGCACCATGAATTCCTCGATCAGCTTGTGCGCATCCAGCCGGTCGCGGAACTTGACCGAGGTGACCTCTCCGGCATCGCTCAGCTCGATCTTGCGCTCGGGCAGGTCGAGGTCGAGCGGCTGCCGGTCCGCACGTGCGGCTTTCAGCGCGGCATAGGCGGCGTAGAGCGGCTTGATGACGTCGTCCAGCAGTGGGCCGGTCTTGTCGTTGGGGGCGCCGTCGATGGCCTGCTGCACCTCTTCGTAATGCAGCGACGCGGCCGAGCGCATCAGCCCGCGATGGAAGGAATGGCCGATCTTCACGCCATTGGGTGCCAGGCGCATCCGCACGGCGATACAGGGGCGCGGCACGCCCTCGTGCAGAGAACACAGGTCCCCGGACAGCCGGTCGGGCAGCATCGGGACCACACGGTCGGGGAAATAGGTGGAATTGCCCCGGTTGCGCGCCTCGCGGTCCAGTGCGGTGCCGGGGCGGACGTAATGGGCCACATCGGCGATGGCCACCCAGACGACATGGCCGCCTTCGTTCTTCGGGTCGTCATCGGGATGGGCGTAGCAGGCATCGTCATGGTCGCGCGCATCCGAAGGGTCGATGGTGACGAGGGGCATGTCGCGCATGTCCTCGCGCCCCGACAGGCCCACCGGCTTGGCGGCGTCGGCCTCTGCGATCACGTCATCGGGGAAGGCATCGGGGATGCCGTGCTGGTGGATCGCGATCAGCGACACGGCCTTGGGGGCCGAGGGATCGCCCAGCCGGTCGACGACGCGGGCGCGGGGCAGGCCCATCCGGGCCTTGGGTCCGGCCTGTTCAGCCTCGACCAGTTCCCCGTCCTTCGCACCATGGGTGGCCCCGGCGGGGACCATCCATTCCAGGTCGGAGCCCTTGTCGATCGGCACGACGCGGCCGCCTTCGGCCCCGGCGCGGAAGATACCGAGGATGCGCTTGGGGTTATGTCCGATGCGCCGGATCAGGCGGCCCTCGTAATCGGGGCCATGGTCGATCAGCTGCAACCGTGCGAGGATGCGGTCGCCGGCACCAATGGCCGGGTCCGCGGCGCGCAGGATCAGGTGCACGACGGGTTCTGCGCCTTCGCCCTGCCATTCCAGCGGCTTCGCGGTCAGATCGCCATCGGGGCCGGGTTCGTTGACCTGCAGGACCGAAACCGGGGGCAGCCGGTCCGGGTCGCGATAGGTCTTCTTGCGCTTTTCCAGGTGACCCTCGTTCTCAAGCTCCCGCAGGACCTGTTTCAGGTCGATCCGGGCGGCGCCCTTGATGCCGAACGCCTTGGCGATGTCACGCTTGGCGCTTTGGCCGGGGTTGTCCGAGATCCATTGCAGGATCTCTTCCTTCGAGGGGATCTGTGTCATGCTCTTGGCGTAGCACGGGGCCGCGGCGCCGTCACATCGAAAAGCTGTGGGTGGAGCGCGTGCCGCAGCGGCGCTTGGTGGTCCGGGAACAGCTGCTAGCGACGGAGGTCGGCGGCCTCGTCCACGTCGTCGAGCATGTCGATCTGCGCGACGCTCAGCCCCCTCAGGCCCGCAAGTGTATCGGTCAGGGCATGTTCGGTGGACCAGCGGACATCTGTGAACAGCGTCCCGGGAGGCGTGGCGGGGCGTTTCAGCCCGATCAGCCAATACCCCCCGTCAGAGGCCGGCCCCAGCACCGCGTCATGCGACCCGAGCGCGGCAAGTGCGCGGTCTATATGGGCCGGCGTGATCGCCGGGATATCGGCGCCAATGATGCAGATCGGCCCGCGATGGTGCTGCGCGCCCGTGACGAAGGCCCGCCGCATCCGGTCCCCCAGATCGCCGCCGCCCTGCGCCATGCGCGGCAAATCGGCGGGCCAGGCGGGGCTGGCCAGGGCGGTGTCGGGCGCGACGGCCAGAACCAACCGCCATTTCGGGTTGCGCAGCCGCCGCAGAAGCCGCGCAACCTGGTGGCGCATCCACCAAGCCGCGGTGACATGGCCGATCTCGCGACCCAAGCGGGTCTTGACCCGGCCGGGCCGTGGCTCCTTCACCATGACGACAAGCGTCGGGCGCGGGGCCATCAGGCGAAGTAGTCGCGCAGGATCCGCCCGTAGATCGCCTTGAGCTGGCGGATCTGGTCGATCTCGACCCGTTCGTCCACCGCATGCATCGTCTTGCCCACGAGGCCGAATTCGACCACCGGGCAGTGATCCTTGACGAACCGCGCATCCGAGGTGCCGCCCGAGGTCGACAATTCCGGCGCCACCCCGGTTTCCGCCTGCACCGATTTCGCCACGAGGTCGGAGAGCGGCCCCGGCGGGGTCAGGAAGCTTTCGCCCGAGATGGACACCTTCACCGCGATATCGACGTTGAAGAGCTTGGCGACGATCTCGGCCTCTTCGCGCAGCCAGTCGGACAGGCTGTCCCCGGTATGGGCGTCGGAAAACCGGATATTCACCCCGGCCCGGCAGGCGGCGGGGATCACGTTCGTCGCCGGGTTGCCGGTGTCGATGGTCACGATGGCGAGGGTGGAGGCGTCGAAATGTTCGGTGCCGGTATCCAGTTCGTGGCTGGCCAGGCGGTCCATCAGGCGGGCCATGGCGGGCAGGGGATTGCGCGCCCGGTGGGGATAGGCGGAATGGCCCTGGATGCCGGTCACCTCGAAGGTGGCGTTCATCGACCCGCGACGGCCGATCTTCATCATTTCGCCCATGTGGTTGGGGCTGGTGGGTTCGCCGACCAGGCAATCGGTCATCGCCTCGCCATTTTCGGCCATCCAGTCCAGCAGGGCGACGGTGCCGTCCTTGGCGGGGCCTTCCTCGTCCCCGGTGATGGTCAGGATGATCGCCCCGTCGGGCGGCGTGTCGCGGACGAAATCGATCGCGGCGGCGGCAAAGGCCGCGACCCCGGATTTCATATCGGTCGATCCGCGCCCCCAGAGGTAGCCATCCTTTTCCACCGCGCCGAAGGGCGGCACCGTCCAGGCGCTTTCGTCGCCGACGGGCACCACGTCGGTATGGCCATTGAACCCGAAGGAGCGGTTGGCCCCGCGACGCCCCCAGCGGGCAAAGAGGTTCGAGGTGCCGTTGCGGTCGACGCGGGTGCAGTCGAACCCGGCCCCGGAGAGCAGGTTTTCCAGCAGGACCAGCGCACCCCCTTCTTCGGGCGTGACCGAGGGACAGCGGACAAGATCGGCGGTGAGGGCGACGGGATCGGTTTCCAAGGCGGGCTCCTGACTTGACGTTGGCCCATGGCTAGACCGCCGCGCGGAAAAGCGCAAACTGCTCGAATGCGGCGAAGCTGACAGACTGTGTTGATCGGTTTGGAATTTCTGGTCTAAGTGACAGAAAGCCATCTACAAAGTGGAGAAGGGCGTGCACGTGCAGGACCAGGTCGAGCCTTGGGCGACCCGGCAGAAGTCGGGTCTTTGCCCCGTATCGGGGCAGGTCTGACCATGGGCTGGTTCGCCGTATCCCCCCTGCGCAGGGAAGGCGCGCCGCCGCCCGGCAATGCGGCGCTGCGGGATGCGCTGACCCGTGTATCGCATGTGCCAGACCTGCTCGAGCGCGGGACGCTGCTGATCGAGCTGAACTGCACGATCCCCAACCGCCCGGTGCGCCTGTTCGACCTTGAATACAGCCATCCCCGCCCCGGCCGCCTGACGTTGAGCCTGGTGCCCGGCGATGCGGTGATGGCCGTCCAGCAGCAGGGGCAGGGCCAGGAGGCGCAGCACATGCTGGTGAACTACGCCCGGTCGACGCAGCCGCAGGTTCTGCGGGTGACGCTGACCTGGGATTGCAGCATCGGCTTCGCGCGGCTCTGGGCCGAAACGCCGGACCAGGATGCCGCGCCGCAATGGGCCGATCTGAAGGACCCCGCGGCGCTGCCGCGCGACGGGCTGGCCCTGGCCGTCGCTTCGCCCGAGGTCGGGTGCTGGGCGGATGAGCTGGATTTCGTCGCCGTCTCGGACCGGGTCGAGCCGATTGGCCCGCAGCCCGGCCTGTCGGGCATGTCGCCCATCGAGACGCCCGACGGGGTGCGCCGCGTCGACGAGATCCTGCCCGGCGACGAGGTGATCGCGGTCAACGGGGCCGGGCGCCGGGTCGCGGTGCCGGTCCTGTCGGTGATCGAACATGTGCTGCCGGCGCGCGGATCGTTCCGCCCCGTGCAGTTGCGCGCGCCCTATTTCGGCCTGCGCGCCGATCTGCGGGCCGCCGCCAACCAGCGGATGGTGCTGGGCGGGTCGGATGTCGAATACATGTTCGCCAGCGAAAAGGTCCTGGTGCCGGTGCAATACCTCATCAGTGACCGCACGGGGCGCTACCTTGACGGGGCAGAGCTGATCGCCTGGTATCACCTGCTGCTGCCGGAACAGGAGGCGCTGCAGGTTTCGGGCGTGGCATTGGAAAGCATGCATGTCGGCAGGATGCGCCGGTCGGTGGACACGCATATGTCGAGCCACCTTGTCCGATTGCTGCGCCGCGACCTGCCGCATCACGCGATGAGCGCCCATCCAATCCTGAGGGGATACGAGGCGACGATGCTGGCCTCGCAACGCTCGCTCTGAGCCGCCTGGCCGGTCAGTGCAGGGTGTCGCCGTCCTTGTCGTAGAACGGGGTGACCTGGGCGACGATGACGGAGTTTTCCTCAAGCGCGCGGGTCATCAACTCCTGTTCCTCGTCGGGGATGTCGTGGCCCTCGGCCAGCCGTTCCTCGAGCGTGCCGTAGCCCGACACGTCCAGCGGCGCCATGTCCGCCTGCTTCAGGATCGCGACGGTTTCACGCACCGCCTCGGCCTCGTCCACGCCGGAGGCATAGCAGACCAGCGCCGCGCCGGTGCTGTCGGCGGGCAGGCCGTCGCCCTTGGCGCGGCCCAGTTCGACGAGAAGGGTAAAGACCTTCTGCTTGTTCGGGGTTTTCGCCTTGTCCTTTGCCACCTGTCGCACCTTTCTGCCGGGTCGCGGCACGGGTCTCAGAATCCCGGCAGCAAGTAAAGGGGCAAGGTGGGGCGCATCGGGGTGTTTACCTTTCCGCCCCATGGGTGTCTCTTGCCCCTGCATGCTTACAGGAGGACCGAGATGAAGCGGATCAAGGATATGGTGGCCGAGGCGAACGAGGTCGTGGACCACGCCCCCGCCACCGAGATGATGGCCAAGCACGGGGCTGAGGGCGTGACCTTCGTCGACCTGCGCGACCCTCGGGAACTGGAGCGTGATGGCATGATCCCCGGCGCCTTCCACTGCCCGCGCGGCATGCTGGAATTCTGGATCGATCCGGAAAGCCCCTATGCCAAGGAGAAATTCCAGAGCGGTGACCAGTTCGTCTTCTACTGCGCCTCCGGCTGGCGGTCAGCCCTGTCGGCCCGCACCGCGCAGGAGATGGGGTTGGAAAATGTCAGCCACATCACCGACGGCTTCGGTGGCTGGAAGAAGGCCGGCGGCCCGGTCGGCGAAAAGCCGGTGAAGGCGAAGAAGTAAGCCTCATCGACGTCTGAAACGCAAAACGGCCGGGCTGCTGCGCCCGGCCGTTTCTTTTCAGTATCACGCAGTCGCGCGGGTCAGGCCCGGCGCAGGGCGCGATAGCCACCGATCAGGATGCAGGCCCCGATCACGCCGATGATCAGCTGGCCGATCCAGCCGCCCAGCGTTGCGCCCACCAGCGCCATCAGGATGAAGTTCAGCACCAGCGCACCCAGGATCCCCAGCACGATGTTGGTGAGCAGACCGTGATCCGCCTTCATCAGTTTCTCCGCGATCCAGCCGGCGAGTGCGCCGACGATGATGGCCGCGATCCAGCCCAGTCCTTCCATGGGACCTCTCCTTTTCATGTCGTCTTGTCAAAGCGTTGACAGGCCAACACTCCAAACGCGTCCGGGGTTCCCTTATCGGGGCCAATCAGGTCGCGGACCTTGGGTCAGGCATGTGGGGAAAGGTCTGGGCGGGACGCTTGCCCCGGTGCCGTCCCCCGCGCAGGGGAACGGCAGGGCCGGACCGGGTCCGGCAATAGTGGATCAGTCGCGCAGAAGCTCGTTCACGCCGGTCTTTGAGCGGGTCTTCTCGTCCACGCGCTTCACGATGACGGCGCAGTAGAGGTTGACGCCGTTCTTCGAGGGCATGGAGCCCGAGACGACCACGGAATAGGGCGGGACCTCGCCATACATGACCTCGCCGGTTTCGCGGTCGACGATCTTGGTGGACTGACCGATATAGACACCCATCCCCAGGACAGAGCCTTCGCGGACGATCACGCCCTCGACGACCTCGGACCGGGCACCGATGAAGCAATTGTCCTCGATGATGGTGGGGCCGGCCTGCATGGGTTCCAGCACGCCGCCGATACCGACACCGCCCGACAGGTGCACGTCCTTGCCGATCTGCGCGCAGGAGCCGACGGTGGCCCAGGTATCGACCATCGTGCCGCTGTCGACATAGGCGCCCAGGTTCACGAAGGACGGCATCAGCACGACGCCCGGCGCGACATAGGCGGATTTGCGGACGATACAGTTCTGCACAGCGCGGAAGCCCGCGGCCTTCCACTGGTTTTCACCCCAGCCGGCGAACTTGCTGTCCACCTTGTCCCACCAGCCGCCGCCCTGCGGGCCGCCCGACTGGATTTCCATGTCCTTCAGGCGGAAGCCCAGCAGAACCGCCTTCTTGGCCCACTGGTTCACGTGCCAGGACCCGTCCGACTGCTTCTCGGCGACGCGGAGAGACCCGCTGTCGAGCGCGTTCAGCGTGTCCTCGATCGCCTCGCGGGTTTCACCTGTCGTGGCGGGGGTGATCTGGTCGCGCGCCTCCCAGGCGGCTTCGATCGCGGTTTCAAGCTGGGCGTTGGACATGGGCAGGGTCCCTTTTTTCTACGTCGGTCTTGCGTCGGTTCCACGTCGGTATGACGTCGGTGCGATATCGGGGCAGGGCCTGATGGGTCGGGCCCGGTGCAATCTGGCAGGGCTTAGACACCAAACGCGCGCGTCGCGCAATCCACCACCCTCCACGAATGCGCTGGCCATGGCGGCGGGCCCGGCATCGCGCTACACCGGTGCAGACACTGGCCGCCGCGCCGGCCCAGAAGGAGAGACCATGACCGAAGACCGCCATTCGCCGTTCCGCGATGCCCATTCCGACATCGAAACCGCGCATCACGTCCCCGACACGCCACAGACCCGCGCCCCGGCCTATCGCCTGGCCTTTGCCGATGACGATTTCCTCTGCCGGGACGAGTTGCGCCCCGTCCGCTTGCAGCTGGAACTGCTGAAGCCGCAGATGGTCATGGATGAACGCGGGATCGAGTCGACGGTCGTCCTGTTCGGCGGCGCGCGGATCCCCGAACCCGCCCGCAAGGACGAGGCCCGGACCGAAACCCTGGCGGATCTTACGAAATACTACGAAGAGGCCCGCAGCTTCGCCCGCGAGATCACGCGCCGGTCCCTGGACAGCTATGGCCGCGAATGGGTCGTGACCACCGGCGGCGGTCCCGGCGTGATGGAGGCCGGCAATCGCGGGGCCGACGATGCGGGTGGGCAATCCATCGGTCTGAACATCGTGCTGCCCCATGAACAGGCCCCCAACGAATGGGTCACCCCGGATCTGTGCTTCAACTTCCACTATTTCGCGATCCGCAAGATGCATTTCCTGATGCGCGCCCGTGCGGTCTGCGTCTTCCCCGGCGGCTTCGGCACCCTGGACGAGATGTTCGAGGCCCTGACCCTGATCCAGACCGGCCGGATGCAGCGCGTGCCCTTCCTGCTCTTCGGGCGCGATTTCTGGGAAAGGATCATCAACTGGGAGGCCCTGGCCGAGGCCGGCACCATTGCCCGCGATGACCTCGACCTCTTCCGTTTCGTGGAAACCGCCGAAGAGGCGATCGCGGCCATCGACGACTGGGACGGTGCGGGCGAAAAGCGCAGCGATATCCCGGGCCGTTAGACCCCGGCCGCGCCGCCGGACAGGGGCGCATCCCCCTGCTTCATCTTGCCGAAAATACTCCCGCCGGAGGCAAAAAAGGGGCGGCCCGGAGGGGCCGCCCCAATCAAATGGTGTGCGCCGCAGGCGCGCCTTTGGGTCACGCCCGGATCAATCCAGGTCCTCCGGCAGGACCAGGTTAAGCAGGATCGACAGCCCCGCCGCGGGCAGCAGGCCCGAGGTCAGCAGGATCTGCAACGTGTCGGGCAGGTGCTGCAGCGCCGTCGGCTCCAGCTGCAGGCCGAATCCGACCGACAGGGAGATCGCGAAGATCACCATGTTGCGGCGGCTCCAGCTGACCTCGGACAGCATGGTCACGCCGGCGGCAGCCACCATGCCGAACATCACGATCACTGCGCCGCCCAGCACGTTGATCGGTATGGTCGACACCAGCGCGCCGAACTTGGGCACCAGGCCGCAGACGATCAGGAAGATCGCGCCGATGGTCACGACACCGCGGCTCATCACCTTGGTCATCGAGATCAGGCCGACATTCTGGCTGAACGAGGTGTTGGGCAGCCCGCCGAAGATACCGGCAATCGCCGTGCCCGCCCCATCGGCGAAGGTCGCGCCCGAGATTTCCTTGTCCGTGGCTTCGCGGCCCGCGCCGCCCTTGGTGATGCCCGACACGTCGCCCACCGTCTCGATCGCCGAGATGATGGCCATGAAGCACATGCCGAGGATGATCGCTGCGTTGAAATCCACGCCCCATTTGAACGGCGTGGGGATATCGAAGATCGCGGCGCGCCCGACATTGCCAAAGCTCACCTGGCCCATCATCAGCGCCACCAGGTAGCCCGCGACGAGGCCCACCAGGACGGCGGCCACCGACAGGAGCCCCTTGGCGAAGAAGCTGAGGGCGAGCGACACGACGATCACCACCAGCGCCGGGAACCACATGGCCAGCGATCCGAATTCCGGCTTGCCCAGCAGCGGCACACCGCCCGCGGCGTACTGGATGCCGACCTTGAGCAGCGCCAGCCCGATCATCAGCACGATCAACCCGGTCACCAGCGGCGGCAGGGCAAAGCGCAGCTTGCCGATGAAGGTCCCGATGCAGAAATGGAAGATGCCGCCGATCACCACGCCGGTCATCAGCCCGCCCATGGCCTCGGGGCCGCCACCCGCCACGGCGGGGATCATCACCGGCAGGAACGCAAAGGACGTACCCTGCACGATGGGCAGCCGCGCCCCCACCGGGCCCACGCCGATCGACTGGAAGAGCGTGGCGATCCCGGCGAAAAGCATCGCCATCTGGATCATGTAGGTCATGTCCGGAAAGCCGAGCGCCCCCTGGTCCGACCCGAACCCGAACCCGGCCGCGCCGGCCACGATGATCGACGGCGTCACGTTGGAGGCAAACATCGCCAGCACGTGCTGGATGCCCAGCGGTACGGCCTTGCCGATGGGGGGCATGTAATTGGGATCCCGGAGCTGTTCCGGTGTCCCGAGCGAAGTATCTGTCATAGTCCCGTTCCCTTGCTTTTATCCTTGGCTGCCCGGCCCCTGCCATGTCCCTGGCTTCGGGCGGGTGGCTGCCTCAGGAGGCTAGCAGGAAAGGATCGCTCAGGAAGTGTTCTTCGAGGTTCGGGGTGTCGCCGATACGGTCGATCACCGCGAAGAGGCCCGGTTCTGCCAAAGGCGTAAGCACTCCGTGCCAGGTATTCCGCAGAAAATTGACGCCCTGGCCCGGTGCGGGGGCAAAGGCGCGGGGCGTTCCGGGCACGCCGCCCGCATCCGGGGCGACGATGATGCGCCAGGGCGCTTCGGACATCGGGATGAAGGCCTGCGACCCTTCCGGGTGCCGTTCCAGCAGGTCGCAGGTATAGGGCAGGGCGCGGGCACGGGCGCGGAAGATGCTGATGCCCGCGCGCCCCGCCGGCCCGAAATCGAGCCGTGCGCGATCGTGGAACCGGTCGCACATGCCCGCATTGATGACCTTGTCGACCGCACCCGAACAGTCCAGCACGTCGCCGAAGGGCGCAAAGGCCCGGGCGGTGAGGGGTTCGGAATGGATCGTCAGGGTCATCGTGTCAGCCGGTCCGGGTCAGCCGCGCCATTCCGGCTTGCCGAAGAGCCGCAGTCGCGACACCCCGCCATCGGGATGGATGTTGAACCGCACATGGGTGACCGGCCCCAGATCGGCGAGGTCGTCGAACTCGTGCACCTCGTGGCCCTTCAGGTACTTCCGGGGCAGCAATTCGTCCCAGAACATCGAGGACGTCACCAGCGCGTCGGTCAGCCCGTCGCCGAAGGACGACAGGTCGGCCGCCTGGATCGTGCAGCTGTCGGGGTAGTTGCCCTTGAACAGATGGGTGTCCACCACGGCGCGGTCGATGGTGCCGCGTGCGCCAAGCGCCACGATCAGCCAGTCATAGCCCGGTTCGCGGCGGCGGCGGGTTTCCCAGCCATCGGCCATGTTGATACCGCGGCCCGGTGCCAGCAGGCGGCGGAAATCCCCGTAATGGGCATCGGAAAATGCCAGCACGCGACCGCCGTTCAGCGCCGCGGCGAGGTCGATTTCGCTGGTGCCTTCGTCCGACGGGTCAAGCTCCGGCACGCCATAGGCGCGCAGGCGGGCGACCCCGCCATCGGGGTAGATGTGGATGCGCAGATGCGTCCAGCTTTCGTAGCTTTCGCAGCGGAAATAGTGATGCGCAGAGGGACCGAGCGGACGGTTGGGCAGGATTTCCACCCAGCGTTTGTCGGGCGCGGGGACCTCGCTTGAGCTATGGCAGGCCTCGATCTTGACGGCGGGGGCGTAGTTGCCGGTGAAATGCGAGGTATCGACGTCGAAGCCCAGAAGACGCCCGGCAGTGGCCAGCTTGATGACCGCGTGGTCATGGCCGCTGCCCCGGCGGCGGCGGGTTTCCCAGCCGTCCATCCATTTGCCGTTATCGTCGAAACGGTCGGGGTAGAAGATCGCGGGATCGTCATCCAGCATCCGTTCGAGCGGCGCGAAGAATTCGTCCGTTGCCGAGATCGCCTTGGCGCCGAGACCGGCGGAGGCAAGGTTGATCCCGCTGCGAACGAAGAGCGGAACATCAGGGTCGAGTTTGTCGATAGTCGTCATCAATTATCCGGTAGCAGGGCCGCCAGACGGTGATACGCGATGCGTTCGACCTGTCGGCAGGCCTCGTTGAATTCTGAGGGTGTATCCTGGGCGAGCCTTTTCTCGAAAGCCGCGAGGATCGTTGCTTTGGTATTCTCTTTTACCGCGATGATAAAGGGGAAACCGTGTTTGTCGGTATAAGCGGTGTTGAGTTTCTGAAACGTTTCCCGCTCTTCATCGGTCAGCGCGTCCAGCCCGGCAGAGGCCTGTTCCGCCGTGCTTTCCGCCGTCAACCTTTTGGCCGCGGCCAGTTTTCCGGCGAGGTCGGGGTGTGCAGTCAGCACGCCCATCCGTTCGCCTTCGGTCGCGGTGCGGAAGACCCGCGCCAGCGCATGGGCCAGCCCCTTGGCGCGGTCATGGACCGGTCCGAGCTCAAGTTCGAAGGCGCGGTCGGCGATCCAGGGGGAATGTTCGTAGATGCCGCCGAAGGCCTGGGTAAAGGCCGCGCGATCCATCTGCGACGGCACCAGGTCGGGCGTGCTGGGGGGATGCGCGAATTCCCAGTGCTGGGCGATGTCGATGCGGCGAGCGAACCAGACGTCCTCGTGGCTTTGGGCATAGTCGATGAAGCGACGCAGCCCCTCGATCCGGCCCGGACGGCCCAGCAGGCGGCAATGCATGCCGATCGACATCATCTTGGCTGCGCCGGCCTGGCCTTCACGGTAGAGCGCGTCGAAACTGTCCTTGAGATAGGTGAAGAACTGGTCGCCCTCGCTGAACCCTGCGGGTACGGCAAAGCGCATGTCGTTCGCGTCCATCGTGTAGGGGATGACCAGCTGATGCCGGTCCGTACCCTCGACCGCGCGCCAGTAGGGCAGGTCGTCGTCGATCGTGTCGGACACCCAGTCGAAACCCATCTCGGAGGCGATCCGCACCGTGTTCATGGAGCAGCGCCCGGTATACCAGCCGGTGGGGCGTTCGCCGGTCAATTCCACATGCAGGCGGACGGCTTCCTCCATCTGGGCGCGTTCCTCGGCCTCGTCCATGTCCTTGTGTTCGATCCATTTCAGCCCGTGGGAGGCGACCTCCCACCCGGCCTCCTGCATCGCCCAGAGCTGTTCGGGTCCGCGCGCCAACGCCGTTGTCACGCCGTAGACGGTCAGCGGGATGCCCGCGCCGGTGAACAGCCGATGCAGGCGCCAGAACCCGGCGCGGGCGCCGTATTCATAGACGGATTCCATGTTCCAGTGCCGCTGGCCGGGCCACGGGGCGGCGCCGATGATTTCGGACAGGAACGCCTCTGATGCCGCATCGCCGTGCAGGATGTTGTTCTCTCCGCCTTCCTCGTAGTTCAGCACGAAGGAGATGGCGATTTTCGCGCCGCCGGGCCATTTGGCGTCGGGCGGATTGGGGCCATATCCGATCATGTCACGGGGATAGCGGTTCATTGTCTTGTCTCCTGTGGCGGGGCGGGGCAATCTCACGACGCGCATCGCGATGTTTCAAGCCCTAAACGGAGTTGCCCATGCCCGAAGGATACCTGACCACACACATCCTGGACACGGCCCGTGGCTGCCCGGCAGAGGGCGTGAAGATCGCGCTGTACAGGGTTTCGGGCAATTCCCACAAGAAGATCACCGAGACGGTGACCAATTCGGATGGCCGCACGGACAGCCCGATCCTTGGTCAGGATGCCTTCAAAACAGGCACATACGAATTGATCTTTTTCACCGGCGATTACCTGCGGGAGACGGGACAGGCGACAGAGGACCCGCTGTTCCTGGACCAGATCCCGATCCGGTTCGGCATGGCGGACGAGGCCGCGCATTACCATGTGCCGCTGCTGCTGTCGCCCTACGGCTATTCGACCTACCGGGGCAGCTGACTGGATCGCGCCCTCGGGGCCGCAGGTCTGAAACGGAAAGCTCTGGAACGAAAAACACCCCGCGCCGGGCGCGGGGTGTTTTCTGTTTCTCGGTGATCGCCCGTGTCGGGCGTCCGATGCCGGGCGTTACGCCTGGGTCGGCAGGATCACGATTTCCACGCGGCGGTTCTGCTGACGGCCTTCGGGGGTCAGGTTGGTCGCCTTGGGCTGGTCCTCGCCACGGCCGAAGGACTGGATCCGGCCGGAGGAGACGCCATTGCTGACCAGGACACCGGACACGGTTTGTGCACGACGCGCCGAGAGCTGCTGGTTGTAGGCGGCGGCCCCGGTGTTGTCGGTATGGCCAATCACCTGCACGGTGGTCTGAGGGTATTCGTTCAGGCTGCGCGCAACGGCGACCAGATCGGATTGCAGATCGGGGCGCAGGGTGGCGCTGTCGGTGGCGAACAGGATGTCCTGCGGCAGCGTGACGATCAGGCGGTCGCCGGTGTTGACGATCTGGACATTGCTGCCGAGGTCCTGGCGCAGGGCCGCTTCCTGGCGGTCGAGGTAATCACCGTAGGCGGCCCCGGCAATGGCACCGGCCGCGGCACCGATGGCCGCGCCACGGGCCGTGTTGCCACCCGAAACGGCCGCGCCCAGGATACCGCCGAAGGCGGCGCCGGCGGCGGCCCCGGTGCGGGTGTTCTGGCGGGCGGGGTCCATGTCTGCGCAGGCGCTGGTCAGAACCAGGGCCGACGCGGCCATGGCCAGCATCGGACGGGAAAGGAAAGAGCGAGCGGGCACTGCCTGGGTCGCGGTACGGGTCATGAATGGCCTCTAACTTTCGTACAATCAGGATCGCAGGAACGATGATCCCCGCGGTGTAGTCAAAACCATTCAGGTCACGAAAAAGTTCCGGCGGCAATTCGCTTATTTTAACTCGGCGCCTTGGCGCGCATGCCGCAGGGTCAGGGCGCGCTGTCGGCGCGGGCGGCTTCGAAGGCCAGCATGGCGCGCTTGATCGGCATGCCCCAATGGTAGCCGCCCAGCCCGCCGGTGGCGCGGATGGCGCGGTGGCAGGGGATCAGCCAGCTGACCGGGTTGCGGCCCACGGCGGTGCCGACGGCGCGCACCGCGCGGGGCGATCCGATGGCGCGGGCGATCTCTCCGTAGGTGGTGACGTGGCCCGAGGGGATGCGCAGCAGCGCCTCCCACACCTTGATCTGGAAAGGTGCGCCGATCATGTGCAGCCGCGCCTCGCCTGTCCGGCCGAAAGCGGCCTCGGCCCAGGGGGTGAGGGCCTGCGGGTCTTCGACGAACTCCGCTGCGGGCCAGCGCGAGGTCAGATCGGTCCAGGTCTGGTCATGGCCCAGTTCCTCGGAAAAGCCGATACCGCAGAGGCCGCGATCCGTGCCCATCACCAGTGCCTCGCCGAAGGGGGTGTCGAGCCAGCCGTAGCGGATCGTCAGCCCGGCCCCGCCGCGGGCGAAATCGCCGGGGCGCATTGCCTCCCACCTCAGGAACAGGTCGTGCAGGCGACCGCCGCCCGACAGGCCCGCACCGGCGGCGGCCTCGAGCGTGGAGAACCGTTCGGTCAGCAGCGCCTTGGCATGGCCGAGGGCGAGATATTGCTGGAACCGCTTGGGGCTGACACCGACCCAGTTGGAAAAGGTGCGCTGAAAATGCGCCGGGCTCATCCCCATCCGCGCGGCCAGATCGTCGAGCGACAAAGGGGTATCGGCGGCGTCGATCTCTTCGATCGCGCGGCGGATCACCTGGTAGTGGTAGCCCTGTTCGATATCTGTTTGCAGCATGGCGGCATCCTTTCGATGCCCAATCTATGAGGCCCGCGTGCCTCAGGCGACCCGGAACCTGCGAAATCGGCCAAATCGCCTTGCCGCCCCTGTTCTGACAGGCAATAACCGCCGGGATGGCCAAGCAACTGCCTTATATGGTGCTGAAGGAAATCTTCAGCCGCTTCCATGCCGCAGAGCCCGAACCCAAGGGCGAGCTGGAGCATGTGAACGCCTATACCCTTGTCGTCGCCGTGGCGCTGTCGGCGCAGGCGACCGATGCCGGGGTGAACAAGGCCACGCGGGAATTGTTCAAGATCGCCGATACGCCGGAAAAGATGCTGGCCCTCGGGATCGAGGGACTGACCGAGCACATCAAGACCATCGGCCTGTTCCGCCAGAAGGCCAAGAACGTCATCAAGATGAGCCAGATCCTCGTCGATGTGTATGGCGGGGAGGTCCCGTCCTCCCGCGCGGCGCTGCAATCGCTGCCCGGCGTCGGACGCAAGACGGCGAACGTGGTTCTGAACATGTGGTGGCATTATCCGGCACAGGCGGTGGACACCCATATCTTCCGCCTCGGCAATCGCAGCGGCATCGCGCCGGGCAAGGATGTAAACGTCGTCGAACGGGCGATCGAGGACAACGTGCCGGCGGAATACCAGCAGCATGCCCATCACTGGATGATCCTGCACGGGCGCTACACCTGCGTGGCAAGGAAACCGAAATGCGCGGCCTGCATCATCCGCGACCTATGTGAATTCGAGGAGAAGACCCTTTGAAGTATGACGTAATCGGCATCGGCAACGCCGTGATGGACATGATTGCCCCGGTGGATGACTTCTTCCTGTCGGAAATGGCGATCCAGAAGGGCATCATGCAACTGATCGAGGCCGAGCGCGCCGATTTCCTGCATGGCGCCCTGCCGGATTACCAGGTGATCCCGGGCGGGTCGGTTGCAAACTCGGTCGCCGGGGTCGGCAATCTGGGCCTGAAGACCGCCTTCATCGGCAAGGTCAATGACGACGAGATCGGCCGCGCCTACGTGGATCAGACCCGCGCCGGCGGCACCGTCTGCCCCAATGACCCGGTCAAGGGCGGCGACCTGCCCTCGTCCCGGTCGATGATCCTTGTCACCCCGGACGGGGAGCGGTCGATGAACACCTATCTCGGCATTTCCTCCGAGGTCGGGCCGCAGGACGTGCCGGAAGACGTGTGCAGCGAGGCGCGGATCCTGTTCCTTGAGGGCTACCTTTACGACAAGGACAAGGGCAAGCAGGCGTTCGAGACGGCGGCCAAGCTGACCCGCTCGGCCGGTGGGCAGGCGGGGATCGCTTTGTCCGACCCGTTCTGCGTCGACCGTCATCGCGACGACTTCCGCAAGCTGGTGAAGGAGCTCGACTACGTGATCGGCAACGAGCACGAGTGGAAATCGCTCTACCAGACCGACGATCTGTCGCTGGCGCTGGAAACCGCCGCCGGGGATAGCGGGCTGATCGTCTGTACCCGTTCGGGTCATGACGTGGTTCTGGTGCGCGGGTCGGAACAGGCCAGCGCCCCGGTGAAGGAGATCACGCCGGTCGACGCCACCGGCGCGGGCGACCAGTTCGCCGCCGGGTTCCTCTATGGCCTCGCGACGGGCGCGGACCTTGCGACCTCGGGCCGGATGGGCTGTGTCGCGGCGGCAGAGGTGATTTCGCATTACGGTGCGCGCCCCGAAGCCGACCTGAAAGAGCTGTTCCGCAAGGAAGGCCTGATCTGAAACGGTCCTGCGGTTGATCCCGCACAAGCGGAAACGCGCGATGCGGGCGGTAAAATCCGCCCGTGACGCAGCAATCCGCTTGCCTCCCGCGGCGAAGGCGGCGACAGAGGAAGGCAGGATTTGGAGACCCGAATGACCATTGAGACCCCGGATGCCCCCGCACCCGTCGCCTTTGATGATCCCAAGGCCGCCGTCGCGCATCTGATCGCGCTGTACAACCAGGCGACAGAATTCCTGCAGGAGGCCTTCGACAAGGCCATGCGGGAAGGTCAGCCCAAGGGCCGCCTGCGCGCCTTCTATCCCGAGGTCCGGATCACCACGACGACGTTTTCGGCCATCGACAGCCGCCTGTCCTTCGGTCATGTGCCCGCGCCCGGCACCTATGCGGCGACGATTACCCGGCCCGACATGTTCCGCCATTACCTGGAACAGCAGATCGGCCTGCTGATCGACAACCACGGGCAGCCCGTGCAGGTCGGCCCGTCCTCCACCCCGATCCCGGTGCATTTCGCGGTGGCCGGCAATGACGACATCACCGTCCCACAGGAGGGCGCCGCGTCCTTTCCGCTGCGCGACGTGTTCGACGTGCCGGACCTAGAAACCACCAATGACGACATCGTCAACGGCACCCATGTGACCATGGCGGGCGATCCGCAGCCGCTGGCGCCCTTTACCGCGCAGCGCGTCGATTACTCGCTGGCCCGGCTGGCCCATTACACGGCGACGGACCCTGAGCATTTCCAGAACCACGTCCTGTTCACCAACTACCAGTTCTACGTCAGCGAGTTCGAGGCCTATGCCCGGCGCATGCTGGCGGATCCCGACAGCGGCTACACCTCCTTCGTGTCGACCGGCAATGCCGAGATCACCGACCCGCTGGGGGAATTGCCGCCTTCGCCCAAGATGCCGCAGATGCCGACCTATCATCTGAAACGGCCGGGCAGCATGGGCATCACCCTGGTCAATATCGGTGTCGGCCCGTCCAACGCGAAGACCGCGACGGACCACATCGCCGTGCTGCGCCCGCATGCCTGGCTGATGGTCGGCCATTGCGCCGGGCTGCGGAATTCCCAGTCGCTGGGCGATTTCGTCCTGGCCCATGCCTACCTGCGCGAGGACAAGGTTCTGGACGATGACCTGCCGGTCTGGGTGCCGATCCCGGCCCTGGCCGAGATCCAGATCGCCCTGGAAGAAGCCGTGGAGGCCGAGACCCAGCTGGAAGGGTATGACCTGAAGCGGATCATGCGGACCGGTACCGTCGCCAGCCTCGACAACCGCAACTGGGAGTTGCGGGACCAGTCCGGGCCTGTCCAGCGGCTCAGCCAGTCGCGGGCGGTGGCACTAGATATGGAATCCGCCACCATCGCCGCGAACGGGTTCCGGTTCCGGGTGCCCTACGGCACGCTACTATGTGTCTCGGACAAGCCCCTGCATGGTGAATTGAAGCTTCCTGGCATGGCCAGCGACTTCTACAAGACCCAGGTCGGGCGCCATCTGATGATAGGGATTCGCGCGATGGAAAAGCTGCGCGAGATGCCTCTGGAGCGGATTCACAGCCGGAAACTGCGGTCTTTCGACGAAACCGCCTTCCTCTGACCCGAAAATCACGAAAAACCTGCATATATTGGGTGAAAACGCCTTACAATTTCTTGTGCAGGCCCACTACATTCGGTTAAATTCCGATGACGAGGCCCTAACGATTGGGCATTACTAAGGAGACCAGCAATGGCAAAACCTCTGACCAAGACCCAACTGGTGGCCGCTCTGGCCGACGAACTCGGGTCCGACAAGAAATCCGCGACCGCAGCCCTGGACGCGATTGCAAACGTGATCACCAAAGAAGTGGCTGGCGGCGGCGCCGTTGCGATCCCCGGCGTGGGAAAATTCTACTGCCGTGAGCGCCCCGAGCGCATGGTGCGCAACCCCGCCACGAACGAACAGATCAAGAAAGAAGCCGACAAGGTCGTCAAGGTGACGATCGCGAAGGCGCTGAAGGACAGCGTGAACGCATAAGCGTCATGCGTCTGGCGGGGTTGTCCTCGCCACCGGAATTCGAAAGGGTCGCCGCGCTGGCGGCCCTTTCCTTTTGCTGCCCCCCAAGAAGGACAAGACAAGCCATGGACCTGCGCGCGATTTTTCTGGGATTGGCGTTCGCCTTCATGTGGTCGTCGGCCTTCACCTCGGCCCGTATGATCGTGGCGGATGCGCCGCCGCTGACGGCGCTGGCGGGGCGGTTCCTGATCTCGGGCGTCATCGGGGTGCTGCTGGCCAAGGCCATGGGCCAGACGTGGAAGCTCAGCCGGGCGCAGTGGAAATCGACCGCGATCTTCGGCATCTGCCAGAACGCGTTGTACCTGGGCCTGTTCTTCGTCGCGATGCAGTGGATCGAGGCTTCGCTGGCGTCGATCATCGCGGCCTCCATGCCGCTTTTCGTCGGGCTGGCGGGCTGGGCTTTCCTGGGCGACCGGCTGAAACCGCTGGCGGTGGCCGGGCTGATCCTGGGCCTCTTCGGCGTGGTGGTCATCATGGGCAGCCGGTTGTCGGGTGGTGCGGATGTGGGCGGCATCATCGCCTGTATCCTCGGCACGCTGGCCCTGACCGTGGCGACGCTGTCGGTGCGCGGGGCCAGTTCGGGCGGTAACCTGTTGATGATCGTGGGGCTTCAGATGCTGGTGGGCGCGGCGGCGCTGGCCGTCGCGGCCCTGCTGCTGGAGGAATGGGAGGTCACCTGGTCCTGGCGGCTGATCCTCGCCTTTGCCTACACGACGCTGATCCCGGGGCTGGCGGCGACGCTGACCTGGTTCGTCCTGGTCAACCGGATCGGGGCGGTGAAGGCGGCGACGTTCCACTTCCTCAACCCGTTCTTCGGCGTGGTCATCGCGGCCATCGTGCTGGGCGAGGCGGTCGGCCTGATCGACCTGGCGGGGGCCGGGATCATCGCCATCGGCATCCTATTCGTGCAGTTGTCGAAACAGGCCGTGCAGGCGGAACGCTGAAACATTTCCTGACTGCAACGTGACGCGGGTCACGCGTTCTTTGGGTGACAAGCGGGATTCGGCCGGGCCAATCTGCGCCCATGGACCTGATCCTTGGATATCTTGCGGGGCTGCTGACCCTCATCAACCCCTGCGTCCTGCCGGTGCTGCCCATCGTGCTGGGGTCGTCCCTGCAGGCCAGTCCGCGTGGGCCGCTGGCCATTGCCGCGGGCCTGTCCGTCAGCTTTGTCGTTCTGGGGGTCGTGGTGGCCGGGTTCGGTTATGCGCTTGGCCTGGATGCGCAGGTGATCGCGCAGGCGGGGGCGGTGCTGATGATCGGCTTCGGCCTCGTGCTGCTGGTGCCGCGGTTCAGCGCGGCCTTTTCCACGGCCACCGCCGGGATCGCGACCGGGGCCGATGCCCGCGTCGGCCGGATCGAGGCCGAGGGCGCGCGGGGCCAGTTCCTGGGTGGCCTACTGCTGGGCGCGGTCTGGAGCCCTTGCGTCGGCCCGACCCTTGGCGGCGCGATTTCGCTGGCCTCACAAGGCGAAAGCCTGGGCTGGGCCACCGCGATCATGATCTCTTTCGCTTTGGGCGTGTCCACTATCGTGCTGGCCGTCGGCTATGGCGCGCGGGCGCTGCTGCAACGTAACCAGGCGCTGATGCGCCGTATTGCCGAAGTGTCGCGCCCGGTGCTTGGCGCGGTCTTCGTGCTGGTGGGCTGTGCCATCCTGCTGGGCGTGCAGCATATGATCGAGGGCTGGGCCTTGCAGGTGCTGCCGGCCTGGCTGATAGACCTTTCCGTATCCCTTTGACCTGAAATAGGAGTTTGCATGAAACGCCGTGATTTCCTGATCCTGTCCGCCGCCGCGGCAACCGTTCCCGGGCTGGCCCAGGCCGCGCCGCTGGACTACACGCCCGGCCTTGTGCAGGAGCATCTTGCCGCCGGTGAGACCGTGTTCCTGGACTTCAAGGCCAGCTGGTGCACCACCTGCGCCGCGCAGGAGCGTGTGCTAGACAAGCTGAAGGCCGAGAACCCCTCCTACGAGCATGTCATCACCTTCGTGAATGTGGACTGGGACACCTATCGCAAGGCGCAGTTCACCCAGCGTCTGCGCATCCCGCGCCGGTCGACGCTGGTCGTGCTGAAGGGCGATGCCGAGATCGGTCGCCTTGTCGCGGATACCCGCGAAGAGAAGATCAAGGAATTGCTGGATGCCGCCCTGGCCGCAGCCAGCGCCTGATCGAGACCGGGAGGCCCGTCAGGGCGCCGGAGGCAGGGCCGAGACCTGGACCCGGGCCGGGGCCCGGAAGCGCACGACATCGGGCGTCACGGTCGTTTCCTGGGCCGTGTTGACGCGATAGACGGGCTGGTCGGGTACGAACCAGCCCAGGATCCAGGCAAATATCCCGGCCAGAACGGCGACGGAGGCCAGGCTGGCCCCTAGGGATTGGTGGGTGGTGTCGTAACGCGGCATTGGCCCCTCCTGCTGCTGTAACGGCGGGAGGATGGCCGAAGCTGGTAAAGATTCGGTCAAACCGCCTCAGATCAGCAGCAAGAGCGCGATATTGATCGTCACGAAGGCGCAGCAGGTGGCGACCATCACCGACAGGGAGGTCAGGCCCTCATAGCCCGCCTCCTGGCCGAAGAGGATGAAGATCGCGAACATCGGCATCGTGGCCGACAGGATCAGACCTTTCGCCAGGTCAGGGTCCATCGCGGGCAATCCCAGCAGGACGAGCCCCGTCAGCGCGGCGGCCACCAGCAGCGGATGCACCAGCAGCTTGACCGAGGCGATCTGTGCGGCGAGCCCCATTTCCCCCTTCAGATCAAGACCGTAGAGCGTGCCGCCGATCACGAAGAGCGCAATCGGCGCGGCGGCATCCCCCATCAGGCCGAGGAAGGTCCCGGCCAGCGGCGGCAGCTCGATCCCGATCAGGATGAAGACGAGGCCCAGAAGCAGCCCGATGATCAGCGGGCGGCGCAGCACCGAGATGGCGATGTCGCGGGCCATCCGGGGCAGGCTGGGGCGGGGGCCGTCGCGGTCCTTGGCGCTTTCCAGCAGGGTCAGGCCGATGGGCGTCAGCAGCACGTTCTCGATCAGCAGGTTCATGGCGAGGATCGGCCCGGCGTGATCAGGCAGCACCGCCACCAGGATCGGGTAGCCGAGGAAGGCAGAGTTCGGCGTCGCACAGCCCAGGACAGAGATCGCCCGGCGCCGTGGCCCCAGCCCCTGCGCCCGCGTGATCAGCCACATGACCAGCTGCGTTGCCGCCGATCCGAGCCCCAGGACCACCAGGTACGAGACGTTCAGCACCTCGGAGAAATCCCGGCTGGCCACGGCGTAGAACAGCGCGCAGGGCAGGGCGACCAGCATCGTGAAATCGCCGAGCGCCTTCATCTTGGACGGCGGGAACGGTCCGAACCGTGCGGCGATGTAACCGACGGCAATGACAGCGAAAACGGGCAGGGTGATCGACAGGATGCCGAGCATGTCAGCCGATTTTGCCCCCCGCATCGCCGATCTGGCCGCGATGCAACAGCAGGTGATCGAGGATCACGCAGGCCATCATCGCCTCGCCCACGGGCACCGCGCGGATGCCGACGCAGGGGTCGTGGCGGCCCTTGGTGACGATTTCCGTCGCGGTGCCGGACTTGGTGATCGTCTGGCGCGGGCGCAGGATCGACGAGGTCGGTTTCACCGCGAAGCGCACGACGATGTCCTGCCCGGTCGAAATCCCGCCCAGGATCCCGCCTGCATGGTTTGACGAATAGACGGGCTGGCCGTCATTGCCCATGAAGATCTCGTCGGCATTGTCCTCGCCGGTGAGGCAGGCGGCGTTCATGCCCTCGCCGATCTCGACGCCCTTCACGGCATTGATCGACATCATCGCCGAGGCGAGGTCGGTGTCGAGCTTGCCGTAGATGGGCGCGCCAAGGCCCGCGGGCACGCCGCGCGCCACGACCTCGATGATGGCCCCGACGGAATTGCCGCTCTTGCGCAACTCGTCCAAGTAGGCGGACCAGTCCTCGGCCGCCTTGGCGTCGGGGGTCCAGAAAGGGTTCTGGTCGATCTGGTCCCAGTCGAAACGGTCGCGGTCGATCCCGTGCGGGCCCATCTGGGTCATGTAGCCCTTGATCTCGACCCCGGGTGCCAGGTGATCCAGCGCCGCGCGGGCCAGACCGCCGGCGGCGACGCGGGCCGCCGTTTCACGGGCCGAGGACCGGCCGCCGCCGCGATAGTCGCGGATCCCGTATTTCTGCCAATAGGTGATATCGGCGTGGCCGGGGCGGAATTTCTCGGCGATGTCGCCGTAATCCTTGGACCGCTGGTCCGTGTTGCGGATCATCAGCTGAACCGGGGTGCCGGTGGTACGACCCTCGAACACGCCCGACAGGATCTCGACCTCGTCGGCTTCGCGCCGCTGGGTGGTGTACTTGTTCTGCCCCGGTTTGCGCAGATCCAGCCAGTGCTGCAGCGTGTCCGCATCAATGGCCACGCCCGGAGGACAGCCATCGACGGTCGCGCCAAGGGCGGGGCCATGGCTTTCGCCCCAGGTGGCGACTCGGAACAGGTGGCCGAAGCTGTTGAGGGACATATGAGGCCTCTTGAATTGGTCCGGACCCGGTTACCGCATCCATTCAGAGGGCGCAATTCCGCCTTTGAGAGGTAAATATGCAATCCGGTTGTCATTTTTTCTCAGGATTCCCCGTATCGCGTGTCAAACTGGCGTCATACAACCAATGGTGGAGGTTCCCATGGCCGAGATGACGGCGACACCGGGTGGCGGGGGCAAGATGTCCCTGACCGTGAAAGTATTGATAGGGATGGCGGCGGGGCTGGTCCTCGGCGTGATCTTCAACGTGATCGACAGCGAGTTCATCAACACGCATATCGCGGGCGGATTGTTTGCCATGATCGGCAAGATGTTCGTCAACGCCCTGAAGATGCTTGTCGTGCCGCTTGTCTTCTTCTCGCTGATCTGCGGTGTGACCGGGATCGGCGATATCCGGGTCCTGGGCCGCGTCGGTGGCAAGAGCCTGGTCTTCTACATCCTGACCACCGGGCTTGCGATTTCCATCGCGATCATCCTGGCGCTGATCGTGGGGCCGGGGAACGGGTTCAACATGGAGGGCATCGACACCTCTGGCGTCACCGGCAAGGAGGCCCCGACGGTTTGGAATGTCTTCGCGGCCATCGTGCCGACCAACCCTATCGCGGCCTTTGCCAATGGCGACATGCTGCAGGTGATCTTCTACACCGTGGTGCTGGGCGTCGCGGTGCTGATGCTGGGCGGCAAGTCGAAGGGGTTCATCGAGGGCTGCGAATACATGAACGAAGTGATGATGAAGGTCGTCACCATCGTCATGGCCTTTGCGCCCATCGGGGTTTTCTGCCTGATCGCCAAGACCTTCACCGAACAGGGGATCGAACTCTTCGGCCCGGTGCTGGCCTATGTCATCACGCTGGTCGCGGCGCTGTTCCTGCACCTGTTCGTGACGCTGATGATCCTGCTGAAGATTTTCTCGGGGCTGAACCCGTTCATCTTCATGCGCAAGATGCGTCCGGCTCAGATCTTCGCCTTCTCGACCGCGTCGTCCAACGCGACCATCCCGGTCACGCTGCGATCGGTCACCGAACGGGTCGGCGTGGACAATTCCGTGGCCTCCTTCACCGTGCCCTTCGGTGCGACGATCAACATGGATGGCACGGCGATCATGCAGGGCGTGGCGACGGTGTTCCTGGCCAATGTCTATGGCGTCGAGCTGGGTCTCGGCGGCTATATCACCGTGATCGGCATGGCGGTGCTGGCCTCCATCGGGACCGCGGGTGTGCCGGGCGTCGGGCTGGTCATGCTGACCATGGTGCTGACCCAGGTTGGCCTGCCGATCGAGGGGATCGCCCTCATCCTGGGTGTTGACCGCTTGATGGACATGATCCGCACGGCCGTGAACATCACCGGGGATGCCGTGGTGTCGACCATCGTGGCCAAGGGCGAGGACAAGATCGACATGGCGGTCTTCAACGATCCAGACGCGGGCATGATGACCAGCGATGAACTGGACATCGACGAGGAGGCAGAGCGCGAACTGGCCCAATACGCCAAACCGCACTGACGCCCTGCGCGATCCAGCAAAGAGAACGCCCCGTCGGTTTCGGCGGGGCGTTTTCCATTGGGGTCTTGGTCTTGTGTGCCGCAAGGTCCGACCGTGAGTGGCCCCGCTGATCTGCGGCGGGATCAGAAGGAATAGGTGGCCCTGAGCGCGGAGGACCGGATGTCGATATCGTCGATCATGTCGCTGTCGTCATTGCCATACTCGACCTTGATGCCGAAGCCGACGGTGTCGTAATTCGTGCCGTTGATCCGGTGCTGGCCGACCTTGCCGTAGAACTTCAGGTCGAGATCGCCGGCGATGTCCGGGGTGAAGGCGACCTCGGCATTGAAGGTCGAGGTGTCGAGGGCGCGGAAATCCAGGCTGTCTTCCTGGTAGCTGAGCCCGACACTCCATTGCGGGGTGATGTCGTAGGACGCCCAGATGCCCCAGGTCGTATTGTCCGACGGCGTCGCGATATTGTTGCCCGACAGAACACCGGCATAGGCCCCGGCACCGAAGGGACCGGTATCGTATTCGACCTCCAGCCCGTAGCCGTGGAACGGCGAGAAATTCGCCGGCGTCTCGGTGTCGTGGTACTGGTAATATCCGCCCAGCTTGAACCCGGGTGCGAATTCGTACTTTGCGTTGATCGTGCCGGTCGTGGTGCCGAAATCAAGCCCGCCAAACGCCTCCATCTGGGTGTGGGCAATGCCCACGTTGAGCTCGAGCTGCGGCGTCCAGCGCAATCGCAGACCGGCCCCGATTTCGGTCAGGTCGACCTGTTGTCCGCCGTCGAACTTGTCCAATTCGAATTTGAAGATCGGTTCGACACGTGGGGACGACCCGTATCCGCTTTCCATTTGGGCCGCGGCGGTGCCGGCCCATGCGATGGCCACCAGGCTGGCCATTGAAATCCTGTGCATGATTTCACTCCCAGAGGTTGACGTTGGGTCATCTTCCGCCGATTCGCTCGTGGTTCAAAGGTAAATGAGTACCCCGCTTGCCAAGCCCGCGCGTCTGCACTAGCTGTTTGCCTACCTCGGGGTGCCCTTTGGGCTGAGATGCAATCCTGCGAACCCGTTGAACCTGAACCGGTTAATTCCGGCGGAGGGAAGGTGACGCGGCGCAGATGTCCCGCACTCTTTCTTTCGCCCGTAGCACTGAAAGGAGGATGCGATGAAGCATCTGATCTACGCAACGGGTCTGGTCCTTGCCACGCAAGCCGCGGCAGAGACCCCTGTCCTGACCATCTACACCTATGACAGCTTCGCCACCGAATGGGGGCCCGGCCCGCAGCTGGAAACGGCGTTCGAGGAAGCCTGCGGCTGTGACGTGAATTTCGTCACCGTGGGCGACGGCGCCGCGCTGCTGTCGCGGCTGCGGCTGGAAGGCGAAAGCACCGAGGCGGATATCGTCCTGGGCCTCGACACCAACCTGACCGCCGCAGCGCATGAAACGGGCCTTTTCGCCCCGCACGAGGTGAGCGCCGACTACGATCTGCCGATCGAATGGACGGATGATCTGTTCGTGCCGTTCGACTGGGGGTATTTCGCCTTCATCGGCCAGGATGGCGCGCCGCAGCCTGCAAACTTCCGTGCGCTGGCGGAAAGCGATCAGCGCGTGCTGATCCAGGATCCTCGCTCCTCCACCCCCGGGTTGGGGCTGCTGCTGTGGGTCAAGGCGGCCTATGGCGACGAGGCCCCCGCCATCTGGGAGGAGCTGTCGGACAATATCGTGACGGTCACCCCCGGCTGGTCCGAGGCCTACGGCATGTTCCTGGACGGCGAGGGCGATCTGGTCCTGTCCTACACGACCTCGCCCGCCTACCACATCATCGCCGAGGATGACGCGACCAAGGTCGCGCTGCCCTTCGAGGAAGGCCATTACATGCAGGTCGAGGTCGCCGGGATGGTCGCTGGGACCGATCAGCCGGAGTTGGCGAAATCCTTCCTCGATTTCCTCGTCTCCGACACGGCGCAGGGCGTGCTGCCCACGACCAACTGGATGTACCCGGCCGTATCGCCCGAGGGCGGGCTGCCCGACGGGTTCGACGGGCTGATCGAGCCGTCCAAGGCGCTGTTGCTGGCCCCGGAAGAGGTCGCGCAGACCCGCAATGAGGCGCTGGAAGAATGGCGCAACGCCCTGTCGCGCTGAGCCGGGCCGTCCGCCCCCGGAGACGGGGTTGAGACGCGCAGAGCTCTGGATCGGTAGCATGGCGGCCCTTGGGGTCGCCATGCTGCTGCTGGGGCCGCTGGGGGCCGTCCTGTGGCGTGCCGGCGGGGCCGGTATGCCCTCGCCTGCCGATTGGGCGGCCCTGCGCTTCACGGTGATGCAGGCGGCGCTGTCGGCGATCCTGAGCTGCGGGCTGGCGATCCCGGTGGCGCGCGCGCTGGCGCGACGGCGGTTTGCCGGTCGGCAGGCGCTGATCCTGCTGATGGGGGCGCCCTTCATCCTGCCGGTGATCGTGGCCATTGCCGGGCTTCTGGCGATCTTTGGCCGCAACGGGCTGCTGAACCAGGGGCTGGCCCTGATCGGGCTGGAACGGATCGACGTGTTCGGGCTGCACGGGATCCTTTTGGCCCATGTCTTTTTCAACCTGCCGCTGGCGGTGCGGCTGCTGCTGGAGGGCTGGCGCGGTATTCCCACCGAACGCTTCCGCCTGGCCGCGCAGCTGGACATGCCGCCGGGCGCGATGTTCCGGCTGATCGAATGGCCGATGCTGCGGCAGCGGGTTCCGGGCATTCTGGCGGTGATCTTTGCCGTCTGCCTGTCGAGCTTTGCCGTCGTGCTGATCCTGGGGGGCGGACCAGCCGCCACGACCGTGGAGCTGGCAATCTACCAGGCTTTCAGCTTCGATTTCGACCTGGGCAAGGCGGCGGTGCTGTCGGCGCTGCAACTGGGCATCGTCGCAGGCGCCGCCGGGCTGGCGCTGGTGCTGGCGCGGGGGCGGGGCATGGGCGGCGGGCTGGACCGACCGGTCCAACGCTGGGACGGCGGGCCCTGGGCGGCGCGGGGCGATGCGGCGTGGATCGCGCTGACTGCGGTCTTCATCGTGACGCCACTGATTCTGGTGCTGGTGCAGGGCGGGGCGACCTTGCTGTCGATGCCGCTACTCGTTTGGCAGGCGGCGGGTGTGTCGATCCTCGTGGCCCTGGGGTCAACGCTGGTTGCGGTGCCGCTGGCCTTTGCCCTGGCCCTGCCGCGCCGTGACGTAGTGGAGGGCGTGGGGCTGATCACGCTGGCCGCGTCGCCATTGGTGCTGGGCACCGGGATGTTCCTGCTGATCCGGCCCTTTGCCTTTCCCGGCAATCATGTGCTGGTCATCACCTCGATCGTCAACGCCGCGATGGCCTTGCCCTTCGTGCTGCGAGCGATCAGCCCCGAGCTGCGCGCGATCGAGGCCGATTACGGGCGCCTGGCGGACAGCCTGGGCATGACGGGCTGGGCGCGGATGCGATGGCTGATCCTGCCGCGCCTGCGGCGGTCGCTGGGCTTTGGCGCGGGGCTGTGCGCGGCGCTGTCGATGGGGGATCTTGGCGTCATCGCGCTGTTCCCGCCACCGGATGCGGCGACCCTGCCGCTGCAAATCTATCGCCTGATGGGCAGCTACCAGATCGAGGCGGCGGCGGGCGGCAGCCTGTTGTTGACCTTCCTTTGCTTCGGGCTTTTCTTCGCCTTCGACCGGATGGGACGCGATGCTGACACTTGATCACCTGCGCCTGGAACAGGGGGCGTTTTCCCTGACCGCCAATTGGACCCTCGCGGCCGGCGAGACGCTGGCCCTGATCGGGCCGTCCGGGGCGGGGAAGTCGACGCTGCTGGCGGGCATCGCCGGGTTCCTGGAGCCCGTTGCGGGCCGCGTCCTGTGGCAGGACAGGGACCTGACCGGGATCGCACCGGGGCAGCGGCCCGTGGCGATGCTGTTCCAGGATGCGAACCTCTTCCCGCATCTCGACGTGGCCCGCAATGTCGGGCTGGGCCTGCGGCCCGACCTTCGACTGACCCGTGAAGACCGCGCCAAGGTCGGCGAGGCCCTGGACCGTGTCGGGCTGGGTGGGTTCCAGACGCGCAAGCCGGGATCGCTGTCGGGCGGACAGCAGAGCCGCGCCGCCCTCGCGCGGGCATTGGTGATGCGCCGCCCCGTCCTGATGCTGGACGAGCCGTTTTCGGCGCTTGGTCCGGCGATGCGAACCGAGATGCTGGACCTCGTGCGGGATGTGATCGGTGAAACCGGGGCGAGCCTCGTGATGGTGACCCACGATCCCGGCGATGCGGCGCGGATTGCCGACCGGATCAGCGTGGTTGCCGATGGCGTTGCCGCGGAACCGGCCCCGACGCGCGCCCTGTTGGACAACCCGCCCGAGGCGCTGCGCGATTACCTGGGCTGAACCGGCCCCGCCCGTGACAGGACAAAGAAAAACCCCCGCCGATCAGGGCGGGGGTTTCTTGTTCTGGTGCTGTCCGATGACGGATCAGGCGGTCTTCTTCTTGCCCTTGTGCGGGGCCCAGAGACGCTTGTTCGTCAGGTAGAGCAGCGAAGCCAGGATGACGAGGAAGACAACGGCGACGAAACCGGTCTGCTTGCGCGCCATCATCTTGGGCTCTGCGGTCCACATCAGGAAGGCAGCGACGTCTTCGGCCTCGTGGTGCAGCTCGTTCGAGTGGCCGTCGGCGAATTCGACGTCTTCACCGACCAGCGGCGGGGCCATCGCGATCCAGCCGCCCGGGAAGGCGGTGTTCTCGTAGAAGGTGACGCCGGCCTGTTCGCGAGTCTCGCCGGTGTAACCGGTCAGGAGGCTGACGATGTATTCCGGACCACCGATGCCCTGGAAGAACTGGTTGATGCCCAGGCCGTAGGGGCCGTGGAACCCGGCACGGGCCTTGGCCATCAGGCTGAGGTCCGGTGCGTTTTCCAGGTTGGACATCGGGAAGTGGTCGTTCGGGGTGGCCGGGCGGAAATCGTCCAACTCCTCGTCGAACACTTCGAAGTTCTGGGAGGCGTAGGCGCGCACCTGATCTTCAGGCAGCGCGGGGCCGCCTTCGTCATGCAGGGTGCGGATCGGCACGTAGCGCAGACCGTGGCAGGCCGAGCAGACCTCCGTGTAAATCTGCAGGCCGCGTTGCAGCTGCATTTCGTCATAGGCGCCGAACGGGCCCTCGAAGGAGAAGTCCACGTCGTGGGTGTGACCTTCGCCGCCTGCCGCGGTGGCTGCACCGGCGGAGACCGCCAGTGCTGCGAGGGCAGAGAGAGTGACTTTGCGGAACATGATCTCTGTCCTTTCCTTATTCGGCAGGGGTGCCGACGGTCTTGGTGCCGCCGTGCTTGGACTTGTGCGCCTTGAAGTCTTCTTCGATGGTCGCCGGCTGGGCCAGCGGCTTTTCGATCACGCCGAGCAGCGGCAGGATCACGAGGAAGTAGGCGAACCAGTAGGTGGCCCCGATCAGCGAGATGGTCGAGTAGGGCGGTTCCGCCGGCATCGCGCCACACCACATCAGGACGACGAAGTCGACCAGCAGCAGGGCAAACCACCACTTGAACATCGGGCGATAGCGACCCGAGCGCACCGACGAGGTGTCGAGCCAGGGGGTCAGGGCCATCACGGCGATGGCGCCGAACATGGCCAGCACGCCGAAGAACTTCGCGTCGATGATACCGCCGGTGATCCAGCTGGAGATCATCACGATCCACACGTCCGAGGTGAAGGCCCGCAGGATCGCGTAGAAGGGCAGGAAGTACCATTCAGGCACGATGTGCGCCGGCGTCGAGAGCGGGTTCGCCTCGATGTAGTTGTCGGGGTGGCCCAGGTAGTTGGGCATGAAGCCGACGATGGCGAAGAACACGGCCAGGATCACGGCCAGCGCGAACAGGTCCTTGATCACGAAGTACGGCCAGAAGGGCAGGGTGTCTTTCTCGGCTTCTTCCTTGGAGCCGGTCCGCACCGGAACGCCCGTCGGGTTGTTGTTGCCGGTCGAGTGGAACGCCCAGATGTGGACGATCACCAGGCCTGCAATCACGAAGGGCAGCAGGTAGTGGAGCGAGAAGAAGCGGTTCAGCGTGTAGTTGTCCACGGCCGGTCCGCCCAGCAGCCAGGTCTGCAGCGTTTCCCCGATGAACGGGATGGCGCCGAAGAGGCCGGTGATCACGGTCGCGCCCCAGAAGGACATCTGACCCCAGGGCAGAACGTAGCCCATGAAGCCGGTCGCCATCATCAGCAGGTAGATGATCATGCCGATGATCCAGGTGATTTCGCGCGGCGCCTTGTAGGAACCGTAGAAAAGACCGCGGAAGATGTGGATGTAGACGGCAAAGAAGAACAGCGAGGCGCCGTTCATGTGCAGGTAGCGCAGCATGTGGCCACCGTTGACGTCACGCATGATGTGTTCGACCGAGGCGAATGCCATGTCGACATGCGGGGTGTAGTGCATCACCAGGACGATGCCGGTGACGATCTGCAGCGCCAGGCAGAAGGCCAGGACGATGCCCCAGATCCACCACCAGTTCAGGTTCTTCGGGGTGGGGATCATCAGGGTGTCGTAGAGCAGACCGATGATGGGCAGGCGGGAATGGACCCACTTTTCACCGTTGGTCTTAGGCTCGTAATGATCGTGCGGAATTCCAGACATGCGTTCCTCCTCAGCCCAGAACGATCTCGGTGCCCTCGAAGCGGGCAGTCGGAACGGGAAGGTTTTCCGGAGCCGGGCCGCGACGGATGCGGCCGGCCGTGTCGTAGTGAGAGCCGTGGCAGGGGCAGAACCAGCCGCCGAAGTCACCGGCGCCATCGCCCAGGGGCACACAGCCCAGGTGCGTGCAGACGCCCATCATGACCAGCCATTCCTCGCTGCCCTCGTCATTGGCGAGCGCGCGGTTCACGTCGGTCGCCGGAGCGCCTTCGTCGATATTGGCGTTGCGTGCCTCGGGGTCGGGCAGCGTGCTGACATCGACGTCGTTCGCGGCGTCGATTTCTTCCTGGGTGCGGCGGCGAATGAACACCGGCTTCCCGAGGAACTTGACCGTCAGCTGCGATCCGGGCTCGAGGCCGGACACGTCGACGCGGATCGAGGCAAGCGCCTGGACATCCGCGGACGGGTTCATCTGGTTCACAAGCGGCCAGACGGCCGCCCCTGTTGCAACGGCACCTGCACCTGCTGTGGCATAGTAGAGGAAGTCCCTCCGGGTGCCTTCGTGATCTTCTGCGTGGGACACGAGGTTAGCTCCATCCTTCGGCCGTTGTGGCCAGATACGAATTTGGGGCCGAGTCCATGCGGCTCTGCCTGTCCGAGGCGGTGTTTAACGGCGCTTTTCCGCCCCGTCCAGCATCCAATGGGGCACAAAGCCGGGGGGCGCGCATCTGTCGCGCTTGAGCCAGCCCCCCTGAGCGTGTAGGCACGGGGGGAACGCGCCGCCCGCCAACAGAACATCTCAAGAGCCGATCATGCTGAAATCACTTGCGAAACGCCTGTCTCCCGCCCTTCTGGGCCTTGCTGCGCTGGCCCCTGCGCCCGCGCTGGCCGAACTGGAGCTTGGCTTCTACACCGGTTACCAGGTCGCCCCGCACAGCCGAGTCACCGGGACCCGCGGTGCCTCCTCCGGCTCGACCGGCTACAGCAGCCTGATCGGATGGCAGGGCAAGAGCTTTTCCGCGCCGCCCTATTACGGGATGCGTGCCACGTGGTGGCGGCCCAATGACATCGGTTTCGGCGTCGAATTCACCCACACCAAGGTCTATGCGCCCGCCGCCGACATGCCGGCCGGTTTCTCCCGCATGGAATTCACCGACGGGCACAACATCATCACGGCCAATGTCTCCAAGCGCTGGAACGGGGCCTGGGCCAATGGGCGCGTGTCGCCCTATGTCAGTGGCGGTGTCGGTTTCGCGATGCCCCATGTCGACGTGACCGAGGGGGCGAACGTCACCTATGGCTACCAGGTGACCGGCCCCGCCGCGCGTCTGACGGCGGGTGCGAAGTACCAGATCAACGACCGCTGGTCGATTTTCGGCGAGTACCAGTTCACCTGGTCCGACAACAGTGCCGACCTGGCCGGTGGCGGGTCGCTGAACTCCACCATCCTGACCAACGCGGTCAATATCGGTGTCGGCTTCAGCTTCTGATCCAGACCGAACCTCAACGGGACACGACAAAGGGCGCTGAAATTCAGCGCCCTTCTGCTTTCGTGGGTCCGAAACTGCTTATTCCGGTGCCGTCGCCGCGATGGAGGGACGGTCCTGCATCTTGGCGTACCAGGCCGCCAGATCGGGGCAGGCCACGCGCCAGTCGCGGTCGGGGTGACGGAAGTCGAGATAGCCGAGCGCACAGGCCACGCCGATCTGGCCCGCATCCATCGGCCCGGCAAGGTGACCCATCCAGCGATCGTTGATCGCCTGCACGGCGCCCATGGCCTTGCCCCATTGTGCCTCGACCCAGCCGTCGAAGACCTTGTCCTCGGGGCGGACGCGATGTTCGTAGACCATCAGCACCGCGGCCTCCATCAGCCCGTCCGCCGTCGCCTCCAGCGTCAGGACATCCCAGACGCGGGCCTCGGGATACAGCGTGCCGCCGCCGAGGTTGTCCAGGTAGCGGCAGATGACCCGGCTGTCATAGACGGTGGGCCCGTCATCGCGGATCAGGGCGGGCAGTTTGCCCAGGGGATTCGCCGCCTTGAGGTCTGGGTTCGTGGCGACCGGCGTGGTGGCCGTGGGAATCAGTTCGACCTTGTCCAACTGGTCGGTCTCGTGCAGCACCACCATCACCTTCCGAACGAAGGGCGAGGCGGGGGAATGGAACAATTTCATGGGGGCTCCTCCGGGTTTCGGGCGCAGGTTAGGCCGGGCGGTTGGGGGTGTCCATCGCCCTAAGCGTCCGTGACGGCACGCATCCAGTCGGCCAGCTGGTCGGTGCCCGCGCCGATGCGCGCGGCCTGCAATCCGTCGGCGGCGCCATGGCGGGCGGCTTCGGGTTTGTTCTGGGCCAGTTTCCAGGTGCCGTCCCAGCCTTCGACGGTCAGCGTGAAGGGGCGGATCATCCGCATCAGCCGGGTCATCGCCTCCTCGGGCATCTTGTCGGACCGCCAGACGGGTTTGGGCAGAAGCCGCGTCTCGAATTCATCGGATAACCGGTCCAGCGCCCCGCGCAGCGAGTCATCGGGCAGGGGCGACAGCCGGCCCGTAAGGTGCACGGCGGCGTAGTTCCAGGTGGGGACCTGGTGGTCCATCCCGTACCAGTCGGGCGAGATGTAGCCATGCGGGCCCTGCACGGCCAACCGCGCGGGCAGGCCCTCTGCGGCGGCACGGGCCACCGGGTTCGACCGCACGAGGTGCATTTCGACATCGCCGCCCTCGGTCAGCACGAAGGGCACATGGGCGATCAGCGGCGGCGCATCGGGGGCCGACACGGCAAGCAGGCCGAATCCCACCTCGGCGGCGAAACTCAAGCAGTGATCCCTGTCGGCATCGCGATAGATCGGGTTGGGGTGCATCGCCCTTCCTTCATCTGGCCATTCAATATCCCCGCCGGAGGTCTCCGGCGGTGCAGCCAAGCATAGCGTGGAAGCGGCGCGCAGATCGCGCCGAAAGGGTCAGGCCGACAATGACTTTCCGTCATGCGAGGTAATCCGGGCCGTGATGATCTGCCCCTCGGGCTGGTCGCGGTCGAAATGCACCTCGGCGAATTGTTCGGTCCGGCCCATGCGCGGGCCTTCGGTCAGAATCACCCGTTCATGGCCCAGCTGCGCGTCCAGGTGGGCGGCGACCCGCGCCTCGCCGGCGGAGCGAAGGCGGGCGGCACGGTCCTTGATCGCGCGGCCATTGACCTGGGGCATCTTGGCCGCGGGCGTGCCGGGGCGCGGCGAGTAGGGGAAGACGTGCAGCCAGGTCAGGTGGCACTCCTCGACCAGCTTGAGCGAATTGTCGAACATCGCCTCGGTTTCCGTGGGGAAGCCCGCGATGATGTCGGCGCCAAAGGTCATGTCCGGCCGCAGGCGGATCGCCTCTTCGCAGAAGCGGATGGCGTCGTCGCGCAGGTGGCGGCGCTTCATCCGCTTCAGGATCATGTCGTCGCCGGCCTGCAAAGACAGGTGCAGGTGGGGCATGAGGCGCGGTTCGGTGGCGATCGCCTCCATCAGCGCGTCATCGGCTTCGATCGAATCGATCGAGGAGATCCGCAAACGAGGCAGGTCCGGCACCAGTTTCAGGATCCGCCGTACCAGGTCGCCCAAGCGCGGGGTGGCAGGCAGGTCGGCACCCCAGGAGGTCAGGTCGACCCCGGTCAGCACGACCTCGTTGAAGCCACGGTCCACCAGCCGCTTGATCTGGTCCACCACCACGCCTGCGGGGACCGAGCGGGAATTGCCGCGACCATAGGGGATGATGCAGAAGGTGCAGCGATGATCGCAGCCGTTCTGGACCTGAACATAGGCGCGGTGCCGCCCGAAGCCGTCGATCAGGTGCCCGGCGGTTTCGGTGACGGACATGATGTCGTCGACGATCACGCGCTCGGTCTCTCCGATCAGGTCGGGGGCGAGGCCGGCCCAGGTGTCGGGCTGCATCTTCTCGGTATTGCCGATGACGTGGTCGACCTCGGCCATGGCGGCGAAGGTTTCGGGTTCGGTCTGAGCGGCGCAGCCGGTCACGATGATCTTGGCCTGCGGGTTGTCGCGGCGCAGGCGGCGGATGTCCTGGCGAGCCTTGCGCACGGCTTCGGCGGTGACGGCGCAGGTATTGACCACGACGGCATTTTCCACCCCGGCCGAGGCGGCAAGTTCCTTCATCGCTTCGGTTTCATAGGCATTCAGCCGGCACCCGAGCGTGGCAAAGATCGGCGGGTTCGCCATGTCAGGCCCCCAGCCAATCCGCCGTCAGGACGGCATCGAAGACATGAGCGACGGGACCGGTCATCCAGACCCCGTCCTCGCGCCAATCCAGCGTCAGCCAGCCGCCATCGACCTCCATCCGGACCTTGGCATCGGTGAGGCCACGCTGATGCGCGGCCACGGCCGTTGCACAGGCGCCTGAGCCGCAGGCCAGCGTGATGCCGGTGCCGCGTTCCCAGACCCGCATGCGAATCTCGTTGCGCCCGCGCACTTGGGCGAATTCCACGTTGGTGGCCTCGGGAAAGAGCGGATCACGCTCGACCGGCGCGCCGCGCCCGGCGACGTCCACGGCCTCTGCGTCCTCGACGAAGAAGACCGCGTGCGGGTTGCCCATGCCGACCGCGACCGGGTCGCCGTCCAGCGGCAGGTGAAGCAGATCGACATCGCCAGCCAGCGGCACCTCCTGCCAGGTCAGCTGCGGCGGGCCCATATTGACCCAGACCTCGTCGCCGATCATCCGCCCGGCCAGCATCCCCCGCGTCGTCCTGATCGAGATCGCGTCGCGCCCGGTTTCGGACATCACCATCCAGGCGATGCAGCGCGTGGCATTGCCACAGGCCCCCGCGCGGGAGCCATCGCTGTTCCAGAAGTCGATGACGATGTCGGCGTCCTCGCCATCGCGAATCTCGGCCAGCTGGTCGAATCCCACGCCGCGATGCCGGTCGCCGATCTTGCGGGCAATCTCCGGCGTGCAGACAGGGGTCATGCCCCGGCTGTCGAGGATGACGAAATCGTTGCCCGCCCCATGCATCTTGCGAAAGGGCAGACCGTTGGAGGGGATCGCGCGCGTCTGCATAAGCGCGCATATAAAAGCGTTGCAGGGCTTTTGAAAGGGATGGATTGCCGGGCGTGTCTTTCGGGCCGCGAACCGATCTGAAGAAAAGGTTGGAAAAACCCGGAAATCGGGGTTGACCCCCTGCCGAGTGATATCTAATAGGGCGGCTCTAGTGGGCCGTTAGCTCAGTTGGTAGAGCAACTGACTTTTAATCAGTGGGTCGTAGGTTCGAATCCTACACGGCTCACCACTTACTTCAAGGGCTTAGCCAGTGATGGCTGAGCCCTTTGTCGTGTCTAGGACGTGACGAAAGTGGTGCTTCGCAGGAATTGTGCAATTAACCAAAGCACTTCGTCGGCAGGATGCATTTGATGCCTTTTAGCCTCCGATGAGGCCGCTCAGAATGCCTACCGCGCCTACCAGAATTGGCCTAGGTCACCTTGTCGGTTTCGCCTCTTGGGTAGTTTCACTTCCCATGCGTGTCGAGGGCGCGTTGCAAGCGGTGACATTATGAAGATGAAAGGCACCGTTTTCGGAGGGCTCGGTTCTGGGGCCTTGGCCTGAAGCGCATTTGCCGTCGGGATTGCGGCATCCGATCTGGATGATCGGTTTGTCTTTGACCAAGCAACGGGACGGCTTTGGTACGACCCCGACGGCACGGGCGCAGCTTCGCAGATGTTGGTCGCCACGTTCGAACAGAATGCAATCGCGACGGCCGCGGATATCTAGGTCTTCGACGTCTGTGACACCCCGCATGAAATGGCTTGCAAGCGGGGTGCAACGGCTTTGGGTGTGGATCATACCACGAAGATATCATCTGCTGTCAGTACATCGACTCCATCCATGCGGACGATCACACGTTCGGCCCTTGCTCCATCCCCATCCGGATCAAAGCTGAGGGCGTTGAGCGCGCCATCAAAGACCAGTCGGTAATCCGATCCAGTGGCGGCTGCGGCCATTGTGAATAGCTCAGGCGTCAGTGCGCCTGGTGTCAGGCCGAACAGGTCCGCACTCAGAACGATACGATCGCCCTCGGCAGCGTCGAAATCGACAATCCGGTCAGAGCGCTTACCTATGAAGCTGTCGAAGACGAATGTGTCGGCTCCTCCCTGGCCTTTCAACGTGTCGGAACCGCCACGTCCGATCAGCGTATTGTTCTGCATATTGCCAACAATTGTATTGTTCAGATCGTTGCCAACTGCGTTCAGATCTCGGAGAGACCCATCCTTCTTTTCGACCTTGGCGAGCGCAAGCCATTCGATATTGGCCTCGAGCGCATGATTGCGATGCGCCATGACAAAATCGATGCCGGCATCGGCCTCTTCAAGCGCGACATCGCCACGAGTGCGGATGACGTACCGTTCATCCCCTGCTCCGCCGATCATCAAGTCCGCCCCACGGCCACCGTCCAGCACGTTGTCGCCGTCATTTCCAATCAGGCGATTGTTCCCAAGATTGCCTTTCGCCACTCGGGCATCCGGCCCCACGAGCCGAATTTCCTCGACGAATGCGTCGGGCTCATCGAAGACCTCCGAATAGACATTCACGATGTCGCGGCCGGTCCAGTCCGCGCGTTCCACCACACGGTCGCCCGCGTCGCGGACAATGTGCAGATCGCTGCCATTGCCGCCAAAACTGATATCCTGACCAGAACCGCCATCCAGCGTGTCATCGCCGTCTCGGCCGTTCAGGCGATCATTGCCGGCGCCGCCGATGATCATGTCGTCGTCACCTTGACCCACAAGCGCGTTGAGGCGCGGAAGACCATTGACGGTCCCGTCCGGTTCTTGGCCAAGCAATTGAATCAATACCATTGCTGTGTCGGTATCGGCTCCGTCGGTGACACGGTAACTGAGCGAGGTCAGTCGAACCTCGCCGACCGGAATAGTGAGGTCATCGGGCGCGGAATAATGGATGCGGCCATCGCCGAGTACGCGTGCCGTGCCGATGTCTGGTCCTTCTTCGATCACGGGAACAAGGCCAGCAGCACCGCTGTCGTTCCCACGGACGTCGAACGTGATCGGCTGGAACGCCGCTGTTGAGACGGTATCATCCTGTGCCGTCATAGCCGAGGCGATGCGCGACAGGGGAGCGACATCGACCGACACAGTTGCCACATCTGAGGTCAGACCGCTGGCTGCCAGCAGCGAGTAGGTGAAACTGTCTGCACCAAAGTAACCCGTTTTGGGAGTGTAGATGACCCGCGTACCACTCTGATCCAGCGAAACGGCACCGTTGGCCGCTTGGCCCAAACTTACTGCGTTGGAATTTGCCAGCCGAAGATCAAAGCCGTTATCGTTGTCCAGAATAGCAATGGTCGTGCTGGTTCCGGCTTCGACCGATGCAAAATCATCATTTACGATGAGTGGCTTGTCACTATCGGTGACTGTAACCGGTACCAGGATAGCTCCGGTTGGCGTGGTGATCGTTACCTCTGTTTCGCTGGGTGATCCAGGTTCCAGGTCCGCCATCAGCGGTATCGCAAGCGTTGCGCTGTCGTCTCCTGCGGCGAAATCGACTTGCGAAGGGATATCAGAGAAAAGCTCGGTATTGCTGACTGTGACATCGAGAGACGATGCGACGGAGGTGTCGCCATCACGATAAACAGTGATCCTCAATACGCTGGGCGTCTCGGGATCGCCTTCCTCTATGATGCGCTGCCCGGTTTCAACGCGATATGTCGCCGGCAATGGGCCATCATCATTGATCAAGAGCGTTTCGGATGTGGCCCGGGCAACCGTCGCTGTTCCGCTTGGGTCAGAGATCCTCAAGCGAAGCGCTTCATCCCGCTCCGCGTCGGTATCATCGGCGACGGAGACGAAAATCAGAGCTTCGGTCTGATCCGCAGCAAACGTGACAGTGCCGGTCAGGGCTTGGCCCGGAGCAAGGTCCATTGCATCGACATCTCCACCGATGGACCAGTTAAATGTTGCTGCTTGCGTCACGTCACCGAAGCGGAAGACGACAAACCCAATATCTGCCGCTGCGGCATCGGCCTCGGTCACACTGTCACCAGCGGCACGAACCGAAACGGCAGCCCCCAGATCGGGCGCCGCGGCGACAGTAACGCGATCTGGGCTGCCAGAAGATTGAAGGCTTAGGCGGCTTGCACCGTCGATATAGCTCGCGTCACCGGTGAGCGCGTAATCGAGTATCGCGTTCTCACGGATCTGGGGGTCGGTGATACCACGGCTATCGACAGCAGCAGTTGCGGCTGCGACGACATCGTCGGGCAGGTCTTCCAATGTTACATGAGCGGCCGGGAAGGTGAGGTCGGTGAAATCTGCCGTGGTTTCTCCGTCGGCGTAGTCCAGCAGAGAAGTTGCATCTGTAACCCGCCACGCATCCGCGAATGAACCGTAGAGCGTCGAATAACTTGGACTGGTGCCAAGGACGGTGCCGTCCCCCAATTGCAAGTCATTCGTGGCATCGCCGTCGAAATTGCCCAGAAGCCCCTCGACAGCATGTGTGCGCAGTCCAGAGGGAACGGGGGACAGATCGATGTGAGCATCTTGAAGACGGATTTCGAAGTTATCGCCGGCGCTGGTCCGTACAAGATATTCGTCACCGCTACGGGTCACATCCATGCCGATCAGGGTTGCGGTTTCTCCGTCGGCAATGAACCGTGCGGTGCCATTGACCCAGAGCGGTGCATCCCGTCCAATTGCCAAAGTGACTTTCGTGGCTAGGTGTTGAATAGCGACCGCGGTCACGGCGGAGACAAGATTGGAGCCCTCCGATGGCTCGGTGCGAACCTGAACTTCTAGCGGGAATTGTGTCGTGCTGCGAAGCAGGACGAATTCGCCGACGACCTGAAAGCTGTAGCCAAGTCCGTCAAGCGTTTGCAGATGGGGATCACCTGCCATCCAAGCATTGGTCGAAAAAAGTTCGACCAAGTAGTCCCAACGTTTGTCCTGTTCTTCCTCCCACCGTTCACGCAGTTCTTCGTTGTCATAATCCTCGTCCAGGATGCGCGTCGATGCGACCTGGTTCAGCACTCTTACTGGATTGCCGTCACTGGACTTGGCTTCGAGGACGTTCATGTTTGCCGTGACATGAACCTCTGGATCTTCGTCCGGAATGATCCCGAGCGAGACAGTTTTTTCTGTCTCGCCAGGCTCGAAGACAACCTGGCCAGTCAACTCGATCCCTTGTGGGTCAAAAACCGGGATGGTGAAATCGTAACTGCGTTCAGTGAACGTATAGTCCGGCACTACCGCTTCGAATATCACCAGATTTGCCAGATCGGTTGAGGTGAAGCCATCGCCGGCGGCGGGCGCCTCGAGGAATGGTCCTTTTTCAACTTCGAACAGTTCGAACTCATCGACAGGTGTGTCTAGTGTAGCTGAAAGCTGCGCTTTCAGGAATTCAATCGAATAGGTCCCGGTCGGCGCGATAGAGCCACGAAGCGTTAGCTTGCCGCTTTGATTGTAGGAAATGGAGCCATAGAGAACGCCGGAATCATCGGGTGCGGTAAAGGTGGCCGGGTTGGGCGCGCTCGCCATGACCATATCTTCTTCGACCCCAAGGCCTTCGATCTCCACATTGGCGTAGAAGAAGTCCGGCTCGAACTCCATGGTCGTTCGCATGCCAAGGCCGCCGGCAAGCGAGATGTCCAACAATGTGGCTTCTGCGGACAGTTTGCCTTCGATCTCCTGCCCCTGCACCGTTACTGCCTTGGAGCGCTCGGCCGATACTGACAGCACGTTTCCGAGGTAAGGCAGTAGGTCTGTGACACTGCCGTTCAGGGTAACCAACGTATTGTTCGCCTCGCCATAATAGCGATCCCCCAGATCTTCGACCTTGAAGACCGGATCACCGTCCGAAACCTCGAACGAGACAGTGATATCCGGTAGCTGATCTAGTACCGCCGGATCGACAGAACCCGAGGGCAAAAGGTCCTTTACCCCAAAACTTTTCCCGTCTTCGTCGAGAAGGCCAAGCTGGATCAGTTCGTCAATATCGTTGAACTGGATCGTCTCGTCGAACGACAGGCCGGGATAGAGAGCGGCAATCGCGCCGCCGATCTCATCGGTAGAAAACGTCGTTCGTAGCGACGCGTTGGTCAGGGAGATGCCGGCCTCTACGCCGATTGAGGAATAGCCACCGTTGAGCACGTTTCCGTCGAATTGCGTATCAGACAGATCGCTCATGACCGAGACTGAGAAGATCTCTCCAGGGCGGACGAAATTCGGTAGGCTCACCTCGGCCAACTGGCTGAGATAGAGCTGGAATTGTGGCTGCGTGGCGTCTTCGAATATTACGTCGACATATGTGCCGAAATCATAATCGGCCGTAACACTTCCGCCGAGGACGCTGGCGATATCAGGACCGGACACGAAGTGTTCGAACAGAGTAATCCGCTCGGGGATTGCAGAAATATCAATCCCGTCCAGCTGCGGATCGGGTGAATTTTCGCGGATGTCGATATTATGGACAATCCGATGGTTCAGCGAAAGGTCCGTCTGCTGGGTTGTCGCACTCCCGAAGGTCTGTGCATCGGTTACGGTCTTTTGCTCTGCCACCACGAGATTGGCTTTGCGGAGGTAGAACCAGGAGGGCTCATTTTCCAGGGCTTCGAAATCGTCCGGGGTCATGAAATAGTCCCAGCCGCGGAACGTCGTGTAGATCGGAATAACCCCCGGGACGCCGTCCTGATAAAGCTGTTCCGGGACTTCGTAGATCCAGCCGTGGTTCGGAACGAACTCATAATCGGTGTAGGTCCGTTCCTCGTCATTATCGACCTGCATGGCCCAGTCGACAACTACACGTTTGCTGGTATCACCGCCGCGGGTGAAGACATATTCGACACTTTTGGGATCGCCCGGATCGCCTTCCTCAATCTCGGTCTGGGCGCTTTCGACTTTGACCGTAATACCGTCATCATCAAGAACTAGAGAATTCGCGGTCAGCGCCGCCGTGGGGACAGTGCTGCCATCTGCGGCCGTCACATCTGTCAAGAGTAGCGTGACACGTTCATCATCCTCGATGTCGGAATCGGCGTTGATATTCAGATTGATCACAGCAGAGCTTTGTCCGGCTGGGATCGTCACGTTTCCAGTCAGCGCCTGTCCTTCGGCCAGGTCATCGGCCGAAAGGGCGCTGCTGCCATGATTCGCGCCGAGAAAGACCTTCCAATCGGCGGTGATATCAGTTTGCGAAGTCACTCGCTCACCGCTGACTGGGTTGAACAGAATGACTTCGAAAGGAAGAACGCCATCGACGTCGGTTCCCTCCTCGACACCCTGAGGCGCGGTCAGGATCAGGACGACGCCATCATCATCAATGATCTGCCCGGTTGCGCTGTCGTTACCCAGTGAAATGTCCCGTCCCTCGAGATTTGTCGGGCTTTCGATCCGAACCTCGAACGTTTCGTCCTTTTCGTCGATAACGTCATCAAACGTATCAATCGTCGCCGTCCCGCGGGTCGTACCGGCGTCAATAGTGATGATTCCCGAGGTAATGGCGCCAGCTTCTAGGTCACCAGCCGTCGCGCCGCGTTGACCGCCGGGCAGCATCAGTTCCCAAGGCACATGGATATCCGCATCCGTTGCAGCGTCCAACGTCGCCTCAACCAAGATTGGCCCGCCTTCGATGGAATCGCGCGTGCTGACCGACACTTCTGCGCGGTCATCATTCACGATCCGGATCGTTGCAGAAGGTCGGGTCAGGCCGATTGCGGTTCCGTCAGGCGCACTTGCAGATACGATCGACAGAGTCAGATCCTCATCCAACTCAACCAGCGTGTCGGCTTTGACTGCAACGTCGATTTCTGCAGTGGTTTGTCCGGCCGCGAATGAAACCTGACCTGATGCGGGGCCGGACAGGTCCGCTGCATCGGACGCCGGGCCGCTCAGCGACCAATCGAGAGTGACCGGAGCGTCAAGGGGGGCCGAAAGCGTTATGACAAAGGTCACCTGAGTGGGAGTCTGTGACGTCCCCTCGACCTGCTGAATGGGGGCAGTAACAGAGACGCCTGCGCTTTTTCCTGGTGTGCCGCCACCGGTGCCTGGATCAATGCCGTCATCGTCGATGATCGTAGCCCGCGGTATATCGCTGGTCAGAGTGGCGACCGACAGTTCAGGTTCGCGGTTGGTCACATTGATGAACAGAGGTATGTCCTCGGGCAATTCACCAAGAGCATCGCCACGCACCAGCACGTTCAGGATTTTCTCCTGCTCACCGGCTGCGAAGATCAGACGACCGTTCAAGGGCTGGGTATCGGCAAAGTCATTGGCCAGCACGACGTTTTCGCCGACCTCAGCACCGATCAACGCCCAATCCACGTCGATCCGGCCCTCCGTCGCTTCGGACAATCGGAAAGTGTAGCTCACTTCGCGGTCGGAGCCGGTGGCCTCGAAAACTTCCGGTAAAGCTTCGATCGTCAGATCAAGTTGCTGCACCGGGTCCTGCACGGCACCAAGATAGTCGGCTTCGATCTTCAATGCAGCAGTGACGGGGGCAGAGCGGCCATCGCTCATTTCGTAGGTGAAGGTTTCGATCTCTTCGATGGCGTTTTCATTCAACCTTTCGAAACGATCGATCAATGCGCCTTGATCCGCGAAATACTCGTACCGCCAGGTGCCGTCGGTCCGTAGCGTAAGAGTGCCATGTGCGCCGGTGGCGACAAAACTGCCATCGGCCTGTTCTGTACCATTCACCAGGCCCACGACGCGTTTGGTATCGTTCCGGGCTGCATCTTCGTCTGGATTCACGTCGTTGGTCAGAACCGAACCGGCGCCCTCGACCACCCGCCCACCTGCCTGAGAGAAATTATCAGGCGCGGCCAAATCGGCCCTGAGTGTATCGTCAAAAGCCAGGGCAGAAACGTTCGGCCCATCGGCCAAATATGAAATCTGGAAAACTGAGTCCGTCAACACGGCGTCTGGGCCGTTGCCGGCTGATCGAAACCGGATGGCATCCATACCCCAGATGACATCGCGGCCCTCGCTTACAAAATCTCCGGACAGGATCTCTCCGCTTACCGGGTCGCGGTCGATGGACCCTGGATCGACCTCTGCCGCGGTTCGGGCGAAACCGCTGACATCGACGATCATCTCACCACCAGAATAGGTGACGATCCCGTCCCACGCGAAGGACGATGTATAAAGAAGCTCGTCGAATTCGCCATCGTCATGGGCAAAATCGTTGCCACCCACCAGAGTGTCATTGCCCGGCCCGCCTGCGAGTGTGTCGTTGCCCCCCTGGCCCAGGATCATGTCGTCGCCAACCGCGCCGTTGATACTGTCCGCGCCGCCACCCGCCAGGATCGTGTCGTTGCCGTCACTGCCGCGAATGACGTCTTTGAAATCGAGCGCAATGATTGTCGGCTTGATGTCGGGGACGGGCGGTGTCGCCTCTTCTGGACCAGGCGACCCGCTGCCGGTCTTTCGGGTAAGAATAACGGGGGCCGCTTGCGTCGGCGTCGTTGAAAAAGACGCTTCGACGATGTCGTCAGCATCTGCTTCGATCACCGGCATCCCATTGTCGTATGTAAAGGTCAGGACATCGCGCCCAGCCCCGCCGACAAGCAGATCGGCACCATCGCCTGCGTCGATATAGTCGTCGCCCTCACCACCGACGAGCGTATCGTTACCACCGCGTCCATAAATGGTGTCATCCCCGGACCCGCCGTCCAGCCAGTCATGTCCCTCGCCGCCATCGATGTAGTCGTTCCCAGCACCGGCATAGACAAGGTCGTCGCCCAGGCCGCTGGTTACACTGTCGGCTCCGATCCCAGTGCGAATGATATCCTTTCCGGACAGCCCTTGGACCGTATCGTTGCCGCCGCCTGTGGTGATTTCTGCGCCTTCGACCTCTGTCACGTTGAACCGAGCCAGGTCGACCACTTGATTGCCGATTTCTGAGCCAAGGTTCAGCCTGACGGTGTCGATACCGGACCCACCCCGTACGGTGTCGTTCTGGCCTGACATAGTGATCTGGTCGTCACCCGCGCCGGCGTAGATAAGGTTCGATCCCGAACCGGCATTAAGAAGGTCATTGCCCTCGCCACCAAACAGAGTGTCGTCGCCGTCGCCACTATAAAGCACATCGTCGCCGGAGCCGCCCTCAATCGAGGAATCATTGTCGGATGCGGTAAGGTTATCTTCGCCAGCGCCGCCAATTAGAGTGTGGGCGCTCGTCGCGTCCGGGCCGACATTCGTCTCTGCTGTGATCACGTCATCGCCAGAGCCGCCATCGACTAGGTCAGCCTCAGTCCCGAATTCAATCGTGTCTTTGCCTGCGCCACCCAGCAAGGTATCGCTGCCGAGCCCGCCCAATATCGAATCGTCGCCGCTGCCCCCAGAAATGCTGTCGTTGCCTTGGTGGCCTCTAAGTATGTCGGCTCCAGCACCGGCGTCGAGAGTGTCGTCGCCCGACCCGGCATTCAGAGTGTCATCGCCGCTTCGGGCTGTCAGTTCGTCATGCCCGCTGCCGCCCACGAGCGAAACGTTGGAACCGTCGCCATTGAACAAGACGTCATTTCCGGCCCTGCCGTACAACTCGCCTTCACCTGACAGCAGGGATAAGGTATCGTTTCCCTCATCCCCAAAAATCGATCCGCCATCGACACGAGTCATGACGTCGTCGCCCGAGCCTCCAGCGGCGGAGATCAGGCCGCCGAAAGTCAGCGTGTCATCGCCTCGGCCCATGTCGAAATAGCTTGCCTCAAGCCCGAAGCCGGTCGATGCATTGATCGAGTCGTTTCCGGATCCCGCCTCCAGACGGATACGTTCGATATTGCGCAGGGTGACGGTTTCTGCATTTCCACCGGTGATCCTAAACGAGCCATCTGCTGCCTGTAGGAAACCAACTGCGTTGGTCGCAGCTGATCGATCAATGTAGGCCTGATCGACATCCTCGCCTCCGTCGAGCGTGTCTCGCCCTTCGGTCGAATAAAGCTCATCAATGCCACGCCCGCCCTCCAGCAGGTCGTTGTCGGCGCCGCCTCGCAGAATGTCGTTGCCAACGCCGCCGAGGATCGTGTCGTTTCCGTCACCACCGCTAATATTGTCATTTCCGCCTCGACCGTCGACGCGGTCGTCCCCGCTTGCGAGGGTGACGGCATCGCCGGCAGCACCAAGCACAAGGTCGAACTGTTCGACGTTCTGGACAGTGGTGAGAAGAATAGACGAAGCATCACGCGCCTCGATGTCGAAGACGTCACCGACAGTCAGGGTGATTCCGGTTGTCAGACCCGAGCGATCCCATATCAGCAGGTCTTCTCCATCGCCGCCCTGTGCGGTATCCACACCGGCCAAGCTGACAAGCGTATCGTTGCCGCCGCCACCAGAAAGAACATCTTCACCGGTGGTATCGCCGGGGTCATCGCCCTCGATGCGATCGTCATCCTCCTGGCCGAGCAGGCTATCATTGCCCGAGCCTCCCCGCAGCGTGTCGTTTCCGTCGGACCCGAAGAGCGTGTCATTTTCCCCCAGCCCTTCGATCGTATCGTTCCCGCCCAGACCATCGATCCGGTTTGCCTCGGCATCGCCCGCCAACGCATCGGCAGCATCGGTCCCGAATTGCACCTGTACTGGGTTGATATCTGGAAGAACGATTACTTCGCCTGACAGGGAGGCCTGGCCGACAGGGGCATAGAAATTGCCGAGAACCAGATCGGCTTTTCCGTCGCCGGTCAGGTCCAGACCGCCTGCAACGGATGTCACGGGATCACCGGTCAGAATGGTTACGCCATTGGTACTGGACGATGTCAGATAGGTCGTCGTCGGGCGCGCTTCGCCGCCCTTAATGAACACCGCTTCGCCACTATCGGCGATGAAGCCGCCATTCGCAGGTTCGAAAGCCACTGCGATTGCAAGTTCGTCGATACCGTCACCGTCGAGGTCGCCGGCAAAGCGCGGTTGCAGGTCATCCGTCGTGAAATTCCGCATCACGAACCCTGAGGCGCCACTGATCGAATTTATTCCCGCCATTCCCAGCGTCGGGCCGCCGAAGCCGCCATCGCGACCTTCCAGAACGTAGACCCGGAGATTGCCCGGGGCCGAGAAAGTCAGATCGTCGATACCGTCTCCATTGAAATCACCACCAGCATCGACGTTCAGACCGGCGAGGTAGTCCCTGTAATTGAAGGAATCACCTGCAATACCGCCGCGGATCAAGGACATGCCGTCCACGCCTAAGCTAAGGTCCTCGACATTGTCGAAGGTGTCGCCGGCGGCGCTGTCGCGCCCGTAGATCACGTAGACACCGCCGTCATCGAATTGCCCTAGATTGGGTGCTCCGATGACCAGATCGTCCAGGCCGTCATTATTTAGGTCTCCAACACTGACGGAGTGTCCAAAGTCGTCCCCTGCCGTTGAACCAAGTATTTCAAACCCGTTGGTGCCGTCCAAAGCGTTGAGATCCGCCGAGGCAAGTGTCGGCCCGCCAAAGAGTACGCGCACATATCCCTGGCCCTGATCGCCGCCCTCGCCGTTGCCGAGGACGATATCTGCAATGCCATCGCCATTGAAATCGCCGGTCGCAAGCGCGCCGTAAACTTCCGGCTGCAGATTGAAGGGGGTGGTCGCGCTCCATGAAAGGTCTGCATCTGCCTCCACATCCAAAGGGGTGGAGCCTAGTCCGGCGGCTCCTCCAAGGAAGACGAAAAGACCCTCGCCGTTGTTGGTCACGCCAACATCGTCGAAGCCGTCCCCGTTGACGTCGCCCAACCCTGCAATCGTGCCCCCGGTCGAGGACGAGAACGCAAGAAAGGTTGGTGCGTCTTGCAGGAGTTGCTCAGCAGGGGAAAAAACGTCGGGCCCACCGTAGTAGACTGCGCCGCCACCGCTGCCCGAAAAGACACTGAATTCAGGACCAGCCGTGGCGCCCCAAACGGCGAAATCGCCATAGCCGTCGCCGTTTACATCGCCCAGTACTTCAACGGTCTGTCCGAGGCGCCCTTGCTTTTCGGCTGAAATGCTCAAGCCTTGAGAGTTGATGAGGACGTCATTCAATAGGCGTGTGGTAATAGTCAAAAAAATGCTCCCTAGGGATCTTTCGGGCCGCAAAAAACCGGCTTCTTAATACATAATGGTCATCACGTTACTACCTTCGGGGGGGCAGGATCCAGAGTCCCTTTCGTGGCAGTTGAAAGGATGCCGATCCGGCACCCCTGCGATAAGGGAGTGCTGATCGCCGGTTGCGTTTTCATCGAGCCAATGTCACGCTTCCAGCTCCTCGCCAACGGCGGTATCGAGGTGCCGATGAGTCCCGCGATGCGGAAAAACTCCGGTTGCAGGCTGCTGATAAGGCGTTACTCTCAAATCGAATATGATGGAGAGCACCGATGCAACTATCTGATTCCCGGGACATCTCGGCCGATCGCGAAACGGTATGGGCGGCTCTGCTCTCTCCCGAAGTGCTGAAGGCCTGCGTGCCCGGCTGCCAGGAGATGACCGGCTCCCCCGAAGAGGGGTTCGAGGCGGTTGTCGTCCAGAAGGTCGGCCCGGTGAAGGCCACCTTCAAGGGACAGGTCACCATTTCCAACGTCAACAAGCCCGACAGCCTGACCCTGTCCGGTGAGGGCAAGGGCGGCGCGGCCGGCTTCGCCAAGGGCGGTGCGGATGTGCGGCTCGAGGATATCGAGGACGGCACCCGCCTGCATTACGAGGTCGAGGCCAAGGTCGGCGGCAAGCTGGCCCAGCTGGGCAGCCGCATCATCGACGGCTTCGCCAAGAAGATGGCCGACCAGTTCTTCGAGAATTTCGAAAATGCCGTCGAAGGTCCCAAGACCGAAAGCGAAGCCGAGGAAGGCCCCGGCGATCAGCCCAAGAAGGGCTGGTTCAAGCGTCTGACGTCATGAAATTAAGACCCGTTCCAACGGTATAAGGGAGGAAGAATTATGAAAGTGACTATGACGGTCAATGGCAAGTCCATGTCCGGAGACGCGGAAGGGCGCACGCTGCTGTCGACCTTCCTGCGCGAAGAACTGGGCCTGACCGGCACGCATATCGGCTGCGACACCAGCCAGTGCGGCGCCTGCACGGTACACGTGAACGGCAAGCAGGTGAAATCCTGCACCATGTTCGCCGCCGAAGCCGACGGGGCCGAGGTTGCCACGATCGAAGGTCAGGCCAATGCCGACGGGTCGCTGAACGTGATCCAGCAGGCCTTCCAGGACCATCACGGCCTGCAATGCGGGTTCTGCACTCCTGGCATGGTGATGGCTGCGGCATCGCTGCTGGAACAGAACCCCAAGCCGACCGAAGCGGACATTCGCCATCACCTCGAGGGCAATATCTGCCGCTGCACCGGCTACCACAATATCGTCAAGGCGATCCTCGCCGCATCCGGTCAGGAGGTCCCGGCGGTCGCCGCCGAGTAAACCGGACGTGGTGTCCCGCTGTTGAGGAGCGGCGGGGTGACGATTTCGGGTGCAGGGAGAGCACCCAACCCAGGGAGGATATGACATGCCCAAGGACGGCATCGGCGCCAGCACCAAGCGGCGCGAAGACATTCGGTTTCTGACCGGCAAGGGTCGCTATACCGATGACATCAATCTCAACGGACAGCTCTATGTTCATTTCCTTCGCGCCGACGTGGCCCATGCCACGCTGAACGCGGTGGATACGGCCTCGGCCCAGGACATGCAGGGCGTCGTACGCATCTTCACGGCCAAGGATTTCGAGGCCGTGGGCGGTCTGCCCTGCGGCTGGCAGGTGACCGACAAGCACGGCAATCCGATGCAGGAGCCCAAGCACCCGATCATGGCCGAGGGCAAGATCCGGCACGTGGGCGAGATCATCGCCGCCGTGGTCGCCGACAGCCTGGAAGAGGCCCGGGACGCGGCCGAGGCGATCGTCGTGGATTACGACGAACTGCCCGCCGTCATCGACATGAAGGCCGCCTGCGCCGACGGTGCGCCCAAGGTGCATGACGACCTGACCTCGAACCTCTGCTACGACTGGGGCTTCGTCGAGGAGAACAAGGCCGCCGTGGACGAAGCCTTCGAAAAGGCCGCCCATGTCACGACGCTGGAACTGGTGAACAACCGCCTGGTCGCCAACCCGATGGAGCCGCGTGTGGCCGTGGGCGATTATGCCCCGCATGACGACAGCTCCACCCTCTACACCACGTCGCAGAACCCGCATGTGATCCGCCTGCTGATGGGCGCCTTCGTCCTCGGGATTCCGGAACACAAGCTGCGGGTCGTGGCCCCGGATGTGGGCGGCGGTTTCGGCACCAAGATCTTCCACTACGCGGAGGAGGCGTTCTGCACCTTCGCGGCCAAGCAGATCAAGCGCCCGGTCAAGTGGACCTCGTCCCGGTCCGAGGCATTCATGTCCGACGCTCATGGCCGCGACCACGTGTCGAAAATCCAGATCGCGCTGGATGCGGACAACAACTTCACCGCGCTGCGGACGGATACCTATGCCAACATGGGGGCCTACCTGTCGACCTTTGCGCCTTCGGTTCCGACCTGGCTGCATGGCGTCCTGATGGCGGGCAATTACCGCACCCCGCTGATCTACGTGAACGTGAAGGCCGTCTTCACCAACACCGTGCCCGTCGATGCCTATCGCGGCGCCGGCCGGCCCGAGGCGACCTACCAGCTGGAACGCTGCATCGACAAATGTGCCCGTGAGCTGGGTGTCGATCCGGCCGAGCTGCGGCGCCAGAACTTCATCACGCCCGATCAGTTCCCCTATGCCACCCCGGTGGCGGTGGAATACGACACCGGCAATTACCACGCCACGCTCGACAAGGCGCTGGAGCTGGCCGATGTCACCGGTTTCGACGCCCGCGCGGCGGAGTCGAAGAAGAATGGCAAGCTGCGCGGCCTTGGCATCGCCAATTACATCGAGGCCTGCGGTATCGCGCCGTCGAACCTTGTCGGCCAGTTGGGCGCGCGTGCGGGTCTGTACGAATCCGCAACGGTGCGTGTGAACGCGACCGGCGGCATCGTGGTCATGACCGGGTCGCACAGCCACGGCCAGGGGCATGAAACCACCTTCCCGCAGGTGATCGCCGACATGATCGGCATCGACGCCAGCCAGGTGGAGATCGTGCATGGCGACACCGCCAACACCCCGATGGGCATGGGCACCTACGGGTCCCGGTCCCTTGCCGTTGGCGGCTCTGCCATGGTGCGGGCGGCGGAAAAGGTCATCAACAAGGCCAAGAAGATCGCAGCCCACCTGATGGAAGCCTCCGAAGGCGATATCGAGTTGAAGGACGGCCAGTTCACCGTTTCGGGCACCGATAAATCCGTGGCCTGGGGCGACGTGACCTTGGCGGCCTACGTGCCGCACAATTACCCGCTCGACCAGATCGAACCGGGGCTCGAGGAAACCGCGTTCTACGATCCGGCGAACTTCACCTATCCCTCTGGCACCTACATCTGCGAGGTCGAGGTGGACGAGGGCACCGGCAAGGTCGAGGTCCTGAACTTCACCGCCGCTGACGATTTCGGCAACGTGGTGAACCCGATGATCGTCGAGGGCCAGGTCCATGGCGGCGTGGGGCAGGGGATCGGGCAGGCCATGCTCGAAAACTGTGCTTATGACGCCGACGGTCAGCTGCTATCGGCCTCCTACATGGATTACGCGATGCCGCGTGCATCCGACCTGCCGATGATCACGGTGGACCATTCCTGCCAGACCCCCTGCACGCACAATCCGCTTGGCGTGAAGGGCTGCGGGGAGGCCGGGGCCATCGGGTCGCCGCCGGCGCTGGTCAATGCCGTGCTCGACGCACTGAACCGGAACGGGCACGCCGTCGACCACATCGACATGCCGTTGTCGCCGTCCCGTGTCTGGACCGCCATGAACCAATAATCTACGCTGCCCCCAACCGGGGCAGCCAACCCCAGACAGGGAGTTGAAAAGATGTACAACTTTGAATTCGTCAAACCCTCTTCGGTCGAAGAGGCCATCGCCGCCCTCAAGGAGGAAGACGCCCAGCCGCTTTCTGGTGGTCAGACGCTCATTCCGACGATGAAGCAGCGCCTGAACCAGCCCTCCAAACTGGTCAGCCTGCTGGGCATCGCAGAGCTGAACGGCGTGTCGGCCGAGGGCAGCACGGTGACCATCGGCGGCGCCACGCCCCATGCGGTCGTCGCGGCAGATGCTTCGGCCTATCCCGCGTTGGCGGCCCTCGCCTCCAATATCGGGGACCCCGCTGTGCGCAACCGCGGCACGATCGGCGGCTCGCTGGCCAATAACGACCCGGCAGCCTGCTATCCGGCGGCGGCGCTGGCCTCTGGTGCGACCATCGTGACGAACAGCCGCGAAATCGCCGCGGACGACTACTTCCAGGGCATGTTCACCACCGCACTGGATGAGGGTGAGATCATCACCGGCGTCAAGTTCCCGGTTCCCGAGGCCGCGAATTACCAGAAGTTCGAACAGCCGGCCTCGCGCTTTGCCCTGACCGGTGTCTTCGTCGCGAAATATGCCGATGGCGTGCGCGTCGCGGTGACCGGTGCGTCGAATGACGGTGTCTTCCGCTGGACCGAGGCCGAAGAGGCGCTGTCGGGCAACTTCTCCGCCGACGCGATTTCCGGGCTCACCGTGGATGCCAGCGACATGATCAGCGACCTGCACGGCACGGCGGAATACCGGGCCAACCTGGTCAAGGTCCTGACCGGGCGCGCTGTCGCTGCCTGCTGATCCGGGCCGCAACCGAATTGAAACGCCGCGCCTTCGGGGGCGGCGTTTTTCGTTGTGCTATCGGAGCCAGTCGTCGGCGAACGCGACGCGCGTGCAGTCGACCAGCCGCGCCATACGGTCGAGTTCGGACCGCAGCTTGCTGATCCGGGCCTTTGCAGGGCGAGTGCCCGGCTCCAGCCACAGCCGGGTGACGTTCAGCACCGAAGCAGGGCGATCCGCCTTCATGTCGATCCGGCCGATCAATCGGTCACCTTCGAGGATCGGGAAGACGTAGTAGCCGTATTTCCTTTTGGCCGCCGGCACAAAAATCTCGATCCGGTAATGAAACCCGAACAGCCGCTCCGCCCGGTTCCGGTCCCGTAGTGCCGGGTCGAACGGGCTGAGAATGCGCAACCGTCCCGGCGGGTCGGGCAGCGCGGCGGCCTCTGCCACGACACCGGGCCGCGCGATGCTGCGCCGCTTCGACCCGTCCACGCATTCCACCAGCACCTCTTCCGCCCGGCCCTCCGCCACGGTGCGGGCCGCCCAGTCCTTGGCCTCTGCCGGGCTGACTGTCGCCCAGAAGGCCGCGATCTCTCCGCTCGTGGCAAAACCCAGGCGGTCCAGCGCGGCGTTGCAGAACCAATCCACCGCCTCCGCTTCGGTCGGCTTCGGTTCCGCGTGGGCGACAGGGTAGGCGCGTTCCGGCAGGTCATAGAATTTCTGGAATCCCTGCCGCTTGGCGATCACCAGCTCTCCGGTCCGCCACAGGAATTCCAGTGCGGCCTTTGAGGGATGCCAGTTCCACCACCCGCCCGACTGCCCGCGATCCTCGTCCTGCAACAGGTCGCTGGACCGTACGGGGCCGTACTTTTCGACATGATCACGGACCTTGTCCAACTCGTCGCGATAGGCCTCGCCCTGCCAGTTGCGCCAACGCTCTGTCAGCCTCTCGCGGGACCGGTCGAAGGGCAGATGCCAGTAGCGGTAAAACTCCGTCGGGATGATCGACGCATCATGGGTCCAATGCTCGAAAAGCGCCCGATCCTTTTCGATCAGCCTGTGCAGCGCCTTGGGCCGGTAGGCGGGGCGACGAGCGAACAGGATCATGTGATGGGCGCGTTCGACGGTGCTGACGCTGTCGACCTGGACAAAGCCGAGCGAGGTGATCAGCCGCAACAAATCCTCGCCCTTGCCGGGCCCCTTTGGCGCATCCCCCAGCAGGTGCCGATGCAGGAAAAGACGGCGTGCGGCGCGGTTGTCCAGAACGGGCCGGGACATGATCAGCGAGAGCGGAGCGTGTCGCCGCGGTTGATCTTGGGTGACAATTCGACCTTTCCGCCGGGCGCATCCGGGTCCGTCAGGCGGGCCGTGATCATCTCGGCCGCGCGGCGGCCAATCTCCTCCCGGCAGGAATCCATCGTGGCCAGCTTTTGCGGCAGGCCCTGCAACAGGCGCACATCGTTGAACCCCGCCAGACCGATTTTTCCCGGCACGTCGTATCCCTTTTCGACCAGCCACAGTAGGCCGCCCGCACCAATCATGTCGTTGGAATAATACAGGAAATCCAGTTCTGGCGAGCGTTCCAGCATGGCCTGGGTCATCTCGCGTCCCTTGGCCAGCGCCGACCCGTTGGCGTAAAATTCGCGATCCTCGATTTCGACGCCACCCTTGGCCAGTGCCTCCGTGAAGCCCTCGAACCGCTTGCGGGCCCGGTGATCCGCGCCAAGTTGGGTGCCCATGAAACCGATCCGGCGATACCCAGCCTCCAGGATCGCCTGGCCCATCATGCGCCCCGCCCGACGGTGGGAAATGCCCACGGCTGCGTCGATCGGGGTGCCATCCGTGTCCATGATCTCGACCACCGGGATCCCGGCCGCGGCCATCATCGCGCGGGAGGCATCCGAATGCTCCAGCCCCGCGATGATCACGCCGGACGGTCGCCAGGACAGCATCTCGTACAGGACCTTTTCCTCTTTCTCGGGCAGGTAATCCGTGATGCCGACAACCGGCTGAAGGTCTGTTTCCTCCAACGCGCGGCTGATGCCGGTCATCACCTCGGGGAAGACCATGTTCGACATGGACGGGATGATGACAGCAACAAGGTTGACCCGTTGGCTGGCCAAAGCGCCGGCGATCTTGTTCGGCACATATCCCAGTTGCTTGGCGGCGCGCAGCACCTTTTCCCGCGTCGCGGCCGACACATCGCCCCGATTGCGCAGGACCCGGCTGACCGTCATTTCGGACACCCCCGACGCTTCGGAAACATCTCGCAGGGTCAGGGGGCGGGTCGCGGGTCTGGTCACTATGTAACGTCCTGAAAGAGTTGGTCTGTAACCAACGTATTCCGGGATGACCCTTCACGCAACAAGACCCGGTGCTGGATGCACCGAGTCCTGGTTATACTCAGGGCTTTGGGGCGGTCAGAATTCCGACCATTCCTCGTCGGCGACATCGTCGATGCGCGCAACCGGTGCGTTCACCACGGCGCGTTGCCGGGCAGGCTGCGGAGCCGGGACGGCCGCGCTTTGCGGGACATGGCTGCGATCGACGTGGAACGCGCTGGAGACCTGCATCAGCTTCGCCGCCTCGTTGACCATCGTCTTGCCGGTCCCGTGGACCTGCGTCGCGACGGCGGCGTTCTTCTGGGTCACGCCATCCAGTTGGTCGACGGCTGTATTGATCTCCTCGAGGCCGATCGACTGTTCGCGCGCCGCCGCAGCGATGGAGGAGACGGAGGCCGAGACCTTGTCGAAATCGCCGATCAGGCTTTCGAAGGAGGCACCGGCTTTTTCCACCAGTTCCACCCCGTCCACGACGTTGTCCGAGCTTTCCTTGATCAGCGAGTTGATCTCTTTCGCCGCTTCGGACGACCGCTGCGCCAACGCCCGCACTTCAGAGGCGACAACGGCGAAGCCGCGTCCCGCCTCGCCCGCCCGGGCGGCTTCGACGCCGGCGTTGAGCGCCAGCAGGTTGGTCTGGAAGGCCAGATCTTCGATCACGGAGGTGACCTGGCTGATCTTCTGCGACGATGTTGAGATGCGGTCCATCGCCTTCATCGCGCGGTTCACGACGTCATTGCTTTCCTTTGCGTCGTCCTTCGCATGGCCCATGATCTTGTCGGCCTCGCCCGCCGCATCGGCCGTCGATTTGACGGATGCCGACAATTCGGTGATCGCGGCGGCGGTTTCTTCTAGGCTGGCAGCCTGTTCGATGGCTTTCTGACTCAGATCGTTGGACGCGGTTTCGACATCGCGGGCATTATCATCGATCTCCTGCGCGGCCATGAGGAGCGAGGTCACCGTCTCGTTCAGCTTGGCCAGGGCCGCATTGAAGGCTTCGCGCAGGGCTTCGTAATCATCGTCGAAGACGGTGTCGATGCGGGCGGTCAGGTTGCCCTGGGCCAGTTCGCCGATGCTTGCCGTCAGATGATCCACCACGATCTGCTGTTGCTGCGCCTTGGCATCGTTTCGACGGCGCTCCACCTCGGCGGTTTCCAGTTTGCCGCGGAGATTTTCCAGGTTGCGGGCCAGGTCGCCCGCATCTTCGCGACGGTCGGTATGGGGAATCGGGCTGGAGAGGTTGCCATCCGCCATCGAGCGCAGACGCGTCGCCACCTTGATGAACGGTTTCGACACGGACCGACCGACAAGGGCGCCGATGATGGCGAGCACGACCATCAGTCCGGCCAACTGCATCAGCAGCATGTTCCGAAGGTCGATGACCGGGGCCAGCAATTCCGCGTCATTCTGCACGACTTCGACCGCCCATTGCGCGTTCTGGATGCTGAAGACGTCGATCATGGCATGCTGGACATTGCCGTTTTCATCTCTGCTGGTGACGAAGCCCGGGTCTTCGCCGGCAAAGGCGGCCTCGCGGTACGAGCGACGTTCGATCGGAGAAAGCAAGCCGTGGCTGCCATCGAAGCGCGAGGCGGAGCGAGCCAGGAAGTCGGACCCCAACAAAATCGCCTCTCCGGTCTGGCCGAGGCCATAGCTGCTTTGCGCGATCTTGTTCAGGCGGGTCGTGGGGGTCTGAATGATCAGCGCGCCCTTCACTTCACCGTTCTTGATGAGGGGTGTCGCCATGAAGCTGGCAGGGGCATTATTGCTGGGTGCATAGGGTCGGAAATCGAAGAACGTGACCTCGCCGGATTTCAGGGTCTTGGCGGTGCGGAATGCGTTGGCCAGATCGGTCGTCCGCCATTCCCCGTCCATCAGGTTGGTCGCGAAGTCGATTTCCTTGAAGACGGAGTAGACGACGTTGCCATCGGCATCGACCAGCATGATGTCGTAGTAACCGCGCGCTTTCAGCAGCTTGCGGAAGTAGCCGTGGAATTTCTGGTGTGCGACATCGTATTGCGACCCGTCATTGGTCGCCACGTAGGCATCCTTCTGTCCCGACGGCATCGGGTTGTCCGAGATGTAATTGGACTGGAGCGTTTCTTTCTGCCCGTCGCCGATCGTGCGCCAGGCCAGCGAGAAACTGGTCAGGGCATTCAGGGTGGTCGGGTTGTCGGCCTGAAGCAGGATGTCCTGTTCGGTCGCTTCGAACAGCGCGACGACCTGATTTCTGCGCGATTCGAGGGTCGAGTAGAACTTTGACTTGATCTCGTCCAGCATGATGGCACGCGAGTCGAAATAGGAGGTCGCTGTCAGGACCACCGCGACCAGGCCGCCCAGCACCACGATGATCATGGGCAGTTTGACGGCCAGGCGGAGGTTTCCGAACCAGTAGAACGGGGACAGGCGTCGCAAACCTTCCGAGGATTGGACCTGATTGCCGGTCAGGGGTGTCGTCATTTCAAGTTTTCCTTTGCCCTAAGCAGCGGCGGACCCGCCTATCGCACATCGCCCCGGACGGACTTGGTCCGCTGGGGTTTGGAGGCGAACATGAGGGGGAAACCCTTAATATCTGCCTTCTTGAAGATGAGATCCCCTGACAATTTACCGCAAATCGTGACGAGGGACGTCCCGCGTGCCAACACGGGCATGACAAGCGTCTCTGCCTGGGCTAAGACCCGAAACGGCGGCCCCGTGGCTCAACTGGATAGAGCAGCCCCCTCCTAAGGGGCAGGTTGCAGGTTCGAATCCTGCCGGGGTCACCAGACCGATCATTTCCAAAAACATATCCGTCAGCGCCCCGGCGCTCGTCTGCCGACGCTCTGTGCAATCGGCGCGGACAATCGCCCGGTGACCCATTGCCGACTTGTCCGCATGAGCGAATGAGGGATAGTCGAAAGCGCATTGTTTTCAGGAGTTACCCGAATGGGCTCGCCGGCCGAATTATTGAAATACGTGGATACGACCAAAAAGGGGATCGAGATCGCCCCCTATTTCAATCCGACCCTCGCCAAACGGGACGGGTATGACATCCTGACGCTCGACGTGTTCGACACCGAACGGTTGCGGGACAATGCGCGCAAGGACGTAATGGTGCCCAACGATCGCCTGCACGAGATCGAAGAGGTCGACCTTGTCGGCGATGCCTCGGGGATCGGTGACGTTGTCCGTGAGGCCGGGCTGGAGGGGCAGCTGGGCTACATTATCTCGTCGCATAATTTCGAACACCTGCCCAATCCGATCCTCTTCCTGCAGGGCTGCTATGATGCGCTGGCGCCGGGCGGGATGCTCAGCATGGTGGTGCCGGATTATCGTGCCTGTTTCGACCATTTCCGCATGCCGACACGGCTGAGTGACTGGCTGGGCGCCTATTACGACGGGCGGCGGCAGCCTTCGCCCGAGACGCTGTTCGACTACCTGTTCAACCAGGCGCGCGCCCATGCGGACGGGCACATGGTCGATGCCGTGGACATCGCGACGGCAAGGATCGGAGAGGTTCGGCCCTCCACCGACCCGCACGACGTCTTTGCGAAATACGTGGCCGACCGGACCGATCCCGGCCCCTATCGCGATGCCCATTGCACCACATTCTTTCCCGAGCTGTTCGAGCTGATGTACCGCGATCTGCGGCAATTGGGGCTTATCCGGTTCGATATCGAAGAGATCACGGAAACCAGCGTGTTCGAATTCTACATCCACCTCAGAAAGCCGGAAGAATTCAAACCGATTCCGGATGCTGAATATGCTGCGCGTCGGTGGGAATTGCTGCAGGTCGTTTCGACATCTCTGGGTGCTGCGGGCTTTGCCGAAAAGCCGCTGATGCAGGAATTGAAGGACAGGTTCCGCCGCCGTTTCGGCCGCAATTGACGCGACTTGCGCGGCCCGGGGCTATGGTCATCCGGCGCGAAACCGTCCAATCTCCGCCCGAATGAACTCAAGAGGGCCCGATGGAACGGACAGGCGCGCAAATTCTGGTGGATCAGCTTCTGGTGCAGGGGGTGGAGCGTGCCACCTGCGTGCCGGGGGAAAGTTATCTCAGCGTTCTGGATGCGCTGCTCGATTCGGGCGTCGATCTTCTGACCTGCCGGCAGGAGGGGGGCGCGGCCATGATGGCCGAGGCCTATGGCAAGATGACCGGCAAGCCCGGCATCTGCTTCGTCACCCGCGGCCCCGGCGCGACCAATGCCGCGGCGGGGGTTCACGTGGCGATGCAGGACAGCACGCCGATGATCCTCTTCGTCGGCCAGATCGGTCGCGCGATGAAATATCGCGAGGCATTTCAGGAGCTTGATTACGGTGCCGTCTTTGGCACCATGTGCAAGTGGGCGTTCGAGATCGACGATGCCGCGCGCATTCCCGAACTGGTGACCCGTGCCTTCCGCGTCGCCACCCAGGGGCGCCCCGGCCCGGTGGTCGTCGCGCTGCCCGAAGACATGCTGAGCGACCTGGCCGATGTCCCCGATGGTGGCCAGGCACGGCCCATCCAAATCGCGCCCTCGGCAGAGGCCGTCAGTGACCTGGCAGATCGACTGGCGCGCGCGGAACGACCGGTGGCGATCCTGGGGGATGGCGCATGGCAGGGGCCGGCGCGCGAGGCGATGATCGCCTTTGCCGAACGTCATGCCCTGCCCGTCGCGGTGGAGTTCCGGCGGGGCGGTGCCTTCCCCGCGGATCATCCGAATTATGTCGGCGACCTCAGCATCGGGGCGAACCCCAAGCTGTTGAAAGGCATAAAGGAAGCGGACCTCGTCCTGATGCTGGGTGGGCGCCTGTCCGAAAGCCCGTCGCAAAATTACACGCTGCTGGGGATCGGGGCGCAGGATGACCGCCTTGTGCATCTCCATGCGGATCCGGAGGAGATCGGCCGCGTCTACCAGCCCGGTCTGGGCCTCGTGGGGACGGCGCGCGGGTTCATCGACGCGGTCTCTGACCTGCCCGGTCCCAACCGGCAGAGCGGCTGGGTCGGAGAGCTGCGGCAGGCCTATCTCGACTGGTCACAGGACCCGTTGCCACTGCCGGGCAAGTTCCAGATGGGAGACGTCGTCTGCTGGCTGCGCGACACGCTGGGCCCGGATGCCGCGATCACAAACGGGGCGGGCAATTTCGCCACCTGGATCAACCGCCACTACCGGTTCCGCGACCATGGCACGCAGCTGGCGCCGACCTCCGGCTCCATGGGATATGGCTTGCCGGCAGCGGTCATGGCCAAGCGCCAGATGCCGGACCGTGACGTGGTCTGCGTGGCCGGTGACGGCGATATCATGATGACGGTTCAGGAGCTCGCCACTGCTGTTCAGTTCGATATCCCCCTGATTTTGCTGGTGATTGACAACAGCATGTTCGGCACGATCCGGATGCATCAGGAACGCGAATTCCCCGGCCGCGTCTCGGCCACAGCGCTGAAGAACCCCGATTTCGCCGCCATGGCCCGGTCCTTTGGCGCGCATGGGGATACGGTCGAGGACAGCGCCGATTTCGCCACCGCCTTCGAGCGTGCGAAGGCCAGCGGCAAGCCCGCGCTGATCCATTGCCAGCTCGACCCCGAGGCGCTGACCATCGCCAAGACGCTGAGCGAAATCCGCGCGGAGGCCAGCAAGTGATCCCCGTCTTCGATGGCCATAACGACCTGTTATTAAAGATGTCCTTGGGCCGGATCACGGCCGAGGACGTGCGCGACGGGCATACGCTGGGCCAGATCGACATCCCCCGTGCCAGGGCCGGGGGATGGGCCGGTGGGTTCTTTGCGCTCTATGTTCCGACGCCGGGGGTGGCGGGGATGGATATCTCGGCCATGCAGCAGAACCGCTATGACCTGCCGCTGCCGCCGGCGGTGGATCACGACCACGCGGTGGAGCGGGTGAAGGTCGGGATCGAGCATTTCCAGACCCTGTGCGACATGGGGCTTCTGATGCGCTGCACCGATGCGGATGCGCTGGAAAAAGCCATTCACGATCAACCTCTTGCTGCCGTTCTGCACATGGAAGGGGCCGAAGCGATCGGGCCGGATTTCGCAGAACTGGACTGGCTCTACGATGCGGGCCTGCGGTCGCTCGGCCCGGTCTGGAGCCGTCCGACCGCCTATGGCCATGGCGTGCCGTTCCGCTACCCGTCGGATTCCGATATCGGGCCGGGGCTGACGGAGGCCGGGAAAGCCCTCGTGAAAGAGTGTAACCGTCGGAAAATAATGGTGGATTTGAGCCACCTGAACATGGCGGGCCTGCGCGATATCGCCGAGATCTCGGACGCGCCGCTGGTGGCCACCCATTCCAATGCCCATGCGGTCACGCCCTCCGCGCGGAACCTGTCGGACGAGGAACTGCGCCTGATCGCAGAGAGCGGCGGCATGGTCGGGATCAACTTCGGCACCTGCTTCCTGCGGCCCGACGGCAAGTTCGTCGAAGAAAGCCCGGTTGAAAATTTGTTGAGCCATCTCGACCACTTGCTGAGCATTCTGGGCGAGGATGGCGTCGGTTTCGGGTCCGATTTCGATGGTGCGCGGGTGCCGGACTGGATGTCCGATGTGGGCGGCATGGTGCCGCTGCGCGAGGCGCTCGAAGACCACGGGATCGGCACCGATCTGATGGAGAAACTGTGCTGGCGGAACTGGGTGCGGGTGCTGCGGCAGACCTGGGCCTGAGCAGGGTCCGACCCTGTCGCCCGATCTGCCAAGCCGTTGATTTTCCGCGTCGGTATTACGTCGGTATCACATCGGTATTGCGTCGGTGCAAATGCCGGTCCAACGGATCCGGCCTCTGGAACCGCTAGGCCCGCCACGGCGGATCATGCTAAGACCACCCGGACGCGCAAAGACCGGAGCGAACCTTGACCAAGACCGTCACTGTCCTGAACGGGCCGAACCTGAACCTGCTGGGCAAGCGCCAGCCGGAGATCTATGGCCACGACACCCTGGCCGATGTCGAAACCCTGTGCCGGGACACCGCCGCGCCCTTCGGGCTGGAGGTCGCGTTCCACCAGTCGAACCACGAGGGCGAGATCGTCGAACAGGTCCACGCAGCGCGGGAGAGCTCGGCCGGGATCATCATCAACCCGGCGGCCTATACGCATACTTCTGTCGCGATCCTCGATGCGCTGAACACGTTCGAGGGACCGGTGATCGAGGTTCACATTTCCAACGTGCACAAGCGCGAGAGTTTCCGCCACCATTCCTACGTCTCGTTCCGCGCCGATGCGGTGATCGCGGGCTGCGGGGTGGAGGGCTATGCCCTGGCCATGCGGCGCATGGCGTCGCTGCTGGCGGATTGAGATCACGACAATCGGGGAGGACAGGATGGAACTGCCGAAGAACCGCTTCAAGGCGGCGTTGAAAGAGGGCCGGCATCAGCTGGGCATCTGGAATTCGATCAGTGGATCGACCGTGCCGGAGGCGATGGCCGCCACCGGCTTTGACTGGGTGCTGATCGACACCGAACACGCCATGACCGAGGCGCACCAGGTGCAGCCCGCCTTGCAGGCGATTGCCGGTTACCCTGAGGTGTCGGCCATCGTGCGTCCGGTGTCGAACGACCCCGCCTATATCAAGCGGTACCTGGATATGGGCGCGCAGACCCTGATGATCCCTTACGTGCAGAATGTGGAAGAGGCCCGCGCGGCCGTGACCGCGATGCGCTATCCGCCCAACGGGATGCGCGGCATGGCGGGTGCGGTGCGGGCCGGGCGGTTCGGGCTGATCCCCGATTACCTGAAGCGCGCCGAGGAAGAGCTTTGCCTGATCGTGCAGGTGGAAACCATCCAGGCGATGGAACAGCTGGAAGATATCGCGAGCGTCGACGGGGTTGATGGCGTGTTCATCGGCCCGGCGGACCTGTCGGGGTCGATGGGGCATCCGGGCGACCAGGGCCACCCTGAGGTCATCGCGGCGATCGAGGATGCCTTCACCCGGCTCAAGGCCATCGGTGTGCCGTCGGGCATCCTGACGCTGAACGAGGATTTCGCCCGCCGACTGATGGAACTGGGGGCCGGGTTCACGGCGGTGGGGCTGGATCTGACCTCGATGATGCGGGATGTGCGCGGGTTGAAGGCGCGGTTTTCGGACGGATGAGGGACGGGCTGCAACGGCTGGCCCGACCTTGTCGTGCGATATCAAGAGGCGCTGATCGCGGAGGTCGCCACCGGGCGGGGTGTGAGGTCTGTCGATGCTGTCTCGCCCGGCAGTGACGCCGAGCGCGGCCCGCCCTCAGTCGATGGAGAACAGCGACACGATCACCTGCTGCGCCTTGCGGGCGCCGGTGCCGACAAAGAGCGTGCGGTTCACCCATTCATAGCGGGCATCGCCGGTTTCGAGCCGGCACTGGGTGCGCATGTAATATTCCGATTGCGGCACGTCCTCGCCGGCGGCGAGGCGGGCGATGACATCGGGCGTGCCGTGGCGATAGCCGTAATTGATCACCTCGATCACCGCGCCGTCATCGGTTTCCATCGCGTAGCGGGTGTCGAGCTGTGCGACGCCATTGCCCCAGATCGTCTGCCAATCCGCCCCGAGGTCGAGCAGACGACCGTTGAGGCGCGGGCCCACGACCTCTCCGCCGCGGATGCGGATGATGCGGCGCTGACCGGCGCGGCCCGGCCCCATCTCCATGATCGGGTCGAGGGTGACGCGCAGGTCGCAGACATGGCTGAGGCCCGGGGCGGGGAATTCGGCGGTCATGGGGCTGCTCAGTCCGTCTTGCAGAACAGGCGGTAGAGCAGGTTGATGACCTCGGAGGTGTGTTCGTTGGCGAGCCGGTAATAGACCGTCTTGCCCTCGCGCCGGGTGGCGACGAAGCCCTCTTCGCGCAGGCGGGCCAGCATCTGGCTGACCGCGGCTTGGCGCATGTCGAGAAGCTCTTCCAGCTCTCCGACGGATTTCTCTCCGCTGCCGAGATGGCACAGGATCATCAGCCGCCCTTCATGGGCGAGGGTCTTGAGAAAGGCCGCGGCGGAATGGGCATTGGCTTCCATTTCGGCGGGCGGCACGGGCGCATGTACTTCAGCCAAGGGCATCAATTCCTGACAAGTTTTCCGGAAGGTAACACTTTCGTGTGGTTTTGGCGAGATTATCACTCATCCCTCGGTGCGCCGCCCTCGAAGAGGTTCGGTTTCGCGTAGTCGCAGGGCGCTTCCTGCATCGAAAGGTGCAGATCGGTGCCGGTATAGGGATGCGCGCGGGCCAGCGCCTCGTCGACCTCGATCCCAAGGCCGGGGGTGGTGGGGGGCGGGACATGCCCGTCCTCGACCCGGATCGCGCCCTTGATCAGGGCGTCGTGGAAGGGGGTTTCGATAGTTTCGATCATCAGCAGGTTCGGACAGGTCGCGGCAAGGTGGACATTGGCGGCCCATTCGACCGGCCCGGCATAGAGATGCGGGGCGATCTGGGCGCCGGCGGCTTCGGCCAGGGTGGCGATCTTCTTGCCCTCCCACAGCCCGCCGGCGCGGCCCAGGGCGGGTTGCAGGATGCGGACCCCGGCGCGGAGGAGGGCGGCGAATTCGGGCTTGGTCGTCAGTCGTTCGCCGGCCGAAACAGGGATATGGGTATTGCGCGCGACATATTCAATAGCTGCGATATCATCCGGCGGCACCGGTTCCTCGAACCAGAGCGGGTCGTGGGGGGCGATGGCGCGGGCCATGCGCAGGGCGCCGTCGGGGGTGAACTGGCCATGGGTGCCGAAGAGCAGGTCGGCCCGGGTGCCGACAGCGGCGCGGATGGCGGCGCAGAACCGGGCGGAGCGGTCGATGTCGGACAGGGCGGGCATGTGGCCGCCGCGGATCGTGTAGGGGCCGGCGGGGTCGAACTTGACCGCCGTGTAACCGCGCGCCACCAGGTCGCGGGCGCTGTCGGCGGCCATGTCGGGATCGGCCCAGAAGTCGGGCAGGGGATGGCCGGGCAGGGGATAGAGGTAGGAATAGGCGCGCAGGCGGTCGTTCATCCGGCCGCCCATCAGCGCCCAGACGGGGCGGTCGCGGTCCTTGCCGAGGATGTCCCAGCAGGCGATCTCGAGCCCGGAAAACGCGCCCATGACGGTCAGGTCGGGGCGTTGCGTGAACCCGGCGGAATAGGCGCGGCGGAACATCAACTCGATATTCTCGGGGCTTTCGCCGGCCATGTGGCGGTCAAAGACGTCGCGGATGACGTGGGTCATCGCCTCGGGTCCGACGGAGGCGGCGTAGCATTCCCCCCAGCCGGTGATCCCGGTATCGGTCGTGACCTTAACCAGGATCCAGTAGCGCCCGCCCCAGCCCGGAGCGGGCGGGGCGGTCACGACGATATCGAGCGTGTCGAGCTTCACTTGAGCATGATGACGTTCCGGCGCGCGGCACCGGACTTGGTATCCTCGATCGCGTCGTTGATCTGGTCGAGCGTCCAGCGGCCCGAGATCAGCTCGTCCAGCTTCAGGCGGCCCTGCTGGTACATGTCGACGATCCACGGAATGTCGCGCTTGATGACCATGTCACCCATCTTGGAGCCGACGATGCCCTGGCCCTGGTTGGCCATGATGAGCGGCGAATAAGTCGACACCTTGTCGCCATGCGGCATGCCGACCATGACGACCTTGCCGCCCCAGCCCAGGTAGCGGGGCGCCTGGTCGTAGACCTGCGCGACACCGACGGTGACCAGCACCGCGTCGGCACCACGGCCGAGGATCTTCTTGACCTCGGACCAGGGCTTGCCCTCGGCGAGGACGGTATCGGTCGCGCCGAATTCCTTTGCGACCTCCAGCTTGTCTTCCAGCATGTCGACGGCGACGATGCGGCGGGCACCGGCGATGCGGGCGCCCTGGATGGCGTTCAGGCCGACGCCGCCGGCACCGATCACCACGACGTCCTGCCCGACCTCGATATCGGCGGCAAAGACGGCTGCGCCGACACCGGTGATCACCCCGCAGGAGATCAGCGCGGCGCTGTCCTTGGGCATGTCCTCGGGGATGACGCAGAGCTGCGACTGATCGACGACGACCTTTTCGGCGAAGGCGCCGGTGGCCATCGCCTTGAAGACGGGTTCATCGCCCATGGCGATCGGGCTCTGGCCCAGGTTGTCGACCGGGGTTTCGCAGATCGTCGGCTTACCGGACTGACAGGTGGTGCAATGGCCGCAGGCATGGATCAGGGTCACGCAGACGCTGTCGCCTTCCTTGATGCCGACGACATTTTCGCCGACCGCGGTCACGACGCCTGCCGCTTCGTGCCCGTAGACCGCCGGAAGCGATCCGCCGAAGCCGCCCTGCCAGTAGGAGATGTCGGAATGGCAGATCGCCACGGCATGCAGGTCGACCTCGACCTCGCCGGTCTGCGGCTTGCGCAGCTCGACCTCTTCTACGGTCAGCGGCGTATTGAACTCACGGCAGACGGCCGCACGAATCTTTCCCATGGAATCCTCCCTCTGGACGGTTTGACCCTGAACTGTCGGGCGCACCTTATGCGAGGATTTTCTTCAATTCCACCTGTCGGAATCAAATTTCGCAACTTGTCGCAGCATTAGGCCGAGGCCGCCCTGGCCGCGAAGGCACGGGCCTGATCGGGGGCGTCGCCCATCTGCCGGGACAGATCGAAGATGTCGTCGGTGTCGATGTCGGGATAGGCCGCGCGGGTCGCATCGGCTAGGTGCGCGCCGGTTTGCTGGACCTCGAGGCAGAGGCGCTTGACCTCGGCCTGGGCCTCGGGGCGGGGCATGTGCGCGGCCAGGCGGAAGCTGAGCGCTTCGGCATGGATCAGGCCCTGGCCACCCTCGAAGGCGCGCAGCATGGCCTGCGGGTCCGGTGCGAGGCCGGGGGCTAGGCTGCGCGCGGTCTGAACGGCGGTGGCGGCAGAGAGGCAAAGCTGCGGCAAGGTCATCCATTCGGTGAACCACGCGGCGCCGTCGCGTTCCTGCCGTGCCAGGCCGGTGCCCTGAAGCGTGGCGTTCAGCCCGATCACCTGCCGCGCGGTGGCGACCATGACCGAGGGCTGCACCGGGTTCTGCTTCTGCGGCATGGTCGAAGACCCGCCGGACGCGCCAAGGCGGATTTCCCCGATGCCGGACTGGGCCATGGCGATCAGGTCTTCGCCCATCTTGCCGATGGCCGTGGCAACGCGGGTCAGCCAGTCGGCGATGCGCAGGATCGGGCCGCGATCCGCGTGCCAGGACCGGCCCGGATCCGCCAGCCCCAACCCATCGGCCAGCGCGGCCCGCAGGGGGCCGGCCTGTTCGCCCCAGACCCCGCCAGTGCCCGCTGCGCCGGAGAGTGAGACGAGTAAATTCTTGGATCTCAGATCATCCAGTTCTGACAGAAGTGACAGAAGTGGGTTGCCCCAGCCCGCCACGACCGACCCGAAACTGACCGGGGTCGCGTATTGCCCGTAGGTGCGCCCTGCCATGGTCGTGTCGGCATGCTGGTCTGCCAGTTTGCCGAGATCGGAGAGCGTCGCGCGCAGCCCATCCTCGACCAGCGAGAGCAATTGGCGCAGGCGCAGCATCAGCCCTGTATCGACGATATCCTGAGAGGTCGCGCCCCAATGCAGGTATTGCGCATGTTCGGGGCCCTTCATTTCCTCGCGGAAGGCGGCGACGAGGCCGGGGACCGGCACGCCGTTCTTGGCCGCCGCATTGCCCAGCCCGCCCGCGTCGATCACGATTTCCAGCGTCGCGCGGTGGATCGCGGCGGCGCTGATTTCGGGGATGATGCCAAGCGCGCCCTGCGCCTTGGCCAGCGCGCCCTCGACGATGAGCATCGCGCGGACCTCGGCGCTGTCGGTGAACAGGCGGGAGGCCTCACCGGCATCGAAGAGCTTGTGATAGATGACGCTGTCGTGGACGGAACCGGGCATCAGCCCTCCTTGGCAATCTGGTCGATGAGCGCGGTCAGCGCCTTGGCCTCGGACAGGAAGGGCGAATGGCCCGTGTCCAGGTCGTGGATGTTCCGCGCGGGCAGGTTGGCGGCCAGGCGGGTCTGGTCGATGGCAGGGATCACCAGGTCCTGCTGGCAGCGGATATAGGATTTGGGCAGGGCGTCGAACGCCGCCCCCAGCTTGATCCGGTCGCGATGCGGGCCGGAGGGTTCGGCGCAGATCTGGGGCAGCGCCCAGGCCATCTGCTCCTCGGTCGCGCCGTTATAGAGCTTGGGCCCCGCGCCGTCGGTGTCGAAGCAATAGCCCAGCCGGTTCTCGGTGCGGGTGATCGGCAGGGTGGCGCGGTCGCCTTCGAGGGCCTGCATCATCTCGCCCAGGCTGTCGCCGTCGCGCGGCAGAAGGGCGGCCACGTAGACCAGGTGCTGCACCTTGTCCGGAGCGGCCTGCGCGGCGGCCGAGATCGACAGCCCCCCGGCAGAATGGCCCACCAGCACGGCGGGGCCGTCCAGCGCGGCCAGGATCGTGTCGGCCTGATCGGCGAGGGTCAGGCCGCCCGCATCGTCGGGCACCCCGCGGCCGGGCATGTCGAGGGCGCGCACGCGATGACCCCGGGCTTCGAGCCCGGGGATCACGTCGCGCCAGCACCAGGCACCGTGACAGGCGCCGTGGACCAGGATGATGTCGCTCATTCAGATATCCAGAAATACCGTTTCATTTTCGCCCTGAAGGACAACGTTGAAGGCATACTGGCCCTCGCCGGTCTTCTTTGCAATCAGGGTCTCGACGCGGTTTTTCTGTTCGATCCGGTTCAGCAGAGGGTCGGCGCTGTTGTCCTCGTCCTCGAAATAGATGCGGGACTGGAGGCCGACATTGATCCCCCGCGCCACGATCCAGATCGAGATATGGGGCGCCTGCATCACGCCGCCGCGGGCGGGCACGGCACCGGGTTTGACGGTGCGCAGGGTGAACTTGCCGGTCTCGGCATCGGCGGCGAACCGGCAGAAGCCGTTGACCGCCGGATCGGCGCCGTCGGAGCCGGGGAATTTGCCCGCGGCATCGGCCTGCCAGCTTTCCAGCATCGCGTCGCGCAGCGCCCAGCCGGTGCCGTCGATGACCTCTCCGGTGATCTCGATGATCTCGCCCTTGGCGCCGTCGGCAATCGGGCTTTCGCCGATCTCCTGGTCATAGGCGCCGGCATTTCCCGCATAGGTCGGCATGCAGCCGATATGCACGTAGGGACCCGCCGTCTGGGAGGGCGTTTCGATCAGGGTGTCGAGTTTCTGGACCATATCACATCCCCTCCAGCTTGTTTTCGAACATGGTCTGGCGGCGGCCGCGCAGTACGATGTCGAACTTGTAGGCCAGGAAATCCAGCGGCCGCGATTTCGAGAAATCGAGCGGCGCGACCAGCGTATCCAGCTGCGAGCGGTCCTTGATCGTCGCGGCAATCGGGCAGTGATTGATCAGCGGATCGCCCTCGAAATACATCTGCGAGATCAGGCGCTGGCCAAAGCTGTGCCCGAAGATCGAGAAGTGGATATGCATCGGCCGCCAGTCATTCGCCCGGTTGGGCCAGGGATAGGCGCCGGGGCGGATCGTCAGGAACTCGTAATAGCCGTTTTCGTCGGTGATCGTGCGCCCGCAGCCGCCGAAGTTCGGGTCGAGCGGGGCAAAGTAGGTGTCCTTCTTGTGGCGATAGCGCCCGCCTGCATTGGCCTGCCAGATCTCGACCAGCGTGTCGGGCACGGGGCGGCCGTTTTCATCCAGCACACGACCATGAACGAGGATACGTTCGCCGACGGCCGGAGATTTGCCGCGGGTCCAGTTCATGATCAGGTTGTTGTCCCATTCGCCCAGCAGGGAATGGCCGAAACGGGGGCCTGTTTCCTCGGACGGGGTGGATTCCATCGACAGGAGCGACCAGCGCGGGCTGCGCGGCACGGAGGTCTTGTAGTCGATGTCATAGGCGGGCGGATGTGCATCCCGGTTGCGCGGGATCAGCGGTCCGTGGTCGGTGTCACTCATCGCCTTGGTCCTCCAGTTCGGCATAGATTTGGCGGGCCAGCTTGAACGCGTGGTTCGCGCGGGGCACGCCGGCATAGATCGCGACGTGGTGCAGCACCTCGCGGATATCGTCGGGGGTGGCGCCGGTGTTCACCGTGGCGCGCAGGTGCAGTTCGAATTCCTCGAAATTGCCGAGACCCGCGAGCAGGGCGAGGGTCAGCATCGAGCGTTCCCGCTTGGTGATCGCGTCCGACGACCAGACGGTGCCCCAGGCGCCTTCGGTGATCAGGTCGATGAAGCCCGAATTGAAATCGTCCGAGCTGCCCTGCGACTTGTTCACATGGGCCTCGCCCAATACGGCGCGGCGGGTGGCCTCTCCGGCCTTGCGGCGGTCAGACATGGCCTGTCTCCTTGATGAAATCGGTGAGGATGCGGGCATAGCCCTCCGGGTCCTCGACGCAGGGCAGGTGGCCCGCGCCGCGCATCAGTGCAAAGCGCGACCCGGGCACCAGGTCGATGGTTTCGCGCACCAGGTCGGGCGGCGTCGCGCCGTCTTCGGATCCGGCGATGCCCTGCACGGGCAGGCGCAGACCGGACGTCGGCGTATAGAAATCCGTCCCGGCAATGGCGGCGCAGCAGCCGGTATAGCCATCGACCGTCTGCTGGACGAGCATCGACCGCCAGGCATGCAGTTCCGGCTTGGCGCGGAACTTCTTGGAAAACCACCGCTCCATGACCGTATCTGCCATGGGTTCGATCCCGCCCGCCCGGGCGGCGGCGATCCGTTCGTGCCACATGTCGGCGGTGCCGATCTTGGCGGCGGAGTTCGAGATCACCAGCGCGCGCACCTGGTCCATCCGCTTGACCGAAAGGCCCTGGCCGATCATGCCGCCGATGGACAGCCCGACAAACAGCGCGTCCTTGACGCCCAGATGGTCGAGCAACTGTTCGGCATCGCGCACCAGCATGCCCATGGAATAGGGCGCCTTGCTTGCCTGGGTCAGGCCATGGCCGCGCTTGTCGTAGCGGATCAGGCGTAGCCCGGCGGGCAACAGCGGCAGCACCTTGTCCCAGAGCCGCAGATCGGTGCCTAGGGAATTGGCGAAGACGACGGGCGCGCCATCCGGATCGCCTTCGTCGGTGTAGTGGACATGCAGCCCGTCAAGTTCCGCTATACGCATCAGTATGGAAGTCCCACATAATTTTCGGCCATGGCTTTCTGCGCGGTGTCGCTGTCACGCAGGAACGCGAGCTCTGCCTGCTGCATCTTCAGGTCGAATTCGGTCTGGTCGGGGAAACGGTGCAGCAGCGTGGTCATCCACCAGCTGAAACGTTCCGCCTTCCAGATGCGCAGCAGGGCGCGTTCGGAATAATGGTCGATCCCTGCGGAGGATTTGTCGAGGTAATAATCCTTCAACCCCTCGAAGAGGTAGTGAATGTCACTGGCCGCGGTGTTCAGCCCCTTGGCGCCGGTCGGTGGCACGATATGGGCCGCGTCGCCGCACAGGAACAACCGGCCCCACCGCATCGGTTCGGTCACGAAGGACCGCAGCGGGGCGATGGATTTCTCGATGGACGGGCCGGTGACCAGCTTGTCCGCGGCCTCTTCTGGGATGCGGCGTTTCAGCTCTTCCCAGAAGGCGTCGTCGGACCATTGCTCGGGCGTGTCGGTCAGCGGGCATTGCACGTAATAGCGCGACAGTGACGCGTTCCGCATCGAACACAGCGCGAAGCCGCGCGGCGAATTGGCGTAGATCAGTTCGTCGTCGACGGGGGGCGTTTCCGACAGGATGCCGAGCCAACCGAACGGGTAGACCTTTTCGTATTCTTTGCGGACGGTGTCGGGGATCGTCTGGCGCGACACGCCGTGGAACCCGTCGCATCCGGCGATGAAATCGCAATCCACCCGGCCGTCCTGCCCGTCGGTGCGGTAGGTGACGTATGGGTGGTCGGTGTCGACATCGTGGATCGTCACGTCCTCGGCGTTGAAGAGGATCGAGCCGCCCGTCGCCTCGCGCGCATCGTAGAGGTCGCGGGTCACCTCGGTCTGGCCGTAGACGGTGACATGCGTGCCGGTATGCTTGGCAAAGTCTATGCGGAAGGCTTCGTTGTTGGCCGCGATCAGCGTGCCGTCATGGATGAACCCTTCGGCCTCCATGCGGTCAGCGACGCCGGCCTCGCGCATGAGGCCGACAAGGCCCTGTTCCAGCACGCCGGCGCGGATGCGACCCAGGACGTAGTCGCGGGTCTTACGCTCCAGAACGACCGAGTCGATCCCGGCCTTGTGCAAAAGCTGAGACAGCAGCAGCCCCGAAGGCCCGCCGCCGATGATGGCAACCTGTGTGCGCATGGAATCCTCCCTGTTGGGGCGGAGAATGACGCATTATAGTTGTCGATGTCAATTAGTTTCAGATGTGTCTTTTCAGGTAGCGGGGCGGCGCTTGAGGAGGTGGGTGATCTGGTAGGTCACCACGATCTCACCCTGTTGATTTTCAACGGAATAGTCGATCACCACGCGGCCCCGGTCGGGGCGCGAGGCCGACGGCGTGGCGCTGGTGACGGTGCCCGTCACGGTCAGCGCATCGCCCGGACGCACCGGTTTCAGCCAGCGGATCGCATCCATGCCGGGCGAGCCCATCGAAGCCTCGTTGAAGACATTGGCGCGCAGGGTCTGGGCAAAGGCGATGGCCACGGTCTGCAACCCGCTGGCGATGATCCCGCCATAGATGGAGGCCGCCGCGGCCTCCGGATCGATATGGAAGGGCTGCGGATCGTAGATGCGGGCGTAGTCCATGATCTCGGCCTCGGTCAGTCGATACGGTTCCGTCTGGAACTGGTAGCCGGGCGTGAGGTCGTCGAAGAACATCAGGCGACGTCCGCGTGGGAAATCAGCGAGCGCGAGAACATCATCGGGTCGACGTTGCCGCCCGAGATCACGACGATCACCGCGTCGCCGCTGATCTCGTTCTTGCGGTTCAGCGCGGCGGCCAGCGCGACGGCGCCGCCCGGTTCCGCCACCAGCTTGAGCCGCAGGAAGGCCTGCGCCATCGCGTTGAGCGCTTCGTCATCGCTGACCGACAGGCCGGGACCGCACAGCCGCTGCATGATCGGGAAGGTCAGATCGCCGGGCTGCGGCGTGACGATGGCATCGCAGATCGAGCCATCCATCCGGTTGTTGCGCGAGATTGAACCGGCCGAGAGCGAGCGGGCGACATCGTCGAAATGCTCGGGCTCTACCGGGCGGACGCGCAGGCCGGGGGCCTTCTGTTCCAGCGCCAGTGCGATACCGGAGGTCAGGCCGCCACCACCGCAACAGACCAGAACGTCGGCCTCTTCGATGCCAAGCTCGGCCGCCTGGGCGGCGATTTCCAACCCGACGGTGCCCTGGCCGGCGATCACGTGAGGGTCGTCATAGGGTTTGACCAGCGTCAGGTTCAGATCGGTGGCCAGGGCCAGGCCTTTTTCCTCGCGATCCTCGGTCGCACGATCATAGAGCACCACGCGGGCGCCCAATGCCTTGGTGTTGTTGCGCTTCAGCTGAGGCGCGTCCGCGGGCATCAGGATCACCGCCGGGGCACCGTGCTGGGCCGCCGACCAGGCGACGCCCTGGGCGTGGTTGCCCGAGGAATAGGCCATCACCCCGGATTTGCGGACCGCCGGGTCCATTGCCGACAGGGCCGACCAGGCGCCGCGCGCCTTGAAGCTGCCGGTATGCTGCAGGCATTCCGGTTTGATATAGACCTTGCGCCCCGCGATCTTGTCGATGAACGGAGAGTTCACCATCGGGGTGTGCCGGATATGTCCGTTGGCGCGCTCTGCCGCCGCTTCGATCATGTCGTAGTTCATGCCATCGCCTCCATCCAGCTGCGCAGGGCAGCAAGCGATTCAGGTTCGTCGAGAAAGGGAATATGCCCGCGATTCGGGACTTCGGCGACGATCATGCCGGGATGTCGTTGACACATCCTTTCAACCGCCCCCGCGCTGAGAAGATCGGAATTCATGCCGCGGATCACCGCCACGGGCAGGTCGGCCAGCGTGTCGAAAAGCGGCCAGAGATCGGGAGAGGGCGCCTCCATCACTGCTGCCACCGCGTCGCGGAGCCTGGGATCGTAATTGATCTTCAGCCCCTCGGGCGTTTCGGTCGCGGTATGGGTGACGTCCTTGCGCCATCGTTCCAGCGGCACGCCGGGGAATTGCGGCAGGTCCAGCCGCGCCTTGGCGGCCTCGTCGAACGTGGCGAAGGGCGGGTTCTTGCCCAGGTAGCCCATGATCGCCGACAACCCGCCGGTTTCGATCTCGGGCCCGACATCGTTCAGGGCGACGCCGCGCAGGCGGTCGGGCACCGTGGCCCCCATCACCATGGCGATCATCCCGCCGCGGGAGGTGCCCAGCACTCCGACCCTGTCCACGCCCAGGTGATCCAGCAATTCGACCGCATCGCGCGCCTCGACCGGGACCGCGTAGGTCGCCGGGTCCGCATGATCCGACAGGCCGCGGCCCCGGTAATCCATGCGGATCAGGCGGGCGCCGGCAAGGTGCGGGGCCACGTAGTCGAAATCCCTTGAATTGCGGGTCAGACCGGACAGGCAGAGGATGGGGAGGCCGTCGCCTTCGTCTTCATAGTAAAGCGATATTCCGTCGGACGTCTGAAAGTTGGGCACTAAATTTCCTTGAGATTTGAAACATCGGAAAGATCCGAAACCACTAGTGAAGGCCGGCCGGGCATGCGGTCGACGGGATCGCCGCGCCGATTGACCCATACGGTGAAAAACCCATAGGCGGAGGCCGCGGCGGCATCCCACCCATTGGAACTGGCAAACAGGACCTGCGACGGGTCGGTGTCGAACCGTGCGCCCACAAGATCGTAAACCGCAGAGGCCGGTTTGAAGACCCCAACGCTTTCGACCGACAGCACATCGTCCAGCAACGCGCCGATCCCGGCCGAGTTTACAGCACCTTCCAGCATCTTGGGAGAGCCATTGGACAGAATGGCGGTTTTCATCCCACGGTTGCGCAGGTCGCGCAGCATGTCGGGCACTTCGGGATAGGCGTCGAGTTCGAAGTAGAGTTGGAGCAGCCGCTCTCGCAGGTCCGGATCGGATTGGCCGCAGGCCTCCATTGCCCAGTCGAGCCCGTCCTGGGTCACGGTCCAGAAATCCGTGTGATCGCCCGTTATCGCCCTGAGCCAGCTGTATTCCAGTTGTTTGCGCCGCCATGCCTCGGCCAGGTCCGGCCAGACAGCCGCGAACGCCTCCCGCCCCGGCTCCTGCGCGGCGATCCGTGCGGCTGCATTGACATCGAACAATGTGCCATAGGCATCAAAAATACACGTTGTGATGCTCATATCCCTACCCTTGCGTGAACATAAGCACCGTTTTTATCATGAGAAAAGCGAAAGCTGATGCGACCCGGCGTCTTAAGGTGATAAGTAAAGTAGTTTGCCTTTCTGGGGCGGTTCGAGGGCGGCGGGTGCGGGCGCACAGCCTTTCTGAAAAATGTCGTGGTTTCCGGGCTATAAGCCGGAAACAGGGGCCAGTTCGGACCAGGAGGTCAGCATGTCAGGCAATGTCGAGAAACTGAGGGAGCGGATCACCCACCTGCAGGACCAGCTGGAGGCGGAGTTCGAAAAGCGGCGCGACGCGGCGCGCTACCGGTTCGAGAACAACCGCATCGTCTGGGACGAGGGCGTGAAGCGCGGGCATCGGGCGTTCAAGGCGCATCTGGGCCCCTTCCTGGTGAAAAGCCCGCCACGGCACCTGCTGACGGCGCCGGTGATCTATTCGCTGATCATTCCGTTTGCGCTGCTGGATGCCTTCGTCAGCACCTACCAGGCGCTTTGCTTCCCGGCCTATGGCATCCCCAAGGTGCGGCGCGGCGACTATATCCGCATCGACCGGCACCACCTGGCCTACCTGAATTCCGTGCAGAAGCTGAACTGCGTCTATTGCGGCTACGTCAACGGGCTGATCGCCTATGTCGCCGAGATCGCTGGCCGGACAGAGGCCTATTGGTGCCCGATCAAGCACGCGGCCCGAGTCGCGGGTAGGCATCGCCATTACGGCGGTTTCATGGATTACGGAGACGGGGAGACCTTCCAGGAAGGTCTGGAGATCGCCCGGCGCAGGATCAGGGAAACCGAAGCCGGGCGTCAGGCCTCAGCGACGGCGAAGCCGGATGACAACGTCGACCTTGGCTAGCTCCGCGTCCTCGGGAATATCCGGCAGGCGCTTGATTTCCAGCTGATCGGCGGGGGCATCGGTCAGGTCCCCGCTGTCTTCCCAGAAGAAATGCGGGTGATCGTGCATGTTGGTGTCGAAATAGCTTTTCGACCCGTCCACGGTAATCTCCTGCATCAGGCCCGCTTCGCAGAAGGCGCGCAGCGTGTTGTAGACCGTGGCCAGGGACACGGCTTGTCCGGTATCGCGGGCGGCCTCGAACAGGCTTTCGGCGGTGACGTGGCGGTTCTTGCCGTCCCCGACAAGGAGATCGGCGAGCGCGACCCGCTGGCGCGTCGGTCGCACCCCGGCTTCGGTGAGCCAGGCGGTTCCTCTGCATTGCGACATGTCGGTCATGTTGATCCGTCATTGGAGTTGGTCGATGCACACTATAGTGCAGCGTGGGGCCGATATTCAATGTCTAACGCTCTGAACGCAACTGGGCCGCCCGATGCGCCTTTTTTGCCGCGCCCGCCGCCCTTGCCAGCCTCGCAGGGCCGGTGATAGAGGGGGGCAGTTTTTCGAGACATAGAAGGGGCCGCGCCGTATGGCCGAATATCCGACCAGCTTTGACAAGGACGACCTGCTGAAATGTGCCCGGGGCGAATTGTTCGGCCCCGGCAATGCGCAACTTCCCGAGCCGCCCATGCTGATGATGGACCGGATCACGGATATCAGCGGTGATGGCGGCAAGCATGGCAAGGGCCATGTCGTGGCGGAATTCGACATCGATCCCAGCCTGTGGTTCTTCGACTGCCATTTCCCCGGCAACCCGATCATGCCCGGCTGCCTGGGCCTGGACGGGCTGTGGCAGCTGACCGGCTTCAACCTGGGCTGGCGCGGCTGGACCGGGCGCGGCTATGCGCTGGGCGTGGGCGAGGTCAAGCTGAAGGGCATGGTCCGCCCCGAACGCAAGATGCTGACCTATTACGTTGATTTCACCAAGGCCGTGCAGACCCGCCGCCTGACCATGGGCGTCGCCGACGGGATCGTCGAAGCCGATGGCGAGGTGATCTACGAGGTCAAGGACATGAAGGTCGCGCTGAGCGAAAGCTGAGGCGAAGCACCGCAGCCGGTTCGGCCTTATGGACCTTCCCGGACCCATGATGCGCCGCTATAGGCGCATCATGACCGATACATTGCCCCCATGCCCCGAATGCGCCTCTGCCTTCACCTACGAGATGGACGCGCTGCTTGTCTGCCCCGAATGCGGGCATGAATGGTCCGCCACCGAAACCGCGGGCGAGGCGATCCGCGACGCCGTCGGCAACGTGCTGGAAGACGGCGACACGGTCACCGTCATCAAGGATCTCAAGCTCAAGGGCACGTCACAGACCGTGAAGGTCGGCACCAAGGTGCAGAATATCCGCCTGGTGCCCGGCGATCACGACATCGACTGCAGGATCCCCGGCGTCGGCCAGATCGGGCTGAAGTCGCAATTCGTGAAGAAGGTCGCCAAGTAGCGGCCACTTCAGCGCGGCGCCCTTGTTTGGCGGGCCCTGTGCCGATGCCGGTGTCGATCCGCCATGGGGTCGACCGGCCGGGGTGCAACCCTTGATCCGCAGGACGATTTCGCCCAGATGGCGGGGAGGGCCGGGCAGATCGGCGCGGGATTCGCAGGGGCGGGAAGGGCTTGCTCCTGTCCCGTGCTATGCCCTAGTAAGGCCGCAGTTGAGCAAAGGGAGGGCGCCATGCGCCGAGTTGTCGTCACCGGTCTCGGGATCGTATCCTCGATCGGTAACAACGCACAGGACGTCACCGCATCGCTGAAGGCGGGGAAATCCGGCATCGTCGCCTCCGAGGAAATGGCGGAATACGGGTTTCGCAGCCGTGTCGCCGGGACCCTGAAGATCGATCCGGCAGAGCACGTCGACAAGCGGACCCTGCGGTTCATGGGACCGGGCGCGGCCTATTCCTATATCGCCATGTCCCAGGCCATCGCGGATGCGGGGCTGGAGGAAAAGGACATCGTGAACCCGCGCACCGGCCTTGTGGCCGGGTCCGGTGGCCCGTCCACCAGCGCGATGTTCAGCGCCCATCAGACGGTGCTGAAATCCGGCGCGACCAAGCGGATCGGGCCCTTCGCGGTGCCGAAATGCATGTCTTCGACCGTGTCGGCGAACCTCGCCACCGCGTTCAAGATCAAGGGCATCAACTATTCCATCACCTCGGCCTGTTCGACCTCGCTGCATTGCATCGGGAACGCGGCCGAACAGATCATGATGGGCAAGCAGGACGTGATGTTCGCCGGCGGCGGCGAGGAGCTGGACTGGACCCTGTCCTGCCTCTTCGATGCCATGGGCGCCATGTCCTCGAAGTTCAACGACACCCCGGAGAAGGCGTCCCGCGCGTTTTCGGAAGATCGCGACGGCTTTGTCATCTCCGGCGGCGGCGGCATCGTCGTGCTGGAAGACCTGGATCACGCGTTGGCGCGCGGCGCCAAGATCTATGCCGAGGTGACGGGCTATGCGGCCACGTCGGACGGCCATGACATGGTGGCCCCCTCGGGCGAGGGTGGCGAGCGGGCGATGCGCCTGGCCATGCAATCGCTGCCCGAGGACCGCAAGATCGGCTACGTGAATGCGCACGGCACCTCGACCCCGGTCGGCGATGTCGGCGAGGTCGAGGCGATGCGGCGCATCTTCGGCGAAGGCAACACGCCGCCGATCTCGTCGACCAAGTCGATGACCGGCCATGCCCAGGGGGCGGCCGGTGCGCTGGAGGCGATCTTCTGCCTGCTGATGCTGGACCAGGATTTCATCACTCCGTCGATTAATGTCGATCCGCTGGACCCCAAGCTGGCGCCGGAAGAGATCGCGACGAAACTGGTCGAAAATGCCGGTCTGGACACGGTGATGACCAATTCTTTCGGCTTCGGCGGCACGAACGGTTCGATGCTGCTGAGCCGCTATAACGGGTAAGTCATATGAACGGCACTTTGCAGGGGAAACGCGGACTGGTCATGGGGGTCGCCAATGACCGTTCCATCGCCTGGGGCATTGCCAAGAGCATGGCGGAAGCCGGGGCCGAGCTGGCCTTCAGCTACCAGGGCGATGCATTCGGCAAACGGGTGCGTCCGCTGGCCGAGAGCATCGGCGTCACCACGCTGGTCGACATGGATGTCACCGACGACGCGTCGCTGGATGCGGGCTTTGCCGAGCTGAAGAATGCCTTCGGATCGCTGGATTTCGTCGTTCACGCCATCGCCTATTCGAACAAGGACGAACTGGCCGGGCGGTTCATCAATACCAGCCGCGAGAATTTCAAGAACTCGCTGGATATCTCCTGCTATTCGCTGATCGAAGTGTCGCGCCGGGCGGTGCCGATGATGAAGAATGGCGGGACGATCCTGACCCTGACCTACCAGGGCTCGACCCGGGTGACGCCCTATTACAACGTGATGGGCGTGGCCAAGGCGGCGCTGGAATCGACGGTGCTGTACCTGGCCAACGACCTGGGTCCCGACAAGATCCGCGTCAACGCGATCTCGCCCGGCCCGATGAAGACGCTGGCCGGCGCCGCGATTTCCGGGGCGCGCAAGACCTTCCGCCAGACCGAGGCGAACGCGCCGCTGCGCTCCAATGCGACGCTGGAAGCCGTGGGCGGCACCGCCGTCTACCTGGCCTCGGATGCCGGTGCGTACACCTCGGGCGAGATCATCCGCGTCGATGGCGGTTATCACGTGCTGGGCATGCCGCAGCCGGAGAACCTCTGACCCGGGACCTGCGCTTCTGCTGATGTTGGCAGACGGAGCGCCGCAAGCGGCGCATTCCCCTCTACTCGCCCCCCTGCTTGCGCAGGGGCGCTCGGGTTTGCCTCCGGCGGGAGTATTTCCGGCAAGATGAAGGGGGAACCCGCGAAGCGGCGCGGGTGTTTTTCTGCTGAAAAGGAGAAAGACATGACCCATACGCTGACCCTGCAGAGCATCGAGGCGGTGACGCCCGACACCCATCACTTGCGGTTCGACCGCCCCGACGGTTTCGATTTCACCCCCGGACAGGCCGTCGACCTGGCGCTGGATCGCGATGGCTGGCGCGAGGAGAAGCGGCCGTTCACCTTCGTGTCGCTGCCCGACGAGGCGGGGCTGGAATTTGTCATCAAGTCCTATTCCGACCATGACGGCGTGACCGAGCAGATCGGCAAGATGAGCCCCGGCGACAAGGTGCTGGTGGACGAGCCCTGGGGCGCGATCTCGGACGAGGGGCCGGGGTATTTCATCGCCGGTGGCGCCGGTGTGACGCCTTTCATTGCCGTGATGCGCGAGCGGCTGAAGCGCACCGGGACGCTGACCGATTGCACGCTGATCTTTTCGAACGAGACCGAGAAGGACATCATCCTGCGCGAAGAGTTCGAGAAGATGCACGGGCTGCGCACGGTGTTCGTCGTCACCGACGAGGACAATCCCGCGGGCGGTGTCGAGGCGGGCCGCATCGACAAGGCGTTCCTGGAAACCCATGTCACGCCCGAAGCCGGCACCTGCTACATCTGCGGGCCGGAGCCTATGATCGACGATGTTGCCAAGGCGCTGAAAGAGATCGGCGTGGCAGAGGACCGGATCGTCACCGAAGACCTGGACTGAGCTGTCTGTCGGGGCCGGGTCGCGTGGGTCAGAACCACTGGCCCGGTTCCATCAGCCCGAGGTCGAGGAGCTGGCGGGAATGCCATTCGAAGGGTTCCGAATTGTGCCAGCGGAAGGACGTGATCTCGAATGTCGAGCCGGGGTTGCGTTTCAGCGCCTTGGCTGCGCGGAAGGAGCAGATCGCCGCGGTCAGGTTGTGGTGCCATTGGCACGAGAAGGTGTTGTATTCCTCGTCGTTGAAGAGGTGATCGGCGGACAGGCGCAGCCCCTTCTGCGCGCGAAACAGCGCGACCCGGTCGATGCGGCGGCGATTGGCGGGAATATGTTCCTCGAACCGCCAGCGCAGGCCGCCGAAGAAATCCAGCTGTCTTTCCTTGGGGTGGTTGTGGTTGGCCGGGTCGAGCCGGGACTGCGCGTAATAGCCCGACCGGTCGAGCAGCGCGTCCTCCATCGAGATGCCGTCGGGATTTTCCTCGAGGTCACCGGCATAGAGGTCGACCACGTAGGTCAGCATGGCGTCGCGGCGTTCCTCGGTATGGAAGGCGAGCATTTCGCCGACTGTGCGCGTTTCGCAGAACGGGAAGAACAGGTATTCGGTGTTGAAGCAGTAATAGAGCCATTCGCCCGGCATCGCCTCGATCATTGCGTTGACGGCGTCGTGGAAGGCGTCGCCGCGGGCGCGGTCGAAATCGATGCGGATCACCAGCGCCGCGATTTCGGGGTCCAGCGCGAAATTGGCGGGCATGAACAGCACCATCGCCTTGAAGCCCAGGCCGGCATGGTGGCGCACGGTCGAGGCGATCTCGGCCTCGTCCTCGGCAAATATCAGGGCGACGGGACCTTTCTTGAGGGCCGCGTTGCCGGAGGTCAGGAATGCGTTCAGGTCATTGTAATGCATGATCAAACTCCTGGGCCTGCCCGGCCCATGACCGCAAAGTCCCGCCTTTTGCCCCGCATTGCAAGAGCCGGGCCTTTCGGTTAGTCAGACGGCCACGATTTCCCGCCCCTCCTTGCCGAAAGTCGCCGCCATGTCCGACCCCAGGAAGCTTTATATCAAGACCTATGGTTGCCAGATGAACGTCTATGACAGCGAACGCATGTCAGAGGCGCTTGGCCCCAATGGTTATGTCACGGTGGACAGCCCGGACGAGGCGGACATGATCCTGCTGAACACCTGCCATATCCGTGAAAAGGCGGCGGAAAAGGTCTATTCGGAGCTTGGGCGGTTCAAGGGGCTGAAGGCCGAGAAACCCGATCTGAAGATCGGCGTGGCGGGCTGTGTCGCCCAGGCCGAGGGCGAGGAGATCATGCGCCGCCAGCCCATGGTCGACCTGGTCGTCGGACCGCAGAGCTATCACCGTCTGCCCGAAATGGAGGCGAAGGCGGGGCAGGGGGCCAAGGTGATCGACACCGATTTCCCCGAAGAGGACAAGTTCGAACGGCTGAAGTCCCGCCCCAAGGCGAAGCGCGGGCCGACCGCGTTTCTGACCGTGCAGGAGGGCTGTGACAAGTTCTGCGCCTTCTGCGTGGTGCCCTATACCCGCGGGGCGGAGGTGTCGCGCCCGGTGTCGCGCGTGCTGGACGAGGCCCGCGACCTGGTCGAACGCGGCGTGCGCGAGATCACCCTGCTGGGCCAGAACGTCAACGCCTATCACGGCGAGGGGCCGGATGGGCGCGACTGGTCGCTGGCCCGGCTGATCCGCGAATTGTCCGAGATCGACGACCTGGCCCGCATCCGGTTCACCACGAGCCACCCCAACGACATGGATGACGACCTGATCGCCGCCCATGGCGACTGCGAAAAGCTGATGCCCTACCTGCACTTGCCGGTGCAATCGGGGTCGGACAGGATCCTGAAGCGGATGAACCGCAGCCATGATCGCGACAGCTATCTCCGCCTGATCGACCGGATCCGGGCGGCGCGGCCCGATATCCTTATTTCGGGCGATTTCATCGTCGGCTTCCCCGAAGAAACGGACGAGGATTTCCGCGACACGATGCGCCTGATCGAGGAGGTCCGCTACGGCCAGGCCTTTTCGTTCAAGTATTCCACCCGTCCCGGCACCCCTGCGGCGGAGCGCGCCCAGGTCGAGGAGGCGGTGAAAACCGCCCGCCTCGCAGAGCTTCAGGCGCTGATCACCGATCAGCAGCGCGCCGTGCAGGACAGCATGGTCGGCCAGGAGGTCGGCGTGCTGATCGAACGGGCAGGCCGTCTGCCCGGCCAGATGGTGGGCAAATCCGATCACCTGCATGCGGTGCACATGCAGACCGACCTGGCGCCCGGCAGCCTGGCCCGTGTGCGTATCGTCGAAAGCGGGCCGAATTCACTGGCGGGCGACGTGATCGGCTGATCCGCAGACCCTTGATTCCCGCCTTCGGTATACAGCTGGGGCGAGAATCGCAGCCGCATCCAATCTTGTGGTCCGGACGCTACAATTGGCGGCTGCCCGGTGCAAAGTTTCCATATTTGGGAGTGTTTTCCGCGTATTGATTCTTCACAAGCCCGTACAAAGCGTTACAGTGAATGCACATAACAACGCTTGGGCTATTTCCAACGCGCGTCGCATCGGCGAACGGGCCCTGGGGGAAGCAAAAGGAAATGACAGTGGTGAAGATTAATTTCAATGCCGCCGGGAAGATCATCAAGGGCCTTGCTGTTGCCGCCCTCTGCATCACCGGCATCTCTAGCTCGGCCGTCGCCCAGGGGCGCGGGTATAACGAAGCCTACGTGCCGACCATCTGGGTCGACCCCGACGGGTGCGAACACTGGGCGATGGATGACGGCGCCGAAGGGTACATGACGCCGCATGTCAGCCGCCAAGGGATCCCGGTCTGCCGCCGAGGCGCCCCCTGTGGCACGCTTTACACCGACCAGTTCTTCAAGACCGACAGCTACAAGATCAGTCCGGCCAACCAGCAGCGCCTGGCGCAGTTCTTCCAGTCGACCGGTGCTACGTCCTACATCATCGCGGGTCACACCGACAGCCGCGCGTCGGACCAGTACAACATGAAGCTGTCCTATAACCGCGCCAATGCGGTGGCCAGCATCGCGGCCGCGACCGGCGCCCGGATCGCCGACGTGCGCGGCTATGGCGAGCGGATGCCCGCAGCGCCGAACGGCACCGCGGCCGGCATGGCACAGAACCGCCGTGTCGAAATCATCTGCATTCGCTGAGGGGGGATCTATGAAACTCGCGAAAATCATCATGGCCGGAACGGCCATCGCCCTCGTCGCAGCGTGTCACCCGGCACCGGTGCCCGGCTACAAGGGCCGCGACCGTGGCTTTGACAACAAGCACCTGAGCGAACTGAAGGCCGGTATCTGGGTCGACCCGAACGGCTGTGACCACTGGATCATCGATGACGGTCTCGAAGGCTACCTGTCCCAGCGTCTGGACAAGTACGGCAAGCCCGTCTGCTCCGGCACTGCACCGCCGAACACGGCGACCGGCGGCTTCAAGAAGGGCGGCGGGATCTTCGATCCGCGCGGGCCGTCTTCGTCCTGATCGCCTTGAGCGCCACGCCGCATATCACGCAATTCGGTGCCGCAAGCCTTGTGCTTGCGGCATCGTTCGTTTCGGGGGATGCTGTTGCCCCCGATGAATACTGGAAACGGACCCAACAAACTCAGGAGATCTGATTGGCCGCCACCCTGCTGCCCCCCCGAGACCAAGCCGAGCAACCGCTTGCCGAGGTCGCTGTCGAATTTCCCGATAATTTCCTGCTGATCGAGCTTTGCGGTGAGTTTGACCGCAACCTGGCCGAGATCGAAACCAAGCTTTCCGTACAGATCCTGCGCCGGGGCAATCACCTGGTCGCCATGGGCGAACGCCCCTCGGCCGAGGCCGCCGTCGCGGTGCTGCGCGCGCTCTATGCCCGGCTCGAGGCCGGGCGCCCGGTGGAAAGCGCCGACATCGACCGCGAATTGCGGATGCCGGTGAGCGACGAGGTCAAGAAACCCAGCCGCGATGGCAACCAGCTCGAGATGTTCAAGGGCGGCCCGGTCGAGATCAAGACCCGCAAGAAGATGGTCGAACCGCGCACCGAGGCGCAGAAGGCCTATGTGAAGAACCTCTTTGCCCATGAAATGGCCTTCGGCATCGGTCCGGCGGGCACCGGCAAGACCTACCTGGCCGTGGCCGTGGGCGTGTCGATGTTCATCGAAGGGCATGTCGACAAGATCATCCTGTCCCGCCCCGCCGTCGAGGCGGGCGAGAAGCTGGGCTACCTGCCAGGCGACATGAAGGACAAGGTCGACCCCTACATGCAGCCGCTATACGACGCGCTGAACGATTTCCTTCCCGGCAAGCAGCTGGCCAAGCTGCTGGAAGAGAAGACGATCGAGATCGCGCCGCTGGCCTTCATGCGGGGCCGGACGCTGTCCCGTGCCTTCGTGGTGCTGGACGAGGCACAGAACGCCACGACCATGCAGATGAAGATGTTCCTGACCCGCCTGGGCGAAGGCTCGCGCATGGTCATCACCGGCGACCGCAGCCAGATCGACCTGCCGCGCGGCATGCCCTCGGGCCTGAAGGATGCGGAACGCCTGCTGGGCGGGATCGACAAGATCAGCTTCAACTACTTCACCTCGAAGGATGTCGTGCGTCACCCGCTGGTCGCCGCCATCATCGAAGCCTATGAGGCCGACGATCAGGCGTAACCCTTGATCGTCAGCAAAAATCCAAGACCCCACAGGAGGCCGGTCATCACATAGGTGGCCGGCCCCTGTCCCATCTGGGGCGAGGTGTCCATAGGGTGCTCCTGCTGCGCGGTTCCGGCTGGCATAGCAGGGTCTTGTGACAGCGCTGGCATGGCCGCGCGCCAGGCAGTAAGAGGGCCGCATGGCTGTGATTGACTGTATCATCGAGGATGAGCGCTGGACCGCGCTCGGGCTGGAGGACCTGGCCGAACGCGCGGCGCGCGAGACCCTGGCGCATCTGGGCCTCGACCCGGCGGATTTCGAGATCGCCCTGCTGGCCTGCGACGATACCCGCATTGCCGAGCTGAACACCGAATTCCGCGACAAGCCGACGCCGACCAACGTGCTGTCCTGGCCGTCGGACGAACGCGGGATGGAAGACCCCGGTGCCGTGCCGGACCTGCCCGACCCCGGCCCCGACAGCGAGCTGGGCGACATCGCCATTGCCTGGGAAACCTGCGACCGCGAAGCGCGCGAGGCGGGAAAATCCGCGCAGGATCATGCCACTCACCTGATCGTTCATGCAGTCTTACATCTTTTGGGGTATGATCACGTCCGTGACCTTGATGCCACTTTGATGGAACAAGTTGAGGTCGCTATACTTGGCAAAATGGGTCTGCCGGACCCATATGATGTTTGAGAATGGGGATTTCCCCGGTGCTGGCCGATTCGGGCCGGCTTTTTTGGTAAGGAATGATGGGCGAACAAAGCGACGGGTCGTCTTCTAGCGCAGCGCAAGGCGCGCTGCCCGAGGGCCTGAAACAATACGAGAGCAAGACCCCTGTCCCCGAAAAACGGGGATTCTGGTCAAGGCTATTCGGCGGGACAAGCAGCCCCGCGCAACCGGAGACCGAAAAGCGGGAGGCCGCGTCGGATCTGCGTCCGTCCCACGGCATGATCAACCTGCGCCGCATGCGGGTTGAGGACGTGGCGATCCCGAAGGCCGAAATCGTGGCCGTTCCCAACACGATCACCCGCGAAGAACTGGTCCAGGTGTTCCGCGACAGCGGCCTGACGCGCCTGCCGGTCTTCCAGGATACGCTCGATACGCCGGTGGGCATGGTCCACCTGAAGGATTTCGCGCTGCGCCACGGCTTCAACGGCAAGGGCGGGCGGTTTTCGCTGAAATCCATGGTGCGGCCGCTTCTGTTCGTGCCGCCCTCGATGCCGATCGGGGTGCTGTTGCAGAAGATGCAGACCGAACGGCGGCACATGGCGCTGGTGATCGACGAATATGGCGGTGTCGACGGGCTGGTGACGATCGAGGACCTGATCGAACAGGTGATCGGCCAGATCGAGGACGAACACGATGTCGACGAGGACAAGCTGTGGACCCGCGAGGCGACCGGCAATTACCTCGCCCTCGCCAAGACCCCGCTTGAGGATTTCGCCGAGGAAACCGGCATTTCCCTGACCGAGGATGACAGCGTCGACGAGGAAGAGATCGACACGCTGGGCGGGCTGGTCTTCATGCTGTCGGGCCGCGTGCCCGCGCGCGGAGAGGTCGTGCCGCATCCCGATGGTCATGAATTCGAGGTCGTGGATGCCGATCCCCGCCGGATCAAGCGCCTGCGCGTGCGCCTCGCCCGTGAGGACAGCGCCAAATCCGAAGGGCCGGGCGATGCCCCGGCGAACCTCGCCGCACAATGACGTCTGACCGGCCGGACGCCCCTTCGCGATCCGATCCGATGGCGCGCCTGGCCGGTCTGTCACCGCGCCGGCGGCTGGTGCTCGCCGGGCTGGGCGGGGCCGTCGCGGCCCTGGGCCAGGCGCCGCTGAATGCCTGGCCGCTGACGATCCTCGGCATCGCGCTGATCCATGCCTGCGCCCTGTGCGATCCCGGCCCGCGCCGGTCCGCGCTGACCTGGTGGATCGGCGGCACCGGCTATTTTGCCGTCGCGCTCAGCTGGATCGTGGAGCCATTCCTGGTCGATATCGCCCGCCATGGCTGGATGGCGCCCTTCGCGCTGGTCTTCATGGCCACCGGAATGGCGCTGTTCTGGGGGCTTGCGGGCTTCGCCGCGCGGCTGGCCGCCCCCGATGGCCGCCGCCTCGGACTGGCCACGGTGCTGGCGCTGACCCTGGCCGGCGCGCTGCGCGGGGTGATCTTCACCGGCTTTCCCTGGGCGCTGCCGGGCCATGCCCTGATCGCCAGCCCGGCGCTGCACCTGGCGCAGTTCGGTGGCGCCATCGTGCTGTCGCTGATCGTGCTGGGCCTCGCGGTCAGCCTGCCTGCCGTACTCGCCCGCCCGCTGCCACGCGCCGGGCATTGGGCGTTGGCCCTGGCAATTCCGGTCGCGCTCGGGTCCTGGATGCAGGCGCCAGAGACGGCGACGGAGGGGCGCCCGGTCGTCCGCCTCGTCCAGCCCAACGTGCCGCAGGACGAGAAATGGGATCGCGAAAAGGCGCAGGACCATTTCACCAATATCCTTGACCTGACATCGGCCGATGGCACGCCGGACGTGGTCGTCTGGCCCGAAACCGCGATGCCCGCCTGGCTGGAGGACGTACCCCACCTGATGCCCGTGATCTCTTCGGCGGCAGGGGCGAAACCGGTGATCTTCGGCGTCAATCGCGGCGAGGATCTGCGCGTCTACAACTCTCTCGTGCTGCTCGAAGGGGAGGGCGAGATCACCGAGGTCTATGACAAGCACCACCTCGTGCCCTTCGGCGAATATGTCCCCTTCGGCGACCTGCTGGGTCGCATCGGTATCTCGGGCCTGGCGGCGCGGCAGGGCTATGGCTTTTCCTCGGGGCCCGGGCCGCGCCTGATCGACGTGCCGGGGCTGGGCCGCGCGCTGCCGCTGATCTGCTACGAAGGCGTCTTCCCCCGTGACCTGCGCACCGAGGACCGGCCCGAATTCCTGCTGCTGATCACCAATGATGCGTGGTTCGGCACCGTGTCGGGCCCCTACCAGCACCTGGCACAGGCGCGGCTGCGCGCCGTGGAACAGGGCCTGCCGATGATCCGTGTCGCCAATACAGGAATTTCTGCAATGATCGACCCCGGCGGCCGATTGCACGGAGAAATGGCACTTGGCACCGGCGGGTTCCGCGACGTCGCCCTGCCGGCGCCGCGTCCGGCTACGCCTTATGCAATTGGTGGCGATCTGCCTCTGGTATCGCTGCTGATCCTTGTTTTGGCGGCTTTGGGGGTCGCCAACAGCGGCAAAATGCGCATAAATAAACGTTGACGGGTTGATGCACGGCGTCTACCCGAGAGTATCTGCTGCCCCAACGGCTTCCTGACGGGGTGGTTAAACATCTATCGGAGCACTTTTTCATGACCCGCAAGAACTACATCTTCACCTCGGAATCCGTTTCCGAGGGTCACCCGGATAAGGTCTGTGACCGGATTTCCGACGCAATCCTCGACGCTCTTCTCAGTGAAGAGCCGCAAGCGCGGGTCGCATGTGAAACATTCGCCACCACAAATCGCGTGGTGATCGGCGGCGAGGTCGGGCTGTCCGACCAGGCCAAGCTGGCCGAATACATGGCCAGCATGGAAGACATCGCCCGCGCCTGTATCAAGGATATCGGCTACGAGCAGGACAAGTTCCACCACGAGACCGTGGAGATCACCAACCTCCTGCACGAGCAATCGGCGCATATCGCCCAGGGCGTGAACGCCGCCGACAACAAGGACGAAGGTGCCGGCGACCAGGGCATCATGTTCGGCTACGCCACCACGGAAACCGACGACCTGATGCCTGCGCCGATCCAGTTCGCGCACAAGATCCTGCGCCGCCTCGCCGAGGTTCGCAAGGATGGCACCGAACCGACGCTGGGCCCGGATGCGAAATCCCAGGTCTCCCTGCGGTACGAGAACGGCCAGCCGGTCGAGGTCACGCAGCTGGTCCTGTCGACACAGCACCATGACGAGACCCAGACCTCGGACGATATCCGCGATATCGTCATGCCCTATATCCGCGAGGTCATCCCGACCGAATGGCTGACCGACAATACCGAATACTGGATCAACCCGACCGGCAAGTTCGTCATCGGCGGCCCTGACGGTGATGCCGGCCTGACCGGCCGCAAGATCATCGTCGACACCTATGGCGGTGCCGCACCCCATGGTGGCGGTGCGTTCTCGGGCAAGGATCCGACCAAGGTCGACCGCTCGGCCGCCTATGCCGCGCGCTACCTGGCCAAGAACGTCGTGGCCGCCGGCATGGCCGAGAAGTGCACGATCCAGCTGTCCTACGCGATCGGCATCTCCAAGCCGCTGTCGATCTATGCCGACACCTACGGCACCGGCAACGTGGACGAGGCCGAGATCGAAAAGGCCGTCGCCCAGTGCATGGACCTGACCCCGCGCGGCATTCGCGAACATCTGGAGCTGAACAAGCCGATCTACCAGCGCACCGCCGCCTACGGTCATTTCGGCCGCAAGCCCGATGCGGATGGCGGCTTCAGCTGGGAAAAGACCGACCTGGTCGAGGCGCTGAAAAAGGCCGTCTGAACTGTTGCCCCCGGGCCCCGGCCCGACAGGACCGAACAAAAGAAACGCGCATCCCGATCCGGGATGCGCGTTTTTTTTCATGGTCAGGCAGCAAAGAAAAACGCGCCACCCCGGCAGGGGCGGCGCGCTGGTATTAGTGGCGGTCCGACTTATTCGGCGGGAACGGTGCTGCCACGCTTTTCAAACGACAGGGCGCCCGGGCCGAAGGCGGTGACCATCAGCATGCCGCCCGCGATGGTGACGTTCTTCATGAAGCTGATCATCTGGCCCTGTGCTTCCATCCCTTCCATGCCGAGCGACGGCAGGTAGTGGAACAGGAAGCCGGAGACGAGCGAGAAGCCCGCCAGCAGGAAGGCCGACAGACGGGCCTGCCAGCCGATCAGCAGGGCGATGCCGCCGACGACTTCGACGATGATGACGATCGGCAGGAGGAAACCGGGCACGCCCATCATTTCCATGTAGCCCTGGGTCCCGGCATAGCCGGTGATCTTCTGCAGGCCGGAGGTGATGAACATGATGGAAAGCAGCACGCGGCCAAGCGGCGCGGCGTAGGTCAGAAGTTGGGTCATTGTGTGCGTCCTTTGATGCATTGTGCCTGTCACGGCGATGCCCTGTATGTGCCGCACCGCAGCAATCCACGCCATTCCAAGAAAACTGACAGGTTATGTGCAGATTCGCGCAGAACCATCCCACGGGGTGGCAGATCCGGCAGGCCATGGGCTTGACCTCTTTCCTGCGCCGGATAGAAGCCCGGTCATGAGCACCCAACATCCCTCCGGCGCCCCGTGGCGCAACTTCTATGGCCGTTTCAAGGGCAAGCACCTGCGCAAGTCGCAGGAGGCCTACCTGGACGAGGACCTGGATCAGCTGTCGCCCGGCCCCGTTGACTGGGACGTGAACGCCGAACGGACGAACCTCGACCTCGACGCGCTGTTCGGCGGGCGGGATGTCTGGCTGGAAATCGGCTTTGGCGGCGGCGAACACCTGGTGCACCAGGCCGCGCGCAACCCCGATGTCGGGATCATCGGGGCAGAGCCCTATATCAACGGCGTCGCCATGTTGCTGGGCAAGATCCGCGAGGCCGGGGTCGACAACCTGCGCGTCCATCCCGGCGATGCGCGGGACCTGTTTGACGTGTTGCCCGCGGCCTCGATCAGCCGCGCCTTCCTGCTCTATCCCGATCCCTGGCCGAAAAAGCGCCACCACCGCCGCCGCTTCGTCACCCCAGAACATCTGGAACCGCTGGCCGAGAAGCTGAAGCCGGGCGCGATCTTCCGCGTCGCGACCGACATCCCTGATTACGTGCGCCAGACCCTGGAACAGGTGCCGCGCCATGGCTTCGAATGGCTGGCCGAGGCGCCGGCGGACTGGCGCGAACCCTGGGATGACTGGATTTCCACCCGGTACGAACAGAAGGCCCTGCGCGAAGGGCGCGTACCTCACTACCTCACGTTCCGCCGTCGCTGATGGTATCATTGCTGTCAGAGGTTTCTGATGGCAGAGAACAAAACACAGCCCACAACCGAAAACGTCGACGCTTTCCTCGCAGGTATCAAACCACCGCGCCGCCGTGCGCAGGGCGAGGCGTTGAAGGCGATCTTTGACGACGTCACTGGCTGGCAGGCCTGCATGTGGGGGCCCAGCATCGTCGGCTACGGGCGCTACGACTACACCTATGACAGCGGACGGACCGGGTCGTTCCTGGCCACCGGATTCTCCCCGCGCAAGGCGGCGCTGTCGATCTACATCATGCCGGGTTACCAGGATTATGGCGAAATCTTGGACCGATTGGGGCCGCACAAGCTGGGCAAGGCCTGTCTCTATGTCTCGCGCCTGAATGCAGTGAACCACGATGTGCTGGCCGAACTGATCCAGACCGGGCTGCGCGACCTGGGTGAGCGCTGGCCTGTTCACCCCCATTAGGCATGTTCGGGCGGCGATTCGGCGTCACACACCGATAAACACAGGTGAAAACTTTTTTTCGGGCCGGTGAAACTCTCGGATTTCGGGGTGATTTCGGCCCCTGAAACGCATGGCGCGCGACCCTACGTCGGTCCCGGAAAATAAGGTATCTCGAACCTACCTTTCCCGCCGCCTCGCATTCGGTTTCCAGTTTGGAAAAAGAGTGTTCGTGTCAAAGTTGTGGCGAGAATGAGAACTTTCCCCAACCTTTGAGGCATCGGCGGCCCTTGTGGGGAAGGCTTCTGGAGCGGCGACACGTTGTCGTCGGTGTGTGAGTGAGTTTGTTAACGAGTAGGAGGAGCTGAGATGTTTGGCTTCAATGTTAGTCTGTTCAAATCCCTGGCGCCGGTCCTTGGCGGGAATGGTGCCGAAGCAACCCTGGATCCGGAAGCGCTGACCGATGACAGCGGCGCCCTGGACGACGTGACCGGCAATGGTGGTGTCCTCGATACCCTGTTGAACGGTGATTCCCATGAAGACCCCGATAACGACCCGCCCGAGGGCCTGGTCGAGGACGTGACGGCAGATGAAGGTCTGCTGGACGAACTCGCCGGCGACGGTGGCGTGCTGGATGAATTCCTCACCGGGGACAACGAACGGGACGATACCGAAACCGAAGGCGTGCTGGATGACCTGGTGGCCGAAGGCGGCCTGGTCGACGAAATCCTGGGTGAGGGCGGAACGGTGGATCATTTGCTCACCGGCGACAACGATCCCAACGACGAAGGCCCCTCGACCGACGGCCTTGTCGAAAACCTGCTGGGTCAGAACGGCACCGTCGACGAGGCGTTGCAGATCGTCGAAGACGGCACCGGCATCTATGTCGACGACGTGGTCGAAGACCTGTTCGACGGGCTGGACCATGACGGCGGCGATGACGACGGCGAAGGCAAGGACGTGGCCGGCTTGACCGAAGAAGGCGGCCTCATCGACGACATCGCCGGCGATGGCGGCGTGGTCGATCATCTGCTGACCGGCGACGACCACCCCGACGACACTGAAACCGAAGGCCTGGCCGGCGACCTGCTGGCCGAAGGCGGCATCGTTGATGAACTGGCTGGCGACGGCGGCATCCTCGACGAGGTGCTGACCGGCGACGACCAGCCCGACGGCTCCGACAATGACGGCCTGATCGACGACCTGCTGGACGAAGGCGGTATCGTCGACGAACTGGCCGGTGACGGCGACACTGTCGATGACATCCTCACCGGCGACAACAGCCCCGACGGCACCGATACCGATGCGGCGGTCGAACACCTGCTGGGCGGCGGCGGCGTGGTCGATGAGCTGTTGGGCGGTGAAGATCACGGCGACGATGACGATGACGACAACTGGCTCGACGATCTGCTGGGCGGATTGTTCTGAGGCCTGTTCCGATACGCCCCCCAAGGCGTCTTGCGGGGTCTGCCACGGCAGGCCCCGCCTCCGTTGTGACGGGCCCGCGCGCCCAAGGGTAATGGACATTTGCCGATCTGTGTGACACATGCCCCCGGACATCAGGAGCCCGTCATGACCGTCACCCGTTTCGCCCCTTCGCCCACCGGCTATATCCATGTCGGCAATCTGCGCACCGCGCTGTTCAACTTCCTGATCGCCCGGAAGAATGGCGGCCAGTTCATCCTGCGCATCGACGACACCGACCCCGAGCGGTCGAAAGAGGAATATGTCGACGCGATCAAACAGGATCTCGACTGGCTGGGCCTGCATTGGGACCGGGTGGAACGTCAGTCCGAACGGCTGGACCGCTACGCCGAAGCCGCCGACAAGCTTCGCGAGATGGGCCGCTTCTACGAAGCTTTCGAGACCCCGACGGAACTGGACCTCAAGCGCAAGAAACAGCTGAACATGGGCCGCCCGCCGGTCTATGACCGCGCCGCCCTGTCCCTGTCGGACGAGGACAAGGCCAAACTGCGCGCCGAACGCGGCGACGGTGTCTGGCGGTTCAAGCTGGACCAGGAACGCATCGAATGGGCCGACGGTATCCTCGGTGATATTTCCATCGACGCGGCCAGCGTGTCCGATCCGGTGCTGATCCGTGCGGACGGGCAGGTGCTCTATACGCTCGCCTCGGTTGTCGATGACACGGAAATGGGCGTGACCCATGTGGTGCGCGGCTCGGACCACGTGACCAATACCGCGACCCAGATCCAGATGATCCAGGCGCTTGGCGGCACGCCGCCCTCCTTCGCGCATCATTCGCTGCTGACCGGCCCGCAGGGCGAGGCGCTGTCGAAACGCCTCGGCACCCTGTCGATCCGCGACCTGCGCGCCCGGGGCGTCGCGCCGATGGCTCTGTTGTCGCTGATGGCGCGGCTGGGCTCGTCCGACCCGGTGGAGCTGCGCAGCTCGGTCGATGAACTGGTCGAAGGGTTCGACCTGACCCGCTTCGGCTCTGCCCCCACCAAGTTCGACGAGAACGACCTGTTCCCGCTGACGGCGCATGTGCTGCAGGGCACCGACTATGCCGCCGTGAAGGACCGCATTGCCCAGGCCGGCGTGCCAGACGACAAGGCAGAGGCGTTCTGGGGCGTCGTGCGCGACAACATCACCACCCTCGACGAGGTTGACGCATGGTGGGTGATGATGCGCGACGGGGCCGATCCGATGGTCGCGCCCGAGGATGAGGACTTCATCCGTCAGGCCATGCCGCTGCTGCCCGACACGATCGACGGCGACACCTGGGGCCAGTGGACCAGCGCCGTGAAGGACGCGACCGGGCGCAAGGGCAAGGGCCTGTTCATGCCGCTGCGCAAGGCCGTCACGGGGATGGAGCGCGGGCCGGACATGGCCAGCATCCTGCCGCTGCTTCAGGTCATCAAGGCGCGCAATTACTGACCCATTGGGGCGTGGCCTCAGGCCATTGCGCCACACCGTGTCGATATATCGGCAAGCGGCGGTGACGGCGGACGCGTGATCGGTGCGTCCGCCTTGGATTGCTCGTCCCGGCGGCCAATTGTCCCGGCCGGCGGGACCTCAGGGCAGAACCGACCCGCCCGCTGCCTATTCCTTCCGCAGCGTCGCGTTCAGCGCCGACAGGTGGTGATTCACGAAATCCGTCTCACGCTGGCTCAACAACTGCGCGCGGGGATATTGCGGCGCTGCCCGGTCATCCAGGATCACCGTGTCCCACCCGGCCGTGGTCGCAAAGAAATCCTCACCACCCTTTTCGCCGAAGACCTGAAGGTAACCCTGCACCACGACGTCGAGGTAACTCAGCAGGATGGGACGTTCGCCATCGGCCGGCCCATGCTTGTCCGCAGGGATCGTGTAGACGGCGATATGGCCCGCATCCTCGGCCTGGTGGGTGATGCCCTGGGGCACATGGACCCGGTCATAGCCCGTTTCGCGTTCGTCCAGCGCTGCCCAGTCGGCGCCGGGCACAGCGGCGATCAGCCCGTCGATCTCGACCCCGTCCATCGGTTCGGCGGTCAGGAAGGCCATGTCGCGGATCGGCGTGTGCCGCCAGACCCGCCGCCAGCCTGACAGCCGTGCGGGGTGGTGACGGTCGTAGACATGGGTCGCCGTGTTCACGAGGCTGCCATAGCCAAAGAAAAAAGGATCTCCGCTCACATTTTTTCCTTTTGTTGATCTATATCAAACCAGCATCTGTCGCGCATGTATACAAGAGAACAGCTGTCGAGATCGGACACAAGTTTCAACCGGTTCGGTCCCAGTGCTTGTGTGGAGGAACCAGACCATGCGTCTGACGAAACGGTCCAATATCTCGATGCGGGTCCTGATGTTCTGCGGCATCAATGACGGTCGTCTGGTCACCAAATCGGAAATCGCCGAGGCGTGCAACACCTCGGAGAACCATCTGGCGCAGGTCATCAACCGATTGTCCCAGCTGGGCTTCCTGCACACGCAGCGTGGCCGCAATGGCGGCATGCGCCTGTCCCGCCCGATGTCCGAGATCATGGTCGGCGACGTGTTCCGCGCCATCGAATCCGGTGTGCCGATCACCGAATGTTTCGACGCCGAGGAAAACACCTGCCCGCTGATCGACGTCTGCCGCCTGCGCGACGTGATCGCCCGCGCGACCGAGGCCTTCTATGCCTCGATGGACGATGTGACCCTCGCGGATCTTGTGTGCGAAAATGATGGGCTAAATGCGCTGCTGACGGTGCCGATTTCCTGTCCGAGGGCCGTTGCCGACGCTTGAGGCTTGAATAGCGACACATCGCGCGGTAACTCCAAGTCACTGGATAGGGAGAACCGGCTGCGTGCCGGTGCCGAAGGAGCAACCGCCCCGGAAACTCTCAGGCCTCAGGGACCTGTCCGGCACGACACTCTGGAGAGAGGCGCCAGGCTGCGCCCGCCGAAGGGATAGCGATCTCAGGCAACAGGACAGAGGGGGCATCGCGGCGTGATTGGCACGCCGGACGATGCCCGGTGCGTCCAATCGCCGGGCCGGAAGGGACCGGGATGAGCGACTTGATCCAATTACCGCTGCACGAGCTGCATGTTGAGCAGGGCGGCAAGATGGTGGGCTTTGCGGGCTATGAAATGCCCGTGCAATACGCCGCCGGGGTGATGAAGGAACATCTGCACACCCGCGCGGCCGCCGGCCTATTCGATGTCAGCCATATGGGGCAGGTGATCCTGCACGGCGATCCCGCGACCATCGGCGCGGCGTTCGAGGCGCTGATGCCCGTGGCCGTCCTTGGGCTGGGCGAGGGGCGCCAGCGCTATGGCCTGCTGACCAATGACGACGGCGGCATCCTCGACGACCTGATGTTCGCCAATCGCGGCGATCACCTGTTCGTCGTGGTCAATGCGGCCTGCAAAGCCGACGACATCGCCCATATGCGCGCCGCCATGCCCGGGGTGGAGGTCGAGGAAATCACCGACCGCGCGCTTCTCGCCCTGCAGGGACCGGGGGCAGAGGCCGCGCTGGCCGCCCTGGCCCCCGACGTGACCGCGATGCGCTTCATGGATGTGCGGACCGTCACGATCCTCGGCGCGGAATGCTGGGTCTCGCGGTCGGGTTATACCGGCGAGGACGGGTTCGAGATCTCGATCCCCGCGGCCAAGGCCGAAGAGATCGCCCGTGCGCTGCTATCCGACCACAGCGTTCTGCCCATCGGCCTGGGCGCGCGCGACTCGCTGCGGCTCGAGGCGGGGCTGTGCCTTTACGGGCACGACATCGACACCACGACCAGCCCGGTCGAGGCCGCGCTGCAATGGGCCATCCAGAAGGCCCGCCGCCCCGGCGGCGACCGCGCCGGCGGTTTCCCCGGCGAGGCCCGGATCTTCCGCGACCTGACCGAAGGCGCCCCGCGCAAGCGCGTCGGCCTGCGCCCGCAGGGCCGTGCCCCGATGCGCGAGGGGGTCCCGCTCTTTGCCGATGATGCCACGACCGACCAGATCGGGGCCATCACCTCGGGCGCGTTCGGACCGACCATCGGCGCCCCCGTCGCCATGGGCTACGTCCCCGTTGACAAGGCCGCGGACGGGATCACTCTATCCGCAGAGTTGCGCGGCAAGAGGGCGGCGATCGACACCGCCCCGCTTCCGTTCACCCCCGCCAATTTCAAACGCTGACCCGCCAAGGAGGGCCACATATGAGCGACGTGAAATACACCGAAGAACACGAATGGCTGCGTGTCGAAGGCGACGAGGTCGTCGTCGGCATCACCGAACATGCCGCCGAACAGTTGGGCGACATCGTGTTCATCGAACTGCCCGAGGTCGGCACCGAAGTCTCCAAGGATGACGAGGTCGTGGTGATCGAATCGGTCAAGGCCGCCTCCGACATCCTGGCCCCCATCGACGGTGAAATCACCGAGGTGAACGAGCCCCTGGTCGAGGACCCCGGCAAGGTGAACGAAGACCCGCTGAACGACGCCTGGTTTTTCAAGATCAAGCCGTCCGACCCCTCCCAGATGGACGATTACATGTCCGAGGCCGAGTACAAGGACCTGATTTCCTGAGATTATGGCCGTCCTGCGCATCACGACCGATCTTCACTGCGACGATCCCGGAGGGGTGGCGGCGCTCTATCGCCGCCCCTCCAACCACGACGCGGTGATGAGCAAAGATGTCATCGTGACGATGCAGCCCGAAGACGGCAGGCGCCGGACTCCGCAATTGAACCGGCCGCGAGAGGGCGCATCGGGCACCGCCCCGCCCGCCCTGCCGATCGAGGTCGACGACCCAGAGAGGGTCATCACGCGGACCCGGCTGAAAGGCGTCCCGCTGGAATACGGCCCGGTCCGCCACCCTCGGCCCCTCAGCCGGCTGGCCCCGCGCGATCCCGCAGGGCACCTGGTCAGCGTCCTGGGCCATTCCGAGGGCCTGCCCTGACGCATCGCGCGCCCTCGCATCTCCGTCCTGATACATCCGCCCTGATACACCCGAAGGAGTCATCATGACCTTCACCCCCACGACCTACGACGCCTACGATTTCGCCAACCGCCGCCATATCGGTCCCTCGCCCGAGGAAATGCAGGCCATGCTGGCCGAAATCGGTGCCCCCAGCCTCGACGCGCTGATCGACCAGACCGTGCCCAAGGCGATCCGCCAGGCCGAACCGCTCGATTTCGGCGAACCGCTGTCGGAAAGCGAGCTGCTGGCGAAGATGCGCGAGGTCGCGGACAAGAACCAGGTGCTGACCTCGCTGATCGGGCAGGGCTACCACAACACGATCACGCCCCCGGCGATCAAGCGGAACATCTTCGAAAACCCCGCCTGGTACACTGCCTACACGCCCTACCAGCCCGAGATTTCGCAGGGCCGGCTCGAGGCGCTCTTGAACTACCAGACGATGGTCTGCGACCTCACCGGGCTCGACATCGCGAACGCGTCGCTGCTGGACGAGGCGACCGCGGCGGCCGAGGCGATGACCATGGCACAGCGCGCGTCCAAGTCGAAATCCATGAAGTTCTTCATCGACGAGGCCTGCCACCCGCAGAATATCGACGTCATGCGCACCCGCGCCGAACCGCTGGGGATCGAGGTCGTGCTGGGCCGCCCCTCCGATCTCGATGCCAGCGACGTCTTCGGCGCGATCTTCCAGTACCCGGGCACCAACGGCATCCTGCGCGACTTCACCCCGCAGATGGAGGCGCTGCATGACAACAAGGCGCTCGGCATCGTCATCGCCGACCCGATGGCGCTGACCCTGCTCAAGGAACCCGGCCAGATGGGCGCCGATATCGCCGTCGGCTCGACGCAGCGCTTCGGCGTGCCGCTGGGCTACGGTGGTCCCCACGCCGCCTACATGGCCTGCAAGGACGCGCTGAAACGCTCGATGCCCGGCCGGATCGTCGGTGTCTCGATCGACGCGCGCGGCAACCGCGCCTACCGGCTGTCGCTGCAGACCCGCGAACAGCATATCCGCCGCGAAAAGGCGACGTCGAATGTCTGCACGGCGCAGGCCCTGCTGGCCGTCATGGCCTCCATGTACGCGGTCTTCCACGGGCCCAAGGGGCTCAAGGCCATCGCCCAGGGCATCCATGCCCGCACCCTCGAAATGGCCGCCGGCCTGCGCGAGGCGGGTTTCGACGTCTTCCCCAAGAACGTCTTCGACACCGTCACGGTCGAGGTCGGCCCCTTCCAGGGCGCGATCCTGAAATCCGCCGTCGAAGAGGGGCTGAACCTGCGCAAGGTCGGCGACACCCGCATCGGCATCACCTTCGACGAGGTCACCACCGCCGACACCATCGCCGCCGTCTGGCGCGCCTTCGGCATCAAGGACATCGTCCCCGCCGGTGAGCCGCGCTACGATATCCCCGAGAAGTTCGAGCGCAGGACCGACTACCTCACGCACGAGATCTTCCATATGAACCGGGCCGAGACCGAGATGATGCGCTACATGCGCCGCCTCGCCGACCGTGACCTGGCGCTCGACCGCGCGATGATCCCGCTGGGCTCCTGCACGATGAAGCTCAACTCCGCGGCCGAAATGATCCCCGTCTCCTGGGACGAATACAATTCGCTGCACCCGTTCTGCCCGCCCGACCAGGCCCGCGGCTACGAGGAGCTGATCACCGATCTCTCGGCCAAGCTCTGCGCGATCACCGGATATGCCGCCTTCTCCATGCAGCCCAATTCCGGCGCGCAGGGGGAATATGCCGGCCTGCTGACGATCCGCCAGTATCACGAGGCGAACGGCGAAGGGCACCGCAATGTCTGCCTGATCCCGATGTCGGCCCATGGCACCAACCCGGCCTCCGCCCAGATGGTGGGCTGGAAGGTCGTGCCGATCAAATCGGCGGCCAACGGCGATATCGACTTGCAGGACTTCGCCTCCAAGGCCCACGAATATGCCGATCACCTGGCCGCGGCGATGATCACCTATCCCTCCACCCATGGCGTCTTCGAAGAGACGGTGACCGAGGTCTGCAAGATCACTCACGAGCACGGCGGCCAGATCTACATCGACGGCGCCAACCTCAACGCCATGGTGGGCCTGTCGCGCCCCGGCGACCTGGGCGGCGATGTCAGCCACCTCAACCTGCACAAGACCTTCTGCATCCCTCATGGCGGCGGCGGCCCCGGCATGGGCCCCATCGGGGTCAAGCCGCATCTCGTCCCGCACCTGCCCGGCCACACCGAACAGGGCGGCAGCGGTGCGGTCTCTGCGGCGCCCTACGGCTCGCCCTCGATCCTGCCGATCTCCTGGGCCTATTGCCTTATGATGGGCGGCGAGGGGCTTACCCAGGCCACCCGCGTGGCGATCCTCAACGCCAATTACATCGCGGCGCGGCTCTCGGGCGCCTATGACATCCTCTATAAGGGGCCGCAGGGCCGGGTAGCGCATGAATGCATCCTCGACACCCGCCCCTTCGCCGAGGTCGGGGTGACCGTCGATGACATTGCCAAGCGGCTGGTCGATTGCGGCTTCCACGCCCCGACGATGAGCTGGCCGATCGCCGGCACCCTCATGGTCGAACCCACGGAATCCGAAACCAAGGCCGAGCTTGACCGATTCTGCGATGCCATGCTCGCCATCCGCGCCGAGATCGCCGAGATCGAGGAGGGACGGACAGACCACGCCGCCTCGCCGCTCGCCCATGCACCCCACACGGTCGAGGACTTGGTGGGCGACTGGGATCGCGCCTATTCCCGCGAAGAGGGCTGCTTCCCGCCGGGGGCATTCCGGGTCGACAAGTACTGGCCGCCGGTCAACCGCGTCGACAATGCCTGGGGCGACCGCAACCTGACCTGCACCTGCCCGCCGATGTCGGATTACGCCGAAGCGGCGGAATAGCCCCGCAACCGGCTCCCCGCATCTGGCCCCACGGGCCCCCGCAAGGGGCCCGTTTCCCCTTCATCTTGCCAGAAATACTCCGGGAGGTCCGGAGGGCAGAGCCCTCCGGAGCCCTTGCGGCTCGAGCAAGATAAAATCGTGTGCGCCGCAGGCGCGCCTTCGGGTCAGGGCGCAACAGGGCCGCAACGCAAAACCGGCCGGCACATCGCTGCGCCGGCCGGTCCGATCAGGTCAAGGCCGATCAAGGCATTCAGAGCGACGCGATCACTCCCCGCCCGGCTTCAGCGCCCGCAGGCCCTTCAGGATGTCGATGGCATAGGCCAGCTGGTAATCCTCTTCGCGCAGCTTCGCGGCCTCTTCGGCGGCGGCGCGCTCTTCCTCGATCTGGCGGATCTGGTCCTCGGTCAGGCTGTCATTGTCCAGCGACCCGCGCAGATCGGCCTCCGAACGCGACCGCGAGGTGAGCGAATTCTCCTCTTCCTCCTCGGTGGCCTCGGCCCGGCGCGGCTGTTCCACGACGATGTCGGGCGACACGCCAAGCGCCTGGATCGACCGGCCCGACGGGGTGTAATAGCGCGCGGTGGTCAGGCGCATCGCGCCGTCGCCCCGCAGCGGCATGACCGTCTGGACCGAGCCCTTGCCGAAGGACTTGGTGCCCACGACGATGGCGCGGCGGTGATCCTGCAACGCGCCCGCCACGATTTCCGAGGCCGAGGCAGAGCCGCCATTGATCAGCACCACGATGGGCTTGCCGCCGATCAGGTCGCCCTCGGTGGCGTTGAACCGCTCGCCGTCTTCCGGCTCGCGGCCGCGGGTCGACACGATCTCGCCCTTCTCCAGGAAGGTATCCGACACCCGGATCGCCTGGGTCAGCAGGCCGCCCGGATTGTTGCGCAGGTCCAGCACGATGCCGTCGACCGCGTCCAGGCCGCCCGCGGCTTCGATCTCGCGGTTCAGCCCTTCCTGCAGGTTCGGCGTGGTCTGGTCGTTGAAGGTGGTGACACGGGCGATGACCGCATTCCCCTCGGTGCGCACCCGCGCCGCGGTCAGCTTGATCGTGTCGCGGATGATCGACACGTCGAAGGGTTCCGCCTCGCCCTCACGCACCACGGTGATGATGATCTCGGACCCGACCGGGCCGCGCATCAGGTCCACCGCCTCGTCCAGCGTCAGGCCCAGCAGGCTCTCGCCGTCCACGTGGGTGATGAAATCGCCGGCCTCGACGCCGGCCTCGTCCGCGGGCGTGCCATCCATCGGCGACACGACCTTCACGAAGCCCTCTTCCTGGGTCACCTCGATGCCCAGACCGCCGAACTCGCCGCGGGTCTGCACCCGCATGGAGGCCGCGTCATCCGGCGACAGATAACTCGAATGCGGGTCGAGCGAGGTCAGCATGCCGTCGATCGCCGCCTCGATCAGCTTCGATTCGTCGACTTCCTCGACATATTGGGCCCGGATGCGTTCGAAGATGTCGCCGAACAGGTCCAGTTGCTCGTAGACGTTGGACGACCGTGCATTGTCCTGCGCCAGCAGGGGCGCGGCGACCTGGGTGGCGCCAAGAAGTCCTGCGGTGACGCCGACGATGCCGGCTACGATATGCTTTTTCATGCTCATCAATCCTTCATGCCTCGGAACCACTCATCCGGGTTCTGGGGGATATTGTCCTGTCTGACTTCGACATAGAGCGTTTCGCTGCGCCCGTTGCCGGTCGTCTGCTGTCCTGTATCGCCGTCCGAGATCACGTCCCCCAGATCGGCATCTTCTCCGCCCATCAGGCCCACAGGGTCCCCGGCTGACAGCACATCACCAGCGGCACCATAGACCACGTCCAGACCGGCGAACACGAAAAGAATCCCCGGTTCCGGCTCAAGGATCATCACATTTCCGTAGTCGAGCAAAGGCCCCCGGTAGCGAATTGTTGCCGCCGTGGGGCTGGTGACCAGCGCCCGCGCCCGGGTCGCCAGCACCACGCCGGGCCGGATGATCCCCGCCGCATCCGGTTCGCCCGACCGGCGCAGGACGCGGCCCAGCACGGGCGCGGGGATGTCGCCGCGCAGCGCGCTGACCGGCGGCAGGTCCAGCGGGCGTTCATCCTCGGCTATGTCGGCGAGGCCCGAGGCAAAGGCGCCCAACGTCTCGGTCGAGGCGATCAGCAGCCCGGTCTGGATCGGGTCTTCGGTGAACTTGCGGGGCAGGTCGGTGCGGTCGGAAACGGCCTGGCTCAGCGCCGTGCGCGCCTCCTGCACGCCACGCAGCCCGTCGGACAGGCGGCGCGCGGCGCTTTCCTGCAACTGGCGCAGCACCTGCACCTCTTCCAGATCGGTCCGCAGCTTGGCGGCCTCGGCCTCCATCCCGCGGGACACGTCGGCCACGATCATCGCCGACCGGGCCGTGCCCACCGGGCCCGACGGATGCAGGAAGACCACCGGCGATCCCTGGCCGCCCATCACCTGCAAGGTGCCCAGAAGTTGGGCGATCTCGCCTTCGCGGGATTGCAACTCGCGGGCAATCTCTGCCTCGCGGGCCGAGACCCGGCGCAACCCGTCGCGCATCGCGGCCAGTCCGGCCTCGAAGGCGCGGGTGGTTTCGGTCAGCGCGGCCACGCGGTCGGGGGCATCCTGTGCGGCCTGTAGATCGGCGGTCGCGGCCTCGATCTGGCGGGCGGCGGCGCGGGCGGCATCGGCCGGATCGCTCTGCGCCATGGCCCCTGCGGGCAGCAGCGCCGCGACGGCCATCAACAGCGCCGCAGCCAGCCCCCGCCGCCATCCTGGCGTGGCGCGTGTGCGGTCGGCAAAGGGCAGGGCGGCGTGGCGGATCATGCGATCAGGCTCGTTCCCGTCATTTCCTCGGGCTGCGGCAGGCCCATCAATTGCAGCAGCGTCGGCGCCAGGTCGGCCAACCGCCCGTCGCGCAGCGTCGCGCCTTCGGGGCCACCGACCAACGCCACCGGCACCAGGTTGGTGGTATGCGCCGTATGCGGCCCGCCGGTCTCCGGGTCGACCATGACCTCGCAATTGCCGTGATCGGCGGTGACGATCATCGCCCCCCCTGCCTTGTCCAGCGCCGCCAGCACCCGGCCCAGCCCCGTATCGACCGCCGCGCAGGCGGCCATCGCGGCCTTCAGGTCGCCGGTATGGCCGACCATGTCCGGGTTGGCGTAATTGGTGACGATCAGGTCATAGCCATGCTCGATGGCCGCGACGAACTTGTCGGTGACCTCCTGCGAGGACATCTCGGGTTGCAGGTCATAGGTCGCCACCTTTGGCGACAGCGGCATGTAGCGATCCTCGCCCGCCTTCTCGACCTCGACGCCGCCGTCCAGGAAGAAGGTCACATGCGGGTATTTCTCGGTCTCGGCCAGGCGGAACTGGGTGCGTCCCTGCTTGGCGACCCATTCGCCCAGCGTGTTCACGATCTCCTGCTTGGGATAGCAGGTCGTCATGTAGGCGTTGTGATCCTCGGAATAATCGACCATCCCCATCAGCCCGGCCCAATCGGGCCGCGTGCCGGCGTCGAAGGCGTCAAAGCCCGGCTCGCCCACGGCGCGCAGGATCTCCCGCGCGCGGTCGGCGCGGAAATTCAGGCAGAAGAAGCCGTCGCCATCCTTCGCCCCCGCGTAATCGCCCAGCACCGTCGGGGTGATGAACTCGTCCGTCTCCCCGTTCTCATAGCCGCGCGTCACCGCCGCATGGGCATCCGCCGAACGCTCGCCCTGGCCATGGATCATGCAGTGAAACGCCTCGGCCACGCGGTCCCAGCGGTTGTCGCGGTCCATCGCGTAATAGCGCCCCGACAGGGTGGCGATCCGCGCACCGTCGGGCAGGGCGTCGGTCAGATCCGACAGGTAGCCATAGGCGGATTTCGGCGCCACGTCGCGGCCGTCCGTCACCGCATGCAGCGCCACGGGCACGCCCGCCCCGGCAATCGCGGTGATCGCGGCGATGATATGGCTCAGATGCCCATGCACCCCGCCATCCGACACCAGCCCCATAACATGGGCCGTGCCGCCGCTATCCTTCAGCCGGTCGATGAAAGCATTCAGCGCGTCGTTCTTCGCAAAGGAGCCATCCTCGATCGCCAGGTCGATCTGGCCCAGGTCCATCGCCACCACGCGGCCCGCGCCGATATTGGTATGCCCGACCTCCGAATTGCCCATCTGCCCGCGCGGCAGGCCCACATCGGGGCCATGGGTAAGCAGCGTCGCATGCGGGCACTCGGCCATGATCCGGTCGAAATGCGGGGTCTCGGCCAGGGCGGGCGCGTTGGCCTCGATCCGGTCGCTCAGGCCCCAGCCATCCAGAATGCACAGCACCACGGGTTTGGGAATGTTCATGCCTGCCCTTTCGCCTTTCCTCGGGGTGTCTCATACCGGCTTTGCCGCCCGGATTGAAGGCGAGTTCTCGTCGCGGTCCGCCCTGCGGCCTTTTCCCGGTTTTGCCGCGCCGCGCTTTGCGGCATAACCGGGCCAACACGCTGCCGGAGGACCAGATGACCGCACTCGACACCAGCCAGATTCCCGCCCGTTTCCAGACGGTCATGACCAGCCTCGCCACGGCCGGCGCCCAGCTTGCCGGGCTTGTCGCCAAGGGCCCGCTGGCCGGCGCGCTTGGCGCGGGCGTGGGTGAGAACACCGATGGCGACCAGCAGAAAGCACTCGACGTCATGGCGGACGAGATGTTTGCCGAGGCGCTGAAGACCGCCGGCGTGCGCCATTACGCGTCCGAGGAACAGGATAGCGTCGTGACCCTCGACCCGACCGGCGACCTGGCCCTGGCCATCGACCCGCTGGACGGATCGTCCAACATCGACGTCAACGTGACCATCGGCACGATCTTCTCGATCCTGCCCGCCGCAGACACGCCCGAGGCGTCCTTCCTGCGCCCCGCTGCCGACCAGGTGGCCGCGGGCTACATCGCCTTCGGTCCGCAATGCCTGATGGCGGTGACCTTCGGCGACGGCACCCAGCTTTACGTGCTGGATCCCGACACCAATAGCTTCGTCCTGGTCGAGTCGCGCATGTCCCTGCCCACCTCGGCCAAGGAATTCTCGATCAATTCGTCGAACCGCCGCCACTGGACCAAGCCGGTCCTGGCCTATGTCGAGGAAAACGAGGCCGGTGAGACCGGCGCCAAGGGCAAGAACATGAATTTCCGCTGGGTCGGCTCCCTGGTGGCCGAAACCCACCGGATCCTGACCCGCGGCGGCACGTTCCTCTACCCGTCCGATGCACGCCCGAAATACGAAAACGGCCGCCTGCGCATGGTCTACGAGGTGGCGCCGATGGCCTTCCTCGTCGAACAGGCGGGCGGCAAGGCGACCGACGGCAAGGCCCCGATCCTGTCGCTGACGGCGGCGGAACTGCACGAACGCCGCCCCTTCGTCTTCGGCTCCTCCGAAGAAGTCGATCGTATCGCCGAACTGCACGGCTGAGTGTTGGCCGCCTTCGGGCGGCCAAGCCTTCGGCGAGAGTATTTTTGGCAAGATGAAGCCGGGGTGGGTTCCGCTTGGCGGCCGAAGCGCTTATCTGGGCGCCATCCCAACAAGAGGACACCGCCATGAGCTTTGACCGGAACCTGAAGATCGCCCCGTCGATCCTGTCCGCCGATTTCGCCAATTTCGGCGCCGAGATCGAGGCGGTCGAGGCGCAGGGCGCCGACTGGATCCATGTCGACGTGATGGACGGGCACTTCGTGCCGAACCTCACCTTCGGCCCGCCGCTGGTCAAGGCGATCCGCAAGCACATCAAGACCGTCATGGACGTCCACCTGATGATCGCCCCGGTCGATCCCTATATCGAGGCCTTCGCCGATGCGGGCTCCGACGTGCTGACTGCACATGTGGAGGCCGGGCCACATATCCACCGCACCGTCCAGGCGATCCGCGGCGCGGGCATGAAGGCGGGCGTGGCGCTGAACCCCGCCACCCCGGCCAGCGAGGTGGAATACCTGCTCGACATGGTCGACCTCGTCTGCGTGATGACGGTGAACCCCGGCTTCGGCGGCCAGAAATTCATTCATTCCCAGATCGACAAGGTGCGGCAGCTGCGCGCGATGATCGGCGATCGCCCGATCCATATCGAGATCGACGGCGGCATCACCCCCGAAACCGCGCCCCTGATGCGCGAGGCGGGCGCCGATGTGCTGGTCGCGGGCTCTGCCGTGTTCAAGGGCGGCTCGGTCGCCGATCCTGCACCCTATGGCAGCAATATCCGCGCCATCCGCACCGCCTGCGACACCCTCGTCTGACGCGCCGATCCCCGGGCCTGCCCGGGGACAACACCGCTCAGGCCCGACGCGCCTCCCGCGCCGGTCCACAGACCGACGCTCCCCTGCTTCATCTTGCCGGAAATACTCCGGGGTTGCCGTCAAAGCGCAGCTTTGGCGGCAAGGGGCAGAGCCCCTTTCCACGGGTACAGCGGGCGGTCAGACCGGATCAATTGCCCTGCCGGGCCAGCCGGTCCCGCTCAGGAATTATCCTCGAGGTCGATCCGCACGCGTGTCCGGGTGCCGCCGGCATCGGCAGAGGTTTCCGCCACCCCGCCCAGCTGCTGGGCAGAGGCTTCGATGATCCGCAGGCCCAGCCCTTCGTGGCGCGGGCTGGCCAGGTCGATGCCGCGCCCGTTATCGGAACAGACCAGCCAGGCATGATCCGGACCGTCCTGCGCGATCTCGAACCGGATCACCCCGCCAACCTGCTCGTCGAAGGCATGCTTGTAGGCGTTCGAGGCGAACTCGTTCAGGATCACGCCAACCGCCGCGGCGCGGGACGAGGGCAGGGTGATCGGCGCCACGGCCGTTTCGATCCGGATGCCTTCGGGCGCGGTCTGTTGCAACAGGTCGGCGACCCGCGGCACGAAATCCGCCATCTGGATCGATCCATCCGAAGAGGACGTGTACAATTGCTGGTGCATCAGCGCGATCGTGTCGATCCGCCGCCGCACGAGGTCCAGCGCCTCGCGGGTTTCCTCCGACCCGGCCATGCGGGCCTGCACGCGGGTCAGCGCGGCGACCGATTGCAACGAATTCTTCACCCGGTGATCGACCTCGTGGCGCAGCAATTCAGCCTCTTCCACGGCGCGGCGCAGCTCCATCTGGGTGACGACTTGCCGGGCCAGCACGCGCAGCGTTTCGCGCTGCAGATCGTTCAGCTGGTTGGGCTTGGTGTCCAGGACGCAGAGCGTACCCAGGGCCAGCCCCTCCTGGTCGCGCAGCAGCGCCCCGGCATAGAAGCGCAGGTTGTCGTCGCCAGTGACCAGCGGGTTGTCGGCGGTGCGCGCATCGGCGCGGGTGTCGGGGATCTCGAGGAAGTCGTCCTGGGCGATCGCATGGGCACAGATCGCCTTCTCGATCGAGGTCTCCTCGGCGTCCATCCCGACCTTGGCCTTGAACCATTGCCGGTCCGCATCGACCAGCGAGATCAGAGAAATCGGCATCTCGCAGATACGCGAGGCCAGCGCGACCACGTCGTCAAAGGCCTGTTCCGGACCGGTATCCAGAATGGCCAGGTCCTCGAGGGCCTGCAGGCGAACCGCCTGGTTCTCGGGGAGGGGCGCTTTCATGCCATGGCTCCTGATTTCAGCGAAGGCAGTCATAGCCATCTTTTGCGGGCAGAGCCAATAGTCACAGTTTACACCTTATCGCGAAGTCACCCTTGTAGCGTCAAAATGCCGGCCCGGCCAAGCGGATGAGCAATTCCGCGGCATTGCGCGCCTTGAACCGGCGCAGCAGGCGGGCGCGGACATCTTCGACCGTTCGGGGGGACAATCCCAGCTCGCGCGCGATCTCCTTGCTGGTCAATCCGCGGGTCAGGCCCGCCACCACGGTGCGTTCCCGCGGGCTCAGCGCGCGGTCGGGGGCGGTATCGGGCAGCGGCGCAAAGGACATGACCAGCCGTGCCAGCGGATCCTCGGGCGTCAGCGTCCGCGCCCGGAACCGCACCAGCAGCTTGCCGCCATCGGTGCGCCGCAACAGCCGTTCGTCGGAATAATCCCGCCCCTCCCGCAGGGGCGTTAGCCCGATATCGCGGGTCGCGGCAAAGGCCCGTTCGCTGTCATAGAACAGCCGGAAGCTCTGTCCCGGCAGCGTCGCCCGGTCATGCCCCGTCATCGCCGCGAACCGTGCGTTGCAGGACCGGATCACCCGTGCCTCGGTCATCACGATGCCCACCGGCGCCATGTCGAAGGCCAGCGCATCCGCGTCATCCATCCCGGTCTCTCCCCGTGAAACTACGGTATTGATACCGTAAGGGCATCCTCGCATCCTGTCACCATGCCAGACACCGCTCTCACCGATCTCCAGACCCGCCTGTCGGACGAAATCGCCGCCCGCCGCGATGACCTGACCGCGCTCACCCAGGACCTGATCCGCATCCCGACGCTGAACCCGCCGGGCGAGAATTACCGCGAGATCTGCGACTTCCTTGACCGGCGCCTGCTGCGCTCGGGCTTTCATACCGAACTGATCCGCGCCGAGGGCTCCCCCGGTGACAGCGAAAAATACCCCCGCTGGAACATCGTTGCCCGCCGCGAGGGCAATCGCCCCGGCGAATGCGTGCATTTCAATTCCCATATCGACGTGGTCGATGTCGGCAAGGGCTGGACCACCGATCCCTTCGGCGGAGAGGTCAAGGACGGCAAGGTCTATGGCCGCGGCGCCTGCGACATGAAGGGGGGCCTCGCTGCCTCCATCGTCGCGGCCGAGGCCTTCCTGGCCGTGGTCCCCGACTGGCAGGGTGCGATCGAGATCTCGGGCACGGCGGACGAGGAATCCGGCGGCTTCGGCGGCGTCGCCTACCTGGCCGAAAAAGGGCATTTCGAACGGGTCGATCACGTCATCATCCCTGAACCGCTGAACGTGGACCGCATCTGCCTGGGTCATCGCGGCGTCTGGTGGGCGGAAATCGAAACCCATGGCGAGATCGCCCATGGCTCCATGCCCTTCCTCGGCGATTGCGCGGTGCGCCACATGGGCGCCGTCCTGCACGAGATGGAAGAGACGCTGTTCCCCGCGCTCGCCCGCAAGCGCACCGACATGCCGGTCGTGCCCGAAGGCGCGCGGCAATCGACGCTGAACATCAACTCGCTGCATGGCGGCCAGGCCGAGATCGCCAAGGACAGCACCGGCCTTCCCAGCCCCGTGGTCCCCGACAGCGCCCGCATGGTCATCGACCGGCGCTTCCTGATCGAGGAAGACATCGACGAGGTGCAGGGCGAAATCCGCGACGTCCTGGAACGAGTCCGCGCCAACCGCGAGAACTTTGCCTACGACATTCGCGAAATGCACCGCGTGCTGCCCACCATGACCGACCGGCAGGCGCCCGTCGTCACCACGGTCGAGGCGGCGATTCGCAAAACCCTCTCAAAAGACCCGGATTTCGTCGTTTCTCCGGGCACTTACGATCAGAAGCACATTGACCGGATCGGAAAGCTGAAAAATTGTATCGCCTATGGGCCTGGCATTCTGGACCTTGCCCACAAACCCGATGAATATGTCGGCATAGACGATATGGTGGCCTCGGCTCAGGTGATGGCACTTTCGCTTCTGTCACTGCTCGGGCCACCCCAAACCCCCTGAAGGGGGCAACAACAGGGAGTGGACAAATGACCCACATGCTCAAAACCACCAGCCTGGCCTCGGTCCTGGCGCTGACGGCCTCCATGGCCGTGGCCCAGCAGACGGACCTGACCATCGGCCTGCAGCTGGAACCGCCGCATCTCGACCCGACCTCCGCCGCGGCGGGGGCCATCGATTCGGTTCTCTACGCCAACGTCTTCGAAGGGCTGACCCGGTTTGGCCCCGACGGCTCCGTCGGGCCGGGCCTCGCCACCTCGTGGGAGATCTCCGAGGACGGGCTGACCTACACTTTCACCCTCGCCGAGGGCGTGAAGTTCCATGACGGCACCACCTTCGATGCCGAGGACGTCAAGTTCTCGCTCGACCGCGCCCGCGCCGAAGACAGCGCCAATGCGCAGAAGGCCCTCTTTGCCGGGATCTCCGAGGTCACGGTCGTCGACCCGCAGACCGTCGAAGTGACCCTCAGCGCGCCAGACGGCAACTTCCTGTTCAACCTCGCCTGGGGTGACGCGGTGATCGTCGCGCCGGAATCCATCGAGAACATCAAGACCACGCCGATCGGCACCGGGGCCTTCATGTTCGACAACTGGGTGCAGGGCGATCGGATCGACCTGGTCCGGAACGAGGAATACTGGGGCGCCCCCGCCTATCTGGACAGCGCGACATTCAAGTTCATCTCGGACCCGACCGCCGCCTTCGCCGCGATGATGGCCGAGGACCTCGACGCCTTCTACGCCTTCCCGGCGCCGGAAAACCTGCCGCAATTCGATGCCGATCCCCGCTTCAAGGTGATCGTCGGCTCGACCGAGGGCGAAACCATCCTGGCGATGAACAACAAGATGCCGCCCTTCGATGACGTCCGCGTCCGCGAAGCCGTGGCCCATGCCATCAACCGCCAGGAAATCATCGACGGTGCGCTCTTCGGCTATGGCTCGCCCATCGGCACCCATTTCGCGCCGCACCATCCCGACTATGTCGATCTGACCGATATCTCGGATTACGACCCCGAGAAATCCAAGGCGCTGCTGGAAGAGGCCGGGATCGAAACCCCGATCCAGGTCAAGATGACCCTGCCGCCGCCGTCCTATGCCCGTCGCGGGGGTGAAATCATCGCCGCGCAGCTGCGCCAGGTCGGTATCGAACCGCAGATCGAAAACGTCGAATGGGCTCAGTGGCTCGAAACGACCTTCCGCGGCAAGGATTACGGTCTGACCATCGTCAGCCATACCGAACCGCTCGACATCAACATCTACGCCCGGCCGGATTACTACTTCCAGTACGACAACCCGGACTTCCAGGCGCTGATGGAAAAGGTCGCGGTTGAATCCGACCCCGAGGCACGGTCCGAGATGTTCAAGACCGCCCAGACCACCATCGCCGAGGATTACGTCAACGCCTACCTGATGCAGCTGCCGCTGCTGACCGTGGCCAAGACGGGCCTCATGGGCCTCTGGCCGAATGCGCCGACGCAGGCGACCGATCTGACCGGCGTGACCTGGGAAGAATGACACTGACCCCGCCGAGCATATCCGCGACCCTTCGGGGGGCAGGCTTCGGCGGGGACCCTTCCGTTTCGGGCGGCGCGCTGCGCGCGTCGGCCGGACACCGGGCCCGGACGGGGCAGGGGCCGTTTCCGCGCCCCGCGCATCCGCGGCTCTCTCCGAATTTCCGTATCGCTCCGGCTCTCACCCGTGCTTTCGGCCATGCCGATCTCGCACCGACGCGATACCGACGCGATACCGACGTGATACCGACGTCCCGTTCGGTGCTTTAACGTCCCATGCTTCGCTACACGCTCACCCGCCTTCTGTCGCTCGCGATCAGCCTGATTGTCGCCTCCGTGGTGATCTTCCTGGCGATCGAGATCCTGCCCGGCGACCCGGCAGCCTTCATGCTTGGCGTGAACGCGCAGGAGGATACGCTGAACGCCCTGCGCGACCAGTTGGGACTCAACGGATCGCTGTGGGAACGCTACGCGTCCTGGGTCGGCGGCATGTTGTCGGGCGACTTCGGCACCTCCTATACCTACCGCACGCCGGTGGCCGAAATGATCGGCGAACGGCTCTGGATATCCTTGCCGCTGGCGCTCTATGCCCTTGCTTTATCGACATTAATCGCGTTCCCGGCCGGCATCTGGGCGGCGTCGAAACGCGGCTCTGCGGTGGATGTGACGGTGATGGGCGTAACCCAGTTGGGCGTCGCGATCCCGAACTTTTGGTTCGCCATGCTGATGGTCGTCGTCTTCGCCATCAACCTGCGTTGGTTCTCTGCCGGCGGCTTCCCCGGCTGGGACGAAGGCTTCTGGATTTCCATCAAGTCGCTGACCCTTCCGGCCATCGCGCTGGCATTGCCGCAGGCCTCCATCCTTGCGCGCGTCATGCGCTCCGCCCTGCTCGACACCCTGTCCGAGGATTTCGTCCGCACCGCCCGCGCCAAGGGCCTGTCCCGTCGCCAGGCCCTCCGCCGCCACGCCCTCCGCAATGCGCTGATCCCGGTTCTGACGATCATCGGGCTGCAGTTTTCCTTCCTGTTGGCGGGCGGCATCATCATCGAAAATGTCTTTTATCTTCCGGGGCTTGGCAGGCTGATCTTCCAGGCGATCTCGGCCCGTGACCTGATCGTGGTCGAGTCGGTGGTGATGCTCTTGGTTTTCGCCGTGGTCATCGTGAACTTCGCCGTGGAGATCGCCTATGCCCTCGTCGATCCGCGCCTGAGGCACCGCAGATGAGCGATCCCCGCACCGATACCCTGCCGCCCTCCGGCGCGCCCGTCCGGCTCTGGCACCTTGCGTTCCGGTCCCGCAACCTGGTGATCGGGCTGGCTCTGACGCTGGTCTTCGTGATCGGGGCTTTGCTGTCTTTCCTCTGGACGCCCTACGACATCACCGGGCTCGACATCGCCAACAAGATCAAGCCGCCATCGGCCCGTAACCTGTTGGGAACAGACCATTTTGGTCGCGATATCCTGTCGATGATCATGGTCGGCGCCCGCACCTCCATCGCCGTGGCGGTGGTTGCGGTCGGTATCGGCATGGTTTTCGGGGTACCCCTCGGCCTCTGGGCCGCAGCGCGCAAGGGATCGTTGCTGGACGAGGTCATCATGCGCGCCAATGACCTGGTTTTTGCCTTCCCGTCGCTGCTGATCGCGATCCTGATCACTGCGATCTTTGGTCCCTCCGCTGTCAACGCGATCATTGCCATCGGCATCTTCAACATCCCCGTCTTCGCCCGCCTTACCCGGTCCGGCGCGCTGTCGCTGTGGCAGCGCGACTTCATCCTGGCCGCCCGTGTCGCCGGCAAGAATTCCGCCCGGATCAGCGTCGAACATATCCTGCCCAACGTCACCAACCTGTTGATCGTGCAGGGAACAATCCAGTTCTCCCTCGGCATCCTGGCCGAGGCGGGGCTGTCCTATGTGGGTCTTGGCGCGCAGCCGCCGACGCCGTCCTGGGGCCGGATGCTAGCGGAAAGCCAGACCATGATCTCCTTCGCGCCGCACATGGCGCTGTTCCCGGGGCTTGCGATCCTGCTGACCGTGCTGGGGCTGAACCTGATGGGCGACGGGCTGCGTGACCTGTTCGACCCGAAACTGCAACGGTCCCGCACATGAGCCTGCTGAAGATCGACAACCTGTCCCTCGATATCCGGCGCGCCGCGATCCTGCGGGACGTGTCGCTGTCGGTCGATCCGGGGCAGATCGTCGGCGTGATCGGCGAAAGCGGGTCGGGCAAGTCGATGACCGCGTTTTCGGTGATGCAGCTGTTGCCCGAAGGGGCGCGGTGCACCGGGGCTATCTCTCTGTCCGGCCACGATATTCTCAGTCTCAGCGAGGCCGAGATGTGCAAGCTGCGCGGCAATGACGTCGGCATGGTCTTCCAGGAGCCGATGACGGCCCTGAACCCGATCCGCAATATCGGCGACCAGGTGGCCGAGACGATTCTGATCCATGAGGATGTCCCGAAATCCGAGGCGCTGGCCCGCGCCCGCGACGCCCTGAACCGCGTGGAATTGCCCGAGGATCGCTTCCCCCTGACCCGCTATCCGCACGAATTGTCGGGCGGCCAGCGCCAGAGGGTCGTCATCGCCATGGCCATCGCGTTGCGCCCCTCCCTGCTGATCGCGGATGAACCGACCACGGCGCTCGACGTGACGACTCAGGCGCAGATTCTCGACCTGCTGACCCGGCTGGTGCGCGAGGACGGGATGGGGATGCTGATGATCTCGCACGACCTTGCGGTCGTGGCGGACATGGCCGACGAGATCGTCATCATGCAGAAAGGCGAGGTGGTCGAACGTGGACCCTCGCCCGAGATTTTCGGCAACCTGCAGCATCCCTATTCGATTTCGCTGCTGGCGGCCTCGACCCATGCGCCAGACCGATCGGTCCAGTCCGTCGACGACCCGCTGCTGAGTGTCCGCGACGTCGTGCGAACCTACACCCTGCCGCGCAAGAAACTGTTCGCCGCGCCGGGGGTGGTCGAGGCGGTGCGCGGTGTCTCCTTCGATCTGAAGCGGGGCGAAAGCCTGGGTCTGGTCGGTGAGTCCGGTTGCGGGAAATCGACCCTGACCCGGGCCATTCTGGGGCTGGAAGAGGTGCAGGGCGGCGAGATCCTGTTCGATGGCGATCCGGTCTTCACCGGTCACAAGGCCAATCGCGATGTGCGCCGCCGGATGCAGGTCGTCTTCCAGGATCCCTATGGCAGCTTCAATCCGCGGCACCGGGTCGACCGGCTGGTCTGTGAACCCTTCCACCTGCTGGACGAGCCGCCCAAAGGCGCCGCGCGAGACGAGGCGATTGCCGAGGCGCTGACCTCGGTCGGGCTGACGCCCGAGGATCGGTTCAAATATATCCACGAATTTTCGGGCGGGCAGCGTCAGCGGATCGCCATTGCGCGCGCGCTGATGATCAAGCCCGAACTGATCATCCTGGACGAGGCCGTGTCGGCGCTGGACGTTCAGGTGCGGGCTCAAATCCTTGATCTGCTTGCCGATTTGTCCGCTCGGTTCGGGTTGTCCTACCTGTTCATCAGCCATGACCTGTCAGTGGTGCGGGTGATCACGGATCGCTGCCTGGTCATGAAATCGGGTGAAATCGTCGAACAGGGCGCGACCGAACAGGTCTTCGCCAATCCCCAGCATCCCTATACCCGGGAGCTGATTGCGGCGGCGCCCGATCTGCCTGATACGGCTGGGGCCGCGTGATGATTGCGCATGTCTCGATAGAGGCGGAGCAGCCGGAGTCGGTGGCCCGAACCCTCGCCCGCCTCATGGGCGGAGAGGCCTTGCCCTTCCCGCCATGCGACGGTGCCTGGATCGCCTTTGCGGCAGCCGATGACGGCACGGCGGTGGAGGTCTATCCGCAGGGGGCCAGGGTGATGCGCGGGCCGGAAACCATCGCGTTTGAACAGACCGAAGCGGCAGCAGGGCCGAGTGCGACCCATGTGGCGATCGGTTCGCCATTGAGCGCGGAAGAGATCATCGAGATCGGACAGGCTGAGGGCTGGACCACTCGGTCTACCGATCGCGGACCGTTTGGATGCATCGAGCTGTGGATCGAGGACCGGGTTCTGATCGAATTGCTCGATCCCGCGATGCAGGAAGATTACCGACGCAACATGACCGTCGCCGGATGGCGCGCCATGTTCGGCATGTAAGGAGATCAAGGATGTTGCAAGACCTCTGGTTCGATCCGGCGAAATGCCTGATCGGGGGCGAATGGGTCGCCCCGTCGGGCGGCGCCACGCTGCCCCTGTTCGACCCGTCCACGGGCGAGGAAATAGGCGCCATCGCGCGCGGTGGGGCTGCGGATATCGACGCGGCTGTTGCCTCGGCCACGGCGGCCTGGCAAGGCGCCTGGGGTCGCACCCCGGCAGCCGAGCGGGGGCGCATCCTGACCGCCCTAGGCCGGTTGGTCGCCGAAAAGGTCGACGTGCTGGCCCGGATCGAAGCCGCCGATGTGGGCAAGCCGCTGAAACAGGCGCGGGCCGATGCGCTGGCGCTGGCGCGCTACCTGGAATTCTACGGCGGTGCGGCGGACAAACTGCATGGCGATACGATCCCCTACCTGGACGGCTACACGGTCTACACGCTGCGCGAACCGCACGGGGTGACGGGCCATATCGTGCCGTGGAACTACCCGATGCAGATCATCGGCCGGTCCGTCGGGGCGGCGCTGGCCACCGGTAATGCCTGCGTGCTGAAACCGGCCGAGGATGCCTGCCTGACCGCCCTGGCCTTTGCCGATCTGGCGCGCCAGGTGGGACTGCCGGAAGGCGCGTTGAACGTGGTGCCCGGGCTTGGATCAGAGGCCGGTGCGGCCCTGACCGCGCATCCGGGCGTGCACCATATCTCTTTCACCGGTTCGGTGGCGACGGGGGCGATGGTGCAGGAAGCGGCGGCGCGCAACGTGGTGCCGGTGACGCTGGAACTGGGCGGGAAATCCCCGCAGATCGTCTTCGAGGATGCGGACCTTGAGGCGGCGCTCCCGTTCCTGGTCAATGCGGGGATCCAGAATTGCGGGCAGACCTGTTCGGCCTCGTCGCGCATCCTGGTGCAGCGGAAGCTCTATGAGCAATTGGCGGAATTCATGGGCGCGCGGTATGCCGCCCTGCGGGTCGGCCGGGCGGTGGATGACTTGGATGCGGGGCCGCTGATCTCGGCCAAACAGAAGGGCCTTGTCGAGGGCTTCCTGGCGCGTGGCGAGGGGCTTGAAATTGCCGGGCAGGCGCAGCTGGGCGATCTGCCGGATGGGGGCTATTACGTTGCGCCCACGCTGTTTTCCGGCGTCGCGCCGGATCATACGCTCGCCCAGGACGAGGTCTTTGGCCCCGTGCAGGTCATCATCCCATTCGATGACGAGGCGGAGGCGGTCCAGATCGCCAACGGCACCGATTACGGCCTGGTTGCCGGCGTCTGGACGCGGGACGGTGCCCGGCAGATGCGGATGGCCAAGGCGATCCGTGCGGGCCAGGTGTTCCTGAACAATTACGGGGCCGGTGGTGGCGTCGAACTGCCCTTCGGCGGCATCGGCAAATCCGGGCATGGCCGCGAGAAGGGCTTCGAGGCGCTTTATGGCTTCACCACGCTCAAGACGGTCGCGGCCTTCCATGGCTGAGGCGCATTTTCACCGGCGCCGCACGGCGTCACGGGCAGGGGGCGCATGCACGGCTCTGCGCTTTCCTGCTCTTGTAAATCCGGCGGTGCTGGAAAACAGTCGAGCCGGTCACGAGGGAGGACGAGATGAGATTGCAGGGTAAGACGGCCATCGTCACGGGCGCGGCCCAGGGCTTTGGCGAAGGGATCGCGCGCCGCTTTGCCGAAGAGGGCGCCAAGGTCATGATCGCGGATATCCAGGGCGATGCCGCCGCGAAGGTGGCCAAGGATATCGGCGGGATCGCCGCGCAGGTCGACGTGGCCGATGCGGCCAGCGTGAACGCCATGGTCGACAAGGCGAATGACGCCTGGGGCCAGGTCGATATCCTGGTCAACAATGCCGGCGTCACCCACCTGCCCAAGCCGATGGAGGATGTCAGCGAGGAAGAATTCGACCGCGTCCTGACGATCAACGCCAAATCCGTCTTCCTGACCGCCAAGGCGCTGGTGCCGGCGATGAAGGCGCGGGGCAGCGGGGCGATCCTGAACATCTCGTCCACGGCCGGGATCTCTCCGCGTCCGAACCTGAACTGGTATAACGCCTCCAAGGGCTGGATGATGACCGCGACCCAGGCGATGGCGATCGAGCTTGCGCCCTTCGGCGTACGGGTCAACGCGGTCAACCCGGTGGCCGGGGAAACCCCGCTGCTGCCGCAATTCATGGGCGAAGACACGCCGGAGATGCGGACGAAGTTCGTCTCGTCCATCCCGATGGGGCGCCTGTCCACCCCGCTGGATATCGCCAACGCAGCGCTGTACCTGTGTTCGGACGAGGCCGGCCTGGTCACCGGCATCTGCCTTCCCGTGGATGGCGGTCGCTGCATCTGAGCGGGCTGACACCGCCGTTTTCCATCGGCCCTGCGGGGCCGGTGCCTGTTCGGGAACACGCCGTTGCGCTTTGATTTCGTCCTGCTGATCCTCGCCTATGTGCTGAGCCAGTTCTTCCGGTCCTTCCTGCCGGTGCTGACCAATGTCCTGGACCGCGATATCGGGGCGGACCCGGCGGACCTGTCGCTGGCGGCGGGCATGTGGTTCCTGATCTTTGCCGCGATGCAGATCCCCGTGGGCTGGGCGCTGGACCGGATCGGGCCACGCCGCACGGCCGGGTGGCTGCTGTTGCTGGGCGGCGGCGGCGGATCGGCCCTGTTCGCGCTGGCCACCGCGCCCTGGCATATCGTCGTGGCCATGGGGCTGATCGGTGTCGGGTGTTCGCCGGTGCTGATGGCGTCCTACTACATCCTGGCGCGGGTCTTTCCGGCGGCCAAGTTCGCGACCTTCGCGGCGCTGATCCTGGCAGTCGGCCAGTCGGGCAACCTGGCGGGATCGCTGCCAATGGCGCTGGCGGTCGAAGCGATCGGGTGGCGCGGGTCGATGATCGTCATGGGGGTCTTCTGCGTGGCCATCGCGCTTGGCCTCTTCCGCTGGGTGATCGACCCGCCGCCGGTCGAGGGCGGGCCATCGGGCAGCCTTCTGGACGTGCTGAAGATCAAGGCGGTCTGGCCGATCTACTTGATGATGCTGGTGGCCTATGCGCCCTCGGGCGGGCTGCGTGGCCTGTGGTCGGGCCCGTATTTTGCCGAAGTCTTTGCGGCCGATGCGCGGCTGATCGGGATCGTCACCCTGCTGATGGGGTCGGCCATGATCGCCGGATCGCTGGTCTACGGGCCGGCGGACCGGCTGCTGGGCACCCGCAAATGGATCAACGTCGTTGCTGTCGGTGGGTCGGCCCTGTTCTGCCTGGCGCTGACGCTGCACGTGCCCGACAGCTTCTGGTTGGCGGTGGCATTGTTCTGCGGGGTCGGATTCATCCTGGGGAACTACCCGATGATCATGGCCCATGGGCGGGCGTTCTTTCCGCCGCACCTGGTCGGGCGTGGGGTCACGCTGATCAACCTGTGCGGCATCGGCGGTGCGGGGGTGGCGCAGATCATCACCGGGCGCATCTACGATGACGCGGTGATCGGCGCGGCTCAGCCCTCGGACCCGTTCCAGTCGATCTTTTTCTACTACACGATCACGCAGCTGATCGGCCTGTCGGTCTACCTGTTCGTGCGGGACCGCACGGACTGATCGAAACAGGTGCCTTGATACCTCGTATCATCGGATTACGCTTTGCACCCCATGTGTGGCTGCGCTATAGCCGCGCAACCCAAAGTGAAAGGAGTTTTCCAGATGGGCTATAGGATCGTCGTCGCGGGTGCCACGGGCAATGTGGGCCGCGAAATGCTGAATATCCTCGCGGAGCGGGAATTTCCCGTCGATGAGATTGCAGTGCTGGCTTCGCGCCGGTCGCTGGGGACCGAGGTCACATTCGGCGACAAGACCCTCAAGACCCAGGACCTGGACACTTTCGACTTCACCGGATGGGACATCGCCCTGTTCGCCGTCGGCTCCGGCCCGACGAAGGAATACGCGCCCAAGGCTGCTGCGGCTGGCTGTGTCGTGATCGACAACTCCTCGCTCTACCGCTACGACCCGGACGTTCCGCTGGTCGTGCCGGAATGCAACCCGGAGGCCGTCGACGGGTATTCCAAGAAGAACATCATCGCGAACCCGAACTGTTCGACCGCGCAGATGGTCGTGGCGCTTAAGCCGCTGCATGACCGCGCCAAGATCAAGCGCGTCGTGGTTTCGACCTACCAGGCCGTTTCCGGCTCGGGCAAGGACGCCATCGACGAGCTCTGGGACCAGACCAAGTCGATCTACAACCCGACCGACGATTACGAGGCGAAGGTCTATCCCAAGCAGATCGCCTTCAACGTGATCCCGCATATCGACGTCTTCATGGATTCCGGTGACACCAAGGAAGAATGGAAGATGGTCACCGAGACCAAGAAGATCCTCGACCCGTCGATCAAGGTCACCGCGACCTGCGTGCGCGTGCCGGTCTTCGTCGGCCATTCGGAATCGATCAATATCGAATTCGAGGACTTCCTCGACGAGGACGAGGCCCGCGACATCCTGCGCGAGGCGCCGGGCATCATGGTAATCGACAAGCGCGAGGACGGTGGCTACGTCACCCCGATCGAATGCGTCGGCGACTTCGCCACCTTCATCAGCCGCCTGCGCCAGGACGTGACGATCGAAAACGGCCTGAACATGTGGTGCGTGTCGGACAACCTGCGCAAGGGCGCGGCCCTGAACGCCGTGCAGATCGCCGAGACGCTGGGCAAGCGGGTCCTGAAGAAGGGTTAAGCGCTCGCTGAGACCTTGAGGGTTCTCAAGACGGGCGGTCGGTGTGGGCCGCCCGTTTTCTTTGGGGATTCCGTTGCGCTGTCCGCCACCTGGACCGGGTGCTGGAAGCGGCTTTGTAACAGGTCTGCGCTGAAACCGGCATCGGCGGCTGGGCAGATCGGTTCCCTGCGAGGCCAGCGGTACAGGGTCATCGTTCCGTGATCCATCTGCAGTTCGAATCCCTTGAGCCGTAGACGATCCTGCAGATCGGTCCAGTCGCTAGCATCCGAAAAGACGGCAGCGAGTACCGACTGCACAGGCGCGGAGAGCCGTTCTTTGCTTAGGGGCGGGATGGCACGGGCCGGTCTTGACAGGTGCAATTCCCGATCGATCGTGTCCCGCAGAAGCTGGCCCACTGTCACATCGCGCTCGGCCGCCATCTGATTGAGCGCCCGGATCCTATCGGGCGGTAATTTGAGCGTTAATTCAGTAAGTTCCATACCCTAACTATTCACTACTTAAGGTTAACGAAGGGTTATCGTAGCCCTGCCGATTTTCGCCCAGCCGGGGGGATGACGGGACATGTCACTTGGCCCCCCGACGGGGATGGGCCAGAGTTCGCGCAAAGTCTTTACCATGAGGTTGCCATGCGTTCGTCCCTTCTTGCCCTGTCCCTGCTGGCCATACCGGCCGCGCTCTGGGCCGATGACCTGCCCGTCGACAGCGAGGTGACGTCGGTCACCGTGTTTCCCCAGGGCGCCACGCTGACGCGGGAGGGGGATTTCGCCGTACCGGCGGGGCAGCATCAGCTGATCCTGACGGACATGCCGCTGATCGACCCGGCCAGCCTGCGCCTGTCCGCGCCCGGCCTGACCATCGGTGCGATCCGCTATCGTGACGATTTCACCCCGCCGCGCACGCCCGAGGTCAACGCCGCCATCGAAGCCGCCGAGGCCGAGGTCGAGCGGCTGGAACGCGCCGTCGAGGTGGCCCGGGATGCCGTGGCCTCGATCCGGATCGAGGCAGAGGCGGCGCGGTCCCGCATCGCCTTCCTCGACAAGATCGGGGATTCGGACGGGCTGGCCGATGCCGATCCGCAGGCCCTGCGTGACCTCGCGCAGATGATCGGAGAGGTCGGTCTGACCGCCCGCCGCGACGCCCAGGCCGCCGAAACCCGCGCCCGCGCGGCCGAGCGCGACGTCGAGGCCGCCGTCGAAGCCCTGGCCGAAGCCAAGCTGGCGCTGAAGGCGCTGGATACCGAGGCAGAGGAACGCGCCTACCTGGCTGTCGACGTGCGCGCCGCTGAGGCCATCGAAGGGGTGCTGAGCCTGACCTACATGACCGAGGATGCCGCGTGGCGGCCCACCTATGATGTGCGCCTAACCACCGGCGACGCCGCCGGGATGGAGATCGACCGGGGCGCCTATATCCAGCAAGACACGGGCGAAAACTGGACCAACGTGGCCCTGACCCTGTCGACGGTGCGTCCCGCCGAACAGGGCGAACCCGGCGAGGTCTGGCCCTGGCTGCGCCGTATCTTCGACAAGGAACCCCCGCGGCCCAGCATGCTGAGCAAGGAACGGTTCTCTGCGGATGCGGCGGCGCCGATGGCGGAACCCAGCATCGTGGCCGAAGAGGTGCAGGCCGGGGCTTCTTTCGACGGGCTGTCGGTCACCTACAGCTATCCACACAGCGTCAGCGTGGCCAACCGGGCCGATGCGGTGAAGATTGCCCTTGGCACGCTGGAGCTGGACCCCGAGATCTACGCCCAGGCCATTCCGCTGGCCGACCGCACCGCCTATCTGACCGCCGGGTTCACCAACAATTCCGGAGAGCTGATCCTGGGCACGGACCGCGCGCAATTCTACCTCGACGGTACCTTCGTCGGGCAGCGCTATATGGACCTGATCGCCGAAGGGGACGAGGCAGAGCTGTCCTTTGGCCCGATCGAGGGGCTGCGCCTGGAACGCATCGTGCAGGATCGGCAGCAGGGCGACCGCGGTGTCATCACCCGCTCCAACCAGGAGGTCGAGCAGGTCGAGATCACGCTGCGCAACCTGACGGGCCGGGACTGGGACGTGCGGATGCGCGACCGGGTGCCCTATTCGGAACAGGAAGATCTTGAGATCACGTGGCAATCCAGCCCGATGCCGACAGAGGAAAACGTCGATGGCAAGCGTGGGGTGCTGGAATGGCGCTTCGACATGGCGCCGGGGGCGGAACAGCAGGTGACCCTGTCGCACACACTGAAATGGCCAGAAGACAAGGTGCTGCGTTAAGGCAGCATGGCCCGGCCCCGTCGGAACGGGGCCGGCACCGTATCTATCAGATCGGCTTGAACGCCTTTTCGCTGGGCAGGTACTGTTCCAGCTGGCCTTCGCCGATGTCGTTCCACAGGCCGTGCAGGCTCAGATCGCCCTTCTTCACCGCTTCGTCGACGAAGGGGAAGGTCATCAGGTTCTGGAGAGAGGTCAGAACGGCCTCTTTTTCCAGCGCGCGAACGCGAGTGGTTTCGTCCTCGATGTCCTTCACGCGCTCGTAGCCGGGGCGCAGGATGTCCATCCAGCGACCGACAAAGCTGGATTTCTCCTCCAGTTCGGGGGCGTGGCCGGAACACATGTCATGGCAGCCGCGCACGCCGCCGCAATTGGAATGGCCGACGATGACGATATGGGCGACCTTCAGGGCCGTGACCGCATATTCCACGGCAGCCGAGGTGCCGTGCTGGTTCCCGTCGGGCTCGTAGGGCGGGACGAGGTTGGCAATGTTGCGGTGGATGAAGAATTCGCCCTGGTCGGCGCCGAAGATCGCGGTCACGTGGACCCGGCTGTCGCAGCAGGAGATGACCATGGCGCGCGGACGCTGGCCTTCATCGGCAAGTCGTTTGTACCAGGCATGGTTCTCGGAAAACGTCGTGGCTTGCCAGCCGTGGAATCGCTGAACGAGGTAGCTTGGCAGAGGCTTGGCGTTATGCATCTGATATCCTTTCCATTTCCGAGTTTCGCGCCTGACGCGCCGTTCGCGTTTCCAGCCTATATAGCGCAGCAGACCCCGCATTGAAGCGAATTTGAGCCGAATCCGAGTGAGTAATCCCTTGTGGCGCAAGGATTTGGGAAGATCTCCGGGTGCAAAACCGCCTGTGTGGGATTTTGAACTGAGGGTGAGTAACTTGGAACACGTCAGGGTTTTGTCGCAGGATGAACCTGTGCGGCTGGATCCCGACCGACTGCAAGAGCTGTACAAACAGCTTGGTGAAGCCGGTGCAGAGGATGTCGTTTGCCGCGCGATGGAAGAATTGGCCGTGCGCCTGTCGCATACGGAACGATTGTTCCGCCAGCACAAGCTGGTCGAAATGCGAAAGGCCGCGCGGTCGTTGACCGGGATCGCGGATCAGATCGGCATGAACGACCTGTCGCGTGTTGCCGGCGACGTGACCCGTTGCATCGACGCGCGGGACGCGGTGGCGCTGGCCGCGACCTTGTCGCGCCTGCTGCGGATCGGGGAACGGTCGCTGACCGCGATCTGGGACATGCAGGACGTACCCGTCTGACACATCATCCGATCTGACACGGACAGGCATGGGCGGATGCGCGCGTTAAGCGCTTGCAGCGCCCAATGAAGGGGATAGGCTCTGCCGGCATCAGCCAAGGAGACGACCATGCCCCTGACCTTCGCCCGCAATCCGGAAAAGCCCCTGCCGTTGCACGTTCTGGGGCCGGACACGCTGGATCGCTGGATCACGGATCAGGCGAGCAACGTGGCGACCTGGGTCAAGGCGTCTGGCTTTGGCGGCGGGATCGGGGAAACCCTGCTGATCTCGGACGGCAATGGCGCACCCAAGATGGCGCTGGCCGGGCACGGCACCGCCGCGCAGCGGGCGCGCGGGCGTTTTGCGCTGGCCGCCGCCGCCATGGCCCTGCCCGAGGGCTCCTATGAGCTTGCCGGCGACTTGTCCGGTATCGCGCTGGAGGAAGAGGTGCTTGGCTGGCTGCTGGCGGGCTACGCCTTCGACCGCTACCGCACGCAGCCCGCGGCGCGCGCGCAACTGGTCGCACCAGAGGGCATCGACGCCACGCGGATCGAGGCGATCGCGGCCGGGGAAGCGCTGACCCGCGACCTCATCAACACGCCCGCCAGCGACATGGGCCCCGAAGAGCTTGAGGACGCCGCGGCGGGCCTGGCGACGGAATTCGGCGCGACCTGCGACGTGATCCGGGGCGATGACCTGTTGAGCCGCAACTTCCCCATGATCCACGCGGTTGGCCGTGCCTCGCCCCGTGCGCCGCGCCTGATCGAACTGGGCTGGGGCGAAACCGGGCCGAAACTGACCCTGGTGGGCAAGGGCGTCTGTTTCGACACGGGCGGCCTGGATATCAAGCCGGCTGCGTCGATGGGCCTGATGAAGAAGGATATGGGCGGGTCCGCCGCCGTTCTGGGCTTGGCCCGTATGATCATGGCGCTGGACCTGCCGGTGCAGTTGCGCGTGCTGATCCCGGCCGTGGAAAACGCCGTGTCGGGCAATGCCTTCCGCCCGCAGGACATCCTGACCGCGCGCAACGGCATGACGGTCGAGATCAACAATACCGATGCCGAGGGACGGCTGGTCCTGGCCGATGCGCTGGCCTACGGGGCCGAGGGCGGGCCCGACCTGATGCTGTCCATGGCGACGCTGACCGGCGCGGCGCGGGTGGCCGTGGGTCCCGATATCGCGCCGTTCTTCAGCGACGATGACGCGGTCGCCGACGCGATTGCACGGGCCGGCGGCAAGGTCGCCGACCCGGTCTGGCGCCTGCCGTTCCACGCTCCCTACGAGCCCATGATCGAGCCGGGCATCGCCGATCTGGACAACGCGCCCAAGGGCGGGTTTGCCGGGTCGATCACCGCGGCGCTTTTCCTGCGCCGCTTTGCAGGAACGACATCGCGCTACACCCATTTCGACATCTATGGATGGCAACCCGCCGCCGCGCCCGCCCGCCCGAAAGGCGGGGTGGGGCAGGGCGCCCGTGCCGTCCTCGAGGCGCTGCCGGAGCTTCTGGGCCTGTGACCGACCGCCGATCGCTCAGGTCCAACGGGCGGGTCGCGGACCGGTCGCTGAAGGGTCAGGTCGAGGCCGAAAGCTTTGTCGAGCCGCAGCGCCATCGCGTCCGCTGGCCGGTCGCCGCGATCTATGCCGGGTCGACGGGCGTCAACAAGGACCGGGAACTGGCATTCGGCGAAGGGTTCGAGGTTCTGGGCACCGAGGGCACGCGCCTGTTCGGCTACGCCACGCGCGACGGCTATGTCGGTTATGTGGACCGCGATGCTCTGGCGCCCTATTCGCTGGTGCCGACACACCGGGTGATCGCCCCGACCTACTGGCATTCGGAACCGCGCTTGAAGTGCGGGTACGAGCCGACCCCCATGCCGATCGGCGCCCGCGTGGCCGTGGCGACGACGCATCGCGATCATTGCGACTGGGCCGAGATCGACCTGCCCGCCGCCGATACGGAGGATACGGGCAGCGCGGTCTACGTACCGATGCCGCACCTGATGCCGCTGGATCCGCTGGCCACCGACCCGGTGACAGAGGCGGAGCGCTACCTTGGCGTGCCCTACCTCTGGGCCGGGAATAGCGGCTTCGGCATCGATTGTTCGGGGCTGGTCCAGGCGGCCTGCCTGGCCTGCGGGATCGCCTGTCCGGGCGACAGCGACCAGCAAGCCACGGAGCTGGGTGTGGCATTGCCCGAGGACGCCCCCCTGCAACGCAACGACCTGATCTTCTGGAAAAGGCACGTGGCCTGGGTGGTTGGCGATGGCCGCATCCTCCATGCCAATGCGCGGGACATGGCCGTGGCCTACGAGGATATGAAGGCCGCCATCGACAGGATCGCGGTCAGCGACGGGCCGGTCACGGGGCAGCGGCGTCTGGCTCTGGGCTAGGCGCGGTCACTCGACCGCGCGGATCAGCTTGCGTTCCAGCACGCGCAGCACCGTCTTGAGGTCGCCGCCGCGCTTCAGGATCTGGCCGTCCATCCCGACGACCGAATACATGCCCTGTTTCATCCGCAGCTTGGGTCGCTTCTCGATCCGGTAGAGCGGGTTTTCCGCCGTCCGCCGGAAGACCGAAAAGACCGCCATGTCCGACAGCGAGGAAATCCCGTAATCGCGCCATTCGCCCGCCGCGACCATGCGACCATAGAGCGACAGGATCACGTTCAGCTCTGTCCTGTGGAAAGAGACGCGCTCCGGCGCCGAGGAAAACGGGGTGGGGGTGTGAACCGTCATGATCTCAGCCTGTGCCTCTTTCGCCGTGAAATCAAGGATCTTGATCGGCGGCCATGCGTCCGGTGCAACCGCATGGCGGAATTGCCTTCCAAGTTCGCTTGACCCCCCGGTTAGTATTGCGCAATTTGCGCGCAACTTGATCAAGGAGGACATCAGATGACCGAGGCTTTTCTGTGCGACGGGTTGCGGACGCCGATCGGGCGCTATGGCGGAAGCCTCGCTTCGGTGCGCACCGATGACATGCTGGCCCACGTGATGCGCGAACTGGTCGGCAAATATGCCGGGCTGCGCGTCGACGAGGTCATGATGGGCTGTGCCAACCAGGCCGGTGAAGACAACCGCAACGTGGCCCGCATGGCGGCGCTGCTGGCAGGTCTGGGCGAGGACGTGCCGGGCATGACGATCAACCGCCTCTGCGGGTCCGGTCTGGATGCCGTGGGCACCGCCGCCCGCGCGGTGAAGACCGGCGAGGCCGAGATCGTGATCGCGGGCGGGGTCGAGTCGATGTCGCGCGCACCGCTGGTCATGCCGAAGGCCGACAGCGCGTTTTCCCGCAAGGCCGAGATCTACGACACGACCATCGGCTGGCGCTTCGTCAACAAGGCGATGCACAAGCATTTCGGCACCGATTCCATGCCCGAGACGGCTGAAAACGTGGCCGAGCAATTCCAGATCGGCCGCGAAGATCAGGATGCCTTTGCCCTGCGGTCGCAGGATCGTGCGGCGGCCGCGATCAGCTCTGGCCGCATGGCCGAGGAAATCGCGCCGGTCACCATTCCGCAGCGCAAGGGCGACGCGATCGTGGTGGATACCGATGAACATCCCCGCGCCACGACGATGGAAAAGCTGGGCAAGTTGCCCGCGCCGTTCCGCGAGGGCGGGTCGGTGACGGCCGGCAATGCATCGGGTGTGAATGACGGGGCGTGCGCCGTGATCGTCGCCTCTGCTGCCGCGGTCGAGAAATACGGCCTCAAGCCGCTGGCGCGCATCACCGCGATGACCACTGCCGGCGTGCCGCCACGGATCATGGGCATCGGCCCGGCTCCGGCGACGGAAAAGCTGATGGCGATGACCGGCACCTCGATCGGCGACATCGACCTGATCGAGCTGAACGAGGCTTTCGCCGCGCAGGGCCTGGCCGTGACCCGTCAGCTGGGCCTGCCCGACGATGCGGATCACGTGAACCCCAATGGCGGCGCGATTGCGCTTGGCCACCCGCTGGGCATGTCCGGCGCGCGTCTTGCGCTGACCGCCGGTATCTCCATGGGGCACATGGGGGCAAAGCGCGCCGTCTGCACCATGTGCATCGGCGTGGGGCAGGGCATCGCCCTGATGCTGGAAGCCGCCTGATCGGCTGATATTAGATGCGATCCCCGGGCCTGACCCGGGGATCGCTTTCCGCGCGCGGCCCGGATGGGCTCAGGTCGTGCAGACCGAATTGCCCCCATCGGCCAGGATCGACGCGCCGGTGACAAAGCTTGCCTCGTCCGACAGCAGGAAGGCTGCGACGGCGGCGATCTCCTCAGGCTCGGCAAGACGTTTGAGCGCGTGCAATTGCGCGGCCCAGTCGTGAAAGGCCGGATCGTCCCCTGCCATGGCGGTTTTCGTGCCGCCGGGCAGGATCGCGTTCACCCGGACGTTCTGCGTGCCCAATTCTACCGCCAGCACCTTGACGAGGCCGGTCACGCCGGCCTTCGCGGCGGCATAGGCGCCCATGCCGGGCAGGCCCAGCTCCGGTCCGACGAAGGACGCGGTGAAGAGCAATGACCCGCCCCCGGATGTCGCCAGCAAAGGCGCCTGAGTGCGGGCCGCGATATGCGCGGCTTTCAGGTTCGTGGCGATGACCGCGTCCCAGCCCGCGCTGTCCGTGTCGATGACGGGCTTTCCGTCCCCGGTGGTGCCCGCATTGTTGAACGCGCCGTGCAACCCGCCGAATTCAGCCTCCGCCAATGTGGCCAGGGCTGTCATGTGGTCGGCATCGGTGACATCGCCGGCGCGCGCGATGATGCGCCCCCGCGCGCCGCTCAGGGAACCCGCCAAGGCGTTCAGCCGCTCCGCCCCGCGGGCCGTGAGCACCAGGTTCGCGCCCTCGCGTGCGAGGTGGCGCGCCGTGGCCGCGCCGATGCCGGAGGACGCGCCGGTGATGATGATGGTCTTGTTGTCGAAACGCATGTCTTGTCCTTTCCTGTGAAGACAGGTCGGGTCAGATCATGAGCGGGTACGGGCAAACGACCCGGAACCTGCGGTCGCGGACCAGCGGCCATGGCAATGCGCAGGAAACGGGTCGGACAGGTGCCGCAATGGCCGTGTCAGCCGTAGGTCGGGTGGAATTTTCCGGCGGGCGACAGGGTGAAGATGTCGACGCCATCGGCGGTAACGCCGACGGAATGCTCGAACTGCGCCGACAGCGACTTGTCCCGGGTCACGGCGGTCCAGTCGTCCGACAGGACCTTGGTTTCGGGGCGGCCCAGGTTCACCATCGGTTCGATTGTGAAGAACATGCCTTCCTCGAGCACCGGACCGGTGCCGGGGCGGCCGTAATGCAGGACGTTGGGCGGGGCATGGAACACGGTGCCCAGGCCATGGCCGCAGAAATCGCGGACGACGGACATGCGGTTCGCCTCGACGAAGGTCTGGATGGCATAGCCGATATCGCCGAACGTGTTGCCGGGTTTCACCACCTCGATCCCGCGCATCAGCGCCTCGTGGGTGACGTCGATCAGCCGCTCGGCCTTGCGGGACAGTTTCCCGGCCACGTACATGCGGCTGGTATCGCCGTACCAGCCATCGACGATGACCGTGACGTCGATATTCAGGATATCGCCGTCCTTCAGCTTCTTGTCGCCGGGGATACCGTGGCAGACCACGTGGTTGATCGAGATGCAGGAGGCATGTTGATACCCCTTGTAACCGATCGTGGCCGAGGTCGCGCCGGCGGCGTTGACCTTTTCCTCGATCAGGCGATCGATCTCTGCGGTGGTCTGTCCGGGAAAGACATGCTCGGCCAGTTCGTCGAGGATCTGGGCAGCGACCTTCCCTGCCTTGTGCATCCCGGCAAAGTCCGCCTCCTGGTAGATGCGGATACCGTCGCGCGTGATTTGGCCCTTGTCGTCCAAGCGGTGTCCCTTTCCTCGGTTCAGCGCTTTAGATAAGGCAATTTTCTGCCGTGTTCAACGTGGTGCGATGCTGGACGCATCACGGCTATGTGCGCCGTGAAACCTGCCCAAAGCTTGCACAATTCCTGCGGCCGGAGGGCTGCCCCCGGGGCTGGATCAGGAAGTATGCTGGAACGGCAATGCCGGGCCCAGCCCGATTTCCTCGGGCGTGATCGTGGTCGACAGGCACAGCACCTCGACCCCTGCGGCCAGGGCGGCATCGAAGGCGCGTGCATAGGCGGGGTCGATATCGGCGGCGATGGAGACCCGTTCCGCATCGGTGCGCTGCACAAGGAACAGGACCACGGCGCGATGCCCTTCCCCGGTCATGCGCGCCAGGTCCTCCATGTGGCGCGCACCGCGCGCGGTCACGCTGTCGGGAAACTCTGCCAGGCCGGGGGTGCGGGACAGGGTGACGGACTTGACCTCGACATAGGCCTCGCCGCGCACCGGATCGCGCAGCAGGAAGTCGATGCGGCTTTTCTCGGCGTATTTCTGTTCCGGCAGCACCTCGGCATAGCCGGTCAGGGCCTCGACCCCTCCGGCCAGCAGGGCGTCACGAAGGGTACGGTTGGGGACGGAGGTATCGACCCCGGTGAAATGCCCGTTCTCATGTTCGACCAGCCGCCAGCCATATTTGAGCTTTTTCTTCGGATCGTCATTGGGTTCGACCCAAATGCGCAGCCCCGGGTCCTTCAGCCCCATCATCGAGCCGGGATTGGCGCAATGGGCGGTGACCTCTGTCCCGTCGTCCAGCCGGATATCGGCCAGGAAGCGTTTGTAGCGACGTATCAGCCGGGCCGGAACAAGAGGGGTTTGAAAGCGCATGGGGCAGGCCTATACCGTGGTGCAGCCACAAGACAAGACGCCCGAAGGAGGACCGATGCCCAACCCAAGTGCCGCCATGCTGGTCATCGGAGACGAGATCCTCTCGGGCCGGACCCGCGATGCGAACATGTACTTCCTCGCAGGGGAGCTGACCAAGTCCGGCATCGACCTGAAGGAAGTAAGGGTGGTCAGCGACGATGCCCCGGCGATCATCGCGGCGGTCAAGGCCCTGTCCGAGGCCTATGACACGGTCTTTACCTCCGGCGGGATCGGGCCGACCCATGACGACATCACCGCCGATTGCGTGGCCGAGGCCTTTGGCCGCCATATCGATGTGCGTGACGATGCCCGCAAGCTGCTGGAAGATGCCTATGGCAAACGCGGCATCGAAGTGACAGAGGCGCGGCTGCGCATGGCCCGTATCCCCGATGGCGCCGCGCTGATCGACAACCCGGTCTCGACCGCGCCGGGGTTCACCGTGGAAAATGTGCACGTGATGGCCGGGGTGCCCGCGGTCTTCGAGGCGATGGTCGCCTCCGTCCTGCCGACCCTGACCGGGGGCACGCCGCTCACCAGCCAGACCCTGCGCATCATGCGCGGTGAAGGTGACATTGCCGGCCCGCTGCGCGACCTTGCGGGGACTTACCCCGACCTGTCCTTCGGGTCCTACCCCTTTCAGTCCAACGGTGTTTTCGGGGCCAACGTGGTGGTGCGCGGGTCGGACCCGGCGCTTGTGGCCGAAGCGATGACGAAACTGTCCGAGGTCTTTCCCGATGCCTGATTACCTGTCTTACCTGGACGCGTCCGAGGCCACCTGGGCGCCCGAGGAAAAGATCGACCTTGGTCACGTGACCCTGCGCCGGTCGAATGGCGGAGGCAAACGCGTCACCGCCGCGACGGCCAGCGCCGGTGTTACCGACGAAGAGATCGCGGTGGCGGAAACCCGTATGTACGATCTGGGACAGACGCCGCTGTTTCAGATCCGCGACGGGGACGGCGATCTGGACAACCTGCTGGCCGCGCGCGGCTATGGCGTTGTCGATCCGACCCATGTCTATGCCTGCGACATTGCCGTGCTGGCGGAAATGGACCACGACGTCGAACAATCCTGTCTTGCCGTCTGGGAGCCTCTGGCGATCCAGCTGGAATTCTGGCGCGACGGCGGCATTGGCGCGGATCGTATCGCCGTGATGGAACGCGCGGTGGAGCCGAAGACGGCGCTGATAGGACGGCACGAAAATTCGCCCGGTGGCACCTGTTTCGTGGCTGTGTCGAAGGACATCGGTGTCATGCACGCGCTGGAGGTCATTCCGGCCTCTCGCCGGGCGGGCATGGGCCGTGCGATGACGATCCAGGCCGCGCAATGGTCGCAGAAGAACGGCGCGAGCCATTTCTGCGTCCTCTGCACCGAGGCGAACACGGCCGCCAATGCGCTTTATACCGGGCTCGGGATGGAGCGCGCGGGCGGCCATCACTACCGTATCAAGGAGAGCTGAGATGACACGTTCGGACATGCCGACCGCACTCGACCTGCCCATGGTCGATCCGTTGCCCGAGAAGACGCAGAAGTATTTCGACATCTGCATGGACAAGCTGGGCATGGTGCCGAACGTGCTGCGCGCCCATGCCTTCGACATCGACAAGCTGAACGCCTTTACCGCGCTCTACAACGACCTGATGTTGGGCGACAGCACCCTCAGCAAGCTTGAGCGCGAGATGATCGCGGTGGTCGTGTCCTCGATCAACCGCTGCTTCTACTGTCTGACCGCCCATGGTGCGGCAGTGCGCGAATTGTCTGGCGATCCCAAGCTGGGCGAGATGATGGTGATGAACTACAAGGTCGCCGACCTGGACCCTAAGCAACGCGCCATGCTGGATTTCGCGGCCCTGGTGACCAAGGAAAGCAGCGCTGTCGAAGAATCCGATCGGCAGAAGCTGCGTGATGTCGGGTTCAGCGACCGCGACATCTGGGACATCATCAACGTGGCCGCGTTCTTCAACATGACCAACCGGGTGGCCAGTTCCACGGATATGCGCCCCAACGACGACTACCACGCGCAGGCCCGCTGAACGGATGCGGTTAGCGGTCGGGCTTTTGCTGGGGGGCTGCGTACTGGCCGGTGCCGCGCGCGCCTACGAGCCGACGGCGCTTCCCGGCACCGCGACCGCGCTGTTCGAAACAACCAGCCCGGCGGCATCCGTGGTGCTGCCGCTGGGCCGGTACATGGACGGAAGCCTGCCGCAGATCGAGGTCGAGGGCCAGCTGCGCCGCCGCAGTTGGGAGATCGGGTCGTCCGGCATGACGACCTTGCAGATCCTGCGCCCCCTGCGGCGGGAGTTGGACGCCCAGGAGTACGAGATCATCCTGGATTGTGCGGCCGCGGCCTGTGGGGGCTATGATTTCCGCTATGAGATCCCGGTCCTGCCGGCGCCCGAAATGTACGTGGACCTGTTCGATTTCCGTGTCCTGACGGCAAAGCGCGAGGCCGGGGGGACGACCGAATATGTCTACATCCTGGTCAGCCGAGGCCGGGCGCGCGGCTTTGTCCAGGTCTACGATGTCGTCGTTGCCGATCCGGGTCAGCCCGCCCAGACCAAGGCCGTCGGCGAAACCCCGGTCGCACAGACGGCACCTGGCCCGTCCACCGTCGCGGCGGCAGGTTTGATCGACCGGTTGCGGCGCACCGGCCACGTGGTTCTGTCGGACCTCGAATTCGCCTCCGGTGCCGATGAACTGACCGACCGGGAATCGCAGAGCCTCGCCACCCTGGCGGAGTTCCTGAAGGGGAACCCGGCCCGCATCATCGCGCTCGTCGGACATACCGATGCGGTCGGGTCGCTCGATGCCAATATCGCCTTGTCGCGGCGGCGGGCGGCATCGGTACGGGCGACTCTGCTGAACCGCTACGGAGTATCTGGCCAACAGGTCACGGCCCACGGCACCGGCTATCTCGCGCCGCTGTCCAGCAACCTGACCCCGGACGGACGCGAGATGAACCGTCGGGTCGAGGCGATCTTGCTGGCGGCCGAGTAGGCGGTCACTGGCCACAGGCCTAACCAGGAAACAGTTCAAAAAAGAAAGGCCCGGCGAAGGGCCGGGCTCAGGTAGCCTGACGAACAGGCGGGGGGGAAGGAAACTCAATCGGTGAGGTGTCTCACCACTTGTCGGGGCCTTTTTCGGCAAAGCTCCGGACAAGGAAATCGATGAAGGCGCGAACCTTGGGCTGGGTGAACCGGCCCGGCGGGTAGACAGCGTAGATGCCCTGAGTTTCGACCGGCAGATCGGGGATCGCGTCGATCACCAGCCCCTGATCCATCGCATCCGCATAGAGGAACGAGGGCAGGTAGGCGATGCCGAGGCCCGAAATCGCGGCGTTCAGCAGGGATTGCCCGTCATTCACGCTCAGCCAGCCGGCGGTGCGCACCTGGCGTTTTTCACCCGAAGGCGCGGTCAGCTTCCAGACGTTGCCGGAGGCCTGCGAGGAATAATGCAGCAGTTTGTGATCGTTCAGATCGTCGATCTTCTGCGGGCGGCCGTATTTCTCGAAGTATTCCGGGCTGGCGATCATGCGCTTGGCGGTCTCGGTCAGCTTGCGGGCCCGCAGGGTGCTGTCTTCCAGCTCGCCGATGCGGATGGCCATGTCGAAACCTTCCGAGATCAGTTCGACGTAGCGGTTGTTCAGCACCATGTTGACGGTGATGTCCGGGAATTCGGCCAGGAATTCACCCAGCACCGGGCTCAGATGATTGACCCCGAAATCCGTGGCGACCGAGATGCGCAGCAGGCCTGAGGGCGCAGATTGCATCGAGGTGACCAGTGCGTCGGCCTCTCCGGCGTCGTTCAGGACGCGGCGGGCCCGGTCGTAATAGGCAAGTCCGATCTCGGTCGGTGAGACGCGGCGGGTCGTGCGGTTCAGCAGACGGGCCCCCAGACGTGCCTCGAGCGAGGAGACGTGTTTCGAGACAGCGGATTTCGAAATCCCCATCTTCTTGGCCGCGTCGGTGAACCCACCTTGATCCACGACCGTCGCGAAAGCTTCCATTTCTGTCAGACGGTCCATTTCCCTAACCTTTCTGCCTCAAGTTCCATTCTCGTTGGCATCAGGTTATCGGGGGCAAATCAGGCACAAAGGCGGCAGCTGATCGTCAATTGAAGGGTATTGTCTGGATCGTTCGTCCGCTGGAAACAGGGAAACAAGCCGTTTCCTGCCACATTTCGCCCGATCTAGGCGGTTTCGACGCAATGTCGACGAAATGCCCGCTTCAGCAGGTCCAGTTCCTCGCGCAACAGGTCGATCTCGGCCCGGATTGTTTCGTCGGCGACCTCTCCGGCGATGATGGCGAAACTGTCGATGACCTCTCCGGTATTCTGTTCGAGGATGGAGATTGTCTGAATTCCATCACTCACCATCTGCGGGGGAATCGAGAATTTCAGCTGCCATAGCCCGTCCGCCGCCGGGGTGACCGTGATGTCTTCCAACGGGCGGTCACGGAACTGCACCTCGATGCCGGGTGTGACGCCCGATGGCACGTCCGAGATCACGCCCTCCCAGACGCCATTGGCCAGCCGGGTCTTGTTCACCTTCAGAACGCTCATCGTTCCCCCTCACATTTCCGCCCGCGGGCAGCGGGCAAAGGTCAGGTCCCGCACCACCACCTGGTTCATCTCGGGGCCTTCGAAGATCAGATCGAGCCAGGCTTTCTCGACCCGTTTCTCGTTCAGGTTGGTGTAAGCCATGTCGAATTCGACGACGACTTCCTTCTGGTTCAGTGGCAATTCGCGAACGACCTGTTCGGTGTTCGGCCCGTGCACCACGTTCAGACGGCCAAAGATCTCGAGCGGCTTTTCGGTCTCGACGATGGCCGAGACGCGGATCAGGTGGGACTTTGTCAGCCCCGTGATCGCGTCCTTGGGCAGGTTGATCACCAGCGACAGGAACGATCCGTCAAAGGCGAAAACGTCCATCCGCAGGCCATAAGGCGCCAGGTCTTCCTCCCGGCGGTTCCTCAGCTGGCGCAGGCTCAGCTCGGAATAATTGCAATCGTGGAAGAGCGTGATCTCCTCGCCCAGCTTGGATTGGCTGGGCACGGATGCCAGCCCCTTGACCGGCAGGGGCCCGCGCCACAGCTCGGGCCGCCAGGACCAGTCGGTGCCGTGGGGGGTGGGAAAGATGTTCAGCCCTTCCATGGGCAGCGCCAGCCGCCCCTCGGCCACGTATAGCAGGTCGTCCAGCTGGGTCTTCAGCGCGCGGGCTTTGTTCCGGCTGTCACGCAGCGTCGGCAGGTCCATCTTGCGGGCGCGTTTGGCGCGGTCGCTCCAGAAGGTCATTTCCCGCTGGGCCAGCATGCTTTGCAGATAGGGCTTCAGGGCCTTCAACATCTCTTGCCTGTCGTCTTTGCTCTTGGCCTCTTGAACGGCGCTTGCGGATTTATGGCACGCTTTGGTGGATGCCCAAAACGTTGAATGGAAGAAATCAGTCGTTTTTGTCGCTGGCTGCGTCAGTTTCGGGCGGCGTTTCGTTCTGCGTGGCGAGTTCGGCCTTCGCGCCGCTTTCGGATGCCGCGCGGATTTTGTCGGCAAAGCGCATCAGCAGGTTGCGGCCCTGCATCGTCGTCGCCGCGCCACCGGGGGTCGAATAGGCCGCCAGCCCCACGGCATGGCCGTTCAGATGCATCACGCCGCGCCAATGCACAGGATCGGCCAAGTCGGTCGCGTGATCGCCGCCTTCGCCCAGCTGTACCATCGCGATGCCGCTTTCCACGGAATAGAACATCATCGGCGCCGGACCGAAGGACGCGACCAGGCTGTCCGCCGAGGGCAGGGGGGTATCCCCGTCGATCTGCACGACGGATGCGGTCAGCACCGAGAGAGAGCTGACGCCGCTCACCTCGCCCGACCGCAGCAGGTCGCATTGCGCCAGCAGCGCGAATTGCCGCTTGCCGCCCGATCTGAGCGATCCACCGTCGATGCAATATCCTGCGGGCCCCTGGATCACGATCTGGCCACTGGCCAGCCGTGCCTCCTTCAGCGGCGCGACGCCGCGGGGGCGGAGCAGGCCGGACAGGGTGGGCTTGGCCTTCGCCCCTTCCTGCCCGGTCTCGATGCCCTGCACGTCGGGCAGGCAGCCGCCTGTCAGGACAAGCGCAGCCGCAAAGAGCAAGGCCGGGAGGCCCTTTCGGCTCCCGGCCCCGTCATGTCGATCAGAGATCGGCGTAGACATGCTTTTCAGCCTTGCCACCCGGATGCGTCACCGCGCCCAGGTAGGTCTTGCCGACAAGCTGTGCGTATTTCCACAGCGACCCGGAGGCATAGATCGTTTCACGCGGGCCGGACCAATCCGCCTTGCGCTGTTCCATCTCTTCGTCGCTGACATCCACGTCGATGGTGCCGCTGACCGCGTCGATGGTGATCATGTCGCCGTTCTTCAGCAGGGCGATCGGTCCGCAATGTGCCGCTTCGGGGCCGACATGGCCGACACAGAAACCACGGGTCGCGCCGGAGAACCGGCCGTCGGTGATCAGCGCCACCTTCTTGCCCATGCCCTGGCCCGAAAGGGCGGCGGTGGTGGCCAGCATCTCGCGCATGCCGGGGCCGCCAGCGGGGCCCTCGTTGCGGATGACGATCACTTCGCCTTCCTTGTATTCGCGCTTCTGGACGGCCTCGAAGGCATCCTCTTCGCATTCGAAGACGCGGGCGGGGCCGGTGAACTTCTGCTCGGCTTCGCTCATCCCGGCGACCTTCACGATGGCACCCTCGGGGGCGAGATTGCCCTTCAGGCCCACGACGCCGCCGGTCTTGGTGATCGGGGTGTCGATGGAATGGATGATCTTGCCGTCGGCCTTGCGGGTGATCTTGTCGATCTCCTCGCCGATGGAATAGCCCGAGGCGGTCATGCAGTCGCGGTAGATCAGCCCGGCCTTGTCCAGCTCCTTCAGCACGACGGGGATACCGCCCGCATCGAAGAGGTCCTTGGCCACGTAATCGCCGCCGGGCTTGAGGTTCACGAAATAGGGCGTGTCGCGGAAGATCTCGCACACATCGTCGAGATCGAAGTCGATCCCGGCCTCGTGGGCGATGGCAGGCAGGTGCAGCCCGGCATTGGTCGACCCGCCGGTGCAGGCGACAACACGGGCCGCGTTGACCAGCGACTCGCGGGTGACGACGTCACGGGCGCGGATGTTCTTCTCGATCAGGTTCATGACCGCGCGGCCCGAGGCCTCGCCGTACTGGTCGCGGGATTCGTAGGGGGCGGGCATCCCCGACGAATTCATCAGCGCCAGGCCGATCGCTTCGGAGACACAGGCCATGGTGTTGGCGGTGAACTGGCCGCCGCAGGCGCCCGACGACGGGCAGGCCACACGCTCCAGCATGTCGAGCGCAGCGTCCGACAATTCCTGGTTCTGGTGACGCCCGACGGCCTCGAACATGTCCTGCACGGTCAGGTCGCGGGTGCGGAAGTCCTCGGGGATCTCGTCGACCTGGGGCGCCTTGCCCGGCAGGATCGACCCGCCATAGATAAAGACGGACGGCACGTTCAGACGCACCATGGCCATCATCATGCCCGGCAGCGACTTGTCACAGCCCGCAAGGCCGACGATCGCGTCGTAGCAATGGCCGCGCATGGTCAGCTCGACCGTGTCGGCGATGGCTTCGCGCGAGGCCAGAGAGGAGCGCATGCCCTCGTGGCCCATGGCGATACCGTCAGTCACGGTTATCGTGGTGAATTCACGCGGCGTGCCGTGGGCCTCTTTCACGCCGCCCTTGACGGCCTGGGCCTGGCGGCTCAGCGCGATGTTGCAGGGTGCGGCTTCGTTCCAGCAGGTCGCGACCCCGACCAGCGGCTGGTGAATCTCTTCTTCCGAGATCCCCATGGCATAGAGGTAGGAACGGTGCGGCGCGCGGGCCGGACCTTCTGTCACGTATCGGCTGGGCAGCCGGGATTTGTCGAGCTTGGTCATCTATGCCTCCCGCTAAGTTGGTGAACATCGGGATAAATGACCCCATCACGGCAGACAAGGCCGATTGCGGCCCCCGTCGGGTGGATATAGCGTCCCCGGAATGAGCTATCGCCCCCACAACATCCTTGTCGACCGCGCAGCCGCCCGGTCCGAAGCCTGGCGCCTGCTGCTGGGCATGGTCCTGATCGCGGTGCTGTCGCTGGCATTCATGGGCGCGTGGATCCTGGTGCAGGGGCAATTCGCCGCGACCAGCGGGCCACTGGGCAGCACGCCGCCGCGGATGGCGCTTCTGCTGGCGGCCTTCCTCTGCCCCTTTCTGGCCCTGACGATTGTCCTGCGCCTTCTGCACAAGCGTGGGGTGCTGTCGCTGGTCGGGCCGGCCGGGCAGACCCTGTCGGATTTCATCCGGGTCCTGGGTGTCATGGTGGTCGTGGTGATCGTCGCGCTGCTCTGGCCCACGCCCGAGGGGATGGAGGTGCAGCGCAACATGTCCACCGCGCGCTGGCTGTCGTGGCTGCCGGTCGCCGTCGTGGTCTTGTTCATCCAGATCGGGACAGAGGAGCTGATCTTTCGTGGCTACCTGCAATCGCAGCTGGCGGCGCGGTTCCGGTCGCCGCTGGTCTGGATCGTGCTGCCCTCGCTGATGTTCGCATTGCTGCATCTCGATCCGGCCCAGGGCGGAAATCAGTGGATGGTCGTGGGTCTGACCGGGCTGTTCGCCGTTCTGGCCGCAGACCTGACTGCACGCACCGGCACGCTTGGTGCGGCCCTGGCGATCCACTTCGCCAACAACTTCAGCTCTCTCCTGCTGGTCGGGGCGGCGGGGCCGATGTCGGGCCTTGCCCTCTTCGTGATCCCGATCGACATCACCGACCCGGCCCTTCGCCCCTATTACGCGGTAGAGGCCGGCCTGATGATCCTCGCCTGGCTGGGCGCCCGGATCGTGCTGAGGCGATGAAGGCCGTGCTCAGCTATCCCCAACATGACCGGTTCGTCGATCCGGCGCGGCGGTCCTCGGGGTTGAACCATACACTTGTCGGCTTCGTTGCGATCGAGTTCTTCTACGCCATCTGTCGACACGCCACAGATTACGTGATCGTCCAGACCCTGCCGGACCTGTCCGAGGAAATCCTGTCGCGGGTCACCGCGCGGGCGATGATCATCGACCTCTTCGCCTTCCTGTTCCTCGGCCTGACCGTGATTTGGGTGGTCTGGCGCACCCATAATCGCGGCCCCGCCACGCTGTTCGGCCCGGCCTCGCTATTCTGGTCGGACCTGTTGCGCGCGTCACTGGGGGCAGGGGCGCTGTTCCTCGTTCTGGAATTCGTTCTGCCGTGGTGGCGTGCCGATCACGTGGACATGCAACCGCTTCAGGCCTGGGCCGCGACCCTGCCGCTTGCCCTGATGGCCCTGCTGATCCAGACCGGCGCGGAAGAGCTGTTCTACCGGGGCTACCTGCAGCAGCAATTCGCGGCGCGGTTCTCCAACCCGCTGGTCTGGATGACCTTGCCCAACCTGATCTTCGCTGCGGTCCACTGGTACAACGGCTCGGGCTTTGCGGATTCGGCAACCTACGTGCTTTGGGCCTTCTGCTTTGGCGTCGCGGCCTCGGACCTGGTGGCGCGGTCGGGGTCGATCGGAGCGGCCATCGGGTTTCACCTAGCCAACAACGCCTATGCTTTCCTGATGGTCGGCGAACGCGGGGCGCCCGACAGCGGGCTGGCCCTGTTTCTCTATCCCCCGCTGCCCGCCTTCGAGGGGCCGGAGCCGCCAATCCTGTCGATGGCGCTGGCCGTCGATCTGATGGTGATCGTGCTGGCCTGGCTGGCGGTTCGCGTGGCGATCAGGCGTTGATTGCATTTCGTGAACGGAGCGCATATCTGGGGGCCGCATGACACCGTTCCGGGAAGCGACATGAACTGGATCACCAATTACGTGCGGCCGAGGATCAACTCGATCTTCTCCCGCCGCGAAGTGCCAGAAAACCTTTGGTCCAAATGCACAGAGTGCGGGACCATGCTGTTCCACCGGGAACTGGCCGAGAACCTGAATGTCTGCACGTCCTGCGGACACCATATGGCGATCACGCCGCGGGATCGATTCAAGGCGCTGTTCGACGGCGGTGTCTTTGTCGAGGTGAAGGTGCCCGAACCGGTCGCCGATCCGCTGCATTTCCGCGACCAGAAGAAATACCCCGACCGTATGCGCGCCGCTCAGCGCAACACCGGCGAGCACGAGGCGATGCTTGTGGCCGAGGGCGAAATCGGCGCGACCCCGATCGTTGCCGCGGCGCAGGATTTCTCGTTCATGGGGGGCTCCATGGGCATGTATGTCGGCAACGCGATCATCGCGGCCGCCGAACGTGCCGTGACTCTGAAGCGCCCGCTGATCCTGTTCTCCGCCGCCGGTGGCGCCCGGATGCAGGAAGGCATCCTGTCGCTGATGCAGATGCCGCGCACCACCGTGGCCGTGCAGATGCTGAAAGAGGCGGGCCTGCCCTATATCGTCGTGCTGACCCACCCGACGACCGGCGGCGTCACCGCATCCTACGCGATGCTGGGCGATGTGCAGATCGCTGAACCCAATGCGCTGATCTGCTTCGCCGGGCCGCGCGTCATCGAACAGACGATCCGGGAGAAGCTGCCCGAAGGCTTCCAGCGGGCTGAATACCTGCTGGATCACGGCATGCTGGATCGCGTCACCCGCCGCACCGACATGCGGGACGAACTGATCACGATCACCCGGATGCTTCTGGGCCTGCCACCCGCGGTCAAGGGATCGCTGCCGCGTCCTGAGCCTGCGACGGACGACATCCCGGCCCCGGTGCAGGAACCGGCATTGGAAAATCCGGCCCCCAGCCAGCAGAAATCCAAGACGACCAAGCCGAAGGCGGAGTCCAAGGAGTGACGAGCAAAAGCTCGGACATCATCCTAGAACGGATGATGGCGCTGCATCCCAAGGTGATCGACCTGGTCCTGGATCGGGTCTGGCGCCTTCTCGCCGCGCTGGATAACCCACAGGACAAGTTGCCGCCGGTCGTGCATGTCGCCGGAACGAACGGCAAGGGATCGACCCTCGCGATGATCCGCGCGGGGCTTGAAGGGGCGGGGCATGTCACCCACGCCTATACCTCGCCGCACCTGACCCGGTTCCACGAACGCATCCGCCTGGCCGGAGACCTGATCTCTGAACCCGAGCTGATCGCGGTGCTCGACGAATGCCTCGAGGCGAACGGCAGCGACCCGATCACCTATTTCGAGATCACGACCTGCGCCGCCCTTCTGGCCTTCTCCCGTGTGTCTGCGGATTACGTCCTGCTCGAGGTCGGGCTGGGCGGGCGGTTGGACGCGACAAACGTCATCGACAAGCCCGCATTGACGGTGATCACGCCGGTGTCCATCGACCACCAGCAATTCCTGGGCGAGGCGCTGGCCCAGATCGCGGGCGAAAAGGCCGGGATCATCAAGCGTGGCGTTCCTTGCGTGGTCGGCCCCCAGCAAGAGGCCGCGATGGACGTGATCGAAGAACATGCCGCGCGCCTTGGGGCCCCGCTGATCGCCCATGGCCAGCACTGGCATGCCTGGGAAGAACGGGGCCGTCTGATCTACCAGGACGAAGGCGGTCTTCTGGACCTGCCGATGCCCGCGCTGCCCGGTGCGCACCAGATTGAAAACGCGGGCGCCGCCCTCGCCGCGCTGCGTTACCTGGGGCAGGGAGAAGCCGCCGCCGAGGCCGCGATGACCCGTGTCACCTGGCCCGCGCGCATGCAACGCCTGCGCAAGGGCCCCTTGGTCGATGCCGCACCGCAGGCCGAGCTCTGGCTGGACGGGGGGCACAACCAATCTGCGGGAGAAGCTCTGGGGCGCCACCTGGCGACCCTGCCACCGCGTCCGACGCATCTGATCTGCGGCATGCTCAACACCAAGGATTCCAGCGGTTACCTCGCGCCCATGGCCGCGCATGCCACGACGATCCACGCTGTCGCCATCCCCGGAGAGCCGAACAGCCTGCCCGCGTCCGACCTCGCGGCTTCTGCCACATCGGTCGGCATTCAGGCGAAGGTCGCCGAGGACGTAGAGACCGCGTTGGCCGAGATCGTCACCAACGATCCCTCGGCGCGGGTGCTGATCTGCGGGTCGCTCTACCTCGCCGGGCAAATCCTGGCCGAGAACGGCTGATCCCTGCACCGATTCGCGAATCGGCAAAAAAATCTTCCCGATTCGGTAAAAAACGAATCACGGACGGTTGACCGATTCGCAGTGATTCGCGTAGGGTCATCTTAGTTGTTGTACAGGCAAATCACCCAAGCCGAGCATCGCACCCCCAAGTCCACGGACGCCGCGATCCTCAGTCTATGTGGTGTACAGATAACTCTCGGGCACAAGATGAGGGGACCGGTTTAACGGTCCCCCATTTTGTTTTCGGCCTAGCCTTTTTCCGGCGCACCCGCCCAGTCGGCGCTCTGCATCTCGCGCAGGCGACTGGCAGTGCGTTCGAATTCGAAGACACCCTCGCCCTCGACATAGAGTGATTCGGGCTCGTCCGCCGCCGAGCAGATCAGCCGGACTTTCGCCTCGTAGAGTGCGTCGATCAGCGTGACGAAGCGCTTGGCCTCGTTGAAATTCGACCGGCCCAGGCAGGGGATGTTCTCAAGGATCAGCACCTTCACCGCATCGGCCACTGCCAGGTAATCGCCCGGTCCCAGCATCTGCCCGCACAGGTCGTGAAATCCGGCCCGGACCACGCCGTTGCGATAAGCTGGCAGGGTGACCTTGCGGCCCTTCACCGTCAGCTCCAGCGGTTCCGCGGCGCCACCGGTCAGATCCTGCCAGATGCCTTCGATCGCCTCGCGGGCCTCGGCATTGGCGGGGGTGAAATAGACCTGCCCGCCGGACAGCCGGTTCTGCCGGTAATCCTTGGGGCTGGACAGTTCATGCACCACCAGCCGCTCCTTGATGAGGGCGATGAAGGGTAGGAACAGCTGACGGTTCAGCCCGTGCTTGTAAAGGTCGTCGGGCACCCGGTTCGATGTCGTGACGATGACCACGCCCTTGGACATCAGGGATTCGAACAGACGCCCCACGATCATCGCGTCGGCGATATCGGTGATCTGCATCTCGTCGAAGGCCAGGACGCGAAGCCCCTCGGCCACCTTGTCCACGACGGGCGCCAAACTGTCCTCGACCCCGGTCTTGCGCGCCTCGTGCAGACCGTTCTGGATTTCCTGCATGAAGGCGTGGAAGTGCACCCGCCGCACCGGCACGTCGAGGCTTTCGACGAAAAGGTCCATCAGCATGGATTTCCCGCGGCCCACCCCGCCCCAGAGGTACAGTCCCTTGGGTGGTTCCGGCGACTTGCGGAAGAAGCCGCGCTTTTCCTGGAGGGCGTTCAGACCGTCGAGGATCCGGTCGAATTCCGGCATCACGGCCTCCTGGGCCGGATCGGCATGGAGGTCACCGCTTTTCAGCCGGGCCTCGTAAAGATCGCGCATTTTATGGCTCATACAGCCTGTTACCGCGCCGCCGGACCGGGGGAAAGAGCAGCAATGCAAATGCGGATCATCACAGATGGTCAATTGACCACTCCGGAAACACCTTTAAGCGTTAACGCGACTTTTCGAGGTGCGTCCATGTCCGTCCAACCCCGCCTGTTCACGCCGATCCTGATCGTCGGCTGCCTGATCATCATCGTCAATTTCGCGATCCGTGGGTCGTTCGGCGTGTTCCAGATCCCGGTGGCCGAGGAGTTCGGCTGGCTGCGCAGCGAATTCAGCCTGGCCATCGCGATCCAGAACCTGGCCTGGGGCATCGGACAGCCGATCTTTGGCGCCTTCGCGGAACGCATGGGCGACCGCCGGGCCATCATCCTGGGCGCCATCGTTTATGCGGCGGGGCTGGTCCTGTCCTCCTTCGCCGTCACGCCCGAGGCGCATCAATGGTACGAAGTGCTGGTGGGCTTCGGCATCGCCGGGACGGGGTTTGGCGTGATCCTCGCCGTGGTCGGGCGGGCCGCATCGGACGAAAACCGGTCGATGTCGCTGGCCATCGTGACCGCCGCCGGGTCTGCCGGGCAGGTCATCGGCGCGCCGCTGGCGGAATGGCTGCTGGGCATGATGCCGTGGCAGAACGTCTTCCTGGTCTTTGCCGCCGCGATCCTGGCCGTCCTGCTGTTCCTGCCCTTCATGCGGTCCAGCGCGCCGGCGGCCAGCAAGGCAGAGCTTGAGGAAACGCTGGGCCAGATCCTGTTCCGCGCGGCCAAGGACCCGTCCTTTTTCCTGATCTTCGTCGGCTTCTTTTCCTGTGGATACCAGCTGGGCTTCATCACCGCGCATTTCCCGGCCTTCGTGACCGAGCTGTGTGGCCCGATCATGCCCGGTGGCGTGCTGCACGGGCTGGGGATCACCACGACCTCGGCCCTGGGTGCCGTGGCCATCGCGGTGATCGGCCTGGCCAACATCGCAGGCACGCTCTACGCGGGCTGGCTGGGCAAGCGCTATACCAAGAAATACCTGCTGGCGGGCATCTACACGTTGCGTACGCTGGTGTCGGCCGTGTTCATCCTGATCCCGATCACGCCGGCCAGCGTGCTGCTGTTCTCGGCATCCATGGGCGCACTTTGGCTGGCCACTGTGCCGCTGACCAGCGGGCTGATCGCGCATATCTACGGTCTGCGCTACATGGGGACGCTCTACGGGATCGTGTTCTTCAGCCACCAGTTCGGCAGCTTCATGGGCGTCTGGCTGGGCGGGCGGCTGTATGACCTCTACGGCACCTACACGACGGTCTGGTGGGTCGGTGTCGCAGTCGGTGCGTTCAGCGCGATCGTCCACCTGCCGGTGCGCGAGAACCGGACGCCCCTGGCGGCCTGACCCCTCGCGCCCGATTGCTTGGGCCCATTTGGTCGGACCCGTTTGTTTGGGCCCGTTTGTTTGGACCCGTCTACTCGCGCCCGTCGCGGAAGGCCTGCACCACCTCGCGCGGATGGGTCAGGGGCAGCCAGTGGCCTGCCCCTTCGACTTGGGTCTGCACGGCGATGCGGTTCCACTTGGTCAGATTGCCCATGCCCGACAGCGGGATTGCCTCGTCCTTCGCGGCCCAGATCGCCAGGACCGGTACATCGGCGCGGCTGAGTTTGCGATGCTCGGCCTCCCGCGCGTCGCGCAGGCAATAGCGTAGCGAGGACAGCACGGCGGGGATGAAACCGCGCCATTTCAGCTGTGCCGCCTGATCCGCGGCAGCACGGTCCAGGTCGGGATAGCTGTTGGCCAGCGACCGCGCGGCGGCCCGGTGCCACTTGGGAAAAAGAGCCCGCGCGATCCAGTCGCCGATCACGGGCAGGTCGCGCATCATGCGCCAATTCCCGGTCGGGAAGCCGCCAAAGCCCGCAGGGGCCACCAGGATCAACTGGCGCAGCATGTCGGGATGCCTCGCGGCAAAGGCGGACGTGATCACGCCGCCCATGGAATACCCGAACATCGTGACATCGTCGGCGATCTGCTGGTCGGCCAGCAGGTCTTCCAATTGCTGCACGAAGAACTGGTCGTCCTGGGTGCCCTCGGGCCGGTCGGAATAGCCGCGTCCGTAGAGGTCATAGACCAGAACGCGATACCCCATCGAGGCGAGCTCCTCCGCGATCTGGGTCCAGACGAAACCGGGGGTGGTCAGCCCGTGCACGCAAACCGCAACCGGGCCGCGCGCGCCGCCGAACCAGCGGTAATGGGTGACGCCCTGGCTGAGTTCCGCGAAATGCCCGGGCGCGTTGACCCGCGCATCGTCGTCCATCACGGGTCTGCGTGCCTCGGCCAGGAAGGGCAGGGCAAAGACGATGGCGACAAGGGCAATCAGCAGCCAGATCATGCGCGCTCGGTCCAGGCGGTCAGGATGTGGCGGGCGGTCATCAGGTCCAGATGTGCCCCGCCGCCATTCTTGAACAGGGTCAGATCCTCGGGGGCGCGTTGGAACGCGTCCAGCTGGTAATAATCGGCAAGGATATCGTCCTTGGTGATCGCGCCGCTTTCCAGCGGCAGGTCGATCTCTCCGATATGGCCGATCGTGGTGTCGCGGCTGTCGACGAACAGGCGGGCGCGGGACAGGGCCGCGTCATCCGCTTCGCGCATGCCCGGTTTGAAGGCGCCGATCAGGTCCACATGCTGGCCAGGACGCAGCCATTCGCCATTCAGCACCGGCACCCCGCCCGAGGTCCCGCAGGTGACGATATCGGCTTGCGAAACGGCGGCGGGCAGGTCCGTGACCGCGCGGGTCGCGTCGTAATCAGCCGCCAGTGCCTCGGCCTTTTCGGTGGTGCGGTTCCAGACCAGGAATTCGGCGTCGGGGAAGGCCGCGGCATAGGCCTCGCGCAGGGATGCGGCCACCGTGCCGGCCCCCACGATCAGGATGCATTTCACCTCTGGCGGGGCGAGGCGACGGGCGGCCAGCAGGCTGTCGGCGGCGGTCTTCCACTTGGTCACCAGATGAAAGTCGATCATCGCCTCCAACTGGCCATCCGAGTCCGACAAAAGGGACATGGCGCCATTGACCGTGCCCAGCCCCTTGGCGGGGTTGCCGGGAAAGATCGTCGCGGCCTTGATCGCGACGCCCAGCCCGTCGATCCAGGCGGACCGCGTCAGCAGCGTGTCATCGCCGCGATAGAGGAAACTGTCGGCGACCTCGGCCTTGGGCAGGTCGTGTCCCGCGGCCAGCGCGTCGGTCAGGGCGATCCAGTCGAGGACGGCTTCGCCCTCTTCGAACGAGATGACGGGTGCGCTCATTTCGCCTGCTCCGCGGTCAGCAGGCCCTCGGCCACCAATCGGTCGGCCCAGCCACGTGGCCCGTCGAACAGGTGCCCCTTCCAGCCGCGCGCCTCTGCGGCGGCGATGTTGTCGGCGCGGTCATCGGCAAACAGCAGGCGGTCGGGCGCGATCCCGCAATCTTCCTCGACCATGGCGTAGATCACCGGGTCGGGCTTGATGACGCCCATATGGCCCGAGATATAGCGGCGGTCGAATTCGGTCAGGAAATCGTATTTGGTCTCGGCATAGGCAAAGCTGCCGATCCCGAAATTGGACAGCGCAAAGACCGGCACGCCCTCGGCGCGCAGGGCACGCAGCAGGTGGACCGAATGGTCTATCGCGGGCTTCGCCATTTCGATCCAGCGGTCATGCCATAGCCGCACCTCGTCACGGAAATCGGGGTTGGCCTCGGCCTCGGCATAGATCGTTTCCTTGAAGTCGTGGCCGCGATCGACCCGGTCGTTCATCCCGTGCAGGTCGACGGTTTCGAACAGGGCGCGTCGCCGTTCCTCGCCGATCTCGGCGTCGTAGAACCGTTCGGGCTGCCACTCGATCAGCACGTTGCCGATGTCGAAAATCACCGCTTCGATTGCCATGTCATTCCTTTGTCAGCTTAGCTGCCGGCCCTTTGCGCGGCCCGGATTTCGCGCTCCAATGCGTCCAGAAAACGGGAGCGGTCAGCCTTTGTAAACCCTTTGCCGGATCCGGCGGCGAAGGGGTCCGAGGCGCGGATATCGGCCATCAGATCCCGGGTGGCCAATTGGGCACCGATATTGGCCTTGGTAAAGGCCTCGCCGTTGTGACGCAGCACCTGGGCACCCGCCTCGATGCATTTTGCGGCAAGGGGGATGTCGCCGGTGATCACGACGTCACCGACGCCCGCCCGGTCGGCGATCCACATGTCGGCCACGTCCGGCCCTTCCGGCACGATGACCATTTCGACCAGCGGGTTCTGCGATGGCCGCAGCCCGCCATTGCAGACCATGAGAACGGGAAGCCGATGCCGGGTCGCGACCCTTTCGACCTCGGCTTTCACCGGGCAGGCATCGGCATCCACGTAGACCTTCGTCACGAATACAGCGCCTCTGCATGGAAGGCGACGTGATCCTCCATGAAGGTCGAGACGAAGAAATAGCTGTGATCGTAGCCCGGCTGCATCCGGAACTGGATCTGCTGGCGCCGGGCGGCAGCGGCCTGTGCCAGGGTTTCCGGGCGCAGCAGGTCCAGGAAATTGTCGGCCGTGCCGGTATCGACCAGAACCGGCCCGTCAAAGCCCTTTTCGGCCATCAGCAGGCTGGCGTCATGCGCCGCCCACTTGCTTTCGTCGGACCCGAGATAGGCCGCGAATTGCTTCTTGCCCCAATCGCCGCCCGTCGGGTTGCAAATCGGCGAGAAGGCCGAGACCGAGCGGTATTTCTCGGGCAGAGTCATCGCGATGGTCAGCGCGCCGTGGCCGCCCATCGAATGGCCGGTGATGCCCTGGCGGTCCTCGTCGATGGCGAAATTGCGGGTCACGAGCGTGGGCAATTCGTCGGTCACGTAATCCCACATCCGGAAATGCGGCGCCCAGGGCGCTTCGGTGGCGTTCACGTAGAACCCGGCGCCCTTGCCAAGGTCAAACGCGTCATCATCGGCCACGTCGTCGCCGCGCGGAGAGGTGTCGGGAAAGACCAGCGCGATGCCCTGTTCGGCGGCCCATTGCTGCGCGCCGGCCTTGGTCATGGCGTTCTCGTGGGTGCAGGTCAGACCCGACAGGTACCACAGCACGGGCACCGGTCCGTCCCGCGCCTCTTCGGGCAGAAAAAGGCCAAAGGTCATGTCGCAGCCGCAGGCCTCGCTGGCATGCTTGTAGACACCTTGAACGCCGCCATAGCAGCGATTTTCCGAGAGGGTTTCCATGAATTACGTTCCTTCGGGGTCAGGATTGACCGAGAGGATCTCGGCCAGGGGTTTCTTCATCTTGGCAACGGCCGGAACGGTCGCGTCCTCGGCCGCATGACCGACGGCAAGGATCATGATCGGTTTCTCATGATCCGGTCTGCCGCATAATTCGGTCAGGAATTTCATCGGGTTGGGCGTATGCGTCAGGGCATAGAGGCCGGCATGATGCAGTGCCGCAATCAGGAAGCCGGTGGCGATGCCGGTGCTTTCGGGCACGTAGTAGTTCTTGTAGCGCTCGCCCTCTTCGGTCAGCCCGTAGCGCTGCGCGAAGATCACGATCAGCCACGGCGCGACCTCGAGATGCGGTTTTGAGACACCGGTGCCGATCGGCTCGAGCGCCTGAAGCCATTCATCGCCCGCGCCGCCGGCATAGAACTTCTCTTCCTCGTCCTCGGCCGCCTTGCGGATCTGCGCCTTCAGCGCCGGGTCCGAGATCGCGACGAAATGCCAGGGCTGATGGTTGGCGCCCGAGGGGGCAAGCCCGGCGGTGGCCACGATTTCCTCGATCACCGCCTGGTCCACGGGCTGGTCGGTGAAGTCGCGCACCGTGTGGCGGGTCTTCATCCGGTCATGAAAGGCGCGGGCCCCCGCCAGGCTTTCCGCGGCGCTGACCTCCTGCCGGTCGGGCAGGGGAACGGGTTGGTAGGCGACTTTGCCCTTGGAATACATCGCGGACTCCCTTTGCACCGCCGGACCGTGCGGACCGGCCTGACGCGGTTGTCCCCGACCCTGTGCGCCGGGTCAACCCGACCCGATCAGCACCCCGGCGGCAAAGACCAGCGCCCCGCCCAGCACCACCTGGAAAGCCGCGCGCAGCATTGGCGTCTCCATATAGCGGTTCTGGATCCAGGCAATGGCCCAAAGCTCTATGAAAACAACGATGAAGGCGGTGATCGTGGCGGTCCAGAAATCGGGGATCAGGTAGGGCAGCGCATGGCCCAGCCCGCCGACGGTGGTCATGATGCCCGAGGCGAAGCCGCGTTTCATCGGCGACCCGCGCCCCGACAATTCCCCATCATCCGAGGCCGCTTCGGTAAAGCCCATGGAGATACCGGCCCCGACCGAGGCCGCCAGCCCCACCAGGAAGGTCGTCCAGGTGTCCTGCGTGGCAAAAGCGGTGGCAAAGATCGGCGCCAGCGTCGAAACCGATCCGTCCATCAGCCCGGCCAGGCCCGGCTGCACCCAGGTCAGCACGAATTGCCGGTGGGCCTTGGCGTCCTCTTCATCGCGGGTGTCGTCGTCCAGGTGGTCGGCTTCCATCCGCTCCGCACTTTGCTGGTGGCCGGCTTCGGCAGCGGCGAGGTCGCCCAGCAACTTGCGGGTCGCGGCGTCCTGGGTGCGGGCGGCGGCGGCCAGGTAGAACCGTTCGGCCTGCGCCTCCATCCCGGCGGCTTCGCTGCGGATACGGTCGATGCCGAGGTTCTCCACCAGCCAGATCGGTCGGCGCGCATAGAAGCCCGCCACGTGTTCGCGGCGTATCAACGGAATGACCTTGCCGAACCGCGCTGTGTGCAGGTCGATCAGCGACTGGCGGTGGCTGTCTTCCTCCTCGGCCATGCCGTCAAACACCTTTGCCGTATCGGGAAATTCGGCGCGCAGCCGTTCCGCGTAGCCCCGGTAGATCCGCGCGTCATCCTCTTCCGAGGAGATGGCGAGCGCGAGGATTTCCTGTTCGCTTAGATCGTCGAAGCGGCGGCGCTGGTTCAGAAAACGCATTCTGCATGTCCTTTTTTAGAATTATTCTAATCAACAATTCGGGAACTTCAATGGGCCGGTCTTGCTTGCTCCAACTGAACTGACCAGTTTATATTGCCGAGGCAGAGGAGAAGCTCATATGAATGTCACCCGTCCCGTGATGCGGACAGGGCGCAAGTTTGCGCAGGTTCTTGAGGGCGCGCGCGACGTGTTCCTGGCGGAAGGGTTCGAGGGCGCGAATGTCGATGACATCGCGCGGGCAGCCGGGGTCTCCAAGGCGACGCTCTACAGCTATTTCCCCGACAAACGGCTGCTTTTCATGGAGGTCGCGCGGGCGGAATGCCTGAACCAGGCCGAAGCGGCAATGAAACTGGTGCGGCCCGACCTGCCACCGCGCGACCAATTGCTGGGTGGGGCCCGGCAGATCGTGGAATTCTTCAATTCTCCCATGAGCTTGTCGATCTTCCGGATGTGCGTGGCCGAATCCGAACGCTTCCCGGAAATGGCCCGCGAATTCTATCGCAACGGGCCGCTCATGGCGCGGAACCTGCTGGCGGATTACCTGAAATGCGCGACGGAACAGGGGGTTCTGAAGGTCGACAACCCCGAGCTGGCCGCCGAGCAATTTGCCGAACTCTGCAAGGCGGGCATCTTTATGCGCCGCGTCTTTGGCGTCGCGGAAGAGCAATCTCCGGAATGGTGCGAAGAGGTCGCCCAATCCGCGGTCGAGATGTTCATGGCCCGCTACGGGGTCCAGCAGGACGCGGTGTAATGCCCGCCAAGTCCCCGTGAAGCCAAGATAATATCGGTGCGGCCTAGTCCAGCCGCCGCACCATCAGCTGGTTGCCGGGGCCGCGCTTGGATTCGAACAGCTTCAGGTCGTCGATCAGGTCGCTCAGCTTGCGTTTGCCGTAGGAACGGGTGTCGAAATCGGGATGTTCGGCGGTCAGGTACTGGCCCAGCTGCCCCATCGTGACCCATTCGTCATCGGTGTCGATCTTCTCCATCGCGCGGATGATGAGCGGCTGCGCCTCGAGCGGTTTCATCTTGCCCGACGGCTTTTCGGTGCCCTTGGACGGGGCCGGTTCATCCATGATATTTTCGATCATTATGAAGCGGTTACAGACGTTCCGCAGGCTTTCGGGGGCCTTGGATTCGCCGATCCCGATCACGTCCAGCCCCTGTTCGCGGACCCGGTTGGCGAGCGCCGTGAAATCGCTGTCGGACGACACCAGGACAAAGCCGTCGAACCGCCCCGTATGCAGGATGTCCATCGCGTCGATGACCAGCCCGATATCTGAGGCGTTCTTGCCCTTGGTATTGGCTGTTTCCTGGTGCGCGACCAGGCCAAGCGCGCGGACCTGTTCGGTCCAGGGGCGCAGGCGGTCCGACCCCCAGTCACCATAGACCCGGCGCAGGGCCGGTTCGCCGAAAGTAGTGATCTCTTTCAGGATCGCCGTGGCGAAGCGGGCGGGGATGTTGTCGGCGTCGATGAGGACGGCGTAGAGGGGGCGTTGATCGGCCATTTGGGTCCTTTCGTTGCCCCTGACATAGGGCGGAAGGCAGGGCGGGAAAACCCGGATTCGGGGCATCGGTACTGCGTCGGTATCACGTCGGTATTGCGTCGGTGCGCCGGAACGTCGGGGCAGGCGGGCGTTAACCTGTCGTCGGATCGCGGTCAGCCCAGGCCCGACAACCGCCCCTCCGTCCGTTTCAGGTGGGCGGTGATCGCCTCGGCCAGGTGATCGAAGACGACGCGGATCCGGCGCGCCGAATGCAATTCGCGATGCGTGACGAGCCAGACCGGGTAGTCGAAGGCCTCGTCCCCCGGCAGGACCAGTTCGACATCGGGCGTATCGAGGGCGATATCCGCGCTCATCAGCCCCAGCCCCATCCCGGCGCGCACCATTTCCCACAGGACCAGCCCGCTATCCGAGCGGTATTTCAGCCGCTCCAGCGTGATCGAGATGCCGAGGCCTGCCAGCGTGTGCACCATCCGGTTGGCATCGGCGAAGCCGACAAAGTCGTGCCCGGCCAACTCGGCCCTGCTGCGCGGGCGTCCACGGCGGTCCAGGTAGTCGGGGGAGGCATAGAAATGCCCGTGCCCTTCGCCCAGCAGCCGGGCGGTCAGCTGCGGTTCGGTCGGGCGGACGTGACGGATGGCGATGTCGGCCTCGCGCCGGGACAGGTCGCGCAGGTCGTTGGCCGAAATCACCTCGATCTCGATATCCGGGGCGGCGCGGGCGAGGTCGGCCAGGATCGATGGCAGCAAGTGGGTGGAGAACACGTCGCTCGCGGTGATCGAGACCTTGCCGCGCAGCGCCTGGCTCTGCCCCGAAGCGGTGAGGGGGATGCGCGCGGCGGCCTCGGCCATTTCGCGCACATGGGTCAGAAGCTCGCGCCCCGCATCGGTCAGGATCAGGCCACGCCCGGCCCGGTCGAACAGCGCGACGCCAAGGCTGTCCTCCAGCGCCGAAACCTGGCGCCCGATCGTGGGCTGGGTCTGGCCCAGTTCGCGCGCCGCCGCCGACAAGGACCCGTGTTCCGCCGTCGCCAGAAAGGCGCGGGCCTGGTTCCAATCGAATGTGCCTGCGGGCCAGTTCATGCAAATTTGTATGCCATTCCTGCGGATTCGGGCAATTCCCCTTTGATCCACGCATGGGTATTTCCAGTTAACCCCAAGACATCCGTTCAGAAATTTCAGAGGATATGTTCATGACCAAGGCAGAATTCTGGGATGGCGTCGCCGAAAGCTATGCCGCCCGACCGATCCAGAACCTCGATCTGCACGACCGCACGGTCGAACGTTCGGCCAGCTACCTGACGCCGGAGGCGCAGGTGCTCGAGATCGGCTGCGGCACCGGCACCATCGCCCTGCGGCTTGCCCCCCATGCGGGCCACGTCCTGGCCACCGATATCAGCGCCCGCCTGCTTGAGATCGCCGAGGGTCGCCGCGCCGAAAAGGGCGTGAGCAATGTCAGCTTTGCCCGTCACGAGGCCGCCGACCTGCCCGAGGGGCCGTTTGATGCGGTGATGTCCTTCAACGTGCTGCACCTGATCGAGGATATGGACGGCGCGCTGGCCGCGATGGCCGCGCGGGTCAAACCGGGCGGGCATGTGGTGATCAAGACGGGCTGCCTGGGCGAGACCTGGAAGGGCCAGCTGCTGCGCCCGGTGATCGGGGGTATGCGGCTGGTGGGCAAGGCACCCTTCGTCGCCTTCCGCTCGGTCGCGCAGACGGAGGCGGCGGTGGAACGCGCCGGTCTGACCATCGTGGAGAAGGAGAACATGGGCCGCAGCCTGATCTCGCGGTTCCTGGTGGCGCGCAAGCCGGGCTGACGTGCTTGGGTCGCTTGAGCCTATTCGCCGGCGGCTTCCGACAGGGCGGTCAGGCAGGCCATGGCGTCATCGGTCCGGTCCTCGGGCACGAAGATATGGTCATGGTGATAGGCGGCCACGACGTTGCAGGGGATCGCAGCCCCTGCCAGCGCATCGGCCACGGCAGCGGTCAGGCCCACGCCGTCCAGCGCGCTGTGGACTTGCAGGGTGATGCAGCGCATCGGCAGTGTCGTGTCCAGCCCGGCGGTCGCCGCGACCTCCAGCGGCAGGATCAGGGACATCCCCTCATCCTCGCGATAGGTGGCCAGGGCGCTGGCCGACAGCGCCTCGGGTGCGCCGGTCACGAAGACGAAACGCCCCGGGGTCAGCCGGGGCGCCATCTGTGCGATCATCGCGGTTCTGTCCGAGACAGGGTCCGTCATGAGCCGCGTGTCAGACCGATCAATAGGTGACGACAGAGCGGATCGACTCGCCCGAATGCATCAGGTCGAAGCCCTTGTTGATGTCATCGAGCCCCATCGTGTGGGTGATCATCGGGTCGATCTCGATCTTGCCGTCCATGTACCAGTCGACGATCTTGGGCACGTCGGTCCGGCCGCGTGCGCCACCGAAGGCGGTGCCCTTCCAGACCCGGCCGGTGACCAGCTGGAACGGACGCGTGGCGATCTCGGCACCCGCGGGGGCGACGCCGATGACGATCGATTCCCCCCAGCCGCGATGCGCGCATTCCAGCGCCTGGCGCATGACGGTGACATTGCCGGTGCAGTCGAAGGTGTAATCGGCGCCGCCGATCAGGTCACCGCGACGCTTGGTGAGGTTCACCAGGTAGGGCACGATATCCTCGTCCAGGTCCTTCGGGTTCACGAAATGGGTCATGCCGAAGCGTTCCGCCATTTCCTTCTTGGCCGGGTTCAGGTCGACGCCGATGATCATCTCGGCGCCGGCAAGACGCAGGCCCTGGATCACGTTCAGGCCGATGCCGCCCAGGCCGAAGACCACCGCGGTGGAGCCGACCTCGACCTTGGCGGTGTTGATCACCGCGCCGATGCCGGTGGTGACGCCGCAGCCGATATAGCAGATCTTGTCGAAGGGCGCGTCCTCGCGCACCTTGGCCAGCGCGATTTCAGGCAGCACCGTGTGGTTCGAGAAGGTCGAGCAGCCCATGTAGTGCAGGATCGGATCGCCATCCAGCGTGGTGAAGCGCGAGGTCCCGTCGGGCATCACGCCCTGGCCCTGGGTGGCGCGGATCGAGGTGCAGAGGTTGGTCTTCTGGCTCGTGCAGGAATAGCATTCGCGGCATTCCGGGGTGTAGAGCGGGATCACGTGATCGCCCGGCTTCAGGCTGGTGACGCCTTCGCCCACTTCCATCACGACGCCGGCGCCTTCATGGCCCAGGATCGCGGGGAACAGGCCCTCGGGATCGGCGCCCGACAGCGTGAACTCGTCGGTGTGGCAGATGCCGGTCGCCTTCACCTCGACCAGGACCTCACCGGCCTTCGGCCCGTCGAGGTTCACATCCATGATTTCCAGCGGTTTCCCGGCCTGGGTGGCGACGGCGGCTCTGGTGCGCATCGGGGCTCTCCCTTGGTGTAACGTGGCGGCAGTAATGGGCGACTTTTCGCAATGGATCAATCGGGAATGCTGACCTTTCGGACATGAAAACATATATGAGCAGGATGAGACAATTCGCCCTGATCGCCGCGCTTCTGCCGCTGGCCGCCTGCATGGAAGACGACACCCCGCCCCCCGCCGACACCGCGGATGCCTGCGGGGCCGCTGCCCTTCAATCCCTCGTCGGCCAGGACCGGGCCGCGGTGACCGAGGCCGGGCTGACCCCCGACCGCAAGACCCGCATCTTCGGCCCCGGTGCCGCGCTGACCATGGATTTCCGCGAGGACCGCGTGAATGTCGAGCTCGACGCGGCGGACCGGGTCGTCCGGATCTATTGCGGCTGACACCCGCGCCCCTGATCCTTCATCTTGCCGGAAATACTCCGGGGTAGGCGCCGGGGCGCAGCCCCGGTGACAAGGGGCAGAGCCCCTTTCCAATCATGTCGTGCGGCGCATCCCGCCGCGCAATCGGGCCGGCGCAAGCCGGACCGCGGCAAGGGTGGGGACTCGACTCCGCCCGGGGCGGTGCAGTAGGGTGAACAAATAGCGAACAAAGTACTGCCCGATGTCCGCCCCTTCTGCCCCCGCCCCCCGGTCGACGCGCCGGTTCCTGTCGCTGTGGTTTCCCCGCCTGGGGGCCGAACGGGCCCTGCGCCAGGACCGGGGCGATCCCGCGCTGCCCTTTGCGGTCGTGGCCACCCAGGGTCCGGCCCAGATGCTGCATTCGCTATCCGCCGGGGCAGAGGCGGCGGGGCTGCGCCGGGACCAGCCGCTGCGCGATGCGCTGGCCATGTGCCCGACCCTCGTCACCCGCCTGCGCAACCCGCAGATCGAGGCCGCCTTCCTGGCCAGCCTGCGCCGCTGGGCGGGGAAATATTCCCCCTGGGTCGGCGTCGCGGGCGAAGAGGCGCTGAGCCTCGACATCACCGGCTGCGCCCATCTCTTCGGCGGAGAGGAAGGGCTGCTGGCGGCCATCGACGGTGATTGCGCGGGCTTTGGCCTGACCGTGCGGGCCGGTATCGCCGACACGGTGGGCGGGGCCTGGGCGCTGGCCCATTACGCGGGCCAGGGGGCCGCGCATCACCGCAGCGGCGATGCCGTCGACCAGGAGGCGCGAGCGACCCGGTCCCGCGCGGTCAAGCGGCGGCACTGGGAACGCGGCGGCGCGGCCCCCGACACGCCCCCCGACACGCCCACGGCCGGGATCATCGCCCGGCGCATCGCCCCGCCCGGCCAGGTGCGCAGCGCCCTCGCGCCCCTGCCGCTGGCGGCCCTGCGGCTGGAGCCCGACACGTTGGCACAGCTGTCGCGTCTGGGTCTGCGCCGGGTGTCGGACCTGGTGGACCAGCCCCGTGCGCCGCTGACCCGCCGGTTCGGCCCGCGGCTGACGCTGCGCATCGACCAGGCGCTGGGGCATGTGCCGGAACCCGTCTCTCCGGTGGCGGAGGCGCGGCCCTTTGCGGTGCGGATGACCCTGCCCGACCCGATCGGCCTGGAGGAGGACATGCTGGCCGGGCTGGACCGCCTGCTGCCGCGCCTCTGCGAGACGCTGGCCGCGGCCGGGCGGGGCGCGCGGCTGATGCGGTTGCAGGCCTATCGCACCGATCACAGCATGCAATGGGTGGCGGCCGGTCTGGCCCGCGCCACCGCCGATCCGGAGCGCATCCGCCCCCTGCTGGCCATGAAGGTGGGCGAGATCGACGCCGGCCACGGCATCGACATGCTGCGGCTGGAAGCGGTGCAGACCGAACCGGTGTCGGCCCGCGAACCCGTCGGGCACCTCGCCGCCGGAGAGGTCATCGCCAATCGCCTGGCCGCCAGCACCGCCGAGGATGACCTGATCGCCCGGGTCGGCGCCCGGATCGGGATGGAGGCGGTGACCCGCTGGCACCCGGCCTCGTCGCATATCCCGGAAAAGACCGCCCAGGTCCTGGCCGCCGCCTGGTCCGACCCGGTGGAGGCCTGGCCGGAACCGCCGGTGCCCCGCCCGCTGCTACTGTGGCGCCCGGAACCGGTCCATGCCCCCGACGTGCCGCAGGTGCCGCAGCGCTTTCGCTGGCGCCGCCGCGACCTCGTCCTGGCCGAGGCCACGGGTCCGGAACGGATTGCCCCGGAATGGTGGCTGGACGATCCCAACTGGCGCTCCGGCACCCGCGATTACTGGCGCGTCCGGGTGGAGGGCGGCGAAACCCTGTGGCTGTTCTTTGCCCATGGCGGGGCAATGTCGCCCGGCTGGTTCTGCCACGGGCAATTCGCCTGACGTTTGGGAAGGTCCGGTGATTGGTGCGTCTGAACCGCAGACGCTCAGGCCCGCAGCAGGGTGACGGTCGTGTCGCCGTACCCCTTGTGTTCCAGCAGGTCGAACCCGTCGGGCGCGGTTTGCGGGCCTTTTTCCTCCCACACGATCAAGGCGTCGGGCGCGATCCATCCCTGGGCCTGCGCGGCGGCCAGCGCGGCGGGGCCGAGGGATTTGCCATAGGGCGGGTCCAGGAAGACGAGGTCGCAGGGCGTGGTGGCGGCGGGCAGTCGGACGGCTTTGCTGCGCAGCACGCGGGTGCGGTCGGCGACACCCAGCAGCGCGATGTTCTCGGCCAGCAATTTCTGCGCCACGCGCCCGTCATCGACCAGCGTGACATGGGCCGCGCCGCGCGACAGCGCCTCGAGTCCGAGCGCTCCGGTCCCGGCAAAGAGGTCGAGCACATGCGCGTCCTCGACCGGGTCTCCGAAGCGGCCGCCCAGCAGCAGGTTGAACAGGCTTTCGCGGACACGATCCGTGGTCGGGCGCAGATGCGCGCCCGCATCGCCCTTGCCGACAGCGGCCAGGCGACGGCCCCGGAATTCGCCCCCGACGATCCGCATTCAGCGCATCAGGGTCTTGAGCTCGGTCGCGGGATCGGCCAGCGCGGCGGGGTCGGGGGACTTGCCCATCGACAGCAGCCGTTTGCCCACCATGAAGCCGCGCGGATCGTTCATCGCATCGACGGCCAGCAGCGTGTCACCGGCATAATACCAATGCGACCGGGCCTCGCCGCCATCGCGGACGACGACGCGGTCATAGCCGACGTTCAGCCCGGCGATCTGCAGCTTGATGTCGTACTGGTCGGACCAGAACCACGGTTCGGGCACGTAGGTCTTGCCCGCGCCGCACATGTTCTGGGCCACGCATTCGGCCATGTCGATGGCGTTCGGCACGCTTTCCAGACGCAGTCGCGCGCCCCCGTGCGGGAAGCTGGCGCAATCGCCCGCGGCCCAGATGCCATCGGCGGAGGTGCGACCCTGTTCATCCACGGCGATGCCGTTGTCGCAGGTCAGGCCCGCGGCTTCGGCCAGGCGTGTGTCGGGCAGGATGCCGGTGCCTGCGATGACGAAATCGGCTTCGATCACCGTGCCATCGGTCAGCTCGGCGCCGGTCACGGGGCCGTCGCCGGTCAGACGGGTCAGGCCGATGCCCTCGCGGATATCGACACCGTGGCCCTTGTGCAGGGCGCGGAAGTAATCCGAGGTTTCGGGCGCGGCGACCCGTTGCAGGATGCGGTCGGCCATTTCCACCAGCGTCACCTTCAGGCCCTGCTTGGCGGCGACCGCTGCGGCTTCCAGCCCGATATAGCCGCCGCCGACGATCAGCAGGCGGCGCCCTTCGGAAAACTCGGTGGCCATGGCATCCACATCCGCCAGCGTACGGACATAGTAGAGCCCGTCGAGCGACCCGCCGATCGCATCGGGAAGGCGGCGGGGCAGGGAGCCGGTGGTCAGCGCCAGCTGGTCGAAGGACAGGCTTTCGCCGCCCAGGTCCAGCGTCTTTGCGGCCGGGTCGATGGCGGTGACCGCCGCGCCGGTGCGCAGGGTGATGTCCCGTTCGGCGTAGAACGCCTCGGGCCGGAGGAAGAGCCGTTCGCGCGGCATCTCTCCCAACAGGTAGGCCTTGGAGAGCGGGGGGCGCTGGTAGGGCGGGGCGGCTTCGTCTCCGATCAGGGTAATCTGTCCGTCGAATCCCGTCTCTCTCAGCTTGACGACAAGAGAGGACCCGGCCTGGCCTGCGCCGACCACGACGATATGAGACATGTGAAACCTCCGTTTTCCACTGGCAGGCGCGGCAGGACGGTCTATCCTACGACCCACTCATGTCGAGATACCGAGAGGGAGACACAATGGCAATTTCCAAAGGCGACACGCTGCCCGACGCGACCCTGGTCGAACTGACGGGCGAGGGACCCAAGCAGGTTTCGCTGTCCGAGCGGCTGAAGGGCCGCAACGTCGTGATCTTTGCCCTGCCCGGCGCCTTTACCGGCACCTGCACCACGGCGCATGTGCCGAGCTTCATGCGCACGGCAGAGCAATTCAAGGCCAAGGGCGTGGACGAGATCATCTGCCTGTCGGTCAACGACCCCTTCGTGATGGGCGCCTGGGACGAACAGACCGGCGCGGGCAAGGCCGGCATCACCATGCTGGGCGATCCGGCAGCGGAATTCACCAAGGCGGTCGGCATGGATTTCTCGGCCCCGCCCGTCGGGCTGGTCGACCGGTCCAAGCGCTACGCGATGTATGTGCAGGACGGTACGGTCGCGGTGTTCCAGGAAGATGCGAATCCCGGCCAGTGCGACCTGTCAGGCGGCGAAGCGATGCTGGAAGCGATCTGAGCCACAGCGCGTCCTGAGGGCCTGTCACGGGTCCCGGAAAATGCAGAACCCGCCGACGGACTGTCGGCGGGTTTTCCATGCCGGGATACCGGCGTTTCTACCCTGGTCATATCGGCCACCGCTTAGCTTGCATGGCGGGGTGTCCGAAAACCTCTTTGCTTTCCGGTGCTTGCGTGCCCGGTGTAACCTATGTCTACCTGTATACTTCTCTGGGTGTCAATTGCAAAAAATGCTATCTGTTCCGGAGTGACGCAACGGACGCATCAGGCGCTTGTGCAGCATTCGGCCAGCCAGGTCAGTTGTGCCTCGCTTTCGATGGCTTCGCCGAACCCGGCGCGGACCCTTTTGATCGCCGCGTCCAGGTCATAGCCTTCGCGGAGCAGCAGGTAGGCGACCATCGTGCCGGACCGCCCGGCGCCGTATTGGCAGGCGAAGGCCACGGTGCCGCCGCTATTGGGCATGTCGGGGCGGCGGGTTTCCAGATCGTGCAACCGATCCAGCATGGCGGCATCCGGGGTTTCGTAATCCGGGATCGGCAGGAAGGCGAGGTCGATGCCTGCCGCGTCGGCCCCATCATGCAGGAAGGCGAAGGCCCCGTCGGGCAATTCCGCCTCTTCCGCGAGCACGATCAACAGACCCGCACCGGCTTTTTTCACGTCTGCGAGCGTGTCCGAAAGATTGTCGGGATCAAGATAGGGGTCCCCGTCGATGCCGGTTTGAAGTCCCGGAAAGCCCGTCATCACGCAGTGGCCGCCGCGGGTCATTTCGATAACAGCCCGAAAAGAAGAATTATTTTCCGTCACGCCTTATCCTTTGGGTCCCTGAGAGGAAAAGATACGAATTATTTGCATCATATGCATTTTGATGCGTCAGCGCACCCTCGGGATATTTACATCCACTCGCCTTATCGTTGATCTATACTGAACGAGAAGAAAGACCAAGCGGGACGAGAATGCAGCCACGGAAAGAAGGATCGGCAATAGCCGCGGTACTCAGGCACCGCATTTGCATGACGCAATCGGTGACAGAGGACATCACGCTGCACGAGGGCACGCTGGCGGCCGAGTTCGGTGTGTCGCGGACCCCCATCCGGCAGGTCCTGCAGAAACTGGCCTATGAGCGGCTGGTGGAAACCAGGTCGGGCGTCGGCACGATCGTGGCGCGGCTGGACCCCGAGGAACGGCAGCTGGACCAGAACGTGCTGGAGGCGCTATTCCGCGCTGCGGCCGATTGCGCCGGGCCCGACGACATGCCGGACACGGTGTTCGAGCGGTTGCAGACCCGGTACCGCCTGATCGATGCAACGGGCGGCAATGCAGCGGCCTACCTGGAACACCGCACCGATCTGCTGGAGATCAGCGCCGATATCACGGCCGACGCGATCCTGGCGGATGCGATCCGCGCCGCGCATTGGCGCCAGATCCGCTGGCGGATGACCGAGGCGGCCTGGGATGAACCCGATTGCTTTGCCCGCCTGCATGACGCGCTGAAGGCCAGCGTCGCCTGTGCCGAAACGGGCGACGCGGCCGGTGTGCTGCGCGTGCTGGCGCAGGCCGGGCTGTAGGGCTTAATCCGCCTCGGTCTTGTCCGACAGGATGGTGCGGGTCGGGAAGGGGATGTCGATCCCGGCCGCGTCCAGCGCGTCCTTCACCTTGCGTTTCATGTCCGCCTGGTACTGGAAGTAGACATCGGCGTCGCACCAGACCCGCATCAGGAAATCGACGGAATAATCGCCGAGATTGTTCACCTGGAGGAACGGCTCCGGATCGCTGTGGGACCGGGAATCGGACATGATCGTTTCGCGAATGACCTCTTCCGCGCGTTTCAGATCGGCGTCATAGCTGACCCCGAAGGTGAATTGCGCCCGCCGGGTCGGATAGATCGAGTAATTGGTGATCGTGTTTCCCCAGACCTCGGAATTGGGGATGATGATCTGCACGTTGCCCATGTTCGCCAATTCGGTGAAATTCAGCGAGATGTCCTGAACCGTGCCCATATGGCCGCCGATTTCGACGAAATCGCCGGTCTTGATGGGGCGGAAGAAGATGATCATCACCCCCGCCGCGATATTCGACAACGTGCCTTGCAGGGCCAGGCCGACCGCGAGGCCGGCGGCACCGATGACCGCGACGATGCTGGTTGTCTGCACCCCGAACGTGTTGAGCACGAAGAGGAAGGTGAAGGCCAGGATCGCGTAGCGCACCACCGAGGCCAGGAAGCTCATCAATGTCGGATCGAGCCGGGCGTGGTTGTCGGCCATACGGGTGATGCGCCGCTTGGCCCAGCCGGCCAGGAAGAAGCCCACGACCAGGATCGCGATGGCGGCCAGGACGGATCCGACCACGCTGGCCAGGAAGTCCAGGGTCAGGAAATCGGACAGCGTCTTGCCGTCGATGATCTCGGTCGAGAGCAGGTTCTGGAAGTCCATCAGATCAGCTGGTCCATCTTTCGGGCCAGTTTCGCATCCAGCGCCGAGAGGCCGCCGACATCATGGGTGGTCAGGTCGACATCGACCGTGTTGTAGACGTTGCTCCATTCCGGGTGGTGGTTCCACTTTTCCGCGTAGATCGCGGCCCGGGTCATGAAGCCGAACGCTTCGGGGAAGTCTTCGAACTTGAAGGACTTGGACAGTTTCTTGCCGTCTTCACTGACGGTCCAGCCATTGGCCGTCAGCGGCGGCAGCAAGGTTTCGCGGGCGGTATCGGAGAGCTTTTCGGTCAATCCTGTTCCTCCTGTTGATCGCGTCGGAATGGGCCGTAGGCCGTCAGCACCTCGATTTCCTCTTCGACGGCGGCGGCCTCGGCGTTGAGATATTGCTGGATCGCGCGGGCAAAGCCCGGATCCGCGACCCAATGCAGCGAATGGGTCTGGGTCGGCAGGTAGCCGCGGGCCAGCTTGTGTTCGCCCTGCGCCCCGGCCTCGACCGTGGACTGGCCGCGCGCGATGGCGGCGTCGATGGCTTGATAATAGCACAGTTCGAAATGCAGGCAGGGGTGGTGTTCGATGCAGCCCCAGTAGCGGCCATACATCGTGTCCCGTCCGATGAAGTTGAGCGCCCCGGCAATGGGGAAACCATCGCGTTGCGCCAGAACCAGCAGCACGTCGTCGCGCATCTGGTCCTGCACGATGTCGAAGAATTCGCGGGTCAGGTAGGGCGTGCCCCATTTGCGCGCGCCGGTATCCTGGTAGAAGCGCCAGAAATGGTCCCAATGTTCGGGCTGGATGTCGTCGCCGGTGAGCGACACGATCTCTCCGCCGAACTCCTGGGCCTGGCGGCGTTCCTTGCGGATGTTCTTGCGCTTGCGAGAGGACAGCGTGGCGAGGAAATCGTCGAACGTGTCATAGCCGCGATTGACCCAGTGGAACTGCTGGCTGGAGCGGTGCATGAGGCCAAGCGCCTTGCCCGGTTCGACCTCTTCATCGGCACAAAAGGTGATGTGGACGGAGGACAGACCGTGGTCGGAGGCCAGTTGCACCGCAGCCTGGACAAGCGCGGCCTGGCCCGTCGCCTCTTCGCCCGGGCGGGTCAGGAACCGGCGGCCCGTGGCGGGGGTGAAGGGCACGGCGATCTGCAGCTTGGGGTAATAGTCGCCGCCCGCGTTCTCATAGGCATGGGCCCAGTTGAAATCGAAGATGTATTCGCCCTGGCTGTGGGATTTCGCATAAAGCGGCGCTGCGGCGATGATCCGGTCGCCCTTGTAGGCGGTCAGGTAGCGCGGCTGCCACCCGGTGCCGCGCCCGACCGATCCGCTGTCTTCCAGCGCCTTGAGGAACCGGTAGGTGGTGAAGGGATCGTTGGGCGGTCCGCCATCGGCGGATTCCGGGCAGGCACAGGCATCCCAGTCTTCCTGGGGCACTTGTGAGAGGCTCTCGCTCGCGCGGACCTCGATCACCGTTTCGTCTGATTCCGTACCATCCATGGGGTTCTATGTGATGCGGCTTGCGGGCCGATCAAGACGGGATTTCCGCAGCGTAGCCTTCAAAGGTCACATTGTCGGCGATGCGACGGGCCTGTGCCTCCTGCTCGGGCGAGCGGATGGTCCAGCACAGCACCGGAACGCCCTGTGATTTCAGCTGTGCGACCCGGGGCCGGTCCAGATCCTGCGCCTCGTGCGAGATGAAATGCGCATGGACATCGTCGTAGTCGGGGATGTCGCGCAGGCGGTCACGGGTGCCGCCGGGGATCAGCATCCAATCCTCGGGGCGGAAGGAACAGGTGGTCAGCCCGCGCGGCAGATCGGGGGCGAGGCCGGCCATGATCCGCACGGAATTTGGGTTGAAGGACATCACGGCGGCCGGCCCGTCATAGGCGGAGAGGGCTTGGGCCGTTGCCTCCTCCAGCCGGCCGACGGCGGCGCCAAGCGCGCCGTCCTGGTCCTTCAGCTCGATCAGCAGGGGCACCCGGCCTGCGACCAGGTCCAGGACCTGGGGCAGGGTGGGGATGCCGGTCGCGCCCCCCAGCAGGCGGCTCGCGCCCAGTTCAGAGGCGCTTCGGCGTTGGATCGCACCCTTTTCGCCGGTCAGCCGGGCAAGGTCGTAATCGTGGAACACCATGGCTCGACCATCGGCCGACAGCTGAAGATCGATCTCGATCCCGTAGCCCGCGACGATGGCGGCCTCGATCGCCTCTACCGAGTTTTCCGGACGCCCGGCCGCGCGGTCATGAAGCGCCCGATGGGCGATCGGCGCGGCCAGGAAGGACGGGGGCAGCATGGCTTATTCGATTTCGAAGATGCCTTCGATCTCGACCGCGACGCCGAAGGGCAGGGCGCCCGCGGAGACGGCGGAGCGGGAATGGCGGCCGGCTTCGCCCAGCACCTCGACCAGCAGGTCGGAGCAGCCGTTCACGACCTTGGGCTGGTCGCCGAATTCCTTGGTGGAGTTCACGAAGCCGGTCAGCTTGACCGCGCGCTTGAAGCGGGAGAAATCGCCGCCGCAGGCCGCCTTGACCTGGGCCAGCAGCGACAGGCCGCACAGGCGCGCGGCGGCGGCGCCGTCCTCGACACTCATGTTGTCACCCAGAACGCCCTTGATCATGCCATTGGCATCCATCGAGATCTGGCCCGAGACGAAGATCAGGTTGCCCACCTGCACGTAGGGCACGTAATTCGCCGCCGGTGCGGGGCTGTCGGGCAGGGTCAGGCCAAGTTCAGCCAGGCGGGCGTCGATGGGATGGGTCATGTCAGGCTCCTTTCGGTTTGCGCGCACGCTACCCTGCGGCAGCGCGAATGCAAGCGAAAGACGCCTAGTTTTCCCGGAAGGCGCGGTTTGTATATTCCAGGACCGGGTCCAGAAGGTAGGCAAGCGGCGTGCGGTCACCGGTGGTGATGAACGCCTCGACCGGCATGCCGGGGACGAGTTCGGCACCTTCCGGCAGCTTGGTGATTTCACCGGTCTCTAGAACGATTTCGGTCATGTAATAGGACATGCCCGAGGCTTCGTCGGTGAAGGCGTCGGCCGAGATCTGGCGGATATGGCCCAGCAATTCCGGCCCGTCGCGCTGGTCGAAGGCCGAAAAGCGCAGGCGCACCGGCTGGTCCAGGGTGATGAGGTCGATGTCGATGGGCTGCACCCGCGCGGCGATCACCAGCGGACGATCCTGCGGCACGAGATAGAGCACGGGATCGGCGGGGCGTAGCACGGCGCGTTCCGCGAAGACCTGAAGCCCATAAACCCGGCCAGATACCGGTGCTGTGACATCAAGGCGGGCCAGCCGTTCGATCAGGGCGCGGCGTTCTTCCGCCAGTTCCAGTTCACGGTAGCGCAGGTCGCGCAGGCGGGTGATCGCCTCTTCGCGACGGCGGGCACGGAGCTTGATGATCTCGAGGTCGATCTCGGTGCTGCGGCCTTCGGACTGAGCGCGCTGTGCGGTCAGTTCACCCAGCGTGCCGCGCAGGCGGGCGTCTTCGCGGCGCAGGGCCAGCACGCGAGAGGCCTGGGCCAGGCCACGGTCCAGCAGCGATTGCTGGTCTGTCAGCTCCCCTTCGATCAATTCCAACTGTTCGCCCAAGGCATCGCGCTGCGCATCGATACCTTCGATTTGATTCTCGATCTGGCTACGGCGCTTGGACAGTTGTTCGATTTCCTGCGACAGCGAGGTCGCGCGCGCCTCGGCCAGGCGTTTCTGGCCTTGCATCAGTTCGAGCGCATCCGGACTTGTTGCAGCCGCTTCGATCAGCATCTTGTCGAATACAGGCGTTTCGCGATCGTCACGCTCGGCCTCAAGCCGGCCGCGGCGGGCCATGAGTTCGTGCAGCTGGCTTTCGACGATGGCGAGTTGCGAGCGCAGGGCCGTATCATCCAAGCGGATCAACACCTCCCCGGTTTCTACAAGGTCACCCTCGTTCACGTTGATCTCTGTAACCACGCCGCCATCCGGGTGCTGAACGACCTGGCGGTTGCGGTCCACCTCGATCCGGCCGGGCGCAATGACTGCGCCGGTGATCTGGGTGAAGACGGACCACGCCCCGAAGCCGCCCAGAAGAAGTGCCAAGGTCATGCTGCCGATCCACAGCGGGGTAGAGGCGGACCAGGTCTTGGCGGCGGAGTCTTTGCGGAGATCCTTGCGCGGGGTGCGACCGGTGTCCTTTTTCGAAGGCTTCTTCATTGCTTACCCCCCTGGATCAGCTGGGTGTGGTTCTGGGTGACTTTCTTGAGCACCTCGTCTCGGGGGCCGTACGCGACCCGCTGTCCGTCGTCCATCATCAGCAGCATGTCGCATTCCTGGATCGCGGCCGGGCGGTGCGCCATGATGAGGGCCGACTTGCCCTCCTGCTTCATGGAGCGGATCGCCTGGTTCAATGCCTCGCCGCCCTCGTGGTCGAGGTTGGAGTTCGGTTCATCCAGCACCAGCACCACCGGGTTGCCATAGAGCGCGCGGGCCAGCGCGATGCGCTGCATCTGCCCGCCCGACAGTCGCCCGCCATGGGCCGAAAGCTGCGTGTCGTAGCCGTCGGGGAAGCTGAGGATCATCTCGTGCGCGGCGGCCTTCTTGGCGGCGGCGACCACGGCGGCGTCATCGGGTTTTTCCGCCAGGCGCGCGATGTTTTCCGCGACCGTGCCTTCGAACATCTGCACCCGCTGTGGCAGGTAGCCGATATGGCGGCCCAGAGTGGCGGGGTCGTACTGGTCCAGCGCCGCCCCGTCGAGGCGGATCTTGCCAAGCGCGGCGGGCCAGGCGCCGGTCAGGGCGCGGGCGAGCGTCGATTTCCCGGCGCCGGAAGGGCCGATCACGCCGACCGCCTGTCCGGGCTGCACCGTGAAGCTGAGACCGCGCACGACCGGCGAGGTCAGGCCCGGGGGCACGACGCTGATCTGCTGCACGTCGATCAGGCCGCGGGGCACCGGCAGGGCAGTACGGGAGCCTTCGGGCGGGATCGCGTCCAACAGGTCCGCCAGGCCGCGCCAGCCGGTCATAGCACGTTGAATCAACGCCCAGTTCCCGATCAACAATTCGATGGGGGCCAAGGCGCGGCCCAGCAGGATCGAACCGGCAATCATCGCGCCTGGGGACAATTCGTTGAGCAGAACGAGGTAGGCACCGAGGCCCAGCATCGCCGATTGCAGGAACAGGCGGAACGTCTTGCTGGCCGAAGTGAAGGCCCCCGAACGGTCGGTGCCGGCCACGGAATGTTCAAGGGCTTCGGCGCGGTATTTACGCCAGCGCTGGAACGCTGCGTCGCGCATGCCCATGGCGCCGATCAGCTCGCCTTCGGACTGGATCTGGCTGGCAATGTTGTCGGCCCGCATTGAGGTGGCCGCGGCGCTTTGTTGCGGCAGGCGGGTCAGCCACTGGTTCAGCAGGGTGACGACGATCAGGATACCACCGCCAGCAAGGGCCAGGATGCCGAGCCACGGATGGAAAAGCGCGATGCCGGCGAGGAAGATGGGCGTCCACGGAATGTCGAAGAATGCCAGCGCCGCAGGAGAGGTCATTGCCCGCTGAATTGCGCTGAGGTCGTGCAGTTCCTTCGCGCCCGAGGCACCACCCGGCACAATCGCGGATTTCTGGATCACGGCATCAAAGACCCGGCGGTCAAGCTTGGACTGGAACCGGGCGGCGGCGCGGGACATCACCCTTGCGCGCACCATGTCGAGGACACCCATCACCCCGAACAGAAACGCGACCAACAGCGTCAGCGCGACCAGGGTTTCGACTGACCGCGACGACAGGACGCGGTCATAGACCTGGAGCATGTAAAGAGGTCCGGTCAGCAACAGGAGGTTGGTGAAAATACTGAATAGGCCGACAAACAGGAAAAGACCGCCATTGGACCACCAGGCCCTGCGCAGTTCCGCACCCTTGGGTGCGCCCTGAAGCTGGCTTTTATGTGCAGTGGTCATGGTGCCTCGCCTAATAATTTATCCCGTTACTCATCGGCGGTCCGTCGCTGTCGCACGCCAATTGTTCCTCGGGTACCACACTTGCCCTTGAAGCGCAGTGGATCGGGTGAAATATCTTTAACAAACGCCTATATAACGGACGTTCCTTTAGGAAAAGCAATTTGCGAATGATCTGGTATTCCGTGCGACGGTATCTGTGGCAGGCACTAACACTGGCGGCGCTGGCCCTGATGGCGGCCTGTGGTCCGGCGCCGATGGCGACCGGGATCAGCGACCCTTACGAGGCGTCGAACCGTGCGACGCATGAATTCAACAAGAAGGTCGACCGCAATTTGCTGAGCCCGGCGGGCAATGGTTATGTCTCATCGCTTCCCAAACCCATCGTGACCGGGATCGGCAACGTGGCCGACAACCTCAGCACGCCCGCGATGATGGTGAATTCCGCGCTGCAGGTCCGGCCCGAGGCGACCTTCGGCAATTTCTGGCGGTTCGCGATCAATTCGACCATCGGCATTGTCGGGATTTTCGACGTGGCCTCGGCCATGGGGATCCCGGAATACGACACCGATTTCGGTGAGACACTTCATGTCTGGGGCGTGCCGGAGGGCAATTACGTGGAATTGCCGGTCTTCGGCCCCTCGACCGAGCGGGACACGGTGGGGCGGGTCGTGGACCTGTTCACCAATCCGCTGAGCTATGCGCTGGACAGCCCCGAACGCTATGTCGGCCCCGTCGCCAACGTGGCGAAACGGGTGGGCGACCGGGGCCGCTTTGGGCAGACCGTGGACAGCGTGCTGCATGACAGCGCCGACAGCTATGCCCAGGCCCGCCTGACCTACCTGCAAAGCCGTCGTTACGAACTGGGCGGGACGCCGGCGGCCAGCGGCGATCCCTATGACGACCCTTACGGCGACCCCTACGACACCGCGGCCGATCCTTACGACGATCCTTACGCGGACCCGAATGCCGACCCCTATCAAAGCACCGGTGACCCCTATGACGACCCATATCTGCAATAAGTTCACCCGCCGCGCCTTTCTGGGCTCTGCCCTGTCGGGCCTGGCCATATCGGCGGCGGCGCCCGCATTGGCGCTGACGGATGCCAAGGCCAAGGCGCTGGTCGACGCGCTGGTCGGAGAGATCAACCGGGTGATCGCGAAGGGCGGATCGCTGCCCGGCATGATCCGGGATTTCGAGAAGATCTTCACCCGCTACGCCGATGTGAACATCATCGCGCAATCGACGCTTGGCCCGGATGTGCGCCGCGCCAGCCCGGCGCAGCTGCGCGCCTATACCGAGGCCTTCCGGGGCTACATCGCCCGCAAATACGGCAAGCGGTTCCAGGAATTCGTCGGCGGCAAGATCGAGGTGAACAGCGTGCGGCAGGTGAAGACCTGGCACGAGGTGATCTCGACCGCGTATCTGCGCGGCGAGGCACCGTTCGAGGTGAAGTTCCTGGTCTCGGACCGGTCGGGCAAGGACCTGTTCTTCGACATGGTGATCGAGGGGATCTCGATGCGGCTGTCGGAACGGACCGAGATCGGCGCGATGCTGGATCAGCGCCGCGGCGATATCGACGCGCTGATCGCGGATCTGAAGCGCGCGGGCTGAGCCTGTCGCGCCATGGCGCCCCGTGATGCGCTGTGGCGTGTCATGTCGGGCGGCGGAGCGTGTGGCCGATCCGGGATGCCTCCGGCGGGAGTGTTTTTGGCAAGATGAAGCAGGGGGCGCCTCGCGGGGCGCCCTCTGGTCGTTTCCGGGCCTTTAGCAGCCTTTGGGCCGGGTATCAGTTGCGGATGCCGAAGATGTTGCGCAGCAGCCGTTCGATCGGGTCCTGCTGGGCCGGGGCGCGTTGTTGCTGGGGCGCGACGTTGTTGCTGTCGGCCACCGCCTCGGGCTGGCTGCGTTCGGGCACGGACATGGGCAGGGGGCGGACCGGCACGCCTTCGTGGATGCGCAGCATCGCCTCGTGCCAGATCTCGGCCGGCAGGCCGGAGCCGGTCACCCCGGTCAGCGGCGTGTTGTCGTCATAGCCCATCCAGACCCCCGCCACGTAATCGGCGGTGAAGCCCAGGAACCACGCGTCGCGGGCCGCGGAGGTGGTGCCGGTCTTGCCCGCGACCTGGCGGTCGGGCAGGGCGGCGCGGCCGCCGGTGCCGTTGGTGACCACCTGGTTCATCATCCAGATCAGCTCGCGGGCGGCGCTTTCGCGGATCACCCGTTCGCCGATGCCGCCGTCGGCATCCATCAGCGGTTCGGACTGGCCCTGCAGGCGCAGTTCGATCAGCCCGTAGGGCGTGACCGACGAGCCGCCATTCAGGATGCCCGCATAGGCGCCGGTCATCTCGACCAGCGTGGATTCGGAGGCGCCGAGCGCCAGGGCCGGGCCTTGGGCCAGGTCGGATTCGATGCCGAAATCGCCCGCGATCCGGCGCACCAGGTCGAGGCCCACGGAGTCGGCGACCTTCACCGCCGGAATGTTCAGCGAATGCTGCAACGCCTGGGTCAGGGTGACGGGGCCGCGGAACTTGTGGTCGTAATTCTCGGGCGACCAGGGGCCGGAGCCGGGGATGTTCAGCGTGATCGGTTCGTCCACCACCACGTCATCCCAGCGATAGCCGAGTTCCAGCGCGGTCGCATAGACGAAGGGTTTGAAGGCCGATCCGGTCTGGCGCAGCGCCTGGGTGGCGCGGTTGAAGGCGCCGGACACCTTGGTGCGGCGGCCGCCCACCATGGCGCGCACGGCGCCATCCGCGCTCATCACCACGATGGCGGCCTGGGCTTCGGAGCCTTCCTTCACCTTGGTGTCGAAGATGTGCTTCAGCCCTTCTTCGGCGGCGCGCTGGATGCGGCGGTCGAGGGTGGTGCGGATCACCACGTCCTCGGTCGTCTTGCGGGTCAGGAATTCGGGGCCGGAGGACATGACCCAATCGGCGAAATAGCCGCCGGCGCGATCTTCGGCCGCCTGCGAAAGGCCGGCGGGGTTGTTGCGCGCCTGCTGGGCGGCGGTCGCGGACAGGTAGCCCTGTTCCTCCATCAGGTCGACGATGACGGTGGCGCGGTTCTGCGACCGGGTCAGGTTGTTGGTGGGCGCGTAGCGGGTGGGCGCGACCAGCAGCCCGGCAAGCATGGCGGATTCCGCCGGTGTGACCTCGGAGGCGGACTTGCCGAAATAGCGCTGGCTGGCGGCTTCGAACCCACGGGCGCCGGCGCCGAGGAAGGCGCGGTTCATGTAGATGGTGAGGATGTCATCCTTGGTGTAGCGCGCTTCCATCCCCATGGCGTAGATCGCCTCGCGGATCTTGCGCCACAGCGTGGATTCGCGGCAATCGGCCTCGTAGGCGGTTTCATTTTCCCAGACCTCGGGGTCATAGGGATCGCCGAGGCAGAGGAGCTTGGCCGTCTGCTGGGTGATGGTCGACCCGCCATGGCCGGACAGCGGGCCACGCCCTTCGCGCAGGTTGATCCGGATGGCCGAGGCGATACCGCGGGGCGAGACGCCGAAATGGCGGTAGAAGCGCTTGTCCTCGGTGGCGACGATGGCGTTCTTGAGGTGCGGTGACACGGTTTCGGCGGTGATGACGCCGCCGAACTGGTCGCCGCGCCAGGCAAAGACCTGGCCCTCGTGATCGAGCATGGTGACGGAGCCGCGGGCGCGGCCATCGAGCTGGTCCTCGAGCGGGGGCAGGGACAGGGCGACGAGACCGACGGCGCCCGCGATGATGAGCACCGCCACGGCGCCGAGGCGCCAGCTGAGACCCCAGACGAGGCGGACCACCCAGCCGATCACCGAGCGGACGAACCCGATGGGGCCGCGCCGCGTGCGTTTCGGGGCGGCCTTGCGGCTGCGGGCGGTCTTGTTGGGGGTCTTGCGTCCGCCGCCATTGCCGGACCCGGAGCCCCGGCCGGAGCGACCGGCCGCAGCCTTCTTGCCCGCCGGCTTGCCGCCCGAAGGCTTGGCATAGCGGCGATCGGCCACGAGTGGCTTCTTGCGTCGTCCTGAATCACTCATCTGGTCCTGCCCGGCACCTGTTGTTTTGTCACCGGTATAGGTGTTTTGGCCGCTAATGTTGAGTGGTTTGACGTTTTTGGCACGTTTCAATTTCGCCTAAATTTTCAGCTTCAATTTTGCACTGCGCAAAAATTATGCAAATGCGCGGGAAATAATCGGTGGATTCCGGGGCACCGCCTTCCGGTACGGGCATGCCCAAGTTTTAGGTGGCCGTGCCAAAGGCGGGGCTCGCACCCCGAGATACGGAAGGGAAAACCAGTGAAACTCATCATTGCGACAATCAAGCCGTTCAAGCTCGAGGAGGTCCGCGAGGCGCTGACCGAAATCGGCGTACGCGGCATGATGGTGACCGAAATCAAGGGCTTCGGCTCCCAGTCGGGCCACACCGAGATCTACCGCGGTGCAGAATACGCCGTGAACTTCGTTCCGAAGATCAAGCTTGAGATCGCGGTGTCTGCCGAAATGGCCGACCAAGTGGTCGAAACCATTACCAACACTGCCAAGACCGGCAAGATCGGCGACGGTAAAATCTTCGTGCTGGACATCCAGCAGGCGGTTCGCGTGCGGACCGGGGAAACCAACGCGGACGCGCTGTAAGCCTCGCCGACAGGGAAAGGAAAGACGAATGAAAACCATTACCAAACTGGGCCTTGCCGCCGCGCTGATCGCGCTGCCGAGCCTCGGTCTTGCGCAGGATGAAGGTCCTGCCGCAGGTGTGAACCCCTCGACCGATACGGTCTTTATCCTGAACTCGCTGCTGTTCCTGGTCGGCGGCTTCCTGGTCTTCTTCATGGCCTGCGGCTTTGCCATGCTCGAAGCGGGCCTGGTGCGCGGCAAGAACGTGACCATGCAGCTGACCAAGAACATGGGTCTCTTCGGTCTGGCCACGATCTTCTACTACCTGATCGGCTACAACCTGATGTACCCGCTGGGCACCTGGTCGGTTGACGGCGTCCTGTCCGGCGTCTGGGGCCCGGGCGTCCTGGAAGCTGTCGGCGTGACCGCGGATGCGGCCGACGATTACGGCTATGCCTCCACCGGTTCGGACTTCTTCTTCCAGCTGATGTTCTGTGCCGCCACCGCGTCCATCGTGTCCGGTACGGTCGCCGAGCGCATCAAGCTGTGGCCCTTCCTGATCTTCACGATCATCCTGACCGCCGTGATCTATCCGCTGTCCGCATCCTGGAAGTGGGGCGGTGGTTTCCTGGACGAAGCCGGCTTCCTCGACTTCGCGGGCTCCACGGTCGTGCACTCCGTGGGTGGCTGGGCCGCTCTGGCCGGTGCCATCATCCTCGGGCCGCGTATCGGCAAGTACAAGGACGGCAAGACCATCCCGATGCCGGGTTCCAACCTGACCCTCGCCACCCTGGGTACGTTCATCCTGTGGCTCGGCTGGTTCGGCTTCAACGGTGGTTCGCAGCTGGCCATGGGCTCGGTTGGTGACGTTGCCGACGTGTCGCGCATCTTCTCCAACACCAACACGGCGGCTGCCGGTGGTGCGATCGCTGCGCTGATCCTGACGCAGATCCTCTACAAGAAGCCCGACCTGACCATGGTTCTGAACGGCGCGCTGGCGGGCCTGGTGTCGATCACCGCGGAACCGCTGACCCCGACCCTCGGCTCGGCCACCATCATCGGTGCCATCGGCGGCGTGATCGTTGTCTTCGCCGTGCCGATGCTGGACAAGCTGAAGATCGACGACGTCGTGGGCGCCATCCCGGTTCACCTGATCGCAGGTATCTGGGGCACCATCGCCGTGGTCTTCACCAACTCCGACGCCAACCTGGGCACCCAGCTCTATGGCATCATCGTGGTGGGTATCTTCACCCTGGTCTCCTCGGCCGTGGTCTGGTTCCTGCTGAAGATGATCATGGGCATCCGGGTCTCCGAAGAAGACGAGATCACCGGTCTCGACATGGCGGAGCTGGGCATGGAAGCCTATCCGGAATTCTCGAAGGGCTGATAATCTCCTCCCATCAGTCTGAGACACTCACCCGGGCGTTCGCGCCCGGGTTTTTTGTTGTTCGCATGTCCGTCAAAAGGAGCGCCTGCGGCGCATGCGACCTGAGGCGATCATCCGGGGGATGATCGCGGGGGGCGCGTCTGGCGATGTCGGGGCAGGGGATGGGCCGGTCGCCCGTTTTTTTGAGGGGGCGATGTTTTGCGATCATCCCTGGCGGGGTGATCGCGGTGCCTCCGGCGGGAGTATTTGGGCAAGGTGAAGCTCGGGCGCGCGCAAGGTGTGAAGTTTGCGCGAGGATGCGCCGGGGTCAGTCCCTGGAGGTGACGTTTTCGGCGAAGGCCTGTTTGAAGGCGGCCTGCTGGTCGTCTGTGGCTTCGGTCTGGTTCTGCGCTTTCCACTCCTCGTAGGGCATGCCGTAGAAGATCTCGCGCGCCTGGTCCTTGGTCATCTCGATGCCGCGATCGGCGGCGGCCTCCTGCATCCAGCGGGACAGGCAGTTCCGGCAGAACCCGGCGAGGTTCATCATGTCGATGTTCTGCACGTCGGGGCGGGCTTCCATCAGGTGGTTGCGCAGGGTGCGGAAGGCGGCGGCTTCGATTTCGAGCTGTGTCTTGGTGTCCATGGCGATGTCCTTTCGCGGGCTTGGATTGCGCGGCAGGCTGGCAGGAAAGCGGGGCGCTGGTCAATCCGGCTGCAATGTCGCGGGGCGGGCGGGGAAATCATGGCGAAGTGTCACTCCCCTGTCACTTCAGGTGGCAAATCTGTGGTCATCTGGTAACGATAACAGGAACGGCCCCGCGCAAGCCCGGGGCCATCGCAGCAGGGAAGGACCGCATGAGACGCCAGCGCAATACCAAGATCGTCGCCACTTTGGGCCCGTCCTCCTCGGATTACGAGATGATCCGCAAGCTGCACGAGACCGGTGCCGATGTCTTCCGGCTGAACATGAGCCACGGCAGCCATGACGAGATCCGCGAGCGTCACCGCATCATCCGCGAGGTGGAGCGTGACCTGGACAGCACGATCGGCATCCTGGCCGACCTGCAGGGTCCGAAGCTGCGCGTCGGTGTCTTTGCCAATGGCGAGGAAGAGCTGGCCGAGGGCGCTTCTTTCCGGCTGGACCTGGAGGACAAAGAGGGCGACGCGACCCGTGTGACCCTGCCGCATCCGGAGATTTTCCAGGTGCTGGAAGTCGGTGCGCAGCTGCTGGTCAATGACGGGAAGATCCGCCTGAAGGTTGTCGATTGCGGTGCCGATTTCGCCGAGACCGAGGTGATCGCGGGCGGCACGATCTCCAACCGCAAGGGCGTGAACGTGCCCGATGTGGTGCTGCCGCTGGCCGCCTTGTCCGAGAAGGACCGGAGCGACCTGGAGTTTGTCTGCCAACTGGGCGTGGACTGGCTGGCGCTGAGCTTTGTCCAGCGGCCCGAGGATGTGACCGAGGCGCGGGACCTGGCCGGTGGCCGGGCCTCGATCCTGTCGAAGATCGAGAAACCGGCGGCGGTGAAGAGCTTCGAGGCGATCCTGGAAGTGTCGGACGGCATCATGGTGGCGCGGGGCGACCTGGGCGTGGAATTGCCGGTGCAGAACGTGCCGCCGATCCAGAAGCAGCTGGTGCGCAGGTGCCGGGCCGCGGCCAAGCCGGTGATCGTGGCGACCCAGATGCTGGAAAGCATGATCGAGAGCCCGATGCCCACCCGGGCCGAAGTGTCCGACGTGGCCGCCGCGATCTACGAGGGCACCGATGCGGTGATGCTGTCGGCGGAAAGTGCCGCCGGGCAATACCCGGTCGAGGCGGTGCAGACGATGGACAAGGTGGCCCAGGAGGTGGAGAGCGATCCAACCTACCGCGAGATCATCGAGGCCTCGCGCAAGACGGTGCGCGGGTCGGTGGCCGACGGGATCGTCGTGGCGGCGCGGGAAATCGCGGAGACGACGGATATCAAGGCGATCTGCTGTTTCACCCATGGCGGCAAGACCGCCCTGCTGACCGCGCGCGAACGTCCGCATGTGCCGATCCTGGCGCTGACGCCGCTGCGCGGGACCGGGCGCAAGCTGGCGCTGAGCTGGGGGGTGAACTGCGTGATGACGGGCGAATTGCACCGGTTCAAGCAGGCGGTGGTCAATGCCGCCCGCGCCGCGCGAACCCATGGCTATGCCACGGAAGCCGACCAGATCGTCGTCACCGCGGGGGTGCCGTTCAACGTGCCGGGATCGACCAACATCCTGCGCGTCGCGCCTTGCGAGGAACGTTTGATTTTCGCCTCCGATCCCGAATAGGGTCGGCAGGCGGAGGTATCATCACATGGACAGCGACCTGATCCTGGTCGTCGGCATCGTCATCCTGATGCTGTCGATCCCCTCGGCCCTGTCGGCCTTTGCCGACGGGCGGGCGCCCTGGGTGGCGTTGCTGGTCATCATCCTGGGCGGTGCCGTCGTCGGCTGGGCCTGGGTGAACAATCCCGGGGGCTACACGCTGGAGGACGTGCCGCATGCGATCATCCGGGTCGTGGCGCGGGTGATCCCCTAGCGGGGTGGCCCCGAGGGGCGTCCGGGGTGGCGAAACCGTCAATTCGCTCTTGCTTTGCAGGGAATCCCGGCCTATACGGCGCGCTCACCCGCGCGGCCGGTCGGAGTGGCATACCGAGTCGCGTCAATACCCGTTCAAGACCAAGGAGACGGAAATGCCCAAGATGAAGACGAAATCGAGCTGCAAAAAGCGGTTCAAGATTTCGGCCAAGGGTAAGGTCCTGACCGCCCAGGCCGGCAAGCGCCATGGCATGATCAAGCGCACCAACAAGTTCATCCGTAACGCACGCGGCACGACCACCATGTCCGAGCCCGATGCACGCATCATCAAGTCGATGATGCCGTACCACCGCTAAGAGGAGGATGAACCATGTCTCGCGTTAAAAGCGGTACCGTTACCCACGCCCGTCACAAGAAAATCCTGAAGTCGGCCAAAGGCTATTACGGCCGCCGTTCGACCACCTTCAAGGTGGCGACCCAGGCTGTCGACAAGGCGAACCAGTACGCCACCCGTGACCGGAAGGCGCGCAAGCGCAACTTCCGTGCGCTGTGGATCCAGCGTATCAACGCCGCCGTGCGTGCCCATGACGAAGCGCTGACCTATTCGCGTTTCATCAACGGCCTCGGCAAGGCCGGGATCGAGGTGGACCGCAAGGTTCTGGCCGATCTCGCCGTGCACGAACCGGCTGCTTTCGGTGCCATCGTCGATAAGGCGAAGGCCGCGCTCGCGTAAGCACCTCCCCCTCCGGGGACAAGTTTCAGGGAAGCCGCGGACCTTTCGGGGTCTCGCGGCTTCTTGTCTTTCAGGGCTTTGCTTTGTAGCAGAAGCCAAAAGCATCAGGAGGATCGGGGATGGACGATCTGAAGGCAAAATGGCTGGGCGCGATCGGCGAGGCGGCGGATGAAGCCAGCCTTGAGGATCTGCGGGTTCAGGCCGTTGGCAAGAAGGGCGAAATCAGCCTCAAAATGCGCGAACTGGGCAAGATGACGCCCGAAGAGCGCCAGGTGGCCGGCCCGGCGCTGAACGCGCTCAAGGACGAGATCAACACCGCGCTGGCGGCCAAGAAGACCGCACTGGCCGATGCCGCGCTGGATGAACGGCTGAAGACCGAATGGCTGGACGTGACCCTGCCCGGGCGTGACCGCCGGACCGGCACCGTGCACCCCGTGTCGCAGGTCTGGGAAGAGGTCACGGCGATCTTTGCCGATATGGGCTTTGCCGTGGCCGAAGGGCCGCAGATCGAAACCGACTGGTACAATTTCGACGCGCTGAACATTCCCAGCCATCACCCCGCCCGGGCCGAGATGGACACGTTCTACATGCACCGGGCCGAAGGCGATGACCGCCCGCCCCACGTGCTGCGCACCCATACCTCGCCGGTGCAGATCCGGTCGATGGAGGCGCAGGGCGCGCCGATCCGCACGATTTCCCCGGGTCGCGTGTACCGCGCCGATTACGACCAGACGCATACGCCGATGTTCCACCAGGTCGAAGGCCTGGCGATCGACCGCGATATCTCCATGGCGAACCTGAAATGGGTGCTCGAGGAATTCTTCTCGGCCTATTTCGGCACCTCCGTGAAGACCCGCTTCCGCGCCTCCCACTTCCCCTTCACCGAACCCTCGGCCGAGGTCGACATCCAGTGTTCTTGGGAAGGCGGCACCGTGAAGGTGGGCGAGGGCGACGACTGGCTGGAAGTGCTGGGGTCCGGCATGGTGCATCCCAAGGTGTTGTCGGCGGCGGGCGTGGACCCGGCGGAATGGCAGGGCTTTGCCTTCGGCATGGGGATCGACCGGATCGCGATGCTGAAATACGGCATCCCCGACCTGCGCGCCTTCTTCGATTCGGACCTGCGCTGGCTGCGCCATTACGGCTTCCCGGCGCTGCAGGTCCCGACCATTCGCGGCGGGGTGTGATCCCGTGCCCCTGCGCCTTTCTTCCGGGTGTCACGCCCGTCTCTCCGACCCGAGGCCTGGTTCAGGCCGCGGGAAGGGCGCAGGGCGTGACCTTCGCAAGATGCAGGGGGCCACATGACCGAGCCCGTCACCTTCACCTTCGGCGATTACGAGGAGCTCTGTAACGAGGTCCTGGCGCTGGTGCGGTCGGGCAAGAAGACCGTGACCTGCGCGGCGCTGACGGATTTCGGGCCGGGCAAGGACCCCATGCCCGAGGTCGGACGGCAGGACATCGCGCTGGAATGGGATGGCTCCCCTGCGGTGCAGATGGAAACGCTGGAGGTGCTGACCATGCCCTTCGGCGACGTGACCGAGGAGCTGGCGGCGGACATGGCCGAATTCCGGGATCTTGAGGATTTCCGCGACCAGTACCGCACCTATTTCGAGATGCGGGGGAAATGGTCGCCCGACATGATGCTGATGGTCGAACGGTTCCGGCTGATCAGGGATTTCGCGGAGGATGACAGATGAAGCTGTTCCGTCACGACGCGCCGGACCGCTCGGAAGAGGCGCAGGCGCTCTATGCGCGGGCCGAGCTGGCCTATACCTGCATCGATTTCGGCGCCGCCCTGGCCTTCCTGGTCGGCTCGATCCTGTTTTTCTACAACGACCTGCAAGAGACGGCGACGTGGTTCTTCGTCATCGGGTCGATCGCCTTCGCGGCGAAACCGACACTGCGCCTGTGGCGCGAGTTCAAGCTTTACCGAATGGGCGACATGAAAGATCTCGCCGAACGGTACGAGGAGTAAGACGATGAAATTCACCCTGTCCTGGCTGAAGGATCACCTGGAAACCGACGCCTCGCTTGACGAGATCCTGGAAACCCTGACCGACCTGGGTCTTGAGGTTGAAGGCGTTGAAAACCCTGCCGAAAAGCTGAAGGGCTTCACCATCGCCAAGGTCGCGGCGGCGGAAAAGCATCCCGATGCGGACAAGCTGAAGGTCTGTCGGGTAGACACCGACGAGGGCGAGAAGCAGATCGTCTGCGGTGCGCCCAATGCCCGCGAGGGGATCACCGTCGTTCTGGCCAAACCGGGGATGTATATTCCGGGCCTCGATATCACCATCTCGGTCGGCAAGATCCGCGGCGTCGAAAGCCATGGCATGATGGCGTCGGAACGCGAGCTGGAACTGAGCGACGAACATGACGGCATCATCGAACTGCCCTCGGGCGAGGTGGGTCAGGATTTTGCCGACTGGCTGGCCGCGAACCGCCCCGCCGCCGTCGATCCGGTGATCGAGATCGCGATCACCCCGAACCGCCCCGACGCCCTGGGCGTGCGCGGCGTGGCCCGCGACCTTGCGGCGCGGGGGCTGGGCACGCTGAAGCCGATGCCAGATTACGATCTCAAGGTGACCGGCGGCGATTGCCCCGTGCAGGTCGAGATCGCCGAGAACGCCAAGGATGGCTGCCACGTCTTCGCCGGGCGCCTGATCCGCGGCGTCAAGAACGGCCCGTCCCCCGATTGGCTGCAGAAGAAGCTGCGCAGCATCGGGCTGCGCCCGATCTCGGCCCTGGTGGATGTCACCAACCTGTTCACCCACGATCTGAACCGGCCGCTCCATGTCTTTGATGCGGCGAAGGTTTCCGGGCCGATGACGATCTCCCGCGCGGCGGGCGGAGAGGCCTTCACCGGGCTCGACGAAAAGGAATACGTGATCCCCGCCGGCACGCTCGTCATCTCGGATGGCAACGGCGTTGAAAGCGTCGGCGGCATCATGGGCGGCCTGTCCACCGGCTGCACCGAGGAAACCACGGATGTCTTCGTCGAGGCGGCGTTCTGGGATTACGTCTCGATCGCGCATGGCGGGCGGGCGCTGAAGATCAATTCGGACGCGCGCTATCGCAACGAACGCGGCATCGACCCGGGTTTCAACATGGAAGCGCTGGACCGCGCCTGTGCGCTGATCGTCGAGCTGTGCGGCGGTGAGGTCACCGACACCGTGGTCGCGGGCGAAGTGCCCGACGTTTCAAGGGCTTACAAGCTCGACACCGCGCGGTGTTCGTCGCTGGTCGGCATGGATATCCCCGCCGAGGAGCAGCGCGCCACGCTGGAGCGCCTGGGCTTCGTCATGGAAGGCGACATGGCCCATGTACCGTCCTGGCGGCCCGACGTCCTGGGCGAGGCCGACCTGGTCGAAGAGGTCGCGCGGATGGCGTCGCTGACCAAGCTTGAGGCGAAGCCGCTGGCCCGCACCAGCGCCGGCGTGCCCGACCCGATCCTGACGGTGATGCAGAAGCGCGAGCAGATGGCGCGCAGGACGGCAGCGGCGTTGGGATACAACGAGTGCGTGACCTATTCCTTCATCGACCGTACGGCGGCCAGCCTGTTCGGCGGTGGCGATGATGCCACGATGGTCGCCAACCCGATCAGCCAGGACATGAGCCACATGCGCCCGGACCTGTTGCCCGGCCTGTTGCAGGCGGCGGCGCGGAACCAGGCGCGGGGGCAATCCGACCTCGCCCTGTTCGAGATCGGCGCGACCTGGCATGGCGGCGAACCCGGCGAGCAGAAGGTGCAGGTCGCCGGTATCCTCGTCGGTCGCACGGGGCCGAAGGATGTGCATGGCGCGGCGCGGTCCGTCGACCTGTTCGACGCCAAAGCCGATGCCGAGGCGCTGCTGTCGGCGATCGGCGCGCCCGCCAAGGTGCAGGTCCTGCGCGGCGGGGATGGCTGGTGGCATCCGGGTCGCCATGGCCGCATCTGCCTTGGCCCCAAGAAAACCCTTGGTGTGTTCGGCGAACTGCACCCCAAGGTGCTGGCCGAACTGGACGTGAAAGGCCCGGTCGTCGGCTTCGTCCTGTGGCCCGAAGAGGTGCCCGAGCCGCGCAAGGCCGGCGCATCGCGCGGGGCCGTGGTGCTGAACGACCTGCAGGTGGTCGAGCGTGACTTTGCCTTTGTCGTCGATGCCGACGTGGAGGCGCTGACGCTGGTCAATGCGGCTGCCGGGGCTGACAAGGCGATGATCGAAGAGGTCCGCATCTTCGACGAATTCATCGGCGGCGCCCTGGGCGAGGGCAAGAAGTCGATCGCCCTGACCGTGCGCATCCAGCCGCAGGACAAGACCCTCAAGGACGAGGAGATCGAAGCGATCGCCACCAAGGTGGTCGAGAAGGTCACCAAGGCCACCGGCGGGGTGTTGCGCGGCTGATCCGCGACCCGTTGCATCGGCATGATTTTTGGCCCGGCCCGTCCCTCTGATCGAGGGGCGGGCCGGTCTTTTTGGGCGCTTTCGGCAACGTCGGTATCACGTCGGTGCGACGTCGGTATTGCGTCGGTGCGCGAGCGATTCGGAATGGCCCGGTCACCCGGAATGCTTGGGCGATTGCCGTCCGCCCCGACTGTGACCGAAGCACCCCACTTCGCAACCTGACGGCAAATGTCATTTTGAGAACCGCCCGCCTGCCTCTATATCCACGCCACGACTGTCACATGATCGGAGCCACCATGCACCGCAGACCCTTTGGCGCCAGCCGCCTGACCCTGACCTGACAGCCCGCCATCCGACCGGCGGGCCCCTTTGCCTTGCCGGAGCGGACAGATGTTCCACGATGAAATTGAAGCCGCACGGGCGCGCCTGCCCCTGCGGATGGCCATGCCGTATTACGACGATCGCGACAGCGCCTGGCTGCTGGCGCGGCGGATGCGCGGCGATGCCCGGATCGCCGATCTACGGTCCGGGCCCGAAGCGCGGTTCCTGGACCGGCCGCTGCTGCGCCCGCTGGTGGCGGGCTGCGGCGGGGTGCTGCGGCGCGCCGATGTCGCCGCCCTGGCCGAGGCGCAATCGCTGGCCGATACCGACGACCTGAGCCGGGCCGGCTGGGAGGCGCTTGGCGCGGCCTTCGACCTGCGCTGGATGGATTTCGAGCTGAGCTTTGCCGATTGGGGCGTGGGCCAGGATCGCGGCTGGCACCAGATGAGCCGCGACGGTGGCAACCTGGTGGTGCAGCTGGCCTTTCCGACCGATCACGCCGCGCTGATGCGCCGCTACCTGCCGGAGATGCCGCGCCACAAGTTCGAATACCAGCTGCACCCGGTCCGGCGCGACGGACGCCCGACGCTGGCCTGGGCGCGGCTGGATATCGACCCGGCCCGTGGCGTGGCCCTGATCGAGGAAATCCAGTCCGATTGGCTGCGCTTTGCCGCCCGCCAGGTTGCCCATGTGGCCGAACAGGAACCGCGCAGCCGTCACCTGAAGGGCCTGCGCGCCTACGAGGCCGACCTGCGCGTGCTGTATGGTCGGGTCTGGCCGCGAGCGATGATGCTGGCGGTGCTCGAGGTGCTGGCGCATCTGCGCTGCCGCGAGGTCTGGATACACCAGCCCTGGACCGGCAACCTGCTGAAATCCTGCAACGGGCCGGTGTCGATCTACCGCGATCTGCCGCGGGCCTTCGGCTTCGATCCCACGGGCGAGGCGCCGCATTTCCTGGCCCGCCCGCGCCGTCGCCTGCTGCGCAAGCTGCGGGTCGGGCCGGATCATCGCAGGCGACCGATCTTCTGGCGGCTGGACCTGTAATCGGTCCGGCTGCCCCCCTTGCGGGAATCGGCTTTGCCCCCTAGATAGTGCGGTGAGAGGTTGGCGCGGGCGAGCGCCTCGCCAACCCGGTCAGGTCCGGAAGGAAGCAGCCGTAACGAGCCCCGCTTGGGTCGTTGTCCAGCCTCTCACCCATGTACCCGACGGAGATTTCATGGAGCTTGTGCGCCATCTCCGGGCGGGGCGGGTCTAACGACCGCCTGCGCCCGTTTCGACTGTCCCCGTGCTCGGCCAGAGCGCGGGTCTTCTGACGTTGAGATATCGGGATATTCCCAATGACACATTCTGAACTTTCCGACCTGGGCTGGTCGGACACCACCGCGATCCCCGACGGCGCCGCCGCGATGCGGGTCACGGCGGTGCACCGGTCGCAGGTCGACTTGCTGGGCACGGACGGGCCGACGCGCGCGCCGGTCTTTGCCGAACCGCTGGCCGTGGGCGACTGGGTCTTCGTGACCGAAGGCCGCATCACCGCTTTGGTCCCGCGCAAGTCCTTCCTCGCCCGCCGCGCCGCAGGCGAGGGGCGCGCGGCCCAGCCGATCGCCGCCAATGTCGACACGCTTGGCATCGTCAGCTCGTGTAACGCGGATTTCAACGTGGCGCGGATCGAACGCTACGTGGCCATGGCGTTGCAGGGCGATTGCCTGCCGCTGGTCATCCTGACCAAGGCCGATCTCTGCGACGATCCACGTGGCTTTCGCCAGCAGGCAGAGCGGATCTCTCCGCTGGTGACGGCGATGACGCTGAATGCACGCGACCCGGAAGAGGCGCGCAGCCTCGATCCCTGGTGCCGGAACGGCCAGACCCTGGCCCTGGTCGGCATGTCGGGGGTCGGCAAGACCACCCTGCAGAACGCCCTGACCGGCGAAGAGGCCGCCACCGCCGGCATCCGCGAGGATGACGCGCGCGGTCGCCACACCACGACCAACCGGATGATGCGCCGGACCCTGGCGGGCGGCTGGCTGATCGACACTCCGGGCATGCGCGAACTGGGCCTGACCGACGTGGCCGAGGGCATCGCGGAGGTGTTTTCGGACATCACCGACCTCGCCCCGTCCTGCCGGTTCCGCGACTGCGCCCATGACGGCGAACCGGGCTGCGCCGTGACCGCGGCGGTGGAGGAGGGTCAGCTGGACCCCGACCGGCTGGATCGCTGGCGCAAGTTGCAGCGCGAGGACCAGATCAACTCCGAAACCATTGCGGAGGGGCGGGCGCGGCACAAATCGCGGCAGAAGCTCTACAAGACCGGAGCTGCGCAGGGGCGCGCGAAACGCTCTGGTCTGGAGTAATCGGGCCTGAACGGGTCAGGTCCGGGTCGATCTCGTACCGATCCCGGGCCGGATCACTCGATGCCCTTGGGGGCCGGCTGGGTCACGGGCCCGGCCGGTCCCGACGGGATCACCGGATCGGTCATGAAGGCGCGCAACACTGTGATGGCGATCAGCGCGATCAGCCCGGTGCCGCACAGCACCGGCACCAGCGCCAGCCACCGCATCACCCCGGCTTGCGGGCGCAGGGGCAGGGCGGCCAGGGCCGGCACCATGGCACCCGCCTGCAGGGCGAGGAAGGCCATGATCCGGTTGCCGCCGCGCAGGAACCCGTCGCCGACCGCCGGAAGCGTCACCGGATAGACAAAGGACCCCAGCCAGAGCACGGCCCAGAGCGCCAGAACGATCCACAATGTCGTGCGAGCCGTCATGACCATGCGCGCCCCCGCGACCTTACAGGCGCCGCGCGGCGAAAGTATCGCAGACCGACATGTCGCCGGCCTCGTATCCGCGGGCGAACCAGCGCTCGCGCTGATCCGACGTGCCATGGGTGAAGGTATGTGGCTGCGGCACCCGGCCTGCCTGTTCCTGCAGGTGGTCGTCGCCGATCATCCGCGCGGCGTTCAGAGCCTCCTCGATATCGCCGGGCTCCAGCAGGCCGTCCACATGCGCGGCCCAGACGCCGGACAGGCAATCCGCCTGCAATTCCAGCCGCACGGTCAGCGCATTGGCATCCGCCTGAGAGGCCGCCTGCCGCCGCTCATGCACCGCGTTGAGGATGCCCAGCTGGTTCTGCACGTGATGTGCGACCTCGTGAGCGATCACGTAGGCGGCGGCGAAATCGCCCCGCGCGCCCAGCCGCTCGGCCAGCGTGGCAAAGAACTGCGTGTCCAGGTAGGCCTTGCGATCCGCCGGGCAGTAGAACGGCCCCGTCGCACCCGAGGCCCCGCCGCAGGGGCTCGACGTCTGGCCCGAAAACAGAACCAGCACCGGCGGCGTGTAATCCAGCCCCGCCTGGGCCGGGAACAGCTCAACCCAGACGTCTTCCGTCGTGGCCAGCACGCGGGAGGAGAAATCCGCCGCCCTTTGTTCCGCTTCGCTCAGCTCCCTCGGGGCGGTTGCGCTCGCCCCCGGCTGCCCGCCATTCAGCAGGGGCGTCACGTCGACCCCGGTGAAATAGCCGATGGCCAGCACGATCAGCACGCCGCCGATGCCCAGCCCGCCCACGGCCCCGCCGCGTCGGCCAGACCGTCGACGATCCTCGATATTTGCGCTGCGGCGCACCCCTCTCAGACGCATGATCGCCCCTTTTCCACCCCGTAACCCTCTTTTTCTGGCCGGACCCCTTGGGCTCAGGACCTATTCTTTCGGATAGTATTAGGGCGGTTGATGCCGCAACGGAACCCTTAATCGCAGGTAAGAACGCCCCGCGCCGCCCCCCTGCTTCATCTTGCCAAAAATACTCCGGGGTAGCCGTCAAAGCGCAGCTTTGGCGGCAAGGGGCAGCGCCCCTTTCCCCGGCCTCACCCCGCGGCCACGCCAACGGCGACGCGACCGGGGCCAGAAAAGAAGCGGTCCACACAATCCGACCTCAAGCCCCCGCCTGCTCAGCCGGGGATCACCCCCGAAAAGACCGGGGCCTGCAGGGCGACTTTGCCCGCGATCCGCTGGACCTCGGCCCTCGGCATGACTAAGTTGAGCCGGACAGGATGAGGCCCAGATGAGCGACGCAAAACCCGCCTACCAGGTGCTGGCCCGGAAATACCGGCCCGAAACCTTCGCCGACCTCGTCGGCCAGGAGGCGATGGTGCGCACCCTGCGCAACGCCTTCAAGGCGGACCGCATCGCGCAGGCCTTCATCATGACCGGCATCCGCGGCACCGGGAAGACCACCACCGCCCGGATCATCGCCAAGGGCATGAACTGCATCGGCCCCGATGGAGAGGGCGGTCCCACCACCGATCCCTGCGGTGAATGCGAACATTGCAAGGCGATCATGGAAGGCCGCCATGTCGACGTCATGGAGATGGACGCGGCGTCCAACACCTCGGTCAACGACATCCGCGAGATCATCGATTCGGTGCATTACCGCGCGGCCTCGGCCCGGTACAAAATCTACATCATCGACGAGGTTCACATGCTGTCGACCAGCGCGTTCAACGCGCTGCTCAAGACGCTGGAGGAACCCCCCGAACACGTGAAGTTCATCTTCGCCACGACCGAGATCCGCAAGGTGCCGGTGACCGTGCTGTCGCGTTGCCAGCGCTTCGACCTGCGCCGGATCGAGCCCGAGGTGATGATCGCCCTGCTGCGCAAGATCGCCACCGCCGAGACGGCGGAAATTGCCGATGACGCGCTGGCGCTGATCACCCGCGCCGCCGAAGGCTCCGCGCGCGACGCGACGTCTCTGCTCGACCAGGCGATTTCCCATGGGGCAGGTGAAACCACCGCCGACCAGGTCCGCGCCATGCTGGGCCTGGCCGATCGCGGGCGGGTTCTGGACCTCTACGAGATGATCATGGCCGGCGATGCCGCCGGTGCCCTGTCCGAATTGTCGGCGCAATATGCCGACGGGGCCGACCCGATGGCGGTGCTGCGCGACCTGGCCGAGATCACGCACTGGATCTCGGTGGTGAAGATCACGCCGGACGCGGCCGAGGATCCGACGATCTCCCCCGATGAGCGCGCCCGCGGCATCGACCTGGCGGGCCGTTTGCCGATGCGGGCGATGACCCGGATGTGGCAGATGCTGCTGAAGGCGCTCGAGGAAGTGGCCGCCGCGCCGAACGCCATGATGGCCGCCGAGATGGCGGTGATCCGCCTGACCCACGTGGCCGAACTGCCCTCGCCCGAGGAGTTGGTGCGCCGGCTGAAGGACCATCCGCAGCCCCCCGGACCGCCCGGTGGCGGCGGCGGCATGGCGCATGGCCCGGCCGGTGGCGCGACCTCGGCCCAGGGGCAGCCCGGCGGGCGGATGCACGGCCCCGCGCGCGGTCCCGTGGCGCAGCTGGCCGTCGATGCCGACCAGGCGCTGGCGCGGTTCCCCACCTTCGACCATGTGATCGAGCTGATCCGCGTGAACCGCGACGTGAAGCTGCTGGTCGAGATCGAGACCTGCCTGCGCCTGGCCGCCTACCAGCCCGGCCGGATCGAGTTCGTCCCGACCGAAGACGCCCCCCGCGACCTGGCCCCGCGCCTCGCCGCCCGCCTGCAGGGCTGGACCGGCAACCGCTGGGCGGTCAGCGTGGTCAACGAGGGCGGCGCCGAAACCATCGCCGAGGTCAAGGACGCCAAGGCCCGCGCCCTGCGCGAGGAGGCCGAAAGCCATCCGCTGGTCCAGGCCGTGCTCAGCGCCTTTCCCAAGGCGAAGATCACCCAGATCCGCACCCCCGAAGACATCGCCGCAGAGGCCGAGACCGAAGCCCTGGCCGAGGTCGAGGATGAATGGGATCCCTTCGAGGAAGACTGACACTGGACCGATCGGTTCAGCCACATGATGACCCGCCCGGATAGGGCGCCACAGACACAGAGTTACAGGAGACAGGATATGTTCAAGGGCTTGGGCCAGATGGGCGACATGGCGAAGATGATGAAGTCCGCCCAGGAGCTTCAGCAGAAGGTCACCGCGCTGCAGGAAGAGCTGAACGTGATGACCGTCGAGGGCGAATCCGGGGCCGGCCTCGTCAAGGCCACCGCCACCGCCAAGGGCGAGCTGAAGGCGCTGGATATCGACCCGTCGATCTTCAACCCTGACGAAAAGGAAGTCGTCGAGGACCTCATCCTGGCCGCGATCAAGGATGCGCAGCAGAAGGCGCAGGAAAAGAGCCAGGCGGAAATGGCCAAGATCACCGAGGGCCTGGGCCTGCCGGCCGATTTCAAGATGCCGTTCTGATCCGACCCCAGCCGCGATGAGCGCCAGCCGCGATATCGATAGCCTGATCGACATGATGGCCCGCCTGCCGGGCCTCGGGCCGCGCTCCGCCCGGCGCGCGGTGCTGCACATGATCCGCAAGAAAGAGCTGCTGCTCACCCCTCTTGCGGATCTCATGCACCATGTCGCCGCCTCGGTCCGGGAATGCGCCAATTGCGGCAATATCGGCAGCGCCGACCTGTGCGACATCTGCCAGAGCGAGAAACGCGCCACCGGGGAAATCTGCGTGGTCGAAGACGTCGCCGATCTCTGGGCGATGGAACGCAGTGCCGTCTTCAAGGGCCGCTACCACGTGCTGGGCGGCACGCTGTCCGCGCTCGACGCGGTCGGGCCCGAGGAGTTGCGCATCCCCCGCCTCGTCGAACGGGTAACGGAGGAGGGCATCACCGAGGTGATCCTCGCCCTCAACGCCACTGTGGATGGCCAGACCACCGCCCATTACATTGCCGACCAGCTGGAAGGACAGGTGCGCCTCACCTCGCTGGCCCAGGGCGTGCCGATCGGCGGAGAGCTCGACTACCTCGACGACGGCACCATCACCGCCGCCCTGCGCGCCCGCAAGGAATTGTGACCGCGCCACGCGCGGCCACCCGCCGGAGGGCCAGCCCTCCGGACCTCCCGGGATATTTGTCGGCCAGATGAAAGGGGGGCGGCTGTCCAGCAGCAGCGCACTTGCCGCGATAGGCACGTAATCACGGTCAGCTGCCATTTCAGATGACGTCATCGTCAACCAATGGGAACGTAGCCGTTCACCTTGCCGGAAATACTCCGGGATTCTCAAGGGCAGCGCCCTTGAGGGCCCTTGCGGCCTGAGCAAAATCAAATCGTGTGCGCCGCAGGCGCGCCTTTGGGTCAGGGGCGCGGATCAGCGGATGCGGTCCAGCAGCGCGTCCTTGGCGCGGCAATCGCGGATCACGTCGTCGCCGCAGCGGCGCGGTTTCAGCTCCATGTCCAGGCAAATCCGTGCCTCCTGGATCCGGCCCGACCGGCAGGTGATGGTGATCTGGTCGCGTTTCAGACCCGGATTTGCTTCGAGAAACGCCTCCTCGACCACGCTGGCGGGCAGGCGCACATCGCGGCCCAGGTCGCGCAGCACCTGCGGGCGGTTGATCTTGCCATAAGCCAGCCGCATCAGCCCGTAATAGTCCCGCGCCTCGACACCGACGCAGGTGCCGTGCTTCTTCCACTGGTGCCAGGCCACGCCGGGCGCGCCCATGATATCGGCCATCTCGCCGGTCATGGACCGCGACGGCGGGCGCTTGGACGAGGGGCAATAGGCCGGGTAGCCCTCCTCGTATTGCGGCCAGAGCCCGTGCAGCACCCAGCCGAAATCCTTGTCCTCCGTGCATTGCGGAGAGTTCCGCGCATCCCCTTCCAGCGCACACCAGGTGGGCGACCAGCTGAGCGACAGGACGAAGTAATCGAAGTCGCCGGCCCTCTCTCCGTTGGCCCGCACCAGCGCGGGCGCCAGCCCCAGCACGACCGCGAGAACCGGTCCGGCGAGAAGACGGCAGAGATTTGCGGCAAGGCTGGCAGGCATCATTCACTCTTCCATAATGCGTTTTCCCGCACTATATAGCCGCCAAGTTCCCCGACAACGGAAACCCGCACCCCGACAAGGTGCAGCCTGTCCCGGCAGGCGCCGGGAAAGACGTATTCGGGCCCCACCCATTCGGAAGGAGAGACAAGATGGGCAAACCGATCATGGCCAAGGCCACCGCCGTCTGGCTGGTGGACAACACGACCATCACCTTCAAGCAGATCGCGGATTTCACCGGCATGCACGAGCTGGAGGTTCAGGGCATCGCGGATGGCGACGTCGCCGCCGGCGTCAAGGGCTTCGACCCGGTCGCCAACAACCAGCTGACCCAGGACGACATCGACAAGGCCGAAGCCGATCCGCTGCACAAGCTGAAGCTGAAGTTCAACCCCGCCGCCGTCGGCGAGGAAAAGCGCCGCGGCCCGCGCTACACCCCGCTATCCAAGCGCCAGGACCGTCCGAACTCGATCCTGTGGCTGGTCAAGTTCCACCCGGAACTGAGCGACGGCCAGATCTCGAAACTGGTGGGCACCACCAAGCCGACGATCCAGTCGATCCGCGAACGCACCCACTGGAACATCGCCAACATGCAGCCGATCGACCCGGTCGCGCTTGGCCTGTGCAAGCAGTCCGAACTGGACGCCGCCGTGCAGAAGGCCGCCGCCAAGCGCGCCGCCGAGGGCGAGGCGATGTCGGATGACGAGCGCCGCAAGCTGCTGTCCACCGAGCAATCGCTGGAAATGGAGGCAGAGCCGCGCATCCCGACCGCGATCGAGGGCCTGGAAACCTTCTCGCTGGGCGATGACAGCGACGACGAGGATGACGACAAGAACGACAACCTGGTCGATGCCGACAGCTTCTTCAACCTGCCGAAAAGCAGCGATGAGGACGAAGACGAACAGCCCTGATCGCAGGGCTCCGTCCGCGCGGCGCCTATCGGGCCGCTCGTCCAGACATGCAAAACCCGGCCCCAGCGGCCGGGTTTTTCTTTGCCTTCACGGGCACAAGATCAGCCGACTTCCAGCACCACGCGGCCCTGCACGCTGCGATCCTGCAGCAAGGCCATGGCATCCTGCGCCTGTCCCATCGGCAATACGCGGTCGACCTTGGGGGTCAGATCGCCGGTGGCAACATGGGTCAGCACCTCGTCCACGGCGCGCCGCGCCGGGTCCGGGTCGTGATCGTTCCAGGCCCCGATAAAGACCCCGACGACCGAGTAGTTCTTCAGCAGCGGCAGGTTCATCGGCAGTTTCGGGATCTCTCCGCCCGCGAAGCCGATGGGCATGATCCGCCCGTTCCAGGCCATGACCCGTGCGAGGGTCAGAAAGGTCTCGCCGCCGACCATCTCGAAACAGACGTCGATGCCGTGGCCGCCCGTGATCTCTTTCACGCGGCCGCGCAGGTCGTCCTCGTCCAGAACGATCACCGCTTCCGCCCCGTAATCGCGGACCACAGCCGCCTTGTCGCGACTGCTGACGCAGGCGATGACCCGCGCCCCCAGCATCCGCGCGTAATCCACCGCGGCCAGGCCCACCCCGCCCGAGGCGCCGGTGACCAGGCACCATTCCCCCGGTTGCAGCGCGGCCCGCAGCTTCAGCGCGTAATGCGCGGTGGCATAGGTATGGGCAACCGTCGATCCGGCGACCATGTCGACACCCTCGGGCAACACGTTGCAGCGCCAGCCCTTCACCGCCATCCGTTCGGCGTAAGCGCCATGCCAGCCGGTGCCGATCACCCGGTCGCCGGGCGCGATATGGTCGACCTCCGCGCCCACGGCAACAGCCACGCCCGCCGCATCGGTGCCGGGGACATAGGGAAGATCGGGCCGCATCTGGTAGCCACCCGAGATCATCAGCAGGTCCATGAAACTGACCGAGGCCGCCTCTACCGCGACCAGCACCTCGTCCGGTGCGGGGTCGGGATCGGGCAGGACGCCGATTTCCAGCGCCTCTGGTCCCTCGAATGCGGTGCACATCACAGCTTTCACGCCTGCCCTCCTTCGGCTGTTTCCGTCCCCGCCATCTTTCCGCGAAAGCCCCCGGATCACCACCCCGCAGCGCCGCAAAGCCGTGCTTCCGGCGGGACGGGCGCGGCTCTGCCCGTCAAATGCGCAGGCTCTTGGCCCCGGCGCGGTTCTGCGGCATGGTCCGGCCAGAACCTTTTCCACCTGGGACATGCCATGAAATTTGCCGTGATCGGCGCGGGCCTGATCGGCTCTGCCGCTGCCCGCCACCTGGCCAGGGATGGCCACGATGTCACCCTGATCGGGCCGGGCGAACCGGTCGACAAGACCACCCATACCGGCGTCTTCGCCTCGCATTACGACGAGGGGCGGATCACCCGCGGGCTGGACCCGTCGCCCTTCTGGTCCCGTGCCTCCCGCGCCGCGATTTCGCGCTATGCCGAGATCGAGGCCGCCTCGGGCATCGGTTTCTACTCCGAGGTCGGCTGCCTGATGGCCGGGCCCGCGGATGGCAGCCAATTCGCCAACATGTCCGCCGTCGCCACCCGCGACGCGATCCCCTGCGAAGGATACGAGGGCGTCGAACTGGCCGAACGCTTCCCCTACTTCACCTTTCCCGACGGCACCGTGGCCCTGCACGAGGCAACGGGCGCAGGCCATATCTCGCCGCGCCGGCTGGCCCAGGCGCAGACCTTGGCAGCCACGCGCGCCGGCGCCAAACATGTGGCGCAGGAGGTGATCGGACTGGAGGAAACGGCCCACGGCGTCACCCTGCGGACCGAAACCGAGGCGCTGGCCTTCGACCGCGTCCTGCTGGCCACTGGCGGGTTTTCCCAGCTGCTGATCGGCGACCAGCTGCCGCTGGAGGTCTATGCCCGCACCGTCGCCCTGTTCGAGATATCCGAGGCCGAGGCAGAGCGCCTGCACCGCATGCCCTCTCTCATCTACCTGCACCCGAGCGGGGAAAACCCCTACCTGCTGCCGCCGATCCGTTACCCGGATGGCAAGATGTACCTCAAGATGGGCGGCGATCCCGAGGATGTCGTGCTGCGCGGCCGGGCCGAGCTGACCGAATGGTTCCAATCTCCCGGCACCCCGGGTGTCGGCGCCGCGATCGAGGCGCTGATCCGCGACCGCATGCCCGAGTTGCAGATCGAGGCCGTGTCGACCATGTCCTGCGTCACCACCTACACGCCCAACGAATTGCCACATCTGAAATCCCTGTCGGATAGGGTTTTCACCGCAATCGGCGGCTGCGGCCGCGCGGCCAAGAATTCCGACGAGCTCGGCCGCCTGGGCGCGTTGATCTTGACGGGTGAAGCCCTGCCGGACTGGGCGCAGGACGCGGCCTGAGGCGCCTTCGGTTGCAGGATACAGGGCAGAGGCGCGGAGCGCCTCTGCCGTATGATCAGACCTTCAGGACGATCTTGCCGATATGATCGGAGCTTTCCATGCGGGCATGGGCCTGGGCGGCGTCTTCGAGGGCGAATTCGCTGTCCATGACCGGCGCAATGCGGCCGGCATCGAGCAGGGGCCAGACATGTTCGCGCAGGCCGCGGGCGATCTCGGCCTTGGCGGCGTCGGATTGCGGGCGCAGGGTGGAGCCGGTGATCGTCAGCCGTTTCACCATGACCTGGGCAAAGTTCAGCTCGGCCTTGGGGCCGCCGAGGAAGGCGATCTGCACAAGCCGTCCCTCCATCGCCATGCAGGAGACGTTGCGCGGGATGTAATCGCCGCCCACCATGTCGAGGATCAGGTCGGCGCCGCCTTCCGCCTTGAGGATCTTCACGAAATCCTCTTCGCGGTAGTTGATCGCACGGTCGGCGCCAAGCTCTTCGCATTTGGCGCATTTCTCGGCCGAGCCGGCCGTGGCGAAGACCCGGGCGCCGAACATCTTCGCCAGTTGGATCGCCGTCGTGCCGATGCCCGACGACCCGCCATGGACGAGGAACCGTTCGCCCGCCTTCAGGCCGCCGCGCATGAAGACGTTGGTCCAGACGGTGAAATAGGTTTCGGGCAGGCAGGCGGCCTCTTTCAGGCCGAGGCCCTTGGGCAGGGGCAGGCAATGGGCCGCGGGCGTCGCTACGTATTCCGCGTAGCCGCCGCCGGGCAGGAGCGCGCAGACCTGGTCGCCGATCGCGGGCCAGGAGACGCCCTGACCGACCGCCACGACCTCGCCCGAGGCTTCCAGCCCGGGCAGGTCCGAGGCATCGGGCGGCGGCGCGTAATTGCCTGCGCGTTGCAGCGCGTCGGGGCGGTTGACCCCGGCATAGGCCACCTTGATGACCACCTGGCCCGCCGCCGGTTCGGGACGCGGGCGGGTCACGGGTTTCAGCACGTCCGGCCCGCCGGGGGTGGAGATTTCGATGGCGCGCATGTCGGTCATTTGGGTCCTCCTCGTGTTGCGGGGACTATCCGCCCGGGGGGCGGGATTGTCCATGGGCCCAGGATCGTTCAAGGGGCCGGGCGCCGTCTAGCGCGCCGAGACGCCGGCGATTAGGACATTGGTGAGTGTGGAGCGCTCAGCCCCGGCCGCCGGGCACGTCGGTGCGCGGACGCAGCGGGCGCAGCCGTGCCAGCAGTGAACCGGGGGCCGAGAGCGCCTTGCCCAGCGGGCTGTCCGTGACGCGCGCCTTGACCTTTTCGAACTGCATCACGTCGTCGATGCGGCGGTCGAGGAAGTCCCAGGTCGCCTGGCTGTCGGCACTGTCATCGCCCAGCCAGTAGAGCAGGGTGGAGCCGATCACTCCCGACAGGGTCATCCGCTTGGTGTACCAGTTGTAATCCTCGGACGTGTCGCCGAGCGCGGTCCAGATGTGATCGGCGGTGGACCACAGCATCCGTGCGCCATCTGGCGCGTTCAGCGGCAGCACGTTCTGGACCATGGCGCGGCGCAGCGCCTCCTTGTCGTCCACGGCCTCGACCCGCAGGCGGACGGCGTGGGCGACGCGGTCGCGGAACCGCATGTCCGACAGGTCGGCCTGGTTCAGCGCGGCGACCATCCGGGCATCGCCGCGGTCGTGCCAGGCGCGGGCCAAGTCGCGGGCTCCGCGGGGAAACAGGCCGCGCGCGACAACCGGATCGGTGCCGGTGTCGGCCAGCGCGGCGCGAAAGGCGGTGTCGGTCCAGCCGTCGAAGGGTACATGCATCAGCATGGCATCGATCAGCGGGTCGGTCGTATCGGTCATGGCGTCCTCCGTTTGGTCGGATACTGGACATGTAGGGCAAATGAGGTTATACGGCCACCTCCTGCAAACTTTGCAACTCTAACTTAGGAAGGTGGTGACACCACATGCAGGTTTCTGTTCGCGACAACAATGTCGATCAGGCGCTCCGTGCCCTGAAGAAAAAGCTCCAGCGCGAAGGCGTGTTCCGGGAAATGAAATTGCGTCAGCATTTCGAAAAACCCAGCGTCAAGAAAGCGCGCGAGAAAGCCGAAGCGATTCGCCGTGCCCGCAAGCTGGCGCGCAAAAAAGCGCAACGCGAAGGTCTTCTCTGAGACTTTTACCGAACGAAAGTTCAAGCGACCCCCGTGGCCTTGCCTCGGGGGTTTGTTTTTGTGAGCGCTCCAGGTCAGGGAGGATCGCATGTCCCGCACATCCAGGTTCCGGTTCGGCCGGCTGACCGAGGTTTCCCCGCAGCAGATCATCGACCACATGTCCGATCCGGTGACGATCGCCCATATGCCGCTGGCGGGCATGGCCTGGACCGAAGAGGTCTGCGCCGATTTCGTCGCCGCGAAGGAGGCCTGCTGGGCCCGTGACGGGTTGGGCCATTGGGCGATCTTCGAAGGCGACCGCTATATCGGCTGGGGCGGGTTCCAGCGCGAGGGCGAGGATTGGGATTACGGGCTGGTGCTGCGCCCCGACATGTTCGGGCTGGGCCTGCCGGTGACCGCCCAGGCGCTGGAATTTGCCCGGGCCGATCCGCGTATTCCCTACATCACCTTCCTGCTGCCGCCATCGCGGCGGCGCCTGGGCGCCCTGCGGCGCATGGGGGCGGAGCAGCAGGGGGAGGTGCAGATCGACGGCGCGACCTTCCTGAAGTTCCGGCTGGAGACAGAGGCCGCGCCTGCCACCGGTCAGGCTACGGGCTGAACCAAGAACCAAACCACGGCCAAGGCACGAAAAAGGCCGGAGCGGGGACAGCGCTCCGGCCTGCTGCTCGATGGCGCCCCGTGGCGGGGCGGCCTCGACGGGATCAGTAGTAATAGACGACGTGGCCGTTGTAGTGGCGCTTGCGGGCGGGCTTGTGCACCGGCTTGTGGGCGGGCTCGTAGCCGGACACGCCGTGATTGCCGTAATGCTTGTTGTGGCCGTAGATCGCGATCTGCTTCACGTAATGCTTGCCGGTCGTCAGGAAGCTGTCATGCGGGATCTTGCCCCATTTCTTCAGCTTGTGGACCACGTGTTCAGAGCCATAGGGCACCTTGCCGGCGACCACGGCGTAGAAGCCGTTGGAGGATTTGAAGACGGTCGCGTCCTCGAACCCCTTGTTGCGCAGGTGGCGGGCCTTGGCGCGGGCATCGTCCACGTAGGACATGGAGAAGACCTGCAGGTACTTTGCCCCGTGGTGGTACGAGGTCGCCTGGGCCTGGGAGCCGAGCAACGTGGCGGAGAGGGTCACGGCGGCGGCGAGGGCGGCGATGGTGCGGCGGAAGGAGAAGAGTTTCATGGCGTAATTCCTTTGTCGATCTGTCTGCATGGGGCCGCGTGTCGCGGCGTAGAGGTATCCTGTCCGGTCCCGAGGGGGTCAACCTTGCGTCCGGCTGCTCTGGCAATCTGTCGTTGGTCGTCGTCTGAAATGAATTTAGCGAATGGCCGCCTTTATGACGAATGAACTAACCTGTCATGAAAGGCTTGGGAGGTCCGGAAAACCGGACCTTCGGCGTCTTTCGGGCCTTATCGGCAGGGTTCGGGGCGGTCTTTGCGGTGGTTTGGTGGAGGTGGCGGGGGCTGCCTACAGGACTGCAGTGCCAACTTCCGGCTTTCTTCGTCACGAAACGCGTACCCCAAAGTAATGAGGGCAGCGGCCGACCTGAGTGTGGCGCGAAAGCGCTGCCCGGCGTTGCCGCCGGGCGGGACGTTGTTACTGAGGTCGGGTCTCGGGTTCAGGGTCTGACGGGGCTTCGCTTCACCGCATCAGCCCCCACCCGATTACCCCGCGCATCCTCAAGGATCATGTCGGCGGCCTTCTCGGCGATCATGATCGTCGGCGCGTTGGTGTTGCCGCTGGTGATCCGCGGCATGACCGACGCATCGACCACCCGCAGCCCCTCCATCCCGCGCAGTCGCAGGGCGGGGTCCAGCGGCGCGGCCTCGTCGGCACCCATCCGGACCGTGCCGGTGGGGTGGAAGATCGTGGTCCCGACCTCTCCGGCGGCGCGGGCGAGGTCTTCGTCGCTGTCGTGATCCGCCCCCGGCTTGACCTCTTGGGGCGCGTACCGGGCCAGCGGATCCTGCGCCATGATCCGGCGGGTCAGGCGGATCGCGTCGATGGCCACGCGCCGGTCGCCCTCGGTCGACAGGTAATTCGGGGCGATGCGCGGTGCCTCCGCGGGATCGGCCGAGGCGATATCGACCCGCCCCCGGCTTTCGGGCCGCAGGTTGCAGACCGAGGCGGTGATCGCCGGGTAATCGTGCAACGGCTGCCCGAACGCATCCAGCGACAGCGGTTGCACATGATATTCCAGGTCGGGCGTCGCCACGCCCTCGCGCGAGCGGGTGAAGGCGCCCAGTTGCGACGGTGCCATGGTCATCGGCCCGCGCCGACGCAGCGCGTAGTCCAGCCCGATCCCCATCTTGCCCCATAGAGTGCTGGCCATGGTGTTCAGCGTCTTCGCCCCCGTCAGCCGCCAGGAGCAGCGCAGTTGCAAATGATCCTGAAGGTTGCCGCCGATCTCGGGCTGGTCGTGGATCACCTCGATCCCCAGCCCGCGCAGGTGATCCGCCGGACCGATCCCCGACAATTGCAGGATCTGGGGCGAGTTCACGGCCCCCGCCGACAGGATCACCTCGCGCCCCGCATGTTCCTGGTGCAGCTGTCCGTTGCGTCGGTATTCGACCCCGGTGACGCGCCGCCCCTCGGTCAGCAGGCGGGTGATATGGGCATGCGTCTCGACCCGCAGGTTGGGGCCGGGGGCGGTGCGCAGGAACGCCTTGGCGGTGTTCATCCGCCAGCCGCCGCGCTGGTTGACCCGGAAATAGCCGACGCCCTCGTTGTCGCCGGTGTTGAAATCGCTGGTCTCGGGGATGCCCGCCGCGACGGCGGCCTTGATCCAGTCATCCAGCAGATCCCAGTGCAGGCGCTGGTTCTCGACCCGCCATTCGCCGCCCGCGCCGTGCATCTCGGACGGGCCTTCGACGTAATCCTCGGATTTCATGAAATAGGGCAGGACGTCGTCCCAACCCCAGCCCGCAAGGCCCATCTGCCGCCAGCCGTCGTAATCCGCCGCCTGGCCGCGCAGGTAGAGCATGCCGTTGATCGACGAACACCCGCCCAGCACCTTGCCCCGCGGATAGAGGACCGAGCGGCCGTTCAACCCCTTCTCCTCGGCGGTCTTGTACATCCAGTCGGTGCGCGGATTGCCGATGCAGTAGAGGTAGCCCATGGGGATATGGACCCAGTGGTAATTGTCCTGGCCGCCGGCCTCCAGGATCAGGGTCCTGTAGCCCGCCTGGGACAGCCGCTTGGCCAGCACGCAGCCCGCGCTGCCCGCCCCGGCGATGATGAAATCCCATTGCTGGGTGCTGTCCATGGTTGCTCCTCCCCTTGCCCGGCACCGGGCGTCCCCTGCATTGGGCCTAGCCGGTTTTGCCCGCTTGGCCAAGCGGTGGCGCGCCCCTTAGACCGGCAGGGCCGTGGTCTTGAACACCGTGCGCAGCGCGAAGGAGGATTGCATCTGCATGACGCCCGGCAGGCGCGACAGGTGCTGGCGGTGGATGCGGGCGAAATCTTCGGTGCTGTCGGCGACGACCTTGAGGATATAGTCCGCCGTGCCCGCCATCAGGTGGCATTCCAGCACTTCCGGCACGCGCTTCACCTCGGCCTCGAACGCGTCGAGGATCTCGTCCGCCTGGCCCTGCAACTTGATCTCGACGAAGATGGTCGAGGCCAGGTTGATCTTGCGCGCATCCAGCAGCGCCACGTAATCGCGCACGATCCCCTCGGCCTCCAGCCGCTGGACCCGCCTGTGACAGGCCGAGGGCGACAGCCCCACCTTGTCCGACAGGTCGGCATTGGAAATCCGCCCCTGCTTTTGCAGAACCCGCAGGATGGATCGGTCGAGATGGTCGAGTTGCATGTGATCTCCGGCCCTGTGCCGGGCCGGAGGGTATCCCGGCCCGAGTATTCAGGCCGCAGGATATTCGACGAAAGCAGGGTTTGGCGAGAGGATGCCGACCCTTTTCCGCATCAGGCGCGGGATTTCAGCGAATCCCGGATCTCCAGCAGGACGTCCAGTTGCGTCGGACCGGCGGGCTTTTCCTCTGCCGGGGCGGGCTCTTCGTTTTTCAGCGAGTCCTTGGCCCGGTTGACGAAACGCACCAGCATGAAGACCACGAAGGCGATGATGAGGAAGTTGAACACCGCCATGATGAAGGCGCCATAGGCAAAGACGGCGGCCCCGGCCTCGCGGGCGGCCTCCAGACTGTCAAAGGTGTTTTCGCCCGACAGCACCCAGAAATTGTTGGTGAAATCGACGCCACCGGTGAACAGCCCGATGATCGGGTTCAGAAGGTCGTCAACCATGGATTTGACGATGGCCGTGAACGCGGCCCCGACGATGATCCCGACGGCCATGTCCATCACGTTGCCCTTGGCAATGAAGGCCTTGAATTCATTCAGCATATATCTGTCTCCGTTCGCTGTCCGGCATCTCTGCGCGCCGGTACACACAGATTAACATGTAAACGCACATTTGAATGACTGTTCTGCGGGGTTCGACTGCCTATGTTGGACCCAGACGCACAGAGAGGTTCGCATGTTTCCAGACGATTTCCCGATTTCCAACCGCTGGCCGGCCAAGGCCCCTTCGGTCATCCAGCTCTATTCCTTCCCCACGCCCAACGGCGTGAAGGCCTCCATCATGTTGGAGGAAACCGGCCTGCCGTATGAACCGCACCTGGTGACGCTGGCCGACAAGGACGTGAAAAGCCCCGAATTCCTGTCTCTCAACCCCAACAACAAGATCCCCGCTATCGTCGATCCGAACGGGCCGGACGGCAAGCCGCTGGGCCTGTTCGAAAGCGGCGCGATCCTGATCTACCTGGCGGAAAAGTCGGGCAAGTTCATCGGCTCCACCGCCTCGGACCGGGCCCGGATCATCCAGTGGGTGATGTTCCAGATGGGCGGTGTCGGCCCGATGCTGGGCCAGTTGGGCTTCTTCTACAAGTTCGCCGGCGCCGATATCGAAGACCCGCGCCCGAAGGAGCGTTACATCAACGAAACCAAGCGCCTGCTGGGCGTTCTCGAAGGTCAGATGGAAGGCCGCGACTGGATCGCCGACGAATTCTCCATCGCCGATATCGCGCTGGTGCCCTGGATCAAGGCGCTGGATTTCTACGGCGCGAAAGAGGTGGTCGGCTGGGACGACCACAAGAACCTGATCGCCTGGGTCGACCGGTTCAACGCGCGCCCCGCGGTCGAAAAGGGATCGAACATCCCGCCGCGCCCCTGATGCGCCATAACTTGCCGCGCCGCCCCGACCGGGCGGCGCGCGCCCCGGCGGCTCAGGGCAGCTTGCCGGTCAGGACGTAGCGCAGGATATAGGCCACCTGCTGCGGCGTTTCGGTGACCGCCAATGCGGCGGCATCGACTTCTTTCAGCGCATGCTGATGGTCCGGGCCGTGCATCACGATCAACGCCTTGCCAAGCGCGGCCGCCTGGCCCGCATCGAAGGCTGCGTTCCACTGCTTGTACTTGTCGCCGAACCGCACGACGACCACGTCCGCCGCCTCGATGGCGTTCCGCGTGCGGATTGCGTTCAGCTTGGCGCCCTTGTGGTCGTGCCAGAACTTGTCCGGCTCCGCCCCCAGGATCGCCACGCCGCAATCGTCGCTGGCCGCGTGATCGGTGACCGGCGCGGTAAAGGTGACGTCCAGCCCGGCACAGGCGGCCTCGACCTCGGCGCGCCAATCGGTGTGAATCTCGCCTGACAGGTAAACCTGCATCCTGAACTCCCTCGCTGTGATCCGGGGGCCGCGCCCCCCTGTCCGTGCGGTGACATATACGGCCCGCCCGAGCGGAGGCAACCTGCGCCCCCGAAACGAAACAGGGCCCAAAAACCAAACAGGGGGAACGACGCGCGTCCCCCCCTGCTTCATCTTGCCAGAAATACTCTCGCCGAAGGCGAAAGCAACGCAACCGCCCGCGCGGCGGTCACAAAGTGATGCGATACAGCTTGAACCCGTTCTCGCCTTCGCCCGCCGGTTCGATCGTCACGCCCGGCACGTCGCTGGCGTATTTCTCGCCCGCCGGGCCGGTTTCGAACAGAACCGTCGTGCCGTCCATCGGCGCGAAGGTCCAGTTGCCGTCGGCCTGCGGGCTGATCGTGCCCTTTTCGACGATGTAGCGAACGATGATGTCGCGGTTGGTGTCCGGGCCTTCGAAGATCACCGTGTCGCCCTTGGCCCCGGGGAAGGACCCGCCGCCGGAGGCGCGGTAATTGTTGGTGGCCACGACAAACTCCATGTCGTCCGTCACCGGCGCGCCGTCGAACATCAGGTCGACGATGCGGGTCGCGCCCGGGTTGATCTCGGTCCCGTCGGTGTCGAAGCGGGACGGCTGGCTCAGGTCGATCTTGTAGGTCACGCCGTCCATCACGTCGAAATTGTACGACGGGAAAGACGGGTTCAGCAGCGGCTGGTCGGTCGATCCGGGCTCGATCTGGTTGAACATGCCTGCCGACCGGTCCAGCCAGCCGCGCAGCTGCGCGCCGTTGATCTTCACCGCGCGGATCGTGTTGGGATAGAGGTAGAGGTCGGCGACGTTCTTGATCGCCACCGGCCCGACCGGCACGTCGGTATAGTAATCCGCACCGCCCCGGCCCCCGGCCTTGAAGGGCGCGCCGGCCGACAGGATCGGCAGCGCCTCCCATTCCGTGCCGACCATCATCTGTTCAATGTACCAGGTCTGGGCATTGGTCACGACCTGCACCGATGGATCATCGGCCACCAAGGCAAAGTAGGAATGCAGCGGCGTGTCGGTTTCGCCCACGGCGCGGCGCACGTAATCCAGCGTCTCCTGGTGTTCCTGTTCGACGGCGGCCAGAACCGGCTCCTGGCTTTCGACCAGCGCGGTGATCGACCGGTCCTCGTTCCGCTTGGAGATCGGCCGGGTCGAGGTTTCGGTCATCAGGACGCGCCATTCGCTGCCGTCCTTTTCCAGCATCAGGTCGATCACCCCCAGGTCGGAGCCCCAGAACCCGCCCATCACGGCCGGCTTGCCGTGGATCAGGCCCTTTTCCGCGTCCACTGCGGCAAAGCCGTCATACTTGGCAGAGGGGAAGACAAGGTGGGAATGGCCGGTCATCAGCGCGTCGATGCCGTCGACCTCGGCAAGCGGGACCGAGGCGTTTTCCATCCCGTCGGTGTGATCGGCGGACCCGATCCCGGAATGCGACAGGGCGATGATGATATCCGCGCCCTCTTCCTTCATCTGCGGCACCCAGGCCCTGGCGGTGGCGACGATGTCGCGGGCCTGCACGTTGCCCTCCAGGTGCTTGCGGTCCCAGTTCATCACCTGCGGCGGCACGAAGCCGATCAGGCCCACCTTGATCGCGTGCTCGTCGCCGTTTCCGTCGGTCACCATTCGGTCCAGGATCACGTAGGGCGGCAGCAGGGTTTCGTCCTTGGTCGGATCGGCGCCCATCGTCTTGGCGATGTTCGCGGAGACGACCGGGAACTCGGCCCCCGCCAGCGCCTTCATCAGGAAATCCAGCCCGTAGTTGAATTCGTGGTTGCCCAGGGTCGAGGCATCGTAGCCCAGCGTGTTCATCGCCTGGATGACCGGGTGCATGTCGCCGTCTTTCATGCCGCGCTCGTAGGCGATGTAATCGCCCATCGGGTTGCCCTGCAGGAAGTCGCCGTTATCGACCAGCATCGTGTTCGTCGCCTCGGCGCGGATATCGGCGATATGCGCCGCGGTGCGGGCCAGGCCGACCGTGTCGTCCTCGCGGTCGGAATAGTAATTGTAGGGAAAGACATGCACGTGCAGGTCGGTGGTTTCCATGATCCGCAGATGCGCCTGGGACCCGGAGGCGCGGGCCGAAAACGGGTGAAGCGAGATCAAGGATGCACCTGCAACGGTGCCGGCCAGAAAGCTGCGGCGGGACAGGGCAGTACGGTTACGAAATGACATGGGGTTACTCCTGATTCCATGAGCCCGGAAAATGTCATCGTGACATGACACTTCGGCGACAGGGGCCGCGTCAGCCTCCGGCTGGGATCAGCCTGCCGTGCGATACCGGTTTTGCACAGAGTTTATGCAGTCCCGCAGGGCCTTCGGCACCATTGCGCTGGCGCGCGGGCCGGGGCAGGGTGCGCGCGACATGAACGACGCGGGAGGGACGTGCAGATGCGGCATGCGGAAACGGTGACATTCGGTGGATCGGGGCTGGACCGCGCGGCAGAGCTGCGTCCCCAGGACGAGGTGCTGCAGGCCGCGCGCCTGGCCCCCACCTCGCAATGCGTGCTGATATGGCGCGGCTTCCCCCTGATGGCCGGCAACGCCATGGCCCGCCTGCCGATGGATCACCCCGTCCTGCAAGGCCGCGACCGCACCCCGATCCTGCTGGGCCGCGAGGAACAGGGCCTGGTCTTTGCCCAGGATATCTCGGAATGGTCGCCCCCGGATGCGCCGCAGGATATGGGGCCGGGCCGCGCCCAGCAGGCCCCGCTGCCGCATCACCCGGAAATCGAGGATGGTCTGGATTTCGCTGACCTGCGCGCCATCATGGGCCGCCTGTCGCCCCGCGATGCAGAGCTTCTGACAACCGCGCGGGCCTTGTACAACTGGCATTCCACCCACGGGTTCTGTTCCCGCTGCGGCCGTCCCAGCACCGTGACCATGGCCGGCTGGCAACGCGATTGCGAGGCCTGCGGCGGCAAGCATTTCCCGCGCACTGATCCGGTCGTCATCATGCTGATCCTGCACGGCAACGACGTGTTGCTGGGCCGGTCCCCCGGCTGGCCCGAGGGCATGTGGTCGCTGCTGGCCGGTTTCGTCGAACCCGGCGAAACCATCGAGGCCGCGGTGCGCCGCGAGGTGATGGAGGAAAGCCGCGTGCCCGTGGGCCAGGTCGATTACCTGGCCTGCCAGCCCTGGGCCTTCCCGAACTCGCTGATGATCGGCTGCCGGGGCGAGGCGACGGGCCGCGACATCACCATCGACCCGGTCGAGCTTGAGGATGCCGCCTGGTTCTCGCGCGAGGAAATCGCCGATGCGCTGGCAGGCACCCATCCGACGCTCAAACAGCCGCGTTTCGGCGCCATCGCGGAATTCATCTTGCGGAATTGGGTTGCCGATACGCTGGAATAGCGCGAAAATCTCCTCATTATCGCCCGAATTGGCACCTAGACGACGATCCGTTGACTGGGAAATGAATACGCACGCAAGGGGCTTTGCATGAAATTCAGTACGCGCGAAGACATCGCCGCACCGATTGATTACGTCTTTGGGCAAGTGTCCAACTTCACCGCCTTCGAGCGCTCGGCCATGCGCCGCGGGGCGGAAGTCCTCCGCATGGACACCAGTGGCAAGATCGCGCCCGGCCTGGCCTGGGAGGTATCCTTCGGGTTTCGTGGCAAGCCGCGCGATGTCCGCCTGGAGCTGATGGAATACGAGCCGGAAGAGAAGATGTGTTTCGAGGGCAAGTCCTCGGGCCTGATCGGGGTTGGCGAAGTCGAATTGCTGGCCCTGTCGCCCAAGAAGACCCGTATGCGTGTCGCGATCGAGCTCAAGCCCCAGACCCTGTCGGCCCGCCTGCTGGTACAGTCGCTGAAACTGGCCAAGGGCAATGTCGACAAGAAATTCCAGCTGCGCGTGGCCGATTACGCCTCGGAACTGGGCGCGCGCTATTCCATGGGCAAGACGGCCTGATTTCCAGGACCGGACGCCAGGGACGGACCGGCCCTCTGGCCGGTCTTTTGCATTCCAGCGGAGGTGTCTGATGATCGCCTATGTTACGGTCGGGGCCGACGATATCGCAGCCGCCAGGCGCTTCTACGACGCGGTCCTGCCCGCCCTCGGCTATGCGGTGACGGAAGGGGCGGAGGGGCTCAGCTACGTCCTGCCCGTCGCGCCGGGGCAGGCGCCGGTCCTGCCCGATTACTACGTCAAACCGACCTTCGACGGTCGCCCGGCCAGCGCCGGGAACGGCGCCATGGTCGCCTTCGAGGCCCGCAACCAGGCCCAGGTGCGCGATCTGCACGCCGCGGCGCTTGCTGCGGGAGGGAGCGATGAAGGCCCGCCGGGTTTTCGCGATGCCTATGGCCCGCATTTCTATGTCGGCTACCTGCGGGATCCGCAGGGCAACAAGATCGCGCTGTTTTCCAGCGATCCGACCGAACCGGGCCGCGACGGCTAGGCCACGTCAGGTCACACCGGGCCACGGGGGGCCGTGCCGCGATCAGCGGCGCTGCGCATCCGCCGGGTAGACGCCCAGGATCTCGGTCATCTGGGTGAAGTAGCCCAACTCGTCCAGCGCCAGCTTCACGTTCGGATCGTCGGGATGCCCCTCGATATCCGAATAGAACTGCGTCGCGGTGAAGGACCCGCCGACCATGTAGCTTTCCAGCTTGGTCATGTTCACGCCGTTCGTCGCAAACCCGCCCATGGCCTTGTAAAGCGCGGCGGGGATGTTGCGGACCTCGAAGACGAAGGTGGTCAACATGCCGTGATCCCCGCGACGGGTGAAATCAGGTTCGCGTGACATCAGCAGGAAGCGGGTCGTGTTGTGCCCGTGATCCTCGATGTCGCTGGCCAGGATGTTCAGCCCGTAGATCTCGGCGCACATCTCGCTGGCCAGCACGCCCTGGGTCAGGTCCCCGCTGGCCGCCAGGTCGGCCGCGGCCCCGGCGCTGTCGGCGGCAGTTTCCGCCGCGATGCCGTTCGCCTTGAGAAAGCTGCGCGCCTGCGGCAGCAGCACCAGGTGGGCGCGGACCTTCGTGATGTCCTCCAGCGCCACGCCGGGCATGGCCATAAGGCTGATCCGCACGCGGACGAAGTGTTCCTCGATGATGTGCAGGCCGGAATTCGGCAGCAACGAATGGATGTCCGCGACCCGCCCATAGGTCGAATTTTCCACCGGCAGCATCGCCAGGTCGGCCTCGCCCGAGCGCACCGCGTTGATCGCATCCTCGAAGGTTCCGCAGGGCAGGGCCTCGTGATCGGGGCGCGCTGCGGCGCAGGCTTCGTGAGAGTAAGCGCCAAGCTCACCCTGGAATGCGATACGTGGTCTGGTCATTGTCTTTCCTTCGGCACCGGGGCATCGGGCGATTGGTCGCGGTAACTACACCTTGCGTCGGGGGAGGGGAAGCATATAGATACGCGCCGAACGACTGACGAAACATCAGGGACGCGGCATTCGACATGTTTGATACCATGACACTGACCAAGATCGGCGGCGCCTTCTGCGGCTCTCTGCTGGTCTTCCTTCTGGGCAACTGGGTTGCCGAGGAACTCTATTCCACCGGCGGTGGCCACGGCGGCGAACACGCACAGGCCTATGTCATCGAAACCGGTGAGGACGATTCGGGCGCCGCAGAAGAAGAAGGCCCCGATTTCGCAACCGTGCTGGCCTCTGCCGATGTCGAAAGCGGTGCACGCGTCTTCGGCAAGTGCAAGGCCTGCCACAAGATCGACGGCTCCAACGCGACCGGCCCGCACCTCGACGGTGTCGTGAACCGCGCCGTGGGCTCTGTCGACGGTTTCGCCTATTCCGGCGCCATGGCGGCGGTTGCGGAAACCTGGACCCCGGAAAACCTGAACGGCTTCCTGGAAAACCCGCGTGGCTTTGCCAACGGCACCAAGATGACCTTCTCGGGCCTGCGCAAGGTTGAGGATCGCGCCGACGTGATCGCCTACCTGCAGTCGATCACCGAGTAATTCGGCCGGACACTCCGACTGATAGACAAGTTAGCGAAGCGGGGGCCCTCGGGTCCCCGTTTTTGCGTTCGGGCCCGGCACTGCCTAGCCGCGCAGCCCCGCCGCCGCCCGCCAGGCGGCCAGGGTGATCATCCCGATCGTCAGCGCGAAATACCCCGCGATCAGCACGAACTGCCGCTCCAGCCCCAGCCCTGCGTCGATCAGCGCGCCGGTCACGCCGGGGCCGATGGCCGATCCCAGCACCATGACGGCGGCGACGGCGGCCTTGATCGACCCGATATGCGCGGTGCCATAGACCTCGGCCCAGAAGGCGTTGGGCAGGGTCGCGTTGGCGCCGGTCGTCATCGCCAGCAGGATCACCCCAGCGGCCATGGTCCACAGGCTGCCCGCGCCTGCGAAGACCAGGAAGGCCAGCAGGATCGGCACCTGGTAGAACGGCATCAGCCGCACCGTGCCCAGCCGGTCCTGCGCCCAGCCGATCACCAGCATCGCGGCGATCGTGGCCAGGGTGAAGAGCGGGAACAGCGCCACCAGCTCCACGTGGCTCCAGCCCTTGATGTCGGCCAGGTGCACCTGGTGAAAAAAGAAGGCCGTCGCAAAGGCGCCCGGCCCCAGCATCGCCGGCACCATCAGCCAGAACAGCGGATCGCGCAGCGCCTCGGCCCGGCGCCAATGACGCGCGCCCATGCCCAGCCCGTGATCCTGCGCGGCGTGGGATTGCGGGGTCCGTTCCTGCGCCAGCAGCGCGGCCAGCACCGCCGCGCCCAGAAGACACATCACCGCCCCCGCCACCCATAGCAGCCGCCAGTCCAGCGTCGTCAGCAATGACGCGAAGAGGATCGGGAACACCGCCTCGCCCAGCGAGAAGCCAAGCGCCGCAAGCGACAGCGCCCGCCCCCGTGCGGCGACGAACCAGCGGGTCATCGCCACCACGGCCAGGTGGCTGGCCATCCCCTGGCCGAAGAACCGCAGCATCAGGATCACCAGCGGCAGCGCGGCCGCCCAGGGGTTGAACGCCATGCACAGGCAGGCCACCCCCAGCCCAAGGATCACCACCGGCCCGATCCGGCGTACCCGGAACAGGTCGGTCAGGCCGCCCGCCCAGACCATGATCACCGCCGAGGCCCCGGTGCCGATCATGTAGATGCCGCCCCATTCGCCGTGGCTCAGGCCAAAGGCGCTGCGGATTTCGCCGGAAAAGATCGAGATGAAGAAGGTCTGGCCAAAGCTCGACAGAAAGGTCAGCAGCCCGCCCGCGGCGAGGAACGGCAGATTGTCGAGGAGAAAACGAGGGCTCTTCACGCGCCAGACCTGCCGCAGGGCCGGGCCAAGCGCAAGTTTCATCTGCATTCGCGGGGCACCGGCGGGTCGCCGCCCGCCTTCACGTGGTTCTCACGCATTCTCAACTTGAATGTGGTCGCGCGCCGCTTTTACCTTACCTGACAGGTAGCGACCTACCCGAAACCCCGGAGGATTTCCCGAATGCCCGCAGCCCGCACACGAAGCATCGCCCGCCACCGTCCGCAGACCGGACGCCGCGCCGCCATGCTGGCCCTTGGCGTTCTGACCGCCCTGGCCATGGGCACGGCGCTCAAGGCCGAAAGCCACGCAGAGGCCGGTGCGACCGATGCTGCGATGGATGGCGAAAACGTCATCACCTCGCATGGCTACAATTTCTACGGCGAACTGGAATACCCGGCGGATTTCGAGCATTTCAACTACGTCAATCCCGACGCGCCCAAGGGCGGCGAGTTCGCGATCGACGCGTCCGGCACCTTCGACAGCATGAACCCCTATTCCCGCAAGGGCCGGGCCGGCGCGCTGGCCTCGATGATGTATGAGACCCTGCTGGACGGGAACGCCCCGGCGGATGAATACGCGGCCTCCTACTGCCTGCTTTGCGAGACGCTGGAATATGACGAGGGCAAGACCTGGGTGATCTTCCACCTGCGTCCCGAAGCCCGGTTTTCCGATGGCACGCCGGTCACCGCCGAAGACGTGGTGTTCTCTCACAACCTGTTCCTGGAACAGGGGCTTCCCTCCTATGCCAACGCGGTCAAGCAGCGCGTGACCGGGGCCGAGGTGATCGACGAGCACACGGTCAAATTCACCTTCGCGCCCGATATCTCGCGCCGGTCGCTGATCTCGCAGGTCGGCGCGGTCGACGTGTTTTCAAAGGATTGGTTCGAGGAAACCGGCGCCCGGCTGGACGAACCACGGATGGAGACCTCTCCGGGCTCGGGCCCCTACATGGTCGACAGCTACGACATCAACCGGCGCATCGTCTACAAGCGCAACCCCGATTACTGGGGCAAGGACCTGCCCATCAATGTCGGGCGGCACAACTTCGATACGATCCGGGTGGAATATTTCGCCGATGAAACCGCCGCCTTCGAGGCGTTCAAGGCCGGCGAATACACCTTCCGCAACGAAACCAATTCCAAGCAATGGTCCACGGGCTACGACTTCCCGGCCATGGAAAACGGCTATGTCGTGAAAGAGGAAATCCCCGACGGCAACCCGCCGACCAATGTGGGCTTCGTCTTCAACCTCGACCGCGAGAAATTCGCCGACAAGCGCATCCGCGAAGCGCTGGCGCTTGGCTACAACTTCGAATGGTCCAACGAGTCGCTTCAATACGGCCTGTTCAGCCAGCGCGAGTCGTTCTTCCAGGACACCGTGCAACATGCCCGCGACCTGCCCGAAGGGGCCGAGCTCGAGCTGCTGCAATCCCTGGGCGACCTCGTCCCCGAGGAGATGCTGACCGAACCCGTGCGCACCTCGCATACCTCCTCCGCGACGCGCGTGGTGGACCGTGGCAACCTGCGCCAGGCCATGCGCCTGCTGGACGAGGCCGGCTGGACCGTCGATGACAGCGGCATGCGCCGCAACGACGCCGGCGAGACGCTGGACATCGTCATCCCGATCAACTCCTCCGGGTCGCCGACCATGGAAAGCCTGATCGGCACCTACGTGCAGAACCTTCAGCAGATGGGCGTGAACGCCGAGGTGCAGAAGGTCGACCCCAGCCAGTACACCCTGCGCCGCCGGGACCGCGATTACGACATCGTCTTCGACGGCTACCGCACCTTCCTGGGCGCGGGCACCGGCCTGATGCAGCTTTATGGCTCCGAACAGGCGGCGGTGTCCGTCTTCAACCCCGCAGGCATCGCAAGCCCGCTGATCGACACGCTGATCGAGACCGCACTCTTTGCCGAAACCAAGGACGAGGAAACCACCGCGCTCAAGGCGCTCGACCGGGCGCTGCGGTACGAATTCTTCATCGTCCCGGCCTATTACAAGTCGGACAACTGGCTCGCCTATTTCGACATGTACGAACACCCCGTGGACATGCCGCCCTTCGCCGTCGGAGAGATGGACTTCTGGTGGGTGAACCCCGATAAGGCCGAAGAGTTGAAAGCCGCCGGCGCGTTGAGGTAACCCCCCTTCATGGGCGCATATATCCTGAGAAGACTTCTGCTGGTCATCCCGACCCTGTTGGGGATCATGGTGATCAACTTTGCCCTCGTGCAGTTTGTCCCCGGCGGGCCGATCGAACAGATCATCGCCCAGCAGCAGGGGCAGGGCGACGTGTTCGGCAGCTTTGCCGGCTCCGGTTCCGAACTGGGGCTGGAAGACACCGGCGCCTCCGTCCAGGGGGATTACGCCGGGGCGCGTGGCCTGCCGCCCGAATTCATCGCCCAGCTCGAGCGGGAATTCGGCTTCGACAAGCCGCCCGTCGAACGGTTCCTGACCATGATGGGCAATTACCTGCGCCTCGATTTCGGCGAAAGCTACTTCCGCAAGGCCGACGTGATCGACCTGGTGATCGAACGTCTGCCGGTCTCCATTTCGCTGGGCCTGTGGTCCACGCTGATCGCCTACCTGATCTCGATCCCGCTGGGCATCCGCAAGGCGGTGCGCGACGGGTCGCGGTTCGACACCTGGACCTCGGGCCTGATCATCGCGGCCTACGCGATCCCCGGCTTCCTTTTCGCGATCCTGCTGCTGGTGCTGTTTGCCGGTGGCTCCTACTACCGCATCTTCCCGCTACGCGGCCTGACCTCGGACAATTTCGACCAACTGACGCTCTGGGGGCAGATCGTGGACTATGCCTGGCACATCACGCTGCCGGTCATCGCCTCGACGATTTCCAGCTTCGCGACACTGACGCTGCTGACCAAGAACTCCTTCCTGGACGAGATCAAGAAACACTACGTGATGACCGCGCGGGCCAAGGGCCTCAGCGAACGCCGGGTGCTCTATGGCCACGTCTTCCGCAACGCGATGCTGATCGTGATCGCAGGCTTCCCGGCGGTGTTCATCGGGGTCTTCTTCGGCGGCTCGATCATCATCGAAACGCTCTTCTCGCTCGAGGGGCTGGGACGGCTGGGCTACGAGGCCGCGGTGGCGCGGGATTACCCGATCATCTTCGGATCGCTCTTCGTCTTCGGCCTGATCGGGCTGGTCGTGGGGATCCTGTCGGACCTGATGTATGTCTTCGTCGACCCCCGGATCGACTTCGAAAAGCGGGAGGGCTGAGCCATGACCCATTCCGCCACCGATCCGATGCCCGAACGGATGCCAGGCCAGGACGCCCCGCCGCCCGTCGCCCCGTCGGCCAAGACCTCACGCTGGGAATTGTCGCCGCTGAACAAGCGTCGCTGGCGCAATTTCCGCCGCAACGGCCGGGCCTTCTGGTCGCTGATCATCTTCACGATCCTCTTCGGCCTGTCGCTGTTCGCCGAATTCATCGCCAACGACAAACCCTTCCTGGTCCAGTACCGGGGCGAGTTCTACTTCCCCACCTTCCAGTTCTACCCCGAGACGACCTTCGGGGGCGATTTCCGGACCGAGGCGATCTATCGCGACCCCGAGGTCCGCTGCCTGATCGAAACCGGCGGGCTGGACCTCTGCTTTGACGACCCCGAGGGCTATATCGAAGACGCTCAGGACGGCATGATCGAGGGCGAGCCGATCGAAAAGGGCTGGGCGCTCTGGCCGATCATTCCCTATGCCTACGACACGCCGGTCGAACGGTCGGGCGCGGCCCCGCTGCCGCCGAACGTGATCGGCTCCTATACCGATGACGCGGGCGAGGATCGCTGGGGCCTGCTGCCCCCGGATCAGCGCGGCGCCAACCTGCTGGGCACCGACGACACCAAGCGCGACGTGCTGGCGCGTGCGATCTACGGTTTCCGGCTATCCATCGTCTTTACCATCATCGTAACCACCTGTGCGTCGCTGATCGGGGTCTTTGCCGGGGCCATCCAGGGCTTCTTCGGAGGGCGGCTCGACCTGATCTTCCAGCGGGTGATCGAGATATGGCAGGGCGTGCCGCAGCTTTATGTCATCATCATCCTCTTCGCGATCCTCGGGCGCGGCTTCTGGTTGCTTGTCTTCCTGATGGTGGCCTTCGGCTGGACCGCGCTGGTGGGCGTGGTGCGCGCGGAATTCCTGCGCGCCCGCAACCTGGAATATGTCCGCGCGGCCCGGGCGCTCGGCGTGTCCAACATGACCATCATGTTCCGCCACATGCTGCCCAACGCCATGGTCGCCACGCTGACCATGCTGCCCTTCATCGTGACCGGCACGATCGGCTCGCTCGCCTCGCTCGACTTCCTGGGCTACGGCCTGCCGTCATCGTCGCCGTCGCTGGGGGAAATGACCCTTCAGGCGAAACAGAACCTGCAGGCGCCGTGGCTGGGCTTCACCGCCTTCTTCGTCTTCGCCATCATGCTGTCGCTGCTCGTCTTCATCTTCGAAGGTGTCCGCGATGCCTTCGACCCGAGAAAGACGTTCCAATGACCGGATCCGTGATGCTCGACGTCAAGAACCTCAAGGTGTCCTTCAAGCAGGACGGCCAGTTGATCCCCGCGGTCCGGGGCGTGTCCTTCCATGTCGACAAGGGCGAAACCGTCGCGCTGGTGGGCGAATCCGGGTCCGGCAAATCCGTGTCCGCCCTGTCGACCGTGCAGTTGCTGGGCGACAATGCCCATGTCGAGGGCTCCGTCACCTTCAAGGGCGAAGAGATGATCGGCGTGTCGCGGGCCAAGCTGATGCAGGTGCGCGGCAACGACATCTCCTTCATTTTCCAGGAGCCGATGACATCGCTCAACCCGCTGCACACGCTGGAAAAGCAGCTGGCGGAATCCATCGAACTGCACCAGGGCCTGCGCGGCGAAGCCGTCCGCGCCCGCATCGTCGAATTGCTGGAAAAGGTCGGCATCCGCGACGCGGAAAGCCGTCTGACCTCCTATCCGCACCAATTGTCCGGCGGGCAGCGGCAGCGCGTGATGATCGCCATGGCGCTGGCCAACCGGCCGGAGCTGCTGATTGCCGACGAACCAACCACCGCGCTCGACGTGACGATCCAGGCCCAGATCCTCGAACTGCTGGCCGAGCTGAAGGCCGAAGAGGGGATGGGGATGCTCTTCATCACCCATGACCTGAATATCGTGCGCAAGATCGCCGACCGGGTCTGCGTGATGAAGGATGGCGAGATCGTGGAAACCGGCCCCACGGCCGAGATCTTTGCCAACCCCCGGCACCCCTATACGCAGAAACTTCTGGCGGCCCACGCCACCGGCGCGCCGCTTGCCGCGTCCGAGGACGCCCCCATCGTGGCCGAGACCGATCAGCTGCGCATCTGGTTCCCGATCCAGCGTGGTCTCTTCAAGCGCACGGTGGGCCACGTCAAGGCCGTGAACGAGGCGACGATCCGCGTCCATGCGGGCGAAACCCTTGGTATCGTGGGGGAATCCGGCTCCGGCAAGACGACGCTGGCGCTGGCCATCATGCGGCTGATCCAGTCCAAGGGCATAGTCCGTTTCGATGGCGAAGACGTGCATGCCTGGTCCACCCGGCAGCTGCGCAACAAGCGGTCCGAGATGCAGATCGTCTTCCAGGATCCCTTCGGGTCCCTCTCGCCCCGGATGACCTGCGCCCAGATCATCGCGGAGGGGCTGACGGTCCACAAGCTGCCCACCTCCAAACCCACCCGCGACCTCGTGGCCGAGGTGATGGTCGAGGTCGGACTGAACCCCGAGACGATGGACCGCTACCCGCACGAATTCTCCGGCGGCCAGCGCCAGCGCATCGCCATCGCCCGCGCGATGATCCTGCGGCCCAAGCTGCTTGTGCTGGACGAACCGACCTCGGCGCTGGACATGACGGTGCAGGTGCAGATCGTCGAATTGCTGCGCGATCTTCAGCAGAAATACGGGCTGGCCTATCTCTTCATCTCGCACGACCTGAACGTGGTCCGAGCGATGTCGCACCGGGTCATGGTGATGAAACAGGGCGACGTGGTCGAGGTCGGCACCGCCGAACAGATCTTCGACGCCCCCAGCCACCCCTATACCCAACAGCTCCTCGCCGCCGCGACGATGACGGCCTGAGGGCGGCGGTCGGCCAGCCAACTAGATTTGATGCTGGCCCCCGCGCCTATATTTGGGCGTCCCGCCCGGCGGCACGCCGGGCAGCGCCGACCCGCCCCCCAAGGGCGGCGCTGCCCTTGCCGAAAACTTCCTCCCAGGCGCTTAGCCAGACCGGCAGGAGGATTGAGCAACTTTCGTCAGGATCAGGCGCATCGAAGCGGCACCAGCAGCGGTTTCCCTCAGACCGGGTCGTGGCAGACAAAGCAGATCTTGTTGCCCTCGGTATCGCGCACATAGCAGCCGTAGAAATGCGGGTGGTAATCGGGCCGCTCGCCCGGTTCGCCCTCATCCGTGCCGCCCAGTTCCAGCGCCTTGGCATGGACCGCGTCGACCATCGGTCGGTCATCGCAGAGGAAGGCGATCATCGGCCCGTTCCCCGGCAGCGCCTCGCCCTCAAAGGGCAGGGTGACGAAGAACAACGGTCGCGGCTGGTCCGGTTTGCGGAAGCTCGCCATGCTGTTCTCGGGGTCGTAAAAGCTCCGCATCAGCCCGATCTCGGGCAGCAGCTTGCCGTAGAAACCCACGGCCCGGTCGAAATTTTCGACCGCCACGGTTGCGTGTGAAAACATGGGGTCCTCCTCGCATGCAAAGGGGGCACGAAACGCGCCCCCTTCGTTCATCGCATTAGATAAGAGCGGCAGAGGGGTCACACCACCCCCGCCGGCAATTCACCGCTGTCTCAGAAGAACGCCTGCAGGCCGGTCTGCGCACGGCCCAGGATCAGGGCGTGCACGTCATGGGTGCCTTCATAGGTGTTCACGGTTTCAAGGTTGGCGGCATGGCGCATCACCTTGTACTCGATCTGGATGCCGTTGCCGCCATGCATGTCGCGCGCGATGCGGGCGATATCCAGCGCCTTGCCGCAATTGTTGCGCTTGATCAGCGACACCATCTCCGGCGCGGCCTTGGCTTCGTCGAACAGGCGACCCACGCGCAGTGCGGCCTGCAGGCCCAGCGTGATCTCGGTCTGCATGTCGGCCAGTTTCTTCTGGTACAGCTGCGTGCCGGCGATCGGCTTGCCGAACTGGGTGCGGTCCAGGCCGTATTGACGCGCCTGGGTCCAGCAATCCTCGGCGGCGCCCATCACGCCCCAGGCAATGCCATAGCGGGCACGGTTCAGACAGCCGAACGGACCTTTCAGGCCCGACACGTGGGGCAGCAGGGCATCTTCGCCGACTTCCACGTTGTCCAGCACGATTTCCCCGGTGATCGAGGCGCGCAGGGACAGCTTGCCGCCAATCTTCGGCGCGGACAGGCCCTTCATGCCCTTTTCCAGAACAAAGCCGCGGATCGCGCCGTCATGTGCTTCGGACTTGGCCCAGACGACGAAGACATCGGCGATCGGTGAGTTCGAAATCCACATCTTCGACCCGTTCAGGACGTAGCCGCCCTCGGTCTTCTTGGCGCGGGTCTTCATGCCGGCCGGGTCCGACCCTGCATCGGGTTCGGTCAGGCCGAAACAGCCGATCCATTCGCCAGAGGCGAGTTTCGGCAGGTATTTCTGGCGCTGCTCTTCGCTGCCATAGGCATAGATCGGGTACATCACCAGCGACGACTGCACCGAGCACATGGAGCGGAAGCCGGAATCAATGCGCTCGACCTCGCGGGCGACCAGCCCGTAGGACACGTAGCCGGAACCCAGGCCGCCATATTGTTCGGGAACGGTGACGCCCAGCATGCCGGCTTCGCCCATCTCGGCGAAGATCTCGGGCTCGACACCTTCTTCGAGGTACATCTTCTCGACGCGGGGGGCGAGGCGCTCTTCACAGAAGGCGCGGGCCGACTCGCCGATCATGCGCTCGTCTTCTTCCAGCTGTTCGTTCAGCAGGAAGGGGTCTTCCCAGCTAAAGCTGGACATGTTCGGGCGATCCTTGTCCTTCAGGATCGGGCGGTTCTCTGCATCCATGATACGTCTCCGTTGATGAGTTTGACGCGACCTTACCCGATTGATGCGCCCCATGATAACGAGTAATCATCCGAAGTTGATGAGTTCTTTGCATAGGGCGCCCGATGCGGCACAGCTATACCCCAACCGTTGCCGAGCTTGAGGCCTTCTGCGCCACCGCCCGCGCCGGCACCACCATTCAGGCCGCCCGCAGCCTTGGCCTGACGCAAAGCGCGGTCAGCCGGTCGATCACCGGGCTCGAGGCGCGGTTGGGGGTCGCGCTCTTCGTGCGGGCGCGGCAGCGGATGACCCTGTCGGATGCCGGGCGCACCTTCCTGCGCGAGGCCGAGGCGCTGCTGGACAGGCTCAACGACGCGGCGATGTCGGTCATGGCCTTCGGCGGTCAGGCCCAGGTTCTGCGCATGGCCGTCCTGCCGACCTTTGCGCGGCTCTGGCTAATTCCCCGGTTGCGGGCCTTCCAGGCGACGATGCCGGGGCTGTCGATCGACATGGCCGCGCGCCTGTCGCCCGTGGATTTCGAGGCAGAGCCCTTCGACCTGGCGATCCAGCGCACCCATCACCGGGCCTCCGGCGCGCATCACCTGCATCTTCTGGACGAGGAACTGGCCATCGTCGCCGCCCCGTCCCTGATCGGCCGCGCACCCCTATCCCGTGACGAGGTGCTGCGCCTGCCGCTCCTGCAGCAATCGACCCGCCCAACGCTCTGGCCCGATTGGTGCCGCGCCATGGGTCTGGACCCGCGGGGCGCGCTGCGCGGGGCCCGGTTCGATCATTTCGACATGGTGCTGGACGCGGCCATCGGGGGGCTGGGCGTTGCGCTCGTTCCCGAGATCCTGGCCCGCCCCGCGCTGGCCCGCGGCGACCTGACCCTCGCCGCACCGGGGGATGTGCGCACGGGTCAGGCCTACACGCTGATCTACCCCGAACGCAGCGCCGAACTGCCCCATTTCGCCCGCTTCCGCGACTGGCTCCGTGCCGAGATCGAGGGGATCTGGGCGTGAGGGAGAGGGGGGCGTTTCGGCCGTCTCTCCGGTCTGCACTTTTGCGCGCCCGCTCGGGTCGTTCGCTGCCCTTCGCGACTTGCGGGACAGCGCGTGTCAGGTGTGTCCCCTCAAGGGGGATCGTCCGGTATCGCCAAATATACCGTCCCCGCACCGACGTAATACCGACGTGATACCGACGTCGTACCGACCTTGTGATTTGCGCTTTGCACGGGCAAATCTAGGCTAACCGGAAGGAGCCCAGATGACCCCCGAAGAGATCGCCAAACTGCCCTATCGCCCCTGTGTCGGCGTCATGCTTGCCAACCAGGACGGCCACGTCTTCGTCGGCCAGCGCATCGACAATCCCGGACCCGCCTGGCAGATGCCCCAGGGCGGTGTCGATCCGGGCGAAGCCCCCCGCGAGGCCGCGCTCCGCGAGTTGTGGGAAGAAACCGGCGTGACCGCAGACAAGGTGGAAATCGTCGCGGAAACAGAGGGTTGGGTTCCCTATGACCTGCCGCATGACCTTGTGCCCAAGCTGTGGAAGGGGCGGTTTCGCGGGCAGGAACAGAAATGGTTCCTCATGCGTTTCCAAGGCAGTGACGGCGACGTCAACATCGCCACCGACCACCCGGAATTCTCGCAATGGCAATGGCTTGCGCCGGATCAGCTGGTCGACAACATCGTTCCGTTCAAGCGCGACGTCTACCGCGCCGTGCTGGCGGAGCTGGGAGGAAAGATATGATCCGCACCATTCCGCTCGCCCTGACCCTTCTGGCGACCCTCTCCACCCAGGCCCAGGCCCTGTCCTGCATGGTCCCCGACACGGTGCGCAGCTACCAGCGCGCGGCCGAGGCCGAGGAAAGCTATGTCGTGGTGAACGGTGTGCTCGACCACAAGGTCGGCGCGGTGACGCTGGGCCGGAAGGACGGCGATCCGCCGATCGAGTTCGAGGCCGATCTCAGCGGTAACTACCTGAACCAGGAGGGTTTCATCGAACCCTTCGCGCAACGCGTCACGGTGGTTCTGAACTGCGTGTCGGCCTGGTGCGCGACCCTCCCGCCTGCTGGAGAAGAGGTGCTGGCCTATGTCCGCCAGACCGATGAGGGCGACTTCTTCATCGACGCGCAGCCCTGCACCACGAACCTCTTCGTCACCCCGACCCGCGACGACGTTCTGCGGGTGGTGGCCTGCCACAAGGGTGAACGCTGCGAAGAGGCGACCTGAGCCGCCTCAGCTGCGGAAATCAAAAAAGCCCGGCTCGACCTTGGACAGCAGGTCCATGGCCATTTCGCGCCCCAGGGCGGCCCCGTCCTCGATCGGCGCGGTGCGGTCGTCGGTCAGGTGTTCCGACCCGTCGGGGCGCAGGATTTCACCGCGCAGCCGCAGGGTTCCGCCATCCAGTTCGGCGAGGCCCGCAATCGGTGTTTCACAGGACCCGTCCAGCGCGGCCAGGAAGGCGCGTTCGGCGGCCAGCCGGTCGGCCGTGACCTTGTCGTGGATTGCCTCCAGCATCTCGGCGACTCGGCTGTCATCGGCGCGCCGTTCGATTCCGATGGCGCCCTGCGCGATGGCGGGCAACATGTCGTCGGGCGACAGGGCGGATTGCGCGATCTCGGGGCGGCCCAGGCGGTTCAGGCCCGCCATGGCGAGGAAGGTCGCAACGGCCACGCCATCGGACAATTTCCTCAGCCGTGTCTGCACGTTGCCGCGGAATTCGACGACTTCCAGATCGGGGCGCCGCACCAGCACCTGGGCGCGGCGGCGCAGCGACGACGTGCCGACCTTGGAGCCCGCGGGCACATCTGCCAGCGTCTTGAAATCGTTGGACACGAAAGCGTCGCGCTCGTCCTCACGGGGGAGGTAGCAATCCAGCACCAGCCCCTCGGGCTGCAGCACCGGCATGTCCTTCATGGAATGCACGGCGATGTCGATTTCGCCCTGCAGCATCGCGGTCTCGATCTCGCGGGTGAACAGCCCCTTGCCGCCGATCTCCTTCAGCGGCCGGTCGATCACGCGGTCGCCGGTGGTCTGGATCACGGTGACCTCGAAGGCTTCGGGCGGCAGATCGAAGGCCGCGGCCAGGCGGTTACGCGTCTCATGTGCCTGGGCCAGGGCCAGGGGGGAACCACGGGTACCGATCTTCAGCGGCGCGGCGGGGGAGGGCAGGTCGAGTGTCATGCCCCCCGTCTAGTCGCGGCTTTCTGTCCTGACAAGATGGCCCGACTTGACTTCGCACGTCCCCCCGGCGACGAGGGGGGCGACGGAGGACCAAGATGACCGACAAGACGATCCTGAAAGCCCTGCGCGGAGAAAAGCAGGACGTGCCGCCGATCTGGATGATGCGGCAGGCCGGGCGCTATCTGCCGGAATACAAGGCGACGCGGGCAGAGGCCGGGGATTTCCTGTCGCTGTGCTACAATCCCGACCTCGCCGCCGAGGTGACGTTGCAACCGATCCGGCGCTACGGGTTCGACGCGGCGATCCTGTTTGCCGATATTCTGCTTCTGCCCCAGGCCCTTGGCGCCGATCTGTGGTTCGTCACCGGCGAAGGCCCGCGTCTGTCGACCCTGACGACGCAGGCGGAATTCGACGCGCTCAAGCCCGCCACGGATGTGCACGAGGTCCTGTCGCCGATCTATGAAACCGTATCGATCCTGTCGCGGGAACTGCCGCCAGAAGTCACGCTGATCGGTTTCGCCGGCGCGCCCTGGACCGTGGCCACCTACATGGTCGCCGGGCGCGGCACCCCGGATCAGGGCCCGGCCCACGCGCTGAAGGCCGAGAACCGGGCGCTCTTTTCCGCGTTGATCGACCGGCTGACGGACGGCACGATCGAATACCTGTCGCGCCAGATCGAGGCCGGGGCCGAAGTGGTCAAGCTGTTCGACAGCTGGGCCGGGTCGCTGAAGGGCCAGGATTTCGACGATTTCGCGCTGGAACCGGCCAAACGGATCATCGCGGAGCTCAAGGCCCGCCACCCGGGTATTCCCGTCATTGCCTTCCCGCGCGAGGCGGGCGAGCGCTATGTCGGGTTCGGCAAGGCGACCGGCGCCGATTGCGTCGCGCTGGACAACTCCATGGCGCCCGAATGGGCCGCCGAACATGTCCAGGTCGATGGCTGCGTGCAGGGCAACCTGGCGTCGTCGCACATGGTCACCGGGGGCGACGCGCTGGTCTCCGAGACCCGCAGGATCGTCGAGGCGTTCCGCAACGGCCCGCATATCTTCAACCTGGGCCACGGGATCACGCCGGATGCGGACCCCGAAAACGTCCAGCTGATGATCGACACGGTGCGCGGGGGCTGACCGTTCAGCCCTGTGTGAGCGCGCGGTTGAGGCTGTGGCGTGATGACAGCTGCAGGTTCACGACCGCGCCCAGCAGGATCAGGAACGCGCTGATGAAGAGCCACATCAGCATCGCGATGGCCGCACCGATCGATCCGTAGACCTCGTTGTAATTGGCAAAATTGCTCAGGTAGAACGAGAACCCGTAGGACGCGACGGCCCACAGGATGACGGCCATGCCGGCGCCCGGCGTCACCCATTTCATCCGCTCGCCGCGATTGTTGGGCCCGAAGCGATAGACCACCGCCAACCCGGCGAGTAGCACGAAGATCGCCGCCGCCCAGCGGAAGCCTTCGATCAGCAGCGAGGTCATCGGCCCCAGGGGCACGATGGCCAGCACGATGGGCACGATCACCACCGCCGATAGGGTCACGACCGACACGCCAAGCAACGCCATGGTCAGCGCCAGTGCGGTCAGGTAGTGACGCAGGCTGGATCGGTTGTCGCGGCCATGGATCGCGTTGAGGCCCAGCATCAGCGCCGCCACCCCGGACCGCGCCGACCATATCGCCACCATGGTCGAGATGATCCCGGCCCAGCCCAGCTTGTCCCCGCTGGTGTTCATCAGCGCGTTCAGCTGGCTTTCCACCAGGCGCGTGACCTCGGCCGGGAGGATGGAATCGACCAGTTGCAGCTGTTCCAGCAGGATATGGGGGTCAGACAGCAGGCCCCAGATGGCGATGACGGCGGCGAGGCCCGGAAACAGCGCCAGCATGCCGTAGAACGCTACGCCTGCGGCAATCAGGGTGAGGTTCTTCTCTGCGATGGCGGAGCCTACCCCTGTCACGAAATGGCGTGCGGTCTGGAACACGTGTCTTGTACCTTCGATCCGTTATCCGCCCGTTCGGGCTGGTCTTACCCAAAAGTGTAGGCGGATCGACGCCGAGGGCAAAGGCGAACACAAAGAAAAGGCCGCGTCCCGGCGGACGCGGCCCCTGATGTCTCGTTCAAGTCTGGTGTCAGGCCATCGCTTTTGAACTGCGCGGGCCGCCAATAAGCCAGATGATGAAGCCCAGGATCGGCAGGATCAGGACCAGCAGCACCCAAAGCACCTTCTTGCCAGTGGAAGCGGCGGAACCGATGATCGACACGATCGCCCAGATGTCCAGGGCCAGGATCAGAAGGCCGCCGAGGCCAGAAATCTCCAACATGATAAACTCCTGTATCTGTTTGATTGAAAACGCCGAAGCCGGCGAAAGGTTCCGTCGGACCTGTCAGGTGTATCATGTGAGGATGGGGGGAAGATCGGCGGGGGAAGAGGTAAATCGGTGGTTCCCCCGCCAATCTTTGAGGGACAGATGCTTGGGGTGCACCTGCCAAGCCAACGCCGGTAAACGGGGTTTGGTTCCACGGGTTTCAAACTTTTTTCATGGGAACCGTTTTCGCGACTGGCGTGTTGATATTCCAGAACGCATGACCAAGCGTAATTTGGAAATAAGAAAGGAAAAGCAATGCTTTACTGGGCACTTACTTTCTTCATCATCGCGATCATCGCCGCCGTGTTCGGCTTTGGTGGCATCGCCAGCGCGTCGGCCGGGGTCGCACAGATCCTGTTCGTTGTCTTCCTGGTTCTGTTCGTCGTCGCAATGATCGCTCGCGCGCTGCGCGGCCGCACTCCGTGACGGATGCTGAAGGACGAAACGAATACGGGCGGTCCCGAGGGACCGCCCGTTTCTTTGTGCATCGAGAAAGACGAAATCAGTGCTGAAGCGTCTCGGTCGAGGAGAAGAACATCGCCTGGCTGGCGGCCAGCCGCACCTGTTCCTCGGTGTAGGGCTTGGTGATCAGGAAGGCCGGTTCGGACTTCTCGCCGGTCAGCAGACGCTCGGGGAAGGCGGTGATGAAGATCACCGGCACGTCGCCCAGGATTTCCAGCAGATCGTTCACCGCGTCGATGCCGGACGAATTGTCGGCCAGCTGGATGTCGGCGAAAATCAGGTCCGGCTTCTCGGCTTTGCCAAGCGCGACGGCTTCGGTCCGGGTGCGGGCAACGCCGGTGACATTGTGGCCCATCTCGGTCACGATGCTCTGGAGGTCCATGGCGATGATCGCCTCGTCCTCGATCACCATGACGCGACCAGTGACGCTTTCGGCCAGTTCGCGCTGCGCGATATGGACCAGCTCTTCGGCCTCGGGCGCGCCGATCTTCATGATCTCGCCGATCTGGTCGAAATTGAATTCCTCGATCGTCGACAGCAGCAGCGCCTCGCGCGTGTTTGGCGTGAGGCGGGCAAGGTGATCCTGCGCCTTGGCGGCGATACCGGTCTCCTCGACGGCGACGGGGGCGCCGGAGGAGGTCCAGATCGCGTGGAACGCACCGAACAGGCTGACGCGGGTCGATTTATTGCGATCCACCAGCTCGGGGTCCTCCAGCATCGCCTCGAGCGTTGCTGCAGCATAATTGTCCCCGGACGTCTGACTACCGGTCAAGGCACGGGCATAACGGCGCAGATACGGCAGCTCTGTCGCCACGTTCATTGCAAAGTCTTCAGACCCCACCGTTTGGTTCATTTTTTCTCTTACCTTTTTTCGACTTTCTGGGAACCCAACGACCCGGAACCGCGTTAGGTTCCAGCAACGCGAAAAAAAACACTGACGAATTGTAGTAGGGCTGATGGCGCACGATAGCGAGAATGACAACGTGAGACGGCAAATCGACGAGAACCTGAAACGCGTCTTTCAGGAAAAGGTCGAAGAAGATCTGCCTGACCGCTTCAAGATGCTGATTGAACAACTCAAGCAGCAGGATAGCGGGGATAACCCTCAATGAGCGCTGACCCACGTGAGGAGCTTGTGGAGCATCTGCCCTCGCTCCGCGCCTTCGCCATGAGCCTCTGTCGAAATTCCGCGCAAGCCGATGACCTCGTTCAGGACACCATCGTCAAGGCCTGGACGAACATGGACAAATTCAAGGTTGGCACGAACCTGCGGGCCTGGCTGTTCACCATCCTGCGCAACACGTTCTATTCCGCGCGCCGCCGGTCCGGGCGTGAAGTCGCGGATGTTGACGGCGTCTTTTCGGCGAACCTCGCGACCAAGCCCGATCACGACGGTCGCCTTGCCCTGAAGGATTTCGAAAAGGCCTTCATCACCCTGCCCGACGAACAGCGGGAAGCGTTGCTGCTGGTGGGTGCCTCAGGCTTTTCCTACGAGGAGGCGGCCGAGATGTGTGGCTGCGCCGTAGGCACGATCAAGAGCCGTGCAAATCGTGGCCGTGCAAGGCTGGCGGAGATGTTGAATATCGACGAGGATGGTGCGATGGAGCTGACGGATCAGTCCACCATGGCGGTGATGTCGGCCACGCAGCAGAAATCCATGTAAAAGGTGTCAGGTGGGGCTTCGGTTCATTGACAGGCTCGGCGTTCGCGTCGTGGCAATGTTGTCCATCGCGCTTCTGCCGATTGGTCTTATTTCCCTGTATCAAACGCGGTCCGTGGTCGAAAAGGCGGAGGCGCTGACGCGCTCCGCCTATCTGGGTCAGACCGTGACGGCCACGGAACGGCAGAGCGATCTCATCCACGAAGGTTTTGCCTCCGCCCGCGTGCTGGGCGGGGCGCTGATTCCCGTGCGCGAGGATATCACGGCCTGTTCTGCCCTGATGCGTGGTTTCATCCGGTCGCATCCCGCCTTTACCCTTGCCACCTTCACCGAACCGAGCGGCATTTCGCGATGCAATTCGCGCGATGTGCCCATCGACCTGCGCGCCTCCGACACGTTCAAGGACTTCCAGGACGACCCGCGCCCGCTGATGAACGCCACGGATCGGGGCCGGGTCACGTTGCAATCCATCATGATCATCGGCCAGCCGGTGTTCGAAGGCGGCCGCTACCTGGGCTTCGTGACGCTGTCGCTGCCGCGTGCCAATGCGCGGTTCGAGCCCGAATTCTCCGGCCTGACCCAGCCCACCGACCTGGTGACAATCAACGATCGGGGCCATGTCCTGACCTCGATGGGCGATCTGACCACAGCCGCTGACCGACTGCCCGCCTTCCGTGACCTGAATTCCCAGCTCTATCGCCAGTTCAATTCCTTCCGTGCCGTCGACAAGACCGGAGAGCCGCGGATCTACTCGGTCACGCCCATCGTGCCGGGCGTGGTCTTTGCCGTGTCGGTCTGGCCCATCGACGTGACGACCAGCGAAGATGGCCTGATCAGCCGCTCCGCCATGGCGTTCCCGCTGCTGATGTGGATGGTCAGCCTGATCGTGGCCTATTTCGCCGTGCATCGCCTTGTGATCCGGCATATCCGCCTGTTGCGCCAGAAGATGCGCCGCTTCGGTGCGACCTACAGCCATCAGGAACCGGGGATCCTCAACGCGGGGCGCGCGCCGATGGAACTGGTGCAGATGGAAGAAACCTTCGACCGGATGGTCGAACGGATCACCCGCGACACCGCAGAGCTGGAAAACAACCTGCACGAAAAGAACGTGCTGCTGAAAGAGGTCCACCACAGGGTCAAGAACAACCTCCAGCTTATTGCCTCCATCATCAACATGGAGATTCGCAAATCCAAGGCACCCGAAACCCGCGGCACCCTGCGTCGGGTGCAAGACCGGGTTCTGGGCCTCGCCACCGTGCATTCGAACCTCTACCACACGGCGCGGCTGGCCAATCTGCGCGCCGACGGACTGCTTGAGGACATCCTCGACCAGGTGCTGAAAAGCGCGCTGCCCAACCGCAGCGAGGCCGATATCGAGATCGAGATCGAAGAGGTCATCCTGTCCCCCGACCAGGCCGTGCCGCTGTCCCTGCTGGCGACGGAAACGGTCACCAACGCGATCAAGTATTTCGGTCGCCCCGAGGGGCGCAACAAGCCGTGGATCCAAATCCGCCTGATCAATACCGGCGAAGGAAGCTGCCGTTTCGCCGTCGCCAATTCCAAGGGTGAACGCATCTCCAGCCGGGACGAGGACGAACCCACCGGTTCCGGCCTCGGCCAGCAATTGATCGAGGCCTTCGCCTCGCAACTGGGCACCCGTCCCGAAGTGACCGAGGACGAGACCAGCTATGAATTGTCGATCGAGGTGCAACTGAGCCGCGCCCGCAACGGCTGAGCGGCGCGGTTTCAGAAATTCCGGACGCTCAGACCCACTTGGCCATGGGCGGCAGGCTCATCAGCACGGCATTCGCATCGTGGCCGGTTTCCAGCCCGAACTTCGTGCCCCGGTCATAGACGAGGTTGTATTCGGCATAGAGCCCGCGATGCACCAGTTGTGCGTCCTTCTCGGTCTCTCCCCATGCCATCCCGCGCCGGGTGTCGATCAACGGCACGAAGGCGGGCAGGAAGGCGCGCCCGATATCCTGGATGAAGGCGAAATCCGCCTCCCAGTCCCCGGTGCAGTAATCATCCACGAAAATGCCGCCCACGCCCCGGGCGCGGCCACGATGCGGAATGTAGAAATACTCGTCCGCCCAGGCCTTCAGTCGCGGGTAATGCGCCTCGCCGTGGCGGTCGCAATGCTCTTTCTGAACGGCATGGAAATGCGCGGTGTCCTCGTCGTATTCGAGGCAGGGGTTCAGATCCGACCCGCCGCCGAACCACCAGCCATGGGGGGTCCAGAACATCCGGGTGTTCATGTGAACGGCGGGGCAATGCGGGTTCTGCATGTGGGCGACAAGGGAAATGCCGCTGGCCCAGAACCGCGGATCGTCCTTCATCCCCGGCAGGCCCTTGCGCGCGGCCATCGCGGCCTGCGCCCTTTCGCCCAGCGTGCCGTAGACGGTCGAGATATTCACGCCCACCTTTTCGAAGACCCGACCGCCGCGCATCACGCTCATCAGCCCGCCGCCGGCATCGCCGCCATCGGGGGCGGTGCGGCTGGTCTGCGTCACCTCGAACCGGCCCTGTGCCTGATCTGACAGCGGCCCGGTCGACTGGCGATCTTCGAGGCCCTCGAAGGCCGCGACGATCTCGTCCCTCAGAGCGCGGAACCAGTCCGCGGCCCGGGTTTTCTGCTGCTCCATCGGATCGCTCACGCCACGTTCCCCCTTCATCTTGCCAAAAATACTCCCGCCGGAGGCGTCCTGACCGTCGGGCCGCGCCATCGCTGGCCGGGTCAGTGCGCCGGTGCGGCCACCGGGTCAAGCAACGTTCGTCCGCCATCCACGGTCACGATCTGGCCGGTCATGAAGCTGGACGCGTCACAGGCGAGGTATTGCGCGGCCTCCGCCAGCTCCCCGGCCGAGGCGATACGGTTCAGGGGCGTGTGATCCTCGATATCCGTGCGGAATTCGCGGTTGTCCTTCAGGGTCGATTTCAGGCTCGCGCTCATGACCGATCCGAACGCCACGGCGTTCACCCGGATCCGGTGCGGGGCCAGTGCCACGGCCAGCGACCGGGTCATCTGGTCCAACGCGGCGGTCGACACGGAAAACGCCATCAGGTCGGGATGGGTGCGCCGGGCGGCAATGGACGAAAGGTTCACGATCGCCCCGGCCGACCCTTCGGTCTGCCCCTCGGCCTGCTTGATCATCCGCTTGGCCACGGTCTGGCTCAGGCGCAGGGAGGTCATGAGGTTCTGATCCAGCATGGTCTCCACCGCCTCGTCATCCGGGTTCAGCGGATCCGAGGCGATCACCTGGCGCGAGGCGTTGATCAGGATGTCCACCCGTTCGAAATTGTCGAGCGTCGCGGACAGCAGGTTGGCGATGGTCAGTTTCTCGCGGAGGTCGCCGGCGAAATACCGGATCTGGTCGTTGTCCGGCGAGGCGCCGAATTCCCGCTCCAGCGCGGCTTCGTCGACATCGGCGAACATGACATTCGCGCCGCGGTCCACGAAATGCTTGCCGATGGCAAGCCCGATCCCGTTGGCGGAGCCGGTGACGATGGCCGTCTTGCCGGCGATGGAAAAGGACATGAGGCTCTCCTTCTGACCCGTCGGGGTGGCGATCAGCCTAGACGATCCCGCCGGCCAAGGCGAGACGGGGATGCCGCACGGATCACTTTGAAACGATTGTTGCCGTCGACCTCGGCGCTTTCCGCGAAAAGCTCTGCGATCAGCGGCTCGTAGGGCAGGTGCCGGTTGGCCACCAGCCACAGCTGCCCCTTGGGTTTCAGGCAGGCCGCGGCGCTGCGCAGGAAGGCCCGGCCCAGTTCTGGGTCGGCCTTGCGCGCGGTGTGGAAGGGCGGGTTCATGATGATCGTGTCGGCGGGGTCGTCGGGGCGCCATTGCGTGGCATCAGCCCAGTGGAACCTGGCACGCGGATCGGTGACGTTCTGCCGGGCGCAGGCCAGCGCGGTATGGTCGGCCTCTACCAGGTCGATCCGCGTGATTGCGGGCCGTTCCAGCGCACGGGCGGACAGGTAGCCCCAGCCCGCGCCCATATCGATCACATGGGGGCCCAGCTTTTCGGGCAGGCTTTCGGCCAGCAGGGCCGAGGCCGGGTCGATTCCGTCGGCGGAAAAGACGCCCGGTGCCGTGACATAGCCCTCGGCCAGAGTGTCGTCTCCGCTGCGCCAATCAGCGAAACTGCCGCCGGTGATCCAGAACAGCTTGCCATGCGCCTTGTTGATCGGGCCACCGACCTCGGCAACCTTGCGGCAGGCCCTGAGGATCGACTCGATCCCGTCATCCTTGGCGCCGTCCACAAGGATCGGGCCGTCCGTCACCTCGCGGGCGCGGGCGATCAGGTCACGGGCCAGGGCCTTGGCACGGGGCAGGATGACCAGCGCCGCTGCGTAACGTCCCTCTGGCGCGGTACCGACCGCGTATCCGGCGGCGTCAAAGGCAGCGTGGTCGGGGTAGAGCCCGGTGATCAGGTGCAGGTGATCGCGGGGCAGGGGGTCCAGCCCCTGTCCGGCGCGCGGCGCGAACACGGCGATCCTGCCCTCGGGCAGGGTCAGCCCGCCGGGGGCGAGCGCGAGGCCAAGCCGGGGATGCAGGCTCAAGACCCGGTTATTCCTTTTCCATGGTGCATTGCAGCGGGTGCTGGTGCTGGCGGGCGAAATCCATCACCTGCGCGACCTTCGTCTCCGCGATCTCGTGGCTGAACACGCCCACGACCGCGACACCCTTCTTGTGCACGGTCAGCATGATTTCAAAGGCTTGGGCATGGTTCATGCCAAAGAACCGTTCGAGAACGGCCACGACGAATTCCATCGGCGTGTAATCGTCGTTGAGCAGCAGAACCTTGTAGAGCGGCGGGCGCTTGGTCTTGGGCCGGGTTTCGACCACGACCGAGGTTCCGCCATCATCGTCGTCATCGTCATTGGCCATGACGAGCGGCGCGAGGAGCGGCTCAAGAGGACGCAATTTCGTTGGCGTCTGGGTCATCAGATATCCGTTGGGCCCGAGGGCCGACTGGGGGTTTCGGCGTTTGGGGCTTCTATATAACGTTCAGATCGAAACAGGGAAGGGGGTGCCGGACCGCACCCGTCAATTGAGAGCATAGCATGGCACGTTTTCTGACCACAATCGGCTTTGATGCGGACGATACGCTCTGGCATAACGAGCGGTTCTTCAAGCTGACGCAGGACCGTTTCGCGGAATTGCTGGCCGATCACGCCGATCCGGACCACCTGGCCGAACGGCTGCTGGCGGCAGAGCGACGCAATCTTGGGCATTACGGGTTCGGCATCAAGGGGTTCGTCCTGTCGATGATCGAAACCGCGCTGGAAGTGACCGAGAACCGTGTGCCCGGAGAGGTCATCGCCGACCTGATCGCCGCCGGCCAGGAGATGCTGAGCCATCCGATCGAGCTGATGCCCCATGCCCGGGACGCGGTCGAGGCCGTGGCCGACACGCATCGCGTGCTGCTGATCACCAAGGGGGACCTGCTGGACCAGGAACGCAAGCTGGCGCAATCGGGTCTGGGAGAGTTGTTCCACGGGGTCGAGATCGTCTCGGACAAGACCAAACCGGTCTACGAGGAGATCTTTGCCCGCCATGGGAACGGCCCGGACCGCGGAATGATGATCGGCAATTCGATGAAATCCGATGTCGTGCCGATGGTGCAGGCGGGCGGCTGGGGCATTTACGTGCCGGCCACCCTGACCTGGGAACTGGAACGGGCGGATGCTCCGGAAAGCGACCGATACCACCACATCGTCACGCTGGCCGAACTGCCGGCAATTCTCGGTCAGATTGAGTAACCGGCGGGGCCGAAAAACGAATCACCCTAACAGGTTGTTTCTGTGTCCAATTTGGCCGCCTTTTTGCCCCATTCCTGCCGCATTTGCTTCTGTTGTGTAGGTCGAATGCTGCGACCACAACATGCATAGGTTGTATACAGCGGATCACCGGAAAATACTTTAAGATTAAGAGTTTCTCGAACACGCCTGCCTGTGTTAGCTTGATGTCAATGATAACGTGTCAGCTGGAAAACCAGCGGCAGAGCAGTGATAGTGAGAGGCAAAATGGCGCGGCACAGGCAGCCGACCCGTATCCGGGCAGTCCGATTCCTATTCGTGTGTGTTCTTGGGCTTCTGGTCCAGATAGCGGCGCCTCCCTCCGTGCAGGCCGCCCCTTATGCCGCGATGGTGGTGGATGCCCGGACCGGTGAGGTCCTGCATTCCCGCAATGCCGACGCCCGGCTGCACCCTGCCTCCCTGACCAAGATGATGACGCTCTACATCGCATTCGAAGCGGTGAAGAACGGCGAAATCACCCTCGATACCAACGTCAAGATTTCTCGCAACGCCGCGGCCGAGCCTCCCTCCAAGCTCGGCCTGTCGGCGGGGCAGACGATCAAGTTCCGTTACCTGATCCGCGCCGCGGCCGTGAAATCGGCCAATGACGCCGCCACCGCCATCGGCGAGGCGATCGAAGGCAGCGAAGCCGCCTTTGCCCGCCGCATGACCCGCACGGCCAAGGCGCTTGGCATGACGCGAACCACGTTCAAGAACGCCCATGGCCTGACCGAAAGCGGTCACCTGTCCACCGCGCGGGACATGACTGCCCTGGGGCGCCACATCCTGTTCGACTACCCCGAATACTACAACCTCTTTTCCCGGACCGAGACCTATGCCGGGATCAAGACGGTGAACAACACCAACCGCCGCCTGCTGGCCGCCTACAAGGGCGCCGATGGGATCAAGACCGGCTACACCCGCGCCGCCGGGTTCAACCTGGTTGCATCGGCCGAGCGCGGCAACGAGCGTATCATCGCCACCGTCTTTGGTGGCCGCTCCTCGGCCTCGCGCAACGCCAAGGTGGCGGAACTGCTGGACCTCGGGTTCAAGCGTGCACCGTCCAACGCGCCGCGCAACGCACCGGCCGCGCCGGTCTATGCCGCAGTCACCACCGTGCCCGTCGCGGATGGCGCGCTGCGCACCGCGGGCAAGGTCATCCGCGTGAAAACCGCCGTGACCAAGAGCCTGCGCCCCAAGGCGCGTCCGGGCAGCACCAATGAACCGGTGATGGTCGCCATGGATGACGTGATCGACCAGGCCGTCGCGGAAGCGATGCAGAACGACAGCGCGGTCGCCGGTGACGTGACACAGGTGGCTTCGGCTTCTGCCGCGATCGGTGGGGCAATCAACCCGGTCGCCCGTCCTGCGGGCCTGTTCAACCGCGCCCTCGCGCGGGACGACGAACCGCGCGTCGTGACCCGCGTCTCGACCTCCGGCGGGCGTCACTGGGGCATCAATATCGGCCGCTACAATTCGCACCACGCGGCAGAGCGTCAGCTGATCAAGACTGCGCTCAAGGAAATGGACACGCTGGATGGCGCGCTGCGCAAGGTCGTGCGCCGCCCGACCGGCTATGACGCGAACTTCCTTGGGATGGAAAGGGATCGCGCTGACCTGGCCTGCCAGCGTTTGCAGGCGCGCAACGTGACCTGTTTCATGATCGGGCCAAGCTAGGGCCCGACCCACACAAGAACCAACACGAAGACCCACTCACAGACACGCAAAACCGCCGCCAGGATCATCCGGGCGGCGGTTTTCGCATGGTCGGGTCCGTCGATGTCAGGGCTTCGGGTGATCGTCCCAATCGCTGGACAGGATCCGGCGGCTGTCGCCTTCGGGGTCGTCATACTGGTTGCTGCGCACCGTGTAGAGGAACCCCAGAAGCCCGACGCCGCCAAGGATCAGAGAGATCGGGATAAGCCAGGTGAGAACGTCCATGTGTCAGCTCCTTATCTCAGCCGCAGCGCGTTCAGCGACACCGTGATCGAAGAGGCCGACATGGCCAGCGCGGCGATCAGCGGGGTGGCCAGGCCGGCAATGGCCAGCGGCACGGCAATGATGTTGTAGATGGTCGCGATGCGGAAATTCTCGCGGATGCGTTTCGTGGCCTGGCGCGCGGTGATCAGCGCAGAGGGCAGGGGCGACAGGTCGCCGCCCAGCAGCACGATGTCCGAGGCAACCCGCGCCGCATCCAGCGCCGAAGCCGGAGAGATCGACACATCCGCAGTGCTGAGCGCGGCGGTGTCGTTCAGCCCGTCCCCGACCATGAGGACCGACGCCCCTTCGGCCTGCAACGCGGCCACGCGGGCGGCCTTGTCGCCCGGCAGGGCGCCGGCGGTCCAGTCGGTGATGCCCAGACGGTCGGCCAGGTCGGAGACTGCGCGCTCGGCATCGCCCGAGATCAGGATGACCCGAAGCCCGGCCCCGATCAGGCCGCTGACCGCTTCTTCGGCTCCGTCCCGCAGGCGGTCGGCAAAGGTGAAGGCCACGGGTGCCTCGCCCCCGATGGACAGCCAGGCGGCGGTGCCATCGGCCTGCGCATCCCCGGCCCATCCGGGACGGCCCAGGCGCACGCGCTGGCCGTTCCACTGCGCCTCGGTGCCATAGCCTGGCTGTTCGGTCAGGTCGGCCAGCGCAGCAGGTTCGACCCCGCGATCGCGCAGGGCCACCGTCAGCGCCCGCGACAGGGGGTGCGAGGACCCTTCGGCCAGCGCCAGGGCGACGGATTGCGCGGTGCGTCCGTGCTGGTCGAGGTTGGTGGGCACCGGGGTCCCGGCGGTCAGCGTGCCGGTCTTGTCGAACACGACAGTGTCGACCTTGGCCAGGCGTTCCAGCGCGGTTTCATGCTTCACCAGCATGCCCTTGCGGAACAGCCGGCCGGAGGCCGCGGTCGTCACCGCTGGCACGGCAAGGCCAAGGGCGCAGGGGCAGGTGATGATGAGGACGGCGGCGGCGATGTTCAGCGCCGTGCGCATGTCCCAGGAATAGATGTACCAGCCCACGAAGGCGAGTGCCGACAGGATATGTACGCCCGGCGCATAAAGCTTGGCCGCCTGATCGGCGAGAGAGGTGTAGCGCGACCGCCCGCTTTCCGCGATGGCGACAAGGTCGGCCATCCGGTGCAGGGACGTATCCTGACCCACGGCCGTGGCGCGCAGGGTCAGCGGACCGGTCAGGTTGACCTCGCCCGCGCTGACGCCGGTGCCGGGTCCGGCGGGGACGGGCAGGGTTTCCCCGGTCAGCAGCGACCGGTCCAGTTCCGAAGTGCCGTCCACGATCTCTCCGTCGACCGGCATGCGGGCGCCGGGGCGGACGCGGATCAGGTCGCCGATGGCAAGCTCCGACACGGGAACCTGGGTTTCCTCGCGGTCCCGGATCAGCCAGGCGCGGGGCACTTCCAGCGCGGTCAGTTCCTCGGCGGCGGAGCGCGCGATGGCGCGGGTCCGGTGATCCAGGTAACGGCCCGCCAGCAGGAAGAAGGTCAGCGCCAGCGCCGCGTCGAAATAGGCGTGTTCGCCCGACAGCGTGGTTTCCCAGAGCGACGTGGCCAGCGCCAGCAGGATCGCCAGGGTGATCGGCACGTCCATGTTCAGCCGCCGGACCTTCAGCGCGGCCCAGGCATTGCGGAAAAATGGCTGGCCGGAAAAGGCGATGGTCGGCAGGGTGATGAACGCACTGATCCAGTGGAACAGGTCGCGCGTTGCATCCACGGCGCCGGACCAGACCGACACCGACAGCAGCATCACGTTCATCGACGCGAACCCGGCCACGGCCAGCCGCATCAGCAGGTCGCGCCCGGCCCGGTCGGTCGCTGTGACCGCGGCGCTGGAGGGGTCGAGTTCGTGTGCTTCGTAGCCTGCCTGATCCAGAACGTGGATCAGCTCCTGCGCCGATACGGCGGCATCGGCATCCACCTGGGCGCGCTTCAGGGTCAGGTTGACCCGCGCCTCGTGCACGCCGGGATAGGCGTTCAGTTCCCGCTCCACCGTCGATATGCAGGCCGAACAATGGATCGTCGGCAGTGACAGCGTCAGCTTGACGTCCTTGAGCGCGGCACGGGCCGCGATGTCCTCGGCCGCGGGGGCGGCCGAGCAGGCGGGACAGGCAGACAGGGTGGCGGTGCTCATCTTACCGTTTCACATGCAGGATCACGCGTTGGCGGAATTCCGTCCCGTCTTCGGCGATGGCGGTCATGCGGATGTTCCAGTTGCCTGCGCCCAGCTCCAGCGGGGCTTCGTAGCGGGTGCCGTCGAAGGCAAAGACCGGCTCCACGTCGTCGGCGACATGGGTGGCGCGGCCGACAACGGCATGCAGGTCGGTGACGCGGACGGGATCGCCCGCCTTGTCGGTGATCGACAGATGCACCATGCCGTCCTGCCAGTCGGCGAAGATCGTCCAGCCCAAGGCTTCCTGCTCGGCGCGGCGGTCGTCGAATTCCTGGCTGGCCACGTAGGAATTCTTGGTCTCCAGCCCCGGGAAGGTCCGGATTGCCTGCGTGGCCATGACAAGGTTCACGGTGACGATGATCCCGAAGGCCCCGACAAAGCCCGTCAGGACATGCCATCCCTTGAGGCGGAAACCCGTATCTGCGTCAGTCATCAATTCGACCTCCCGTTAAAGACCGAGTCCGTGAAGGCGCGGTCGCCGTTGGTGATATCCTCGACCCAGAAGCGGAACTCGGTCCGCTCGGCTTCGGCCGGGGCGCTGTCCGCGGGGGCCACCACGTAGACTCGCTGCAACTTAGCAGTGTCGGCGGGGACCGTCACGGTTTCGTAGGGTGTGCCCTCCAGCTGGACACGAAGGGCCGGGTCGCCCTTGACCGACATGCGGAAGGGGCGGTCCTCTCCGTGCTTGTTGCGCAGGCGGACGTCATAGGCGTTGCGGATCGACCCGTCGGACATGGTGACGAAGGTCGGGTTGCGGATCGGCGCGACGGTCATGTCGATATCCGGCCGGATGAACAGCGCGACGATCAGGCCCACACCCACCAGCGACCACAGGCCAGTGTACATCAGGGTGCGCGGCCGCAGGATGTGCTTCCAGATGGAGCGCGGCTGCGCACCGGCGCGTTCGGCCTGTTCGTCGGTCAGCGCGATATAGTCGATCAGGCCGCGTGGCTTGCCGATCTTGGCCATCACGTCGTCGCAGGCATCGATACAGAGCGCGCAGGTGATACAGGCCATCTGCTGACCGTCGCGGATGTCGATCCCCATCGGGCAGACGTTGACGCAGGCGTTGCAGTCGATGCAGTCGCCAAGTTCCTGAACCGGCGGCTGACCCACGCCGGACGGCATCCCCGGCATCGGGATCAACGGAGAGGTCCCGCCATGTTTCTCGCCCGCAGCATAGGTGACCTTTTCCGGCGCCTCCACGGCGGCCTCGACGGTCTTGTTGCGGCGTTTGCCCTTGCCGCGCGGTTCGCCCCGCCATTCACGATAGGCGACGGTGATCGTGTCCTCGTCCATCATCGCGGCCTGGATACGCGGCCATGGGCAGGCATAGATGCAGATCTGTTCCCGTGCAAAGCCGCCGAAGATGAAGGTGGTCATCGTCAGGATCAGCATTGTCGTATAGGCGACCGGATGCGCGTTCAGCGTGACCAGATCCCGCAGCAGGGTCGGTGCATCGGCAAAGTAGAAGACCCATGCGCCGCCGGTGGCCAGCCCGATGCCGAACCATGCGACCCATTTGGTGATCCGCAGCCGGGCCTTGCGGACATCCCATTTCTTCTGGCGATGCAGGCGGATACGGGCGTTGCGGTCGCCCTCGATCCAGCGTTCTACAAGGATGAAGAGGTCGGTCCAGACGGTCTGCGGGCAGGTATAGCCGCACCAGACCCGGCCAAGCGCCGAGGTGAACAGGAACAGCCCCAGCCCCGCCATCACCAGAAGGCCTGCGATGAAGTAGAATTCATGCGGCCAGATCTCGATCCAGAAAAAGAAGAACCGCCGGTTCGCCAGGTCGATCAGCACCGCCTGGTCGGGCAGGTTCGGCCCCCGGTCCCAGCGAATCCAGGGGGTCAGGTAGTAAATGCCCAGGGTGACCGCCATGATCACCCATTTGAGGTTGCGGAACGTACCCGAGACGCGGCGCGGAAAGATCGGTTCGCGCGCGGCATAGAGCTTTTCTGGGGTTTGCGGATCTGTGACGGACACGAGGGACTCACTCCGATTGCATCTGCTTTTCGGAATGCTTCTCGCAGGGGCGGCAAGGGTCAACATTGACCTGCATCAAATGAGACATTTTTGGTCTATCATTTTCCGACCTGCAGGCCAGTCAGGCGATCACGTTGGCGTGTCCATCTTCGCCTGGCTTCGAATCCAGCGATAGAGCGCCCGGGCCGAAGGGCGCATGACGCCGGGACGGCTTACCAGGTAGTACCCCTTCTTGCGCGAATCCTCGAAGAGCAGCCTCAGCCGACCTGCGGCGAGATCCGGTTCGATGAAGGCGCGGGCCGTGACCGCGACACCCTGTCCGGCGCGGGCGGCCTCGACCATCAGGTTGCCGGGCAGCGAGGTCAGGCCCCGGCTCTTGTCCAGCACGGTGCCGAAATATTCCAGGTAATCAGAGGCTTCGTTGGTTCCCAGCTCCTGCAGCCAGTGAAACTGCGTCAGTTCGGTCGGATTGGCGAAGTCGCGATCGCCGACCAGGGCGGGGGCGGCAACGATGGCGATTGGGGTATGGATCAGCAGTTCGGCGTCCAGCCCCGGCCAGGTGCCGCTGCCGTAGCGGACGGCCATGTCCAGGCCGCCGGGTTGCAAAGCCCGCAAATCAGGCGAGGGGTCGATCATCAGCGAATAACCGGGGTTCTTTTCGCGGAACTCGGCCAGGCGCGGCATCAGCCAGTAGGAGGCAAAGCTGGGCGTGGTGGAAATCTGGATCGGCCGTTCCTCGTCCCGGCCGGACAATTCGGCCGCAAGGCTGGCCATGTCCGCAAAGCCCGTCAGGGCGGCCTCGGCCAGGGCGCGGCCCTCTGGGGTCAGGGCGCCGCTGCGGGCCTGGCGGTCCAGCAGCGCAACGCCCAGGTTCTCCTCAAGCGCCCGGATTTGCTGGCTGATCGCCGCATGGCTCACGTTCAGCCGCGCCCCGGCCTCGGCCATGGAGCCGGTATCGGCATAGGCGGCCAGCGCACGCAGCGCGGTCAACGGGGGCAGGGCGGTCCAGTCCAATGTAACCTCAGCTTACATATGCCTTCTATTCCTGATTAGCGTTTTATTGGGAATAGGTCCATCTATGACGCATCAGGAAACGCCAAGGCAGGAGGTTTCGATGCTTGGTATCTACGCAAATTCTTTCATGACCGCGACGCGGATCAACGACACCAAAGTGCGCCCGATCGAGAAAAAGCCCCGCCGGTGGAGCCCGGCCGGCCACTGGATCGATCCGCCGAAGGAATTCTAACGAAGGGCACGCCCTTTCAGGATCGCGTCGGGGCCGAAGCGTTTGCGGATCGCATCCGTGGCGCGTTCGGCTTCCCCCCGGCGCCTGGCATCCGGATCGAGCAGGTCGCCCGAGGCGCCCCCGTTGTCCTCGGCCGAGAGGTCTGCGATGCCAACCCCGATCAGGCGATAGGGGCCTTCGGGCCCCACGCCGTCGAACAGCCCCCTTGCGGTGCGATAGATCGTATCGGCCAGCTGCGCCGGTTCGCGCAGCGACACCCGGCGCGAGAGGCTGGAATGATCCGCCCGTTTCAGTTTCAGCGTGACCACGCGGCCCGCCAGCCCCTTGGCCTTGGCCCGGTCCGCGACCTTTTCCGCCATCCGCCACAGGTGACCGTCCAGCAGGTCGGGATCGCCGGTATCCTCGTGAAAGGTCGTTTCGTTCGAGATCGACTTCATCGGGGCATGGGCCGAAACGCGCCGCTTGTCCTGGCCGCGCGCCAGGTGCCACAGCCGGTCGCCCATCGACCCGAAGCGTGCGATCAGGTCTTCACGCTCCCATCTCAGCAGGTCGGTGAAGGTGCGGATGCCGGATTTCTCCAAAGACGCCTGCGCCGCCGCGCCAACCCCCCAGATCATCCGCACCGGTTTGTCGCGCAGGAAATCCGCGGTCTCCGCCTCTCCGATCACGGAAAAGCCGTGCGGCTTGTCGAGGTCGGAGGCGACCTTGGCCAAAAACTTGTTATGCGACAGCCCGATGGAGCCGGTCAGCCCCAGCTCGTCCCGCATCCGCTTGATCAGCCGGGCCAGCATGTAGGCGGGCGGGTGTCCGTGCAGCCGGGCAGTGCCGGTCAGGTCGATGAACGCTTCGTCCAGCGACAGCGGTTCGATTGAGGGCGTCATTTCCTCCATCATCGCGCGGATCTCGCGCGAGACCTCCACATAGGCCTGCATGCGCGGCTTGATGATGACGGCGTCGGGGCAGAGCTTCAGCGCCTGGAACATCGGCATGGCCGACCGCACGCCCCGGATGCGTGCGACATAGCAGGCCGTCGACACGACGCCGCGCCGCCCGCCGCCGATGATCACGGGTTTGGAGGCCAGCGCGGGATTGTCCCGTTTCTCGACCGAGGCGTAGAAGGCGTCGCAATCCATGTGCGCGATGGACAGGGTGTTGAGCTCCGCATGGGCGATGACCCGCGGGCTGCGGCAGGCCGGACAGCGCAGGAATCCGCTCGCTTGGGCGGTGAACATCTCAAGGCAGTCGCGGCAAAGTGCGTCCATCGGCGGGGGCCAACCTCGTTGAACGGGGAATATCACCCTATATAAGACGCATCATGCAGGCGCACCACAGCACAGATGCCGGAGAGCAGCGGGCCGAGCGGGACTTTGCGGGGGCAAAGCTGATCCTGCTGATCGGTCCCCACCTTCTGGTGATCCGCCGCGACAATGACCCGGCCATCCCCTGGCCCGGCAGGCTGGATTTCCCCGGCGGCGGTCGCGAGGGCGCGGAAACCCCGCTGGATTGCGCCCTGCGCGAAACCGAGGAAGAGATCGGCCTGCATCTGGTCCGCGACGACGTCGCCTGGCGCATGTGGGCGGAGCGTCCGCATGGCCCTGTCTGGTATTTCGCCGCCCGCCTCGAGGAACATCGCGCCGATGACATCGTCTTTGGCGACGAGGGGCAGGGCTGGTTCCTGATGCCACCGCACGCCTATCGCGACCACCCCTCCGCCATCCCGCATTTCGCGGATCGCTTGCAGGATTTCCTCGATAGCGCAGCGTGATCGCGCGCGGGCTCCCCTTGCTTCTGCGCACAAAACACGGTTTGTTGCGTGCGTTAGTTCCTGATCGCACAGAAAAGACCCCACCATGGACAATTGGGATGAAATCCGCACGGCTTACCAGGTGGCGCGCCTCGGCACGGTATCGGGGGCGGCCGACGTTCTGGGCGTGCACCATGCCACCGTGATCCGCCATATCGACGCGCTTGAAGGGCGGTTGGGGGTTAAGCTGTTCCAGCGCCATGCCCGCGGCTACACCCCGACAGAGGCGGGGCAGGACCTGCTGCGCGTGGCCCAGGCCACCGACGATCAGTTCAGCCAGCTCTCGGGCCGGATCAAGGGGCGGGGCAACGACGTGTCGGGCGAGTTGGTCGTGACGACGCTGACGGGGTTGTCGGATTTCCTGGTTCCCGTCCTGTCGCGGTTCCAGAGCGATTATCCCGACGTGATCCTGCGTTACCTGACCTCCGCGCGTCTGTTCCGCCTGGAATATGGCGAGGCGCATGTGGCCATCCGCGCCGGCAGCCCGCCCAGCCAGCCCGACAACGTGGTGCAGCCGTTGCTCAAGCTGCGCTTCGGCATCTACGGCTCGCGCGACTATATCGACCGGTTCGGCATGCCCGAGATTCCGGGCAACATGGATGGCCACCGCTTTGTCGGGGCCGACGACCCGTCCAGCCGCGCACCCTTTGCGCGGTGGATGCGCGAGAATATCCCCGAACGGCAGATCGTCTTCCGCTCGGGCGATGACGTGGCGACCCGGCAGGCCGTGCTGCAGGGCGTCGGTCTTGGGTTCCTGCGCACCTTCGAGTGCGAGCAGAACGATGACCTGATCGAGGTGCATCCGCCGCTGGATGAATGGGAAAGCCGGCTGTGGTTGGTCACCCACATGGATCTGCACCGGACGAACAAGGTGCAGACCTTCCTGAAATACCTCAAGAAACACACCGCCCACATGCGGACCGACGAGGAATGAGCGACAGCCTGCGCGGCCACCTGGCGATGCTGTGTTTCTCGTCGCTGGTGGCGGGGTCGTTTTCGCTGGGCGTTCTGGCCGCCCCGCATATCGCGCCGGCCGCGCTGAACGCGCTGCGGTTCTTCCTGGCGGCGCTGATGGTCGGGGCTGCCGCCTGGGCGACGACCGGCATTCCCCGCTCTGCCTTCCGCGCGCCGTGGCGCTACCTGCTGATGGGCGGCGTCTTTGCCAGCTATTTCGTCCTGATGTTCGAAGGGCTCAAGACCGCGCATCCGGTGTCGGCGGCGGCGGTCTTTACCCTCGTTCCTGTCATGTCGGCGGGGTTTGGCTGGCTGCTGCTGCGCCAGATCACGACCCGGCGGATGGCGCTGGCCCTGTCCATCGGTGCGGTCGGCGCGGTCTGGGTGATCTTCCGGGCCGATCTTGCCGCCCTGCTGCGGTTCGAGATCGGGCGCGGCGAATGGGTCTATTTCTGGGGCTGCGTGGCCCATGCGCTCTATACCCCGATGGTGCCGCGCCTGAACCGGGGCGAACCGGCGGTGGTGTTTTCCTTCGGGATGCTTTGCGCGGCCTGCCTGACGGTGACGATCTACGGCTTCAACGACATCGTGGCGACGGATTGGGCCGCGCTTCCGCCGATCGTCTGGGTCACGATCCTCTATGTCGCGGTCTTTGCCTCGGCGGTGACCTTCGTGCTGATGCAATATGCCTCCCTTCGTCTGCCCTCGGCCAAGGTCATGGCCTACACCTACCTCGTGCCCTCCTGGGTCATCCTGTGGGAGATCGCGATGCATGGCGACCTGCCGCCGCTGGCGATCCTGGGCGGTGTCGCGCTGACGATGGTGTCGCTGCTGATGCTGCTGAAGAACGAGCAGGCCTAGTCGTCGGGCTCGCTGCGCAATTCCGTTTCCAGGAACCGTTCGAAGGCGTCCAGGTTCACCGGCTCGAACTGGCCGAAGCCCTGCATCCAGACGCTGGCCTCTCGCAGGGCGTCGGGCTCCAGCTTGCACCACTTGACCCGGCCCCGCTTCTCCTGAGAGATCAAGCCGGCGCGGGTCAGAATGCCCAGGTGCTTCGAGATCGCGGCCAGCGACATGTCGAACGGATCGGCCACGTCGGTCACGGCCATGTCGTCCTCCAGCAGCATCGACAGGATGCGGCGGCGGGTCGGGTCGGCCAGGGCGGCGAATACGGTGTCGAGCGGATCGGACATGATCCATCTGCCCCCGGACGGCCCCGATGGTCAACCACCGGGTTGAGCTTTTGAAATGGCGTGATTTTCCATTCTCAACCTTGCAGTTGAATATGCCCCGGGCGCGGATTTCCGGCCGCAGGGCGGCGCGGCGTGCTGACCCACCTGCCGCAATGCGATTGAAAACGTATTAATAACAAGGGCTTGCCGCGTCCGCATTGCGGGCCTGAGGCCGCTTGACTCATGCCCCCTCCCGCCATAGCAAAGCAGCAACTTTACCAAGGGGGCAAAAGTGTCCGATCCCGACCAATCCCGGCAGTTGGCCGCGCTTGAGGAACGGATTGCAGCGGCCAAGGGCGCGCAGGCACCGAAACCCCGCGGGGACGAACATTATTCCGCGGCGAACCTCGCCTGGAGGATGGTGATCGAACTCGTGGCCGGTCTGGGGATCGGCTTTGGCATCGGGTACGGGCTGGACGCACTGTTCGGCACTCTGCCGTTCCTGATGGTGATATTTACATTTCTGGGCCTCGCGGCCGGCATCAAGACGATGATGCGCACCGCGGCGGAGTTCCAGGGGGACAAGACGGCCGAGAGCGATCCGGCCGGGCAGGACGAGAGGGACTGACATGGCGACCGAAGCAGCGGAAGCACACGGCGAAGAAGGCGGGCTGGTTTTCCACCCGATGGACCAGTTCATCGTCAAGCCGCTTTTCGGCGATGGCGAAGTGCACTGGTACACGATCACCAACGCGACGCTCTGGATGTTCCTGGCGGTTGTCGCCATGACGATTCTGATGGTCCTGATGACCTCGCGTCGCGCAACGATTCCCTCCAAGGGCCAGTCCATCGCGGAAATGGCCTACGGCTTCGTCTACAAGATGGTCGAAGACGTGGCGGGCAAGGATGCCGTCGGCTTCTTCCCCTATGTCATGACCCTCTTCATGTTCATCGTCTTCGCCAACTTCCTTGGCCTGATCCCGATGTCCTTTACCACGACGTCCCACTTCGCGGTGACCGTGGTGCTGGCCCTGGCGGTCTTCCTGACGGTGACGATCTACGGCTTCATGAAGAACGGCGCCAAGTTCCTGGGCCTCTTCTGGGTGTCCTCGGCGCCGCTGCCGCTGCGCCCGATCCTCGCCGTGATCGAGCTGATTTCCTACTTCGTCCGCCCTGTCAGCCACTCCATTCGTCTGGCCGGCAACGTCATGGCGGGCCACGCGGTGATCAAGGTGTTCGCGGGCTTTGCCGCCATCGCCGTGATTTCCCCGGTTTCCGTTGTCGCGATCACCGCGATGTACGGGCTCGAAGTTCTCGTGGCCTTCATCCAGGCTTACGTGTTCACCATTCTGACCTGCGTGTACCTCAAGGATGCCCTGCATCCCGGCCACTAAGGTTCGGACTTTCATCGAAACTTCCAATATCATCGTAAGGAGACACATCATGGAAGGCGATCTCGCACACATCGGCGCAGGCCTCGCAGCAATCGGTTCCGGCGCAGCCGCAATCGGTGTGGGCAACGTGGCAGGCAACTTCCTGTCCGGCGCACTGCGCAACCCGTCGGCAGCAGCCGGCCAGACCGCGACCCTCTTCATCGGCATCGCATTCGCAGAAGCCCTGGGCATCTTCGCCTTCCTCGTGGCTCTGCTGCTGATGTTCGCCGTCTAAGTCACGGACGACATTATCCTTACGCAGGGGCGGGGCCGTTCACGGTTCCGCCCGTTGCGAGGCACCCAAGGTGCCACCGGGCCGAAAGGCCCTGACCATCGGGAAAGACCGACCGATATTCGAACGCTCCTACGGAGGACAATGCCATGGCTACGGAACACGGAGACGGTCTTGCGGACGCAACCGGCGTCGCCGAGCACGCCGCGGGCTCTGCACCCGGCATGCCGCAGCTGAACTTCGATCACTGGGGCAATCAGATCTTCTGGCTGATCGTCACCCTGGTGGTGATCTACTTCATCCTGTCCCGCGTGGCCCTGCCGCGTATCGGGGCGGTTCTGGCTGAACGTGCCGGCACCATCACCAATGATATCGCCGCCGCCGAAGATCTGAAACAGAAGGCCGTCGAGGCCGAGGCCGCCTATGAAAAGGCGCTGGCCGACGCTCGTGTCGAGGCCAACGAGATCATCGCCAAGACCCGCGCCGAAATTCAGGCCGAACTTGACGAGGCCACCGCCAAGGCGGATGCCGAGATCGCCGCCAAGACCGCCGAGGGCGAAAAGGCCATCGCTGAAATTCGCGCCAACGCGATGGAAAGCGTCGAAGCCGTCGCCAAGGACACCGCAGCTGCCGTCGTTGCCGGGCTGGGCTTTTCTGCCGATGCCAAGGATGTCGACAAGGCCGTTGCAGACCGGATGAAAGGCTGACCCATGCGTTACCTCGCCACCCTCGCCGCCATCGTCGCAGCCCAGCCGGCCTTTGCCGCATCGGGCCCGTTCTTCTCGCTCGGCAACACGGACTTCATCGTCCTGCTGGCCTTCCTGCTGTTCATCGCGGTCCTGTTCTACTTCAAGGTTCCGGGCATGATCGGCGGAATGCTGGACAAGCGGGCCGAAGGCATCAAGTCCGAACTGGACGAAGCCAAGTCCCTGCGTGAAGAAGCACAGGCGTTGCTGGCCTCCTACGAGCGCAAGCAGAAAGACGTTCAGGAACAGGCCGACCGTATCGTCGCCACCGCCAAGGCCGAAGCCGCCGACGCGGCCGAACAGGCCAAGAAGGACCTGGACCTGTCGATCAAGCGCCGCCTGGCCGCCGCCGAAGATCAGATCGCCTCTGCCGAAGCATCGGCGGTCAAGCAGGTCAAGGACCGCGCCGTGGCCGTTGCCGTGGCCGCTGCCCGTGACGTCATCACCAGCCAGATCAAGGCCGCGGATGCCAACAAGATGATCGACGACTCGATCGACACGGTCGAAGCCAAGCTTCACTGATCCGGTCAAGACACCGGACGGACGAACAAGATGGACCCGGAGGATAGCCTCCGGGTCCTTTTCATTTTCAGCGCGGCTTGCGGGTCATCCGGCCTGCGGTTCCCGGCTCACACCTTCGTCGATAAACCCCCGGTTCGCATCGCGAATACGCGCCGCGGCCTCGTCGTAGAGGAACGGCAGGAAGGCATAGCGCTTGCCCTGCGTGACGCGGCTGACCTTGTGGAGCATCGAGCACGAGAAGACCACGGCGCCGCCCTGGGGCGCCTTGTAGCCGCGCGTGCCGTATTCGGGAAAGCTGACCTCGCCGCCTTCGAAATCGTCGTTCAGGTTGATCGACACGGCAAAGCGGCGATGCGCGGTGCCCTTGGTCGTGTTGTCGCGGTGCGGCGCGAAGTGGCCGCCATCGGCGGCGGAATAGCAGGCGACGATGTTGCGCTCCATCCGGGTGACGGTGAATTGGTGGGCCTTGTGAACCTGGGGGATGACCCGGCGACGGATGCGATTGTGGATCAGGTTGATCAGCGCCTTGTCTTCGAGGTTGAAGTCCCGGCGGCTCTTGAAGCTATGGTCGCTCACGCCGACTGTGCGGCCATTGACCTCTCGCATGAAGCCGCTCTCCTCGCCGCCATCGGCCTCGTAGAGGTCGATCAGGTGCTGGCAGAGGGTCGGTTCGAACACGTTTGGCAGGTAAAGGATCGGCGCCTGAAGGGCGATGCCCGTATGCATGTCGGGTGCGGGCAGTGCGTCGAGGCAGGCCATCACCTGCGCGATGTCCGACCGGTCCTTTGCAAAGGGGATGACACGGATGATCCGCAGGCTCGGGTCGATGACAACCCATTGACGCAGCATGGTAAGTTTGTCGATTCCGACCCGTGGCTTCCCGTCGAGAACCCCGTAGAGTTGCGCGACGCTATAGTCGAAATCGAGCACGTTGCGGATGCCTGGAATGCGGGTCACGACCTCGGGGTTGTCCGCGTCCGCGGTGTCCTGGGTCACGCCGAAGAAGCTGGCGAAGGCATCGTCGAACAGATCCGACCGACGCATGACCTCTTGTAGGGCCGCGACGGAATGCGGGTCTGCGGCGGAGCCGTAGAAGCAGAGGACCAGGTAGCGCCCGGCGGCAGACCCGAAGGCATAGCGCTTGGTGTTGAGGGTCGCCTGGCTGAACAGGGGGGCTTCGTCCCCCGGCAGAAGCCGGGACTTGGCGGGCTGGGGGTCGGGCATCGAGGGCGTTCCTTGCAGATGGACTACCCTGTGGACGCGGCCGGAACCGGGATTTATCCGCCCCTCTGAAAATTTATCTCAAAGGGGCGGAGAAGGGGGGGATTTCGGCGCGGTCCGGAACGCGCCGAAACAGGTTAACGCACTAGAATTCCACGCCAATCTGGGCCTTGATGCCGGAGCGGAAGGGGTGCTTGACCAGCTCCATCTCGGTGACGAGGTCCGCGATCTCGATCAGCTCGTCCTTGGCGTTGCGACCGGTCAGGACGACATGGGTCATCTCGGGCTTTTCGGTGGTCAGGAATTCCACGACCTCGTTGATGTCGAGGTAGTCGTAGCGCAGGGCGATATTGACCTCGTCCAGAAGCACCATCTTGTTGGAGGGATCGCGGATCAGCTCTTTCGCCTTTTCCCAGGCGGCCTGGGCCATTTCGGTGTCGCGGGTGCGGTCCTGGGTTTCCCAGGTGAAGCCCTCGCCCATCGTGTGGAACGAGCAAATGTCTGAAAAGCGGGACATAATCAGGTCGCGCTCCCCGGTGGACATGCCGCCCTTGATGAACTGGACCACGGCGCATTGCATGTCATGGGCGATACATCGGAAGATCATCCCGAAGGCGGCAGAGCTTTTGCCCTTGCCCTTGCCGGTATGCACGATGACCAGGCCTTTCTGGTCGGTCTTGGTGGCCATGATCCGGTCGCGAGCGGCCTTCTTCTTGGCCATCTTCTGGGCGTGGCGGTCGGGGTCTTGGGTCATCTGGGATCTCCGTTCTGGGTGGCGACTCTGGGGGAGCGGACGGGGGATGACAAGCCCGGGTTACCCCACCGAACGGCACGTCGGTATTACGTCGGTATCCGGTCGGTTTTGCGTCGGTGCGAAAACGGTGCCGGGGGCCGGGCCGATTGCCGCAACAAGTGGCAGCGCGCAGGGTGATTGCGGTGATCCCGACCCCGCGCCGCAACGTTCCGGCGGATTGGACTTGCGGGCAAGGGTCCCCGGCCGTATCCCCGACGGGCCGAGAAGATTTCGAGGCCGGTTGGTTACTCCGGCCCTCTGCCCCACAGAGATCCAGTCGCACCTGTCTGCGAACCCACGGCATCGACCCAAACCTGGTCGGTGCCGGGGATGGTGCGACCTCCCCGTCCGACCGCAATCCGGAGAAGACGGAAATGACCAAGACATCCATCATCCTCGCGCAGGTCCTCATCACATTCATGATGGCCACCCTCATGTCCGGGACCATGTCGCTGATCGTGCTGGGCCCGACGTCGCAATGGCTGGCGGCCTGGCCGCGTCAGGCGCTGATCGCCTGGCCGATCGCTTTCCTGTTCACGCAGGTGACGACCCCGCTGGCCTTTGCCATCGCGCGGCGCCTGGCGCCCGCGCGGTACTGACCGGGGGGGCGCAAAAGAAAACGGCCGGGTCCAGGGTGGGGACCCGGCCGTGATACCGGTCTACTCGTTACTCAGGCCGGAGATCGGGCCGGCTTGGGGCCAGCCCGACCAGGGACGGGACCGGCCTGTTCAACCCGACATCATTCTGCCGGAACCGCAGGGGCCTGAGCGGCGCGGGCGAAGTGCTGACGGTTCAGCCGCAGGACCAGCGCGATCATGGCGGCCTGGGAGGCCAGGGCGACCGCGATCAGGGCCCAGTAGGCGGGGGAGAACTTGGTCAGCACATCGGCGGCGACCAGACCCTTGTGGATGAAGAAGAACATCATCACCTGGAAGGCCACGCCGGGGCAGACCAGCGCATAGGATCCCGGAGAGGTCTTGGTGCCGAAGACGAAGTCCCGGAAATAGCCCTGGCGGATCATCACGGTCAGGCCAAGCAGCAGGAACAGCACCTGGACCGACACGAACCGGGCGAGGAAGACCATGGTCTCGCCATCCGTGGAATGGGCGCCGAAGGTGACGTGCAGGGCGTGATCCTGGCGCATCAGCAGGATGCCGAGGATGGTCATCAGCGGAACCACGATCATCAGCGTCGGCGCGGCCTCTTTCGCGGTGCCGTGGTGCAGCATCGAGGACATGGCCGTCATCAGTGCGATCACCGCATAGACCAGTGCGGCGGTGCCCAGGAAGGTCGACAGGACCATGGCGACACCCACGGTGGTGGTGGTGTGCGACATCGCGGCAGGGGCGGCGAGGCCGACACCGGCCATGGCAAGGGCGAAGGCGGGCAGAAGCTGACCGAAGCTGTTGTGCTGGCTCATGTCGAAGGCGCCGCCGGTCGACAGGATCCGGCCCAGGTAGCGGCCGATGTCACGCAGGGCCATGCCGGCGACCAAAACGAAGGCGACCATGGCGGCGGGGAAGAGGTATTCGACCACGCTCCACAGGTTGGGCACGAAGACCATGCCGACGATGAACATCGCGTTCACCGACATGGCAAGCGCCAGCGGGCGGGCCAGCAGCGTGGCCTCGGCATTGGTCTGGCGCAGGTTGGTATAGGCCTCGGTCCGGGACCATTTGGCAAAGGCCGACAGGTTCCAAATCAGCGCCTTGATGTTGAGGACCGCAAAGGTGGCGATGCCGGCCATGGCGATCACGATGGCGATCTGCTGGGGCAGGTTGCCCTTGGCCCAGGCGGCCATGATGTCTTCGAAGACGGGGACGGGCTGACCGGGATGCGGCACCCAGAAGAACAGGTACATGAAGAAGGTGACGGCCAGACCGCCAGCCCCGACAGAGGCAAGGAAGTAGAGCGGGTTGTAGCGATCCGCCGGACGCGTTTGGAGTGACATGGCTGCGTATCCCTTTTCGCATTCATATTATGGAATGTATATAATATGCGAAAACTGGAATGTGAGTGGACAGGGTGTCGCAGGGTCCGATCCGGGCTGTGCCGTGGTTAACGGCATCTTAACCCGGCCATGGCCTGCTTGACCCGCATCCGGGCGACTGCCCGTCCGGGGCAAGGACCAGGAGGGGGACAGATGAGAGATTGGACCATGGCGCTGGCCGCGCTGACGCTGACCGGGGGCTGTATCACGACCGAGATGATGGTGAAGCCCGGTGTCACCTATGACCGGTACGAGCGGGACGTGGTGGGCTGCGCCACGACCTCGACCCAGAAGGTGCCGACCAACACGCAGGTCGGCTGGGCGCCTTATGTGGGGCTGTATTCCGTCGATACCAATTCAACGCTGCGCCAGAAGCATCACGAGCTGTGTCTGCGCGACAAGGGCTATTCCAAGGTTGCGATCCCGGTCTGCGAGGGGCCGGACGGGCGCGCCGCCCTGGCCCAGGCCCGGGCCCGTCAGGATCGCGCCCGCCGCATGAGTATCAACGGGCAGAGCTGTTACGTCGTCTTGGGCGATGGCAGCCGGTTCCTCTACACCCCTGCGGAGGGCTGAGCCGATGCGGAGGCTGTTCATCGTCGCCCTGCTGGCCGGCTGTGCCGCGCCGGTGGACGAGTTTCGCGGCGTGCCGGGGGCAAGGGCAAGCGTCGACGGGTCGGAGTTCATGATCTACCGCAAGGGGGATCAGGCGCAATCGGTGCGGACCAACGTGCAATATGCCCCCCGGATCGGCCCGCTGGCCGGGCGCGCGGCGGTGGCGATGCAGCAGGTCACGGGCTGTCGGGTCAAGTATATGGCCGGAGATGCCGCGATCCTTGTCGGAGAGCTGTCCTGCCCTGCCACCACTGCCACGGGCCACCCCCCCTGCGAGGTCGATGCGGTGCTGAAGGGGCGGCGGGGTTATCGCCTGGACGTCACGCGCCGCTGCTGATGCCGCCCTGATCTGGGACCATGCGGTCGAAGGTGAGGCTGGTGGGGCGGTCATAGCCCTCATGCGCCGTCAATCCGGTCTGGACGAAGCCCATCCGGGTGAAGGTGGCGTGGTTCTCGACCAACTCCACCCGGGTCTGCAGCCTGAGACGCGGGAGGCCAAGCGTCCGGGCGCGGGTTTCGGCCAGTTCGATCAGCTGCCGGGCCAGCCCCTTGCCGCGCGCTTGCTCCGCCACGGCGAGCTTGCCGAAATAGAGGTGATCCGGTTGCGGTGTCAGGATCACGCAGGCCTGCGGGGTGGGGGATGCGTGCGGGGCAGCAGGGTCGGGGATCACCCAGAGCTCTTTCCGTGCGGCCTCTTCCGACAGGGTGTCGGGCGTCATGCGCGACAGGGAGGAAGGCGGGTCGATCCGCCCCTCCATATAGGCGAAGGCCGCGGTCAGCAGGGCATGGACCGGGCCCATGTCGTCCCCTGGGAAGAGGCGCAGCGGTGTCATCCCGCGTGCCCGGGCCGTGGCCTGGCCCGGCGCGTCACAGCGCCCCCTCGATCCGCGCGCGGGCGGAGTTGCTGCGCGGCACCCACATGTTGCGGTCGATCGCCTCCTGCAGGCGTTCGGCGATCTCACGCAGCGCGGCGGGGTTGTGATCGGCGATGAACTGGCGCGTTTCCTCGTCCTCGAGGAAGGCCTGTTCGACAAGGTCGAAATGGTGGTTCTTCACCGCACCGGTCGTGGCCGCGAAGGCGAAAAGGTAATCCACCGTCGCGGCAATCTCGAAGGCGCCCTTGTAGCCGTGCCGTTTCACCCCGTCGATCCATTTCGGGTTCACCACGCGGGAGCGCAGCACGCGCGAGATCTCTTCGTCGAGGGTGCGGATGACCGGGCGTTCGGGGCGGGAATGGTCGTTGTGATAGACCGGCCGCGCCGCGCCCTGCAGGTGCTGGATCGCGGCAGAGGCGCCGCCCTCGAACTGGTAGTAATCGTCCGAATCCAGCAGGTCGTGTTCGCGGTTGTCCTGATTCTGAACGATCGCCTCGGCCTGGCCCAGCCGCTGTTCCAGTCCGGCGCGGTCGGCTTCGCCCTCGGTCTTGGCGCCGTAGGCATAGGCGCCCCAGGTCAGGTAGGCCTCGGCCAGGTCCGCCGTGTCGTTCCACAGCTTTTCGTCGATCATCGCCTGCAGGCCCGCGCCATAGGCGCCGGGCTTGGAGCCGTAGATGCGGTGCGCGGCCTCGCCCGCGCGGGTGCGCGCGGCGGCGGGGTTCTGGTCCTCGGCCTCGTCCATCTGCTGTACCGCGCGGGCGGCGCTGTCGAAGAGCGCGATGAGCTGCGGGAAGGCGTCGCGGAAGAACCCCGAGATCCGCAACGTCACGTCGACCCGGGGTCGGCCGAGGACGGAGGCGGGCAGCACCTCGAACCCGGTGACGCGGCGATTGGCGGCGTCCCATTGCGGCTTCACCCCCATCAGGGCCAGCGCCTGGGCGATGTCGTCGCCGCCCGTGCGCATGTTGGCCGTGCCCCAGGCGGTGACCAGCAGGGTGCGGGGGTAATCGCCATGATCCTGAAGGTGACGTTCGATCAGCAGGTTGGCGGATTTCCAGCCGAGTTTCCACGCGGTCGGGGTGGGCACGGCGCGGCTGTCGACGGAGAAGAAGTTGCGCCCTGTGGGCAGCGTGTCCAGCCGTCCTCTTGTCGGCGCGCCGGATGGCGCCGGGGCGACGAAATGCCCTGAAAGGGCGGTGAGGAGGCCCGAGCCCTCCATCTCGCCACAGGCTGCGAGGGTCGGCGCGATCCGGTCGCGGATCTCGTCGAGCACGGCGGCAGAGGCGGGGCCGATCCGGGATGTCGCCTCCGGCGTGTCATCCGCCAGGATGGCATCGACCAGCTCGATCGCCAGCAATTCCAGCCGTTCCACCGTATCGCCCTGGCTGCGCCACCTGTCCGGGGACACCGTCTTGAGGGCCTCGGGCTGTGGCCCGGTCCAGGGCGCGGACATGTCGCAATCGAGCGGGTCGAAGTCCAGCCCCAGATCCGCGGCCAGCGCGCGCGGCAGGGAGGCGTCGCGCCCGCTGCCATCACCGCGCGGGATGCGGGTCAAGGCGATCAGCAGGTCGCGGTAGAGCCGCCCCTCGGGCGATTGGCCGAAGACGTGCAGCCCGTCGCGGATCTGCGCCTCTTTCAGATCGCAGAGCCATGCGTCGAGCTTGGCCAGGTCCGTTTCCTGGTCGCCGGTAAAGCCCGCATCCTTGTCCACGCCCGACACCGAGGTCAGCGACAGGATTTCCTTCCTCAGGTGGTCGATGCGGCGGGGATCGACGCCGGCGGCCTCGTAATATTCATCGACCAGAGCCTCGAGGTCGCGCAGCGGTCCGTAGCTTTCGGCGCGGGTCAGCGGCGGGGTCAGGTGATCGACGATCACCGCCTGCGCCCGGCGCTTGGCCTGGGTGCCTTCGCCCGGGTCGTTGACGATGAACGGGTAGATATGGGGCATCGGCCCCATCACCGCCTCGGGCAGGCAGGTTTCCGACAGGGCGATGGCCTTGCCGGGCAGCCATTCCAGGTTGCCGTGCTTGCCCATATGGATCAGCGCCTGGGCGCCCCAGACCTCGCGGATCCAGATGTAGAAGGCCAGGTAATTGTGTGGCGGGGGCAGGTCGGGGGCGTGGTAGGTTTCCTCTGGGTCGATATTGTAGCCGCGCGCGGGCTGGACGCCGACCATGACATTGCCATGGGGGTGGAGGGAGAGTTTGAACCCCTTGGTGCCTTCGGTCGGGGCCTTCGCGGGGGGCGCGCTTTCGGATGCCTCCGGCGGGAGTATTTCTTGCAAGATGAAGCTGGGGGAGGCGAGGTCGTCGGCTGTCAGCGCGTGCAGGAACGGGTCGTCCTCGGGCGCGCCCCAGCGGTCGTTGATCTGCTGCTTCACGTCCCAGGGCAGGGCGTTGAAATGTTCGAGGTAGGTATCGAGCGGCAGGAACTGGCCGCCGGACCGTTCGGCGCGGTCGGTCAGGTAATTGGTCGGCCCGGCCAGGATGTCGGTCATCAGCGCATCGCTGTCGGCTGGGGTCCTGTCGACCGAATAGCCCGATTGCGCGAGCAGGTTCAGCGCGTGCACCGTGGCGGCGGGCGTGTCGAGGCCGACGCCATTGGCCAGCCGTCCGTCCTTGTTCGGGTAATTCGCCAGGATGATCGCCGCGCGGCGGTCGGCGGGGGCGGTGCGGCGCAGGGCGGTCCAGTTGGCGGCGAGGCGGGTGACGAAGTCGATCCGGTCGCCCCGGGTCTGCCAGCCGGCGATCGGGCATTCCGTCGCCTCGTCGTAGAAGCTTTCGCCCTTGAACGCCACGGCGCGGGACAGGATGCGGCCATCGACCTCCGGCAGGGCCACGTTCATCGCGATGTCGCGGGCCGAGAGGCCGGTCAGGGTCTCCTCCCACACCTCTTCGGAGGTGGCGGCGAGCACGACCTGGAAGACCGGGCTGTTGTTGGCCGAGGACGCGGTGAGCGGGTTGGCGGCGCTGTCGTCGCCATGCGGAGAGCCGACGGCGAAGGCGGTGAAGTTCAGGATGACCTCGGGCCCCGTTTCGGTGAAGAGGTGATCCAGCGTTGCCGCCGAGACCGGGTCCTTCAGCGAGGCCACGTAGACGGGCATCGGGTTCAGGCCGGCGCGCAGCAATTGCCGGGTCAGCCGGTTCACCGGGCCGAGGTCGGCCGATTGCAGCAGGGCGCGGTAGAACACGATGGGCACGACCGGAGCGCCGGGGGTCCACATCCCGCGCAGCGTGTCGAGGTCCGGGTCCGTCGCGCCGGGCCAGTAGAGGCCCGATTTCAGCAGCGGTCGCGCCGGGGCCGGGCGGTCGGTGTCGTCGAGCATTGCCTTGGCATGGGCGAGGAAGGTCTGCGCATTGTCTGGTCCGCCCTCAACCAGCGCCTGCCAGAGCGCGGTGTAATCCTCCTCGGACACCGTGGAGAACCGGCGCAGGTCGGCATCGGGCTTGTCGTCGCCGGGCAGGGCGGCGAAGGGCACCCCGGCCTCGCGCAGGCGGGCGGCATATTGTTCGAACCCGTATTTCCAGTACGCCGCGCCCCCCAGGATACGCGCCACGACCAGCCGCGATTTCGTTGCCGTGTTGTCGACGTGCAGGTCCACCGACATCGGGTGTTGCAGGTTCGACAGCTGCGCCAGCCGCAGGGCGGGCGGGTCGGTCATGGCCTGGCGGGCATGGGCCAGCGCGGCCAGTTCGGTGTCGGCGGCCGAGATCACCACCAGGTCGGCGGGCGACTGGTTCAGATCGACCGGTTCCTGGCCGTCATCGACACGTCCGGGGGTGGCGGCGAGAAGGTGCATGGCGATCCTTGAGGTCTGGGCGGGACAGGGATGCCCCGCGGCCCGCATCGCGGCGGGCCGGTGGTCACGCGGCGGGCGAGCTGTCCTCTGCGGCCAGCGTCTTTTCCATGAAGACCGAGGTCCCGTTCGCCTCGTAGGCGCCGAAGGGGCCGCGACGGGTGAAGCCGTGGCGTTCGTAGAGGCGGCAGGCGGCGTCGAGCTTGTCCGCGGTTTCCAGCTTGAGCTCGGTCAGGCCCTCGGCGCGGGCCTGGTCCTCGATCTGGCGCAGCAGGGCGGCGCCGACACCGCGACCGCGGGCGGCCTCGGTCACGAAGAAGCTTTTGACCTCTCCGTAGCCGTCGCAGATCTTCAGCGCAGCAGTACCGAGCGTTTCCGCCCCGTCGCGCGCCACGAAGAACCGGACGTCGGGCTGGGCCAGCGCCGCGTGGCTGAGGAAATGGTTTTCCTCGGGGTTGAAGAGGCGCCGCATCAGGGCCTGGCTGGCATCCAGCAGGTCGGAGGCGGGCGGTTCGGTCGGGTTGCCGGGGGCGATGATCAGCATGGGCGGCTCAGGGCTGGGGGTTCAGGCGGTCAGGGCCTGTTCGATGGCCGCGCGGTTCAGCCCGGTCTGGCCGATCACGACGAGGCGGGTTTCACGGGGCGCGGCGCCGAAGGGCTGGTCGTAATAGGTGTCGATCCGGGGGCCGACGGCCTGAAGCGTCAGGCGCATCGGCTTCGATTCCACGGCGGCGAACCCCTTGAGGCGCAGGATGCCATGGGCGCGGATCGTGTCGGCCACCTGTTCGGCAAAGGCCTTGGGGTCGGCGATCTCGCCACGGGTCACGACGAAGCTTTCGAACTCGTCATGGCCGTGTTCATGTTCGTGATCGTGGTGATGGTCGTCATCCTCGTCATCGTCGTGGTGATGATGGTGATGCACCTCGTGGCGGGCCTCCATGTCGGCTTCGGCCGCGGTTTCCAGACCCAGCAGCACCTCGGTCGGGAGCGCGCCCATGGCGGCCTGGACCACGCGGACACCGGGGCGCGACCCGTCGGTCAGCGCCTGGGTGGTGGTGGTCAGCGCGGTGCTGTCCATCAGGTCGGACTTGTTCACGACGATCATGTCGGCGCAGGCCAGCTGATCCTCGAAAAGTTCGGACAGGGGCGTTTCGTGGTCGAGGTTCTCGTCCAGCGCGCGCTGTGCATCCACGGCGGCCACGTCATGGGCGAAGGTGCCTGCGTGATGCGCCGGGCCGTCGACAACGGTGACCACGCCATCCACGGTCACGCGGGTCGAGATCGCGGGCCAATTGAAGGCGCGGACCAGCGGCTGCGGCAGGGCCAGGCCCGAGGTTTCGATCACGATGTGGTCGGGGCGATCCTCGCGGTCCAGCAGCTTTTCCATGGTGGGGATGAAATCCTCGGCCACGGTGCAACAGATGCAGCCGTTGGACAGCTCCATGATGTCCTCGTCGCGGCAGGTTTCGTCGCCGCAGCCGCGCAGGATGTCGCCATCGACGCCAAGGTCGCCGAATTCATTGATGATGAGCGCGATCCGCTTGCCATTGGCATTGGCCAGCATGTGGCGGATCAGGGTGGTCTTGCCGGCGCCGAGGAAACCGGTGACGACGGTGGCGGGGATCTTGGCGGGCATAGGGGGCCTCTACGGGTTGCGATGACGGCTGGATAGGGCCTATCAGCGTGGGAACATCTGGAAAAGGGGCGGCGGCATGATCTTTGTCTGCGCCAATTGCGAGGGCGGGGCCGAGCTGGCCGACCGGGCGGCCGAGGCCAGCGGCGAAGAGGTGCGGCGCGTCGGCTGCATGAATGCCTGCGCGCAGGCCCCCGTGATGGCGGTGCGGGAGCCGGGACGGGAGGCATACCTTTTCGGTCCCGTCAGCACGGAGGCGGCGGCGGAGACCGGCGCCTTCCTGTCGTTGTACCGTGCCGCGCCCCGGGGCCGGATCGCCGATGCGACGGGTCTGCCGGTGCTGCGGCATTGCCTGATCGGGCGGATTCCGGACCTCTGACGGGGCGCGGTCGGGGTCATGGGATCGTCACCTCGGTCGTGGTTTCGATCGGGGTGCCGTCATGGGCCAGCTGTTCGTGGCTGTTGGCGTTCAGCGTCACCCGCAGCGTGGCGGGGCCGGAGGGCAGACCGTCGAGATGGATCCAGGGGCCGTAGACCCGCGCCTCTTTCACGCCGTTGACGTAGACATGGGCGTGGCCCTGTCCATCCTCGTGCGTGGCATTCACCGCCTCGGGGGCGAAGCTCATGCCGTCGGGCATGATATGCACGTTCAGCGCGCCGGGCCCGTCGGGCGTGACCGCGACCCGGACCGAGGCCGCATCGGTCTCGATCAGGGCGGAATGGTCATGCGTCGCGATTGGCCCGTCATCGTCATGGGGTTCGCCATGGGCTGCGTGGTCGTGGCCTTCGGGCCCTTCGACGGTCTGGCCGAGCAGGAACCCCGCGCCGGTGCCGAAGAAGAGGCCGATCACGAGAAGCAGGAGGTTCGCCTTCATTGCGCCTCTCCCCGTGACCAGACATAGCCGGCGATCGTGCCGAGGATCGCCCAGGCCATCAGCCCGACGCCAAGCGCGCGGGATGCGAACAGCCCGGCGAGTTCCGGCGGCACCGGCCCGGCATAGCTGGCGTGATGCGGCGCGCCGACGAGATGAGGCAGCAGGATCAGCACCGCGCCCGCCAGTGCAGGCCAGAGGCTACGGCCGAAGGCGATCAGGGCGAGCCCTGCACCGGTCGCGGCGATGGTCACGAACCACCAGACCTGCCGCGCGCCGACCTCTGCCGCGGCGGAGCCGGGCAATTCGGGTGGCAGCGAAAAGGCCGGGGCCAGCTGGACCGCGACGAAGCCCGCCACGCCCCAGATCAGGCCGGTGCGGGCGTCGATCCGCGCGCCGCGGTTTTCGGCGACGGACATGGCGACGACAAGAAGCATCGCGTAGCCGGTGTAGATCAGTGCCGAGAACAGCACCGACAGCGCATCGCGCACCGGATCGATGGCAAAGGGGATTTCCGGGACCGGCGTGGGGCCGGAGCCGAAATGGGTAAGCGTGCCGGATTCGAACAGCTCGGCCCGCAGGAGCGAGGGCTGTACGAATGCCAGTTGCAGCAGGGCTGCGATCAGACCCGCTGCAAATCCAGCGAACAACGCGCTGGTCAGCAATTTCTGGAACATCGGACTGTGTGGGTCAGACGATCAGTGGCAGGGGAAGCCGGTGGCGTGGCGCACGTCATGTGCGGCATCGTGCAGGGCGCCGGCCTGGGCGTGGCCCGCCACGAATACGATCCCGAGGCCGATCAGGCCAACGGCGGCGAGCGCCAGGATATCGGAACGGAGGCCGGAAAGGCTGAGCGTCTGGGTCGTCATATCTGTATCTCCTTGGCCGTCATCCCCGACGGCTGGTTACCATGTTACGCACGGCTGGTCTCCTGGCTTGCGGGTCATCGCGCCTTGTGCCGCCTTCCCGGTGTCCCAGTGGCGTATGGCACTGCGCTCTCCGCTTACAGTCGCGGGGGCGGCTGCGGCTAGGGCCCCGATATGGGTCGTCCCGTTCCGCATTCCCAATTCATCCTCGGACGCTTTGCGCCCTTGCGAGGAACCATGCCGTTTCGTTCTGCCGTGCAGAGGGCCACAGGGTCAAGGCCCAATGCGGCGCGCGGGATCCGATTTGCGGCTGGCTGTGGCGGAAAGTATGCGGCGGAAAGGCGCAATATCTTGGGGATAAGTCGTCTGACGGCCCCATATCCAGCGTGTGAGCGTTGACTCGTTGGCTTTGGCCCCTTCATGCTGAGGCGATACCGGAATCACGATCAGGCCTGCAACTTGCGCTTTTCCAAAATCAGACTCACCGGCTTCAAGAGCTTCGTCGACCCGACTGACCTGTTGATTCATGACGGGTTGACCGGTGTCGTGGGGCCGAACGGCTGTGGCAAGTCGAACCTGCTGGAAGCGCTGAGATGGGTGATGGGCGAAAACCGCCCCACGGCGATGCGCGGCGGCGGGATGGAGGACGTGATCTTTGCCGGGGCTGCCAGCCGCCCGGCGCGCAACTTTGCCGAAGTGTCGCTGCATATCGACAATTCTGAACGCCTGGCCCCGGCCGGATTCAATGACCAGGACGGGATCGAGATTGTCCGCCGGATCACCCGCGATGTCGGATCGGCCTACAAGGCCAACGGCAAGGACGTGCGGGCGCGGGACGTGCAGATGCTGTTCGCCGATGCCTCTACGGGCTCGCATTCGCCGGCGCTGGTGCGGCAGGGCCAGATCTCGGAACTGATCAACGCCAAGCCCAAGGCGCGGCGCCGGATCCTCGAGGAAGCGGCGGGGATCTCCGGCCTCTATCAGCGGCGCCACGAGGCCGAGCTGAAGCTGAAAGGGGCGGAGCAGAACCTGAGCCGCGTCGATGACGTGATCGAGACGCTGGCCCAGCAATTGGCCACGCTGGAGCGGCAGGCCCGGCAGGCGCAGCGGTATCGGGCCATTGGCACCGATCTGCGCAAGGCCGAGGGGATGCTGCTGTATCGCCGCTGGAAAGAGGCAGAGGAAGCGCGGGCCGCGGCGCTTGCTGCTCTGAAGGAAAAGGTCACCGGTGCGGCCCAGGCCGAACGCGCTGCGCAGGACGCCGGAAAGGCGCGCGCCGCCGCCGAGGACGTGCTGCCGCCGAAGCGCGAGGAAGAGGCCGTGGCGGGGGCTATCCTGCAACGGCTGAGCGTGCAGCGCGACGCCATGGTCGAGGAAGAGGAACGCGCGGTCGAGCTGATCGAACGGCTGAAGGGCCGGATCGCCCAGCTGATCCGCGACCGCGAGCGGGAACAGGGTCTGAACCGCGATGCCGGCGAGACGATCGAGCGGCTGGAATGGGAAGCACGCGAACTGACCAAGGCCGGTGAGGGACACGACACGGCGTTGGCCACGGCGGCCGAGGCCGCGCGCGAGGCCGGTGCGGTCCTCAGCCAGCGCGAGAGCGACCTGTCGGAACTGACCGAGGACGTGGCCCGCCTGGCCGCGCGCCACCAATCCGCGCATCGCGTGCTGGATGACAGCCGCAAGACCCTGACCCGCAGCGAGGCCGAGGCCGAAAAGGCCCGGGCCGCCGTGACGGAGGCGCGGGCCGCGCTGGCAAAGGCCGCCGAGGACCGGCAGGCCGCGGAGGCGGAGCTGAGCCAGGCCCAGGCCACCGCCCAGCGGGCCGAGGAAACCCTGGTGGAGGCCGAAGCCGCCCGCGCCGATACGCAAACACGCGAGGCCGATGCCCGCGCTGCGCGATCCTCGGCCGAGGGCGAGGTGAACGCCTTGCAGGCCGAGGTTTCGGCGCTGGCCCGGCTGGTGCAGCGCGACACCGCCGAGGGCGGCCAGGTGATGGACGAGCTGCGGGTGCGTCCGGGGTTCGAAAAGGCGCTTGGCGCGGCGCTGGCGGACGATCTGCGCGCGCCCGTCGTGTCGGGCGATGGCCCGTCGGGCTGGGTGAACCTGCCGGAATATGACGACGCGCCGGCCCTGCCTGCCGGGGTGCAGCAGTTGTCGGACGTGGTCGAGGTGCCGGACGTCCTGTTGCGCCGGATCGGCCAGATCGGGGTGATCGAGGCCGAGGAAGCCCCGAAATTGCAGGCTCTTCTGTTGCCGGGCCAGCGGCTGGTTTCGGCCGAGGGGGATTTGTGGCGGTGGGACGGATATCGCGCCTGGGCAGAGGATGCGCCCTCGGCCGCGGCGCTGCGTCTGCAGCAGATGAACCGGCTGGAAGAGCTGAAGCAGGAACTGGCCCGCGCCACCGCGCAGGCCGAAGGGGCCAAGGCCGCGCATGAGAGCCTGTCCAAGCGTCTTGCCGACCTGACGGAGGCCGACCGCGCCGCCCGCCAGGCCCGCAAGGATGCCGATGGTCTGGTGTCGCAGGCCGCGCGCAAGCTGAGCCGCGCCGAGGCGGATCATTCGATGGCCGAAAGCAAGCTGGAAAGCCTTGGCCTGTCGGTCAGCCGTTATGAGGAAGAGGCGCTGGAGGCCTCGACCCAGGTGAAGGCCGCCGAGAAAGCCGTGCGGGAATTGCCCGATCTCGATGGCGCGCGATCTGCCGTCGAGGATCTGAAGATGACCGTGGAGGCCGCGCGGATGGCGATGATGTCGCGCCGGGCCGCCCATGACGAGCTGCGCCGGGAAGGCGAGGCGCGGGTCAAGCGGTCGCAGGAAGTGACGAAGGAGCTGTCGGGCTGGCGGCTGCGACTGGATACCGCCGGCAAGCGGATCGGAGAGATCGACACCCGCAAGGCCGAAAGCGAGGCCGAGCTGGAAACCGCCGCGGCCCAGCCCGGTGAACTGGCCGAAAAGCGCGAGGCGCTGAACGCGGATATCGCCAAGGCCGAAGCGCGCCGGGCCGAAGCCGCCGATGCGCTGTCCAAGGCCGAAGCCGCCCTGCGCGAAGCTGTCGCCGGAGAACGCGATGCGGAACGGACCGCCTCCGAGGCCCGCGAGGCGCGCGCCCGGGCCGAAGCCCGGTCCGACGCCGCGCAGGAGGCCGTCAGCGCCGCCGCCGAACGCATCGCCGACGAGATGGAGCTGTCGCCCAAGCAATTGCTCGACAGTCTCGACGTCGATGTCGAAAAGATGCCGTCCTCGGAAGAGATCGAGAACGACCTGAACCGCCTGCGCCGCCAGCGCGATGCGCTTGGTGCGGTGAACCTGCGGGCCGAAGAGGACGCCAGGGAAGTGTCCGCCGAACATGACGAACTGGTCAACGAGAAGAACGACCTGACCGAGGCGATCGCCACCCTGCGCGGCGGCATTGCCGGGCTGAACCGCGAGGGCCGGGACCGGCTGTTGCAGGCCTTCAGCCAGGTGAACCGGAATTTCGGCATGCTGTTCCGCCACCTCTTTGGCGGCGGCGAGGCGAACCTGGTGCTGGTGGAATCCGAGGACCCGCTGGAGGCGGGGCTGGAGATCATGTGCCAGCCGCCGGGCAAGAAACTGTCGGTTCTGTCGCTGCTGTCGGGCGGGGAGCAGACCCTGACCGCGCTGGCGCTGATCTTTGCGGTCTTCCTGGTGAACCCGGCCCCGATCTGCGTGCTGGACGAGGTCGACGCGCCTTTGGACGACGCCAACGTGACCCGGTTCTGCGACCTGCTGGACGAGATGGTGAACCGCGCCGATACGCGGTTCCTGATCATCACCCACCACGCGGTGACGATGGCGCGGATGGACCGGCTGTTCGGTGTGACGATGCAGGAACAGGGCGTGTCGCAGCTTGTCTCCGTTGATCTGAAACGGGCGGAGCAGTTGGTGGCGTGAGCGGAGGCCGAGCCGCTACATACTATCGAAGTTACTTTACCTTTTCGGCTCTGCGGCTGCTACGTTCTTCGCGTTGCGAACAACAGCGGCGCGAGGAGATCGTTAGCATGAGCGAGAGCAACTATCGAAGATGGATGGTCGCCATCGGGATCGCGACAGTGGTCCTGGCGGCTCTCCGGCTCTGGATCAGCCGATAGGCTGAAAAAGAGTGGCCCGGCAGAGTAGCAGCTCTGCCGGGCCTTTTAGAAGGTGACGTTCTGAACGAAACGTTCCTATCGAATGCTCAGCTTGTACCACATCCCCTAAGATCCGGTAAAGCCGCGCCGCTTCAGAGCCGGTTCAGCAGGGCCGCCGTGGGCCAGGCATCGGCGGGCAGGCCGAGTTCCTGCTGGACGGCCTGCACGGCCTCGCGCGATTTCGCGCCCAAGATGCCGTCCACATCGCCCACGTCATAGCCGCGCGCCACGAGGCGGCGTTGCAGGGTCTTCATCTGCTCGCCCGAGAGGCCCGGGTCTGGGTTGCCCGCGTCGAAGACAGGGGCGCCCTGCAGTCGGGTGGCGAAATAGGCGGCTGTCAGGACGTAGGTAAAGCTCTGGTTCCATTCGAAGTAGACGTTGAAGTTCGGGTAGGCGAGGAAGGCCGGCCCCTTGCGCCCCTGCGGGATGATGACCGAGGCGGGCAGGTTGGCGAACCACTGGCCGGCGCGCGGGCGCACGCCCATCCGTTCCCATTCGGCCGGCGACATGGTGGTGCGCAGCCCGGTCTTGGACCAGTCCATTTCGGCGGGCACGTCGATTTCCTGGATCCACGGTTCGTTCGCACGCCAGCCGAGGTGCTGCAGCATCTTGGCCCCGGACATCAGCGCATCGGGGGCGGAGGTCTTGAGGCTGACATGGCCGTCGCCGTCGCCATCCACGCCGTTTTCGATGATGTCGCCGGGTAGCATCTGGACCATGCCGATCTCGCCAGCCCAGGCACCGGTGGTGCGGGCGGGGTCGAAATCGCCCATCTCGTACAGTTCGAGCGCGGAGAAAACCTGCGGCCGGAACAGTTCTGGCCGGCGGCAATCGTGGGACAGCGTGACCAGCGAGTTCAGCGTGTTGAAATCGCCCTGGAAGGCGCCGTAATCGGTTTCGAAGGCCCAGAAGGCCAGCAGGACGCCGCGGTCGACGCCGTATTGCGCCTCGATCCGGTCAAAGACGCTGTCATAACGCTTGCCGTTGGCGACGCCCGCATTGATCCGGTTCTGGGAGATCAGGCGCCGTGCGAAGGTGGTGAAATCCAGCTGGAACACGCCTTGGCGACGGTCGGCGTTCAGGGTTTTCTGATCCTGCCGGACGGAGGCGAAGAACCGGTCGACGGTGGCCGCGTCATGGCCGCGTTGCCTGGCCTCTTCCTTCAATCCGCCGACGAAGCTGCTGAAGGAGCCGCCGCATTGCGCCAGCGCCGGTGCGGCGCCGAGGGTGAGGCCAGTGACCAGAGCCGTGACCAAGACCTTGGTGGAAGGAAGAATTCGGAGCATCGCAAACCTCTTGGATGAAATCCGAGGCAGCCTATCAGGATCGCCGGTCAGGGCAATGGGGCGATCAGGTGAGCAGCGCCTTCACGCAGGCCAGCGCCAGCAGCAGCCCCCAGCTGCGCCAGAGCATCGCGGCGCAGCGGTCGACGGCCTCGAAGGTGGGAAACCTGTCGCCGGAGCCGTGGACCCAGGCGAAATCCCGCATCTCTCCGTCATAGGCGCGGGGGCCGGATAGCGCGACGTCGAGCGCCTGGGCCATGGCCGCTTCGGGCCAGCCGGCATTGGGCGAGCGGTGCAGGCGGGCGTCGCGGGCGATGGCGGGCCAGTCGGGCAGGCGGCCCAGCGACAGCGGGATCAGCAGGGCCGACAGCCGGGCGGGCGCCCAGTTCAACAGATCGTCCAGCCGTGCGGCGGCCCAGCCGAAGTCGCGATGACGTGGCGTGAGGTAGCCGATCATGCTGTCGGCGGTGTTGATCGCCTTGTAGGCCAGCAGGCCCGGCAGTCCGAGGATCAGGAACCAGAAGACCGGCGCGAGCACCGCGTCGGAGAGGTTTTCGGCACCGCTTTCGATGGCGCCGCGCACGATGGCGGGTTCGTCCATCTGGGCGGTGTCGCGCCCGACGATCCGAGACACGCTGACCCGGCCCGCGGCGACCGACAGGCGCAGGGCGCGGGCCACGTCGGACACGTGATCGGCCAGCGAGCGTTGGGCCAGCAGGATCGCGGCGACGACCGCTTCGACCACCCAGCCGAACTGGGCGATGACCAGCCCCGCCAGCAACCCGCCCAGCAGCAGGCACAGCGTCAGGATCACCCCCTTGGCCTTGCGAAAGCTGCCATGGTTGAACCGACGGTCGGCCCAACCGATGCCGCGCCCGATGGCGACGGCGGGGTGGGTGACGCGGGACCAGAGCCAATCGGGTTCACCGAATGCAGCATCAAGGAGAAGGGCCAGGACGAGGGTCATTCAAAGCGCTCCAACGCGTTTTCCAGGCGCGTCCAGCCCTCCGGGCCGGGCAGGCCGAGCCGCAGCGCCGTGGCCGACCAGGGGAAACGGCGGGTCCAGATATGGTGGCGGGCCAGGTGGTCATGCAGGGCCTCGGCGCGCGGGTGGTCATAGAGCCGGAAGAGCGGTGTGCCCCCGGTCAGCGTGGCGCCGCGGGGCAGGATCAATTGGTCGAGCCGATCTGCATCGTCGCGCAGCCGGGTGCGCGTCGCCTCGGCCCAGGCGGGATCGGACAGCGCCTGGCAACCGATCGACAGCGCAGGGCCGGAAACCGGCCAGGGGCCCAGCCGGTCCGCAAGCGTCGCGATCAGGGCCGGGTCGCCGATGGCGAAGCCCAGTCGCAGCCCGGCGAGGCCCCAGAACTTGCCGAAGCTTTTCAGAACCAGCGTGCCGGGATCGGTGGCGCGGGCGATCAGGCTGCGCTCCGGCGCGATGTCGCAGAAGCTTTCGTCGATCACCGTGAGAGGGGCGGCGGCCGGATCGTGCCAGCGCCCGTCGGGGTTGTTGGGATGCACGACGACGCGGGCGTCGGGGGCGGCGCAGGGGCCGTCCTCGACCTGCCAGCCCGCGAGGCGGAAGGCGGCGGCGTGTTCGTTGTAGGTGGGGCCGGGGATATGCACCTGGCCGGCGGGGCGCAGCGTCGGGATCATCGCGATGGCGGCAGAGGCACCGGGGATGGCCAGCAGCGCGGCGCCATCGGGTACAGACCAGAAGCGGCGCGCGGCCAGGCACAGCGCATCGGCGGCGGCGCGGTCGGGCAGGGCGGTCCAGGCGTCAGCGGGCAGCGGGCCGGGCTGGTACGGCACCGGGTTGATGCCGGTCGAAAGGTCGATCCAGTCCGCGCGGTCGCCGCCGAACCGGGTGCGGGCGGCGTCGATGCCACCGCCATGGTCGCGCGGGGCGACGGTCACGGAAGGGTCACTCATCCTTGGGCAGGGGCGGATGGCGGGTCACGAAATGCCCCTTCACCCCCTGCGGCCATTCGCGGAAGGGCACGCGGCCGGTGTCGCTGTCGGCGTGCATCCGGGCATAATCGACGATGGCCTGGGCGCTGTCGGCATCGGGCGTGAAGCGGCCCAGGGTGTAGGCCAGCTTGCCTTCGCCCTGCACCGCGATGTTGCAGCCATGGGTGCAGCCCATCAGGCAGGAGGTGCGGCGGGTGCGGACCTGGGTGCCCTCGGCCGCGGCCTCGACCAGGACGGCCAGCGACTCGCCATCGGTGACCTCGACGCCGCGATCGGCCCAGTCGTCGCGTTTGCAGGTGTCGCAGATGGTGATCCAGGTGGTCATGGCGGCTCCGTCGGTCGAATCGTCGTCCGGTTTCACCTGATTTTTCGGCGATTGGCAATTTTCCACCGGCGGGTTTTCCGATCCGAAAAACATTAACGATTTGTTAGGACTTTCGCGGCATTTCTGAAAATACCGAAGAGAATGTGGCTGGAAGGCCATCCGTGAGGTACCGAACAGTGACCCCGAGATCATCCGATCGCGACGCGACCCCCGACCTGGAACCCGACAGGCACATGCCCAGAGTCCTGATCGTGGGCGGCCCGGACAACATCCGCTGGATATGGAAAACGCATCTCGACCAGCAGGGTCTTGAGGTTCATGTCGCCGCTGACGAGGACGCGGCGATCGAGTTTCTGCGCCGGATGGATATCGACGTGATCGTGCTGGATGTCATGCTGAGCCACGGGGCGGGCTTTGCCGTATCGGACTATGCCCAGTTCCGCCGCCCGGATGCGCGGGTGATCTTTGTCACCCGCGATGATTTCCTGTCGGGCGGGGCGATTTTCCAGCTGTCGGCCAATGCCTGCGCGGCGATCCCGGCGCATTTCCGGCCCGCCGACATGGCGGCAATGGTTGCCCATTACGCGCAGCCGCAGCGGCGCCCGGCGGACAAGGTCGCCTGAGCCACGCCGTCGGTGCGCGTTAACCCCGCCCGCGCCTCTGACGCGAGTTCTGGCGAGACGGTCAGCCCCGTCCGTGCGGCGCGTCCAGGTCGAGCCGCGCGGTGATCGGCACGATCCGGTTCGGATTGATGTGGTCGTGGCTGTAGTAATAGTGCCGCGTGATGTGATCGAAACGCACCGTGTCGGCCACGCCCGGCCACTGATACAGCTCTTTCAGGTAGCCCCAGATGTTCGGGAAGTTCACGATCTGCGTGCGGTTGCACTTGAAATGCGTGTGGTAGACCTTGTCGAACCGGATCAGCGTGGTGAAGAGCCGCCAGTCGGCTTCGGTGATCCGGTCGCCGGTCAGGTAGCGGTTCTGGGCCAGCAGACCTTCGATCCAGTCGAGGCTGTCGAAGAGCGCGCTGACCGCGTCGTCGTAGGCCTCCTGCGAGGACGCGAAGCCGGACTTGTAGACGCCGTTATTGACCGTGTCGTAGATGCGGGCGTTGACCTCGTCGATGCGGGGGCGGAGCGCCTCGGGGTAGTAGTCGTCGGTGTTGCCGGTGATCCCGTCGAAGGCGGAATTGAGCATACGGATGATCTCGGCCGATTCGTTGGAGACGATCTGGTTCGTCTCCTTGTCCCAGAGCACGGGCACGGTGACGCGGCCCGTCATCTCGGGATCGGCCTTCTGGTAGATCTCACGCAGGAAGTCGGCCCCGAAGAGCGGGTCGCCTGTCGCGCCGTCGAAATCCGTCTCGAAGCTCCAGCCGTCCTTCAGCATGTCGGGATGCACGGCAGAGACGTCGATGTGATCCTCAAGCCCTTTCAACGCGCGGAAGACGAGTGCGCGATGTGCCCAGGGACAGGCATAGGAGACATAGAGGTGGTAGCGCCCGGACTCGGCCTTGAACCCACCTTCGCCCGAGGGGCCGGCGCTGCCATCGGCGGTCACCCAGTTGCGAAAGGACGTCTCGGCCCGGACAAACTTGCCCCCCTTGTTCAGTTCGCTCAGGCTTTGGTCTTTCCAGACCCCGTCGACCAGCATTCCCATCGTTCTCTCCTTTGTTCAGGGCCAGATGTAAGGCCTGGGGCCGACAGGTCCATCGCGGCAGGCGCGCACCAGCCCTGCATGGATGCACAGAGGTGGCCAGCCGTCGGGCCTGCGCGCCCCGTGTCGCCACCGACCCCTGCGATGCCGCTGCGGGCGATTGCATCGCCGGGGCGGCGGCGATAGGAAGGGGGCGACGACGCCCCCTGTCCAGGGGGCCGGAGAGGTGAGTGCCGAAGGGTCGACCCAGATCGGGGACCTGCCAGCGCTATCGTCGAGACCGGCTTGCGCCATTCGGGCGGACCGGCCCCTTTCCGGTATCGAATGGAAAGGACCCGCCATGCGCCTTCTTCTAGCCATCCCCCTTGCCCTCACCGCCGGGCCTGCCCTGGCCCATGTCGGCCACCTGGGCGAGGTTGCGGGCCACGGTCACTGGCTGGGCGCGGCGGCCCTTGGTGCGGCGATCGCCATCGGGCTGTGGCAGGGTCTGCGCAACAAGGGCGAGGCCGAGGACGAAGCGGAACCGGAGAGCGAAGAGATCTCCGACGAAGAGCCGCAGGAGGCCTGAGACGATGACCAAGACCGGGGTGATGATCTGCGGGCACGGGTCGCGCAGCCAGGCGGCCGTGGACGAATTCGCGGTGCTGGCCGAAAAGCTGCCCGCCCTGCTGCCCGAGGACTGGGCGGTCGATTACGGCTATCTGGAATTCGCCAACCCGGTCATCCGTGACGGGCTGGACCGCCTGCGCGAGGCAGGGTGCGACCGCATTCTCGCCGTGCCGGGCATGCTGTTCGCCGCGATGCATGCCAAGAACGACATCCCCACGGTGCTGAACACCTATGCGACCAAGCACGGGATCGAGATCTCCTATGGGCGCGAACTGGGCGTCGATCCCAAGATGATCGCCGCCGCCGCCGACCGCATCCGCACCGCCATGGCCGACGCGGATGCCGGGGGCGAGACGGTTCCCTACGAGGAAACCTGCCTGGTGGTGATCGGGCGCGGGGCCTCTGACCCCGATGCCAACGGCAACGTCGCCAAGATCGCGCGGATGCTGCATGAAGGGCTGGGCTTCGGCTGGGTCGAGACCGGCTATTCCGGCGTGACCTTCCCGCTGGTCGAACCCTGCCTGCGCCACGTGACGAAGCTGGGCTACAAGCGGGTCGTGGTCTTCCCGTATTTCCTGTTCACCGGCATCCTGATCGACCGCATCTACGGGTTCACCGACAAGGTCGCCGCCGATCACCCCGAGATCGCCTTCGTCAAGGCGGGCTACCTGAACGACCATCCCCAGGTGCTGGACACCTTCGCCGAGCGTGTGCGCGAGATCGCGGGCGGCGCGGTCATCCCCAATTGCGGCATCTGTGCCTATCGCGAACAGGTGCTGGCGCTGGAGGATGGCGAACACGTCCATATCCGCCCCGAGGATCGCGCCCACCCGGCTTTTGCCGACGTGCCGCCGCCGACCTGCGTGCTGTGCAAGTACCGCGCCGCCGTGATCGGCTTCGAGGCCGAGGTCGGTGCCGTACAGGAAAGCCACCACCACCATGTCGAGGGGCAGGGGGCATCCGCGCCGGGCTCCAACGTGGCCGATTGCACCCTGTGCGACACCTTCTGCACCGGGGAATGCCGGCTGGAGATGCCGGGGCACCACCATCACCATGGGCACGACCATGCGCATGGTCACGGCCATGACCACGGCCACGGGCACCACCACCACGCCGAATACCCGCATGCCAAGCACCCGCACGGGCCGGAAAGCGCCCGCAGCAGATGAGCGCGCGCCATTTCGACACCCATGTCGTCGTGGATTGGTCCGCCCGCAACGCGCCCAGCCCCGCCGCCCCCAGCAAGGATGCGATCTGGATCGGCGTGCAGCGTGACACCGGCCCCGAGGCGCCGCGTTATTTCCGCACGAGGTCCGAGGCCGTGTCCTGGCTGGCCGACTTCCTGTCGGCCGAGGCCGGAGCAGGGCGCAAGGTGCTGGCGGGCTTCGATTTCCCGTTTGGCTACCCGGCGGGCGTGGCGCGGCGCATCTGCGGATCGGACCGCGCGATGGACCTGTGGGACTGGTTCGCGGGCCATGTCTCGGACGGGCCCGACAACGTGTCGAACCGGTTCGAGGTCGCCGAAGGGATCAACGGGCTCTATGACGGGACCGGGCCCTTCTGGGGCCGCCCGGAGACCGCGCCGTTCCCGGCGATCCCGGTCAAGCAATCCGAACGCGAGGGCAGCGATCACCCCGCCGAACACCGGCTCTGCGATGCACGGGCGCGCGGGGCCAAGACGGTCTGGCAGCTGGCCTATGCGGGGTCGGTCGGATCGCAGGTGATCCTGGGCCTGCCGGCACTGGCCGCCCTGCGCAGCGATCCGCGCCTGTCGGGCCGCGTCGCCGTCTGGCCGTTCGAGACCGGGCTGGAACTGCCCGCCGCGCAGGTCGTGCTGGCCGAGGTCTATCCCTCGCTCTGGCAGGCCCGGGCGCATCGCGAAAAGGCCGGGGACGAACCGCTGGACAGCGCGCAGGTGCGGGTGACGGCGGCGGAACTGGCAGCGCTGGACGATCAGGGTTTGCTCGCCGTCGCCTTCTCCGGGCCCAAGGATTTGGCCCCCGAACAGCGCGAGGCCGTCGCGCGGGAAGAGGCCTGGATCCTCGGCCTCGACCAGGTGCAGGGCGAGGACAAACCGACGCCCGCCCCCCCGCGAGGGATGCGGTACGAGAGGAACCCCGCAGCGATCTACGCCGAAAGCTTTGCCACCGTCCGGCGCGAGGCGCGGCTGAACCGGTTCCCCGAGGGCATGCAATCGCTGGCGATCCGCCTGATCCATGCCTGCGGCATGATCGAGGTCGCGGATCGCATCGCCTATTCCGAAGGCGCGTGGGAGGCCGGGCGGCTGGCCCTGCTGTCCGGCGCGCCGATCCTGTGCGATTGCGAGATGGTCGGCGCGGGTATCATCCGTCGCACGCTGCCCGCCGGGAACGAGGTGATCGTGACGCTGAACGATCCTTCCGTGCCGGACCATGCGAAAGCGATCAACAACACCCGCTCCGCCGCGGCAGTTGACCTCTGGGACGCTCATCTGGACGGTGCCGTGGTCGCCATCGGCAACGCCCCGACCGCGCTCTTCCGCCTGCTCGAGCGGCTGGACGAAGGCGCCCCGCGCCCTGCGGTGATCCTGGGTTTCCCGGTTGGCTTCGTCGGCGCCGCGGAAAGCAAGGCGGAACTGGCCGCACGGCCCCGCGGCTGCGACTTTGTCGCCCTGCGCGGACGGCGGGGTGGCTCGGCCATCGCCTCGGCCGCGGTGAACGCATTGGCGGCGGGATTGCCGGGAGAGACGTCATGAGGGATCACGGTTTGCAGATGTCGTGTCGCCTCCGGCGGGAGTATTTTGGGCAAGATGAAGCTGGGATCGATCCAGGCTTCATCTTGCCGGAAATACTCACTGTCGAAACCGCCCAGGACGGGCGCGTCAGCGAAGGAGAGCGCCATGTCTGACCCCTGGCTGCATATCGTCGGGATCGGCGAAGACGGCATGGACGGGCTGCTGCCCGCCACCCGTGCGGTCGTCGAGGCCGCGGATGTCATCATCGGCGGCGACCGGCACCACGTTCTGTCGGACAGCGTCACCGCCGAACGGCTGGCCTGGCCGTCGCCCTTCGATGCTCTGATCTCGGACCTTGAAGGGTTGCGGGGACGGCGCGTCGTCGTGCTGGCGACGGGTGATCCGTTGTGGTTCTCGGTGGGCACGCGGATCGGGCGGGCGATCCCGCCGGGTGAGATCGTCTATCATCCGCAATTGTCCGCCTTCCAGCTGGCGGCTGCGCGGATGGGCTGGTCGATGGCGGATCTGGAGACGCTGACGGTACATGGCCGCCCGGTCGAGCAGATGATCGCCTTCATCCAGCCCGACGCGCGGCTGCTGATCCTGACCACCGGGGCGGAGACCCCGGGCCAGATCGCGCGTTTCCTGACAGAGCGTGGCTTTGGCCGGTCGGCCATGACGGTGCTGGCGAATATGGGCGGCGCTGAGGAGGCGCGGTTCGACGGGCTGGCCGAGAGCTGGGATCACGTGGTGCCGGCCTTTAACACCCTGGCGGTGGAATGTGTCGCGGAGCCGGATGCGGCGCTGTTGCCGCGTGTGCCGGGGCTGGACGATGCACTGTTCCAGTCCGACGGAACGATGACGAAGCACGAGGTGCGGGCCGCGACCCTGGCCAAGCTGATGCCGATGCGTGGGGCGCATCTGTGGGATATCGGCACCGGATGCGGGTCTGTGGCGATCGAGTGGATGCGGGGCGCGCGCTATACCAGCGCTGTCGGCATCGAGCCGCGCGCCGACCGTCGGGCCATGGCGGCGGCCAACGCGCTGGCGCTCGGCGTGCCGCGGCTGGAACTGATCGAGGGCGAGGCCCCGGCTGTTCTGGAGGGGCTGGCGCGGCCGGATGCGGTCTTCATCGGCGGCGGGTTGTCGGAATCGGTCTTCCTGGCCGCCTGGGAGGCGCTGAAGCCGCTGGGGCGGCTGGTTGCCAATGCCGTCACGCTGGAAAGCGAGGCGGAGCTGATCTCCCTGCACCGCGCCCATGGCGGGGACCTCGTCCGGTTGCAGGTGCATCGCGCGGAACCGGTCGGGCGGCTGACCGGGTGGCGACCGTCGATGCCGGTGACGCAGTGGAGCCTGGTGAAGCGATGATCCGGGTTTTGGCGCAGGTTGCCGGGGCGGGAGCCTCCGGCGGGAGTATTTTGGGCAAGATGAAGATTGGATCGGCGCTTGGCCGGGAGGCCGGACATGGCCGGTAAGTTGTGGGGCGTGGGACTGGGGCCGGGCGATCCGGACCTGTTGACGCTGCGCGCGGCGCGGCTGATCGGGGGGGCGGATGTCGTGGCCTATCCGGCACTGGCCGGGGGCGACAGTTTCGCGAGGTCGATCGCGGCCGACCTGATCCCGGCAGGCGCACGCGAGATCGTCATGGACGTGCCGATGACCGTTGAGCGCGGACCGGCCCAGGCGGCCTATGATACCGGCGCGGCCGAGATCGCGGCGGCGCTGGAGGCGGGGCAGGACGTGGTCTGCCTGTGCGAGGGCGATCCGTTCTTCTACGGCTCTTTCATGTACCTTTTTGCGCGGCTGTCCGACCGGTTCGAGGTCGAGGTCGTGCCGGGGGTCACCTCGGTCTCGGCCTGTGCGGCGCGGGCGGGGATGCCGCTGGTGGCGCGGAACGAGCGACTGACGGTCTTGCCGGGGCCGCTGCCCGAGCCGGAGCTGCGCGAGCGGGTCGCCGGGGCGGAGGCCGTGGCGATCATGAAGGTCGGGCGGCACATGGCGAAGATCCGGGGCGTCATCGACGACCTGGGGCTGCTGGACCGATCGGTCTATGTGCAGCGGGTCGGGTTGCCGGACGAGGTTGTCTGCAAACTGGCCCAAGCACCGGATACGGCGCCGTATTTTTCGATGATCCTGATGAACAAGGGGAATGACCCATGGCTTTGAACCCTGTCGTGATGGCCGTCTCGGGCTCTGGCGCGGAGATTGCGCGGCGTGTGGCCGATGCGCTGGACGTGCCGATGTATGGCCGGACTGGTCGTGTCGCGGGGGCGGACGAGGACTTTGCCAACGCGCTGGAGTTCGCGAGGGAGATGTTCGCGGCCGGCCGCCCGGTGATCGGGGTCTGCGCCAGTGGCATCTTGATCCGGGCCGTGGCGCCGCTGCTGGCCGACAAGGTGAACGAGCCGCCGGTGATCTCGGTCTCCGACGACGGGTCGGTGGTCGTGCCGCTGCTGGGCGGGCATCGCGGGGCCAACCGGATGGCGCGCCGCATCGCAGAGGTGCTGGAGGCCAAGGCGGCGGTGACGACGGCGGGTGACGTTGCGCTTGGCGTGTCGCTGGACGAACCGCCCGCGGGCTGGCGGCTGGGCACGCCGGACCTAGCAAAGGACGCGATGGCGCGGCTGCTGGCCGGGGGCCGGGCGCGCATCGACGGGGACGAGGCAATCAAGGCGGAATGGCTGGAGGCACTGCCCGCTGCCGCACCCGATTTCGACGGCGATGTCGTGGCGATGGAGGCGACGACGGCCCCGCCGGTTGAGGGCGTGCTGACCTTCCACCCGGTGCGCTTCGCGCTCGGCGTGGGCTGTTCGCGGAACTGCCCGCCGGAGGAATTGCAGGCTCTGGTCGAAGGCATGCTGGCCGAGGCGGAAATCGCGCCGGGGGCGATCAGTGCGGTGCATTCGATCGACGTCAAGGGTGACGAGCCTGCCGTGATCCGTCTGGCCGACACCCTGGGCGTGCCCCTGCGTCTGTTCCCGGCCGCCGAGCTTGAGGCGGTGACCGACCGCCTGGAAAACCCCTCCGAGGTCGTCTTTGCCGAGGTCGGGTGCCATGGCGTGTCCGAAGGCGCGGCGCTGTGCGGGGCTGGCCCGGATGGCGTGCTGGCCCAACCCAAGCTGAAGACGGCAAACGCGACCTGCGCGCTGGCCGTGGTGCCGGGTGGCGTGATCGAGGCGCCCCGGGGCCGTCCGCGCGGACGGCTGAGCATCGTGGGCATCGGTCCGGGGCAGTCCAGCTGGCGCACGCCGGAAGTGTCGCGGCTGGTGTCCGAGGCCGAGGAGCTGGTGGGCTACGGGCTCTATATCGATCTGCTGGGGCCGCTGGCCCATGGCAAGACGCGGTCGGATTTCCCCCTTGGGGGCGAGGAAGACCGCTGCCGTTATGCGCTGGAACAGGCGGGGCAGGGCAAGAATGTCGCGCTGGTGTGTTCGGGCGATGCGGGCATCTACGCCATGGGCGCGCTGGTCTTCGAATTGCTGGATCGCGGTGCGGGCGAGGGTGGTGTGACGGCTGAGGCGCGGCGGGTCGAGGTGGTCTGTTCGCCCGGTGTCTCGGCGCTTCAGGGGGCTGCAGCGCGGGCTGGGGCACCGCTGGGTCATGATTTCTGCGCAATCTCGCTGAGCGACCTGCTGACACCGCGCGAGGATATCGTGAAACGGCTGAAGGCTGCGGCGGAGGGCGATTTCGTGATCGCCTTCTACAACCCGGTGTCGCGCCGGCGGCGGACACTGCTGGCGGAGGCGCGGGATATCCTGTTGCAGCACCGTCCGGCGGATACCCCGGTCATGCTGGCCTCCAACCTCGGGCGGCCTGAGGAAAACATACGCTACCGCAGGCTCGACGCATTGCAGGTGGACGAGGTGGACATGCTGACGGTCGTGCTGATCGGGTCGTCGCATTCGCGTCTGGCTCAGCTGGGCGAAGGGCCACGGATGTTCACGCCGCGCGGCTATGCGCGCCGGATCGACGGGGACCTGCGGGATGTCGGGAATCGGCATCTGGAGGACGCGGCGCTCGCGACCTCGGACGATAGGAAAGGGTGAAGGAATGACGGTCTATTTCATCGGTGCCGGGCCCGGAGACCCGGAGTTGCTGACCCTGAAGGCGCAGCGCGTGATCGGCGAATGCCCGGTCTGCCTGTATGCCGGATCGCTGGTCCCGGCCGAAGTCGTGGCCTGCGCTCCCGACGGCGCGCGGGTCATGGACACTGCGCCGATGACCCTGGACGACACCCATGCGGAAATCGTCGCGGCCCACGGACGTGGCGAGGACGTGGCGCGCGTGCATTCGGGCGATCCATCGCTCTATGGCGCGATCGCGGAACAGGTGCGGCGGCTGCGGGCGGATGGCATCCCCTACGAGATCATTCCGGGCGTGCCGGCCTATGCGGCGGCGGCGGCGGCCCTTGGCCAGGAACTGACCGTGCCGGAAGTGGCGCAATCCATCGTGCTGACGCGGGTGTCGATGAAGTCGACCTCCATGCCGTCCGGCGAGACGCTGGAGAACTTCGCCCGCACGGGCGCGACCCTGGCGATCCATCTGGGCGTGCGGAACCTGCGGGAGATCGAGCGCCAGCTGGTGCCCTATTACGGGGCCGATTGCCCGGTGGTGGTCGCCTATCGCGTCGGCTGGCCTGACCAGATGTTCATTCGCGGCACGCTGACCGATATCCAGGCCAAGGTCCGCGCCGAAAAGATCACGCGCACCGCGCTGATTCTCGTCGGGCCGGTTCTGGGCGAGGTTCGCGACTTCCGCGACAGTGCGCTTTACGATGCTGCGATCCCCCATGTCCTGCGCCCCCGTGTGCGTGAGGCAACGGCCGGAGAGAAATAAATATTCCTGGGCGCGGAACTTTTGGATTAACTTGACGCTTAACTTAGTGACGCCATGCTGGCGCCGAGAGGAGCGACGGTATGACGACTTATCTGCCCAAGGAAGTGCGCGATGGCCTGCTGGCTGCGCAAAAGACGGCGTTCCGCAAACGGAACCGCCTTCGGGTCGTGATCGGGGTCGAGGCCTATCCGATCCGTCGTCTCTGGGATCATGGCTTTGCCGTGGAGCGCGAGGGCGTTCCGCAACTGCGCGGTCTGGTCGATGTCTACGATGGCGGGCGGCACCTGTGGCAATGCCTGATCGTGGCCGCCGCCGAGGATGGCGATGAGATGCAGTATGAGTTCAAGCGTCAGACCGTGGCGCTGGACGCGGCACCTATCGACTTTGCCCGGGATGAAAACGCGCCTGCGGGGCTTTTGGCGCGCGAGTGACACAGCTCGAGGCCGTTTGAAATCGCCCGAGATTTTCAACTTTTCGGGCGAGTTCGAAAAAACTTTTACAAAATTGTTCGGTGATTGCGCGCAGATGTGGCGAGGTTGACACTTTGCGCGTAAACCCTTGGTCGAGGCTAGGGGAGGAGGACCCCGTGGTGAGACGGAGGAGAATCCCATGGCGGAAACGCTGATCGAACGAGCATCCGAAACCGAAAACCGTGCCGCTGTGGTGATCCTGCTGGGCCCGCCGGGTGCTGGCAAGGGGACCCAGGCGCGGCGCCTGGAAGAGGCGTTCGGCCTGGTCCAACTGTCGACCGGCGACCTGCTGCGCGCGGCCGTGTCTCAGGGCACCGACGCGGGCAAGCGCGCCAAGGCAGTGATGGATGCGGGCGGCCTGGTCAGCGACGACATCGTTCTCGCGATCCTCGAGGACAGGCTGGCGCAGCCCGACGTGATCAAGGGCGTGATCCTGGATGGCTTCCCCCGGACTGAAGCGCAGGCCGACGCGCTGGACGCGATGTTGGCTGCGCGGGGGCAGAAGGTGAATGCGGCCGTCTCCCTCGATGTGGATGACGCGGCCATGGTCGAGCGTATTTCTGGCCGCTACACCTGTGGCGGTTGCGGCGAAGGGTATCACGACAGTTTCAAGCAGCCGGCCAAGGCCGGGGTTTGCGACAATTGCGGCGGGACCGAAATGAAGCGCCGCGCCGACGACAATGCGGAAACCGTGGGGGAACGACTGCGCGCCTACCACGCCCAGACCGCGCCACTGATCGCGTTCTACAAGGGCCGCGGCTGCCTGAGCAGCGTTGACGCAATGGCCGCTATCGACGAAGTTGAGACCGATCTTCAGCAGATTATCCGGGACGCTATCGGCGCGACCTGATTCGGCTGAGATCGACCGTGATCGGGGGCTATCCTTCGGACGGGCCCCGATCTGGACGCGACAATTTCCTTGTCATCGTCAACTATTCTCGAAAATAACAGATATCCCTCATTACGGAAATTGACAGAGTCGGTTTTCACCGTCATCGTGTTTCGGCAAGGCGTCGACCGGATGCCGATCAGAGCCCGGAAAACGGGCCGGGGAGGGAGCCCCGAAGATCGGTACGGACCTGCGCGCCGGCACATGACGGGAGGAAATCAAATGACGTTCATGACAACGGCAATCCGCGGGCTTGCCGCCGCAGCACTTCTGGCCGGGTCGAGCACCCTTGCCCTGGCCCAGGATGTCACCCTTAAGATGCACCAGTTCCTGCCGGCACAGGCCAAGGTGCCGACCGACATCCTGGATGTCTGGGCTGACAAGATCGAAGCCGAGAGCGACGGTCGCATCAAGATCGACCGCTACCCCTCCATGCAGCTGGGTGGGCGTCCGCCGGAGCTGGCCGACCAGGTGGTCGACGGTATCGCGGATATCATCTGGACCGTGACGGGCTACACGCCGGGCCGCTTCCCGCGCTCCGAAGCGTTCGAGATGCCGTTCATCATGACCAACGGCGAGGATACCAGCCGCGCCTATTGGCAATATGTCGAAAACAACATGCTGGATCAGGACTTTGCTGAGCTGAAGATGCTGGGCGTCTGGGTCCATGGCCCGGGCCTGATCCACTCCAAGTCGCCGATCACTTCGGTCGCGGATCTGAACGGGGTCAAGCTGCGTGCGCCGACCCGCGTGACCAACAAGATGTTCACCGATATGGGCGCGACCACCGTCGGCATGCCGGTTCCCGCCGTGCCCGAGGCGCTGTCCAAGGGCGTGATCGACGCCACCGTGATCCCGTGGGAAGTGACGACCGCGCTGAAAGTGTCCGAACTGGTCGAGAACCACACCACCTGGCCGGACAACGCACTGTACACCACGACTTTCATCTTCGCGATGAACAAGGACAAGTACGAGGCGCTGCCGGATGATCTGAAAGCCGTCATCGACGCGAATTCGGGCGAGGAATTCTCGGCCTTCGCGGGCAAGACGATGCAGGCGGCCGACCAGCAGGGCCTGGATTTCGCGATGGAGCGCGGCAACAACATCATCGACCTGAGCGAAGAGCAAATCGCCGAGTGGAAAGAGGCCGCCGCGCCGATCGAAGCCTGGTGGGTCGAAGAGATGGACAAGGCCGGGATCGACGGTCAGGCGCTGCTGGACGAAGCCAAGGCGCTGATCGAAGAGAACTCCAAGTAAGTTAGGGGTGGGGCCGCGCATCCAAGGCGTGGCCCCGTTTCCCTGTCGCCGGCATCCCAGGGGTGCCTGACCCTCGAAGCGGATTTCGGGACGGATTTCATGTATCGTGTCTTTCTGACATTGGCGCGTTTCGCGGCCATATTGGGCGGTATCGTCCTGACGGCGCTGATCGTGCTCACCGTGGTGTCGGTCGCGGGCCGCGCCCTGAACACCATGATGCACTGGCTGATCGATATCGGCTTGCTTGGCGGTCTGGCGCAGTCGGTGCTTGATATGGGCGTCGGTCCCGTTCTCGGGGATTTCGAGCTGGTCGAGGCCGGCATCGCCTTCTGCATCTTCGCCTTCCTGCCGCTGGCGCAGATCACCGGGGCCCATGCGACCGTCGACATCCTGACATCGCGCTTCCCCGATGGCGTGAACCGCGCGCTGACCGCCCTGTGGGAGGTCATCTTTGCCGTCGTTCTGATCGTCATGGCGTGGAAGCTCTATGACGGGATGCAGGGCAAGATGCGGTACAACGAAACCACGATGCTGCTGCAATTCCCGGTCTGGTGGTCCTATGCCGCCTCGCTGGGGGGCGCGGTCGCTGCCGCGCTGGTGGCCACCTACGTGGCCCTGGCCCGCCTGGCCGAGGCCGCCACGGGCCGCGTGATCCTCAAAGGGGCGCTCTGATGGACAATTTCGATATCGGGCTGCTGTCCTTCCCGGTCCTGATGCTGCTTATCTTCCTGCGCATGCCGATCGGGCTGGCGATGTTCGCTGTCGGGTTCGGCGGGCTGTATTTCGTGACCGGCGGCACCGTCGTGGCGCTGGCCAAGATGAAGAGCGAGGCCTATTCGACCTTTTCCAGCTATTCGCTGTCCATCGTGCCGATGTTCCTTCTGATGGGGCAGTTCGCCACGCTGGGCGGGATGAGCAAGGCCCTGTTCAAGGCCGCCGAAAGCTGGCTGGGCCATCTGCGTGGCGGTGTCGCCATGGCCGCCATCGGGGCCTGTGCCGGGTTCGGCGCGATCTGCGGGTCGTCGCTGGCCACCGCCGCCACGATGGGCCAGGTCGCCCTGCCCGAGTTGAAGCGGTATGGCTATTCGGGCGGCTTTTCCTCGGCCACCCTGGCCGCAGGTGGAACGCTGGGCATCCTGATCCCGCCCTCCGTCATCCTCGTTATCTACGCAATTCTGACAGAACAGAACATTGCGAAGCTTTTCCTTGCCGCCTTTATCCCGGGCATCCTCGCGGCCATCGGATACATGATCACGGTGTCGATCTACGTGCGGCTCAACCCGGATGCGGCGGGCACCCGTCCGGCTGTTCCGATGTCGGAACGGTTCGAGGCGATGATCAACGTCATCCCCGTTCTCGTCGTGTTCCTGCTGGTCGTTGGCGGCATCTACCTTGGCATTTTCACTCCGACCGAAGGCGCGGCCGTGGGGGCCATGGGCACCGGCGTGATCGCCTGGTGGTCCGGCGGGCTGCGCGGGCGGGCCTGGCTGGACAGTTTCCTGGCCACGGCGAAAAGCACCGCGATGATCTTCTTCATCGTGCTGGGCGCGGCGTTCTACAACAGCTTCCTGGCGCTGACGCAGGTCCCGCAGGAATTGTCGCAATGGGTGGTGGAGCAGGGTTTCAACCCGTGGGTCGTGCTGTCGATCATCCTGGTCCTGTACCTGGTCTTTGGCTGCCTTATGGACAGCCTGTCGATGATCCTGCTGACGATCCCGATCTTCTGGCCGATCATCTCGATCCTCGATTTCGGCCTGTCGACCGAGGAATTGGCGATCTGGTTCGGCATCATTGTCCTGATCGTGGTCGAGGTCGGACTGATCACGCCGCCGGTGGGGATGAACCTGTTCGTCATCAATTCCATGGACCGCGAAACACCGATCGTGAAGACCTACGGCGCCGTCATGTACTTTGTCGGGTCCGACATCATCCGCGTCATCATTCTGGTGCTGTTCCCCGGTATCACGCTGTTCCTGCTGCGCCTTCTTCATTAAGAGGTGAGAGGTGAGTTATTGAGCTAGCAGTTGGCTCATATAATTGTTATGACGCATATCAATCATGGATGCGTCCCATCATGGGAGAGGACACATGGATATCAACGGAATCGGTGCAATCGTCACGGGTGCAGGCAGCGGCCTTGGTGCGGCCACGGCACGTCACCTGGCTTCGCTGGGCGCGAAAGTGGGCGTTGCGGATTTCAATGGTGAGGCCGCGGATGCGGTCGCGGCCGAGATCGGCGGCGTGGCGCTGCACGTGAACGTCGCGGACGAGGCGCAGGTCGAGGCGGCCTTCGACAAGTTCGTCGAGTTCAACGGAGAGGCGCCCCGCGTCGTCGTCAACTGCGCCGGGATTGGCACTGCCGGCCGCGTCGTCAATCGCGAGGGCAAGCTGGCAATCGACGCCTTCCGCCGCACGCTGGACGTGAACCTGATCGGCACCTTCATCATGCTGTCCTACGGCCTGAAGGGCATGCAGGGTCTTGAACCTGCCAACGACGAAGGCGAGCGCGGTGTGATCATCAACACCGCCTCTGTGGCCTTCCAGGATGGCCAGATCGGGCAGGCGGCCTACGCAGCCTCGAAGGGCGGTGTTGCGTCCCTGTCGCTGCCGGTCGCGCGCGAAGCGGCCCGGTCCGGTGTACGGGTCGTCGCCATCGCGCCGGGCATGTTCCAGACCGCGATGGTCGATGGCCTGCCCGAGGAAATCCAGAAAGGCATCGCCGCCACGATCCCGTTCCCGTCGAAATTCGGCGACCCCGAGGATTACGCGGCCATGGCCGAGCACATCATCCGCAACAAGATGCTGAACGGGTCCTACATCCGCCTGGATGGGGCCGTGCGTCTTCCCCCCAAGTAACAGGGATTGCCCATGAGCGACGTTCTCAAAATCGACATTGACGGGCCGATCGCGGTTCTCACCATGTATCGCCCGGACAAGCGGAACGCGATGAACGACACGCTGCTTGCAGCGCTGGACGCGTTCTTTTCCAACCCGCCCGAGGGCGTGAAGGTTGTCGTGCTGACGGGAACGCATGGGCATTTCTGCTCGGGGCTGGACCTGAGCGAACACGTGGCGCGGAATGCGGAAGGTACGCTGCGCCATTCCCGGAACTGGCATGCGGTCATGGATCGCATCCAGTTTTCCGGCCTGCCGGCTGTCAGCGCGATGACCGGCGCCGTGATCGGGGGCGGCCTGGAACTGGCCACCTCCACCCATGTGCGGATTGCCGAACCCTCGGTCATTTTCCAGCTGCCCGAGGGGCGGCGCGGGATCTATGTCGGGGGCGGGGCGTCGGTCCGGGTGGGTCGTATCCTCGGCCCTGACCGGATGACCGAAATGATGCTGACGGGTCGCAAATACGGCGCCGAGGACGGCGAGAGGCTGGGCCTGTGCCATTACTCGGTCGGCGAAGGCGAAGCGATGGCGCTGGCGATGGACCTGGCCGGCAAGATCGCCCGAAACGCCAGCCTGTCCAACTACATCATGATCCACGCGATCGCCCGGATCGGGGACATGTCGCGGGCCGATGGCCTGTTCACCGAAAGCCTGAGCGCGGCGATTGCCCAGACCAGCGCCGACGCGGAAGAGGGGCTGCGCGCCTTCCTTGAAAAGCGCGCGCCGGAATTCCGGTGACACGCCGGGGCGCAGATGCGGCCTCGAAGGCGCCGGCGCCGCGCAAACCGGCAGGCCGCCCGCGTGATGCCCGCCTGCAGGAGCATCTTGGCTACGTGATGAAGCGGGTCTATTCGCAGATCCACTCCGATGCGATGCGCGTGCTGGAGCCGCTGGGCCTGCGCGTATCGACCTATTCCGCGCTGGCGGTGATTGCCGACAATCCCGGCTTGCGCCAGTCCCAGATCGCCGAGGAATTGTCGATCGAACGGTCCAACGCGGTTCTGATCATCGACGCGCTGGAGGAGCCGGGCTGGATCACCCGGAATCGCGTGCCGACCGATCGCCGGTCCTATGCCCTTGAGGCGACGCTGGCAGGTCGTCAGGTGCTCGAACGCGCGACCGAGGCGCTGAAGGCCCACGAGGCGCGGTTCTTCGCGGGGGTGGAGCCGGCGGCGCTGGACCAGTTCGCCGAGACGTTGCAGCAGATCGCCCGGTCTGCCGAGGAGGGGGAGGAGAACCCGTGACCGATCTAGCACCGGAATACGTGGCGCCGCAAAGCGCCGAGGTGGAAACGCTGGCAGATGGCAGCCTGGTGATGCGCACGCTGCAGCCTCTGGGCCCGGTGGCCGCGACCACCGGCGACTGGCTGGACCATTGGGCCGAGGCCGAACCGGACCGCGTCTTCCTGGCCGAACGGCTGGGCGATGGCTGGCGCGAGGTGAGCTATGCGCAGGCGCGGCAGATGGTGCGCGCGCTTGGCGGCTGGATGCTGGGGCAGGGGTTCAAGCCCGGCCAGGTCGTGGCGATCCTGTCCGGCAACGGTGTCGACCATGGTCTGCTGGCACTGGCGGCGCAATATGTCGGGCTGGTTTCGGCGGCTGTGGCAGAGCAATACAGCCTGATCCCTGGCGCTCATGAACGGCTGGCCCATGTCATCGAGGTGTCGGACCCGGTTCTGATCTTCGTCGACAATGCGGAACAGTATGGCGAGGCGCTGAAGCTGCCTGCGCTGGACGGCCTGACGATCCTGACGGCGCGCCCCGAGGGCGCCCCTGTGCCCGTCACCGATATCGCCGAGGCCTATGCCCATGTCGATGCGGGCGTGGACGACGCACATGCCGCCGTTGGGCCGGAGACGCTGGGCAAGATCCTGTTCACCTCCGGGTCCACGTCGCATCCCAAGGCCGTGCGCACGACCCACCGGATGATGTGCGTGAACCAGACCCAGCTGGCCGATTGCTTTCCGCTGATGCGGGCCAAGCCGATGAAGATCGTCGACTGGCTGCCATGGAACCATGTCTTCGGCGGGTCGCATAACTTCAACATGATGCTGTCGAACGGCGGGTCGCTGTACATCGACGACGGCAAGCCCACCGATGCCCTGTTCCCCCGCACGCTTGAGAACCTCGCGATGCATACCGGGACCCTCGCCTTCAACGTGCCGGTCGGCTACACCCGGCTGCTGGCGGCGCTGAAGGCGGACGAGGCGCTGCGCAAGCGGTTCTTCGATGGGCTGGAATTCTTCTTCTATGCCGGCGCGTCCCTACCGCAGGAGGTCTGGGACGGGCTGGGACAGATGGCGCTGGAGGAAACCGGCAAGCCGCTTCTGATGATCTCGTCCTGGGGAATGACGGAAACGGCGCCGGCCGTTCTGCTGGTGCATGAACATGTCGCTCGCTCCGGAATCATCGGCACGCCGGTTCCGGGGGCGGAGGTCCGCCTGATCCCCGAGGATGAGGGCCGGTTCGAGCTGCGGGTGAAGGGGCCCAACGTGATGCCCGGCTACCTCAACGACCCCGAGAAGACGGCTGAAAGCTTTGACGCCGATGGCTGGCTGATCACCGGCGATGCCGTGCGGTTCGTCGATGCCAACGACCCCGATCGCGGGCTGCTGTTCGATGGCCGCATCTCGGAAGATTTCAAGCTGACCTCGGGCACCTGGGTCCGGGCTGCGGCGATCCGCGAAGGGCTGATGACGGCGCTGCGCGGACTGGCCGCCGATGTGGTCGTGACCGGCCATGACAAGGCGCAACTCGGCTGCCTGATCGTGCCTGCCACCCCGGCTAAGGGGGCGGGCGCGGTCGAGGATGCCGCGCTGTTGCAGGACATCCGGGACCGTCTGGATACCCTTGCCGCAACGGCGACCGGGTCTTCGACGCGGGTCTGCCGCGCGCTGGTCATGGCCGAGCCGCCCAGCCTGCCGGACGGAGAGATCACGGCCAAGGGCAACCTCAATTCCCGCAAGCTGCGCGAACGCCGGGCCGACCTGGTCGACCGGCTTTATACCGACGGCGATCCGGCCGTCGTCACGGTTTAAGGAGAACACCATGGTCGACATTTCCAAGGTCCGCGCCATCGACATCCACACCCATGCGGAAGAGCCCTGTGGCTGCCATTCCGATGACGGCTATGACGATCTGCAATCCACCATGGCCAAGTATTTCGGCGCCCCGTGGGAGCACCCGCCCACCATCGCCGAAACCGCCGCCCATTACCGAGAACAGAACATCGCCGCGGTGATCTTTCCCGTCGATGCGGAGCGCGAGACCGGCTATCGCCGCTACAACAACGACGAGGTTGCCGAACAGGTGGCCGAGAATTCCGACGTGCTGATCCAGTTCGCCTCGATCGACCCGTGGAAGGGCAAGATGGCGGTGCGCGAGGCGCGGCGGCTGATCCGCGAGTACAAGGTGAAGGGGTTCAAGTTCCACCCGACCATGCAGGGCTTTTTCGCCAATGACCGGATGGCCTATCCCTTCTACGAAGTGCTGGAGGAGGAAGGCTGCATCGCGCTGTTCCATACCGGCCAGACCGGTGTGGGGTCCGGTATGCCCGGCGGCAACGGCATGCGGCTGAAATATTCCAACCCGATGTACATGGATGATGTCGCGGTGGATTTCCCGGACTTGAAGATCATCCTCGCCCATCCGTCCTTCCCCTGGCAGGAAGAGGCGCTGGCCGTCGCGCAGCACAAGCCGAACGTCTATATCGACCTGTCGGGCTGGTCGCCCAAGTACTTCCCCGAGATCCTCGTGCGATACTGCAACTCGATCCTGAAGAAGAAGGTGTTGTTCGGGTCGGACTGGCCGATGATCTCGCCCGAGCGGTGGCTGGGTGCCTTCGACAAGATCGCGATCAAGGACGAGGTCCGCCCGGATATCATCAAGAACAACGCCGCGCGGTTGCTGGGGTTCGAGTGACGGTTTCGCCCGGCACGACTGCCGGGCGATCCGTTTCAATCAAGCGTTCGCGGCCTTATTCGGCGGCTCGCAGGTGGCCGTCCAGTTCGGCGACGGCGGTTTCCGCGTCGACCCAGTCGAGGCCCTGGGCCTCGGCCACCGGCTGGCAGGTGATCCGGCCATTGGCGACGTTCAGCCCGGCGCGCAGGTGCGGGTCACGTTCCAACGCGGCTTTCACGCCCAGATCGGCGATGCGCAGCAGGTGCGGCAGGGTCGCGTTGTTCAGTGCGTAGGTCGAGGTGCGGGCGACGCCGCCGGGCATGTTGGCCACGCAGTAATGCACGATACCGTCGACCTCGTAGATCGGGTCCTGGTGGGTTGTGGGGCGCGAGGTTTCGAAACATCCGCCCTGGTCGATGGCGACATCGACGATCACCGCGCCGGGCTTCATGTCCGACAGCATGGCGCGCGTCACCAGCTTGGGCGCGGCGGCGCCGGGGATCAGGACGGCGCCGATCACGAGGTCGGCCTCGCGCACCGCGGCATCCAGCGACGTGGCGGTGGAATAGACGGTGTGGACGCGGCCCGCGAATTGCCGGTCGATGTCTTCCAGCACATCGTGCGAGCGGTCGAGCACGGTGACATCCGCCCCCATGCCGACGGCCATCTGCGCGGCGTTGCGCCCGACGACGCCGCCGCCGATCACGACGACCTTGGCCGGAGCCACGCCCGGCACGCCGCCCAGCAGCATCCCGCGGCCGCCCTGTGCCTTTTCAAGCGAATGCGCGCCAGCCTGGATGGACATGCGGCCCGCGACCTGGCTCATCGGGCGGAGCAGGGGCAGGCCGCCCTTGGCATCCGTCACCGTCTCGTAGGCGATGCAGGTCGCGCCGCTGTCGATCAGGTCTTTGGTCTGTTCGGTATCCGGGGCGAGGTGGAGATAGGTGTAGAGCGTCTGGCCGGGGCGCAGGCGCTTGCGTTCGACGGCCTGTGGTTCTTTCACCTTCACGATGGTGTCGGCCTCGGCGAAAACGGTGTCAACATCGGTGAGGCGCGCCCCCGCGGCCTCGTATTCCGCATCCGCCGCGCCGATGCCGTCGCCGGCGCCGGTTTCGATCAGCACCTCGTGGCCGCGATTGACCAGCTCTGCCACGCTTTCAGGCGTGAGGCCGACACGATATTCGTGGTTCTTGATCTCTTTGGGGCAACCGATTTTCATGACGCTCCTCCTTCGATCGAAGTTCAAATCAGTGACCCAATGGGATCACGAGGTGCGTGCAATGTCCTTGTTATTCTCCGGCCATGGATCACGATTGTCGAAGAAACCAGCGCGGCACGCCGGTTTCGGGGGAGGATCTGCGGCGGAAGGGGATAGGTGTGAAACCCTGTCCTGTCGGCCTCAGGCCGGCATCCGCAGGCCCAGCATCTCGCGCGCCTGCTGCCAGGTCGCCACGGGGCGTTCGTGCCGGTCGCAGATATCGACGATGCGCTGGACGAGGGCCGCGTTGGACGGCGCGAGCGTCGACTTGTCGAGGCGGATATTGTCCTCGAGCCCACAGCGGGCGTGACCGCCGGCGGGCACGGTCCATTCGTTGATCGTCAACTGATCCTTGCCGATCCCGGCGGCACACCATTCGCTGTCAGGCAGAAGGCGCTTCATCGTCTCGATGTAGAAATCGAAGGTCGGGCGGTCCACCGGCATCGCATTCTTCACGCCCATGACGAACTGTACATAGGGCGTGTCGGCGAATTTGCCCTGCTGGAACATCTTGGCCGCCTGGTGGATGTGGCTGAGGTCGAAGGCCTCGATCTCGGGCTTCACGTTGTAGGTCAGCATTTCGGATGCCAGCCATTCGACGAGGTCCGGCGCGTTTTCGTAGACGCGCGTGGGGAAGTTGTTCGACCCCACGGAGAGCGATGCCATGTCCGGCGATTGCGGCAGGTGACCGCCACGTTCCCGGCCGGAGCCGGACCGGCCGCCGGTTGAGAACTGGATGATCATGCCGGGGCAGTGCTTTTCCAGCCCTTCTTTCAGGCGGGCGAATTTCTCGGGGTCGGACGAGGGGGTGCCGTCGTCGTTGCGCACGTGGGCGTGACAGATCGTGGCGCCGGCCTCGAACGCTTCGTGAGAGGATTCAACCTGTTCGCTGACCGTGATCGGAACGGCAGGGTTGTCGTCCTTCGTCGGCAGGGACCCGGTGATGGCGACACAGATGATGCAGGGCTTTTCAGACATGCGAATAGCTAGGTTTCAGGCCGGTTGATTGTCAATGTCAAATATCTCCGATGCGGCGATCCCGTGGCATCGGAGGATATCAACCGGTGACGATGGACAGGTTGCCCTTGTCTGCCTCTTCGGCCTTCTTGATCTGTTCGACGAAGTCGTCGCCGATGCCTGCGATGGCCTGCATCACCTTGTAGAACGACCCGGTTTCGGCGGCGTCCCGGATGTCCATCGTGGTGCGTGTGAAGACATCCCAGGTGGCTTCGGGATCGTTGCGCACATCGTCGGCGCGCCAGCGCAGGACACGCCAGAAGGTGGACATGAGTGCATCTCGCAGGATCGGGTCCTTGACCTCGGTGAGATGCAGAAGGATCAGGCGACCGGCCAGCGTCACGTAGGATTCCGCGTCGCGCACATTGGCAGAGCTGATCGTCTGAGCGATGGCCGCATATTCGATCACCTTGGCCTGGTCGAGCTTCACATTCTCGCAATACCGGGCGGTTGCCCAGGACAGGTCGCGCAACAACTGGAAGCTCTGCGCGCGGTCCTCGGGGTCGTAGGCCACCACGCACGAGCCATAGCCCGACCGGATCGCCAGCATGTGTTCGCGTTCCAGCGCTTGCAGCACCTGGCGGATCGGCGTGCGAGACATGCCGAATTCCTTCGACAGTTCTGTCTCCTTCAGGATCGCCTCTTCGCCCGGGGGAACCAGGGAAATGCGGACCCGGAGGAGGTCGAGAATACCGGCGTAGTTGTTCTGAGGCATTGGCTGCCGCCTTCTTATTGGGTGGTGAGAGTATAGCCACCCTAGGTGAATAACAAAGCGCGCCCTGTCAGTTGACCTTGCGCCACATGGTGATCGGCACTGTTTCGCCGGGTTTGCATTTCTGTTGGGTCCGCAAAAAATTCACGAAATGGAATGGTTTTGCGTTTACACGTCGTGATGTCTACCTGTATACATTAATAACTCACCCGGGGTTGCCCGTGCAACCCTCCTTGATGGTGGTCGTCAAATTTCGGGGCGGCTGTCATCTGGAAGACACGGTGGCTGGGGCTGACCGGCATGCTGCCCAATGTCGGTTCTTGCTGTCCCCCCGGACGCGCCCCCGCTTTGTCGTGACTTGGGACTGGCCGGATATCCGCTGTCCCTATCGGGTATCCGGCCGCTACCCCACCCAACATGAAGCGATCACAAAAAAGGGGGGAGCAAAGAGCTCCCCCCTTGTCTGTCTGTACTTGAATACGTCGTCTTAGCCTGCCTGACCGGAGGGCAGCAGCACGCGGTCGATCACGTGCACGACGCCGTTGGATTGATCCACGTCGGCGGTGGTGACCGTGGCGGTGCGGCCGTTCTCGTCATCCAGCTTGAGCATGCCACCGTCCATATAGGCGGTCAGCGTGCAGCCACCGACGGTCGGCACCGGGTGACGGCCGCCGTCATCGGAAATCATTGTCGCGATATCGGTGGAGAAGGCTTCGGTCGCCACCACGTGGCAGCCGAGGATCTGCTGCAGTTGGGCGCGGTTCTCTTCCATCAGCAGCTTGTTCAGCGATGCTTCGGAGATCATGCCGAAGGCGTTGTTGGTCGGCGCGAAGACGGTGAACGGGCCATCGCCCATCAGCGTTTCAGCCAGGCCGGCGGCTTTGACGGCCGAGACCAGCGTGGTCAGGTTCGGCGCATTGGACGCGTTTTCGGCAATGGTCATGTCTGCCATCATCGGCGCGCCGCCGACGGTCGGGTTGTCCTGTGCGGTGGCGACGGTTGCGGTGCCGGCAACGGCGAGAGCTGCGATAAGGGATTTCATGGCATTTCCTCCGGTTGGTTATGGGCAGGTCGTCTGCCCTTCGATGCCCGTAGTCACGGGAGGGGGCGACGGAAGGTTTCAGGCACCTCAAAAAAACCGACGCCGGCCGGCCTGGTGGGACCGTCCGGCGTCGTGCTCAGACCCATCGGAACTGTCAGGCGGCGTTCTTGTCCATCTCCGACAGCAACAACTTGGAATGTCGGTAGGACGCGGTAGGGGCCGCGCGTTCCATCGCCCGCAACTCTGGCAGTCTCAGGGCAGAAACTTCAGAGATTGCGGCTTTCTGGGTCTGGGTGAGCGACTTGCGAGATGTGCGCCCAAGGAAGAGCGACTCGGCCGGCAATCCGTTCGCCGAAAGGATCGCATGGTCGGCGCACAGGATGTGGTGATAGCTGACCGACGCCCCCATCGTGTCGACTTCGCCCCGGAACCCGTGCAACGCCTTGGCCGGTACAAGGACCTCGGGGTAGCCGAACAGGAGGTTGGCATGACAGGACTGCACCAGGACCTGATGCTGCTGGGACAACCACGTGTCTTCGAGCGGGAAACCGGGCCCGAAGGCTCCGGCCTTGATCTTGACCGGGGCCAACTTGCGTTTCGCGCGGGGGCCGAGCCGGTCAAGCGCGAAGGTCTGGTTCCCGGTCCAGACGACCTCGTGATCCTGGCCGTGGATGTCACGGACCCAGTCACCGACCGAAATGTCCTCGACAGCGCTGGTGCCAAGCGGGGTCGCGATCTGCGTGCCCTTCACGAAACAGGCCGGGGCAAAGACCGTGGCGGGATCACTGTCGACGTCGATGACGACGGCCAAGGCACCGATCAGGTCTGGCGGACCGTCAGGATAGTAGAAATAGACCTGTTCTTCCGGCGTACCGGCATTGGTGGCGAAGATGATCACTTCGACCGAGGTTCCAAGCGGAACGATCAGGCCGGCAACGTCGACACCAGGTGTCGCCGTTCCCGACCCAACGAACGTTATTGGTTCAGAGTTGAAAGTTGAGACGCCATCGTCACCTGGCCCCAAGATTCCATCCGCGTCGATTATCTCTCCGCTTTCTGTAGGGCCAAAGTCCCCAAGAACGAGCGTTTCCGTTCCCGTGAACAGTGACGCGTTCAACAGTGCCCCATCATAGGGCACAACGTCTATCGTTGCGCTTCCCACTCTACCAACTCACTCTTTACACTGCCCTTCCGGGCGAAGCGGAGACACACACATCGACCTACGTGGTCGACCATCTCCGGCAAGGCGAACGACCTTGCCTCATCATGGTGTTAAGAGGTTGTGACGAGATAAGGGCAAAATTGACCCAAACATCAATTTTCCATGAATCACAAACTCATCTATTTCCTCAAGGGACTGGAAAAATTGGATAAAATTGCTGCTCTACATGTATACAAAATTTCGAATGCAAAATTTGCTTGAAGTTTGAAGCAGCGATTTTGGGTGCGTAAGACCCCGCACTCAAAAGATTTTTCTTATCGGAATTGCATGCCCGAATTCACATTCTGGATAGAATGTTGACACAATTGTGCCATGTTTACGCCCGCATCCCGCCTTACTTCCCGCGCGTAAATCTTTGCGATTTCGGGATTTATGGCACCCAGAATGACCTAACAGCACCTTTATTCCGCTGTTCAATCTGAAATTCCGCTTGGCGGAAATACGTTGAGGTATAAATCATCTAACTGATTGACGTTGATAATAAAAAAACCGGGCAGAGTTTATCTGCCCGGCGCCATATTCAATGATTCGTCGCGAATCAGCCCAGAAGACGGCGGGCGATCACCTGGGCCTGGATTTCCGCGGCGCCTTCGAAGATGTTCAGGATCCGCGCGTCGCAGAGCAGACGCGACACGGTGTATTCCAGCGCGAAGCCGTTGCCGCCGTGTATTTGCAGTGCATTGTCGGCACAGGACCAGGCAACACGGGCGCCCAGCAGCTTGGCCATGCCGGCCTCCAGGTCGCAGCGGCGGTCGTTGTCCTTCTCGAAGGCCGAGAAATAGGTCAGCTGCCGAGCGATCATGATTTCGACCGCCATCATCGCCAGCTTGCCCGACACGCGCGGGAAGCTGATCAGCTGCGCGTCAAATGCCTTGCGGTCCAGCGCATATTGCATGCCGACATCCAGCGCGGCCTGGGCCACACCGATGGCGCGGGCGGCGGTCTGAATGCGCGCGGCCTCGAACGTCTTCATCAGCTGGCGGAAGCCCTGGCCCTCGACCCCACCGAGAAGGTTTTCGCCCTTCACGTGGAAATTGTCGAAGCCCAGCTCGTATTCCTTCATGCCGCGATAACCCAGCACCTCGATCTCGCCGCCGGTCATGCCCTCGGTGGGGAAGGGGGCCTCGTCCGTACCGGGGGTCTTCTCGGCCAGGAACATCGAAAGACCGTTATGATCCTTCGAGGCCGGGTCGGTGCGGGCCAGCACGGTCATCACGTGCGTCCGGGCGGCATGGGTGATCCAGGTCTTGTTGCCGGTGATCTTGTAATCACCGTTGTCGTCCTTCACCGCGCGGGTGCGCAGGGAGGCGAGGTCGGACCCGGTATTCGGTTCCGTGAAGACGGCAGTTGGCAGGATCTCACCCGAAGACAGGCCGGGCAGCCATTGTTCCTTCTGGGCGTCGGTGCCGCCGGCCAGGACCAGCTCGGCCGCGATTTCCGACCGGGTGGCCAGGGAGCCGACACCGATATAGCCGCGCGACAATTCCTCGGACACGACAACCATGGAGGCCTTGGTCAGGCCCAGCCCGCCGAAGTCTTCGGGGATGGTCAGGCCGAAGACACCCATTTCGGCCAGCTCGTTGATGACCTCCATAGGGATCAGCTCGTCCTTGAGGTGCCATTCATGGGCATGGGGTTCGACCTTTTCGACCGCGTAGCGGCGGAACTGGTCGCGGATCATCTCGAGCTCTTCATCCAGGCCGGAGGCGCCGAACATCGTCGCGCCCTGCTGTTCGACCATCAGCGCGGCCAGGCGGGACCGGGCGGCCTGGCTGTTGCCGGAATTGCACAGGGTCATGACGGCATCGACCATCAGGCCGCGCTGATCCTCCTGGGACAGGCCGAGATCCTGCAGGCGCACGATCTCGTTCTGGGACATCTGGATGCCGCCGTAGATCTGCCAAAGGTATTCGCCAAAGGCGATCTGGTGCAGCAATTGCTCCAGCTCACCGAACTTGCCCTCGCCGGACAGGTGTTCGGCCCATTTCTGCATCTGCCGCAGGGATTCCACGTAGGTGGCCAGCCAGGCTAGCCCGTGGGTTGCGGTCTGGTGCTGTTCCACGGCCGGGGTGGTGATCTTGCCGCCATCGGGGGCAACCATGGCGCGGACAGAGCTCTGGGCCTTCTCGAGCAGCCCCTCGACCGGCGCGATCGCGGCTTTCGTCAGACCCAGAAGGTCGGGCAAAATCACGGTTTCCGTCATCATTCCATCCTGTCCGTCATGTGCCATGAATCATCCCTTTCCCTATTTCCGCCGGGCATAGCTATTTTGCAGGTGCAGCGCAACAAATATGCGTCGCCCGACACCCTGGCGACGTAATGTTGCGCGCTTGATTTTCCAGTGGCGTAGCGTCGCAGGGGTGGTAAGAGGCCTGAATGGACCTCTTGATGGATACGGTGCCACTTGGCGCCCTGCTGGCCTGCCTGTTCGTGGGATTCGTGGCTGGTATCGTAAAGGGCATGGTGGGATTTGCCATGCCGATGATCATGATCTCGGGCATGGGCAGCTTCGTCAGCCCGGAACTCGCGCTGGCGGGCCTGATCCTGCCCACCTTGATGACCAATGGCTGGCAAGCGCTGCGCCAGGGCTGGGCCGCGGCCTGGGAGTCGGTCAAGCGGTTCCGGACCTTCCTGGTCATCGGGTTCATTGCGCTGATCATCTCGGCCCAGATGGTGCGGATCCTGCCCGGCAATGTCATGTTGCTGATGATCGGTGTGCCGATCGTTCTGTTCGCGATCACGCAGTTGATGGGCAAGGCGTTGAAGCTGGGCGCCAACCCTTCTCGCTGGGTCGAAGTAGCGATTGCCAGCTTTGCCGGCTTCATCGGGGGCTTCTCGGGGGTGTGGGGGCCGCCCACGGTGGCCTACCTGACGGCGCTGGAGACACCCAAGAAGGAACAGATCCGCGTTCAGGGCGTGATCTACGGGCTGGGCGCCGTGGCGCTGTTCTTTGCGCATGTCGCCAGCGGCGTGATCAACATGCAAACCCTGCCGTTCTCGATCGCGCTGGTGCCGACGGCGCTGGCGGGCATGTGGATCGGGTTCCGCGTGCAGGACCGCATCGACCAGGCGGCGTTCCGCAAGGCCACACTGGTCGTGCTGCTGGTGGCGGGCGGAAACCTCGTGCGGCGCGGGTTGATGGGTTAAACTCTGGCGGCTGGCGAGAACAGGCTGGCCAGGACCCGATCCAGATAACAAACAACTTGACCCTTCATCGTTCCGCAGCGACCGTTTGAGTAGCCTATTTGAACGCAAAAGAGCCTTGTCATGTTGAAATGTATTATGTCCGACGACAGCGTCGAATATGTCTCCTCGTCCCGGGTGATCCGGATCGTCGAAAGTAGCGGAGAAAAGATCCTGCGTTACGCAAAGTCGAACGGCGCCGTGGGAACCTTGAAGATCAAGCAGTTCCAGATGTGCAAGACGGGCACCTGGTACGAGTAATCGCGGCTTGATGTCGTGACGCCCGGCGGGCGGCGCGGCCACGTCCTCAGGACGTCAGGTTCGGCTCCGGGCAGCCGCCAAGAAGCTCTGCGCCCTCGGTTTCGCTGACCACGGTGAATTTCTGCTGCACCAGCAATATGTCCCCGTCATAGACCTCGAGATACCAGTCGCCGGGGGCCATCTCGTATTCGAACTCGAAGAAGAAGAGGCGGATGTTCGGGATGCCGCCGGTCAGGGTCGAGGTCCAGCGCTCTTCGGTCTTGTAGCCGGGACCGAAGGACGGATGCCGGGTGACCATGGTGACGGGAAATCGGCCCAGCTGGGCCGACGCGATGACCCGCAGGCCGAAGGCGAGGCCGGGGCGGGCCGGAACAACCGTCGTCTCAATGTCGAAATCCGGGGTCGTCCCGCCCTTGCGCACCATGCCGGCATTGGTGCCGGGGGCGTCGGTCGGGGTGCCTTCGGGAAGGTAGTCGCAGATGATGCCGTATTCGACCGTGTCGATCATCTCGTGAATGACCGTCTGCGCCGAAGCGGCCGCACCATAAAGCAACGCCCCGCCAAGAATGGCGAGGCGTGCGATGTCTTGAAGTCGCGACAGCATCGGTTCAGCCGATGGCGGCGGCTTTCACGTCTTCGTCGATGAAGGGCAGGTACTGGGCGAAGTTCTCGGAGAACATGTTCACCAGTTTCTGTGCCTGCGCATCATAGGCTTCCGGATCGTCCCAGGTGCGACGCGGATCCAGCAGAACCTCGGCCACGCCGGGCACGGAGACCGGAACGTCGAAGCCGAAATTCGGATCCTTGCGGAACTCTGCCTCGTTCAGAGACCCGTCAAGCGCCGCGGTCAGCAGGGCGCGGGTGGCCTTGATCGGCATGCGGGAGCCGGTGCCGTAGGCGCCACCGGTCCAGCCGGTGTTCACCAGCCAGCAGGTGGCGCCGTGCTTGGCGATCTTTTCGCGCAGCAGGTTGCCGTAGACCTCGGGGCGCATCGGCATGAACGGTGCGCCGAAGCAGGTGGAGAAGGTCGGTTCCGGCTCGGTCACGCCGCGCTCGGTCCCGGCCACCTTGGAGGTGAAGCCCGAGAGGAAGTGGTACATCGCCTGGGCCGGGGTCAGCCGCGAGATCGGCGGCAGGACGCCAAAGGCATCGCAGGTCAGCATGATGATGTTCTTCGGATGCCCGCCCAGGGCCGTGTCCGAAGCGTTGGAGATATAGTCCAGCGGGTAGGCGCAGCGCATGTTGGCGGTCAGGCTGTCATCTTCGAAGTCGAGCTCGAACGTCTCTTCGTCGAAGATCATGTTCTCGATCACGGTGCCGAACTTGGTCGTGGTCGCGTAGATTTCCGGCTCTGCCTCGGCAGACAGGTTGATCGTCTTGGCATAGCAGCCGCCTTCGAAGTTGAAGGTGCCGCGGTCGGACCAGCCATGTTCGTCGTCACCGATCAGGATGCGGTTCGGATCGGCGGACAGGGTCGTCTTGCCGGTGCCGGACAGGCCGAAGAACACGGCGGTGTCGACCGGGTTGTCCTGCGCGTGGTTGGCCGAGCAGTGCATCGGCATCACGCCCTTTTCAGGCAGCAGGTAGTTCAGCAGGGTGAACACGGATTTCTTGTTCTCACCGGCATATTCGGTGCCGCCGATCAGGATGAGCTTCTTGTCGAAGTTCATTGCGATCACGGTTTCGCTGCGGCAGCCGTGCTTGGCCGGGTCGGCCTGAAAGCTGGGGCAGTTGATGATCGTGAAATCGGCCATGAACCCGTCCAGCTCCGTGCGCTCGGGGCGGCGCAGCAGGTGGCGGATGAACAGGTTGTGCCAGGCCAGCTCGGTCACCATGCGGACATTGATCGCCAGCGCCGGATCGGCACCGCCAACAAGGTCCTGCACGTAGTATTTCCGGCCCTTCATATGCGTAAGCATGTCGGCATGCAGCGCGTCGAAGCCCTCGGGCGACATCTCGGCGTTGTTTTCCCACCAGATCTTGTCGGCCACGCTGTCGGTCTTGACCACGTGCTTGTCCTTGGGAGAGCGGCCCGTGAACTTGCCGGTCGTCACCAGGAAGGCACCGCCATTGCCCAGCGTGCCTTCGCCGTTCTTCAGGGCCGCTTCGATCAGCGCAGGCTCCATCAGGTTGTAATAGACATCGCCCAGCCCCTCGATCCCCTGATCTTCAAGGCGGAATTGCGGGTTCACCCGTCCAAATGTCATGTGCCAAGCTCCTCTGACTGCGCATTTGCAGCATTTCCAGTGACGACCACAGGGTCGAAAACCGCCCTGCAAAGCGTCGATAGCGGCGCTCTTAACATGCGGCCCGGCGGGATGAACAGGACGCTTTGGCGCAGTTAGCGCCACCAAGTTCGGTTTAGCGCAATCACTTGCGGAACATCGCCTGTAAGACGGTGGAACATCGGGCATGTCTCCTGAGAGATTCAGGCATTTCTAAGACATTTTCGCCACAATCATGCCGTCGGGGCATGCGCGATTCGCGATTTGGGATTGATTGTAAAGGGTGAAAAGGCGAAGAATGGAAAAAAACAGACAAAATATTCGAGCAGCTTAAGGAATCTTCGATGTCCAAGATCGCCCTCGTGGACGATGACAGGAATATCCTGACATCGGTCGCCATCACACTCGAAGCCGAGGGCTTCGAGGTGGAAACCTACAATGACGGCCAGGCCGCGTTGGATGCCTTCAACAAGAAACTCCCCGACATGGCCGTGCTGGACATCAAGATGCCGCGCATGGACGGCATGGACCTGTTGCAGCGCCTGCGCCAGAAGACCACCATGCCAGTGATCTTCCTGACCTCCAAGGACGACGAGATCGACGAGGTCCTGGGCCTGCGGATGGGCGCCGACGATTACGTCAAGAAGCCCTTCAGCCAGCGTCTACTGGTCGAGCGTATCCGCGCGTTGCTGCGTCGCCAGGATGCCATCGGCGGTGAGGTCATTCCCGAAACCGAGGATACCAAGGTCATGGAACGCGGCGAATTGCGGATGGACCCGCTGCGCCACGCGGTGACCTGGAAGGGGCTGGACGTTTCGCTGACCGTGACCGAATTCCTGCTGCTTCAGGCGCTCGCTCAGCGCCCCGGTTTCGTGAAGTCCCGCGACCAGCTGATGGACGTGGCCTACGACGATCAGGTCTATGTGGACGACCGCACGATCGACAGTCATATCAAGCGTCTGCGGAAGAAGATGCGCAGCGTCGATCCGGAATTTTCCGCGATTGAGACGCTCTATGGTATCGGGTACAGATACAACGAAGAGTGATGGCACTCGCCGAGAGGATCAGTTTGCGCGACAACACGCCTGACACCAACGGTGACGTGGTGCTGGGCGACGACTTCGTCGCACCAAACGCCACGGTCGCGGAAGAGCTTCGCGTCCGCCGCGAACGCCGTGGGCTATTCTCTCTCAAGACCTCGCCGCTGACGCGCAAGATCATCATTTTCAACCTGATCGCGTTGAACGTTCTGGTCGCGGGCATCCTCTACCTCTCCGCATCCCGCGAAAGCCTGGTGATGCAGCGCGCCGCAGGTCTCGTCAGCGAGGCAGAACTTGTCGCTGACATCTTCGAGGCGCAGCTGCCGCAAACCGCACCGGCCAACCTGGTGGCGGGCGAGGGGGTCAACGTGGCCCAGACGCTCGCCGGGCTGGATCTGCGCCGTGGCATCGATCTTTATGTCTTCGATCCGGACGGCACGCTGGTCGGCCGCATGTCCGGCGCGACGGAACGGGTCATCGGCGGCCAATCGCCCGACGAGGGCGGCAAGACCATCCTGATCGATTTCCTGACGTCGTTCTGGAACGGGCTGACGGCGATCTTCTCCTCCGGCAAACGTGACATTCCCGACGTCCCCGTCGAGGATCAGGCCCGCGCCCTTGTCGAGGCCTCGATGAGCGGCGAAACCCAGATCAGTACCGGGCGCGGCGATGCCGGGTCCTTCCTGGCCGTCGCCTCGCCCATCGTGCAGGGGGGCCAGACGATCGGCGCCGTGGCGCTCGCCTCGTCGGCCGGAGAGATCGACGCCATCGTGCGCAGCGAACGGGAACGCGTGTTGCAGATGTTCGTCATCGCCACGCTGGTCTCCGTGGGGCTCAGCCTGGTCCTGGCCTCCACCATCGCCAACCCGCTGTCGGACCTGGCCGCCGCGGCCGAGGTCGGGCGCGATCGCGACAACAAGTCCGTGGCCCCGGCCCGCGTCCGCATTCCAGACCTGACCGCACGCCCGGATGAGATCGGGCGCCTTTCAGGTGCGCTCAGGGGCATGGTCTCCGCGCTGTACGAACGGATCGACGCGAACGAACAATTTGCCGCCGACGTGGCGCATGAGATCAAGAACCCGCTTGCCTCGCTCCGCTCTGCGGTCGTGACATTGCGGATGGCCAAGCGCGAGGATCAGCGCACCCAGCTGCTGGACGTGATCGACCACGACGTGCGGCGGCTTGACCGGCTGGTCAGCGATATCTCCAACGCGTCGCGACTGGACAGCGAACTGGTCAAGGAGGAGCAGGAGCCCTTCGACCTGATCAAGATGCTGCGAAATCTCAGCGACTTCCTTGGCGATCAGGCGCAGGAAAAGGGCATCGACTTCATCTCGGACCTGCCGAACGAGTCGATCGTTCTGCGCGGGCTCGAGGCGCGGCTGGCGCAGGTCTTCGTGAACCTGATCACCAACGCGACGAGCTTCTGCGAGGATGGCGATGCGATCCGGGTCTGGGCGCGGCGTCGCGAAAATCGCGTGCTGGTGGTGGTCGAGGATACAGGCCCCGGCATCCCGGACCAGTCGCTGCAGAAGATTTTCAAACGCTTCTATTCGCACCGGCCCGCGACCGATTTCGGCAACAATTCCGGCCTGGGTCTCGCGATCTCCAAGCAGATCGTCGAAGCGCATGGCGGCGTGATCTGGGCCGAGAACATCCGCCCGACGGATGCCGACATCACCTCCGACCCGCTGGGGGCGCGTTTTGTCGTCGGTCTGCCGATCTGAGGGTCGGGTCGGATGACACCGTCGCCCGACCAGCTTCTGCTTCATGCCACCGCCGTTGCCGTCGACGATCAGGCCGTCCTGATCGAGGGCGCGTCGGGGTCGGGTAAGTCCGCGCTGGCCCTGACCCTGATGGCCTTCGGCGCGGTCCTGGTGGCGGATGACCGGGTACTGCTGCAGATCGCCGGGGGCAACCTGATCGCCACCCCGCCCGCGGCCATCGCGGGCCGGATCGAGGCGCGGGGCGTGGGCATCCTGAAGGCGCGCCACCGGGAAGACGTCCGCGTGGCCCTTTCCGTGGACCTGGACCAACAGGAAACAGATCGTCTTCCGCCGCGCCGCAGCAAAAATTTACTGGGGATTTCCATCCCTGTGCTTCACAATACCGGGACCGCGCATTTTGCCCCGTCGATTCTGCAATATCTACGTGGGGGACGGGAGGCCTGAGCGCACAGGGTAGCATCATGGAAGACCTGAGCCGACAAAGCGACATCACGACACCGGAACGGCTGGTGCTGGTCACCGGGCCCTCTGGTGCGGGGCGGTCCACGGCCATTCGCGCGCTGGAAGATCTGGGCTACGAAACCATCGACAACCTGCCCTTGTCGATGATCCCCCGGTTGCTGGACGGTCCGCCGCTGGCCCGACCGATGGCACTTGGCATCGATGTGCGGAACCGCGATTTCTCAACCAATGCCCTGATCGAGATGATCGACCGCTGGTCCGAAGACCGGACGCTGCCGCTTGAGGTGCTGTATCTCGACTGCAATCCCGACATGCTGCTGAAACGCTTTTCGGAAACCCGCCGTCGCCACCCGATGGCACCCGCGGAAAACGCCGAAGAGGGTATCGCGCGGGAACTGGACCTGCTGGTGCCGATCCGCAGCCGCGCCGACATCCTGATCGACAGTACCGACCTGACCCCGCATGACATGCGCAACGAGATGCTGCGCTGGTTCGCGGTCAAGCGCGGGCAGTCGCTGGCGGTCTCGATCCATTCCTTCAGCTACAAGCGCGGGTTGCCGCGTGGCATCGACATGGTGTTCGACACCCGGTTCCTGCGCAATCCCTACTGGGATCAGTCGTTGCGCGGGCTGGATGGCACCGCAGAGGTCGTTCAGGATTACGTGACGGCAGATCCCCGCTTCCCCGCCTTTTTCGACAAGGTCCGGGACCTGACCGAGATGCTTCTTCCTGCCTATGTCGCGGAAGGCAAAGCCTATTTCTCGATCGCGTTCGGATGTACCGGCGGTCAGCACCGATCCGTGACCGTGACAGAGAAGCTTTCCAAGGCTCTTGCACAGAGTGGCTGGCAAGTGTCAATTAGGCACCGAGAGCTCGAACGCCGCGCTGCGGCACAGGCGTAAAGGCGGGACGATGGGAACAGGACGCGTCCTGCGGAAAACCGAGCACGAGGAAGGACAACAGCCTTTGATTGGCATCGTGATCGTTGCACATGGTGGCCTGGCCCGCGAATACCTCGCGGCGATGGAACATGTCGTTGGTGAACAGCCTGGCGTGCGGACCGTCGCCATCGAGGCCAGCCACGACCGTTCCGCCAAGCAGAACGAGATCTGCACCGCCGCCGACGAGGTGGATCGCGGCGAGGGGGTCGTGGTAGTGGTGGACATGTTCGGCGGCTCGCCCTCCAACCTGTCGCTGATGGCCTGCCGCCCCGAAGACCGTCGGATCCTCTACGGCGCGAACCTGCCGCTTCTGATCAAGCTGGCGAAATCGCGCCATCTTCCGCTGGGGGATGCGGTTCGTGCCGCAACGGAAGCGGGTCGAAAATATATCGACAGCCAGAACCTCAGCGCGCATTAAGGACCGATGAGCAAGACCGTCACCAGAACTCTCGAGATCGTCAACGAGAAGGGGCTGCACGCCCGGGCCTCCGCCAAGCTGGTGGAGGTGGTCGAAGGCTTTGACGCCCGTGCGGAAATCAGCCGCGACGGCATGTCCACAGGCGGGGATTCGATCATGGGCCTTTTGATGTTGGCAGCGTCGAAGGGAACCACTATTGAGGTCGAAACGTCCGGACCGGACGCCGAGCCCTTGGCGGATGCGCTGCAGGCCCTCGTGGCGGACAGGTTCGGCGAGGACATGTGACCTTCGGCTTTGAACCGGAGGCACGGGAAAGGCTTAGGGGGACGCCCTTGGTAGACAGCACGCAGAACCGCACGACGCTCGCCCCGGCCGCAAGCGGCGGCCCCAGTGTGTCCGACGGCGATCAGAATGTCACCTTTACCAAGTATGACCGCCGGTCGCTGACCTATTCCACGTCATTCGAAGATCCCTGGCGCCGGAACGTGATCCGGGCCATCGAATGGATGACCGGCAAGGTGTCCATCATCCGGATGATCCGGAAGTTCGAAAAGCAGGGCGCGCCGCAGGGCCAGGCCTTCTGGCGGGCGACGCTGGACGTCATGGGCATCGACCTGCTGACGCCGCAATCGCAATTGGACAAGATCCCGACCGAAGGGCCCGTCGTGGTGGTCGCGAACCATCCCCACGGCATGGTCGACGGCATGATCCTGGCCGACCTGATCGGGCGGGTGCGCAGCGATTACAAGATCCTGACGCGTCAGCTGCTGACCGGTATCGACGAGGTCGCCTCGAGCTACATGATCCCCGTGCCCTTTCCGCACGATGCCGACGCACAGCGCAAATCGGTTGAGATGCGGGCCAAGGCGATGGCGCATCTGAAAGAGGGGGGGCTGATCTCCCTGTTTCCCTCGGGGGTCGTGGCGGCATCCGAGTCGATGTTCGGCCCGGCGGTCGAGGCAGAATGGAACGTCTTCACCGCGCAGATGATCCGTCGGTCCGGCGCGCGGGTCGTGCCGATCTACTTCCCCGGCTCCAACAGCCGCTGGTACCAGATGGCCAACCGGATCTCGCCGATCCTGCGCCAGGCGATGCTGCTGCACGAGATCGTTCACAGCTGCAACAAGCCGCAATCGCCTGTCGTGGGCGATCCGCTGTCGGATGCGCAGATGGAGCAGCTTAAGACCGATCCGCGGGGCTTCATGTCCTGGCTGCGCGGTCACACCCTGGCGCTGGCCAACCAGAACCAGACCGCCTAGCCCTGCCGGATGGCCCGGAACAGGGCCGAGGCAAGCCAGCCCGCCGCAATCGCGATCGACAGCGACAGGATGCCGTAGATCAGCGGCTGGTTCTGTGACAACAGGTACAGCCAGCGTTCCAGCCCCACCTTGCGTACGTCGATGGCCGTGTCGAAGCGCGACACGACGTGCCCCTCGCGCAGCAGGAAAACCCGCGTGTTGTACTGGCCTTCGGTCAGGTTTGCCGGCATGGAGATGCGGGTGCGGAACAGGGTCTGCTGATCCAGCTGCACGGCGCCCTCGAGGCTTTGATAGACGCCTGCGTTTTCACGGATACGGATCAGCGCGTTGGTGAAGGCAGCGGGGTTGTCGGTGACAGAGCTTGCGCCGACCGACCGGATTGCCCGCGGCACGGTCACCGAATGGCGCAGGTCCTCGGTTCGGCGCAGAATAGCGTCCAGCGGCCCGGTTGATGCGACGGCGTAGAAGCTGGGCGCAGCCTTGATCGTCACCGTTTCGCTGTTGATCCAGATGCCAACGATGCGGTCCTTCTTGTGCAGGGTCAGCCGTTCCGTCGGACCGGCCAGCGTCACGATCACGTCGAGCGGCACGTCGCTGATCGGGCTTTCGCGTTTCACCGCACCGAAGACCAGGATTTCCGACCCGTCGAAACTGGCCGTGATGCGCACGCGGTCCTGGCTGAGGCCCAGCACCACATCCTCCTGCGCGCAGAGCGGCGCGGCGATCAGAAGGAAGAGGAGGGTGAGGAACCGGCGCATCTCAGGAGGTCCCGATTTCATACAGCTCGGCCGGCTGCAACAGCAGGTCCAGCGCCAGCTTGCCACAGACCGCCAGCACCAGGAGGGCCAGCAGGATGCGCAATTGTTCGGCCTTCATCCGGGCGCCCAGCGTGGTGCCGAATTGCGCCCCGACCACGCCGCCGACCAGCAGGACGACCGCCAGCATGATGTCGACGCTCTGGTTCGTGACCGCGTGCAGCAGGGTGGTGAAGCCGGTGACGAAGATGATCTGGAACAGCGACGTGCCGATCACGACCTTGGTGGGCATGTGGAGCAGGTAGATCATCGCGGGAACCATGATGAACCCGCCACCCACGCCCATGATCGCCGACATCGTGCCCACGAACATCCCCACCACTGCGGGCGGAATGACCGAGATATACAGGCCCGAGGTCCGGAACCGCATCTTGAAGGGCAGCGCGTAGACCCAGCCACGCTGCTTGCGCGGTTTGCGGGGGGCCACGGTGCCCGGCTTGCGGCGCGATCGTTGCAGGGCGCGCAGGCTCTCGATGAACATCAGCGCGCCGATGATGCCCAGGAAGACCACGTAGCAGAGGTTCACCAGCAGATCGACCTGGCCCAAGCTGCGCAGGTAATTGAACAGGATCATGCCCAGACCCGCGCCGATCATGCCCGAGATCAGAAGGACCGTCCCCATCTTGAGGTCCACGGTCTTGCGCCTGAGATGTGCCAGCACGGCCGAGATCGACGAGGCCACGATCTGGTTGGCCGAAGTCGCAACCGCCACGGCCGGCGGGATGCCCACGAAAAACAAAAGCGGCGTGATCAGAAATCCGCCGCCTACGCCGAACATGCCCGACAGGATGCCCACGATGCCGCCGATGCCGATCAGCAGCAGCACGTTCACCGAGACCTCGGCTATGGGCAGGTAGATTTGCATGTCTCTACCTACGCCGGCTCGCTGCGATGCCGCAAGCATTCAGCGGCGGGCGGCGCAGGAAATCTGTGTCTCCCGACGGGCTTAGCGTTCCTTGACGTAGGGCTCGCCGCCCGCACGCGGGGGAATGGCCTTGCCGACGAAGCCAGCCAGGATGATGACCGTCAGGATATAGGGTAGGGCGTCCAGCAATTGCACCTGCACCTTCACGCCGATCGTGTTCTGGATCAGGTCGGGGCGCAGCGCGATCGCCTGCAGGAAACCGAACAGCATGGTCGACATCAGCGCGTACCACGGCCGCCACTTGGCAAAGATCAGTGCCGCCAGCGCGATGTAGCCGCGACCGGCCGACATGTCCTTGACGAAGCCCGCCTGAAGCGCGGTGGCCAGGTAGGCGCCGGCGACCCCGCAGAGGATCCCGCAGATGCCCACGGCGGCAAAGCGCAGTCCGACAACGGAAACGCCGGCCGTGTCGACGGCGGCGGGGTTTTCCCCGACCGCGCGCAGGCGCAGGCCGAACCGGGTGCGGAACAGGATCCACCAGGTCAGCGGCACCATCAGGAAGGCGACGTAGACCAGGATCGTGTGGCCCGAGATCAGGTCGTGATAGATCGGCCCCAGGATCGGTACCGATTGCAGGCTTTCGGCGAAGGGCAGGGTGATCGAGTTGAACCGGCCCGCCCCGGTCAGCGACGGGGTGCGCCCGCCCTGGCTGAACCAGTCCTGCGCGATCAGCACCGTCATGCCCGCCGCGAGGAAGTTGATCGCCACGCCCGAGATCAGCTGGTTGCCTTGGAAGGTGATCGAGGCGATGCCATGCAGCGCCGAAAGCGCCATCGACGCCGCAATGCCCGCCAGCAGGCCCAGCCAGACCGACCCGGTCATGTAGGCCACCGCCGCCGAGAAGAACGCCGCGGCCAGCATCTTGCCTTCCAGCCCGATGTCGAAAATGCCCGCGCGTTCGGAAAACAGCCCGGCCAGACAGGCCAGCAGCAGCGGTGTGGCCAGGCGTATGGTCGAGTCGAGGACCTGGAGGATTGTCAGGAAATCCATGGCTCAGGCCTCCTTCTTGCGCAGGGCAAGGAACAGTTTTTCAAGCGGCATGCGCACCATGTTGTCCAGCGCCCCGGTGAACAGGATCACCAGCGCCTGGATGACCACGATCAGTTCGCGCGGGATCGAGGTCCAGAGCGCCAGCTCCGCGCCCCCCTGGTAGAGGAAACCGAAGAGGATCGCCGCCAGCAGCACGCCGAAGGGATGGTTGCGGCCCATCAGCGCCACCGCGATCCCGATGAAACCCGCGCCTTCGGTCATGTTCAGGATCAGGCGTTCGGCCTCGCCCTGGGTGGTGTTCACGGCCATCATCCCGGCCAGCCCGCCCGAGATCAGCATGGCGATGATGATCGTCTTCACCCCGCTGATGCCCGCGTATTTCGCGCCGCTCTGCGAATAGCCGAAAGCGCGGATTTCATAACCCAGCTTCGTGCGCCAGATCAGCAGCCAGACTAGAAGGCAGGCCAGCAGCGCCAGGAAGAACGACACGTTCGCCGGCGCGCCCCGGAACAGCGGGGTTTCGGCGGTGGCGAACATGTCCTGGAAGGTCGGCAGATGCGTGGGTTCGGGGAACTTGGCGGTTGCCGGGTCCATTGCGCCTGCGGGCTTCAGCAACCCGACCAGCAGGTAGTTCAGCAGCGCCGCCGCGATGAAGTTGAACATGATCGTGGTGATCACGATATGGCTGCCGCGCTTGGCTTGCAGATAGGCCGGGATCAGCGCCCAGGCCGCCCCGAAGAGTGCTGCGCCGATGGACGAACCAAGGATCGCCAGCGACCAGTGCGGCCACGGGATGAAGAGACAGGCCAGGGCCACGCCCAGACCACCCAGCATCGCCTGGCCTTCGCCGCCGATGTTGAACATCCGCGCATGGAAGGCCACCGAGACGGCAAGCCCGGTGAACATGAAATTGGTCGCGTAATAGAGCGTATAGCCCCACCCGGCAGAGCGCATCAGCGCGCCCTCGATCATCAGCTTGTAGGCCTCCAGCGGGTTTTCCCCGATGGCCAGGATCACCAGCGTCGACAGGATGCCCGCGAGGATCAGCGAGATGATGGGGATCAGGACCACATCGGCCCAGGCTGGCATCTTATCCATGTTTCGGCGCCTCTCCGTGTTCGACCGCTTCGAGGTTTTCCTCGACCGCTTTCCAGGCCGGTTTGTCCGGCTCTTCGGAAATCCCGGCCATCATCAGGCCCAGTTCCCGCTCATCCGTGGTTTCGGGGTCGCGTTCGCCCATGATCTTGCCGTCGAACATCACCGCGATGCGGTCCGACAGCGACCGGATCTCGTCCAGTTCGACCGAGACGAGCAGGATCGCCTTGCCCTCGTCGCGCAGGCGGATGATCTCCTGGTGGATGAATTCGATGGCGCCGATATCGACGCCGCGTGTCGGCTGACCGACCAGCAGAAGGTCGGGGTTCTTCTCGATCTCGCGGGCCAGCACGATCTTCTGCTGGTTGCCGCCGGAAAAGCTCTTGGCCTTCAGCGTCGGGATCGGCGGCCGCACGTCGAAGCGCTGCATCTTCGCCTCGGCTTCCTGGATGATCGCGGCGTTGTTCATCAGCGGGCCGGACGACCATTTGGGATCGCGGTGATAGCCGAAGATGGTGTTTTCCCAGGCGGTGTAATCGAGGATCAAACCCTCGTCGTGACGATCCTCCGGAACGTGGGAAATCCCGCGCGCGCGCCTTGACTGGCCGTCGGAATACTTGCCGGTCAGGTCCACCGGCTCGCCGTTCAGGGAGATCGTGCCGGTGCCGGTGCGCATGCCTCCCAGCACCTCCATCAGTTCCGACTGGCCGTTCCCGGCGACCCCGGCAATGCCGTAGATCTCGCCCGCGCGGATGTCGAAGCTGATGCCCTTGACCCGTTCCACGCCCGCGCCGTCGGTCACCTTCAGGTCCTTGACCGACAGGACCACGTCGCCCGGCGCGGCCGGTTTCTTGTCGACGCGCAGCAGGACCTTGCGGCCCACCATCAGCTCGGCCAGCTGTTCGGGGCTGGTCTCGGCGGTCTTGACGGTCGCCGTCATCTCGCCCTGGCGCATCACCGACACGGTGTCGGTATATTCCATGATCTCGCGCAGCTTGTGGGTGATCAGGATGATCGTCTTGCCCTCGTTGCGCAGGTTGTCGAGGATCCGGAACAGGTGGTCGGCCTCGGCGGGCGTCAGCACGCCGGTCGGTTCGTCCAGGATCAGGATATCGGCCTGGCGGTAGAGCGCCTTGAGGATTTCGACCCGCTGCTGGTGCCCGACCGAGAGGTCCTCGATCTTGGCGTCGGGGTCGACGTTCAACTCGTATTCTTCCGCAAGCTGTTTCAGCGACTTGCGGGCCTTCGCGATCGACGGGGTGAGCATGGCGCCGTCCTCGGCGCCGAGGATCACGTTCTCGACCACGGTGAAATTCTCGACCAGCTTGAAATGCTGGAAGACCATGCCGATGCCGGCGGCGATGGCGGCCTGGCTGTCTGGGATCTCGGTCTTGGTGCCGTTGATGAACACCTCGCCCTTGTCGGCCTTGTAGAAGCCGTAGAGGATCGACATCAGGGTCGATTTGCCTGCGCCGTTTTCGCCGATGATCCCGTGGATCGTGCCCGGCATGACGCGGATGGAGATGTCCTTGTTGGCCTGAACCGGCCCGAAGGCCTTGGAAATGCCCTTCAGTTCAATCGCTGGTGCGGTGCCGCTCATCATTGGCCTCAATTCAATTGAAACAGGCCGCGCCGACGGGGGCGCGGCCTGACGTAACGTTTGTCCGGCTCAGAATTCCAGGGCCGGGCAGGTGCTGTCCGAGGTGTAGTCGTGCACCGACAGCTCACCGCTGGCGATGGCGGCCTTGGCTTCGTCCACGGCGGTCTGCATCTCTTCGGAGACGAGCTCGGCGTTGTATTCGTCCATGGCGTAGTCGATGCCGCCATTGGCGACGCCCATCACGTTGAAGCCGGTTTCCATGTCGGCGCCCGCGATCATCGCGTCATAGACGGCGTTGTCGACCCGCTTGAGCATGGAGGTCAGGACCTCGCCCGGGTGCATGTAGTTCTGGTTGCTGTCGACGCCGATGGACAGGATGTCCTCGTCCGCGGCGGTCTGCAGAACGCCCACACCGGTGCCGCCGGCAGCCGCATAGATCACGTCCGCGCCCTGGGAAATCTGGGCTTTCGTCAGCTCGGACCCCTTCACCGGGTCGTTCCAGGCCGCCGGGGTGGTGCCGGTCATGTTGGCGACGACGGATGCGTCACCGTTCACGGCCTTCACGCCCTGGGCATAGCCGCAGGCGAACTTGCGGATCAGCGGGATGTCCATGCCGCCGATGAAGCCGACCGTGCCGGTTTCCGACGCCATCGCGGCCATCATGCCGACCAGGTAGGAACCTTCATGTTCGTTGAACACGACGGAGCGCACATTGGGCTCGTCCACGACCATGTCGATGATGGCGAACTTGGTGTCGGGGTAATCCGGTGCGACCTCGGCCAGGACGTTGCCGAAGGCGAAGCCGGTCATGACGATCGGGTTGGCGCCGGCATCGGCAAAGCGGCGCAGCGCCTGCTCACGCTGGGCTTCGGACTGAAGCTCGATCTCGCGGACCTCGGTGCCGGTCTCTTCCGAGAAACGGGTCAGGCCGGCAAAGGCGGCTTCGTTGAAGGATTTGTCGAACTTGCCGCCGAGGTCGTAGATCATGGCGGGTTCGGCGGCCGCGGCACCTGCGGTCAGCGCGATACCGGCGGCAGCGCCGAGGAATTTGGTCATCAGGGTCATAATAGTCTCCCAGTTGGCGGGGACGGTTTCGCCCGTCCCGCGAAAGTAGATCGGGTTGATCACCCCGGATTAAGGCCCCCGTGGTTTCGAGGGTCAATAGTGAATCCGGCTTCAACCCGTGGCGTTAGCTGAATTTTGCGTCACGTCATGTGAGCGTCTTGCTCATGATTTGGGCGTCGATCCGGGTGCCGTCGGGCGCGTGGTAATATCGGGGCCGGACCCCGGTTTCCCGCCACCCGGCAGAGGCATAGAGCGCGCGGGCCGCGTCGTTATCCGCCGCGACCTCAAGAAAGGCGGTTTCGGCGCCGCGCTGCCGTGCCTCGGCTTCGAAGGCGGCCAGGCAGCGCCGCCCATGTCCCCGCCCCTGTTGCGCGGGATCGGTGGCCAGGGTCAGCAATTCGACCTCTCCGGCGATCACGCGACCCAGGGCAAAGGCCGGGCCTTCGACTGTCAGGAAACACAGGCGGTCGTCGAGGAAAGCCGCGAATTCCTTTTCCGACCAGGGTCTTGGCGTGGTGAAGGCCGCGCGGTGAACCGCGGCCAGCGCGGCGGGCGTCATGGGATGATCTCGGGCGGGGCATCGCGCGGCGGCGCCGCATCGGCGGGGCGAAGATACATCGGGGCCGGGGCAGGGGCGCTCGCAGGGTCGGCCTGCGCGGCGCAACGGGCTATGGCGATGGCCAGTTGCGCGGCCTCGGGCGGCAACACAGCGTCGGGCACGGTGTCGGCGGGCACCATCTCGGCCTGATCGGTGCCGGGGCGTAGGATATGGGCCATGTCGCGCGGTGCGGGAACGGCGGCGAGCACGTCCGGCGCCTCCAGCCGGATCGCGTCGAAGGTCGACACGCCGATGGCGGGCCGGTCCAGCGACAGGGCCAGCCCCCGGGCCGCGGCGACAGAGATACGGATGCCGGTGAAATTCCCCGGTCCGATCCCCACGCCGATCCGGTCGACGGCGTTCAGCGGAGTTCCTGCGGCGTCGAGGACCTGTTCGATCATCGGAAACAGGTGTTCCGCCTGGCCTCGCGCCATCGGTTCGGCATGGCTGGCCAGAACCGCGTCGCCCCGCAGCACGGCCACCGCCACATGCGCGGCGGAGGTGTCGAAGGCGAGGATGATCGGATCGTTGGCCATGGCCGGGGATTAGCCCATGTCGCGCGCTTTGACGAGGGGCCGGGACCTGCCAGGATCAAAGCCCCGTCAATACACGGTGTCGGACACAAAAACGGCCCCGCAGGGCCGTTGATGCACGCGTTCGAAGGAACGGTCAGACCGCGACGGGGCGGACCTCGGTCACTTCGGGGATGTAGTGGCGCAGCAGATTCTCGATCCCCATCTTCAGCGTCAGGGTCGAGGACGGGCAGCCTGCGCAGGCGCCCTGCATGTGCAGGTAGACGACACCGCGCTCGAAGCCGTGGAAGGTGATGTCGCCACCGTCCTGGGCCACGGCCGGACGCACGCGGGTGTCCAGCAATTCCTTGATCTGGCCGACGATCTCACCGTCTTCGCCGGTATGTTCGGCATGGCCCGATTGCGGCTGGTCGCCGACGGCCATGACAGGCTGGCCGGACTGGAAATGTTCCATGATCGCACCCAGCAGGGCGGGTTTGATATGGTCCCATTCCACGGCATCGGCCTTGGTCACGGTGACGAAATCGGTGCCGAAGAACACGCCGGTCACGCCATCCACGGCAAACAGCCGCGACGCCAGCGGAGATTTCTCGGCCGTGTCGGCAGTGGGGAAATCGGCAGTGCCGGCTTCCAGCACGGATTGCCCGGGCAGGAATTTCAACGTCGCCGGGTTCGGAGTCGATTCGGTTTGAATGAACATCTCTGGGTCCCCTTTTCGCTCAGGCCCCCGATATGTGCCTCGGGGGGAGAGAAGTCAAGATTTAGAACAGTTCTAATCGCTGGATCACAGCTCTGCAATGGCCATCGTCACGGGCGACAGGTCGCCGGCAAAGCCATGGTCCTGCCCGGGCAGCAGGTAATGTCGCGCACGCGGCAGGGCATGGGACAGCTCCTGCATGTGCGCGGGGGGGACGTCGGTATCCTCGGACCCGTGAAACAGCCGGACGGGGAATGTTGCCAGCGCCTGTTCGGCGTAGACGGGCAGGGCGAAGCCGTCATTCTGCCAATCCTCCGCCCCCCAGAACGGCGCGGCGAGGGTGACGATGCCGCGCAATTGCAGCTCCAGGCTCAGTTCGGCGGCACAGCGCAACAGGTGCGACCCACCCAGGGAATGCCCGATCAGCACCGCCCGGTCGGGCAGGGCGCGCAGGGCCTTGTGCAGGCGGGCGGTCCATTCGGCGGGATCGGGCGGGCCAAGGTCGGGCGCGGTGATCGCATAGCCCGGCCCCAGCAGGCGGCGCAAAGCGGGGAGCGGCGCATCCTCCGGTCCCGCGCCCGCTCCATGGGCATACAGCACCGGGATCACGGCCGCGCCACCAGTTGCAGCAGGTCCCACCGGTTGCCGAACGGGTCGCGGAAGACGGCGACGCGGCCATAGGGTTCGTCGCGTGGGGTTTCCTCGAACTCCACGCCGGCCGCCAGCATACGGGCGTGATCGGCGTCGAAATCCCCGGTGTTCAGGAAGAATCCGACGCGCCCGCCCGTCTGACGACCGATCGCCGCGCGCTGTTCGTCATTGACCGCACGGGCCAGCAACAATTGCGTGCCACCGCCGCTGGGTTGGATCAGTACCCAGCGTTTGCCGCCGCCCATATCCGTATCCTCGACCAGGTCAAAGCCCAGCCGGCCCACGTAAAACTCAAGCCCCGCCTCGTAATCCGGCACGACGATGGCCACCGCGTGCAGCGTGGCGCTCACGTGATCGACTCGAGCTTTTCCTTGGACAGGTCGCCCGGCACGATGGTCACCGGCACCGGCAGGGACCCCGCGCTGCGGGTCATCTGGCTGACCAGAGGGCCGGGGCCGGACTTGTCGTTACCCGCGCCCAGAACCAGCACGCCGATGTCTTCGTCTTCCTTGATCTGGGCGAGGATCTCCGGCACGGCCTCGCCCTCGCGGATGACCAGTTCGGGGTCGATCCCCTGGCGGTCGCGCATCCACTTGGCGAAGACCTCGTAATGCACGACGATCCGTTCCCGCGCCTCTTCGCGCATGATGTCGGCCACGCCGATCCAGTGCTGGAATTCTTCGGGTGGGATGACCGAGAGGATGGTGACGCCGCCGCCTGACTTGGCGGCACGCATGGCAGCGAACCGCATGGCGTTCAGGCATTCGCGACTGTCATCCAGGATGACGAGGAATTTACGCATCGGACGGGTTCTCCTTCGCCGGGATAATGGCGGAAGGGGCGGGGCACGTCTATCGGCGATTTGCGCCGTCGCCGTAGCGGGTCAGGCCGGACGCGGTGCCGGTGGCCGGGTCAATGCAAAGGTCAGCTGCATCGCGCCCGCGATCAGGCCCAGGCCGACGCCCAACTGCCAGGCCAGCGTGTAATTGCCCAGCAGATCAAACAGGTAGCCGCCGCCGAACGCCCCGGTAAAGCTGCCGAACTGGTGGCTCATGAAGGCGATGCCCTGGATCATCGCCTGCCAGCGCAGGCCGAACATTTCGGCCACCGACCCGGCGACCAGCGGTCCCACGCCCAGCCACAGGAACCCCATGATCGACGCGAACAGCATGGTCGATCCGGGCGTCGGCGGGGTGATGAAATACCATGCCAGCACCAGTGAGCGCGAGATGTAGATCATCCCCAGCAGCGCCTGCTTGTTCCAGCGTCCGCCGGCCCAGCCGAAGAAGAGCGAGCCCAGGATGTTGAACCCGCCGATCAGTGCCAGCGCAGTGGCCGACAGCATCGGGTCCAGCCCGCAGATCTCGATATAGGCGGGCAGGTGCGTGGTCAGGAAAATCAGCTGCATCCCGCAGACGAAATAGGCCAGCGCCATCACCACGAAGGACGGGTTGGACAGGGCCTGTATGGCGGCCAGGCGGGCCGACAGCGCCTCGGTCACGCCCTGCGGCGGTGCGGGGATGGGCCGGCGGTCGATCCGGCCCGCGATCCAGGCCGCCGGGATCATCAGGCAGGCGAGGATGGCGAAGGCGGTGATGCCCGCGCGCCAGTCGATGCTGGTCGATAGCCATTGCCCGAGCGGCGCGGAATAGAGCGTGCCGGCCGATCCGGCGGCCGAGATGATGCCCAGGATCAGGCTTCGGCGCGCAGCCGACACGGCGCGCGAGGCCACGGACATCGTGATCGCCGTCCCGGCACAGCCCATGGCCGGCCCGATGCAGAACCCCGCGAAGATCAGCACGCCAAGGCCCGTCGTGGTCACCGAAAGCCCGATCAGCCCGATCAGGTACATCACCGCACCCAGCAGCATGATCGCGCGGAACCCGATCCGCGGCACCAGGGCGCCCGCCACCGGTTGGAACACGCCCCAGGCCAGGTTCTGGATCGCGATGGCCAGGGTGAATTGCGCGACCGGCAGGTTCAGCTCCTGTGTCAGCGGCTGCATGAAAAGCCCCAGGCTCTGCCGCAGCCGCATGGCCATGCTGATCAGCACCGCCGCCCCGATCACGATCCACATCGCGTCGCGCCGCTCCGTGCGGCTGGTCATGTCATCTGTCTGGGTCATTTGCGCCTCTGCCCGGTCGCGAATTGGACCGATCCGTCCAGCGCTTTGTCCCGCCAACTGACCGCGCGGTCAATAGGGCGCGCCGCAGAGCCGTGATTGCATCTGCTTGGCGTGATCCTGACCTGGTCTTGACGGGGCGGGGCGGCGCGGGCTAACCGCTTCCTCGCACGGAGGGCCGGATGGCCGCGGGCCGCAAGGTCCGAGGAAAGTCCGGACTCCACAAGGCAACGGTGCCGGGTAACGCCCGGCGGGGGCAACCCCAGGGACAGCGCCACAGAGAACAGACCGCCGCGGGATGCCGCGGCAAGGGTGAAACGGTGCGGTAAGAGCGCACCGCGGGACGGGCAACCGGACCGGCATGGCAAGCCCCACCGGGAGCAATGCCGAATAGGAACCTCACGCGGGGCCGGTCGCGCAAGCGATACCGCCGCAGGCCGCCTTGGCCCGGAGGTTCGGGTTGGCAGCTTGAGGCGCCGGGCAACCGTGCGTCCAGAGGAATGGTCATCGAACCGGGGGCAACCCCGGGGAACAGAATCCGGCTTACAGGCCCTCCGTGCGTTATTGTCCTGAAATCCGACCGGTTTTCGCAGGGGCCTCTGTGCGTTTGCGTAGGGCGCCTGTGCGGTCCCGGCACTGGTTCGCGCGGGTGGGCGTGACTAGATACGGGCCAAGTAAGGAGATATCCAATGGAAGTCGGACTCTACACCTTTGGCGATGTCGGCAAGGACCCGGTGACGGGCCAGCATGTCGGCTGGCAGCAAAGGCTCAACAACCTCATGGAAGAGATCGAGCTGGCCGATCAGGTCGGGCTGGATGTCTTCGGGCTGGGCGAACATCACCGGCCCAATTACGCGATATCGTCGCCCGCCACGACCCTGGCCGGGGCCGCGCGGACCACGAAGAACATCAAGCTCAGCTCGGCCGTGACAGTGCTGAGCTCGGACGACCCGATCCGCGTCTACCAGCAGTTCTCGACCCTCGACAACCTGTCGGGCGGCCGGGCCGAGCTGATGGTGGGCCGCGGCAGTTTTATCGAGAGTTTTCCGCTCTTTGGCTATGAGCTGGACGATTACAACGAGCTCTTCGAGGAAAAGCTCGGCATGCTTCTGGCCATAGACGAGGCCGAGCGGCTGAACTGGCCGGGCACCACCCACACGCCGCGCGTCGGCGGGTTGGGCGTCTATCCCCGCCCCGTGTCTGGCAACCTGCCGATGTGGATCGCCGTAGGCGGCACCCCGCAAAGCGCGGTGCGGGCCGGTGCGCTTGGCCTGCCCCTGGCGCTTGCGGTGATCGGGGGACGGCCGCGGCAATTCAGCGGCCTGACCGACCTCTACCGCAGCGCGGCCGAGCAATCGGGCCATGGCGACAAGGCGCGGGTTTCGCTTAACGTGCACGGATTCGTCGGCGAGGACGGCAAGGCGGCGGCGGACCTGTTCTTCCCGGCGCAGAAGGCCGTGATGGACCAGATCGGGCGCGAGCGCGGCTGGCCCCCGCAAAGCCGCGCGCAATTCGACGCCGGCATGGGGCCCGAGGGCGCGATGTTCGTCGGCAGCCCCGCCCAGATCGTCGACAAGATACTGGGATTGCGCGAGGATCTGGGCTTCGACCGGGTGACGATCCAGATGGCGATCGGCGTGATCGAGCACAAGGAAATGCTCAAGGCGATCGAGGTCCTGGGCACCAAGGTTGCCCCTGAACTGCGCAAGGCCGGGTAAGGGCCAAGGGCGCGGGCCGGCATGGGATCGGCCCGCGAAACATCAATTTCTCTGAAACGTCATATTTCCTTGCGCCCGGGTGTTGACTCAGGCCGTGGCATGAGTAAAAGGCGAGCTTCATGAGATTTCGCGGGGCGCGGAGCGCGTCCCGGTGCAGGAGACAAGAAAATGGCGAAGCCGACGACCATCAAGATCCGTCTGAACTCGACCGCGGGCACGGGCCATTTCTACGTGACCAAGAAGAACGCGCGAACCATGACCGAAAAGATGACCGTACGTAAGTACGATCCGGTGGCGCGCAAACACGTCGAGTATAAAGAAGGCAAAATCAAGTAAGCCCTTCGAAATACGAAGAAAGACGAAGCCGCGCCGCAGAGCGCGGCTTTTTCTTTTTCGGGCCGCGCCCTGTCTCCCTCACCGACACGGACAGGAGCCCCCGATGCCCCATCTCAACCCTTCCCACGCCCCGCTTGCGCCACCCGGCGCCGATCTGGCCGATATCGAAATCCGGCCCGCCATGCCCGCCGATACCGAGGGCGTCAGCCGCCTTCTGGCACGGTCCTACCGGGCGCTTCTGGCTCCGGATTATGACCCGGCCCTGCTGCGCGACGTGCTGCCCCTGATCGGGCAGGCGAACCCCAGGCTCTTGAATTGCGGCACCTATTTCGTCGCGGAGCAGGGGGAGCGCATCCTGGCGGCAGGCGGCTGGACCGATGTGACCCCGCATGGACGCCCGGGCCAGCCCGGCGTCGGTCACATCCGTCACGTCGCCACCGATCCCGACATCGCCCGCCGGGGCATCGGGGCGCGGCTGATGGCACGGGTCCTGCGCTCGGCCGCGGCGGCCGGCATGGACGACCTGCGCTGCCAGAGCACCCTGACCGCCGCGCCCTTCTACGAAAGCCTGGGCTTCACCTCGCTGGGCCGGATCGACGTGCGGTTCCCGACCGGCGCGCTCTTCCCCGCGATCCAGATGCGCCGGGTCAGCGGTTAACGAACCATTCGCAGGGCGGGCGGGGGCGGTGCCCCGTCCGTCCCGCGAATCGCCCCGAAAGCCCGGGTTAACAAGGCCAGGAAGGCCGAAACCGGTATCGGCATCGCGTCGGTATCACGTCGGCATTGCGTCGGTGCCGTGCCCTCCGACCCCATGGTTAACGCGCCGCGCGCGGCCCCGCCGCGCAACGCCCCCCGGCATCCAGGTGCCACGCCGCCGGACCCACGCCGCCCCCCTGCTTCATCTTGCCAGAAATACTCCGGGGTAGCGCCCAAAGCGCAGCTTTGGGGGCAAGGGGCAGCGCCCCTTTCCGCACTCTCCGCCCGCGCAACGCCGACCGGGACGTGCCAAAGCAAAAGGGCCGGTCCAATGGACCGGCCCCCAGGCATTCTGTCGATGTTCAGCGCAGGCTTATTCGCGATTGCCCAGCAGCTGCAGCAGGAACATGAACATGTTGATGAAGTCGAGATACAGACGCAGAGCGCCCATGATCGCGGCCTTGCCCAGCCATTCGCTGTCGCCGTGGCCGGCATGCTGCACGTATTCGTTCTTGATCGACTGCGTGTCATAGGCGGTCAGACCGGCAAAGATCAGCACGCCGATGATGGTGATCGCGAAATGCAGCGCCGAGGAGGCGATGAAGAGGTTGATGATCGAGGCCACGATCAGGCCGATCACGCCCATCATCAGGAAGGTGCCCATGCCCGACAGGTCACGCTTGGTCACGTAGCCATAGAGCGACAGGCCGGCAAAGGCGATCGCCGTCACCAGGAAGACCTGCGCGATGGAGAAGCCGGTGAAGGCCACGAAGATCCAGGCCATGGACAGGCCCATCACGGCCGCGAAGCCATAGAAGAAGACCTGCGCGCCGGCGGCGGACAGTTTGTTGATGGCCGCGCCGAAGGCGAAGACCATGATCAGCGGGGCGAACATGACGATCCAGCCAAGGATGTTCGGCTGCAGCGTCGCGGGATCGCGGAACACGCTCAGCAGGGCGGGGCTGGTGCCCACGGCCCAGGCCACCAGGAAGGTCAGCAGCATGCCGACCGACATGGTGCCGTACACCTTGTTCATGTGGGCGCGAAGTCCCTCATCGATGGCGGCGGAGCGGGAGCCGGCCGCAGCGCGCATCGTGTTGTATTCAGCCATTGAAGCCTCCGAAAGGTTGAACTCAGCCCCCCGGATGTAGGGGATTGGACCTAATATCGGTGAGGCAGGGTCCGTTTTCAAGATGAACAGGAGGCTGCGCAAAAGATTTGCCTGACAAACACGTTACCCGATGAAGGTGCAATCGCGTCTGCCAGGCGAGTCTGGGGGACAATAATGTTGAAAGGGGTGTGAGTGGGCGGTTCGTGAGGGGCGTCGGCAAGGGCCGGTCGGGAAAATTCCGACCGGTCGGGATCACTTCAGCCAGTTTGCCGGCACGTCCCAGATCGGGCGCGATGCCTCGCGGCGCGCCTGCGCCTGGGTCAGGCCGATATCGGCGAGCGCGCGGTCATCGAGCTGCGACAGCGCGGTGCGCGAGCGGCCAAGCGCCAGCATGGAGAAGGTGGCCGCGATGAAGGACACGGCGCGGGGCGTGCGGAGGGACGTGGTGTGGGACAGGGACGACATCGTTTTAGCCTTTCGATTCGGTGATGCAATTTTCCGTCTTGATGATTTATGTTGATGTATATGGTCGATTATGATCAATATTGTAAATGAATGTTACTTAGGCTTTTCATCACGGGAGTTGATGGATGAGGAATCTGGACATGACCGCCCTGCGCAGTTTCGTGGCCGTGGCCGACCATGGCGGCGTCACCCGGGCGGCAGGCGTGCTGAATTTCACCCAATCCGCGGTATCCATGCAGTTGAAACGGCTGGAAGAAATGCTGGACGTCACCCTGCTGGACCGGTCCAACCGCAAGATCGCCCTGACCCCGACCGGCGAACAGCTTCTGGGCTATGCGCGGCGCATCATCGACATGAATGACGAGGCGATGTCGCGACTGACCAGCGATGTTTTCGAGGGCGAGATCACGATCGGCGTGCCGCATGACATCGTCTACCCGGTGATTCCCCGGGTGCTGCACCGCTTCAACGCGGAATTCCCGCGGATGCGGGTGCACCTGGTGTCGGCCTACACATCAAAGCTGAAGGCGGATTTCGAACGCGGCCAGGCCGACGTGATCCTGACCACCGAAACCACTCCCGGCGCGGAGGCCGAGGTTCTGGACGAACGGCCCATGTGCTGGATCGGCGCGCCGGGCGGATCGGCCTGGCGGCAACGGCCGCTTCGTTATGCCTCGGCGCGCAACTGCATCTTCCGCGGCGACGCGATCCGGGCGCTCGAGAAGGCCGGCATCGACTGGGAAAGCGCGGTGGAGACAGAGCAGGACCGCACCGTGGAGGCGACGATCTCGGCCGATCTGGCCGTCTGCGCGATGATCGAGGGGACGGAGCCGCCGCATCTGGCGCGGATCGACCATAACGGCGAATTGCCCGCGCTGGGGATGCAGAAGATCTCGATGTACGTGCAGGATCGCGGCGCCGGCCAGGTGCTTGAGCGGCTGGCGGCGATGCTGCGGGCGGGCTTTACCGGCGAGGCACTGCGCCCCGCCTATTCCGAGCCGATGGCTAAAGCCGGATGACGACCTTGCCGGTCGAGGCGCGGGAGCGCAGCAGCTCCAGCCCCTCGGCGGCCTGTTCCAGCGGCAGGACGTGGCTGATATGGGGCTTGATCCGCCCCTCGGCCGCCCATTGGAACAGCGTGGCGAGACTGTCGGTGACCACCTTGGGTCGGAAGGTCATGTAGCCGCCCCAGTAGAATCCCAGGACGTCGATATTCTTGACCAGCAGGTGATTGGCCGGGATTTGCGGCACGTCGCCCGAGGCATGGCCGATTGCCAATAGGCGTCCTTCGGGGTTCATCGCGCGGAATGCGGCGCGGAAAAGATCGCCGCCCACGGCATCATAGACCACGTCGGCGCGGCCCAGTTCGATCAGCTTGGCGCGCAGGTCGGGGGTTTCGGCGTCGATCACGTGATCGGCTCCGGCCTGTTTCGCGATGGCGAGCTTGTCTGCGCCACGGGCCACGGCGATCACCCGCGCGCCCATCAGCTTGCCCAGTTCCACCGCCGTCAGACCGACGCCACCGGCCGCGCCGAGCACGACCAACGTCTCACCCGGCTGCAACCTTGCCTTGTGATCGAGCGCCACGTGGCTGGTGCCGTAGGCGATCTGAAGCGCGGCCGCAGTATCCATGTCCACTTCGTCGGGCAGGGGGACGATACGGTCGGCCGGGTAGACCCCGTAATCGGCCAGCCCGCCGGAGCCGCCGAAGACCGCCACACGCGTACCGGGTGCCGGGCCGTCGACATCGGGGCCGAGCGCATCGACGATTCCCGCCGCTTCCATTCCCAGGGTGAAGGGCGGTTCCGGATTGTCCTGATAGCGTCCCTTGATCATGAGAAGGTCGGCGAAGTTCAATCCGCAGGCCTGATTGCGCAGGCGCACCTCACCAGGCCCAGGGCTGCATTCCTGTATACTGGCCAGAGACGGCGCATTATTAATCGCGGTGACTTGAAAGGCTCTCATTTAGACCTCGATTCGACTGATTCGCCAATCAGTTATCGTTTGGAGGAAAAAACAGGCAAGTCTCTGCCGTGGGGTCAATTCGTACACAAACACCATGATTGTTGACCCATAGTCATCTTTTGCAGTGTTTACCCTAACGTCACTCTTTGGCGACGGAAGCCAATTCTCTTGCGGAATGGTCCGAAGATGATAACCTTCGGTAACCCTTTTGGGGTAAGTTGATGGTAGGCACAACCATCGGTGGAAAAGTGTCAATTGGGGCAAGTTGGGTAAAATTTCCCTGTAAGCTATATTGAGGAGCAGAGTGATGACGCACCCTGTCGACGTTCATGTTGGAAAACGCATTCGCCATCGGCGATGGCTTGTTGGCATGACGCAGCAACAACTGGCAGAACGTGTGGGCATCAAGTTCCAGCAGATCCAGAAGTACGAAACCGGTGCGAACCGGGTGAGTGCATCGCGGCTGTGGGACATCGCTGATGCACTGGAAGTCCCGGTCAGTTTCTTCTTCGAGGGACTGAACGAGGAAGAGGAAGCCAAGACCAGCAGCAAGGTCCCGGCCGATATCCTTGGCGACAAGGAAGCGCTGGACCTGGTCCGATCCTATTACGCGATCCCCGAGGCGCAGCGCCGCCGTCTGTTCGAACTTGCCCGCGTGTTGAGCGACGTGGCCTGAAAGCCGGACAGACCGACAGGTCAGCTGTGAAGGGGGGCGCCAGTGGCGCCCTTTTTGTTTGCCCGGCCCCGCCCACGCGGATAGCTGGGAGGAAACAGGAGGCCCCATGGATCAGCAGGATATCATCGACACGGCGCACGAGATGGCCGATGCGGCGCGCGCGGCCATTCTTCCCTATTTCCGGGCGCGGGATCTGAGCGCGGACAACAAGCTGGCCGAGGGGTTCGACCCGGTCACCGTGGCCGACCGCGCCGCCGAAGAGGCGATGCGCGCCGTGCTGGCCCGCCGCCGCCCCGCCGACGCGATCCTGGGCGAGGAGTTCGGCGCGCAGGACGGCACGAGCGGCCTGACCTGGGTGCTGGACCCGATTGACGGCACCCGCGCCTTCATCGCCGGCACCCCGACATGGGGCGTGCTGATCGCGGTGTCGGATGCGTCCGGGCCGGTCTACGGGATCGTCGACCAGCCCTATATCGGTGAACGGTTCGAGGGGGGCTTCGGCCTGGCCCGCGCCACCGGCCCGCAGGGCAGCTGGCCGTTGAAAACCGGCGGGACGCAGACCCTGTCGGAGGCGATTCTCTTTACCACTTTCCCCGAGGTCGGCAGCCAGGCGGAGGGCGCGGCATTTCACGCCGTCGCCGCGCAGGCCAAGCTGACCCGCTACGGGATGGATTGCTATGCCTATGCGCTTCTGGCCTCGGGCCATGTGGACCTGGTGATCGAGGCAGGGCTGCAATCCTATGACATCCAGGGGCCGATGGCCGTGGTGCAGGCGGCGGGCGGCATCGTCACCGACTGGACCGGCGGGCCGGTGCATATGGGGGGCCGGGTTATCGCCGCCGCCAACCCGTCGCTGCATGCGGCCGCGCTGGCCATCCTGTCCGAGGCCGAGTGACCCTATAGCCCTTTAGCCCCACAGCAGCCCGAGGAGCCCGCCAATGTCCGACCCTGCCGCAGAAATCCTGATCCGGGGTGCCCGTACGATCCTGACCATGGACGATGACCGGCGGGAGCTGTCGGGTGCGGATATCCGGATCCGCGATGGTGTGATCGCCGAGATCGGTGAGGGGCTGACCTCGGATGGTGAGGTGATTCTGGCGGGTGATACCGTGGTGACGCCGGGCCTGGTGAACACCCACCACCATCTGTACCAGACGCTGACCAAGGCGGTGCCGGGGGGGCAGGATGCGCTTCTGTTCGGCTGGCTCAAGACGCTTTACCCGATCTGGTCGCGATTCGGGCCCGAAGAGATGCATGTCTCGGCCTTGGCCGGCCTGGCGGAGCTGGTCCTGTCGGGCTGCACCCTGACCTCGGATCACCTGTACCTTTACCCGAATGGCGCGCGGCTGGACGACACGATCGCGGCGGCGCGCGAGATCGGGATGCGGTTCCACCCGACCCGTGGGTCCATGTCCATCGGCGAAAGCGCGGGCGGGTTGCCGCCCGATGCGCTGGTCGAACAGGAAGCGGCAATCCTCGACGATTGCATCCGGGTGATCGACGCCTTTCACGACCCGCGCGAGGGCGCGATGGTGCGGGTTGGCGTGGCGCCCTGTTCGCCCTTCTCGGTCTCTCGCGAGCTGATGCGAGATGCGGCGATTCTGGCGCGGGACAAGGGGGTGATGCTGCACACCCACCTGGCCGAGAATGACGAGGATATCGCCTATTCGCTGGCGCAGTTCGGCTGCCGTCCCGGCCAATATGCCGAGGATCTGGGCTGGACCGGCCCCGATGTCTGGCATGCCCATTGCGTCAAGCTGGACGGGGCCGAGATCGACCTGTTCGCCGGATCGCGCACCGGCGTCGCGCATTGCCCCTGTTCCAATTGCCGCCTCGGCTCCGGCATCGCGCCGGTGCGTGCGATGCGGGATGCGGGCGTGCCGGTGGGGCTGGGCGTGGACGGATCGGCCTCCAACGACATGGGGCAGCTGATCGGCGAGGCGCGGCAGGCGATGCTGTTGCAGCGGGTGTCGCTGGGCGCGGACGCGATGTCGGCCCGCGAGGCGCTGGAGATCGCGACGCGCGGCGGCGCGGATGTGCTGGGCCGCCCCGATTGCGGCCGGATTGCCGTGGGCGCGCGGGGCGACGTGGCTTTGTGGGACGTGTCGGGCGTCGAGAGCGTCGGGTCCTGGGACCCGGCGGCGCTGCTGCTGGCCGGGCCGCAGCGGGTGCGGGATCTGTTCGTCGAGGGCCGCCAGGTGGTGCGCGACGGGCATGTCGTGACGCTTGATCTGCCGGCGGTGGTGGCGCGGGCGAATACGCTGGCGCGGGCGCTGGTCTGAGGGGGGGCGGTTGCGACGCTGGCCGTGAGGGCGCCGTCATGGTTGGGTGGCGCCGCCTTGGTGCCGTTCGGGGCTAAGTTGCTGATTGGGTTTTTTCGCGGGGCGGCTGCCCCGCTCACACCACCTTGCCGTTGACCCAGGTGGCGCGCACGGCGCGGTCATCGCCCATCATGATCGTCGCGAAGAGTTCTTCCCAGCTGTCCTCGGCGCGGGCAGAGCGTTGGGCGATGGCGGGGGTGGAGGAGAGGTCGAGCACACAGAGATCGGCCTCCATCCCGCGGGCCAGGGCGCCGACGCGGCGGTCGAGCTTGAGCGCCGTGGCAGACCCGGCGGTCGCCAGCCAGATCAGCTGTGCCGCGTGCAGGGGCGTACCGCGCAGCTGGCCGATCTCGTAGGCGGCGGCCATGGTGCGCAGCATCGAGAAGGAGGACCCGCCGCCGGTATCGGTGGCCAGCCCGATCCGGTGTCCTTCGTCCATCAGCCCGTTCATGTCGAATAGCCCCGAGCCGATGAAGGTGTTCGAGGTCGGGCAATGGACCAGCGCCGCGCCGACCTCTCTCAGCCGGTCGCGTTCGCGTGGCTCCAGGTGGATGGCGTGACCGTAGAGCCCGTTTTCACCCAGCAGGCCATGCGCCTCGTAGGTGTCGAGGTAATCGCGGGCCTCGGGGAAGAGCGATTTGACCCAGGCGATTTCGTCGGTCTGTTCCGAAAGGTGCGTCTGCATCAGGCAATCGGGGTTCTCGGCCCAGAGCGCGCCCATGGCCTGCAACTGATCGGGCGTCGAGGTGGGGGAGAACCGCGGCGTGATCGCGTAGGACAGCCGATCAACCCCGTGCCATTTCGCCAGCAGCGCCTTGCTGTCGTCATAGGCCGTTTGCGCGGTGTCCCGCAGACCCTCGGGCGCGTTGCGGTCCATGCAGGTCTTGCCGCCGACGACGCGCATGTTGCGGGCCTGCGCCTCGGTAAAGAAGGCGTCCACGGAGTCGGGGTGGATCGTGCAGAAGGAACAGACCGTCGTCGTGCCATGGGCCGTGACCAGGTCGAAATAGCGCGCGGCGATTTCGGCGGCATAGGCGGGATCGCCGAAGCGCATCTCTTCGGGGAAGGTGTAGCTGTTGAGCCAGTCGATCAGCCGCTTGCCCCAGGACGCGATGATGGCGGTCTGCGGGAAATGCACATGGGCGTCGATGAAACCGGGGCAGATCAGGTCCGAGCCATAGGCGATTTCGGTGGCCACCGGATAGGCCATGCGCATCTGTTCCGCCGGCCCCAGATCCGAAATGCGCCCGGCCTCGATCAGCAGGCCCCACTTGTCCTCGATCTTCAGCGCGTCCTCTGGCGGGGCGTCGAAGGGATTGTCCAGAACGCGCAGGACGCGCCCGGTCAGAAGGGTGGGGTCAGGCATGCAGATGTCTCCGGTTCCGCGGTGCAGCGTAGCGCGGCGGCGTCAGCAGGTAAACGGGACAAACGAAGCGGTGAAATCGACCGATCCGCCATTGTTTTCGGTTCTTTTCCTCTCCTATGGTCCGGATCAGCAGAAGGAGCGCGGCATGAGCGAAGAGGCAGAGGTCGAGGAGCTGGAAGAGCGGCTGGACAGCGATGACTACACGCTCGACCGCAAGGTGATCACCGGCATCCTCTATGCCGTCGACACCGAGGATCGCGAAAAGCTCGTCGAGCTGATGGAGCCGCTGCACGCCGCCGACATCGCCGACCTTCTGGAACAGATCAACGCCTTCGACCGGCGGCGGATGGTGCTGCTCTACGACAAGGAATTCGACGGCGAGATCCTGTCGGAACTGGACGAATCGATCCGCGAAGAGGTCATCACGATCCTCAACCCCGACGTGCTGGCCGAAGCCGTCCGGGAACTGGACAGCGACGACGTCGTCGACCTTCTGGAAGACTTGGAGGACGAACAGCAGGCCGCGATCCTGGGCGCGCTGGAAGCCAGCGACCGGGTCGCCGTCCAGCAGGCGCTGACCTATCCGGAGGAATCCGCCGGCCGCCTGATGCAGCGCGAGGTCGTCGCGGCCCCCGAACACTGGAATGTCGGCCAGGCCATCGACTACATGCGCGAACGCGAGGACCTGCCGGAGCAGTTCTACCACATCATCCTGGTCGATCCCCGGATGAAGCCCGTCGCCCATGTCACCCTGGGCAAGGTCATGGCCAGCCCCCGCGTCACCCAGCTGGCCGACCTGGTGGAGCCGATGTTCCGCACGTTCTCGGCCACCGAGGACGAGGGCAACGTGGCCTATGCCTTCAACCAGTATCACCTGATCTCGGCCCCGGTGGTGGATGACGATGACCGGCTGGTCGGTGTCATCACCATCGACGACGCGATGATCGTGCTGGACGAGGAACATGACGAGGACATCCTGCGACTGGCCGGTGTGAGCGAGGAAAGCTCTCTGACCGACCGGGTGATCGACACGACGAAACGGCGGTTTCCCTGGCTGGCTGTGAACCTGGTGACGGCGATCCTGGCCTCGCTGGTGATCGCGCAGTTCGAGGCGACGATCGCGCAATTCGTGGCGCTGGCGGTGCTGATGCCTATCGTCGCCTCGATGGGGGGCAATGCGGGGACGCAATCGCTGACCGTTGCGGTGCGATCCATCGCGACCAAGGACCTGACCGGGGCCAACGTCTGGCGGGTGATCCGCCGCGAATGCCTGGTGGGGCTGGTGAACGGGGTGATCTTTGCGGTGGTCATGGGCATCGTCGGGCTGATCTGGTTCGGATCGCCGGGCCTGGGCTACGTGATTGCGGCGGCCATGGTCATCAACCTGGTGATCGCCGGGCTGGCGGGAACGGTGATCCCGGTGGCGCTGGACCGGTTCGGCATCGACCCGGCCCTGGCCTCGGGCGCCTTCGTGACAACGGTGACGGATATCGTCGGCTTCTTCGCCTTCCTGGGCCTCGCCGGGGTGATCCTGCTGTGAGGGCGCCCGCGTGAGCCTGGCAGAGGAAAAGGCCGCCGCGCGCAAGGCGGCGTTTGCCCGGCGCAAGGCGGCCCATGTGGCGGCCTGGCCCGGTGCCAGCGGCGTGCTGTCCGAGGTGCTGGCCGGCCATCGTGGCGTGCCGGTTTCGGGCTATTTGCCGATCCGGACAGAGATTGACCCCCGTCCCGCCATGGCCGAGGCCGCGGCCTGGGGGCCTGTGGGCGTGCCGGTGATCGTCGCCAATGGCGCGCCGCTGACCTTTGCCCGGTGGGAGCCCGAGGGCCAGCTGGTCGACGGCCCCTTCGGCGCGCAGATCCCCGCCGAGCAGGTGGCGATGGTGCCGCAGATCGTGATCGTGCCGCTCGTTGCCTTCACCCGCGACGGGGCGCGGCTGGGCTATGGCGGCGGGTTCTACGACCGCACGCTGGAAGGGCTGCGCGCCGAGGGGCCGGTTCTGGCCATCGGCTTTGCCTATGCCGCGCAGGAGGCCGAGGCGCTGCCCCATGATCCGCTCGACCAGCCGCTGGACATGATCGTGACCGAGGCGGGGGTTATCGAGGTGGGCAACGCCTGAACCTGAGCTTGTGCGGGGCGCGATCCATCAATGATGGACCATCCCCCGGCCTTGCGATAAGAGCGCTGAGACGCTGGCGAGGAGGCCCGACATGTCCGCCCATGGCACCCCGATCCCGATGCAATCCGCCCCTTGCGGGCCGCTGAACGGCACCGCGAATGTGCCCGGTGACAAGTCGATCTCGCACCGGTCGCTGATCCTCGGCGCGCTGTCCGTCGGCGAGACGAAGATCTCCGGGCTTCTGGAAGGTCAGGACGTTCTGGATACCGCAAAGGCCATGCGGGCCTTCGGCGCCGAGGTCACCGATCTGGGCGAGGGCAACTGGTCGGTTCACGGCGTCGGCGTCGGCGGCTTTGCCGAACCTGCGAATGTGATCTATTGCGGCAATTCCGGCACCGGCGTGCGGCTGATCATGGGGGCCATGGCGACCTCGGCGATCACGGCGACCTTCACCGGCGATGCCAGCCTGAACAAACGGCCGATGGCGCGGGTCACCGATCCGCTGGCGCTGTTCGGAGCGCAGGCCGTCGGGCGCGACGGCGGGCGGCTGCCCATGACCATCGTCGGCGCGGCAGACCCCGTGCCGGTGCGCTACGAGGTGCCGGTGCCTTCGGCCCAGGTGAAATCCGCGGTGCTTCTGGCCGGGCTGAACGCCCCGGGCCAGACCGTGGTGATCGAACGCGAGGCGACCCGCGATCATACCGAACGCATGCTGGCAGGCTTCGGCGCCGAGATCACGACAGAGGTCACGGAAGAGGGCCGCGTCATCACCCTGACCGGCCAGCCCGAGCTGAAGCCGCAGGTGATCGCCGTGCCGCGCGACCCGTCCTCGGCCGCCTTCCCGGTCTGCGCGGCGCTGATCGTGCCGGGATCGGACGTACTGGTGCCCAATATCGGGCTGAACCCGACCCGCGCGGGCCTGTTCGAGACGCTGCGCGACATGGGCGCCGACCTGACCTACGAGAACCCGCGCGAAGAGGGCGGAGAGCCCGTCGCCGACCTGCGCGCGCGCTTCTCGCCTGACCTGAAAGGGATCGAGGTGCCGCCCGAACGCGCGGCCTCGATGATCGACGAATACCCGGTGCTGTCCGTCGTCGCGGCCTTTGCCCAGGGGCAGACGGTAATGCGCGGGGTCAAGGAGCTGCGGGTCAAGGAAAGCGACCGGATCGAGGCGATGGCCACAGGACTGCGCGCCAATGGCGTGGAGGTCGAGGATGGACCCGATTGGTGGATCGTCACCGGCATGGGCCATGGCAAGGTGCCCGGCGGGACCGAGGTGGAAAGCCACCTGGATCACCGCATCGCCATGTCCTTCCTCTGCCTCGGCATGGCCGCGCAACAGCCCGTCCGCGTCGATGACGGGGGCCCGATCGCGACATCCTTCCCGATCTTCGAGCCGCTGATGACGGGGCTGGGCGCAACACTCACCCGTCTCTGATCCGGCCGGCCTTTCATCAAGAGGCGCGCCTGCGGCGCACACGATTTGATCTTGCTCACGCCGCAAGGGCGCTCAAGGGCGCTGCCCTTGAGAATCCCGGGATATTTCCCGGCCAGATGAAAGGCGGCGGTGGCGTGAGTTTTGACCTTGCCGCGCCATCCCGCCGGGGCTGCCGGGCGCAAGAGTGCTCAACCCGCGCCGCCCCCCTGCTTCATCTTGCCAGAAATACTCCGGGGTAGCGCGCAAAGCGAAGCTTTGGGCGCAAGGGGCAGAGCCCCTTTCCGCATTTTCAGATATCGGTATCGGTGGGATCAGCGCAGGCGCGCGACGACGTAATCCGCAAGTTCGTCCAGGAGGTCGGTCAACTGATGATCGGGCAGGGGGGCGAGGGCGGCCTTGGCCGCGTCGGCCCAGTCCAGTGCCGTCTGGCGGGTGCTGTCCAGCGCGCCGTGCTTGTCCAGAAGGGCGCGAGCAGTGTCGAGGTCGGCCTCGGTCTGGCGGCCCTTTTCGATCGTGCGGCGCCAAAACTCCTGCTCTTCGGCGTCGGCCTCCGTGATGGCGCGGATCAGTGGCAGGGTGAGTTTGCGTTCGCGGAAATCGTCACCCACGTTCTTGCCGGTCTGGGCCGCGTCGCCCTGCCAGTCCAGAAGGTCATCGGCCATCTGGAAGGCGATACCGAGCGCGTCGCCATAGGTGAAGAGTGCCTGGACGTTGTCTTCGTCGGTGCCGGCGATGACCGCGCCGGCCTCGGTCGCGGCGGAGAAGAGCGCGGCGGTCTTGCCGCGCACGACCTGGAGGTAGGTGTCCTCGGTCGTTTTCAGATCCTGGGCGGCGGTCAGTTGCAGCACCTCGCCCTCGGCGATGGTGGCGGCGGCGTCGGACAGGATGTTGAGCACGCGCAGGTTGCCCGGCTCGACCATCAACTGGAAGGCGCGGGCAAAGAGGTAATCGCCCACCAGGACCGAAGACTTGTTGTCCCACAGCAGGTTGGCGGTCGGACGGCCGCGGCGCTGTGCACTTTCATCGACCACGTCGTCATGCAGCAGGGTGGCGGTGTGAATGAATTCCACCGTTGCGGCGAGATGTACATGCCAGGGGCCGTCATAGCCGCAGAGCCGCGCGGCGGCGAGGGTCAGCATGGGGCGGATACGCTTGCCGCCAGCCTCGACCAGGTGGGCCGTGACCTCGGGAATGCGCGGCGCGTGACGCGACGCCATGCGCGCGCGGATCAGGTCGTTGACCGCACCAAGATCGTCGGCCAGGAGGGCCGCGATCTGCTCATGTGGTTTGTCGACGGGTTTGTCCAAAGCCCGTTACACCTCTGCCAGCCTCTCGACAAATCGAGGGTTCTGACCTTAAGTCCCCATTATGAAACAGCTTCTGAGAACGAACAATCCGGCCGACCTGGCCTTTGCCCGGGCGCTGCTTCAGGGCGAGGGTATAGACTGCTTTGAAATGGACGTAAATATGAGCGTTCTCGAAGGATCCGTGGGCGTTTTGCCGCGCCGGATGATGGTCCGCGAGGCCGATTACGACCGCGCCCGCCGTACGTTGACCGACAACGGCATCGACCTGGGCGAATGAGCGACGATCTGACCCGTGACACGATCCTGGGAGGGCGCGTGCATCTGTGGCAGCCCCGCAAGGGATATCGCGCAGGGGTTGATCCGATCTTCCTCGCCGCCTGGGTGCCGGCGAAGCCTGGCCAGAGCGTTCTGGACCTGGGCTGCGGTGCCGGCGCGGCCTGTCTGAGCCTTGCCGCGCGGGTGCCAGGGCTGAGCCTGACCGGGTTGGAGCGGCAGCCGCTCTACGCGGCGCTGGCGCGGCGAAACGGGGCCGAAAACGGGCAGCAGATCGAGGTGGTCGAGGGCGACCTGGCGCAGATGCCCGAGGCGCTGAAACAGCGGGTGTTCGACCATGTGATCGCCAACCCGCCCTATTTCCGGCGCGACCGCAGCCTGGCCGGACCGGATGCCGCCCGCGAAGGCGCCATGGGCGAGGAGACCCCGCTGGCGGACTGGGTACGGGCGGCGGCGAAGCGCTGTCGCCCGCGCGGCTATGTCAGTTTCATCCACCGGACGGAGCGTCTGCCCGAACTCCTGGCGGCTTTTGATTCCTGTCTCGGATCGCTGGAAACCTTTCCATTAATTCCCCGCGAGGGGCGTGATTCGCAACTTTCACTGGTCAGGGGGCGGAAAGAGGGGCGTGCGGCCTTCCGATTGCATGCCGGACTGGTGGTCCACAGCGGCCCTGTCCACCAGACGGACGGAGAGGATTATACCCCTGAAGCATTGGGGATTTTGCGTGATGCAGCCCCCCTCGGCCCTGAGGGTCGTTAATGTTTCAGTAAGGCTTTCGGCATTTCCTCGCGGGTGCAACGTGACAGAATCATGAAACTGTGGTCCACTTTCGGGTGGGAGCACTACTGAGAGGAGACTACCAAATGAGCTTGAGTTCACATCTCGAGGAACTGAAGAAGAAGCATGAATCCCTCTCGACCGCGGTAGAACATGCCCAGCGGTCGCCCGGTATCTCGCATACCGAGATCACTCAGATGAAGAAGCAGAAACTGCGCCTGAAGGAAGAGATCACTCGTCTTTCGGTGCACTGACACCCGGTAACGGGTCCGGCTGAGGCGCGGCGGCGCGAGCCCCGCGCATGCTGGCACGGGCGGCCAATCCTGCGCCGCCTGTGATCAAGAGTGTCGCAACCGCAAGTTGCAGGCTGGGCGGGGCAATCCCCGTCGCGACCAGAATGATCGTCGAAAACAGCGGCGCGGCATAGGACGCCACGCCGAGCATCTGGATGTCGCCGTGTTTCACGCCCACATCCCAGGTGTAGAAGGCCAGCCCGACCGGGCCGAGGCCCAGACCGGCGATGGCCGCCCATGTCACCGCATCCGCGGGCCAGACTGTTTGCTCCCACGCGAGGTGGAGCAGGGTGGAGCCTATGGCGGTGGCCAGGCAGAACAAGCCGACCGCGGCGGTCGGCACCTCTCCGAACCGGCGTGAGAGGACCGAATAGCTCGACCAGGTGAAGGCGCAGGCCAGTGCCAGCAGGTAGCCCGTCATGTGGGTCAGCGAAAAGGAATCGCCGCCGCCCAGGATGATGAGCGCGGCCCCGGCGAACCCGGCCAGTCCCCCCAGCAGGTGCCCGGGGCGCAGGGTTTCGCCCGGCAACAGCCCCGAAAACAGGACGATCAGCAGCGGCCAGAGATAGGCGATCAGTCCCGCCTGGGCCGGGGGCGCATTGCGCAGGGCCGCGAAATAGAGCGCGTGATAGCCGAAAAGCCCGATCGTGCCGAGCGCGAAGGCCGCCGGCGGGATGCGCCGCAGGGTCGACAATTGCCCGTTCCAGGCGGCCCAGACCAGCCCGATCACCGCCCCGATGGCAAAGCACATCGCGTTCAGCTGTAGCGGCGGCACCGGCGCGCTGCCCACGGTGAAAAGCGCGAGAAGGGCCCAGAGAAGGACGGCGACAAAGCCGATGGCGGTGGCACGGGTGCGGGTCATGCGGCGTGATTGCGGGCTGGGGCCCTGGCCGTCAAGGCCGTGACAGGTCGTTTCGCCGCCGGACATGAAAAAAAGCCGGGAAACCCGGCCTTTCTGGTTTTTCGGTATGATCTGTTGGATCAGACGAAATGCTGCCCGCCATTGGCCGTGATAGTGGAACCGTTGATGAACCCGGCATCGTCGGAGGCCAGGAAGACCACGCAGCGGGCGATTTCCTCGGGCTCGCCCAGGCGGCCGACGGGGATCTGGCCGATGATGGCTTCGCGCACCTTTTCGGGCACGGCCATGACCATTTCCGTGGCGATGTAGCCGGGGCAGATCGCGTTCGCGGTGATGCCCTTGGCGGCGCCTTCCTGTGCGAGCGATTTCACCATGCCGAGGTCACCGGCCTTGGTGGCGGCGTAGTTGACCTGGCCGAATTGACCCTTCTGACCGTTGATCGACGAGATCACGATGACCCGGCCGAAGCCACGTTCGCGCATGCCCGGCCAGACCGGGTGCACGGTGTTGAAGACGCCGGTCAGGTTGGTGTCGATCACCTCGTGCCAGGTTTCGGGCGTCATCTTGTGGAACGGCGCATCGCGGGTGATGCCGGCATTGGCCACGATCACGTCGATGGGGCCGAGATCCGTTTCGACCTGCTCGATCCCGGCCTTGGAGGCCGCGTAATCCGCCGCGTTCCACTTGTAGGTCTTGATCCCGGTCTCTTCGGTGAACTTTGCCGCGGCCTCGTCGTTGCCGGCATAGGTCGCCGCAACCTGATAACCCGCGTCTTTCAATGCCTTGGAGATCGCCGCGCCAATCCCGCGCGAGCCCCCGGTGACCAATGCTGTCCGTGCCATGATTCCTCCTCCGATACAGTTCTTGAGTAACGCTGTTACCCATTTAGTCAGGTTCACGCAATATTGTTGCGCAATGAATTTTGCCCGGTCGGGCAGATTCTTTGTCGCACCCTTGGCTAACACTCTCCTAACACGGTGAACCCGGACAAAAGAAAGGGTGCCCCAAACGGGGCACCCTTCGAAAGCGTATGTTTCGGGTCGTTGCCGGGTTTACGGGCGTTCGACGCACATGGCGACGCCCATGCCGCCACCGATGCAAAGCGTGGCGAGGCCCTTCTTGGCGTCGCGGCGCTGCATTTCGAACAGCAGGGTGTTCAGAACGCGGGCGCCGGAGGCCCCGATCGGGTGACCGATGGCGATGGCGCCGCCGTTCACGTTCACGATCGACGGATCCCAGCCCATATCCTTGTTCACGGCGCAGGCCTGGGCGGCAAAAGCCTCGTTCGCCTCGACCAGGTCGAGGTCCTCGGGCTTCCAGCCGGCCTTTTCCAGCGCCTTGCGGGAGGCGTGGATCGGGCCGACGCCCATGATCGAGGGGTCGAGCCCGGCAGTGGCGTAGGACACGATGCGGGCCAGCGGGGTGATCCCGCGCTTTTCCGCGTTCTCGGCGGTCATCAGCAGGGTGGCCGCCGCGCCGTCATTGATGCCCGAGGCGTTGGCCGCGGTGACCGAGCCGTCCTTGGTGAAGGCGGGGCGCAGTTTCTGCATCGCCTCGATCGTGGCGCCGTGACGGATGTATTCGTCCTGGTCGACGACCGTTTCGCCCTTGCGGGTCTTCACGGTGAAGGGGACGATTTCGTCGGCGAACTTGCCGGCCTTCTGCGCAGCCTCGGCCTTGTTCTGGCTGGCCACGGCGAATTCGTCCTGCTGATCGCGGGAGATCTGCCATTTTTCGGCAACGTTTTCAGCGGTCTGACCCATGTGGTAGCCGTTGAACGCGTCCCAGAGGCCGTCCTTGATCATCGAGTCGATGTATTTCACATCGCCCATCTTATGGCCGGCGCGCAGATGCGCGACATGGGGCGACAGCGACATGCTTTCCTGGCCGCCGGCGATCACGATATCCGCATCGCCCAGCTGGATGTGCTGCGCGGCGAGCGCCACGGCACGCAGGCCGGAGCCGCAGACCTGGTTGATGCCCCAGGCGGCGGATTCCTGTGGCAGGCCCGCATTGATATGCGCCTGGCGTGCGGGGTTCTGGCCCTGACCGGCGGTCAGCACCTGGCCCAGAATGGTTTCGGAGACTTCGCTTGCGTCGATCCCGGCGCGTTTCACGACCTCGGCCAGAACCGTCGCACCCAGTTCATGGGCGGGCGTATTGGCAAAGGAACCTAGGAAAGAGCCGACAGGGGTTCGCGCGGCAGAAGCGATGACGACATTGGTCATGGATTGTCCTCCAACTGATATGACGCAGGAGATTCTCCCCCCACGCCTCCATGTCGGTGACGTAGCGCAAATTGCCCTTCGCCTCAACGCATGCTTGCGGGGCGGGGGGATTTGCCGCGGCGCAGAAGCGTTACTGCGCGGCCATCTGAGAGGGGGCCCAGGGCGGGTGCACGGTGGGTGCGGCGTAGTAATAGCCCTGCAGGCAGTCGATCCCCGCCTGTTCCAGCCAGGCGGCATCGTCGGCGCATTCGACCTGTTCGGCGATGGTCATCATGTCCATCTGGCGGGCGATGGCGATCAGCGCCGAGGTCAGCACCTGGTTGTCCGGATCGGTGGCCACGCCGCGGATGAACTGGCCGTCGATCTTGAGCACGTCGAACAGGAAATCCCTGAGATATCGGAAGGATGTGTAGCCCGCGCCGAAATCGTCGAGCGCGAAGCTGATCCCCTGGCGGCGCATCTGCGCCATGAAGCCGGTGACGAGTTCGGGCACCAGCATCGCAGAGCTTTCGGTGATTTCCAGGATCAGCCGTTCCCCGACCGTCGCATCGCGCATCAGGCCATTGCGCAGCGTCTTCATCCAGTCGGAGAACCCGATGGAGCGGGCGGACATGTTGATGGCCAGGCGCAGGTCGGGCTGCTGGGCGAGGGTCCGCAGCCCCATGTCGAGCGCGGCACAATCGATTCGGCGGCCGAGTTCGGTGGTTTCGACCGCACCGATGAAGTCGGCGGCGGGGATGATTCGCCCGGTCTCGTCATAGATGCGGATCAGCCCTTCGTAATAGGCGATACGGCCGCTGCCGGCGGCGCAAACGGGCTGGAACGCCAGGGCGAGGTTGCCGTGACGCATCGCTTCGGCGACCATTGCAAGCGTCGAGCGGTCGCGAGCGGACACCGCATAGCTGAGCGGATCGCGCTGTTCCGGGGGCACGTCCAACCAAGGCGTCAAATCGATCCGGCCCATTCTGTTCTCCATCCGACTGTCAGGGTTGTTGTCGCATCCGAGATCTTAAGAACTGTCTAAGAACCGTGCCTTTTTCCTCTTCCTGAGATGTCGACGGGGGCCTCTGGCTTGCCTTTGCCGGGAGGCTTTGAAAGATGGCGGGCAGGGCCCGGCCGGGCGGCGATCCGGTGGGCAATCATCACGGAGAACATCATGGCGGGCGCTGTAATTCGACCGGCAGACGAGGCGGATTATCCCGCCATCCTGGACATCTGGGGGCCGGTGGTCCGCGACACGACGATCACTTTCGCCTCGGTCGAAAAGACTTTGTCAACGTTGGCCAGCTATATTCAGGGGCGTCGCGACATGGGGCGCGAATTCTTCGTTGCGGAACTGGCGGGCGTCGTGGCGGGGTTTGCGTCCTATGACCAGTTCCGGGGCGGCGATGGATACGTACACGCGATGGAACATACCATCGTGCTGGGCCCGCAGGCGCGGGGGCAGGGGATCGGCCGGTCCCTGATGCTGGCGGTGGAGGATCACGCCCGCGATCGCGGCGCGCATACGATGATGGCCGGGATCAGCGGAGAGAACCTGGCGGCGATCTCCTTCCACGGTGCGGTCGGCTATGAACAGGTCGGCCGGATCCCGGAATCGGGGCGCAAGTTCGGCCGCTGGCTGGACCTTGTGCTGATGCAGAAAATTCTCTGACAGCGCTGCGCTGTCACGTTAGACTGAGCCCATGTCGATCTGGTCCCGCATCTCCGAAGCGATTGCCGCCCTGGCCCGAGGCGAAAGCCTGAGCCGGGTTTTCGAGGAATTGCGCACGCCGCCCGAACGCTCGGTTGCCTTCACCATCGCGGTGATCGCCCTGGGCGCAAAGATGGCCAAGGCCGACGGCATGGTCACCCGAGACGAGGTCACGGCCTTCCGCGAGGTGTTCCAGATCGCCAAGAAGGACGAGGAACAGGCGGCCAAGGTGTTCAACCTCGCCCGTCAGGACGTCGCCGGATACGAAATCTATGCCCGCAACATCGCCAGCATGTTCGGGCCGCGCAGCGAAACGCTGTGCGACCTGATGGAAGGGTTGTTCCACATCGCCCTGGCCGACGGTGGCTATCACCCGGCGGAGGACGAATACCTGTCCAACGTCGCCCGCATCTTCGGCATGGACGAGGCCCGGTTCCGCAACCTGCGCGCCCGGTTCGTGCAGGATTGCGCCCCCGACCCCTATGCGATCCTCGGGATCGAGCCCGGCGCGTCCTATGAGGAGGCGCGCAAGGCCTGGCGGCAGGCCGTCCGCGATTGCCATCCGGACCGCCTGGCCGCCCGTGGCCTGCCGGAAGAGGCGATCGGCATGGCCGAGAAACGCCTGATCGACATCAACCGCGCCTGGGAAGAGATCACGGCGGCGCGCGGGTCCTCGGACCGGGTCACGGCCTGACGGCCCATGCGGTTCGCCAGCTACAACGTGGAATGGTTCGACGCCCTATTCGACGATCAGGGCGACCTGCTGATGGACGATCGCTGGTCCGCGCGACGCGACATCACGCGCGCGCAGCAGATCGAGGCGCTCGGCATCGTCTTCACCGCGATGGACGCCGATGCGGTCATGGTGATCGAGGCGCCCGACCACAACAATCGCCGCGCCACCGTGCCGGCGCTGGAAACCTTCGCGGAGGCCTTTGACCTGCGGGCCCGCAAGGCGGTGATCGGATTTCCGAACGATACGCAGCAGGAAATCGCGCTGCTTTACGATCCCGATGCTATGGAAGTGCGCCACAATCCGCAGGGCCTGGTCGGCGCGCCCCATGCGCCGCGGTTCGACGGGACATTCCGGATCGATCTGGACGTGGACGCCACCCAGGACGAGGTGCGGTTTTCCAAGCCGCCACTGGAACTGGCCGTGCGCACGATGCAGGGGGCGGAGCTGCGCCTGATCGGGGCGCATCTGAAGTCCAAGGCCCCGCATGGCGCGACCAACCGCGACGAGGTCATGCGCCTGTCCATCGCCAACCGGCGCAAGCAGCTGGCCCAGGCGATCTGGCTGCGCCAGCGCATCGCCCAGCACCTGCTGGCCGAAGAGGCGCTGATCGTGATGGGCGATCTGAACGACGGTCCGGGGCTGGACGAATACGAGGACCTGTTCGGCCGATCCTCGGTCGAGATCGTGATGGGGGCGGAGCCGCCGCAGCTGTACGATCCCCATGCGCGCAAGGCGCTGAACAGCCGGCTGAGCGCGGCACCCACCACCGCGCGCTTCTTCATCAAGCCCGAGGGTCGTTACCTGCAGGCGCTGCTGGATTACATCATGGTCTCGCCCGATCTGCGCCACCGCGGCCCGCGCTGGCGCATCCTGCATCCCTTCGACGACCCGGAATGCTGGCGCAACCCGGAACTGCGACAGGCGCTGATCACGGCCTCGGACCATTTCCCCGTGTTGATGGATATCGACCTCTGACCTGTAAATCGGGCGGGTGGCGCCCTATATTGCAGGGCATGAAACGGCTCGTCCTGATCCTCGCCCTCGCGGCGCCCCTGCCTGCCTTCGCGCAGGATGACGGCAACCCGTCGCTGATGGAACGCGGCGCCAAGATGTTCTTCCGCGGCCTGATGGAGGAAATGGAGCCCGCCATGCGCGACCTGCAGGGCCTGGTCGAGGAAGCCGGCCCCGCCATGCAGAGCTTCATGCAGGAAATGGGCCCGGCTTTCGCGGATGTCCTGAGCGAAATCAAGGACTTCTCGGTCTATCATCCGCCCGAGATCCTGCCCAATGGCGACATCATCATGCGCCGCCGTGAACCGCTGGACCCGGACCCGGTGCCCGAGATCGAAGAGGGCGAAGAGATCGAGCTGTAGCGCGCCCTAGCGCTGCATCTTCAGGTCGACCTCGGCCCCCAGCGAACTGGCGAGGGATTTCAGCCGCGCCAGCGCGACCTCTCCCAGCAGCGGCCAGGCGGCTTCGGACAGGCGCAGCTCAAGCACCTTCTTCTTGGGGAACCAGCGGAATTCGCCCGGGATCGCGTCCTCTTCGGGCCAGAGCATGGCCCCGAAGCGCATCGCCTTGCCGACGACCTCGGCCTGCTGGCGGTCGGCCTCGGGCAGGTAGTCATACAGCTCTTCAAAGGACGTGCCTTCGCGCTTGTTGCGGTAGCGGTGCAGCAAGGCGAGGCCGAGGAAGATCCGTTCCACGTGCTTCAGCCCGCCCAGGTTGGCGCGGGTGGCGTTGTCGAAACAGACCTCGGCCCGATAATCGGGATGGGCGCGCCAGGTCACGTCATGCAACAGGCAGGCCGCCTTGATGATCCGCAGCCGGTCGGGCTTGGCGGATTTGAAGAGCGGCAGGATGAACTTGTAGAGCGTCTTGCCGAAGCCGGGCAGGCGGGCATCCTTGGATTCAGCGAAACGACAGGCCTCGATCAGGGGATCGCGATCGCGCAATTGCTGCGGCATCTGCTGGTAGAGCATGCCCTCGCGGATCCCGTAGCTGGACACGGCGATGTCCCGGGGCCGGAAGACGCGGACCACCTCGGCCAGCACTTCCGAGGCGAGGGGCACAAGGTCCATCCGGGCCGAGGAAATGCCGCAACGCGCGCGCAGGGCGTTGCTGTCTTCCTGGCGGATATAGTCGACCGTGGCGCGCACCGCCTTGGCGGTCATGCGGTATTCGTGCAGCACGTGCAGCGGATAACCCTGCCGGTCCATGTCGATCCGCGCGATCGCCCGCCAGGAGCCGCCGACAAGGAACAAACGGTCCCGCTGGGCGCCCATCTCGCCGGCCATGGCCGCGACCTGGTCCTTGATGAAGGCGCGGCGCCCCTTGCGCCCGCCCTTGATCTCCTTCAGCTTCAGCGGCCCGAGCGGGGAGGTCATGCGCAGCCCGACATCGCCGCCCTTGATCGCCGCCAGCTCCATCGACGATCCGCCGATATCGCAGACAAGCCCGTAGGATCCGGGCCAGCCCAGCAGGACGCCCTGGGCGGACAGTCGCGCCTCTTCCTCGCCCGACACGACCCGCACGCGCAGGCCTGTGGTGCGTTCGACCTCGGCCACGAAATCCGGCCCGTCCTCGGCGTCCCGCACGGCGGCGGTGGCCACGGCGGTCAGCGGCGTCGCCTCCATCCCCTGGGCGAGGATCTGGAACCGGCGGATCGCGGCGAGGGCACGTTGCCGCCCCTCGGGGTTCAGCCGGCCGGTTTCGGACAGGCCGGCCCCCAAGGCGCACATGATCTTTTCGTTGTAGAAATAGGCGGGGCTGCGCGCGGCACCGTCAAAGACGACAAGCCGGACGGAGTTCGAGCCGACATCGACCACCCCGACCCTGCGCAGGTGGCGGACCGAAGGGTCCTTGAACAGCGGACGCCCGAACGGTTCGAGGTCGTCATCATGCGGGATCGCTGTGTCCGGGCTATCTTCCATGGTCAGCCTGTTCCTGATCTTCCCGACCTTCATTGCAGCGCCAGCCGGGGGCGTCAACCAAGGGGCTGTGGCAATAGGTCGGGGTGAGCGGAGAACAGGTCTGATTCTTGATGGAGGCATGGGAGTGTCTGGCCTTGTCTCGCTCGAAAAAATCTTGCGAATACAGAATGTAACGAGTCCCTTCGCCTGGGGAATGGCAGGCCGCGACGACCGGCCGGCCAGTCAAAACCTTGCAGACCCGCTCAGCCGCGGAAACCATTAACCCTAACCTGAATTAACCTTAACGCTGATTAAGGTTAACACCCCGAGCTCCCACACCCGCCCGGATCAAACACCTAACGCCCAATACAGATCGCCCGCCCCCACGCAGAAGCACCCCCGGCCAAACCCAAAGCGCCCCTCCATTCTTCATCTTGCCAGAAATACTCCCGCCGGAGGCTTTGACCGGCCGGCCACGGGAAGACCCGCAGGACAGCGCGTCACTCCTCCTCATGCGTCAGGACGGGCACATCCGCCGCCCCGGCCGATCCGCGACCGGACAGCGACGGGTTCTCCATGAAGAAGCGATGGCAATTGAAGGCAAAGGCGCCCTCGGGCAGCTCCGCGCGGGTGAAATGGCCGTCGGGCTGCATGATCCAGCTCTGCGCCTGGTCGGCGAGGTTCGCAGCCATGATCTGGCGCACGATCTGGTCCTTCACGGTGGGGTTCGTCGTCTCCACCAGGGTCTCGACCCGGCGGTTCAGGTTGCGCCCCATCCAGTCGGCCGACGAGATGAAGACCCGCGATCCCCGCGACGGCAGGCCCTGGCCATTGCCGAAACAGACGATGCGGCTGTGTTCCAGGAAACGGCCGACGATGGACTTGACCCGGATATTCTCGGACAGGCCGCGCACGCCGGGCCTGATGCCGCAGATGCCGCGAATGACCAGGTCGATCTTCACACCCGCCTGCGACGCGCGGTAAAGCCCGTCGATCACGTCCGGCTCGATCAGTGAATTCATTTTGGCCCAGATCTGCGCGGGGCGTCCGGCGCGGGCATGGTCGGCCTCGGCCTCGAACTGCTCCAGCAGGAAATCCTTCATCCGGTGCGGAGAGATCTTCAGGTTTTCCAGCGACTCGGGTTGGGCGTAGCCGGACAGGTAATTGAACACCTTCGTGGCATCGCGCCCCAGCTTGGCATCGCAGGTGAAAAAGCTGAGATCGGTATAAATCCGCGCCGTGATCGGGTGGTAATTGCCGGTGCCGTAATGGGTGTAGGTGACAAGGCTGTCGCCCTCGCGCCGCACCACGGTCGAGATCTTGGCATGGGTCTTCCAGTCGACGAAGCCATAGACCACATGCGCGCCAGAGCGTTCCAGGCGGCGGGATTGGTGGATGTTGGCGGCCTCGTCGAAGCGCGCCTTCAGCTCGACCAGCGCGGTGACGGATTTGCCGTCCTCCGCCGCGTCGCACAGCGCCTTGACGATGGGCGAATTCTTGGAGGTCCGGTAGAGCGTCTGCTTGATCGCCACGACATCCGGGTCCTGGGCCGCCTGTTCTAGGAAGCGCACGACCATGTTGAACGTCTCGTAGGGGTGGTGCAGCAGCATGTCCTTCTGCCGGATCGCATCGAACATGTCGCCGCCGTGATCCTGCACCCGTTCCGGCACGCGCGGGGTGAAGGTGGGCCAGAGCAGGTCGGGTCGGCTGTCGATCACCAGTTCCGAAAGGTCGGAGATCCCGATCAGCCCGTCGACCTCGATCACCTCTTCGGGGGACACATGCAATTCGCGCATGATCACCTTTTTCAGGCTGTCCGGCGAATTGGCACTGATCTTCATCCGCACGACCTCGCCCCGGCGGCGGCGCTTGAGCGCGGTTTCGAATTCGCGCACCAGGTCCTCGGCCTCTTCCTCGACCTCGAGGTCGCTGTCGCGCAGCACCCGGAAGGTACAGGATCCGATGGTGCGATAGCCCGGGAACAGCTGGTCGATATTGAGCAGCAGCAATTCCTCAAGCGGCAGGAAGCGGCGGGTGTCGCCGGTGGAGGGCAGGGGAATGAACCGGTCGATCTGCTGCGGGATCGGCAATAGCGCCTGCAGCGACCGGCCATCGCGGCGCCGTTCCAGCATCAGCGCAAAGGAAAAGCCCATGTTCGGGATGAACGGGAAAGGGTGCGCCGGATCGATGGCCAGCGGCGACAGGACCGGGAACACCTTGTAGAGGAACACCTCGGCCAGGTGCTGGCGGTCGGCCTCGGTCAGCTCGTCCTTGGTCAGGACGAAGATGTCGGCCTCGCGCATTTCCTGCGTCAGGTTGCTGAGGATCTCCTGCTGGCGATGCATCAGGTTGCGGGCGTCCTCGTCGATCAGCACCAGCTGTTCGGCGGGGGTCAGCCCGTCGGCGGCGGGGTTGGTCTGGCCTTCGCGCTTCAGCTCTCGCAGACCGGCGACGCGGACGGTGTAGAATTCATCCAGGTTGGTGGCCGAGATCGACAGGAACCGCAGCCGTTCCAACAGCGGCACGCGGGTGTTTTCGGCCTCTTCCAGGACGCGCCAGTTGAAACCCAGCCAGCTGAGTTCGCGGTTCACGAAACGCCCCGGACCGGCCAGATCCGCCCCCGGCAATTCCTGCGGCTCGGGCAGGGGGGAATTGAGAAAATCGGCCGATATCATATGGAAAACCCTCGCATAATGCGCCCGACGTATAACTTTACCTGTGAGACGGTTTTATGACTCTTCGGCCTCGCCCAAGTCCAGATCCAAGCCGCGCACGAAGGGCAGGGAAATCGTCCTGCGCTGCTGAAGCGAGGCGGTGTCGATGGCCGTGACCACGGATTGGGCGGAAGTGAAAGACCGGTCCATCCGTTTCAGAAGGTACTGGATCACCTGATCGGGCACATGCAGCTGGCGATCCGCGAAGAGCTTGACCAGAAGTGCGCTCATCAGCGCGTCGTCTGGCAGCGACAACGTGGCCGAGGACGCGCCCTGCAACCGGCTGATCAGGTCGGGCAGGCGCAGCGGCCAGGTCTTCACCGGGCCCGCGCCGGTCAGCAGCAGCGGCTGGCCCTCGGCCCGGGTCAGGTTGTGCAGGTGGAACAGTGCGGCCTCTGTCTCGGGGCGGTCGATGGCATCGACATCCTCGACCGCGACGGGACCGGTGGCGAGCGTTGGCACGGCGTCCTTGTCCAGCTCACGGGCGCTGACGATGCGGGCGCCGGCGGCTTCGGCCCAGATATGGGTCAGGTGCGTCTTGCCTGAGCCGGACGGTCCGGTCAGCACGAATTTCCGGTCGGGCCAGTCGCGCCAGCCCTCGAGCAGGGCAAGCGCCATGGCGTTGCCCGGAGAGACCACGAAATCGGCGCGGCCCAGCCCGGCGATGCGGGCATGGCGCAGGGGAAGCGGCGGTTGCATCGTGTCAGTCCTGGTCGGAATGGCTTTCCAGCCCGCGATAGAGCCGGCTGTCCTTGTATTGCGACAGCACGAACCGCATCAGCACGCCGATCGCGGCGGCCACGGGCACGGCGACCAGCATCCCCACGAAGCCGAAGAGCGAGCCGAAGACCGACAGGGCAAAGATCAGCCAGACCGGGTGCAGCCCGACACTGTCGCCGACCAGTTTCGGGGTCAGCACGTTGCCTTCGATCACCTGGCCGATGACGAAGATGCCGGCGACCAGTCCGATCGAGAGCCAATCGCCCCAGAACTGGAAGAAAGCCAGACCGATGGCGAGAAGGCCACCGACCAGCGCGCCCACATAGGGAATGAAGGTGATCAGTCCCGCGACGGCCCCGACGACAAGGCCGAATTGCAGCCCCACCAGCATCAGCGCAATGGCGTAATAGGTGCCGAGGATCAGGCACACCGTGCCCATGCCCCGGATGAACGAGGCGAGCGTCGCGTCGATTTCCCCGGCGAGGCGGCGGATGACGGGGGCGTGGTCGCGGGGCAGCAGGTCGTCGATATCGCCGACCATGTTGTCCCAGTCGTAGAGCAGGTAGAACGCCACCACCGGCACGATCACGAACAGCATCACCACGTTGATCAGCGACCCGACCGAGGACAGTGCCCCCTGCAGCAATTGCCCGCCCTTGGACTGGATCGTCTCGCCCAGCGAGGTCAGCGACTGGCGCAACGTGCTGTCCTGGTCCAGCAATTCGGGGAAGCGCTGTGTCAGGAAGGCCTGGAAATCCTGGAACACCTTGGGCGCGATGTTGAACAGGTCGATGGCCTGGTTGATCAGCGTCGGCACGACGAGCAGCAGCAGGACCACAAAGATCAGCAGCGCCACCAGCGTGATAATCCCGGTGGCCAACGCGCGGGAGGCGCCCATGGCCTCCAGCCGGTCGGCGACTGGGTCGAGGAAATAGGCCACGGCGCCGCCCAGCACGAAAGGCAGGATCACGTCGCCCAGCCACCACAATGCCAGCAGGAAGATCGCCGCGGCGAGCCCCCAGTATTTCAGCTGATCCTTGACTGGCAGAGCCATGCGCCACCCCTTTCCTGAGCGGCGAGTTTCGCCGCATTGCCTCATGGCTTCAAGTGGATTGCCCGGCGAAGCGGGTCAAGGGGGCTTGAACGCGGGCGCTGGTGGGATTTGGCCGCTTGGTCTGCCGGTTCCCGCGGCGGTACTGGGGCACAAGGCGCTGTTGGCGGACGGTTTTCTCCGTCGCCTCGGCGACCGGCCAGGTCAGGTTCCCCAGGGTGCAATCCGCGACTGCGCCGGCATCCGACGATTTGTGACGCCGGGTAAGGAATCCCTGACTGTCGGTTTTTCCGACGCCGCGTCACATTGGGGATGTTCCGGCCATGAAGGGCTTAGCCCCGGCCCAGGGGGCTAGGCCCCAAGGAACCACCCTGATCCCGGCGGCCCGGTATAATGCGGGTCTGTCGGGGCATCGTCCCGTCGCCCGGGTCTCCCCGCGACCATTGGCGACAGCCTGCGCCGTTCTCATCCCCACCCTTCCGGAACGGCGCAGGCCCCCATCGGGGCCGTCTGTCCGCATCCGCCATGACATCCTTGCACAAAGGACCGCGCTGCTTGTGAGCGTGCCGAAAATCGCCTAGACGATCCGCACCAAACAACAAAGGTCTTTAGGATGCGCCTGTCCCGCTATTTCCTGCCCGTTCTCAAGGAAACCCCTGCCGAGGCCCAGATCGTCAGCCACCGCTACATGCTGCGTGCGGGCATGATCAAGCAGGCCAGCGCCGGGATCTATTCCTGGCTGCCGCTCGGCTTCAAGGTGCTGCGCAAGATCGAAAACATCGTGCACGAGGAACAGCAGCGCGCGGGCCATATCCCGATGCTGATGCCGACCCTGCAATCCGCCGATCTCTGGCGTGAATCGGGGCGCTACGATGCCTATGGCCCTGAAATGCTGCGGATTCGCGACCGTCACGACCGCGACATGCTGTACGGTCCGACCAACGAAGAGCTGATCACCGACATCTTCCGGTCCTACGTGCGGTCCTACAAGGACCTGCCGCTGACGCTGTATCATATCCAGTGGAAGTTCCGGGACGAGATCCGCCCCCGCTTCGGCGTGATGCGCGGCCGCGAATTCTACATGAAGGACGGCTACAATTTCGACCTGACCAAGGAAGACGCGCTGCATGCCTATAACCGCCACCTGGTGAGCTACCTGCGCACCTACGAGCGGATGGGCCTTCAGGCGATCCCGATGCGCGCGGATTCGGGTCCGATCGGGGGCGACAACACCCATGAATTCCTCGTGCTGGCCGAAACCGGGGAAAGCGAGGTGTTCTATGACAGCCAGATCACCGACCTGAAATTCGGCGACCGCCAGATCGATTACGATTCGGTCGACCAATGCCAGGCCGTGCTCGAGGAATTCACCTCGCGCTACGCCCGCACCGACGAAACCCATGACGAGGCCGTCTGGGCCGAGGTGCCCGAGGATCGCCGCCGCGTTGCCCGCGGCATCGAGGTCGGGCAGATCTTCTATTTCGGCACCAAGTATTCGGACGCCATGGGCGCCACGGTGCAGAATGCCGAAGGCGAGCAGGTGCCGGTGCATATGGGGTCCCACGGGATCGGCGTGTCGCGTCTGCTGGGGGCCATCATCGAGGCCAGCCATGACGACAAGGGCATCATCTGGCCCGAGGGCGTGACCCCGTTCCATGTCGGCATCGTCAACCTGAAGCAGGGCGACGAAGAGGCCGATGCGGCGTGCCAGGCACTGTATGACAGCTTCACCACCCTGGGGCTTGAGCCGCTGTATGACGACCGCAACGAACGTGCGGGCGGCAAGTTTGCCACGATGGACCTGATCGGTCTGCCCTGGCGCATCACCGTCGGGCCGCGTGGCCTGAAGAACGGCGTGGTCGAACTGACCTCGCGCCGCACCGGCGAGAGCGAGGAAATGCCCCCCGAAGAGGCGGTCAAGAAGGTCGCGGCGATCTACGCGGCGCTTTGATCCGCGCCTGATTGGCGTGACGTCCACGAGCGGCCCGGTGCAGCGATGCGCCGGGCCCTTTCTTTTACAGGACCCTGCGAACGGAATCCCTGACCTGCGACGCATTTTCGGCTATGATGCCGGAAAAAGAGCAGGACCAGAGTTATAGATGATCGCGCGGATGCTGACACTCGCGGGCGGTTTGGCCGGGGCGGCCGGGCTGTCGCAATTCCCCGAATTCTCGCAGCAATATACCCAAAGGCTGGCGGGCGCGGTCGACGAGTTGTCCCGCGTGGTCGAGGATTTCGACCGCTCCGCCGCGGCGGAAGGGTTGGACCGGCAGGCCGCGCTGGATGCGATGACCGGAAGCGGCTTTGTCGAACGGCGGCGGGTCGACATGACCCGGACCATCGAACGCAAATCCCGGCTCGAGGCCGACCTGGCCGCTCTGCGGGGCGCCGGGCCGTTCACCCGCGCCTACGAGGCCGCGCATTTCGACGACATGGAAATTGCGCGCCGCGCGGCGCAGGATTTCAAACCCGCCATGCCATTGACCTTCGAGGGGATCAGCTTTGCTGCCGTGGGGCTGTTCGTCGGATGGCTTGCCATCGCGACGGTGCTTTACGTGCTCAGGCTGCTGCTTTGGCCGGTGCGGCGGCGGCGTCGTGCCCCGTCGCGTCGCGGTCGGACCGCCTGACATCCTGCGCCTCGTTGCGCAGGTGGTCGTCCAACTGGCCCAGCAGATCCTTGCGCGTCCGGCGTTTGCGGATCTGGCGGGTGCGGGTCCATTGCGGATGGAACAGGCGGCGGTCGGTCTCGTGGTTGATCCAATAGCCCTGCCTCGCGGCGACCAGCTGTGCGTCGTAGGTGCCCTCGGCCATCACGGTGACCACCAACTCTTCGACCTGGGTCCCGGTATCCAGCCCGGCCACTGACAGCGCGTGATCGGTGATATCGCCGAGGGCGCCGAGGTCGCGGTGTTCGGCGCTTTTCAGCGGGCCCTGGCTGGAATGGCCAAGCGCGTCGCCCTCGTCCTGCGCGTCGGTATCGGTGATGAAGGCGGTGTGGGTGTCGCTATCCACCAGCATCTCGACCATGACGGCAGAGACAAAGATCGGCTCCGCCCCCATATTGCCGACCATCAGGTGGGCGCGGTCCTTGTTGCCTGCGACCCGGGTCAGCAGGATGTTGGACCGTTTCTGCCGGCGGAAACCGGTGATCAGGATGTGCAGATAGACGATCCAGACGAGCGCCGTGAGTATCTGCACGCCGGTCGTGATGATCTGTCCATGTTGTGCAAGCCAATCGAGCATATGCGACCTCCGCTTGGCCAACGCATTGATGGCACTTCGGTTGCATCGCGCCCGGCGTTGGCCGCCCCCCGCGCGCCCCCTTGACGCCAATGCCTGCGCGCCGCACATGTTCGGGACCCAACGAGGAGAGACCATGCCCGGTCGGACCGCCCCCTTTGCCCCGTTCGAATGGATGATCGCCTGGCGCTATCTGCGTGCCCGCCGTGCCGAGGGCGGCGTCAGCATCATGACCTGGATCAGCCTGATCGGCATCGCGCTGGCGGTGGCCGCGCTGATCATCACCCTGTCGGTCCGTGCCGGGTTCCGGGCGGAATTCGTCGACACGATCCTGGGCGCCAATGCCCATGTCACGGTTTATTACACGGGCGAAAGCGGGCCGAACGGCCAGATCAGCCGGACCATCGCGGATTATGCCGACCTGACCGGCCGCCTGGCCGAAGTCGAGGGTGTCACCCGCGCCGCGCCGCTGGTCAAGGGGCAGGTCATGGCCTCGGCCCGTGGGGCGACCACCGGGGTCGAGGTCTTCGGCATCCGGGCCGAGGACCTGGCCACCATCCCGCGCATCGCCGACCCGATCGAGGCACAGGGCGACCTGTCGCGCTTCGGTCCCGATATCGAGGGGATCGCCATGGGATCGGGTGTGGCGCGCAGCCTGAACCTGACCGTGGGCGACCGGGTCAAGCTGATCTCTCCGGACGGGGTCAAGACGGCATTCGGCACCTCGCCCCGCGTCAAGACCTTTGAAATCGTGTACCTTTTCACCGCCGGTCGCTATGATATCGACCAGACCCGCGTCTACATGCCCTTCGCCGAAGCACAGAGCTATTTCAACCGCGAGGGCGTGGCCGACGAGATCGAGGTGATGGTCGAAAACCCCGAGAGGGTGGACCAGATGGCCTTCGACCTGCTGCGCGCGGGGGGCGACAGGGCGCTGATCTGGACCTGGCGGGATGCCTCCGGGTCGTTCCTGCGGGCTCTGGATATCGAGGACAACGTGATGTTCATCATCCTGTCCGTCCTCGTGCTGATCGCGTCGATGAACATCGTTTCGGGTCTCATCATGCTGGTGAAGAACAAGGGCCGCGATATCGGCATCCTGCGCACGATGGGCCTGACCGAGGCCTCGGTGCTGCGGGTCTTCTTCCTCTGCGGGGCGTCGACCGGGTTGATCGGCACGGTGATCGGCGTGATCATCGGCTGCCTGTTCGCGATCTACATCGATCCGATCTTTGCTCTGGTGGACGGGCTGTCGGGCGGCAATGTCTGGGACCCCTCGGTGCGCGGCATCTATGCGCTGCCCGCGCTTCTGCAATGGCAGGACATCGTGTCGGCGGTGGCGCTTGCGCTTGGCCTGAGCTTTGTCATCACGATTTTCCCGGCGCGCCGTGCCGCCCGGATGAACCCGGTGGAGGCCCTGCGCTATGAGTGATGCGGTGCTGGAATTGTCGGGGATCGAGAAGGTCTACAACCGTGGTGAACCTGGTGAGATCAACGTGTTGCGCGGCGTCGACCTGACGCTGAACGCGGGCGAAGCCGTGGCGCTGGTCGCCCCGTCGGGCGCGGGCAAGTCGACGCTGCTGCATATCGCGGGGCTGCTGGACCTGCCCGATAGCGGCGCGGTCAAGATCGGCGGCGAGGCGATGCAGGACCTGCCCGACCGGCGGCGTACGGCGGTGCGGCGGGCCGATGTCGGTTTCGTCTACCAATTCCACCACCTGCTGCCCGAGTTCTCGGCCGAGGAAAACATCGTCCTGCCGCAGCTGGCCAACGGCGTGGCGCGTGGCGCGGCGAAAGATCGCGCGCGGGATCTGCTGGCCACCGTCGGTGTGGCGGATCGCGCCGGTCATCGCCCGGCGGCGCTGTCGGGCGGCGAACAGCAGCGGGTGGCCTTCTGCCGGGCGCTGGCCAATGCGCCGCGCGTCCTGTTGGCGGATGAGCCGACGGGCAACCTGGATCCCGAAACCTCGGACCGTGTCTTCGGCGCATTGATGGACCTTGTGCGGAAGACCGGGCTGGCCGCGTTGGTGGCCACCCACAACATGGAGCTGGCCGCGCGGATGGACCGCGTTCTGCGGCTGGATGGCGGGCGCCTGCGCGCCGGCTGAGCTGGCGCGGGCGCGACGCCCCCGGGGATTACTCTTCGATCAGCGCGGACACGATCGCGCGGGCGCTGTCGCTGTGCCAGTCGGCCGTACCGGTGAGGCGGGCGATTTCCTGGCCGTCACGATCCAGCAGAACGGTGACGGGCAGGCCCAGCACGCCGTTGGCGCGGGCCAGACCGCTGCGCGGGTCGCGGTATTTCGGCAGGCTTTCCACGCCGACCTCGTCAAAGAACTTGTCGATGGCGGGGGGCGCGTTCGGGCCGGTGGCGACGGTCACGACGGCGAAATCCTCTCCGCCGAATTCCTGTTGCAGCGCGTCCAGCGTCGGCATCTCTTCGCGGCAGGGGGCGCACCAGAGCGCCCAGAAGTTCAGGACCACGACCTGCCCGCGATAATGTTCGGCCAGGCTGACCGGCCCGTGGGGACCCTCAAAGGTCGCGTCGGCCAGCGGTTTGGGGCTTTCGTGGAGGACAAGCTTGCGCAGATCGCCGTCCCGCAGTGCGGCAAGGTCGGTTTCCGACCAGCCCGGGTTTGCAGTGGCGATCAACCCCGTATAAAGGAGCGCGGTGAGCAGGTTTTTCATCTTTCCTCCAGCGGGTGACCCATGACCGACAAGAACGCGAACCAGATGTGGGGTGGCCGTTTTGCCGCCGGACCCGATGCCATCATGGAGGCGATCAACGCCTCGATCGGGTTCGATCAGCGCATGGCCGCACAGGATATCGCGGGTTCGCGCGCCCATGCCGCCATGCTGGCCGCGACGGGCATCGTAAGCGATAAGGACGCCGAGGCGATGAGGGAAGGGCTTCTCACGATCTTGTCAGAGATCGAAGAAGGCAAGTTCGTCTTTTCCACCGCGCTCGAAGACATCCACATGAACGTGGAGGCCCGCCTGAAGGACCTGATCGGCGACCCGGCCGGGCGGCTGCATACGGGCCGGTCGCGCAACGACCAGGTGGCGACCGATTTCAAGCTGTGGACCCGCGACCAGATGGATGCCGCGATCGAGGGGCTGCAGGCCCTGATGCGCGCGCTGCTGGAACAGGCCGAACAGGGCGCCGATTGGGTCATGCCCGGCTTTACCCACCTGCAGACCGCGCAGCCCGTGACCTGGGGCCACCACATGATGGCTTATGTCGAAATGCTGGGCCGCGACCTGTCGCGGTTCCGGGACGCCCGTGCCCGGATGAACGAAAGCCCGCTGGGGGCCGCGGCGCTGGCCGGGACCTCCTATCCGATCGACCGGGACATGACCGCGCAGGCGCTTGGTTTCGACCGGCCGGCGGCAAACTCTCTGGATGCGGTGTCGGATCGCGATTTCGCGCTGGAATTCCTGTCCTGCGCGTCGATCTGCGCGATGCACCTGTCGCGCTTTGCCGAAGAGCTGGTGATCTGGTCCTCGGCCCAGTTCCGCTTCGTCACCCTGTCCGACCGGTTCTCGACCGGGTCCTCGATCATGCCGCAGAAGAAGAACCCCGACGCGGCCGAGCTGATCCGCGCCAAGATCGGCCGAATCTTCGGTGCCAATGTCGCGCTGATGACGGTGATGAAGGGGCTTCCGCTGGCCTATTCCAAGGACATGCAGGAAGACAAGGAACAGGTCTTCGACGCCGCTGACAACCTGATGCTGGCGCTGGCCGCGATGACCGGCATGGTGTCCGACATGACCGCCAACCGCCCGGCGCTTGAGGCCGCGGCTGCGCATGGGTTCTCGACCGCCACCGACCTGGCGGACTGGCTGGTGCGGGTGCTGGACATGCCCTTCCGCGAGGCGCACCACGTGACCGGATCGCTGGTCGCCAAGGCCGAGGCCAAGGGTTGCGACCTGCCGGACCTGTCCCTGGACGAGATGCAGGCCGTGCATTCCGCGATCACCGAAGACGTGTTCACCGTCCTGGGCGTGCACAACTCCGTCGCCTCGCGCACCTCCTATGGCGGGACCGCCCCGGTGCGCGTGCGTGAACAGGTCGGCCGCTGGAAAGAGGCGCTGGCATGACCCGTATCCTTGTCTTTTCCCTGCTGATGCTGGCGGCGGCCCTGCTGGGCGCCTGCGGTGTCGATGGCGAACCGGAACGTCCCGAACGGCCCGAGCCGGGCATTACCGTGTCGGGCCGCGTGGCCGTCGGCGTGGTCCGGATCCAATGATCGGGTCGCTGTCGGGGCTGCGCATCCTCTATCTGCTGCTGGCAGTCTGGGGCGCGGTGCATCCGATGTGGTACTTCCTGTCCTGGTTCGGCGAGAATGGGTTCAGCCTGTCCGCCATGGTGGCCGCCTGGACGGCAAACGACGCGGTGACCGGCCTGTCCGTGGACCTTGTGATCGCGGCCGTCGCGCTGATCCTGTGGATCCTGGCCGAGGTCGCGGTGCGCCGCAACTGGTCCGCGCTTCTGGCGATCCCCGCCACCTGTTTCATCGGCGTCAGCTGTGGCCTGCCGCTTTACCTTTTCCTGCGGACCCGCGCGGTCTGAGACCTTACCCCCGGAGCCCCTGATGGACCATTTCCTGTATCGTGACGGTGTGCTGCATGCCGAAGACGTGCCCGTGGCCGAAATCGCGGCCCAGGTCGGCACGCCGTTCTACCTGTATTCCACGGCAACCCTGACGCGCCATTTCACCCTGTTCGACGAGGCCCTGTCGGGCATGCCGCACATGGTGTGCTATGCGATGAAGGCAGCCTCGAACCAGGCGATCCTGAGGACGCTGGCCGATCTTGGCGCCGGCATGGACGTGGTGTCGGGCGGCGAATATGCCCGCGCCAGGGCGGCGGGCGTGCCGGGGGACCGGATCGTCTTTTCCGGCGTTGGCAAGACCGAAGAAGAGATGCGGATGGCGCTGGAGGGCGGCATTCGCCAGTTCAACCTGGAATCCGAACCCGAGATGGAACGGCTGAGCCGCATCGCGTCCTCGATGGGTGTCGAAGTGCCGGTGACGGTGCGGGTGAACCCCGATGTCGACGCCAAGACCCATGCCAAGATCGCCACCGGCAAGTCCGAGAACAAGTTCGGCATCCCGATCAGCCGCGCGAAAGAGGTCTATGCCCGGATCAAGGACCTGCCCGGCCTCAAGGCCGTCGGCATCGACGTGCATATCGGGTCGCAGCTGACCGACCTGGAGCCCTACCGGCAGGCCTTCCTCAAGGTCGGTGAGCTGACCGACGCGCTGCGCGCCGAGGGGCACGAGATCCAGCGCCTCGACCTGGGCGGGGGGCTGGGCATTCCCTATACCCGCTCGAACGAGGCGCCGCCGCTGCCTTCGCAATATGGCGACCTGATCCGGGAAACCCTGGGCGACAAGGGCTGCGAGATCGAGATCGAGCCGGGCCGCCTTGTTGCGGGCAATGCGGGCATCATGGTCAGCCGCGTGATCTATGTGAAATCGGGCGAGGGCAGGGATTTCCTGATCCTCGACGGGGCGATGAACGACCTGATCCGGCCCGCCATGTACGACGCGCACCACGATATCGTGCCGGTCGTCGAACCGGCGCCGGGCACCGAACAGCAGCCCTACGACATCGTCGGCCCGGTCTGCGAATCCGGCGATACCTTCGCCAAGCAGCGCATGATGCCGCCGCTGGCCGAGGGGGACCTCGTCGCCTTCCGCTCTGCCGGGGCCTATGGCGCTGTGATGAGCAGCGAATACAATACCCGTCCCCTGATCCCCGAAGTTTTGGTCAAAGGGGATCAATTCGCTGTCATCAGACCCCGGCCAAGCTTTGACGATATCATAAACCGCGATACCCTACCTTCATGGCTATAGGACGATCCCCGTCCCGGCCGTGAGGAGTGGTATGACCGACCGCCAAAGTATCAGCGACGCCTTCACAGACACATTGGCCCGCCTTTCCAGACCCTTGGCACTGACCCGTCTGGGCATGGTGGCCGAAGCACTGGCACGGGCTTTCTGGCCCTTCTGGTCGGTGGTGATTCTGACCCTCGGTCTGCTGATGCTGGGCGTGCAGGACATGGTCCGGGTCGAAATCGTCTGGGGTATCGGCGCCGTTCTGCTGATTTTGGCGGCAGGTTTCGCGATCCGCGGGGCGATGCGGTTCCGCTGGCCCTCGCGCGAGGCGGCGCTGGCGCGGCTGGACGCGTCGCTCAAGGGGCGGCCGCTTCAGACGCTGCGCGATGCGCAGGCGATCGGCGCGGGCGATATCGGGTCGGAATCCTTGTGGCAGGCACACCAGCGCCGCATGGCAGAGCGCGCGGCATCGGCCAGGGCGGTCGAACCTGACCTGCGTGTGTCGACCCGCGATGTCTTTGGCCTGCGCTTCATCGCGCTGACTGTCTTCATGGTCGCGGTGCTGTTCGGGTCGTTCTGGCGGGTCGGGTCGGTGTCCGACATGGCGCCGGGCGGGGCCGCTATGGCCGCTGGCCCGTCCTGGGAGGGCTGGATCGAACCGCCGCTCTATACCGGGTTGCCGGTGCTCTACCTTGCCGATCAGGACGGCACGTTCAACGTGCCAGAGGGCAGCAAGGCCACCCTGCGCCTTTACGGCGAGGTCGGCGCGCTGAGCGTCACGCAGGATGTCGGCCCCGCACAGGAAGACCCTGCCGCCCCCTCGCAAAGCTTCGAATTGCAGAACGACGGCACGATCGAGATCACCGGCCAGGGCGGTGAGACCTGGACGGTCAGCCTGTCGACCGACATGGCCCCCGATGTCGCCGTCGCCGGAGAGACCGAGGCCAGCCTGCGCGGTGAATTCAAGGTACCGTTCGAGGCAAGCGACGATTACGGCGTCGAGGGCGGCGAGGCGGTGATCTCGCTCGATCTGGATCGGATCGACCGGCGCTATGGCCTGGAAATCGACCCCGAACCGCGCCCCGATATCCGGCTGCCGCTGCCCCTGCCGATTGCCGGGGATCGAAGTGCCTTCGAGGAAGTGCTGGTCGAGAACCTGTCGGAACATCCCTGGGCCAACTTGCCGATCACCATCACCCTCTCCGCCCGCGATGCGGCCGATCAGGTGGGCATGGCAGCCCCATACGAAACGACGCTCAGCGCGCGCCGCTTCTTCGATCCGCTGGCCGCGACCCTGATAGAGATGCGCCGGGACCTGCTGTGGAACCGCGAAAACGACCGCCGGATCGTGCAGGTCCTCAAGGCCGTGTCGTGGGAACCCGAGGGGCTGTTCCGGTCCGATACCACCTATCTGCGCCTGCGGGTGCTGATGCGCCGGATGGATACCGTGTCGAAATACGGCGACCTGTCGGACGACCAGGTCGAGGAAATGGCCCAGGCGCTGTGGGACCTGGCCCTGCTGATCGAGGATGGCGATCTGGACGACGCCCGCGAACGCATGGCCCGCGCCCAGGAACGCCTGTCCGAGGCGATGAAGAACGGTGCCAGCGACGAGGAAATCGCCCGCCTGATGCAGGAACTGCGCGACGCGACGCAGGATTACATGCGCCAGCTGTCCCGCGAGGCCGCCGAACAGGGCCAGGACGGTCAGCAGATGACCTCCGAACAGATGGAAAACTCCATGCAGATGAACCAGAGCGATCTGCAGCGGATGATGGACCGCATCCAGGAACTGATGGAGCAGGGCCGCATGGCCGAGGCCGAACAGGCCCTCCAGGAGCTTCAGGAGCTGATGGAGAACATGCGCGTCACCCAAGGCCAGGGCGGCCAGCAGCAATCGCCCGGCCAGCAGGCGATGGAGGGGCTGTCGGAAACCCTGCGTGATCAGCAGGGCCTGTCCGACCAGGCGTTCCGCGATCTGCAGGAGCGGTTCAACCCGAACGGCCAGCAGGGTGAAGGCCAGCAGCAACAGGGCCAGAGCGGCAACCAGGGCCAGGGTCAGACCGGTCAGGGCGGCGAACAGCAGGGCCAGCAGCAAGGTCAGGGCCAGGGGCAGGGCACGATGCCCGGCCAGCAGCCCGGTCAGGGGCAGCCGCAGGGCCAGGCCCAGGGTGGCCAATCCGGCGGTGACATGCAGGGCGACCTCGCCGACCGCCAGCAGGCGCTGCGGGACGAACTGAACCGCCAGCGCGGCAACCTGCCCGGCATGAGCGGCGAGGCCGGAGAGGCCGCCCGCGACGCGCTGGACCGTGCCGAACGCGCCATGCGCGGCGCCGAAGAGGCATTGCGCGGCGACGACCTGGCCGAAGCGATCGACCGCCAGTCCGAAGCGATGGAGGCCCTCCGCGAGGGTCTGCGCAACATGGGCGAAGCGATGGCCGAGGAACAGCGCCGCCAGGCCGGGCAGCAGGGCCAGGCCGATGGCAATGCGGGCGGCGAACGCAACGATCCGCTGGGCCGGTCCTCGGGCAGCAATGGCGAGATGGGCAACCAGCGCGAGATGCTGCAGGGCGAAGACGTCTACCGCCGCGCGCTGGAACTGGAAGAGGAACTGCGCCGCCGGTCGGGCGAGGGCGACCGCCCCGAGATCGAGCGCGATTACCTCAAGCGGCTGCTGGAACGGTTCTGAGCCAAGCGTGAAGCCCCGCCCGGACTGGGCAGGGCGATCCGTTCATGCCGTGATGTGGTGCGTCAGTTGCCGGTGTCTTCCGGCGTTTCCGCCGACATCGCGTCCAGCTTTTCCGCCAGTGCCTGGGCATTCTCGTCCAGCCAGACCCGCCCGCGATTGACCATGTTCACATAGCTGGTCAGCGGCCCGGCCAGCGACGGCACGGATTGCGCAAGGCGTGGCGCCTGCAAATAGACAATCGCGCAGAGCACGATGGCCACGATGGCCATCAGGAACCCGCTGCGGAACCCGCGGCGACGTTCGGCCGGCACCTCCTCGTCCTCGACAAGGTCGCTGCTGCGCGGGCCATCGCCCTTGCGGCGCAGGGTGGAGTTGATCTCTTCGATATCCGGCAGAAGGTTGCGGCGCGACGACCCGGTCTCCTCGGGCGTATCGCTGTCGGCCTTGGGCCGGTCGGGTCGTTTCTGCTTGATCGGCGGTGACGGCGGGGTGGGGGCCGGCCGGTCGGGATCGCCCAGACCAAGCTCCGGCTGGCTTTCAAGGTTTTCTCCGGACCGCGCGCGATCCGCAAGCGCGGCCTCTTCGCGCAGGATCGACTGAACCGCCGGGTCCAGCGGACGCCGCGCCGGGCGCGTCGGCTGGGTCGCGGGCAGCGGGTCGTCCTCTTCCTCGTCGTAGTCATCGTCTTCGTCCCAATCCTCGCCCTCGGCGGGATCGTCGTCCTCTTCGTCCCACTCCTCGACCGGCTCGGGTTCGCCGTCATAGGGGTCCTCGACCTCCTCCGGTTCGTCCGGGGCGGGGGCGGGCGGCTCCTCCGGCGGGACCGGATCGGGAGAGACCATATCCTCGTCCAGCGTCTCGTCCTCGTCGGGCAAAGCGGCGGGATGTTGCTGGAACCACGTGTCCCCGCAATTGGAACATTGAACATCGCGCCCGGCCGTCGGAATGACCTCGTCGGGGACTTCGTATTCGGCGCCGCAATTGGGACAAGTCAGTCGCATGCTTCCTCCACCCACGCATTTGCCTGTCATGGCGCGGGATATGCGCCTATCTTGTATCCAGTTCAGGACAAAACGCAATCGCGGCCCATGCTCTGCCAATTGAAACCTGGCACGGCTTGGTGCAGAAACGGGCGGCGGAGCAGGGGACGATCGTGATCGAGCTAGAAAACGTGGCCTACAGCTATGGGGGCGGGGAGCTGCTGAGCAGTGTATCCCTCAAGCTCGCACCGGGGTCGTTCCACTTCCTGACCGGGCCGTCCGGCGCGGGCAAGACCACCTTCCTCAAGCTGTGCTACGGCGCGCTGGTCCCCACGGCAGGACAGGCGCGCCTGTTCGGCCAGGACGTGCGCGAGATGACCCGCGACGACATCGCCCTGGTGCGCCGCCGCATCGGCGTGGTGCACCAGGATTGCCAGTTCCTCGACCACCTTTCGATGGCGGAAAACGTGGCGCTGCCGCTGACCGTGTCGGGCCACGATCCCAATTCGGAACAGCAGAACCTGACCGAATTGCTGAACTGGTGCGGCCTGACCCCCCGTGCGAACGCGTTGCCCCCCGAATTGTCCGGCGGCGAACGCCAGCGCGCGGCCCTCGCTCGGGCGGTCATCATGTCGCCCGACGTGATCCTGGCCGATGAACCCACCGGCAACGTGGATTGGGAAATGTCGCAACGCCTGCTGCAACTGCTGGTGGAGCTGAACCGCATGGGCAAGACCGTGATGATCGCGACCCACGACCTGGGCCTGATCCGCGCCGCCAAGCAACATGTCCAGGCCCGCGTCCTGCGCATTTCCAACCGTCGCCTGCAACTCGCGGGGGCCGACCTGTGAGCCTGCGTGACCAGATCATGGCGCTCCTCTCGGGCGATGGATCGGCGGACCGGGTGGTCCCGCCCTCGGGCTTCACGGCGCATCTGACCCTGTTTGCCGCCGGCGTGATGACCTTCCTCGCCGTCTTCGCACTGGCCCTGTCGCTGGCCACCGGACGGCTGGCGGATCGCTGGGGCGACGAGCTGGCCCGCGCCTCCACCATCCGCATCTCCGCCCCGCCGGACCAGATCCAGGCCCAGACCGAAGCCGCGCTGCGCGTGCTTGACACGACCGAGGGCGTCTCCTCCGCCCGCGCACTCACCACGGATGAACAGCGCTCCCTGCTGGCGCCTTGGTTCGGCGCCAACGTCCCGGTGGAGGCGCTCCCGATCCCGCAACTGATCGAGGTGATCGAGACCTCGGACGGCTTCGATTCCGCCGGCCTGCGCCTGCGCCTTTCGGCCGAAGCCCCGGGCGCCGTTCTGGACGACCATACCCGCTGGCGCCGCCCTCTTGTCGCGGCGGCCAACCGGCTGCGCGCGCTCGGTTTCCTGTCGATCCTGCTGATCGGCGGCGCCATGGCCGCGATGATCACCCTGGCCGCCAATGCCGCCCTTGCGGCCAATGCCCAGGTGATCGAAGTGCTGCGCCTCGTCGGTGCAGAGGACCGCTACATCGCCCGCGCCTTCGTGCGCCGCTTCACCCTGCGCACGGCCACCGGCGCACTCGTGGGCATGCTGCTGGGGATCGTCGCAATCCTCTTCCTGCCATCCGCGCAGGAAGAAGGCGGGTTCCTCACCGGGCTGGGCTTCCAGGGCGGGCAATGGCTCTGGCCGATCCTGCTGCCGCCGGTCGCCGCCCTCGTGGCCTTCCTCGCCACCCGCCGCGCCGCCCTGCGCGTGCTGGGAGACCTGACATGATCCAATACCTGCGCTCCCTGGTCTTCGTCGGCCAGATGTACCTGGCGATGCTCGTCTACGCGATCCTCTACACCCCCTTCGCGATCTTCTCGCGGCAGGCGGCCTACAACGCGGTGCGGGCCTATTCCAAATATGTCCGCTGGTCCGCCCGCTGGATGGTCGGCATCCGCACCGAGGTGCGCGGAGACATCCCGGATGGCGAGGTCGTCATCGCTTCCAAACACCAGAGCTTTCTCGACATCATCATGATCGTGAGCGTGGTCAAGCGCCCGAAATTCATCATGAAATCCAGCCTGCGCTACGCCCCGATCCTAGGCTGGTACGCGCTGCGCATCGGCTGTGTCCCCGTGGATCGCGGCCGCCGGGCCGAGGCGATGCGCCAGATGATGAAGGGCGTGACCGCGGGCGATGCGCCGGCGGGCCAGCTGATCATCTATCCCCAGGGCACCCGCGTCGCACCGGGCGTCAGCATGCCCTACAAGATGGGCACCGCGATCATCTACGAGGAAACTGGCCAAACCTGTATCCCCGCCGCGACCAATGTGGGCCTGCTCTGGCCGCGCACAGGGATCAGGCGCAAGCCCGGCCTCGCGGTTGTCGAATTCCTGCCGCCGATCGAACCGGGCCGGGAACGGTTCGACTTCATGACCGAACTTGAGGACCGGATCGAAACCGCCTCCAACCGCCTGCTCGCCGAAGGCGGCATGCCCATCGATACGCGCCCCGCACAGGCCGACAAGGCCTCCTGAGCGCCGCGCCCTCCGCATTCCCCCTTTCCCTTCACCTTGCGAAAATACTCCCGCCGGAGGCAAACCCGAGGCGGATTTCCTGCTTGCGGGAAATCCAACGAGTAGAAAGACTTGCGCCGCCCCGAAGGGCGGCGCTCAATTGGGTCACGGGCGGGTCGGCTCAGGCGTGGATCGGGCCGTCGCCACAGGCCAGTGCGGCCTCGCGCACCGCTTCGGAATAGGTCGGGTGGGCGTGGCAGGTCAGGGCCAGGTCCTGCGCCGACGCGCCGAACTCCATCGCCACGCAGACCTCGTGGATCAGGTCGCCCGCGGACGGCCCCACGATATGCGCACCGAGGATCCGGTCGGTTTCCTTGTCGACCAGGATCTTGACGAACCCCTCGGCGGCGAAGATTGCCTTGGCGCGGGCATTGCCCATGAAGGGGAACTTGCCGGCCTTGTAGGCACGGCCTTCGTCCTTCAGCTGCTCTTCGGTCTTGCCGACCGAGGCGACCTCGGGATGGGTGTAGATCACCGACGGGATCACGCCGTAATTCACGTGGCCATGCTTGCCGCCGATGATGTCGGACACGGCATAGCCCTCGTCCTCGGCCTTGTGGGCCAGCATCGGGCCGGTGATCGCGTCGCCGATCGCGTAGATCCCCTTGATATTGGTCGAGAAATGATCGTCGGTCTTGATCTGACCGCGCTCGGTCATCTCGACGCCCAGCTCCGACAGGCCCAGCCCGTCGGTATAGGGTTTGCGGCCGGTGGCGATCAGGACGACATCGGCTTCAAGGGTGGATTCGCTGTCATCCTTGCGCGACTTGTAGGTCAGCTTGGCCTTGGTCTTGGTCGTTTCGACGGATTGCACGGCGGAGTTCAGGATGAACTCCATCCCCTGTTTCTTGAGGATTTTCTGAAGGTTGCGCTGAACCTCCTTGTCCATGCCGGGGGTGATGTGGTCGAGGAATTCCACCACGGTCACCTCTGTGCCGAGGCGGGCATAGACCGACCCCATCTCGAGCCCGATGACGCCGGCGCCGACGACGATCATCTTCTTGGGGATCTTGTTCAGGGCCAGCGCGCCGGTGGAGGACACGACGATTTTCTCGTCGATCTCGATCCCCGGTAGGGAGGCGGGCTCGGAGCCCGTCGCGACGATGATGTTCTTGGCCTCGTGGACCTCGTCACCGACCTTGACCTTGCCGGCCTCGGGGATGGAGCCCCAGCCCTTGAGCCAGTCTATCTTGTTCTTCTTGAACAGGAATTCGATGCCGCCGGTGTTCTGGCTGACGACCGTATCCTTGTATTCCTGCATCACCTTCCAGTCGACGGAGGGCGATTTGCCCTTCAGGCCCATGGTGACGAAATTGTGCTCGGCCTCGTGCAGCTGGTGGGTGGCGTGAAGCAGCGCCTTGGACGGGATGCAGCCCACGTTCAGGCAGGTCCCGCCGAGGGTCTCACGGCCCTCCACGCAGGCGGTTTTCAGGCCGAGTTGGGAGCAGCGGATCGCGGCAAGGTAGCCGCCCGGGCCTGCGCCGATCACGATTACGTCGTAGGAAGCCATTCGGGTTCTCCTGTGTCGTTTGGCGACGTCGGTATCACGTCGGTATTACGTCGGTATTTCGTCGGTGTCACGCCGGTAGGCCGGAAAACCCGGTCGAAAGTGACGCCGGGGCCGTTCCGTGCCGTATGGCGCGCGCCACGGCCCGCCGGACGGGCAGGCCGTGGCGTGTGCCAAGCGGGATATCGCGGCAGAGGAAGGGGATCAGATCAGGGCGGCCAGCAGCATCAGCGTCGTCGCGACCAGCCCGGCCAGCCAGATGAAGGACCGCCAGGGCACCCAGCCGAAGACATAGGCCGGGATGTAGAGGATACGCGCCAGCAGGTAGAGCCAGGCCATCGCGACGGTGAACCCGGTCGACCCGGCATGGGCGGTGACGAGGGCGGCGATGGCAAAAAGCGGTAGCGCCTCGAAATGGTTGTTCATGGCGCGGTGGATGCGCCCGGCCTTGCCGGTCAGCTCGATCTTCTGGTCGCGGGGTTTCAGCGCGGCCTTGGTCCCGGCCTGGGCCTGGCCCGCGACGGAATAGAGCGCGATCTGCCCCACCTGGAGCAGCGCGGCGAGGCAGAGGACGATAAGTTCCGGGGTCATGGGATCGCTTTCCTGAAATGGATGTCGTAAATGATGCGTGCGTCAGGCGGTGCGCAGGAAATGCGCCTGGCTGCCGGTGACGGCGGCGGTCGGGCCGTGGGTATCGGCCACGGCGCGTTTCAGCCAGCCATCGGCCTTGCCGCGGTCATTGACCTCGAACAGGATCCACAGGCGGGTGGTGTCATCCGCATCCTCCCACATCTGCAGGCGGGTCAGGCCGGCATTCTGCTGGTCTTCCGCATCGTCCATCAGCGCCTGGCGCGTGGTCTTCAGGTCGTCGCTGTCGAGTCGGCAAAGCAATTGCAGGGCCATCCTGTCCCTCCTACGGACGTGATCAGATCGCGAGGAGGTACAGCCAGAAGGTCATGGCGAACCCCACCAACCAGACGATAGTGCGCAGGTAGGCGATGCCAAGCGCGTAGACGACCGAATAGGCGATCCGGGCCAGCAGGAAGATCCAGGCGGCGGTCGAGGCGGCGGCGGGCGGTTCGGGCTGGATCGCGCAGATCAGCACGGCGGGCGCGAACAGCGCCATGGCGACCACGGAATTGGCCTGGGCGCGGTCCAGCCGTCCGGGCATGCCGGTCAGCGACGGCAGCGCCTCCCTGTTGCCCATGAGCTGGGTCAGTTCGAGTTTCTGACCGGCGGCCATGACCTGCGCCAGGATGGTGATCAGACAGACAAGGCCGTAGAGGGCCAGCGGGGTGGTGAGGGCAGTCATCGGTGAGGGTCCTTCTCTGCTTGGGTCCCGCGAAAGCGCTGGCTGGTGCGCCTGTAGGCGACGGCGGGGGCGCGGCGGTGCCTGGTCCTGAGATAGAGGGCAATGCCCAGAGAAAGGATGGCATAGAGCCCCCACACAATCCAGAGCCACGGAGGGCTGCCCTGCCATTCGACAAGGAACCAGGCCAGCACGGCAAGGGCCAGCGCACGGGCGGCCCAGTTGGAGATCAGGCGGGAGGGGGAGGCTACTTCGTTGCGCAGGGCGGCGGCTTCGGTATCGAGCAGGTGGCGGAGGCGGTCGCGGGGCGTGAGAGACATCATCGGGCCTTTGCTGTGGCAGGGCCCGGAAGTCACGTATCCGGTGGAGGATTGGTTTCAGCTGTCGCCCGACTGCGTGGTTTCGTAATCCCGCAGCAGCGCGGTTGCGCGGTCCCTCTGGTCGGGGGTGAACAGGCCGCCGGTCGTGTCGGCGAGGTAGCCCGAGATCAGCCGCGCCTCGTCATCGTCCCGGATCAGGCCGCGGCGCAGCACCTGGCGGGCGACGCGGCGTGGATCCCCGGCATCCGTCAGCAGGGCCCGCCCGGTCCGGTCGCGGTATCGCCGGGCCATTTCGGCACCCACCGGGTCGCGGTGAGGATCGCCGAATTGGGGGTGGCCCACCAGATCCGAAAGCCCCGCACGGAGACCGGCGAGGATTTCCGACGGGGTGGCGCGACCCTGTTCGATCGCGGAGACCATGTTTTCGCGGGTAATGACGAGATGACGGTCCGCCTGCCAGCGCGGGTCGATCTCGCATAAAATGTCCATCGCCGTTTCGAACGTGTCGGAAAGGCGATGGACCTCTTCAATCAGATCCTGCCGGGAGCGGCGGGCCATTCTGCGTGCGGCGACGGATCAGAGATCCATCAGCAGGCGGCGCGGATCCTCGAGCGCCTCTTTCACGCGGACCAGGAAGGTCACGGCGCCCTTGCCGTCGACGATGCGGTGATCGTAGGACAGTGCCAGGTACATCATCGGGCGGATCTTGATCTCGCCATCGACGACCATGGGACGGTCCTGGATCTTGTGCATGCCGAGGATACCCGATTGCGGGGGGTTCAGGATCGGCGAGGACATCAGCGAGCCGTAGACACCACCGTTGGAGATGGTGAAGGTGCCGCCCTGCATTTCCGCCATCGACAGCTTGCCGTCACGGGCGCGGGCGCCCTTTTCGGCGATCGCCTTTTCGATTTCGGCGAAGGACATGCTGTCGACGTCGCGGATCACCGGAACGACGAGGCCCTGGGGCGTGCCGGCGGCGATGCCCATGTGGACGAAGTTCTTGTAGACCACGTCGGTGCCGTCGATTTCGGCGTTGACCTCGGGGACCTCTTTCAGGGCGTGGCAGCAGGCCTTGGTGAAGAAGGACATGAAGCCGATGCGGACGCCATGCTTCTTCTCGAACTCGGCCTTGTACTGGTTCCGCAGGGCCATGACCTCGGTCATGTCGACCTCGTTGTAGGTCGTCAGCATCGCGGCGGTGTTCTGCGCGTCCTTCAGGCGGCGGGCGATGGTCTGGCGCAGGCGGGTCATCTTGACCCGTTCCTCGCGATCCGCATCGGCAGCGGGCGAGGGGGCGCGCTGCGGCTGGGACGCGGCCGGAGCGGAGGAGGACGCGGATTGCGCGGCCGACACGGCCTTGGCCACGTCTTCCTTCATCACGCGGCCGTCGCGGCCGGTGCCGGTGACCTGGTCACGGGAGATCCCGGCCTCCGCCATCGCCTTCTTGGCCGAGGGCGCATCTTCGACATCGGTGCGAGTGCCCTGGCCTGCGGGCGGGGTGTCGTAGGCTTCGCCCTTGGCGCCCTCTTCCTGCACGGGGGCGTCGGAGGAGGAGGAGGAGGACGACGCGGCGCCGCCGGAGCCCGAAGACATCTCGGCCAGCTGGCCGCCGGCCTCGACGGTTTCGCCTTCGCCCTTGAGGATCTTGGTCAGGGTGCCGGCCTGAGGCGCGGGCACCTCGACGGAGACCTTGTCGGTTTCCAGCTCGCACAGCATCTCGTCGGCCTCGACGCTGTCGCCTTCCTTCTTGAACCAGGTGGCGACGGTCGCCTCGGTCACGGATTCACCCAGGGTGGGGACCATGACCTCAACGGTTTTGCCTTCGGACCCGCCATTGGCCGGTGCGTCGGCCTCGGTTTCCTTGGTTTCCTTGTCGCGCGGCTTGGTCTCTTCGGGGCCGGCGCTGCCGGATTCCGAGATATTGCCGAGCAGGGCATCGACGCCCACGGTTTCACCTTCCTCGGCGACGATGTCGGACAGCGTGCCAGCGGCGGGCGAGGGGACCTCGACCGTTACCTTGTCGGTTTCCAGCTCGCACAGCATTTCGTCCACGGCGACGGTGTCACCGGGTTTCTTGAACCAGGTGGCGACGGTGGCCTCGGTGACGCTTTCGCCGAGGGTGGGCACACGAATTTCGGTGGTCATGGGTCTTATTTCCCTTCGATGGTCAGCGCCTCGTCAACGAGGGCGGCTTGTTGGGCTTTGTGCTGGGCGGCGAGGCCGGTGGCCGGGGAGGCCGTGGCGACGCGGCCCGTATAGACGGGGCGCGGATGCTTTGCCTTGATGCGGCCGAGCACCCATTCGATGTTGGGTTCGATGAACGTCCAGGCGCCCTGGTTCTTGGGTTCTTCCTGGCACCAGACCATTTCGGCCTGCTTGAACCGTTCCAGTTCCTTCACCAGTGAAATCGCGGGGAAGGGATAGAATTGTTCGATCCGCAGCAGGTAGATGTCGTCGATGCCGCGCTTGTCGCGTTCCTCGAGCAGGTCGAAATAGACCTTGCCGGAGCACATGACGACGCGCTTGATCTTCTTGTCGTCGACCAGTTTGGTTTCCGACCGGGCCTTGCCGTATTGCGCATCGGCATCGTCCCACAGCACGCGGTGGAAGCTGGAGCCGGTGGTGAATTCGTCGGCATCCGACACGGCCAGCTTGTGGCGCAGCAGGGATTTCGGCGTCATCAGGATCAGCGGCTTGCGGAAGGACCGGTGCAGCTGGCGGCGCAGGATGTGGAAGTAGTTGGCGGGCGTGGTGCAGTTCGCCACGATCCAGTTGTCCTGACCACATTGCTGCAGGAAGCGTTCCAGGCGGGCGGAGGAGTGTTCCGGACCCTGGCCTTCGTAGCCATGCGGCAGCAGGCAGACGAGGCCCGACATCCGCAGCCACTTGGATTCACCCGAGCTGATGAACTGGTCGAACATGATCTGCGCGCCGTTGGCGAAATCGCCGAACTGCGCTTCCCACAGGGTCAGGGCGTTCGGTTCGGCCAGCGAGTAGCCATATTCGAAGCCCAGCACCGCGTATTCCGAGAGCATCGAGTCGATGACCTCGTAATGGGACTGGCCCTCGCGGATGTTGTTCAGCGGGTAGTAGCGCTCCTCGGTCTCCTGGTTGACCAGGCCGGAATGCCGCTGGGAGAACGTGCCGCGGGTGGAATCCTGGCCCGCCAGGCGAACCGGGTAGCCCTCGGTCAGGAGCGACCCGAAGGCCAGCGCCTCGCCGGTGGCCCAGTCGAAGCCTTCGCCGGTTTCGAACATCTTGCGCTTGCTTTCCAGCAGGCGGTCGACGGTCTTGTGCGTGGCAAAGCCCTCGGGCGCGGTGGTCAGCGCCTTGCCGATCTCGTCGAAAGTTTCCTTGGCGATGGCGGTTTCGCCACGCTGGTAATCGTCCTTCTCGCGGTCGAGGTGAGACCAGCGCCCGTCCAGCCAGTCGGCCTTGTTGGGCTTGTATTCCTTGCCGGCCTCGAATTCGTCGTTGAGGTAGGACTGGAAGGACGCCTTCATGTCCTCGATCTCGCCCTCGGGGATCAGGCCGTCCTTGACCAGCCGTTCCGTGTAGAGGTTGAGCGTCGTCTTGTGGCCCTTGATGTTCTTGTACATCAGCGGGTTGGTGAACATCGGCTCGTCGCCTTCGTTGTGACCGAAGCGGCGGTAGCAGAAGATGTCGATGACCACGTCCTTGTGGAACTTCTGGCGGAATTCGGTCGCGACCTTGGCGGCGTGCACCACGGCTTCGGGATCGTCGCCGTTGACGTGGAAGATCGGCGCCTCGACCATCATGGCGATGTCGGTCGGGTAGGGGCTGGAGCGCGAGAAATGCGGCGCGGTGGTAAAGCCGATCTGGTTGTTCACCACGATATGGATCGTGCCGCCGGTGCGGTGACCGCGCAGGCCCGACAGGCCGAAGCATTCCGCGACGACGCCCTGGCCCGCAAAGGCCGCGTCGCCGTGCAGCAAGATCGGCATCACCTTGGTACGGTCGCTGTCGTTCAGCTGGTCCTGCTTGGCGCGGGCCTTGCCGATGACGACCGGGTTCACCGCCTCGAGGTGCGAGGGGTTGGCAGTCAGCGACAGGTGCACCTCGTTGCCGTCGAATTCGCGGTCCGAGGACGCGCCGAGGTGGTATTTCACGTCGCCCGATCCGTCGACATCCTCGGGCTTGAAGGACCCGCCCTGGAATTCGTTGAAGATCGCGCGGTAGGGCTTGTTCATCACGTTGGCCAGCACCGACAGGCGGCCACGGTGGGGCATGCCGATGACGATTTCCTCGACGCCGAGGTTGCCGCCCCGCTTGATGATCTGTTCCATCGCCGGGATCAGGGCCTCACCGCCATCGAGACCGAAGCGCTTGGTGCCCATGTACTTGACGTGCAAAAACTTTTCGAAGCCTTCGGCCTCGACCAGCTTGTTCAGGATGGCCTTGCGGCCTTCGCGGGTGAACTTGATTTCCTTGCCGAACCCCTCGATCCGCTCTTTCAGCCAGCCGGCCTCTTCGGCGTTCGAGATGTGCATGTATTGCAGGGCGAAGGTGCCGCAATAGGTGCGCTTCACGATGTCCACGATCTGGCGCATGGAGGCGATTTCAAGCCCCAGCACGTTGTCGAGGAAGATCGGGCGATCCATGTCCTGTTCGGTGAAGCCGTAGGATTTCGGCTCCAGCTCGGGATGGTTGGTTTCGTCGCGCATCCCCAACGGATCGAGATCGGCGGCCAGGTGACCCCGGATCCGGTAGGCGCGGATCAGCATGAGGGCACGGACGGAATCGAGCACCGCCTGTTTCACCGCCTCGTCCGAGACCTTGATTTCCTTCTCGGCCGCCTTGGCCTTGATCTTGTCGCCGGCGCCCCGCGCCTCTTCGGGGGCGACGGGCCACATGCCGTCCAGCGCCGCGGTCAGCTCGTCCGTCGGCTGCGGCGGCCAGTCGGCGCGCGCCCAGGAGGGGCCAGCGGCCTCGGCCTTGGCGTCCTGTTCGGCATCGCCCAACTGTTTGAAGAACTCGGCCCAGGCATCATCGACCGAAGCCGGGTCGTTGGCCCAGCGGGCCTGAAGCTGTTCGAGATATTCCGCGTTGTGCCCCTGCATGAAGCTGGAAGCGTGGAAGACGTCGTTGGGGCTTTGTTCGGTCATGACGAGACCTCATGGGGGTTGGGGGTGGCGATGGACATAGGCGTGGTAACTAGGGTCATGATGTGGCCCCGCCAGTTTTCGCGGGCGGCGGGCCCCATTGGTTGGTTTCGGGCTGGGTCGGCCGGGTCAGCCACCAGATGACGATCAGCGGAGAGATCACCGCGACCACGACGGCGACGGCCATGACGATGCCGAAGAGACCGACAAAGGCGGCGGCGAAATCGCCCGACAGCAGCGCCTCTCCGGCGCCGATGAAGGTGGCGAAGGTTCCGATGCCGACCATCACGATCAGCGGATAGAGCAGGTAGAGCCCGGAGCGGCCGGTATCATGCATGCGTCGCCAGCCGGCGGCGAGCAGCGGCAGCAGCGTGGCGAGCGAGAACAGCGAGGAGATCGGGCCGTCGCTTGTCGCCTCGACCCGGCCGGGGGCGGTTTCGACGGAGACGGTGCCGAACAGCATCCCGTCAAGGACGCTGGCGACCATTCCGCCGAGGAAAAGGAACAGGATGAACCACCAGTATTCGGGGCGCGAGGCGCGGCCCGAGAAGGTGACATATTTGCGCAGGCAGGTGCGGATCGCATCCGTGAAGCTCATGCACGTGGCCTCGCGATCGGGGACAGGCCCGCCGGGCACGCAAGACCCCATGGCCCGGAGACGGGCAGGGCGGAAAGCGGCGCGGTTGGATGGCGGAACGCCATGGGGATGTCCTTTGTTTCGGGCCCCTTGCGGGCGGGACCCCTTCTAGCGGTCCGGGCGGCGCACCGCCCGTGACCTTGTCCTGGATGGCCCTGGGGCCTTAGCCGATGGCCTTCAGCACGGCCTCGCCCAGCCCGGCGGGGCTGTCGGCGACAACGATACCGGCGGATTTCATCGCCTCGATCTTGTCCTCGGCGCCGCCCTTGCCACCGGCGACGATCGCGCCCGCGTGGCCCATGCGGCGGCCCGGAGGCGCCGTGCGGCCGGCGATGAAGCCAGCGGTCGGCTTCCACCGGCCCTTCTTCTTCTCGTCGGCGAGGAACTGAGCGGCCTCTTCCTCGGCGGAGCCGCCGATTTCACCGATCATGATGATCGACTGGGTTTCCTCGTCGGCCAGGAACATTTCCAGCACTTCGAGGTGCTCGGTGCCCTTGATCGGGTCGCCGCCGATGCCGACAGCGGAGGACTGGCCCAGACCCGCATCGGAGGTCTGCTTGACCGCCTCGTAGGTCAGGGTGCCCGAACGCGACACCACGCCCACGGACCCACGCTTGTGGATGTGGCCCGGCATGATGCCGATCTTGCAGGCGTCCGGCGTGATGACACCGGGGCAGTTCGGGCCGATCAGGCGCGACTTGGAGTTCTTCAGCGCTGCCTTGACCTTCATCATGTCGAGGACCGGGATCCCCTCGGTGATGCAGACGATCAGCTCCATCTCGGCGTCGATCGCTTCGAGGATCGAGTCGGCCGCGAAGGGCGGGGGCACGTAGATGACCGAGGCGTTGGCTTCGGTCACGTGCTTGGCTTCGTGCACGGAGTTGAAGACCGGCAGGTCAAGGTGCGTGGTGCCGCCCTTGCCGGGCGTGACGCCGCCGACCATCTTGGTGCCGTAGGCAATGGCTTGTTCGGTGTGAAAGGTCCCCTGCGAGCCGGTGAGGCCCTGGCAGATGACTTTGGTGTTTTCGTCTACAAGGACTGCCATTTAACGTTCCTGCTGTATTGAGGTGGATTGGGTGGGAGCGCCGCTTGCCGAAAAGAGGAAGGGGCGCTCCGGGAAATATTTGTTTCTTAGCTTAGCCAATTGATCGGCGTTCTTTTCGTCGATGAGGCGGCGTTGGTCCACCGAGAGGCGAAGCTTCTTGCGATTGGCAAAGGCACGGATGAACCAGCGACGCGGGTTCGTTTGGTAAGGCCGTTTTCGGAGACGGCGCTGTATCCGGTTGACTTGCAGCAACGCCTTTGCCTCACCTTGCGAGAGAGAGGCGTTGCGATCCACGACGGTGCTGTATTGTGACCGGTCCAGCCCCGCGACGTCACAGAAATCCGCAACAATATCGCCTTCGGGCATGACGGCCCGATCGTAGAGCCGAATTTGGACACGATCCTTGCCGATCGTATCGGACCAGAGATTGGCCCGCCGAAACAACCCGGCCGCAGCATGTTTCGATACGTATTCATCCAAGGTCTGCACTCCGCCGGAGCGCAGGGATTGTACGTAGCGGCTGAGGATCCAATCACCCGGTTCACGCAGGTAAAGCACGTAGACAACGGTTCCGAAGATACCGGAGAAAAGCTGATCCAGCTTTTCGATCTGAGCGCGGCTGTTAAGCCAGCCCCCAATATATTCGGAAGACAGGATAACCCCATCATAGGGTTGCTCTGCAATCATCTTGCCAAGTTGCCGCAGCGTTTCATCGCAATAGGCGGCCTGGTCGTCCAAGGATTTGATCCCGAGATGGCGCCGGAACGTGCCGCGAGGCGGCATACGTTCGCTGAGATGAAAGCCGAACAATCCGAGCGCCAGCTGTTGCTGCATCGCCTTGCCATTCTGCCGCTTGAATTGAGGAAAGAGAATCCCCTGCTTCGCCAGCTTGTCGGCGTTGGCATGCAGCCATTCCTGCAGCGTGGTTGTACCGGTTTTTTGCATCCCGATATGGATCAGCGCGTCAGGACGAACCGCGGGCACTTGGGTGCCTGCGACCTTTGGATCGTCCTGATGATGCGTTTCTGCCATATCCTGCGTTGCAACGGTCATGCCGGTCTGCCCCGCCCTTGGAAGACGCGCGCAAGCACACGTCGCCGATAGGTCAGGACAAGATCCGTCCGAACCGGGCCGCACGGCAGGCGCCGGCGCGATCGACTCACGCCTGCCACCGTAGTTGCGTACCGGAACGAACAGATCGGCATCACCTTACCCTTTGACCGCCTTTACGATCTTTTCAGCACCATCGGACAGGTCGTCTGCCGCAATGACGTTCAGGCCGGAGGTATTGATGATCTCCTTGCCCTTCTCGACATTGGTGCCTTCCAGGCGCACGACCAGCGGAACCTGCAGGCCGACCTCTTTGACCGCGGCGACCACGCCCTCGGCGATGACGTCGCAGCGCATGATGCCGCCGAAGATGTTCACGAGGATGCCTTTGACGTTGTCGTCAGAAGTGATGATCTTGAACGCCTCGGTCACTTTCTCTTTCGTGGCGCCACCGCCGACGTCGAGGAAGTTGGCCGGTTCGGCGCCGTAGAGCTTGATGATGTCCATCGTCGCCATGGCGAGGCCTGCGCCGTTCACCATGCAGCCGATCTCACCATCCAGAGCGATGTAGTTGAGGTCGTACTTGGACGCGGCGAGTTCCTTGGGGTCTTCCTCGGTCTCGTCGCGCAGCGCCAGGATGTCGGCGTGGCGGTAGAGCGCGTTGCCGTCGAAGCCGACCTTGGCGTCGAGGCACTTGAGGTTCCCGTCGGGCATCAGGATCAGCGGGTTGATCTCCAGCATCTCCATGTCCTTCTCGACGAAGGCCTTGTAGAGCTTGCCCATCAGGTCGACACAGGCCTTAACCTGCTTGCCTTCGAGGCCCAGCATGAAGGCGACGCGGCGGCCATGGTAGGGCTGGTAGCCCGCGGCCGGGTCGACGGAGAAGGACAGGATTTTCTCAGGGGTCGACGCCGCGACTTCCTCGATGTCCATGCCGCCCTCGGTCGAGCAGACGAACGAGATCTGGGAGGTCACACGGTCCACCAGCAGCGCGAGGTAGAACTCGCTCTCGATGTCGGAGCCGTCTTCGATGTAGATGCGGTTCACCTGCTTGCCGGCGGGGCCGGTCTGGTGGGTGACGAGGGTGCGCCCCAGCATCTTCTTGGCTTCCTCGGCGGCCTCTTCGACCGATTTGGTCAGGCGGACGCCGCCCTTTTCGCCTGCATCGGCCTCCTTGAAGGAGCCCTTGCCGCGACCACCTGCGTGGATCTGCGCCTTGACGACCCAGAGCGGGCCGTCCAGTTCGCCGGCAGCGGTCTTTGCCTCTTCGGCCTTGGTGACCGCGCGGCCATCCGAGACCGGGCAGCCATAGTCGCGAAGGATAGCCTTCGCCTGATATTCATGGATGTTCATGAACTCCGTCCCTCGTTTCAGATACGATTGGGGACGGTAGTGGCATAGTGTTTCGGGCCTATGAATTCTTTTCTGGGGTATACGGCTGTTTATGGCCGATTTTCCGACATTTGTGATCACACGCTTCCGGGGTGTGATCACAAGTTAACCGACAGGGGTGGGGCACGGCCCGGTTCCGCTTGAATCGGCCTTGCGGGGCCCGTTGCGGAACGTCCGGGGAACAGATGCGGCCCGCTGCGGGTTTGTCGCCTAAAGGAGAGCCGCATGACTATGACCCGACATCCCGCAGACCTCAACCCGCTTCGCCGCCACCGCGCCGCCCGGTGGGAGCGTTTCGCCCCGTTTGCCTTTGGCGCCGGGATCGTGGCCGCGGGGGCGCTGATGTCGCGGTTCCGCCCCGCCGCGCTGGACCTGCCCGAGGCGGCACCGGAACGGGCCGAGCCGTCGGGCCGGGTCGGCCAGGTTCTGGCCTGGACGCGGGACGGGGCGGATCACGCCGCGCCCGAGAACATGTCGGCACAGCTGGGCCGGTCGCTGATGATGGCAGGCACCGCGATGCTGGCGGCGCGATTGCTGGACGAGGTGCTGACGCCCCGACGCTGACGGCTCAGGAGAAGCGGCGGGCCTCGTGCCCCTCGATCCAGCTCATCCCGCCGAGGGCGGCGACCAGCGGGTCGAGGTGCCGTTCGTAGCGCCGCCATTTCTGCACGGAACTTTGGTAAACCTTCTGCCGGGCCTGCCAGCGGCTGGCCGTGGCGATGACGCCGCCGGTTTCCTCGGGGCGCAGGCAGGCGTCGCTCCAGTCCAGGTCGCAGGCCGCCAGGATGCGGCGCAGCTGCGGTTCGGGATCGGTGACGAGGTCTTCGTAATTCACAGCGATGATGCGACCGGGGAAGACGCGGTCCCAATGCTGCATCAGGTCGTCATAGATGCGGAAATACTGTCCCAGCGTGTCGAGCCGGGTGCTGTAGCTCAGCCCGGTTTCGAAATTGGCCATGTAATTGGACAGGCAGGTGTCCAGCGGATGGCGCCGGATATGCATGATCGGCGCGGTTTCGAACACGGCGGCGATCATGCCGATATTCCAGAAATTCAGCGGCAGCTTGTCGATCAGCACCGGGGCCGCGCGATCCGCATGAGGCAGGATCGCCTGCAGGTAGGTGCGGGCGATGGTGGCGCAATTGTCCCGGGTCAGGGCCGCGCGGATGGCCTGATCGGGTGGCAGGTCGCGGCGAGCCAGCTGCGCCTGGCGGATCAGGTCGTCGGTCAGCCGGCCAAATTCGGGACGTTCGCCGGTGGTGGAGACCTCCGGATGCGCGGCGAGCATGCGTTCCAGCAAGGTGGTGCCCGACCGTGGCATGCCGAGGATGAAGGCGGGGCGCGGCGTGGTCCGCGTCGCGCCGGTGAGGGTTGCGGCAAAGCCCTGATCAAACAAGCCTTTCTGACGATCCGCCGCCGGTGCGAACCCGGTCATGTCGGCCCTGTCGGGCTTGCCGTCATTCCCGGCCTTGAAATGGGTGAAGGCGGCGTCCCAGTCCCCGCAATCCTGATACGCCTTGCCAAGCGCGAAATGGATCAGAACGCGATCCGTGACGGGCAGATCGGCGTTCAGCGCGGTTTCGGCCTGGGCGAAGACCGGATCACCGGGCGCGATCTTGGTTGAATCGGTCAGGTTCACATAGGCCAGCGCCCAATGCGGATCGAGGTCGAGCGAATGGCGCGCCGCGGCGACCGCCCCGTCGAAATCCCCGGCGGCGTTCAGCAGGGCGGCGCGGGTCTGGTGCAGGTGCGGGTTGCGGGGGGCGAGCGCCTCGGCCCGGTCGAGAAGCGTCATGGCCCCGGTCACGTCACGGCGGGCGCGGCTGGCACAGACGGCGGCGCCGATCAGGGCGGTGACGTGGTTGGGGTCGCGGGCGAGGAGGTCGAGATAGATCGCCTCTGCTCCCCGGTAATCGGCGGTGTCGAACAGGGCGCGCGCCCTGGAAAGAGCATCGGCCCGGTCTCCGTCAGGAAACCGGGCCGATCCCGAAGTGTCATCGCTTGGCGTCACGCCAGAGCCGATCGGTTCACGCGAGCGAGTCGTCGATGCCCTTGCAGGCCTCGACCAGGCCCTTCACCGCGTCGACCGACTTGTCGAACATCTCCTGCTCTTCCTTGTTGAGCTTGATGTTGACGACCTTTTCGATGCCGCCGGCGCCGATCACGGTCGGCACGCCGACATACATGTCCTTCACGCCGATTTCGCCGTCGCAATAGGCGGCGCAGGGCAGAACGCGCTTCTGGTCCTTCAGGTAGGCCTCTGCCATTTCAATGGCGGAGGTGGCCGGCGCGTAGAAGGCGGAGCCGGTTTTCAGCAGGCCGACGATTTCGGCGCCGCCGTCACGGGTACGCTGAACGATGGCGTCCAGTTTCTCCTGCGTGGTCCAGCCCATCTTGACCAGGTCGGGCAGCGGGATGCCGGCGACGGTGGAATAGCGGACGGAGGGGACCATGGTGTCGCCGTGGCCGCCCAGGACGAAGCCGCTGACATCCTTCATGGAGACGCCGAATTCGACCGACAGGAAGTGGCGGAAGCGTGCGCTGTCGAGAACGCCGGCCATGCCGCAGACCTTGTTGGTGGGCAGGCCCGAGAATTTCTGCAGAGCCCAGACCATCGCGTCGAGCGGGTTGGTGATGCAGATGACGAATGCGTCGGGTGCGTTGGCCTTGATGCCTTCGCCGACGGCCTTCATCACCTTGAGGTTGATGCCCAGCAGGTCATCGCGCGACATGCCCGGCTTGCGCGGGACGCCGGCGGTGACGATGCAGACATCTGCGCCTGCGATGTCGGCGTAATCCTGCGTGCCCTTCAGCGTCGCGTCGAAGCCTTCGGAGGGGCCGGATTCCGCGATGTCGAGCGCCTTGCCCTCGGGGGTGCCTTCGGCGATGTCGAAGAGGACGACGTCGCCCAGTTCTTTGAGTGCGACGAGATGCGCGAGCGTGCCGCCGATCTGACCTGCGCCAATAAGGGCGATCTTGGGTCGTGCCATGGAAGTGTACTCCGGTCCGATGATATCTCGCCGGATGGGTAGGGTTTTTGACACGGTTGCGCAAGGGCGCTGGCGCGTCAGGCGCCGTCCGGGGGCCGGAAAAGCCCCGCATGGTTTCGGAAAACTCTAGTCAGCCCAACAATTTGGCACCTGTTCCGACCTGTACACCTTTGCCGCCCGGAGGGCCGGCTGACGGTCTTCGCGGGCAGATCGGCCGGGCCGGGTCCCGCGATTCTCGTCAGCGCTGCCGCGCGACCGGGCGTGCGGGGCAGGCTAGGTCAGGCGTCTTTCTCGGGCGTCGGCAATGCCTCTGCCAGCGTTTCGAAGGCCTGGCCGGAGGCGACAAGGCAGGTCAGGCCGCTTGCCTGGGTCACCGTGATCGTCCAGGACCCGGTATCCATGGAGGCAAAGACTTCGACCATCTGGTTATTGGCGCCGAGGCCGATGGATTGACGGGTTTCCCCGTATTTTTCCGCCAGCCGGTCCACGACGATCTTGCGCGGCGCGCAGGAATTCGCGGTCGCGGCGGCCTGGGGCAGGGAGAGCACGGTGACGGCGAGGGCCAGGGAGAGGGCGAGGCCGCCGGGGGAGAGTTTCCGCATGGGACTATTCCTTTCTGGTTCCGTTTCAGGACAGGTTCCGTTTCGGTCTGGACAGTCCGGGCTTTTGCGCCGGTTCCGTCCCTGTCGAACGCTGATCCGTCCTGCGCCTATTGCGGGTCCGGACCTCCCTCGCGTCGATGGGAAAACTTTGCAGCCACGTCGCCGAAGAAGTGGTTAACGCACCGGCCGCCATTTACTTACAAAGCGAAAGGCCTCGCCCTGCCGGGCTTTTTTCTGCGATGCGGCGCCATTGGCCTTGAACTTTTTCCTCAAAAAGTGGCATTGGTGCGCAACATTGTTACCCAAAGGGCTGCCGCCCGCGACTCGGAGATCGCCATGGACACCACTTTCCGCCCCTATCGTTCTGTCCTTTATATCCCCGGTTCCAAGGAACGGGCGCTGGACAAGGCCCGGGGCCTGGCCTGCGACGCGATCATCTTCGACCTGGAAGACGCGGTGACGCCAGACGCCAAGGGCTCGGCGCGCGAAACCCTGAAAGCCGCGCTGGCCGAGGGTGGCTATGGCGAACGCGCCAGGATCATCCGCATCAACGGGCTGGACACCGACTGGGGCGCCGATGACGTGAAGGTGCTGAAGGATGCGGGCGCCGATGCCTTCCTTCTGCCCAAGGTGAATTCGGTCAAGGATATCGAGGCGCTGGACGACCTGCTGGGCGGCGATACCCCGATCTGGGCGATGATCGAGACCCCGCTGGGCGTGCTGAACGCGCTGGAAATCGCGGCCCATTCGCGCCTGACCGGCTTTGTCGCCGGCACCAACGACCTGGCGAAAGAGCTGAACTGCCGGTCCCGCGACGACCGTCTGCCGATGATGTTCGCCCTGCAGCAGATGCTGCTGGCCGCGCGTGCCCACGACGTGATCTGTGTCGACGGGGTCTATAACGAATACCTCAACGAAGAGGGGCTGGCCGCGGAATGCGAACAGGGCCGCGACCTGGGCTTTGACGGCAAGACGCTGATCCACCCGGCCCAGGTGGCCGGTGCCAACGCCGCCTTCGCCCCGACCGAGGCCGAGATCGACCTGGCCAAGCGCCAGATCGAAGCCCATGAAGAGGTCGAGCGCACTGGCCAGGGCGTGGCCGTCGTGGATGGCAAGATCGTCGAGAACCTGCATGTCGACACGGCCAAAAAGACCATCGCCAAGGCCGAAGCGATTGCACGCATGGGATAGGGTTGGCAAAGTAAACCCTGTTCACATGATCCGAAGGGGATCCCCATGGCTTTGCTCGTTCTCGGTGTGCTTCTCTGGGCCGCCGCCCATTTCTTCAAACGCATGGCGCCGGGGCCACGCGCCCGGATGGGCGATGGCGGAAAAGGCCTGGTCGCCGCGGCGCTGGCAGCATCCATCCTTATGATGATCTTCGGCTACCGCATGGCCGATGGCGCCTTTTTCTGGGGACGGCACCCCGCGACGGTGGGGATCAACAACCTGCTGATGATCGCCGCGCTCTACTTTACCTCGCCGGGTCCTAAGAAGGGGGCGCTGTTCTACAGGATGCGTCACCCGATGCTGACCGGCTTCCTGTTGTGGACGATCGCGCACCTGCTGGTGAACGGCGATGTGCCGTCCTTTGTCCTCTTCGGTGGGCTGGGCCTGTGGGCCGTGGCCGAGATGATCGTCATCAACCGGGCCGAGCCGAACTGGACCCCGCCGGCCAAGGGCTCCATCGCCAAGGACGGGATGTTCCTGGTCGCGTCGCTGGTGCTGCTGGCGGTGATCGGCTGGGTGCATACCTGGCTCGGCTACCCGACATTCGGCTGAACGGAGGATCCCATGAAAGCCTATCGTTTCCTGTCCGCCGACGACACGTCGGCCTTTTGCCACAAGGTCACCAAGGCGCTGGCCAAGGGGTGGGAGCTGCATGGCAGCCCCACCTACGCCCATGACGCTACCACCGGCGTGATGCGCTGCGGCCAGGCCGTGACCAAGGAGGTCGAGGGCGAGTATTCCCCCGACATGAAGCTGGGAGAGCTTTGAATGACCAAGACAAATCCGGGCCGTTTCTTCGAGGATTACAGCATCGGCCAGGTGATCGACCACGCCGTGCCGCGCACCGTCTCTGGCGGGGAACGCGCGCTCTACCACGCGCTCTACCCGGCGCGGCATGCGCTCTATTCCTCTGACGCCTTCGCCCAAGCCTGCGGTTTGCCGGCCTCGCCGATCGACGATCTGGCGGCGTTCCACGTGGTCTTTGGCAAGACGGTGCCGGACGTGTCGCTGAACGCGGTCGCGAACCTGGGCTATGCCGAGGGGCGTTGGCTGAAACCGGTCTTCGCGGGTGATACGCTGCGCTCGTCTTCCGAGGTGATCGGGCTGAAGCAGAATTCCAACGGCAAGACCGGGGTGGTCTATGTCCGCACCCGCGGCATGAACCAGCGCGACGAGGTCGTGATGGAATATGTCCGCTGGGTGATGGTGCGGAAGAACAACGTCGACGCCCCTGCGCCCGAGCCGGTGGTGCCGGACCTGGCCAAGGTGATCGACCCCGCCGACCTGGTGATCCCGGACGGGCTGGATTTCTCGGACTACGATTACACCCTCGCCGGTGAACCGCACCGGATGGCGGATTACGAGGTGGGCGAGGTGATCGGCCATGTCGATGGCGTGACGATCGAGGAAGCCGAGCACATGATGGCCACGCGCCTGTGGCAGAACACCGCCAAGGTGCATTTCGACGCGACCTTCCGCCCCGATGGCCAGCGGCTCATCTACGGCGGTCACGTGATCTCGATGGCGCGCGCCCTGTCGTTCAACGGGTTGGCCAATGCGCAGATGATCGTCGGGCTGAATGGCGGGGCCCATGCGAACCCCTGCTTCTCGGGCACGACCGTGAAGGCCTGGTCCGAAGTGCTGGACAAGGCCGAAACCGCGGCGCCGGGTGTCGGCGCGATCCGCCTGCGGCTGGTCGCGGTCAGCGATGCCTCGGTCGGGGAGCTGAAGGGAGAGGACGGCAAGTATCTGCCCCAGGTCCTGCTCGATCTCGATTACTGGGCCCTGATGCCGGCGTGATCCAAAGGCGCGCCTGCGGCGCATACTATTTTATTGAAGGGCGGCTTTTCGGCCGCCCTTCGCATGTCCACGCCCCGACCAAGCGCCCTGATCTTCATCTTGCCGGAAATACTCCGGGATTCTCAAGGGCAGCGCCCTTGAGGGCCCTTGCGGCCCGAGCAAGATAAAATCGAACGCGCCGCAGGCGCACTTCCCGGGAGAGGCCTTGGGAACAAAGAAAAACCCAGTGATTTTGTCAGGTTATACTGAGTCGCGGGGTTCGGCGAGCAAATGACCGCCAAGTGTGATCACTGCGATGGAATTTGTGATCACAGAGGTTGCGACAAGCCGTCCGTTCTGCCGAAAAGCGCCAATTCCGTCTTTCAAATGGATGACAACGTCACAAATTCCGCTAGAAACACCCTCAAGGGAAACCGAAAGGGGATTTCATGGCCGATGTGAACCGGGGCAACCGCCCGCTCTCGCCGTTCATGTTGGGGCAATATTACCGGCCTCAGCTCAACTCCGTCACGTCCATTCTGACCCGGATCAGCGGCAATGCGATGATCGTCGCGGCCATCCTGATCGCCTGGTGGCTTCTGGCCGCAGGGTCGGGACCGGAATATTTCGCCGTGGCGGATTTCGTGATCACAAGCTTCATCGGCGACGTGATCATGTTCTTCTCGGTGCTGGGCCTGTGGTATCACAGCCTCGCCGGCATCCGGCACCTGCTGTGGGACAACGGCTATTGCCTGGATGTGGAAACCGCCGACAAGCTCGGCTGGGTCATCATCGGCGGGTCGATCGTCCTGACCCTTCTGACCGCCATCATCGTCTGAGGAGCCTGCCCCATGCGTTTTCTCACCGACCGCAAGCGCGCCACCGGCATGGGCGCTTCCAAGACCGGGACCGAACATCACTGGTCCATGCAGGTCTCCTCGATCGCCCTGCTGATCCTGGTGCCGCTCTTCGTCTTCACCACCGGCTGGATCATCGGCGCCCCCTACGAAGAGGTCGTCGCCTATTATTCCCGTCCCTTCCCGGCGGTCATCGCCGCGCTGACCTTCATCGTCGGCATGGCGCATTTCAAGAATGGCGCCCAGATGGCCATCGAGGATTACGTGCACGGCCTGACCGGCCGCCTGACCATCATCGGCGTGACGATCCTGTCCTATGCGATCGCCGCCTTTGCGGTCTTCTCCCTGATCCGGCTGGCGCTGTAAGGCCCCCAAAGTCCGAGGTAACCAATGGCTGCTTACGAATACGAAACGCATGAATACGACGTGGTCGTGGTGGGCGCCGGCGGCGCCGGCCTGCGCGCCACGCTCGGCATGGCGGAACAGGGGCTGCGCACGGCATGTGTGACCAAGGTGTTCCCGACCCGCTCTCACACTGTGGCTGCCCAGGGCGGCATCGCGGCGTCGCTGTCGAACATGGGCCCCGACCACTGGCAGTGGCACATGTACGACACCGTCAAGGGCTCCGACTGGCTTGGCGACACGGATGCGATGGAATACCTCGCCCGTGAAGCGCCCAAGGCCGTCTACGAGCTGGAACATTACGGCGTGCCCTTCTCGCGGACCGAAGAGGGCAAGATCTACCAGCGTCCCTTCGGCGGTCACACCACCGAATTCGGCGAAGGCCCCGCCGTGCAGCGGACCTGTGCCGCCGCCGACCGGACCGGCCACGCGATCCTGCACACGCTCTACGGCCAGTCGCTGAAGAACAACGCGGAATTCTACATCGAGTATTTCGCCGTCGACCTGATCATGTCCGAAGACGGCGTCTGCACCGGTGTCGTCTGCTGGAAGCTGGATGACGGGACGTTCCACGTCTTCCGCGCCAAGATGGTCGTGCTGGCCACCGGCGGCTATGGCCGCGCGTATTTCTCGGCCACGTCGGCCCATACCTGCACCGGTGACGGTGGCGGCATGGTGGCCCGTGCGGGCCTGCCGCTGCAGGACATGGAATTCGTGCAGTTCCACCCGACCGGCATCTACGGCTCCGGCTGCCTCATCACCGAAGGCGCACGGGGCGAGGGCGGCTATCTGACCAACTCCGAAGGCGAGCGGTTCATGGAGCGTTACGCGCCCCAGTACAAGGACCTCGCGCCCCGCGACTACGTCAGCCGCTCCATGACCATGGAGATCCGCGAAGGCCGCGGTGTCGGCGAACATGGCGACCACATCCACCTGAACCTGTCGCACCTGCCCGCCGAAGCGCTGGCGGAACGTCTGCCGGGCATCTCGGAATCGGCCAAGATCTTTGCCGGTGTCGACGTGACGAAGGAACCGATCCCGGTTCTGCCGACGGTTCACTACAACATGGGCGGCATCCCCACCAACTACTGGGGCGAGGTGCTGAACCCGACCAAGGACGACCCGAACGCCATCGTGCCGGGCCTGATGGCCGTGGGCGAGGCGGGCTGTGCGTCGGTGCACGGGGCGAACCGTCTCGGTTCCAACTCGCTGATCGACCTCGTGGTCTTCGGCCGCGCCGCCGCGATCAAGGCGGGCAAGGTCGTCGATCCCGAAACGGCCGTTCCCGAGGCCAACCAGGCCTCCGTCGACAAGGCGTTCGACCGGTTCGACGGGCTGCGCAATGCCAAGGGCTCCATCCCGACCGCGGACCTGCGGCTCGAGATGCAGCGCACCATGCAGTCCGACGCCGCCGTCTTCCGCGAGTCGAAGACGCTGGAGGAAGGCGTGACCAAGATGACCGAGATCGCCGGCAAGATGGGCGATCTGAAGGTCACCGACCGGTCGCTGATCTGGAACTCCGACCTGATGGAGACGCTGGAGCTGACCAACCTGATGCCGAACGCCCTGGCGACGATCTATGGCGCAGAGGCCCGCAAGGAAAGCCGTGGTGCCCATGCCCACGAGGATCATTCCGAGCGTGACGACGAAAACTGGCGTGTCCACACGATCAGCCGCGTCGAGGATGCGAAGGTCGACCTGAGCTACCGCCCGGTCATCACCGACCCGCTGTCGACGGAAGCAGAGGGTGGCATCGAACTCAAGCGGATCGCGCCCAAGGCGCGGACGTTCTAAGGAGGACTTCATGGTACAACTGACACTCCCCAAGAACTCGCGCATCAAGACGGGCAAGACATGGCCCAAGCCGGATGGCGCGACCAATGTCCGCAAGTTCAAGATCTACCGCTGGAACCCCGATGACGGGGAAAACCCGCGGGTCGACACGTATTTCCTGGACATGGACAAGTGCGGCCCGATGGTTCTGGACGCGCTGATCAAGATCAAGAACGAGATCGATCCGACCCTGACCTTCCGCCGGTCCTGCCGTGAAGGCATCTGTGGGTCCTGCGCGATGATGATCGACGGGATCAACACGCTGGCTTGCATCTACGGTCTGGACGAGATCAAGGGCGACGTGACGATCTACCCGCTGCCGCACATGCCGGTGGTGAAGGACCTGATCCCCGACCTGACGCATTTCTATGCGCAGCACGCCTCGATCATGCCGTGGCTGGAAACCAAGACCAACCGCCCCGCGAAGGAATGGAAGCAGTCCATCGAGGACCGCAAGAAGCTGGACGGCCTGTATGAATGCGTGATGTGCGCATCGTGCTCGACGTCCTGCCCGTCCTACTGGTGGAACGGCGACCGGTACCTTGGACCGGCCGCGCTGCTGCACGCCTATCGCTGGATCATCGACTCGCGCGATGAAGCCACGGGCGAGCGGCTGGATGACCTGGAAGATCCCTTCAAACTCTATCGCTGCCACACGATCATGAACTGCGCGAAGACCTGCCCGAAAGGCCTGAACCCGGCCGCGGCGATCTCGCATATCAAGCAGATGATGGTCGAACGGACCGTGTGATCCGTCACTGATATCGGAAAGGGCCTCGCCATCTGGCGGGGCCTTTTTTATTGGGCTGTCGCCATCGGAGTTGCGACGCCCCCGCACGGCTTGCCCCCGGGCATGACGCAACGCCCCGGCTTTGCAGAGCTGCACGCGCCGGACTACGCTCCCGGACAGGGAGGATTTCACATGACGCAGAGCTACAAGGCCGATGTCATCGTCATCGGGGCCGGCCTCGCGGGGCTGGTGGCCGCCGCGACCGCCGCCGACAGGGGGCGCAAGGTGCTTCTGATCGACCAGGAAGGGGAACAGAGCCTGGGCGGGCAGGCCTTCTGGTCGCTGGGCGGGCTTTTCATGGTCGATACGCCGGAACAGCGCCGGATGGGCATCCGCGACAGCGCGGAGCTTGCCGCGCAGGACTGGATGGGGTCGGCGGGGTTCGACCGGCCCGAGGATGACAACCCGCGGCAGGTGGCCGAGGCCTACCTCGACTTCGCCGCCGGAGAGATGCGGAGTTGGCTGCACGGGCTGGGCATGCGCTGGTTCCCGGTCGTCGGCTGGGCCGAACGGGGCGGGGCACGGGCCGACGGGCACGGCAATTCCGTGCCGCGCTTTCACCTGACATGGGGCACCGGGCCGGGCGTCGTGGCCCCTTTCGAAAAACAGGTCCGTGCGCATATGGCGACCGGGCAGATCAGGACCGCCTTCCGCCACCGCGTCACCGGGTTGGACCTGACAGCGCGGGGCATCACCGGCGACATCCTGGCCGAGACAGAGGCGGTGCGCGGTGCCTCGACCTCGCGCGAGATCACCAGCGTCTTCGAGGCGGAGGCGGAAAGCCTTGTCCTGACGACGGGCGGTATTGGCGGGGACCACGACAAGGTCCGTCATCTATGGCCCGTCGACCGGCTGGGCCAGCCGCCGAAGCGCATGGTCTCGGGTGTACCGGATTACGTGGACGGGCAATTGCAGGAGGTCGCGGAGCAGGCCGGCGCGGGCCTGATCAACACCGACCGGATGTGGCATTACTGCGAAGGCATCCGCAACTGGGACCCGATCTGGCCCAATCACGGCATCCGCATTCTGCCGGGGCCGTCCTCGATCTGGCTCGATGCCAAGGGGCAGCGGATGGAGGCACCCTGCCTGCCGGGCTTCGACACGCTGGCCACGCTGAAACGCATCCTGTCGACGGGGCACGAGCACAGCTGGTTCATCCTGACTCAGAAGATCATCGAAAAGGAATTCGCGCTGTCCGGGTCCGAGCAGAACCCCGATTTCACCTCGGGCAAGTGGCGCGAAGTGCTGAAGAACCGGCTGGGCAAGGGCGCGCCAGGGCCGGTGGAGGCGTTCAAGGACAAGGGCGAGGATTTCGTCGTCGCCGACACGATCGGGGACCTTGTCGCGGGCATGAACCGGATCACGCCGGACGCGCCGCTGGACCCGGGCCACGTTGCCCGGCAGGTCGAGGCGCGCGACCGCCAGATCGACAACCCGTTCGCGAAGGATGCGCAGGTCACGGCGATCCGGGTCGCGCGGGCCTATCGCGGGGACCGGCTGGTGCGCACGGCGAAGCCGCATCGCATCCTCGATCCGGCCGCCGGGCCACTGATCGCGGTGCGGCTGAACATCCTGACGCGGAAGTCGCTGGGCGGGCTGCACACGGATGTGAAGGCGCGGGTGCTGGACGGGCAGGGCGCGGTGATCGACGGCGTCTTTGCCGCCGGAGAGGTCGCGGGCTTCGGCGGCGGCGGCTACCACGGCTACAACGCGCTGGAGGGCACCTTTTTGGGCGGTTGCATCTTTTCCGGCCGCGCGGCGGGGCGCGAGGCGTGAGACATGCCGATGCTGCAATGCGGCATTGTCCGATTGTGGGATGACGCAAGCGGCAATCAGGCGCATTTTGCGCGGCAGGGAGGGGCCTTAACGCTTTAGAGGCACCTTATGGAAAAGATCGCAAAACCCACCCGTGAAGAGCTTCGCCGCATGCAGGCCGCTCTCGACGCCGTCAACGTCGCCTACGAGTATTTCACGCCCGCGCCCGTGACCGCCACCGAAGTTGGTGAAAAGGCCGCGGAATACCTGCCCTACGAAAAGGCCGCCTGAGCCGCCTTCACAGGTCAGACCCTGCGTATCAGACCCCTGCACCGCGACCGGCGGGCAGGGGTTTCGCGTCTCCGGGAGCGCGATTAGAGTCCGCCCGGCAACACTTTGGCCACCCCGGCGAGCGCCGCGAAATTATTTTCAATCGGCCGAATTTTCCTACTTGCGCGACTCAACGTTTGGCCCGATATGCGGATTTACCAGACGCCAACGCACGCGCCTCTGTCGTAAGGGTTTCAACCCCTATGGTTACGTAGCGACGGTAACGTCTCCCTTGGAACTGAGCGGCCATATATGGCCGGGTCTATTGGAGATGACCATGAACGCTTACGTAGCCGATTTCTCGGCGCGCGGTGCTGTTGCACGTGCGTCCCGTATCGAAACCTTCATCCGTGCAAACACCTTCGACCGTCCGACCCTCGTGCTGGATGTCGACCGCGTCGAAGAGCAGTACCACGCCCTGAAGACCGGCCTGGGTCATGCCCGCATCCACTATGCCGTGAAGGCCAACCCGGCCCGTGAAATCATCGAACGCCTGGTCGATCTCGGCTCCGGCTTCGACGCGGCATCGCGTGCGGAAATCGAGCTCTGCCTGTCGCTGGGCGCGCGTCCCGACCACATCTCCTTTGGCAACACCGTGAAAAAGGTGCGCGACATCGAGTTCGCCTTCCACGCCGGTGTCACCCTCTTTGCCGCCGACGCGGAAGAAGAGCTGGAGAAGATCGCGGAATTCGCCCCCGGCGCGCAGGTCTACATCCGCCTGATCGTCGACGCCTCCGAAGCGGACTGGCCGCTGTCGCGCAAGTTCGGCTGCGCCCGTGACAAGGCGATTGCCCTGCTGGACATGGCCCGCGATCTGGGCCTCGACCCGGTCGGGTTCTCGTTCCATGTCGGATCGCAGACCAAACGCGCCACCATGTGGACCACGACGCTGGACCAGGTTGCGGCCGTCTGGAAAGCCGCGAAAGAGGCTGGCCACGACCTGTCCCTGCTCAACATCGGCGGCGGTTTCCCGGCCTATTACGGCGAAGAAATCGAAGGCCCGACCCCCTATGCCCGCAAGGTCATGGAACTGATCGAAGCCCGTTTCGGCGATGTCGCCCACGTGATGGCAGAGCCGGGCCGTGGCCTGGTCGCAGAGGCCGGCATGATCGCCGCCGAAGTGCTGCTGGTGTCGAAGAAATCCGACAACGACCTGCACCGCTGGGTCTACCTGGATATCGGCAAGTTTTCGGGCCTGGCCGAAACCATGGACGAGGCGATCCGCTACCAGTTCACGACCGACCGCGATCACGAAGCCATGGGCCCCTGCATCCTGGCCGGTCCATCCTGCGACAGCGCTGACGTCCTGTACGAAAAGCGTCCCGTGGAACTGCCGCTGGGCCTGAAATCCGGTGACCGCTTCCTGATCCGGAACTGCGGCGCCTACACCTCGACCTATGCGTCGATCGGCTTCAACGGCTTCCCGCCGCTGGACGTCGTGGTGATCTGATCCGCGCTTGAACCCCGCCGGGGGAGGCGGAGGATCGCGTCAGTGAGGAAGGCGCGGGATGGTAACGTCCCGCGCCTTTTTCACATGGCGCGCAGGCGGCGCGCCGCAGCAGACAGCAGCGCGTGCGAATAAACATTGTGAAAGCCTGCGAGCACCTTGAAGAGAAACGGCATTCCGGAGCCATCCGCCCTGGGGCGCACGTGAGATCCGAAATAGAGCGTGGTTTCTTCCGACCCCGGCTCCACCATGAACCACGACGCAGTGGCGCCCGAGGCCTCCTGCATCAGCAGTTCCGTTTGGGTCCGTATCGGGTCGCGCCAGATGGCGAACCTGTCTTTCGTCCCTTGCGCCACGGCGATGGCATCGTCGTCCGTCGAAGGATGGCCGGCCAGCCGCAGGATCAGGCGTTCGGCCTTGAAGACGGGGCTGGTATAGAAGGCCGCGACGTAATCCGACAATGGCACCTGTCCGGGCACGCGGGTGACGAAGGTGTCGGCAAACCCGCCAATCCGTTCGGATTGGGCGGCAATCAGGGTGCCGGGTGGCACGTCGGTGCGCTGAGGCATGGGAAACCTGCAAGGGTTGTTCCGGGCGCCATCAGCATAGATGGGCGCGGCCGTGTCGGTATGCGACATGGCCGCGCGCAGATCTCAGTCTTCCAGCTTGTCCTGGGTCCGGGTCTCGAAATCCGACGCGTCGTGGCGTTCGCGCAGCTGTTCGGATGGCTCACCCGAGACGGCGTTGACCATGCGGCCGCGCTTGACGGCAGGGCGGTCGAAGATCGCCTCGGCCCAGCGGATGACGTTCTTGTATTCGTGCACCGAAAGGAATTCCGCCGCGTCATAGGCGCCGGTCGTGACCATGCGCCCGTACCACGGCACGGTGGCCATGTCGGCGATGGAATAGTCCGATCCGCTGAGGAATTCGTTGTCGGCCAGGCGCTTGTCCAGCAGGTCCAGCTGGCGCTTGACCTCCATTGCGAAGCGGTTGATCGGGTATTCGAACTTCTCGGGGGCATAGGCGTAGAAATGGCCGAACCCGCCGCCGAGATAGGGGGCGGAGCCCTGCAGCCAGAACAGCCAGTTCATTGCCTCGGTCCGGGCGGCGTGGTCGGTCGGCAGGAAGGCCCCGAACTTTTCCGCCAGGTAGAACAGGATGTTGCCGGATTCGAAGACCCGCTGGGGCGTGTCACCGGAATGATCCACCATGGCCGGGATCTTGGAGTTCGGGTTGGCGTCCACGAAGCCCGAACCGAACTGGTCGCCTTCGCCGATATTGATCAGCCAGGCATCGTATTCCGCGTCGTGACCGGCGGCCAGAAGCTCCTCCAGCATGATGGTGACCTTCTGGCCGTTGGGCGTGGCCAGGGAATAGAGCTGAAACGGATGCTTGCCGACCGGCAGGTCCTTGTCATGGGTCGCGCCGGCGATCGGGCGGTTGATGCTGGCGAAACGGCCGCCGCTTTCCTTGTCCCATGTCCAGACGTCGGGCGGGGTGTAGGTCGGGTCACTCATGATGTGCCTTTCTCTCGGGGTCCTGTTGCTGACCAGAACAGACACTTTACGGGCGGAAGGTACAATCCCTTTGCACGCCCGACCCGTTGAGGACATTGTGAGCGCATGACCAATGACGACCTGCCCATGGCCCTTCCGCCCGATGCCGAGGCCCGCCGCGCCGTGCCCCCGGTGATCTGCTACCCGACCGACACGCTGCCCCAACCCGACCTGGTGCTGTACCGCGCGGCGCGGGCCGGGGCGGTCAAGATCGACGAGGTCATCGCGGAACCGCGGGAGGCCGCGGCGTTCCGCGTGCAGGCCGGTCAGTTCTTCCGCATCACCAGCGTCGAAGGCCCGCAGGTCGGCGACCTGAACCTGTGGAACCTGCACGACCCGGGCGAACGGTTCTATTCCGGCAAGACCCGCGCGTTGCACGGCACGCACCTGACGAACGGCCACCGGATGTGGAGCAATTTTCCCCATCTCCGCCCCATGGCCACGATCATCGACGATACTTTGGCCTGGTACGGCGCGGATGCCTTCGGCGGGCGCGTACATGACGTGATCGGCACCCGCTGCGATCCGCATACACACCACCTGCTGAGCGGCGAGGATTACCACCATTGCTGCCATTCGAACCTGACCCGCGCCTATGCCCGTGCCCAGGGCGTGCGCGTGGGCGAGGCGGCCGAGCTGGTCCATGACGTTCTCAACGTCTTCATGTGCACCGGTTTCACCCAGGATACCGGTCAGTATTTCATGAAGGCCAGCCCCGTGCGCCCCGGCGATTACCTGGAATTCTTCGCCGAGATCGACCTGCTGGGCGCGCTGTCGGCCTGTCCGGGGGGCGATTGTTCGTCCGAGCATTCCTCGGACGCTGCTGCCTGCCATCCCCTGCTGATCGAGGTCTTCGCCCCGCAGGAGGGCGCGCTGGAGGGATGGCAAAGCTCGCCGCGCAACGGCTATTCGGGTAGTCACGGGCTCTGACCCCGTGACACCCTTTGTCACGCGATGAGGCGATGACACGCGGGCCCTGACGGGCCTATGATGCGGCGGTCGTACCGAGGCGAGGAGGGGTATCATGCGCAAGGGTCTGGGCACGCGGTTCCTGATTGTGGGGCTGCTCATCCTGTTGATGTTCATCCCGCTTTTCTTCGTCGCCGAGGTCGTCGGCGACCGGCGCAGCCTCTCGCGCGAGACGATCCGGCAAATCGGTGCGCAATGGGGCGGCGAGCAGACGATCTCGGGCCCGCGCCTGTCGATCCCCGTTCGCGCCGAGGTCGACCGCGTCACACAGCGCGACATGGTCGATCCGTCGACGGGTCGCGCGGTGATCGACCCCGAAACCGCCCAGCCCCGGCAACAGAGCATCACGGAACGGGTCAGCGTGAACCGCGCGCCGCTGATCCTCTATCCCACCGATTACCTGATCGAGATCGACAGCGAGACGGAGTTGCGTCACCGCGGCATCTTTACCGCGCCGGTCTATCGCGCGCGTCTGCTGGCGCAGTTCGGCTTCGACACCGACGGCGCCGCGCCGCTTCTGGGCAACGACGAGGAGCTGCTTTGGGACCGCGCCCGGATCGAGGTCTTCCTGTCCAGCAACGCCGCCCTGCGCGGCGAGGCGCGCCTGACCCGCGCCGGCGAAGAAATCGCGCTGGAGCCCAACCCCGATGCCCGTACCCCGGGCATCGTCGCGCAGGTCGGCGATCCGCGTGACCAGGGCGGGTTCGAGCTTCAGCTGGGTCTCAACGGGGCCTCGCAGCTTTTCGTGACGCCGGTGGGGCGGGACACGACGGTGCGGATGCGGTCTGACTGGCCCGATCCGTCCTTCCAGGGGGCCTTCCTGCCCGACCAGTCCGAGATCGACGAAGACGGATTTTCCGCCGAATGGACGATCCCGCACCTGGCGCGCACCTTGCCGCAGATGACGCGGGACGATTTTCACGACGAAACCCGGCGGTTCATGAGCTTCGGTGTCGAATACTTCGAGCCCAACGATTTCTACCAGAAGGCCTTTCGCGCGGCGCGCTACGGCATCCTCTATATCGCGCTGACCTTCCTGACCGTGCTGCTGATCGACCGGGGCCGCGACAAGCCGGTGCACCCGGTGCAATACCTGCTGATCGGGCTGGTGCAGGCCACCTTCGTGCTGCTGATGGTGTCCTATGCCGAACAGATCGGTTTCGGCCCGGCCTACCTGTTGGCCGCCGGTGCGGTGACGCTGCTGCTGACGCTCTTCGGCTGGGCAGGGCTGGGCCTGGGGCGGCGATCCCTGGTGCTGGGCGCGCTGCTGGTGTTGGTCTACGCGGTGCTCTACCTGATCCTGCGCAGCACCGATTACGCGTTGCTGGCCGGATCGACACTGGCCTTCCTGGCGCTGGCCGCCACCATGTTCGCGACGCGGAACGAGGAATGGTACGGCCCAGAGGGCAGCGGCTGGTTCCACCGCGACAAGGCGACATCCGACGCGGGCCCGCCCGAAAAGGACGGCTGAGGTCGCGCGATTCCGCGCCGGACCCGCAGGCCCGGCGCAAGGCTCAGCAATAGCGTTCGACGCCCATCATCTGCGCATCGGAATAGCGGTCGCCATGGGCAAAGCCCGCGGGCAGGATCGCCGCGATCTCGGCCAGTTCATCGGGGCCCAGCGTGATCTCCGCCGCCCCCTGCCATTCCGAAAGGTGCGCCGCCGTCCGGGTGCCGGGTATCGGGATTACATGATCGCCGCGCTGCATCACCCAGGCCAGGGCCAGCGCCGCCGTCTTCCAGCCCTTCGACCGGGCATAGTCGCGGAAGGCGTCGATGGCGGCCAGGTTGTAACTGTAATTCGGCTCTTCGAACCGGGGGTTCACGCGGCGCCAGTCCCGTTCCGACATCTGCGCCGGATCGACCGAGGTTTCGCCGATCATCCCCCGCGCCAGCGGCGAGAAGGCGACAAAGGCCGTGCCAAGCTCCGCGCAGGTGTCGATCAGGCCCAGTTCCGGCAGGCGCGTCCACAGCGAATATTCGTTCTGCACGGCGCGGCAGGGATGGATCGCATGGGCGCGGCGCAGGGTGCCGGGCATGACTTCCGACAGGCCGTAGCCGCCGATCAGCCCTTCCTCGATGAAGCCGGCGAGGGTTTCCACGACCTCCTCGATCGGGCGGCCGGGTTCGTGGCGGTGGATGTAGTACAGGTCGACGCGGTCCACCTGCAGCTTGGTCAGGGATTTCTCCAGCTCTTCGCGCAGATGCGAGGCGGAATTGTCGATGGCGCGCGGCGGGCCCGGCACGATGCCGCCCTTGGTGGCCAGCACGATATCGGGCTTTTCGGCCGCCAGGTACTTGCCGATCACCGTTTCCGACACGCCCATCCCGTAGATGTTCGCGGTGTCCCAGAAATTGATCCCGGCCTTGATCGCCGCGTCCAGCGTGGCGAGAGAGGTCTCTTCATCCGTTGGTCCGAAGAACCCGGCAAAGGACATCGCGCCGAAGCCCAGCTGGGCGATTTTAGGGCCGTTGCGTCCCAGTTCAACCTGTTTGAAGCTCATGCGAAAGCCGCCTCCAGCGCGATCTCGACCATGTCGCCAAAGCTTTTCTCGCGGTCCGAGGAGGGCAGCGCTTCATGGGTTTTTAGATGATCCGACACGGTCAGCACGGCCAGCGCCCGCACCCCGAACCGGGCCGCGAGTGTGTAGAGCTCAGCCGCCTCCATCTCGACGGCGAGGATGCCGTGGCGCTCCATCACCTCGTCGAGGTCGGGGCGTTCGGCATAGAAGACATCGGCGGAATAGATGCCGCCGGTATGGGTGGTGATCCCCTTGGCCTGTGCCGCGTCCCAGGCCTTGCGCAGCAGGTCGAAATCGGCGGTCGGGGCAAAGTTTACCTCCTTGAAGAAACTCAGCGACGGGGTCGAGATCGAGGTCGCGGACATGGCCAGGATCACGTCGCGGATCGCCACCTTTTCCTGCATCGCGCCGCAGGACCCGATCCGGATCAGCGTCTTGGCGCCGTAATCGCGGATCAGCTCGTTGGCGTAGATCGACAGGGAGGGCATGCCCATCCCCGATCCCTGGATGGTGACGCGGTGGCCTTTCCAGGTGCCGGTAAAGCCCAGCATCCCGCGCACTTCGTTCACCAGTTCGGCCCCTTCCAGGAAGGTCTCCGCCGCCCATTTGGCGCGGTAGGGGTCGCCGGGCATCAGCACGGTCTCTGCGATCTGTCCCGGTTCGGCTCCGATATGGATGGTCATTCTGGCGGCTCCCTCTGATCTGTCAGGCAGAGTATCCGGTTGACCGCCGTGAAAGTCCATCGACGCCGTCGCGACAGCGGGATTTCACGCGTTGCACCAAAAGACGCGGATTTCGCCTGCCGGCGAGAGTATTTTGGGCAAGATGAAGCTTGGGATCCTCTCTTCATCTTGCCGGAAATACTCCGGGGGCGGGCGCGCGATTTCAATCTGTGCAGACCGATGTCGGGGGCAGAGCCCCCGTCGCGAAACGGTGCGACTGCTATTGTGTGACCGTGTCGGCCCAGTGGCTGACGAGGTCGCAGGCAGCGGCAAAACGGTCCGGGTCGGGGCGGGCCGCGGGATCGGGGGCGAAGCAGTGCGGGAGCGCCGGGGCGGGCAGGTCCTGGCCCATGTGCCGCGCGGCCAGCCGTGCTGCGCCGAAGGCGGTCAGGTCGGGCAGGGCGCTGACCGCGATCTGGCGACCGGTGATATCGGCCAGCGCCTGGCAGAACCACGGATTGGCTGACATGCCGCCATCGATGCGGATCGGGTCGCTCAGCGGCTGGTCGCAGGCCATGGCCCTCAGCATTTGGTCCGTTCGGTAGGCGATCCCGTCCAGCAGGGCTCGCATCATGTCGGCCCGGCTGGTGTCGAGCGACAGGCCCAGCCATGAGCCGCGCGCGCGCAGATCCCAATGCGGGCAGGCGAGGCCCGACAGGGCCGGGACAAAGACCAGCCCTTTATCCATCGGACTGGGGCCGTCGAAATCGGTAATCTCGTCGAACCCGCCGAACAGGCCAAGCTCGCGCGCCCAGTTCACGGCCGCCGACGCGGTGTAGAGCCCGCCATCCAGCGCATAGGTCAGTGGTGTGCCGTGTTCTTGCCAGGCGATGGTGGGCAGCGCGCCGCCGTTGCCTGATGGCGGGGTCGTGCCGCAAAGCGTCAGGGCGAAGGCGCCGGTGCCGAAGGTGATCTTGGTGTCGCCCGGCCGGGTCAGCCCGTGTCCCGCCATCGCCGCCTGCTGATCCACGATGGCCGCGGTCAGACGCAGCCCGTCGACCATCCCGAGCGCGCCGGTATTGGCGGTGATCCGGGGCAGGGTGTCCATCGGCACGGCGAAGATCGCACAGAGTGTGTCGTCCCACGCCCCCGTCGCCAGGTTCAGCAGGGAGGTGCGCGAGGCCGTGGCGATATCGGTGTCGCAGGACCCGGTCAGCACGTGGCGGAACCAGGCATCGGTTGTGCCGAGCCTGAGCCGGCCCGCCTGCCGGGCCTGTTGGACGGCGGGCAGATAGTCCAGCAGCCAGCGCATCTTGGGGGCGGAGAAATAGGGCTCGACCGGCAATCCGGCGCGGGTTCGGATCGCGTCGGCATTGTGGGTGGCCAGCGCCTTGCAGAACGCCTCTGTCCGGTTGTCCTGCCAGACCAGGATGGGCGAGAGCGGTTCGCAGGTTTCGGCATCCCAGGCGAGGCAGCTTTCGCCCTGGTTGGTGAGCGCCAGCGCATCGGCCCCGGCGGCGCGACCTGCGGAGATGGCGGCGCGCAGGTCGGTCAGGATCTCGGCCGGGTCATGTTCGACATGGCCGGGGGCCGGGTAGTGCTGCCGATGGTCGCGGTGAAAGATGCGGGCCGCGTTCGCCGGGCCGTCGGTGTCGAAGAGGAACCCGCTGGTCGAGGTCGTGCTTGGATCGATTGCGAGGATCTTCATGGCATGCGGGGCAGGGGGCGATGTATGCGGCGATCGGGGCGTGCGTGTAGCTGGCCCTGGTCGCGGCCCAGGGTCAGCGGGCCGGAGTAATCCCGCGTCACCCGCAATTGCATGTGCGGCAGCGCGGGCGGCGCCGTGTCCGGGGCCAAACGGTGGGGCAGGGCGTAGGCCAGGGCGCCGGGGGCTTCGGGCGTGTCCGCAGGGATCGTGCGGGTGGCCTGGGGGTCGGGCAGGCCGTCCAGCAGGGCAAGCGCCACACTGCGGGCCACGCGGCGTCCTTCGCGCCAGCAGGCCCCGGCGGTTTCGACGCCGCGCAATGCATTGCCGCAGGCGAAATAGGCCGGGTCGGTCAGCCGCGCATATTGATCGACCACGGGGCCGAGGCTGCGCGGGTCCTTGTCGCAGCCCGATCCGGCCAGAAGGGCGCTTTCGGGGCGGAAGGCGCCGGTGATGACGACACCGTCGCAGGCGATTTCCCGGGTCTTGCCGGTGGCGTTGCGCAAGGTTGCGCCGGTAACCTGCGACCCGCCGTGGATCGCCAGCAGTTCGGTGCCGGTCAGGACCGGAATGCCCAGCAGGCGCGGCAGGAGCGGCGCGGTCCAGCGGGCGCGGATGCGGGGGCCAGGTTCCACCATGGCGACAGGCTTTGCCCCGGCGCTGCGACAGGTCAGCAGGGCGGAGAAGGACACGAGCTCCGTCCCGAGGATCAGGGGCGCCAGGAAGGGTCGTGCGCCATTCACATGGACCAAGGGTTGCAGCGCGCCGGTGGTCAGCACGCCGCCGGGCTTGGTGCCGCCGATCAGCCGCGCCGCGCGGCTGGTTTCGCGGGCACCGGTGGCGAGGATCACGGCACGGGCCCGCAATTGGTGCAGGCCATCGGGCGTCGACAGCTCCAGCGCGCCGCCGGGGCCGAGGGTTGTGACCGTGACGCGAGTATGGACCTGCGCCCCGGCGCTCAATGCCCGGCGCAGGTTCAACCGCGCATAGGCCGGGCCGGTCATGGGGCGCCCGTATTCGCGCAGGCCGAAGGGCGAATGCAGGCAATGGCGGGGGATGCCGCCGGCCTCTGCCTCCCGCTCCAAGACGTGGACCGAGGCGATACCGGCCTCGGCCAGGTGGCGGGCGGCGGACAGGCCGGCGGGGCCGGCGCCGATGATCGCGACATCGACCATGTCGGGCAGCGTCATGGGGCATCCCCGTTCAGGCAGGCCTCGAACGCTGCGGTACAATGAAAGCCCTGGCAGCGGCCCATGGTCATTCGGGTCCGGCGTTTCAGCCCGGCAGCGGTCTGCGGGGCGAGCGGACCCTGCATCGCCGCCTTCGCCTCGCGCCGGGTCACGCGTTCGCAATGGCACAAGATGCCGTCATTGCCGGGGCGCTGCCAGTCACGGGTTTCGGTTTCCGCCAGCATCGGTATTTCGGGCACAACGGGGTCGGGTAGGGCCGTCCAGCCGCCCGTCACCAGCGAGGCAACATGCGCCGCCGTACCGAGTGCCGAACTGAGGCCGGTGGACCGGATCGCGCCCACGGTGACATAGCCCTGCTCGGGGCGGGCGCTGATCTGGTAATCCTTGTGCTCGCAGGCGGGGCGCAGTCCGGCATAGACGGTGGTGATCTCCTCGGCCGCGAGGGCGGGCAGGATCTCCGCCCCCTTGTCGCGCAGCTGCTGGAGCGTTTCGGGAACGAGGTCGGCCGTGGTCCGGTCCTCCTGGTCCTCGGCCGTGGGGCCGACCAGAAGGTTGCCCCAGATCGTGCGGCAGACGACGATGCCCTTGGTCTTGTCCGTGGGCACGGGCAGCAGGATGTGGCGGGCCAGGCGCGCGGCGCTCTTGTCGTAGACCACGAACTGGCCCTTGCGGGGGCGTATGGTGAAGGCGCTGGCGCCGATCAGCCGCTGATCGACCACGTCGCCCCAATTGCCGGCGGCGTTGATGACATGGGCGGTGCGCACCGGGCCCGTCGGCGTCTGAAGGTGCCAGACCCCGTCGTAATGGCCGCTCGTGACCTCGGCATTGCGGCGCAGCTCCGCCCCGTTCAACAGGGCCTGCAAGAGGTAGGCATGGGGGGCGGACCACGGGTCGATCAGCGCCTCGCGCGGGACGCGGAAGGCGGCGTGCAGATGCGGGGCCAGGTTTGGCTCCAGCGCCAGGGCCTGGTCGCGGGTCAGCATCTCGAGGTCGTCGACGCCGTTGGCCTGGCCCTGGGCGACCAGGTCGGGCAGGCGGTCGGCCTGTGCCGCATCCCAGGCCAGGACAAGCGCGCCGCAGCGGTCGATGGGCAGGTTCATCGCCTCGCGGATGGTTTCGTATTCGGCATGGCCGGCCTGAACGCAGGACAGCTCGAGCGATCCGGTGGGCGCGTCGAACCCCGTATGCAGGATGGCGGAGTTCGCCTTGGACGCCCCGTCGAGGATGTCCGGCGCCTTTTCCAGGACAACCACGCGGGCCCCGTCGAGGGTGAAGCGACGGGCGATGGCGCAGCCGATCACGCCCGCGCCGATCACCGCCACGTCATATGGTGTCTCCGAGGATGTCGCTGCGCCCAAAACCTGTCTCCTGTGCCTCTTTTCTGCGCAGCAGCATTGGCTGCCGTCAAAAATATTCGCATCGGCAAAGGGGAAGCGCCAGCACCCCGTTGACCGGTTGATCAAAATTGCGCCGCTCTGGACGGGGCCGTCCCCGGACCGGCCTGCCACCAGACGAATTGAAGACCAGGGCAGAGGGCAGGATGCCAGCAATATTACGAGGATACGTCCGGATCATCGACAGGATCGCCGACGTCGTGGGCGTCGTCGCGATGTACCTGATCTTCCTGATGGTCGGGGTGCTTCTGCTGGATGCGGTGACACGCAACGTCATCGACATTCCCCTGCACTGGTGCATCGAGGCGGCGCAATTCACGCTGGCCGCTTACTACTTCATGGGCGGGGCCAAGACGCTGAAGGACGGCGACCATGTGCGCATGGACCTGCTCTATGAACGGCTCAGTCCGCGGGACAAGACGGTCACCGACCTGGTGACGATCCTGTGCCTGCTCTTTTACCTGTGCATCCTGCTCTGGGGGTCGATCTCTTCGCTGGAATACGCGATCCAGACCGGTGAACGACGGTTTTCCATGTGGAACCCGTCGATGATCCCGATCAAGTCGCTGATGGTCGGGTGCATCCTGCTGATGATCCTGCAGACGCTGTCGGAGGTGGTCAAACACGTGGCCGATCTGCGCGGGGAGCATCTGTGATGTCCTACGAGATGATCGCGATCACCATGTTCGCCAGCATGATGGTGCTGCTGCTGACGGGGCAGAGGGTCTTTGCCGCCATCGGGTTCGTCGCCTCCATCATGGTGCTGTTCCTCTACGGGCCGGGTGGGATCGAGATCCCGTTCTCGGCAGCGTTCAAGCTGTTCAACTGGTTCCCGATGCTGACGCTGCCGCTGTTCATCTACATGGGCTACGTCCTGTCCGAATCCGGCATCGCCGAGGACCTCTACAAGATGCTGCATGTCTGGTTCGGCCGGATCGGCGGCGGGCTGGCCATCGGTACGATCTTCCTGATGGTCATCATCTCGGCGATGAACGGGCTGTCGGTTGCAGGCATGGCCATCGGGGCCACCATCGCCCTGCCTGAGATGCTGCGCCGGGGCTACGACAAGGTGCTGATCACCGGGGTCGTGCAGGGCGGGTCGTCGCTGGGCATCCTCGTGCCGCCATCGGTCGTCATGGTGCTGTACGGCATGATCGCGCGCCAGCCGGTGTCGCAGCTGTGGCTGGCGGGCGTGATCCCGGGCCTGCTGATGGCGACCATGTTCGTGATCTACGTGGTCGTCCGTGCCCGACTGAACCCGTCCCTCGCGCCGGTCGTCTCGGACGAGGAGCTGAACATGCCGCCGCGCGAAAAGCTCAAGCTGCTGCGCGCGGGCATCATCCCCTTCCTGATCTTCTTCGCCATGACCGGGCTGTTCGTCAAGGGCATCACCTCGCTCGTCGAAAGTTCGGCCGTGGGGGCGACGGCGGCGACGCTGGCGGCCATCATCAAGCGGCGCTTCACGCTGAAGATGATGCACGAAACGGCGCGCAAGACTCTGGGCGTGTCCTGCATGTTCCTGTGGCTCATCCTGGCCGCGCTGGCCTTTGGCGCGGTGTTCGACGGCATCGGCGCGGTCCGCGCGATCGAGAACCTCTTCATCAACCGGTGGGAGCTGACGCCCTGGCAGGTCATCATCATGATGCAGCTCAGCTTTATCGTGATGGGCATGTTCCTGGACGACACCGCGATGCTGGTGATCGTCGCGCCGCTCTACATCCCGCTGGTCAAACTGCTGGATCTGGGGATCGACAATCAGCTGATCTGGTTCGGCGTGCTCTACACGATGACCTGCCAGATCGCCTATATCACCCCGCCCTTCGGCTATAACCTGTTCCTGATGCGCGCCATGGCCCCCGGCGACATCACCCTTCCCGACATCTACCGCTCGATCTGGCCCTTCGTCCTGATGATGGCCGTCACGATCGCGCTGGTAATGATCTTCCCGCAGATCGCCCTGTGGCTGCCGGAAACCATGCGGTCCTACTGAGCCGCCAAGAAACTGAACGACCAACAGACCGAACGACCAACAGAGAGGACAAGACCATGACTGAGAAGAAACCCCAGACACCCTCCGAAAAGATATTGGCCTCGCGCCGGAAGTTCCTGACCGGCACCGCCGCCGGTGCCGTGGGCGCCCTGGCTGCCCCGGCCGTGATCGCCCAGACCGGCGCGATCAAGTGGCGCCTGCAGACATATTCCGGCGCCCCGCTGGGCGCGCATGTGATCAAGCCGCAGATCGACGCCTTCAACGCCGCCGCTAATGGCGAGATGGAGATCGAACTGTATTACGCCGATCAGCTGGTCCCCACCGGAGAGCTGTTCCGCGCCATGCAATCGGGCGTCATCGACGCGGTGCAATCGGACGAGGCGACCATGGCCTCCCCGGTCGATATCGCGGTCTTCGGCGGTTATTTCCCCTTCGCCACGCGCTATTCGCTCGATGTGCCGTCGCTGTTTTCCTATTACGGCCTCAAGGAGATCTGGGAAGACGCCTATTCCGAGGTCGACAATGTCACCTGGCTCTCCGCTGGCGCCTGGGACCCGCTGCACATCTTCACCAAGGAACCGATCAACTCGCTTGGCGACATGCGCGGCAAGCGCGTCTTCGGCGTGCCGACCGCCGGCCGCTTCCTGTCGCAATACGGTTTGATCCCCGTGACCGTGCCGTGGGACGATGTCGAGGTCGCGCTGCAGACCGGTGAACTGGACGGCGTCGCCTGGTGCGGCTTCACCGAAGCCTACGAGGTCGGCTGGGCCGATATCTGCAACTACGCGCTGACCAACTCGGTCACCGGGGCGTGGTTCGGCTCCTACTTCGCCAATACCGAAAGCTGGGAAAAGGTGCCGCCGCATCTTCAGGAACTGTTCCGCATGTCCATCGACCAGTCGCATTACTACCGCGCCCAGTGGTACTGGGGCGGCGAGGCCAAGCTGCGCGTCGAAGGCGAGAAGATGGAGCTGACCTCGATCCCCGCCGACGAATGGGCGACTGTGGTCAAGGACGCCGAATCCTTCTGGGACAGCGTTGCCGAAAGCGGCGAACGCCCCAAGAAGGTCGTCGACGCCTTCAAGACCTACGCCGCCACGATGGAGAAGGCGGGCTATCCCTACCGCTGATCGCAGGTTTAAGATCGGGGTGCGCCACAAAGGCGCGCCCCGGCCAAGACGGAGCTTTCGATGGCCTATCGCACCCTTCTGGGCGGAGAGACCTTCCGCTTCGACACCCTGGCCCAGGTCATGGCCTGCGCCACACCCGCCCGGTCCGGCGATGAACTGGCCGGGATCGCCGCCGAAAGCGACGTGCAGCGCGTGGCGGCGCAGATGGTGCTGGCCGATCTGCCCCTGTCGACCTTCCTGACCGAGGCGCTGATCCCCTACGAGACGGACGAGGTCACGCGCCTGATCCTCGACACCCATGATGCCGCGGCCTTTGCCCCGGTGCGGTCGATGACCCTGGGCGATTTCCGCGACTGGCTGCTGTCGGATGCTGCCAGCCCCGCGACCCTGGCCGCGCTGGCCCCAGGTCTGACCCCGGAAATGGTCGCCGCCGCAGCCAAGCTGATGCGCAACCGGGACCTGATCGCCGTGGCCCGCAAGTGCCACGTCACCACCGCCTTCCGGACCACGCTGGGGCTCGAGGGGCGGTTGGGCTCCCGCCTGCAACCCAATCACCCGGCCGACGACCTTCAGGGCATCGCCGCTTCGACCCTTGACGGGCTCAGCTACGGGATCGGCGATGCGGTGATCGGCATCAACCCGGCCACCGACAATATCCCGACCGCGACCGAACTGCTCCTGATGCTGGACGAGTTGATCGCGAAATACGACATCCCTACCCAGACCTGCGTGCTGACCCATGTCACCAACACGATCGAGATGATCGGCGCCGGTGCCCCGGTCGACCTGGTCTTCCAATCCGTCGCCGGCACCGAGAAAGCGAACGAGGGCTTCGGCGTGACCCTTGCCATGCTGGACGATGCCCGCCAGGCCGCCCTGTCACTGAATCGGGGCACGGTCGGCACCAACGTGATGTATTTCGAAACCGGGCAGGGATCGGCCCTGTCGGCCGATGCGCATCACGGCATCGACCAGCAGACGCTCGAGGCGCGCGCCCAAGCGGTGACCCGCGCCTTCGATCCGCTGATCGTCAATACCGTGGTCGGCTTCATCGGCCCCGAATACCTCTTTGACGGGCGCGAGATCATCCGCGCAGGGCTGGAGGACCACTTCTGCGGCAAGCTGATGGGCGTGCCCATGGGCTGCGACGTCTGCTACACCAACCATGCGGAGGCCGATCAGAACGACATGGACGTTCTGATGACCCTGCTGGCCGATGCGCGGGTGCATTTCCTGATCGGGGTGCCCGGCGCCGACGATATCATGCTGAATTACCAGAGCCTGTCGTTCCACGACATCGCCTACCTGCGCAACACCTTCGGCCTGCGCGCCGCGCCGGAATTCGAAACCTGGCTGGCCCGGACCGGCATCGTGTCGGGCACAGGCCAGCTGACCGATGACCGCGCGGCCACCCTCCGCCTGCTGGAGGCGGGATGAGCGGCGCCGATCCCTGGGCCCGCCTGCGTGCCGCCACCCCCGCCCGGATCGGGCTGGGCCGCAGCGGGGCGGGCCTGCCCACCCGCGCCAACCTGGAATTCCAGTTCGCCCATGCCCGCGCCCGCGACGCGGTGCATGCGCCGCTCGACCTCGCCATGCTGAAAGATCAGCTGGAGGGCCTCGATCCGGTCACCGTCACCTCCGCCGCTCCGGACCGCGCCACCTATCTGCGCCGTCCCGATCTTGGCCGCCGCCTGTCGGACGAGGCCGACCTCTCCGGCGTCACCGGCGAGGTCCTCTTCGTCCTGGGCGACGGGCTGTCCTCGGCTGCTCTGGAAGCACATGGCGCGGCGGTCCTGCGCGCCTGTCTCGACCGGCTGGGCGACACGGATGTCGCGCGGCCCGTCATCGCCACCCAGTCCCGTGTCGCGCTCGGCGATGCCATCGCGCAGGCCACCGGGGCACGCATCGCGGTCATGCTGATCGGCGAACGGCCCGGCCTGACCGTGGCCGACAGCCTGGGCGCCTATATCACCTACATGGCCCGGCCCGGCACGCCTGACAGCCGCCGCAACTGCATCTCCAACATCCATACGCGCGGCGGGCTGTCCGCCGACCTCGCCGCCCACAAGATCTGCTGGCTGCTGCGCCAGGCGCTCCGCCTGGAACTGACCGGCACCGGGCTCAAGGAAAACGCGGGCGCACTTGAGGCACCAGGGACCACCGTCGGCCTGCCCGACAGCTAAACGCTGATAGCCAAAAAAACCGCTCAGCGCCTGATCTCGAACCCTTCCACGGCCTCCGCCTCGGCGCGATCGACCTGAACATCGCGCACGTCCGCCGCGCCCGGCCCGGAATGACAATTGGTGATCATCGCCTGAACCACGTCTTCGGGCCCCTGCACCAGCGCGGTCACCGACCCGTCCGCTTCGTTGCGCACCCAGCCCGTCAGGCCCTTGGCCTGCGCCTCCGCCTGGGTCCAGGCACGATAGGCCACGCCCTGCACGCGACCCGTGATCCTCAGATGTCGACTGATATCCCGCATAATCCTCCCCTTTCCCGTCACCAGCTAGGCCGGGACAGGCGATTGCACACCCCGCGCGCCTTCACAGACGGGGACCGCCCCAGCTTCATCTTGCCGGAAATACTCCGGGGGGTGAATTGAGCCACAGGCTCAAGAGGGGGGCAGCGCCCCCCTGACCCCGTCGCCGCGCAAGGGCCGCAGGCCTATTCCGCGGCGACATCCTTGGGGGCGGCCAGCTCGACCACGTCCATCATGATCGCGTTCAGCTGGAAATCCTTGGGGGTATAGACCTTGGCCACGCCCATTTCCTTCAGCCGCCTGGCATCCTCCTCGGGAATGATGCCGCCGACGATGACGGGGATATGGCCCAGGCCGGCCTCGCGCATCCTGGTCAGCGTGTCCTCGACAAGCGGCAGATGTGAGCCCGACAGGATCGACAGGCCAACCACGTGCGCCTCCTGCTCCTTGGCGCGGGTCACGATCTCTTCGGGCGTCAGGCGGATGCCGTCGTAGTTGATGTCCATGCCGCAATCGCGGGCGCGGAAGGCGATCTGCTCGGCGCCGTTGGAATGGCCGTCCAGCCCCGGCTTGCCGATGACGAATTTCAGACGCCGGCCCAGCTTGTCCGACACTGCATCCACCGCGTCGCGGATATCGTCCAGCCCCTCGGTCTTGTTCGAGACAGAGGCCGACACCCCGGTTGGCCCGCGATATTCACCATGGACCGACCGCATCTGCGCCGCCCATTCCCCGGTGGTCACCCCGGCCTTGGCGGCCGCGATGGAGGCGGGCATGACGTTCTCGTTCTTCGCCGCTGCCTCACGCAGGGCGGCCAGCGCGGCTTTCACGGCGGTTTCGTCCCGCTCGGCGCGCCAGGCGTTCAACCGGTCGACCTGGTCGGCCTCCACCGCCGGGTTGACGGTCATGATGCCGCCATCCTCGCCCATCAGCGGCGAGGGCTCGGCCTCGGTCCACTTGTTCACACCGACGACCACGGTCTCGTCGGTTTCGATCTTGTTCAGGCGGTCCGCGTTGGAATCGACCAGTCGCGATTTCATGTATTCGATCGACGACACCGCGCCGCCCATCGAATCGAGGTTCGCCAGTTCCGCCCGGGCACCTTCCTTCAGCGCCTCGACCTTGGCATCCACCGCCGGGTTGCCGTCGAACAGGTCGCCATATTCCAGCAGGTCGGTCTCGTAGGCCATGATCTGCTGCATCCGCAGGGACCATTGCTGATCCCAGGGGCGGGGCAGGCCAAGCGCCTCGTTCCAGGCGGGCAGCTGCACGGCACGGGCGCGGGCCTTTTTCGACAGGGTCACCGCCAGCATCTCGATCAGGATGCGGTAGACGTTGTTTTCAGGCTGCTGCTCGGTCAGCCCAAGCGAGTTCACCTGAACCCCATAGCGGAAGCGGCGGAACTTGGGGTCCTCGACGCCGTACCGTTCGGCGCAGATCTCGTCCCAAAGGTCGACAAACGCGCGCATCTTGCACATCTCGGTGACGAACCGGATGCCCGCATTCACGAAGAAGGAAATCCGCCCGACGACCATCGGGAAATCCTCTGCGGGGACGCGCGGCTTCAGCTCGTCCAGGACGGCGATCCCGGTGGCCAGCGCATAGGCCAGCTCCTGCTCCGGCGTCGCACCGGCCTCCTGCAGGTGGTAGGAACATACGTTCATCGGGTTCCACTTGGGCACTTCGCGATAGCAATACTCGGCCACGTCCGCGATCATCTTCAGGCTGGGCGCGGGCGGGCAGATATAGGTGCCGCGGCTCAGGTATTCCTTGATCAGGTCGTTCTGCACGGTGCCCTGCAATACCTTGGGGTCGGCGCCCTGTTCCTCGGCCACCGCGATATAGAGCGCCAGCAGCCAGGGCGCCGTCGCGTTGATCGTCATCGAGGTGTTCATCTCTGCCAGCGGGATCTGGTCGAACAGCGTGCGCATGTCGCCCAGGTGGCAGATCGGCACGCCGACCTTTCCGACCTCGCCCTTGGCCAGTACGTGATCGCTGTCATAGCCCGTCTGGGTGGGCAGGTCGAAGGCCACGGACAGGCCGGTCTGCCCCTTTTTCAGGTTCCCCCGGTAAAGCTCGTTCGAGGCCTTGGCCGTGGAATGTCCGGAATAGGTGCGGAACAGCCAGGGGCGGTCTTTCTGCTGTGCGGTCATGTCGGGCCTCTCTCGAGTCGGGCGGGCAATAAAATTACGTCTGGCCGTAGGTATATGAAAGAATGTGGCCATGTCAATTCGCCGCAATGCGGCGTAACCTCAGACTAGACCCAACCGGCCCCTTCCGGCCGGAAAATCGTGGAAAACGAGCCAAATACGCGATTTTGGCCCGATTTTGCCTGACGCGCCGCAACGTCTCGGACATAAAATTACAATATCGACGTTCTGGGCATTGCATTGTTGCGCGGCCATCGATATTCGGTGGGGCAATCCCGCGATTCTGCATTGCGGCACAAATGACTCAGGAGGCTCACATGGCTCTGGACACCGATTCCGCCATCGCGGCGTATGACGCGCCGAAAAAAGACCTGTATGAAGTGGGGGAAATGCCGCCGCTGGGCCACGTGCCCAAGCAGATGTACGCATGGGCGATCCGCCGCGAACGTCACGGTGAACCCGAAACCTCTTTCCAGAAAGAGGTCGTCGACACCTGGGAGATCGACAGCCACGAGGTTCTCGTTCTCGTCATGGCGGCGGGCGTGAACTATAACGGCGTGTGGGCCGGCCTCGGCCAGCCGATCAGCCCCTTCGACGTCCACAAGCAGGATTACCACATCGCCGGCTCCGATGCCTCGGGCATCATCTGGGCCGTGGGCGACAAGGTGAAGAACTGGAAAGTGGGCGATGAGGTCGTGATCCACTGCAACCAGGACGACGGCGACGACGAGGAATGCAACGGCGGCGACCCGATGTTCTCTCCGACCCAGCGTATCTGGGGCTACGAGACCGGCGACGGCTCCTTCGCGCAATTCTGCCGGGTGCAGGCGCAGCAGCTGATGCCGCGCCCCAAGCACCTGACCTGGGAAGAGGCGGCCTGCTACACGCTGACCCTCGCCACCGCCTACCGGATGCTCTTCGGTCATCACCCGCATGAGCTCAAGCCCGGCCAGAACGTGCTGGTCTGGGGCGCCTCGGGCGGCCTCGGTTCCTATGCGATCCAGCTGGCCAACACCGCCGGTGCCAACGCGATCGGCGTGATTTCGGATGAAAGCAAGCGCCAGTTCGTGATGGATCAGGGCGCCAAGGGCGTCATCAACCGCAAGGATTTCAACTGCTGGGGCCAGCTGCCCACGGTGAACTCCCCCGAATACAACGAATGGCTGAAAGAGGCCCGCAAGTTCGGCAAGGCGATCTGGGACATCACCGGCAAGGGCGTGAGCGTCGACATGGTCTTCGAACACCCCGGCGAGGCGACCTTCCCGGTCTCCACCCTCGTGGTGAAGAAGGGCGGTATCGTGGTGATCTGCGCCGGCACCTCCGGCTTCAACACCACCTTCGACGTCCGCTACATGTGGATGCACCAGAAGCGCCTGCAGGGCTCGCACTTCGCGAACCTGAAACAGGCGGCTTCGGCCAACCGGCTGATGCTGGAGCGGCGCCTCGACCCCTGCATGTCCGAGGTCTTCCCGTGGGAGGAGATCCCGCAGGCCCACACCAAGATGCTCCGCAACGAGCACAAGCCGGGCAACATGGCGGTTCTGGTCCAGTCTCCCCGCACCGGCCTGCGCACGGTCGAGGACGTGCTGGAAGCCGGCAAGGCCTGATCCTGTAAGAATAATTAGACAATGGGCGTGGCCATCGGGCCGCGCCCTTTTTCGTGACCCACTCCCGGTCCGCTCGCGCCACGCCCCCCTTTCATCTGGCCGGTCAATATCCCCGCCGGAGGCTCCGGACCGCGCCACCCGACCAACGCTCCGATCCAAAGGGCGCCAGCGTGCAATCGGGCGCTGGCACATCCCGCTGAGCCGGGGTAGCGTCTGCGCCATGACGCTGCCCTCCGTGACCTTTTCCGACGACCAGGCCCAGGCCTTCGACCGCATCGCCGAAGTGCTGCGGGGCGAGGGCGTGGACCTCGAAGATGGCTCCACCCGGCCCGCCGGCGCGGGCAAGGGGCAGGTGATCGCCGTCACGGGCAAGGCCGGGTCGGGCAAGACGCTGCTGCTCTCGGCCATCGCCAGTGCCGCCGAAGAGGCCGGTGTCACCCTCGTCTCGGGCGATTACGAACCGCGCAAGCATCGCGACCGCCGCACGCTGGCGATTCTCGCCCCGACCAACAAGGCGGCCTCGGTCCTGCGCCTGCGCGGCGTGCCGGCGACGACGATCCACCGCATCCTCTACACCCCGGTCTATGACCCGGAATACGAACGCATTGCCGAATGGCTGGCGGGCGAGGGTGAAAAGCCCGAGATCGAGGGCCTGACCGATGCCGCGCTGGACCGCGCGCTGGCCTTCTACCAGACCAACAAGTCGGTGCCCGGCGCGCTGGCCGCCGCGGGACTGCGCGGATCGGATTTCATCACCGGCTGGAAACGCCGCGACGACCCGCTGGACATGGGGCTGATCGACGAAGCCTCGATGCTCGACGACAAGCAATACGATGATCTGAGAGAGATTTTTCCGACCCTGCTGCTGTTCGGCGACCCGGCGCAGCTGTCGCCGGTGGGCCAGTCGGGCCGGATGGTCTTTGACCGGCTTGCGGCACCGGAAAAGCTCAACCTCGACCGGATCCACCGCCAGGATGCAGGCAACCCGATCCTCGACCTTGCCCATGCGCTGGCCGATCCGCAGCTGGGCTTCGAGGATTTCGAACGCATGATCGAGGACAAGGCCCGCCAGGACGACCGCGTCGTCTGGGGCCAGCGGGTGGAGGTCGACCTGATGGCGCGCTCCCCGGTTCTGGTCTGGCGCAATGCCACGCGGATCCGCCTGATCAACGCATTCCGCAGGGTCCATGACGCGCCCGAAGATGCGCTCCTCCCCGGGGAGCCGCTTATCTGCGACGGCATCGAACTGCCCCTGAAGCACCGCAAGAAGCGCCTGGACCTCGAGGCGCGGGGCCTGATCAAGGGGGCGCAGGTGGTCTATCTCGGCCCCGGCTCGAAGCCCGGCTTTTCCCGCCTGCACGTGGTCGGCGCCGAAAGCCCGCAGGTCTCCGCCGCCTCCATCGTGAAGATCGAGAAGCCGGACGAAGAGGAACCCTTCATCCCCTTCGCCGCCCGCATGGGCGCGACCTTCCTGCATGGGGCTGCGGTGACGATCCACAAGGCCCAGGGCTCGCAATGGAACGAGGTGCAGGTCTTCGCCCCTGACCTCTTTGCCGCGGCACGGGTCGGGCGGGTCGAGGCGGGGCAACCCCTGTGGAAACGGCTTGCCTACGTGGCGATCACCCGGGCGGAAACGCGCCTGCACTGGATCGTGCGCAACCGGCTGGCCAAGCCCTCGGTCCCGCTGGGCGTCGACGACCTGCGCGCCACCCCCGTGGCACCTCTGGAAATGAGCCTGACCAGCGAGGACGACACGCCATGAGATCCATCCTCATCACCGGTGCCAGCGCCGGCATCGGCCGCGAAACTGCAGAGCTGTTCCTGAAGGAAGGCTGGAAGGTCGGCTGCGTCGCCCGTCGCGGCGACGTGTTGGAGCAGGTCTTCGGCGGGGCGGAAAACGCCGTGCTTCTGCCCGCCGATGTCACGGACGAGGCCGGGGTCGAGCAGGCTTTCGACCGTTTTGTCGACAGCGCCGGTCGCCTGGACGTCCTGTTCAACAATGCGGGCCGCTTCGGGCAGGGCGGGACGATCGACACGATCCCGCTGGAGGAATGGCGCGCCACGGTCGATCTGAACATCACCGGCATGTTCCTGGCCGCCCGCGCCGCCTTTGCCCGGATGCGCGCACAGGACCCGCAGGGTGGCCGGATCATCAACAACGGGTCGATCTCGGCCCATGTGCCGCGCGAAGGCTCCATCGCCTATACGGCGACCAAGCACGCGGTGACGGGCATGACCCGGACCCTGTCGCTGGATGGCCGCGCATATGACATTGCCTGCGGCCAGATCGATATCGGCAATGCCCGGACAGAGCTGCTTCAGGGCCTGATCGACGCCAGCCCCGACGCGCCGCCGCCCAGCATGGACGTCGCCCATGCCGCGCGGTCCGTCCTGCACATGGCCGATCTTCCGCCCGAGGCCAACGTCCAGTTCATGACCGTCATGGCGACCAAGATGCCCTATATCGGCCGCGGCTGAGGTTTTCCGCCTATTCAACGCGTTGAAGGCACGATCTTGCGCGGGAACCCGCCCCTGGACGGGGCTCTTGCCGGTCTCGTGACGACGCCGTGTCCGTCCCCCTCTTGCGCTTTTGCGTCATGGCTGAGACGGTGCGCCCATGTCGGATTTCGTCAACCTGCTGGGCCGGATCATGGTCGCCATCCTGTTTCTGGGTGGCGCCGTTCAAAAGGTCTTTGATCCCGCGCCGGTGATGGAGATGATCACGTCCCTCGGCCTGCCCGCGAACCTGGTCTGGGCGGTCGCGGCCTTCAACCTGGTCGCAGCGCTGAGCCTGATCGTCGGGCCGGGCGTGCGCAGCTGGGCCATCGTGCTGGCGGGCTATTGCATTTTCACCAGCTATTTCCACTGGCAGCTGCGGGCCGATCCCTGGCAGGTGACCATCGTGGTGAAGAACTGGGCGATTGCCGGGGGGCTGCTGATCCTCGCCGCCCAGGGCCCCGGGCGGCTGACCGTGTTCGGACGCCGCCGCAAGGACGGGCCGGATTTCTCGGGCTGAGGGCGGGGCGTAATGCCCTGATTTTGCGCCGGCTTCGCCGTCGCGCAGCCGGGGCTCTGCCCCGGACCCCGGGATATTTACCGGCCAGATGAAAGGGGGGCGTCAGCGCGTGGGAACCGGCGTGTCGCCCCGGTAATCGTAGAAGCCGCGGCCGGCCTTGCGGCCGAGCCATCCGGCCTCGACATATTTGGTCAGCAGCGGGCAGGGGCGGTATTTCGTGTCCGCCAGCCCATCATGCAGCACGTTCATGATGGCGAGGCAGGTGTCGAGCCCGATGAAATCGGCCAGCTCCAGCGGGCCCATCGGGTGGTTGGCACCCAGCTTCATCGCCTCGTCGATGGACTTCACGTTACCGACGCCTTCGTAGAGCACGTAGACCGCTTCGTTGATCATCGGAACGAGCACGCGGTTCACGATGAAGGCCGGGAAATCCTCGGCCGAGGAGGCGGTCTTGCCCAGGCGTTCCACCACCGCGAGGCAGGCCTTGTAGGTTTCCTCGTCCGTGGCGATGCCGCGAATCAATTCGACCAGCTGCATGACCGGCACCGGGTTCATGAAGTGGAAGCCCATGAACTTTTCCGGCCGGTCCGTGCGCGAGGCGAGGCGCGTGATCGAGATCGAGGAGGTGTTCGAAGTCAGGATCGTGTCATCCTTGAGATGGGGCACCAACTCCTTGAAAATGGCGTCCTTGACCGTCTCGCGTTCGGTTGCGGCCTCGATCACGAGGTCCATCTTGCCGAGATCGGTCAGGGTCATCGTGGTCGAGATACGGGCCTGCGCCGCCTGCTTGTCCTCTTCGGTGATGAGGCTGCGCGACACCTGCCGGGCGAGGTTCCGGTCGATCTGGGTCATGGCGCGGTCCAGCGCCTCCTGGTTGATATCGTTGAGCACGACATCATAACCCGCCAGGGCGCAGACATGCGCGATCCCGTTGCCCATCTGACCGGCGCCGATGACACCTACCGATGCAATTTCCATGACCAACTCCTCATGTCCACGGCCCCACACTGACCTGCGGAGGCACGGCCTGCAATACCCATGCAGGTCGATCAAATGCAAGGTTTAGGTCTTTGGAAAGGTTTGGAGTTCAAGAAGGGACCGGGTGAATTTGATGGTGGGTGTGATGACCTATGAACGGATAGGGCCGGCGGCCCTTGATTACATGCCTTGTCGCTATGGGTCCTCGAAGATCCTGTTCCGGGGGCCGCGGCGGCGTCTGGACAGGCCCTATATTGCCTTCCTGGGCGGGACGGAGACCTACGGAAAGTTCCTGGCAGAGCCTTATCCCGCACTGGTGGAGGCCGGGCTGGGCCGGGTCTGCGTCAACCTGGGCGCGGTCAATGCGGGGGCGGATATCTACCTCAACGATCCGGCGCTGCTGGAGGTGATCGCCGGGGCCGAGGCGGTCGTCATCCAGGTGATGGGGGCGCAGAATATCTCGAACCGCTATTACGCCGTGCATCCGCGCCGCAATGACCGGTTCCTGCAGGCCTCCGAGGTGATGAAGGCCGTGTTCCGGGATGTGGATTTCACGGAATTTCACTTTACACGCCACATGTTACAGGCCCTGCGGGAGCTGTCGGCCGACCGGTTCGCCATTGTCGAGACAGAGCTGAAGGCGGCCTGGATCGCGCGGATGGGCCAGTTGATCGATGCGGCTCGGGGGCCTGTTCTGATGCATTGGTTCGCCCCCCGCAGGATGGCCGAGGACGGCGCGCGCGACCTGGCCGATCCGGCGCAAAGCGAGCCGCTTTTCGTCGATCCGGCGATGCTGAAGGTGCTTGGGCCAAAGCTGGCCGGGCTGGTCACTACCGTCCCCTCGGACGCCGCGCTGCGGGCCGGGGCGGAGGGCATGATCTTTTCCCAGATGGAGGCACCCGTCGCCCGGACCCAGATGGGGGTGATGGCCCACCAGGAGGCGGCCGATCAGCTGATCGCTGCGCTGGCTGCACTGTTGCCGAAACACCGAAGCACCGGCACGGCGCGGTAAGGTTTCACCACCGAACGCCACGTCGGTATCACGTCGGTATTGCGTCGGTATCGCATCGGTGCGGGATCGGTCTTCGCCACTTTGCCGGTGTGCCGCGCAGGGGGACCTGCGTGCCGCACGGGACGGGCAAAAGAAAACGGCGCCGCTGAGTGCGGCGCCGTTCGGTTTTCAGGCGAGGGGCGGGCCGTGCCGCGCCGCTGCAGGATCAGATGTCGAAGCGGTCGGCTTCCATCACCTTGGTCCAGGCGGCGACGAAATCCTTGACGAATTTCTCGCCATTGTCGGACTGGCCATAGACCTCGGCCAGGGCGCGCAGCTGCGAGTTCGAGCCGAAGACCAGGTCGACGCGGGTCGCGGTCCACTTGGCCGCGCCGGTCTTGCGGTCCTTGCCTTCGAACGTCATCGCGTCCTCGGTTTCCGGCGTCCATTCGGTCGCCATGTCGAGGATGTTGACGAAGAAGTCCGTCGTCAGCTGGCCGGGACGATCCGTGAGCACGCCGTGCTTGGAGCCGCCATGGTTGACGTCGAGCACCCGCATCCCGCCGATCAGGGCGGTCATTTCCGGGCCGGTCAGCGTCAGCAGCTGGGCCTTGTCGACCAGGATCTTCTCGGACGGGACCTTGGCGTCGGTCTGCAGGTAGTTGCGGAAACCGTCGGCCTTGGGTTCGAGCGGTTCGAAGCTGTCGACATCGGTCTGCTCTTCGGTGGCATCGGTGCGGCCCGGGGTGAAGGGCACCTCGACCGTGTGACCGGCGGCCTTGGCCGCGGCCTCGATCCCGGCCGAACCGCCCAGCACGATCAGGTCGGCGAGCGAGATCTTCTTGTCGCCCTTGGCGTCGAACTCGGCCTTGATCCCCTCAAGCGCTTTCAGCGTCTTGGCGAGGGTTTCGGGCTCGTTCACGTCCCAATCCTTCATCGGCGCCAGGCGGATGCGGGCCCCGTTGGCCCCGCCGCGCTTGTCCGAACCGCGGAAAGTCGCGGCCGAAGACCAGGCGGTGTAGATCAGGTCACGCTGCGACACGGCCCCCAGCAGCGCCTCTTTCAGGGCGGCGATGTCGGCGGCGTCGACCAGCGGGTGGTCGACCTCGGGCACCGGGTCCATCCAGATCAGCTCTTCTTCCGGGACCTCTTCGCCGAGGTAACGGACCTTGGGGCCCATGTCGCGGTGGGTCAGCTTGAACCAGGCGCGGGCGAAGGCATCGGCGAAAAGCTCCGGGTTCTCGTAGAACTTGCGGGAAACCTTTTCGTAGTCCGGGTCCATCCGCAGCGCGAGGTCGGTGGTCAGCATGTTGGGCGTGCGTTTCTTGCCCGGCTCATGCGGATCGTCGACGGTATCCTGCGCCTCAGCGTTCTTGGGTTCCCATTGGTAGGCGCCGGCGGGCGACTTGGTCAGTTCCCACTCGTATTCGAAGAGGTTCTTGAAGAAGCCATGGCTCCACTGCGTGGGCGTGGTGGTCCAGATCACTTCGAGCCCGGAGGTGAAGGTGTTGTTGCCACCCTTGCCGTCGCCGGAGGTCCAGCCGAAGCCCATTTCGTGCAGGTCCGCGCCCTCGGGTTCGGCGCCGACCTGTTCCGGGTCGCCCATGCCGTGGGTCTTGCCGAAGGTGTGGCCGCCGGCGATCAGCGCGACGGTTTCCTCGTCATTCATCGCCATCCGGCCGAACGTGTCGCGGATGTCGAAGGCGGCGGCCAGCGGGTCGGGCTTGCCGTCGGGGCCTTCGGGGTTCACGTAGATCAGGCCCATCTGCACCGCGGCCAGCGGGTTTTCCAGGGCGCGGCCCTCGGAATAGCGGGATTTGGGGTTGTCGGAGGGGGCGAGCCATTCCTCTTCGGTGCCCCAGTAGACATCCTGTTCGGGTTCCCAGATGTCTTCGCGGCCGCCGCCGAAGCCGAAGGTCTTGAAGCCCATGGATTCAAGCGCGACGTTGCCGGTGAGGATCATCAGGTCAGCCCAGGAGATCGCGTTGCCGTACTTGGCCTTGATCGGCCAGAGCAGGCGGCGGGCCTTGTCGAGGTTGGCGTTGTCGGGCCAGGAGTTCAGCGGCGCGAAACGCTGCGACCCGGCGGTGGAGCCGCCGCGACCGTCGCCGATCCGGTAGGTCCCGGCCGAGTGCCAGGCCATGCGGATCATGAAGGGCCCGTAATGGCCCCAATCGGCGGGCCACCATTCCTGGCTGTCGGTCAGCAGCGCGGCGATATCGGCCTTCAGCGCCTTCAGGTCGAGCCCCTTGAACGCCTCGGCATAGTCGAAATCGGGGTCCATCGGGCTGGCTTCGGCGCCGTTCTGGTGCAGGATGTTCAGATTGAGCTGTTCGGGCCACCAGTCACGGTTGGTGCGGCCTTTGGTGAAATCGTGGATCACCGGGCAACCGCCGGTGGCTGGAGTATCGTTACCGTCCATGTCTTCTCTCCCTCTGGATGGTGAATCGGGTCCTGACTCGGTCAGATCGCGCGAAAGGTAACAAGGGTGATCCATCAGGATAACCCGCAATCTTCTGATGTTTTCGATAATGTGAGGTTATGGCTTTAAGGGGAGTTGACGCGTGGCGGGCGGGGGCCGCCCAGGTGCTTGGAAATTCACGCTTTCATCCGTGCAGGGGCGTGATTGCAGGGCACCTCACCGGAATATGAAAAGACACCCGCCGCGCTGCGCCCTAGTGTTTTGCAAAATCCGCGGGGTCGCCCGGCGGGCCGGCTTGTGCTGCGCGCTCTGGCGCGGTGACGTGACTTGCTGGTAGGTTAGTACGATGCCCGGTCGGGGCAGGTCGAACATGGCGCTGCGGCGCGAGAAAGGGGTCCCTCCCATGTGGCTCAATTGGATCAAGTCGGCGCTGAGCCAGATCATCCTGGCGGCGATCGTCATCGGGGCGTTCCTGGCGCTGTGGGTCACACAGGTGCCGTCGGCGCGGCCGTGGCTGGACCAGGTCGGGATCTCCGAGATGCTGGGCTTGCCGCCGGTCGAGGCGGCCGAGGCGGGGCAGGGGCCGCGGGGATACGGGCCGGGCGGTCCGACCCGCGTGGTGATTGCGCCGGTGGGCACCGGGGCGCTGAACGACCGGATCACCGCGATCGGCGACGGGCGCGCGCTGCGCTCGGTCACGGTGCGGGCGGAAACCAGCGGGCGGATCACCGAGATCGGGTTCCGCGCCGGCGAGATGGTCGAGGAAGGCACGGTGATCTTCCACCTCGATGACGAGGCCGAGCGGATCGCGCTGGATCGGGCCCGGCTGGTGCTGGACGATGCGCGCGAGGATGCGGACCGGCTGGACCGGTTGCGCCAGGCCGGATCGGCCACCGCCGTGGCCCTGCGCGAGGCGGAACTGGCCCTGCGCACCGCGGAACTGAGCGTGCGCCAGGCCGAATTCGACCTGGATCAGCGCCAGGTCGTCGCGCCGATCAGCGGCTGGATGGGCCTGCTGGAGCACGAGGTCGGCGACCGCGTCTCGGCGACCGAGGAACTGGCGGTGATCTCGGATCGCAGCGAGATCCAGATCGATTTCCGGGTGCCCGAACGCATCCTGACCAAGCTGTCGCCGGGCATGCCGCTGAGGGCCGAACCCCTGGCCCTGCCCGGTGTCGAAATCGCCGGAGAGGTCGTGGCCATCGACAACCAGGTGGACCGCAACAGCCGCACGGTGCGGGTGCTGGGCCAGCTGGGCAATGAAGGCGACCGGCTGCGCGACGGCATGTCCCTGACGGTCAGCCTGTCCTTCGAGGGCGAGCCGTTCCCGACGGTCGATCCGCTGGCAGTGCAATGGTCCAGCGACGGCGCCTTTGTCTGGGCCGTGCGCGAGGGCAAGGCGACCCGCGTGCCGATCGAGATCCGCCAGCGCAACGCCCAAGCGGTGCTGGTCGAAGGCGCGCTGGAAACCGGCGAACCGGTGGTGATCGAGGGCGTGCAGACGCTGCGGCCCGGGGCCGAGGTGGCGATTGACGGCGATGACGCGGCGGGGCTGGAAGCCAAGGCCGCGCCGGCGCGCAAATCCTGATCGGAGACCGGGGCCATGGCGGACAAGAACGCGGACGGGTCGGGCAAGACCGACAAGGACGAGGCCGGGAAAGATCAGGCCGAGACCTCCAAACCCGATGAGGTGACGTCGAAGGACGCATCGTCGGAGGCTTCGGACAAGACGGTTGCGGCAGATACGTCCGACAAGTCCACCGGTACAGATATGTCTGATTCCGCCGAACCGGCAGAGGACCCGGCGCTGGCCCCGGGCGCTGGGGGCGGCACGGGGCTTTTCGTGCGCCGCCCGATCCTGGCCTTCGTGCTGTCGGCGCTGATCGTTATCGCGGGCATTGCCGGGCTGGCGGGCGTCGAGATCCGCGAATTGCCCGATGTCGACCGCCCGGTCGTGACGGTCACCACGGATTTCCCCGGCGCCTCGCCGGAAACAGTGGACCAGGAGGTCACGTCGCGGGTCGAGGGCGCGGTGGGCCGGGTGTCGGGCATCCGTACCATTTCGTCGAATTCGCGCTACGGGCGCAGCCGGGTGACGCTGGAATTTGGCGACGATGTCGATCTGGACGTGGCCGCGACGGACACTCGTGACGCGATGGCGCGTATTTCGAACCAATTGCCCGACGGGGCCGAGGACCCGCGCATCGTCAAGGCTGACGCCAATGCCCAGCCGGTGCTGCGGATCGCAGTGACATCGCCCACCCGCTCGCCGCAGGAACTGACGCAGCTGGTCTCGGACCGGGTCGAGGATCGCCTGATCTCGGTCACCGGGGTGGCGGATTTGCAGGTCTATGGCGACCGGGAACCGATCTTCCGCGTCGATATCGACCAGCGGAAACTGGCGGCGCGGGGCCTGACCCTGGCCAATCTGCGCAACGCGCTGGGCACCGTGGCCTTCGACGTGCCGGCGGGCGATTTGTCGGGCGAACGCCAGACGATCAACGTGCGGACCACCGCCCTGATCTCGACCGCGGAGGCGTTCGAGGCGCTCGAGGTCGCCGACAACGTGCTGCTGGGCGACGTGGCCCGCGTGTCGCTGGGCCCGGCGCCGAACGAAACGGTACTGCGCGCCAATGGCCAGACCGGCATCGGCATCGGCGTGATCCGGCAGGCGACCTCCAACACGCTGGAGATCTCGCAGAACGTCCGCCGCGTGGTCGGAGAGCTGTCGCAATCGCTGCCCGAAGACGTCGACATCTTCGTCACTTCCGACGACGCGACCTTCATCAACGGGTCGATCACCGAGGTGCTGAACACGCTGCTTCTGGCCGTGGCCATCGTGATCGCGATCATCTTCCTGTTCCTGCGGGACATCCGCGCGACGCTGATCCCGGCGCTGACCATGCCGGTGGCCCTGATCGGGACGATTGCCGCGCTCTACCTGGTGGGGTTCTCGGTCAATATCCTGACCCTGCTGGCGCTGGTGCTGGCGACGGGCATGGTCGTCGACGACGCGATCGTTGTGCTGGAGAACATCGTGCGCCACCGCACCATGGGCACCGGCCCGCGCGCCGCCGCAGTGATCGGCACGCAGGAGGTGTTCTTTGCCGTGGTCACCACCACCGCGACGCTGGCCGCCGTCTTCGTGCCGCTGTCCTTCCTGCCGGGTCAGGTGGGCGGGCTGTTCCGCGAGTTCGGGTTTACCCTGGCCATCGCGGTCATGCTGTCCTCGGTCGTGGCGCTGACGCTGTGCCCGGTCCTGGCCAGCCGCCTGCTGACCAAGCCGGTCAACGAAAACCCGCGCGGCCCGATCATCTGGCTGGGCAACCGTCTGGCCGGGCTGTACCGGATGACGCTGAACTGGGCGCTGTCGGGGCCGCTGGTCGTGCTGGTGATCGCCGCGCTCTTCGCCGCGACCGCCTGGCTGATGGCCGGGGGTATCCGCAACGAGCTGACCCCGCGCGAGGACCGCGCGCTGGTGCTGCTGTCGATCACCGCGCCGCAGGGCGTGGCGCTGAGCTACACCACCGGGAAGATGGCGGAAATCGAGGACGGCATCCAGAACCTGCGCGAGAGCGGAGAGGTCACCTCGGTCTTTTCCATCGCCGGCTGGGGCGGCAACAATTCGCGGGGCTTCATGGTCATGGCGCTGTCGCCCTGGGATCAACGGGAGCGCAGCCAGGACGAGATCGCCAGCGACATTAACGCCGCACAGCGCAACGTGATCGGCCTGCGCGCCTTCGTGATCCAGCCGAACTCTCTGGGCATCCGGGGGGCGGGGCGGGGCCTGTCCTTTGCCATCACCGGCAACAATTACGACCAGCTGGCCAGTGTCGCCGAAGACCTGGTGGCGCGGATGTCCGAGAACCCCGATTTCGGCGCCGTCCGGCTGGAATTCGAAACCACGATGCCGCAGCTTTTCATCGAGATCGACCGCCGCCGCGCCTCGGATCTGGGCGTCGACATCACCGGCCTGGGCGAGGCGCTGCGCGCCGTGCTGGATGGACGGTCGGTGGGCGAGTTGTTCATCGACGACACCTCGTTCGACATCCAGATGCTGTCCTCGTCGCATCCGGTGAACGATCCGTCGGACCTCGAGAACGTCTTTGTCCGCGCGGGCGACGGCCAGATGATCCCGATGTCGACCTTCGTGACCCTGTCCGAACGCGCCGTCGCGCCCGAGCTGAACCGCGAAGGCCAGAACCGGTCGGTCGAGATATCGGCCGGGCTGACGCCGGCCATGTCGCTGGGTCAGGCCATGGTCGAGGTCGAGCGCCTGGGCGAGGATGTCCTGGCCGAGGAAAACCGCATCGTCCCCCTGGCCGAGGCCGCGACGCTGGACCAGACCTCGTCGGGGATGCTGATGACCTTCGGCTTTGCGATCCTCGTGGTCTTCCTGGTGCTGTCGGCGCAGTTCGAAAGCTTCATCTCGGCCATCGTGGTGATGTGCACCGTGCCGCTGGGCCTGGCCTGCGCGGCCATCGCCATGGTGCTGACCGGCATGTCGCTGAACGTCTATTCGCAGATCGGGCTCGTCATGCTCATAGGGATCATGGCCAAGAACGGGATCCTGATCGTCGAATTCGCTAACCAGTTGCGGGACAGGGGCGCGCCGCTCCGCGAGGCCATTTTCGAGGCGTCGACGATCCGCTTGCGCCCGGTGATGATGACCATGACCTCGACCGTGCTGGGGGGGGTGCCGCTGATCCTGTCCTCGGGCGCGGGGGCCGAGGCGCGCGAGGCCCTGGGCTGGGTCATCGTCGGCGGGCTGGGCCTGGCCACGCTGTCGACGCTCTACCTGACGCCGGTCGCCTACCTGCTGCTGGCGCGGTTCTCCAAGCCCAAGGTCGAAGAGGAACGGCGCCTGGCCCGGGAACTGGCCGCGGCCTCCGGCACGGCCTGAGGCCTCACCGCCTTTCGTCGGGCTTTCGGCTGGGCCTTGACCTTGCCGGGCCTTGCCCCCAAAGTGGCCGCTGACAAGTGTCAGGCGCCGCGATCCCGCGCCCGCCGGCAGGGATCAGACCGGAGGGGAGGCCGGGGGATGTCTTTGATATCAAACCTGTATTTGCGCTGTCCCTTCTGTCGTCCCCGCGCCCGTCCACAAGACATAGCATGACGGCGCCCCCAGGGGCCCAAGGAAGGAGACAAGAATGAGCGAAGACCCACAGAGTGAGCTGAACAACCTGGCCATGTCCGATGCGGCGCGTCCGCTGCTGGACAAGGTGATCCGGCATATCCGCGACAATTGCGACCCGGCCTTCGTCGAATACGAGGCGCTGAACGCCAAGAAGCCCTCGCGCTTCGAATATGCGCCCGGCCAGCTGGAGATCATCGAGGATCTCAAGACCAAGGCGCGCGCGGCGGGGCTGTGGAACTTCTTCCTGCCCAATGCGGAAACCGGCGAAGGCCTGTCGAACCTCGACTACGCCTATATCGCCTTCGAGCTGGGCAAGAACCCGCTGGCCTCGCAATCGATGAACTGCGCCGCGCCCGATACCGGCAACATGGAAGTGCTGGAACGCGTCGGCACCCCCGAACAGAAGGAGCAATGGCTGAAGCCGCTGCTCGAGGGCAAGATCCGCTCGGCCTTCGCGATGACCGAACCCGATGTCGCCTCGTCGGACGCCAAGAACATCGGCACCCGCGCGGTGCTGGAAAACGGCGAATGGGTCATCAACGGCGAGAAATACTACATCTCAGGCGCCGGCGATCCGCGCTGCAAGATCATGATCACCATGGTCAAGACCTCGCCCGATGCCGAACCCTTCCGCCAGCAGAGCCAGATCCTCGTGCCGATCGACACGCCCGGCGTGGAAATCGTCGGGCCGATGAACGTCTTCGGCCATGACGACGCACCGCATGGCCACATGCAGATCCGCTTCAACAACGTCCGCGTGCCCGAGGCGAACATCCTCTGGGCCGAGGGCAAGGGCTTCGAGATCTCCCAGCTCCGCCTCGGGCCGGGCCGCATCCACCATTGCATGCGCTCCATCGGGTCGGCGGAAAAGGCGCTGGACCTGATGATCCACCGCGGCCTGACGCGCGAGGCCTTCGGCAAGAAGATCATCGACCTCGGCAAGAACATGGAGACGATCTCGCGCTCCCGGATCGAGATCGACGCGATGCGCCTGCTGGTGCTCAAGGCGGCCAAGGCGATGGACGTGCTGGGCAACAAGGAAGCCCGGATCTGGGTTTCCAAGGCCAAGGCTATGGTGCCGGAAAAATGCTGCAAGATCATCGACGACGCGATGCAGGTGCATGGCGCGACGGGGATCAGCCAGTGGACCCCGCTGCCCGAGATGTACATGAAGCAGCGCACCCTGCGCTTCGCCGACGGCCCGGACGAGGTGCACCACCACGTCATCGCCCGCGCCGAACGCCAGGCCTTCGAGGCGTCGAACGAACGGCAGACCGCAGCGCGCGCCTCGACCGGCACCGGCCAGATGTTCGAAGGCCCGTAAGGGCCGCAGGTCACACGACCTGTCCCTGACCGGGACCCGAATTTGCCTTCAAGGGGCGCCGTCGCAATCCGCGCCGGCGCCCCTGCTTCATCTTGCCGAAAATACTCCGGGGGGGCCGCCAAAGCGCAGCTTTGGGGGCGGGGGCTGGCCCCCGACCGTCCCCGGCCACCGGCGATCCGGCCTGCCTGAAAATCGACCCCGCCGCGACCCGAACGGGACCGTATCGCGTCTTGCCCTTTTGCCCGGCATCCGGCTGGGGCAATGTGACGATGTCACCGACCCGGCGCGCCGGGCAGCGGTAGGATAACCGGCCCGCGCGGCCCCGGCTCAGCTCAACGTGCCAGCGCGCCGGGGCAGGGACCGGACAGCAAGGGACGATACAGACATGACCGCCGGAACGGACGAGGCGCCACAGGGCGCGCGGCTGCAACATTACCCGATCAGCATCTTCGGGATCACTATGGGCCTGTTCGGCCTGGCCCTGGCGCTGCGCGCGGGCGGCTTCGTGCCGCCGGGGCGCGTGGCCGGGGCGGCGGCGGCCTTGTCGCTGCTGCTGCTCGGGACGATCTATGTGGCCAAGGCGATCCGCCATCCCGCCGCGGTGGCCGCCGAATGGGGGCACCCGGTGCGACTGGCCTTCTTCCCCGCGATCTCGATCTCGTTCCTTCTGCTGGCCACCGTCCTGCGGGACGAGGCGCCGGGCCTTGCCAACCTTGTCTGGATGGCGGGCGCGGTGGCCCAGGCGATCCTGACGCTGGCGGTCATCAACACCTGGATCTCGCACCGCGCCTTCGGGCCGGGGCAGCTGTCGCCCGCCTGGTTCATCCCCGCCGTCGGAAACGTGGTGGTGCCGCTGTCGGGGGTGCCGCTGGGCCATGTCGATGCCAGCTGGTATTTCTTTTCCGTCGGCGTGCTGTTCTGGATCGTGCTGCTGACGCTGGTCTTCAACCGGCTGATCTTTCACGACCCGCTGCCGGGCCGGTTGCGCCCGACGCTGGTGATCCTGATCGCGCCGCCCTCGGTCGGGTTCCTTTCCTGGCTGACGCTGAACGGCGGGGTGCTGGACGCCCCGGCGCAGATGTTGCTGAACCTGGGCTATTTCTTCACCGCGCTGGTGGCGCTTCAGGTGCCGGCGCTGGCCCGGCTGCCCTTCGCGCTGTCTTTCTGGGCGCTGTCCTTCCCCTTTGCCGCGATCACCACGGCCAGTTTCCGATATGCCGCACTGACCGGCTCTGACGCACATCGTCTGCTGGGCTACGCCTTGCTGGCCGGGCTGGTGCTGACCATTGCCGGGCTGTTGTTGCGCACCGCCCGCGCCGCCCTCGCCGGAGAGATCTGCCAACCGGAATAGCCCGGCCGTGCTGGTCTGGGTGACATGCGGGCCGGGCAGGATCGTCGCACTCGGTCACCCCGCTGTTGCGGCAGGGCCCGGTTTGGCCAAATCTGGCGCCACGGCAGCGCAAAATGGGAACCGTTCGGATGGAGACAGACGATAGCTGGATCGACCGGTTCGCGGGCCTGGCCGGGCTGCCGCAGGACATCCGCGCCGACCTGACCGCGGGCAGCCAGACCGTGTCGGTCCCGGCGGGCACACAGATCTTCGCGCCGGGGCAATCGGCGGACAACCTGATGCTGCTGCTGGACGGCCTTGTGCGGGTCCAGCAGCGTTCGGAAACCGGGCGCGAGGTTTTCCTCTACCGGGTGCATGCCGGGGAAAGCTGCATTCTGACCACCGCCTGCATGCTGGCCTTCGAAGATTATTCCGCCGATGGCATCGCCGAAACGGACGTGACCGCCGCACTGATTCCGCGTGCCACGTTCGACGACCTGGTGGCCCGGTCCAGGGTCTTTCGCGAGTTCGTCTACACCGCCTATTCCCGCCGCATCACCGATCTTTTCGCCCTGATCGACGATATCGTCTTCCAGAAGCTGGATGTCCGGCTGGCCGCTCGCTTGCTGGAGCTGGCCGACGACGGCGGCATCGTCCGCGCGACCCATGCGGTGCTGGCCACGGAACTGGGGACCGCGCGCGAAGTGATCTCGCGTACCCTGGCCGAGTTCCACCGCCGCGGCTGGGTCGAACAATCGCGCGGCCAGGTCGACCTGGTGGGGCGCGAGGGGCTGGAGCGGCTGGCCCGGTCGGCCTAGCTCCGTTGCACCAAACCTCCGGGGTCTGTGACCAAGTCACCGTCGCCTGTGGGCGGGTCATGCGATGAAAGCTCATCACCTGAGTCGCCGCGGAGGATTACCGGCATGAAAACGAATATGGGAAAACTGGATCGCGGCCTGCGCATCGTCGTGGCGCTGATCCTTGTCTGGGTCGCCTTCGGCACGAGCGTCGCGGCCGCGGGCGTGCTGCACTGGCTGGCCCTGATCGTGGCCGCAATCTTTGTCCTGACATCTGTGGTGGGCATGTGCCCGCTCTATAGCCTCGTCGGCCTGAAGACCTGCCGCGACTGCTGAGCCGAATGGCCACGCCATGCCCAGGCGTCCCTTGGGAACGCCCCGGCCTCAGCTGGTCGGGATGTTCTCCTTGAACACGACCTGGAGGCGCGGCAGGTATTCCGGCTCTGCCGTGCCCTTCACCGAGGACGCCAGAAGGCGCACGATCTCGCGCGCCTCGACGCGGGGGTTCTGGTCGATCACCGCATCCATGGTCCGATCCAGCAGCATCAGCCGGGTGGCGTCGGTCAGGTCATGCCCGATGAAGACGATGTCGCGTTCCCTGTGCGCCTCGCGCAGGGCGCGGGCGATGCCCTGGTTGCCCGACCCGATATTGTAGATGCCGGAAATGTCGTGATGTTCCAGGAACCGCATGGTTTCGGCATAGGCCAGGTCGCGGTCATCGCTGACCTCGGCGGTGCCGGCGATGCGGATCTCGGGGAATTCCTCGGACAGGATCGACCGCACGCCCATCTCGCGTTCCTCGTGGCCGCGATAGGCGAGCGAGCCGATGAAGACGGCGATGCGGTGCTGGCCCGGCGGCAGGAACCGCCCCAGCAGCAGCCCCGCCAGTCGCCCCGCCGCGCGGTTGTCGACGCCCACATAGCCCACCTTGTCCACGGTCGGGATGTCCGACACCAGCGTGCCGATCCGCACGCCCGACGCCGCCAGCGCATTGATCGCCTCGCGCACCTGCGGGTGATCCAGCGCCACCAGTCCGACCGCATCGGTGCGCCCGCGCAGATCGGCCAGCCGGGCGGACAGGCGTTCGGGGTCGAAGCCCTCGATCTCGTGCAGGGTGGCGGTCACGTCCTCGCGGGCATGGCTTTCCTGCATGAGGTTGTTCTTCAGCGTCCGCATGAAGGAATTGCTGCCCGCCGGCAGGACGAAATCCAGCCGCACCTTCATGCCGGAGGGTTCCGCATCGGGCGGGCCGAAATAGCCCAGCTTGCGCGCCACCTGCAAGACGATGTCGCGGGTGCGCGGGCGCACCCCGTCGCGGTCGTTCAGGACCCTGTCCACCGTGGCCGGAGAAACCCCGGCCTCGCGGGCGATCTGGGAAACGGTGGTGCGCATGGTGATCCTTCCTGATTCCGGGATAACATCATTTCACATCATTATACTGATTGGATGCAATCAAAATGCGAAGCTATCCCGCGTCATATGACCTGTTTTCCGTAATTTGACGGGTAAATCAGGCAAAATGATGGGTTTTGAGTATTTTTGAAGATTGCCGGTATGCTGAGGCCGTATGATGCTCTCCCTCATTGGAGATCGCGTCCGGGAGGGGCGCGACCAGGGAGGGAAAAATGACGCAACAACCGCACTTTTCGCGGCGCCGATTCATGTCGGCTGCTGCCCAGACAACTGCGCTCGTCGCCTTGTCATCGCCGCTGATCCTGCGCGCCGACCGCGCCCGCGCTGCCAGTGACCTGGCCGAGGGCATGATCGGGGGGCCGACCGGCTTTGCCGGGGCGGAACGCTATCAATACGGGCCCGACACGCCCGAAGGCCGCGCGATCGAGGCCGTCAAGGCGCTCAAGGCGGCCGGCAAGGCCCCCGACCGGATCGTGCTGGGCCTTTCGGACGGCTCCATCGGCCAGATCACCCAGCCCTTCCCCGAAGGCGCCCCCTCGGTGAAAGAGCTGTGGGAGCAGGAGACCGGCATCACCCTCGACATCGTCGGCGTGCCGAACGGCCAGGAATTCACCAAGGTGATGCAGGACGTTTCCACCAAGGGCGGCGGCTTTGACATCTACGCCGTCGAATGGAACCGCCTGGGCGACCTGGCCGAAACCGGCGGCATCGTCGCGCTGGACGATTTCGTCGCCAGCCACAAGCCGGAATGGGACGATCCCGAACGCGGCTACGTGAACGGCGAACAGGGCGTGTCGCTGCTGAACCAGTATCGCGGGTCCGTCTACGGGGTGTCGCTGGACGGCGATTTCCAGACCTGGAACCACCGCACCGACCTGTTCAACAACCCCGAGGAACAGAAGGCCTTCGCCGATCAATACGGTTACGAACTGGCCCCGCCGAAGACCTGGAAACAGCATGACGAGATCGCGGCCTTCTTCCACCGGCCCGACCAGGGGCTCTTCGGCTCGACCGACCTGCGCAACCAGGGCTGGGGCTATACCAACTGGTATCAGCGCTATGTCTCGATGGGGTCGCCCAACCAGTTCCTCTTTGCCGATGACGGCACCGCGCTGATCAATTCCGAAGCGGGCTGGATGGCGACGCAGGAATATGTCGACAGCCTGTCGCATCATTCCCCCGACGCGATCAGCTGGGGCTGGCCCGAGCAATACGGCAATTTCGGCAATGGTGGTGCGGCGATGACCTGTGCCTTCTCGAACCTGCCCAAGTTCCTCGACAACCCCGCCAACGAAGGGTCGAAGGTCACCGGCAAGGTCGGCACCCACCTGCCGCCGGGCCGCGAGCATGACGACGGCATTTCCGCCCGCACCGTGCTGTGGCTGAACCTGACCGCCTGCGTGTCCTCGCAATCCGACCACCCCGAGGCGTCCTACCTGCTGCTGCAATGGCTGGGCTCGTCCCGCATCTACAGCTGGATGACGGCCAACCCGGGCGGCTATTTCGACCCGTTCCAACTGGCCAACTTCGCCGATCCGCTGGTGCGCGAAACCTACCACGACTACCACATGGATGTGGTCCGCGAGAGCGTGAAGCGCACCGTACCGACGATCAACTACCCAGGCGCCACCGCCTTCCACAACGCGCTGGACGAAAACCTGATGGCGGCGCTGACCGGGGGCATGGATGCCGAACAGGCCATGGCCAACACCGAACGGCAATGGAAACGCATCGCCCGCCGCGTCGGCGAAGACAAGCTGATCGAGGCGATCCAGGCCAACAAGGCCGCCTGGCCCACCATCATGGACCCGGCGTCCAGCTGACGGTTCCTCCCTCGCGGGGCCGTTCCTGACGGCGGCCTCGCGACCTATTCGAAAAGACACCGACCATGCAACGCTCGCTCTCATTCGAGATCTTTCGCTATGCCGCGATCTTCGGCTTTCTCGCGCTGTCGCTCATCCCGACGATCTGGATGTTCTCGATGGCCTTCAAGCCGATCGCGGAATGGCAGGCCTCCGGCGCCGACCTGACCTGGTGGCCCAAGAACCCGACCCTCGACAATTTCCGCTTCATCTTCGGCGAAAGCGGATCGGACCTGATCGTCGCGCTGGAACGCACGGCGGGCCGCCCGATCCTGGCCTCGCTTCTGTCAGCCACCTTCGGCACGCTGATCGCCATGGCCGCCGGCACCGCCGCCGCCTACGGGCTGTCGCGCTTCGGGGCCGGGGGCAACCTGCCGCTGGCGCTGATCCAGCTGCGGATCTTCCCGCCGATGGCGGTGATGATCCCCGTGATGATCATGTGGGCCTTCCTGGGCCTGATCGACACCTGGTATGGCCTCGCGCTGATCTACGGCATCGTCACCATGCCCTTCAGTTTCTGGCTGATGAAGACCTTCTTCGATGACCTGCCACGAGAGATCGAGGATGCCGCCCTGGTCGAAGGCTGTTCGCGCTGGCGTGTCTTCCTCAAGATCACCCTGCCGATGATGCGGCCTGCGCTCGCCTCGTCCGCGCTCTTCGTCTTCATCCTGAACTGGTCCGACTACCTGATCGCCCTGCTTCTGACGACGCGCGACTGGGTCACCATCCCCGTCTACATGGCCTCGCTGTCGTCCTCGATGACCGGGCAGCTCTATGGCGCCAAGGCAGCACTTGGCCTGATCGCCGCCGTGCCACCCGTCATCATGGGCATCGCCATCCAGAAACAGCTGGTCCGCGGCCTGACATTCGGAGCGCTCAAGGAATGACCGACATGACCACCGATACCCTGCCCGACGACGCGGGTGACGAGACCGCCCTGCATGGCGGCGCCGAGGAACGGAAGCTGGGCTTCTGGCTGACCCTTCCGGCCCAGCTGCTGGTGCTCTTCATCGCGCTCTTCCCGATCCTGATGCAGGTCTACATCTCGCTGACGGACTGGTCGCCGCTGGACGGCATCCCCTGGTACCAGGCCTACGAGCTGTGGATCGGCCTGCTGAACTATGTCGACCTGGCCAATGATCCCCGGTTCTGGTCCGCCATGTGGCGCACCTGCATCGTGATGGCGATCTGCGTGCCGGTGCAGTTCTTCCTCGGCCTCGGGCTGGCGATCCTCTTCGTCGACGATTTCCGCGGCAAGCGGGTGCTCTATTCGACGATCCTGGTGCCGATGATGGTGGTGCCTGCGGTGGCCGGCTACATGTTCTTCATGCTCTTCCAGTCGGGCGGGCCGGTGAACGACATCCTGTCTTTCTTCGCAGGCCGCCCGGTGACCATCGCCTGGCTGTCCGACCCCGACCTGGCGCTGTTCGCCACCATCGTGTCGGACATCTGGCAATGGACGCCGCTGATGTTCCTGATCCTTCTGGCTGGCATGGTGTCCGTGCCGCAGGACCAGCAGATGGCCGCCGTCCTTCTGGGCGCGTCCTGGACCCGGCGCTTCTTCACCATCGTGCTGCCACGGATGAAGACGATCATCATCATCGCCATCGCGATCCGGGTGATCGAGAATTTCAAGGTCTTCGACAACTTCTACATCATGACCGGCGGCGGCCCGGGCGTCGCCACCGAAACCATCTCAATCTACATCTACAAGGTCACCCAGCAGGAGCTGATCTGGGGCTATGTCGCGGCCATCGCGCTGGCCATCCTGATCACGCTGTCCGTCGTCTCGGCCCTGGCCATCAAGAAACTGCGGGGGGCTCAGCAATGACCGAGATCGTGATGCAGAACCTCGGCAAGGATTTCGGTGCCTTCACCGCCCTGGCCGAGATGGACCTGACGATCGGGTCCGGGGAATTCGTGGCGCTGCTTGGCCCCTCGGGCTGCGGCAAGTCGACCACGATGAACATGATCGCCGGGATGCTCGATCCCAGCCACGGGGAAATCCGGTTCGACGGGCGCAACATGAACGGCGTGCCCATGGCCAAACGCGGCGTCGGCTTCGTCTTCCAGAACTACGCGATCTTCACCCACATGACGGTGCGCGACAACCTGGCCTACGGGCTGAAATCGCAGGGCGTGGGCCGCGCGGAAACCAACCGCCGCGTCGGTGAGATCGCCGAGCTGTTGCAGCTGACCCCGATGCTCGACCGCAAGGCGGCAGGGCTGTCGGTGAACATCCTGCAACGCCTCGCCATCGGCCGGTCGGCCGTGGTCGAACCCGCGATCTTCCTGCTGGACGAACCGCTGTCGAACGTCGATGCGGCCTTCCGCGCCGTCATGCGGGCCGAGCTGAAGTCGCTGCAACGCCAGTTCAAGCAGACCATGGTCTACGTCACCCATGACCAGCTTGAGGCGATGACCATGGCCGACCGCATCGCGGTGATGGATCACGGCAAGCTGTTGCAGGTCGGCACCCCGCTCGAGGTCTACAACCACCCCGCCGACACCTTCGTCGCCCGGTTCATCGGCGCGCCCGGCATGAACCTGCTGAAGGGGCGGATCACCGGGGCCGATACCGGCCTGGTGGCCGATCTGGGCGCGGCGGGCCATTGCCCGGTCCGCACGGGGCAGGGGGGCGATGTGCTCTTCGGCTTCCGCCCGGAACAGGTCCATCCGGATGCGAATGGACCGTTGCAGATGATCGTCACCACCGTCGAACGGATCGGCGCGCGCACCATCCTGCACCTGGCCGCGGGCGACATGACCGCCAAGGCCGTGCTGGACAGCGAAACGCCCGTGCCGGACCAGGGCCAGCCCTTCCGCTTTGCCCTGGATGCGGACGACGTCCGCCTCTTCGACGCTGAAACCGAAAGGGCGCTCTGATGGCCTCGATTTCCTTCCGCAACGTGACCAAGCGGTTCGGCGATATCGTCGCCGTGGATGACGTGTCGCTCGATATCCGCGACAACGCCTTCTTCTGCCTCTTCGGGCCGCCGCTGTCGGGCAAGTCCACGATCCTCAAGCTGATCCTCGGGCTGGAACAGCCGGACGAGGGCGAGATCCTGATCGACGGCCGCCCCGTCACCCATGTCAGCCCCGCGAAACGCAACGTGGCCATGGTGTTCCAGAACCTCGCGCTGTTTCCGCACATGTCGGCGCTGGACAATGTCCGCTTCCCGCTGGTGGAACGGCGCGAGGACCCGGCCAGGATCGCCGCCCGCGTCGCCGAGGTCAGCGAGAAACTTCATATCGGGCACATCCTGCACAAACCGCCGGCGCAGCTGTCGGGCGGGGAACGCCAGCGCGTCGCCATCGCCCGTGCGCTGGTGCGCGACCCGGTGGCCTACCTGATGGACGACCCGATCAGCGCGCTCGACGCACGCCTGCGCGAGGAAACCCGCGTCGAACTGCGCCGCATCCAGCGCGAGATGGGCAAGACGCTGGTCTACGTGACCCATGACCAGGAAGAGGCGATGTCCGTCGCCGATGGCATGGCGGTGTTCGAGAACGGCAAGGTCCGCCAGACCGGCACGCCCGAAGACCTCTATCGCAGCCCGAATTCCACCTACGTGGCGGGCATGCTGGGCTCGCCCGCGATGAATGTCGTGCCGATGGGGCTGGCCCCCAGGATGCAGGTCGGGACCGCGCCCGACCGGGCCGAAAGCCTCGGGGTCCGCCCGGAAAACCTGCGCGTCGGCGAGGGCGATATGGCCGAGATCGTGGAGGTCGAACCGCTGGGAGGCTTCACCACACTGGGCCTGACTTTCGAGGGGACGGACCTGCGCGCCACGCTGCGCGGACAGCCGAAATTCACCGCCGGCCAGAAGGTGGGCCTGACCGTCGATTCCGGACGGGCCCATTTTTTCGATGCCGGAGGCGCCGCAATCGCGGCACATTGAAGACAGGGAGAGGGAGGAGACAATGAAAGATTTTGCCTACAGGCCGGATCCGGAGGTCCGGGTCCGCAAGTACAGGATCGGGGCCATCGGCGCCGGCATGATCATGGCCGATTGCCATCTGGCCGCCTATGCAGAGGCCGGGTTCCCGGTCCATGCCATCGCGTCGCGCACCAGGGCCAACGCGCAATCGGTCGCGGATCGCTGGAACATCGGCACCGTGCACGACACGCCCGAGGCGCTGATCGACGACCCGGAGGTCGAGATCGTGGATATCGCCTATCCGCCCGACCAGCAGCCCGCGCTGATCCGCAAGGCCCTGGCCGCGCCGCACGTCAAGGCCGTGCTGGCCCAGAAACCGCTGGCCCTGTCGCTGGACGAGGCCCGCGCCCTCAGGGACGAGGCGAAGGCGGCGGGCAAGCCGCTCAGCGTGAACCAGAACATGCGCTACGACCAATCGATGCAGGTGCTCAAGCAGATCCTCGATCGCGGTGCCCTGGGCGATCCGGTCTTTGCCCAGATCGACATGCACGCGATCCCGCATTGGCAGGGCTTCCTGGAAGGCTATGACCGCCTGACCCTGTCCAACATGTCGGTGCACCACCTCGATGCGCTGCGGTTCCTGTTTGGTGACCCGGAGGAGGTGACAAGCCTCACCCGCACCGATCCGCGCACCCAGTTCGACCATTCCGACGGGATCGTCATCACCACGATGCGCTTCCCCTCCGGCCTCATGGCGCTCAGCACCGAGGACGTCTGGTCCGGCCCGCGCGAGGAGGGCTACGAGGACGATCAGCACATCACCTGGCGGGTCGAGGGCACCAAGGGTGTCGCCAAGGGCACGATCGGCTGGCCGACCGGTGCGGCGTCGACCCTGTCCTACAACTCGACCGAGGAAACCGGGGGCAAGTGGGTCACGCCCGAATGGGACACGATGTGGTTCCCGCATGCCTTCATCGGCGTGATGGAGCAGCTCCAGCACGCCATCGACACCGGCACGGAGCCGGTTCTGAACGTGGCCGACAACGTGCGCACCATGGCGCTTGTCGAGACCGCCTACCAATCCATCGAAGAGGGCCGGACCGTCCGGCTCGACCTGACAAAAGACTAAAGGGAGGACATTCACCATGATGCCAGTCGGAATTTTCTCGGGATATTTCCCGTACGACCTCAAGAAGACCTGCGAGACGATCAAGGGTCACGGCTTTTCCACCGTGCAGCTGGACCTGCATTTCAAGGATATCGACGTCAGCGAAGGGCAGATGACGCCTGACAAGTGCCGGACCATCCGCGACACGTTCCGCGACTATAACCTGCCGATCTGTGCGATCTCGGGCTACACCAACATCGTGCATCCCGATGCGGGCACCCGCAAGGAACGCCTGGCGCGGCTGAAGGAACTGATCGCGCATGCACAATACCTCGGCACGCCCTACGTGATCTCGGAAACGGGCACGTTCGATACCGAATCCGACTGGGTCCACCATCCCAAGAACAAGACCGAAGAGGGCTGGGAAGACTGCCGCAACGTGATCGCCGACCTCGCCCAGTTCGCCTATGACCACGGCTCGGTCTTCCTGCTGGAAACCTACGTCAACAACGTCGTGGGCAGCGTCGAGGAAACCCTGCGCATGTTCGCAGAGGTCGACCACCCGGGCCTTGGCCTGCTGATGGACCCGACCAACTACTTCGAATCCCACAATATCGACGACATGGATCGCATCCTGAACCACGTCTTCGATGCCCTGTCGGACAAGATCTGCATTGCCCATGCCAAGGACGTGAAACGCTCCGGCGACGACAAGGCCGAAAAGCACGCCGATATCGGCGATGACAGCGCCGCCGAAAGCCACACCTTCCGCGGTGTCGGCGAGATCGAGCTGCCGGCCCCGGGTCTGGGAGAGCTGAACTATGATCTCTACTTCCAGCGCCTTGCGAAGAAGCACCCCAACATCCCGATGATCATCGAGCATCTGGATGAATCGGACGTGCCGCGCGCCAAGAAGTTCATCGACGAGAAGATGCGCGCCAACGGCTGCTGAGCACAATCGGCGGGCCGGCTGATCCCGGCCCGCCACCCCAAGTTTCGGACAAGAAAAAGGCGCCCCGGACCCGCGGCGGCGAACGGAGAAGTCATGGTCAAGCTTTACGGCAAGAACCTGAACAGGGCAGAGGCAGAGGCCCTCAGCGGCTCGCTCGGCCACGCGGCGGGCGTCCGGTTGATGACGCTGGGCGACGGGCTGGAACGCGGCATCCGCATGCTGGAATTCCGCACCGGCTCGGGCCTGCGGTTCACCGTTCTGGTCGACCGCGCAATGGATATCGCCGATTGCGAACATAACGGCCGGGCCATCGGCTGGCATTCTCCCGCAGGGTTCCGCCATCCCTCCCTGCACGATTACGAAGGCGAGGGCGGCCTGGGCTGGATGCGCAGCTTTTCCGGCCTGATGATCACCTGCGGGCTGGATCATATCCTCTTCATGCACGAGGCCGAGACGCCGGAATATGTCTACGGCCCCCGCCAGACCGCCAAGCATTCCCTGCATGGCCGCGTCGGCACCATTCCCGCCCGGCTCACCGGCTATGGCGAGGCATGGGACGGCGACACCTGCACCCTCTGGGCCGAAGGCGTGGTGACCCAGGGCACCGTCTTTGGCGAACACCTGGAGCTGCACCGCCGGATCGAGGTCGAGGTCGGCAGCGACGACATCCGCCTGACCGACCGCGTGGTGAACCGCGGCTTCTATGCCACCCCGCACATGTATTGCTATCACATCAATGTCGGCCACCCGGTGGTCGAGGACGGCGCGCGCTACCTTGCTCCGATCCGCGACGTGGTCTGGGCCGCGCATGAGGGCGAATACCGCAAACAGGGCGTCGGCTACCGCGCCATCCCGGCGCCGCAGATGGGGTTCCACGAACAGGTCTGGCAGCACGAAATGGCCGCCGACACCGAGGGTCAGGTGCCCGTCGCGCTGGTCAATGACCGGCTGGGGCTGGGCTTCATGGTCACCACGCGCAAGGACCAGTTCCCCTGCATGTACGAGTGGCAGAACCTTCAAGCCGGGCAATATGCGTTCGGTATCGAACCCTCGACCAACCATGTCACCGGCAATGGCGGCGCCCGCGAGCGCGGCGAACTGATCCGCCTGAGCCATGGCGAGGAACGCCGCTACGACACCACCTTCACCATCCTGCCCGACGCCGCCGCCATCGCCGCGGCCGAGGACCGGATCACCGCCATCGCCGCCCAGCCGGACGAGGATTATCCCGCGCCCTCGGGCCAGTACCTTCCGATCGGAGGCTGCTCATGAACCGCGTATCACCGATGACAGGCGGGGCCGCACAGGGCCAAGGGGCACAGGGGCAGGGGGCGCTGGCCGGACGCCGGGTGCTCTATACCGGGGCCTCGGGGGGGCTGGGCCACCAGACCACGCTCGACATGCTGGACGCCGGGGCCGAGGTCTTTGCCCTCGACCGCGACCAGTCCAAGAACGAAAGCCTGCTGGCCGACACACCCGACGATGTCGCCGCCCGGCTGCACCTGCTGGAAATGGACCTGACCGACCAGGACGCGCTGACCGCGAAACTGGCCCAGATCACGGACAACAAACCGCTCGACGTGGTCATCAACAACGCCGCCATCTATCCGTCGAAACCCTTCGAGGATTTCACGATGGAAGAGCTCCGCCTGGTCCACCAGGTCAACGTGGAGGCCGCGCTGATCTGCACCCGCGCCGCGCTTCCCGGCATGCGGGATCAGGGCTGGGGCCGGATCATCAACGTGACCTCGATCACCCTGACCGGCGGCTGGGAAAACCTGGCGCCTTACGTGCAATCCAAGGGATCCCTGCTGGGCCTGACCCGGGCATGGGCGCGCGAGTTCGGCAAGTGGGGTATCACCTGCAACGCCATCGCGCCCGGGGCCTTTCCCACGGATGCCGAAAAGATCCATCCGGATCCGGATGGGTATCGGAAATTCGTGCTCGATCACCAGGCGGTCAAGCGGCGCGGGACGCCGCATGACATCGCCGCCGCCATCCTGTTCCTCGCCTCCGACGGGGCCGGTTTCATCACCGGCCAGAACCTGGCCGTCGATGGCGGCTGGAACATGACCTGACACCCTCAACCCTGGAACGCATCAATGGGAATTCTCGACGGCTATACCGTACTCGACTGCTCCATCGCCATGGCCGGGCCCTTCGCGGCGCAGCGCCTGGGCGACCTGGGCGCCGACGTCATCAAGGTCGAACCGATCGCCGGTGAATGGCAGCGCCACGCGCCCGCCGGCGGCATCACCGGCAACAGGATCAACGTGTCCTTCCTGTCGCTCAACCGGAACAAGCGCTCGCTCGCGGTGGACCTGAAATCCGATGCCGGGCAGGCGGTCATCCGGAAGCTGGTGGAGAAGGCCGATGTCTTCATCCAGAACTACCGCGCCGGGGTCGCCGGCCGGCTGGGCGTGGATTACGACACGCTGTCGGCGATCAATCCCGGCCTCGTCTACGTGTCCATGACCGGCTATGGCGAGGACGGTCCCCACGCGCAGCGCCCCGGCCAGGACCTGCTGTTGCAGGCCATGTCGGGCGCCATGATGTCCACCGGCCGCGCCGGCGAACCGCCCCAGGCCGCCGGGCAATACCTGGTCGATGCCGTCACCGCCTACACCGCGTTCGAGGGCGCGCTGGCCGCGCTCCTGCACCGCGAACGCACCGGCGAGGGCCAGAAGGTCGAGGTCAACATGCTCGACGCGATCACCACGCTGCAGATGCAGGAATTGTCGGTCTTCACCGTGGGCGGCAAGCCGCAGGAACGCTCGGCCGAGCCGCACGCCCATGTCTATATCCGGGCGCCCTACGGCACCTTCGCGACCACCGACGGCTATATCGCGCTGGCCATGCCGAACTTCCCGGGCCTTGCCCGCGCGCTCGACGCACCCGCGCTGGCAGACCTCGACGAAACCACCGCGGGCTGGGACGACCGCGACGCCACATTCGCCGCCGTACGGGACGCCATCGCGAAATTCTCCACCGCCGATTGCCTGTCGCGGCTCGAGGCCGAGGGCATCTGGGCCGGGCCGGTCTACGGCTATGCCGACCTCGTCGCGGATCCGCAGATCGCCCATAACGGCACCTTCATCGAATACGACCACCCGACCGAAGGCCACGTGAAGACCCCCGGCTTCCCCATCCGCTTCTCCCGCAGCCCGGCCGAACTGCGCCGCGGTGCCCCCCTGACCGGCGAACATACCGACGAGGTGCTGCGCGCCGCCGGGTTCTCCGACGCCGAGATTGCCGAGATGGAAGGCGCCGGCGCCATCGCGCGGGGCACGGAATGAGCTATCGCGGTCTGACATGGGATCACCCCCGCGGCCTGAACGCCCTGGCCGCCGCACAAGGCCCCGTCACATGGGAGGTCCAGCCCCTTGAAGGCTTCGAATCCGCCCCCATTGCCGACCTTTGTGCCGAATACGACCTCGTCGTGCTCGACCATCCGCATCTGGGCGAGGCGCTGGCCCATGATTGCCTGACCCCGCTGGACCAGGTTTTCGCCGCTGATGATCTGGCCCGCATTGCCGACGGTGCCATCGGCCCGGCCTATTCCAGCTATGCCATGGCGGGCCGCCAATGGGCGCTGCCGCTGGATGCGGCGACACAGGTCATGGCCCTGCGCCCCGACCTGGCTGAAACCCCGCCCACCAGCTGGGCCGAGGTCGAGACCCTGTCGCAACAGGGCGGCGTCGCGCTGTCGCTTGCGGGGCCCCATGCGGCGCTGTCCTTCCTGTCGGTCTGTGCCGCGTTGGATGACGCCCTCGACATGCGCGACGGTGGCTGGCCCGCCGATGGCATCGCCGAACGGGCCTATGACATCCTCGCGCCCCTCGCCGCGCGCACGCCCGCGCACACGAAGACGCTCAACCCGATCGGGCTGCTCGACCTGATGGGCCGCGCCGACGACATCCGCCTGATCCCGCTGGTCTACGGCTACGTCAACTACACCCGCGCGTCCCGTCCCGTGGCCTTCCAGGACGCGCCGCGCGCGGGTGGGCGGCCCGGATCGATCCTCGGCGGCACCGGCATCTGCGTGTCGCGCCGGGCGCAGGTCGACGACACGCTGCGCGATCACCTGCTCTGGCTCATGTCCGACGCGACACAGCGCGGCTTCATCCCCGATCACGACGGCCAGCCCGGCCTGCGGTCCGCCTGGGCCGACCCGAAGGTCAACGCCGCCTGGGGGAATTTCTACAGCCAGACCGCCGCCACGCTGGAGGCCGCCGCGATCCGCCCCCGCCATGACGGCTACATCGCCCTGCAAACCCGCGCCTCGGCCTACCTGCGCGACGCCTTCGACGCGCGCACACCGGCACCCCAGGCCGCGCGCAGACTGCGCGACATGTTCGAGGCCAGCCAACCCGAAAGGACCACAGCATGAGCGCCCCGCTCACCCTGACGATCGAGAACCGGATCGCCACGATCACCTATAACCGCCCCGAAAAGCTGAACGCGATGACGCCCGAAATGGCGCAGCTGATGTGGGATGCGGTGCACAGGATCAACGCCGATGATACGGCCCGGGCGGTGATCCTGACCGGCACGGGCAAGGCGTTCTGCGCCGGTTCGGACATCTCGGATCTCGACCGGTACGCCACGCCCTGGGATTTCCGCAACCGCCCGGAATATTGCGACGCGCTCCGGGCGTTGCAGAAACCCTCCATCGCCGCGATCAACGGCTATGCCATGGGCGGCGGGCTGGAAATGGCGCTGTCGTGTGACATCCGCATCGCCGCCGACACCGCGAAACTCGCTGCGCCCGAGATCAAGCTGGGCTGGATCGGCGGCGGCGGCATGACCGCGCTGCTGGCCCACTCCATCGGCCCCTCGAATGCGGCGCTGATGGTGATGACCGGCGATCCGATCCCCGCCGACAAGGCGCTCGCCTGGGGGCTGGTCTCGGAAGTCACGACGCCCGATGCGCTGATGACCCGCGCGACCGAGATCGCCGGCACCATCGCCAGCCGCGCCCCCGTCGCCGCCGAAACCGCGCGCCTGAACCTTCAGGCCGCCTATAACATGCCGCTGGAAAAGGCCGTCGCCTACGAGCGTGACCTGCAGGCCATCTGCTTTGCCACCGATGACGCCGCCGAGGGCCGCGCCGCCTTTGCCGAAAAGCGCGCCCCAGATTTCAAACGCCGCTAAGGACCCGGACCATGACACCAATCGACGCTCCCGAAGGCCTCTGGCTGGGTCGGTGCTGGACCCCTGATGCGCAGGGCCCCGCCATCGTCACCCTGCGCGACGGCCAGCTGATCGACATCACCTCCACCACCGCGCCGACGGTCAGCCACGTGCTGGACCTGCCCGACCCCGCCGCCCATATCCGCGACGCGCAGGGCACCCCCCTTGGCGACTTCGACACCATCGCCGCCAATGCCCCCGCGCCCGACCGGCTCCATCTGCTCGCGCCCTGCGACCTGCAGGCGGTCAAGGCCTGCGGCGTCACCTTCGCCCGGTCCATGGTCGAACGCGTGATCGAGGAAAAGGCCGCCGGCGACCCTGCCCGGGCCGAGGCGATCCGCGCCCGCGTCGGCCAGGTCATCGGCGACAGCCTGCGCAACCTCCGCGCCGGCTCCCCCGAGGCGGCCGAGGTCAAGCGCACCCTTCAGGCCGAAGGGCTGTGGTCGCAATACCTCGAGGTCGGGATCGGCCCGGATGCCGAGGTGTTCACCAAGTGCCCGCCCATGGCCTCTGTCGGGACGGGGGCCGAGATCGGGCTGCACCCGGTCTCGACCTGGAACAACCCCGAACCCGAGATCGTGCTCGCCGTGTCCTCCACGAGGCGCATCCTGGGTGCGACCCTGGGCAATGACGTGAACCTGCGCGATGTCGAAGGCCGCTCGGCCCTGCTACTGGGCAAGGCCAAGGACAACAACGCCTCCTGCGCGATCGGGCCGATGATTCGGCTCTTCGACGGGAACTGGACGTTGGACGACGTGCGCCGGGCCGAGCTGACCCTGACGGTCGAAGGCACGGATGGCTACAGCCTGACCGGCCATTCCTCGATGTCCGAGATCAGCCGCGACCCCGAAGACCTGGTCGCCCAGACGCTGGGACGCCATCACCAGTATCCCGACGGGGTGGTGCTGTTCCTCGGCACGCTTTTCGCCCCGACCGAGGATCGCGACGTCCCGGGCGAGGGCTTCACCCACAAGACCGGCGATGTCGTCACGATCTCGGCCCCGGGCCTCGGCGCGCTGACCAACATTGTGCGCCTGTCGACCGAAGCGCCGGAATGGACCTTCGGCACCCGCGCCCTGATGGCCAACCTTGCCGCCCGCGGGCTGCTGGCCCCGGCCTGACCGACGCGCCTGACGCCCGCGACGCGGGATGAACAGCTGATGAACGCCCCGTTTCGGGGCACCGACGTAATACCGACGTGATACCGACGCATTGCCGATGCCGGATCCGAGACCCGAAAGGACCCTACAGATGGACGGAACGAGCCCCGATTTCACCCCCCATGGCAAGCACCTGATCGCCGGAGACTGGGTCGCCGGAGAGACGCGATTCACCTCCGAGCCGGCCCATGGCCCGGCGCATGACTATTCCGTCGGCACCCCCGACCTGGTGGACCGTGCTTGCCGCGCGGCCGAGGATGCGTTCTGGACCTACGGCTACACGACCCGCGAACAGCGCGCTGTTTTCCTTGGTAAAATCGCCGACGAGATCGAGGCGCGCGGCGCCGCCATCACCGCCATCGGTACCTCTGAGACCGGCCTGCCCGAGGCCCGGCTGGAAGGTGAACGCGGCCGCACCACGGGTCAGCTGCGGCTCTTTGCCAGCCATATCCGCAAGGGTGATTACCTCGACATCCGCCATGATCAGGCGCTGCCCGACCGCCAACCCCTTGCGCGGCCTGAACTTTTCATGATGCAGCGCCCCATCGGTCCGGTCGCGGTCTTCGGGGCCTCGAACTTCCCGCTGGCCTTTTCCACCGCCGGCGGCGACACCGCCGCGGCGCTGGCCGCAGGCTGCCCGGTCGTGGTGAAGGGCCATTCCGCCCATCCCGGCACCGGCGAAATCGTGGCCGAGGCCATCCATGCCGCCATCGTCGCCTGCGACATGCCCGCCGGTGTCTTCTCTCTGATCCAGGGCGGAAAACGCGATGTGGGTCAGGCACTTGTGCAGCATCCGCTGATCAAGGCCGTGGGCTTCACCGGCTCCCTCGGCGGGGGCAGGGCGTTGTTCGATCTCTGCGCGCAGCGCCCCGAACCGATCCCGTTCTTCGGGGAGCTCGGGTCAGTTAACCCGATGTTCATCCTCGAACAGGCATCCTCGGCCCGCGGGGAAGAGATCGGCACCGGCTGGGCCGGGTCGCTGACCATGGGTGCGGGCCAGTTCTGCACCAATCCCGGCATCGCCGTCGTGGCCAAGGGGGCTGCGGGCGATGCCTTCGTGAAATCCGCGGCGGCCGCCCTTCAGGACGTCGCCCCGCAGAAGATGCTGACCGACGGCATCGCCGCCGCCTACCGGGACGGAAAGGCCCGGTTCGACGCCCGCAACGCGGTGCGTCCGGTGCTGACGACCGATCCCGAAGGCCGCATGGCCACGCCGAACCTGTACGAGACGGATGCCGAGAATTACCTTCGGGATCAATCTCTTGGAGAAGAGGTGTTCGGCCCGCTCGGCCTTGTTGTCCGCGTCTCGGACCGTGCGGAGATGGAGCATCTGGCCCGCGGCTTCGAAGGCCAGCTGACCGCCACGATCCAGATGGATGGGGGCGATGCCGAAGATGCGCGCCGCCTGTTGCCGATCCTCGAACGCAAGGCGGGCCGGCTGCTGGTCAACGGCTTCCCCACCGGTGTCGAGGTCGCGGATACGATGGTTCATGGCGGCCCTTACCCGGCCTCCACCAATTTCGGCGCGACCTCCGTCGGCACCCTGTCGATCCGCCGCTTCCTGCGGCCGGTCTGCTACCAGAACGTCCCGGCAGATGTCCTGCCGGGTGACTTGGCTTAATTATCAATGTGATATGCCGAAATTCGGCCGACGCGCCGCACATGAATCTCCCGATCAGGCTGGCCCGTCCCTCACGGCGGGTCGGCCGTTTCTCATGCCTCCCACCCTGGGCAGGCCGGTCTCCTTCGGTATTTGCCCCTCTGGCGCATAGTCCTTTGATAAGAGACCTCTGCATGATATTTTCCGACAGCATTTCAGTCTTTCGGATTTTACATGAGCCTTATCAGTACCCACTCGGTGGATCCCCGTCGCGCTCTCTGGCCTGTGGGCCTTACGATGCCCATGATCGTTCCCATGAGCCTTCTGGCGCTTGGCCTCGGAGCGCCAGCCTGGGCCATCGCGGTCGCGCCGCTTGTCCTGCTGTTCGGCGTCTGCACGGCCATTGACCACATCTTCGGTCGGGATCATCGCAATATCTCGCTCGAAGTGCTAATGGAGCTCGAGGGCGACCCGTATTACCGCCGCCTGCTGTTCATCGTGACCGGGCTCTTCGCACTTTCGATCATCCTGGCTTGCGGCCTGGCCGCTTCTGGTCTTTTCGGCCCGGGGCAGCTCATCGTGTTCGGCATCGGCCTGGGCCTGATCCATGCTCCCCTCGTGCTTGTGGGGCACGAACTGGGGCATGCAAAATCCAAACGCGACCGGCGCGTGGCCCAGATTGCCCTCGGGCTGATCGGGTATGGCCATTTCTCGATCGAACACAATACGGGGCACCATGTTCACGTGGCCACGCCGCGCGATCCGGCCTCGGCCCGCTACGGCGAAAGCATCTACCGCTTCGCGCTGCGCGAAATTCCGGGCGTGTTCGTCGGCGCCTTGCGGGCAGAACGGGCGCGACTTGCGCGCAAGGGGCTGCCGTTCTGGCACTGGCGGAACGCGATCGCGCAAAGCTGGGCGGTCACGGCGGCCATGGCCCTGGGCCTGACACTGGCCTTCGGCCCCGTCGCGCTCGGGGTCTACGTGCTGATATGCGCGTCGGTCTGGTTCACCATCACCATGGCGAATTACACCGCGCATTACGGCATCGCCCGCCGCATGATCGACGGCAAGAGGGAGCCCTGCCGACCGGAGCATTCCTGGAACTCGAGCTTCTTCTTTTCCAACCTGCTGTTCTTCAACCTGCAACGTCATTCCGATCATCACACGAACGCGCAGAAGCCATTCCAGACATTGGCGGATGTGGACGGCGCGCCAGAGCTGCCCTCGGGCTATCCCGGCGTCTTCGCTCTGATGCTGGTGCCGCCGCTGTGGTTCGCGGTCATCCACCCCATGCTGCTCAAGGCCGTGGATGGCGACGAAAGCCGGCTCAACACCGGGCGGCAACCCTGACGCAGGTCGCTGAGCGCCTCTCTTGCCTGAACTGAGACCGCTGTAGCTGTTCAGGCCATCGCGGTTGCCACGACCATATACCACTACGGATCGCGGCGAGGTGTCATCGGTCTTGCGTCTTGCGGTGTTCCGGGGCCCAAAGGGCAAAGTGCGCCTGTCCGTGCTGACCAACAGGCCGATCATCCCGTCTATCTGATTGATCAGAGCGCGTGCGCGCATTGGACGCCGCGGCCGCTCGTTTGGGGGCGGTGGCGCACACCCGGATCGACCTGAACGTTTGTGCTTGATACAAGTTACGTAACCTGAACCGATTGCGCCGTCATGATGATTTTTTCAGTCGATCAGGAACGGCGCCGTGTATATACAAAGCTTTTTGGTACCCCCCACCGATTTTTTGATGAATTCCGTAGACGCGGAGCATCAGGAACAACCCGCGATGACGCAGCGGGTTACGTTATTCTCGCTCGGCGGTTCGACGGCACGTGAGCTCGGGTTGGTACCGAGCTCCGCACAAATACCAACACAGTCGGCGCACAAAGGCACAGCGATATCGAGTGGCCGACCGATGGGGATATCCTAGCCATTCTGGGCGCAGCTCTGGCCAACATGATTTTGCTGTAAGGATATCCACACGCCTTCCGACGGTTCCGGTCACGACACGCGGGACGGGGGCGCGGCGGGCGATCTGCTGAAGGAGCTAGGAGGGTGCGGATACTTTTGTCTTCGACCGCGCGCTCGGCGCGTCGAATGTTGACCGGATCATCGATTTCAACGTCGACACGGTGAATGAGGGCGACAGGTTATTGCTGAAAGACAGCGTGTTTGGCGGCATGACGGCCGGAGCGCTCGCGACTGCAGATTGCGTGACAGGCACGACGGCTGGCGACACGTCTGACCGGATCATTTTCGATCAGACCTCGGGGAGTATGTAGTGCGAAAGCGACGGCACCGGCGTAGCAACCTAAATCCTGGTCGCCACCTTCGAGCAGAACGCGATCGTGACTGCCGGGGATATCGAGATTTTCTGACGATCAGGTCCCAGACCCGGGTTGGTTTTTGCTCAGGCGGCGCAACTCACCCCTGTCGTTCGGACAAGGTCTGATCGCAGATCGAATGCCATGCGATTTCCGAAGTCGGGACCGGATCGCGACCAAAGCAGACGGCCCGACCATCATCCTTGAGAAAGCTGTCCTTTGCTGCGTCGCCCTGTGCTGGAATGAATGGAAAGGTCAAAATAATTCAGCCGGCGCAGACCCGAAAGTCCGACACCGGCTGATGACTAAATAGATTGCTATTGACGCCCACTCACAAACGCCGTGCAAATAATTTTTTAAATATTCTCCACACTTACGCTTTGGGGATGGTTGGGCAGGTGTGGCTCGCAAGACAAGTGTTGCACATGGGGGCGAAGGGTAAAATGCGCATGATTGCCTCCGTAATATTGCCTATAAGGATGTGCCGGCACCGCAGTTGCGCGCTGAGACGAATTGTGGAGACTCGGGCCCTGCGGTTGCGCCTCGGCTGGCCGGTGAAGAAAGGAAACAGGCCATGCGGAACTCACTGGGGGCAATGCTCGCGATCGGATTGGCGGGGCTGCAATTCATTGCCGTTCTCGCCGTGGTCTTTTCTTCCTATGTCACGTCCGAACGGGCCCTGCTGGACCATGCCCGCGACCTGCTGAGCGATATCGGCACCAACACGATTGAACATTCCCGCGGGTTCCTTGGACCGGCCCGCGGCGCGGCGGAATTGTCGGCGCGTCTGGCGCAGGATCGGGTGATTGCCAGCGACGTCCCCGAATTGCTGGAACGTCTTCTGTTTCAGCAATTGCAGTTGGCCCCGCAATTTTCCGGTCTCTATCACGGGACCGAGGATGGCAGCTTCGTCTACGTCATGCGCAGCGAATCGCCGGGGCCGTTCCGCACCAAGATCATCCGCAACGAGGGCGAAACCCGCACGGTGGAACTGATCTGGCGCGACAAGGATTTCAACGTGATCGAGCGGCGGATGGACCCGGACGATCCATATGACCCCCGCACGCGGCCCTGGTACACGCTGGCGCGGGAACGGCTGACGACGGTCTGGACCGATCCCTATATCTTCTTCTCCTCCCAGAGGCCGGGGATCACTCTGGCCTCTCCGGTGCTTGGCGGGCCGGAGGCGATCCGCGGAATCGTCGGGGTCGACATCGAGATCAGCGAAATCTCTGACTTCCTGGCCCGGTTGAGGATCGGCGCCTCTGGCCGGGCGTTGATCATCCACAGCAATGGCGACGTGATCGCGCATCCGAACAAGGACTTGCTGAAAACGCAGGACGCGGACGGCACGTTGCGATTTGTCGATATCAGGCAATTCGAAGACCCGATTGCCAGGGCCGCCTTTGCCCATCTGATGGATAGCGGCACAGTTTCGGTCGAGGAAGAGACGCTGTCTCAATTCACCTATAACGGCGAAACCTATGTTTCGGTCGTCATGCCGCCGATCAATGAAAACCTGTCCTGGATCACTGCCGCCTACGCGCCTGAAAGCGATTTCACCGAGGTGATCAAGCAGAACCGCCTGGACAATATCTGGATCGCTGCGCTGGTGGCCGCCATCACCGGGCTGGCCGGTCTGGGGCTGGCCAATTACATCTACAAGCCCGTGCGCGCCTTTGCCGTCCGATCCGCGCTGATTTCGCAGGGAGAACTGGACCCGGCCGATCCCCTGCCGAAAACCTATGACGAATTGGAAAAGGCCAATAGCACCCTGATGCAGCAGATCGCGGCGCGGCGGGCGACGGAAATCGAATATGGCCGCACCTTCGAATTGTCCTCGCGCGGGATGGCCCAGATCGACACCGAGACAGGCCGCTTCCTGCGCGTGAACGAGAAATTCTCATCCATCACCGGCTATGATGCCGAGGCCCTGATGCAGATGGATTTCGGCGACCTGGCCCATCCGGACGATCCGCTCTTCCTGCTCTTCGACACCGCGCAGCCCGAGGTCCCGCAGGAGATCAACCACGAACTGCGCTGCCTGCGCAGCGACGGAGAGGTGATCTGGGTCGCGGTCAACGCCATCATGATCTTCAACCACGACGGCAAGCCGCTGCATTACGTCCTCACGATGGAGGACATCACCCAGTCCAAGCAGACCGAGGACCAGATCGCGGAACTCAGCCGTGAATTGTCGAACCTGTCACGCGACAACACGATGGGGCAGGTCGCCGCCGGGCTGGCGCATGAATTGAACCAGCCCCTGACCGCGATCACGCAAAACGCGGATTCCGCGCTTTATTCGGTCGATCAACTGGGCAATCCCGACAAGGAATTGCGCAATACGCTCGAGGAAATCGCGGAACAATCCATGCGGGCGGGCGAGATCATCAAGGCCCTGCGCGCCTTCATTCGCCGCGACGAGGGTATCCGCAGCGATTTCGACCTGGCTGGCCTCGTCGAACAGACCCGGCACCTCGTCATTGCAGAGGCGCGGGCGGCCAATGTCTCGATCTCGGCGGATCTGGGGCGGTTGCCCCCGGTCCACGCCAATCGCCTTCAGATTGCGCAGGTGCTGGTCAATCTCATTCGCAATGCGATCGAGGCGCTGGCCTCGACGGATCAGGCGGATCGGCACGTGCACCTGACGGCGCATTGCCAGGACAACCAGATCCTGATGATCGTTTCGGACAATGGCCCGGGTGTTGACCCGAAGATTAATCTTTTTGCCGATTTCGAAACCACGAAACCCACTGGAATGGGATTGGGGCTTTCGATTTGTCAGTCAATCGTGCAAGCCAATGGAGGCCGCTTGTGGCATGAAAGTCGCGAGCCGCATGGCGCCCGTTTCTATTTCACCGTGGGCGTCGCAGAACCGGAAACCAGGGTTGCATGACCGAGCAGGACCGCCTCGTTTTTGTCGTCGATGACGATCAGGATATCCGAACCTCGCTGACCCGGGCCTTGCGGCAACGTGGCTTCGAGGTCGAAGCGTTCGAGTCCGCCAAGGCGTTCCTCTCGGGCTTTGACGGCAGCCGATCCGCCTGTCTCGTGCTGGATTACGGCATGCCCGATGTGAATGGGCTGGAGCTTCAGGAAGAGCTGAACTCCCGCGGATGGCCCCTGGCGATCGTTTTCATCACCGGCCATGGCGGCGTGCGCGAATCCGTTCAGGCGATGAAGAGCGGCGCGGTGGATTTCCTGGAAAAGCCGTTCCGCCAGTCCGAACTGGTCGAGCGGATCGAAGTCGCGCTGGACATGGCCGAGGCAAAACGCGCCTCCACCGCCGAAGCGGACGAGATCCGCGCCCGGTTTTCCCGTTTGACCGAACGGGAGGCCGAGATCGTCGACCAGGTCCTGGCCAAGCCGGCCGAAGCCTCGAGCAAGGAAATCGCGGCGGCCCTCGGGATCAGTCCGCGGACCGTCGACCATCACCGCGCCCGCATATTGGAAAAGCTGGCCGTTCGGTCACTGGTCGAACTGGTCAAGCTGGCCGCGGCGCTGCCGAAAGATCAAAAGGGCTAGTTTGCAAATGGCAGTTTCGATTTTGGCGCCGTGATGCTCGGCGCCGCAGATTCAGTAAACCAGCCGCATCTCCGCGGCAGCCGTTGACACGGCTGTTGTCGTCGTCTTGGAGGCTGCGGAGCCTCCGATACATGTATGTCCAAGATCAGAAAATCTCGATGTCACTAGCCGACACTGTGGCGTTTTGCTCGAATGTGGCGACCAGTACTTTTTCTGCTCCACCAGAACCATCGGCGTCGAACCACAACTGACCCGCGGCTTGATCGAAGATGAACCGGTCCGAGGCGTCAGCGGCGACAGTTCCTGTGACAAACGCACTTGCGCCAAGTGAGCCGGTGGTCATGCCGCCAAATTCTGAACTCTTCATCAACAGCCTGTCGCCTTCATTGGCGCTGTTTGTGTTGAAATCTATGATCCGGTCGACATTGGAGGCGCCTATTGCACGGTCAAATACGAAACTGTCCGCGCCGCCCTGTCCTTTCAGGGTGTCGCGCCCTTCGCGCCCGATAACGAAATTGTCGAAGGGGGTGCCCACGATCGTATTGTCGAGCGCGTTGCCGATCCCGTTGAAGATCGCGGGGTCGCCGTCCTTCGTGTAGACGGTCTGCATGAAGAGCTTTTCGACATGCGCCTCCATCGCGTAACTGCGGAATGCCAGTACGGTATCTATACCTTCGTCGGCAGCTTCGATGACAGTGTCACCAGGAGCCCTGACGAGGTAGCGGTCATCTCCAGTGCCGCCCTCCAGGGTGTCATTGTTCTTGCCGCCATCCAAGATGTTGTCCTCGGCGTTGCCTTTGATGTGGTTTTGAAGCCCGTTGCCGGCGCCGACCTTGGCGCTGCCGACCAATTCCACATTCTCGATATGGCGGTTGCCGGTCCGGAAGTCGACGGAGGATATCGCCGTGTCGGTGCCTGTCCAGCTGCGGCTTTCGATAATCCGGTCATCGGCGTGATCGATGCGGTAGACGTCTCCACCCTTTCCGCCATTCATGACGTCGATTCCGGCACCGCCGATCATTTCGTCCTCGCCGTCGCCTCCATAGATGGTGTCGTTACCGGCCTTGCCGTTCAGCCGGTTATTGCCTGAATTGCCGGTAAGAACGTTGTTGAGTTCGTTGCCAGTGCCGTTCAAGTCATCCGCACCGAGAAGTTCGAGATCCTCTACGAAGTCCATCAGACCGGTATTCATCAGGGCCCTGACAAGGTCATGCCCCTGGTTTTCGTACTCGATGATACGATCGCCAGCGTCTCTCCGTACGTAAGTGTCGTTACCGGTGCCGCCCATCATCGTGTCGTCACCACCCATCCCGTCCAAGATGTTGTCGAGGTAGTGACCGACAAGCTGGTTGCCGAGTGCATTCCCGACCGCAATGCGTGCGGAGCCTATAAGGCTGACATCCTCGATATGCGAGCTGCCTATCCTGAAGTCGACAGCACTGCGAACGTGATCGCGGCCAGCATGCCCCTCAACCTCGACCACGAGGTCGCCAATGTCATCGACGTGGTACGTGTCGGAACCCTCAGCGCCGGTCATGGTATCGGCGCCTTCGCCGCCATCCAGATCGTCGTCACCGCTCTGGCCGAACAATTCGTCCAGGCCTTCGCCCCCGATCATGGTGTCGTTGCCGGTGCCGCCGCGTATTGTATCGTCGCCGCGCCAGCCATGGATGGCGTCGTTGCCGCCCAACATGTCGATAACGTCGTTCGACGGTGGGGCAAAAAGGATATCCATGCCTTCGGTCGGAGCGCGCTCACCTGAGAGCTGGCGTACGCCGAAAACGATTTCGTCATCCGAAAAGACCAGCTTTTCGATATCCGTATGCAGTAAATCGGACGTCATCGGACCAGTGACCTGGGCCCCGAAACCGGTGAAAGGCGTCGTCAAGTCAGGGTCGAATCCAAATTGCACATCGCTGATGACGAAATCTGCAATTGGCCCATCATACACAACTGTATCAAAGCCAACGCCCCCGATGACGTAGTCATTGCCCGTACCGGGGCTCATCAAGTCGTCCCCGTCGCGCCCGAGGAGAAGGTCGTCGTCCGCCCCGCCGATCAGGACATCCCCTTTGGAACTGCCGCGAAGTGTGTCGTTGCCCTCGTCACCGCGAAGATCATGACCAAAAGCGCTGAAGCCAACACCTTTTGCATCAAGAATGTCATTGCCGAAGCCCCCCTCCATACGGCTGACTTCTTCGGCTTCGATCGTGTCGTCGCCACTGCCACCGAGTAGGTAGTTTGCCCCGACACCTCCATAGATTTCATCGTTTCCGCTGTCACCCTTGACCAGGTCATCGCCGGGGCCGCCGAACAATGTGTCGTCGCCATCGCGACCGCGCACGGTGTCGTTGTCGGACAAACCCGATATCAAGTTGCCATCGGGATCACCGCGCAAGTAGTCGCGGGACTGACTACCAATGATGTGTCCAAGGTCATCAGGGGTGTCGCTTTCGATACCACCGGTCATGTCCCTCAGTACCTCGAGGATTCCCCCGAAGGCGGATTGCACCTCGAACGGCTCGCGCCACAGCTCCACGCCGAGACGGTTGACGGTTTCGTAGTAACCAATCGACTGCAAGGCGTTCAGGATATCATCAATGTCGTCGGGCCATCGCAGACTTAGGTTGGGGTCGCCCGGCTCCAGCGGATTTTCGATGCCATCAATACCTGGGATGCTGCTTTCGTACTTGGCGATGTGGTCGACAATAACTGCGTTATATGTCCCGTTGCCGAGATCCTGAACCAGCGTGTAGTTTTGGTCTATGTGGATCGGCGGGGCAAAGATGGGAATCTGCAGGTTCTCGGCCAGAGCGATCTCAGGGTCGCGATAGGTCGAAAATTGGATCGGACTCAGGCTGTTGGCATCAGGTCGCACGCCGTAATATGTGTAGGAGAAATGAACCTCATCGGCGACGTTGTCGCCGTTCATATCCATGTAAACGGGCCCGTCCAGGTCTTCGGAATTGACACTTTCCGAGTACACCTCGTGATCATAGACGCTGGGGCCAATGCCTCGGATGTTGTTAACCGCTTTTTCAAGCGGCGCGATCGCATCCTGGAGAACCGAGGTCAGCTGGGTAGAACCGAGGGTTTCCTGTTCAAAACGTGCGGCGACTTGGAACCGTAGCTCCAAAGCGTGATTGATCGCCAGCACCATTGAGGCGTTCAATTCCAGCTTCTCGTTCGCTTCGGTTCCAGGGATATCCAGAACTTCGTTCGCTATAGCCGAAATTCGGCCCAGCAGTCGGCTGGATTCGTCAACATAACCCTGGAAATAGCCGTCGAGCTGATCTGGCGCGACATAGCCAGTCTCTCCCGGCTCTGCGTAAGGGTCGAAACTCGCCAACCGCTCTCGTTCGCGCGACACGTCGGACAAGAGTTGCGCCATCTCGACACCGACCAGCAGGTCGGTTTGCTCTTCGATCATCTGCTTGAGTTCGGCGCCAAGGACATCGATCTGTGAACTGATCTCATCGACAGCAACCAGCAATTGGTCGAGCTTCTGGTTTATCTCTTGATTTGCAGCGTCCGTGCCACCGCCGAACAGCACATTGAAGAAATCTTCAGGACTGTCGATCTCTCCGTTGGCGAAGCCTTGGATCAGCCCGTTTGCGATACTTGCCGCTTGGAAAATTGACGAGCCTACAGTCAGGTAGCCACTGACCGTGTCCAAAGTCCCCATGGAAATGTCCTTTCAAATGCATGCGCTGGACGGGCGACAAAATGTGAGCGAGCGCCGGTCCTTGCGTAAGCAATAGCGAACCACGCGGGTAATTGATGGGTCAAGAAAACAATTTTGAATTAGTAGTTGATTTCTTGGTTTTAGGTTTCTTGTCGAACGGTAGACTGAAATAACTTACCCGCGATATGGATCGCATGCAGACGGCGCGATCGTTACATCGCTGGACGACCAGTCTTCGTCATAGTGAAGTATACAGGCCGTTCGTTGCCTTTCTGGAACTTCATGGTTGGGGACATTGACTGCATGTGCGGAGTGATCGGAGGGCTGGAATTCGGCCTCGAAAAGCACCCTGATCGAAAATGTGACACATGTCCGAGTATTTTCGGTTCGAAGCAAAAAGGGACGTCGTTTCTTGTTGCTCCAAACAGCCTGCGGCAACCCGCCGGGGCAGTGCCGCCACAAGCCTCGGTCAGGCTGCTAGGTCCGGAAGGGAACGGTCATGTTCGGAAAGGGCAGCCCGGACGCCTTGACAGATATCGTCACCGACTACGCCCAGGGCGAGGTCTAGCGTATCGGCAATCTGGTCGATTTCGTCTTCGGTGACGGTCAGGGCAGGGGACAGGCAGATCGTGTTGTTCAGCCCCGGCAGCGACCGGTTCGTCATCCCCACCAACACGCCCCGCGCAACGCATTCGGCAAAGACCTGGGCGAACAGCCTTGCGGCTAGCGGTTCCTTGGTCGTGCGGTCTGCCACCAGATGCAGCTTCTGGAACAGGCCCTTGCCGCGCACGTCACCGATGATGGCGAGCCTGTCCTTCAGCCGCTTCATCAGATGCTCTCCCATCCGGGTGCAATTGCCCAGCAGGTCCTCGTCCTCGATGATGCGCAGGTTTTCCAGAGCGGTGGCGGGCCCGGCGGTGCACCCCCCGAAAGCCGAGATGCAGCAGGATATCGTACTTGCGCCAGATCTCCTGCACGCGGGGCCATTAGCCTTCGGGCGGGGCGATGACGCCGCCACCCGTAGTGATCGGTCCAAGGCAGAGCGCGCCGACCGTGTCCGGCCCCTCGCGCAGGATGACCTCTTCGATGGCGTCGGCGGCGCGTTCGCCATAATTTTCCACATCTCATTGGGCCCGGTATTCCAAGTAATGCAGCACCTCGACGAAACCGGGGGCGAGGGGGCCGTATTGCGCGACCCGCTCCGGCTGGCCGCCGATCGAGCTGCCGTGGTAATCGCGTTCGCGGCACAGGAACTTGGTCTTCTTGCCACCATACTTCTTATGGGCAATCTGGCGAACGATCTTGAACGCCTTCTCGTTCGCCTCGGACCCGGAGTTGGTGTAGTCGAAGCCGCCCGGCACGGCGTCGAGGAATTTGCGTCCTGCCTGGTCCCAAACCTTCAGGCCCTTGCCCTCCAGGATTGCGCAGGGGGCGTCGATATCAAAGGCCTATTGCTGTACCACGGCATGCCAAACATCGGCGCGGTCCGCGCTCACGACGCATCCCATGAAACCCATCCTCGCCAGGCCCCCTCGATCTACATCGCGCTTTGTTCGCGGTTGGCACGGGCCTCCATGCTCGACGTGTTTGGAGCCGATGACATCCGTATCGCGCACCAGGGGCTGTCGGGACGGCAGGTCACCTATCGCCACGGCCTGCGCAACGGGCAGATCCCCGTGGTCACCAAGCTGGGCCTGCAGATGGTCAGCTTCTGGCCGGTGCCGTGCTGGTTGAGACGGTGTTCAACTGGCACGGCGTTGGCCGGGAGGCCTTTGGAGCCATTCTGCGCCGCGACGACCCGGAGTTGCTAGCGATCCTCTGACTTTCGGTGGTGGTCGGCATCCTGATTGGCTCCTGCGCAGGCTATTTCGGCGGCTAGGTCGATGTCGCGCTGCTGAAGGTGACCGAGTTCTTCCAGATCCTGCCCGCCCTGCCGCCGCTGATCGTTGCCGCCGGCCTGGCCATCGGTGGCGCGATCCTGTTCGAGGCGGGCCTCGCCTTCCTCGGCCTTGGCGATCCCAACGAGATGAGCTGGGGCCTGATCATCGGCGAGAACCGCAACTACCTGCGCGATGCCTGGTGGACGGTGACGCTGCCCGGCATTGCGATCTTCCTCACCGTGCTGGGCATTTCGCTGGTCGGCGATGGCATCAACGACGCCCTCAACCCCAAACTTTGGAGACGCTGATGGACCCCATCCTTTCTGTCCGTGACCTCTGCGTCGACGTGGGTACCGGGATCCAGGTCCACCGGGTTCTTGACGGCGTGTCCCTCGACCTCTTTCCCGGCAAGACATTGGGCGTGGTCGGTGAATCCGGTTGCGGCAAGTCGATGACCGCGCTGGCCACGATGGGACTGCTGCCCGACCGGTTTTCGGTCGCGTCCGGCTCCATCCAACTGGCGGGCGAAGAGATGACGACGATCAAGCCCGCCCGGCTGCGGCAATTGCGCGGCAACATGATCTCTATGATCTTCCAGGAGCTGATGACCTCGCTCAACCCGCTGCTGACGGTGGAACGCCAGATTGCCGAGGTGGTCGAACCGCACCAGCACAAGACCAAGGCCCGCGAGATCGCGCTGGAGATGCTGCGCGCTATCCCGATCCCGTCGCCGGAGGACCGTCTGGCCGCTTATCCCCATGAATTATTGGGCAGAATGCGGCAGCGGGTGATGATCGCCATCGCTCTGGCCTGCCGCCCCAAGGTCATCATCGCGGACGAACCGACCACCGCGCTCGACGTGACGGTGCAGGCTCAGATCTTCCGCCTGTTGCGAGACCTGCAGATGGATACAGAAACCGCGATCATGCTGATCACCCATGACCTTGGCGCGGTGGCAGAAATGGCGGACGAGGTCGCGGTGTTCTGCGCCGGCAAGTCGATCGAAAGCGGCCCGGTGGGCGATATCCTCGACCGGCCGGCCCACCCCTATACCCGTGGCCTGATGTCCCGCACCCCGCGGCTGAAACTGGGCGCGGCGGCGCGTCTGCCCGATGCCGGGTCGCTGGGCGAAATCCCCGGCATGGTGCCGCCGCTGGGCCGGTTCCCCAAGGCCTGCCGCTTTGCGCCGCGCTGCGCGCTGGCGGATGAACGCTGCCGGTCCGAAGACCCGCCGCGGCTGCCCGTCGGCACCGCTCAAACCGCCCTTTGCTGGTACGCGAAAGAGGAGGCCCTGGCATGAGTCTCGTTGATGTTCAGGACCTCAAGGTCCATTTTCCGCTGGCCTCGGGCGACGTGGTCAAGGCCGTCGATGGCGTGACCTTCCGAGTCGAGGCCGGGTCGAGCTTTGGGATCGTCGGCGAAAGCGGGTCGGGAAAATCGACGACCGCGCAGGCGCTCATGCGGTTGGTGGACCCGGTCGCGGGGTCCATGTCTTTGGGCCCACACAGCCTGTCGGGGCTAGAGGGCGAACCGCTGCGCAAGGCACACAAGGACATCCAGACGGTGTTCCAGGATCCCTTCTCCTCGCTGAACCCGCGACTGCGGGCAGGGCGTGCGGTGCGGGAACCGCTGGACCTGATGGATTTCGGCACCAAGGCCGAGCGCGAGGCCCGCGTGGACGAGATGTTCGAAGCCGTGGGCCTGCATCCCGATGCCAAGCGGCTATTCCCGCACCAGTTCTCGGGCGGGCAACGACAGCGGCTGTGCATTGCGTGGGCCATGGTGACCGAACCGCGGCTTGTCGTCTGTGACGAACCCGTCCCTGCGCTCGACGTGGCGATCCAGGCGCAGATCCTGAACCTTTTGAAAGGGCTGCAGAAAACCAAGAACCTGACCTATATCTTCATCTCTCACGACCTCGCCGTGGTGCAGAATATCTGCACCCATGTCGCGGTGATGTACCTGGGCGAGTTCGTGGAAACCGGCCCGGTGGAAGAGATCTTTTCGGGCGCCCAGCATCCCTACACCTGGTCGCTGATGGCTGCGGCCCTGTCGCCGGATGATCGGGACCAGGGGCGCGAGAGGTTCACCGTGGAAGGAGAGCCGCCATCGCCCATCAACCCGCCGCCCGGATGCCGTTTCGCGGGGCGCTGTCCCTTCGCCCAGGACAAGTGCCGGACCGAGAGACCGGTTCTGTCCAAGGTAACGAACGGGCACTAGGTGGCCTGCCACTTTGCCGGGGACCTGAACCCGCCGATCCCGGAGCTAGCCGCCATGGCCTGACGCTAAAAGGCCCGCCATTGGCGGGCCTTTGTTTTTGGTGGGATCGCGTTAGCCTATTGATTTCAATGAGATTTCTGCGTTTTTATGCTCAGGCCACCAGCGTGTCATCGCCCTGCAGACGGCCGGTGGCGAGGGCGCGGCGGTGGTTGAACGTGCCGATCATCGTGGCCGCGAAAACGCTGAGTGCGACGATGGCGACCATGATCGACAGGGTCACGCCGCCGATGCCGGTTTCGCCCATGTCGAACATGTTCAGGGACACGCTGGCCATGGCGATGAAATGCAGGCTGCAGACACCGGCGATGATGCCCGCGGCCTTGCCCAGAAGACCCTTGGAATCGGTGTCGACGCGGGTCAGCGCGAAGCTGAAACAGAGGATCGAGATCACGATTCCTGCCGTCAGAACAAGGGGGTTATAGGTGGGCAGGCAGTTTTCGACCGCGGTCATCCCGGTGAGGTGCATGCCGGCCACGCCGAGGGCGGTGAAGGCGCCGAGGCCCATGCGTTCCAGGCGGTCGCGGAAAATCTCGCTCGCGGCGATGGGCAGGCCCACGAAAACGATGCCGACGAGGATGGAAATCGACGTCAATTCAAGGTCATAGGTGAGGGCGGCGTCGGGGCGGTAGCCGATCATGGCGACGAAATGGGTGGTCCAGACACCGACCCCGGCGACAAGCGCGATCCAGGCGGCGCCGAACAGGCGCTGGCGGGTGGTCGCGGTGGCGCTGTTTCGCATCAGCAGCACGAGGGTCATGGCCATTACCGTACAGACGGCGGCGGCGGCCAGAATGAAGTTGGCGCGGGTCTCCAGGACACCTTGAAGAAGCAATCCGATCATCGTGGTAAGTGCCTATTTTATTTGTTTTTTATCCTATGCGCGTCGGGGGAGACGCGCCGCTGCTCATTGATTGCTTCGTGCCTGAAATACCTGAAAATATCTACAGGGCCGCTAGGTCAATATATGCAGTATTTGCATTGTATGTTTCATTTTTGCCGCGCTTGCACATTGCTTTGACGCAGCGCAGCGAGAGATCGGGTTAACGCCCCGAACGGGACGTCGGTATCACGTCGGTATTGCGTCGGTATCCGGTCGGTGCGGTCGCGCATCGCTGGCACGACCGTCACAGGGGCAACGGACAGGTCACGACAGGGGACGGACACGTCACGGCTGGGGCAGGGGCAGGGGCAGGCGCCTGTCAGTCGGGGATGCGCGATTGCAGGCGGCTGAGCGATTGCGACAGGAGGGAGCTTTCGCGGGAGGACGAGAATTCCTCCGGGTAGACGTCGTGATCTTCGGCCATGGCGCGGGAGGTTTCGGCGAGCCGCTCGAACGGGTCGAGGAAATGCCGCGCGAAGACCAGGGTGAAGACCAGCAGCAGGGCCATGAGGCTGACCAGGCTCATGAACAGGGTCATCGGCAGGGACCGTCCGTCGAAGACCATGACAGCGGCGGGCATCCGCACGATCAGCGACCAGTTCAGCGGCGGCATCGAGTCAGTCCCGAAATTGGGCACGATGGCAAGGATTTCGCGATCGCCAGCAGGGCTTTCCGAGGGGATCACCTGGGTCCGGTTCAGTTGCAACCGGTCAATCGTCGTCTCGGCAAGCGGCGACGCGCCCTGACCAAGCCGTTGCACCAGGATGGTGCCTTCGCGGTTCAGGACGAAGGCATCGAGGCGCAATTCCTCGGCCGTGGATTTCAGATAGCCGTCCAGCCAGGGCATGCGGAGGTTGTAGGCGAAGACGCCGATGACCTCTCCGTCCTCGTTGGTAACGGGGGTCGAGAGGTTCAGCAGTTCTTCGATCTGGTAATTCGATCCGGGGCGCGGCTTCGAGGCACGGTAGACGTTGCCGATGGACCCGCCTTGCAGGCCCTCGCGGAACCAGCGGCGTTCGCCGACCTGGTCACCCTGGCGGGTGCCGTTGGACCCGACGACGATGGTGCCGCTGCGATTGGCGAAACCGGCCCAGGCGATCCGGCCCCCGGCGCCCAGCACCGCATCGGCAAATTCGCGCATGTCGTCGAGATTGCCGGAACCCGCGGCATTGGCCACGGCCTGAAGACTGTCCCATTCCCGTTCGATGGCGCGCGACATCGCAACCTCGAGCGCGAGGGCGCCGCGCAGGGCGTTTTCGGCCTGAACCTCGGCCTGGAACGTGCGGCCGTAGCGGGCCATGGGGCCGAGAATGACCAGCACCGCGACAATCCCGAAAATCAGGGTGGCGCCGACAAAGGCGTTATGCAGCCGTGGCGGGCGCGGCAGCGTCGGGATGATGGTATTGGTGTCGCTCTGTGCCATTCTAGCCTAAGCCCTAACTTTGTCGTGTCTGCGAGTCACTTCTTGATCTGAGATGGTTAACGCTATGCTAAGAAGATGGCCGAAAGATGCAATTTTAGAAATGTTTGAGGGGAATTTGAGGCTTCCGCGACGTCAAGTTCTGGCCGGTTGCGGCGCTTTCCTGGCGACGGGTCTCAGCGCCGGCGACGCGCGGGGGTGGCAGGTCTGGAAGGATGCGTTTCTGCGGCCCGACGGGCGCGTGGTGGACGATCTTCAGGACGCCGCCAGCCATTCCGAGGGCCAGGGATACGGCATGGTGCTGGCCCAGGCCGAAGGAGACCGGGCCGCTTTCGCGCGGATGGAGACCTGGGCCGCGCAGGTCCTGGCAGTGCGCGATGATGGCCTGATGTCCTGGCGCTGGCGGCCGGGGCAGGCGGCACCCGATCCGCAGACCGCCACCGATGGCGATCTGTTTCGGGCCTGGGCGCTGTGGCGCGCGGTGCATCAATCGGGCTGGACCGAATTCGCGGGCCGGGGAGAGGCGATCGTGGCGGGGCTGGTGTCGCACTGCCTGGCGGTCGATCCGCGCACCGAGGACGAACCGTTGCTGACCCCCGCCGCCGACAGCCCTCGCGGCGCGCCGGGGGTGCTGTTCAACCCGTCCTACATCATGTCCCGGGCGCTGCGCGAACTGGGGCAGGCCCATGGCGCCCCCATGCTGATCCGCGCGGCGGATCACGGAGAGACGGTTCTGGCCGAACTCAGCGCGGAGGGGCTGGTGCCCGACTGGACGCTGGTGACGCCAGACGGGTTCCGCCCCTCGCCGCGGCATTCGGCGCTGCACGGGTACGATGCGGCGCGGGTCGCGCTGTACCTGATCTGGTCGGGGCGTGGCGACCATCCGGCCGTGGCACGCAGCGCGGTGCTTTACGATCAGGCCGGGCCGGTGCCGGTGGTGGCGACATCCGACGGCATTGTTCAGGAGGTCAGCGACTATGCGGGGTTCCGGGCCCTGCGGGCGCTGGTGCGCTGCATTCCCCTGCCCGGGGCGATGCCGAGCCAGCCCTATTACCCCGCCACCCTGGGCCGGTTGGCGGCAATTGCCCGACGCGAAGGGGGCTGCGCCTGACGGCAATTTTTTGCTGCTTTCCGCCAAGTTGCCTCAAGTTTGCCCTATACTATGGTTAATCACTTCCTTCGGATGTTTGTTGTCCCGTGAAGGAGACGTAGGTTTGCGGTATTTGCGCCTTTTGCTTGGAGCGGTCGTCATTGTTGGCGCGCTCTATCTTATTGTCGTGGAACAGATGGCCGGGGCCAGCAGCAACGCGGTCGTCAATGCGCCCGTGGTGACGCTGCGCAGCCCGATTGCCGGGCAGCTGGACCTGTCGCCGCTGGCCCTGGGCGCCGTAGTGACGCGGGACGAACCGCTGGCCGAGATCCGCGACAATCAGGCTGACCGGGTGCGGCTGAACGACCTGCTGATGGAACGCGACCTCGCCCTGGCGGAGTTGAACCGTCTGCGCACGGTGCGCGACCGGCGCAGCAACCATTTCGGCGAGGTCTCGGGTCTGGCACGGGCCTACCGCGAGGCGCGCTGGCGGGAACTGGCCGCGATGTCGGGGGAGGCAACGTCTGGCGAGGTGCCGGCCTTCGAAAGCGACAAGGTCGTGCCGAGCGAGGGCCTGGACCGGATCGAGGAGGCCGCGCAACCGCTGCAGGTCGACCCGGAACCGCCGCGTCGCGGGGCGGGGTCGGCCCCGTCCGAGAGCCAGTCGGTACAGCAATTCCGCCGCGACGAGGTCGAAAAGGGCACCTACCTGGACGGGTCGGCGAACCCGGTCTGGTCCTACCAGATGCGGAGCCTCGAGGCGTCGCTGGCACTGGGCGTGTCGGATGCGGAGCTGAAGGAGGCCCTGGCGCGGGTTACGGCCTACGAGGCACGGATCGAACGGGAACGGGAGCGGGTGAACCTGCTGGCCGGGGCGAACGTGTCGACCCCCGTGCATGGCGTGCTGTGGGAACGGCTGGTGGCCGACGGGGTGGTGCTTCAGCGGGGCGATCCGATGCTGCGCATCGCCAATTGCGAAGCGGTCCTGGTGACGCTGTCGGTGACGGAAAACGTCTACAACACGCTACAGACCGGCGATGCGGCGACGTTCCGCTTCAACGGGTCGAGCCAGACGATGCAGGGCACGGTGGCGCGGCTGGCCGGGTCGGGCGCGGCGACGGTCTATCGCGAACTGGCCGTGGCGCCGTCGCAGAAGCACCTGGAACGCTACGACGTGACCCTGCTGGTGCCCGAGCTGCGGGACACGCCCGAAGAGGGCTGCCCGATCGGGCGCACCGGGCGCGTGTTCTTCGACGACCGGCCGCTGAACTTCCTGCGCGATCTGTGGAACTGAGCCCTTGCCGCCGTTGTACCTAAGCGAAGCGGGGTCGAGCGTCCTGCACCTGCTGCCGGTTCTGGGCGCGGCGCTGATCCTGCCCGGCCTGGTCAATCCGCGCAGCGGGGTGCAGAGGACGGCGCTGTTCGTCATCGCCATGGCACTGTCGCTGCGCTACCTGTGGTGGCGCGCGACGGAGACCATCGCGCCGCTGGGCCTGACCGTCGACTGGGCGGCGAGCTGGTCTCTCTTCGCGATGGAGTTCCTGGCGATGATCGGGTCCTTCAGCGCCTTCATCATCATGATGCGCTACCGCGACCGCGGAGAGGAGGCGACGCGCAATGCCGGGTGGTGGGGCAGCCGGGCAGAGCCGCATGTGGTGCTGATGATCGCCACCTACAACGAAGAGCTGGAGGTGCTGGAACGCACGATCATCGGGGCCAAGGCGCTGCGCCACAAGAGCAAGGAGATCCTGGTTCTGGATGATGGCCGGCGCGACTGGTTGCAGGATTTCTGCGCCGCTCAGGGCGTGGGATACATGCGCCGGCCGGACAACCTGGATGCCAAGGCCGGCAATATCAACCACGCGCTGGCGCGGCTGTCGGAACGCACCGTGCCGCCCGATTTCGTGGCCGTTCTGGATGCGGATTTCGTGCCGCACAGGGGGTTCATCTCGCGTTCGCTGGCGCTGTTTCACGACCCGTCGGTCGGTCTGGTGCAGACGCCGCAGCATTTCTTCAACGCCGACCCGATCCAGCACAACCTCGGGATCAGCGAAACCTACCCGGACGAGCAGCGCTTCTTCTTCGACCACATGCAGCCGTCGCGGGACGGCTGGGGGATCGCCTTCTGCTGCGGCACGTCCTCGGTCATCCGGTTCAGCGCGCTGAAGGATATCGGCGGCTTCCCCCGCGAAAGCGTGACCGAGGATTTCATGCTGACCCTGGCGCTTCAGAACGGGGGCTGGCGGACCGTCTACCTGAACGAGGCCCTGACCGAGGGGCTGGCCCCGGAAGGCCTGAAGGAATACGTGACCCAGCGGGCGCGCTGGTGTCTCGGCCTGATGCAGATCGCCCGGTCCAGCCTGGGCCCGCTGCGCCGCAACGGGCTGCGCCTGCGCGACCGGTGGAGCGTGCTGGATTCGGTCTTTTACTGGCTGACGACCTTTCCCTTCCGGCTGGCGGCGGTGATCTATCCGCTGCTCTACTGGTTCTTCAACATCACCGTGGTGGATGCGCGCCTGCCCGACGTGATCAGCTATTTCGGCACCTATTACCTGTGGACGCTGCTGGTGCTGAACCTGCTGTCGCGGGGCACCGTGGTGCCGCTGCTGAACGATGTGAGCCAGCTGATCGGCGCATGGCCGATCACCCGCGCGGCGGTCACGGGGCTGTTGTGGCCCAACGGCCACCCGTTCAGCGTGACGGCAAAGGGCGGCGACCGCAGCAAGGTCGTGGTGCAATGGCGAATGATGCGGTTCTTCGGCAGCCTGCTGGCACTGACCCTGATAGGGCTCGTGCTGGGGCTGGTCTTCGACCGGTTCGCGTTCAACGATGCGGGCGACGGCAAATGGGTGATCCTGTTCTGGACCATCTACAACCTGTTCGTGCTGATCATCTGCAGCGTCGCCTGCGTGGAGCTGCCGCGCCGCGAACGCCACGTGGCCGACCGGCCCGAGAGGGTGAGCTTTGCCGCCGCGGGCAAGGACCGGCCGGTCTGGCTGGCCAGCCTGACCATGGACAGCGCCCGGCTGCGTGGCCATCGCTACGAGATCGGCACCGAGGGCGTGGTGACGCTGGACGAGGTCGGACCCGTCCGCGCCGAAGTGAAATCGCAGACCGAGGACGGCGTGCGCCTGGCGCTGCGCCCGGATCTGGACCAGCGCGAGGCGCTGATGCTGAGGCTGCATGCGACGGACAACACGCCGGGGATCGTCGCGGTGCGCCTGTCCGAAATGGTGTCGGATATCGCCCGGCGTTTTTCCTTCCATTCGGGGTCGGGGCATTGACCTCTGGCGCCGTGGCCCGATGCTGGGCCCATGACATCTAAGGAGCGTTCCATGCCGATCCGATCCCGTGCGACCCTGCTGTCCGCCATGACGCTGGCCGGTGCCGTGGCCCTTGGCCCGGCGGGTGAGGCGCGCGCCGATGGCATGTTCGCCCAGCTGGACGTGGCACCGGGCGACGTCACCGCGGTGCTGAGCGCGCAGCGCGGGCGGCTGAGTTATGGCACGGTCTACAGCGATTACGGCAACGGGGCGGACCTGAACTTCCAGCTGTCCTACGCCTTTGCCCTGGGGGACCCGAACGCGCCGGTGACGCTGCGTGTCGGGCCTGCGGTGCAATATGAGGGGCTGAAGACCTGGAAGGCCGGGGCGCGGATCGTGGCGGAACATTACCGGCCCACCGAGTTCGGCAACATCTTCCTGCTGGGGGAATATTCCACCATCGACAACGCCTATTTCGCGCTGGCCTCGGTCGGGTTGCGCGATGCGGGGCTGGCGGTCGAGCTGACCCACCAGGGCGACGACGACGGGTTCCGCGAAACCGCCCTGGCCCTGTCGGTGCCGCTGGAAGGCACGGATGTGGCGCTGCGGGCGGGCTACAAGTTCCGCGCGAAGGAGGTCTTCGTCGGGGTCAGCTGGAATACGTTCTGAGCTGGGGGGCAGCTAGGTGCGAAAGCTGTCGCGGTAGTCCGACGGGGTCTGGCCGGTGATCTCGCGAAACGCCGCGTTGAAGGCCGATAGCGAGGCATAGCCGGTGCCAAGCGCGATATCGGTGATGCTGCGATCCGGGTCGGCCAGCCATTCGATGGCGCGGATCACCCGCATCCGGCGCAGGTTGGCGCGCCAGGTCATGCCCGTCTCGGCCAGGATGTGACGGGCGAGGGTGCGCTGGGTCACGGCCAGGTCTTCGGCCAGGGCGGCGAAGGAGGGCTGGCTGTCCAGCTGCGCCTCCGTCCGGTCCAGCGCGCGGCGCACCAGGTCGGACCGCCCCGCCGGGCGCTGCGCCGGCGACGGGGTTTCGGCCAGCCGCCAGACGACCTTGCGAAGCGTGTCGAACAGTGCCTGTTCATGGGCGTCCGTGGGGCCGTCGGTGCAATGCCGCAGCTCCTCCAGCAGGGCGCGGGCGAGGGGGGACATGTCGAAGACCGACAGGTCGGCGGCGGGGGCCGGGCCATGGGTTGCATCGAAGAGCACCGAAAGTGCCGTGACCGGCCGGGGCAGCCAGAAGGTGATCGGCCGTGTCGCGGCGATCAGGGCGGCGCGGGCGGGCGGCAGGCTCCAGACCCGGCCGCCATCGTCGAGGCGCAGCACCCCGTCGCGGGCATAGAGCAGGTAATGCCGGTCGGGGCAGAAATCGATCGGCCCGCCCGCCGGGAAATCGCCGTGGACCACCTGGGCGGGCGGGGCCTGGGTCATGGCAGCGCGGCGGCCCAGCCGACAAGGGCGACGCCCAGCATCGCAACGAGCCAGATCAACGTGCGCACCTTGGGCACACCCTGCGCGTAGAGCGGCAGGTAGATCGCCCGCGCGGCGAGGTAGATCCAGCCGCCCGCGATCACCCGCCAGTCGGCGACACCCTGGATCATGCAGGCCAGCAACAGCGCGGCGAAGAACGGGAAGGTTTCCAGGAAGTTGGTCTGGGCGCGTTGCAGCCGCCCGACGATGGGCGGCAGGTCGGGGGCCGGTTCGTCCCGCGCGCCGGCATTCCAGTCGGTGCCGCGGATGCGGGTTTCGACCATGATCGCGGCGATGATATGGGCCAGGCCCAGCAAGCAGGCGAGGACGAGGATCAGGGTGGTCATGGGCGCTCCTTACGCGTGGCGGGGTCATGGGGGAGTTTAGCCCCCCTCGGCGCCGGGTCTAGCCGTTGACGGTGGCGTCTTGCTGCGCGGTCAGGCGAAGCGATACGGGCGGGCCCGACATCAGCGCGCGCAGGGCGCCGCCCATTTCCGCGAAAAGGTCGGATGCGAGGTAGGCGTCGAACCCCGCCTTGTCGGTCCAGCGGTGCAGGATCAGCACTCGGGTCGGGTCCTCGGCATCGGTGAGGGCACGGTAATCGAGGTTGCCGGCCATGGCGCGGGCAGCGGCGGCATCGCGTTGCAGGATCGCGGTGGCGGCGGCGGAATCGGTGACTGGGAAATCGACGAGGGCGACGTACATGGGCGGGGTCCTTTCGCGGGCGGCGGTTGTGCTGTCACCCTGTCCGCAAGGGGCTCTGTCTGTCCTGCGCCGGAGGGACAAAGACGCGCTGTTGCCGGACAAACGCAATAACCCGCGATCAAAGGCCGCGCGGGCAAAGGACGTCTGGCCTTGGCCCGCGGGTCTGGTTAGAACCGCGCGGTAACCTAGTTTGGAAGTACGATGAGCGATCGGATCGAACCCCAGCCCCGGATCATGGAGATCAAGCTCTACAAGGGCGGCGCCTCCAAGATCGACGGGATCAACGACGTGGTGAAACTGTCGTCGAACGAAAACCCCTATGGCCCGGGGGAGGGCGCGCGCGAGGCCTATCTGCGCGCCGGTCACGATCTGCATCGCTATCCGCCCACCGACCATTCCGGCCTGCGCCAGGCGCTGGCGCAGGAATACGCGCTGGACCCGGACCGCATCATCTGTGGCGTCGGCTCGGACGAGATCCTGACCCTGCTGGCCCAGGCCTTTGCCGGGCCCGGCGACGAGGTGATCTACACCGAGCATGGCTTCACGCTCTACCCGATCATCGCCAATATCGTGGGCGCGACCCCGGTCAAGGTGCAGGAACACGAACGGGTCGTCGATGTCGATGCGATCCTGGCGGCCTGCAACGACAAGACACGGCTGGTCTATGTTGCCAATCCCAACAACCCGACCGGCACGATGATCGGCGCCAACGAGGTCGCGCGCCTGGCCGACAGCCTGCCGCCGCAGGCGATCCTGGTGCTGGACGGCGCCTATGCGGAATATGTCGAGGGCTATGATGGCGGGGCCGCGCTGGTCGAGGCGCGGCAGAACGTGGTGATGACCCGGACCCTGTCCAAGATCTACGGCCTGGGCGGTCTGCGCATCGGCTGGGGCTATGGCCCAGCGGCGATCGTGGACGTGCTGAACCGAGTGCGCCAGCCCTTCAACCTGTCCAACACCCAGCTGATGGTGGCCGAGGCCGCGGTGAAGGACACTGCCCACGTCATCAAGTCGCGCGAGAACAACACCCGCCTGCGCGCCTGGCTGGCCGAGGCGTTGGCGGAACATGGCGTGCCCTCGGACACGTCCTGCGCCAATTTCATCCTCGCCCGTTTCGGCAGCGAGGACGAGGCCGCCGCCTGCGACGCCTACCTGAAATCCCAGGGGCTGATCGTGCGGCTGGTGTCGGATTACGGGCTGGGCCGCTGCCTGCGGATCACCGTCGGCGACGAAAGCGCGTGCCGCCGCGTCGCCCATGCGATCGGCCAGTTCAAGGGCGGTGCGCGATGAGCCAGGTCTATGATCGCGTCGCCCTGATCGGCCTGGGCCTGATCGCGTCGTCCATGTACTGGGCGATGAAACGCGCCGGGCTGGCAGGCGAAGTCACCGGCTATGCCCGGTCCGAGGCGACCCGGGACACGGCCCGCCGCATTGGTTTGTGCGACCGGGTGTGCGACAGCGTCACCGAGGCGGTGGAGGGCGCGGATCTTGTCGTGCTCTGCGTGCCGGTGGGGGCCATGGGGGCAGTTGCCGCGGAGATGGCCCCGGCGCTGAAACCGGGCGCGACCGTGTCGGATGTGGGATCGGTCAAGCGCGACGTGATCTCGACCGTGGCGCCGCATATCCCCGAGGGCGTGCATTTCATCCCCGCCCACCCGCTGGCCGGGACCGAGCATTCCGGCCCGGAATCCGGGTTTGCGGAACTGTTCGCCAACCGCTGGTTGCTGATCGTGCCGACCGAAGGATCGGACCCCGAGGCCGTCGCGCGGCTGCGCGCGCTTTGGGAAGGCATGGGCGCCAATGTCGAGGAAATGGACCCCGATCACCACGACCTGGTGCTGGCCGTCACCTCGCATACGCCGCACCTGATCGCCTACACGATGGTCGGCGTGGCCGATGACCTGCGGCGCGTCACCGACAGCGAGGTCATCAAGTATTCCGCCGCCGGGTTCCGGGATTTCACCCGGATCGCGGCCTCGGACCCGACGATGTGGCGCGACGTCTTCCTGACCAACAAGGACGCGACGCTGGAGATCCTCGGCCGGTTCACCGAAGAGCTGTTCGCCCTGCAACGGGCAATCCGCACCGGCGATGGCGACCTGCTGCACGATTACTTCACCCGCACCCGTGCCATCCGGCGCGGCATCATCGAGGCGGGTCAGGATACGGATGCCCCGGATTTCGGCCGGGTCAAGGGCACCCGGTGAAGCGGGCGGGGCTGATCCTGCTGTGCCTGGCGCTGGCCGGGCCGTCGCTGGCCCGCCCGCCCGAGACCTCGCTTCGGCCCGTGGCGCGGGGGCAGGTGACCGGCAATGGCGTGGTCCTGGATGCCGAGGCGCTGACCCGTCCGCGCCCGCCCCGCACTGCCAGCCCCGAGACGCTGGGCGTGAAGCCCGAGGCCGAGCCGCGCAAGAAATTCCGCCTGTTCGGCGCGCTGCGCCCCAAGCAGCGGACCCGCGAGGTCGAAGAGACCGGGCGCGCCCGCGCGGCGCTGCGCCGCAAGGGGGCGGTCTGCGGTGACCTGGATATCCAGGGCGTGTCCATCGGACCCGTGGGCGGCCCTGGCGGCTGCGGCGTGTCGGATGCGGTGCGCATCTCCTCGGTCACGGGGGTCGGGTTGTCGACCCATGCGGTGATGGATTGCACCACGGCCAAGTCGTTGAAACGCTGGGTGGAAACCGGGATGAAGCCGGCCGTGAAGCGGCGTGGCGGCGGGGTGTCCGAGCTGCGGGTCGTGGCCCATTACGCCTGCCGCACGCGCAACAGCCAGAAGGGCGCGAAGCTGTCGGAACACGCCAAGGGACACGCGATCGACATTGCGGGGTTCACCTTGCGCGACGGGTCCGAGATCTCGGTCCTGACGGGGTGGAACACGAAGAAGGATGGCGGCGTGCTGCGCCAGATGCACCGCTCGGCCTGCGGTCCGTTCGGTACGGTGCTGGGCCCGGATGCGAACCGGTTTCACCGGGATCACTTCCATTTCGACACCGCGCGGTATCGGTCCGGGTCTTATTGTCGGTAGGGGGTGGGTCACGGCTTGCTGACGTAACCTGTATCGGTGACGTCGTGCTCTGGACCTTTGTTTGACCCCGCGCGAACCGGCGTAGTTTCCGCTAGACACGCCCGCCATATCTCACCGCCCGGCGGCAACACCGGGCAGCGCCGACCCGCCCCACAGGGCGGCGCTTTTGCGCCCCCCTCGGGTCGGTCGCTGCCCTCAGTTCGGAGGGTCGCGCGTTGTGAAACAGAACGGGGCGGGGCGTTTGGAAAGGTCGTTCCGAACTCACCCTCACCGCAACCGGAATACCGGGGCGGGGCCGAGCGGGATGAAACCGATGAAGACCTGTCCGTTCTTCAGCTCGAGCGTGGCGTCGATGGAATTGGGGTTGCCCTTCATCCCCGCCAGCATGCCGAGCGCACGTTCCGTGGCGGTCGCTGCGTTTTCCGGGACTGCGCCGGAATTGACGGCGACCCGCAGCATGTCGCGCCAGTTCTCGGCCTGGATGTTCACGGTGCCGGTGCCCAGCCCCTGGGCGTCGACCTCGATCTCGCCGGCCGCGCGGAACTCCATCACGCCCCAGATCGCGCGCATGTCCGACAGGTCGATGCGGGTGGGCTGGGGGCGCGCGACCTCCAGAGCAGAGATATCCCACGGCTTGTCGAAGCTGACCGTCGCATCGAGCGAGGCGACCTCGATCACCTCGGGCAGGGCCTCCTGCCCGGCGAGGCGTTGCAGCACCGGCGCGGGGGGCGACAGGTCGAACGCCTCGACCCCGTAGCGATAGGTGGTGTCGCCGGTGCGTTCCGCGGCCAGGCGCAATTCGCGCAGCGCCGCGTCCTGCGCCCCGGTGATGCGCAGGTGGTCGCCGTGCAGCACCGCGTTCTCCAGCTCCAGCGCGGTGTTGGGCCGCAGGCGGAGCGAGGCGCGCAGGTCTTCGCTTTGCACACCGAATTTCTCGTAGGGGGTCGATACCTGCATCTCTTGCGGGGCGACGGCGATGACATGGGTCGGGCGGTAGGACAGGGCCAGCACCTGGAAGAACGGCATATCCACGGCGACGCCGGTCTGCGGATCGGCCAGGGTCAGCCCCTCCCAGCTGGCATCGAAGCGGTTGGGAAAGCCCTGTAGCGAGAAATCGGTATAATCGGCGACCCAGCCTTCGGCGCGGCGCGCCTCGAACCAGGCCTCGAAGCCTGATTTCGCGCCGGTTGCGCCCACGAACCAGTAGCCGGACCAGAGACCGGCGGCGATCAGGATCACAATCAACAGACGTTTCACAACCGCCCCTTTTTTCTTGGCGCATCAGGGTGTTTATAGGGCGTTGCGACAGGAGGACCAGCAAAATGGCAACGTGGGTATTCGGCTACGGCTCTTTGATCTGGAACCCGGAATTCGACCCGGCGGATCGGTGCATCGCGACGCTGAAGGGCTATCACCGGTCGTTCTGCATGTCCTCGATCCACCATCGCGGCAGCGTCGAGGTGCCGGGCCTTGTGCTGGCACTGGACGCCGCACCGCAGGCTGAGTGCCGCGGCGTGGCGCTGCAGATCCCCGATGCGGGCGAGGCGGCGATCCTGGAACGGCTGCGCGAACGCGAGCTTGTCTCCTCGGCCTATGTGGAACAGACCGTGACGCTGGCTCTGGATGACGGGCGCGAGGTGCAGGCGCTGGCCTACGTGATCGACCCCGACCACGTGCAATATTGCGCGCACCTCACACTGGAGGACCAGGCCCGGATCATCGCGGGCGCCACCGGGGGCAAGGGGCCGAACCGTGACTACCTGTGGCAGACCGCCGATCACCTGGCGCAACTGGGCATCGCCGATGACGAGTTGACGCAATTGTCCTCACTGGTCAGGGAGATTGTGGATAATCGCTTGGCTTAAAAGGTTAAAGCGCCTAGTTTGAGGGCAGTAGAACAGTGTCGGGAGCTGTCCATATGGACCAGCCGGACCGCGAGGCCGAGCCGCAATTTTCGCAACCCGTCCGCCAGATCATCCTGATGCTGATCGCATTGGGGCTGGCGGTGACCGCGGGGTTTTTCGCCGCGCCATCGGTGTTGCCGATCTTCGAGGCCAACCCCTATCTGAACGGTCTGATCGCCTTCGTCTTCGTGGTGGGCGTGCTGGCCTGTTTCTGGCAGGTCGCACAGCTGGTCGCCTCTGTCCGCTGGATCGAGGCCTTCACCAACGGCACGCTCGAGGAAGAGGGACGCCGGGCGCCGCAATTGCTGGCGCCGCTGGCCACGCTGCTGCGGTCGCGCAACAAGCGGATGCACCTGTCGTCATCGTCGACCTCGTCGATCCTCGATTCCGTCGCGACCCGCGTGGAAGAAGCGCGGGAGATGACCCGCTACCTGGTCAACCTGCTGATTTTCCTTGGCCTTCTGGGCACGTTCTACGGTCTGGCCACGACCGTTCCGGCGGTGGTAGACACGATCCGCAGCCTCGCCCCCCAGGAAGGGGAGCAGAGCCTGGATGTCTTCAACCGCCTGATGAAGGGGCTGGAAAGCCAGCTGGGCGGCATGGGCGTGGCCTTCGGATCGTCGCTGCTGGGCCTGACCGGGTCGCTGATCGTCGGCCTGCTGGAGCTGTTCGCGGGCCATGGCCAGAACCGGTTCTACCGCGAGCTCGAGGAATGGCTGTCCACGATCACCCGCGTCGGCCTGTCCTCGGTCGAGGGCGAGGGCGGCACCGATACGCAGGTCTTGTCGGCGGTTGTCGATACGATGAACGAACAGATCGAGGCGCTGCAGAATATCTTCACCCAGTCCGATTACAGCCGCGCGCTGGTCGACGAAAAGATCGGCCACCTGGCCGACAGTGTCGAACGGCTGACCCACCGGCTGGGCGAACAGGGGCCGCTGCATGACACGCTGCTGCGCGTCGCGCAGGGGCAGGAGGCGCTGATCCACGAGATGCAGCGCTCTGGCGGGTCGGCGGAAGGCATGGACCCCGAAAGCCGGATGCGCCTGCGGTCCATCGACGTGCAGATGCTGCGTATCCTCGAAGAAATTTCGGCCGGGCGGCAGGAAACCATGGCCGAGCTGCGCACCGATATCGCGGCGCTCAGCCGGGTGATCTCGGGCGCGCAGCGGGGCGGGCGCCCGACCTCGGCCAATCCGCGCAACTCCCAGGAGCAGGAGGGCTGATCCATGGCCCTGTCACGCAGATCCGGCAACCGTTTCCAGGGCTCCATCTGGCCCGGCTACGTGGACGCGGTGACGGGGCTGCTGATGGTCCTGACCTTCGTGCTGACGATCTTCATGGTGGTGCAGTTCGTCCTGCGCGAGACGATCACCGGGCAGGAAAGCGAGCTGGATCAGCTGTCGTCCGAAGTGGCGGCGCTGTCGCAGGCGCTTGGCCTGGCGCGCGACCGCAACACGCAGCTTGAGACGCAGCTGGGCACCGCCAACCGCACCCTGGCGGAGGCCGAGGCGGAAATCGACGAGCAATCGGCGCTGATCGCCTCGCTGACCCAGGCGCGCGCCGATCAGGACGTCGCGCTCGAGGCCGCCCGCGCCCGGATCACCAGTTTCGAATCCCAGGTCGCATCGCTGCTGTCCCAGCGGGACGCGGCGCGCGGGACCGTTTCCGAGTTGCAGGCGGAGCGCGAGGAATTGCTGTCGGACCAGGAGGCGCTGCAACTGGCGTTGAGCCAGGCGCGGGACGAAATCGACGCCTCGGCCGAGGAAGCCCGGCTGGCCGCCGCCCGCCGCGAGGCGCTTGAGGCGATGATTGCCGACCTGGAACAACAGGCGGCCGAGAACGCGGATACGCGCGGCGCGCTGGCCGGCCGGGTCGACGACCTGGAAACCGAGCTGAGCGAAGAGGAACAGGCCCGCATCGCGGAGGCCGCCGCGGCAGAGGCCCTGCGCGAGCGCCTGAAGAACGCAGAGACAGAGCTGACCGCCATGACCATGGCGTTGGAGGCCGAACGCAAGCGGGCCGAGGACACGCTGACCATGCTGGCCGCGGCGCAGGAGGCTTCGGACGATCTGGATGCGCGGCTGGCGGCGGCGCTGCTGAACCTCGATGAAACCGAAGCGGCGCTGGACCAGCGCACCGCCGATCTGGACCAGACCCGCGACCGCCTGGCCGAGGTCGAGGAGGGGCGTCAGGTCACCTTCGGGCAGCTCTCGCGGCTGGAACAGGAACTGGCCGCGGCGCTGAACGATGTCGAGGATCGCGACGCGCGGCTGGCGGAATTGTCGGCGCGGCTGGGGGTGCTGGAACGTGCGCTGGCGACAGCGGAAAGCGACCGCGACGCGCTGCAGACGCAGCTGGCCGACGAGACCGGGGCGCTGAACGATCAACTGGCCCAGGAACGCCTGGCCCGGCAAGCCGCCGAGGATCGCGCGACCCGTGCGCAGGACCTGGCCAGCGCCACCCGGGAGGAACTGGAGGCCGAGATCGCCACCCTGCGCGCACAGGCCGCCGAGGACCAGCAGGCCCTGCAATCGGAGCTCGACCTGGCGCGCGCCCGGCTGGGCGAACAGGTGTCTGAGCTGGACGCGGTAGAACTGCGGATCGTCGCGCTGGAATCCGCGCTGGCCCGGGCCAATTCGGAAACCGAGGGGCTGCGCGACAGGCTGGCCGGGGCGCTGGAAAGCCAGGACCAGGCCGAGGCGCTGCGCCAGGACAAGGCGTCGCTGGAACAGGCGCTGGACGCGGCGCAGGCCGATGTCGAAACCGCCTCGAACCAGATCGGCACGCTGGAACAGCGCATCGCCACGCTGGAGGCGCTGGTCGAACGCACCACGGCTGACCGCGATGCCGCCGCCGCCCGGTCCGAGGAAGAGATCGCCAGCCTGCGCCAACGCCTGGCCGAGGCCGTGGCCGCCGAAAAGGCCGCCCAGGCCCAGATCGCCGACCGGGACGAGGTGCGCCGTCAGCTGGCCGCAGCACTTGCCGCGAAACTCGCCGCCGAACAGGAGCTGGAAGAGACCCTGACCGAGGCCGAACAGCGCGCCGCCCTGCTGCGCCAGGCCCGGCAGGAGCTGGACGAGGAACAGGCCGCCTCGAGCGAAAGCGCCCGCCGCACCGCCCTGCTAAACCAGCAGGTGGCGCAGATGCGTACGCAGCTGGCCAGCCTTCAGGCGCTCCTGGACGATTACAAGGATCGCGATGCGGCCAACCAGGTGCAGATCCAGTCGCTGGGGTCCGACCTGAACGCCGCGCTGGCCCAGAAAGCCGCCGAGGAACGCCGCCGGCGGGAGCTGGAAGAGGCGGAACGCAAGCGGCTCGAGAAGTACAAGTCCGAGTTCTTCGGCCAGCTTCGCGACGTCTTTGCCGGGCAGGAAGGCGTGCAGATCGTGGGCGACCGCTTCGTCTTCTCCTCCGAGGTGCTGTTCGCGCCGGGCAAGGCCAACCTTTCGGAAGGCGGACGTCGTCAGATCGCCGGGATCGCGCAAACGCTGCGGTCGCTGGCCGACGAGATCCCCGACAATATCGACTGGGTGCTGCGCGTCGACGGCCACACCGACAACGTGCCGCTGTCGGGTGCGGCGGAGTTCGCGGATAACTGGGAACTCAGCCAGGCCCGCGCCCTGTCGGTCGTGCGTTACATGGAAGATTTCCTGGGCTTCCCGCCGGAACGCCTGTCGGCCAACGGGTTCGGGCAATACCAGCCGATCGCCGAGGGCGATTCCTCCGAGGCCCGCGCCCGCAACCGCCGGATCGAGCTGAAGTTTACGGAGCGGTGAGGGGCCGTTCGTCGGGCCGCGACTGGCCTTTGGGTGCAAGAGACGCGTCCTGCACGCTTGGAGGCGACGCCACCCTCTAACTGACAAGACCCATGATCTGTTGTCCCGCCCGGCGGCAAGGCCGGGCAGCGAGGGTGTCAGGGCGTGACCAAGTCCCCCGTGTGTCAGCCGTGGATCACTCCACCATCAGCGGCACCGTCTTGGTGGAGATCACCTCTCCGCGCCGCTCCAGCTTGACCGTGCCGGTATAGGCGCCGGGGGTTAGCGGGTCCGACAGGCGGCGGCCCGCGGCACGGAAGAACTGCGCCTTATTGCCCTTGATCAGCTGGCGGGTGTCGAAGATGCGCCCCTGCGGACCGTCGATCGTCAGCTCCATCACGTCGGCCTGGCGACCGCCGAAAGCATAGCCCCAGACCACGATGGCGGGCGCTGTGGCCGCGATGCGGGCACTGTGGGCGGTGCCGGCCTTGATGTCGTCATAGGCGGGCACGGCAGTGGCGAACCCGGCAGAGAGGATACCCCCGGCCTGGTAGGCGATGTCGCCGAACCACATCGTATCGCCGCCCGGCGCGCCACACGTATCGGGCGCCTGCCCGGGCAGGAACGGGTCCACGACCTCGCCATCCTTGCGGACGGAGATATGCAGATGCGGGAACTGGCTGCGGCCCGAAATGCCGACCTGGCCCAGCACCTGCCCGGCCTCGACCCGGTCGCCCTTGGCCACGGTGACGGAGCCCTGCTTCATGTGGCAATACTGGGTCTGCCAGCCATTGCCGTGATCCAGCACCATGCCGTTGCCGCAATCGCGCCCGTCGATCCGGGTGTCTTCCTCGCGCGTGTAGAGCCGGTCGATCATGCCGTCGCGCAGGCCCCGGACCACGCCGGGCGCGGCGGCGTAGACATCGACGCCGGCCTCCATCGCGGCCAGCGAGGGCAGGGCGAAATCGGTGCCCTTGTGGCCATCATAGCTGAGCGCGGCACAGGTGAAATCGCGGTATTCGGGGCCAGGATCGGTGTCGACGTAGTTCTGGATGAAACAGGTGTCCCCCAGCGTGCAATCGATGGGCTGCTGAAGGGCAGGGGCGTCGTCCTGCCCCTGCGCGGCAGGGGCGAGGGCAAGCAAAAGGGCGGGGAAAATCCCCGCCCTTATCGGTGCCTTGAACATCATTCCGCGGTCAGCAGCGGGGGCTTGTTGCCCGACAGGCGCGGCCTGCCCGGACCCTCCATGCGGAGGTCGATCTTGCCGTCCTTGACGCCAACCTTGACGACACCGCCCTTGGCGAGCGTGCCGAAGAGCAGCTCCTCCGCCAGCGGTTTCTTGATGTTTTCCTGGATCACGCGACCCAGGGGACGTGCGCCCATCTTGTCGTCGTAGCCCTTTTTGGCCAGCCATTCGGCGGCGGGCTTGGTCAGTTCGATGCTCACGCCGCGATCCATGAGTTGCGCTTCAAGCTGAAGCACGAACTTCTCGACCACCTGAAGGATCGTGTCCTTCGGCAGCGGCTGGAAGCTGATGACGGCGTCCAGGCGGTTGCGGAATTCCGGCGTGAAGGTGCGTTCGATCGCGGCCGTATCCTCGCCTTCGCGGCGGTCGCGGCCAAAGCCGATCGCGGCCTTCGCCTGTTCCGACGCCCCGGCGTTGGAGGTCATGATCAGGATCACGTTGCGGAAGTTCACCGTCCGGCCGTTATGGTCGGTCAGCTGGCCGTTATCCATCACCTGCAGCAGGATGTTGTAGACATCCGGGTGCGCCTTTTCGATCTCGTCGAGCAGCAGCACGCAATGCGGATGCTGGTCCACGCCATCGGTCAGCAGGCCACCCTGGTCGAACCCGACATAGCCCGGAGGCGCGCCGATCAGGCGCGAGACCGCGTGTTTCTCCATGTATTCCGACATGTCGAAACGCAGCAGTTCGACGCCAAGCGTATCGGCCAGCTGCTTGGCGACCTCGGTCTTGCCGACGCCGGTGGGACCCGCGAACAGGTAGTTGCCGATGGGCTTTTCCGGCTCGCGCAGGCCCGCGCGGGCCAGCTTGATCGCCGAAGACAGCGCCACGATGGCATCGTCCTGGCCGAAGACCACGCGCTTGAGCGAGGTTTCGAGATCCTTGAGCACCTCCGCATCGTCCTTGGAGACGTTCTTCGGGGGGACGCGGGCGATCTTGGCGACGACGGCCTCGATATCCTTGGCGCCGATGGTCTTGCGGCGCTTGGATTCCGCGACCAGGTGCTGGGCGGCACCGGCCTCGTCGATGACGTCGATGGCCTTGTCGGGCAGCTTGCGGTCGTTGATGTAACGGGCCGACAGCTCCACCGCGGTCTTGATCGCGTCGTGGGTGTAGCGGATCGCGTGATGCTCCTCGAAATAGGGCTTGAGGCCCTGGAGGATCTTCACCGCATCATCCACCGACGGTTCGTTCACGTCGATCTTCTGGAACCGGCGCGACAGCGCGCGGTCCTTTTCGAAGTGCTGACGGAACTCCTTGTAGGTGGTGGAGCCCATGCACCGCAGCTTGCCGCCCTGCAGGGCGGGTTTCAGCAGGTTGGAGGCATCCATCGCCCCGCCGGAGGTCGCGCCGGCGCCGATCACGGTGTGGATCTCGTCGATGAACAGAACCGCGTCCTCGTGATCCTCAAGCTCGGTCACGACGGCCTTCAGCCGTTCCTCGAAATCGCCGCGATAGCGGGTGCCGGCCAGCAGCGCCCCCATGTCGAGCGAGTAGATCGTGGTGTTGGCCAGGACCGACGGGGTTTCACCCGACACGATCTTGCGCGCCAGGCCTTCCGCGATGGCGGTCTTGCCGACGCCCGGATCGCCCACCAGCAGCGGGTTGTTCTTGCGGCGGCGGCACAGCACCTGGATGCAGCGCTCCACCTCGGATTCGCGGCCGATCAGCGGGTCCACGTCGCCGTGACGCGACTTGGCGTTCAGGTCGACGCAGTACTTGGCCAGGGCGCTTTCCTTGCCGTCGCCTTCGGGCGCGGCAGAGGCGGCCTGGGACTGTGCTTCTTCTTCCTCGGCGCCGGTGACCGGACGGCTTTCGCCGTAGGCCGGGTCCTTGGCGACACCGTGGGCGATGAAGTTGACCGCGTCGTAGCGGGTCATGTCCTGTTCCTGGAGGAAGTAGGCGGCGTTGCTTTCGCGTTCGGCGAAGATCGCGACCAGCACGTTGGCGCCCGTCACTTCGGTCCGGCCCGAGGACTGGACGTGGATGGCGGCGCGCTGGATGACGCGCTGGAACGCCGCTGTCGGCACGGCTTCGGAGCCGTCGACATCGGTTACCAGGTTGGACAGGTCTTCTTCGACGAATTCCAGCAGGGTCTTGCGCAGGTCCTCGACATCCACGGAACAGGCCTGCATCACGCGGGCCGCGTCCGGTTCATCGATCAGGGCCAGCAGCAAATGCTCCAGCGTTGCGAATTCATGGCGGCGCGCATTGGCCAGAGCCAGGGCCGCGTGAATAGCCTGTTCAAGCGTGTTCGAGAATGAGGGCACTCGCATGCTCCTTTTCGATCTGGGTTGGAGCGCGGGGGTATCGGCCCCGGCATCAACCATGGCCTCATAGTATTAAAGTTTGGTCGATATTGGCCGTTCTTCAAGGGTTTTCTTCGGCGTTCTCATCACATTTATCTGCTTGACGTCATTTGGGCCTGTCTTTGCAGCGATTCAGAAGTTGTCTTTTCTGCGCCGAACCTCGGCAAAGACCTCTGCCGCGGGGGCGCCTTCAAGGCCCACGGCCTTTGCGACGGCATCGGTATGGGCCCGCAGGAAGGGGTTCGTGGCCAGTTCCTCGGCCAGCGAGACCGGCACGGTCGGCTCTCCGGCATCGCGCTGTGCCTGCACCTTTTCGGCCCGCGCCTTGAGGTCGGGATTGTCCGGTTCGATCGACAGGGCGAATTTCATGTTCGCCAGCGTATATTCGTGGCCCGAATAGATCATCGTCTCGGGGGGCAGGGCCGCCAGCTTGCTGAGCGTCTCGTGCATCATCTCCATCGTGCCCTCGAAGACACGGCCGCATCCCCAGGACATCAGGCTGTCGGCGGTAAAGATCACCCCGGCCTTTGGGAAGTGGAACGCCATATGCCCCAGCGTATGGCCGGGAACGTCCAGCGGCACGGTATAGCCTTCGCCCTCACCGCCGTTCATGCCCTCGGTCAGTGCCATGTCGAGCGGCGGCAGCTTGGCCTCTTCGGCTTTGGGGCCCATGACCTTGAGGCCGGGAAAGGCCTCTTTCAGCGCGGCGGTGCCCTCGGTGTGGTCGCCGTGGTGATGGGTGATCATCAGCACGCCCGGTTCCCAGCCCCGCTCCTGCGCGGCGGCGATGATCGGGGCGGCGTCGGGCGCGTCGATGATGCAGATCCCGTCGGGGCCTTTCACGAGGTAGGCGTAATTATCGGACCGGCAGGGGATCGTGACGATGTCCAGGGGCATGGCAATTGGCCTCCTCGTTGTTATGGTGCCCCCATGGAAACCCAGACAGGGGCGACTTGCAATGCACCTGGACGTACAGGACCTGCGCAATTTCTATTACCGCTCGACCCTGGGCCGTGCGGCGCAGACCCATGTCCGGCGCGAAGTGCTGCGGCTGTGGCCCGAGGCACAGGGCCAGACCGTGGCCGGTTTCGGCTTTGCGGTGCCGCTGCTGCGGCCCTACCTGCCGGATGCGAAGCGGGTGATCGGGCTGATGCCCGGCCCCCAGGGCGTGATGCCCTGGCCCGCGGGGATGCCCAATATATCGGTGCTCTGCGAGGAAACGCAATGGCCGCTGGAAACCGGCCATGTCGACAAGCTGATCCTGCTGCACGGGCTCGAGACCTCCGAGAACCCCTCGGACCTGCTGGAGGAATGTTTCCGCGTGCTGGGGCCGGGGGGCAAGGCGCTCTTCATCGTGCCGCATCGCTCGGGGCTCTGGTCCCGGTCCGACAAGACGCCCTTCGGTTATGGCCGTCCCTACAGCCAGGGCCAGCTGGAGGCACAGCTGAAGCGCCATTCCTTCCTGCCCGAACGCCATGCCGCCACGCTTTACCAGCCGCCCTCGCATCGACGGTTCTGGCGCAAGACCGGCGCCTTCTGGGAGAAGATGGGCGGCCGGTTCTCGATGGTGCTGACCGGTGGGGTGCTGATCGTGGAGGCGTCGAAACGGGTCTACATGCCGTCCGGCCCGGGCGAGCGGGTGGCGCGGCCCTCGGGGCTGAAGGTGCTGGAGGGACTGACCTCGCCCAAGCCGGAGCCGGCGCGGAAGGTTTGACGGGGGGAGGCTAAAAGGGGGCCTCTGCGTCCGCCTTCGATCATGGTCCTGGCGACCACCAATGCCCCCAGGTGCCGCCCGGCGGCACGCCGCTGTCCGCATCGCTTCGGTTGGTGGTGGCGCTCAGTTGAAAGCGTTTCCGGGCCCCCAAAAGCAACCGCCCCGGGACAAAGCCCGGGGCGGATGGCATTCGAAACGGGCACCCTCGGGACAAGCCCGGGGCCGAAGCGTCACACCACGGCAACCGGCGGCGGGTCCGCGCTCAGCTGCAGTACTGTGTCGGTGTCGAAGCTGGTCAGCCCGGTCAGGCGGATCGTGCGGATGAGGTCCGGCTGGGTCGCATCCGTGCCGTGCTTCATGGTGATCGCCAGGTCCACGGCCTCTTCGCCGTCGACCTTTGTGGCGGTCATGTCGCTCAGGCTGTAGCCGGTTGCGGCCTCGGGCAGTTCCAGGACCAATATGTCCTCGTCCGGGTCGAAATCGGTGATCGTGCCGACCATGTCCGAACCGGGGAAGGCGGTGGCGAGGATATCGGCCTCCGCGTCCGACCCGGCAGCGGCGGGGCCGTCCTGGTAGTCGATCTGGGGTGTGAACAACTGGTTCGAGATCGTAAAGGTATCCGCCCCGGCGCCGCCGGTCGCGGTCATGTCGATCATGTCCTCGGACCCGGTTTCATAAAGGTCGATCGCCCCCTGCAACGCGTCCGCGTGGACCTTGCGGTCGAAGGTCAGGGCGTCGTCGCCCGATCCGCCATCCATCTCGCCATGGCCATAGGCGGTGATCGTGTCCTTGCCGGCCTGGCCCGACATCTCGCCGCGGCCCGAGATCACGTCGTCGCCGATCCCGCCTTCGCCGGTGCCCTCCAGCCCGACGCTCAGCACGTCGTCGCCGGAGCCGCCGTAGACATCGACCGATGTCGTGGCGTCAAAAAGCGCGTAGCCCTGGGCCTCCAGGTCCACGTGGTCGGGCAGGTTCACCGGCGGAACGCCCCGGTCGGGGAAATTGCGGATGAAGTCCACGTCGCCCCCGTCCAGCGTATCATCGCCCTGGCCGCCATAGGCCGCACCGTCGCTGTCGCCGTCCTCGCGGTTCAGGTAGGTGTCGTCCCCCGACCCGCCGTAGATCTTGGCATCCTGGAAGCCGATAAAGCTGTCCGCGCCTTCACCACCGTAGGAGGTCGATTTGTTGAAGCTATGGAAGGTGTCGGAATCCACGCCGCCATAGGCGGTCCCGCTGTCGCCGACGACAAAGCTGTCCTGGCCGGAATCGCCGCGCCCGACGCCCTCGTGCCGAATGTAGAAACTGTCATCGCCCTGCTGGCCGCGGGCAAACCCGTCGCCCCAGACGCGCAGGGAATCGTCGCCCGATCCGCCCAGGCCCGTGCCGCGGCTGCTGACGCTGATCGTGTCGTCGCCCTCTTCGCCGAAGGCCTTGCCATCGCCGTAGACACGGAAGAAATCGTCGCCGGAGCCGCCGAAGCCGCGCCCATCCTGGTAGAGCGTCGTGCTGTCATTGCCCGCGTCGCCAAAGCCGCGGGCGTTTTCGTAGACGGTGAGGCTGTCGTCACCCGCCCCGCCATAGCCATCGGCCTGGCCCCAGAGCGTCATCGCATCATCGCCCACCCCGCCGGAGCCTAGCGAATTGGCTTCGGCCCAGACACTGTCGTCACCGGAATTGCCGAAGGCCTTGGCCCCGGCACCTTCGGCGCGCACATGGTCGTCGCCGATCCCGCCCTCGACCCGGGTGCCGGCATAGGCGGTCAGCAGGTCGTCGCCGCTTTCACCGTAGACGATCCCGCGCTCGGACTTGGAAATGACGTCGTCACCGCCCTGCGCTTCGAAAAAGAGCGGGTTCGGGCCGAGGTTGTAGACATCGACGCCATCCGTGGCCTGCGGGCCGGTCGGTTCCGGCTGCGGCTCCTGCGGTGTCGGTTCATCATCGGCATCTGATGTGCCAGCTGTCGACGCGATGATCGCGCCGACCAGAAAAAGGAATAGAAACCCCATGTCAGCCCCCAGACCGAACGATGTTGAAATGAACCAGAGGCGCGGAAATAGAAAAGGTCGGGCCTTGGTCTGGGGAGGATATTAACCTTTCCCGTACATTCAGCAAGTTGCAAGTTTGTATATAAGGCCCCGGAAACGCATTGTTTCTTGTCTCACGTGCGACGGGGTTTTCGTCGTATCTGAAGGTGCAAGAATTAACGATGGCGTTGAAATGCTGGGCGTTTCGGCTGGTCCAATCGGCGCCGATGCGACACTTGCCCCTGTCGTTTGCCGCAATGGTGTCACCCAAACCGCCCGCAAAATGACCTGTTGCGGCATCTTCCTGTCATCCCGACGGCGGAAACACGAGGGGTTCAAGGGCCTGCGACGTCCTGACCTTTCCTCCCGGGGTGCCATTGGCAAGTTGCGCCGCACATGAATCAATACCGGACCTCCGATCTAAGGCAGCGGAAATGTGGCATTTCCCGCGGCGCCGGGCAGAATCAGTGACCGCCCGACCGGGGCTCTGCTGAAGAAAGTGACACTTAATGCCGCAGGTGTGCCGGCGGGCCTGAATGATGTTTGCGGTAACCGTCCGGCCCGGTCCGCGACGGGGTGAATGACGCCGCGAGAGGCCGGGCGCTTTGAAAGGTAACGGAATCGCAATCCTTTTTCGGGTCCCGGGGTCCCGGATGCACGCATATCGCGGATTGCGGAGGACCATCCGATCCCGGAACAGCCCGAAAAACAGGCGTTTTCAAAGGCTCTCCATAGCGGGTTGATAGGGGGGAAGGCCTCTGCTACACCCACGCCGATTTTACCGCTTTGGCCTTGGCCGAGGCATAACGCCCCCTGCCTGCGCCACACTCGCGCGTAAAGGGGCCAAGACATCGGAAGGGTGGACGTGTCCGAACCAGCTTCGATTTCATCCGGCATCGCCGCGCGCTATGCCAAAGCGATTTTCGAAATTGCCCGCGAAAACAATGATCTCGCCTCGCTGGAATCCGGCGTCGATGACCTGGGCACTGCCCTGGCCGACAGCGCGGACCTGCGGGATCTGACGACTTCCCCGGTCTATTCGCGCGAAGCGCAGGGCAAGGCGATCGCGGCCGTGGCCGACAAGATGGGCCTGCCGCAGGTCCTGAAGAACAGCCTCGGCCTGATGGCGCAAAAGCGCCGCCTGTTCGTTCTGCCCCAGCTGGTCGCCCAGCTGCGCGAGCAGATCGCAGAGCACAAAGGCGAAGTGACCGCGCAGGTGACCAGCGCCAAGGCCCTGACCAAGACCCAGGAAACCAAACTTGCCAAGGTTCTGTCGACCCAGGTCGGCAAGGACGTGAAACTGAATACTGCCGTCGATGAAAGCCTCATCGGTGGTCTCGTCGTGAAAGTGGGCTCGAAGATGATCGACACGTCGGTCAAATCCAAGCTCGCATCCCTCCAGAATGCTATGAAAGAGGTCGGATAATGGGAATCCAAGCTGCCGAAATTTCTGCCATCCTAAAGGAGCAGATTTCCAACTTCGGTCAGGAAGCCGAAGTTGCAGAAGTGGGCCGCGTGCTCAGCGTCGGTGACGGGATCGCCCGTGTGCACGGCCTGGACAGCGTGCAGGCCGGTGAAATGGTCGAATTCCCCGGTGGTATCCGCGGGATGGCCCTGAACCTCGAAGCCGACAACGTCGGTATCGTGATCTTCGGCTCCGACCGTGACATCAAGGAAGGCGACACCGTCAAGCGCACGAACGCCATCGTGGACGTTCCCGCCGGCGAAGCGATGCTGGGCCGCGTTGTCGACGGTCTGGGCAACCCGCTGGACGGCAAGGGCCCGATCGAGGCCTCCGAGCGCCGCATCGCGGACTCCAAGGCGCCGGGCATCATCCCGCGTAAATCGGTGCACGAGCCGATGGCGACCGGCCTCAAGGCTGTCGACTCCATGATCCCGATCGGCCGTGGCCAGCGCGAGCTGATCATCGGCGACCGTCAGACCGGCAAGACCGCCGTGGCCCTCGACGCGATCCTGAACCAGAAATCCTACAACGACGCCGCCGGCGACGACGAGAGCAAGAAGCTCTACTGCGTCTACGTGGCCGTCGGCCAGAAGCGGTCCACCGTGGCCCAGTTGGTGAAGAAACTGGAAGAAACCGGCGCCATCGAATACTCGATCGTCGTCGCCGCAACCGCATCCGACCCCGCGCCGATGCAGTACCTGGCCCCCTACACCGCAACCGCGATGGCCGAGTACTTCCGCGACAACGGCAAGCACGCCCTGATCGTGTACGATGACCTGTCCAAGCAGGCCGTGTCCTATCGTCAGATGTCCCTGCTGCTGCGTCGTCCGCCGGGGCGTGAAGCCTACCCGGGTGACGTTTTCTACCTCCACTCGCGCCTGCTGGAACGTTCGGCCAAGCTGAACGAAGATTTCGGCTCCGGCTCGCTGACCGCTCTGCCGGTCATCGAAACCCAGGGCGGCGACGTGTCCGCGTTCATTCCGACCAACGTGATCTCGATCACCGACGGTCAGATCTTCCTGGAAACGGAACTGTTCTACCAGGGTATCCGCCCGGCCGTGAACACCGGTCTGTCGGTGTCTCGTGTGGGTTCGTCCGCTCAGACCAAGGCGATGTCCTCGGTTGCGGGCCCGGTGAAACTGTCGCTCGCCCAGTACCGCGAGATGGCCGCGTTCGCCCAGTTCGGCTCCGACCTCGATGCCTCCACCCAGCGTCTGCTGGCCCGTGGTGCGCGCCTGACCGAGCTGATGAAGCAGCCGCAATACGCGCCGCTGACCAACGCGGAAATCGTCTGCGTCATCTTCGCCGGCACCAACGGCTACCTCGATGACCTGCCGCTTGGCGATGTGGCCCGGTTCGAAGCCGACCTGCTGAAGTTCATGCGCAACTCCAAGAAGGACGTGCTTGACTGGATCACCAACGAGGATCCCAAGATCAAGGGCGACGCCGCGGACAAGCTGAAGGCTGCTATCGACGAATTCGCCAAAGACTTCGCTTAAGGAGATCGCGATATGCCTTCTCTTAAGGACCTAAAGATCAGAATCGAGTCGATCAAATCGACTCGTAAGATCACCAAGGCCATGCAGATGGTGGCCGCCGCAAAACTGCGGCGGGCCCAGGATGCGGCCGAAAATGCGCGCCCGTACGCGGAACGGTTCAACGCCGTTCTGGGTCAGCTCGCAGCGTCTGTCGGCGGGTCCGACAGCGCGCCCAAGCTGCTGCGCGGCACGGGCAAGGATGATGTGCAGCTCCTGGTCGTCATGACGGCGGAACGGGGTCTGTGCGGTGGCTTCAACACCAATATCGTGAAGCTCGCCAAACAGAAGATCGCGGAGCTCAAGGCCTCCGGCAAGACGGTCAAGATCCTGACCGTCGGCAAGAAGGGCCGCGAGCAGCTGAAACGGGAATATGCCGATCTCTTCGTCGGCCACGTGGACCTGACCGAGGTCAAGCGCATTGGCTACGGCAATGCGCAGGACATCGCCAAGGACCTGCTGGGCAAGTTCGAGGACGAGGAATTCGACGTCTGCACGATCTTCTACTCGGAGTTCGTGAACGTCGTCAGCCAGGTGCCGACGGCCCAGCAGATCATCCCGGCCACCTTCGAGGCCGCGGAAGACGGGGCCGAGGCCGATGGTGGCGTGCAGTACGATTACGAGCCGGACGAGGAAACCATCCTCGCCGACCTGCTGCCCCGTGGTGTCGCAACGCAGATCTTTGCGGCCCTGCTGGAAAACGCAGCCTCGGAACAGGGCGCGCGGATGTCCGCAATGGACAACGCGACCCGGAACGCGGGCGAAATGATCGACAAGCTGACGATCGAGTACAACCGCTCGCGTCAGGCCGTCATCACCAACGAACTGATCGAAATTATCTCGGGCGCGGAAGCGCTTTAACGGAACCGGAGACGAAACATGGCAAACGCAAAAGGCAAAGTGACCCAGGTCATCGGCGCCGTTGTGGACGTGCAGTTCGACGATCACCTGCCGGAGATCCTCAACGCACTGACCACCGACAACAACGGCAGCAAGCTGGTTCTGGAAGTGGCGCAGCACCTCGGTGAAAACACCGTCCGCACCATCGCAATGGACGCGACCGAAGGTCTGGTCCGCGGCCAGGAAGTGACCGACACCGACGGACCGATCTCGGTTCCGGTCGGCACCGCAACCCTGGGCCGCATCCTGAACGTGATCGGCGAGCCGGTCGACGAAAAGGGCCCGGTCGAGGCAGACGAATACCGCCCGATCCACGCCCCGGCACCGGATTTTGCCGACCAGGCGACCGAAGCCGAGGTCCTCGTGACCGGCATCAAGGTGATCGACCTGCTGGCCCCCTACGCAAAAGGCGGCAAGATCGGCCTGTTCGGCGGCGCCGGCGTGGGCAAGACGGTTCTCATCCAGGAACTGATCAACAACATCGCGAAGGTGCACTCGGGTCTGTCCGTGTTCGCCGGCGTGGGCGAGCGGACCCGTGAAGGGAACGACCTCTACCACGAGATGATCGAATCCGGCGTTCTGACCCCGGACAACCTGCCGGACTCCAAGATCGCCCTGTGCTTCGGCCAGATGAACGAGCCGCCGGGAGCCCGTGCACGGATCGCCCTGACCGGCCTGACGCTGGCAGAGCAGTTCCGCGACGCAACCGGGACCGACGTTCTGTTCTTCGTCGACAACATCTTCCGCTTCACCCAGGCCGGTTCGGAAATGTCCGCACTGCTGGGTCGTATCCCCTCCGCTGTGGGTTACCAGCCGACGCTGGCCACCGACATGGGTGCGATGCAGGAACGGATTACGTCCACGAAAAACGGCTCGATCACCTCGATCCAGGCCGTCTACGTTCCCGCGGACGACCTTACCGACCCGGCACCGGCCACGACCTTCGCCCACCTCGATGCAACCACGGTTCTCAACCGTGCGATCTCCGAGCTTGGCATCTACCCGGCCGTGGACCCGCTCGACTCCACCTCGCGTCTGATGGACCCGCAGGTGATCGGCGAGGAGCACTACCAGGTTGCCCGTGACGTGCAGGGTATCCTCCAGCGCTACAAGTCGCTGCAGGACATCATCGCGATCCTCGGGATGGACGAACTGTCGGAAGAGGACAAGCTGACCGTGGCCCGCGCCCGGAAAATCCAGCGTTTCCTCTCGCAGCCGTTCGACGTGGCGAAAGTGTTCACCGGCTCTGACGGTGTGCAGGTTCCGCTGGAAGACACGGTCAAGTCGTTCAAGGCCGTTGTGGCCGGCGAATACGACCACCTGCCCGAAGCGGCCTTCTACATGGTTGGCGGCATCGAGGAAGTGAAAGCCAAGGCTGAGAAGCTGGCCGCGGAAGCAGCGTAAGGGTCTGACATCATGGCAGATACCCTCACCTTCAGCCTTGTTTCGCCGGAACGGAGCCTCGCCTCCGGGTCTGCGAAAGAGGTGCAGATCCCGGGCGCCGATGGTGACCTGACGGCGATGGCAGGCCATGCCCCGCTGATCACCACTCTGCGCCCCGGGCTGCTGCATGTGTCCGGTCCGGACGGGGACGACGATTACGTCGTCACCGGCGGCTTCGCCGAGATCTCGGCCGAAGGCGTCACCGTCCTGGTGGAACGTGCGCTGCACCAGAAGGAGATGACGCAAGACATCTTCAACGATTGGGTCAAGGAAGCAAAGGAAGCCCACCAGGCGGCTTCCGGCGACGCCGCCGACAGCGCGGCCAAGCTGCTGGCCGACATGGTTGCCGTGGGTGGCCATATCGGTCTGGATTCGTCCCAGGCGAACCTCTGATCCGATCCGCATGACGGATTTGAAAGGCCCCGGACCCGCTCCGGGGCCTTTTCTTTTTGAACCGTTGCCAAGCGGCGCGCCTGCGGCGCACGCGATGCCTTGCGATCATCCGGGGGATGATCGCGGGGGCGCCTAGCGGTGCGGTCCGGGCCGTGTGGGAACCCTGGCTGCCTAGCGCAGCGGTCAGGGCCGGTTCCCCTGTCCCACGCGGCGCAATCGCGCTATCCATGCCCTATGATGAACGCCGACGATCTGCGCGCCTTCCTGACGGGCCAAGACCTATACGCCTTCGACCCCGCCACCGGCGACCGGGTCGCACAGGTGGCCTATGACCCGGACGGCACCTGCCGCCTGCGCTTTGCCGATGGCCGGGCGGAGGGCGGGGTCTACGGGGTCGACGGCGACACCTACTGGACCCGCTACGACGCGTTCCGGGGCGGGGCGGTCAATGCCTTCCGGCTGGAAACGCTTGCCTCCGGTATCGCACAGGCCTGGCACGTGGATGGTACCCGCGCCTTCATCCAGACAGCACAGGACAGCCTGCCGTCCGACCTGATCCCGGGCCCTGCCGACTGATCCGGGCCTCATCGACCGGCCTAAACGCAAGACGCGCGGCCCGTTGCCGGACCGCGCGCCTGTCTACGCGTATTGGATGGCTCTAGCCGATCATTCGATGGTCACGCCCATGGTCTCGCCGATGGTGGCGTTCCAGGTGGTCACGCACTCCGCGCCACAGCGCTCGGCGAAGGCCGGCAGGATCGCGGTCTGCACGCTTTCGGCCACCAGCGCCTCGTCGGCTTCGGTCAGGGGGACCAGCGTCATGCCGGCCGGGTCGCCATGGGGGCAGGGGCCGGAGGTGTTGCAGGCCAGGCCCGTCTCGGTTTCCGTCGCAGCCAGGTCGAAGATCGAGCCTTCAAGTTCAAGCAGCCCCTCGGTCAGGTAGTCCTGCACCGACGCGTCCAGGCCGTTCCACCAGTCCAGGTTGGCCAGCTGTGCGGCGAGGCCGAAATTGACCGGCATCGGAGAGATGAACTTCGCGCTCTCGCTCCACTTCGCCTTGTAGCCCGACAGCGCGCCGGTGATGGCGCAATCGACCACGCCGCTGGCCAGCGAGGATTGCACCTCGGCGAAGGCCATCGACACGGGCGAACCGCCGAGGCTGCTGACAAAGGCCTGCTGCGACGCCCCCGAGGCGCGCACCTTGCGACCGGCGAGATCTGCGATGGCGGTGAATTCGTCGCGGCAATAGATCACCTGCGCCTGGTAGGTGCCGAAGCCCAGAAGCTTGATGTTGTGCTCGGTCTCGAGGAAGTCGGCATAGGCCTCGCGCCAGGCGCCGGTGACCTCGGCCAGTTCCTCGACGCTGCCCAGAAGGCCCACGAGGTCGGCGGATTCGTTCATCGGCACTTCGCCGGAATTGTAGGCCAGCACCGTGGTGGCCATCTGCAGCGTGCCGTTGCTGACCAGGCGGAAGATCTCGCCGCCCTTGAAGCCCAGTTCAGTGAAGGGTTTCACGTTGACCGTGATCTTGCCGTCGGTCTCGGCGGGGACCGTTTCGGTCCAGAAGGGCAGTTCCTTGTCGATGTACATCGACAGGCTGCCGATGGAGCCGACGACGTTGAATTCCGTCTCGGGCATGTCCTGCGCAAGCGCGGGCACGGCCATGGCGGCGGTGAGGGCAAGGGGCAGTAAGGACTTCATGGATAATCTCCCTGGTTGGTTGCGGCGTTATCCGCCGGTCTTCGGATTGACGATGGTGGGCAACCACAGCGCCAGCTGCGGAAACGAGATGAGCAGGGCGATCATGATCAGCATCGCGATCAGGAACGGCGCCGCGCCCTTGAAAAGATCGGTGAAGGCGCCGCCGCCCTTGCGGACGGCCTGCACCACGTAAAGGTTCATGCCCACGGGCGGGGTGATCAGTGCGGCTTCGATCAGGATGACGAAGACGACGCCCCACCAGACCGGCGAATAGCCCAGGCTGACCACGACGGGGGCGATGATCGGGGTGGTGGCGATCATCATGCTGAGGGTTTCCATGAAACAGCCCAGCACGAGGTAGAAGCAGATGATCGCCAGCAACATGCCCAGCGGGCTGAAGCCCAGCCCCAGCACCGCGTCGGAAATCGCCTGGACCAGGCCGATGGAGACCATGACGAAGTTCAAGAAGGACGCGGCGATCACGATCAGCATGATCATGCAGGTGGTGCGCGCGGTGCCCTCGAAGGCTTCCAGCAGCACGGGCAGGGTCAGCTTGCGGTTCAGCGCCACCAGCCCGATGGTCGCCACCAGCCCCAGGGCCGAGGCCTCGGTCGGGGTGGCAAGGCCGGCATAGATCGACCCGACCACGATGGCGAAGAGCCCGATGGGCGGCACCAGGTGCGGCAGCCCGCGCAGCCGTTCGCCCCACAGGCCCCGGCGTTCGATCTTGTGCCCGCCCCAATCGCGCCGCCACAGGACCAGCGCCAGGATGATGCCGGAAAACAGCCCCGCCAGCATCAGCCCGGGCAGGAACCCCGCCGCGTAGAGATCGGTGACAGAGGTATCGGTCAGCACCGCGTAGATGATCATGTTGATCGACGGCGGGATCAGGATGCCCAGCGTGCCCCCCGCGGCGATGGAGCCGAGGAAGAGCGGCCGGTTATAGCCCCCCTTGTCCATCTGCGGGATCGCCACCGTACCGATGGTCGCCGCCGTCGCCAGTGACGAACCGGAGGTCGCCGCAAACACGGCCGAGGACGCCACGTTGGTGTGCATCAGCCGCCCCGGCAGCCGCGCGAACCACGGTGTCAGCGCATCGAACAGCCGCCCCGACACGCCCGACCGGTGCATCAGCTCGCCCATCATGATGAACATCGGTGCGGCGACGAGGATGAAATCCTCCGACGAATTCCACGCCAGCTCACCCGCCGCCCCGGTCATCGGGAAGAAGGCGTAGTTCTCGGACAGGATATAGCCGGTCAGCGCCAGCACCGCCGCGACCGGCAGGCTCAGCGCGATCATGCCCAGCAGCAGGAGGAGCGCGGTCGAAATCATCGGCCCCCCTCCGCCGCGTGCACGGCATCGGTGATCTCGGCGTCGATATCGGCGCTGCCGACGATGGCATGGAACCCGTCGCGATCCCCGCGCACCAGCCGCAGCACGGCCCGGATCGGCGCCAGCACCGCGACGAAGGCGAACCAGAACAGCCCGATCCACCACAGGCCCTGCGGGATCACCATCGGGATCCGCAGAAGCGAAATCGACCGCGCCCCCATGTCCCAACTCTGTGCCAGGGTCTTCCAGGCGTACCAGGCCAGCGCCGCGGCCACGACGGCCAGCACGCAGGCGGCCAGCAGGTCACAGGCCGCGCGCAGGGCAAAGGGCAGGCGGGCGACCAGGAAATCGACCCGGATATGCGCCTTGGTCGTGACCGTGTGCGCCATGCCCAGCCCGATACAGGCGGCAAGGCCAAAGCCCGAGATTTCAAAGCTTTCCACCGCGCTGCGGTTGAAGAAATAGCGCGACAGCACGTCGATCGTGATCGGCACGGCGCATCCGAACAGGACCACCGCGCCGGCAATCCAGGCCAGCCATTGGGATATGCGGTTCACCAGGGGATCGGTCATGCGGCGCCTCCGTTGCGGAAACCGGAGCATGCCGCGTGGCCCCTGTCCATCCTTGTCTTGAGCGCCTCGGTGCGGAAGGGGCGGAGAGGTGAATTGGATTGCATGTGCCGGTGCAGGACGTTGGCAATCGCGCGCCCCCTGCGCGTGAGGCGCTGTTTGCCTTGCTGGCCGATGATCCCATGTCCCGTGCGGCGGTCACACCGTGCATCGCCGATCGGCCCCGTCGCGTGGTCGGCACGCCGAATTGGTCTGCCCCACTTTTGCTGGGACGGGCCGCGACTTCGCGCGCCCGTCGGGCCGGTCGCGGCCCTCAGCACTGGTGCGCGGCAGAGTGCAACCAATCCTGCCAAGAGGATGGACGACCCTTTTGCGTCGGCGGTCCTCGGCGCGTCATGGCGCATCGCCAGGGCCGCAGGGATGTCCCCCGTCGCAGCGGTCCCGCTCCGGTCCATCCCTGCCGCCTCAGACATAGCCATCCGCCTCATCCTCGGCCCGGGCCTCCGGGTCGCGCTCGGACGGGGCGCCGTGACCGCCGCCGCCGGGGGTCTCCATCCGCACGATATCGCCCGCCTGCAGGGGATGTCCGACCGTCTTGGCGCTCAGCTGTGCGGTCTCGCCGTCGCGGGTCACGCTCAGGGACCCGCCGCGCCCCTCGGCGCCGCCATCCAGCCCGTAAGGCCGCGTGTCGAACACGTCGAAGGCCGAGTTCAGCAAGCCGCTTTCGGCCAGGAACTCCCATTCCCGCACGATGCCCAGCCCGCCGCGCATCCGGCCCGCCCCGCCAGACCCCGAGATCAGCCCGTAGCGCGTGAACCGCAGCGGGAACAGCGCCTCGATCATCTCGACGGGGGTGTTCTGGCCATTGTGGAACCCCGCGGCCAGGCCGTTGGCGCCGTCCTTTTCGGGATGCGCGCCCCAGCCGCCCAGCTCGGCGTCGAAATAGACCTGGCGGCGGCCATCGGCGTGGCGGATGTTCACCGCGTGGTTGAAGGTCGTGCCGTAATAGCTGGCGGGGATGCGGTCGGGGATGACCCCGGCAAAGGCGCGCAGCACGGCGGTCGCGGTCTTGTGGCCTGGCAGCATCCGCATCGCCACCGGCGCGGGGAAGCTGGCATTGACCAGCGATCCCTCCGGCGCGGTCACGGTGATCGGGCGATAGCAGCCGGCATTGACCGTCGCGGTCACCCCACACGCGGCGATGACGGCGTAATAGACGGCCGAGGTCGTGGTCGCCATGGTCGCGTTGATCGGCCCGCGGGCCTGCGGCGCGGTGCCGGTGAAGTCGATGGCGATCTCGCTGCCCTCGATGGTCAGCGTCACCGCGATGCGCAGCGGCTCTCCGCCCGACACCTCGGCATCGGTGAAATCTTCGGCCGTCCAGCTGCCGTCGGGCAGCGCCTCGATCGCGCTGCGCATCTCGTGTTCAGCATGGTCCAGCAGGGCGGCGCCGATTTCTTCCAGGGTGTCGGTGCCATAGCGGTCGGCCAGCCGCAGCATCGCCCGCGCGCCGACATCCAGTGCCGCGATCTGGGACAGGAAATCGCCGCGGAAAGTTTCGGGTTCGCGCACGTTCTGAAGGATGGTGGCGAACAGGTCCTCCTGCATCTCGCCGCCCTTCACGATGCGCACCGGGGGCAGGCGCAGCCCCTCCTGGAAGACCTCGACCGCGCTGGCCGTATAGCCCCCCGCCGCCCCGCCGCCGACATCGACATGGTGGATCAGCACGCAGGTGATGGCGATCCGGCGGCCGTTCTCGAAGACCGGCTTGAAGGCGATGAAATCTGGCAGGTGCTGGCCGCCGCAATAGGGGTCGTTGGTCACGATCACGTCGCCCTCGGCCCAGTCCTTCAGCGGGATGTGATTGGCGATCACGTGGCGCAGGCACAGCTCCATCGAGTTCAGGTGCACCGGCATCCGCGCCGCCTGCGCCACGTTGCGGCCCTCTGCGTCGAAGACGGCGGTCGAGTAATCCAGCAGCTCGCGCACGGTGGTCGAACGCGAGGTGCGCCAGACCGTCACCGACATTTCTTCGGCGACCGACACCAGCGCGGCCGAGACGATTTCCAGCAGGACGGGATCGGGGCGGCTCATGTCTCTTTCCTCGCGGTCATGTCACCGGACGGGGTCATGGTCATCGACCAGCCCGCCGGCAGCAGCATGGTGGTGTATTCCTGTTCGATGATCGCCGGGCCGTCGATCCGGGCCCCGGGGGCCAGCGACAGCTGGCGATGCACCGGCGTGTCCGTCCAGGCGCCGTTGACGTGGACGGGGCGGGTATGGTCGACAGCCGCCTCGCTTGGGGCGTAATCGTCGGTGGGCAGGTCATCCTCGCCCAGCACACCGATGGCGGTCAGGCGCAGTGTCACCAGCTCCACCGCCTCTTTCGGATCGTCGAAGGAAAACCGCTGGCGATGCTCGTCCTCGAACCGGGCGCGCAACTGCACCAACCCGTCCGCGTCCAGGCCGCCCTCGGGCAGCGGCACCGTCAGCTCGAAGGCCTGGCCGGCATAGCGCAGATCGCCGGTCAGGATCAGGCGGCGCCGGTCGGCGGCCATGCCATCCTCGTCCAGCAGCGCCTGGCCCTTCTCGCGCAGCTCTGCCGCGATGGCCTCGAGCGCGGGCAGGCTGTCGGGGACCAGCGGCAGGATCTCGGTCCGCGACAGGTCGTGCTGAATGTCCGAGAACAGGATCCCATGCGCCGAAAAGGTCGACGGATCGCGCGGAAAGATCACCCGCGTGATCCCCAGCTCCTCTGCCACCTCGACCGCGTGCAGACCGCCCGCGCCGCCAAAGCTCATCAGCGCGAAATCCCGCGGGTCCAGGCCCTTGGCGAACAGAGAGAACTTGATCGACGCGGCCAGCTTCGCGTTCACCACCGCCAGGATGCCCGAGGCCGCGTGATCCGCGCTCAGCCCCAGCGGCGCCTCGATCCGGTCATGCAGCGCGGCGCGGGCCCCGTCCAGGTCCAGCGCGAACCGCCCGCCCAGGAAGGTCGCCGGGTCCAGCCGTCCGAGGATCAGGTTCACATCCGTCACCGTGGGTTCGGTGCCGCCGCGTCCATAGCAGACGGGGCCGGGCACGGCACCCGCGCTGCGCGGGCCCACCTGCAAGCGGCCCGACGGATCGACAAAGGCGACGCTGCCGCCGCCCGCGCCGATCGTGTGCATTTCGACCATGGGCACGCGCACGGGCAGGCCGTCGATCTCGCCCTGGGTGACGACCGACCGGACCCCGTCCGAAACCACCGCCACGTCATAGCTCGTCCCGCCCATGTCGACGCCCACCACGTCCGGCGTGTCCAGCCGCCGCGCCAGTTTCTGCGCCGCCAGCACCCCGCCCGACGGGCCGGACAGCAACAGCTTGACCGGCGCCTGCACCGCCGCCTCAAGGCTGATCGCGCCGCCATTGGACTGGATCAGGTAGAGCGGCGCGGTGATGTCCGCCTCGGCCATCCGGGTGCGCAGCGCGGCGACATAGCGGGCGATGACCGGCACCAGCAGGGCGTTCAGCACCGTGGTCGCGGTGCGTTCGAATTCGCGGATCTCGGGCGAGACCTCGTGGCTGCACGACACCGCCAGGTCCGGGCAGCGCTCCAGCAAACGGTCGCGGATCGCGATTTCCTGTTCGGGGTTTGCAAAGGCGTTCAGCAGGCAGATCGCCACCGCCTCCGCGCCCGAGGCCGCAACCTGGTCGATGACCGCATCCAGTGCCGCCGCGTCGATCTCGCGGATGACCTCGCCGCCCGCGCCGATGCGGCCCGGCGCGCCAAAGCGGTGGCGGCGCGGGATCAGCACCGACCGTTCCGGCGCCTTCAGCGCGTAGATGTCGGTGCGGGCATGGCGGCCGATCTCCAGCACATCCTCGAACCCTTCGGTGGTGATCAGCGCGCCGGGGGGCAGGTCGCGGGTCAGCACCGCGTTGGTGGCGATGGTCGTGCCATGCAGGATCAGCGCGATATCCTCGGTGCCAAAGCCGAACCGCTCGCCCGCCTGAGTGATCGCGTCGGTCAGGCCGCGCGCCGGGTTGTCCGGCGTGGTCGGCGATTTCAGGCTATGTGCCCGGCCCGTCGCGGCATCGCGGAATTCGAGGTCCGTGAAGGTCCCGCCGATATCGACGGCGATGGTGATCCGGGGTCTGGGCATCAGGGCAGGCATCCGCTTTTGATCTGGCGCTTGGTGCGTCTGGCCAAAGCGTTGCCGTGGAAAATTATTAAATCAAACTCAGAATTTTTTGCGTTTGCGATAAGGAAATTTTATCGGCTGTGCGCATGGGCCTGCGCGACCTCCAGTGCCATCTGCCCGGCACTTTCCACCACGTGGCTTTTCGGATCGCCCAGGTAAGAGGCCGTGAATTGCAGCGGCGCGGGCAGCCAGCCGGGATCGAAGACCCGCAAAAGCCCCCTCTTTTCAAGGTCATGACCCAGGGCGCGGGGCAGGGGCGCGACGCCCAGCCCGGCCTCGACCATGCGGAAACAGGCCGACAGCGAAGACGAAGTGAAGACCTGCACTTGTGTCCCGACCCGGTCGAACAATTCGCGTTTCAGCTCTCTGTGCGGGCGGGTGTTGCGGGCATAGGTGATCACCGGTCGCGTGGCGATCAGGGCCGCATCGCCGCCCGGAGGGCTTATTGTTTCAGCAGCCACGTACCAGGCCAGGTCGAATCCCGGCAGCATCACGTTGGTCACCGACGCCTCCGAGATCGGGCCCAGCAGGATCGCCAGGTCGATCTCGCGGTCCAGCAGCCCGGCCCGCAGGTTGGTCGAGACATCGACATTGACCTCGATCTCGACCTTGGAGAACCGCTGGTGCAGGGCCGCGACGAAATCCGGCAGCCAGGATTGCGCAACGGTTTCCGCCACGCCCAGCCGCAACTGCCGCTCGATCCCCTCGGGGGCGATGATATGGGCGGTGACCTGTTCCGACAGCGTCTCGAACTGCTCCGCGTAGCGCACCAGCATGTCGCCCCGCTTGGTCAGCACGAGCCCCGCGCCCTTGCGGTCGAACAGCTCGACCCCGAGCGCGGTTTCCAGCGCTTTGATCCGGGCCGAGACGGCGGGCTGGGTGACATTCAGGCTCTGCGCCGCCCGCCGCACCCCGCCCAGCCGGACGACTTCGAGAAAACTGCGGAGCTGTTCGATATTGAGGCGGGTCAAGGGCTGGGTCTCGCGTTGCGTGCCCGGACCTTAGCAGCGCCGGGCGCGGGGCCAAGCGCAGAACTTGGATGGGCCAGCCGCCGCTCCTCACCAAGGGCCGCGCCCTCCCGGGGGGAGGATCGGGCGCGGCCCGGGCTTTCAGCCCGTGCCAAGGATCGTGTTGATAACCTCGGTGGCCGCCACGTCCCCACAAAAGCAGAAGAGGAGGCCTAAGCCCCCTCTCCAATCCGTCACCCGTCCATCATCAGGCTTGGCAGCCAGAGCGACAGGCCCTGGTTGTAGATCAGCAGCCACATGATGAAGAACTCGCAGACCAGGAACCAGCCGACCCCCTTGAAGATCGTCGATAACGGCACCGCGTCCCCGACCACGTTCTTCACGATATAGACGTTCAGCCCCACCGGTGGCGTCAGCAACCCGATCTCGATCATCTTCACCACGATCACGCCGATCCAGATCAGGTTCACGTTCATCGCGTCGAAGGCCGGCAGGAAGACCGGCAGGGTCAGCAGCATGATCCCCAGCGGGTCCAGGAACATGCCTAGGATCAGGTAGATCACCGCCAGCGCGATCACCAGCTGGATTTCTCCCAGGTCGTAGCTCGCCACCAGGTTGGCGATGTAGGAGGGCACCCCCGCCATCGCCAGGAACCGTGTCAGCAGCACCGCCCCGATCGCCAGGAAGAACAGTGACGACGTTGTCCTGAGCGCATCCATGACCGAGCTCTTCAGCACGTCCCACGATGCCCGTCCCTGCGCCCAGCCGATCACGATGGCAAAGAGCGCGCCAAGCGCTCCGGCCTCGGTCGGGGTGGCGACGCCGGCATAGATCGACCCGACGACGCCCAGCACCAGCAGCGGCAGCGGCCAGATGTCCCGCAGTACCCGGATCCGGTCCGCCCAGGTCACGGTCATCTGCACCTTGGGCGCCAGCTCAGGCCAGACGATGCAGCGGCCCACGATCATGATCGTGTAGGCCCCCGCCGTCAGCAGGCCGGGGATCAGCCCGGCGATCAGCAGCCGCCCCACCGATTGTTCGGTGAAGAAGCCGTAGATCACGAAGGCGATCGAGGGCGGGATCAGCGCCCCCAGCGTCCCCGAGGCCGCAACCGTCCCGGTGGCCAGCGACTTGTCATAGCCGAAGCGCAGCATCTCCGGGATCGCCAGCCGCCCCACGGCCGCCGAGGTTGCCACCGACGATCCGGATGCCGCGGCGAACCCCGCGGCGGTGAAATTCGTGGCCACCGCCAGCCCGCCCGGCAAGGCGTTCAGCCAGACCCGCGCCGCAGCGTATAGCGACGAGGTCAGCCCCGTCTTGTAGGCAATCGCCCCCATCAGCAGGAACATCGGGATCGCCGACAATTCCCAGGACGAGGTGAACTCGTGCGGCAGCGACCCCACCATGGCAAAGGCCGCGCGTTCGTTGCGCACGATGATGATCCCGACGAACGAGACCGACCCGAGCGCGAAGGCAATCGGCACCCGTGCCGCCAGCAGCACCAGGATGGCGCCTATGCCCATGAAACCAATCGTTAGTGAATCCATCTGTCAGCTTCCCTGTTGCGCCGCTGCTCCGGTCCCTCTCTCGGGGCCGCCGGGCAGGGCGTCATTGTCTGAATAAGGGGGGCTCAGTCGGCAGAGCCGCCGCCCCGCCCGACACCGATATTGCCGTCATCGCCCCTGTTGGCCGTGGCCTTCTCGGCTTCGGCCAGCGCCGCCTCGACCGAGGAATGCAGCGACCGGTCCGGCACGATCCTGTCCCCGCGCAGGGCAAAGACCAGGTTGTCCAGCGCGTAGATCGCCAGGTAGACGGCGGCCAGGAACGTCCCCAGCGGGAAGAACCAGCGCGCGCCCCAGACGGGGATGTCGAAGGTGGCGGTTTCCCAGACCTCGCCGATCTCGGTCTGGTGCAGGGCTTCCTCGAACCCCTGAACGCAGAGGATCGCGGCGTAGATGCCGCCGATCGTGCAGCCGAACAGCTTGAACCAGGCCAGCTTGCGCGGGGCCAGGTGCTGGGTGAACAGCTCGACCTCCAGGTGCTCGTGATCGCGTGTCACGGCCCCCAGCGGCAGCCAGACCAGGGCAACCATGTAATAGGCGGACACGATCTCCAGCGTGCCGGTGATGGGTTTGTGGAAGATGTATTTCATGGCCACGTCCAGAGAAATCTGAAGCATCATCAACACGATGACGGCGCCGCCGACCAAGGCGACCAGGCCGGAAACACGGCTTGCGACGGATTCGATCGCACGCATATCGGTGTTCCTTGGATATTTGAGAGGGAAGGGGGCCGGACCCGATGGCCCGGCCCCGGCAACTCACAGCTTGGAGAAGATCTCGGCTTCCAGGGCGTCGCGATAGGCGTCCTTGTCCTGGCCGACCTCGGCCACGATCTCGGTCCACTTCTCGACCAGGCCCATGAAGGTCATGACGATCTCCTCGGCATTCTCGATGCCGTCTTCCTGGCCCTGGGCGATGGTGTCGGCGACCGCGTTGGCCTGCACCTCGTCCCAGGCGGCGACAAAGGCGTCATCCGCCGGGGCCACCGTGCCGCCGTTCTCGCGCAGCCAGTCCATGCCGGCCTCGCCATCGGCGACATAGGCCCACATGATATCTGCCACGTTCTGGGACATCTCGCTCATGAAGATGTCACGCTGTTCCTGGGTCAGGTCCTCCCAGCTGTCGGCGTTCATGGCAAAGTTCATGGTGCCGAAATACGACCCAAGCGATGTGGTCCAGGCGGCCTTGGCGAAATCCTTCAGGTTGTAGGTGTTCAGCCAGGCGGTCGACCCCGCGGCACAGCTGATCTGGCCCCGCTGCATCGCCTCGTACATCTCGGCGGTGGTGATCGACACCGGCGCCGCGCCGATGGCCTGCATGCCGCGGCCCACCGACGATGTCGCACGGATCTTCACGCCCTGGATGTCGTCCAGCCCGTCGATCGGGTCCTTGCAGATCACGTGGTAGGACCCGGTGGCCGACCAGCTCAGGCCCACGACATTGTTCTTCTCGCGTTCCTTCACGCAATCGGGGCAATGCAGCAGCTGCATCTCGTTCATCGCGGCGGCCATGACCTTGGGGTCTTCGCCCACAACGATCATGCCCGACAGCATCGACGACACGGGCAGGGATGCCTTGACGTAGATGTCGACGACGCTGGCACTGTCGAGGATCGAATTGCCCACGTTGTTCAGCAATTCCTTCGGCCCGCCCATGGCGCCGCCGGGGAATTTCTCGAAGGTCAGCTCGCCATTGGTGCGCTCGGTGATGCGCTCCATCGTCGGCAGGGTGCCGTTCACATAGGTCGTATGCGTGGGCGAGGTATAGCTGCCATAGGTCAGCTCGCGCGCCATCCCGGCACTGGCAGCCAAAGCGATACCGGCTGCCGCCGCGGCGACAGGTGCAAAACGAAAGTTCATCTGGTTCTCCTCCCTTGAACTCCGGACCGCCCGTCATGGTTGTTTTCACGGGCGGCTATGTCAGGCCGTTTGAAACCGGCTCTTGTCCCCTGAGGCTACTTATTGACCGGCCGGTAAGCAAGAATTTCATGTGCTGCGGGCGCGCGGCACCGGGCGTTGCACACCGGGACTCCGGATGACGTAAGGTAAATAAGTGAGGATCGTCAGGGTCTTGCCGGGCATACCGGAGAGTATGAAATTGTGCCGGCCGACCGGATATTTCCCATTTCTTCGTCCCATTGTTGCCGGATTTCTGGGTCACACAGGGTCGGCAAGACCAAGGAAGACTCCAATGCAGAAGCTCAACAACAACTCGATTGGCGTGGCACAGGGCGAATCCGTGCTGTTTTCCGACTGTGAAAGTGGCGGTGAGATGTGGACGGGCGAAGGCAGCCGCGAAAGCCGCCAGCGTATCATCTTCAAGGAACGGTTCCGGGGGCAGCCCGTCGTTCATTGTTCGATGACGATGTGGGACGTGGACAACAGCGCCAATGTGCGCGCCGATGTCACCGCGCAATGCATCGACGGAAACGGCTTCGACATCGTGTTCCGTACATGGGGCGATACCCGCATCGCGCGGGCCCGGATCGGATGGATGGCCATCGGTGAGGTCGCGGAACGCGACGACTGGGACGTCTGACGCCACGGCCTGCGCCGCGGCGCGGGCGCTCGACCCCGGGCAGGCCGCTGCGCCTGACCTGACCGGACCGTTTGGCCCGGCTTTTTCCCTGTAACCAGATCTTTCGGCGCCGCCCCGATGCTGCGCTGCAGTACCGACGTGATACCGACGTCATACCGACGCGATACCGATGGGGGTGTCCTGGCACCTCTCCCTGCGGCTTTCACGCCCGTTCCGCCCTTGTTTTGCACCGCTCTCTTGCTTCGCCGGACCCCGCGGCGTAGACAGCGCCAAACGTGCGAAATCAGGGGGATCCGATGGGGTTCAAGATGGGGATCGTGGGGCTGCCGAATGTCGGTAAATCCACTCTTTTCAATGCATTGACGAAGACCGCCGCGGCGCAAGCGGCGAATTTTCCCTTCTGCACGATCGAACCCAATGTCGGTGAGGTCGCGGTCCCCGATGCCCGCCTGGACACCCTCGCCAAGATCGCCCAATCCAAGGAGATCATCCCCACGCGGATGACCTTTGTCGACATTGCTGGCCTAGTGAAGGGCGCGTCCAAGGGTGAAGGCCTCGGGAACCAATTTCTTGCGAATATTCGGGAGGTTGACGCCATCGCGCACGTGCTGCGCTGCTTCGAGGATGGCGACGTCACCCATGTCGAAGGCCGCGTCGACCCCGTCGCCGACGCCCAGACCATCGAGACCGAATTGATGCTGGCCGACCTCGAGTCGATCGAGAAGCGCCGCGCCAACCTGGTGCGCAAACTCAAGGGCAGCGACAAGGAAGCCCAGCAGCAGGATCGGCTTCTCGCCGCGGCGCAGGAAGTCCTGGAGGACGGCCGCCCCGCCCGCGTCGTCGAGGTGGATGCAGAAGACGCCAAGGCATGGAAAATGCTGCAACTTCTGACGACGAAACCGGTGCTCTACGTCTGCAACGTGTCCGAGGAAGAGGCCGGGGAGGGCAACGAACACTCCGCCGCCGTCGCCGCCATGGCCGCCGAGCAGGGCAATTCCCACGTGATCATCTCTGCCCGGATCGAGGAAGAGATCAGCCAGCTCGACGCTGAAGAGGCCGAGATGTTCCTGGGCGAGATGGGCCTGGAAGAACCGGGCCTCGACCGCCTGATCCGCGCGGGCTATGAACTGCTCCACCTTGAGACCTATTTCACCGTTGGCCCGAAAGAGGCGCGGGCCTGGACGATCAAGTCCGGCACCGCTGCTCCGCAGGCTGCGGGCGTGATCCATGGGGATTTCGAGAAGGGCTTTATCCGCGCGGAAACAGTGGCTTACGACGATTTTGTCGAATGCAACGGCGAGGCCGGGGCGCGCGACAAGGGCAAGCTGCGGGCGGAAGGCAAAAGCTATATCGTGAAGGACGGCGACGTCCTGCACTTCCTTTTCAACGGGTGATCCGGGGGCGGCTCAGGCCGCGTAGCCGAGCAGCCGTTCCATGATCTGCAAACCGTAATTGCGGCCGGCCAGGTTGATCTGGAACCCTTCCCGCAGCGCCTCTCGATCGGGGTCCGCCATCGCCTGCAGCTTCTTTTCGCTGCGATGCGACGAGCGGTGGACCTCATCCCCTTGAAAATGAGGGATTTCCACGTCCTCGGGGACGGCAAAGGCGGCGCGGAACGCTGCCTCGTCGGACAGCAAGTCCTCCATCCGCCGGACCGGGGTTTCCATGCCAAGCGCCACGAGGTTGTAGCTTAGGACATGGTTTATTGCGTAATAATAACAGGCGTTTGGCAGGCTCACCGGCGCGCCGATCCGGGCCAGTTCGGCCAGCGATGCCTTCAGCACATGCTGGAAATGCCCGGGATTGCCGCTGAGCACCCCGTTGGAGATCCAGGCAAAGCAGCTTTCGATCTGCGCGACCGGTTCGCGGACAAGCAACCAGTAGTCGCCCCCCGCTGCCTGGCAGACCGGTTTCAGGTCCTGTGGTGGAAACAAGGTATGCACAGCGACAGTGCGGTTTCCAGCCGCGTCGGAGGCGGCCATGCTGTCGATGAATTCGTTAACGGATTGGCTGCCTTGGCCCAGTGGGCATTTCTTCACGAAATGCTGGGAGCCATGGCTGACCTCGTAGCCCGGTATCTCGGACAAAATCTCGGAAATAGAGTGGGTTGCCGAGAAGCCGATGGATTCCGCCACGATCATGAATGTCTCCTGCCAAACGTTTGGACCACCCTAGAACGAGAAAACCGGCAGGAAAAGAATAGTCCCAAATTAACTTTTAGCCTTTGTCTCTTTGACATAAGGACGCTTGAACCTACGGTAGAATCATAGGGCTTGGCCCTGCGCGATTAGGACACTCACATGCCTTTCCAGGATCAGCGGTCTTTGCGCACCAGGTTGCGCGATGACCTTAGCCACGTGCACGAACGGTTGGACAGCCGGCTGTCGCTTGCCGACCTGACGACAGGCCAGGGGTTGCGGCGTTTCCTGTTTGCACAATCGTTCGGGTTCAGGCAGGTGATGGCCCGCCTGGACGATCAGGATCCGCCGGCGACCGCGCCGCTGCTGTCCCGGATCGCCGAGGCGCTGGATGCCGATCTGGCCACGCTGGACGCGCCCGATGCGCGGGACGTGGCGGGGCAGGAAGACCGGCCCGAGGCGGACGAGCCGCCGCTGTCGGGTCTGGCCATCGACTACATGGTTCTTGGATCGGGCCTTGGCACCACCGTCCTGCGACGCAGCTGGGCCGAGGGCACCGACGATGACGTTCGGGCCGCAGGGCAGTATTTTACCCTGCCGCGCCCGCCGCAGCCCTGGCGTGACCTTGTCATGCACCTGGGCGATCTACCGGCCAGCGGCGACCGGGCCGACCGTATCACTGGGGATGCGGAACAGATTTTCGAGTTCTTTGCGACCGGGTGGGACCGGTCCGGGGACATCAGGGTGCGGACAGCCTCCGCACCGAAAGGAGACGCCACGCGTGACCCCACCAACCCCTGAACGGGCCTTCGACGCGGATCAGGTCGACCTGACCAATTGCGAGCGGGAACCGATCCACATCCTCGGGACAATTCAGACCTACGGCTATCTTCTGGCCCTGTCGCCGGATTGGATCGTTGCGCATGCATCCGACAACATTGCGGACCTGCTGGGCCAGACGGCACAGGAGATCAACGGCGTGCCCGTGGCCGACCTGCTGCCCGAGGCCTCCATTCGCAAGATGCGGGCCAAGATGCAGGGCCTGCTGCATGAGGATGCGACCGTCCGGATCATTGATTTCGACCTGTTCGAGGACGGCCGTCGTTTTGATGCCGCCATCCACCAATCGGGCCGGTCCTTCGTTCTGGAGGTCGAACAGAAGGCCGATCTGAGCCCCGACCGCGACGATCTGGGCGCGGTGCAGGCGCTGGTTCACCGAATCTCGACCCGCGGCTCCATGCAGGAGATGTTGGATCAGGCCGCGCAGGGTATCCGCATGATCAGCGGGTTCGATCGCGTGATGGTCTACAAGTTCGCCGCCGATGACAGCGGTGAGGTCGTGGCCGAGGCAAAAGAGAGGTCGCTGGAAAGCTACCGGGGCCTGCGGTTCCCGGCCTCCGACATCCCGAAACAGGCCCGCGCGCTCTACACCCGCAACCTGCTGCGCCTGATCGCCGATGTGAACGCGCCGGTTTCGGCCGTGACCCCGGCCGTGAACCCGGAGGGGGAGCCGCTGGACCTGTCGCTCGCCGCGACCCGGGCCGTGTCGCCCATCCATCTGGAATACCTGCGGAACATGGGGGTTCAGGCCTCCATGTCCGTGTCGATCCTGCGGCGGGGCAAGCTGTGGGGCCTGCTGGCCTGCCACAACCGCACACCGCATTACATCGACTTCGAGAAACGCACCGCGATCGAGCTGTTCGGCCAGCTGTTCGCCTATGAGCTGGCGCAATGGGAAAGCGAGGCCGAAACAGTCGAGCTTCAGCGCGCTCAAGGGCTGCATGACCGGGTGATTTCCCGCATGGCGGACGGGGAGGGGCTGTTGGAGTTCTTCTCCGATTTTGCCGAAGACGTGTCCGAAAGCATTGCTCATGACGGCATCGCGATCTTCAGCGGTGGCGCGTACAAGGCCTATGGCTCTGCCCCCACGAAGGAGGAGTTCCTGGGCCTTGCGCGGTTCCTGAACACCGCGCCGCTGTCGCGGGTCTATTCCACGAACGAGATTTCTCGGGTCTACCCGATGGGCGAAAGCTTTTCGGACCGGGCCTGCGGGATGCTGGCCCTGCCGATTTCGCGCACGCCGCGCGACTATATCGTGCTGTTCCGCAAGGAACTGATGCAGCAGGTGACCTGGGCGGGCAATCCCGACAAGCCCGTCGAGGCCGGTGGCCCGAACGGCCAGCGCCTGACCCCGCGCAAATCCTTCGAGGCCTGGCAGCAGACCGTGACCGGCTGTTCCGCCCCCTGGACGGATGCGGAGGTCCGGATGGCTGATGCGCTGCGCGTTACCCTGCTGGAGGTGGTCCTCAAGATCACCGACAAGGCCAACGCGGACAACAAGCGCGCCCATGACCAGCAGGAGCTGCTGATCGCGGAGCTGAATCACCGCGTGCGCAATATCCTGAACCTGATCCGCGGGCTGGTGTCGCAAAGCCGCGTGGATGATGACAGCGTCGAAACCTATATCGCCAGTCTCGATGGACGCATCCAGTCGCTGGCCCGCGCCCATGATCAGCTGACACGCCAGGATTGGTCCGCCGTCAGCCTGCGCGAACTGGTCGAGGTCGAGATCCGCGCCTTCCTGGCCGATAATCCCGACCGGGTCGAGATTTCGGGCACGACGCCTCTGCTGTCGCCTGCGGCGTATTCGGGCATGGCGCTGGTCTTCCACGAACTGGTCACCAACTCGGTCAAGTACGGTGCGCTCAGCACGGAGTCGGGCCGTGTTGCGGTGCAGTTGATGCGGGCCAATGATGGCGCTCTGCGGATCCTGTGGTCCGAACGCGGCGGCCCGCCGGTGCGCGCGCCCAAGCGGCGCGGTTTCGGGTCGGCCATCATCGAACGCACTGTCCCGCACGAGCTTCAGGGCACGGCGCGGGTCGATTACAACATCGCCGGCCTAGTGGCGGAGTTCTCGATCCCCGAACGTCATGTGGGCGGGGATGCCGAGGGCACATCGCCCCTGACCGAGGTCGACAATGCGATGGCCCTGCCCGATCACCCGCTGGAGGGGCACGGGCTGGTGGTCGAGGACACGATGATCATCGCCCTCGACGCGACCGACATGATGAAGGAGCTGGGCTGTGACGATGTCAGCGTCGCCGCCACGAATGCCGAGGCGCTCTCCTTCCTCGAAGACGGCACCGATGTCACTGTCGCACTTGTCGACGTCAACCTCGGCCAGGAGACCTCGGTCGCCGTGGCGGAACGTCTTGCGGCCCTGGGCATCCCCTACCTGCTGGCCACCGGCTATGGCGAAACCGGCGCGATGCGGCAGACCTTCCCGGATGTGAAGGTGGTGCAGAAGCCCTATTCCACCGACAGCCTGCGCGTCGCCTTTGCCGAGGTGATCGCGTCGGAATAAGCCATCGCCCGCGCGCAGGCCGGCCCTTTGCCCATGAGCTGGGGCCCGCGCGGCTCTTGCTGGGGTGGTCGTGACCGGCGGCCACCTGTCGCCGGTCCGTGTTTCGGGCCCGCGAACCTTCTGCATTGCATCCTGTTGGATTTTCCCGAAACCCGGCAAAATCCCCTTGTTCCGCTGTCGTACACTGGTTACACGGGTCGACGGAGACGTGGCCGAGTGGTCGAAGGCGCTCCCCTGCTAAGGGATTATCCCTTATCTCCCTTCCTCTTGATTTCCTTGCGTTTCTGCCCGGTCTGCCCGGTGGGCTTTGTCATTTTTTTGCCAATCAGGCCCGCTGCGGCCTTACCTTTTCCATCCGGATGCACGTAGGTTTCCTGCACCAGCCGCACGCTCTTCCAGCGACCGGCTTCCGCGATGTCGTTGGCCGTCCACCCCATGTCATTCAGAAGTGTCGCCAAGCTGTGCCGGCCCGCCTGGTGCGGCGGTATGTAGGGGATTTCGGCCAGGCGGCATGTCGTCTGCCATGGGCCATAAACCGAATGTCGGCTCTTGTATCCGAAGACCTTGCCGTTCCTAGCCGCCAGGCGGATCAGCTCGGTTCGCAGCTCGGCCGAGAAATCCGCATGATACCGTTCGCCGTTCTTTGTCCGGCCGAGGTCTGCCCGGCAGTTGATGTGGTCGATCCGCTCGGGGGACAGGGCGACGGCCTCGCCAAGCCGGGCGCCGGTTTCGAACATGAACCAGGCCAGGGCGGCCAGTCGCGGGTTGCGCTCGCTGGCAATCGATCGAAAGGCCGTCAGCCAGTCCAGCGTGGCTGCCTGTCGGGGTGATTTGTCGACGGGGAACTGTTTGACGCGGATCGCGCTGCATAGGCCCTGGTCGGCCGCGTGGTTGATGATGGCCCTCGCGGGCGTGATGGCCTGGCGGTTTCGTGTTGCGTTCGAGGCTTTGGGGTAGATCGCTTTTGCGGCGTCCCGGATTTCCTTCCCGGTGATTTCCCGCAAAGGACGGCCGCGAAAGTGCTGCAGTAAAGGTGCGACGAACCTGCCGTCATGGCCATCTTCCAGATAGGACAGGGCGGCATCCTCGAATACGGCGACGGACGCTTCACCATAGACTGAGGCATTCCAGGCCCGCGCTTCGATCTGTGCCCTCAGTTCCTCCGCTCTTTGGCGGTCGCGAGTGCCAAGGCTTTTTCGTATGCGCTGACCGGCGACGGTTCCAATCGCATACCAGTTGTCGGAGCCTTTGACCTTGTCGAGTTTGAGCGGCATCGGGCGTTCCTCAGCTTGGCGATGTGTTCCGGGTAGAAAGCATAAGCGCGGCCGCGTTGCTCATAAAAGGGATTCGACTTCAGAAGGTCAGACAGAGCGCGCGGTGACATGCCGAGAACGCGCGCGGCATTGTCGATCCCGATGATCGGTTCGATGGCCCAATCTGGCAGCGCGCCCATCCGTCAGCCCTCCACTTGTGGTTTTTCGCCGGATGTTCCGACTGACTTGGAGTCGCCCTGCTCCAAGTCCTCCAGCGCGGCCACGGTCGGTTCATAGATCGCGGCATATGCGCCGCCGTCCCGGTCCCGTAGTCCGCGATAGAGCGCAATTCGGCTGGGCAGGAGTTCCAGCGGGAACGTCTCGGACCAGGTGTGCAGGGTCAGTCGCACGGTGGAACCTGTGAGCGTGGCGGTGGTCATGCCGCCGCCTCCTGCGTTGCTGCTCGGCCCCACTGGTCTGCCATCGCGGCTGCGAGGCCGGGGAAAAATCGGCTGCGGATTCGGGCTCGCTCCGGTCCAGGGCTGGCGCGATGGATTTCCGGCCGGGCGGTCGTGCCGTCCAGCGATCCGGTCGGCACAAGCGGGGGCAGGCGGCGCAGCCAGAAGCACGTCCGCTTCTTGACGTTGTCCGGGCCGGATGAGTCCGTGCCGAATTGCCAAGGTTGGACGCTCTGGGCGTGCGGCTCGAAATTCGTAATCCGTTCCTTGGCGTGACGATGCATGACGGGGTTCTCGACCGCGATGCACGGGATCGGCGCGTTCCAGCAGGCTGAGAACAGAGCGGCACCTTCGTCCAGCTCGGCCCACATGTCCGACAGGTCCCGCCCTGGAGGCGGCACGTGCAACCACCGGACGCCGCTGTTAGTCAGCCTGGTGCAGGGGGGATGCATGACGGTCATCAGGTCCCAGCCATCCTGCAGAAGGTCGCGAACATCGGCGCGGATATGGCGGTTGGACCCATCGTCGGACGCCTCCAGGTCGCAGGACCATGCGTCGTATCCGAGCGCCAGGAAGGCATTGCGGACGATGCCGCTGCGCTCGCAACCGATCAGAACGCGGGCTGTCTTTTTCATGGGCCGTCCTTCCGTTGAAATCTGGTCCCGGCCGAGGCGCTGCCGCCTCGATCCCCCTTGCCCTCGCTGCCATGCTTGGGGGCGCTATTGCGCCGGTTGATGAAATAGGGGGACGCCACTGGCGCCGGGGTGGGGCTCAGCTCATGCCGAGCAGTTGTTGTAGTCGAATGGCTTTCATCCAGGCCCTCGCCTGACGACAGTTCCGTCGATGCGCTTCTTGAGCGCCGAGCCGCGGCTTCCAGGCAGCGGATTTCTGGTTTTGAACGCGCCCTCGTGCTTCGCTTTCACCCGCTTTGCCTTCGCGATGGCGGGCATGTCGCTCTCAGCCGTTTTCCTGGAATGGCACCGCTTGTGTGCTGGACGCAGGTTGTCGTCGCTGTCGTCGCGCGAGATTTCCAAGGGGATGACGTGGTCGGCATCCCATGCTTCCTTCGTCCCATCGATTGGCTGACCGCAGATGTGGCAGATACCGTTTGCTGCTGCGAAGATGCGCGCGCGGCGGGTGGTGGACATGCTGCGTTTCATTCGATTACAGCTCCACCGTTCTCGGCCGCGATGTCACGTACAGCCGTGTAGACTTGGCGAGCTTCATCAACCGTTCGGATTTGGGCGGTGTGATATCGCGTCGTCATGCCAAGTCGGCTCTCAATCGCGCGGTAGACCTCCCCTCGCTCCATATCTCCAGACTGCCAGATCGGATCCAGAACGCGGTGGATGTGCTGGCGCGCGGCCTTCAGCTCAGGTGTTGGGATACACCCTAGAGGGTTGGTGCGGTTCTTTGTCTTGTGGTGACACCCGACCCAGTTCCCACATGCGTCACACCGCCAGAAGGGCAGTTTCGCCAGGTCGGATCGATGCGGATAAACCTCTGCTCCATTCGTCAGCCGGGCGGCGACCTCAAGACCGCACCCGCAGCAATGTATTGCCTTTGTGGTCATGCGAATTCCTCCTCATACTTGAGGGCTTCCGGATCGGTCAGCCTGACACCCAGGCCAGCCCAATGGCGCTGCATTTCATCCATGAACGCAGTCATCTGCTTGACCGTCATGAGGCGCGTCACGGGCAGATCGAAGGCCTGAACCGCGGCCAGCTTTTCCTCATAAGGCAGGTGCTTCATCGTCCGGTCATAGGACTGGCGGAACGCCTCGTTTTCTGACCGGAGGATCGGCACGCCGAAGTGCAGCTTGCAGAAGGCACGGACTTCCTCATGGGTCTGATCGCCCAACTGGCGCGACACGTCGGTGTACCAGCGTTGTGCCAGGCGATTCTGAGCCGGACGGCGGCTGACACCTTGCGTAACCGTGAGCGTCAACGGGAACTTTGTCCGGGCCGACAGGAACGTCGCCAGCTTTCCGATGTCGTCTGGATCACGGATCACGCGTGTCGCCATTTCACGCCACCCCGCTCATGTTCCAGCTGTCCAGCCAAATCCCCCGGACATGCTCGAACGGCAGGCCGGCCTCTTCGGCCAAGTCGCTGACGATCGCGTGGTAGTCAGGGCCGCACATCGGGTCAGCTCCTTCGGCTCGGCGCTCGATTTCAGCGAGAAGGTCGGCGTCGGAAAGAGCTGGCATCAGTATGCCTCCTTCTCCTGCCAGACCCGCAGCCCGTCAGCCTGTTGGGTCTCGCGATGGTTCCGGCGCGCCCACTCTTCGAGGAAGGCGGCGATGTCGTCGGGTCGGTTCTTGTAGAGCCAGGCAAGGAGGTCACGGTGGCTGGTGATCTCGAACTTCGTGACCGTCCGGAGGCCCTTCGGCTTGTCTTTGCCAGCCTTGGCCGCAGCCTTCTGTGACACCTCGGCTTCCGCCTGGGCTCGAGCGGCCTCGCGCTGGCTTTCGATATCGCCTGCACGGGCTTCACGGGCCTTGGCCTCTGCTTCCCGACGCTTGGCCTCGGCCTCTTCACGGGCCTTCCGTTCCGCCTCGGCTTTTTCGGCTGCAAGCTTGCGTTTGAACGGATCGACGAGAGCGACAAGGCTCTTCTTGATCCGCTCGATGTCATCTTCCGTCGGCTTCCAGCGGGCGATCTCCGCCTTCCACGCGTCATGGAGCGGGGCAGTCGATGATTTCTTGGCGCTGGCGAGGGCAGTTCCGGCCTTACGGATGTCGGCAATCAGCGCATCCACGGCTTTCATCTGACCTTCGTTCTCGACCGGCTCGCCATCCAGCCAGTTTTCAGCTTCTGCGATGGCATCCGAGAAGGGGGCCAAAGCCTCGTCTATCGGGTCTGGCGGGCGATTGTGCCCGACAGCAGGGTTCGATCCATCCATGGCTCAGGTCTCCTGCTCTTCGGAGGTCTCGGGCTGGTAGATGCCTGTGGTCGCCTTGCAGGCGAAGGCGGGCTCATCGACATCGACCTCGACCACAGTGACGATCTTCTCGACACCGTCAGGGCCAAGGACCGTCACGCGGTCGCCAGGCGCGACAGGCTCTTCGAGTTCATGCCGGTAGGTGTATGCGCGACCGGAGCCGTCGGATTTGAAGCTGCAGGTGATAAACATGAGGCGTCCTTTCAGAACGGGATCTCGTCGTCGCCGAGATCGTGGTTGCGAGTCTGGGTGAGCTTGGCCTTCAGGCGATCTTTCTCGGCTGAGAGGCGGTCGTATTCGGCTTTCGACGCGCCCTTGATTTTCAGAATGGTTTCGCCGGCTTCCCGCCAAAGCTCGGTCAGCGTGTCGATACCGCGCGCCTCCTGAAGCTTGCCGATGACGTTGTCGGTCTCCGACTTGGCATTGAACTCGGGCACCTGGTTGTCAGGCTGCTGCTGGGTCCGTTTGTCGGCGCTATCTGCGTCAGGCGTGGGCTCATCGGCGTGAAGGTCGCCCTTGTGCCAGAGGTCGAGAGCGGCACCGAAACGCATCGCGGCATTCCGCAGCGCGTCGCCGATCACCTCCTTGATTGCGTCGCCACCCTTTTTGCCGTCGGGGTGGCCGTAACCAAGGCGGGTCTGATCGCAGACGGTCAGCTTGATCCACATGCCCCCGTTCTCATCCAGGAGCGGAGTGCCGTTATCCGAGAAGGCCACGGGCTCCCAGTTCCAGTTGGGATCGCAATCGAGAAGGCGGTCGGTCAGGGCGGCATGGCCGACGTAATCCAGGTGCTGGACCTGCGGATGATGCCACTGGCCGCACTGCTGGCAGCGGATGCCCTTCTTGAAATCCGCTCTGACTTCCTCGGTCTGCTTCCTGGTGGGTTTCGGAAGCTTCGAGATATGATGGGCGGCGAACGGCTGACGAAGAAGGTCCAGGCCGGTCGGCTTGGGCTGCACTTCTGCTGCGCCGTCGGTTTTGACTTTCTGCTGGGTGGTCATGCGGCGTCCTCCGAGTTCGTGGTTTCGTCCCGGTCGAGAATTGCGTCGATCTGGTCCATGGCGTCGAAGAGGCCTGCGGCAGGCCGGATATCGTCCATCACGCAATCTTTGCGGCGAAGCTCCCAGGCGTCGTCGAGGCCATCCGGCCAGAACAGGAAACCGCGGTATTCGTAGACAGGGCGATTGGACGTCTCGACGAGCTGCGCCTGCATCGCGCGGTTGAAAGCCTTGGCGGTGGCAGTGGCGACGTGGGGCGGACAACCGAGGTCGACCCGTCTGGCGGGGTTTCCCGCTTCGAATGACAGGAGCTCCGCGTGATAACGGGTGTGCGCCCGCGTCGCGCCGTACAAGCTGGCGATGAAATGGGCATTGCCGGTCATGGTCAAGCGCTCCAAGCGATGATCGCGAGGCCAATCAGGCTGATGACAGCACAGACGGCCATGAACGCACTGGGGCGGTCGAACCAGTAGGCCTTGGCAGGCTTCGGCGGGATCTCCGCGATAGGTTTGCTGGAAGGGGTGTATCCCGGCATCTTCGTTCCTTCGCGGCAGGCCTTGACGGCGTTGCGGATGCGGAGGTCGCGGCGGCTCTTGATGAGCCAGTCGCCGACTTCTCCGGTGATCGGGGCGGACAGGGGCAGGGAGGAGGAGAGCCCCTGTCCGACGGACCCACCCAGGGAGGAGGAGCGGGCAGGGTTCCGTGAGTGTTCGGGGGTCATGCCGCCACCCGCTGAAACTGGTCGACGCGCTCAAGGCTGAGCGGAAGCCGGGGGCGAAGAATGCGGCGAGCCAGCGCCTCAGCGTTGTCGTGGGACGTGCCGAATGGCGTGACCAGGTAGCGGGAAAGAAGATAGCCGTGCACGGCCTTGTCGGCCCAGGCTGCGGTGGACATGCGCCAGACGATACCGTCGGTGCGGTCGCCTTCCCACACGCTCGTCGGGTTGCTCCGGTGGAACATGGCGCGCTGAAGGGTGTCGATTTCGAAAGCAACTTCTTCAGCCCGCTCAACATGGCCCTTCTGAGCGTGGGACCGGACAATGACAGCGCGTTCGGAGATCTCGCGGCTGAGGTTCCAGCCTTGGTCGATCTTGCTGAGGGCTTCGTTCAAGGTGAGCATGTGCTTCTCTCCATCGGTTTCCGCGATCTGCCGGGTGGCGTCTTCGGCGGGTGATGGGTATAGCATAATAGGACAATTGGCCAAACGTCAAGCAAGAAAAAGGACAAATGGCCAAACTTAATTGGCCAATCCCGAATCGCTGTGCTACAGTTCCGGTGTCAGCGCGGTGCTGGCGGACATGAAAAAGCCCGGCGCAGGGCCGGGCGGGAGAGGGTGGATGAGGTTGATAATTCTGGCAGCGGCGTTGGTCGCTCTACCTATGACCTTCTTCTTTGTTATAGAGGGCTGGCTGTCACCGGCCCAAGTTTACCTTTTTGGTATCCTGCAGGGGGCTGCGATCAGTCGTTCGCTGTTTTCTCGTCGGTCGGCTTGGTGTTAATTTGACCGTCCGCACCCGGACCTTCGATCAACTTGACTTCCGAGTTCTGGTTGGTAATCGCCAAGGCTACAGGGCCTGCAATCATTGCCAGGGTCAGGACATCAGACGTCAATCCCAGTGCGAACGCACCGCCCTTCATTGAAGATGCAACCCATGCTCTGAACTTTTCCAGAAATTCGGCTTGCTCGCCGTCTACGTTTTCAAACTCGTCTCGCAGATCCGCGAAAATTCCCTTCAATCGACGGCGAATCTGATCATCTGAAGCGCCTTCGCGTTCATGCATGATGCGGAGCAATGCAGACAGTTTCAGGGCGACGACGGCCTTCTGCATCTCGGGAAGTGTAGAAGCCCTAACGGCTTCCAGCATGGTTTCGGTAGTTCCTATGAATTCTTGTCGGTCAAATTTCTGTGTCGTAGCTATCCGGCTTGTCGCGACTGTGTTTCCGACTAGGCGAAGGGTTCCAATCACGTTCTTGGCCTGAGAGGCCGCCACGAACTCTTTGACGGCATTTTGCGCAAGTCCCTTCAGCGCTAATCCTTGAAAGTGGCGGACACTGCTAAGCATGTCACGAACATTCTGCTCGGGCAGGCCAGGCAGGTGAGCAATCTCCTCAATGGCGTCATCGAACAAATGGATGATCGCGATCCGAGCCTCATCCGAGTCGACTTCTGGGAATGCCGCGGCAAGACCCTGCACAAGGTTGCCTTTGGGATCTGATTCAGCGATCGCGGCGTACACGTCTGCCAAACGAAAACAGGTATTCTCCGCAAAATCCATATCACCCCCTCAACGCAGCCGCCATCAGCCTTGCCAGTCTGGCCTCGATCGGCGCCGTCCTGCTGTCGTTTGCGCTGGCGAGCAAGTCGTCGGCCACCTCGGCTCTGCCAGCCTCTGTCTCAACGAGGCCCCGGATGATATCCGCCACCATGCGGGCGGAAGCGGAGCGGGTGTCGGCCAGCTCGCGTTCCAAGGCAAGGATGCGTTGTTCCGGGGTCATACCTTGCGCCCATACCAGAGCACCTTCCCGACTGGCTCGATGTCATCGACAGCAGCGTCGAGAGGCGGATATAGTTCCCGGTTATCCGAGATGATCATGACATGGCCCCGCTTCACCGACCTTCCCACGCGCTTTACGTGTAGGGCGTCGTTGAAGCGCAGCACGAACAGGCCGTCAAAGCTGAGGTTCGTCTTGCTCGCGTCGAGCAGGACGATGTCGTCGTCCAGGAGCGTCGGTTCCATGCTCTCGCCCTTCACGCTGATGATGGCGAGGTTGCCGGGACTGCTGCTGGTCAGGCGTTTTAGATAGGCGGGTGGGAAGGCGAGGGAGTAGACCTCAGTCTCTTGGTCTATTACCGCGCCGTATCCCGCGCTGGCGGATAGGTCGTACACTGGCACAAGGTCGATTTCGGTCTGGACGGGTTCCCCTGGTTCGACGCGCTGGAAAGCGGGGGTGTCCTCATTGAGGCTTGGGGCTGCGATCTGCGCTTCGTATTGCGATTCGACTACCGTCTCGATCACATTGCGAATTCTCTCAGCATTTTCAGCCGATGTGCTTGAGCTGTCGCGACGCTTCAGCTTGTTCAGCACATCGTAACTCACGCCAGAGCGTCGGGAGAACTCTGCGACGGACATTCCCGTAGCGCCTAGGTAGTCAAGGAACTGGTCTCTGATGTTTTTGGCCATGTGGCCACTAAATGCAGTAGCGCAGGCCAATTCTACTGGCCATTTGTCCTTGACAGATTCTGGACAATTGGCCATTTATTGAGCCATGACCGAGCAACTCATCAAAGACGTCGAAGAATACTGCGACGCCGCGCGTATCAGCCCGGCCACTCTGGCGGTGCGCGTGCTGAACAACAGTCGGTACTTCGACCGGCTTCGGAAGAAACTCGAGCGAGAAGAGGATGCCGAGGAACGGCTCCGCCGGTACATGGCAGACAACCCTCCTCCGGATCGAGAGGTGGCAGCTTGAGCGGTACACCTGAACCAGCGGCGACGGCCACAGAAGTCTCCGACGATAATCGTTCTGAATTCTGGGACGTGCTGGACCGTTTCGCCGCCCAGGCCGAGGAAATCGAGATCCGTCACAAAGTCGGAAGCCTCGAAATCACACGGATCATTCGGCTTTCGCCGATCCGCATCCCAGCCGCCTGAACGGCCTGAATATGCATCGCTCACTGACATACCGGCGAGAATGAGCGCCCCTTTTCCCGCCGCCAAGCGAAACCGACAGAGGATTTTTCACATGAGGCCAACGAAGGCAGGAACAATCCAGAGCGCCGTTGCGGCCACCTATCGGGCAGCGGGTGGTGTCGAAGAAGCCGCAGAGCTTCTCGGCATCGCTCTCTCGACGGCAAGCTATGGCACTGAGGTCAACGATCACCGCCCAGGTGGGTTGGGGGTCAACTACCTCGACCGCCTTGGCCGCATTGATCCCGCCTATGCCCGCGCCATCGCCGAGCATTTCGCGGCGCTGGCCGGGGGCGCATTCACCGCGCACGACCAAGCCCCGGCGCAGTCCGTTTCGCAGCACGTGTCGGCCATCGTCAAAGAGCACTCCGAGGCCGTCATTGCGCTGAACTCCGGTGCATGCCCGCATCAGACGCGGCGCGAACTCATCGAGGCCCGCGACGCCTGTTCCGATGCAATCCGGGACCTCGACCACCGCGCCGGTATTCTGCCGGTAACCCGGACGGTGTCGTAACCATGCCTGACGCTGTCTCCTCATCCGACCAAGCCTTGATCGATGCCTTTCTGGCAAAGAACCAGGTGACCAAGGTTCCAGCCGGGACCACTTCGCAAGCGCCGTATGTCTGGAACGGAAGAACGCTCGAATCCACCGGCCCAAGCTGGCGGGAGGCGAACCGTCGCAAGAGCCGCAAGAGCGGTACAACGCCAGAGGTTGCGGCCCGCCGCATCAAGGTTTCTGACCTGATCCACGATGGCAAGACGGCCCAGGAAGCGGCGGATGCCCTCGGGGTCAGCCTCCAAGTCATCTACAAGGATTGCTCCGTCCTCGGTCTGGGCGTGAAGCAGCAACAGAAGACGAGAAGGCGGGCTGCACCGAAGCCGAAGCCCGCATTGACGGCCCAGACTGCGCCCAAGGCCATCGCCGCGAAGTCCCGGCACGACCCTCGCGTCGAAAAGAACCGGGCGGCAATCCGGGACGCCTTCGACGGCAAGAAAACGGCAGCGCAGATTGGGCGGGAAACCGGCATCCATATCCGGACGGTGAAAAGTCACCTGTCGGCACTCGGCCTGACGCCACCCTCACCCTACAAGCGCGAACTGAAAGAGGCGATTGAGCGCCGATCTCAACTGCCGGCTCTGGTCGCATCCGGCATGACCAATCCTCAGCTGGCCGAGAAGTTCGGTGTCAGCACCTCGGCCATCAGCGCGGATTGCAAGCGCCTCGGCCTTTCGCCGAACCGGACGCAGCGCCGGGATGCTGGCGGCAATGAGGGGCGACGGGCTCAGATCCCCCGCCTGATCGAGGAAGGCCTGACTGGCCCCCAAATCGCGCAGCGCCTCGGTTGCAGCCGCGCGACCATTTACAAGGACTGCACTGAACTCGGCATTTCGATCCCGCGGAGGGGCCGAGCAGCTGGTCGGGTTGATCACATCGCAGAAGAGAAGGCCCGGAAGGCGGAGCGTAAGCGTGCAGAAGTTCGTGACCGGCGGCGGTTCAAGACGACACCGGTGCCAACCGGCCAGGCCTCGCGGCTGGCGCCTCAGGATCTTCACGAAACCATGTTCCCGCATTCGCGCCGGGACCCGTTGGACGGAAGCCAGACCGTCCTGAAGGACGGGGCGAATTCATCGAAAATCGGTGGCGGCGTTTTGAAGGGGCGTTTGAAGGGGGCCAAGATCCTCACCCTGACGCTGGAGGAGCGGGCGACCTGCCCGAGATCCTGCCTGGTTTACCGGGAGTGCTACGGCAACGGCATGCAATATGCGCATCGGTTTGCCCATGGCCCGGGCTTGATGCGCAAGCTGGCAGAAGAACTGAAGGATGCTTGCCGGGTCAACGAAATGGTCCTGGTACGGCTGCATATCCTCGGGGATTTCTGGTCGGTGGAATACGTCGAATTCTGGCGGAGCATGCTGGCCGAACTGCCGAACCTTAATGCTTTCGGCTTTACCGCGCGCCCCTCGGGCACACCGATCGGTGATGCGATCAACGCCCTTCGGTCTGATTGTCCCGACCGCTTCATGATCCGCACGAGCGGGCGATCCGGCGAATGGGGCAGCTTCACGATCGACTTCCCGACCGAGAAGAAGCGCATCGGGGATGCCATCGTCTGCCCTGAGCAAACGGCATCCATGAACGGCGATGACGACGGGCGCCACTGCGGCAACTGCGGCTTTTGCTGGGCCAGCCGTGGCCCGGTCGCGTTCGTGGAGCATTGAACATGGCCGCGTCACCCAAGCTCGATCAAATCGCCACTCTCTCCGCTGGTGAGGTCGAAGGCTGGTGGAGCGTTCTCGGCAAATACCGAGCCGAACTTCCCGGCGAGCGGGCGGCGCTCCTGGCGCGGGGCAAGGCTCTTGGCATCAACCCGGCTGGCTCGAAGGGCTGTGCATTCGGCGCACGGAGGAGCCGGAGGAAAGTGCGTGGGCAGGATTCAGAAGGACATGCACGATGATCGAACTGGCGAAAATTCGAACTGACGGCGGGACGCAGTCGCGCGCCCAAATCCATGAGGAGACCGTGGCTGAGTACGCGGAGGCCATGGCTGATCCGGACACGGTTTTCCCGCCTTGCATCGTCTACTACGACGGCAAGAGCTATTGGCTGGCCGATGGCTTTCATCGGGTCGCGGCATGGGCCCGCGTCGGGCGCACGGAAGTGCCGGCAGAGGTCCGTCAGGGAGACCGGCGTCGGGCGATGCTGCACTCCGCTGCTGCCAACAAGGCCCACGGTCTTCGGCGGTCGCGCGAGGATAGGCGGCGGGCAATCATGATGATGCTGGAGGATGAGGAATGGGGGCGGTGGTCCGACAGGGAAATAGCCCGGCACGTTGGCGCTTCACCCACGACGGTTTCTAAGTACCGATCGGAATCCGTCACTGTCCAATTGGACAGTGAGCCGCGCACCTACACCACCAAGCACGGCACCGAGGCCACCATGAACACGGCCAAGATCGGCAAGCCTGCAGAGGCGGTGCGCCCCCCCGCGGAGAGCGCCCCCGTGCCTGAACCCCAGCCGGATCATCAACCGACCGGAGCCGAACCGGAGCCGAAATCCGAAGATCCGCAACCGAAAGCCCCCGATACGCTACCTGACCCCCACGCCAAGGAACGCAAAGAGCTTTCGAAACTGTCGCGCGAGGGACTTGAGGACGAGGTCATCGGCCTACGGGCGGACCTGCAGGACGAGAAGGCCAAGCGCAAGGCGGCGCAGTCCGAGGTGAAAGAACTGAAAGCCCAACTCAAAGCCTTCGATGACCTCGAGGGCGGCCGGGCCCTTGGCAACGCTCGACGCGCACTGCGCGAGTCCGAAGGGCGATCGAAGGAGCATCAAGCCAACGCCGCCCGCCTGCAACGCCAAGTCAACGCGCAGAAAACCGAAATCGACAGGCTCAGAAAGCAGCTTGAGGGGCAGGAGATACCCCTTTGAGCATCCTCGACCGCATACGCGCCAACGGAGGCGAGGTCGTCCGAGATCAATGGCGGATCAGGCTCCGGCGCGGCCGTCTCACCGATGCGGCGATCAAGTGGATTGGAGAGCGCAGGGACGAGCTCATGCGCGAGGTCTGGCCATCATATGACGACTGGCTGGAGCGAGCTGCGATCAGGGAATTCGACGGAGGCCAGGCCCGCCATGAAGCGGAAACTGCAGCCTATGAGGAAATCATGAAGCGGGAGGCCGCCAAATGCTGAACTTCAAGGAACCCAAAGAGATCAACTTGCGCCCCTACCAGGCAGACGCGATCGAGAACCTGCGCAACGGGATCAGGGACGGAAAGCGGCGCCTATTGCTGTGTGCTGGAACCGGGGCAGGAAAAACGCTGACCGCCGCGCATCTGCTGCAGGAGGCAGACCGGAAGGGTAGCTATGCGCTGTTCATCGTGGATCGGGTTGCCCTGGTCGACCAGACCAGCGCCGTATTCGACGAGTACGGCATTCAGCACGGGATCGTGCAGGGCATCAACGACCGATGGATGCCGAACGAGAATGTTCAGGTTTGCTCCGCACAGACGCTGGCGCGCCGAACCTTGCCGAGAGACCCCGCTGTAATCGTGGTGGACGAGGCGCATTGCCGGTACAAGGCAACGCTTGAATACATCGCCCGGCATCCTGATGCGGTGAAAATCGGTCTGACAGCTACCCCGTTCACTGCCGGAATGGCTGATGACTGGGACGATGTCGTCAACGTCATCCCGACCCGCAAGCTTATTGACGACGGGTTTCTGGTCGAGCCGAAGATCTTCATCGCGAAATCCCCTGAGGACGCTGAGCTTGGGCTCAACAGCTACGGAGAGTTCTCAGACAGCAGCGCCTCGACCGCCGGCATCCAGATCGTCGGTGATGTGGTCCAGGAGTGGATCACAAAGACGCGCGAGGAATTCGGCGGGCCGGTCAAGACGATCGTGTTTTCGCCGACTGTCGAGCATGGGCGGGAATTGTGCGCCGCGTTTTCCGCAGCGGGCTTCAATTTTCAGCAGATCAGCTATCTCGACCGCAGCGACGAAGAGCGGGCCGAGAAGATTGCCGAGTTCCGCCGGCCAGACAGCATCATCGACGGTCTGGTCTCCTGCGGTGTCCTGACAAAGGGTTTTGACGTGCCGGACGTGAAGTGCGGCATATCCTGCAAGCCCTACCGCAAGAGCCTGTCGAGCCACATGCAGGAGATCGGGCGGATCATGCGAACGCACGACGACAAGGAAGGCGCGCTCTGGCTTGATCACTCGGGCAACATCGAGCGGTTTGGTGTCGACATGTTCGACATCTGGGAAAATGGCGTTGGCGAACTGTCTCATGCTGCCAAGCGCGACAGCAAGCCGAGGGATCGCGGCGAGCACGTTCGCGAAAAGGTCGTTTGTCCGGAGTGCAGTGGCACGCTGAGAGGCAACACCTGCATGGCGTGCGGGTGGGAGAAGCCCGCGCGGTCTGGTGTCGTCAATGTCGCTGGCGAAATGCACGAGTTCAAGCCTCAGGAAATGCTGATGGAGCCCCGGCCAGGGCTTCGCGCCGACTGCCTCAAGAACCCGCGCATGGTCTGGGACGCAGCCCTCTTCTTCACGTCCGAGCGGACAAGGAAGGGAGAGGATCACGCGCGGCGCTGGAGTTATGGAGTGTTCAGGGACATTTACCCCGGCCAGAAACTGCCCTTCGGGTGGTTCGATGCTCCGATCCCCCAGTCCGTCGATCCTTCGGCGCTCGCGTTGATTGATCGCGAAGTGAAGCGCTTCCGGAAGAATTCACGGAGAGCGGCATGAGGATCACCGAACTGCGAGGCCGCATCATCGACAACCTGAGGGTGCTTGGGGGGGGGTGCGATCTCGCCGCTTTGAGCGAGCGGATCGACCGGGATCGGCCGTCTACGTTGAGGGCATTGCGCCGCATGGAGGTCGCCGGAGCCGTCCGTGTCTCGGATGGAGCAGTGACCCTGCTTCCTCCTGGCTACATTGCCATCGGTTCTTTCCCTCCGAAGGCGTGATCCGATGAGTATTCACGACGCCATGCTTCAAGCCTGCGCTGCAGTGCAGATTGAACCGCCCCGGAAGGCCAAGGCGGGTGAGTGGGTTGCTTGCCCAGTCGTGGGAAAGGGGCGTTCTAACGGCGCCGGGCGAGTTCTGATCTTCGACGATGGACGAGGCGGAATTGCGTGGAATTGGTCCTCGGGGCAGCAGCAGCGCTTCAAGCTGGATGGATTGGCTGGGCCTGGTGAGGTCAAGCCGCCACGCCGTGACCCCGAGGCGGAGCGTATAGACCAGGAGCGCCGGCAGGCGGCCGTGCGGGCATCAGCGGCAATGGTAGCAGCCTGTGAACCTCTCGCCCATCCATACCTTGAGCGGAAGGGTTTCCCAGACGAGATCGGCAACGTGCTGGATGATCCGGCGCGACTGATCCCGTCTGGCGAGTTCTTCGACGGCATGCGCTATCAGGTAAGCCAGATGGCCGGGCCTTTCCTGGTCATCCCGGGCCGGATCGCGAAGCAGGTTGTTACGGTCCAGCTGATCGATGCCGAGGGCGCCAAGCTGAACATGAAGGCCGCTCCGATGAAGGGAGCGGCACACAGGCTGGCAACCGGGCGAGAAACCTGGGTGGCTGAGGGCTATGCGACCGCGCTGTCTGTGCGTGCCGCTCTGCGCCTCCTGGGGCGTTCAGCGACCGTCCTCAGCGCATTCTCTGCGGCCAACGTCGCGAAGGTGGCTGAGGGGCTGTCCGGCAGCATCATCGCCGCCGACCATGACAAGCCGCTCGAGCAGTTGCACGGGAAGGGCACGGGTGAGTTCTACGCGGCCAAGAGCGGGCGGGTGTGGACCATGCCGCCCGCGCTTGGGGATTTCAACGATATGCATCAAGAGCACGGCCTCCGCGCTGTGGCGGTGCATTTGCGAGAAGTGCGAGGGGGTTGAGCATGGAGAGGCCCCGCGCTCTCGGAACGCGGGGCCGCAACTGGTGGACGGTTTGACAGACAGTGGCACCAGATATTGCGGAAAGCCTACCACGGGGCGGGATCAAAGGCAAAGGGCAGTCCGAAAGGTGGAAGCCCGATCCCCGGCGCAGCGTTCGAGCGCCGCAAGTAGCCACCAACCGACAGGCGTGAACGCGCGACCTGTTGGGCCTGAAGCGGCGGGCTCGTCTGAATGGACAGGTCAAGACTGCGGCGGGTGCAGGGACCAACCTCAGCGTTCGCTGGGGCTGGTCGTCCTATGCCCGTCACAACGGGCTGAACTGATGGACAGAGACAAAAAAAGCAACGTTCGAACGTAGAGAAGGGGACGGCGTATGGGTATGCAGATGCGAAAGCTGGCGGAAAACGACCTTCGCGCCATGATCGCCGCTGGCACGGAAATGGCCCAGGACATGGTCCGAAGCGACGTGAAGATGGATGAGAGCCACGTCATGTGGGCTTTGTTGTGCGAGGCCGCAGACGTATCGTCTCGGGCCTTTACAGCGCCGCCACGGACCGGGTTCCCGGCGAAGTCTGCCATGCCTGATGCGCCCGACGATGTATCCTATTGGCATCTGATGATGGCCTACATCAAAGGCGAGGTGGAGGATGCGCCCTCGGAGGTATCCGCCAAGCCGATCCCTTCGTCTCAGCAGATCGATCGGGCCACCTTTGTTCTGGATGTCTGGCACGGATACGCACTTTCCAGGAAGGGCGCCAAGTCGCGCCTAAAGAAGGCGGTCTATCTGAAGGCATGCGGTGTAAGAGACCGGTCCGTCTGCGCGGCAACCGGGTTGTCAAAGCAGGCACTGCATGCGGCCAAGAAGGAGGCGATGCGCGATATGTGGGAGGCAATACGCAGGTATTGACTATCCGACTAATTTTGGCACAATGCTTGGCATAATCGGAAGACGTATGCGCCCGGAGGAAACCCCTCTCGGGCGTTTTTCATTCCCAGTCCGTCCTTACCCCCGTCATCCCCCACGCGGCGGTCATAGTCTCTTATGCGCGGCAGCGTAAACCCGGAGTGGCTGGGGATGGTTTCATGACCTTTTCCGGGAATTCGAGGCGCGTGGGGATCATCACAGCACAAGGAATTGGCGCATGAGCCTCACGGCGAAACAGGCGCGTTTCGTCGAAGAGTACCTCATCGACCTGAACGCGACACAGGCGGCTATCAGGGCCGGCTACAGCGGGAAGACGGCAGCCGCGGTTGGCCATGAGAACCTGAGAAAACCTAAGATCGCTGAAGCGATAGCTTCCGCGAAGGGTGAGCGCTCAGATCGGACCAAGATCGACAGTGATTGGGTGCTGAAACGGTTGGCGGATGAGGCAGATGCCGACATGGCCGATCTCTACGACGATAACGGAAACCTGAAGCCGGTCCACGAATGGCCCGCCATCTGGCGCAAAGGCCTGGTAGCTGGCCTGGACGTGGAAGAGATCACCGTCGAGGGCCAGGTCGTCGGGCATGTGAAGAAGATCAAGATCTCCGACCGCATCAAGCGGATTGAGCTCATCGGCAAGCATGTCGAGGTGCAAGCCTTCCGCGACCAGGTCGAGCACAAGGGCGGGATCAGCTTGACGGTCAACAAGGACGACGCCGAGCTGTGAGCAGTATCGGGCACAACGGCGGCCCGCCAATCGCGACCCTGACGCCCAAGCAGCGCGAGGCCAACAAGCTACTCGCGAGCAAGGCCCGCAACATCATGCTCCGGGGTGGGTCGCGCTCGGGCAAGACGTTCATCCTGATCCGGGCCATCATCCAACGGGCCATCAACGCTCCAGGGTCGCGCCATGCGATCTTCCGGTTCAGGTTCAACCACGCAAAGACCTCGGTTTGGTCGGACACGCTTCCGAAGGTTCTGAAGCTATGCTTTCCCGATCTTCGGGTGAGGTTCGACAAGACGGACTTCTATGTGGAGCTGCCGAACGGCTCTCAAATCTGGATCGCGGGTCTCGACGATAAGGAGCGGGTGGAGAAGATCCTCGGCCAGGAATACGCCACCCTGTATTTCAATGAGAGCAGTCAGATACCTTGGGGGTCTGTCGAGACAGCAATGTCGCGCTTGGCTCAGAAATGCATGCTGGCGCCGGAAATCGCTGAGGTGACCGGCCGCGCGACCTTGGCGCTCAAGGCCTACTTCGACTGTAACCCGCCATCGAAGCTACATTGGTCCTATCAGATGTTTCGGGCGAAGCTGAAACCCGGGACCAAGGAAGCGCTGCCGAATCCGGCTGACTACGCCGAAATGCTGGTGAACCCGGCCGACAACGTCGACAACCTTCCGGCTGAATACTTCGACGTCCTGGCCAGCATGTCGGCCGCCAAGCGGTTGCGTTTCGAGGCGGGCGAATGGGCCAGCGAGGTCAACGGTGCGCTTTGGGCGCTTGAGGACCGCAAGGCACCTGATGGCAAGACAATGCCCGGTCTCGACAGCTTGCGGGTCGCTTCGGCGCCGGAGCTGCAACGGATCGTAGTGGCAGTGGACCCTTCAGGGACTCGGGGGGATGACGGTGGCGATGACATCGGGATTGTTGTCGCTGGGCTCGGTGTCGATGGGCATGGCTATATCCTGGAGGATGCGACCTGCCAGATGTCGCCGGAAGGCTGGGGGCGCCGGGCCGTGGAGAGGTACGACCACCACGGCGCGGATCGGATCGTCGGAGAGCGGAACTTCGGCGGCGATATGGTCCGCTTCACGGTCGCCACCGCCGATAAGAATGCTTCGTTCAAGGAAGTGGTGGCCAGCCGCGGCAAGGCGGTGCGGGCGGAGCCGATCAGCGCGCTCTATGAGCAGGGCAGGGTGCACCACGTTGGGGACTTCCCCGACCTCGAGGACCAAATGTGCAACTTCACCTCGGCGGGCTTCGTTGGGGGCGGTTCGCCCGACCGGGCCGACGCGCTGGTCTGGGCTCTTACTGAATTGATGCTTGGGCAGTCGGCTCCGGCGCAAATGTTCCTACGCAAGCGGAGGGCCACAGCATGAACAAGCCCGTCCTGAACGTGAGCGAGCTGCTGCGCAATGCGCTGCTGAGCAATGCACTGACCCGCAACCTGTCGGCGATGTTCCCGGGCTACTTTCAGAACGCCAAGCATAACCACTACGCGGATTTTGGTTGGCCGACGACGCTGACCTTTGACCAGCTGTATTCGGCTTGGCGGCGCAACTCGATCGCCAAGGCGGCGGTGAGCAAGACGTCCCGCAAGGTCTGGCAGGATTATCCCTTTCTGCAGGAGCGGGAAGACCAGCACGAAGAGACGAAGTTTGAGGCTGAGCTGCGCCAGCGGTTCGCTGATCTGCGCGTCTGGCAGCGGGTAGCCGAGGCCGAGCGGCGGTCCTTGGTCGGAAACTATGGCGCTCTGATCCTGAGGGTGGCAGACAGCAAGGAGTTTCGCGAACCGGTTGACCGGGTGTCGGGCGGCTTGGATGCGCTGGTCGAGGTCATTCCAGCCTGGGAAAACCAGCTGACCGTTTCCGAATGGGACGATGACCAGAGGTCCGAGACCTACGGTCAGCCGAAAATTTTCGAGTTCCGAGAGGTGGCCGTGGGGACCGGCGCAAAGTCGCGTGGCCGAACCTTCAGCGTGCACCCGGATCGGGTGGTCATCTTCTCCAAGGACGGCACGGTCTTCGGCGAAAGCCTTCTGGAAGCCGGCTACAACGACCTGATGACCCTGGAGAAGGTTTCTGGCGCTGGCGGTGAAGGGTTCTGGAAAAACGCCAAGTCCTCGCCAGTCCTCGAGGTGGACAAAGAGGCAAAGCTGACCGAGATGGCGCAGGCCATGGGCGTTGAGCTGGCCGAACTGACCGACGCCATGAATGAGCAGACCGAGGCCTGGCAGAAAGGCTTCGACAAGCTGCTCATGGTGCAGGGCATTACAGCAAAGACTCTGCCGGTTAACCTGCCGAGCCCGGAACACTTCTACGGGGTGGCGCTGAACTCCTTCGCGGCCTCGGTCGAAATGCCGGTGAAGATCCTCATCGGGATGCAGACCGGAGAGAGAGCCAGCCAGGAAGACGCCCGGGAGTGGGCGCAGACCTGCATGGGGCGCCGGTCAGATGTGACTGTTCCGACGATCATGGAGTTCGTGAACAGGCTTGAGCGGTTCGGGATCCTGCCGGAGCGCGATTGGTTCCTCAGTTGGACCGACCTCACCGAGGCCAGCATGGCAGAGAAGATTGAGAGGGCCGTGAAGATGGCCGGCATCAACCAGACAAACGGCGACGACGTTTTTACCGGCGACGAAATCCGCGGGGCCATCGACATGGAAGGCCCTGCGCCAGAGCCGAGTGACGATGAAATGGGTGTCGAGCCTGAGCTTGACCCTGCCGACGACGAAACCTGAACAGGAGAAAGCCCATGACGAAACGGGTCAGGGTCAACGTTCGCTCGTTGGCCAACACCAACGCTGTGCGCCGGGAAACCCGGAACGGGCGCCAGGTCATTATCGTTCCTTCGGCCACGTTGCCTGACGACGTGGTGATGAACCGCATCCAGTATCCGGCAGACGAGATCGAGAAGAGCTTTCGCAGCCTGAACCGCACCCCGGCTCCGCACGGCCACCCGATGATTGGCAACCGGTTTGTCAGCGCGCGCGATCCGGAGGGGATCAATGTCGGGTACATAGGCGCGTGGAACGAAAACGCGCGGCGTGAGAACGGGCGAGTGTTCCTCGACAAGGTCATCGACGTGACGGTGGCCAACCGGTCTGACGAAGGCAAGGCGGTCATCGACGCCATCAATAAGGGTGAACCGATCCACACCTCGACAGGGCTGCTCTGCAATCTGGAAGAGGGTGACGGAAAGAAGTTCGACTTCATCGCCCGCGATATCGAATTCGACCACGACGCGATCCTGCTGAACGAAGAGGGCGCGGCCACTCCCGATCAGGGTGTCGGCATGCTGGTCAACGCCAAAGGCGAGACCGAGGAAATCGAGGTCATCAATTCCGCGCTCGAAGAGGCCGAGCGCGAACTGGAGTGGGCGGCCGACTGGGCCATCCGCGCGGTCGACAAGATGGAACGCGCTTCCATCGTCGAGCGCATCGCATCCGCCATCAAAGAGGCTCTTCGCGGAGCCTCCGAGCGGGAAACCTCAGCAGCAAATGGAGAAGCTGACATGGCTGTTTCTGACGAACAGTTCAACGCGCTTTCCGAAGAGGTCAAATCCCTCTCGGACAGCATCAAGGGCATCGGCGATACGGTCGCAAATGCCGTTACCGAGGCCGTGAAGCCGATCAAGGAGCACGTCGACCAGATCGACGCGGCCAACAAGGCGAAGGAACAGGCCGAGCTGGCCGATCTGACAGCCAAGATCGTGAAAGCCAACCTCATGGACGAGGACACCGCGAAAGAGCTGACGCTCAATGCGGCCCGCGCCCTCGCCAAGAAGGCGGAGCCCGGCAAGGCGGCCGCGCTCAACGGCGCATCGGGCGGTTCCGGCGGCGACGATGACGAGTGGGCCGACTACTCGCTGAACGCGGCCATCGACGGCAAAAAGAAGGAGGCCGCATAATGGCCAACGTCATCTATCGCCACCCGGTCAATCAGGAGCCGGAAACGGTTTCCAACATGACCGTCGCCGGCGCCTATTTGCCCGGCATCCTCGTGACTGAAGACGGTGACGAGTTCACCGTCGCAACTGCAGCTGACATCGAGGCCGAGCTGCTAATTCTCAGCAACCGCCAGTTCTACGACCAGGACATCACCACGGCCTATGCCTCGGGTGATACGGGCGTGGCCTACCGGCCGAAGCCGGGCGAGGTGTACCAGGCGCGCCTGGCGGCAGCGACCTACGCCAAAGGCGCTCCCCTGACGGTGGGCGCCTCGGGCTATCTCACTGCTGCCGGTGCGTCGGAGCGCGTCCTCGCGTTCTTCGACGGCACCGCCGGCGCAATCTCCGCAGGGGCTCTGGCTGATGTCCGCATCGCCAACAGCTTCCTGACGGCATCGGCATAAGGAGGCCGCAAACATGCTTCGCTTCACCGAAGAACAGCAGGCCGCGGTCGTCAATCAGCGCCGTGCCTTCAACGCCCAGCAGATCGCAATGGCGGAAACGCACCGCCTCACCGCGGAAGGTGCGAACCTGCTTGGCAACGCCTCGCCGATGCCCCGCGATGTCTGGGGTGAATGGGACAACGATGGCCTGATGGTTCAGCGGTCGATGCTGGCCGTGTTCAACGACCTGGCCGCGTCCGTTGCCCGTCCGTTTCCGATCGGCAAGCTGATCAGCTACTTCCAGCAGATCAGCGACTCCGGAGAGGTCAATGTGTCTCTGGACGGTCGCTCGACCGCCCGTACGGACCAGCAAACCTACGCCTATGTCGGCACCCCGGTTCCGATCGTCAATTCGACGTTCAGCTATGGCTGGCGGCAAGTAGCAGCAGCTCAGACCGAAGGCGTCCAGCTGGATGATGCAGGCCGGCTGAACTCCAACCGCAAGATCTCCGAGACCCTGGAGACCTGGGCGCTGGATGGCAACGCCAAGATGGTGGTCGCAGGGGCTCCGCTTTACGGCATCCGCACGCACCCCAAGCGTTCGACCCGGTCCACGACGAACGATCTGTCGACCTGCACCGGTGCTGAGTGGCTGGCGGATGTCAACGCGACCACGGCGCTGCTCTACGCGAAGAACGTCTTCGCCGAGCCGACCCTCTACGTGAACATCAATGACTGGAAATATGCACGCGAGACGGATTTCTCGACGTCCTATCCTGGCAAGACGATCGCGCAGCGCGTCCTCGAAAGCGGTGTGGCGAATGTGGTGCCGTCGTCGTCCGTTGCGGCCGATGAGATCATCGCTGTTGTCAAGGACCCGACGCTGATCCGGGTGCTGAATGCGATGCCGCCGACGACAGTGCCGTTGTTCCGCGCCAACCCGCATGACGATTACAACTTCATGTCCATGGGGGCTGCTGTGGTCGAGGTGCGCTACGACACCGCAGACCAATCAGGGATCGCGCATTCTTCCTGATGATCTGAGCGAGGGGCTGGGGTGACCTGGCCCCTTTCATGAGATCACCAGAAAGCCGGAGGGCATCAACATGAAGGTCGAAATCACTGAAAAGGGCGTCTTCGAGGGGCGCGACGAAATCCCCGTTGGGGAGGTCGTGGAATTCGAAGGCGACAAGATTCCGCCTTTCTTGGTCGGCAAGTGCCGCCCCGTGGGTAAGGTTGCCGTGACGAACCCTGTTGAAGGCGCAGTACCCGTCGAACCCGCGCCGTCCGGCGTCGAGCGCCAGGAGCTGCTGAAGCTGGCCGCGATGGAAATTGCGGGTGACGACTTCATCGCCGACGGCCGTCCCGATGTGCGCGCTCTGAATGACGAACTGACCGACGATGCGGCGCCGTTCACTGCCGAAGAGCGCGATGCTCTCTGGCCAGGCGTCAAGGACGAAGTCATGGCAGCACGGACCGCTGGTTAACCCATGACTGCCTCCGTCGAGGACTGGATTGCCTATGCCGCGGCTCGCGGTGACGCGGTGGCGGATGACGCAGACAGTGCGGCGGCGCTCGTGCGGGCTCAGGATCACTACACCTATGCTCTGCTGCCGCGCCTGTCCGCTGCCCCGCCGGATGCCATTGCTGACGCGGCGGTCTACGAATTGGCCAAGCTGGAGCTGGCCACACCCGGCTTCTGGTCAAAGACCTTCACCCCGGATCAGCAAAAGACGCTGACCAAGGTTGGTGATGTCCAATGGACCGTGCGGGGTGACGCTTCGGGCGCCATGGGGGCCATGCCAGTCAGCACGAAGGTTGAGGCCATGCTGGCGCCTTACATGCGGATCGTTGGCATCGGGGCGTGGGCGGTATGAGCGGTGCTGACATCGCAGCAGAGGTCCTCGCGGCCGTCGCTGAGGCCACGGCAGAAGTCGGCAACGGCAACCCGCTGATCGCCACCATCACCCGCCCTGGCGAGGACGACGTGAGCAACTACCCTGTCATCGTCCCCGGCCAGCCAACTGACTACTCGGCGGTCGCCATGATCAACCAGTACAGCGCGATGGATCGTCAGGGGACGGATATCACCGAGCGGGACGTGAAGCTGATGCTGACCGTCCCGCTGGCCGACAGCGCGGGCAACGTGACTGAACCGCAGAATGGCGATACGGTGGTTTTGAGCGACGGACGCACATTGCACGTCAAGGCTGTCGATCCGCTACAGCCGGGGGGTACAGTGCTGTACTGGAAGTGCCAGGCAGCGAGTGGAGATAGCTAATGCCCCGCGATACCCGCCGCCGGTTTCTTGAAGCCCTGGCGCCGCATCTGACCCAGATCGAGAACGCCTTTATCGAGGCCTTCGCGGACATGCGTTCAGCTGCGGCTCAGCGGACCCTTGAGGAGATCGTGCAGCGGTACACCGAGACCGGGGACATCGAGGCGGCTATTCTCGACATGCGGGCTGCAATCGGGTTCGCAGCGCGAGGCTTCTACGCCCCCCTAGATCGGGCGCACTCCAACGCCTTCATTGCCGGGGGGCTGTACCAACAGGGGTTGCTCCCAAAGCGGGCATTAAATACCGCGCCGAAGCTGGTGGTGCGGTTCGACGGGTTCCACGAGAGAGCCATCGAAACGACGCGCCGTCTGGCTGGGCGTCTGATCACCGAGATCAGCGAAAGCGTGGAGACCGTGATCCGGGAGACGCTGGTCGAGGCGCGGGAGACGAACCGGAGCTACCGAGCGACGACACTTGACCTGATCGGGCGCACCGAGGGCAACCAGCGCAAGGGCGGGCTGATCGGACTGCACAGTCGCCAGGCCGCAGCGGTGCGAAAGGCACGGGTCGAACTGGAGGCGCTGGATAGCTGCTATTTCCGCCGGGCGAAACGGGACCGCCGATTTGACGGAACGGTGCGCAAGGCCATCAAGGAAGGCCGGCCTCTTTCGCAGGCTGATGTCGACAAGATCACGGGCCGTTACAGTGATCGGCTTCTACGCCTCCGGGCCGACATGATCGCCCGCACCGAGGGCAACGGCGCGATGAACGCAGGGCGCCATGAGGCCACGCAGCAGATGATCGACAGCGGCAAGGTTCCGGTCGAGGCGATCACACGCATCTGGGATTCGACGCCAGGGCCGAGGACGCGCGACAGCCACCGGGCGATGCAAGGTCAGGAAGTCCGCTGGCAGGCGAAGTTTCAAAGCCCTGTGACGGGGGCGTTCTTGGCCCATCCACACGACCCTGAAGCACCGGCGGCCGAGACGGTGAATTGCCGGTGTTCTGAGCGCATCAGGATCGATTGGGCCATGGTGGCGAGTTAGGTGGTGGGTGGAGTATTTTCGCGATCGATCTCTTCCAGCTTCGTGTCCATCAACGCGACGAGTGTTTTAAGCTGAACCTTCAGTTCCTCAGCCTTTTCAGGACCGACCGCATCATAAAAGCGAACGCCAGTTTTTTTCTCGTAGGCACGAATGGTTTCCAGAAGGTCTTGCGCAACTGCGCTCAATCGGCGTGGGGCTGGGTACTTTTCTTCGAGAACAGCAATAAGCTCACTGTTCACTGACCGGTTGTTCGATTGAGCTGCGCCCTTGATCCGGTCGCGAAGGTCTGGAGAGAGGCGAAGGGCGATCTGAACTGTTGGTTTTTGGCTGCTGTCGTCTGTCATGATGATTCCTTGCGCTGCAATCAAAGTGATTTTTTAGGCTTGACAGTCAATGCAATCAAAACGATTGTAACTGTATTGATAGCATCACGAGAGGACGCAGATATGGAAACCATTATCGGATCGCAGGGCGGGCAGGGAGTGGCGCAAGTTTCTCTTCGGCTTCCGTTCATGCTCCGAGAAGAACTGAAGAAGGAGGCGAAAGCCCTTGGTCGATCGCTCAATACGCACATCGTGATGCGGCTGAGCGAGAAGCCAGAAAAGTAAAGCCGCCGGGACTGCAATCCCGACGGCTTTGAATGTGAAACCGTACAATGACGAAAGGTTCAGAAATGAGCTTACTGCAACGACGCGACCTTTTCAAGCTCGCACCCGCCGCCGCCTTCGCGGCCAACGCAATCCCGGCTCTGGCTTACCAGATGCCCGACGAGCAAACACCCGATCTTCCAGACTGGTGGAAAAAGCGCCTCACGGAAGACTCGACCAGCGACCCGCTGATGAACGCGGTAGTGGATCTGATCAACCTGAACCGCCACCTTCGGCAGACGCTCCCCGATGGTGCCCGCCTCGTCGGCCTCCAGTACAGGAACGACGCGCACGACAAGATTAACCAGGAGACGGTCTGGGCGACCGCCCGGCGCGGTGGCGAACTGCTGTACCTACGCCCTGGTGTTCGGCACGATTGGTTTCCCGGCCTGGGCGTCCGGCTTGAGGGGGCAGTCTGATGGGAGGGATCGTTCCGTTCAACTTCGACGGCGCACCGATCCGCGTCATGGAAATCAGCGGTGACCCGTGGTTCGTCGGCAAGGACGTGGCTGGGGCGCTCGGCTACAGCAACCCGCAGAAGGCCGTGCGTGACCATTGCCGAAAGGCACAAGATGTTGGGGGTGAACAAAACGTTCACCCCTCCGATCTGGACCCGCAGACCAAGATCATCCCGGAAGGTGACGTCTACCGGCTGATCGTCCGATCCAAGCTTCCCTCGGCCGAGCGGTTCGAGGCGATGGTGATGGACGAAATCCTGCCGACGATCCGCAAGACGGGCTCTTACGATGTAAGTCAGGCGGCGACGATCAATCTGGACGATCCAGCACAACTGGTGCCCCTCCTGACCAGCTATGCGCAGCGCACCCAGATCGCGGAAGCCAAGGTTACGGAGATGTCGCCGAAGGCCGAGGCCTTTGACCGGCTCGACACGGCGGAGGGAAATTTGACCGTTCGGCCGGCAGCAAAGGTGCTGGGCGTTCCCGAGCACAAGTTCACCAAGTGGCTGGAACTGAACAGGTGGGCCTTCCGGCAGGGCGGTCGCGGGCCGCTGCAAGCCTACGTGGAGAAACGAAACGCCGGATATCTGGATCACAAGCTTGGCCGGTACACCGATCAGCACACCGGCGAGGATAAGGTATCGGCGACGCTGGTGATCACGCCGAAAGGGATGGCCAGGCTGGCGCAGATCTTCGCCAAAGGCGACGAAGCAGCATAAACGAAGCCCCCACCACCTGTAGAGGTGACAAAAGCGGCTCCTTCGGGGGCCGCTTCACACATTCGGAGGCAGCATGGCGATTATTCGATGGTGTATCGAATCAGCAATTCGTCTTGGGGCGAGCCGTCAGCGTAGGTTTGAAAGGCAAATCCCTTAATGTATGTAAAGCCTGATGTAATAAACTGGCCGCCATTTTCGGTGTATAGGCGGTAGTCCAACCGACCAGATGAGCAGGTTGTCGATCCCGTTAATTTTATTGTGTTTGATTGATTTTTGAAATTCCACGCCTCAATTTTACATCCGCCAGAGCTATTGTGAATTCGGCCTCGTAAGGAATTAGATAAAATAAGCATCTTTCGGGACAAGCTATCGTAGCAGGTTAGCCTATCGTCGTCAGAATCTTTGATATTGAAGCATTCCAAGTAGTCAGCCGCAGGATTGTCTTGGGCAACAACAGGGAAGCCGAGCGCGCATAGGATGCAAGCCGAAATTACTTTCCACATATTTCAAATACCCCTTCTGGTTTTCTTGATGTTTTTGGAGGCAGCATGACACAAACCTTCTCTGCTGGCATCAGGCAATCCTTGGATGTTGCCCAGGACAAGATCGAGTACATCGCGCGCGGTGCAATCCAAGACGTTTGCGAGCTCATGTCGCGTCGGGTTGAAGGCCTGGCAGATGGGGGCGCGTTCATCGAAGGGTTCGTGCCGGTTGTCTCATCCGAGCTCATTCAGAGCCAAGAGGTCGCGATCAACGGCGGCGTCGTAGGGCAGGGGGACGTCAGCTACGTGGCACTGATATCCGGGATGCAGGTCGGTGACGTGATCGAGGCGGTTTACACCGCACCTCACGCCCGGCGGATCGAATACGGGTTCAGTGGCGAAGACAAGCTGGGCCGGACGTTCAACCATCCTGGCCGGTTCTTTGTCCTGCGGGCCGTTCAGCAGTGGCCGACTATCTTCGACATGAACGTGGCGCCGTTTAAGGTTTAGGCGGTGTCTTAGGTTCGGGGAGGCGATCCCGGATTTCCATCAGAACAGTGATGATCTTCGCCGTGGCAAGGAAGCCTAACCCCGCGCAGATCAGAGCGACACCAAGCGTCATATTGCCGATGCCTGTCGGGGCGAACGCAAAAACGCCCCCCGCAAGAACGGCCATCGCGCCAAGCACACCAAGGATAGCTTCCATCACATTCTCCCTTCGTCAAAGGGAACCTACGCGGCGGCATTGTTGGGGATCAAGGGGTACATCATGTCATTGACCGCCGGCCAGCAGGCCATGATCGCCCGCATCATCAATATGCCAGGGCGGCCCAACCTCGTTCTGCCAGCTGGCCCTGCTGCTGATTGCCCCCGCTACGTGGTGCAAGAGGCGGGCGGGGCGCAACGCACGGTGGGCCTGGACGGGCATACCGACAGCACCCCGGAAATTATCGTTCGGGTCGAGACCAACACCAAATATAGCGTGGAAAACGCGGAGCTGGTTGCCGCCCTGGTCGCCCTCTTCCGCCCCGGCGATCGCTTCGATGGCGTGACGATCATCGACGCGCCGCTGCCGCGACCCGCGTTGCCTACGACGAGGGGTATCTACGCGGTGCCAATCCGCATCCGCGGGCAGTACAGCTTCTAGGAGAACCATCATGACGAAACAGAAATCCCCCGCCACTGAGCGGATCGAAATCGTGTGGCCAAAGACAGGCGCCATTGCGCGGCCGCTCAAAGAGCACCTGGATGTGTGGCTGGCCAAGGGCTGGCAGCGAACCTCCCCTGAAATCGGACCCGGGCAAGCCTCGGGCGATACCCCCGCTCAGGACGCCAGTGGCGACTGACGACCTCAATCACAGACCTGAAAGGGTAGACCAATGACCAACAATTCCATCGGCACTTCGCTCTACATCGCCACTGCCGCGCCCGCGACGAATGACAAGGCTGGGTATGAAGCCCTGACCTGGGTTCAGGTGAACGGGCTGATCCAGGGCTTCCAGTTCGGCATCTCCCACGCGATGATCGACATCCCCGATCTTCTGACGGGCTTCACCACAGCGGTGAAGGGAGCCGCCACCGGCACCGACAGCCAGGCGCAATTCCGGCAGGTCCCGTCCGATACGGGCCAAGGCACGGTTCTGGCGCAAGCGAACGACAACGACGGGATCGTGTCGATCAAGATGGGTGTCGGATCTGGCACCGGCGGTGCGCTGGCCGAAGGCGACCCCGTGGTGTACGCGCAGGGTGTTCTTCACAGCTACCTGCCGAACCAGCCGACCACGACCAGCTTCGAGGGCTTCTCCGCAAGCTTCCGCACCAACGATTTCGCTGTCATCGATGTCGAGCCGGCGGCTTAATCCATGGATATTTCGAAGCTGAACGCACGGGCCGCGTCCGATCGCGGCTCCGACATGCACCTGCGCGATCCGTTCGGAAAGCCGGGGCGCGGCGACACTCACAAGACTGGCGGCGCGCTGCTGTACCGGGACAAGGACAAGCCAGTCCTGTTCCACGTCCTGGGCAACGAGGCGTCCGCCGTTCAGGCCGAGCGCCGCGCCATGGAAGAGGAACAATCGAACGGCGCGCGCATCCCGGCCAAAGAAGCAGTCTTTCGCGTGGCGCGGGTGGCGCTGACCGGTTGGCAGAACCTTATGGATGGCGGGGCAGAGTACCCGTTCAATGACGCCAACCGGGATTCAGTCCTGCGCAACTCGGACAACATTCAAATCCAGATCATCGACCATATGGGTGATGTGGGAAACGTGCGGCCGGGCGACGGGACCGACTGACTCTCTTCGCCCGGCAGCTAGGCTATTACCGCTCGAAACCGGACGGCTGGACGGAGACGCGGCAACAAAAGTTCGCCCGGCTTGAATTCCCGGACCTTGGCGATGCAACAGGCCTCCTCGAGGTCTTCGCGGAGCTGGGCTACGCGGTTGGCTCTGGGTTTGGGCCGACCCCCATCCCGCTGACGGAGCTTCGTGCATACGGCGGCCTGACCGGCCCTGAGTGCCGCATCTTGCATGGGATGTCCCGGGCGTACTGCAGCGGCCTTTCCTTGGGCAAAGACCCATTCGCCTTCTCCCCTATGGAACTCGCAGAAAGCACCTCATGACCGATGTTCACTATATAGGCATCAAGGCCGACACCGAGGATCTGGATCGCGGTGTAAAGCGCCAGGATTCCTTCGGCGATGCGGCCGAGCGCATGGAGAAGCGTACAGGCCGGGCCGCGAAGGGCGTCTCGGACGACATGGCAATGATTGGTCGGGCCGCAAAGATCGCGGCCGGCGTCGTCTCTTCGGCAATTGGCGGCATCGCGTTCGGCGCCATAACCTCGAAGTCTATCGCGATGCGGCGAGAGCTGGGCACTGCAATTTCCGAGGTGTCGACGCTCTTGTCTGGCGAGGCGTCCGAAATGGCGGCCTTGGAAGCTGAAACGCGGCGGCTTGCGCAGACCTACGGCGGGACCGCAACCGATCAGGCGAAAGCGTTCTACCAGGCAATCTCTGCTGGTGCTGGGTCGGTCGAAGAGGCTGCACAGCTGTTGGACGTCGCCAACCAGCTGGCTATCGGCGGCGTGACGGATGTCACGACTGGCGTGGACATTCTGACCACCGCGATGAACACCTACGCTTCGTCTGGCCTTCAGGCCGCTGAGGTTTCCGACACGCTATTCGTTGGCATGAAGGCCGGCAAAACGACCATCGGCGAGATGGCCGGCGCGCTTGGGAATGTGGTGCCGATTGCTGCAGCGGCAGGGGTGTCATTCGAAGAGGTGGTGGCGGCTACGGCAGCGCTGACGACGCAGGGCCAATCCACCAACGTCGCGGTGACAGGGCTGCGCCAGGTTCTCGCGGCTATCATCAGCCCCACGTCCCAGGCCGCCAAAGAGGCAGAGCGGTTGAAGGTCGCTTTCAGCGTTGACCGCCTGAATGAAGTCGGCTTGGCGACCTTCCTGAATGAGGTGATCGAAGCGTCGGACGGGTCACAGGAATCCCTTGCGCAACTGTTCGGGTCGGTCGAGGCGCTGAATGCGGTGCTGTCGTTCGCGGGCGGCGGGGGCATCAAGCTGAATGAAATCCTGGACGATATGGCTCAGAAGGCAGGGGCGGCATCAACCGCTTTTGGCCGGATGGCGCAGGACGATGCACACCGCCTGAACGTCGCCATGTCCGAGATTTCGGACAACATGCTGGACGTCGGCAGCGCGATCTTGACCGTCATGGTGCCCGCTGTCGAGTTTGCCGCCGACAGCTTCGATGACATGGCGGTGGCGGGGGGCTTCCTTGCTTTGACCACCGCGCCTGCGATCATTGCCGGGATGACGGGCATCACGACGGCTGCCGGGGTCGCTGCGGGGGCAATGGCGGCCTTCCGGGTGGCGAGCCTGGCTGTGCCTCATGTCGCATTCGCGGTCGCGGCGGCCAGCATCTACAGCGCCTTCTCGGATCGCGCGCAGTTGGCCCGGGAGCTGGCTGAAGCGCTGGACCAGGCGAAGGGCGCCCAGGAGGGCTTGAACGAAGCGACCGAGGCATTCTACCGCAACACGACGCAGGCGAACGCAGCTGCGATGAAAGCCGCAGCTCAGGCCGCGCGGGACCAGGTGGCGGCGGCGCTCGATGTGGCACGTGCGCAGGCGCAGTCTGATCAAGGTATCTTCAACACGACTTGGCGCAGCCTCGTGAACGCAATCCCGGGCGTCGGGGGGTATACCACGCAGCTTGGAGAGCAATTGGCTGGGTCGAGCGCCGCAGTGAAGGAACTCGAAGCCGCACTGATCGAGGCAGAGGCCCGCTTGTCGGCCACGGATCACGCCATCGCAAACGTCGGCGAGGCAGCGACCGAAGGGGCCGAAAAAACGAGCGAGGCGACATCTTCACTGATTGACCGCCTGGCAGCCCTGGGTGACGCGCAGAGCCGCATCGCGACCGGCAGTGGGTTCGATCAGGGCGCGACAATCCTAGCTTCTCTGCGGCGCGAGGCCGCGCTCTTGGCGGACAGCTTGGGCATGGTCGAGGAAGTCGACGCATCACGGGCGATCCGAGACGTGGCCGCAGCCGCCGGCGATCTCAGCGACGATCTGGGAATGACGATATCCGAAGCGATCCGCCTTGACGAAATGCTTCGTGCGGTCAGGCAAGCGGGCACGTTCGAGGCGCAGGCAATTGCCTTGGGCGACGTCGTTCGCTTCCTGGATCAAGCGACCGGCGGCGCAGCTGCCACTGACGAAGAGGCTCGCCACGTTTACGACAGCCTTCTGGGTGCGCTTCAGGCGGCAATTTCCCTCGCCAGCACCGACATGGCAGGCGGCATTGCACCGGCCACTGATGAGGCGCGCGCGCTCGCCGAATGGCTAGGAATTTCGCTGACCCGCGCCATCGCGCTGTCGACCACCACCCCGATGATGTCGGACGAGGATGCGCTGATGGGCATGCCGGTAACTCAGGACCCAGGCGCGGCCGCCCGGGCAAGGGCTCTGGGGACAGCCTTCTCGTACAACGAGGCCCACAGGGTGACCCGGGGAGGGCGCGGAGGCTCGTCATCGGCTCGCAAGACCGCCGAAGAGACCCAGATGGAGCGTACGGCAAGAAAGGTGCGCGACGAGCTGACCGAAGCCACTCGAAAAGCGATGCCCTACACCGAGCGGTACGCTGATGAGGTGGCCGACCTGACCAAGCTGAAAGAGGCGGGCTACCTGAGCGAACAAGAATTGGCTCAGGCCATCGATCTGACGGGCCAAAAGCTTCGCGAAATCGAGTTCGCCGATGTCATCGACGGCATCGAATCCTTCTCCGACGCCATCGCCGATGCGATCGTGAATGGCGAAAACCTCGGCGAGGCCATGGGGCAGGTGTTCAAACAGATCGCCGCTGACCTGCTGTCGTCAGGCATCAAGTCGCTGCTGATGGAGACGTTTGGCTTTGGTGCGACGAAGAAGTCAGGAGGGGGGCTGTTTGGCAGCCTGCTGAAATCCGTCTTCAGTTTCGACGGCGGCGGCTACACGGGCGATGGTCCCCGAGTTGGCGGTGTCGATGGAAGAGGTGGATTCTGGGGCCTTCTTCACCCGCAGGAAACCGTCATCGACCACACCAGAGGCCAATCCATGCAGTCGGGCGTCACAGAGGTTCGGGTTGTTGGTGGCGATCTGACCCTATCGGATGACGGAGCAATCATGGCGCAGTTCAGGGTCATGGCGTCCGAGGGACAGGCCCGGACCGTGGATGCGATCGCAAAGCGCATGCGCAATCAGCCCAAAGCCATTACTGGTCTGGCATGACGAACGTCTACGCCTGCCCTCCATGGGGTCTGACCGCCTGGGAGCTGTCCTGGAATGCGCCGGGCGCGCGGTCGCAGATGATGTTCTCGGGAAAGTCGCGAACGTCGTCGTTCCAGCGGCCGCATCGATTGGCCACTGCGACGATTACCGGGATCGGATCAGACCGTAACGGCGCGGGTTACGTGGAAAATCTGAAGCGGTTGCTGGATGGCGGCGAACATCTTGTGCGTGTCGAGGCCCTCGCTCCGCTCTGGGTCATCGCCGCCGGTCGCTTGGATCTGACCAATGCAGTTCTCGAATGGTCCGCCGAATCCGACGACCTGCTGTGGTCCTATTCCGGTGATGACGTGCTGTTCCTGGAGGGCGATTACGGCCCATACGGTGAACCGACCACGGACGGGGTCTGGCCTGCGATCCAGGTCACGGGATTGCCGGCCAACACGGTCGTGGCTCGTCCGTCGCAATACCTCACGGTGACTGATGGAGAGACGACCCAAGGCGGGCATGTCCTGGCACCGGCCACTTCGGATGCGGACGGTGTGGCCACGATCCGCCTGTTTGAGGCGGTGACGGCCAGCGGGTATGTCACGATTGGCGGCCGCGAATCCATCGTCTTCGAGGCGCTGAACATGCCGCGCTCGGTTCAGCCGGCGCGGGGCACCTTCGGCTACACCTGGGAATTCCGCGAAGTGTTCGAGGACGAATATGAAAGCTGGACGGAGCTGAACCCATGGGCCTGACACGGGGCGCCCCCGCTGCGCTGATCGCAGCCCTGGCGGGTCATTTCCATCCGGTCGTGCTGATGGTGGCGGACTGGCCCGACCAGGTCGTTCGCCTGCATAGCGGCGTCGGCGATCTGACCTGGGGTGGCAATGTCTATTCGGGGACGAGTATCACCCGCGACGGCAAGCTGATTTCGCTGCTGCGGCCTGATCTGCCGGCCGAGGAGGGCGGGCTGGCCACGGGCGATGCCAGCGTGCGCGTGGCCGGGCCGCTGGATGCGATCCGGGCGGAAAAAGGTGTCGCGCTGCGCAATCGGTCGTTCACGGTCTATTTCGGGGCCACGACGGAGCGGGCCGGCACCACTCTGGTGAGCGATCCGGTCGAGATCTTCGCCGGGTATTTCGCGGGGCGGTCGTTTTCCTTTTCGGGCGGGGCCGAAGCCTTCCTGCACGACATGATCCTGCAGCTCGGGATCGGGCCGGCCGCGCGGGCACGCGCATCGATCACACACGGCTATGAAGACCAGATCGCGGCCTATCCAGGCGATACGGCCGGGCGCCAGGTGCAGAACGCGCTGAAGCGGGCGCGGAACCCGAGCGTCTGGCCCGCGGCGTGACAGTCACATCAGCGGCCGCCCTGCAGGCGGCACGGATGCATATGGCCGGGGCCTTCGACTGGACGCGCCGCGATTGCCTGCGCGGGCCTGTCAGGGCGTTCCGTGGCCTCTGGGGGGTCGATCCGCTGGCCGGGGCAGAGCTCGATTATTCCGGCCCGGTGTCGGCCCTCCGCCTCGCGCGGCGGTTCGGCGGGTATGAAGCCTGGTGTCGCCACCACTTCACCCGCAACGGCTTGATGCCGCGCGATGTGCCGGCGCCGGGCGATCTGGTCTTTCTGGAATTTCGCCCGCCGTTCGGGATCGTGCTGGGCCTTGCGATCGATGCCCAGGTCGCGGCCGCCCAGGGCGCTGAGGGCGTGCGGTTTCATTGCGGAGATATCGTGGGGGTCATGACATGCCGTTCCTGACAACCGGCCTGGCCAGTCTTCTGTCGGGTGGTCTCTGGGGGTCCGGCTTCCTCGGTGGTCTGGGCATCGGTGGCGCGGCGACCGCGGCCAGCGGCCTGGGCCTCGGCGGGGCGCTTCTGCGGATCGGTGCCTCGCTGTTGATCAACACGGCCGTCAATGCCCTGCAGGCGGGCCGGGGCCAGACCGCGCAGGATTACAAGCGGGAATTGCCCGCGCCAACCACGGCCCCGGCCTATCGCTTTGTCTATGGCGAGACCCGTGCAACCGGCACGCCCGTCGGCACGCCGGTGCGGGGGCCGCTTATCTGGGGGTGCTGGATCCTCAACAGCCGTCCATCCTACCTGCCGGATTTCACGCTCTACCTGGATGAACGCGCAGTGACCCTGACCGGCGATGCCTTCGACTTTGAAGGGTCGGGATCGGATTACGGCGGTGCCATTGCCAGCAATGCGCCGTTCGACAATTGGGCCCATTGCTGGATCGGGCGGGGCGACCAGACGACGCCGCCCCGTTGGTTCCGGGAACAGGCGCCCTGGGCCGAGGGCGCCGATGAAGAATTGTGGAAGGCGACAGATGGCTGGCAAGGCCGGACGGTGATCTGGATCGCCTTCAATGCGGGCCCCAACGAAACCCGCCAGGAGCGCTGGCCGAACACGCCGCCGATCGTCGAGGTCGAGGGCAAGTTCTCGCTGGTGTGGGACCCACGGGACGAAGAGCAGGATGGCGATGATCCGTCGACCTGGACCTGGTCAGACAATCACGCCCTGATCTGCCTGGACGCGGTCCGGCAGCACCCGGTGCGGGCCTACCAGGTGGGGAGCCTGCATCTGCAGAGCTTCATCGATGGTGCCGAGACCTGCGACGAAAGCGTGGGGCTGAATGCCGGAGGGTCCGAAGCGCGGTATCGGGCGGCGGGAACCATGCTGTTCGACACTGGCGAGTTCGAAGATCACGTTCTGCCGCTCTTCGCATCGGGCGCGGCCGATATCATCCGTATCGGTGGCAAGCTGGGCTATGCGGCGGGCGAGTACCGCGCGCCGACGATCACGGTGACGGACTTCCTGCAGGGCGGGATCGAGGAAACCGACCTCGCGCCAGAAGATGAGCTGACCAACACGCTGCGCGTCACCTATCTCAGCCCGGACCGCGGCTATGAAACCGCTGACCTGCAGCCCTGGGAAATCCCCGGCGCGCTGACCGAGGATGGCGGCATCCCGTCGGTGAAGGACCTGCCGCTGAGCTATTGTCCGTCGGCGACGCAGGCCATGCGTGTTCGAAAGATTGCGGGCGGTCGACTGCGCCGGCAGGGGCGCCTCTCGGGCGTGTTGCCACCAGAGGCTTTCGACCTGGTCGGCGGCGCCACGGTGACGATTGCGGCCGGGCACGCCGCCTTTGCCGATCTCGACGGTGTCTACGAGATCGAAAGCATCAACCCGGCCCTCGATCCGCTGGGCCAGGATGGCGAGGTCGCCATGCGGCTGCCGGTCAAGCTGGTGCGGCACTCGGCCGATATTTACGACTGGGACCCGGCGACCGATGAGGAGGCCGTTGTCGACGAGCCCTATGACGGCACGCGTAGCGCGGTGCAGATGCCCGGCACGATCACCGCCACGACGGGTGCTGCTGCCAATCTCGACAGCGGTGGCACGATCACACCCCGGATCCTGTATGAGTTCGATCCGTCCGGGTCCTCCGGCGTCGAATACTACGAATGGCAGATGCGGACCACGACGGGCGGCAGCTGGGGCGAGCAATCGGGCCTGATCCCGGCCGACGTGCGGAACGGGTCGGACGACGTGTTTGTCTATGTGCCGGGCGTCGCGGCCGTGGCGCAGGACTTCCGGGTTCGGACGATCACCCCGAACGGCAAGAGCGACTTCCGGGTTCTCGAAAACCAGACGGCGATCGTGTCAATCGACCTCGATCTGCCCACCAATGGCAAGGCCAGCGAAACCGATCCGGGAACGATCGCGGTCAGCTTCAGGCTGCCCAATGATCCCGACGTCCGCGGCCTGGAAATCTTCGCCGGACCCACCTCCGATCCCGAGGACGCGGCCGCGCTCGATGATCCGGTCTATGCGGCGCAGAACACCGTGATCGCCCTTGAGGAAAACGGTCTCGGCTCCGGTGTGACCCGCTATTACTTCGCCCGCTCGCGCGGCGATTTCTCATCCGCCTCGGCGTTCACCGCGGCGGTGTCGGCAACGACTGCATAAGGAAAATCCGTATGGCCACGGCCCCTGTATTCTCGCTGTCCACCACGGGCGGCGTTCCCAAGATTGCGTCCAAGGGCAACCTTGAGGCGGGTATCAATTCCGGATTCGCGACGCTCCAATCGCGCATCGATGCGCTGTCGATCGCGGCGACCCTGGGGTTTCCGACCTTTGACAGCACGGCCGAGGGGATTGCCGGTGTTGCGGATGGCGAGACCTTTTCGGTCGTTGGCGAGAACCTGGTCGATCTCTACCGTCGCAGCGGCGCCAGCGCCACGGCCGTCGCGGCGATCCCGCAACTCGATGCCGCGATAAAGGGCGTGACCGAACAGGGGTGGAAGTCGCGCGGCACGACCGAGCCGTCGCACGCGAATTACAAAGTCCAGATCGGGTCTACCTGGTACTCGCCCGACTGGCTCACGGTTCTCGTCACTGGCCAGTCGAATCCCAAGGGCAATTCAGCCGCGACCAACGGCGACAAGACCGGGGCCGGCGATGTCTGGGTCTGGAACGGCTACACGGCGGGCACAACCGGGGCTGCGGTCGAAGTTGCCGGCGATGCGATCGTCGAAGCGGCGCTAGGGGCTGTGCCGTTCACCACCGCCGAGGGTACGGTGAACAATATGGCCTTCCACGCAGCACACCGGATGTCCGTTGCGCTGCGTCGACCGGTCCTGATCGTCATGACGGCTGTCGGCGGCACCGGCATCAACGATTGGGACCCGTCCTCGGGCGGGTTCTGGAGCGCCATGGACACGGCCATCACCGATGCCCTGGCTGACGGCGATCTCTGGGGCACGGAAAAGGTCGATCTGTTCATGATGGGTTGGGGCGAGGATGCCTACAATCTGACGACCAACATGTGGACGCTGGGCGATAGCCGGCTGCCTGAGATCATCACCGCCGCAAAGGCGGCGTCCTGGGCGTCAGAGGATATCTTCTTTGCTGCGACCCTTCCTGTCCAGGAGGCCGATGGCGGGGACGCCTGGCAGGTGTCGCGTGAATGGATCAAGATCGCGGCCTCGGGCAAATACGCCAACTTTGCCGTGGTGCCGAGTGATGGCCTGGCGCTGACTGGTGAGGATGTCGGGCTGCAGGTGCACTTCGATGGCGCGTCTCTGCAGGAGCTTGGCTACCGCACGGCAGATATCTTCCTGGGCAAGTCGGCGGGTGTGACCTCCGACAGCAGCTATCCGCGCGGGCTTCCGAACACCGAAACCTTCCGGGCTCAACCCATGGTGCTGCTGGGCGAAATGTTGTTCGACCCGACCGATCCCGACGACGACGGCGGTGACCCGGACGAGGTCCAGGTTGCGTCGGGCGCCAATGGCATTCCGGTCCTCTACGTCAAGGACGATGGCGGCACGATTACGCGCGACGGCGGAACGACGACGGGCGGATCGCCGTCCTACAGTCACACGGTCGACAGCACGAACCGGGTGCGGCTGCGCGCCTACGCGGCGGCCGCTGCTGCACGCGACAACCCGGTGCGCCTGAACATCGGGGCAGGGGAGCCGGCCGGGGAGAATTCCCTGACCTCGCTCGTCATCCCGCCGGATGCGCCGCTGTCGCAGATTTACCTGACGGGCCCGACGAACCTGAAGGGCAGGGTGATCGCGGCTGACATCCCGCGCACGGTCGAGACCCTGCGCCTGCAGGATGCGCCCGGCCTGGACTTCAGCGACTTCATCGCCGAAGACATGCCGCCCGGTCTGACCTATCTGAACCTGACCGGCTGTCTTGTGCCCAACAACGTGAAGGCGGCGATCGATGCCGAGAACATCGCGCGGGGCGGCATGATCACGGTGGTGCACGGCGAAGAGGCCGGGTTCACGGAAACCCGCACCTTCACCAGCGTCACGGAAATGACCAACGCGATTACTGACGGGTTCTCCCAGCTCGACGGCCGGGTCGCCTTCATCTCCAATCCGACGACGGGCGCTTTCACCACGCTGCAGGCCAAGGCCGGGGTGGCCGCGACACCGGGCGAGGCGCCGGCCGGCTGGCAGATCGTCAATCGCTCGGGCGGTTTTCTGGCACGCTCCGAACTTGAGGACTTCATCGCGGCCGGGGGTGTCTTCGCAAATGGCGTGGTTTCCGACGCCGGAGATCTACGGTTTTTGTGGGATAAAGCCAGGACTTTGACCCTAACCGGATCCGTGACGGTAGCTACCGGCGAGACGCTGACCCAAGCGACCAGCGGAGCGACGGGTATCGTGAAGGAGGGCGGTACGGGCTCGTCTTTCGTAGTAACCTCTGTTGTCGGCGACTTCGATACGTCCAACGAGCTTACCGGTTCACTCAGCGGCGCGCTTGGCGCAAACAGCGTGCCGTCTGTCGTGGCGGTATATGCTTTCATTAGCGGCATGCCAGGGGTTAAGCCTGTAGCGCCTTCTACGCCAGATCACTTTGCTGACAACAACACGCCTGGCACAACAAATATGCGCACTGCACTTGTTGAGTGGGCGGCGGACACGAGTGTCCTTAAAAAGGAATTGAGGTCGAACACCATTTACGCGGCCAGTGATCTTGTTTCTGCGGGCGCATCCTTAGCATTTCCTGCGGGTTCGGTTGTTGATGGGAATGGCGCGACCATTCAATTCTCAGAAACCGACACTAGCAATAATCAGCGTGGCATTTTGGGTAATGGTGGGGTCATCGAAAATTTAAACTTTCGCTGGACGGATAACGGTGGCAGTGGGCACTACTTTGAACGCTTTCTCGCCCTTAAAGTCGGAACCAGACTTCGCCATGTAAAGTTCAGTGCGGATACGGACCAGCCCGCTAGTGTTGATGACTCTGGGTACGACACTTGTGTTCGGTTCGACGGAACTGACATCGAGCTCGAATGCGTCGAATGGGATGGAATTTACCAGTGCGCCGACGGTTGGGCTGGAGGTTCTCCGTCAGACATTCGCATCCTAAACTGTAAGCTTCGGCGTTATGCTTCGGGCATATCTCTCCAAGGTATAGAAAAATTTCACCTGAACGGCCTGACAGTATATTCTAAAAACGCCAATGCCACACCGGATCCCGGCAAGAACGCTATTACTGGCGGCACGGCTGACATGGTGGTCAAGAATGTTGTCATTGAGGATAGTGGAGAACACGCGATCTACCTCTCCACTTCTGGCAGTTTCGCTGCCCCTGTTTACGGCCTGACGATGGACAACATAAGGGTTCGTGGTTCTGGTCAGTGCGCGGTCAAGCTACGAGGTTGGGGGGACGTCGTCCTGCGCAATGTTTACGGCGCAAATGCACACAATGCCAGCGCGGCAGGAATTAACGAGGATGGCTTGCGTCTTGAGGAGTGCGTAGGTGTCCGAGTTTTTAACTTCGGTCACGGAAACGACGATGGCAGTGGTAATGGGGGGTATGATCTCATTCACATTGATAGTTGCGCCGAATTGGATTTTTACGGGTCACACTTGGCAGACGCTCAACGAGCGGGCGTCTATATCACGGACACCCGCGTCTCGAATTCGATATCAGGAATCCGTTTTAATGGCGTTTCGTTCCTGAACATGGGTAACAAGCCATTATTCCAGATAGTGTGTGGCGACTTGCCGGACAAGGCCCTGCAAATTACTGGCCTGCATAGTACGGATGGCTCCGGCAACCTTGTAGCCATCAATGCAACCGGCACGGTTGGCGCAAATCCGGTGGAAATTCAAGGCAAGTTTCTCACGTCCGGTTCACTCATGACCAACACTTCGGGCGGGGGCGGCGTCCTGATGGACCTTGACCAATACTACGTCGGAGGAGGGCTTCCCACCGTCGCAAGCCTTGCGAATATTCCTGCCAACGCAGGGTTTCGGAAAGCTGTGGTAACTGACGCCAACGCAACGGCATTCGCTAGCACGGTGGCGGGCGGCGGGGCAAATACGGTGCCGGTCTATTTCGACGGGACAAATTGGCTGATCGGTTAACCAGCCTTGACGCGCCATAGGGTCAAGTGCGCAATCGCAAACGAAATGAAAGTATTGAAAATGGTCGATGAATTGAAGGCGGGCCTTAACTCTGCAGAGTTTCTGCCCTGATGCCCCCGGTCGATTTGTCAGAGCTGTCCGAAAAGGCTGGCTCGCGTTTGAGCCAAGTGCCCCTGCCCCTTTCCAGCACGACAGGCCGAGAGCCGCCACAAAAAACCGAAAAGGGGCCGCTATGATCAGCCAGAACTTTGCCAGCTCCATACTCAAGAGGGGCTCCGATGAGTGATCCGACCAAGGACCCGGTGACGATGGCTAGCCTGGTCATTGCTGCGCGCCAGCTGCTGGACCAGATGCCCGAGCAAATCAGCGCGCTACTGTTGTCCGGCGCTGCGGGCGCCTATGTCCGGGCTGTCTTTGCCCCGGAGGCTTCATGGCGGCGGCGCATCGTGGAAGGTGTCGCCGGCGCCTTCGGCGCAATCTTCCTCGGCGGGCTGGTCGGGCATGTCCTCGACAGCATCACCGGCGGGGGTACCTGGGCCTACCTGGCCGCCGGCTTCGTGATGGGGGAGGGCGGTATCGCCGCCATTCGGGGATTCCGCCGCTTCATTCTGGAAAAGGGGGGCGCCAAATGAACTGGCTTCTGATTGCGAACAACGTCAGCTCGGCCGTGGTCATCCTCGCGTGCTGGTGGCTTGCTCATATCAACGGCCGTTCCCGGCCGCCCGGACGAGCTATCGCCGCAGGCTATGCGCTGATCGGGATCAGCGTGCTCTTTACGCTCGTCATCCGCAACCTGGCGATCGGCGGCGCGCCCGTGGTGCCCTGGCTGATCGTGGTGACCAAGGGTCTGTTGGCCGTAACCTTCCTGTTGACGATCTACCGACGCGCCAAGCTCGGCGACCGGTAACGGCCCTCGCACTGCACACGCCAGACAGCCCGCCTTCGAGCGTGCTTTTTCTATTGGAGGATCCCATGAAGATCGACGTTCCTTTTTTGGACCGGGTGACCGGCCATACCCGATATGGCGCGCGCAAATCGCGCCTGGCCGAGCTCGTCAACACAACGGCCGTGCTGATGCCGCGCCACGCGGCCGCGCAGTTCCTGCCCCAGGTGTTGCATGAAAGCGGGCGCCTGAAATACGTCCAGGAGCTCTGGAAGCCGACCCAGGCGCAGAGGCGCTATGAGGGGCGGCGCGATCTCGGCAACACCCGGAAGGGTGACGGCAAGCTCTTCATGGGCCGCGATATGATGCAGATCACCGGTCGCTACAATTACCGGGCCCTGACTGCCTGGTGCCGCGAGACGGGCCGTGACACGCCTGATTTCGAAGCACAGCCCGATCTGCTGACCGATCCGCAATATCTTGGTCTCGGGGCGCTCTGGTATTGGACGACCCGGGTCCCCGCAAAATACGTCGAGGCGGGCGATATCGAAATGGTCACCCGTAGCATCAACGGCGGGCTTAACGGGTACAGCGACCGGCTGGCGCTCTACGACGTGGTCGCACAGGAGCTCGCCGAGATCGAAAGCCTTGTTCGCTTCCAGGCGGGGCAGGGGCTCGTCGCCGACGGCATCTGTGGTCCGAAGACCCGCGCCGCCCTGCATCGCCACCTCAAGACAATGCCGCGCCTCGGGATCGAGGTCATCGACGCAGTCCCGGCGCCGAGCGCGCCGCCCCCGGCCGGCAATTGGCTGTCGGCACTCCTGCAACTCATCATGGAAAGGTTCTCGAAATGATTATCCCCAAAGGCTGGCGTACCATCGCCTTCAACGTGTTCTGCGTGTTCCTGGTCCCGATCCTCAACTTGCCCGAGGTCGCGGCGATCCTGCCGGAAGGCTGGCAGCCGTTCTACGCGCTGTTCATCGCCATCGTGAACATGCAGCTGCGCCGGGTGACGACGACCCCGCTGGGTCGGAAGGAATGATCGGCCGGCTGATCGGGCTGATCTCGCCGCTGACGGGCATCGCCGACCGCCTGGCCCGCGCCTATGAGGCGAAGCAGAACGCCAATACCGAGGCGGAGCGCATCCGGGCCGACGTGGAGATCGAGCAGCTGCAGGCCCGTCAGAAGGTGCTGATAAACGGCGGCAAGGTCACGGCCGTGATGCAGGCCGCATGGGCACTGCCGTTCATCCTTTTCACTTGGAAGGTGATCGTCTGGGACAAGATCTTCGGCCTCGGCGTCACCGACGGCTTGGGCGACAACGAACGGATCCTCGGCCAGACCATCGCCGGGTTTTACTTCCTAACGGCAGGGGCCATGCAGATCACGCGGGTCATTAGGCGATAGGTCGGTCAGTAGAGGCTCAAGTGTATGGCTAGCCGCAGATTTGTAGTGCTGTTCCTACCGGAGCCCGACCCTTCCGAGTTTGATGCCTTCGCCTACCGAAAGCTGACCTTAGCAGCGCTTCCGAGAAACGCTAATGAGGGCACCTGGTCGACATTCGCTGCATCTTGCGCCGATGACCGCTTCGGGCTTGAAGTGGGCCTTCGCCGCAATCCACATAACCTCGCTTGAAACTGGGATGGCCCGGCATCTGCTACGCCAATCGGGGTTGACTAGTGGAATCCACTCAGAAAATCTCGATATCCGCGGCCGTCACCAGGGCGTTTTGCTCGAAGGTGGCGACCAGCTCCTGCACGGCACCACCGGCGCCATCACCGTCGAACCATAATAGCCCCGAGGCCTGGTCGAAGACGAAGCGGTCGTCCACATCCGCCGCCGCCGTCCCGGCCACGAAGTGGTCCGCGTTGAGAATGCCCGCCGCCAGCCCGCCGAATACCGTACCCTTCATCTTCAGAATGTCGCCCTCGTCGGCCTCGTTGGTGTTGAAGTCGATGATCCGATCGACATTTTCCGCCCCGATCGCCCGGTCGAAGACGAAGGTGTCCGCTCCGGCCTGGCCCTTCAGCACGTCACGCCCCTCGCGGCCGACGATGGTGTTGTCGAACGGGGTGCCCACGATCGTGTTATCGAGCCCGTTGCCGATCCCATTGAAGTTCACCGGGGTGCCCTCCTTCGATAGAACGTTCTGCATGTAGAGTTTCTCGACATGGGCCATCAGCGCGAAAGAGCCATAGGCCTTCACGATGTCAATCCCGCCAACGGCCTCCTCCACCGCAGTGTCGCCGGGCGCGCGCAGGATGTATGTGTCGTCCCCTTCCCCTCCGACAAGCGTGTCGTTGTTTTTGCCCCCGTCAAGGATATTGTTCTCGTGGTTGCCGGTGATCACGTTCTTCAGCCCGTTGCCGGCACCGATCGTGGCGTCGCCCCTGAGCTCGAGATCCTCGATGTGCTTGCTGCCCATGCGGAAATCGACTGTCGAGACCACCATGTCACTGCCTGCCCACTTGCGGCTTTCGGCCACCCGATCGCCCACGTCATCGACAAAGATCAGGTCCGAGCCCTGCCCGCCGATCAGCAGGTCCGCCCCGGTGCCGCCGTCCAGCGTGTCGTTTCCAGATGAGCCGTTTAACGTGTCGTCGCCGGAGGAGCCGTTCAACGTGTCGTCGCCTGATCCGCCATACAACAGGTCGTTGCCCCCGCCGCCACGGAGGAAGTCACGGCCATTCTCGGAATATACGGTTTCCGAATTCCCAGACCCTTGGAAAGTGTCAGCCCCGCCGCCGAGCAGGAAGTTCGCCTCTTGGCCGTAAGCTTGGACCCCGCTGACATTAAAGTCGTTCGCAGCTGCATTGCCGTAGAACCCACCGTGGCCCATACCTGTCAAGACCTCGATGGACGCAGCCGCGCCGAGCTCCATACCTTGGAGATACGAGCCATCATAAATTGCCGTATCAAATCCGGTCCCGCCAAGAATTGTATCCTTGCTCCCGCCAGATCCAAACCTGATCTGATCGTCCCCGGAACCTCCGTCTAGAACATCCTCGCCGACGCCGCCGAGCAATGTGTCCGCGCCGGAGCCGCCGAAGAGCATATTTGTACCGTCAGTCGCCGTAATGACGTCATCGCCTCCATTGGCGTGTATTTCATCGTTGTCATCTCCGGCATGAATTATCTCAGCCAACTCTGACCCTGCAAAGGTGTCATCGCCATCATAAAGCTCGAATGTGGTCAAGTCGAAGTATGCTTGGATACCTGTGAGGTTGAACGTGTTGCTTTGGTTGTCGGCCGTAACGGCGGACCAAAAGTTGTCGGAGAATGCATTGAACCCGGATTCAGGGCCCAAGTGTAGATTTTCTAGGAACGAGCCATCGTAATAGTAGGTAGTCATCGTGAAACCTCGAACAATAAATAATGAACGTAAAAATGTGCATTTGGGATAGAGTATTTATACCACGCAACGGCCCTTTTCGGCAACTGCCTCGTGCGGGGCGGCGTGCCACTTTCGCGAGCAGTGACAAACAAAAGTCTTCCGGTGCCTCCAGCGACCCAACGGAAGACTGGTGGCTCATTGGCTACCTATGCACGCCGGGGCGAGATCGACCGGGAGCGCGAAGAGGATTTGGAGACGCTGTAAGCCTCAGGGCTGTCTCCGGCACCTTTCTCCCACGTTTTTCCAATAGTGCGGACCTCTTCGCCCATCTCTTCGATTGTGACTTTAAAGCGTTTCATAGTTGCCTCGCGGGGTTAGCCAGGCAAGTCATTCACGACGCTGACGACACGGCCGATGTCGAGCTCTTCGACGGTTTGCTCGTAGATCGTGCGGTTGTACTGCCGGGTCGCTTGTGTCTCAGGGGTGTAGCCGTAAGCCTCAGGGCCTTCTCCGGCACCTTTCTCCCATGCCTTGCCGATAGTGCGGACTTCTTCGCCCATCTCTTCGATTGTGACTCTAAAGCGTTTCATAGTTGCCTCCGGGTTTACTGGACAGGTTCCGGCGCGCCGATGTCGACGCGTTCCCTTTCCTCGTGGTCGCATTTGATGCTCTGAACGATTTCATAATCTGGGAGCAGCCCTTCGTGCATTCCGAGCCAGTATCCACCACCGCCGTCAACGCTCTCTGGTTTCAGGCTGAGATGGCTGACGAAGAAGTAGAGCACCTTCGGTTTGCCTCCGTATCCTCCGAGCCATTGAGTGCGGGTTACTTGCTTGTACATGAAGTGCTTTTTTCGCCGTGCGCCTGTGAAGTGAAACACTTTCAGCACGTCTCCAACACGGATCGGCCGGCGGCTTTTGTCGCATGTTTCTGCCATGGATGATCCTTTCGCGGGTTAGTTGGACCGGTTCGGGCGCTTGTCCCGAATATGGGCTTCAAGAGCTTTGAGGTGGGCACGTTGTTCCGCTGCGATTTCGCGCGCGCCGTCTGCGATATCGTCATCCGACCAGCCCTCGAATACGAGGCCGTCAATCGCAGACCGCAGGTTCATCACGTCCTGATCATCGCGACCGAGTGCTTTTGTGAAGCGGTCATTCCCGGTCATGGGGCGTCTCCCTCGCGCTTCAGGTCTTCGGCATGGGCTTCTGCTGAATGCGGCCACGGGGCCGCATAGGCAAAGCACAGGATATCCTCCGGCGCTTCAGCCTTGCCGTGAATGGCCTTGTTAAGTTCTCGCGCGCCGATAACGGCCGCATCGTGCGACGGCACTGCATGAACGTCATCCGGCCCTAAAACGTGAACGCACCACAACGTGAGGTTCGCGTTGGCTTCGATCTTCTCGTTTGTGGTCATGGGATTCCTCCGGCCTTCGTGCATGGCCTCTCCGGGTGTCTGCGATGCTCGCTTTCCTATTGATGTAAGATAACGGTGTGCCTTGACCGACGCAACCGCTTTCTGCTTAAAGTAAGAAAAGAGTAAGAAAGCAGTGTAGGTCGATGGCGGATAAGGAAGCGGAGCAGTTCAGCGGAAAGTGGGCGGTGGTCACGGTGCATCCGTCGCTGCCGTCCAGGACGGAACAGATCGCCCGGGCGCGGGCCTGGGGTGTCACTGAAAGCATGCTCGGCCGGGACGATATCAGCGCGATGATCCTGGATGACGTCTCTCATGTCGGCCGGACAACCAACTGGATGGGCAAGCTTGTCGAGAGGGCATCATTCATTGAAGCCATGCAGCGGATCCAGCCGGAGGGTGATCAGGTATGGTTCGCCGATCCGCTCTGCGTCGGGTTCTCTGCCAGGTTGGCACAGGAAACGATCACCGGCCTCTGGGACGCCGGCATGCAGGTCTACGTCCATTCTCTGCGGTACAACGGCCCGGCACTGTACGTGCCAGGGGATGACCTGACGGAGTTTCTTGAATCGGTGTCCGCGGCCCAGAACGCAGCACATCAACGCGCCAATCGGGCGCGATCCTAGAAGGGAGGAATGTATGCTCCAAGGTGCGGTTGCTGCCGTTGATGCAGGTGAAGTTCCGCCTCGCCCCAAGCCGACTCCAATAGGGAGTAGCTGGCTTGAATGGGCGACGTATTGTACCTGGCACAGGTCGTTTTATTTCTGTGAATCTGGGGGGCGGGTGCGTCTGACTATGATTGGTTCAAGCGAGCCTGGGTCTTCGCCGATCGTCTCTACGGTCATGCGTTCGGATTTCGATATTGGTGATGCACGGTTACTCCGCGACCGCTTGGATGAAGCCATCCAAGCCGCCGAGTCCAGCTAGGAGCATGCATGGCGCTGAGTGATGAGGCGTGGGGATGCGGCAATCGCCTGGCTGGCCTCGCTAAGGAGGAACACGGCAGATGGATGGGGCGTGGTGTTGATGATCCCGCCGGGCGTGAGCGGATTGACATAATGCGAGAGGCGGCGCGACTTCTGAAGTCATGCGCAATGGAATTGCGTGAATCTGAACCCAGGTAGGGGTAGGGGGCGTGATGATATGGCTATTTGGCGTCGAGCTAGCGGGCGATGGTTTTTTTTGAGTAATCAAACAGGATTCGAGGCGATCATGAAGTCTCCGCTTGCGGCTTGTTGGCAGGCGATCTGTGCTGCGACATCGGTCTTGAAAGCTAGGACACTCGAACCGCGGACCCTTGCGTAAAGAGGCACATACCCGACATACCCTCCGAACCCGTTCTTGGAGTTGACTTCAGCGCAGAGAACTCGATCGGAATTGCTCAAGGAAAACGCCTGCCACCCTCTAAACCTCGTGCTTTCGGGGTCGCGCATCTGGTCCTTTATTTTTGCCTCGACCGCCAATCTTTCGGAATTCAGAATCGGTGTCGGTTTGGTTGTGACTGGCGTGTCGTTCACGCAGCCGGACAGAGACATGATGAGAGTGGCGGCCAGTGCGATCTGCAATTTCATTTTGGACCCTTAGTGCGAAATAGCTTTGGGACGTTCGCACTGCAGTGCAAGCATTGCAAGAGACACCTGGTCGCGTGCCACGCGGGCGGGTTAGAGCGGGGACGGGGACATCAAGAGCCCTGTCCCCGCGATTTCTTTTGTCAGGGCTGGGCTTCCTTACCGCCCCCCCCC
>NZ_AQQX01000010.1 GCF_000768315.1 Pseudooceanicola atlanticus
TTGGCGCAGACTCTACATTAAGGTGAGGGATTTCGCGGGGGGCAGGTCAGCCGAACTTGCCAAACTCTCGTGACACAGCTGACCGAATGTCCGAATGTTTTTCATTTTCCCACAAGTATCTAAGAGGAAGCTCCTGTGGAGACGACAGGCAGTCAAGCGGACATTCTTGGATCGCGCAGGGCCCGTCACTATGGGCTGTGTCGGGCCGTTCGCTGCGCCTAGTGTAGATGGCGGCTATGGGCCGTCCCAGCCAGCCAAACCACCCGCCTGAGCATGCAGCACACCGCGCCGTCGTATGACCGGTTTGAGCCCTTCAGTGATGGATGTTGCAGTATAGGCGAATGGCTACTGAGGTAATCAGATTGGCGGCCTAACCTGAGCAGTTTCCGCGGGCTCGAAACCAACTCGCGAGAGCAGGTAGGAATTCGGGACTTGTTTAATTAGTGTCTACGCTTGCGTTGGTCATTGATGAAGGCACGATACAACTCCCACGCGGCTTCACCCTCGCCGATCGCGACTTGCTCCAAAATCTGCAACAGGAGCGTGGTTCCTGGCGTGACATTTTGAGGCTCTACTTCTTCGTCGTCTGCCCAATTTTCGTCCACCGCCATCTCGACGTTGATGACCCACCAGCGATCGATCTTAGTTACCAAGTATACAATCTTGGGAAATAGCCTCTCGAATTCTGGCATCTCACCAGTCGAAATCACGCTTCTCAGTTCATGTGCGAAGAAGTTCCGTGCACAAGTTAGCTCTTCGATAATCTTGAGATCATCCGTGTCGATGACTTCCATTTTATCCAGCCAACTAATGGAGCCACGAAGAACATCTTCCTTACCTTTTGGATCCAAGGCCAAGACTTCGCGGCGATACTGATCGCTGAAATGCCAGTCCTTCTTTTCACTCCACTTTTCGGAGAAAAATTCTATGATGGGCTCCTTAATTGAGGCTACAAGCATTTCGTGCGCGACCAAATAGAGTCCGGCCGTCGCAAAGCGCCTGCGCACGACATCGGGATTGAGGAAGTCTTCCCACTGGCTGTTCATCCGGAATGAATAGCGCCGGGAGGCCATCGAAGTCTATATTGTATTGGCGATGGCCGGCCCCAAATGCTCAGCGAGAGGCCAGCTCTACACGGGAAGGCTGTGTATGAGCCCCTCCGGGGGCGTCCCTGTGCGAAGCAGACGGACCTTCCCCCTTTCGAGGATTGGCTCAGTCCGCACTGCCGACCTTCGCCTGCCAGATCGTGCTGCACAATGACGCCAATGGCCGGTCTTGGGAAGCTGCGCCGCAGCGAAGCTGAACCTGGCGAACGGCAGCTCTGGGCCGGGAGCAGACTTGGTCGCAAAGGGCGGAGAGCCGACATTCTTCGCACCTGCAGCATGGTGCAACGAAAGCTCAAAAGCGAACCTGCATACCGGATCGGTCCCGCGCACGGCCCTGGGAAGCTCGCAGGCTTGAGAGTGGATACTCGCAGTGCAACGCCACAACGTCGACAAGCTCATACATTGGAGAGATGTGGTTCCGATGTCGAAGGGCCTAAGCTAGGATTTGGATACAGAAAATCAAATAGCCGCGAGCACCATGGTCAACGTCACGAATGTAAATCTACTCGCGCCTGCCGACTGGCAGGCCTTCGAGCGGCTGGCTAGGGATCTGTTCGAAAGCGAATGGCAGACAGATGACGTTCGCATGAATGGTCGTTCGGGCCAGGAGCAACATGGCGTCGATGTTTACGGCACGGACCGGGTTCACAAGAAATGGGTCGGCGTCCAGTGCAAAGGCCGCTCCGGAGGCTATGGGAAGGCGCTTAAAGAAAAGGATCTTCGCGAGGAGGTCGAGAAGGCCAAGTTATTTCACCCTCCTCTCGACAGGTTCATCCTCGCCACCACAGCCCCCAATGACGCGCGAATACAGGAAGTCGCGCGAGAGCTGAATGAGAAGAACCGAAAGGAGCTTCTCTTCGAAGTCGATGTCATGAGCTGGGACGAGATCAAGGCTGTTCTCAATCGCCATCCTCGCGTTGCGGCCATTCATTGCTCAGGCGTATCGACGATCGCAGACCTCCAGATATCAGACGCGATGAATGCCCTGCGCAGTGACGTCTCTAGGGAACTGACGGGGATCTCTTCCGCCGTGCTCGATCTCCAGAGGTCAGCCTCGGCAGCGATAGAAAGAGAACCATCTGATGACGCACTCGGTCAGCGCATCACCGACGCCGCCGATCTTCTGAATGATAGCCCCGCCCAGTCGGCCATCTCTCGGCTCGAGAAGCTCTTGGAGACCGAAGGCCGCGAAGCGAGCGCCCGAAACCGCTTCCGCCTCAAGGCCAATCTTGGATCTGCCCATTTTGCAAAGGGTGACAAGGAAGCCACAGTAGATTGGTATCGTCAGGCTCACGACGAGTACCCCGATACATCCGAAGCGCTTTCCATACTGGCGGCTGCTGAGTCCATCGCAGGTAATCGTGAGAAGGCGGCTGAACTAGCCTCCCGCGCAATGGCAATGCAAGAGCCACAACAGCGGGCCGCTGGAGTATTCTTGGAGACGGCTTCGGCGGAAACACCATGGCAGGAGCTCCAGGCCCAGCTTCCGAAGCAGTTCCAGCGGGTCCCGGAGTTCCTACTGGCACTCGCGGAGCACGCCCAGAAAGCAGGCCAGCTCACGGATTGCCGGCGGCTGACCAAGGATGCGATCAATCGAGACCCCGACAATTGGCGCGTGCGCGCTTACGCAGGATACCTCAGGTTCCAGGAAGTCGCCGAACGGGAAGACATCCGCAGCCTCAGGCTCATGCGGAAAAGCGACATCGAGATCGTCGAAGATGCGAGAGTACACTTTCTCGTTGCCTGGGGGCTTCTGCAGGCAAGCGGATGGGCGCGAGAGGCTGAAACCTGCATCATGAACGCCCTCTCGGCCTCCCTGATGCTTGGGGATGAGGAGAAGGCTGAAGAGCTCATCGAAGAAGCTTTCCGGAGACTTGGAGATACGCCGCAACTGCTGCGTTTCCGCGCCGCCCATAAGATGCACAAGGGAGAGGATGCTGCGGTTGCCGATGCGCTTTCGAGGATTCCCGAAAGCGATCGGGATCCGAATGACGAGCTTATGCTACTCCAGGCGCGCATCAATGACGGGGATCCAGAGGCAGCTCTTGCACGTGCCGATTTCCTATATCGAACAGCGGAAGAGGCCAACTTGCGTGTCGCATTTGGCAACTGTCGTATCCTGGCTGCTGCGCAGATCAATCCTGATCTCTTCAAGGAAGTGGCCCATGACATCCTGAAAGAGCACCCGGACTCCACACTGCTATTGGCCTGCTTCGTGTTCAACCATCCTTCTGATATCGACGATCCCGCAGTCATCGATCGCCTTGCCGAGTTGTCAGAGCGAGAGGCCAACAGCTTCGCGCGTGACCGTGCGGCCCATGCCCTTGCTATGGTGGGCCGGAACTCCGAAGCCGCAGACATCTATCTCGATCTCTGCAGTCCTGACACGGATACGCCTCAACTCAGGATGGCACTCCAGACACTGGTGAACTGCCGCAGGATTCGAGAAGCCCGAGAACTGTATGTGAAGCTCGACGCCAGGATCAGAGATACTGCCAGCATGCGAAGGATCGGCGCTGTCATCTTTCAGAGCGCGGGCAACTTGAAGGGCGCCAGAAAGGAACTCGAGCACGTGTTCGGCACAGGGGATGAAACCCTGGAAGACCGCGCTCGCTGGATCGACATCTGCGAGCGTCTGCCGGACATCTCTTCGATCATCCGGTATCTCGACACCGTGCCGGTGGACATTTCCGGCGATCCCCGAATGCGTATGCACGTTGCGCATAAGCTCGATCACTACACGGACGACTTCCAGAGGGCGCTCGAGAACGGATACCGCGCATTGCGCGACGGATATGAAGACCCACAGATACATCTCGGCTTCATGGTCGGGTTGATCCTGACAGGCCGTTCAGGGCGACATGTCGATTTTGACCGCGAGGTCGTTGAGGAAGATACGGTCGTAGTGGTCTCGCGAGATCACGCTGATCCGCTCACGAAGATCATCGAGACGGCTCCCGCCCCGCGGGCTGACCGCGACGAAATTTCCACTGAAGACCCTTTGGCTCTTCGCCTGATGGGAAAGGCTGTGGGTGACAGTTTCCCAATGGATTCCGCTGTCGGGAAGCTGAACGCCACCGTCACAAAGGTCCTGTCCAAGTATGCCCATGCGTATCATCGGTCTCAGAAGGACTTCGAGCGCCTGTTTCCTGAGAGCAAGATATTCGGAGCGCTTCGGATCGATGAAAATGATCTGGAAGGCAGTTTTCGTCCCATCCTCGAAAGCGCCAGGGAGCGTGCGGGGCAGGTCAAGCGCATTGAGGAGGCCTACGAATCAGGTAAAGCCCCCATAGCTCTGTTGGCCGCCGCAGGTGGGGGCACGGTCTTCGATTTTTGGGATTTTCTGCGGCACCACGGCAGCATCAAAATCAAGATGGCCCTTGGTAATGCCGTAGAACGGAAGGCTGCAACGCAATCGGTTATGGCCGCGCCCGGAGTGATCGTCGATCCAATCACCCTATACGGCGCCCAGACCCTAGGCTTCGCCGACACCCTCCTTCAGGCCTGCCCGGACCTGCATATCACCCAGAGCAGCATCGATCTGCTTCACGAAGCCTACCAGGACCGGGTGTATGCCATCGGGGGAAAAGGACGCCGAGGTAGCCTCGTGGCGGACGAGCACGGCACGCGTACAGTCGAGATGTCCCGAGAGATGTCCGACCTTCTCATATCGAACCTCGGACGAACCCTTGAACTTGCACGAGGCCTGAAAATCGCCATGCCGGAAGAAGGCACCGCCCTTCAACCGGACTTCGAAACGGTGTTCGAAGATGTGGGCCCGTGCTTCATAGATACGCTGGTAGTCGCCAAGGAGAGAGGGTGGACCTTGCTTGCGGATGACACCGCACTCCGGTTGTTTGCGAGCCTAGACGGTATTTCATCGGCTTGGAGCCAGGTCGCTCTACAGATCGCTCGCAACAAGCGCAGGATTTCGCAGGAAGCATATTCTGATTCCCTCGGCGCAATGCTGGAGGGGAATTACCGATACGTCAGCATCGACGGAGATACGACGGAGTTCGAGTGGGAGCGCAAGGAAACGTCGCTGTGGTTGAAGCGATTTCTCGATCACATCGCCCTGCCGACGAACGACCCCTGGAGCATTGCTCAACTAATCGGGTCCAGCCTCCTGGAACTCTGGGACGATGCAGACGATGGAGCGCATTGCGTCGCCTATGCCGCCTTCATGCTCGAAGAGCTCTCATCTCGGTTGGGTGAAGATGGGGCGATCAGGATGTTGGGTGACGCATTAGCCGCCGCAGTTTCGAGGGCGCAGAGAAACGCCCGCATAATCAAACTCCCCCAGGTCCTGGCGATGACTACCAGCCTCGCTTCTCCGGCTTATCTGGCCATGGACATAAATCGCGACCATGAAGAAGCCGTCATGAACACAATAGGTGAATGCTTGAAATCAGCGCGGAAGCTATCCAAGCTGTAATAGCTTGATCTCGAGATTTATGGAGGCGACAAACGTTATCGCTTTCGTTGCCTTCAGACGACATAAACGTCTGCTTTCCGCTGCCGCGTTGCAGAAACCGTAGCGGCGCCGGATGTCTGCTTCGGGCCGTCAGTATCGGAAATGGCCTCACGCCGACCCTTCCGGGCGCCCCAGTACCGCAAGTCCGCTCCGAGCCCGTATTGACCGATGCTGCATCATGCGCGAGTGTCAGCGATGCGCTGATAGCAATCCTTTCAAAATCTCCGGTAGCGCCTTTTTCGCCGGGCAAACGTCGCTTTTGTGTCGTTGAACAGCCAAATTTTATGCTGCGATCGTAATTTGCAAAGCACATATTTCTTGGTGGCAGGTGCGTGGGGATTGGATGAACTCACTCATTGTTTTGGACTTCCACCTTCGGCGCCAAGCCAGAATTGGCTCTTACTCTTCGGCGGTTTCTAAAAACATGAAGTTTCCCGGGCTGGCCGCGTCCATTTCCGCCTTAAATTCTTCATCACAGAACCACTCTGACGTGTTCGCATCTCGCCAGACATGCAGATCCGTCTTGAACCCCCTGACGTTCTTAACCCATTTGTTGCTCTGAGAAGCCGACATGTATTTCTGCGCGCCTGCCAATTTCGGATTTTTCACTTCGATCACCTCCGACCGGGCGAGGTCTATGGTTTCGGCTGACGCAAATACATTCGCAAGATAGTACGGCTCTGCAATTTCGGCTTCGTCGGCAAGGGACCAAAAGTTCGGAATCGGGACCAACTCCAAGTCATCACCGACACGCATGCGATAGATATCTGCCAGCTTTTCTCCCACAGCTTGCAGACCGGTGAAATGATGCGGACCATTGGAATTGAAAAAGTCTGGCAACCAATCATTCCCGAGTCCCGTCAAAGCCCAATGCGTCGCCATCTTTGCCTTCAGGTCGTCTGGCAAAGGCCCAAGCGGGAAGCCATCGGAGTCAGTTGGATACCAGCGCACAGCCCCTTTCTTAGAACGGCGCTTCTTCTTGTTTTCCGACCAGTCGAACGCGCCTGCCACTGCATCGGGATGCACACTAAAGCGATAAACTTCCATCAGTCACCTGTTTAAAGTGTCTAGATGTAGAAGCATTTGCATGTCTTCGCCCAGCCCGACACCCCAAAACGTAGGGGAGCCCATTGAGTTGTGAAGAACGGCGGCATCTGGTGAGGCAATTGGAGCGAACCGGAAGACTGCCAGCAATTCTCTACACGATGGACGTTGGTAGTCAGTGCAACCAATTCCTGCTTCCAACCGCACCTTCGTGAATGCTGCGATGCCGCGATAGTAAAGATCATGTTCGTTTTGGGCTCGGAACAGTCGCTGCTTATTCGGGTCCAAACGTAAGCTTTTACCGCACAACAGACCTTGGCCTTTGACCCTACCTTGCGGCCGCAGCGAATGGCGGCTCTGGCGGGCCGCGCCGTAGCATTCCGCTTGTTAGGTGAATGGCAGGAATGGGCCGTCCGCAAAGACGGCCCAAATCTTCAGATTTCTACGGCCTCCGCGATCGCCAAGGCGTCTTCTATTTCGACCCCTAGGTATCTTACCGTACTGTCCATTTTGGTGTGTCCGAGCAGGAGTTGTACGGCCCGTAGGTCTCCCGTCTTACGATAAATCTGTGCGACCTTGGTGCGGCGCATCGAGTGGGTGCCATGAGAACTTGGTTCTAGGCCAATAGACGTGACCCCAATCGCGAACAAGGCGCGCGTATTGCCGTGTCGAAATGTGCAACCGCTCATGAAACCGCCCTGGCCAAAGGTATTCAGATCCGATCATCAAGGGCTCGCCCATCTATCGCAGGAGCGACTTCCGCGTGCCATCGGTAACCTCAAAGCGGACAGGTTTCTGTGTCTTACTCTGAGTGATCGAGGCCCGCTCTTTGATCTGTCCTGCAGCGAAAACATCAGCCACCTTCAGTTTGACCAGATCGCATCCCCGCAGTTTGCTGTCGATAGCGAGATTGAACAAAGCCGGGTCGCGGTGCTTCTCTGCGATTTCAAGACGGACGCGGATCGCCCAGAGGTGTTTTGGCAGCAGCGGGCGTTTCTGTCCGACAATGCGGCCCTTGTTCCAAGCAGGACGGCGTGCGCGAATGGCTGGTAAGTTTGGTGTTGGCATGGCATTTCCTCCGATCCGCCATACCTCACCCAAGCGCCAACACGACGTTGGCTTGACCACTATATCATACGATGACGCGCCGCTTCCGAAGTCAATTCCGAGCTCAAATTGACCGCGGCGACGGAGTTGTCTTTCGCAAGTGCTTCAATCTACTCTCAGTCGAGGTCGGTCCAAAATGGTCATGGGGCGTTTCGCCGGTTGCCATGATCTGCCTCGTATTGGACCATGGCGCTTCTTGCCCATAACCATTATTTGCGCCAAGTGCAGCGCACAACCAGTCCCAGCCCGTTGTCGACAGCTTGTCGAGTTAGGCATCTTCAAATACCTCAACGGCTGCTACTATCCGCGACGGCGGCACTCAGCCTTGGGCTGGAAAAGCCCGGTCGCCTTGAAAAGAAATGGGGCCTGAACGAGCACCTGTTGCGACAATTTCACTTGGACAGGTCCACGTCGTACCCGCCAGTGATGTCTTCGGCGTCAATGCGCCGCACGGACTAGCTCATGCCGCTGCTCGGCCGCTTTGTTGCGCTGATAATCCGCCTGGCTTTCCTTGATGATCTGCTCGGCCGTGAGGACCGGGCCCGTCGAGGCCTCGTCTTCATCGTCATTCCGAAACATCAGCGACATCTGCGCAGCGGCCCGATCCCCCGCCTCCCGACGATCGGCCAGTTCCGCGTCGCGGTGCATCTTCCAGGCGCAGCATTCCGAGGGCAGGAATTCGTAGGCCTGCCCGTTCGATCCCTTGGACAGAACCGGCATGCCCTGCTCCAGGTACTTCATGATGATATTCTCCGAAACGCCGTGCGCTTTCGCGATCGTGCCCCGGTTCATGACCACGTCTTCGACACCCTCCGGCAGAGGACAACGACGCAGCGCTTCCTCCGGATCGAAGCTCATGTATCTTTTCCTTCCATAACAATAACAACAACCCTTTCAGGTACCCCCAACCCATACCACCCAGCCGCACCCAACGGGGCGCGAATTACCCCCGTGCGGGGCGGAGGGGGGAAGGACCCAAACCCTATCGGGCGGTCTCGATCGCCAGGCGCAGCCGCCGGACGAAGTGATCGTGGAAAACGCCACGGGCCCGACGCATCGGCAGGTCGTGGAAGTGCCAGCACGCGGTGTAGCTCGCGCTCGGCTCGAACGAGATCAGCATCTTGAGGCCAGAGCCCTTCCGGCCCTTCCGCTCCTAGCCCCCCCCGGGGGGAGTGCGATGTTGCACGGCCGCGCTTCGAAGTGACGAAGATGTCCGGTTTGGCCTTCAGCCGGGCCAAGGCATCCTTGGGCAGGTTGCCGTAGGCGTTGCGTCTGGCCTTGACCGGCACGACCAGCGCGGCACCCATCGGACGGCGCACACCACCGCTCACCTGAAGGCGAAGATAGAGCGCGCGCTCGTGTACCGGGTCGGCCGATCAAAGGCGCGTCCAATGTCCAACTCCTCCAACCGCTTCACGGAGTCTGCAGTGTCGTCGATTGCCATGGTGGTCACAAAGGGAACCGGCTTGCGGCCCTCTCCGGACTAGCACCCCTCCAACTTGCCCGAGGACACCAGCTGACTGATCCGACTCTTCGTGACGCCAAGCCGTTCCGCCGATGCCGTCGCGGTCCGTCCCGCCATCTGTCGTTTAGCCTCTCGCCACTTGTTTAGCCGATTTAGTTTAGGCTTCGCGGATTGTTTAGCGCCGTGCAACACATGCGCTCAGCCGCACCGTATACGCTGAAGCGTCAGAAGGACCCGCGATCGCCAGGAAATGGAAACGCCCGGCAGCGGGTAAACCGCTCCGGGCGCAATGGGGTCGAGTGCACTAAGTCACCGCACCGAGCATCTCGTTAGACAATTTCTCTCCACGGCTGGAGAGGCGGCAGCTCGGCCGTCACCTCGTGCGAGGTCAGCCCGCCGTAAATCCGGAACGTATCGCGCAGGTCGCGCAGCGCCATGACCCAGAGCATGTAGCTCTTGCGCAATGTGGCGACCTGAGTGCTGTGGCCGTAGTAGACCACCGGACAGACCCGCAGCTCTACCCGACGGACGCGGCCGCGACTGAGGTATTTGACTTCGCCACAGGGTTCGGTTTCGGCGAACTCCCCATGCTTGCAGCGCCGCCAGGCCCGCGGCCGACAGGATAACCGCGTGTCATTGCCCCAGTCATGAGACTGGCCCAGCCGGGCAAGCTCGGCGATCCGCAGGGCCATGGCCCGGCCGCCGACACCCTCGGGCAGCACCGACAGCGCATCGGCCACCGCATCCGCATCGGGGTGCGGGTCAGACCGTCCGCCGCCATCGACCCGGCAGCCGAGCTCGGCACGTTTGAGAATGATGTATTCCATGCCGACATTCGGCGACGGGTCGCGAGCCGTGTTCACCTGGTCGAAGTCCACCGAGGCGAATTCCCGCTGGAAGGCCCAGCCGATCAGCGCCTCGATCGACACGGCCCGCTTGACCGGCGCCCCACGGCGCAGGCCCGTATCTGCAATCGCATTCATGCGGCATCCTCCTGCCCGGCGACGGTCACCAGGTCCAAGGCGGACTGTTCGTCCAGTTCGTAGGCCTCGAGCATGGCGCGCTCATCCGGCTGCAGCGGCACGTTGCGGTAGACACGCTCCCGGGCCAGCTCGACATCCGAGGCCAGCCGACGCGCATGGGACGTGATCATTGCTGTCTCATGCTCGTTCATCGGTGGACGGTGCTTCGCCTTCCAGAACCGATATTCGGCGACCAGGCGGTTCGCCTCCAGGGCCCGTTGCCCGGCAGCGCTGGCAAACCAGCTCGCAAGCCCAGGGAAGTCCTCGATCGGGCGCGGCTGCGCCGCCTGGGCCAGCGCGATGATCGTCGCCCGCGCCGGCCAGAAACACCGCGCACTCCCTTCGCCCTTGTCCCGAAGGGTCAGGTAGAGCCGATCGAGGTTGCGATCCTTCAGGTAGGACACATCGTCGATGATCCGCTCGATCCGCTTGCGCTCTTCCTCGATCGGCGTGCCCTTCTTGAACCGGAACCCCAGCCCCTGCATCGGCGCGATGAACAACCGGCGCACGCGCGCCCGGTTGCTTTCTTCAGTCTGATCTTCGGTCATGGCCTGCCCTTTCTCAGCATCTGCTCTGCACGCGGGCCCGGCCGATCCGTGCGGCCTGGCCCTTTCCCTGTCATTTCCCTGTCCCTGTCCCTGTCGTGCGGGACAGAAATTTTCTGTCCGGTTTTGTCCCGTTCTGTCCCAGGGACAAAACCGGACAGTTTATGAGATCAAGTTCGTGGTGGTTTGCCGTGCAGCCGGTGCCCCAGCGTGCGGGCGGTCCAGGCCTGGATCGCGCGCTCGACCCAGCTGGCCGTGCGGTTGCCGGTGCAACGCTCGACCAACCATTCGTCGATCCACTCGACCGCGGCGTCGTTCTGGCCCAGCTCTTTGTGATAGCCCATCATTACCGCCCGCAATCGCTGCAGCCGCTTCTTGCGATTGGCCGCCTCGTTGCGGGCACGGTTGTCTTCCTTCCGCGAGAGCGCCTCCAGCGCCATCTCCAGAACCACCGGATGATACAGGCGCACCTCATCGAGGCAGCGCACCGGTCTCCAGCCATGCAGCGGACCAAAATCAAGCGCGCAGAGGCGCTTGAAGTCGGTTTCCGTCAGGTTGAGCTGCTTGGCCAGGATCTCGGTATCGGTCGGCAGGGTGCCAAGCGGGGTTTCATCCTGCGACACGCAGATCAGGTCAAAATGCAGCGCCCTGCATTCCGGTAAGGCCTTCACACGCATCGGGCTGTGCAGCCAGCGCCGATGCGGCCAGGCGATCCAGGAATGGCTGTCCACCCGATCCTCCGGACCCAGAGGATACTCCTCCAGCTCGTCGATCGGCACCAGGCCAAGCGCGGTGACACTCATGGCCGCCACGCCTCAGCTGTTCGCCGAAAAGGGGGCGCGAGATCTCCCCGCGCCCCAAGTCCAACAGGGAGGTTGCCCGGATAATCCGCCGGGCGCGGATAAACGGCGGATCGCGAGGAGCTGAATGGGATGTCTCGCGATCCGCCTACGCCCCGGCGTTTAGCCGATTGGGAGGGCGATACTGCGATGCTTTCCGGGCGCTCTTTACAAAGCAACCCACAGTCGAAAAAACGGCGCGAGACCAGCAGCCCGAGGGACACTGGCGCCTGATCCCGCGCCGAAGTTTGGCCGCGCGATCTTCCCACACGCGGCCCGGCGGTGCGGAGCAGACCCGCATTCCGTGAGTGATGATTTGAATCGGTCATGCCCGGTCCACCCGTTTGAAGGGCGTCGCGCGCAGGGCGGATGGCGCATCCAGCGCGACCAACGCCGCCTGGGCCGCGGCGACGATATCCAGCAATTCAGCCCGCGCCTCGTGCCGGCATCCGCCCTCGGACACGGCCAGCAGGGCCGAGGTCCCCTCGCCCGCCTCTTTCACCAGCCGCCCGGCATGCGCCAGCAGCGAAACGGTTTCGCGCGGCGCCGCCTCAGCCACTTCCGGCGCAATCGCCTTGCTGATCCGGTCCGTGCCCGACAGAGCCTGCAGGGCGATCGCGTCATTCAGGGTCCACTGGCGGGTGCCGTTCATTTTGCGCGACAGATCGGCAGGGTCGAACTGATCCCCTGCCCCGCCGGGCCCGGCAAAGAAATCCGCGATCTCCTTGGCCGCGCTCTGTTGCGTCGGGAAATGCGAGGCCACCAGCCCGCGCATCATCGCATGAACCGTCCGGCGCGCGTCAGGCATCGGCAACCTCATTGTTTTGCGGCGACCGCGGTAAGCCGTTCAAGTCGAGCGATGAAACAAAGCGCGACGAGAGACGAGATGTACGGAGCTCTGCATGAAGTTCACCCATCATGCCGCGCTTCGATCTGCGTTTTGCTTACTGGCATCTGCCGCGCCTACGTTCTGGCGAAAAAGGTGTTCGGGAACTTCGATGCCGATCTCCGCGCACCAATCACGGCAGCTGAAGAACCAATGAGCGGGAAACTGGTTTTTTGCCAGCGCCCGGGACACGACCTGAGTCGAGTGCCCCAAATTGCGCTCGAAGTTCGAACGTCCGACGCGGTCAAGAAAGCTGGCTACGGTATCGCGGGTATCGGTCATGGCGCACATTTCTACGCATTTTGCTTATCATGTAAATACGCAAATTGCTCAGTGTGAGCAACCTATGCTGCGCGGATAATCTCAACATGTTGGAAGAGCTTGAAGATTCGAGAGAAGCAGTCGGTGCGCGCCTTAAAAAGGTGCGTGAAATCCTCGGCATGGCTAAGAAAGAATTCGCTGAAAAGGCTGGTATCAGCGAGCAGGTCTACGGTCCGTTCGAAAACGCGAAGCGCGATCTTTCTCTGCAAAGCGCGAAGAAGCTGCGCAAGGCTTACTCGCTACCCTTAGACTTCTTGTACTTCGGAAAGACCGACGACTTACCGACCAGGATCTCTAGAGAACTCTGATCAAGCCCCTCGGTAAATTCTTCCCAAAAATCCAACGACCACCCTGACTGTCTACGCGCCTGTTTTAACAAGCGCAGCCTCGTTTCGTCGTCCATTCGATTCGCCCCCCATTGCTTGAGGAGACTATTTTGTTCACCTTGCGTTCACAAAGAGACTTTTGAAGCCACTTGGCGTCACTAAGCATTTTGCTAATTTACAGACTTCCAATTAAGCAAAATGCGTACTACAAGCACCTCCACCAATGATGGAGGCCAACATGCACCACCCCTACCATCCCGACGCGATCCGGGCGGTCACGACACCCGCTCTTTTCGTTCCCTTCCCGGCCCTGCGCACCGATGCCTGGCTCCGCCTGAAGGAACAACAGGGCCACCCGATCAGCCGTGACAGGCTGGAACGACTGGATGCCCCGCGTCCAATCTCCGGCTACACGCCGCGGGCCGTGATCGACTTCGTCACCAGGCAGGCGCTGGAGCCAACGCGCGCAGCGATCCGGGCTCACGGCCTGACCCCGACCGGGGATGACGCCGCATGAGCGCTCCACTGGCCGACATCGCCCGCCAAGACCGCGAGGACCGGGCAAGGATCGATGCCCGCGAACGGTTGCGCGGTCGGATTGAGTGCTTCTGCCAGGGCCTCACCCTCCTCGGCTTTGCCCCATCCGTTGATCGCGACCCCGGCGGCCGGCTCCGCATCACCATCGATGCCGATGCCTGGGAGCCGCCGAACCTCGCACCCCTGGCGCCGCCCCAGTCACAGGACGCCTGACCGCCAGGCGCAACCATTCCGAAAGGATCACACATGCCCCAGGACCTCAGCCCGGCCGCGCAGGCCTTCGTCGAAACCGGCAACGGCGCCGGCGGTTACAAGGAAACACCAGCTGACATGGCCGTGCGCGACAAGGCCTACCGCGTGACCGCCGACGAGCTGCGCGGCTTTATCGAGCGCTTCGAACGCCTTGCGGTGGAGAAAGCCGAGATCGGCGACCAGCAGAAATCCGCCATGGCCGAAGCCAAGGCGCGCGGCTACGACATCAAGGCTCTGCGCCGCATCATCGCCATGCGCAAGAAACACCCCGAGGACATCGCCGAAGAGGAATCCGTGGTCGAACTTTACCGCGAAGTCCTCGGCATGAGCTGACCCATGGGTGCACCTGTTTTCACCGAAGCCGAACTGCGTCGCGCGATGAAAGTCGCGAACGAATTCGGTGTATCCGTGGAGATCTGCCCGAGGCAGGGTGTCATCAGGCTTGTGAGCGGCGATCGCGCCCCGGTAGCATCGCCGGAAACCGGGGGTGAATCATGCGACGACATATTCGGGGCGCAGTCAGGTTGAAGCACCTTAACGCATCCGGCCGATGGCCATCCGGGAATGTTCGGTACTACTACCGCCCGAAAGGGCAGAAGGGAGTACCGCTTCCCGATCTGCGGCCCGATGACCCGCAGTTTCTGGACGCCTATGTCAAAGTGTCGAAAGGCACTGCACCAGAGCCAGAACCGGCGGTCACTGGCACCATAGCCGCCGGGATCGCGGCCTACCTCGCCTCCGACGCCTATCTTGGCATGGCGGCCTCGACCCGGAGCGTCTGGCGACGGTTCCTGGACGATTTCCGCAAGAGGTACGGCAAGGGCACGATGGCCACACTGCAACCGAAGCATATCCGACAAGACCTCGCCAAGTACCGGGCCCACCCGGCAAACAATCGATTGAAGGTATGGCGCGGGCTCTGCAAATGGTGGCTGTCAGCCGGGCTGATCGACGATAACCCGGCCAAGCAGGTCGAGCGCCGCGCGACACCGAAAGCGCAGGGTGCGGTGCCCTGGTCACGTGAGGACATGCAGAGCTTTCGCAACCACTGGCCGGTTGGCTCCCCCGAACGCCTCGCCTTCGAATTGATGTACCAGACCTGCGCCTCTATCGGCGACATGACCCGGCTTGGACCGAACATGGTGAAAGGTGGATGGCTGACCTACACGCGCCAGAAATCGAAAAGCACCGCTGTCTGCCCCTGGACGGTACCAGCGCCACTCTGGTTCGAAGCCAGTGAATACCTGGCTGAGTGCCTGTCCGCCGCGCCGAAAGGTCTAACGTTCCTCCTGACAGCGCACAAGCGCCCCAGGAGCGCCAAGAGCGCGGCGCGGTGGTTCTCCGCGGCCTGCACAGATGCAGGCCTACCCGAACACTCCGCGCATGGAATCAGAAAGGGGCGAGCAGCGATCTTCCGGGAAAACGGCGCAACGACGGATCAGCGCATGGCAATTCTCGGCCACGAAACCGAGGAAGAAGCGCACCACTATAGCAAGAGCGCAGACCTAGTGAGGATCATATCAGGAACGCAAAAGTTCCAACTTTTGGAACAAGTTCCAACTTCGCAAAAAAATCTAAGCGAAATCAAATAACTGCAAGGCGCATTGGGGGAAGTGGCGGACCGAGGAGGATTCGAACCCCCGACCCCCTGATTCGTAGTCAGGTACTCTATCCAGCTGAGCTATCGGTCCGTGTGGGCTGCGTTTAACGACGGGCCGGGATGAGTTCAAGCGGAAAATTCAAACTTTCTGCAGGAGGTTCGGGTGACGCGGGGCAAGCGGTCATCCGATGGCGGCCCGGCCTTCGTAAACACGGAGCAGTCGTGCCTGCCACGTGACGAGACGCTCCTTACAACCCATTGCCACGCAATAATATTCACGCCGCTCGCGGTTCAGGCGCGCGCATTGCGTCGGGGCGGCGAGGCAGGTGGATGACGAAATGGGTGCCCTCCGGCCCGGTCTGTTCCAGGCTCAGCCAGCCGCCGTGACCCCGCACCAGTTCGGCCGAGATCACAAGGCCCAGACCGGCCCCTCCCTTGCGCGTGCCGCCCTGGAACGCGGTAAACAGATGCTCCTGCGCCTTCTTGGGCAGGCCAGGGCCGGTATCGGTGACGCGGATCATCCAGGCATCTTCGGTTTCCTCGCCCCGGACAGAGATCTCGCCCGGATCGCCGGTGGCAGAGATCGCCTGACGGGCGTTGCGGACGAGGTTCAGAAGCACACGGTGCATCTGTTCGGGGTCGGCCCGCACGGTCATAGTGGCCGGAAAATCCTCGGAAAAACTGATATCGGCATCCCCCACGGCGAGGCGTTCGCCCTCGATCACATCGCCGACCAGTTCCGCCAGCGGCACCATGGTCAGGCGGGGGGCGGGTTCCTCGGCGCGGCCGAAGGCCAGTGTGCTTTCACAAAGGTTCACGGCGCGGGTGATGGAGTTCACCAGCTTGGGTGCCAGGCGCAGCACGGTTGGGTCCTCGCTCTGCTCAAGGCGGTCGGTGAACAGCTGGGCCGAGGTCAGGATGTTGCGCAGGTCGTGGCTGATCTTGGCCACTGCACCGCCCAGCTGGGCCAGGCGTTCCTTCTGGCGGAGCGAGTTTGTCAGCTCGGTCTCGAGGGTCTTAAGCGCTTGTTCCGCCTCGCGTAATTCCGTGATTCCGGCGGTCGGCTCGATGATGCGGCGGGTGTCTTCTGGGGCGGCGGCGTAATTCTGCATCTGCCCGATCACCCGCTTGATCGGTCGCACCAGAAGCGCCCGAACGGCCAGAAACAGGAAGGCGGAGGTGATGACCGAGATGACCAGCGACAGCGCCAGGACGCGGCGGCCGTAATCGAGCATGGCGACCCGCAGCCCCTCGGTTGGCATCGTGACCTCGATCAGCAGGCCAGCCTCCCGCACCGGGTTTCCCAGCACCCGGATGACCCGCGGGGCGGGGTCGACCAGGCGGGTCAATGCGTCCCGCATCAGTGCCCAGGGGCCGTCCATCCGCATATCGTAGGTGGCGCTGACCTCGTCCGGGACGGGCGAGGAAAGGATCAGTTGGCGGGCCTCATCGCGGCGCAGGACGACGTTGTAAACCTCTGCATTCCTTAGCAATTCCTCTTCGACATCGGCGTCGATCATGTCGTTCGCCAGCAGGGCCAGCGACGCGATCTGCGCGCGTTCGAGACGCGACAGGAGGTAGTCCTGGCGGAAGCGGGCGACGGAGGGGACAAAGATCAGCACTTCGGCAAGCATCACGAAGAGCACCGTGAGGATCAGGAAGCGGCCGGAAAGCGATCTGAGCATGGTCGGGTCCGATACGGGCGGTCAGGGCAGCACGCGCTGGATCAGGCGCACGACCCTTTCAACCCATGGATTATCAAAGAGTTTCGGAGATAAATAGGCCCCCGCGGCGCGTTTACCAAGTTCCGGCAGTGTCGGATAGGGCAGGACGAGCCCGGAAATCACCGTCAGACGGGTGCCGGAGGCCATCGCCTGGACCCACGGGGCCAGCAGGTCGCCAGCCTGCGGCCCGACGATGGTCACGCCATGGGGTTTTCCCTTTCGGATCAGCAACTTGACGAAGCCTTCGGTGGCCTTTTCGGTGCGGGCGCGGTCGTTGTCGGTATAACGTAGGTATGACGTCGGTATTACGTCGGTGCGCGTGTCGGTGGTTGCGGCGGGATCGGCGCCGGCCGCGCCGCCCTCGGCCATGGCGACCGCGACGCTTTGTCCACCTTTTCGGCGGGCGGAACGCGCCTCGGCCTCGGTCGGGCCGAGTTGAGCCAGTTCGGGCGAAGTGTAGGTGACGCGGGGAATGCGGGAATGATCGGCGCGGGCGGGCAGGCCCAGCATGGCCTGCCGGATCACGATCCCCGCATGGTAGCCCGCCACATGGGTGAACGAGGGCGCATCCGCCACCACGTCGCCGATGGCGTAGACGTGCCGGTCGCTGGTGCGCAGGCGGGCATCGGTTTCGATGCCGCGCGCGTCGGCGCGGATGCCGGCGGCCTCCAGCCCCAGCCCATCGACGCCCGCCGTTCGGCCGGTGGCGACGAGCAGATGCGTCGCCTCGATCACCTCGCCTGTTTCGGGGTGCAGGCGGATGGGCCCTGCCCCACCCTCGACACTTGCGATGCGTGTGTCTTCGCGAATGGCCACGCCCTCGCGCTTCATCGCCTCACGGACGAGGGCGACGGCCTGCGGGTCCTCGCGCGACAGGATGGTGCCCGAGTCGATCAGCGTGACCTCGGCCCCGAGACGGCGGAAAGCCTGGGCCAGTTCCGCCCCGATGGGACCGCCGCCGAGGATCGCGAGGTGACCGGGCAGCGCATCCAGGCCGAAGATCGTCTCGTTCGTCAGGTATTCCACCGTATCGAGGCCGGGGATCGGCGGCACGAAGGGGCGCGAGCCTGTGGCGATGACGATGCGCCGCGCGGTCAGGCGTTCGCCCGCGACCTCGATCAGGCGGGGGCCGACGAAACGGGCATGGGCACGCAGGACGCGGACGCCCAGCCCCGCGAACCGCTCCTGGCTGTCATGCGGGGCGATGCCGGCGATGACCGACCGGACGTGATCCATGACGGCGGGGAAATCCACCTGCGGCTCCACCGGGGTGATGCCGAACCGTCCGGCATCGCGCATCTGGTGCGCCCGTGCCGCGGCGGCGATCAGCGCCTTGGAGGGCACGCAGCCATGGTTCAGGCAATCGCCACCCATCTCGCCCGCCTCGATCAGGGTGACGCTGGCGCCCATCTGCACCGCACCGGAGGCGACCGAGAGCCCCGCCGCGCCGGCGCCGATGACGATCAGGTCGCTTCTTGTGGGTTTGGGGGTCATTGCAGGCTCCGTCTGAGGCGCAGGATCACGGGGACCAGCGACAGCGCCGCGAGGCCGAGGATCGGCAACAGGAGGCGCGGTTCGAAGATCACGCCCAGGTCGGGGCGCTGCCCGGTTTCCAGGAGCGACCCCAGCCCCGCGCCGACCGAGGTGTAGATCGCGGCCCCCGGCAGGATGCCGATGGCGGTGGAAATGACGAACCGGTTGAGCGGCACGTTCAGCAGCCCCGGCAACAGGTTGGCGGCGAAGAAGGGGATGACCGGGGCCAGCCGGATGAAGAACAGCATCGACCATTGGTTTTCGTCCAGCCCCCGCTTGATCCGGGCGATCCGGCCCGGGGAGGCGTCGATCCGTTCGGCCAGGCTACGCCCCAGGCCGAAGCGGACGGCAAGGAACAGCAGCGTCGCCCCGATGGTCGCGCCCGCCACGTTGAAGGCGATGCCGGGCCAGAGCCCGAAGAGAAACCCGCCGGTCAGCGTGGCGATGGTCGCGCCCGGCACCGACAGTCCGACCATGGCCGCGTAGATCGTCACAAAGGCAAGGCTGGTGAGCACGGCATGGTCGTTGCGGAACGCCTCGAGCGCATCGTGGCTGTCGACCAGGGCCTGGTAGGTCAGCCGGTCACCGAAGGCATAGGTGATCGCCACCGCGCACAGCACCATCAGCCCCAGCGGCCAGAGGCGCGCGGGCGTGATGCGTCGGGGGGGCGGTGTCTTGTCGGTCATGGCCGGCCTTCCTGGGGTCGGTTCAGAATGCGCAGGCTTCTTGCGCCGTGAAAAGCCCCCTCACGCGGGGGTGATGGGCGGTTCGGCTGTCGGGGGAGGCGTTGGTTCCGTCGCGGCATTGCGGGCCTTCCCGCAGTGGCCGGATGGTGGCGTCGCCGCTTGGTGCGGGGCCCTGTGCGGATGGTCGTTCGGGCCTTGCGCTTTTCGCCGCTGCGGGGCATTGGAAAAACCTCGCTCCGGAGCGGTTTGCATATTTGACATATAGCGGACCCGCCCCTATAGAGCGGGCTTCGAACATACGCGGTCCGGCGGGCGATTCCCCGTTGTCTGGTCCGCATGACCAGACCGGCGCGACGCGCCAGCCAACCCCGGGCCTTCCGCAGGTCCAACCGCCGAACCGGCGCAAGCAGATGGAGACGGAGCGATGAAACGCACCTACCAACCCTCGAACCTCGTGCGCAAGCGGCGTCACGGTTTCCGTGCGCGCATGGCCTCCAAGGCCGGCCGCAAGATCCTGAACGCCCGCCGCGCCCGCGGCCGCAAGTCGCTGAGCGCGTAAGCGTTTGGCCCCGTGATGCGGGGCGTTGCGACGATGGAACGGACAGAACCGCCCCGGCCCCGCGCCCGGGCGGTTTTCGCTTGTGCGCCTGTGGCCCGGTGAAGGTGTGTTGCGGATGACGATGGTGGATGGAGCAAAGCTGAAGGGCGGCGCGCTGGCCGTGCTGCGCAAGCGGTCGGATTTCCTGGCCTGCGCGCGGGCGCGGCGGCAGGGCACGTCCGGCATGATGGTCCAGGCCCGGCAGCGCCGCGATGACGAACCGGCCGAGGCGCCGATCCGCGTGGGGTTCACCTGTTCCAAGAAGGTCGGCAATGCCGTCGCCCGCAACCGCGCCAAGCGCCGCCTGCGCGAGGTCGCCCGGCTGGTCCTGCCAGAGGCCGGAATGGCGGGCTACGATTACGTGCTGATCGGCCGCCACGGCGCCACGGCCGAGCGGGATTTCGAGGCGTTGAAAGGCGATCTGCGCTATGCCCTGGGCAAGCTGCACGCGCTGCAGGGGGGCCAGGAATGACCCCGCTGGCCCGACTGATGTCCCTGCCGGTTCTGGCCTATCGGGCGGTCTTTTCCCCCTGGGTCGGGCATAATTGCCGCTATGACCCCACCTGTTCCGCCTATGCACTTGAGGCCCTGCGCAAGCATGGCGGGATCAAGGGCGGCTGGCTTGCCCTGCGCCGGATCGGGCGGTGCCATCCCTGGGGCGGGATGGGCGTCGACGACGTTCCGGATTGATCGGCTCTAGCGCGCCCTGAGCGGCGCGTAGCGACGGGACGGGCTGAGTGGCTCGATCGACAGGTTGGATTGCCGTCCCTCCAGCAAATCCGTGACGATCCGCCCGGTGATGCCGCCAAGGGTCAGGCCCAGATGCTGGTGCCCGAAGGCGTGGATGATCCGGTCGGTCCCCGGCGCATAACCCAGCACGGGCAGGCTGTCGGGCATGGTCGGGCGGAACCCGATCCAGTCGCTGGTGGGCGCGGGCAGGTCCCCGAACATCTCGCGCCCCTTGCGGGCGAGGTAATCGAGGCGGTTCTGGTTCTTGGGCGCATCGATCGCCGCGATTTCGACGGTGCCGGCCAGGCGCAGGCCGCGGGCCATGGGCACTCCGTAGAAGCCGCCCTCCCCCCAGCCGACGGGGCGGGTGATGCGCCCGGCCTCTCCGGCATAGAGCAGGTGATAGCCGCGTTCCGTGCCCAGCGGCAGTTTTTCCGCGCCTCCGCCCCAGATGCGGGAGGAGAACGCCCCGGCCGCGACAACCGCGCGGGTCGCCGTCACTTCGGACGAGAAGGTGCGCAGGATGACGTGATCGTGCTGGGCATTCACCTCTGTCACCTTTTCGACCAGCGTGAACCCTGCCTCCTCCTCGAAAGCCGCGTGGAACCGGCGGACCAGCGCCTCGGGATCGTGGACATGCCGCGCCTCGGGAAAGAGCGCGGCGCGGTGGATCGGCAGGGTGATCCCCGGCTCTAGCGCCTGCGCCTCCTCCGGCGACAGCTCCTGGAGGGTGACGCCCAGGGCGCGGCGACGGTCGAGGCCGGATTGCGCGTCGCGCGCACCCTGCGCTGTCGACCACAGCGAAAGCTGACCACGGGCATGGATCAGGTCTTCGGCACCCGCGGCCTCGATCAATGGGTTCAGCCCGGCATCGGCCTGGGCCAACAACCCCGCCAGCACGCCCGCGATGTGATCGGAGCGCCCCGCGCGGCAATTGGCGAGAAACCCCAGCATCCAGCGCGGATTGCGCAGCGCATGACGGAAGGAAAAGGCCAGCGGGCTGTCCCGTGCGGTCAGAAGCTGCGGCAACCCGGTGATGACCGAGGGATCGTTGACCGGCAGGCAGCCATAGGTGGCGATGGTGCAGGCATTGCCCGAACTGGTGCCCGATCCGGGCGGCGCCGGGTCGATCAGCAGCACGCGGAACCCGCGCAGCTGCGCCCAGAGCGCGGTGGCCGTGCCCACGATGCCCGCGCCGATGATCGCCACGTCGTAATCCGCCACGCGCTGTCCCCCTGTTGCCCGGCCCGGCCGCTTGCCGACCGCTTGTCGACCGCTGAGAGCTTTGTCACGCGGCGCCCGCGCCGATGCAAGCCACGGCGCGCGGATTGTCCGGGCATCGCCCTGCGGAACCGTCGCGATGCCTGCGAAGCGCCCTTCCCTCGCCCCCCGGTTTCATGCCATATGCGCGCCATGCTGGACGAGGCCGACGATATCCACCCGCTCTTTCACGGTGCCCCCAAGAGCACCGAGTTCAAGAAGCTGCGCAAACGCATCGTGCAGAACGTGCGCGAGGCGGTGGATCAGTATGGCATGGTCGAACCGGGCGCCCGCTGGCTTGTCTGCCTGTCGGGTGGCAAGGACAGCTATACCCTGCTGGCGATCCTGTACGAGCTGAAATGGCGCGGGCTGCTGCCGGTCGACCTGCTGGCCTGCAACCTGGACCAGGGGCAGCCCGGCTTTCCCGCGACCGTCCTGCCCGAATTCCTGGAAAAGATGCAGGTGCCGCACCGGATCGAATACCAGGACACCTATTCCATCGTCGTCGACAAGGTGCCGCAGGGGCGGACCTATTGCGCGCTGTGTTCGCGGCTGCGGCGTGGCAACCTCTACCGGATCGCGCGGGAAGAGGGCTGTTCGGCCGTCGTGCTGGGCCATCACCGCGACGATATCCTCGAGACGTTCTTCATGAACCTGTTCCATGGCGGGCGCCTGGCGACAATGCCGCCCAAGCTGGTCAATGAAGAGGGTGATCTGTTCCTCTATCGTCCGCTGGCCCATGTGGCCGAGGCCGATTGCGAGAAATTCGCCCGCGCGATGAACTACCCGATCATTCCCTGCGATCTGTGCGGGTCGCAGGATGGTCTGCAGCGCCAGCAGGTGAAGCGGATCCTCGATCAGTGGGAAAAGAACAGCCCCGGCCGCCGCCAGGTGATGTTCCGGTCGCTGATGAATATCCGGCCGTCCCATATGCTTGACCCGAAATTGTTTGATTTCGCGGGGCTGATGCGGGATGCACCCGCAGAAACCGGGGCTGAAACCGGGTCTGAAACCAGCCCTGGCGACGAAAATAATCCGCAGATCCCGCAGTTGCGTTAAACCGCTGTTGAGCAAACGCCCCTAGGTTCGGCCCCGTGTCGCAACAAAGGGACGCGTATGCTGTCGCGGATCATGAACGGAACAGGGCTGTTGCAAACCCGGCTGAAGCGCCTGTTTTTCGGGCCACAGATGCTGGCTTTCCTGCCCGCGATGGCGCTTGGGGCCTTCTGGTTCGGCGGTGAGGGCTGGCTGATCGCCGTGACCCTCGGCCTGCCGGCTGTCTATGCGTTTCTGGGCGGGTTCGACCGCCCGCCCGCGCCGCCACCGCGCAGCTGTGACGGTGTCACGGGCCTGCCCCTCCGCGATGCCCTGCAGGCGACGCTGAACATGGCGCTGACCGGCACCCGCACGGGGCGCCGTGCGACCGCCTGTTACATGATTTCACTGGATGATTTCGACGTTGTGACGGACCGCTACGGGCGCATGGCCAGCGATCACATCCTGCAGAAAACGGCGGAACGGGTGCGATCGACCCTGCGCGACGACGACCTTGTCTGCCGGATCGGCTCTGACAGTTTCGGGATCGCCCTGGCACCGGTCGCGCATCTGGACATCGAAACCGCGATCCAGCTGGCCAGCCGCATGCAGATGGCCTGCGAGGAACCGGTGATCCTGGACAATACGGTGATCTATGTCTCGGCATCGGTCGGGTTCTGCCTGGGCTCTCGGACGCCGGAACAGACGGGACAGGCGCTGATGAACGCCGCCGCAACCGCCCTGGCCGAGGCGTCGCGCAACGCGCCCTCGGCGATCCGCTCCTATTCCGATGAAATGCGTCGCTCCGAACGCTCGCGCCATATCTTTGCCGACGAAGCTGCGGCGGCGCTGGAGAACGGGCAGATCCGGCCCTATTACCAGCCACAGATCTCGACCGATACGGGCCAGGTCACCGGGTTCGAGGCGCTGGCGCGCTGGATCCATCCGGATCGCGGGGAAATCTCGCCCGCCGATTTCCTGCCGATTCTCGAAAATGCCGGAAAACTCGCCCGCCTGGGAGAGATCATGCTGACCCGGTCGCTGTCGGCCTTGCGCAGCTGGGACGATGCGGGGCTGGATATTCCATGCGTCGGGGTGAATTTCTCGTCGGACGAGTTGCGCAATCCCAAGCTGATCGACAAGGTGAAATGGGAGCTCGACCGCTATGACCTGGCCCCGCACCGCCTGTCGGTGGAGGTGCTGGAAACCGTCGTTGCCGCCTCGCCCGAGGACGTGGTGTCGCGCAACGTGAACGGGCTGGCCAAGCTGGGATGCCGCATCGACCTGGATGATTTCGGCACCGGCCATGCCTCCATCTCCTCCATCCGGCGCTTCGCGGTGCAGCGGATCAAGATCGACCGGAGCTTTGTCATGAAGGTGGATCGCGACCCCGAGCAGCAGCGCATGGTCGCCGCGATCCTGACCATGGCGGAACGGCTGGGCCTGGAAACCCTGGCCGAGGGCGTGGAGACGCCGGGCGAACATGCGATGCTGGCGCAGCTGGGGTGCGGCCACGTGCAGGGCTTCGGACTGGGCCGCCCGATGGCCTTCGAGGCGACGGAGCCCTGGGTGCGCGACCATGTGTCGAAACTGCAGGCGCCGCCGCGGATCATCCGCCGCAGGCCTTGAAACCGGGGGTGGTGCGGGGCCGGGACGGTCGGGCCACGTCGCCGCGTTTTCCCGATCACCCCTTGACCTTTCCACCCTTCCTCTGTTGAACCGGCCTGACTTTCTACATGGCACGGGATCCCGTTTGATGGACGATCAGAACAAGAACCTCATCCTGGCAGTGGTGCTCAGCTTCGTCGTGATCTTCGGATGGTCGTTGCTCTTCCCCGCACCGGAGGTGGTCGAGGACCCGAACGCCCCGACAGAGACAAGCCAGACCGCCGAGGGCACCCCCGGCGTGCCGAGCGGTGACAGCGGCGCGCCCGGCGTGCCCGGCGAAGCGACCACCGGTACCACGGCCCCGTCGGCCGGCAACGCCCCCGCTGGCACCGCAACCGCCGATACCGCGGAACCCGCACCGCGCCTGACCATCGAAACCCCGCGCCTGGCCGGGTCGATCAACCTGCAGGGCGGCCGGATCGACGATCTGAAGCTGAAGGATTACCTGACCTCGCTGGATGCCGACGCCACCCGCGTGGCCGTGCTGAAACCCGAGGGGCAGGAGAACTCGTTCTACGCCACCTATGGCTGGGTGCCCGTCTCGGGCGTCGAGAGCGGCAACGTGCCCACCGATGCGACCGTCTGGTCCGCACCCGAAGGCGCAACGCTGACCTCGGAGACGCCGGTCACGCTGACCTGGGACAACGGCGCCGGTCTGATCTTCTCGCGCACGATCTCGGTCGACGAGGATTACATGTTCACCGTCGTGCAATCGGTCGAGAACACCACCGGCAGCGCGGTGGCTCTGCGCCCCTATGGCCTGCTGCGCCGCCATGGCGAACCGACCGACCTGAAGAACTTCTTCGTGCTGCATGAGGGCCTGATCCGCCTGTCGGACGGTGAGCTGCAGGAAGAAGATTACGGCAACATGGAAGATTTCGACGTCGACAGCCGCGAAGGCGTGCCCGCCGACCGGATCGAAGTCGCCGAAAGCGGCTGGATCGGCTATACCGACCATTACTGGATGTCGACGCTGATCCCCGACACCGGCACGCCGTTCCGGTCGACCGCGAAATACTACCCGCAGCGCAACATCTTCCAGGCCGATGCCGTTCTGCCGACCGTCGAGATCGCCGCCGGGTCCTCTGCCGCGTCGGAAACGCGCCTGTTTGCCGGCGCCAAGGAATGGGAAACCATCCGCAATTACGAGAATCAGCAGGACGTGACCCGTTTCCTGGACGCCATCGACTGGGGCTGGTTCTTCTTCCTGACCAAGCCGATCTTCGCCGTGCTGCACTGGCTGAACAGCCATATCGGCAACATGGGCTGGTCGATCATCGCCCTGACCGTGCTGCTGAAGATGCTGCTCTTCCCGCTGGCCTACAAATCCTACGCCTCCATGGCGAAGATGCGCGAGCTGCAGCCGGAGATGGAGAAGCTGAAGGAAAAGGCCGGCGACGACCGCCAGGCGATGCAGAAGGGCATGATGGAGCTCTACAAGAAGAACAAGGTCAACCCGGCCTCGGGCTGTCTGCCGATCCTGCTGCAGATCCCGATCTTCTTCTCGCTCTACAAGGTGATCTTCGTCACGCTGGAACTGCGCCACGCCCCCTGGGTCGGCTGGATCCGCGACCTGTCGGCACCTGACCCGTCCTCGATCCTGAACCTGTTCGGCCTGCTGTCCTTCGCACCGCCGTCGCCTGAAAGCTTCCTCGCGATCATCAGCCTCGGCGTGCTGCCGATCCTGCTGGGTGTCTCCATGTGGCTGCAGCAAAAGCTGAACCCGGCGCCCACGGACCCGACGCAGCAGATGATCTTTGCCTGGATGCCCTGGGTGTTCATGTTCATGCTGGGCACCTTCGCCAGCGGCCTGGTCATCTACTGGATCACCAACAACATGATCACCTTCGTCCAGCAATACGCGATCATGCGCAGCCATGGGTTCAAGCCGGATGTCTTCGGCAATATCCGCAAGAGCTTCAGCCGCAAGAAGACCGCGGAAGAGAAGAAGTGACGGCCCGCATCGCCGCGCTGTACCGCCACCCGATCAAGGCCATAGGCCGCGAAGAGGTGGATGAGGTCGACTTGATCGCCGGGCAGACCCTGCCCGGCGACCGTCGTTGGGCCGTGGCGCATGAGGCGGCGAAACTGCAGGACGGGGTCTGGAACCGCTGCGTGAACTTCATCCGCGGCGCGTCCTCTCCCAAGCTGATGGCGGTGACCCTGCGGACGGAGGGCGACCGGCTGCACCTGACCCATCCCGACCGCCCCGACCTGTTCATCGATACGGCCACCGACGAAGAGCGCCTGATCCGCTGGGTCGCGCCCCTGGTGGCAGAGGGGCGCGCCGCCCCGACCGCCCTGGTCCCGGCCCCGGCCGACCGCGGCCTGACCGATACGCCGGATGCGACGATCTCCCTGGCCAGCCTCGCCTCTCATCAGGCGGTGGCCGACAAGGCCGCGGCCCCGTTCGAGGTGCACCGCTGGCGCTGCAACATCTTCGTCGACGGCCTGACCGCCTGGGAGGAGTTCGACTGGGTCGACCGGACGATCCGCCTGGGCGAGGCCGAGGCACGTGTGGCCTTTCGCATCGATCGCTGCATGGCCACGACCGCAAACACCGATACCGGAGAGCGTGACGTCCCGACGCTGGAGATTCTCGACGGGTTCGGTCACCAGGATTTCTCGGTCGCGCTGGTCGTGACCAAGGGCGGCGCCCTGCGCGTCGGAGACGAGGTAGCCCCGCTATGACCCCCCTGCCCTTTCCCATTGTCGAAGAACCCGACCAGGCGGCCGCCGAGGCGGGACGCAAGCTGTTTGCCGGCGAGACCGAGTTCGTCAAGGGCGTGGTCGCCATGTCCGGCCTGCCGCCTGCCGACCGGATCGAGGTCTGCTTTGCGGGCCGGTCGAATGTGGGGAAGTCCAGCCTGATCAATGCGCTGACCGGTCACAAGAACCTGGCTCGCGCCTCGAACACGCCGGGCCGCACGCAAGAGATCAACTTCTTCACCATGGGCAATCACGGTTACCTGGTCGACCTGCCCGGCTATGGCTTTGCCAATGCGCCGCTGCCGGTGGTCGAGAAATGGCAACGCCTGCTCAAGCAATATCTGAGCGGCCGCCAGACCCTGCGCCGCGCCTTCGTGCTGATAGACGCGCGCCACGGGGTAAAGAGTGTCGACGAAGAGATCATGTCGCTTCTCGACAGCGCCGCGGTGACCTTTCAGGCGGTGCTGACGAAAACCGACAAGGTGCGGAAATCGGACCTGGAAAAGAGCCTCGACATCTCGCGCAAGGCGCTGTCGAAACATCCCGCCGCCTTCCCCGAACTGGTTCTCACCTCGTCCGAGAAGGGCGACGGGATCGCAACCCTGCGATCCATCATCGCAGGGTTGGAGTGACGCTTCAGACGTCTCAGAAGCGGTAGCTGACGCGCGCTTCGAACGTGTTGCCGGTCAGGTCGGAGCCGGACCCCGCGAAATTGTCGTAGTGGTTGTAGAGGTATTCTGCACCCACGGACACGTTGTTGGAAAGCTTGTAGTCCATGCCGACGCCCGCGACATAGCCGGTGTCGTCACCGATCGCGCTGTCTGCATAGCCCACACCGGCGGTCCCGTAGATCAGCGCCGGGCCGGCATCGTAGCCAACGCGCGCCTTCAGGCGGGCCATGTTGTCCAGGGACGTGCCACCGACGCTGATGTCGTTGCCGACATACTGCGCTTCGCCGCCCAGCGTGTAGGAACCGAAATCGTAGTCGTAACCGGCGAACAGGCCACCGGTCATGCCATCGCCGGATGCGGCGCCGGATTCGTAGTCACCATAGCCCAGCGAGCCACCGAAATAGCCACCGGTCCAATCGCCGATCGTCATGACGGGGGTGACGGGGGTGGCAATCACCGGGTCTTCCGGCGCGGCGACGGGGGTGCCTGCCATGGCGGCACCGGCGGTCACGGTGAGGGCGGTCCCGAGAAGTACGGTCTTGATACGGGTCATGTGCTTATCTCCTTGCTCGTTGTTTGACGCCCGAGGCGCCTGTGATTGCACAACGCGACACATGGGGCATGGGTCCGAGACAAGCAAAACCTGTGGCGGAAATGTGCCATTCCCGCTCTTGGCACGGGCGGGACTTGGCCGTATCACGGTGCCTGACCCTTGAGTTTCCGGAACCATGAAGAAACAAGACGCCATGAATCGCGACTGGATCGCCACCGCCCGCACGCTCAACCAGGCGCTGCCCTATCTGCAACGTTACGAAGGCGCCATCGTGGTGGTGAAATTCGGTGGCCACGCCATGGGCGACGACGAGGCGATGGAGACCTTCGCCCGCGATATCGTGCTGATGCGCCAGGTCGGGGTGAACCCTGTGATCGTTCATGGCGGCGGCCCGATGATCAACGAGATGCTGGAGCGTCTCCAGATCAAGTCGGATTTCGTGAACGGCAAGCGGGTGACCGACCAGGCCACCGTCGAAGTCGTCGAAATGGTCCTGTCGGGCCGCGTCAACAAGCGGATCGTCCAGGCCATCAACGATGCCGGCGGCAAGGGCGTCGGCCTGTCGGGCAAGGATGCCAAGCTGATGATCTGCGAAGCCGACAATCCCGAGCTTGGCCTCGTGGGCACACCGGTCGAGCTGGACACGACCATCCTGCACGCGATGTTCCAGGCCGATATCATCCCCGTCATCGCACCGCTCGGCATGGGCCGGGATGGCGAGACCTACAATATCAACGGCGACACGGCGGCGGGCGCCATTGCCGGCGCACTCAAGGCCGACCGGCTGCTGCTGCTGACCGACGTGGCCGGCGTCAAGAACGCCGAGGGCGACGTGGTCACCGAATTGCGCGCCGCCCAGATCCGCCAGATGACCGCCGATGGCGTCATCGCAGGCGGCATGATCCCCAAGACGGAAACCGCGCTGGACGCGATCGACCGGGGCGTGCGCGCGGTGGTCATCCTGGACGGGCGCGCGCCGAACGCGACCCTGCTCGAGCTGTTCACCGATCACGGCGCCGGGTCGCTGATCCGGGCGGACTGATCCATGCCGGGGCTGGCGGCGCTGCAGGATGCGGCCCGGGCCCGGCACCTGTCGATCACAGCCGTGCTGCAGGGGCCGCGCGACGACCTGCCCGATGGCTGCCAGACCCTTCTGATGCTGTCCCCGGACGAACCTGCCTTCTGGCCGGCCTTCACCGACAGCCCCGAATATTGCGACGGCGCCCCCGATCCGATGGATCGCTGGTCGCTGCGGGTCATCACGGCCTGGGCCGCCGAACTGGATGCCCGGCCGGTCTTTCCCTTCGGCGGGCCGCCCTTTCAGCCCTTCATCGCCTGGGCGCTCGCCTCTGGCTTTGCCGCCTCCTCCCCGGTCGGGATGATGGTGCATGCGCAGGCCGGGCTCTACCTGTCCTTCCGCGGCGCGCTGGCCATGTCCGTGCGGGTCGACGCGCCGGCGCCCCCGCTCTCCCCCTGTGACAGCTGCGCGGACAAGCCCTGCCTCACCGCCTGCCCGGTGACCGCCCTGGGCCCGGGCGGCTACGACGTTCCCGCCTGCAAGGGCTACCTGGTCACGGATGCGGGGCAGGATTGCATGTCGCGCGGCTGCGCTGCACGTCGGGCTTGCCCTGCGGGCCAGGATCATGGAAGACTTTCCTCGCATTCAGCATTTCATATGATCCATTTTCTCTAGTCGGACGTTTCACTTACATGACAAAGCGCCTTGTCCTGATGCGCCATGCCAAATCGAGCTGGGATGACCTCAACCTCGAAGATCACGCACGCCCGCTGAACGCGCGGGGCCGCAAGGCCGCCCGCGCCATCGGTGCGTGGCTGACGTCTCTCGATATCGCGCCAGACATGATCCTGTGCTCCGACGCCGTGCGTACGCAGGAAACCCATCAACGGCTGAAGATGGATGGCCCGGTCCACATGCGGCCCGATCTGTACCTGGCCAGCCTCGACCGTATCCTCACCGTCCTGCAAGGCGCCGAGGGCGACACGGTCATGCTCATCGGCCACAATCCCGGCATTGGCGAATTCGCCAATCGGCTGGTCATGTCGCCGCCGCCCCATGGCCGCTTCGTCGATTACCCGACCGGCGCCACCCTGGTGGCCGACCTGCCGATCGACGATTGGAGCGCCGCCCATTTCGGAACCGGCCGGGTGGTGAACTTCCTCACCCCGCGCGAACTGACCGGCTGATCCCCCGCGCCACGCCGGGTGGCCGGGCGCATCCCCGGCTTCATCTTGCCCAAAATACTCTCGCCGAAGGCACCGGGCGCAGCCCGGTCATGGCACGACACGAAAAAGGGCGCGCCACATCAGCGGCGCGCCCCACCCGGTCCGGAGACCGGCATGTGAAAGGATCAATGCCCGAGGATCTGCGACAGGAACAGCTTGGTCCGGTCGGATTGCGGGTTGTTGAAGAAGGCCTCGGGTTCGTTCTGTTCCACGATCTGGCCCTGGTCCATGAAGATCACGCGGTTGGCGACCTGGCGGGCAAAGCCCATCTCGTGCGTCACGCAGAGCATGGTCATGCCTTCCTGGGCGAGCTCGATCATGGTGTCGAGCACCTCCTTGATCATCTCGGGGTCGAGCGCGGAGGTCGGTTCGTCGAACAGCATGATCCGCGGCTTCATGCAGAGCGAGCGGGCGATCGCCACACGCTGCTGCTGACCGCCCGAAAGCTGGCCGGGATACTTGTTGGCCTGGTCGGGGATTTTCACCTTTTCCAGGAAATGCATCGCCGTTTCCTCGGCTTCCTTCTTGGGCGTCTTGCGGACCCAGATCGGCGCGAGGGTGCAGTTCTCGAGAATCGTCAGATGCGGGAAGAGGTTGAAGTGCTGAAAGCACATGCCGACCTCGGACCGGATTTTGTCGATGTTCTTGAGGTCCGAGGACAGCTTGGTCCCGTCGACCTCGATCGACCCCTTCTGATGCTCTTCCAGCGCGTTGATGCAGCGGATCAGGGTGGATTTGCCGGACCCCGAGGGGCCACAAATCACGATCCGTTCCCCGCGATAGACCGTCAGGTCGATATCACGCAGGACGTGGAAGGTTCCGTACCATTTGTTCATGTTCCGGATGTCGATGGCGACTTCGTCCGAGACCTTCATCTGCTCGGGGTTGACGGACGAAATATCGGTTGCGGTATCGGTCATGACCGTCCCTTTCCTTAGCGTGAATGTCCGGTGTTGAGCTGACGCTCAAGCCACTGGGAATATTGCGAGATGCCGTAGCAGACGACGAAGAACAGGAGTGCTGCGAACAGGAAGAGTTCCCAGTAGACGCCGTTCCAGTCGGTCGAGGCCAGGATCGGTCCGCGGATCATGCCGACCATGTCGAACATCGAGATGACCGAGACCAGCGTGGTGTCCTTGAACAGACCCACGGCCACGTTCACAATGCCCGGGATGGAGATCTTCAGTGCCTGCGGCAGGATGATCAGGCGCATCGCCTGGGCGTAATCCAGCCCCAGCGAATCCGCCGCCTCGTACTGGCCTTTCGGCAGTGCGGCGAGGCCACCCCGGATCACCTCTGCGATATAGGCAGAGGCGAACATGGTGATCATGATGATCACCCGCAGGATCAGGTCGAAGGTCGTGCCCGGCGGCAGGAAGTAGGCCAGGACCACGTTCGCCACGAAGAGCAGCGTGATCAGCGGCACGCCGCGGATGAACTCGATGAAGATCACGCAGATCCACTTGATCAGCGGCATCTGGCTGCGACGTCCAAGCGCCAGCAGGATACCGATGGGCAGCGACAGCGAGATACACACCGTGCCGAGGATCAGGTTCAGCATGAAGCCGCCCATGTCCCGCGACGGAACCGCCGGCAGGTCGATCGGAATGATCCGCGACAGGTCAGGCGTGATGAACCCCGACACCCACCAGAAGGCGAAGGCCGCGATCACACCCCCGAAGAACCCCATGGCAAAGCTTTGCTTTTCCAGTTTCTTGAAGGCGAAATAGCCCGCGACGAAGCCAAGCAGCGCGAAGACCGGCACCCAGATCGACCCGCCCCAGATCAGGAAGAAGGCGATGAAGGGATAGAGGCCGGTGAAGATCAGCATCTTGCGCGGCAGCTTCGAGAACAGGACCGGCGCCGCCGCGACCAGCAGCAGCAGGAAGGCCAGGAAGGGCCGCCAGTATTCTTCGCTCGGGTACTGGAAGCCGAAGATCAGCTGGTTCCAGCGTTCCGCGATCACCGCGAAACAGGCGCCGCTGGTGCCGTCGAGGATCTCGCGACACTGGCTGAGGTTCTCGGCGTCCCACACCCCGTTGAGGAGCCAGGGCAGCGAGAAGGAGGCGAACCAGTAGATCGCGAGGATCCCCAGGATCGTCATGATCGCGTTGGCGGTGGAGGAGAACAGGTTCTCCCGCATCCACTTGAAGGCCCCGGTTTCCGCCGCGGGCGGCGGCGAGGGCGGGATTTGCGTCTTCTGGACGAAGCCGACGGATTGCGCATGTGTATCGGACATCTCAGCGCTCCTTCAGCTGCATGCGGGAATTGTAGACGTTCATCACCGCCGAAATGGTCAGCGAGATCGCGAGGTAGAACAGCATCAGCAGCAGGATGCATTCGATGGCCCGGCCGGTCTGGTTCAGCGTGATGCCGCCCAGGGTGCCCGTCAGGTCCATGTAACCCACGGCAATCGCGAGAGAGCTGTTCTTGGTCAGGTTCAGATATTGCGAGATGACCGGCGGGATGACGATGCGCAGTGCCTGGGGCAGGACCACGAGGTTCATGATGCGGCCCGGACGCATGCCGAGAGAGGCCGCGGCCTCTGTCTGGCCATGGCTCACGGCCTGGATGCCCGCACGGACGTTTTCCGCGATGAAGGCGCCGGTATAGATCGCCAGGGCGAACCACAGTGCGATCAGCGAGCCGCGGATCTGCGTGCCGCCCTGGAAGTTGAACCCGCGCAGCGCCGGCAGATCGAGAGAGATCGGCTGGCCCATAATGAAGTAGACTAGGAGGGTCGGGATGAACAGGATCGCCAGGCTCGGCCAGCCGCGCGGCAGCAGTTTGCCGGTATCGTACAGCAGCTTGGTCGTGTAGCGCCGATAGGCGAAGACCGCGATCACCGAGGCGATGAACACGCCGACTACGATACCGGAGCCCGCTTCCCAGATCGGGCGGGGAATGTAGATGCCGCGATTGGTGAAGGCGAAGGCGCCAAACAGCATGGAACTGTCGGGATCATCGCCGCGGAACGCGCTTGGCGGCGGCAGGGCCGCGGTCATCACGAAGAAGATGATGAGGATCCAGATCAGCACGGGGACGTTCCGGAACGCCTCGACATAGACCATCATCAGTTTCCGGATGATCCAGTTCTTGGACAGGCGCAGAACGCCAGCCGTGACGCCAAGGATCGTGGCGGTGATGCAGCCCAGGAACGCAACGATCAGGGTGTTCAGCACCCCGATGATCGTGGCCCGCATATGCGTGGACTGGCTGGTATATTCGATGGGCTTCTGGTTGATGTCGTAACCCGACGGTTCCCCGAGGAATTCGTAGGAAATGTCCTGCCCCAGCAATGCGAGGTTACGCATCAGGTTCCAGCCGAGGAAGCCAATGGCGCCTGCCAGCAGGATCAGGGCGATGAATTGAAACGTCATGGACCGATAGCGGGTATCGTTCAACAGCATGGATAGCCGGAACGACTCCGATGGCGGGTCGGAAATGGTCGTCATTGTATGTTCCCCGTTATCCGGCCTGTTCTTGGATGCGTCTTCGCGCTTTGGCCGGTCATTCCTGCCCCGTTTCTACGGAGCCAAGATGTGAGAAGGGCGCGGTCATTGCCGCGCCCTTCCCCGTCGTCCCTTAGCGGAACGGCGGTGCGTAGAGCAGGCCGCCTTCGGTCCACTGAGCGTTCAGGCCACGGGCCAGACCGATCGGAGTGGATTCGCCGATATTGGCTTCGAAAACTTCGCCGTAGTTGCCGATGTTCTCGATGATCATCTTCGCCCAGCCGGCGTCCAGGCCGAGCATTTCGCCCAGGTTGCCTTCGGTGCCGAGCAGACGGTTGATTTCCGGGTTGTCGCCGGCTTCCATCGACATTTCGCCGACATTGGCCGAGGTCACGCCCAGTTCTTCTGCCGCGACCATCGCGTTCAGGGACCAGCGGACCACGTCACCCCATTCGCTGTCGCCGTGGCGAACGAGCGGGCCCAGCGGCTCCTTGGAGATGATTTCCGGCAGGATCACGTGATCGCCGGGTGCTTCGAAGGTCGCACGGGTTGCGGCCAGGCCGGAGGCGTCCGTCGTGTAGACGTCGCAGGCACCTGCCAGGTACTGCTGCTGTGCTTCGGCGTTGGTTTCGATCGGCACCGGCTCGTAGCTGATGTTGTTGACGCGGAAGTAGTCCGCCAGGTTCAGCTCGGTCGTGGTACCGGTCTGGATGCAGACGGTCGCGCCGTCCAGTTCCTTGGCCGAGGACACGCCCAGGGCTTTCGGGATCATGAAGCCCTGACCATCGTAGTAGTTCACGCCGACGAAGGTGAACTTGAGGTCCACATCGCGCGAGAAGGTCCAGGTGGTGTTACGGGCCAGCATGTCGATTTCGCCGGAGGCCAGCGCGGTGAAACGCGTCTTGCCGGTGGTCGGAACGAATTCGACAGCATTCGGATCGCCGAGAACGGCGGTGGCGACGGCACGGCAGACGGCAACGTCGAAGCCTTCCCATTCGCCATCGGCGTCGGGGGCGGCAAAACCGACGAGACCGGTGGACACGCCGCAGTTCAGCGTGCCGCGGGCCTTGACGTCATCCAGCGTGGCTGCGGCGGATGCGCCTGCGGCCAGACCGGCTACGGTCAGCGCGCCAAAGAAAACAGATTTGTTCATGTTTACCTCTTCCTGATTTTCCGCTTGTTGATAGCGGTTCATACGGCCCCCCCTAAGGGACCGGCGGAGATACCGGTGGGTTCTCCCCCCTCCAGCATGCGGGGAGTTTGGAGGGATTCATTCCAAACGGTCAAGGGTCACATCATCAAAAACGCACGATCCATGGCTAACTTAAGGGCATTTTGCTGCCCAGAAAGGCGGCACTGAACCATTTGGTCAAAAGCAACAAAAAAGCACAAAGACGGCCCCCGAGAGCCCTTGTTCCTTTTCGCTTTGTGACGTGCAGGCCGGATCAGTCGCCAATCGTGACAGAATCAAAGAATCGTTTCGCATTCAGAAACGATGCCTTTTTGAGCGCCGCATGCGCCTCGGCCTCTTCATCCTTGCCCCAGAGTTTGGCCTGCCAGATCTCGTCCAGCCGGGAATGATCCCAAAGCTGTTCGATGGGCTGCGCGTCGCGGGTCGCGGCAAAGCCGATGACAAGCGACCCGGACAGGCTGACCAGGTCGGAAAAGGCCGCCAGTTGAAAGGCATCGAGGGCATGGACCTCGCGCCGCAGGCGGGCCACGGCCTCGGGGTCCTGGGGCGCGTGGATGACGCCGGTGCGCGGTTCAAGCCGGGCGCCGTAGGTGTCGGCAGCCCAGTCCAGCAGCGGATCCCAGGCGGCGGCCTGTTGATCGACCAGCTCCACCGGGGCATCGGCGCGGTAGCACAGCAGGTCGCTGTCACCATATTCAGCCAACATGTCCGCGACCTCGGCATGCTGTGGCACGACCTTGTCGATGGCGGCATTGGCGCCACGGGTCGCGGGCATGGTGCCGGGATCGACCTGGTCTTCCTGCGCATCCCATTCGGCGGCCACCAACTCGGCCAGTTGCCGCGAGGGCATGATGAGCGCCGCCTTGGCGGGCGTGCGCACGGGGCGACCGTCCAGCTGAACGGTATAGCCCGTCTCAGCCTCGGTCACGGCAGTGGTTTTCCAGAACCGCTTGGGTTTCCAGTCGCTCATTGCGGCCTCCTGTCAGTTTCCGATCACCTGGTCGATCGCGGCGGGCAGGTCCGCGGCGTCGGTGACCATGGCGCGGGCGCCGGTCAGCGCCGCTGGGGCGTGATAGCCCCAGCTGACGCCGATAAAGGGAATACCCGCCGAGTGCGCCATCTGCATATCGTAGGTCGTGTCGCCGATCATCACGGCGCGCGCGGTCTCTACCCCGGTTTCGGCCAGCGCGGTCATCAGCATCGAGGGATGGGGTTTCGACGGGTGGTCATCGGCGACCTGCACCGTCTGGAACAGCCCCGTCCATCCGTGATTGTCCAGCAGCGCATCGAGCCCCCGGCGCGATTTGCCCGTGGCGATGCCCAGCAGCGTATGATCCTGGGTCGACAGGCTTTCGACCACCGCACCGATGCCGGGATATAGCGGGCTGGATTCGGCCCCGCCCGCCTTGCGCAGACGCTGGTATTCTTCCTTGTAGGCCGCCACGAGCCGGTCGCGGGTGGCAACCGGCGTTTCCGGGGCCAGCCGGTGCATGGCCTGATCCAGCGACAGACCGACGATGGCCAGCAGCTCCGCCCGCAATGGCAAGGTCAGTTCGACCGCATCGAAGGCGGCGGTCATGGAGGCCACGATATCGCCCTGGCTGTCGACCAGCGTGCCGTCGACATCGAAGATCACGAGACGCGGGGTCATGTCAGTGCAGCTCCGCGAAGGGATCGTCGGCGGCGATATCCTCGGCCCAGCCCAACGTTTCCCAGCTGTCGGCCATATGCGGCGGCAGGGGCGCGGTGATGGTGATGGGCTTGCGCGTGACGGGATGTTCGAAGGTCATGGACCGGGCATGCAGGTGCAGTTTCTTCGAGATGATACCGCCCAGCTGCGCGCCCCAGCCATCGCCAAGATTTTCCTGACCCGACCCGCCATACTTGCCGTCACCGATGATCGGATGCCCGATCTCGGCCATATGCGCCCGAAGCTGGTGAGTGCGGCCCGTCAGCGGCTCCATCGCGACCCAGGAGGCGCGGCTGGCCACCCGGTAGAGCGTGGCATAGAGCGTATGCGCGCGTTTCGCGCCGGGCGTCGCGTCGATCTCGCGCGGGTGGATGGCGATCATCTTTTCGCCCTCCCCGCCCTTGCCGTGGCCGCCCGCCTTGACCAGCCCGTAGCGGATTTCGCCCAGGTAGGGGGTCGGCACGCCGGCGACGAGCGCCCAGTAGATCTTGCGCGTTTCCTTGTGCCGCAGCGCCGCCGTCAGATGCTGGGCCGCGGCACGGTTGCGCGCCAGCAGAAGGACACCCGAAGTATCCTTGTCCAGCCGGTGCACCAGCTTGGGCTTTTCGTCGAGGTCGAATTTCAAAGCCTCGGCCAGGCCATCCACGTGCTTGGTCTGCTTGCTGCCGCCCTGGGTGGGCAGGCCCGGCGGCTTGTTCAACGCGATGACGTCGTCATCCTTGTAGATCACGCAATCGCGGATCATCCGGGCATCGGCCTCGGACACCTTGGGCTGCGCCTCGGGCGGCGGGGCGGCGGTGTCGGGGATCGGCGGCACGCGCACGACCTGCCCGGCCTCGAGCCGCACATTGGATTTGACCCGCCCCTTGTCGACCCGCAGATCGCCCTTGCGGCACATCTTCTCGATGCGGCCCTGGGTCAGCTGCGGAAAGGTCCGGCGCAGCCAGCGGTCCAGCCGCTGATCCGCATCCTCGGCCGGGACGGTGATATGTTGAACGCCGCTCATTGTGCGAAACTCCGTGCAAGGAGAAGCCCGGCCACCAGCGCCGCCAGGGACAGGCAGACAGAGGCCGCGACATAGGCGATGGCCGTGCCCGCCTGGCCGCGTTCCCAGATCGTCACCGCGTCCAGCGAAAAGGCCGAAAAGGTCGTGAAGCCGCCCAGAAGCCCGGTCAACAGGAACGGCGCAAACCGGTTCTGGCCCAGATGCGCCAGCCCCACCACGATCGCGCCCATGATGAAGGAACCGACCACGTTCACGGTCAGCGTGCCCCAGGGAAAACCCGGGCCGATCAGGCGGATGGCCGCAAGGCCGGTGAGATAGCGCGCCGAGGCACCGATGGCACCGCCAAGCGCGACCTGGAGGAGGGTCGGGATCATGATCGGGTCATGGCGTCAGAAGCGGGGGGAGTCAATCACGGTTGGGCAAAAGCGGGGTTCGCGACGGGACGGAACCGGGTGCGGCGTTCAATCCCCGGCCCGCTTGGCGCGCAACTTTGCAAAGTATTCGACCCGCTTTTTCAAATCGCGCTCAAAGCCCCGTTCCACCGGCTGGAAAAGGTCGGGGCGCGGGACATTGTCCGGAAAGTAGTTCTGGCCGGAAAACCCGTCCTCCGCGTCGTGGTCATAGGCATAGCCAGCCCCATAGCCCTGATCCTTCATCATGCCCGTGGGCGCGTTCAGGATATGTTTGGGCGGCATGGCACTGCCGGTCTGGCGCGCCAGGGCCATCGCGCCCTTGTAGGCCACGTAGGTCGCGTTGGATTTCGGGGCGAGCGCCAGGTAGACCACCGCCTGGGCCAAGGCGAGCTCCCCCTCGGGAGAGCCGAGGCGTTCGTAGATCTGCCAGGCTTCCAGGCAGATGCCCTGCGCCTGCGGGTCGGCCAGGCCGATATCCTCGACCGCCATGCGGGTGATGCGGCGGGCCAGGAAACGGGGATCCTCTCCGCCCTGTAGCATCCGGGCCAGCCAGTAGAGCGCGGCATCCGGGTCCGACCCGCGCACGGATTTATGCAGCGCGGAGATGAGGTTGTAATGCTCCTCGCCCGATTTGTCGTACTTGGCCGCGCGGCGCATCAGGCGGGTCGACAGCTGCTCGGGGCTCAGGTCACCCTCAGTCCGCCAGGCGGCAACCTGTTCCACGAGGTTCAGGAGCGCACGACCATCGCCATCGGCCATATCCTTGAGGGTGGTGCGCGCCGCGTCGGTCAGCGGAAGCTTGCGGTCCAGTTCGGTTTCGGCACGGCTGAGCAGCAGATCGAGGTCACCATCCCCCAGCCGTTCCAGCACCAGGACCTGGGCCCGGGACAGAAGCGCCGCGTTCAGCTCGAAGGACGGGTTTTCCGTGGTGGCCCCGACAAGGAGGATCGTTCCGTCCTCCATATGGGGCAGAAACCCGTCCTGCTGCGCCTTGTTGAAGCGGTGGATCTCGTCCACGAACAAGAGCGTGCCCATGCCGGCGCGGCGGCGTTGCTTGGCGGCCTCGAACACCTTTTTCAGGTCGGCGACGCCGGTGAAGATCGCGCTGATCTGCACGAAATCAAGGTCGGTTTCATCGGCCAGCAGGCGGGCGATCGTGGTCTTGCCCACGCCGGGCGGCCCCCACAGGATCAACGAGGACAGGCTGCCAGAGGCCAGCATGACCCCCAACGGCGCATCGGGGCCCAGCACCTGTTGCTGTCCGATCACCTCGGACAGGGCGCGGGGGCGCAGGCGGTCGGCCAGGGGCCGCGGGGCGGTGCTGTCGGCGCCGGATTGGTCGAACAGATCGCTCATCCCGTCACAGCCTCAGCCGCAGGGTCATGCGGCGGCCGGTGCGGATCAGGTTGATGTCGAGCCTGCGGGTCGCGGTGGCCAGCACCTCGGCCAGGGTGGCGCTGTCGGCGATGGCGATGCCGTTGACACCCTGGATGACGTCACCACGCAGAAGGCCGACGCGCTGACCGACGGGGCCGGGATCGGTAACGAGCACGCCGGTCGTGCCGGTATCGAGCCCGCGCTGCGCTGCGACGGCGGGGTTCACGGTTTCCAGCGACAGGCCCGGGATCGGCGAATTGCGGGTCGTCGTGATCGGGTTGCGGGGCGGTTCATCGGGGGCGGCGATGAGGTCGACCTCGGCCTGCGCCTCTTCGCCGTCGCGGTAGTAGGTCACCTGGGTCTGTGCGCCCAGACCGGCCACCGACATGCGGAAAATCATTTCGGGCGGGGTGTTTACGGCCAGATCGTCCACGGCGAGGATCACGTCACCCACCTCTATCCCCGCAGCACCGAAGGGGCTTTCGGGGTGCAGTTCGGCGACGATGACACCGCCGGGCACGGGCAGGCCGAGGTTTTCGGCCATGGTCGCGTCGACCTCCTGCCCCGACATGCCGGCCCAGGGGCGTTCGAAGCGGTCATTGCCCTGACGGGCCTGCGCCACGAACTGCGCGACAAGGGCCGAGGGGATGGCGAAACCGATACCGTTGGAGCCGCCCGACCGGGTCAGGATGGACGTGTTCACACCGATCAAATCTCCATTGATATCAATGAGTGCGCCCCCGGAATTGCCCGGGTTGATCGGCGCATCGGTCTGGATGAAATAGCCACGCCCATTGCCGGTCGCGGTGCCCGAACGGGCGAGGCCCGAGACGATGCCCGACGATACGGTCTGACCGACACCGAAGGGGTTGCCGATGGCCAGCGCCAGTTCCCCGACCTCGACATTGTCGCTATCGCGCAATTGCAGATGGGGCATGTCCTGCGGGGCGTCGTCGATCTGGAGGATGGCGAGGTCGGCCTCGCTGTCCGACAGCAGGACCCGGGCCGAGAATTCGCGGCGGTCATTCAACACGACACGGATGTCATCGGCCTGCCCGACCACGTGGTAATTGGACACCACGATGCCGTCATCCGACAGGATAACGCCCGAGCCGAGCGAGTTCTGCACCTGCGGCCGCGGCTGCCCGAATTCGCGGAAAAAGTCCCGAAAAAACGGGTCGTTGACGAAAGGAGAAACGCGGCGTTCGACGATGCGGCGGGCGTAGATATTGACCACGGCCGGCGCCGCCTGGCGCACCACCGGCGCGAAACCGAGGGAGATTTCCGCCTGCGAGGACGGCACCCGCGTCTGCGCCTGGGCAGGCAGCGGAGCAAGCGGCGGAAGGGCTGAGATGAGGGCGACGATGCCCAGGAAAGGCGGCAGGATACGGGTCATGGTTTCCTCGTCACGGGCCGGGTCCGGCAGATATGCGGGGCGGTGGCGCGGATTGCAAGCTTTGGCCCCGGACCGGGACGCCAGCGCCATGCAAAAAGGCCCCCGCCGGTTGGGCGAGGGCCTTTGCAACCATCTGAAATGGTTGAATTAGTCTTCGGCGGACGCCTCTTCGGCGGCGACGCGGGCCTTGTCGGCTGCGCCTTTCGCCGCGGGGTCACGATCGACGAATTCGATGATCGCCATCGGAGCCATGTCGCCATAACGGAAACCGGCTTTCATGATGCGAACGTAGCCGCCGGAGCGCTCTGCGTAGCGGGGGCCCAGGATGTCGAACAGCTTCTGAACGGCTTCGTCCTGCTTGATGCGCGAATGGGCGATACGGCGGGAATGCAGATCACCTTTTTTGGCAAGGGTAACAAGCTTTTCCACGATGGGACGCAGTTCCTTGGCCTTGGGCAGGGTGGTCTTGATTTGCTCGTGAACGATGAGCGAGGACGCCATGTTTGCGAACAGCGCCTTGCGGTGTTCGTGGGTCCGGTTCAGGCGGCGATAGCCTCGTGCGTGACGCATGTCATTTCTCCATTTTTGCCCTCTACGGGCGGTTTTGCTTTGTCCGGCGGCCCTGCGTGGGGGACGCTCTCCTTGGGGCGGAATGCCCATTTTCGGCACGTCGGTTCCGCGTCGGTATGACGTCGGTATTGCGTCGGTGCCTTTGTGCGGTCGGGCAAGGTGGTATTAACCGCCCTGCCCTTCCGAATTCTGTCCCTCGAAACCCGAGAGGCGGGTCTTAGAACTGGTCTTCGAACTTCTTGGCCAGGTCTTCGATATTGTCCGGCGGCCAGTCCTCGACATCCATGCCGAGGTGCAGGCCCATGCCCGACAGAACCTCTTTGATCTCGTTCAGCGACTTGCGGCCGAAGTTCGGGGTGCGCAGCATCTCGGCTTCGGTCTTCTGGATCAGGTCGCCGATATAAACGATGTTGTCGTTCTTCAGGCAGTTTGCCGAACGGACCGAGAGCTCCAGCTCGTCGACCTTCTTCAGCAGCAGCGGGTTGAACTCCAGACCGTCGTCGTCGTCCTGGCGGGACGCCGATTCCGGCTCGTCGAAGTTGACGAAGATCGACAGCTGGTCCTGCAGGATGCGCGCGGCGAAGGCCACGGCGTCGTCCGGCGTGATGGAGCCATCGGTTTCGATCTTCATGGTCAGCTTGTCGTAGTCCAGCACCTGGCCCTCACGGGTGGGCTGAACGTCGTAGGAGACCTTCTTGATCGGCGAGTAGATCGCATCGATCGGGATCAGGCCGATCGGCGCGTCTTCGGGCTTGTTGCGATCGGCGGGGACGTAGCCCTTGCCGGTATTCACGGTCAGTTCCATGAACAGCGACGCACCTTCGTCGAGGTGGCAGATCACGTGATCCTTGTTCAGCACCTCGATGCCGGCGGATTCAGAGATCTCGGCGGCGGTGACGACGCCCGGGCCCTTGGCATTGATCGACAGGCGCTTGGGCCCTTCGACTTCCATGCGCAGGGACACGCCCTTGAGGTTCAGAACCACGTCGGTGACGTCCTCGCGGACCCCGGCGATGGAGGAGAATTCATGCAGAACGTTGTCGATCTGAACGCTGGTGATGGCCGCGCCCTGAAGCGACGACATCAGCACGCGGCGCAGCGCGTTGCCGAGGGTCAGACCAAAGCCGCGTTCCAGCGGTTCGGCCACAACCGTCGCCTGGCGCGACGGGTCGAAGCCCGGCTTGACGTCCAGCGCTGTCGGCTTGATCAGTTCTGCCCAGTTTTTGTGGATCATGTGCGTCCCTCCATGCTCGTTTCGGCCCCATGTCCCTAAGGACGAAACACCCGAGGATTAAATGACGAAGGGAGGCCGCGCGAACGCGGCCTCCGGAAAGTGCGACCTGGGATCAGACCCGGCGACGCTTCGGCGGGCGGCAGCCATTGTGTGCGATCGGGGTGACATCACGGATCGAGGTGATGTTGAACCCGACAGCGGCCAGCGCGCGCAGAGCCGATTCACGGCCCGAACCGGGGCCTTGAACTTCGACTTCGAGCGTCTTGACGCCGTGTTCCTGGGCTTTCTTGCCAGCATCTTCGGCGGCCATCTGGGCAGCGTAGGGGGTCGACTTGCGCGAGCCCTTGAAGCCCATCGTGCCGGCCGAGGACCATGCGATGGCATTGCCCTGAACGTCGGAGATCAGGATCTTAGTGTTGTTGAACGAAGAGTTCACATGAGCAACGCCTGCGGCGATGTTCTTGGAAACCTTCTTTTTAACGCGGCGGGTATCACGTGCCATATCTGCTGTCTCCCCTTACTTCTTCTTGCCGGCAATGGCCTTTGCGGGGCCTTTGCGGGTGCGAGCGTTGGTGTGGGTACGCTGACCGCGCACGGGGAGGTTGCGACGATGACGCAGGCCGCGGTAGCAGCCGAGGTCCATCAGGCGCTTGATGTTCATCTGCACTTCACGGCGCAGGTCGCCTTCGACGGTGAAGTTCGCGTCGATATGCTCGCGGATGGCCAGCACTTCGGCGTCGGACAGTTCGTTGACGCGGCGGGTCTGGTCGATGCCGGTGGCGTCGCAGATGGATTTGGCAGAGGACGGGCCAATGCCGGTGATGTAGGTGAGGGCGATCGGAACCCGCTTTGCGGTCGGGATGTTAACGCCGGCGATACGTGCCAATGTTGGTCTTCCTTTTGTTGCGAGCCCGTAGCACCAGGCCCTTTTTTCACAACACGAGGCCCGAGGCATTGCCTGCGGGCCAAGGGTCATTCGACGGAACGCGGGGTGCAAAGAACGGTGAATCCGAGAATCGGCAACACCCGCGAGATAGCGCGTGGTATTTGCCATGGGCCCTGAGGTCAATACCCCATGCCGGGATTTTCCGTGCAGGGGGCAAATCCGTGCGGGTCTGCCCTGTCTTGCGTGGAGGATAGGGTGCCCGTTTCGACGGTCAATGTCCAGTCCGGGGCCGGGTCTGCGCATGGTTGGCTGTGGTCAGGGTTAGCGGTTTGTGTAAATCCGCTGCAGGCGGGGCGTCTGCGGCGGGATCTGGGGCCCTGCCCCGGTCCTCTGTCACATGCAGATGTGGAACACCGTGGGCACGTCGCTGTCGCTTTGCCAGACATGGACCTGGCCTTCGTCGGGGCGCGGGTCGACGACGAAGACCTTGGGGGTCAGGTAGGGGCCGGGTTCCTCGCAATAGCCGGGGAAGATCTGGCGCGTCGTCATCGGGGGATCGACCTGGATTTCGCCGTCGAAGACGCAATTGTACTCGATCGCCTCCATCCCATCGAGCAGCAGCACCATCGTGTCGGACTGGATCGCGTCGAAGAGCTTGTTCTCGGGGGCGGCGGCGGCAATCGTATCGCAGACCTTCACATCGGTGACACCGATGATCGTGGGCCCTTCCGGTTCGGTCTGGGTTTGCGCCTGGGCCGCGGCGGCAGCCAGGCAAACGGTGCCAGCAAGGAAGAGGCGCATGGTACTGTAGTCCTGAAAACAACGTCGTACCCGCAGGATAGCGGGTTTATGCCGCATCGCATCATGAAAATTTGCGAAAATTGTGTCAGGAACGGTGATCTGTTTGGCTGAAGTGTTGCCTGACGCCTATCCCGGCCCCGTGACGAGGGACCGGGATAGGGGATCGGTGTCGTATCAGGGCGTGACCTCTTTCGGGGCGCCGGTGGCCATGTCGGTGCCGGTATAGGGCAGCTTGGCGGCTTTCCAGCCGGCGAAGCCGTCCTTCATGTGGGCGACGGGGCCGAAGCCCTCGGCCAGCGCCTTTTCGGCCATCTTGCCGGACCGCATGGAGGAGCCGCAGTAGAAGACCACGCGCTTGCCCTCCTGGCTGGGCAGACGGTCAGTGCGGAAGAAGGCCATGGGCAGGAGCATCGCGCCGGCGACATGTTCGAACATGTATTCCTGCGGGGTGCGGACGTCGATCAGGGCGATCTCGCCCGCGTCGAGCGCCTTTGCAACCTTTTCGGGTGTCCAGACCTCGATCTGACCGTTTTCCGTGTTTTGCGTTTCCATTTTGCGATCTCCTCAGAAGCGGTTTGCAGGGATTTTGAAATAGCTGTTGCCGTCGGATTCCGCCTGCGGCAGGCGGCCGCCGCGCAGATTGACCTGAAGCGCATAGAGCATCCGGTCGGGCAGGTTCAGCGTCGCGTCACGCTCATCACGCAGCTTGCGATACTCGGCCTCCGGGACGCCACCGCCCAGGTGCTTGTTGTTGGCGCGGTGATCGGCCACCGTCGCCTCCCAGGCGGGGTCCTTGCGGTCGCCGACCGGCGGGTAATCGTGGCCGACGAACAGGCGCGTGTCGTCCGGCAGGGACAGGATGTCCATCAGCGAGGCATAGAGGTCGGCCGAAGAGCCGCCGGGGAAATCCGCGCGGGAGGTGCCGCTGTCGACGTGCATGAACGTGTCGTGCACGAAGGCCGCATCGCCGATCACGTAGGTGATGGAGCCCAGCGTATGGCCCGGATGCAGGCGCACATCGACGGTCAGGTCGCCCAGTTCGAAACTGTCACCATGATCGAAGAGCCGGTCGAAATCGCGGTCGGCATCGAAGACGCCTGGAAGGTTGTAGAGGTCGCTCCACAAATTCGCGATGTCGCGCACCTTGGACCCGATCGCCGTGGGCGCGCCGGTCTGCTCCTTCAGCCAGGCGGAGGCCATCATGTGGTCGGCATGCGGGTGGGTGTCGAGGATCCAGGCGACGGTCAGCCCTTCATCCCGCACGTAATCCAGCACTTCTTGGGCGCTGTCGGTGCGGGTACGGGCATGGGCCGGGTCGAAATCGAGCACGATGTCGATCAGCGCGGCCTGCTTGGTCGCCTCGTCGACGGCCACATACATGATGGAGCCGCTATCCTTGTCATAGAAGCCGGTCACGCGGGGCGAGCCCGGCCCGGTGGAGGGGCTGGTCCGTGTAAACATGTCATTCTCCTTCGTTCGTTGACGGAGAACATATGCTGTATTCGGAATATATCAATGGGTGGGGTAAAATTTCTCCCCTGCCCAGCTTCGATGGCCCTGCGCCGGTGGGCTAGACGCCTGGGCAGCTGTGATAAATCACCGGCGCGCGGTCGGCCCGGCGTGGCGCGTCAGTGAAGGTGACGGAGAAGGTGCCGTCCTTGCGGCCCGCGATCAGCACTTCGCCGTCCCAGAACCGAGTGGGGTCGGTGTGGTGAAAGCAGCTGGCCTTGCGCGTCACCCCGAGGCCGGGGCCGAGGATCGACAGGTCGAGCGGTCGGTCGAGGCCCTCCCAGTGACAGCCGAAGACGTGGTTGCCGGCGAAATGGGGCTGGAGGTAGCGGGTATCCTCAAGCTCGATCATCTCGAAGGGCTGGCCGCACATGGCCGGGTCCTCCAGAAGCTCGAAAGCCTGCGCCGCGGGGGCGGCACAGGCTATCAGGGTTCCGATCATACTTGCACTAATCAGGCGCATCCCGGCCGGATCAGTTGTCCATGATCGCTTTGATCGACGCTTCGACGACGGCCATTTCGGCAAGGCCGTCAACGCGCTTGAGCTTTTTCTTCGCGTGATAGTAGCCAAGCAGCGGCGAGGTCTGCTTGTAATATTCCATCAGGCGGGTCTTGAGGCTGTCTTCGTTGTCGTCGGCGCGGCGCTTGAATTCGGTGCCACCGCAAACGGTGCATTTGCCATCCGCCGGGATCGGCTTGGTCTCGTCGTGGTAGACCTCACCGCAATTGCCGCAGGTGGAGCGGCCGACGATCCGGGCGACCAGTGCCTCGTCCCGCACGCGCAGTTCGATCACCGCGTCCAGCGTTTCGCCGCAATCGGCCAGCAGATCCTCGAGCGCGTCGGCCTGGGCCAGCGTCCGGGGGAAGCCGTCGAAGATGAAACCACCCTTCTTGTCGCCTTCGAGCTTTTCGCGGATCAGGCCGATCACGATCTCGTCGGTAACGAGCTTGCCGCTGTCCATGACATCGGCCACGACCTTGCCCATTTCCGTGCCGGAGGTGCGCGCCTCGCGCAGCATGTCACCGGTCGAAAGCTGGATCATGTCGCGATCTTCGACAAGCTTGCGCGCCTGGGTGCCTTTGCCGGCGCCCGGCGGTCCAAGAAGAATGATGTTCATCGGCGTGCTGCCCCCCTCCGTTTGCTGCGGCCCTTGCCTTTGCCACGCAGCTGAGATTTTTCGATCAGGCCTTCATACTGGTGCGCCAGGAGGTGCGATTGCGCCTGCTGGATCGTGTCCATCGTCACCGAAACGACGATGAGGACGGAAGTGCCACCAAAGTAGAAGGGAATGGCCAGCTGGCTGCGCAGGATTTCCGGCAGCAGACAGACCGCGGCGAGATAGGCAGAGCCCAGCACCAGGATGCGGTTGGCCACGTATTCGAGATATTCCGCCGTCTTCTTGCCCGGACGGATGCCGGGAACGAAGCCGTTCTGGTTCTTCAGGTTGTCCGCCACCTCGTCCGGTTTGAAGGACACGTTGAAGGTGTAGAAATATGCGAAGAACACGATCATCGCCGTGAAGAACAGCAGGTAGAGCGGCTGACCCGGTCCGAAATAGGCAAGGATCGTCGACATGATCGGCGAGGTCTGGTTGCCCGAGAAGGTCGAGATCGTGACCGGCAGCAGCAGCAGCGACGAGGCGAAGATCGCCGGGATGACGCCCGCCGGGTTCACCTTGATCGGCAGGTGGCTGGAGCCGCCGTCATAGACCTTCATGCCGACCTGGCGGCGCGGATACTGGATATGGATCTTGCGCAGGGCGCGTTCCATGAACACCACGAAGGCAATGGTCGCGATCACCATGAGGATCACGCCGACGATCACCGCGGGGCTGATCGCACCGGAGCGGCCGGAGGCGAAGAACTGTGCCAGGGCGGCGGGCAGTTCGGCGATGATGCCGACGAAGATGATCAGCGAAATCCCGTTGCCGAGGCCGCGGGCCGTGATCTGTTCGCCCAGCCACATCAGGAACATGGTGCCGCCGATCAGGGTGATCATGCAGGTTGCGATGAAGAACCAGTAGGGCAGGTCCGCCTGAACCAGGTCGCCGTTCTGCAGCGACACGGCCAGGCCGTAGGACTGAAGCGTGGCCAGGAACACGGTGCCGTAGCGCGTGTACTGGTTCATCTTCTTGCGGCCCTGTTCGCCCTCTTTCTTCATCTGTTCCAGCGCCGGCACCATGGAGCCCAGCAGCTGAACGATGATCGAGGCCGAGATGTAGGGCATGATGCCCAGGGCGAAGATGCCCATGCGACCAAGCGCGCCGCCGGTGAACATCGACAGGATGCCGCCGATCCCCTGACCCGCACCTTCCATGAATTCCCGAAGCGCCGCACCGTCGATGCCCGGCACCGGGATCCAGGTGCCCAGGCGATACACGATCAGGAGCATGATGGTGAAAAGGATGCGGTTGCGCAGGTCGGTCGCCTTGCCGAGCGCGGCCCAGCTGGTGTTGGCCGCCATCTGTTCTGCTGCGGATACCATATGGCTCTCTCTTTCAAGCAAACGCCGCCGGGCCGTTTCCCGGCTCGGCGGCGCTATTGGAAAACTCAGAGGTATGTAAGCGGCGGCGTCGCCGCTCACAACCACTTAATCTGCGGCTGATTACTCAGCAGCCTGTGCAGACGTGACCTTGAGCGAGCCGCCGGCCTTCTCGACCGCCTCGATGGCGGACTTGGAGGCACCGGTGACTTCGATGGTCACGGCCGTGCCGATGTCGCCCTTCGCGAGGACGCGGACACCGTCCAGCTTGCGGCGGATCGCGCCGGATGCCAGCAGGGTGTCTTCGGTCACGTTGGATGCGTCGAGCTTGCCGGCTTCGATGAACTTGGCGATGATGCCCAGGTTGATCACGGCGAATTGCTTGCGGTTCGGCTTGTTGAAGCCACGCTTGGGCAGACGCTGGTAGAGCGGCATCTGGCCGCCCTCGTAACCGTTGATGGACACACCCGAACGGGATTTCTGGCCCTTGATACCACGGCCACCCATCTTGCCCTTGCCGGAGCCGGGGCCGCGGCCAACGCGCATCCGTTTCTTGGCGGCGCCGGGATTGTCGCGCAGTTCGTGCAGTTTCATATCGCTTCTCCTTGGCCGGAACACCCCCGTGAAGCGAGGTGGGGGGACACGGCGTTTCTTGGTTATGTAGAACGGCCCCAACGACTCGGGGTCGTGGGGCCACCCGGGGCGTATAGGCGATGATCCTCTGCGGTGCAAGCGGTGTGGTTTAGGCGGGGCCGTGGATCGGGTGACGTTGCGGGAGCGGGGTGCTTTGGCATCGGGTGGCGTCCTGTCCTTGCCCCGAAATGGCGTCCCGCCCCCCCTGTCGCCCACGGGCCACTCTCAAGGCCAGAGCCCGCAAGACCATTGACTTTAGCGCTCACAACCGCCATGTCCCCGCTTGTGCCGCACTGCCGCGTGAGCAGGCGGGCGCGCCCCATGGCAGCGCCGGGCACATTTTCCCTTGGTTCCCATTTCACGCGGGGGGTCAGACGCCCGAACGGTGGTCCCGGCAATGCGGCCGGCCTGTCGCAGGGCGCAACCCGTGCGTTCTCCGGTACAGATCCGGACGCCCGACAGATGGCCGGGGGCCTTGCCCGCCGGCGAAAGGATATGTCTTTGGACTTTGACATGCTGGGGCTGCCGCCCCGACTACTGACGAACCTGGCCGAGATGGGCCTGACCGATCCCACCCCAATCCAGGTCAAGGCCATCCCCCATGCGATGGACGGCCGCGACGTGATGGGCCTGGCCCAGACCGGCACCGGCAAGACCGCCGCCTTCGGCCTGCCGCTGCTGAGCACGATCATGCGGATGGAAGGCCGCCCAGAGGCCAAGACCTGCCGCGGCCTGATCCTGGCCCCGACGCGGGAACTGGCCAAGCAGATCCTCGACAACCTGCGCGCCTATTCCGACGGCAGCAGCGTACGCATCGGCCTCGTGGTCGGCGGCGTGTCGATCAATGCGCAGATCAACCGCCTGCAGCGTGGCACCGACCTTCTGGTCGCCACGCCGGGCCGCCTGATCGACCTGCTGGACCGCAACGCGATCCGGCTGGACCGGACCGAGTTCCTGGTGCTGGACGAGGCCGACCAGATGCTCGACCTGGGCTTCATCCACTCGCTGCGCCGTATCGCCACACTGCTGCCGAAAGCGCGTCAGACGATGCTGTTCTCGGCCACGATGCCGAAACAGATGGAAGAGATCTCGCGCGCCTACCTGACCGATCCGATCCGGATCGAGACCGCACCGCCGGGCAAACCGGCCGAGAAGATCGACCAATGCGTGCACTTCATCGCCCAGGCCGCCAAGACCGACCTGCTGATCGAACACCTGGATCAGCATCGCGACGAGGCGGCGCTGGTCTTCGGGCGCACGAAACACGGCTCTGAAAAGCTGATGAAGGCACTGGTGGCGGCGGGCTATGCCGCGGCCTCGATCCACGGCAACAAGAGCCAGGGTCAGCGCGACCGTGCCATCGCCGCCTTCAAGGCCGGCGAGATCAAGGTGCTGGTGGCGACCGACGTGGCCGCGCGGGGCATCGACATCCCCGAGGTGCGCTACGTCTACAACTACGACCTGCCCAACGTGCCGGACAATTACGTGCACCGGATCGGCCGGACCGCGCGTGCGGGCCGCGACGGCACCGCGATCGCCTATTGCGCCCCGGCAGAGTTGAGCGAGTTCCTGGACATCCAGAAGGTCATGGGCCGCAAGATCCCCGTGGCCAGCGGTACGATCTGGACCCGCGAAGAAGGTGCAGCCGCCGACAAGGCGGCCAAGCAGCGTCGCGGTGGCGGCGGTGGTGGCCCGAAAGGCGGCAATGGCGGGAAATCCCGTCGCGGCGGCGGCAAGCCCCGCGCCAATGCCGGTTCCAATTCGGGCGCGAATGCCAATGGCGGCCAGAAACAGGGCCAGAAGGCAGGCGGCGGACGCCGCCGGTCGCGCAAGTCGCGCGCGGCCTGATACGGGCCTCGCGGATGCCTGATGCATCCGCGACATTGCTTTTTCCCGCGGGGCGGTGTGACATGTAGACATGCACCGCCCCGTTTTCATGCGTGCCCTTGCGGGCCTGACGCTGGCGACCGGCCTGATGGCCCCCGCCCCGCAGGCCCATGCCGTCGCCGATTGCGCCACCGATGCGATGCTGGTGTTTGACGGGTCCGGCTCGATGAACGAGTTCGGCTATGACCCCAGCGAACGCACCCGCATTCAGGAGGCGCGCGAGGCCGTGTCCCGCGCCATGCCACAGATCGCGCCGGTGCGGCGGATCGGGCTTGTCATCTACGGCCCCGGAGAGGCGTCATGCGACGGGATCGACCTGCGGTTCGGCCCGCGTGTCGATGCGGCGGGGCCGGTGATCGACGCGGTGAACGCGCTGCGGCCCGGCGGGCTGACGCCGCTGGCCAATTCCGTGCAGGCGGCCGCCGAGGCGCTGGATTACCGCAACGAGGCCGGAATCGTCGTGCTGGTCACCGATGGCAACGAAACCTGCGGCGGACGGCCCTGTAGCCTGGGCGCGGCGCTGGCGGCCGAGGCGCGAGACCTGACGGTCCACGTGATCGGGTTCCGCACGGTGGTGGATTACTGGACCTGGGACAATCCCGAACAGGAGGTCTTTGCCGGCGACGACAGCGTGGCGCGGTGCCTCGCCGATCGCACGGGGGGCATGTATGTCTCGACGAGGACGGTCGACGAATTGTCGGCCGCATTGCAGGACACGCTGGGCTGTGCGCTGATCGGCGCGCGCGAGCAGGATCTGCGGGCGGGCTGAGCCCTAGCCGCCCTGCCCCACCGGCGCCACCGCCCGCACATCGCGCAGCAGCGCCTTGAGGTCTGGATCGTCGATGCCCATGGCGTCGAACTGCGCCAGGGTGTTTTCGAGATATTCCAGCGACGTGCCCAGAAACCCCTCGCCCTTGGCGATGTAATCGACCTGGAGTGCGCGAGGCAGGTCGATCTCGATCATGTCGGCCTCGGGGTCGGCGACGAAGGCCATGGCGGTGATCGGCCCCTGCGGCGTCGCGGCGGGGGCGAAGACCGGGTAATAGGCATGGGCGATCATCTCGCGCCGCCAGAGCCGTTCGGTTTCTTCCTCGACCTGGTCGGCGGGAATACGGAAGACGAGGCCATCGCAGCGCCCGCCCTCGGCCAGGCCCGCCATCAGGCCCGGCGCCTCGGCAGAGCCACGGGCGCCCCGGCGGTCGACCAGGCACATGGCGCGGGAATAGCCTTCGAAGACCGCATGGCGGACTTCGTCGAAGAGGATGCCCGGATCCCACATGAGAGAGCCGTAGGCGAAGACCCAGAGCGGCCCCTCGTGCCCAGCCAGGAATTTGTGGCGGGTGGCTTCCCTGTCTTCGTCGGTGCGCCGCCAGGGCATGGGCACCCCGCGTTCGATCATCCGGCGGTCCATCTCCTCGAGGTCGAGGTCGCGGAAGTAGCTGTCCTCGGGCGGGCGAATCTGGCCGGCAAGCGCGGGGTGATGGCGGAAGGCGGAGGCAGGTATGGGCATTCGGTATCCGGTTGGTGGCTGGGGCGGAGTGAACCTGCTTTGCGCGGGGAGGGAAACCCGAAAACGGCGCTGACGCGGCGACGGCCGGGGACACGCCTGCCGTTGCAGCGTTCACAAGATCGGGAACGGGGCATGGCGACGGAGCCGCGCGGACGCTGCGTACTACCTGTCCAAGCAGACGCAGATGCGCAGAAAGGACCCCCATGACCCAGGACAGCCCCAAGACCCTGACCCGCCGTGACAGCCTGATCACCCTTGCCGTGACCGCAACGGGGCTGATGATCCCGCGGGCGGCGCTGGCGCAGGACACCTCTCAGCTGCTGATGGGCAGCGATGTGTGCAGCCTGGTGCCGGAAACGACGGAAGGGCCCTATTACGTCGCCGACCGCATGATCCGCAGCGATATCCGCGAGGATCGCGACGGGCAGCCACTGCTGATGCGGATGCAGGTGGTGGACCCGCGCTGTGCCCCGATCGAGGGCGCGCGGGTGGATATCTGGCATTGCGACGCGCAGGGCACCTATTCCGCCTTTGGCGACGGCCGCGGCGAAACCTTCCTGCGGGGCACGCAGATGGCCGATGCGCGGGGCGTGGTGGAGTTCACGACGATCTATCCCGGCTGGTATCCGGGGCGGACGGTGCATATCCATTTCAAGGTCTACCTGGATGCGCAGACCCTGCTGACCGGGCAGATATTCTTCGACGACGGCAATTCCGAGGCGATCTATGCCTCTGACCCCGCCTATGCGCGCAGCGACCGGCGGCGCGTGGTGAACCGCAATGACGGGATCGCCCGGCGGGCCGGAGAGGCATCTGTCGCAAGATTGTCGCGCGGGCAGAACGCCTACCTGGCGCAGCTGATCGTGGGGGTGCGGGACGGCTGACTGGTTCCCTCAGACCGTGATGCAAAGAAAAACGCCCCGATCCTGAGGATAGGGGCGTTTCCGATTTCTGATATCCGGCGGACCGGATGATCGCCTTGATTAAGCTTTTTCTTCGACGATCTCGACCAGGTGCGGGATCTTGCGGATCATGCCGCGGACCGAGGGGGTGTCCTCAAGCTCGCTGGTCTTGTGCATCTTGTTCAGGCCCAGGCCGATCAGCGTCTGGCGCTGGATGGCGGGGCGGCGGATCGGCGAACCGATCTGTTTCACGACGATGGTAGCCATGGATTATGCCTCCTCGGCGATCTGCGACGATTCTGCCGGCGCTTCGTCACGCTTGGGCAGGATGTCGGCCACTTTCTTGCCGCGACGCTGAGCCACCATGCGGGGGCTGGACTCTTTGGTGAGGCCGTTCAGCGTGGCGCGGATCATGTTGTAGGGGTTCTGGGAGCCGATCGACTTGGCGACGACGTCCTGGATACCCAGCATTTCGAACACGGCACGCATCGGACCACCGGCGATGATACCGGTACCGGTCGGGGCGGTGCGCATGACGACGCGGCCAGCGCCGTGGCGGCCTTCCATGTCGTGGTGCAGGGTGCGGCCTTCGCGCAGCGGGACGCGGATCATCTGGCGCTTGGCTTGTTCGGTTGCCTTGCGGATGGCCTCGGGGACCTCCTTGGCCTTACCTTTGCCAAAGCCGACGCGGCCTTTCTGGTCGCCAACGACGACGAGGGCTGCGAAGCCGAAGCGCTTACCACCCTTGACGGTCTTGGACACACGGTTGATCGCAACCAGGCGATCTGCAAATTCCGGAGCTTCGTCGCGATCGCGACCCCGGCGGTTATCATCACGAGCCATGGGCTCTCCTTTCATCGTGGGTCCAGAGACTGGAGCCCGGTTTGTCCAATCCAGGTGAGGTCCTTGCGGAACGCTCCCGGATCATCGGGGCGACGTGGCGCCCTCTGGTGTGGAAGCAGGCGATACCGGAGTATCGCCTGCCCGTTCCGTGGCTGGATGCGCGCGGGGGCGCATCCGACCGATCAGAGTTTCAGACCATTCTCACGGGCCGCATCGGCCAGTGCCTTGATCTTGCCGTGGTACAAGAAACCACCGCGGTCGAAGTAAGCTTCTTCCACGCCGGCTTTCTTGGCACGTTCGGCAATCGCCGCGCCGACCTTGGTGGCCGCCTCGACGTTGTTCTTGCCGAAGATACCCAGGTCCTTCTCGAGCGAGGATGCGGACGCCAGGGTGACGCCGTTCACATCGTCGATCAGCTGGACGCTGATGTTCTTGTTCGAACGGTGAACCGAAAGACGAACGCGGCCTGCGTTCACCTTGCGGAGTTTGTTCCGGACGCGCAGGCGGCGCTTCAGGAACAGGGAGCGTTTGCTTGTAGCCATCTGTCGCGTCCTTACTTCTTCTTGCCTTCCTTACGGAAGATGTACTCGTCCTTGTACTTGATGCCCTTGCCCTTGTAGGGCTCCGGCGCGCGCCATTCGCGGATATTCGCCGCGACCTGGCCCACAAGCTGAGGGTCGGAACCCTCGACGATCACTTCCGTCGGCTTCGGGGTCGTGATGGTGACACCCGCCGGAATGGCGAAGTCGACATCATGGGAGTAGCCGAGGTTCAGCTTCAGCACGTTGCCCTGAACAGCGGCACGGTAACCGACGCCGTTGATCTCGAGCTCTTTCTTGAAGCCGTCGGAGACACCCTGGACCATGTTTGCGACCATGGTGCGGGACATGCCCCACTGCTGACGGGCGCGCTTGGACTTGCCGCGCGGCGTCACGGTGATGGCGTTGTCTTCCTGCACGATGGTGACATCGTCCGTGGCGGTGAAGCTGTGGGTGCCTTTCGGCCCCTTCACTTCGACGGTCTGGCCCGAAATCGTCGCGGAGACGCCAGAGGGCAGCTCGACCGGACGTTTACCAATACGAGACATTGCAGACCTCCTTAGAATACGGTGCAGAGCACTTCGCCGCCAACATTCTGGCTGCGTGCTGCTGCATCCGACATCACGCCCTTGGACGTGGAGACAATCGACACACCCAGGCCCTGACGGACCTGCGGGACGTCCTTGACACCCATGTAAACGCGACGGCCCGGCGTGGAAACACGCTTGAGTTCGCGGATGACGGGGGTGCCTTCGTAGTACTTCAGGCTGATTTCGAGGGTCGGGTGACCTTCTGCATTCGTGCCTTTTTCATAGCCGCGGATGTAGCCTTCGTCTGCCAGCACATCCAGGACCCATGCGCGCAGCTTGGATGCCGGCGTGGAGACGGTGGATTTGCCGCGCAGCTGGGCGTTGCGGATACGGGTGAGCATATCGCCGATAGGATCGTTCATATCACAGCCCTCCTTACCAGCTCGATTTCACGAGACCGGGGATCTGGCCGTTGGAGCCCAGTTCCCGCAGCATGATCCGGGAGACCTTGAGCTTACGGTAGTAAGCATGGGGACGGCCGGTCAGCTGGCAACGGTTGTGAAGACGGGTCGGGGACGAGTTGCGGGGCAGCTCGGCCAGCTTCAGGGTGGCGCGGAAACGCTCTTCCATCGGCTTGGACTCGTCGTTGATGATTTCTTTCAGTTCGGCGCGCTTGGCAGCGTATTTCTTCACCAGACGCTCGCGCTTTTTCTCGCGCTCAACCATGGATTTTTTAGCCATAACTCTCTCTCCCGCGTCAGCTGTTGAAGGGCATGTTGAAGTGCTTCAACAGCGCCTTTGCTTCCGCGTCGGTTTTCGCGGTGGTGGCGATCACGATGTCCAGACCCCAGACCTCATCGACCTTGTCGAAGTTGATTTCGGGGAAGACGATATGTTCCTTCATGCCCATGGCGTAGTTGCCACGGCCATCGAAGGATTTGCCCGAGACGCCACGGAAGTCGCGGATACGGGGCATGGCGATGGTGATCAGGCGATCCAGGAATTCGTACATCCGGTCAGCGCGCAGGGTCACCTTGGCGCCCAGCGGCATGTCTTCGCGGACGCGGAAACCTGCGATGGATTTCTTCGCCGTGGTGATCAGGGCCTTCTGGCCGGCGATCAGCGTCAGGTCTTCCTGAGCCGACTTGGCCTTCTTGCTGTCCTTCACCGCTTCGGCGCCGCAGCCAATGTTCAGGACGATCTTGTCCAGGCGCGGGATCATCATGTCGTTCGTGTAGCCGAATTCCTCTTTCATGGCAGCACGGATGCTGTCGTTGTAAGCGGCCTTCAGACGCGGGGTGTAGTTCGCGGTATCAAGCATCGATCACGTCCCCCGTGGTCTTGGCGAAACGAACCTTCTTGTCGCCGTCCATCTTGAAACCGACGCGGGTCGGTTTGCCGTTGGCGTCGACGAATGCCAGGTTCGAGATGTCGATCGGCAGAGCCTTGGGCAGACGCCCGCCCTGCTGGGTCTGGGTCTGACGGGTGTGACGAACGGCCATGTTGATGCCTTCGACCACGGCCTTGCCATCCTGCGGCATGACCTTGGTGATTTCGCCGGTCTTGCCCTTGTCCTTACCGGACAGGACGATGACCTTGTCACCCTTGCGGAGTTTCGCAGCCATTACAGCACCTCCGGAGCAAGCGAGATGATCTTCATGAAGTTCTTGGCACGCAGTTCGCGCACGACCGGCCCGAAGATACGGGTGCCGACCGGTTCACCTGCGTTGTTCAGGATGACGGCGGCGTTGCGGTCGAAGCGGATGGAGGTGCCGTCTTCACGACGAACTTCCTTGGCGGTGCGAACGACGACGGCCTTGCGGACGTCACCCTTTTTCACACGGCCGCGCGGAATGGCTTCTTTCACCGAGACAACGATGATGTCGCCAACCGACGCATAACGACGGTGGGAACCGCCGAGGACCTTGATGCACTGAACCCGGCGAGCACCGGAGTTGTCAGCGACATCCAGATTGGTCTGCATCTGGATCATTTGGTTTCTCCCGACCTTTGGGGAGGGCTGCAGCGCCCTTGTCCCCCAGGGTTTCGATTAAGCTGGATCGTCGACGCCTCAGGCGTTGATGACTTCCCAACGTTTGGTCTTCGATTTCGGTGCGCATTCCTGAATGCGGACCTCATCACCTTTCTTGAAGGTGTTGTTCTCATCGTGAGCCCGGTATTTCTTGGACTTACGGATGGTCTTTTTCAGAACCGGGTGCGTGAAGCGGCGTTCCACCGACACGGTGACGGTCTGGGCGTTGGCGTCAGAAGTGACGACGCCGGACAGGATACGTTTGGGCATCTGGATCTTCCCTTATTCGGCAGCCGAAGCGGCTTTTTCGTTCAGCACGGTCAGGACGCGGGCGGCCTGACGGCGCGCGGCACGCATACGTGCGGGGTTTTCCAGTTGGCCAGTGGCCTGCTGAAAGCGCAGGTTGAACTGCTCTTTCTTCAGATTGGCCAGCTCTTCACGGAGCTGGTCCGGGGTCTTATCGCGGAGCTCTTGCGCGCTCATATCTCTTTCCTTTCAACATCACCGGTAGGCCCCATAGCGCAAAGCGCCGGGTCACCCTGATTCCGGTGGAGTCATGATGAGGGGGCCGTTTACGCGCGATCCGCCAACAAAGCAACCCCCTTGCTGCCACGAAGCCTTTCCACCTGCATTCCAAAGGCCGGAGGCCGTCCGATGAGCGGGTTTCGGCGGTCAGAGCAGCTCGTAAAACTGGGATTGCAGCCCTTCGGACGTGCGATGGCCATGGCAGACCGCACGGATGTCTTTCAGCCAGGCATATTTCTGCGAACAGGTCTCGAAGACCGGATTGATGACATAGCTGGTATCGGATGACCGGTGGAGGTTGCCCTGTTCCATCAGGGCGACCTGTTCGTCGGTGACCATCTGGTGACCGGTGAAACTGATATAGATCAGCGCATCGTCATCCGTGCGCAGCAGGATGCGGGCATCGAATTCAAGCCGTCCGCCGGGGCAGATGGTCACCCAATCCCCGCAGGTCGGCAGGACGGTTCCGCGCAGTCGTTCCCCTTCGAAGGAGCCGCCGCGAACGCTGTAAATCAGACGCCCCGTGTTGCCTTCATCCCGCAGGTCCATTGGCGGCGGCGCATCCGTGAACATGTCGAACAGCAGCCTGGTGCCGTGATCCTTCATTTACCACTCCTCTGCCCCCCGATTCATTAGTTATTCCCACTTATAGTTAAAACTGACCGATATTCGATCCTCTTCGGACATACTCATCGGAACTTCGTGGCGTAACCAGCTTTCCCACAACAGGACGTCCCCGGGAGCGGGGGCGATGTAGACGAAGGGCTTGAGCTCTTCGCGAGCATTTTTCACCCGCGTGGGCGCCGCCATCATCATGGGCAGGCGCGGATCCTCGAGCTTGAGCGCGGAGGCCCCGTCGGGCATCGCGACATAGGTCGTCCCCGAGATCACCGAATGCGGGTGGATATGGCTGGAATGGCTGCCGCCCTCGGGCAGGATGTTGATCCAGAGGTCTTCAAGCTGCAGCTGCTTGTCACCCAGATCCAGCTGACAATGTTCTGCAAAGGCGGCGACATGCTGGTCGAGCGCCTTGACCACATCGGCGAAGATCGGGAAGCGCCAGGGCAGATCGGTCAGCGAGGCGTAGGAGGTGTAGCCGGGATAGCCCTGTTCCTCGCACCAGGTCTGGCCGGCCTCGTCGTCCTCGGCGATCGAATAGCAGGAGGCCTCCAGTTCATCGGTATCCACCTTCGGGTCGAAATCCGAAAGGCGCGCATGGTAAAGCGGCGTGGCGAAGAGAGACTTGAATTCGGGCATGGCGGCCTCTGCTGCGAATGGCGTTTGTGCCGCTCTAGCCGGTTTCGCGCCGCGATGCGAGGGGGCTAGGCGGCCCCCTGCCCCGCCTTGTCCGACGTATCCTCGCGTTCGGCCCAATGGGCGGCGATGCTGGGCAGGCTGGTTTCGATCCAGTCCGCCAGGTCGCGCACCTTGGCCGCGGCCTCCAGCCCAAGGGGCGTGAGACGATATTCGACATGGGGCGGGACCACGTCATATTCGATCCGCTCCACCAGCCCATCCCCTTCGAGCCATTTCAGCGTCTGGGCCAGCATCCGTTCGCTGACCCCGCCGATGCGCCGGCGCAGGGCGCTGAAGCGCAGGGTTTCAGCTTCGAGCGCGATGAGGACCAGCACGCCCCAGCGGCTGGTCACATGTTTCAGCACGTCGCGGGACGGGCAATTGGCGGCCAGCAGGTCGCCCTTTTGCAAGCGGGCGGAGAGGGTTTGAGGATCTTTTTCCATACTTACATTTCTGTGCGTACTTACGATTGATTAGTGGTCAATATATATCGGCGGTCGATCAGGAAAACAACGATCAGATCAAAGGAGAACAAACATGACCATCGCAGTGACCGGCGCCACGGGGCAACTGGGCCGCATCGTCATCGAGAAACTGAAAGCCAAGGTCGACCCGACCAGCATCGTCGCGCTGGCCCGGTCGCCGGAAAAAGCCGCCGAGCTGGGCGTGGAGACCCGCGCCTTCGATTACGACCAGCCCGATCAGCTGGTCCCGGCGTTGCAGGGCGTCGATACCCTGCTGCTGATCTCGGCCAGCGAAATCGGCAAACGCGTGCCGCAGCACCAGGCGGTGATCGATGCCGCCAAGGCCGCGGGCGTCGGCCATGTCGTCTACACCTCGGTTCTGCATGCGGATGCGTCGGAGCTGAGCCTGGCGGGCGAACACCGCGAAACCGAGGCCGCGCTGGCCGCGTCCGGTCTGGACGTCACGCTGCTGCGCAATGGCTGGTACACGGAGAACTACGGCGCCTCGATCCCGTCGGCGCTGGAGCACGGCGCCTTTGTCGGCAGCGCGGGCGACGGGCGCATCGCCTCGGCCACGCGGGACGACTACGCCGAGGCCGCAGTCACCGTGCTGACGGGCGACGGGCACAAGGGCAAGACCTACGAACTGGCCGGAGACAGCGCCTACACGCTGGCCGAGTTCGCGGCAGAGCTGTCGGCCCAGACCGGCAAGGAGGTGCCTTATGTCGACATGCCCGAGGAGGAATACGCCAAGGTTCTGACCGGCGCGGGCTTCCCCGAGCCGATGGCGGCGGCCTTTGCGGGCTTCGACACGGCAGCGAAGAACGGCGCGCTCTACGACAATGGCGGGCAGCTGTCGTCGCTGATCGGGCGCCCGACCACGCCGCTGAAGGACGCGATCGCGGGGCTGCTGTAAGCCCTGCGCCCTCTCCGGCCTGAAACCGAGGCCCCTATAAAGAAAGACCCCCGCAGCCTGGGCTGCGGGGGTCTTTTTGTTCTGATCGTGGAAGACCGGGCTTACCAGTCTTCGCGAACCACGACGCGGGTCTTGATCGGAAGCTTCATCGCGGCGAGGCGCAGGGCTTCGCGGGCGATGTCTTCGTTGACGCCGTCGATTTCGAACATCACGCGGCCCGGCTTGACCTTGCAGGCCCAGCGGTCGACGGAACCCTTACCTTTACCCATACGAACTTCGATGGGCTTGGCCGTCACGGGGACGTCCGGGAAGATACGGATCCAGACACGGCCCTGACGCTTCATGTGGCGCGTCATGGCACGGCGTGCGGCTTCGATCTGGCGTGCGGTGACACGCTCGGGCTGGGTCGCCTTGAGACCGTAAGTGCCAAAGTTCAGATCCGAGCCACCCTTGGCGTCGCCCTTGATCCGGCCTTTGAACTGCTTGCGGAATTTCGTGCGTTTCGGTTGAAGCATCTTTCTGTCTCCTTACCGGTCGCGGCGACCGCCGCCCGCTCCGCGGGGGGCCGGACCATCCTGGAGCTCTTGCGCACGGCGATCACGCGCCTGCGGGTCATGCTCCATGATTTCGCCTTTGAAGATCCACACCTTGATGCCGATGATGCCATAGGGCGTTTCGGCTTCGGAATGGGCGTAGTCGATATCCGCGCGCAGGGTGTGCAGGGGCACACGGCCTTCGCGGTACCATTCGGTCCGTGCGATTTCGGCACCGCCCAGACGGCCAGCGACGTTCACCCGGATACCCAGGGCGCCCATGCGCATGGCGTTCTGCACGGCACGCTTCATCGCGCGGCGGAACGAAACACGACGCTCCAACTGCTGTGCGATGGATTCACCGACCAGAGCGGCGTCGAGTTCGGGCTTGCGAACTTCGACGATGTTCAGGTGCAGTTCGCTGTCGGTCATCGCGGCGATCTTCTTGCGCAGGACTTCGATGTCCGCGCCTTTCTTGCCGATGATGACGCCCGGACGCGCGGTGTGAATGGTCACACGGCACTTCTTGTGCGGACGTTCGATGATGACGCGAGCGACGCCGGCCTGCTTGCACTCTTTCTTGATGAACTCGCGGATCCGGATGTCTTCCAGCAGAAGATCACCGAAATCCTTGGTATCGGCGTACCAGCGGCTATCCCAGGTGCGGTTGACCTGAAGGCGCATGCCGATCGGATTGGTTTTGTTACCCATTAGGCTTGCTCCTCGATCTGACGCACCTTGATGGTGAGTTCCGAAAACGGCTTCACGATGCGGCCATAGCGGCCACGTGCCCGGGGACGGCCACGCTTCATCTGAAGGTTCTTACCCACATAGGCCTCGGCGACGATCAGTTCATCGACGTCCAGGTTGTGGTTGTTTTCGGCGTTCGCAATCGCGGACTGAAGGCATTTCTTCACGTCCTCGGCGATCCGCTTTTTCGAGAAGGTCAGGTCCGTGAGGGCCTTGTCCACCTTCTTGCCGCGGATCAGTGCGGCGACCAGGTTGAGTTTCTGCGGGCTGGTGCGAAGCATGCGCAGTTTTGCCATTGCTTCGTTGTCGGCCACGCGGCGGGGGTTTTGTGCCTTGCCCATGACTTACTTCCGCTTCGCTTTTTTGTCGGCAGCATGCCCGTAATAGGTACGGGTCGGCGAGTATTCACCGAATTTCTGACCGATCATGTCCTCGGACACGTTCACGGGAACGTGCTTCTGGCCGTTGTAGACGCCGAACGTCAGGCCCACGAACTGGGGCAGGATCGTCGAACGGCGGGACCAGATCTTGATGACTTCGTTACGCCCGGATTCGCGCGCCGCTTCGGCTTTCTTCAGCACGTAAGCGTCGACAAAGGGGCCTTTCCATACAGAGCGAGACATAGCTTAGCGCCCTTTCTTCTTAGCGTGCCGCGAGCGGATGATGAGCTTCGAGGACGCCTTGTTCTTGTCGCGGGTGCGTGCACCCTTGGTCGGCTTGCCCCAGGGCGTGACCGGGTGACGACCACCCGAGGTCCGACCTTCACCACCACCATGGGGGTGATCGATCGGGTTCATCACGACACCACGGACGCTCGGGCGGATGCCCTTGTGGCGGTTGCGGCCGGCTTTACCGATGTTCTGGTTGCTGTTGTCGGGGTTCGACACGGCACCGACGGTGGCCTTGCATTCCTGACGGACCATGCGCAGCTCACCGGAGCTGAGGCGGATCTGGGCGTAGCCACCGTCACGGCCGACGAACTGGGCATAGGTGCCCGCGGCGCGTGCGATCTGACCACCCTTGCCGGGCTTCAGTTCGATGTTGTGAACGATGGTACCGATCGGCATGCCGCTGAAGGGCATGCAGTTGCCCGGCTTGATGTCGACCTTTTCGCCTGCGACGATGCTGTCGCCGACGGCCAGACGCTGGGGCGCCAGGATGTAGGCCTGTTCGCCATCTTCATACTTGATCAGCGCGATGAATGCGGTCCGGTTCGGGTCGTATTCGATCCGCTCGACGGTGGCCGCAACATCAAATTTGTTACGCTTGAAATCGACGATCCGGTAGAGGCGTTTCGCCCCACCCCCGCGGCGGCGCGAGGTGATCCGTCCGGTGTTGTTCCGGCCGCCCGATTTCGTCAGACCCTCGGTGAGGGATTTGACGGGGCGTCCTTTCCAGAGCTCCGAACGGTCGATCAGCACCAGCCCGCGCTGGCCCGGCGTCGTCGGCTTATACGACTTGAGTGCCATGCTTTCTGTCTTCCGTTTAGCAGTGCCAGGCGTGAGCGCCCGGCTATGTGTGAGGCCCCCCGAAGGTGACCAATAGAGGGCCCCGAAGGTCCCCGGTTCGTATGGTCTGACGACCAAAAGCAGAGCCCCGGACGAATCCGGGGCTTTGCGGATGGGGTCGTTTAGAGTCACTTGGGGTTCAGGTCAACCCCGTCAGCACCAGATCGCACTGCAAGACCACCGCCTGCAAAAAGGCCCGTGCCGCACCCCGCGCGAAGGCCCTAACAGAAAGCCCCCGCATCGCTACGAAGAGCTTTACCATTTTGTTTGGCGGGGGTTATCCCAATATCCCCAAATGTCGGTCGATACGTCGATCGAATTAACCTGTTCAAGGGTGACATAAGCATTCTTGATTTCCTTACGTGTGCCCATACGGCCTCGGAACCGCTTGGTCTTGCCTTTAGTGATGGTCGTGTTCACGGCAATCACCTTGAAACCAAAGAGCGCCTCAACGGCTTCATGATCTGCGTAGCTCTAAGTATTGACACATTCCAACACATCCCGAAAAATATTTACATGATAACTTTCCACTGAGGGCACAAAGAAATGGGTCGAAAGAACCAAAACCTACTCGAAAAGGTTGGTATTATTTCAGGAATTTTATTCAGCTCTCTCGCGTTTTATCAGTCTATCAACTCCCAAAAACAATCCGAAAGAGCTCTGGAACAGGCTGTCTCTGCCACTTCCTTTGCTGCTTGCATTGAAAAATCGATATTAGAAACTGTCGCGGTGCGAGAGGAACTTTTTGCAGCAGTCGAAGTTTTTCGACTCAACCAAAATGCGTTCATGACATATCAACGCGAATTAATGAAAGACTACGTTTCTGGTCGACAACAAGTAACAGACCTTGAAGCGAACCGTTCCGCGATAATAGAATTATTGCTGCACATGGAGACACTACAAGACCTTAAGTCTGAGATACCAAAAACCGTTAAGCCGATTACTCAAGAAAGAATTCTCAAGATAATTACGGACGCCAATACTGAAAACTTGGAACAAGCAGAATTCTTAGACGGGATTGAAGATGCATATCAGGAAATCATAGAAATATTGAATGTCGAAATATCAGACAGCACGCAGAACAGATCTGAAGAATGCACCGCTTAGCTTAAAAACCATCGAATTAACGCAATATGCTCCAGAGGGCATCCAGAAACGAAAAAGCCCCCCACATTGCTGCGGGGGGCCTTTGAACTCTGGCGGTGAGGTCGTGCCTCACCCGGTCGGATCAGAGACCCGTGGACACGTCGATCGTGTTGCCCTCTTCCAGCGTGACATAGGCCTTCTTGACCTTGTTACGCTGACCCAGGACGCCACGGAACCGCTTGACCTTGCCTTTGGTGACGGTCGTGTTCACGGCCTTCACCTTGACACCGAAGAGAGCCTCGACGGCCTCTTTGATCTGCGGTTTGTTCGCGTCGACCGCCACTTCGAAGACAACGGCATTGGCTTCGGAGGCCATGGTTGCCTTTTCGGTGATGACCGGCTTGCGGATCACGTCGTAATGTTCTGCCTTCGCGCTCATTTCAGTCGAGCCTCCAGTGCTTCGACACCCGCCTTCGTGATCACCAGGGTGTCACGCTTGAGGATGTCATAGACGTTGGCGCCGATCGAGGGCAGCACGTCCAGACCGTCGATATTCGCGGCGGCCTTGGCGAAGCCTTCGTTGACAGCGGCGCCGTCGATGATCAGGGCACGCTTCCAGCCCAGAGCCTTGACCTGCTTGGCCAGGGCGTTGGTCTTGCCTTCGGATTCCGCGGACTCGATGATGACCAGAGAGCCTTCCTTGACCTTGGCGGACAGGGCATGCTTCAGGCCGAGCTTGCGGAACTTCTTGGGCAGGTCGTGGCCGTGCGAACGCGGCGTCGGACCCTTGTAGATACCACCCTTGCGGAAGATCGGAGCGTTGCGGTCACCGTGGCGTGCGCCGCCGGTGCCCTTCTGGCGATAGATCTTCTTGGTCGAATAGGAGGTCTCGGACCGGGTCTTGACCTTGTGGGTGCCCTGCTGCGCGTTGTTACGCTGCCAGCGGACCACACGGTGCAGGATGTCGGCACGCGGTTCCAGGCCGAAGATCTCGTCGCCGAGATCGACGGAACCGGCTGCGGAGCCGTCCAGTTTGATCACGTCGAGTTTCATTCGTCGCCTTCCTTCTTCTCGGCTTCGATGTCAGCCTCGGCTTCTTTCAGAGCGGCTTCCTCGGCGGCGGCGGCTTCTGCGGCGGCTGCCTCTTCGGCGGCTTTGGCTTCGGCTTCGGCCTGGGCAGCAGCTTCTTCAGCGGCCTTGCGGGCTTCTTCAGCGGCGGATTTCAGAGCGGCGGGCAGGATCGCGTTCTCGGGGAACGGTTTCTTGACCGCATCCTTGATCGTCACCCAGCCACCTTTGGAGCCGGGAACGGCGCCCTTGATCATGATCAGGCCACGCTCGCTGTCAGTCTTGACGACCTGCAGGTTCTGCGTGGTGACGCGCACGGCGCCCATGTGACCAGCCATCTTCTTGCCTTTGAAGACCTTGCCGGGATCCTGACACTGACCCGTGGAGCCGTGCGAACGGTGCGAGATCGACACGCCGTGGGTAGCGCGCAGACCACCGAAGTTGTGACGCTTCATGGCACCGGCGAAGCCCTTACCGATCGAGGTGCCGCAGACATCGACGTACTGACCTTCGAAGTAATGGTCAGCCGTGATTTCCTCACCGACATTGATCAAGTTATCGGGATCGACGCGGAATTCCGCGATCTTCCGCTTGGGTTCGACCTTTGCAGCGGCAAAGTGGCCGCGCATCGCCTTGGAGGTCCGCTTGGCCTTGGCCGTGCCGGCGCCCAGCTGGACGGCAGTGTAGCCATGGGCATCAGCGGTCCGCTGAGCGACGACCTGCAGCTTGTCCAGCTGAAGAACGGTCACGGGGATCTGCTTGCCGTCTTCCATGAAGAGACGGGTCATGCCGACTTTTTTTGCGATGATACCGGAACGCAGCATGTTCAGTTGCCTCCCTTACACCTTGATCTCGACATCCACGCCGGCGGCGAGGTCGAGCTTCATCAGCGCGTCCACCGTCTGCGGGGTCGGATCCACGATATCGAGCAGACGCTTGTGCGTCCGGATCTCGAACTGATCGCGGGATTTCTTGTCGACGTGAGGGCCACGGAGAACCGTGAACTTCTCGATCTTGTTGGGCAGCGGGATCGGGCCACGAACGGTAGCGCCGGTGCGCTTCGCCGTGTTCACGATTTCCTGCGTGCTGGTGTCCAGGACGCGGTAATCGAATGCCTTCAGCCGGATGCGAATGGTTTGACCTGACATGTCAATTCAGCCTTCTTCGGCGTTTGAGTTGAGAGGAAGAAACAGGACCACCCTGCCCCTTCGTCGAACCCTTTATTGGATGGAGCCCCGGTTGAACGGGGCTCCGGTATTCAGAGGGGCGCTTGATGCGCCCCGGCGGGGTGCCGATTACTCGATAACCTTCGAGACAACGCCCGAGCCCACGGTCCGGCCGCCTTCACGGATGGCGAAGCGCAGCTGCTCTTCCATCGCGATCGGGGCGATCAGTTCAACGGTGAACTTCAGGTTGTCGCCCGGCATCACCATCTCGGTGCCCTCGGGCAGCTCGACGGTGCCGGTCACGTCGGTCGTCCGGAAGTAGAACTGCGGACGGTAGTTCGCGAAGAACGGCGTGTGACGGCCACCTTCATCCTTCGTCAGGATGTAGGCTTCGGCTTCGAACTTGGTGTGCGGCTTCACGGAACCCGGCTTGCAGAGAACCTGGCCACGCTCGACGGCTTCACGGTCGATGCCGCGCAGCAGGGCGCCGATGTTGTCGCCGGCTTCACCGCGATCCAGCAGCTTGCGGAACATTTCCACACCGGTGCAGGTCGTCTTCTGCGTGTCCTTGATGCCGACGATTTCCAGTTCGTCGCCGACGTTCACGACGCCACGCTCGACACGGCCGGTCACGACGGTGCCGCGGCCCGAGATCGAGAACACGTCTTCGATCGGCATCAGGAACGGCTGGTCCACGGCGCGGGCCGGCTGCGGGATGTACTCATCCACGGCCGCCATCAGTTCGCGGATCTTGTTCTCGCCGATTTCCGGGTTGTTGCCTTCCATCGCCGCCAGCGCGGAGCCCGCGATGATCGGGATATCGTCGCCCGGGAAGTCGTATTCGGACAGCAGCTCGCGGACTTCCATTTCCACCAGCTCAAGCAGTTCCTCGTCGTCCACCTGGTCGACCTTGTTCAGGAACACGACCATGGCAGGGATACCCACCTGACGGCCCAGCAGGATGTGCTCGCGGGTCTGCGGCATCGGGCCGTCAGCAGCGTTCACGACCAGGATCGCGCCGTCCATCTGGGCGGCACCGGTGATCATGTTCTTCACGTAGTCGGCGTGGCCGGGGCAGTCGACGTGGGCGTAGTGACGCGCGTCGGTCTCGTATTCCACGTGGGCGGTCGAGATCGTGATGCCGCGGGCCTTTTCTTCCGGCGCGCCGTCGATCTGGTCGTAGGCGCGGAAGTCACCGAAGTACTTCGTGATCGCCGCCGTCAGCGTCGTCTTGCCGTGGTCAACGTGACCGATCGTGCCGATGTTGCAATGCGGTTTGCCGCGCTCAAACTTTTCCTTTGCCATGATAGGCTCCCTTTTATTTTGGTGACGGGTGGGTGCACCCGTCTGACGGTTTGGGGCGGGCGGCCAGCGCCGCCCCGCCGCTTATGCGTATTTCGACTGGATCTCGTCCGAGATGTTCTGCGGGACCGGGTCGTAATGCGAGAACTGCATCGTGAACTGCGCGCGGCCCGAGGACATGGAGCGCAGGTTGTTGATGTAGCCGAACATGTTGGCCAGCGGCACGTTCGCGTCGATCGCGATCGCGTTGCCGCGCGGCTCCTGACCGGAGACCTGGCCACGACGGGACGTCAGGTCGCCGATGATGCTACCGGTGTATTCTTCCGGCGTGATCACTTCGACCTTCATGATCGGTTCCAGCAGCTTGGCGCCAGCCTTGCGCAGACCTTCACGCATGGCCATCCGGGATGCGATTTCGAAGGCCAGAACCGAGGAGTCCACGTCGTGGAACTTACCGTCGATCAGCGCGACCTTGAAGTCGATCACGGGGAAGCCGGCGAGCGGACCGCTGTCCATGACGGACTGGATGCCCTTTTCGACGCCCGGGATGTATTCCTTCGGAACGGCACCGCCAACGATGCGGGATTCGAAGGAGTAGCCTTCACCTGCCTCGGTCGGCGAGATGATGAGCTTGACCTCTGCGAACTGACCCGAACCACCCGACTGCTTCTTGTGGGTGTAGGTGTGCTCGATCTCGTGGGAGATCGTTTCGCGATAGGCCACCTGCGGTGCACCGATGTTGGCTTCGACCTTGAATTCGCGCTTCAGGCGATCGACGAGGATGTCGAGGTGAAGTTCGCCCATGCCCTTCATGATGGTCTGACCCGATTCCAGGTCGGTTTCCACGCGGAAGGACGGGTCTTCGGCGGCGAGGCGCGCGAGGCCCTGGGACATCTTCTCCTGGTCGCCCTTCGTCTTGGGCTCGACCGCGATCTCGATCACCGGATCCGGGAAGGTCATCGTTTCGAGAACGACCGGCGCCTTGGCGTCGCACAGCGTGTCACCGGTGGTGGTGTCCTTCAGACCCGCCAGCGCGATGATGTCGCCTGCGAAGGCTTCTTCGATCTCTTCACGGTTGTTGGAGTGCATCATCATCATACGACCGATGCGCTCTTTCTTGCCCTTGGTGGAGTTCAGGATCGAGTCACCCTTGTTCATCACGCCGGAATAGATCCGGGTGAAGGTCAGGGAGCCGACGAAGGGGTCGTTCATGATCTTGAATGCCAGGCCGGCAAACGGCATCGAGTCATCCGCGCGGCGCGGGATGTCACGGGTTTCCGTTTCGTCATCGGGGCTGAAGCCCATGTAGTCGACGACGTCCAGCGGCGACGGCAGGTAATCGACAACGGCGTTCAGCAGCGGCTGGACACCCTTGTTCTTGAACGCGGAGCCACACAGAACCGGAACGAATTTCAGGTCCAGCGTACCCTTCCGGATCAGCTGGCGCAGGGTCGGGATGTCGGGCTCGTTGCCTTCCAGGTATTCCATCATCGCGTCGTCGTCCATTTCGACGGCGTTCTCGATGAGTTTACCGCGCCATTCGTCGGCGAGCTCTTTCAGCTCGTCGCGGATCGGCTGACGGGTCCAGGAGGCGCCCAGGTCTTCACCCTTCCAGGTCCACTCTTCCATGGTGACCAGGTCGATGATGCCTTCCAGCTCGTTCTCGGCGCCGATCGGAATCTGGATCGGGGCCGGGATCGCGCCGGTGCGGTCTGCGATCATCTTCACGCAGTTGAAGAAGTCGGCGCCGATCTTGTCCATCTTGTTGACGAAGACGATACGCGGAACCTTGTACCGGTCGGCCTGGCGCCAAACGGTTTCGGTCTGCGGCTCGACACCGGCGTTGGCGTCCAGAACGGCGACGGCACCGTCGAGCACGGCCAGCGAACGTTCGACTTCGATGGTGAAGTCGACGTGACCGGGGGTGTCGATGATGTTCATGCGATACTTGGTATCGTAGGTGCCTTCAGCGGTCGGATCTTCCTGCCACTGCCAGAAGGTGGTCGTCGCAGCCGAGGTGATGGTGATCCCGCGTTCCTGCTCCTGCTCCATCCAGTCCATGGTGGCCGCACCATCGTGCACCTCACCGATGTTGTGAGACTTGCCGGTGTAGAAGAGGATCCGTTCCGAGCAGGTCGTCTTGCCGGCGTCGATATGCGCCATGATACCGAAGTTCCGGTACCGCTCGAGGGGATAATCGCGTGCCATGTTATGCAGCCTTTGGTGGAAGAGTTAGAGGAAGGGTTACCAGCGGTAGTGGCTGAACGCCTTGTTCGCGTCTGCCATCTTGTGCGTGTCTTCACGCTTCTTGACGGCGGTACCGCGCGAATTGACGGCATCCAGAAGCTCACCGGCCAGGCGCTCTTCCATGGTGTTTTCGTTACGCGAACGCGACGCGGTGATCAGCCAGCGGATGGCCAGAGCTTCGCGGCGCTCGGGACGCACTTCGACGGGCACCTGGTAGGTGGCGCCACCAACACGACGGGAGCGAACCTCGACCGACGGTTTGATGTTGTCGAGTGCTTCGTGGAACAGCTCGACCGGGGCGCGCTTGACCTTGGCTTCGATGCGGTCGAGGGCGTTGTAGACGATCTTCTCTGCGACCGACTTCTTACCGTCGACCATCAGGTTGTTCATGAATTTCGTCAGAACCCGGTCACCATACTTGGCGTCGGGCAGGATTTCGCGTTTTTCAGCGGCGTGACGGCGGGACATCTCTCAGGATCCTCTTACTTCGGACGCTTCGCGCCGTACTTCGAACGACGCTGCTTACGGTCTTTGACACCCTGGGTATCCAGGACACCACGCAGGATGTGGTAACGGACGCCGGGAAGGTCTTTCACACGGCCGCCGCGGATCAGGACCACGGAGTGTTCCTGCAGGTTGTGGCTTTCACCCGGGATGTAGCTGATGACTTCGTAACCGTTGGTCAGACGCACCTTGGCCACCTTCCGCATAGCCGAGTTCGGCTTCTTCGGGGTGGTGGTGTAGACCCGGGTGCAGACGCCGCGTTTCTGCGGGCACTGTTCCAGGTGCATGGATTTGGAGCGTTTCACTTTGGGCTGCCGGGGTTTCCGGATCAGCTGTTGGATCGTTGGCATCGGGCGTCGTTCCCCATTCTCTCACATATGCGTGCACCCCGTGGGTGCGGTTTCTCTTGTCTTCACGCTGCGCGCGTCCACGCAACGCACAAAAACCGCATGCGTCCCCTCGTTCGCGGGGAACGACGCGGCGGGTTTTACAGAGGATCGGGGCGTTGCAACCCGGATCTTGACCACTTCGATTCGATAGGCGGCGGGGGCACCCCCAAAGCCGATTGGCGCGCGTATACGGGGAGTCGATTGGGTTGTCAACATACCCTTACCCGCCGGCTTGCCGCGTGTACGGACGGGTGCAATACTCTGCCCAACGGCCGGTCGCAAGCATCTTCGGGCCAGAGGCACCGGCGATCCGCGTCGGGCAGAAAGGGCAAATCATGCAGGTGATAGGGCTGTGCCGCTTCTCCTACCCCGCGCTTGGCGGGTTCCAGGTGATGCATGACAGCGTCGGGGACCGCTCCGCCTACCTCTATGATCCGGCCAGGATGGAAGAACGGTTCCGCTATTTCGAAGCCTTCACCCTGCCCTCCCTCCGGGCCCAGACCGATCCCGATTTCACCTTCGTCATCGTGGTGGGCGACAACCTGCCCGTCGAGGACGGCAACCGGCTGTTCGACCTTGTCGAGGATATCCCCCAGGTCGTCATCCAGGAACACGCCCCCGGCCCGCATCGCGATGTCATGAAGGAGGCGATCAACGCGGTCCGCCAGCATGACAGCGCAACCCTGCAATTCCGGTTGGACGATGACGATGCCGTGGGGCGTGATTTCGTCGCCCGCCTGCGTCAGGAAGGCGAAAAACGCGCCGACGCCCTGAAGGGCAATCGGCATCTCGCGATCGATTTCCGCAACGGATTCATCGCCGCGCCGGGGCCGGAGGGCATCCATGCCATGTCCACCGCCAGGAAGTTCATGACCGCGGGCCTCGCCGTTGCCTTCGAACCGCGGGTCCGGTCCACGGTGATGAACTACAGCCACGTGAAGCTGGGCCGCTTCATGTCCTGTTTCCATGTCGGCGGCCCGCCGATGTATGTGCGTGGCCATAACCGGTGGAACGATTCCCGCCAGGCCGAAGGGGTGGAGCCGGAAGACCTGAGCCTGCTGGATGCCGAGGGCGAGGCGCTGTTTCAGGACCGGTTCGGCATCAATGCCGATCGGGTGCGCGAGATCTTCACGGACGGGTAGACGGCACTGCCGCGCGCCGGGTGACCTGCAATTCGCGGTAGAAGGAATAAAGCCCGGACCCGACCACAATCGCCGCACCCAACAGGGTCAGCGGCGCCGGAAAGTCGCCGAAGACGACAAAGCCCAGCAGCAACGCCCAGAGCAGCGCGGTATAGCGGAAGGGCGAGACAAAGCTGACCTCGCCCACGCGCATCGCCTGGACGGAGCAGATATAGGCGCCGACGATCACCACCACCGCCCCCAGGATCAGGCCGCCGCTGACCGGGGTCAGCGCCACCCATTCGACGTTCACGCTATAAAGTCCGAAGGCCACGCAGACGAGGCCCGAGGTGATCGCCGTCACCAGGAAGGTCGGCGCCTCACGGGACAATTTCCGTGTGACGATGTCGCGCACGGTGATGCACCCCACAGCGATCAGCGTGTAGATGGCGAAGATGTTGAACCCTTCGGGCCCAGGCCGCACGATCAGCAGCACGCCGACGAACCCCGCCGCCACCGCGCTGGCCCGGCGCCACCCCACCGGTTCGTTCAGAAAGATCGCGGCCGCGACCATCACGACGAGCGGGGCCGATTGCAGCACGGCCGTGACATTGGCCAGCGGCATGTTGAACAGCGCGTTCAGGAAGAAATACGCCGTCGCGACCTCGGCCAGTCCTCGGATCACCGCCAGCCCTGCATCGCGCCGGGACAGGCCCCGCCGGAACGCACCGGTCCGCGCGGCCAGCGCCAGCAGCACCAGCGTGACCGCGCCATTGCGCAGCGTCAGGATCTGGTAGAGCGAAACCTCCCCGGCCAGGGATTTCATGAAGACGTCGTTCAGGGTGAAAAGCGCCATGGACAGGGCCATGATCAACGCGCCCTTCATATTGTCGGTCAGGATCACTCGGTCAGCCTCAATTGCATCAGCGCCTCCGCATCCAGGCCGAAATGCCGCCGGATCTGGCGCTGCACCCGGATGGGCGACAATTCCCCGCGCCGCGGTTCCAGCTGTGGGGTCGAGGAATTGCCGGGATGGATCGAGCGGATGAAGCCGGGCAGGGAAATGTCGGAATAGACATTGTAATGCGCGGCGAAATTCTTGTGGTTGTAGCGGTAGGGGTTATGCCCGTCCTCGGGCCGGTGCAGCAGCGTCGTGCCGATGGCCAGCGGGGCCCGCAGATAGGTGTCGGTCAGGCTGTTCTGACCCTCTTCCGCGATCTCGTAGTAGAACCCCTTGTTCCAGCACAGCATCGTCGCGGTTTCATCCTTCTGGAAGGCCAGCAGCTGACGGCTGATCGTCTTGGACCGTTCCACCATTTCCAGGTCGACCGCGTCGTCATCGTCGATCCGGAAGGACAGCCGGTGCCCCGATCCATCGGGTGCGACCCGCCCGAAGCTCTGGCGCAGCAGCCTGTAATGACGATCCACCGGTGCGGGCCAGACCTCGGTTCCGGCATGGGGCGCGACCAGGTCGCGCAATCGGTCGAGGAATTGTTGCGGCATCTGGTCCGAGGTCAGGATCACCAGCCGGAAATCCGGGTCGGTCTGGTTCAACAATGTCGGCAGGGTCAGCGCCTCGAACAGGCGGAACCGCAACTCCATCGCCTCGGGGCGGAAGATCCGCTCGGCGATCTCGTCCGGGGTGCCGCGCCGCAGCGTGGTGAAATCCGTGGTCAGAACGGAAAAGCGCATGACGCCCACCATCTGAACCCCGTTGAATTCGACCACCCGTCTGCTCCTGCTCCGTTCGCTCAAGCCATGGCATGGCGACGACGCAAAGAAAAGCCCCGGCCCGATCCGGACGCGCCGCCCCGCTGCTTCATCTTGCCGGAAATACTCCGGGGTTGGCGGCAAGGCGCAGCCTTGGCGACAAGGGGCAGAGCCCCTTTCCCCGCGCGCCTTCCACGCCCCTGCCCCGCCGCGACAGAACGGCAGGGCCGAAAAGAAAAAGGCCCCCGAAACCGGGGGCCTTTTCATTGTCTCAAGTCAGAGGTCGCGATCAATCGCGGCTTTCCGGGGTTTCGACGAAGGTGTCGAATTCATCCCCGCCCACGACGTCATCGGCAGCAGGCGCGGCCAGGGCGGCGGCCTGTTCGGCCTCCTCGCGGCGCGCTTCCAGCACGACATTGTCACGCTCGGACGCGATGCGGCGCACGCGCTGCGTGGCGCCACCCGTACCGGCCGGGATCAGGCGACCCACGATGACGTTCTCCTTCAGGCCGACCAGCTTGTCGCGCTTGCCCTGGACCGAAGCCTCGGTAAGCACGCGGGTGGTTTCCTGGAAGGACGCGGCCGAGATGAACGACCGGGTCTGCAGCGACGCCTTGGTGATCCCCAGCAGGATCGGCTGGCCTTCGGCCGGGCGACCGCCGCGGGCATGGGCCTTCTCGTTGGCCTCGTCGAACTCGATCTTGTCGACCGTTTCACCCTTGAGAAGCGTCGTGTCGCCCGAATCCGAGATCTCCCACTTCTGCAGCATCTGGCGAACGATCACCTCGATGTGCTTGTCGTTGATCTTCACGCCCTGCAGACGATAGACGTCCTGGACCTCGTTGATCATGTACTCGGCCAGAGCCTCGACACCCATGATCGCCAGGATGTCGTGCGGGGCCGGGTTGCCGTCCATGATGTAGTCACCCTTCTGCACGAAGTCGCCTTCCTGCACCGGGATGTGCTTGCCCTTGGGCACCATGTACTCGACCGGCTCCATGCTCTCGTCCGAGGGCTGGATCGCGATACGCCGCTTGTTCTTGTAGTCGCGGCCGAACCGGACATAGCCGTCGATTTCCGCGATGATCGCGTGGTCCTTGGGACGACGCGCTTCGAACAATTCGGCCACACGCGGCAGACCACCGGTGATGTCCTTGGTCTTGGCGCCTTCACGCGGGATACGCGCGACGACGTCACCGGCCTGGATGGTCTGACCGTCTTCGACGGACAGGATGGCATCCACGGACATCGGATAGGTCACCGGGTTGCCCGCTTCGTTGCGGACCGGTTCGCCATCTTCGCCGACGATCAGCAGTTCCGGCTTCAGCTCGTTGCCTTTCGGCGAACCGCGCCAGTCGGACACGATCCGCTGGGTCATGCCGGTCGCTTCGTCGGTGTCCTCGCGCACGGCGATACCCGTGACCAGGTCGACATAGCGGATCTGGCCCGCCTTCTCGGCGATGATCGGCAGGGTGTAGGGGTCCCATTCGAAGAGCTTGTCGCCCCGCGAGATCTTCTCCCCTTCCTTGACGAAGACCTTGGTGCCGTAGCCCAGCTTGTGGCTGGCGCGTTCGGTCCCGGTATCGTCCATGATCCGCAGCTTCATGTTGCGTCCCATGACCAGCATCTCGCCCGCCGCGTTTTCCAGCAGGTTCGGATATTCGAAGGACACCGTCCCGTCGGCCGACGCCTCGAGGAAGGATTGCTGACCACCCTGGGCAACGCCGCCGATGTGGAAGGTCCGCATCGTCAGCTGGGTGCCGGGTTCACCGATGGACTGCGCCGCGATGATGCCGACGGCCTCGCCCTGGTTCACCATGGTACCGCGGGCCAGGTCACGACCGTAACACTGGGCACAGACACCGTCTTCGGCTTCACAGGTCAGCGGCGAACGGATGCGCATGGACAGCACGTTCGCTTCTTCGATCATATCGGCGGTGCGTTCGTCGATCAGCGTGCCGCGGGTCAGGATGACCTCGTCGGTGCCGGGGCGGAACACGTCCTCTGCCGCGACGCGGCCCAGGATACGTTCACCGATCGTCGCCACGACCTCACCGTCATTGACGGCGGCTTCGGCGGTGACGGCACGTTCGGTGCCGCAATCGACCTCGCGCACGATGCAATCCTGCGCCACGTCGACGAGACGACGGGTCAGGTAGCCCGAGTTCGCGGTCTTCAGCGCGGTATCCGACAGACCCTTACGGGCGCCGTGGGTCGAGTTGAAGTATTCAAGAACGGTCAGACCTTCCTTGAAGTTCGAGATGATCGGCGTCTCGATGATGTCGCCGTTCGGCTTCGCCATCAGGCCGCGCATCCCGCCCAGCTGCTTCATCTGCGTGACCGAGCCACGGGCACCGGAGTGGGCCATCATGTAGACCGAGTTCGGCTCCATTTCGGCGCCGGCCTCGTCCGTCTTCACGGCGGAGATGGTGGACATCATGGCCTCGGTGACATTGTCGTTACATTTCGACCAGGCATCCACGACCTTGTTGTACTTTTCGCCCTGGGTGATCAGGCCGTCCATGTACTGCTGTTCGAAGTCCTTCACCTGTTCGCGGGTGTCTTCGACGATGGTCCACTTGTTGTCGGGGATCACCATGTCGTCCTTGCCGAAGGAAATCCCGGCCTTGAACGCTTCGCGGAACCCCATGGTCATGATCTGGTCACAGAAGATGACCGACTCCTTCTGGCCGCAATAGCGGTAGACGGTGTCGATGACCTGCTGAACTTCGCGTTTGCGGAGCAGACGGTTGACCAGCGAGAACGGCGCCTTGGTGTTCATCGGCAGCAGCGCGCCCAGACGGACGCGGCCCGGCGTGGTTTCGAACCGCACCATGACCTCGTTGCCTTCCTCGTCGATCTGAGGAATGCGCGCGTGGATCTTGGCGTGCAGGTGCACGGCGCCGGAATCCAGCGCGTACTGGACTTCCTCGATCGAGGAGAAGGTCATGCCTTCGCCCTTCATGCCTTCACGCATGATGGTCGTGTAGTAGAGACCAAGGATCATGTCCTGCGACGGAACGATGATCGGCGCGCCGTTGGCGGGCGACAGAACGTTGTTCGTCGACATCATCAGCACGCGCGCTTCCAGCTGGGCTTCCAGCGAGAGCGGCACGTGGACAGCCATCTGGTCACCGTCGAAGTCGGCGTTGAAGGCCGAGCAGACGAGCGGGTGCAGCTGGATCGCCTTGCCTTCGATCAGCGTGGGTTCGAACGCCTGGATACCAAGACGGTGCAGCGTGGGCGCGCGGTTCAGCAGAACCGGGTGCTCGCGGATGACCTCGTCAAGGATGTCCCAGACTTCGGGGCGCTCTTTTTCGACCAGCTTCTTCGCCTGCTTCACGGTGGAGGACAGACCTTTGGCCTCCAGGCGCGAGTAGATGAACGGCTTGAACAGCTCGAGCGCCATCTTCTTGGGCAGGCCGCACTGGTGCAGCTTGAGTTCCGGACCAGTCACGATGACCGAACGGCCGGAGAAGTCGACGCGTTTCCCCAGAAGGTTCTGGCGGAAGCGGCCGTGCTTACCCTTGAGCATGTCCGACAGCGACTTCAGCGGGCGCTTGTTCTGGCCCGTGATGACGCGGCCTCGACGGCCGTTGTCGAACAGCGCATCGACGGATTCCTGCAGCATCCGCTTTTCGTTGCGGACGATGATGTCGGGCGCGCGCAGTTCGATCAGGCGCTTCAGACGGTTGTTCCGGTTGATGACGCGGCGATACAGGTCGTTGAGGTCGGAGGTCGCGAAACGGCCGCCATCCAGCGGAACCAGCGGGCGCAGTTCCGGCGGGATCACGGGGATCACGGTCAGGATCATCCATTCCGGGCGGTTGCCGGATTCGATGAAGTTCTCGACGACTTTCAGACGCTTGATGATCTTCTTGGGCTTCAGTTCGCCGGTGGCCTCGGCCAGTTCGGCGCGCAGATGCTCTGCCTCGGCTTCGAGGTCGATCTTCGCCAGCATCTCACGGATGGCTTCGGCGCCGATATTGGCCTGGAACGCGTCCATGCCATAGGCGTCCTGGGCGTCCATGAACTCTTCCTCGGTCATCATCTGACCTTCGGTGAGGTCGGTGAGGCCCGGGTCGATCACGACGTAGTTTTCGAAATAGAGCACACGTTCGAGATCGCGCAGGGTCATGTCCAGAAGCAGGCCGATCCGGGACGGCAGCGACTTCAGGAACCAGATATGCGCGACCGGCGCGGCCAGTTCGATATGGCCCATGCGTTCGCGGCGGACCTTCTGCAGCGTCACCTCGACACCGCATTTCTCGCAGACGACGCCGCGATACTTCATCCGCTTATACTTGCCGCAGAGGCATTCGTAGTCCTTGATCGGCCCGAAGATACGGGCACAGAACAGGCCGTCGCGCTCGGGCTTGTAGGTCCGGTAGTTGATCGTCTCGGGCTTCTTGATCTCGCCGTAGGACCACGAGAGGATCCGTTCCGGCGACGCCAGCGAAACCTTGATCTCGTCAAAGATCTTCTGCGGCGCGAGGGGGTTGAACGGGTTGTTCGTCAGTTCCTGGTTCATGTCTTTATCCTAAGTGACAGGGCGGGAAGGATGAGGGCGGGCGACCGGATGGCCGCCCAAAGGCATGCGCCTTATTCCTCTCCCTCCGCGTCCAGGAGTTCCATGTTCAGGCCGAGGCCGCGGACTTCCTTGACGAGCACGTTAAAGCTCTCCGGAACGCCGGCTTCGAAGTTGTCCTCGCCCTTGACGATCGATTCATAGACCTTGGTCCGGCCGGCCACGTCGTCCGACTTCACCGTCAGCATTTCCTGCAGGGTGTAGGCGGCGCCGTAGGCTTCGAGGGCCCAGACCTCCATCTCACCGAAGCGCTGACCGCCGAACTGTGCCTTACCGCCCAGCGGCTGCTGGGTGACGAGGCTGTACGGGCCGGTGGAACGTGCGTGGATCTTGTCGTCCACCAGGTGGTGCAGCTTGAGCAGGTACTTCACGCCCACGGTGACAGGCCGTGCGAACTGTTCGCCCGTCCGGCCATCGTAGAGGATCGACTGACCACTTTCGTTGAAGCCGGCACGCTTGAGCGCGTCGTTCACGTCGGGTTCCTTGGCGCCGTCGAAGACCGGGGTCGCGATCGGCACGCCACGGGTGACGTTGCCGGCTGCTTCCAGCAGGTGCTCTTCGTCCATCGGGGCGAACCCCTCTTCGTAGACGTCGTCACCGTAGACGATCTTCAGGGCGTCGCGGACCGGGGTCATGTCGCCGGTGCGGCGGTATTCGTCCAGCGCCTCGTCCACCTTGATGCCCAAGCCACGTGCGGCCCAGCCCATGTGGGTTTCGAGGATCTGACCGACGTTCATCCGCGACGGCACGCCCAGCGGGTTGAGACAGAAGTCGACCGGGGTCCCGTCCTGGAGGAACGGCATGTCCTCCATCGGCACCACGCGCGAAATCACACCCTTGTTCCCGTGACGGCCGGCCATCTTGTCGCCCGGCTGCAGCTTGCGCTTCACGGCGATGAAGACCTTGACCATCTTCATGACACCCGGCGGCAGGTCGTCACCACGGCGCACCTTCTCGACCTTATCCTCGAAACGGGCGTCCAGGGCGCGTTTCTGCACCTCGTACTGCTCGTTCAGGGCTTCGACGATCTGGGCGTCCTGGTCTTCGGCCAGGGCCAGCTGCCACCAATGCGAGCGGGGCAGTGACGACAGCAGCTCTTCGGTGATTTCCGAGTTCGCCTTGACGCCTTTCGGGCCCTTCACGGCGGTCTTGCCGATCACCAGGTCGTGCAGACGCGCGTAGATGTTGCGATCGAGGATCGCCAGCTCGTCGTCCCGGTCACGGCCGAGACGCTGGATTTCCTCACGCTCGATCTGCAGCGCACGTTCGTCCTTTTCCACGCCATGGCGGTTGAAGACGCGCACTTCGACGACGGTACCGTAATCGCCCGGCTTCACGCGCAGCGAGGTGTCGCGCACGTCCGAGGCCTTTTCACCGAAGATGGCGCGGAGCAGTTTCTCCTCCGGCGTCATCGGGCTTTCGCCCTTCGGAGTGATCTTGCCCACCAGGATGTCGCCCGGCTCCACGTCCGCACCGATATAGACGATGCCGGCCTCGTCGAGGTTGCGCAGGGCTTCCTCGCCGACGTTCGGGATGTCGCGGGTGATCTCTTCCGGCCCGAGCTTCGTGTCACGCGCGGCAACTTCGAATTCCTCGATGTGGATCGAGGTAAAGACGTCGTCACGGGCAATCCGCTCGGAGATCAGGATCGAGTCCTCGTAGTTGTAGCCGTTCCACGGCATGAAGGCGACGACCACGTTCTTGCCGAGCGCCAGTTCACCGATATCGGTGGACGGGCCGTCGGCGATCACTTCGCCCTTCTGCACGGTGTCACCCACCTTCACCAGCGGACGCTGGTTGATACAGGTGTTCTGGTTCGACCGCTGGAACTTGCGCATCCGGTAGATGTCGACGCCGGCATCACCCAGTTCGAGGTCGTGGGTCGCACGAACAACGATACGCTGGGCATCGACCTGGTCGATGATCCCCGCCCGCTTGGCCATGATGGCCGCGCCGGAGTCGCGCGCAACGATTTCCTCGATCCCGGTGCCGACCAGCGGCGCCTCGGCCCGCAGAAGCGGAACCGCCTGACGCTGCATGTTCGAACCCATGAGAGCGCGGTTGGCGTCGTCGTTTTCCAGGAACGGGATCAGCGAGGCCGCAACCGACACCAACTGTTTCGGCGACACGTCGATCAGGTCCACGGACTCGTTCGGCGCGAGCGTGTATTCACCGGACTGACGGGTGTTCACCAGCTCGTTCACGAACTTGCCGGTCTCGTCGAGGTTGGCGTTCGCCTGGGCCACGGTGTGGCGCATTTCCTCGGTCGCGGACATGTATTTGACTTCGTCCGTGACCTGGCCGTTTTCGACCCGGCGATACGGGGTTTCGATGAAGCCGTACTTGTTCACGCGGGCATAGGTGGCCAACGAGTTGATAAGACCGATGTTCGGGCCTTCCGGCGTTTCGATCGGGCACATCCGGCCGTAATGGGTCGGGTGAACGTCGCGCACCTCGAAGCCGGCACGTTCGCGGGTCAGACCGCCCGGCCCGAGGGCCGAAAGGCGACGCTTGTGCGTCACTTCGGACAGCGGGTTGGTCTGGTCCATGAACTGCGACAGCTGCGAGGAGCCGAAGAATTCACGCACCGCCGCCGCGGCGGGCTTCGCGTTGATCAGGTCCTGCGGCATCACGGTGTCGATCTCGACCGAGGACATGCGTTCCTTGATCGCGCGCTCCATGCGGAGCAGGCCGACACGGTACTGGTTTTCCATCAATTCGCCGACAGAGCGGACGCGACGGTTGCCCAGGTGGTCGATGTCGTCGATGTCGCCGCGGCCGTCACGCAGGTCGACCAGCGCCTTGATACATGCGACGATGTCTTCCTTGCGCAGGGTCCGCTGGGTGTCTTCGGCATCCAGAGCGAGGCGCATGTTCATCTTGACGCGACCCACGGCCGAGAGGTCGTAGCGTTCGCTGTCGAAGAACAGGCTGTCGAACAGGGCCGAGGCCGCTTCGACGGTCGGCGGCTCGCCCGGGCGCATGACCCGGTAGATGTCCATGAGCGCGGTATCGCGGTTCATGTTCTTGTCCTGCGCCATGGTGTTGCGCATGTATGGACCGACCGAGATGTTGTCGATGTCGAGAACCGGGATATCGGTGATGCCGGCATCCAGCAGGTCCTGCAGGGTGCCGCCGGTGATCTCGCCGTTCTTGTCGTATTCCAGGGTCAGCTCGTCCCCTGCCTCGACATAGATGGCGCCGGTTTCCTCGTTGATGATGTCCTTGGCGACGAACTTGCCGACGATGCGGTCGAACGGCACCAGCAGGTTCTGGACCGAGCCCTCGTCGATCAACTTCTTCACCGCGCGCGGGGTGATCTTCTTGCCGGATTCGGCAACGATCTCTCCGGTGTCGGCATCGACCAGGTCATAGGTCGGACGGGTGCCGCGCACGCGTTCCGGGAAGAACTTCGTGACCCAGCCCTGACCCTTGCGCAGGGTGTAGTCGACCGTGTTGTAGTAAGCATCCATGATGCTTTCCTGGTCGAGGCCAAGCGCATAGAGCAGCGTCGTCACCGGCAGTTTGCGGCGACGGTCGATGCGGGCGAACACGATGTCCTTGGCGTCGAACTCGAAGTCCAGCCAGGAGCCGCGATACGGGATGATGCGGCAGGCGAACAGCAGCTTGCCCGAGGAATGGGTCTTGCCCTTGTCGTGGTCGAAGAACACGCCCGGCGAACGGTGCATCTGGGACACGATCACGCGTTCGGTGCCGTTCACGATGAACGTCCCGTTCGGGGTCATCAGGGGCATGTCGCCCATGAAGACGTCCTGTTCCTTGATGTCCTTGACCGACTTGGCGCCGGTATCTTCGTCGATATCGAACACGATCAGGCGCAGGGTGACCTTCAGTGGTGCCGAATAGGTCATGTCGCGCTGCTGGCATTCCTCGACATCATATTTCGGCTTTTCGAGTTCGTACTTCACGAATTCGAGGATCGAGGTTTCGTTGAAATCCTTGATCGGGAAGACCGACTGGAAGACACCCATGATGCCTTCGCCGTCCATGGGATCGAGCTGGTCGCCGGATTTCAGGAAGAGATCGTAGGAGGCTTTCTGAACCTCAATGAGGTTCGGCATTTCAAGAACTTCACGGATTTTACCGTAATATTTCCGAAGACGTTTCTGACCGAGGAAGGTCTGAGCCATGACGTAAGTCACCTTTCGTTTCACATCAGGGTGCGAATGCCGTCGGGCCCCGGCACTGCGCCCTTAGAAACAGGGGGTTCGGATCCATGCCTGGCCACCTTCCCGAATGGTGACCTCCCGATCCAGCGAACCTCGCCTTAGAGAGGGGTTTCGCGAAACCCTTCTCTGAGACAGGTTCGGCTGGACCCGGAATTTACCGGGTCCAGCCTTGAAATTGACGCGTCAGGCAGGGTGTCCCATGCCCTCCGCACCCAATTACTTGAGCTCGACTTCAGCGCCTGCTTCTTCGAGCTTCTTCTTGATCTCTTCGGCTTCGTCCTTGGAGACGCCTTCCTTGACCGGCTTGCCGCCAGCTTCGACCAGCTCTTTGGCTTCTTTCAGGCCCAGGCCGGTGATGCCGCGAACTTCTTTGATGACGTTGATTTTCTTGTCACCAGCAGCTTTGAGGATGACGTCGAATTCCGTCTTCTCTTCTTCAGCTGCGCCGCCGGCGTCGCCGCCTGCGGGGCCGGCCATCATGACAGCGCCGCCAGCTGCGGGCTCGATGCCGTATTCGTCTTTCAGGATGGTTTTCAGTTCTTGTGCTTCGAGAAGGGTCAGACCAACGATCTCTTCAGCAAGTTTCTTCAGATCAGCCATTTTACTGTTTCCGTATCTTTAAGATGTGTTCCAACGATGGGGTGTTCAACCCTACGCCGTCTCAGAGGTTGCTTACGCCGCCTTGTCCTCGATCGTGGACAGGATGGAGGCGATGTTCGAAGCAGGGGCGCCAATGGCACCGGCAATGTTGGACGCGGGCGCGCCGAGCATGCCTGCGATGGTAGCGATAAGCTCCTCGCGGGACGGCATTTTCGACACATCCGTGACACCTGCACGGTCCAGTGCGTTCTCACCCATTGCACCGCCCAGGATCTCGAATTTCGAGTTTTCCTTGGCGAAGTCCTCGGCCACTTTCGCTGCTGCGACAGGGTCCTCGGAGAAGGTCAGAACAGTCATACCCGACAGAAGGTCGGCAATGCTTTCGCAAGGCTTTCCATCCAGGGCGATCTTGGCGAGCCTGTTCTTTGCGACGCGAACGCTGGCATCGGCTTCACGAGCCTTTGCGCGCAGCGACTGCATCTCGGCAACCGTGAGGCCGGTGTAGTGGGCAACCACCACAACGCCAGAGCTTTCGAAGATTTGGCCGAGTTCCTCGACCACTTTCTCTTTCTGGGCTCTATCCACAGTTTCACTCCAGTTCGTGGAGGGTCAGACCCTCCGGCTCAGTTCAGCCGGGTCAGAAGTCCCGGCCATGCGGGTCCTTACGGGTCCGTCCAATCTCGCCCCGGGCGCTCTTGCGGAGCATCCGAAGAAACTTGGGTCTTTCCCGTCTCAGGCAGGAATTATGGACCTCGTATCAGGGCCACCCACCGTCTCGGACGAATCGTCTTGAAAGGCGCACTGCACCTCACCAGACAGAAGCGCTAGCTACGTCCTAATGAAACACTTGTAAACCCCCTCGTACGGCAAAAGCGCACGGTGGCGGCGAAGCGCCCAGGTCAGGCCCTGGTTCCGCATCCTGGTCCGGGACCCGGCGCGGCGCCTGGGTCACTGGACAGGGGGTTGAGCGAAACTATACTGCGCAATTCCTTTCACCGCCATATCAAAGATTTTCCGGGCAGGAGAACGCCATGAGTGACAACAAGGCCCGCAACGACAGGCGCGGCAAGACGCGGGCCGGTGCAGGCCGCACCCCCGACATCGCCACACTGCGTCGCAAGCTGGCGCGCAGCCGCGCAAAGGGCCTGCCCAAGGACCTGGAGGCGCGGGGACGCCGTGTTCTGGACGCTTACCTCGGCGCGCTCGAATCGCGGGACGTGCCCGCAGATGCGGTCCTGTCGGAACTGGCCAGCGGTGAGGCCGCGCGCAAACTGGCCGAGATGACGGGACAGGAGCTGCGCGCCCAGCAACCCGCGATCCTGGCCTCGGCCGCCTGCGGGGCGGGCTGTGCCTATTGCTGCATCCTGCTGGACGGCGATGGCGGCCTGATCACCGAGGCCGAGGCGCAGCGCCTGCATGCGGCGCTTGGCCCCGTCGCAGGGGCCGCCGATGGGCGCGACTGGCATCCCCGCGCCTGCCCTGCCCTGGACCCGGCGACGCAGAATTGCCGCGCCTACGACGCGCGCCCGACGGTCTGCCGGTCCTTCCTGTCGACCGATGTCGATGCCTGCCGGACCAATGCAGCCGGCGGCAGCGCGGACGGGTCGGGCATGCTGGGCAATCACCTGGATTATCTGGCGGTGATCGCGCTCAGTCGCGATCTGCTGAAGGGCACGCGGCGCGTTGCCACCTACAGCCTGGAAAACCTAGCCAAGGCCGCGGTCGAAGGCCTGCCCCTGGACGAAGCGCTGTCCGCCGCCCGCCACAAGAGCGCCGAACTGGAACATACCTGCCGCGATATCGGCCGCTCCTGACCCACGACACCCCAAAACGAAAAGGGGCGGCCCGATGGACCGCCCCGTTTCAATCTGTGTTCAGACGGCTCAGTTGCCGGTCGCGTTCTCGACGCTGACCGACACGCCCGGGCCCATGGAGGAGCTCAGCGAGACCTTCTTCATGTAGGTGCCCTTGGCGCCAGCCGGCTTCGCCTTGGAGACGGCATCCACGAAGGCGCGGATGTTCTCGACCAGCTTGGCCTCGTCGAAGGAGACCTTGCCGACACCGGCATGAACGACGCCGGCCTTCTCGGCCTTGAACTGCACTTCACCGCCCTTGGCGGCCTGAACGGCCTCGGCGACATCCATGGTCACGGTGCCAACCTTGGGGTTCGGCATCAGGTTCCGGGGGCCCAGCACCTTACCCAGACGACCGACGATCGGCATCATGTCCGGGGTTGCGATGCAGCGATCGAATTCGATCGTGCCGCCCTGGATGGTTTCCATCAGGTCCTCGGCCCCGACGATGTCGGCGCCAGCGGCCTTGGCTTCATCCGCTTTCGGGCCACGGGCGAAGACGGCAACGCGCACGTCCTTGCCGGTGCCGTTCGGCAGGCCGACAACGCCGCGGACCATCTGGTCGGCGTGGCGCGGGTCGACGCCCAGGTTCATCGCGATCTCGACGGTTTCGTCGAATTTCGTCTTGGCGTTCGCCTTGATCAGCGCAACGGCTTCCTCGACCGACAGGTCTTCCTTGCCGGCAAAGGCTTCGCGGGCGGCGCGGGTACGTTTTCCAAGCTTAGCCATATTACTTCACCTCGATGCCCATGGACTTGGCAGAGCCAAGGATGATCTTCATGGCCTGGTCGATATCGTTTGCCGACAGGTCCTTCATCTTCGCTTCGGCGATCTCGCGGACCTGGGCAGCGGTCACGGTGCCCACGGTTTCACGGCTCGGCGTCTTGGCGCCGGATTTCACCTTGGCGGCCTTCTTCAGGTAATAAGACGCGGGCGGCGTCTTGATATCCATCGTGAAGGATTTGTCCTGGTAGTAGGTGATCACGGTCGGGCACGGCGCACCGGGCTCCATGTCCTGCGTCTTGGCGTTGAACGCCTTGCAGAATTCCATGATGTTGATCCCGCGCTGACCCAGTGCGGGGCCAACCGGCGGGGACGGGTTTGCCTGCCCGGCAGGCACTTGCAGCTTCATGCTGCCAACGAGCTTCTTGGCCATTGGCTTTCCTTTCTCGACACCCCTCGGACGCGTCTTCGGGGATATGTGTGACGTGGTACGGTCCGGATCACGCGTGACCCTCGCCTTCCACGGGGGGAAGACGCCCCGAGTCGCTGGACCGGAGCATCAGGTTGCGGCCTTTACAGCCTGACCTGCGGTTTGACAAGGGGCGTGCGGGTCACGCACGGCCAGATCAGGACATCGGAGCCGCACAGGGCATCGCGGTGACGAATGCGATAAGCTGCATCGCGCGGGATGGTGACGCGATTTCGACTGCGGAAAAGCCCGGAGAATCACGCCCTGCAACCATCTCGTATGCTTGAAATGTCGTCCCATGGGCAGGCCAGCGGTTCTGCACACCGATCAATGTCCCATCCTCCTCGTAGAACGAGAACCTGACATTGATCTGATTGCTTCCCGGCGCGGAGATACTGACCGACATGCCGATCACGCAAAGTGGAATTTCGGAGGTCACCACCACCGAGGCGCCCTTTTCAGGACCGGTTACGAGGGAGGGAGGCGCGTCGCGGCTGATCTGGCGACCGGAGGACAAGACGAGCCTGCCGTCCTCGGATTGGACCTCTTGCGCGTCCCCTGTGTCCACACCGCCCGGCACAGTCAGGGCAACCCGATGATCAATATGCTGAAAGTTCGTCTCGCGGATGTCCTCGGCCAGTACGCCCGTCACCGAAAGGATGAAACCGGCGACCGGAAGGAAGACGCGGCCGCCGAACACCGTACTCAGGCCTGCTTGGTGACCTGGGTGTATTCCAGCTCGACCGGGGTTTCGCGACCGAAGATCGACACGGACACCTTGAGGCGCTGGTTGTCGTCGTCGACCTCTTCGATCATGCCGGTGAAATCCTCGAAGGGGCCATCGTTGACTTTCACCTTCTCGCCGACCTCGAAATGAATCAGGGTGCGCGGCGCTTCCTCGCCCTCGGCGACGCGGCCCAGGATCGCGGAGACCTCGGCATCGCGCATCGGCATCGGACGGCCCTGCGGCCCCAGGAACCCGGTGACACGGTTGATCGAGTTGATCAGGTGATAGCCCTTGTCCGACATCTCCATGCGCACCAGCACGTAGCCGGGCATGAAGCGCCGTTCGGTCGTGACCTTCTTGCCGCGGCGGATCTCGATGACCTCTTCGGTCGGAACCAGGACTTCTTCGATCTCGTCCTCGAGCCCGTTCTCGATCACCGAGGTCCGGATCTGCTCAGCAATCTTCTTCTCGAAATTCGAGAGAACAGAGACCGAGTACCACCGTTTCGCCATCTCGCCTTGATCCTTTTCCGCCCGGCATAGGTGCCGGAAAATTCCGTTTTCACAGGGACTTGCCCCGCGTTCCCCCAAAGCAAATCGGCGCGCAACTCGAATCGCGGCGCGCCATGTCGGGGGAAGTAGGGCGTGACCTACCCATTTGCGGGGCTCAAGGCAAGGGCGGCCCTGCGATTTTGGCCGCAATCGCCCGCCGTCAGACCATCGGCACGATCAGCCGAAGAGGCTGAGCACACCCTGCAGGCCGGTGCGGATCAGCAGGTCCACCAGCGCGAAGAACACCGCCGTCAGCGCCGCCATGATGAAGACCATGACCGTGGTCAGCAGCACCTCGCGGCGGGTCGGCCAGGTGATCTTGTCGATCTCGGCGCGGGTCTGGTTGATGAACTGGATCGGGTTGGCCATGTCGTAAAATCCGTCTCGGTAGCACGTCGGTACCACGTCGGTACCATGTCGGTATCACGTCGGTGCGCAGGGGCGCCCGGCAAGTCACCCGGTCACATAACCGCGCCCCGCCCCGATTTCAAGCAAGGATACCCGGCCAGGGCCGCACACCTGCAGCCAACCATGCCCGCCGCACCGCTTCATCTTGCCGGAAATACTCCGGGGGGTGAATTGAGCCGCAGGCTCAAGAGGGGGGCAGAGCCCCCCACCGGTCGGACAGGCGCAGCCTGTTCGACACCGAGACGGCTCCGCGGCCATGCGCGGATCGGATCGTGCGGATTGGTCTGGAAAACACCCGTACGGGCGACTGGCAGGGGCAGCAGGACTCGAACCCGCGACCCTCGGTTTTGGAGACCGATGCTCTACCAACTGAGCTATACCCCTAGGCCGTGTCGTGGGATAGGGCAGCGCGGAAGCAAGATCAAGCGGGTTTTGCACGGGAAGTCGAAATCCTTTGCGCCCCGGTCGTGACCACCCTGCCCCAACCCGGTTTTTGCTCCCGGTGATCCGGCGGGCCAAGTCCGCCTCGGATCGGAAACGCGCCCACCAAGGACTGCATCGGGGCCTTGGACGTAGACATCGCGCGCCCTGACCGCATGCCGCCTAACCGGCTGCGCCGGCGTCAGAGCCAACGGGCACGGCGCAGGATCAGAAGCTGTAGCAGCACGACGACCAGAAGGCCGCCGCAGACATACCAGAAGGCCATCGGATTATCGGCGCCCGGCATCCCGCCCACGTTGATTCCCAGCAGGCCGGTTAGGAAGCCCAGCGGCAAAAAGATCGCCGACAGGATCGACAGGATGTACATGTGCCGGTTCAGCCGGTCGGACAGCTGGCCCGACAATTCCTCGCGCAGAACGGCGAGGCTGTCGCGCATCTCGTCGAGGTTTTCGACCAGGCGGGTCAGCTTCTCCCGGGCCTCGCGCATGTGGCGGCGGTCATTCTCGTCGAAGAAGCCGATATCGGTGCCTTCCAGCCGTTGCAGCGCCTCGCGCTGCGGGGCGGTGTGGCGGCGCAGTTCGATCACCTGCAGGCGCATGGCCACGATGCGATGGCGCAGCTCCTGGTCAGGCTGGCCGATCACGTGGCTTTCCAGCGCATCGGTTTCGAGGTCGAGATCGGTGATCAGCGGCTCGAGCCGGGCATTCAGCCGTTCGGCCAGCAAGGCCAGGAAATCGCCCGTGGTCTCCGGCCCCTCCCCGTCGACGATGGACTGGCCGATATCCTCCAGCGCGCGGACGCGCTGACGCGACAGGGTGACGATCCGCTCTGCCTCGGCCCAGACGCGGATGGCGACCATGTCTTCGGGATCCTTGCCCTCGTTGAGGTTCAGCCCGCGCAGGACCGCCAGAACGCCGTCGCCGATACGCGAGGCGCGGGGGCGCGTTGCCGGCTGGGTCAGCGCCTCGGGCACGGTGTCGTCGAGATAGGGCATCTGCTCGGCGATCCAGCCGGGCGTTTCGGGGTCGTCGGCAGAGAGGTGAACCCAGGCCAGGACCGGATCGCGCAGGTTGCTGGCGATATCCGCCCCTTCAAGGCGCTGGCCCGCCTGCGGGCCGGACAGGGCGTAGGAGAAAAGAACGGGGTCGGTCATCTGGGTCGGCTCTGTTGCTGTCCGTCAGAGGTTAGGGCTTTGGCGGAAAAGGGAAAGAGGCCTTTGCCGTGCCGCGCGGCGGGCCAGCAACCGGGACGTCGCCCGACCATGCGACCATGGACACGAAAAGAGCCCCGCCTTCGCAGGCGGGGCTCCGGTATTCAGAGGGGCGCTTGATGCGCCCCGGCGGGGTGCCGATTACTCGATAACCTTCGAGACAACGCCCGAGCCCACGGTCCGGCCGCCTTCACGGATGGCGAAGCGCAGCTGCTCTTCCATCGCGATCGGGGCGATCAGTTCAACGGTGAACTTCAGGTTGTCGCCCGGCATCACCATCTCGGTGCCCTCGGGCAGCTCGACGGTGCCGGTCACGTCGGTCGTCCGGAAGTAGAACTGCGGACGGTAGTTCGCGAAGAACGGAGTGTGACGGCCACCTTCATCCTTCGTCAGGATGTAGGCTTCGGCTTCGAATTTGGTGTGCGGCTTCACGGAACCCGGCTTGCAGAGAACCTGGCCACGCTCGACAGCTTCACGGTCGATACCGCGCAGCAGGGCGCCGATGTTGTCGCCGGCTTCACCGCGATCCAGCAGCTTGCGGAACATTTCCACACCGGTGCAGGTCGTCTTCTGGGTGTCCTTGATGCCGACGATTTCCAGTTCGTCGCCGACGTTCACGACGCCACGCTCGACACGGCCGGTCACAACGGTGCCGCGGCCCGAGATCGAGAACACGTCTTCGATCGGCATCAGGAACGGCTGGTCCACGGCGCGGGCCGGCTGCGGGATGTACTCATCCACGGCCGCCATCAGTTCGCGGATCTTGTTCTCGCCGATTTCCGGGTTGTTGCCTTCCATCGCCGCCAGCGCGGAGCCCGCGATGATCGGGATATCGTCGCCCGGGAAGTCGTATTCGGACAGCAGCTCGCGGACTTCCATTTCCACCAGCTCAAGCAGTTCCTCGTCGTCCACCTGGTCGACCTTGTTCAGGAACACGACCATGGCAGGGATACCCACCTGACGGCCCAGCAGGATGTGCTCGCGGGTCTGCGGCATCGGGCCGTCAGCAGCGTTCACGACCAGGATCGCGCCGTCCATCTGGGCGGCACCGGTGATCATGTTCTTCACGTAGTCGGCGTGGCCGGGGCAGTCGACGTGGGCGTAGTGACGCGCGTCGGTCTCGTATTCCACGTGGGCGGTCGAGATCGTGATGCCGCGGGCCTTTTCTTCCGGCGCGCCGTCGATCTGGTCGTAGGCGCGGAAGTCACCGAAGTACTTCGTGATCGCCGCCGTCAGCGTCGTCTTGCCGTGGTCAACGTGACCGATCGTGCCGATGTTGCAATGCGGTTTGCCGCGCTCAAACTTTTCCTTTGCCATTCGTCTCAGGCGCCTCGTGGTTTGGGGGGCCGCCCGCGGCCCGGTTTTACTCCGCGGGCCGTTTATGGCCTTCGAAGCAGAAAATCAAGCGGTGAACGGTATCTCAGCCCGCGGTGGCGGCATTCTCCGCCGGTGCGTCATCCGTGGTCTCGGCGGTGGCGCCAAGACCCGGGAACCATTCAGGGTTCTGCAGCATCCAGGTCTGGATCATCTTCGCGGCGCTGCGCGACAGGTTCTGCATCTGCTGTTCCTTGGTCTGGGTCAGACCCGACCCCACCAAAGTCTCGCCCGAGAAGGTTTCGAACACGGTGAATTGCTTTGCTTCCTCGTTGAGCTTGGCACCCTGCTCGTCGTCCCAGAGCGTCACGCGGATGATCAGCACGGATTTCGGCGAGGCGACCAGAGGCACGCCTGCGGGTGCGATCGAGAAGCCCTCGACCGAGATACCGAGATGATAGAGCCGTTCGCCGTCATAGCGCCCGAAGCGTTCGTCGATGGCAGAGGTCAGGGCGGCGACCCATTCCTCCTCGCTGGCCTCGCGGGACAGCAACGCCTGGCGCATCTTGGTGGCGACAACGACATTGTGGCCCAGCTTGAACTGGCCCAGATCGGCGGGTGCCTCGTTCAGGTCGGAAATATCGGCGCAGGCGGCAAGAAGACCCAGCATGGCCACGGCGAAGAGTTTACGCAACATCGAGATCCCCCAGATAGGCCCGGACCGGGCGCTTGGCGCAGAGCCTGACCCGGATAGCCGATGGCGGGCGCGGTTGCAAATGCTGATGGGCACAGGATTGTCTGGCATGGCAGGCCCCCTATCTTGGATACAGGGCCCGATAGATTGCGGCACGCAGACGCGTTCGGTCGCACGGGCCCCCGACCGATGGGGAGGTTCAGGATGGGCGACATGCAGGCGATCACGCGCGAGCCGGTTAAGGCGCCGCTGGTGACGGAACCGCTGGGCTTTTTCGGCTCACTCCAGGCGGCGCGGAGCAATCTTCTGGGCATCCTGCCGCAGATCTCGGTGACGCAACCGATGGTGTCGGGCAAGACCGGGCTGCGCTGGCACATGGTGATGGACCCGCCCTCGATCCGGCGCATGCTGCTGGAAAAGGTCGACGCCTACCCGAAATCCGTGGTGACCAAGAACCTGCTGCGCCCGGCCATCGGCGAAAGCATGTTCGTGGCCGAGGGCGCCCATTGGCGCTGGCAGCGCCGCGCCGCCGCGCCCGCCTTTTCCCACCGAAATATCAAGAACCTGGCCCCGATCATGACCCGATCCGCCGAGGCCGCCGCAGACAGGATCGGCGCTGGCGGGGGCAAACGCGCGGTCAATGTCCACGAGGAAATGGTGCGCGCGACCTTCGAGGTGATCTCGGACGTGACGCTGTCGGGGGACAGCCAGTTCGACCAAGGCGCGATGCACAAGGCCATCGACAATTACATCGACGCCGCGGGCCGGGTGTCGCTGTTCGACATGCTGGGCATGCCCGGCTGGGTGCCGCGCCCGGGCCGGGTGCTGACCGGCAACGCGGTCAAGAGGATGAAGAGCTTTGCCGACGACGCCATTGCCAAGCGGCAGGCGGTCGGCCCCCGCGACGTGCCCGACCTGCTGGACCTGCTGCTGGCGGGCGAGGACCCGGAAACTCAGCGCAGCATGCGCAGCGCGGAACTGCGCGACAACCTGCTGACCTTCATCGTGGCCGGCCACGAGACGACCGCGCTGACCCTGGCCTGGGCGCTGTATCTCTGCGCCTATGACCCCGACGTGCAGGAGGCCGCGGCGGCCCAGGCGCGCGAGGTGCTGGGCGACCGTCCCGCCACGGCGGATGACGTGGCCAACCTGCCGCTGATCCGTGCGATCGTGGACGAGGCCTTGCGGCTGTATCCCCCGGCGGGGCTGATCTCGCGTACGGCGCTTGAGGCGGACGAGCTGTGCGGGCGCGAGATCAAGCCGGGCGATTCGGTGATGATCCCGATCTATGCGCTGCACCGGAACCAGCTTCTGTGGGCCGATCCCGACCGGTTCGACCCCGGCCGGTTCGCCGATGGCGTGCCGGTGGACCGCTATGCCTACCTGCCCTTCGGTGACGGACCCCGCATCTGCATCGGCGCGGGGTTCGCCGTGCAGGAGGCCGTCATCATCCTTGCGACCCTGCTGGCGCGGTTCCGGTTCTCGGAAGTGGCAGGCCGGGAGCCGAAGCCGGTGATGATCATCACGCTGCGCCCCGAGGGCGGGGTCTGGCTGATGGCAGAGCCGCGCTGAGGCCCGAAAACAGGGCATTTCCCGTGGATAAGCCCTTCTTGGACGTTATGGTTAACGCCTTCTTAACCTTTCTGACCAAAGGCTGAACGCACCAAGCTGCGTGTTTACATCCTCGACACCACATTCCAGTCTGCTGGCCAAGGTGGAGGGGTCCAGGGAAGAGGCCCCATGACAGTGCCGATCGCGAAAGGCGTTCCCATGACCCCGAGCATGGCGGAGTCGGAACTCGAATTGTTGTTGAACGTGATCCGGGAAACCGCGCAGATCACGACCTCGGCCACGGCGTGCGCGCTGGTGATGGATGCCGAGATTCCCGTTTCGATGGAGCCGGAGCTGATGCTGACCTCGTCCGGGCAGCTGGGCGCGGCGTTGCGGGATTTCTGCCGCAAGCTGGACACCGAACCCGACGCGGAAGAAACGCTGCGCCCGCCCAACAAGGTGGCGCATTACATGGCCCGGCGCGAGATCGAGGGGCAGGACTATGTCTTCCTTTGCTTCCCGCTATCGGCGCAGGACGCCTATGCCTCGGGCACGATCGGCTTTGCCTACCGGGCGGAGGACTGGCGCCCCGAGCGCAATTTCGACGCCTGCATGTGGCTGTCGCGCTGTGCCGAGACAATGCTGGTCACCTTCGAGAACATGGCGGGGCTGGAATTCGACCTGCTGACGCTGAGCAACCGGGCCGCGCGGCTGCAACGGATTGCCGAGATCGACCCGCTGACCCAGCTGGAGAACCTGGCCTCGTTCGAGGAAAAGGCCCGGACGATGCTGGAACAGGGGCCCGCCAACGCGACCTTCGTGATCGTCGATATCGACCACTTCAAGGCGGTCAATGACCTCTATGGGCACCAGTTCGGGGATATCTACCTCAAGACCGTGGCCAAGGCGCTGAAATCGTCGTTTGCGGAGGGCAGCGTGGTGGGCCGTCTGGGCGGGGACGAGTTTGGCATCGTGGCGGAACTGCCGCCCGCCGGGCGGTCCTACCTGGACGGGCTGCTGTCGCGCTGCCGCAGCAACGTGCAGCGGGCGACCGCGCTGCTGGGCAAGCCGGATCTGGGCAAGGTCAGCATGGGGGCCAGCCAGTTTCCCGATCACGGCACGGATTACACGACGCTGTATGAACTGGCAGATGCGGCGCTGTATGCGGCGAAGGACCAGGGCCGGTCGGTCAGCACCGTGTTCCAGCCCGCGCGGCACGGGCGCTACAACAACGTTGAGCTGGGCAAGAAATTCCTCGATGCGGTAAAGCAGGACCGGATCCTGCCGGTGTTCCAGCCGATCGTGTCGCTGAAGGACGGAACCTGCCAGGGCTTCGAGGTGCTGGCGCGGTGGCGGGACGAAAACGGCATCCTGCTGACGCCTGCGGATTTCTCGGCCATCTTCCGGGATCATTCACTGGCCGAGACGATGACACGGGTCATCATGCGCCGCGCCTTCGCCGACTTCGTGCGGGATGTGAAGCCGCGGGGCGGACGACACCGGCTGTCCCTGAACGTGACCTATTTCGACCTGATGAACCCAGAATTCGCCTTCGAGGTGCAGTCGGCCGCGACGGATTACGGGCTGGATTGGAACCAGCTGACGATCGAGGTCACCGAACAGACGATGCTGGGCGAAACCACGGGCCAAGTCTTCCGTTCGCTGAAGGAGTTGCGCACGCGCGGCGCGCGGATCGCGCTGGACGATTTCGGCACCGGCTATGGCGGGTTGCGCCACCTCGCCAGCTGGCCGGTGGACAGCCTGAAGCTGGACAAGTTCTTTGTCGACGGGCTGATGGCCGGGCCGCGCGACCGGGTCGTGCTGGAAGCGATGGTGTCGATGTCGAAAAAGCTGGGCTACCAGATCGTGGCCGAGGGGATCGAAACGCGTCGCCAGGTCGACATGCTGCGCGAGATGGGCTGCCAGAGCGGCCAGGGCTACGTGCTGGCCAACCCGTTGACGGGCGATCAGCTGAGCCGATTCAGGGACCGCTACGAATTGCCGGAACCGGCCTGAGCTTCACCCGTGCCGTTTGATCTGGGCTGGGTCTGCATGGCCAGCAGCAGGGTATGGGTCAGCGGGGCGATCTGCACGGGTTTGCGCAGTAGAAGGCCCGGCACCGGCGCATCCCATGCGACATTGGCGTCGATATAGCCCGACAGGTAGACCACCCGCAGATCGGGGCGCAACGCCACCGCCTGCACCGCCAGGTCGCGCCCGTTGGAGCCGCCCGGCAGGTTGATGTCGGTCAGCATGATGTCAAAGGGCTGGGGGGAGGCGAGGTGTTCCATCGCCTCGCCGATATCGGCCGCGCGGGCGACCTGCGCCCCCAGGACGATCAGCGTGTCGGCCAGCATATCGCGGAACTGCTCGTCATCCTCGACCATCAGGATCGACAACCCGTCGAGCGAGGCGGCGCTGTCGGGATCGGCCACCGGGGTCACGTCGCCTTCGGTCGCGACGGGCAGGACGAGGGTCGCCGTCGTGCCCTGCCCCGGCGTGGAGTCGAGCTCGAACCGGCCCCCGATACGGCGGGCAAAGCTTTCGATGATCGAAAGGCCCAGCCCGGTTCCGCCGGCCTGCCGGCGAGTGGTGAAGAACGGCTCAACCGCGCGGCGCAGGGTCGCGTCGGACATGCCGGGGCCGTCATCCGTCACGCAGAGGCGGAAGGTGGTGCGGTCGTCCCTGAGGGCCACGGTGATCCGGCCCGAGGGCGTGAACGTCCCCTCAATCGCGTTGCGCGCGTTCAGGACGAGGTTCACCACGGCCATTTCCAGATCGACCGGATCGCAGGCCACGGGGATCTCTCCATCCGGCGGCTGCCAGTCGAGCGGGATGTCCGGCGACAGCGCGCTGCGGGCCAGCTCCACCGCGCCGCTGACGGTTTCACGGGCGTCGATGACACCGCCCATCCAGACGGAATCCCGTGTCAGCGCCAGCATGCGATCGGCCAGCGCGCCGCCCCGGCCCGTGGCCTTGGCCACCGCCTCGAAGGCCTTGGGATCCGAGATCGTGCCGCGCAGTTGGGCCGCATCCAGCGCCAGGCGGATCACGCCAAAGATGTTCGCCATCTCGTGCGCGACCCCACCGGCCATCTGGCCGATCGCGTCGAACCGTTCGCCACGCGCCAGGTTTTCGCGCAATTGCCAGGGTTCGGTCACGTCGTAGATCGCGAGGATCAGGCGCCCCGGCGATCCGTTGCGGCGTTCGGCCTGCACCAGCGTGAAGCGCAGGATATGCTCGGCCCCGACATCATCGACCCAGCCGGCAAAGATGTCCTCCTCTCCGGCCAGGAGGCGCGGGAGGGGCCGTTCGGCCTGGGTCAGCGGGCGGCGGTCGGCCAGCGCATGAAAGGGCGCGGAGGCGATCCAGTCCTCGGCGCGCACGTCGCGGCCTGCCAGCGCCTGCGCCTTTTCATTGGCCATCACCGGGTGCCCGCCCATGTCGAGGACAAAGATCGACACGTCGAGCCCCGAAAGGATGTCGCGCGTGCGGTCCAGTTCGTTGCGGTCGCGGCGGGCGATCTCGTTCTGGTAGCGGGCGGAATAGAGAACGGCGACGCCGGTGACGGTCATCAGGGCGACCGCGAGTGCCGAGAACCGGAGGCTGTCGGTGATCTGGCCCGTCTGGGTCGAGACATAGGCGATGGCGCAGAAGGCCGCAGGCAGCAGCAGCGCCCAGGGCAGCGTGCGGCGCGCCATGCGCCCGCCGGGATGGCGCGAAAAGAGCGTCGCGATCCAGGTGCCATCCGGTCGAACCAGCACGACGGACAGGTTGAGACAGGTCAGCACCAGAGCGGTGAGGATGGAATGGCCATTGAAGAACGCCACGTCCTCCAGCGCGGCCGCACCGGTCGCGTAGCCGCTGACCCCCAGCAGGGCGAGGTAGGCCCCCAGCCCCGCGATCAGCGCATGTGCACCCCAGCGGGCGAGCTTCGGAACCTCTGCGGCGAACTGCGCCAGGGCGACGAGCAGAAGCCCCGTGATCGTCGCCACCGACATGCGGTCGCCGTCCGGATAGGTCTGTATACCGGTGACGAAGACCAGCACCGCGAAGGCCGAGGTCACCCCCAAAACGGCGAGCCCGACCTTGCGCCGACCTTCGTTCAGCAGGACCTGCCCGACCGCCAGCCCCCCGGCCCCGAACGCGGTGCCGGGCACCATGGCGGGTAGCCCCGGCAGGACGCGGATGAATAGGTCGACCCCCAACACCCAGCCCAGCAGCAGGTTTTCGGCAATCAGGGCCAGCGTCACGCCCAGCAGGATGCGGGCCCAGACTGCGGGCCGAAGCCACCAGGGCGGCGGGGTCATGATATCGTTCTGAACGATCATGGCGGTACCCTAAGGGCGAGTTCCCCCGGCACGCGAGTGCTTTTTAACGCGCAATTCGGAATTCAGCCCAGAATGGATTGCACCAGGCTATTCATTTGTGACAGAGATGCCGTTTTGCGAATGCGGGCTTGCGAAAACCCCATACCTTCGCGAAACACGGGGCTATCAATCAATTCGGTCCTTCCAGAAATTACAATAATTGGGAGGTCGGGGTGAGTCTTGCGAATCTCGTGCAACAAGGAAATCGCGCCGCCCCCCTTCATCACGACATCCAGAAAGACAACATCGAAAGAAGTTTCTCCAACCCTGTCAACAGCTTCGACACCGGTTAATACACCTTCGACCTCGTGGCCGAGCGCTGTCATCCCGCCGATGAACGCATCAAGATAATCAGGATCATCATCGGCGATGAGAATTCGGGCCAATGGCGCGCACCTTCTTCCAATTTCGCATCAATATGTTCTAATAGACCGGGGAGCTCAAGTAACGGAGTAGGGGCATTGGCGGAAATTGGCGATATAGATCGAACCGGCGACGGTTCGGTAATGCCCTTGATCGCCCTTGGGGCGAGTGCCGGGGGGCTGGAAGCGCTGGAAGCCTTCTTCAACGCGGCCCCGACGGATGAAGGATGGTGCTTTGTCGTGATCCAGCATCTGTCACCGGATTACCGGTCCATGATGAAGAACCTGCTGGAGCGTCAATCATACCTCAAGATCCGCCATGTCGAGGAAGGCCTCAAGCTGGAGCCGAACACGGTCTACCTGAACAAGCCCAGCGAATTCGTGAAGCTTCAGGACGACCGCTTCACGATCCGCGCCTATGACGAGGCCGATGGGCTGCCGCATCTGCCCATCGACTATTTCTTCAATTCGCTGCGCGACCGGGTGCCGAACCGTACCTTCGGTGTGGTCTTGTCCGGCTCGGGATCGGACGGGACACGCGGGGCCGTTTCGATGCACAGCGCCGGCGCCGCAATCCTGGTGCAGACGCCGCACGAGGCCGGGTTCGATTCCATGCCGCAATCGGTGCTGAAATCCGGCGCTGTTGACCGGATCCTGACGGCCAACGAAATGCCCGATGCGATCGCCGACATCCTGCGCAACGGCAAGGATACGGATCGCAAGAATGCCGAGCTGACGTCGCAGATCTCCCTGGAGATCCAGGACATCCTGAAGCGTCAGACCGATATCGACTTCAGCGCCTACAAGCCCGACCTGGTCCTGCGGCGGATCGAGAGGCGGCAGCAATTGCTGGGCTTCACCAATATCGAGGAATACCGCCAGCTGCTGATCGCCAACAGCACCGCCCTGGACGAGCTTTATCAGGACCTGCTGATCGGCGTGACGGAGTTCTACCGCAACCCCGAGGCCATCGCCGCGCTGAGGACCAATGCGCTGGACCGGCTGGTGCACGGCAAGCAGGATGACGACCCGATCCGCGTCTGGGTGCCCGCCTGCGCGAGCGGCGAAGAGGCCTACACCATCGCGATCGAGCTGAGCGAGTCGATGCGCCAGGCCGGGGTGGACCGCAAGTTCCGGGTGATCGCCACGGATGTGCACCGGCGGTCGATCGACATCGCCTCGGCCGGGATCTACGACGAGGACGCACTGGCCAAGATGGACCCCGCCCTGCGCGACCGCTATTTCGTCTCGCATATGGGCCAGTACATCGTGGACCCGAGCCTGCGCCAGAAGCTGATCTTTTCCGTCCATGATGCGCTGAGCGATCCGCCCTTCATGCACCTGGACCTGATTTCCTGCCGCAACCTGCTGATCTACCTGAATTCCGAACCGCGGGCGCGTATGATCTCGATGTTCATGTTCGGGCTGCGCAAGGACGGCTACCTGCTGCTTGGCCCGTCAGAGACGCTGGGGCCGCACAGCGACGATTTCGAACCGGTGAACCAGCGCTGGCGGCTGTATCGCAAGGCGTCGGCGCATCACGGGCTGGACCGGGCACTGCTGACCGACCGTCAGCGCCACACGCCCCGCATGTCGGAACCCTATCGGAACGTACCCGAGGCCCGACGCCCGCTGCACATGCCGACGGTGGACAGCCTGGAGCTGCGCAACCGCGACACGCTGATCAAGAGCTATGACGCGCTGCTGAAACGCTATGCGCCGTCGTCGATCCTGATCTCGGCCGATGGGCGCGTGCTGAGCTGGTTCGGCGCCGCCTCGGCCTTCATCGACACGATGAACAACCTCGCTGAATGGACGATCGAGGATATCGTCCACCCGTCGCTGCACTTCGCCATCAATGTCGGCATGGAGAAACTGCGCCGCAACAAGATGGACAAGTACAGCCGCCGGGTGAAGGTCGAGTTCGACAATCAACAATCGCAATTCTGCGCCCTGACCATCGAACCGCTGGAGCAGACGTCAAGCGCCCGGTTCCTGCTGGTGTCGATCAAGCTGGAGGACGAAAACCCCCTGCCCGAACCGGACGCGAAGGAGGCCGCGCTGCTGGCTTCGGGCGACGACGGGGCGCTGCTGTCGCGCCGCATCACCGAGCTCGAGCGTGATCTGCGCCTGACCGAGGAGACCTTGCAGCAGGTGACCGAACGGCTGGAGGCCAGCGGCGAGGAGCTGCAGGCGTCGAACGAGGAATTGCAGGCCTCCAACGAAGAGCTTCAGGCCTCGAACGAGGAATTGCAGAGCTCGAACGAGGAACTGCACGCAGTGAACGAGGAACTGGTCACCGTCACCGCCGAACATGAGCTGAAGATCGAGGAATTGTCGGACCTCAACAGCAACATGGAACTGGTGCTGGGCCTGCTGAAAGTGGGTGTGCTGATCCTCGATTCCAGCGGTCGCATCCGCCGGTTCAGCAAGCTGGTGGGGCGCGAATTCCAGATGGAAGGGCACGACGTGGACCGGACGCTGGACGTGGTCGGCCCACGGTTCGATTTCGTCGACCTGAAGAAGATGTCGGATGCCACGCTCATGACGGGGACAAGCGATTCCGCCAGCGGCCAACATGCAGGCCTGGACCTGACCGTGGAAACCCATCCCGTGGACCGCAGCGAGGACGAGGGCCACGGGGTCGTCCTGATCTTCCGCGGGTTCAGGTAACCCGCTCTTCAACCGTTTCGGCAAAAACGAAGGGCCGGTCCATCCGGGCCGGCCCTTCGTTTTTCGGTGATCCCAATCCCTCAGGTGAAGGTGTTGTTACGCGGGAAGCCACGCGGCGCCATGCGACCGGAGGAGGCGCGCTTGGCCAGCCATTCGTCCAGCTCCGTCTCGGTGCGGGTGCGGCCGGCGGGGTCGTGCCAGCTCAGCCCGTCGGCGAGGGTGAAGGTGGTCAGGTCAGACAGGCCGCCATCCTTGTATTTCTGCAGGCGGACACCCTTGCCACGATTCATCTCGGGCAGTTCGTCCAGCTTGAAGATCAGCACCTTGCGGTTTTCGCCGACCACAGCCACGGCATCGCCGGTGACCGGTTTGCAGATCAGTGCGCGGGCGCCGTCCTTGACGTTCAGCACCTGCTTGCCCGAACGGGTCTGGGCCAGCACCTCGTCCTCGGGCACGATGAAACCATCGCCGACAGACGATGCCACGATCAGACGCTGGCCGGGGCGGTGGATCAGGATATCCACGATCTCGGCCTCGTTCGGAAGGTCGACCATCAGGCGCAGCGGCTCGCCGGTGCCGCGCCCGCCGGGCAGGTTCGCCGCGGACATGGTATAGAACCGCCCGTTCGATCCGAAGACCAGCAGGCGGTCGGTGGTTTCGGCATGGAAGATGAACCGGCCCTCGTCGCCATCCTTGAACTTCAGCTGCTGGTTCAGGTCGATATGGCCCTTCATGCCCCGCACCCAGCCCATCTTGGAGCAGACGACGGTGATCGGTTCGCGTTCGATCATCGCCTCGAGCGGGACCTCTTCGACCTCGGCGGCCTCTTCGATCAGGGTGCGACGGGCGCCGCCCTCGGACTTGGCACCGAAGGTCTTCTTGACCTCCTTGATCTGCTCGCCGACGCGGGACCATTGCAGGTCTTCGCTGTCGAGCAGGTCTTCCAGCCCGGCGCGTTCCTCCATCAGGGCGTCGCGCTCGCGGATCAGCTCCATCTCTTCCAGGCGGCGCAAGCTGCGCAGGCGCATGTTCAGGATGGCCTCGGCCTGGACCTCGGTCAGCTCGCCCTCGGCATCGAGCCCGATGGGGCTGACATAATCCGCCTCGGAGGAGGCGCGTCCGCGTTCGACCGACCAATCCTCGGCCATCAGCGCGGCCTTGGGGTCGTCGTCGTAGCGGATGATGTCGATCACGCGGTCGAGGTTGAGGAAGGCGATGATGAAGCCTTCGAGCACCTCGAGGCGGTGGTCGATCTTTTCCAGCCGGTGCTGCGAGCGGCGCAGCAGCACCTCGCGCCGGTGATCGAGGAAGGCGCGCAGCACTTCCTTGAGCGAGCAGACCTTGGGCGTCACGCCGTCGATCAGCACGTTCATGTTCAGGCTGAACCGGGTTTCGAGGTCCGAATTACGGAACAGCATGTTCATCAGGACATCCGGGTCCACGGCCTTGGAGCGCGGCTCCAGCACCATGCGGATGTCATCGGCGCTTTCGTCGCGGATATCGGCGAGGATCGGGACCTTCTTGGTCTGGATCAGGTCGGCCAGCCGTTCGATCAGCTTGGATTTCTGCACCTGGTAGGGGATTTCCGTGACCACGATCTGCCACTGGCCCCGGCCCAGGTCCTCTTTTTCCCACTTGGCGCGCAGGCGGAACGATCCGCGCCCGGTGCGATAGGTTTCCGCGATGCTGTCGCGCGGTTCGACAAGGATGCCGCCCGTGGGGAAATCCGGACCCGGCACGTAGTTCAGCAGCGTCTCGTCCCGGGCATCGGGCGTCTTGATCAGGTGCAGCGCGGCGTTGCACAGCTCGTCGATATTGTGCGGCGGGATGTTCGTGGCCATACCGACCGCGATCCCTGAAGAACCGTTGGCCAGCAGGTTCGGGATCGCCGCGGGCAGCACCACCGGTTCGGTCAGGGTGCCGTCGTAATTGTCCCGGTAGTCGACCGCGTTCTCGGACAGCCCTTCCATCATCGCCTCGGCGATGGCGGTCAGCCGGGCCTCGGTGTAGCGGCTGGCGGCGGGGTTGTCGCCGTCGACATTGCCAAAATTGCCCTGCCCGTCGACCAGCGGATAGCGGACGTTGAAATCCTGCGCGAGGCGCGCCATCGCGTCGTAAATCGCCTGGTCGCCATGGGGGTGGTAATTGCCCATCACGTCGCCCGAGATCTTGGACGACTTCCGGAACCGCCCCCCTGCCGTCAGGCGAAGTTCCCGCATGGCATAGAGAATCCGGCGGTGCACAGGTTTGAGCCCGTCGCGCGCATCGGGCAGCGCACGGTTCATGATGGTCGACAGCGCGTAGGTCAGATACCGGTCACCGATCGCGCGGGAGAGCGGTTCGGACGTGTCGGCACCGCCCATGTTGGGGTCATCGATCAGGTCGCTCATAGATCATGTGTACCCGCGTCGATTGTCACCGTAAAGACGACACAGCGTCTTTTCCGGTTTTCCTTACTCAATCAGATAGTCGAATCGGTATATAAGGAAACTATTACCTTTACAGTGCGTTACACCGATAGCTGCCAACATCGGATCGGATCATGAAAAAGTTTATCTTCCTCACCTTCGCCTTTCTCGCCTGGGCCTTTTACGAAATGAGCGGGGGGGACGAGTTCCAGCCGCAGGCCGCCGTCGCCGCCGAAGAACCTGTTGCCGAGGTTGTCAGCACGTCCGGTTCCGAACCGGCCGTCAACGTCCCGGTCGCCGCCAAGGCCGAACCGATCGAGCCGCAGGTGACCCGCGCCTCCTTCACCAACCCCAATGTCGCCCTTAGCAAACCGAGCGAGGACCAGCTGGCCGCGCTCGACCCCGAGGTGCTGGATTCCTTCGCGGCCGTGCTCAAGGACGAACCGCAGCCCGTCGCGGCGGATGGCGGCCTGGTGGCCGGCAAGATCGCACTGGACCTGCGCGAAGTGTCTGGCAACCGCGTGAACATGCGCAACGGGCCGGGCACCAACTTCTCCATCGTCGACCGTCTGACCCGCGGTGAACAGGTCGAGGTTCTGGCCGAGCCGGGCAATGGCTGGCTGAAACTGCGCGTCTCCGACAGCGGGCGCGTCGGCTGGATGGCCGATTTCCTGGTCACCGCCGCGGCGGAATAAACCGCCCCACTTGCATCGCCCCCGCCTGCTGGTCATAGCGGGGGCATGACCCAACGTTCCCTCCTGATAACGGGCTGCTCTTCCGGCATCGGTTATGATGCGGCCCATGGCATGGCGAAGCGCGGCTGGCGCGTCTTCGCCACCTGCCGCAACCCCGATGACGTGGCGCGCCTGCGCGACGAGGGGCTGGAATGCTTTCACCTCGATTACCGCGATAGCGACACGATCCGATCGGCCCTTTCAGCGGTGCTGGAGGCGACGGGCGGGACGCTGGACGCGCTTTACAACAACGGCGCCGTCGCCCTGCCCGGCGCAAACGAGGATCTGCCCCGTGAGGCCCTGGCGCTGGTGATGGAAACCAACCTCTACGGCCCGCACGAACTGACCCGTGCGGTGATCCCGGTGATGCGGCGACAGGGACATGGTCGGATCGTCAATTGCTCGTCCGTGCTGGGGCTGGTCGCGGCGCCGTGGCGTTCCGCCTATATCGCATCGAAATTCGCGCTGGAGGGGCTGACCGACACGCTGCGGATCGAAATGCGCGACACCCCTATCGAGGTCATCCTGCTGGAGCCGGGCCCGATCACATCGCGGATCCGGGAAAACGGTGCGGCGCTTTTCGAGGAATGGATCGACTGGGAAAGCTCTGCCCGCGCGGATCAGTACAAGGGACAGCTGCTGCAACGGCTGTATCGCGCGCCGGGGCGCGACCGGTTCGAACTGCATCCATCGGCCGTGACCGAGGCGCTGAGCCGGGCGCTGGAGGCGAAACGCCCCCGCCCGCGCTACCGCGTGACGGTACCGACCCATGCGATGGCGCTGGCGCGGCGGGTGCTGTCGTCGCGCGCTTTGGACTGGGTGCTGGCCAAGGGCTGAGCCTGCGCGGAAATCTCGCGTTCGCTTTTCCCGTCCGGGCCGCTACATGAGGAGCGTGTTGAAGGAGAGCATGCATGTTTGACGATCCGCTGTTTATCATCGTGGCGCTGGCCGTGCTGGCCGTGGCCGCGATCCTGCTGGTCGGGATCGGTGGGTTCGCCGCTGGAGCCGACGGAAAGAAATCCAACAAGATCATGCAATTGCGTATCGTCGCACAGCTGGTGGCCGTCGTGCTGATCCTGCTGTTCGTCTGGCTGCGCAGCGGAGGTTGACCATGGTAGTCCTGTCGAAAATCTACACCCGGACCGGCGATGCGGGCGAAACCGCACTTGGCGACGGAACCCGCGTGCCCAAGCCCTCCCTCCGGGTCGAGGCTTACGGCACCGTGGATGAAACCAATGCGACGATCGGCCTCGCGCGGCAGCATTCCGAGGGCGACATGGACGCGGCCCTGGCGCGGATCCAGAACGACATGTTCGACCTGGGGGCCGATCTGTGCCGGCCCAACATGGAGGCCGACGCGGATGCCGAATACCCGCCGCTGCGGATCATCGCCAGCCAGGTGGAGCGACTGGAGTCCGAGATCGACGCAATGAACGCCGACCTGACCCCGCTGCGCAGCTTTGTCCTGCCGGGCGGATCGGCGCTGGCCGCGCATCTGCACCTGTGCCGCACCGTGTCGCGGCGGGCAGAGCGGTTGTCGGTGGCGCTGCTGGCCGAAGAGGGCTGCAACCCGGAGGCGGTGAAATACCTCAACCGCCTGTCTGACTGGTTCTTCGTGGCCAGCCGCATCGCCAATGACGCTGGCAAGGCCGACGTCCTGTGGGTTCCTGGCGGCAGCCGCTGACCGTCAGGACGCGCGGGCGATCTTTGTCGACGGGTCGTCGGGGCCCGACTTGGTTCGGGCCTTGTCGGCGTACATCCGGCGGTCCGCGCATTCCAGCAGGGCCGTCAGGGTTGCACCATCCTTCGGGAACCTGGCTATGCCGATGGCGGGCTGAACCGTCAGTATGCGCGTCCCACCATTGCCGGTCAGAACCGGGAAGCGACGCGACATCGCCTTGCGCAGGCGGTCTTGGCCTTGCGGGTCTTCGGACAGATCGCAGCTCGGCATGTAGACGGCGAATTCATCGCCCCCCATGCGCCCCGCGATATCGCCGGAGCGGATCGTCGCATTCAGTGACTGGGCAATTTCGTGCAGCAGCTTGTCCCCTGCCGAATGTCCCATGCAATCGTTGACCGATTTGAACCCGTTCAAATCGGCGTAGAGGATGGTCGCACTCGCCTGCCCCGCCAGCCTTTCGGACACCCGATCACGGAAACCGGTCGCATTCAGCAGCCCGGTCATCCGGTCGGTCATCGACAAATGGCGCCAGCGCGCGACCTCGGCCCGCATCTTGGCCTCGGCTCGGGCGACGCGGTCCTGCATCAGGCGGCTTTCCTGGATCTGGCGGTGCGCCTGGACAAATTTCGACGCGATGCTGGCGCCGTTGCTTTCCTGGACAAGGATGTAGGGGCCGCCCGCATCCTCTGCGCTGACCCTGGTGCAGGATACGTTCAGCCGATCGCCCTCGGGCGTCGTGAAGACATGAAACACCGCCTGATCCGAGCCGAGGATATCGTCCAGCACATCGGGGCGGATGGGGAGGCAGGTACTGTCCGGTTCGGGTCCGATACCAAACACGTTCCGCCCGACGCGGTTCGCGGCAACGACCCGCCCCTTGGCGGTGATCAGGAAGGCAGCCCCGCTGAGCCCGCCCAACATGGCGAGCATGCCTGACAGGAATGCAGACGTCTCAGGCAAAGAATTCCTGACCATCTTCGGCCTCTGACCGGGAGAGATTGACGGTGACCAGACAGCGATTGTCACCCTTGGCCAGCGATTCCTTGACATGGACACGGGCATAACCGGTGGCATTGGCGGCGATGCGACCAAAGACATTGGTGGTCATCATGCACAGCGAGGGACGCCCCCCCGCCTCAGCACCGAAGGGGCAGCGGCAATTGGTGAAGGTGACGCTGTCTTCGGCCACGTCTTCAACCACGAATTCGCCGCCGATCTGCGCCTTGAACTGCTGGAGGTAATCGGCCAGCTGCGCCGACGAGGCGCCGCAGAGCGTTTCAGCGCGGGCAAGGTCGCTATTGCCGATCTGGCGGCCGACGATGCCGATGAAGGCCTCCGCATCCTCGACGCCGACGACATCCTCGATCGTGCCGCAGAGCGTCCCGATCATCTGGTTGAAGAAGGCCTCACGGTTGAGATCGGCTGAGGGGGCCAGCTGCGGCGCCGGCTTCGTGGGAATATCGGCAAGTTTGTTCATTTTGGTTTCCTGTCCGTTCACAGACAGAATCCCAGCAAATTACAAACCAAAGATTAACGCGGACCGGTCTGACGCAGATTTTCTGGTCTCCGGCCGATCCGCCACGCGGGACGCGTCAGAGCATGCCCGGCACGATCTGGTCCGGCGGCCGGTGACCGTCGGCGAAGGTCTTGATATTGATGATGACTTTCTCACCCATCTCAGCCCGCCCCTCGCGCGTGGCCGAGCCCATATGCGGCAGCAAAACGACGTTCTTGAGCTCTCTCAACTCGGCATTGGCCTCTTCGCCATATTCATAAACGTCGAGCCCGGCACCGGCGATTCCCCCGGCCTTGAGCAACCGCGTCAGCGCATGTTCGTCGATCACCTCCCCGCGGGAGGTGTTCACGATCACCGCCTCGGGCTTCATCAGCTTAAGGCGACGGGCGTTCATCAGGTGGAAGGTGGAGGGCGTGTGCGGGCAGTTGATCGACAGCACGTCGACCCGCGCAACCATCTGGTCGAGGCTTTCCCAATAGGTCGCGCCCAGCTCTGCCTCGGTCTCTTCGCGCAGGCGGCGGCGGTTGTGGTAATGCACCTGCATGCCGAAGGCATTGGCGCGGCGTGCCACGGCCTGCCCGATGCGGCCCATCCCGAGGATGCCCAGCCGGCGTCCGGCGATCCGACCGCCCAGCAGGGCACCGGGGCTCCAGCCTTCCCAGTTGCTGGACTGCATCTGCGCCAGGCCTTCGGGAATGCGGCGGGTCACAGCGAGGATCAGCGCCATGGTCATGTCAGCGGTGTCATCGGTGACGACGCCCGGCGTGTTCGACACGAGGATGCCGCGCGCCCGGCAGGTGGCAACGTCGATATGGTCGACGCCCGCCCCGTAATTGGCGATCAGGCGCAGGTTCGGCCCGGCCTGCCCGACCAGCCCGGCGTCGATCCTGTCGCGCAGGTTGGTGACAAGCACATCGGCATCCTGCACCGCCTCGGCCAGCTCGGCGCGGGTCATCGGGCGGTCCGCCGGGCCCAGCGTGACGTCGAACAATTCGCTCAGACGCTCTTCGACCTTCTTGGGCAAGCGTCGCGTAACAACAACACTCAGACGTTGAGTTGGCATGCGGGCCCTCCCCTGGCTTCCGTCGGTCGCAAATCACTGGCAAAGTGGCGCAAAGAGAGCGGAGGCACAAGAACCGCCGCTCATTCCGAGGCAGATTCAGGCGGACCCATGAGGCAGAGCTGGACCGGCGCGCTTGCGCTTCTTCTCTCGATCGCGATTTTCCCGGTCAATCCGGCCGCGGCAGATAGCAAGGTATTGAAAACGAGCGCGACTCAAGAGGTCGGGCCGGTGACCCACCTGCCCCTGCCGCGCTACGTCTCCATGAAGGCCTCCAAGGCCAATGTCCGCCGCGGGCCCAGCCGGACCCACCGGATCGACTGGGTCTACATGCGCCGCAACATGCCGCTGCAGATCACCGCCGAATACGGCCACTGGCGCCGCGTGCGCGACCAGGAAGGCGTGGGCGGCTGGATCCATCATTCCCTGCTGTCCGGCGTGCGCACGGTGCTGATCGAACAGGACATGCTGGAATTGCAGGTCCGCCCGCACGAAACCGCCGCCGTCAGCGCCGAGCTGGAACTCGGCGTCGTCGCCCGGCTGGAGGAATGCCTGCCGGATTGGTGCCGCCTGTCGGTCGCGGGCTTCCGCGGCTGGGCGCCGAAATCGGCGCTGTGGGGCGTGGACCCGGACGAGCTGCGCGACTGATCGGGCGGGACCCTCGCCCGGATCCCTCGCGTCACCACGGGCGCCGACCTCGCCAACCTGCGACGATTTCACCCGGCCTGCCCTCCCGGATCCCCCGACCGACGCATTGTCGTTGAACCGGCCCCGGTTTCGGCTAGGATCGCGGATATTCTTTAACCGATTTCAGGCCCCTGATGATCCGTCTTCTTCTCGTGGCGCTTGTCGCGCTGACCCTGACCCATGCCCCGGCCGCCGCGCAGGAGACCGCCCAGCCCACCGGCACGATCGGCGTGGAGGACAGCGCCGAACGCGACGCTGCCATTGCCACCCGCATTCGGGACATCCTGACCGAACTGGACGGTTACGAGGACGTCACCGTCACCGTGTCCTCTGGCATCGTCACGTTCCGCGGCACCACGCTGGACGCGGAAACCGCCAACCGCCTGAACGATCTGTCCGGCCGCGTCGAGGGCGTCGTCGCGATCCGCAACGAGGTGAGCGAGACGACTGATGTCGTTCGCCGCCTGAACCCGGCTTGGCAGCGGTTCGAAAAGCGGATGTCGGACCTTGTGGCCTGGTCGCCGCTGCTACTGATCGCCTTCTCGGCCTTCCTGGTCGTCGTCTTCCTGGGCGTATTGCTGGCCCGTTTCCGGCAACCCTGGGAGCGCCTGGCCCCCAATGCCTTCATCGCCGACATCTACCGACAGCTGATCCGGCTGGCCTTCGTCGTCGCGGGCATCGTGGTGGGGCTCGATATCCTGAACGCGACGGCGCTGCTGTCGACGATCCTCGGCGCGGCAGGGATCATCGGTCTGGCCATCGGTTTCGCCGTGAAGGACACGGTCGAGAATTTCATTGCGTCGGTGATGCTGTCGATCCGCCAGCCCTTCCGCCCCAATGACGCGGTCGAGATCAATGGCGACGAGGGCAAGGTGATCCGCCTGACCTCGCGGGCGACCATCCTCCTCAGCTGGGATGGCAACCAGATCCGCATTCCGAACTCCACCGTCTTCAAGAGCCGCATCGTGAACTACTCGATGAACGCGGAACGGCGGTTCCTGTTCGATATCGGCATCGCCCCGGATGCGGATGCGGCGCTGGCCGTGAAGGTGGCGCAGGACACGCTGGCCGCCCTGCCCTTCACGCTCAAGACCCCCGCCAGCGACGCCTGGATCGACGGGATCGGTGACAGCACGGTAACCCTGCGCCTGATCGGCTGGATCGACCAGCGCGAGACGTCCTTGCTGGCCGCACGCGGCGAGGCGATCCGCCTGTCCCTGGCCGCCCTGACCGAGGCCGGGATCGACATGCCGGAGCCGACCTACCGCCTGATCGGTGCCGGTGGAGAGGGCTTTACCGACACGCCCGACCGCGCCGCACCGACCCGCGGCACCGAAACCGCCCAGCCCGCCCCCCGCCCGGCCCAGGCCGAGGCGCTGGACGTGCAGGCCCATGCCGAGCATGAACTTGAGGCCATCGTCGACGAGGAACGCCGGGACAAGAACAACGAGGATCTGCTGACCTCCGACGCCCCGACCGAATGAGCCCACGTCCCCCGTCAGGGCCACAGGAAAGAATAGGTGCATTTTCCCGGCAAAAGGGGCTTGAACCCCGAAGCCGCCCGGAGTAATCAGCGCTCCACCGTTGGGGTGTAGCCAAGTGGTAAGGCAGCGGTTTTTGGTACCGTGTATCGTAGGTTCGAATCCTACCACCCCAGCCATGTTTTCCCACCAGAACAAAAAAGCCCAAGAATTTGGGGTCGCAAGGATGCGGTCCGGAAATACTGTCTCAGAGAAATCTGAGACAGGGCCACAAGCTGTATCACAGGATGGGCCACATCCTGTTGGCACACGCTCAGCCGACGGCACTGCGGCAGGCGCCTGCAACGCGGCAACGATGCCCTCGAAGACCCGCCGGGCCCGGCGTTGGCCAGGGCCCTATCTTCTTCTCAGAGGGTCGACCTACTACTTCAGAAAAAGATTACGTTGCGTCAGAAATCAGGAAAAATGCACGGGAAAATTTCTGTGCCTCTCCCTACGGACGAATTTTCGGACCGAGGCGATGTGCCGGGCGGCGCATCTCCTCTCAGCCCTACAACGCGGAGAGAGAAAAATAATGTCAAACACCGCCGCAACCGCCGTCACCGCAGAGCAGATCATGGTCATCCTGTCCGATATCCTGCGCGCTGAACCCAACCGCAGCATCGACGCGCAGAACGCAGGTGAGCCCATCGACGACGACGAACTCGATCTCCAGATCCAAAGCCGGACGGACCAAGGTGACGATATGGGTCCCCATGCCCGAAGGAACGACTTTCGACTCGTGGACCAGATCGCGCGGGAATAGGGCCGATAGCCGGCTCGGTTGTAAGGGGCGGAAAGCGGCCATTCGCTACAAGCGCAAGTGTCATGGTTGGCGTGCTGGTAAGCGGTCGTTCGTAGTTGACGCCCGTCATGGAAGCCACCCAAGCAAAGCTGGCAAGACCAGACCTTCTTGAAGACGAGCCTACGATACGGTCCTTCTTCAGAGTTTTTTGGAGACCATGATCTGTTTTGCGCCGCTTCGAGGTCGCGACGCGGCTCATTGATAATAGGCGGCGACCTACTTGAAGGTCAGGCCGCCGTCGATGACCAGCGTCTGGCCGGTGACCGTCTCCGCTCGGCAGAAGGTCAGTGCCTGCTCGGCCACGTCGTCAATGGAGGTGGTCTTCTTGAGTTTCGCCGCCTCGCGCCACGTCGAAACGAAGCTTTCCGGTGCACCGCTGCTCATCACCGTGTTCTCCATCAGCCCCGGTGCCACGCAGTTCACACGCACATCCGGTGCCAGCGAGGCTGCGAGGAACCGGGTTAAACCCGACACGGCAGCCTTCGTAGGCTGAAAGGCCCGGTCGGCCCCCCACGTCCCGTGCCCGATAGTGGAACCGAAATTGACGATAGCACCCCGCGCGGCGCGCAGATGCGGCGCGGCGGCCCGCGAGGCGAGGAAGGGGCCGCGGAAGTTAATGTCGCTGATGCGGTCCCAGGTCTCGGGATCGTAGCCGGCGAGATCGCCCGCCGGCGGCCCCCCGGCCGCACCGGCCGCGTTCATAAGGATCGCGAGGCCGCCCAGCGTCTCGGCCGCCATCGCCACACCTGCCTCGACCGAGGTCGGGTCGCGCAAGTCGAGCCGGACGGCGACGGCGCGGCCTCCGCGCTTTTCGATCGCTTCGCAAGCGTCGGTCGCGCGATCCTCGCCGACGCTCCAACCCACGGCGACGTCGGCACCTGCTTCCGCCAGCCGCTCTACCAACCGGCGGCCAAGGCCGCCATTGCCGCCGACGACGAGGGCCGGCTTTCCGGCGATGTCCATGTTGCGCGCTCCGTTCCCGTGTGTGGGTGTTCTACAAAAACTTTCAATGGCGCAATACTCGGGCCACGTGTTCAACCGATCAAGCAGGAATCTGTCCCGTCGATGGCTTCGATGACGCAGAGAGACGTCGCAAGGCCGCTCCGAGCGCGAAGCGGACCGCCTAATTATGTCTGAGGGAATCCTGGGACCTGCGGTGTTTTGGACGAGATTGACTCGGAGGTCCTCAGATGGCGAACGCTCAATCGGTTTCTGACCACTGGGGCAAAGGCGATGTTTAGGCGCGCATTCTGGAGGCAATGAAACTAGCCGGGATCGCCCCCCGAGTCCGCGATCATCGATGACCTCGCACCAGTTGATCATTTCCACGCACGCGGCTTCCCTGAGACCGTAGAGCTTGCCGATATCTTACCGATCCAAGTGGGAGACCGGCTCGTCGACATTGGCTGTGGCATCGGCGTTCCCGCCAGATACCTAGGCTCTGAATCATTGGGTTTCACAGCCAGCAGATGACGATTGCGGCGAGAGCAATGGCCGCGATGACCACCTTCGGCGCATCCCTCCAGCGCAAGCCATTGCGATCTATGAAGATAATTCCGCTCAAGACACGCCGGTCGTCGACACCCGGCTTGCCGTGGGACTTCGGGAATTAAGGTTTTGAACGCACCACCTGAGCGTCGTTTAGCCAGAAGAGATCAGACATATCACCGCTCTGTTTTCGCGCGGTGAATCATGCCCTGCCACTGAAATCAATGGGTCCTAAGCCTAGTTCCGCACTGCCCAATCCGACATCGATCCTAAGCAGGCTGCCCTTTCTGTTCTTCTGTCCCTTGACAACCACGTGCACGATCCAATGCCGAGCGCCCGAAGGATCAACAACCAGATAAATACCGTTGCCGTCGCCATGGCGACCAGCTCCGGGATTCTCGACCAGCTTCTTTGTGCGTTTGCCTGACAGAGCCGGGCGGAATTGCACCACAATTCAGACCACACAGCGAACGTAAACCTGCGTCATCGAAGAAAACCGAGACAAGGACGTCACGTCAGGAAACATCAATAAAATTAAGAAACCACGCCATCAGAGAGAAGCATATTGAACCGATCGAAATTGTGTGGTGGCGGAGACGAAGGGATTCGAACCCTCGAGACGGTTTCCCGCCTACTCCCTTAGCAGGGGAGCGCCTTCGACCACTCGGCCACGTCTCCGTCGACCC
>NZ_AQQX01000011.1 GCF_000768315.1 Pseudooceanicola atlanticus
GATAGGGTGGCGCCGATTCAGACGGAAACACCTTTTTCTCCTCTACCGCCTGCGCGGCGGCTAACTGGTGGGACCCGGTGATCTCGTCAGGCCTCGCTCGGGTTTCATGACTTTTTCGGGAACATCCAGCCACTGGAAGGTAGTTGATCTCCTGACACACCCACAGGAGAACCCCCATGGCCTACGCCCGCTTTTTCCTCATGATCGCGACTTCGACCCTGCTGATGCTCGGTCTGATGTATCTGAACACCTACCTCGTCAGCCATATCTTCTGGTCGGAAACGCGGGCCTACATGGCACTGGTCATGGGGGCCGTTATGGCCTTCGTGATGCTGGCTTTCATGCTTGGCATGTATAAAAACCGGACCGCGAACATCTTGATCTTCGCCGGCTCCGTGGTCGTTTTCGCCGGGGCGCTCTGGCTGGTGCGTAGCCAGGTGACTGTGCAAGACCGTTCTTACATGAGTGCGATGATCCCGCACCATTCCATCGCGATCATGACCTCCTCCCGCGCTAATCTGAGCGATCCCCGGGTGCGCGAACTGGCGGACAGCATCGTCTACGCGCAGGACAAGGAGGTCGCGGAGATGCGCTACCTGATCGCCGACATCGCCGCCAATGGTGAGGCGCAGCCGGGACCCGCCGCCGCGGCGCCGGAGCTTACGGACGCTGCCGAGGCGCTGTCGTCCGAGGTCGTCAAGACCGTCGACCCTGAGTTCCTGACCGAAGCTGATATCGCAAAGGTCTTCCCCGACGGTGTCGCCTGCCGCTTCACTTATACAGAGACCAGTCCGCCGGTGCTGGTGACGGGCGACGAGGGCGCGTTGATCCGGATCAGCGGCGACCTTGTTCGGCTTGAGGCCGACGGCGACGGCTTTGAGGCCGACCCGCTGACTGCAAAGGTCAACCAGACGGAAAACGGCGACCTGCAAGACCTGATCGTTACAGCCGGGCCCGACTACACCGCCGGGTTCCGCGGCCAGTTCACCTGCGCGAACTGAGGAGATCGACATGTCCAAGGACACCAAAAAGACGGCCGCCCTCTACCGCATGGTCATGCCGCGGCACACCTGCCCCTATGGCCTGAAGTCCAAGCATCTCCTCGAAACGCACGGCTATGATGTGGAGGACCACCACCTAAAAACTCGGGAAGAAACCGACGCGTTCATGCGCGAGCATGATGTGAAGACGACTCCGCAGACCTTCATCGACGGCGAACGGATCGGCGGCCACGACGAGTTGCGCATCTTTCTCGGGATCGACCCGCCGAAGGAGGAGCAGAGTGACACCAGTTACCGGCCTGTAATCGCGATCTTCTCGGTCTGCGCGCTGTTGGCGCTCGGTCTGGCCTGGCATCAGTATGGCACCGTTCTGACATGGCAGAGCTTTGTCTGGTTCATCTCGCTGTCGATGTCGGCTCTGGCGATCCAGAAGTTGCAGGATGTCGAACAGTTCTCGACCATGTTCCTAAACTACGACCTGCTGGCGAAAAGATGGGTGCCTTACGGCAAGGTCTATCCCTATGGCGAGGCGCTGGCCGGCGTCCTGATGACGGCGGGGATCCTGCCGTGGATCTCGGCCCCGGTGGCGCTGTTTATCGGGACGATCGGTGCGGTGAGCGTGTTCAAGGCGGTCTACATCGACAAGCGCGAACTGAAGTGTGCCTGCGTCGGCGGGGATTCCAATGTGCCGCTCGGGTTCATCTCGTTGACCGAGAACCTGATGATGATGCTCATGGGGATCTGGATGGGCGTGCGGGCTTTTACCGGATGAACGGAAGTGTGATTGCCCGCCGCAGTTGACCTTGCAACACGCATCGCGTCATAGTTCGGTCACTTATCCGGAGGTCCCGTGCGGCATATCCTCGTCATCATCGCGCTGATCGTCACCGCCTGGGCGTTTGTGCCCGGGGCGGCACAAGCGCATGACATGCCGCATGTCGAGATGGGTGCCGGGACCATGGATAGCGAATGCGCCGACTGCTCGGGCATGGACGCCATGGGCGGGCACACCTCGGGCGTCGACTGTCACCACGCGGCGGGCTGTGGTCCGGCAGTTCATGCACTGCCGGTCTCTCTGTCGTTTACGATTGATCCGGTGGTGACCCGCACCATCCGCCCGAACGACACGATCGACGCGCGATCCATTACTCTCTCCCGCGACCTGCCACCTCCACGATCCTGACGGTTTTGAAGCCGCGACTGCGACACTGCTCGCAGTTCATTGAGTTGTCTGGTCTGCCTGGCCGGACCCTTCGGGATCATCACCCATGAACAAGATTTTTCCCGCCGCTCTGGCCGTCGTCGCCATTGCTGGCGGAGCCTACTTCCTCACCTGGCCCACTGCCCCTGAGCCAAGCGTGCCGCCCGCCGAAGGCGAACCGCTCGTCTCGATCAAGGTGCCCGACACTCTGTCCGCCGATGCCATGATGGGGCAGCGGGCCTTCGACGCGACCTGCGCCGCCTGCCACGGGGCCGACGCAACCGGCAAGATGGGTTTTGGCCCGCCGCTGGTCCACAAGATTTACGAGCCGAACCATCACGCCGACATGGCTTTCGTGATGGCGGTGCAGAACGGAGTTCGGGCCCATCACTGGCCCTTCGGCGACATGCCCGCCCAATCTGGGCTGACCAAGGCCGATGTTGGCAATATCGTTGCCTATGTCCGCGAACTTCAGCGCGCCAACGGGATCGAGTAACATGACCCTTCGTATGACAAGACGCGCCTTCTGTGGCGCGATGGCAGGAACGGCGGGCCTTGCCGCGCTCCCTGTTCGGGCAACGGGACCACAGACGCTGACCGCCCGCGTTGCCAAAGCCCAGATCGCGCCGCCGAAATACGCTCCGACCGAGGTCTGGACATATGACGGCACCTTGCCCGGCCCGCTCCTGCGCGTGGCTCAGGGCGGGCGTGTGACCCGCCGACTGGTGAACGAGTTGCCGGTGCCGACCTCTATCCACTGGCACGGCTTCCGTATCGACAATGCGATGGACGGTGTGGCCGGCCTGACGCAGGAAGCCGTCCCGCCGGGCGGAGCGTTCGACTACGACTTCGCCGTGCCGGACGCCGGGACCTACTGGTATCACGCGCACACCAACTCATTCGTGCAAGTGGCGCGCGGCTTGTCGGGGGCGCTGATCGTCGAGGAGGCAGAGGCTCCAGAGGTAGACCGGGACGAGGTGCTGGTCCTCGACGACTGGCTTCTGAACCCCGAAGACGCGCAGTTCATGCAGCCCTTTGGCCATCCTATGAGCCTGAGTCACGGCGGTCGTCTGGGCAACCTGCTGGGCACCAACGGGACCTTTGACTTCGCGCGCGAAGTGAGGGCCAACGAGCGCCTCCGTCTGCGCTTGATCAACGCCTCCAATGCAAGGATCTTCGTGCTCCGGCTGGCGGGCCTCGACGGCTGGACCGTCGCGCTGGACGGCATGCCTCTGCCCGCACCGGAGCCTGTGGAGGCAGAGCTGATCCTCGCCCCCGCTCAGCGCATCGACCTGATCGTAGATGTAACGGCGGAGGACGGTGAGACCGCGGCTCTCGTCAGGTTCGACGATGACGACCAGTGGCGACCGCAGGCGCGGTTCCCGGTCGCGGGAAAGGCCTCTGCCACCCAGCGAGACGGGCCTGCCGCCCTGCCGCCAAACCCCAATATGGCTGTGCCGGGGATCGACAGCGCCCGTCGGCTCGACATGGCCATACAGGGAGGGGCCATGGGCCGGATGTCCGGCGCCATGATGAACGGCCGCTCCATGGGGTTTCGCGAGATGGCGGGGCAAGGCCAGTTCTGGGCTCTATCCGGACAGGTCGGCATAACCGACACGCCTTTCGCCAGCCTTGAGCGGGGCGAGACGGTGCGGATGAAGCTGACCAACGACACCGCCTTTGCCCATGCAATGCACCTGCACGGGATGCATTTCCGGCAGGTGGCCGACGACGGCACGCTCGGCCCGATGCGCGACACGATCCTCAGCTATCCGGACGAGCCGCTGGAGATCGCCTTTGTCGCCGACAATCCCGGCAAGTGGCTGTTTCACTGTCACATGCTCGGCCATGCCGCGTCAGGCATGACCGCCTGGATCAATGTAAGCTAATCCCCTCAACAGGAAGAAAATATCATGAAAAAATACATCGCCATCGCCCTGATCGCTACCGGCACCGCGGCCTTCGCCCACAGCGGCGTGAAGGATGCGGATGTCATGAACCGCATGATGGGCATGTCGGAACTGGCCAAGCAGATGAAGGTCATCGGCAGCATGGCCAAGGGGGCGACCGTATTCGACGCGGAAGCCATCGACGCGGCTTTGGCCAAGATCTCGGAGGAGGCGGGCTATATCCCGTCGCTCTTCGAAAAAAAGGCGCTTGATCCGAAGTCCGAGGCCCTTCCGGTCATCTGGGACGACTTCGACAGATTCACGGCACATGCAACGGAACTTGCCGATGTCTCGGGCGGGTTGGTCGGAACCATCCAGACCTCGGCGGACCTTGGACCGGCGATGCAGCAGATCGGGAAGACCTGTGGTGCCTGCCACGGTGACTTCCGCGCAAAATGAGGCTGGCCACGGTTCTGTTTGCCTGCGTTGCCACGGTGGCGCAGGCCGATCACAGCCTATCGGATCGCGACATCGAAGCCGGTGCTGCTCTCTATGCTGAGAGCTGCGCCTCCTGTCATGGCACCAAGCTGGAAGGCCAGCCCGATTGGCGCACGCCCGGAGAGGACGGCATCCTGCCCGCGCCTCCGCACGATGTGACCGGCCACACCTGGCACCACGATACGCCGCTCCTCCTTGAATACACGCTCAAGGGGGGGCGGGCCGCGCTGGAGGCCTGGGGCGTGACCGGGTTCAATAGCGGGATGCCCGCCTTCGAGGATACGCTGTCCGCAGACGAGGTGCTGGATATCCTCGCCTTTATCCGGTCGACCTGGCCCGAGCGGGCACAGGAGGTGCAGAGCCAGCGGACGCATGCCGCCGACTGACAGCCTGATTGTGAGCGCCGGTCAGCCGGCCAGCAGCTTCTTCCGGGCGGCGTAGTCCTCGGCGTCGATCTCGCCACGGGCGAACCGCATGTCGAGTTCTGCCAGCGCACCAGGGGACTTGCCGCCCGGCGCGTGACCATCCATGCGGCGGACGAACCAGACGATCCCAGCCACGATCAGGCCAAGAACGATCAGCCAGAGGACCGGTCCGAACATCATGCCGGGACCGTAGCCATACCCCAGTTCATCATGTGATTATAGCCCTCCGGGTCTGCAAAAGCTGGTTGCGCGAGCAGCGCGAGGGGAATCGCGAGACGTTTCATGGTTTCCTCCTGGGGTGAGATATCGCGCCTTCATCGTCTGGCAGATTGAAGCGATTTTCCTTGATCCATCGCAACCACACGAGGTCGTGACACAGGAAGGGGCGCCCCGGTGTCCCGGAACGCCCCACCACGAAACTGACCGGATGGATTACTCGGTCTCGATCTCAGTGACCGTCAGCTTGCCCTTTACGCGGTCGGCGACAAACTCGATCTCCTGGCCCTCGCTGAGGCCTTCCATCATCGCCGGGTCGGCGACTTCGAAGACCATCGTCATCCCCTCCATGCCGAGGTTGGCCAGAGGGCCGTGGTCGATGGTCAGGCGGTTCCACTGGGTGTCGATCTTGGTGATCTTGCCCATGCTCATCTCCATGGTGCCATGGGCGGCATCATGAGATCCGGCGTGGTCGCCCGACGCGATGGCCGCAGTCGCGGTAAAGAGTGTCACGGCCAGCGTGATCATAGTTTTCATTTCTTTTGTCCTTTCAAGACGAGAGGGGATGCGCCCGGACAGGCCGGGCACCGGGGGAAATCAGCCGCGACGCACATGGTCGCGGGGAGAGATGATGGTTTCGGGGCTGGTGTTGCGTGCCTCCTCGGGAAGCTCGCCGGTCCATTCCCAGGCTTCGGTGCCCGGCGGGTTTTCATACCAGCCGGGGTCCGAATAATCGCCGGGCGCTATACCGTTACGCACCTTCACGACGCTGAACATGCCGCCCATCTCCAGCGGGCCATAGGGGCCCCAGCCGGTCATCATCGGCACGGTGTTCTCGGGAATCTCCATCGACATTTCACCCATGTCGGCCATTCCGGCGGTGCCCATGGGCATGTAGCCGCGCGTTTCGCGCCGGATCATGCCGGTGAGCTTGCGTTTGTCGGCCCCGATGAAGGTCGGAAGGTCGTGGCCCATGGCGTTCATCGTGTGATGGCTTTTGTGGCAATGGATCGCCCAGTCGCCTTCGTGGATGGCATCGAACTCGTAGGCGCGCATGGCGCCCACGGGGATGTCGATGCTGACCTCGGGCCATCGGGCGCTCTCGGGCACCCAACCGCCGTCGGTGCAGGTGACCTCGAAATCGTAGCCGTGCATGTGGATCGGGTGGTTCGTCATGGTCAGGTTGCCGCAGCGCACCCGCACCCGGTCGCCCTTGTTCACGACCAGCGGATCGATGTCCGGGAAGATCCGGCTGTTCCAGGTCCACATGTTGAAGTTGGTCATCTCGGCCACGCGCGGGATGTAGGTGCCCGGATCGATGTCGTAGGCGGCCAGCAGGAAGGCGAAGTCGCGGTCGACGGGCATGAAGGCCGGATCGCGCGGATGCACGATGAAGAGGCCCATCATGCCCATGGCCATCTGCACCATCTCGTCCGCGTGCGGGTGATACATGAACGTCCCGGACTTGGTCAGGTCGAACTCGTAGACGAAGGTCTTTCCCGGCGGGATTGCGGGGTGCGACAGGCCGCCGACGCCGTCCATCCCCGACGGCAGGATCAGACCGTGCCAGTGGACCGAGGTATGTTCGGGCAGGCGGTTGGTGACATAGATGCGCACCCGCTCGCCTTCGACGGCTTCGATGGTCGGGCCGGTGGACTGGCCATTGTAGCCCCAGAGCCGGGCCATCATGCCATTGGCCATGATCCGCTCGACCGGCTCGGCAACGAGGTGGAACTCCTTCACATTGCCGTTCATGCGCCAGGGCAGTGACCAACCGTTCAGCGTGACGACCGGGTTGTAGTCCGGGCCGTTGGCGGGGCGCGGCGGGACCTGCGTGTTCGGGCTGTCATAGCTCGCCGCTTCGGGAAGGTCCCGGAACCGGGTCTGCGCCTGTGCGGCAGAGGCCATGGCAAGGCCGGCCCCACCAGCAAGAAGTTGTCTGCGGTTCATTCTGCACCTCCTGTCGCGCCACCCCAGATGGCGGCGGTCATGGCTGCTTCGGCGTGCCAGTAGTCGGCCTTCGCCTCGGCATAGCTGAGTTCGGCTTCAAGGCCCTCGCGGGCGTCGGCGATTAGTTCGAAGGTTGAGGTCAGCATGCCGTTGTAGGACTTCAGCGCCTCCGCATCGATGGTCCGGCGCAGCGGCAGAACCTCATCACGCCAGTGCCGGGCAATGTTGTATTTGCCGGTGACGGCGGCATGGGCCGACCGGGCCTCGGACCTTGCATTCACCGCCGCCTGCGCCAGTTCGTTCGCCGCGCGCATGTAGGCCAGCTCTCCCCGGCGGCTGGTCAGCTTGCCGGTGTCGTAGAGCGGGATTTCGAAGCTCGCTTCCAGCACGCGCGAGGTCTCCGTCTCCCGTCCCGTGGACGTGTCGGACCGCTCGACCTCTGCGCCTGCGGTGATCTCGATATCCGAGAGCATCCGCGTCTGACCCTCCAGCCGGTATTCCTGGGCGATGGCCTCCAGCTCCAGCTTCCCGATGGCGAGATCGGTGCGATGCTCCAGCGCCAGCTTCTCGACATCCGACCGGCCGGGCCTGCGACCGGGCAGTCCCGGCAGCCGATCCGGCACATAGAAGTCGATATCCGCACCCCAGAGCCCCATGAGCCGGGTCAGCTTCTCCTTCGCCAGTTGCGCCTCCAGCCGGGCATCCGCGCGTTCGGCGGCAAGTTCGGCGGTAAACACATGTTCCCGCGCCTGATCGGCCCGGTTCATCGCCCCTGTGCGCCCGAGTTCGGCAGCCAGCTCCGACGCCGCATCCGCCGTGCCTTGGGCTCGTCCGACCAGCGCGGCGGCCTCGAAGGCCGCGACCGCGTCGATCCAAGCCTGACGCGTCTCTGTAGCCAACGCGATCGTCGCCCCAAGGGCGGCAAACTGCGCCTGCTGGAACTTTGTCTGCGCAATCGCGCGGCGGGGCTTCACGGTCGCCGCGTCGAGGATCGCGCCCGTCACCACAGCTTCCAGCGACCGGGCCAGCCCGACCTCGCCTATCCCTGAGATGGTTACGCCGAAGGAGGGCACCCGACCCATGGCAACCTCCCAGAGGTCCGCCGCCGAGAGCCCCAGATCGGCATAGGCCGCCTGAAGACCCCGATTGTTCATCAGCGCCACTTGCACGGCGGTGTCGGGTCCGATGGTCTTCCGGTGCACAAGCGTGCGGGCGCGAGCCTCGTTCGCGGCCACCTCAGCAGCCGACTGAGCCCAGACGCCCGACGCGCCGGTGGCCTGTTTCGTCCCGCTGGACACCAATGAGAAGCCTGCACCTGGGGCCGAGGCCTGACCGACCAGACCCGCATCCGCGCAGGCCGCAAGGGCCAGCGGCACAAGCGCCACGCCTAACTTGAGTGTTCTGTTCATGACGACCCTCCCGGCGCTTGCGCATTGTTCAGTTGGCGCCAGTCGCCCGGTGCTTCGATTGAGCGTGAGTTATGTGCGACGGCAGGCCCGGCTGGGGCCGCGCGTGCGGTCATTGGATCGGCGGCCCGAGTGAGGGGCGCGGCAAGAGGGGGCTCGAACGGCTGTGAACAGCCCGCGAGCGCAAGCGGCACGGCGGCCGCCAAAAGAATCTTCATGATTGGTCTCCAGGAGGGATCAGCAAGGCGGGCGCTGGACAGCGCCCTACGACAGCTCGATCACGCTTTCGGAGGTCGTCGCAGCCCGTTCGGCTCCGTCAGTTCGGTCAGGTCGGACGATGACAGGTCATGCGGCGCACTCGACGCGATCTGGCCACTGCCCAGCATTGCGGGCATCACCGTCAGCTCAGCCACGCAAGCATGATCGCAGCAGATCGGCGCCGAATCCGTCGAGGCCTCATCCGAAGTCGGAACCACCTGATGCATGCCGTGGTCCGCGCCATGGTAGGAATGTTCCATCGAAGCAGCCGAAGTCTGTTGCGCGGCATGCTGCATGTTGACGCTCGCCTGCTGTTCGCAAAGCATGGAGCCGGACATGGCCATGACGGCGACCGGAGCGGCCACCATCATCAGCCCGGTCAGGGCCAGGAAAAGTGCGAACAGGAATCTCTTCATCGTATTCGCATCATTCCGTAGCAAGAGTGTCGTGGCAAGTCACAAGCGCTTCACCAGCCTGGGCAAAGGTGCAAACCCGCCGCTGTGGTCGGACCCGCCGATTTATTGAGCCTTACGCACAACTTTGAGAGCTCTGAGACGCTGGTGCGCCGTCTCGGGGCGAGTGGGATACACAGTGAACACATCGTATCCGACCTCAAGATCCACCTTGCATCCCAACAATCCGAGCAAGCGATTTGCTTCGGCCCGAATGCAGCGGCGCCGGTCGCGTTGATCGTCAACGCCGTAGACCTCGATAAATGCAAATCCTGAGCCTGGCCGATAGTGGGCCTGTGCGGCAAGCCGGAGAGATGGCAGGTCCGGATTGTCTGCTCTCATGGCTGCCTCGACGAAACCGAGCAGCGTTTGTCTGTCTGGGGTATCCACGCGGCGTTCCTTACACGGTGGCGAAACCCAACATTGGCCCGAAGCGGCATCGACGAAGCGATTTCCCGGGAAACTGCACGCATCAATGGAAGGATCGTCAAATCTGGGTCCGTGGGCGGGTTTGGCGCGGTTGGGGGGGGACGGGAAAAGGGCCTTATTTCGGCTATGTCGGTCCCCCAGCCTTCGGCAAGGCTTCGCCCCCTGTAGCGGGCACGGACCTGTCTCACTGAAAAAATGCCGCAAGAGTCGTGAAATCCGCAGAAATCGTTGGTTTTCCCTTCCGATACCAGGTTGCACGAGACATGCCTTGCGCTGTCCATGGCATCTCTCTCGAGATGGTATTTGCATCGAGATATTCCGCCCGTGACACGGCGCCGGCGGCGGCGCGGCGCTCTCGTTGCCGTTCGGCCTTCCTGCGACGCCGTTCTTTGGGCGAATACACCTGCTGGAGCTTCAGTGCGCGCGCCTCCTCATCTGTGATATCGAGAAGATGAGCGACCTGAGCGCCGGAGTAATGATACCTGCCGTCATCCAGCGGACATACCGTCCGAGGCCGCGCCGCACGGTCCTCCGCGTTCCGGACAATGCTGCGGACTTCTGTCGCGGGAAGGCCGGGCGTCGCGACGGCGGCCATCCTTGCGATCGCCGTCGCAATATCGCGTGGCTCGCGGAGGTGTGTCAGGCAGGTCGCGTAGAGATGCAGGAAGATGTTGCGGCGGCCTTCTGGGACTTGGCCTCCCCAGAGGACGCAAAGCTTGTCGAGGTCATTCAGGACCTGCTGGAACCGCGCCGCGGGGGTAAGCCCTGAGTCTGTCGACCGACGCTTTCCCGTCTTCATATGCCGCAGCTTGCGTTTCTGAAGCTGGCACCGCGTAGGCCGGCCAAGGGTCGTGTAAATGGCGTCCTCCAGGGCGTCGTAATCGTAGCGCAGGAGCGTTCCGCCGACAACGCGGACGACACGGCCGGACTTCGGATTGATGCTGCCAGGGAGGCGGAAAACGCGTGCGGTATCCGAACACGACTTATCGGCACCGGCACTCCTGAACAGGGTGATAAGGCCATGGATTGCCGCGCGCCATCGTGCCCGCACATGGGGTGGCAACGGTCGTATGAGCCAGATAGCGGCGAGGCCGCGCCCGGTCGCGTTCAGCAGCGAAGGCATTGGCAACCCCGCAGTCTCGCATATCTCCCTGACCTTGGCGCGCCATGCGGCCGGGTCCGCCACAAGGCCAGTTGGAGCGAGATCGGCGTCGAGATCGACGAACATCGCGTTCAGTGCGGCAAGGCGCATATCTTCCCGATGGCCGTGAAAACGGTTCACGGAGACAAAGGCCGTTCGCTCTGTTGCGCAGGTCGCATAGAAAGGCGCGGCCGCGATCTCTGAGATCTTGCTCTCGGCCCGGTCTTTCCGGTCCGCGATTAGAAAGTTTACCTTGCCGATCGAAGCTTCGGGGTGCAGCAGGCGCACATAGTCCGAGGTAGCCATGCCAGACGCGACCGGCGTCGCGTCAACGAGTGTGAGTGTGTCGAGGTGTTCCATTGCAGGAAACTGGTTCGCGCGACGGGTCCATCCAAATGGGCCGCACGGCGGTAAAGGGGCAGTTCATTACCGCATGCCCCAAGGCCTTGCCCGTCGTCGCTTCCAGTTGCTCTCAAAGGATCAAGCGCTGGCCGTTGCCTTTGCGAAGGCGTGTAAGATCTGCTTCGAGCTGCTCAATGTGTTGCTCCAGCACGCCGACGACGGCCTCCAGGTCCGCGACGGTCGTGGTATGCTCGATCAACGACTTCTCCATCGCTTGAAGCCGAACCTGATAGGGCTTCGCCGTCTGGGCTCTTACGACCTCGGTCAGGGTGCGCAGTGCATCCTTATGCGCCTGCTCGGCCTTGGCCAGCTCAGGTGAGCTATCTTCTTCCATGACCTGTCGAGGGAGATCCAACAGCCCCGCGGCAATCATCTCCTGATAGGTTTTCCAGGCTGTCAACGACTGGCCGCGACGCCCGAGCTTGTTGAACAGATTTGCACGCGTCGGGGTTTCGCCAGCGGCCGTTAAGGCCATTACGGCGGCGAAAACTTCATCGTGGGAATAGGCTGGGGTCTGCATGAGGAACTCCTGTAAGCAGCGAAAGGAGTTCAGGACTTGGTTACGATTGTTGTTGCCGACTTCGCCACAACACGTTTCTGATCCAGCGCCTTTGAGATGGTCGGAAGCTAAGAATCTCACATGCTCATGAGCTTGCTGGGGACCAAGATGCGTGTGCCGCTTGACCTGAGAACGGATGCAGAACTTACTTCTTGGAGCTGATGCTGACCTATGGTAAGTTATTCGCAAGATATGGTGCGGCTCAGGTGGTCGTCGGGCAGATTTAGGTGGTTTCGGGCCAATGTCGAGCAAAGGGCGCGACCTCAAGGATGAAGTGAAGTTCCCCGTCCGGGCTGTGATCGCGGCGCACGCTTTCGCCTTCGCCGGTTGCGTAGGAGGCGTAAGTTTTTTTGACATGCAGCTTCCCACGACCCTTCAGCATCTCCTTGAGCCTGTCGGCGTTGCGGCAGGGACGGCCGTCGTGATGGAGATAACTCGGCTGTTCGTGCTCGGGTTGCTGTCTGCGCGTTGGCGGGATCGCATCGCACATATGCGGTTCAAGGCTCCGCTCCCGGGTTCATGGGCATTCTCGAAAATCGCAGCTGAAGATTACCGAGTAGATCTGGAGGCGCTCCGGAGCGAATACGGACCGCTTCCTGCGGATCCAGTTGAACAGAACCGGCTCTTCTACCGCATGAGTAAAGCGGTCGGAGACGACCCAGGTATCTGCAACGCCCACAAGACTTATCTTGCGGCGCGCGATATCGCAGTGATCTGCTGGCTCGCACTGATACCACTTAGCATGGCTGCGTTCATGCTCGCCCCTCGGAGCAACGGCGCGGCCATTTACGCGGCCGGACTGGCCCTGGTCGCTATCGCTGCATCGATGATCACGCGAAACTACGGGGTCCGCTTCGTGCAGAATGTCCTTGCCGCAGTAACGGCGGCGCCATCCATCAGTCGCCCTGCCAGTAGTGAGGTCTTGTCATGCACATAACCATCCATGATGTCGATCATGGCTTCTGCGCGTTGGTAGAATGCCCGAATGGTGCGAGATACATGATCGACTGCGGGCGGGCCAAGCGTCCCGGATGGTCGCCCTCAGTGCATTATGCCGGCACCGCGATCGACTTGCTGGTGATCCAGAACCTCGATGAGGATCATGTCGAGGACCTCTCCGAGTTACTACGGACGGTAACTGTCCGCAGCGTATTCAGTAACCCGACAGTAACCGCAAGCGCTCTCGCCTCGATGAAGCCCGATGGGATGCGGACGGGTGTGTCAACCGCGCACAATGTCCTGAGGGACTTCGGTCCGGGTCTGATCGGGCGGTGGCCTGACACCGGCGAAGTTCAAGTCGTTCATTTCTACTGCCGATTTGGGACGCACTTCACGGAAACGAACGACCTGAGCCTGGCGACCTTCTTCAGGTGGGGAAACTTCACGATCCTTTTCGGTGGCGACCTTGAAACGGCAGGGTGGCAGATGATGCTGAGAAATCAGGAGTTCCAGCGGCTTCTGGTAGGCACCCAGGTGTTCGTGACTTCTCATCACGGGCGTGAAAACGGGAAATGCGCCGAGTTATTTCAGATCATGCGCCCGGATATTGCGGTGATATCGGACGACGCCATCCAATATGGCACGCAGGAAAAATCTACGCAGTGGTATCGTGACAAGGTAAAGGGGATCCCGGTTCTCGGAACCGAAAACGCATACGGTATTCGCGACAAGCGACATGTCCTTACCACCCGGCGTGATGGGACTATCTCTATCGCAGTAGGAGCGTGGGGCAACTACCTCGTCACGCCCGAGAAGGTTCAGAATGAACTCACGCTCGGCGAAATCCTCGGCGCCTTCGGTCGCAATGCATTGTCGAAAGACAGTCAGGTAGCATAGCGGCCTGCGTCAGTCATTTCGGCCATCCCAAGCCCCGCCAGCGTCTCCAGCAGCGACTCGACCGAACCGGCGCAGCCGCGGCGGAAGGTGCGGGCGATGGTTTCGGCGTCGGCCTCGCCAAGGGACTTCAGCGCCTCGCTTTCGGCAGTGATCTGTTCCGGCAGGATCTTGAGCCAGGCGGCATTGCCGGTCTTGGAGTTGGTAGGGATCTCCAACCTGCCAGTCTTGGCCCGAGCGTCACGGCCGTCGGGCAAGCCGAACCCTCATCACCGCGTTGCGAACGACGCCTCCGAACCGACGCTGCCATTTTCTCTACGGAAAATGTGTAGCAAAATGTGGAGCAAAAGTTCGCCCCGAGGAAGGGGCTTGCCCTTAAAGTCTTTGCTTTTCAGGATGTTGCCATCACCCGTAGGGGTAAAAGTGGCGGAGAGACAGGGATTCGAACCCTGGGACCCCGTGAAGGGTCAACGGTTTTCGAGACCGCCCCGTTCGACCACTCCGGCACCTCTCCGCGGGGGTCTGGGGGCTCCTCCTAACGGCGTTTGTCACCCTGCGCAAGGGGCGTTTTGCATTGCGTGGGCCGGTAAATGACCTACCTTGAAAGGGAACGCGAAAACTCTTCCCTGCCACGTAACCGAGGTGTCGACCGAAATGCGATTTGCACAGACCCTGAGACCCGTTGTGATGACCCTTGCTGCCATGGCCCTGACCGCTGTTCAGGCCGTTGCGGCGGACCGGGACAAGGTGGAGGCCTTCCTGACCGTGACCGGGTTCGACGTGGCGCTGGAATCGATCAAGCTGTCGGCCGAGGACGCGCCGCGCATGCTGGGCCTGCAAGCCGAGGATTTCGGCGCGGCCTGGACGCTGATGAGCAGCGACGTCTTCGATGTCGAGGACATGCAGGAAGACGCGACGCGCATCCTGGAACAGACATTGAGTGACGAGGCCCTGGCGCATGCGGCGGATTTCTATGCCTCCGACCTGGGGCAGCGGCTGGTCGAGGCGGAAAACGAAAGCCATCTGCGCGACCGCGAGGAAAAGCGCGAGGAGGGCGGGCGCCTGTTGGCCCAGATGACGACCGAGGATGATCCGCGTCTCGACGTGCTTGAGCGGATGCTGGATGCGATCGGGTCCGAGGAACAATCCCTGCGCGCCGCGAACGAGCTGGAAGTGCGGTTCCTGATGGCGGCGCAGGAGGCCGGTGTGATCCGTCTGCGTGTCGACGAGGAGGGGCTGCGCGCGGCGCAAGCCGAACAGGCCGAGGAAACAATGCAGTCGATGCGGCTGTCGGGGCTGGCCAGCTCTGCCGCGACCTACAAGTCGTTTACCGACGAGGAACTTGTTGAGTATACCGAAGCGCTCGAGCATCCGCTGATGCAGGAAGTTTACGAGCTGATGAACGCCGTCCAGTTCGAGATCATGGCGGATCGCTTCGAACTGGTGGCCGAAAAGCTGGCCGAGATCAATCCGGGACAGGAATTGTGAAACCTTATCTGACACTTGCGATCGCACTGACCCTTGGCGCGGCGCCGGTTGTGCCGGCAATGGCGCAATCTGCGCGGGCCGAGGCGCCCGCCGCGATCCCGGCCGAGGAGATGGACCGCATCTGGTCGGCGCTGTCGTTGACCGAAGCGCTGGATATCATGCAGATCGAAGGCCGCGACATGAGCGAGGATATCGCCGCCGATTACCTGCCTGCAGTACCGGGGCAGGGATGGCGCAGCGCGATTTCCCGCATCTACGACGGCGAGACGATGGCCCAGATGATGCGCGACGGCTTTGCCGAGGATCTGGCCGGGGCCGATCCGGACCCGATCATCGACTTCTTTGAATCGCCCCTGGGCCTGCGCATCATCGCGCTGGAAACCGATGCGCGCCGCGCCTTCCTGGACCCGGATATCGAGGAAGCGGCCCGCGAAAAGGTCCGCGGCGACAACGTGCCGGAAGAGCGGGCAGACCTGATCGAGGAATTCATCACGGCCAATGACCTCGTGGATTTCAACATCTCCGGCGCGATGAACACCAATTTCGCTTTCTACAAGGGCCTCGCCAATGCCGAGCTGTTCGAGATGTCCGAGCAGGAGATCCTCGACCGGGTCTGGAACCAGGCGGGCGAGAACCGCGAGGATACGGAGGAATGGCTGCGTGCCTACCTGACACTTGCGTATGAACCTCTTAGCAACGACGAGATCCGCACCTATATCGAGTTCTCGGAAAGTGAGGCCGGTCGGCGTCTGAACCGGGCGCTGTTCGCCGGGTTCGGCGATCTGTACGGTCAGCAATACCGGGCGCTTGGGTTGGCGGTGGCCAATCAGTTGATGTCCGAGGAATTGTGACCCGTTCCGGGGTGCGGGGCCTTGACTTGCTTGGCAAAGGCGCGTAACTGCCCGCATCTCCGGCAGGCATTCGGCTTGACCGGGTCATGATCAATACAGCCCCGAAAGGGCGCGCTGTTCGACGGTGGGGAAACCCGAAACGCCCGGCAACGGGGACCACAGGACGCGGTGGAAAAGGAAGATGCTCATGTTTGCGGTCCTGAAGACCGGCGGTAAGCAATATCGCGTTCAATCCGGCGATGTGCTCCGTGTGGAAAAGCTGGCTGCCGATGCCGGTGAAAAAGTCCAGTTCAACGAAATTCTGATGGTGGGTGGTGACGATCTGGTCGTTGGTGCGCCGCTGGTCGATGACGCAGCCGTTCAGGCCGAGGTCGTCGAGCAGATCAAGGGCGAAAAGCTTATCCACTACGTCAAGCGCCGCCGGAAGCACTCCTCGCAGCGCAAGAAGGGCCACCGTCAGCAGCTGACCCTGCTGCGCGTGACCGACATCCTGGCCAAAGGTGCCGGCGCATCCGGCGTCAAGGCTGCCGTTGGCGCGGGTTCCGTTTCGGGTGCCGCTGTTACCGCTGCTGCCCCCAAGGCCGAGAAGAAGGCCGCCGCGCCGAAAGCCGAAGCCAAGGCCGAAGCTCCCAAGAAGGCCGCCAAGGCCGAGGGTGCCGACGACCTGAAAGAGCTGTCGGGTGTTGGCCCCGCTCTGGAGAAGAAACTGCTCGAAGCCGGTGTGACTTCCTTCGCGCAGATCGCGGCATGGACCGAAGCGGACATCGCCGAAATGGATGAGAAACTGTCTTTCAAAGGCCGGATCGAGCGTGAAGGCTGGGTCGAACAGGCCAAAGACAAGATCAAGTAAGAGGGAACTGACTCATGGCACATAAAAAAGCTGGCGGTTCATCCCGTAACGGTCGCGACTCTGCCGGTCGCCGCCTTGGCATCAAGAAATTCGGTGGCGAAGCCGTCATCCCGGGCAACATCATCGCGCGTCAGCGCGGCACCAAGTGGTGGCCGGGCGAAGGCGTGGGCCTGGGCAAGGACCACACCATCTTCGCGACCGTCGAAGGCAACGTTCAGTTCCATAAGGGCCTGAAAGGTCGCACCTTTATTTCGGTCACCCCAGTGGCGGAGGCCGCTGAGTAAGCCGACCTTAAAGGTGATGTGACATCAGGGGGATCGGCAAGGGCCGGTCCCCTTTCCCGTTTCGGGACCGACCTGATCAGGAGGATATCAGGATGGACGAGATGACGACCAAGGCCCCGGTGATCGAGGCCGACGGGTTCAAGCTGCGCCCGCTGCGCCAGGCCGATGCCGGCCTGATCGAATTCTATGGTGCCGACGAACGCGTGGCCCGCATGACCACGTCCATTCCGCATCCGCTGCCGCCGGGCTCGACAGAGGCCTTCCTGACCCGCGTTCTGGCGGAGGATTCGCCGGAAATCGTCTGGGCGATGGATGCGTCGGACCGTGGTGGGGCCGAATTGAAGGGCGTGATCTCACTCGACCGGATGGAACCGGGACCACAGGGCGGATCGCAATCCGAGATCGGGTATTGGGTCGCGCCGGCCTGGTGGAATACCGGTGTCGCCTCTGCTGCCATCACGGCGCTGATCGCGGCCAACCCGCTGGGCAATGGCACGATCTATGCCTCGGTCTTCCAGGACAATCCCGCCTCTGCGCGGGTGCTGACAAATGCCGGTTTCGTCTACACCGGCGACGCCGAAAGCTTCTCGGTCGCGCGCAATGCCAAGGTCGCGACCTGGACGTATATCCGAAAACTGAATTGAGCCGCGTGGGGCGTTGAGCTAATCCACCTTTGCGGCAGGAGAAAAAGATGAAGTTCCTCGATCTCGCAAAGGTCTATATTCGCTCCGGGTCCGGCGGGAACGGCTGCGTTTCGTTCCGCCGCGAGAAATACATCGAATTCGGCGGCCCCGATGGCGGCAATGGCGGACGCGGTGGCGATGTCATCGCCGAGGCCGTGGACGGCCTGAACACGCTGATCGATTTCCGCTATCAGCAGCATTTCTTCGCCAAGAACGGGCAGGGCGGCATGGGCCGGCTCAAGACCGGGTCGGACGGCGACGATATCATCCTGCGCGTGCCCGTCGGCACCGAGATCCTCGAGGATGACGGGGAAACCCTGATCGCCGACATGACCGAACTGGGCCAGCGCGTCGTGTTGGCCAAGGGCGGCAATGGCGGCTTCGGCAACGCGCACTTCAAGACCTCGACCAACCAGGCGCCGCGCCGGGCCAATCCGGGCCTAGAAGGGGTCGAGCGGACGATCTGGCTGCGGCTCAAGCTGATCGCCGATGTCGGTCTGCTGGGCCTTCCGAATGCGGGCAAGTCGACCTTCCTGGCCGCGACCTCCAATGCGCGGCCCAAGGTTGCGGATTATCCCTTCACCACCTTGCATCCCAACCTGGGCGTCGTCGGCGTCGATGGGGCGGAATTCGTCGTGGCCGACATTCCCGGCCTGATCGAGGGCGCGTCCGAGGGCAAGGGCCTGGGCGACCTGTTCCTGGGCCATGTGGAGCGCTGCGCGGTGCTGCTGCACCTTGTCGATTGTACCGCCGATGACGTGGGCGACGATTACCGCACCATCATCAACGAGCTTGAGGCCTATGGCGGCGTCCTGGCCGAAAAACCGCGTGTGACCGTCCTGAACAAGGTCGACGCGCTGGATGACGAGCTGCGCGAGATGCTGAAGGAAGAGCTTGAGGCCGCCGTCGGTGGCCCGGTCATGCTGATGTCCGGTGCGTCGCAGGAAGGCACGACCGACGTGCTTCGCGCCCTGCGGGCCCAGATCAGCGAAGATCGCCTGCGCCGCAAGCAGGAAGAAGACACAGGCGAGGACGAGCCTTGGCAGCCCTGACCGACACAGACCTTGGCGCGAGCCTGAACGAGACCGGATTGGCCAATGCGCGCCGCGTGGTGGTCAAGATCGGCTCTGCCCTGCTGGTGGACCGTGAAACCGGGGCTCTGCGTCGCGACTGGCTGCAAAGCCTGGCCGACGATGTGGCCGACCTGCGGGCGCAGGGCGCTGACGTGGTTCTTGTGTCGTCTGGCTCCATCGCCCTGGGGCGCGGCGTTCTGGGGCTGGGACAGGGTGTCCTGTCTCTGGAACAGGCGCAGGCCGCCGCCGCGACCGGCCAGATCGGGCTGGCTGCCGCCTATGCGGACGCGCTTGGCCGTCATGGCTTGAAGGTGGGGCAGGTTCTTGTCACGCTGGAGGACAGCGGCGACCGGCGGCGTTACCTGAACTCCCGCGCGACGCTGGAAACGCTGCTGGGCTTCGGCGTGGTGCCGATCGTCAACGAAAACGACACGGTCGCCACGGACGAGATCCGCTATGGCGACAATGACCGTCTGGCCGCTCAGATCGCGGTGACGGTCGGGGCCGACCGGCTGGTCCTGCTGTCCGATGTCGATGGACTTTATACTGCGAACCCCTCGCTCGATGCGCTGGCGGTGCGGCTGGACCGGGTGGTCCAGATCACGCCCGAGATCGAGGCGATGGCGGGTGATGCCGGGTCTGGCCTGTCCAAGGGCGGCATGAAAACCAAGGTGATGGCGGCCAAGACGGCGACCGCTGGCGGCTGTGCCATGGCGATCACGCAAGGCGCGCCGCTGAACCCGTTGCGACGGCTGCAGGAGGGCGCCCCGGCGACCTGGTTCCTGGCCAAGGGCGACCCGCAGACCGCCCGCAAGAAATGGATCGCGTCGATGAAGCCTAAGGGCCGGCTGGTGCTGGATGCCGGGGCCGTGCGCGCTATGGGACAGGGCAAATCGCTGCTGCCCGCGGGCGTGGCGCGTGTCGAAGGGCGCTTTGGGCGCGGCGAACCGGTTGAGCTGACCGGCCCCGCCGAAGAGGTGCTGGCCCAGGGCCTGACCCGCTATACTTCGGACGAGGCGCGGCGCATTGCCGGCCACCGCTCCGACGAGATCGAGGAGATCCTGGGCTATCCCGGCAGGGCCGCCCTGGTGCATCGCGATGACCTGGCGGTCCTCACATCCGCTGAATGAAAAAGGAAAGCGTTATGAAGGATTTGGACGACATTCCGCAGGTGATGGCCGAGCTTGGACAAGCCGCCCGTGCTGCTTCTGCCGAACTGGCCTTCGCCGCACCAGAGGTCAAGACCAAGGCGCTGAACGCCGCGGCCGATGCGATCTGGGCGAAACGCGCCGAAATCATCGCGGCCAATAAAAAGGACATGGCCTTTGGTGCCGACAAGGGGCTGAGCCCGGCCATGATGGACCGGCTGAAGCTGACCGAGGACCGGATCGCCGACATTCGCGACGGGCTGAAACTGGTCGCGGCGCAGAAGGATCCGGTGGGCGACGTGATCGCGCAATGGGACATGCCGTCGGGGCTGAATATCCGCCGCGTGCGCACGCCGCTTGGCGTGGTGGGCGTGATCTACGAAAGCCGTCCCAACGTGACCGCCGATGCCGGGGCGCTGTGCCTGAAATCCGGCAATGCGGTGATCCTGCGGGGCGGGTCGGAAAGCTTCCATTCCTCCACGGCGATCCATGGCTGCCTGGTCGATGGGCTGAAGGCGGCGGGCCTGCCCGAAACCGCGATCCAGCTGGTGCCGACACGGGACCGCGCCGCGGTGAGCGAGATGCTGACCATGACCGATTTCATCGACGTGATCGTGCCGCGCGGCGGCAAGGGGCTGGTCGGGCTGGTGCAGCGCGAGGCGCGGGTGCCGGTCTTTGCCCATCTCGAAGGGATCTGTCACCTCTACATCGACGCCAAGGCCGACCCGGCCATGGCGGTGGAACTGGCGCTGAACGCCAAGACCCGCCGCACCGGTATCTGCGGGGCGATGGAATGCCTGCTGGTCGACCGCGCCTTCTACGACGCACACGGCCCGCTGGTGGTCGATGCGCTGGTCAAGGCCGGGGTCGAGGTGCGGGCCGATGGTGATCTGGCCCAGGTCGACGGCACCGTCGCGGCCGAAGCGGGGGATTTCGGCAAGGAATTCCTCGACATGATCTGCGCGGCCAAGATCGTCGATGGCGTGGACGAGGCGATTGCCCATATCCGCACCTATGGCTCCAACCACACCGATGGTATCGTGACCGACGATCAGAAGACGGCGAACCGGTTCTTCGAACGGTTGGACAGCGCGATCCTGATGCACAACGCCTCCACCCAGTTCGCCGATGGTGGCGAGTTCGGGATGGGCGCCGAGATCGGGATCGCCACCGGCAAGATGCATGCGCGCGGCCCTGTCGGGGCCGAGCAGCTGACCAGCTTCAAATACCTGGTCGAAGGCAAGGGAACGGTGCGCGGCTGACGCTCAGGCCGGGAATCGGATCGTCATCAGATCCGGGTCGGAGGCAACTTCGGCCCGGACGCCGCGATCGTTCAGGATCTCGGGCAGCAATGTGAACTGCACATGCGCGGGCAACACCGCGTCACCCCCCGGATCCGCCCCGCAGAGAATATCCCACAGCCGCGCATCGGGGCGGTTCTTTTCAGCCATGCCGGAGATGGTCCAGGCGCCATCGACCTTGCTGATCGTGATCGGACCCCCGCGCGGCATCGCCGTTTCCAGGCACATCAGGGCCAGGAAGACCTCCTGCACTGCGGTGCGCACGCAATCCTCTGTGGGTTGCCAGTCGAACTGGACGCGCCCCGATTGCCCCAGATCGGCGAGGATCGAGGTGATCTCGGCCCGGCCCATCGTCTGACCGCCGCCCGCCATGCCGAAGGCCACCCGCATGAAGCGGATCCGGGCCGACGCGTTGCGCACGCTGTCTTCGATCAGGGCGATCTCGGGGCCTGTCTTGCCCTCCATCGTCAGCAGCTCGATCCCGTTCTGGATGGCGCCGATGGGCGAAATCAGGTCATGACAGATGCGCGAGCCTATCAGCGTCGCGATCGTTCGGGTATGACTGGCCATGACTACCTCCTTCAAGGAATGGGAAAGGTGACGGAATGGACGATCTCAACTCACTGCTGGAGCCGGGCATGCGTGTCCTTCACCCGGACAAGCCGGATTGGGGCGTCGGACAGGTCCAATCCAACATCGGCGGACGCATCACCGTCAATTTTCCCGAGGCCGGGAAGGTGGTGATTGATGGCGCGCGTGTGTCTCTCATCCCACAATTCTGAACGTTTCGATAACCCCCTCGGGCAGGATGGAGGGAGAACCTTTCGTTAAGGTTAACGGAAATCGGTTCTCTTTAACTTTTTGGCAGCTTCGATTGGACTGCCAGGAATGGCCGCTCTGAAAGGATTGCGCTTGGCCTGTGCAATCCGTAAACCTCCGTCACGACCAACAGGATGGCCCCAACGTATGCCACGACCCGACCCCGACTTCACGGTCCGGCTCGCGCGCGACGCGGAAGAGCTCGAGGCCGCCCAGCATCTGCGCTACCGCGTTTTCGTCCAGGAACTGGGCAGCGATGGCGAGATGGTCGATCACGATGCCCAGCTTGAGAAAGACCGCTTCGACCCTGAATTCGACCACTTGCTCTTGCTGGATAGGTCGCGGGGCGACACGGCGCGGGACCAGGTTGTCGGCGTCTATCGCCTGCTGACGGATGACGGCGCAGTGCGGGTCGGGCAATTCTATTCCGAGGACGAATACGACCTGACGGTGCTGCGCCAATCGGGTCGCAAGTTGCTGGAATTGGGCCGGTCCTGTCTGCATGCCGACTATCGCGGCGGCACGGGCATGTTCCACATGTGGTCGGCGCTTGGCGACTACGTGCAGGAACGCGGGATCGAGATCCTGTTCGGCACCGCATCCTTCCACGGCACCGATATCGCACCGCTTGCCGCGCCGCTGTCGCTGCTGCACCACCGGCACCTCGCGCCGCCGGAACTGCGCGTTCGCACGCGGGAGGAGGCCTATCAGAGCATGGACCTGATCCCGGAGGCCGAGTTGAACCGCCCCGCCGCGATGCGGGCCGTGCCGGCGCTGATCAAGGGGTACCTGCGGCTTGGCGGCTTTGTCGGCGACGGCGCCTTCGTGGATCATGCGTTCAACACGACCGACGTATGCCTGGTGCTGGACACCGCGCAGATGAGCGAGGCACAGGCCCGGCTATACGGACGGGGCGCCGCGTGACTTGGGACCCGGACAAGGTAGAGGCGCCGCAGCCGCCGCTCGACCGGGCGACCAAGCTGCGCTTCTGGCTGCGGGCCGTGCCGTTTGGGACCTTCATCGCGATCTGCCTGCTGATCCAGGTCCTGTTGCGGCAGGTGGAGCGCTTGATCCACGGGATGCGCCGCCCCTGGACGCCCTACCTGACCCAGGTGGTCTGCCGCGCATTCTTTTTCTTCTCGGGCATGGGGTTCCGGGTCACCGGTACCCCGATGAAGGAGCACGGCGCGATCGTCGCAAACCACGTGGCCTGGATCGACATCTTCACCCTGCATGCGGCGAAGTGGGTCTACTACGTTTCAAAGGCCGAGGTGCGTGGATGGCCGGGCATCGGGATCCTGGCGCGGGCCACCGGTACGATCTTTATCAACCGCGTCCGGTCCGAGGCGAAACAGCAGGAGCAGACCTTCCGCGAAAGGTTATCCCTGGGTCATAAGCTGTTGTTTTTCCCCGAAGGCACCTCGACCGACGCGATGCGGGTGCTGCCGTTCAAGACGACGCTTTTCGCCGCCTTCTTCGATCCGGCCCTGCGCGACACGCTCAAGATCCAGCCCGTCACCATGGTCTATCGCGCCCCCGAGGGTGCCGATCCGCGGTTCTACGGATGGTGGGGCGAGATGAGCTTTGGCTGGCACCTGGTCCGCGTATTGGGTGCGGGCAAGCAGGGCGAGGTCGAGGTGATCTATCATCCGCCCCTGCGGGTCGCCGATTTCGCCGACCGCAAGGCCCTGGCCCGCGCCTGCGAAGCGGCGGTGCGGGGCGGCATGCCGCCCGAACGTCAGATCATCGAGTAGGAGGCTCAGCCCAGCGGGGCGAGCAGGCTGCGCAACGCATTGGCCGGGTCGTCGTCGGACCAGATCTCGTCGCCGACACCGAAGAAATCTGTGACCGGCGCCAGTTTCGCCACCAAATCGGCATCCAGACCGCCTTCGGCCACGACCGGCAATTCGATCATCTGCGACCACCATTCGAACAGCTCGAACTCGGCCTGTTCACCATCGGCCAGCGCCGTCGCACCGACCGGGCCAAGGCTGATGTAATCCGCGCCCGCCTCGCCGGCATTCATGCCGTCATGCCGCGACGCACCGCAATGGGCGCCCACGATGGCATCCGCGCCCAGCTGTTTGCGGGCCTTGCGGACGGACCGCGCACCGTCGGTCAGGTGGACACCGTCCAGCCCCATCCGTTCGGCCAGCAGGATATGGCTGTCGATCACCAATGCCACGTCGGCCTGGTGGCAGACCTCGCGCACCGCATCGGCGGCGCGGCACAGGCGATCCTCGTCCCGGCTGGCCAGCGCCAGTCGGACGCAGGCGATTTCCCGTGCGTCGAGAACCGCCTTCAGCACCTCGGGATAGGTGCCCAGATCGAACTCGGGCGGTGAGATCAGGTAGATTTGCGGCTGCTCTGCGTCGGCCATGCGGGATTCTCCGTCAAGTCACGGGGGTATAGCGCCGAACGCGACGCCGCGCAAAGGCTTGTTCAGAAGCCCGCGCAAGGCTAGGAGGCAGGCAACAAAAGGAGAGCCCATGTCCCAGCCCGTCTTCGTCCTGATCCGCCCGCAGATGGGCGAGAATATCGGCGCCGCCGCGCGGGCGATGTGGAATTTCGGCCTGGACCGGATGCGGATCGTCGATCCCCGTGACGGCTGGCCGAACCAGCGTGCTGTCGCCATGGCCTCGGGGGCCGGGCGGCTTCTGGACGAGGCGGGGCTGTTCGACGGCACGGCCGATGCGCTTGGCGACCGGACCCATGTCTTCGCCACCACCGCGCGGGCCCGCGGGCTGACCAAGCCCGTCGTCACCCCCGAACGCGCGATGGAGATGACGGCCGAGATGATCGGGCGCGGCGAAAAGGTCGCCGTGATGTTCGGCCCGGAACGCGCGGGGCTGGAAAACGACGACATCGCGCGGGCCAACACGCTGATCAACGTGCCGGTGAACCCGGACTTCGCCTCTCTCAACCTCGCGCAATGCGTGCTGCTCTGTGCCTATGAATGGCGTCGCCAGACCGGCGATGCCCAGGCTGAACGGGTGGAACTGGCGGGGACCGAATGGGCCTCCAACATCGAGATGGAGAAACTGGCCGAGCATTACGAAAGCCGGCTGGACGAGGCGGGCTTCTTCTTCCCCGAGCACAAGGCCGAAGGGATGAAGCTCAACCTGCGGAACCTGTGGTCCCGGATGCCGCTGACCCGGGCCGATGTGCAGATGCTGCACGGGGTCCTGCGTCAGATGGTCCGGTGGAAAGAGCGCGGCGACTGACTTGCCGGGGCAGGGGGCGGCGACTAGGTTCCGCTCAGACGACAGAAGGACGTGCCGATGGCCGAGAAACGCAAGCTTTTCGAGGAAGTGACCGACGAAACCCGGCCCGAGATCGCCAAGGGCGGGATCGACCGCGCCCGGCGCGGGGCCCGCAAGGGGATACGGCTGTGGCTGATGCTGCTTTTCGCGCTCGTCGTCGTGATGATTGCCGTGGGCGGGCTGACACGTCTGACCGATAGCGGGCTGTCGATCACCGAGTGGCGGCCGCTGACCGGGGCGATGCCCCCGATGAACGAGGCCGATTGGCAATCGGAGTTCGAGAAATACCAACAGATCCCCGAATTCCAGGTCCAGAACGCCTGGATGGAGCTGGACGACTTCAAGACGATCTACTGGTGGGAATGGGGGCACCGTCAGCTGGGCCGCGTGATCGGCCTTGTCTGGGCCATCGGTTTCTTCGGCTTTCTGGCTGCGCGGCGCATACCGCCGGGCTGGACCGGGCGGTTGTTCTTCATCGGTGCGCTTGGCGGTGTGCAGGGTGCAATCGGCTGGTGGATGGTGTCCTCGGGCCTTGAGGGCACGATGCTGGACGTCGCGTCCTACCGACTGGCGACGCATCTTGGGCTGGCCTTCATCATCCTCGGATTCATCGCATGGTACACGATGCTGCTGGGCCGGGAAGAGCGGGACCTGATGCAGGCGCGCCGCTCGAAAGAGGACAAGCTGTTTTCGCTGGCGACGGGTTGGACCCATTTCGCCTTCCTGCAGATCATCATCGGCGCACTGGTCGCCGGCATTGATGCGGGGCGCAGCTATACGGACTGGCCCACCATGGGCGGTGGCTTCCTGCCGCCGGATCCGATGATGCTGGAACCGGCCTGGCGCAACTTCCTGGAAAATCCGGGACTGGTGCAGTTCATCCATCGGATGACGGGCTATGTGCTGTTCGCCTTCTCGATCATGGTTCTGCTGCGGGGGCGCCGGTCTGCGCATGTGGTGACGCGTGGCGCCTTTACCGTCGCCTTCGTGGCGCTGACGGGGCAGGTGCTGCTGGGTATCTACACCGTGATCTCCGGTGCCTACCTTCACGTCGCGATCACCCACCAGCTGCTGGCCGTGGCGACCTTCGTGCTGATCCTGCGCGCACGGTTCCACGCCGCCTATCCCGTTCCCCAATCCGTCAGAGGTAAGTGATGACCGCCACCAACACGCAGACAGCCGCGCTTGAAGACCTGCTGGCCTTCCAGCACGAGACCGAGGCGCTGGCCGGTATCTCTGGCCGCCTGGAATGGGACCAGGAGACCATGATGCCCCGTGGCGCGGCCGAGCAGCGCGGTGAGGAAATGGCGGCCCTGTCCTCGATCCTGCATGCGCGCCGGACCGATCCCCGGATCGGCGAATGGCTGGCGGCCACCGACGGGGCAGAGCTGTCGCAGGTCGACGCGGCCAAGCTGCGCCATATCCGGCGTACCTATGACCGCACCATGAAGGTGCCGGCACGGCTGGCGGCGGAACTGGCGCGGGTCACATCGATCTCGCAGGGGAAATGGGCCGAGGCGCGGGCGAAAGACGACTTCGCCGCCTTCGCCCCCGTCCTGGCCGAGGTTGTGCGCCTGCGGCAGGAGGAGGGCACCGCGCTGGCCGATGGCGGCGACCGCTACGACGCGCTGGTGGACGATTACGAGCCCGACATGACCGCAGCCCAGCTTGAGGCGATGTTCGGCGAGATGCGGCCACGCCTGCGTGCGCTGCGCGAAAAGGTGCTTGAGAAACCCGCGCCCGAAGGCCTGACCGGGGAATTCGACGAAGACAAGCAGATGGCGCTGGCGGTGAAACTGGCCAGGACCTTCGGTTACGACCTGACCCGCGGGCGGCTGGACAAGTCCGTGCATCCGTTCTCCTCCGGCTCCGGGTCGGACGTGCGGATCACCACGCGGACTAGCGCCACCGATCCGTTCAATTGCCTATATTCCACGATCCACGAGGTCGGGCACGCCTGTTACGAACAGGGAATCAACCCCGATTACGCGCTGACCCCGCTGGGCGGCGGTGTGTCCATGGGCGTGCATGAAAGCCAGAGCCGGATCTACGAGAACCAGCTGGGGCGCTCCCGTGCGTTCACTCATTGGCTCTACGGGCAGATGACCGACACCTTCGGCGATCTGGGCCTCGACGGGCCGGATGCCTTCTATGCGGCGGTGAACCGGGTGCGGAAGGATTTCATCCGCACGGAATCGGACGAGCTTCAGTATAACCTGCATATCATGCTGCGCTTCGATCTGGAGCGGGCGCTGATTTCCGGCGACCTGGCCGCAGCCGACCTGGAAAGCGCATGGAACGAGCGGTTCGAGAAGGATTTCGGCTATGCCGTGCCGCGCGCCTCGCTGGGCTGCCTGCAGGACGTGCACTGGTCCGTGGGGCTGTTCGGCTACTTCCCGACCTATTCCCTGGGCAATGTCTATGCCGGTTGCTTGCATGCCACAATGCGGGACGCCTTGCCGTCGCTCGACAGCGACCTGGCGCAGGGCGACACCGCTGCCGCCACCGCCTGGCTACGCGAGAACGTGCAGCAGCATGGCGGGCTTTATCGCCCCGCAGAGGTCATCACGCGCGCCTGTGGTGCTGCGCCGACGGCCGGCCCGCTGCTCGACTATATCGAGGCGAAGTTCTCTGAACTCTACGATCTCTGACGGGTTCTGAAGGGATGGGTATACCCAAAAAAATTGGGTCGGCTGTTCGGGCCGACCCAGTAAAGAGGGTATGACGGGGTAGAAACGTCAAACCATCATCGAAACCGTCACGTCAGCGGAACTTCTGCACATTCCGGGGTCGAACGAACCCTATGACATTACGGGTACCTTCCACCTTGTGGTGGAGCAGGTGTTCACGGACGCGTGGCTAGACAATGTGGACGAGGGTAGATGCCCAGATCGCCATCGCTGAGGCGTATTCGAACCGTGAAACCAAGCAACCTAGTTACAAGCATAGGTATTGCACGTCATGGTTGATCCGACAAGGCCTTTAGTCCAGCAAGTGCGTCTTTGCATGAATGGTGACACTATATGTCGTCAACCTGATGCCAAATAGCATCAGATTTGCGACCTACAACGCGTCGGCGGTATCGAATGCGTCGGTTGCCCAATCAATCACCGCTTGCAACAAGGGATCACGGCGACGCGTCTCGTGATAGCACAGGTACAGCGGTGTCTCGAGGTCGGGGCTGTTCTTGTCGTAAAGCGTGAGGCCGGGTTCCGTCATCGCATCCATGCGCAGGGTCAGGCCGGGCAGGCGGGTCTTGCGGATCGCCTCTGACACGTCGTGCAACGTCTCGACCCGCATCGACGGCGGACGCCCGCCCATCAGCGACATGGCGCGCTGCATCGGCTCGTAGGGGTCGTGATTGCGCAGCAGGCCAATCCAGGCGCCGTCACGGGGCGAGTCCTCGAAACAGTAGATATTGGAATGGACCGTGCCGATAGGACGTACGATCAGGCGGCCCTGCTGCGGCCGCAGCGGAGATATGATCAGGTCGTTTTCGCCCAGCGTATCGCGGTAGGTCTGGGCGTGCAGGCTGATCCGGATACCGGGATGTTCGGTGACCAGCCGTCCCATCTTGGGGTACAGCACGCCAACGGCCAGCGACCCCGGCATGCCAATGGAAATCGCGCCCGACAGTTGACCAGCGGTGGATTCGTTGGCGTTGAGAAAACTCTCGATCTCGCCTTCGAAGCTGGTCACGCTTTCCAGCAGGGGTCCGATCGCCTCGCTGGCGACCCAGCCGTCCGGGGTCTTGTGGAACAGTTCGTAGCCCAAAGCTTCGGAGAGACGCGCAAGGCGGCGCGACACGGTTGCCGGATTGGTGCTGAGCAACCGCGCAGCCGCGCTCATGGAGCCCGTCTTGTGCACCGCCATGAGATACCGCAGATCATCCCAGTTCTCGACCTGCGATTCCGCCCCCTTAAGCATTACGTCTCTTCCGTTCCCTCTGCGTCGTCCTCTTCTCCCTGGTCGGCAATCCGCGCGACCGAGACAACTGTTTCATTCTTACCGGTATTGAACACACGAACGCCACCCGCACTGCGCGACCGGAAGGAAATTCCATCAACCGGAACGCGGATCGACTGACCCTTGGAGGTAGCAAGCATCACCTGGTCGTCCATTTCGACCGGGAAGGCCGCGATGACCTCGCCCGTGCGCATGGATTTCTCCCAGGCGGTGACGCCCATCCCGCCGCGACCGCGCAGCGGATAATCATGCGAGGAGCTGATGTGGCCGGCACCACCCGCGGTGATCGTCAGGATCAGCGTTTCGGCGGCCGACATCTCGGCATAGCGGTCCTGGGGCAGCGGCATGTCCGCGTTGCCCTCTTCCTCGTCGTTGGTCTGTTCGACATCGCCCGCCATGGCGCGGCGCATCTTGAGGTAGGAGGCCCGTTCGTCGGATTCCGCGGCAAAGCTGGGCAGGACGAACATCGAGGCGACCTCGTCATCGTCGTTCAGCTTCACTCCGCGCACCCCGACCGAGTTGCGGGAGTTGAAGACCCGCACGTCGGAGGCACGGAACCGGATGGCCCGGCCCGATTGGGTGAACAGCATCACGTCATCATCGGGGCCGCAGATCCGCGCGTTGATCAGGCGCATGCCTTCGGCGTCGCCTTCGAACTTCATCGCGATCTTGCCGTTGCGCATGACGTTGGTGAAATCCGACAGCGCGTTGCGGCGCACGGTCCCGGCCGAGGTGGCAAAGACGATCTGAAGGTCGCCCCAATCCTCTTCCGGACGGTCCACCGGCATGATCGCTGCAATGGAGACACCGGTCGGGATCGGCAGGATATTCACGATGGCCTTGCCCTTGGAGGTCCGGCCGCCCAGCGGCAGGCGCCAGGTCTTCAGCTTGTAGACCATGCCGTCGGTCGTGAAGAACAGCAGCTGCGTATGGGTGTTTGCCACGAAGAGCGACGTGACCACGTCGTCATCCTTCGTTGCCATCCCCGACAGCCCCTTGCCGCCACGCTTCTGGGCGCGGAAATCTTCAAGCGGGGTCCGCTTGATATAACCGGATTGGGTGATCGTCACGACCATGTCGGCGCGTTCGATCAGGTCCTCGTCCTCCATGTCGCCGGACCAGTCGACGATCTCGGTGCGACGCGGCACGGCGAACAATTCCTTCACCTCGCGCAGCTCGTCCGAGATGATGCCCATGATCCGCTCGCGGGAGGCGAGGATTTCAAGGTATTCCTTGATCTTGCCCGCCAGTTCCTCAAGCTCGTCCGTCACTTCCTTGACGCCAAGCTGGGTCAGGCGCTGCAGGCGCAGTTCCAGGATGGCGCGGGCCTGCGCTTCGGACAGGTTGTAGGTGCCGTCGTCGTTCATCCGATGGGTCGGATCGTCGATCAGCTGGATATAGGGCGCGATTTCCTCGGCCGGCCAGCGGCGGGTCATCAGCTTTTCACGCGCTTCGGCCGCATCGGCAGAGGCACGGATCGTCGCGACGACCTCGTCCACGTTCGACACGGCCACGGCCAGACCACACAGGATGTGGGACCGTTCACGCGCCTTGCGCAGCAGGTAGGCGGTGCGCCGCGCGACGACCTCTTCGCGGAAGGTGATGAAGTTCGACAGGAAGCCGTAGAGGGTCAGAACCTCGGGGCGGCCACCGTTCAGCGCCAGCATGTTGCAGCCGAAATAGGTCTGCATCGGCGTGAAGCGCCACAGCTGGTTCAGCACCACGTCGGGCGTCGCATCGCGTTTCAGTTCGATCACAACGCGGACACCGTGCCGGTCGGATTCGTCCTGAACGTGGGCGATGCCCTCGATCTTCTTCTCGCGGACCTGTTCGGCGATCTTCTCGATCATCGAGGACTTGTTCACCTGGTAGGGGATCTCGTCGATGATGATCGCGTAGCGTTCCTTGCGAAGCTCTTCGACGTGGGTCTTGGCGCGCACGATGCAGCTGCCGCGGCCTTCGGTATAGGCCTTACGCGCACCGGACCGACCCAGCACCACACCCCCGGTCGGAAAGTCGGGGGCGGGAACGTATTCGATCAGGTCCTCGATCGACATGTCGGGCTTTTCGATCAGCGCCAGCGTCGCATCCACCACTTCGCCCAGGTTGTGGGGCGGAATGTTCGTTGCCATGCCGACAGCGATACCACCGGCCCCGTTGACCAGCATGTTCGGGAAGCGGACCGGCAGAACCGAGGGTTCGCGGTCCTTGCCGTCATAGTTGTCCTGGAAATCGACGGTATCGCGGTCGATATCGGCCAGCATGTATTGCGCCGGCTTGTCCATCCGGACCTCGGTGTAACGCATGGCCGCGGGCTTGTCCCCGTCCATCGAACCGAAGTTCCCCTGGCCATCCAGCAAGGGCAGCGACATCGAGAAATCCTGCGCCATCCGGGCCAGCGCGTCATAGATCGCGCTGTCGCCATGCGGGTGGTACTTACCCATGACGTCGCCGACGGGGCGGGCGGACTTGCGATACGCCTTGTCGTGGGTGTTGCCGCTTTCGTGCATGGCAAAGAGGATGCGGCGATGCACAGGTTTTAACCCGTCGCGCAGATCGGGAATCGCACGGGCCACGATGACCGACATCGCGTAATCGAGGTAGGACGTCCGCATCTCGTCGGTGATCGACACCGTCGGACCGTCATAGGACGGGCGCGGGATTTCCTCTTCGTTCTCAGGGGGTTCGGGAGTATCCGTCACTGTCGGAGCCTGTTCTTTGGCAGCTTCTATATCTTGTTGTGCCAGACTATAGCACCCACCCTTTCTGGGGTGCAATGGCCCCCGGACACTGGATTTGGCAGCCATCGAGGGTGGCTGCTAGCATACTGTTTTTGTTGATAATTAATACGTCTCGCGCATCATTTCCTCATAACCAACAAAAAGAGGTATGAGATGACGATGAGCGAAACGGAACTGATGCTCCGCGGATATGGTCTGACGACGGCGGAATTCATCTACCGGATGCCCGATCACCAGAACGTGCTGAACACCTTTGTCTGGCAGGATTACGACCTGGCGCCGGACCATCCCAAGCTCTTCAAATTCATAGAATTCTGGCAGTCAGAGATCGAAGGCCCGCTGCATTCGGTCCGCTTCACGCACCGCAAGGAGATCTCTCCGGGGGAATGGCGCAACTGCGCCGGTGAATTCACCCTGCACTGAAGGCCTTCAGACCTCGATCAGGCGGCGCAGCTGGCGCCGCCCAACACGCAGAATTTCGCACAATGCGGGTGGTTCAGCGCCACGTCTTCGCCGATGCGCGGAACCCCGCTGCCCATGTCGAACTGCCCCTCGTGGGGCAGCAGGGTACAGGCGGCGAAACTGGCCTCCGCCGCGCCGCGCCGATGCACCAGCATCCGCGATGATGCGCACATCACATCCTTCGGGTTCTTGTTGAGAATACCCCAGCAAGCCGTTGTGATTTCGGGCACTTCTGCGTTCATGTCCATTTCCGGGAACAGCACGCAGCGGCTTGGATCGGCGGCGTCGATCGGCAGGTCCTCGGCCTCGAACAGCGCGGCATAGCCTGCGCGCATCTGGGCCTCCGTCTCATCCGTGAAGCCACGTCCGGCCACCGCGAGGCCGACCCCCAGGTCACGCAACCAGCGCATCCCCCGGATCGATTCGTCGAACGCCCCGGCACCGCGTTCGGCGTCATGGGGACCGGCGGCGTAATGGTCCAGCGATACCCGCACCGTGATCTGGCCGGGATGGGCGCGGTGCAGGCGTTCCAACGCTGCCATCGGGCGGGGCCGCATCATCGGCTTCATCGCGTTGCTCAGAATCAGCACCTGCAGACCACGGGCCAGCGCATCTTCGATCATCTGCGGGAATTCGGGGTTCAGGAACGGCTCTCCGCCGGTAAAACCCACTTCCTCGACCGGGTGACCTGCGGCCAGTGTCGCATCCAGGTGGCGGCGGGTTTCCTCGGCCGTGATATAGACCAGCGCGTCGTTCGTCGGAGAGCTTTCGATGTAGCAATGGCTGCAGGCGATGTTGCACAGCGTTCCGGTATTCACCCAGAAGGTCCGGATCCCCTCCATCCTGACGCTGGCGCGGGCCTGACCGTCGGCACATGTAAGCGGGTCGTCGAATTTGCCCGAATTGGGGGCAGGGTGATCTTTCATGTCCGCTCCGCGCGCAAAAATGTCCGTTCCGAACAGGAGTATCGGGTGGACAGGGCCAATGAAAGGGGTGTGAATCCGGCTAGCGGCATTGTGAAATGCCGATCCGGCGCTATGTTAGCGCCCAAACTCGCGCGCGCAGGCAGCAAAGGAAGACCGCATGGTATCCCGCGTCATCCCCGTAGATCCCTTCGACCTCGTCATCTTCGGTGGCACTGGCGACCTGGCCCGGCGCAAGATCCTGCCGGCGCTGTTCCGTCGCTTCTGCTCGGGGCAGATGGAAGACGAATCCCGCATCATCGGGGCCGCGCGGTCGGATCACGACCAGGCGGAATACCGTCAGATGGTGGCCGACGCGATTGCCGAGTTCAACACCTCCACCACCTGCGAGGCCGGCACGATCGAGGCCTTCGTGGAACGCATTGATTATGTCCATGTCGACGCCAAGGGCGAAGAGGGCTGGGACAAGCTGGCCAGCATGATGCATCCCAACCGGGTGCGCGCCTTCTATTTCTCCGTCGCGCCCAGCCTGTTCGGCGACCTGGCTGAACGCCTGCACCGTCACGGCATGGCCGACGGTGAAAGCCGCATCGTGGTCGAGAAACCTTTTGGCCGGGACCTGGACACCGCGCGCGCCCTGAACGACGTGCTGGCCCAGCATTTCGACGAAAGCCAGATCTACCGGATCGACCATTACCTGGGAAAGGAAACGGTCCAGAACCTCATGGCCGTCCGCTTTGGCAACATGCTGTTCGAACCGTTGTGGAACTCCCAATATGTCGATCACATCCAGATCACCGTGGCCGAAACGGTGGGCGTGGGCGGACGCGGCGAATATTACGACCGGTCCGGCGCGATGCGGGACATGGTGCAGAACCACCTGATGCAGCTGCTCTGCCTGATCGCGATGGAACCGCCGGCGCAGTTCGACCCCGATGCCGTCCGCGACGAAAAACTCAAGGTAATCCGCGCCCTCAACGCGGTCGAACCCAAGGACATGGTCCGGGGCCAATATGGCCGGTCCGAGGATGGCAGCGATTACCTGAAGGACGTGGAAAACCCGCGTGCCTCATCTGAAAGCTTTATCGCCATGCGCGTCGGGATTTCCAACTGGAGGTGGGCCGGTACGCCCTTCTACCTGCGCACCGGCAAGAAGCTGCGCGCGCGGGCCTCGGAAATCGCCGTGGTGTTCAAGGAAACCCCGCATTCGATCTTTGGCCCCGAGGCTGGGCGCCACCGCAACATCCTGACCATCCGGTTGCAGCCGAACGAGGGCATGGACCTGGACGTGACGATCAAGGAACCGGGGCCGGGGGGCATGCGCCTGGTCGACGTGCCTCTCGACATGACGTTCGCCGAAGCGCTCGGTCCCGAGGCAGAGGACGTGCCGGACGCCTATGAGCGCTTGATCATGGACGTGATCCGGGGCAACCAGACGCTGTTCATGCGCGGTGACGAAGTCGAGGCCGCCTGGGCCTGGACCGACCCGATCATCGCGGGCTGGGAGGAACGCGGCGACCGCCCGGTGACCTACGAACCCGGGTCGTCCGGCCCGGAGGATTCGCTGGCGCTGATGCATCGCGATGGCCGCCGCTGGAGAGAGATTAAACCATGATCTGGCACGATTACCCCGACCGCGACCTGCTGGCGCTCGACTTGGCAGAGGTTCTGGCCGATCGCCTGATGTCGGGCCTGCACCACCGCGAACGGGTCTGCCTGGCGGTTCCGGGCGGCACCTCTCCGGGGCCGGTCTTCGATGCGCTGTCGCAGGTGCATCTGGATTGGGACCGTGTCGACATCATGCTGACCGATGAACGCTGGGTGCCCGAAGACAGCCCGCGCTCCAACACTGCGCTGGTCCGTCAGCGCCTGCTGACCGGGCCCGCCTCCGGTGCGAGGATGATCCCGCTTTATGCCGATGGCGCCCGGCCCGAGGACCGGCTGGACGACCTGACCCGCGGCATCGTTCCGCACCTGCCCATCGACGTCCTGCTGATCGGCATGGGCGCCGACATGCACACCGCGTCGCTTTTCCCCGGGGCCGACCGGCTGGAAGAAGGTCTGTCGGACAAGGCACCGATCCTGCTGCCGATGCGTGCGCCCGGCGCGCCGGAGCCGCGCGTGACCCTGACCGCGCCGGTGCTGCGCGGGGCGCTCGACACCCACGTGCTGATCATGGGTGAAGACAAGAAAACTGCCATTGAAAAGGCTGCCAAACTGACCCCGAAGGAGGCGCCGGTCGCCTGTCTTCTGGACGGCGCCAATATCCATTACGCCGCATGACAACCCGGCCCATTCTGGCCGGCAAGGAGGTTCATATGTGGAGCGAGATTGAAAAGCGCGGTGCCGCGGCTGCGGATCGCGATATCGCAAAAATGTTCGAAAAGGGAAATCGAGAATCGGATTTCTCTCTTCAGTTTGAGGATTTTTTGTTTGATTACTCCAAGACGCAGATGGACGAGGACGACCGCGCCGCGCTGATCGAACTGGCTGAAGCCTCCGATCTTGCCAGCCGTCGCGACGCCATGTTCAGCGGTGAAGAGATCAATGAAACCGAAGGTCGCGCCGTGTTGCACACGGCCCTGCGCAACCTGTCTGCCGATCCGGTCATGGTCGACGGCGCGGACGTCATGCCCGGTGTTCTCGACACGCTGACACGGATGGAGGATTTCGCCAACGCCGTCCGCTCCGGCACGTTCACCGGGGCAGGCGGCCAGATCACCGACGTGGTGAATATCGGCATCGGCGGGTCCGATCTTGGCCCGGTCATGGCGCATCACGCCCTGTCGCCATGGTGCGACGGGCCGCGGGTGCATTACGTGTCGAATATCGACGGGGCGCATATTCGTGAAACGCTCGACAGGCTGGACCCGGCGACGACTCTGGTCATCGTCGCCTCCAAGACCTTCACCACGATCGAGACGATGACCAATGCCGAAACCGCCAAGCGGTGGATGGCCGAGACGGTCAAAGATCCGGCCGCGCAATTCGTCGCCCTGTCCACCGCTGACGACCTGACCGCGGATTTCGGCATCGCGCCGGATCGGGTCTTTGGCTTCGAGGATTGGGTCGGCGGGCGTTATTCCGTCTGGGGGCCCATCGGGCTATCGCTGATGATTGCTATCGGCCCTGACCATTTCCGCGATTTCCTGTCCGGTGGTCACATGATGGACGCGCATTTCCGCGCCACGCCCTTCGATCAGAACATGCCGGTGATGCTGGCGCTGGTCGGGATCTGGCACAACCAGGGCATGGGACATGCCACCCGCGCCGTGCTGCCCTATGACCAGCGCCTGCTGCGGCTGCCTGCCTACCTCCAGCAGCTGGAGATGGAGAGCAACGGCAAATCCGTCGCCATGGATGGCAGCGAACTGGGCGTCGAAAGCGGCCCCATCGTCTGGGGCGAGCCGGGCACCAACGGCCAGCATGCCTTCTACCAGCTGATCCACCAGGGCACCCGCATCGTGCCCTGCGAATTCCTTGTCGCGGCAGAGGGCCACGAACCTGACCTGGCCCATCATCATGAATTGCTGGTCGCCAATTGCCTGGCCCAGTCCGAGGCGCTGATGCGCGGTCGGTCACTGGAGGAAGCGCGCGAGATCATGGAGGCCAAGGGCCTGACCGGGGATGAGCTGGAACGCCAGGCGCGTCATCGCGTCTTCCCGGGCAACCGCCCCTCGGTGACGATGATCTACCCCAAGCTCACGCCGAACATGCTGGGCCAGATCGTGGCACTTTATGAACACCGGGTCTTTGTCGAGGGCGTGATCCTCGGCATCAACTCCTTCGACCAATGGGGCGTGGAGCTGGGCAAGGAACTGGCGAAGTCGCTGGCCCCGGTTCTGGCGGGTGATGCCGATGGCGCCGACAAGGACCCGTCGACCCGCGCGCTGGTGGCGTACGTGCAGGCGCATCGCGGCAACTGATCCCCACGCAGGACGCACGAAAAAGGGCGGGGCATTGCTGCCCCGCCCGGACAGGCGGGCTCTCTCAAACCGCCTGCACCTGCTGCTCGCAGGATTTGTCCTTATTTCGGCACCAGCACGGTATCGACCACGTGGATCACGCCGTTGGACTGATCGACATCCGAGATCGTCACTTTGCCGGCATTGCCGCTTTCGTCGAAGATATAGAGGCTGCCGTTCTTCACCTGCGCCGACAGGGCATCGCCCGACATTGCGTTGAAGTGGTAGAATCCGTCGGAGGAGTTCTGCGCCATCCGCATGATCTCGGTCCCGGACCAGTCGCCGGCCACGACATGCGCGGTCAGGACCTTCTGCAGCATGCCCTTGTTTTCCGGCTCAAGCAGGGTTTCGACGGTGCCTGCGGGCAGCGCCTCGAAAGCGGCATTGACCGGGGCGAAGACGGTGAACGGGCCGGGGCCCTGCAGCGTCTCGACCAGTTCCGCGGCCTTCACGGCGGCGACCAGCGTGGTGTGATCGGCCGAATTCACGGCGTTCTCGACGATGTTCTTGTCCTCGAACATCGGCGCGCCCCCGACCATGGGGTTGGCGGCCAGGGCGGCGGTGGCGCCCAGAACAGTCGTCAGCAATGCGGCTTTGATGGTGGTTTTCATGTCATAGCTCCCGTTTGTGTTGTGGGGCGGAGCGTTTCGCCCCGTCCGATGCCATGATCCACGGGAGGTCGCGCAGGATGGTTTCACATCCCGCAAAATTAATTTGGGTAAACTTGGGCCACGGGCCGTTATTCGGGGATATCGAAGCCCGGTTTGGCCAACTCGAACCCCTCGAACCGGAAGCCCGGCGACACGGTACAGCCCACCAGCGTCCAGTCTCCGGTGGTCTCTGCCGATTGCCAGTGCATGTAGGGCACGATCCCCTGCGGCGCGGCACCCGATGCCAGGTCAGGGCCCAGCAGATGCGGCACAGCGGTGCCATCTTCCGTCTCGGCAATGCGCAGGATCAGCGGGGCACCGGCGTAGAAATGCCAGATCTCGGTGGCATCGACCCGGTGCCAATGGCTCCGCTCTCCGGCCTTGAGCAGGAAGTAGATGCAGGTGCCCGCCGGGCGCCCCTCCGACGTGTGATCGGCCCATGTCTCGCTGTAGTGGCCACCTTCGGGATGGGGGGCGAGGTTGAGGTGGGCGATGATCTCGTCGGCGGTCATTCCGGTCTGATCGGTCAGGGTCATGAGGCTCTCCAGGGGCGGCGGGACAGGTAGCGGCGGGTGAAGGCGGCGTAACCGGGCGCGGTGACACGCAGGGCATCGCGCATCCGGCGATGCAGCCGGGGCAGGGCGTGGAAGGGCACGTTGGGATAGGCGTGATGTTCGACGTGGTAGGGCATGTTCCACGCGATCAGCCGCACCAGCTGGTTGGTCAGCGTCGTGCGCGTATTGTCGAGGATGCTGGCAACCTGCGGGCAATCGCCGTGTTCCGCCAGCAGGTAGACGCGCAGCGCGGGCTGACCGATCAACGCCGGCAGGATCCAGACCCAGAACAGCACCGGCGACACGAGCAAAGAGGCCAGCGCCACGGCATATAGGCCCAGCAGCACCCGCGCCTCGCGCTCGGCCCGCCGGCGGGCGCGGGAGGGCAGGTAATCCGGCCGTTCCTCTCCGCGTGCCAGCCGGCCCAGCAACCGGATATTGGCCCACCAGAACGGCAGCCCGCTGACATGCCAAGCCCAGCCCAGACGGGTGGCAGGTTTGGGCGCATCCAGCTCCGGGTCCTTGTCGGGAAGGTTGGTGTGCCGGTGATGCGCCAGGTGGAAATAGCGAAACCAGAGGAACGGAACGAGGTTCGCGGCCCCGGCCAGATGCCCGGCCCATTCGTTCAGACGCTGGTTGCGGAAGGGCGTGCCATGGGTCGCCTCGTGTTCGAGCGTGAAGAGAAAGGCGATCAGCACACCCTGCACGACGATCAGCAGCGGCCAGAGTGCGACATCCGCCGCAATCCCCGCGCCACACAGCCCGATCGCGCCAAAATGGAACGCCGCCCGGATCACCCCCGGCGCGTCCCGCCGCGCGGTCAATGCGGCGCGGGTTTCGGCGTCCAGCTCTGGCAGGGTCGTTCCGGTGGCGGGGGACATGTCCATGGCCGCAGGCTAAGCGCTGCGCTGCGGCGCGGCAAGGTCAGAGCGGGCGACCGTAGAACTCCACCAGTCCTTCAAAGGCCGGATCCAGGTCGTAAAAGGGCGCGCAGGGTTCGAAGCCCAGCTTGCGGTATAGCCCGATCGCCTCGGTCAGGCGGATCATCGTATCCAGCTTGATTTCGCGGTAGCCATCCGTCCGGGCGCGCTCCATCACCGCTTCGATGATACCGCGCCCCGCGCCGTGGCCGCGCGCGGCCTCTGTGGCGAAGACCCGTTTGATTTCGCAGGTCTCGGGCCCGATCCGGTGATGCATCCCGCAGGCGACTGGCTGATCGTCCAGGAAGGCCAGGAAAATCGCGCCATCTGGGGCCGTATGCATCTCCGGAAGACGTTGCAGGAGCGCCTCGTAACTCTCTGAATCGTAATAGGTCTTCAGGATATCCGGGCGATCCGCAGTGCGGTCGGCCAGCAGCGCGCGATAGTCGCGGCACAGCGCACGAACATGGCGCATATCCTCCTCGCCAAAAGCCTCTCGGATCAGCAATGTGGGCATGGTTGTATCCTGTCACGCATCGGTGGGAGGCATGAAGGCTATAGCGCGTCGATGGCCACCGCAAGCGCCAGGTGAAGCACACAGATCACCGCGAAGATCATGGCCACCAGCGTGCCGTCCACCGCCCAGAAGGCTGCCGCGCCCAGGGAAAAGATTGCGGTTTTAAAGACCAGCAGCGGGCGACCTTTCAGGCGGTGGCCGCTTTTCGGGGCCCCCCAGCGGGCCCAGAGAACGATGACACAAGCCAAAAGGAAAAGGCCGGCGACAAGGCCGGCCCAACCTGGGATCATCGTGCTGCCGAGGCGGAAGACGGCCACGAGGACCGCGATTTCCACCCCGAGCGCCAGGACGGCATGGAGCAGGTAGGCCGCCCCGCCGCGGGTCACTTCAGGATCGACCGCCCGGCATATTCGGCGGCTTCGCCCAGCATTTCCTCGATACGGATCAGCTGGTTGTACTTGGCCAGCCGGTCAGAGCGCGCCAGCGAGCCGGTCTTGATCTGACCGCAATTGGTGGCGACGGCGAGGTCGGCGATGGTGGCATCCTCGGTTTCGCCGGACCGGTGCGACATCACGTTGGTATAGCGGGCCCGGTGGGCCATATCGACGGCGCGCAGCGTTTCGGTCAGGGACCCGATCTGGTTCACCTTGACCAGCATGGAGTTCGCAACGCCCTTCTCGATCCCCTCGGCCAGACGCGTGGGGTTGGTGACGAACAGATCGTCGCCCACCAGCTGCACCTTGTCGCCCAGCTTGTCGGTCAGCATCTTCCAACCGTCCCAATCGTCCTCGGAACAGCCATCCTCGATCGAGATGATCGGATAATCGGCGCAGAGCGCGGCCAGGTAGTCGACATTTTCCTGCGCGGTCAGGGACTTGCCTTCGCCCTTCATCTCGTATTTGCCGTTCTCGAAATACTCGGTCGCGGCACAATCGAGGGCAAGGTAGATATCCTCACCAGGCTTGTAGCCGGCCTTTTCGATGGCCTTGAGGATGAAATCCAGCGCGTCGCGGGTCGATCCCAGCTCGGGGGCGAAACCGCCCTCGTCGCCCAGCCCGGTGGACATGCCGGCGGAGGACAGCTCCTTCTTCAGCACGTGGAACACTTCCGACCCCATGCGGACCGCGTCGCGGATATTGTCCGCGGCGACCGGCATGATCATGAATTCCTGGATGTCGATCGGGTTGTCCGCATGTTCGCCGCCATTGATGATGTTCATCATCGGGACGGGCAGGGTGCGGGCCGAGGTGCCGCCGACATAGCGGTAGAGCGGCTGCATGGTGAAATCCGCGGCGGCCTTGGCGGCGGCCAGGGACACGCCCAGGATCGCGTTGGCGCCCAGCCGGCCCTTGTTGTCGGTGCCGTCCAGCTCGATCATCGCCATGTCGAGCCCGATCTGGTCGGTGGCGTCAAGTCCAAGCAATTCCTCGGCAATTTCGCCATTCACGGCGGCCACGGCCTCCAGCACGCCCTTGCCGGAATAGCGGGCCTTGTCGCCGTCGCGGCGCTCGACCGCTTCGTAGGCGCCGGTGGAGGCGCCGGAGGGGACGGCGGCGCGGCCCATGGAGCCGTCTTCGAGGGTCACGTCGACTTCGACGGTGGGGTTGCCGCGGCTGTCTAGGATTTCGCGGGCGTGGATGTCGATAATGGTGCTCATTGGGTCGGTTCCCTGGCCAAAATGCGTTTGACCGGCTTGTAAGCACCCGTCCGCGCAAAGAAAAGACCCGGGCGGAAGGTTTGCGCAAACAGGCGGCATCGCGGGCGGCAAAGCCCGAATTTGCGCCTGTTTATCAATACGTTCTGGCCAAGCAGAGCGGGATCGGCAATGGTGGTCGGGGGGACGTGCGGATGCTGGATGACGAGCGCGACCTGACGACCGAAACCAAGGTCAGGACAGAGCGGCCAAAGCTCTATAAGGTCATATTATTAAACGATGATTTCACGCCTCGGGAGTTCGTGACCAAGGTGCTTCAGGCGGTGTTCCGCATGGGCGAGAGCGAGGCGCTTGGCGTGATGATGACGGCGCATCGACGGGGCGCCTGCGTCGTGGCGGTCTTTACCCGCGAAGTCGCTGAAGAGAAAGCGAAAACCGCGACGGAGCTGGGCCGCCAGGCGGGGTTCCCGCTGACCTTCACCACCGAACGCGAGGAGTAGCGGAGGCCCCGGATCCGCGCCGGTTGTCGCCCCCGGCACGCCCCGCAGAAAGCCGGTTAACGTCCCGAACGGGACGTCGGTATCACGTCGGTATTGCGTCGGTATCCGGTCGGTGCAAAACGCCGACGCGCCAGAGCGGCCAGGGACGGATCGAGAGGGGGACGCAAGGACGGAGGCGCGTGGGCAGGCGACGGGGCCGGACAGCTGCGCGGCGCGGCTAATCGCTGTCGGCGTCGGGATCGGGCAGGGGGCGGCCATAAAGCTCCAGCCGGTGGCCCAGCAATTCGAAGCCCAGCTTGCGGGCGATCTTTTCCTGCAACGCCTCGATCTCGGGGTCGACGAATTCGATGACGCGGCCGTTTTCCATGTCGATCAGGTGATCGTGGTGATCGCGTTCCGCATCTTCATAGCGCGCGCGCCCGTCGCCGAAATCGACCTTTTCCAGGATACCGGCCTCTTCCAGCGTCTTGACGGTGCGATAGACCGTGGCGAGCGAGATCGCCGCATCCCGCCGCGCGGCCCGGGCATGGAGTTCTTCGACATCGGGATGATCGCGGGACATGTCGAGCACGGAGGCGATCACCCGCCGCTGAGACGTCAACCGAAGCCCCTTCGCCTCGCAGCGCTGCAGAATGGTGCCGGACTTGGTCATGCCTGCGGGCCTTCCATGGAGGGTCGATGGGGGGAGTGGATGGCAGATGTGGCGTGGGTTGGCAAGGTTTGGGGGGAGTTGGCCGGATTGGGCGGAGAGCGGTCATTCGCCGAAAAATGTCCTACGGCAGCTTGCGACATTTTGCGTAAATGGCAAAAATTTCCTAGGTTGGAAGGCGGTTGTTCGCCGCGTATGACATAAGCGTCCACCTAAATTCAGCTTGAGCTGAAAGTCAGTTATCCCATACGCTGTATTAAAATATGGGGGCAGTGAATGGCAAGTGGAAAAAAATCGAAGAACCATCATTGGTGGCCCGTTGGACTGCAAAGATACTGGGCAGATAGAGCCGGCGATGTTTCTTGGATCGAGCCGGATGGCGCGATCAAAAAAAAACGCTCCGATAACAGGAAAATTGGCTTCAAGAAACATGGCCACACCATCTTTCGCGGCTCCGATTGGGAAAGTAACTTTGAAGATGAATTTGATATTGATAACGAAGTGCACGAGATAATATCCACTCTTCAAGGAATGAAACCATTCGGTAGGACGCCCAAAGAATTTCTAACTCTCATAAAGATGCTCGGAAGGAAGGAACGGCCACTTCGTGATATTTGCAGGTTTTATCACCTGAACGACGAGATTCACCGAAACCTTCTATTGCTTATTTATTCTCTTCTGATTCGCAGCCCTGGGAATCGTTCCCGTTACGAGGGATATCCGAAGATGATGGGCCTCCCTCCCGATGAGGAAGTTGGCAAAGGCAATATGGCACAAAGATACCGGACCGCAAAAAAGCTCTGTCTAAACGGGCATATGTCGAACCAGTATTTTGTGCTGATGCACTCTCCTCTAAAGAAGTTTATTGTCGGGGATGGAGGTTTAGATTGGCTCACTGGTGGCTTAGTGGTCAATCGGATCCAGGGACGAACCCTAATTCCGTTGACCCCTAATTTGTGCGTTTATTTTTGTACGCCAATCTCAATGCGAAGAACCCCCAATTGCGCTTCGCTCAGCGTAGCTCCTTGGATGGTAGATTGGGTAAACGATATAACTCAAATATACTCGAAGGATAAGTTGTTCTTTCTTGGAAAGCCCCCAAAAATCAGTGATGCTTTTCGCCAAGATCAGTTCCTAGAGCACAAGGAAAAGACGGATCCACTCGTTGATATGCTGGATGAGATCGCCGGGATAAACAAAAATCGAAGCCAATTCTTTGGCTCATCTTTTTCCCGTTGACGGTCATGCATTTCAGGTGGCTAAACCGGCGGTCCAGCGTCACTTAGGGATGAAAGCCCTTTTGCACTACAAGTGAAGACCCGCTGCGTACCGTCCACGTCCTGACCAGTGTCAGCGATGGCCGTTTCAAGCTCATTCGTTAAAGGTGCAGCATCCGATATATCGGCTTAATAGCCCACACAGCGTCTTGCCCGATCCACCACAGAATCGGCCCGAAACCTCACCCCCAATCACTCCCACTCAATCGTCCCCGGCGGCTTCGACGTCACGTCGTAGGTCACGCGGTTGATGCCCTTGACCTCGTTGATGATCCTTGTGGCGGTCTCTCCGAGGAAGTCGTGGGAGAAGGGGTAGTAATCGGCGGTCATGCCATCGACCGAGGTCACGGCCCGCAGGGCGCAGGCGTAATCGTAGGTGCGCCCGTCCCCCATGACGCCGACGGTGCGGACGGGGAGGATGGCGACGAAGGCCTGCCAGATCTCGTCATAGAGCCCGTGCTTGCGGATCTGGTCGATATAGACGGCATCGGCCTTGCGCAGGATCTCGAGCTTGTCGCGGGTGATCTCTCCGGGGCAGCGGATGGCGAGGCCGGGGCCGGGGAAGGGATGGCGGCCGATGAAGCTGTCGGGCAGGCCGAGCTCCCGGCCCAGGGCGCGGACCTCGTCCTTGAAGAGCTCGCGCAGGGGTTCGACCAGCTTGAGGCCCATCTTTTCGGGCAGGCCGCCGACATTGTGGTGCGACTTGATCGTGACGGAGGGGCCGCCGGAGAAGGAGACGCTTTCGATCACGTCGGGGTAGAGCGTGCCCTGGGCGAGGAATTGCGCGCCCTCGATCTGGTCGGCGTATTTCTGGAAGACGTCGATGAAGAGGCGGCCGATGATCTTGCGCTTGGTCTCGGGGTCGGAGACGCCGTCAAGCTCGCCGAGGAAGAGCTCCTGCTCCTGGGCGTGGATGACCGAGAGGTTCATGTGGTCGCGGAACATGCCGACGACCTCTTCGGCCTCGTTCAGGCGCAGCAGGCCGTGATCGACGAAGACGCAGGTGAGGTTCTCGCCGATCGCCTCGTGGATGAGGGCGGCGGCGACGGAGCTGTCGACCCCGCCGGAAAGGGCGCAGATGACCTTGGCGTCGCCGACCTGGTCGCGGATGATCTGGACCATCTCTTCGCGGTAGGCGGCCATGGTCCAGTCGCCCGAGAAGCCGGCCATGCGGACGAAATTCTCGTAGAGCGTCTTGCCGTTGGGGGTGTGGTGCACCTCCGGGTGGAACTGGACGGCGTAGAAGCGGCGGTCGGTGTCGGCGGTGATGGCGAAGGGCGCGCCGGGGGAGGTGCCGAGGACCTGGAACCCGGGGGCGATTTCCGAGACGTGGTCGCCGTGGCTCATCCAGGCCTGTTCGCGGCCGGTGCCGTCGAGGAACCAGCCGGTGAGGAAATCGTCCTTGTGGTCGGTGGGCGTGACCCAGGCGCGGCCGAATTCTGCGGTGGCGTGTTCGCCCGCTTCGACGCGGCCGCCGAGGTCGTGCATCATCACCTGCTGGCCGTAACAGATGCCGAGGATCGGAACGCCGAGGTCGTAGACCGATTGCGGCGGGCGGGGCGAGCCCTCGCGCATCACCGAATCGGGACCGCCGGAGAAGATCACCGCCTTGGGCGCAAAATCGGCCAGGAAGGCGTCGGTGACGTTCTGGTAGGGGTGGATTTCACAATAGACGCTCAGCTCTCTCAGGCGGCGCGCAATCAGCTGCGTCACCTGGCTGCCGAAGTCGATGATGAGGAGGCGGTCGTGGGCTGTCTCGGTCATGGGGATGCTCTAGATCGGGCGCGTGTCCTTCGCAAGCGAATTGAGCGCGCGCGGCACAGTGACGGGCCGGGCTGCCGGTTCGGCGGGCTGTCGGGCAGGTGGCCGGGGGGCGATGCGACCCTATGCCGGGCTTGCGGCATCGGCCGGGCTGGGCGATGACATCCGAACAAGCCGGAGACGCCGATGACCCTTGATCCCCTACAGGACCGCCACAAGCCGCATGGTTTCGGCCAGCGCGTGCAGGATTTCGTCAAGCAGATCGTCTATGGCGGCAATGACGGGATCGTCACGACATTCGCCATCGTCGCGGGTTTTGCAGGCGCTCAGGCCGAGGGCGTGGCGCAGATCGGCGGGCTGGCGGTTCTGGTCTTCGGCCTGGCGAACCTGTTTGCCGATGCGGTGTCGATGGGGCTGGGAGAATTCCTGTCCGGCCGGGCGCAGAACGATCTTTACCGGTCGCGCCGCACGGCAGAGCTGCGCGTAATTGCCAGCGATCCGGCGGCGGAACAGGCGGCGCTGGCGCAGCTGATGGCGCAGCGCGGTCTGCCGCGGGACGAGGCCGGGCAGATGGCCAGGATCGTGGTGCGCCACCCTGAGGTGATGGCGGACATGATGATGCGCTATGAACACGGGCTGCAGGACCCGTCCGACGGCAGCCCGGCGATCGACGGGCTGGTCACATTCTGCAGTTTCGTGCTGTTCGGCTGCGTGCCGATCGCGCCCTATTTCCTGATGGAGGCCTCGGACAGGACATTCGTTCTGTCGGTGCTGGCCACTTTCGGCGCGTTGATGGCCCTTGGACTGCTGCGCTGGCGCGCGACGCATGAAGGGCTGGTCAGGTCCACCGGCGAAACGGTGCTGGTGGGCGCGGTCTGCGCCGGTGTGGCCTACCTGGTGGGATGGCTGGTCGGCGGTTAACCGATCAACCCGCCCCCGTCGTTCAACCCGTCGTAATGCTGGCGCAGGCGCTGCAACGCGATGCGCAGGACGATCTTGCCGGACCGGGCGGACCAGCCCAGCTTTTTCTCTGCCGTTTCAAGGCCCTGCATCCGGCAGCAGCATTCCAGCACGACGTCGCCCAGGCCCGGCCCGAGCGCGGCCAGCGCGGCGCTGACCCGTTCGCGGGCAGCGGCGGCTCCGCGCAACGGACGATCCCCCGTGCGACCGGGGCCGGAGGTCCCGGCGGTCAGGTAATCGTTCCAGTTGGTGGTAACCCGCGGTTCCATATGCGCCAATTCGAAATCGTCCTGGATGCGCTGTGCGGCGCGGACGAGATCGCCCGAGAGGAAGGGCGAGCCGTCTCGATCCCGGCGGCGCGACAGGGCCAGGACCGGCGTGTCGAGGATGCCGATCCTCTGGCGCTGCGCGTTGCGCTTTTCCTCTTTCGCGCGGCGGAAGGCGGCGGGGCCTTCCGCAAAGCCGAAGGCGCGGTTCTCGGCACTGGCGATCAGGTCTTTCAGCGCGTTGCGCCCCGACACTGTCAGCCGGTATTGCGACACCGCGCCGGGATTGGCGCAGCTGATCCACTGGTTCAGCGCCAGCGCGCGGGCGATCCGGCGTTCGACAACGCCCAGCCTGTGGGTCGTGCCGTCGGGCGTGTCCCGCACGATTACGGCGCGATCCATTTTCTGCGCGACGGCCAGGACAGCGCCCGGTTGAGCCAGTCGGCGCAGCACCGGCACGGCCTCTTTTTCCAGATCGGCGGGCATGGCCTGCGCCTCGTCCGGGGAAAAGCCCGGCATGTCGCGCCCAGATGTTTCGAATTCCGAAACAGTATCGCGCGTGCCGCATCGCCCCAGAACCGCCAGCGCCTCGTCCACCAGCAGATCGTCACGGGCGTTTTCGACCTGGCGGATCTGGCGCAAGATGGTGGAGGCGTGGCAGCCATCCTCCCGCGCCAGAGCGCGGATCGACAGACCCCCCTCCGTATGAGCAATATAACGGCGGACGGGCTCTGACACCCAATGTGGCAGCGCGTGTTTATGCTCCGTCAGCTCCTGTTTCATGGCAACACTCCTTTCATGTTCCCGAGCGGCGAAATGCCTTGTCGCACGTGTCGGAAACTGTACCCCAGCGAGCCTTGAGACTGACTCGTTAATAGTTTCCTAAAGGTTAACAATTAACCATGTTTAAGGAGTTTGTTTCCAATAGGTGAATGAATTCCGGGGGCACCGTTCTTCATAATCGGGCTTTGGGCAACGCAACCTTGGGCTGTGCCAACCTGCCTGCCATCCAGAGAATTGGAGGATGACATGCAGGATCTGATGGGCAAGCTGGGCGCGTTGCGCCGCCCGCAACTGATGGTGACAGCGGCGCAGAAGGGCGCGGACGGCTATGATCGCGAACGTGACCTGCCGGTGTTGCTGGGCCGGGTGCCGCGGTGCGGCCCGGCGATGATGGCGTTGCTGGAACAGGAAGAGGCGATGGAGGCCTGTCGGGTGAGCCGCATGCCGGGCTATGCGGCGGCGGATCATCTGATGGTGCTGATCGCCCTAATGGGCGAGGCGCGGGAATTGCGCCGTCTCCAGCTGGTCTGAGAGAGCCGCGCGCCCCTGGTCGGGGCGCGGGAAGGATCACATGAAGGCGTCGGGCATTTCCGCCTTGCGGTTGGCGACATAGCCGGCCAGCGCCTCGGCAATGCCGGGGTCGAGCTGCGGGGCCTGGTAGCTGTTGAGCAGCTTGGTCACCCGTTCGCTGGCGAGGATCTGCGAATTGCGCCCGCCTTCCTCGTCCCAGGTCTCATAGGGTTTGTAATCCAGCACCTCGGTCCGCCAGAAGGCCTGTTTGAAGTTCGCCTGGGTGTGGGCGCAGCCCAGGTAATGGCCACCCGGACCGACCTCGCGGATGGCGTCCATGGCCTGGGCGTTTTCGTCATAGGCGACGCCGGCGGCCATCTTGTGCAGGGTGCCCAGCTGGTCCGCGTCGAGCACGAATTTCTCGAACGAGGAGACCAGGCCGCCTTCGAGCCAGCCACAGGCGTGCAGCATGAAGTTGACGCCACCGAGCAGAGCGGCGTTCAACGTGTTGGCGGTTTCATAGGCGGCCTGGGCGTCGGGCAGCTTGGAGCCGCAGAGCGACCCGCCGGAGCGGAAGGGCAGACCCAGGCGGCGGGCCAGCTGGCCGGCGCCGTAGAGGATCTGCGAGGCTTCGGGGGTGCCGAAGGTGGGCGCGCCCGAGTTCATGTCGATCGAGGTCACGAAGGCGCCGAAGATCACCGGCGCGCCGGGGCGGACCAGCTGGGAATAGGCGATGCCGGCCAGCACCTCGGCCAGGACCTGGGTCAGGGTGCCGACGACCGACACGGGCGCCATGGCCCCACCCACGATGAAGGGCGAGATGATGCAGGCCTGGTTGTTGGCTGCGTAGACCTCGAGCGCGCCCATCATCACGTCGTCGAAGGTGAGCGGCGAGTTGATGTTGATGAGCGAGGTCATCACGGTGTTCTGCTGGACGAAATCCTCACCGAAGAGGATGCCGCACATGTCGACGCAATCCTGCGCGCGGGAGGGTTCGGTGACCGAGCCCATGAACGGCTTGTCGGTCAGGGTCATGTGGGCGCGCAGCATGTCGAAATGCCGCTTGTTCACCGGCAGGTCGGTGGGTTCGCAGACGGTGCCGCCGGAATGCTGGACCCATTTGGACATGTGGCCGAGCTTCACGAAATTGCGGAAATCCTCCATCGTGGCGTAGCGGCGGCCGCCGTCCAGATCGCGGACGAAGGGCGGGCCGTAGACCGGGGCCAGGACCAGGTTTTTTCCACCGATTTCAACGTTCTTCGCGGGGTTGCGCGCGTGCTGGGTGAAGGTGGACGGGGCCGTCGCGCAGAGCTTGCGGGCCAGGCCACGGGGGATGTGCACGCGTTCGCCCTGCACATCGGCACCGGCGTCGCGCCAGCGTTGCAGCGCGCCGGGGTTGTTGACGAAATTCACGCCGATCTCTTCGAGAACGGTTTCGGCGTTGGCCTCGATGATCTCGAGCGCCTCTTCGTTCAACAGCTCCATGTTGGGGATGTTGCGGGTGATGGTCGGGGCCGTGTCGATGGTCACGGCCGTCCGTTCCGCGCGTCGTGCCGCGCCGCCTCCGGATCTGCCGCGCCGTGTCCGTGCTGCCGCTTCGCTCATGTCACGCCCTCACAATTCTGGGCCCGGCGGGATGCCGGGGTTTCCCAGACCATATCCCGCGCATCCGGTCCGAGAGGCGCGGATTCCGGCGCTCGCGTGGAAAAAGCGACATTTGCCGTCCCGGCGGGCGGATCCACCCGGGGGGATGCCCATTGTCAGGGCAGATTGCCAAACAGACGCAAAACGATAAGGTCCGCTTATGTATGTGACCCTGCGCCAGCTGACCTATTTCCAGGCCCTCGCCAAGGAGGGCAATTTCGGCCGTGCCGCGTTGGCCTGCCGGGTCTCGCAGCCCGCGCTGTCGATGCAGATCAAGGAAATGGAGGCCGAGCTGGGCGCGGCACTTGTCGAACGCAAGGCGCGGCAGGTGGTGCTGACCCCGTTCGGGCGGCGCATCCTGGATCATGCCGATGCCGTCCTGGCCGAGATGCGGCGGATGGAGGAATCGGCCCGCTGGAAAGAGGGGCTGTCGGGCAAGCTGGCGCTCGGGGTGATTCCGACCATCGCGCCCTACCTGCTGCCCGGACTGCTGGCGCGATTGCGGGCGGGCGATATCGCGCTGGACGTGCAGGTGCAGGAGGGCAAGACCGCCCGGCTGCTGGACGATCTGCGCCAGGGCCGGCTGGATGCCGCGATCTTGGCGCTTCCGGCGGGCGGCGAGGGCGTGCTGGAACGGCCGCTGTTCCAGGACCGGTTCCTGCTGGCCGGATCGGAGGGGCGGATGGCCGCCCTTGGTGCCCGGGCGGAAACCCTGAGGCCGGACGAGATCGGCCCGAGCCAGTTGATGCTGCTGGAGGACGGTCATTGCCTGACCGACCAGGCGCTGGAGGTCTGCGGACGCGGGCAGGGCCATGCCCATGTGAATATGGGGGCATCGTCGCTGGCGACGCTGTCGCGGCTGGTCGCGGCGGGGTTCGGCCTGACGCTGCTGCCGGAGCTGGCCGTGGCCACGGAGGCGCGCGACCTGACTTTGCTGCGGTTCGCATCGCCCGAACCGTTCCGCGAGATCGGACTGGTGCGCCGTGCGACGTCGCCCGAGGGCGGGTGGTTCGATGCATTGGCCGAAATCATCACCCGCACCGGCGAAGATCTGGTTGCGGCAACCCGCCACGGGGCGGGGCAGAATGGCGCAGGGCATTGAATACCAACGGGATGCCATACCTTAGATACAAATGTATCTAATGCGGATGGCACCATGTTTGACGCGACTGCACTGGAATTGGCCCGGTTCCAATTCGCCTTTACCGTGGCCTTTCACATTATCTTTCCGGCCTTTTCGATTGGCCTTGCCTCTTATCTGGCGGTTCTGAACGGGCTGCATTTATGGACCGGGCGTGATGTTTTCATGCGCCTTTTCGATTACTGGAAGACGATCTTTGCCGTTGCTTTTGGCATGGGCGTCGTTTCGGGCATCGTGATGTCCTATCAATTCGGCACCAACTGGTCGGTCTTTTCCGACAAGACCGGCCCGATCCTGGGCCCGATGATGGGCTACGAGGTGCTGTCGGCGTTCTTCCTCGAGGCCGGGTTCCTGGGCGTGATGCTGTTCGGGCGGTCCCGCGTGGGACCCAGGCTGCATTTCTTTGCCACGCTGATGGTGGCCATCGGCACGCTGGGCTCGGCCTTCTGGATCCTGTCGGTGAATTCCTGGATGCAGACGCCCGCGGGCTACGCCATCAACGCGGCCGGGCAGTTCATCCCCGAGGATTGGTGGGCCATCGTCTTCAACCCGTCCTTCCCGTATCGCTTCGTTCACATGGTGCTGGCGGCCTACCTGACGACCGCGCTGGTCGTCGGCGGGGTCGGGGGCTGGCACCTGCTGCGCGACCGGTCGGCCGATGCGCCGCGCATGATGTTCGCCATGGCCATGGGCATGCTGGTCGTCACCGCGCCCCTGCAGATCGTCGCCGGCGACCTGCACGGGTTGAACACGCTGGAACATCAGCCCGCCAAGATCGCCGCGATGGAGGGCCATTACGAGGGCCATCCCGAAGGCCGGGCGCCGCTGATCCTGTTTGGCATTCCCGACGACGCGGCCGAAACGGTGCATTACGCGGTCGAGATCCCTTACCTGTCCTCGATCATCCTGACCCATGACCTGACCTCGCCGGTTCCCGGCCTGAAGGATTTCGCGCCCGAGGATCGCCCCTCGGCCGAGCTGGTCTTCTGGACCTTCCGCATCATGGTGGCGCTTGGCTTTGCCATGCTGGGCCTGGGGGCCTGGGGTGTCTGGTCGTGGTGGCGCGGGGCGCTGTTCAACCGGCGCGGGCTGCACCGGGCGGCCGTGGCCATGGGGCCGATGGGTTTCGTCGCGGTGCTGTGCGGCTGGATCACGACCGAGGTCGGGCGCCAGCCCTGGACGGTCTACGGGCTGTTGCGCACGGTGGATTCGGCCTCTCCGGTGGACGTGGAGGCAGTGACCGCGTCGCTGATCGGCTTCATCGTGGTCTATTTCGTGATCTTCGGGATCGGAACGCTCTACCTGCTGCTATTGATGCGCAGGCCACCGTCGGGCGGGGATCCCGACCCGGTAATGGGTCCGAACCGGACCGCCGGCCCCGTGGCCTATTCCGAAGGGACCCAATCTGGCGGAGGACATGCGTGATGGATATCGGCGTTGAACTTTCCTTCATCTGGGCCGGGCTGATCGCCTTCGCGGTGCTGGCCTATGTCATCCTGGACGGGTTCGACCTGGGCACGGGGATCCTGTTTCCCGTGCTGGGCGGCGACCGTCACCGAGCGCATGCGATGAACACGATCGCCCCGGTCTGGGACGGCAACGAGACCTGGCTGGTGCTGGGCGGCGGGGGCCTGTTCGCCGTCTTTCCGCTGGCCTATGCAGTGATCATGCCGGCGCTCTACCCGCCGGTGATCGTGATGCTGCTGGCGCTGATCTTCCGCGGCGTGGCGTTCGAGTTCCGCCATCGCACGCCCGAACACAAGATCCTCTGGGACATCTCTTTCTTCTTCGGATCGGTCACCGCGGCGCTGGCGCAGGGCGTGATCCTGGGCGCGCTGGTGCAGGGGATCGAGGTCGAGAACCGCGCCTATGCGGGCGGCTACTGGGACTGGCTGACGCCGTTTTCGCTGCTGACCGGGTTGGCGCTGGTCATGGGCTATGCGCTGCTGGGCGCGACCTGGCTGGTCATGAAGACCGAAGGCCCGCTGCGCGACACGGCGCGGCAGGCGGCCTGGATCGCGGGGGCGGCGACGCTGTTCCTGGTGGGGCTGGTGTCGATCCTGACCCCGATGCTGGACAATCTGTACCTGGACCGCTGGTTCGACCGCCCGAACGTCTATTTCACGCTGTGGGTGCCGGTGGCGATGCTGGGCACGACCGCACTGTTCGTGACGGGCATGCGGAGGCGCCATGACGTCTGGCCCTTCGTGTCGGCGCTGCTGCTGTTCGGGCTGTGTTTCGTGGGGCTGGGGATCAGCTTCTACCCCTACATGGTGCCGCACGCGATCACCATCGCCGCAGCCGCCGCGCCGGAGTCGTCGCTGTGGTTCCTGCTGGCCGGAGCGCTCGTTCTGATCCCGATGATCCTGGGCTACACGGCCTATGCCTACTGGGTGTTCCGCGGCAAGACCGACCCGGAGGAGGGGTACCACTGATGCGCGAACACTGGCGCCGTTGGCTATGGTTCGTCGCCCTATGGAGCGCCAGCGTCGCCGTGCTGGGCGTCGTGGCGCTGGCGATCCGGTCGGTTTTGTTGTGAGGGGGGAAGCTGACGCTTCTGAGTGGGTTTTCGAGCCTTCCTGAGTTGGTAATTGGGGTGGGAAGCTAAAGTTCGCAGGAGATGCGAAAGGTTTAGACTGAAGGCCCAAAGGCGGACACTTTCTGCCCGTTCGGTGTATGATCTCAAATGCTGGCAAACGCGAGTATGCGGATAGGCCGACCCGATCTAGCTAAAGTGTTTTGCTGTCCAACTGCCTCGTCGCGCGAGAGGTCGGCCGGGAGTACAAAGCAAAATGGCTGCGGGGGCCGTCAAAGTAGAGATCCAGAGATTCCGTGTAATTCGTCATTAGGGATATTAGCGGATCGGGTGTTATTATGGCGTACACGCTGATAAAAAGAGAGAGATTATGGCCCCTTCGAATAAAACAATAGATGATAGCGTGTATAAGATGACATCTTTCGAAGGAAAGATATCGGCAGCTGACTTCGAACAAGACATCGCATTTGTCGCCTATGCTGGAGACGATTGTCGCCTGATTGTTGGTCCTATACAGGTGTCTGGCGAGGCATATGTTGCACTGAGCAAATGCATGGGGCGCCCCGGTAGTCATGCTGGCTCCATCACCCTGACAGGCGAGAGCGCCGATGGCAGCAAGTTCTCATCTCCGCATATGGAAATTCGCGGATTACAATCCGGTAGCGAAGGTCACGAAATTCGGCTTGGAACGGGAGAAGCGTCGATCACTGTTCCTCGAAAAGTCACCTCAAAAGAGCCGACAGTTGCGCTGAAACTGGCGCTCCGGGGATTTAAGAGCTTTCGCCCCAGCCCGGTACAGGCGCAGCTTGGCAGGGTTGTTGTCCAAGGCGCCAACAAGGTAATGTCCTCTGACGATGTGAGCGGCGCGATCTTCGTCGAATTTAGTGGTGAGCGACCAAGTGATAGTTGGTATCATGACGCCGAAGCACTTGCAGAGTTTGTCTGGAAGGGGCTGCAGTTTGGCCACGGAGGGCGGCTACAAATCGCATTGTTGGAGGTCTATCGTCCGGAGGATGTGATTGCGACATTCTACAACGGAGGTGGCCGTCCCGCGCACCTTCCCGCAATCCATTTCCTAGATCAATCGGAGTTCGTTGCTGCTTTGGTAGCGCGCTTCGAATGCGAAGACACGTTCCCTGATGCTGTCTGGCAAGCTGTGGGCTGGCTCAACAACGACTCGTCCATCGACGAGGTTCGTTACCTGACCCTCATGACCGCGATCGAAACGATCTTACACAGCCTCGTCCCGGACGCGTCGTCAACTCTGCTTCGAAAGACCAAATTCAAGCCCATCCGAGATGCACTGATTCAAGCCTTGGCCACATTTGGGCTGAACCACGACGAAAGAGATGTACTCGTAAGCAATATCAAGCAAATCAACCGAGCGCCCTTGTCCCAAAAAATCAACGCGGTTATCGAAAAGTACGGCCTCCCGTCCGACGTGTTCAATCAAAGTCTAATCAGACGGCTTAATAAACAGCGCGTCTCGATTGTACACCAAGGGAAATCCTTGGATGACGATAATCTTTGGGAATGCATGCTCTACGCTCGCGAGATGATTGCACTAATCGTCTTTTCGGAGTTGCGTTACAAAGGACGCTATCAGAGTTATGCCGAAGGTCATGAGCAACGGACATTGGCGTGAGTAAAATCGTCTTTCCTTTGAGGCAAACTTCCAAGAGGAGATCTTGATTGCTAGCCGATCTTCCAGCCCTTACGTTCAAGGCCAATAGCCACTCCAAGTTGTACGAATGGCAGCAATGTGAAAACTTCGTCGCAGCGCGGATCTAGCAGGTCAAGTTCGGCCATAGCCCAAAATCCGGCGATAACACCACTGAGATACCTTGCTCCCCAAAGGCACCGCCCTAATCTCCACCTCCATGAAAATGCGCAAAAAGTCTGACCTGCCGACCAAGGTCTGCCCGGTCTGCGGGCGCCCGTTCGCTTGGCGCAAGAAGTGGGCTCGGGATTGGGAGCAGGTCGTTTACTGCTCGGATCGCTGCCGGCGGTCGGCCAAGTGATGGCAGTGGTGGGGCGAAACTGCGTGGGTCTTTGGTCAGGCTGAGGTGCAGGTCGCAGGGGTTCGGAACGTCCGCTCTTCACGACATATCCCTGCCTACCGATCCCCGGCCGGGATCACGGTGGGAGCACCAACAAAAAAGGGGCCGTTGCCGGCCCCTTTGTCGTCACTCTGAACCGAACCCTCAAGCTGCGGCGCCCTTGGCGGCTTCGGTGAGGTAGGTCAGCAGGTTTTCCGGGCTCGACTCGCCGTAGGGGTCTTCGCCGTGGTTGTCGCAGATGCCGGGCTCTTCGAACCAGGCTTCGACGACGCCGTCATTGATGATCGCCGCGTAGCGCCAGGAGCGCAGGCCGAAGCCGAGGTTGTCCTTGCGCACCAGCATGCCGACGCGGCGGGTGAATTCGCCGGAGCCGTCGGGGATCACCTTCACGTTCTGGATGCCCTGGGCCTTGGCCCACTGGTTCATGACGAAGCTGTCATTGACGGACATGCAGTAGATCTCGTCGATGCCGTGCTCCTGGAAGGTGGCGAAATTGTCCTCGAAGCCGGGCAGCTGGTAGGTAGAGCAGGTCGGCGTGAAGGCGCCGGGCAGGGAGAACAGCACGACCCGCTTGCCGGCGAAGTAATCGGCGGTGGTCTTGTCCTCCCAGCGGAAGGGGTTGGAGCCGCCAATGCTTTCGTCGCGGATACGGGTGCGGAAGGTGACGTCGGGAAGTTTCTGGCCGGCTTGCATCGGGCTCTCCTGTCTCGGGATGGGGTAGAATGTTGCGCGAGGGGTTAGAGCGATTCCAAGGCGGGCCTCAAGTCGAATTCTGCGCTGCGGCAGGAACTTTCATATCCTTGTCATGGGTTTGACCGGGAATCGCGCAGCCGCAGCAAAAGGGCTTGCAGACAAGTCATGGCAGGCTTGCGTGCCGAGGCGTCACTGGCCAAGTGCCGCCTGCAGGTATATGTTGTCGGAAAGGCCCGCCGAGGAGGGCAGGCCTGCACCGGCCCAGTTCAAGGCAAGACCCCATGCGTGATCTCAAGATCCCCGAACAGCGCCACCCCGAAAAGGCGCGCCGCCCCGACAACCCGCAGCCGAAGAAACCGGATTGGATCCGGGTCAAGGCGCCGACCTCGAAGGGCTATTTCGAAACCCACAAGATCATGCGCGAGCACAAGCTGGTCACGGTCTGCGAGGAAGCGGGATGCCCCAATGCGGGCGAATGCTGGTCCCAGGGCCATGCGACGATGATGATCATGGGCGAGGTCTGCACCCGGGCCTGTTCGTTCTGCAACATCGCCACCGGCAAGCCGCCCGAGGACCTGGACGTTTTCGAACCTGGCCGCGTCGCGGATGCGGTGCAGAAGCTGGGCCTGAACCACGTCGTCATCACCTCGGTCGACCGGGATGATATCGAGGATGGCGGGGCCGAGCATTTCGCCCAGACGATCCGCGCGATCCGTCACCGGTCGCCGGGCACCACGATCGAGATCCTGACGCCGGATTTCATCCGCTCGAAGCCCGGCTCGCTGGAAGTGGTCGTCGAGGCCAAGCCGGACGTCTTCAACCACAACCTGGAAACCGTGCCGGGGCTTTACCCCGAGGTGCGGCCGGGCGCGCGGTATTTCCATTCGCTGCGACTGTTGCAGCGCGTAAAAGAGCTGGACCCGACGATGTTCACCAAGTCGGGTATCATGGTGGGCCTGGGCGAGAACCGTCAGCAGGTGGTTCAGGTGATGGAGGATATGCGCGCCGCGGATATCGATTTCCTGACCATTGGCCAGTACCTGCAGCCGACGCCCAAGCACCATGCCGTGGACCGCTTCGTCACGCCCGAGGAATTCGCCGCCTACGAGAAGACGGCCTATAACAAGGGCTTCCTGATGGTCTCGGCAACGCCGCTGACGCGGTCGTCATACCATGCCGGCGACGACTTTGCCCGGCTGCGGGAGAACCGGCTGAAGCGGCTGGGGCAGGCCTGATCCTGATCCCTACGCGCCTGCGGATCACCCGCTGAGCAATTGATGCACGATGGCGCGCTGCGCGGGCGGCGTGTGGCTGATCACCGACATGGTGGCGAAGAGCGCGGTCTTGGCCGCGCCCTTGCTTTGCAGCATGCGGCGGCCGCGTTCGCTGATCTGGATGACATGCTCACCCTCGGCATAGCGCGCCTCGTCATAGCCCTGGGTGGTGCCGTCCATGATCCGGCGGGCCAGGTCGGCGGCATCGGCGATGCCAAGGTTCATGCCACGCCCGCCGACAGGGGAATGCACATGCGCCGCATCGCCCGCCAGGAAGACGGACCCCTTGCGATATTGTTCGGCCTGGCGGACCTGGATGGTGAAGCTGCCGGTGCGGTGAACCTCGTCGACCTGCATCTTCACGGGCAACGCCTTGAGCGCGTCGTCGGCATCGGCGATCACGCGGTAGCGGTCGGGGGCCATGGGCACGACGACGCAAACATGGCCCTGGGGCAGCAGGTAGCCGGAAAAGCGCGTCTTGTGCGGCCAGCTGGCGGAGTGCACGTCGGCAATGGACCAGCGGCCGGGCAAGTCATGGCCCAGGAAATGTATGCCCAGCGTCGTGCGGACGCGGCTATGGGCGCCATCGGCGCCGATCAGGTATTTCGACGAGACCTCGATATGGCGGCCGAAACAGGCGGTGACGCGGTCGGATTCGATATGCAGGTTGGTCAGTTCGCGGTTGTATTCGACCTGCACGCCGTAGCGGGCGAGGGCGTCGATCAGATGTGCCTCTGTCCGGTCCTGCGGCAGGCCATGGAGCGAGGAGCGCGCATCGAAGTTCAGGGGCAGGGACAGCACGGGGTGGTCGCCCCTGTGCATGGTCAGCCCTTCGAAGCGGATCGCCTCGGCCTCGATCGCGGGACCGGCGCCGCAGGGGGTCAGCAGCTCGATGGAGCCGGGCGTGATGCCGACGGCGCGGGACAGGTTCGAGGCCCCGTCACGTTTTTCGAAAATCCGTACCTTTGCGCCCAGGCGGGCCAGTTCCACCGCGGCGGTCAGACCCGTAGGTCCGGCGCCGATCACCGTAACAGTCGTCATGCGTGAGCCGAGTCGTTCAAGTTCCCGTCATGAGCGTAGCACTTTTCGGCGCCGGGGAAGGATCAATTCGCAGGCGGTTCGACAGGCGGCACGGCCTTGAGGTAGGCGGCGATGGCGGCAAGGTCGTCGTCGGTCAGGTTGGACATGTTCTGCACCACCTCGGCCATCTCGCCACCGGCGCTGTCAAACTCGGGCGTGAAGCCGGATTTCAGGTAGGCGGCGATGTCGACCTCGGACCAGTCCAGCCCGCCGGGCGTGATGTTGGGCACGCTGCCACGGCCATCGGGCGAGGGGGCGCCGCCCAGCCAGCGGTCGGTGTCGAGCCCACCAAGCGCGTTGCGCGGCGTGTGGCATTCGGCGCAATGGCCAAGCGCCTCGACCAGGTAACGGCCACGTTCGACCTGTTCGGTCGGGGCCTCGGCCAGAGCCCAATCCTCGCGGAAGAAAAGCAGTTTCCAGCCGCCCAGAACGCGCCGGATGGAGAAGGGGAAGCTCACGTCATGCGGCGTGTTCGGCGTATCGGAGGCCGGCAGCGTCTGCATGAATTCATGAAGGTCCGCAATGTCTTGCGGGTCGGCCTTGGTGTAGGAGGTAAAGGGGAAGGCGGGGTAGTAATGCTGTGCGCCGGGCGACACGCCGCGCATCATCGCATTGGCCAGGTCATATTGGCTCCACCCGCCGATCCCTGCGTCGGAGGGGCTGATATTGGGGGCGTAGAAGGTGCCGAATTCGGTGGCGAAAGGGCGACCGCCGGCCAGCACCAGCCGCTCTTCGCCCTCGGCCTCGGCGGCGGAATGGCACGAGGCGCAGCCGCCGGCCCAGAAGACCTGTTCGCCGCGGGTCGCATCGCCCGTCAGATCGGCCATCGTTTCCTCGGGCAGGGTGCGCGGGATCGTGACGAGGTAGAAGCAGGCGAGCCCGAAGAAGAAGAGAAGGGCCACGAATCTGAGAAATGTATACATGGCCCTGTCTCCTGTCTGGTGCCGTTTAGGTGCCGATCATCGGTCCGGTGTTTGGTCTGCGGACCGGATCAATCCGACGCGCGGTAGGCCTTGTGGCACCCGCCGCAGGCACCGCCAAGCGCGCCCATGGCACCCTGGAGTGAGGCCAGGTCGGTGCCGGCGGCCGCTTCCATCGCGACGGCGGCCTCTGTCATTGCGGTGGCGGCTTCGCCGACGCCCGCCATGTCTTCCCACAGTGCCGGTAGTGCCTTGGTGCCTTCAAGGGATTCCATGTCGGAGCCAGCGGGCCAGAACGCCATCTGGTTCATCGAGGACAGTTTCACGAGGTTGCCCGCCGCGGCCTCTGCCGCCTCTGCGTTGTAGTCGATCGTGCCGCGCGCCATGGCGCCCAGCGTGCCGAGGTTGAAGGCATAGAGCTTCATCGTGGACTGACGGGCGGTGACGGCCTTCATCAGGTCCTCTTCGCTCATGTGGCTTTCGGCGAATGCCGAGCCTGCCATTGTGAGGCCGGCCATCACCAGGCCTGCTAGGTACTTGTTCATGTCAAAACTCCCTGAAAGGACAATCACGTGGCCACGTTAACGCAGGGGAATATGTCATGCTTTGACTAATTCGTGATGACACGGTTTGGTGCGCGGACGCTGGCCGGTTCCAGCCATTCGGGAAAGCCGAAGATGCGCTCCGCGGCAATGATGACCGCGCAGATGGCGATCACCACCAGCACCAGTTTCACACGTTTGGCCGAGGGCGGATTGCGCGCCCACCTGGCCATGCGGAGAAACCAGATCGGGTTCATTCGGTGAAGCGGACCTTGCCGATATAAGGCAGGTTGCGATTGCATTGCGCGTAGTCGATGCCATAGCCGACGACGAACTCGTCGGGGATCTCGAACCCGGTCCAGTCGGCCTTGAAATCGACCTCCCGCCGGGAGGGTTTGTCGAGCAGGGCAATGGTGCGCAGCTTGGCCGGGTTGCGGGCCTTGAGCATGTGAATCACGTGGTGCAGCGTGTAGCCGGTATCGACGATATCCTCGACCACCAGCACGTTGCGGCCCTCGATCTCGCCGCGGAGGTCCTTGAGGATCCGGACCTCGCGACTCGATTCCATGGAATTGCCGTAGGACGAGGCCTCGATGAAGTCGACTTCGACCTCGCGGTCGCGCAATTCGCGGACAAGGTCGGCGATGAAGACGAAGGACCCGCGCAGCAGGCCCACGACAACAAGCCGTTCGCCTTCGGGGAATTCCTGCTTGATCTCTTCTGTCAGCGCCTCGATCCGGGCGGCGATCTTCTTGGCAGAGATCATCTGGTCGATGACATATGGACGCGTGGTCATGATCCATCCTTGAACTTGCGGGCTCACCATACGACATGGGGGGCCTAAGTAAACGCGACGTTTGAGAAAAGATGCCCCGCCATTCCGAGACCCGCCACCTGCCATATACCGCACAGCAGATGTACGATCTGGTCGCCGATGTGGGATCCTATCCGCAATTCCTGCCGTGGTGTGCCGCGGCGCGGGTGCGGTCCCGCGATGACCAGGGCGATCACGAGGTGATGCTGGCGGACCTCGTGATCTCGTTCAAGGTGTTCCGCGAACGGTTCGGGTCGCGCGTGGTGCTGTGGCCCGAGGACATGAAGATTGACACCGAATACCTGGACGGTCCGTTCCGCTACATGAAGTCCAACTGGGCCTTCGCCGATGCAGAGGGCGGGTGCGAGGTGTCCTTCTTCGTCGATTTCGAATTCAAGAACGCGGTGCTCCAGGGCATTATCGGCGTTGTTTTCAACGAGGCGATGCAGCGGATCGTGCGGGCTTTCGAGGACCGGGCGAAGGTGCTCTACGGGGCTCCGTGACGTTAACACTTCGGTAAGATGTGTTAACATTTCTGCAATAGCGACATTGCGAAAGTATCATTGATCATGGCGGTAGGGCCTTGGCCCGACCACATTTGAACCGCATTTCCGGGTCACCTTCCTTCCTCGGTAGAAACGTCAAACCTGGAGAACACCATGCTCAATCTGCTGGGCAATGTTCTCACTCCCAATGGTCAGGTGACCACTGGGAGTGGGAGCGGTAGCCAAGGGGCGAATAATGACCCCGCGCCGACCGAAGAAGTCGTAGAAATCGTCGAACCCGTCACCGAAGCGGCCGAAGAGCCGATCGTGACGACCGAAAACCCGGATTACGCGCCGACCTCGTCGACGCCGAATTCCTACTGGAACTCGTCCGAGGATGAAGACGTGATGAGCGGTGTTTCCGCTCAGCTGGACACCCGCGAAAGCGACGAGGTCGTCGCGGTGGACTTTGCCCGCCGCGCCGCGATCGCGGCACAGGAAAAGGCGGCTTCGGCGGCTCTGCTGGGCGAGATCTCGGACGATCCGTTCACGCCCCTGGGCGCAGGCAAGGAGGGCGCGAACGCGGCCTATGCCAACCAGAACTCGGAACCCCAGCGACTGGGCGATCCGATGAACGTGTCGGCCTGAGGCCGGGACGGGCCATGGGTCCCTGACCCGGGCCCCTGAAGACGGGCTTTCGGGCGCGGACGAGGCAGGCTAGGATCGCCTTCGGTTTTCCGGAGGAGGATCCCATGACCATCGCCCGCGCCCTGGCCGACTTTGCCGCCACGCCCGATCCGGGCTGTCCCGACGAGGTTCGGGCGATCCTGCGGCTGTCCATGCTGGACTGGCTGGCCTGCGGCCTGGCCGGACGCGACGAACCTGTCGCACGCATCACCCGTGACATGGCTGTTTCCGAAGGCGGCGCGCCCCAGGCGGCGAGCTTTGGCGGGCCGCGCATGCCTGCGCGGGCGGCGGCGCTGGTCAATGGCGCGACCTCTCATGCGCTGGATTACGACGACACCCATTTCGCCCATATCGGGCATCCCTCGGTCGCGGTGTTTCCGGCCGCGCTGGCCGCGGCCGAACTGGTCGGCGCGTCGGGCGAGGACTTGCAGCAGGCGGCGTTGATCGGGATCGAGGCCTCGATCCGTGTGGGGGTCTGGCTGGGGCGCGATCACTACCAGGTCGGGTTCCATCAGACGGGAACCGCCGGGACCTTCGGTGCCGCCTTGGCGGCGGGTCGGTTGCTGGGGCTGGACGGCGATGCGCTGCACATGGTGCTGGGCCTGGCCGGAACCCGTGCCGCGGGGCTGAAAAGCCAGTTCGGCACCATGGGCAAACCCTACAATGCCGGGATCGCGGCTGCGACGGGCGTGGAGGCCGCGCTGCTGGTCGCCCGCGGGTTCGAGGCCGCACCGACTGGGCTGGACGGCGCGCAGGGCTTTGGCGAGACGCATCACGGCATTGGCGATCCGGCTGGACTGATCGGTCTGGGCGACAGTTGGTACCTGAGCGGGATCAGCCACAAATTCCATGCCTGCTGTCACGGCCTGCATGCCTCGCTTGAGGCGATGGCCGAGATGCTGCCGTTGAACTCTGCGGAGGTGTCGCAGATCGCGGTGACCACCCATCCGCGCTGGATGTCGGTCTGCAACCAGCCCGCGCCGGAGACGGGGCTGGGGGCGAAATTTTCCTACACCACGGTGCTGCCGATGGCGCTGTTGGGGATCGATACCGCGCAGCTGGACAGCTACACCGCCGATACCTGCGCGCGGCCCGATTTGCAGGCGCTACGGGCGCGGGTCTCGGTGACAGCGGATGACGGGCTGAGCGAGATGCAGGCGCGCCTGAAACTGAGCCTGACGGACGGGGCAGAGCGCGAGGTGTTCCACGACCTCGATGCGCCACTAGGGCTGGACGTGAAGACCGACAAGATCCGTGCCAAGGCCGTATCACTGCTGGGCAACCGCGCCGCAGATGCGGAGGCGCTGGTGACCGATGCGGCAGAGCCCGCGGTGATCGGAGCGTTTATCGGCGGCTAACTGGGCATTCCGATTAGTATTTCGACCCAAGGCGTTAGCTTGGCCGGTTCAGATTACGCCTGAAGCGGCGTAACGGATCGTGAAGGATCACAGCTCGCCCTTGGCACCGGCCAGCAGCAGGCCCAGGGCATGGGCGCAGGACGCCGCGCGGACGTTTTCGCGGCCCAGGGCGCCGAACTCCACCGTCTCGTGAAAAACCGGCTGATCGCGGCGCGCGAGGGCGAAACAGACGCGCCCTTCGGGCTTGGTCTCCGACCCGCCGGGACCGGCGATGCCGGTGATCGCGACGGCCAGATCGGCACCGGATGTCTCCAACGCGCCCGAGGCCATTTCCTGCGCGGTTTCCTCGGACACGGCGCCATGGGTTTTCAGGGTGTCGGTGGTCACGCCCAGCAGGCCCTGTTTCAGCCCGTTGGAATAGCTGACCACGCCGCCCAGGACGACCTTGGACGAACCGGCGATATCGGTCAGCGCGGCGCAGACCATGCCGCCAGTGCAGCTTTCTGCGGTGACAAGGGTCAGTCCGGCCTCTTCGCAGGCATGCAGGACGGCATCGGGCGTGGCGGTGATGGGCATGTCGGGTCCTCCTCCGGACGCCCCTTTGGGATCGCGTGGGGCGTCACATCAGGAAGACATGATAGAGCGCGCCCGAGATCGCGACAACCAGCGCGGCCAGCGCCCCGGCGATCACATCGTCCAGCATCACGCCCAGCGGGTCGTCGCGCCGGTCCGCCCAGCCCACGGGACCGGGTTTCAGGATGTCGAACAGGCGGAAGGCCAGGAAGCCCACGACCCAGCCGGGCCAGAGCGCGGTGATCGGCACGCCCGCGAACATCGCACCGTAGGAGACGGGGAATAGCGCCACCCATTGGCCCGCGACCTCGTCGATCACGATCTCGGACGGGTCATGGTTGTCGCGGCCCGCGGTCATGGCCCGCGTCGCCCACCAGCCGGCGAAGAAGACGACGAGCGTGGCCAGCACGACGAGGGGGAAGCTGCCGATCTGGTGCACGGCCCAGAGCAGCGGAAGCGCCGCCAGGCTGCCCCAGGTGCCGGAAGCGGGGCGCAGATGGCCGACACCGGCGACGGTTCCGATCAGCTCTGCCGCTTTCATGCCGACACCAGAGTCGCGGTGGCGATGGCCGCGATCCCTTCTTTCCGGCCGGTGAAGCCCAGCCGCTCCGACGTGGTGGCCTTGACCGAGATGCGCGAGACCTCGATCCCCGTGATGCGGGCCAGTTCGGCCTGCATTGCACCGGCATGGGGTCCGATCTTGGGCGCCTCGCAGATCAGGGTGCAGTCGATATTGGACACGGCAAATCCTTTCCGGGTGGCAAGCTGGACCGCATGGTCCAGGAAGATGTGGCTTTCGGCGCCTTTCCATTGTGGGTCGGACGGCGGGAAGTGACGGCCGATATCGCCTTCGGCCAGCGCACCGTAGATCGCGTCGGTGATGGCGTGCATCCCGACATCGGCATCGGAATGGCCCAGCAGGGCCCGGTCATGCGGCACCTTGATCCCGCAGAGGATCACGTGATCGCCATCGCAGAAGGCGTGCACGTCGTAGCCATTGCCAAGGCGTATATCCATGGTCGAAGGGTCCTTGCTGGCGCCGGATTGCGCCCGCGCGCGAAGGATCCGGGCGGCGCGGTCGAAATCGGCGGGATGGGTGATCTTGATATTGTCCTCGTCCCCTTCGGTCAGAGTGACGGGCAGCGCGGCGGAGCGGGCAACCTCGACATCGTCGGCGGCCTCGCCCTCGAACCCGTCATGGGCGGCGGCGATCGGGCCGATTTCGAATCCCTGCGGCGTCTGCGCGCGGAACAGGCCGCCGCGGTCGCGCGTGCCGGTGATCGTCTCCCCGTCGCTGGTCCAGAGCGCGTCGCTGACAGGCAGGCCGGGGGCCGCGGCGATGGCGCCATCGGCCAGGGCGCTCGTGACGCCGGCGATCACCGCGGGCGTGACGCAGGGCCGGGCGATGTCGTGGATCAGGACATGGGTCGCGCCGAGCTCCCACGCCTTGGTCAGCCCGCATTTGACTGACAGGCTGCGGATCGCGCCGCCAAGGACGCGATGCACGCTGTCGGGCAGGGGGATGTCAATGTCGTCGGGATGCAGGACCACGACGACGGGACCGGTTTCGGCAAAGGCGGCGAGCGTCCAGTCGGCGACACGCCGTCCGGCCAGGTCGCGCCATTGTTTCGGCAGTCCTCCGCCAGCGCGGGTGCCGCGGCCGGCTGCGACGAGGATTGTCACGAATTTCAGGGCAGACTCTTCCATGGCGATTGAATAGGGGCTATGGGCGCCCCCGTCCATCCGAACCCGCGCTGCCATTTGTGATTAAAATTCGGGCAATCGCGCAGTTCTGAGGCGTAAACTGCTTTTGATAACGTTGAGCTTCCCCCGAACTCGGGCTAACCAGAGGCTATTGCACAAGGATTAGGCATGTCCCTTCCGGATGACCCACAGATGACCCGGCCATATGTGGCCCTGGCCCCCATGGCCGGCATCACCGACCTGCCGATGCGCGACCTCGTCGTGGGGTTCGGCGTGGACCTGGTGGTGAGCGAGATGGTCGCGAGCGGTGAGCTGCTGACCAACCGTCCCGGCACGCGGGAACGGGCGGAGCTGGGCCTGGAACGGGCGGCGACCTCTGTACAACTGGCCGGGCGAGAGCCTGCCAAGATGGCAGAGGCGGCGCGGCAGATCGAAGGCTCGGGCGCGTGGGTGATCGACATCAACATGGGCTGCCCGGCCAAGAAGGTGACCGGCGGGCTGTCGGGTTCGGCGCTGATGCGCGACCCGGACCTGGCGCTGCGGATCATCGAGGCGGTGGCCGATGCGGTCGATGTGCCGGTGACGGTGAAGATGCGTCTGGGCTGGGACGACGAGAGCCTGAACGCCGCCGACCTGGCGCGACTGGCCGAAGGCGCGGGCGTTCGGATGCTGGTCGTGCATGGCCGGACCCGGTGCCAGTTCTACAAGGGCCGGGCCAACTGGCATGCGATCCGCGACGTTGTCGAGGCGGTGGAGATCCCGGTCCTGGCCAATGGCGATATCGTCGACGGGGCGAGTGCGCGGGCGGCGCTGGACGCGTCCGGCGCGGCGGGCGTGATGATCGGGCGTGGTATCCAGGGACGGCCCTGGGCCGCGGCGGATATCTGTCGCGACCTGGGTGGAGAGGCGGCTGTGCCTGCCCCCGAAGGCGACGCGCTGATCCAAGTGGTTTCAGGACATTACGAGGCAATGCTGAGCTTTTACGGCAAGGATCTGGGGCTGCGCGTCGCGCGCAAGCAGCTGGGTTGGTACATGGATCAGGCAGGCACGGAGACCGGGCTGCGCGGGCGCGTCCTGCGGGCGCTGGACCCGGCCGAGGTGCTGGCGCTGTTGCCCGATGCACTGCGCCCTGCGCAAGGTCAGAGGGCGGCCGCATGATCGAAGACGACGCGGTCTGGAACTCGCTGCCGGTGCCGGCGCTGGTCCTCGATCCCGAGGACAACATCATCGCGATCAACGCCGCGGCGGAGGGGTTCCTGAACACCTCGTCCAAGTCGATCAACGGCGTGAAGGTCTGGGAAAAGGTGATGATCGACAGCCCGCTGGAAGATGCGTTCCAACGGGCGCGGGCCACGTCCTCTCCGCTGTTCGTCAATGATGTGGATGTGGGTACCGGTGACCGCGCGCCGCTGCATTGCAACCTGCAGATCGCACCGCTTAGCGGGCAGGAGGGGCATATGCTGTTCCTCATCTCGCCGCGCGAACTGGCAGGTCGGCTGACCCAGGACCACACGGTCAAGTCGGCGGCGAAATCGGCCATCGGCATGGCCGAGATGCTGGCGCACGAGATCAAGAACCCGCTGGCCGGGATCACCGGGGCGGCACAGCTGCTGTCGATGAACCTGAGCGCCGAGGACCGCGAGCTGACCGACCTGATCGTCGCCGAAAGCCGGCGCATCGTGAAGCTGCTGGAACAGGTCGAGCAATTCGGCAACCTGACCATGCCCGACCTGCGTCCGGTGAACATCCATGACGTGCTGGATCGCGCACGCCGGTCCGCGCTGCTGGGCTTTGGCGCGCATATGAAGATCGTGGAGGATTACGATCCCTCGCTGCCGCTGGCACTGGGTGATCCCGACCAATTGCTCCAGGTGGTGCTGAATCTGCTCAAGAACGCGTCCCAGGCGGCGGACAAGAGCGGCGGAACGATCCGGCTGCACACCTATTTCGAGCATTCCTTTCGTTTGCGGCGGGCCGATGGGGGAGGCAAGCCCGTACCGCTTCAGATCGAGATCATAGACGATGGCCCGGGCCTGCCGCCCGAGATCGCCGCGGATATCTTCGATCCCTTCGTATCGGGGCGCGAGAACGGCACCGGGCTGGGCCTGGCGCTGGTGTCCAAGATCATATCGGACCATGACGGGTGGATTTCCGTCACGTCGGTGCCGGGCAAGACGGTCTTCCGCCTGTCCCTGCCGCTGGACCCGACAAAGCCCAAACCCAAGGAGAGCTGAGCATGGATGGCACGATACTTGTTGCCGATGACGACCGCACGATCCGTACGGTGCTGACACAGGCGCTGACACGGGCCGGGTGCAAGGTTCATGCCACGTCCTCCTTGACGACGCTGATGAGATGGGTGGCCGAGGGCAAGGGCGATGTCGTGATCTCGGACGTGATGATGCCCGACGGGAACGGGCTGGAGATGCTGCCCAAGATCGCCCAGGACCGGCCCGGTCTGCCGGTCATCGTGATCTCGGCGCAGAACACGATCATGACGGCGATCCAGGCCGCCGAGGCCGAGGCCTACGACTACCTGCCCAAACCATTCGACCTGCCCGACCTGATGAAACGCACCGCCCGGGCGCTGGAAGCCCGGCGGCGCACCGCGGCCCCCGCCGGCCAGGCCGAGGATAACGACCGCCCTGACGAATTGCCCCTGGTCGGGCGTACGCCGTCGATGCAGGCGCTCTACCGGTTGATCGCGCGGGTGCTGAACACCGACCTGCCGGTGCTGATCACCGGCGAAAGCGGCACGGGCAAATCGCTGATCGCCAAGGCGATCCATGATTTCAGCGACCGCCGCACGCTGCCCTTCATCACCGCCGCGGCCTCGGACCTGCAGGATATCGAGGGACCGGCGCAGGTCCTGGCCCGCGCCAAGGGCGGCACGGTGCTGTTCGACGAGGTCACCGATATACCCAGCGAGGTGCAGGCCCGGATCGTGCGCATGATGGATGGCGATGCCGACAGCCTGCCGCGCTTCATGGCCACCAGCCAGGCGGATCTGAACCGCGCCATGGAAGAGGACCGGCTGCGCCAGGACCTGTTCTACAGGCTGTCCGGTGCCAGCATCCATGCGCCCGCCTTGCGCGACCGCGTGGATGACATCCCGCTTTTGGTCGAGCATTTCTTTGCCCGCGCCGAACGCGAGGGCCAGCCGTTGCGCAGCCTGACCGATGAGGCGATGGAGATGGTGCGCTCGCATCCCTGGCCTGGCAACGTGCGGCAGCTGGAAAACGCCATCCGACGCCTTGGCCTGACCGCGCGCACCGACGAGATCACCAAGGCCGAGGTCGCCGCCGTGCTGGGCTCTCAGCCCGAAACCGAACCGGCCGCGGGCGTCGAGGATGCCGAAAAGCTGTCGGCCTCGATCGGGCGGCATCTGCGGCGCTATTTCGACCTGCACGGCAACATGCTGCCGCCGCCGGGCCTTTACGCGCGCATCCTGAAAGAGATGGAGCTGCCGCTGATCGAGATCGCCCTGGAAGCGACGGGCGGGAACCAGGCGAAATGCGCCGACCTGCTGGGGATCAACCGGAATACGTTGCGTAAGAAGATCACCGATCTGGATATTCGCGTGACACGTCGCAGAAAATTGATGTAAAACCGCAACAGAATAGTGGCCTCCCGGTGTCATTACGGGATAGGACCACAATATATGGCGGTAGCTGCAAGAATGCAGCACATTATTGAGAGGCGGCCTGTGGCATCCCGGGCACGACATTTGACATGGGCCGGTTTGTCCCGGCTCAGACGACAGCGGCGTCTTCAGAACGCGGCGACGCTGGGTCTGGTCTTGTTGGGGCCCGTCCTCGTGCTGGCCACCTTCCTGGTGCTGGGGCCGTTCGAACAGGGCGCGTCGTCCCTCAACCTCCGCCTCGTTCTGCTGGCCGATCTTGTCTACGTGCTGCTGGTTGCCGCGCTTGTCGCACAACGGGTGATCCGCATGGTGTCGGCCCGGCGGGCACGGTCGGCGGGCAGCCGGTTGCACCTGCGCCTGACCGGCGTCTTTGCCATCATGGCCCTGATCCCCACCGTTTCGGTCGCGATCTTCGCGGTCCTGACGATCAATATCGGTCTCGAGGGCTGGTTTTCGGATCGTGTGCGGCAGGTGGTCGGCACATCGCTGGCCGCTGCACGGGCCTATGAACAGGAGCATCGCGAGGACCTAGAGGAGGATGCCCGTGCACTGGCACGGTTCCTCGATGCGGCGAAACAGCGGGATTTCCTGATCACCGATGCGGTCATCCGGCAATTGCTGGCCTCGGGGCAGAACCAGATCCAGCGCGGCCTGCGCGAGGCCTACGTGATCGACGGGGCGGGCGAGATCCGGTCGCGAGGCGAACGGTCCTACCTCTTCGATTACGAAGAACCGTCCGCCGCGCAATTGGACCAGGCGGTCCAGGACGGCTATGTCCTGATCGAGGATTGGGACAACAATGAATTCCGCGCGCTTCTGCCACTCGACGCCTATGTCGACCGCTTCCTTTATGTCAGCCGGGACGTGGACGGAGAGATCCTGTCGCTGCTGGACAATACCCAGGAAACCGTGCGGCTCTACCAGCAATTGGAGAGCGAACGGGGTCGGGTCCTGTTCGAATTCGGGCTGCTCTATATCGGCTTCGCGGTCATCCTGATCCTAGCCGCCGTGTGGCTGGGCCTGTGGTTCGCCGAACGTCTGTCGCGGCCCGTGGGGCGTCTGACCGGGGCGGCGCAACGGGTCGGCTCAGGCGATCTGGATGTGCGGGTTGCCGAGGAAGAGGGCGATGACGAGATCGCCATGTTGTCACGCTATTTCAACCAGATGACCAGCCAACTTAAGGGCCAGCGCGAAGCGCTTCTGGAGAACACGAACCAGATCGAACAGCGCCGGCGCCTGTTCGATTCCGTCCTGTCCTCGGTCACGTCCGGCGTGGTCGGGCTGGATCGGGAGGGGCGCGTGACCTTCGTCAACCGCTCGGCCGAGCGGTTGCTGGACTGGCGTGAGGATCAGGAGAATGTCGCGATCTCGGTCGCGGTGCCGGAGTTCGGGCCGCTCTTCGATCAGCTGCGCGACAGTGGCGGCCAGACCCTGCAATCCGAGATCAAGGTCGTGCGGTCGGGACGCCAGGAAACCCTGCTGGTCCGCATGGCGACACGGCGCAATACCGAGGGCCGTCGCGAGGGCTACGTGGTCGCCTTCGACGATGTGACGGACCTTGTGACCGCGCAGCGAATGGCGGCCTGGGGCGACGTGGCCCGCCGCATTGCGCACGAGATCAAGAACCCGCTGACCCCGATCCAGCTGTCGGCGGAACGGATCCGGCGCAAGTTCTCGCGCTACCTGGACGAACCGACCGCCGAGGACCTGGAAGGCCTGACCGAGGTCATCGTGCGCCAGACTGGCGACCTGCGGCGCATCGTCGACGAGTTTTCGAAATTCGCGCGCATGCCCGAACCGGAAAAGCACCAGGAGGATCTGCGCGACCTGTTGCAGGGCGCCGTCCTGTTGCAGCAATCGGGCCAGCCGGATGTCGAGATCACCGCGGCTCTGCCCAAGGGGGGAATGCCCGCGGACCTGGACGCCACCATGATCGGGCAGGCGCTGACCAACCTGATCAAGAATGCGGGCGAGGCGACGGAAACGCTGCGTGACCGCGATGCGCCCGAGGGCTACCGCCCGGCGATCCACGTCACCGCCTTCACCACGCTGGAGGAAACCGCCGAGGGCACCGCGCCCTGGGCCGAGATCCACATCTCGGACAACGGTGTCGGCCTGCCCGAAGACCGTGCCCGCCTGTTCGAACCCTATGTCACGACGCGAGACAAGGGGACCGGGCTGGGCCTGCCGATCGTGAAGAAGATCATCGAAGAGCACGGCGGCACGCTGCGGCTTGACGATGCGGAGCCCTTCGAGGGCCTGACCCATTCGGGCGCCTGCGCCATCATCCGCCTGCCTTTGATTGCGGGCGCTGTCGCCAGCGGGATTCCGGACAAGAAAAAAGCGAGCGAGGGAACATGAGCGATATCCTGATCGTCGACGACGAGCGTGACATCCGGGAACTGATCTCCGACATCCTGGAGGACGAGGGCTATGCCACGCGTCTGGCCGGGAATTCCGATGAATGCATGGCGCATCTGAACACCGAGGCGCCGTCGCTGATGATCCTCGACATCTGGCTGAAGGACAGCCGGATGGACGGGATCGACATCCTGAAGACGGTCAAGCGCGACAATCCGGATATCCCGGTCGTCATCATCTCGGGCCACGGCAATATCGAGATCGCGGTCGCGGCCATCAAGCAGGGGGCCTACGACTTCATCGAGAAGCCGTTCAACATCGACCAGCTGCTGGTGGTGATCCGGCGCGCGATGGAAACCTCGCGGCTGCGGCGGGAAAACCAGCAATTGCGCCGGCGCGATACGCAATCGGCAGAGATGGTTGGCAACTCGGCCTCGTTCCGCAGCATGATGGGCCAGCTGGACAAGGTGACCAAGTCCAACGGGCGGGTCATGCTGAACGGCCCCTCCGGGTCCGGCAAGGAGGTCGCGGCGCGCTATATCCACGCGGAATCGAACCGTGCCGACGGGCCCTTTGTCTGCGTGTCCTGCGCGTCGATCGAAGCCGACCGGATGGAGGAGGTCCTGTTCGGGCGCGAAAGCGCCGATCGCGGGATCGAACCGGGCCTGCTGGAAGAGGCCCATGGCGGCGTGATCTATTTCGACGAGGTCGCGGACATGCCCATGGGCACCCAGTCCAAGATCCTGCGCGTGCTGGTGGACCAGCAATTCCTGCGCGTCGGTGGGTCGGACAAGGTGCGGGTCGATCTGCGCGTGATCTCGTCCACCTCGCGGGACCTGGAGGCCGAGATCGCGGCGGGCACCTTCCGGCAGGAGCTGTATCACCGCCTGAACGTGGTGCCGATCGACGTGCCCAGCCTGGCGGATCGTCGCGAGGACATTCCCGTCCTGGCGCAGTATTTCATCGACGCGCTGCACAAGACCCAGGGTCTGCCGATGCGCGTCCTGTCGGACGAGGCGGCGGCGCTGATGCAGACCATGGTCTGGCCGGGCAACGTGCGCCAGCTGCGCAACGTGATCGAACGGATCCTGATCCTGGGCGACGGCACCGGAGAGATCGAGGCGCGCGAGGTCCCGGCAGAGGACGAGAAACCGTCGGAGGATGGCCGCGTCGTGCTGTCCGGTGCGCTGGCAACCCTGCCGCTGCGCGAGGCGCGCGAGGCCTTTGAACGCGAATATCTGCTGACGCAGATCAATCGCTTTGGCGGCAATATCTCGAAAACCGCGCAATTCGTCGGGATGGAGCGATCGGCGCTGCATCGCAAGCTGAAATCGCTGGGCGTTGTGACCTCATCCAAGGCCGGGGCGCGTGTCGCCCGGGTCGAGGATGACGACGACGAGGCGTAAGGCGAGCGGGGCGCGCAACGCCCCGCACCGCAAGGCCTCTGATCAGGGTGTGATGATCTGGAACGCCTCGCCACCTCGGGGCACGAGGCAGCTTTGCCCGGTCAACGGGGGCAGGGTGCGCGTGATCGCGGGCGGTTGCGAATTTCGAACATTCTGATCGCAGATCGGCAGTTGAACGCGGGAATACCCTGCATCAACCATGCATTTTCGTTGCACGGCTTTGCGCAACTCTTCATTCGCGTCGGTGCTGACGATCTGCGGCGGGCCGAAGCGGGCGGGGATCGTCTGGCAATTGCCCGCGCCATCGCAGACCTGCCGTTCCGGGATGAAGGTGCCGGGCAGGACCGTGGTCACCGTGCGCACCGGCGCCTCGCGATAGGCCTGGGCGACGCAGGCATCCTGGGCAGCGGTAATCTGCGCCTGGCTGGCGCCTTCGCGATAGTAGATCTCGCGGGTGCAGGCGGGCAGCAGCGCAGCGACCAGAAGGGCGGGGCAGAGCAGGGAACGTGCAATCATCATGCCGCAGACTTGCATGGTTCTACCGGGAAGGACAATTCGTTTGACCCCCTGCGCGGCTTCTGTCATGCGATGTGTCTGACGATAAGGAAATCCCCGGGAGACAAGGGATGAAAGTTATCATCTGCGGCGCGGGGCAGGTCGGTTGGCAGATCGCGCGCCACCTGTCGGGGGAAAACAACGACGTCACCGTCGTGGACAACAACCCCGAACTGGTGCGCCGCGCGACGGAAACCCTGGACGTGCAGGGGATTGCCGGCTTTGCCTCCTATCCCGATATCCTGGACCGCGCCGGTGCGCGGGATGCGGACATGATTATCGCCGCCACCTATTCCGACGAGGTCAACATGGTGACCTGCCAGGTGGCGCATTCGGTCTTTGCCATCCCGCGCAAGATCGCCCGCCTGCGCTCGCAGAGCTATCTCGACGCGATCTATTCCGATCTCTACCGCCGCGACCACATGCCGATTGACGTGGTGATCAGCCCCGAACGCGAGGTGGCGGAGGCCGCATTGCAGCGCCTGTCGGCCCCGGCGGCCTTCGACACCGAGATTTTCCTCGACGGCAAGGCGCAGATCCTCGGGATCACCATCGACGACGATTGCCCGGTGGTGAACACGCCGCTGCGGCAGCTGACCGACCTCTTCTCGACCCTACGGACCATCGTGGTCGGCATCCGGCGGGAAGGGCGGCTGTTTGCCCCCGATCCCAATGACCAGCTGTTCCCGGGCGATGCCTGCTATGTCTGTGTCGTGGACGAGGACGTGCCCCGCACGCTGGAAGTGTTCGGCAAGACCGTGCGCACCCAGGAACGCGTGGTGATCGTCGGGGGCGGCAATGTCGGCCTCGCCGTTGCGCGGCGCCTCGAGAAGAAGGGCCGCGGCATTCGCGCCAAGGTGATCGAGAAGAACCGCAAGATCGCCGAACATGCCGCCGACGAACTGGAGCGGACCATCGTGCTGAATGGCGACGGTCTGGACAAGGCATTGCTGGGCGAGGCGGGGATACACCGCGCCGATGCGATCCTCTGTGTCACCGATGACGACAAGACCAACATCCTGGCGGCCGTGCGCGCCAAGGCGATCGGCTGTCCCATGGCCATCGCGCTGATCAACGACCCGACGCTGGTGCCGCTGATGTCGCACCTTGGCATCGACGCGCATATCAACCCGCGCCAGACCACCGTGTCCTCGATCCTGCGCCATATCCGCCATGGACGGGTGCGCGGCGTCTATTCCATCGGCGATGCCGAGGCCGAGGTGATCGAGGCCGAGGTGCTTTCGACCTCGCCGATTGCGGGCCGCACCGTGCGCGACATCGAATTCCCCGAAGGCGTGCTGATCGGCGCGATCCAGCAGAACGGCAAGGTCATCAAGCCGCAGGGCCACACCAAGATCGAGGCGGGCGACGTCATCCTGATCTTCGCGCTTGCCGATGACGTGCCAGAGGTGGAACGGCTGCTCCAGGTCTCCATCGACTATTTCTGAACCGATGCGCCTGCGCTTTTCAGAACAACCCCTGTTCCTTGTCCTCGTGGCGGTCGCCGCGGCCTCCATGCTGGTGCCCGCTATCTTCGCGCTGGCGATCGAGGAATTCCACACCGCGCGGAGTTTCTTCTACGCAGGGCTCATGGGCCTGTTCGCCACGCTGCTGATCGCGCTGGCCCGGGGCAAGCGCAGCCTGACCGGGCGAAACAACGACCTGATCGGCCTTTTGTCACTGCTGGGGACCTACGTGCTGATCCCGGCCTATCTCGCCGTGCCGTTCCAGGAGGCGCTGCGCTCGACCTCTTTCCTGAACTCTTACGTGGAGATGGTGTCGGCCCTGACCACGACGGGCGCCACGATCTTCGACATGCCCGGCCGCCTGAACCCGGCGCTGGAGCTGTGGCGCGCGCAGGTCGGCTGGATGGGCGGTCTTTTGATCTGGGTGGCGGCGGCGGCCGTTTTGGCGCCCTTGAACCTGGGCGGGTTCGAAGTGACATTCGCCGCGGCGCCCGGCCAGTCCGATGCCGGGATCACCCGGTTCCAGCGCGCCGACCTGTTGCGCCGCGTGGTGCGGAACACGATGCAGCTGGCCCCGGTCTACACCTTCCTGACGGGCGTGCTGTGGATCCTGTTGCTGGTCAACGGAGAAACCACGCTGACCGCACTGTGCCACGCGATGTCGACGATGGCGACCAGCGGGATATCCCCGGTCGGCGGCCTGCCCAATGCCCAAAGCGGGATTGCGGGGGAAATGGTGATTTTCCTGTTCCTGATCTTCGCGCTCAGCCGGGTCAGCTTCACATCCGACACCGCCGTGTCGCGGTTTGCCCTGCATCAGGACCCGGAATTGCGTCTGGCCCTGATGATCGTCGTCGGTGTGCCGCTTCTGCTGTTCCTGCGCCACTGGATCGCCGCGTTCGAGGTCGATGCCGGCGAGAACCTGATGCTGGGGCTTCGGGCGCTCTGGGGCGCGCTCTTCACCGTTTTGTCCTTCCTGACGACCAATGGCTTCGAAAGCGCGGACTGGAACGCCGCGCAGGTCTGGTCCGGGCTGAACACACCGGGCATGGTTCTGATGGGGCTGGCGATCATGGGCGGCGGGGTCGCCACCACCGCGGGCGGGGTCAAGCTGATGCGGGTTTTCGCGCTTTACCTCAACGGGTTGCGCGAGATGCAGAAACTGGTCCATCCGAACTCTGTTTCGGGGCTGGGTGTGATTGCGCGGCGGATCGGGCGCGAGGGCGCCTACCACGCCTGGATTTTCTTCATGCTCTTCGCGATGACGCTGGCCCTGCTGATGGCGCTGCTGACGCTGTTCGGGCAGGGCTTCGAACAGGCGACGATTCTGTCGATTGCCGCGCTGACCTCCACGGGGCCGTTGCTGGCGCTGGCTGGGGACAATCCGATCCATCTGGTGGACCTTGGCTGGCAGGCAAAACTGGTCTTTGCCGCCGGTACGGTGCTGGGCCGGTTGGAATTGCTGGCGATCATTGCATTGTTGAACGCAGATCTGTGGCGTGACTGACGCAAAATGGCGTCTCTGTTGCATAAATTGAAAAAATGGGGCTGGAAATGGCCGGTTTCCATGCCCATACTGGTTCGCGCTAGAGGGTAATGCCGCATTGCGGCACAGTGAAGACAAAGAACAAGAACAAAAGGCTAATAAATATGGCTTCCGACAGACAGAACCTTCAAGACGCATTCCTTAATCATGTGCGCAAGACCAAGGTTCCCGTCACCATTTTCTTGATCAACGGTGTAAAGCTTCAGGGCGTCATCACCTGGTTTGACAATTTCTGTGTATTGCTGCGTCGAGACGGGCAGTCTCAGCTGGTTTACAAGCATGCGATCTCCACGATCATGCCCGCCCAGCCGATCAGCCTCTATGAGGGCGAAGACAACCAGTGATCCCGCACGATAAGCCCCTCACACGGGCTTGGGTTCTGCATCCCGAGTTGAAAGGCGAAGACACCCGCCATGCGCCGGAATATGCGCTGGAGGAGGCGGTCTCGCTGGCCCATGCGCTCCCTGACCTCGAGGTGATCGGGTCGGGCATTGTGCGTCTGGCCAAGGCGATCCCGGCGACGCTGTTCGGCACCGGCAAGATCGAGGAACTCGGCGCTCTGCTGAAGGAAAACGAGGTGGAGCTTGTCCTGGTGGACGGCCCCGTATCGCCCAAGCAGCAGAGGAACCTTGAAAAGAAATGGGGCGTGAAGCTTCTGGACCGGACCGGGCTGATCCTCGAGATCTTCTCGGATCGTGCCCGCACGCGTGAAGGTGTGCTGCAGGTCGAGATGGCCGCGCTTGGCTATCAGCGGACCCGGCTGGTGCGCGCCTGGACCCACCTGGAACGCCAGCGGGGCGGATTGGGCTTCGTCGGCGGCCCCGGTGAAACCCAGATCGAGGCTGACCGCCGCGCCATCGACGAACAGCTGACCCGCCTGCGGCGACAGCTGGAACGGGTGGTCAAGACGCGCGAATTGCACCGCAAGGCGCGGGCCAAGGTGCCGTTTCCGATCGTCGCGCTGGTGGGCTACACCAACGCCGGCAAATCCACGCTGTTCAACCGGCTGACCGGGGCGGATGTTCTGGCCAAGGACATGCTGTTCGCCACGCTCGACCCGACTATGCGTCGGGTGCGGCTGCCCGATAACGGGCCAGAGGTCATCCTGTCCGACACGGTGGGCTTCATCTCGGATCTGCCGACGCAGTTGGTCGCCGCGTTCCGCGCCACTCTGGAAGAAGTGCTGGAAGCGGACCTTGTCCTGCATGTGCGCGACATCTCACATCCTGAGACAGAAGAGCAGGCGCAGGACGTGCTGGATATCCTGTCGGATCTGGGGCTGGCCGAGGGCGTGCCGGTGCTGGAGGTCTGGAACAAGGTCGACCGTCTGGGCGAAGAGGAAGGTCCCGCACTGATCGCCCGCGCCGAGCGCGAAGAGGACACCTATCCGATTTCGGCCATCACCGGATTCGGGCTGGAGAACCTGTTGCGCGCGGTTGAGCAGGGGCTGGAAACCGGCCACGTGACCGAAACGATCTCACTGCCCTTCGACGCGGGCAAATCCCGCGCCTGGCTGTTCGAACAGGGGGTCGTGCTGGAAGAGGTTCAGACCGAAACAGGCTTCGACCTGACCCTGCGCTGGACCGCCAAGCAGAAGGCGCAGTTCGCGACGCTCTGAGCGTCAGGCACTGGCCTTGGTCAGGGCATTCATCGCGTCATCCGAAAGACTTAGCGTCGCGCCTTCAATCAGCGCCTCGAATTGCGTGGCCGAGGTGGCCGAGGCGATCGGCGCGGTCACACCGGGCCGTTGCCGCATCCAGGCCAGCGCGATGGCGGCATGGCTTGCACCGGTATCTTCGGCGACAGAATCCATTGCTGCCAGAATGGCTTGGCCTTTCTCGTTCATGTAGCGCCCGATGCTGCGTTCGCCGCGCGGGCCCTTCAGATCGGCCTCTGTCCGGTACTTGCCCGTCAGGAACCCGGCCGCCAGTGCGAAATAGGGGATGACACCCAGGTTATGCGCTTGGGCGAAGTCGGCGATCGGGCCTTCGAACCGCTCGCGGGCATAGAGATTGTATTCCGGTTGGATCACGTCATAGGCGGGCAGGCTGTTCGCCTCTGCCGCCGATTGCGCGGCTGTCAGCTGCTCGGCGGTGAAATTGGACGCGCCGATGGCGCGCACCTTGCCGGCCTTGATCAGGGTGTCATAGGCGGCCAGCGTTTCCTCGTGCGGGGTGCCGTCATCGGGGAAATGCGAGAAGTAGAGGTCGATCCGGTCGGTCTGAAGGCGCTTCAATGAGTGTTCAACCTCCGTGGTGATCCAGTCTTTCGACAGCCCGCCACCGCCGAAGACCTCGGTCCCGACCTTGGTTATCAGCTGCACCTTGTCCCGCATTCCGGGACGGCTGGCGAACCATTTGCCGATGATCGTTTCGCTTTCACCGCCTTCATGGCCCTCGACCCAGCGGGAATATCCGTCCGCCGTGTCGATTGTGGTGATCCCGGTCTGGACCATCCGGTCCAGCATGTCGAAGGAGCCCGCCTCGTCCAGCGTCCAGCCAAAGACGTTGCCGCCAAAGACGACGGGGGAAATGGTCAGGCCGGAGCGGCCAAGCGCGATCGGTGTCATGTCATGTTCCTCTTCGCCACCAAGGGTAGCGCGGCAAAGGCAGCTTGGCACCCCCCGAGGAGGGCGGTGTGGCTCACTGCCGGGGTTGCAGGACGGTGATCCCTTCGTTCGCAGCGCGGGCCAGGTCCGCATCCAGCGACATGGGCACGTATTCCCCGCGCCGCCACAACTGAGCCAGGTCGTCGTAATGCTGCGACAGGGGATGGCCGGATTGTCCCGTCGACGTGACAAAGACCGAAGAATTCGGGTCGGCAAAGTCGTAAACGCCCCGATACCCCGCGCCATGCACGTTCAGGAACGGGTCGGGCAGGGTGCCCTTGGTCGCCCCGCGCAGCAGCGTGTTGGTGCCGCCGCTGGTGGATTGGCGAATGTTGACGAAATGGCGCAGCACCGGCACGTCACCCAGGATCTGGTGATCATGGGTGGCCTGGTGCGCATCGCCCCACCGCAGGCTTTCAAGCGCGTCGCCATAGGTCTCGTCGATCCAGATCAGCGCATCGTCCAGGGCCATGCGCGCAATGTCCACGCAGGTTTCCGTCGGGCCGGACTGCCGGACATCGCACCAGGCCGAGGCACCGTCGATATCGCGATAGACCCGTTCGATGAAGAGCGGCTGGACGTGGATGAATTCCTCGGCCAGCGGGCCCAGATCGTCCTGGATCAGGCGCATCTGCAAGGCGCGCAGCCAGGCGGAATAGATCAGCGGTTCCGGCAGGTGTTCGTTCATCTCTCCGTTCCAGTCGGCCAGCAGTTCCAGCGCACGCTGGCGCAGGCGTTCCGGCGTGCCCTCGGGCGCGGCTTCTCCGGTGAACCACAGATCGGCGCCGATCAGCGGCAGCAGCGACCGCGCGGTGAAGGACACGGTGTCCAGCTGCGCCTCGATGAAACTGTCGCGGGTATGGACCTGCCGGTTCTGCATCAGCCGCCGCCAGCGATGGATGCGCTGCGTGTCGCCCCAGAGGAAGGAGACATGTTCGGGAAAGGCCCGGTCGACGATCTTGTTGTTGGTATTGCCCAGGATGCCGCCCTCGGGGTCGATGAAGACCGGGTTTGAACTGTCGGGCAGGTAGCCGTTCCAGCGGTTTTCCGGCAGCCAGCCCTGTGTCGGCAGCCGTCCTTCAGATCGGTGCGCCGGATCCCGCGCCGGCATCTTGCCCAGCACCTTCATGGCAATCCGGCGCTGATCGGCCAGGGTGATGACTTGGCTGGGCGCGGTGAAGCCCTCGAGCGCGGTCAGCGCCTCGTCGATATCGCCCGCCGACATCAGCCGGATCCCGGCGGCGATGGTGTAATCCTCGTCCTCCAGCGCGGTCCAGGACACCGAAGCGACATGGCCCGGCGGGGTCACGGTCGACAGGTTGTAATCGCTGCCCGACAGGACCGGGCCGTTGACGGTTTCGCGCAGGGTGATGGTGATCGGGTCGGCATTCTTGATGCGGATGATCGACCGGCGGGTTTCGAACGGCACAAACCCCTCGGGCCCGCGATATTCCTCGCTGTTTTCGGGGTTCAGCTGTTCGATATGCACATCCTGGTCGTCCATGTAGGACGAGGTCAGCCCCCAGCCCAGCCGTTCCGACCGTCCCGTCAGCACCGACGGAATGCCGGGGATCGTGCCGCCGATCACGCCGCCCGATTGCAGCTCCAGCCGGGCAAGGTACCAGATGGCGGGCGCGGTAAAGCCCAGATGCGGGTCATTGGCCAGCAGCGTGCCACCGGCGGCCGAACGCGAGGGCGCGGCGGCGTAGCCGTTGGACGCGCCGGCCAGGGCCACGGGATTGACCGGCGACAACGGATCCTCCGAGAACCCCGCGCCCTCGGCATAGCGGGGCAGGCCGGGGAACATCGCGGCATATTCGGGCAGCGCGGCGATCCCGGCGCCGGGGGCGTCCGGCATGATGTCGCGCAGCCGCTCTGGGTCGGGCAGGGCGAGGGAGGTCCGGGCCCGCATCACCTCGTTCGCCATGTGACCCGAGAGTTGCAGCGCCATGATCTTGCCCATGGCGAGCGAATCCGCGGCCGTCCAGGGGGCGATCGGCGCGTTGAACAGGAACAGTTCCGGCGCGCCGCGCCCCAGGGCTTCGTTATTCACCTCGTCGAGGCGGGCATTCACCCCGGCGGCATAGGCATCCAGCTTGGCCCGGGTCGCGTCGTCCTGGACCTCCAGCGAGCGCCGCGCAACATTGTAGAGGTCGAGCCGACGCAGCAGTTTGTCGATATCGACGGTACGCGTGCCAAACACCTCTGACAGGCGGCCCTGCACGGTCCAGCGCATGGTCAGCATCTGCCACATCCTGTCCTGCGCATGGGCATAGCCGAGGCCGAACAGGACGTCCTCGTCCGTTTCACCGAAGATATGGGGGACATTGGCGCTGTCGCGCACTATCTCGACCGGGGCGCTCAGTCCCTCGACGCTCAGGGTCTTGTCGTAGTCGGGCAGGGACCGAGCGGCGAACCAGTAGACCAGCGACACCGCGATCACGGCCAGCACGACCAGACCGGTCGCGATCCGGAACAGCCATTGAAACACTTTGCCCAACATGCGCCCCGTCCTTTGTCCTGGCCTTGCCTTCGGCCCTTGCTTTTGATCTGTCAGCCCGACACAAGCTATAGGGCAAGCCGGAACAGGGGGAAAGAGCATGGCAAAAGTCGCATTCCTGGGGCTCGGGGTGATGGGGTATCCCATGGCCGGGCATCTTCAGGCCGCCGGCCACGAGGTCACGGTCTACAATCGCACCGCCAGCAAGGCCGAGGCCTGGGTCAAGCAGCATGGCGGCGCCATGGGCAAGACCCCGCGCGAGGCCGCGGAAGGTGCCGAATTCGTGATGACCTGCGTCGGCAACGATGACGATCTGCGTTCGGTCTGCACCGGCAAGGACGGGGCCTTCGCCGGCATGGAGGAAGGCGCGATCCTCGTCGATCACACCACCGTATCCGCCAAGGTTACCCGTGACCTGGCCGCCATCGCCGCCGGTGGCGGCATCGGCTATGTCGACGCGCCGATTTCCGGCGGTCAGGCCGGGGCCGAGAATGGCGCACTGTCGGTGATGTGCGGCGGTGAGGAGGACATCTTTGCCAGGGCCGAACCGATCATCGACGCCTATGCCAAGATCTGCCGTCGCCTTGGCGGAATCGGTGCGGGCCAGATCACCAAGATGTGCAACCAGATCGCCATTGCCGGCCTCGTCCAAGGCCTGTCGGAATCATTGCATTTCGCTCAGCAGGCCGGGCTGGACGGCGCCGCGGTGGTGGAGGTGATCTCCCAGGGTGCAGCGGGCTCCTGGCAGATGCAGTACCGCTACCAGACGATGCTGGATGACGAGTTCGACCATGGCTTTGCCGTGGACTGGATGCGCAAGGATCTGGATATCTGCCTGACCACCGCGGACGAGATCGGCGCCTCGCTGCCCGTCACCGCGTTGGTCGATCAGTTCTACAAGGACGTGCAACGCATGGGCGGCGGCCGCTGGGATACCTCGTCCCTGCTCAAACGCCTGACCCGCGAGAATTGAGCCTTGCGCGGCATCCAAAGGGTGCCGCGTAACGACCTGAAGTCGAAACGATCACGTCTCAAAACCCCGTGCCCCGACCTCGTGGCGCGGGGTTTTTCGCTGGGCGCAAACGGTTGTGTCGCAAGGGGATGCCTCGCGCGATGCCAAACGGATTATTGCGTAGAAGAAACCTCTCGATCCACCTTCGGATCAGCCCGACAGATCAGGTCTGTCACAAGGCTTCAGAGGATTTTGGCTCCGGCGGTAGGGATCGAACCTACGACCAATTGATTAACAGTCAACTGCTCTACCGCTGAGCTACGCCGGAACACGAGGGGGCGTATAGCAACAGCGGAATCCCCCGTCCAGAGCCTTTTCGACATAAAGCTGTGATTTTTCTTCGAAGGCCCTCAGATGCGGGCGAAGACGGTGTCGGCGGTCAACTCTCCGTCATGCGAAACCATATTTTTCGAATGCAAATCAATGAGATGCGCCAAGACGTTCCGCGCGGCGGCGGGCAGGAGCCTGCGGTCGATATCCGTGTAGACCCGCGCGGCTAGGTCGGTTGCATTGCCCGGACCGGCCTCCAACGCGGTCAGGATGCCGGCCTCGCGGTGTTCGCGATGCGTGATCAGCCAGTCCAGCCGCTCATGCGGGGCGCGCAGCAGGTCGCCGTGGCCCGACAGGTACAGATCGGCGGGGCGCGCGCGCATGCGGCGGCAGCTGTCCATGAACTGGGTGAGGTCGCCATCGGGGGGCGACACGATGGATGTCGACCAGTCCATCACCAGGTCCCCCACGAAGACGGTGCCGAATCCCCCGTTGCCCAGCGCCAGGTCGAAACACATGTGGTTGCTGTGATGCCCAGGCGTCCAGAGCGCCTGCAGACGCCAGCCATCGCCCTCGACGATCTGTTCGTCCTCCAGGACGATGTCGGGGGCGAATCCGGTATCCGACCCTTCGCCGCCGCCAAGCCCGCCTTGCGCGGCCAGCGCCCGCATCACATCGGACTGGCCAGCCGTGGCATCGCCATAGGCCAGGACCGGGGCGCCGGTCATCTTTGCCAGCGGCCGGGCGAGGGGGGAGTGATCGGAATGGGCGTGGGTGACGAAGATATGAGTGATCGTCTCGCCATCGCGCAGGGCATCCAGGATCGCCTGCTGGTGCATCACGTCCAGCGGGCCGGGATCGATCACCGCGACGCCGCCGCCATTGGTCACCAGGTAGGTGTTGGTGCCGCGGAAGGTGAAGGCCGACGGGTTGTCACACAGGATGCGCCGGACGCCCGGGGCGACCTCTTCGGGGCGGCCGGGAACGGGATTGAACGCATCGGGGTGGTACATGGGAAAGTCCTGTGCTTCTGTCGGCTTGTCTTCAACGGGTGCAACCTAGACCATGACCTTTGCCTGGCTCAAACGATATGTGCCGCGCGGCCTGTATGGCCGGGCCGCGCTGATCCTCGTGCTGCCCGTGGTGGTGGTGCAGCTGGTCGTGTCCGTCGTCTTCATTCAGCGCCATTTCGAGGGCGTGACCACCCAGATGACCGGCGCGATCAGCTCCGAACTGGCTCTGGTCGCGGAAATCCCGCCCGATCAGCGGGACGCGCTGGCCAATGCGCTCGACATCACGGTCGCGCCCGCGGAAAGCGTGCCACCGCGGGATCTGCGGCGCTGGTACGACCTGTCGGGCGTGTCGGTCATTCGCACCTTGAAAGAGCGCCTGCCGCAATTGCTGGCGGTCGAAATGCCCGACGACTACATCGTGCGCGCCTATCTCGACAGTGACGAGGGGCCGATGCGCCTGACCTTCCCGCGCAGCCAGGTGTCGGCCTCGAACCCGCATCAATTGCTGGTCAACATGGTCTTTTTCGGCGGGCTGATGACCATCGTCGCCTTCATCTACTTGCGCAACCAGCTGCGCCCCATCACCCGGCTTGCCAAGGCGGCAGAGGCGTTCGGCAAGGGCCAGACCATGCCCTACAAACCCGCCGGCGCGGTCGAGGTGCGGGCCGCCGGTGCCGCCTTCCTGGCGATGCGGGCGCGGATCGAACGGCAGATCGAACAGCGCACGCTGATGCTCTCGGGGGTCAGTCACGACCTGCGCACGCCGCTGACCCGGCTGAAACTGGGCCTGTCGATGCTCGACGACGAAGAGCGCGAACCGCTGGAACGCGATGTCGAAGAGATGCAGATGCTGATCGAGGAATTCCTCGCCTTCGCCCGTGGTGCGGCGTCCGAACAGGTGGAAAAGACCGATCCGATCGCGCTTGTCTCGCATATCGTGGCCGATGCCGACCGGATGGGCGGGGCCGTGACCCTGGCCGAGGCCGAGGGCGAAGGCGAGATCCGCCTGCGCCCCATGGCCATGCGGCGGGCGGTGGAAAACCTGCTGTCCAATGCGCAGCGCTATGGCACGCGGGCCGAGGTCTCGGTGCACCTGACGGACAAGTCCCTGCGGATCCGGGTGGAGGATGACGGCCCCGGCATCCCTCCGGACAGGCGGGAGGAGGCGATGCGCCCCTTTGCCCGGCTGGAACCTGCGCGCAACCAGAACAAGGGTTCGGGCGTGGGGTTGGGGCTGGCCATCGCCACGGATATCGCCCGCGCCCATGGCGGCGTGCTGCGCCTTGGCGTGTCGGATCGCCTGGGTGGTCTGCAGGCCGATATCGTGATCGCGCGCTAGGCCGGATCGACCGGATCCGGCAGCATCTCCCGCAGGGTTTCGATCCGGTCCGCCTCGGCGGCGGGCTTGTCCCGTCGGATCCGGGCGATGCGGGGAAAGCGCATGGCAACCCCGGATTTGTGCCGCTTGGAACGGTTCAGCCCCTCGAACGCGATCTCCAGCACCAGGTCGGGTTTGACCGCGCGGACCGGCCCGAAGCGGTCGGTCGTGTTCTGGCGCACGAAACGGTCCAGCTCGACCAACTCCTCGTCGGTAAAGCCGAAATAGGCCTTGCCCACCGGCACCAGCGTATCGCCATCCCAGACGCCAAAGCCGAAATCCGAGTAATAGCCCGACCGTTTGCCATGCCCGCGCTGCGCATTCATCAGCACCGCGTCTATGCGCATGGGATCGCGTTTCCACTTGTACCAATGGCCCCGGATCCGGCCTGCCAGGTAGGGGCTGTCGCGCCGCTTGATCATGACGCCCTCGATCACCTGGTCGGGCGGATCGGCGCGCAGGGCGGCCAAGTCGTCCCATGTGGCGAAGTCCAGTCGCGGCGACAGGTCGAACCGTAGCGGATCCAGCGCCGAAACCATCGCCGACAACCGATCATGCCGTTTTGTGAAAGGAAGCTCTCGCAAATCCTGTCCATCCTCGACCATGATATCATATATCCGCAAGAATGCGGGATGAGAGGCTAGCAGGCTTTTCGGCGCGGTCTTTCGGTTCAGGCGCTTCTGCAGATCGCCGAAGGGCGCGACGCGATCGCCGCGCTTGACCAGCAGCTCTCCGTCCAACGCGCCTTCGAACGCCATGGCGTCGATCAGGTCGGGAAAGGCGCGCGAGATATCCTCTCCGGTCCGGGAATAGAGCCGCCTTTCACCCTGGTCCGACACGGCCTGCACGCGAATCCCGTCCCATTTCCACTCGGCCGCGTAGTCGTCGGGGGGCAGGGCGCGCAGGTCATCCAGGTCGATGGGCGTCGACAGCATCACGGGGCGGAACGGGGCGCGGGCGGCATTCACCGGCTTCTCACCGCCCTCTGCCCAGGCGAACAGCACGGTATAGGGCGGCTCGAGGCCGTGCCACAGCTCCTCGATCTCGGTCACCTGCAGATCGCCGTATTGCGCCAGCGCCGACCGCGCCAGCCGCGCCGACACCCCGACCCGCATCCCGCCGGTGGCCAGCTTGAGGTAGGCATAGCGTTCAGACTGGACCATCTGGTCCAGCCGTGCGGCGATCACCCCGGGCAGGGCGGCCTTGCCGGTCGTCTGCAATTCCTCGACCAGGTCGGGCAGGGGCGGCGAAACCGGGTCGTCGGGTTCCGGCCAGATCAGGGCGATCGTTTCTGCGAGGTCCCCGACAAAATCATAGGACAGCGCGAACAGCGTCTCGTCCGCCCGCTCCGCCACCAGCCCCCGCAGCAGCGACGGGGTTACGGACCGAAGCTCAAGATCGCCCGTCAGGGCGGCCAGCGCATAGCCCCGTTCCGGGTCACTGCGCGCGCCGAAGAAATCGACCAGCAGCCGCAGCTTTCCGTTCCGCGCCGGGGTAAAGGCCAGACGCTCCAGCAGGTCGGCAAAGGCGATCATTCCGGCACCTCGTCCTCGTAGCCCACCAGTCGCAGCGGACGCCCCTTGCGGCCCGTCATCTCGCACCACCGCATCAGCGCATCTTCGCGCCCATGGGTGATCCAGGTTTCCTCCGGATCCAGCTCTTCGATGGTGCGGGTCAGGTCGGGCCAGTCGACATGGTCCGACAGGATCAGCGGTAGCTCCACCCCCCGCGCCTTGGCCCGGTTCCGGATCTGCATCCAGCCCGAGGCAAAGCCGATCAGCGGGTCGGGAAAGCGCCGCGCCCAGGGCGCGTTGAAGGCCGAGGGCGGCGCGATCACAATCTGCCCGGCATAGGCTTTTTTGTCGGTCTTGTCGCTGGTTGCGGCGCGCAGCTCACCAAGTGCGATACCCTGGTCGGCGTGGTAATCGCACAATTTCTGCAACGCGCCATGGATATAGATCGGCTTGTCCCAGCCGGCCTCCCGGATCAGGGCGATGACCCGTTGCGCCTTGCCCAGCGCATACGCTCCGACCAGGTGCGCCCGGTCGGGAAAGGCCGCGAGCGACTGCATCAACCGGGCGATTTCCTCGGCCGGATCGGGGTGCTTGAAGACCGGCAGGGCAAAGGTCGCCTCGGTCACGAACACGTCGCAGGGGACGGGCTCAAACGGGGCGCAGGCGGGGTTCGGATGGCGGCAATAATCGCCCGACACGACGAACCGCTTGCCGCCGTGATCCAGCACGATCTGCGCCGATCCCAGGACGTGACCGGCAGGCACGAACCGCACCGTGACGCCGCCGATATCGACGGGCTCTGCCCCGGCCTCCTGCCGCGTGTCGGTGAAACCCTCGCCATAGCGCAGCGCCATGATGTCCAGCGTCTGCCGCGTCGCCAGAACCGCGCCGTGCCCGGCCCGCGCATGATCCGCATGGCCATGGGTGATCAATGCGCGGGGCACCGGAACGACCGGGTCGATCCAGAAATCCCCCGGCGGAGAATACAGCCCCTGGGGCGTCGGATGCAGCACATCTTCGAAACGCATGCAGGGAAGTTAGGCGATTGGCGGAGGTTTGGTAGGCCCGGCAGGATTTGAACCCGCAACCAAAGCGTTATGAGCGCTCTGCTCTAACCGTTGAGCTACAGGCCCGCCTGATCCCTGATTAGGCAAAGCGCCAAATAGCGTCAAGCATCACGGGCTTTGCCGAAGCGGGTGTGGCTGATCGGCCATCAAAATTGACGCAAGGGAAGTGCGACCGAAATAAAAGCTTTGGGCAAACTGGATCAACTGGGTAACCTGACACCGCTTGTTCGTGCAGGGGCCAATCAAGGGCGGGTTAACGCCTGAAAACTGGTAAGGACAACAAAGGGTATGAAAATGAAGAAATTTACCACATTCCTCTGCGCCGTCGGCGTTGCCGGCTCTCTTGCGGTCACACCGGCCCCGGCCAGGGCTTGTTACACCAATTGCGGCACCAACAATGCCGGCGTCGCCGCCAGCGTCGTCGTTCTGGGGATGCTGCTGCTGATCATCGGCACCCAGCTGGGCAGTGGCACCAGCGGTGGCGGCCTGGCCTCGACCAAGGGCTCGGCGGATGACGACAAGGGCGAACCCCAATTCGTCAAGGATTTCTGATCCCATAGAGTTTGGAAAGGGCGCCGCTCTGGCGTCCTTTCCCGTTCCGTCCTATCCTGACCCGACGGTTAACAAACCCGGGGAGGGGTCGATGACGCATTCGCACAAGGTGGGCCGGTTCACGGTGACGTGGCTGGTCGATGGCTACGGGCGGGCGCCGAACACGCTGTTCCCGAATTTCGACATGGACCGCGCCCGCGCCGCCGCCGATCAGGCCGGCCACGAATATGACGGCCAGACTGTGGAAATCCCGATCCAGGGCTTCGCCATCCAGGACGGGGACGAGATCACCATCGTCGATGCCGGCGCACCCGATGGCTATTCCGACACGACCGGCAAATTCGTCGCGGCAATGGAGCAGGCGGGCATCGACCCGACCCGCGTCACCCGACTGGCCATGACCCATCTGCATGTGGATCACGTAGGCCAGATGGTCGAACCCGACGGCACCATGCGCTTTCCCAATGCGCAGCTGGTCTCAGGGGCAGGGGATTGGGATCATTTCTTCGATGACGCCTTCTATGCCAGCAAGAAACCGGGGGGGCGCGAACAGGCCTCCATCGATGTGACGCGCCGCGCCTGCCTGCCCTATGCCCAGCAACGCCGCGAGATCACCGGCGAAACGGAGATCGCCCCCGGCCTCACCATGGTGCCGCTGCCCGGTCACACGCCCGGCCATTGCGGCATCCGGATCGACGATGGCGGCGACAGCCTGCTGATCTGGGGCGACATCATCCATTCCGCGACCTTCCAGGTGGCCGAACCCGATTGGGGCGTGCTGTTCGACATCGACCCGGACCAGGCCCGCGCCACGCGTCAGGCGCTCTTTGCCAAAATTGCGCAGGACGGCACGCCGATCACCGGCCCCCATGTACCGCGTCCCGGCCCGTGGCGGGTGGAAAAGGCGCCCATCGGCTATCGCCTGACCGCGATCTGAGCGCCTGACCAGGCGCATCAACTGACGCATCCGGGCCTCTGGCCATGGACATGCCCTCCGCTCTGTTCTATCGCAGGCGCAACCATCCGGAGGGCCAGATGAGCGACAAGAAAAACGGGATCACCTATGCCGATGCAGGGGTCGATATCGACGCCGGCAACGAACTGGTCGAACGGATCAAACCGGCGGCCAAGCGCACTGCGCGCTCGGGCACGATGGCCGGGCTGGGCGGCTTCGGCGCTCTGTTCGACCTCAAGGGCGCGGGCTACGAGGATCCGATCCTCGTCGCCGCCACCGACGGCGTGGGCACCAAGCTGCGGATCGCCATCGACACGGGCCACGTGTACACGATCGGCATCGATCTTGTCGCCATGTGCGTCAACGACCTGGTCTGCCAGGGGGCGGAGCCGCTGTTCTTCCTCGACTATTTCGCCACCGGCAAGCTGGAGCTCGACCAGGCGACCAGCATCATCGAAGGCATCGCCAAGGGCTGCGAAGGGTCGGGCTGTGCGCTGATCGGGGGCGAGACCGCGGAGATGCCCGGCATGTACCATGACGGCGACTTCGACCTCGCGGGCTTTGCCGTGGGCGCGATGGAACGCGGCGCCGACCTGCCCGCCGGTGTCAGCGATGGCGACGTGCTGCTGGGCCTCGCCTCGGACGGGGTGCATTCCAACGGCTATTCGCTGGTCCGCCGCATCGTCGAGACGTCCGGTCTGAAATGGTCCGACATGTGCCCCTGGCAGGATGGCACCGTGGGCGAGGCACTGCTGGCGCCGACCCGGCTTTACGTTCAGCCCGCGCTTGCCGCGATCCGCGCCGGTGGCGTGCATGGCCTCGCGCATATCACCGGCGGTGGCCTGACCGAAAACCTGCCCCGGGTCCTGCCCGACGGGCTGGGGGTCGAAGTCGACCTGAATGCCTGGCGCCTGCCGCCGGTCTTTGCCTGGCTCGCCCAGCAAGGCGGCATGGCCGAGGCCGAACTGCTCAAGACCTTCAATGCCGGGATCGGCATGGTTGTGGTCGTGGCCGCCGATCAGGCCGAGGCGCTGACCGCAACCCTGACCGAAGCCGGCGAAACCGTGTGCCAGCTGGGCCGCGTCGCCGCGGGCCGCGGCGTGTCCTACAAGGGCCACCTTCTTTGACCAAAGGCGTCGCGATCCTGATTTCCGGCGGCGGTTCCAACATGGTCAAGCTGGTGGAGAGCATGCAGGGCGACCATCCCGCGCGCCCCGTTCTTGTCCTGTCGAACCAGGCCGATGCGGGCGGGATCCGCAAGGCGGCCGAGATGGGCGTGCCCACGGCAATCGTCGATCACCGCCCCTTCAAGGGCGACCGGTCTGCATTCGAGGCCGAGTTGATCCGCGTGATCGACGCCACCGCGCCCGATATCGTCTGCCTCGCCGGGTTCATGCGCATCCTGACGGAGACCTTCACCGGCCATTACGCGGGGCGGATGCTCAATATCCACCCCTCGCTGCTGCCCAAGTATCGCGGGCTGCACACCCATGCTCGCGCGATCGAGGCCGGCGATACGGAGGCCGGCTGCACCGTGCACGAGGTCACCGCCGAACTGGATGACGGACCGATCCTTGGCCAGGCGCGCGTGCCGATCCTGCCCGAGGACACGCCCGATGCGCTGGCCGCCCGGGTTCTGACCCAGGAACACCGCCTCTACCCCCAGGCGCTGCGCCGCTTTGCCGCCGGTGACCGGACGCGATTGGACCTCGCGCCTTAACAGGTTCCCAAGGCCCCCGGAATGGCATATACGGGCTAGACCGTCGGATGACCCGACCTCGTATTCACCATGCCAAGGGCCTTATGCGAACACTCACCACGACCGAAGAACTCGCCGAGTTCTGCACGGAAGCCGCCCAGTTCGACTATGTCACTGTCGATACAGAGTTCCTGAGGGAACGGACCTATTACTCCCAGCTTTGCCTGATCCAGCTCGCCATGCCCGGCGAGACCGACGAGAACGCGGTTCTCGTGGATCCGCTGGCCGACGGTCTTGATCTCGAACCGCTTTACGAGCTTTTCCGCGACCGCTCCGTGGTCAAGGTGTTCCACGCGGCGCGCCAGGATCTCGAGATCTTCTATGTCGATGCCGGGGTCATTCCCGAACCGCTATTCGACACGCAGGTCGCCGCGATGGTCTGCGGTTTCGGCGAACAGGTCGGCTATGAAACGCTGGTGAAACGCATCGCCAAGGAACAGCTCGACAAATCCTCGCGCTTCACCGACTGGTCGCGCCGTCCGCTGACCGATGCGCAGAAGAAATACGCGGTGGCCGATGTCACCCACCTGCGCAAGATCTACGAATTCCTGGCCGACAAGCTGAAAAAGCAGAAACGCGCCGCCTGGGTCGAGGAAGAACTTCAGACGCTCACCTCGCCGGAAACCTATATCTCCCGCCCCGAAGAAGCTTGGCAGCGCGTGCGCACCCGTACCTCCTCCGCGCGGTTCCTGGGGCTGGTCAAGGAACTGGCCGAATTCCGCGAAGCCTACGCGCAGCGCAATAACGTCCCCCGCAACCGGGTCTACAAGGATGATGCGCTGGTCGAACTGGCCTCGACCAAACCGCAAAGCATGAAGGATCTCAGCCGGTCCCGCCTGCTGCTGCGCGAGGCCCGCAAGGGCGAGATCGCCGACGGTATCCTCGCCGCGGTCAAACGCGGGATGGAGGCCTCTGCCGATGACCTGCCCAAGCCTGACAAGGAACGCGACAAGCTCCAGGTCGATCCGGCGCTCGCCGATCTGCTGCGCGTTCTGCTCAAGGCCAAGGCCGACGGGGCAGGGGTCGCGCCCCGCCTGATCGCCGCGACCTCGGACCTCGACGCGATGTCCGCAGGCAAACGCGACGTGCCCGCGCTCCAGGGCTGGCGGCGCGATGTCTTCGGCGAAGCGGCGATGCGGCTGTGCAATGGTGAGGTCGGCCTCGCCGCACGCAACGGCAAGGTCGATATCGTCGAACTTTGAAACGCTGTCAGGTCAGCGGCGCACGGTCAGAATGTTCTGTGCGCCCTGAACCTCGATCCGGCGGATCCCGGCCATGTCCTGATCCGTCAGCTTGACCCCGGCATTGATCCGGCGCGTCGGTTCGGACCCCACGGGATATCCCGGCTGATCCGCCACCAGCAGGAAGCGCAGTGCATCCGCAGGCACCGTTTCGTCCAGAACCGGCTTCAGACCGACATTATGGGCGCCCTGGCGGGCCGACACGGCCGTGACGCGCACGATGGCACCGCCGGGCAGGCGTTCCACGTTCAGTCCGGTGATCTGGGCAACGGGCGTGCGATTGTCCAGCTCGGCCGGGCGCAGGGTCAGGGCCCGGCGCGGCAGTAGCGGGTTCGCCTCACCAGCGCTCACCGCACGGGATTCGGCGCGACCGAACCAGTTGAGCGGATTGAACCGGCTATCGGCAACACGACCGCAGCTGGCCACCACCAGCGCAGTCATCAGAAGAAGCGGGATCGTCTTGCGCATGTTCTGACCTTTCTTGGGCCTCCATGGGGTAACGCATTGGCGGGCGCTTGAAAAGCGGTTCCGGCGACTGGACAAGCCCGCCCGCCCGGCTTACCTCACCGCCACGACACCAGGAGAGCATCATGGCGCAACCGGCATTCGAAGAGATCGTCGAGGATTTCGAGTTTCTGGAAGACTGGGAAGACCGCTATCGCCACGTGATCGAGCTTGGCAAGGCGATGGACCCGCTCGAGGACGCGCTCAAGGTGCCGGCCAACAAGGTCGATGGCTGCGCCAGCCAGGTCTGGCTGTTTCCCAAGATCGACAATGGCACCTTCCGCTTCGACGGCGAAAGCGACGCGATGATCGTGCGTGGGCTGATCGCGGTGTTGCGCGCGCTCTACAATGACCTGCCCGTGGGCCAGGTCACCAGCGTCGATGCACAGGGCGAACTGGCGCGGCTTGGCCTGCAGGATCACCTGTCGGCGCAGCGATCGAACGGAGTGCGCGCCATGATCGGTCGCATCCGCGAGGTCGCGGCGGAAGCCGCCTGATCCCAATCGCTTACGTGCCACGGCTCAGACCCCGCGCGAAGCGGTCCTAGCCCTTGAAGACGTAGCGCCGTAGCGATTTCACGAAGCGGTCGATCTCGTCCTGCTGCGCCGAGCCGGGGAAATTTTCCACCGCCGCGCGGTCGATGTGATCGGGCAACAGGCCTGTGATCAGCCGGTCACACTCCGCCCGGTCCGCTTCATCCAGCGACAAGGCCCGCGCCGCGCTCAGCTGGGCCAGGCGCTCCTGCACCTCGCGCATGCCGCGGAACACGTCGATCATCGGACGGGTCAGCGCCGGGTCGTCCTGCCAGCTCTGGCCGTCGAAAATCTCCTGCACGACACGCTGCCCGGCACCGGTGCAGGAATAGCGGATACAGCCGGGAAAGCCCTCATCCTCCAGCCGCGCATGGATGCTGCACGCATGCTGCGCCAGATGCGGGCAGGGCGTGCCGGCGGGTTTGTCGATGGCGAAATCCTCGCCCTTGTCAAAGGCCAGCGCCAGACAGCACAGCGCGGCGCACTGGCCGCAATCCTCGGTCAATGAAGGGATCAAACCGCCGCCTCCAGCGCGCTGGCCAACTCCCCGTAGCCGGTGAACCGCCGTTCGAAACGCAGCCCTAACTTCTCCGCCGCCGCTTGCGCCTTTTCCGTCAGCGCGGGGTCATCGGTCTGTGCCAAGTAAACCAGCGTGCGGTAATGGCCGAAATACATCGGCAACAGCTCCGGGTGGCGGTCGATCTTCAGCCCGCGCCAGATGAACGTGTCAAATTGGCGGGCCAGGAAATCCGTCAGGTAAAAGGAATAGATCTCGTCCCGCCCGGTGAACACGTCCAGCCCTTCGAAGAAGGCATAGCAATGTGGGCCGCGGATCATTTCGACGCCAAGCTCCGCACAGGCCTTTTCCAGATCGCCGCCGGTGCCGCAATCCGCATAGGCGACAAAGACCTTTTCATAGCCATCGCGCCGCTCGATCACCGCCTCTCGCACCGCGCCGGTGATCTTGTTGGGGTAATTGTGCAGGATGGCGGGGAGGCAATGCAGGTCCACGTGGTCCCAGCCATTGACCCGGATCAGCGCGAGGATTTCCCGCGCCAGGGCCCCACAGGCCAGAACAAGAAGGCGGCCCGTTCCCGTGGCCGCCATCCCGTGTTCCGTCAACTCCGCATCACTCGGAGCATGCATGACTTGGTCCTTTCGGGCACTGGGCCCGGCATGGGAGCCTTAGCTCGCCACGCCTTGGTTATGCTTGCGCGCGACCATCTGCTTGGCGGTTTCCACCGCAACGGCCGCGTCGCGGCAATAGGCGTCTGCGCCGATGGCCTTGCCGAATTCCTCGTTCAGCGGCGCGCCGCCGACCAGAACGATGTAATCGTCGCGGATGCCCTGTTCCTTCATCGTGTCGATCACGACCTTCATGTAGGGCATGGTCGTGGTCAGCAGGGCGGACATGCCCAGGATATCGGGCTTTTCCGATTCCATGGCTTCCAGGTAGGCCTCGACCGCGTTGTTGATGCCCAGGTCGATCACCTCGAATCCGGCGCCTTCCATCATCATGGAAACCAGGTTCTTGCCGATATCGTGGATGTCGCCCTTCACGGTGCCGATCACCATCTTGCCCATGCGGGGCGCGTCGGTTTCGATCAGCAGCGGCTTCAGGATGGCCATCCCGCCCTTCATGGCGTTCGCCGCCAGAAGAACCTCGGGCACGAAGAGGATACCGTCACGGAAATCGTTGCCTACGATCGTCATGCCGCCAACCAGTGCCTTGGTCAGGATGTCATAGGGTTGCCATCCGCGTTCAAGCAGGATGTTCACACCTTCCTCGATCTCTTCTTTCAGACCGTCATAGAGATCGTCGAACATCTGTTCGACCAGCTCCTCGTCGTTGAGTTCGGAAAGGATGATATCGTCTTCGTCGTCCGACATTGGCTACCTCGGGTATTGGCGGAATGCCTGTTCGTCTTCAGCCTTGTCCTTTTTGTCGCAGGGGCACTTCGCCTTTTGCGACATGACAGGGTGATGTTCCGACCTTAGCGAATATTCACTAAGGGACGAATAAGAAAAATATTCATCTAGATCATGGGGAAGCCCTCCGGTGAATATTGCGGCATCTTGCGAACGTTCCTGTTTCGTTCCATGTTTGCGCCCATGTCCAGGCCCGACCTTCGCGATTCCCGACCCGATCAGCAGATCGACCCGCAGCAGCGGCGCGGGCGCGGGGCCGTGTCCAACCGCTCCGGCCGGTTCGAGGCGCAGGACCGGCTGACCGAATCCGACGGCTGGGACATGGAAGAGGACCTGCCCCAGATCCGCACCGAGGTCCGGGAGGAGGTCGCGCGCAGCTTCATCACCTACAACAAGTCCCCCGATCTGCCCTTCGACCGGTCGATCAATCCCTATCGCGGCTGCGAACATGGCTGCATCTACTGCTTTGCCCGGCCGACCCATGCCTATCTGGGCCTCTCGCCGGGGCTCGACTTCGAAACCCGGCTGACGGCCCGGATCAACGGGGCCGAGGTGCTTGAAAAGGAATTGCGGGCCCGCAAGTACCGCGTCGCGCCGATTGCCATCGGCACCAATACCGACCCGTATCAGCCGGTCGAACATGATCGCGGGATCACCCGCGCCTGTCTCGAGGTGCTGCGCGATTATCGCCATCCCGTGGCGATCGTGACCAAGGGGGCGGGCATCCTCCGCGATCTCGACATCCTGTCTGACATGGCCGGGCAGGGGCTCTGTTCCGTCGGTATCTCCGTCACCACGCTCGATCCGGCGCTGTCCCGTAGGATGGAGCCGCGGGTGCCCGGCCCGGCCAAGCGGCTCCAGGTGATCCGCGCCCTGTCAGAGGCCGGCATCCCCGTGCGCATCATGACCTCGCCCATCGTGCCCGGTCTCACCGATACCGAGGTCGAGGCGCTGCTCGAGGCGGGGCGTGAGGCCGGGGCCCGCGCCGCGTCCTGGATCATGCTGCGCCTGCCGCTGGAAGTCGCGCCGTTGGTCGAGGAATGGCTGCGCACCCACGTCCCCGACCGGGCCGACAAGGTGCTGAACCGGCTCAGGGAAATGCATGGCGGGCAGCTTTACGATGCGCAGTGGGGCCGCCGCATGCGCGGAGAGGGCGTCTATGCCAAGATGATCGGTGCCCGCTTCGACCATGCCGCCCGACGGCTGGGGTTCGAAACGCAAAGCATCCCATTACGAACCGATTTGTTCGCTTATCCCATTCGAAAGGGCGATCAGCTTTCCCTTTTCTGACATTTTCACCGTGAACCTGTCAGCCTATAGCGCACCGAAAAAAACCGCAGGCACAACCAAGCCGCCGGCATCGGACGACCGACAGCCTTCCTTGCGGGTCAGATCGGCAGGCGCGTGGATTGGGATCCGCGTTCGCGATAGGGGGTGGTGTTGTACTGCGTCCGGTAGCATTTCGAAAAATGCGAGGGCGAAGAGAACCCGCAGGCCAGCGCCACATTGATGACGCTCATATCGGTCTGCATCAGCAGGTTGCGCGCCTTCTGCAACCGCAGCTCCATGTAATAGCGCTTGGGCGAGCGGTTCAGATAGCGGCGGAACAGCCGCTCCAGCTGGCGGGTCGACATGCCGACATCGCGGGCCAGGATGGCGGGCGAAATCGGTTCCTCGATATTCTGCTCCATCATCTGGATCACGAGGCTCAGCTTGGGATGGCGCACGCCGATCCGGGTCGGCACCGACAACCTCTGCGTGTCCTGGTCCGTCCGGATCGAGGAATAGATCAGCTGGTCGGCGACCGAATTGGCCAGGTCCTCGCCCTGCTTGTCGGCGATCAGTTTCAACATCAGGTCGATGGATGCCGTGCCGCCGGCCGTGGTCATCCGCCCGTTATCCAGGGTGAAGACCGACTTGGTCAGGTTCACGTCCTCGAAGGCTTCCGAGAAACTGTCCTGGTTCTCCCAGTGGATGGTGGCGCGCTTGCCGTCCAGCAGGCCCGCGCGTGCCATCGTGTAGGATGCGGTGCACAGCCCGCCGATCGCCAGCCCGCGCCGTGCCTCGCGTCGCAGCCAGTTCAGCAGGGGTTTCGTCGTGGCGCTCTGGATGTCCAGCCCGCCACAGATCAGGATCGTATCCTCGCGCCGCAGCTCTCCCAGGGGCGCATCCGTGGCAAAGGTCGTGCCGGCGGAGCAACTCACCATGCCGCCGCCCTCGCTTTGCAGCTCCCATGTGAAAATGGTCCGCGCGGACATGCGGTTGGCGATGCGCAGGCACTCGACGGCCGATGCGAATGACAACAGAGAGAAATTGTCCAACAGGACAAACACAAAATGCGACGCTTTGTCGGTCAATGTGATGGCCCCCGAGCTCCTGGTTCCGAGAATTGAAAGACGTTGTCACGGTGTTTGAGCGACCGCAAGTGTCGTTTATGACCCGCTGCGTGAAACACTGTTGCCGCAACCGGGCAATTGGCGGTAGCGCTCACCGCCAGCCTTGTCTATAACCCCGCGCACATTGAATCCTGGCGGAGGAGCCAAAGATGACCGGATGGAGCAAAAGCAGCTGGCGCAGCAAACCGCGGATCCAGATGCCCGATTATCCCGATCAGGCAGCCCTTGAGGCCGTCGAGTCGAAGCTGTCCAAGTATCCGCCGCTGGTCTTTGCCGGTGAGGCCCGCCGCCTGAAAGAGGCGCTCGGCCAGGCCGGGCGTGGCGAGGCGTTCCTGCTCCAGGGCGGCGATTGCGCCGAAGCCTTCGACCAGTTCTCGGCCGACGGCATCCGCGACACATTCAAGGTGATGCTGCAGATGGCCATGGTGCTGACCTTCGGCGCCAAGGTGCCGGTGGTCAAGGTCGGCCGCATGGCCGGCCAGTTCGCCAAGCCGCGGTCCTCCGACACCGAAACCATGGATGGGGTGGAACTGCCCTCCTACCGCGGTGACATCATCAACGATCTGGACTTCACGCCCGAGGCGCGGATCCCCGATCCCGCCAAGATGCTGCAAGCGTACACCCAGGCCGCGGCCACGCTGAACCTGCTGCGCGCCTTCTCCACCGGCGGTTATGCCGATGTGAACGAGGTGCACCGCTGGACCCTCGGCTTCACCGAGTCGGACGAGGCCGAACGCTTCCGCGACATGGCCAACCGGATCACCGACACGCTGGACTTCATCCGCGCCGCCGGTGTGAACGCCGAGCGTCAGCACACCCTGCGTCAGGTGGATTTCTACACCTCGCACGAGGCCCTGCTGCTGGAATACGAAGAGGCGCTCTGCCGTGTCGATTCCACCACCGGCCGCTGGCTGGCGGGGTCGGGCCACATGATCTGGATCGGCGACCGGACGCGTCAGCCCGACGGTGCCCATGTGGAATTCGCCTCCGGCGTCCAGAACCCGATCGGCCTGAAATGCGGCCCCTCGATGACCGCCGAGGATCTCAAGGTCCTGATGGCCAAGCTGAACCCCCAGAACGAGATGGGCCGCCTGACCCTGATCGCGCGGTTCGGGGCCGGCAAGGTTGCGGAAAACCTGCCGCGCCTGATCGACACCGTGCGCTCCGAAGGGGCCAATGTGGTCTGGGTCTGCGACCCGATGCACGGCAACACGGTCAAGTCGAATTCCGGCTACAAGACCCGTCCCTTCGACGCGGTCCTGCGCGAAGTGCAGGAGTTCTTCGGGGTGCACCGGGCCGAGGGCACGATCCCCGGCGGCGTGCATTTCGAGATGACCGGCCTCGATGTGACCGAATGCGTCGGCGGCGTGAAAGAGGTGACCTACGAAGACCTCAAGGACCGCTACCACACCGCCTGCGACCCGCGCCTGAACGCGTCGCAATCGCTGGAACTGGCCTTCCTCGTCGCCGAGGAGCTGACCCAGCTGCGTGAAAGCCGGCTGGTCGCCAACGGCTGACGCCCGACTGACGGAAAACACAAAAGGCGCCGTAGGTTACGGCGCCTTTTTTGTGTCCCGGGTGAAGGCGGGGAAGGCCCCCGATCACTCCTCGGTATCGGTGCGCACCAGCCGCAGGTAAGGCTTCGGGCCGGGTTCGAAACGGGTCTGGTCCTCCGACAGACCCAGCCGGGTCCGGCGCGGCTTGCCCTTGCGTTTCGTGGGCGCCTCGACCTCCGGCATGTCGTCGTCTTCCTCGTCATCCGGCGCGGTCTCGATCCCTTCGCGGATCCGGGCATCGCCCAGCAGCGGGGTGACCTCCTGGTTCAGCAATTCGAAGCGCCGCGGCGCCCGTCCGATGGCGCCATAAGTGCACAGGCAGCCCAGCACGCGGCTGATATCGCCCAGGTCGCTCTTCAGCGGCAACAGGATCATCCGTGCCTCCATCTCGGGCTTGCCGAGGCTGCGTTCGGCACGCAGCACCAACTCGACCTTGGACGGGCCGGAAAACGCCTCTTCCAGCGCATCCCCGATGGCGTTGCGGGAACTGGATGCGAACAGCGCCGACAACGGCATGCCCCGCACCTCCATCCCCATCAGGTCGGTCAGATGCGACCCGGCGATCCGCAGCCGCGCCAGGGTGGGGGCGATCCGTTCCAGGATGAAGGCATATTCCAGCGCTCGTTCGATGCCCCTCGGGTCGATATCCGACCGCCGGGGCACCAGCCGCCCGGCGCGGAGGGCTTCCCAATAGGCGTCGACCTCGCGCAGAGGCTGATACCGGTTGGCAGAGGCGAATTGGGACATTGTGACGACCTTCTGGTCCGAATGAGGGTCCGTGGGCATGATGAGGGTCCTGTATGGGCTATCTTTCGCACCAGGCGCGCCCGTCCTGCCCCCGCAGACTTTAACGCTCTAATGCATGTCGGTTACTCAAGTATGAATATGCCACATTCTCGCCCCATTCGCTGCGAATTTTCAGGAAATGGTTAACGCTCAAGAGAACAAGGCTGTTTCCAATGGGCGCGTTGCCTGGCCCCGGTCCGCGTGAAAGAATGTGGTAACCAGAATCCCCGGGATTCATGACCAAAAAGAGGCAGGCAGATGCATCACTCCATGACCGGATTCGCCGCGGGCCAGGGTAGCAAGGGGCCCCATAGCTGGAGCTGGGACCTCCGCTCCGTCAATGCCAAGGGGCTCGATATCCGGATCCGCGTGCCCGACTGGCTGACCGGGCTCGAGTCGCAGCTGAAGTCGCGCCTGACCGAGGCCGTCGCCCGCGGCAATGTCACCCTCGGCCTGCGGATCACCCGCGAGGACAGCCATGGCGGGCTGGCCCTGAACACCCATGTGCTGGACCAGGTGATGAACGCCCTGACGGCGGTCGAGGATACGGCGATGCAGCGTGGCGTCTCGCTCGCGCCCTCGACTCCGACCGACATCCTGGCCATGCGGGGCGTGCTCGAAACCGCTGTGGAAGAGGACGACGTGGAGGCGCTGACTGCCACGCTGCTGGCCGATTTCGCGCCTGTGCTGGACAGCTTCCTGGCCATGCGCGCCGGCGAGGGCAGGGCGCTCTGTGATCTGCTCATGGGCCATCTCGACCGGATCGAGGCGCTGGTGGGCGAGGCGACCGAACTGCTCGACACCCGCCGCGCCGACATGCAGGCCGCGCTTCACGCCGCGCTGGCCCGCGTGAAGGAGGCCGAGATCCAGGCCGACGAACAGCGCCTCGCCCAGGAGCTTGCCCTGATCGCCGTGAAGGCCGACGTCACCGAAGAGCTTGACCGCCTCACCGCCCATGTCGCCGCCGGCCGCGCGCTGTTGCAGGATGACGGCCCGGCCGGTCGCAAGCTCGATTTCCTGTCCCAGGAATTCAACCGTGAGGCGAACACCCTCTGTTCCAAATCCCAGCACAAGGGCCTGACAGCCATCGGGCTGGAGCTGAAGGCGGTGATCGAACAGATGCGCGAACAGGTCCAGAACCTGGAATAACCCCACCCGACCCATAGGCGCGCCTGCGGCGCACAGGATTTGATTTTGCTCACGCCGCAAGGGCGCTCAAGGGCGCTGCCCTTGAGAATCCCGGGATATTTGTCGGCCAGATGAATAGGGGTGCTACGCCCCCGCTTCATCTTGCCAGAAATACTCCGGGGTGAGGCCGCAGGCCGAGGGGCAGCGCCCCTCTGACACGGCAGAATGCTTTCCCAAACCCGACATTTTTGTTGATACCCAACTGATACAGTGACTTAGCTATATTCCGCGCAAGGCACCCCGTCGCCCATCGGCTTGCCCTGCGGCCAAAAACCTGCAAATTCCCGGTCAAGTGACACAGTAACGCGACGCCCGCGGATCGGAGGGGGCCATGGCCCAGACACAGACCCAGACCAACCGCCGCGGATTGCTGATCATCCTGTCCTCGCCTTCGGGCGCGGGGAAGTCGACCCTGGCCAAGCGGCTGCGGGAATGGGATCCCAGCATCAGCTTCTCGGTATCCGCCACCACCCGCGCGCCGCGTCCCGGAGAGGTCGATGGCCGCGATTATCACTTCCTGTCGGAAGAGGAATTCAAGTCCCAGGTCGCGCAATCGGGCATGCTGGAACATGCCCATGTGTTCGGCAATTTCTACGGCTCCCCCAAGGCCGCCGTGCAGGAGGCGATCGATGCCGGGCAGGACGTTCTGTTCGACATCGACTGGCAGGGGGCGCAGCAGATCCGCAATTCATCGCTGGGTCAGCACACCTTGTCGATCTTCCTGCTGCCGCCCTCGATCACCGAATTGCATCGCCGGTTGAACGAACGCGCCCAGGACAGCGCAGAGGTCATCGCCAAGCGCATGCAGAAAAGCTGGGACGAGATAAGCCATTGGGATGCCTATGATTTCGTCCTGATCAACGACGATCTGGACGCGACCGAGCAAAAGCTGCGCGCGATCCTCACCGCGTCCCGCCTGCGGCGCACCCAGCAGCCACGCCTGACCGACCACGTCCTGAAACTTCATTCGGAATTCGAGGAGAGCCAATGACCCTGTACGCGCTTGACGGCCACGCGCCAGAAACCCCCGAGGATGGCGACTTCTGGGTCGCCCCCGACGCCAATGTCATCGGCAAGGTCGTGCTGGAAAGCGGCGCCTCGGTCTGGTTCGGCTCAACCCTGCGGGGCGACAACGAACCCATCGTGATCGGGCGGGGCTCCAACGTGCAGGAAAACACGGTGATGCACACCGATATGGGCTGTCCGCTGACCGTGGGCGAGAATTGCACGATCGGTCACAAAGCGATGCTGCATGGCTGCACGATCGGGGACAATTCGCTGATCGGCATGGGGGCCACGATCCTCAACAACGCCGTCATCGGCAAGAATTGCCTGATCGGCGCCGGTGCGCTGGTCACCGAAGGCAAGGTGATCCCCGACAATTCCATGGTGCTGGGCAGCCCCGGCAAGGTGGTCAAGGAGCTGGGGCCGGAATGGGAACAGCGCCTCGCCGCCTCTGCCCTGAGCTACCAGAACAACATGCGCCGCTTTCGGGACGGTCTGAAACCGCTCTGACCGTCCGAGGACCCCACCGATGACCGAAGCCTTCCTGAGCCAGCTTCTGCAGGCCATACCGCTGCCCGCGGTGCTGATCGGGCGGGGCGAACGCATCCTGGCTGCCAATAGCGGTGCCCGCACCATGCTGGGCCATGCCATCATCGGGCGCCATTTCATCACCGCGATCCGCCATCCGGCCGTGCTGGACGCGGTCGAGGGATGCCTGCGCGACCACCAGGTCCGCCGTACCCGCCACCTGACCAGCGAGGCCGGGCGCGATCTGACCTATGAGGTCACGGCCTCTCATATCGACACCGGCGCGGGGGAGGGTGTGCTGCTCTGTTTCGAGGATGTCACCTCGCTCGAACAGGTGGGGCAGATGCGGCGGGATTTCGTCGCCAATGTCAGCCATGAATTGCGCACGCCGCTGACCGCGCTGATCGGCTTCATCGAAACCCTGCGCGGCCCGGCCCGGCGGGACGAAGCCGCCCAGGACCGGTTCCTCGGCATCATGGAGCGCGAGGCGCATCGCATGGAACGGCTGGTGCGCGATCTGCTGTCGCTCAGCCGGGTCGAGGCCGAGGAACGGGTGCGCCCGACCGACCGGGTCGACGTGGCGGCGATTCTCGGATCGGTACTGCGGGCGCTGGAACCGGTCGCCGCGGAATCGGATGTGTCGCTGGTGCAGACCGGACCCACCGAAGACGTCCGCGTGCTGGGCGACGAGGATCAGCTGCGCCAGGTCATGACCAACCTGGCCGAGAACGCGATCAAATATGGCGGCAAGGGCAAGCAGGTCCGGGTCGAGGTCACGACCTCCGAAGATGTCGCCGCCCTGCGCGGCCCGGGGGTCGAGATCGCCTTCCACGACCAGGGGCCGGGGATCGACCTCGTTCACATTCCGCGACTCACCGAACGCTTCTACCGCGTCGACAGTCACAGATCGCGGGAAATGGGCGGGACCGGGCTGGGCCTGGCCATCGTTAAGCATATTGTTACACGGCACCGCGGAAGATTGCGCATCCTGTCCGAACCGGGGCAGGGGTCGTGTTTCGTGATCAGCCTGCCGATGCAGTAACGCCTGCATAGCTCTGGAAATATTAGGAAAAATCCCTAAAAGGCCGTGCGCAATTGCGCGACGGCAATCCTTTGCGTCGCCCGTCACCCTGGCGCCCTGCCGGAAATCGCGACCAGGCTGACGACACGTCAAAGGCCACTGTCATGAAACCGTTACAAAACGTTCACAAAAGCATAGCAGCGCCCCAATAGGAGGCACAGTGAGGTCACCGGGGATGGTGGCCAGCACACAAATCCAGGAGCAATCCATGTCCGTGATGAAACTGACCGCCTCTGCCGTGGCGATCGCTGCCGTTTCCGCAACCGCCGCTGCCGCCCGTGACAACGTTCAGGTCGCCGGGTCCTCCACCGTTCTGCCCTACGCCTCCATCGTGGCCGAGCTGTTCGGCGAAAACACCGACTACCCGACCCCGGTCGTCGAATCCGGCGGCTCCTCCGCTGGCCTGAAGCGCTTCTGCGAAGGCGTCGGCGAAAACACCATCGACGTGGCGAACGCCTCCCGCGCGATCCGCGAAAAAGAGATCAAGGCCTGTGCCGAAAACGGCGTGACCGACATCATCGAAGTCCGCATCGGCTATGACGGGATCGTCTTTGCATCCCAGCAATCCGGCCCGGCCTTCACCGCGTTCCAGCCCTCCGACATCTTCAATGCCATCGGCGCCAAGGTGCTGGTTGACGGCGAAATCGTCGACAACCCCTACAACAGCTGGTCCGAGTTCAACGGCGACCTGCCGGATGCCGAAATCGCGATGTTCATCCCGGGCACCAAGCACGGCACCCGTGAAGTCTTCGAAGACAAGGTCCTGCTGGAAGGCTGCGAAGCCACCGGCGCGATGGAAGCCATGATGTCCGCAGGCATGTCCGAAGACGACGCCGAAGACGCCTGCCTCGACGTGCGTCAGGACGGCAAGTCGGTCGACATCGACGGCGACTACACCGAAACCCTGGCCCGTATCGACGCCAACACCAACGGCATCGGCGTGTTCGGCCTGGCGTTCTACGAGAACAACACCGACAAGCTGAAAGTGGCGACCATGGGCGGCATCTCCCCGTCCACCGAAACCATCGCGTCCGGCGAATACCCGGTGTCGCGCCCGCTGTTCTTCTACGTCAAGAAAGCACATATCGGCGTGATCCCCGGCCTGAAGGACTACGCCCAGTTCTTCGTCGCTGACGAAATCGCAGGCCCCGGCGGCCCGCTGTCCAACTACGGCCTGGTGGCCGATCCGGAACTGGCCGACACCCAGGCGGCCGTGTCCAACGAAGAGACCATGGGCTCGGGCATGTAATTCAGCCTGACCGGAAGGAGGCGGCATATTCAGCCGCCTCCTTTTCCTTTTTGGTAATTTCTCGAAACGAAGGACAGGAACAATGCCGATTTTGTGGCTTGTTCTGATCGTGCTCGCGCTAGGGGCGGTCGGATACATATTGGGCAGGCAGCGCGCCATGGCCTCCGCGGGGGGCGACGCCCGCCACCTGCATTCGCTGCCGTCCTACTACGGCTCCAATGTCGCGATCAAAGCCGTCGTTCCGGCGCTGGTGCTGATGGTGATCTGGTTGCTGGTCCAGCCGGTCTACATCAACACCCACGTCTCCGGGATGCTGTCGGAAACGGCGATCCCCGACAACTCCTCGCGCGGACTGGTCATGTCCGAAGTGCGCCGCACCGCCGAAGGTCTGAGCAACGCGGTCAACCAGGGCCTCATGACCGAGGAATTCGCCACCAGCGCCCGCGCGGACATGGCCGATGTCACCCAGCGTCTGAAGGATGCGGGCCAGATCGTCACCTCCGAAGTGACCCAGCCGATCATGCGCGCCGCGCAGGAATACCGGGTCCTGTCCTCCAGCCTGCAGCTGTACATGTCCATCGCGGTGATCCTTCTGGCGCTGCTCGGCGCGGCCTGGGGCCTGCGCGAGTCGCAAAAGGATTTCCGCGCCCGCAACACCGTCGAATTCAGCGTGCGGATGCTGCTGATCGGGGCCGCGTCCATCGCGATCCTGACGACGCTGGGCATCGTGTTGTCGCTGGTCTTCAACACGATCGAGTTCTTCCGCCTCTACCCGGCGGCCGATTTCTTCTTCGGCCTGAACTGGGCGCCCAGCTTCTCGGGTCGCGGCGGGTCGTCCGACCTCGGCGTGCTGCCGCTGCTCTGGGGCACGCTCTACATCTCCATCGTGGCGCTGGCCGTTGCGGTGCCGATCGGGCTCTTCGCCGCGATCTACCTGTCGGAATATGCCAGCTCCCGCGTGCGGTCGGTCGCCAAGCCGATGCTCGAGGTGCTGGCCGGCATCCCCACTATCGTCTACGGCCTGTTCGCGCTGCTGACGGTGGGGCCGATGCTGCTGAAGGTCTTCGGCGACGAAGGGCTGGGCATCATGCAGGCGGGCACCGCCGTGATGACCGCGGGCCTCGTCATGGGCATCATGCTGATCCCCTTCGTCAGCTCGCTGTCCGATGACATCATCAACGCCGTGCCGCAATCCATGCGCGACGGGTCCTATGGCCTGGGTGCGACCAAGTCCGAAACGATCAAGCAGGTGGTCATGCCGGCCGCGCTGCCGGGCATCGTCGGCGCCGTCCTGCTGGCCGCGTCCCGCGCCATCGGCGAGACGATGATCGTGGTGCTGGGGGCAGGGGCCGCGGCCCGGCTGTCGCTCAACCCGTTCGAAGCGATGACCACCGTCACCGCCAAGATCGTGTCGCAGCTGACCGGCGACGCCGATTTCGCCTCGCCCGAGGCGCTCGTTGCCTTCGCCCTGGGGATGACGCTCTTCGTCATCACGCTCGGGCTCAACATCTTCGCGCTCTTCATCGTGCGCAAATACCGGGAGCAGTACGAATGACCGACGCAGCCACCAACCCCGGCGCGGCGACCCCTCGCAAATCGTCCCTGCTGACGCTCGACGACCGCACCCGCCGCCGCAATGCCAGCGAGGCCCGCTTCAAGGCCTACGGCATCACCGCCATCGCCGTCGCGCTCTTCTTCCTGATCGTGCTGCTGTTCTCGATCCTGCGCTCGGGTCTGCCCGCCTACACCACCACGGTGGCGGACGTGGAATTCACCGTGACCCAGGCCCAGTACGAAGAGGCGGAAAGCCAGCTCTTCAAGACCAAGGCCTACGAGCAGCTGTTCATCGCCCAGCTGCAGGACCAGCTGACCGAAAGCGGCATGCAGGTCGAGTTCGACGCCGCCGCGATCGAACGGATCATGGGCAAGGTCGGCGGCAATATCCGCGAATTCTACCAGGCCAACCCCGATCAACTGGGCCAGCCGGTCAGCTTCGAGCTGTCGTCGTCCTCCCGCGTGGACGGCTATTACAAGGGCCGCGTGACCCGCGAGGGGCTGCAGGAAAGCCGCTTCCTCCAGCTCAGCGACCTCGACCTCGTGGACGCCCTGGCCGAGGCCGGGATCATCCGCCAGGCCTTCAACTGGAACTTCATCACCGGCGCCGACTCGGGCGTGGACAACCCCGGCGGGGCCGGCATCGGCGCCTCCGTGGTGGGCTCCTTCTTCATGATGCTGGTGGTGCTCTTCCTGGCGCTGCCCATCGGGGTCGCGGCCTCCATCTACCTCGAGGAATTCGCGCCCAAGAACCGCTGGACCGACCTGATCGAGGTGAATATCTCGAACCTCGCCGCCGTGCCGTCGATCGTCTTCGGTATCCTCGGCCTTGCCGTCTTCATCCAGTTCATGCACCTGCCGCAATCCGCGCCGCTGGTCGGTGGCCTGGTGCTGACGCTGATGACCCTGCCGACGATCATCATCTCGACCCGTGCCTCGCTCAAGGCGGTGCCGCCGTCGATCCGTGATGCGGCGCTCGGGGTCGGGGCCTCCAAGATGCAGGCGGTCTTCCACCACGTGCTGCCGCTGGCCATGCCCGGCATCCTGACCGGCACCATCATCGGCCTGGCCCAGGCGCTCGGCGAAACCGCGCCGCTGCTGCTGATCGGCATGGTCGGCTTCGTCGCCCGCGGCTATCCCGATGGCATCGCCGCCGGCTTTGTCGATCCGAACTCGGCCATGCCCGCACAAATCTACACATGGGCGGCCCGCGCCGATGTGGCCTTCTACGAAAAGGCCTGGGGCGGCATCATCATCCTGCTGCTGTTCCTCATGACCATGAACATCATCGCAATCATTCTGCGTCGACGCTTCGAGCGCCGGTGGTAAGAAGGAGTTAGACCCATGTACGACGCACCCGCATCGGAGCAGAAAGTGACCCAGAATACGACCAAGATCGCCGCACACAAGGTGCAGGTCTTCTACGGTGACACCCACGCCATCAAGGACGTGGACGTCCAGATCGAAGACAAGACCGTGACCGCCTTCATCGGCCCTTCGGGCTGCGGCAAGTCCACCTTCCTGCGCTGCCTCAACCGGATGAACGACACCATCGACATCTGCCGTGTCGAGGGCGACATCCTGCTGGACGGCGAAGACATCTACGACGCCAAGGTCGACCCGGTGCAGCTGCGCGCCAAGGTCGGGATGGTGTTCCAGAAACCCAACCCGTTCCCCAAGTCGATCTACGACAACATCGCCTACGGCCCCCGGATCCACGGCCTGGCCAAGAACAAGGCCGACCTCGACGAGATCGTGGAAAAATCCTTGCGCCGCGGGGCGATATGGGATGAAGTTAAGGATCGACTTCATGCGCCCGGCACCGGCCTGTCCGGTGGTCAGCAGCAGCGTCTGTGCATCGCCCGCGCCGTGGCCACCGAACCCGAAGTGCTGCTGATGGACGAACCCTGTTCGGCGCTCGACCCGATCGCCACCGGCCAGGTCGAGGAACTGATCGACGAACTGCGCGAGAATTACAGCGTGGTCATCGTGACCCACTCCATGCAGCAGGCCGCACGGGTCAGCCAGAAGACCGCCTTCTTCCACCTGGGCAACCTCGTGGAATACGGCGAGACCGGCCAGATCTTCACCAACCCGGTCGACAAGCGCACCGAAAGCTACATCACCGGCCGTATCGGCTAAGCCCATTCCCAGGGGCACACCGCCCACGGAGGACATAATGACTGACCAGCATATCGCCTCGGCCTTCGACCGCGACCTCGAAGGCATCCAGGCCAAGATCATGAAGATGGGTGGCCTCGTCGAGGCCGCGATCCTCGACGCCGCGCAGTCGCTCGAGACCCGCGACGAGGAACTGGCCGAGAAGGTCAGGGTAGGGGACAAGGCCATCGACGAACTCGAAGAGATGATCAACGAGGACGCCGCCCGCCTGATTGCCCTGCGCGCGCCCACGGCGGGAGACCTGCGCCTCGTCCTGACGGTGATGAAGATCTCCGCCAACCTCGAACGCATCGGCGACTACGCCAAGAACATGGCCAAGCGCACCTCGATCCTCGCCAACATGAGCCCGATCAACGGCTCCCAGGCCGCGCTGCGCCGCATGGCGCGCGAGGTGAACGAGATGCTCAAGGACGCGCTCGACAGCTACATCCAGCGCGACGTGACCAAGGCGCAGGACGTCATCCACCGCGACGCGGATGTCGACCAGATGTACAATGCGCTGTTCCGCGAATTCCTGACCTTCATGATGGAAGACCCGCGCAACATCACGGCCTGCATGCATCTGCATTTCATGGCCAAGAACACCGAACGGATGGGCGACCACGTGACGTCCATCGCCGAACAGGTGATCTACCTCGTCACCGGCGACACGCCGGAAGAAGACCGGACCAAGCAGGACAAGACATCGACCGACACGTCGCTGTCTCCTCAGGCGTCCTAAGCGGAATGAAGAGAAATGCCTGATCAACCCACCGTCCTGGTGGTCGAAGACGAACCTGCTCAGCGCGAGGTTCTGGCCTACAACCTGGAAGCCGAGGGATTCCAGGTCTCCCGCGCTGAAAACGGCGAAGAAGCCCTGATGCTCGTCAACGAAGCCGCACCCGATATCATCGTGCTCGACTGGATGTTGCCGAATGTTTCCGGGATCGAGGTCTGCCGTCAGCTCAAGATGCGCGCCGAAACCCGTGGCGTGCCGATCATCATGCTCTCGGCCCGATCGGAAGAGGTCGACCGGGTGAGGGGGCTGGAAACCGGGGCCGACGATTACGTCGTCAAACCCTATTCCGTGATCGAGCTGATGGCCCGTGTCCGCGCCCAGCTGCGCCGCACGCGGCCCGCCACCGTCGGCGAGCGCCTGGAATACGAGGACATCATCCTCGACAGCGAAACCCACCGAGTGACGCGCGAAGGCAACGTGCTGAAGCTGGGTCCGACCGAATTCCGGCTGCTCACGACCTTCATGGAAAAACCGGGCCGCGTCTGGTCGCGCGAACAGCTTCTCGATCGCGTCTGGGGCCGCGACATCTATGTCGATACCCGGACCGTCGACGTGCATATCGGACGGCTCCGCAAGGCGCTGTGCCAGTACGGCGGCAACGACCCGCTGCGCACGGTCCGCGGCGCGGGCTACGCGCTCGGCTGAGGTTTTGCACGGGTGTTGCGGGCCGGGCCACGCAACGGCCCGGCGCACCGACGCAATACCGACGTGATACCGACGCAGTACCGATGCCCGGATTCCGGGTTTTTCGACCGGTGGGGCAGCTCTGCACATGATGGCTCAAGGGTCGTTGCGACAGTTTCCTCTATCTCAGTTTCATCATC
>NZ_AQQX01000012.1 GCF_000768315.1 Pseudooceanicola atlanticus
TGCAAATCATAGCTTATGTCAGTGTCCGAATTTCGGGGGGTAGCTCAGTTCGCCAGATCGGCGTGACGCAGCAGACTTACTATCGATGGCGCAAAGAGTATGGCGGCATGAGCCGGGACCAGCTCAAACGTCTGAAGCAGCTCGAGACTGAGAATGCCCGGCTCAGGCGCGCGGTTTCAGATCTGACGTTGGACAAGATGATCCTGACCGAGGCCGCCCGGGGAAACTACTGAGCCCCGCCCGCCGTCGTCGATGTATCGACCATGTGCGGCAGACCCTTGGCGTATCTGAGCGCCGGGCCTGCCGCACATTGGGACAGCATCGCTCGACACAGCGCAAGGTGCCCAACGGTTTGCCGGATGAAGAACGGCTGACCGATGACATCATCGCGCTGACGCGAGAGTTTGGGCGCTACGGGTATCGCATGATCACCGGGATGCTGAACAACAGCGGCTGGCATGTGAACCACAAGCGCGTCGAACGGATCTGGCGGCGGGAGGGGCTTAAAGTCCCGCTGAAACAACCCAAGAAGGGTCGGCTTTGGCTGAATGACGGCTCGTGCGTTCGGCTCCGGCCGGAACGCCCGAACCATGTCTGGTCCTATGACTTTGTCCAGGACCGGACCCACGACGGGCGAGTATATCGCACGCTCAACATCATTGACGAGTTCACGAAGGAGGCGCTGGTGATCCGTGTCAAACGCAAGCTCAATTCTGGCGATGTGGTGGATGCCTTGATTGACCTGTTCATCCTGCGCGGTCCGCCGGAATACATACGGTCCGACAATGGCGCTGAATTTATTGCCAAGAAGGTGCGGGCCTGGATTGGCGCAGTCGGTGCCAAGACGGCCTTCATTGCGCCAGGATCACCTTGGGAGAACGGTTACTGCGAAAGCTTCAACGCAAGATTCCGGGACGAGTTGCTGAACGGCGAGGTCTTCTACACGCTACGCGAAGCCCAAATCCTGATCGAGAGATGGCGTCGACACTACAACACTGTCAGGCCGCACAGCGCTCTTGGGTATCGTCCACCAGCTCCCGAGAGCATCGTCTCGATAGACCAGAGGCCGACCATGCACTAACAATCAAACCGGACCACTCGATGGGGGCAGATCAGGATGCGAAACTGCCGACCGCCAGAACCTTGAAGTCAAGCAGCAGATCGCCGAGGCGGGCGTGACCTTCGTTGACCTGCCCGCCGGAGATGTCGAAAAGCTGAACCAGATCCTGTCGACGGTTGGGTCCGAATGGGCCGAGCAACTCGATGCCCAAGGCAAGCCCGGAACCGAGATCCTGGAAGCCTTCCGGTCCGCGCTGAAAAGGAACTGATACCAGATCGTGGACGGCCCGGCTCCTGTGTCGGGCCAGGCCACCAAAAACGCGCAGAAGTCAGCCGGTGGGTGCATCTGAATCCTGCCCTTCGACACTCAGCCTGGTCGTCCGTTATGCAGCTGAAGTCCGGGCGAGCCGTGCATACGTTCGGCCACATTGATCTGGCGTAGATGCGCCTCGCCGGTCCCGATCTCGGCGACGAGTTGATGCGCGAACGGCGCGGGCGAATTGGGTTTCGGCGATATGGCGCAGATGGGCGGCAGCGAGAGTGTCCGACCTTTTGTGTATGACTGATCCGGTCCATGCTTCATCGAAAGGACGCATGAATGACCATCTCGAAAGAAATCCTGGATGGATAACGTACAGGATCTTCCGCACATTTGATTCCGGCGATGGTTCCTTTCAGACTGGCTGACCCGGACGGTCAGAAGGATATACTTGGGACAACGATCATGCAGCGCCCGGCCCAACCGGAAGAAGTAGCCGGGGCGGTGCCGTTTCTGGCGTCCGACGAGGCATCCTATATGACCGGATCCGAAATGGTGGTCGATGGCGGCTATACCGCGCAGCAAAATGGGCGGAGCCGGAAGCTTGGGACAGGCGGGTCCGGTTGGCCGCGAACCGATCCTGGCCAGCCGGGCACCGGCTGCCCGCCTGGCCTGGTTCCGTCAGGCGTCGGCACGCGGAAGGCGGATTTCGGACAGAACCTCCTCCGTGTGCTCGCCCAGCCGCGGTGGCAGCCGGCGCACCCGGCCGGGGCTGTCCGAGAACTGGACCGGTATCCGGAGCGTCACGACGGCGCCCTCTGTCGGGTGCTCGTGGCGCTCGAAATACCCGGTTTGAACCAGATAGGGATCAACCAGCAGATCCTCCAGGCTGTTGGCCGGTCCATTCGGCACGTCGGCCGCGTCGAACCGGCGGCGCCACTCGGCGGTTGTATTCCCCGCGATTGCCTCGGCGAGGAACCAATATAACTAGTCAATGTGATCGGTGCGCAACTCTGCTGTGGCAAATCGTGGATCGTCGCGCAGCTCGGGCCGGCCTATGGCGTCGAAGAGACGCAGCCACTGGTTGTCCATCGCCGCCATCACACAGATGTGCCCGTCCTGCGTTGGATAAGGCCGATGATGGGGCGAGAATACCCGGCTGTAACCCATGCCCAGATCGGGCCGGTCGAGCGTTGCGCCCCAGAGATGCTCGATCAGATTGAAGTTGACCATCGCATCCATCATCGGCACGTTTACCTGCTGCCCGTGGCCGGTGCGCTCGCGCCAGACGAAGGCCATCGCGATGGACGATGCCTGGATGTAACCGCATAGTTGTCGGCGATTACCGTGGGTAATAGCGCGGCTCATCGGTGGCCCGGGCCATCATCCCGGCTACGCCGCTGGCGCCCTGGATCACATCGTCGAAAGCAAGCCAGTCGCGGCGCTCGCCATCCAGCCGGAAGCCAGAAGACGAGGCATGAATGATGCGGGGATTGACCGCGCGGATCGCCTCGTAGTCGACGCCCAGCCGTTCGGCGGCGCCGGGGCGTATCGAATGCACCAGCACGTCCGCGGAACGCACCAGATCAAGGAGCGCGGCCCGCGCGTCGGGTTTCTTCAGGTCGAGCACGACCGAGCGTTTGTTGCGGTTTGTATTGAGGAACAGTGCCCCCATCTTCGGGTTGCGCGACGGTCCCACCTGGCGTGTGTAGTTGCCGTCGGGTGACTCGATCTTGATGACGTCGGCCCCCATGTCGCCGAGGATCTGGATCGCCACCGGTCCAAGCACGTTGACCGAAAGATCAAGCACCCTGTAACCCGCAAGCGGTCCGTCCCCCTCGGCTGGCTGCTGCGGCTGACTGTCCATTTTCTTTTCCCTTTGCGGTATCGCACCCTTCGAGTCAGCAATGCGCGCCGTAGTCTGGCGGTCAGTCGACCCGCGACCCAAGGGCTCAGCGCCGCGAGCGAAGCTTGCGATCGCTGTATTGCTGTTCTGACGGCGTGCGTGGTCGTGGCGCTTCCGTGACGAACTTGTCCCATAGGGCCTCCTTCCATTCCTGCGAAAGGATCACACCATTAAACCGTGGGATCAAACACCTAAGCCGAAGAAATCGTGATGCCGGCGATCGTCGCCATGTCGGGAGCGATCGCCGTGACCGGACAGGATGCGCAAAAGGGGATCGCAGTTGCCCTTGAGCACATCAACGCCGATGGCGGCGTCGCCGGTCGGCCGCTGAAGATCCAACTTTACGACACACAGGGCAATCCCGGGGTGGTGCGCCAGGTGATGGAGCGGTTGACCCGCCTCGAGCGGGCTCCGGTCATCCTTGGCTGCGAGATCAGCGCAGGCACATCGGCTGCGGCGCAGTTCGCCGAGCAGGCGCGGGTTCCTCACCTGAACTCGCCGGCGGTGTCGGCCGAGCTCCTCGAGCGCGGTTACAAATGGTATTTCTCCGATCAGATCACAGCCGATACCGAGGCGGCCACGGTCGTGGAATTCTTCGAACACCTGATGACGCAAGGCGACGTCGTCCCGGCGTTGCTTTATGAAGACAGCCCGCGCGGCGCCGGAACCATCGAGCGGATCGAAGTTCTGCTGGAGGAGCGGGGCATCGAGATCGCCGCCAGCGCGCCGTATTCGCGCAGCGATCGCAACCTTCTGCCGCCGGTCAAGCGGGTGCAGACATCGAGTGCCAACATGGTGATCTGGGCCGGCTACACCGAAGATGTGGTGACCAAGCTCCAGGCAATGCAGCAGCATGACTTCAAGCCCTACATTGTCGGAATCAGTGGCGGTCCGGGTGATGTGCGCACCCCGCAACTGGTGGACAGGGGCTTCGTCGAGGACGTCAATCTCAGCACGGTGGACTACTAAAATCCCGACATGGACCGCGCCCAGCGTTTTGTGAAGGCTTACGAGTAACGGCACGGCATCGTGCCGTCAAGCTATGCGTCGATGTGCAACCGCGGTGTCTACACGCTGAAGGCCGTGCTGGAGAAGACGCTTGAGTCCGGCCAGAAACTGACGACCGAGAACCTTCGCGCCGCCATCCTTAAGATCGACATCCCCGGCGATCAGCTGATCTCGCCGTTCTCGCGGATCAAATTCGACGAACACGGCAGGAACGTCGGATCGCAGAACCTGATCGCGCAATGGAAGAACGGCGGCACGAAAAAGGTCACGATCTGGCCGCCAGAGGTGGCTGTGGAAGAGCCCAATCCTCTGAACTGATGCGAAAACTATAACCGGGGCCCAAGATGAAGCTGTCGATCGAGTCTCTCGTCTCCGGTTACGGTCTGCTCGACGCGCTCCACGGCGTCAGCATCGAGATCGGCCGAGGGCGAGGTCGTGGCTGTGATCGGACCGAACGGCGCGGGCAAATCTACCCTTCTGCGCACGATTTCGGGCCTTGTGGCCGCCCGTTCCAGAGCGATCCGCCACGATGGCAAGGAAATCGGCGGTTTTGCCGCCAGCGAGATTCCGCGCCTCGGCCTCGTCCATGTTCCTGAGGCGCGGCACGTCTTCGGGTCACTCACGGTCGAGCAAAATCTGATCGTGGGTGCGAGCGCCGCACTCGACGCGAAAGACCGAAAGGACGCCCTTTCCGATGCTGAGCCAGAAGGCCCGCGAACTTGCCGGAGGGCTCTCAGGCGGTCAGCAGCAGATGCTGGCGATCGGGCGCGCTTATGGCCCGGCCCAGCATGATCATGCTCGACGAGCCGTCGCTCGGCCCCGCGCCTCTGATGGTCGAGCAGATGTACGAGGCCCTCGACGGTCGGCGCCGCACCGGCCTGAGCATTCTTCTGGTGAAACAGGATGTCTACATGGCGCTGGATTTCGCCAGCCGCGCCTATGTTCTGGAAAACGGGACAATCGCCCTCGCCGCAGCCTCTGACGTCTTGCGCCACGACGATCACGTGCGCCGTTCGTATTTGGGAATCTGACCCGCCCTGTGCCCGCATTCCGCCTGCCATTCAGACCGGCAGCGGCGACAGACCGTGCGCAAACTGCGGACCGATCAGCCCCGTAGCGCCGAGATGCCCAGGGCCCCCTGTGCCAGAAGCAGCGCCTGAAGCTGGTTGGTGCCTTCAGCGATCGTGAGATGTCGCACATCGCGATAATAGCGCTCGACGGGGAAATCACGGGTGTATCCGGCCCCGCCGTGCACTTGCAGGGCAGTCTCGCAAACCCGCAGAGCCGTATCGGAGTTGTGACGCTTGGCCATGGAACAGGCCCGGCCGCGATCCGGTGCCCCGCGATCCAGCGCGTCAGCGGCCCGGCACGCCAGCAACCGCGAGGTTTCCACGCCAGTCAACATATCTGCGATCATCTGCTGGACCAGTTGAAACCCGCCGATCTTGCGTCCGAACTGTTCTCGCGCGCCCGCATATCGCAGCGCCGCCTCATAGGCGGCAATTGACAGGCCCAGGCAGGTGAAAGAAACGAAACAGCGCCCCACGTTCAGATAATGCTTGGCGATGGCGAACGCCTCGCCCTCGGCGCCGATCAGGTGGTCTGCGGGCAGCAATACGTCCTCAAACAGCAGCTCGCCTAGCGGGCATGAATTCATGCCCATGCTGCGGACCTCTCGGGTTGAAAACCCTGCTGTTCCCGCCTCGACCACGAAGGCCGATACCTCCGCGCGTTCGCCGTCGCCCGACCGCGCGAAAACCACCCCGAGATCGGCCCCGGTCCCGCTGGAGATATACAGTTTGCGTCCGTTCAGCCGCCAGCCATCACCGTCGCGCCGGGCCCGTGTTTCCACGTTGCTGGCGTCCGAGCCGACGTTCGGCTCGGTCAGCGCAAAAAAGGCTGTCTTGCGACCCGAAACCAGATCGCCCAGCCACATTGCCTGTTGCTCCGGCGTTCCATGCTGCGCGACGATCATCAGGACAAGGTTCGACGTGCTGACGATGCTGCGCAGCGACGGCCATACCTGAGACAGCTCGCACAGCAGCGCGCAATATGTCAGATAATCAAGCCCGGCACCGCCTTGCGCCTCTGGCAAAAGACCGCCCAGCAGGCCGAACTCGCCCATCTTCTGCAACACTTCGGGCGGCGGCGGACGGTGGGCATCCTCGTGCGCCTCGACCAGGGGCGCCACCTCGGCGTCAAGGTATTTGCGGAAGCTGCGCCGCGCCGTTTCCTGCCAGTCGTCCAGCTCAAACTGCATCGGTCCTCACTCCAGCTTTTCGGCTTGGTCCAGAATTTCGGCCTGATGCTCGCCCACTGCCGGGACGTGGCCCGCCGGATCACTCATCCCAGCCATCGGCACCGGGAAGGCCATCACCTGGGCCGCGCCGGCTGAGCGCACCATCCCGCGCGCCTTGAGCTGCGGGTCCCGGGCCAGATCCTCCAGCCCGTTGACCGGGGCGAAGGGAACATCCTCGGCCTCGAAGATCTCCGCCCAATGCGCATAGGGACGCGCGGCGATCAGCGGGGTCAGGGCGGCGCGGATATCATCCGTGCGGTCGGTGCGTGCGGCGAAGTCGTCAAGCGCAGGATCGTCGAAGCCCGTCATCCCGGTGGCACGGATCAGGCGGCGGAAGAAATGCGTCTCGATCGCGCCGATGGTGATGTATTTACCGTCGGCGGTCGCGAAGATACCATAGGCGGCGCGGCGCAGGATATCGGCCTTTGTGATCTCGCGCCCGGCCTGGCGTCCGGCGTCCCACACACCGTAGCGCGGGGCGACCCAGCTGGCCAGCGCGTCGGTGATCGCCACGTCCAGATACTGGCCCCGCCCCGTGGCGTCGCGTCCGCGCAACGCAGCAAGAATGGTGATGATGGCATACATGGCTGCCGAGAGATCCCCGATCGGCACGCCCGTCGTGTATTCAGGCGGTCCGTCGGGCGCGCCCGAGATCGCCACCGCGCCCGCCATCGCCGCGTAGTTCAGATCATGCCCCGGCCAGTCGCGCGCCGGCCCGGTCTGACCATAGCCGCTGACCGAACAGTAGACGAGGCCGGGATTGAGCGCCGAAAGCGTCTCATAGTCGATGCCCAGCCGCGCGGTCACGCCCGGGCGATAACCCTCGATCACGACGTCCGCCCGTTTGGCCAGCCGCAGGAAAGCCGCGCGGTCTGTGTCATCCTTTAGGTTCAGGGCGATGCTTTTCTTGCCGCGGTTCACGGCGGCAAAGAGGCCGGGGAACATGGCGCGCGCGGCGTCGCCCGCGGGACGTTCGACCTTGATGACCTCGGCCCCCATCTCGGCCAGTTGCTGCGTTGCATAGGGCCCAGGCAGAAGCTCGGTCAGATCGAGAACGCGAAGCCCCGAAAGCGGTGCAGTGCCAGTCATTTTTGCTCTCCCGTGCTGTCTGCGCGGTCCGGGTCGGCAATCCCGGCGCATTCCGCCGAGTCGTCCTGTTCCAGGATCATGTCCCAGATCTTCTGACCCTGCGGATTTTCGAGCTCTTCCATCAGATGCGCCAGAAGCCCGGCGGATCGGCCAATCAGGGCGAAGGCCCGCGCCCAGATCGGGGCAAGCCCCATGTCCGAAACGGTGGCCCCGACCGCGCCGGCGGCGTTGATGGGCAGCAGACGTCCATATTCCTCGCGGGCGGCGGCCTCGACGGCCGCCATGAAGCGCCAGTGCCGCCCGTCGAACCCATTCTCGCCGGCGATCCGGCGCAGGACCGGCGTGCGGGGGTCGCCGTCGACATGGATCGGATGACCGAGGCCTGGCACGATCCGGCGCGCCGCGCGAAAGGCGCGCACGGCCTCTTGCGCGCGGGCGGCATAGGCTGCGTCGTCGTCGCTGTCGGACAGCTCGCCGATCTCGTCGCGGGTAAAGGCCGCGGCGTTCTGCATGGTGCCGAGAAAATGGTTCCCCGCGCCCAGCAAGCCCGCGGCCACCGCACCCTGAAGCGATTCCGGCGCGCCGAGAATGGTCATCCGCGCGGCGATGGCGCTGGGGGTAAGGCCGTGATCGGTGGCGGTGACGATGATCGCGTTGGTCATCGCGCGGGTGCGGGCATCCGGCTCTTTCCCCGTGGCGGTGAAATAGATCATGTCGACGAAATCCATCTTGCCCAGGATCTCATCGGCCAGATCGCGCCCGCGCACATAGATGCGGTCGCGGGTGGTGAAACCGATGTCCGTCTTTGCCGTCATTGCCTTGCCTTTCCTTCTATCTCGGTCGGAGCGCGCAGGATCACCGCGTCAAGCACCGTCGCACCCGCCGGACCGGCGCGCACCGGATTGAGATCCATCTCCGCGATGTCGCCGCGCGCACCCAGGGCGGCCAGGATCACGAGAAGATCGGCCAGCGCGCCCAGATCGGCGCCGGGGCGGCCGCGCAGCGGACCCAGCAGTGCGCGTCCGCGGATCTCGTCGATCATCGCCAGCGCCTCGTCCCGCCCAAAGGGCGCGGCGCGGTGCGTGACGTCAGAAAGCGCCTCGACCATCACGCCGCCGAGGCCGAAGCTCACCACCGGGCCGAACACCGGATCGCGGTGCAGTCCCGCCATCACCTCGACGCCCGGCCCATGTTCCATGCGCTCAACCAGAGCGCGCTCCAGCCTGTGCCCCTGTGCTGAAAGCGATGTCATCATCGCGCCCCAGGCCGCCGCCAGCGCCTGCTCATCCATCAGCCCGACGGCCACGGCCCCGGCTTCGGTCTTGTGCAGAAGACCGGGCACCAGCGCCTTGAGCACCACCGGAAAGCCGATCCCGCGCGCCGCCTCGCCTGCCTGTCTGGCACTGGTCACGACCCGTCCTTCGGGCACGGTCAGACCCAGGTCGGCCAGCACCGCCTTGGCGGCAGCCTCGTCAAGCTCGCCGGGCGGAAATGCGGGTAGAGCAAGCGTGGAGGTCCCCGAGGGGCTCCAGTCGCCGCGCCAGATCAGCCGCTTCAACGCCGTCACTGCCTTGCCGAGGCTGCGAAAAGGCGCCAGCCCTGCCGCGTTCAGCGTGGCATAGCCAGCGGCGCGATGCCCGCTCATCCAGACCGGCAGGAGCAGAGCCGGGCTGTCCGGCGCCAGCGCGACCATGTCGTCGGCGGACCGGTCGGTGATCGGGCCGTAGTCGGCGGGAATCGGCAGAAGCACAACATCGGTGGCCGGGTCCCGCGCCACCAGCGACAGGCAATCGCGGTTGAGCTTGTCTTGGGTGAAGACCTGGGTGGTCAGGTCCACCGGGTTATCGACCGCCGCATAAGACGGGGCCAGCGCACGCAACCCCGCGCGGGTGCCGGGGGCCAGTTCGGACAGGATCAGCCCGGCGCTGCCCACCATATCGGCGGCCAGCGCCGCTGTGCCACCCGAGAAGGAATAGACGCAGATCCCCCGCCGCGGGGCGATGCCGGCGCGCTCGAACAGCGCCGCCGTATCGATCAATTCGTCCAGATCCTCCACCTCGACGATGCCATGCTGGCGAAACAGTGCCGAGGTGACCGCCGCCGATCCGGCAAGCGCGGCGGTGTGCGAACGGGTGGCAGCAACGCCATAGTCCGACTTGCCCACCTTCATCGCCACCACCGGCTTGCCGGCGCGAGCAGCGGCGCGGGCAGCTGCCAGAAAGCGCGGCCCGTCGCGGAAGCCTTCGGCGAGAAGGGCGATTACCTTTATGTCGGGATCGCCCACCATGTGGTACACGACATCGGCCATGGTCAGGTCCGCTTCGTTGCCGGTAGAGCACCACAGGCCAACGCCGATACCCCGTTCGCTTGCCTGGATGAAGGCGCGGCCAAGTCCGCCGCCCTGGGTGACAAGCCCAATGCCGCCGCTCAGCGTGTCGTTCTTGAATACCGGTGAAAAGGTCAGCCCAAGGCGGCGGTTGATGTTGCTCAGCCCTGGCGAGTTCGGCCCGTAGATGCGCATCCCGCTTTGCCGGGCGATTTCAGCCATCTCGGCTTCGACGGCACGGCCCTCATCCCCGGTTTCGCCAAAGCCAGAGGTGAAGACCACCGCAAACCCCGTTCCTGCTGCCGCGCAATCGCGCAAGGCGCCCACCACCGCATCGGCTGGAAGGCACACCACCGCCACATCGACGGGGCCAGGCAAGGCCGACATTGCAGAATAGGCGCGCAAACCATGCACCCTTTCACGCCCGGGGTTGACCGGAAAGATCTGCCCATCGAAGTCGGAATGCTCGGCAAGGTTCAGCAAGGTGTCGCTGCCCACGCTACGGGGCCTTTCACTGGCGCCCAGGATCGCCACGCTGCGTGGCGACAAGAGCCGCGAAAGATCGGGAAAGTCGCGGGCGACCACCGGCTTAGCCACCTTGCGGCGCCCGCCGGACGAGCAGTTTCCAGACCCCTTCCACCACGGTTTCGCCACGCTGGTTGATGACCTCGCGCCGGAACGACAGGATGCCGCGTTCGGGTTTCGAAGTCTCGCGCTTCTCGGCTACGGTAACGCGCACGCCAATCGTGTCGCCGATGAAGGTGGGGTTGGGAAAGCTGCACTGCATGTCGAGCAACCCCAGAAGCGAGGGTTCCAGGAACGTGTTCATCAGCATCCGCGTGGTCAGCCCGGACATCACCGACACCACCAGAAGCCCGTGCGCGATACGCTGGCCAAAGGCCGAATCGGCGGCATATTCGGCATCGACGTGCAGCCGGTTGAAGTCGCCTGACAGGCAGGCGAAATTCGCCACGTCGGCCTCGGTGATGGTACGGGTGGGGCTATCGAACTGGTCGCCTTCGTTCAGGTCCTCCCAGTAGAGTTGCTGGCCCTTGAGGGCCGAAAGATCGGGCCGTGTCATTGGGTTTCCTCCTCTGGCAGCGCTAGCACTGCCTCTTTCAGTTCAGCCTTGAGAACGCGGCCGGTCAGGTTGCGCGGCACCGCCGTCATAAAGACCACGCGCCGCGGGCGCTTGTATCGGTCAAGCCGGGTTTCGGCATGGGCGATCACATCGGCCGCTGTCAGCTGCGCGCCCGGCGCGGGCACGATCACTGCGCAGATCGCCTCGGTCCAGTGCGGATCGGGCAGGCCGATGCAATGCGCCTCGGCAATCGCCGGGTGGCCGGCCAGCGCCTCCTCGATCTCGGGGGCGTAGACATTGATGCCGCCGCTCTTGATGATGTCGCGCTTGCGACCCGTGAACCAGAGCAGCCCTTCGTCGTCGATCCGGCCCAGATCGCCCACGGTCAGATAGTCGCCGCGCCGGGTTTCAGCGGTCAGCGCCTCATCCTTGTAATACCCGTCGTAGCGGCTTTCGCTGCGGGTGCAGATCTCGCCGACCTCGCCCTGCGGCACCTCGTTTCCATCGTCGTCGAGCAGTTTGAGTTCCACCCCGAAGAAGGGGCGGCCGACGCAGTTGCCCGCAAGGTTGCGGCGCAGATCCCGAGCGGTCAGGTTGGCATAGGGTCCTGCTTCGCTGGAGGCGGCATAGATCATCAGCGCATCGCCGAACTTGTCGAGCGCGGCACGCTTGAGGTCGAGATACATCTCGCCGCCGCCAGATTGCAAAGTCCGCAGCGACGACAGATCGGCGCTCGCGAACCCCTCGGCCTCGACCATCCGCTGGAGCATGGCGGGCAGCAGCATGGTGGCGGTCAGCCGCTCGTCTTCGATCAGCCGCAGCGCGGCGGCCCCGTCGAAGCGGCGCATCAGATAGACGCTGGCACCCAGATAAAGCGGCAGCAGCGTATAGGTGCAGCCGGCCGACAGGCAGATCGGCAGCGCCGACAGCGCCCGGTCGTCGGGGCGGAAACGCTGCTCGATGGCGCGTTCCTCCATGCCGAAGAGACTGCGCAGCGCGCCCTTGGGCTTGCCGGTGGTCCCCGACGTGTGCAGCATGATCGTGGTGCCGTCCTGCCCTTGCGGCGGATCGGGCGGTGTGTCTGCCAGAAGGTCCGACAGGCGCGGCAGTCCTTGCGGGGCCCCGTCGCCGATGGTGACGATGTCGTCCACCACGGTCCGGAACAGATCGGCATGATCCAGCGCCGCATCGCCCAGCAGCAGGGTTTTGCTGTCCGAGCGGGCAACCACATCGGCCATGACTTCGGGCGCGATGCGATAGTTGATCGGTGCGGGAATTGCGCCTAGCCCCGTCACCGCCACATAGGCGGCAAGGAAATCGGGATGATTTTCCGAGATCACCGCCACCTTGTCGCCCGGTCCGATGCCGCGCCGCGCCAGCACCGTCATCATCCGTTCCACCCGGTCAAGGAAATCTGTGTAGGTCTGGCTGCGTCCCTCAAATACCACTGCGGGTTTCGTCGGAAACCGCCGCGCATTCAGCCTGAGGGCATAGAGAAAGGTCATCGGCTTAGCCGCCTCCTCAGGTGAAGGCCGAGATCCCGAGAACCTCGCGCCCTATGATCAATGTCTGGATTTCCGATGTGCCTTCGGGGATCAGCCCGCCGCGCGTGTCGCGGAACAACCGTTCGACGGGGTAGTCGGTCGAATAGCCCAGCCCGCCGTGCGCCTGCAGCGCCATCGAGGCCACCTCATGCGCCGCCTCGCTGGCATAGAGCTTGGCGATCGAACATTCCTTGCGCCCAGGCAGACCCGCGTCCAGCGCTTGGGCGGCACGGTCAGTCAACGCGCGCGCCGCTTCGGTGCGGATGGTCATGTCGACGATCAGCTTCTGCACCAGCTGATAGCTTCCGATCACGTTGCCGAACTGCTTGCGCGTCTTGACGTAATCGGTGGACAGGTCCAACGACCGCTGCGCCGCGCCCACCGCGCCCGCCGCCACGTTGAGCCGGCCATAATTCAACCCCGTAAGGATCGCCTTGAGGCCCTTTCCCGCAGGACCCAACAGGTTTTCCTTTGGCACCTTTGCGTCTTGAAAGGCCAGCTGCGATGTCGCGGTGGCCTTGATGAACATCGTGCCCACCCGCGAAGCTTCGAAATCGGTCTCCTCGAGGTCCACGATGAACAGACTCAGATCGCCATCACAGCCTTCCGTGAATGTCCGTGCCACCAGGATTCCGACCCGGCCGTTGACGCCGTTCGTCGTCCACAGCTTGCCGCCATTGATCAGCCAGTGGTCGCCCTTGTCCTCGGCGCGGGTCTGCACCGAGGCAACATCAGAGCCGTGGTCGGGTTCGGTGATCCCCACCCAGACCGGCATCTGGCCAGCCATGACGGGTTTCAGCCACTTTTCCTTCTGGCGCGCATCGCCCAGGTGGTGGAACAGTGCGATCACGATGTTCACGGTGTTGAGCAGAACCCGGAGTGAAAGCCAGCGGTATCCTGCTTCCTCCATCATCATCGCCCAGGTGCGATAGCTGAGGCCGTAGCCACCGGCCTCTTCCGAGAGAAGCCCGCCAAGATAGCCGAACTGGCGTAGCTCGCCCATTATCGCCCAGGGCAGATCGCCCGTCGCCTCGCATTGCGAGATGCGCTCTTCGGTCAGCTCGCGCGCCATGAAGCCCCGGATGCTGTCTCGCAGCATCCGCGTCTCTTGATCCTCGACACAGGCGGAGGCCGGGACATGTTTAGCCATATCGCCCCCCGGTGATGTGAAGCGTCTCGCCCGAGATGTATTCCGCCGCATCCGAGGCGAGGAACACCACGCCGTTGGCGATGTCGCGTTCGTTGCCAAGGCGCTGCACGGTATTCATTGCCAGAGCGCGCGACTTTATCCGGTCGTAGTTTGGAAGCGCCTCGATCATCTCGGTGGCGATGAACCCCGGCGCGATGGCATTTACGGTGACATTGAAGCGCCCCTGTTCCATCCCCAGCGCCCGGGTGAAGCCGATGATGCCGGCCTTGGCGGCGGCATAGTTGGTCTGTCCCGGATTGCCGAGATAGGCGCGAGAGGAGATGTTGATCACCCGGCCCCACTTCTGTTCCATGAAGTACGGCACCACGGCGCGCGAGCAGGTATAGGCACCCTTCAGGATCACGCCCACAACAGCGTCCCAGTCCTGTTCGGGCATCTTGGTGATGTAGTTGTCGCGCGGAAATCCGGCATTGTTGACCAGGATGTGGACGGCGCCAAATGCTTCGATCGTGCGCGAGACGAGGGCTTCGACCTGTGCCTCGTTCGTGACATCGCAGACCACGCCGATCGCGTCGTATCCGTCGGCCTCAAGAGCGGCGCGGGTGGCTTCTGTGGTTTCGGGGTCGATATCGGTGATCACCACCTTCGCCCCCTCTTCGGCCAGCGCGCGGGCGGTCACTGCGCCGATCCCGCGACCCGATCCGGTGACGATAGCCACCTTGTCCTTTAGTCCCAGTTCCAAGTTACGCTCCTTCAGGTTGTCAGTATTCGCCCGAGAACACGGTTACGATCTCGGGAAAGAATGCGATCAGGGCCAAGACCGCGAACTCGGCCAGCACGAAAGGCAGCACCCCGACAAAGACCCGTTTAAGAGGCACGCCGGTGATCGAGCTGGCGACGAAAACGTTCATTCCGATTGGGGGGGTAATCAGCCCGATTTCGACCGTTTTGGTCACCAGGATGCCGAACCAGATCGGCGAATAGCCAAGCTCCATGACCATTGGAAAGACGATCGGCATGGTCAGGATCAGGATCGCCAGCTGATCCATCACGCAGCCCAGCAGGATGTAGATCAGGATCAGGATTAAAATCACCACGCCCGGCCCGATCTCAAGCCCTTGCACGTACGAAACCAGCGCCTGCGGTGCCATGGTCAGGGTGACAAAATAGCCGAAAATGTGCGCCCCGATAATAATGGTGAAGATCATTGCAGTCGGGCGCGTTGTACGTTCGAGCGCCCCCATGAATTCGCGCCAGCCCATACGTCTGAGCAACCCGGCGGCAATCATGATCGCGCCAAAGCAGCCGACCGCGGCGGCTTCGGTCACGGTGACAGCGCCAGAATAAATCCCGGCCACGACAAAGACGAACAGCAGAACCACCGGCCAGATGTCGCGCAGTGACGCGAAGCGCTCACGCCACCCATGGCTTTGCACTGGTGGCGCCAGATCGCGGTTCAGCGTCGCCCAGACCATCGTGATCCCGGCAAAGCTGAGCGCGGTAATGAGACCCGGCAGAATGCCGGCAATGAACAGCCCGCCGATCGAGGTTTCGGTGATGATACCGTAAACCATCAGCACAACCGAAGGCGGGATCATGATCGACAACGTCCCGGCGGCCGCAACCGTGCCTACGATCATGCCGCGGTCATAGCCATATTTCTCAGCCTCGGGCGCGACGGTGCGCGCCATCGTGGCCGTCGCCGCGGTGGACGAGCCCGAAACCGCCCCGAAGCCTGCGCTGGTAAAGACCGTGGCCACGGCCAGTCCGCCGGGCAAATGGCCCACCCACCTGTTGGCGGCGCGGAACATGTCCGACGAAATCCGACTGGCCGACAGGATCTCGGCCATCAAGATGAACAAGGGAATGGCGGTCAACAGCCAAGAGGCGGTGTTGCGATACGGGGCCACCGACAGGATGCCGAGCGCCAGATTGAGCCCGCCGATCAGATACAGGCCGACGGTGCCGGCGATGCCCATCGCGAAGCCTATCGGCATCCCGACGACGAGAAGCCCCGCCAGCAATAGCGACACAGGTGCAAGAAATTCCATACTCAGCCAATCCGATCCGAAGCGCCGCGAAGGTGCTGAACGTCACCCGCCGCATTTACGAGAAGGCGCAGAACGATCAGCACGCAGCCAATCGGCGCAATCACAAGCGTGGTGACGAGAGGCGCGTCGATGTCGCCGGATGTGCGATATCCGAAGTCCCACGCCTTAAGCGCCTCGCGCGAGGCACCGTAACAGATCAGCGCAAAAAACGCGGCCGCTGCCAATCGCAAGACGACATTGAAACCGGCCCGCAGCCCTTCGGGCAGAGCATCAAACACTATCCCCACTCGCACGTGGCCATCATACATTTCCAGATAGCTCAGGCTTCCGAACACGATGATGGGCATCAGATATAGCTCTGTAGCGCCAATGACCCCTTCGATCGGGTCATTCAGGATATAGCGCGTAAAGACCTGTATGAGGATCAGCACCAGCATGACCATCATCGCAGCGCGCGACAGCCAGTTCATCCCGGTATCCACCCGGTCCATCGCTCGGCCCAGAGGACCGTGCAATCCAACTCTCGGCGACGGCACGGCGTCCTCTCGGGGATCAAGATCGTGACGGGACACGGTTGCGCGCCTTACTGCGTCTGGTGCTTTTCGATGTTCGCACGAAACATCTCCAGCACTTCGCCCGCAGGCAGTCCGCGCTCTTGCAGACCAGAGACCCAGGCATCGAACACCGGCGCTGTGGCCGATTTGACCTTTTCGCGCTGCGCTTCATCCAGAACGATGACCTCGATACCGCTGTCCCGCATCTTGTCCTCAAGCTCGGCGGCCGATCGGTCGGTTTCTTCGGCAACTCGCTGCATCGCCTCCTGCGACGCCTGTTGAATGGCCTGTTGATGCTCTGGCGACAGATCCTGCCAGACCTCCTCGCGGATCGCGTAGGGCGCCCAATACACAAAAACATCCAGACCCAGAACGGCGGTATCGATTACCTCGTCCAGCTTGTAGGAATAGATGCTGGTGGTGGGAAAGATCGTGCCGTCGACGGTGCCGGTGCGGATGGCCTGATAGGTTTCCGGGCTGGGAATATCAACCGGCGCGCCCCCCAGGGCCTTGACCGACTCCGCCATGTTCCCGGCAATGGTTTTCAGTTTCAGCCCTTTGATGTCATCAATGCCGCTAACATCCTGGTCGCGGGTGAACAGGTTGTAGGTCGAGGTCATTACACCCCAGACTGGGCGCATCCCGTTGGCCAGGAAGTCGTTTTGCAGGATCGGATCCGACGTCACCGTTTCAAAAAAAGCGGGCGTCCCGACAACGCTCTGCGAGAAAAGGCCAGGAAGCGTGTGCACGCCCGCCAGCGGCATCGTGCCCCCGTTATAGGCCGGCGGAACATAGCCGATGTCCACCACGCCTGTCTGCACCATCGAGAACATATCGCGCAGCGAACCCAACTGACCGGCACCGAAATACTGAAACTTGACCTCGCCATCGGTCAGCTCGGTTACGCGGTCCATCCAGTAGGTGGTGCCGGTCTCGACGATGTAGTGGCCGGGCGGAAAGGTATCTGCAACCTTGAGTGTCACTTCGGCCGCCGCAATTTGCGGCATCGTTCCGACCGCGATCACCAGCGCCGCCCCTGCGGCAAACCGATCGAGTTTTGTGTTTCTTGTCATGGCAGTCTTCCTCCCTGTGGCGTTGTCGATCAGCGCACCATGGTGCGGTGAACCGGTCAATGTTTATGGGTGGCCGGGAGCGCAACTGTCGCGAGATCACACATATATGCGAATACGCGAACTGAATCCGCGGCGACGCAACAGAGAAGATCGAACGCCAATCGTGGGTGGGAATCTCCAGCGCTTTCACGGCCGAAAGAAAGGATTCCGTGGCCTGCCGATCAACAGTAAGCGGCGGCTGCGTCCCACGTTGTAGATGAGCTCCGGCACTGCGAGGTGATATCCATCTCATGATGGGGAGTGTGTTTCGCAATGTGCGCGACAAATTCGTTTCTCAGATCTCTGGGCGTCGAGATCTACGGGTCAGGTCATCGGCGCTGGCCGGACGACGTGAAGGCTCGCGCTGTGGCAGAGACTTTGGAGCCGGGAGCGACCGTGAATGCGATTGCCGAGCGATATGACATCCGCCCAAACCAGCTCTCGGCTTGGCGGCGTCTGGCAAAGCAGGGCCAGCTGGTTCTTCCTCCGGCGGAACTCGGAGAGCCGGTCTTCGCGCCTCTGGTCATTTGCGATCCGACTGAGACGCCCGAGCTTTCCGACGCGAAGCCCCAGCAGGTGATCCGGATCGTCAAGGGAACAACCCGGATCGAGCTGTCTTCTGACACGTCGGCAGGTCAGATCGCCGCGATCGTGCGCGCTCTGGAAGCGCCTGCATGCTGATGCCGTCTCAAGGGGTCCGCATCCTGGTGGCGACGAAGCCGGTAGACTTCCGCAAGGGGCATGATGGACTGGCAGCCTTGGTGCAGTCGACCTTGACCGAAGATCCGTTCACCGGGACGGTCTTTATCTTTCGGGCGAATCGCGCAGACCGGATGAAGATCCTGTTCTGGGACGGCAGCGGTCTCGTCATGGCCTACAAACGGCTGGAGGAGAGCACCTTCACCTGGCCCGCGATCCGGGATGGTGCGATGACCCTGAATCGCGCCCAGTTCGAGGCGCTGTTCGCCGGGCTGGACTGGCGGCGGGTGCGGTCTCTGGAGACGCGCGCCCCCGCTGTGGCAGAGTGACTCAGGGCGGGGAAAGCCGGCCTGACAAACGCAGGAGCGGGATATGATGCCGCCATGTCCAGCGCCCTATCCCTCGACCTGTCGGCCATTCCGGAAGACCAGCGTGACGCTGTTCTGGCCGTCCTGCGCGAGCGTGATGCACTCAGGGAAGCCAACAAGCGCCTCGAGCACCTCGTCGCCGAACTGAACCAGGTCGTGCATGGCAAAAGGTCCGAGAAACTGAGTGAGGACGAGCGGCATCTGGCCTTCGAAGATCTGGAAACTGCCGTCGTCGAGGCAGAGGCCCAGCAGGATGAAGACGCCACGGCCTCGTCCGGTCCGCGGCGATCCAAGGTCGCCCGCCGCAATCGGGGCAATTTGCCTGGGAGCCTCCCCCGGATCGAGCAGATGATCGAGCCGGCCAGCCTGGAGTGTCCCTGCGGCTGCGGCACGATGCACCGGATCGGCGAGGACCGCAGCGAGCGGCTGGACATCGTGCCGGCCCAGCTCCGCGTCATCGTGACGGTTCGACCCAAGTATGCCTGCCGTGCCTACGCCGAAGGGGTCACCCAGGCGCCAGCCCCTGCCTTCCTGATCGAGGGCGGGCTGCCGACCGAGGGCGCCATTGCGTATGTGCTCGTCGCCAAGTTCGCCGACCATTTGCCTCTCTATCGCCAGAGCCAGATCCTCGCGCGTTCCGGGATCGACCTTCGGCGCAGCACGCCCGCCGATTGGGTCGGCACCGCGGCCTTCCACCTTGCCCCGGTGGTCGACCGGCTCGCCGAGCACCTGAAGGGCTCGGGCAAACTCTTCATGGACGAAACGACGGCGCCGGTTCTGGAGCCCGGGCGAGGCAGGACGAAGACTGGCTTCCTCTGGGCGCTGGCCCGAGATGATCGGGGCTGGGGCGGCGATGACCCGCCCGGCGTGGTCTTCACTTACCGCCCGAGCCGCGCCGGCGTGAACGCGGAGCAGATCCTGCAGGGCTTCGACGGCATCCTGCAGCTGGACGGCTATCCCGGCTACGATCGGCTGACGCGCCCCTCGCGCAAGGGCGGCGCGCCGATCACGGTTGCGCACTGCTGGGCACATGCCCGCCGGAAGCTGAAGGAAGTCTTCGACCGTGATGGATCGGAGATCGCCGCCGAGGGGCTGCGCCGGATCGCCGAGTTCTACCGGATCGAAACCGAGATCCGCGGCATGGGACCGGGACAGCGCCTGTTTGCGAGACAGACACGCACCGCGCCGCTGGTGGCCGAGTTCGGCGAATGGTTGCAGAGCCAGCGCCGCCGATCTCCGCCAAGTCCCGCCTCGGTGAGAAACTCGCCTATATCCACCGGCAGTGGGACGGGCTACAGACCTTCCTGCAGGACGGACGCGTCGAGATCGACTCCAATGCCGTGGAGAATCTCATCAGGCCGATCGCCCTGACGCGGAAGAACGCACTCTTCGCCGGCCACGACGAAGGTGGTCGGACCTGGGGCCGCATCGCCTCGCTCATCGCCACAGCAAAGATCAACGAAATCGAACCCTTTGTCTATCTCAAGGCGACGCTCGAGGCGATCGCGGCAGGGCATCCCGCGAACCGGATCGACGAGTTGCTACCCTGGAACTTCAAGCCGTCGAGCTGAACTCCGGTGGGGCGTAGACGCCGCTTACGATCAACACGATGATGGTCGGCCTCTTTCGCGGCGCCTCTCTTCAAGCCGGTATTCTTGGGGCGGGCCGAAACCGTGGTCGCACTGCTCTGGGCAGCGCATCCTACACCGCCCGGCCTTCGGGGATGCCGGTGCTAACGACGCCCCGCCGGTCAGGCTCAACCTTGAGCCTGACGCGAAGAGGCTATTTCCGCCGCCTGAAAATGGACCCTGAAATCGGCAAATGGCGCGTTTGGTCCGCGACCCCCAAGTCCCGTTTTCATGAAGCCGGGCCATTTTGTTACGGCACTGGCTGGCGCAGACGATCAGGAAGTCAGGGACTGTTGATCCATCTTCTTCAGATTTCGAACGATTTCTTCGCGCATGATCCCTACGATCTCTGCTTCGGATCGCAAGATTACATCGGTTGGAGCGCCAACCCCGACAGCAAAAAGCCGCGAACTCAGGTGGTTAGGAAACGGCATGGAAATCAAGCCGCTCCCCTGAACCACCTGATCGGTTGAGAGGTAATAGCCCTTGGCACGGGTTTCTGCCAACGAGGCCACGAAAGCTTTCACGTCCACTGCCGGTTTGTCGGGTGCGCGATAGGCGTTGATTTTGCGGAACAAACTGCGCACTTCGTCGTCACTGAAACGACTCATCAGAACGCGCCCGACACCGGAGTTCCCCAGCGGACGACGTGTCCCGAGCGATATGTGGTGGATCGGCGAATCTTTCGGAAGGATAACTTGGACGTACTCAGCTTCGTCCCCGTTCTTGGTTGCCAGAACCACCACATGCTGCGTGCGTTCCGAGATGTTTTTGAGCAGCCGGTGGATCGTGCCTTCGCCGAACAGATCTGGATTCATCCATGACCCTAAAAGCGGAACGCGCTCGGTGGGGAAGTAGCTCTTCTTTCGGGAATCGTGGGTCAGAAATCCAAGCTTAACCAAGCTTTTGAGCAGCGCCGAGGTACTTGACTGCGGGTACCCCAGTTCCTTGGATACTTCCACGACCGACAGCGGTCGCCGAACTTCATCGAAGTACACCAAAGTCTGACAGGTGCGCGCCACCGATTTCACAATGTGATCGCCGCCTGATTTTGTTGAAATCTGTTGCGTGGTTTCCATGATCTCCTCCCTCCGCGTGCAGTTATATGCACAGCGTTCCACGCGAAAGGATGGCCGCGCTTGTGAATTCTGTCAACTGTTAGAAAACGCCGGGAGCACGCCGCAAGCGACTTGGGGATCAGGGAAGATTTCGGGTCCGGTTGTCAGTGGTCTCCTCGCATGGCGGGTATAATCACACCGTCAGCGGCGACGGCACCCTGCCCGCTTGCCCCGACGATCAATGGATTGACATCAATAGTCTCAAGCGCGGCCCCGTGATGGGCGGCAAATGCAGACAGTCGGGCAAGGGCGTTGGCGAGAGCGTCGAGGTCGCGCTCGGGTGCGCCTCGGAATGCGTCCAGCAGTTTGCGGCTGCGGATTTCGTCAATCATACGGCGCGCTTCGGCAGGTCCAAATGGTGCGACGCGGAAAGACACGTCTTCGAGGGCCTCGACAAACACCCCGCCCAGACCGAACATGACCACCGGGCCGAAAGCCGGGTCCTGGGTCACGCCGAGTATAGCCTCCAGTCCAGGTGCTGCCTGTTCCGCCACGACCAGTCCGTCGATCCGCGCACCGGGCATCTTCTCGGACGCCAGGTCCAGGATTCGTGCCCCGGCAGAGCGGACATCTTCGGCCGAATGCAAATCAAGCGCTACGCCCCCGATGTCGGATTTGTGCAGTATGTCGGGCGAGGCAATCTTCAGCACGACCGGGAATCCCATTTCTTGCGCTGCCTGGGCCGCCGCTTCGGGGGTGGTGGCCAGAGTTTCGCGCACGATCCCGATTCCGGCCTCTGCAAGCAGGGCCTTGGCCTCGATCTCGTTCACCATTCCGTCCGGCAACGGCGACAGGTTGGACAGTTCGGGGATCGGGTCCTTTTCTCCTGCCCGCGCGAAGGAACGGGCAAAATAGCGCAACGCGGCCATAGCCCGGACCGCGCGGGTCGGTTCCTCGAACACAATGAACCCCGACTTTTCATATGCGGCGCGACCCTCTGGCTCTGTCAGCGAACAGAACAGCATTGGCCGACCGGGATATTTCGCGCGGATGCGCTCAAGACCGCTTCGAATGGCTTCGTTCAGGTCGGCGACCAGACCGACCGTCGACATGAAGATGATTGCTCCGTGGATGTCGCCATCGCCGAACAACACATCCATGTTGGTTTCCAGAAGGTCGATCTGATTGACCAGCTGCGCCGTCACATCAACCGGGTTTCGGACACCGGCAAATGGCAGCACCTCTTTCAGCTTTTTCTGTGCATGATCGGGAAGCGCAGGCACGTCAAGTTTCAGCTTTTCGGCTTCGTCGGCCATCAGCACCCCAACCCCGCCCGAGACTGTCACAAGGCCCAGCCGGTCGCCCTGCATCATCGCCGCGGATTCGGCGCAGGCATAAGTCACATCGAACATTTCATCGACCGATTGCGCCCGGTAAACGCCGTACTGCCGGAAAGCCGCGTCATAGACCGAGTCTGCCCCAGCCAATGAGGCGGTATGCGATTGCGCGGCCTCTGCCCCGACCGCACTGCGCCCGACTTTCATCATGACCACCGGCTTTTCGCAGGCACGCGCCAGCTCCAGTGCCTCGACCAGCCTGTCGCGATCGGTTGCACCTTCGAGATATCCCATGATCACGCGGGTATCGTCATCTTGTGCGCAATAGGCCACGGCATCAGCAAAATCGACATCGCAGGAATTGCCCGTCGTCGCCCAGGTATTGACCCCAAGTCCGCGCATTCGAACGAGCGTCATGCAATACGAGCCGAACGCGCCGCTCTGGCTGACAATCGACACGCCGCCGGGTTTTGGCAGATGCTTCTCGACCCCGGGTGTGAATGTTGCATACAGGTTATGGCGCACATTCGCGATACCAAGGCAGTTCGGCCCCACAAGCCGCATACCGCCCTCGCGCGCGATGTCGACCATGCGCGCCTGAAGGGCGGCCCCGTCAGCATCGACCTCCGAGAAACCCGAGCTGAAGATCACCGCCCCCCGCACACCCTGGGCCGCGCACTGTTCGACCGCCTGAACGGCCAGCGGCGCGGGCAGCGCGATCACAGCCAGGTCCGGTGTCGTGGGGGCCTCCGAGATCGACGGATACGCCGTCAGGCCCTGCACCTCGGGCGATTTTGGGTTGATCGGCAGGATCGGGCCGTCGAAACCGTGCCGTTTGAGAAAATCCACCGGCCTTCCACCGATGCGCTTGGGGTCGCTTGAGGCGCCAATCACAGCTACTGAGCGAGGTTTGAAAATGGCATCCATTCCGTGAATTCGCATTGGACTTCCTTTGATGTTCGTAATTAGTAGGACTTTGGCAGGCCGAGGGCATGTTCCGCGATAAACGAAAGCACCAGTTGCGGGGTGACCGGCGCGATGCGGAACAGGATGGCTTCCCGAACAAGACGCTCGACATGGTATTCCTTGGCGTATCCGAACCCGCCGAAGGTCAGCTGCGCGGTCTGAGTCGCCTTCACCGCCGCTTCGCCCGCTAGGTATTTGCCAGCGTTGGCTTCATTACCGCAGGGCTTGCCAGCGTCATAGAGTGCGCCGGCGTGCATCGCCATCAGGTTGGCCGCCTCCAGTTCCGCCCAGCTGGCGGCCAGGGGGTGCTGTACACCCTGATTCTGACCGATTGGTCTGCCGAAAACGACGCGCTCATTGGCGTAATCCGCGGCGCGCCGAAGCGCATTCCGCCCGATTCCGACTGCTTCAGCGGCAATCAGAACCCGTTCGGGGTTCAGCCCGTGCAGGATCTGACGAAATCCCTGGCCTTCTTCGCCGATCAGATCCCCGGCAGGGATCGGAAGCCCGTCGATGAACAGTTCGTTCGAGTCGACACATTTGCGGCCCATCTTTTCGATTTCGCGCACGGTGACGAAAGATCGGTCAAGGTCGGTGTAAAAAAGGCTCAATCCTTCTGTCGGTTTCTTGACGTCCTCAAGCGGGGTCGTGCGCGCCAGCAACAGGATCTTGTCGGCCTCCTGAGCGGTTGAAATCCAGACTTTCTGGCCGTGCACCACATACCGGTCACCCTGTCGCACGGCGCGTGTTTTCAGTTTGGTGGTGTCCAGGCCGGTTGTCGGCTCGGTCACCCCGAAACACGCACGTTCGTCGCCTGCCACCAAAGGCGGAAGGTATCTCTGTTTCTGGTCATCGGTGCCGAACTTCACGACTGGGTTCAGACCGAAGATATTCATGTGAATCGCCGATGCGGCGCTGTTGCCGCCGCCGGATTCCGCAATGGCCTGCATCATAATCGCGGCATCGACGATGCCAAGACCGGCACCTCCGTACTCTTCGGGGATTGCAATCCCCAGCCAACCATCGCGGGCCAGCTTTTGATGCAGCTCTCGCGGGAAGCCGCCTACGCGATCGCGTGTCAGCCAGAACTCGTCGTCGAATTCCTCGCAGATCCGCAGGATCGCATCGCGGATTCCCTGCTGTTCGGATGTCATCTGATAGGTCATGATTTTCTCCTCACGTCTTGCAGACCGGGCTCAGCGGCCCGGTTCGGCCACAGTGCCTTGTTCGATTAGGGTGTCGATTTGCCCGGTGTCGTACGCGAGCTCTTGTAAGATTGCGCGGGTGTCGGCACCCAGTTCGCTGCGCCCAAGCCAGCGCAGCCGCCCCGGCGTCTTGTCCAGCTTTGGTACCGGCCCGACGACCTTGGTGTCGTCGCCCTCCACCCCGACAATGTCCCCCCGCGCGGCGATCTGAGGATCGGCCAGGATGTCATCGACGTCATAGACCATCGCAGCCACGGCATCGTGGGCGCTAAAAATGTCGATAACCTTCTGCGCGTCATGCTGCGCAACGAATGCCCCGAGCCGGTCAACGATTTCGTCCATATGCTTCGCAAAGCCGTCGAGGCTCTGGAACTGCGGCTGCTCCGCCCATTTTTTGCCGACTGCCGCCTCCAGGAGGCGCCGCCCGGTTGCAGCACTGCCCGCGCTGACGGTGATCCATTTACCGTCGCGGGCGCGGAACACCCCCGCAGGGGCGTAGGAATTGGGGGCCTGAAGCCCATTTCGGTCAACGGAAATCCCCGCGCCGGTGCGCGTGGGCACATGGTAGTCGATCAAGCGCAAGAGCGGCTCGAAAATGGCCAGGTCCACGACTTGCCCCCGAGCACTGCCGTTTCGCACCGCGTGCAGCGCCATCATCGTGCCGTAAGCCGCCATGAGGCCTGTGGTCGAATCCGCCGCGGGGAACCCGGGGTGCATCGGCGCATTGTCGGCAAAGCCTGTTATGTGGGCCAGCCCGCTCATTGCTTCACCCGCGCGGCCAAATCCGGGCCACGAGGCGCGCGGTCCGGTCTGGCCGTAACCCGATATCCGTACAATCACCAGATCGGGGTTCCACTCATGCAGGACCTCTGGGGCCAACCCTGCCCGTTCCAGAACACCGGGTCGAAAGTTCTCGATAAGCACATGGGCGTTTTCGACCAGCCGCCGCAGAACGGCGCGGCCATCTTCACTCTTCCAGTCCAGCGCCATCAGACGCTTGTTTCGTGCCAGGGTCTTCCACCAGGCGCCCACGCCATCGCTGGTCCGCGCGCTCAGCACCCGCAGCATGTCACCCATCCCCGGACGCTCGATCTTGACCACGTCAGCGCCAAAATCGGACAGCAATGCGCCGCACATCGGTGCCGCGATCACATGCCCCAGTTCAATCACCCTGACATCGCTCAGTGGTCCATTATCCATTTTCACGTATCTGCCTCGTTCTGCGAATTTTCCGACGTCAAGCCCTAGTTTGCGGCTCTGAAAGCCTCAGTCTGCTCGGAACCGGAATCTATTGCGAGAATAATCGAACAGCCGTTAGATCTCCGAAAGGGACCAATGTTTTTTCACTTGACGGAGGAAAGTGTGCCAGAGCCGAACACGAATCAAATGACGACACCCCGCCCCACGGTTGGCCAAGCTCTGGACGGGCTGTTCGATCCGCGCACCATCGCGGTGGTTGGCGCATCCCGCACCAAGGGCAAGTTGGGGCAGGCCGTTTTGGCCCTGCTGAAGAGCAACGGTTACAGCGGCAGGATCATCCCCGTGAACCCTTCGGGCGGCGAGATCGAAGGCCTTCCGGCTGTGCGCAGCCTGGACGAGATCGACAGCCCGATCGACGTGGTTGTGCTGGCAACGCCGGTCGGGGTCGCGCTGGACGCTCTGGAGACCTGCACCAGGCTCGATGTCAAGGTCGTGGTCGGGGTCACCTCGGGCTTTTCCGAAGCCGGCGAAGATGGGCATGAAAACGAAGAGCGCTTGCGCCGGATCATGCAAGACGCGCCCTTTCGACTGGTTGGGCCGAACTGCGAAGGTGTGGTGCGCCCCGCGTCGGACCTGCAACTGACTTTCAGCCCGATGTTCAACGATCTTCGGCCTGGTCCCGTGGCCATGATTTCCCAGTCCGGCGCACTTGCGGGCCTTATGGCTTTGCGTCTGGGCGAACGCGGCGTGGGCATCAACGCCATCGTTTCCAGCGGCAACGAAACCGACCTGACCGCAGCGGACCTGCTGGATTATCTGGGCAATGACCCCCAGACGCGGGTCGTTCTTTGCTACGTCGAGGAACTGCGTGATGGACGCCGTTTTGCCGAAGCGGCCCAGCGGCTGACCCGGGCGGGGAAGCATGTCGTCGCGGTCAAGAGCGGGCGCAGCCGCGCCGGGTCACGCGCGGTCCAATCTCATACCGGCGCCATGGCCGGGGACGACCGGGTGATCAGCGCGGTCTTTCGCGAAACCGGTGTCATCCGTGCCCGTGAGTCCGTGGCAGCCGTCGATGCCGTAACGGCGCTCGCCGCGGGTCGGCGACCGGCCGGAAACAGGGTCGGGATCATTTCTGTCACCGGCGGGCTTGGGGTCGAAATGACCGACCTGGCCGAAAGCGCGGGCTTCGAAGTTCCGGTGCTGGATGAAACGACGCAGACGGCGCTGTCGCGCTATGTGCCCTTTTATGGGTCAGTGACAAACCCGGTCGATCTGACCGGTGTGGTTTTGGCGAATCCAACATATGTCGGACGCTGTCTGGAGGCCGTTACCGCCGATCCGGGCGTGGATATTGCCATCGCAATTATCACATTTGTGCCAGATCAGCAGTTCATCGAGGCCTTGGCCGAGGCGTTCGACAACACAGACAAGCCAATCTTGATCGTCTGGACCGGTTCGGCGCGCAGCAATGCCTCGGGCGAGGCGCTGCGCGAACGAGCCGTTCCTGTCTATGATTCGCCCGCTCGGGCGGCATCGGGCCTCGCCGCCCTCGCGGTCGCGACAGGAGAAGTGGCATGACCCAAAGAGAAACACTGGAAAATTGGCAGCGTGCCGGGCGCACGGTGATCCACGAGGCCGATGCGAAGGATCTGCTGCAACGGATCGGAATCCCGGTGCCCCGACGTGACCCCGACCACGGGCGCTGTGCCGCCAAGCTGTGCCACGATGACTATCCGCATAAGTCCGATCACGGGCTCGTCCGTTTGGGTCTTTCCCCTGAAGAGGCGAAACAGGCCGCCGCGGAAATGGCGGAACGTTTTGCGGGCGGCACGGCGCTGATCGAGGAAATGGAAGAAGGGTCCGTGGCAGAATGGATCATCGGCTGCAAACGCGACGACACCTTTGGTCCGATCGTTCTGGCCGGTCCTGGCGGCATCCTTGTGGAACTGATTGATGCCGCCGAAATCAGGCTTGCGCCCGCCACGCCGCAAACTGCCGAGGCCATGGTGCGATCGGGTCCGGGGGCGCGGTTGCTGACAGGATTACGCGGCGCTGAACCGGCCGACAAAGGTGCCCTGGCAGACCTGATTTCACGCATATCTGTTTTCTTTGCCGAGAACGCCGATCTGATCTCGGAAATTGAAATCAACCCTGTGATGGTCCGGGCCGACGGGAAGGGATTGGTCGCCGCCGATGCCTTGATCGTCTTGTCTTCCAACGCGGACGAACAGGAGAAATTAACGTGATACGTCACCCTTTTGGAGAGTTGTCACTTGGCCAGACCGGCATTTCGAGTGGTCGGACGATGACCGAAACCGATGTCGTCAATTTCTGCATGTTGACTGGGAACTGGCTGGAACTTCACTCCAACGTCGAGCACGCCAAATCGTCTCTGTATGGCCAGCGCCTCGTGCAGGGCAGCCTCGTGTTCTCGATCGTCAATGCGATGATCCCCTTCGACAGTTCTGTGCTGGCCGCTTTCTATGGCTGTGACAAGCTGCGCTTTTTGCGGCCCACTTTTATCAACGACACCCTTTGGGCCCAAACCGAAATCATCGACCTGAAGGACCATGACAAAAAGCACGGTGTCGTGACCAGCAAACTGGAAGGCATCAACCAGCGGGACGAGACGGTCCTGCGCTGCGAGTTCAGCCTGTTGATCCGCAAGTCGCGTCTGGATCGCCCCGGAGAGCCGGCCAAAATCCACGCGTCGCGCGACAAAACACAAGGAGAGAGCGCATGAACTTTCTGACACCCGAGCAAGAGATGTGGCGCGCGACCGTCGAGCGTTTTGTCGAGGAAGAGATCGGCCGAGACTATATCCGCAATTGCGACCGCGAGCGCGAATACCCCTACGAAGCCTATGAAAAAGTGGCCAAGCAGGGCTGGCTCGGCATCCTGTTTTCAGAAGAGAGCGGCGGTCTTGGCGGTGACATCATGGACTATGCCCTGATGTGCGAAGGGTTGGCCAAATACGGCTTTGACTTCTCGACCGGGTTGATGGTGGCGACGTTCACCGCGATGAATGTCGAGAAATTCGGCACGCCCGAGCAAAAAGAGCGGTACATCCAGCCCTTCCTCGATGGCGACATCCGCTTTTCGATCTCGATTTCCGAACCGGGCGCGGGGTCGGATGCGGCATCGACAAAGACCCGGGCGCGGCGCGACGGCAACGGCTGGGTCGTCAACGGGCAGAAACTGTGGTGCTCGGGCGCTGCGGCCGATAACGCAATCCTTGCCATGCTGACCCGGACCGACCCCGACGCGCCCAAACACAAGGGGCTGTCGGTTTTCCTGATCCCCAATGACACCGAAGGTCTGGACATCCGCAAGCTGCCGACCATGGCGCGCCGCGCAACCGGCACCACCGAGATTTTCGTGGACGACGTGAAACTGCCGGCCGATGCGCTGCTGGGCACGGAAAACGATGGCTGGAAGATCATCACCGACCATCTGGAACTGGAACGCGTGGCCGTGGCCGCCGCCTATGTGGGCAATGCCCAGACAGCCCTAGACGATGCTCTGCGCTACGCCCACGAACGGATTCAGTTCGACAAGCCGATCTTCGACTTTCAGGTGATCCGCCACATGCTGGCCGACATGCAGACCCAGGTCGATGCCGCCCGGCTGTTGGTTTATCGCGCCGCCAGCCTGGCCGCAGCCAAGACGCCCTGCACGCGAGAGGTCTCGATGGCAAAGCTCTATGCCTCCGAGACGCTGCAGACGGTGACGCGCAACGGAATGCAGATCCTGGGTGGCCACTCGATGCTGCCCGAAGCAGATATGGAGCGGTATTTCCGCGAAGGGATGCAAAGCACCATCGGCGGCGGAACCTCGCAGATTCAGCGCACCCTCATCGCCAAGACCATGCGCCCGGGCTGACAGTTCGGGGCGCAGCGGGACAGCCCGACAAGAAGGAGAAAGAGCATATGAAGAACGGACGAGAACCGGTGGTCGTCGGCGTTGCCGATGCGCCGCTGGAGGACGGCAAGTTCGTCACAAAGGCTTCGGTCCTTGGTCATGCCGCGTTGGTGGCAAAAGCCGCCGTCGAAGAAGCCGGACTGAAACTGAGCGATGTCGACGGCCTGCTGACCGCCGGCATGTGGGGTGTCCCCGGCCCCGGCCAACTGGCCACGGTGACGCTGGGCGAATATCTGGGCATCATGCCGATATTCGTCGATGGCACGAATATTGGTGGTTCGGCATTCGAGGCCCATGTCGCACATGCTGCCATGGCGCTTCGCGAAGGCTATTGCGAGGTTGCGCTGATCGTCTACAGCTCAGACCAGAAATCCCTGCGCAGCCGCAACCTGGGGGGCCGGCCCTCGGTCCTGTCCATGCAACATGAAACACCCTTTGGGATGCCCACGCCTGTGGGCGGCTATGCGATGGCCGCGCAGCGCCACATGCACGAATACGGCACCACGTCCGAAAACCTCGCCGAAATCGCCGTCGCGACCCGGAAATGGGCACAGTTGAATCCCGAGGCGACGCGGCGCGATCCGCTGTCGATCGACGACGTACTGTCCAGCACGATGATCTCGGAGCCGCTGCACCTGCTCGATTGCTGTCTCGTCACCGACGGGGCCGGCGCCATCGTCATGACCACCGCCGAGCGGGCCAAGGACCTCAACACCCGTCCCGTCGCGGTCAAGGGCTATGGCGAGGCGCATACCCACTGGGCCATCGGCGAAATGCCGGACCTCGCCCGCCTGCTTCCCGCGCAAAAGGCCGGGGAACGCGCAATGAAAATGGCCGGGGTGAGCCATTCGGATATCGACCTGGTCGAGATCTATGACAGCTTTACCATCACCGTGCTGCTCTCGCTCGAGGCTCTCGGCTTCTGCAAGATCGGCGAGGGCGGGGATTTCGTGTCGGGCCAGCGCACTGCACCGGGCGGAGCGTTCCCAATGAACACCAGTGGCGGCGGCCTTTCGGCGCTGCATCCAGGCATGTTCGGAATGTTCTTGCTGATTGAGGCGGTCCGGCAGCTTCGCGACGAGGCCGGCGAACGCCAGGTCAAGGGCGCCGAGACCGCGCTGGTACACGGAACCGGGGGCACGCTGTCCTCTGGCGCGACCGTGATTTTGCAAAAGGACTGAACCGATGAGTACAGAAAAACCGCTTCCGGTAATCGACCATGACAGCACCCCCTACTGGGAGGCCGCGCGCCAGGGCCGCCTCGACATCCCGCTCTGCGGCGATTGCGGCAAGCATCATTTCTATCCGCGATCCGTTTGCCCGCATTGCCATTCCGACAATCTCGACTTCGATACCGTCAGCGGGCGAGGCGAGGTGCATACCTTCACCATCGCGCGCCGTCCGGCTGGGCCGGCATTCGCTGATGACGTGCCATATGTCGTGGCATTGATCGAGCTGGAGGAAGGCCCCCGGATGATGAGCCGGATCCAGACCGGCGATCCCGAGAAGGTTCATATCGGGGCCAAGGTGGAAGTGACGTTCGTCAAGGCAAACGACGAAGTGACATTTCCCTACTTCAAATTGACCTGAGGCCAGTGGCATAGCCACTTCGGGGTCGAATGTAGGAGAGCCGCCGCAGAGGGTATCTGCGGTGGCTCTTCGCTTTTCGGAGGTCACCCGGCGCGGCCGGGCTGCGGTGCTCCGTGCAGAAACCGCCACGCCAAGAGTCCGGCCAGCGCCAGCCCGCCAATGATGTCGGCCGCAGGCGCGGCGTAAAACAGCAAGGCGGCAGCCGACAGGAACAGCAACCGGCCGATGACCGGCACCTTTCCACGAAACCAGCCGCTTGTGCCGACGCTGACGGCAAAAACCGCGGCGGAGGCAACGCCCATATCCATTAGGATTTGCCCCGTGCCGCCCTGGGCCAGTATGCCCGGCCGAAACACAAACAGAAATGGCACCACATAGATCGCTCCGGCCAGCATCAGCGCGCGACCCGCCACCCGCCAGAAATTGGCCCCTGCCAGGGCGGCGGCGGCATAGACACTGGCGCAGACCGGTGGCGTGATGGCCGACAGGATCGCATAGTAGAAGACAAAAAGATGAGCCGTCAGTTCGGGTAGGCCAAGCCGCACGAGACTGGGCGCGGCGATTGCCGCCGCCAGCACATAGGAGGCCGTCGTCGGCACGTCCATGCCCAGCAGGATCGCCAGCACCGCCGCCAGCAACAGGGCCACGATCAACCCCTGACCGGACACAGAGAACAACAGGTTCGAGACTTTGACCCCGGCACCCGTCGCCGTCAGAACCTTGACGACGATGGCGGCGCAGGCAAGCAGCGCCGCGATCATCACCAGCGCCCGCCCTGCTTCGACCATCCCCTCATAGATGTCGCGGGCCAGCTTGGCCCAACAGGCCAGCACACCCTGCTTTTTTCCGTCGCGTGCGAAGGGACGCACCAGACCACAGGCCACGACCAGCACGATGATCGCACCCGCCCCTGCATAGCTTGGCGTGTAACCGTTGAAAAGGAAATAGACCATCGCCGCGATGGGAAGGAACAGCGGGATCGACTTGTCCGGCGCAAGGAATTCCGCCGGTTCGGGCATTTCGCTCCTTGGTGTCGGCTGAAGCCCTGTGCGGCGGGCATAGAGATCCACGCCGAACCATACCGCAAGGTAATAGAGAAACGCCGGACCGATCGCCGCGATGACGATATCGGTGTAGGGAATGGCCAGGAACTCGGCCATGATAAAAGCCGCCGCCCCCATCACCGGCGGCGTAAGCTGGCCGGCGGAGGAGGCGACTGCCTCAACCGCCCCGGCAAAGGCCGGCGGATAGCGCAGTCGCTTCATCGTGGGGATTGTAATCGACCCGGTCGCCATGACATTGGCCACCGCCGAGCCGGTCACCGTCCCGAACATCGCCGATGACAGGGCACAGACCTTTGCCGGACCGCCATAAGAGCGCCCGGCGATCCAGGTCGCCATTTTCATAAAGGAATCTGTCGACCCGGTGGATAACAGCAGAGCCCCCAGAAGCACATAGATCACGATGACCCGAGCCCCGATATCCGCAAGGTAGCCAAAGAGGCCAGTAGTCGAGCTGTAGAAAGTCTCGACCGCCGTACGGGCCGACACACGCGGTGGGCGCCAGGCCCCTTCGATCAGATCATGGCCGAAATAAAAATAGATCACAGTGCAAAGCGCCAGCAGCGGCAGGAACCAGCCGATCACCCGGCGCGCCGCTTCAAGAGTCAGCAGAACAGCCAACAGACCGGCCGCCTTGTCGAGCGGCCCGTAGCGCACCATGATATCCGAAAAGCGATCCCGGTTCACGATTACATAGAGGCAAACCGCGAACGCCAGTAGTCCCAGCATGATGTCCACAGCCCGTTCAATCCCGCTTCGCGCACCGGTGCGCGAGGCCCGCGCCGCATAGAGAAAGAACGCGCAGCCGATACCGAAACCGACAAAAATCGGTCGCTGAACCAGCGGTTCGAACTGTCCGAAGAGGGCATTATAGAAATGCAGCGCGACGAATGCGGCGAACAATACGCCAAGCGCCTGCTCTCCGCGCCGTTCCCAATTGGGTATTGCGGTCGATGTCTGCGTCATGTTCTCTCCGAGAGCGGTAACGGCGGGGTGCCCGCAGCACCCCGTCTGGATCAGCCTATGGCCGCCGTCGTGACGGCCCGCGATTCCGGTCAGCTTCCGGCCGCCTCTCTCCAGTAACGTTCCGCACCTGGATGATAGGTAATTCCTGCCTCCATCGTGGCGACGGCATCGGCGGCAATGTCATAGTCCGCCAGTTGTGGCCAGGCTTCGGTCAGCAGGCTCATGTTCTGGTGGATGCTGCGAGCGATGTCGTAGGCGGTCTGGTCATCCATGACACCGGTGCGGGTCAGAAAGAAAACGTTGAGCTTCGGAACGCGCATTGCTTCGGAGCCGGGAATGAGTTCTGCCGGAAGAGTTGTGAAACCGACGCCCTCCATAGCCCCAGTCGCCGCTTTCTCCTGCTCTTCGGTAAAGCCGATCAAGCGCATCTTGGTGCTGGTCATCAATTCCTGTAGACTTGCATCGACGGAGTCTGCGGCCCCGTATTTACTGTAACCGACGATTTGGCGGTTCTTGATGCCTTCCACCGCGTCCCCAACGGCGCCATGCACCAGGTCCGCGTTGATATCGAACATCGACAGGACACCGGTCGTCAACGTCTCGGCCGCCGATCCGCGGATGCCGGGATTGAACTTCTTCCCGTCCAGTTCGTCCAGCGTCGTCACACCAGACTCGTCGGTGACCGCGATCAGCAGGATCGAAGCGCTGTAAGGATAAAGCGCAACCGTATCTGGGATTGCGTTACCTTCGAACTTGCCGGTCCCGTTTCTGGCGGAGATCAGAATGTCGGTGGTGGCAAGCCCAAGGTCGATCTCGTCGCGCGCCAGCCGCAGCACATTGTCCACGCTGGCCCCGGTTTCGATCACGCTGACATTGGTGCCTTCCATACCGGTCTCGATTGCCTTGCTCATCGCAACCGAAATGGTGAAATGGCTCGACGTCGGGCTGGTCGTGCCCATCGTGAGATCCTTGGCAGATGCCGCGCCGCCAAGGGCCATCGCCCCCACAGCCGAAATAGCACCCATCGCCGCCCGGAACCCGGTCAACTTGTGTTGGAACATTTTATCCTCCCGTTTTTGACTTTAAGAGAATCGTCAGCCCGGCCGCTCAAGCACGCAAGGCCCCCGATATGTCGATCCGCTCTCTCAGAACGCGCAATTCTTCCTCCGTTGGTGGCCGCGTTTGCGGCACCTCGCCTCTGATCGCCAGATCGAACCCCGTATGACGCTGGACCTCTTCGGGCGTATTGCCCCCATGCACCGATTTCAGTTGCATTCGCAGCGTCGTCTTGTCGAATTCCATAACCGCTCGCGGCGTCACCACCAGGCGCGGCCCTTCATTGACCAACCCGGCGTCGCGTTTCGCGGCAGGCCCGGACAGATGTCCGGGTATTGTAATGAAATCGACCGTTTCCACAAAGTTTCGCGCCGTGTGCACGGTGGGGCAAATGTAATACCGCGACGAGGTGTGGCAGTATGACAGGTTCGCCGCTCCCGGCCCGCGCATCTTTGGTGCGTGCAGTGTGCCGCCGACGTGGTGCAGGTTGATGTTGCCGTACACATCGTGCTGCAAACCACTGTGAAAGAAAAAATCCAGCCCGTGATGGCTGTGGCCGAACAACTCGATAAAGGTCTCGGCGGCCTCGCAGCGGCCGAGCGCACGATCGTCCAGCATCGACGGATACAAACGCCCCGGCTCGGGGTTGAAGAACATCTCGCCGCCGACCGTCAGGTTCGGTGCATGCAGCTCGCGGGCTAGCGCAATGGCCGCCATCGGCACCAACGCGGCTGCACCCGCCGCACCCAGTTCTCCGTCGGCCAGATCGCGGGCCAACACGACGACCATCTGTTCAATTGGGGAAACCGCTGCACTCATTCGTTCCGTGCCTCGGCTTCGAGCACGGCGAAATACCCGGTTCCCCCGACCGCTTCGATGTAGTCGCTCTGGTTTTTCGGCTCGGTCAGGTGGCGGGTGATATAGGCGTCCAGCCCCGTGCTGTCGCCGGTCCGGGCGGCATCCCCCAGATCGGCGTAGGCATCAATATGTTCCTCGTCCATCGCATAGTTGGGAAAGCTCGCCGTTGGGTGCGCGCCATAGGGCACCTCGACCACGGCATCGACATAATTAGAAGGCACGGTAACCCGCGAGGGATCGTCCAGAACGACCTCGTCCGGCACGATCCGGTCCACGCTGGCAATGACCATGTCAGACGCGCGTGCCATCAGCTGATCGGCGTAGACCATCGTGCTGAGATGGCGCAGGTTTCCCCAACGGTCGGCTTCCTGCGCGTGCAAGAACGTCACTCTGGGGCGGATCGGCCCGACGGCGTGAATACGGCGGCCGGAGAACGGGCAGTCGATTTCGTGCAAAAGCGGGTTGTGCTTCAGAACGTCCGATCCGCGCAGCGCGTCGATTGGCTGGAACGGCACGCCATGAGCCGACGCCATCAGCCCGCCCACCACGGTCAGCGCATCCAGCGCGTGCGCGGTCACCTGCCCTGCCTCGACCGCGCGGCGGAAGTTCGGGCAAAGCCGGTTTTCCAGCGTAACGCCGGGAATAAAGACCTGTGCGACCGCGCCTGCCGCAATCATCAGGTCGACATCATACCCCGCGCCCGGCGAGGAATACACATGCAGACCATCTGCGCCCGCGGCCAGCAACGCGCGCACCAGTGCGACAGGGCGGCTTTGCTTGAACAGACCACCGAGACAAAGCTCGGGGCGTTCTTCCAAAGCGCCTCGTGCCAGCCGGGCTGCGTCTTGCAGGCCTGTGACCTTGCTGCGACGTGTGGGTTTCGCTTGGCCTTCCATCGTTGGGCGTGACACTCCGATAGTGATTGCGCTGACCAATCCTAGTTGACGCTATGGGGTCCATCACCTTCCGACTGGCGCAAAGCCTGATCGAACACATATGTGGAAATGCTTGCGCCCGGTCCCTCACAGGCAATTGAGACCGGTCAGAACCACCCTGCCGCGACACCGCCGCCAACGATGAGCGTGATGAGGAGGATGCTCGCAACACCGAAGATCCCGTTCCACCGCAAGCCGATGGTCAGCGGCCGCTCGCCCACGATGGAGGAGGCGTAGACCACCGCCGTGATGGCCGGTCCCATGCAGATGATGCTGCTCCAGCCACCAGCCAGCGCAAGGCCCAGAGCAAGCGGCGACAAACCTTCCACGCCGACGCGGTTGACCACCTCTGCCAGCAGGACCACCGAGATCATCGGATGCACGCCCAGCAGCCCCGTCAGAAACACCGTCATGATCAACAGCACAACAGTCGTGACCGGCCGCGTGGCCATCCAGCCCAAATGGTCGGCAATCCATTCGACCGGGGCGACTTCCAATGCGACAAGACCAATGAATCCCGCCGATGCGATCACGCTCATTTCGGTCGCGAAACCCGGTGCCTGGGTCACAAACCGGCGCGATATACCGGCAAGGCTGCCACTGCCGCTGCGCATAACCGACCAGAGCAGCGCATAGATCGGCACGATGGTGATCAGGACGGTCTGGAAACTGTACTGGGTCAACCGGTCCAGCGTGATCACGGCGGCGCCCAAAAAAAGCACATGCCCGGACACGATCAGGACGGCCCAGCGGCTCCAGTCCGGCAAGTCACCGGTCAGGGCCGGTGCCCGGCCGCGCGCCGAGGGCGGGCGCCACCATTCCACCGTGTCGAACAGCCATCCCAGAAGAAACAGAATCCCGGCCAGAGCAATCCCGTAAGGCGCTAGCTTCGTCCATTCGAGCCCCGGTATTGTGAGAATCATCAGATTGAGAGCGAATCCGAACGGCGTCCAGAAAGCGATCGAGGAAAACCCCCGCATACAGGCGCTTACCATCCTGCGCTTGCGAGCCTGGAACACGAATTCGTCCATCTCGTGCCGATGCGCCGCCAGCCCTTTCATTATGATCTCCAGCATCACCCCAAGCCCGCCGAGATTTAGAAGCACCCCGAACAGATGCCCGCCCGCACCCAGAGAGGCGTAGCGACGGGTCGGCGGCTGCAGTGTCAGGAATTCACCGGCAACCTCGACGATCGGGTCTTGGGTGGCCGCGATGCGCAGGAAGGCGACAGCCGTGAGCAGCGCGGACAGGAACACGACACGCCCGGCCGCTTCGACAAAGATGCCGGCTCGGATCCCGTCTGCCAGCGCCAGAAGGGCAATCGCGAGGGAAAAGAAAAGCAGTACCCATCCGATGCGGGCGATATAGCGAGATGCAATAACGAGATAGAGTCCGAAGAACGGCACGGCTGCAATGGACGCAATGCTGGAGGAGAAAACGCCCTGCACGATGGCTGCGCCGAGACAAATCAACAGACATAGGGCAGTAATGCGCGTGGCGGAAGGCTTCACGGATTTATTGGACAACAACTCGCCCCACCGTTCCGAAAGCGTCCCTCATGTCTGCGAGGCGACGGCAACTGAGTTCGCTCAAGGCAAGAACGCGGAGCAAATGCGAGGTCGACTATTGCACCCTACAAGCTGTGACACGCAGGGCGTCGATCTCGTGAACGCGGGAATGGCACGAAACAACTCTCGTCGGAGCCGACCGCATTTTTCTTTGGTCTTCGAGGATACATCGTCTGGCGAAAAATGACACGACGGCACCTCGAAATATCTATTCGCAATCGCGCGCTAGTCCTCTGGACCTTATACGCCACCACCCTCAGCCAGATTTGCCATTCTTTCCGAAGCTTTACTGGTCAGGGTCAATTTCCGATTCAGCGCCGATACGGGTGGAAGTTCGACATCCAGAATGTCCAACTGCCGCAAGTATCACAATACGAAATCCTGTTCCAACACATATGTGCGAAAGTGTTGCGCCGAGAGTTGATTGCGTCTTCCTTTATCAGGCAATGTGCAGTGCAGTGCAGTGCAGTGAAGGACAATATGGTCAGCGATTTCACCAGCCGTTTGTCGCGGTTCGTTGCCGCGCCGCACCGGCTGAGCGATGCGGACGCCGAGCAGGCCGCGCTTTGCGTTGAGGATACCATAGCCGCCATCTATGGCGGGTGGCATGAGCCGGTGGTTCGCCGGCTGGCCGCGCTCGACGCAGGTGGACCGGCAGTCCCAGCGGGGAATACTGCAGGTGGCAGCCCCGAACAGGCTGCGTTCCTGAACGCGGTTGCCGGGCATGCGCTCGATTTTGACGATGTCCACACGGTCAGCGTCACTCATCCCAGTGTTGTGATCGTGCCGGCGCTGCTGGCCATTGCGGATGTCCGGCCGGATACGGTCGATCGCATTGCCCCTGCGCTTGCGGTCGGAACAGCCGTCAATGTCGCGCTCGGTCAGATCCTGGGTTTTGACCACTACAACAAGGGCTGGCACGCAACGTCGACCATTGGGGTTCTGGCATCGGCGGCAGCGGTCGCGCATCAGCTTGGGCTCGGCGACGACGCGGTTCGCAACGCTCTGTCCCTCGCGGCGTCGCTGGCCGGGGGGATGCAGATCAATTTCGGCGCCATGGCGAAACCGATCCAGGCCGGAAACGCCGCCCTTGTCGGATTGCGGGCCACCCGGATGGCCGAGGCCGGCATCACAGGCGCCCCGGATATCTTCGCGGCGCGCGGCTTCTTCGACCTTTATGCCGGCCCGGACGGGATTGCGGCCGACCCCGCAGCGGTGGAACCGCGGATCGATCTGGGCACGGTGTCCCGCAAGCTGTATCCCTGCTGCTACCTCACCCACAGGATGATCGCCGCCGGGCGGCACCTTCACGCCGAACGCGGCGGCGAGGCGGTGCCCGAAGGATCGGTGATTGAAATGACAGTGCCCGAAAGCGTCATGGTCCCGTTGCACGTCACCGACCCCAAAGATGGAATGCAGGCCAAGTTCTGTGCCGCCTATACGCTCGCCGTGGCCCTGCAGCAGGGCCAGGTCGGGCTGGTGGATTTCGAAGGGGACAACCCCCATCGCCCCGCGGTGCGCCGGCTTATGGACATGATCAGTATCCAAACAACACCGGAATCGGGGCGGGATCACGCTGGCGTGGACCATGGGACGGTCCATGTCCGCCTGCGCAAAGGGAACGTAACCCTGGCCGAAACCTCGGTCGCGGCGCACCCCGGCTCTCCCTCGGATCCGGCAACCCCTGCCGCGATCGGCGACAAAATCGCCGATTGCCTCGGAAAATATCGCAGGGACGGGGGCGCGGCGCCCTCTGCCAGTGCGTTCCGCCGGGATCTGCGCACGCGGCTGCATCTGCCGCCACTGCGAGAGGCGTCGGCCCCCGACGGGCAAAAAAACCATGCGCGGCAGGACAAGCCCGTGAAGGAAATGTCCAGCGCCGATCAAACACCGTCTGAAAGGACCGTCTGATGGAATCGATGATTCATGACATGGCAGAGCGACTGTTCCGCGACCATGTCACCCACCGCATGCGCGAAGACGCCGCCTCGGGACAATGCCCCGAGGCGCTCTGGACGCAGATCGAGGAGGCAGGGTTAACCATGGCGCTGGTGCCAGAGGACGCAGGCGGTTTCGGCGTGCCACCCGCCGAGGCGCTCGGACTTTTGCGTATTGCCGGGGCGCATGGCCTCCCCTTGCCTCTGGCTGAAACCCTGATCGCAAATGCCGTGCTGGCGACCGCGAATATGGCCCTTCCCGGTGGCAGGCTGACCATCGCCGAAGGCGAAGCCCTGCGGTTGGAACAGCGCGGCAAGAGGGTCCATGCGAGCGGGCATCTGACACTGGTGCCCTTTGCCCGCTGGGCGAGCCTCATCGTGACCATTGCCGTCCTGGACGGTACCGATCACGTCCTGTCCCTGCCGGTGAAGGTTCTGAACGTTGCCCCGGCGCAGGATCTCGCCGGGATGCCGCGCGACGACATCAAGCTCGATCATACCCTGGCAGAGACCGATGCGGTGCCCCTACCACGACCCATGGGCGGGATGCGCCAGCTCGGCGCTCTTATCCGCAGTCTTGCCGCCGCCGGCGCGATGGAGACCATCCTGGAGATGAGCATTCAATACGCCAACGACCGGGTGCAGTTCGGACGGCCAATCGGCAAGTTTCAGGCGATCCAGCACAATCTGGCGACCATGGCCGGGGAAACCGCTGCCTCGCGCACGGCCGCCGAAATGGCGGCCGGCAGCTATGACACACCGGCCTTTGCGCTGACCGTTGCCGCCGCCAAGGCCCGCGCCGGAGAAGCGGCGGAGAAGGTCGGGGCCCTGGCCCACCAGATTCACGGGGCCATCGGTTATACGCAGGAACACGCGCTTCATCATTTCACCAAACGGATCTGGGGATGGCGTGACGACTTCGGTACCGAGCTTGACTGGACCAGGGAACTTGGGCGCGCCGCCCTGTCGAGCCCCCACGACACGTTCTGGCATTTCATCACCGACAGCGCGGCAAAAGGGGCCCCGGCATGACACTCACCGCCTTTTCGCCACCCCCGCCCGGTACCGATTTTGACGACCTCCGGCAGGAGGTCCGCACGTTCCTGGCCGAAGAGCTGGCCGATTTCCCCCCCGAAAAGCGCGCGAAATCGTGGAATGGGTTCAGCCGCGATTTTTCACGAAAGCTCGCACAGCGCGGTTGGGTCGGCATGACCTTTCCCAAGGAATACGGCGGCCACGCGCGCAATGCGTTGGAGCGCTATGTCGTGTCCGAAGAGCTGCTGGCCGCCGGTGCCCCGGTGATTTCGCACTGGATCGCAGATCGGCAGAGCGGTCCGCTCATACTTGCCAAGGGCACCGATGATCAGAAACGCCGGATCGTACCGCGCATCGCCGCGGGCGAACTGTGTTTCTGCATCGGGATGAGCGAGCCGGATTCCGGCTCGGACCTGGCGGCGACGCGCACGATGGCCACCGAGGTCGAAGGGGGGTTCCGGATCAACGGCACGAAGGTCTGGACGACCTATGCGCATGTCGCCGATTACATGATCCTGTTCTGCCGCACCGGCAAGAGCGACGACCGCCACGGCGGGATGAGCCAATTTCTGGTCGATCTCAAGGCCACCGACAACATTCAGATCACCCCGATCATCGACCTGAGCGGCGAGCATCATTTCAACCAGGTGGTATTCGACGATACCTTTTTGCCCTCCGATGCACTGCTGGGCGAAAAGGGCGAGGGCTGGTCACAGGTCATGAGCGAACTGGCGTTCGAGCGCAGCGGCCCCGAGCGGTTCCTGTCGTCGTTTGCCCTTATCGAGGAACTGATCCGATTGCTGCGCGACGACGCAACCGAAGCGCAGCAGGCCGAGATTGGCCGTTTGTCCGCGCATCTGATGGTGCTGCGGCAGATGTCACGATCGGTGGCCGGAATGTTGAACGAAGGAGAGAACCCGTCACTTCAGGCCGCCATTGTCAAAGATCTGGGAGCGCTTTTCGAAAAGGACATTCCGCGCCTGGCCCGAAGTCTTGTGTCGCGCCCGGCGGTGCCTGGCGGGAGCGATAGCTATGCGGCTGTTCTGGCGTATACGGAACTCGCCGTTCCGTCGTTTTCGTTGCGCGGCGGCACACGCGAAATTCTTCGCGGTATCATTGCGCGGGGACTCGGACTGAGATGATCCCGCCTGCGGAATGACAACAACGGCGGGCGGCACACGTCTAGTGTCGGCCGGTTTCCCCAACCTCCGAACGATAGCCGAGTGCTCGGGAGAGCTGTTCAGCGGCCGTTTTGGCAGCGGCAACATATCGCTTCTTGTTACGCTTGGCGCGCTCCAGAGGAGCACCAATCACCAATGCCCCTGCCAAGTGTCCGTCGGCGCGAAAGACCGGAACCCCGAACCCCGCTGCATCTACATGCGCGGTTCCAGCTGTACTGGAATACCCGGTCTTGCGAATCTCCGAAATTAACCCGCGCAGTTCATTTTCATCGGTGATCGAATTAGGCGTCAGCGGCTTTAATTCAGTGCGCCGAAAATAATCGTCCAGTTCCTGCTGCGTGTCAAAGGCCAGCATGACCAGCCCCGATGCCGAACAGAACAATGGCCGGTTGATCCCCTGTTGGGCGACATACCGAACGGGCTGGGGGCTTTCGATGACCGACGAATAAATGACTTTCTCGCCGTCCCGGACAGCAAACAGGATGGTTTCACCGGTCTGGTTAACCACATCATTCATCACCCCGCGCAGGACCGATTCGAACGGATGGTTGGTCAGAATTGACTGGGCGAACTGAAAAATCCTCGGACCCAGAAAGTAATTGTCTTCCTCGCGCATCAGATACCCCTTCTCGGTGAGGGGCCGAAGCAGCACCAGCAAACTGCTTTTGGGGCAATCAATCGCGATACTGAGTTCCGAAAGAGACATGTGACGTTTGCAGCGCGCCAAAAGATCGAACAACGCAAGGATACGCGTCAAGGACCGGGGCCCTTCCGATGTGCGCCCGGCGGCTTCGGCTGGGTCAGATTGCGCGGTTTTCATAGTCATGTCTCCAGTGCCGCTATCCGGAACAGGCCTATGCCTTTCCTGGCTCTTTATCCGTCGTGCGGGCCTTGATCATCCGCAGCGGCGTATACTCCAATACCTGTTCTCCGGTTTGCTTGAACACCTTGTTTCGCGTCCGCACCAATCCGCGGTTCGGACGGCTCTTCGACCGGCGCGATTCTGTTACCTCGACCTCACAATGGATGGTGTCCCCGGCAAATGTGGGTCCCATGACCTTCAGTTCCATGTCCAGAAAGGCAAAGCCTGTATGTTGCATTGTGGATTGGGTCAAGAGCCCTTCCATGAAGGTATAGACCAGCGCACCGGGCGCGGCGAAACCGGGGATATTGGATTCCTTCTCCTGGAAGTCACGATTGATGAACAAGACCTCAAGCATGCCGGTGACGCTGACAAAATTCGTGATATCGGTTTCGGTCACGGTGCGCCCAATGGTCCGAAACCTGCGCCCCACAGGCAAATCTTCGTAACAAAACCCGAGTCCTACAGTTTCCATTCCGCAAAAATCCCTTGATCAGTTCCATTTTCTGAGAGGGTTCGGCCACATGTCCTGCGCCCGGAACACGCCCCGGTTCCTTCACGCTAGGCGGCAAGCTCCGCAGCAATCAATCGACTGCCTCGTTTTTGCGGCTTTCACGTCGATTGAGCACATTCTTGATGAATCGCATTCTTAGCTCCATTGGCCCCTTTTTCCACGCCGCAGCACATATGTGGTTTTACGCGGCTGGGGCCGGATAGCGGTTGGGACATACCGAACGCGGGCCTTACCTTTTGTGAACAGGCGCCAAATGCCATGACCCGAAGAGGACCAGCATGAATTTCGGCTTTTCCGACGAACACGATGCCATACGCGACACGCTGGCACGAATGCTGAGAGATCACGCCACTCTCGCGGTGGCGCATGACTGTCTTGAGGCTGCCGACGGGTTCGATTCCGCAACCTGGACCGCCTTGGCGGACGGCGGATGGCTGGGCCTTGCAATTGCCGAAGACTACGGGGGGGCGGCGATGGGGGCGATCGAACTGGCCATTGTCGCCGAAGAGATCGGCCGTAGCCTGGCCGCCATACCTTTTGGCCCGGTTCTTGGCCTGGCGATCCCCGCGATTCAGGACTTGGGCACGCAAAGCCAAAGGGAAAATCTGCTTCCCCGGATCGCCGAAGGCCGCATGATCGTTACCGCCGCGCTTGCCGAGGATGGAGGGTCTGCACCGGAACGGGTCTCGGCAAAAGTACTGCAGGATCGCCTTTCGGGAAGGAAATCGCCAGTTTCGTTCGCATCCGATGCGTCATTCGCGATCGTCGCCGCCCTGGACGAAGGCGGCACCGCGCGCTTTTATCTGGCGGATCTTTCGGACCCCTCGGTGTCGATCAGCGCGCTGGATGCGATCGACCGCACCCGTCCGACGTCCGAGATTGTCTTTCACGACACGCCGGTTGAACTGCTTCCCGGTTCCGATCCCGCAGCGATCCGGACTCTTTTGGATGGCGCCGCAGTGTTGGCCGCCTTCGAACAGATCGGCCTGGCCGAGCGGGCGCTTTTCCTGACCAGAGACTATGCCTGCGAGCGGCAGGCGTTCGGACGCCAGATCGGCAGTTTTCAGGCGGTCAAGCACCGGCTCGCGGACATGTTCGCCAAGATCGAGCTGGCACGGTCCAATGCTTTTTTCGGCGCCTGGGCGCTGGCGAGCGGGGATGAACGGCTGTCCGAAGCGGCGGCGGTAGCACGCCTCGCGGCTCTCGATGCAGTGCAATTCACCACTGAGGAATCGGTGCAGCTTCACGGTGGGATCGGGTTCACCTGGGCGGCCGACCCGCATTTGTTTCTGCGGCGAGGATGGCAGTTGAAGGCCGAACTCGGCCTGGCCGATTTGTGGCGCGAGCGGCTGCTTTGCAATCTGGCGGACGGCCAAAGGGCCGCGAACTGACAAGGACAAAGTGCAGATGGATTTCAGCGACAGCCCGGAAGAAGCCGCGTTCCGCGCCAAGGCGCGCGACTGGCTTGATGCCAACACGACCCGCCGCAATGGAAGCGAAAAGGCCCAGGACCATTTCATGGCCCGCGACGCCGACGAAGTTGCCCGTGCGCGCGACTGGCAGGCACGAAAGGCCGACGCAGGCTGGGCGGGGCTGACATGGCCCCGTGCTTTCGGTGGGCGTGACGCCACTCCGATCGAGCAAGTGATCTGGAATCAAGAGGAAGGGCGCTACGCCGTCCCGCCCAACGTCTTTCTGATCGGGATCGGGCTGGTTGGGCCTACGGTCATGATCCACGGCACCGAAGACCAGAAAACAAGATTCTTGCCCCGGGCTCTCACGGGCGAAGACATCTGGTGCCAGCTTTTTTCCGAACCCGCCGCCGGGTCCGATTTGGCCGGTATCCGCACCCGTGCACGCCGCGAAGACGACGAATGGGTGATCTCCGGTCAGAAGGTTTGGACCTCGGGGGCGCAATATTCCACTCACGGCATCCTGCTGGCGCGCACCGATCCACAGGTGCCCAAGCACAAGGGAATGACCATGTTCCTTGTGGACATGTCCGACCCGGCCATCGAAACCCGTCCTATTCGCCAGATTTCGGGCAGCTCCAGTTTCAACGAAGTGTTCATCGACAACCTGCGCGTGCCAGACAGCGCCCGCTTGGGCGGTGTATCCGAAGGGTGGAAGGTGGCGCTGACCACACTCATGAACGAACGGTTCAGTATTTCCGTCGGCCGGGCCAGTGGCGGTGCGCGGGCCGAGGAATTGATTGATCTGGCTACCCGTGTCGAACGGAACGGTCGCCCGGCCATCGAGGACGACGAGGTGCGCGCGCGCATTGCCGATTTCATCGCGCGTCAACGCGGACTGGAATTCACCTCTTACCGGGTCATGACGTCGCTTTCGCGCGGCCAGGCACCGGGTGAAGAGGGCTCGATCGGCAAGCTGTTGCTGGGCAAGCTGCGGCAGGAAATGGGCGCTTTCGGGATGGATCTGGCGGGAACTTCGGCGGGCATATCGGCCAAGGTCGGGGATGACGTGGCGCGCTGGCGCAACGAATACCTGACCGCGCCCGGCAACCGGATTGCCGGGGGGTCGGACGAAATCCAGCGCACCATCATCGGAGAACGCATTCTCGGGCTGCCGCCCGAAGTACGCGTCGACAAGGATGTCGCATTTTCGGAGCTTTGATCCGAAAATGCGAATTCCCGGAGTAAGAACCAACAAGGAGTAGAAAATCATGAACTTCAAGTCAACTGGTATCGCTGCTGCCTTTCTGGCGATTGCCGCGTCGGCCAATGCCCAGGAAATCGAATTGCCTGACGTGATCGCTTGGTCGGCCTATGACACGGGATCAGCCGGTCATGCACATTCCATAGCCATCGGTAACATGATGCGCAGCAAATACGGATCGACGGTCCGCGTGCTTCCGGGGCGAAACGACGTCTCGCGGATGACCCCGCTCAAAAACGGGACGGTCGATTACTGCCTGTGCGGCATTGCCTCATATTTCGCCGCCGAAGGGGTTTTCCTTTTTGCTGCGCCTGAATGGGGGCCGCAGCCAATCCGGGCAGTTCTTCAGGCCGTCGGCGATTACGGACTGGGTGTCGCTGTCGCCGCCGATGCAGGCATCGAAACCATCGCGGATCTCAAGGGGAAACGGGTCGCTCGTGCCGTCAGTTCTCCCGCGATTGGCAACAACATGGAGGGACTGCTGGCCTTTGGCGACCTGACATGGGACGACGTAGAAACCGTGGAGTTTTCGGGCTATGTGAACTCTCTCAAGGGTATTCTCGAAAATCGCGTGGATGCGGCGTTTGCCCTGACGACGACGACCGTGAATTATCAGATCGAATCGAGCCCGCGCGGTCTCAAATGGCTTGAAACACCCGCGGACCAAGACGAAGCGTGGCAGCGTTATACCAGCGTGACGCCCTTCGTGACACCGCACATGGTGTCGGTGGGACCCGCCATCGACCCCGACTCGCCTCTGCCCATGGCGCTGTATCCCTATCCGCTTCTCGTCACTGAAACCGATCAGAATACCAGCGAGGTGCGCAACATCGTCGCCGCGCTTGACGCCGGGTTCGACGATTACAAGGATGCCGCCCCCGGTGCCAATGCATATGCGATCGATCGCCAGATCCTGTCTTGGGTGATGCCGTGGAGCGATGGCAGCGTTGCGTATTTCAAGGAAAAGGGCCTCTGGACCCCGGAGGCCCAGGCCAACCAAGACAAGTTGGTGGAACGGCAAGAGGTGCTCCTCCAGGCCTGGAACGCATTTGTCGACGGCGCTCCCGAGGGTGAAGAAGAATTTGCCCCTGCATGGATGGAAGCCCGTGCCGCCGCACTGGAAGAGGCCGGCCACGAAGTCTTCTTTCGCTGATGCGACACAGCGCGGCGTCCAGGGGCGCCGCGCCGGATGAAACGCAGCACAGAACGGGAGTACGGGCATGACACCAAAATCGCAGGACACGCCGGCGCAACCGACCGAAATGGGCACGCTGCCCGCCTTCGTTCGCTGGTTGCTCGTCGTCTCGGCAGTGCTGTTGACCGCGGCCTCGGTCAATCACCTCTTCAATCTGGGGTTCTTCATGAACGTCCGGTTGCTTGAAATTCACTACCTCTATGTGATGCTTCTGCTGACGCTGCCGCTGGTGTTTCTTGTCTTTCCCTGTTCAAAGTCAGATTCCTACGGATCGACGCGGTGGTGGGATTACTTTCTGGCCCTGCTGGCCCTGATCACCTGCGCCTTCTTTGCCTACTACGGGCGCAGCGTGGTGAACAAAGGGTGGGATTTCGCCGCTCCTCTTAATGCCGTGATCGCCAGCTTCGCCTTCTGGTTCCTGCTGCTCGTGGCCGCGCGCCGCACCGGCGGCTGGATGCTCTTCGCGGTAATTCTAGTGTTTTCCATCTACCCCATGGTCGCCAGCTATGCGCCCGGCCCGATCCAGGGCTTCCAGCGCTCACCCGTCGAGACGGCGATTTTCCACGCGATGAGCGGCGAAAGTGTGCTGGGCATACCGATGCGCAGCTTTGTCAATCTTGTCGTGGGGTTCATGATCTTCGGGGTCGCGATGCAACATACCGGCGCAGGTCCGTTTTTTATCGACATCGCCTTTGCCGCGCTCGGACATGTCCGGGGCGGGCCGGCCAAGGTAGGAGTTCTGACCAGCGGGCTGACCGGTTCGATGAGCGGCAGCGTGATCACCAATGTGCTGACGACCGGATCAATTACCATTCCAGCGATGAAAAAGGTGGGGTTCAGGCCCACTTATGCGGCAGGGATCGAAGCGGCGGCGTCGACGGGGGCGGTGCTGATGCCCCCTATCATGGGCGCCACGGCCTTTGTCATGGCGACATTCCTGGCGACCGACTACACCAACATCGTTTTGGCGGCGGTGCTTCCTTCGCTGTTCTACTTTTTCGGCCTGTTCGCACAAATCGACGCATACTCCGCGCGCAACGGACTGAAAGGCGTTCCGCGCGCCGACCTTCCCAGGATCGGCAAGGTGCTGCGCGAAGGCTGGTACTTTCTCGCCGTCTTCGGGCTGCTGATCTGGATGCTGCTCTACCTCAAGCGCGAGGCGATCGCTCCATTCTATGCGACCGCGCTGCTTCTTTTCCTGAACCAGCTGCTCTCAAAATCACGCTGGGGGCGAAAAGAGCTGATGAACTTTCTGATAGCCACGGGACGTTTGTTCGTCGAACTGGTTGCCATTCTTGCGGCGGTTGGGCTGATCGTCGGCGGGCTGGCGGTGACCGGGATGTCCGGGACAATCTCGAACGATCTGCTGTTCATCGCGGGCGGCAACATCTTTCTGCTTCTGCTGCTCGGGGCATTGACCAGTTTCATTCTTGGAATGGGCATGACCGTGACCGCCGCCTATGTGATTCTCGCGGTGTCGCTGGCACCCGCCCTGGTCGCCGGCGGACTCGATCCGATCGGCGTCCATTTATTTATCCTTTACTGGAGCATGCTGAGCTATATCACTCCCCCGGTCGCGCTGGCGGCTTTTGCCGCGGCGGCCATCGCCCAGGCCAAACCCTTTGCGTCTGCCTTCGAAGCGATGAAGCTTGGAGGCATCGTCTATATAATTCCCTTCTTCTTCGTCCTTGATCCGGCGTTCATCCTGCAAGCCGGTCCACTCGAAAGCCTGCTTACGGTTCTGCGCGCCGGTCTCGGCATTCTGCTGATCTGCGCCGGTATTCAGGGGTATCTGTTTGGCGTCGGGCGGATCGAAACCGGGCTGCCAGGAACAATCGCCCGCGTCCTTCTTGGTATTGCCGGTCTGGCCTTCGCCTTTCCCTCGAACGCGGGTCTGGCGGTTCCGATCCTCGGCGCGGTGGGCGCAGGTGCCGCTATGGCGGCAGTGGCGGTCGCTTTGGTGATGGTCTCGGCCAAGCAGGAGAAAGCGTAATATGAGCGCACAAGACGGCAGACCGGACATCCCCGCCCCGTTCAACGCATTGCTCGGCGTGCGCTTCGTCTCGTGGTCCGGTGGCAAAGCCGAGTTGCGGTTGCCCATCGGACGCGATCACCTGAACGGCGCTTTTTCGGTGCATGGCGGTGTCTACGCGACCATGCTGGACAACGCGGTCACCTTTTGCGCGTCCTACGCGGGGGATGGCCGCCCCGGTCATCGCTGCCTTACGCTTTCGCTTACCACCAGTTTCGTCGCCCCGGCGGCCGAAGGAGACACGCTGACGGCCCGCGCGCGCATTGTCGGGGGCGGACGCAAACTGGTTTTTGTACAGGGCGAGATCTTCAATCAGGACGGGCACCATCTGGCCCATGGCGATGCCGTGATCAAGCGGCTCGCACCACCGTCGTGACCACCTGAGTGATCCGATGGTGAGCGAGACCAAACAAACGAAGGACAAAAGGAGACAGAAATGATCAACCCGATGGCATTGGACAATCAAGTGGTTATCGTCACAGGCGCCGGACAGGGTATCGGCCGCGGTGTGGCGGCGCTGTCGGCAGAGCTGGGCGCCAAGGTCGTGGTGAACGATCTGAACGAGGACGGCGTCAAGGAAACCGCCGAACAGATCGGTGGCAATGCCCGCGCCATCGTGGGGAATGTGGCCGACCCGGACTTTCCCGGGAAGCTCGTGAAATTCGCCCTCGACGAATTCGGCGACATCAACGGGCTTGTGAACAACGCCGGGATCGTGCGCGCCGCGATGATCCACAAGATGGACCGGGCCACCTGGCAACAGGTCATCGACGTGAACCTCACCGGTGTCTTCGCCTGCCTGCAGGCCGTTGGGACCTATTACAAGGAACAGGCCGAAAAAGACCCTGAAAGCGCCGCGCGCCGTGCCATCGTCAATATCTCATCCGATGCCGGGCGTCGCGGCACCATCGGTCAGATCAATTATGGCGCGGCAAAATCCGGGGTTCTGGGTCTGACAATGAGCGCCGCGCGTGAATGGGGCCGTTACCGCATTAACGTCAATTCGGTCTGTTTCGGAATGGTCGAGACGCCAATGACTGAGACCATCCGCTCTGAAAAATTCGCCGACAGGTATATGGCGCAGATCCCGATGGGACGGATGAGCACCCCAGAAGAAGTCGCGCAGCCCGTCTGTTTCCTGTTGTCCAACGCGGCATCCTATATCACCGGCCAGCACCTGAGCGTGAACGGTGGCTTCCACATCGGGTTCTGAGATGGCCGGCATTGGACAAGGCCCAGGGCCGGACGCCGTCTTCGCCGCGAAGCTGGCCGAGGGCGTCTTCGAGATTCAGAAATGTGGCGGCTGCGGCACCCATGTATTCCATCCGCGCGTGATCTGTCCGGCCTGCGGCAGCGCGGATCTGGGATGGATCGCGCCAACCGGGAGGGGCACCGTCTATGCGCGAACGGTCGTGCGCCGAAAACCGGAACGAGGCGGCGATTACAACGTGGTTCTGGTGGACCTGGAGGAAGGGGTACGAATGATGTCGCGCATCGACGGTATCGCGCATGACCAGATTGTCGCCGGGCTGAAAGTAACCGCGTCGATCGGCGAAGGCGCCGAAGGTGACCCCGCCGTGGTTTTCCGGCCAGAATGAGAAGCAAATTGAGTTTACGGGGAAAAGCCGCCATCGTCGGTGCAGCGCTGGCAGGCTGCGGCGAGGCCCATGGCAAAAGCTCGATGGAGATCACAATCGAGGGGGTGCATGGCGCGCTTGCCGATGCGGGGATCGCACTTGGCGAGGTCGATGCCATTGCCACCTGCCAGCCGCTGGATATGCTGTCGGGTCTTACACTGGCGCAGGAATTGGGCTTGAACCCCAGGTTTACGATGAACAATCGCATGGGCGGCTCGTCGTTCCTGTCGCACACGCTCTGGGCCGCGATGCTGCTCGAATTGCGGCTCGCTGATACCGTGTTGATCTGCTACGGATCGAACCAGCGCACCGCCTCGGGCAAGCTGATGACCGCGCTTGGCCTGCCGACCTACGAGGCCCCCTACAAGCCGCTGTTCCCGCTGTCGTCCTACGCGCTTGCCGCGGACCGTCACATGACGCAATTCGGCACAACGCGCGAACAGCTGGCCGACGTGGCGGTGGCGGCCCGCGCCTGGGCAAAAAAGAACCCCGACGCTTTCATGCGCGATCCTCTGACGCGCGAGGATGTGATCGCCTCGCGGCCGGTTTCGGACCCTCTGCGGGTGCGCGACTGCTGCCTTGTGACCGATGGCGGCGGGGCGATAGTTATGCGGCGGGCCGAGACGGCCAAGGATCACCCCAGGCCACCGGTGTATCTGCTGGGCGGCGGCGAGGGCACGACGCACCGCGACATCTCCGAAATGGCGGACCTGACCGTGACCGGCGCTGCGCAATCGGGGCGAACGGCCATGGACATGGCGGGTGTCAAACCCGCGGACATCGACGTGGTCCAGCTCTACGACGCGTTCACCATCAATGTGATCCTTTTTCTAGAAGATCTGGGCTTTTGCAAGAAAGGTGAAGGCGGTGCGTTTGTGGCGAACGGCGGCATCGCGCCCGGCGGTCATCTGCCGGTCAACACCAATGGCGGCGGGCTGTCCTGCGTCCATCCCGGCATGTACGGCATCTTCACGCTGGTCGAAGCGGTGCGACAGCTGCGCGGCGAAGCCGGAGACCGCCAGATCGACGGCGCCGAGCTGGTCCTGGCCCATGGCAACGGCGGTGTCCTGTCCAGCCAGGTGACGAATATCCTGGGCACCGAAGCCACCCTCTGAACAGACGAAGGAAGCAATGAAGCGGCCCTTCTTGCGAAGGGCCGCTGTGTATTCAGGCCTGAAACGGCTCAGTTCGGGTAGGTTGCGAAGTCGATCTTGGAATAAATCTCCTGACGCAGAAGGTCTGCATAAGGCTGATGATTGTCCCGGATCGGTTGCAGCGGCTGAACCAGACCGTGCCATTTCACGATCAGTTCGCGATAGCTTGCGATCAGCGGTTCCGGATCTTCGATGCCGCGTTCCTCGCGCGAGATGCGGGCGATCTCTTCAAGATCGGCGGTGCGGAAATCGATCAGATCCTGAAGAAACTCGGGCGAGGGTTCGTGCACCTCAAGACCAAGGTCGCCGGCCTCTTTCAGCACGTCCAGATCGTCGGTTTCGTAATACACCTCGGTCTGCGCAAGGGCGTCGGGCAGGTTCTTGGCGAATTGCTCGCGTTGCTCCGGCGAAAGTGAGGCCCAGAATGTCGGGCTGGCGGCAAAGATCGAACCGGAATGGTAGGTGCCCAGCGGCAACTCCGTCAGGTGCTTGGCGACCTCGATCAGACTGTGCCCCTTGAGCGCACCGACCGGCTGCACCGCAGCGGTGACGACACCGTGGCTCATCGTGTCGTACATCTCGCTCGTCGGCACGTTTACCGGCTCTGCCCCAAGGCGTGTCGCCCAGCGGTCCCAGACCGACCCGCCCGTGCGCAGCTTGACCCCTTGCATATCCTCGATGGTCACAATCGGCTGGGTCGTCAGCAATACATAAGGCGCAGTGCTGATCCCGCTAAGCGCCACCATACCGTTCTTGGCAAACTCGTCCTTGCATGGCTGACAGTGCAGCATGACGAATTCGCTGGTCGCGCCGGCCATGGCATAGTGGTCCTCGCCCAAAAGAGCGAGATCGGCGACGAGCTGCGCATAGGGCATTTCCGACCTGAAATAGGTCAACGCCAGCAGACCTACATCGGCGACACCGTCGCGCAGGCCGGACAGTGTTGGCTTGGGGCCAAGCAAGGCGCCGCCGGTAAACAGCTTGAAGTCGAAGGCATCCGGAAATTCAGATTCGGTCATTTCGGCAAAGGCGGCATGGCCACGCGATGTCGCGTGATTGGGTGACGTCCAGTTGGATATAGTCACCCGCTTTTCGGCCAGGGCCGGTGTCGCCGCTAGAACGGCCGTCGCCGCCAGCGCGGCAAACGCATTGGTCAGTTTCATGTGGTCTCCTCCTCTTTTTCAAGACCCCGCTATTGCGCGGGGTTCGTCACGGCCGGGATGGCCAAATCAGTTGCCGAGCTCTGGCAGGAACATGATCAGTTCGGGAAATGCGACCATGATGATAAGGACCACCACATCCGCAGCCAAAAACCACAAAACACCCTTGAAAATCAGTGAAATCGGGACCGCATCTCCGACGATGCCCTTGATCACGAACACGTTCAGCCCCACCGGTGGGGTAATCAGAGCCATCTCGACCAGCTTGGTTGCAAGCACGCCCAGCCAGATCAGGCTGATATGGTTCGCCTCGTAGATCGGCAGAAGGATTGGCAGCGTCAGCAGCAGGATGCCCAGCGGATCGAGGATCATGCCCAGCAGGCAAAAGATCACGGCGGTGCCAAAAACCAGCATCACATAGCTGGCCCCCAGGTCAATCACCAAGTCCGTCATCGCTTCGGGGATACCGCTGATCGCCAGAAACCTCGAAAACAGGTTGGCACCGACCGCAATGATGAAGATCGCCGCGGTCATTTTCGCAGTGTCCATCAGCGCGATCCTGGAAACTTTCCAGTTCAGGGTGCCGCGCGCCGCCGCAATCGCGAAGGACAACGCCGCCCCGACAGCCCCGGCCTGCGTGGGTGTGAATATCCCGGTGAACAGACCGCCGAAAACGCCCACCACCAGCAAGAGCACGGGCCATGTCTCGCTCAGGGCCTCCAGCCGTTCGGACCATGTCGCGCTTTCGTCGTGCGACGGCGCGAGCGCGGGATTGATCCACACACGAACGATGATTACGGCCCAGTACCCCAGCATCGTCAGTACGCCCGGCACGATCGCGGCCAGAAACAGCTTGCTGATCGCGACCTCGGCAAAAATACCGTAGATGATCAGAAGGATGCTCGGCGGGATGAGCGACCCCATGGTGCCGGCTGCGGCAACCACGGCGGTACTCAGCCCGGGATCGTAGTCGCGCTTCAGCATTTCCGGCACCGCGATCCGGCCCATTGCCGCGGCGCAGGCCAGGCTGGAGCCGGCCGCCGCCGAAAACAGCGCCGCGCCGCCCACGCTGGCGACCGCCAGCCCCCCCGGCAGGAACGACAGCCAGACCCTGGCGGCCTTGAATATCCCGCGCGTGATGTCGGTCTGGTAACAGACGTAGCCCATCAAGAGGAACATCGGGATCGAGCTCAGCGTCCAGTGCGCGGCGAAGTCATAGGGCACCGCCGTCAGCAGGCCGAAAGCCGCGCCGCTTCCCAGCATCGCCCAGAACCCGAAGAAGGACACGATACCCAGCGCGACCGCGATCGGAACGCGCAGCAAGACCAGCAGGATGACAGAAACGATGCCGCAAAGGCCGATCTGGAAAAAGCTCACCGTTCCACTCCTATTCGTACATGTCGTGATTGGGGCCGGCCATGCCAGCGTCGGTGAAAGGCCTCTGGATCAGCTTGGCCAGCAAAAGCAGAACCATCAGCCCTGCACCAAGAGGCAGACAGAAGCGACCGGGCCAGACGGTCACCGCCGCCATACCCATGGATTTTTCTCCAATGGCGTATTTCTCGAGCGCGTCTATCCAGGTTTGCCAGGTCAGCAGGCCATAGAACACAGCCGACAATGCCAGCGCCAGCATGTCCAGAACGGTCCTGCCCGCCGCCGGGATCAGATCGTGAATCAGATCAACCTTGACGTGCTCGTTGGTAAATTCGACGAAGGGCAGCGGCAGGAAGACCAAGCCGACCATGTAATAGTATGACACGTAGTCCACCATTCCCGGCAGCGGCTCGGCGACAAACTGGCTCAGAACGACATCGATCGTCACATGGACCATCATCAGCGCCGCCAGGGCAGTCGCAATATAGGTAATAATCCGCGACACCCTGCCAAGTCGTGCAATAACTGTTTCCATCACTATCTCTTCCCTGTCGTAAAAAGGGCCAATCCGCTTGGTCATGCGCCACGGAAAACCGGTTTTCTCTTGCTCAGAAAGGCGTCGATGCCTTCGGCGTGATCCGCGCTCTTGATGATTTGCCCCTGAATGATGGCTTCTGTTTCAAGAAAGTTCTCCAGAGACGGTTGCATCGCGGCGCGCATCAGCCGCTTGGTACCGGCCAGGGCAAAGGTTGGCCCCGCGGCCAGGTCTGTCGCATAGTCCAGGGCCGCCCGGTCGAGGGCATCATCGGGATGAACCTGGCTTGCCAATCCCAGGCTCAGGGCTTCATCCGCCGGCACCATCCGCGCTGAGAAGGCAAGGTCCGTCGCACGTTGCCGACCGATCAGATTCTGAAGGAAAAACGCCGCGCCGCCATCGGGGGCCAGCCCGATCTTGCGAAAAACCTGACCGAATCTTGCCGTCTCGGAGAGCAGGATAACGTCGCAGGCGAGCGCCATGCTCAGACCGATCCCGACCGCCGGACCGCGCACCGCGACAACCACAGGCTTCTCGCAATTGAATATGGAAAGGATCATCTGGTGTGCCCTGTACAAGCGCGCCCGATCACCCCAGACATCGTCCTTGCCCATGGTCGAAATATCCGCACCCGCACAAAAAGCGCGGCCCTCGCCCCGCAGTAATACGGCGCGAATCCGCGGGTCAGTTTGGATATCGCGAAACGCGTCCAGGAGTTCGACGCGCATGTCGAGGGTCAGCGCATTCAGCTTGTCGGGCCGGTTCAACGACACGACGGCCAGACCTTCTGAGTGTTCCACAGTGATATCGCTTGTCATGACCGCCCCTCCCTTTGGCGAAGATTCGTCAGTCAGTGAAGAGCGCCCGAGCAATCCCGTTCTTGTGTATCTGGGTCGTTCCCCCGGTGATCGTCAGCATCCGCACATCCCTCACCATCCGCTCCAACGGAAGCGAACCGAAATAGCCGTAGCCACCGAACATCTGCATGGCGTCATGGGTGACGCGCTGTGCCATTTCGGTGGCCTGAACCTTGGCGATCGAAGACAATGTTGGATCGGCCTGGCCGCGGTCGATCAGCGACAGCGCCGTATAACACAACGACCGCGCGGCCTCGATCTGCACCTTCATGTCCGACATCATCCATTGCAGCCCCTGCATCTCGGACAGCGCCTTGCCGAATTGCCGACGGGTCTTCATGTAGTCGCGTGCAAGGTCGAACGCCCCCTCGGCGACACCAAGCGCCAGTATCCCCATGCCGACGCGCGTGGCGTTATAGACACCCAGCGGGCGGACAAAGCCGCTGGAGTTGCCGGCCAGCCCTTCGGTCACGACGTTTTCGGACGGCACCCGCACATCGTCGAAATGGATCTCGCATTCGTTGCAGCCGCGCGCGCCCATCTTCTGTTCAAGAATATGGACCGAAACGCCGGGGCTTTTGCGGTGCACCAAAACGGTTCCGATGCCTCGCGCGCCTTTGCTTTCGCAGAACCGAGCATAGACCAGAAGGTAATCGGCCCTGTCGCCGAAAGTGGTAAAGATCTTGCCGCCGTTCAGCACAAACCCGTCCCCGTCCGGGCGCAGCGATGTCGTCACCGCGGTGGCGTCCGACCCGGCCTCTGGCTCGGTCCAGGAGATCGCGCATTCGATCTCGCCCGCGGCGAAGCGGGGCAGGAAAGACTGCTTCAACGCCTCGCTGCCGCAGGTGGCGATGATCCGGGGCGAGACGTTCTGATCGTGAACGATCAGCGCGGTATTGAAATCCACCTTGGCCAGTTCCTCGATCACGAGATAGCAATCCACCAGCGGCGCACCGCCACCGCCGTATTCTTCGGGAATGGTCATGCCCAGATAGCCAAGCGCGGCCAGCCGATGGTGGTTTTCCTCGGGGTAGATGCCGTCGCGGTCCCAGCGTGCGGCGCGGTCCCGGAATTCCCCGAGCGCCAGTTTTCGCGCGGCATCCTTGAGAGCGACCTGTTCTGTCGTTAGCAACGAGGGATGCATCCGCCCTACCCCCGCCGCTGGTCGAAGCTGTGGCCGTAGACCATGGCGGCGATCGTATTGCGCAGGATTTCGACGGTGCCACCGCCAAGCGCGAAGCCGCGCGCGTCACGCACCATACGTTCCAGCGGGTATTCGCGCGTGTAACCATTGTGACCGTGGATCTGCAGCGCTTCGTTCGTGACCCTCTGCGCCATTTCGTTGGCGTAAAGCTTGGCCATGGTCGCATCCATCGGATCGGGAAAGCCGTTCGGCGCGGGGTTGGTCGCGGCCCGATAGACCATCAGACGCGCAGCATGGATCTGTGTGGCCATGTCGGCGATTTTCCATTGCAGGCCCTGGAATTCCTTGATCGGGCGCCCGAACTGATGGCGAATCTCGGAATACGACTTTGCAGCATCGAAAGCGCCCTGCGCCAGCCCCACGCACATCGCTGCGTTGCCCACCCGCTCGGGTCCGAAACTGCTCATCAACAGCGCGAAGGAGCGCGAGCTTTCCGGGTCCCCTTCGACCAGCACATCCTCGGGACCGGCCTTGTAGTTTTCAAGGATAATCTCGGCCTCGGTCAGTCCCCGGCCACCCATCTTCAGCGATATGTGGCCGATCCGAGCGCCCGGCTTCTTCAGATCGACGACAAAGGCACCAATCCCCTTCGCCCCGCTGGCCTTGCCGAAACGGCAGAAGACCAGCGCATAATCGGCCACATGGGCGCCCGTGGACCAGCATTTGTTGCCATTCAGCACCCATCCGTCGCCGTCCCTTGTGGCCGTGGTGCGCAGGTCTGTCACCGCCGACCCCGCCTCGGGCTCGCTGATGGCGATTGCGATGAATTTCTTGCCGGCCGCCATGTCTGGCAGGAACCGCTTTTTCTGCTCGTCGCTGCCCAGAACGCTGATTGCCCGGGATGGGCCGTTCAGGTAGAGTTGCGAGACCAGCGCCGTGTTGAAACAGACCCGCGCCATTTCTTCCAGAAACACCGTGCCCTGGATCACTGGCGCGCCGGAGCCGCCGTATTCTTCAGGGATGAACATTCCCAGATAGCCAAGTTCGGCCAGCTTGTCGCGGTTCGCGGCTGGAAACTCTTCGGCTTCGTCCCAATGGGCGGCCCTGGGAGCAAACTCGCGCTCAGCCAGCTTGCGTGCCTCGTTGCGAAAATCCTCCAATTCCGGATCGAGCTTGAACATGTCAGTAGGTGTCCTTTGATTGAGCAGAGGGCAGGTCCTGTTCCAGTGCGGTCAGGATGCGCGCCGTATCGGCGCCTACGGTTGGTGCGGGGATAGGGGTGACCTGTGGGTGAGCCGCGAAACGCATCGGCAGCCCTGGAACAGGGACCGTGCCCAGGTCTGGATGCGGAAGGTCATGGATCATGCCGCGGGCGCGCATGTCATCGTCCGACACCACCTCAGCGAGCGTGCGCACCGGGGCGCCCGGCACATGTGCGCTGCTCAGGGCCGCGAAAATCTCGGCGCGGGTCTGACTTGAGGTCCACGCCGTCACCCAGCCATCGACTTGGGCACGCCGCGCGCAGCGCGCGGGTCCCGCGGCCAGTTCGGGATCTTCGGCCAGATTAGGGCGACCCATGGCCCGGGTCAGCTGCTGCCAGTGGCGATCATTCAGGCACATGATGGCCACCTGCCCGTCGCGCGCCGGAAACAGGTCGTAGGGTGCGACCTTGAGCACGGCCTGACTGTTGCCGGCCCGGTCGGCGAACCCGTCAGGCGCCAGCAGATAGCTTGCGACATTCGACGCCAGCGCGTGGTGCGTGACGTCCTGCATCGCGATCTGGACAAAATCCCCGCGCCCTGTCGCGCCGCGCGCATGCAACGCCGCCATAATGCCACCAAAAAGGTGGATACCGCCCAGAAAATCGGTGATCGCTGCGCCGCATTTCACCGGCGGACCATCGGGAAACCCGGTCACCGACATCAGCCCGGTCAGGGCCTGAATAGGAAAATCCATCGCCGGCGCATCGCGATAGACGGAATCGGCCGCGTAGCCCTTTCCTGACCCCATGACCAGGCGCGGATTGCGGGCACAGAGTGTTTCCCACCCCAGCCGCAGTTTCTCCATCGTACCGGGACGGAAATTCTCGATTAGAACATCGGCCGAATCTGCCAGCGCCAGCAGGGCGCTGCGCCCGCCCTCGGACCCCAGATCGAGCGTCACGCTCTGTTTGCTGGAATTGAGCATCATCGCTGCGGGGTTCTCGCGCCCGCCCGCGATGCCGCGGATACTGTCGCCGCCGGGCGGCTCGACCTTGATGACCTCGGCCCCCATGAGCGCGAACATCAGACCGCAATAGGGCCCAAGGTAGACCTGCCCGAGGTCGATCACCCGAAGACCGGCCAGCGGGCCACTATCGGGCGCCGCGTTCATGATCCGACAAAGCGCGGCGGGCGCTTTTCCTTGAAAGAGGCGACCGCCTCGCGGTGATCTGCGGTCTGCATGATATGGGCTTCGGCGGTTGCCTCGATCTCGAGATAGGTCGCGAAATCGCAATCCATGCCACGGTTCAGCATCGACTTGCCCAGCCCAAAGGCTCGGGTCGGCCCTTCGGCCAGACGCGCGGCCAGCGCATCGGCCTCTGCGTCGAGCGCGTCTTCTTCGTGGATTGCGTGGACGATCCCAAGGTCGTGCGCCTCTTGGGCATCGATCACCTGGGCCGTCAGGAACATCGCCTTCGCCCGCTGCGTCCCGACCGTCCGCGCCAGCAAGTAAAGCCCGCCACCGTCGGGCACGATCGCCACGCGCGCATAGGCCTGGCAAAAGCGGGCCGAGGGCGCGGCCAGGATCACGTCAGCCAGAAGCGCAATGTTGAACCCCACGCCAAAGGCCGGCCCGGCAACCGCCGCGACGACCGGCTTTTCAAGATCATATAGCATCCGGGTTACGCGGTGCTGTTGTTTCATGCGGTCCCGCATGGCCACAGGCGAAGAACCGGCGAAAGTGCTGATATCGCCTCCGGCGCAAAACGCGCCCCCGGCGCCCGTGATCAACAGCGCGCGCACGCGGTCATCGTCGCGCACCTGGGTGACGATGCGTTCCATCTCTTTGCGTGCGTCTTGATCAAGGGCATTCTTCTTCTCGGGAAAATCGAAAGTCATCCGACCAACGCTTTCCGAGCGGCTGTAGAGCAATGGCACCGCTTCCTCCTCCCAGGAATGGGCTAGCATGGAACACGATAGGAGTGGCATTGAGCGACGGGCTATAGTCCGGTGCGGAAAATCAGACATGTGTAAAATTCACCCGTTCTGTGTATTTCCTTGCGGTCTGCTGGCACGTTTTTTCGGCTTCCCTTCCCATGCGCGCCCGTCACGGCTACGGGCCTCGGCACCCCCTGTTGAAACAGCAAAGAAGAAATAGACAATGTACTCCGACACCCCTCTCGGCCGCTTGCGCCTGCCTGTGATCTGCTCGCCCATGTTCCTGGTGTCCGGGCCGGATCTTGTCGTCGCCCAGTGCAAAGCCGGCGTCATCGGCAGCTTTCCGGCGCTGAACGCACGCGAGTCCGAAGGTGAACCGCCGCTGCTTGGAGCCTGGCTCAAGCGCATCACTGAAGAGCTTGACGCGCACAATCAGGCCAATCCCGATCGGCCCGCCGCGCCATTCGCGGTCAACCAGATCGTCCATCGATCGAATGATCGGATTGAGCGGGACGTCGAAATATGTGCGCGCTGGAAAGTGCCTGTCTGGATCACATCAATGGGCGCACGGGAAGACGTCAACCAGGCGGCACATGAGTGCGGCGGCACTGTACTGCACGATGTAATCAACAACAAATACGCCAGGAAAGCGATCGACAAGGGCGCCGACGGCCTGATCGCGGTCTGCGCCGGCGCTGGCGGCCACGCCGGGGCCTTGTCACCCTTTGCGCTGGTTCAGGAAATCCGGAAATGGTTCGATGGTCCGCTTGCCCTGTCCGGGTCCATCGCGACCGGGCGCTCAATTCTGGCGGCGCAGGCCATGGGTGCGGATTTTGGGTATATCGGATCCCCCTTCATTGCCATGACCGAGGCGGTCGCGTCGGAGGAGTACAAGCAAATGATCGTCGAAGGCGGGGCCGATGATATTGTCTATACCGACTATTTCAGCGGCGTGCATGCCAACTATCTGAAACCGTCGGTGCGGGCGGTCGGTCTCGATCCGGACAACCTGGCCGGGATCGGCAACAAACTCGATCTGGCCACCGGCGACATTCGCCCCAAGGCCTGGCGTGACATCTGGGGCAGCGGTCAGGGGATCGGAGCGGTGAAAGAGGTGATGACCACGGCGGACTACGTCGACCGTCTCGACCGGGAATACCAGGGCGCCAAAGATGCGCTCTGTTCCTGACGAAAGAGGGCGGCCAGTTGCCCGGCCGCCCATCTGTTTCTGCGGTTGTCGCGAATGATCGAGACCCGATCTTAGCGGTCGTTTTGGTTGACGATCAGTTCTGCATTTTCGGGTAGTTCCGAAACAATGTTCACCTCGTCAGCACGAATTCGTGCATGCAGTTTGAAGGTATCAGCGGCGGCGGCTTCCGCGGCGGAAGCGTCGGCACCGTCTTCCAGCACAAGCGAGAGGCGGATCATGTCGCGATCGTTCTCGCGCGTTACCACGGCCTGCGCGGCCTTTGCGCCCGGCGTGCCGATGACAACTTCTTCAACCACGCGCGGATAAACGAAAATCTCGCGCACTTTGACCGCTGCCCCGACCCGTCCCTGCAATGCTGAAATCCGGCTGACGGTGCCATCCGCGTTGCTTTCCAGGGCAAAGGCGCTGTCGCCGGTGCCGAACCGGATCATCGGCCAGGTGGCATCGCGCGCGGTCACGACAACCTCGCCCGGTTCACCATGGGCGACCTGTTCGCCGCTGATCGGATCGCAGATCTGCACCACGCGGTCGGGATGAACCAGGTAGCCTTTGCCGCCATCCTCATAGGCAACAAGGCCCAGATCGGCGGTGGCATAGGCGGCCCAGGTGGACACGCCGTATTCGGCCTCGATCCGGCGGCGCTTGGTCATCCAGTCGCCCATCTCACCGCCGAGGAAGGCTGTCTTCACCTTCCATGCGTCGCGGCCATAGGTTTCGATCACCTTGTCCGCCAGCGTCAGGAAAAACGCGGTCGAGGCGCAGATCGAAGTCACGCCGGTTTCGACGATGATCTGTGCCTGAAGCTCCGTATTGCCGACGCCGCCGGGGATTACGGTGGCGCCAGCAGCCTGTGCGGCTTCGTCGAACAAAAGCCCCGCGGGCACCAGATGATACATCCAGGTGTTCAGGATGATACCCCCCGGCCCCACGCCTGCCGACTTGAACAGCAGGTCAAGGCCGTGGCCGCCGCCGCCCGAAAGGGCCGGTTCGAAAATCGGGCCGGGGGACACGTAGATCCGCCCGATATCCTTCAGATCAGACGCCAGAAACCCGCCAAAGGGCGGGTTCTCGCGTTGGATTTTCAGAAGTTCTTCCTTTTTCATCACTGGAAGACGCGAGAGGTCCGTCACCGATGTGACGGCTGCCGGATCGAATCCGGCAGCCGCAAATCGCGATTTCAGGCCAGGAGCCTTGTTGGCCGCAGCGGCATAGGCTTGAGCTATATCTTGGTAGATATCATCAGACATTTCCATGCCTCCTCGTCCAATCGGGCGTTAAATCGGGCAGTCCTTGCGGAAGTTCGGCGTGCGCTTCTCGCGGTGCGACAACACACCCTCCTTGACGTCCTCGCTCATGAAGCCAAGCATCTCCAGCGCGGTCGACGCATCAAAGATCGGCCCGGCCTGGCGCAGCCAGTTGTTCAGCGAATACTTGGTCCAGCGGATCGCGCTTTGCGAGCCGTTGGCCAGTTCGACAGCCGTGTCCAAAGCGATCTGCTGAAGCTCGTCATCCTCGACGCACATTGACACCAGACCGATACGCTCGGCCTCTTCGCCCGACACCGGCTTGCAGGTCATCAGATAGTATTTCGCCTTGGCCATCGAGGTCAGCAGCGGCCAGATGATCGCCGCGACGTCACCGGCGGCAACACCAAGGCGGGGATGACCATCGACAATCTTGGCCTTCTTTCCGGCGATCGAGATATCGGCCAGAATGGCAACCACAAGGCCCGCGCCGGCCGCAGGGCCATTGATCGCGGAAATGATCGGCTTGTTGCAGTTGATGATGTTATAGACGAGATCCTTGGCTTCTTTCCACGTCTTCATGATCTCGTGCGAATTGCCAATCATGTTTTCGATCAGGCTGAAATCACCGCCGGCGGAAAACGCCTTGCCCGCGCCGGTCACGATGACCGCGTTAATGTCGGGGTCGCGGTCGATGTCGATCCACATGTCGGTCATCTGGGTGTGGGTTTCCGCATCCACGGAATTGAAGGTCTCGGGCCGGTCGAAGGTGATGCGCAGCACGCGATCCGCCGGGTAGTCAAATTTCAGTTTGTCGTATTTTGCATAACGATCCGACATAGTTCTATTTCCTCCGTGGGGTATTGAATTAACCAGGCAGCCCGAGGACCGCCTTGGACAGGATGTTTCTCTGGATTTCGTTCGATCCACCGTAGATCGTGGTGGGTCTGGCCTTGTAGAAGCTGGCCAGAACATCGACATTTATGTTGCCGACCTGAAGCGGCCCGATGGAGCCGCCATCGGGGCCGGCTGCTTCGATCATCAGCTCGGTGATGCGCTGGAAGCATTCAGTCACCCAAATCTTCAGCATGGAGACATCCGCACCCAGCGTCTCGCCACGTTTGAGCTGATCTGCAAAACGGGCATAAAGTGCGGCATGATCTTCCACATCCAGTGCCGCCTGGGCAAAACGGTCGCGGAACACCGGATCGTCAAACGCGCCACGGCCACGGGCAAAGCTCTCCAATTGCCCCAGCGCGTTCTGGGCCAGACTGGGCGAGCCGATGAAGATACGCTCGAAGCTCAAAAGAGCCTTGGCCATCGTCCAGCCCTTGTTCAACTCACCGACAAGGTTTTCGCGGGGCGTCCGGGCATCGTCAAAGAAAACTTCGCAGAACTCGGTTTCACCCGAAAGGGTGGTGATCGTGCGGACCTCGACACCGGGCTGATCCATCGGGGCCAGAACGAAACTGATGCCCTGTTGTTTTTTCGGCGCTTCCGGATCGGTGCGCACCAGCATGAAGATATGCGTGGCGTCATGCGCCATCGTGGTCCAGATCTTCTGTCCGTTGATGACAAAGTCGTCGCCATCAATATCCGCGCGTGTGCGCAGGTTCGCCAGATCGGACCCGGCGCCGGGTTCCGAGTATCCCTGACACCAGATGTCTTCGCAGGTCAGGATACGCGGCAGCCAGTAATCTTTCTGTTCCTGGGTGCCGAATTTGATGATCAGCGGCCCGACCATCTGCACGCCCATGTCGCGGCCGCGATTGACGCCCCAGCGCTGCTGCTCTTCGTAAAAGATCAGCAACTTGGCGGCGTTCAGCCCCATACCGCCGAATTCAGCGGGCCAGGCTGGCGCGACCCAGCCCTTGGCGTGAAGCTTGCGGTGCCAATGTTCGATCTCGGCGAACTTCGGTCGGTGCGGCAGGTGACGCAGCTCCTCGGGATATTCCGCCTCGAAGAACTGGCGCACTTCTTTGCGGAACTCTGCATCGGTCATAGCGTTCCAGTCGGTCATTGTGCTGCCCCCTCTGCTTCGCGTGTCTCGAACCATATCCGCCTGTGATAGGCATCGTCGCCCAACCAGGCCGACAGCACCAGCGCCCGGTTCAGGTAGAGCCCGATATCGAACTCATCCGTGTACCCGACGGCCCCGTGCAGCTGGATGGCGTCGCGGGTGATTTTCTTGGCGGCCGTGACGGCGCGCGCTTTGGCGCGGCTGGCAATCGGGGCCCGAACCTTCGGATCGGTTTCGCTATCCATCTGCGCAAGCGCCTCCCGCACTCCGGCCTGCGCGACCTCGCACATCACGTTGAGGTCGACGGCACGGTGCTGGATGACCTGGAATGATCCGATCGGCTTGTCGAACTGCTCCCGCGTCTTGATGTAGTCGAGCGTGATCTCGAAGGCGCGCTCGCTCAGGCCGACAAGCTCGGCCGCGGCAAGCGCCGTTGCATCGGCGACAGCCTCGGCCAGTGCAGTGAGAACTGCACCGCTGCTGGCCAATTCCGCGGCCGGAGTTCCCGAAAACGAAAGCTCGCCCAGAGAGCTGCCATCCGCCTGCGTCCGCTTGTCGATGACAAGCCCCTGCGCGTCTGCCTCAGCCAGAACCAGAACCGGACCATCATCCTGTTCGGCCACGACAAGGAACCCGTGCGAACCGATCGCACCGACGACCCAGGCCTTGCCACCGGTCAGCTTTCCGTCCGCGTATCGGCAGGTCGCATCGGCAGGCGCCCCGTCGGGGCCGCGTTCCTGCCAGGCAACCGCCAATGAAATTTCGCCGCCGATGAGCTGTGCCATCTTCGGATGATCCGGACAAAGGCGGCGCAGAAGGCCGAGGCTCAGACCGATCGTCGACACGACCGGTTCCGGGGCAATCACACGGCCGACTTCCTCGGCGATGACACCCCCGGCGGCTAGGCCCATGCCAAGCCCGCCCTGATCTTCGGGCACCGCCACGCCGAAAACACCGGCCTCGGCCAGTTCCCGGACCATCTCCGGATCGAAACCGCCCCCGGCATCACGGAGTTGTCGGGCTCTGTCACTTCCGCCCGCCCGTTCAAACAACGTGCGCACGCTCTCGCGCAACAGGCGAAGGTCTTCTTGTTCGCTGGAAAGGATATCAGTTTGTGTCATTTTGTTTTCGCTGGATCATCACGGGGGTGTCGGTCGAAAAAACGACCTCGCCCTCGGGGTTTTTGGCGCTGAGCGTATAGTGCAAAACACCTCTGTCGGGCTTGCTTTTTGACGGTGTGACCGAGTTGACCGTCAGTTCGACATCAAGGGGTTCGTTCGGGTGCACAGGCCGCAGCCAGCGCAAATTGTCAAAGCCCATGCCGCCGATATTGGCAACATCGACCATCATCTCGGTCATGACCGGCTTGAACACCTCAAGCATGGTCTGAAAGCCCGAGGCGATCAGGCTGCCATGTATGGCGGTTGCATAGTCTTCATCGGTGTGCAGCCGCTGCGGATCCCATTCCTTGGCAAAGGCCTTTATTGAATCCGCGCTCATCGGAGCGCTGCGAAAGCGATAGACTTGGCCCGGCGAGAAGTCTTCCAGATACCTCAAGAGGCACCCTCCTTTGCGAAACCGTCATCGTATCCGCTCGCATCCTTGGATATCCGGATGCGGTTGAATTCTTCCAGCTTCGGATAGGTTTCCTTGAACGCCACCAGGAACTCACCCATCGGCGCGTCGAAATAGAGACCACGGTCGTTCACATATTCCATGTGCCGGTGATTCTGTTCGTCGAACTCATGAAAGAGCGCGTCGTGATAGCCGTCGAAGACCAGGGGTTTGACCCCGAATCTTTCACACAGTTCCATGTTGAATGCAGGTGTCACCTTGTAGGCCTCATTCCCCAACCACAGCTGAACATAGCCGTGGTAGATAAAGAGATCGGTCCCCATCAACTCCTGCAACTTGGGTGTATTCAGGTGGTTGCGCACATCCGCGAACCCCAGAGCGGCGGGGATACCCACAGCACGCAAACAAGCCGCCAGAAGAATTGCCTTGGGAACGCAAAACGCCGCTTCCGCCCCAGCGATACGGCTGGCACGGTAAGAGTCCTCATCCAGCGCAAAACAATAGGGATCATAGCGAATATCGTCGCGCACCGCTTCGAATAGGCGGATCGCCTTGTCGCGATTGGTTGCGCCCACAGGGAGATCACGCAAAGCCGATGTCACGAAACCCTGCACTTCCAAGCTATCGCTTTCCACAAAGCGCGATGGCATGACATATCGCTCAGCTTCAGTCGGCAGGTCATCGTCAGACTTGTCCATTGGCCCCTCCCTTTTTCTAACAAATGTTAGATTACCGATTCAAAACCTGCCCGTCAACGGGATTTACTCTGTCTTTGGTTGGTCCACGCCATAACGCGTATTGTCTTCGCCCAGAGTGGCTGCAACTCCGACCGAATTTCCGGAAGAACGGAACTCCGGCGCAATTGGCAGCGGCAAAGCAGGCGCGTCCCGGCCGGAGATTTTTACGGTCCGCCCGAACACGTCACGCGCTTTGAAATGCGGGTCATGTGCCGCCTCGGCGGGCGTTTTCATGACCGAACAGCAGCAATCTGCCGCTGCCAGCAAAGCCTCCCAATGGGTCGAGGGATGTTCCCTCAGACGACGTGCAACCTCCGCGGCACAGGCATTTGGATCGGACCAATCATCGCGAAGGGCCACCGGCAAACCAATGACATCGCAGAACAACTGCCAAAACTTTTCTTCCAACGCGCCGACGGCGATCTGACGCCCATCCGCAGCCGAATAAAGCCGATACCGGGCCAGGCCACCCGTCAGACGGCTGCCACCGCTTTCGATGTTCTGCCCGGCAATCACACCTTCGGCATGGGCCCAATAGGCAAAGGCGAACGCCCCCTCGGCCATTGCGATATCCAGATGCGTCCCCTGCCCGCTTGCCTGGCGCGCAATCAGGGCCAGCAGGATATTCATCACCGCAGGATAGGTTCCGCCTCCGATATCGGCGACCAGCCCGAACGGGGCCGTTGGCTGGTCATCCGGTCCGCGACTGAGCGACAGGATACCCGCATCACCGACGTAGTTGAGATCGTGGCCGGCGGCGCTGGCCTTTGGTCCGGTCTGGCCATAGCCGGTGATCGAACAATAGATGAGACCGGGATTGATCTTTCGCACCGCTTCATAACCAAGCCCCAGCCGGTCCATCACGCCGGGACGGAACTGCTCTACCAGAACATCGGCCCTCTCGATCAAGGGGCGCAGACGTTCCACTGCGCCCCTTGACTTGAGGTCGATGGCCACCGATCGCTTGCCGTGGTTCAACACGGCAAATCCGATGCTCTCTCCGTCGATCTTGGGCTCGGTTTGGCGCGCGTCCTCGCCGACTCCGGGACGCTCGAACTTGATCACTTCGGCGCCAGCCTCGGACAGCATGAGCGTCGCCATCGGACCGGGAAGAAGTGTGCTGAAATCCAGCACCAGGATATCCTTGAGCGGTTGAGCCATCTTCACTGCCTCAGGCGAAGCGCGCCGCGCCGTTGTTCAGAACAACCACGTCGCGTGCCGGAATAGATGCTCGAAACCGGGCCTCGCCGTCCTCTTCCCAGATTTCGAACCGCACGGTTTCGCCGGGATAGACCGGCGCCGAGAACCGAACATCCAGACCGACAAGCCGGGCAGAATCATAGTCCAGCAACGTCTTGAGAATCGCCCGGGCCGCCAGCCCATAGGTCGCCAGACCATGCAGGATCGGGCGGTCGAACCCGACAGAACGGGCAACATCCGGGTCAGCATGAAGCGGATTGAAATCACCGCTGAGACGATAAATAAGGGCTTGGCGCGGCAGGGTATCGATATCACATATATGATCAGGCGCCCGATCAGGCAGCACTGCGGGTGCCGGACCCGCCTGGTTTTCACCGCCAAACCCCCCATCACCGCGACAGAAAGCCGACATCGCCACGCGCGCTAGTTTTTCGCCGCTGTCCGCGTCGATAATATCGCGGCTTTGGTAAATGACGGCTCCCTTGCCCTCGCCCTTGTCGGCGATGAAATCGATCTTGCTACGGCCGACAAGCCGGGCATGTGTCGGCAGCGGCTTGTAGATGTCGAGCCACTGTTCGCCGTGCAGCACTTTCTGCCAGTTTACGCCGGTCTTGGGATCGCGCAGCCAGAAGCCGGGATACCCCAAAATAACCGCCATCGAGGGAACTGCCTTGAGCCCGTCCTCATAGACATAGGCCAGCTCCTTTTTGTCGGTCGGATCCTCACCGAACCCAAGGCCGAGTGCATACAGGATGGTATCCCGCTCGGTTAGCGTCTGTTCGATTTCCTCAAAGTCCCAGTTCGACAGTGCATCGAAATCCAATGGCATTTGCTTTCCTCCCTTAGTTGCCGTCAGAGCGTGTTTTGAGATCCAAGTATGGCCGTGACCTGACTGGACAGCACACCGCCGTTGCCATGCGCCAGCGCCAGATCAATATCCTTCAACTGAATGCCTGGCGCGTCGCCACGGATCTGGCGGGCAGCCTCGATCACTGTGAAGATGCCGTACATCCCGGGGTGCACACAGGACAGGCCGCCGCCATTCGTGTTCACCGGCAAGACGCCGCCAGGCGCGATGCGTCCGCCCTCGACAAAGGCCCCTCCCTCGCCCTTGGCGCAGAACCCCAGATCTTCAAGAAACAGGATGGTATTGATGGTGAAGGCATCATAAAGCTCGACCGCCTGGATGTCCGCAGGGGTCACGCCGGCCGCCGCAAAAGCGCGCGCGCCCGAGGCGCGGGCGGCGGTCACGGTGAAATCCTTCATTTGCGAAATCTGCCGGTGCGAGCTTTCCGCAGCACTGCCCAGCACATAGACAGGCGCCTTCGGGAAATCCCGGGCGCGGTCCGCGTGGACCATAACGATCGCGCCGCCACCGTCGGTGACAAGACAACAGTCGCGCACGGTCAATGGATCGCCCACCATGCGCGCACCCAGCACGTCCTCGCGGGTCAGCGGGCCGCGCTCGAACGCTTCGGGGTTGCGCTGCGCCCAGGCCCGCGCGGCAACGGCCACGTCGGCCAGCTGTTCGCGGGTGGTGCCGTATTCATGCATGTGCCGCGCCGCGGCCATCGCGTAGGCCGAGATCGGATAGCGCGGATTATACGGCGCCTCGTAGGCCGGCGGACGTGAAGCGGTCACCAGTCTGCCCGATGCGGTGCGCTGGTTGGAGCCATAAACAATCAGCGCGACATCACACAGACCGGCATCAAGGGCCATGGTCGCGGACGTCAGGTAGTTTACGAAGGACGAACCGCCCGACATTGTGCCATCAATGAAACGGGGCTGGATGCCCAGATACTCCGCCGCCATAAGCGCCGGCATGCTGTCTTCCATCATGGTGCAAAACAGCCCGTCGACGTCGGACAGGTTCAGCCCGGCATCGCCAAGCGCCGCAAGCGCGGATTGCGCCATGACATCATAGGCCGTCAGGCCATGGGCTTCTCCGAAACCGGCATGACCGGTTCCCACGATGGCGGATTTTCCCCGAAGTTCAGTGGTCATGGCCTATCCCTCCGACGGTTTGAAAAGCACGGCCGGAACACCCTCAGCCTCGCCCACGAATGCGGTTACAGGCATGTCGATGACGACCTCACCTGGGGCAATGCCCTCGACCCGGCTCATCATCCGGACACCCTCGTCCAGCTCGACGACGCATACGTTGTAGTCGCCGCCCCGTTCGGGCTTTCGGCGCACGACTGTTGTGGTGTGGACCCGTCCCTTGCCGCCTGCCTGCTTCCACGAAATCGCGGCGCCATGACAATGGGGACACAGGACTCGCGGGAAAAAGTGATAGGCCCCGCAGTCGTCGCACTTGGGCAGCAGGATCTCTCCCTCTGCCAGCGCGCGCTGGAAAAACTGGTCTGGTCCTATGGCGTCCTGCACCGGCGTTCTCCTTCAAGCGATCCAGTCTTTGTCTAATCGTATTGATTATGTTTCTAACAATTGTTAGATTTAGTCAACCTTTTAGGATCAATTGAGAGAAACTCATGCCAGGTTCAGACTTAGCCCCCCTTTCCGGCAAACTCGTCGTTGCGTTGGAACAGGCAGTCGCCGCGCCTTTTTGCTCCTCGCGGCTGGCCGATGCCGGCGCGCGCGTGATCAAGATCGAACGCAAGGGAGCCGGCGATTTCGCCCGCGCCTACGATACCGCCGCCAACGGCGAAAGCGCCTATTTCACATGGCTGAACCGAGGCAAAGAAGCGGTCGCCTTGGACATTAAAGCCGACGAAGACCGTGAAATCCTGCTCAGGATGCTGGAAAACGCGGATGTGTTTGTTCAGAACCTGCTGCCGGGCGCGCTGGCCAAGCTCGGGCTCGATTCCGCAAGTCTGCGAGAGAGATTCCCGCGCCTCGTGACCTGCGACATCACCGGATACGGCGAAGACGGCCCGATGCGCAACGCCAAGGCCTATGACCTTCTGGTGCAATGCGAGAGCGGTCTGGCATCAGTGACCGGTACTGCGGACGGACCGGGACGGGTGGGCGTATCGGTCTGCGATATCGCCACAGGTATGACAGCCCATGCCGGAATCTGCGAAGCGCTTGTCGGGCGTGATCGCACCGGCAAGGGCAGCGGCGTTTCCGTGGCAATGTTTGATGTGATGGCCGACTGGATGTCGGTTCCGCTGCTGTATCACGATTACCTTGGCAAGCCGACACCGCGTGTCGGGCTGAACCACACGGTCATCTGCCCTTACGGGGCCTATGAATGCAAGGACGGTCAGCTTGTCGTCATTGCCGTTCAGCACAGCGGCGAATGGCAACGGTTCTGTGAACACATACTGGGCGATGCGGCTTTGGCAACCGACCCCCGGTTCCATGACAACACGTCGCGAATTGAAAACAAACCCGCGCTCGAAGTTCTCATCAAGGCCGTGTTCGCCTCGCATGACCGCGCCGAGATGCTGAAGCGGCTTGACGCTGCGGGCATTGCCTCGGGCGCGGTGAACGACGTGGCGACCCTGTCCGGTCACCCCCAGCTTGACCGGTCCGTAATTCGCACGCCTTCCGGTGAAATCAACGTCCCGACCCCCCCGATCCGGCGCAGCCTCGGCGAAACGGCACTGGGCCCCTGCCCGGCCTTCGATGCGCAAGGCAAGGCCCTTCGCGCCGAGTTCGGCCGTTGTTCATAAAAAACGGTAGGCAGCTAAGTGGACAATCAAATGACCGATGAGAACAATCAGGCGATCCTTCAAGACGTGAAGATCGTCGATCTGACTTCTGTAGTTTTCGGACCTTTGGCGACGCAGATGCTGGGCGATCTGGGGGCCGATGTGATCAAGGTGGAAGGCCCCGAGGGCGATCTTCTTCGCCAGGTCCAGCCATCGCGCAACAAGCTGATGGGTGCCGCTTTTCTGGGGGCCAACCGTAACAAGCGCAGTGTCGTACTCGACCTCAAAACACAAACCGGTCTCGATCAGTTGCGCAAACTGCTCATCGATGCCGATGTGATGATTTCGAGCATCCGGCCTGCGGCGCTTGCCAGATTGTCTTTGGAACCCGAAACCCTGCGCCAGGAAAACCCGAACCTGATCACGGTATCCGCCACCGGTTTCGGACAGGACGGGCCCTATGCCGCCAAGCCAGCATTCGACGATTCCGTCCAGTCGGTGTCGGGATTGGCCAGCCTGGCAACCTTGCGCGACCCCGAGGCACCGCCCGCTTATGCCCCGACAATTCTGGCCGACAAGCTTGGCGGGGTCACCGCCGCCTATGCCGTGATGGGCGCCCTGTTCCACCGCGAGCGTACGGGACAGGCCCAGCATGTCGAAGTTCCGATGTTTGAGACGCTGGCCGCCTTCCTGCTGGCCGAACATATGGATGGCGCCACCTTCGAGGAGGCTCCGCAGGATTTCGGCTATGCCCGCATGCTGGTTCCGCACCGGCGTCCGGTTCAGACCGCAGATGGCTACATCACAATTCTGCCTTACACCAACGTACAATGGGCACGGTTTTTCAAGACGGTTGGGCGCAATGACATGATCGACCATGTCTGGGTCACGGACATGGACGCCCGTAGCCGCAACATCGGCGCAGTATACGATATGGTGGCGCACATTGCGCTGACCCGGACCACAGATGAGTGGCTTGACCTCATGGAGCAGGCCGACATACCCGCCATGCCAGTGCGCAACCTGTCAGATTTGCCGAACGATCCCCATCTTGCCGCAACCGGGTTCTTTCAACGGATTGATCACCCGACCGAAGGTGCGATCTGGACGACACGCCCGCCGGTTCGCTTTTCGGCGACCCCTGCGCGACATGATCATCGCCCGGCCCCGCGACTTGGGGAACACAGCGACGAAATTCTGGGGCCGGGCAGGGAGTAGCCCCACCCGGCACCGGACGGATCAAACATCCATCGAGCGTGCGATCAGTTCCTTCATGATCTCGTTGGTGCCGCCATAGATCATCTGGACCCTGCTGTCGGCATAAAGTCGCGCGATGGGGTATTCCATCATGAAACCGTAACCGCCGTGCAGTTGCAGGCATTCATGCATGACCTCGTTCTGCGTCTGGCTGCCCCACCATTTCGCCATCGAAGCCGTGGCCGCATCAAGTTCGCCCGCTTCAAGACGCGCGAGCCCGTCATTTACGAAGGAACGTAGCAATTCGGCCTTGGTTTTGCATTCCGCCAGTTTGAAGCGTGTATTCTGGAAGTCCATGATCCGGCTTCCAAATGCCTTGCGGTCCTGAACATATTTCACCGTTTCATCGATCGCAAAATCAATAAAACCGAGCGCGGTAATGCCGATCATCAGCCGCTCCCAAGGCAGCTGCTTCATCAGCTGGTAGAACCCCTGCCCCTCTTCCGGACCAAGCAGGTTCGCCGTGGGCACGCGCACATCCTCGAAGAACAGCTCAGCAGTATCCGAACCTTTCATACCCAGTTTCTTCAGGTTCCGTCCCCGGCGAAAGCCCTCGGCGCCCTCGGTTTCCAGAACGATCAACGAAACGCCCTTGGCGCCGGCGTTGCGATCGGTCTTTGCCACGATAACAACGAGATCCGCCGTGTGCCCGTTTGTGATAAAGATCTTCGAACCGTTGATCTTGTAGTGGTTGCCATCCTTTTCCGCATAGGTTTGTACGTTCTGGAGGTCAGAGCCCGTTCCAGGCTCGGTCATGGCAATCGCCGCAACGCTGTCGCCGCTGACCAGTTTCGGCAACCACTTTTTCTTCTGTTCCTCACTGCCATATGCGTTGAGATAATGGATTACGATGGACTGAATCCCATAGCCCCAACCCGTATCACCGGTGCGCCCCTGCTCGTAGACGGTAATCGCGTCGAACCCGATGCCGCCACCGAACCCACCATATTCTTCGGCAATCGAGCCACCCATGACACCCTGCTGACCGACTGTTTTCCAGAAGTCGCGGTCAACAATTCCCTGCTCCGCCCATTTTTCAATCTTCGGAGCCATCTCTGCATCGAAGAGCCTGCGTGTACTATCGGCGAACATCTTGTGTTCATCCACTGCCCAACTCGGGGAGTTCTTGATCAGAGACATGTTTTATTCCTATCGGTTCATGCTTGCATTGAAGAAATCTAACAAGCGTTTTATTTCCTGGCAATGAACCCGAGGCGTTCTGACGGGGCGTCACAAGGCTTCGGACCGTGCGCATCCGGATTTATCCAATCACGCGCCGCCCATTCGGCTCGTACAAAAAGGCCCGCCAAAACAGGCGGGCCTTTTTGTAATTTTTTCGCAATGACTTACAGCCTGTCGGTCAGTTCGGGCACGGCGTCGAACAGGTCGGCAACCAGACCGTAATCGGCAACCTGGAAGATCGGGGCTTCTTCGTCCTTGTTGATCGCGACGATGATCTTGCTGTCCTTCATGCCGGCCAGGTGTTGGATCGCACCCGAGATGCCAACGGCGATATACAGGTCAGGCGCGACCACCTTGCCGGTCTGGCCAACCTGCCAGTCGTTCGGTGCAAAGCCCGAGTCGACGGCGGCGCGGGATGCGCCAACGGCGGCGCCCAGCTTGTCGGCCAGTTTCTCGATCAGGGCAAAGTTCTCTTCGGAGCCGACGCCGCGCCCACCGGACACGACCACACCGGCCGAGGTCAGTTCGGGACGATCCGATGCGGCGACCTTGTCTTCGACCCATTCCGACAGGCCGGGGTTGTCCCCGGCACCGATGCTTTCGACCGAGGCAGACCCGCCTTCGCCAGCGGCATCAAAGGTCGAGGTGCGGAAGGTGATGACCTTTTTCGCATCCGACGATTTGACGGTTTGAATCGCGTTCCCGGCATAGATCGGGCGCTCGAACGTTTTGCCATCGATAACGCCGGACACGTCCGACAGGACCATCACGTCCAGCAGCGCGGCAACGCGCGGCATGACGTTCTTGGCGTCCGTGGTGGCCGGGGCGACGATATGTTCATAGTCACCGGCCAGCGATGCGATCAGCGCGGCGGTCGGTTCGGCCAGGCGGTGACCCAGCGATGCTTCTTCGGCGACCAGAACCTTGGTCACGCCGTCGATCTTGGCGGCGGCGTCGCCTGCGGCAGCAGCAGAGGCGCCCGCGCACAGAACGGTCACATCGCCCAGGGCCTTGGCCGCGGTCACGGCCTTGGCGGTTGCGTCGATTGCCAGTTCACCATCGGAGACTTCTGCGAGAAGAAGAACAGCCATTATACAGCCCCCGCTTCTTTGAGTTTTGCGACCAGCTCGTCCACCGAGCCGACCATGATACCGGCCGCGCGTGCCGCGGGCTCGGAGGTTTTGACGATTTCCAGACGCGGCGTGGCATCAACGCCGTAATCATCGGCGGTTTTCTCATCCAGCGGCTTTTTCTTGGCCTTCATGATGTTGGGCAGCGACGCATAGCGCGGCTCGTTCAGGCGCAGGTCCACGGTGACGATCGCGGGCATCTTGACCTTGATGGTCTGCAGGCCGCCGTCAACTTCGCGGGTCACGACGGCACTGTCACCGTCGATGTCCAGTTCCGAGGCAAAGGTACCCTGCGACCAGCCCAGCAGGGCCGACAGCATCTGGCCGGTGGCGTTCATGTCGTTGTCAATGGCCTGTTTGCCCGCCAGAACCAGACCGGGCCGCTCTTCCTCGACGATCTTGGCGAGGATTTTGGCAACGGCCAAGGGTTCGATGTCGGTGTGCACGTCATCGGCAGCGACAACCAAGATCGCGCGGTCTGCACCCATGGCCAGGGCGGTGCGCAGGGTTTCCTGGGCCTGTTTCACGCCGATCGAGACCGCAACGACCTCCTCGGCCTTACCGGCTTCCTTCAGGCGGATGGCTTCTTCGACAGCGATTTCGTCAAAGGGGTTCATCGACATTTTAACGTTGGCCAGATCGACACCGCTTCCGTCCGCTTTGACACGAACCTTCACGTTGTAGTCGATCACGCGTTTCACAGGCACGAGTACCTTCATTGGCGTGGTCTCCTTGAGTTTTGCGATAAGGTTTCAACCGAGCTAACGGTCTTTGAATTCTGGAGTTCTTTTTTCCGAAAACGCTTTCATGGCCTCGGGAAAGTCATGCGCGCACAGCAAAACGCTTTGGGCATCGCGCTCGATATCCAGCGCCTCGAGATAGCTGCACTCGGCTGCGGCGCGCATCACACGCTTGGCGGTCTGAACGCCAAACATCGGGTGCGTTGCAATCTCGCGGGCAATTTCCAGCGCCCGTACCTCGACCTGGTTGGCCGGCACGCATTCTTCGACAACGCGCAGGTCCCTGGCGGTGCGCCCGTCGATTTCACGGCCCGTGAGCACAAGCATCCGGGCAACGCCCGCACCGGCGCGCTGCTGAAGCAGCCAGCTTGATCCCGTGTCGGGACAACCGCCGACGCGTGCAAATACTTCGCACAGCCGGGCATCTTCGGCGGCAACGACAATGTCCGCCGACAAGGCCAGGCTGAGGCCCGCGCCAAAAGCCACGCCGCATACCGCGGAAATCAGAGGTTTGCGAAACAGATAGGCCGCGCGTCCGCCATCGTGAACCAGGTCCACCATTTCCGACGTCGCCCGCGCGCCTTTGGCGATCTCGGACTGAAACCCGACAAGATCGCCGCCGCTGCTGAAATGATTGCCACCGGTCATAACAACGACACGGATCGTAGCGTCCCGTTCGGCTTCGCGCAGAAGCGCCACCAGTTCTTCGACGAACCCGATGCTGTAAGGGTTGCGTTTTGTCGGCTGAAGAAAACGCAGGATTCCGACAGGGCCTTCCCTGTCCAGGCGAATAAGCTTAGTCATTCAAGTCTCCATCAGGTCCCGGTCCAGACGGGTGCTCGCTTTTCAGCAAAGGCCTTTGGGCCTTCAATCGCGTCGTTGCTGGCGTAAACCACCTCGTGAAGGCGCTTGCCCTCTTTCAGGCCACCCGCACAGCCCAGGTCCATGGTCGCGCGAACGCCGCCTTTCGCGGCAACAACCGACAGCGGGGCCGCGCTGGCAATGCGTTTGGCAAGGTCAAATGCCCTTGCGCGGACAGCATCGGGAGTGTCTTCGATATAGTTGGTGAACCCGTATTCGTGCAGGCGCTCGATCGGCATCAAGTCGCCGGTCAGAACGATTTCCATAAGGATGGGCTGCGGTAGCATGGACAGTGCCGGCGATGCCCAGGGCGATCCACGACCGATCTTTACTTCGGTGATACCGACCTTGGTCCCCTTGAGACCGACCCGCAGATCGCAATTCAAGGTCAGCATCATGCCGCCCGCCATCAGCGACCCTGTCATCGCCGCGATGATCGGTTTCTTGCAGGCGCGCATGGTCTCGTGAAACGGGTCGCGCATCTTGGTCAGAATATCGACACCCTCGTCGCGTGCGATTTGTGTGGCTTCCTTCAGATCCAGTCCGGCGCTGAAAACGCCGCAATCGGCAGAAGTCAGAATGGCCACACGAACGCTGTCATCCGCCTCGATCTTCTCCCAAGCGTCGGTCAGCCCGTTCGTCGCCGCCACGGAAAGCGCGTTTTTACGTTCGGGCCGGTTGATACAGACGGTCGCAATTCCGTCTTCGATCTTCACGTCAATGGGGCTCATGATACCTGCTTCGCTTTCTCGGGACAATCTAACTGCGGAAAGCTTCCCCGCGACATGTCTGCCGCGGGGAAGCTCTGTCTTATTCGACGGTGAACGTCGCGGAGCTGTGCTTGATGACATCCCAAACAACGTCAAGATAGTCGGCGCTCCAGTCGGTCAGCGGAACCCAGGTTTCGCCATTCCACTGCTCGACCCGGGTCTTGCCGCCACCACCGTGGTCTTTGTCGGTCACTGTAACCGGGGCCATGATGCCGTTTCCATCGAAGTTCTCGATCGATTCATAGGCATTCTTCATGCTTTCCGGTGTGATCGGCCAACCGTTTTCAGTAATTGCGATCCGCGCGGCTTCGAAACCGGCCGAGTAGATCGCCATGCCCGTGTTGTAGTACACGTCGCGCACCAGGCTCTCGGGACCGCTGCCCTTGCCATTGGCATAGTAGGTGTCCAGCATCGTCTTGACGATCGGAACTTCCTGGCCACCGGCCACGTTGGTCCCGCGCAGGATGCCTTTCGCCTCTTGTGCGCCGATATTGGCGATATCGACTTCGTTCAGCCAGTTCACCGACAGATATCGGTCGATCGGGAAACGGTTGCGGCGCATTTCCTTCGAGGCGACCACATGCCCGCCCGCCAGCAGCCAGCTGATCACGTAGTCAGGCTTGTCGCGGCGGATTTTGCTCCATGCGCCGGCCTGATCCGACCCGGGAAGCGGTACGGGATACAGCTCCAACTCGAACCCTTCCTTTTCGGAAAGCGTTTTCAGGATCTCGATCGGTTCCTGGCCAAAGGGATAATCCAGATAGATGAACCCGATCTTCGCCTTGCTCAAGTCACCGCCCATCTGACCCTTGATGAAGGCAACGTCATTTGCCGCCTGCTGCCAGTACGTCGGACCGACCGGGAAAACCCATTCGAACACTTCGCCGTCCACCGCGTCACCGCGGCCAACGAAAGACTGCATCAGTACGTTACCGTCCTTCATGGCACGCGGCAAAACCGCGTTCGTGACCGGCGTGGACAGAAAGTTGAACAGGAACACGCCTTCGCGCTTGAGCTGCTCGTAGCATTCCACACCGCGCTGCGGTTCGTTGCCGTGATCGCGAATGATGACTTCAACCGGATGACCTTCGATACCGCCATTTTCGTTGGTGTACATCGCCAGGTCCTGCGCGGCCTGGGCCACCTGCGGTGAAATGAACGTGTAGGATTTACTAAGGTCGAAGCAGAGTCCGAAGCGGATAGGCTCCTTGTCCTGCGCTGAGGCAACAGTCGCGCTTGCTGCCAGTGCAGTAGCAACGGCCACTGCCTTAATGTGCTGTTTGACTTTCATGTTATCTCTCTCCCGTTGGTTTAGTGTAGGGCGGTGATACCGTTTCGTAAGCGCCACTGCCGCCCCGCGTAGCGTCACACTTCCTGCAATCAGTCATTCACTGCTCGTATTTCGCGGAACTCTCTTTAACCACACCCCACACAACGTCCGTGTACTCAGAGATCCAGTCGGTTTGCGGCACCCAAGTCTCTCCGTCCCACATTTCGATACGGGTCTTGCCCCCGCCGCCATGATCTTCGGCCGTCACCGTAATGGGGGCCATCAGCCCGTTCGCGTCATAGCCCTCAAGCGACTCCAGTCCGGCCTTGTAGGATGTCGGAGTGATCGGCAGCCCCTCGGCTTCCGCCGCCTTGCGCGCGGCTTCGAACATGATAGAATACATGGCCAGCCCGGTGTTGTAGAAAACGTCCTGCGTCTTCTCGATCGGGCCGGATCCCTCGCCCTTGTCATAAAGCTCGGCCATGATTTCCTGATACAGGGCAATATCCTGACCGCCCACGACATTGGTCCCGCGCTTGATACCTTTGGCGGCCTCTTTACCGATGTTGGCGATATCGACTTCGTTCAGCCAGTTGACCGAGATGTATTTGTCCATCGGAATGCGATTGCGCTTCATCTCTTTCGAGGCAACCACATGGGCACCGCCCAGCATCCAGACGATCACATGATCGGGCTTGTCGCGGCGCACCTTGGACCACACGCCGGCCTGGTCGCTGCCAGGCAGTGGCACGGGGTACAGTTCAAGCTCGAAACCCTCTTTCTCGGACAGGGTTTCCAGGATCTCGATCGGCTCCTGCCCGAAGGGATAATCGAAGTAAACAAACCCGACCTTCACATCTGACAGATCGCCGTCATTCAATTGCTTGATGTAGGCGACATCGTTGGCGGCCTGTCCCCAATAGGTCGGCCCGATCGGATAGACCCAATCGAAGACGGTGCCATCAACGGCATCGCCGCGCCCGACAAGAGACTGCATCAGGATACGCCCGTCTTCCATGGCCCGCGGCAGGATAGCCAGAGACACCGGAGTGGACAGGGTATCGAAAACAAAGACGCCCTCGCGGCTGAGTTTCGAGTAGCACTCGATTCCGCGCTGCGGTTCGTTCCCGTGGTCACGCACGATGACTTCGACCGGTTCCCCACCGATGCCGCCCTTCATGTTGATGAGCTTGGCAAGGTCCATCGCGGCCTGCGAAACCTGCGGCGTGGCAAAGGTATAGGCTTTGCTGAGATCGTAGCAGATGCCGATCTTGAATGGCTCGGCCAGCGCCTGGGTGCCAAACATTGCTCCGCCGAACATTGATAATACGGCCAACGCTTTGGTAAGTTTCTTCATTTGTTCCTCCCTGAACAGCTTCTGATTAGTACCTCAACTCAACCAACGTTTGCGTCGGCTGTAGTGTTTGACGTTGTGAAAATCGGTCTCTCCGCCGCCTAGATAGAACTCCTGAATGTCGGAGTTAGATTTGAGCGCCTCGGCGGTGCCGTGCATAACAACGCGGCCGTTTTCGATAAGGTACCCTTGCGAAACGATTTCCAGAGCCGCCAAGGCGTTCTGTTCCACCAGCAGGACGGACAGGCCCTCATCCTTATTGATCTTTTGTAGGATGCCGAAGATTTCCTCGACCAGGAACGGAGCAAGCCCGAGACTTGGTTCATCAAGCATCAACAGCTTCGGCTGGGTCACGAGGGCCCGCCCAATGGCAAGCATCTGTTGCTCACCACCCGACAAATAGCCTGCTTGCGAATTTTTGCGTTCGGCAAGCCGCGGAAAATATCCGTAGATCTTTTCCTTTTCCGCATTCAGCGTTGATCGGGACATTCCGCGTGGCGCGGCGGCGGTCAGGTTCTCGTCGGGGGTCAGGTGTTCGAAGACCCGCCGCCCTTCGATGACATGACAGATGCCCATCTCTACGCGTTTTTGCGCGAGCGCTTCGGTAATGTCCGTTCCCTGGAACGTTATCTCACCTCGGCTGATGCGTCCGCGCTCGGCTTTCAAAAGACCGCTGATCGCTTTCAACGTGGTGCTTTTTCCCGCTCCGTTAGAACCCAAAAGTGCGATCATCTCGCCCTTTGGAACCTGAACCGAAACACCTTTGATCGCCAGCATTACATTGTCGTACAGCACCTCGACACTGTTCATGGACAGAATGTTCTGGGCTTCAACTTTTTCTTGCATCGGCATTCCCCTATTTCTTGAACTGATCGAAGGGCCAGACCATCAGATAGTCTCTGATGTTGCCGTAGAGTTTTCCCAAACCGAGTGGTTCGATCAGAAGGATAATGACGATCAGTGCGCCATAGACTGCGTTCGGGATGTGAGCGAGTGTTTCAACATCGATCTGCGTGCCAAGCCCGTCACTCAACGTGACGACGAGACCGTTCACGATACCCGGAACAAGAAGGATCAGGGCAACACCGAAATAGGAACCGATAATGCTGCCAAGGCCGCCAACAATCACCATCGCAAGAACCTGGATCGAAACGGCAACCGAGAATTGCTCGGGTGCGGCGAGAAAGAAAAAGGTGGCAACAAGCAACGCACCGCTGACGCCTGCGATGAACGAAGAAGTCGCGAATGCGAGGATTTTGTAGTAGAAACTGTTCACACCCAGGATCGCGGCCGCAAAGTCTTTTTCCCGGACAGCGACCAAGGCGCGACCGAGTCCAGTCCGCTTTAGATTAAGCATGAAGATCGTCACCAACACACACCAGCCGAAGGCGACATAGTAGAAGCCAGTATCAGTGGTAATCTCTTGCCCGAGCAGCGCCAATGTCGGTGACTGGAGCGACGCGTGTGAGCCCCCCGAGATCGCCGGAGAGTGGGTCAGAACCCAGTCCATCACGAATTGCATAGCGAGAGTAGTGAGAGCGAGATAGAGGCCCTTGACCCGCAAAGCGGCAAAAGCGAACAGGCTGCCGATCACGGATGACGTCAATCCGCCGATGATAAGGGCGAATTCCCACGGCACCCCGAAACGCGCGGCATGGATCGACGAATACGCTCCGACGGCCATGACTGCAGCATAACCCAAGTGAAGTTGGCCTGCCCAACCTGTCACCAGATTCAATCCAAGCGCGGCGGCCGTCCAGATCAGCCAAGGAAGCATGTAGCTGTTCAGATAAAGCGACGGGATGATGAATGGCGCGGCAAGGCCAATCAAGAAGATGAATGCTGTCAGATTCCGGTCAGCAGGCAACTTGAAGATTCGGCTGTCCGAAACGTAGTTGGCGTGATGGACGCCAGAAAGTCTGTAAAACATGCCTTACACCCTTTCGATGTCGTGACGACCGAACAGCCCGTGCGGACGGATCATGACGGTAAGAATGAGCACGGCAGCGACGATAAGCTCACGGCTTCCGCCTCCGACAAGCGGATCGAGGAAATCAGCGCCAACGTTTTCGACGACGCCCAGGATGATGCCTGCGATCACGGCGCCAAGGATACTGTCGAGACCACCGAGAACGGCAACCGTCAGACCTTTGAGAAGCAACAGCGACAGCGCCTGATCGACACCCTGAATCTCGCCCCAGATAACGCCAGCGGCGACGGCAACAACGGATGCCAATGCCCAGGACAACCCAACGCCGCGCTCAACCGCGATACCGACCGACCACGAAGCCATGTAATCATCCGCGATCGCCCGCAACTTGATCCCGGTCCGGGTTCGGAAAAACAGCATGAATGCGACAAACAAGGCGAGCGCAACACCGGCACCAACCAGATGGATGCGGCTGATGAAGATGTCGCCCAGGAACAGCGGATCATAGCTGACGCCCAGTTCCATCGAACGCGACGTCCCGCCCCAGATCGCAAGCGTTGTACCCCGCAGAAAAATGTCGAGGCCGAGTGTCAGCATCAAGATCATGACAACCGGCCGACCTGCGAGACGGCGCAGGGCAACACGCTCAATGCCGAACCCAAGGCCGAACATGACAACCGCAGCCAGAGGGATGGCCAGCCACAAGGGTAAACCCACGTCGCGTGCCAGCGCCAGGACCACATAGGCCCCGACCATGGTCAACCCGCCCTGCGCCAGATTGGGCACCGAAGATGCCTTGTAAATCAGCACGAGGCCGATGGCGAATAGCGAGTACAGCAGACCCGTCAAGGCTCCGTTGATCGCAAGCTCTGATAGAAAGACCCAGTCCATTTATACCTCCCTGATGGGAAGGCTTCTTTCGACCTTCCCTACTTCCCCGGTCTCGTAAGTCACCTGCGCGCTTACATGGACCTCTTTTGAACCGTCGTAGAGCGCCGCGATCACGTCAGCATAGCGTTCCTGAACGACCTTCCTCCGCAGTTTTCGGGTTCGCGTGATTTCACCATCGTCCGGGTCGAATTCTTTCGGCAGACTGACAAAGCGTTGCAGGCGCAATGGTTCGGTGACGGCCTTGTTGACCCGTTGGAAGGCCTCGCGAAGCAACGTCGCGACCTCTTCACGCTGAGAAAGATCGGCATATGACACGTAAGGTACGCCGTTCACTTCGGCCCAGTGCCCCACGGCCTCGAAATCCACGCAGACCATCGCCGTCAGTTCCTTCAGCCCGGCGCCAATCACGGCCGCATCCTTGATATACGGGCTGAATTTCAACCGGTTCTCGATGTAGTTTGGAACGTAACGTTCACCGTCGGCGGTGTGCATGACCTCGGATACACGCCCCAGAACAACCAGGTGTCCGTCGTCCTCCAGATAGCCGGCATCACCTGTATGCAGCCACCCGCCGTCAAGGGCTTCGGCGGTCGCTTCGGGTTTGTTGAAGTACCCTTCAAACACGCTGTCCGAGCGCACCAGGATCTCACCGTCTTCGGCAATGCTGACCTCGACGCCAGGCGCGGGTTTGCCAACCGTATGAAGACGGACCTCGCCCGGAGCCTGAATCGCGTTGATCGCGCTGTTCTCGGTCTGGCCGTAGAGCTGACGCAACTTGATCCCCAGGGCGCGGTAGAACACAAAGGTGTCTTCCCCGATCGCTTCACCGCCGGTGAACGCATTCTTGAGGCGGCTCATCCCGAACTGGTCCTTGATCGGACCGAAAACAATCGCCTCGCCCAGAAGCCGGCCCAATGGCTCAAGAACACCGCCGCTTTTGCCATTCAGCTTGCGCGTTTCCGCCGCGATGGCCCGATCCATGAAAAAATGGTACAGCCATTTCTTTAAAGGGGTCGAATTTTCGATACCAACCTGGATTGTCGTCAGCATCTGGTCCCAGCTTCTTGGCGCCGCCAGATAGAATGTCGGAGCGATCTCGCGCATGTCGCGCACGACCGTTTCCTGGCGCTCAGGCACATTCACGGTGAAACGCCAAAGGAGTGCCGCGGCAACGGTTATGGCGTAGTCTCCCACCCAGGCCATCGGCAAGTACGCGAGGATCTCCTCATTTTCGTCGAAGGCACCCGCCGCATGTCCATTCCGAGCAGCAGCAAGAACGTTCTTCTGACTCAGTACGATGCCCTTCGGCGCGCCCGTCGTTCCGGAGGAGTGCAGAAAAATGGCCGGATCTTCCGGCTTCGCACGACTAAGCAGTTCCTCACGCAGGCCCGGGGTTTCGTTCAGATCGTGCTGACCAACTTCGATCAGGTGATCCCAGGACAACAGCCCTTCAACCTCGTAGAAGCCAAGACCGCGCGCTTCATCATAAATGATGTGGTCGATGCCCTCGGCGCCCGCGTCCTTCAGTTCCAGGATCTTGTCAACCTGTTCCTGATCTTCGGCGATGGCCGCGACGATTTCGACTTCGCCAAGAAAGTGCCGGAGTTCTTCGAGCGTCGCGCCGGGATAGGCAGGCATTGCATAGGCACCCAGCAACGAAATAGCCAGCATTCCGCCATACAGCCGCGCCCGGTTGTCGCCCAGGATAAGCACCGCCTTGCCCGGTGTTACGCCGATTTTCTCAAGCCCGGCCGCGCAGGCCAGCACCTCTTCGGCGTATTCCGCCCATGTGGTTTCCTTCCAGATCCCACGCTCTTTTTCGCGAAGCGCGATTTCCGAACCGTGTTTCGAGGCGTTCCGCGCCAGAATTGCGCCGATCGTGTCGCCGCCCGAAGACTGTTTCTTCGTCAAATCAGTCATGCGACCCTCCGATATATGCCTCGATGACCCGCGGGTCCTTCACAACCTCCTTGGGGATGCCACTTGCGATCATTTCACCATAATTCAGGGCCAGCATCCGATCACAAATGCCGGTGATGACATCCATATGGTGTTCGATCAGCAGAACGCTGACGCCGCGTTCGGCACGGGCATCCAGAATGAAACGGGACATATACCCTTTCTCTTCCTGGTTCATGCCGGCCATCGGTTCATCGAGAATCAGCATCTGTGGCTCGGCCACCAATGCCCGCGCCAGCTCGACCCGTTTTTTCAACCCGATCGGAAGGCCATCGACCAACTCATGCCGGATGCTCTCGAGTTGTAGAAACTCGATCACCTCTTCGACGATCTTGCGGTTTTCGATTTCTTCACGCTGTGCTGCCCACCAGTAAAGCGCGGTGCGCAGAACGCCCGGTTTCATGTGGATGTGCCGCCCCAGCAGGATGTTGTCCAGAACGCTCATCCCGTTGAACAAGGCAAGATTCTGGAACGTCCGGGCGACGCCGAGCTTGGCAACCTTGTGAGGTGCCGTACCCGTGATTTCCTTTCCTGCCAACCGGACAGTCCCCACATTCGGTGGGTAGAACCCGGTAATTGCGTTCGTCAGTGTTGTCTTGCCGCTGCCGTTCGGGCCGACAAGTCCAAAGATTTCCCCCTGCCGAATGACGAGGTCCACACCGGTGACAGCGACGATGCCGCCGAACCGTCGCTCGACCCCGCTGCACTCCAGTATCGCCCCATCATCGGCTCCGATTGCTGTTTTAATCCTTGTCGTCATCTAGATATCATTGTCCCCCTAAGGTTCATGGCCAACATCAGGTAATCCGGAAGTAGTCCGGCCGCCCCGTTGGCCATGGATCCCCCCACAATTGCTGCCCACCGTCGATGTTCAGAACTTCTCCGGTTACGAATTTCCCTGAATTCGCCGCCATATAGACAACCCCTTCAGCGACATCCCATTCGTCCCCGGCGTGCCGCATCGGGTTGGAGTCCTGAAAGGTCGCAGAACCCTCCGGAGGGTAGTTCCCGAAACCGTTGCTTTCGCAGCAACCCGGCGCCACGCAGTTCACTCGGATACCGTGCGGGGCCCACTCCACCGCAACCGACTTGGACAGGTAAACTACCCCTGCCCGGGCCGCACAGGTATGCGCGATGCCGGGCATGCCGCGCCAGATATCGGCCACGATGTTGACGATGGAGCCCGATTGCTTGTTGGCAACCCAGTGGCGCGCCGTGGATTGCATCATCCACCACGTGCCGTTCAGGTTGGTGTCTATGACCGCATTCCAGCCCTTTGGACTAAACTCCAACGCTGCTTGCGGAAACTGACCCCCAGCATTGTTCACCAATACGTCAATCGCCCCGAACTCCTGGTTCGTCTTGGCGACAAAATCCTCGACCTGCTCAGGCTCCCGGATGGTCATAGGCACAGCGAAGACTTTACCCCCGAAACTTTCGAGGAACTCCCTCGCCAAAGCCAGTTTCTCTTCGTTGCGTCCATTGATCGCCAGATTGGCCCCGAGCCTCGCGAACAGGGTCGCAATTGCCAGCCCCAATCCGCCTCCAGCGCCGGTCACCACAACAGTTTTGCCGGTGAATAAACCGCATGCGTAAACGGTTGCACGTTTTGATAGGTCCTCCCTCGAAGACCCAAACTGCGTCTTATTCATGACGCCTCCTCCCATTCCCCATTAGGGGCAGTTGCCAGCAATCTAACGAGTGTTAGAAAATTGGTCAAGACAACTTTTCCCACCAGCCCCGCCCGTTATCTCCGATCAGTAAGACTTTGGAAGTCCAAGGGCTTTTTCTGCTATGAACGACAGAAGCATCTGCGGTGTCACCGGTACGATGCGGAACAGCAGAGCTTCACGTACCAGTCGCTCCACGTGATATTCCTTAGCATATCCGAATCCGCCAAACGTAATTTGCGCGGCTTCGGTCGCCTCGACCGCGGCGTCGGCGGCCAAAAGCTTGGCGGCGTTCGCCTCGACGCCGCAGGGTTCTCCCGCATCGTAGAGGGCTGCAGCGTGCATCACCATGAGATTGGCAGATTCCACTCGCGCCCAGGCTTTGGCGAGTGGATGCTGAACCCCCTGATTTTGGCCGATCGGGCGGTCAAAAATCACACGTTCGTTTGCATAATGCGCCGCTCGCGCCAGTGCGTTGCGCGCAATACCGATGCATTCACCGGCCACCAGGATGCGTTCGGGATTCAACCCGTGCAAAATTTGCCTAAAGCCTTTGCCCTCCTCCCCGATCAGGTCCTCAGCCGGAATCGGCAATCCATCGATGAAGACTTCGTTCGAATCGACAGCCTTTCGACCCATCTTTTCGATCTCTCGCACGTCAACGAAATTTCGGTCGAGATCTGTATAGAACAGGCTCAGCCCTTCGGTCGGGCTGCTCACATCCTCTAGCCGCGTTGTTCTGGCCAGAAGCAACATCTTGTCCGCCACCTGCGCGGTAGAAATCCAGACTTTTTGTCCGTGCACGACATATCTGTCCCCCTGCCGCACCGCCATGGTCTTCAGCTTTGTGGTGTCTAACCCGATCGTCGGTTCGGTTACGGCGAAACAGGCCTTTTCATCGCCTGCTATTAGAGGGCCAAGCATACGCGCGCGCTGCTCATCGGTCCCAAACTTCACCACCGGGTTGAGCCCGAAAATGTTCATGTGGATGGCCGAGGCTCCGCTTGCGCCGGCCCCCGACTCGGCAATTGCCTGCATCATTATGGTCGCCTCGGTGATCCCCAGACCCGCGCCGCCGACAACTTCTGGCATGGCGATACCTAGCCAGCCGCCATCGGCCATTGCCCTGTGCAGATCATGGGGAAAACCACCGTTGCGATCCCGATCCAGCCAATAGTCGTCGTCGAACCCTGCGCAAATCCGCAGAATCTGGTCGCGAATCTCTTGTTGGTCGGCGGTCAATCGAAATGTCATAGCGCGCGCCCTCCCTCCAATCTTACGAGCCCAGCCTCACATAGGGCAGCGATCCGCTTATCGTTAAAACCAAGATCACGCAGAATGCTTTGGCTGTCTGCGCTAGGCGGTCGTCCCAGCCAACGAAGCTGACCGGGCGTCGCGCTGAGATGAGGGACCGGACCAATGACCTGGGTCTGTTCGCCGTCGACCGACACGATGTCCCCACGATGGCGTATCTGCTCGTTCGTCATGATCTCTTCGACGCTCAACACACGCGAGGCAACCGCATCATGGCGGGCGAATACCGCTTCCACTTCCTTAGCCGTGTGCTGCGTGACGAAATCATTGATCGCGTCAAAGACCACCGTCATGTGCCGCGACATCTCGCCCAATGTCGCGAACCGCGGGTCATCGGCGAGGGCATCGCCTCCGACCGCCCGCAACAGGCGCTGCGCGGTTTCCGCGCTCCCTGCCGAAACGCTCAGCCACACCCCATCGGACGTTCGGAACATCCCCCCCGGAGCAAAGTCCATCGGCTGGCGCAGCCCATTGCGTCGCGGCGAGAGGTTCGCGCCAGTCAATGCGGGAACAGGATAATCCATCAACCGAAGCAGGGCCTCGAATACTGCAATATCGACGACCTGACCGCGTGCTATCCCCTTTTCGCGAGCAAATAGCGCGATCATGATTCCCAAAGCGCCCATTAGCCCTGTCGTGCTGTCAGCCGCCGGAAAGCCGGGGTGCATCGGCGGCCCGTCGGGAAAACCGGTCAGATGCGCTAATCCACTCATGGCCTCCGCAGCACGCCCAAACGCTGGCAGGTCGCGCATCGGACCGTCCTGTCCGTAACCTGAAACCCGCAAGACAACCAAGTCCGGGTTCCAATCGTGCAAGACGTCTGGCCCAACACCGGCACGTTCCAGCACACCCGGTCGGAAATTCTCGATCAGCACGTCGGCATCTTCGACCAACTTTCGCAGGATGTCCCGGCCCTCGTCGGACTTCCAGTCCAGACCTAGTGTTTTCTTGTTACGGCCCAAAGTCTTCCACCAGACGCCCACCCCATCCTCTGCCTTGGGTCCAAGGTCGCGCATCATATCCGTCCGGTTGGGGGCTTCGATCTTGATGACATCTGCACCAAAATCCGAGAGTAAAGCTGCCGCAAGTGGTCCGGCAATTACGTGACCAAGTTCTATAATCTTCAGTTGATCAAGGGGTCCAGACATCTGCACTTTCGACTTTGCTAATTTTCTAATGATTGTTCGATTCCTAGCAAAGGCGAAGTCGGACCTCAAGATTCAAAGGTAATCACCTCCCCGAAAACGTAACCGCCCGGTTGTTACCATGGATCAGATCATTGGCGTCCTGTTCCATGGAAGCGGTTCGTTGAGCGGGTTGGTCATGTGATTGTGGATGCGGTCGAGGATTTCGGCCAGCCAGGCTGGCGGATAGAGGCCGTTCATCTTGGCTGTCTCGACAAGGGACATCGCCCAGGACAGCGTTTCGCCACCGCTGTCGGAGCCTGCAAAAAGCCAGTTCTTTCGCCCGACGCTGATCGGGCGCATGACGCGCTCGGCGGTGTTGTCGATGCCGACGCGGCCATCTCCAAGGAAGAGCTCGAATGACGGCCAGCAGCTGAGACCATAGCGGAAGGCCTTCGCGAGATCGCCCTTGCCGGGAATGCGTCGCAGTTGGGCCTCGGTCCATGCCTTGAAGGCCTAGACCATGGAGCGGGAGTGCGCCTGGCGTGCTGCCAGCCGCAGTTCCGCTGTCTTTTTTGCCCACCCGAACTATGGCCTGCCGTGCGTTCTTTCAGGCCTGTGGGACGAAGCGCTCGTCTTTGGCGGCACCGAAGTGGCTCCGACATTCGGCGGTTTTCTCGAAGGCGCGCTTGAGGCGACGGAACATGCCTACACCGTCCTTAAGACGGGTCGAGGGCGCTCAGAGAAACGCTTATAACTGCATCTGCGTTCAGGCTGTCGCTGGGGAACCTGAAGGAGCGGTTTCTTGTTTAGGCGGCTTGATCAAGAAAAACAGCGCATACAATACCGGCACCGCGACCAGTGTCAGGATCGAGGCGAACGCGAGGCCACCCATGACTGTGACAGCCATCGATGCGAAGAAGGCGTCTGATATGAGCGGAATCATACCGAAAATCGTTGTGCCCGCAGCCAGCGCGACGGGCCTCAAACGGCTGACCGAGCCATCGATCAACGCCTGATAGTCCTCGACACCTTCGGCGCGTTGCTGATCGATTTCTTCCACCAGCACAATGGCATTCTTCATCAGCATCCCGGAAAGGGACAAGAAGCCGAGAAGCGCCGTGAACGTGAACGGTAGCCCAGTGAACAGCAGACCAAGAACCATCCCCGTGACCGACATCGGAACCACGAGCCACAGGATCAGTGGCTGGCGCACTTTGTTGAACATCAGGATCGAAATTGTCAGCATTACCAGAAAGCCCAAGGGAAGCTGTTTGCCGAGACTTGCCTGCGCTTCTCCAGCGCTTTCGAACTCGCCACCCCATTCCATCGTGTAGCCTTCGGGAAGCCGAATGGCTTCGATATCAGAGCGGACACTGCGAAAGGCCTCATCTGCTGTCAGGTCGCCGCCTGCGCCGCCGAGGACCGTTATCGTACGCTCACGGTCGCGGCGGTGGATAAGGGCCTCGACGAGGCGGGGCTCAAAGCCGGAGACGAGGTTGGCCATCGGCACATAGCCATTTGCACCCGGCGACCAGACGGAGAGATCGCGCAAACGATCCAGCCCGTCGCGCTCGACCTCGGGAAGCCGCAGATACATCGGGATTTCGGCATCGCCTTCGCGCAGGGTGCCGACCCGCAGGCCCGAGGTGCCGTATTGCACGGTGTCGGCGATCGAAGCGCGAGTCGCACCGGCCAACCGCATGCGAGCCTCGTCGACGATGGGTTCGACGAGAATTTCGCGCTGCCGCCAGTCTGTGCGCGGGTTTGTGATCGTGCCGGCCTCGTCGAAGATCGCAAGCGCGTTATCCGATAGCTGCCGAAGGACCACCGGATCGGGTCCGGAAAATCGCACGGCGACATCGGCCCCGGCAGGAGGACCGAAGACGATCTCCTCGACGCGGATAAGAGGATTGGAGAATTGCGCCGGCAGTTCGCGATTGAGACGCGCCGCAACATCGGGGATGAGTGTGGCATCGGTCGCACGCACGATCAGCTGACCGTAGCTCGCATCGGCCTGCTCAGGGTTGTAGGTCAGCATGAAGCGGCTGGCCCCTCGCCCGACAAGCGTCGTCACGTCTGTCACGATCTCCTCGCCTAAGATGATCGCCTCCAGCCGAGCGATTTCTTCATTCGTGACTCGAATGTCCGTGCCTTGCGGCATCTGGAATTCGACGTAGAATATCGGTGTGTTCGACGCCGGAAAAAAAGCCTGCTTGACCTGGCCGAAGGCCATGACCGACCAGACCGTGATTCCGGCGATCGTCAGGACGACGAGCACGCGGGCGCGCAGCGCCATCCAGAGGAAACCGCGATAGGCCGAATAGATGAGGCCGCCATAGGGATCCTTGGAAATGTCTTTCGGTGCCCTCAGAAGAAGCTTCCCGAGATAGGGTGTGACGGTTACGGCGAGGATCCAGCTCATCAGCAACGAAATCGCGATAACCGCGAACAGCGAGAACAGAAATTCGCCGGTGGCATCTGGCGACAATCCAATTCCAGAGAACGCCATGATCCCGATCACGGTGGCCCCAAGCAGAGGAAACGATGTCGCGGTCTCGGTATCGGCGGCGGCGTCTTCGGCGGACTTGCCCCGCGCCATGCCAATCAGCATGCCTTCGGCGATCACGATGGCGTTGTCGACCAGCATACCCATGGCGATGATCAGTGCCCCGAGACTGATCCGTTCCATCTCGATGCCGAAGACAGACATGAAAAACAGCGTGGAAAACACCGTTAGGCCCAGGGTGGCACCCACGACCAAACCCGCGCGCCAACCCATGGTCAGCATCAGCGCCCCGATGACGATGGCCACGGATTGACCGAGGCCGACGAGAAAGCTCGAGACCGCTTCGTCGACGACCTTATGCTGTTCATAGATCGGTACGATCTCGACGCCGTCCGGCAATTCGGTCTTCAGCTGGTCCAGCCGTGCCTCGACCGATCTGCCGACCTCGACAACGTTGCGGTCCACGAGCGCCGAGACCCCGAGGGTGAAGGCCCGCGTGCCATTGTGACGCACGATCTGGCTCGGCCGCTCTGTCTCCTCTCGGACCACGCGAGCGATGTCGTAGAGCGCAATCTGCCCGACCTCTCCGGGGGCGCCGAGCCGCAGCGCCTCTATGCCCTCGACGCTGACATAACCCGGCGGAACGGACACGCCCAGCCGAGACAGCCCTTCGCTGATCTCGCCGTTGGAGAAAACCTGGTTTTCGTCGGCGATGATACCGAGGATCTGGTCCGGTGGCAGGCCCAGTTCGGTCAGGCGCGCCGAAGGGATCGAAATGATGATCTCCTCTTCAGCCAGCCCCTGAACCTCGATCTTGGCCACCCCGTCGACGGTGACAAAGCCGCGCCGCAGTTTAGTCGCGAGGTCTCGCTGTTCCGAGGCGCTCAACCCATCGGCCGTCACAGCGTAGAACATGCCGTAGACGTCGCCGAAATCGTCATTGATGATCGGAGACTGCGCACCGGAGGGGAGCTCTCTTTCGATGTCGCGGATGCGGCGGCGCATTTCGTCCCAGACCTGTGGGATCTCGTCGGGCCCATAGGTCATCTCGATCTCGACCGTGATCTGGGCCATGCCCGGCATGGATTTCGATTCCACCCGGTCGAGCTGCTTCATCTGTTGGAGTGCGCTTTCCACGACATCGGTGACTTCCTCTTCCACCTCCATCGCCGTCGCGCCCGGATAGGGCACGAAAACGAGCGCCGTCTTGAGCGTGAAACTCGGGTCTTCGAGGCGTCCGACCGTGTTCAGCCCCCACAAACCGCCGAGAAGGCAAAAGATAATTGCCAGCCAAACGGCGACCGGACGTCGGATGCTTGCGCGGGAAATACTCATTGTCATGGTTTCGGTTTTCCGGTCCAGGATCGTTCAGAGGCCGCGAACCGCGACTGTTTCGTTTTCCTTCAGGCGCCACCACCCGCCGGACACAACCAGTTCGTCTCCGGAGAGCCCCTCAAGCACGACGATTTCGTCGTCGTTCGGCAGCCCCAGGCGGATCGTCTTACGGGACACCCGGCCGGTCCCCTCGTCATACAGCCAGATGGACGGCTCGCTCCGGCTCGTCGTGTCGATCGCTGAGACCGGGACGACTACCAACCGCGATTGCGCACCCTCCGCGGCGGCGGCTACGCGCACATTCGCCGTCATTCCGGGCAGCAATCTCGGGTCGATGGCGCCCTCGATTGCAAGCTCGAAGTCATAGGTTTGGGCTGTGGGGTCTGCATCGGTCACGAATGTCCGCAGATACAGAGTTGCGTCATATCCCGGCACAGCGGGGAAAGAGGCGGTTACCCTGAATGCATCGGGCTGGGCCCGTGCGATCGCGGCGAGTTCCTCGGGCAGCGAAATCCGCACCCGCATTTCACTGATGTCCTGCAACCTGGCAATCGGAGCCGCAGGGGTGACGTTCGAAAACTCCTCCAGAAAGATGCGCGCGACAATGGCCTCGAAGGGCGCCGCGATCGTGGCTTGAGCCAGACGACGCTTCGCTTCACGGAGGGCGACTTCTGCCTGGGCAAGCTGCGCGCGGTTCGTTTCAAGTCGGGCGTCGGTCGCCACCCCCCTCTCGGTCAGACTCAACGCACGATCGTATTCGGATTTTGCGAGGTCGAAAGAGGCCTGTGCCCGGTCCAGAGCCAATTCGAAATCGACCGGGTCGAGCGCGGCGATTAAATCGCCTTTCTCGACCCGAGTCCCAGCATCTACCGCGAGGTCGGAAAGCTGACCCGAAACCTGAAAGGCAATATCCACGGTCCGGGCGGGCTCCACGCGGCCTGCCAGGCTGCGCGCCCTATCGCTATCGCGAAGCTCGGCACGCGATACTTCGACCGTGACCGGTTGGGCCATGTCTTGCTCGGCGCTCCCTTGCGCATCGGCACCGGAAACCTCATCCGTAGTCTGCGCGAAGACCTTGGATGCGAGGTTCGGGCCGAATTGCACGAGAAGGACAATGGCGAGAAGGAGGGCGACCAATCCGGCGACACCTCCTCGGAAGTATCTGGTTCTATTCGAGCTCATCGATCATGTCCTTGAATCTGTCGATGGTGGCGTCTTGCTGATCGGCATCACCATCCGCGAGGCGAAGGAGCCTCTGGAAACGAAGACCCTGGATCGCCAAAAAGAGAACCATCGCCGCAGTGTCGTCCTGCGCGTCCGAACGGATGCGCTCGACATCACGGGACAGTTCTTTTCTCAGCGGGTCCAGAAGATTCGGATCCGACGCCGAAACCGCGAGAATAGCCATCGAAAGGTCATCATCGGTGCTTCCGGCTTGCAGAACTGTCTCGAGATGACCGCGCAGGGTGCGGGAACTGTGCCCTTCCGGGACCGACGCCAGACGTTCGCGGTGCTCCGCGAGCATTTCGTCGAGCAGCCCGGCCAGAAGCGCTTTCTTGGTGGGGAAGTTGTACAACACCCCACCCTTGCTGAGGCCGGATTCCCGAGCGACGGCGTCGATCGTGATCTTTCCCGCGCCTTCTCGCAGCGCAATCGCCCGCGCAGCGCCGAGAATCTTCGGCGAGGCGTTCTTCGGTTGCTTTTCCACTTGTGCAGTCACCCTGTACCGTCCGGTCGGTTAAGTCATTGGGCGAGCTAATGCGCTGCCCCGTATTTGGCAAGCGAGCTCAATCTGAAAATTTGTCTCTGTGGCCGCTACCGTAAAGTCGCAGGAATGCAGCGACCGCTTCGCGCGCATGTTGCTCGCGGTGGACAGCTCGTTTCACTGCGAGAAGGCGCGGCATAAGTAGCCCCGAAACGCAAAGGTGTATGAAGTGATCGGACGCGCGCCGGTCGTCATCGACATCGAGCGCGCCTTCGCGCGTAAGGCGCTCCAGAATCCTACCGACGAGTTCGCGAGCAGGTTTCGGGCCTGCGCGAAAATAAACCTCACCCACTTCGGGCAGTGCCTCGGAGGCGCCAACGCACGTTCGCAGGAGACGGATGTAGGTGTCGTCCAAGGTGAGGTCGACCATGCGAAGGGCGAGTTCTTCCAACTGGGCGCGCGGCTCCAAAGACGCGATCAAGGGCCGGAGGATTTCGTCCGCAAGCCGACCGCATTCGGATTCAACCACGCTCAGGAACAGTTGCTCCTTGGTCGGGTAATACGAATACATGGTTGCCTTCGACACTTTTCCTTCAGCGGCAATCGCATCGACCGTGGCTCCTTCGTAACCGCATCGGAAGAAAACCTCGCGCGCACCAATCATGACGTCGGCCATTTTTCTCACGGGCATCTCGTTCTCTCTATCCCAGGCAGGACTAGGCGGTTACAAGCTTTACTGTACCGTCTAGTGAGTATAGTAGATAGAAGTTGATTTAGCAGCAAAGCGTAAAGCTGTGCGGATCTACCCCACCAAGCGCCGCTTGGCGGCTTTTTCTAGCGCCGTTTTCAATTCGTCATGAGCTTCGGGTCTGATTCTGCCTGAGTTGTTCTCGGGCGCGGGATTATCCCGCGAACAGGAGGGGTACCGTCATTCTGCCGCGCTTGCGGTCCCGACAAAGGCACCCTCGGCCTCCCAGCGGCGTGCGATCGAGCCAAGCTTGTCCAGCACGCCGCGCAGTTCCGCGCCGCGCTCAGTCAGCCCGTAGGTGACAGCGGGTGGGATGGTCATGGCCTGCTCGCGCCATACAACGCCAGCATGTTCCAGCATTCTCAGCCTCTCGGTCAGGACCCGGGTGGAAATGCCGGGCACCAAACGCTTGAGCGCGCCGAAACGCTGCGGTCCCTGCTCGGACAGAACCCAGAGTATATAGATCGTCCAAGGGCCTGTGATGACACGCAGAAGCGCCTCCATCGGGCATGAGGGGGGCTGGACGCTCTTCATCGTGGATTATCCTCGCGGTTAAAGTAATCTAGTTACTTTTAAGTGCCTACTTTCACGAGCGATGCAAGACACCTAAAGGTACTTAGAGCGGAAACTGCGGCTGAACAAGCCCTTGCAAACAGGGAGTGCGGTGATGAGTGACAACGTGGCAAAGTATGTCTACTGGATCGCGACCGGCCTTGTGGCGCTGGTCTATCTGGGTGCGGCGACTTTCTACATCTCATCCCACGATATGGTCGCGGGCATGTATCGCGAGGTGTTGAGCTATCCCACATACATCATCTGGCCGCTCGCGATTTTGAAGATTGTCGGCGCGGTGGTGATTCTTTGGCGCCCTTCGGCGATGCTGGCGGACTGGGCTTACGCGGCGATGTTCTGGCATCTGGTGTTGGCGTTCGGGGCGCATGTGGGCGCGGGCGATCCAGGCTGGCCACCGGCTCTTGCGACCTGGGTGCTCCTGATCGCCTCGTGGATGACAGCCAATCGCGTGCGTGCGGTAAAGTCGGCATATGCGCCGACGTTTCCGACAGAGACGAATTAATCCGATGCGGAGTTGCCACGGCGCTGGCCATCCACCCTCGGGCTTGGGGTTCAAAAGGACGACAGAATGACCGAAAGGCAGCCGACAGTGTTTGTTCCCCATGGAGGCGGCCCTTGCTTCTTCATGGACTGGAACCCGCCTGACACCTGGGACAGGCACCGCAGATTCCTTGAGGCTTTGCCTGCGAGCCTGCCGGCAAAGCCAAAGGCGCTTCTCGTGATCTCAGGCCATTGGGAGGAACGGGTGTTTACCGTGCAGACCAACTCCGCGCCGCCGCTGCTGTTCGACTATCAGGGGTTTCCCCCCCATACTTATCAGCTGACCTGGCCCGCGCTAGGCGATCCTACGCTGGCGGCCCGTGCAAGCGAGCTATTGAATGGCGCGGGTTTTGAAACCCGGGCCGACGCCACGCGTGGCTTCGATCATGGGGTGTTTGTTCCGCTAAAGGTGGCTTTGCCTGAGGCCGACTTACCTACCGTCCAACTGAGCCTGCGCGATGATCTCGACGCTGAGGCGCATCTTGCTGCTGGTCGCGCGTTGGCGCCCTTGCGAGACGAAGGTGTTCTGATCATCGGGTCCGGCAACACCTATCACAACATGGGCAAGATGATGCGGGCGATGAGGGGCGGACCCGATGGCCCGGTGAACGGCGGCGACTTTGACCGATGGCTCACGGGTGCGGTGACCCATGAAGACCCCGGGGCGCGCCGCGCCATGCTGGCTGCTTGGGATCGGGCACCCGGCGCACGCGACGCCAATCCGCGCGAGGAACATCTAATTCCATTGCACGTCGTGGCCGGCGCCGCGCTTGCGGATCGGGGGGAAAAGACCCTCGAGGATCACGTATTGGGCGCGGTCGAAAGCGCGTTCAGATTTGGATAGGACCAGATATGTGCTTCGAACTTCCTTTGCGGCAGGGTCCGCGCCCCGAAGCCACCGAGTGCGCCCCGCATGAGCAAGTGTCGCAGAACTCCTCGGCCGAGATTCACGCATTGTTCAAGCAGAAGGCCTTCGCCCTGCCCTTCGTCGAGCGTTGCCGATCGGGTATTTCGGTCCCCGGCGCCGAGGCATTAGTCCTGCCGCGGCCGCATGCCTGCGGCCCGCGCGAAGCCTTCATGATCGGACGCGAATTTGCGCATGTGCATCCCGCCTATGACGGTTCGTCGCACATGATGCTGCCGCTGCCGGCGATTGAGGAACTCATCGCGAAGGGATGGGGCGAACAGCACCCGATGGCCTCGGCCGGATACATCCCGGCCAATGCGATCATGGCCTTTGCTCCACGCGATGAGGCAGAGGTCGATGTGATGATCAAAATCCTGACCACAAGCTGGGGTTTCGCGCGCGGCAAGCTGGCGAATCCCGCCCCCACCCAAATCCACGATTGATCGCAAGCGCGCTTGCAGAAATATCAAGATAAGAGAGATACCATGTCCAACATCCAGAACGGCCCCTTCATCGTGACCGGCGCGTCCGGACAACTTGGCCGGCAGGTGGTCGACCTGCTGGTTCAGGCAGGTGCCGGGCCGGTCATCGCGATCTCGCGCACTCCCGACAAGCTTGCCGATCTGGCGGGAAAAAGAGTCGAGGCGCGCGAGGGCGATTTCAACGACCCGGCTTCTCTTGAAGCAGCCTTCGCGGGCGGCAAGCGTCTCCTCATCATCTCCACCGACGATCTGGAGCCGGGCAAGCGGCTCGCAGCTCATTCCAATGCGATTGCTGCGGCCAAGACGGTAGGTATCGACCACATCGTCTATACCTCCTTCGCAGGCCCAGTCGCGGAAAGTCCAATCGGATTCGCTCAAGACCACGAAGGGACCGAGAAGCTGATCACGGAAAGTGGGGCGGATCATTCGATCCTGCGCAACAATATGTACACCGACTTTCTGTTGATGGGCGGCCAGCAGAGCGTCGCCATGGGCACGCATTTCTCCGCCGCAGCAGATGGCAAGACCGGATATGTGACACGCGCGGATTGCGCCCGTGCCGCAGCCGCGGCGCTAATGAAAGCTACGGGAAGGAAGACCCTCGATATCACCGGGCCGGAGACGGTCAGCCAGGCCGAGGTCGCGGCGATCTTGTCCGAAATTGCGGGTAAGGAAATCCCCTATGTCGCCCTGCCCGCCGAGGATCTGGTGCAGGCGATGATCGCAAATGGACTGCCGGAGTTCATGGCGAGGGTCTTTGCCTCCTTCGACGAAGCAATCGCGCAGGGCTATCTCGATGTGGCCAGCGGCGATCTCGAATCGCTCACCGGCAAGCCCGGACAGTCGGTGGCCGATTTCCTGGCCGCTAACCGCGCGGCGCTTCTTCAGGCGCCGCAGGAACAATAATGCTGGAAAATGTCATGAGGCTTTACAACGCGAACTTCTCACCGAATGCGCTGCGTGTACGGGCGGTGGCGCACGAACTGGGCGTGGAACTCGAAATCGTCGAGGTCGACATCCGTGCCGGGGACAACCGCGCGGCGGAATTTCTTGCCCGCAATTCAAATGCAAAGGTGCCTGTTTTGGAGGACGGGAATTTCGTGCTCTGGGAGTCCCGGGCGATCTGTGCCTATCTGGCCGGGATCCGGCCCGAGGCAGGGCTCTATCCTGATGGCCTCAAGACGCGGGCCCTCGTCGATCAGTGGGCCTGGTGGCAAGCCATCCACCTTGGCCCGGCGATGCAGAAGTTGTCCTTTGAGCTGTTCCTCAAAGAGAAATTCGGCATGGGCGATCCTGATCCTACTGTGGTCGAAGTGGAACGGAAAGCCACCGATCAGTTCCTTGCCGTTCTGGAAACCGGACTCGACGATAAGGATTGGATTGCAGGCGCACTCAGCCTTGCCGACTTCTATCTGGCGACCACATTCATGTATCGCGACCAAGCGGGGATTTCGCTGGACGAATTCCCCAGAATCGCGGGCTGGATCGGCCGGCTTGAAGCGCGTGACAGCTGGCAGAAGGCCGTAGCACCGCTTCTTGCGCTCTTCGCCTGACATCGCGCTCGCCGCGATGATTGAACGATCTGCATCACGTCCGGCGATCGGCCCGCTATCAGATTTAGACATGAAGCAGTGTCCCAACGGTTGGTGTAATGCCCGCCGGTAGCGCGGGCTGAGCGGAGCCTTCGCGTAGCGAAGCGAGGCCCGCGTGGGTCGCTTGGCGGCCACGGTTGTTCTTCGGCTAAGGTTCGGTTTGCCGACCTGACCGATGACCGAGGAGATCAACCGTGACCAAAGACAGCCTATCAGAGACCGCAGCCTTGCGCGCGCTTTTGTCGGAGACGTCCGACACCCACCTGCTGGCCGAGATGCTCGGGTTTGTTGCCGACCGGCTCATGGCGCTGGATGTCGACCAGCTCTGCGGCGCCGGCGCGCACGAACGCAGCGACGACCGTGTGAACCGCCGGAACGGATACCGGTCCCGGGCCTGGGAGACGCGTGCAGGCCGGGTCGATGTGAAGATCCCGAAGCTGCGCAAGGGCCGCTATTTTCCCGAGTTCCTGGAGCCGCGCCGGGCGGCGGAGAAGGCGATGACGGCGGTCATTCAGGAGGCCTATGTCCAAGGCCTGTCGACCCGCTCGGTGGACGACCTCGTCAGGGCGATGGGCATGACCGGCGTGTCGAAAAGCCAGGTCTCGCGGCTCTGCGGCGAGATCGACGAACGGGTCGACGCGTTCCTGAACCGCCCGCTGGAAGGCGAATGGCCCTACCTGTGGCTCGACGCTACCTACATCAAGGTGCGCCGCGGCGGCCGGATCGTCAGTGTCGCGGCCATAGTGGCCGTGGCGGTCAACCTGGACGGCCGCCGCGAGGTCTTGGGCATCGCCGTCCAGCCCAGCGAGGCGGAGGTCTTTTGGGACGAGTTCCTGCGCTCTCTCGCGGATCGCGGCCTGCGCGGCAACCGTCTGATCATCGCCGACGATCACAAGGGCCTGAAGGCTGCAGCCGCCAAGGTGCTCGGCGCGACCGTCCAGCGCTGTCGCGTGCATTTCATGCGCAATGCGCTAGCCTGCGTCGGCAAGAAGGACCGCCCGATCGTCACCGCGGCGCTCCGGACCGCCTTCGACCAGGACACGCTCGCGGCCTCGAAAGACCACTGGACCAAGCTGATCGACGCGTTCGAACCACGCCATCCAAAGCTCGCCGAGTTGATGCGCCGTGCCGAAGAGGACGTCCTGGCCTACAAGGGCTTCCCCAAGGATCATTGGCCGAAAATCCATTCGACGAATCCGCTTGAGCGCTTGAATAAAGAGATCAAGCGCCGGACCAACGTCGTCGGAATCTTTCCGAACGAGGCCGCGGTGACGCGTCTGGTCGGAGCGCTGATGCTGGAGCAAAACGATGAGTGGGCGATCACGCGGCGCTACATGACACTGGAAACCGTCGCCGCCATTTGCGACACTGACCCCATGGACCCGGCGAAGATCGCCGCCCTGTAACTGCGGCCAAGCCAAGGCCGAAGAGCAAAGTTACACCATTTCCCGGGACACTATCAGCTCTGGGTGTCAGATTTCACCTATGTCTCAAGCTGGCAAGGGATGGTCTACGTCGCTTTCGTCATCGACGTCTTTGCCCGCAAGATTGTCGGCTGGCGCGTGGCGACTTCAATGACCACAGGCTTTGTTCTCGACGCCCTGAACCAGGCCATCTGCCAGCGGGCGCCGTCCGGGGCAGACAAGCTGATCCATCATTCGGATCGCGGATCGCAATACCTGTCGATCAAGTACACTGAGCGTCTGGCTGAGGCCGGCATCGACACGTCTGTCGGCAGCGTCGGGGATTCTTATGATAACGCCCTGACTGAAAGCATCATCGGCCTGTTCAAGACCGAGGTCATCAACTTCCTCGGCCCATGGAAGTCGGTCGGACAAGTCGAATGGGAAACGCTGAAGTGGGTCTCCTGGTACAACACCGAGCGCCTCCACAGCGCCATCGGATATGTCACGCCACAAGAAGCAGAGGAGGCATTCTTCGCAGACTTGAGCGCCACTGAGAAAGCGGCATAACTATTGAACCTCAAACTCTCCGGTAAACCCGGGGCGGTTCAGTCCGAAGGCATCCTCTTTGTCACTTACGCGACTCTGCGTTCCGCCGAACGCGAAGGGAAGGCGTCGCGGCTCGACCAGGTGACGTCCTGGCTGGGCGAAGGGTTCGACGGGGTTATCGCTTTCGACGAAAGCCACGCCATGGCGAATGCCGCCGGCGAAAAGTCCGATCGCGGCGACAAAAAGGCGTCGCAGCAAGGTCTTGCCGGCCTCGCGCTGCAAAATGCCGTGCCAGATGCCCGCGTCCTCTATGTCTCGGCCACCGGCGCCACTGTGGTCGGCAATCTCGCCTATGCCACCCGCCTCGGGCTTTGGGGCACCGGGGATTTCCCCTTGGTGGCGCGGGCCGAATTTGTCGCCGCGATGGAGGCCGGGGGTATTGCCGCAATGGAGATGATCTCGCGCGACCTGAAAGCGCTCGGGCTGTATCTGGCACGCTCGCTCTCCTATGCCGGGGTCGAATACGAGATGCTGGTGCATGAGCTGACCCCCGCCCAGGTCGCGATCTACGACAGTTACGCCGATGCCTATCAGATCATCCACACCAACCTCGAGGCGGCCCTTCATGCCTCGGGTATTTCCTCCGAGACTGGAACTTTGAACGCTCAGGCAAAATCCGCCGCCCGCTCGGCCTTTGAGAGCAACAAGCAGCGTTTCTTCAACCATCTCATCACCGCAATGAAATGCCCCTCGCTGATCCGCGCCATCGAGGCGGACCTGGCAGCGGGTCATTCGGCGGTGATTCAGGTGGTCTCGACCAGCGAGGCGGTCATGGAACGCCGCCTCGAGGAGATCCCGCCCTCGGATTGGGACGACCTGCAGGTCGATTTCACGCCGAGGGAGAACATCATGGACTACCTGATGCACAGCTTCCCGACGCAGTTCTTCGAGCCCTTCACCGACGAGAATGGCGATCTGCGTTCGCGCCCCGCTGTCGATGCGAGTGGCAACCCCATCATCTGCCGCGAGGCGGAGCGGCGGCGGGACGATCTGATCGAACATCTGGGCGCGCTCGCCCCGGTGCAGGGCGCGCTCGACCAGATCCTCTGGCATTTCGGCGGGGACGCGGTGGCCGAGGTCACGGGGCGCAAGCGGCGCATCGTGAAAACCCTTGAAGGGCGGCTCAAGGTCGAAAACCGCCCTGCCTCCTCCAACCTCGGAGAAACCCAAGCCTTCATGGATGATGCCAAGCGCATCCTGATCTTCTCCGATGCCGGTGGCACGGGGCGCAGCTACCATGCTGATCTCGGTGCTAAGAACCAACGCCTCCGTGTGCATTACCTGCTCGAGCCTGGTTGGAAAGCCGACAATGCGATCCAGGGGCTGGGGCGCACCAACCGCACCAATCAAGCGCAGCCGCCGCTCTTCCGCCCCGTCGCCACAAACGTGAAAGGTGAGAAGCGGTTTCTCTCCACCATCGCCCGCCGCCTCGACACGCTGGGTGCTATCACCAAGGGGCAACGCGAGACCGGCGGGCAGAACATGTTCCGTGCTGAGGACAACCTCGAAAGCCCCTATGCGCGGGCGGCGCTGCGGCAGTTTTTCTACAAGCTGCGCGCGGGCAAGATCGATGCCTGCTCCTATACGAAGTTTCAGGAGATGACCGGGCTGACGCTCGACGAGGCGGATGGCACGATGAAAGAAAATCTGCCGCCGATCCAGCAGTTCCTGAACCGTTGCCTGGCGCTCCGGATCGACATGCAGGACGCGATCTTCGAGGCCTTCGGCACCTTCCTTTCGGCCATCATCGAAGATGCGCGCCAGGCGGGCACGCTGGACGTCGGCCTCGAGACCCTGCGCGCCGAAAAGTTCGAGATCGTCGATCGCAAGGTGATCTTCGAGCATGAGGCGACGGGCGCGACGGCGACCGCGCTCACCGTCGAGCGCACCGATCGCAATGACCCGCTCACCCTGCCCCGGATCAAATCGATCTGCGCAAAAACGGACGGCGCGACGCTCTGCTGGAACAAGTCCTCCAAGCGCGCGGCGTTGATGGTCAATGCGCCGGCTTTCATGGACGAGGATGGTGTTCCGATCCTGCGGGTGAAACTGCTGCGGCCCATGGGAACCGAAATCCTCCCGCTCGGCGAATTTTCGACCTCGCATTGGGAGGAGATCGATGACGCGATGTTTGAGCATCTCTGGCAGGCCGAGGTCGACGCCGTTCCGGAGTTCACCACCTCGAAGATCACGCTGATCTGCGGGCTTCTTCTGCCGATCTGGGACCGGCTGCCTGCCGATAACATGCGCATCTATCGTCTGCAGACCGAGGACGGGGAACGCGCCATCGGCCGTCTGGTCAGCCAGGAGCAGCTTCTCAATGTCTATGCGCGCCTTGGGCTCGACTGCAAGATCGAGATGTCGCCGCAGGAGGTGCTCGCGGCCGTGATGGAGGCCAGGACGCCCCTGAACCTCCTCGGCGGCTACCAGCTGCGCAGGTCGCTCGTCATGGGGCAGCCGAGACTTGAACTCATTGGCGCCTCGGGCGCGGCCCTGTCCGGATTGAAAGCCATGGGCTGCTTCACCGAGGTGATCCAGTGGAAGACGCGGGTGTTCATTCCGGTGGACGGCATTGACGTGCTGGCGCGGGTGCTTGCCGAGCATCCAGTTGGCGCAAGCGCTGCGGATACCGCCGCATGAGTGCGCAGCGCAGCATCGCAGACCTCTCGGCCGATCTAGCGACCCGTGCCGAGAGTTTCTGCCGCCAGTATTTTCCAGAGGGGCGCAAGCGGGGGACCTATTGGCAGGTCGGCGACACCTCGGGCGCCAAAGGGCAAAGCCTCGCCATTAGGCTCCATTCGCAGGATGGGCGCAAGGCTGGCGCCTGGGTCGATTACGCGACGGGTGAATATGGCGATCTGATTGATCTGCTGCATGAACGGCTTGGGTCGGTCTCGCTCAAGGAAACGCTGAGGGAGGCCCGGTCCTTTCTCGGCGAGGCCCCCTGCCCTGCCGAGCCACGAGAGCCACGAAAATCTGAGCGCCCGGATGCAGATTCCAGCAATCGCAGCGCGCGGGCGCGCAAACTATTCGCGGCAGGCAAACCGGTGCTTGGCACATTGGCCGCCACCTATCTTCAGGGGCGCGGTATCACACGGCTTGGACCTGCCCTCCGTTATCACCCGCGGGTCTTCCTGCGGTGGGGCGAGGACGACGCCGATCCGCCGCAAAGGACTCCTGCCCTGCTGGCAAAGATCACCGACAATCGGGGCCAGATCACCGGCTGCGCGCGCACCTATCTCGACCCGTCCACGGGCGGCTTGGCCGCAATCGAGAGCCCAAAACGGATCCTCGGGCAACTGCATGGCCATGCCATCCGCTTCTGGTCCGGCAAGGCGCGCTCTGATCTCATCGTCGGCGAAGGTCTCGAGAACACCCTCTCAGTTGGCACCGCTTTCCCCGAGTTCGACCTCGCGTCCTGTCTCACCGCCACCCATCTCGGTCTCTTCATCCCGCCGCCGGGCATCCAGCGCATCTGGATCGCGCGGGACAATGACGAAGCGGGACGTAACGCATCAATGAGATTGCGTAACCAATTGGAATCTCTTGGAATTGACTGTGGTGATCTCGTGCCAAGCTTGGGCGATTTCAACGACGATCTGCGGGCGTTTGGCAGGGATGCGCTGCGCCGGTCCCTGTTTGAGGCCATGAAAGCGCAAGGTCTGGAGATCGGGGACGGTTGAGTGCCAGCTTCCTCGCGTGATGATCGACGGGGCAAAGGTTCCGCGGTCTCGATCTGATCCCGTTTGGATAAGGGGAGCGATGGACCGGCGGGTCGGGGCTGAGTGCCCCTCGCCCGGGCAGCAATGCGCCCCGAACCAGAAAATTCCCCTGCCCCGCCGCGTGGCCGCGTCGGCTCATTCCTCGCGGGAACAATTTTCCGGCCCGGGTCACATTCTCCGCTGCGCTTCGATCCTGGCGGATGCGGCCCGGTCGCCGCCGGTCCTGATATCGCCCCATCCAAATCGGGTCAGATCAATCAGAGGAACCAGACAATGCCCCATCAGACAGACATCCAAGAAGAAACCGGCGTAACCTCCGCCATCCTCGACCACCTGGCACTTCACGGCGCAACGCCGAGGCCCGGCGAGACCGATCATCGCCCCCTGCCCCAGCCAGATGAGGTCGAACTCGCCATGGCGACCCTCTTTGACACCACCATCGGCCTCCTCACCGGCAGCCAGTTGGAAGACAATCTCGAAGAGATGCTCTGGTCCCTCACCTCGATCTTCCATCGCCGGCTGACCCATATCCAGAAGCTCCTCGACGACAACGAATTCGAGGTCCGGGAAAGCCTTGCGATCCAAGACGGCTCCGAGGTCGCCTCGGTCGAGCTCGAGCGCCTCCAGATGATCGGGTTGAAGCTCTGGGACCATCGCGACGCCTTCGAGCAGATGCGCGATCTCGCCGTGGACCATTTCTCGGCCGCCACGGGCTCGCCCTGGCTGCCCCGGACAGGATCCAAGGTCTCCCATCGTGGTCTCACCTCCGCCGTGGTGGATAGCCGGGCCTATCTCTCTGCCAAACGCCGCAAGGAGACCGAGGTGCACTGCCCCGAAGGCACGCGGATCGCCTTCTCAGGCGGGGACTATCACGCCTACGATCTGATCTGGTCCGTCCTCGATGCCACCTTTGCGAAATACCCCGACATGGTGCTTCTGCACGGCGGCACGCCCAAAGGCGCCGAAATGATCGCCGCCCGCTGGGCAGATACCCGAGGTGTCACCCAGGTGGTCTTCAAACCCGACTGGAAAAGCCACGGCAAGGCCGCCCCTTTCAAGCGCAACGACAAGATGCTCGAGACCATACCGCAGGGTCTGATTGCCACGCCCGGTTCGGGCATCACAGAGAACATCGTCGACAAGGCCCGCAAGCTCGGAATCCGCATCAAGAGGATCGGGGCTTAGGCCCCGGTTCGATCTCGGCTTGGATCAAGGAAGCAACCTTTGGCCCTGTTTTCGCGAATAGGCAGCAATGCGGGACTTTGCTGCCGTTCGCTGTGTCTCTGCGAATGTCAGCTCTGGGTCCGGCGGGTCAACTTCATCAATCGCGGCTGTTGCCACATCGCAATCCCGCTCAACGCGATAATCGGAAATACGCCCAACTGGATCATTGCCTGAAACGCTGCATTGCCGCTTAACGTTGGACTGTAGACGTATGCGCCAATTAAGAGCCCGGCGACCAAATGGACGTATCGAAGTGGTTTGCGCATCTACATGCTCCTTCTTGCGTTGTCGGAGGGTAGTTGATATTGTCATTGTCAATATAACTTCAAATTGACAGCGTCAATATGCCGAAGACAAAAAACTATCATCGCGGTGATGTGAAAACCGAGTTGATCAATGCCGCCGTGGAAGCGCTTAAGACGCAATCGTTTCAAGCGGTAAGCATGCGCAAGTTGGCGAGTGCGATCGGCGTAAGCCACAACGCGCCATACATGCACTTCAAAGATAAAGAAGCGCTATGGCTAGCGATCTCGGATCACGGCTTTGAAATGCTGAGCAACGAGATCACCCGGGAGATCGCCACACATTCGACTTGGAGGGACCGGCTGGAAGCAGGCTGCAGGGCCTATGTAAGGTTCGCCGAAAGGAATCGAGAATACATGCTCGTGATGTTCCGCCCAGCAACCCCGGGTAATGTTCGAGCGCTTTCTCCAAAAGGCGCGGAAGCCCTAGACTTATTGACACTTGAAATTGCCGCCGGGGGAGCGTCCGGCCAAATCGAACTCACAGAGCCCGCAAAACTTGCGGTATTGCTCTGGATAATGCTCCACGGTCTGACGATGGCGAAACTTCAAATCGGCGGCGAGCGCGGTCCGCTGCTGGAAATCGCCGGTGACGACCATATCGGTTGGATGTTGGACAAGGTGCTTGCAACGGAAAAATGAGAAGCGGCCATTAGCTACCTCTGCAACATCTGAGCTACCCCCCGAAATTCGGACACTGACATAAGCTATGATTTGCAGTC
>NZ_AQQX01000013.1 GCF_000768315.1 Pseudooceanicola atlanticus
GCAGACTCTACATTAAGGTGAGGGATTTCGCGGGGGGCAGGTCAGCAGCCATCTACACCACTTAGCAGCAAGGTCGGCTCTGGGCTGCAACTGCCTGAACTGATCGGTTACTGGGGGCGTCTTGGCGCTGGAGCTCCGCACGTCACAGAAAGTTGCTCCGATATCCGGACGTATGGAAAGGAGTGGTGCTTTGTTTGAAGGCTGGGTGGTCGCACGGGCAGAAATCGGGCCGGATGTGCCTTGTAGGTGCTGTACCAAGGGCATCGCTCAGCGCTGAGCTCCCTTCGCCTCTTCGTTCGCCGCTCGGCCACTTTCGACCGCGGTTCGCGGAGATGGAGAGCTAAGGGATCGACTGCCAGCCCCTGATCGAACAGGCCAAAGGCCCTATCGAGAAACGCAACGGATACCCAGAAATGCGTTTCGCGCCAATGCGCGGACAACCATCCGGCGCTCGGCCGCTCTGGCCGGCTGTCACCGTCTGAAGCCCGGGGCATAAATCCCGTCGATCCAGAGCGCACCGTCCCGCTGGACGGTCGGAACAGGCGTTAACTGCTGGCCGATGCAGGGCCCGACCTCGCAAATCCCGTTTTCGATCCGGAACAGTGCGCCATGTGCGGCGCACATGATACGGCTGCGGTCACCGTTGAGGAATTCGTCCTTCTTCCAGGCCATGCGCGCCCGGTCGTAATGCGGGCAAAGATTGCGCCAGGCGTGAATGCTGTCGCCCTTTCGGATGACGAACATCGTGTCCCGGCCTTCGTTCAGGGGGTCGAAGCCGACAGACCGGCCTTCGGGCAGGTCGGCAATCCTGCACAAGGGCTCTGTCACCTCGCGCGCGTCGAACCGGCGCATGGATGCGGTCACTCCGGCTTGGCTCCCTTGCCTGGCGGCGGACCGCCGGGGGCCCATTTCTCGACATTCTCGAACAGGAACATCTGGGCCTGTTCCGGCCCCATCGGGCCTTCGCGATGGATCCAGTCACCGTCATGAAGATCCATGTCGGCATCGTATTCCACATGCGTGCCGAGCGGCGAATTGAAGTACCAGAACCAGTTCGATCCGAACTTGTGGCGCCCCGGTCCCCAGAAGCTTTCATAGCCCTTCTTGACCATCCGCGACCCGGCCAGCATTAGCTCGGTCGGGCCCTGCATATGGAAAGCCAGGTGTTCCAGCCCCTGCATGTAGGGAGGTGTCTGGATCATGAAGAGGACGTGGTGATCGTGGTTGGCCTGCGGGCGAAGGAACGGTCCGGTATTGGTGAACTTGTCGGTGATCACGAAGTTCAGCCGGTCGATGTAGAAATTGGCCATCTTGTCCATGTCCGGGACGAAATAGACGATATGGCTCAGCGTGCGGGGCCTGGCCTCGGCGTATTCGTTCGCGCCAATTTCGTTCATCTCGCGACCGGGTTCGGCACCGGGTGAATTGATCATCTCGGCCGGGAGGGACAATGCACGGCGGCGCGTCAGCTGGAAGGCAATCTCGAAATCGCAATCGTCCTTGGTCAGAAGAACGCCGTCCTCTGTCCTGGTCACGCTACGGTCTTTCGACAGTTCGGCCTCGATCGCATCGAGCGTCGCCTGATCCTTCACGCCCCAGACGGTCCGACGCAGCATGCTTGCCGTTGGCAGAGGCGGCGGGAGGCTTTCGTCATCGCGCGCCCGCAGGGTGATCGCGGTGCCGTCCAGCGCCTCGAACGTATCACCTCCGATGTCGGTCAGCCCGTAATCGGCCAGGAAATCCCGGCTTGCTTCCAGGTTGTCGACGCCGAAGATCAATTCGTCGGGTCCGATTATTTGCATGGGTGTGCCCTCCTCCTGGCCCCGCCCGAGCGGGGATCCGGATGGAGCATAGGCAGCGGCCACGTATTCCAAAAATGGGAAGTCTGGATGCTTTGCATTCACATGGTGAATGCGCCAGACTGCCATGCAGCCCCTGTTGGCATCCGGGGGCGCCATTGGGAGGGGAAAGGATGCGGTTCAAACAACTTGATCTGAATTTGCTGGTCGCGCTGGACAACCTGCTGGCCCTGCAATCGGTCAGCGCTGCCGCAGAGCGCATGAACATGAGCCAGTCGGCGATGAGCAACGCGCTGACCCGGCTGCGGACCTATTTCGACGATCAGCTTTTGGTACAGGTCGGCCGCCGGATGGAGCTGACGCCGCGCGCCGTGTCGATGCAGGCGCCGGTGCGGGACATCCTTGTCAGGATCGAGGCGACGATCGACACGGCGCCCGAGTTCGATCCGCTGGGCGCGGATCGCGAGTTCAGCATCCTGTTGTCGGATTATTCGCTGACTGTCCTGATGCCACGCGTCTTTGCGCTGGCGCATGAAATCGGAGCAAATGTCCGGTTCCGACTGGTGCCGCAAACGGCGCATCCCTACCAGCTGCTGGAAAAGGGGGAGGCGGACATCCTGATCGCGCCGGAATCTTACGTGTCTGAGGATCATCCCTACGAACGGCTGTATATCGACGAATATGTCTGCGTCGTCTGGTCGGAAAGCCCTCTGGCCGGACAGCCAATCACTCGCGACGCCTTTGCCAAGGCAGGCCACGCGATCATGGTGCCGCCGAATTCGGCCGGGTCGCTCGAGGCCGAGATGCTGGCGCGTCTGGGGTTCGAGAGGCGGGTCGAGGTGCGGTCCTTTTCCTTTTCGACGCTGCCGTTCCTTGTCGTCGGCACGAACCGGATCGCGACAGTGCACCGGCAGGTCGCGGACATGGCGGCACAGCATCTACCGCTGGATATTCAGCCCTTGCCCTTCCCGGCAGACCCGCTGGTTCAGACGATGCAATGGCACAGCTACCGGGATGCAGACCCGGGCATCAGTTGGCTGCGGGAGCTGATCCTCGAGGCGGCCAAAGGGCTGAAACCTATTGATCCAGAGAATATACCGGATCGGTAAGTTCCATTTCTCAAATACCATAGGGCCTCGTAGGTTTTCCGAACCATCGGGAGGGGAGGCCTGCAATGGATTTGAAGTCTGTACTCGTCATCGGCGGCGGAATCGGCGGGTTGACCGCCGCGATCGCACTGCGCCGCAAGGGCTATCCAGTCGAGATCGTCGAGAAGGACCCGGAATGGTCGGTCTACGGCGTCGGCATCATCCAGCAGTTCAACGTCATCCGTGCCATGGCCTCGCTGGAACTGATCGATGCCTACCTGGAAAAGGCATTCGGCTTTGACCGGACCGTCCTGCATGGAGGTCCGGGTGGCCAGCAAGTGGCCGACTTCAATACCCCGCGCCTCGCCGGCGACGCTTATCCCTCGAACGCCGGGATCCGGCGCACCGATCTGCAGCAGGTTCTGGCGGATCGCGCAAAACAGCTGGGCGTCACCCTGCGGCTTGGAACGACAGTGATCGGCCTTGAGGATGACGGGACAGGGGTCGACGTCACCCTGTCCGACGGCACCACGGCCCGGCATGACATCGTGATCGGGGCTGACGGTGTGTTTTCCCGCACCCGCGGCCAGATCCTGCCCGAAGCGCCGCAGCCGCGTTATACGGGGCAATGGGTCTGGCGGTACAACCTTGTCCAGCCACCCGAGATGGAGGGGATCCAGATCTTCGCAGGTCCGGTCAATGCCGGTTTCGTGCCGCTGGGCCAGGACCTGATGTACATGTTCCTGCTGAGCCAGGAAGACGAGGGATTCAAGCTGGCCCAGGATGGTGCGGCAAAGGCGATGCGGAACCGGATTGGTTCGCTCGCACCGCCGCAGGTCAAGGCCATCGCGGACCAGATCACCGACGATGCCGCCGTCATCGCCCGGCCACTTGAGGTGATCTTTCTCGACGGCGCCTGGCATCGCGGCCGTGTCGTCCTGATCGGCGATGCCATCCACGCGTCCACCCCACATCTTGCGCAGGGGGCCGGCATGGCAATCGAGGATGCGATCGTCCTGGCCGAAGAGCTATCCCGTCATACAACCCCCGAGGCCGCCTTTACCGCCTACCGCACCCGTCGGTTCGACCGTGCGAAGTTCATTGCCGACAACTCTGTCCTCATAGGGGACAGCCAGATGGGCAAGGCCGACCCCGTCGATGTCGGAGAGCTTAATCGCAAGACAATGGGGCTGATGGCGCAGCCCATCTGACCCGACCACAAAGCAGGAGACGCCCCGCCCATGGCGATGTTCGATTACTTCCCCAACTATGTCTGGAACCTGTCCGTGTCGATCGCCATGGCGAGCGGCGCCGAGCTGGGCGAGATCATGGACATGTGCCAGCCGCTGCTGGAAAAGGCTCAGAAGGGCGAGGATGCCGGCACGGGCGACTTCATGAAGGCCTGGCTGGCCGTCGCCGACAAGCTGGTGGACCTGGCCGCGGAGGATGCGGAACAGCAGCGGCTACTGTCCGCCGGACCCAAGCTGCAGCGCGCCGCTTTGTACTACCTGACCGCGGAACGGATGCAGGGCCATGGTCATCCGGGCCGCGATGCGACCTATCAGAAGGGCCTCGATGCCTTCGCGCGCGGCACCCGCTATTCAAAGGACAATGTCGCGCGGTTCGAAGTTCCCTACGGCGACAAGACGATTCCGGTTCTCTACACCCGCGCCGAAGGTGTAGACGGCCCCGCGCCCGCGGTGGTCTACCTGAACGGTCTCGATAGCTGCAAGGAGCTTCTTTATTGGTCGCGTCTGCCGCAGGAGCTGGCCAAGCGGGGGATCTCGACCCTTTGCGTGGATCAGCCGGGCACCGGGGAAAGCCTGCGTAAGCAAGGGATGCCGGCCACCTGGAAATCCGAGGACTGGGGCACGCCGGTTTTCGACTGGCTGGCCGCCCGCGACGATGTCGATGGCGAAAGGATCGGGATCACCGGGATTTCTCTGGGTGGGTTCTATGCGCCCCGCGTCTGTGCCTTTGAACCGCGCTTTGCCTCCGGTGCCGTCTGGGGCGCCAACCACAACTGGGCCGAGGTTCAGCAGCGCCGTCTCAAGCGCGAGGGGGAAAACCCCGTGCCGCATTACTGGAACCACGTCCAGTGGGTTTTTGGCGCGACGGACATGGACGATTTCTTCGAGAAATCCGCTGGCATGCACCTCAACGGGGTGATGGATAAGATCAAGGTGCCGTTCCTCGTCACCCACGGCGCGAATGACCGGCAGATCAGTGTCGATTACGCCCATCAGAGCTATGACCAGCTGACCAACGCGCCCCGGCGTGAACTGAAGATCTTTACCGAGCGCGAAGGCGGGGTCGAACATGTGGGCGCGGACAACATGTCCTTCGGTCGGTCCTACATCGCCGACTGGTTTGCTGAAACGCTTGGCGGGCGGCTGGCCTGATGCCCAAGGGGAGTACAGAGCCCGCGCGGCGCTGGTTCCTGGGACCGTACCAAGACTGAACCCGACGGAGGAGACGAATGAAACTTGCCACCCTGGCTGATGGATCACCTGACGGGCGCCTGCACGTCGTCTCGCGCGATCATGTACGTTGCGCGCCTGCGAAGGCCGCCGCGACCATGCAGGCCCTGTTGGATGACTGGGAGGCGCTGGCCCCCGCCCTCGCCGTCGAATACGAGGCCGTCAATGCCGGCGCTGGTGCGAGTTTCGATCCCGCACAAGCCCTGGCCCCGCTGCCGCGCGCGTGGCAGTGGCTGGACGGGTCGGCCTATGACAGCCATGGCGCGTTGATGGAAAAGGTCTTTGGCATCGACCCGCTGCCGACCTGGCCACCGCTGATCTACCAGGGACTCTCGGACCGGTTCCACGCGCCGATGGCGGATGTCCCGTTCCCCTCGGAAGAGGATTTCATCGACTTCGAAGGCGAGTTCGGGATCATCACCGACCGGGTGCCCATGGGAACGGGGGCCGAGGCCGCACGTGACCACATTCGCCTGCTGGTGCAGATCAACGACTGGTCGCTGCGCAAGCTTGCACCACGCGAGATGAAGACGGGCTTCGGCTGGTTGCAATGCAAGCCCGCCTGTTCCGCCGCGCCGGTCGCGGTGACGCCGGACGAGTTGGGCGAGGCATGGCGGGACGCGCGGATCGACCTTCCGCTGCAGGTCGATTGGAACGGCGACCGTTTCGGTGCGGCCAATGGCTACCAGATGTCGGCTGGTTTCGATCAGCTGATCGCCCATGCCGCCTATTCGCGAGACCTGGTTGCGGGCACGATCATCGGCTCCGGTACGGTGTCGAACGACACCTATCGCGCGGTCGGTTCGTCCTGCATTGCCGAGCGGCGCGGCATTGAGATCCTCGATCATGGCGAACCCCGTACCGGCTTCATGGCGTTCGGCGATACCGTCCGGATGGAAGCAAGGGCCGCCGACGGGACACCCCTTTTCGGTGCGATCGACCAGAAGGTGGTGAAGGGCTGAAAGTCTCCGCGGCAGACGGGAGTATTGACCCGATGAAGCCCAAACATTGCCCGCATTCATTCGACCCAAGACGCGGCGGCCGGTAGCCTGCCGCCCAACAAATGCCGAAGGGAGGAGACCCTCGTGAGCAGACGTATCATCGACCTGTCCGTCGTCCTGACAGACCGGGTGGCCAGCGATCCGCCGGGCCTCGGCCCCCGCCTGACCTATGTCGGTCATGACGTGGGCGCGCAGGATTTCGAGAAGATCTTTGGCATGCCCGTCGACAAGCAGCTGGAGCAGAAGGGCGCGGCCATCGAGAAGGCCGAGATCACGACCCATAACGGCACCCACATGGACGCGCCCTGGCAATACCACCCGACCATGAATGGCGGCGAACGCGCGATGACAATCGACGAAGTGCCGTTGGAATGGTGCATGGGGCCGGGGGTGAAACTGGATTTCCGCGATGTCCCGGACGGGCACGTCGTGACCCCCGGTGAGGTCGAGGCAGAGCTGGCCCGGATCGGCCATGACCTGGCCCCCGGCGATATCGTCCTTGTGAATACCCGGGCCGGGTCGCGCTATGGAGAGGACGATTACGTCGCCTCGGGCTGTGGTATGGGACGCGAGGCGACGCTGTGGCTGACAGACCGCGGCATGCGCGTCTGCGGCACCGATGCCTGGAGCTGGGATCCCCCGCTGGCCAGCCAGATGGAGAGAATCCGGGAAACCGGCAACTGGTCGCTCTTCTGGGAGGGCCACAAGGCCGGAGCCGAAACGATCTATTGTCACATGGAAAAGCTGGCGAACCTCGAGACGCTGCCTTCGACGGGGTTCGAAGTGATCTGCTTTCCGGTGAAGGTCGAAAAGGGGTCGGCCGGATGGTGCCGCCCGGTGGCCATCGTGAATGAACGATAGTCTGCACAAGGCACCTTCCGGTGCCGCTACGCCCCGCCGCCGCGACTCGGCAGAGGTGGCCAGCGCGTGGCTGTCCGCCCTGGCCGTTGCAGGAATGCTCTGCGGTGCCATGGTCATCGTTGTGGACGTTTTGCTGCGATGGCTTGCGGGCAGCGCGGTCGTCGCCCTGAACGAAGTGATGGCGCAGGTCTTTGCCATGGCCGTGGCGCTGACCCTGCCGGCCGGCGCGGTTCGGCGCGTGAACCTGAAGGTCGACTTGCTTGCCGGGCAATTCGGGCCGGGCCTGTCGCGTGTCCTGGCTGTGGCGGGATCGGGGCTGCTGGCGCTCTTCTTCGGGCTGCTTGCCTGGAAGACCTGGGGTCTGGCAATCAAGTACCATGCGCAGGGGCGGGAAACCCTGCTGCTGCAATGGCCGCTGGCCCCGACCTATTTCGTGATCGCCATCGCGGCGGCCGCGGCATCGTTGGCGCAGGTCCGGAACGTCGTGCAAGACATTGCCGCGGGACCACCAGAGAACGTCACGCCACGGACCACGTTCGCGGGATGGCTGATCGCCGGGGCCTTCACGGCCGTCCTGACCACGACCATGGTTTGGGCGACGATGGATTTCGCGGGCTTGGCGTCATTGGCGCAAACCCAACCCGGCGCGTTCGTCCTGATGGCGTTCGGCTTCCTGTGGCTCGGTGTGTTCCTGCAGATCCCGCTGGCGCCGGTTTCGGGGTTGATCGGGCTGGGTGGCACGGCGCTCTTCATCGGATGGAGGTCCTCGGGCAACGTGCTGGCCACCGACGCGGGCGAGTTCCTGACCAACGCCCAAGTCGCGACGCTGCCGCTGTTCCTGATGATGGGCAGCTTTGCGGTCGCGGCTGGCATTTCGGACGACATCTACCGGCTGGCGCATGCACTGCTGGGGCGGGTGCGCGGCGGGCTGGCCTATGCCACGGTTGCGGGTTGTGCGGGGTTCGGCTCGGTCAGCGGGTCGTCCATCGCCACCGCCGCGACCTTTGGCCGGATAGCCCTGCCGCAGATGAAGGCTCGCGGTTATGCGCCCTCCTTCGCCAGCGGGACCGTCGCGGCAGGGGGCACCTTGGGAGCGCTGGTTCCACCGTCCGGCGCAATCATCCTCTTCGCCCTGCTCACCGAACAATCCATTGCCACGCTCTTCGTTGCGGCCATGGTGCCCGCCCTTTTGGCGCTGCTGCTCTATTTCGTCGTGATCTGGGTGGTCGTCCGGCGCAGCGACGTCCAGGACGCAGAGGCTGCATCCACGCCCCTTGGCCCGGCCCTGATCGGCGCCTTGCCGGTGGCCCTGTTGTTCGGCGCGGTCATCGGTGACCTCTACGGAGGTGTCTTTACCGCAACCGAAAGCGCGGCGGTCGGCGCGGTCGGGGCCTTTGTGCTTGCCGCGATGCGAGGCCGGTTGAACCGCCGAAGCTTCCTGTCTGTGATGTCGGAAACGACGCAGACCACGGCCCTGATCTATGGGCTGATCTTCGGCGCGCTGATCTTTTCCTTCTTCGTGAACATGGGGCAGGCACCGGACATGGTGGCCCGCTGGATCGCTGGGTTCGACGCGCGACCGGTTGTCATCCTGGCGTCGCTGGTCGTGTTCTACCTGCTGCTTGGATCGGTGATGGACAGTTTCGCGGTCATGGTGATCACCGTGCCTGTCGTCACCCCGATCGTCACCGGGTTGGGCTATGACATCTATTATTGGGGGGTGCTGATGCTCGTGGTGGTCGAGATCGGCCTGATCACGCCGCCTTTCGGGATCAACCTGTTCGTCTTGAAAAGCCTTCAGCCCGATGTCGGGCTGGGGCAGGTCATGCGGGGCGTGCTGCCCTTCGTGGCTGCAGACATCGTCAAGATCATCCTGCTGATCGGGTTTCCCGCTATAGCGCTGTGGCTGCCATCCACAACGCAATAGAGTTCGCGGACCTCAGGGCACGTGCAATTCCCTGAGGCTGAGCGACATCACCTCGGCATCCTTCAGGTAATCCTTGGTGATCAGCTTTTCCAAAAGCCTGGTGTTGTCGAAGATCTTGTCTCGCAGCCAGGCGACCGGTTTGGGCGCATTGTGGAACTGGTCACCCAGCTTGCGGGCAAATTCCACATGGTGGGTCACGTAGGCAACGCGTTCATCCTCGTATCGGGCGAAGGCCTGCGCAATGGCAGCCCGGTCCGACAGATCACGCCCGCCAAGTGCGCGGGCCAGGAAATACCCGTCTTCGATCGCCATACCCATACCGTAGGCGGCATAGGGAGAAACCGGATGCACCGCGTCGCCCAGACCGGCCATGCGCCCCTTGGTCCAATGGTCAAGCGAGGGGCGGTTGTAGATCTCCCAACGGAAGACTTGCGTGTCGAAATTCGTATGACCCGGGAAACGCGGCAATGGATCCGCGAAATGACTCAGCCGTTCGCGAAGGTGCGCTTCGGCATCGGCGGGCGGCACCGCATCGGGGCCGGATTTCTCGACGATCCACCATTCCCAGCCGGGCTTGCCATTGTGAAGCATCGGAAAATAGCTGGCCTGAACGTCACGGGCGTGAGTGATCGCCCCGGTGCTGCGGTCAAGACCGCCGAAATCCCCGCACCAGGCCAGCCAGACGCGCAATCCGACATGAAACAGCTGGGGATCGCCAAAGGCCTGTTCGGTGACCCTGGAGCGGATACCGTCGGCGGCGACGAGGATGTCTGCCTCGACCGGCGCTGCACCATCGAAATTCACCCGGACACCATCATCGGTTTCATCGTATCCAGTGACAGAGTGGTTGGGGACGATCACGCCGTCAGGCAGCAGGTCAAGCATCTTGGCAAAGGCTGTCGAGCGCAGCACGCCGTAATGCCAGCCCGGAATGCCGAGCGCCTCTTCAACGGATGCATTGAAGGGAAGGCGCGCGCGCGTATGGCCGCGGTTGTTGCGGAATTCCACGATGGTCTTGCTGCCGAAACTGGGGCCGACGTCGATGCCGTAGGACCGCATTACCGCCAGGACGGGGGTCGACAACAGCACGGCGCCGCCAAGTGGTTTCGGCTCGGGCGCGCGTTCATAGATGCGCACGTCGTATCCCTGCCGGATCATGGCCAGAGCTGCCGAGACGCCCCCGGGACCCGCGCCGGAAATCGCGACGCGCCGTCCTTTTCTCCAGGTCGCTTCGCTCATCAGGATGCGTCCTCGGATGCCTTGTCGAGTTCGGCCTTGAACATCTCGATCAACTCCGCGCCGCCTGGCACGGCATGCGAGAACCCGGCCAGCAGACCCGGCCAATGCCGCGCGGTCAACGTGTCGATCTGTTCGGGGGTCGCTTCGGTCAGGGTGTGGCCCTCTTGTGAGGTGACCATGGCCTTGGCTCCGGCTTCCCATTCGTCAATGAACTGGCCGAAGGCGCGTGTCCCCTCGCAGCCCGATTCCGCCTGGATCGCGGCTTGAGCGTCGTCCGACAGGCTGTTCCAGCGGTCCTTCGACATGAAGACCATGCCCATGGCGCCCCCAAGCGGGGCAACGAAATGATCGGTCGTAACCTCGTTCAGGCGAAAGCCCGGAAACGCGGTGAAGTTGAGGATCGTGCCGTCGGCAGCGCCGCGCTGAAGCGCTTCGTATTGTTCGGTTATGTTGAAAGACAGCGGCGCGCCGCCATGTTCGCCGACAATCGCGGCGGCGGCGGGGCTGGAGGTGATGATCTTGCGGCCCGCAATGTCATTCATGTCTGTCAGGTCGCCGCCGTTGACGTGCAGAGATGCCTGCGGGAATTCCACCAGCAGCAACGGCACGACGTCCGAGAAATCCTTGTCGAAGGCGCCGGCCTTGTACATGGCGCAAAGCGCGACAGAACCCTGTTCGGCGCTGTCGACCATGAAGGGCAAGGTGGCCACGAGGGTCGAGGGGAAGCGCCCGGGGTTGAACACGGTCATGCCCCAGCCGATCTGGGTGACGTCGTCGGCCACGCGATCATAGAAATTGGCATGATTGGCCAGCATCGGCCCGTGGCGGATGTCGATTTCGACGGCTCCGTTCGCCGCGGCATTGATCCGTTCGGCCCAGGGGACAAGGAAGCCCTGGTTGATCGGATGCTGCTCCGGGTTGGTTGTTGCAAAGATCAGAGTTTCAGCTTGCGGCATGGTCGGCAGACCGGCAAGCGCCGCGACCACAGCCACGACGGACGAGCGTAATTTCATTGTATCCTCCCTGGGTCTGGCAGCGTGACCGATGCCAGGTGACCCAAAGGCTATGAAACGCATAGGGCTGCGAAAAATTGAATGTCACCATGCAATGTATTTACGGGATGGATGCACCAAAACCCGATCGCAGCGTGTCAGATCAGATCCGAATACCACTGCTGTCGTCGAATTCGCCGCAAAATCAACACGCCTTGAGGCCAAAAAGCCATTCAATTACGGACAATTCTCCGCCCCCTTATCGATTGGCTTCGGGGGCTGACAATTCTGCCCAGTTTCAGCCCCAGAACCCAAAGAATTGGACCGTTTCGGGCATTTTGACGTAAGCAAGGTTGTCCCTGCGTCAAAGGTACGGCGCCGTAGGGAGGATTAGACAGACATTTCAGGCAGCGCCGCCCAGCCTTCTATACGGCGCGCGAATAGAAATTTCCGGAGGGCCGCGAATGACTTTCTTAGCTTTCTGTTTCCCCACCTTCATTTTGATTTCTGGGGTCGCAACAACGAAGCGAACCTCCAAGGCTGGCGGAAACACCCGGTATTTACGCAGCGGGGCGACGACTCAGTCTTTGACAGCGGCGGCCGGCACGATTTTGTCCAGCTGGGGAAGGCGACGACCGCATGGTCCTCGACGGGCTAACGGACAGGGCGCGGGCTCAAACCATATGACGGGGGACGCGGCCAAGACACATTCGAAATCCGCTTGTCCCTGGATGAGTGGCTGGCAATCCAGACCTCGCTGCGCGCCGACCTGAAAGCACTGTCACAACAGATCGATGCGGGGCGCGACCGAAGATGGTTCGAGTTCGACTCCCTGAACGTAAAGGTTCGCGAGTTCGAAGCCCTCCGCCTGGTTGTCGATGGCAAGGAAATCTCGTGGGAGGACTCTCCTGTCTCCGCAGTCAATGACAGGATCCGAGTGAGCGAAGACCGTGTCGCAAGGGGATCAGTTCTCGACAATGACGATCTCGGCGATCCGCTGGATGCAGTCACACTGATCTCTGGCCCATCACGCGGCGATCTGAAACTGCGGGACGACGGAACCTTCCGCTTCAAGGCGGCCGGTTCCTTCGACGAATTGGCCCTCGGCGAGGTCGCCAAAGAGGTCTTCAAGTACCGCGTGACCGATATCGACGGCGATAGCGACACGGCCAGGGGCAAAATCCGTATCGTCGGCAAGAACGACGCTCCTGTGATGGCCGCCGGTGAAATGTCGGCGATCGTCGACGAAGGCGGTCAACCGCTGGACCTGACGGCCCTTGGCAGCGATGTGGACAGCGACGACGACGGCGCCACGTTGATCTACACGATCACAGGCGCACCGGTCGAAGGTCAGGCCTGGCTGGACGGATCGAACCTGTATTTCGAGACCGAAGGCGATATGCAGGACCTTGCCCCGGGCGAAACGCGCGACGTTTTCGTGGAGGTCACGGCGACCGACCAGCATGGCGCAAGCGCGACCAGTACGATCACCGTCACAATCGAAGGGTCCGACCAAGCTCCGGTCGCGTCCAACAACCGCTTCACAGTCGCAGAGGACGAGGTCGGTACCTTTGACGTTCTTTCCAACGATACGATCATTGATTTCGGCGACACCTTCGAACTCGTCCGTGCTTGCGGTGCCCAGAATGGTAAGGTCGCCGTGGATATCGGTACAGTCCGGCGGGCGTTCGCGCCGGACTGTCTTGGGGGCGACACCAACCAGCCTGCAGGCCCGGCGCTGCGGGATGTCATGATCCCGGAGCGCCGCTTCTCGCCGCTTGGTTCGCCAGTGGGCTCGAACCAGTGGCGCCTTCATGGCTCACTGTCGTCAGTTCTTTCCCAGCAGGTCTTTCAGCACCACGTTGTACAGCATCGTGCCTGCCAGCGGCCGTTTGAGCTTGGCATTCTCATCCTCAGGCGCCTTCAGCCTGGACCCCTCGGACACTTCAATACCTCCATACTTGGCCCTCAATTTGTAGAACGTGGCGGTGCTCAGCCCGCGCCTGCGGTACACCTCAGCCGTCGGAAGCCCGGCCTCCTGTTCCTTGATCATCCTGATTATCTGCGCCTCGGTGAAACGGCTCTTTCGCATGTGTCTGCTCCTTCAGAGTTGGCGCAAACTCAACATCACGGTGACGGATTTCGCGGGGGGAAGGTCAACAGGTCCGTACTGGCAAGTTGGCGGCCAAAGCGGAGGCCGCGCATTGCGGTATGGTGTTACTGTCCATCGGAGAGGTTACACCCATTCAATGTTGTCACTTCAACCTTCTGAAGGTGGTGGCGAAGGAGCCGGGTTTACCTGCGCATTATCAATTCTTTAAGGCGCAAATCTTTGGAAACTTGTGCAGATTGAGGCCTTCGAGCGAAGAGTGCGAGAATTGGGCTCAACGCTCTCGACATAACCCGGGCATTTCAGCTCCGGATGGCGGCAAGGATCCGGTTTACCGCGTCCTTGAGACCGCGTTGCGGTGACTTCCCGTTGAACACGATATCGTGGATTTCTTCGCCCAACGTTCGCTCGATCAGGTTGAACTGCGGCACGGGCGGGCGGGCCCAGGTGACCAATTCGTTCTTGCGCGCCATTCGGTCCACCATGCTGACGATCGGCGATGATGCCAGGGCTTCGGGGTCGGCGCAGACGGAAAAACGCGGGGCAACGGGGAAGCCGTTCTTCACGTGTTCTTTCATGGCTTCTGGCGACACCATCCACGCGATGGCGTTGATGATCTGCTTCTGGCGAACCGGGTCGACATAGGAGGGGATCGTCAGGAGGAAGCCGCCGATTGGCGCCGAGACGCGTCGCATCCGGCGTGATGGCGGCGGCAGATAGGCGACGCGACGGGCCACGCGCGAGCTAAGTTCGTGTTCGAACCGCGCGGCTCGCATCGTCCAGCAATAGGCCAGGGCTGTCTGGCCGGACATGAAATGATGGATCCGCCGTTCCCAGTCCATTGTGGCAATATCGGGCGGCGACACCTCGGCCAGCTGCTTCATGTATTCGATCACCTCCAGCGCGTCCTCGGTGTCGATCTGGAGCTTCAACTCTTCGAACGTGTCGAAGCTCCAGCTCTCCTGATTGCGCAGCGGCATGTCGATGACAGTGGTGCGGCAGGCGGCGAGGAAGAACATGAACGAATTGGCGATCGGCATGCCGCGCTGTCCGTTCCAGGCGATGCCGTAGAATTCGTTTGCCGGATCGTGGAATTCCCGGGCGGCAGCGATTGTTTCGTCGAAGGTCTTGGGGAACGCGATCTCCCGTTGCTCGAACAGGTCCTTGCGGGCGGCGAGGATCTCGATCGTGCAATAGAGCGGGATGCCGTATTGCTTGCCCTTCCAGTTTCCGGTGCCCCAGACGGAGGGGTGGAAATCCAGCGGGTTGATCGCCGCATCCGACAAAAGGTGGTCGAGCGGGGCCAGCTCTCCGCGCTCGGCGAATTCGCCGAGCCAGGGCATGTTCATCGCCACCACGTCATAGCGGGGTGACATTTCCGAGAACGTCCGGCGGGCGTTGGCGTAGAGATCGGGCAGACGCTGGAGGTCGAAGCTGCTCCGCTTGCCGAAGTCATTGCGGAAGTCCGACCACATGTTCCGCATCGCGATGAAATAGTTGTCATCGTTCAGCAGGAACTTGATGTCGCTGAGGTTCAGGCCCGAAATGTCCTCGCCCCGCACCGGAGAAATGATCTGCGAAGCAAAATAGCTGCCGCCGAAATAATACTCGCTGGTCTCGGACCCTTTGCGCAGGCCGAAGGTCTTGGCCATGTGGCCTTTGACGTGGCTGGCGTAGCTCATGAAGGAGTTCAGCAGCGTGTCCGACGGTTCAAGGAAGTGTGTCTTCAGGCCGTTGCCACGTGGGACCTGCCGGATCAGACCGTCCTCGATCATCTTCTGGATCATGCGGTTGCCGGTGCTGTAGGGCACGTCGGCCAGGCTGATAAGGCCCGACTTGTCGATCGGGCTGACACGTAGGTGGGCATCCACCAGTTCCAGCGTGATGTTCAGATAGACGTCCGGTTTCGCGCCCGGCATCTGCACGTCAAAGGGGGCACGGAGCCGACGAAGGAAGTCGACGATCCGGGATAATTCGTGGCTTGTCAGTTCCGCGTCCTGAGGCTGCATCGCATCATGATGCTGCCCGGCGTCACCTACCTTGTCGACAATTTTTCCTGCCATTTCACCAATGCGAAGAAATCTTCGTCCTGCATACCTGCATTCGATGCGCTTCTGTAGAGTTCGAGAATCAGCCCCGTGGTCATCAACGGCACATTGTTGCGCCTGGCCGCCTCACTGATCAGGGTGAAATCCTTGATCATCTGCGACACCGTGAAGGCCGGCGTGTAGTCGCCGGATACCACAGTGTCCTGCTTGTACTTCAATAGCGGCGATGCGACGGCGCTTTCGCAGATCACCTCCATCATGTCGGACCGGCTCAGACCGCCGCTCGCGCCGATCGACAGGGCTTCGGACAGGATTGCCGAGGAGGCGCCGACCAGTGTGTTGAGCACGAGCTTCATGTAGCGCGCTTCCTCACCTTCGCCCAGGTAAAACTGGCGCGCGGAAAGCTTCTCGATGTAGGGCAGGGCTTCGTCCCAACCGGAGCGGTCACCCGAGGCCAGAACCGTCAGCGCGGCTTTCTCTGCAAGGTCCGTACTGCCCGACAAGGGCGCACGCACATACCGGATGCCGGCCCGGTTCAGCCTTTGCGCGACCAGTTCGGAGCATTCCGGTGAAACGGTGCTCATTTCGACAAGAACGGATCCGGTGGGCATCGTGTCAGCCAGGCCGGGCGCCTGCGGGTCGGATTGCCTGAGGACGACGTCGACCAGTGCCTGGTCGTTCGGCAGTGTCGCAAAGACAACCGATGCCGCGGAAAAATCGAAAAGAGAGTCGGCGGCCTGCGCGCCGAGCGAGGTCAACCTGTCCCGGCTGGCGGAATCGGGCTCTGAAATCATGACGGGAATATCGGCCTGCAAAAGGTTCCGGGCCATCGGCCCCCCCATTTTTCCAGTGCCGATCCAGCCGACATTGGGCTCTTCGGGCGATACTTTGTGTGTCTGGCTCATCCGAGAAATCTCCGCCTGCGTTTAAAGGACAGCTTAGGGTGCCGATCTGGAGGAAGCTGGGCGAATTTTTCCGAAGTGGAGATTTTTGATCTGCGGCATCCGGATCGGTTTGTTACGAATCGTCCCAACCAGAGTGGTGATCCCGGGGCCGTGCCAAGGCCCGCCTGTCGAAGATCACCTGTTTTGGAAGGGAGGATATTGTTTTGAAAGCTGTTCGTTTTCACGGGGCCAAGGACATTCGCGTCGAGCAGGTCGAGGAGCCGTCGGACACCCTGGCGCCCGACGATGTGTTGATCGAGCCGATCATCACGGGGATATGCGGCACTGACCTGCACGAGTATATCGCTGGTCCGATCGTCACGCCCGCCGAGCCGCATGTCTATACCGGGGCGACCAACCCGCAGATCCTGGGCCACGAGTTTTCCGCGAAGGTGCTGAAGGTCGGCGATGCGGTATCGGATGTGGCGGCGGGCGATCGCATCTCGGTCCAGCCGCTGGTTGCGCCGCGCAACGACTATTACGGCAAGCGGGGCCTTTATCATCTGTCGCCGCAATTGGGCTGCATCGGGCTCAGCTGGGCCTGGGGCGGCATGGGCGAGAAGGCAGTCGTCAAGGACTACAATGCCCAGCCCGTGCCGGACGGGATCACGGATGAACAGGCCGCGATGATCGAGCCGGCCGCGGTGGCGCTTTATGGCGTGGATCGCGGTGGTGTCGAGGCCGGATCGACCGTACTGGTCTCCGGCGCAGGACCGATCGGAGCGCTGACGGTTCTATCGGCGCATGCCGCGGGGGCCAGCACCGTGATCGTGTCAGAGCCCAATCCGAACCGTCGTCGCATCATTCAGGACATTGAGCCCTATGCCACGGTGGTCGATCCCAAAGCCGACGACCTGGCGCAGGTGATCGGCGATCTGACGGAAGAGGGCGTCGGCGTCGACGTCGCGCTGGAATGCGTCGGGCTGGAGGCGTCCTTGAATGCCTGCGCCGAAGCCGTGCGCCGTCAAGGCAAGGTGGTACAGGTCGGCCTGCACATGAAGCCCGCCGCGATCGACGCAATGCTGTGGGCGCTCAAGGACATTACCGTCGAAGCGACCTGGTGCTACCCGACCCAGATCTGGCCGCGCATCGCCCGCATGGTCGCCGCCGGGAACTTCCCGATCGAAAAGGTTATCACCGCCCGCATCGCGGCCGAAGACGTCGTCGACAAGGGGTTCGAGGCGCTTCTCGACCCGGCCGGCGAGCATCTGAAAATCATGGTCACCACCTGACCGAACCAAGATACGAAAGCGAAAGCTTATGGCTGAAAAGAATATTGCGCTGATCGTCGGGGCCACGGGCCTGTCTGGCAGCTACACGGCGCGGGAACTCAAGTCGCATGGATGGACGGTGGTGACCGTCTCGCGGTCCGACGTGGACCTGGAATGGTCCGATCGTCACATCGCGGCCGACCTGACCGACGCGGAATCGAGCGCGGAGGCGCTGAAGGCCGCGCAGGATGTCACCCACGTCTTCTACTGCACCTGGTCCCGCCAGGCGAACGAGGAAGAGAACGTCCGGGTGAACGGCCTGATGGCCCGCAACCTGTTCGAGGGCATCGCAGGCGCGCCTGTCAAACATGCCGCGTTGGTGACGGGGCTGAAGCATTACCTCGGGTCCTTCGACGATTATGCAAAGGTCACGCCCTACACGCCCTTCCTTGAAAGCAGCCCGCGCCTGCCGGGGCCGAATTTCTACTACGCGCAGGAAGACGTCCTGTTCGAGATGGCCGAGAAATACGGGTTCAACTGGTCGGTGCACCGCCCGCACACGATGATCGGCTTCACTGTCGGCAATTACATGAACATGGCGGTGACGCTGGCCGTCTATGCCTCGATCTGCAAGCATACCGGGCAGAAGTTCCTCTACCCCGGCTCGCCCGAGCAGTACAACGCCGTCACTGACGTGACCGACGCACGGCTGCTGGCCAAGCAGTTCCACTGGGCCGCGACCACGCCCGAAGCCGCCAACATGCCGTTCAACACGGCAAACGGCGATGTCTTCCGCTGGACCTGGCTGTGGCAGCAGATCGCGGATTATTTCGGCGTCGAGGTCGCGGAGTATCCCGGCCACCCAACCCCGCTCGAAGAGCAGATGAAGGATGCCGATGGCGTCTGGAAGGAAATCGTCGTCCAGCACGGGTTGCAGGACATCCCGGTGACCAAGCTGGCGTCGTGGTGGCACAGCGACGCCGATCTGGGGCGCGAACTGGAATGCTTCACCGACATGACGAACAGCCGGAAGCTGGGCTTCACGGCCTACCAGTCGACTCGCGACAGCTTCACCGACGTGTTCGACGAATTGCGCGCACGCAAGATCATTCCGGCCTGAGGAGGACCAGATGCATTACGTGATCCATTGCCTCGACCACGACGGCGCCGTCGACAAGCGACTGGCGAATTACGACGACCACAAGGCGTACCTGGCGTCGGCCCCGGTCAAGACCGTCATTTCGGGCCCGCTTCTGGCGGATGACGAGGAAACGATGATCGGCAGCTGTTTCGTGCTGGAAGCCGATAGCATGGCCGAGGTCGAGGACTTCAACCGCAACGATCCCTTTGCCAAGGTCGGGCTGTGGAAGACCGTTTCGATCCGGCCGTTCTCCAAGCGCGTGGACAACCGCTGATGTCGGGGCCGGTCAAAATCGCCCTCGTGGGGCTGGGCTGGTGGGGGCAGAAGATGCTCTCTGTCCTGGAGGCGGCACCGGAGGACATCAAGGTTGTCCGCGCGGTGGAACCGAACGCGGATGGCGTGCGCGACCTGTGCGACGCCAAGGGGGTCACCCTGTCGACGGAGTATGCCGACGCGCTGAAGGATCCGGAGGTCGAGGCGGTCGTGCTGGCGACGCCGCATTCGATGCACACCGCCCAGATCGCCGCGGCGGTGAAAGCGGGAAAGCATATCTTCTGCGAAAAGCCGCTGGCGCTGACCGCCGAGGAGGCCGCACGTTCCGTCGCACTCTGCGCTGATGCCGGGCTGGTGCTGGGCATGGGTCATGAACGCCGGTTCGAACCGCCGGTCGCGGACATGCTGGCCAAGGCCGACAGCGGCGCACTGGGCCGCATCCACCAGATTGAGGCCAACTTCAGCCATGACAAGTTCGTCACCATCGACCGCGACAACTGGCGCGTGAAGGCGACGGAGGCCCCGGCTGGCGGCATGACCGCGACCGGCATTCACCTTCTCGACCTGTCGGTCCGTCTGCTGGGGCGCGCGGAAAGCGTGCTCTGCATCTGTGAACAATTGTCGTCCGACCTCCCGCAGGGCGACACGGTCGCTGCCTACGTGAAATTCGCGGGCGGCGGCACGTCTTACGTCTCGGCCTCGCTGGCCAACCCGTTCATGTCCCGCTTCACGGTCTACGGATCGAAGGGATGGATCGATATCCGCGACAAGGCGCATGTCGAGGCGCCGGACGGTTGGGTTGTCACCAGCGCGATGGCCGGCGGCCCGATCGAAACGCTCGAAATCGGCAAGGCCGAGCCGGTCAAGGACAACCTTGTCGCATTTGCCCGCGCCGTGCGCGGAGCAGAGGCCTATCCGATCACCGGCGATCACCTGGTGAACAATATCGCGCTGCTCGAAGCGGTCTTCAAATCGTCGCGCAGTGGCCAGATCGAAACGGTGGCCCAGCCCGCCCTGGAAAAAGTGGAAGCCTGACATGAAAGCCCTGATCTTCGATGAACCGAACAAGCCTGTCGTCACGCAGGTCCAGACGCCCGGGATCACCGACAACGAAGTCCTGATCCAATCGCGGCGCGTGGGCATCTGCCATTCGGATTACGAGCTGCTGGCGGGCCAGTACATCATACCGATCTCCTATCCGGTCACACCGGGCCATGAATGGGTGGGCGAGGTCGTCGAGGTCGGCAAGAACGTCAAGGGCCTCAAACGCGGCGACCGGGTGGTCGGCGAATGCGTCATCAACACGCCCGAACGGATCCATCACTTCGGGTTTTCGATGGATGGCGCGGATCGCGAGTTTTTTGCCGCCCGGCCTGAATGGCTGCACAAGCTGCCCGATGCCGTGGACGACACCAAGGGCGCACTGATCGAACCCTTTACCTGTGGCTATTACGCCGTGCTGCGGAACGGCGGCGTCTGCGCCGCTGACACGGTCGTCGTGTCAGGTGGCGGGACCATCGGTCTGGTGTCGGCGGCGGCTGCGATCGGCATGGGCGCGCGGGTCATCGTGGTCGATCCGGTGCCGCTGCGCCGCGATATCGCGATGCAGCTGGGTGCGGATGCGACGGTCGATCCCATGGACGGCGACCCGGTCGAGGCGATCAAGGAAATGACCAAGGGCGGTGCCGACCTGGTCGTGGAATGCGCGGGGCATGCCTCTTCGCTGGCCAATGTCTTCGAATACGCCCGGGAAGAGGGGGACGTTTCCATGGTCGGCATCAATATCGGCCAGAAGATAAACGTCGACCTGGGCAAGATCCAGATCAAGAACCTCAACGTGAAGGGCTGTATCGGATCGCCCGGCGTCTGGCCGGCGGCGATCCGGTTCCTGGAACGCACGGGGCTCGATCTGTCGCCGATCCAGACCCACAGCTACGGCATCGACGAGGCCCTGACCGCGCTCGACCTCGGCAAGTCGCCGGACAAGGCCGTCAAGGTCACCCTGGAAATCAGCTGAGTTCATTGGGCAAGGGGAGGAGACGACGATGGCCGATACAACACCGCAAAGCCTCGGGCGGCCAACTGGCATCGGCTCGATTCCCCTGGCCAAGGGGTTTGCGACCATCGTCGTTTCGACCCTGGCCCTGATCCTGCTTTGCGCCATCTTCGCGCCTTCCGCGGTCACCGCCGGGTCGTTGATGGGCAGCCTTCCCTTCGCAGCGGTTCTGGGGATCGTCGGGCTGGGCCAGATGCTGGTCGTTCAGCAGGGCGGCTTCGACCTGTCGGTGCCGGGTTCGGTGTCGCTGGCAGTCGTCATCGCGACCCACATGCCAAACGGAAACGACGCGATGCTGGTGCAGGCCATCTTGGTCGCGGTCGGCTTTGCCCTGGCGGCCGGTATCCTGAACGGCATCATGATCGCCTATTTCCGCCTGAACGCGATCGTGGCGACAATTGGCATGAATGCGTTGCTATATTCTGCCGTCTTCGCCATCTCGGGTGGCGTGCCGCGGATCACGACAAAGCTGCTGGCGTCGATTGCGGGCGGACAGACCATGGGCATTCCGCATTCGGTCTTCATCGCTGCCGGCATTCTTGCCATCGTATCCTTCGCGCTGAAGAAGACCGTCGCCGGGCGTCGCTTCGAGGCGATCGGCGCCAACCGTGTCGCCGCGCGTGCCGCCGGACTTGGCGTCAAGCGCTATCAGGCCATGGCCTACGTCATGGCGCAGCTTCTGTACTGCACCGCGGGGGTGTTGATTGCCGGCATCACGCGCGAGCCGACCGCATTCCAGGGCAATTCCCTGCTCCTGCCTTCGGTCGCTGTGGTGGTGCTTGCCGGTACGTCCTTGCTGGGAGGACGCGGCTTTCCGATCTCGGTCGTGATCGCGGCCTTCTTTCTAAACCAGCTCAGCCAGTTCGCCCTGTCGATCGGCGTGCCGTATTCGGCCCAGACCATCGTGCAGGCGCTCGCGCTCGTCTTCGGGATCGGGGTCTATTCGATCGACTGGACGAGCCGTTTCACAACCAAGACGAAAAGTCCAAAGGAGGAGGAAACCCATGAGACTTTCGATGCTTAAAGGGGGCGGTGCCATCGCGGCGCTTGGCCTGGGGATGGTTCTGTCGGCAGGCGCCGCAACCGCGCAGGACACACCGTCCTGGTGTGGCCCGAACGAAGCGACGCTTGCGCTGCTCGACGGGTTTGGTGGCAACAGCTGGCGACTTGTGACCACGGCCTCGGGCAAGCAGGAGGCCGAGAAGTGCCCCTCGATCACCGAGTATTTCTACGCCGACGGCCAGGGGGATACCCAGAAGGCGATTTCCGACATCAACTCCATGGCCGCGCGCGGCGTGGACGCGATGGTTGTCTTCGGTGACGCCGGCCCGGCCGTGCTTCCCGCGCTGACCAATGCCTTCCGTTCCGGCGCGGTGGTCGTGCCCTATCGGGTGAACGTCGGTGGGGAGGCAGGCCGGAACTACACCCGCTTCATCGGTGCGGATTTCGTCTATGATGGCGAAAGCTGGGGCACCTGGATCAAGGAGAACTTCCCCGACGGTGCCAACATCCTGTTCCTGTCCGGCCCTGCCGGCAACAGCCAGGGCCTGGACGAGCTGAAGGGGATGAAGAACATCCTCGACGACAGCTATACCTTCCTGAACCCCGACCCCTTTGCCGTCACCAACTGGGACCCGTCCCTGACGCAGCAAGTTCTGTCCGCGGCCATCGCGCAGCATGACGACATCGACGTGATCGTGTCGGACTTCGGTCCGTCCCTCGTGGGGGCCCTGCCGGTCTTCAAGAACTTCGACCGGTCGATCCCGGCGCTTGCCACTTCTGACGGCAACTCGCTCGGCTGCTTCTGGCACGAGAACCAGGCCGACAACCCGGACTTCAAGCTGTTCACCGTGGCGACGGGCAATGACAACGTGCGCCTCGCAGTGCAGTGGGCCATCGCCGAGGCGACGGGTGGCACCCCGCCCGAGGCCGAGATCTTCGAAGCACCGAACTTCGAGGACTCGACGGATGGCGACCCGAGCGAGGTGCAGTGCCGCGATGATCTGCCGGGGGCAATCTACCTGTCCTCGCAATTGTCCGGTGATGAACAGGCGAAAGCCGTCGGCCAGTAATGGCCCTGTCCCTGGGCGGATGTGCCGCCCGGGGTGCCGCACCCGAACCCCTGATCTGCGGAAAACGAACGGATGATACCTTTGGCTGACATTGTACCCGACCAGACTGCCCGGGATATGCGTGAACCTGACGCCGGGACGCCTTTGGTTCGCTTGTCCAACGTGTCCAAATCCTTTGGAGCTGTCCGGGCATTGATCGACGTCAGCGTCGACATTCATGCCGGCGAAGTCCACGCGATCCTTGGGGAAAACGGGGCGGGAAAATCCACCCTGATGAATATCCTGACCGGCGTGCTGCAACCCAGCACCGGCACGATCGAGGTCGGTGAGCGCAACGTCATGCCGCTCACCCCCGAAACGTCGTCTGCTCTTGGTATCGCGATATCGTATCAACACCCTGCCATCCTTCCGGACATGTCCGTGCTGGAAAACCTGCAGGTGGCCTTGCCGTCCAGGATTTTCGAAGCGGAGCGGGACGATCATGTGGGGCGCCGATTGCTGGATGATGTCGGCCTGCACGTGCCACTGAATGCGCGCGTCGATGCCCTGACCATCGCGCAGAAGCACCTGTTGGAACTGGCCAAGGCACTTGCGGTGAACCCCAAGGTGCTGATCCTGGATGAGCCGACGGCAGCTCTGGACCAGGACGCGACAGACATGCTGTTCGACCGCGTGCGCCAACTGAAGGCTGGAGGCACTGCGGTCATCTACATCACCCATCGTCTCGCCGAACTGCGTCAGATCGCAGATCGCGTTACCGTTCTGCGTGACGGTCGCCATCGGGGCAGCGCGCTTGCCAGCGAAATCAGCAACAGCGAGCTTCTCGACCTGATCGTGGGGCGCACGCTGGCATCGGCTTTTCCGCCGAAATGCCCCCAGAGCGATCCCCAGATAAATTTCGAAGTGCGTGGCCTGAGTGGCCGCAAGTTCACCGACGTGTCATTCAACGTCGGGCGCGGCCAGATCATCGGCGTCGCCGGGGTTGAAGGGAACGGTCAATCCGACCTGATGCGCGCCCTCGTGGGGCTGCAGAGCTATTCCGGCGACATCAAGCTTGCCGACCGCACGCTGAAACCGGGAGAGCTCAAGGATATGGCGGCATTCATGCCGTCCGACCGACACGAAGAAGGGCTGGCCGCGGATCTGACCATCCGCGAGAACGCGACTTTCGCGTCGCTCGACAAATACGCCTCCGGTGGGGTGCTGAGCCGTCGGCGGGAGCATGAAAAGGTGCAGGACGTCTTTTCTTCGCTTGCCGTGAAGGCGTCCGGGCTGGAGGCCAAGGTGTCGTCGCTTTCGGGCGGCAACCAGCAGAAAATCGTGATGTCGCGGGCGCTGTTGTCCGAACCGGGTTATATCATCGCGGACGAACCGACCCAGGGTGTCGATGTGGGCGCGCGTTTCGAAATCTACCGTATCCTGCGCGAGGTTTCGGATGCGGGAACGCCGGTGATCGTCAATTCCTCGGACGCGGCCGAACTGGAAGGGCTCTGCGATATCGTCATCGTCATGTCGCGGGGGCGCGTGGTCGAAACCCTGCGCGGCGACGAGATCACGGAGGCGCGTATCGTCGGCGCTGCGGTCGAGGCCGATACCCATGCGCATCACGCAGATGAGGCGCGGCGTTCGGAAGGTGGCTTCGCAGCAAAGTTCCGTCATTTCGCCCAGACAGACAATGCCACCATCATTCCGCTCGCCATCGTGGCCGTGGCATTGGCGCTCTTCGTCAGCGGTCAGAATGAAAACTACCTTTCGGCCTTCAACCTGTCGAACATCCTGATCCTCGCCACGGCGCTCGGTTTCATCGCGCTCGGTCAAACCATCGCGCTCTTGATGGGGGGGATCGACCTGTCCGTCGGACCACTGGCCGGGTTCTGCGTGGTCATCGGCTCCTTCTTCATCAATGACGGCAACGCGGCGGCGACGATGGGCCTGGGCTTTGCACTGATGTTCGGGGCTGCGATGGTCGTCGGGCTGATCAACGGGATACTCATACGCTTCGCCAACTTCACCCCGATCGCCGCGACGCTTGCCATGTTCATAGGTCTTCAGGGTATGAGCTTTGTCCTGCGGGACGGGCCGGGCGGCTATATCTCCTTCGACGTGATCGACACGCTGACCTGGCGCTTCGGCGCGGTCCCGGTCGCCTTCATCGTCATGGTGGCGCTGGCCATCGCCATGGAGATCGGCCTGCGCCGCGCGCGCCCTGGCTGGCAGCTGCGCGCCGTCGGATCGAACGAGGAATCCGCGCGTCGGATCGGGGTGCGGACGGACCTGACATTCGTACTGGGTTACGTCGGGGTGTCGGTCCTGACCGCCCTGGGGGCGGTCATGCTGATGGCACAGATCGGTGTCGGCGATCCGGCGCAGGGGGTGAACTACACGCTTGGCAGTATCACCGCGGTCGTACTGGGCGGGACCAGCCTGTTGGGCGGGCGCGGCACCTTCATCGGTTCGGTTCTGGGGGCAATCCTGCTGACCGAAGTGCTGAACGCGGTGTCGTTCCTGGGCCTGTCGCAAAGCTACCAATATGGGTTTCAGGGCCTGCTGATCCTGGCGGCCGCGCTCATCTACACCACGGCTCGACGGCGACGCGAAGAATAACGGCGGAGCCACCGACTGCAATGCGACGACCGCCTCCGGAACGGAGGCGCAGGGAGGGATCATGCCCGCACCATTCATCTACTCCGCCAGCCCGGGCCGCGTCGTGTTCGGCCCCGGAAAACTGGCCAGCGTCGGCACAGAGATCGAAGCGCTCGGATGCCGCCGGGCCCTGGTTCTGTCGACCGAGTTTCAAAGGCCTGACGCGGACGCGCTCGCGGCGTCACTTGGCGGCATGGCTGCCGGCACCTTCACCGAGGCGGCGATGCATACGCCGGTCAGCGTGACCGAAAAGGCGATGACGGTCTATAAGGAGAGCGGCGCCGACTGCGTCGTTGCGCTTGGCGGCGGATCCACCATCGGGCTGGGTAAGGCCATTTCCTGGCGCAACAATGCGCCCCAGATCGTCGTGGCCACCACCTATGCCGGGTCCGAGGTGACAGATATCCTCGGCCAGACGGAAAACGGTCGCAAGACCACGGTGCGGGACCCGAAGATCCGGCCCGAGACCGTGATTTACGATCCCGATCTGACCCTCGGCCTTCCGGTCGCGATGAGCGTATCGAGCGGGCTCAACGCCATGGCCCATGCCGTCGAGGGGCTCTATGCGCCAGACGCCAACCCGGTTACGTCGCTGATGGCGGTCGAAGGGCTGCGTGCGCTGAAATCGGCCCTGCCCAGGATCGTCGCCGCGCCGGAAGACCGCGATGCCCGGGCCGAGGCGCTCTATGGTTCCTGGCTCTGCGGTATTGTCCTTGGGTCGGTTGCCATGTCGCTTCACCACAAGCTTTGCCACACGCTCGGTGGCGGCTTTGACATGCCGCATGCCGAAACCCACGCGATCCTCATTCCGCACACGGCCGCCTACAATGCCACCGCTGCCGCGGACCGGCTGTCGCGTGCCGCAGAGCTGTTCGGTGGTGACCTCGGCGGTGGCCTCTGGGACTTCGCCAGTTCGATCGGTGCGCCTCTGGCGCTCGCCGATCTCGGCCTGAAGGACAGCGATCTCGCCAAGGCCGCCGACATGGCGGTCGAGAACCCGTACCAGAACCCGCGCGAGGTCACTCGCGACGGCATACTTGACCTGCTGACCCGCGCCCACACCGGGCAGCGGCCTGTGACGAGCTGAAGGGAAAGGCCGACATGAACACACATCCCGAGATCGCTTATTTCACCGAGGATGCCTCGGTCGAAACCGTAAACGCGCGGATTGCCGACAGCGCCGACCCGCGCCTCCGCCAGGTGATGGAAAGCCTGGTCCGCCATCTGCATGCCTTCGTTAAGGACGTGGAGTTGACCCAGGAGGAATGGGGCGTCGCCATCGATTTCCTGACCCGCACTGGCCAGATCTGCGACGAGAACCGGCAGGAGTTCATCCTGCTATCCGACGTGCTGGGCGTGTCGATGCTGGTGGACGCGATCAACAATCGCCGCCCCACCGGCGCCACGGAAAACACCGTGCTGGGCCCGTTCCACGTCGACGGCGTGCCGGAATACGAGATGGGCGCGAACATCACCAAGCAGGGCGGACGCGAGACCTGCCGCTTCGAGGGCAGGGTCACCGATCTGGATGGCAACCCGGTCGAGGGTGCCCGCATCGACGTATGGAGCGACAGCGAAGACGGCTATTACGACGTGCAACAGCCGGACATCCAGCCGCGCCATAACAACCGGGGTGTCTTTACCACCGGACCGGACGGGCGCTACTGGTTCGACGGGATCAAGCCGGTGTCCTACCCGATCCCCGATGACGGGCCGGTCGGCCAGATGCTGGGGCATCTTGGACGCCACCCCTACCGCCCCGCGCACATGCATTTCATCGTCGGCGCCGAGGGATACGACCCGATCACCACGCATACTTTCGTCGCCGGGGATGACTACCTGACCTCCGACGCGGTCTTCGGTGTGAAAGGATCGCTGATCGCCGAGTTCGAACCTGTCACGGGCGGCGACACCAAATGGCGGTCACCCTATGATTTCGTTCTCCACAGGGTCGGTCAGGGGCAGGCGCGATGACCAGATCCGACACGTCGCCCCGCATCGCCTTTATCGGGACCGGAGCGCAGGGCGCCTCCATCGCCGCCGATTTCACCCTCGCCGGCCTCGATGTGACGTTCATTGATCAGTGGCCCGCCCATGTGGACGCGATGCGGGAACAGGGCATCACCGTGAACCTGCCCACCCGGCAGCTACATACGCCGGTCAAAGCGCTGCACCTCTGCGAGATCGCCGAGATCAAGGAACCGTTCGACGTCGTCTTCATGGTCGTCAAAGCCTATGACACGAGGTGGGCCGCCGAGATGATCAAGCCGGTCCTCGCCGAAGACGGCTTTGTCGTCGGCCTTCAGAACGGCATGACACATGAAGATATTGCCGACATCGTCGGTCCGCATCGTACCATCGGGGCGGTCATCGAAATCGCCTCGAACATGTGGGAGCCGGGGATCACCACCCGCCAGAACGACACCGACGAAAGCTGGTTCGCCATGGGCGCGCTGGACCCCGCACAGCAGCCACGGGTGCACGCCGTTGCGGATCTTCTGCGGAACTCGGGTACGGTCGAGGTAGTGGATGACATCCGGTCAGCCAAGTGGATGAAGCTTGTCGTCAATGCCGCCGAGCTCATTCCCTCGGCCATCATCGACACGGCCTTGAACGACGCCGCCCGGGACCCGCAGTTCCTGGAGGTCATGCGCAAGGCCGGCTACGAGGCGATGGAGGCGGCACTTGCCGATGGCGCCACGATCATGCCGATCATCGGGATGCCCCCGGTGATGAGCAACCACCCGGAACGCTACGTGGACCAGATCTTCGACAAGGTCCTGTCCACCTTTTCGCGTGAAGACACGCTCACGACATCTTTGCAGGACTGGCGCAAGGGGCGGCGGGCCGAGATCGACGAGGTCAACGGGCTGGTCGTGGATATTCTGGCCGCGCATGGCAGAGACGCACCCGTGAACCGGCTGGTCGTCGACATGGCGAAACAGATCGAAAAGGGAACGCGTTCGGCCGCACCCGAAAATGGCGCGGAACTGATTGCATCCTGCCAGGCGCCGTGACCGGTAGAAGCGACGCATGCGCCACCGGCTTGCGGACTTGTGCACAAGCGGGGTCCTTCTGCGGCAAAGGCATCTTTTGCGCCGTTGCATCGACGGTGACTAACAGAACACACCGGGTGCACAGTATGTCATGTATCAGGGGGCGGCGCATGATTGCCGGACTTCCCGGCGGTATCACCGCCACGACCGCGCTGCGGTAAGGGACGACCGACAATCTGTGTGGTTGGACTGAAGGGAACGGTCCTTTTACCGTACATGCCTGACTCCATCAGTTTTGAAACGGTCGCTAACTTTCGGTCGTCAACCTGTTGCCAGCACGAACACCTGCGCGTAGCCGCTTGCGTCGGATGTGTAGACGACCTGCTTCCCGTCTGGCGAAAAGCGCGGATGGGGATGCGTATGTTGCGGCGCGTGCACTTTGACCGGCCCGTTATTGTACGGGAAGGGATGCGCCCAATGCGCCCCTTGCGACGTCGCTTTAGGCTCCGTCAGGAAGCGCGGGGCGTCCGCGCCGGACAGATCCAGCACATGCAGGCCCCGGTCCGGAAAGTTGGTGTCGCAGACCAATTTGCTGCCGGTCGCGTCGGGCGCGCCATGCCAGACCGGGAAATCGGTGATCGGGGTCACGGCCCCGGTATCGGGGTCGATCTCTCCCATGCCGTTCGGCCAGTCCACGAACAGTACCGTGCGGTGACCGGGACGCCAGACCTCGTGGGTGATCCACTGCAGGTCGTGCTCCCGCTCGAAGATGCGGCGGTTGTTGCCGGCGCGATCCGTGATCCAGACCCGGTCGGTCATCGGTCCGGCATAGAGGATCAGGTCCTCGTCATCTGGGCAGAACTGGGGATGGCCGATTGTCGGGGCCTCCAGGAAGACCTCCGCGCTTTGTGCTTCGGTGTCGATCATCCAGAACTGGCTGACCTTGCCCGCCTTGACCGGAACGGCCCAGTAGCGGCCACTGGCAGACAGGGCGGTGGTGCCCATGGCGGCCCCGACCATGCCGGCCTCGCGCATCTCGGTGCTGTCGAAATGGGCCAGCGTTTCGACCGTGCCATCGCGGGTGGATACGCGTTTGCCTTCCTGTCCGGCCACATAGTAGATCCAGCGCCCGTCCTTCGAGGGGATCACGGACCATTCGGCCAGCGCCGGTTCCTCGGTCAGCTGGACAAGCTCCGCGCCCGGTTCCCGCTCGACATAGATCTGCGGCTTGCCGGTCCGGTGCGAGATCAGCACGAGAAAGGACATCGCCGCATCCCAGGCATCCACGAAGAAGAACGGCTGGTGGTGGATCGACGGATGGTCGGTCACCTGCCGGATCTGGACGCCATTGGATTGGTGCACGATGCGGCTCTCGGATTTCAGGGCAAGGTCGGTCATGATTACTCCGCCGGGTTGGGAAGGCGTTCAGGGCTGCGTCGCGACAGGATCGCGACGCCGATGGTGATGGCCCAGCCTGCGATCAGCGCGACCAGCCAGAGGGTGGAGCCCGATGGCGCGATGACCGCGACAAGCCCCGTCGCGCCGATCACGCAGCGCATCGGCCAGCCAAGCGGGCGACCGGCCCAGCCGCCGAAGGCCACGGCCCAGAGCGCGGTGGATGCCAGCAGCGACAGGGCGCTGAAGCCGATTTGCGCGGCACTGCCCTGGGCCAGCACGCCGGGGTCGAAGACGAAGGCGAAAGGCACGAAGAAAGCCACCAGCGAAAGCCCGAAGGCCGACAGGCTGGTCTTCACGGTCGAGGCCTGCCCGACCGCCGCCGCCGCGAAGGAGGCCAGCGCCACGGGCGGGGTCACCATCGAGAGCACGCAGTAGTAGAAGATGAAGAAATGCGCCGCCAACGGTGCGATCCCGAGGTCCTGGATCGCCGGAACGAACAGGACGGCGCCGATGATGTAGGCGGCCACGGTCGGCAGGCCCATGCCCATCACGATGCACCCCACCATGGCCAGCATCAGCGACAGGTAGACCGACCCCTCGGACAGCGACAGCAGCGAGCTGGCGAACTTGAGCGCGAGGTTCGATTGCACGGCGACCGCGATGATCAGGCCGATGGCCGCGATCGGAACGGCAACTTCGGCGGCCTGTTTCGGCGCGTCGCGCAGCGCCTCGGCCACTTGTTTCGGTCCGATCCGGGTCGCGCGGCGCAGGAAGGGCACGACAAGGCAGGCGGCAGCGGCGATCACGGCCGAGTAGGAGGCAGAGAACCCGTTCACCAACAGCCCGATCAGAAGGATCGGCGGAATGATCAGGTGCAGCCGCGGGCCGATCGCGTCGGTTTCGGACACCTCCTCCGCAGTCAGGGCGCGCACGCCTTCCCGACGGGCCGATAGGTCGACCACCAGGATCAGGGCCAGGTAGAAGGCAACCGCCGGGATCAGGCCGGCAAGGGCGATCTGCGCGTAGGGCATGCCCAGCAGTTCTGCCATCACGAAGGCTGCGACCCCCATGATCGGCGGCATCAGCTGGCCCCCGGTCGAGGCGATGGCCTCGATCCCCGCGGCGCGGTGAGCGGACAGACCGGTGCGCTTCATCAACGGGATGGTGAACACCCCGGTCGAGACGACATTGGCCACCGCAGAACCCGAGATCGAGCCCATCAGCGACGACCCGATGATCGCCGCCTTGGCGGTGCCGCCGGTCGCGCGGCCCGCGGCACGGATCGCGAGGTCGATGAACAGCTGGCCACCGCCGACGGCCGAATAGAAGGCACCGAAGAGGATGAAGTAGAAGACGAAGCTGACCGAGGTCGAGGTCGTGATCCCCAGCACACCCGCGGTGGTCATGGTGGTGATCTCGGTCGCCGCTTCGACGTCGAAGCCCCGGAAGTTCAGCCAGCCGGGCAGGACGTTCCCCCAGAAAGCATAGGCGATGAAGGCCAGCAGAACCCAGACGAGGATCATGCCGACCGCGCGACGCGACCCTTCGAGCAGCAGGAAGACGAGAAGCGCGCCGAAGAAGATGTCGGTGGCGAAGATGGGCGAGACGTTTTCCATCCGCGTGGTCAGGCGCTCGAACCCGGTGATGTAGTAGCCCAGGACCGCGATGGCCCCGAGGATCAGCAATGTGTCGATCGCGACGCGAAGGGCGCGGGGCAGGGCCTCTGCCTCCAGCGGCTTGTAAAGAAACAGCAGCACCAGCATCGCCGAAAGATGGACGGGGCGTTCGAACAGGGGCTGCTGCGGTTCAAAGAGCAGCCAGACCTGGAACGCGATAAGGACGATACCGATCGCAAAGGCGATGGCCCGGACGGGGCTCTCGGTCAGCAAGGCGCGCATGTTCTCCTCCATTCAGCACATCGCGTGGATCGGGACTTTCGGGAAAGGCACGGCCGGTCGGCCCGGCCGTGCAGAAGGCCTTACATCAGGCCGGCTTCGCGGTAATAGCGCAGCGCACCGGGGTGCAGTTCGATCCCGACATTTTCAGGCAGCATGGCCGCCTTCGGGTCGAACCGGGCCCAGGCCCCATGCGAGGATTTGAGCTGCTCCGCGTTTTCGATGATCGCCTTGGTGATCTGGTAGGCGGTGTCTTCATCCAGCGAGGCATTCGCGATCAGCACGGTGCCGAGGTTCGCGCCAGTCGTCGCAGTGGACTGACCCTTGTACCAGTCCGGACCATAGCTGCCGGGCGTCAGGCCGTTCTTTTCAAGAACGTCCATGGCCGGCTGCGGCACGTCGAGGAACACGACATCGGCGGTCAGGGCGACCTCGGTGATCGTCGGGTGCCCCTTGATCATCGTGTCGATGTAGATGTCGGCATTGCCGTTGCGCATCTGGTCCGGGATCTGGCCGGTGCCGACCTGGATGATGTCGCCGCCATTCGCCTTGATCTCTTCAGCCGAGGTGCCGAGCCCCTCGAAGATCATGTTGGCGACCGGCACGGCAGAGGACCCGACAGGCTTCATCAGCACGCGGACCGGTTGGCCCGAGGACATGATCTCGGCCAGGTCGGTGGTGCCCATCTTGTCGGTAAAGGCCTTGCGGGCCATCGCGCCGACATAGACGCTGTTCAGGCCGCCGACGAGGGCGCGAATGTCGGGGGCGCTCATGCCCTCGTAGACACCTTCGTTGCCTTCGCTGGCCCAGACAGCAGAGGCCTTGTTGGACAGGGCGATCTCTGCCTTGCCACCCTGGACGACCATCGGGTTTGCGATGCCGCCCCCACGGGCGATCACCTCGACCGAATTCTCGCCGAGGATCGGCTCGATGATCTGCTCGAGCGTCGCGGCGAAGACGTACCAGGACGACCCTTCGCGCATCGCGCCGATGCGAACATCCTGCGCGGCGACCGATGTGGTCAGGACGGCGGTTGTGACGACAGCCGTCGCGACGTGGCGCAGGCCTTTGAAATTATAGTTGAACATGGTTTCCTCCCTTGTTGCAGAATGCCCCCGGAACGGGACCGGGGGCAAACGGGTCGTGCGTTATTCGGCGGCCATTGCCAGATCGACACGGCCGATACCGGCTGCGTCGAAGGACGCTTCGATTTCACGTTCGGCCGCTTCACCGAGGTCCTTGAGGGGTTCGCGGATCGTGGCGTGATCCAGCAGGCCGCGATGACGCAGGCCGATCTTCAGGGCAACGGTGCCCTCCATGTGAGACCCGCGATGGTACACCGTCTGGGTCACGGGCAGAAGCTGTTCGTGGATCTTGCGGGCCCGCGGATAGTCCTGCGCCTTGCCGGCGGCGATCAGGTCGATCAGCAGTTCCGGCGCGATGTTGCCATAGCCGACCAGAAGGCCATCCACGTCGAACATCGTCGGAAGCAGCCATTCGTCGTGGCAGGACAGGACCTGCAGGTCGGGCTGCGCTTTCTTCAATGCAGGGATCTCGGTATACCAGCGCTTCATGTTGCGCACGCCGTTCTTGGTGGCGACACAGCCGGGCTGCGCGGCGATCTCAAGCTGGGTGTCCAGGTCGTAGGTCGCCTTGGTCGCGTCGGGATACTGGAACAGGATGGTCTGCAGGCCGCCCTCTTCGTAGATCGCCTTGTAACGATCCTGCGGGGCACCTTTCTGGAACCCGAAGCGCAGCCAGCCATGGTTCGGGTAGACCAGCGCGCCGGTGGCCCCTGCATCGAGCGACCGCTTGGATTCTTCCGCGGCCACCTTGGTGCCTTCTCCGGTGATGCCCGCGATGATCGGGATATCGACCGCATCCTTGTAGGCGCGGATCAGTTCGAGCCGTTCATCGGTCGTCAGGAAGGTGCCTTCGCCCGCATGGCCGAGGATGACGAGCGATTTCACCTCGTCGAAGCTGGCCAGCCATTTGGCGATGCGCACGTTCGCTTCCATGTCGAGCGAACCGTCACGATTAAAGGCGGTGACGGGGGCCGGGTTCAGGCCACGTAGGTCCATGGGTTGCATGTCGGAATCTCCTCCAGATGCGGTTTTTGTCCGTTCGACCCGCCTTGATTACCACGAATGGGAACGTTTGCGGGAACGTTCCCAAAAATGCATTGCCAGTGGGAGGTGTCAAGTGGTAGTTTTCGATCAAGCAAGTGCAGGCACCGGAGCGCGCAATATGTCGGACGAGGAAATTCCAGCGAGATCAAGGGCTCGGGTCACGCTCCACGACGTGGCACGCGAAGCCGGGGTTTCGAAGTCGACCGTCTCGCGGATGCTGGACGAAAGGCTGCCGAACAGCGACTCGCCAAGGGCCAGGCATGTGCGGGACGTGGCACGACGACTCGGCTATGTGCGCGATGTCTCGGCCGCCAGCCTGCGCCGTGGCTCTACCGGAACGATCGGCGTGATCGTCCCGCGTCTGACCGACACGGTGATGGCGATGTTCTACGAAGCCGTCAGTGCCGCCGCCGCGCAACAAGGTCGTTTTGCCATTGTTGCCACCACCGACGACAACCCCGATGCCAGCCGCAAGGCGGCGGACGCCCTGATCCGGCGCGGGGTCGACGGGCTGATCCTGACCACGGCCCGCGAAGGCGACGATCTTGCCGATGAACTGCGCGAACGCGGCGTGCCGTTTGTCTTTGCCCTGCGTCACAACGGCAAGACCTCGGCGTCCGTAGGAGATGACCAGCTGGGTGGTTATCTCGCGACACGGCACCTGATCGACCTCGGTCACAAACGCATCGGTATCATCGCCGGACCCGACTATGCGACGAGCTCTCTCGGTCGTCTGGCCGGCTACAGGCAGGCGCTTGAAGAGGCCGGGATAGCGGGTGCGCCTGAGCTTATCGTGCCCTCGACCTTCAGTATCGAGTCGGGCGAAACCGCAGCGCGGTCGCTTCTTGCCCTTGCGGAGCCGCCGACCGCCATCTTCGCGATAAACGACAATACCGCGATCGGCAGCATGTCCGCGATAGCGCAGGCCGGGCTGTCCGTTCCCAGGGACATCTCTCTTGTCGGGTACAACGATATTCCGATTGTCAGTCGTCTGCCGGTTCCGATGACCTCGGTTCGCATGCCATTCGCACGCGTGGCAGAGGTTGCCCTGCAGCTCCTGTTCGATACCGAGAACGCTCCGGGCATCATCAAGATCACGCCCAGCCTAATCCCGCGCAAGTCGACCGCAGCACTTGGGTAGGCCGGGGCGCAAGGCAACCGGCGCAGGGTGAGAACAGCTCTATCTCGGGTGCGATACGCAATCGCTGATCCTGCGCTTGGATATTGCCCCGTCGCGCAATGCGGCGCAGTCTGGGGTCGATCGCCCATGAAGGAGCTTTCACACCATGCAGGATACGAACTCTGACGACAGGGTCTATGCCTTCGGATACAGCCCGGCTGCCGTCGGTTTGATGGAAAGTCGCAGCGCCGAGGTGAACGCGGCTTTCCTGTTGCCGAAGCTGGCCGACGACATGTCCGTCCTGGATATCGGCTGCGGGCCGGGTTCGATCACAACCGGTTTGGCTGACAAGGTTCGCTCGGGCAGGGCAGTCGGCCTGGACATCGAGGCCGGTCAGATCCAAATCGCCCGCGAACGTGCACGGAGCGCGGGCTTGCGGAACTGTGAATTCGATGTCGGCAGCGTATTGGACCTGCCATATCCCGATTCCTCGTTCGATGTGGTTTTCGGTCATACGATCCTGATGCAATTCGCCGACCCGGACCCGGTCTTCAACGAGGTGAAACGCGTCCTGCGGCCAGGCGGGATCATCGCCTTTCGTGAACTCGACTTCGCGGCCAGCTTGTTCGGCCCGGCCGGAAGCGCGATCGAAGCGGTCTGGTCGACCTTGCGACGGTCGATCCTGGACAATGACGGTTTTCCCGACATCGGACGTCACCTTCCTCGTCTGGTCTCGGAGGCGGGGTTCCAGGTCGAATGGGCAAGGCCGGAATACGTCAATGCGTCCACCCCGGAAGCGCGAAAGGCGATGTACGGGGCGATGGCGGCGTTGTGGCAGCAGGCTGGGTTTGTAGGCGATGCCGTTGAGGCGGGGTGGCTGACCCAGGATGAACGCGCGCAAGTGCTGAGCAGGCTCGACGTCGAGGCGGGCGACATGCGGGTTCTCTCTTCGACCACCTATGTTGAGGTTCTGGCCAGATATTCCGCAGATTGAGAACCGGTCGTGATCCGTGTGTCCGTTACATTGACAACCGTTCGGATGTCATTTGATCGGGTTGCGGAGGTTGGCTCGCGGATGTTGTTCGAAAACTCTATTTCACTAGAGGTCAGGAAGATTACACCAAGCCTGATCCCTCGGAAATCCACTGCAGTTCTGGTATGAAATGGTGCGCGCGCAAATTGGATTTTCGGTACAGGTTGTTTGTTCAGAATTGGCTGCTCAAACTATGGACATGCAGGTCATTTGGGCTGAGGTGCAATAACTTCTCAGATTGGGGCGGTTTCGAAAATCCTGCACTGAACAATAGGTCTCTTTGCCATTCCGGGCGTATCTGGCAACTGATCCGCTGATCACTGAACGGTACCACGTCTTCGGCGCTTCTCAGATCATCCAATGCACGCCACATTCTTGAATACTCGCGACCAATTGGATCCATTTTTGAGAGCGAGGCCGACAGTATGACTCTGTTTCGGAGCGAGCATTCGCCGGTTATCGCACAATAACGGCCGGCCACAGGGGCCGACCGTCGGATTTTTTCGGCGCCGGGGCGCGCAACGCATGGCTGCGGATCAGCCGCCGTGCTTCTCGATCAGGCCCTTGGCCTGTTCGATCAGGGCCTGGCCGTCGATCCCCTTGCTCTCCATGTCGGCGATCCAGCGCTCGGTGACCGGCTTGGCCTTGTCCTTGAACCGGCCAACTTCTTCTGCCGACAATTCGATGATGTTATTGCCGTTGCCGACCGCAATCTCGCGGGCGGGCGCATCGGCATCCCACATCACCTGAGACGCGAATTCGGCCAGTTTCATGCCTGATTCCGCGTCGATCACCGCCTTCAGGTCATCCGGCAGGCTCTCGTACTTGGCCTTGTTCATCACCATGATGATCGTCGCCGTGTAGATCGCCTCGTCACCCGAGAACTCGGTATGATTGCTGACCAGTTCCGACGCGCGAATGGCCGGGGTAACCTCCCACGGGATCACCGTGCCGTTGACCACGCCCTTGGACAGCGCTTCGGGGATGGCGGGCAGGGGCATGCCCACGGGCACCGCGCCCAGTTCCTTCAGCATGTCGTTGATGACGCGGGTCGGGCCGCGCATCTTGACGCCCGCCAGGTCATCGACCGAATTGACCGGCTTGTCGGTATGGATCACGCCCGGGCCGTGCACCCAGGCTCCCAGCACCTTGACGTCGCTGTATTCGCCGTCCTGCAGGTCGGTCTCCACCAGGTCCTGGAATGCCTTGGACGTGGCAACCGGGTTGGTCATCATGAAGGGCAGTTCGAACACTTCGGTCTTGGGATAGCGGCCCGGCGTATAGCCCACCACAGTCATGATGATGTCGGCGACACCGTCGATGGCCTGGTCGATCAGCTCAGGCGGCTTGCCACCCAGCGACATCGCGTCGAAATGGTCGATCTTGATGCGCCCATCCGAGGCCGCTTTGACCCGTTCGCCCCAGGGCTTCAGGATCTTGGCCGGAACGGTCGCCACCGGCGGCAGGAACTGGTGCAGCGTCAGCGTCACCTCCTGCGCGCTGGCCACGCCCGGCACACCGGCCATCAAGGCCGCAACGGCCACGCTCTTGAGAAATCCGCGACGGATCATGACATCTCCTCCCTTTGTCATTTGTCGGAATCAGTTGAGGGTCATCGGCAGGCTCAGCGGCCCGCGAAAACCAAAGCCCCGGAACACGACCTTTTCGGGGTCGGGTAGGGACATGTTGGGGAACCGGTCGAACAACATGGGCAGCAGGATCTGCGCCAGCATCCGGCGGGCGATATGCGTGCCCTGGCAGAAATGCGGGCCATTGCCGAAGGCCTGGTGCTGCGCCTTGGGCCGGAAGATGTCGTAATCCTCAGCCTCGCCATAGACCTCCTCGTCCCGGCAGGCTGACGCTTGCGACGTCATCACGACCTCGCCCTTTGCGATCGGATGGCCGCGGAGCTCGCAATCCTCCATCACGAGGCGCGAGCTGGCCTGGATCGGGGCGACCCATCGGACCCCTTCCTCGAATGCCTTGTCCCACATCGCGTCCGCAACGCAGGCCTCAAGTTGATCGGGATTGGTGAACAGACCGTAGAGGATCGTCAGGAAGGCATCGCGCGGTTCGTTGATACCGCCACCGATCGCGATCTTGATGTTGGAATAGATCTGGCTCTGTGGGATCGGGTCCTCCGCGTTCACCATGGCCGACAGGGCCGAGACGTCGGGCTCTGCCTTCACCCGTTCGACACAACGGTCGAACAGCGCATCCATTTCGACATTCGCGGCGTCCGACCGCTCGTAAAGCTCCGGCACGTTGCCGAAATTGCCCGCCCCGTCGATCAGGATCTGGGACCAGCGGGTCATCTCCTCGTCCGTCGCTTCGGGAATGCCCAGGAGATGCGTCAGGCACCGCGCGGCGTAGGGCGCGGCCAGATCCGTGAACAGGTCGACGGTCTCACCGCGGGGCAGGCGTCCGATGTAATCCTCGGCCACCTGGTTGTAGATGTCCTGCCAGCATCCCTTGATGTTGCGCGGCGAAAAGGCCGGCGCCATGGCATTGCGCTCCCTCAGGTGGGCCTCGCCATCCTTGCGCATCAGCGTATGGGCCTGGAAGGCCCGTGCCATCGGCGTGCGCGGATCGTCAGAGCTGAACAGCTCCCAGTTCTCCTTGACGTATTTGGTATCCGCCGCCTTGGTCAGAAGGATCCTGTTGATGCTTGGCACGCGCAGGACCGGCGCTTCGGCCCGCAGGCGCTTGAAGATCGGGTAGGGGTCATCCGTCAGCTGCGCGATGGTGATGGCGTCATCGACGGGCACGTCGGAACGTGTCAGCGTGGTCATCCTGCTCTCCTCCCAGAAGCAAAAGTCGGATGATCGTAGACAGAGGCTTGATATCGGGCAATTCAATCGCACTAATAGTCACTATCGAAATTCTCTATGAAGTTGCTGATGAAGACCGCGCGGACAAACCTGGATATCGCTGCCATGCGGACCCTGCGGGCGGTCTACGCAAATGCGAGCTTCTCCCGCGCGGCCGAGAAACTGGGCGTTGCGCAGCCGACGGTCAGTTACAACATCGCCCGATTGCGCGAGGTCTTTCAGGATCCGCTTTTCGTCCGGCAAGGCGGGCAGATGGTGCCCACCGATCGCTGCATCGAAATCGTCGAGGAAATCACCGACCTGACCGACAGGCTGGACGCCCTTGTCGCGCCGCGCCGTTTCGATCCGGCCGTCGCCGCCACCCGCGTCATCATCAGCTGCAATTATTACGAACGGATCGTGATCATGCCCAGGCTGATCAGGATGCTGCGGCGCGACGCGCCGGCCATGCGGCTCCACGTCATTCAATCCGCAGTGGAGGGCGGGCAACAGCTCAGCAGGGGGGAAAGCGATATCCTGATCGGCCCGATCGAGGTCGATACCGAAAGCCATTTTCGCAGAACCCTGCTACACGAAAGCTATACATGCGTGATGGACCCGGAAAACCCGCTGGCTGCCAGTCCGATGACTCTTGAGGCCTATGTCGAGGCTCCGCAGATCATCGTGAATTACGGCGGCACCTTCCGATCCCGCTTCCTTGTCGTGCTTGAAGCCATGGGGCTCAGCCCGAATACCGCGATGGAAATTCCCAGCCCCTCGGATATCCCGGACCTCTTGCGCGGCACCGACCTGATCGCGACCGTCCCCTCCCGCATCGCCCGACACTTCGGCGCGACGGTCGCCAGCTGCCCTTGTCCCGTAGATGCCTGGATCGACATCAACATGTACTGGACCACGCGCACGCATCGCTCTGCCGCGCATAGCTGGATAAGGGATCGTGTTGCCCAGGTTGCAGGTGAGGTTGGTTAATAAAGTCAGCCCTCGCTCGGCTTCGGTTTGCCGGTTTTGCACGCTCTGCGGCTGTTTGCCATCTCAGGCTTGTATGGCTGGATGGTCACTTGATGTCAGTCACTTATGGCCTGCCGATGCAAGCTTCGCCAGCGGCAAAAGTTCCTGCAGCCAGTAGCGCTGCTTTTCGGATATTCGCTTGGCGCTCTCGGTCTGCTGAATAGGCTGGACCAGATCAATTTCCGTGCTGTGCGCCCTATGCAATGGCAAGGCGATGTGCCTCGTGGTTGCGCCCGGTTGCCAGCAGCCCGATATAGCCGAGCGCCCGGATTCGCCGGGTGCCCGCATCGGATGTCGTGGTGACCCGACAGATAATCTGACCGTCAGACATTTCGGTTTCGGACGTCCAGCCCTTTTCCTGCTGCAGCACGGGGCATGCATATGGACCATGCTGGCTGCTGCCGCCCCGACCGGACCTGTGGTTGCAATCATCATTCCGAGACCGCCCGCGATTTCGTTCTGCTGCGGTGCCGGTCCCGTCGTCACAGCATTCATGCCGAGCAGATGACGGCGAAGCGCCTCTTTCTCGACCTGGGACCAACCAGTCTTGTCATTGGCCTCGAAGATCGCAACGATCTATGCGATTGCGCCGAAAGTGTCGTCTCCGGCCAAGGTGGGCGGGGCGGTCCTCATCTGACCCGCATGACCGGCATGATCGTGCGTCATCTGGGCCCGCACCTGCGGCGCGTGGGCGGTTGCGGCTACCGTCGGCGGAAAAGGTGAAAACACCCTATTGACCCTCCAGCGACTGGAGGCCCTAGATCGGCGATCCATACTCCTCGAGGAAGGAAGGATCCGTCATGCCAGATGATCACAAACACCATCACCAGACCCAGGACATCATCCGCGACCCTGTCTGCGGCATGATTGTTGACCCGAACGCGGGCAAGCCGACGACAGATTATCAGGGGCATACCTATCATTTCTGCTCGGACGGCTGCCGCAAGAAGTTCGACGGCGATCCCGAAGCCTATCGCACCTCCGAGGATCCGGTCTGCGGCATGACGGTCGAGCGCGCGACGGCGGCTTATAAGAGCAAGCATGCGGGCGAGAGGTTCTACTTCTGCTCCTCTGGCTGCCAGACCAAGTTCGAAGGTGACCCCGAGACATACCTCGGCGACCGCCCGGAGCCAGAGCCGATGCCCGAGGGCACGATGTATACCTGCCCGATGGATCCGGAGATCGTGCAGGATCACCCCGGTGATTGCCCGATCTGCGGCATGGCGCTGGAACCGATGACCCCGTCGCTAGATAGCGGCCCGCACCCGGAATATGTCGATTTCAAGCGGCGGCTCTGGATCACGGCACCGATGGCGGCGGGCGTCTTCCTGCTGGAGATGGGATCGCATGTCGGCATCCCATTCGCGGAATGGCTGGGCCATTCAGCCTTTGTCTGGCTCCAGTTCCTGCTGGCAACGGGGGTGGTCTGGTTCACCCGGATGTTCTTCAAACGTGCGTGGTCTTCGGTGAAGAACAAGAGCCCCAACATGTGGACGCTGATCGGGCTGGGCACGGCGGCCGCCTATCTGTTTTCCATCATCTCGATGCTGGCGCCGGGCGTGTTGCCCGCGCAGATGCAGGACGGCATGGGCATGACGCCGGTCTATTTCGAGGCGACGGCAGTGATCCTGGTGCTGGTGCTGATCGGGCAGGTGATGGAACTGGCCGCCCGTGAACGCACCGGCGATGCGATCCGCGCGCTGATGAACCTTGCCCCCAAGACCGCGCGGCGAGTGTCCGGTGATACCGAAGAGGACGTGCCGCTGGATGAGTTGAAGACCGGCGATATCCTTCGCGTCCGTCCGGGCGAGTCCGTGCCGGTGGACGGCGTGGTGACCGAGGGCCGGTCCTCCGTCGATGAAAGCATGATCACCGGGGAGCCTGTGCCCGTCGAGAAGGTCGAGGGCGAGCAGGTTACCGGCGGCACGCTGAACAAGTCGGGGTCCTTCCTGATGCAGGCGGAAAGCGTTGGCGACGACACGACGCTGAACCGGATCGTGCAGATGGTCGCCTCGGCCCAACGATCGCGGGCCCCGATCCAGGCGGTCGCGGACAAGGTGGCTGGGTACTTCGTGCCCGCCGTGGTGGCCTGTGCGCTGCTGGCCTTCGTGGCATGGTGGGCGCTTGGCCCGTCGCCCGCGCTGTCCTATGCCTTCGTCGCGGCCGTATCGGTGCTGATCATCGCCTGTCCCTGTGCGCTTGGCCTGGCGACGCCGATGTCGATCATGGTCGCCTCGGGGCGCGGGGCCAATGCGGGGGTGCTGATCCGCGATGCGGAGGCGCTGGAACGGTTTGCCAAGGTCGATGCGCTGATCGTCGACAAGACCGGCACGCTGACCGAGGGCAAGCCGACGCTGACGGATGTGGAGCCCAGGGACATCGAGGAGGCGGAGCTGATGACCCTCGTCGCGGCGCTGGAACGCGGGTCCGAACATCCGCTGGCCGAGGCGCTGGTCGCCGGTGCGGAAGACCGTGGCGCCACCCGCAAGGACAGCAGCGACTTCGACGCGGTGACCGGCAAGGGCGTCACCGGCATGGTGGACGGGCGCAAGGTGGCGCTTGGCAATGCGGCACTCATGGCCGATCTGTCGGTTGAGACCGGGGACTTGGCCAACCGTGCCAAGGCGCTTCAGGCCGAGGGCAAGACCGCGATGTTCGTCGCCGTCGAGGGCAAGGCCGCAGGGCTTGTCGCCGTCGCGGACCGGATCAAGGAAACCACACCGGAGGCGATCCGCGCCCTGCACGGGCTGGGCTTGCGCATCGTCATGGCCACCGGCGACGCCGAGGCCACGGCACAGGCCGTCGCGAAGGAGCTGGGCATCGACGAGGTCCATGCCGAGGTCAGCCCCGAGGACAAGAACGCGCTGGTGAAGAAGCTGAAGGGCGAGGGCCTGTCGGTCGCGATGGCGGGCGACGGTGTGAACGATGCCCCCGCGCTGGCCGAGGCCGATGTGGGGATCGCCATGGGCACGGGCGCGGATGTCGCGGTGGAAAGCGCCGGCATCACACTGGTCAAGGGCGACTTGACCGGCATCGTCCGCGCCCGCCGCCTGGCCGAAGCAACGATGCGGAACATTCGCCAGAACTTGTTCTTCGCCTTCGTCTACAACAGCGCAGGCGTGCCGATCGCGGCGGGGATACTCTATCCCTTCCTCGGTGTGCTGCTGTCACCGATCTTTGCCGCGGCCGCGATGAGCCTGTCTTCCGTGTCCGTCATCGGCAACGCGCTGCGGCTGCGGGCAAAGAAGCTTTAGGACCGGGAGGAGGCCGTTCAGTCGGCCTCCTTCGCCTCCAAATCTGCGATCAGGGTCTTCATCTCGTCGATCTCCCGCACCTGGGCCTCGATGATCCCGTCAGCGAGGTCACGCACCCTGGGATCGTCGATATTGGCGCGGCGCGACGTCATGATTGCGATGGAATGGTGCGGGATCATCGCCCGCATATAGCTGACATCGTCTACGGTCGTCTGCGACCGGACCAGCCAGAGCGACGTCGCGAAGACCGCGGCGGCGCCAACGAAAATGCCGATATTGACGGCGCGATTGCGATACATAGACAGCATGAACGCCAGCATGACGATGGCCATGACCGCGCCCATCAGAAGCGCCATGTAGACGCGCGTTTCAGAAAAAGTCGCGTGGTCGATGGCGTAGGTATTGAGATACATGAGCCCGAACATCACCACAGTTGAGGTGGCGATCATGGCGGCAAATCGTCCATAAGACATTTCGAATCCCCCTTTGTGTGACAGCAGGTCAACGGCGCCGCCCGGCTTTGGGTTTCATGGGCGCTTGATGTGCAGGCTCTTGACCCTCCAGTCGGTGGAACCTTTATGTAAGGCGGCAAAGGAGTCGCCTCATGAACATTGGACGCGCCGCAGAGAAGACCGGGTTGTCGGTCAAGACGATCCGCTATTACGAGGAAATCGGCCTGGTCGACGCAGATCGGGCAGAGAACGGCTACCGTGATTTCGGCGACCGGCAGATTACGCAACTCAGGATGCTGGCCCAGGCCCGGCACCTTGGGTTCGGGCTGGAGGAATGCCGCGAATTGCTGGACCTGAACGCCGACCCGGATCGGGCCAGCCGGGACGTGCAGGCGCTGGCCGTTCGCAACCTGAACGCGGTGCGGTCGAAGATCCGGCAATTGCAGGACCTGGAGGACGAGCTTGAGAGGCTGATCCAGGAGTGCCACGGCGACGATGCGCCGGATTGCGCGATCCTCGACGGGCTCAGCGGGTCGATTGACCATCTGGCGGGCCGCAAGGCATAATCGTTTCCAAGGTCGAAGGTCTCGTGCGGCATATTCTTGTCATCATAGCGCTCACCCTTGCTGCCTGGGTCATTCTGCCCGGCACAGCGCAGGCGCACGACATGCCACACGGTGCAAATGCTGTGGCCCAGGATGCCTGCCCGGATTGCCCGATGATGGACCATGCGAATGACTCGGTGTCGGCGCATGATTGCCATGAGGGGACCAGTTGCGCGCCGGCCGTTCATGCAATTGCCACTGGCCACTGCATCGCGCTGCGAGCCGAGATTGCGGTCCGGTCCATGCGCCCCGATGTGGGCGCCCGACTGCGATCGACCCTTATCGCCGAAGATTTGCCACCACCCAGAGCCTGATTGCTTCTCGAACCAAGCGCTGTGGTCACAGCCGCAGCGGGGATGCATGCACGGTGACACCCGTGCCTTTCAGGACGATCAAGATGAACAAGACCCTAATTGTCGGCGCTGCAGCCATCGCCATGGCCGGTGCGGCATTCTATTTCACGCGAGATGACACTCCGGCCGAAATCGCGCCGCCAGCCGAAGGCGAACCGCTCGTCTCGATCACGGTGCCCGAGACACTGTCCGCCGATGCCATGATGGGGCAGCGGGCGTTCGAGGCGACCTGCGCCGCCTGCCACGGGGCCAATGCGACCGGCAAGATGGGTTTCGGTCCGCCGCTGGTGCACAAGATTTACGAACCCGGCCATCACGCCGACATGTCTTTCGTGATGGCGGTGCAGAACGGTGTCCGGGCCCATCACTGGCCGTTCGGGGACATGCCCGCGCAAACGGGCCTGACACAGGCGGATGTCGGCAACGTCATCGCCTATGTTCGTGAACTGCAACGCGCCAACGGGATCGAGTGACATGACCAATCGCATGACACGACGTGCCTTCTGCGGGTCAATGGCGGGGACGGTCGGGCTGGCCACCCTGCCGGTGCGGGCCGCCGGACCGCAGACGTTGACCGCCCGCGTCGCCACCGCCCAGATCGCGCCCCCGCAATATGCTGCGACCGAGGTCTGGACCTATGACGGCGCGGTGCCGGGCCCTGTCCTGCGCGTGCCGCAGGGCGGACGGGTGAGCCGCCGCCTGGTGAACGAGTTGCCGGTCCCGACCTCGATCCACTGGCACGGCATCCGCATCGACAACGCGATGGACGGCGTGGCCGGGCTGACGCAGGAGGCCGTGCCACCGGGCGGAACCTTCGACTATGACTTCGCCGTGCCAGACGCCGGGACATACTGGTATCATGCGCATTCAAACTCGTTCGAGCAGGTGGCGCGCGGGCTTTCCGGCGCGCTGATCGTCGAAGAGGCCGATGCGCCGGAGGTCGACCGGGACGAGGTTCTGGTCCTCGACGACTGGCTGCTGAACCCCGAGGACGCGCAGTTCATGACCCCCTTCGGTCATCCGATGAGCCTCAGCCATGGCGGCCGCACGGGCAACCTGCTGGGGACCAACGGGACCTACGACCTCGCCAGCGGGGTGAAAGCCAATGAACGCCTCCGCCTGCGCCTGATAAACGCGTCCAACGCGCGGATCTTCGTGCTTCGACTGGCGGGCCTCGAAGGCTGGACTGTCGCGCTGGATGGTATGCCATTACCCGAGCCACAGCCGGTTGAGGCCGAGCTGATCCTCGCCCCTGCACAGCGTATCGACCTGATCGTAGATGTAACGGCGGAGGAGGGGGAGACCGCGGCTCTCCTCAGATTCGACGACGACGACCAGTGGCAGCCGCAGGCGCGGTTCCCGGTCGCGGGTCAGGCATCCGCGACCCGGCGCGACACGCCTGCCGCCCTTCCGCCGAACCCGCGTATGGAAGTGCCGGGGATCGACAGCGCCCGGCGGCTCGACATGGTCATGGAGGGCGGGGCCATGGGCAGGATGTCCGGCGCCATGATGAACGGCCGCAACATGGGTTTTCGCGAGATGGCGGGGCAGGGCCAGTTCTGGGCTCTGTCCGGGCAGGTCGGCATGACCGACACGCCTTTCGCCAGCCTCGACCGGGGCGAGACCGTCCGCTTGAGACTGACCAACGATACCGCGTTTCCCCATGCCATGCACCTCCACGGGATGCATTTCCGGCAGGTGGCCGGGGACGGAACCCTTGGCCCGATGCGCGACACGATCCTCAGCTATCCCGACGAGCTGCTTGAAATCGCCTTCGTCGCAGACAATCCCGGCAAATGGCTGTTCCATTGCCATATGCTGGGCCATGCCGCGTCGGGCATGACCACCTGGATCAATGTAAGCTAATCCCCTCAACAGGAAGGAACTAAAATGAAGAAATACATCGCCATCGCGCTAATCGCCACCGGCACCGCGGCCTTCGCCCACAGCGGCGTCAAGGATCCGGATGTCATGAACCGCATGATGGGCATGTCGGAACTGGCCAAGCAGATGAAGGTCATCGGCAGCATGCACATGGGGCAGGCGTCTTTCGATGCGGCGGCGGTCAATGCCGCGCTCGAGAAGATCGCAGAGGAAGCGTCCTATATTCCCTCGCTTTTCGAAACAAAGGCCCTCGATCCCAAATCCGAAGCCTTGCCGGTGATCTGGGACGACTTCGAGGCCTTCACGGCCCGCGCCGAAGCGCTCCAGTCAACTGCCGCAGGCTTGGCCGGTAGTGTCGAAAGCTCTGGCGACCTGATGCAGGTCATGCACGAGATCGGACAGTCGTGCAGTGCCTGCCATTCCGATTTCCGGTCCAAATGAGACTGCTGGCTGTTCTTCTGGTCTGCGCGGGGACGACCGCGCAGGCCGACCACCGTTTCGAAGGCCGGGACCTCGAGGCCGGCGCCGCACTTTACGCCGAAACCTGCGCCTCCTGTCACGGCGCGCAGCTGGAAGGACAGCCGGACTGGAGAACGCCCGGTCCCGACGGGGTTCTGCCTGCGCCACCCCATGACGTGACCGGACACACCTGGCACCACGACACGCCTCTGTTGCTGGAGTACACGCTGAAAGGCGGCCAGGCCGCGCTGGAGGCCCGGGGCGTGACCGGGTTCAAGAGCGGTATGCCCGGATTCGAGGAGATACTGACGGAGGATCAGGTACTCGACATCCTTGCCTTCATCCGGTCGACCTGGCCGGAACAGGCGCAGGAGGTTCAGAACCAGCGGACGCATGCCGCCGATTGAGAGCGTGCCGACCCCGGGGGCGCTGTGATCCCGGCTCAACTGGTCAGCAGCTTCTTCCGGGCGGCGTAATCCTCCGCGTCGATCTCGCCGCGAGCCAGACGCATGTCGAGTTCTGCCAGCGCCCCGGACGCCTTGCCGTTCGGGGCCTGTCCGTCCATGCGGCGGACGAACCAGACGATCCCGGCCACGATTAGGCCAAGAACGATGAGCCAGAGAACCGGTCCGAACATCATGCCGGGACCGTAGCCATAGCCCCAGTTCATCATGTGATCATAGCCCTCCGGATCGGCGAATGCCGGTTGCGCGAGCAGGACAAGTGGAAGTGCGAGACGTTTCATGTCACCCTCCGAGCTTGAGATTTTACGCCTTCATCGTCGGACAGATCGCCGCGAATTTCCTTGATCCACCGCAACCACACGAAGTCGTGACATAGGAAGGGGCGCCCCAGTTTCCCGGAACGCCCCGCCGCATGTCTGGCCGGAGGAGTTACTCGGCCATGATTTCGGTCACGGTCAGCTTGCCCTTCACACGGTCGGCTGTGAAAGCGACTTCCTGACCTTCTTCAAGGCCTTCCAGCATTGCGGGATCGACGACCTCGAAGACCATCGTCATCGCCTCCATCTCGAGGTTGGCCAGCGGGCCGTGGTCGATGGTCAGGCGGTTCCATTGGGTGTCGATCTTGGTGATCTTGCCCATGCTCATCTCCATGTCGCCGTGATCGCCGGAATGGGTGCCTTCGGCGATGGCGGTGGTGGCGAAGAGAGCGAAGGCAAGGGTCATCAGGGTTTTCATTGCGCGTGTCCTTTCAAGACTTGAGGGGATGCGCCCGGACAGGCCGGACGCCGGGGGAATTCACCCGCGACGCACATGATCGCGGGGAGAGATGATGGTTTCGGGGCTGGTATTGCGGGCCTCTTCGGGAAGCTCGCCGGTCCATTCCCAGGCTTCGGTGCCCGGCGGGTTTTCATACCAGCCGGGGTCTGAATAATCGCCCGGCGCGATGCCCTCGCGCACCTTCACGACGCTGAACATCCCGCCCATCTCCAGCGGGCCGTAGGGACCCCAGCCGGTCATCATCGGGATCGTGTTGTCGGGCAGCTCCATATACATCTCGCCCATGTCAGCCATGCCGGCAGTGCCCATGGGCATGTAGCCCTGCGTCTCACGACGGATCATGCCGGTTAGCTTGCGCTTGTCGGCCCCGATGAAGGTAGGCAGGTCATGGCCCATGGCGTTCATCGTGTGGTGCGACTTGTGGCAGTGGATCGCCCAGTCGCCTTCGTGGACGGCATCGAACTCATAGGCGCGCATGGCCCCGACGGGAATGTCGATGCTGACCTCGGGCCAGCGGGCGCTCTCGGGCACCCAGCCGCCGTCGGTGCAGGTGACCTCGAAATCATAGCCGTGCATGTGGATCGGGTGGTTGGTCATCGTCAGGTTGCCGCAACGCACCCGGACACGATCCCCCTTGTTCACGACAAGCGGGTCGATGTCCGGGAAGATCCGGCTGTTCCAGGTCCACATGTTGAAATCGGTCATCTCGGCAACGCGCGGGATGTAGGTGCCCGGGTCGATATCGTAGGCCGCCAGCAGGAAGGCGAAGTCCCGGTCCACCGGCATGAAGGCCGGATCGCGCGGATGCACGATGAAGAGGCCCATCATCCCCATGGCCATCTGCACCATCTCGTCCGCATGGGGGTGATACATGAACGTCCCAGACTTGGTCAGGTCGAACTCGTAGACGAAGGTCTTGCCCGGCGGGATCGCGGGGTGCGACAGGCCCCCGACACCGTCCATGCCCGAGGGCAGGATCAGCCCGTGCCAGTGGACCGAAGTGTGCTCGGGCAGGCGATTGGTAACGTAGATCCGCACCCGCTCGCCCTCGACCGCCTCGATGGTCGGGCCGGTGGACTGGCCGTTATAGCCCCAAAGTCGCGCCATCATGCCGTTGGCCATGATCCGCTCGACCGGCTCGGCAACGAGGTGGAACTCCTTCACATTGCCGTTCATGCGCCAAGGCAGCGACCAGCCGTTCAGCGTGACGACCGGGTTGTAGTCCGGGCCGTTGGACGGGCGCGGCGGGACCTGCGTGTTCGGGCTGTCATAGCTCGCCGCTTCGGGAAGGTCCCGGAACCGGGTCTGCGCCTGTGCGGCCGAGGCCATGGCGAGGCCGGCCCCTGCGGTCAGAAGTTGTCTGCGGTTCATTCTGCACCTCCTGTCGCGCCACCCCAGATGGCGGCAGTCATGGCTGCTTCGGCGTGCCAGTAGTCGGCCTTTGCCTCGGCGTAGCTGAGTTCGGCTTCAAGGCCCTCGCGGGCGTCGGTGATCAGTTCGAAGGTCGAAGTGAGCATGCCGTTGTAGGACTTCAGCGCCTCCTCATCGATCGTGCGGCGCAGCGGCAGCACCTCGTCGCGCCAGTGCCGGGCGATATTGTATTTCCCGGTGACGGCGGCATGGGCCGACCGCGCCTCGGACCGGGCATTGACCGCCGCCTGCGCCAGTTCGTTCGCCGCGCGAATGTAGGCCAGTTCCCCCCGGCGGCTGGTCAGCTTTCCGGTGTCGTAAAGCGGGATCTCGAAGCTCGCTTCCAGCACGCGCGAGGTTTCCGTCTCCCGCCCCGTAGGCGTGTCAGACCGCTCGACCTCGGCCCCTGCGGTGATCTCGATATCCGAGAGCATCCGCGTCTGGCCTTCCAACCGGTATTCCTGGGCAATGGCCTCCAGCTCCAGCCGCCCGATGGCGAGGTCGGTGCGGTGCTCGAGCGCCAGCTTTTCGACATCCGACCGGCCCGGCCGACGACCGGGCAGTCCCGGCAGACGATCCGGAACATAGAAGTCGATATCCGCGCCCCAGAGCCCCATGAGCCGGGTCAGCTTCTCCTTCGCCAGTTGCGCTTCCAGCCGGGCATCGGCCCGTTCGGCGGCGAGATCGGCGGTGAACACATGCTCCCGCGCCTGATCGGCCCGGTTCATCGCCCCGGTGCGACCGAGTTCGGCGGCCAGTTCCGATGCCGCATCCGCCGTGCCCTGCGCCCGCCCGATCAGCGCGGCGGCCTCGAAGGCTGAAACCGCGTCGATCCAAGCCTGACGCGTCTCTGTCGCCAGCGCGATCGTCGCCCCAAGGGCGGCAAACTGCGCCTGCTGGAACTTTGTCTGCGCGATGGCACGGCGGGGTTTCACGGTTGCTGCGTCGAGGATCGCGCCCGTCACCACCGCTTCCAGCGAGCGGGCCAGCCCGACCTCGCCGATACCCGAGATCGTCACGCCGAAGGACGGAACCGGACCCATGGCCACTTCCCACAGGTCCGCTGCCGAGAGCCCCAGATCGGCATAGGCCGCTTGAAGGCCACGATTATTCATCAGCGCCACCTGCACAGCCGTGTCGGGGCCGATGGATTTGCGGTGGACCAGAGCGCGGGTCCGCGCCCCGTTCGCGGCCACCTCGGCGGCCGACTGCGCCCAGACGCCCGACGCGCCGGTGGCCTGTTTCGTCCCGCTCGACACCAGCGAAAAGCCCGCGCCAGGGGCCGAGGCCTGACCGACCAGCCCTGCATCCGCACAGGCCGCCAGGGAGAGAGGAAGAAGCGCGACACCCATCTTGAAGGTCCTCCTCATGACGACCCTCCCGGCGCCTGCGCGTCGTTCAATTGGCGCCAGTCGCCGGGCGCCTGAATTGGGCGTGAAGTATGGGAAACGGATGGCCCGGACCGGGCTGTGCGCGCGGTTGACGGATCGGCGGCCCGGGTGAGCGGGGCGGTCAAGGGGGGCTCGAACGGCTGTGAACAGCCCGCGAGCGCCAGCGGCACGGCGGCCGCCAAGAAAATCTTCATGATTGGTCTCCGGAAGGGATCGGCAGAACAGGCGCCGGATGGCACCCTACGACAGCTCGATCACGCTTTCGGAGGTCGTCGCAGCCCACTTGGCCGCGCCAGGTCGGTCAAGTCCTCGGATGACCCATTGTTCAAAGTGCCGGACGCAGCCAGCGCGATGCCGATCGAGACCGGCACGCCTGGCATTTCGAAAACGCAGGCGTGGTCGCAGCAGGCCGCAGCGACTTGCGCCTCTGCCTCTCCTCCCGACTGGGTCATCTTATGGTCCGAATGATGATGCATCAGGCTCATGTGATCCGCCCCATGATCCTGCGCCACATCTGAATGGTGATTTGTTCTGTGCTGTCCGGAAACCTGCAGACGTTGCGGGCAGGACATCGCATCGGACATGGCTATGGCCGTGACCGGGGCAGTCACGATCATAAGCCCGGTAATCACCAGAAAGAATGCGAACAAGTATCTCATCATCGTGAATGCATGATTGTGCGAAGCAGATGATCTGGCAAGTGACAAACGCGTCAGTCCCGCCCATGCCCGTGCGCGACACCCGCCGCTGGCTTTTAGCCGAGGTCAAAGTGCCCCAGAGCTGCAGCGACCATTCCGATCAAGTGGGGGCCCCACGCCTGCCCCGTGATCCACGGATCAGGCGTCGGTAGCAGCGCGCCGACCGACGAGGGCAAGAACCATCTTTTCAAGAGCATCCACCGACGCGGCGGCGGTGATTTCGCCACGGCGGAGGTTCTGCCGCAGGGCGATCCCGTCGAAGGCCAGCATCAGCGAATGCGTCATCGCCTCACGTTCGGCCGCCGCCAGATCGGGCAGGGCGCGGCCGATCATGTGGTGGATGCGCGACATGGTCCAGATCAGCAGTTCCGGATTGTAGTCGTCGCCGGGTTTGGCGGTGGCCAGGGCCTGCACGAGCGTGAGGGTCTGACCGGACCGGTCCGCCGCGATCCCGTGCAGCAGGCCATGGATCAGCGCGTGAAGGCTGTCTTCCGGAGTTTTCTGGGCGGATACGGTGGCCTCGAGTTCCGCGATCCTGGTCCGCAGCCACGGGTCGAAGACCGCAAATGCGATCTCGAATTTCGAATCGAAATAGACATAGACGTTGGATTGCGAGGTGCCTGCCGCCCGCGCGATGCTGCTGATCGTCGTCGCGATATAGCCCTTCTCCATGAAGAGCCGTTCGGCGGCTCCCATGATAGCGACCCGGACTTGCTCACTTTTTTGGCGTGCCATCGACGATCCTCCCGAAAGGTTTTTTACCGAATGACATTCGCTATTGACAGAAGCAAGCCCTTTGTCCCTGATTAAAGAACGTCATTCGTTAATACGCCGTTAGAGCGCGCCACCAACCGGGAGATGACCGTGCCAGGACCAAGACTTTCGAACCGCCTTTGCCGGCCCGCCATGCGTCACGTCGCAGGAGGTAAGGCATGAAAATCGAAGGAGATTTCGAGGTCGAAGCGCCGCGTGGCGAGGTCTGGGAAAAAATTCGCGACCCGCAGGTCATGGGCGCCAGCATCCCGGGCTGCGACACGGTGGAGCAGGTCGACGAGACCTCTTACCGGGCGCAGGTGGCGGTGAAGGTCGGACCTATCAAGGCCCGCTTCAACCTGCTGGTCGAGGTTCTCGAGGAACAGCCCGAACACACGATTCTGTCCCGCACCTCGGGCGAGGAGGGGACGCGGGCCAGCGTCGTGAACTCCGACAATGTCGTGCGACTGTCCGATACCGATAGTGGCGGCACCCGCGTGGATTACGTGGCCAACGTGTCGGTCACGGGGCGGCTGGGCAAGTTCGGCCTGGGGATCTTCCGCAAGAAGGCCGACCAGCTGGCCGGGCAATTCGTCGTCAATTTCCGCGAAAAGCTGGGGGTGACGGCATGACCGAGGTGCTGAGCCCCGAAACCGTCGAAGACGCCGTCGCCCTGCTGGCCGAGCATGAAGAGGCGATGCCGCTTTCGGGCGGTGCGACGCTGATCGCGATGCGCAACGCGTCGCTGGTCGAACCCACCCATCTGGTCAGCCTGGACCGCATTGCGGCGCTGCGCGGGATCACACGAACCGAAGAGGGGGGCTTTCGCATCGGAGCCATGACGCGGCATTGCGAAACGGCCGCCTGCGCCGATCTGACCGGCAGCTTCTACGTGTTGCGCCGTGCGGCGGGCATGATCGCCAACCGCGTGGTACGCAACATGGGCACCATGGGGGGATCGGTCGCCAATGCCGATCCCGCCGCCGATTACCTGCCGGCGCTGGCGTGCTGCGACGCAGTGCTGGACATCGCCGGACCGGAAGGGCGGCGCCAACTGTCGATCCTCGATTACGTCGAGGATTGGTACGAAACCGCGCTCGAAGAGGGCGAGATCATCACCGCGATCACATTGCCGGCCCCGGTCGAGGCGTCGTCGACCTACCGCAAGATCGCGCGTGTGTCGGGCGATTATGCCACCGCCTCCTGTGCGATGTCGCTGGATGCGGACGGGCAGGGGCTGCGGGTGGCGATCGGAGCCTGCGGGCCCGGCCCCCTGCGGGACCGTGACGGCGAAGCGGCGCTGCGCGGCAAGCTTGATGACCCGGCGGCCGTTGCCGAATTCGCGGGCCGCCTGGTGGCCCTGGCGGACCCGGTCGACGACGTGAGGGGCAGCGCCGAATACCGCCTGCGCCTGATCCCGCGGCTCGTCACTTCGGTCCTGTCCGAACTCACCCAGCAGAAGGAGATGGCATGATGGCGAAGAAGGTGCTGCACAGCCTCACCCTGAACGGCGAACAGGTCGACGTGGCCACGCCCTCGGGTGCGACGCTTCTGGAAACCCTGCGCGAGGACCTGCGCGTGCTCAGCTCGAAACGGGGATGCAACCAGGGGGTCTGCGGGGCCTGCACGTTGCTTGTCGACGGCAAGCCGGTCCGTGCCTGCCTGACCCTGACCGCGCGTTGCGAAGGTCACGAAATCCAGACGGTCGACGGCATGGGCGAAGATCACGTGATGGCCACGCTGCAACGCCACATGGTCGAAAGCGGGGGCGTTCAATGCGGCTTCTGCACCGGGGGTGTCCTGATATCGGCACGTGAACTGCTGGCCGAAGACCCGATGCCTAGCCGCGAGGCCGTCAAGACGGCGCTGTCGGGCAATGTCTGCCGCTGCACCGGCTATCGCACCATCGTAGACGCCGTCGTTGGCGCGGCCGAGGAGTTGGCGCAATGAGCCTCGATCAAGCAGACCCGATCTTCGTCGGCGGCACCGTCGGCAAATCCGTGGCCAAACCCGACAACCTGGAAAAGGTCCAGGGGCGCGCGGAATATATCGCGGATCTCTACCGTCCCGGCATGCTGCATGGCGCGATCCTGGCCAGCCCGCACGCTCATGCCCGGATCAACGGCTATGACCTGACCGATGCGCTCGACGCGCCCGGCGTCGTGGCGATCATCACCGGTGACGACGTGGGCGATGGCCGCATGGGCGCCTTCATCAAGGACGAACACGCGATCGCCAAGGGCAAGGTCCTGTATGTCGGCGAACCCGTCGCCGCTGTCGCCGCCCGCACCGAGGAAGAGGCCCGCCAGGCCTGCCGACTGATCCGCGTGGAATACGAAGAGCTTCCCGCCGTGCTGTCGCCCGAGGCCGGGCTGGAGCCGGACGCGCCGATCCTCCACGAGAAGCTGTCCGAGTATATCAAGGTCTTCGACGCCGGATCCGAAGGCAACCTATGCAGCCGCACCGAGCTGAGCGAAGGTGATGTCGACGCCGCCTGGGCCGACTGCGATGTCATCGTCGAGGATGAATTCACCACGCAACCGCAAGCGCATGTGTCGATGGAGCCCTGCGGTGCGCTGGCCGAGGTGGACGCCACCGGTCGGGTCACCTTGTGGTCCGCCAACCAGTCGGTGTTCCGCGTGCAGGCAAATGTCTGCGAAAGCCTCGGCCTGCCGATGTCCAAGCTGCGCAGTCTGACCCCCCGCGTCGGCGCAGGGTTCGGCAACAAGATGGAACCGCATATCCAGCCGATCACCGTCGCGCTGGCGATGAAGGCCAAGCGGCCGGTCAAGCTGATCCTGTCGCGCGAGGAAGATTTCGAGATGGTGCGCGCACGCCATCCCTACCGCGTCCGAATGAAGACCGGCGCAAAGGCCGATGGCACGCTGGTGGCCCGCGATTGCGAAGTGCTGGTGGATTGCGGCGCCTTTGCCGACGACAGCCCCGGCGTGCTGGGCTACAGCCTGCTGATGTGCGGCGGCCCCTACCGTATTCCCAACCTCCGGGCCTCGGGGCGGCTGGTCTATACCAACAAGCTGCGGTTCGGTGCCTTCCGGGGCTTCGGCAACCCGCAGGTCCTGTTCGCCGGCGAACAGCAGATCGACCAGATCGGCGACAAGCTGGGCCTCGACCCGTTCGAGATCCGGCGCAGGAACATGCTGCAGGAAGGCGACCAGTGGTTCGTCGGCCCGCGCATCGGCTCCAACGGTCTGGCCCGCTGCATGGACGCCGTGGAAGAGGCCGCCAAAGGGCCGCGCGCCGATGGCTCGCCGCGCAATTTCGGCCTGTCGGTGACCGCGCATATCTCGGGCCTGCTGGGCACCGGAGCCATCGTGCGGATGCTTGAGGACGGGACGATCTCGCTCAATACCGGGGCGACGGATATCGGGCAGGGGTCTGACACCGTGCTGGCGCAGATCTGCGCCGAAGAACTCAAGCTGCCCTTTGATCAGGTCGTCGTGGCCAGCCCCGATACCGATGGGTCGCCCTATAACTGGGGCACCACCGCATCCCGCGTCACCTACACCACCGGCCGCGCCGTCAAGGCGGCCGCGGGCAAGGTTGTCGAACAGGCGATGGACCATGCGGCCGAGATGCTGGATTGCGATGTCGAGGACCTCGAACTGCGCGAAGGCGGTCGGATCGGACAACGCGGGTCAAACACGGACGTGACCTTTGCCGAGATTTCGGGCCGCGCCCATTGGGCCGTCGGTGGCCCCCTGGTCGGCAGTGAGACGCTCGTCTTCGACGAACCGACCCACGATCCCAAGCGGGCGATTGCCCTGGGCCTGCCGTTCCCGCGGATCGGCGTGTTCAGCTTTGCCGCGCTCGGCGTGGATATCGATATCGACGACACCAGCGGTCAGGTCACGGTGCACGAGGCCTGGTCGGCGGCCGATGTCGGCCGCGCGATCAACCCGCGCCTTGTCGACGTGCAGCTGCATGGCGGTTTCGTCCAGGGCCTGGGCTATGCGCTTTACGAGGAAATGGTCTGGGACGGCGCGCGCCTCGCGAACCCGTCACTGATGGATTACAAGGTGCCGACCGCGCGCGACGTTCCCGACGCAATCCACACCTTCATCATCGAAGACCCGGACCCGACCGGGCCGTTCGGCGCCAAGGGCGCCGGCGAAATCGGCCTGAACACCGTTCCGGGCGCGATTGCCAACGCCGTGGCCAAGGCCACAAGCGCCCGGCACACAGACCTGCCCCTCACCGGGGAACGCGTGCTTGACGGCATGCTCGGCCCCGACCCCTCGCAGGACTGATCCCCAACCAAGAAGAGATCGCAAAGATCGATAAAGCCCCCAACAGGAGAGAAGAAGATGAAAGGACCAACAAGGCTGGTGAACGCCGCGCTCGGCGCGGTCATGGCCACGATGACAGCGGGTGCCGCTTTTGCGCAGGACCCGATCACGATCGGGTATTCCATCGCGCGGACCGGCATCTATGCCGCCGCCGCGCCGTCGCAGGAAAACCCTTACAAGCTGTGGCAGAAGCAGGTGAACGCAGAAGGCGGACTTGAGCTGCCCGACGGCGAACGGCGCCCGGTGGAATTCGTCAGCTACGACGACCAGTCCAACCCAGCCAACACCGTGCGGATCTACGAAAAGCTGATCACGCAGGACGACGTCGATCTGCTTGCCGCCCCCTGGGGCACGCCGATGCACCTCGCGCTTGCCCCGGTGCTGCAGCGCTACAAGATGCCGATGGTGGGCAACACCGCGGCCTCCGTCCAGCTGCGCAACGTGGCACCCGGCTACATCTGGTTCCCCACCTCGGCCATCCCCGATGCCATGGGGGCCGAACTGGCCAAGATGATGCAGGCCGAAGGTGTCGAAACCGCCGCCCTGCTGGCCAACGAACTGCCCTATTCGCAGGAATTCCGCAGCTTCCTGATCCCCGCGCTCGAAGAGGTCGGGATCGAGGTGACGGTCGACGAAAGCTATCCGCCGGACGTCAAGGACATGACCTCGATGCTGGTCGAGGTGCGAGAGGCCGCGCCTGATGCCGTCGTCGCGATGACCTATCCCGCCGATTCCTTCCTGTTCGCCGGTCAGGCGCGGGAACTGGGGATCGAGGCGCCCTTCGTGATGTCGCTGATCGGGCCGACCATCGACGCCTACCGCAAGGCCAACGGGGCCGGGGCCAATGGCATCGTGTCGTCGGCGCACTGGTCGTCCGAGGCAGACGCCTGGCCCAAGGGGCAGGCCTTCTTCGACGCCTATGTCGCTGAATTCGGGGAAGAACCCGACGCGCTCGACTCCGCCCTCGCCTACATGTCGATGGAAATCCTTCAGCAGGCCGTCGCCGAAGCCGGGCTCGACCCCGAGGTGCTGCGTGGGGCCATCGCGGAGGGAACCTTCGACACGATCAACGGCGAGGTGCGCTTTGACGGCGTGCAGAACGTGGTGACGCCCACGGGCTTCGTCCAGATTCAGGACGGCAAGATCGAACTGGTCTGGCCCGAGGCGGTGAAGACCGCCGATTTCGCCCCCAAGCAGGGCTGGTGAAACCCGCGGGACCCCGCCCTCAAGGGACGGGGTCCCCGACCGCCCAGTCAGACCCGCGCGGGCCCGGTCCCGCGCCATACCCCCCAAGGGTTCAGCCAGGGGAAAAGGACCGTCGTGGATACGTTACTGTCAGGACAAATGCTGTTCGCCGCGCTCGTTTCGGGATCGCTCTACGCGCTTGTCGCGCTCGGGCTGAACCTGGTCTACGGGACGCTTCGACTGCTCAATATCGCTCATGGCGATCTGGTGATGATCGGGGCCTACACGGCCTTCTGGATGATCTCCCTTTTCGCCGTCCCGCCCATCATTTCGCTGGTCGTCGCGGCCGCGCTCTGCGCTCTTCTGGGCTGGGCGGTCTATGTGGGCCTCTTCCGCCGCATGCTGGCCAAGCCCGAGCTGGCCAAGCGGGTCGAGGCGAATTCGCTGATCCTCTTCTACGGCATCTCGGTCATCTTGCAGAACCTCGCCGCGCTGGCCTTCACGTCGACCTCCAGGGGGTATCAGTACCTTGATACCGTCATCACCTGGCAGGGCGTCAGCATGACCGGCAATCGCCTGCTGACCCTCGGCATCGCCGCCGCGATCTGCTTCGGCACGATCCTGTTCCTTCGGTTCCACCTGTTCGGCTGGGGCCTGCGCGCGGTGATCCAGCGGCGCGAGGCGGCGCAGGTCGTCGGCGTGAATCTCAACCGGGTGCAGCTGCTGACAATCTGCGGTGGCTTCGCGGTGGCGGGCGTCGCCGGCGTACTGGTCAGCATGACCGAGCAGATCACGCCCTTCATGGGCTTTCCCTTCACCATCGTGGCCTTCGTCGTGATCATCATCGGCGGGCTCGGCAATATCGGGGCCGGTGTGCTGGCCGGCTTCTGCCTGGGTCTCGTCGAAACCTACGGCATTGCGCTGACCTCGCCCGGCTACCGGTCGATCCTGATCTACGGGCTCTTTGTCGGCGTCCTTCTGATACGGCCCGAGGGCATCTTCACCAAGGCGGTGCGGTCATGAAGAACATCGGTCTGATCCTCGGGGTCGCGCTGGCCGTCGTCGCGGCCGCGGTCCCCGCCTTCGGCACCCCCTACATGATGGGTGTGGTCTTCCAGGTCGCAATGTGGATCGCCCTGGCACAAAGCTGGTCGATGCTGTCGGCAACCACCGGCTACCTGTCGCTGGGTCATGCGGTCTTCTACGGTGTCGGCGCCTATGTCTGCGTCCTGCTGACCGGCACGATCCCGTTCGAATGGGCGTTGCTGGCCGGGGCCGTGGCGGCCGCCGTCTTTGCGGCGATCGTCGGGCTGCCGGTCTTGCGGGTGCGCGGGCCCTATTTCGTCATCCTGACCTATGGGTTGTCCGAACTGGTCCGCCACGTGGTGATGCGCATAGAATCCGCGCTTGGCAGCTTCGGGCGGATGATCTTCGACGTACCCCGGACCGAGGTCCTGATGTGGTGGATGGTCGGGCTGGCCGTTCTGGCGACGCTGGGCGCCTATGCGATCCGGCATTCGCGGTTCGGCGCCGGGCTGGCCGCGATCCGTGAGGACGAGGTCGCCGCCGAAACCGTCGGTGTGCCCGTGACGCGGCTGAAGCTCTTCGCCTTCATCGCCTCTGCCATCATTCCCGGCGCGGTCGGTGGCCTGGCCCTGCTGCGCACCAGCTATTTCGAACCGGCGCAGGCCTTCGACCCGGTGATATCCTTCACCATCGTGACCATGGCCCTGGTCGGCGGTACCGAAACGGTGCGCGGCCCGATCCTTGGCGCGCTAGGCTTCGCGCTGCTGTCGGAACTGCTGTGGTCCAGCCTGCCGCAGCTTTACATGATCGTTCTGGGCCTGACGCTCATCATATTCATCCTGTTCGTGCCGCGGGGCCTGTCCGGCCTGTTCGGACGCCTGGGGAGGGCCGGCTGATGGCGTTTCTCGATATCAAGGGCGTCAGCAAGCGCTTTGGTGGCCTGATGGCCCTGTCCGACGTCGACATGCAGGTCGAAAAGGGCGAGATCTTCGGCCTCATGGGCGCCAACGGTGCCGGCAAGACGACGCTTTTCAGCGTGATCGCCGGGCATGTGGCGCCAACCACGGGCGAGGTCGTCTTTGACGGACAACGCCTGACGGGGCTGTCGCCAAGCCGGGTCTGTCGTCTTGGCCTATGCCGGACCTTCCAGATCGTGCGTCCCTTCGCGGGGCTCAGCGTTGCAGAAAACCTGCGTGTCGCGGCGCTTTACGGCAGCGGCCGCAAACTGACCTCGACCGAGGTGGCGGCCGTCGTGGACGATGCGCTCGAAGCCGTCGACCTGACCGACCGGCGGGATCTGGATGGCGGGCAGTTGACCCTGTCGGGCCAGAAGCGGCTGGAGATCGCTCGGGCGCTCGCCACCGGGGCACGGCTTGTGATGCTGGACGAGGTGATGGCGGGCCTCAACCCGACCGAAATCAGCGCAATGCTCACCACGCTGGAACGCCTTCGGACAGAACGCGGCCTGACCTTCGTGATCGTGGAACATGTGATCGGCGCGCTCATGACGCTGTCGGATCGCATCCTCGTTCTCGATCACGGAGAGCGGATCGCGTTCGGCACGCCCGAGGAAATCGGCAATCACGACCGCGTTGCAGAGGTGTATTTCGGATGACCACCCCATTGCTTTCCGTCTCCGGCCTGCGCGCCTCCTACGGTCCGGTCCAGGTGCTGTTCGACGTGGATTTCCAGGTTGCCAAGGGCAGCGTCACGACCCTGATCGGCGCGAATGGTGCAGGCAAGACGACGATCATGAAATCCCTTGCCGGGCTGGTCGCGCCCACGGATGGCGAGATCCGGTTCGAAGGGCGCGATATCACCCAGGTGCCCAGCCATGACCGGGTGAATTCCGGGCTGTGCCTGATCCCCGAAGGCCGCCTTGTCTTTCCCGGCATGAGCGTGGAACAGAACCTGCGCCTTGGTGCCATCGCCCCCGCTGCGCGCGCGGGCCACAACCAGATGCTGGCCGAAGTCTTCGATCGGTTTCCCCGCCTCAGGGAACGGCGCAGCCAACTGGCCGGGCTGATGTCCGGCGGGGAACAGCAGATGCTGGCGCTCGGGCGGGGCCTGATGGCGCGGCCACACCTGATCCTGATGGACGAACCCACGCTCGGCCTGGCACCCGTCATGGTCAAGCAGGTCTTCGAAACCATCGTGGAACTGCGCGACGCGGGCTTCACGATCCTGCTGGCCGAACAGAATGCCAAGGTCGCGCTGGAACTCGCCGACCGCGCCTATCTGCTGGAAAACGGTCGCGTCGCGCTCTCCGGTCCGGGGGCAGAGCTTCTGGCCTCGCCCGACGTACGCCGCGCCTATCTCGGGATGTGATCGCCATGCCGACCAATGCCCCCCACAAGGAGCCACCCATGCGTTTCATCGCCCTCTTCTTCGACGACGTGCAGCCCTCGCAGATCGATGCCGATCTGACCCGCGCGCATTTCGACTATCTCGCCACCTGCGGCGACAGGATCACCGATGCCGGTGGGCTGCGCGAAGGGCCCGATGCCCCGTTCTGTGGATCGGTCTGGGTGATCGAGGCCGACACCCTGGCCGAGGCGCAGGCGCTCGCCGATGGCGACCCTTACTGCAAGGCGGGCCTCAGGCCCGATTACCGCGTGTTGCAATGGAACCGGGCGCCGCTGCCCAAGACCGACTGACCCGACGAGGAAAGGACCAAGCCATGACCACACCCGACGGCACCGAGGTGAAGATCTTCACCCCCGAAACCACCCAGGAAGCCAAGCAGGGGATGCCGCAATTCTTCGGCGTCTCGGAACGCAGCACGGGGGCCAAGCACCTGTCGCTGAACGTCACCGCCTTTGGCCCCGGCGGCCAGGCCAAGCCGCATCGCCACAAGGACTACGAAACCGCGATCTACACCATGGATGGCAATATCATCCTCTACTATGGCGCCGAACTGGAAACCGAAGCCCTGATGGACCCGGGCAGTTTCTGCTTCATCCCGGCCGAGGTGCCGCATGTGGCGTTCAACCTGTCCGAAACGGAACCGGCAACCGCCCTGACCGCACGCAACGACCCGCGCGAACAGGAAAACGTCGTGCTCATGCCCGAGCTCGACACCGACGCGCTGGCGGACCGGATCGCCAAGCGCCGGGCGGAGGGCTGAACGATGAAGGTCATCATTGCCGGCGGCGGCATCGGCGGCCTGACGGCCGCACTCTACCTGCACAAACACGGCGTGCCCTGCCAGGTGTTCGAGAAAGTGCCGAAGATCCAGCACCTGGGCGTCGGCATCACCATGCTGCCCCACGCGATCAGCGCGATGAACGAACTGGGCCTGATGGAGCCGCTGGACGCTCTGGGCGTGCGGACTGACCGGATGATCTTCCGCACAAGGGGCGGGCAGGAGGTCTGGAACGCGCCGCGCGGCCTTGCGGCGGGCTATGACGTGCCCCAGATCACGGCGCATCGTGCCGATATCCACCAGGTCCTCCTTGATGCTGTGGCCGAGCGGTTGCCCGATGGGACGCTGACCCTCGATGCCGCCTTCGATGCGGTCGAGGAGACCGGCGACGGCGTCCGCGTCACCCTGCGCCGGGCCGATGGCAGCACCTTCACCGCCGAGGGCGACGTGCTGATCGGCGCAGATGGCATCCACTCGGCCGTCCGCCGGCACCTCAACCCCGACGAAGGGGCCCCGCGCTGGTCCGGCCTGATGCTGTGGCGCGGGTCGCTCGACTGGCCAAAGGTCCTGGACGGGCACACGATCATCAATTCGGGTGGCATCGACCGCAAGTTCATCTTCTACCCGATCGGTCCGGGCAAGACGCCCGAGACGCAGTTGATGAACTGGGCCTGTGTCGTGCGCCAGGCCGAACCCGGCGCACCGACGCCCGGCCGCGAAAGCTGGAACAGCGAAGCCAAGGCCGAAGCGCTGCACCCGATCCTGAAGGATTTCACCGTCCCGGAAACCGATATCCGGGCCATGGTCGATGCGACGCCGGTCTTCTGGGATTTCCCGATGTGCGACCGTGATCCGCTGGACAGCTGGACCAGGGGGCGGATCACCCTTCTGGGCGACGCGGCGCACCCGATGTACCCGTTCGGGGCCAACGGCTCCGCGCAGGCCATCCTGGACGCCCGCGCGCTTGGCCGGCTCTGTGGCGCCGGGGGTGATCCTGCGGAGGTCCTCAAAGCCTACGAGGCTGAACGCCTCGGCCCGGTGAACGAAGTCGTTGCGGGCAATCGCACCGGCGGGCCCGAGCGCGTGATCGACGAGGTGGAAACCCGCATCGCCGATCTGCCCGGCCAGCGCTTCGACGATCTGGAACAGATCCTGCCGTTTGAGGCGCGCGACGCGATCGTCAACGGCTACACGAAGATGGCTGGCTTCGCGACCGAGCAGGTCAGCTGACGGGCGCGATCGATTGGGGAGGGGTGCAAACCCTTCCCTGACAGCCTCAAACAACCTTGAAAAACGCACCCCGCGCGAGCGCCGGTTTTTTGACGCAGAGGGGTGCTCGAACAGGCCGTTGTTGGGGCTGTAAACGACGCTTTGCCTCGCATGGACGGTATTTGCGTCCAAGACCGTGCACAATGAGGCCGGGATATCAATTGGCTTGGTATCGAGTTCCGTCTAATCTGCCGGCAAACGGCGCCGGGGCGCCGCTTGCCGCGCCTTCAGATCGACGGCAACTGGTCGATGAACTTGTCCATTGTCAGGGGATAGTCCCGCACGCGGATCCCGGTGGCGTTGTACATCGCGTTGGCCACGGCGGGGGCTGCGCCGCAAAGCCCCAATTCCCCCACGCCCTTGGCCTTGAGCGGTGTCGCAACCCCGTCGAGCGTGTCCAGGAAGATCACTTGCTGGTCCGGGATATCGGCATGGACGGCCACTTCGTAGCTGGCCATGTCGTGATTGGCAAAGAACCCGCGACCGCGGTCAAGCGCCATATCTTCAGACAGCGCCGCGCCGACACCCATGACCATGCCACCGATCACCTGGCTGCGCGCAGTGACCGGGTTCAGGATCCGGCCCGCGTCACAGACCGCCAGCATGCGGCGGACCCGCGTTTCGCCGGTATAGGCATGCACGCCGACCTCCACGAAATGGGCGCCAAAGGTTCCCATGGCATAGCCATCCTGGAAATCGCCCCATTCGATTGCGTCCTCGGCCGAAACCTCCTCGTTGATGTCCGACAGCGACATGCGGGTCTCACCGCTCACGACATTGCCATCGGCGAAGGTCGGATCCTGCAGGCCGAGATTGCCGGCGATCTTCTCGCGCAGGGCCATGCAGGCGGCATAGACCCCCGAGGTGGAGCTGGGTGCACCGAACTGACCGCCGGACCCCGAGGAAACGGGATAGGCGCTGTGGGCCATCCGCATTTCCACATCGTCCAGCGACATCCCCATCGTCTCGGCCGCCGTCTGCGCAATGATCGTGTAGGAACCGGTGCCGATATCGGTCATGTCCGTTTCGATGATCAGCTTTCCGCCATCAAGGATGGCACGGGCGCCGGATGGCAACACGAGCGCACCGCGATAGGCCCCGGCAACACCATGACCGATCAGCCAGTCGCCATCGCGGCGGCCCCCGGCGGAGGTGTTGCGTTCGGCCCACCCGAAAGCTTCGGCGCCGCGTTCAAGGCATTCGACGAAATGCCGGTCGCTGAAGGGGATGTCCGGGTCGGACGGGTTCACCTGCGTATCGTTGATAATCCGGAACCGGACCGGATCCATCTCGAGCGCTTCGGCCATCTCGTCCATTGCAATCTCCAGCGCCATCAGGCCGGAGGCTTCACCGGGCGCGCGCATGTCCGCGGTTTCCGGCAGCGGCATGTCGAGCACATGGTTCTTCACCCGGCGGGTTTCCCCGGCGTAGAAAATGGGCGTCTGGGCGGTCGCGTTCTCTCCGCGCCCCCCGGGCAGGCAATAGGCGGCAGCTTCGTGCCAGATGCCTTTCAATGTCCCGTCGGGATTGGCCGCCAGCCGGATACGCTGGACCGTGGCCGATCTGTGCGTGGTGTTGTTCATCACCATCGGCCGCGGCAGGGCCAGCTTGACCGGAACACCGGCCGCGCGGGACCCGAGCGCGGCCAGCACCGCATCGGCCCGCAGCCACAGCTTGGCCCCGAACCCGCCGCCGACATAGGGGCTTTCGACCCGGATACGCTCGGGCTCGATCCCGAAGGTCGTGGCGATGGACTGGTGGTTCCAGTTGATCATCTGGTTCGAGGTCCACACCGTCATGTCGCCCCCGTCCGACCAGTCGACGGTCGAGGCATGGGGCTCCATCATCGTGTGGCTCTCGCCCGGGGTGTGATACATCTGGTCCGTCACCACCGCGGCGTCGCGAAAGGCCGCGTCGACATCGCCGAACAACGTGTCGGGCTCGCCTGATCCCTCGACCCGGCGGAACGCCGCATCCAGGTCCAGGTCGGCGGCCTCGCCCTCTTCGTAGGTGACGTCGATCCGGGCCGCCGCGGCGCGGGCCTGTTCAAAGGTTTCGGCCACGACGACGGCGATGGCCTGGTGGTAGTGCTGCACCTCGTTGCCGCCGAACAGGCGGGCCACGTTGTTCATCCCCTTCTCAAGGGGGTCGATGTCCAGCGTGGTCACGACCGCGCGGACGCCCGGGGCGTTGCGGGCCGCCTCTGCGTCCATAGCGGTGATCCGCCCATGCCCGATCGCCGCCCCGAGAGGGTAGCCGTAAAGCGCATCGGGCGCCGCGTCATTGCGTTCATAGGCGTAGGGCGCGGTCCCTGTGACCTTCAGCGGGCCGTCGACCCGCTGGGTGGGCTTGCCGATGATTTTCGCGTCGTCGAAGAGGTTGGTCTCGACCGGTGAATTGAATTTCATCTCAGGCCTCCTTCAGCATGGCGGCGAGGGTCCGCTCGGCGAGGGTCAGTTTGAAGGCGTTCTCCTCCGTCGGCGTGGCACCGTCCAACAGGACGGACATCACGGCGGCGGCGCCGTTGGGCAATTGCGCGTCGGCGTCAGCCCGGCGCCAGGGCTTCGGGGCGACGCCCCCCAGGGCGACACGTCCGGTGCCGTCGGCCTGGCGGACCAACGCGACGGAGACGAGTGCGAAGGCATAGGACGCGCGGTCGCGCACCTTGTGATAGGCCTGCGTGCCCCCAACGGGTGCAGGCAGGCGAACATGGGTTATCAGCTCTCCGGGCATCAATGCGGTTTCCCGCTCGGGCGTGTCACCCGGCAGGAGGTGCAGATCCTCCACGGCGATCTCCCGGGTCATGCCGGAAGGCGTGACGGTTTCCACGATGGCGTCCAGCACCCGCATGGCAACGGCCATGTCCGAGGGATGGGTCGCGATACAGGACGAAGACGTGCCGATCACACCCAATTGGCGCGAAAATGCCCCTTCGGTCAGGGCGCCGCACCCCGATCCGGGGCTGCGTTTGTTGCAGGGCATGTTGGTATCGAAGAAATACGGGCAACGGGTACGCTGCAGCAGGTTGCCGCCCGTCGTTGCCTTGTTGCGCAACTGACCCGTGGCCCCCGCGGCGATGGCCCGGGTCAGGACCGGGTAGTCGCGGCGGATGCGGGGATGGGCCGACAGCGCGGTGTTGGTCACCAGGGTGCCGATCCGCAATCCACCGTCTTCCGTCTCCGTGACCTCGTCCAGCCCCAGGCCGTTCACGTCGATCACGTGGGCCGGTGCCTCGATCTCGTGTTTCATCAGGTCCAGCAGGTTCGTGCCGCCTGCCAGGAATTTCGCGCCCTCGACCTCTGCGGCCCGTGCCACGGCCTCGGACGGATTAGCGGGTTTTTCGTAGGAAAAGGCTCTCATGCGTTTTCCTCCGCGACTTGGGTGATGGCTGACAGGATGTTGGCGTAGGCGCCGCAGCGACAGATATTGCCAGACATGCGTTCGCGAATTTCAGCGTCGGTCATGGCAATCTCTGCGGTCAGATCGCCGGTGACGTGGCTGGGAATGCCCGCGCGGATTTCTTCGATCACTTTGCGGGCCGATTGGATCTGACCCGGGGTGCAATAGCCGCACTGAAACCCGTCCTGTTCGACAAAGGCCGCCTGCATCGGGTCCATGTTGTCGGGCTGGCCGATCCCTTCGATCGTTTCGATCTCGTCACCATCATGCATGACGGCGAGGCTGAGACAGGCGTTGATGCGCTCCCCGTTGACGGTACAGGTGCACGCGCCGCACTGCCCGTGATCGCAGCCCTTCTTCGTCCCGGTCAGCTTCAGGTGTTCGCGCAGCGCGTCAAGAAGGCTCACCCGGTTGTCGACGGTGATCTCCCGCGGCGTGCCATTCACGACAAGAGTGACAGTGCTGGTCTGCGGGCCGACGGGTTGCGGGGCTTCGGCGGTCTGGGCCGAAGCGTCTCTGGTCATGCTGTGGGTCAAGGCTGCCGCGGCGGTGCCCGCCAGCAGGGTACGGCGGCGTAGGGTGAATCCGATGGGTGGGCTCATGGCTGATCCTTCCTGTTTACGGACGTCCTGTCCGGCACGCGTCGGAACCCCGAGCGCTCAAAAAGGAAACGCGACCGTTTCGAAAAAGGTCCTCAGTTCATGTTCTGAATGGCCGAACACAGTGATGAGTGATTTTCATGGGCAGTGAAAAACCTGAGGACAATTGGGGCCTTGAGGGGCAAGACCCGCACTTGGTTTAACCCGGAGCGAAAACTCATATCGATCAGGCCTTACCTTTTTGACGGCGAACAGCGTCGTGAGATCCTGCAGGCATGCCATTCGCAAAAGGAATTCAACCAGCTCTGCAAAACAGCGCTTCGCGAGAACTTTGCGCGACGTTGCGATGGAACTCCTCAATTGACTGGGGCAGTGTGCACCCGACTTGAAACCGCGAGGGGTCAAAGGGCAAAGGCATCAGTCAATGTCACAGGCTGGGGCTTAGCATCGCGACATAGATTTTGGAGGAGTCAAAATGGCCACCACTGGCAAGCAATTGTTCACGACACTGGATGCAGACGGAACGCTGACCGTTGCGATCGAAGACGTGAGCTTTCCCGATCCGACCGGCAACCAGGTCCTGGTGAAAATGGAGGCGGCGCCGATCAACCCGTCGGACCTCGCCATCCTGGCCGGTGCGGCGGATCTTGAAAACGCAACGTACACGCAGGGCAAATTCGTCGCGACCATGCCCGAGCCGTTCAATACCGGTTCCAAGGCGCGTCACGGTCTGAAACTCCCGGCCGGGAATGAAGGCGCAGGCACGGTCGTTGCCGCGGGTGACGGCGACGCTGCCAAGGCCCTCGTGGGGCAGCGCGTGGCCTGTGTGCCGGGCAATGCCTATAGCCAGTACTGCGTCGTCGATGCCAGGTCCTGCCTGCCCTTGGGCGATCACACCGCCGAAGAGGGCGCGAGCGCCTTCGTCAACCCGATGACCGCGCTTGGTTTCGTCGAGAATGCCAAGATGGATGGGCAGAACGCGATCCTGCATACGGTCGGGGCCTCGAACCTGGGCCAGATGCTGACGCGTATCTGCCAGGAGGACGGCCTCGCTCTGGTCAATATCGTGCGCAAGGCGGATCAGGCGGACCTGCTGAAGAAGATGGGCTCCACCCATGTGGTGAACTCTTCGGACGACGATTTCATGGGTCAGCTCCGCACTGCGATCGAGGATACCGGAGCGTTTTACGGGTTCGATCCGATCGGCGGCGGCAAGACCGTCGACACGGTCTTCAAGGCGATGGAGCAGGTGGCGGTCAAGCAGATGACCGAGTATTCGCGCTATGGCTCCAACCAGCAGAAACGGATGTTCATCTACGGGCGCCTGGACACGGGCGCGACCATGCTGTCGCCCAGCTATGGCTTTGGCTGGACGCTGTCGGGTTGGCTGCTCTTCCCGTTCCTGCAGGCGGCGGGGCAGGAAACCGTTGGGCGCATGCGCAAGCGCGTGCTTGAAAACCTCACGACGACCTTCGCCAGCCATTACAAGCAGCGCGTCAACCTCGAAGAGATGCTCACCAAGGAAGCCGTGACCGATTACCGGGCGATGAAGACGGGCGAGAAATACCTCGTCACGCCCTGGTCGTAAGCCATCGATTGGCCGGCCCGGGAGCAATTCCGGGCCTGTCGCTCCGATCGTCAGCGCAGCTGTTACTGCGCCGCGCCGTGTCTGGCCGATACCATTTGCTCGGGGGGGCGCGATTTCGGCTTTGCCCCGCCTTGTTGAAGTGGGTCGGGCGTTCGACAAACCATTTTTGCCCCTATGCGCATGACGGTTTGCGGTACTGAGGCGAAGGTGCCAATGGGCCAAACTGCGTCTCTTCACACTGCAAATTTTGTTCAGACAGAGGGCTTCTCGCACCTTCCGCCGGACGCCTTGTGGTCCCCGATGTGGTCCGCCTTCAACTGCGGCACGTAGAGAAGGCAGGCGTGGGTATCGCGCCGGTTGCAAGGACCTGACGATGAGTTCCCACCCCAAGGAGCGGACCAATCTGTCTGCCTACGCGCTCTTCGCCGGTGTGCTGTCGGCGGCGGGGCTGCCGATCTACATGCATGCGCCCAAGTTCTTCTTCGACCAGTACGGGGTCGGGCTCGGCGCGCTTGGGTCGGTGCTGTTTGGCCTGCGTTTACTTGACGTGGTGCAGGACCCGGCTCTTGGTTGGTTCTCCGGTAGGGTCAAAAGGCGCGCGACGCTGGTAGCGGTCGTCGGGTCGACGATGGCTGCGGCCATGCTGGGTGTCTTTGCGCTGGCTCCGCCAGTGCCGCCTCTCGTTTGGTTCGCGTTTTCACTGGGGGTGCTCTCCACCGCGTTCAGTTTCCTGTCGATTACGTTCTACGCACAAGGCATTGCAAAGGTCGAACGCTCGCCTGATGTCAGTCATGTTCGGCTGGCAACCTGGAGAGAAGCGGGCGCTCTGATTGGAATCTGCGTAGCAGCGGTCGCACCTACATTGCTGGCTTTGCTGACGCCGAAGCCCTTTGCTCTTTTCTCGGTGCTGTTCGTGGTGGCTTTGGGTTTCGCCATCCTATCGATGCGCAGAGAATGGCAGGTGGTGAGCACGGATGCCCGACCCGCAATCGCCGTCCTATTGCGGGATAGCGGTACGCGACGTCTATTGCTGATCGCCTTCGTGAATTCCGCGCCGGTGGCCGTCACGTCAACGCTCTTTCTGTTCTTCGTGCAGTATAGGCTCGATGCACCCGGACTGGAAGGTCCGCTGCTGCTGCTCTTTTTCGTTGCTGCGGCAATCAGTGCACCGCTCTGGGGAAAAGCAGGGCGGTTCTACGGTCTGCGCCGGACATTGCTGTCAGGTATGATCCTGGCTGTCGTGACCTTCGGCTTTGCAATATCGCTTGGGTCTGGCGACGTGTTGGCATTTGCGGTGATCTGTGTCGCTTCTGGTGCCGCGCTCGGGGCAGATATGACGTTGTTACCTGCCGCCTTTTCAGTGCATGTGGCGTCGGGCAAAAATAATGCTGGACAGGCGTTTGGTCTATGGAATTTCGTGTCCAAAGCCAACTTGGCCTTGGCAGCCGTTATCGTACTGCCTGTGCTCGACTATGCTGGCCTATCCGCGGATCAACCGGTCGGTCCCGGCGGGCTCAGGACATTGACGCTTCTTTATGCGGTCCTGCCATGCGTCATGAAACTCATCGCCATCAAGTTGCTGATGACGTCGTCTGTGCTCGAGAAGATAGATGCCTCTGCGAGGGAAGCACTCCCAACCTGACCCATATTTTTTGGTCAGAAAAACAGGAGTAATGGTGGCAAAGAGGTCGTTACACCGCAGGGGCAGCATTGCTGTTTGCAGCCACAGCCAGCAAACATTGGTATCAGAGCCTTACGTTGTTCCCGGTAGCTGCCAGTAATACCGCAGTGTGCAACTGGGATTGGCCGATACGTTAAGGTCAGGCCGGTGTCGCCGGAAGGACGGTCTTCAGCCTGGCCGGGTCGATCGGCTTCATGCAGGTTTCCGCGTCTGGGTAACGGCGGTTTATCTCCGGGCCATCGACATGGCCGGAATGGAAGATCAGCCGGACACCCTTGTCCATCAGCATGTCGGCCAGCGGAAAAACGTGTCCGTCGCGAAGATTGACGTCCAGAACCGCGATATCGGGCATCGTGTCATTCAACGCGGCCTTGGCGGATTTCATGTCGGCGAAAGGCCCGATGACGTCATAGCCCAGATCCTCCAGCATGAATTGCAGATCCATCGCGACAATCGCCTCGTCTTCACATAGCAGGACCGTCCGATTAGGTGCTTTTGCCTCCGGCGCTCGGGACATATTCCAAGGTCATCCTTCGATTGTTGGCGCCGGTCGATACATCCAGACGCCCGTTAAGCTGCATCGCCGAAAGCTGAACCAGAGTTGACCCAAAGCCGGCTTTTTCTTCTTTTTGAACAACGTCTTCAGACAGAATTTCGTTCCAGCTTAAAATAACGCGGCCGGTGTCGTCTTCTTCCCAGCTCACGATGAGTTGACCTTCGCGGGCGCCGAGAACCCCGTATTTCGCCGCGTTCGTCGCCCATTCGTGCAGAAGCAGCGACAGCGCGGTCAACTCGCCCACTTCGATCCGGATCTCGGGGCCCGTGATGCTGATTTCGGCCTGGTCGTCGTAGGGCTCCAAGGATGCGGCCACCACGTCGGCCAGCTTGAGGCCCTCGCGGGACGGGGCGCGCTGCGTCATGTCATGCGACCGCGCCAGCGCACTAATCCTCAGCTGCATCGCATCGACCACGTCGTCGACAGTTTCGGCCGACCGGCCGACGATCCGCAACATGCCCGAGATGATGGCGAACATGTTCTTCACGCGATGGTTCATCTCGCGCAGCATCATTTCGCGGACGTCGCGGTCTTCCTGTTCGCGGGTCACGTCGAAGGCGACGCCGAGGATGCGGGTGGCCTTGCGACTGTGCATGCGTTGGCCGACGATCTGCATGACGCGCGACCTGGCATGGTCCGATGCCGTGCGGAAGGTCACGTCGATATGGTCGCCATCGTCCTTGGCGGCATCAAAGGCGTCCTTCACGTGGTCCCGGTCTTCCTCGTGTACGCCAGCGTAGAATGCGTCCGCGTCCAGATGCTCGTCGTCGAGGCCCAGGAAGGACACGCCCGTCGCGTCGATGCGCAGGGTGTCCGCGTAGGGGTCGAAATCCCAGACCGACAGGTTGGACACGTCGAGGGCCAGGCGCAGCCGTTCGCTTTCCTGCTCTAGCGCGTCTTCCAGCCGGACGGCATCGGTAAGTTCCGAAAAGACCAGCGTCGCCCCGTCCAGCTGTCCGTCGCGGGACCGGTAGGGCGTCACCACCAGCGACCAGGTCCGTTCCTCGGTGCGGTCCCAGACCCGCAGGTGCCGGACCTCGCCGTCGCGCATCACCTCGCGGGTGGCGTCCAGCATCTCTGTATCCTGGCGCAGGGCGCTGGTGACCTCGGTCAGGGGGCGGCCACGGTCGGAGTTGCGGAAGGGATAGATGCTCTGGATCGCGTCGGTGTAGTTGCGGATCGCCATGTTGGCATCGACGACCACAAGGGGCAGGGCGGTCGAGGCAAAGAAGTTGGACAGGTCGGAATTGGCCACCGAAAGCTCGTCGACCTTGCTCTTGAGTTCGTCGTTGACGGTCGAAAGCTCCTCGTTCGTCGACTGGAGCTCTTCGTTCATCGACATCATTTCTTCGTTGGAGCTTTTCAGCTCCTCGTTCGCGGTCTCCAGTTCCTCCACCGTGGTGTGCAGGCGGACACGCGTGGAGCGCAACTCGTCCTCAAGGCTCTGCACATGGCTGTCCATCGGCAGGACGCTGTCGAAATCCTCGTCATCGCTGGGTTGGAACCGGTCGCGTTCGCGGAAGACCAGAAGGAAGGTCCCGTCCGTCAGCGGTTCGCCGATCAGGTCGAAGGCCTGGCTGCCGAATTCGGACTGGGCCGTCAGGTCACGCGAAATGGTACGCTTCTTGTTCTTGCTGACCTGCCGCACGATCGCCGAGATCGCCTCGCGCACACCGGGCCGTGCGATGGAGGGGGCAAAACGGTTCGTGTCGCCACCCGCACTGTAATCCAGGTACTTGCCCAGCCGTCCGGTGGATTTCAGGATTTCGCCCGCCGCCGTCACCCGAAGGGTCGCGGGCGCATAGGCGGCCAGGATCCGGTCCGTCGCGCCACCATCGTCCCATTCCAGACGCTTCGAGGGTTCCTCGTCATATTTCGGGCGCCGCTTGTTGTTGCTGGCCGAAGGCTCCTGATGGCGGAGGTGCACGGGGTATTCGGGGCGGCCGTTATTGCGCCGGAACACGCGGGCGGACTGGTCGATGGCCTGGAAGGCATGGTCGTAGCGGCCAACCGTTTCGGACGGTCCCAGGAACAGCACCCCGCCCGGCTTGATCGCGTAGTGAAAGATCGGCATCGCCGCCTTCTGCAACTGGTCGCCGAAATAGATCAGCAGGTTGCGGCATGACAGCAGGTCGATATTCGAGAACGGCGGGTCGCGGACGATGCTGTGCACCGAGAACCGGATCATGTCGCGGATCTTGGCCGAGACCTGGAAATGGCCGTCGCGCGCGATCGTGTAGGCCTCGCGCATGTCTTCGGGAATGTCGGCCAGCGCGGCCTGGGCATAGGTCCCTTCGCGCGCGATCCGCAGCATCTGTTCGTCGATGTCGGTGGCGAAGATCTGGATGTTCACCGACCGTTTCTGCCGACGACATTCATCGGCAAACAGCATCGCGATGGAATAGGCTTCCTCGCCGCTGGAACAGCCGGGCACCCAGATGCGGATGTCGTCTTCGTTGCCGGAATTCTGGACCATCGGGCGGATCGCGGTGTCGCGCAGCACCTCGAAATGCTCGGCATCGCGGAAGAACCGGGTGACGTTGATCAGCAGGTCCCGGAACAGCAATTCGCATTCCCGCGGGTCCGACCGGATGTGCGTGAGGTATTGCTCGGCATTTTCCAGGTCGAGGACCTGAACCCGCCGCTGCACCCGCCGGATCAGCGTGGATTGCTTGTAGCCCGCGAAATCATGACCGACGAAATTCCGCACCACGGCGCAGATATCGTTGAGGTTCTTCTCGATCGTGTTAGCCAGCTGGGTGTCGGTCTGGTCGAGAACGGAATGCGCGTAATAGGCCCGGATCGCCTCCACGATCTCGGACGGGCGGCGCACGAAATCCACCAGGCCGGTATTCTGCGCCGAGGTCGGCATGCCGTCATATTTCGCGGATTTCGGCTCCTGCACGATGCAAAGCCCGCCATGTTCCTTGATGGCGCGCAGCCCCACGCTGCCATCGGCGCCGGTGCCCGACAGGATCACGCAGGCCGCGAACCGTCCCTGGTCGATGGCAAGGCTTTCGAAGAAATCGTCGATGGGGCGCCGCAGGCCACGGGGCTGGGCGAACTCCGTCAGGTCCAGCACGCCCTCGCTGACCGACAGGCCGACGCCGGGCGGGATGATATAGACGTTGCCCGCGCGGATCTTCTCGCCCCCCGAGGCCTGTCGGACGGACAGGTCGGTGTGACGGGACAGAAGCTCGGCCAGCAGGCTTTCGTGGTTCGGGTCGAGGTGCTGGATCACCACGTAGGCCAGGTTGGCATCGGGCGGGGCCCCCGCCAGCATCTCCCGGATCGCCTCCAGCCCGCCGGCCGACGCGCCGATCCCAACGATGCAGAGCCGTTCCGACTCCTCGCCAATCTGCTCGCTCTCGTCCCTCTCTTCGTCGCGCATGTCCCTGTCCGGTGGCTCCCTAACCGATTAGCTGTCCGAAAAGGACAACCGGGCCATCATGGCCACGGAATCCGCCAGCAGCTTGGCCGAGCCCATCATGGCCAGACCATATTCGCGGCCGATCTGTTCCACGTCACTCAGCGCATGCCGCAGTTGTTCGTCGTTCGATGTGATCTTCGCCCGTTGCAGGGCAGAGGTCATGTCGAATTGCGAGGCAAGGATGTATTTCACCTCGTCCTCGCTATTGCGAAGCCGCGACATGAAAACGTAGTTGTGAAAGACCGTCCCGTCCTTGCGGTAGTTGAGGATCGGAAAACGCCCGTTATCCTGTCCGACGCCGTGCACGAACTGGTGCAGGGGCCGGCGCATGTCCTCGGTCGTGCGCTCGCCTTGCAGGAAACGGCAATTGTGGTGAAGGACATCCTCTTCGGAATAGCCTGTAAGATCGCAAAAGGCGTCGTTGACCAGAACGAGCGGCGCATCTTCCGAGGTGTCCGATAGAGCGAGGGCGATCCCGGACCCGCGCAAGTAGGTTGTCAGCCGCTCAGGCAACTTCAAGTTCGTGTCCCTTTGCTCAGCCGCAGGTCCCTGAAAAGTCTAAGTATGGACTTGTCGGGCGCCTTGGCAAGCCAGAGCGGTATTACCAGAATACCTTTTCCGCCGAGAATTGATCAAAGGTGGCGGACGTTTTTATGTGGTGACATCAGGGTGGAGTCAAAGATCGCACCATGTCGCCACGCCAATCCGTCCTAAGTGGTCGGCGCAACACCGAATGTCGAGATCATGGTCAGGATTTCCGCGATCTGGTCTTCGAATTCCGCAGGCGCGGTGCGGTCGCCCGAAAGATACTTCTGAAGGTGATAGCGGAAGGGCGCATCCAGCATCATGTACGCTGTTCGGGGCGCTATATCCGTCTGCCCGGTCCGGTTCAGGAACTCCGCCACGAGGTCGACGAGAGCCGCTTCGATCTCTGCCACGACCGCGTGGAATGCTGGATCGAACATGGCCTGCGCACGGATGTCGTACCACAAACGGTGGGTTTCCGCGTCGCGGCGGATCGACAGTGACAGCCCTTTCACGAACCGATCGGCAAGCTGGTCCGTCGCCACATCTGCAGACAGGATCGACTGCATTTCAGCCATGAACCCCGATTTGTAGCGCAGCACGCAATAGGTGATCAGGTCGGCCTTATCCTCGAAGTAGTAATGCAACGTGCCGACGGCAACGCCCGACAGCTCGGCGATGTCGCGCAGGCTGGTGCGGGCGTAGCCAAGCTGCTTGAGCGCCGCGATGGCATTGTCGGCCAACTCGTCCTTCTTGCGGGCGCGCTTCGCGGACTTGGCGTCGGCCTTCTCTGCAAGCCGCGTGATCTTGTCGAGTTTGGTCACCTTCTGGCCTTCCCCCCGCTGCACTGGCGGACATACCCGGCGGACCCATACCTTAGGGGCAAAAGGGCCATTCCCCCGCCCGCAAGCGGGCAGGGGGACCGGGTCAGCTTGTGCCGAATGGCTGTTTCCGACCTCCCCTTGGCACCCTGGAGCCGCCGACCCGTGGCCTGCCGAACTACCACGATGGGATCAGTGTCGGACGTCCGGGCCCGTGCGCCCTTGCCAACGGCAAGGGCAGACAGGTCCCGATCCAGCGGGGGACGGTCCGTAACCTGGTCCTTAGCGACCCGGGTCATATCACGCATCTTCCAGCAACACGTCGCCATAGGTGTCGCGCAGCTTGTTCTTCAGAACCTTGCCGGTCGCGCCCAGTGGCAGGTCATCGACAAAGATCACGCGATCCGGGACCTGCCAGCTGGCGACCTTGCCGTCGTAGGAGGCCTTCACTTCGTCCTCTGTCGGCGATGCCCCTTCGGCGGCAACGGCCAGGATCACCGGCCGTTCATCCCATTTCGGATGCCGCGCGGCGATCGCAGCGGCATTGGCGATCTTGGGATGGGCGATGGCGATATTCTCAAGCTCCACGGTCGAGATCCATTCGCCGCCCGATTTGATGATGTCCTTGGACCGGTCGCGGATGACCATGTAGCCGTCGGCATCCAGCGTCGCGACGTCGCCAGTGTCGAACCAGCCATCGTCGGTCAGGGCGCTTCCGTCCTGGCCGAAATAGCTGTCGACGATCCAGTGGCCACGGATCTGCAATTCGCCCTGCGTCTCGCCGTCCCGCGGCAATTCCTGGCCCGCATCGTCCACGATCCGCAGGTCCACGCCCCAGGGTGGACGGCCCTGGCTTTCGCGCAGCTTTGCCTGTTCGGCCGCGTCCAGCCCGGAATGTTTTTCCAGAAGCTGGTTCAGCGTACCAAGCGGCGAGGTCTCCGTCATGCCCCAGGCGTGGATCAGTTCAACGCCGTATTCATCGCGGAATTCGCGGATCATCGAGGGCGGCAAGGCAGAGCCGCCGACAACCGTGCGCTTCATCGAGGTCGGCTTGATGCCCGTGGCCTTCAGCCCGGCCAGCAGCCCCATCCAGATGGTGGGCACGCCCAGCGACAGGGTCACCTGTTCGGCGTCGATCAGGCGGGCCAGGCTTTCCCCGTCCAGTTTCGGCCCCGGCATCACCAGCTTGGCCCCGACCGCCGCCGCGATATAGGGCACGCCCCAGGCATTGACGTGGAACATCGGCACGACGGGCATCACCGCGTCGCGCGCAGCCACGTTCAGCCCGTCGGGCTGGTTGCCACCGATAGAATGCAGGACCAGTGAACGGTGCGAATACTGCACGCCTTTCGGGTTCCCGGTGGTCCCTGAGGTGTAGCACAGCGCTGCCGGCGCATTTTCGTCCAGGTCCGGCCAATCTGCGTCGGGGGCAGCCTGACCCAGCAATTCGTCATAGAAAAGCAGGCCCTCGACCATGGCGGCGGCCTCTTCGTCGCGCGGGCCCATCAGCACGTAATGCTTCACGGTCTTCAGGTGCTCGCCCAGTTTCGCAGCTACCGGCAGGAATGTCCGGTCGAGGAACAGCACCTCGTCCGCGGCATGGTTGAGGATGTAGACCATCTGTTCGGGCGTCAGGCGCGGGTTGATCGTGTGGGTCACACGGCCGCCGCTGCCGATCCCGAAATAGAGTTCCAGGTGACGGCGATTGTTCCAGGCGATGGTGGCACAGCGCGCCCCCGCAGAGACGCCCAGACCGTCCAGCGCCGACTTGATGCGCCGGGCATTGGCGCCGACCTCGCCCCAGGTCGACCGGCCGACCGATCCGTCGGTCTCGACCGAGACGATCTCGGTCCCGGCATGGTATTTCTCTGCATGGGCAATCAGCGACCCTGTCGTCAGGGCTTGCCACATCATCGTTCCGGACATCCTGTCCTCCTTCATTCTGCTGCGATTGCAGCGGGTTTGACGCCGCGGATCATGTCCGCCGCACGTTCCGCAATCATGATTGTCGGGGCGTTGGTGTTGCCGCCGATCAGGGTCGGCATGACCGAGGCATCGACGACGCGCAGCCCCTCCATCCCGTGGACCCTGAGTTGGGGATCGACCACGGCCATGTCATCGACGCCCATCTTGCAGGAGCCGACCGGGTGATAGATCGTGTCGGCCCGGGCGCGGATATGGCGTTCCCAGTCCTGATCGCTCATCCCGTCGGTCACGCCGAACAATTCCTTATGGCGATAGGGCGCCATGGCCGGAGCCTTGATGATCTCGCGGGTCATCTTGGCCCCCTTGATCGTCGTGTCCAGGTCGCGCGGGTCCGACAGGAATTGCGGGTCGATGCCCGGCGCCGCCAGCGGGTCGCCGCTTTGCAGGAAAACCTTGCCCCGGCTGTAGGGGCGCAAGGCGCAGACATGACAGGAAAAGCCATAGCCCAGATGTAGCTTGCGCGCGTGATCGTCCACGACGGAGATCACGAAATGCAGCTGGATATCCGGCCGGTCCAGCGACGGATCGGTTTTCAGGAACCCGGCGCCTTCGGCAAATGGCGTCGCGATCATCGACTTGCCGTCGTTGCGCCATTTCAGGATGTGCTTTGTCAAACCGATCGTACCCGCCAGCCCGATCCCGAAATTGTCGGTGTCCTTCGACTTGTAGCCGAGGATGAAATCCAGGTGATCCTGAAGGTTCTTGCCGACGCCGGGTAGGTCATGCACGACGTCGATCCCGTGGCGCTGGACCTCTTCGGCGGCCCCGATCCCCGACAATTGCAGCAGCTGCGGGGAATTGAACGCGCCGCCGCACAGGATGACCTCGCGTGTGGCAGTCACGCGGGCGTCCTTGCGACCCTTTCGATACGTCACGCCGGTCGCGCGCTTGCCTTCGGTCAGGATCTTCGTGGCATGGGCGCGGGTGATGATCGTCAGGTTTTTCCGGCTCTCCCGGATCGGATGAAGGTAGGCCGCCGCGGCAGAGCATCTTTCGCCGTTTCGCGCCGTGTCGTGAAATTGCGTGACCTGGAAGAGTCCGACGCCTTCGTTGTCGCCGGTGTTGAAATCTGCCGTCTCGCGGTGCTGGCATTCCGTCGCGGCCTGAACGAAGGCGCGGCTCATCGGGCGCGGGGCCTTCTGATCCGAGACGTGAAGCGGCCCGCTGTCGCCGTGGAAATCGCCTGCACCGGTTTCGTTATTCTCGGCTTTCAGGAAATAGGGCAGGCATTCGTCCCAGGACCAGCCGTCGCAGCCCATATCGGCCCAGCCGTCGTAATCCGACTTGTGCCCGCGGATATAAAGCATCGCGTTGATCGCGCTCGATCCACCCAGCCCCTTGCCGCGCGGCTGATAGCCCTGACGTCCGTTCAGGCCGGGTTGCGGCACCGTGTTGTAAGCCCAGTTCGAGATCTTGCCATGCCCCGGCAGCATGGCCACGACGGCAGCGGGGGCGCGGATCAGGATATGGTTCCCGTCGCCGCCCGCCTCGAGCAGGCAGACCGAAACAGATGGGTCTTCGGACAGGCGTGACGCGAGGGTCGACCCCGCCGACCCGCCGCCCACGATCACGTAATCGAATGACGTCCTGGAATTCATTTTGCCCTCCCAATGCGGGGTCTCCCGTCCCCGCAACAAATTTGAACAAAATTTTTGAACACTTGTCCAGAAAATCCATCCGAATGGTCGGGGCGCGCATCTGGGCGATTGCTCGGGAGCCGGGCGCGACACCGATGGATTATCTATTTAGGAAGCGGATGGAAAAGGCCTGCCAGATGCTTCAGGCGCGGTCTCGGCAGAGCAGCCCGGCCCTGGTCTCGTCGATCGCCTATAATTGCGGGTTCAACGACGTGTCCTATTTCAACCGGCAATTCCGCAGGATGTTCGGCTGTGCCCCCGGTCAGTTCACCGCCGACCCGGTCACTTCTGATCCGAAAGCCTGACGATCAGCGCATCGATCTCGTCCAGCAGGGTCTCGAGCCGGTCCTTGCCGACAAGCGCCTCGATCTCTTCGTAGATCTTGGCGCTTTCCGGTGCGGCCTCGGCCAGGAAGGCGCCGCCGGCGGGGGAGAGGTTGATCAGCGTCCGGCGCCCGTCGCTCTGGTCCTTGCGCACCTCGATCAGCCCGCGTGCCTCCAGCGTCTTGAGGATGCGCGACAGTGACGGGGCAAGGATCGCCGCGCCCTTTGCCAGGTCCGACGCGTCCATCGCCTCAGCCTCGTCCAGCACCCGCAGGACCCGCCATTGCTGCTCTGTTATGTCCAGCCGGTGAAGCAGGGGCCGAAACCTGTCCATCACGGTTTCCCGCGCCCGCAATAGAGCAATCGGCAAGGTCCGGCGCGTCTGGGCAAGGGCTGCGGCCGACGCCGCTCGGGGCTTTGTCATGGATCGAATACCTCTCGGCTGGGGCCGGTTTATTTCACAGGTTAAGCATTGACAACCGATTAGATCATTAACATGTTAAGCGAAGGGAGTGAGAATCATGCCGCATCTGTCTATTGAGTATTCTCAAGGGGTTGGTGGCGATGTCCGCGTGGAACAGCTGTGCCGCGCCGTGCATGCCGCAATGATCGAGGCCGGGATCTTTCCTGTCGCCGGCATCCGGGTCCGGGCGCATCGGGCGGATGTCAGCATCGTCGCCGACGGCCTTCCGCAGAACGATTTCGTCGCCATGACCCTTGCGGTCGGCACCGGGCGCTCGACCAAGGCGTTGCAGGATGCGGGCGGGCTGATTTTCAGAGCCGCGCAGGGGGTGCTGTCGGACCGCCTTGCCGAACCGCATTTCGCCCTGTCGCTGGAGATCCGGCAGATCGACCCCGACCTCAGCTGGAAGGACACACCCATCCACGCCCGGCTAGCAAAGAAGGATTGAGACATGAGTGTTCTCGAAGACAATATCGCGAAGGCCCGCGACTACATGGCGGGGTTCCGTGACGGCGGAGTGATGAACCATATCGACGGCCAGTCCGTCCCCGCCGCCTCAGGCGCGACATTCGAAACTGTGTCGCCGGTTGATCTGTCGGTGCTGGCCAGCGTAGCCCGTGGCGGGGAAGCGGATATCGACCGCGCCGTCGCATCGGCCAAGGCGGCCTTTCCCGCCTGGTCCCGTACCCCCGGGGCAGAGCGCCGCAATATCCTCATCAAGGTGGCCGAAGCGATCGAGGCCCGGGCCGAGGAAATCGCCTTCACCGAATGCATGGATACCGGTCAGGCCCTGCGCTTCATGTCCAAGGCCGCGATCCGCGGCGCCGCCAACTTCCGTTTCTTCGCCGACCAGGCACCGCATGCGGAAAACGGCGAGGTCACCCGCACGCCCACGCAGATGAACACGACCTCGCGCCGCCCGATTGGGCCGGTCGGTGTCATCACCCCGTGGAATACGCCTTTCATGCTGTCCACGTGGAAAATCGCCCCGGCGCTCGCCTCGGGCTGCACCGTGGTGCACAAACCGGCCGAATTCAGCCCCATGACCGCCAAGCTGCTGGTGGAAATCGCCGAAAGCGCGGGCCTGCCGAAGGGGGTGCTGAACGTCGTCAACGGCTTTGGCGAGGATGCGGGCAAGCGTCTGACCGAACATCCCGACATCCGGGCCATCGCCTTTGTCGGCGAAAGCCGCACCGGGTCGATGATCATGGCGCAGGGCGCGGCCACGCTGAAACGCGTGCATTTCGAACTGGGGGGCAAGAACCCGGTCATCATCTTCGACGATGCCGATATCGACCGCGCCGTCGATGCCGCGACCTTCATGATCTATTCGCTGAATGGCGAACGCTGCACCTCGTCGTCCCGCCTGCTGGTGCAGGACACGATCTATGACGAGGTCACAAGCCGCGTGGCCGAGGTCGCAGGCCGGATCAAGGTCGGCCATCCGCTGGACCCCGACGCCGTCGTCGGGCCGCTGATCCACCCAGAACACGAAGCCAAGGTGCTGTCCTATTTCGACAAGGCGCGCGAGGAGGGCGCGACCATTGCCGCAGGCGGACAGAAGTTGGGCGAGGCGGGGTGCTATGTCGCGCCCACGCTCTTCACCGGCGCCAGCAACGACATGGCCATCGCGCAGGAGGAAATCTTCGGCCCGGTCCTGACCGCCATCCCGTTCAAGGACGAGGACGAGGCGCTCAAGCTCGCCAACGACGTGCAGTACGGGCTCGCGGCCTATCTGTGGACCAACGACCTGAACCGCGCCATGCGCATGACGGACGACCTTCAGGCCGGGATGATGTGGGTGAACTCGGAAAACATCCGCCACCTGCCCACGCCCTTCGGCGGCGTGAAGGCCAGCGGGATCGGCCGCGACGGCGGCGACTGGTCCTTCGATTTCTACATGGAGACGGTCAACGTCAGCTTCCCGCGCGCCTTGCACAAGATCCCGAAACTCGGCGGCTGACCCCGCCCCCGCACCGCCACGTCTCAGAGGGAGGAGAGACATCATGCCCATTCCAGCCCCGAACCTGTACCCACCATTCAACATCATCCGCCTCAGCCACGTGGATTTCGGCGTGACCGACCTGGCCGCGTCCAAGGCATTTTACGTCGACACGCTCGGCCTGCAGATCACCGACGAGGACGACACCACCGTGTATCTGCGCGCGATGGAGGAACGGGGCCATCACTGCATGGTGCTGCACAAATCCGACGCGGCCCATGTGAAGGCCCTGTCCTACAAGGTCTATGACGAGGGCGAGCTGGACAAGGCGCATGAGTGGTTCAGCGCCCGGGGCCACCCCGTGGCCTGGGTCGACCGCCCCTATCAGGGACGGACGCTGGCCACGCAGGATCACCTCGGCATGCCGATGGAGTTCTATTTCAAGATGGACCGGCTGGAGCCGATCCACCAGAAATATGCGCTCTACAAGGGGGTGAAACCTCTGCGGATCGACCATTTCAACTGTTTCGTCCCGGACGTGGACGAAGCGGTGGCGTTCTACAACGAGATCGGGTTCCGCGTCACCGAATATACCGAGGACAGCGAAAGCCAGCGGCTCTGGGCGGCGTGGACACATCGCAAGGGCGGGGTGCATGACATCGCCTTCACCAATGGCCTTGGGCCGCGCCTGCACCACACTGCGTTCTGGGTGCCGACGCCGCTCAACATCATCGACCTGCTCGACCTGATGGCGACCACCGGCTACGTGGCGAATATCGAACGCGGGCCGGGGCGGCACGGGATTTCGAACGCCTTCTTCCTCTACATCCTCGACCCCGACGGCCACCGGATCGAGATCTACTGTTCCGATTACCAGACCGTCGACCCGGATCTCGAAGCGATCCGCTGGGACCTGAAGGACCCGCAGCGCCAGACGCTCTGGGGCTCGCCCGCGCCGCGGTCTTGGTTCGAACACGGCTCGACCTTCGAGGGGCTGGCCCCCGTGGCCTCGACCCTCGGTGCATCACCGATCATAGCGCCCTGACCTGACAGAGAGTTTCCCATGACCCGTATTGCCGCTTTCCACGTCAACGGCGCCGACCGCTACGGCGTTGTCACCGATCAGGGGATCATCGACCTGACCCCGGAATTCGGGGACCGCTTCAAGGGCCTGAAAGAGGTGGTGGAGGCCGGTGCGCTGCCCGATCTCGCCGCCGCCGCCCAGGGCCGCGACCCGACCTGGCGCGAAGAGGACGTGACCTTCCTCATCCCGATCGCCAATCCGGAAAAGCTGATCTGCATCGGGGTGAATTTTCCCGACCGAAATGCCGAATACAAGGACGGCACCAAGGATGCGAAATCCTACCCGTCCATGTTCATCCGCTTTCCCCGGTCCTTCGTCGGCCACGGAGAGGCGCTGGTCCGCCCGCCGGAATCCGAACAGCTGGATTACGAGGGCGAAGTGACCATCGTCATCGGCAAGGGTGGGCGCCGGATCGCAAGGGAAGACGCCTATGACCACATCGCCGCGATCACGCTCTGCAACGAAGGCACGATCCGCGACTGGGTGCGCCACGCAAAGTTCAACGTGACCCAGGGCAAGAACTGGGACCGGTCCGGCGCAATCGGCCCCTGGATCGTGCCCTTCGACCGGCCGGAACAGCTGGACGATATCCGCATGGAAACCCGCGTGAACGGCGAGGTCCGGCAACAGGACCGGACAGGCCGGATGATGTACGATTTCCGATATATCGTGAACTACGTCTCGACCTTCACCACGCTCGTCCCCGGCGACGTGATCGTCTGCGGCACACCCACCGGTGCCGGGGCCCGGTTCGATCCGCCGATCTGGCTGAAACCCGGCGACGTGATCGAGGTGGAGGCCGAAGGCATCGGCATCCTGCGCAACACGGTGAGGGACGAATGATGACCCCGGACCAGATCAACCAGGCCGCCGCCGACCTTCTGCAGGCCGAGGCAACGCGGCATCAGATCGGCATCCTGTCGGGACGCCACCCGGATATGACCCTGGACGACGCCTATGCGATCCAGTCGGCCCAGATAGCGCAGAAGCTGTCTGCCGGGCGGCAGATCATCGGCTGGAAGATCGGCCTGACCTCCAAGGTCATGCAAGACGCGCTCGGCATCGACACGCCCGACAGCGGCGTTCTCTATGACGACATGATGTTCGAAACCGGGGGCAGGGTGCCTGCGGGACGGTTCATCCAGCCCCGGATCGAGGCCGAGATCGCCTTCGTCATGAAGGCCCCGATTGATGGCGACGTCACCCGTGACCAGGTGCTTGCCGCGACCGAGGCCGTCGTGCCCTCGCTCGAAATCCTCGATACGCGGGTGCAGCGGGTCGATCCGGCCACGGGGCAGCCACGCAAGATCTTCGACACCGTCGCCGACAATGCCGCCAATGCCGGCATCGTGCTGGGCCGCGAACGTCACGCGCCGGGCCAACATGACCTGCGCTGGACAGGTGCCATCCTGCGCAAGAACCATGAAGTCGTCGCGACCGGCCTGGGGGCCGCGGTCCTGGACGATCCGGTGATGGGCATCGTCTGGCTGGCCCGCCGTATGGGCCAGTACGGACAGCGGATCGAGGCGGGGCAGGTCATCCTCTCCGGCAGCTTCATCGCGCCGCTGGAATGTCCGTCGGGCACCGTGATCGACGCCGATTTCGGCCCCTTCGGCTCCGTTTCCATATCGTTTGACTGAGGGTCTCGCCATGCCCGCCGGATGCAGTAGCACTCGGCGGGTCATCGACGGAGACCACCGGCCCGACCGTCTGCGCGACGTGCTGGCGCAGTTGCATAAGGCTCACGGGCGACCAGAGCCACCTCGCGCCGCCAACAGCCCAGCCGGCCCCGTCCCGCGGCGCAACAGGAACACGATGACGGCCACCGCCAGGGATGCGAGCCCCATTGACGTCGGCATTGGCAGCATCGGAAGCGGGATCAGGGCCTGTGCGCCGGCCAGCAGGATCACGACGCGCCAGCCCGACCGCAACGACCCGCCCAGGTAACCGACGACGGCACTGCTCACCAGCCACAGCCCGGCCAGCGTCCGCAGGGCCACCAGCGCGATATCGCCCCAATCGCCCTGCATCGTCAGGGCCGGGTCGGCGACGAACAGGAACGGCATCACGAAGGCCGCCCAGCCATAGCGCATCGACCGCAGCGCGACGGCCATCGGTTTGGTCTGCCCGATGATCGCGGCGGTGAAGGCGGCCATCGCCACCGGCGGCGTCAGCATGGACAGCAACCCGAAATATTGCACGAAAAGGTGGGCCGAGATCTCGTTCGCCCCCATCTGCACCAAAGAGGGCGCAAGAAGCGCCGCCAGCAGGATATAGACGCTGACCGTCGGCATCCCCATGCCCAACACGATCGCCAGCACCGCCGCGATCACCAGCAGGATGAACGTCTGGCCCCCGGCCAGCCCGACCAGGTGCAGCGTCAGCGAAAAGCTCAGCGCGGTGACGTTCAACACGCCCACCACCAGGCCCGCGGCCGCTCCGATCAGGATGATCTCGACCGACGCGCGGCCCGTGGCTTGCAACAGCGCGGGGATGTCCCGAAGGGTGACGTGAAACTCTCCATAGCGATGCAGCAGCCCTACCAGCAGCACCGATGCGCAGGCATAAAGCGCGGCATCCTCGGGCCGCAGCGAAAACAGGAACAGCCCTCCCAGCAAGACTGCGAAGGGGATCAGGAATGGCCAGCCCCCGGCCAGGGTGCGGCGCATGTCGGGGGTGTCGTCTTCGCTGAGAGCGCGGATGCCGTCACGGGCGGCCTGCAGGTCGACCTGGATGAAGACCACGATGTAGTAGAACAGCGCCGGCAGCAGCGCGGCCATGACAACCGTCGCGTAGGATACCTGCAAAAGTTCGGCCATCAGGAAGGCCGCGGCCCCCATCACCGGTGGCATCAGCTGCCCGCCGGTCGAGACCACAGCCTCGACCGCGGAGGCGGATCGCGCATCATAGCCACTGCGCCGCATCAGCGGAATCGTCACGACGCCGGTCGAGGCGACATTGGCCACCGCACTTCCGGAGATCGATCCGAACAGCGCCGAGGCCACGATCGACATCTTGGCCGCGCCTCCGCGAAACCGGCCGAGCCCGGACATCGCCGCATCGGTGAAGAACTGCCCGCCTCCGGATCGGGTCAGCAAGGTGCCGAACATCACGAAGATCAAGACCGTCGTGGCCGACACCGCAAGCGGGATGCCGAACATGCCGTTGGAATCCATCGACAGGTAGATCGCCAGGCTATCGATCGGGTTCTTCCGCGCCTGGAGGACAGAAGGCAGCAGGTGACCGAACAGCGCATAGGCCAGCGCGATCAGCAGGATTGAGGTGATGCCCCATCCGATCATCCGACGCAGCGCCTCGAGCGTCAGCAGAACAAGGAGGATCCCTGCAATGACGGCGTCCGTCGGCTGAAGGTAGATCGTCTCGGAGATCCGGGGATAGGCCAGCGCCACGTATCCCGCCGTGGCCAGCGACAGCGCGACAGCCGCCCGGTCGGGCAGGGCGATGCTGGTCCCCTCGTCCCGTTTGCCACCGGCCGGGTTGCGCAGCAGAAAGGCCAGCGCAAGGCTCAGCCCGAAAACAAGCGCCAGCATCTGCTCCGTGTAGACAAGAAGGCCCAGGCGACCATGCAGGTCAAGCAGCCAGCCAAGCACGACAAGAGGAAGCGCGGTGCTGAGAATGTTCGTGGCGATCTTCATGGTCACGTTGCCTCCTGCGGGTCCCCGGTGCGGTCAGCCCGCCACCGGGGAGGCCGGTTTCATTCCATCAGGCCGATCTCGCGATAGAACCGAACCGCGCCGTCATGGTAGGCGACGCCAAGGTCCGGGGCCATCTGGGATCGGTCGAAGGACCGCATCGCGGCGCTTTCAGCAGCCAGCTGATCCGCATTTTCGTAGAGGATCCTGGTGATCTGGTAGATGCTTTCCTCGCTCGCATTGGCGCCTGCGATCAGGGTGAACGGATCGGAATAGATGCCGGTCGGTCCGGTGATGCCGGGGAAATTCGCAGCCGGTTCCAGCACTGACAGGCGGCTGCCCGGTGCCTTGTCCTCAAGTGCCGCGCGGCTTTCGTCGGTGTCGGCCAGGGGCAGCCAGCGGATGCCGTCGCCGCCCAGGCTATTGGCGGCTTCCAGCGTCTTGCCCGAGGTGACGGAGAAAACGGCAGCATCGACCCGGCCGTTGATCAGCTCGTCCACGCCGCGCGGCCCGTTGGGCACAGGCACAAGCGTCACGTCATCCTGGGTCAACCCGGCGGTGGCCAGGATCGCCGTGAACATGGCATCAAGGTTCTTCTGCTGCGGAAACTTGCCGGGCATCCGCGCGCCCTTCAGGTCCGCCAGTGTCTGGATCGGGCTATCCGCAGGGACGAAGATACCGACATTGAGGTTGAAGAAGGACCCGATCAGGCGGGCTCCGTCCAATTGCCGGCCCTCGAATTCGCCGAGGCCGCGATTGGCGGCCACAAGGCTGGTCGAGGCACCGACCGACAGATCGAACTGTCCGCCGCTGACCATCGGCAGGGTGATCCCTGGCCCGCCCTGGGGGATCACCTGGATATTGGGCCCGCCATTGTCGACGACGACTTTCGCGATAGTCGCCGCCGTCGCATAGGCCGCCGAACCCTGTGGTGTGGTGCCAAGCGCCAGCGGCTGTGCGGCGGCCATGGTGGCCAGACCGAGGCAGCCGAGCATGGCGCCGATGAGGGTATCTCGCATCTTCATGTCTATCTCCTTGTTCGTCGGTTGCTTGTCGTCTTCTTGTGTTCCGCCGTGGGGGACGTGCGGGTCAGACGTAGATCGTCGTGCTGTCCCGCGCGATCATCAGCGGGCCGCGATAGGCCCTGGCGATATCCGCGGCGACGTCGTCACGCAGCGCCGGCGACATGATGTCGATCGGCAGGTGCTTTGCGGCCAGCCGCCGGACGATCGGGTTGGTGCTGTCCCAATGCCCGATATGGGTGGCGACCAGCATGCGCACCTCGGCTTCGGCGGCGATCTCGCCCAGCTGCGTCGGGCTGGTATGGGAATAGGTGCCGATCCCGTTCTTGGCGCGGAAGGCGATTGCAGCCTCGGGAAACGTCGCCTCGTGGATCAGTAGGTCGGCGCCCCGGGCAAAGTCGGGCATCCTGGCCACGGGGGCCGTGTCACCACTGAAGACGACACAGCGATCCTCGCTCTCGATCTTCAGCGCATAGCATTCGCAGATCTCCTCGGGGATGTGATCCACCTTCAGCGCGGTGATCTTCACCCGCTCGTCCTCCAGCACCAGCCCTTCCGAGTAGACCTGGACCTGCGGACGCAGTACGCCGATGTTGCGCTGCCGCTGGGGATAGGCCGCCCGGGCGCGGATATCCGTGTCGAAGACGCCGCCCTCGAACATCGGCGCGATCATCTCGACGGTGCCTTTCGGCCCGTAGATCGCCGGGGCCTCGTCGCGGTCCGACATCCAAGACCCCAACAGGAAGACCGGCAGGTCCGCCGTGTGGTCAAAATGGAGGTGGGTCAGGATCAGCGCCTCGACCGACAGCGGGTCGATGAAATTGCCGATCATGGTCCGCGTCGCTCCGGTGCCGATATCGAACAGGTAGGCGCGACCGCCTTCTTCGATCAGGACAGAGCTGTGGCCGCGATCGGGATCGATAAGCGCCGCGCCTGTTCCCAAGAGTGTCACCTTCATGTCGGTCTCCATCGTCAAATCTGTGCATTTGCACATTGTTTGATTGTATTTTAGGATTGACGAACGCTCACCTGTCAAGGTTTAAGTTTGAAATAATATGGAGTTCGGCCAACGTGCAGATCAGTGAGGAAATTTCGGGCATCGACCCTGGTGAGCCAATCCGACTGTCGGATTACCCGATGTTCTACTTCGCCGCGATCCAGGCGCAGAACTTCCGCAACATGGCAGGGGCGCTGGACGTGATCGGGGTGTCACCGACCGAATGGCGTGTGCTTAACCTGCTCGAGGAACGCCCTGGCCGTACCGTGAACGACGTCGCCGACCTAGCTGTGATCGAACGCTCCAAGGCCAGCCGCGCTATCGCCAGCCTGACCGAAAAAGACTGCATCAAACGTCTGGAAACAAAGAAGGATCGTCGCAAGGCAGAGCTGCGCCTGACCGACAAGGGACAGGACCTTGCCCGCCGCGCCCGGGAGATCGCATTGCAGGTCTATGCCCGAAACCTCAAGGGCCTCAGTCAGGAAGATTTCGACACGCTGATGCGCTGCCTTCGCACCATTCGGGAAAACACGCTCGTGACCGAGCAATATGTCGACATAGAGCTCTGAAAGCCGCCCGACCCGGGCCGCTCAACCGTCGATATCGCAGCATTCAGCGTCTTGGCCGCCTGGCCAGGCGACCGTCACTTTTGCTTTGAATATAAAATAAATTCCGAATCATGAAATCCCGTCTCGTGATCCGGTTCTCGCGCGTGACCGCCCAAAAGCCTATCGGTGACCGACCCACCCGCGATCGTCGGTAAAGGCCCGCGCGTCTGAAATCCGAATGCTCCGATAGCCCTCCGGCAGGCGGTCCAGCGGTGCCAGCGGAGCATTGGACGCCGCAAACAGCACGTTCACCCGGCCGGTCTGGATTTCGGCGGCGTCCACGACCTCCACGTGCTCGAACACTTGGCGCAGGATCGCGTTCACCCCGCGTGCCAACGGGCCGTCGGGCCGGTCCAGCAAGTTGACGTAGACCGGGCCGTCGACGATGTCGCGCAGGCGTTCGAAGGTCTCCATCGTCACCAGATGCGCGGGGACGGAGCCGGACGAAAACGCATCCATCACCGCCGCGTCGAAGCGGCGCTGGGTCTCGTTCAGGTAGACCCGTCCATCCGCATGGGCGATGCCCAACCGCCGCCCCGATGCGCGACCCGTGACGTCATACCCCGTCCGGTCAATCATCGCACCCGCCTGCGGCAGATGCGCCTGCACGACCTCGGTGACCAGCGGATCGATCTCGACCGCCACGGCCTGCGCCCCGGGGCGGGAGGCCAGCAACTTGGTGGGCAGCGAATAGCCGCCCCCGCCCACGAACAGGACCGAGGCCTCAGGCCCCAGGTCGCGATCCATCCGCGACCACAGCCATTCGGTATAGCTCAGCGCCAGCTCCACATTGTTGTCATCGGCCTCTCCCACGCGCTTGCGTTCCGCGGCCTGCAACGTGCCATCCGACACCAGCCGCACCTGCGCGCCCCTGTCATCCACATGCAGGCAAGACAGGCCGGATTCGAATTGACAGGTCGGCGCGCCCGCAATGCCCGCGAAGGCGACGAACCCGGCGGCGGCCACCGTCACGCCGGGCTGCGCCGATGCCCCGCCCCGCAGGAAGGGCAGACACAGCAGGGCCAGCGCCCCGCAGGCGGCAAAGGTCGCCGTTGCCCCGATCAGCGGCAAGGCCACGAACCCCGCCAGGATCGCCCCGAAGATCGCCCCGACCGATCCCGCCGCCATGACGATGCCCAGCGACGACCCCTCGCGGCCCGGCCGTGCCTCGATCGCCAGCTTGGCCAGCAACGGCGAGGGCAGGGTGACACAGACCGAGGCCGGAAAGAACACGACCAGCACCGTCACGATCATGCCGCCTGTCCCCCGCGCGCCCGAGGCATGGAAGGCCCCCAGCAGGGTCGGCGACACAGCCATCAGCACGGCTGTCGCCACAAGCGCCGCCCGAACGTTCCTGACCGCAACCGGCCGGGGCCGTTCCGCGACGAAACCGCCGATTGCACTGCCCAGGGAAAACCCGCCAAGCACGGTCGCGATCACGCTGGTCCAGGTTAGCAGGGAGGTTCCGAAATAGGGCGCCAGAACGCGCCCCGCCGCGATCTCGTAGGTCAGCCCGACACCGGACAGCACGAGGATCAGCAGGATTGTGATTGAAAAGCGGATGAGAGGCTCCTGTTCTTTTGGTGGGGCCACCATGCAGGTGAATTTGTTCGGGTCTGTCCATGCCCGTCGTGACATAGCTGGTTCATAAAGGAAATCACCGCTCGTCGCCCTAAGTCTCGGAATGTTGTACGGCGATCCCGGATACGACTGGCCTGATACGTCGGTAATTTATCTCATCCGTTCGGCACGAACTCCCGCAGTCGCCGCAGTGCAAGGTCCGCGCAGCCTGACGGGAGGATACAAATTTGTGACTTAAGAATGTAGCAATCTCTTGCCCCTAATTTGCGGATTTCAAGCTATGGCGGAGATATCAATGTGGTCTAGGCGGCGTACGGTTTCGAAGGGGTCGAAATCAGTCAACAAAGCGGACGCAATCGTCCAGATCGTGGAGCGCACGCAGGCCGTGATCCATTTCACACCGGAAGGCATCATTCTGGATGCCAACGATGTGTTTTTGAACGCCCTCGGCTACACTGCGGACGAGGTGATCGGCCAGCATCACAGCATGTTTGTTCAGAAAACCTATCGCAAAACCAAAGCGTACCAGGACTTCTGGACAAGGCTTCGCGCAGGGGAGTTTTTCACGGATGAATTTCCCAGGATAACCCGCAACGACAAGGTCATCTGGATTTCAGCGACTTATGCGCCGGTCTTCGACGCTGAAGGCAATGTTTGTCAGGTTACCAAGATTGCCACGGACACTACCGAACAAAGATCCGCGATCAGCGCGATCTCCAAAGGGCTGGAGGCGCTCAGCAACGGCGATCTGACACACCGCGTCAAACTGCCCTCAGGCGACCGGATGTCAGAGATCGCAAACAGTTTCAATTCCGCAGTGGAGAACATGGCCGGGCTGATCTTGCAGGTCAAAAATGTGGCCAGCACGATTGATGGCATGTCTCCAAAAATCTCTGGGAATGCCAACGAGTTGTCCCGACGTACGGAAACGCAGGCGGCTACGCTTGAACAAACCGCCGCCGCGGTGGAAGAACTTAGTCAGAATGCGCGTTCGGCTGCGGATTACGCGGCACAGGTTGGTCGCGAGGCGCATGAGACGAAATCGGCAGCCGGCAACAGCAGCAAGGTCGTCGATGATGTCACTGCCGCCATGCAAAGGATCAAGGCTTCATCTGACGCGATTTCGCAGATCATCTCGGTAATTGATGATATTGCGTTTCAGACCAATCTTTTGGCTCTGAATGCTGGGGTCGAGGCCGCACGCGCAGGAGATGCCGGTAGAGGTTTTGCAGTGGTCGCGTCCGAGGTTCGGCAACTTGCCCAGCGGTCCGCAGATTCCGCTCAACAGATCAAGTCCCTGATCAGTCAGAGCAGCGAACACGTGCGTGATGGTGCGACGCTTGTCGGTAAGGCCAGCAGCGAACTCGGCGAAATTTTTGTGAGCGTCGACCGGATCAACGAACGTATCCGCGAGGTCGTGAATGGTCTTCAAGAACAGACCTCGACTTTGGGCGAAATCAATACCGCGATTTCGCAATTGGACACAGTCACTCAGAAAAACGCGGCTATGGTCAGCGAAACAGCCAGCTTTACCAGCGAGTTGTCGCACAACAGCAGGCTGCTGTCGGATGGTGTCGCGATCTTTACCGTCGCGCCGCGAACTGCTGCACCCATCATGAAGGTCGTTAACGGTTAGGCGACGCGCCTGGTTCAAAAGTGACGCAATTGTCTTGCGATGTCGGTCCGCCCTTGCGGGCCGACATTATGCTCTCCGCGGCGAACGCAAACACTCGCTGTGCCGTTGAAACCTCAGCCGCAGTCATCGCAATAAAAGCGCCCTCCTCTCTGGGGCCTCAGTTACCCGCCGCAGACATTTCTATCACGGTGCCGGCGACAAGCCGCATCAGATTGCTTTCATGGCAATGCGTAACTTGTTCATCTGGGCAAGGCTGGAATATCCCCCGCAATAACCTTAGATGCGGATGGATCTCCAAGGAGCCGACCCCCTTATGCGCCAAACCCTTTCCGATTTCCTCGACCGTCCGTCGACGCGCTACGCGATCATGGGGGTGATCCTGTTCAACGCGGTGATCCTCGGGCTCGAAACGTCGGAAACCGTGATGAACACCGCGGGCGGCCTGATCATCCTGCTGGACACGGCCTGCCTGGCGATCTTCGTGGCGGAACTGGCGGCCAAGCTTTATGCGCGGGGGCTGAGTTTCTTCCGCAACGCTTGGAATGTCTTCGACTTTCTCGTCGTGGGCATCGCGCTCGTCCCCGCAACAGGGGGCCTGTCGGTTCTGCGGGCGCTGCGGATCCTCAGGCTGCTGCGGGTGATCTCGGTCGCGCCGACGCTGCGCCGGGTGGTCGAAGGGTTCATCTCCGCGCTGCCGGGCATGGCCTCGGTCTTCCTGCTGATGGGGGTGATCTTCTACATCGCCGCCGTGATCTCGACCAAGCTTTTCGCGCCGACCTTCCCGGAATGGTTCGGCACGCTGGGACGGTCGCTCTACACGCTGTTCCAGGTGATGACGCTGGAAAGCTGGTCGATGGGCATCGTCCGCCCGGTGATGGAGGTCCATCCGGAGGCCTGGATGTTCTTCGTGCCCTTCATCCTGATCACCACCTTCGCCGTGGTGAACCTGGTCGTCGGCCTGATCGTCAACTCGATGCAGGATGCCCATGCCGAGGAAACCAACGCCGCCACCGACACCTATCGCGACGAGGTGATACAGCGCCTGGCCGCGATCGAGGAACGGTTGGCGGAACGGGACTAGAGCGGCTCAACGCCGTTCCATCCCAATAGTAATAACCGCAACGCTTGAGCTAACTAGGGCCGCGCTCACTTCGTTTCGTTCAGCAGCGCCTCAAGCCCCGCCTCGAGCTCGGCGAAGGCCTCACCCAGCCGGGCCTCCAGCCGGGCCTGGTGGGCCTTGGCCAGCGGCAGCAATTCGGCCATCATCTCGCGCCCCTTGGGCGTCAGGGACAGCACGACCAGCCGCCGATCCTCGGGGTTTTCCTTGCGTTCGATCAACCCGCTTTCCCGCAGCCGCTTGGCCGCGCGGCTGACCTCGTATTTCTCCATCGCCACGCGGGCCTCGATATCGCGGACCGACACCTTGCCGGAATGCGCCAGGTGCACCAGCACGCGCCATTCCGGGATCGTGATGCCGAACCGCGCCCGGTACAGCCGCGCCAGTTCCTCGCTCGTGCGCTTCGCGGCCACGGCCAGCCGGTAGGGGGTGAACCCGTAAAGGTCGAATTCGGGCAATTCGAACTCTGGCGGCACTTCGTCATCCATCACGGGTCCTTTCGATCCCGGCGAATATCGGCCAGCCCGGGGCCGCAGTGCAAGCGCTTTCATTGCAGATGCAACGAGATCCTTGACGTTGTTGCATCTGCAACGTTTAGTGTGCCCATCGATTCAATCCGTCGCCCGGATGCGGGCTACGGACCATTCGGGAGGATCCACGATGACCAAGCACGAGCTGCCCCAGGGCATGATCCGCGCGACCGATACAACCGGCACGCACGAGGGCTACATGCCCGGCTTCGGCAACGATTTCGAGACAGAGGCGCTGCCCGGCGCGCTGCCGCAGGGCATGAACTCGCCCCAGAAATGCAATTACGGCCTCTATGGCGAACAGCTGTCCGGCACCGCCTTCACCGCGCATCCGCCGGAACGCACCTGGACCTACCGCATCCGCCCGTCGGTCAGGCATTCCGCCCGCTACGAGCGGATCGAGCTGCCTTATTGGAAAACCGCACCCCATGTGCCCGACGGTGTCACCAGCCTCGGCCAGTACCGCTGGGACCCGGTTGAACCCACGGGCGAGGACCTGACCTGGCTGACCGGCATGCGCACCATGACCACCGCCGGCGACGTCAACACCCAGGTCGGCATGGCGGCGCATATCTACCTCGTCACCGCCTCCATGGTGGACAGCTATTTCTACTCCGCCGACAGCGAATTGCTGGTCGTCCCGCAACAGGGCAAGCTGCGCTTCGCGACCGAACTGGGCGTGATCGACGTGGAACCGCAGGAAATCGCGATCCTGCCACGCGGCCTCGTCTACCGGGTCGAGGTGCTGGAAGGGCCGTGCCGCGGCTTCGTCTGCGAAAATTACGGCCAGAAATTCGAGATGCCCGCCCGCGGACCGATCGGCGCCAATGCCATGGCGAACCCGCGTGACTTCAAGGCGCCCGTCGCCGCCTACGAGGATCGCGAGGTGCCCTCGACCCTCACCATCAAATGGTGCGGCCAGTTCCACGAGACGAAGATCGGCCAGTCACCTCTGGACGTCGTCGCCTGGCACGGCAACTACGCTCCTTACAAATACGACCTGAAGACCTATTGCCCGGTCGGGGCGATCCTCTTCGACCACCCGGACCCCTCGATCTTTACCGTGCTGACCGCGCCCTCGGGCGTGCCGGGCACCGCGAATATCGACTTCGTGCTGTTCCGCGACCGCTGGATGGTGGCCGAAAACACCTTCCGCCCGCCCTGGTACCACAAGAACATCATGTCCGAGCTGATGGGCAACATTCACGGCCAGTACGATGCCAAGCCGCAGGGCTTCGTCCCCGGTGGCATGTCGCTGCACAACATGATGCTGCCCCACGGCCCCGACAAGCAGGCCTTCGAGGGGGCGTCGAATTCCAACCTCGGTCCGGTCAAGCTGGAAGAGACGATGTCCTTCATGTTCGAAACCCGCTTCCCGCAGCACCTGACGGAGTTCGCCGGGACCGAAGCACCGCTTCAGGACGATTACATCGATTGCTGGGACAGCCTCGAGAAGAAGTTCGACGGCACGCCCGGCACGAAATGACCGTTGCGGCGCCGGGGCAGGGGTCTTCGGCGCCGGATCGCGGTCAGACGACGTGACCGACAAAGACACCGACGCAATACCGACGTGATACCGACGTTGTACCGACGCCCGAAAAACCACGTTTCCGTATGATCGAGGAGGAGCCATGCCGCTGCGCAAAAGCTGGGTCGAAAGCGCCAATACGCCCGACACCGACTTCCCGCTGAACAACCTGCCTTATGGCGTCTTCGATGCCGGTGACGGGTCGATGCCGCGTTGCGGCGTGGCCATCGGCGACATGATCTTCGATCTCTGCAAGGCCGAGGGCGACGGGCTGGTGGATGTCGGCGGGGCGGTCTTCGACCTATCTTCCTGGAATGAATTCATGGAGTTAGGGTCAGATGCCTGGGCCGATCTGCGGCGCCAGCTGACAGAGTTGCTGGCCGAAGGCGCCCCGCCGCGCCCCGATTACCTGGTCGCCCGGTCCGACGTCACCATGGTCATGCCGATCACGGTGGCCGAATACACCGATTTCTACGCCGGCAAACACCACGCCTTCAATGTCGGGTCGATCTTCCGCGGGCCGGAAAATGCTTTGCCGCCCAATTGGTTATCCATTCCCATCGGGTATAACGGCCGGGCGTCCTCGGTCGTTGTTTCGGGCACTGACGTGCGCCGCCCCTGGGGTCAGCTGAAGGGCCCGGACGAGGTGCTGCCGCGGTTCGAACCCTGCAAGCGCTTCGACCTTGAGCTTGAGATCGGCGCCATCGTCGGTCAGCCCTCCGACCGCCCGGTGACGGTGGCCGAAGCGGACGAGATGATCTTTGGCTACGTGCTGCTAAACGATTGGTCTGCAAGGGATATCCAGGCCTGGGAATACCAGCCTCTCGGCCCGTTCCAGGCCAAGGCGACGGCCACCACGATCTCTCCGTGGATCGTGACGAAGGCCGCGCTGGACCCGTTCCGCACCTCCACCCCGGACCGCGAGAGGGAACTACTGCCCTACCTCCAGGAGACTGGCCCTATGCTCTACGATGTGGATCTCGAGGTCGCCCTGACCCCGGAGGACGCCGAGGAGACCACCATTTCCCGAACCAATTTCAAAGAGTTGTACTATTCCGCCGCGCAACAGCTGGCGCATCACACGACCAGTGGCTGCGCCATGCGGGTCGGGGATCTGCTGGGCTCCGGCACGATCTCGGGCACCGAACAGGACAGCCGAGGCTCCCTGCTGGAACTCAGCTGGTCCGGCGAGGAGCCGATCACGCTGCAGGGCGGCGAAACCCGCAGCTTCCTCGAAGATGGCGATACGCTGACGCTGCGCGGCGCGGCCAAGGGCGACGGCTACCGCGTGGGGTTTGGTGAATGTTCGGGCAAGGTATTGGCCGCGCTCGATAATCCCTACGCGCGATAACAGGATAACCGGCGCTCCCTCGCGCCGAAACGACGACCACGGCGGGGCCGAACAGCCCGCCAAACGAACGGAAGGACAGACCATGGCAAAGGCATTTGCATCCGCGGGCGACATGGAAGACAAGACAATCAGCTTCACCGAGGTGGGTGACGGGCTCTATGCCTTCACCGCCGAGGGCGACCCCAATACCGGCGTTATCATCGGCGATGAAAGCGTGATGATCGTCGAAGCCCAGGCCACCCCGCGCCTTGCCCGGATGGTGATCGAAAAGGTCCGCGAAGTGACCGACAAGCCGATCTCCCACCTCGTCATGACCCATTACCACGCGGTGCGCGTCCTGGGGGCAAGTGCCTATGGCGCAAGGGAAATCATCATGTCCGACGTGGCCGCGGCCATGGTCGAGGAACGCGGCCCGGAAGATTGGGACAGCGAGTTCGACCGCTTCCCGCGCCTCTTCCAGGGGCACGAGGAAATCCCCGGCCTGACCCGCCCGACCACCACCTTCAGCGACAGCATGACCGTCTACCTTGGCAAGCGCCGCGTCGACATCATGAAGCTGGGCCGCGCCCACACGGCCGGCGATGCGGTGATCTGGGTGCCGGACCAGGAGGTCATGTTCACCGGCGACATCGTCGAATACCACTCCGCCTGCTATTGCGGCGACGGTCATTTCAATGACTGGGAAGAGACCCTGATGAACATCGCCGCCTTCGAGCCCAAATCCATCGCCCCGGGCCGTGGCGATGCGCTCGTCGGCGAAGAGATGGTGGCCAAGGCCATCGCCTCTACCGCTGATTTCGTGAATTCCACTTACAAACCAATCGCAAAGGTCGCCGCCCGTGGTGGCACCCTGAAAGAGGCCTGGGATGCCTGCCGCGCCGAATGTGATCCCAAGTTCAGCGATTACGCAATCTACGAACATTGCCTGCCCTTCAACGTCGCCCGTGCCTATGACGAGGCCCGCGGCATCGACACGCCCCGGGTCTGGACCGCCGAACGCGACAAGCAGATGTGGGCCGAATTGCAGGGCTGACCAATCGCTGCGCCGGGCGGACAGGAGACCGCCCGGCGTTCAAAGATGGAGGAGGACACCGACATGCCGCTGGACGACCGTTACCAACTGGCTTTCAAGCTTTATACCTATGAACGCTCGGCGGATCAGGATGCGGAGACGCCGGTGCGCCATCCGGTCGTGGTCGTGGGGGGCGGACCGATCGGCGTGGCCACGGCGCTCGATCTCGGTTTGCAGGGCATTCCGGTTGTCGTGCTGGACGATCACGAGGGGATCGGCCAGGGCAGCCGCGCGATCTGCTTTGCCAAGCGCAGCCTGGAGATCGCAAACCGGTACGGATGCGCCGAAAAGATGCTCGACAAGGGGGTCGTGTGGAACCTGGGCAAGGTGTTTCACGAGGACCGGAAGGTCTATGAATTCAACCTCTTGCCGGAAGAGGGGCATCGCTTTCCAGCTTTTATCAATCTCCAGCAGCCCTATTTCGAGAAGTTCCTCGTCGAACGCGTCCGCCAGGCCCAGGCCGAGGGCGCCCCGATCGATATCAGGGGCCGCAATCGCGTCGACAGTATCGAGGTGAAGGAGGATCACACGACCCTCACCATCGCCACGCCCGAGGGGCCCTACACGATTCAGGCCGATTGGTTGATCGCGGCGGACGGGGCCGGGTCGCCGATCCGGGGGATGATGGGGCTCGATTTCGACGGGCGCGTGTTCCAGGACAGTTTCCTGATCGCCGATATCAAGATGCTGGGCGAGGCCTTTCCGACCGAGCGTTGGTTCTGGTTCGAACCGTCGCACAAGGCGGGGGCCTCGACCCTGCTGCACAAGCAGCCGGACGATGTCTGGCGGGTCGACTTCCAGATCGGCTGGGACGTGGACCGCAAGGAAGAACTGAAAGAGGAAAACGTGCACCGCCGCCTGCGCGCGATGCTGGGGCCGGATGTGGAATACGAGCTTGTCTGGACCTCGATCTACACCTTCCAGTGCCGTCGCATGAAGCAGTTCCGCCATGGCCGGGTGATCTTTGCAGGCGACAGCGCCCACCAGGTCAGCCCCTTCGGTGCGCGGGGGGCCAATTCCGGGATGCAGGATGTCGACAACCTGGGCTGGAAGCTGGGTCTGGTGATCCGGGGCGAGGCACCCGACCGGCTGCTCGACACCTATCACGAGGAGCGGGCCTACGGGGCGGATGAGAACATCCTTAATTCGACCCGCGCGACCGATTTCATCACGCCGAAATCGAAGACCAGCCACATCTTCCGCAACGCGGTGCTGGGGCTGGCAGAGCAGTTCGAATTTGCCCGGCCGCTGGTCAATTCCGGCCGTCTGTCGGTGCCCTGCACCTATGACGGCCTGTCTCTGACCGGTGAGGACGCGCTGGAGGGCGGCCCCGCCCGGACGCGTCCCGGCAGCCCGTGCCCCGACGCGCCGCTGGGCAACGGTTTCCTGTTGAACGGCCTTGGCGGCGGATTCACCATCCTGACCGTGGATACCGAAGCTCCCAATGAGATCACCGAAGGGGGCGTCACCGCGAACCATATGGCGATATCGGCGGCGGACGATGCGACAGGCGCGCTGGCGGAGCGTTACCTTGGCGAGGCGACACGCGCCGTCTACCTGATCCGGCCGGACCAGCATGTCGTTGCGCGCTGGACCAGCTACGACGAGGGCGCGCTACGTGCGGCCCTCCGCCGCGCCTGCGGAAAGGATTGAGCGCCATGCCCCTGAACACCAAGCCAAACATTCCCGGCCCCGACGAATTCTATGCCGAGCTGATTCAGTCTCATGATGGTCTGTCGGACGATGAAAGCGCCGCGCTGAACGCGCGCCTGATCCTGCTTCTGGCCAACCATATCGGTGACAGGTCTGTGCTGTCAGAGGCCATCGTCGCCGCACGGCTTGACCGGCGGAGCCCAGAAGGAGCCGGCAGCTAGGGATGATACCTATGGCTGATCCAATTCAGATAGCTGTACTTTCGTAAGTCTGTGTCATTGCAGAAACATTACGTGCTCTCTGAAGGGGGCAGAGAGGCCACGCAAGTGGTCAAGCCAGAATGCGAATTGAAATAGAATGTCTTGGCGGTTCTGGAAACGCATCAGGGCATTTGCGTATCGTCGTAGCCTCAGTTTCTGACAGAGTGTGCCGACTTGTCGAGTGACGTAGTGGATAACGGTCCGGTGGTCAGTGCGATAGATCAAGATATTGAACCGCTCCGGTTTTTCCGGAAGCTCCAAATCAAGGAACGATTTTAGCCATGGGAAAAGACAACTGAGCGAACTGCTATTCACTTGAGGCATGTTGGCCTGCTGCCGGTTTGGTGGGCACCGATATCGAGTGTTTATGCAACTTGAGACCCCACATGACGAGTAGAGTTTTCAGCCGCGAGTTTAAGCAGGAAGCGGTGGGACCCGCGACGTAGTGCGGTTTCAGTGCGGCCCAAGCTTCGAGGGATCATGGAATACATGCGACCGTGCTTCTGCGTTATACATTCTGCCGCCGCGGATGGCCGACTTCACTTGTGTCTGGACGGCTGAAGGTTGGCTTTGCGTCGCCGCCGTCATCGACCTGTTCTCGCGCGTGACCTGCCCCCCGCGAAATCCCTCACCTTAATGTAGAGTCTGCGCCA
>NZ_AQQX01000014.1 GCF_000768315.1 Pseudooceanicola atlanticus
GTTGGCGCAGACTCTACATTAAGGTGAGGGATTTCGCGGGGGGCAGGTCACCGCCTCGGCCATCTCGCGGGCCACACCGTCAAGGTCAGGCAACTCGCCCTCCGGCCCGGCAAAGCCCGTCGATTGGTGAACCGCCCCATACCAGACCGGCGCCCAGACCCCGTCGACATCCTTCGGCCCCGCCGGCCATTCCAGCATCGCCGGGTCCCAGGCCAGTCCGATCCGGTCGCACAACGCGCGCAGCATCCCCTCCGGATCCGCGCGCACATCCGATCCCTCGACGATCACCGGGTCCAGCCCGCGCGCCGTCAGGTTGTCGTAAATCTCGGCCAGCTGGACAAAGCCGACATCCTCCAGCCCCGCCTCCGCATACCCTTTGCGGAACGAACTGACGACACGGGCCGGATGCCGGATCAGGATCACGTGGACCATCTCCGCGACCCAGTCGCCCCACAGCCCCGGCAACATGTGCTGCGCCATGTGCTTGTGGTAGACATGGGGCAATTCAGCCGGGTTAGAGCCACATAACGCTGCCACGACCGCCTCCGGATCGCGCGGCTGAGAGGCCAGGATTTCCGGCCGCATCGGGTGGTCCTTGCCGGTCCGCTCCAGGTAGGCGGCGTAGAAGGGTTCATCCACCGCACCGCAATCCGCACGGTTGGAAAACGCATACATCAGCGCGGTCGAGATATTGCGCGGGCCGGACCAGCAGGCGATCTTCATTGGGCAACCAGCTCCTTGTAGAGCGCACGGATACGTTCGGTCATCGGTCCCATTTCCCCCGTACCGATCACCCGGCCGTCGATCTCACCCACGGCCGTCTGCGCCCCGAACGTCCCCGTCACGAACGCCTCTTCCGCGCCGTAACATTCCACCACCGAGAAATTCTTCTCGAACACCGGGATCCCGGCGGCGCGACACACGGCGATCACCTTGGACCGGGTGATCCCGTTCATGCAGTAATCCCCGGTCGAGGTCCAAACCTCCCCCTTCCGCACGATGAAGAAGTTGCAGGCATTGGTCGTGTTCACGAAGCCATGCACATCCAGCATCAGCGCCTCGTCCGCCCCGGCCTTTTCGGCCGCGATACAGGCCAGGATGCAGTTCAGCTTGGAATGTGAATTCAGCTTGGGATCCTGCGTCATCGGCAAACCCCGCACATGCGGCACGGTCGCCAGTCGCAGCGGCCGCCCCACCATGGGCACCGAATGTTCCATGATGATCGCGACCGTCGGACCGGACCGCGACAGCGACGGATGCTGGAACGGGCGCACCTTGCGTCCCCGGGTCACCATCAGCCGCGCATGGGCATCGGTTTCCATGCCATTCGCGGCCCGCAAAGCCTCCAGAGCAGAGACAATTTCACCCCGATCCATCCCGATATCCAGGTCGATCGCTTTGGCGGCCTCGAACAGCCGGTCCAGGTGTTCGTCCAGGAACGCCCACTTCCCCTCGTACAGGCGCAGACCCTCCCAGATGCCATCGCCCAGCATGAACCCGCTGTCATAGATCGACACGACGGCCTCTCCGTCACCGACGATCCGGCCGTTCAGATAGAATTTCAGATCGGCATTGCGCGGGTCGTCCTGCGCGTCATGGGTGGTCTGGTCTGTCATGGCACTCCCCAGCGGTTTTACCGGACGCTAGGCCCGCACCCGCCAAATGCCAAGACGTGGAAAAGGAAAAGGCCAGGGGGGAAACCCTGGCCAATCCCGAACGGTGTCGGGTCGAAGAGGACGAGGGGACGGGCCGACACCGTTCCCACCGCGGGATGTAGGGGCCCCGCGGTACTGCTCTTCGCTTACTCGGCGGTGACGACCTTCATGACCAGTTCCCCGTCGGGCTTGATCGGGCCGTCTTCTTTCGCGCCGAGCGTATATTCGAAGATGCCGGTTTCCATGCCCCCCGCTTCGGAGTGCACCATCAGCATCAGCATGTCGCCCGAGGCGACTTCTTCGGTCAGGATCGCGGTGACGTCCATGTTTTCACCCATCTTGATGGGGGCATGGCCGACGACCGGGCCGGGCTTCATGTCTTCGCCGGTGCGGTGCACGACCAGCCAGCCGTTTTCCGGTGCAACAATCTTGGAGGCGGTCACGGTGCCGCCCGAAACGTCCTGGTCAGAGCCTTCGACCATCGGTGCCATCGCGTGGCTCGCGGCAAAGGCGCCGCCTGCGGTGATCGCAAATGCTGCTGCGGTAATAAGGGTTTTCATCTGTGGTCTCCCAATGATTTCTATCCACCCCTCTGTGGGCGGTCATCGGGAATCACGAAGGATCGGACACACCAGTTTCACGTGAGACAGAAAAATTTTCGATTTCTGTCCGCTTGGGGATCACATCGGCCGTGCCCAGCCGCGTCACCATCACCGCGCCGGCCTTCTGCGCAAGGGTCAGCGCCGGCTCCATCTCCATCCCCTGGTCCAGTCCGGCCAGCAGATATCCGGTGAACGTATCCCCCGCCCCGGTGGTATCGACCACGTCGACGCGCGGCGCGGCAATAGTCCTGTCTTCACCCGTCCCGGGCCGGATCCAGCGGCAGCCGTCGCCGCCCAGGGTGATGACCACATCACGAACCGGCAGCGCCTCGGGGGCCAGGTCCAGCGCCTCTTCCAGCTGCGCGGCCTCTACCGCGTTCATGACAAGAATGTCGATCCGATCCAGAACGGCGCGCACCGCCTCGACCGAAAAGGGCGCGGCGGCATAGACGACGCGCAGCCCACGCGCCTTTGCCAGGTCGGCAAAGCGCACCTGAGCATTGGTTTCGTTCTGGAACACGGCGATGTCGCCCAGCTCGGCGCCGTCCAGCGCGGCCTCGATCCCGTCCGCGTCGATCTGCTGGTTCGATCCGGGGAACAGGATGATCTGGTTTTCGCCCGCCTCGTCCACCGCGATCACCGCATGGCCGGAGACAGGGCCGGCCTCGACCAGATGGGCCACGCCAACGCCGTATTCGCCCAGCCGGTCCCGCATCCATTGGCCATCGGCGCCAATCGCGCCGATATGTTCCACCCGCGATCCGGCCCGCGCCACGGCAACGGACATGTTGGCACCCTTGCCGCCCAGACCCTTCTGGTGGTCTTTCGCGGCCAGCGTCTCACCCGGGGCGGGCAGATGCGGCAGGCGATACACCAGATCCGCATTCACCGATCCCAGGTTCCAGACGGTCATGTCACCGCACCTTGCAGGCGGCCAGGAGGGCCATGTTCATGATGTCGCTGACGGTCGACCCGGTCGAACAGATCTGGATCGGCTTGTCGACGCCCGACAGGATCGGGCCGATCACCGTGGCCCCGGCCATTTCCTGCATCAGTTTCACACTGATACTGGCAGAGTGGCGCGCCGGGACGACCAGAACGTTGGCATTGTCCGTCAGGCGGGCGAAGGGGAAATGCTCGCGCGCACGGCTGTTCAGCGCGACATCGACGGTCATCTCGCCTTCGAATTCGAAATCGACACCCCGTTCTGCCAGGACGCGCGGCGCGATATGCATCTTCTCGGCCCGTTCCGAGACCGGGTAGCCGAAGGTCGAAAAGCTGACAAAGGCGACACGCGGCTCAAGCCCCAGATCCCGCGCCACGTCGGCGGCCCGTTCGGCGATATCCGCAAGGTCGTTCTCGTCCGGCCATTCATGCACCAGCGTATCCGACACCAGCACGATCCGGCCCTTGTGGATCAGCGCGGTGACCCCGGCTGCACCGTGATCGGAATCGGCATCGAACACGTGGTTGATCAGCTCCAGCACATGGGCCGATTTCCGCGTCGCCCCGGTGACAAGGCCATCGCCATGCCCATGCGCCAGCATCAGCGCGCCAAAGACGTGGCGGTCGCGCGCGGCCAGCCGATGCACGTCGTGCTGGTCGTGACCCTTGCGTTGCAGGCGGTTGTAAAGGAACGCCTTGTACTCATCCAGATGCTCGGTATTGGCGGCGTTGACCACGGTCAGCTCGCCCACCGCATCGCCCAGGCCTGCGGCCTCCAGCTTGGCCTTCACGTCAGCTTCGCGGCCGACGACCAGCGCTTCGCCCAGGCCAGACCGCTGGTATTGCACGGCAGCACGCAGCACGCGGGGGTCGTCCCCCTCGGCAAAGATCATGCGGGCCTGCGCATTCCGCGCCCTTGTGTTGATCGACCGCAGGATGTTCGCCGTCGGGTCCATCCGGGACTTCAGGCTCAGCTCATAGCTTTCCATGTCCACGATGGGCCGCCGCGCCGCGCCCGTCTCCATCCCGGCCTGCGCCACGGCGGGCGGAATCCGATGAATCAGCCGCGGATCGAAGGGCGTCGGGATGATGTAGTCACGCCCGAAGGTCAGCGCCTTGCCATAAGCCATCGCCACCTCGTCCGGCACGTCCTCGCGCGCCAGTTCCGCCAGCGCCTCGGCACAGGCGATCTTCATCTCGTCGTTGATCGCGCGGGCGTGGATGTCCAGCGCCCCCCGGAACAGGTAGGGAAAGCCCAGGACGTTGTTCACCTGGTTCGGGTAATCGCTGCGCCCGGTGGCGACGATCACGTCCTCGCGCACCTCGTGCACCTCTTCCGGCGTCACCTCCGGGTCCGGGTTCGCCATGGCAAAGATCACGGCGTCCTTTGCCATGCTCTTGACCATCTCCTGCGTCACCGCCCCCTTCACCGACACACCGAGGAAGACATCGGCATCCACCATCGCCTCTTCCAGACTGCGCAGTTCGGTCGTGATCGCATGGGCCGACTTCCACTGGTTCATCCCGTCGGTCCGGCCCTGGTAGATCACGCCCTTGGTGTCACAGACGATGCAATTCTCATGCCGCGCCCCCATCCGCTTGAGCAGCTCGATACAGGCGATCCCTGCCGCGCCCGCCCCGTTCAGGACAATCCGGCAATCCTCGATCTTCTTGCCCGAGATCTTCAGCGCATTGATCAGCCCCGCCGCACAGATCACTGCCGTCCCGTGCTGGTCGTCGTGGAAGACGGGGATGTCCATCTCTTCCTTCAGGCGCTGCTCGATGATGAAACATTCGGGCGCCTTGATGTCTTCCAGGTTGATCCCGCCAAAGGACGGCCCCATCAGCTTCACCGCGTTGATGAAGGCGTCCGTGTCCTCGGTGTCCAGCTCCAGGTCGATCGAGTTCACGTCGGCGAACCGCTTGAACAGCACCGACTTGCCCTCCATCACCGGCTTCGACGCCAGCGCGCCCAGGTTGCCCAGGCCCAGCACCGCGGTGCCGTTGGAAATCACCGCCACGAGGTTACCCTTGTTGGTGTAATCATAGGCCGTCTCGGGGTTCGCCGCGATCGCCTCGCAGGGCACCGCCACGCCGGGCGAATAGGCCAGCGACAGGTCGCGCTGCGTCGTCATCGGAACGGTGGCCGAGACCTCCCATTTCCCGGGGCTCGGCTCCAGATGGAACGCCAGGGCGTCTTCCGGCGTGATCCGGGATTTCGACTTCGACATGCGGCACTCTCCTCCTGCGGCTCAGGCGTCTTACACAAGCACCCCGTCCCACTCAACCATTTCGGCTTTCACCCCAGACTCTGCCTTTGTAAGGTCTCGGCCAAACCACGGGGGTGCATGTTGAACAAACCGACCGTCACGCCGATGATGGCCCAGTTCCTCGAGATCAAGCAGGGCTATCCCGATGCCCTGCTGTTCTACAGGATGGGCGATTTCTACGAGCTGTTCTTCGACGACGCGGTCGCCGCGTCCGAGGCGCTGGATATCGCCCTGACCAAGCGCGGCAAACACCTGGGCGAGGATATCCCGATGTGCGGTGTGCCCGTGCATTCGGCGGAAAACTACCTGCTCACCCTCATTCGCAAGGGGTTCCGCGTCGCCGTCGGCGAACAGATGGAATCCCCCGAAGAGGCAAAGAAGCGCGGCGCCAAATCCGTTGTCAAACGCGATGTGGTACGTCTCGTCACCCCCGGCACCCTGACCGAGGAATCGCTGCTGGATGCGCGCCGGCACAACTTCCTCGCCGCATTCACTGTCGTGCGCGACGAAGGCGCGCTGGCCTGGGTCGATATCTCGACGGGCGCGTTTCACGTAATGCCCCTGCCCCCGGTTCGGCTGGGACCGGAACTGGCCCGCCTCGCGCCGTCCGAATTGCTGATGCCCGATGATCAGGAGCGTGATTATGCCGAAACAGTCTCTGATTTCGGGATTTCCCTGACCCCGCTGTCGCGCGGGTCCTTCGACAGCACCGGGGCACAGGACCGGCTTTGCCGGCTCTTCAAGGTGTCCTCGCTGGATGCCTTCGGCACCTTCACCCGGGCCGAGGTCGCGGCCATGGGCGCCATCGTCGATTACCTCGACATCACGCAGAAGGGCAAATTGCCCCTGCTGCGCAAACCCCAGCGCGAAGCGGCCGACCGATCCATGCAGATCGACGCCGCGACCCGCCGCAACCTGGAACTGACCCATTCCCTGGCCGGCGGCCGCGCCGGATCGCTGCTGCACGCGATTGACCGAACCGTCACGCCCGGCGGCGCGCGCCTGCTGGAGCGGCGTCTTTCCAGCCCTTCCCGCGATCTTTCCACGATCCAGTCCCGCCTCGCAGCGGTCGATTTCATGGTGGAACAGAGACAGATTTCCACTGATCTGCGCGATGCCCTGCGCCGTGTGCCCGATATCGACCGCGCCCTGTCGCGCCTCGCCATCGACCGTGCCGGGCCCCGCGACCTGGCCGCGATCCGCAACGGGCTGACCCAGGCCGAACAGATCGCCGAAACGCTGGAAAATGCCGATCTGCCCGATCTCCTGGCCGACAGCGCCGGGCATCTGACCGGACATGACGACCTGCTGTCGCTACTCGACGCTTCGTTGGTCGCCGAACCGCCCCTGCTGGCCCGCGACGGTGGCTTCATCGCCCAGGGCTACGACACCGACCTCGACGAGGCGCGCAAGTTGCGCGACGAGGGCCGCGGCGTGATCGCCCAGATGCAGACGCAATATGCCGAACAGACCGGCATCTCCTCGATCAAGATCAAGCACAACAATGTCCTCGGCTATTTCATCGAGGTCACTGCGACCCATGCTGACAAGATGCTGTCCGAACCCCTGAACGAGGTCTTCAAGCACCGCCAGACCACCGCCAACCAGCTGCGCTTCACCACGCCCGAGCTCTCGGAAATGGAAACCCGTATCCTCAATGCCGGCGGACGGGCGCTCGACATCGAAAAGCGGCTCTATGACGCCCTGAAAACGCAAATTCTGGACCGGGCATCGGACCTCACGGATACCGCTCGCGCCCTGTCGGAACTCGACCTCGCGACCTCCCTCGCCGACCTGTCGATCGCGGAAAACTGGGCCAAGCCGCGGGTTACCGACAGCAAGGTGCTGAACATCACCGCCGGCCGTCACCCGGTGGTCGAACAGTCCCTGCGCAAGGACGGCGCGCCCTTCATCGCCAACGACACCGACCTGTCCGGCGATCCGTCCTCCATCTGGCTGCTGACCGGTCCCAACATGGCTGGTAAGTCGACCTTCCTGCGCCAGACCGCGCTGATCGTGCTGCTGGCGCAGATGGGTAGCCACGTCCCTGCCCAGGCGGCCGAGATCGGGGTGGTCTCACAGCTCTTTTCCCGCGTCGGCGCATCGGATGACCTGGCCCGTGGCCGGTCTACCTTCATGGTCGAAATGGTCGAAACCGCGGCGATCTTGAACCAGGCCGATGACCGCGCCCTGGTGATCCTCGATGAAATCGGTCGCGGCACCGCCACCTATGACGGGCTGTCCATCGCCTGGGCAACGCTGGAACACCTGCACGAGGTCAATCGCTCCCGCGCGCTCTTCGCCACCCATTACCACGAGATGACGGCGCTGGCCGGGAAACTCTCCGGCGTCGAAAACGCCACCGTCTCGGTCCGGGAACATGATGGCGACGTGATCTTCCTGCACGAGGTCATCCGCGGCGCCGCCGACCGAAGCTATGGCGTCCAGGTCGCCCGCCTCGCCGGCCTGCCGGATGCCGTGGTCGCCCGCGCCCGCGAAGTTCTGGATGCGCTGGAAAAGGGCGACCGCGAAGGCGGGGCGCAGCCCAAGGCCGTGATCGACGATCTGCCACTCTTCCAATTTTCGGTTAAAGCCCCGCCCGAACGCACCGACGCAATACCGACGCAATACCGACGCGTTGCCGACCTGCTGGAAGAGGTGAATCCCGACGATCTGTCGCCCCGCGACGCGCTCGAGATGCTCTACAAACTGAAAGAGGCGTCGCGCGAAAGTTAACGCGCAACGCCCCTGCTTCATCTTGCCAGAAATACTCTCGCCGAAGGCATCCGGCGCAGCCGGATCAGGCTGGCGTTGACGACACCCCGACCTGCGCCGGACGCAGCAGACGGTCGTGCAGCCAGAACCCTTCGGCCGACACCTGGATGATGTCCCCGGACTTGGTGCCGGGCACCGGTGCCTCGAACATCGCCTCGTGCACGTTGGGATCGAACTTGTCGCCAACCTGCGGAGAAATCGGCTCAATACCGTGCTTTTTCAGAGTGTTGACCAGCTCGCGCATGGTCAGCTCGACGCCTTCCAGCAGCGCTGCGGTCTCTTCGGTCCGCTCGCCGGCGGCCTCCAGCGCGCGCTTCATGTTGTCGTAGACGGGCAGCAGGTCACGGGCCAGCTTGGACCCGCCATATTGCTCGGCTTCGCGGCGCTGCTTGTCGGCCCGCTTGCGGGAGTTCTCCGCATCGGCCAGGGCGCGCATCCACTTGTCCTTCAGCTCGTCCCGTTCCGCACGAAGCGCATCGACTTCAATGGCTTCGTCGTCAAACTCTTCCAGCTGATCCGCATAGGCCTCGGCCTCTGCGCTCTCGATATCGTCCAGGAACTCGTCCTTTTCGGGCTCTGCCATATCTCACCTCTAACTGCGGTCTGCGATCATCCGGCCGACCAGTTGCGCCGTGTAATCCACGATGGGCACGATGCGTCCATAGTTCAGCCGGGTGGGTCCGATGACCCCGACCGCGCCGATAATCTTTCGATCCGCGTTCATATATGGAGAGACGACCAAAGAGGAACCCGAAAGTGAAAAAAGTTTGTTCTCTGAGCCAATAAAAATACGGACACCTTCGCCTTCTTCGGCTAGCTCCAGGAACTCGGCAATGTCCCGTTTTCGCTCAAGATCATCGAACAGGTTGCGGATACGATCCAGGTCTTCCTCGGCGGCATCCTGATCCAGCAGGTTTGCACGCCCCCGGACGATCAGGCGTTCGTAATTGCCGCCATCGCCGTCCCACTCGGCCCAGCCCGAATCGATCAGCTCCCGGGCAAGGGAATCGATCTCCTGCCTGCGGTTCTTGATCTCATCCGAGATGACGGTGCCCAGCTCGCTCAGCGTCTTTCCCTCGGCCAGAGAGTTCACGAAATTCGCCGCTTCCCGCATGGAGCTTGGCGTCTGTCCCGCCGGCGGACGGAAGATACGGTTCTCCACATGACCGTCGGCAAAAACCAGAACGACCAACGCCCTGTCATGGCCCAGAGCCACGAATTCAATATGACGGATCGGCGCCTCGTGTTTCGGGGCAAGCACAAGTGACGCGCCCTGTGTCGCGCCCGACAGGGCAGAGCCGATCCTGTCCAGCATGCCGCCCACGTCGCCGCCACCATTTCCCACGGTGGCATCGATCATCTCGCGATCTGCATTGGCCAGGTCACCGACCTCGAGCAGACCATCGACGAACATGCGCAGACCGCGCTGTGTCGGCACCCGCCCGGCCGAGACATGCGGGGAATCGAGAAGCCCGTAATATTCCAGGTCCTGCATCACGTTGCGGATCGTGGCGGCCGAAACCCGCTCGCTCATCGATCGGGTCAGGGTGCGCGATCCGACGGGTTCCCCGCTTTGCAGGTAACCCTCCACCACCCGGCGAAAAACTTCGCGGGAGCGGTCGTTCAGTTCACTGAGGATTTTCGTCGTATCGTTCATGCCTTGCGTCATATCCTGCCGCATCGAAACTAGTCGGGTCTTGCCTTTGCCGCCATGCCGGGACTATCCCGGCAGCAACGAAAAGGGGATCCCATGCGACCATCAGGACGAGATTTAAGCGAAATGCGTCCGGTTTCAATCGAAACCGATTTCACGAAACACGCAGAAGGGTCTTGCCTGATCAAGGTTGGTGACACCCATGTGATCTGCACGGCCACGATCGAGGACCGCGTTCCGCCCTTCATCAAGGGGTCCGGCCTGGGCTGGGTGACGGCGGAATACGGGATGCTGCCCCGCTCCACCACCTCACGCATGCGGCGCGAGGCGTCGGCGGGCAAGCAGGGCGGCCGCACCGTGGAAATCCAGCGGCTGATCGGCCGGTCCCTGCGCGCTGGCGTCGATCGGGTCGCCATGGGCGAACGCCAGATCTCAATCGATTGCGACGTGATCCAGGCCGATGGCGGAACCCGCTGCGCTTCAATCACCGGGGGCTGGGTTGCGCTGCGGCTGGCGGTCAACAAATTGATGAAAGCAGGCGATATCGTCTCTGATCCGCTGGTCGACCCGGTGGCTGCGGTGTCCTGCGGCATTTATGCCGGTCAGCCGGTTCTGGACCTCGATTACCCCGAGGACAGCGAAGCCGGCGTTGATGGCAACTTCATCATGACCGGATCGAAACAGCTGATCGAGGTGCAGATGTCCGCCGAAGGCGCGACCTATTCCCGCGATCAGATGAACCAGCTGATGGACCTGGCGGAAAAAGGCGTGGGTGAGCTGGTCGAAATCCAGAAGGCCGCCTGTGCGTAAGTTCGATGGCGATCAGCTGGTCATTGCCAGCCACAACAAGGGGAAGCTTCGCGAAATCGCGGAGCTTCTGACCCCGTTCGGGATCACCGTGACCTCGGCCGGCGATCACGGCCTGGACGAACCGGAAGAGACCGAAGACACGTTTTCCGGAAATGCCCGGATCAAGGCGCATTACGCCGCGAAGGCCACTGGGCTGCCCGCCTTGTCCGATGACAGCGGAATTACCGTCGATGCGCTGGATGGTGCACCGGGCGTCTACACCGCCGATTGGGCGGAAACACCGAACGGTCGCGATTTTCCCATGGCGATGACCAAGGTCTGGACCCTGCTGGAAGAAAAGAACGCCCCTGCCCCGCGCAAGGCCGCGTTCAACTGCACCCTCTGTCTTGCCTGGCCGGACGGCCATGACGAGATTTTCGAAGGCCGTGTCGAGGGCCAGGTCGTCTGGCCGATGCGCGGCGAAAACGGATTCGGCTTCGATCCTGTCTTCCTGCCCGACGGCGAGACCGAGACATTCGGTGAAATGGACCCGGCGAAGAAACATGGCATGTCTCACCGGGCCGATGCCTTCCGCAAATTCGTGACGGGCTGCTTTGGCTGAAGATTGGCAAGCTGGCGGATTCGGGATCTACCTGCATTGGCCGTTCTGCCAGGCCAAGTGCCCCTATTGTGATTTCAACTCGCATGTCTCACGCGAGGTCGATCAGGACAGATGGCTTCGCGCCTTCCTGTCCGAGATTGACAGACACGCGGCAGAAACCCCTGGCCGCATCGTTTCGTCGATCTTTTTCGGTGGCGGCACGCCCAGCCTGATGAACCCCGACGTCGTTGCGGGCATTCTGGAACGGATCGCGTATCACTGGCCGCAGGCCAACGACCTGGAAGTGACGCTGGAAGCAAACCCGGGATCAGTCGAATCCGGACGGTTCAGAGCCTATAAACAGGCCGGTGTTTCACGTGTGTCAATGGGATTGCAGGCGCTGAACGACCGGGATCTACAGCGGCTGGGGCGTATCCACACCGTCGCCGAGGCGCTGGCTGCTTTCGATATCGCGCGCGATTGCTTTGACCGGGTCAGCTTTGACCTGATCTATGCGCGCCAGGACCAAACGGTCGAGGCCTGGCAGGACGAGTTGAAACAGGCTCTATCCCTCGCGATCGACCATATCTCGATGTACCAGCTGACGATCGAGGACGGCACCGCCTTCGGTGACCGCTACCGGATCGGAAAACTGCGCGGGCTGCCCGACGATGACAGCGCCGCAACCATGTACGAGGTCACGCAAGATGTGGCAGAGGCCGCCGGTTTCCTGACCTACGAAGTCTCCAACCACGCGCGGCCCGGGGCGGAATCGCGGCATAACAGGCTCTATTGGCGGTACGGGGATTATGTTGGCATCGGCCCCGGAGCGCACGGCCGGCTGACCTTGAACGGACATCGTACCGCAACAGAGGCGATCCGCATGCCCAATGGGTGGCTGACCGCCGCAGAGGCCGGCAATGCCGACAAGGAGCGTTCGGTCCTGACCATCGACGACCAGGCGACCGAATTCCTGTTGATGGGCATGCGACTGGTCGAAGGGATCGACCTGACCCGATACGAGGCGCTTGCGGGGAAGCCTCTCTCGCAATCGGGTCTTAACGACTTATCTGACATGGGTATGGTCGAAACGGATGGCCGTTTTCTGCGCGCGACCAAGGACGGGCGCATGGTTTTGAACGCGGTGATCGGACGCCTTCTGGAGGCTTGAGGAATGCGCTTTATTTGGGCTGGATTGGGATGTCTCAGCCTGCTGTGCGGCATGATCGGTGTGGTCCTGCCGCTGATCCCCACCGTCCCCTTCCTGCTGCTGGCCGCGTTCTTTTTCGCTCGCTCTTCCGAACGGCTTCACAACTGGCTATTGTCGCACCCGACCTTTGGCCCGTCCATCGTTGACTGGCAGACCCATGGCGCGGTTTCGCTGCGCGCCAAGCGCATGGCCACACTGGCCTGCGCGTTCGTGCTGGGATTGTCGGTGCTCATGGGCCTGAAATGGCAATTGATCACCATCCAGGCCGTCACGTTGAGCTGCGTGATGTTGTTCCTTTGGACGCGTCCTAACGGCCCGCGCTAAGCAAACGGCAGAGGTCGTCCAGTTCCTCCAGCGTCTTGTAGGAAATCGACAGCGTCCCGCCTTCGGTTCCGGCGACGTGGTTGACGTTCACCTTCATCGACAGGGCTGCAGAAAGATCGCCTTCCAACGCCTTGGTGTCGGCATCCTTTTCGACAGCGGGCTTCTTCGGTTTCGGCGCCTTTTCCGGCTCCCCCTGCTTGGCGAGCTTTTCCGTCTCGCGCACCGAGAGCCCCTCTTTCACGATCCGGGACGCAAGGGCCGAGGCGTTGTCGGCCGTAACCAGCGCCCGCGCGTGACCGGCTGAAAGCTGGCCTTCGCTCAGCATGCTGCGGACGTCTTCCGGCAGGTTCAGCAGACGAAGGAGGTTGGCGATGTGCGAACGGCTCTTGCCAAGCGCTTCTGCCAGTTTCTCCTGCGTATGACCAAAGCGATCCATCAACTGCCGATAGCCCGCAGCCTCTTCGATCGGGTTCAGGTCGGCGCGCTGGATGTTTTCGATGATCGCGACTTCCAGGACCTCGGTATCGTTGAAGTCGCGCACGAGAACCGGAATCTCGTGCAGCTTCGCCATCTGCGCCGCACGCCAGCGCCGTTCGCCGGCAACGATTTCAAAATTGTCGCCGGAACGACGGACGATCAGCGGCTGGATGATGCCCTTTTCCTTGACGGAATTGGCAAGCTCATCCAGTTGGCTCTGGGTGAAACTCCGGCGCGGCTGGTCCGGGTTCGGCACGACCTGTTCGATCGGCACCATCATGTCGGGCCGGCGGGCAGTGGTCTGTTCCGTCGTTGCGCTGCTGGTCGGTTCTTCTGCCACATCTGCCATCAGCGCAGACAGGCCCCGACCAAGACCGCGATTTCGTGTTGGTTTCGCCATTTGCTCTTCCCTCAGGCTTCAGCCATTTCGTTGTTCTTGAGAAATTCCTGCGCCAGGTCGCGATAGGCTTTCGCGCCTTTCGATGCCGGATCGAAATCGAGAACCGGCATGGCATAGGATGGTGCCTCGCTGACCCGCACGTTGCGTGGAATCTTGGTCGCGAAGACCAGGTCGCCGAGATTATCACGCGCATCCGCTTCGACCTGTTGAGACAAGTTGTTGCGGTTGTCGAACATGGTCAACACAACACCTTCGATTTTCAGGTTCGGATTCGCAGATTGCCGGACCTCGCGGATTGTCAGCATCAGTTGCGACAGACCTTCAAGCGCGAAGAATTCGCTTTGCAGCGGGACGAGTACCGAATGCGACGCGACCATCGCGTTCACCGTCAGGAGGTTCAGCGACGGCGGGCAGTCGATCAGGATGAAATCAAAGTCATATTGCTCCATCGCTGGCTGCCGTAGCGCATCGTGCAGAAGGAAGCTGCGCTTCTCATTCGCGATCAGCTCGATATCGGCAGAGCTTAGATCGACAGTCGAGGGAACGATGCAAAGCCCGTCGACATCCGTTTCCAGGATCACATCCTTCAGCTCTGCATCGTCGAGCAGCAATTCATAGGTCGTATTTTCTCGCGCCTCGATCTCGATACCCAGACCGGTCGACGCGTTGCCCTGCGGATCGAGGTCGATGATCAGAACGTTGCTGCCAAATTCTGCCAGGGCGGCACCGAGATTGATGGTCGTCGTGGTCTTGCCCACCCCACCCTTCTGGTTCGCTACCGCAACAATCTTGGGTCCAACGACGGTCAGAAGATCAGACATGCTCGATTTCCTTGATTCTCAAAACCACTGCCTCGGGGTTTGTTTTACTGGGCCAGACCTCATGTTGAAAGCGCCATTCCCGTTCAGCTGCCTCCACTTCGGATTTCCAGCTTTCGCCCTTGGGAAAGAGTGCCGTGAGATTGGGCGCCCCGTGATGGACGGCAAAACCCAGAAGGACGTGGAGCGGCGCGAGAGCCCGGGCTGAAATGACATCCGCCCCAGTGGGATCGATCTGTTCAATCCGTTTCGACAGAACTTGCGCTGCGACACCGGTTTCGCGCAGGACGTTGCGAAGGAAGGCGCATTTCCTCTGATCCGATTCCATGAGGGTGACGGAAAGAGCCGGTCTCAACTCTGCCCCGATGATTGCAATCACCAAGCCAGGGAAACCTCCGCCGCTGCCCATGTCGATCCAGATCTTGGCGTCATCAGGGGCGAGCTCGAGCAATTGAGCGGAATCCACGAAATGACGCGTCCAAGCGTGGTCCAAGGTCGACTTGGAAACCAAGTTGATCTTTGAATTCCACTTCGCAAGCAGCTCAAGGTAGGTTTCAAGCCGCCCCATTGTTTCACGTGAAACATTCAGACCGGCGATCCCCTCCCCACTCACGCCGATTTCTCGCGCATTTCTTTCCGAAGGCGTGCAAGCAGCAGGGTCAGCGCCACCGGGGTCATACCTTCGACCTTTGCTGCTTGAGCCAGGTTCGCCGGGCGCTGTCTGTTCAACTTGGCCTTCAGCTCGTTCGACAAACCGTCCAACCCATCGAAAGAGAAGTCCGCGGGGATCACGTGTGCTTCGTCCCGTTTAACCGCTTCGACATCCCGTTCTTGCCGCGCGATGTAATTCGCGTACAGCGCATCGCGCGACAGTTGGACCCGCGTATCTGGATCAATATCGGAGAGCCTGTCATCCAACGAAAGCACTGTATCAAAGGTCACATCCGGAAAGGACAACAGCTGGTACGGAGTCCGTCGCGCCCCATCATTGCTGATCTTGATGCCAAGCGATGCAACATCCTTCGGCGTAAAGTCCATCGATTCCATGAGATTCTTGCCAGCGGTCAAACGCTCCATCTTGTCCTCGAAACGTTCTTTCCGAATATCGCCGACAAACCCAGCCTCGATCCCTTTGGGTGTAAGACGCTGATCCGCATTGTCCGCGCGAAGGCTGAGCCGGAATTCCGCGCGGGACGTGAACATCCTGTAGGGTTCCGTGACACCGCGAGTGGTCAGATCATCGATCATCACGCCGATATAGGAGTCCGTCCGTCCGAAAGTGACAGGCGCCTTATCCAGCGCTTCGGCTGCGGCATTCAAGCCGGCGACCAAGCCTTGCGCAGCGGCCTCTTCATATCCAGTGGTGCCGTTGATCTGCCCTGCGAGGAATAGTCCGGGCACATCCTTGACCCCAAGGCGAAGATCGAGCGCACGGGGATCGACGTAATCGTATTCGATCGCATAGCCGGGCTGGATGATCTTGGCGTCCTCCAAGCCGTAGATCGACCGAACGTAATCCTCCTGCACATCCTCAGGCAGAGAGGTCGAGATGCCGTTGGGATAAACCGTCGGATCATCTGCCCCTTCGGGCTCCAGAAAGATCTGGTGCGAGGACTTCTCGCTGAAACGGACAACCTTGTCCTCGATGGATGGGCAATAGCGCGGCCCGACCCCATCGATGTGACCGCCATACATGGCCGAGCGTTCGAGGTTCGCACGAATGATCTCGTGCGTTTTCTCGTTGGTATGCGTGATACCACAGGACACTTGTGGTGCGGAAACCGAGCTGGACAGGAACGAGAACAGAACCGGCTCCTCATCACCAGGCTGCGATTCCAGCAAATACCATTTGATCGTTCGTCCATCGAGACGTGGAGGTGTACCTGTCTTCAATCGACCAAGAGGCAGACCGAAGGAATCGATCCGTTCCGCAAGCTTGACCGAAGGTTTGTCGCCCATGCGTCCCCCGGGACGGGAGACGTCGCCGATGTGAATGACACCGCGCAGGAACGTGCCGGTGGTCAGCACGACGGCGCGGGCATGAACCTCTGATCCGTCCGCAAGAACGATGCCCGCGACGCGTCCATCCTGCATGATCAGGTCCGTGGCTTCGCCTTCAACGATTTCTAGGTTCGGCGTATTTTCCATCTCGGCAAGCATCTGGGTACGATAGATCTTGCGATCTGCCTGGGCCCGCGGCCCTTGCACGGCCGGACCCTTGCGGCGGTTCAGCAGCCTGAATTGAATACCGGCCAGGTCAGCGATCCGACCCATCACGCCATCAAGTGCGTCGATCTCTCGGACGAGGTGACCTTTACCCAAACCGCCGATCGCGGGATTGCAGGACATCACGCCAATCCCTTCGCGTTTCAACGTGATCAGCGCAGTCCGGGCGCCCATGCGGGCAGAGGCCGCAGCCGCATCACAGCCTGCATGCCCACCACCAATTACGACCGTATCGAAATCAAAATGTTTCACGTGAAACATTCCCCTCACTTGCCGATGCAAAAGCTGGAGAAGATATCATCCAGCAGCATTTCCACATCCACGCGTCCTACCAGAGAATCGAGCGCGCGAATAGCGGTGCGCATTTCCTCTGCCGCGAACTCGGCGAATTCCGGACCGAGGTCCATCTTGTCTTGGGCATCGCCAAGATTCATCACCGCGCGCTCCATCGCGATACGGTGCCGTTCCCGTGTTGCGACGCCCGATTGCGCGATCCGTCCAGAGAGCCGTTCGGTGATGTCCGATACCAATTTCGAAACGCCAAACCCCGTCTTACCGGAAATCGTGTCGGGCCCCTCCCCTACCTCATCCGCTTTTGCTTGCAGAACGAGGTCGTCAGGAAGAGGTTCGAAATCCGGGCTGTCCCCTGGGTCAAGAAGGAAGACGCGAAGATCGGCCTGTTGCGCCCGCTCGCGTGCGCGTTGGACGCCGATTGCCTCGACCACATCTTCGGTTTCGCGGAGCCCAGCCGTATCCAGAATGGTCACGGGCAAGCCGCCAAGATCCATCCGCACCTCGATCACGTCCCGCGTCGTGCCAGCTATATCAGAGGTGATCGCGGCATCACGGCCAGCCAATGCGTTCAACAGTGTGGACTTACCGACATTCGGCACGCCGACGATCGCGACCTCGAACCCCGTACGGATGCGTTCCGCGAATCCGACATTTGCGATCTCTCGGGCCAGGCTATCGCGAACACGGTCCAATAGTTCGGTCACCTCGGGGGTCACGTCGACGGGCACTTCTTCGTCCGCGAAATCAATCGTGGCTTCGATCAGGGCTGCGGCACGGATCAGATCAGTTCGCCAGAGCTCTGCCCGATCACCAAGATCTCCGGACAGAACGCGCAGCGCTTGCCGCCTTTGGGCCTCTGTCTCCGCATCGATCAGATCGGCGAGGCCTTCAACCTGAGCAAGATCGAGACATCCGTTTTCGAGGGCACGCCGGGTGAATTCCCCCGCATCGGCCGCCCGCAGATCCTCCATCTGTGATAGAACGCGAAGCACCGCGCTGACCACAGCGGTGGACCCATGCAGATGAAGCTCTGCGACCTCTTCGCCCGTGAAGCTCGCCCCCTGCTCAAACATAAGAACGAGCGCCTGATCCAGAACCCCATCCGGCCCCTTCAGAACCTTCAGCGTGGCAACCCGCGGTTCGGGACGCGATCCGCACAAACGCTCGACCGCATGCCAGGACGACGGGCCCGACAAACGGATGATCGCGACGCCAGCTTTGCCGGGCGCCGTGGCTTGGGCGAAGATCGTGTCCATTAGCGCCCCCTCTCAAGGGCCCGGCAATTAGCCGTTCATCGACTCGAAGAATTCGGAGTTGGTCTTGGTCTGCTTCAGCTTCGAAATCAGGAATTCGATCGCATCCGTCGTACCCATCGGGTTGAGGATACGGCGCAGGACGAAGGTTTTCTGCAGGTCCACCTTGTCGACCAGCAGATCCTCTTTTCGCGTACCGGACTTGAGGATGTCCATCGCCGGGTAGACGCGCTTGTCCGCGATCTTGCGATCCAGGACGATTTCGCTGTTACCCGTGCCCTTGAATTCTTCGAAGATGACCTCGTCCATACGGGAGCCGGTGTCGATCAGCGCGGTCGCGATGATGGTCAGCGATCCGCCCTCTTCGATATTCCGCGCAGCACCAAAGAACCGCTTGGGCCGTTGCAGGGCGTTGGCGTCCACACCACCGGTCAGCACCTTACCCGAGGATGGCACCACAGTGTTGAAGGCACGACCAAGTCTTGTGATCGAGTCAAGAAGGATAACAACATCTCGCTTATGTTCGACAAGGCGCTTCGCTTTTTCGATCACCATTTCCGAAACGGCCACGTGACGCGTCGCAGGCTCGTCGAAGGTCGACGAGATCACCTCGCCCTTCACAGACCGCTGCATGTCCGTCACCTCTTCGGGGCGTTCGTCGATCAGGAGGACGATCAGGTAGCACTCCGGGTGGTTCGCCTCGATCGAGTGGGCGATGTTCTGCAGCAGGACCGTCTTACCGGTCCGCGGCGGTGCCACGATCAGCGACCGCTGCCCCTTCCCGATCGGCGCGACCAGGTCGATGATCCGGGCCGAGCGATCCTTGATCGTCGGATCCTCGATTTCCATCTTCAGGCGCTCGTCCGGATAAAGCGGCGTGAGGTTGTCGAAGGCGATCTTGTGGCGGGCCTTCTCGGGCTCTTCAAAGTTGATCTTGGTGACGGTGGTCAGGGCGAAATAACGCTCGCTCTCTTCCGGCGCCTTCATCAGCCCTTCGATCGTGTCCCCGGTGCGCAGCGAGTACTGGCGGATCATGTCCGGCGAAACATAGATGTCATCCGGGCCGGGCAGGTAGTTCGCCTCGGGCGAGCGAAGGAAGCCAAAGCCGTCCTGAAGCACTTCCAGCGATCCGTCGCCACCGATCTCCCAGCCTTCATCCGCGCGTTCGCGGAGAATCTGGAACATCATCTCGCCCTTGCGCATGGTCGAGGCGTTCTCGATCTCCAGCTCTTCTGCCATGTTCAGCAGGTCCTTGGGGCTTTTCGCCTTCAGGTCGGACAGATTCAGACGTTCGGTGGTCATGGAAAACTCCGGGAACCGGCCGCAAGCGGCGCACGGTCTATATATGGGGAATCGTTCCGCCCGGACGGACGGCTTGGCAGCGGTATCTAGGGATCCGATCCCGGCAAGTCAATCCAGCTCAGAATTTGACGACGACCGAAAGCACGATGATGACCATCAGAAGCGTCGGCAATTCGTTCATCATTCGGTAACGACGGCCTGTCACGGTGTTGGTGCCCTTCTCAAGGTCCTTGCGCCGCAACGCCAGCCAATGATGGAACCATGTCATCCCAAGCACACTTAACGCCTTGGTCCAGGGCCACACCCGCGACCAGTCGACGATCCCGGGGGTGAAGACCAGAAGCAGACCGAAGACCCAGGTGGCGATCATGGCGGGGTTCATGATCAGCTTGAGCAGTTTTTTCTGCATCATCTGGAACGTTTCGTCCATCTGCGCGTTATTCGCTTGTTCCACGTGATGTACGTAGAGCCTGGGAAGATAGAACAGACCTGCCATCCAGGCGATCACGGACATGATGTGAAACGCCTTGGTCCAGGGGTAGAGAGTGATCAGGATATCGGTCATCGCGCCTCGCTCTGCACTGCTCACTTATTCTTTAATAAAATATAAGAAAAGGTTGTTGTTTGATGTAGGGAGAGCGGTTCCAGTGGATTATTCACTTGCCCCTGCCCTTCTTCACATACCTGTCCCGCTTGTGGATGAACATGTGCAGGAAACGTGACCTGTTTTCACGCTGTTCGAATTTTCCTCTATTCTCCAGACAGTTGTAATCGACATAACCTGTTCATGAGGACTGGACGATTTCCGGGTCAGGTGCCGGGGTGAGACCTGTCATCCCCAGCGGAACACTTATCCCAGCCCCCAGCGGGATAGCGCGAAGAATGGGATGGGAGAACGGGGAGAAGTCGGGACGCTTGCAAGCCTTCACCGGTTTCTCCAGAAACGACCCTTAACAAATCCCTAACGTTCTACCGGACTTTTCCACATGCCCGATCTGATCCTTGCCTCCGGCTCCGCGATCCGCGCAGAGCTTTTGACGAATGCCGGGGTGCCCTTCACCACCGCCAAGGCCGCGGTCGATGAGGAGATGATAAAGCAATCCCTGATGGCAGAGGGCGTGCGCCCGCGCGATATTTCCGACGCTCTGGCCGAGGCCAAGGCGCAGCGCGTCGGGGGTAAGAATCCCGATGCCTTCGTTTTGGGATGCGACCAGGTTCTGGAACTGGAAGGCGATCTTCTGTCAAAGGCGGAGACGCGGGAAGACGCCGCTGCACAGCTGGCAAAGCTGTCGGGCAAGACGCACAAGCTCTATTCCGCGGCCGTCATCTATCACGAAGCACAGCCGATCTGGCGTTTCATCGGCGAGGCGCGACTGACCATGCGGGCGCTTTCAACAGATTATATCGACAGTTACCTCGACCTGACCTGGCCCGAGGTCAGCTATTCCGTCGGCGCCTACCAGATCGAACGTGAAGGTGTACGGTTGTTTTCGCGCATCGACGGCGATTACTTTTCCATCCTGGGTCTGCCCTTGCTGCCCCTGCTGTCCTATCTTGGCACGCATGGAGTAATCGCATCATGAGTACAGAGATTCCCCGTATCCCGCTTGCCGGCGTCGTTGGCGCTCCGGTCACCTATTCCAGGTCGCCGGTCCTGTTTCGCCACTGGCTGGATCAATACGATTTGCCGGGTCACTACGTTCCGCTGCACGTAGGCAATGATGATCTGGAAACCGTCCTTCGTACCCTGCCCAGGATGGGATTTGTCGGTGTGAATGTCACGATCCCGCATAAGGTCAGCGTGATGTCCCTGGCCCATATCGTGACGGACCGCGCAACCCTGATCGGGGCCGCCAACACGCTGATTTTCCGTGAAGATGGCACTATTCATGCCGACAATACCGATGGCTTCGGCTTTATCGAAAACCTGCGCCAATCCGTGCCGGACTGGACTGCATCTGCCGGGCCGGCGGTGGTTCTGGGCGCAGGTGGTGCGGCGCGCGCGGTGATCGCATCGCTCCTTGATGCGGGGGTGCCGCAGATCATCCTGTCGAACCGCAGCCGCTCCAAGGCCGATGCGCTGGCGGAGGAGTTCGGCAAGCGAATCCGCGTCGTCGAATGGGTCCAGGCTGCTGCCGTGCTGGCGGAAGGCGCGACCGTGGTGAACACCACATCGCTCGGTATGACGGGAAAGGAAGACATGCGGATCAACCTTGATGGTTTTCACAGCGGGCAATTGGTGACCGATATCGTCTACACTCCCCTGCGCACCGCGTTCCTTGATGCGGCCGAGGCTGCGGGCTGCCAGACCGTCGATGGTCTGGGCATGTTGCTGTACCAGGCGGTTCCCGGTTTCGAACGGTGGTTCGGCCAGAAACCCGTCGTGACCGAGGCGACCCGCCAGGCGGTGCTGGCATGAGCTGGTTGATCGGGCTGACCGGCTCCATCGGGATGGGAAAATCCACGACGGCCAAGATGTTCGCCGAAGAAGGCTGCGCCGTCTGGGATGCCGATGCCGCCGTTCACCGGCTTTATTCCGTGGGCGGCGCGGCCGTTGCCCCCATGCAGGCCGCGTTTCCGGCTGCGATCGTCGATGGCGCGGTGTCCCGCGATACCCTGAAGGCCGAGATCGCCAAGGACGGATCAGCGCTGCGTGTCATCGAAGGGATCGTACATCCCCTCGTTGCCGAAGATCGGCAGGGCTTTATCGCCGGCACCGACGCCGATATCGTCGTTCTGGACATCCCGCTTCTGTTCGAAGGCAGCGGTCACAAGATGGTCGATACGACCGTATGTGTTTCTGTTCCGCCTGAAATGCAGCGCGAACGCGTACTCGCACGCGGCACGATGACCGAAGACCAATTCGAGATGATCAAGGCTAAGCAGATGCCGGATGCCGAAAAACGCGCTCTGGCAGATCACGTGGTGATCACCGATACTCTGGACCATGCGCGCGACCAGGTCCGTGAAATTGTCACTGAAATCAGGAAAAAGCTAAAAAATGCGTGAGATCGTTCTCGATACGGAAACGACAGGCTTTGACCCGGAACAGGGCGACCGCATCGTCGAAATCGGCGCGGTGGAATTGTTGAACCACATGCCGACGGGCGAAACCTATCACGTCTACATCAACCCCGAACGCTCCATGCCGAACGAGGCGTTCGAGGTGCACGGGCTGGGCGATGAATTCCTGGCCGACAAACCGGTCTTCAAGGATATCGCGCAGGGATTCCTGGATTTCGTGCGCGATGACAAGCTGGTGATCCACAATGCCAGCTTTGACATGAAATTCCTGAACGCCGAACTTGGCTGGCTCAACCTGCGTCAACTGCCGTTCGATCAGGCGGTCGATACGCTGTTGATCGCGCGCAAACGCTTTCCCGGCTCGCCCGCGTCACTGGATGCCCTGTGTCGGCGGTTCGGCATCGATAACTCGTCGCGGACACTGCACGGCGCGTTGCTCGATAGTGAAATTCTCGCGGAAGTGTATCTGGAGCTGATCGGCGGTCGTCAGCCCGACTTTGCCCTGTCGACGCGGCAAACGCGCGATACCTCGGTCGAGGTGGAGGATTGGCGGCCCAAGCCGCGTCCGACCCCCCTGCCCTCGCGCCTGACAGAGGAAGAAGCCGCCGCCCATTCCGAATTCATCGGCAAGATGGGCGACAGCGCGCTTTGGAAGACCTATCAGGCCTGAGCTTGCTGGGCCGCGGCGCGGCGCTGCAGTTCCTGGCGGTACAGCTGAACGAAATCGATGTTTTCCAGGTTCAGCGGCGGGAAGCCACCATCGCGGGTTACATCGCTGACGATCCGGCGCACGAACGGGAACAGCATCCGCGGGCATTCGATCAGCAGGAACGGATGCAGCTGGTCATCGGACACGCCTTCGATGTGGAACAGGCCGGCATATTCCAGCTCCATGATGAACAGCGCGTCTTCGGTTTCCTTGGCAACCGACTTGACCGTGAGCTTCATCATCACTTCGTACTGGTTTTCCTGCTCGCGCTTCTTCGCGTCGAGCGCCACCTGCACCTTCACATCAGGCTGAACGGAACCGGTCCCGGGCTTTTGGGCCAGGATGTTCTCGAAGGACATGTCGCGCACATATTGCGACAAGACATTCAGTTTGACTTGCGGAGCAGCCTCGGTCGGTGCTGCGCCATTCTCGGTTTCGGCCATTCGTAATCTCCAAAGGAATATTGATCGGTATGGCGTCTATCAGGATGCGCTGCCGCTCTCAATGCTTCGTCCATCCCGAAGGATGATGCGTTGGCTTTTTCGGCGGTTCGACTTCCTGGTAGGTGCCGTCGATCACGTCGTCGGACGGGTGCGGTTGGGCGCCGCGCTGCGGACCGGCCCCGGTCCGCGTCGAGGTAGAAGAAAACGACTGAACCTTGACGTTCCGCCGCAACCACAGGAACGCCACACGCCGGAACGGCGGCGTCAGCAGGGCAAAACCGACCGCATCGGTGAAGAAACCCGGGGTCAGCAGAAGCGCGCCGGCGACAAGGATCATCGCGGCATCTGCCAGCGGCTCCGTCGGGTCGGACAATTCGGAAAAGGACCGGCGGATGTTGTTCATCGCCATCGCCCCCTGCGTCCGGACCAGCCAGGTGCCCAGCAGGGCGGTCGCCAGAACGATCAGCAAGGTCCAGCCAAGTCCGATCACGCCGCCGACCTGAATAAACAAGGCGATTTCAATCATCGGAACGGCCACGAAGGCCAACAGCAACCACATGTCATTCTCCCACGTCTGCGGTGCGGTAGACTTACCGCCACCCGTCACCTACATAAGAACGAACAGCCGCCGTTTCCATGGTCGGAAACCAAAGGGGAACTGATGAACTCGCCTATCCTTCAACTTCTGGTCCTAGCCGGAATTGCCGTATTCCTCATTCTTCGTCTCAGAAGCGTTCTGGGCACACGCGAGGGGTTCGAGAAACCTCGCTCCACGACGCCGGAGCCCGCAACACCCGATCGCCGCAATTCCTTCGAGGTGATCGAAGGCGGTCCGGACCCGGATATCGTTGATCACGTGCCCGAAGACAGCCCCGCCGCGGGTGCGCTGGCGCGGATGAAGCAACTTGAAACCAGCTTCAATGTCGGGGAATTCCTCAGCGGGGCGCGTGGCGCCTACGAGATGATCCTGATGGGCTTCGAAAAGGGTGACATGGCCGATATCAAGCCGTTCCTGTCCCCCGAAGTCTATGAAAGCTTTGCTTTTGTCGTGAACGATCGGGAGGCCAAGGGCCTGACCGTCCAGGCAGAATTCGTCGGGGTCAAGGAAATGTCCCTGGTCGATGCCGAACTGGATGACGCAACCCAGGAGGCCGAATTGACCGTTCGCTTCATGGGTCAGTTGACCTATTCCGTGCGCGATCGCGCGGGTGAAATCATCGAAGGCGATCAGAACGCGATCAAGACCCAAAGGGATGTCTGGACCTTTGCCCGCAAGCTGGGTTCCGACGATCCCAATTGGCAACTGGTCGCCACGGGCGAATGAAGGCGGCGCGGCTGGCAGCATTGCTGGCCGCCCTTACCCTGCCGGGTGCAGGGATGGCGTCGGATCTCACCTACAAGATTTTCGGTTTTGAGGATCTGGAGGGCTGGGAAGAAGACGATCACCAGGCCGCGCTCGATACCTTTCTCAACACCTGCCGTGATCTGAAAGCCCCCGATTGGGAGGCGATCTGCGCCGTTGCCGCGCAGCAGACCAATGCGCGCACCTTCTTCGAGTTGTTCTTCACCCCGGTGATGATCGAAAACGGCGAACCGGCGCTCTTCACCGGGTATTTCGAACCGGAATTGTCAGGGTCGCTGACGCCGACAGACCGCTTCCGCTATCCGCTTTATCGCTTGCCGCCCGAGGCGCGGAATGGCCGCTTTGTCAGCCGTCGTGATATCGAAACCACCGGAATTCTGAATGGCCGCGGATTGGAAATTGCCTGGGTCGACGACCCGGTAGAGCTGTTTTTCCTGCAAATCCAAGGCTCTGGGCGAATACGGCTTCAGGATGGGCGGGTGATGCGCGTGGGCTATGGCGGCAAGAACGGCCACGATTACCGCTCCATCGGGCAGGAACTTGTCCGCCGCGGTGTCTATAACAAGCACCAGGTGTCGGCCCAGGTCATCAAGAACTGGGTCCGGCGCAACCCGATCGACGGAGCGGAGCTGCTGCGGCACAACCCGTCTTTCGTCTTCTTCCGTATCGTGAACACTCTGTCAGCCGAGGAAGGGCCCGCGGGTGCAATGAACCGGTCGATCACTGCCGGGCGATCCATTGCCGTTGATCCGAAATTCACACCTCTTGGGGCGCCCGTCTGGATCGAAAAAGGCGGAAACGGCCCGATCAACCGGCTGATGATCGCACAGGATACGGGCTCTGCCATCAAGGGTCCGCAGCGGGCGGATATCTTCTTTGGCAGCGGCGATCAGGCTGGTCGAGAGGCGGGCCGCCTTCGCGATCCCGGTCGCCTTGTCGTGCTACTGCCGATCCAGCGCGCCTATGCCATGCTGCCAGAGGATAACCTATGAGCCGCAGGTTGAAGCCCGAGGAAATCGAACTGTGGAACAAGGTCGCCAGCACAGCCGAACGCTACCATCAGCCCCGCAAGATCGAGAGCCAGGAAAAGCGCCCTTCGCGCAAACCCGCCCCGAAGGCCGAGGTTGATCTGCCCCGGTTCAAGGTGGGCCAATCGGGCAACGGACAATCACAGGGCCACGATATTTTGCCGCCGGTCAGCGAACGCCTGCACAATGCGCCTGTCCGGATGGATCGCAAGACCCATACCAAGCTGAAGCGCGGCAAGGTAAAGCCAGAGGCCCGTATCGACCTGCACGGCATGACCATGGACCGTGCGCATCCTGCGTTGAACGGTTTCATCATGCGCTGCGCCTCCGAGGGCAAGCGGCTGGTTCTGGTCATCACCGGCAAAGGGAAGGACCGGGACGAGGGCGGGCCGATCCCGATACGGCGCGGTATCCTGCGTCACCAGGTGCCCCACTGGCTGAGCGTTCCGCCCCTGTCGCAGCTGATCCTGCAAATCACCCCCGCCCATGACAGGCATGGCGGCGGGGGTGCTTATTACGTGTATCTCAAGCGGTTACGCTAGGCGCGATCACAGCACGTAGCGGCTGAGATCGGCAGAGGCGGCGAGCTGTCCGATATTCTTCTCGACGAAATCCGCGTCGACCTTGATGGTTTCGCCGCTTTGGTCGGGGGCGTGGAATGACAGTTCCTCGAACACCCGCTCCATGATCGTGTAAAGCCGCCGTGCGCCGATATTCTCGACCGATGTGTTCACCTCTGCAGCGGTCTTGGCCAGGGCGGCGATGCCATCCTCGGTGAATTCGACATTCACGCCCTCAGTTTCCATCAGCGCGGTATATTGCCGTGTCAGCGCGTTGTCGGTTTCGGTGAGAATCGCAACGAAATCGGCCTCCGTCAGGGATTTCAGTTCTACCCGGATGGGCAGGCGACCCTGCAATTCCGGCAGCAGATCCGACGGTTTGGCGACGTGGAAGGCGCCGGAGGCGATAAAAAGTATGTGATCGGTTTTCACCGGACCGTACTTGGTCGACACGGTCGTGCCCTCGATCAACGGCAGCAGGTCACGCTGCACGCCTTCGCGGCTGACATCGGCGCCACGCGCATCTGACCGGGCACAGACCTTGTCGATCTCGTCCAAGAACACGATGCCGTTTTCCTCGACCGCGCTCAGCGCGGCGCGGTTCACGGTTTCATCGTCCAGCAGTTTGTCGGCCTCTTCGCCGATCAACAGCTCATAGCTCTCCGCGACGCGCATCTTGCGTTTCACGGTGCGGCCGCCGAACGCCTTACCGAAGATATCGCTGAGGTTCATCATCCCCATCTGGCTGCCCGGCTGGCCCGGGATGTCCATCATGCCCATGGGGTTGGAATTGTCGGCGACCTCCAGCTCGATCTCGGTATCGTCCAGTTCCCCGTTGCGAAGCTTCTTGCGGAACATTTCCCGCGTGCCTTCACGCGCATCCGAACCGGCAATCGCCTCGATCACGCGATCCTCGGCCATCTTGTGGGCCGAGGCCTTCACGTCCTCGCGCATGTATTCACGGGTCATGGCGATGGAACTGTCCATCAGGTCCCGCACGATCTGTTCGACATCGCGGCCGACATAGCCGACCTCGGTGAACTTCGTGGCCTCGACCTTGATGAAGGGCGCGCGGGCCAGCTTGGCCAGGCGGCGAGAGATTTCCGTTTTGCCGACACCGGTCGGCCCGATCATCAGGATGTTCTTGGGAAACACCTCGTCGCGCAGATCGTCGGCCAGCTGCCGACGCCGCCAGCGCGAGCGCAGCGCAACGGCTACGGCACGCTTGGCGTCCTTCTGTCCGATGATGAACCGGTCAAGCTCGGATACGATTTCGCGGGGGGTCAGATCGGTCATGTTGCGTCCATATAGGGAGGAAGTTTCGTTTTGCCCGGAAAGTCGGGCAGGGCGCGCAGGATCTTGCCACGGATCCGGGTCCAGAACGTGCCGAGATAGGTCACGAACAGCCCGAGGATCAGCAGGATCCACATCCACATCGTGCTGCCATCTGCGGTCTGGATCACCAGGCTCAGCAGAACGGCCATGTAGCCGATGCCGGCGGTCAGGAAACTGCGGCGGTCGATGATCAGCGCGAGAAAGGCGATCACCAGCAGCGACAGGGTCAGCAGCGTGTACCCGAGCGCCGATTGCATGTTGTAGAAGGTCATCGCGACCGTATTCACCAGCGCCGGAGCCGCCAGCAGATGCAGCCAGAAGGCGGATGCCGCCCTGCGCCCCAGCCGATGCGGATCGGACATGTCGAACCACATGCCGGCGATGAAGGCGACGATGCCGAAGATCAGCGTTCCAAGCGCCAGGTTGTACCCGGATCGCAGGTCGAACAGGTCGGTGAACTGGGCGCCAAGTGTGACGGGCACCAGCGATTTGGTCGCGATGGCGACAAATGCGATCCCCGTCAGGCCCAGCAGGAACATCGTGAAGGGCAGTCGGTAGACGCGATACCACAGCAGCAACGCCGCAGCAGTGATCCCGCACAGGATGAAGCCCCAGAAGGTCGATCCGGTCAGCGACGTATCAAATTGCCCCGTCAAATCCGCCGCCGCGCCGAACACACAGGAGGAATAGACCGTCACCAGCACGATGGAGGGCAGGGACATCCGCCGTTTCAGTGTGAAATACCGCGCCGCCAAGAAGATGATGACCGCGAACACGATCAGGATCAGGCCGGGGCGGTCCATCAGCAGGGCCAGCGGTAGCATGCCGCCGAACAGCAACCCGAGCCCGACCGAGATGAAGATCTCGGAAAAACCTCGAAACAGCTCGAACGGTTCATCATCGGCGGCCAGCGCGGCGCGCGTGCCGGCCCGCTCCTGTGCAAAGGTCAGGACACGGGCGGCCTGGTCTTCGTCCAAGGCGCCTGCGGCCACGGCGGCACGCAGATCGTCATGGGTGAAGGTGGTTTCACCCACCGATCTTCTCCACGGTCAGGTTGCCGTTGGTGAAGACGCAGATATCGGCGGCAATGGCCATGGCCTTTCGCGCGATATCCTCGGCGGCGAGATCGGTTTCCAGCAGGCCGCGCGCGGCCGCGAGGGCGTAATTTCCGCCCGATCCTATTGCCGCAACGTCATGCTCGGGTTCCAGCACGTCACCGGCGCCTGTGATGACCAGAAGGTCCTTGCCGTCACTGACGATCAGCATCGCTTCGAGCTTTTGCAGATACTTGTCTGTGCGCCAATCCTTGGCCAGCTCGACAGAGGCACGCTGCAACTGGCCCGGCGTCGCCTCCAGCTTGGCTTCGAGCCGTTCCAGCAGGGTGAAGGCGTCAGCGGTCGACCCGGCAAAGCCCGCAACCACGTCATAGCCGCCCGGCGACAGGCGTCGGACCTTGCGTGCCGTACCCTTCATGACGGTGTTGCCCATGGAAACCTGGCCATCACCGGCAATCACCACCTCACCGCCCTTGCGGACGCCAATGATCGTGGTGCCGTGCCAGCCGGGAAAATCGTTATCTGCCATCGGATACTCCTTACGCTGAGCGTCTATATGCGGTCCCATTGGCATGGCGACAACCCCAGTGGCTTGCCGCCGCCCAGACCCGGGGCTAGCGTCGCGCCATGTCGAACCGCGCAGCCTTCTACCTTGAACCGTCCCTGCTGAAGAGCGCCCGCGCGGGCGAACACAACTTCATCGCGCGTGTTGTGGGTGTGCTGGACCAGGCGGGATGGTCGGTGGATTTTCATCCCGAAGCCGAAGACGCGCTCGGGACGGATCGCGACGCACGCGCCCTGGTTCATATGGCTCCGCCTCCACCGGGCGGTCTGACCTTTCGCCGGGTCTATCAATATCCGTTCTGGCAGATCGAAACGACGGCAGAGCGGTGGCATTGGCACACCGCCAAATCCGTGTTTTCGCCTGAAACAGTGCCTGAACCCGAGGCAAACCGGTTCTTCATCTTCTGGCGCAAACGGATGTTTCCCGAGGCGGCGACACAGACCCAGAACGGCTTTGTCTACATCCCGTTGCAGGGAAAACTGACCAAGCGGCGATCTTTCCAGTCCTGCTCTCCGATCGAGATGATCGAACATGTCTTAGACCGCGCACCGGGCAAACGCATCGTCGCCGCGCTGCATCCGAAAGAGGATTATTCCAAGGCCGACCTGGAGGCGCTCGAAAAGCTCGAGGCCCGCTATCCCCTGTTGACCCTCACCACCGGCGGCATGGAACACCTGCTGCCCGACTGCGATTACGTGGTCACGATGAACTCAGCCGCTGGTTTCTTCGGCTACTTCTTCGAAAAGCCCTGCATTCTGTTCGGAGACATCGATTTTCACCACATCGCGCTAGGCGCAACACCCGGCGACCTGTCCGCTTTCGACAAGATCGAAAGCCATGCGCCCGACTATGCGCGGTACGTCTGGTGGTTCTGGCAGCACATGTCCATCAATGCCGGCCGGCCCGAGGCAGAGGACCAGATCCGCGACGCCCTGATCCGGGGTGGCTGGCCGCTGGAATGAAAAAGGGCGCCCCGATGGGACGCCCCTTTTCGAAACTTTTCCGATCCGGATCAGATGGATTCTTCGATCCAGGACTTCAGCGACGCTTTCGGCGCGGCACCGGCGCGGTTCGACACCACTTCGCCATCCTTGAAGATGAACAGCGCGGGGATGCCACGCACGCCCAGCTGCATCGGCGAATTCGGGTTCGAATCGACGTCGACTTTGGCAATTTTCACTTTGCCGCCAAACTCTTCGGCCAGTTCCTCGAGGGCCGGGCCAATCTGTTTACAGGGGCCGCACCATTCGGCCCAGAAGTCCACCACGACGGGGACATCGGAATTTTTCACTTCGGAATCAAAGGTATCGTCGGTCACGGCAACGGTGGTCATCGAGAGCTCTCCTGGCTGCTAGCGCGTTGGCCCTGAACGTAAGGTTGCCTCGGCAGAGGGTCAAGAAGTTGTAGTGTCCCGCAAAGCCGCAGTCACAACATCGTGCGGCAACATCATGAGTGTCGCCGTCCGTGTCCATAAAAGCGCCGTTTCCACGCGCCGATCCGGGTAGATTTGCGCCAGCGCCGCCGCATAGGCACCCATCTGACGCAGCAACCCGTCCGGCACCTGCAAGACACTTTCGGGGACAATCGCGTTGGTCTTGAAATCAACGGCCAGCACGCGATCCGGGGTCACGATCAGCCGGTCAATCGTACCGTGGATCCGGTCGCCGTCCAGATCGTCCAGGGTCGCGGTCAGCGACACCTCTTCCAGGGCTTCCGCGCCAAAAAGGTCGGAGAGATGCGGGGCGGTCAGTACCTTGTGCGCCTCGGCTGTTAACAGGGCGAGCTCTTCTCCGAACGCGCCATCGGGACCGTCCTCAAGGAGTTCCGCTGCGTGATCGGCCCAGCCATCCGGGTGGATCGAGGGCAGATGCTCCAGCAACAGGTGGACCTGCCGCCCGCGCCGCTTGGCGGCCTCCTCGTCCAGTCCGGCCTCACCGGGCAACGCCTTGGCCCCGCCCAGGTCGGATGGGCTGCGGGTTTCGGCGTCTGGATCGGGGCGCGGGGCGGAAAGGCTGGCCCATTCCGGCAATTCCGGGTCGTGGGTGGTGGTATCCGGCGCGAGTTCCATCGCGAGATCACTCCAGTCGCCGGTTTCCAGCCGCAATCCCGGCCCACCGGTGAAATCCTGGTCCCGCGCGCCCAGGCTGGCCATCGCGTCGCGCGTCCGATCGTACCAGGTATCGCCGTTGCTCCCCAGATCACCGGCGGCGGCAACGATCAGCCATTTCTCGGCCCGCGTCATCGCGACATATAACAGCCGGTCAGATTCCTCGCGTTGCTTTTCCAGCGCGGCCTCTCGCAGCTGCGTCAGGTAACGCGGTGCGCTGGTCTTGCTCACGTTCCACCAGGCGCGGCTCTGGTCGGACAGGATATCGCCGCGCAATTCCTCCTTCCGGTTCTGGGTTTCTGGCAGGAAGACAATCGGCGCCTCCAACCCCTTTGACCCATGCACGGTCATCACCCGGATCCGCGATCCGGCGCTTTCCATCTGGCGTTTCAGCTCCGGATCGTCACCTTGCAGCCAGACCAGGAACCCGGTGAGGCTGGGCACCTGCGATTGCTCATAGCTCAGCGCCTGGTCCAGCAGCGCGTCGATCCCGTCCTGCGCCTCTGTCCCGAGACGCGCCATAAGACGCTTGCGCCCGCCATGCCGGGTAAGCGTCCGTTCCAGCAATTCGTATGGCCTGAGGAATTCGGCATGGTCGCGCAGGTCGTGCAGGATCGCGCGGGTCCCTTCGTGATCGCTTCGCCCCTGCAAGGCCGGCCACAGGTTGGTGGAGGTCCGGCGATGCGCCAGGGCGAACAGCTCCTGTTCGGACCAGCCGAAGAGCGGCGATTTCAGAACGGCGGCAAGGCTCAGGTCATCCTCGGGCGTCGCGAGGAAGGACATCAGCGCCGTCAGATCCTTGACCGCCAGTTCCCCGCCAATGCGGAGCCGGTCCGCGCCCGCAATCGGCAGGTCACGTGCCTTGCAGGCCCGGATGATCTCGTGAAACAGGCGGCGTCGGCGGCGCACCAGGATCAGCACGTCACCGGGCTGAACGGGCCGCGCGCGTCCCGGACCGAGGGGCAGGGGCATCTCTTTCGCAACCATGTCCGCGATGGCCCCGGCAATGCGTTCGGCCAGAACCACATCGTGGTCCTGTTCGCCCGGCAGATCGACCGGATCGTCCCAGTCGCCATCGTCGGCATTGTCCGTCTTCTCGATATGCGGCCAGAGATCGACACGGCCGGGCAGGGCGTCCTGAAAGGCGATGTGTCTCTCTTCCGGCGAAAAACCTGACGCGTCACGCCCTTCGAACACCTTGTCGACCAGCGTCAGGATCGCGGGCGAGGACCGGAAGGAATGCGCCAGCGCCATCCTTTGCAGCGGTGTGCCAAGCGCGGTGAGGCGGTCGTCGAATTCGTCGCGCATCCGGTCGAACCCGCTGGGATCGGCACCCTGAAACGAATAGATCGACTGCTTCTTGTCCCCGACGACAAAGATCGTGCGCAGCTTGCCGTCCTGCGCGCCTTCCCCGCTGGTGAATTCCCGCGCCAGCGCCTGGATCACCTGCCATTGTACGGGGGACGTATCCTGCGCCTCGTCCACGAGGATATGGTCGATCCCGCCATCCAGCCGGTAAAGCACCCAGGCCGAGACGGAGCGATCCGTCAGCAAGTTGCGCGTCCGCAGGATCAGGTCGTCGAAATCCATCGCGCCGCGCAGCGTCTTGGCGCGCGCATATGCCGGAAGGAACAGCGCCGCGAAGTCGTAAAGCACCATCGTCCGGTCCAGCGCATCCAATGCCAACCGCCTGTCCCGCGCGGTTTCCACCCGACCCATCAGCGCATCGACCTCTGGCATGAGATCGCCAAGCGTCGCCTGCGTACCTTTCGTCGGAACCTTGCCTATCTTGGCCGAAAACGGCTCTTTCGCGCTGGCACCAGTCAGGAACACGTCTTCGAGGATAGCAAGGCTGGCCATGTCCGGACCGGTAATCGCCGACAGCTTGGCCGCCAGTTTCTGATCGGTTGTGCTTCCGCCAGCCGCCGCGGCGCGCAGGCGGTCCAGTATCTCCATCTCGCTGCCAAGGAAGACCTCTCTCAGCAATTGATCGGCGGTGTACCCTGCGGGTAGCCCCAACTGTCCCGCCAGGTCTTCGCGGCTTTGCGGCTGCGCGAATTGATCCGCGTGCCCGACGACAGAGGCGGTCAGCCCCTCCATCGTCTGGCCGGAATATTGCAATGCCATCCGCGCCAGAACGTCCCGCCCCGGTCCTTCGGCCAGCGTTTCGATCACCTGCGCGCGCAGAAGCGCGGCGTCACGATCCTCCATCTCGGTGAATTGCGGGCTCACACCGGCTTCCAGCGGGAACCGCCGCAGCAGCGCCGCACAGAAAGAGTGGATCGTCTGGATCTTCAGACCACCCGGCGTTTCGATGGCCCGGGCAAACAACGTGCGGGCATGGCGCAGCCGTTCGGACCCCACTGCGCCCTCGATCCCAAGGTCCGACAAGGCCTTTCGAAGGTCCGCATCCGGCAGCATCGCCCATTCGCCCAACCGTTTGAACAGGCGGTTCTGCATCTCGGTCGCGGCGGCCTTGGTATAGGTCAGGCACAGGATGTGCTGGGGCGACACGCCGTCCAGCAGCAACCGCGCCACGCGGTCCGTCAACACGCGGGTCTTGCCCGATCCGGCATTCGCGGCCAGCCAGGTTGATTTGTCGGGGCGGGCGGCATCGACCTGCCGCTGCGTGGCGTCGTCGCGGATCATGTCAGAATGCTCCGCTCGGCCAGGGCCGTGACATCCCATTCGCCAAAGCGGGCGAGGTGATCGTAATCCCCCTCCATGTCCGCTTTGAACATCGCCCTGCGGGACGTGTAGGGCTGATCAGCATCAAAATACTGCTGGATCAGGGTCGAAAATCGGGCCCAGACCTCATCGGCCGACAGGTCCTCCAGCGGGGCGTCGACCTCTTTCGTATTGGCGCCAAGCCCGATGAACGCGGCCCGCACCACGTGCCGGGGATCAAGGTCCTTGAACCCCGCCTGTTCGGCCATCGCGGCCTCAAGCAGCAATTGCAGGTCAAAGCTTTTCTGCTGGTTCGGCGTCGACATCGCGCCGGTCTTGTAATCGTAGATCAGCGCGTTCCCGTTGGCATCCAGGTCGATCCGGTCGGCCTTGGCGGTCAGGGTGAAATCGACCTCGTTGATACGTGCCTGGCCGGGGATCTCGAACCCGGCGGGCCGCCCCTGTTCGCGTCGCCGAAGTTCACCCTGCACGACGCCTTCGGCCGCGCGGGCCATGCGCGCCAGCCACATCAGCCGGGCCTCTGCCCAGGGCACGTGTTGGTCCAGCGTGGTGCGGGTCAGGTCGATCAATTCCTCCGTCGTCAGTCGCTCGGGCGCATCGAGGGCGGTCTTGATGAAGGTTTCCATCACCTCGTGGATCACGATGCCGCGCATCAGCGCATCGGGCGCCTTCATTAGCGGATCGAGGGGACGCAGCCGCAACACTTCCCGGGCGTAGATGGCGTAGGGGTCACGGATCAGCCGCTTGATCTGGGTGACGGACAATTGGCGCGGTCGGGCGATGACCGGCGGGCAGGGGGCAGGGCGGGGGGCAGGGGCGACTTGTTGCACCGCTTCCAGGCTGCGCACGAGCCCCAGCCAATGCTGCCCGCGTTTGCGCGCATCGCTCAACGCGGTCTTGCCCTTGGGCCCTAGCCCGTCGAGCAGGTTGGTCAGACGACTCAGCCAGCGGGAGGCGACGGTTTCCGCCTCCGACCCTCTCAGCGCGCGGGTCAGCCAGACCTCCGGCGCGCCGATTGCCTGTTGGAAGTCGTGGGCAGACAGGCCGATGCGCCGTTCCGGCAACAGCAACCCGACCTCGGCCCGCATCGCGCGATTCAGCCAGGGATCGGGGGTTGGCGCTTCTGGCCAGCTGCCTTCGATCAGCCCGCCAAGGATCACCACGTCGGCCCCCTGAACCCGCGCCTCCAACGTGCCCCAGATCAGGATTTGCGGATGCGGCGTGGCGCTGGACCGTACCTCTTCGCCCTGCAGGATCGCGGTTAGAAGGTTGGCGAAATCCTCCGGTCCCATCGTGCCCGCGACCTCCGCCGCATCGCGCAGCTTGTCCATGACAGAGCGCGCCTTCTGCCCCGCTTCGCTTTCCCAAAGCCGGCCGGATCCGTCGGTCTGGCTCCCTGCGGCCAGCCGTTCGGCGAGCTCGATCAGAAGATCCACATGTTCGGTCAGGGGTCGTTCCTGACCCGAATCCAGCCCGATCAGGGTCGAATTCACCCAATTGGCCCAGGCCGGGGCGATGTCATGGGTCTGCTTTTCAGCGAAGGACAGGATCGTTTCCGCATCCGGAAAGGGCGGCCCCTTGCGACGGACCCGCTGTTCCAGCGCGCGGGAGAGCAGAAGGTGATAGTTCCGCAATTCGCCGGAATGACAGATCGGGTGTTTCAGCAGGGCCAGAAGCGCCTCTGCCCCCATTTTCTGGTGAAACAGAGCCGCAATCTGCCGCAGGAACCGCCCGGGCGCGGACAGGTGCAAGGGTTCGCCTGCGGAATCGTCAGGCAGGATGCCCCAACGGTCCAGCGCGGCCGTGACCTGGCGGCTCAGCAACCGGTCGGGGGTGATCAGCGCGGCCTTCTGCCCGTCTTCCGCCGCCTTGCGCAGACGCATCGCGATGCTCAGCGCCTCTTCCCGTTGCGAGGGCGCCTCGACCAGGGTGACATTGGCCATTGCGTCGTCCAGATCGGTGATCTTGGGCCCTTCGGACAGCCATTGATCCGTCACCGGCGCGGGCCGCAGCGCAAGCGACACCAACCGGTTCCGCGCGCTGTTATGGTCCGACCCATGCCACTCACCGACATCGCGTTTTCGCAGATCCAGCGCGGTTGTCAGCTTGCGGAACCGGAATTGCGGGTGATCCTCGCCTGTCAGCATGTCATCCAGCTGGGTTTCCCAGACATGATCGGGCAGATCGAAATCGAAGCCCGGCAGAACCAGCGCTCCGTTGGGCAGCTTTGCGACCGCCTGCATCAGCAGGTTCGTCGCCCCGCGCGACCCGGTCGACCCGGCCAGGATGATCGGATGCTGCGGCGGAACCTCCTGCCACAGCTGCGCCAGGTATTCGGACACCATTCGCAACCTGGCGGACGGATCCGGGTGGGTCGACTGGTCCTCGACCTGCTGCACGATCGTCAGGAATTTCAACGCCCGCGCCCAGTGGTCGGAATGGGCACTGACATCGAGATTGGCGAGCGCATCAAAGGTCACCCCTTCGCCCTGCATCTCGTCAAAAAGCGTGGCGAGACTGTCGGCCAGATCATACAGCGCGGCACGAGGGGCGAGGTCCGGTTCCTTGTCGATCAGCGCGCGCACCAGTTGCACCAGCCCCAACCGCCGCCTGAGCGGAGAGGTCGGTGCCGGGATATTCCCAAGCGCAACGGTTTCCCCGAAATCCGTCACCAGCTGAATACGGGGCAGCAACCGGGGCGGCCCGGCATCAAACAGCGCCCGGATCCGGCGCGCCATCCGCCGGGTGTTCACGATCAGGACCGCCCGGCCAAGCGCCTCGGGCGGCAGGTCCTTGGTGCGATGCAACAGCCCGTTCACCAGTGTCGACGGAAAATCCGCCCCGGGAGGCACGCCAAAGACGCGGGGCTTGTCGCTCGGCTCAAACATGCCGGGCCAGCATCTCTTCGGCGAGGGTGATGCCCTCGGGATGGCCGACATCGCACCATTGACCGGGATAGGTCAGGATATGCAGCGTGCCGCGCTTAAGCATGTCGTTCCACAGCAGGTTGAGCGAGAAACTGTCCCCGGGAATATCGCGCAAGCCGTCGGTCCTGAGGATCTGGGCACCTGAAAAAATAAGGCCCGGCCCGCGCGACACCTTACTGCCGTCAGACACGAAATCCCCCTGTCCCTTGTGACCGATCGCCTGCGCGGGGGGGATACACAGCAGCAAAGCCTCCATCCCGTCGCGCCACGCGTCTTTCAGCATTGCCAACGGATTCGGGCCCGCCCAGACCGCATCGCTGTTCATGGTCCAGACCGGCCCGTCGCCCAGCAGCGGCAGCGCATTCCGTAAGCCGCCCCCGGTATCCAGAATGTCAGGCTCTTCCCGCAGGGTCTGAACACGTGTTGCCGCCAAGTGCTGTTCCAGCTGTTCGGGGCGGTAATGCAGGTTGGCCACGATGGGGCCCGGTACAACCGGATCCGCCAGTGCCAGGGCGTGATCGATAAGCGGTTTGCCCGCGACCTCGACCAACGGCTTGGGCCGATCCGCGGTAAGCGCGCCCATCCGCGTGCCAAAGCCCGCGGCAAACAGCATCAGCGCCTCGGGCGTCATCGCCGCAGCCTTTCCAGGATTTCCGGGGTCGGTGCGGGCAGGTCACCTTTGATCCGGGCCGCAATCCCGGCCAGCGCTGGATGATCGAGGTTGCGCATCAGATGATCCCAGACGCGCGGGATCAGGTCGACGTAATGGGCTTTGCGGTCACGCCGCGACAGGCGCGCGAAAACACCAAGGATCCTCAGGTTCCGCTGCGCACCGAGGACGTGAAAACTGCGTTCGAAAGCTGCGGCCTCCTGTCCCGTCTCCGCCGCATAATAGCGGATCATCGCATCGCGCGTATCGGCGGACACATCGCGCCGCGCATCCATGAGGAGAGAGACGAGGTCATAGGACCGATCCCCCAGCATCGCATCCTGAAAATCCAGTTGTCCGACCCGTGCGGCCCCGTCCCGGTCGGGCAGCCAGAGCAGGTTTTCGGCGTGGTAATCGCGCAGGATCGTGACCGAGCATTCGGCGTTTTCAGCCAGAACAGGCTCGAATTTGGCACCAAAGGCGGCTTTTGCCTCGGGGTCTGGACCAAGGCTTTCGGCAAGGTACCAATCATAGGCCAGCGTGCTGAGTTCGGTCATGCGGGAGGGATCATAGGCCTCCAGCCCGGCCATCGGCGCGGCGCGGTGCAGCTGGATCAGCGCGTCGGTCGCCGCGGCATAAAGCGGTTGTTCAAGCGTCTCGTCCCGCTCCAGTACGCGGGCGAACAGGTCGTCGCCCAGATCCTCAATCAGGAGGAACCCCGCCTCGGTATCCGCGGCTATGATCCGCGGGGCCGATAACCCGATCCCGGTCAGGTATTCCGCCACTGCGACAAAGGGCCGGACGTCCTCGCCCTTTTCCGGCGGTGCGTCCATCAACACGGCGCTGTCGCGGCCAAGGGTCAGCCGGTCATACCGCCGGTTGGAGGCATCGCCGGCCAGTTTCGCCCGCCGGGCCATCGCCCAGTCGGTGCCCGCCAGGAAAGCGTCGATCTGTTGGTCCCGCATGTCAGGCATTCTGCGTCTCCGGCAGGCGATCGCGCCAGGCAGTGTCCGGCCCGGTCGCGGTGATCTCTCGTGTTTCGTCATCGACCGTCACGAATTGCAGGCGCAGCGCGTCTGCGGGCACGAGCGACCCAAGCCGGTCGGGCCATTCGATCAGGCAGATCGCCGTTTCAAAGGTCTCGTCCAGCCCCAATTCGATCACCTCGTCCGGAGATGTCAGACGGTAGAGGTCGGCATGCCAAATCTCGGCTTTTTCGGTGTCATAGGTCTGCACCAAGGTGAAGGTGGGCGAGGGCACATCCTCTGCCCAGCCAAGCATCGACTGGATCAGGCAACGGGCGAAATGGGTCTTGCCGGCGCCCACCGGACCTTCCAGCAGGATCTGGTCCCCGGGTTGCAGGATTGCGCCGAAAGCCTGTGCAAGCTCACCGGTTTCTTCGGGCGAACGGGTCACGTAAAGGCGGCGCGTGTCGGTCATGGGCCGACATTACCCGTCTCGAATCCGCTCGCAAGCGGAAGCTGTCAGTTGGCGGATTGGAACGACATCAGGTGCGTCTGCGTCATCACCCGAAAATGCGCCAGCGTCGCGCCGCCCTGAAGCGGTTTGAACTGGCAATCCACGGGCCTTCCGTCCCGCATGAGGATCGTCGCGTTCCAATCCGTGCGTTCCTCGAAGCCGACGACGAAGTCGCGGAAGTCGCCCCAGATCGGGTTCGGCTCTGACAGATCCTGCCAGTGGCGCGACACGTCGCTGACACTCATGTCCAGCGCGCTGGCCTCTTCGTTGACCTTCCACAATTTGCGGTAGGCCGGGTTGGTATAGCTGAGCATTCCCTGGGGCGAGAAAACCGCGATCGCATCATCCAGGGTTTCCATCACAGCCTGCGACAGGTCCAGCTGTTCGCGGAACCGTCGGGTCAGCGTGACCTCGGCGCTGATGTCTTCAAAGAGGAAGGCAACGGCACCGTTTGGATGCGGCCGACCGGTGACGCGGTAGGTGTTGCCCGATGTCAGCGTCCAGGTCTCCTGATACCGGCCATCCTCGGCCTTGGCGATCAGATCGAGGATCTGATCCCGCCAGGAGGTGTAATTGCGCGGCTCCGGTAGGATCTTTTCGTCCCGCAGCTTGTCGAAGAAGGACAGAAAGCTTGGCCGCCCGGACAGGAATTCCGCGCTCAGCTCCGTCAAATCGATCAGGGCAGGGTTGAACAATGCCAGCTGCCGGTTCCGGTCGAATATGGCCAGCCCGATCGACAATTGTGCGAAGGTTTTGGTTAAAGTTTGCACGAAAGTCCGCTGGGCCGCTTCGGCCTGAACGACGGCAGTGACATCCGTGGCATGGAATATGCAATGCCCGCCGTTTTGATCTTCTGAAACGTCGAACCATTGATCCTGGTCCTGGTCGGGGCGTTTTAATCGACACCGATGCTGTTCGCGATCCGCCAGGTTCTGCGATCTGTCATTCAGGTCGAGAATGGGCCGGCCATCCGCGCGGGCCCCGCCGACCGCCGATTCCAGCTGCTGATAAGCGCGGTTCGACCAGGCAACGCGCCCGTCCGCATCGGTCATCCAAACGGGGTAAGGCGCGCTGTCGACCGCCCTTGCCAGCGTCTTCGTCTGATCCTTGCGATAGAGAGCGGCATGCGCTTCTCCGGCATTTTCCGACCGACGATCGTTGATCCTGACAGTCAAAACCGCGCCCTGCCGGATGACATCCAGCGTGGCCACGTCGGTGGCGTCCTGCGCAACGAAACTATGCGTACGCCCTGCATCAAGGGCGGTAAGGTTCTGGGGCAGCTTGGAAAACCGAAAGGCAAGGAAAGGGCGCAGGCCAGTTGGCGTGCCATCCCAGTCCTGGCTATCAAGAAGATTTCGCAAAGCGGGGTCGGCTTCTGAAATGCGGCCACGCGATACCCGGAGAAGCGCGGTCTTTTTCGAACGGGTCAGATCGCGTTGCTTATGTCGAACGCTCACTGCCAGGAAAAGGATGAACATTGCAGCCGTAGCTGTAGCGATACTCACCACCACAATCAGACTGATATCGAAGACCCCAAGCGTCACGAAATATACCCATTACGTTACACGTCCAGAGATTAACCGATTTAGTAAATAAATCATTAAGAATTGGATTTTTTGACGCCAAGTCGAGTCAGGATTGGATCGGCTGGTTCTCACCATATCTCACCGGAGTGTCACCATCGCGGGCGTCGATCGTGCGGCGGGGCCAGACGACCTCGACCACGGCGCCGGTCCGTTCGGAGTTCTTCCCGAACCGTCCGTGATGATCCGGTCCATTGGCAAAGCTAAGCTCTGCGCCGGTCCGCTCCAGCAATGTCTTCGCGATGAACAGGCCAAGGCCCATGCCTTCATATCCTGGCCGCTGCGAGCCATCGTCACTGTATCGCCTGCGCCGCATGAATGGGTCCCCGATCCGCCCGATCACCTGCGGGGCATAGCCGCGCCCGTCATCCATGATGCGAATGGCGATCTGATCGTCGGACCATTGCGCCTCGACCCAGACATGCGCGGTCGAGAAATCGACGGCGTTCTGGATCAGGTTGCGCAGACCATGGATCAGTTCGGGCCGGCGCAGGATGCTGGGGGGCGGAGCGTCCTCCTCCTCTCCGGCGAATTCGAAATGGATTTGCTTGCCACGGTTCACATGCGGCTCTGCTGCTTCTTCGACGACCGTTGTCAGGGGGGCCTGGCGCAGGTGGAGGTCATCCTTCCCCGCCCGTCCCATGGAGCGCAGGATGTCGCGGCACCGGTCGGCCTGTTCCCGGATCAGCCGGGCATCCTCGGCCAGGTCGGGCCGGTCGTCCAACTCCTCCGCCAGCTCCGAGGATGTCAGCTTGATCGTCGCGAGAGGCGTGCCAAGCTCATGCGCGGCGGCGGCGACGACACCCCCCAGATCGGTCAGCTTCTGCTCGCGCGCGAGCGCCAATTGCGTGGCTTGCAACGCGTCCGACATGGAGTGCAACTCGTTCGCGATCCAGCGGGAATAGATCCCGAGAAAGATGATGGCGATCACGATGGCAAGCCACTGGCCGAACAGGAAAACATCCGCGATCTGAAGGATGAACCCCTCGGACGTGCGCAGGGGCAGATGAAATTCGGTCAGCAGCGTGACCAGAAAGATCGCCACCGACCCCATAAAGAGCGTCGAACGCCCTGTCAGCGCCATGGCGGACACGGTCACGGGCCCCACCACGAGGATCGAGAACGGATTATGCAGACCGCCGGTCAGGTAGAGCAACAGCGCCAGTTGCAGGAGGTCAAAGAGAACCATCAGCAGGTTCTCGGCTTCGGACAGGCGCTTGCTTTCGGGGAAGACGACGCTGGCGATCAGGTTGCCGATGACAGAGGTCCCGACCACCAGGAAGCACATGCCGTATTCCAGGGAGAGGCCATAGACCTCTCGCGCGACCAGAAGCGCCGCTAGCTGACCGCTGATGGCGCCCCAGCGAAGCAGGATGATCGTGCGAAGACGGATCCAGTTGCCGCGCTCCTGGCCCTTGAGGACGTCGAAATTCGGTTCGGCCATGGTCGCTCTGCGCTCACTTGTCCTGATTGAAACCCTGGGAATAATTGTTAGGTCTGCCGGCAAGTACACGCAATCGCCCAGAGGATTCCCATGACCCGCATCTATGCCATCGTCGCCGCTGTTGCGATTATCCTTTTGACCGCAGGGGTTTGGGTCTTCACCGCCATGGGGCGCAACGACGATGTCTTTGCCCAGTGCCGGTCATCGGCGGTGGCCGGCGGGACAGGTCAGATCGGCGGGCCCTTCACCCTTGTGGACGAAACCGGGGCGACGGTCACTGACAAGGACGTGATCGACGAGCCGTCGCTGATCTATTTCGGCTACACCTACTGCCCTGACGTCTGCCCTTACGACATGGCCCGCAACGCAGAGGCCGTGACGATGCTGGAAGAACAGGGATATTCGGTGAAGCCCGTCTTCATCTCGATCGATCCGGAGCGCGACACGCCCGAGCAACTGGCTGATTTCACGGATTATCTTCACCCGCGCCTGGTGGGCCTGACCGGGTCGGCCGAGCAGATCAAGGCGGCAAGCCAGGCCTATCGGACCTACTACAAGAAGCAGGAGCCCGAGGATGGCGACGAGGATTATTACCTCGTGGACCATTCGACCTTTACCTATCTGACACTACCTGAAGAAGGGTTCGTGGAGTATTTCCGGCGTGATGAAACACCCGAGGCGATGGCCGAGAAGGTCGCCTGTTTCCTGGACGCCAGATAACGAACCCTGAATGTTTGACGCTACGCATGCGGCGGGATACAAACTGCTGACTGCGCAAGGAAATTCTGGAGGTCGATCGGATGGCGGAAGAGCTTGATCTTGGCGAAGACAAGTCGCTGTTGTTGGTCGATGACGACGAAGCCTTCCTGAAGCGACTGGCTAAGGCCATGGAAAAGCGCGGTTTTCAGGTGGAGATGGCGGGATCGGTCGCGGCGGGCAAGGCCATCGCGACAGCGCGTCCCCCGGCCTATGCGGTCTGCGATCTGCGGCTTGAGGATGGCAACGGGCTGGACGTTGTCGAAGTGCTGCGCGAGAAACGCCCCGACAGCCGGATCGTCGTTCTGACCGGTTATGGTGCGATTGCCACGGCGGTTGCGGCGGTCAAGATCGGGGCCACGGATTACCTCGCCAAACCCGCGGATGCCACTGATATCACGAATGCTTTGCTGGCTCGGGGGGATGAACTTCCGCCGCCGCCCGAGAACCCGATGAGCGCGGATCGCGTGCGCTGGGAACATATCCAGCGGGTCTATGAATTGTGCGATCGGAACGTGTCTGAAACCGCGCGTCGGCTGAACATGCACCGCCGGACGCTTCAGCGGATCCTGGCAAAACGCAGCCCCCGTTAACCCACCGAACGGCACGTCGGTATTGCGTCGGTATCCGGTCGGTATTGCGTCGGTGCGAAACGCGGTGCCGCGGACCGGCGGTTACAGGTCGTAACGCTTGAGGATCTTGTCGACCGTCGTGCCGTTGCCCAGGCGACAATCCCGGATGCGTCCGTAATCCTCGAACCCGCGGCTCTGGTAATAGGTCAGACCACTGGCATTGTCGGCGCGGATTTCCGCATTGATCCAGATGTAACCGGCAGCCTGCGCGGCATCCCTGGTCGCGGCGAAAAGCTTTGACCCGATCCCCAGACCCGTCTGTCCGACCCGGGCAAAGGTCGCGATCTGTCCGACCGGGTCTTCGTGATCGGGATGCGGTTCGACCCATTGGAACCCCATCAACGTGCCCTCGTCATCTTCGGCCACATGCCAGAGCGAAAGGGGCCCATCGCCCATCTTGGCCCGCAACATGGCGGCGTCGGTCGGATTGGTCATGGCGGTGGTGCCGCCGATGGCGATCACTTCGTTCAACAGGTCGGACATGGCGCGGCAATCCATCGACCCGGCGCGGCGAACATGGATCATGACATCAGCTCCAGCAATTCGGCATGACGGTTAGTAAAGTCGTTACGGACCTCGACCGGCGGGCGCAGGTCGATCCTGAGTCCCTCGATCACCTCCCGGTCCGGGCGGCCGAAGAACTTGTCCGCCTCGCCGATGGAGAACCCGGCGATCTGGGTCGCCTCCATCCAGGCAGAGATCTTGTCGGCCTTCTTGATCCTGCGCTTGAGCTGCGGTGCCGTGACGGCGGGCAGGCCGAAACGGATATGTATCGCGGCGGTCAGACGGTCGTCCAGTGCGCCGTAACCCGGCCCGACGGCGGCCTTCACCGGGGAAATCATGTCGCCGATCACGTATTCGGGTGCGTCATGTAGAAGCGCCGTCAGGCGGTCCGCCGGGGTCGCATCGGGGGTGATGCGGTGAAACAGCGCCTCGACCAGCAGGGAATGTTCCGCGACGGAATAGGCGTAATCGCCATAGGTCTGACCGTTCCACCGGGCCACGAAGGCCAGGCCATGGGCGATATCCTCGATCTCGATATCCACCGGGGTCGGGTCCAGCAGGTCGAGCCTGCGCCCCGACAGCATGCGTTGCCACGCGCGTGCCTGTTTGGCCATGAGTTGCTCCGTCTTTTTCGTGGGTTGGATACCGGGCTTTGCTGGCGCTGTCACCGGGAGTTGGGCGCCTGATGGCGGTTTTCGCGGCGCCCGAACCGGGCTGCGATGCACGTTGAACCGACGGGCCAGTCACCGGGTCCCAGCGCTGGGGACAAGCATCGCATTCGCCGGGCATCTTGCACAGCTGTGGCTTTCGCAGGCCCGAGCGCACAAAAATTTCCCATCCGGTCTTTGTGAAAGTGCAACCTGGACAGGATAGAGGCGTATAAGGGCTGTGAGCTTGCTGTCTGTCGGGGCGGCTGGTAACCCAAAGCCCGTGCGTCACAAAAAGGATCGTTTTATGACCCAGGACTACGTCGTCAAAGATATCTCCCTCGCCGCGTTCGGCCGCAAGGAACTCGATATTGCGGAAACGGAAATGCCGGGGCTCATGTCCCTGCGGGAGGAGTATGGCGATAGCAAACCGCTGAAGGGCGCGCGCATCGTCGGGTCGCTGCACATGACGATCCAGACCGCCGTGCTGATCGAAACGCTGGCTGCGCTGGGCGCCGATGTGCGCTGGGCTTCTTGCAACATCTTCTCGACCCAGGACCACGCTGCCGCGGCAATCGCCGAAGCGGGCATTCCGGTCTTCGCGATCAAGGGCCAGACCCTTGAGGAACATTGGGATTACCTGGACAAGTCCTTCATGTTCGAGGACGGCCCGAACATGATCCTGGACGATGGCGGCGATGCGACGCTGTACGTCCTGCTGGGGGCCCGCGCCGAAGCCGGCGAAGACGTGATCCCGGTTCCCTCCTCGGAAGAGGAAGAGGTGATCAAGAAGCAGATCGCCAAGAGGATGAAGGAATCCCCGGGCTGGTTCACCAAGGTGCGCGACCAGATCAAGGGCGTGTCCGAGGAAACCACCACCGGCGTGAACCGCCTGTACCAGCTGGTCCGTGCCGGTCAGCTGCCTTTCCCGGCGATCAACGTGAACGACAGCGTCACCAAGTCGAAATTCGACAACAAGTATGGCTGCAAGGAATCGCTGGTCGACGGTATCCGCCGCGCCACCGACACCATGATGGCCGGCAAGGTCGCCGTGGTCTGCGGTTATGGCGATGTGGGTAAAGGTTCGGCCGCGTCGCTGAAAGGGGCCGGTGCCCGTGTGATCGTGACCGAGATCGACCCGATCTGCGCCCTGCAGGCCGCCATGGACGGGTTCCAGGTCACGACGCTGGAAGACGTGATCGACACCGCCGATATCTTTGTCACCACCACCGGCAACAAGGACGTCATCCGGATCGAGCATATGCGCGCTATGAAGGACATGGCGATCGTCGGCAACATCGGCCACTTCGACAATGAAATCCAGGTCGCCGCGCTGAAGAACCACAAGTGGACCAACATCAAGGAACAGGTGGACATGATCGAGATGCCGAACGGCAATCGCATCATCCTGCTGTCCGAAGGCCGTCTGCTGAACCTCGGCAACGCCACCGGCCACCCGTCCTTCGTGATGTCCGCGTCCTTCACCAACCAGGTCCTGGCCCAGATCGAGCTGTGGACCAAGGGCGACGAGTACAAGAACGAGGTCTACATCCTGCCCAAGCACCTGGACGAGAAAGTCGCCAGCCTGCACCTGGAGCGGATCGGCGTGAAACTGTCCAAGCTGGCGAAGGAACAGGCCGATTATATCGGTGTGTCGCCGGAAGGTCCGTTCAAGCCGGAGCATTACCGCTACTGATCCATCGTCCTTCGGAACGACAGGAAGATTGGGCCGCCGGACATGGGTTCGGCGGCCCTTTTCTTTGCGATTGCCGTGTGGCGTGCGGGATGTGATATGCCGGGCCGACCAAGAGGAGGAACCGATGACGGCCGTCACGATCTTTGCGGTGCTCGATCTGCTGGGCACCTTCGTCTTCGGGTTGAGCGGCGCAATGGTGGCGATCCGCCGTCAGCTGGACCTGTTCGGCATCATGGTGCTGGCCACGGCCACGGGCGTGGTGGGCGGCACGATCCGGGACATCCTGTTGGGCGACACGCCGCCCGCCGTGTTGCAGAACCTGGTGCCGCTGGCAGTGACCTGTGCGGCGGGGCTGTGCGGGTTCTTCTTCTTTTCGCTGATCGACCGGCTGAACCGGCCGGTCATGCTGCTGGATGCGGTCGGCCTTGGGGTGTTCGCGGTGGCGGGCTGCCAGAAGGCGCTGGTCTTCGGGCTGGAACTGCCGGGCGCGGTGCTGCTGGGCATGATCAGCGCCGTGGGCGGCGGCGTGGTGCGCGACGTGATGGCGGCAGAGGTGCCGCGCGTCCTGCACGAGGAGGTCTATGCCCTGGCGGCCTTGGCCGGGGCGCTGACCTACGGGCTGGGCCTGCGGGCGGGATTGCCGGGCACCTATGCGGCGAGCGGAGCGATCCTGCTGGCCTTTGTGCTGCGGGTGGCCAGCGTGCGGTTCGGGTGGCGGTTGCCACGGGCGCCCGGCGGCCCGAGGTGAGTCGCGGCTGTCAAATCTTCTGACGTTGAAAGTTTCATAATTTCAAAGAATTTTTCACGAAAATTATTGTAGTTTTTACGGCCCCTTTTTTGCCCCTCGTGCGTTGTCCCGACGTGAACGCCCGTTCATTTGCGGCGCGGTTCGCGGCACGGAAAACTGGTAGGAGGCACCATTGGCCTGGAAGGTCGCATTCGTCATGTCCTGTCTGACCCTCGCATCCAATGGTGCGGGAGCGGAGGATCTGGGCAGATGCGTGTCCCTCGATACGGCCTTTGGTCAGCATTGCGACTCGCGCAATTCCCTGACGGTTACCGCGACGAATACCTGCCAGCAGCCAGCCTATGTCAAAGGCTGCGCGCAAAATCGTGACGGCACCTGGGCCTGCGGCAGCGAGGCGGCCTTGAGCCCGTCGAAGAGCGTGCAATTGGCGCAGGCCTGTTACAGTTCCGGCCGGTACAAGTTTGCGGCGTGCAGCGACGGGGCGTCGGAATGCGGGTTTCCCGATCCGGAGCCGTTCAGCCAGTGATGTGAGGAAATTGGGGATGTCCCGCGCCGGGTGTGGCGCGGGACGGTTTCAAGCCGCGTTCAGTGCTTGAACTTCTTGATCTCGCCCGAACGCAGGCGAGAGATGTAGCTGTTCAGCTCTTTCTTCACGATCGGCATCAGCAGGTAGAGCGCGATGATGTTCACGATCGCCATGGAGAAGAGCATCGCATCCGAGAAGTCGATGACCGGCCCGAGGTTGGCAGCGGCCCCGATGACGATGAACAGGCAGAAGATCACCTTGAACACGGTTTCCTTGGCCGCGCCTTCCCCGAAGAGGTAGGTCCAGGCCTTGAGGCCGTAATAGCTCCACGAGATCATGGTCGAGAAGGCGAAGAGCACAACCGCCACGGCCAGCAGAACCGGGAACCACGAGAAGGCCCGCGCATAGGCGGCAGAGGTCAGGGCGACGCCCGCGACTTCGCCTTCGGTGGAGATCCGGCCGGCTTCGGCATTCCAGATGTAGAGCCCGGTTTCCGGATCGACATTCAGAACGCCGGTGATGACGATGACCAGCGCGGTCATCGTGCAGATCACCACCGTGTCGATGAACGGTTCAAGCAGGGCGACATAGCCTTCGGTCACCGGCTCCTTGGTCCGCACCGCAGAGTGCGCGATGGCGGCAGAGCCGATCCCGGCCTCGTTCGAGAACGCGGCGCGGCGGAAACCCTGGATCAGGGCGCCGGTGAAGCCACCGACAACGCCAAGCCCGGTGAACGCGCCAAGGAAGATCTGACCGAAGGCCCAGCCGATCATGTCGTAGTTCATGATCAGGATGATCAGCGACACGAGGACGTAGAAGATGCCCATGAACGGCACGACCTTTTCCGTCACCGAAGCGATGGATTTGATCCCGCCGACGATCACGGCAAAGGTCACGCCTGCCAGCAGGATACCGGTGATCCAGCCCGGATAGTCACCCACGACACCGGCAAGCTGGGCATGCGCCTGGTTGGCCTGGAACATGTTGCCGCCGCCAAGGGCGCCCAGGATGGTGAAGATGCAGAAGAGCACCGCCAGCACCTTGCCGCCCGGAAGGCCGCGTTCGCCGAACCCCTTGGTGATGTAGTACATCGGGCCGCCCGACACCCGGCCATCGGGGTATTCGTTGCGGTATTTCACGCCCAGCGTACATTCGGTGAACTTGGTCGCCATGCCGAAGAGCCCGGCAATGATCATCCAGAAGGTCGCGCCCGGCCCGCCGATCCCGACGGCCACGGCCACGCCCGCGATGTTGCCAAGGCCCACCGTGCCCGAAAGCGCGGTGGCGAGGGCCTGGAAGTGCGACACCTCCCCGGCGTCATCGGGGTCGGAGTAATCGCCTTTCACCAGCTGGATGGAATGCCAGAACCCCTTGAGCTGAATGAAGCCGAAATAGCCGGTAAAGATCAGCGCGCCGACAACAAGCCAGAGGGCGATCCAGGAGAAATTGGTACCAGGCAAAGGGGCAAAGATAAAAGAAACGTACCAGCCGGTGTAATTGGCAAAGATATTGTTGATGGTTTCGTCGATACCCTGGGCCATGGCAGGTAAAGGCGCCATGGAGGCGGCGAGGGCAGTGAGGGCTGTTTTCAATCGCATAGCTTTCAAACTCCTTCGCTCAGGGTACGATGACGGTTGGCACGGGCGCGACCTGCGCCAGACCGATGGGAACCGAGCCGAAGACCCGTGCCGCCATGGATTGCGACCCGGCGCGGCCGACAAAGATCATTGCGGCATCTTCCTGGGCGGCGATCTCGGCGATGAGTTCGACGACGTTGCCGAATTTCAACCTGCAGTCGACTGCGATTCCCGCCGCCTTGACCTTTTCCATCGCCGGATCGAGCACGGCCGACTTGGCGCGCTCGAGCTCTTCCGCGCGGCGCTGCTTGCGTTCTTCAAGCTCCTGCGGCGTGAGGAAGGAATATGGTGACCATTCGAGGATATGGACCAATAATAATTGGGCCCCGTCCTTCTTGGCCCGTTCGATCGCGTAATCGATCAGGCTGGTATCGCCGTCGCCGCCTTCGTAAGCGACGACAAAGGTTTCCGTCGTCATGCGGTGTCCCCCGTTCCATTTTTTTGCGTTTCGCACCCGATCCGGGGCGCGCCTTCGGATCGGCCGCAGGTTGAGCCTGCGCGATGCGTCATGAACTTGTCACGAAAAAAGCTGCACTCTGGGTTGAGCTTTCTTCGGTGAGCAAAAAATTAAGAAACTTTTCGCGTTTTCCGGACGCGGGTCTATAAAAGTGGTGTCGACAGGGGAAAATACGCCTGAGGCCAGTGCTTTGACGGGAATAAGAGGAAGACTGAAATGGGTAAGAGAGACGATCTGATCGCGAAGTATGCCGACGATCTGAAAGAGAAATGCGGAATGACCCCCGACATGGATCTTTTGACCAAGGTCACGATTGGCTGCGGGCCTTCGATCTACAATGACGACGCGTCCACCGTCGCCAGCAGCCAGGAGAGCGAGCTGGAAACGGTGAAAGAGAACTTCCTGATGAAGAAGCTTGGCCTGGCCGATGGGCCCGAGCTGATGCAGGCGATTGACAGCGTGCTTGAGACCTATGGCAAGTCGAACCGCAACAAGTACCGCGCGGTCGTCTATTACATGCTCGTCAAACATTTCGGAAAAGAAGCCGTTTACGGCTGATTTTTTAAGATATGTCCGAAATTAGGGGCATTCTAACGACTTGCGGTTTTGACGACGCCCCTGGTCGGTATAGTATTCCTGAAGGGCCGCTTCGTGGTGGGAGTGGGTCTTGAGTGTTGAAGGGTCCGGATTTGGTGTCCGGACCCTTTTCACGTCCGGGGTTCAGAACAGGCCCAGCACCAGTCCGATCACCGCCGATCCGAGGATCGAATAGCCACCATCGAGGATCGTCAGCTTGAACGGACGCTGCGCATAGGCGTAATTCATCGCGACCCAGGGCGTGATGAAGAAGAGGCCGATCCCCAGCCCGGCGACCAGGCTTTCGCCAAGGGTTTCGATCCCCGCCATGGCAAAGATGTGCCGCATCATTCCCGCGACGAGGATCATGCAGATGCCGGCGATCACGAAAGGCAGGGGCGAGCCGTTCTTCGGGCGGCCGGTTTCGTCGACCTCGATCCCCGCGGCCTGTATCCAGGGTTTCGACAGCGCCATGTACCAGACCGCGCCCATGGCAAACCCCGCAAGAGCCGCCACCAAAACTGCCACAACGCCCATCTCATCCTCCTGAAGCACAGCGTTCACGGGGTGAGTTTAGGCAGGGAACCGAGCGATCGCCTAGCGTTTTCAGACGCCGTCGACGCCGCCCATCTTGCAGATCAGGGCCCATTCGTCTTCGGTGACGGGTTGGACCGACAGGCGGGAATTCTTGACCAGAACCATGTCTGACAGCGCCTCGGTCGCCTTGATATCGTCCAGCGTGACCGGGTTGGGCACCGGTTTCACGGCCTTGATGTCCACGCATTCCCAGCGGTCGTCATCGGTGGTGCTGTCGGGATGGGCTTCGGCGCAGACCTCGACAATCCCGACGATTTCCCGCGTTTTCTGTGAATGGTAGAAGAATCCACGGTCCCCCACCGACATCTCGCGCATGAAGTTGCGGGCCTGGTAATTGCGGACGCCGTCCCATTCCTCGCCTGTCTCGCCCTTGGCGACCTGGTTGTCCCAGGACCAGGTGTCGGGTTCGGATTTGAAAAGCCAGTACCGCATCACCCGATCACCTTCTTCCAGGGCGTCAGGGTGACATCGGCGAAGAGCCCGGCCTTGGCATAGGGGTCGTTGTCGGCCCAGCCTTGCGCAGCGGCGGCGTCGGCCACGTCGAGGATGACCAGCGATCCGCACATGTCCCCGTTCGCGTCCAGCAGCGGGCCGGCCTGGGTGACGACTCCGGTCTCGTCGATATAGGCGAGGTGGGCATCGCGGTTGGCCTTGCGGATATCCAGCGCGCCGGGTTTGTCATGGGCCATCAGGGCAAAAAGCATCTTCATTCCTCCTTCAGGGGGCGGGAGAGCAGCAGGTCCATCACCTGCGGAACTTTCAGGTCACCGCCGATCAGGCCGACAACGGCATCGGTGATCGGCATGTCGATCTGCATCTCGCGGGCCTGGGCCTGCACGGCGCGGGCGGTGGCCGCGCCTTCGACCGTGATCGCGGGGTCGAAATCGTCGCCCTGGCCGATGGACCGGCCAAAGCGGTAATTGCGCGAGAGGTCCGAGGTGCAGGTCAGGGTCAGATCGCCGAAGCCCGACAGCCCGGCCAGCGTTTCGGGCCGCGCGCCAAGCGCCAGCGCCATCCGCTGCATTTCCGCATAGCCCCTTGTCATCAGCGCGGCGCGGGCGCTTTCGCCCAGACCGGCCCCGATGGCGGCGCCACAGGCGATGGCCATGACGTTCTTGAGCGCCCCGCCGATTTCCGCCCCGGTGACATCCGTCGTGCGGTAGAGCCGCAGGTTCGCCGTGGTCAGCCGCTGTTGCAGGTCGCGGCCAAGCGCGTCATCGGCACAGGCCAGCGTCAGCGCGGTCGGCAGGCGGCGGGCGATGTCCTGCGCGAAGGACGGGCCGGTCAGCAGGGCGATCTGCGCGCCGGGGCGTTCCTCTTCGATGACCTGCGAGGGGCTCTTGGTCGTCGTCAGCTCGATCCCCTTGCAACAGGCGACGAGGGGATGATCGCGCAGGGCAGGGGCATCGATCAGCGCCTGGCGGAGTTTTTGCATCGGCACTGACAGCAGCGCCGGGCCGTCGGGCAGGTCGGTGATGTCGCCGGTCACCCGCAGCGCCTCGGGAAAGGCCATGTCGGGGAGCCGGGCGGCGTTGACACGGTCGGCCTGCATCCGTGCGACATGATCGGCATCGCGGGCCCAGAGCGTGACGGGCGTGCCGCCACGCGCCATGGAGATGGCAAGCGCGGTTCCGAAAGCGCCGGCACCGATGACCGAGATCATGCCTTGGGTCCTTTCCGGCCGCCGCCCAGCATGCCGGCGCTGGAACGGTCCAGCGGCCAGCGGGGCCGGGCGGCCAGTGTCATGTCATCGCGTTCGCCGCGTGCGAAACGCTCCAGCCCGGCATAGGCGATCATCGCGCCATTGTCGGTGCAGAGCGCCAGCGGCGGTGCGGTGAAGGCGGTGTGCATATCGGCGCAAACAGTCTCTAACCCGGCGCGAATGGCCTTGTTCGCGGCGACACCCCCGGCCACGGCGAGCATCGGCTGCGCGGGGTTTTCGGCAAGGTAGAGCGCGAGGGCACGGCGGGTTTTCTCGGCCAGGACATCGACAACGGCGGCCTGGAACCCGGCACAGAGATCGGCGCGGTCCTGCTGGCGCAGACCGTTGCCCTCCATCACCTGGTCGCGCATCCGCAGAACGGCGGTCTTGAGCCCGGAAAAGGACATGTCACACCCTTCGCGATCCAGCAGGGGGCGCGGGAACCGGAAGCGTTTGGCGTCGCCGTTGCGCGCCTCGGCCTCGACGGAGGGGCCACCGGGCTGGGGCAGGGCGAGCAGGCGCGCGGTCTTGTCGAAGGCCTCGCCCGGGGCGTCGTCGATCGTGCCGCCAAGGCGACGGTATTCGTCGGGGCCGCGCACCAGCAGGAACTGGCAATGCCCGCCCGAGACCAGCAGCATCAGGTAGGGGAAGACCGCGCCATCGGTCAGGCGCGGCGTCAGCGCGTGCCCGGCCAGGTGGTTCACCCCGATCAGCGGCAGCCCGGCACCAAGCGCGATGCCCTTGGCGCACATCACGCCGGACATTACGCCGCCGATCAGGCCCGGCCCGGCGGTCACGGCAATCCCGTCGAGGTCGCGAAGGCCCAGCCCGGCCTGGCTCAGCGCCTGGCGCACGACATCGTCCAGACGCTCGGCATGGGCGCGGGCGGCGATTTCCGGCACGACGCCGCCAAAGGCCGCGTGCAGGCTGGTCTGGCCCTCGACCACCGAGGACAGGACCTGCGCCTTGCCCGGCTGGCCGCGTACGACCGCCGCTCCGGTATCGTCACAGGAGCTTTCCAGCCCGAGGATGGTAAGAGCGTCCGACATCGACCCGCCGATTGCATGAAGACCCCCGTGCAGGTAGCACTGGCAAGTCCCTGAAACAATGGGGAGGCGCCGGATGCGACCGGTGATCCTGATGACACGCCCCGCCCACGACGGCGCAAGCACTGCCGCAGAGTTGGCCGCGATGACCGGCTGCGACGTGGTGCAAAGCCCGGTGCTTGATGTGCGTCGGGCCGCTGCGCTGCCCCCGATGGAGGGCGTGGCGGGCGTGATCCTGACCTCGCGCAATGCCGCGCGGGTCTATGGCGATCTGGGCGGTCCCGAGCGCCCCGCGATCTGCGTCGGAGAGGCAACGGCCCGCGCGGCCCGGGCCGCCGGGTTGCACGCGGAGGTCCGGGGCGGCGATGCGGAGGCGCTGGTGCAGGCGATGCTGGCCGATCCGGTGGCGGGCCGGTGGGTTCACCTGCGCGGGCGCCATGCTAGGGGCGATGTCGCTGCGCGACTTAACGCCGCCGGTCAGGACGTGAGCGAGGCGGTGATCTACGACCAGGTGCCGCTGCCCCTGACCGATGCCGCGCGCGATCTGCTGGGCGGGGATGCCCCGGTGATCGTGCCGCTCTATTCCCCGCGCAGCGCCAAGGAATTCAGGCGTCAGGCCGATCCGGGCGCGCCGCTGCACTGCATCGCCATGAGCGCGAACGTCGCGGCGGAACTGGACGGGATGTCGGGCGTTGATCTGATCATTGCCGAGGCGCCCGACGCCGCGGCGATGGCCCGCGCGGTAATGGCGACCCTTCAACGGGTTGAGGGCACCGGGGGCGCGCACTAAGGTAATCGTGCTGCATTTGCAAAGCAGGGATTCGAAAGGACAGTTTTCGTGGCCGCCAAGAAAAAATCCTCGAATGATGACGACAAGAGCGTTGATTTGGACGCCAAGTCCGCCGATCCATCCGCCGAGGAGATAGAGACCGTCCCGGGCGATGCGACCAACGGTGACGATACGGTCGAGCCGGGCGCCGAAGCCATCGAATTGCCGGAACCGGAGCGCGAGGATACGTCCACTGCCGCGTCGTCCGAGGGCGATGACAGCCTCGCTGCCGATGACAGCGTGACCGCGACCTCCGGCGAGGACAGCATCGACGCGACGGGTGATGATGCGGGCGACGACACCGCCCCCGTCGAGGACACCCCCGAGATCGCCGATACCGAGATGCCCGCCGAGGAGCGTCCCGAGCCGATCACCGAAGACACGTCCGCTGCCGCGCCGCCGCCTCCGCCGGCCCCGGCGGATGAGCCGAAGAAAGGCGGCGGTTTTTTCCCGGCGCTGCTGGGCGGCGTGATTGCCGCCGGGATCGGCTTCGGGGCCGCGACCTACATGAACATGTCGGGGGCCGGGACCGAGGATCTGACCCTGCGGCTGGACGAACAGGACCAGGCGCTGGCCGATCTGAAATCCGCCATGCCGGAGGTGCCGGACCTGGCGCCGCTCAACGATATCTCGACCGCCAACGGCACCGCGATCGTGGCCCTGACCGAACGTCTGGACGCGATGGAGGCGAGCCTGTCGGAGATGGGCACCCAGATCACCGAGCTTGAGAAACGCCCGATCAGCGAAGGCGTGTCGGAAAGCGCGATCCAGGCCTACGAGGCCGAGCTGGCCCGGCTTCAGCAATCCATGGTCGATCAGCGCGCCGAGGTCGAGGCAATGATCGAAGAGGCGCAGAACATGGAAGCCGCCGCTGCCGCACAGGTCGCCGACAGCACCGCGCGCGCCGCGCTGACGCGGATCCTGTCGGCGCTGGACGAAGGCATGGGCTTTGCCGATCCGCTGGAGGAACTGGCCGCGACAGGTGTGCAGATCCCCGATGCGTTGTCCGCCAATGTCGACGGTGTGCAGACCATGGCCGATCTGCGGGGGTCGTTCCCGCCGGCCGCGCGCGCCGCCTTGCAGGTGACACGGGGGGCCGGGAACGGCTCTGTCGGGGATTTCTTCAAGACGCAGCTGGGTATCCGGTCGCTTGAACCGAAGGAAGGCGACGATCCCGACGCCATCCTGTCCCGCGCCGAAGCCGCCGTGACACGCGGTGACCTCTCCACCGCCCTGACCGAGATCGAGGCCCTGCCCGAGCCGGCCCTGGCCGAATTGTCCGCCTGGCAGGCTGCTGCGCAGACCCGTCTGGACGCTGTTGCCGCGGCCAATGGCCTGATGGCCGATCTGAACTCGAATTAAGGAACGCCGATGCTCTGGTCCCTTGTAAAGATCGTTGTTTTCGTCGCCATGGTGGCGGCGGCCACGCTGGGTGCGAGCTATCTGCTCGATATGGAAGGTGGCGTTCTGATCGCTATGGGCGGGATCGAGATCAACCTGACCCCCCTCAAGGCGGTGATAGCCGCGGTGATCCTGGTGGTGGCGGTCTGGCTGTTCCTGAAACTGTTCGGCCTGCTGATCGCGCTGCTGCATTTCATCAATGGCGACGAAACAGCCCTGTCGCGCTATTTCGACCGCAACCGCGAGCGCAAGGGTTTCGACGCGCTGAGCGAGGGCATGATGGCGCTGGCCTCGGGCGAGGGGCGCAAGGCGCTGTCCAAGGCCGCGAAGGCCGAGAAATACCTGGATCGTCCCGAACTGACGACCCTGCTGACCGCGCAGGCCGCGGAACAGGTGGGCGACAAGGCTAAGGCCGAACAGGCCTACAAGCGCCTGCTGGCCAACGAAAAGACCCGGTTCGTCGGCGTCCGCGGGATCATGAAGCAGAAGCTCGCCGCCGGGGATACCGACACGGCGATGGCACTGGCCGAAAAGGCCTTTGCCCTGAAGCCTGCGCATGAGGAAGTGCAGGACACGCTGCTGAAGCTGCAGGCTCAGAAATCCGACTGGAAGGGCGCGCGCAGCACCCTGAAGGCCAAGCTCCGTCACGGCACCATGCCGCGGGACGTGCATCGCCGCCGCGACGCCGTGCTGGCCCTGTCGGAGGCCAAGGACGTCGTGGCCGAGGATTCGACCATCGAGGCCCGCGAGGCCGCGATCGAGGCAAACCGCCTGTCCCCCGACCTGGTGCCCGCCGCCGTCATGGCCGCAAAATCCTACATCGCCCAGGGGCAGAAGCGGAACGCCACCCGCGTCATCAAGAAGGCCTGGGAGGCCGCGCCGCATCCCGACCTGGCTGCCGCCTTTGCCGCCATCGAACCCGACGAGACGCCCAAGGAACGGCTGAAGCGGTTCAACACGCTGGTCAAGCTGGCGCCGAAGCATCGTGAAAGCCGCCTGCTGCTGGCAGAGCTGAACATCGCCGCCGAGGATTTCCCCGAAGCGCGCCGGGCCCTGGGCGACCTGGCCTCGGAAAGCCCCGATGCCCGGACCCTGACGATCATGGCCGCCGTGGAGCGCGGAGAGGGCGCCCCCGACGCCATCGTGAAGGGTTGGCTGGCGCGTGCCGTGTCCGCCCCGCGTGGCCCGCAATGGACCTGCGAGAACTGCCACCACATCCATGCCGCCTGGACCCCGATCTGCGACAATTGCGGGGCCTTCGACACGCTGGCCTGGAAGACAGGCCCCACGGCCGAGGTGCAGAGCGGAGTCAGCACCGCCATGCTGCCGCTGATCGTCGGATCGATCGAGGACAAGTCGGCCGAATCGGTGGAAGAGCCTGAGATGGCTGCGGAAACCGCCCCCGAACCTGCCGCCGAGCCGACGCTGGGACCGGAGCCCGAAGACGCGGAGATCCTGCCCCCCGAAGACACCCGGGACGAAGCCCCGCGGGCAGAGAAATAGGTCTTTCCCTGTGCGGGGCTGAGTGCTATAGCCCCGCCTCACGAGGACGTCCGATCCGGACGCCCCCGCCCTGCGCCCCGACCCGGTCGGGGACAGGACGTGCAGCAAAGCGCTGTACAAGAAGGATGCCGCTGTAGCTCAGCTGGTAGAGCACGTCATTCGTAATGATGGGGTCGGGGGTTCGAGTCCCTTCAGCGGCACCATCCTTCTTCCCTCTTCCGAACCGACAGACACCTGGGACCGCGAACGCAGATTTACGCATGTCGACTGGCTGCCGATGATTCGGGTTTATGGTGTGGCGATCAGGGGGCGTGCGCCGCCTCGTGTCGGGCCGGAATTCTTTGGCACTTCCACGCGGCTTGGAATCGAGAATACCGACAAATGGAACGGGGCGATTGTCCTGTCCATGTACAGCGTCGATGACCAACAAATCAAGGGGATTTGGTGGAGCCTAGGGGGATCGAACCCCTGACCTCTTGCATGCCATGCAAGCGCTCTCCCAGCTGAGCTAAGGCCCCATCGGCACGGGTTTCATCACCCGTGCGGCGCTATCTATGGGAAGCTTTCAGGCGGATCAAGCGAAAAATCCGCCTTTGTCGGCCTCCCTGTCGATATCAGGAATCGTCGTCGTCGCTGGCCACGTCAGCCAGTTCATCGAGGGACACGCTATCGTCGTCGTCATCCTCTTCGAGCAGGTCATCGTCCAGCTCGACATCGACGTCATCATCATCTTCCAGAACGGCGTCATCATCGTCGTTCGCCTTGGCTTTCTTGGCCGAGGCATCCTCCGCATCGGCGGCGATCATGCGGTTCTTGGATTCGTCGAATTCCACGACCTCGCCGGTATAGGGGCTGACGATCGGGCTTTTGTTCAGGTCGTAGAAACGCTTGCCGGTCGTGGGGCAAAGGCGCTTTGTACCCCATTCTTCCTTGGGCATGGTTATTCCCTTTCAGATGACATCTCTTGTCGACGATCCGCGTCCCCTGCCATAAGCAGATGAGGCTGTCAAAGGCTTTCCAGATGGGGCGCCGCCAACGGGTCGGGGATCATATGGGCCAGCATGTCCTGCCGGGCAACCCCCCGGTTGAAATCAACCTGAAACGGTCGACGCGTGCCCGGCGCATTTCGCTGCGGGTTTCGTCGCTGGACGGGCGCGTCACGCTGACCCTGCCGAAGGGCGTTTCCGAGAAGTCGGGCCTGGCCTTCGCCACCGAAAAGGCCGAGTGGCTGAGGGGGCATCTGGCCAAGCAGGGCGGTATCGTCCAGGTCGGGCCGGGGGCGTCGCTGCCGATCGAGGGGCGGATGCTGACGGTGACCGGCGGCACCGGGCGCAAGGTGCGGATCGAGGCGGACCGGGTGATCGTGCCGGGGACCGACGATGCCATGGCGGCCAAGCTTCTGGGATATCTCAAGACTCTGGCGCGGGACCGGCTGGCTCAGGCCTCTGACCATTACGCGGACGTGCTGGGGCGGCGGTACAGCCGGATTACGTTGCGCGACACGCGATCCCGCTGGGGGTCCTGTTCGGCCAGTGGCGGTTTGAGCTATTCTTGGCGGCTGATCCTCGCTCCGCCCGACGTGCTGTCCTATGTCGCCGCGCACGAGGTCGCCCACCTGGCCGAGATGAACCATTCGGAGCGGTTCTGGACCGCTGTGCAGTCGATCCACGGGCCCTATTCCGAACAGCGCGCCTGGCTGCGGCGCGAGGGCGCGCAGCTGCATCGCTATCGCTTCGAGGGCTAGGCGCAGATGCCGTATTGACGGGACCGGGAAATGTGATCACAAATCTGTTCCATGTTGATCCAGACCCGTCCCGATCCCAGCCCGGCCGCCCATGAACGCGTTTATCGCGGGCTGCGGACGCGCATCATGCACGGCGAAATCGCGCCGGGCGAATCCCTGACCCTGCGTGGCATCGGACGGGAATTCGGTGTCTCGATGACCCCGGCACGCGAATCGATCCGCCGGCTGGTGGCCGAAGGCGCGCTGACCCTGTCGGCCTCGGGCCGGGTGTCGACGCCCGAGATCACCAATGACCGGATCGAGGAGCTGGCGGCCCTGCGGTCGCTGCTGGAGGTCGAACTGGCCTCTCGCGCATTGCCGCGGGCGCATATCGCGCTGATCGATCGGCTTCAGTCCATCAACGGCGGCATCACCGAGATGGTCGAGCGCCATGATGCGGTCGGCTATATCCGGTCCAACCTCGAATTCCACCGCGCGCTGTACCTGCGTGCGCAGGCCCCGGCGATGCTGGCCATGGCGGAAACCGTCTGGCTGCAACTCGGGCCGACGATGCGCAAGCTGTACGGGCGTCTGCGGCGCAGCGAGCCGCCGCATTACCACCGCCTGATCATCGCCGCGCTGAAGGCCGGGGACGAACCGGGCCTGAGGCTGGCGGTGCGCATGGACGTGACCCAGGGTCTGCGCCTGCTGACGACGTGACCCGGCTTTGGGGCTATTACTACTCGGTCTATGCGCGCATCGCGCGGATGGCCCTGGCGGAGCGCGGGGTCGATTATGCCTGGGAAGAGGTCAATCCCTTCGACCCCGAGGCCGATAATCCCCACCCTTTCGGCAAGGTCCCGATGCTGGAGGATCGCGGCCACCGCATTTACGAGGCCACGGCGATCACCACCTATGTCGAAGCGCGCTGGCCCGGCCCGCGCTGGACGCGCGAGGACGCTTTGGCCCGGGCGCGCGAGGCGCAGGTGATCGGCATCGTGGATTCCTATGGCTACTGGCCCATGGTTCGTGAGGTCTTTGTCGCCGCCGTCGCCGATGTATCGGCAGGCGCGCCACGGGACGAGGCGCGGATCGCCAAGGGGATGGCGGATGCCACGAACGTCCTGTCAGAGCTTGAGGCGCTTGCCCATGAGGGTCACATCCTGAACGGTCACCTCAGCCGCGCCGATCTGCACCTGGCGCCGATGATGGCCTATTTCACGATGGCCGAAGAGGGCGCCGCCCTGCTGGCGTGCCATCCGGCCCTGTCGGAGTGGTTCAGCTGGATGCAGGCCCGCGACAGTTTCACTGCCACGACGCCTGTTTTCACGGATGCTTAGGCCGCGAGGCCCTTGGACCCCATCTTTAGGAATTTCTGCCGACGGTCGTTGAGCAGCTTGTCAGGCCCATGCCCGTCCAGTTCGCCCAGCATCGCCTCGATCGCCTTGCCGACCTTTTCGACGCTGGCGTCGCGGTCACGATGCGCGCCGCCCAGCGGTTCGGGGATGATCCGGTCGATGACGCCAAGGTAATGCAGGTCCTGCGCGGTCAGGCGCATCGCCTCGGCCGCTTCGCGCATCTTCTCGGCGTCCTTCCACAGGATGGAGGCGCAGCCCTCGGGCGTGATGACCGAATAGACCGAATGTTCCAGCATCGCGACGCGGTTGGCGGTGGCAAAGGCCACGGCGCCGCCGGACCCGCCTTCGCCGATCACGACGGAGACGAGCGGCACCTTCAGCTGAAGGCATTTCTCGGTCGAGCGAGCGATCGCCTCGGACTGGCCACGTTCCTCGGCGCCCTTGCCGGGATAGGCGCCGGGCGTGTCGACGAGCGTCACGACGGGCAGGCCGAATTTCCCGGCCAGTTCCATCAGGCGCACGGCCTTGCGGTAGCCTTCGGGGCGGGCCATCCCGAAATTGCGTTCGATGCGCGACTTGGTGTCGTTGCCCTTTTCCTGGCCGATCACGACAACGGCGCGATCGTTGAACCGGGCAAGACCGCCCATCACGGCGTGGTCATCGGCAAAGTTCCGGTCGCCGGCCAGCGGCGTGTATTCCTGGAACAGGGCCTCGATGTAATCCTTGCAATGGGGCCGGTCGGGGTGCCGCGCGACCTGGCATTTCCGCCAAGGGGTCAGACCCTTGTACAGGTCGGTCAGCATCGAGGCGGCCTTGGCGTCCAGTGCGCGGGCCTCGTCCTCGACATCCATGCCTTCGTTCTGCCGGGCCATGGCGCGCAGTTCCCGCGCCTTGCCTTCGATTTCGGCCAGGGGCTTTTCGAAATCGAGGTAGTTATGGGGTTCGCTGGCGGGCTTTGTTTGCACAGGTGTCTCGCTCATCTCGGTACCTCCGGGGCTTGGGGCTATATGCCCATGGCAGGCGGGCTTTGCAACTCCGCAAGATTTGCCGGAGGCTCTGCTGGCAAGAACAGGGCGTCCCCGGAGGCTAAGATGACCAATTCCTATGAAAAACGCCTTCTGCGGGTGATCGACCATATCCACGCCAATCCGGCGGGCGACCTGTCGCTGGACACTCTGGCCGATATCGCCGCGATGAGCCGGTTTCACTGGCACCGCGTGTTCCGCGCGATGACCGGAGAGACATGCGCCCAGGCGGTGCGGCGGATCCGGCTGCACCTTGCCGCGAGCGAGATCGTCTGGACCGACGGCAATATCAGCGCCATCGCGGTCTCGGTGGGATATGGCGACCGGGACAGTTTCGACCGCGCCTTCGCGGTGCAATATGGCCTGTCACCCGCGGCCTTCCGTCGTCGCGGCACCCCGGTGCCGCTGGTCAAATCCCGGAAAGGAGGGTCCGCAATGTTCCCCGTCGATATCAAGTCCGTCCCGTCCCGCCGCCTGGTCGGCCTGCCCCATCGGGGCGCCTATTTCCGCATATCCGAGGCATTTTCCCGCCTCGACGTGATGATTGCCGCCCGTGGGCTCTACCCGCAATTGGGGGCGATGATCGGGGTGTTCTACGACGATGTCTCGGTCGTGCCGGAGGCGGAGTTGCAGAGTTTTGCCGCCTTCGAACTGGCCGCTGACCTTGCCCTGCCCGAGGGAATGGAGGAGCGGACCCTGCCGGGCGGCGATCATGCCGTTCTGCACTACAAGGGGCCCTATGCGCGGCTGCCCGAGGCCTATGATTACCTGTTCGGCACATGGCTGGCCGGGTCGGGGCGGGAGCCCGCGGACACTGCGGCCTATGAGGTCTATCTGAACACGCCGCTTGATACTGCGCCCGACGATCTGTTGACCCAGATCCACCTGCCGCTGAGGGGTTGAGATGGACAAGCTGGACGTCAAGAAGACGCAAAAAGCCCTGTATTCGGGTCGAAAAGGGGTGTGGGAACGGCTGGACGTGCCGCCGATGACCTTTCTGGCCGTGCAGGGACAGGGCAACCCGGACGGGCCGGATTATGCGGCGGCCATCGGCGCGCTGTACCCGCTGGCCTACGGGATCAAGTTCCAGGCCAAGGCGGCGGGCACGGATTTCGTCGTGCCGCCGTTGGAGGCTTTGTGGTGGGCCGACGACCCCACGGCCTTTACCGGTGGGCGGCGGGACGAATGGCATTGGCGGGCGATGATCCGTATCCCGGTGCCGGTTACCGATGCGATGGTCGCCGCCGCGCGCGAAAAGGCGCGGGGCAAGAGCGACGCGCTGGACCGCGTGCAGCTGATCGAGGAGGCGGAGGGCGATTGCCTGCAGACCCTGCATGTCGGCCCCTATAGCGACGAGGCACCGGTGCTGGCCGATCTGCATGACCGCGTGATGCCGGGGATGGGTCTGACCTTCGGCAAGCCGCATCACGAGATCTACCTGTCCGATCCCCGACGCGTCGCGCCCGAGAAACTGCGCACGATCCTGCGTCAGCCGGTCGTCCCGATCCCCAGTCCGTAGCGCAGCGCGAGTTCCGGCGAGGCCAGGACCAGTATCCCCAGATCCCCCAGGTGATCCGCCGCCCCGGCCATGGAGGCCTGGGCAAGCACCACCGCGTCGATCTGCTGTCCGGCGATGGCCTGTCGGATGCCGTCTGCGATGGCCCGTTCGAAACCTTGTTCATCGCCCCCTTCAAAGAGCGGCCAATGGGCGGTCAGGTCGATCATCAGGTCGGGGTCCCTGCCGGCCTCATCCGCAAAGAGTGCGCGGCTGGGGTCGAGGGTCGAGCTGAGCGCATAGGCCATGGCGACGCGGCCGCCGATCCGGGCGGCCTGGCGCATCAGCGGACGGTCGATACGGATGGCACCAAGACGTTCGGCCGCGTCCCCCAGCGTGGTGCAGGTGCAGATTACCGGACCTTCTGCCCCGCCAATCGCATCGCGTAACCGGTCCGTCAGGGCCGGGGTGATTCCGTCGCGGCGGGCGTCCTCCAGCCAGTCGGGCGCCACGATATGGGCCAGCACCGCCCCCGGCGCGATCCGGTCGCGCAGGGCATCGAACCGGGCCACGTGAACCTGGGCGGTGTGCAGAAGGGTCAGCGTCATCCCTCAGTGATAGACGAGGGGGATCAGCGACGCCACGAGAAGCGCGGCCATCGTCCAGTTGAACACCCGCAGCCGGGCGGGATTGGTCAGGATGCGCCGCATCTGCTGCCCCATCACCGTCCAGAGCGAGATGCAGGGGATCGCCACGACCCCGAAAATCAGCGCGACGATCAGGATGGCCAGCAGGCTGCGATCGGCGGCGTAGACGGTGATGGCCGTCACCGCCATGGTCCAGGCCTTGGGGTTCACCCATTGGAACAGCGCAGCCTGGATCAGCGTCATCGGTTTCGCGCCCTCGCCGCCCTTTGCCTCGGGCGGGGCGGCATTGGCGATCTTCCACGACAGCCACAGCAGGTAGCCGACGCTGAGCACCGTCAGGATTTGATGCGTGACCGGGTAGAGGTCGAAAACCCGGATCAACCCGGCGCCCACGAGCAGGATCATAAGGGCAAAGCCGCCGCTGATCCCCAGCATGTGTGGCAGGGTCCGGCGGAACCCGAAATTGGCCCCCGAGGCCATGACCATCAGGTTGTTCGGCCCCGGCGTGATCGTCGAAACGAGGCTGAAAAGGGCAAGGGCAAGGATGACTTCGGGCGACATGGGGGAACTCGTTGAATTGCGTTTGCGTGCAATCTATTGATGTTTCGCCTGCCTTTGGTTGCAAGTCATGCTAATAATAACGCTTACTGCACAACTGGACGGCACGAATGGATGAGATCAACCGCAAGATATTGCGTGAACTGACCCGCGATGGACGGATCTCGAATCTCGAACTGGCGGGGCGGGTGGGGCTGTCGCCCTCGGCCTGCCTGCGCCGGGTGCAGGAGCTGGAGCGGTCGGGCGTGATCCGCGGCTATCGCGCGGTGCTGGACCCCCAGAAGATGGGCGTCGGCTTTACCGCCTTTGTCACCGTGGGGCTGAAGGACCACACCAAGGCCGCGCAGGAGGCGTTTGAACACGCGATTGCCGACGCCCCCGAAGTGCGGGAATGTCACAATATCACGGGGTCCTGGGAATACCTGCTGCGGGTCGAGGCGGCGGACCTTGCATCCTACAAGTCGTTCCACACGGACGTTCTGGGGACCGTGCCGCAGGTCAGCGCGATCACCAGCTACGTCGTCATAGGCTCGCCCAAGGACGAGCGTGCCTGATCAGCGGCAATAGGTGGCCTGTTCCTGAACGGCCTGGCCCGCGCCCGCAAGGCTGATCGGCAGGCTTTGCCCCTTCACTGTCAGCATCCGACCGGCGCGCATTTCCTCGAGGAAGGCGCTTTGGGCGGCGGCATCGTCAAACTTCAGCTCGTAGCTGAAGATATTGCCCTTGAGGAAGTTCCGGTCCTTGGTGCGGCCGGTAAAATTCGCCTCGATCTCGCGCGGGGTGCCGTCGATGGTGATACCGATGGCACCGCCATTCTGCCGCTTGGGAAAGCCGATGCGGATCGACCGGTCGGCGCCGACGCAGCGGATCGTGAAATATTCCCCGGCCGCGGCACGTTCCTGGGTCAGGAACATCAGCGCGCCGAATTGCGACGGATCCTTGGATTGCACCCAGTGGCCGTCGAAGACCTTCATCATCTCGTTCTCGACGATCTCGGCTCGGGCGGGAAGGGCAAGGCCCAGGGCGATCAGGGCCATGGCGAAGAGGCGCATGGTGGCTCCTTTCATTCCGGTTTGGGGATGTTTTAAGCCAAATGACGCTCAGGCCAAGGGGGCTTTGGGGTAAGAACCGGTCTGAAAGGTCATTTCCCCATGACCACACGGGGTGGCAGGGGCGCAAATAGAAACGCCCGCGGCTCCTCTCCGCGGGCGTTCGGGCTGAGGATCGGGGGCTTACTGGCCCGCTGCGATCAACTCTGCCTGTTTCACGATGACCTCGGCCTGCTTGATCGACGCGATGTCGACCAGACGACCCTTGTAGACCACGGCGCCGGCACCGGTGCGGGTGGCCTCTTCCATCGCGGCGAGGATTTCCTTGGCCTCGGCCACCTTGTGCGCGGGCGGGGTGAAGACCTCGTTCGCGAGGGCGATCTGCTTGGGATGGATGGCCCATTTGCCGACCATGCCCAGCACGGCAGAGCGGCTGGCCTGCGCGCGATAGCCGTCATCGTCCGAGAAATCGCCGAACGGGCCGTCGACGGGCAGAAGCCCATGGGTCCGGCAGGCGGCGACGATGGCGGTCTGGGCCCAGTGCCACGGGTCGGACCAGTATTTCTGGCCGTTCTGCAGCATGTAGTAATCTTCCTGCGTGCCGCCGATCCCGGTGGTCTGCATCCCCATGGAGGCGGCGAAATCCGCGGCGCCCAGGCTCATCGCCTCGAGACGCGGAGAGGCGGCGGCGATCTCTTCGACATGGGCGATGCCGGCAGCCGATTCGATGATGACCTCGAACTTGACCGGCTTGGTGCGGCCCTTGGCGCGTTCGACGGCGGTGACCAGCGCGTCGACGGCATAGATATCCTCGGCGCAGCCGACCTTGGGGATCATGATCATGTCCAGCCGGTCGGAAGCCTGTTCCAGCAGGTCGACGACGTCACGGTACCAATAGGGCGTGTCCAGGCCGTTGATGCGCACCGACAGGGTCTTCTTGCCCCAGTCGACATCGCTGATCGCCTGGATGCACATGGCACGGGCCTTTTCCTTGTCGTCCGGCGCCACCGCGTCCTCGAGGTCGAGGTTGATCACGTCCGCGTCCGAGCTGGCCATCTTGGGCGGCAGCTTGGCGTTGGACGCCGGGCCGAACAGCTGGCAGCGATTGGGGCGGGCCGGAGGGGTGGGCTGAATGCGGAAGGACATCTTGCCTCCTTGAGTAAGGATATTACGTATCGTTCACGAGGAGGGTTATTAAATTACCCAGACCTAAGCAAGCGCATATTGCGCTGCGGCATGGCCCCTTGGGAACCTGGTTCAGGTCATTGCAGTGATGGCAGAAATCTCCGCCCTGCTGAAAAACTACGCCAAAGATTGCCGGGAAACTGTGCTTGCTTCGAAGAATTTCCCGCTAAATCGTTTCGCATCTGCGGAATTGCAACCTCTTCCCGGACGGAATCGCCCAGACTTGCGCCATAGAAGGAGCTTACCATGATCAAGACCCCCTATCTTCTGTTTCTAGGCGACGCGCCGGACCCGCTGGCCGCGAAAGTGGCGCAGGGTATCCGAGACTGGCGACCCGACAACGCCGTGGGCCAGTTCCGGATGGAGGGCTGCAAGGCCGACATGAAGCTGCCCGACATGACCCTGGCCGAAGCCAAGGCCGCCGGGGCACAGACGCTGGTGATCGGCGTGGCCAACCGGGGTGGCGTGATTTCCGCCGCGTGGAAAAAGGTGCTGATCGAGGCGCTGGAGGAAGGGTTCGACCTGGCCTCGGGCCTGCACAACCTGCTGCGCGACGAACCCGACCTGAAAGCCGTGGCCGAGGCCACCGGCCAGGTGCTGCACGATGTGCGGATCCCGTCGGTGAAATACCCGATCGCCAATGGCGAGAAGCGCAAGGGCAAGCGGTGCCTGGCCGTGGGCACCGATTGTTCCGTCGGCAAGATGTACACCGCCATGGCGATGGATCGCGACATGAAGAAACGCGGGCTGAAATCCAGCTTCCGCGCGACAGGACAGACCGGCATCCTGATCACCGGCGAAGGCGTGCCGCTGGACGCCGTGATCGCCGATTTCATGGCCGGGTCCATCGAATGGCTGACGCCTGACAACGACGACGACCACTGGGACATGATCGAGGGGCAGGGCAGCCTGTTCCACGTCTCCTATTCCGGTGTGACCATGGCGCTGGTGCATGGCGGGCAACCCGACGCGCTGATCCTGTGCCACGAACCGACCCGCGACCACATGCGCGGCCTGCCGGGCTACAAGCTGCCGACGCTCGAGGCGCTGCGCGACACCGCGCTGCAATTGGCCCGCGTGGCGAACCCCGCCTGCGAGGTGGTGGGCATTTCCGTCAACACCCAGCACCTGGGCGAGGACGAGGCCGTCGCCTACCTCAAGGAGGTCGAGGATCGCATGGGCCTGCCCACCGTCGATCCGTATCGCCACGGCTCCGACCGGTTGGTTGACGCGCTGGTGGCGCTCGGCTGAAGCTGGGCCAGACCGGACCTGCCGGTGGTGCCGTCGCGTGCCTCCGGCGGGAGTATTTTGGGCAAGATGAAGGAGATGGGCGTGGAGATCAGCGTCACCGCGGAAGCTTTTCCGCTGGCAGAGGTATTCACCATCAGCCGTGGCAGTCGGACCGAGGCGAAGGTCCTGACCGTCGAGATCACCGAGGGCGGCATCACCGGGCGCGGCGAATGCGTGCCCTACGCGCGGTACGACGAAACCATGGAAAGCGTTGCGGCCGAGATCACCGGCCTGACGACGCCCTTCGACCGTCACGCCCTACAGGAGATGCTGCCGGGAGGAGCCGCCCGCAACGCCTTGGACTGCGCCCTGTGGGACCTTGAGGCCAAGCGCGCCGGCAAACGGGCCTGGGAACTGGCCGGTCTGACCGCGCCGGGGCCGGAGATCACCGCCTACACCCTGTCGCTGGCCGAACCCGACCAGATGGAGGCCTCGGCCCGCAAGCACGCGCATCGGCCGCTGCTGAAGATCAAGCTCGGCACGCCTGACGACATGCCCCGGCTGGAAGCCGTCCGGCGGGGCGCTCCCGACGCGCAGATCATCGTCGATGCCAACGAGGGCTGGTCGGCCGAGGTCTATGCCGACCTCGCGCCGCACCTGGTGCGCCTGGGCGTGACGCTGGTCGAACAGCCGCTGCCCGCGGGCGAGGATGACGCGCTGATCGGCATGGACCGTCCGGTGCCCGTCTGCGCCGACGAAAGCTGTCACGACCGCGCATCGCTGCCGCAGCTGAAGGGCAAGTACGACGTGGTGAACATCAAGCTGGACAAGACCGGCGGCCTGACCGAGGCGCTGGCCCTGCGGCAGGACGCGCTGGCCCAGGGCTATGGCGTGATGGTCGGTTGCATGGTCGGCACCTCGCTGGCCATGGCCCCCGCCGTGCTGGTCGCGCAGGGGGCGATGGTCACCGATCTGGACGGTCCGCTGCTGCTGGCCAAGGATCGTGCCACGCCGCTGCAGTTCGACGAACAGGGAGTCCACCCGTCGCAGCCTGCGCTTTGGGGCTGAGGCCCGCACCGACCAACGTGGCGGCAACCTGTCGCTTGAATTTCCCCGTCCCGCGCGTCACGAAGGGACAAGCAATTGAGGATGCCTGAAATGCGCACAGTCTATGTGAACGGCGAGTATGTTCCGGAAAACGAAGCCAAGATCTCGGTCTTTGACCGCGGGTTCCTGATGGCGGATGGCGTTTACGAGGTCACCTCGGTCCTCGAGGGCAAGCTGGTCGATTTCGACGGGCACGCGAAGCGGCTGGAACGGTCGCTGAAGGAACTGGACATGGCCGCGCCGGTCACCACCGACGAATTGCTGGCCATCCACCGCGAACTGATCGCGCGTAACGACCTGACCGAGGGCGGCATCTACCTGCAGATCACCCGTGGCGCGCCCGCCGACCGCGACTTTGCCTTCCCCGACCCGGCCGAAACGCCCTCGTCGCTGGTTCTGTTCACGCAGCAGAAGAACCTGGCCAACGCGCCGGCCGCCAATACCGGGATCAAGGTCATCTCGATCGAGGATATCCGCTGGGGCCGCCGCGACATCAAGACGGTGCAGCTGCTGTATCCGTCGATGGGCAAGATGATGGCCAAGAAGGCCGGGGCCGACGATGCGTGGATGGTCGAGGATGGCCAGGTGACCGAGGGCACCTCGAACAACGCCTATATCGTGAAGGGTGGCAAGATCATCACCCGGCAGCTGTCCAACGACATCCTGCACGGCATCACCCGCGCTGCTGTTCTGCGTCTCGCGAAAGAGGCCCAGATGGAGGTCGAGGAGCGCGGATTCACCATCGAGGAAGCACAGGATGCAGACGAGGCCTTTGTCACCTCGGCCACGACCTTCGTGCAGCCGGTGGTGCAGATCGACGACGCCACAATTGGCACGGGCACGCCCGGACCGATCGCCAAGCGTCTGCGCGAGATCTATATCGACGAGAGCCTGAAAAAGGCGATCTGATCCGGTCAGCCGGGGCGCGCGCGGTGTCGCTGTGCGCCCTGGCTTGACAGGATTCGGATCCGGCGGTCAGGCTGGCGCATGACCTGGCTGGGCCTCCTGCATCTGATCCTTGTCATCGTGGCGCTTGCCGTCGGCACGGTGCAGTTCCTGCGCCGTCCGGGCACGCGGGATCACCGGCGCCGGGGCTACCTGTTCGTCGGGGCGCTGCTGGTGTCGGATGTGATCGTCTTTGGCATCTACGAAGACAGCCAGACCCCCGGCATCTTTCACCTTCTTGCCATCATCAGCCTTGTCTCGCTGATCGTCGCCACGGCGCTGGTGCGGGGGCGGACGACGCTGGGACGCAGGATGGCCCATGCACATGTGATGCTGTGGTCCTTTGGCGGGGTCGTGGCCGCCGGGCTGGGGCAGGGGGCGACGGCGATCGGCCAGGCGCCCTGGCCAGTGATCCTTGCGACCTTCGCCGTCATCGCGGGTCTGGCATTGCGGATGGATTTCCGTGCGCGACTGGGCGCGGGCTGACCCCAGGGTCGTTGATCTGTACACTTGTTCAGCAGCTTGGCGGCAGGCTGGCGCGCCAGTAGCCATGCCGCGACTAAGCGGATGGACGTGCCGCCGCGCCCCCGACATAGTGAAGCAAAAAGCAAGGAGCTATGGATGTACGATTTGGCCGCCATGGGCGCGTGGTTGGAATTTGCCGTGCGCTGGACCCATGTCATCACCGCCATCGCCTGGATCGGGTCGTCCTTCTATTTCATCGCGCTGGACCTTGGCCTGCACCGGGATCGCAACCTGGAAAGCGGCGCGGATGGCGAGGAATGGCAGGTTCATGGCGGCGGGTTCTATCACGTCCAGAAATACCTGGTCGCGCCGGACAAGATGCCCGGCGACCTGATCTGGTTCAAATGGGAAAGCTATTCGACTTGGCTGTCCGGCTTTGCGCTGTTGTTCCTGGTCTATTACCTGGGTGCCGAGTTCTACCTGGTGGACCCGTCGGTCGCCGATATCTCGGGGCCCGTGGCGGTGTTGATCTCGCTCGCGTCGCTGGGGTTCGGCTGGCTGGCCTATGACTTCATCTGCAAGTCGAAGTTCGGCGACGACAACACCCGGTTGATGCTGGCGCTCTACGTGATCCTTGTCGTGCTGGCCTATTTCTACACCTCGGTCTTTTCGGGGCGCGCGGCGCTGCTGCACCTGGGCGCCTTCACCGCAACGATCATGAGCGCCAACGTCTTCTTCATCATCATGCCCAACCAGCGGATCGTGGTGGAGGACCTGAAGGCCGGGCGCGTGCCGGATGCGAAATACGGCAAGATCGCCAAGCAGCGGTCGACCCACAACAACTATCTGACTCTGCCGGTCATCTTCATGATGCTGTCGAACCATTACCCGCTGGCCTTTGCCAGCGAATACAACTGGATCATCGCATCGCTGGTCTTCCTGATGGGGGTGACGATCCGGCACTTCTTCAACTCGATCCACGCGCGGAAGGGCAACCCGACCTGGACCTGGCTGGCCACCGCGCTGCTGTTCATCCTCGTGATGTGGCTGTCGACCGCGCCGATGTTCCGGGCCGACGAACCCGAGGAAGCGACCGGTGCCGCCGTCCGTTTCGTCGAGGCCGAAGGTTGGGAGGACGTGCACCAGATCGTGCTGGGCCGGTGTTCCATGTGCCACGCGGCGGAACCGGGCTGGGACGGGTTGCACTGGGCGCCCAAGGGCATCCGGCTTGAGACCGAGGCGCAGATCGCGCGGCAGGCGCGGGCGATCTACCTGCAGGCGGGGCTGACCCATGCCATGCCGCCCGCCAATCTGAGCTTCATCGAGGAGGAGGAGCGCGCGACCATCGTCGCCTGGTACGAGGCCGCGACCTCGGGCGAGTGAGGCGCTCTCACCTCGTCCGGTCGGTCAGTCTCCACCCCGCAAACGAAAAACGCCGCCCCCGAGGGAGCGGCGTTTCGCATTTCGATCCGGGGGAGCTTAGAAGCCCAGGCCGGCATACTTGTTCTTGAACTTCGACACGCGGCCGCCGGCATCCAGCAGGCGCGAGGAGCCACCGGTCCAGGCCGGGTGCACCGAGGGGTCGATGTCCAGCGACAGGGTGTCGCCTTCGCTGCCCCAGGTGGAGCGCATCTGGACAACGGTGCCGTCGGTCATCTTGACGTCGATGACGTGGTATTCGGGATGAGTATCTTTTTTCATCTTTACGGTCCTTACGCTTCGGCGCCAGTTTTCTTGGGCTTGTAGTTGGAAACTTCGGCGATCCGTGCGGATTTACCGCGACGCGAACGCAGGTAGTACAGCTTCGCACGGCGCACTTTACCGCGGCGCACGACCGTGATGCTTTCGATGTTCGTGGAGTAGAGGGGGAACACACGTTCCACGCCCTCACCGAAGGAGATTTTCCGCACGGTGAACGAACCGGCAATGCCGTCGCCGTTCTTGCGCGAAATGCACACGCCTTCGTAGTTCTGCACACGGCTACGCGTGCCTTCGGTCACCTTGTAACCGACGCGGATGGTGTCACCCGCTTTGAAATCGGGGATCTCTTTCCCCAGTTCGGCGATCTGTTCCGCCTCGAGCTGTGCGATCAGGTCCATCGCTATTCTCCTATATCCGTGGTTTTCCCACGATGATTGTTGCCTGATAGCTCTGGTCTTCGTCCCGGGTCCCGCGCGTTGCAGCCCGCCAGAGGTCAAGTCACCTATCTTCTTTGTTCTTCCATCCGGCCCGGAAACCCGGTGAAGAAACCGGCCCTTGGCAACAGATGGACGGTCCGATGGGCCTTTCGACCCCGGACGCGCGGGCTATAAGCCGGATTCGCCCATGGATCAAGGGTTTTGGGGCCTTTCAGCCCCGCGCGACCCACAGAATCTGCGCGATCGCGGTCCAGGGATTGGGCGGCAGCGCCGGATCCGTGGCCAGGGCCCGTTCCAGCGCCGTCACATCGGGCATGTCGCCCAGCTTGGAGTGCAGGAAATCGGTCAGGGTGGCGGCATCCGTCACCCCGCGCACCGCATCATCCAGAAGCGGCGCCCGCGCGGCGGCCCAGAGGTCGGGTCGGCGGGCGCGGGTCAGCGCCTCGGACATCTGCTGGCGCCACTTTTCGATCTCGCCGTGATGGCCCGACATCAGCACGTCGGGGATCGCACGGCCCATCCATTCGGCAGGGCGGGTATATTGCGGATGCTCCAGAAGCCCGTCGGAAAAGCTTTCGTTTTCAGTGGATTCGGCATTGCCCAGCACACCGGGCAGCAGCCGCACCGTGGCGTCGATCACCGCCTGCGCGGCCAGTTCGCCGCCGGTCATGACGAAATCGCCCAGGCTGATTTCCTGGATGCCGTAATGTTCGATCACCCGCTCATCCAGCCCTTCGAACCGGCCGCAGATCATCGTCACGCCATCGGCCTGGGCCAGACGCTGTGCCATGGCCTGGTTGAACCGGGGCCCGCGTGGCGACAGGTAGACCAGCGGCCAGCGCCCCTTGGCGTGGCGCTGCGCATGGTCGATGGCACGGCCCATCACGTCGGGGCGCAGCACCATGCCCGCGCCGCCGCCGGCGGGCGTGTCATCGACGTTGCGATGCTTGCCCTCTCCGAACTGGCGCAGGTCGACGGTTTCCAGCTGCCACTTGCCGTCCTTCATCGCCTTGCCGGTCAGGCTTTCGCCCAGCACGCCGGGAAAAGCGCCCGGAAACAAGGTGATGACCCGCGCCGTCCAGATGCCGGCCAGAACGGTCGGTTCCGACATCAGGTCCTGGGGCACCAGCGACGGGCGAATCGTCTTGCGGCCGTGGGATTTGGAAGGCGTGGTCATTCGGTCGTCTCTTTCGCGGTCTCGTGGGCCCGGGCCAGGCGCAGCTTGGCCTGGTGCACCTCCCGGTCCGTCTGGTCGGAGCGGTTCAGCGCCAGCATCTCGGCAATGATGGCGTCGGGTAGGCTGGGATTGGAATGGCGCACCGGGGTCAGTGCGTCCAGCGTCTTATGGTCCAGCCCGGCCAGCGTCAGCAGGCGCGCAGCGGGACCGAGCGGGTCGGTTCCGATCTCTTCGATGTGGTCAGTGCTGACGGGAACGCCGGTCTGGTCCGCGACCACGGCGGCGGTGGCCGCCAAGTCGGTTTCCGGTTCTATATCAGCGGTATAGCTGGCCAGATCGCCCCGGTAGCGCGAGGCGCGGACGTTTTGCGCATGGCAGGATTTCAACCATGGCCCGGATGCACGCAGGGTGAACCAGAATTCCATCTGGATGTCGGGGCTGACGGCGGCAGCGGTGTCGACAAGACAGGCCATGATCGCGGGCGCGGCGGCATAGCTGCGCAGGCCGTGGCGGCCGGGCATGTGGCCCGACAGATCCTCGGCCGAGATCACGACGGGGCGCGGGTCGGCCAGTTCGAGCGTTTCGAACAACTGCGCAGCCTCGTAGGTGACAAGGCCCAGATCCAGCGCGTCACGACGGATCGAATAGGCGCGGGCGGCCTCGCAGAGTGGGGTCAGATCGTCCTTGAGGAACAGGCGGGTATGGTCCGACAGGCGGCCATTGTTGCGTCTGAGCGTGCGCTGTACAGAGCTTGTTCCGGTCTTGTGAAATCCCGCATGAACGAGCACCCGGCAGCTCATCTCAGAAGAGCCCCTCCGGCGGGTCGGCGACGATCCGGCCAGAGGCCAGGTCGACGGTCGGCACGCAGGCCTTGGTGAAGGGCAGAAGCACCGTGGTCTTCAGCGCAGGCCCATGAATTTCCAGAAGATCTCCGGCACCGTGATCCATGACGCTGCGCACGATGCCCAGTTCGGTCCCGCCGGTGTCGTAGACCGTCAGTCCGATCAGGTCGGCATGGTAATATTCGTCATCTTCGGTGGCGGGCAGACGGTCGCGCGGGGCATAAAGCTGAAGCCCCTTGAGCGCGTCGGCCTCTTCCTTGGTGGAGATGCCGCCCAGCCGGGCGGCAAAGCCGTTCTTGATGGGGCGGGTCAGCGTGACGGTAAAGCTGCGCTGGCCGCTTTCGTCGGACAGGGGGCTGTAATCGGCGATGGCTTCGGCCTCGGCGCAGAAGCTTTTCAGCCGCACCTCGCCACGCACCCCGTAAGAGCCGGCAATGGCCCCGACACAGACCTGATCCGTCATCACGATCCCCTTGCTACCTGCAGACGATATCCTGCAGAACCCCTGCTTTTTCCACACAATTTTCCGCCGCGCGTTCGCGTTCCCACATGATGCCGGCGCCGAAAGCGATGGCGATCAGGATCAGCGTGCGGACCGGTCGGAACAGCATGGATCACCCGCAGGGCATGCCCGATCCGGCCCGGGACGAACCCGGCGCCGGACAGGGTAAAGCGCTGATTATTCGGCGCTTTCTTCGGCCGGTGCAGCAGCGGCTTCGGCAGCTTCGGCTTCCTTGGCGGCCTTGGCTTCGGCGCGCTCCTGAGCGGCTTTGCCCGGGGTGCCCTTCTTGGGGTTGTTACGCTCTTTTTTCGCAACGACGCCAGCGGCTTCGAGGAAGCGGGAGATACGGTCGGTGGGCTGGGCGCCCTGGTCGAGCCAGAACTGGATACGCTCCATGTCCATTTTCACGCGGTCTTCCGAATCCTTCGGCAGCAGCGGGTTGTAGGTGCCCAGCTTCTCGATGAAGCGGCCGTCGCGGGGCATGCGGGAATCCGCGGCAACGATGCGATAGAAGGGGCGCTTTTTGGAGCCGCCGCGGGCGAGACGGATTTTCATAGCCATTGTGTTTTCTCCTTTGAATGGCGTGGTTTAGGCGCGGTTTTTCCCGGCCTACATCTGGTGTTTCTGGTGATGCCTGATGACTTCGGCGATGATGAAGTTCAGGAATTCCTTGGCAAAATCCGGGTCGAGATCGGCCTGGACCGCCAGGTCTTCGAGGCGCGCGATCTGCGCGGCCTCGCGGGACGGGTCGGAGGGCGGAAGGTCGTGTTCGGCCTTCAGCTTGCCGACCGCCTGGGTGTGCTTGAACCGCTCACCCAAGGTGTAGACGAGGATCGCATCGAGCCGGTCGATGCTTTCGCGGTGCCCCTTGAGGAGCTCTGCGGCGCGGGCAACGGCATCGGTCATGTGCGGTCCTTTCGGGGGCAAAAAGCGGCGTCGGTATCGCGTCGGTACAACGTCGGTATCACGTCGGTGCGCGCGCCGCGGCAGATCGGGGATGCGTCAGTCAATGGCGTATCCCTTCGGCTTGAAGAGCGGATCGTAATAGGAGCGGATCTCGAGCTCGATCCCGTCGGCGATCTGGCTGCTGCGCAGATCGGCCGGAGAGGGGTGGCGATAGCAGACATCATGCCCATCCACCGTCGGGGCCGCGTTGTCCTTGACCGCGCCCAGCCGTTCGGCCAGTCGCACGGAATCGAGGTTCTTGGGGTCGAGGTAGCTGACCGCGCCCTCCCATCCGAGGGTGTTGTAGAAATAGCCGCGCGCCGCATGGGTCGCCTCGAGTGCGTAGCCGTGCCCGGCGGTTTCGGGCCAGATGATCCAGGCGATTTCCGCCTCGGGCCATTGCGCGGGTTTCCAGCCGCCGGCCATGCCCAGCGTCTCGTCGGTCTTGCGGTCGTGGATCATCCACATCCCGTAGCCCCGGATCTGCCAATGGCCGATTTCCGCGGCATAGAGCATCCAGGTCTCGTAGGCATTGAGCGGCCCGCCCATGAACCGCGACCGGTAGGATGCAAAAGTGTGCCGGAAACTCGGGTAATCCCCGGGCTCCGGTCCACGCATCACCAGGCGTTCGGTTTCGATGACGGGGATCGCTGTTTCAGGCATCGTCGATCCCGGATTTCTTGGGGTCTGCGTGACGCCATGCGGCGATCGGGCCGAATTCGGGGATCTCGACATCGCCGATATGTTCCGCGCCCATCCGTTCGACCATCTTGACGAGCGGTTGATGTTCGGGCCGCAGAAGCGAGATCGGGCGACGGATTCCGAAATGCTCGGCCGCGGCGTTGCGACAGCCCTGTATCGCCTCGGTGGCGATACCCTGGCCGGAATACTGGTCATAGATCACCCAGACCAATTCCGGTTCGGGCCAGCCATCGGGCTGGGACAGGCCGGCAATACCCAGTTGGGCGCCGGTTTCCCGGTCGAGAATGATCCAAAGACCGAAGCCGCGCAGATGCCAGTGACCGACGCCGGCGCACAGCGCCTCCCACGAGGCGGAGCGGGGACGCGGGCCGCCAACATAGCGCGATGCATCGGAGGAGAAGTAGCGATCCAGCTCATCAAGGTCGTCGGGAACGCCGACACGCAGGTACAGACGATCGGTTTGGATCTCGGGGAACAGGGATTTTGCCATGGCTTTGATCCTTTTCGGTCGAGCCGGTTTTCCGCGAGAAGCGGGCCGCACGAGACGGCGGAGCCAACCGGCTTTGATTGCGTGATCGTGATTGTTCATCAACCGGCCCTCCGGTGACGATAGACCACATCCTGCGGATCGTAACGCGCGGCCTGCGCATCCTGAACCGCGCCGAGCCGTTCGGCCAGGGCGATGGAGCGGGTGTTTTCCGGGTCGATATAGCTGACCAGCGGGGCGCCGGGATCGTTGGCAAAGGCCCAGTCCCGCGCGAGGCTGGCCCCGGCAAAGGCAAGGCCGCGCCCTTCGAACCCGTCGAAGAGGATCCAGCCCAGTTCGCGTTCGGGGAAATGCGGCGGCTGCGTCACGGCGACCTGACCCGCGAGCCGCCCGTCGGGCGTCTCGACGGCCCACCCGCCCTGACCGACAAGCGTCCAGCTTCCGACTTCGGATGCGAAACCGTACCAGAGCTGGGTCCGTGAGGACGGCCCGTCGACATAGGCCGCGCGGTCGGATTGGAAGAAGGTCCAGAACGCCTCCATATCCTCGATCCGGTGCGGGCGCAGGGTGACAACGTCGGAGCGCAAGGTCGGGGCCGTCATGCCGCACCCCCGATCGCCGAAGGGTGGCGGTAGATCAGGCAGGGTTCATCCAGCAGGAAGGTCGCCCTTTCCTCGACCGCGCCAAGCCGTTCGGCCAGGGCGCGGGAGCGGCGGTTTTCCGGGTGGATCTGGCTGATGAGCCGGTCGAGGCCCAGCTGGTGCGCGGCACAGGACCGGATCGCGATCGCGGCCTCGTGGACCAGGCCGCGGCCCTCGCCCGTCGCAAAGGCGTGCCAGCCGATTTCCGGTTCGGGCCAGCCCAGGTGGTTCAGGATGCCGACGCGGCCGACGGTCTGGCCGGTTTCCTTTTCCTCGAGGATCCAGAAGCCGTAGCCATGCCACATCCAATGCCCGATGGAGCGCATGAAGCCGTTCCAGACCTCGAACTCGTTAGCCGCCGCGCCGCCGACAAAGCGGGTGCGTTCGGCATCCATGGCAAAGTCGCGGATGGCGTCGAAATCACGGCCTTCGGGGCCGCGCAGGATCAGCCGTTCGGTCTCCAGCCGGGGCACGGGGATCGTCAGGACGGGGATATCGCGGGGCAGGGCGGTCATGCGTAAGCCTCCGCCCCGCCATTGACGAGCTCATCCGGGGCCGGGTGGCGGTAGATGTGCAGGTGGCCGAGCTTGGCATGGGTGAATTCACCCGAGAGCCGGGCGCCCAGGCGCAGCGCGACGCGGGCGGACCCCTCGTTGCCCGGTGCCACCAGCGAGATCGCGGTGGACCAGCCAAGGATGTCATAGGCATAGGCGCGCGCGGTCTGCGCCGCCTCGGTCGCGTAGCCCTTGCCTTCGAAGCCGTCGAAGAGATCCCAGCCGATTTCCGGTTCGGGCCAGCCCTCGGGCGCCCAGAGCCCGACCATGCCGATTGTCGCGCCGGTGGCGGTTTCGGTGACGATCCAGCGGCCGAAGCCCTTGAGCGTCCAGTGGCCGATTTCGGTGGCCAGCTGCCGCCACGCCAGGTCGCGGGTCAGCGGGCCGCCGACAAAGGCCGACCGGTCCGAGGCATAGAACTGCGCGAGCGCGTCCACGTCACGGGCATCGGCACCGCGCAGGGTCAGGCGTTCGGAGGTGAGGACGGGGATATCGGTCATGCCCAGCCCTCAAGCAGTTTGCGGCCGGCGGCGGTACGCGGCACGTGGCGCCAGATGCGGAAATCGCCGGCCATGTCGTGGTGGAACATGCCCTCGGGCCGGGCGCCCAGCCGCTCCACCAGCTTGACCGAGGCCGCGTTGTCCGGGTCCACCAGCGAAATCACCGACGGCCATTTGCGATCGGTGAAGAGCCAGTCGAGCACACCGCGCGCGGCCTCCTGCGCGAGGCCCAGGCCCTCTGCACCTTCGGTGAGGTTCCACGACAATTCGGGTTCCGGCCAGCCCTTGGGGAACCACGGCCCGACCAGCCCGTAGGCGGCGCCGGTCTTCTTGTCGGTGACGGCGAACATGCCGTAATCGCGCAGGTGCCAGTGGCCGATGATGGTCGCGACGGACCACCAGGTGGCCTCTTCATCCGGGTAATTGTCGAGGAATCGCGGCGCGCCCGGCATCAGGAATGCCCCCACGGCGTCGAAATCCGGCCCCGCGGGGGAGACCAGACGCAGACGCTCGGTCTCGATGACCGGGAAGGGGGGCGCCACAGAGATCATTTCTTCTTGCCGAATCCAGACAGGCCGGGGGGCAAGGCGCCGCCGCCGAGACCGGGCAGACCGCCCTTGCCCATGCCACCCATGCCGCCGGGCATCTGGCCCATCTGCTTGGCCGCCTGTTCCAGCGCCTTGGGATCCATCTGCGAGGGGTCCATGCCTTCGGGCATGCCGCCGCCCTTGCCGAACATGCCCTTCATGGCCTGTTTCAGCATGCCGCCCTTGCCCATCTTCTTCATCATGTCGGCCATCTGCCGGTGCATCTTGAGAAGCTTGTTGAGCTCCGACACTTCGAGGCCGGCGCCCTTGGCGATCCGCTTCTTGCGGCTGGCCTGGAGGATCTGCGGGTTGGCGCGTTCCAGCTTGGTCATGGACTGAATCAGGGCGATCTGACGGCGCAGGATGCCGTCGTCGAACCCGGCGCCTTCCATCTGCTTGGCCATCTTGCCCATGCCGGGCATCATGCCCATGAGGCCTTCCATGCCGCCCATCTTGAGCATCTGTTCCAGCTGCATCTTCAGGTCGTTCATGTTGAACCGGCCCTTCTGGAACCGCTTCATCATCTTCTCGGCCTGTTCGGCCTCGATCGTTTCCTGGGCCTTTTCGACCAGCGCGACGATGTCGCCCATGCCGAGGATACGCCCGGCGATGCGGTCCGGCTCGAAGGTTTCGAGCGCGTCCATCTTTTCGCCAAGGCCGACGAACTTGATCGGCTTGCCGGTGACGGCGCGCATCGACAGGGCGGCGCCGCCGCGGCCGTCACCATCCATCCGGGTCAGCACGACGCCCGAAACACCGATCTTGTCGTCGAACTCGGTCGCGACGTTGACGGCGTCCTGGCCGGTCAGACCGTCGACCACCAGCAGGGTTTCGCGCGGATTGGCCACGTCGCGGACGGCGGCGGCCTGGGCGATCAGCTCCTGGTCGATATGCAGGCGGCCCGCGGTGTCCAGCATGTAGACGTCGTAACCGCCCATCGACGCCTGGGTCTTGGCCCGCTTGGCGATGGTCACCGGATCCTCGCCCTTGACGATCGGCAGGGTATCCACGCCGATCTGGGTGCCGAGGATCTGCAGCTGTTCCATGGCGGCAGGGCGGTTCACGTCGAGCGAGGCCATCAGGACCTTCTTGCCCTCGCGATCCTTCAGCCGCTTGGCCAGCTTTGCGGTGGTCGTCGTCTTGCCCGACCCCTGCAGACCGACCATCAGGATCGGCGCGGGCGGGTTGTCGATGCGCAGCTTGCCGGGCTCTTCGGTATCGCCCGCCAGGACATGGACCAGTTCGTCATGGACGATTTTGACCACCTGCTGGCCCGGGGTGATGGACCGCGTCACCGCCTGGCCCGTCGCCTTGTCCTGCACGGCCTTGACGAAATCGCGCGCCACCGGCAGCGACACGTCCGCCTCGAGCAGGGCGACCCGAACCTCGCGCAGGGCGGTCTTCACGTCCTCGTCGGACAGAGAGCCCTGCTTCGTCAGCCGGTCGAAGACGCCAGAGAGGCGGTCGGAAAGATTTTCAAACATGCCCCGGCCCTCCTTAGGCCTCCAGGTCTCAGACAATGTCCCCGATGTGGGCGGGAACGGCGATGGAAACAACCCGATCGGCGCATAGGCCAAGGGCACCAGTGGGCGCGACGCGCTGACTGGTGGCGATCCCTGCAACAAAGGCAACGGGACCGGAATCATCATGGACTCCGGGTATTGAGGCGCCGTTTATGCCCAAAGGCCCAACCTGTCAAGGAAAGCAGGCCCAGCAGGTCGATCAGCGTGGTCGAGTCTGGCGAAGCCTTGCACTGACTTCAGCCACAGAGGGACTGGCGTCAGGCAGTTCAAGACCCGCCCGTGTTTGCAAAAGGATCCGATAAATATCCAAAGGGGTTCTTCTCGGCAAACGTGCTCGTCGCGAGTGTTGCCTATTGGGCGTCAACGCTGACCCTTTCGCAGTATTTGATGCGATCAGGCTATCAACCGGTCGAGCCTGCGTTTCCCTCACCTCTCGGGTCGTGGGCGAGCGACTTGCTGTGGTCCCGGTGAATCCTGACAGCACCGGCCTGTCCTGCAAGCGGACTTAGAACGGGAAGCGGGGCAACCTCGTGCCCCATGTCTTTCAGAATATTTTGCACGCTTTCCCCACTATCAATTTCGATCTTGAGCGTGTCCTGACTGTCGGAGAACGTTCGGCCCAGTAGGAAACGGGGTGAGCGGAGAGCATCCGAAACGTCCGCGGAGTCTGCCAATAGCCGGTCCAAAATAACCGTCAGCGTCTGTGGCTGACCATCGGCGCCCTGTGTCCCATACAGGATGATTTCGCCATCATCGCGGATTGCGAACCCTGGGTTCAACGTGTGGAAGGGCCGCTTGCCGGGCGCCAGTCCGTTCGGGTTGCTCTCATCACATGCGAAGGCGGCGCCGCGATTGTGCCAGAGAATGCCAGTATTACCGACAAGTACGCCCGAACCCCAGTCGAAATAGGTGCTTTGGAGGCCGCTGACACATCGTCCTTTTGCATCCGCGACCGCCAAGAATACGGTATCTGCCGTTTCCAGTTGATCGGGCCAGTGCAACGCCTGAATCCTTGAGATGCGCCGGGCCATGCCAGCGATATGCCGGGCGGAGGGAAGCGCATCCGATTGGTCGGTAAAGTCGGGATCGGCCAGGCCTGCTCGGTGCAGGAATGCTTGTTTCACAGCTTCGACCTGTACGTGAAAGCGCGAGGCCGGATTCGCAGGACGACGATTTGCACCGCAAACCTGATCGAGCAGCGCCCGTATCAACAAGGTGGTCGCCCCCTGCGTTGGCGGAGGGGGAGCGAAAAGCGTCCAATCGCCAGACCGAAGGGACAGCGGTGTCTCGATCCGGGCAGAGGTGGCAGCGAGGTCGGAGCCCGTTATCGGCGAGCCTGCCGCTGCAAGGCCAAGCGCAAGCTCTGCCGCGATTGAACCGGTCCTGAAACTTTCCAATCCTTCGTTCGCCAACACAGACAGCATTCGGGCCAGGTTGGTCTGCCGGAATTGTGTCCCGACCTTTGGCGTCAGTCCTTCAGGCAAGAAAGCCTGAGCGAAACCGTGCCAGTCGTGGATATCACCTCGTCGGTAGTCCAGCCAGAAGCGCTGTGATGCGCTGATCGGATATCCATTTGCCGCAAGGGCCTGCGCCTTGGCCAGTAGGTCTCCGAGGGGCATGCTTTTCTGCCATGCGTCGTTGGAAAGTTCGAGTAGAGCCTCCCAGGAGGGAACGAGACCGGCTGTTGTCAGCATTGCGCCGGCCCCACGCTGCGGTATGGAGGTCGGATTGCAGGGTACTGCGGCGGCGGCCTGACCAATTCCCAGGACCGAGAGTCGCAGACCGTCAGCATCCGACACCATCCAGACGCCGTCACCGCCTAGGGTCAGGATTCATAACCAGTAGATGACGGTTGCCGCAAGAGCGATGG
>NZ_AQQX01000015.1 GCF_000768315.1 Pseudooceanicola atlanticus
TCCGGAATAACAGTCGGGCTGTGCCCGCCGGTTTTTCCGGCAGAGATTTGGCGCGCCAAATCTGGCCGCCCTTGACCCTGTCCGTCAGCCCCGTTGGCGGAGGTCCTGCGCCGCCCCTCGCTTCCGTCCGAACACATGCGTGTTCGGCCAGAGCCTCGGGCGCGGGCATGACAAGAGGCGGCCGGTGTGCCGATTCAGGGGGGCGGTTTTCCTGGGCCCTTCGGGCCGGGTCTCGCACCTTCGGTGCTCGGGCCGAGACACGGAATTCAAGGTCGCCTGGGGGCAATCTACAATAATATTGTATTGACCGCAACATATAGTTTCGTATGATGAGGGCGACCTTGAATGAAGGTGGCAGGAAATAGGGGGGCTTTCTTCGTATGAGCCGGACCAGGAGACTGACACAGACGGAGCGGGCGGAGATTATCCGTGAGGCCGGAGAAGGTGTGGGGACGTCTGAGCTCGCGGAGCGGTTCGGGGTCACGCCGCGGGCCATCCAGTACACGTTGAAGGCGGACGAAGATCGCCAGAAGGATGCGGCCGTGGCCACGGCCGCCGTGACCGTGAAACTGACCCCCGAAGAGCTTAGTGCGCTGGATGAGGTCCTGGCCGCGGCGGGGATCGAGACCCGCACGGAGGGGGTCCGGCGGCTGATCCAGGCGGCGGGGGGAACCTTCGTTCCGGACGCGCAGCTGGCGGCTGAGATGGCACGTTACCGGGCCTCCCTGCACGAGGTCGGTAACGGCGTCGTACAGGTCGCCAAGCAGATGATGAAAGCCAGCCGGGCGGGGCAGGGGGAAGGCTCCGCACCGAACGCAGAGTTGTCCGAATTGCGCCTCGCGCAGATGCGTGGTCTGGCGCGGTTCATCCTTGATTCCGCTGACGAGATCGATCTGCTGCTGCGCCGTCGTCGGGATGCCATGCAGCTCGCCGCCACTGCCGCTCTGAGGGAGTTTGCCCATGCGGCTGAATGATGCCGTCCATGACGTCACCGGTGAAATCTTCCGGGACGGTTGGAGCCGCATTCGGGGCTCGATGCAGGGGCTGCAGGCGTCCCGGCAGAGGCAGCTCGTGCGGGCCGCCGCCGGTCACCGTGCAGCGGTCTTCAAGGCGATCCGGGGCGGGGGCACGCATACCAAATCGCAGCTGATGAACCAGCTCGATTACCTGACGACGAAGTCCTCGCATCTCGTGGACAGCAGCGGCTTCCTGGACGGGAAGACGAAGCTCGAGGCATCCGAGATCAAGGACCTGACGGAGCGGTTCGCCAAGCGCTGGAGCGCGGGGTTCAAGCCCAAGCTCGGGCAGACGACGCATATGCTCATGTCCTACCCGATCGGCACCCGGGGCGAGGACGTGCGCGACATCACCGCCAATGTCGCGGAGCGGTTCTTTCAGTCCGACGAGGGGCATTTCGACTACATCATCGCAGTGCATGAGGATCGCGATCATCCCCACGCGCATATAGTATTGAACCGCCGGTCCCAGGAGGGCGAGTTCTTCTTCCTGGGTCGCGATCACAGGTTCAACTATGACGACTTCCGCCTCGCCATGGTCGAGGAGGCCGAGAAATTCGGCGTGCGTCTGGAGGCCACGCGGCGGCTCGACCGAGGTGTCGTGCACTACCCGCCGCGCACCCGCGAGGTCTATGCGGCCAAGGTTGAGGGGCGGGCCGCGGAACCACGGCCACGGGTCGGGGCAGACTTGGATCGCGCTCTCGAAGAGATCGCCAATACACGGATCATCTATCACTCGCTCGCAGCCGAGGCCTCCGCGGACAACCGCGAAGATATCGCCGATGCCCTGTTCCGGTCCGGAGAACTGCTGGCGAAGGGCGGCAAACTCACATCGGAAGGAGGGGTCTACATGGCTGAGGAGCAATCGTTCGACGACCTGAGGACCCGCTATGCCGATCAGGTCGCGCGCGTGCAGGGCATGATTGATGCGAAGCCGGAGGCCGAACGGCCGAGGCTCGAGCGCAGCCTCAACGAGATCCAGTCGCGGCTCGCGCATATGCAGCCCTTGGGTCTGCGCTCCGTGACACTGACCGAGAAGCCGTCCGACGGCGGGATCTATTCCGAGACCAATATCGATGCGGCCCGGCTCGACCGGTTGCGCGACCCCGAGGTGCGGGCGCATGTCGACACCGCGCTGCGCGGAACCGGGATCAGTTCGTCCGTGGTGGTCGCGCGGATGGAGACGGGCGCGCAGAACGCGGCGCTCGAGCGGCAATGGATCGCTGACGATCTGGCGCGGGTGGCCGAGAGGGACGGTCTCAACCTCGAGCGCCGCGCGGATCTGGAGACGGCGCGCGAGACCCTCAACCGGGCCCATGTCCAGCTCGGCGTCGCGCTGGAGCGGGCAGGGGTCTTGCGTGAGGACGGTGTCGTGGAAGATCGCACCGTGACGGAGAGGGTCCATTATCATCGGGACGCCACTGAGGACATGGAGCGCGCCATCCGCCAGGACATGCGTTCGGAAGGTCTGACCGAAGACCAGATCGAGGCGCGGGAGTCGGAGATCGTCTCCCGCGCGGAGCGGCGTATCGAAGAAGAGCAACGCAGCTACCTCGATGCGCATCCGGAACTCCTCGCGCGCCCCGGTGACGTGATCGACCGGTCCGTACCCTACCGGGAGCACATCACCGACGAGGATCGGGCCCGCGAGATCACCCGCGAAGTCGACCGGATCATGGAGGGTCGCGACGCGCGGACCCCCGTTGCGGAGGCCGTCACGGACGCGTTCCGCGCGCGCTATCCCGACATGCCGTCGCATCTTGCCCGCGGGCTTGGCGCGACCTATGCGGCCGTCACCGAACTGCGTGACACCGAGGCCATCGCCCAGGTTCGCCGCGAAAACGAATTGCAGGAGGTGGCGCTCGACCTGCGCGACGGGCGGCTTTCGGACGTGCGCGAGGGGGACGCTGTCGAGGGCGCGCCGATTGCCGATCCGGACATCCGGCGGGTCGTCGACCATGAACGGGCCGGCAATCTGCATGGGCCGTTCCAGGATGACGGTCAGCGACTGGCCTATCGCGCCGCGGTCGAGCGCGAGCTGGACGCGGCGCAGATCGACCGGCTGCGGGACGGTGATGTCGACGTGCTGAAGACCCAGATCGAAGACCGTCTCGACCGGCTCTACGCCGCCAAGACCTACCTGCAGACGGATCCGGCCACCGCCAACAGCGAGGCGACCCGCGCCGTGGTCGAGGAGATCGCCGACCGCGAGTTCGAAATCCACCGCGCCGATCTTGTCGATGGTGAGACCGAGCGCGGGGAGACCCACTGATGGGAGGGATGGGGAAAGGCCGCCTCGCCCTCGGCGTGGTGCTGGTCACACTCGTCGCCATCGCGATCGGCTACGTCATCGCCTCGGCTGTCGTGACGTTCCGGGACCTGGGTTTCCAGGCCGAGATCGATTTCTTCTACATCGCGCAGAACTACCGGGCGATCGGTGCCGCCCGCCCCGATGATTTTCGCCTGATCAACCTGATCATGGGCGGGGCCGGGCTGGCGGGCCTCATGATGAGCCTGGCGATGTCGGGCTCGGCCCTCACCCGCTTCGGCTACACCCATTGGCAGACCCGCCGCGAGATGAAGCGGAACGGCTTCTTCGGCGCGCCCGGCACAGGTTTCGTGATCGGCAAGTTGGGCAAGCCCGGTTCCCGCGCGCCCTTTCTCTGCTCCCGGACCTTCCCACACGCGCTCATCGTGGCACCGACCGGGCGCGGCAAGACCACCGGCTTCGTCATCCCGAACCTGCTGACCTGGCAGGGATCGGCGGTCGTGCTGGACGTGAAGGGCGAATGCTTCGAGGCCTCGGCCCGCCACCGGGCGGCACAGGGCGACGAGGTGTTCCGGTTCGCGCCCACGGATTGGGAGGACCGGCGCACCCATCGCTACAATCCGCTCCTGCGCATCTACGAGTTCAAAGACCCGGCCCGCCAGCAGATGGAGCTGCAGCTCCTGGCCACGCTCTTCCTTCAGAACGACAACGACCGCGTGCAGGGCCTCCTGAAGGGCGGGATCGATCTCTTCGTCGCGGCCGGGCTACTCGCGTTCCAACGCCGCAGGCCGACGCTCGGGGAGATCTACCGCATCGCCGCCTCGGGCGGGCAGAAGCAGAAGGAGTATCTCGCGCGCGCCCATGAGGTCCAGAACGCCGCGGCGCGGCTGATATTCACGCGGCTGGCCTCGACCAACAACGACACGCTGACCTCCTATGTCTCGCTCCTGATGACCTCGGGCCTCGATCAGTGGCAGAACCCGGCGATCGACGATGCGACGGCGGTATCGGATTTTGACTTCCGGACGATCCGCAAGACACCCTTCAGCGTCTATCTCGTCGTGCAGCCCCTCATGGTGAAACCGCTGGCGCCGTTGATCCGACTGTTCTTCTCTGATCTTCTCTCCGCCCTGCAGGACAAGGAACCGGGCGCCGACGAGCCCTGGCCGGTCATGATCATGCTCGACGAGTTCAACCGGCTCGGAAAGATGCCGATCGTGGCCGAGAGCATCGAAGTGCTGCGCGCCTATCGCGGGCATCTCGCGGTGGTCACCCAGACCATCCCGGCCATCGACGAGATCTACGGCGAGAACACGCGGCGGGCGCTGCAGGGCAATGCAGGCATCAAGCTCTACCTCACGCCCTCGGACGAAAAGACCGTCGAGGAGCTGAGCAAGGCCGTGGGCAAGACCACCAAAACCGTGGTCACACGTTCCCGCGCGGTCGGCAAGAACCCGTTCGAGGGCCGCAGCCAGTCCGAGCGGACGGAGGAGGTCGCGCTCCTGCCGGAAGATGAGGCGCGACGTCTGCCGCTTGATGAGATCGTGGTGGTCGTGGACGCGCAGATGCCGGTCCGGGCGAAGCGGGTCGTTTACTACGAGGATCCGTTTTTCAAAGGCATCCACGCGGCGCAGGAGGGGGATCTGCCGTTTCCGAAGGGGCCGGTCCCTCCGATGGGAGAATTGCCCCTGAGTGTCCGGGCGATGCCTTCGGCTCCGCGTGGGTCAGGTCTCTCGGAACGCGATTTCGAGGCCAGGATGGGGCTTACGGAAACCGGAGGGAATGCACCCATTGAGCCCGGTCCGGCTCAAGCGCCTCGGCGCGGTCGTGCCGCAGTCCTTGCGGACGATCAGCGGCAGTTGGAGATGGAGTTCGGGAGGCAGGCAGATCTGGAGGTGGAGGCTGCGACAGAAGACGATGTCGTCCGGGTACAGGACGCCGTAAGTGATCTCGAGCGGTTGGAGGCGGAGATGTCCGGTTCGGAAGCAAAAGTCAGCGAGGCGGGCGAGAAATTCGGGCTTGGCTAAGCCGCCATGCGGGCGACACGAAAGCATGCCGCGATGGCGCCTTGTGCCCGCGCCCCGGAATCGACCATTGTCACGGGTGAAGAAAACCAGGATCGTCGCGCTCTGGTCGAGGGGCTCGCTCAATCGTCGCAGGGTCGATCTCACGCATCGTCAACTGGGCGTTCACCCTGCGGGCCGCGGGGCCCGCACGAAACCACTTCGCGGCGGAAGCCAGGTTAAAGCGCGGACGACGCTGCCCCTTCGCCGGCTTTGAGGCCTCCATCAGAACCTCGATCATTTCATCGATGCGGTAGAGGCCACCGGCAACGGGGAGGGGCATCTTGCGCTGCTGGAGCGCCTGTCGCTTCACCTCGAGCTTCTCGGCGACATCCGCGAGAGACACCAGGTCGGGACGGACCTCGCGCAGGACAGTGCCCTGCGGCAACGCCTTGATCAGCGCCCGCGCCGCTTCAAGGATCGCGCTCTCGGCCTCATCCCCTTCAAGTTCCAGTTCTACACCCAGGAGACCGGTGTGACCGGTGCCCACGAGCGCATCTTCAAAACCCGCCTCGAAGACCGCGTCAGAGAGCGCAAACGCATCGTGCTCTCCGTCGGGGAGCGCAAAGACCAGTTCGAATTCGAATTCTTCAGCCATCGGCATTACCTTCGTCGTTCTTCTGAAGCTTCACGCAGGCCAGAGCCTTCTGTCGGATCCTTTTCGCGAACTGCTGTGGATTCTTCGGGGTCGACCAGACAGACATCTGACAAAACTCGCCACAGCGGCAATCCTTATCGTTGGCCGGGCATCGGAGGATCCTCCACGCGTGCCCCTTGCCCTCAATAAGGTCCCATCCCAGCTCTTCGAGCTCCTGGATGACGGCCTCGATTTCCTTTGATGTGTGCTTCTTCCTTGGCACCTTAGATACTCCACTCTCTTAAATTGTCAAGTGACAAGTTAAAAATTCAACGAGAACATCGCGGCAATTTACTGCCCGCTACCGGCAATTTCCCAAAGGAAGCTTGCCGTCGAATGCTTTGATGTAAGAAGGGGATACAGGATAGACGTCCCAGACAGCAACACCGGCGCCGATGCCGTTCCACTTCACCCGGACATGGCATGATGGTGCCAAGGTAAATCCGTTCAGGCAGTTTGCCGCGAGCTCTGCTGAAGGCAAAGGTATAGGCTCGCAAAGAACATGTTCCCGCTGGTGAAGCCTTTGACGGTCAATGCTACCTTCGGCCCAGCCTGCTTAGGCGGGCCAACTGTGCCAGCATTCGCGCGCCTGAACTGCCCGAACCAGTGTCAGGGTTCGTCGGAACGGTTTGGCTAACACCCGGCCTCTGCGGCATTGTCTGCACCCCGAAGAACTGCCGCGCACGCAGCGCAGCATATTCAGCGCCAGTCGCTCCTCCAATGAGATACCGATTATAAGCCTGCTGACTGCCGCCAAGCGCCCGACCGAACCCGTATGTACCGCCAAGGCCTGCTGATAGTGCTGGCATCATGATGTTCCCCGAGATCGCGCGGACAATGAACGGCGTCGCGATGATGAACCCCTTGGCCATGAGCACCATCATGAAAAATGGGATGAGGGCCCCGATGTTGGACGCGCCCTCAGGGTCGCCGAGCTCGCCGATCAATGCCGAACTGACGCCGGTGATTGTCGCGAAAACGCCTGCAACGACGATCGGATAGAGCGCGAAGGAGATCAGCGCCGAGAGCCAGCGCGCGAAATAGTCCTTGGTCACCTCGAAGAGGGTGAGGAAGATCATCACCGGCGCGATGCCTATCAGGAGTGCGATCATCAGCCGGGATGCCACGAGAATGAATGCGGCGAGCCCGCCCAGGATCGAGAGCAGGAGTACGCCAAGAACGTCAAGCAACGCCCCGGCCATCCAGTTCAGTTCAGAACCGGCCGCATTCAGGTATTCACCCAGTTCGGCGATCAGCCGGTCGAATTCCTCGGCGAAGGTCCCCGACGGTCCGGGCGTGCCGCCGCCGACCGAGGCGACAAGCGATCCGGCGATGCTGTCGATGCCGTTTAGGACAGCGGAGGAGAAGGCGTTAAATTGCACCCAATTTGTCGCGAAGACCCCTATGAGGCCGACTTTCACCGCGAGCCAGAACGCAGTGCGTCCATCCATGGAGCGGTACTGGTAGATCATGTTGACGCAGACCAGAATGACCACAAGCGTCGTTCCGAGAACCAGCATCGTGCCGACTGTCGCCGCCACCGCGCCGAACTGCGTCTCTGCGGCAGAATCCAGGTAGCCCTGGGAGGTCTCGACGAAGTAGGTGACGACGCTCATAATCTGCTACCAGTTGCCCTCGGCTTCGCAGATTGCCATCGCGTCAGGTCTCAACGCGTTGGCGCGCCGGTTGTAAGTGTCCGAGGCCTCCAGCATTTCCCATCGTTCGGCTGTGTTGAAACGCTCCCGAAACTCCGTTTCCGCCGCTTCCCAGGACGGGAAGCGTGTGTCGCAGGTGCAGGATCCGGTTTCGACGATACGTTCAAGGTTCTGAGCACGGTAAATGTCTTGCACCAGGACACGTCTGTAAGCCTCTCGCACGGTGATGTTCTGCATCCACTCAGGCTCAGCGGGCCGATCGATGCAGACATCCGACGTGCTGTCGAGAGAGGGGACGAAGTCGCGTTCGGCGGCAGCCGGAAACCCCACAACGGTGATCGAGATGCAAAGCAAGGCGTTTCTCATTTCGCGCCAGCTCCTTCGGCAATCTCGCGCTTCAGAAACGCGGTGTGGCCAAGATGCGCGAACTCTGACGAGCTGACCGATACGACTTCCCAGCCTTCTTTCCCACGTGCGTTCAGATCGTCCTGCATCGCGATCAGGCTGGTTTTCTTGTCCATCGGATAGGTGATGATCTGGTATTCAAACCGCTTCATGGGTCATGCCTCCGCTGAGATCGGTTCCGGGGAGATAGAATTCGGTGATGCCGCGTTGGCCGTCCTCGCGGCCCGCCTGGATGATCACGTCGATCGAGCTTTCGATGTATTGGACCATGTCCTGGTAGGTCATCGGGATCTCGGTCTTGAGCGCGGCGATGGCGAGACGCTGGACGGCGAGCTGCGGGGTTTCGGCATGGAGGGTTGTCATCGAACCGCCATGGCCGGTATTGATCGCCTCGAGGAAGGTCATGGCCTCCTTGCCGCGCACCTCTCCGAGGATGATCCGGTCGGGCCTCATGCGCAGCGTCGCGGTTAGAAGCACGTCGGCGGATTGGAACTCCGCATCGCGGTTGGCGATCAGGGTCACCGCGTTCGGCTGAGCGGGGAGAAGCTCTGCGGCTTCCTCGATGGTGACGATCCGTTCCTCATCGGGAACGTAGGAGAGGATTTTTCGAGCCGCGACTGTCTTACCGGTCGAGGTGCCGCCGGAGACGATCATGTTGAGCTTGTTCTCGACGCAGAAGCGGATGGCCGCGTAGATGTCACCGGCGGCAACGACCTCGCGCAGCGCGCGGTTTTTCTCCTGGCGCAGTTCCTCGAGCTTGCGCTCTTCGCCATAGAGGAAACGAAGCTCGATATGGTCCAGCGGTAGGCTCGAGAAGAACCGGAGCGAGATCGACATGCCCGAGAGCACCGCGGGCGGGGTTACGACTTGGGCACGGATGGGGCGGCCCCGATAGGTGATCGAGACCGAGACGATGGGCTTGTCCTTGCTCATAGTCGTGTTGGCTGAGGAGGCGATCTGGTTGCCGAGATCGCGCACCTCCGTGACCGTCAGACGCTGATCCAGTGCCCGCATGAAGTGATCCCCCTGGAACTCACCCCAGCAAGAGCCATCCGGGTTGATGCATATCTCGATCACGTCATCGCGGGCGGCGTCCTTCAGCTTATCGAGCGAGGTCTGGAGGTAGGAGAGCGTCATCTCAGAAAATCTCCAGATCCCGGTCGACCATGACGGTGACGCGTGCGCCCTGGTCGACGTAGATGACGGGACCGATGGAGAGATATTCACCGATCACACTGTCGGTGGCGTTGGCCAGGTCGTCGCCCACATCTTCAAGTACGTCCGCGGTGGTCTCATCCTCGACCTGGGCGGCGGCCACACTCGGGGCGGCGGAGATAATCGAAATCAGTGCGGCAGAGCCGAAACGCTCGTCGAAGCGCGTGTCCACGAAACCGGTGACGCCCGAGCGCCCGAGTTCGTCGCCGCCGAAGGAACTGATCTGAACGGTCTGGTTGTTGGGCAGGATGATCCGGTCCCAGGCGATGGTGACCCGGCGCTGCGCGATCTCGATGCCGGAACGAAAGCGTCCGATGAGGCGCGAGCCGCGCGGGATCAGGAGCCGTGAGCCGTCATAGCTGAAGACGTCTTCTGAGATGATGGCACGGGTCTGCCCAGGGAGCGAGCTGTCGAGTGCGGTCTCCATCACGGCCTGGATCATCGTGCCCTGGATGACGGTGTTCGAGGGATTTGCGATGACTTCGGCTTGTGTGATGGCGCTCGGCAACGCGCCGTTCAGCACGAAGTCTGTCACCTCGCCGAAGGTGCGCTCGGTAAGTTCTGTCTCGCCCGCATTGGCGCCGCCCGTTCCGCCGAAGGCGATGACGGGGGAGGAAATCCGCCGTTCCTGGAAGGCACGCTCCTCCTCGGCCCGGCGTTGCAGTTCGGCCAGCCGTCGCGCCTCTTCCTCGCGCCGCAGCCGCTCTTCTTCGCGGGCGCGCAACTCTTCGTCGGTGGGTCCGAGCGGGGCGGGCGTCGGCTTGTTGGCCTCCAACCGCGCGAGGTCCAGGTCCATACGCAGCTGTTGCAGCTCTCGATCTCGTGCGGCGAGTTCGGCCTGGAATTGTTCCTGAGCATTCTCGGAGGCGTCCTGTAGGTCGGCGATCCGTGCGGTCAGCGCATCGATCGCCTCGGCGGCCGCGCTGTCCGCCCCGGCGTCGGAGTCCGGCGCATCGCGCAGTTCTTCGATCTGGGCCTGGAGCGCGGCGATCTGCGCCAGAAGTTCGGCGTTGGGTTCTGGTTCGACGAGAACGATCTCGGGTTCCGGGGCGGGCGGTGGCACGAAGAGTTCGATCTCTCCGAACCCGTCACCCTCGGTTTGGAACTCGTCCGGGGTGGCCGTCGGCAGGGCGACCTCTTCCCCAGGGCCCGAGAATAGCAAGAGGACCAAGCCGCCCGCAAGGATGAGCCCTGCGAGGAGGAGGGCGAGGAGCGGCGAGCGGCGTTTCGGAGCGGGTCCGAGGCGCGGGTTGCCCCGTTCAAGCGCAGCGAGGCGCTGTTCGAGATCCGGGTTGTTGTCACTCATGAGGCGGCCTCCGCGGGCGGCGTCGCCTCGATACAGACCACGTCCTCGCCCAGACGCAGCACCCATTGGCGCCCCACGCCCGAGACACGGATCACACCGTCTTCGACCGGGCCTGTGTTCACCGTGCGCTCGCGCCCGTTCGTGTACCGGAAGATCGCCGGGACGGGTGCGTTCCGCGGGAAGGCGAAATAGGTGAAGGTGCCGTCGTCCCAGACCCGGGTCGGCGTGAACTCCGTCCGTGCGCTGGCCGCGTAATTGGTGTTCGGTGCGGCGCGCGCGATGGCGTTGGAAGGGCGGCGATTGTCCTCGGGGTAGCGAAACTGCACGACATAGAAGGTCGGGCTCGAGACCTCGTTCACATTAAAATAATAGCTCCGTCTGTTGGTGTAGACGGTCACGTTGGTATGGACGCCGCGGGCAACGGGTTTAATAGCAAAGGCCCGCCCGCCGGGCACACCGTCGATCTCGAAGCCTTCCGTGTCGCCGGCGATGATTGAGCGGATGCTCTCGCCTGTCCCGAACTCGATGGTCGTGACATGGGTCAGGGAAACGTTCAGCCTGTAGACCTGGCCTTCCTGGTAGGATGCGACCCGGACGCGGTGGTCGTTGGGTCCCCCGCGCGGGATCGCCTCGGCTGACGCGTAGGACGCAAACAGTGAGACCATCAAAAAGGTCGCGAGGAACGCCTTGGCGTGTCCGGCGTGTTTCGCATTGCAAAAAGCCTGGCGCCTCTCGCGCTTTTGGGACGCTGGCAAGGCGTTCCCTGATTTCTTGTTCCGGAAGCGCACTTACTGGTTCTCCAATCTGTCCGAGCGGATCGCGTATTCGACGACCGTGAAGCCAAACGGGTTGGTCCAGACCTGGTCGATGGAGCGGCTCTCTTCGGGGCGGAACTCGAAGAGGAGCGTCGCGGTGAAGAGGCCCGCTTGGACCCCCTGGATCGAGGTCAGGCGCTTGCGAAGCCGCACCGTGGCCCGGTTGTTGCCGATCAGGTTGATGCTGAGAATCTCGACATCGAGCCGTGCATTTGGCCCGTAGACTGACGGCGGATACTCTGCATTGGCCGAGTTCCAGATCTGGCGCAGTGAGGCCCCTGCTGCACGGTCCGAACGGCGCAACACGCTGCGGATGCGCACGTCATTGTCGAGCTGGTTGTAGACCTCGCGGTCCGTCACGTAGCGGAAGACCTCCGCCTCGATAATGGCGCGGTTCTCGGTGACGGTGGTGGCCCCGACGGTGGCTTCGGGGAGGGCGAAGCCGGTGGCGGGATCGTAAGGCACAACAACTGGGGGCGGATCGACATCGAGGATGGCCACGGCGGCCGCGCTGAGGCAGCCCAGGATGCCAAAGCCGAGGCCGATGAGCCCCAGGCGCTGCCAGAGCCGTTCCCGTCTCAGTGCGCCGTAGACCAGTTCCTCCTCGATGATGGCGGTTTCTTCGTCCAACAATCAGTCCTCAATCCGCGCTCAGTTCCGGAAGCGTGAACTCCATGAAGCGTTGTTCTTCGGCGATGGTGGCGGCATCGATCACGCCGCCGGTGCCATCTCCTACGGTCTGGATCGCTTCGAGCTGCCACATGGCGACGAGCGCGATGGCGAGCTCTGCCGTCACCCGCGTGTTGAGATCGACGCTCTCCTTGAGCTCATCCATGTCGTCGATGAGCCCGACGAGCCGGTCGACACGTTCGAGCGACTGCCCGGCATCCTCATAGCTGTTCTGGGCCGCGGCCGAGACCAGCGCGCCGGTCGTGGCCTGTGTCGCCACGCGCACGGCCCCGGGATTGCCGCTGCGGGCCATTTCCGAGAGCGTGTCCTCGTCGAAGCCGAGATCGGCCAGCACCCGGTCCATCTGGGTTTCGATCCCGACGGCGCCGGATCCGGTGAGCCCGGAAAAATCCCCCGTCTTGATGGCTTGAATCGTGGCGATGATGTCGCCGAACTCCTGGTCCAGGAGACCGTTTAGTTCGTCTTCCATCTGTGTCCGGATGATCTCGGGCAACTCTGCGAGACGCGTTAACGCCTCATACGTTCGTTGTAGCTCGGCGAGCTGCTCCGTGAGCGTGGCAAGCTGTTCGCGGAGCTGCACGAGTTGCTCGTTTTGCAGGATCTCGTCCTCGATCATCTGCCGGAGCTGCTGGATGTTTTGGGCGATGTTCTGGGTGTCCACGACCGGCACGCCCTGGGCCAGGGCGGGGGCACTGGTCACGAAAGGCGAGCAAAGCGCCAAGACGCTGGCCAGGGTCAACGCGCGAAATGGTGCTGAAATGAACATTCTGCGGGCCATCAATCCAGATCCTCCAATGTGAACTCCATGAATTCGTTCTCGACCATGCGGGCCGCGGCCTGGGCCAATTGGGCCGCACTGAGCGGTTGGGTCCGTGCGGCTTTCAGGCGAATGCGCGCGGCCATCAGCCGGACCAGTTCGGCGCGGGCATAGGTGTTGAGCGCCATGCTCTCCTGGATGTCCTGGGTCGCGCCGATCATGGTGACGATGTCCTGGACGCGCAGGGCGGCCTGCCGGATGGCGGCGGGGGAATTGCTGCCGTAGAAGGCGGCGCCGAACCCGCTGAACGAGAGATTGGCGTTGGTGAGAAGCGCGGGGTCGATCGTGCCGAGCGCTTCGATGCCGCCGATCCGCGCGAGGTAGAGATTGTAGCGTTCGGGGATGACCCTGATGTAGTGCTGGGTCTCCTTGAAGGGCGGTACACCGCCATATTCGAACACACGGCCAGGCCCGGCGTTATAGGCCGCGAGCGCGTTGACGACGTTGCCGTCGAAGGTGGTGAGCTGGGCCGCGAGGTAGCGCGCGCCGCCCTCGACCTGCAGGTAGGGGCTGTCATAATATTCCGGGTTGATCCCGAGATCGCTTGCGGTGCCCGGCATGATTTGGGTGAGGCCGAAAGCGCCCACGGGCGAGCGTGCGCCGATGGAGAAGCGGCTCTCCTGCCAGATGAGCGCCTGCAGGAGGGCGCGCCATTGCACGACGGAAAGACCGGCCCGCCCGACCCCGGGCCGCCCGTGGGTCTCCTGGGCGACCCGGATGATCAGCTGCTCGATGTTTTCTGCCGCATCCCCGAACATACCCGCGCCGCCGGGGTTGGGATCGACATCGCCGGAGCCGTAGACCGCCGCTGCGGATCGGTCCGGATCGCCGCCGCCGCCCTCGAGGTCTGCGACCATACCCGGCAGCCCCTGGCCGCCGAAGCTCGTCTGCGCGTCGAGGATGGCGCGCAGCGTGGCGAGCTGTTCCCGTTCGATCTCGGTCAGCAACTCTTCGACGGTGAGTTTCTCACGCTGGACGGCGAGGTCAGCGTCCCGGTCGCCCGTCTCGACGATATCGCGGGCCGTCAGCCCGGAATCGTTGGTGGGAACGCCCTGGCCGAGCGCGGCTGCCGGCAGGAGAGCCGCAAGGAGGATATGTGCGACCCTAGGCCTCAACGCTGTCGTCCGGGTTTCCGATGGGTGTGAAAATGCAATCCGGCTCGGCGCGGTCGAGCGAGGCGCGGAAAGCGAAACAGTTGGCCTTGGGTTCGCGATATTCGGCGCAGGAAGAGAGAACGCCGAGCGCGGCGAGGAGGATAAGGGGTCGGATCATGATAGCCTCCAGAAATCAGGACGGTCGCGGTAGTCGGGGCCGACGAGGGCCTCGCCCTTTTCCATGCCGCCGAGGATGGTGAGGAGGGGGCCGAGGGCGGAGAGGTCGGCATCGACCACCACCGAGCCACCGTCGTCACGGATGAGCGCGAGGCGGCTGTCGCTGCCGGTGTTCAGGAGCACGTCGAGTTCCTTCTCGAAGAGGTTCAGCATCGCGTAATCCGAGGCGTGCGCCCGGATGTTGGGGAGCAGGATCTGGGTTGGCACCGCCTCGACGATGGTCTTGCCGGTCCGCGTGCGTTCGAGCTGGCTCGCATATTGCGTCATCATCACCGCGACCGTGTTCTGTTTCCGGGCGGTCACCAGCCAGTTCGAGAGCCGTTCGGCAAAGTATGGGTTGTCGAGCGCCTTCCATGCCTCGTCGATCACGATGATGGTGGGACGCCGGTCCTCGATCTCTCGCTCAATCCGGCGGAAAAGATAGGAGAGCACCGCCATGCGCTCCTTCTCGCTTTCGCTGTCGAGAATGCCGGTCAGGTCGAACCCCACGACGTCGCCATCAAGCGAGAAAGTGTCCTCCAGGCTTTGGCCGAAAATCCAGCCGTATCGCCCATCCTCGGTCCATTCGAGAAGCCGCTGGTGAAGATCGCCATTGTCGTCGGTCGAGACAAAGAGCGAGGCGAAGTCCTTCCAGTTCCGCAAGGCCGGGTTGGTGGCTGTGGAGTTCTGGCGGACCACCTCCTTGATGCGGTTCGTTTGCGCCGGGGTCAGGGGCTTGTCGGAGCGGTAGAGCAAGGAGGCGAGCCAATCCGAAAGCCAGGCCGTGCCGCGCTCATCGATCTCGGTCCAGAGCGGGTTGAGGCCGGTCGCCTGTCCCGCCTTGATCGAGGCGTAGCGCCCGCCATTGGCGCGGACGGCCATTTCCATCCCGAGCCGGTAGTCGAAAACGAAGATGCGCGCGCCGACCCGCCGGGCTTGCGTCATGAGGAAGGCCGAGAGGACGGACTTGCCGGAACCGGGGCGGCCTAGAATGAGGGTGTGGCCGCTGGTGGGCTCCGTCTCGGGGCTGCCCTGCTCGTGGTAGGAGAACCGGTAGGCGCTCTGCTCCGGGGTCGGGAAGAGTGTAATCTCCTGGCCCCAGGGAAGCTGGTGTTTTTCCTTGCCGAGTTGCGTCCGGTGAAGTGCTGCGAAGTCCGCAAAGTTGCGGTTGGTGACGGCACTGGCGCGGACCCGTTTTGGCTGGTTGCCCGGATGCTGGCTGAAGTAGTGAGATTTCGCGGCCATCCGCTCGCCGATCATCTTCACGCCCTCGGCGGCCGCGGCGTTCACGATCTCGGCTCCGAGGGACTGCAACTCGTCAAGACTGTCACTGAAGACCGTCACGACCATGTGGTGCTCACCGAAGCTTTGGCGTTTGGCCTCAAGATCGTCGTGCGCGATGTCGAGCGCCTCGAGGAGCGAAAGAGCGGCATCCTGAGAGGCCTGCATTTGACGCTTCTGGCGTTTGATCCGGCCCGCCATCAGGTTTGAATTGATCGGCGTGAAGGAATGCGTGACGATCATGTCGACCGGCAGGTTCAGCATGTCGAACATCGTGCAGGTCGTTCCTTCGGCATATTCGCCGATGGTGAAGCTCTTGCCGAAGCGATGGCCGACAACGCCATTGGAAAGCTCGAAGTGATCTTCGAGAAACGTCACGCGAGTGTTGGCAATGTTGTAAGCCAGAAACCCGTAGCGGTTGGCGGGGTAAAGCGGCAACTCGCGGCCCGTGTTGAGCGCGCCGAGGAATCCAACCAACTCGCCAGAAGCTGCTGAAAGGATGCGGGGCTTGAGTTCCGCCAGGCCGGAGGTGAAGACCCCGACCGCCTCGTTGAGGCGCCTGATCCGTTTCGCGGTCTCCGCCTTAAAGCGTTCCGGTGCGGAACGGTTCACGAAACCAAGAAAACTACTGGGCGTCGGGCGGTGGATGATTGTGAGTGTGAGGGTCTTGTCCCGGAGACCTGCCGAGGCCAGCTTTGCGCGCCAGGCATCATCCACGGCGTGAGCGAAGCCGTCCCCCTTGACCGGGAGCAGGTCCGGCGTGATCGACTTCGAGACCTTGTGCACGTAGTAGCTGAACTCGGGGCCCAGCTGCGCGATGATCCGGGCAAAGAGCGCCGTCACCTTGTCGAGATAGGCGTCGTCCGTGGTGTAGCTGTTCACCCCGCTCAGGCGGATGCATTGGAAGAGTTCGTTGACCCGGGTGCGGACTGTCTGATCATCGACGAGGCTGACATAGGGCAGCATGTGCGCGAGGCGTTTCTCGCGGGCATACCAGGCCGGCATGAGGGTGCGTTCATCGACGGTCTCGTCCAGGGCTTCACTATGGCGCATAGCTATCGCCCCCGTGGATGGACCGGTTCCGCGTCGGCGGCGTCTCCTGCACCGCCGTCATCATCACGTCGATGAAACGCGGATCCCAGTCAGCCGCTTTCCAGAGAACCGGATAGAGCACCGCCGTGATGCCCAGGACAACCAGGTGCTGCACCCAGACGAAGAGCAGCACAGAGCCGAAGAGCCAGACCATGGCATACATGATCGGCAGGCCGAGGAGCTTGGGCGGGCGTACGAGGCCCAGAAAGAGCGGCGATCGTTCGGCCACGTTCGCCTCCTCTCACGACCCGAAGACGGCGGCAACGATGGTCGGCGCGGCCGCAACACCCGCGATGCCCACCAGCACCCAGAGGGCTTGGCGCAGATCGATGATGTTGAAGAACCAGCTGAGGAACACGCCGAGGACCGCGAGGGTGGCGATGACGACTCCAAGCGGTCCGGTCAGCGCGTCCACGATGCCCTGAAGCAAGCTCTGAATCGGTGAGAGGTCGATGCTCTGGGCCAGGGCCGGTTCTGCCGCAACGATGAGGAGAGCGGCAAGGGTGATCAGGGATTTCGTCAATGGCTTCATGGGGACGCTCCTTCCAGCCGGTTGAAGACGGCCAGCACCCGCTGGACGTGGTTTTGGGTTTCTCGAAACGGTGGAATGCCGGAATGCTCGCGCACGGCGTCGGGTCCGGCATTGTAGGCGGCGAGCGCGAGTCGCGCGTCGCCAAACTCGGCCAACATCAGGGCGAGGTAACGCGCGGAGCCGTCGAGGTTCTGTTTCCAATCATGGGGGTCGACGGCAAGAGCGCGGGCTGTATCGGGCATCAACTGCCCGAGCCCGACCGCCCCGACATGGGAGACGGCGTGCGGATTGTACGCACTCTCGATCTCGATATTGGCGCGATAGAGGTGGAGCCAGTCCGTGACGGTGATATCGGCTGCACGGAGCCCAGGGTGGCTCGCATAGCGCAGTCCGGTCTCCTCGATCGCGGCGAGGATATCCGGGCGTGGTGTGAGCGCGCGAGGGATCATCGCCGCGACGCGCACCCCTTCACGTCGCTCAGTGCGGCGCTCCTCGCCCAAGATGCGCAAACCGTCCGAAGCCGAGCCAACGCCAACCCCGTCATTGTAGTTGCGCGCGAACCGCTCCTGGGCGCGCGACGGCGAAAGAGAACCGTCCCCCGCCATCACCAGGACCATGTCTGCCGATGCCGGGAGGCCCAGGTAGGAAAGGAAAAGGGCGCTAAGCCCGGCTGGCAGCCATCTCTTCGCTGGAGAGTTTGTGAACCGTCCGCTTGCCCTCTTCCAGAGGCACGTCGGCGTGCGAGAAACCGATCCCTTGCAGGAAGGAGATGACCCCGGTGACGGTCTTGATCTCGCGGATCTTGATGTCGTTGCGCGAGGTTCGGGTCCGGGCCGTGACCAGAAGTTTCTCGATCCCATCGTCGCTGACAGCGCGCATGATCCAGACCCCATGCCAGTTGGGGCCTTTCTTGAAGGCGTCTTCCTTGCAGACAACTTCGACGCGATAGCCGCTGGCGACCAGATCGCGGAATCTGGGTTCGGTGACCACATTCGGGGCTTCTTTTTCTAGGTCCATCACCCGGATCACGTTCTCCAATAGGGCGAATGACCAGGCTTCAGGTGTTGAAGTCCAGGCATACGATGATATAGTATTGGCTCACAAGATAAACTTTTGATGCGACAAGCGGATTGTTGCTCAATTGACGAATAGACGGTTCCCATGCATTTGATCAAGAAAATAAGGGGCTTGGACGCCTTCAGGTTGTGCGTGTCGATCATGGCACAAGCTATACTTCTGGTCGCGTGCCTGGCAGGCGAAGTCTCCGCCGCGTCCTGTTTGCCGCCGCCCAGGCCGTTCGTGCCAAGCGATTCTCAAGCCGCGCGGGACTATGTCGATCTCATCCGCAGCGACTTTGAGATCTACATGCGGGACATCCAGAGCTACTTTCGGTGCCTTGAGGTTGAGCGCGCGCGGGCGTTCGAAGAGGCGCGCGAGGTGAGCCAGGACTACGGACGCTTCCTGGAATTGATGGACGAGTGAATTGGCCGCGACCTTTTCGAAGGGCCGCCGTCTTGTGAAATCTGGCCGTATCGGCGGCGTGCAGTTCGGAGTCTCTATCATCATGTAAACGCCCACTATCCACTTTTTAGATAATCTATAAAGTAGATTAGCCCTGTCACAAGAGGTTTGTGACACGTGGCGAAAACGATCAGGAGTTCGGGACATGAGGCACTTCGCGACGCTTTGATTGCGGCGCGGAAGGCGGCTGGCTTAACGCAGGCCGAACTCGCTTTACGTCTCAGATGCCACCAGTCCTTCGTCGCTCGTCTGGAGAGCGGAGAGCGTAGGGTCGACGTAGTTGAGTTGATCGTACTCGCGCGTGCTCTGCAGATCGATGCGGTTACGCTACTGGCAGCGGCCGAGGCGGCGACGGAACTCGATCACCGGATTTAAGACGAGGCGAAGGGCTGTCGCCTCGGATGGTATGACGAAATCAAGCCTCGGTGGGACCGAAGGGCAATGATAACAGCGGATTGTTATGGGACGCTGCGATCCACGGTCTCTAATGCAGGTTTGGTGCAGAGGACAACGTCTTAGTAGTTCACCTGCTCGAACCCGTAATTGCCCTCATAGTCTCGCCAGTCGACGAACACCGAGCGGTGATAGATGGAGGGGCAATGATCGCCCCAACGTTCCAAGCCGACATGCGCCTCGGGCAACGCGGCGACGGACGAACGAGACCAGTAAAAATCGCCCTGGATTCCATAGGAACCGAGAAGGACTGTTTCGAAACGGCTGCAATCGCTGTCGCGGGATTCGTGTTGGCGCGCATACCGAACATCGAAGACACGGATCGAGCGGATGAAGTTGAACTCCGGTCCACTGATGTCGATGTCGGCTCGGTCCTGGATCAGATGTAACGCAAACCCGTCAGGGTGAGGTAGTGGCTCGACGCCTTTCGACCGCACGACGGCAGGCAAGAGGGCGCCAGCTTTTTCGGGGTCAGATTCCGCGAGGTTCTGGGGCAGGGTAGAAGCGTTGGAGAAGAGGATGTCAATGACACGCCGAGTGCGACCGGGGTCGTCTACAGGTTCGAAGGAGGCCCCCATGGGGCAACGCCAGATCTGGAGGGGAGGCTCGACAGGCCATGGCGTGATCCGTCGTATGAACTCTGCACGTGCCCGCGAACAGGGCTCTGATGCCGGCCAGCCGCCGGAGAGGCAGAGCAGGATGGCGCAATCGATCGGGTAGGTCTGCGCCGACGCGCTGTTTCCACCTCCGCTCAGCGAGGCCGTTCCCGCGACGACAGCGAGAAAAAAATAACGAAGGAAATTGCGCATATCCAAGAGCTCGATTGACTGTGATGCAGAATCTGAGGATTACGATAATATACTATCGTCGAGCGGTCAAATTCGAATTTTTGTAACTGTCTTGGAGCGCCTTGATGCTAAAGCAGATCGGCTGAGCCCCTGAGCGACAGCTCCTCCAAAAGGTCAGTAACCTCATCGGTGGTGACAGTCTTTGCATTCGCAATCGTGTTCCGGCTTAACGGGGGATCGATATGGTGTGCCGTACGTTTGGGATCGAGCCAGAGGATGGACAGTTCTGACGTATTCCAGCGATAGACCCAACCAACGGTTCGATCACTGCGACCGTCAACAAGCCGCGCGACCGGAACCGCTTCTTCCTTTTCGATGCTCACCGGTTCGTGTCCGCCTTTTCTGCTTCGGTTCTTCAGTCCTATTCGGCTGGGACGTTCCCGTGATCTGATCTCGGTTGAACTTATTCCTGGCTCGTTAAAAAGGGGCGACACCGACCGCGTCGGTGCCGCCAGAGGTTCGCCCACAGGGAGGTGGTAGAGGGCGAAACCTATTGAAAATAGGGGAATTTCATGTTGCGCATAATCCTTCTTATGTTAATTTCCAGACTCCGCCATCTTGTACCACCCGCGACTCAGACAACAGCTTCTCCAGATGCGCCGCAACGTTTCGTCCTGCGGCCATTGCGATATGTGGGTCGGTTTTCTGGTAGACGGAAGCGGCGATATTCTGGACCGAATCCGGGGTGTTTGAGAGGTGGGCGAGGATCTCCGCCTCGCGACGCATGCGGTTGGAAAGCAACCGTTTGACGTAAGGTTGCGGATCCCGGAGTATAGGTCCGTGCCCCGGAAAGTAGATCCTATCGTCGCGCTCAATCAGCCGCTGTAGCTGCGCGCAGTAGTCGTGCATGTTTCCGTCAGGGGGGCTGACGATCGAACTGTTCCAACTCATAACGTGGTCGCCCGTGAAGAGCACTCCGTCAGGTCTCGCGAAACAAAGGTGGTCGCTCGCGTGACCAGGTGTGTGCAGGACGGTAAGACCGGCAATGACCTGTCCGTCCTCCAGAAACCGGTCAGGTCGAAATGCATCGTCAGGGAATGCCCGTGAGGCATAAACAGGTGCGTCTGTCCGTGCTCGCAGGGCTGGGACGACTCCAAAATGATCAGAATGGTGGTGTGTGAGCAGAATCCCGGATGGTTTGGCCCCCAAATTTTCGATGATTGCCCCGAAATGTGTACTGTCTTCTGCTGGGCCGGGGTCGATTATGAACCGACCATCAGGCGTATCAATGATGTAGCTATTTGTCCCGTGGTAGGTCATCTTTCCGGGATTGTTCGCGACGATCCTCAGAATTCCAGGGGCCAATTCGACTCCCTTCGCGCGGCAAGGCTCCGGCTCTGAGAAAAATATGCTGCTTCTTTTCATTGTGTGCGACCAGGTATTGATTGCGAACAATTTGGTTCGCAAAGTTTTGCGCATTGCTCTCGCATGGCGCCGGAAACCTCAGGCTGGCGTCCGGTGCCTGTCAAATCCGGCATCGGACTATTTCAACTTACATTGGACCAGGCCCGTATGAGACTGAAACAGTCTGATACAGTCTTGGGCTGGCAGTCACACAGCGCGGCGATTATGGTAAGCAGTATACAGAACTACAGCAATTGTCGCCTTCGTCAGATCCCCGAGAAGGAACGGGTAAAGACCGGCGTTCAGCAACTTTTCGCCATAGCCGACAAAGCCACCCAACCAGAGCAGCCCTGCGCAATACATGACTATCGAACCCAAAAAGACCGCGACAGATGCTCTGAACGCAGGCCGAAGTCCTTGCAGTGCTTGAACAATCCACCCGGCGGCGGCCGCCGCAAGTGCGAAGCCTACCAAGTATCCGCCTGTGGGACCCGCAATATACGCCGGTCCGGCCAGAGCCGGAGGCGTGCCTGCGAAGACCGGCAGGCCAAGCAGACCTTCAAAAAGGTATGTCACAACAACAAGACTACTGCGCACCGGCCCCAGGAAAAGGCCCAGACCCAAGACAACCAGGGTTTGTGTAGACATGGGAACCGGGTAGAACGGCACCACGATTTTGGCGGATAGTGTCAGAAGAATTGTGCCGACGAGAATTATCGAGATCTCTTGGGTAAGTTTTGCGAGTGTTTGGCTTTGAGTGGTTTCCAGATTCATCTTTTTCGTCCTTGTTTCTGTAGATTGTTAATTTTTTGGATAGTAAGCTCACATGCGCTTGGCGACTTCTTCCAACATGACTTCGCTCGCCCCGCCGCCGATGGCCTGCACACGGGCATCGCGTGACATGCGTTCCACCGGTGTTTCGCGCATATAACCCATACCGCCGTGAAACTGGACGCAGTCATAAAGCACGCTGTTCACCAGTTCGCCGCAATAGGCTTTGACCATCGAGACCTCTTTCACGCAGTCACCGCCCGCGGCATCCAGACCGGCGGCGTGATAGACCAGCTGACGTCCTGCAGCGATCCGCGTCTGACAGTCGGCCAGCCGTTGGCGCACGGCCTGCTTGTCCCACAGAACGCCGCCAAAGGCCCTGCGCTGCTTGACATAATCCACGGTCATGTCCAGCGCGGTTTGCGCTTCGGCACAGGCCATCGCACCCAGCACAATGCGTTCGTTCTGGAAGTTCTTCATTACCGAATAGAAACCGCGGTTGACCTCGCCCAAGACGTTTTCGGCCGGGATACGGACATCTTCGAAGATCAGTTCGGCAGTGTCCGAGCACAGCCAGCCGGTCTTGTTCAACGCCCGTCCGACCGAAAAGCCCGGCGTGCCTTTTTCGACCGCAAATATGGTGATCCCGCGCGACCCCTTGGCATCCGGATCGGTCTTGGCACCGACAAAGTAGAGATCGCCATGCACGCCGTTGGTGATGAACATCTTGGTGCCGTTCAGCACCCAATCCGACCCGTCCCGCACCGCGCGGGAGCGCATGCCCGCCACGTCCGAGCCCGCGCCCGGTTCGGTCACAGCAACGGCGGTGATCATTTCGCCCGAGACGATCGACGGCATCCAGCGCGCCTTCTGTTCGGGCGTGCCGGCGTTTTCCAGATGCGGCGAGGCCATGTCGGTGTGGACCAGAACCGTGGCCGAGAACCCGCCGAAAGTGGATCGCCCGACCTCTTCGGCCAAAACCACGCTGGACATCACGTCCAGCCCCGCGCCGCCATACTGTTCGTCATAGCGCATCCCCAGCACGCCGAGATCACCCATCCGGCGCAGCACGTCGCGGGGTACCTTGCCCTGCTCCTCCCAAGGCTCGGCCTTGGCGGTCACCTCGGCTTCAATGAACCGGCGCAACTGGTTGCGGATCATCTCGAGGTCTTCGTTGAACGGGCCGGTGACCTGAGTAATGCTGTCTTGTCTGGTCATGTGTTTTCCTCTGGATCGAGTTTGATAAGTGGGGCGTGCCCGGCGACCGTATCGCCGGGTGCACAATAGATTTCAGTCACCACGCCCGCGACCGGCGCGGGCAGGCTTTGCAACAGCTTCATGGCCTCAAGCACCACCAGCGTGTCTCCGGCTTTGACGCGATCGCCGAGTGCGACGCGCACCTCGGCCACGGCGCCGGGCATGGGTGCGGACAACAGGTCAGCGACGCCAGACCCGCCGGTGGCACGTTGCAGATGCTGGTCTTCCAGCGTACGCAGGTCTGTCGCGGTCATTCCAGCAGGGGTTTGCAGGTGCACTCGCCAGTGACTCGGCGCGCGCACGACGTAAGCGATGCGCGAAAACGGAACCCCGTCGATGCGTCCGCTCAGACGGCATCCTGTTAAAGCGGCACTCTCGACCGTGATGGTCTGGCCGTCCGGTTGAATGGCAGTCAACCCCGACCCGGAGCCGTACATGCGGATCGGTTCGTCTTTGGTTGTGTCCCAATAGAAGGCCGCGCCGGACTGTCGCGCAGGGGCTGTGAGTCGCCATGACCCTAGGCTTTCCCAGGGCGACGCGCCCGCCGGCACGAGACGCAGATGCAGCGCCATCGCGGCAAAGGCCATGTCCCGGTGATCAGCGGACGATTCAGTCCAGCCGCCTGGAAACATCTCGGGCAGGTACGAGGTATGGTGACGGAACGCCGCAAAATCCGGGTGTGCCAGTAACGCGCGTTGATAGGCCAGGTTCAGGCCGACGCCGCCGACGGCAAAAGCATCGATCGCGGTGATCGCCCGGCGGATCGCCCCGGTCCGATCCGGCGCGTGGACGATCAGCTTGGCAATCATGGAATCGTAGTGGTGGCCGACGACCGAACCGCACTCTACCCCAGTGTCCAGCCGCACATCCGCAGGCGGCGCCCAAAGGGTGATCTCGCCCGTTTCGGGGTGAAAATTCTCGGCCGGGTTTTCGGCGGCGATGCGGATTTCAATGGCGTGCCCGTCAAACTGCACATCGCCTTGCGTCAGCGCCAGCGGCTCGCCCCGCGCGATGCGCAACTGCCATTCGACCAGATCGATGCCGGTGATCGCCTCGGTCACGGGGTGTTCCACCTGCAACCGGGTATTCATTTCCAGAAAGTAGTATTCACCGCGCCCGGGGTCATAGAGGTATTCCACCGTCCCGGCGGAGCGATAGCCGATCGCCTGCGCCAACCGCACCGCTGCCGCACGCATTCGGTCGCGCACAGCCTCGGGAAGATCGGCGGCGGGGGCTTCTTCGATCAGCTTTTGGTGGTTGCGTTGCAGCGAACAATCGCGGTCGCCCAGATGCAGCACGGTGCCGTGAGTGTCGCCCAGAACCTGCACTTCGACGTGGCGGGCACGGGGCGCATAGCGTTCGAGGAACACCGCCGGATCGCCGAAGGCGCTCTGCGCTTCGGCCCGGGCAGATGCAATCGCTTCGGGTGCGTCGCCCAGATCGGAGACAAGCCGCATCCCGCGTCCGCCGCCGCCGGCGCTGGCCTTGACCAGAAAGGGGGTGCCAAGCGCCTCGGCCTCTTGCAGCAGGCGCGCGTCGGACTGATCCTCGCCGCGATAGCCGGGCAGGACGGGCACGCCTGCGGCTTCGGCGGCAGCCTTGGCCTCGATCTTGGAGCCCATCCGCGCGATAGCGTCGGGTTCCGGCCCGATGAACACAAGGCCCGCCGCCTCGACCGCCGCCGCGAAACCGGCATTCTCAGACAGAAAACCATATCCCGGGTGCACCGCACCCGCGCCCGTCGCCCGCGCGGCCTCAAGGATGGCCTCGACGTTCAAATAACTGTCTGACGGGGCGGCCCCACCGATGCAGACGGCATGATCGGCCTCGGCCACGAAGGGCGCGTCGCGGTCCGCGTCCGAAAACACCGCTACGCTTTCCAGCCCCAGTTTGCGGCACCCGCGCTGGATGCGCCGGGCAATCTCGCCCCGGTTGGCGATCAGAACGCGGGTGAAGCTCATTTCACCCGCCATGACGGAACGCCCTTGTTGATGAAGCTGTTGATGCCTTCGATACCTTCCTCCGTCTCCCACGCATCGGCCAGCCGGTCGGCGGTGTAGATCATGTTGGTCTCCAGATCGTGGGACGCGACATAGGCGATCAGCGCCTTGGTATCGGCCACGGCACCCGGCGCGGCCTGAAGGTGATCATGCACCACCCGGTTCACCGTGGCGTCCAAGTCGCCCGGCGCGACAACTTCGGTCAACAGACCGATCCGCTCGGCGCGGGCGGTGTCGAACAACGCCCCCGACAGCATGGTCTCACGCGAATGCACCTTGCCGATGCGGGCCACCACGTAAGGCGATATATTCGCGGGCAGAAGGCCCAGCTTGACCTCGGTCAGACCGAAGCGCGCGCCTTCGGCGCCGATGGTGTAGTCGCAGACGGAAATCATGCCGACACCGCCACCGTAAGCCGGGCCGTTGATCCTCCCGATCAAGGGTTTGGGCAGCGTGTCAAGACGGCGCAACAGCCGCGCCAGCGTGGCGCTTTGTGCGACCCTTTCACTACGGGTTTTCTCGACATTAGAGGCGAACCAGTTGAAGTCGCCGCCCGCGCAGAAGCTCTTGCCCGCGCCGGTCAGGACCACAATACGCACATCGTCATCTGCAGCCAGCTTTTCGGCGGCATCGTATAGCTCTGCGATCAATTCGCCATTCAGCGCATTGTGTTTGTCGGGGCGGTTGAGCGTCAGCGTGGCGACGCCACGCGCATCGGTTTCGATAAGGATCGTGTTGTAGGTATTGGTCAACTTGAAGCCTCACATTCTGAATACAGGCGTATGGCGACCGGCTTCGGGCACCGATGTCACGATGGCCAGACACAGGCCAAGGATATCGCGGGTTTGCGCGGGTTCGATCAGCCCGTCATCCCAAAGCCGCGAGGTGGCATAATAGGGATCGGACTGTTCACCGTACTGGGCCCGAACCTGCTCCTCGATCAGCTTCATGTCGGCCTCCATCTTGCCCGGGTCGCCCCCTTTCTGGCGGCGCAGTTCCAGCATCACATTTGTGGCGATGTCGGCAGACATGGTGGCCAGTTCCGCCGTGGGCCAGGCAAAGAGAAAATTCGGGGCGAAACCACGTCCGCACATGCCGTAGTTGCCTGCCCCGTATGAGCCGCCCAAGAGGACCGACAGGCGCGGCACCTTGGCAACCGACATGGCATAGACCAGCTTGGCGCTGTCTTTGGCAATGCCGCCGCGCTCGGCTTCGGTGCCGACCATGAAGCCCGAGATGTTGTGGAGGAACAAAAGCGGGATGTTGCGTTGATCGCACATCGACACGAATTGCGCGCCCTTGAGCGAACTGTCGGACACAAGCGCCCCATTATTTGCGAGAATGCCCACTCGATAGCCGTGAATCCGCGCGGTGCCGCAGACCAGCGTCTCACCCCATCCGGGCTTGAATTCGCGGAATTCGCCGGCGTCGATCATGCGCAGCAGAACCTCGCGCATGTCATAGGGCTGTTTGCGATCGGCGCTGATGACGCCAAGCAGTTCCTCTGGGTTGCGCGCCGGCGGCGCGCAGGTTGCATCGGGACCCATCGGGCGCGACAGGCCCAGTTCGGATACGATGTCGCGCATCAGAGCAAGCGCATGATACTCGTCCTCGGCCAGATGGTCAGACACACCGGAGACGCGCGAATGCATCTCGGCCCCCCCCAATGTTTCTCCATCAACCTCTTCGTTGATCGCCACCTTGACGATCGAGGGGCCGCCCAGATGGATGCGTGCGTTGCCGCGTACCATGATGACTTCGTCCGACAGGGCCGGGATATAGGCCCCACCGGCCGTGCAGCCTCCAAAGACCGCCGAGATCTGCGGCAGGCCGCTCGCGGACATGTTGGTTTGACGATAAAAGGAATTGCCGAAATGGCGGGCATCGGGGAAAACCCGGTCCTGCTCTGGCAGATAGGCACCGCCGCAATCCACCAGATAGAGGCAGGGCAGCCGGTTCTCGGCTGCGATTTCCTGGGCGCGGATGTGTTTCTGCACGGTTTCGTGATAGAAGGACCCACCCTTCACTGTCGCATCGTTGGCGATCACAACGCAGGGCAGCCCGTGGACGATCCCGATACCGGTCACGATCCCCGCACCGGGCACCTCGCCCCCGTATTGACCGTAGGCGGCAAGCGACGACAGCTCAAGAAACGCAGTGCCCGGATCCACCAGCAGGTCGATCCGTTCGCGGACCAACAGCTTGCCGCGCTTGCGATGCCGCGCGACCATATCGGGGCGGCCGCCAGCCGTTGCTTCGGCGATCCGCGCACGCAGCGTTTCGACGCGCTCGCTTTGTGCGGCGTGGTTGCGGGTGTAGGTCTCTGATGCGGTCAGCACCGCTGTTTCAAGACGTGCCATGAAGTCAGGTATCCTGTCTTTGGAGTATCCCGTTGAGGAACACATCGGCATAGGTGCGTGACAACGCATCGGCGCTACCGCGGTCCGGGTCGAACCAATCGAGCGTGGCGTTCAATGTACCGATCAGCATCAGGCGCAGGCGACGGATATCGACGTCTTGCTTCAGCGTGCCATCTTTCTTAAGCTGGGACAGAAGACTGTCCCACTCTGCCTCATAGGCCCTGCGCGTGGGCAAGTTGGCATCCCGGACGGATTGCGGCACCTGCCCGAAAATACGCACATTCGCCGATGTATAATCGCTCACATCAATAAGCGCGCGCAGATGCGCCCGGATCGCGGCGCGCAGTACCGTTTCGCCGTCGGCATCGGCCCGCAGGTCGGTGACGGCGTCTCTCATGCTCTCGTGAACGACTCGAATCCCTGCATCAAGAACGGCCGCGACGATCTCGTCCTTGGAACCGAAATGATAATATATGCTACCCGCCTTGATCCCGGCAGCCTCGGCAATTTTTCGGAGCGAAACGGACCCGTAGCGTTGTTCGCGGAAAAGCCGCGCGGCAATGTCCAGCACCCCATCCCGTCCAACCGCGCTGCGCGATGTCTCGTTGACTTTGATTGCCGTGTTTTGTGCCATATACTTTCGTATCGCCCCAACACCTAACTAACGCCTGTTAGGTTAATAACGCAAATGAGTAAATCGTCGTGATCGTGCCAGACTAGAGTTTGCGGAAAATTCCGCATTGGCGACCGCCAAGAGGCCGCCCAGACATTAATGTGCTTGCCCGGACCCCGTCATCGGGTCCGGGCAAATGCCTTAGATCACGAAACCGCCACCGCAGATGACGTGCTGGCCTGAAATGAAGTTCGATTCCGGCGCACAGAACAGATAGACGGCACCGGCAGCTTCTTCCGGAGTGCCGACCCGGCCCAGCGGGATCATGCGCTCCATCTGGGACAGGAGATCGGGATTCACGCCGACCTTGATCTCTTTTTCCTCGACCTTGATCGTGCTGTCGCCATCCGCGCTGCCTTCGGTCAAGCGGGTGCGAATCGGGCCGAAGGCGACGGCGTTGACGTTGACCTTATAGCGGCCCCATTCCTTGGCCATCGTCCGGGTGACCCCTAGGATACCGGCCTTTGCGGCGGAATAGTTGATCTGGCCAGCATTGCCGCCGGTCCCTGCGATGGACGAGATGTTGACCACCTTGCGGAACACCTCTTGCCCGGCGGCGGCCTCTTCCTTGGCCTTGGCGCTGATCACCGGCTGGGCAGCGCGCAGGATCTTGAAAGGTGCCGTCAGGTGGACGTCGATGATCGCCTGCCACTGTTCGTCGGACATCTTCTGAACGACGCTATCCCAAGTGTAGCCTGCGTTGTTCACGATGATGTCTAACCCGCCAAAGCTGTCCACGCCGGTCTTGATGAACCGTTCGGCAAAACCGTCTTCGGTGACGCTGCCGGCACAGACCACGGCCTCAGCTCCCATTGCGCGCACCGCCTCGGCGGTTTCATTGGCCGGATCCGCATCCAGATCGTTGATCACCAGCCGGGCCCCTTCCGAGGCCAGTTTGAGAGCGATTTCGCGGCCAATGCCCCGGCCCGAGCCCGAGACCAGCGCCACGCGCCCGTCGAGTTTTCCAGTCATATTGATTCCTCCCGAAAGGCGCTATCAGGCTTTTTCATAAAGCGTGGTGACGCAGGCCCCGCCGAGGCCCAGATTGTGCTGAAGCGCCAGACGTGCGCCATCAACCTGGCGCGCATCTGCCTGGCCGCGAAGCTGCTGAACGAGCTCGGTACATTGCGCTAGGCCGGTCGCCCCAAGCGGATGGCCTTTGGACAAAAGACCGCCCGACGGGTTGGTCACGTATTTTCCGCCGTAGGTGTTGTCGCCATCATCAACGAATTTCGCCGCTTCGCCGCGACCGCAAAGGCCAAGCGCCTCATAGGTGATAAGCTCGTTGTGGGCGAAACAGTCGTGCAGTTCGACCACATCCACGTCCTCGGGCCCGATGCCCGCGTCCTCGTAAACCTGATCGGCGGCGCGCTTGGCCATCGAAAAGCCGACCACTTCGCGCATGTCATGGGCTTCGAAAGTTTCCGGGCCGTCCGTCGTCATGGCCTGCGCCGCGATCCGAACCGAAATGTCCAGTCCGTGCTTGTCGGCGAATTTCTTGGAACAAATGATCGCGGCGGCCGCGCCACAGGTTGGCGGACAGGCCATGAGCTTGGTCATGACGCCGGGCCAGACGACCTGGGCGGCCATGACGTCTTCCGCCGTCACCTCCTGCCGGAACAGGGCAACCGGATTCTTCGCAGCATGTCGGCTGGCCTTGGCGCGGATTTTTGCGAAGGTTTCCAGGGGGGTGCCGAACTCGTCCATATGCGCCTTGCCCGCACCGCCGAAGTACCGCAGCGCCAGCGGGATCTCGGCACTGCCAACCAGTTCGTCGGTTTCACTGTCGAATGCCGCAAACGGGCTGACCCGGTCATGGAACATCGCACCGATTGCGCCGGGCTGCATCTGTTCGAACCCAAGTGCCAGAGCACATTCGACCGCGCCGCTTTCAACTGCCTGCCTGGCCAGGAACAGGGCGGACGATCCGGTCGAGCAGTTGTTGTTCACATTCAGAACCGGGATGCCTGTCATTCCGACATGGTACAGGGCGCGCTGACCGCAGGTGCTGTCGCCATAGACATAGCCAACATAGGCCTGTTGGACTTTATCATAATCCAACCCCGCGTCTGCCAGAGCGGACCGGGTCGCAGCGGTCGCCATCACATCGTAGCTTTCGGATTTTCCCGGCTTCTGGAACGGGACCATCCCAACGCCTGCAACATAGGCTTTGTCTGTCATTTCTCTCTCTCCCAAGTTCGGTCAGGCCACCCTAATCGGTCCGCCAGCCTATTTTCTACCATTTGTTAGATTTTAAATCCCAACCTTGGGAAGTGTCAATATCGCCAAGCTGTGACGTAGGGAGCTTGCGCTATTTTCTAACTTGTGTTTGTTTTCGGGCCACACGCCCTGATCGGCGGCACAATTGAGGGATTCTGGTCCCGGCGCAACCGCTGACAAGCGTTTAGCACTCAGCTTACGAAAGGTGGTCGGAATGGCATACTGTTATGAGTTCAAGGGTTTTATACCCGTCGTGCCCGAGGATACATATGTCCACCCCCAGGCCGTTCTGATCGGAAATGTCATCTTGGGTCATGGATGCTACATCGGCCCCGGAGCAAGCTTGCGGGGCGATTTCGGCAGGATCGTGATCGGGGATGGAGCCAATGTTCAGGACAATTGCATCATCCATTCCTTTCCCGGCCGCGACGCCGTGGTGGAAAGCGACGGCCACATCGGCCATGGCGCGATCCTGCACGGTTGCACAGTGGGCCGGAACGCTCTGGTCGGAATGAATTCCGTCATTATGGATGGTGTAGAGCTTGGGGCGGAATCGATTGTCGGCGCGCAGGCGTTTGTGCGTGGCGAAACCGTGATTCCGCCGCGTTCGATGGTGGTGGGATCGCCGGCAAAGGTGATCCGCGAGGTCAGCGAGAAAGAAATCGCGTGGAAAACGCGCGGCACCGCGGAATACCAGCAACTTGCGCGCGACTGTCTGGCCGGATTGACGCCGGTCGAGCCGCTGAAGGCGGTCGAGGCAAACCGGCCCGGCATGGCGGCCTCTGACGTCGTCTCCATTCAGGAGGCGCGGCGGACATCGTCCTGACCTGTCCGGGAACCGGACCGGTCAGGACTACTTCAGATTCCGAAAGCGCCAGATGGAAGCGCCTTGACGCGGAACGGCACTCCCCGACCCGGTGTGCCGTCCCTCAAGCCTTTACAGACGGAAGATCCCGTAGTGCGGATCGTCGATCGGTGCATTGAGCGAGGCAGAAATCGACATGCCAAGCGCGTTGCGTGTGTCCGCCGGATCGAGGATGCCGTCGTCCCACAATTCCGAGGTCGAGGTATAAGCCTCGACATCGCGCTTGTATTTTTCCAGCACCGGTTCGCGGATCGCGGCGATTTCTTCTTCGGTCAGCTCTTTGCCTTCGCGCTGAAGCTGCCGAATCTTGACGTCCGCCATGGTATTTGCGGCCTGATCCGCCCCCATCACGCCGATCTCGGCCTGGGGCCACATGAACAGCGTGCGCGCGTCCCAGGCCCGTCCGCACATCCCGTAGTTGCCGGCCCCGTAAGACGCATTGGCGATCACGGTAAACTTCGGCACGACCGAGCCGCCCTGCGCCATCAGCATCTTGGCGCCATCCTTGGCGATGCCTCGTTCTTCGTATTCGCGGCCCACCATATAGCCGGTGATGTTCTGGAAAAAGACCAGAGGCGTGCGGTTCTGGTTGCACAACTGCATGAAATGCGCTGCCTTGAGCGAACTGTCGTTGAACAGCACCCCGTTGTTGGCAAGGATGCCGACCTTGTAACCCCAGATATGGGCAAAGCCGCAAACCATCGTGGTGCCATAGTCGGGCTGGTATTCGTGAAAGCGCGAGCCATCGACGATCCGCGCCAGGACCTCGCGCATATCAAACTGGGTTTTCCGGTCCTTGGGGATGATCCCATAAAGCTCCTTGGGGTCGTAGTATGGCTCTTCAAAAGCGGCGGTTTCGATGATCGTTTTCGGGGTGCGCATCCATTGGCTGACAATCTCGCGCGCCAGTGAAAAGGCGTGTTGTTCGGTCGCGGCGCGATAGTCGCCGGTGCCCGATACCGAGGTGTGCATGACCGCGCCGCCAAGCTCCTGAACACCGACCTCTTCGCCGGTAGCCGCCTTGACCAGCGGGGGACCGCCAAGGAAAATCGCGCCTGTGCCTTCGATGATGATGTTGTAGTCGCTCAGCGTCGGCACATAGGCACCGCCAGCCGTGCAGTGTCCGCCGACCACGGCAATCTGCGGGATATTGGCCTGGCTCAGCTTGACCTGGTTGCGGAACACCCGCCCGCCCAGATACCGGTCGGGAAACACCCCGTGCTGCAGCGGCAGGAAACCGCCCGCGCTGTCGCAGATATGGATGACCGGCAGACGGTTTTCCAGCGCGACATCCAGAAGACGCACGACCTTTTTCACGGTATGCGGATACCAGGCACCGCCCTTGACGCTGGCATCATTGGCATGAATGGCGACCTCGCGGCCTTGCACGATGCCGATCCCCGTAACCACGCCTGCGCCGGGCACCACCCCGTCATATTCACGACAGGCCGCCAGGGTTGAAAATTCCAAAAACGGAGTGCCGGGGTCCAGCAGCAGTTTCAACCGCTCGCGCACGCCCAGTTTGTTCTGGCGGGCGAGGCGGTCGATATCGCGTTGCGGACGTTCGAAACGCGCCGCGTGCTGGCGAGCGTGGAATTCCTTCAGCCGTTCAGACATGGCGGCGAAATTTGCCTTGTAGTCGGCGGCATTGGTGTCGATCTGACTTTCAATTCTGCGCATGGTCACTCCTCCTCCGGAGCCAATTGGGCCAGGATGTCTTTCAGACCAAAACTGTCGCCTTCGGCGAATGGCATTTCGGCAACGACCCCGTCGCGCGGCGCCGTCAGTGTGGTTTCCAACTTCATGCTTTCGATCACCAGAAGTGGCTGGCCTTCTTCAACCGCATCGCCGGGTTTAACCGCAACTGACACCACGACACCCGGCATGGGCGCCACCAATCGGTCGTCGCTCGCGCCACCGTCGCTTCCGGCCAGGCGTTCGGCGGGATCAACCCGCCCGACTTCATAGGTTCGCCCGTCCGTGTGTACAAAAGTTGCTTCCGGCCCCACGGCCAGTCGCAATTCGCGCACAACACCCTTGGCCCGCAGCTTGTACCCGCCCGGCAGACCCGTCGGGTCCAATTGGCAGGCAACAGCGCCAGTGGGGGTGTTGAGCACGAACCGGCTGCCATCATGACCCAGCCAGCAATCAGTCTCTTCTCCGTCGATCTGAAAAATCCGTTGCATCAGTTTCTCCACCCACCCATCTTGCGGTACATTTCCGGTATCTGCATTACGTCACTCACCAGGCGCTCGTCCGATAGGGCCGCCGCCGCCATCAGCAAGTCAGAGACGTCTTCGCCCGGCGCGGTTAGCGTTTCGGATTGTTCAGCCAGGAAGCCAGTTGAAACGTCACCAGAGGCGAAATCCGGATGTGCAAGGATTGCATCCAGGTAACCGGTGTTGGTCGTTACCCCGAGAATCACATAGCTTTGCACCGCGCTCCGGGCACGGGCGATGGCCTGCGCGCGATCCGGGCCATGCACGATCAGCTTGGACAACATCGGGTCGAAGTCGGTCGTTACCTTGCCGCCATCCAGAATGCCGCTGTCTACGCGGATCCCCTCGCCCTGGGGTTCGTCCAGCAGCAGGATATTGCCGATCGCGGGGCGAAAATCGGCGGTCGCATCCTCGGCACAGATGCGCAGTTCGATCGAGTGTCCGGTTTGGGGAATATCCGCCTGCACGGCGCTCAGCCCGTCGCCCGCCGCGACACGCAGCTGCTCGGCAACCAGATCAAAGCCGGTTACCATCTCGGTCACCGGATGTTCGACCTGAAGGCGGGTGTTCATTTCCAGGAAATAAAAGGCCCCATCCTGTGCATAGATGAATTCGACAGTCCCTGCCCCGCGGTATTTGACGGCGCGGGCAATTCCGGCAGCGGTCTCGCAGATCTCATCCCGTTGCTCGGGGGTCAGCGCCGGTGACGGCGTTTCCTCGATAATCTTCTGGAACCGGCGCTGGATCGAACATTCACGTTCCCAGAAATGGACCACGTTGCCCTGTCCGTCGCCCATCACCTGCACCTCGATATGGCGCGGGCGTTCGATATAGCGTTCGACGAAAAGCCGCCCGTCGCCGAAATATCGTTCGCCTTCGCGGCGCGCGGTTTCGATTTCGGTCTCCAGCGTGCTGTCCTCGCGTACGACGCGCATGCCCTTGCCGCCACCGCCGGCCGAGGGCTTGATGAGCAGCGGATAGCCAACGGCGCGGGCGCGTTCGACAAAGCTCGCCGGATCATCATCCTCGATGGCCGAGGGGGCGACGGGAAACCCGCGTTCCTCGACGAAGGCGCGGGCGCGGACCTTGTCCCCCATCAGGTCGATGACCTCGGACGTCGGGCCGACAAAGGTCACTCCGGCTTTTTCCAGCGCCGCGACAAAACCGGCATTCTCTGACAGAAAGCCATAGCCGGGATGAACCGCGTCCGCGCCGATCCCTTTGGCGGCTTCGACGATCTGAGGAATATCGAGATAGGCGGCCACGGGCGTCGGGCCGTCGATCATCACGACCTCATCTGCGATCAGATGCGCCGGCCCCTCTTGCTCGGCGACATGACGCAACACGGCAGTCGCAAGCCCGCGGGCCTTAGCGGTGCGCAACACGCGCGCCGCGATCTCGCCCCGATTGGCGACCAGGAGTTTCGAAATGGTCATGGTGTCGTCCTCTTAGTTCCGGGCCGCGGCATTCAGTCCGTCACGTGCGGCCAGATCGGCTGGCACGGGAATTTCGATATCAAGCAGCATCTGCGCGAACCCTTTGCCCTGCGGGTCTATGCGGACCGAAGCGATGCCCCCCCCGCCCAGCGAGTCATGCAGCAGGAAATTCAGCGAATGGCTTCCGGGCAGGTCGAACCGTTCTACCCTGCCGTCGCAGACATGGGCGAAATAGTCCTTCACCACCTCTTCGCTGAGAGCCGAGCGGATATATGGCAGGTAGTCCGGCTTGCGCGCGAGGATGCCGATATTGGCGATGTCCCCCTTGTCGCCCGAGCGGCCCCAGGCCAGATCGACGAGGCGGACCTTGACAACGTCCGGACCGGGCTCGCGGCTATCTGCGGGCGGTGCGGCAGGCGGATCAAGGTGGACTGGCGTGGCGGCCACGCTCACGGGCACATCCTTGCCGTCGACCTCGACCGCGACGGGGGTCTCGGCCTTGCTCTGAAGGAAGGAAAATAGACGGACCACCGGCTGCACCTTTGGCCGTCCGGCGAAGAACCCGGTCAGACCCTGCGCGGTCGAAATCGCCATCGGTGCGATTTCGCCGGCAAAGATGTTCAGCGCGGCGCGATCGTCATGGACCGCGCCGATCTTGAGCACCACCTCGCGGGTCCGGGCGCGCGCATTTGCGCCATAGGCCGCCTCGGCCCCCAGCACCTCGACGCTGACCTGCCGGAAATCTCCCATGTTGCGGTCGCGGAAAATCCGGCGACAGCGGGTCAGGATCGCCTCGGCCACACGTTCGGCCTTGGCGGGTGCGTCAATCGCGGCCAGTGTCAGGGTAGAGACCGCGCGCCAGCCATCGGCATGGGTCGCCGACACCTTGTAGCTGTCGGTGCGCCCAAGCCCCCGGCCGCCCTTGACCAGCACCCGGTCGGGTCCGACCTGTTCCAGGGTGACCCCGGACCAGTCGCAGATCACGTCGGGCAACAGGTAGGCGCGCGGGTCCCCGATTTCATAGAGCATCTGCTCTCCGACTGACCCGGGCACGACCAGCCCGCCGGTGTCAGGCGTCTTGGTCATGATGAAACTGCCGTCTTCGGACACCTCGACGATGGGCATGCCCATATTGTCCCAACCCGGCACGTCCTGCCAGTCGGTGAAGTTGCCGCCGGTTCCCTGGGGGCCGCATTCGATCAGGTGGCCGGCCAGCGATCCCTGGCTGAGCTTGTCCCAGTCATCGTCGCCCCAACCGTATTCATGCATCAGGGGACCAAGCGCGACCGCGCTGTCGGCGCAGCGTCCGGTGATCACGATGTCGGCCCCGGCATCCAGCGCGGCAGCGATGGGGCGGGCACCCAGATAGGCATTCATGCTCCAGATATCATCTGGAAATGCGACACCCGAGAACATTTCCGTCTGACCGTTTTTGCGAATTTCATCGGCCCTGGGCAACAGGTCATCGCCTAGCACGACTCCGATGGACAGATCGATCCCGGCCTGGGCGGCGGCTTTGGCAAGCGCATCGCTGCAGCCACGCGGGTTCACGCCCCCTGCATTGGCAACGACCTTGATCCCTTTTGCCTTGATATCCGACAACCAGGGTGCCAGCGCCTTGACGAAGTCCGGCGCATAGCCCGACTCGGGCGCTTTGGCGCGGGCCCGCGCCATCAGCGACATTGTCACCTCTGCCAGATAGTCAAACACCAGATAGTCGATCTCGCCCTTTGAGACCAGTTGACCGATCGCTTCCGGCGTATCGCCCCAGAAGCCCGACGCGCATCCGATGCGCAGCTTTCGTTCCGACATATTCCTCTCCTCCCCGTTTGATCAGCGGCCCGTCCATTCGGGTTTGCGCTTCTCAATAAAGGCATCAAAGCCTTCGCGCGCGTCTTCGGTCTGCGCCACACGCGGTAACAGTGTTTCTGCAAACCGCATCTGCTGCGGATAGGTCATGTCCTCCATCGCGTGACAGGCGTATTTTCCCAGCCGGATCGCGCTCGGCGACTGCGCGGCGATCTGGGCAACCAGTTCTGCAACCTTGTCGTCCAGCCCCGCGGCATCGGTCACATAGTTGACCAGATTGAACTGCAGGGCTTCCTCGGCCGTCAGAGGAACGCCGGTGATGAACATCTCCATCAGCCTCCGCCGGGGCAGCACGCGCATCATGGGTGGCACGATCGTCATAGGAAACAGACCCACCTTCACTTCCGGCGTTCCGATGCGGGCATGATCCGCCATCACAGCCAGATCGCAGGCACAGATGATGCCCGCTCCTGCCCCCATCGCGACACCATTGATGCGCGCGATCGTTGGCTTTCGGCACGCCTGTATCGTCTCGAACAACCTTCCGGCAAAATGATCCGGGTCCGCCGGATCCTGAACAAACGGGCCGCCATCCGCCCCCGCCTTGATGTCGCCCCCGGCACAGAAGGCGCGCTCGCCCTCGCCGGTCAGAACGATCACGCGGCAATCGCTGTCCCTCTCGGCAGCACATATGGCGGCCATGATCCCGTCTGCGACCTCACGGTTGAGGGCATTTCGATTGTCAGGACGTCGAATCGTGATACGCACTTCTTTGCCGAGCGCCTGCGATTGAACAACGCTCTCAGTCATTTCCGAAGCTCCCCCCCTGTATTCAGGACACCGCGCTTTCTTACGTCAGGTCGTCAAAAGCTTGGCTTGATCTATTTTCTAACATATGTTTGATTTTGGTCAACACGGCGGACGACATTTTTCGGGAGGATGATATGACCACTCAAAGTGAGGCCATCTCGGCTGATCTGGAAGCCATCAGGGCGAACTATTCTTTGACTGATGAGCAACGCCAGATCGTCGATCACGTGGATCGGGTGTCGCGCGAGGTGCTACACCCACTACAAGCGCGTATGGATGACGAGGAATGGTGGCCCGATGATCTGTTCAAGCAGATGGGCGAGCTGGGCCTGCTGGGGATTACCGCACCCGAAGAGCATGGCGGATCGGGACAGAACGAGTTCACCCAGGCGCTGGTGTCCGAGGTGATTTCGAAGTGGAATCCGGCTGTGGGCCTCTCACACGGGGCGCATGACAACCTGTGCCTGAATAACCTGCTGCGCAATGGATCCGAAGAGCATGTGAAGAAATACGTGCCGGGCCTTTGCTCGGGCGAGCTGGTTGGTGCTTTGGGCCTGACCGAACCGGGTGCGGGATCCGATGCGCTCGGATCCATGGCCACAACTGCCCGCCGCGACGGTGATGATTATGTCATCAACGGCTCGAAGATTTACATCACCAACGGCCCCATTGCCGATGTGATCCTGCTTTATGCCAAAACCGACAAGTCGAAGGGCGCCAAGGGCATTTCTGCTTTCATCATCGAGACGGACAATCCCGGTTTCAAGGTGGCGCAAAAGCTTGACAAGATGGGCTTTCGCGGCTCGCCAACCGGAGAACTGGTGTTTGAGGATTGCCGCGTACCCGCATCCGCCATGGTTGGACCGGAAAACACCGGCGTTTCGGTGGTAATGAGCGGGTTGGATCTGGAGCGTGCTATGGTTGCCTCAGTCTGCGTTGGCATGGCCGAACGCGCCCTGGAACTAGGGCTGGAATACGCCAAGATTCGCGAACAATTCGGCAAACCGATTGCAAGTTTCCAGATGATGCAGTCGAAACTGGCCGAGATCTACACCGAGGTCGAAACCGCGCGCGCATTCGGTTATCGGGCACTGGCCGCCTGTACGGGCCTACCAAAAGGGGCCGGGGGCCGTGGCGAAATCCACAAACTGACCGCGGCGGCCTGTCTTTACGCAGGCGAGGCATTCAACAAGGCGGTGACCGAAGCCTGTCATATTCATGGTGGCTCTGGCTACATGCAGGACACCGAGATCAACCGGCTGTTCCGCGCCAACAAATTGTTGGAGATCGGCGCGGGAACAAGCGAAGTCCGCAAGATCATCATTGCCGAAGAACTTTTGCGCGCCTGAGGGGGACGAGACAATGAACAAGCAACTGCGCAACGACACCGCTCTGCCAACACATTTCATGACGGACGAACAGCAGGCCCTGGCCGATCAGGCCGGCAAGTTCTTCATGTCCGAATTCCACCATCTGAATGCGGAAATGGACGATACTGATGACCTGCCGTCTTCGGTTTTCCCCAAGCTGGGCGAAATGGGCTACCTGGGACTGAACGTGCCGCCGGAATTCGGTGGCGCTGGTTTGGATTTCACCTCGGCCTGCATCATCACCGAACAGCTGTCGCGGGCCTCTGCCGCGATTGGGCTGACTCATGTGGCGCATGACAATTTGTGCGTCAACAACATCTATCGCAACGCCAATGACGATCTGCGCCGAAAATACCTGCCGGGGCTTTGCAACGGCACGCTGATCGGCGCCCTGGGTCTGACCGAACCCGGCGCGGGATCCGATGCGCTTGGCTCGATGCGGACCACGGCCAAAAAGGATGGCGACGACTACATCCTGAACGGCGCCAAGATCTATATCACCAATGGGCCGATTGCCGATCTGGTGCTGGTCTATGCCAAAACATCGCCCGAAAAAGGGGCCAAGGGCATTTCCGCCTTTATCGTGGAAACCGACACGCCCGGTTTCAAGGTGGCGCAGAAGCTCAACAAGATGGGTTTCCGTGGCTCGCCCACCGGCGAACTGGTGTTCGAGGACTGCCGGGTGCCCGCAAAAAACATGGTCGGCAAACTTGATGGCGGCGTTGCCGTGACGATGTCCGGGCTTGATCTGGAACGGGCCATCGTCTGTTTCAACGCCTTGGGTATTGCTCAGCGGGCATTGGATATTTCCATCGACTACGCCAAGACACGCCAGCAATTCGGCAAACCGATCGCCAGTTTTCAGATGGTTCAGGCGATGCTGGCCGACATGTATACGCAGATCGAGGCCGCGCGCAGCCTGTCCTTGCGCACCGCAGCCATGTGTGAGGGCCTCGAAGAGGGCGCAGGCGGGCGCGGCGAAATCCACAAGCTCACCGCTGCGGCGATCTACAAGGCCGCTGAGGCGACATCCTTCGTGCTGGACAAAGCTGTCCAGATTCACGGCGGCTCAGGCTACATGCGTGATACCGAAGTGAACCGGCTGTACCGAACCGGTCGCGTGCTTGAGGTCGGCGCGGGCACCCAGGAGGTTCGCAAACTCATCATCTCCGGCGAATTGCTGAAGAACTAAGGGGGCGGAACATGAGCGAAGCGAAATCAAGGCGTTACGCGTCGGATCTCATGGCGGGCCAGGTTGCCCTGGTCACGGGGTCTGGATCTGGAATGGGCCGGGCGACGGCGATCGAAATGGCCTCTTGCGGGGCCAGGCTTGCGCTGTTCGCGCGCCGGGAAGAGCCGCTGGAGGAGACCGCCGAGATGATCCGGTCGGCGGGGGGCGAGGCCTTTGTCGTGCCCGGAGATACCCGCGACGAGGACAGTATCGAAACCGCGATGGGACGCATCAAGGACCACTACGGGCAGTTGGATGTCTTGGTGAACAATGCCGGCGGCCAGTATATCGCGGCCGCCCGCGATATCACCAACAAGGGCTTCGAAGCCGTGATCCGCAACAACCTGATCGGATCTTGGCAGATGACCCGGGCAGCGGCGGATCACTTCATGTACGACAATGGTGGATCGGTTGTGTTTGTCACCGCCATCTCGGCGCGCACCGCGCTTACCGGCTTTACACACACCGTCGCCGCCCGCGCCGGTGTGACGGGCATGATGAAAACGCTGGCCGCCGAATGGGGCGAGTACGGCATCCGGCTGAACTGTGTCGCGCCGGGCACGATCAAGACCGATGCGCTTGGCCGCTATCCGATTCCGCCGGAACAGTGGAAAAAGCTGAACCGCTCGGTGCTAAACCGGATGGGGGCGGCCGAGGACATCGCAGGCACGATCATTTTCCTGGCCTCGAAACTTGGCGGTTTCATCACCGGAGAAGACATTTATGTAGACGGCGGTGAGACCTTGCATATGGGTCATGACGCGCGGGACATGATCAACCCCGCGATGTTCGAGAAACGCGAACGGGGAGATGGCAAGAATGAATAAACAGCCCGTCCTTCTGGAGATTTCCGACAGGATCGCTACGGTTACGCTGAACGACCCCGAGCGGCGCAACCCGGTCACCGGCAACGACATGATCGCTGCCCTTCTGGAGACCTTCGCCAAGGTGCAGGCCGATCCTCAGGTCAGCGCGATGATCCTGACCGGGGCCGACCCGGCCTTTTGTGCAGGCGGGGACATCAAGGAGATGAACGATCCCGACAGCGTGTTCCGCAAGGAGCCGCTGGCGGCGGCGCAGAGCTATGTTGATGGGGTGCAGCGGCTGCCGCTTGCGCTCTACAACATGGATATTCCGACGATCGCCGCAGTCAACGGCCCGGCGGTGGGCGCGGGGTGCGACCTGACCATGATGTGCGACATGCGCATCGCGTCAGAAAAAGCAAGGTTCGGCGAGGTGTTTCTGAATCTCGGAATCATTCCGGGCGATGCGGGCAGCTGGTTCCTGTTGCGTCGTCTGGGCCACCAGAAGGCCGCCGATCTGACCTTCTCGGGGCGCATGGTCGAGGCCAAGGAAGCGCTGGAGCTTGGTATGGTGCTTGAACTTGTGCCTCATGAAAAATTGATGGAACGGGCCCGTGAACGGGCCGCTGTCATCGCCGCGAAACCGCCGCGCGCGGTGCGGGTCGCCAAGCGTCTGATGCGCAATGCCGAACGGATGGACCTGCCGGATTTCCTGAATTCCGCAGCGGCCTATCAGGCGCTCATGCATCAGACCGAAGACCACCACGAGGCGGTTGCTGCGTTCGTCGAAAAACGAAAACCCAATTTCACGGGGCGTTAAAGGAAAGATCGCATGTCAGACATCACCCAAAAGAAGATGGAGCAAATCGCGCAGATGTGGAATGCGCGCGGCAAGGGTCTGATAACGCATATGGCGCTTGAGATCGAAGAGGTCTCGACGGAAGGTGTTCGGGTTCGGATGCCGTTCAATCCGGACTTTTGCGTCGATGCGGAACAATCGCTGCTCCACGGTGGTATCCTGACGGCACTTCTGGACAGTGTCTTTGGACTGGCGAACTTTGTTGCCATCGAAGGCGTCAGTACCATGGCCACTCTTGACCTCAGAGTTGATTACCTGCGCCCGGCCCGTTCGCGCGCGGATGTCATCGTTCAAGCGCATTGTTTTCGCAAGACCCGCCACATCGCCTTCAATTCCGGTAGCGTCTGGTTCGCGGGCCATGAGGATGCTGAAATAGCCAGGGGAACCGCCTCGTTTGCATTGACGCGCGGCGAAACCAGCCTGTTTGACGCAATGACAAAAGGAAAAACCTCGTGATGGACGTGCAAACTGTCAATGCCAATGTATCCCGGGTGCCGTTCTTCCGATTTCTCAACTTTGAGGTCAGAAGTCTAGACAGTCTCCATGCTGAGGCGGAAATGACCTTTGATGACCGCCATATCGGTAACCCGATCATGGAGTACTACCATGGCGGCATAATCGCGAGTTTTATGGAGGCCACTGCCGCCATCGCGGTACAGCCCGATTTCGCCGACGTTCCGGCCAAGCCGATCAACCTGACCGTCGATTACCTCAGACCCGGTGTGAAGGGACCGCTTTTTGCGCGCGCTAACGTCACGCGCAAAGGCAAGCGGATGGCAAGCGTCAGCGTGCTCAGCTGGCAGACGGATCGGGAAAAGGCGGTTGCCGAAGGGCTGTATCACTTCCTTCTGGTCTGACCGGGGCAACCGCTTTCAGGGCTACCTTGTCCTGTGGACGGGGTCGCTTCCCGGTTACAAATGCCTTCCAATAGCAGATTGATGAGCATGCTGGAGAATTCAGGCAGTGATAGATATCCTTCCACTCCTGCCTTGTTCGGGTCGAACCATTCCACCGTCCAGTTTAAGGCACCCAACATCACTTGGCGCAAGGGGACGATCTTGATATCCGACCGTATGGCACCGTCGTCCTGAGCGTCACGGAGTATCCGATCCCAGAGTTTTCCATACTCATGGCGAATACCCCTGTGCCTCTCCCTGAAATGATTGGGGAGCATTCCATAGCTTCTGATATTCGCCGAGGTGAATTCGCTTGCCTTGAAGAGGAAATCCAGGTGCGCCCAGATTGCAGTCGCTATCCTGGCGTGATGATCGTACGGGGCATCGAATTTCCGAACGGCGGCTTCGACACCTGCTAGCAAGTCCCTCAGTCCGGCGTTTAGAACTTCGTCAACGATCGCTTCCTTGGAGTTGAAATGGTAATAGACGCTTCCCGCTTTCATGTCCGCTTCTTCCGCGATCTTTCTCAGCGTGGTCGCCTTGTAGCCATTGTCCCTCAGAACGCGCGCTGCGGCCTTTAGAATTTCTGCACGGGTCTTAGCCGCCTTGCCGTCGGGATCCGGGGTTTTGGCGGGAGTGGCGGGGCACAGCTTCAAGCCTCCGGTACCCGCCTTGCGATGTGGACACATTCCGTCAAGTATCAGCTTACTCATTCGTTCCGCGAGGATGCGCACCGGATACTTGTCGACATCGTACCATTCTACGGTCCAGTTCATGGCACTCAGGATGAACTGGCGGATCACAGCAGTGGATATGTCGCTTCGAAGGTGGCCGGCGCGTTTGGCGTCATTCAGGAATTTGCCCCAAGCCCCTGCATATGATGCACGCAATTCGCGATGCGGGGCGCGTGTTTCGTCCGACAACATCGGATAGTTCCGAATATTGGCTGACGTGAAGTCGCTGTCGGTCAATAGGTAGGTAAGGTGTGTTTCAATCAGCAGTCTGAAAGTCTTGCGAAAATCCTCCGAACTTATCGGTGCCGACCGAACGATTTCACTGACCGCCTGATATAGTTGACGGACGCCAAGATCGAGAACATCGCTCAGAATCTGGTCCTTGGATTGAAAATGATAATAAATGCTGCCGGCCTCAATGCCAGCTTCCTGCGCGATGTCGCGCATAGTCGTTGCGTGATAGCCTTCATACCGAAAAAGTCGCGCAGCCGCCGAAAGGATACCCTCACGTGTCCTCTCAGACTTGCTCAAGTCTTCGCTCAGTGTCCTGGGTGGGTCAGTCTTGTGTACCATTCCATTTCGATACTTGCGGGACACGAGACTGTCCATTGCATTAAATCTAACAAATGTTAGAATAATGGAAGGAACGTTCCGAATCAAGTTCTTTGCCAAGATGATAGCGGAAGAGGAGGACCTCCATATGCGAGGGTTGAGTGGAAAACGCGTGATCGTGACCGGCGGCGGCAGCGGCATCGGGCGCGCGGTGTGCGAACGGTTCGGCGAAGAAGGTGCCGAGATTGCGATCTTTGACATGAGCGAAGACGGGGCGAAGGAAACGGTTCGCCTGATCACCGAGGCCGGCGGCAAGGCGCAGGCCTTCAAGGTGGACATCACCGACCGTGCCCAGGTCGACAAGGCTGTAGCCGAGTTCGAGGCCGGGGGTCCGGTCGATGTGCTGGTGAACAATGCCGGCTGGGACGTGATCAAACCGTTCCTCGACACCGATCCCGACCTTTGGAAAAAGGTCATCGACATAAATCTTTACGGTCCGCTGAATATGCATCACGCGGTGCTTCCGGGCATGGTCAAGAACGGCGGCGGCCGTGTGGTCAACATCGCGTCCGACGCCGGACGCGTCGGATCATCCGGCGAAGCCGTGTATTCGGCCTGCAAGGGTGGCATCATCTCGTTCACCAAAACCGTAGCGCGCGAACTGGCGCGTAAAGGTATTCAATTGAATGCGGTCGCCCCCGGCCCGACCGATACGCCGCTGTTCGCTCAGGTTGCCGAGGGCGAGGCCGGTCAAAAGATCGCCGAAGGTCTCAAGCGGGCGATTCCGATGAAGCGTCTTGCGCAGCCGACGGATTACCCTGGCATCATCTGCTTCCTGTCGTCGGACGACGCAGGGTTCATTACCGGCCAGGTGATTTCGGTTTCGGGCGGCCTGTCCATGCACGGTTAAAACGCTGGCAGCAGCGCCGGACTCAAGGCGCTGCTGCCATACCGTGCCAAGAGTTACCTCCCCGACTGGCCGCGCCTTATGTGCGGCCCTTTTTCATTCTAGAAAGGTTGCGAATGTTTCAGCCAGGCTCTGACATCCAGCGGACAAGCACGCTGACCGCATTTCTGAGGGGCTGCGGCATTGACAGTTACGAGGAACTCGTCCGCCGTTCGAATGAAGACCCAGACTGGTTCTGGGGCCAGATCATTGACCATGCCGGGATACGGTTCGCGCGGCCCTACAGCCGGTTGCGAGATATCTCCGAAGGGCCCGAATCGATCCGGTGGGCCGTCGGGAGTACTTTGAATCTGACGGAAACCTGTCTTGACGCCCGAATTGCCGATGGCTTGGGCGACAAGGTCGCAATCGACTGGGTCGGCGAAGACGGAAGCCGCCGCCGCTGGACCTATTCCGACCTTACCGCCGAAGCCTCCCGCGTCGCCTCGGCCCTTGCCACGCGCGGTGTAAGGCCCGGTCAGGCGGTGGGCATCTATATGCCGATGATCCCCGAAATCGAGGCCGCGCTTCTGGGTATTGCCCGGCTGGGCGCGGTTGCGGTGCCGCTGTTTTCCGGTTTTGCGCCCCATGCCATCGTATCGCGCCTGAACGACGCGGATGCCGTGGCGGTGTTGACGGCGGATGCCACACCCCGGCGAGGCAAGCCGGTCTGGATGGAAGCGACCCTTGCCCAGGCTTTGACCGACGTACCATCGGTTCATACCGTGATCAGCCTGCGACGGTTCGGCGATGCGGTGGCCGATCCGGCCCGCGATCTGGACTGGACCGAAACAGTGGGCCGCGCCAGTCCGGAGTTTGCCGCCGTTCCCGTCAGTGCCGATGACACCTTTCTCATCGCCTATACATCGGGCACCACCGGGCGGCCCAAGGGTGTCGTGCATACCCATTTGGGCGTGCAGGCCAAGGCCACGGCCGATTTCCTGCTTTGCCTCGACATGAAACGGGATGACCGGCACCTCTGGATGACCGACATGGGGTGGGTCATGGGACCGCTCACCCTTTTATCGGTGCTCTTGTCCGGTTCGACTCTGGTGCTGGCCGAGGGCGCACCATCAATGCCCGGCGATCCCTTCAGGCTGCTGCGTCTTGCGTCCGAGATGGAGGTCACGCATCTCGGCGTGGCCCCGACCCTGGTACGGCAGTTCATGACGCAGGATACTGAATCTTTGTCGGGCTACGACTTGTCGTCCCTGCGCATCGTCGCCTCGACCGGCGAGCCCTGGACCGAGGATGCCTGGCTCTGGCAGCTCGATCATATCTGTCGCCGCCGCGCCGTGCCGCTGAACATCTCGGGCGGGACCGAGCTTTTTGGCGCGATCCTGACCTCGACCGTGCTGCACGAGCTCAAGCCCGGCGGATTTTCGGCCCAGGCCCTGGGTGTCGGGGCCAAGGTTCTGCGCCAGGACGGCAGCGAAGCCGCACCGGGCGAGGTCGGCGAACTGGTCGTGACCCAGCCGCCTCTGGGTCTGACCCCGGCCATCAGGGGGGACCGCGATCGCTACCTTGACACCTACTGGTCCACCTTCCCCGGCCTCTGGCGGCACGGCGACTGGGTGCGCTGCGATCCGGACGGGACATGGTATATCCTGGGCCGGTCGGACGACACGCTGAACATCGCCGGCAAACGCATCGGCCCGCCCGAGATCGAGGCGGCCCTGACCGAAACCGGAGAGGTGGTGGACGCCGCGGCCATCGCGGCACCTGATGACATCAAGGGCGTGGCTGTCGTCTGCGTCTGCGTGGCGGCACCAAATGTGTCGCCGGGCGCGGAGCTCGTGAACCGGCTCAAGGATCGTGTCGGGGAGATCGTCTCGAAACCCTTCCGCCCGCGCGAGATCCACTTTGTCGAAGCGCTGCCCAAGACCCGCAGCATGAAAACCATGCGCCGTGTCGTGCGCGCCGCCTTTCTCGGTGAAGATCCAGGCGATCTGTCGTCGATCAGCAACCCGGAAACCATTCAGCCCATCGCAGACCTGCAAAAGGAAAAGTCATGATCACTGTTTTCGGAGCCACGGGCACGACTGGTGCGCCCCTCGTCGACACGCTTCTGGCAAAAGGCGCGACCGTGCGCGCTGTCACCAGCGACCTCTCAAAGTTAGACGCGCTAAAGGCCAAAGGATGCGAGGCGGTCGTCGCGGATTTCACCGACCCTGCCGCGCTGGCGCGGGCCTGTGACGGGGCAGAAAAGATATACCTGGTCACGCCTGCCCATCTGAACATGCGCCAGTGGAAGGCGAACGTGATCGAGGCGGCCAAGTCCGCGGGCGTGCGCCATATCGTTTTGGCCACGGGGCTTGGCGCGTCGCCCAAGGCGGGGCTGACCTTTGGCAAATGGCATTCGGAAACCCAGGAACTGCTGAAGCAAAGCGGCCTTGACTGGACCTTTGTCCAGCCGACCTATTTCATGCAGAACCTGCTGTGGCAGGCCGGCAACATTGCAAAGGACGCCGTGTACTATGACGATCTGGGCGGCCCCGTGGCCTGGATCGACGCCCGCGACATCGCGGATGTCGCCGCCGAGGCGCTGACCGCTCCGGGGTACGAAGGCAAGGTTCTTGGCCTGACCGGGCCCGAAGCTCTTGCAGGGGATGACATCGCGGCCCTTCTGTCCGGGGTGACGGGACGAACAGTGTCGTGCGTGTCCCTGTCGGCCGAGGATGCCAGGGCGGGCATGGTGGCCGGCGGAATGCAGGACGAGGTCGCCGGGGCCATGGTCGAACTGGCCTCTATCGCGCCCAGGGGCTACCTAGCCGGCATCGAGACCACGGTCAGCGAGGTGGTGGAGCGCCCGGCCCGCCGGTTTGCCGATTTCATCGCCGAAAACCGGAATGCTTTCGTCAAGTAACCTGATGGCGCCGCCGCTTTATCTCGAACTGGCGCCGCCTGAGGAAGCGGCTAAACAGATCGACCATTTGTTCGTGTTCCGCGATACCGGTGTGCTGAGCGGTGGTGGACGCGGGCGGTTCGCAACCGACCTCTTTACCCTTTCGGTAACGCGCGACGACAGCGGCGGCGGGCGCGTATCGCTGGCAGAACCGCGCCCCTATTGTTCGCCCCGCCCAAGGCCATTCCTGGGTGTCGTGGCCGGGCTGCGACTGTCGTCACGACCGCAGCGATTTCCCGACTCCAAAGGGCTGGACATGCTGGCCTCTGAACTGGCCAGGGTTCAGACCGGGGACGATGACCTGCCTGCGCTCATCGCGGTGCTTGACGGCCTTGCGAGAGACCTGCGCTTTGCCGCACCACCCGGAGCTTACAGCCACCGGACCAAACGTCGAAAGGTGCGGGCGGAAACCGGCGTGTCGCGGCTAGCGACCTTGCGACGCTTTCGCCGGGCTCTCGGGCAGCTTGCGTCAAGACCCTGCCGCTGAGCGATCTAGCGCTGGACGCCGGATATTACGATCAATCTCACTTGTCCGCCGCTTGCCGGATCTTCGCCGGCAAACCGCCCGGCGCGTTGCGCGCTCTGTCTATACCGCGTCGTTTTGACCTTTTGCTACAAGATACGCGCCCCAAAGACCGCCTAAGATTGGTCATTGACGAATGAAATCGAAGAGGAAGACCCGCCATGACACAATTCAAACCGAAAAACCCCGACTATGACGCACGCGTGCGCAACAGTTTCGATCGCCAGGAGGTGATGAACACGTTGGGGATCAGCATTGCCGAGCTATCGCCCGGTCGCATTGTTCTGGAGATGGCACATGAGGATGCCCTGACCCAGCAGCATGGGTTTTTGCATGCCGGAATCGTGTCGACAGCGCTGGACAGCGCCTGCGGATACGCGGCCTTTTCGCTGATGTCAGCGGACGCGGCAGTGTTGACGGCCGAATTCAAGATCAACCTGCTCAACCCGGCGGACGGCGAACGGTTTCGCTTCGTCGCTGACGTGGTGAAACCAGGCAGGACGCTGACCATATGCGAGGCGCGTGCCTATGCCGTGAAGGGCCAGGATGAAAAGCTCGTCGCAACGATGACCGGAACGCTCATGGCGCTGATCGGGCGGGCGGGGGTCGCGGACTGAGCGCAACCCGGCCGCTGCACATCCGATCCGGGCGGCCGGACCGATTATTCAGACAGCTGGATCAGCTGTTCCAGCGGCTCGCGACCTCGGCCAACCGTTTCCCGTAGGCGCGCGCGGTATCCAGATCGCCGCCAGCAGGTTCAGACCTGCCAAGCGGTAATGTTAGCCTTTAGCAGTGCGGTCGCCGATTGTCCGTCGTCAGGGTTTTTCGGAGAGCTGAGACTGTATCGTAACGGAGGATCTGGTTCGGTTTCTGTTCAAGTTTATGCGGCAGCGGCCTGATGCTGCAACCGTAATTGGAACGGATGGACGCCCACGGTGCCGATGGGCTGCCGTCACACCGGAGTTTCCAGTCAGGGCTGAGCTGGCGCACCATTCTGGCCAAGCGCGAGAACTTTCGTGCTGCCTTCGCCGGGTTCGACTTTCGGGGAGTTGCGAACTTTGACGACAACGACATTGAGCGCCTACTTGCCGATGAAGGAATTGTTCGCTATCGAGGCAAGATCGAAGCCGTGATCAACAACGCTCGCCGTACTTTCGAGGTCGTCCAAGAGGAAGGCTCCTTCGCCGCATTCATCTGGCTATATGAACCTGCCAAGGACGACGCACTGCCACAAATGCGGTCCAAATCAACAGCGTCCGAGACCCTTTCCAAAGACCTACGAAAGCTTGGCTTCAAATTCGTGGGACCGACCACCGTATATGCATTCATGCCGGCCATGGGATGTATCAACGATCACGCAGAAGTCTGTTGGATGCGAAAGGACGTCGAAACAGCCCGAAATACCCTTCGCACACCGACATAGGCAACTGTCGGCCAATTAACGTGAAAAAAATCAAGGCCACTTAGCGTGGAAAGTCACAGACAGGTTTCGCGTCAGTCGACCGAGACTTCAGAGCCTTGAGAGTAGCGTGGCCAATTGAGCGGCGTCTTTGGGTTTCAGCTTTGCGCCGATCCTTTCCGACAGAACCCGTTCATAGATCGGCCACATCGCCCTCCTGACAGATTTACCCTTTTCAGAGATAGAAATGTTTTGACCTCGCCCATCTTCCGAGCAGTCCCGTCGGTCCACCAGCCCTGCTTTCACCATGCGGTCCAGCAACCGCGATGTACCGTATTGGGGTAACAATATCCGGTCTTTGAGTTCGAATGGACGGAGTCCGTCCGGGCCTGCCTTCTCGAGTTCGAGAAGCGCGTCATACCATGCAAGTGGCGGGTATCCTGCCGATTTCAGAGACGATTCGACAGCCTCAAGCAAAACGCGGCTTTTAGTCATGAGGGCTGTCCAGGCGGCCTCAGTAGCATGGTCAATCTCGTTCATATCCAGCACCTATCATGTGCATGCAAGTGCATCAACCTTGACGTCGCATGTAACGCGCTATATATAGATGCAAATGCATCGACATATGGGATCATATCATGTCAAAATCGCACCTCACAGAATTTGGGATATTCCTGCTCCGTATAGCACTCGGTATCATGTTCCTGGCGCACAGCCTGTTTCTCAAGCTCTTCATTTTCACACTTCCCGGAACGGCGCAGTTCTTCATTTCGATCGGGCTGCCCGGCTGGTTTTATGGTCTTTGCAGTCGAGGCGATTGCCGGTGCCTTTTTGGTCCTCGGCATACAGGCGCGGTGGGTCGCGTCGGCGACCGTGCCCATCCTGGCCGGAGCGACCTGGGCTCACTCCGGAAACGGCTGGATGTTCGGATACGAGAACGGCGGGTGGGAATACCCGGCCTATCTGACGCTGCTTGCCATCGTGCAAGGGCTTCTGGGCGACGGCCGTTTCGCCCTCAGCCCTTCCTTCGCGCCCGGTAACGTGCAGATGGAGGGAGAGACAACATGAGCCTCCACCTCATTAGCCATGCGCTCTGCCCATATGTGCAGCGCGCGGCGATCTCGCTCACTGAGAAAGGTGTCACGTTCGAGAGAACTGACATCGATCTTTCGAACAAGCCCGACTGGTTTCTTGCCATATCTCCGCTGGGCAAGACGCCTGTCCTGGTTGTGGACGGGACGCCGATTTTCGAATCTGCGGTTATCCTCGAATATCTTGAGGATACACAACCCCACGCGCTTCATCCGCACGACGCTCTTGATCGCGCCCGCCACCGTGCCTGGATTGAATTTGGATCTGCTGTCTTGAACGACATTGCGGGGTTCTACTCGGCGCCGAACGAGAAAGCGTTGGAAGAAAAAGTGGCGGCGCTCCGCGCAAAGTTCCTTCGGCTGGACGCGGAGCTTGGGGAGGGACCATGGTTCGATGGCCACCGGTTCAGCCTCGTCGATGTCGTATTCGGCCCGGTCTTCCGCTATTTCGACGTTTTTGACACCATCGGAGAGTTTGGCGTCTTCACAGGGCTTGCCCGTGTAAGGGCCTGGCGACATGAACTGGAGCGTCGGGTTTCTGTGAAGAATGCCGTCAGTGAAGATTACCCGACCCTTCTGCGTGACTTCATCAGACGGCGCAATTCTTACCTGTCCCAGATCATGCAGACAGGAGGGCCGAAGAAGACAGTTACACAGGTGCGATCGGCTGACCGCTGATCACTTGATATCGTTTTGTCGGGCCGCAGTACAGAACCGGACGTTTGAGGTCGCTTGGCGAATGTCCGCTTTGTCCCGCACATCGGATAGTCGCCGACTTTCCCTTGAAGGCCCGCAGCAGCCCCAACCGGCAATTGCCGGCAGTCCATGCCCGTCCGTGCGATGCGCAGGGTTACTGCTGCCCCCACAGCGAAACCGGGAACAAACCACCGATCGCATTGATGAATGGCTCAGGGATCTACGAATCCTCCTGAGCTCAAACACCCGGAAAACCCTAGGGTCAGGACCCATTGATTTCCGTGTGGCTGCGTGGTTCACCGCGCGGAAAACGAGCGGTGAACATGTCTGATCTCTTCTGGCTGACGGACGCGCAGATGGCGCGACTTGAACCCTACTTTCCCAAGTCCCACGGCAAACCTCGCGTTGATGATCGGCGCGTACTGAGCGGAATTATCTTCATCAACCGCAATGGCTTGCGCTGGCGTGACGCGCCCATGGAGTACGGTCCACACAAGACCCTGTACAATCGCTGGAAACGATGGAGCGACAAGGGCATCTTCGCTCAGATGATGCTCGGATTGGCCGCTGAACACGGCGAAGAGAAGACCGTGATGATCGACGCGACTTATCTGAAGGCGCACCGAACAGCGACCAGTATGGGCGTGAAAAAGGGGGGCGTGGACGCCTGATCGGGCGAACCAAGGGCGGGATGAACACCAAGCTTCATGCCGTGACCGACAGTCAGGGTCGCCCCATCAACTTCTTCGTCACAGCCGGACAAGTCAGCGATTATGTCGGCGCAAGAGTGCTTGTGGACAAACTTCCGAATGTGAAGTGGCTGCTCGGGGGCCGTGGCTATGACGCAGATTGGTTCAGAGAAGCGTTGCAAGACAAAGGGATACGCGCATGCATTCCTGGCCGCAAAGCACGAAAGAAACCCGTCAAATACGACAAGCGACGCTACCGCCGCCGAAACCGGATCGAGATCATGTTCGGCAGGCTCAAGGACTGGCGACGGGTCGCAACCCGCTACGACAGGTGTCCGAAGGTCTTCCTTTCAGCCATCGCACTCGCGGCAACCGTCATTTTCTGGCTATGAGTCCTGACCCTAGCCGTGTAGTCCGACAGAGGGCTGCGCATCAATCGCGGGTCAATCTATCCCAGATGGTGGATCACTTTCAGGGGGTTACTCCAAAGGGCGGGGATAAGAAGCTCGTGGCAACGAGGATAAGAACGCTTTTATCGCTATTGGGGCGAACTGGCGTGGCTGGCTGACGATCGGGTCAGAGCGAAAATTAATCTGCGAGCCGGGCTTCGAGGATATGCCGCTGGATCTTGCCGCTGGTCGATCTGGGAAAATCCTCGAACGCGATGAAGTGAATTTCGCGTGGTCGCTTATAGCCAGCGAGGCTTTCGCGGCACAAGTTCAGCAGCGCCTCGGCATCCGGCCCGTCATCGTCACAGGCGACAAAGGCCACCGGGCTTTCCCCCCATTTCGCGTCGAAGGCCCTTACCACGGCGGCATCGATCACATCGGGATGAGAAAGAAGCACACGTTCGATTTCCGCCGGATAGACGTTTTCACCTCCGGTCTTGATCAGGTATTTCGCCCGATCCACAAAGTCGACGGTGCCGTCCGCATTGCGCCGGAACAGATCGCCCATGTGGAAAAAGCCGTTGCGAAAGTCACGGGCATTGGTGTCGTCGGCGTTCCAGTACCCGGAAAACAGCGTCGGACCCCGAAGCGCCATTTCGCCCGGCGTTCCATCGGGGACTTCGCGGTCGTCGGGATCGACCAGCCGCACCTCGCAAAAGGCGCTGATGCGCTTGGACAGCCGGTCCGGGGTCACACCCGGCGCGATCAGATCGGCGGTTCCCGGCGGCAGGCCGGTTTCGGTCGCCCCGAAGGAATTCAGATAGGGCGTGTCCAGAAGACCGGTCAGTTCCGCGATCTGATGCGGCGGCACCAGATCAGCCATTGCGCCGCAAACCTTGATCCCCTTCAGCGGCAAAGGGTTGGCGTGCCGTTCGTTAATAAAAGCCTCCAGTGCCCCGGGCATCATCACGAACCAGCCGATCCTGTGGCGTGACAGCGCCTCGTTGATGACGGCGGGCTGCAGCCCGTCCACCATCACCACGGTCCCACCCCGCAGGATCGTTGCCAGCGCATGATCGGTGGAGGCCATGTGGAACATCGGCGCCCAGGCGATGAACCCGTCACCGGGATCCAGCGCCAGCTGGGCCGCAAAGACCATGGATCGGGCGATATGCGCGCGGTGGCTGATATGCGCCCCCTTGGGCAGGCCCGTGGTCCCCGAGGTATAGAGGATCGTCAGACCGGCCTCGGGGTCGTCAACCATGGTTCCGGTGCGCGGGTCCGGCTCGACCCCGGCAATGGCCGTTTCCAGGTCTGGCCCGACGGTTAGACAGGGTGTCGACGCGACGGCGCGGTAAGCTTCTGAAAGTTCCGGTTCGACAACCGCGAGAACCGGCTCGACCAGATCGATGCAGTGCCGCAGTTCATCGGGGGCAAGCCGCCAGTTCAGACAGGCGACGATCGCGCCGATTCCCGCTGCTGCAAGTTCGACCTCCAGGTATTCTGAGCGGTTATGCGACAGGATCGCGATCCTGTCTCCGGGCGCCACGCCTCGTGCCAGAAAGACAGCCGCCAGACGATCGACCCGCTCCAGCAGTTCTGCATAGGTCAGTTTCCTGCTGCCGTCCTCGATGGCGAGGGCGCGGGCGCAGTCATGTGCGCGGGTTCGAAAGATCGAATACAGATCAGCGCGCCCCGCGCGGATGACGCCGGTCAGCATAGTTTCCCCCTTGCCCGAGCCTCGGTTCAGAGATCCTGCGCCAGGCGCACGCCCTCATCAATGGCGCGCAGCGCATCCAGTTCGGCGGCCTCCTTTGCCCCGCCGATCATCGTAACCAGGACGCCGCGCGCTACAACCTCTTTGGCCAGGGCCCGTTCCGGTTCCTGACCGGTGCACAGCACAATTGTATCGGCTGCGATGACCGTCGGGTTTCCGTCCGCGACGATGTGCAGCCCCGCATCGTCGATATGTTCATAGGTCACCCCGCCCATTGCCTCGACCCCATGTTTGCGCAGCGCGTTGCGCAGGATCCACCCTGTCGAAACACCAAGCCCCGCGCCCGGTTTAGCGGTCTTGCGCTGCAGCATGACGACCTTGCGGCGCGACGGCTTCGGTGCCAGAGGGTCACCCGCCAGGGCACCCGAGGAGACAAATTCGGGGTCCACTCCCCAGGTTTCGCAAAAGACGTCGGAATTCGCGGTCTCGGCGGGTTTGGTCACTAGGAACTCGGCCACATCATGACCGATGCCCCCCGCCCCCATCACCACGACACGGTCGCCCGCCTCGCGGTCACCGGACAGAATTTCGGCGTAGGTCGCGACGCTGGGATGGTCGATACCCGGCAGGTCGGGAATGCGCGGCGTGACCCCGGTGGCGATGACCACATGGTCAAATCCCTCAAGATCGCTCGCCTCTGCCCGCTGTCCCAGACGCTGCGTGACCCCGTGTTTCTGCATCTGACCGGCATAATACCGCAGGGTTTCGTCGAATTCGTCCTTGCCTGGTGCGGCGCGGGCCAGATTCAGCTGACCGCCCAATTTGTCCTGCGCTTCGAACAGGGTGACATCGTGGCCCAGCCGTGCCGCCTCGGCGGCTGTGGCCATGCCCGCGGCACCACCGCCAACGACGGCCACTTTCTTTGGCGTGTCGGTTGGCGTATCCCGGAATTCCGTTTCACGCCCGGCCCTTGGATTGACCAGACATCCGACCGGCCGGTCCGAAAAAATGAAATCCAGGCAGGCCTGGTTGCAGGCAATGCAGGTGTTGATCTCGTCTGCGCGGCCCTCGCGCGTCTTTTTCACGAAATGCGGATCGGCCAGAAACGGGCGCGCCATCGAGATCATGTCCGCATCGCCAGAGGCAAGTATGTCTTCTGCAAGCTGGGGTGTGTTGATCCGGTTCGAGGCGACTACCGGGATCGACACCGCCGCTTTGACGTTGGCTGCCGCCTTGCGCCAGGCACCGCGCGGCACCGGGTAGGCGATCGTCGGCACGCGGGCCTCATGCCAGCCGATGCCGGTGTTCAGGATATCCGCACCCGCAGCCTCGATCTTGCGGGCCAGTGCGGCAATTTCATCGGCGGGCGCGCCGCCCTCGACCAGATCGGCCGCCGAAATCCGGTAGATGACCAGAAAGTCGGGGCCGCAACGTTCGCGCACCGCGCGCACGATCTCGACCGGGAATCGGTGGCGGTTCGCGGCGCTGCCGCCCCAGTCGTCTTGGCGCTTGTTGGTGTGGGTGACGGTGAATTCGTTGATCAGGTATCCCTCGGACCCCATGATCTCGACGCCATCAAAGCCTGCGGCCAGCGCATTGGCGGCCGCTACGGCAAAATCCTCGATGGTACGGAGAATGTCGGCTTCGGTCATTTCACGCGGGATGAAACGGTTGATCGGGGCGCGGATCGGCGACGGGGCCACACACCTTTCGATCTTGGCATAGCGCCCGGCGTGGAGGAGTTGCGCGCAGATCAGGCTGCCTTCGGCCTGCACCGCCTCGCAGATCGGGCGCAGGTCAAGCGCTTCTTCCGGGTCATCGATTCTCGGACCTTCTGGATCGAATATGCCCTCGGCATTGGGCGAAAACCCGCCGGTGACCAGAATCGCCGCCTCCCCCCGCGCACGCTCGGCGTAAAACGCGATCTGTTTGGCTATGCCGTCAGGCTCGGTTTCCAACCGCGTGTGCATCGACCCCATGATGACACGATTTCGCAATGTATGCTGGCCTGCGCGGATGGGCGAGAGCATGGTTTCAAAGCTTCCATCTGGTCTATTTTTCACTTTGGTTCTCCTCCTCAAAACTGCACTTGATCTACATTCTAACATTTGTTAGATTTTTGGAAAGAAGATTTTCGCTCATGGGGAGGAGCACCGATGCAATTCCAGCCTACAGACGATCAGAAGGCGTTTCGCGAGACCGCAAAGCGCTTCGCAACTGAAAGGCTTGCGCCCACATATCAAGAACGCGCCAGCGGCCATACATTCGACCGTGCGCTGATCAAGGAGATGGGCGCACTGGGGCTGATCGGGGCCGATCTGCCCGAGGAATTCGGGGGTCTCGGCGAAAGCTCTGTCACGTCAGGGCTGATCGTCGAAGAGATCGCCTATGCCGATTTCAACGCAAGTTACGTGCAGCTTCTGGGCTCTCTCATGGGCGGAATGGTTGCCAAACATGCCTCCAAGGACATCGCGTCGGAATGGGTGCCCAAGGTTGTTTCGGGTGATGCGGTCATTGGCCTGGGCCTGACAGAGCCGCGCGGCGGTTCGGATGCGGCGAACCTGATTCTGAGGGCCGAGAAATCCGGCAACGGCTGGCGGCTGAACGGTGAAAAGACATCCATGAGTTTTGCCAGTCAGGCGGATGCGGCGGTCGTCTTTGCCCGTACCGGCGATCCTGATGGCGGCTCACGCGGGGTCAGCGCCTTTTTCGTCGATCTGAACCAGGAAGGCATCAAGCGCACCCATTTTGACGACATCGGCACCAAGCCTGTCGGGCGCGGCTCGGTTTTCTTTGACGATGTTTTCGTGCCGGCTGAAAACATGATGGCGGAACAGGACCATGCCTTTGGCACGATCATGGCGGGCTTCGACTATTCCCGCGCACTGATCGGGCTGGAGTGCCTGGGGGCCGCGCAAGCGTCGGTGGATGAAACCTGGGCCTACGTTCAGGAGCGCGAGGCATTCGGAGCCCCGATCGTGCAGTATCAGGGTGTCAGCTTTCCCTTGGCCGAGGCCGAGACCCAACTGACCATGATGCGCCAGCTTTGCTATTACACGCTGGACCTGCGCGACCGTGGCCTGCCCCACACCTCTCAGGCCGCCATGTGCAAATGGTACCTGCCCAAAACCGCCTGCGAGATCCTGCACCAGTGCCTGATCCTGCACGGACATTACGGCTACACCACCGACCTGCCCCACCACCAGCGCTACAACGATGTGCTCGGCTTGCAGATCGGTGACGGCACCGCGCAGATCCAGAAGCTGGTGATCGCCCGCGAGAAGGTCGGTCGCATGGCGCTGCAGTATGACAAGAAGGCGAAGGGAGCCTCGAAATGAGCGACCCCATCCTCGTCACTTCCGAGGGCAACACCGGCATCATCGAACTGGCCCGCCCCGAGAAATTCAATTGCCTGTCACTTGAGGTGCATGAGCGTATTTCTGTCGCGCGTGCGGAATTCGAGGCGAACCCCGCTATTCGGGCGATCCTCATCCGGGCGCAGGGCAAGCACTTTTGCACCGGTGCCGATCTGGTGGAAGTGAAAGGTAAGTTGAACGATCCCGCCGCGCTGGACCATTTCATCGCCTTTGGCATGAAAAACCTGCGTGCGCTCGAAACCTCCTCCCTCCCTGTCGTAGTCGCAGTGCAGGGGTTGTGTCTGGCCGGCGGGATCGAACTGATGCTGGCCTGCGACGTGTGCTTTGCGGCCGAAAGCGCCCAGTTTGGCGATCAGCATGCGCAATTCGGGCTGATTCCCGGTTGGGGTGGCTCGCAGCGGCTGACGCGGTTGATGGGGCAGCGCCGGGCGCTCGATCTGATGTTCTCGGCCCGCTGGCTCAAGTCGGACGAGGCCAAAGAGGCCGGCCTGGTCAACTACATCGTGCCGGATGCGGATCTGCACAAGATCTCGCTGGAATACTGCCAGAAGATCGCCACCCGCTCGCGTCCCGGCATCGCCGAGATGAAGCGGTTGGCGCGCGAAGGTGCGGACCTTGGTATCGACCAGCAGATGCGGCTTGAGCGCGATGCCGCGGTGCGTGCACTGCCCAGCGATGACGTGGCCGAGGGCCTCGACGCATTCGAGAACCGGCGCGCCCCCGAATTCAAGGCCTGAGGACGAAACATGGATTTCATTTTGAACGACGAACAACGCCAGATTTACGAGTATGGCGGCCAGCTGGCGCAGAAATACGACAATGCGTATTGGCTGGACCACGCGCGCAGGCATGAGTTCCCGCACGAGATGTTCAAGCAGATTGCCGATGACGGTTTCCTGGGCATCATGGTGCCCGAGGAATTCGGCGGCGCGGGCCTTGGTATGACTGAAATGGCCCTGTTCATGGAGGGCACCGCCAATCACGGCATTCCGCTTTTGATGATGGTGGTCGGGCCGACCATGTCGCTGGCCCATATCGCCAGCCACGGGAGCGAGTTCCACAAGAAAGAACTGCTGCCGGCCGCCTGCCGCGGTGATATCCAGTTCTGTTTCGCGATCACCGAACCGGGGGCCGGGTCGAACACGATGAAGGCCACTACGCTGGCCAAGCGTCGAGGCAACCGGTTCAGCCTGTCGGGCGAAAAGACCTTCATCACCGGGGCCGAAGTGGCCGACTACTGCCTCGTGGTGGCGCGGACCAAACCGCATACCGAGGTCAGCCGCAAGACCGACGGCTTTACCCTGTTCGCCGTGGATCTGAAGAAAAAAGGCGTCCACAAGCAGCGGGTGAAGATCTCGATCCCCCTGCCCGAGGAGCAGTGGACACTGTTCTTCGACGATGTGGATCTCGGCCCCGAGGATGTGGTCGGCGAGGTGGACGAAGGGTTCTCGATCCTGTTCGACAGCCTCAACCCCGAGCGTATTATCCTGGCCGCCTTGTGCTGCGGCATCGGCCGGTTCGCCCTGAACAAGGGCGTGGCCTATGCCTCCGAGCGCAATGTGTTCGGCCAACCCATCGGTGCGCACCAGGGCGTGCAGCATCCGATGGCCAAGGCGCATACGGCAGTCGAAATGGCCAGTCTGATGACCCGGCGCGCGGCATGGGAGTTCGACAACAAGCTGCCTGCCGGTGCGTCGTCGAACATGGCGAAATATGCCGCCGCCGAAGCCGGGATCGAAGCGGTCGACGCGGCGCTTCAGGCGCATGGTGGATCGGGCTTTACCGAAGATACGGGACTTTACGAAATGTACCCGCTGGTCCGCCTGCTGCGCACAGCGCCGGTGAACCGCGAACTGTGCCTGAGCTTTATCGGCGAAAAGGTCATGGGCCTGCCACGATCCTATTGATCGCCACGGCTAGGAACGGAGAACGACATGCAATTTGGAATGCGCTTCCGGCGGGAAGATGCCGCCGACAAGGTAAATGATCGCTTCTGGCACGCGATCGAGGGCACGCCGCTCGACGAGGTGCGCCGTATTCAGGAAGAGCGACTGCGCGATCAGATGGCCTATCTCAAGGCAAACTCGACTTTCTATCAGGAGAAGTTCGCGAAAGCCGGTGTGGAATTCGACGATATCCGCACCATCGAAGACCTGCAGAAACTGCCCTATACCTACAAGACCGAGATCCGCGAAAGCCTGGCCGCCGATCCGCCGTTCGGCAAACACCGCGCCGCGCCCATGTACGAGATCATCCAAATGCAGGCATCGTCGGGCACGACCGGCAGCCCCTCATATGTGGCCCTGACCGAATCCGACGCCGAAATGTGGCACGAGATGACGGCACGCTGTTTCTTTGCCAATGGCGTGCGGCCGGGCGACATGGTGCTGCACGCGTTTTCGCTCGCCAAGGGCTTTGTCGGCGGCATCCCCGTGATGCAGGGATTGCAGTACATGGGCACGATCGATGTCCCGGTGGGCGCCGATGGCGGTGCGGAACGGCTGCTGCGCGCCTGCGCCGACACCCGCCCGCGTTGCGTGGTCGGCGCCCCGAACTTTGTGCTGCACCTGGCCGAAAAGGCTCCCGAGGTACTTGGCTGCAAGGCCAGCGAACTGGGTATCGAGCGCGTGATCGTCGGCGGCGAACCCGGCGGCGGAATTCCCGCAATTCGGGCAAAGATCGAAAAGGCCTGGGGTGCGAAATGCACCGAGATGCTGGGCGGCACCGATCTGGGCGTGACATACTGGGCCGAGTGCGACGCCCAGTCGGGTATGCACATGGTCAACATGGATTATGTCCTGACCGAGCTGCTCGACCCGGAGAGCGGCAGGATCATTCCCTGGAAAAAAGGCGCAGAAGGCGAGATGGTCTATACCGCGCTCGGCCGCCAGGCGAGCCCGCTCGTGCGGTTCCGGTCAGGCGATTATATCGAAGTGATCGATACCGAATGCTCCTGCGGCCGCACCGGACCGAAGATCCGCTGCACCGGCCGCACCGACGACATGCTGATCGTGCGCGGGGCCAATGTCTTCCCGTCGGCGATCAACAGCATCATTACCGAAATGGTGCCGGACACCAACGGCGTCATGCGCATCGTGGCCGATTTCGAGGGCCATACCACGCAGGGCGCGCTGACAGTGATTGTCGAACGGGGCCCCGATCGCGATCCGGCCGATGACGTCACCCTCAAAAAGAAAATTGAGCAGCGGCTTCGCGACTCCTTGGTCTTCAAGGCCGACGTTCACCTGGTTGCGGCCGACACTTTCGAAAAACCTGGCGCCGCTAAGGTCGCCTTCGTTCTCAGGAAATATCCAGACCTGCCATGACTAGAATGAAATCTCTTCTCGACAGCGGGTCGGACGACTTCCGCGCCAACGACGTGTCTTACCGCGAAAAGGTCGATGAACTACATGCCCTCCGGCTCTTACAGCGCGTCGGCGGCCCCGAAATGGCGCGCAAACGTCATGTGGACAAAGGCAAAATCCTGCCGCGCGAACGGATCGAACGGCTGATCGACCCGGGCACACCATTTCTGGAACTCGGCGAGTTGGCCGGACTGAATATGCACAAGGGAGTTCCACCCGGCGCCGGCATCATTACCGGTATTGGCGTGATCGAAGGCCGTCAGTGCATGATCATCGCCAATGATGCCACCGTAAAGGGCGGCACCTATTTCGGGATCACCTGCCGCAAACACGTCCGGGCACAGAAAATTGCCTGGAAAAACCGGCTGCCCGTCATCACCCTCGTGGACTCCGGCGGTGCCTTCCTGCCCGACCAGGCCAACCTTTTCCCCGACGAAGGCCAGTTCGGCTCCATCTTTCACCAACAGATCGGCATGTCTGGCGATGGTGTGCCGCAAATCGCCGTGGTCATGGGGCCCTGCACCGCGGGTGGTGCCTATATCCCCGCGCTCTGTGACGAAGTGGTGATCGTGCGCGGTCAGGGCTTTATGTATCTGGGCGGACCGGAATTGACCTTTGCCGCAACCGGCGAAAAGGTCGAAGCCGAAGAACTGGGTGGCGGCAAGATGCATTCGTCCGTTTCCGGTGTGACCGACCATTTGGCCGAAGATGACGCCCACGCTCTGGCCATCACGCGCGAAATTGTCAGCCATCTTGGCGAAAAACCCCAACCCCGCAAGACGCCCGAAACGCCCCGTGCGCCCGCCTACCCGGTCGAAGAGATTTATGGGCTCATCAGCCGCGATCCCAAGGTGCCGACCGACAACCGCGAAATCGTGGCTCGGTTGGTCGATGAGAGCGATTTTCACGAATTCAAGCCGCTTTATGGCGACACGATCATGACCGGCTGGGGGCGCATCCACGGCCACGAGGTCGGGATCATCGCCAATACAGGCGTGCTTTTCGTCGAAGCCGCGCTGAAGGCGACGCATTTCATCAATCTCTGCGTCCAGCGTGATATTCCGCTGCTGTTCCTGGCCGATGTGAACGGCTTCATGGTGGGCCGCGAGGTCGAGCAGATGGGCATTGCCAAGGCTGGCGCCAAGATGATCACGGCCATGTCTTCGGCCCGGGTGCCGAAATTCACAATCATCACCGGTGGCTCTTACGGGGCCGGATACCTGGCGATGCTGGGCCGCCCGTTCCAGCCGGACGCAATGTTCGCCTGGCCGACGGGACGGTCGGCAATCATGGGGCCGGAACAGGCCGCCAGCGTGCTGGCTCAGGTCCGCGCGCAGATCAACGAACGCGAAGGCAAAAGCTGGACCCCCGAGGAGGAGGAAGCCTTCAAGGCACCGATCCGCAAGGAATACGAAGATTTTCAGGGAGCCTATAATTTTGCTTCCAACCTTTGGATCGACAGCGTGATCGAGCCCTGTGAGACCCGTGACGTCATGGCGCTGATGCTGGATGTGACATCGCGCAGACCCAAGGTCGATACCAACTTCGGCGTGTTCAGGATGTGAGGAGCGAACCGTGAAAATCAAAACGCTTCTGATCGCCAACCGCGGCGAAATTGCCTGCCGGATCGCGCGCACCGCGCGGGCCAGCGGTATCACCCCTGTCGGCGTGCATTCGCAGGCCGATGCCAATGCCCTGCATGTCCGCGAGATCGGCAAATCTGTCTGTATCGGTGCCGGGCCTGCATCCGAGAGCTATCTGAAAATCGACGCGGTGATTGCCGCTGCGCAATCGGTGGGCGCGGATGCGATCCATCCCGGTTACGGCTTTCTGGCCGAAAACCCCGATTTTGCCCGCGCGGTCGAAGCCGCCGGCATGATCTTCATGGGGCCGACGCCGGAAACGCTTGAACGTTTCGGCGACAAGGCCAGCGCCAAAGAGGCCGCCGTGGCGGCCAGCGTCCCGGTGATTTCGGGCGCCGAAGGTGCGCGGTCCGATCCCGAGCAGATTGCCGAGGAGGTGCGCCAAATGGGCCTGCCGGTGCTGCTCAAGGCTGTCGGCGGCGGTGGTGGGCGAGGGCAACGGCTCGTCACCGACGAAACCACGCTGGTCGAGGACATCGAAGGCGCGCTGCGCGAAGCAAAATCCACCTTCGGCTCCGAAGGGCTGCTGTTGGAGCGTTTCCTGCCCGAGGCGCGCCATGTTGAAGTGCAGATCGCAGGTGACGGCAAGGGCCATGTGGTGCATCTGTTCGAACGCGATTGCACGCTTCAGCGCCGCCACCAGAAGGTCATCGAGGAAGCCCCGGCCTGGGGTCTGCCCCGGACGCTTATGGACGACATCGCGCGCGACGCGGTGCGCCTTGGTGAAACGCTGGACTATCGCGGTCTGGGCACGGTCGAATTTCTGGTCGCGGGGGACGAGTATTTCTTCCTTGAGGTGAACCCGCGCATTCAGGTGGAACATCCCGTCACCGAAGCGATCACCGGGCTGGACCTTGTCGCGCTTCACCTGCGGATTGCCGAAGGCGCGGGCCTTGGACTGGTGCAGGACGATCTGACGATCAACGGCCACGCGGTCGAGGCGCGGCTTTACGCCGAAGATCCGGCGATGCAATTCGCCCCGTCGACGGGCACGCTCTCCACGCTCAGCCTGCCATCGGGCCTGCGCATCGACAGCGGCGTCGAGGAAGGCGATGCCGTCACGCCCTATTACGATCCGATGATCGCCAAGCTGATCGTGCACGCGCCCGACCGGGAAACCGCATTGGCACGTCTGGCCACGGCGCTTGATCATGTCGCGGTCGAAGGTGTCGAGACCAATCGCGCCTTTCTAACGGCGCTGGCGCGAAACCATGAATTCGAACGGATGCAGGTGCATACCCGCTGGATCGACGGCAGGCTGGATGAGCTGACACAAGCACCCGGACTGACCCGCCCCGATCTGTGGAAAGCGACCGCTGCCATTCTCTTCGTGACCCAGTCGCGCAGCGACACAAACGCCAATCCCTGGACCAACCGTGATGCCTTTACCGGCTGGCGGCTTGGCCTGGGCGGTGATGCGATTGAAGCGGGGCAGCGCGTGACGCTTACCGATTCTGACGAGGTATCCGAAGAACTGCGCATCGGCCCTGTCAAACCGGGCGCCAAGTACACCGTCCATTCGGAAAACGGCGAGGCGCTGACACTGTCGGCATGTGAACTGACCCCGGGCCGTTGGCGTGTCGGCGAAGGCGACACCGTCCATCTGATCGACGCGCGCCTGCACGCGGGCGTGATCGAACTGGACACGCCCGAAGGTCGCCTGGTCTTCCGCCCCGCCGCGCCCCTTGCTTTTGCCGGCGGCGATGCCGCGGCGGATCGCGCCGTGACCTCTCCGCTGACCGGAATGATTGTCGAAATCAAGGTCTCCGATGGTCAGAGCGTGGCCGAAGGCGAAGTGGTCGCGGTCATGGAATCCATGAAACTCGAAATCTCGATCCGGGCGGCCGCGGCCGGGATCGCCAGCAATATATCCGTCTCGAATGGAGACATGGTCGATCGTGGCCAAGTCATCGCCGAGATTCTGCCATCCGAGGAGTGATGAAATGAGCGACTTTCCCAAATTCGTCGAGTTTCGCGAAGAAGGCCCGCGTGAGGGTTTTCAGATCGAAAAGAAGATTTATCCGATCGAAGAGCGGATCGAACTGATCGACATGCTCAGCGAAACCGGTCTGAAGCGCATTCAGGTTGGCAGTTTCGTCAGCCCGAAATACGTGCCGCAAATGGCCGACACCGGCGAGTTGTTCCAGCGTATCAAGCGCGAACCGGGCGTGAATTACACATCGCTGTGGCTGAACGACAAAGGGTTTCGCAAGGCCCTGACCGCGCATGACGTCGATATCGACCCGCGTCTGCTGTTCTATCCCTCCGAGGCATTCGCCCAATCGAACAACAATTGTTCCTCGGCGGAGATGCGGGAAAAACAACGTGACTGGGTCCGTCTTTACAAGGAAGAAGGATATACGGTCGACGCGGCCTATGTGATGACTGCCTTCGGCTGCAACCTCGAAGGCCCCATCCCCCAAGAACGCATCTTGGACGATTTCCGCTTCATTCTTCAGCTGTGCGAGGAAGAGGACATCCCCGTGCCGATCCTTGTGATCGCCGACACAATGGGCTGGGGAAACCCCGAGGCGGTCAAACGCATGATCGGCGCCCTGCGCGAATTGGCGCCCGAGGCGCGCATCGGTATGCACATCCATGACACACGTGGGCTGGGGATCGCCAACGTTTATGCCGCCCTGTCGATGGGCGTGGACATGTTCGAAAGCTCGGTCGCCGGTCTTGGCGGCTGTCCTTTCGCGGGCCACGGCCACGCCCGCGCCGCCGGCAACGTCTGCACCGAGGATGCAGTGTTCCTATGTCACGAACTGGGCATCGAAACCGGCATTGATCTGGACAAGCTGATCGCGGCGGCGCTCAAGGCCGAAGAAATCATCGGCGTGCCGCTGATGGGCCGGGTCATGCATACCGGCGGGTTGGACAAATACCGCAAGTCACGCTGAGGGAGCAAGAAGATGACAAAAGCACTTGACGGAAAGGTGGTTCTGGTCACCGGGGCCGGCGGTGGGATCGGGCGTGATATCGCCTTGATGGCAGCCGCAGAAGGCGCCGCCGTGGTGGTCAATGATCTGGGCGCATCCCTGAAAGGCACCGGTCAGACAGAAACTGCGGCGCAGAAAGTCGTCGAAGAGATCAAGGCGGCGGGCGGCGATGCGATCGCCGATGGCGGCAACGTCAGCGATCCGGACGCCGCGCGCGCGATGATCGAGGCGGGTGTCAAGGAATTCGGCCGCATCGACGCGGTGGTGAACAACGCCGGCATCCTGCGCGACGGGTTCTTCCACAAAATGACCTACGAGGATTTCGACGCGGTTGTGAAGGTCCATCTCTATGGCGCCTTCAACACCAGCCGTGCAGCGGCCGATTATTTCCGCGGACAAGAGGGCGGTGCTCTGGTGCACATGACCTCGACCTCGGGGCTGATCGGCAATCTGGCGCAGGCGAATTACGCGGCGGCAAAGCTGGGCATTGCGGCCTTCTCGAAATCGGTCGCGCTCGACCTGAAACGCTGGAACGTGCGGTCAAACTGCATCGCGCCCTTCGCCTGGAGCCGGATGATCTCGTCGATCAAGACAGACACCCCGGAACAGGTGGCACGGGTCGAAAAGATCAAGGAGATGACACCGGCCAAGGTTGCACCGATGGCCTGTTTCCTGATGAGCGACCGCGCGGCTGACGTGTCAGGACAAATCTTTGCGGTTCGCAAGAACGAGATCTTCCTGTTCAACCAGCCCCGCCCGGTGCGGTCGGTTCATTCCGATGATGGCTGGACCGCCGATGAAATCGCCGAGCGCGCCATTCCCGCGCTCAAATCACAGTTCACGCCGCTCGAAGTTTCGGCGGATGTCTTTTCGTGGGATCCGGTTTGATGGGAAAACGCAAAGAAAAAATCAGCTCCGACATTGCCTGGAGCACCTCTGACAAGATCAGCGTGCGTGGGCTCGATCTGCCCAACGAGATCCTGGGCCACATGAACCTCGGCGATCTGGCGTTTCTGCAGTTGACGGGTCGCAAGGCCACGCCCGAGGAAAGCCGCGTCTTTAACGCCATCGTCATTACCTTGGTCGAACATGGTATCACGCCCTCGGCCCTGGCGGCGCGGATGACCTATATGGGGGCGCCGGAATCGCTTCAGGCGGCTGTGGCGGCTGGCTTGTGCGGGCTGGGCACCGTCTTTGTCGGTTCTATGGAGGGTGCCTCGAAGATGCTTTACGAGGCACTGCCACAGGACAAGTTGGGCACCGGTGTCGATCTGGATGCGCTGGCCGTCGAGACGGTGGAAAAATTCCGCGCCCGCAAGATGATCGTGCCGGGGCTGGGCCATCCGGTGCACAAGCCGGTCGATCCGCGCGCACCTCGCCTGTTCCAGATCGCTGCCGAGAACGGCAAGTCCGGTGAATACATCGAGTTGATCCAGAAAATTCAGGCCGTTGCCGAAGAAAAATCGGGTAAGATGCTGCCAATCAACGCCACCGGGGCGATCGGAGCGATCTGCTGTGAATTTGGCTTCCCCTGGAAGATCGTGCGGGGCTTTGGCGTCATGGCACGCGCCATCGGTCTGGTCGGTCATATCCTCGAAGAGAGCGAAAACCCGATTTCCTATGAGCTTTGGCAGCGTGCCGAGCAGGAAATTCTTGAAACGTCGGGTCCGGGAGCGAAGTAACCGATGCAGACGTCAGCCCCAGACACTCACACCGATCTGCGCGACGCCTTGCGCGCACTTTGCGCGCAGTTTCCGCCAGAGTATCATCGCAAGTTCGGCGAAGACGAAACCTACCCCGAGGAATTCGTCGATGCGCTGACCCGCGAGGGCTGGCTTGCCGCGATGATCCCAGAGGAATACGGTGGCTCGGGTCTGGGGTTGACCGAAGCCTCGATCATCATGGAGGAGGTGAACCGCTGCGGCGGAAACGCGGGCCATTGCCACGGGCAGATGTATAACATGGGCACGCTGCTGCGGCATGGTTCGGATGAGCAAAAGCAGACATACCTGCCCGGTATTGCCAGCGGCGCGTTGCGCCTGCAATCCATGGCCGTGACCGAACCGACAACCGGGACCGACACCACCAAACTGAAGACCATCGCAGTCAAGAAGGGTGACCGGTATGAGATCAATGGCCAGAAGGTCTGGATCAGCCGTATCCAGCATTCTGACCTGATGATCTTGCTGGCCCGCACTACGCCGCTGAGCGAGGTCAAGAAAAAGTCGCAGGGCCTGTCGATCTTTATGGTCGATCTGAAAGAGGCAATCGGCAACGGGATGGAGGTCCGCCCCATCGCCAACATGCCCGGCCACGAAACCAATGAAGTGTTTTTCGACAACCTGGAAATCCCCGCCGAGAACCTGATCGGCACCGAGGGGCGCGGGTTTTACCATATTCTTGACGGGCTGAACGCCGAACGGACCCTGATTGCGGCGGAATGCATCGGTGATGGATACTGGTTCGTTGACAAGGCCCGCGCCTATGCCGGCGACCGCGTGGTCTTTGACCGTCCCATCGGCCAGAACCAAGGTGTGCAATTCCCTATCGCCAGGTCCTATGTGAACATCGAGGCCGCCAATCTGATGCGCTTTGAAGCCTGCAGGCGGTTCGATGCCGGACTGGATTGTGGTGCACAGGCGAACATGGCCAAGCTGCTGGCTTCGGAAGCCAGCTGGGAAGCGGCCAATGCCTGCATCCAGACCCACGGCGGCTTCGGTTTCGCACGGGAGTACGATGTTGAGCGCAAGTTTCGCGAGGCGCGCCTCTATCAGGTCGCCCCGATCTCGACCAACCTGATCCTGTCATATGTCGGAGAACATATCCTCGGCATGCCAAGATCGTTCTGAAGGCTAGGATTATGGGTGAGATCGACCTTGACGCGCTGGCGCCCTGGCTGGGACGCACCGAGACCAAGGAAGATGTTCTGACGCACGGGCTGATCGACAAATTCCGCGCCACGCTCGGTCCGCATCTTTGGGACGGAGCGGGCGATGTCCCGCTGGGAATTCATTGGTGCCTTGCCCTTGATACCGTGCCAGCGACCGCCCTGTCAGAAGACGGCCATGCCGCGAGGGGTGGATTTCTGCCCCCTGTTCCGCTGCCCGCCCGCATGTGGGCTGGCGGCGATGTTACGCATATCGCGCCGCTGAAAATCGGCGAAATCATCACCCGACGCTCTTCGATCAGGAATATTGTGGCCAAGCAGGGCCGTAGTGGACCATTGGTCTTTGTGACCGTCGAACATGAGTATCTGAGTGGCAACCGGCTTTTTATCCGGGAGCAGCAAACGATCGTTTATCGTGAGATTTCCACCCCCCGCACGGGCGAGAGCGCAGCTGACGCGGGTGACCCCAACACGCTTAGATCGACGCTGACACCGGATCCTGTTCTTCTGTTTCGCTATTCGGCGCTGACGTTCAATGCCCATCGCATTCACTATGATTACGTCTACGCCACCGAAACCGAAGCCTATTCCGGACTTGTTGTGCATGGCCCATTGCAGGCCACGCTGCTTCTGAATCTGGCGGCGGGTGCGTTGAAAACATCGCCCCACCGGTTTTCGTTCCGTGGCCTCGCGCCACTCACCCTGCCCTGCGAATTGCAACTGCACAATGAAGGGACCGGCACCTCCGGGACAGTCTGGTGTCAGGATCAAAAAGGTCTTCGAAGCTTTTCCGCAGAGTACGCGGCCGTCTGATCGGTCTTCTTCGGTAGCGAATTCAGTTGTTGACCAATTTTTCTAACATCTGTTAGGCTTCGCGGAGAGACTTGGTAAATAAACCAGGCAAACCTCTGAATTTAGAGGTGGGAGGAGGAACAATGCGAGGAAAACTCGTAACCAACGAAAAACCGTGCGGTCAGGCTATGCGCGCCTCCATGAGGTGTGGGGCAAAAGCACGGGCCGCAACATGACCACGAATAACGGGCACGTATCCTCACCGCTTGCGGTGCGTGGTGCAACTTTGAAATTTGGCGGTGTGACCGCGCTCGACGATGTGAGCATTTCTGTGGCCGACGATGAATTGCTTGCAATTATCGGACCGAACGGAGCCGGAAAAACATCACTTCTGAACGTGACTGCGGGCTTCTACCGTCCGCAGAAGGGCCGTGTCGAATTGTCCGGGCAGGACGTGACCGGCCTGCGTGTTGACCAGATCGCCCGGCGCGGTCTGGCGCGGACGTTTCAGGGCACCCATCTTTTTGCCGGGCAGACGGTGGTGGAAAACATTATGATCGGCCGCCACATGCTGATGAAATCGAATGTAGTCCAGGCTTTTTTCCAGTTCGGTCCCGTGATGCGCGAGGAATCGGAACATCGTGAAGCCGCAGAGGAGATCATCGATTTTCTCGAGATCGAGGCAATCCGCAACCGGCCCGTGGGCACGTTGGGGTATGGGTTGCGCAAGCGTGTCGATCTGGGCCGTGCATTGGCGCAGGAACCGTCGATCCTGCTGATGGATGAACCGATGGCCGGCATGAACTCGGAGGAAAAAGAAGACCTGGCGCGCTTCATTCTCGATGTGCGCGAGGCGCGCAAGATTCCGGTAGTTCTGGTGGAGCACGACATGGGCGTCGTGATGGACCTTGCCGACCGGATCGTGGTGCTGGATTTCGGGCGGGTCATCGCCGAAGGCACCCCGGAAGAAATCCAGAAGGACCCGGCTGTCATAAAGGCATATCTGGGGTAGCGGCATGGTCAAACAACGGACAGCAATGGTCTTTTCGGACCCAGCAGTGACACATATCGAAACCCTGCCGCAGGTTTTGCTCGCGCGAGCGACATCCACACCGACCAACCTCGCCGAACGGCACAAGCGCCTGGGCATCTGGCGTGAATTCACCTGGGCCGATGTTCTTGACAGGGTTCGCGCCCTGGCTCTCGGGTTGGAGAACCTGGGCTTGTCGGCTGGCGAATCTGTCATGATGATTGGCGAAAACGAACCCGAACATTTCTGGGCTGAATACGCCGTCCAGTCGTTAGGCGGCAAAGTCCTGTCTGTCTATCCGGATCAAAACGCTGAAGAGATTCTGTATCTGGCCGAAGACTCGCAAACGCGGATTTTTCTGGCGCAGGATCAGGAGCAGGTCGATAAATGCATCGAGATTGCGGGCAAGTACTCGGGCGCCCTGGCGGTCGTTTACTGGGACGATTCCGGTCTGTGGGGCTATGATCATCCCCTGTTGCATTCGTTTGAAAGTGTGAGCGCGGCAGGGCGTCAGATCCACGCCAAGGAACCCGCCAGATTTGAAGAACACGTAAAACGTGGACGGGCAGACGATACCGCCTTGCTGTCCTATACCTCGGGGACCACGGGAAAACCCAAGGGCGTTGTCATCAGCCATCGCTACCTGTTCGACAATTGCTCGCGGGTGATGGGGGCAATCGAAATCGCGCCGGGCACCGAATACCTGACCTACATTTCGCCGGCCTGGGTCACGGAACAGATTTTCGGCCTGTCGATCGGTTTGATCGCGCCCATGGTCGTCAACTTCCCCGAAGGCCCTGAAGATGTACTGACCAACATTCGCGAACTGGCGGTCGACGCACTGGTGTTCAGCCCGCGCCAGTGGGAAAATCTCGCCTCCATCGTTCAGGCCCGGATGCTGGGGGCGGGTAAAATCCGCAATGCGATGTACAACTGGGGTATGAAGGTCGGCCACGACGTTTATGTGGAACGGCTGGAGGGGCGTAGCCCCAGCCTTGCCGCACGCCTGCAGCTTCCCTTTGCCGAAGCTCTGGTGCTGCATCACCTGCGCGACAATCTTGGCCTTGGTAAGGCCAAAAACGCAATGAGCGGCGGCGCCCTGATGGCACCTGACGTCTTTCGTATGTTCCACGCGATGGGGGTTAAGCTGCGCAACGTGTATGGCGCGACCGAAATCGGCCTTCTGACCGCGCATGTCGGCGAAAGCTATCAGCTGGAAACCAGCGGCAGCTGGATGCAAAGCAACACGAACTACGGCGAACCGCTGGAATACAGGGTCTCGGACGAAGGGGAGCTTCAGGTGCGTGGCGGATCGGGCTTCGGTGGCTATCACGGCAAGCCCGAAAAGACCGCAGAGGAATTGACCGAAGACGGTTGGTACAAGACCGGTGACGCGGTGTCGATGACCGACGACGGCGAGCTTTTGTTCTTTGACCGTGTCAAGGATATGCGCCGCCTGGCAAATGGGCACAGCTATCCGCCGCAATTCATCGAAACGCGGTTGCGGTATAGCCCCTTCATCAAGGATCTCATGACCTTGGGCGACGAAACCCGGAGCTTCGTCAGCGCGCTTATCAATATCGATATGGAAGTTCTCGGGCGTTGGGCGGAAGAGAACAAGATCAGCTTTTCGACCTACACCGATCTCTCGCAGAAACCCGAAGTTCTGGACCTTATCAAAGGCGAAGTGGCGCGCATCAATGCGCTCCTGGCCGAAGGCTCGCGCGTGGCACGTTTTGCGAATTTTCCCAAGGAACTCGACCCGGATGAAGGCGAGTTGACCCGCAGCCGAAAGCTTCGCCGGGCCTTTCTGGAGGAACGGTATGCCAAGCTCGTCGAGGCGATCTATGCTGGCGATGACGAGACAGATCTCGAAATCGCTGTGACCTATCAGGACGGCCGTCAAGGCGTTCTCAAGACCACGGTTCGCGTGTCGGATGTTGAAAACGCATCGAAGGCTGCCAAGCGGCAGTCCAAATCTTAAAGGAGGTCGGCGACAATGGTCTATTTCATCAATGACATCATTACCGGGGCTTTGATCGGCCTTCTGTATTCGCTGGTGGCCATGGGCTTTGTTGTGATTTACCGCGCCAGCAAGGTGTTCAACTTCGCGCAGGGCGAGCTTGTGATCATCGGCGGGTTCATCGTCTGGTTCACAACGATGCAAGCGGGGCTTAGCCTTTGGTTGTCGATACCCCTTTCGCTGGTTCTGGCCGGGCTGGTCGGGTACGCAATCGAACGGATTTTCCTGACAAAGCTGATCGGTGAATCGGTTTTCTCGATGGTCATGGTCACCGTCGGCCTTTTGATCCTGCTGCGCGGTTTGGTGCTGCTTGTGTTCGGTCCCGCGGTAAGACCCTTCCCGATCATTTTTCCGCTGAAACCCTTGTTCCTCGGCGATATGTTGATCCCGATGAACCTCCTGATAGGTGGGATCATCACCATTGTCGCGGCCGTCGGCCTGTCGTGGTTCTTCAACCGGACCCGGTCCGGCCTCCGTATGACCGCTGTGGCGGAGGACCACGTCGTAGCTTCCTCGATGGGCATTTCGGTGAAAGGCTCGATTGCCGTTGCCTGGGTTCTCGGGGCAATCCTGTCCACAATTGGTGCGATGATCTTTCTCAGCGGCAAATCGCTGACCTTCCTGGCCTCGGATATCGGGTTCGCGGCCCTGCCGGTGGCGCTCTTTGCCGGGCTGGAATCCATCGGCGGGCTTATCTTGGCAGGAATAATCATCGGCATCGCGCAGAGCTTGACCACCAACTACCTTGATCCGTTGATCGGTGGCTCGCTCGGCAGTGTCGTTCCATATATCATAATGCTTGCCATTCTGCTGATCCGGCCGACCGGCCTGTTCGGCTGGCGCACAATCGAACGGGTGTAATCCATGGATCCTTCTGGCGTATTCCCGACAAGCTATCGCAGTGACAGACGTTTGATCCGAACGCGCTGGCAGTTTCTGGCCCTCGTCGTATTCATGGCTCTACTGCTGTTGGCGCCTTACCTGGTGAGCAGCCGTATCATCGCTATCCTGAATATGATGATGATCAGCGCCGTCATCGCCGTCGGGCTTCAGATCTGCACCGGCTATGCGGGCCAGATCAACCTGGGTCAGGCGGCGTTCATGGGGGTCGGCGCCTATACGGCCTCGATACTGGCCTCGAAGACCGGCCTTACGTTTCTGCTGACCATTCCTCTGGCCGGGCTCTCGGCTGCGCTGTTCGGCTTTCTCTTTGGCTTGACCGCGGCGCGGATCAAGGGGTTCTATCTGGCACTGACCACGATTGCAGCTCAGTTCCTGTTCCACTTTGCCGTATTGAACCTGCCGTCAACCTGGCTGGGTGGATCGAACGGTATCACCGTGCCCCCGGCCGAGCTTTTCGGGCAGCGATTTGTCAGCGAATCTTCGCAGTTCTATCTGAATTTCGCCGTGACCGCGATCATGGTGGCGGGCGCGTTCGGGATCGTTCGGTCACGCTTCGGCCGTGCCTTCGTGGCGGTCAGGGATGATGACGTGGCCGCGGGTATAATGGGGATCAATGTCGCGGCCACAAAGGCAAATGCCTTCCTGATCGGCGCTTTCTATGCGGGCGTCGGCGGGGCGCTTTGGGCCTATCTGATCCGCTTCGTGGGGGTAGACCAGTTCACCCTGTTTCACTCGATCTTCTTCGTCGCGATGATCATCGTCGGCGGGATGGGTTCAATCGTGGGGGCCCTGATAGGCGTCTTCATTATCCGCATCATCCAGGAAATTATCGCGACGGTCGGCCCCAATATCGCCGACTCGGTATCATTCCTTGGCGGTGACATCGTGTTCGCTGGCATGAATGTCGTTCTTGGCGGCGTGATCGCATTGTTTATGATCCTCGAACCCAAGGGGCTGATGCATCGCTGGAACATCCTGAAGTCGTCATACCGTATCTGGCCGTTTCCTTACTGAGAAATAGAGCGGCTCTAAACCTGGGAGGAAGAATATGACTTACCAATCGAATCGAGGTCTTCGCGGCTTACTGGCAGCGGCTGCCTTGGCGGCCGCGGCGACCATGCCTTTGAAGGCGCAGGCCGAAGAGACCTATAATCTGGCCCTGCTGTCGGACTTTTCCGGCCCTTATGCTGACATCATGCCCATCCTGGCAGGCGGACGCGAAGCTGTGTTCACCTGGTGGAATGAAACCCGCGGCAAGGAACTTGGCGTCACGCTGAACTACAAAAACTACGAAACCCGCTATGACGCGGCACAGGTGGCAAGTCTCTGGCCCGGGATCAAATCGGAACTGGACCCGATTGCGGTTGTCGGCCTCGGCGGGCCTGACGTCGCGGCCCTTTCCGAACGCCTGCCGGAAGACAAAATCCCGATGTTCATGGCCACAGCGGCCTACGGTTTTGCCTGGCAACCGGATGCCTGGATTTTCAACCCACGCCCGACCTATTCGCACGAAAGTGTCGGCTTTCTGAACTGGATGCGTGAACAGCGCGGAGGAGACGAACCGCTCAAGGTTGCGATCCTCGCCTCCGAAGCATCGCCTGCCTATGTCGACATGGCAAAGGGCCTTGAACTCTATGCCGAAGAGCACCCCGAGGAGATCGACCTCGTCGAGGTCATCTATACCGAAGTTCAACCCACCGATCTGACGGGGCAAATGCGCCGCGTTGTACGAGCCGGGGCCGAGGCGCTGGTAATCCAAACGAACACCTCTATCGTGGTTGCCGCGAAACGTGGGCTGCAGGCCAACGGGGCGAACATCCCGATCATGGTGAGTTCGCATAACGGGCTTCCAGCCTCGGGTGGCGCGCTTGGCGGGCTTGAGCAAATGGAGGGGGACTTTGAAGCCTACGGCATGGCGATTGCGGCCGATGAGGACACTCCCGCGCGACAATTCTACAAGACATTGGTTGCCGATTACGGACTCGAAGCACCTTGGAACGTCGTGACCGCAATGGGCGTATCTCAGGGTCTCTATACCGTGACCGTGATCGATCACGCGATCGAGGCGAACGGCGCCGAGGGCCTGACCGGAGAGATGGTACGTGAGGCGCTTTTTGCCAAACCGATCACCACCGAAGAAACCCATGGGTTCCTGCCGACCTTGTCCTTTACGCCAGAAGCACCGTTCCCATTGGAAGGCCTCAAAGTGAATGTGGGCACCGTCAAAGATGGGAAAATCACCATCGGGGCAACGGGTGTCGACGTTCCGCAAGTTGAGAAATGGTGAATTAATCCGGGCGCCGCAGTCGCGGCGCCCGTTCTGATCCTTAGCCCCGGGCAATATGACCATGCTGGAACTCAACAACGTAGAGGTGACATATTCCGACGTCATCCTGGCGCTCAAAGGCGTGTCCATGACAGTCCGTGCGGGACAATGTGTTGCTCTGCTCGGTGGCAATGGCGCAGGAAAAAGCACGACGCTTAAAGCCATCTCGGGAACGCTCAAATCCGAGGATGGAACCGTTTCGGCGGGGTCCATCGTTCTGGACGGAACTCCCATTCAGAACATGGAAGCCTCGGAAGTCGTGAAGAACGGTCTCATCCATGTGATGGAAGGGCGGCGCGTTTTGCGGCATCTGACGTCAGAGCAAAACCTGATCGTCGGCGGGCACATGGTGCCCAACTCCGCCGAGCTGAAAAAGCGCCTGGACCATGTTTACACCTTGATGCCCCGGCTTGCGGACCTGCGCAACCGCACCTCTGGCTTCATGTCTGGTGGCGAACAACAACTGCTGCTGATCGGCCGGGCCATGATGGCCAGCCCCAAGATCATCGCGATCGACGAACCGTCGTTGGGATTGGCCCCGATGATGATCCGGGATGTTTATGAAGTGCTCAAGCAGCTCAAGTCAGAAGGCACGACCTTCTTCCTGGTCGAACAAAACAGCGCCGCGGCGCTATCGATCGCCGACTATGCCTATGTGATGGAGAACGGCCGGATCGTGATGGACGGCCCTGCCGACAAGCTCGCTGACAACGAGGACATCAAGGAATTCTATCTCGGCGTCACCGCATCGGGCGAGCGCAAAAGCTATCGAGATATCAAACACTATCGCCGCCGGAAGAGATGGCTGGGATAGAAAGGAACGAAGATGAGTAACCTGCTTTCCATCAAAGGTCGTACCGCATTTGTAACCGGAGCGGGGCAAGGCGTTGGTCGGCAAGCCGCGCTTTATCTGGCGGAACACGGAGCCGGTGCCATCGTTGTCAACGATTTTCACGCCGAACGGGCCGAAAGCGTTGCCGCGGAAGTGGAGGCAGCGGGTGCAAAGGCTCTGCCGCTCGCCTTCGACGTCTCGGATTTCGACGCGGTTGGCGCGGCGTTTGCCGAAACGCAGACCACATTTGGCGGCGTGGATATTCTGGTCAACAATGCGGGCAACGCCGGGCCGACATCGCGGCTCGACGATCTGGTCCCTTTTTGGGAATCCGATCCCGACGAATGGCGCCGCTGGATGGCCACCAATTTCGATGGGGTGCTGAACTGCACCCGTCACGCCATGCCGTTGATGGTTAACAGTGGCTATGGGCGCATTGTGACCGTCATTTCCGACGCCGGCCGTGTCGGTGAACCGCATCTGGCGGTTTATTCCGGGGCCAAGGCCGGTGCGGCCGGCTTCATGCGGGCAATTGCAAAGGCCGGCGGCCGGTTCGGGATCACCGCGAATTGCGTCGCCTTGGGGGGCACAAGAACTCCGGCTGTCGCCGACCTGATCCCGGATGCAGAGACCGAGAAGCGGGCATTGTCGCAATACGTGATCCGCCGTCTGGGCGAGCCGGAAGACCCCGCCGGAATGATCCTGTTCCTCTGCTCGGATGCTGCCAGCTGGATCACCGGTCAAACTTATCCGGTGAATGGCGGGTATTCTTTTGCCTGCTAGAGCCGCCATCGGACGGCTGCCGCCTCTAGTTGGAGCTGTCCGAAAAAACGCTGTCATTATCTGCCCCGAGCTCGGGGGGCAGATCCGGTATCGCGGTTTCGAAACCATCGAATTTCAACGGCTGGACAATAAAAGTCTCGGCCTTGCCGCCGTCATGCGTAATCTTGCGCAGCAGCTGGCGCGCACGCACATGGGGGTCGTCCAACGTTTCGACCAGGGAATTGACCGGACCCCATGGCACCCCCGCCTTATCCAGAAGGTCGCCCCATTCGGCGCGCGTCTTGTTGACCAAAATCGCCGCGATTTCTTCGCGCAGCGCGGCCTTGCGGGCGACACGGTCGCGGCCTGTCAACGGCGCAAGATCCGCCCTGTTGATCACATCGCAGAACGGTTTCCAGAACCAGTCCTCATGCGCGATGGACAAGGTCAAGAGCTTGCCGTCTTTGCAGGTGAACACGCCATAGCCCGGCTCGGCGATAAAATCGCCCAGCGGTGTTCCATTGGCGGCGGGAACGAGGAATGCGGTCAACATCGAAACCACCGCATCCGACATGGACACGTCCACGTAACGCCCCTGCCCTGTGCGCTGGCTCGACACCACCGCCGACAGGATTGCGATCGCCGCGAACAACGCCGCGCCAACATCCGCAAGGGGGATCGGCGGCACAGGGCCGGGCTGCTTTGCATCGGCCTGATCGGCCAGCAAACCGCCAACCCCTTCATAGCTCAGGTCATGGCCAGCCCTGTCACGATAGGGGCCGTCCTGCCCGTAACCCGAAATCGATACATAAACCAGCCGCGAGTTGACACTACGCATGTCCTCGAAACCGGCACCCAAGGCCGCAAGCTTGCCAGGGCGGAACCCTTCGACGATGACATCCGATTCCTTGGCCAGTTCGCGAAACCGTGCCAGCCCCTCGGCCGATTTCAGATCCAACGCAACGCTGCGCTTGCCTCGGTTCAGTGCCCGGAACAAGGGCGGAAATTGCCGGGCCGGATCGCCGACACCCGGTCGTTCGATCATGATCACCTCGGCTCCCATGTCGGACAACAGCATTGTGGCATAGGGACCGGGAAACTGTTCGGCAAGGCTGAGAATTTTCAGGCCGGCCAGGGGTGCAGTGCTCATATCAATCTCCAGCTCTTTTGTTTTCCACGTGCGGGTCCGCCCGAGTGCAGCGCAAATCGCCGCAAAAGACAAGGCGAAAAACCAATAATATGTATAATTATCAGGAGCTTAGCATGAGTGAAGCAAAGCAGACGCTATTCGTTGAGCGGGTCGCAAAAACTGAATGGATTACCTTCCAGCGCACCGAACAGCTCAACGCAATGTCAACGCAGATGCTGCGCGAGATGGCGGCAGCACTGGAATCGGCGCTGGCCGACGATGGGGTGCGTACAATTGTCCTGACCGGCTCTGGCCGGGCATTCTGCGCCGGTGCCGATCTGAAAGAAGTTGCTGGCGCCAAACATGCACCAGGCGAGCCGGATCTTCTGGATCTTGTCGATCACACGTTTGGGCTGATGCGACATGGCCCGAAACCGGTGATCGCCGCAGTGAACGGGCTGGCGATGGCGGGCGGTTTGGAAATGGTGATGGCCTGCGATCTGGTCTTTGCCGCCGAAAGCGCGCAACTGGGCGACGCACATTCCAACTTTGGCGTCTTTCCCGGGGCCGGCGGTGCGGCGATCCTGCCGCGTAGGATTGGCCTGAACCGCGCGAAATACCTGCTGTTCTCGGGCGAGAACGTTTCGGCACGGGACATGATGGACTGGGGACTGGTGAACAAGGTCATCGCGGACGAAGACCTGCGACAAGCGGTGCAGGCCTTTACCGACAGGCTGGCAGAAAAAAGCCCGGCGGTCTTACGCCGCATGAAGACGGTTGCCAATCGGTCGCTGGACGTGGACGAAACCGCCGCGCTTTCCGAAGAGATGCTGAACCTGCGCGCGCACATGCGATCCTGGGACATGCACGAGGGTCTGTCGGCGTTCAATGAAAAACGAAAACCGCAGTTTCGCGGATACTAGGTCAGGAGGACAAACGATGCAGGACATTTACATCGTTGGCGTCGGGATGACGCCGTTCGGAAAGTTCCGGGACAAAACCATCAAGGACATGACCGGCGAGGCCGTCGCCGCCGCGCTTTCCGATGCCCGAGTGACGGCAGATCGTATCGACGGCGCATTCTTCTCGAACGCGGTGCAGGGCCACATGGAGGGCCAGCACATGATCCGCGGCGAAATCGCGCTGCGTGAAATGGGCATTCAGGGCATTCCGGTGGTGAATGTCGAAAACGCCTGCGCCAGCGCCTCGACCGGGTTCAAACTGGCAGTCGATTTCCTCAAGGCCAGCAATGGCGACTGCTGTCTCGCCGTGGGCGCCGAAAAGATGTATTCTGACGACCGTGCGTTGATGTTTTCGGCCTTCGACAGCGGCTGGGACGTCAGCAACAGCGAAGAGGTCGCGCAACGGCTGGCCGATCTGGGTGCAGGGGTCGAGGAACCCGAAGGATCGAAATCGCCCAAGCCCTACAGCGTGTTCATGGATGTCTACGCAGGCTTCGCCCGGCTTCACATGAAGACCTTTGGCACAACTCAGGAACAGTTCGCCGCCGTCGCCGCCAAGAACCATGCGCATTCCGTGCATAATCCACTGGCGCAATACCGAGAAGCCATGAGCGTCGATCAGGTATTGGCCGCGCCGCCGATCACCTATCCGCTGACCCTGCCGATGTGCGCCCCGATCTCGGACGGGGCCGCTGCGGCCGTTTTATGCACCGGCGAGGGGATAAAACGTCTGGGCCTAGATCCCGCGCGCGCGATCAAGGTCAAGGCCGCGATCCTGCGCTCGGGCACCGATCGTCCGCCGGAAGATTACAAGAACCACCTGACCCGGCTTGCCGCGCTTGAGGCCTATGAACAGGCCGGGATCGGCCCCGAGGATATATCGGTGGCCGAAGTGCATGACGCCACGGCCGTGGGCGAAGTGATCCAGATCGAGAACCTCGGATTTGTCGAATTCGGCGAGGGCGGTCCCGCCAGTCTGCGCGGCGAGACAAAGATCGGCGGACGCATTCCGGTGAACCCCTCGGGCGGGTTGGAATCCAAGGGCCACCCGGTCGGTGCCACAGGGATAGGGCAGGTTTTCGAACTGGTCACGCAACTGCGCGGCGAAGCTGGCGCGCGTCAGGTCGAAGGGGCAAAGAATGCCATCGCCGAAAACGGCGGGGGGTTGCACGGGGTAGAAGAAGCGGCCGCCTGCGTCACCATTCTGGGCCGTTGAAACAAGGAGACGAACCATGGAAAACGTGATCGCCGCCGCTCAGGCAATCTATACAGATGAGCAACGCATGTTGCTGGAAAACTTCCGCAAGATGGCCGAGGCAGAGTTCGCGCCGCTGGCCGAGAAATACGAGAACCTCGGCCACCCCCCCGATGCGAAAACCCTGAAGTCCCTGTTCGCCAAGGTCGAGGAATTCGGGCTGATCAGCGGCCTGATCCCCGAAGAGGAAGGCGGTGCCGGAATCGACCGCATGACCTATGGCATCCTATACGAGGAACTGGCCCGGATATGGGCCGATCTGGCAATCGCGGTGCTGATTCAGGGTCATGCCGTGTTCGCGGTCAACCTCTTGGGAAATGTGGCGCAGAAAGAGGCCTATCTGAAGCCGCTCCTGCGCAGCGAACGGATCTGTGCCACCTGTATTTCCGAACCAGAGGTCGGTTCGAACGTACGCGAGGTCAAGACACGTGCGGACCGAGAGGGCGATAAGATTTTCGTCACTGGCCAGAAGCTCTGGATTTCCAATGGGGCCCAGTCGGATTTCGCCATCGTTGTCTGCAATCTGGACGACGGTATTTCCATGGTCATCGTCGACCGCGAGGCCGGCAACTATGAGAGCCGCGAATTGCGCAAGATGGGACTTGTCGGTGCATCGACCTGTGAATTGTTTTTCGACCGGGCGGAAACCACCGCCGAGCATGTTCTGGGTAATGCAGGCGGCGGCCTGTTCCAGACGTTGAAACTGTTTGAGAGCGCGCGTGTGTTTGTTGGCCTGACCAGCATCGGCATTGGTCAGGCGGCATTGGAATGTGCGGTCAAATATGCCCAGGAACGCGAGCAGCATGGCAAGCCGATTGGCGGGCACCAGTTGATTCAAGGCTACCTGGCCGACATGGCCACGCACCTGGATGCCGCGCGCCTGTTGTGCCAGCGCGGGCTGCAACTTCTGGACCTGGGCGTGCGCTGTGACACCCAGACCTCGATGGCGAAATGGTATGCAACCGAAATGGCCGTCGAAATCGCCGGCAAAGCGGTGCAGATCCACGGCGGCAACGGCATCACCAAAGAGTTCGACGTTGAACGGCACTTCCGCAATGCAAAGGTCATGCCGATTCCCGATGGCACCACCGAAATCCAAAAACTGGTCATCGGGCGCAACCTGACCGGGCTTAACGCGTTCTGAAAAGGGCCTTGGCCGCCCCACCGTCGGCGCTCGTCAGCGTCGAGGGTGGGCACGACCCGGAGTGATCGCGATACGGGCGAAGAGTCAGTAGGACTTGGGCATCCCCAATGCCTTCTCGGCCACGTAGGAGAGGATCAACTCCTCGCTGACCGGCGCGATGAAGTTCAGTACGCTTTCGCGAAAGTAACGCTCGACGTGGTATTCCTGCGCGAAGCCAAAGCCGCCGTGGGTGCGCACCGCGCGGAATGCCGCTTCGTAGGCCGCCGAGCCGGCGAGGTTGCGCGCGGTATTGGCCTCCAGCCCGCAGGGCTTGCCCTGATCGTAAAGCGTGGCGGCTTTGTAGGTTATCAGTTCCGCCGCCTGAAGGCGCATCCACACCGAGGCCAGCGGATGCTGGATCGCCTGGTTCTGGCCGATTGGACGGCCGAAGACGACGCGTTCGCGCGCATAGGCGGCCGCCTTTTCCAGTACGTACATCCCAAACCCGACCGCAGCCGCGGCGACAATGATCCGCTCGGCATTCAGCCCGTGGAGCAGGACCTTGAAACCCTCACCTTCCGCGCCGATGCGGTCCTCTTCGGGCACCTCCAGCCCATCAATGAAGATGGCGTTGGAGTCGACCGCCTTGCGGCCCATATTGGCAATTTCATGCACGTCGATCTTGCTGCGGTCGAAATCGGTGTAGAACACTGACATGCCGTCGGTCGGTCGCTCGCAGTCCTCGATGGGCGTGGTCCGGGTCACCAGCAGGATGTGATCTGCGCGCTGTGCGGTCGAGGTCCAGACCTTGCGCCCGTTGACCACATACCCACCGTCTTCGCGTCGGCGCGCAAAGGTCGAGATATGCGTGGTATCAAGGCCGGCGTCCGGTTCGGTTACGCCGAAGCAGGAGCGGTGCTCTCCGCGGATCAGAGGCGGCAGCATCCGAGCCTTCTGTTCGTCGGTGCCGAAGCCGACCACCGGTTGTGGAGTGCCCCCACTGAAGTGGTCCACCAACTGGGATAGTTTTATCCCGATGTCAGGAGGACTGAGCTACTCCCCATCTCTTGGACAGGATCTGGCGTAAATTAAGCTACTCG
>NZ_AQQX01000016.1 GCF_000768315.1 Pseudooceanicola atlanticus
GCTTTTCAGCAAGATAGGGAATTTGTCGCAACCCAGCTTAGAATGTGCCCGCCAGGGTAGATAGAATCCTATAATCCGAATTATGTTTTCTAAATTGAAGTCGGTTCAGTACTTTTGCCTCCATTTGCTTAACCACCTGAAAACACACGAACTGAAAACGTTTCCATTCAGATCGTCTTGCAACCGGTCGACAGATGCGGGATGAATGGTATTCCATGTCAGTTGCATCTAATCGGCCCGCGCGCCCGGAAAGCATCCCCTGATGGCCCGTCTCGGATTCGAACGCATCTTCCAGGTCCTCGGCCAACGGAATTACGGCGTCTTTTCGCTGGGAAATTCCCTCAGCCTGATCGGCACCTGGATGCAGCGTATCGCCAGCGGATGGCTGGCCTGGACCCTGACCGAAAGCGCGACCTGGGTCGGTGCCATCGCCTTTGCCGACCTTTTTCCCTGTGTTCTGCTGGGGCCATTCTCGGGCGCGGCGGCGGATCGTTGGGACCGGCTGAAGGTGCTCAAGATCGGCCAGGTGCTGGGCTTTTTGCAGGCCGTTCTCTTGGCGGTCCTCTACCAGACCGGGTCGCTGTCGATCTGGCCCCTGTTCCTGATCACGCTGTTCCATGGTTGCGTCACCGGGTTCCTGCAGCCCTTCCGCCTGGCGATCACCGCGGGGCTCGTGACACAGGAATGGCTGAACACGGCCATCGCCATCAATTCCGTCACCTTCAACCTTGCGCGGTTCGTCGGGCCTGCGGCGGCGGGGCTGCTGATCGCGCTTGGCGGGCTGGGCGGAACCTACATGGTCAACGCGCTGACCTTTGGCGTTTTCGTCGTCGCGCTCAGCATGATCCGGCTGAACACCAGGCCCAACGGCAAACACGCCGACAGCTTCCTGCAAGAGGCGATGATCGGCGTGCGGCATGCCGTGTCGACACCGGGCGTCAACGTCTTGCTGCTGCTGACCGTGGTGGCGGGCATCGCCGTCCGTCCGGTGGTCGAGCTGCTGCCCGGTTGGGCGGCAGAGGTCTTTGACGGCACCTCGGGCGATTTTGCGGCACTCACTTCGGCCTTCGGGATTGGTGCCGTGATTGGCGGGCTGTGGCTGGCCGCCCGGCAATCGGCCAAGGGTCTGGCGCTGATCATGATCGGGTCGCAGGCGGCGATGTGCGCGGTGCTGATGCTGTTCGCGCTCAGCACCCATATCTGGATGGCCCTGCCGCTGGCCGTGCTCACCGGCGCGACCATGGTCGTTGGTGCGGTGTCCGCCCAGACTCTGACCCAGATCGTCGTGCCGGATCACCTGCGCGGGCGGGTCATGGGCATCTGGGGCCTGACCGTGCGCGGATCGCCGGCCATCGGGGCGCTGATCGTCGGCAGCGCCTCGGACGTCTGGGGCATGCGGCCACCGCTGATCGTCGGGGTGATCATCCTGCTGGCGGTGATCGCCTATGTCGCGCTTGGCTTTGACCGGATGCGGGCCAGCCTCGAAGACACGCTTTAGGCCGTCATCCCCCCATCGACCGGCAAGGCCGCGCCCGAGACAAAGCTCGCCTCGTCCGATACCAGGAAGAGCGCGGCATTCGCGATCTCCTCGGGCCTGGCATTGCGGCCCAGCGGGGTTTGCGTTGCGCGTTGCGCGACCATTTCCTCCTTGTCCTGGTTGGCCTGCGGCGTGTCGAACCGGGCGATGAATTCGCGCAGCATCGGGGTATCCACCCCACCGGGGCAGATCACGTTGGCGCGGATCCCCTCGCCCGCCACCCGCTTGGCCAGGGACCGGGTCCAGCCGACGACACCGAATTTCATCATCGAATAGGCCGGGCTGCGCGGCGACCCGGCCAGACCCGCGGTCGAGGCCGTGTAGACAAGCGACCCGCCCGCGCGCTTGCGCATCTCGGGCAGGGCGGCGGCTGTGGTGTGGGCGATCGTGCGCAGGTTCAGATCGAGCGCCAGTTCGAAAACGTCCTCGTCCATGTCCTCGACCCTGAACGGTCCCGGATGCCCGGCATGCAGCCAGGCGAAGTCCAGCCCGCCGAAGGCCGCGACCGTCTCGGCCACGATATCGCGGGAAAAGCCGCGCTGCGTCAGGTCGCCGACCAGCGGGATGGCCCGTCCCCCGGCTTGCGTGATCTGGGCGATGACCTCTTCCACGGCCTTGGCGTCGAGATCCACGACGCCGACCGCTGCGCCCTCTGCCGCGAAGCGGATCGCCCCGGCCCGGCCCATTCCGGACCCGGCGGCGGTGACCAGCCCGATCTTGTTCTCAAGTCGCATTTCGTCCTCCTCCCGTTTGGCGCCATATGGCATACCGTTTTTTCCATCATGCGCCGAAATCCCTGAATGTCGAGTATTGCCTGGCATACCGAAGCCTGTTTCAATGCCCCAAATCCTGGGGAGGAGCCGATGTCACATCCAATCGCAGAGACCGCCGCAGGCCGGATCGAGGGACGCCGCCATGGCCGCACGAAAGTCTTTCGCGGTATTCCGTATGCGGCCGATACCGGTGGGGAGGGACGGTTCCGCGATGCCGGCCCCGCCCCTGCGCCACCCGCCGTGGCCGACCAGATCGGGCCCCGTGCGCCGCAGGTGCTGCCGGAGGGCAAAGGCCCCTCGTTCTTCAGCTTCCTGGCCGAAACCTCGCCGCTGAGCGAGGATTGCCTGCGCCTGAATGTCTTCGCCCCGGAAGAGCCCGGAGCCAAGCGCCCGGTGATGGTCTGGCTGCATGGCGGGGCCTGGATCTCGGGGTCCGGCAACCGGCCCTCGGCGCATGGATCGATCCTGGCCGAGGCGGGCGACGTGGTGGTGGTGACGATCAATCACCGGCTCAACGCCTTTGGATTCACCTGGGACGGGACCGATGCGACCGATCCCAATGTCGGCCTGACCGATATCATCAAGGCGCTGGAATGGGTGCGGGACAATATCGCGGCCTTTGGCGGCGACCCGGACTGCGTCACCCTCTTCGGGCAATCGGGCGGCGGGGCCAAGGTGTCTGTCCTGATGGCGATGCCGCGCGCCAAGGGCCTGTTCCACCGCGCCATCGTGCAAAGCGCCTCGCTGCATATCGAAATGGCAACACCGGAACGGGCGGTGAAATGCGCCGAACTGCTTTATGATGAGTTGGGGCTGAAGATCGGCGATCGCACCGCGTTGGCCGACGTGCCGATGGAGGCGATCCTGAAAGCCCGCCTGCGCGCCGTGGCCCGCAATGACGGGATCGACGATTTCCGCCCTGTGGTGGATGGCAATGTCCTGCCTTTCGATCCGTTCTCGCCGGCGGGGCTGGATCACCATGCGGATATCCCGATGATCGCAGGCTCGACCCGCGAGGAAATGACCTTCTTCATGGCCTATGACGGTGAGGGCGTCTTTGACATGCCAGAGGCGCGGGCCCGCCAGATGGTAGCGGATTTCTTCCATATGAGCCTTGCCGACAGCGCGCCGCTTTTCGACAGCTATGCCTCTGCTTTTCCTGGAAAAAAGCCCGGTCAGGTGGCCGAGACGATCTTCACCCAGGCCCGCTATACCCGCAACGGATGCCTGGCCGCGGATCGCAAGGCAGCGCATGGGTCCGCACCGGTCTATCGCTACCGCGTCGACTGGCAATGTGCCCCCTGGGACGGCCAGCTGGGCGCCCCGCATACGGTCTGCATCCCGCTGGTTTTCGGCACCACCGAAACCGCGCGCGAGATGCTGGGACGGGACGCGCAGGCCGATGCGCTGAGCCGCCGGATGATGGCCGCCTGGACGCAGTTCGCGCGCACCGGGGATCCGAATTGCGACGCCCTGCCCCACTGGCCCCGCTATGACGCGACGGACCGGCCCAGCATGATCTTCGACGCTGAATGCAGCGTCATGAATGACCCCGGCAAGACCGAGCGCGAGCTGATGGAGCCCTGGCCCGCCTTTCGTGTCGGCATGATCCTGAAGGGGATCAAACGGGCGGTTTAGAGACGAGATCGCGCAGGATCGCGTTGAAGCTCTCGGCAGCTTCGAACTGCATCCAATGCCCGGTTTCGGGCAGGATGTGGGTGTCGGCGGCGGGGTTCATCGCACGGATGCGGGCGGGCCTGTCAGGAAGCTCGGCCGGGTCGACAAAGGAGTCGCTGTCGCCCCAGACGCAGGTCAGGTTGCCCTTGTAGCCGGGCACGCTGACGATCAGGCCGGGGCCCCAATCGACCCGTTCGACCCGCAGGCGGGCCATCGCCGTGCATTCGTGCTGGATCCGCAGGGCCAGGGGGGTCACCGACTCGGGCCGCTTCAGCATGATGGATTGCAGGTTGGCACGCTGCGCGGCGATCAGGTCGTCCCCGGTCCGATTGCGCACCGACACCATCGCCGGGGTGGCCGGCGGGGCAATCCCGGCGGGGGCCCCAAGCAGGACGTGGGTCTGCCGCCCGGGATGTTCCAGCAGCAGCGGACCGGACAGCCCGCCGCCAAAGGAAAACCCGACAAGACGATAGGGCGTATCGGGGCCGATCACCTCGTCCAGGGCGCGCGCAATATGCGCAGCGATGTCGACCAGCCGCACCGGCGCGGGCGGCGTATCGGACCGGCCATAGCCCGGAATATCGGGGATCAGAACCCGATGGTCATGGCTGAACGCATTGATATTACGAACAAAATGCGGCCATGAGCCATAGGCGCCATGCAGCATGACCATGACCGGCGCATCGCGCGGCCCCCATTCCGCCCAGTGGATCCGCGCGCCCTCCGGCCCCGACCAGATGGAGCGCGCGGTGTCGCGCAGCTGATCCAGCTGGGCGTCGGGCTGGCTGAGCTCCGGCGGAAGCGGCACCACGGGCATCTGCATTCAGTAGCCCTTGAAATCCGGCAGGCGCCGTTCGTTCATCGCGGCGACACCTTCCTTGAAATCGTGGGTCGGGCGGACCAGCGCCTGTTCGAACGCCTCGTTGTAGGTGGCCTGGGCGAAGTCCGCGGCCATGCCCGCGCGCAGCGTTTTGCGGGTGCCCTGCACGGCCAGCGGGCCGGAGCGGGCGATCTCGGTCGCCATTTCGATCGCGGTGGCGCGGACATCGGCGAGCGGGACCAGCCGGTCGAGCAGCCCGATCTCGAGCGCCTCTTCACCGGGGACGCGTTCGCCGGTGTAGAACATCCATGCGGCCTTCTGCCGTCCGACGATGCGGGGCAGCGTGTAGGTCGTGCCGAAACCGGGGTGATAGCCCTGCCGCGCAAAGTTCGCCGACAGACGGGATTCGGCGCATCCGACCCGGAAATCGGCGGTCAGCGCGAGGCCGATCCCGGCCCCGACAGCGGCGCCCTGGATCGCTGCGACAACGGGTTTTCCGTTGGAAATCAGGCGATGCGCCTCCTGGTAGAGGTGGCGGCCGGCCTCCTGCGTGATGGTGTCGTTATCGTCCTTGGCGCGTTCGGCCAGGTTGGCGCCGGCGCAGAAATGCTTGCCGTCCGAACACAGCACGATGGCGCGGCAGGTCTTGTCGGCATCCAGTTCGTCATAGGCATCCGCGATATCCGAGATCAGGTCGATATCGACGAAATTGTTCGGCGCGCGCTGCAATTCGACGATTGCGACGTGGTCCTGCCGGGTGATTTTGACTTCGCTCATGTGTCCTCCCTCGTGGGTCCTAGAGACCCGGTATCCTGTCTTGCAGCGAATGGCGTGCGATCAGCATGCGGTGCACTTCGCTGGGGCCTTCGTAGACGCGCATGGTGCGCACATGGTTCGCCATCATGGCAAGGGGCAGTTCCCGCGTCATCCCCATTCCGCCATAGGCCTGCATCGCCTTGTCGATCGTGTCCCAGGCCAGTTCGGTGCCCATCAGCTTGACCATCGAGCATTCCGTGCGCGCCTGTTCACCGCGATCGACCTTGCTGGCAGTGTTGTAGACCATCAGCCGCAGCGCGTGGAGCTGCATTTCCGCATCGGCGATCCACCATTGGATGGCCTGCCGGTCGGCGAGCATTTCGCCGAATGTTTTCCGTTGCTTGACCCAATCCTTCATCAGGTCGAGCGCATAGCGCGTCTTGCCCGCACACCACGCCCCCATCTGCACGCGCCGCACGTTGAGCCGGAGCTGCATCGGGCCGAAGCCGTTGCCAAGCTCGCCCAGCAATGCGGATTTGGGCAGGCGCAGGTTATCTATCACGATTTCATAGGTGTTGCGCCCGCCCAGCATGGGAATTCGGCGCTGGATGATGAACCCGGGCGTGTCCTTTTCCACCACGAAGGCAGAGATACCGCCACGGGCGCCCTTGGACGGGTCGGTCGAGGCCATGAGGATCGTGAAGTCGGACTTATCTGCCTTTGAAATCCATATCTTACGTCCGTTGATCACCCATTCGTCCCCGTCGAGGATCGCGCGGGTCGTCATGGCAGCCGGATCGCCGCCGCCGCCGGGTTCGGAGATCGCGATGGCGCTGATCGCCTCGCCGCGCGAATAGGGTTCGAGGTATTTGACCTTCTGCTCTTCGGTACAGGTCTGCATCAGCATCCGCAGGTTGGGGCTGTCGGGCGGGAAGTAGTATTCGACGCAGGTCTGACCCATCTCTTCCCAGACGCCGACCATGGTCACCGCGTCGAGGTTGGAGCCGCCATATTCTTCAGGTCCATCAAGGGCATAGAGGCCCAGCTCCTTGGCGCGGGCATCCAGAACGGCCTGTTCCTCGGGCAGGAGGGAGGAGGCGCCGCCGCCTGCCTCGCGGGCCAGCACCTTGGGTTCCAGGGGGCGGACGTAATCGTCGCGGAACCGGGCGCAGAGGTCGCGCAGCATCTGCTGTTCCTCACTCAGGGTGAAATCCATTTCTCCTCCTCCTTACAAAGGGATAAGCACTGCGTCGGCGACGGTAAAGCTGCCGTCGGGGTGCAGGATGATCGGGTTGAACTCCATCTCGGCGATCCAGTCGGAGCCGGCGATGGCGGCCTGGGACAGGCGCGAAATCAGGCCGGAGATCTGGGCAAGGTCAATCGGGGCAGACCCACGGAAGCCATTGAAAAGAGGCGCGGATTTCAGCTGTTGCAGCAGCGCTTCGGCGCGGGCGGGGCTGAAGGGCGCGGGGTAATGGATGACGTCGCCGAAAAGCTCGACCCCGGTGCCGCCGGCGCCCAGCATCATGATCGGCCCGAAGGTGGGGTCGTTGACCATGCCGACGACGATCTCGATCCCGCTGGGTGCCATGGGCTGCACCAGAACCCCTTCAATTTGTGCATTGGGATCAAAGGCCTGCGCGTTCCGTGTGATATCGCCAAAGGCCGCGCGGACGGCCTCTTCCCCGGTCAGCCCAAGGCGGACGCCACCCGCATCGGTCTTGTGCAGGATGTCCGGAGACGAGATCTTCAGCACGACCGGACCGCCGATTTCGGCAGCGGCCGAAGCGGCCTCTTCCGCGGTGGTGACGAGCCTGTCGGCCTCACCGCCCAGGCCGTATTCGGAGAGGATTTTCCGGCATCGGTATTCTGTCGGTATTACGTCGGTATCACGTCGGTGCATCTTCGGTGTTGCCGCCACAGCGTCGGAAATCGGCGAAGCGAGGACCTGCGCGTAATCGGCCAGCGCGCGCAGCCCGGCGGCGCAATGGCGGATGTCGTCCATCAGGACCGACCCGTTCTCGGCGGCGACGCGACGGGCCAGGTTCGACGGTAGGGTGTAGCAGTAGATCAGCAGCGGGGTCCGGGCGCGGTCGACGATCCGGCGGATCGCCTCGGGCACGAGAGAGACGGAGGTTTCCCGCGCGGCGGAGATGACAAGCTGCACCATGTCGATCTCGTCGCATTCATCCAGGACCTCGGCGCAATGCAGCAGGACCGGGCCGGTGCTGGCCCCCTGAGCGGTGATGTCGACCGGGTTGAGGGCGGAGGCATGAGGCGGGATTTTCGGCAGGATCCGTGCCTGAACCGCATCGGACAATTCAGGGACGCTCAGCCCGTAATCGGAGAACACGTCGGCGCCTGTCGTGCCGCCCCCGCCCGAGGCGGTGACCACGCCGACGCGACGCCCCCTGGGCAGCGGACAGACGGCGAAGGCGGCGGCGATCGCCACGGCCTCGTCCATCTCTTGTGCCTCGACGATGCCGTAGCGGCGGAACACGGCACGATAGGCGGAATGTTCCCCCGAGAGCGACGCGGTATGGGACGCCGCCGCCCGCGCCCCGGCAGAAGATCGGCCCAGCTTGACCATCACGACGGGTTTGCCGGCCTCGCGCGCAGCGGCGGCGGCGCGCATGAAGCCCGGCCCGTCGCGGAGCCCTTCGCAGAGGATCATGATGATCTTGGTGGCCGGATCGCGGACCATGCAATCGAGGTAATCGGCGGTGGTCAGGTCCATTTCGTTCCCGGTGGACACGACATGGGAAAAGGACAGGCCAAGCGCCCTGCCCCGCGTGAACATGGCAAAACCCATGCCGCCGGATTGAGAGATCACGCCGATCCGCCGGTCGGGCGCGGCGTCGGGCATGGTGTCCTCGGGCAGGGCTTCGATCACCGGGGAAAAGGTGGCAGAGACATTGTCGACCGCGTTGTAGAACCCTTCGGCATTGGGCCCGGAGATGCGGATGCCGGTGCGATCCGCGATCTCGCGCAGCTGGTCCTGAAGCGCCTCTGCGGTCTCGCTGCCCTCTTCGGCGAAACCGGAGGAGATGATGATGACATTGCCGACCCCGGCGCGCGCGCACTCCTCGACCGAGGCCGGGACCTGCGGCGCGGGAATGCAGATGATCGCCAGATCGACCGGGTCGGGCACGTCGAGGATCGAGCGATAGACCTTGTGCCCGTCAATCTGATCCTCGCGCGGGTGGATCGGGAACAGCTTGCCGGAATACCCGGTCAGGGTGGCGAAGTGGAACAGCATGCCCCGGATCTTCTTGCGATCCGCCGTTGCGCCGATGAAGGCCATGGCGCGAGGGTTGAAAAACGTGCCGGAGAGCGGCGGCCGATTGGGGGTTTGCGGGGCGTTCATCGCGATCCTTCGTTCCGATACCTTGGCCAAGGGGCGGATCACGGTCTGCCCATTTGGTATGCCATTTTCGAAATTGTTACCGGCTGCCTACCGGGCGGTCAACAAGTGAAGGCTGTTCAGGCTGTGGCTGGGCCGTGCGATGGTATGCGGTTTGTGCCCACGCAGAAGTGCCCGGCCGCGATGCAAAGACGGGGTTCCGATGCGGGGCGTGGGCGGCTAGGCTGTGGGAAATCCGCTTGTATCAGAGGCTTAACCCCATGTCCGACGACGACGTCCCGCCGCAGAAATCCCCTGGTCCCAAGATGCCGGGCAAGCGGCGCAAGGCGCAGATCCTGGGCGCGGCCACGGAATTGTTCGCCGAAGCCGGGTACGAGGGCACGTCGCTGCGGGCGGTGGCCGAGAAATGCGGGATGACCAAGGCCGCGCTCTACTATCATTACGACGACAAGGAAGCGTTGCTGAAGGCGGTCGTGGAATACCGCCTGACCCGGATGATCGAGAAGCTGACCGATGCCGTCGAGGGCGTGCCGCAGGACGATCCGCTGGCGCGTATCCGGGCGCTGGTCGGCACCTGCGCGCGGCATATCGACGAGGAGCGTGCGGGCTGGGTCGTGTCCTCGCGCATTTTCTGGTCGATCGAACAGGCCTCGGACAAGGCGGCGATGATCGCGTTGCGCGACCAGTTCGAAAACCTGTTCCGGACCGAGATCGCCCGCGCGATCCAGGCCGGGCAACTGGCCAAGGTGGATGCGGGGATGCTGACGCGGATGATCCTGTCCTGGCTGAACTACCTGCCGCGCTGGCATCGGGTTGACGGACCAAAGAGCGCCGAAGAGGTGGCGATGGAATTCCTGGGCATGACATTGCACGGGGTCGAAGCCCGCTGACCGCGCGGTCAAATCGTATACCATGCCGTCGCGCCCTTGACGCCAAACCCATGTTTGACCCGGAAAACAAGGCCGCGCTATAGTATTCCAATTCTCACGATCAGGTTGGACACGGGCGGCGCATGGCAGACAAACAAAACTCATCCCGCCTCGCGCAGAACGCCTACGAGGCGGTCCGCGACGCGATTGCCAACGGGGACCTGGCCCCCGGCGACCGGATTTCCGAATACAAGACCGCCGACTGGCTGAAGATCAGCCGGACGCCGGCGCGCGAGGGTCTGCTGCGGCTGGAGGCCGAGGGGCTGCTTGCGCATCATCCGCGGCGGGGGCTGGTCGTCGCCTCGATCGACAACGAGGCGCTGAAGGAGATCTTCGCGGCCCGCGAGGTGCTGGAACGGTCGCTGGCCGGTCAGGCCGCGCGCAACGCGTCCGGGCCGGAGCTGGATCAGCTGATGCGGATGACCGACAAGGAGGCCGGGCTAGTCGAGGATCGCGATGCGATGGTGCAGCACAACAAGGATTTCCATGGGATGATCCGGCGCTGTGCCCATAACCGCTACCTGATGAAATTCAGTGGCACGCTGGAGGATATCATCGCCGCCGACCGGCGCGGCACCTCGCTGGTCGACATGGAGCGGCGGCATGCGGTGATCGGTGAGCACCGCGCCCTGGCCGAGGCGATCGCCGCGCGGGACGTGACCCGGGCCGAGGACCTGGCCGCACATCACATCCGCAATTCCTACGCCGCACGGCTGAAGCTGAAACTGCCCGACGATCCGGCCTGAGGCCTGACCTGACGGGGCAAAGGAAAACCCCCCGGCGGAGGACCGGGGGGTTCGTGAGTGACGTCTTGGGGGGCGTCGCTCAGAGCTTGAGATTGTCGAGCCGCTGGTCGCCCGGCAGCTTGGACCTCTCAAGGATGATCTTGGAAATCGCGCGGGCCCGGATCGGCGTGAGGTTGGCCAGGATGGGCGCGGCGGTGCGTTCGTTCATGGAGCCGAGCACCATCACGGACACCTCGATATCGAGGTCGTTCATGATCGCTGCGGCCTCTTTCGGTTTCATGTTGGAATAAAGCGCGACAAGGCGGCGGACATCGTCGGTCTGGGCGGCTTCGACCTTGGCCAGAAGCGCCTCAAGCTCGGTCTTCAGCTCGGCCAGTTCGGCCTGGTCCTGGCGGGTCTTTTCACCGGCGAGGTCGATCTCGGCCTCGCGCCGGGCCAGTGCGGCCTTCTGGTCTTCCAGCATCTCGCGTTCGGACTTGATGGCGAGGAGCATTTCCTCGGGCATGTCGCAGTTCAACTCGGCCGAGGCCTGGGTGGCTTGCGGCACCGGCGTCGCTTCGGGTTCCGGCGGCGGTGTCGAGGTCGCGGCGTTGGCGGGGCCGGCAAAGAAATTGCCACCCACGGGCAACGCCTGTTCGGTTTCGGACACCGACAGGGTCAGCTTGGCCACGCCCATGCCCACGAGGGCGATCAGCATCAGGGGCAGCGGACGGATGGCCATTACGCGCCCCGGGTCCGGGCGGTTTCGAAGAAGCCGCGCACCAGGTCGGATTTACCCGAGACGCGGGTGACACCGGCGGGGCGGGACGCCTTTTCACGGCTGGTGCGGAAGGACACGACATCGGGTTGCGGCTGGGCCTGCTGCTGCGTCGGTGCGGCGGCAGGTGCGGAATTGGCGGCCGGCTGGGTGCGGACCTTTTCGGTCATCGCCTTGAGCATCGAAACGGAGCTTTCCGATTTCTCGACCGCCTGGGAGAACTGGCCGACCATCGGCTCCATCTCTTTCAGGACGGACATCAGCATCCGCACGCGGCGGTCGACCAGGAAGGCATAGCCAAGGGTCCCACCCAGAAGGACAAGGATCAGCACGTCAATCAGGAAGGACATTGGACATTTCCTCTTCGTCTTTGAGTTGCTTTTGAATCTTGAGCGCCAGGCGCCCGTTGCGGCGTTTGCCGGATTGTGCGCGATAGAGCTCGTGCCCGCCGCAGCACAGTGTCACCAACTGGTCGGCGTCGATCCCGAGATCGAGGACCTGACCCTTTCTCCAGTTCAGGACTTCCTGCATGGGCACGGTGGTTTCGTGCAGGCGGGCGGCGACCGAGACCTCGGTGTCGACGATCGCGTCGGTCATCTTCTTCTGCCAGCTCTTGTCGCCGCCAAGGGCGCCGCCGTGGAACGGCTGTGCCAGGATCGGGCGGATCGTCGAGAAGGCGTTGTAGGGAAACAGGAAATAGAGATAGCCGTCGCGGTCATCCATCGTCAGGTGGACGCGCAGACGCAGGCAGCCGGTGTTTGGCGGCGCCAGGACCATGGCCTGGGGGTTCGTTTCCACGTGGGAAATCATGAACTCCACCGGCATCAGTTTGGCGAAGGTTTCCGACAATTCCGCCAGGATCAGGGTCATCATCTCGCGGCCGATCTTGCGTTCGATCGCGGTGAAGCTGCGCGGTTTCCAGCTGGACCGTTCCGCGGTGCGCCCGCCGAAGGTGATTTCCAGCGTCGAGATCAGCAGCGACGGGTCGATAATCGTGGCGAAGGGCCCTTCCCAATCCGAGGCCTCGGTGATCGAGATCAGCGAGGGGTTGGGCAGCCCTTCCAGGGCCTCGGACATCGGCATGTATTCGGTCGCGTCGATGGAGGCCTCGCAAATCGCGCCGACATAGGATTTCAGCGCCGGACCGATGGCCAGGACGAACCGCTCCAGGATCACTTCGAGGATCGGAAGTCGTTCGTAGGACCGTTTGGCCCGCTGAATGATCTCTTCCTCGACGGGGGCGCCCCGTAATGCGATCTGGTCTGTTGCTTCTGCTGTGGCTGGGCTCATGGCGTTACTGCACGATCAGGTCTGAGATGAGGATTTCTTGCGGGGCCTGCGAATCCGATATCGTCCGGGCGCGGCGCAGCAATTCGGCCTTGAGGATCGCCAGCCCGGCAGAGCCCTGCACGTCCCGTTCCGACAATTGCCGCAGGTAATCCTGGAAGCTGTCCCGGAGGTAGAGCTTGCGTTCCTCGATATGGTCGGCCCCGGCCTTGGAGCTGTCATAGACCAGCGCGGTGTTCAGCTTGAGGAATCGGGTGGTCTGGCGACCGGTGGCCGTGGTGGCCGAGATGTTGACGATGATTTCCTTGAAGGGCGTGACCATCACCTTGCTGGACGGATGTTCCGGCGCAGGGGTGTGGCTGTCGCCGTCCTCATCGCCGTGACCGTCATTGGCGGCGGTCTTGGGCGCTTCGACCTCGGACCCGGTGACCAATGCGACGGCCTCGTCAAAGCCAAGGGACGCGACGAGGCCGCCAGCGAGGGCTGCCACCCCCAAAGCCAGCACCAGGACCAGCGTCATCAGCCGTTTGCCCATGGATTGTCCCTTGTTTCTGCCTTCCCTGTTCCGTCAGCCCCCAAGGCCAAGAACAAAACACGGATTTTTCTTGCGATGTTCTTTGGAAACATGCCGATATCCAGCAAGTTTTGCAAGTATAAACTGTAAACTTCACTTGATTAACAAGAATAGATCGGCTTATTCTTGTGCCAGTCTTAATGTTAATTAATCCGGGACGGGGGCAGGCGTGCAAGCCTTGTTAGAAAACCTCAAGGCTTTGGGGCAGGGGCGTTTGATCGCCCTGGGCGCAACCGGCATCGTGCTTGTCTTCGCGATGTTTTTCGGTGTGCGCGCCGTCATGGAGCCCGCCTACTCTACCCTTTATCGCGACATGGATCCGGCCGAGGCAGGTCGCATCGTCGGCGCGTTGGAGCAGGCCGGCTACCGGGTCCGCGTTGATTCGGGCGGTGCCGCGATCAGCGTGCCGCAGGAAGACCTGGCGCGGGCGCGGATGGAAATGGCGGGTCAGGGCCTCGTCAGCGACGGCGCGGCCGGCTGGGAGCTTTTCGACGAAGGTTCGGGCCTGGGGATGAACGCCTTCATGCAGCGGATCAACCGTCTGCGCGCCCTGGAAGGGGAGCTGGCCCGGTCGGTCCAGACCCTCGACGGGGTGGAGGCCGCACGGGTTCACCTGGTTCTGCCCGAAAGAGAGGCGTTTTCACGGGAGCGCCCGCAGCCCTCTGCCTCGGTCATCGTGCGCGGGCGTCCGGGTCATCAGGTCACGACCCGGCAGGCCCAGTCGATCCGGGCGCTGGTATCGTCTGCGGTGCCGGAAATGGCGCCGGGCCGTGTGACCGTGCTGACCTCCAACGGGGCGACCGTTCTGGCTGAAGACGGCGAAGGCGCGGCCGAGGTCACCCAGCAGGCGGTCCGTACCTCGGTCGAGGATCGTATCGCGGCCAACGTGACCGATATCCTGACCGCGCGGGTCGGGGCTGGAAATGCGCGGGTGAAGGTGAGCGTCGATCTGACGACGGAACGCCAGGTCATCCGCAACCAGAGCTTTGATCCCGACCAGCGCGTGGTGCGGTCCACGGAAATCCGCGAGGAGAACCGCGAGGATCTGGATCGTGGTCAGGGCGAGGTTGGCGTGATCGACGATATCCCCGCCTCGCTGACCGATACCGGCAATGCCGAAGGGTCGTCCAACACGATGACCCGCACCGACGAGGTGGTGAATTACGAGATCGGCACGACCGAAAGCGAGACGGTGCGCGAACCCGGTGAGATCGAGCGCATCTCGGTCGCGGTTCTGGTGAACGGCATCTACAATGTGCAGGATAACGGCGACGTTGTTTACGAAGAGCGCAGCGCGGAGGAACTTCAGCGGCTCAATCAGCTGGTTCAGGCGGCGATCGGCTTCGATCAGCAGCGCGGTGATACGATTTCAGTCGATAGTCTGCGGTTCATGGATTATTCCATGGATGTGGGGGAGCCGATCTCGGACGGGATCATGGATGTGCTGAAGCAGAACATGATGTCGATCCTGCGCGGCGTGTTCGCTCTTGCGGTTGTGGCAGCTGTTCTTCGGTTCGGCGTCATGCCCGTCGTGGCGCGGGCCCTGCCGGAGCGGATCGAAGTCGACAAGAAAGCGGACCCCGCCCTGACCGAAGGTGAGGAGGGTGAGACCCAGTTGGTCGAGGGGCCGAACGGGCCGCAGCCGCAGATGATCGGCAACCAGCAGCAGGCCAGGGTGCAGCATATCCACTCCAACCAGCCGCAGGCCCAGACGATCCATCATCACCACAACGCGATGAGTGGCCAGGTGCTGGGTCCGGACGGCTATGACGACGGCAACATGGTCAACCTGGCCTCGGTCAAGGGCGGCGTGCAGCGCGGCTGGATCGAGACGGTCAGCGAGCTGATCGAGAAGCAGCCGGACGATTCTTTGAAGGTCGTGAAGACCTGGCTGGCAGAGGGGCCGTAACAGATGCCTTTCGTGTTCGATCGGGATTTTGACGAGGAGGCGGAGCAGGAAGAGCGCCGCCTGATCCGTGCCCGTCGTGCCATCTATACACCCGAGGATGTCGAGGACGCCGTCCGCAAGGCCCGCAAGGAAGCCTATGAGGACGGCCGTCTGGCCGGTCGCGCGGAAGCGTCGGTGGAACATGCGGACAGCACCGCGGCAAGGCAAGCGGATGCTCTGGTCGTTCTTGGCCCGGCAATGAAGGACCTGCTGGCCCGTGCCGATCAGCACCGCGCCGCGCTGGAGGGCCAGGTGCTGGATTACATCCTGACCGTCTTCCGCCAGGTCGCGCCGGAACTGATGGACCAGACCGCCGTCATGCGCACCGAGGCCGAAGCGCGCCAGGCCATTCGCATGGCCGTTGGGGCGGCATCGTTGAAGATCCATCTGCCGGCAGAGATCGCGGCGGACATGACCACGCGGATCGGCGAACAGGCCACGCAGGCGGGCTTTGCCGGACGGGTGCAGATCCTGCCCGACAGCAACATGCAGCCCGGTGACACACGGGTCGAATGGGATCACGGCATGCTGGATTTCAGCCTGTCCAAGATTTGTGACGACATCATCAAGGCCCTGACCGAGGCCACCGCCGAAGCAATGGCGCGGAAGAAACACCCAGGAGAGGAGTGACCCCCTTGGCGGACGAGAACGACAAGAACGAAGAGCTGGAAAATGACACGGTGGCCGGAGCGGGCGCCGATGCGGGTGTCGACCCTGTCGCCGCGGCCGGCCTGGCGGGCGAAGAGGAAACCGTTCTGGACGCGATGATGGGCCCCCGCCCCGGCGACAGCAGCGGTTACAACATCGACGCGATGCTGAATGTCGGGCTGAACGTCCAGATCATCCTGGGCCAGACCCGGATGGCGATTTCCGAGCTGCTGAAACTGTCGCGCGGTTCGGTGATCGAGTTGAACAAGCGGATCGGTGAGCCGGTCGACATCGTCATCAACGACCGCACCGTCGCCCGTGGCGACCTGGTGAAGCTGGACGAGGATCGCGTCGGCGTGTCGCTGATCGAGATCGTCAAAGACTACGTGTCGGAGAAGAAATAACGTGACGCGGACGGGGTTTACCGTCCGCATCTGGGGCCCGGCGCTTCTGGCGCTCGGGCTGATTGTGCTTGGTCATCCGGCAGCGGCGCAGGATGGCGGGTCTTTCCTGAGCTCGATCACCGACGCATTGAGCGATGCGGCCCCCGGCACGGATGAACGCGCGACGCTGTCGGGGCGCATCCTTCAGCTGATCGCCGGGATCACGGTGCTGTCGATCGCGCCGGGTCTGTTGGTGGTGATGACCAGCTTTACCCGTTTCGTGATCGTGTTCTCGATGTTGCGGTCGGCGCTTGGCCTTAACCAGACGCCACCCAACATGGTGCTGTCGTCGATGGCGCTGTTCATGACCTTCTTCGTGATGCAGCCGGTTTTCGAGGACGCTTGGGAGGGCGGGATCCAGCCGCTGATCAACAATTCGATCACCGAGGACCAGGCGCTGGAGCGCACGGCGGAACCGTTCCGCACCTTCATGTCGGCCAATGTCCGGGAAAAGGACCTGCTGCTGTTCCAGGACATTGCCGCACGCAGCGCCGGTGACACCGACCCGGTCCCGACCGAGGGCGTCGAGGTCGACGAGACCCCCAGCTGGCGTGCCCTGGTGCCGGCCTTCATGATCTCGGAATTGCGGCGGGCGTTTTCGATCGGGTTCCTGATCTACCTGCCCTTCGTGGCCATCGACCTGATCATCGCGTCGATCCTGATGTCGGCGGGCATGATGATGCTGCCGCCGGTTTTGATCTCGTTGCCGTTCAAGGTGATCTTCTTCGTTCTCATCGACGGCTGGTACATGCTGGCCGGTTCGCTGATGGAAAGTTACTTGCCCGCCGTTGGCGGGGGATAGGAAAGGATAGGCTCATGGCCGTGACCGATTTGCAGCGCAACAGTGTCGAACGCCGCGTGTCCAAGAAGCAGAGACCGCTGAAGGGGCCCGAAAAGGCCGCGATCCTGTTCCTGTGCTTGGGCGAAGCGCGGGGATCGTCCCTGATGCAGCAGCTGAGCGACGAGGAGATCCAGGTGATCACCCGCGCGATGGCCGGGCTGGGCGTGATCGATGCCGAGAAGGTCGAACAGGTGATGCTGGACTTTACCGAGGGCGTGGCCAATGGCGGCGGCGTGGTCGGGTCGTTCAGCGTGGCCGAGGACATGCTGCGATCCTTCCTGCCGGAGGACCAGGTGGATTCGATCCTCAAGGACATCCGTGGCCCGCTGAAGGAAAAGGACCTGTGGGCGCGGTTCTCGTCCCTTTCGGAAAACGTGATCGCCAACTACCTGAAGAACGAGCACGACCAGACCGCCGCCGCGATCCTGTCGAACGTGAAGACGGACGTCGCCGCGAAGGTGCTGCCGCTGCTGGGTCAGGAGAAGATGGAGAACGTGGTCGAACGGATGATCCGTATGGAGGCCGTGCCGCACCACATGATGCGCCAGATCGAGGAAACCCTGCAGACCGACATCATCAGCGCCCCGGCCCAGCCGACCACGGCCGAGCTTCAGCAGAAGATGGCGGACCTGTTCAACAAGCTGGACATGGTTGCCTTCCAGGACCTGTCGGAAACGCTGGAAAAGCGGATCCCCGACACGTTCGGTGCGATCAAGAACAAGATGTTCGTGTTCGACGATCTCATCAATCTCAACCCGATGGACCTGGCCCGCGTCATGCGCGGCGCGCCGGGCAATGCGCTGCCCATGGCGCTGCGCGGGGCGAAGAAGGAGATTCGCGATCACTTCCTCAACGCGTTGCCGGGACGGTCGCGCGACATGCTGGAAGAAGAGATGAACACGATGGGCCCGGTGCGCGGTCGCGACGTGCGCGAGGCCCAGTCGGGTCTGGTGGATTACGCGAAGGAGCTGGCGGACGAGGAAGTCATCCGTCTGCCGCTGGCCAGCGACGACGACGAAGAGTTCATCTGATCAGCGATAGAGCATGGATGCCGAATAGCTCACCGGAGACACGCCAAGTGTCCCGGTGATGATGGAGCTGGCATTGCCGCCCCCCTGAAGCATCACCAGCGCGGCGTTGTTCGCCGTGGCGGTGCCGTTCAGCGCGTCGGAAATCGCGATGTACTTGCGGACGAGCTTCTCGACGACCTCGGGGTCCTGAAGGGTTTCGAGGTCGATCTTGTCGCGGATCTGTTCGGCCTGCTTGTCGATGTCCAGCTGCGCGGAGGCGGCGGGAATGCCGAGCGCGGTGCGGAAGAACTCCGACATTTCCGTATCCTGGAGGATCTGGAACGGGTTGGTGATCTCGGACGCCTTGGCGCGGAATTCCAGTGCGGTCCCGACGGTGGAATTCTGATCTTCGGCAAAGTTGATGAACTGGCGTTCGACGTAGCGGTCGACCATGCGGTTCTGCCAGCCGCTGAGAATGGTGTTGAGGTTGCCGACGCCGTCCTGACCGAAACCGAGGGTTTCGTACATTTCGCGGAAGCGCGGATCGGTGAGCCGGTTCACCAGCGCATCGGATTCCTCGATATTGCTCTTGAGCACCTTTTCGATCATCGCGCGGCCGAAGATCTGATCCTCGAGGTCGAAGGCGCGCATGACGAAGGCATACAGCTCCTGGTCTTCCATGAGCTGGTCGACGGTCTCCACGTCCCGGATGTTTTCCTTGAAATGTTCGATGGCCCGCTTGTGCTGGGCCGAGTTTCGAATGGTTTCAAGCTGGCTGTCCTTGGTCGCGTCGACCAGGGACAGGCCAGTAAAGGACGGGAGACCGGCTATCGGTATCATCCGGCACTACGGCGCGGGGCCGCCTCTTCTGCTGGATCGGGAAGGGCCTCGCCTGCTTCGCGGGCGGCGCGGCGGGCTTCGCGGTCCATCTCGTCCTGCACGCTGGCCGGACGCGGGATATGCGCGCCAAGGATTTCCGCCTCGCGCTTCATCAGCGGACGCAGACAGCGCAGCGCCTTGTAGAAGTCGCCTTGGCTGACATGGTTGGCGGCCTCGAAGACCAGCTGGACATTGGGCGGGCCGAAGGTCGTGGCCAGCGCCGCCAGCTGTTTCTGGATCGGGCTGCGCAGCTTGTCCTGCAGGTCGGGTTCGGTCAGGGCCGACTGGACCAGGAAATAGGCCTGGTTCACCGGGGTCACGGCGGCCTTTTTCGACAGCAGGTCCGCCCCGCGGACGACGTCGGCCTTGGTTTCGATGACGATGGTCGATTTCCGCGACGAATTGCGGACGACACAGCCGTTGATGACGATGCGCTCGTAAGGCTTGAGCGTCAGTTGCAGCGCCATCCGGTTACCCCTGCGGTCCGGGCGCCTGGCCGGACAGGCCGGCGATCACGCTCTGATTGATCTGGATGAGGGCGCCGAGGCCGGCACTGCCGCCGATGACCTGACCGGTCTGGCGTTCGACGAAAAGAGCGAGGGAAATAAGGCCCGCCTTGAGCTGCGGCGGCATGGCGTTGTCGGGCTGGGACAGATCGTATTTGATCGCGGACCAGAGCTTCTGATTGTCGTGGAGGTGGGTGCTGAGACCCTTGGCGAGGATTTCACGGCGCTCGCCCTTGGCGGTGGCTCGGTCGAAATCCTGGGAGTGTTTCTCGAGTTCGCTGGTCACCCGTGCAAAGACGCGTCTTTCGATCTGACGGGGAGATTCACTTTCTCGAATCGTGCGTTTGTACGCCGCGATGCTCATGTTACCTGTCCTCAATTGCCGCATTCTGCGGCTGTTTTGTCTCAAACTCCCCCCGGGTTCGTCCCAGGGTGGAAAGGCAAGGGGCCGTGACCGTGCCGCGGCCCCTTACTTTTATCATGCAACCAAATGGTTACCGGAACAAGCTCAGAATGTTCTGCGGCGACGAGTTTGCGATTGACAGTGACTGCGTCGCAAGCTGCTGCTGAACCTGAAGGGCCTGCAGGCGGGCTGCTTCTTCTTCCATGTTCGCGTCGACCATCGAGCCGATGCCGCTGTCGAGACGGTCGGTCAGTTCCGTGAGGAACTCCTTCTGGGTCTCGATGGAGCGTTCGGCGATGCCCAGGGCAGTTGCCGAGGACACGGCGTTGGCGAGCTGAGCTTCGGCCGTCTGAAGGGCGGCCAGCTGCAGCGCGGCAGTGCCGGCGGAGGTGATGGAAACCGCGTCCAGGGCGGACTGGATTGCACCCAGATCCTGCTGGACGAAGTCGACGGTGGTGGTGGTGATCGAACCGCCGGAGCGGGAGATACCGGTCACAACCGTCACGGTCGCGGTGGAGTTCACGTAGTCGGTGCCGTTGAAGGTCGACTGCGAGATGGTGGTTGCCATACGTGCAACGAGTTCATCCAGTTCTGCCTGGACGTCGTCGCGCACTTCCTGCGTGCCGCCCTGTGCGAAGGCAACGCGTTCCGCGAAATCCTCGGCCAGGTCGACCAGGGTTTCCGCGCCCAGGCGGGCGGTGGAGAGTGCGTTCTTCTGCAGGGTGAGGCTTTCGTCGATCGCCTTGTACATGCCGCTGTCGCCGGACATGGTCTTGGAGATCGAGAAGTAAGCTGCGTTATCTTTACCCGAGGAGATCTGCAGACCGGTGGAGATCCGGTTCTGGGTTTCGCCCAGCGAGCTGTTGATGTTGCGCAGCGTGGACAGCGCGGTCATTGCGCTGGAGTTGGTCAGGATGGAAGACATTTTCTGCTCCGATTATTTTATATCGCGGCTTCGACATTCTGTCTGAAACGGGTTGCCCCGTATGTACACGGTCCGTCCGATGCGCCGGCCCGCCGGAAGACCGACAGGACGACACGCGCGGATCGGAAACGCGCCTGTTTGCGATAATTGGGTATCAAGAGGCCGCTATCCCTCGCGGCCCCCATGGCTCACCTGTGTTCGCGCTTAGCGGAACAAGCTCAGAATGTTCTGAGGCGCCGAGTTCGCGATACTTAGCGATTGGGTCGCAAGCTGCTGCTGGACCTGCAAGGCCTGCAAGCGGGCAGCTTCCTCTTCCATGTTCGCGTCGATCATTGACCCGATCCCGCTGTCGAGGCGGTCGGTCAATTCCGTCAGGAACTCTTTCTGCGTCTCGATCGACTTTTCGGCGATGCCCAGTGCAGTTGCCGAAGACACGGCGGATGCCAGCATGCTTTCGGCGGTCTGGAGATCGGCCAGCTGCGCGCCAGCGGAATCCGAAGTGGTCAGGTCGATAGCGGCCAGCTGAGCCTGGATGGTGCCCAGATCCTGCTGGAGGAAGCTCATCGACGTGGTCGAGATGGAGCCAGAGGTCGAACGGCTGATGCCGGTCACGACGGTCACGGTGGCCGTGTCGTTCACGTAGTCGGTGCCGTTGAAGGTCGACTGCGAGATCGTGGTGGACATACGTGCAACCAGTTCGTCCAGTTCTGCCTGGACGTCGGCACGCACTTCCTCGGTGCCGCCCTGTGCGAAGGCAACGCGCTCGGCGAATTCTTCGGCCAGATCAACGACGGTTTCGGCACCCAGGCGGGCGGTCGAAAGCGCGTTTTGCTGCAGCGTGAGGCTTTCGTCGATCGCCTTGTACATGCCGCTGTCGCCGGACATGGTTTTGGAGATCGAGAAATATGCTGCGTTATCCTTACCCGAGGAGATCTGCAGACCGGTGGAGATCCGGTTCTGGGTTTCGCCGAGGGAGTTGTTGATATTGCGCAGCGTCGACAGCGCCGTCATGGCGCTGCTGTTCGTCAGAATAGAAGACATTTTCTGCTCCGATATTTTTTTATCGCGTCATCGACTTTCTGTCGAAAACGGGCCTGCCCGTGAGCGGACGTTACCACCCAAAGTTGATCGGAGGCAAAAAAAATCAGAGCGACTGGTCGAAGTGTTGCGAGGACGACACTGTGGTGGGTCTTTTTTCACCGTCCGGGCCGTAGACGCCGGACAGGGAATGGCGGTCGCGGATGCGGTCCAGCTCTTCTATTATTGCGCCTGTGGCCTCGGTCATCTTTTCCAGCAGCGCAAAGTCACGGGCGATCAGTTCGCGGAGGTCCGACAGTTTTTCGCGCAGCTGCGGGGATTGCGGATGATCCTCCAAGAGGGGCGCGGGTGTCGCGAACACCTTTTCCATCTCGGCCAGCAGCGCGGATTTCTGCGGATAAAGTTCGGCCACCTGGGCCAGTTTTCCGCTCGTGATCGCGGCGATTTCATCGCGGAGAATGCGCGACAGCCGGTCCACCAGGTTCATCGCTTGCGCCATGCCCGTCATGTCAGGCCCCTCCCTTCGCGTTCATCGCGTTGCGATAGCTGTTCATGCTGGCCTCGACGCTTTGGGAAATGCCGGTGCTGCCACGGGCGGCCAGTTCATCGGCAAAGGCGCGGGCCATGAAGCTGCGCCAGGTTTCCTCGGCAAAGCCGCCGGACATGTCACCAAGATCGACCGTCTTGAACATCTCGTCCACGACCTGGGTCAGGAAGACGGCCTCGAATTCGCGGGCGGTCTTCTGAACCTCTGGCGAGGTGCCCTGCCCCTGCGTTGCCTGCTGCTGCCGGGCCTGGGTGAGCGCGAGTGCGGCCTGTCCTGAAATGTCCATGGCGGGTCCTCAGATGATTTCCAGATCGGCGTGCAGCGCGCCGGCGGCCTTGATGGCCTGGAGAATGGAAATGGTCTGCGACGCGGTCACGCCGATCGCGTTCAGCCCGTCGACCAGCCGCTGCAGGCTGACGTCACCTTCGAGGATGGTGAAATAGGTTTCGGATTCCTGCACCTCGACCTCGGTCTGGGGCACGACAACGGTGGTTCCGCCGATGGAGATCGGTTCGGGTTGCGACACCTCGATATCCTCGCGCACGATCACGGTCAGCCCGCCCTGGGACACGGCAACCTTGTCGATACGGACGTTCGACCCGATCACGATGGTGCCGGAGCGCGCGTCGATGACGACCTTGGCTACGCTGTCCGGATCGACCATCAGCCCTTCGACCGCCGCCATCATTTCAGGGGTGTCGCCCTTGTCGTTGGCGACGACCTCGATCGTGGTGGAGTCGAGCACCTGCGCGGTGCCCGGCCCCAGCGTTTCGTTGATCTTGTCGGCGACGCGGCTGGCAGTGGTGATGTCGGGGGTGCGCAGCGCGATGCGGAAGGATTGCATCGAGGAAAGGCGGAATTCGACCTCGTTCTCGACCGTGGCGCCGTTTTCGATCCGGGCGACGGTAGGCACGCCTTCGACGATTTCGGCGTTGATGCCCTGCGCGGCGTAGCCGGCGACGGCAATCGGGCCCTGGGCCACGGCATAGACCTCGCCATCCGCACCGGACAGGGGCGTGACGATCAGCGTACCGCCCCGGAGGGAGGACGCATCCCCCAGCGAGGACACGACCACGTCGATGGTCGACCCGCGCCGCGCGAAGGGCGGCAGCATCGCGGTGACCATGACGGCCGCCGTGTTCTGCGTGCGCATGGTCTCGTCCTGAAGGTTGCCGACGCCGAGGCGTTCCAGCATGCCTTCGATGCTTTTCTGGGTGAACGGGCTGTTGCGGAGGCTGTCACCGGTGCCGTTGAGCCCGACGACCAAGCCATAACCAACCAACTGGTTTTCCCGGATGCCTTCGAAACTGGCGATGTCCTTGATCCGGACATCGGCCAGGGCCGGCGCCGCCGTAAGGATCAGGAGAAGAAGCGCACGAAGCAGGGACATGACCAGCATTCTTTGTGAAAGTTACAAAGATTATTGGTCAATTCGCCCTGAATTTCAAGAATAGATTAGCCGCAATTCATGCATCGGCGCAGAAATGCTTGACGCTTACAGTGTTGTGTTTCTATCATGGCAAAAACACTTGTAGGGCCGATCAACAAAAACAAGGATCGGGAGCAGTATGCATATCTATCTTTACGAACCGCGCGCGGGGCGTCTGAAGGGAGTCATGGACGAACTTCGCTCGGCCAAGATGCGTCCCGTCCCGATTCAGGCGGCTTTTTTCCGCGGCGAACTCGGGCTGTTGAACCGTGGTGGACACGAGGACCGGCCCTTTCTGCTTGCGGACACGCCGGACCTGGTCGACCAGATCAGCGCATTGCGCGCGGCGGGCTGTTCCAACCCGGTGATCGTTATGCGGGATTTCCGCAATTCGCGCGACACCGCGGCGGCGCTGGATGCGGGCGCGGACGATGACCTGGTGATCCCGATCAAGGGCGTGGAGCTGCGGTCGCGGGTCAATTCCATCACCCGCCGGTCCCATGGTCACGCGGCGGAGTCGGTTCAAGTGGGCGAGGTCACGGCGTTCTTCGACGGGCGCGACCCGGAAGTGTCCGGGCAGATCGTGAAACTGTCGCGCCGCGAACATGCGATTTTCCAGCAACTGGTGCTGCAGGCGGGCAAGGTCGTGTCCAAGGGCGCGATCTATGACGCGGTCTATGGCATGGCCGAGGATCAGCCCTTCGACAAGGTGATCGACGTCTATATCTGCAAGATCCGCAAGAAGATCGACCAGGCGGCCCTGTCCGGCCACCATTACATCGAAACCGTGCATGGCCGAGGCTACAAGTTCTCGACCCCTGCGCCGGAGATGATGGCCCAGGCCGGCGGAATGTGATCCGCCGGACCGGTCTTAATACATGAAGTTGACGAAGCTGAGGTTCTGCAGCCGCGCGGTCACCGCGTAGCTGGCCTGAAGCTGCGTTTCCAGCGCACTGAGCCGGGTTGCGGCCTCGTAGGGATCGACGCCCTCCAGCTCGCTGATCTGCGTGGACAGCAGGTCGCGCCGTGTTTCCTGGCGGCTGATCGTATCCTCGATCTGGCCTTGGTAGGTGCCGGTGCGCGTTTCCAGGGACAGCACGCCGCTGACCCCTGTCTGAAGCGCGCCAACGGCGGCCCCGACCCAGGCGGCATAGGCGCCGTCATCAGTGATGTCGACCGGATCGGCCGAGGCCAGCAGCGCGAGCCCCTTGAGCACGTCGCGGAACGCATCGTCATTGGCCTGCACGCCGTAATCGATGCGGATGCCGTCGTCGATGATCGCGGCCAGGCGCGGATTGGCATTGCCGCTGCCATCCTCGTGCGGGGTGCCGTTGTAGAAGCTTTCCTCGAATGCGGTATCGGGATTGGCCGTGGTCCCGTCGAAGATCGCGTTGATCTCGGCCAGCTTGGCGGCGGCGTCGGCCGCGTCGGTCACCGTGCCGCCGGTCACGCCGGCCAGGACGTCGGAGGGGCTGAGCCCCGTCGCGCCGTCCTTGCGATCCCATGGATTGACCGGGCTGCGATCCGTATCGACCCCGCTGAACAGCGCATTGCCGTTGTAATTCGTGTTCAGGTAACCGGCGATCGCATCGTAGGCCGTGCGCGCGGCCTGTTGCAGGTATTGCGGATTGCCCGAGGTCGGATCGCTGTTGGTGATCGCCAGGGTCAGGACCTCCTGCGCGGTGTCGCGCAGGTTGCCGAGGGTGGTGGCGGTCGTATCGAGCTTGTTCTGCAGGAAGGTGTTGGACTGGATCTGCCCTTCCAGACGCTCGAAGGAGGTGCGCATCGACATCGCCTCGGTCGCGCGGCTGCCGAGAGAGGCAAAGACATCCGCGTAGCGCCCGGTGGCAATCTCGGTTTCCGCGACCAGCAATTGGCGGCTGACGCTTTCGGTCGTGCGCTGGCGGAACATCAGGCTTTGGAGGGAGGAAACGGATTGAGAGAAGCTGATCATCGCTTAACCTTTCACACCGCGTCGAGCAGGGTGTCGATCATTTGCGACGCCACCCTGAGGACCTGCGAATTGGCATTGTAGGCCTGTTCGATCAGGGTCAATTGCTGCAATTCGGTGTCGATGTTGACCCCCTTGGCGTCCAGCCGGGCGCTGCGGAAGGTTTCTGTGCTCGCGGTGTAATTTTCGAAGGAGGCTTCTGCCTCGACCCGCCGTGATTGCTGCTTGGCGAAGACACCCGCAACGAAATCCGAGATACGGGTGTTGGTGCCCTGCCCCGCTTCGGGCGCGAAGCTTTGCAGGTCGCTGAAGACCGTGACGAAATCCAGCAGTTGGGAATTGTCGGAAATCGCGCCCGGTGCGGTGGCACCGATGCCATCGCGCAGGCGGTAAAGCTCGCCCCCCTGCTGGGGATCGACCGCTGCGTTGACCGCGATGCGACCGGCGAGGCCCGAGTGATTGGCCGGATCGTAGGCAAAGCCCCGGTCGGTGAAGAGACCGGCCTGCCCCGGGGCGAGGCTGGCATCCGCATCCTCGAACCCTTCGATCAGGGAGCGGGCGATTTCGTCCAGCTCGATCTGCATCTGGGGCACGACGGTGCCCATCATCTCGAAATGGCCGGCGATGGAGCCCTGGTCCGAGTTGCGCCGCCCGACGACGCCGGGGGTGATGTCCTCGGTTCCGGCATAGAGCGCCATGGCGGCCCGGTCGAAGCTGAGCTCGTTGACATAGCTGGCAAATACGAGCGTCTGGCCTTCGGCGGTGTGGACCTTGGCGCGTCCTTCGGTGTCGTAGGTCACGTCGATCTCGATCACCTCGGACAGCTTGTCGAGCTGCGCGCCCAACCGATCCTCGAGAGAGGCATAGGCGTCGGTGCCGCGGTCGGTATGCGCGATGTCGGTGTTGATCCGCGCGATTTCCTCGAGCGTGGCATTGGCCGTCTTCACATCTGTCGCGATGCCGTCGACCGCGCGGGTGTTGATCTGACCCAGGGCCGAATTGGCGTCGCGCAGGGTCTGGGTCAGCATTTCCGCAGCATTGAGCGTCTGCTGTTGCAGGTTGGCGTTTTCCGGCGCGTTGGACAGAAGGCCCAGCGTGTTCTCGAAATTGGCCAGCTGCGCGGGCAGGCTGATCTCGCTGTCGATGTCGCCCAGTTCGATCGTGTAGAGCGAGAGCGAATGGCTCATCACGTCTGCCTTGGCGGCGTAGGACATTTCGCTTCGGAAGAGGGCATCCATCGCGGTGTTCATGGCGCGGGACACGCCCAGCACCTGGACCCCGCCTCCGATGCCTTCGGTGACCGAAAGCGACCGGCGGGAATAGTTTTCGTCCTGCGCGTTGGCGATGTTGGACGACACGATTTCGGCGCGACGGGTATTGGCCAGAAGACCCGTACGGCTCGCGTGGATCGCGGAAAGAAGGCTCATTTGGTTATCCTTTCGGATCGGAACGGATCCCGCCCGGCGTCCCGGGCGGGGTCAGATCACGATCAGCGCTTCAGACGGACGGTTTCGTCCAGCATTTCGTCCGCCGTCGTGATGATCTTGGCGTTGGACGAGAAGGCGCGCTGCTTCTGGATCAGTTCGGTGAGCTCTTCCGCGATGTCGACATTGGAGCTTTCGATGGCGCCGCCGGTGATTTCACCAGCCATCCCCTGCCCTGCCGTGGCCAGCGTGAAGCTGCCCGAGGATTGGCTGAGCGCGAAGATGTTGTTGTCGGCGGTCAGCAGACCGTTCGGGTTGGGCACGGTGGCCAGCGGGATCGAGTAGAGCTCGCGCCGCATGCCGTTGTCGAAGATGCCCCAGACGGTGCCATCCTCGGTGATCTCGGCCCGGGCAAGAGAGCCGGACTGCGTGCCGTTGGCATTGCCGACCAGCGGAACGTAATCGCCGGCGAACTGGGTCAGCCCGTCAAAGGTGTTGGGTGCGCCGAGCTCGACCTCGATCACCTGCGGCGCGGTACCGTTGTCGATCGTCAGCGTGGCGATGCCGGTGGCCGCGTCGAAGGCGAAAGCGGCGGGTGCCGTCGCGGTGCTGGTGGCGTTGGCGTAACCCAGGGGCGACCCGGCAAGGGCGCCGCTGTCATTGAACGTCGCATCGAGCGTGCCGTAGCTGTTGCCGGCGGTATCGCTGATCGACAGCGTCCATTCATTGTTGTTGGAGCTGGGCTGCCATTCGAACTCGATCCGTTCGGCGGCGCCGAGGGCGGTGAAGTATTCGATCGAGGTCACGTAGGGATCACCGGGCGTGGCCAGGCCGCTTTCCTGCGACGGCAGGTTGCCCTGCAGCGTCATCAGGGTCGTCGGGTTGCCGGTCACGGAGGTGCCCGAGATCTTCACCGTTTCCAGCCCGGAGAATTGGTTGCGGTCGATCACGCCGAGGCTGCCGTTCTCATCGAAGGGGAAACCGGCCAGGTAATAACCGGCGGCATTGCGCAGGTAGCCATCGGCATCGGGTTCGAAATCGCCGGCCCGGGTCATGTAGTGTGCGGGTTCGGTGGTGCCGTCATTGGCGTTCCGCGTCACGGCGAAGAACCCGCCGCCGCTGATCGCGAGGTTGGTCGAGTTGCCGGTGGCCAGAACGGTGCCGTCCTTGGTGTTCTCGTGCGCCACGGAGACCTGTACGCCCGATGCCTCGATCATGCCGCTGGGAACCGAAGCCCCGGAGGTCAGCATGTTGGCAAAGCTGCGCTTGTAGCCCGTCGTGTCCGAGTTCGCGATATTGTAGGAGATGCGCGACACGGCCTTGGAATTCGCCATAAGACCGCTGACGCCCGACATCATTGCCTGGGAAATGCTCATAACTGCCCCTCTTTGTTTTTTTGGGTCCGCCTTCTTCCTCGTACAAAGATATAAGCAACGAAATTTTCATTTAGGTTAAAGAATAGCGAATTTTCTGCGGAGGGTCGTCTTGCCGCGCGCGATCTTTTCTTGCTCAGGTCAAGAAAAGGGCTTGATCAGTTTGTCCCGGAGGACACGGATTCAAGGTTTTGCAGGGTCTGTGCCGCATCGTCGACCCGGCTTTGCGCATTGTCCTGCCGCAGCGGCAGCAGCTGCGCAGGTTCGCGGGTCAGGCTTTCCGCGATCTCAGCCCATTGGGGCAGCTCCGTCAGCTCGGGGAATTCCTGAGACAGCTGGATCGTCTGCATGCGGTCGCCGTTGCGGTAACTGGCGAGCAGGAAGTTCACCGCATCCTCGAACGCCATTTCAGAGCCGAGCTTGTCCCAGACCATGCGATAGTTCTTTTCGGCGTCCGCCCAGTTCTCGCGCTTGAAATGCGCATCGGCCCGCAGACGCAGGAAGCTGGCGGAGGGTTCGCCCTTGGTCGTTTCCAGCACGGCCTCGGTCTGTCCGGTTTCCGCATATAGCTGTGCGAGAAGTTGCAGCCGCTGATCGTCCAGCGCCTCGGTCCCCGAAATCAGCGGGTCGGCCAGCACAAGGGTTGCCGCATCGTACTGCCCGCCCGCCATCAGGCTTTCGGCCTGCTTGATGCGCAGGCTATCGAGGCGGGTATCCTCGACCTCTTGCAGGCCGAGGTCACGGGCAACGGCCAGGTGATCGTGGATGGTTTCATATTCCCGCGCGGCGACGAGGGTGGAGCCGACGGCAAGGAAGCGATCGGCAAAGGCCTCTGCCTGGTCGGCGAAGCCCGGCTCGAACCGGAAATCGGGCGCGATGCGACGATGCGCGCGCAGGAATTCCGACAGCGACAGGTCACCGGCGGCGCCTTCTTCGTAGATCGCGACGATCAGGGCGCGGGCCTTCTGGCGGGCAAGCTCCGTCTCGGGGCGGTCGGGGAAGCGGTCGAGGATCGCGCCGTAGGTCGAGACGGCTGCGACCCGGTCGCCGATGGCGTGGTCGAGGGCGGCGAGGTCTTCCAGCACCGTCAACGCGTAGTCGTCGCCGCGCCAGACCAGGGATTCCTGCCGCAGCATGTCGCGGGCCTGGGTCGCGTCGATCAGGTCGTTGCGCAGCCCCATCGACACCAGCCCGATCCGCGCCCGGTGCCCCCAAAGATCGCGGGAGGTCGAGGCAAGCGTATAGCTGTCGAACGCGGCGAGCAGGTCATTGCCCGCCTCGGCCGCACGACCCAGCAGGAAATGGAAGGCGGCACTTTGAGACAGGCCGGGCAGATGGTGGAAATCGTCGGCCAGGTCCCGAGCGACGCGCCATTCCTCGTTCTGGATCGCGGCTTCCAGCATATTCGGCAGAATGATGGCGCGGTAGCCGTCGGGCAGATTGCGCAGCCGGTCACGGGCCGCTTCGAGGTGTTGCCCCGCCCCAGTCAGGTCGCCATCGCGGATCGCCGCGAGTGCCAGGAAGACCGGCTGGTCTGGCCAGGGCGCGTAGGTGGACGACAGCAACCGCGTGGCATGGTCCGACAGCGGCAGGTCGCGCGGGTCGATCAGGCCGAGCGCGAGGGACAGCACATCGCGCTGCATCCGATGCGCCGGGGGAAGGTCGAGCCGGTCCAGACGATCCAGGAAGGACAGCCCCTCGGGCGCGAGGCCGTAGCGGTAGTGAAGCCGCGCGAGGTCGATCAGTGCGGTTGCCATGGGCGCATTCGGCGCCGCGCCGGGGGCGAGCCCGGTCATCGCCTCGGCCAGTTCGTCCAGCAGGATCTGGCGTTGATCCAGGAACGACCCCTGGTCGCCATGGGGCGCGTGCAGCATCTGCGGCGGGATGTTCCAGCCGGGCTGGGTGTCCGAAACCTCCACCTGCGCCTGATGCGGTTGCGAGGCCACATGCACGACCTTGGCGGATTCGGCCTGAGCCGCGCCTGCAAGGACTGATCCGATCAGCCAAAAGGATATGCAAAGATAGTTACGCAATTATTGACTTCAGTTCTTGGAGGTGTTTCTATAATGGCAAGAAAAACACCACCTCCGCAAGAAGAGAAATGGATAGGTGGTCGGTAATACGGGACCGAGCAGAGGGACTCCCAATGGACAACACCACCTACGTGGCTTTGTCACTGGCTAGGGCGATGCAACGCGATCTGGACGTGACCGCGAACAATATCGCCAACGCCAATACCGCCGGCTTCAAGGCCGAGCGGATCCTGTTCAGCAGCTATCTGCATCCCGATGAAGGGGCCGAGGTCGGCGAAGGCACGAACTTTGTCGTCGACCAGGGATCCTGGGTGGACGAGACGCAGGGCGCCTTCACCCGCACCGACAACCCGCTTGATGTCGCCGTGAAGGGCGATGCCTGGATGTCCTATCGCACGCCGGAAGGGCAGACCGCCTTTGGCCGTGACGGACAGCTGGCGATGGACCGTGACGGATACCTCGTCACGCTGAGCGGCGCGCGGGTGCTGGATGACGGCGGGGCCGAGATCGTGCTGCCGCAAGGTGTCGGCAAGATCGAAATTTCACCGAATGGCGTGATCGCGTCGGAGGCCAACGGCGTGCTGGGACGGATCGGCATGTTCGATGTGCCGGATATCCAGACCTACCTGCGGATCGGAAACTCGATGCTGGTGCCGCCGGAAGGGCAGACCAGCCAGGCGGTGCCGACCATCACGTCGGAGCTTCAACAGGGCGCGCTGGAACTGTCCAACGTGCAGCCAGTGGCCGAGGTCACCCGGCTGATGATGATCCAGAAGGCCTATGAACGCGCAACCAAGCTGATGTCGACGGAAGATGACCTGAAGAAGGACATGCTGCGCCGGCTTGGGCAGATAACAGGATAATAAAGGGGACGGCAGATGAAGGCACTGGGCATTGCAGCCACCGGCATGATGGCACAGCAGACGAATGTGGACGTGATTTCCAACAACATCGCGAACGCATCGACCACGGGTTTCAAGAGCGCACGCGCCTCTTTCCAGGACCTGCTCTACGAGAACCTGGAGCGCGAGGGCGCACCGACCTCGGAACAGGGGACGTACCGACCCACCGGCATCGATGTCGGTTTGGGGGTTCGCACCGCGGGCACCGTGCGGCTGAACACGCAAGGTGGCCTGGCGCAGACCGAGAACCAGATGGACCTGGCCATCGAGGGGCGTGGCTTCTTCGCGATCAACATGCCGGACGGCGAAACAGTCTATACCCGTGACGGGTCCTTCCGCGTGAATGCCGAAGGGCAATTGGTCACCCAGCAGGGCTACGAGGTGAACCCGGGCGTCGTGGTCCCCGAAGACACCACCCAGGTGGAGATCAGCGAAACCGGCATCGTGTCTGCTTTCATCGGCAATGACACCATCCCGGTGGAGCTGGGGCAGCTGACGCTGACGACCTTCATCAACGATGCGGGCCTGCGGCCCCTCGGGAACAACCTGCTGGCCGCCACCGTCGCCTCGGGCGATCCGGCGCAGGCCAATCCGGGCGATCCGGCCGTCGGCATCCTGCGGCAGGGCTACCTCGAAAATTCCAACGTCAACATCATCCAGCAGATCACTGACCTGATCTCGGCCCAGCGGGCTTACGAGATGAACTCCAAGTCGATCGAGACCGCCGACCAGATGATGTCCACCGCCAACCAGATCCGGTAAGCCATGAAACGCTTCTTCTATTATGTTGCCATCGTCATGGTCGTGTTCGTCCTGCCGGCGACGGTCTGGGGCGAAGACATCAAGGTGCTGGTCGAGGAACGGGCGCGCGAAAGCTTTGGCCCGCAACTGCCCGAAGCGGCCGGGTTCCATATCACCGCACAGGATGGCGCCCCGGTCGAGGCGGTGATGCTGTCGGCCTTCTGGATGGATCGCGATACCGGTCAGTACCTGGCCAACGCCGTTCTGGCTGATAGCACTGTCACCCGCATCTCGGGCCTGGCGATTGCCACGATGGATATCCCGGTGCCGCTGAAACAGATGATGCCCGGCGAACGGATCCGCGAAGAAGACGTGGGATCGGTCAAACTGCCGCTGCGTCGGGTCGGGGCGTTTACCCTGACAGACCCTGCCGATGTCGTGGGGATGCAGGTGAAACGCCTGCTGACACAGGGCCGCCCGATCATGCGGCAATCGGTGATGAAGCCGCTGGTGATCGGCCGCGGCGACCGCATTTCGATCAAATACGATGACGGGCTCCTGTCGCTGAGCGCGCCGGGCCGGGCCCTGGATGCCGGCCACAAGGGCCAGGAAATCCGCATCGTCAATCTAGTTAGCAACACCACTTTGTCCGGCGTGGCTGTCGGCAAAGGCATCGTGGAGGTATCCCGTTGACCACCCCCCTGCCCTCTTCGATCCTGCGTCTGACGCTGTCGTCCCTCGCCATTGCCGCCGTGGCCGGCTGTTCGGGTGAATCTCCGTTCAACCGCGACCCCAAGATATCCGGCGTCGAGATGACCACCGAAACCATGCCGGAGGTTGCCCGCGTCCAGGTTCCCATGCCGCCGCCCGAAGTTGCGCGCATCCCCGACCGGGCCGAGGCCGCATCGTTGTGGGAACGCGGATCCGGCGGGTTCTTCGCCGACCAGCGCGCCACAAAGGTGGGCGACATCCTGACGATCAACATCGAGATCGACGACGAGGCACAGCTCTCCAACGCCTCCCAACGGTCGCGTGAAGGCAGCGGACAGCTCGCCAATCCGACCTTCTTTGGCTACGGCAAGCAGATCTACAAGATCCTGCCGGGCGTGACCGCGGCGGACTTCCCCACGGGTGATGTGGTCGATATTTCGTCGGTCGCATCGGCCAGCGGATCGGGGTCGATCACCCGCAACGAATCAATCAACCTGAAAGTTGCCGCGCTGGTCGTGCAATTGCTGCCGAATGGGAACATGGTTGTGGCAGGCCGCCAGGAGGTGAAGGTGAACCAGGAGCTGAGAGAGCTGCGTGTTGCAGGTATCATCCGGCCCCAGGACATCGCCACGAACAACACGATCCCCTATGAAAAGATAGCCGAAGCACGCATCTCCTACGGGGGTGAAGGGACGCTGTCACGGCAGCAGAACCGGGCCTATGGCGAGGATGTGCTGGACATCGTATTGCCTTATTAACCCTGAATTTTGCCCTAGTTCGAAAAAAGTGTCGCCCATTTTGCGGGCGATAACGACACCTGAGACAGAAAACACGTTCAGGTGTAACAATGAAAAAGACGCACGTGATGCTTGCGGTGGTGCCCGCGATCTGCGCCTTGGCCGGCTATGGTCTTGGCGCGGTCCTGGGACCCTCCTCCGCCGCGGCACAAGGAGAAATCCACGAAGCGCCGAAATCCGAGGCAGAGCAGGTCCTGAGCCGTCTGGCAGACGAGATGCCAGCGCATGGGTCCAAGGAAGGCGACGTGTTCAAGAGCGCGGACGGGCACAAGACCCCGGCCGAAACCGGCATCGTGCCGGCGTCGTTCAAGACGACGGATGTTCACCGCAAGGCGGACAAGAAGGACAAGGGCCACAAGGCGCCGCAGCACAAGGCACCCGTCAAGGAACTGGCCGATCCGACCAAGGTCGCCGGGCACACGCCCGAAAAGGCCGCGCCGGATGCCGTAAATCTCACCAAGCCCGAGATGGATATCCAACCGGGCACGACCGGCCATCCCCTGCTGTTGCCGGTGGAAACCGAAAAGCGGATCGCCGAGAATGCGATCAAGCGGATCAAGGAATCCGAAAAGCACGTGGTGAAGCTGGGCCGTATGACCGTGCCCGTCTACAAGGCGCAGAGCATCACCTATGTCGTCGCGGATTTCGGTATCTCGGTCACCGACCTGGACGAGGCGAGCCACTATTACGCCGCCGAGAACGCGACCCGTCTGCGGGATGCGATCATGAAATCCATGCACACCGCTGCCGAGACCCACATCCTGCAAGCTTCCGCGATCGATGAGGATATGCTGGCCAGGAAATTGTCCATGGACCTGAAGACGAACTTCAAGGGTGTCGAGGACGTTCTGTTCCTGTCGCTCTACAAGACGGATGTGCCGCGCGGCTGATCATTGCACCGCGAGGATATCGGTCGACAGCGCCGTTTCCCCGTTGGACAGGTGCAGCTGCGCGAGGCCGCCGGACAGGGTCAGCCGATCCACTGTGGCCAGCATGTAGGGCGCGACCGGCACCTCGTTGCCATCGCCGTCGAAGGCCGTGATCTCGACCTGGTAAGTGCCATCGGGCACCGTCAGCCCTTCGTAATCGAGGCCGTCCCAGGTCACCGATTTCAGCGCGCCCACTTCAGTCGACAGCCCTCCGAGCTGCCGCAGCAACGTGCCGGATCGGTCGCGGATCACTGCGCTGACGCTCGCCACTTCCTGTTCCAGCATATAGTCGAAAGACCCGCGCCCGCCGACCACGTCAAACTCGTTTCCGGGCACGCTGACCTGGCGGCCGATAAGACCAAGGTCGTTGGTCAGGCCCGCCGTGTTCAGCTTGGCGGCGATGGACTCGAGGTGGCTATTGGTCTGGATCGACTGTTCCACCTGGCTGAGCTGCGCAAGCTGCGACACGAAGGTGGAGCTGTCCATCGGCTCCAGCGGGTCCTGGTTCTGTAGCTGCGCGGTCAGCAATTTCAGAAAGCTTTCGTAATCCGCGCTCAGTTTCTGCGAGGCGACATTCGCTGTGCTGCTGGTATTGCCGAGGCTGCCGGTGACTTCACCTACCATCTGTCTGGTCCTTACGTCAGGATGTTGATCCGGCCGTCTTCGGGCACCGGATCCGTCATGTCTGGGAGTTCTTCGATTTCATCCGCCTCGGCGCTGCCAAGGGCGGTCAGGCCCGGTTCGGAGAGCTGCTGCGACGTGCCGCGGCGCTGGCCGAGATCCTCGAAGCTCATCGCGCCGTCTTCGACCGTGGCGCCGCCGTCGCGCAAAAGGCCGGCCAGCATTTCGCGATCGCTGCGCATGGCGTTCAGCACGGCGGGGTTCTCCGCTCTGAGAACCACCCGCAGTTTGCCAGCCTCATCGGGCGAGATCTCGATCTCGATCCCACCGAGGCCCTGAGGCGACAATTCGATCCGCGTGGTCCCCTCGGAGAACGAAACGCCACGGATCTGGCCCGCGAGGTTGCGCGCAAAGCCGGATTGCGGCGCCTGTTGCTGGGCCGGGGTTGGAACGGCCGCGGCGATGGCGGGCGTGACGGCCTGCACCAGCGGCGCAGGCGTCGTCGCGGCGAAGATCGACTGAACCTCGGGCGCGGCGGCCGGATCCGCCGGGGCGATCAGGGCCTGCGACAGGATCAGGCGCAACGCCTCGGGCATGGGTGACAGGGACGTGACCTCTGTAAAAACGCTCGGTTGGGTCGGATCGCCTGTGCTGGCCACGGCGGCATTCACGGCCGACGGCTTTGTCGAGATGCGCGGATCGAACGGGTTGGCGGGGGTTGCAGTGGGCTGCGCAGGAGGCGCGACAGCGGCAATGACCGAGGTACTGACGGCGCTTTGCGCCGGTGCCGTGTCAGGCTGTTGGCTGGTCTGCACGGCGGCCGCCGCAGTCGGGGTGCCGATGGGTTGGCCTGAACCTCCCCTGCCGGAGCCGTTAACCGGCACTGCAGGCGCGATCGTTTGTTCCGCCCGCGGCGCGGCACTAGATGCGGCGTTTGCATCGAGACCTGCCTGCACTTCCGTCGCTGGCGTTACGGTCCGATCCGGTGCGAGAAGCCGGGCGGCCTGCGCGAGAATGTCCTGCCCTTCCGTGGCCCCGGGCTCTGCGGTGATGACCTCGCCGACGGCACCCGGCGGCACGGCGGCCAGAACCTGACCCAGATCCGCGACGCTGGCGCCGATGTCGCCCAGCATCGTGTCGAGCCGGGTCAACATTTTCTGCGCCCATTCCATCAGTTCGGGCCCGGCGGTGACCACGCCATCCGGGAAAAGGTCAGACAGTGTTTCGCGCGCCTCGCTCCGGAACTGCGAAACGACCTCGGCCAGCTGGGTCAGTTTCTCGGGTGCGATCGCATCACCATTCGTCTCACCGGCCACGGCCTGCGCCAGCAGGTCGGCAAAGGACGTACCGGTTTCGCTGACCGGCGCGTCCTTGTCGCCGGTCTTCAACACGTCGGCCAGTTTCGACATGGCCCCGAGAGCCGTCAGTCCATTCATCAATTCAACATCGTCCTGTGAAATCCGTTTTCGAGCAGCACCCGTCTGAGCCGGGTCAGTGCGCGCCGTTCGACCTGCCGCAACTTGTCGCGCGACATGCGCATCGCGTCGGCCACGTCATCGAGGCTGTCGGGCACAGCTTGCAGACGACGGCGGCGGATCACCTCTGCCTCGTCGTCGTTCAGCACGTTCAGCGCGCGGGCAATCAGGTCCTGCTGCGCGAGGTGGAGGGATTCAGCAGCGGCCTCCTCCTCCGGGTTGCGTTCCGCGCTGACCAGAGCGTCGAGCAGGGACAGGGTGCCATCGCCGACAGGGGCATCGAGTGCGACGATGCCTTGCATCGCCATCTGCACCATGGCGTGATCCTCGTCGGTCAGCTTGCCACTGCGCATTTCGACGAGGGCGCGCGAGGGCACGTCGATCACCGACTTGATCCGTGCCACGGCCGAGGAAATCCCGTTCATCACCCACCAGGCCGCGTAGGTCGAAAACCGCACGTCCTGATCAAGGTCGAAACTGTCTGCCGCGCGGATCAGGCCGATCATGCCCTCGGCCGCCAGATCCTCCAGATGGGCCGGGTTGTCGGACCACCGGGAGGCAAGGGACCAGGCCTGCCGAGCATGCGAGCGCAACAAAACCTCCAGCGCCGCGCGGTCGCCTTCGACCTGCCAGCGGCGTATCGCCTCCCTCTCTTCGGGGGCCTCAAGCAACGATTCCTTCATCGCCGCCTGGAAGTTGATGGGCATCATGCTCAAACTGCTGGTTTCCTTGCCAAAACCGCAAGGCTAGCAAAGCACAGTTTGGTTAATGTTTGAAGGAATGTTTGATTTAAGGAAGGTTAAAAGAACTCAATTTCTTTGAGAATTGTTGGCCGATCTTGCAGAAGTCTTGGAATTCGCTCCGATTTCCGCGGATACGACCTGGCCGACATGCTGCACCCATTCGTCAAACGGCCGCGTCCCGCCGGCAGGGAGCATGAGGCGGGTCGGGATATCGTCGGCCCCGGTGCAGGAGAAGCTGGCATCGAGCGCGCGCAGGTAGCGCGGCAGTTCCGGACGGCGCAGGAAATCGGGGCGATCGAACAGCCCGGTCGTATCGGCCCCGGCATTACGGACACCCGACCAGTATGCGCCAAGCGACGCGGCAAGGCCGGTGCGGAATTCGGTCCGGTCCAAGCCGCTATGGCGGAAACCGCTGGCCTCGACCAGCTTGTCGTAGGACGCGGCCATTGCAAAAAGCGCGTCGGTTTCGCGGTCCATCGCGAAGAGCCCGGTCCGCATGAGGTTCAGCAGCACATCGCCAAGGATCAGCCCCGCATCGTAGGAGACGGGACCCGTCGAACCCGCATCGCGCAGAATGACAAGCGCGCCATAGGAGACGTCAACGCCCAGCTCTTCGACAATGACATCGCCCAGAGGCAGGGCCGGCATCAGTTCAGCGTCGTCGAGCATGACAGAGACCCGGTCGACGCAGGCCTCTGCCGTCAGAAGGACATGGTGAACCGGCAGCAGGGCACGCAATTGGCGCGACAGGTCCGTCGCAGAACCGCCGCGTGCCGCCCTTATGCGACCTGTCCAAATATTCTCCAGTACTCGGTCGTGCCTCATGGTGTGCCCCAATATCTTGTGTCTCCAACGTACAGATATGGGGGGTGTGAGGAAAGCGACTAAGGGTGGATCGATTAACGAAATATGGGGATAACTCTGATCCGCGCCGCTATATATTGCAGCCATTGGGATGAGGTTCGGCCAGCAACCCTTTGCCGGATCACGTGCAAATCGCACTGGCGTGACTTGTGGAAAAGTCGGACCGCACAGATGCCGCAAAAGCGCGCATCAGGTCAATATCCGGACACACGGCCCCTGGTAAGAACCGATACGATTCGCCGAATTCAGCGGTCCACGCGCGTGTTGGGATAGGACAGCAGGACGCTGATCCGCCGGTTTTCCGCCGCGTCGGGGGTTTCCGGTGTCAGCGGTTCGGTCGCTGCCAGGCCCGAGATTCGCGTGATCCGTGCCGGCGACACGCCAGTATCGATCAGCACCCGCCGCGTCGCGTTGGCCCGGTCGGCGGAAAGCTCCCAGTTGGAATATCCCTGGTTCGAGGAAAACGGCACGCTGTCCGTATGACCCGAGATGACGATCGGGTTGGGCAAATCCATGATCGCCTCACCAATGATCCGGATCAGGCTGCGCGTCCGTGCATCGACACGGGACGATCCGCGCGCGAACATCGACCGGCCCTCCTTGTCGACGATCTGGACCAGCAGGCCGTCGGGCGTGCGGTCGAAGCGCAGGTTATCCTGGAATTCCTGCAGGTCGCTGCGTTCGACCACGTGGGCGATGATCTCTTCCTCGAGCGCCTGCATTTCCGCGTTGCGTTCGGCGATCTCCTGGGCGCGGGCTTCGGCCTCGGCCATTTCCTGCGTGGCTTCCTCCACGGCAGAGGCCTCGGGGGTCGGTTCCGGCGTGGCCTCGACCATGGTGCCGTCTTCCTGGGTCTCGTATTCGACGATGACCTCGGTCCGTTCGTCGCGCAGGCGGCTGTCGAACACGGCAAGGGGGTTTTCCTGCCCGAAATTCGGAACCTGCGCGGTCGAGCGGCTGCCCGGATCGTTGCTGCCGCCATTCACCCCGTCGCTGGCCACGATGGTCCCGGCCAGCATCCCCTGCCCAGTTCCGCCGGCCTGCGACAGGCTGGGCGTGAAGTAATCGGCAAGGCCCCTCAGCGCCTCTTCATCCGACGCAGCGAGGATCCAAAGCAGAAGGAAGAAGGCCATCATCGCGGTCATGAAGTCGGCATAGGCGACCTTCCAGCCGCCACCGTGGTGACCGCCGCCGCCGTCTTCTTCGATCTTCTTGATGATGATGGGTTCGTTGGTGGCCATGAACGACTCCGCCGGGATCAGGAGATATCTTCGTCGCTATCCTGTTTCTGGACACCGCGATCATATTTGCCAAAGCCCGCCTGTTTCGCATGGCTGGCCTTCTTGCGGGAATAGCTGGGTGCGACCAGCGCCATGTCCGCGGGAAGGTTGAACATCGCGCGATACTCGGCCTCCGTTAGGCCATGTTCCGCGCCCAGATGCCGTTTCAGCATCTTGAAGCCGCGTCCGCAGCACAGGCAGTACACCTTGTCCTCGGTCACCGCGCGTTCCGGCGGAAGCGCCGGGGTTGCTGCCGTAGGGTTGGCGGCGGGTTCAGCCCCCTCCCCGTCCGTGTTCATGAGCCTGTTGTAAAGCTCGACGATCGCGTCCGGTGTCGCATCCGGCCTTGCGGCGAAGGATGCGACGATCGTCGCGATCATGTCCTTCTTTGTCTCTTCTGCCATGCCTGTCCTCAGTCACTGCCCGATCGGGTCTCTGTCCGGTCTTTTTGCCGGATCTGGCCCGTTATGCTCGTTGCCTTAGCCATTCCGCGGAGTCCGCTGAACGGTCGTCTTGCGACGGAGATAGTTCGCCGCCACCATCGGGTATTCCGGGGGAAGCCCCCAGCGATCCCGATATTCATCCGGGGTCATCCGCAGGGTTTCCCGCAGATGGCGCCGCAGCAGAACCTGCCGCGACCCGGTTTCCAGGCAGACAAGGAAGTTGGGTGTGACACTGTCCTCGACCCGGACAGCGGGACGCAGTGCGGCACCAGTCACCCGATGCTGCCTGCGGCCAAGAAACCGAAGGGCCGAAACCCAACGGATCAAGCCCGCGGCACCCGATATTCTGATGCGCCCGAATCCCATCAAATGCCCCACACCATGCAGCCCTGCGCCACCTGTTGATGAACAGATACGCTTTTAAGGTTAAAGGCAGTTGAAAACCTAGGCTTTTTCATGACCCGCTCAAGAATTGTTACCGGGCATCAAGGACACACGGCCTGCCGGAGCTTGGAAAGCGGCTCTTCCCATTCCCCGAGGACTGTCTGACGATAGAGGTTGAGGTTGCCGTACCAGGGGTCGCGGCTTTCGGTTTCACCCCAGTACCACATGCATTCCGACCCGGTCGGAATCAGCACATGGGTATCGGGATGACCCAGCACGCCGCAGGCATGAACGGTGGTGTTGTCGATGCTCAGCACGCGGTCCATTGCCGCGATCTGTGCAAAGAACCCGGCGAGGTCCGTCATCTGGTCCACCTCGGGATCGTCGAGGATCGTGAGGTCAGGCCGTGCCTTGCGCGCGGCCGCGATATCCGCGGTGCGGTCACCGTATTGCAGGTTCACGACCAGCGCGCCTTCTGGCACCGCTGTCAGCAGGTCCTGAAGCGTCACGGATCGCAGATGCCCCAGGATCGACCCGGAGGCCCAGGCGGCGCCGATGATCGGTGCCCCATTGGCGAGGCTCAGATACTTGTCGCGCAGATGCTTTAGCCGCGCGGCATCGGGTTTGACCCAGGCGCCCTGCTTCCGTTCCGTGTTGTTGGCGTCGAGATACCGGGCGAGGTCACCGATATAGACAAGTTCGTTGCGCGCCAGCACCTGGGGCTGGGCCAGAAAATCCTTCTTGTCGACAACCGAGAAGCCGAAGCTGTTATCGGCCAACGCCTTCACGAAGCGCTTGTCCGACACGAGAGAAACTTCGATCTTGTCCAATTCGACGGGCGCCAGACGCAGCAACGACAGAAGCGCCAGCTGGTCGCCGATCCCCTGCTCACCGATCAGACGGAGGTGCTTGACCTGTTCCAGGTTCTCGGGCGCGGAGTTTTCATAGGGCACATGCCCCCGCTGCCCCTTTTCGAACCGCTCCGCGTAATAGGTCGCGCCGTTTTCGAAGTCGCCGCGCCGCATGAGGTAGACCCCGTAGGCCTTGGCAATCTTGAGGTTGGTACCCCCGGCGTGAACGCCTTCCAGATAGGCGCTGTCGGCCTCGTCACTGCGGCCGATATCCTGAAGGATGTTGGCCATCACGCCGCGCATCTCCGAATACCGCGCGGGCGAGGCGAATTCGTGATCCTCGGCGACCTTCAACGCCTCTTCGGGGCGGTTGGTCGTGCGCAGGATCATGACCTTGTAGACGATGACGGTGTCACGGTCCTTCACGCTGGGATCGGCCAGCAATTCGTCGGCCAGTTTGTTCGCCTGGTCCAGCTTGCGCAGGTAGACCATCGCGCGCAGCCGGGCGATGCGGTGCGCCTCGACTTCCGGATCGATACGCCAGGCGCGTTCCAACCATTCGGCGGCCCGGCGGGTCTCGTCATAATCGCACAGCAGATCGGCCAGCCGCATGCAGAGCGTCGGATCCTCCAGCCGCAGGGCGACGGGGGCCAGCACATCGGTCGCGGCTTGGCTGCGGCCCATTTCCGACATCAGCTCGGCATAGAGGCGGGCAAGGCCGATCTCGTCAGCGCCGGCGGCGAAGGCCCGTTCGGCCGTGCTCACGGCCTCGTAAGGGTCGGCCTGCAGCACGAAGGACTTGGCCAGCCCGACCAGCGCACCGGTATCGCTGGGCGCAAAATCCAGCGCGCGCTGGAAGAATGCCTGCGCGGTCTTCCCTTCGCGCTGTGCAAGGGCCGCGCCGCCCATGACCACCCAGGCATGCACGCTTTTCGGGTGGCTTTTCGTGATCGGGTGGGCCAGCTGGACCGCCCGTTTCACGTCGTTCTGGTTCAGGGCCCGATACGCCTCGTGCAGGTCAAGGGATTCCTGGCCCTTGATCCCATAGATCTTCGACGCCTTGGCGATCTTGGCGCGACGGTCCTTGCGAGAGAGAGTTGTATCGGCCATGTCACTCCTTCGGGATAGCGAAGTAATCGATCGTGTTGACGTAAGTGGTACTGTCGACGATCCGGTAACCGGCGGACTTGCACCAAGACTGGGCGAAACCCAGCATGTTTTCGCGCAGCACCTCGACCCAGATGACGGGCTTGTCCCGGGCGATCAGGTCGCGGGCCCCTTCGAGGACATCAAGCTCCATCCCCTCGGCGTCGATCTTGATGAAGTCGACCTTTTCGTCCCCCATCATCGCGTCGAGCGTTTTCGTCTCGATTCCACCCGTTTCATCGGCCACCAGACGCGTTGCGCCAAGGTTGTCGGCATTGTCGGTCTGGGTGCGGAACGTCCCGGTAGACTTGCCGGCACCATAGCCCATGCCCCGCCGGTCGATCACCGTGTCGATGCCGTTGGCCGCGATATTCTGGTTCAAGAGCGTAAGCGCCTCGGGGTTCGGTTCGACCGGGTAGATGCGTGACGCATCGAGGTGCTGGGCATACCAGACCACGTGATTGCCGATATTCGCGCCCACCTCAACAATGCGGGGGGACGGCGCCTTTACCAGCTTCTTCAGCTTGGCCAGGCTGTCGGCCTCGAAGAACTTGCCGCGCAGGTGGGTCATCTGGATCAGGTCGTTCGGGTTCGTCACCCGCATCCGGGCCGGTGCGCCCTCCCCGTCGCGGATTGTGGCCCAGACCTCGACCTGTTTCAGTTGCTCCGCCCATTGGCGGTTGGTTTCGTGATACCAATCCTCACCCGTGGCGGACCGTGGCCCCGTCGAATGCTGGCCACGCCGGTTGACGAAGAAGATCTCGGCCCGCTTGCCACAGCGGCACTGGTCCCACAGCTGACAGTAAAGCTTGTAATCCTCGCCCGTATCCATATCCGCATCGAAACCGAACCGCGCAGCGCAATCGGTCCGGATGAACCCGCCGATCTGAACGGCCGCATAGGGCGGGAACGACAGGAAGTCTTCGCGGGTGTCGAGCCGCTCTGCCTGGTCTTCGCGCAGGCCGGGTTCGCCGCCCTCGTCGAAGGTACAGATCAGACCCCAAACCGCCTGAAGATCGGGCTCCTCGGCGATGATACGCCCGAAGCCTTCGAAGGCGTTCGGCGTCATCACATCATCGGCGTCGAGGAAGAAAACCCAGTCCGAGCCGGCCTCCTGCGCCATTGCGATCGCTTCGTTCCGGCGGGCGGAGCGGCCGAACTTCCCCTCCGTATCGTCCATCATCAGGTGCCGGACCTCGGTGAACGGCCCCATGTTCCACGCCTTGGCCTGTTCGACGGACGGCGCACAGCTGGTCTGGAACAGCTCCATGTGCCCCGGACCGACCGGCGTGATGATCGTGCAGATCATTCTCCTTCGCTCCGCTCTTCCTCGCGCGCCATCGCGTCGATGAGGCTGAGCGGAGACCCGGTTTGGCGAGTGACCTCGGGTTCGACGGAGCTTTCGAGGGCAGCGGGCGCCGGCGCCTCGTCGAAGATCTTGAGGTCGAGGCCGAATTGCAGCGGCTCGATTCCATCGGTGCGGATCATGTAGGCCCCTGCCCCAAGCCCAAGGCCCAGCACGGTCAGGACCATCACACGCGCCGGGGTGAAGACGCGGCGCAGGATCGGCTTGCGTCGTGCATCCGGCGGCACCCACCCTTCGACCAACGCGCCGGGAGCAACAAAGACGCCGCGCGACGTTACGGTCACCTCGGCATGCCGAGCCTGGCCGTCATAACGGCGGGCCAGCGCTGCGGGAAAACTTTCCACCGGCATGTCGATAACCTGCGCCTCGCCACTGCGCCACCCGTTCAGCGCCGCACGCGGCAGCATGAAACGGGCGAAATCGTCTCTGAATCCGACATCGGAAATGGTTCGCGGCTCGGTCCGGATCGTCACACGTTCCGGCGCAATGACGAGACGGACATGACCATCCTGGCAGTAAAGATGCGCGTGTTCGAAAGAACAATCCTCGCGACCCTTGCTGCCGGCAGGGGCATAGCCGTGCGGCATGGAAGGTTCGGCGGGCGCTTCGGGCTTCAGCTTCTTCCCAAGCCCACCCATCGACAACTTGATCCGCGGGCGAACGGGGCGCGGCGGCTTGATGTCATTGGCCAGCGCCGCGCCGGAGCGGTGGCGGAATTTCGGCCCCGGAGCCGCAGGACGCTCCCGCGGCTTGGCTCCTTCGGTCGGGCGCATCGTATCGGGGTCGAGCCCCTGATCGACCGCGTACTGAAAGTTGATTGCGTAGTCCTGGGCAATCTCGGGCAGGTCATAGGCCTCGGCCACGAGGTTCAGCATCTTCTGCTCTTCCGAGAACAGGACACGCCGCGTCGGATAACCCTTCGTTTCGGGCACGACCATGAACTGCCCCATGGGCCGCTGCAGCACGGACGACACCTTGCGCAGGACGCCGCGGCCTTCATCCTTGTGATATACAAGGATTTCACAGCCGCCATCCTCGTCGAGGCAGAGCACGACGTTCATCTCGTCCGGCCATTCGGCAAAGATCCCTGCCAGCTGCTCAGCCTCAAGGAAATACGCCAGCTTGTCAGCTCTGCCCATCAAACGCCCCGCATAAGCAAGAAACAATTGCGATCTATTCTTGTTTATACTTGATCCGATGTCAATTATACATATGCTAGACCGCAAATAACTTAGAACAATACGGCGCGCAGCAGCATAGGTGACAGAAAATGACGTTGTTCCTTGGCCTGGCAATGGTTTTCGGCCTGGTGTTCGGGGGCTTTATGCTTTCGGGCGGCAAGATGGACATTGTTCTTCATGCCCTGCCCTTCGAAGGCATGATGATCGGGGGCGCGGCAATCGGGTCCTTCGTGATCGCGAACTCCTTCTCGGTGATCAAATCCTCGCTCAAGGGCGTCGGTAAGGTCCTGAAGGGCTCGAGGTGGAAGGGACAGGATTACAACGATCTTCTGTCGCTGATGTTCGAACTGACCCGCATCTACCGGACGCGCGGCATCCTCGCCCTGGACGATCATATCGAGAATCCGAGCGGCAGCGAAATTTTCGGTCGTTACCCCAAGATCGCCAAAGACCACTTTGCGCTGGACCTGATCCGGGACAGTTTCCGCATGTTGTCGATGCAGTTCGACGACAAGTACGCGACCGAAGACGTCATCAACCGCAAGATCAAGAAGCATCACCACGAAAGCCTGGCCGCCGCCCATGCGATCCAGACGATGGCGGACGGTTTGCCGGCGATCGGGATCGTCGCGGCTGTTCTGGGAGTGATCAAGACGATGTCGTCGATCGACCAACCGCCGGAGGTTCTGGGTGCCATGATCGGCGGCGCGCTTGTCGGGACGTTCCTGGGCGTGTTCCTCGCCTATTGCATGGTGCAACCGATTTCCGGGCGCCTGACCCAGATCGAGGAAGAGGACTCGGCCTTCTATCACGTGATCCGCGATATCTTTGTTGCCATGGTCGCCGCTCATCCCCCGAACATCTGCGTTGAGATCGGCCGCGGCAACATTCCGACCCGGTTGCAGCCCGATTTCTACGAGGTCGAAGCGACCCAGAAAGAATTGCCGGCGGTATGATCCGCGCGTTCGTTCTGTTTCTGGCCTTGCTTCCGGGTGCTGTTGACGCCGCGGGCGGCAATGCAAGCCGGCCCAACACGGACCCTGTCGACGCGCCCGGTGCGGATGGTCAGCCTTATTCCGTGCAGCGGCCCGGTTCCTACGTGACCTTTTCGCCGGAAATCCTGGAACAGATGCGCATCGCCATCCTGAAGAAACGCGGCCAATACCGAGCTGAAGACACGCAGACGCCCAAGAAAGGGAGCGGTCACTGATGTCGACCAAGCGGCGGCGCGCCCTGTCCGTGATGGAACGTCTGCGAGGCAACGAGATCGACCAGGTGTCTCGCGACATGGCGACCGTTCGTGCAAAGCGGGACAAGCTGGCCCGGCAGAAGCGCGAATTGAACGACAAGCTGAACCGCGAACGCTATTCCGACGCGATCGAGGCTGTGCCCTACATCGCGTCCTTCGTGGACTCCGTGCGCACGCAGATCCGCCAGATCGACATCCAGCTGAAAGTGATCGAGCCGGAACTGGCCAAGTTCGAGGAAAAGCTCAGAGAGCTCTACCGCGAGCAGAAAGTGTTCGAATCGGTTCGGTTGAAAGACCTTCGGGAGGAGCAGGCAGCCCTTGCGAAACGCGAAGCGGCCGAGCTGGAAGAGATCACGATCTTGCGGTGGAACCGCTAGAAGTGGCGATTTCACACTAGATAAGTGTCTAGTAGCCCCTGAAAACACTAATTGTGGCAGATTCTGCTTGCCCGAATCTGCAAAGCTGGGCATCTAATTACGGAACAAAGCGTCGAAAACGACAAAATCCGTAACAATCGGATGCACAGAAGGGCAGTCGCAATGCGCCGTCACGAACGGATCGATAAACTTGTGGGCGACCACGCGGAGAAGCTTTCAGAGCGGCTCCAGCAGCATCGGTCCCAGTTGTTTCCCCCGAATGCCCGCAAGGAAATGCGAAAGTTCACGGCGGGGGAAGTTGCGGCTCTATTAGGCGTAAAAGACTCTTATCTGCGCAAACTACACCTGGATGGGAAGGCCCCCGAGGTCGAGATGCGCGGCAATGGTCGGCGCTATTACAGCGCCGATGACATTCAGGCCCTGCGCGAGATGTTGGAGGCCGGCGCAAAGGTGACCGGCACCTACATGCCAGGCCGGCGCGACGGCGATCACCTTCAGGTCATTACCGTCATCAACTTCAAGGGTGGGTCCGGCAAGACGACGACTGCCGCGCATCTGGCGCAGAAAGCTGCGCTGGACGGCTACAAGGTGCTGGCGATCGACCTTGATCCCCAGGCCTCCCTGTCTGCCTTGCATGGGTTTCAGCCGGAATTCGACCTTCTGGACGGTGGCACGCTCTATGACGCGATCCGCTACGAGGATCCGGTGCCGCTAAGCGACGTGATCCAGAAGACGTATTTCACCAATCTCGACCTGGTCCCGGGCAACCTGGACCTGATGGAGTTCGAACACGAAACGCCCCGCGCTCTGGCCGAGCGGTCGGGGTCTTTGTTCTTTACCCGTGTCGGGGACAAATTGGCTGAAATAGAGTCTGAATATGACCTCGTGGTGATCGATTGTCCGCCGCAGCTGGGCTTTCTGACGATGTCGGCCCTGTCGGCCGCGACCGCCGTGCTGGTGACCGTGCATCCGCAGATGTTGGACGTGATGTCCATGTGTCAATTCCTGCTGATGACCTCGAACCTGCTGGGAGTGGTCAGCGAGGCTGGCGGCAATATGGATTATGACTGGATGCGCTATGTCGTGACCCGGTACGAACCGGGCGACGGGCCGCAGAACCAGATGGTCAGCTTCATGCGGTCCATGTTCGGAGAGTACGTCCTGAACCATCCAGTCCTCAAATCCACCGCGATTTCCGATGCCGGGATCACGAAACAGACCCTGTATGAGGTGGAAAAGAGCCAATTCACCCGGACGACCTATGACAGGGCGCGCGAAAGCCTGGACGCCGTGAACGGCGAGATCGAAGGCCTGATCCAGGAGGCTTGGGGACGCTGATGGCACGCAAGGATTTGCTGAAAGGTCTGATGGGCGACATGCCGAAACAAGCGGACCGGACGGATCCGCCTGACGCCGAGAAGACCGAAGCCCCCTCCCCTGCCCGGCCGCGCTATTCCAAGGGTGCGATTGGTGCCGTCAGCCAGTCGATCGCGGAACTGAAAAGCCGCGCCTTGATCGAGGTTCCCGCCGACATGATCGACCCCGGTGGTCTGGTGGACCGACTGGGCGAGGACCAAGCTGAGCAGGACGCCCTGAAAGCATCGCTTCAGGAATATGGCCAGCAGGTCCCTGTCCTGTTGCGGCATGATCCGAACGAAGAAGGTCGCTACCAGGTGGTTTATGGCCGGCGTCGGGTTGCGGCGCTGAAGGCCCTGAACATGCCGGTCAAGGCGATGGTCCGCGATCTGAATGACCGCGACCTGGTGATTGCCCAGGGTCAGGAAAACGCTGCCCGGCGAGACCTAACCTTCATCGAAAAGGCGAACTTCGCCCGGCAAATGCGGGATGGCGGGTTCGACCGGAAGGTGATCTGTGACGCCCTGCATATCGACAAGACCGTGATTTCCCGAATGCTGAGCGTCGCGGACGCCCTGCCCTTCGAGCTGATCGCCGAGATCGGTGCCGCGCCCGCGGCTGGTCGCGATCGGTGGCGTATGCTGGCCGACAGGTTCGAGGCGCGGGACCGCCCGCTGAAAGCACTGCAAAAGACATTGCAGGCAACTGAAGGTCTTTCTTCGGATCAACGGTTCGAGGCTGTTCTGGCCGAATTGACGGAAACCAAGGCCAAACCGAAGCCAGCGGAAAGAACCCTGACCGGTCAGGACGATGCGCCGTTGGCCAGGGCAAAGAAATCCGGTCGCAAAACCGTTCTCACCTTCGATGCCAAACAGGCCGACGGGTTCGAGGACTGGCTGATCGACAATATCGCAGAGATTCACCGTGACTGGCTGAAAGCCCGCGGAGAATAAGGGCGCAAGCCCGACAGGAGCAGAGGACACAAAGGAGGCACGACCAGAGGCAAAATCAATAAAAAAGACCCCCCAGGACATATCATCCCGAGAGGCCGTTTTCGTTCTAGCACCTCGAATCTAGCCCTTCAGGTTGACAGCTGTCAACACCGCCAGAGGCGGTGAACGGGGAAGATTTGCCTTCGTGAAGAAAAAATGCGGACAGTGACAACGACGCCCTTCGGGCGGCGGCCGGTGACGGCCGACCTATTGGACCATCAGGCCAAAGGAAACGGAGTTTCGACCCTCCCCAGCGTCGGAAAATGGGATGTCCTGAACAGCCTCTCGGTTGTCAGGGATCAATATGGGATCGGGGATCGGACCTTGGCCCTGCTGCAAGTGCTGCTGACGTTCCACCCTCATGCCGAGCTGACAGACGGCACACCGATGGTTGTCTTCGCATCCAATACCTCGATCTGTGAGCGCGCCCACGGCATGCCGGAAAGCACTCTGCGTCGGCATCTGGCCGCGTTGGTCAAGGCCGGCCTGATCCTGCGTCACGACAGCCCGAACGGAAAGCGTTATGCACGCCGCGGGCAAGGCGGACAGATCACGCGCGCCTTCGGCTTTGATCTCCGTCCTCTGCTGACCCTTGCGCCAGAGATCGCCGAAAGAGCTACGGCAGAAATGCAGCGACGTGATCGGATCAAGGAATTGCGGGAGGAGATCTCGCTGATGCTACGCGATGCGACCAAGCTGATCCTCTATGCGATTAACAGCGGTCAGTCTGCCAACCTGGACGCGTTCGACGACCAGGCGCAGCTGGCCCGACGCTACCTGCGCCGAAAGCTCTCTCTCACGGAAATCGAGGAGATGCATGCGAGAATGCAGAGTTTCCTGACGGACGTTCACAACCAATTGGGTGTGGATATCCCGCAGGACAACACCGAAGAAATCCTGGACGAAACACCTGTTTTGAGCGGCAATGATGCCCGGAATGAGCGGCACTATCATAGTTCAAAAAAAGAAAACTTAGAAATAGGGAGCGAGGTTCCAATTCGTATGGTCCTCGATAATTGTCCAGACATTGCGCCTTACCTCGACCGACCCGCCAGGACTTGGCCCGACCTTGTCTCCGCAATGTGTCGCGTCGCTCCGATGACCGGAATTGACGCAAGGGGGTGGTCTGATGCATGCCGCATCATGGGACCCGAACATGCAACGGCAACCCTTGCCGCCATGGTGCAGAGAATTGGCGAAATCGGTAATCCCGGCGCCTATTTCCGGGCTTTGACGAAGAAGGCCGGGGAAGGTCGGTTCTCACCAATCCCCATGCTCAAGGCTTTGGAAGGTGCGAGGGTGGCAAGTTGACAGCTGTCAACTCAGCCCTCCTTGCGCGGCAAGGCGACTTCGATCCCGGCATCGCTCAGCAATTCGAAGAGGCGGGCGAAGGCCTGATCGCTGGGCGTGGATTCCTTCTTTTGCTGAGACAGAAACTCTTCGGCCGGTTTCGCAAAACGGATCGCCGCGTCGATATCCGGATCGGTGCCTTCACGGTACGCGCCAATGCGAATAAGCTCTTCCATATCGGCGTAGCGGGCGAGGGCACGGCGCGCGGATTTAAGGACAGCGTATTCCCCATCGTTGTGACAATCCGGCAGCATCCGGGAGATGGAGCGCTGAAGATTCACGGCGGGGAAGCGGCCCTGTTCCGCGATGGCGCGGTCCAGAACGACGTGACCATCCATGATACCTCGCACGGAATCCGAGATCGGTTCGTTCATGTCATCGCCATCGACCAGGACGGTGTAGAGGGCAGTGATGTCGCCATGTTCACCTGTGCCCGGTCCAGCGCGTTCCAGCAGCTGCGGAAGCTCTGCGAAGACGGTAGGCGGGTAGCCTTTGGTCGTCGGCGGTTCGCCACCGGCCAGGCCGATCTCTCGCTGCGCCATGGCAAAGCGGGTGACGCTGTCGATCAGCAACAGAACCTGAAGCCCTTGGTCACGGAAGTATTCGGCCACGGCGGTCGCGGTCCAAGCGGCCTGCCGGCGCATCAGGGGCGGTTCGTCCCCGGTGGACACGACGATCACCGACCGGTCGAGCCCTTCCTGGCCCAGATCGTCCTGGATGAAATCCTGCACCTCACGTCCACGTTCGCCGACAAGGCCGACGACGATGACGTCCGCCTCTGCACGGCGCGCCATCATCGACAGGAGCGAGGATTTCCCGACGCCAGAGCCCGCGAAAATGCCCATTCGCTGACCTTTGCAGAGCGGTGTGAAAACATCGAAGACGCGCACCCCGGTGTCGATCCGGTCGCCGACGCGACGGCGGGAATAGGCGTTCGGCGGCGCGGCTTTGGGAGAGCAGGGATGCGGCCCATCATGGATCACGCCCTTGCCGTCCACCGGGCGGCCGAGGGCATCGACCACGCGGCCGACCCAGCTGATGTCGGGGCGGATCTTTTCGCCCTGTGTGCTGATCTCGACCCGGTCGCCAATGGTGACTCCGTCCCAAGTGCCGAAGGGCAGAACCCGTGTGCCTTCGCCGTCAACGGCGACGACCTCGGCCAGGACCGAGCCCTTGCGCCCGAAAATCGTGCAACGTTGACCGATGCCAAGAGCGCGGGTCAGGCCCACTACTGTCAGGGTCAGGCCGGTGATCGCACTGACCTCTCCGGCTATTCTTGACCCTTCGGTGTTCCGAGCAAGGGTAGAAAGCTGTGAGAATGCTGTCTTCATGTTAACTATCCATTGCTCTTGGGATTTTAATCATGCTAATCTTAGGTTGATATAAGTATATCCTTGGACCAATCAAAAGGAAACCTTGCTGTGAAGCTGACAGACATGTCTTTTTTCAAGCTCGCCGGCCAGCGGATGCAGTGGCTTGGTGCGCGCCAGCAGGTGATTGCCCAGAACGTCGCCAATGCGGATACGCCCAACTACAAGTCGCGTGACGTCACCGATTTTGCCGACGTGATGCGCGGGGCGGCCACGGGTGGTCTGAAGGTCACCAATTCCAAGCATATCGGCGGTGCGACGAGCGTTGCCGCCGGTGTGTCCATCCGCGAGGACGAGCAGACCTACGAGCAATCGTTGGATGGAAATACGGTCGCTCTTGAACAGCAGACGATCAAGGCAACCGAAACTGCCGAAAATTATCGCCTGGCTGCGCAGCTGTACCGCAAGGGGCATGAATTGCTGACCCTTGCCGCGACTGGCGTCAGGTAAGGGGGATTAAATGGACGCGCTGGATTCCATTCTGAAGATTTCCGCAAGCGGCATGCTGGCCCAGGGTGAGCGGCTGAAGGTCGTGTCCGAGAACGTGGCCAATGCCAGCTCGACCGCGATGGAGCCGGGGCAGGACCCGTATCGCCGCAAGACCATCACCTTCGAGGAAATGGTGGACCGCGACACCGGAGTTTCCACCGTCGAAGTGTCGAGCATCGGGCGCGACAATGCCAACTTCGCGCTGCGGTACGAGCCGTCGCACCCGGCGGCCGACGAGTTCGGCTTCGTCAAGGTGTCGAACGTGTCGCCCATCCTCGAGATGGCGAACATGCGCGAAGCGGCTCGCAGTTACGAAGCCAACATGAACATGTTCGAAGCCGCCCGGAAGATGCGGTCCCAGATCATTGATATGCTGAAATAGAGATCGACATGACCGACAAGCTGATCACCACCGGCCTCGTCAACAACGCCTACGGGTCGTCCCGCACGTTGCAGGGTGGCCCCGGCCAGGGGATCGAGAGCGCGGCTGCGGCGGAAGGCGTCAACTTCGCGGACATGGTGAAGGGGGCGGCGCAGGACGTCGTCACCTCCATCAAGGAGTCGGAGAAGGTGCAGGAAGCCGGCCTGGTCGGCGAAGTGTCGGCACAGCAGGTCGTCGAAGCCACGCTGGAAATGGAAACCACGCTGCGCATGGCGGTCTCTGTCCGCGACAAGCTGGTCGAGGCCTATCAGCAGATCATGCAGATGCCGATCTGACGAGGGCGCCGTGACCGAAAGCCTGACCTACGACATCATGTCGAACATGTTCCTGGCGGTGCTCATCGCCTCGGCGCCGATCCTGGTGGTGGCGTTGGCGGTCGGTCTGTTCATCGCGTTCTTCCAGGCGCTGACGCAAATCCAGGAAATGACCCTGACTTTCGTGCCCAAGATCGCCGCGATCTTCCTGGTGCTGCTGGTGGCGACGCCGCTGATCTACACGACGGTCAAGGGCCTGTCGGACCGCGTCTTCGACCTGATCGCAAGCGGGACGGTCTGATGCGGTTCCTCGCGATTCTCCTGCTGCTGTGGCCCGGCGCGGTCATGGCGCAATGGTCGGGTTTCTACACTCCGACAGAGCGCGCGGCGGAGCCCGAGCACCAGCGCAGCGTTTCGGGTCCCGTCGCCGTCAACGGCATGTGTATCCGTGAAATCCTGCTGGCCCAGCTGCGTCACCAGATCCCCGGCAACCTGCTGCTTGGCATCGGCCTGCAAGAAAGCGGACTCTACCGGGGTGGGGAGCTGACGGTCTGGCCCTACACGGCCAATGCGGCTGGCACCGGCAAGTATTTCAATAGCGAGGAAGAGGCCGTTCACTGGGTGCGCGAATTGCGGGCGCAGGGCACGACCTCGATCGACGTGGGGTGCATGCAGATCAACATGCATTGGCATCCCGATGCGTTCGACACGATTGCCGACGGGTTCAACCCGCGCCGCAATGTCGAATATGCAGCCGAGTATCTTGTCCGGCTCTACGAGAAGAAGGGCGACTGGGCCAAGGCGGCGGCGTCCTACCATTCCGGGACCGAGGACCTGCAAAAGGCCTATCTCGGCCGGCTGGAACAGAACCTGAAGGTCGCCAATGCACGGCTGGACGATTTCCGCGAAATGGCTGGGGCCAGTGCGCCGCGGACAGCCCAGGCCCCGACCGCCCCGGCCCGTCGCATGCCGACCACGGGTGTCTTCTGGACCGCATGGCTGGGGCGCGAGGCCCATGACGGGCAGGGGGGGCGAACGCTCTTTGGTCCGAACAACATTGCGCCGATCCTGCCGGCCCTCAGCCAGGGGTCGTAGATGAGCGCGTCTGAAAGCTACAGCCGGACGAATACGGGGCAGGGGGCACAGATGTTCGCCCTGGGCCTGAAGAACCGCGATATCGGGTTTGCCTTCGGTGTCATCATGGTGCTTGCGGTGCTCTTCGTGCCGTTGCCGCCGGTGATCCTGGACCTTGGGCTGGCTATTTCGCTGTCGGTCTCTGTCCTGATCCTGATGGTCGCGTTGTGGATCCCGAAACCGTTGGAATTCAACTCCTTCCCGACGCTGTTGCTGGTCGTCACGATGCTGCGCCTGTCGCTGAACGTCGCCTCGACCCGCCTGATCCTGAGCGAGGGGCATACCGGCCCGGGCGCGGCAGGCGGCGTGATCGAGGGGTTCTCGCGTTTCATCGTGTCGGGCAATTTCGTCATCGGGATCGTGATCTTCGCGATTTTGGTGGTCATCAACTTCCTCGTCATCACCAAGGGTTCGACGCGGATCGCCGAGGTTTCGGCGCGTTTCTCGTTGGATTCGATGCCCGGCAAGCAGATGGCGATCGACGCCGATCTGGGCGCGGGCCTGATCGACGAGCAGGAGGCAAAGCGCCGCCGCAAGGAACTCGAGGATGAAAGCGGGTTCTTCGGCGCCATGGACGGTGCGTCGAAATTCGTGCGCGGCGATGCGGTTGCCGGGATCATCATCACGCTGATCAACGTGATCGGCGGCATCCTGATCGGTGTCCTGCAATACGACCTGTCGGTGACCGAGGCCGCGAATGCCTATACCACGCTGACGATCGGTGACGGGCTGGTCACCCAGATCCCCGCGCTGATCGTGTCGCTGGCCGCGGGCCTGATCGTGACCAAGGGCGGGACCGTGGGCGCGGCGAACGAGGCGGTACTGGGTCAGTTGTCGCGCTTTCCCAAGGCGCTTTACATGGCGTCGGGCATGCTGGTCCTGATCGGTATCCTGCCGGGCTTTCCGCTGCCGATCTTTGCCCTGATGGCAGGGCTGATGGCCGGTCTGGGCCGTTACATCCAGGTGCAGGAAGAAAAGGCCGCCGAGGCGACGCGCCGCGCCAAGATCGAGGAAGAACGGGCCGGCAAAAGCGGCAAAGATGACAGCGTCCAGACCACGATGAAGCTGGACGATCTGCGGCTGGAAATGGGCGAAGGTCTGGTGCCGCTGATGGCGGCCACCGACGCCGCGCTGCCCGGCAAGATCAAGAGCTTGCGCAACCTCTTTGCCCGTGAATACGGCTTCATCCTGCCCTCGGTTCGGATCACGGACGAACCGATGCTGCCTGCCAACAGCTATGCCATCCTCGTTCAGGGTGTGGAGGTCGCACGCGGCGAAGTGCGCCCGCAGGGCATGATGGTCGTGAACCCGTCCGACAACCCGATCAAGCTGCCCGGCGAGAAGGCGAAGGATCCGACCTTTGGCCTTGATGCGTTGTGGATCCAGCCGATGCACGCACAGCAGGCCGAACAGCAAGGCTATACCGTCGTCGATCCCGAAAGCGTCATCACCACCCACCTGACCGAGGTGGTGAAGGAACATATGCCGGACCTTCAGACCTATGGGGCGACGCAGCACCTGATCGAGGGGCTGGACCGGGATTATCAGAAGCTGATCGGAGAGATCGGCGGCACTTCTCCGGCGATCCTGGTGCAGCATGTGTTGCAGGCCCTGCTGACGGAACGGGTGTCGATCCGCAACCTGCCCCTGATCGTCGAGGCGATTGCAGAAGCCAAGCGGACGTCGTCCAACGTGGTGACGATCACAGAACATGTGCGCCGGCGGCTGTCGAACCAGATTTGCAAGGCGTTGTCGGACGAGCAGGGCTTCATCCCGGTCATCACACTGTCCCCGCAATGGGATCAGGAATTCGTCGAAAACGTCCGGGTGAACGGCGATGACCGCAACCTGATCATGTCGCCGCAGCGCATCCAGGAATTCGTCCTCGAAGCGCGCAAGACGATCCAGAAACATGCCGCCGAAGACCGCTGGCCCGCGATCCTTGTCAGCCCTGAGGCGCGCAGCTTCATCCGCAACATGCTGGAACGGGTCAGCCCGATGACCCAGGTGATTTCCCATAACGAGATCCACCGCAACGCCAACCTGCGGACGCTGGCCACGATCGGAGGGTAGGGGGCATGGACCTGTCTGCCTTCCTCACCACCCAGTTCCTGACCGTGGCGCTGGTCTTTGCCAGGATCGGCGCGGCGATGATGTTCATCCCGGCCTTTGGCGAAAGCTTTGTCTTCGTGCGTCACCGGTTGGCCATGTCGCTGCTGCTGTCGATCGTGATTGCACCCATCGTCGCCAGCGGTCCGATCCCGGGCGATCCGGCCGGACTGATCCGCGCCTTTGCCTTCGAGGTGACGATCGGCGCGTGGATCGGGATGGCCGGGCGCGTGCTGATGACCGGGCTTCAGGTCGCAGGCGCGCAGATCGGCATGGTGTCCGGCCTGTCGAACGCCTTTGCCCCCGATATCGGGTCGTTCCAGGGGTCTACCCTGATCGCGACCGCTCTGCTTCTGGCGGCCGTCGCGATCATCTTTGCAGCCGACATCCATCACGTCATCATCGGGGCGCTGATCCATTCCTATGACGTGTTTCCGGCCGGGCGGCTGATGCCTGGTGACCTGGCCGAACATATGGTCAAGGCGGGATCGGCCGCGTTCTATGTCGGGATGTCGGTCGCCGCACCGTTCTACGTGATGGGGGTCGTTCTCAATACCGGGTTGGGCCTGACGAACCGCATGCTGCCGTCGCTGCCGGTCTTCTTCGTTGCCGCGCCCGTGCTGATTGCCTCGGGCCTGTTCGTGCTGGTCCTGTCCGTTCCAACCGCCCTGCGCACCTTCGCCGCCCGCTTTGTCGAGTGGCTGGGCCTGCTGACATTCTAAGGGGGCGGGATGGCCGAAGAGGACAAGCATAACAAGACAGAAGAGGCCACGCCGCGAAAACTCCGCCAGGCGCGGGAGAAAGGCGACGTTCCGTCATCAAAGGAAGCGGGCAACATGATGTCCGTGCTGTCGCTGTTCCTGGTGGCGGTGCTGTTCTTCCCGCAGCTGGGGCCGATGCTGGCCGGTGTCTTGCGCCGGGTTTTCGAAAATGCCGGGCAGGTGCGGATCGGCGAGGACGTTCAGGGGCTGAACGATCTCAGCCAGGTGACATGGGAGCTTTCGATGGGCATGGCCACGGTGCTGGCCCCCGTTGCGGCGACGATGCTGCTGGCGGCGGTGGTCGGGATCCTGATCCAGGGCGATATCGTCGTGGCCGCAGACCGGATCACGCCCAAGATGGAAAAGATCAACCCGTTGAAGGGTTTCAAGAAGATCTTCTCGCTCGACAGCTTCGTCGAATTCCTGAAAAGCGTGGCCAAGGTCCTGGTGGTCGGCGGAATCTCGATCTACATCGCGCAGCTTGCCGTGCGGGGTATCTGGCAGGCGGAATCCGTCGTGCCGCACGCCATCCTGCCCTATATCGGGCGCTATGCCGCCTTGCTGCTGATCATCGTCACCATCCTTCTGGTCGTGATCGCCATTGCCGACATCATGTGGAAGCGGTTCCAGTGGCTGAAGAAACAGCGCATGTCGATCCAGGACATCAAGGACGAACACAAGGACACGGAAGGCGACCCGCATATCAAGGCAAAGCGGGCCGAGGAACGCCGCAAGCGGTCGCGCCAGCGGATCAAGACCGCCGTGCCGACTGCGACCGTCGTGCTGACCAACCCGACCCATTTTGCCGTGGCCCTGCGGTACGAGAACGGTGTGGACGAGGCGCCGGTCTGCGTGGCCAAGGGCGCGGACCTGATGGCCGCGCAAATCCGCAAGATCGCCCGCGAAAGCGACGTGCCCCTGATCGAGAACAAGCCATTGGCCCGGTCGCTTCATGCCGTAGCCGAGATCGACGAGCAGATCCCCTACGAACACTGGCAGGCCGTGGCCGAAATCATCGGTTACGTGATGGACCTGCAGCGCAACGTGCCGCGCGATCCGCCGCAGGGGTCTGCTCTGCGTCTGTTCGACTAACCCACGGGCGAATGGCCATAGATTTGCGCCTACGTCTCGCTATGCGGTAACCGCAAGGCGGGATCGACTTGCCCCTTTGCGCGAAGTGGTTTTGATAGGCGCTGCACAGAGCATATTGGAAGCCCCATGAAACACCCGGAGGACCGCCCCTCGTCATCCGGTGCGTCGCAAGACCTGCCCGAAATCGATCCCAACCGACCCGCATCGCCCGGCAAGCCGCAAAGGCTTCTGCTGGGATGGCTCTTCATGACGCTGATGGCGACCGAACTGCTGGCGCGGATGACGGACAACAACGTCGCGCAAACGGGGGCCTGGGTTGCGATGGCGGCGGTGATCCTCGCCTCCGCCCGCAAGATCGGCCTGCGGGAGGTCTACCTGCTTTGCCTGTCTGCCGTCCTGTCATGGGCTGTCTGGCAGTTCAGCCCGACGCCGCAGCAGGACCTTGCCGGCGCGCTGAGCCAGGCGACCTTCCTGATGGCGTTCATCCTGCTTCTGGGCCTGCTGCACGAAGCCGCCGGAAGCTCCCCCTCGGTCGAGGCGCTAGGCCGGTTCCTGGCCCGGCAACCGGCCGGACGGCGGTTCTACGCGCTTTTCTCCGGTTCGGGCATCATGTCGATCCTTTTCAACCTCGGGGTCGTCAGCTTCCTTGTTCCGCTGATCCAGCGCGGTATCCGCAGCACCGATCCGACCGATCCCCTGAACCCGATCCGCGAACGGCGGCAGGTCTCCGCGCTGTTGCGCGGCTTTGCCTGGTGCGTGATCTGGTCCCCGACGGCCGTGGCGCCGCTCGCGCTGCTCGAGCTGATCCCGGATGTCGACCGCAAGCTATGGATCCTGATCGGGTTTCTTCTGTTCCTGCTGTTCATGGTGGTCGGCGCGATCGAGGACCGGGTGAGGTTCCGCGCCTATCGTCCGCGCGCCAAGCAGCAAAGACCTATCTTCCCGCGCATGGCCACGGCCAAGTTTGCTCTGGCCTGCGGGTGGCTTTTCGGTCCCAGTATCCTGATCAGCAACCTGCTGGACGAGACCATCATCTTCGGACTGATGGCGACCTGTCCGCTGATGCTGGTCGGCTGGCTGGTCGTGCAGAACTGGAATGGCGGCAAGGTGGACCTTGTCCCGGTCGGTCGGCGGCTGAAGGAGATCGCCTTGGACAGTATCCCGCAATCCGCACGGGTGGCCGTGACCCTCGGCTGTTCCGGTTTCATCGGGCGCGCCGGCTCTGCGCTGGTGCCGGCCGATGACGTGGCGCAGGCCCTGGGACTGGCCAACATCCCCGACTTCCTGCTGCTGTCGGCGCTGCCGCCCCTCCTCGCCTCGATGAGCCTGTTCGGCCTCAGCCCGATCATGACAGCGGTGTTCTTTGGCAGTTTCTTCGGCAAGCTGCCGGTTATGCCCACGGACCCGACGCTGCTCGCACTATCGATATCGATGGGCTGGGCGATGAGCATTCTGCTCTCGCCGCTGGCCACGCCGGTGCTGATGATAAACAGGGTCGGGGGATATGCGCCCACGACACTGACATGGCGGTGGAACCTGCTTTACGGGGTTCTTTCGATGCTGGCGGCGGTGCCGATTTTCGCGCTTCTGACAACGATCGTGGGCTGAGGAACGTCGAGGCTTCAGGCCTCGGTCGTTTCCTCGGGATCGATATCCTTGGTGGCCCAGACGCGGTCATTCGGCGGGTCGGGCAGTTCCTGAGCCGTGTGGTCGCGGTGGATGTGCACCTTGGCGATGAAATGCGCAGAGATCGGGGCGGTCACGAACAGGAACACCATGATCAGCAATTCGTGCATCGATCCGTCGCCATAGGCAAAGCTGTAGATAATCGAGGCCAGAAGGATCCCACCGACGCCCAGCGTGCCCGCCTTGGTGGGGCCATGCAGACGAGCCATGGGTTTGTCGAGCTTCACCAGGCCGATGGACCCGACAAGCACGAAGGCCGCGCCAATCACGATCGTCAGGGAAACCAGGATTTCGCCGATTTCGTAGGTCATTCGATGATGTCCCCCCGCAGCACGAAGCGTGCATAAGCCACGGTCGACACGAAGCCGAGCATCGCGATGATCAGCGCGGCCTCGAAGTAGATCTGCGATCCCGCGGCAATGCCGATCAGTACGATCAACGCCACGGCGTTCACCGACATGGTGTCCAGCGCCAGAACGCGGTCCCCGATCCCGGGGCCCGAGATAAGCCGGATCATGGCCAGGATCTGGGCCAGCGCGACACAGGCGAAACCGAAGGCGAGCGCATATTGGATCATTCGAAAATCTCCTTCAGGCGGCGTTCGTAGCGCGTCTTGATCTCGTCGCGGACGGCATCGGGGTCGTCCGCGTCCAGCGCATGGACCAGCAGCGAATGACCCTCATCCGACACGTCGGCCGACACGGTGCCGGGCGTCAGCGTGATCGTTCCGGCCAGGATCGTGATCGCCTCGGGCGTGCGCAAATCCAGTGGGATGGCGATCCATACGGATTTCATATCCTTGTTGCGCTTGAACAGGACGATGCCTGCCACGATGACATTGGCGACGATGATGTCCCACAGGACGATCAGGATATAGCCCAGCATCCGGTGTGGATGCGGGATCAGCGGACGGTCGGGCCAGTAGGGGGCCGTCACGACCGGGATGATGATGCCAAGGATTGCGCCGAAGACCACGGTGCCCAGGCTCAATCCGTTGACCAGAAGGCACCAGACGATGACCAGCAAGAGGCTGAGCATGGGATGAGGCAGGATGCGTCGGATCATCAGTGGCTCTCCTCGCTGCCATGGCTGTCACCGGCGGCCTCGGCCCCGTGATCATCACCTTTGTCTTCGCCATGATCGTCGTAATGGCTCTTGATCTCCTTGCCGGGTGTTTCCAGCACGGTGGAGATATAGGGCGCGGGGTCGAACAACTGGTCCGTCGTCGCGGTCAGGTAGCGGTTCAACGGCCCGGCAAACACAGTGGTTGCGACCAGCAGGCCCAGCAGACCACCGATGGCAACCATGGGCAGGGCAGGGGCCTTTGCGGGGGGATCACGCGGCTCGCGGCTGCCCTGCACGTCCTCCGGGTCGGTGTCGTGGCCCGGATCGGGCACCGGCACGGCATGGGCCTTCCAGAAGATCGTGCTGCCCGCGCGGGAAAACCCGACGACGGCGATAAGGCTGGAGCCGAGCACGACGGCCCAGACCCACCAGACCAAGGCGCTGCCCGTTGCGGCGTCCAAGATCAGCAGTTTGCCCAGGAAGCCCGACAGCGGCGGCAGGCCGGCCATGGCAATCGCCGCGGCAAAGAACATGCCCGCTACCAGCGCACCGCCAGCCATCGGCGGGGCTTCTACCAATGCAGCCCCCTTGGAGCCGCGACGATCCCGCACGACATCGACCAGCAGGAACAGCGCGGCGGCCGCCAGTGTCGAATGCACTGCGTAGTAAAGCGCGGCGGTGATGCCTTGCGGCGTGAAGACCGCAACCGAGGCCATCAGCATCCCCATCGACCCGATGATCGAAAATGCGACGAGACGGTCAAGGCTACGCGATCCCAGCACGCCGATCATCCCGACGGCCAGCGACACCAACGCGGCCGGTAGCAGCCATGTGTCGAACAGCCCCTCCATCGAGGTCAGGCTGGGCGGGAAAACCAGCGTGTAGAACCGGATGATCGCGTAGGCGCCGACCTTGGTCATGATGGCGAACAATGCGGCCACCGGGGCGGGGGCGCTGGCATAGCTCGAGGGCAACCAGAAATGCAGCGGCAGGATCGCGGCCTTCACGGCAAACACCATCAGCAGCAGCACCGATGCGGTGCGCAGCCCCGCGGTCTGATCGGCCGAGGCGGCCGCGACACGCTGGGCCAGGTCGGCCATGTTCAGCGTCCCGGTTTCGGCATAGATCGTGCCGAGCGCGAACAGGAACAGCGTGGAGCCCAACAGGTTGAACAGCATGTACTGCACACCGGCCCTGAGCCGCTTCGTGCCACCCGCATGGATCATCAGCCCGTAGGAGGCGATCAGCAGAACCTCGAAGAAGACGAACAGGTTGAACGCGTCACCGGTCAGGAAGGCGCCCATGATGCCCATCAGCTGGAACTGGAACAGGGCGTGGAAATGCTGTCCCCGGCTGTCCCAGCCCGATCCGATGGCATAAAGCAGCACCAGCAGGGCCAGGATCGCGGTCAGCAGCACCATCAGCGTGGCCAGCCGGTCGGCGACCAGAACGATGCCGAAGGGTGCGGCCCAGTCCCCCAGCTGATAAAGCGTGATCGTGCCGTCGGACGCGGTCCAGAACAACCCGGCGGCGATGGCCAGAAGCGTCCCGGTGCCTGCCAGGGCAAAGACACGCTGAAGCATCAGGTGATGGCGCACGCCCAGCACGATGATCGCGGCCAGCAGGGCGGGCAGAACGACGGGAAGGATGATCCAGTGGGTCATGCTGAGCCCTCCGTCGTGGTCGTCTTGCCGCCGCCGGCATAGTCGCTGCCCATTTCGCTGTCGGCATCGTCGCCATCTTCCGAAAACAGGCCCGGCTGATCGTCGACATGGTCGTCGTTGCCGCTCAGGTAGGCGCCAAGCGCAATGATCACGACGACGGCGGTCATCCCGAACGAGATCACGATCGCCGTCAGGACCAGCGCCTGGGGCAGGGGGTCGGTATAGCTCGTCACGTCGTCGCGCAGGATCGGAGGCTGGTCCACGACAAGCCGCCCGGTGGCAAACAGGAACACGTTGACGGCATAGCTGAGCAGCGAGGTGCCCAGGATCACCGGGAAGGTGCGCAGGCGCAGCACCAGGTAGATGCCGGCGGCGGTCAGCGCGCCGATGGCGGATGCGATCAGCAGCTCCATGTCAGCTCTCCTCTCCGGCCGGTGTTTCGGGGCGGGACGGGTCGATGTCCATGGCGTGTTCGCTGACGTTCATCTCGGCCCGGCGGGCCAGTCGCGAGAAGCTGTGCAGAGACAGCATGACCGCCCCGACCACGGCCAGGAAGACGCCCAAGTCAAAGCCCATGGCAGTGGCCAGTTCGAACTCTTCCATCGGTGGGATGCGGAAATATCCGAAGGCCGAGCTGAGGAAAGGTTTGCCCGCATACCAGGCGCCGATCCCGGTCAGCCCGGCAACCAGAACCCCGGCGCCGATGATCCCGTGATAGGGGTAGCGTTGCCGCTGATCGGCCCAGGAGAACCCGCTGGCCATGTACTGAACCACAACAGCGATGGCGACAACCAGGCCGGCGATGAAGCCGCCGCCCGGTTCGTTATGCCCGCGCAGGAAGATGTAGACGCCGACCATCAGGAACAGCGGCAACATCACCCGGGTCATCACGACCATCATCAGCGGATGTGCATCGCCTGCGCGCGGCTGATCCGGCTTGCGGTTCAGCAGCCGGGCGCGGACAGGTCCGGACAGCAGCGTTTCGGTCAGCGCGTAGATGATCAGCGCGGCGATCCCCAGCACGATGATCTCGCCGAACGTGTCGAAGCCACGGAAATCCACCAGGATCACGTTGACGACGTTGGTACCGCCGCCGCCCTTGTAGGAATTCGCCAGGTGATAATCCGAGATCGACGGCTGGGCGAAGTCGCGCATGAGGATCGAATAGATCAGCCCCGCGGCCGCGACACCCGCTACAAGGGCAATGCCGCCATCGCGCATCCGTTTGCCCATGCTGCTTTCCACCGGGGTGGTGTTGGGCAGGAAATTCAGCGCCAGCAGCATCAGGATGATGGTCACCACTTCGACCGAGATCTGGGTCAGGGCCAGGTCCGGCGCGCTGAGGTAGTTGAAACCGATGGACACCATCAGGCCTACGACCCCCATCAGCACCAGCGCCAGCAGGCGGTTGCGGTGGCAGAAGACAAGGAAGCCTGTCGCCACGACCAGCAGCAGCCAACCGGCGACGGACATCGGGTCCAGCTCGATCATCTCGCGCGTCGGGGGAGCGATTTCGCCGGTAAAGAACGCATGGCCGCCAACCACGATGATCGTGGCGGTCAGGATCGCGGCATAGCGCGTCATCGACCCGTTATGCAGCCCTTGCGTGAACCAATCGGCAACACGCACGACCGCCGCGATCAGCGCGTCGAAGATCGCCTTCGCCTCGGGGCGCGGTGCAGCTTCCCAGCCGCGGGACAGCGGCTTGTAGAGCGCGAGAAGGATCAGGCCGCCACCGACAGCGATGCCAGACATCATCAGCGCCGGGGTGACCCCGTGCCAGATTTTCAGATGCGCATAGGGCATGTCCGCCGTGCCGCTGAGGACAGCGCCGGTCACGACACGCACGAAAGGTTCGGCCAGGAAGGGCGCGATCCCGATCAGCACAACGATACAGGTCAGCAGGGCAGGGGGCGCCCACATGCCGAAGCCGGGATCATGCGGATGCGAGGGGTAATCGTCCCGCTCCTTCCCCAGAAAGACGTGAGAGATATAGCGGAAGGAATAGGCGGCCGAGAACAGCGCACCAATCGTCGCCAGCGCCGGCACCAGCCAGGGGGAGTTGAACAGCGTCGTGTGCGAAGCCTCCTCCAGCATCATTTCCTTTGACAGGAACCCGTTCAGCAGCGGGATACCGGCCATGGACAGCGACGCGATGGTCGCGATCACGAAGGTCACCGGCATCAGCTTTCGCAGACCGCCAAGTGACGGGATGTGCCTGGTATGCGCCTCGTGGTCGATGATCCCGGCGGTCATGAAGAGCGCCGCCTTGAACGTCGCGTGGTTCATGATGTGGAACACCGCGGCCATCGCGCCATAGGGCGTGCCGGTGCCCAGAAGCATGGTGATCAGGCCCAGATGACTGACCGTGGAAAACGCAAGAAGCGCCTTCAGGTCGTTCTTGAACAACCCGATCACGGCGCCCAGCACCATCGTGACCAGACCGGCCGTCGTGACGATGGCAAACCAGGCATCCGTGCCCGACAGGACCGGCCACAGCCGCGCCATCAGGAAGATACCGGCCTTCACCATGGTGGCCGAGTGCAGGTAGGCCGACACCGGCGTCGGCGCGGCCATGGCGTGGGGTAGCCAGAAATGGAACGGGAACTGCGCAGATTTGGTGAAGCAGCCCAGAAGGATCAGGATCAGCGCTGGCAGGTATAGCGGCGAGGCCTGGATCGCCTCGCGGTTTTCCAGGATGACTGTCAGGTCATAGCTGCCGACGATCTGGCCCAGCATCAGCATGCCACCGATCATGGCCAGCCCGCCCATACCGGTCACGGTCAGCGCCATTCGCGCGCCCTGGCGGCCTTCGGGCAAGTGCTTCCAATAGCCGATCAGCAGGAAGGACGACAGTGAAGTCAGTTCCCAGAAAACCAGCAGCATCAGGATGTTGTCACACAGGACGATCCCCACCATGGCGCCCTGGAAGAGCAGCAGGTAGGTGTAGAACTCGCCCATCTTGTCCTCGCGGGACAGGTAGTAGCGGGCATAGGCGATGATCAGCAGGCCGATGCCCAGGATCATGATACCGAACAGCAGCCCCAGCCCATCGAGGTAGAAATTCGCGTTCAGCCCCAGCGACGGAAGCCAGTCAAGTCGGGCGGTGACGGTTCCGCCGGCCATGATCGTTGGAACATGTGTCAAAAGGCCGATGAATGCGGCCAGCGTCACATAGAGTGTCGTGAGCGCACAGGCGCGGCGACCTGCCGAAATCATCAGCCCCGGAAGAAGGGCCCCCAGAAACGGCAGAGAGACGATGAGAAATAGGGACACGGCTCTCCTATGGTGTCAGTTCCGACTTGCTGGACACGCCACCTGACGGTGGGGCTAAGAACTTGTAACGGAACACGTGAGCGAGGTTAATAGACCACACGAAAATTTCAGGCAGGATCCGGGGTTGGTTTGGCATAGCCCGGCATCGTCCGCATGTCCGTACGTGGCGGTTCGTCATGCGGAAACCTTTTTCTAAAACTGATTTTTATCTCGCCTGCGTTGGTTGGACAGCCCCGTTCCCATGACCGTATAGCGCGGTTCCGAGCGCAGCCTGGTGCTCCCAAATTGACCAGACAGGTTGCCTTCTGTCGCACCCGGAATGCTCTGAAGACCCGGCAAACTGATCCCGGCCAAGCCTACCTTCGTTGACAGGGGGCAATTATTGTCAGACAAACCGACATTAACGGTGGCGTGATCGGTGCCGGAGGGAGGAAAGCGGATGACCCTTCAGGGCCGCCAGCTGAAAGTGAATTACGCCTATCTCCAGATCGCGGAGGAGATCGAGACCCAGATCCTGGATGGCAAGCTCAAGCCCGGCGACCGTCTGCCCGGCGAGGTCGAACTGGCCCAGATGTTCGGTGTCACCCGGTCCACGGTGCGCGAAGGTTTGCGGCAGCTGGAAGCCGACGGGCTGGTCCATCGTCCGACGCCCCGGCGGCTTGAAGTGGCAGAACCCCAGACCGACAAGCTGACCACGCGGTCCTCCCGCGCCATGACGATGATGAAGGTCAGCTTCCGCGACCTCTGGCAGGTGGCCATGGTGACCGAACCCCTGGCCGCCGAACTTGCCGCGCAATGCCGGACCGAAGAGGAGCTGGACGACCTGTCCGCTCTTCATGACCGGTTGTGCCGCGCGCGTGGCATTGCCGAAATGATCGAACTGGACATGCAGTTTCATTCCGCCATCGCGGAGATGAGCAAGAACCAGGTGCTGATCCTCGCCCGCGATCCGATCACTCGGATGCTTTTCAGTGGCTTCCAACGCGTGGCCCCCGCTGCGCCGAACGCCGCAAGGCGACAGGCCGAGGCGCATGGCGCTGTTCTGGATCACATAGCGGCCGGTGATGCCGAAGGCGCGCGGGACTGGGCCCGTCGCCATATCGAAGATTTTCGCCGCGCGATCGACCTCGCCGGCCTGATGGAAGACACCCCGTTCTGACGAGACATCCTGACGGGCGACCGGCCCGAGTGCACACGAACAATCGGCCCGCGCGGTGCAATTGCCGCCAGTGGCCAAGGAGGAAGGAAGACAAATGAGCTATGAGATGGAAACCGGCAACGTGTCGGATGAGGTGGCAGAGCTGTGCGGCCGCGTCGAGGATTTCGTGCGCAACGTTGTGGCCGGGTATGAACACGACCCCCGGCGCAACAGCCACGGTCCATCCGAGGAACTGTCGCTCGCCCTCAAGGACCTGGCGCGCAAGGCCGACGTTCTGACCCCGCATATCCGCGAAGACGGCAGCCACCTGACGCATCGCGAAACTGCCGCCGTCCTGATCCGCAGTGGGCTGTCCCCCCTTGGCCCCCTGGCCTGCAACACGGCCGCGCCCGACGAGGGCAACATGTACCTGCTGGGCAAGGTCGGCTCGCCGGAGATCCAGTCGCATTTCCTTGAACCGATGGTCCGCGGCGAAAAACGCTCGGCCTTCTTCATGACCGAACCGGCAGGGGATGGCGGTGCCGGCTCTGATCCGTCGATGATGCAGACGACCTGCCGCCCGGACGGAAACCATTGGGTGATCAATGGGCGCAAGACCTACATCACCGGGGCCGATGGGGCTGGCGTCGGCATCGTGATGGCCAAGTCAGATGACGGCGCCTGCATGTTCCTGGTCGATCTGCCCGATCCCGCGATCCGCATCGAACGGGTGCTGGACACGATCGACAGCTCCATGCCCGGCGGCCATTCGGAAGTGGTGATCGACAACCTTCGCGTCCCCGCGACCCAGATGCTGGGTGAAAGCGGCGAGGGGTTCCGCTATGCTCAGATCCGTCTGGCCCCGGCGCGGCTGACACATTGCATGCGTTGGTTGGGCGCCTGTATCCGCGCCAACGAGATCGCAGCGGATTATGCCAACCGACGCAACGCCTTCGGCAAGCCGCTGGTCGATCACGAAGGGGTCGGCTTCATGTTGGCAGAGAACCTGATCGACCTGAAACAGGCCGAACTGATGGTCTATTGGTGCGCCGATGTTCTGGATACCGGGGCGCTTGGCACCGCAGAAAGCTCCATGGCCAAGGTCGCCGTGTCCGAGGCGCTGATGCGCGTGGCCGACCGCTGCGTCCAAGTCATGGGCGGGCAGGGCGTGACCGCCGATACCATCGTCGAACAGGTCTTCCGCGAAATTCGCGCCTTCCGAATCTATGACGGCCCGACCGAAGTGCACAAATGGTCGCTGGCCAAGAAGATCAAGCGCGACTGGCGCAAGGCCAACGAGGGCTGAGGTCCGCTACAGGACATCCGCTTGCCGGATGTCCTGCACGGCGAAATCGATTAGGGCGCGCAGCTTGCGGGGTAGGGCACGCCCTTCCAGGTATACGGCGCTGACCGGGATGCCCTCGCCACGGAAGGGCGTCATCACCTGGATCAGCTGCCCGTTCGCCAGCCGGTCGTTCAGTGCGAAGCGCGGGACAAAGGCAATTCCGTGCCCGGCAGCCGCCAGCGACGCCGCCGCCCGTGCGGAGTTCACGTGGAAGCGTCCCTGGACCATCGCCACGTGGTCGACATCCCCGTCGCGAAACACCCAACGGCGCGGTACGCGTCGGTTGGTGTCGACGATGCAATCATGGCCTTCCAGATCGTCGGGCGTTTCCGGGATGCCGCGTCGTTCGGCATAGGACGGCGACAGAACGGCGATCGTGTCTAGCGAGGCCAGCTTGCGTGCCTTCAGCGACAGCATGTCGGATCGCCCGATCCGAAAGGCGATGTCGATCCCGTCGCGTGCCAGGTCGATATAGCTGTCGTTCAGCCGCAGGTCGAAGCTCAGCCCCGGGTTCTGTTCCGAAAACCGGCCCAGCATGCCACTGACATAGGTCTCGCCAAAGGTGACGGGGGCCGAAATGCGGATGACCCCGGAAAAGCCACGCGAATTTTCCGACACGTCGGACAGCAGATCATCCAGCTCGTCGAGCAGGGCAGGGGCACGGGCCAGCAGGTCCTCTCCGGCCGGAGTCAGCCCGACCTTGCGGGTGGTACGCTGCAGAAGCCGCGCGCCCAGACGGCTTTCCAGCTCTGCCACGTATTTGGAGGTCAGCCGGTTCGACACGCCCAGCTGATCCGCCGCTGCGGTAAAGGACCCGGTTTGCGCCGTCGCCACGAAGGCCTTGAGTTCATCGACAATATCCATGATCCGATATTCGGAACAGATTGGAGAAGGTCAATCCATATATTCGCTATTTTGTTGAAGCATGGAAAGGTCCAGATTGCTCTCAGAATGATAACGGGTCTGCCCGATGCGGCCCGTTCCACCCTCATAGAGGACAAGCAAGATGAGCACCGTCAAATCCCTCAACGATCTGCGGGACAGGTTTTCGCCGTCCGACCGGATGCCGCTGGTATTCCTGGGACATGGCAGCCCGATGAACGCGATCGAAGACACCGCCTATAGCCGCGCCTGGACCGAGCTGGGTAAATCCCTTCCGCGTCCGTCGGCGATCCTCGTCGTCTCGGCGCATTGGATGACCAAGGGCACCACCCTCGTCGACGTATCCGCCATGCCCAAGACGATTCACGATTTCTACGGCTTCCCCGATGCCCTGTTCGCCCAGCAATACCCGGCCCATGGCGATCCTAAACTCGCCAGCGAGGTCGTGACGCTGCTGGCCAGCCACCATGCCGAGGAAGATGACACCTGGGGTCTGGATCACGGTGCCTGGACGGTGCTGAAATTCCTTTACCCGAATGCCGACGTTCCGGTCTTCCAGGTCTCGATCGACATGAGCCGCGGGCTGGACTACCAGCTTGAGATCGGCCGAACGCTGGCGCAGTTGCGCGACCGCGGCGTGCTGATCCTCGGCTCCGGCAACGTGGTGCACAACCTGCGCGCCATGCAGTACAACGGCAAACCGCAGGACTTCGCCCTTGAGTTCGACACTCTCTTTGCGGATCGGATGCAGGACCGCGACTTCGCCGCCCTCGCCGATCAGAAAAAGCTGGGCAACCTGCTGCGCATGGCGCATCCGACTGTGGACCACTACTTGCCGGCTTTGACCATCGCCGGTGCATCGGATGACAAGGATGCGCTGACCTTCATGACGGACAGTATCGACCTCGGCTCCGTCTCGATGAGGTCCTATGTTTTCCACAACGCGGCTTGAAAATAGCCTCATGAGCGGGCGAGACCTGTGAAGGGCTCTCTTCGCCGGACGTGGCATGTAAGAAGTACCCGAGTGCGACTACTATTGCTTGCGAGGATAGGTGCGGCGTCCGAGCTCCTCCAACATTTTCTCGCGGAAGACCTCGGCCGGGGTCTTCCAGCCGAGACATTTTCGAGGCTTATTGGTGAGCGGGTCGCAGCGCGTCTTCATTTCCTGGCCTGTCCAAGGTTCTGTTTGAACAGCATCAAATCGCTTTCCCAGTGTTCGAACTGGCGTCGATGCGCGACATCGTCCCTACGGAAAAGGATGTTGACGTTGCGGTCGAACTTGCGGGCAGGCGCATTTTGGCAAGACGTGGTCGACGGGCCTTTCGATGTTCGGGTGGGTATAACCACAGCTCCTGCGCCATGCATTCCTTCGAATAGATGTAGCGAAAGATCGCCTTCTGGCTGCCCCGCGCCTTTGAACTATCGAAGAACATACGGCTGCCGATCGACTCGGGCGTCCATCCGAGCTTAATCCGAGCCACGACCGCCTCGCAAAGCTCTGGATGTCGGATCAGCTTTTTGTATGGACCGACGCTTCTGCGTTCGCAACTGGGCCGCATGGCCGAAGTACCCGGCGTACTTCCTCGAAAAGGCGTCATCGGCCCAAGATTTGCGTTTGATCTCGCGGTGGATGGTCGACTTGTGGCGTTTCAGAACCCGTGCCATTTCCCGGATGGGGACCTTTGCGTGCAACCAATCTTCGCCTTTACGCCATTCCCTCAGACTCAGTTGCGTGTAGACGGCTCCCTTGGCACGATCGTCTTACTAGATAACCATTTGGCTTCTAATAGGAGCCGCACACATGCCTGATGGCTCAAGGGTCGTTGCGACAGTTTCCTCTATCTCAGTTTCATCATC
>NZ_AQQX01000017.1 GCF_000768315.1 Pseudooceanicola atlanticus
CAACCTGCAGACTCTCATTATGAACGAGGGACCAACAGGGGGCAGGTCACTATGTGACGCTCGAGGCGGTTCGGAAAGAGTTCGGTGTGAAACGCGTCACCAAGGCGCTGCGCGAGAAGGCTGAAGACATCCTGCGCGGCGAAATCGTCAGCTACGATGCCTATCTCGGCGGCCGGGTCTATGGCTATGTCATCGAGCAGGACGGCGAGGAGATCGATGCCTGCTGGGGTTTTTTAGGGCACTATGAGTTGGACTGCCTGTCCGAGGCACGAGCATTTGTAGACCAAATGAACTTGCGAGAGGCACACTGGCCCGCCGCCGCCGAGCAGGGCGCAAGCCCAGCCCCGAGTTGAAATGCCCGCAATACTCATATATCTTATTCATGCGTATTCCGGAGATGAGAATGGCAAGCACAAGCGTGACACTCGGCCCCCATTGGGATGAATTTATCGCCCTGATGCTGAAAGAAGGCCGATACGGCTCGACTAGCGAGTTGATCCGCGCTTCCTTGCGTCTGATGGAAGAGCAGGAAGGTCAGCGGGCGCGGCTTCGCGTTGCGTTGATGGAGGGCAAGCAATCCGGCTACGCGGGTCCGCTCGATATGGATGAGATCAAGCGCGAGGCGCGGAGCCGCTCCGGCGCTCCTGATGCGTGACATCCATCTCTCCCAGGCCGCAAGATCCGATCTCGTCGACATCTGGGCCGAGACATACCGACAGTGGGGCGCGGCGCAGGCAGACCGCTATCTCGACGACATCGATCGTGCCTTGCAGGGGCTGATCGCCAATCCTCAAATGGGGTCTGACTGCTCTGATCTTCTGCAGGGCGCACGCAAATTGATCACGGGTCGGCACCTGGTTTTCTACGAGGTGGGTCGGGACAGGATATTCGTGATCCGGGTCCTGCATCAATCCATGGACGTGCCGCAACATCTGCGTCCGGCCTGACATCGGACAAACACGCAGCGGGGCTCTGCCATGAAAGAGCAAAAGACAGGACGGGAGGGGTGACCCCTCCCGGGCGAGAGAGTGCGCACGGAGCTTGGGGCCAACCCTCAACCCCGGAGATCGCCAATGAACGCTCACCCCCATTCCGTCCCGCTTGCCGCCGAGCCTGAAGCTCCTGCCCTGCCGGATGCCTCGGGCTTCGCCCAAAACCTGATGCAGGCTGCGAAAATCCTCGTCCCTGTGTTCGAGGCAGGCAAACCTATCGACGCGGCCGCCCTCCGCGCCGCGATGGAAGATACCTTAGGCGCCAGTGACACCAGTGGCGCCTGGGTCTGGAAGGACGCCTATGAGGCCGCCGAGACCGCCCAGATCCTGATGCTTTCGCGCTACGGCGCGCTGATGCAGCGTCAGGCACCTTCGCCACAGGCTTTCCTCACCATGATCGAGCGCCTCGCCGGTCTGGTGCCTTCTCACACGCGGCGTTCTGAGGACAGCGTCCGTCTGCAACAATTCTCGACCCCTCTGCCTCTTGCCGCCATCGTCGCGCAGGCAGCAGGCTTTCGGGACGACGACCTCGTACTCGAGCCATCCGCTGGCACCGGCATGTTGGCGATCTTCGCCCGGATCGCAGGCGTTCGGCTTGCGCTGAACGAACTTGCCGAAACCCGCCGCGCCCTGCTGGGGCGGCTGTTCCCAAATGTAACCCTTTCAGATCACGATGCCGCCTCGATCGATGACCGGCTGGATCGGTCGATCACGCCCTCGGTCATCGTGATGAACCCGCCGTTTTCTGCGGCCAACCATGTCGAGGGTCAGTTTCGGCAGGCAACCAGTCAGCATGTGCTCTCCGCCCTGGCGCGCCTCGCGCCGGCCGGTCGTCTCGTCGTCATAACGGGCGAGAGCTTCCGCCCTTCCACGAAGTCCTTTCAGTTGACGTTTCAGCGGATCGCACAAAGCGCTGATGTGGTGTTTTCCGCTGCGATCGACGGCAAGGTTTTCGCGCGGCATGGCACCACGATCGACACGCGGCTCACGGTGATCGACAAGCGTGCGGTTGGCGCTGAAGCGACCGCGCCGGTCGACATAAAGGCCGCCTATCATCCGATCTGCGCGACGACGGCCGATCTCCTCGCGTCTGTTCTGACTAACTGCCCGGAGCGCCGCAGCCCCCCGCCCTGCCCTACTAGTTCGGCCCTGTCGTTACCGATCCGCCCAGGTCGCACCAACCTCCACGCCCTGCGCAACGCCGCCCGCAAGGAAACCCGCGCCCTCGCCGAAGAACGCGCGAGGCATCCGTTTGACGACATCGAGACGGCACCGCTCGACTACCTGCCGAAAGCCTGGAGCGAACCCGAGGGCACGCTGCAGGACACGGTCTACGAGGCCTATGACCTTCAGGCGATCCGGATAGACTGCGCGGCGGTGCATCCGACAGCACTTGTCCAATCCGCCGCCATGGCCTCGGTCCCGCCGCCCGTGCCGACCTATCGTCCCATCCTGCCGAAGAGCCTCGTCCAGGACGGCCTGCTCTCCGCGCCGCAGCTCGAAAGCGTCATCTATGCGGGCAACGCGCACGAGACGCATCTGAAGGGCTGGTTCAAGCGCGGCGAGATCGAAGGCCAGCTGATGGCCGCGGCTGAGGGTGACGAAGGTGCTTTCCGTCTGCGCAAGGGCTGGTTTCTGGGTGATGGCACGGGCTGCGGCAAGGGGCGGCAGGTTGCCGGCATCATCCTGGACAATTGGCTGCATGGGCGCCGCCGGGCGGTCTGGGTCTCGAAGAGTGACAAGCTCATCGAAGATGCGCGCCGCGACTGGATGGCTCTCGGGGGGCGCGACAGCGATATCGTGCCGCTCTCGAAGTTCCGTCAGGGCGGCGACATCAGGCTGCCCGAAGGCATCCTTTTCGTCACCTATGCCACGCTGCGCTCGGCCGAACGTGAGGGCAAAGCCTCCCGCCTCGACCAGGTGACGTCCTGGCTCGGGGACGGGTTCGATGGGGTCATCGCCTTCGACGAAAGCCACGCCATGGCGAATGCCGCCGGCGAGAAGTCCGACCGCGGCGACAAGAAGGCGTCCCAACAGGGCCTCGCTGGCCTCGCGCTGCAAAACGCGGTTCCTGACGCCCGCGTGCTCTACGTCTCTGCCACAGGCGCCACGGTCGTCGGCAATCTTGCTTATGCCTCCCGCCTCGGTCTCTGGGGCACCGGGGATTTCCCCTTCGTGACGCGGGCCGAGTTTGTCGCCGCGATGGAGGCTGGGGGCATTGCCGCCATGGAGATGATCTCGCGCGACCTGAAGGCGCTCGGGCTCTATCTGGCGCGCTCCCTCTCCTATGCCGGGGTCGAATACGAGATGCTGGTCCATGTGCTGACCCCCGCTCAGGTCGCGATCTACGACAGCTACGCCGATGCCTATCAGATCATCCACAATAACCTCGAGGCCGCCCTTCAGGCCTCGGGTATTTCGTCTGAGACGGGCACCTTGAACGCCCAGGCGAAATCCGCCGCGCGCTCGGCCTTTGAGAGCAACAAGCAGCGCTTCTTCAACCATCTCATCACCGCCATGAAATGCCCCTCGCTGATCCGCGCCATCGAGGCGGACCTGGCGGCGGGGCATGCGGCAGTGATCCAGGTCGTCTCGACCAGCGAGGCGGTGATGGAACGCCGCCTCGAAGACATCCCGCCTTCGGACTGGGACGATCTGCAGGTCGACTTTACGCCGAGGGAGAACATCATGGACTACCTGATGCACAGCTTCCCGACGCAGCTCTTCGAGCCTTATACGGACGAGAATGGCGATCTGCGCTCGCGTCCCGCCCTCGATGGCGACGGCAATCCGATTATCTGCCGTGAGGCGGAGCGGCGGCGGGATGAGCTTGTCGAGCATCTTGGGGCCCTCGCCCCGGTGCAGGGCGCGCTCGACCAGATCCTCTGGCATTTCGGCGGGGATGCGGTCGCCGAGGTCACCGGACGCAAGCGGCGCATCGTGAAGACGCGCGAAGGGCGGCTTAAGGTCGAGAACCGCCCCGCCTCCTCCAACCTCGGCGAAACCCAGGCCTTCATGGACGACGCCAAACGCATCCTGATCTTCTCCGATGCCGGTGGCATCGGGCGCAGTTACCACGCCGATCTTGGTGCCAAGAACCAGCGCCTTCGGGTACATTACCTTCTGGAGCCCGGTTGGAAGGCCGACAATGCGATCCAGGGCCTCGGGCGCACCAATCGCACCAATCAGGCGCAACCACCGCTCTTTCGGCCCGTGGCGACCAATGTGAAGGGGGAGAAGCGGTTTCTCTCCACCATCGCGCGCCGCCTCGACACGCTTGGCGCCATCACCAAGGGCCAACGCGAGACCGGCGGTCAGAACATGTTCCGCGCAGAGGACAACCTTGAGAGCCCCTACGCCCGGGCAGCTTTACGGCAGTTCTTCTACAAGCTGCGCGCGGGCAAGATCGAGGCCTGCTCCTACGCGAAGTTCCAGGAGATGACCGGGCTGACGCTCGATGAGGCGGATGGCACGATGAAGGAAAACCTGCCGCCGATACAGCAGTTCCTGAACCGTTGCCTCGCTCTCCGCATCGACATGCAGGACGCGATTTTTGAGGCTTTCGGCGGGTTCCTCTCGGCCATCATTGAAGATGCGCGCCAGGCGGGCACGCTGGACGTCGGGCTAGAGACCCTGCGCGCCGAGAAATTCGACATTGTCGACCGCAAGGTCATCTTCGAGCATGAGGCGACGGGGGCGACGGCGACCGCCCTGACCGTTGAGCGGACCGATCGCAACGACCCGCTCACCCTGCCCCGCGTCAAAGCCATCTGCGCTGATACAAAAGGCGCGGCGCTCTGTTGGAACAAGACCTCCAAACGCGCGGCGCTGATGGTGAAGGCGCCGGCCTTCATGGATGAGGACGGCGTGCCGATCCTGAGGGTGAAACTGCTGCGGCCCATGGCGACCGAGATTCTCGCGCTGACCGAGTTCTCGAATTCACACTGGGAGGAGATCGATGATGCGATGTTCGAACAGCTCTGGCAGGCTGAGGTTGAGGCGGTGCCCGAGTTCACCACCTCGAAGATCACGCTGATCTGCGGCCTCCTTCTGCCGATCTGGGACCGGCTGCCAGCCGACAACATGCGCATCTATCGCCTTCAGACCGAAGACGGGGAGCGCGCCATCGGTCGTCTGGTCAGCCAGGAGCAGCTTCTCAATGTCTACGCGCGGCTCGGGCTCGATTGCCAGATCGAGATGACGCCGCAGGAAGTGCTCAGCGCAGTGATGGAGGCGAAGACGACCCTCAGCCTGCTCGGGGGCTACCAGCTGCGGCGGTCGCTGGTCATGGGACAGCCGAGGCTCGAACTCATTGGGGGGTCAAGCGCGGCCCTGCCCTCTCTGAAGGCCATGGGCTGTTTCACCGAGGTGATCCAATGGAAGACGCGGGTGTTCATCCCGGTGGATGGCATCGAGGTGCTGGCGCGGGTTCTCGCGGTGCATCCTGTTGGTGCCAGCGCAGCGGATACGGCGGCATGAGCGCGCAGCGCAGCATCGCAGACCTCTCGGCCGATCTTGCGAACCGGGTCGAGAGTTTCTGCCGCCAGTATTTCCCCGACGGACGCAAGCAGGGCAACTATTGGCAGGTCGGCGATACCTCTGGTGCCAAGGGGCAGAGCCTCGCCATCCGGCTGCAAGCGCAGGGTGGTCGTAAAGCCGGATCCTGGCAAGATTTCGCGACGGGGCAATATGGCGATCTGATCGATCTGCTGCATGAACGGCTCGGGTCGGTCACGCTTAAGGAAACGCTGAGGGAGGCCCGGTCCTTCCTCGGTGAATCGCCCTGCCCCGCCGTCCCGCACGCGGCCCGAAAGGCTGAGCGCCCGGATGCTGCCTCCGAAAAACGCATCGCGCGGGCGCGGAAGCTCTTTGCCGCCGGCAAGCCGGTGCTCGGCACATTGGCCGCCACCTATCTGCAGAGGCGCGGGATCACACGGCTCGGCCCGGCCCTCCGCTATCACCCCCGGGTCTTTCTGCGGCAAGGCGAGGATGAGAACGCTCCGCCGCAAAAGGCCCCTGCCCTGCTCGCGAAGATCACCGACAATCGGGGTCAGATCACCGGCTGTGCGCGCACATATCTGGACCCGTCCACCGGCGGTTTGGCCGCGATCGAGAGCCCGAAACGGATCCTGGGGCAGCTGCACGGCCATGCCATCCGTTTCTGGTCCGGTACGGGCCGCTCCGACCTCATCGTCGGCGAAGGTCTCGAGAATACCCTTTCGGTCGGCATTGCCCTCCCTGAGTTCGACCTCGCCTCCTGTCTCACCGCCACCCATCTCGGTCTCTTCATCCCGCCGCCGGGGATCAAGCGTATCTGGATAGCGCGGGACAATGACGAAGTTGGACGGAACGCATCCATGAGATTGCGTAACCATCTGGAATCGCTTGGAATTGCTGGTGGTGATCTTGTGCCGCAGTTGGACGATTTCAACGACGATCTGCTGGCTTTCGGCAAAGATGCGCTGCGCCGGTCGCTGCTCAAGGCCATGAAAGCACAAGGTCTGGAGATCGAGGACGGGTGATCGCCAACTTCCTCAGCGAAGTCCGAAATGGCAAAGGTTCCGCAAGTTCGATCTGATCCCGTTTGGAAAAGGGGAGCGATGGACCGGCGGGTCGGGGCTGAGTGCCCCTCGCCCGGGCAGCAATGCGCCGCTACCCGGAAAATTCCCCTGAGCCTTCGGCTCATTCCTCGCGGGAACAATTTTCCGGTCCGCGGCGCATTCTCCGCTTTGCTCCGATCCTGACGGATGCGGCCCGGTCGCCGCCGGTCCCGATATCGCCCCATCCAAATCGGGTCAGATCAAACAGAGCAACCAGACAATGCCCCATCAGACAGACACCCAAGAGGAAACCGGCGTAACCTCCGCCATCCTCAACCACCTCGCACTTCACGGCGCAACGCCCGGGCCCGGCGAGACCGATCATCGCCCCCTGCCCCAGCCTGATGAGGTCGAGCTCGCCATGACGACGCTCTTTGACACGACCGTCGGCCTCCTCACTGGCAGCCAGTTGGAAGACAATCTCGAAGAAATGCTCTGGTCCCTGACCTCGATCTTCCATCGCCGGCTCACCCATATCCAGAAGCTTCTCGATGACAACGAATTCGAGGTCCGGGAAAGTCTGGCCGTCCAGGATGGCTCAGAGGTCGCCTCGGTCGAGCTCGAGCGCCTCCAGTTGATCGGGCTCAAGCTCTGGGACCATCGTGAAGCCTTCGAACAGATGCGCGATCTGGCCGTGGACCACTTCTCGGCCGCCACAGGTTCGCCTTGGCTGCCCCGCACCGGATCCAAGGTCTCGCATCGCGGCCTCACATCCGCCGTGGTGGACAGCCGGGCCTATCTTTCGGCCAAGCGGCGCAAGGAGACCGAGGTGCACTGTCCCGAAGGCACGCGGATTGCTTTCTCGGGCGGGGACTATCAGGCTTACGACCTGATCTGGTCCGTCCTCGACGCCACGCACGCGAAATACCCCGACATGGTGCTGCTGCACGGCGGGACGCCCAAGGGTGCTGAGATGATCGCGGCCCGCTGGGCAGATACCCGTGGCGTCACCCAGGTGGTCTTCAAGCCCGACTGGAAGAGCCACGGCAAGGCGGCTCCCTTCAAGCGCAATGACAAGATGCTCGAGACCATGCCCCAGGGTCTGATCGCCACCCCCGGTTCGGGCATCACCGAGAACATCGTAGACAAGGCCCGCAAGCTCGGGATCCGCATCAAGAGGATCGGGGCTTAGGCCCCGGTTCTACCATGACATCAGTCAGAGCGCACTGTACGGTTCGCTCTATGAGTTCGCAGAGGTGCGCAGTTCTGCGTGATTTGGTCGGTCAGACTGCTGAGTGTGTGGATGAGTATTTCTAGCTGGTCGCTGTCGCGGGCCTTCCTGAAGCCGCGTGACGCTCTCGTCGTCCCGCGATCAGCGGGATGTTTGCCGAAAGGCACCCCATGTCGGCCAGGAAACTGACGAGTCCGACGATCGTCTTGAACTCGCGCAATTTGAAGACGCTACGGCTCGTGACAAGCAACTTCGCGTCTTGGCCATCCTCCGCCACCGCGTGCACGGCCCAGGAGCCATACCAACTATTATGGCGTTTCTCGGCAGTCTGGTTGCAGATTACCTCGATGAGGTAGCCATCTGAGAGCAGATCGCGCAGGCCATCCTCGGTGACCACATTCGGTGTTGCGCCGTCCAACAGCTTATCCTCTTCACTTATGCCGGCACGTATCGGGATTGGAGCGGGCCCAAGCTTCTACCTGATCTTCCGAGTCGCATGCGTCGTTGCTCAGTTTAGCAATGCCATACGGGACATCCTCGAAGTCCGCAACGCCACGGGGATTGAGACCGTCGGGGACAGATGCGCGTGTCCTCGCCCTAGCATTTCATCTTCTTCAGCCTGTCAGATCACTTTCTGCTTGAGGCCCTGGCAACTCCATCGAGGATCGGAACACTGGCCGGTGTTGCGTTGCGACGGGTCGTGGTGTGTATCGAAAGATCAGGCGTGACTGTGCAAGGGAAGCTTCGGCGTTCTTGGCTTTCGGCTGTTCACCCAGTTTCCTTCGTGGCCACCGCTCTTCTCCTTTTGTCTGAGTTGCATGACATGCTGGTCGCAGCTGTCGTCCCGTCCACAAAGGTTGTCGACGATCTTTTTCCCCTGACCCTGCGGGCCATTCCTCGCGGAGCAAAAAGACCGGCGCCTGCCCCTCTCCGCTACGCTTCGCCTTCGGTGTGGCCGAGCCTTGGCCAGCTGCAAGGTGACCATCATTGCAACGCAAAAAAGGAGAAGAGCAATGACCACGAACTGCATCAAATTCACCAGCACCGACATCGAAACCGCCAAGGGCGTCGGTTCCATTTCGACCCTGACCTTCGACCTCGACATCACGGTCGAACCCGTCGCAAGCTCGAACCCGATGGCTCCCACGCACCGCGTCCTCGGCCGCTCCCCGCGCGGCAAACTGGTCGAGTGCGGCGGCATCTGGAAGAAGCAGAACAAGGAGACCGGCGCCGACTACTACACGCTGACCATCCGCGACCACGGCTTCAACGCCAACCTCGGCAAGGCCGCGAACCAGGACGATCTGTCCCTGCAGGCGGTTATTCCCTGGGGGCCGAAAGACGCCGCCTAAGCGAAGGGTTGGTGGGGGTTCGCCTCTGCCAACCCGTTTACAACTGTAAACTCCAGAGTAAGCCCGGTCCGTGTATGTAGTCTCTTCATGCTTCACTAGACACTATATAGAGGAAAAATCTTGACTTAGCGCCGTGAATCACGGCTTTTATCCCCAAGTGGCGTGAAAAAGGCCATATTTTAGATTTTGGGGCAACTAGATGATTCCTGTGACACCACTGGCCAACGAGAAGCCTTCAGCGCTCGCGACAGATATTTCCGAGCGGTTGAATGCTGCCATCCGGGAGCACCTTCTTTCAGCTTTTGCCCCAGATAGCGCCAAAACGCTACGGTCTTTTTCGGCACCTGAGGCGGCAGAACTTCTTGGGGTCTCCGGTCAGTTCATGCGAAAGGTGCACTCAGAGGGAACGATCCCAGAGCCGGAGGATGTTCGTGGAGGGCGGCGCTATTACACGGCGCAAGAGATATGGGATGCACGCGAGATCCTAGAGAAGTCATCACGAAAGAAAGGACGCTATCTGCCGCGTCGGTTTGGTGATGAGAAACTGCAAATATGGCAGTTGATGAACTTCAAGGGCGGATCAAGCAAGAGCACCACGAGTATCCATCTTGCGCATTATTTCGCGCTACGCGGCTATCGAGTGTTGGTCGTTGACCTTGATCCTCAGGGATCACTCACGTCCATGTGCGGTATCAGCCCGGAAATCGAGTTTGATGGGCTGACTGTCTATGACGCGATCCGCTATGACGATCCGGTCAGCATGGCCGATGTCGTTGTTCCCACTTACTTCCCGGGGCTTTCGATTGCGCCGTCGCGCCTCATGCTATCTGAGTTCGAGACTGAATCTGCAGTCCATTCGAACCCCGACCAGCCGTTCTTTACGCGGATCCGCAATGCATTGTCCCAAGTTGAGGATGATTTCGACCTTGTCTTGATGGACAGTCCGCCCCAGTTGGGCTTCTTGACCATCGCTGGAATGGCCGCAGCGAGTTCTCTGATTGTACCTCTAACGCCCTCGATGTTGGACGTTTCGTCGACCGCTCAGTTCCTCGAACTGGCCGGGGCCTACATGGGGGTGATCGAGGATGCTGGCGCGACGCTGCAGTATGATCACTTCAAGTTCCTGATCACTCGGGATGAGCCGACGGATGTTCCCTCACAGCAGCTGACCTCGTTTATGCGTGCGCTATTCCAAGACCGCGTCATGTCTGCGACCGCTCTCAAGAGCACTGCAATCAGTGACGCGACCATGCTCAAGCAGTCCATCTATGAGGTTGTACGCTCGGAAATGACCCGCGCGACCTACGATCGCGCGAAAGGTTCGATGGATGCTGTAGGACAGGAAGTGGAAGTCATGATCCACCAATCATGGGGGCGTAAATAATGGCTAGGAAATCCCTTCGAGATATGTCGGGTATCGCGAACACCATCGCGCGTTCCAGCAGCACTGCGACTGAGAGGCCCCCCAAGACAAGCGCACCTGCGCTAGGAGCTCTTCAGGGGTCACTTGCGTCTATCCGCGAGATCGATCCTGGTCTGATCGACGATTGGGGACCCAAGGATCGACTGGATGAGTTTACAACTGTAAACGCCGAAGATGACGGTGAGGGTTTTGAGGCGCTCAAGAACAGCATCCGCGAAGGCGGTCAACAAGTGCCAATCCTCGTTCGGCGCTCCAAGGCTGCCGAGGGGCGCTTCGAAGCGATCTATGGTCGCCGCAGATTGAAAGCTTGCCGGGAGCTCGGCATTAAGGTCCGTGCCAACGTTCAGGATGTCGATGACACCACGGCCTTGTTGGCCAAAGGGCTGGAAAATGCAGCACGTCGCAACCTCTCGTTCTATGAAAAGGCGCGCTTTGCGGAAGCCATCCAAGCCGCGGGTCACGAAAACGCGACGGTGCGCCAGGTTTTGAATCTTACAGCATCAGGGCATTCGCACCTGACGAAGGTGACGCAGAATGTCCCGTCCAGAGTCGGCGACCTGATAGGCGCTGCGCCCAAATCAGGCCGGCCGAGGTGGACGGACCTGGCCGAACTGTTCCTCGAACGGAAGCTTACCGAGAAAGTCGCGCTCGATCTGCTGACTAAGATCAGCGCTTCGTTAACGTCTGATGAGCGGTTGGAAGCGCTGATCAAGGAAGCAAGCAAGCGCGGAACGAAAGTGTCCAGCGGTCCTCGTGAGATTACGCCGATGGACGGCGTTGTCATCAAAGCAGGCCGAGGGAGCGTGTCTCTTTCGGTGAAGAAGTCCGGCACAAGTGCCGAATTCGCAAGCTGGCTTGAGAGCAATCTCGAGGAAATCATCAAGAGATCCTATACCGAATTTACAGATGTAAACTCGGAGGGTGACAAGTGAGGAAGAGCAGAAAGGAGGAAAGGTAAACAAAGAAAACCCCCGAAACCGAAGCTTCGAGGGCTGCTGCGCAGAACGCAATTCTTAGATTAGACACCTAGAATCTAGCAGCCAGCGAATCGCCATACAAGAGAAAATGCTTCTGAGCGAACGGGATTTCTTTGTCTGCTGACAAAGTATGGAAAAATTCAGTAGTGCTCCGTCTGGAGCGACTGAGGCAGACATGTCTCAGCACGAGAGAGGTATGTCCATCGCATGGCAGCCCTCCGGTTGGCGCAAAGCCTCAGCAGGTCTCGCTGCCGCGGAGCAGTTTGCCCAAGCCGGTGAACAGGTAGCAGTATCCAAAACGCGGGCCTTCGTGGCCGTGAAGCGGGTCGCTGCATACATTGGCCTCAAGGCCGGAGACATGATGCTCCTCGACACGCTTGGGGCCTTTACGCAGGCCCAGGACTGGGAAGAAGGGCAACGCCCGCTCGTTTGGGCGTCGAACGCCTACTTGATGGAGCAGACGGGTTTCTCGCTCTCCGCGCTCAAGCGCCATTCCCGGCGCCTGGCTGAGATTGGCGTGATTTCCTTTCAGGACAGCCCCAACGGAAAGCGGTGGGGCCGCAGAGACGCCGAGGGGCGCATCGTCGAGGCTTACGGCTTCGATCTGTCGCCTCTGTCGGCGCGCGTCGAGGAGTTCGAAGGACTGCATGGCGAATTGCAGGCTGAACGCGAACTCTGCCAGCGCCTGAAGCGCCAGATCACGGTGGCACGCCGGATGATCCGCGCGCGGATTGAGGCAGCCGTCAGCAGCGCGCTGCGCGGGCCCTGGGCGCAGTTCAGGGGTCTCTTCGAAGAGCTTCTGGACCGGCTTCCGCGCCGCCATGAAGCTTCAGAACAGCTTGCCCGGCTCTTGACCTGGTTCAGGGAGCTTCAGGAGCGTGTTGAGGCCGCCTATCTCAAGGCAACAGAGGCTACCCAGCCTGTGGAAAACACGCGCGAAACCAAGGTACAGGTTTCTGAGAAGACTCAAGAAATGAACCCCAGGGAGGTCATTTCTGACCCTCATATACTAATTACAAAACAACTTGATCCTGTAACTTGTAATTCCTCAGAAAGTGAGGAAGTCGCGGCTGTAGTGCCCAATGCTCAACCCGAAGATCAGCTTGATAGGGATCTGGAAGAGTGGGTTGCCGAAGTGCGCAAGAAGCGCGCAGCGCTGGATCTACCTACCGTGATGCAGGCCTGCCCGGAATTCGCGTCCTGGGCCCGCAATTTGGGCGGTTTCCTGAAGGATTGGGGCGATCTGCATCGTGTTGCGGGGCAGCTCAGGCCGATGATCGGGGTGTCCGAGCATGCCTGGAACGTGGCGCAGGACCGTTTGGGTAAACAAGTAGCAACAGCAGCGCTGGCGCTTGTCTTCGAGAAGCATTGCGCAGGCGAAGTGTCCTCGCCGGGCGGCTATCTGCGTGGCATGGTCGAGAAGGCCGGGGCAGGGGAGCTGCATCTCGAGCGCAGCTTCTATGGCAGGCTCAGTGGGCAGGCGGCGTGATGGGGCAGGGGATCAGAGCCCGGCGGCCTTGGTCAGGTTCACCCGGAACCGGTCACGCCGCCGCTGGTAGCGACGAGTCATCTCGGCCGAGGCGTGCCCCAGCTGCTTCTGGACATAGCGCTCGTCGACTTCCGCCGAACTGGCGAGGCCGGCACGCAGCGAGTGGCCAGAGAACAGCGCCAGGCGCTCCTTCTCGGGCAGCTCGGATCGGATGCCGGCGTCCAAGACCGTGCGCTTGATCAGCCGGGCCACATGCTTGTCGTTCAGCCGTGTATCGAGGGCGCGCTTGCCGTCCCGAGAGGTGCCGACAAAAATCGGACCGAAGTTGATCTTCGAAAAGTGCAGCCATTGCTCGAGAGCATGCACGGGACAGGTCTGATCCTTTGAGCCTCGGCCGATCTCCACTTCGCGCCAGCCCGTCTTGGCATTGAGAGTGAGCAGGGCGCCCTTGTCGAAGATCTCGATCCAACCGCCGGAATCCAGTGTGTCGTCTTTGTGCACGTCGAGGCTGACAATTTCCGAGCGGCGCAAGCCTCCGGCGTAGCCCAGAAGAAGGATTGCGCGACCTCGCAGCCCGCGCAGATCATAGGGCAGGGTGCCGACCATCGCGAGGATGTCCTTAGCCAGGATCGCTTCCTTCTGCACCGGTGGACGTGCGTGTTTGCGCTTGATCCCGGCCAGCACCGTGGCTATGTGCCGGTTGTTCCGATCAAGGGTGAATCCCCGCTGCGCGTAGTTCCAGGCAAGGCCCGACAGGCGGCGGTCTATGGTGCTGACTGATAGGGCAGGGGAGTTGCCGGACCCTGATGCCAGATCGGCAAGGTAGAGCCCGATCATCTCCGGCGACGGTGGCAGCGGTTCGGCACCCTTCATCCGGCACCAGCGGGTAAAATGCGCCCAGTCCTTCGCGTAGGCCTTCAGCGTGTTGTCCGACGCCGCCGCGCGCGCATAGTCGCGGGCGGTGTCGACCAGCCGGTCAAGCGTGCCGGAGCCAGCGACATGGGACGGCAAAGTAATGCCATCGCTTTCCTCTTGATCTCTGTCGTCGATGCGCGCATCATCCAGCTCATCAGAGGGCGCTGACGTCGATTTCTCGGTCTCTGTGGGCATTTTCCAGAAAATCCGGCGGTGAAACTGAACTGTTTCCCAGCGTATCTTTTCGTGTCCGATAAGGCAAACTTATTGGACATTGCGGGAAGCGGCAGGGTGGGGCGGTTATATCGCTATTTTCTGGAGAAAAGCGCCGTGCTGATGTAGGCTTCAGGCATGACTTTTGCCCGGCCGGATCACATCAGCGACCTCGACACGTTACCCCGGATGCCCGCCTGGGTCACCTCTGCACGCGCTGAAACCCCTGAAGATGTTGCGTTTTTATCGGGTGCGGCGCTGAACCACCTGCATCTTGTGTTGGGGCGTGAAGAGGTACCCCACGCCCTGTTGCGGGACCGGCTCGCGTTACGTGCGGCGGGGGCTTGCGTTGCGTTTTCCGGTCGTCCGGAGCGGGCAGGGGAGCTGCGCGATGCGGTGCACCTGTTGCGGTCCGGCGATCTTCCCGGACCCGCGGGGGAGACCTACCTGGCCTGGCGGCGCGCGGTGGAGCGGCCGGTGTCGGTCAAGGCTCTCGGTCGAGCCTTGCCGACCCTCGAGCCGGGCCAGATCGCGACGTGGCTCGATGCGGGGAGAGGCGCGCCGGTCACCCAGGTCGCGATGGTGCTCGAGGCGGTGCTGACAGACGCGCCGCGTGCCGACGCCCCGGCGCTGATCCTCGCGGATGCCGCCCTCGCCCAGGCGCTTGGCTGGGATCACCTCCTGCCGCTACTCGCCGCGGGCCTGAAACGCGTTGACTTGCGCAAGCATGGGGACGACTTGCGTCTCGCCTGTCATCGGTCGCTCGTCTCATCGGCGGTCGACGCCGTGCGGCAGGCCGCCGACCTCACGCGCCGGGCGGCGCATCTGAAGGCGGTCGCACCCAAGCTGCGGGCCAAGGGAGCGGGCGACGCGGTCGAGATGTTCCTGACCCGCGATGCCGTGGCGCCGTCGGCGTTGCCTTTGCCGGATCGCGCTGCGCGGCGGTTTTGCGAGCGGCTGGTCGACCTCGGCGCGGTGCGCGAACTGACCGGGCGCGACACCTTTCGGCTCTACGGGGTGTAGCGATGGCGAAGGATCGCTCTGACCCCGAACTGGATCGCGAGTTGGCCGACCTGCCGCCCGAGCTGCGCTGGCGCGAGTGGATGCGCCGGATCGAGGCGGTGCTCTTCGCCTCCGCCTCGCCGGTGCCGCGCGACGACCTGGTCCGCGTGGTGGGGCAGGGGGCTTCGGTCGATCTGCTGGTCGAGGACCTCGCCGCCGATCTGGACGGGCGGGCCTTCGAGATCGCTCAAGTCGCCGGCGGCTGGATATTCCGGACCCGGGCGGCCTACGCGCCCGCGATCCGCGCTGCGGCGGATGTCGGGGACCAGCTACTCGATCTGAGTGAATTCGACGTCGCGGTGCTGGCTGCCATCGCCTACCATCAACCGATCACCCGCGACGGGCTCAAGGACATCTTCGGCAAGGAAATCAGCCGTGACCTGATCGGTCGGCTGAATGCGCGCGACCTGATCGGGACCGGGCCTCGGTCGCCTCGACGCGGGGCGCCCTACACCTTTGTGACGACCGAGCAGTTCCTTGTTGCATTTGATCTGGAGACTCTCGCGGATCTGCCAGAGCGGGAGCAGTTGGAGGACGCAGGTCTGGAAGGCGGGTCATAGGAATGGTGGCGGGCTGGCAATCCTCGTATTGGCCAAACGGTGAGGCATGTCGTGGACGTTTCGTGACGCTCTCAGTTGAGACTTATTGAGAGAACTCAGGCTTCGATCCTGAGCCCGCTGAACAGAGCTTCGCAAGGGTCGCCATCCTCGGTCATTGCGCCCGGTTCCAAGTTTGCCATGTTCTCGTCGATGACTGCGTTGTGGTAGTTCTTGAGCCAGCTGTATTTGCGCCGCACCGTCGCATTGGGACTGTCGGCGAGACCGCTCTCCACCAACGTTTTGTGCCTACCCAGAAACTCGATCCAGCCGGCGTATTCGCCGTCGAGCTCGCTGAGACTGGCGCGAAGATAGTCGATGTAGTGAAGGCCTGACTCGTCCTGTCGTAGGAGGTTGTTCAGGTGACGCTCTTCATCCTCATAGGAATGTCCTTCCCGCCAGAGCGTTTGGTCCTGCCGGTGGCGTTCGATAACATCTTCGTGGATCGCAATGCGCGGGAAGATGACCTCGCCTTCTTCCATGAAATATGCCTGAACGAGGGCAGGCCCAAACACCGGACCACTGAAGTCCATGCCGAGATGCATGGGGCCGATCGTCATCGCGCCGCGCACCAATATGCCATTTGCCACGCATTCGATCTGGATGTGCAGCAGATCGATGAGCTCCCAGACCAAGGGGCCGGCCTGGTACTGAGTTTCAATGGTTCTGGTTCTCACGATCGCATCAGACACGATCTCGGCATGGACTTCGCTGATCATCCGCATTTCGTCGGAGCGGGTGGGCGGCGTGGCATCTCCTTCGGAAACCCTGCGAAACATGGAAAGCAAGTGCCTGATCTCTGCACCGCTTCGCGTGTGCAGGAGGTTCCTGAAACCGAGGACATCAAAAAAGGTCACAAGGCATTCTTCGTAGGCGGGGTCGTTCTCGAAAACAGTCATCTCTGGTCCATCTTCAGCCGAGGAGCTTCTCCAGCTCTTCCCCTTGGGTGGCATGCTTCTTGGGGTTTTCTGCTTTCAGCTTGTTCACGTTGATGAGCTTCCATCTGACCGCTGGAAGCTCGGCCGCCTGAGGGCGGTCGATCGCGTCGAAGTCGGGGGCGCCGTCATGCAGGGTTCTCAGGAACCTCTTCGCGCCCTCATCCAAGCGGGATTGGATATCACCGATCAGGCGGTCGCGCGTCGCGATCAATTCCCAGAGGTCGACCGCTTCCTTCGTCATGCCCTCGAATTCCCGGGCATAGGGCTGATCCAGATCGATCAGGTTTGGGTTCAGAAGTTCGTGCGGCGGGCGGGGTGAACTCGCGACGTAGATCAGAAAAGTACGGAACAACGCGTCGGTAAACCCTTCGTTCTCGTAGAGCAGTTTAACGTCGTAGAGGTCTCGCGGGTGCTGGCGATCAAGGGCCGCATGGAGCTTGCCGCCGAACAAATCCTCGAAGGATACGATGTTCATCGTCGCATATCCGAACGCCTCCTCGACGGCTTCGGAGACTTCGCGTTGTTCCGGATCATGCACGACGCCCCGGGTAACGGGGGAGGTTTCGATTTTGATTTCGGCTGTGCCGAGGCGGGCGAGCGCACGCGTAGCCCCACCGCCACCGCCGGCAATGCGCTGAGCTTTGGCGCCGGTGATGCCGCCTTCGATGGCGGCGGCGATCCGGTCCATCGCGTTGTTGATCTCGACGAGGCTTTCGCCGCGGTCCTTGACAGGCAGATAGGTCAAATCGATATCGACCGAGAGGCGCGGAAGGTCGCGATAGAAGAGGTTGATGGCCGTCCCGCCCTTGAGCGCAAATATCTCCTCCTTCGCGACATACGGAAGTACCCGCACGAGCAGGGCCACTTGGGCGGCATAGTCCTCACGCGCCATGACCAAGTTCCTTTCCCACAAACTCTTCGGGCACCATGATCCTGTAGCGTGGATGTATCTTGCCGCCTTTGACCAATGCGCGATCCCCGCTGCCGAGGTCGAAGTCTTCTGGATCGAGACGCTTGCGCCAGGCATGGTCGTGGCGGTCGGCGAACACGAAGAACAGGCGTTTGACCTTGATCTTCTTGCAACTTCTGAGCAGTGCCGAGAGGGTTCTTGGGCGCAACGTCGTCAGGCTTTCGAACACCATGTCGAGGTTGTGAAAGCTCTCCTGATCCGGCAACTCGTCCAGCGCCTCAAAGATCGCGCGTTCCGGCGAGGACATCACCAGTTTCCAGTCCCATGGCAGGGACGATGCTGTCTCGTTGAGATTTTTTCGTGCGTCATTGACACCCAACTCTGGATCGAAGAACAGCGATACGCTGCGTGTGCGGAGTTCGGCGTTGAGCGGCAGTTTTTCGAGCCAGTTGGGGATTTTTGAGCCGTAGAGCCAGACTGTGCTCTTGTCGCCGAGTGAGAGATAGTGCGCATAGCCTTGCAGGTCCAATGCCGTCGCCCCCCCGACATGGACAGGGTAGTGCATGATGTGCTGGAGCGAGAGCAGGCAGGTCTTCCAATCGAGCGTATTCGTGGTGGCGCTGCCTGGTGCCGGGCGGCGGAAGACGCCGCGTCCAAGGCGTTCTAGCCAGCCACGCTGGACATAGGCGTAGGACGAACGCCGGCCTATCCCGTGGTGCTCAAGCCAGACCGAGTCCACGAGGAACCCCGTGGGAACAGCCTCAAGAAGGCCCTTTAGTTTTTCGTGTTCTTGTCCGCTCATAGGCGACACAATGATATATTTTTAAAGGGACCGCCACTTGTTTCAGTGGAAACCCACAAAATAGTCTGTCAAGGATGGACAAATTTTCTCATTTTCAAAGAGACCGGTGGTTGTCGGCTCTGAAACTCACCAGCAAAGCAGGGGGGATGCCCTCGAACAGCTGAGAAAACACCCGGCCATGTGGGCTTCGCAGATGAGCGACTACCGGTCGTTCCTGCGACGAGAAAACCGGTGTTTGTCTATCGGCGAATGTGGCCGACTTTAAGTCCCGCCCGACGTGCTAAGCGGTCCGTGGTAAAATGCAGCCGAAGCCCGAGGAGCATCAAAGAATGTCTCAAGCCGTTCGGCGTTTTCTTCGACAAGACGTTTCGCCTGCTGCGGAAGTTCGGCACTCGCTCGCGTGAAGTCATCAAGTGCAATGGGTTCGAGCGTCGGAGCGGATGTCAGACGAAGCATGCGGTCTCGCCCGATCAAAAGTCCGGCCTGTCCAAGGGCGTTCTGGCTTTGCAGGTGCATCGCGCTCTCGATGATTGTTCTCCAGTGGAACATGCCGCCGCGCTTGATCTGACCGTCAGTCATACGAAGGTCTTGATCGCCACAGCCTAGGCTCAGGATGTCGATTTTGTGTCTGTCTACGTTGAAACAGCTCATGGCATCGACCAGCACCACCATGACGGGGTTGTTCGCCCAAACACCGCCATCGGCAAAGTGCCGGGTGCCATTTCGGTAGGTCGAGAAGAATGTCGGCGCGGCTGACGTCGCCAATGCTACCGTGACCAGTTCTTCCTGCCAGTCGAGGCGGAAGTCAGGGTGGTGCGGGGTCTTGAGGACGTTGACCTCGTTGAACCCATCGAAGGCGGGAATGTTCAAACGCACATTGACGGAGCCCAATGTCCTGTTGCCAAAGCGATCTCGAAGCGCTCGTTCCAAGGGTTCGCGGTTGTATCGATAGACGGCAAGATCGCGGGCGAACTGGTAAGCGGATCGCATCGCGCGACCAATTCGAGTTGGAGGAGTCCAAGGCCTGGGAAATATTTCCGACCCGTGGCGCATATAGATTTCCAAAACCTCCTCTGCGCGCATTCCTGCTGCCATGCCGAGCGCGATTATTCCTCCGGTTGAAGTGCCGGCGATCATGTCGAAGTAGCTGGCTGCCGAACCGCCCTTCAAGAAGCGACGCTCACATTCCGCCAGCACCGCCGCAGGCAGAATGCCTTTTATGCCGCCGCCATCAATGGAAAGTACGCGAAAATCATCTGCGGGCCATTCGAGTTGATCTCGACGGTGAAAGATGGTGCCCTGCGAGCGGCGGGATTGAGGTTGTGCCATGAAATCTCTCCATAAGTGCCGCCAACCTGGATCGCCCGCCTGACTGACTTCTGATGTGTTTGCCGGTCCCAAACCATTTTCCCGAAGCGAGCCAGCTTTCGTAGCAGCTCAGCCAGTTGGACGCCCAGGGAATGGTCGTATTGCTGATCAGGTCATCTGGCGACCACTGATCCGCTTCGTCGTCGAAGAGGCAGAGGAATGGCCCCGTACGCTCTGTTCGCGGATGTGATACATAAACATGCGGTAGGGACCCTTCTTCGTTACCGAAACGCCTTTGCATGGTCGGTTCAAGAACCTCAACAAGAGGCTGCAGGTACAGGTTCGATCTACCTTCGAGCAGTAGGGGTTCCGTATACTCTACCCGCAGCCGGTACGTCGTTCTGTGTGGCTGCAGGCGCCCCTCCCAGACACAAGTCCGTCTGCTCAGCCGGTCGCATGACCATTCCGAATAGACATCGGCCATGTCCGCAATCTGATCACCAACAGTTATCATCAGGTACAGTGCCCCCCATGTTCGTATTCGCGCGCGCAGGCCTCACGAGGCCTGGTGCCGACGCGATCCCAGCACCCAAAGCTGGTGCAGCCAGAGACGAAACAGGTGCCGCAGGTTTCAGATGCCCGCTCGGTGTCATGCCGAGCGCACCATGTTCGAGCTGGACAGTCTGTGCACGATGATAGGCCTGCAGAGCGGTCTCACCGGCCTTTTCACCGAACAGATCGTCGAACGTCGATTGGATAACCGCAGGATCGAAGCCAACCCGCTTCAGGTTTTCGAGGCGTTCGATGAGGGTGAGCAAGTCCGCCGCCCAAAGTTGCTGGTCGCTCCTTTGAGCCGGCCACCGATCGGTGAAGAGGTCGGGGTAATGTGCCGGATTGCGAACTTCCAGCAACCGCAGGTTCTGTTCAGCATTGCGGATCTGCCAGCGCATCCGCTTGGCAATCGCTATCACCTCATCGACCAGGCTATCGTTTGCAGGGCTGGCATCGATTGCAATCGCTGCGATAATGACGGCCGGTGGTTTGCGTTTGCCACGGTGATCGTCGTGCTTGCGATAGCGTTTGTCGCGGAACCTCTTGATCAGTTGCAGGGCAACCACGCGAGGCGATTTCTGGTCGAGCGGGACATGCACCGGCATCGGTTGGGTATCTGCCTTTTGCAACGCCAGACCAGACGTCTCATTTGAAAGCCGCGTGGCCAGTTCGGTGTAGGTTTCGCCATCGACGAGGTAACGACGCGCATCGAAGCGCTTCTGAAACGCCTCGCTGATCTCGACGCGAGCATTGAAGTGATCGGCAAACCCCTTAGGATTGATCTCCTTGTGGTACCGCTCGTCCGTCTCAGGCTTGTGGTGAAACAAGGTTGCCACGCGTTCTGGTGCCCCATCGATGCGAACGACCGGCATCAGATCGACCGTGACGCCGTCCGGGTAGGTAACCGTGACACAGCGACTGTTTTTCTCAATCAGGTAGTCGTAGTACTTGCTGCCTTTTTCGCCCTTGATCGCTTTGTACAGTTGTTCAAGCACCCATGCCGGATCGGTGCCAGGAGCGATCGCGATCTCGAGCACGGCATCAACGTCGTGCTGGTCGGTCTTCAGGCGTGACCGAGTCGCGGCGTGGATTGCAAAGCTGCCAGAAGGGTAGATCTCAAGGACCAAATCTTCGAGAGGGCTGCCAGGGCGGTCGACATGCTGAGCGAGCCCGCGAAAATGGCGGTCGGCTTCGTCGTGCATCGTGCGGGTGATCTGGATGGCACGTGCAACGTCCATCAGCGCAGCTTCTACAGGGTCGATCTCCAGGCTGCGGGCGAAATCTTCGAGGTTCGTCCTGATATTCATCTTCATCTGCCCCCTCAGGCTTGACGGATTCGCTGATCCGTCTTACAGTTTTTGACGTTTTCGTAGGATAGAAAGCGAAAAAAGAAGCCGCGAGCAAGCGGCAGTAATCCTACGATATCGTCATACTAACACATGCGGGAGCGTCATGTCAAATTCTACGGATTCCAATGGTGGGTTCGGTGACAGGTTACGTCAAGCCAGAGAAGCGCGAGGGATCAACCAAACGGAACTTGCGGCGAAGACTGGGTTACAACCATCAGCAATCGGCCATTTCGAGAAGGAGCGGCGCAAGCCTTCGTTTGCAAACATTAGGGCCCTCGCGAAGGCATTGAGCGTTACGTCAGACTACTTGCTAGGCAGGACCAACGACATGGCGGGAGCAACAACGGCATTTCGTGGTGAAGAGAACCTGTCAGACGACGACCGAGAGCACATTCAAATGATGATCGACCTCATGAACCAGAGAAAGTCGGGTCGTTGAGCAAATTCCGAATTCATATGGCGCGGCGCCAAGGTGAACTCAAAGCAAAAGAAAATGGCTACGATGCCTTCCCCGTTGATCCGTTTGCGATCGCGGAGAGCGAAGACATCTTGGTCGAGCCAAAGGATCCGGGCCGGGTTGGCGTGAGCGGCGGGATCATCTTCCATGATGAGAGCGTTGGCATCTTCTATGCGACCGATATCAAGAGCGAGGGGTTTCGCCGGTTCACCGTGGCTCACGAACTTGGCCACTATTTTCTTGAGGGGCATCCCGAGGAAATTCTGAAGACTGCTCCGATCCACATGTCCAGGGCGGGGTTTTCACAAGGGACGAGTTCGATAGAGCTAGAGGCGGATCATTTTGCGTCTGGGCTGCTCATGCCGTCGAGACTCGTGGGCGAGGTCATCGGGGGCAGCCGTGTCGGTCTGGATGGGATCATTGCGCTAAGTCAGCTGGCCGAGTGCTCGCTCACGGCCTCTGCCATCAGAGCCGCCGAATGTTGCGACTATCCGATGGCGGTTGTCGTCAGTTCCGGCGACAAGGTCGCATATGCGTTCTTGTCTGACAGCTTCAAAAAGCTCGACAAGCTCACATTCCTCAAAAAGGGTACTCCGCTGCCACGAACCCATACCCTGCGGTTCAACGCTGATACGCAAAGCATCCGGTCCGCGCGCTCGATATGTGGACAAACCAGTCTTGCTGAATGGTTCTCTTGTGGGCGACGGCTTGCGTTGGATGAAGAAGTCATCGGTCTCGGCGCTTACGGCTTCACCCTTACCGTCCTTTCCAGCGAAGAACTTGCTGACGATCCCGATGACGAAGCCTACGAAGAAGAAGCCTTATTGATTGAGAGCTGGACCCCCAAGTTCGCGATAGGTCGCTAAAGCGGCCATTCGATGAAGATTGGTACGCGCGCTGGCAGAGAGGAAGACCATTGGGCATGGGTCGAAACTAGTAGCCACACGTGTCCAATTTGTGATGCGGCCGAACATGATCGCGACAACGTGCCGATTCCTACCACGGCATGCGCGGCGCCTCGCCACAAGCTGATGCGCCGCGCATGTATGTCATCAGCTCTGATCGTTTAGCCTGGCATCGGGCGCATTGGCTTTTACCGAGGCAATGCCATTTTCGCGTGCGGCTTCGCTGCTATAGGCCTCGCTGGTTCCAATGACTTGGCCGTTGCTGGCCTTGAGGTTGAACATAGGCTTTCCGGCCGCATTGGTCTTCCGCTCGTAGCGTGTGTCCAACGGTGCGTTGGTGCGCACCGAGGCTATACCATTCTCGGCGCTGGCCTTCTGCTTATAGCCCTCGCCTGTCAAGATAATCTCACCATTTCCGGCCTTCAGACGAAACCGGTACTCCCCGGCCCTGTCCTCGTAGAGTTCGAATTTACCCGCCATTCTGTCACTTCCTCCGAAAGTCTGATTTCCGCGCGCAGTTGACAGGTGCGAGAAAGGCTTGGCAAGACCCGGTTTCCCTGACGCGGATCGAAATCGTTCCAACGCAATTGCGACGTTGTCCGGGGGTAACATTGCGTGAGCCAGCCGATGGTTCTGCTTTGGGGGGGCCGATCCTCAGGGTCGGAAGACGGGTGGTGTCTTTGCGCCACCCGTTGCGGGAAGTTCACTTGACGTGCATTTCTTGGGCGTCGTGGGCATGAATTTTGCCACATTCCACGCCCAATGAATGTTATAGCACACCGGATGTCAATTTTTGAGCAGACCCCGAGACCGCAGATATGTCCCTGAGCCCCGTTCTCGATATTTCCATAGACCCGGAACTTCATCCCTGCATTCCCGCTGCACTTTTGCGCCTTGGATACCTCTATCCCGAGCTCGACTTTCTCGTGTCGGACAAGGGCGTCGCGGTGCACGGCGCGTCGGGGTCCGATCTCGCGCGGCTCAAACGCGAGGTGACCTACCAAGTCTATCGCGAGAAGGTCTTCCGGCAGACCTTGTCCATGCGGCAGAGCCTCTACGCGATGTTGGCAGGCTGATGCAGATCTGGCCGCTCCGTTTTCGCGATCTCGACGATCAAAGAACCATCCTCGCCGATGACTCCGGCGCTTATTTCCTGGCCGAGAGCGGGTTCGTCGATCGCTACGCGCGCGACGCGATAACGCCTCCGGAGGAACGGTTCCTGCGGGAAAAGGGCCACGCCTTCGAGTGGGCGGGCGATCTCGCCCATACCGGGTTTCTCACGAGGTGGTCGCGGCGCCAGCATGTGGGCGGCGGGTCGGCCTATGTGATCCTGATCCCGACGCTGCGTTGCAATCTGAAATGCTCCTATTGCCAGGTCTCGCGCGCGCCGCTCGCGGCGCAGGGCTTCGACTGGGATTCGGAGACGCTTCAAAAGGTGCTGGGCTTTCTCGACGGCCTGCCGGTCGAGGAGATCCAGATCGAGTTCCAGGGCGGGGAGCCGTTCCTCAGGCTCGACCTCCTGCAGGCCGTCGCCGCCTTCGCGCGCCGGCGCTTTCAGCGCGTCCGTTTCGTGGTCTGCAGCAACCTTCAAACTCTCGATGAGGACATCCTCGCGTTTCTCGACAGCGAGGACGTGCTGATCAGCACCTCGCTCGACGGACCGCACCAGATCCATACCCGTAACCGGACCGCAGATAGCGCGCTAACGAAGAACTTCCTCAGCAACCTCGAGCGGGTGATCGGCCTGATCGGTCCCGCACGGGTCTCCGCCCTGCCGACCATCGACATGGACGACCCGCCCGATCCGGAAGATCTGATCGCGGCCTACGAGGCGTTCGGCTTCACCTCGCTCTACCTGCGCCCCGTCAACTACCAGGGTTTCGCCCGCAAGAGCCATCCCGCGGCCCGGACCTCGACCGCCTGGAACGCCTACTATCGAGGTTTCATCGACACGCTGATCGCGCGAAACGCGCTGACGGGCCGGGTGATGGAGGAGTTCTATCTTGCCCATTGCCTGCGACGCATCCTCGCTCCCGGGCTGGACGGTCACACCGATCTGCGCAATCCCAACATCCCGACCGGCGCGAATGCGGTCATCGATTTCGACGGACAGATCTATCCCAGCGACGAGGCGCGCATGTTGGCGCGCATCCGGCGGGTCAATCTCGCCATCGGCAATGTGAGCGATGGCCTGGACCAGGAAAAGCTGGCCCTGCTCGCGCCGGGACACATCAACAACTTCGATCCCGACTGTATCCACTGCCCCTATCAGCCCTTCTGCGGCACCGATCCGATCGATGATCTCTCGCGCAGCGGTCGGATTGATGTGCCCCGCCAAGACAGCTGGTTCTGCCAGCGCCACCTCGCTGTCTTCGACCTCGCAATGGAGCTGATTTACAGCAAAGACCCAGCGGTCGAATTTACCCTGTCGCGCTGGTTCGGGCTCGAGACTCTTCCCGACGCCTTGAGGCCGATCGCGCCATGATCCCGCTGCGTCTCAAATCGGAGTGCGACCGCACCCTCGCGCCTTTCGTGACCCGGATCGCCGAAGAGGAGCCGCGTTGCGCGGAGGATGCCACGCTTTGGTCGGAGGAGGCGGGCACCTTGGGCTACCAGACCGGACAGATCAAGTTCAGGCTTTCGGATGTCGCGCCCGCAGAGGTCGCGGGCGATGTGCTGCTCGTCGACCCGCGGCGCCAGATCGCCCATCGACTCATCCGGGCGGCCTCGCCGCACAACACGTTCCTGATTACCGAGCAATGCGACCAGCTTTGTCTTATGTGTTCCCAGCCGCCGAAGCCGCAGCACCAGGACATGTTTGACCATTTCCTCGCGGCCTCCCGGCTGGCGCCGACGGGCGCGCAGATCGGGCTTTCCGGCGGAGAGCCGCTCTTGCACAAGGACGCCCTCTTCGCCTTTATCGACGCAGTTTTCGCGACCCGCGATGATCTCTGCTTCCACATCCTGACCAACGGGCAGTATTTCGAGCGCGCGGATTTGGCATGGTTGCGCAAGCACCGGGCACGGCTGCTTTGGGGCGTGCCAATCTATTCCGACAACCCCGCAACCCATGACGAGATCGTCGGCAAGCCTGGCGCCTTCGCACAGCTGTCTCCGAACCTCGCGCTCCTGGGCCTAGCCGGCGCCGCGCTCGAGCTCAGAACAGTTGTCCTGCGGCAGAACGCTCCTGGGTTGTCAAGTCTCGCCGACTTCATCGCGCGACATCTACCCTTCGCCGCAACCTGGGCGATCATGCAGATGGAACGCATCGGCTATGGCCGGATGAACTGGGGCCGGTGCTTCTTCGACAGCAGCATCGACTTCGCCAGTCTCGGCGCGGCCATCGACCTGATGCGCGCGCGCCGCCAAGACGTGACGCTCTACAATTTCCCGCTCTGCACGGTGCCTCCGGCCTATCGGGATCTCGCGGCACGATCGATTTCAGACTGGAAGCAGAAGTACCTCCCGGCCTGCGCAACGTGCAGCCTGCGCGACGACTGCGCCGGGTTCTTCGAGTGGTACCGGGAGGAGGACGGATTCATGGAGATACGGCCGCAATGAAGAAGATCGGAAAATTCGCCATCACGCTCGCGGCCGCGGGCTACCTGCCACAGGGGGCTCAGGCCGTGGTCGCACCACCGCGGCTCGATTATGACGATGATGCGTCGGCCTCGCTGTTCCAGATCCTACGGGGCGAGCACAAGTACACGCTGGCCGGGCACCGATCACACTCGAGCCATGGCTCGCACGGATCGCATGGCAGCCATCGCTCCTCCTCGAGCGGGGGATATTCGAGTGGGGGCAGTTCCTATCGCCCGTCGAAACCCTCAAGCAACAGCACGCCGCCATCCTATGTCATGCCGCGCGCGTCGCAGGCGCCGAAAACATTGCCCGGCAACAGTACGGCCTTCACCGAGATTGTCAGGCGGGTTCAGACGGCACTCTATGCCTATGGCTATTACACCGGTGCCATCGACGGGATCGTCGGCACCGGCACCAAAACTGCGCTCAGCAAGTTCCAGAAGGACTGGAACCTGAAGATCACTGGCACCATCACCCCCGAGGTCCTCGATGCGCTCAATATCGTTGCGAAGTAGCTGGCTCCGATATGCCCTGGTCCTGGCCGGTGGCGTGGTGATCGGCCAGATCGTTCCGCCGCTCTGGACCTGGGGGGTGATCCTCGTCGCCGAGCCGTCGTACCAAGAGGCGACCTATCGCTGTGATCGCTCGATGCGCGCGCATCTCCTGGCCAAACAGAAGCTGGAGGCTGCGCCTTCGGCTGAAAGTGTCCGGGACCTCGAGGCGAGCGAGATCGCGCTGATCGACTGCCAGGATTACGACCTGATGCGCAAGCGGCTGATGCTCGTCGGGCTTGACGAGACAGCCCTGTCCTACATGGCACTGAAGGCCATCGAGGCCAAGGCGACAGACCTGCAGGATGTGATCGAGATCCATGAAATCCATTACTAGGGTCTTCTTCGCGATCGCGCTGATCTGCGCCGCCCCCGCCATGGCCGAAACCATGCGCGAGGCCGTCCTGCGCAAGGCCGCGCTGGAGAATGGATTGCGTCCGGCCGAAGAGTCCTGGCCCGATTTCGAACCGGAAAAGGCGGCGGTCGGCAAACTCCTCTTCGAGAGCGAACTTCTCTCGCTTACCCGGAACGTCTCCTGTCGTAATTGCCACCTCGACGAGTTCGGCTCCGCGGATGGTCTGCCGCTTGGACATGGGGCAGGTGGTGTCGGCAAAGGCGTCGAGCGGATGAAGAGCCCGGCAGGGGTGCTCTCACGCAACGCCCTCGCCCTCTGGGGCCGCGGCGGGATCGGCTTCGACGTCTTCTTTTGGGACGGACGGGTAGATGCCAGTTCGGGTGCGGTCCGAAGCCAGTTCGGCACCATGGCGCCCTCCGACGACCCTCTGGTCGTGACCGCGCATCTGCCGCCGGTGGAGTTCCGCGAGATGATCGGGGAGAGCAATGACACGGAATGGCTCCGCCAGGGCGATGTCAACGCCGCGGCCCGGGTGCACCAGGAGATCGCCCGCCGCATTCGGGGGACGCCCGAGATCGCCGAGCCCCTGTCTGAAGCGTCCGGGCTTGACTTCGAGCAGCTCACCTACTTGCAGATCGCCGAGGCCATTGCCGCCTTCATCCGCTCCGAGTTCCGGCTTCGGGAGACCAAGCTCCATCGCTTTGTCTTCGAGCGTCAGGCGCTGACAGACCAGGAACTGGCCGGCGGCCTCCTTTTCTACGGCCGCGGGCAGTGCGCGGCCTGTCACAGTGGCCCCTATTTCTCGGACCTCAGGTTCCACGCGATTCCGTTCGCGCAGTTCGGGTTCGGGTTCAACGGCTTCGGCATCGACTACGGCCGCTACAATTTCACGCAAGACCCCCGAGATCGCTACGCCTTCCGCACGCCGCCGCTTTATAATGTCACCAAGACCGCGCCCTATTCCCATTCCGGGGTCGAGCCGGATCTCGCCGGCGCCATCCGGGCGCATGTCGATCCTTTGGCAGAGATCGATACCAGCAGACTTTCCGCGCTAGATCGGGCCGAGGTCTACCAGAAAATCGCGCGCTGGTCACTGGAGCCGAGCTACGCGGTCGAGCTCAGCGACGCGGAGATCGCCGAGCTCGTCGCCTTCCTGGCGGCGCTGGAGTTCGATCCGGAGCCCGGGCGGTGAAGCGGGTGCGCCCGCGCGATGTGCTCGACCTCTTCACCCGGATCGCCATCATCGGGATCGGTCTATCCCTGCCGGTCTGGCTCTACCTGGCAGAGCTACGTCCGCGTTTCGTGCTTCACCGGACGGAGAAGGACCTCCGCGCGCTGGCCGCCGCCTGCGACCAAGCGCTGCGCAGCGCGGAGGCGACAGAGGAGACCCGTGCCCAACTGGACCCTGCGCAGGCGGCGCGCCTCGACCTGTCTCTCGAGATCGGCCGGTTGCCCTGCAAAAGCTACAGTGTGCTCACCGAACAGTTGCTTTCGGAGGGCGTATCGCGGCATGCGCTCGCGGCCCTCAACCTCTCTGCAACCTCCGATCCCGCTTATCCGGACTTGAGGGCGGTGCTCGCGGATGCGGACCAGCTTGATGCCCAGCTGCGCGTCACGTCCCGGCTCTTCGATCTCGCGCCGCTGCCTCTGAAGGAATATCTGCGCAATGCGAAGTTCCGGCTCGGCGAACGGTTATTTTTCGATCCACTCCTGAGCGGGCAGGGGGATCGCACCTGCGCCACCTGCCATGTCTTGGTCTCCGCGACCGCGGACGGGGCGGCCTTGGAGACACATCTTGACGTATCGCCAGAATGGTTGCCCGGCGTTCCTGCGCGCAACGTGCCCGATCTCTGGAACCGCGACCACAACGACGTCTCAACCATGCTCTGGGATGGTCGGGTTCAGGCGCTCGCCGCCGCGAATGAGGGCGGGCTCGTATCGCCCGAGCCCCTGCCGACGACGGGATTCGAGAACCTCATGGCGTTGCAATCGATTCGGCCGATCATTATCCCGGCGGAGATGCTTGGCGAGCCCGGCGCCGGGAATGTTCTTGCTCCCAAGTCACTCGGCGCGCCGCTCCCCGAAGCTGTGCTGACACGCCTCGCGACGCGACTCTACGAGGACGATGAGCGCGGTAAGGATACGGAGACATATCAGAGGTTGTTTCGCAAGAGCTACGGGGTCGGGGCTGCCGAAGAGGTGCGTCCGGCTCATCTCGGCAATGCGCTCGCGCATTACATCGAGATCGCCTTTCAGTCCCGGGAAACGCCTTGGGATCGCTACCTCGTCGGCGATCTTTCCGCCCTCACGGCGGATCAGAAACGCGGGGCGGTCCTATTCTATGGCGTCGGTAAATGCGCCGTGTGTCATGTGGGCGATGTCTTCAGTGACTTCGGGTTCCATTCCATCGGGGTGCCCGACATGCGGGAGGAGAAGGATTTAGGCCGCTTCTATGCCACCGGTTTGGCAGAGGACCGGTTTCTGTTCCGGACGCCGCCCTTGCGGAACGTCACGCTCACGGCGCCCTATTTCCATAACGGTCAGGGCAAAACTCTCAGCGAGGCGATCCAGCAACATCTCAATCCATATCAGTTTGCACGGGCCTACGCCGAAGGCGGAGAGCATCTGATGGGGTCGACAGAGATTGATGCGATTTCGCCGATCCTCGCGCCAAGATCTATGATCACCGATGCTCAAATCGAGCTTTTGATAGCGTTTCTGAAATCCTTGGAGGATCGCCGTGCCGACGCATTGTCGCCCTGATCAGGCATGGCTCTTAGAGGAACCTAGAATCTGAAGAGTATCTATCGAATTAGGGCATAGGGCCGGTAACGATAATGGCCCCTCTTATCGTGCGTTGACATTTGCGCGCGCCCAGAACAGCCTGCGGGCACTCACCCGGGGGGTCTCGACAAGAGGCTGAGATACTGCTGGCACCTGTGCAGCGCAGTGACCCGATGAACCTGATCCAGTTCACACTGGCGTAGGGATGGTGCACTGGCCGCGCGGGCCCCGACCACTTTCGTGGAGGGCTATTCCCACACCGGCAATCCCATTCGACGCGGAACTGGGTCTCCAACGCTTTGAGCTATGGAGGCTCCGACCGATGAAAGATCTCACCCCAACCGTCACCACGGGCCCGCTGCCCGCGTCGCGCCGCGTCTGGCACGCGGGCACCCGTCACCCCGATATCCGCGTGCCCATGCGCGAGATCGACCTGCACCCCACGGCCGGGGAACCGCCCGTCACCGTCTATGACAGCTCAGGCCCCTATACGGACCCGGATGCACAGATCGCCATCGACCGCGGCCTGCCGCGCCTGCGCGAGGACTGGATTGCGGCCCGTGGCGATACCGAAACCTACCACGGGCGCCATGTGCAGGCGGCTGACAACGGCTTTGCCGAAGGCGCGCGGCTGACACCCGAATTTCCCGTCCGCAACGCGCCCCGTCGCGCCACGCAAGGACGGGCTGTCACCCAGATGGCCTATGCCCGCGCCGGCATCGTCACGCCCGAAATGGAATTCGTCGCGATCCGGGAAAACCTCGGCCGCAAGGCGCAGGCCGAGGCCCATGCACAGACATTGCCGCGCGACGGCGAAGGCTTTGGAGCGGAGATTCCGGATTTCGTCACGCCGGAATTCGTCCGTGACGAGATCGCCAAGGGCCGCGCGATCATCCCCGCGAACATCAACCATCCCGAGGCCGAGCCGATGGCGATCGGGCGGAACTTCCTTGTGAAGATCAACGCCAATATCGGCAACTCGGCGGTGACCTCCTCGATGGCCGAGGAAGTGGAAAAGATGGTCTGGGCGACCAGATGGGGAGCCGACACGGTCATGGACCTGTCGACGGGGCGCAACATCCACAACATCCGCGACTGGATCCTGCGAAACTCGCCGGTCCCGATCGGCACGGTGCCACTGTACCAGGCGCTGGAAAAGGTCGGCGGCGTGGCCGAGGACCTGAGTTGGGAGGTCTTCCGCGACACGCTGATCGAACAAGCCGAGCAGGGGGTGGATTACTTCACCATCCATGCAGGGGTGCGGCTGCACATGATCCCGATGACGGTGAACCGGGTCACGGGAATCGTGTCGCGCGGCGGCTCCATCATGGCCAAGTGGTGCCTGCACCATCACCGCGAAAGCTTCCTCTACGAGCATTTTGACGAGATCTGCGAGATCGCGCGCGCCTATGACGTGTCCTTCTCGCTCGGTGACGGGCTGCGCCCCGGTTCCATCGCGGACGCCAATGACGAGGCGCAGTTTGCCGAACTTGAGACCCTCGGAGAACTGACCCAGATCGCCTGGGCACGGGATTGCCAGGTCATGATCGAAGGGCCGGGCCATGTGCCCATGCACAAGATCAAGGCCAATATGGACAAGCAGCTGCAGGTCTGCGGCGAGGCGCCGTTCTACACGCTCGGGCCGCTCACCACGGATATCGCGCCGGGGTACGATCATATCACCAGCGGCATCGGCGCGGCGATGATCGGCTGGTTCGGCACGGCGATGCTGTGCTACGTGACGCCCAAGGAACACCTCGGGCTGCCCGACCGGGACGACGTGAAGGTCGGGGTCATCACCTACAAGATCGCGGCCCATGCGGCGGACCTGGCCAAGGGGCATCCGGCGGCGCAGATCCGCGACGATGCGCTCAGCCGCGCGCGGTTCGAATTCAGATGGGAAGACCAGTTCAACCTCTCGCTCGATCCCGAAACCGCCCGGTCGATGCATGACGAGACCCTGCCGAAGGAAGCCCACAAGGTCGCGCATTTCTGTTCGATGTGCGGGCCGAAATTCTGTTCGATGCGGATTTCCCACGACATCCGCGCCGAGGCGCAGAAGGACGGCATGGCCCGCATGGCCGAGAAGTTCCGCGAAGGCGGAGACCTGTATATCCCGCTGGAGGACAAGGCATGAGCCAGAGCCCCGAAACCCTATTGACCGGGCTGCGCGCCACGCCGCCGCTGGTGCAGTGCATCACCAACTACGTCGCTATGAACATCGCCGCCAATGTGATGCTGGCGGCGGGGGCCAGCCCCGCCATGGTTTCCGACGTCGAGGAGGCCGAGGAATTCGCCGGGATTGCCGGAGCCGTGACGGTGAATATCGGCACCCTGTCGCCGCCCTTCGTCGCCGGAATGCACGCTGCAATCCGGGGCGCGCGAGGTGCGGGGCGGCCCTGGGTGCTGGATCCGGTGGCCTGCCAGGCGACGGCCTATCGCCGCGCGGTGGTACAGGCGCTGGTTGCCGAAGGCCCGACGATCATCCGGGGCAATGCCTCGGAAATCCTGTCGCTGGCCGGAGAGGCGAGCAGGGGGCAGGGCGTCGACGGGCGCGATCCGGTCGCGGCAGCGGAAGAGGGCGCGCGTCGGCTGGCGCGCAGCAGCGGTGCCGTGGTCGCCGTGACGGGCGAGGTGGACTACGTGACCGACGGAGAGCGGGCAGTGCGGATTGGGGGAGGCTCGCCCTTCATGCCGATGAACACCGCGCTTGGCTGTTCGCTCACCTGTCTCTGCGGAGCCTATGCTGCGGTGGCCGAAGACGCCTTCGACGCCGCCGTCGCTGGGCTTGCGCATTTCGCAGTTGCGGGGGCGAAGGCGGATGAGGGCGCCTCGGGGCCGGGCAGCTTTGCGCCCCGGTTCCTCGATGCGCTGGCGGCGGTCACCCCGGCGGACCTGTCACGGGGGGCGATTTACGACGCGGCGGTGCCCGCGTGAGGCGCTGCCCTGACCTCTCGCTTTACCTCGTGCTTGATCCCGGCCTGTGCGCCGGGGTCGGCATGGTCGAAACCGCCCGCGCTGCCGTCGCGGGCGGGGCGACGGTTGTGCAACTGCGCGACAAGGCGGCAGGCACCGCGCGGATGATCGAGACTGGCCGGGCACTGAAGGCGGCGCTGGCCGGAACCGGCGTGGTGCTGATCGTGAACGACGACGTGGAGGCCGCCGTTGCGATTGGTGCGGACGGGCTGCACATCGGGCAGGGCGACATGGCCGTGACCGAGGCCCGCGCCCGGATCGGTCCGGCGATGGTGCTGGGCCTGTCGGTCGAGACACCCGCGCTGGCCGCCGCCGTCGATCCGGCGCTGGTCGACTACATCGGTGCGGGGCCGGTCTTTGCCACGCCTTCCAAGCTGGATCACAAGGCGCCTGTGGGTTTCGAAGGGCTGGCGGCGCAGGTTGCTGCCAGCCCGGTGCCCGCCGTGGCGATCGGCGGGCTGAAGGCCGAGCACGTGGCGCAGGTCCTGAAGGCCGGCGCGCAGGGCGTCGCCGTGGTTTCCGCCATCTGCGGCCAGCCCGACCCCGAGGCCGCTGCCCGCGCCCTCAGGGACAGGATCGACGCGCTAACCGTCTGACGCCCAGAGCGCGTGGAAATGATGCACCGGCCCGTGCCCGTGGCCCACGTCCAGCGCATCGCTTTGGGCCAGCACCGCATGCAGGTAGGCCTTGGCGCGGGTCACGGCCTCGGCCATGTCGTGATGCGGCAGGAGCGCGGAAATGGCCGAGGACAAGGTGCAGCCCGTGCCGTGATCGTTGGTCGTGGTGATGCGGGGCGCGCGCAGGGTCTGGATACCCTCGGGACCGGCCAGCAGGTCGGTGCTGTGCGCGCCCTCCAGATGCCCGCCTTTAAGCAGGACGTACTCGGAGCCGAGAGAAAGGAGGTCGGGCAGGGCGGCGGTCATGGTCGCGGTGCTCCAGTCATCGGGACGGTTCAGCAGGACGGCGGCCTCGGGCAGGTTCGGCGTGATGACCGTGGCCAGAGGCACCAGCGCCTCGCGCAGCGCCGAAACCGCTTCGGGATCCAGCAGCGCGTGACCGCTTTTCGCCACCATCACCGGGTCCAGCACGATGTTGCGCGCCGCGTGATGGCGCAGCCGGTCGGACACCGCGCGGGCGATCCCGGCGTTGGCGATCATGCCGATCTTCACCGCGTCGATGCGCACGTCCTCGAGCACAGAGTCGATCTGGTCGGCGACGAAATCTGGGTCAAGCGCCTGGAAGGACCGAACGCCGCAGGTGTTTTGCGCCACCACGGCCGTGACGACCGAACAGGCATAGGCGCCAAGCGCCGACATGGTCTTGATGTCGGCCTGGATGCCGGCGCCGCCGGACGGGTCCGTGCCCGCAATGGTCAGGACGTTGGCGATCATGTCGGTGCCCCCGCCATCAGGGCTGCGGCCTGGTCCGCAACTGCGCCGACATCGCGGCTGAGCGCGAGGCTGCCATCCGTCAGCGCGGCAAGGTCGATCCAGCGCGCCTCGAGCGCGTCATCTGCGGCAACCGGAACCCCGGCGATCCAGCGGAACAGAACGGCGATCAGGATGAAATGGCGGCGCAAGGTGCCGGTGCCGTCGTGATCAAAGGCGTCGAGCGCCGTGATCACCCGTAGCGGGTCTGCGGAAACGCCGGTCTCCTCGGCCAGTTCGCGGATGGCTGCGTCGAACAGGGGTTCGCCCTGGTCAATCTTGCCGCCGGGAAATCCCCAAAGGCCCGCATCGGGCGGATTGGCGCGACGCACGAGAAGCACCTGGGTGTCGCGCACGACTACGGCGATGGTCGCCGGGATCGGGCGTGGGTCTGTCGATTGATATGGCAAAGCGGCCTCGTCATGCTGAGGCCGGCAAGGGCAAGAGGTCTGCGCGATCCTGTCCCTTCGCCGGCATGATCCGGATCAGGTTCAAAGGGTCACCGCGCTGCAATCGCCAGCGATATCTCAGCCCCTTGTCGGGACACCCCTAGGTGAGAGGCAGCTTATCAGGCTGAGCGCCCGGTTCAATGCCGGGCGGATGTGCTTGCGCCTGCTGTCGGTTGCTGAAACTTTGGGCAAAACAGACGAGGAAGCAGTCATGGAATCCCTGTTCCGTTCGCTTGGCCCGGTCATCGGCCGTCCCTCGCCAGTCGAGGCCCTTCGTGCGGGGCTCGGCGCTCTGATCGGCCTTGGGGTGACGGGTGTATTCCTGTTGTCGCCCGTGGTCGACCTGACACTTGGGCTTTACCTGATTGCTCCGTTCGGTGCGACGTCGGTCCTGCTGTTCGCAGTGCCCAACAGCCCGTTGGCGCAGCCGTGGTCGGCGGTGGTGGGCAACACCCTCGCGGCACTGGTCGGTGTGGCGGTCTGTTCCGTGATCGCGGACCCTGTCCTGCGGATCGCCCTTGCGGTCGGGCTGACGATTACGGTCGGCATCCTGTGTCGCGCGATCCATCCCCCGGCGGGTGCGGTCGCCATGACAGCGGCGATGAGCCCGGAGGCGGTCGAGCGACTTGGGTTCTGGTTCGCGATCGCGCCCGTCGCCACGGGCACCCTCGCGCTGGTCGTCTGTGCTGCGATCTACGCCCGGCTCACGGGGCGCAGGTACCCATTCCGCCAGTTCGATGAGCCAAATCGCCACCGCACCGAAGATCCCGATCCCGCCAAGCGCATCGGGCTGTCCCGAGAAGAACTGACAGAGCTGCTGGACCAGTATCGCCAGTCGTTCAATCTGGGTGTCGAAGACCTAGCGCGGTTGATCGGCGCGGCCGAGTTGCAGGCCGCCGCGCACCGGACAGGTCCGCTTCTGGCGACCGACGTCATGTCGCGTGATCTGGTGACCATTGGCCCGGACACTCCGCTGTCAAAGATTGCGGACCTGTTCAGACATCATCGCTTCACATCGCTTCCGGTGACCGGGGTCGAGGGGCGTTATCTTGGCGTGATCTTCCAGATGCACCTGATCGACCGAGCGCGCGAGGATGCGCTTCGGCTCGACCGTGGCTATCTCGCGGCGTTTCGGCGCCTGATCGACCAGGATCGTACGCAGCCGGTTCGAGCCAAGGACATCATGAGCGTCGCCGGGCCTCGGGCGGTACCGGCGACTCCGGTCGGGGTGCTCCTGCCGATGATGGCCGATGGTGATGTCGATGCGGTGCCGATCCTTGAAAAGGGCCGGATCGTCGGCATCGTCACCAGGACGGATCTGATCGCCGCCCTCGCGCGGTCCGGGCTGCGGGCACAGGGCTGAGAGGCGGCGGCCCGGTCAGGCCGGTTCGAGCGGGTGATCTTTGCGAGTCGGGACGCTTGCGAGACCCGCGACAGGGACATTGTCGATCAGGCGCACGCCATCGAGCCAGGCGGCGAGGAAAAGGCGACCGGGGCGGTCTGCCCTGGTCATCAGCTTGAGGTCGGGATCGCTGCGCAACTCCAGGTAGTCGATCGTGTCGAACCCGGCAGAAAGCAGCGCCGCCCTGGCGTTATCGAGGGCCTGCGCGACTTGTCCGCCGCGGGAGATGACACGCGCGGCGTCGTCCAGGACCTGGGCGATCACCGGCGCAATTTCGCGTGACCCGGGCCCGAGCCGGAGGTTGCGCGACGACATGGCGAGGCCGTCGTCCTCGCGCACGGTCGGACAGCCGACGATCTCGGTCTTCAGATCCAGATCCTCGGCCAGCCGGATCACCACCTGAAGTTGCTGGTAATCCTTTTCACCGAAATACGCGCGGTCGGCATCGCATTGCAGGAACAGCTTGGTCACCACCGTGGCCACCCCGTCGAAATGCCCCGGCCGCGCCCCGCCGCACAGGCCTTCGCTGACCCCGGTCACCGACACGGTCGTGGCAAAGCCTTCGGGGTACATCTGCGCGCCATCGGGGACATAGAGGATATCCGCGCCATAGGGCGTCAGCTTTTCGGCATCGCTGTCCTCGGTCCTTGGGTATTTCGCCAGATCCTCGGGGTTGTTGAACTGCTTGGGGTTCACGAACAGCGTCACGATTACCCGGTCGTTTTCGGCGCAGGCCCGCTCTACCAGCGACAGGTGCCCGGCATGCAGCGCGCCCATGGTCGGCACGACGCCGATGGTTTCGCCGGCCCGGCGCCAGCTTTCGGTCAGGGCGCGCAGGTCTGCCTTGGTGCGGATGATCTTCATGTGCCCGGTTCCTCCTGGGAAAAGACATGTTCGGGGGCGGGGAAGCTGCGGGCGCGGACCTCTGCCGCGTAGGTGCGGATGGCGGTGCGCGCATCGCTGGCCAGATCGCCATAGCGTTTCACGAACTTCGGCTTGAAGGCGTCGAAAAGGCCCAGCATGTCGTCGATCACAAGGATCTGTCCGTCACAGCCCGCCGAGGCCCCGATGCCGACCGTCGGGATGGCGATGTCCGCGGTGATCTGATCGGCCAGCGCGGCGGGCACCTTTTCCAGCACGACTGAAAACGCCCCGGCGCGGGTCACCGCGCGGGCGTCTTCCAGGATCCGGTCCGCATCCGCGCCGCGCCCCTGCACCTTGTAGCCGCCAAGCGCGTTCACCGCCTGCGGCGTCAGGCCGATGTGGGCCATGACGGGGATGCCGCGATCGACGATAAAGCGGATCGTGTCCTCCATATGCGCGCCGCCTTCCAGCTTGACCGCGCCGGCCCCGGTTTCGGCCATCAGCCGGGCAGCGTTGCGAAAGGCCTGGGCGGGGGATTCTTCGTAACTGCCGAAGGGCATGTCGACGACCATCAGCGCGCGGCTGAGGCCACGGGCGACGGCGCGGCCGTGCAGCACCATCATCTCCATCGTCACGCCGAGGGTCGAGGGCAGCCCGTGCAGCACCATGCCGACGCTGTCACCGACCAGAACCAGATCGCAGTCCGCGTCCGCCAGCTGTGCCACGGGGGTCGTATAGGCGGTCAGGCAGACCAGCGGATCGGCCCCCTTGCGCGCACGGATGTCGGACGCGGTGAGGCTGCGTTGCGGGGCGGATTGGCTCATGTCGGTCCTCCTCAGACAGGCTTCCGTGGGGTTACCCGGTTCGACATTATTTCGCAAGTGCAGCGTAATATTATTGCGATTCAATATAAGAAAAAGCCATATATGTGCGTGATGGGTTGTGGACTCAGAAGTCCAGTCCCAAGTCCAGCACCTGCGCCGAATGGGTCAGCGCACCGGATGAAATATAGTCCACGCCCGTAGCCGCGACCTCGGCGATGCGGTCCAGCTTCATGTTGCCCGAGGCCTCCAGCACCACCTGACGGGCGGTCATGTCCACCGCCTTCGCCAGCATTGACGTGTCCATGTTGTCCAGCAGAACAACGTCTGCGCCACCCTCGTCCAGGACCTCGGCCAGCTGGTCCAGGCGGTCGACCTCGATCTCGCAGCGGATCATGTGGGATGCCCGCGCCTTGACCGATTGCAGCACGGGACGGATGCCACCGGCGGCGGCGATGTGGTTGTCCTTGATAAGGATCGCGTCGGACAGGCCGAAGCGGTGGTTGAACCCGCCGCCATGCAGCACGGCCTGTTTTTCCACGATACGCAGGCCGGGGGTCGTCTTTCGGGTGCAGGTCACGCGGGTGTTCGTCCCGCGTGTCTCGGCCACGAAGGCGGCGGTCAGCGTGGCGATGCCGGACATGCGCCCGGCAAAGTTCAGCGCGACCCGTTCGCCCGACAGGATCGAGGCCGCGTCGCCCGAGATCTCCATCAGCAGGTCGCCCGGCGCGATCACGTCGCCATCGGCCTTGTGCGCGGTGATCTTCAGCGCGGGATCCACCAGCCGGAAGGCCAGTGCGGCAATCTGCAGGCCCGACACGACGCCCGGTTCGCGCGCATTCAGCCGCGCGGAATAGGTGGTGCCAGCAGGAATGACCGTGCGGGTGGTGATGTCGCCATAGGTGCCCAGATCCTCCATCAGCGCGGCGCGGACAAGGGGTTCAAGGATCAGGTCGGGCAGGGGGGCCGATTTTGCACGGGGGCTCATGCCGGTTCCTTTCGGGTCGTGGTCGCGCGGAGTGCCAGCGCGTCGTTCAGGGTCATCAGCGACCGGGTGCCGATTGCGCCGTCCGCCTGCGGATAGTCCGACCGGAAATGCGCGCCCCGGCTTTCGCGGCGCATCAGCGCGGCGGCGGCGATCAGGGTGGCGGTGGCGGTCATGTTCTTCAGCGTCTCGCAACCGGGCTGCGCGGCTTCGATGTCGGCGATCTGGGTCAGCGTTTGGGTCAGGCCGTCTGCCGTGCGGATCACGCCCGCACCGTCGGTCATCGCCTGCCGCAGCCGTTTGACCAGCGCAGGGTCGGGCGTTTCCGCCGGCAGAAGGTCGGGCAGGGTGACGGGCGCGACATCCATGGGCGAAGGCAGCGTGGCATGAATCGCCAGCGCGCAGCGGCGGCCATAGACCAGCGCTTCGAGCAGCCCGTTCGAGGCCAGGCGGTTCGCCCCGTGCAACCCGGTCGAGGCGACCTCTCCACAGGCCCAGAGGCCCGGCAGGGTGCTGGCCCCTTCCGCATCCGTCGCCACACCGCCCATGTGGTAATGCGCGGCGGCGGCCACGGGGATCACCTGTGTCACCGGGTCCAGCCCGGTCTGCTGGCAGGCGGCGGCGACGGCGGGGAAATCTGTCAGGATCTTTGCGCCAAGGGCGGCGCGGGTGTCTAGCGCGGGGGCCAGCCCTGCCTGCGTCTGGGCATAGACGGCGCGGGCCACGATGTCGCGCGGGGCCAGTTCCGCGTCGGGGTGCGCATCCAGCATGAAGCGCTCGCCCTGTCGGTTGACCAGTGTGGCCCCTTCGCCGCGCAATGCCTCGGTCGCCAGCGGGGCAGGGTCCAGCCCGCAGGCCATGGCCGTCGGGTGGAACTGCACGAATTCCGCGTCGGCGATCTGTGCGCCCGCGCGGGCTGCCATGCCGATCACCTGACCCCGAATGCGCGGCGGATTGGTGGTGAGGGCATAAAGCCCGCCCGATCCGCCCCCGGCCAGCAACACGGCGGTGCCGCGCAGGGTGACGCTCGCGCTTTGCCCCCGATCACAGCGGGCGACGGCCACGCCGGTGACACGGCCGCCCGAGACCTCAAGCCCCGTGGCCATCACCCCTTCTAGCACCTGGATATGATCCGCCTCGCGCACCTGTGCGGTCAGGGCGCGCATGATCTCGGCCCCGGCCTGATCGCCCTGCACACGCACCACACGGGCGAAGCTATGCGCCGCCTCGCGCGACAGCACATAGTCGCCGTCTGCGGTGCGGTCGAAGGGCGTGCCCAACCCGGTCAGGTCAAGGATGTGATCGCGCGCCTCGGCTGTGACCGACACCGCCACGCCCGGATCAACCGTCCCCGCACCGGCAGTGACGGTATCGCAGGCATGGGCATCGGCGCTGTCCGCCGGGTCCATCGCCGCCGCCACGCCGCCCTGCGCCCAGGCCGAGGAGGCGCCGGTTCCCAAAGCCTCGGGAGAGATCATCAGCACGGGACGCGGGGCCAGTTTCAGCGCGGCATATTGCGCCGCCAGCCCTGCGCCCACGATTATGACGCGGCCCGTGTTGATCGGCGTTTCGGTCGGGGTCATGGCCCTAGCCGGCCATCTTGGCGGACAGGTCGATCATGCGCTGAACAGCGACGCGGGCCTTTGCGGCGACCTCCGGGTCGACCTCGACCGCGCCCTGCATCGTGTGCAGCGACCACAGCACCTTTTCCAGCGTGATCTTCTTCATGTAGGGGCACATGTTGCAGGGGCCCACGAAATCCACATCCGGCAGCGCGTCCGAGATGTTCGAGGCCATCGAACATTCGGTCACGAGCATCGCCTTTTCCGGCCGCTGCTGCGTCACGTAGTCGATGATGCCGCTGGTCGAACCGGAAAAATCGGCCTCGACCACCACATCGGGCGGGCATTCGGGATGCGCGATGATCCTTGTGCCGGGGTTCCATTCGCGGAAATCCCGCAGATCCTGCGCGGTGTACTGTTCGTGCACGATGCAGGCACCGTCCCACCACACGATGTTTTTCTCGGGCACGAGATTGACGATGTTCTGCGCCAGATATTTGTCCGGCGTCATGATGACCGTGTCGCTGTCCATCCCGCGCACGATCTGCACCGCGTTGGAGGAGGTGCAGCAGATGTCGGATGCGGCCTTCACCTCGGCGGTGGTGTTCACATAGGTGACGACCGGCGCGCCCGGATATTTAGCGCGCATTTCCGCGATGCCCTCCGCGGTGATGCTTTCGGCCAGCGAACAGCCGGCCTCCATGTCGGGGATCAGCACCGTCTTCGCGGGGTTTAGGATCTTGGACGTCTCGGCCATGAAATGCACACCGCATTGCACGATCACGTCGGCCTTCACCTTCGTCGCCTCGATCGCCAGCTGAAGGCTGTCGCCGACCACGTCCGCGATGCCGTGATAGATTTCGGGCGTCATGTAGTTATGCGCCAGGATGACCGCGTTGCGATCCTTCTTGAGCTGATTGATCGCCGCGACATAGGGCGCATAGATCGCCCAGTCGGGGGGCGTCACGACACGGTCCATCCGGGCGTAGATGTCAGCATGTGCCGTGGCGATGTCGGTGGACGGAGAGAGATCGTAGTGATCGGCGAGTTCGGCGCGCAGCGCGATCTGGTCGAGCAAGAGCGGAGTTCCTGAGGTTATTTCGGGTCGACGCGGAGGGCGCGACCGCACGCGGGTGGTGTCGGCTGGGAGGTGTTTACGGGCCGGCTTACCTAAGGGCAAGTGTGCGGGTCGTCATATTTCAATGACGCACGCTAACATGTACCGAAAGCCACCGTCATACGATTATGGGCTCAGATGTCGGTGCGCGGGCAAGTCTTTGAATCCGGTCCAGAGGCGAAGCGGGCTTTCAGCAGGCATTCGTCGTATTCCGAGCGAACCTCGGAATCGAACACGATGCCGCCGCCTACGTTGAAGACGGCCTCTCCGCCTGCGTGCAGTGTGAGGGTGCGAATGGCAACATTGAAGCGCATCTCGCCGGACGGAGCGATGAACCCAATGGCCCCACAATAGATGTCACGCGGACGACTTTCCAGCGCACGCAGGATCTGCATCGCACGGATCTTCGGAGCTCCGGTGATCGAGCCGCAGGGAAAGAGCGCAGTGAAAGTATCGGAGACGGTCGTCCCCAGTGCCAGCCGCGCCCGAACGCGGCTGACCATCTGATGCACTGTGGGATAACTTTCGATCCGGAACAGCTCGGGTACATGCAGCGTGCCCAATTGGCAGATGCGCGAGATATCGTTGCGCAACAGGTCGACGATCATCAGGTTCTCGGCTTGGTTTTTCCCGTCCTGTCGCAAGGTCTCGGCCAGGGCGGCGTCTGCCTCGGGCGTCGATCCGCGCCGGATAGTGCCTTTCATCGGATGTGTCTCGATCCAGTCTTCCGCGTCTACCTGGAAGAACAGTTCAGGCGACCGTGAGAGGATGATGGGCCCACCCAAGTCGACCAGGGCAGCATAGCGGACCGGCTGCCTGGCGGTCATTTCTTCGAACAGCGCTATCGGATCTCCCGACCATCGCGCGGAGAACGGGAAAGTCAGGTTCGCCTGGTAGCAATCGCCTGTGCGAAGGTGTCGGTGAACCCTTTCGAAGCGCGACCTGTAATTCTCGAAGGCCCATTCTGGCCGGACATCCGTCAAAGTCGCCTTGCCTGTTGCCCGTGTCCCGACCGATCCAGTCTCGGGCGCGTTGAAGACCCCAATGAGCACGAGCGGCAGGCGGCGGCCTCCGGGCATGATGTCACGCAATTTCGGCTCGAGAGCGTAACCGGCCTCGTAGCTCACGTAACCGGCACACCATTTCCCTGCCGCACGTGTGCGTTCCATTCGGTCGAGCGCGGCCTGGACTTCGTCCAGATGGTCGGCGCGGATCACCTCGCGTGGTGTGGCGAACCGCATCTCGGTACCGGCGAGGTCATCGCGCAGCAGAATGCTTGGCCCGTCCGCGCGATAGGCTGCTTCAGGCCTGTCCATCGGGAGCCGTGAAGGCCTGGGCCTGATCGTAGTCCACCGCGAAGCGCAGTTCGCGCAGGGGTTTCACCCGGCGGATCGATTCCGCGTAGGTTTCGTGCGCCTTGTAGGCAGCCAGAGCCGCATCATTGGCGAATTCGCCATAGACGACGACGTCGATTTCCTTGCTGTTCGGATCTGACTTCCGATTGAGCGAGATTTCGAGGTGCTGGGCATAAGGGATGCCGGTGAGCATCTGGAGCCCTTTTCTGATGGATTCGATATTGTCGTTGTTGATGGCGGTGAAGAAGACGATGTGGCGGATCATGGCAATCCCGGTTGGTTTCTGAGAACATGCGGATGCTCCCGACGCGTGGCCCGGAGTCGTCCGCAGACCGAGTTGTAGGGTCTGCCTCGCGTCGTTCAACCGGATAGTGCTGGGTCATAAAGGTGTGTGTCACCTGACCCTAGCCTGCCTTCTGGTCCTTCTCTGACCGGCGTCGCGCCATTCAAGAAGACTGTTGCCGACTACGATACGGCACCCAAACGCGACCACGGCTTCAACGTCGACCTCGGCAAGGATGCATATGAGGACGATCCGTCCCTGCAGGCCACAATTTGTGGTCCCAAAGGCGCTGGCCTGCTCCCCTTGGTGTCCGCGTACTTCAGCTCGTTCTGTTTAGGTTTTGTCGTCGGATCGGTCCGGGTCTGCCCTAGATGCGGGAAAATTCTATCGGCAAGTTCGGTCCGCCAGACAAGAAATCGCCACTGATCTGAAGAGTTCGTGGGTCCCACTGGAGAGAACCCCATGCCAATATACCAATCTTCATTCGTCCTCGACTTTGGATATGGGTTCTCCTTTGTCTTCTAGCGCGGTTATTCACTTGTCTATGGGTGCATGTGTCCACCACTCGACTTGCAAGGAACCAAACCGGCTTCCAGTCGCTGAAGGCGTTAGGCCTATGAAATGGTGCGGACAGCGGGACTCGAACTCGCACGCTCGATTGAGCAGGAGATTTTAAGTCTCCGGTGTCTACCATTCCACCATGTCCGCGTGGTGCCTCGGGCAGGATTCGAACCTGCGACCTAACCGTTATGAGCGGTCAACTCTAACCGCTGAGCTACCGAGGCACGTGGGGATCACTAAATGAGCGAATTCGGTGTCTTGCTCAAGGATCTTAGGGTCAGCTTGGCGCGATTTCTGGGCTTCCGCTGGACTGATGCCGAAAGGCACTTCGTGTCAGTGATATGAAAAAAGTAAAAGCAAGCTTTGGGTTTTGCCGGATCCAGAGTCACGGAATGGGGGTCTGGCAGGGTTCTGGACGGACCCTGCCGTCCCCTCCAAGGGTGTTTTCCTGACGGTCGGTACCTCCGGGTCTGCACACTTACCAGACATCGGAGATCATCATGGCCAAATCCAGCAAGCCAAAGTTCGACGCCGCGGCGTCGATCACCAACGAACTCATTAAGATCATCGACCGGGGCGTGTTGCCCTGGCGCAAGCCCTGGACGGTCGGCGGCAGTTCTGTGCCGCTCCGCCAGAACGGCGAACCCTATCAGGGCGTCAACAACTTCTTGCTGACCATGCGCACCTTGATGGCCGGATTCTCCTCGCCCTACTGGATGACGTTGAGGCAGGCGAATGAGCTCGATGCGAAAGTCATAAAGGGCTCGAAATCGTCGGTGGTCGTCTATTACGGAACGGCCGAGCGCGAACAGGCCGAAGGCGCCCACGGCGGGGAGGCGGAAACCGAAGACCCAAAAACCATCCCCTTCATGAAATCCTATCGCGTCTTTAACGCCGATCAGATCGAGGGGTTGGACCCTCGCTTCCATTCCGCTGCGGCCGAACCGGAAGTTCACCCCGAACGCGCACCGATCCCGCATATGCAGAGCTTCTTCGAGGCAATCGGTGCCAATGTCAGCTTCTCTGGTCGCGAAACATGTTACGTCCCGAACCTCGACAAGATTTACATGCCCCCGATCGAGCTCTTCGAGAACCCGCGGAATTTCTACGCCGTCTGGGGTCATGAGCTGGGTCACTGGACGAAACCCCGGCATCGGTTGAACCGAAGCTATGGCGACGCTCGGTTCGGGAACACGGCATATGCCCGCGAAGAGATTGTGGCCTTATCTTGACAGTCTGCACCGCATGTCACCTTGCCGTAGGATGGGTGACAGGCGTCGACGGTAGGCAGTTTTCAGGCTGGCCGCCGCGCTTACCAAAGAGCTGGCGGCGGCCAGCCTGAGAACTGCCGGGCCGAAGCGTGCACGGGGTGGGGGCATGGGGAGGGTTTTGCGCTGGTGTCGATTATTTCAGTTTGCGAGCGTCGCGAGGCCGGGGGTCTCGACGCGCATGTGCCGTTGATCCTGCGCGGCGACACGCTCTACGACCCCGATCTGGATCGCTTCTTTCTCGACCAGCCGCTATCGGGGATTCGATCACGGCATTCGCTTCGCGCCCAGGCCTATGATGTGACGGTCTGGCTTCGCTTTCTCGATGCCTGCGGCAAGACCGTATGGGCTGCGACCCGCGACGATGTCGAGGCTTATCATCGTGCGCGCCGGCGCGGCGATGCTGGTCAGCGGATCACGGCGGCAAGCTGGAACAGGGCCGTCGCCAGCCTTGATCGCCTCTATCGCTGGGGCGAGCGGCAAGGGCTGATCGCCGAGGCACCGTTCAACCGTCGTGCCGTGTGGCGACCGGCGCAGGGTGGACGTCGCGGAATGATCGCCGCGCGCAACGATGCCTATGAACGTGTTGTGAAGCGGTCGGATGTCCGGTTCGTCACGATGGACGACTACCGCATCTTCCGCGAGGTCGGTCTACGCGGCCTCGCGCCTGACGGCAGCGAACGCCCCGGCGCGCGTGATCGGAACGGATTGCGTAACGCGCTCTTCGCTGATCTGCTCGTCACGACAGGTTTGCGACTGGAAGAAGCCTCAGGTCTGCTCGCCGGTGATCTCGCGGTCATCGTTCCGGACGGCGATGAGAACCGGCAGCTCTGGCTGCGCCTGCCGCCGCCGCTCACCAAGGGCGATCGCGGACGAAGTGTTCTGGTCCCACGCCGGCTGCTTCGTCAGATCGCGGCCTATATCGATGTCGAGCGCGCGGCAGGCGCGGCCAAATTCGTCGCGCGCGATGGCGCGGCGCGCTTTGACCGGCCGATCCATATTACCGACGCCGGTCTCGACCGCATGCGCGATGTCTGCACGCCAGAGGAACGAGGCCGTCTGATTCTGTGCAACGAGAACGGAACGCCGCGCGAGCCCGCGGCGCTATGGCTGACCGAGGTCGGACAGCCCGTTCGACCCAATTCCTGGGAGGTGATCTTCGCCCGCGCCTGCAAGCGCTGTAGAGACTATGGTTTCTCGTTGTCGATCAGCCCACACCAGCTGCGCCACACCTTCGCGGTCCATATGCTCGCTTTGCTGATCCAGGAGCGTCTGCGCGAAGCCGCATTGCCGGCGGGGCCGATGGAGAGCTACCGGCTGATCCTGGGCGACCCGCTGCAGCAGGTGCAACGCCTGCTCGGCCACGCGAGTCTCGCCACCACCTATATCTATCTCGACCATATCGCGACCCGCGCCGATACGGTGGATTCGGCGGTCGAGGAGTTGCTGGCACTGCTGCCGGGACCGCAGGGCGCATGAGCGGGCGTCCCCGCAAGGGCAGGCCCGTCGCTTTCGCACCCGTCACGCCGGAGCGAGCCAAGCCCGATCCGGTGCTCGGCCTCAGGTTCGTCATCGAGGCGCGGCATGGCGGGACCGTCCTGGTCGACATGACCGATCTCGATCCTCGTCCGCTCGGTATCGCCTTTGCCAGCGCGTTGCGCCGGTCGGCCGCGCTCGGCGGCCGGATCGGTGCGGCCAGCGTCATCAAACAGTATGTAAACTCCTATCGCCGTTTCTTCACCTGGCTTTCCGATGAGGCGGGGGAGGTGGACGGGCCCGAAGACGTGCGCGCAGCCCATGTCGACGGTTTCGCATCGGCACTCGAACGCGGGGGAATGGGCGCGATCTACCGGCATGTGACGGTCAGCAAGATCGTCAATACGCTGCGTGCGATAGAGGCGGATCGGCCCGACAGGATCACGCCCGACCTCCATGAGCGGTTGCGCTATACAATGGCGACCTCGGCGGGACGCTCGACCCCGCGTGATGCCTACAGTCCCTTCGTCGCCCGCGCGCTGCGCGACGCGGCCCGTACGGACGTGGAAGCGATATTCCGCCGGATCGGCGCCGAGGATCGGACCGATGAGGGCGATCCGGTCATTGCCGGAGCGCGGGCCGATGTCGAAGCTCTCATCGCGCGCCATGGAGCCGTTCGGACCGAGAGCGTCGAGCTGCGCCGTCTCTATTTCATGCGCTTGCGGCGCGGCTTGCCGATCAGCACGCTGATCGACGACCTGCATCGCCGACATCATCTGCACGTCACCGATCTGCCGCCATTGCTCGTGCTGCTTGCTCTCGATACCGGCCTCGAGCCGGAATGCCTGAAGGCGCTGACGGTCGATTGCCTGGACAATCCCTCCGCCGGAACCGTCGAACTGCGATACCTGAAACGACGCGCCGGCGCCGCCGGGCACAAGAGCATGCGCGTGCGCGACGGCGGCCTCGGCACGCCGGGTGGCCTTATCCGCCGGCTGATCGAGATCACGACCGTCGCCCGTCAGCATCTGCCCAACGATTGTCTCTGGGTTTACCACAACGTCGGCGGTCTCCATGCAGGCATCCGTCATCCGCGCGAACGCCTCGACGCCTGGGTGGCACGGCACCGGATTGTCGATGAGGACGGCAAGCCGCTCCATCTTCTGCTGTCCCGGCTTCGCAAAACCCACAAGGCGCTGTGGTACACCAAAACCGAAGGGTACATCGCCCGCTTCGCGGTCGGCCACACGCCCGAGGTCGCGGCGCGCCACTACGCCGATCTGCCATCGCTGCGGCCCCTGCACGAGGCCACCGTCGCCGATGCCTTCCGCGACGCTGTCGTCACCGCGATGCCGACCATCCTCGCGCCAGCAGCCGAGAAGACGCTGCGCGAAGCGCCCGAACAGGCCGGGCCGCTGATGCCGCCGGATGCGGTCGGTTCCATTCTCGATGGGGAGCAGGATCTCTGGCTCGCCGCCTGCGCGGGGTTCCATAGCAGCCCCTTCGCCGAGGCCGGCTCGCCATGCCAGCAGCCGTTCTGGGGGTGCCTCCATTGCCCCAACGCCGTCATCACCGCCCGCAAGCTCCCCGCGATCATGGCCTTCCTGTCCTTCGTCGAAGACCAGCGGCAGGGGCTTCCCGGTCCCGACTGGATGGTCAAGTTCGGGCAGGTTCATGCCCGGATCGTCCATCAGATCTTGCCCGCGTTTTCCGATACCGTTGTCGCCGAAGCGCGGTTACGCGCCGTGGAGGAGCGCCTCTATCTGCCTCCCGAGGCGCGCGCATGACCGCGCCCGCCCTTGCCCGCGCGCACGCGTTCGATGATCGGCCCGTGCTGGCGTGCGCGCCGCTCAAGCCGGGCCATGCCCGCGAGGACCTGTCGCGCGTCGGCGATCCAAGCTGGAATCTGGGTCCCGCCGTCTTCCGTGAGAACGCCCGGCGCTGCCACGTCACCGTGTATTTCGACGTGCTCGAAGATGCCGATGTGCAGGCAATGATGCGCGCCTATCTCTATGCGCGTCTCAATGTCGACCTTCCCGGCCATCGTCCGAAGCTGCCGCCCAGCTGCGTGCGGCAGGCGTTCAACCGGGCGCGGCGCTTCTTCGGCTTCGTCCGCGAACGATTGGGCGCGCTGGACCTTGCCCGCATTGATCCTCCGCTGATCGACGCCTATGCGCGGCATCTCCGAGAGGACCCGGCAAGGCGGCCCGTCATTGTCGGGCAGCTTCTCGAGGTCGTCATCGACTTCTATCTCTACCGCGAGCACCTTCCCGGCGGCGGCTTGTCGTTCGAACCGTGGGACGGGCGGCCACCCGCGCGCGTCGCGGGCTATCGTCATGTTCCCGAGAACCGGACCCCGCGCATCCCCGAGCCGATCATTGCGCCGCTTCTGGCATGGTCGCTGCGCTACATCACGGTATTCGCAGGGGACATTCTCGCCGCCCGGCGTGAGCTTTCCCGGCTCGAAGCGCGCCGCGACCGGCTCTTCGTCGCGGAACAGGGATTGCCGCATGCGGAGCGCCGCCGCCGGCAACGGCAGCGACTGGCGCGCTATTTTCGGTCCCGCGCGCGGCAGGGCCGGGGCGTGCCGGTCTGGGCAAGCCCACCCAACGGTTCCGCATCCGTCGATCCGGTAAGCGGGGAGCTTCTGCCCGTCGTCAACGTGCAGCTTCTGCATCTACACGTCGGCGTCGATGCCGCCAGGGAGCCGGCGATGCATCTCGCTCTCGCTGGCGGCGCGTCCGATCTCATCGCTGCCGCCATCGCGGATATCGGGATCGAACCCGGCGGCATGGATACGCCAATCTCGGCCGGCCATGGCGGCACCGCTTTGATGCCAAATCCCTCGTCCTGGAAGAGCGCATGCTGCAGGCAGCGGCTTATGTGGTCTGCGCCTATCTGACCGGTATGCGCGATTGCGAGGTGCAGGCGATGCGCCGGGGATGCCTGACGCTTGCGCGCAGCGAGGACGGCACCGTGTCACGACACCGCGTCCGTTCCACTGCGTACAAGGGAAAGGGGGGCCGGGGAGCGTCGGCGGAGTGGGTGACCATCGAGCCCGTCGCCCATGCGATCGGGGTGCTCGAACAGTTGACCCGGCGCGCGGCTGTTGCCCATGGTCTCGATACGCTCTGGCCCGTGCTGTCAGTGACGCGAAGTAGCAAACCGCACGTCTCCGCCGAGATCGTGCGCCAGTTAAACGCCTATCGTGACCACCTGAACAGGCTGTTCGGGACGGAAGAGGCGCCCGCCATACCGCCCGGGCCGGACGGTAAGCCCTGGCGGATCACGACGCGCCAGTTTCGTCGCACGATCGCATGGCACATCGCCAACCGTTCCTTCGGAACGGTGGCCGGCATGATCCAGTACAAGCATGCATCCGTCGCCGCGTTCGAAGGCTACGCGGGTAGCAGCGCCTCGGGTTTCCGCGCCGAGGTCGAGGCGCAACGCCGGCTCGGCCAGATCGATGATCTGCTCGAGTATTTCGACAGGCGGCGCGGCGGAGCCGACCTTGGTGGGCCGGCCGGTCTTCGTGTCGCGCGTACCCTCGACGAGACAGCCACCGAGCTTGGGCCATTGCCGCCGATGATCGCCGACCGGTCCCGTCTGCGCACTATGCTCGCCAGTCTGGCCCGCACCCTGCATGTCGGACCGCTTGCCGATTGCTTCTTCGATCCGGCAACCGCCCTGTGCCTCAAGCGCGTGACGGATGCCGCGGCAGACCGCCCGCTGACAGCGCTTTGTGAACCGACCCGCTGCCCGAACGCCTGCATCGCGCAACATCACAGGCCCGTGTGGGAGCGGAGTGCCGATGAGGCACGCATGTTGCTGCGCGAGAAGCGGCTGCCCGGATTGCAGCGGGCCGCGCTTCAGCAGGAAGTTGACCGGATCGAGGGTGTGCTGGCCCGGATCGCGCCGCCGCCCGTTCGGTCGGCGGTAAAGGGAGAGGAGGCTTGGGATCGGGGTGAGTGACGGGATGAGGAGAGCGGGAAAGGCCTGTTCCGCCCGTCCTGGAGACCTGTCATGTCCCGATCTTCCTCATCGGCCGGGCGCGCCGATGTTTATAACCGTATCACCACCGAGATCATCGCCGCCATCGAGGCAGGCTCCGGCGACTGGCGTGCGCCCTGGTTCCACGACGGGAGCAGCATCGCGCGTCCGACCAACGTTTCATCTGGCAAGCGCTATCGCGGCATAAACACCTTGGCGCTCTGGGCCACGGGCTTCGCCGCCGGATATTGCGACGGTATCTGGGGAACGTACAAGCAATGGCAGGATGCCGGCGCGCAGGTGCGTAAAGGAGAACGCTCTACCACGGTCGTCTTGTGGAGGGAGATCAAGGTTTCCCAGCAGGCCGACGACGAAGACGATGATGACGGGCATCGACGGATGTTCGCCCGCGCATTTTCTGTCTTCAATATCGCTCAGGTGGACGGGTACGAGCGCCCGGCGACCCCTGTGCTGCCCGAGGCTGAACGCCTTGCCCATGCGGAAGCGTTCATCACAAACCTGGGCGTCAAGACGGAGTTCGGTGGATCGGAAGCCTATTACCGCCCGTCGACCGACACCGTGTTCATGCCGCCGTTCACTTCGTTTCGCGATGCCGCGTCGTTCTACGGTGTCTGGCTACACGAGAATGGTCACGCCAGTGGCGCAAAGCACAGGCTCAACCGCGACCTTTCCGGTCGCTTTGGTTCGGCCGCCTATGCCGCCGAAGAATGCTGCGTGGAAATTCTCAGCGGGCTGGTCCTGGCAGACCTCGGGATCGCCCACCATCCACGCCCCGATCATGCCGCCTATATTGCCTCGTGGCTCAAGGTCCTGAAAGACGACCCCAAGGCCATCTTCACCGCCGCCAGCAAGGCGCAGCAGGCGGCCGACTGGATGCATGCGCAGCAGCCCCATGCAGAGGAGGTAGCGGCATGACCAAAACCGTTCTCATTGCCGAAAAATTTCAGAATGGGGCTGGACTGTCAGGATATGTCGCGGAGCTCTGTACGGTGTTTTTGGGTCAGAAGCAGGGGTTTTCGGCGCATACGCTGGAGCTGAATGCGGCCTATCTCAGCAACTGGGTCCGGGTGCTCCGCTCAGACAAGCGGGCGATCTTCAAACATGCGGCGGACGCGCAGCGCGCCTGCGACTATCTCGTCGCCGTGTCGGAGGCGGGGCAGGGGGAACAGGCCGCATGACGTCCGAGGCTGTCCGGGCTGGTAGGGCGTGTGAAAGGAAAAGCTGGCTTTGGGTCTGGTGGTTTCAACACATCCCGAAAGGACAGCCCCATGAGCCATGCCGAACCCGCAGAGTATCCCCGACCGAACGCCACCGTCATCGCCGCCCATAACGATGCCTTCCGCAGGTTTGCCTGTCTGGGCATCGCCCCGGATCAGGCGATCCAGGGCCGCCTCGTCGTGACCCAGTCCCTGATCGAGGCCGGCGATGGTTTCGTGACGGAAGCCGTGAAGGCCACCGGTGCGTTCGATACATTCGAGCCCGACAATGACCCTGACGGCTGGCACGATTTCGGGGCGGTGACGATCCGCGGCGAGACTGTGTTCTGGAAAATTGACCTCTACGAGGCCGGTTCCGACTTCCGCTACGGCGCCGAGGCTCCCGACAATCCAGAAACCACCATGCGCGTTCTTACCATCATGATGGCGCGCGACTGGTAGGGCAGGCCGCACCCCAACCTTACATCACCGACAGGCCCGCTGACCCTCCGAAAGGGAAAGTGGGCCTCTTGTCCTGTTGGTTCCCGGATCCGGGGATCGGTCGCACGGAAACTCGCGGCCCTCTCAATCACGTCGAGAAGGACATGCCATGACTCAGTCGTTCAAACCCACCACCGTCGCCATCGGCGATCTTGTCGCCCATCCCGCAAACGTACGGACCAATTCCCCCGAGACCTACGCCTCCGAGAATATCGCGCATCTCAAGGCCAGCATCGCCGTATTGGGCCTCCTGCAACCGCTGCTCGTCCAGAAGATCGACGGCAAGTTCGGGGTGCTCGCCGGTGGCCGTCGACACGCGGCCCTGCTGGAACTTGCTGCGGACAAGGCCGCCAAGGGCTTCACCAACAGCACGAAGATCGATTGCCGACTGGTCTCCGAAGATTGTGATGTGACCACCGCGCTCTCGCTCGCCGAAAACATCACCCAGGCCCCGATGAACGCGATCGACGAGTTCGAGGCCTTCGCCCGGATGATGGAGGTCGATGGTCAGACGCCGGAAACCATCGCCAAGACCTTCGGTACCACGGTCGCCGCTGTCAAAGGCCGTCTGCGCTATGGGCTCATCCATCCCGACATCCGCGCCGCGGCCCGCGCCAAATCGATCACGCTCGATACGATGAAGGCTTTCGCCGATCATCCCAGCCAGGAGGTGCAACGCGAGGTCTTCGAGGCGCTCACCAAGGAGGACAACCATGTCCAGGCCTACACCGTGCGGAACGCGCTGAAGTCCCGCGGTGTCCAGGTCAGCGACGATATCGGGGCCTTCGTGCGTAAAGACTACGAGGCGCGCGGCGGTGCCATCGCGGCCGATCTGCTGGACGAGCATTCCGTGCTCGAGGATTCCGCGCTGGTCGAAACGATCCTGCTGGAAAAACTCGCCGCCGCCGCCGAAGAGGCTCGGGCAGAGATCGGCTTTGCCTGGGCCGACGCGGTCATTCAGTACGACTATGCCGCCATGGCGGATTATGGTCGGGTCTATCCGGGTCCGGTCGAGCCCGACGAGAAGGGTTCGAGGCGCGTCGACGAGATCACCGCCGAGCTTGAGAAACTCGAACACGAGATGGAGAACGAAGAACTCGAGGACGAGGCGTACAATGAACTCTACGAACGCGTGGACGCGCTGGAAGCCGAGGCGCGGGACCTCCGGGAGGCCTATAGCACCGAGGATCTTGCCAGCTCCGGCGTGATCGCGTCCTGGTCGCATGGCAAGATCTCCCTGCATGTCGGGATGGTGCGCCCTGAAGACAAGACAGAGCGGTCTGGCAAAGGCACCGGCGCACCGAGTGACAAGGGCGCCGCAGACGGCGATGAGATCACCTATCCCGCCTCGCTCACCGAGGATCTCAAGACCGAACGGGCAATGGCGCTCGGCGCGGCCATGGCCAAGCACCCGGAGGCGACGCTTGATCTCACGCTCTTCAAGCTGGTTACGGATGTGCTTACCAGCGGTTTGGGCGTCACCCAGGCGATCAAGGTCGACGCGCGACAGGAGTATCGCACCCACGCGAAGATGGACGAGATCGACGGCACATCGCTCGAACAGGTGGCGGCAGCGCATGACGCGCTCAACCTCTCCTGGGCCGATGACGCGAAGTCCCCTGCCGACCAGTTTGCGCTCTTCCGGGCCCTTGACGCGGGCGAGAAGGCGAAACTCGTCGCCTACGCTACGGCCGCGACCACGCAATCCTGTTTCGCACGGGACAGGCAGCGCGACAGCTTGATGCATGACTTCGAAGTCGAGATCATGCCGGACATACGGGCGCATTGGACGCCGAATGCGGCGCTTTTCAACCGCTTCAAGAAGGCCTGGCTTCTGAAGATTCTCGGCGAGGAGCTGGGGCTCGCACAAGAGGCGGTGACATTGGCCTCTTCGACCAAGAAGCAAGTCGTCGAATTCTGCGAAAAGCTCTTTGCGGAGCCTTTCGCCACGCTGACGGAGGCGCAGCGCGCGGCGGTCGCGGCCTGGTGTCCTCCGATGATGCAGACGGCAGGTGTCGAGCCGGTTGATGCTGGCGAGTCCGAGACACCCGTAGACGCAACCGGGGTCGCCAAAGCGGCCTGATCGAGCAGGCGGCCCGCTCGGCATGTCCGGCGCGGGTCGCACCCTTCCCTCCATCTTACAGGTAAATCCCATGTCCCTTCTTAGCTTCACTGCCGCGAGCGTCGCGGCGCAGATCGCGCATGCGCGCGGCTGCTCCACCTTCCTTCCCAACTGGAACGGGCCGGTGGGCAAACCCGCCCTGATCCTGATCGTCGGCACTGGTGTGCATCTGCGCTCCAATGGCATCGACGGTTCGACCACGCGGATCGTCACCACCGAACGCGCCGATCCCACATATGCCTTCGCCAAGGGCATCAACCCGTTCCGCGATCCGGATTGGATGGCGGCGCGGCAGGCGGCGTTTCGCGATTTGACGGGCCAGTTCTACACCGACATTCTCGATGACGTGCAGATGCTGATCGACCGCGGTCACGACACTATCCGGCTGGCAACCGATGGCCACACGATCTGCGTTTTCCTGCGCCGCGCCGCTGACTACCTGATCGGCGGCACCTACGACGTGCCCTCCGGTCTCGGCGGGACGTTCCGGGTGATCCTGAAGGACGCCACCGACACCCACGCCCTCGTGCAGAATAGCGGCAATTGCGAGGATTTCGACGATATGCTGCCTTACCGCGTGCCGCTCGATGCGCTCATCGAAATCGATGACCGGAGGGCGGCATAGTGGGTTGGCTCTTCTACACCGACCGCCGCGTCAAAACCTACGCGGAGGAGAAGGCAGAAATCGCCCGGCTCTGCACCTTCGAGACGGATACCCGCAAGACATTGTTGCTCAAGGCCTGCAAGGTCGGCTCGACCTGGTATGCAGCTTTGAGGCTCACCAACATCGATGGCGGGCCGGTTGAAGACAGAACCTACGTGACCGATGCCGACGGGTCGATCACCTTCGGCGCCGTCTTCCTCACCCGCTATGACGAGGGCTGCTGGGGCTACAAGGACATGGAGGAGAGCGTCGGCCCGGTCGAGTCCCGCGCGCCGCTCAGCCTTCTGGTGTTGCTCTCCGAGTTGAAGGATCCCGACAGCTATGCCCATGCTTGGCGTCAGCGCTGCCGCGATTGGGCGGCAATCCCGGACTACGACGAGGGTGACAAGATCAAACTGGCCTCACCGGTAACGCTGACCGATGGCAGCACCTGCCAGATCGTGACCGCCACCCATTACCGGCGCGGAGGGCAAAAGCGTCGCTGCTACCGCATCGAGGAGACAGGCGACCTCGTGCGTCTGTCGAAAGCCTCGCTCGCCGGGTCCGAACTCCTCAGCTCGGCGAAGAGTGCGGCGAGTCCGGTTCTGGCCGAATTTTTCGCCGGGAAGGGGTCCTGACCGCCGGCAGCGACGTCATCTGTCCGGCCTTGAGCCGCCTCCGCGCGTTTGAAAGCGCAGAGGCGGCTTTCTGTCCTGTCGGACCCACAACCTGACTCAAAGGACAGACGATATGGACAACCGAAGCCTGGCACTCGCACGCGATTTCCCATCGAAACCTCACCTTCTGCAGGCCATTCGCCTGATCGGCAGCGAGATTGAGAAGCAACCGCTCAAGAGCTCATCGCTCGCTCGGATCATGCGCGAGACTTTCGGTGGCAGCGATGCCGGCGGCGCGTGGTCCTGGCGCATGGCCTATGACCTGATGCAGGCCGCCACGGTGACGACGATCATGCAGGACAGCGGTTCGGACGTGCTCGCGACGGCCAGATTGCTCGCCTCACGGCTCCTGACGGAGACCCGGCGCTCCGAGCAGCAAATCCGTCTGCAACAGTTCTCGACGCCGCTGCCCTTTGCGGCACTGGTAATACGCGCAGCCGCCATTCGCCCCGGCGAAACCGTCCTCGAACCTTCCGCCGGGACCGGCGCGCTGGCTGGTTTTGCCGTGCGCGCGGGTGGCAAACCGATGCTGAACGAGATCGATCCCTTCCGCAGGGCGCTTCTCGAGGCGACCATTGACACGCAGGTGACCGGCTTCGACGCGGAACATATTGATGATCTCCTGACGGTGCCCGACCTTCCCGGTGTCATCGTGATGAACCCACCCTTCGCCTCTTCGGTCGATCGCTCGCGGGACAGGCACATCGCGGCGAAACATCTGATCTCCGCGGCTAAGCGCCTCGCGCCGGGCGGGCGTCTCGTGGCAATCATGCCGATGGGATTTTCGCCGGAACGGGACGCGGCCCATTGGTCACGGGCCTCGGCCATCGCAAAGCCGCGCCTAGCGCTCACGATCTCTGGCCACGTTTACCGCAAACTCGGCACCACGGTGGAAACCCAGCTCATGGTCTTCGACAAGGTGCAGGAGGAGATCGAGATCGTCCGTGCCATGGTCGACGATCTGGACGCGGCGCGCCAAATCATCGATGACATCGCCGCAACCCGCACTGCCACTCCCTCGATCCAAACCGGTGCGCAGTTTCGGACTGGGTCGCGCCGGGTCGGTGTCCCAGTTGCACGTCAGCGCCCAATCGCCCAAGCGGCGTCTGCCAAACCCAAATCGCATGCCGCCATCCCGCTGGCCTTCACCTGCCTCGACACACCCCGCGAAAACACCCCGGTCTCGGACATCTACGCTCGCTACCGCCCGCAGCGGATTGAGATCACGGGGGCTCAGGAACATCCCACGCCGCTCGTCGAGAGTATTGCCATGGCCTCGGTCGCGCCCCCGGTTCCGTCGAATGAAGCCGCCTCGGACCTGCGGCTGCCTGGCCATCTGATCGAGGGGGGTCATCTTTCCGAGGCCCAGCTCGAGACCATCCTGATGGCAAACGACGCCCACGGGCGCGACCTGCCGGGCAGGTTCACGATCGACGAAGACCAGTCCCGGATGACCCGCGCCGATGATAATCCAGAGGCGTACGCCTATCGGCTCGGTTACTTCCTCGGCGACGGCACCGGCTGCGGCAAGGGCCGCGAATGCGCCGGGCTCATCCTGGCGAACTGGCTCGCGGGTCGGCGCAAGGCGGTCTGGATCTCCAAATCCGCCACGCTCATCGAGGACGCAGTCCGCGACTGGACCGACCTCGGCGGCTCGCCCGCCGACATCCAGCCGCTCTCCAAATGGAAGCCTGACCAGCCTATCTCCATGGGCGATGGCATCCTTTTTGTGACCTACGCGACACTCCGGTCCGCAGGCAAATGCGGGACGACCCGGTTGAGCCAGGTTCTGGGCTGGATGGGCGAGGGTTTCGACGGCGTGCTGGCTTTTGATGAGGCCCACGCCATGCAGAACGCCGCGGGGTCCGACGCGGGCAGGGGGGTCAAACCCTCCCAGCAGGGTCTCGCCGGGCTGCGTCTGCAGCTCGCCACGCCCCGGGCGCGGGTCTTTTATGTCTCGGCGACCGGGGCCACCAGCGTGCAGAACCTGGCCTATGCCTCCCGCCTCGGACTCTGGGGTCAGGGTCCGGACTATCCCTTCCCGAGCCGGGAGAGCTTTGTCTCGGCAATGGAGGCCGGAGGCGTTGCCGCGATGGAAGTCGTGGCGCGCGACCTCAAAACGCTCGGATTCTACACCGCGCGGGCGCTCAGCTTCGATGGTGTGGAATATGACGTGCTCGAACATGCGCTGACACCGGCGCAGATCGAGATCTATGACGCCTATGCCGGGGCATTCCGGACGATCCACCATAATCTCGAGGCGGCGCTGACCGCGACCGGGGTCAATGATGCCTCCGGTCAGACGAACGCCTCTGCCGCGAAGGCCTCGGCCAAATCCCGCTTCGAGAGCACCAAGCAGCGCTTCTTCAACCACCTTCTGATGGGCATGAAAGCCCCGACCGTCATCCGTGCCATTGAAGATGATTTGGCCGAGGGATTTGCCTGCGTCATCCAGGTGGTCTCGACGGGCGAGAGCCTGTTGAAGCGACGGCTCGAGGCGATGGACCCCGAAGACGAGCTGGTCGAGGGGGCGTTGACGCCTCGGGATTATGTGCTCTCCTACCTCGAACAGGCCTTCCCGATCCATGCCCAGAAGATCGTGGAGATCGACGGGAACATGGTCGCGGAGCCGCTGCGGGATGCGAATGGCGCCCTGGTTGTCTCCCGCGAGGCCGAGGCCTTGCGCGATGAGGCAATGATAGAGCTGATGTCCCTGGCGCCGATCCCTTCGGCGCTGGACCAGATCCTCTGGGCCTTCGGGGATGAGGTCGTGGCCGAGGTGACAGGGCGCTCCATCCGCCCCCTGAAAGCCAGCGAAGGTGCCCTCTTCATCGAGAAGCGGTCCGCCAGCAGTAATTCTTCTGAAACCCGGGCCTTCATGGATGGCGAGAAGGACATCCTGATCTTCTCCGATGCCGGCGGGACGGGCCGGTCCTATCATGCCGCTCAAACGGCCAAGAACCAGAAACGGCGACGGCACTACCTGCTGGAGCCCGGTTGGCGGGCCGATGCCGCGATCCAGGGGCTCGGCCGCACGCATCGTTCGGCTCAGGTCAGCGCGCCTTTCTTCCGGGTCTGCACCTCGGATGTGCACGGCGAGAAACGCTTCACCTCCACGATCGCCCGACGGCTTGATCAGCTGGGCGCCCTCACCAAGGGCCAGCGCGAGACCGGCTCCCAGGGCATGTTCCGCGAGGAGGACAATCTCGAAAGCCCGATCGCAAGGGGTGCGCTGCGAGGCTATTACGCCGATCTCGCCGCCGGGCGCGCGGCGGCCATGAGCTACGAACAGTTCAGCGATTGGACAGCTCTTCGACTGATCGACCAGGACGGCGTGCTCCTGGAAGAGTTGCCGCCGATCCAGCGCTTCCTCAACCGTGTCCTGGCGCTGCCGATCCACATGCAGAATGCACTTTTTGTCGAGTTCATGAGCCGGATTGCCGATCAGACCGAGCGGGCGCGGGCTGCAGGCACACTCGATCTCGGCGTCGAGACATTGCGCGGCGAGAGGATCGAGCAGGTCTCGACCGAGGATCTCTGGACCTGTCCGCGCTCCGGAGCGGTGACACGGATCATCGGACTGGAGGTGACGGACCCCGTCCATATCCTCTCCGCAGAAGAAGCTTTGGACCGGAACCCCGACAAGCTGCCAATGATCAACAGTGCCTCGGGACGTGCGGCGCTGATCTCCTCGCGTCCGATGCAGATGTATGACGAAGAGATCGTCACGCTCATGCGCAAGGTGACCCGGCCAAGCGGGTCCACCTATGTCGAGGAAGGGAAGTTCCAGGCCTCCGCCTGGGAAGAGATCGAAAAGCCCGAGTTCCGCCGCCTCTGGGACGAGGAGGCCAACAGCCTGCCGAAGGTGACCACGACGAAGCTATACCTGCTGACCGGGCTGCTGTTGCCGATCTGGAAGGATATCCCCTCGGGCAACGAACGCATCTACCGCGTCACACCTGAGGCACAGACAGCGATGATCGGCCGGACCGTCAGCGAGGACGGCGCCGCGGCCCTGCGTGCGCGGTTCATGGTCGGCACCCCGAAAACCCCGCGGGACATGCTGACGGCCGCGCTCGGATCCACCGCGCCGGTCGATCTGGGACGCGGCCTCACGCTCACCCGCCGCCGGGTCGCGGGCGCGGCCCGTCTCGAGATCGACGGGGCCGACCGGGGCACGATCGACGGGTTGAAGGCCCTGGGGTGTTTCACCGAGATCATCGCCTTCCAGCTTCGGGTCTTCGTGCCCCACGGGGAGGGCGTCGATACCGCTGCGATCCTCGGCCGGATCGTGGCGGACGGATCAGCCTCCAGGGCTGATCGCGCCGCCTGAAAGGAAAAGCGGGCCTTGGGTCGGGGGAACGCGGAAGGGTGCTTTGCCCCCTCGCGTTCCGCCGCCGTGGCGTGTCTCCAGACCCCTCGGCGCCTTCCCCAATCCCAGACAAGAGGACGAGACCCATGACCAACTCCGAGACCACCTTTGCCGAGACGATGGCAAAGTGGCAGGCCGAGCGCGAAGCCGCCAACAAGGCCACCCGAAACGAGCTGCTCCCGCAATTGCGAGGCCTCGGCATCACCGAGGTCACCGCCGAATACGAAGGCTACGGCGATTCCGGCAATATCGAAGACGTAACGGTGCAGCCCGCAGGCATTGCGCTCCCTGACGAACTCTGCACGAAGGTTGGCGACTTCGCCTGGTCCGTCGCCTATCACCAGCATCCCGGCTTCGAGAACAACGAGGGCGGCTACGGCACGCTGACCTGGGATGTCATCGCCGACAGCATCACCCTCGATCATGCCGACCGCTACGTTGAATGCTCCCACAGTTTCGATGAGGGCCTGTGACATGGCCCATCCCCTCCATCATGCCGAAAGTTCCGCCCGGAAGTATGGCGGAACGCCATCCGACTATCAGGCCGTTCACGACTGGTTCGATGCCTCAAAGGAGCATCTCGCCATCTTCACCCACCGTGCTCTGCGCCATCACACGCAAGGCATCTTCGAGGCCGAACGTGTCTTCGGGCTCTCCCTCACCAACGGGGCGGGGCGTGAGATTCCCATCCGCTGGATCGGCGAGCAGCATGTCCGCGAAGACTGTCAGGGCCGCATTCCGAGCCTCGCCGACTGGCTCGGACGGATCCAGCCCGAGCCCTGGATGGCCAACGGGCAGATCGACCGGCAAGCGCATGAGCCCGTCGGCGATCCGCGCACGAAATGGCTGGCCGAGGTGGCTGGGGGCAAGACGATCCTCGGCCTCAAGGACTGGATGGAGGCGAGGGGATCATGATGCGCAACGTTCGCAGGTTCTACGATTGCAGCACCGCACATCTGCCTGAATAAACCGTCCAGGCTATCGAGAACGGGCTCTTTGCCAAATCGCCGAGCATGCAGAATGAGTATGGCTGGCTGTTCTCCGTCCCTGTAACCCTCGCCGACATGCCGGAAGGCGTCGACTGCGACGCCTTCAAGGCGGTCATGGCGTTGGCGATGGATGCCGGGTGTGACTACGTCCTCTTCGATCGAGACGTCCCGCCAGCCCCCTATCTCGAGGTCTTCGACTGGTAGGTCAATCGCGGTTGCACAGAGGCCCGATCCACGGATCGGGCCTCTCTTGTTTCCAACACCAATACTGAAATGGAGATCCGGATGAACGTCGCGGAGATAAAGCTCGCCGTGGATGCCGGCAAAATCCGTCCACTGGGCGAATGAGGGGTATCGGGTGCATCGGGACGGCCTTGGCCAATACCTCATAACCTTTGTGCCGAACGGCAGCACGATCGGGTTGACCGACCGGAGCGGCCGTAGGCTGAACGGAGCCGAGGCCGACTTCTTCATATCGGAGCCGGGCCATGATGGCGCGACAGCGCAGGGGAGGGTGGTGCGCGGGGCGACGTCGGACACCTTGTCTACCGCCGGGCCGGGCTGACGGGCAGGAGAGAAAGGAAAGAGGGCTTTGTGGTTTTGCGATCCCATGAGGGGTCGAAAAGCAATCCCGCGTGCTCTGGCCAAGTGCCGGGCAGCGGCAAACCCAAGGAGAAGACCTATGTTCGCAGGAACCCTGACCAAGAATGCCGAAACCGCAGTGACCTGCCCCCTGTTGGTCCCTCGTTCATAATGAGAGTCTGCAGGT
>NZ_AQQX01000018.1 GCF_000768315.1 Pseudooceanicola atlanticus
TTGGCGCAGACTCTACATTAAGGTGAGGGATTTCGCGGGGGGCAGGTCACTCGCAATAAACGGTGTAGATATCTACGCCGTCGAACCGTTCCGGATAGTTTTCTGACAGCATCCGTTCATATTGGGTCAGATCAGTTGGGCGGCGGGTTCCATCGATAATCCAAATCACTTGACCGTAGAAATCTGTGCGCTTTCTTACCTCATCCGACTTGATAGCAGAGTGCTGGAACTCGATCACAAGGTCATAGGGTGTTTTGATATCCGCAATATGAAGCTCGCCAGTTTCATCGCGAGCTGGCACCTCTTGCCAGTCGGTAAAAAACCGGTTCTTCCAGTCGCGATGCCACTCGGTTTCGTTTTCCCACCAATGATCACAATGATGGCGGCCTTTGTGCGCCCAATGCCAGACCTTCTTGGTACCGCATCGAGCTAGCATGGCGGCATTGCAGCCTGGGCAGTAGCCCAAGGCACCAGGCGTCGCCTCAACTCGTTGACCATTCAAAAGTGCAAAACGCATTCCGATCACGCCTAGTTCAAATCTGACTTTACGTTCTGGTACAACGTCACTAACTCGGCCATGCCCATGTCTAAGATTGGCTCATACATAAAGGAATTGAGATGTATGTTTGCTGGCGTGATTAGATTGACCCGGCGTAGAAGGCCTATTTTTTCAGCTTCGTTATTAAACAAGTCTTTGAATTTCTGAAATATTTTCCCTGTTTGTTTATTCGAAACATCATATTCAGCCTCCGCAGAACGGATCTTTGCGACCATGTATCGCTCGGCTCGCATTCTGATCGCGATTGACAGAGCGATCTTGTGCTCAAGATTGATGCCATCGGCAACTTTTTCACACTCATCGGCGGTCGCGAAAAGATGCTCAATAACTGGCTGCGTCAGATCAACATCGGGGAATGTACACCCGGCCAAATGGCGTTCGAACACGTCCTTGTAATCCTCGATGGTGAGGGCTTCCGTTTCATCTTTGAAGTGGAGCATCCTGGTAAGCTGCAGGTAGTCAGCATTAGGATTCCCATCGGCATCTTTGGGGCCAAGCGTGTATTCGATTAAATTACGTAAGAACGGTATATAGGCAATTAGAACTGACGGTTCGGCCAACCTGCCTTGCCACTTACGAAACGGACTCTGGATGTCCGTCCGCTCGAATGGCTCAAGCTTGATCCCGTCATCAGATCGAAACGCCAGCCGACACTGATGTGCTGGACAGATATCTCTGCTTGAAACTGTTCGAAGGAAATCGAAGTTGTGAGTCAGAACGATGGCAAGGAAATTAGTGTCTTCGGTCTTGGTCACATCCTCTAAGAAATCAATGATCGCGAACTTGTTTTTGTAGTCAAACGAGTCAGAAATGTCGTCAAAGACAAAGAGGGTCTTGGTGCGGTTCTTCCATCGCACGAACACCTCATACATGATATCAAGGATGTAGAGTGCGCGACTTTCACCTGTGCTTAGCGCTCGGAGCAGCTCTTGCTTTTCGGATGAAGCGTAACGCCTCTCTTCACCTGAATCTTTGATGATGAAAGCAATCGAAGGAGCACTTCCTTTGAGGATCGCATCGGCCTTATTTTCAACGGAAAGTTCAAACGGCAGGTAGAGAAAGCGACGATTGAAGTCTGCCACTACAGCGTCCCAATCACCTCTGCTGCTGTCCGCGTCTGCGATGATTTCAGCGAGAGCACTTTGACCAGCTCGATACTCGGATACGAGCGCTTTGTATTCATCAAGTGCAGCCCGAAGATATTGCATCCAAAGGTCACGTTTCAGGCCCTCCCGGTCGTTGAGCATGGGCAGAAGGTGTTTGTTATCTGTGATATAATCTCGGAAAGCCTGCAGCTCCTTGTTTTTGAGCTTTGAATTGAATGTGTCAAATTTCTTCGCCACCGCCTTATCGTTCAAGACGCGAAGCTTCTCCTCTTCGATTCGCTCGCGAAGAGATTGGTCCGATGAAACCTCTTCCTTCTGATCCGTTTTTTCATCCGCCAAGCTGATGCTGTGTCCAGCGTTAAAAAAGTTGTTCGCTTCGAGCTGCTGCTGAACCTGGGCGACATTGTGATACTGAAAATCCCTTCGAAGGATTGGCGATTGTTCGGTTATCTCGTCATACTTTTGCGCAAAGTCTTCGACCGCAGCCGCCACATCTTCACTGGCAAGGAATTGCTGAACTTTTGGGTCATACAGGATTCTGTAGTCGGCTTTGCCGAGGTCCGATTGATGAAGTTCGTTGAGCTCGTCCTCAATCGCAGAAAGTGCCTCATAGTAGCTGCGGCCAAATACATCCTCTATAATCGGGTCTAAGTTTTCCCGTGATCTTTCTCCAAACCCCGCAGCGTTCCTGAGAGCTTTGTCCAAAGCCTTCTTTGCTTCGCCAATCGACTGATGGATTCCCTCGTACTTCGCTCTGAGTTCGGCGTTCGCAAGAAGAGTGGACACCTGACTTGAAGAGAATTTGTCATCGTAGGATTTAACGACGAAAATTTCCTCTTTCTTAATGGCTTCGCCATTCAGGGTGATCTCACAAGTAGGTTCGCGATTCGGGAAGTGCAGGTCCTTCGGCGAATTGCCTTCCGAAAGGTCCATCATTGTCTTCGCAAGCGATGTTTTCATAACACCGTTTGGAGCGTAGATCGCGTAGCCTTTGTGCTTAAACTCCAGCTCTGCCTCGAGTTTTCCAATTCCATAGCAATATCTTAAATTTATGTTCAGCTTGTCAGCCACGACATTCTCCAAATGATCTCTGCGCCCCAAAAGGCCATTGCATTTGGCCCTAGCGGCTCAGAGCATGCAAGGAAACAACCTCTGCTTCCCACCGCTCATGCCTGAATTATCCTTTCAACCAACGTTGGAAGAATTTGAGGAACAAGCTTCGAACTGGCTGCATCCAACTCCAAGAGCGGCTTCGACAGGTACGGATGAAACTTCTCAGACATGAAGTTACCTGCTCCCGCGAACAGATCAACGGGTTCGCCAGATCGAATATCTGCCAGCACTGAGCGTAGATCTGGTGTTTCGTCCCCGGTCTGCACCATCAGAAACCCGTCATGCTGTTCGACCAAGAACCCCATACTTCTGAGCGCTAGCGCCAAGGTTGACGTCTTAACCGTCCCAGCCCGGGTTGCAATGATCGATGCATGCTCGCCAAGACTGTGGATGTTCTTGGTCCGGAACCCGAGTCGCTCATAGTGGGCGCGCGCTTCGTCAAGCATCGCTAGCGAAACCGGCTCCATGTAGGGTGGACTGATATCCCCCTCCAGCACGGTGAACATCCGGTCTATCACCTCGTCATGAATGTCCCCCGCATCTCCGCCGAAGACAGGAGGCACACCGGCCTTCGCGGGTTTGACCACGATGACCTTTTCAAGATCATGGATCTCTTGAACCACCCAACGCCGCCCAGAAAATATCAGCAGCATCCCAGGCGCAAGAACATTGTCGATCGGCAGGGTTCCAAGATCCCGCCCCTCTGCAACCAAACGGAATTCCTCAGGTGTCTGGAACACCGCATAGAAGCTGTAATGCTCAACCAGCTTTTCGCCTGTCGGTCCCAGAAGTAACAGCCCGCTCCCGGACTGTTCGATCAAGCCGGTTTCTGGATGTCCAATTGCACGCAACACATCTGCGAAGACTCCGGTCGTGACCTTTCGGAAGGGGCCTTCGCGGCAGAGCACGTTGTATACCACACTTGCGGACGCACCGCCGCGCTGCGCGATGACTGACAGTATCTGATGGACGAGCGTCGAGAGATGAAGCGCCTGCGGTTTTGGTGGTTCGCACCAGCCTTCAAGCAACAGGTCTATCATCGCGATGGACCTAATCAGGCCGAGGCGAAGACGATCCACGAAACTGCTCTCCGGCGTCAATTTGGCTTCGACAGCGTACTGCCTGAGAATGGCCGGTTGTCCTTCACGCCGGCCTGACCGGCCAAGCCGTTGTCGCAAAGCCGCAACGCTGAATGGCGCACCGATTTGAGCCACGCAGGTCACGTCACCGATGTCGATTCCAAGCTCAAGCGTTGACGTGCATACTGCGGTTGTCGGTCTCGCAGGGTCCTTCAAGCGCCGCTCAACGAAGTCACGGTGTTCTCTGGAGAGGCTCGCGTGGTGGGGATAGAATTCCTGTGGCAGGTGCTCCCGTTCGCAAAGCTCCCGCAACCGATCTGCGTAAATCTCGACCCGTTGGCGCGCCCCGGCGAAGACCAGGTTGTCACTGCCTCGAAGATGCTTGAACAGATGGGCTGCTATGGCGTCAGTTGCGGATGGACTATTGTCATCTTCATCGCCTGAGAGGTAGCCGCGAAGCTGAAGCTTCAATTCAGCTTCGCCGCCATTTGCTTCGATCAGCTGGACAGAGCTTGCTGCGTCAGGGCGAAGATAGGCCTTGGCGAGGTCCATGTCCCCCAGCGTCGCTGACAGACCTATCCGACGGACTGGACGCTTTATCGCAAGCTCGAGCCTTGTGAGCAGTGAACGAAGCTGAACACCGCGTTCGCTGTCCAGGACTGTGTGCAGTTCGTCGATAACGACCGCCCGCGTGGCCCCAAACAGGCGAGGGATTTCCAAACCGCGACGAATTAAAAGCGCCTCAAGGGACTCTGGGGTTATCAGCAGGATCCCTTTCGGAGATTTCAACGCCCGCGTCTTGACGGATTGCGAGACATCCCCGTGCCAGGGAATAACCGGAAGCTCTGCTTCTTGGCACATGCCCTCCAGCCGCATGGCCTGGTCCGTGATCAAGGCTTTCAGCGGACCGATGTAGAGCAGGTCGAAGCCGGTGCCGTCGGACGGCTCGTCAAGCACCTGTGAAATCAACGGCAGGAACGCCGCCTCGGTCTTTCCGCCCGCCGTGGACGCCGCAACGATCAAATCGGTATTGGTCTCGCAGATCGTCCGGATGGATCGCGCCTGGATGTCGCGAAGTTCGCGCCATCCTTGCTGGCGTATCCATTTCTGCACAGGTCTCGCCAGTTTGTCGAACGCACTGCTCATCGGCGTCAGAGCTTGAAGCTGATCAGATCATCGTCACCGGGGTCTTGGGCACCAGTCGACTCGTCTACCTCGGTCATGTCTTCGCCGAGGTCTTCGGAGACTTCGATCTTTTCGATCAGATCGCTCCACTCGACACCGGGGTTTTGCTCGAGCACGGAAAGCAGGTTCACGAAGGCCGTCACCGTATTGCGCGGGGTGCGGAAGTAAGCTTCACCGATCCGGTCCGAGCAATGCGCCATGAATGCCTCGAGTGCGGCGTCCGGCAGAACACTGGCATCGTCCTGCATGATCCGCCGGACATTGGCCAGAAGTACGAAAAGGTCTTCAGGGGTCAGGCTGGCGAGCCGGACAACCGGTCCTGAAAGGTCGACCAATCCGTCTCGCGCGAAGGTATTTTCGGCCAAACGCGACTGAAGGGCTTCGTAGCTATAGAGCCCACGACGGGTGTTCATCAGAAACTCCGGGGTTCCACCCATGAGAAATCCGAGGTTCTCGGCGCTACCCTGCAGCACATCGTTCAGGATCCGGAGGATCTGTTCATAGTTTGCATTGCGGGCCTGCGACGAGGTGAGCTTGTAGAGGTTCACCATCTCGTCGAGGCCGACGAGCAAGCCTTTGTAACCGGCCTCGCCCACAAATGCCGACATAAGCTTCAGATGGTCATAGACACTGGCGTCGTCGATGATCGTTCGCACACCAAGCGCTTTGCGCGCGTCGGTGCGTGTCGCGAACTCGCCGCGCAGCCATCTCAGGGCTGCGGATTTCAACTCGTCGTCGCCGGTCTCATGGCCTTCCCAATATCGACGGATGACTTCGGCGAACTCAAACCCTCCGGTAAGTTCTTCAAAGTGGCCAAGGCGTTCACGAATGACGGTCCCAGTGGGCAAATCCCGTTCTTCAGCATCTCGGTGAGCTTGGCTGACAAACCGTTCCACCACGCTGGCCAATGCCCCGCCATCGGGCTTTGTCCGCGTCGAGAGGTTTCGGGCCATCTCCGCATAAAGCCCCCGAGCTTGTCCGCCGGTCGCGTGAATGCGGCGATCCGGCGCCAGATCCGCGAACATCACGACCAGGCCTTTCTCCAAGGCCACGAGGCGAATCAGGTTCATGAAGAACGTCTTGCCCGATCCGTATTCCCCGATGATGAACCGGATCGCCGATCCGCCATCTGATATCCGGTCCATGTCCTTGACGAGCTCTTCAATCTCCCGGACGCGGCCGACCTGAATATGGCGCAAACCGAGCTTGGGCACGACCCCGGCCCGAAGCGCCTGTACGATTGCATCGCGTTCACGTGGTTTCAACTTAGACATCCCTGCCCTCCGCACTCATCTTTTCTTTTACCGCCTCCGCAATCTCCGGAGACACGTCATATCCATCATACTCGTCGAGAAGCGCTTCATCGTAGGTCTCAAAAGCCCATTCATTCACGACTTCCAGTGCCCCGGACGCCATCAAGCCATGCGAGGCGCAGATCGTCTCGAACTCCGTTTCAGACCAATGCTCACGAGTAACTAGTTCGAGGACAAGGGCGCCGTGTTTCGAGTCAAGCCCCGCCAGCTGGCTTTGGCTGGCGGGCCCGGACGCACCACTTTCTTCCTCTTCGACGTCGAAAATCTGCCCAAGGACAGACGACACGCGCTCAGTGTCCGAACGGATTGCTGCGATCCGCGACGCGTCGAGTTTGGGTCCGCTGGCTTTTTCAAGCTCGGGTATCGCTTCGCCCGGGCGACCTGGTTGCGACGCACGAACAGTGCGGGGACCATCCGAAACTTCGCCAGCATGCAGGTCCGAGTAGGCCAGCGCAGGATCAAGGCCCAAAGCCTTGTAGACTTTCTCGATGCTTGCGACTTCGTCGGAGTGAATAATGCCATCGGCATGTGCTGCACCAACCAGCGCTGCCCGCATGGCGGCCTGGTTGTCTTGGCCCACCTCCTTCAGTTTCCGTCGCAGAAGCGCCATGTCCGGTGGCACGGCTAGGAACCATTCAAGGTTTGCACGCAGCCTGCGGCGTTCCTGATCGCTGAGGGTCGCGGCAGAAACCTGATCTTCCAACGCCCTGCGTTCAGGCTCCGCGATGCGACCATCCGCATGGACGACGAACGACCCAAGTGCCAATTCGATCAAGGCGCTTCGATAGCTGTCGGAAACTTCCTCCAGTCTTTCGATGGGTTCACCCAGACTAAAAAGCACAACGGGCTCCTCCGCCTTGGGCGACCGGAGAGCAAACCGAGGGTCGGGTGCCAGACCGAAACCGAGGCGCGCGAGCGCGTCGGCGGCTCCAGTCATTTGCCGTTTCCCGATCTTCTCGTTCGTTTCTCCCTCCAGACGCCCGATCACCTCCTCAAGCGGCACCAATCCCCCCCGATCGACAATATCGCTTGCCCAAGATTTCAAGTGGTCCATTTCCTCTGATGGGAAGGCATCCCACAGTTCAGAAGGCAGCAAGGCATGCGCTTCAACGCTTCCGCGACCATCAGGATTTCGGCCCAAGAAGCGACTGAGCTTGTCGAGATCGTTCATCACCTCGTCAGCCAACTCCTGGGCAATCTCGACCGGTTTGCGCAGGCCGGAAATATCCGGGACCGGCTTGCCATCAACGGTTGGGTTGGCAGATCCCTGAAACTCGCTGGAGGCGGCGCGATAGGATGCCGTGAGTGATTTCCGGGGTTTTGTCACTTTGAGCCCATCAGGAAAACGCCGATCAAACCGCATACGGAAAAGAGCGGCGAACTCGTCACGGCACCGCGTCGCGGGAGTTCTCAGATTTGTTTCCGGATGGCAGATGAACCAACTCAGCAACCAGTCAGCCGTCAGGTTCTCGCCTTTGTCGATCTGGGCTCCGATTGCGTATTTGAGTGAGAACGGAAGTTCCCAGCCCTGCTTCTCGAAAATCGGCTCGATAGCGTCAAGGTCGGTTTCGGCAATCATTGCGATATCGAGGAACTCGCCCAAATACCGCCTGACGGAATGGTTATCAGGGTAGAGTGACTGCAGCCGCCGAACTTCCTGGACGATCTCCTTTGCATCTTCGTTCGACTGATCGACGAAGAAGCGACGCTCCAGCCCGTAGAAGTACAGGAACATGTAGCCGGGGTTATAGGAGGCGTCGCTTCGCCCAGTTGCCAACCACTCCAAGTAGGTTGCTCGACACTGGGGTGAGATATCCGAGTATCCGGGCCAATACGGCATGCCATCGCCAGCCTTGTCCCTGCCCGAGCGCGCGACCGGCAGGGATGGATCGATATAGGCTCGGCATTTGTCGCGATACCCGTAAGAGTTCAGCAAGGGAGGCGTGCCAACATAGACCATCCCGCCGATGTTGCGACCGGCGACGCTAGCTGTTTCGCTAGAGGGGACCCACCCGCTTTTCTTTGTTCGGGACGACCTGCTCGATGCAACTCGCCCAGATTGTTTTCTTTCAGCGGCTGCCGCAAGAGCTGGCGCCGCAGACTTTCCAGCGCGAACGATCTCAGCGTAGTCCTGCTTCGGTGGGGAATAGGCTTGAGTCGCAGCCGATGCTCTGGAAACATTGGCTTCGCGAGTTCGTTCGCGTTCACGCTCGACACGTTTTTCATATGCATTTGGAGGCGCTACCAGCGCTGAATTCGTTTCTGTTGTTTCCGAACTCTTTGCGCCGCCATTTGTAGCGGCAATTTTTCTAGATCGCCGCCTTTCTTGCCACCAAACCAAAAAGATGGGCGCTCCCAATGCAAAAAGAACTTGGCTGCCGTCCGACCATGACTGCAATGCAAGTGCAATAATTAACAAAGCAGCAAAGAAATAAATCGCTAAAAAAAATGTAACGCGAAAAACCTTCCATACAAGACTCATCAATAAAATCTCCTAACTGGCCAGTTCGATCTCAAGAGAACGGCGCCCGCCTCTCAACCTCTAGGCGATTTTTCTCTGCTAGAACAATCGAATCCCCAGTGGGGGTGCACATTTCACCAGTTTTCGAAGAGGTCAGGCGTGTTCGTGTCACGCACTCGGCTCAAACCTTCGCCAACATGCAAACATGGGTGCTTGATCCTATACAATCCCTTCGCGCCCTCAAAATGAGCGCTGCCACCATTGGGCATACGGACCGTGACCACGTCTGCACCGCATATGGGGCACTGATGCCGGAAACTGCGCTGGCGCTTTGCATTCGAAGAAGACAGTAAGACCCAGCTTTCTCGAACGTCGGTAGTGCCACCATTTGGCAAGCGCCGCGAATGAGCTCGCCGTCGAAACCAACGAGGAACCATCAGACCACTCCCCTTTCCTCAATACTACTCCCAGACATCCCTTTTCTGACATAGAAGCCGTTTGGGATCGCCTCCTGGACGAGCGGTACATGCGAAATCAGACCCACCGCACGGTTCTGTCGGACGATAGAGTTGAGGACCTGTAGGACTTGGTCGAGCGTGCCGGACCCGTTTTCGGTGTCGAGGCTTCCAAACCCTTCGTCGATAAAAATCGTGTCGAGCCGGACCTTGCCGCTCGCCGCTTCGACCACGTCGGCAAGACCCAGTGCGAGAGCGAGTGCTGCAATGAACGTCTCGCCGCCTGAGAGTGTGCTTGTAGCGCGTGATTTCCCGGTGTGCGCGTCAAACACCTGTGTTCCAAGGCCTCGCTTACCTCGCCCTCCATTCTCCATCTCGCGCTCAAGACTATACTGATAGTTTGTCATTGGGCCGAAGCGTAAGTTTGCCGCTTCCAGAATCTGGTCGAACATCGCGCCTATCGCGAATGTCTCCAGGGTCAGTCTTTGCGAGTTCTGCCCGTTCACCAGCGCAGCTAGTCCGCGCAGCGGGCCTGATGCCGCTTCGGCTTCGTCAAGCTTGCGCAGCGTCTCTTCAATCCCCTTTCTAAGCCGATCCAAATGATCGACACGGGTCTGGGCGGCGATGCGTTCTTCGGTCACCCTGCCGAGTGCCTCAGCATGGGTCTGGTGCGTTTCCCGCAGCGCTTCGATGTCAGGCCGGGGCATGCCTTCAATCGCAGAGGTAGCATCTGTGACTGCATCAGACGCACTCTTGTGCTCACGCCGGTAGGTCTCGACCGTTTCTCTATCTTCATTGAGAGTTTCGATGGCTGACTTGAGAGACTGAAAGGCCTCTGCTGTGAGGCCAGCTCCAGCCAGTCTCGTCCGGAAGACCTCAACCGCCTTTTGATGGCGCGCCTTACAGTCCACGAGCGCCTTATTTGCGCTTTCAATATCCTTATCCGCGCCGAGTGCCATTTCGCGCGCGGATTTCAGCGCTTTGTCTGCCGCGATCCGCGCCGCCTGAAGTGACTCCAGCGACTCGGTCACCTTCTTCAGTGTGGCCGCGAGCGCCGTGACATCGCGCAGGTCCTCAGGCACCTCGGCAAGCTTGCCGTCGCGAGTCGCCTTGGCCTCAGTAGCCTTGTTCCGCCGCTCATCGAAGCTGTCCCGCAACTCATCGCGTTTCCGCTCCAGTTCCTCGACCTGCCGTCCCAGTTCCTCAATCCCGGCCTCCGCGGCAAGGATGTCGACCCGGGGACCAAGCGCTGCGAGTGCTGCGTCCTCACGACCGATCTGCGCCGCGATGACGTCCGCACGCGCCTCTGGCGGCTCAAGGGTGGACAAGCGTTTCCGTCGCTCGTCAAGCGTCGCTTGCACGCCGACCAGTGCTTCGCCGGCTTGCCGGGCTTCGCGATCGGCGGCCAGCCATGCTTCTCGTGACTCTCGGAATGCCTTGTCCAGGCCGGCACTACCGATCTCGCCAGTCGCCGGCGCAGGATGTTCGGTTGCGCCGCAGACCGGACATGGCGACCCTGCTTCCAATCTCGTCGCGAGGTGAAGCGCCTGTGCTGCCGCTAGATCCCGTTCGGCCGTCTCATAATCATCTCGCGCCTTCTCGGCCTTTCCGGTCGCAGCTTCCGACGTCCGCAGTTGTTCTGCGACAGCGTCCTGAGCCGTTGCGACATCCTGCAAAGCGCCCTCGTAGGACTTGGCTGCCAGATGCCGTTTTTCGAGTTCTGCGCGCCGATCCGCGATCTCGGCGCGCTTCGCCTCCGTTTCGCGCGCAGCTTTTAGCTCTGCGCTTTTCGAGGTGCGCTTCTCCTGCAGTTCGGTCAGTTGTGCCTTTGCTGCCTGAAAAGCGTTGTCGGCGTCTCGCTGCTCTTTCAGCGCGGTTTCGACTGCCTTATTGCTATCGGCCGCTGCCTCGAGGATTCGACCATACCTCTCCAGTTCATCACTTCTCCGGCGCAGGGTTTCGACCTCATCGGCACGATCGTCCTCGCGCCGGAGCGCCTCTGCCGCCTTTTCTGCTTCTCTGGAAGCAAGCTCGCTGGCCTCGTCAGCCTTCTTGCGCGCACCCTCGGCTTCACCAACCTCACGTTCGGCATCCCCTACTCGTTCCTCGACATCGATCAGACCGCGTGCGCGCTCGGCTTGTCGGACCTGCTCAGAAAGCGTCTCGACATCGCCCTTCTGCGCCTCAAGTGCGCGAAGCCGTTCGTTCATCTTTTCGGCCGTCGCGAATTTTTCTTCGATCGCCTCCGCCTGACGCACTGCTTTCTCGGCAGCTTCCGCCGTCGCCTTCCCGGTTTCTTCGTTCGCGCGTAGCTCTGCGCATTTCCCAGTTGCGGCTTCGATGCCCGAAATCAGTGCATCAGTGCTTTCGAATCCTTCTGCGGCGAGCTGTCTGGCGCATAGCGCACGTTCATCCCGCACCTGCCGTTCAGCCTCATCGGCTGCCGACTTGAGATCGGCCATGAGCTTCTCGTACAGCGAGACATCGAAGAGTTCTCGCAGGATTTCGAGGCGCTCTTTCGTCTTGGCCGAAAGGAATTTCTCGAAGCGCCCTTGCGGCAGGAGGACGATCTGGCGAAATTGCTCGGAGCCATATCCAAGCATCTCAACAACAGCCGCGTCGACGTCGCGCACCTTCTTCTCGGCCAAGATCTTGCCCCGTGCCGCATCTGTGATTGCGTCCAGCGCCATTCCGGTCGCATCGAACAGGTAAGCTTCGTGTGCGCTCCGCGTCTCGCCTTCACCGCGTGCCTTGGGCCGCATCTGGTCGGGTCGGCGAAGCACAACATATCGCCGCTCACCAATGTCGAACACGAACTCCGCCTCGGTTATTATATCCGGATCTGCGTGATCCGAGCGCAACGAAGGAGCGTCTTGCTCTGCCTTCGCCGCTTCGCCAAAGAGCGCAAAGGTCATCGCGCTGAAGATGGTCGATTTACCTGATCCTGTTTGTCCGTAGATGCCGAAAAGACCCGCCTCGACGGCATCCCGAAAGTCGATAACCACCCGACCTGGATAGGGACCGAACGCCTGAAGTGTTAGCCGAACCGGTCTCATTGGACATCCTCCGCCTCACACAGGCGACCGAGTGCCGACGCTACGACCTCCAGTTCCTTCTCTGAGAACCCTTCGTCCCGCACGTGTTCAACGAAGTCGCCAATGACTTCGACAGGGTTCGCGACCGCCAGGGCACGTCCCGTTAAAGACTTTACTTCTTGCGCCTGTTCATCCCGCTCGTAGATAAGTTCACAGGCGTTCGGGAACACGTCGCGGATGCGCTTCATTCCATCGATCACAGGCGCATCATCGGTAAGCACGGCTTTGATAAAATCGTCAGATCGATCTGCGAGGAGAAGTTCTGCGTGACGTCCCTTCAAGACGCGCACTTGGCGAATGGGTGTGAAAGGAATGATCTCAATCGTGGTTTGCCCGACTGCATCGATCTCGACGAGGCTCATCGACTTCTGGCAGTCAGATTCATCAAACCCGAAAGCTAATGGCGATCCCGAGTACCGGATATGAGGGGCACCAACCGATTGCGGCCGGTGCAGATGGCCAAGAGCCACATAGTGGGCACCCTCGAACACGGCCGAACTGACGGTCTCGATGCCGCCGACCCTAGTGAGAGGTCGTTCACTTTCGCTGCTCGAAGCCCCGGCTACGAAAGCATGCGAAACGACGACCCAACGCGTACCATCGGGAATGTTACGCCGACCGCAAGCCACCTGAGCGGCGAGAACGTCCTCGGGCGCGTGGAGAGCTTCGTCGGAAAAACATTCACGGGCGGCATACTCGTAGGCGAACGGCAACCCCGTGAACGCCACAGGTCCGTGGGCGTCCGTAAGTAACAGCGGCTTCTCGTCCGCACTGATAGCCCCACGTATCAAAGCGCGTCGTGTGTCTGTCATGATCGCCATGGATGCGATTCGATCACCAGAGTCGTGATTGCCGGCGATCATCACCACGGCCGCGTCGGTCTCTGAGGCAACGCGCGCCAAGAACCCATTGAACTGTCGCACGGCAGACGTCGGCGGGGCAGCCCGGTCAAAAATATCTCCTGCAATTACAAGAACATCAACGTCGCGAGAGGTGATCGCCGAAACGATCTGGTCGAGAATTGCTGCGTGATCGGCATCAAGAGGAATCCCGTTGAACTGACGCCCGAGATGGAGGTCGGCGGTGTGGAGAATCCTCATGGCAATAACTCGTATATTTTTTATTCGTATATTTTCTAGATGGACATACAGGCCAGAGTCAAGGTAGGGATGCGCACATGAAGCTCGACGACCTCAAACATGCGCAGAGAGAGCGCCTGATCTTTCTGGACCGCTGCCTGACTTGGCGGGGTATGGCAAACCGCAAGGATCTGATCGACCACTTCGGTATTTCGACCGCGCAGGCAGCGCTGGACTTCCGTGTCTATCTTGGTCTCGCGCACAGTTCACCGCCGACCTATGATCCGGTGCGAAAGACATACATAGCTGCGAGCGAGCACGAGGCATTGGCACCATCCGGCCTGACCGAAGCATTCGATATCTTGGCGGGCGTCGATGAAGACACGCCTTCGTCCGCGTTGCCGCGACCGGAACGGAAGGCAGATCAAAGGACCATCGCGTTTCTTCATCAAGCAATCAGGTCGGGGAACGCCGTCCACGTCCGATACACATCAATGTCGTCCGGTGCCGACGAAGGGCAGTGGATCGCACCGACCCGCTTCACGTCCGATGGTGAAAGCGTGCACTTGCGTGCCCACAGTTTCAAACGCGGTGAATATCGGAACTACCTCCCGATCCGCATCGATCCTGACAGCTCGTTCGAGGAGAAACCCATAGACAAGCCTCTGCCGGAGGACGTGGACTGGAATACTCGAGCAATCATTTGGCTGCGACCAAAAACAGGACTTTCAGATGAGCAAGCAAAGGTCGTCAGACGTGAATTCGGCTTTGAAGGCGAATGGCTCCGTGTCGAAACCAGAAAAGCGCTGGAATTCTTTTTTGATCGTCGATGGGGGTTGGATACCGTAGGTGCACGGCTTGAGCGCGCGAAAACGGACTACGAACCAATATGATAACTAGATCCCTTCTCGTACGCCGTTCTTGCTCCGCTCCATAGTTGCCTCTAACATATCGAGACCATCGACGGCGGAACGCATCTGCGCCTCACCCACGACGCTCGTGGTCTCGGCATCCGCGACCGGGCCCTCAAAATCCATCTCCATCTGCCGCTGTTCCTCAGCGATGACGGCTTGAACGACGGGCGCGGTCTTCTTTGGCACGACATGCGCTGACGGCTGACCTGCAGCAGCCTGGTCTGCTGCCTCGATATCGGCCTCGGATCCGCCTGACCCTTTCGCTGGCGGCGTCATCGGCATGGCGCGCATACTCAGCGGCAGCGTACCCTGTGATCCGCCTCCCCCCGGCTCCGGAAACGGCAACTCGCCTGTCTGCGCCGCGTAGATCGCCTTGAACAGCCGGTCGTCGAAATACTGGATCCGCTTCGCCCGGACCGGCATTTGCGCATCGATCACCATGACGATCTCGTCGAGCGGCAGGCGGCGGGCCTCATCTTCGGGTAGCAGAGAGCTCTCTTCGGTCCGTGTGGACTGGCTGCGCCCTTCGAAGGGGTTCTTGCCGATAGACTGAGAGCGCGTGATGACGGTTTTGGTGGTCTTGCCGACCGCCTTGCTCAGCTCCTCGACGGTTTTTTCATCCGAGGGCGTAAGGTAGAGCTTCACGCCGGCGTTGCCTTGCAGAGCGCGGCGGGTGTTCTCGCCGTAGATTTCATCGAGGGCGGGGATGGTCTGGGTGACGACGGCCAAATGTCCGCGATAGGTCCGCAAGGTCTCGATACTCTCGACCACAATGGGCATCTTGCCGAGGCGGTTGAACTCGTCCAGCATGATCATCACGGGCCAGGGTTCGTCAGGTCCGGGGTCTTTCTCCTGCATGGCGGAGAGGAGATCGGAAAAGAACAGCCGGATCAGCGGCGCGAGCGGCTTCACCATCAGCGGCTGGACCACAAGATAGACCGAGAAGGGTTTCTTGCGGATCGTGCGGAAATCAAAGTCCGACACCGCCGTCGCCTCATCGATGGCCGGGTTCTGCCATTGATCGAGCCCCGAGGTCATCAGGAGCGAGACGTAGGACGTCAGCGTGTCGTTGTTGGTCGAGGCGAGCCGCGTGAAGATCAGCTTGGCGGCCCTGTTATCGACCTCATGCCCCCGCGCGGAATACTCCTTCTGCTTGTTCCCGCCCGAGGCAGCGATGCGGTAGATTTCGCCCAAGGTCGGGCGCTTGCGCTGGAACGCCAAGAGCCCTGCCGCGACGAAGAGATCGATCCCGCCTTTGAGGAGGCCCTGCACCCGGTCGTTGTCGCTTTGCAGGAAGAGCGTCGCAAGAAGCTGCAATTCCATCTGCTGGCGCGCGGGATCTTTCAGTTGATAGATGCGCAGGAGCGGGTTGTAGCGATGCGTGCGCTTGCCCTCCCAATCGGTGGGGGCAAAGCGATAGACCTTGTCGCCTTGGGCTGCGCGGTGCCGGGCCGTGGCCTCGAAACACTCGCCCTTCACATCGAGCGTCACGGCGGAGCCCTGCCAGGTCAGCAGGTTCGGAATGACGAAGCCCGTGGTCTTGCCGCGGCCCGTGGGCGCCACGATCAGCGCATGCGGGAAAACCTTCGAGCAAATGTAATTGGCGCGAGAGCCAGGCGTCCCCAGCTTGCCGAGGATGAACCCGGTCCCGGGCGCCCCGAAAAACCCATTGGCCTTCATCTCGCGCGCACTCTGCCAATGCGTCTGGCCAAACCGTGTGAGGGCCGATCCCGAGAGGGCGAGGCTCAGCATCAGGCCGGCGGCGGCAAAGCTGCCGATGATCAGGTGAATGAGTTGGGCATCCTCCGGGCGGCGGTCCAGGATCGCCATGTAGTTCTGCGCGATATAGGCAAAGTCGATCTCGGCCCCGAAGCCGAGATCCTGGTAGGTCAGCACCGCCGAGGCGATGGTATAGCCCATGGCCCCACTCACAAGCGTCACCAGAAGGACGCCCGTGGCGATCCGCGCTTTTCCCATGGCGGCGCTCAATGGACCTGTCCCCGCTCGGTCTCGCCATCCACGTCTGTCGCGCGGTGTTTTTCGTATTCGGCATCGGCGAGTTCATCGACCACCTGGCGCAAGGCCTCCGTGTTGGCCGTGGCGGCATCGGATTGCAGATAGACCTTGGCGACATAGAGCCGGTCGAGACGATCCTCGAGAACCTTGTCCAGCGCATCGGCATCGCCGGATGTGAGCCGGTCGAGTTGGCGCACGTCCAGCACCCGCGCGATCTCCTCGCGGAAGGCGTCCCGCTCCGCCTCGGTTTCGAAGGGCGCGGACAACTCCCCTGCCCGCTCATGGTCCAGAACACGCGCGATTTCGTCTGAGAGGCGGCCGGATCGGTCAGACAGCGGTGCAGTTTCATCGCGGGCCGCGAGGATGTCGTCGCGCGTGCCAACCCCAAGTCCGTCGCGCAACTCGCTTTCGCGGCGGACCTGATTGATGGCCTCCGTGTCCCGTATCTCGACGACAGCGGCATAGGTCGCGCCGAGCCCGCGGGCGAGGTGGGACGGCATGTCCGGATAGCGCTCCCTGAATTCATCCGTGACAGCATCTGCAACGGGCGTGCGGATATCGCGTCCCTCCATGATCCGGTCGACCTCGCGGGTGATCTCGCTGGCGCGGGCCGCATCGGTAATGGTCTCCCTGTAAGGCTCAGACCGGTCAATCACATCGCCGGGGCGTGCGAGCAGATCCGGGTGTGCCTCGAGATATGCACGCTGCTCCGTCTCAATCCGGCGCTCTGCCTTTGAGACCACCTCCCAGTCCCGGTCTTCGATCCGCTGCGCTGTCAGGCCCTCTGCGCGCATCTGCTGACGGATTGTCCCTTCCATCGCCCGGACCGCGTCCCGGTGATAATGGAACCGCTCGCTGATCGGTTCCGCTTCCATGACGCCATCCCGGCGCAGCACGTTCTCGCGCTCCAACAGCGTGCCAAGTTCCACATGCACGTCATTCAGGATGTCACGCGCCTGTTCCAGATCGGCGCGGCGCTCGAGGTTCAGATCGCGCGCCTCAGCCACCTTGGAGAGATCATCTGCGATCCATTGATGCTCCAGCGCGGCATTCGCGGCCCCGGTCTCGATCCGCGCCACCACTTCCGATGTGCTGATCCCGGCGCCCCGTAGCGCTGCGTCGATCCGAGAGCGCAGGCGCGGCTCTGTGAGGCGCTCCAACTGGCTCTCTTGGATGTTTGCCTCGGAATAGACCCCGCCCTCCGAGGGCGCCTCTGACAACGTGCTCGAACGCAATCCGAGCGGCTGCATGTGCTGGACCTGCGTCTGGATCTCGATAAGGCGCTTTTCCAGCACCGGACGTTCCGCATCGGACTTCTCTGCGATCATGCCCTGCACCCGCGCGAGCTTCTCCGCATAGAGGCTTCTCAGATCCTCGAAGCTTTGATCCTCGGCCATATACACATCTCCTGTTCGGTCCACCTGCCCGCCGCGCGCCAGCACCTCGCCCGCGCGAAATAGCGCCGCCGCGATATCCTCGCGGGCTTCTCGCGAAGCTTCCGTGGCGAGCGAGTGGTAGACAGTTCTGGTATTGGCGATCTCCGCCAGCGTCCGCGTCAGGTCGGCCCCCACGCGCGCGCGCTCGCGGGGCGCGCGACCCTCGTCTTTCGCCGCATAGACCTCGCTGGTCCGGGCGGGGTAATGCACGACACCACGATCCACCCGGCGCGTGGCCTCCAGGCGCACGCCATACTTTTCTGCCTCCTCGACCATGGCGAGGCGGAAGTCGTCATAGTTGAACCGATGGTTCCGCCCCAGAAAAAAGAACTCGCCTTCCTGCGAGCGGCGGTTCAGAACCAGATGCGCATGCGGGTGATCGCGGTCCTCATGCACCGCAATGATGTAATCGAAATGCCCCTCATCGGTCTGGAAAAACCTCTTCGCCACGCTTTCGGAAATATCGCGGACATCCTCACCGCGCGTGCCAACTGGGTAGGACATGAGCATGTGGGTGGTCTGGCCGAGCTTGGGCTTGAAGCCCGCGTCCCACCGCTTGGCAAAGCGTTCGGTGAGGTCTTTGATGTCCTTCGCTTCGAGCTTCGCCTTGCCATCCAGAAATCCGCTTGAGTCCACGATATGGGTGGACTTGGTGGTCAGATACTCGAGCTGGTTCATCAGCTGCGATTTGGTGTGCGTTCCCCCGCCCCGGATCGCCTTGAAGACCGCTGGCCGGTGCCCCGCCGCCGCACGCACAAGCTGGCTCTGCTTGGCTACGTGCAGCCCCTGCATCGAGCCCCGGATCCGGCTCCAGCCATCCCGGAAGACCTCGCCCGTGACGGCATCGACAGCATCATTCAGCCGCATGCGCAAACTCCCTCAAGGCGGCCGTGGCCTCGAGCTGCATCGCGTCTCGACGGCGGCGCAGAAGCAGGTCAATCTCGTCAGCGGAATCCAGAATGAACCGCGCCAGCCCGCGCAGCTGCGCGAGGCGCAATTCGGAGAACTCGGCACTCGTGCCCCCCACGGCCCCCTGCCCCATCCGGTTGGCCTGCGTCATCTGTTTGGCGATCTGCGCGACCCCATTGCCGACCTCGTGCAAAGAGGCCCTGTATCGCGCCATCTCGGCCGCCATCTGCGCATCCGGAACGAACACCCCGCCTGCCGCCTGAATGAGCCGCCGCAGTCCCTCAGCCCGGCTCTCGATCCCGGCCTTCGCCAGCACCGCGTCGAGCGCCTCAAGCTCCGAAGCCGTGACCTTCACACTGACCGCGGAGACCGGGATGGCTGCATCCGTCTGGCGCTCGGCATCGGCCTTGAGCGTGTACTGGATCGCCCGCGGCGACACGCCAAACCGCTCGGCCAACACGGATGTCGACACACCTTCCGCAGCCTCGCGAACGATCTCCATGCGGTTCGCATCTGTGAGACGTTTTGAACGAGACATGCGAAGAAAGACCCCCTATTTCCTGCCAACTTCCACCAAGGCTGCCCCCACCTTACGATAATATACCAAACAGTCAATTGTATACTTACGTCGCATTCAGGCTCAGGCAGCCTTGGTGTCCGCTTCACGCCGCGGCCCGCAGGGACGCGGCTCTGCCGCCCTCACCACCAGCACAGCCTCCAGCTTCAAAGGCCCCTTCTCCAGCACCGCCCGAGGCTCTGGCCGAACACGCATGTGTTCGGACGGAACCGCGGGCGGGCGCAAACCCCACCGACAGGGCGGACAGGCAGGGTCAAGGAGGGCCAGATTTGGGCCCCCAAATCTCTGCCGCAAAAACCGGGAGGCCCTGGCCGATAGGTTTTTGTGGATGGCCCCCTTGAGGCTGGCTGGCCGGTCTGTCGCGGCCTGATCATTCTGGGAGGCGTGCGTCCGTTGAACGCGCAGCGACCGGCACTTAGGGGAGATCACTGTCGGCGATCACCCGCGCCAGTGACGGCATCCCTGGAACAGGGACAGGGCCGCCTGATGGCGGCCCATCCTCGTCAGAGGATTTAGTCCTGCGGATCCTTCGCGCTCGGCGGGAACATCACCAGCTCCGAGACCGCGACCGGGAAGTCGAGCTTGAGGCTAAAGAACTCCGAGCCGTCCCCGTTGCGGGTGTTGCGGAACATCGCGCCCACGCGCTGAAAACGGGTGCGCTCCTGGCCATCGGTGTCGGTGAACTTGACGGGGACGGTGGCGACGTAGTGGTTAGTCATTTGGGTCTCTCCTTGTTGCGATGGGGATCACCCGGCACGGGGGCAAGAGGCCCGGTCGCAAGCGCAAATGCGGAGGGTCCGTGGCTACGCCGTGGAAGCCGTATTTGTGCTTGCCGGAGCGAAGCGGAGGGCACGATTGGGCCGACCCCGTGCGATCCGCATCAATGAGCAAAAAGGAGTGACCCGAATTTGTGCCACCACTTTGAAGCCGCCATCGAACCCGTCGATCGTGACCGAAGATGGCCTGGTTCGTTCTGATCCAATGCATCTGGATAACGATCCGTCACGCTCGCGATGCGGCGGGTCAGCGTTCTGCCGCGCGCGAAGGTCCGTCGTCTGGGTCGGTTGGGCGCGTATGCTATCGGCACCAGGGTTGAGGGCGTGGGGGACAGCTGGTGCGTCCACATCGGTACGGCACGGCCAGACCTTCAGCAATGAGCGTGCTGCCGACGTCCCGACCGTCAACGAACAACGAGCCGCAGAACCGCCCAAAATTGCACTGATCCGTACCCTCTGTCCCGGGCCGGCAGGAACAGGCCACGCGCTCAAATTCAATTGATGTCGCGCCCCGCACTAATTGACCTAGACGCGCAGTCGCGCGCTCCCCAACCTCACGCTCTGCAGTGCAGGCGGGTTTCCATGTCTCAGGCGCGTTAAATCCGACGAGACGCACGTTCGCTGTTAGGCCTCGAACATCGACCGTATCACCGTCAATGATCCGCACATCGCTGGCGCGAAGCGACCGGTCCTGTGAGGCGGGTCGCTCTGTTGACGGCGCGACCAGTGACAGGAAACGGGTAGCCATCCAGCCCGTACCAAAGTTGGATCGAATTTGTGTCCACTGCCCTTCTTCTCGAAGCTTTTCAACGCGGCCCCCCTCGCTCAAGACACCCATCACGGCATTCGAAGTAGACGGTCCAGCACGTTGATTGACACGCGTCCCTGTCACATAGACGTAAGCGGCGTCGGCAGTTTGCGATGAGGGAACCGCTGACGGACTGTAGGGTGTGGATCGCGAGTTCGATGATTCAAACAATGATCCAACCAATGCGAAGAATCCGACAGCGATCACCAACGGCACCATGATTTGGCGTTGAGCCTTGCGCACGGCACGCCGAGGTGCATTGATCGCGCGGGTCACGGAGACCGGACGGGGTCTCGCCTGAACGCTTCTGGTACTATGCTTCGGTGCTGGTTGAGAAGTCCTGTCGTCGGCCGCTGCCCTTTTCTGTGCCGGATTCTCCCGTTCCAGTTTCAGGACTTTGTACAGGCTGGCATACTGAGCTTTGCTCAGGCGCGTCTTCGTTCCATACCGCTGAAACCGTTCAGCCATATTTGTAAGGAAGGACACTTCCCAATCGTTTGCCTGACCGGACCGCAAACGCGCATCAATACGCGATTGAATCTCTTTGGTGCGTTCCGGAGAAAAAGGCATCTAGGAAAAACCTGGGCGAGTGTTGATCTGTGGAACAAATGTCTTCTGCCACACGGCCACACTAAGCTGTAATTGCATAGAGATACCATCCAGCCATTCCCGAAACCAGATTGGCCGGACTACAAACACCAAGCCTGTCGATGCCCATTGTTGGAGTTAACTGCGACACCGCCGATGTTCGCACACATCTGGGAAAACGACGAAAGGGCCGCCCGAAGGCGACCCTCTAAACTCACGTCTCCGCGGTCTTCTTCGCCGGGTCCGCAACCCGCATGACCGTCAGGCCTTTCGCTTCCGCCTTCTGCCCGAGGTTCAGCGCCACCCCGTTGCCGCCGAAGAGAACAACCCCCGTCGCCGCGAACTTATCGTCCAGCATTTCGTCGTTGCACTTGAACGGTGCCGCCCGCCCATGCGCGGACCAGCGCGGATCGAAGCGCGCCTGTGCTATCCCGCGTGCTCGGGCCCACCGAGCCGCGATCATCTCCGCCCCGTGCTTGCCACCCTTGTGGCAGAGGAAGATCTCCTGATTGCGGTTCTGCCTGATCCGTTCGCGAACCTTGTCGAGCGTGTTGAAGATCACATCGACATCGGTCCAGTCGGTGGCGCCCGAGACAATCAGGGGAACCCCCTCGACTTTCGACTTCTCGGCAGTCTCGCGGTCGTGCTGCTCGAGGAGCTGCCGCGCCTCGAAGACCGCCCCGGTCTCTTGCGCCCGGACGCTTGCGCGCGACCCAACTGCCGGGATGAAGGCGTGACCCGTCTCGATCTCGTAGCATTCCGCCGCCGCCTCGCTCATCACCTCGATGGCGCTGACGATCTCGCGCAGTTGCAGGAAGCGGGCCTGCGCCTCTTCGAGCGCGGTCTCGGCGATCTCCGATCCATCGTGGGATTTTGCCAGTGCGCCGATCTTGTCGGCGGTGCGGTCGACCTCCTTGCCGAGCGCCACCTTGCGCCGCTGCAGGATCGTGGCGAGCCCATGGGCCAGCGGTTCGATTTCTGCCTCAAGGCCGGTCCCGCGCAGCGGACCGAGCAATGCCTCGAAGCTCTCGCGGATGATGCGGTCGGTCAGGATGTGATCTTCCGGGATCGGCAGCTGTGCGTCCTTCTCGGTCAGTCCGAAAAGCTCGATGGTTTCGTAGGTGTTCGCTTGATCGTATGCCATGTCTGTTCTCCAGATTTCGGTTGTTCGACCACCACGTGAGTGTGGTGGCATGGCCGAATGCCTGGTTTCCGAATCTGCCCGGGTCAGGGACGGCGCAGCCGCCGGCTTGCCGGGCGCAAAAGTTTTCCGTGCGCAACACACGACACATGCGCGCCCTCACCCACGGGACCGCCCCGCGTCACAGGCCCGGCCTTCGCCGAAAAGTTTTGCGATCCTTGACGCGGGCTGATTTGGGGGCCATCCGGAGGATATGCTTCCGCACTCATGTGTGTGTGTTTTGACGGTAGGTTTGCCCGACCCGAGCAGGCAAACGGCCCGACCGGACGCGGGAGACGGATGAAGCGGCGGGATCGTTTTGCCCCGCAAAACAGACCAGAGCGCAATCCGGCGGAGCGGCCGGGGAGGGACGTGCTCGCGAGGCGGGCAAACCGGGATGCCAGGCGCAACGCCGCGGTGAGGCCGCATGGCCGAATGCGCGACGGACCGAAGGGCCGTTCTCCCCTGCGACACGCGAAGCCAAGATGGGGAGGCTAGAAGCGTTAAACCAAGGTTGATGTACAGGAAACTCCCCTGCCAACTATACTAAGTTCCTATCAGAGCATGCGACATGGACAGAAAGCCGACCTTCGCGGCGACACATCGTACCTGTGCTCTAGATTCTCTGTAAAATACCAAATCGGCATGTCTGTGAGGTAAGTCTTGGGTGTAATCCGGACTGGACGGCGATATATAGATATTATGCCTGCCGATTTCTCTGCCTTATCGCCCTCCGAGTTCGAGGCGCTTTCAGCCGACCTTATCGGGCGCGCTCTTGGTATCCGCTTCGAGCAATTCGGCGAAGGAGCTGATGGTGGAATAGATGGACGCCACGCGCCGGAGGCGCAAAGCCTGACGATCCTACAAGCTAAGAGATACGAGAGATCTGCTATCTCAGCTTTGAAGCGTGAAATGTCGAAGGAGCGCGCGAAGATCGATCAGTTGGCGCCCGATCGCTACATCCTGTCAACGTCCGTAGCGATGACCCCACAAAGGAAGCAGGACCTCGTGGAGATTTGCGGCCCCGCCATTCGATCTCCGGGAAACATCTTCGGGCGCGAGGATCTTGAGGCATTGCTGCGCGCGCATCCTGACATCGAGGAAGCTCATCCCAAGTTATGGATCCCCGCGAGCGGGCGTACGCTGAAGCGAATGCTTCATGAGACGCTGGATGAGCGCGAGGGCCACCTGAAGCCTCCTTCGGTCCTTCGAGCGTTGCTTCCAAAGCCAGGGATCGGCGGAAAGGTGGAGTCAGAGGCGGAAACGCAACGGGATACCCTGTTCCTTGTCGGAGCGCGCCCCGACCACGATCACTTCATCCTTTGGCTCGGTCCAAAGCTCGAAGCGCACGGATATCGCGTTTTTTCCGAGATCCTGACTCTCGAGCCTGGAGACAGATGGCACAAGGAGATTGGAGTGGCGTTGGAGCACCGCGCTGCGAAGGTTCTGGCAGTGGCGGGCGCGGCCACCCGCGCCAACGACGACGCGATGGACCTGATCGACAGGGCGAAAACGCTTGCTGCAAGTTTTGGCGACACTCGCCTGATTATCCCGTTACGGATCGAGGAGGGGGCCAAGATTGATGGCCTCCGCGATGCGACGCCTGCCGATTTCGCGCGGGGTTGGGCAGAAGGGCTTTCGAAGCTTCTGGAGACGCTGCGTCGCCAAGGCGTAACGCGCCGACGCGAGCACATCGCGGTCGCAGCTCAATGGGACAGCTTCCGCAAGCGTGGTGCTGTTCCGCTAGTGCGCGAGCCAGAGTCCTTGGTCTCGAATTGGATTCAGATCTTGGAAATGCCCGATGAACTCCACTTCTACGAGGCGGCAGGAGCGGTCCAGACCGACGTCCTCAAGAGGCGGGTGCGAGGGCTGTCGTTTCCCGCCGTCGCGCATGAGCGAGGCGTGATCACCTTCGCTGCGCCCCCTGATGTTGGGGAAAGCCTCGAAGGCGTAGCGAAGTTGCGCCTACGGACTTCTGTGCCGGTTGTCGATGCGGTAGAAAAGGGTATGCCTGAGATAGGCGTCGCGGGACGTGATCTGTCGAACATGCTCACGGGCCTGTTGCGCGATGGATGGGAACGGCACTGCAGGAATATTGGCATGGTCGCCTATGCGTATTCCAACGGCGATGGTTTCCATGTGTCCCCTAACCAGGTCGCGATTGGTGAGCGGGTGCCCTGGGGGCGACAAGGTGAGCGCCGGTCGTCGATGCTGCGCAACATCGCCCGAAAGCATGTTTGGTCCTATGGGGTGACGGCGATTCCCCGAAACTGGCCTTTCTGGCACTTCCGTCTGAAAGCGCGCGTCCTTTTCGCGATGGATAACAATACGGAGCAGGGCGAACGCATAGATGATCCGAAGAAGATGCATCGCCTTCGCAGATCGGGCTGCAAGGGTTGGCGCAACAAGCAATGGCACGGACGGCTTCTGGCATTCCTTCAGATCATGTCGGGTGACTCAGCCTACATTCGGGTTCCGCTGGCTCCAGGCCAGGACATGCTTCTTTCCTCTGAGCCCCTTCTCTTCACGTCGCCGGTCAGTACAGCTCTTCCTGACGTGGGCGACCCGGATGCCGAGGAGCAGGACGAAAGCACGCTCGGGCGGCCAGAGGCTGACGACGACGATGCTGAGCCCGAAGGAGACGGTAAATGAGGTTTCCCGAAGCAAGCTTGATCGTAGATCACTTCGATGAGCCAGAACTCGACTTCCGCCATGACCAGAGGAGCCACCACCCAAAGGACGGCCTGTTTCTCTATGGACCTCATGACGGCCCTCGGAAGCTTCGAGAAGTCCGAATTGGGGTTGTGGGAACGTCGGACGGGATCGGACACTTCCGATCTTGGAGCCGCCGGCTGCTTTCCGGGATACCGGTGCCGCCTCCGGGGCCGACGGAGAAGAAGGACCGTCTTCATCTCGCGGATTTCGCCGGGCTCGAAGAGACATTCGGCATTACTTTCGATCCAGATCGGCTCAGGTCCCTGACGGTCGAGTTTGACGCCATCGAGCGGGCGACCAGGGTGCAGAACATGCACGAGGCCGTCGATGCGGTCGCCCGTATCTACACTGAGCGCGTCCACAAGTTCAGGCGCAACGAGGAGGGTTCGATTGATGTATGGATGTTCGTCGTGCCCGAGATAGTCTACGAGCGCTGCCGTCCGGAATCGAGGCGGACCGGTTTGACCCTGGTCGCTGGAAAAACGCCCAAGAAGCAGCGCGCAAGGTCACCCCAGTCGTTCCTTTTCATGGACGAACGGTTCGATCCGCGCATTGAGGACGTGTTTGACGACATTCCCGACTTCCGTAGGCACATCAAGGCGACTTTGCTCTCGATCGCGCCCTCTCAGATCCTGCGCGAGTCGACCCTTGAGCCGACAGCGTTCCTCAACAGTGCGGGCTATCCGAAGCGAACCACCCAAGACCCTGCGACAGTGGCGTGGAACATCGCGACGGGGCTTTACTATAAGACACAGGACCGTCCACCCTGGCGGCTGTCGAACGTGCGCGAAGGAGTATGCTACATCGGGATGGTCTACAAGAACCTCCCAAACAACCGCGATAATCACGTCTGCTGCGCGGCGCAGATGTTTTTGAGTGAAGGCGATGGCGTGGTGTTCCGCGGCGCGAATGGCCCTTGGAAGACCGGCAAGTACGAATACCATCTAAACGCTGACGCCGCGAAAGAACTTCTAGAGACTGTGATAGAAGCGTACCGGGATCTGCACTCCGAGCCGCCCAAGGAACTCTTCATCCATGGGCAGGCGTCATTCAACGACGAGGAGTGGCAGGCCTTCTGTCAGGCGGCTCCGAAGGGGACGAACGTCGTCGGTGTACGGATCAGACCTACGGGTGGTGACGCAAAGCTCTTCCGTGCAGGCGACTACCCCGTGATCAGAGGAACGGCTCTAAGTTTAGACGAGAAGAACGCCTATCTTTGGACGAGCGGCTACGTCCCGCAGCTGGATACGTATATCGGGCCTGAAACACCCAACCCGCTTATGGTGACGATCCTGCGCTCAAAGCATCATAAGCCAGAGATGCGGACGGTACTTGCTGACATCATGGGACTGACAAAGATCAACTACAACTCGTGCAACTTCAACGATGGGTTGCCGGTAACAGTCCGCTTCGCAAAGATGGTCGGAGACATCCTTGTGATGGGTTCGGCGCGGGAGGGCGGACCGCAGCCATTCAAGTACTATATTTGACCGGGCTGTTTTCGGGTGTGTGTTCGGACGCGGGGCAGGCCGTTCTAAGGGCTGCCGCCATCTTATGTTTTGGGGCCGTTCGCAACCTGAACGCGCCTGGCAAATCACTAACTGACCTTACTTTCATGCAAATGGACATTGTAAGAGGGGAACCGTGATCCCACGGCTCCCCTTTCGGTGCGGATCGTCTAATCTCGCGCGTTGGTCACGCGACCAGCGACAGCCCTGCGCCTGCGTCCTGTGGCTGCTCACCGCTGTCGATGAACGGGATGATCGAGAAGGTCTGCCCGCCGCGCTGCTCTTCGTTCTGCACGGCGTTGACGCGCAGGTCACCGTAAGGCGTGTTGATCAGCAGCGTCAGGTAGTCATTGCCCGTGCGGCTGCTTTTGGCCATCCACGCCGAGCCGACGCGGATCGGTGTGCCCCGGGGCGAGCTGACCTCGATCCGGTAATCGGGGTGGGTCTCCTCGGTTTTGTAGCTGTTCTCGATCAGGATGAACTCCAGATCGAACATCATGTTGGCGATGTAGCCGGCGAAGGCGTTGTCGGCGTCCATGGCGGTGAGCTCGCCCGAGATCGAGCCGGATTTCATCAGGCCGTTAGAGACCAGCGCGATGATCTCGAATGCGCCGCTTTGGGTCGCGCGCGCTTCTTTCGTCTGTACCGCGTTGACCCGGAAAGGGCCGAGGCCGACATCGATCTGCATCGAGATGTAGGGGTTGCCGCTGGTATTGCCGGTTTCGTTCCAGGCCGTGCCGATGCGCACCTTGCGGCCCGACTTGTTGATCGCCGTCACGTCATAATCCGGGCTGCGCGCGGACATCTTGGCCCGTGCCTCAAGCTGGATGGCGATGTCAAATCGCGTCGAGTGGATCATGCCGGTGTATTCGGCGGCGGCGGTCTCGACATTGCGGGTGAGGGTTCCTGCGAACATGGGATGGTTCCTTTTGGATTGGCCGGTGCCTGACGTTCTTGCCAGCGCATCCGGGATTGCTTTCTCGACCCCTCCTGGGATCACAAACCAGAAAGCTTGCTTTCCTTTCAGCCCCGCCCACGGGTCAGAGCTGCCGTCCGAGTGGGCATGCCCCCGCGCGTTCGGGTGCTGCGCCCCTCCCCTGCCCGTCTGGTCTTGATTGGCTACCCGGATTTTCCGCGCTGTCCTTCGATTGCGCGATGAAGAACTCCGCCTCTTTTCCGTTCAACCGGTGCCCGCTCCGGTCGGTCAGGCCGATGCAGCTACCGTTCGGCACAAAGGTGATGAGGTACTGACCGAGCCGGTCCTTGTGGACAACGTAGCCGGTATTGGCCCAGTGCACGGTCTGACCGGCATCGACGGCCGCCTTGATGTCTTCGAATGTCATGTGATCCTCCTCAAAAAGATTGCTGGGGAAACGACGCAAGAAGCCTGATCTTCCGACCGGGCTTCTATGCAGCATTCGTTTGGCAAACGACCGAGAGCTGTCAGGCGCTTTGCGTGGCTTGCGTCGCGCGCGCCGCCATCCAATCTTTCAGGCCGAGAACCGTTCTTCCGGCGGCCACCTCGAATGCCCAAGCAACCCTTGGATCGCCGCAGGGCTCCCCGCTGAGGTGCTGCTCGATATGGCCATTGGCCATCCATGGCTCAGGCTGTATCCGTCGCAGCCAGTCCGCCATGCTCGGAATGCGGCCCTGGCAGTCTTCGCGGACATGCTGCTCGCCGATCCAGCGCACGGGGATGTCCCGACCCGCGCTATTGGTCAGGGTCAGACCGAAGACACGTTCGGCCTCGAACAGGCCTTGAGCATGATGACGCAAGGCGCGGTGCGTGAAGAGGGCGAGGTGTTCTTTCGAGGCGTCGAACCAGTCGTGGATGTCCTGATAGTCAGATGGCACCCCACCGAATTTCCGGGCAGAGCTTTCAGCATGATGAAGCGGATGGGCCATCTCAAAGCCCGTCGTCATAGCTGTGCGAGCATTCAACGTAGCGGTCGGCGTGATCGAGGGTGATGCTGTCTGCTGCAATGTCCCAGGTCAGCGTGCCGTAGCCGCCCTCGTTGTTCTCGAACCCCGGATGATGGTGATAGGCGAGTGACCAGGCGAAATCGCCCACGGCGGTGACAAGCGCTTCCGGCAGTTGGACCTCCGCAGGCTGCACATTCACGTCCTCGACATTGCCGGAGTCGCCATAGCCTTCGTATTCGGCGGTGACCTCGTTGATGCCAAGCGCGCGCAATTGCACGATCAGTTCCGCTCGGGTTGCTTTCAGGGTGGTTTCGTGCTCGGCGCGCCACTGAGCCGCCATTGCGGCATAGTCGATCTGGGGATTGGTCATGGGTCTGTCCTCTTATCAGAAGTTGGGGGGCCAGGCGTCGCATTGGTCAGCGCGCGCCCGGAAAGCGCAGACCGGCCAAATCCCGATCCGCGACGCCCGACCCAAAGCCCGCTTTGGCTTTTCAGGCGGCTTGGTCTGCCGCGTTGCTGGTTCCCTGCCTCACAATCCGGGCCAGAATGCTGACCGTGTCGATCCCGTCCCCATGCGGCAGGAACACCCGCAGCTGGAAGGCAATGATCTCGGTGAAACACCCCATGGCCTTGAGGCCTTCGATCATGCCCTTGTCCGCACCGCCCAGCTCAAGGCGCATCTCGCCTGCGACCCGGCGACGGGTCAGCGTCAGACCCCGGCCCAGATCGACCGGCGTGGTGGTGCCAAGAGCCGCAGTCAGCATCTCCTGTGGCGTTTGCGGGTTAGAAACGAGGAAGCTGGCGCGCAGCGCGGCCGCCCCTTCCTCGCTCAGCGTGCGCCCGATCATGGCGGTCGCCCCGTCCGGCGTGACGCGGTAGATGCGTTCATTCGTGGTCGGGATGTCCTTCCAGATCGGCAACAGCAGCCCGGTCAGCAGGTAGAGCTTGGTTGTGGTGGTTTTTGGCAGGGACGCTGCCTCGGCATCCCAAAGCTTTGCAAACTCGGGCCTGTCGATGTCTTCCCAGGCCGAAGACGTGAACCGAGCCTCTTCGAGATAGCTAGACCCGTTTGGCCGCACCGCCTTGCGCATCAGTGTGACAATATCCTCGTCATACATCTGCATGGGGCGCGCCGAGATGAGCGCCGCGCGACCGGAGGCGCGATTGACCATCGGTAACTTGTCGGGATTGCGCGACATGGCCTCTTCGGCGTCCAGCACATACACTGGGTCGGTGACCTCCAGCCCGATAATCCGCGTCACGGCGCCGGATTTCGGGCAGGTCCAGAGATCCTCGGTGGAGACCTGTTCTATCTTGTCGCCGCGTAGGGTTTCCACGCCGAGATCGAGCGTGCCCGCCGCGCGCGCCCGTTCCGTCTGATCGGCAATCCGGCGCATGAACTCGGCAAAGAGTGCGTTCTGCATGTGGATGGGAAGGGCAAGCACCCGGTTGAGAAACCGCTGGATCGGGGGAAGCTCCTCAAGGAGCACCCCGTCCTTGTCGATCAGCCGCAGGGCGGTCCAGTCGGTGAAGCTCTCGTAGCTCATCGCCTCAGCGCGCCCGGCGGCAAGATCGGCGAAATACCCACGCAGCGCCGCTCGCGCGATCGGGCTTTCGAGATTGTCCTCCTCGCGGAACATGCCTTGCGAGCCGGTCTCGCGCTGACCCTTGGTCAAGGCCCCCAGCTGGTCGAGGCGCTTGGCTATAGTCGAGGTGAAACGCTTTTCGCCATGCACATCCGAGGTGCAGACCCGGAAGAAGGGCGCGCTGACTTGGGCAGAGCGATGCGTGCGGCCGAGCCCCTGGATGGCCGCATCGGCGCGCCAGCCGGGCTCCAGCAGGTAGTGCCGCCGCCGTTTCTGGTTCTTCGCCGTTTGCGCCGCATGATACGACCGGCCCGTACCGCCCGCATCGGAGAAGATAAGGATATCCTTATCACCGTCCATGAAGGCTTGGGTTTCGGATGAATTGCTGCTGGCGGCGCGCTTTTCGATGAAGAGATGACCATCCTCGGCCTTGAGGGGTCGGATGGACCGCCCCGTGACTTCTGCCACGGCCTCGTCGCCAAAGGCCCAGAGGATCTGATCCAGCGCCGAGGGGATCGGCGCCAGCGTCATCAACTCCATCATGGCCGCGTCACGCAGAGCGAGCGCCTCGCGCGAGACGACCAGCGCGCCAGTTTCATCCCGAAGCGGCTCAGCCACCATGTTGCCGTCGATCTCCACGAGCTTTTGGGCATGGATCGGAAAAGCCTGTTCGAGGTAGGCGAGAACATAGTCGCGTGGCGTCAAGGCACCCTCGACGAGTTCATCCTCCGGGTCCATCGTCTCAAGCCGACGCTTCAACAGGCTCTCACCCGTCGAGACCACCTGGATGACGCAAGCCTTGCCTGCCGCCAGATCGTCCGCGATGGCGTGGATGATGGTCGGGGCCTTCATGCCCATCAGCAGATGATTGAAGAAACGCTGCTTTGTGCTCTCGAAGCGGGACTTGGCCGAGGCGCGTGCTGCCGAGGCATTGGTCTCTCCCGAGGCATCGTTGACGCCGGTGGCTGTCAAAGCGGCTTCGAGATTGTGGTGGATTGTGCGAAAGGCTCCCGCATAGGCGTCGTAGATCTCGATCTGGGCCGGGGTGAGCGCGTGTTCGAGCACGTCATACTCCACGCCATCGAAGCTGAGGGCGCGGGCCGTGTAGAGGCCGAGCGTCTTGAGATCGCGCGCGACCACCTCCATGGCGGCGACACCGCCAGCTTCCATCGCAGAAACGAAGCTCTCGCGGCTTGGGAAGGGGTATTCCGGCCCCTGCCCCCAGAGACCAAGACGCGCGGCATAGGCCAGGTTGTGCACGCTCGTGGCACCCGTGGCCGAAATGTAGAAGACGCGAGCGCGGGGTGCTGCCAGTTGCAGCCGCAGGCCTGCAAGGCCCTGCTGGGAGGGTTTGACCCCCCTGCCCTGCTCGGACCCGGCCGCGTTCTGCATGGCATGGGCCTCATCAAAGGCCAGTACGCCGTCGAAGTCTTCGCCCATCCAGTCGAGGGTCTGGCTCAGTCGCGTGGTGCCACATTTGCCCGCGGACCGCAGCGTGGCGTAGGTGACGAAGAGGATACCGTCGCCCATCGGGACGGGCTGATCCGGTTTCCATTTTGAGAGCGGCTGGATGTCGGCTGGCGAGCCGCCGAGATCGGTCCAGTCGCGGATGGCGTCCTCGATGAGCGTGGCGGATTTGGAAACCCAGATCGCCTTTCTGCGCCCGGCCAGCCAGTTCACGAGAATGAGCCCCGCGCATTCGCGCCCCTTGCCGCAACCGGTGCCGTCGCCGAGGAAATAGCCAAGGCGATAGGCACGTGCGTCTGGATCATCATCGGCGCGCGTCAGCTTGGTCTGGTCGTCATCGATCGCGAACCGACCCGGCAGGTCGCGCCCATGGGCGTCATGCGCCATGATGATGGTTTCCAGCTGCGCCTCGGAGAGATGTCCCTCCTCGATCAACCGTGCGGGCAGGCGCAAGTCATCACTGCCCGTGTTTGAGGGCATGGGCGGGGCAACCGAGGCCATGGCGATGCTCTCGACGAGCGGCGTGGGATGTTCTTGCGCACCCGCGATCTCGATCCGCTGCGGACGGTAGCGCGCATAGATGTCCGAGATGGGCGTGTTGTCGCGCGGGATATCGAGGCTCTTGAAAGTGAGCGGGACAACGGCATTGGCCCGAGATTTGGAGGCGGCGACAGGCGCAGCAGCGGTCTTGCGCGGGGCAGATGATGGAACGATCGGTCGCGCATGAGGGATCGCTTCAGCCCGTTGGACGGGGCGCATCTCGGGCCGGGTCGCGGCAACTGCGTCGACAAAAGGAAGGGCTTCATCCAAGTCCCGGACACTGGCGCGGATCATTTCGCCGTCCTCCTGCACCTTGTCGAAGACCATCAGCTGGGTTTCGACAGAGGTGCCGAGCTTGCGATAGACCTGTCCCGGCATCGTCAGCGCCAATCGCGGCGTCAGGAGACCGCAGGCGCGGGACCAATGCGCGGCATCGCGTTCGGGCGTGAATCCCGGCGGCATGATCGCCACCAGCCGCCCGCCGGGTGCCAGGCGCTTTGCAGCCGCGATGAGATGCTTGGCGGCGATGTGCTTGTCTCGGGAGCGATCGACCGAGGAGGCGAAGGGCGGGTTCATCACCACGACCTCGGGTAGAACCGGCGTCTGCAGCAGATCATCGATATGCTCGCCGTCATGGCCTGTGACCTCGCCGCCGAAAACCGCGCGCAGGAGGCGCTGGCGAAAGGGGTCGATCTCGTTGAGCAGAAGCGTGGCACCGGCCCGGGCGGCGAAAGCAGCCAGGGCACCGGTGCCAGCCGAGGGCTCCAGAACGGTCTCGCCCTTGCGGATCGCCGCGGCCCGCAAAACCAGCGCCGCGAATGGCAGCGGCGTGGAAAACTGCTGTAGCCGGATCTGCTGCTCTGACCGGCGGGTTTCCGTCAGGAGCCGTGAGGCAAGTAGCCTTGCAGCGGCGGTGTCACCTGCCGCGCCGTTCCCACGCAGCAGCACCTGGACAGCCGCTGCCTGCATCATGTCATAGGCCATGCGCCAGTCCCAGGCGCCACCGGCATCGCTGCCATGAAACGTCTCGCGCATGATACGCGCGAGCGCTGAACTGCGCAGGGGCTGGTCATCGACCTCCGTGCCGATTTGCGCGAGGGCAGAGGCGAGATCGGCTTCGGAGATTGCGAGAGCCGGGTTGGCCGTTCTGGGTTTGGACATGGGGATTTTCCTTTGGATCAGGGTCTGAGTTCCAAAGGACAAAAAGCCCGCTTTCGCTTTTCAGGGTGACGTAGTCAGACCGCGCCGACCTCAAAGGCTTGGTCAGGACTTGGGTTCGACCTGCCGCTTCGCATCAATCAATGCCTGTGCGGCCTGCATCACCTGAACCTGAGATGTTCCCGAGCGTGCATCCTCCAGCGCGGCCTGCACCTGCGCGCAAAACCACGTGTCATAAGAATTCGCTTCAGCGGCCACGGAAATGCTCCTCGAGCCCGATATCCAGCAGCTTGCCGAGGTCATCGGGCATGTCTGCAACGCGCACAGCAATTGGGAAACGGTGCCCCGTCAGGTCAGGCGCGCATTGCTCCTCTAGACCGAGGTGCTGCCTATCCTTTTCCGTCTCATTCATTGTGCTTTCTCCGACCGCATTATCAGCCGATGCTACATCTTCGAGCGTGGCGTCGTAAATGATAATGCCAAAGGGTCATAGCAAGCTGGCCCACTTACCGATCGGGCACCGCTTCAAGGGATTTCTCGAACCGCTTGCCTGCCGCTGCAGCTTCTTTCAAGAGCGCGTCGAAATTGTCAGGTGGGTTGCCATCTTCCAGCATCCCTTTGAACGTCGCATAGGCATCCGTCTTGCTGCCATAGGCGCGCAGGGTCTTGTCGTCGTTCACCCATGCCACCACGATGACCTTCGCATCGCTGTTGAACCGGTAGAACAGCCGATACTGCTGGAAGAATTTCGCCCGGAACCAGTGCTTGCGGTGATCGCCGAGTGTGCCGCCTTGCCGGAAGGCGGCGGCACCCGGATCTGCAGGTATGGCCTCGGTGACCAGCTTGAAGATGGCGGCCAGCCGTTTCGTCGGGTTTTTCTTGTGCCAGGTCTTGGGATCGCGAGCCTTACGCGCCTCTACCTCCTCGACCAGCCCTTCGAGCTGGTCCAGAAAGAGTGGGTGCGCATAAATCGACCATCCATTCACGACAAGGGGCGCTTGGGCGGGCACGCTATCGCCGCTCATTCATCCTCGAGCGATAGCGGCGCATCGAGATCGACATCAACGTCTCCGACCAGTGCTGCAAGACGGTCATGCAAAGCCCCATCGAAAGCCCGAATGCGGTCCGGATGCGCCTTGATATCGGCCTCGACAAAATCGAGAAAGGCTCCGAGCACGGGATCTTCCTCGTCGCTGCGCACGGGCTCGATATAGACCCTGCCACTCGGCTCGGTGCAGTAACGAATCTGGTCGCCCTTGCCCAGCTTGAGCTGTTTGCGCACACCCGCCGGCACGGTCGTCTGATACCGATCCGTGAGTTTCGAGACATCTTGTGCGAGGGCTGTCATGGCAGTCTCCTGAAGAAAAGGGGCTTTGCTGCCCGCGATAGGTAATGCATTTGCATTGCCTTGTCAAGACAAGCCGCAGCATCTGCTGTCGCCGGGCAGGTCGATGAACCGTCCGGCGCAGGACCTAATTTCGCCCCGCCAGGAACTCCGCCAGCACCGGGCTAGCCGCACCTTTCGTGGAGCTGAGCAGCTCCGAGCCCGCAAGCGAGGCCTTCGACAGGCGTACGAGCCCACCAGTTTCCTCGATGCGGTAGCAGCGGCGCTTTTGCCGCCCACGCCTGTAGTGGGTCGCGGTGACAATCTGGCAGGTACTGCCATCGGTGAGCGTCACAGGGGTGGCGAGCTTGATCTTGTCGCCTTCCTCGTAGTCCGGGATCGCAGCCCAGTCCTGGCAGCGCTGGCGCCAGGCATGAGCATAGCTGTCTGGGTCTTTCAGCTCGGACAGCAGGGCCAATAGGCTCAGTGGCGCGCGGGATTCGACCGGTCCCGCGCTTTCCTCCATGTCCTTGTAGCCCCAGCAGCCGTCATCATATCGGGTAAGGAATACGGCGGCGAAAGTGATGGAGCCATCCGCATCGGTGACATAGGTCGTGTCTTCGACAGGGGTGCCGTCGATATTTGTGACCTTTGCCGCCGCGTACCAAGTCGAACCCACCTTGCAGGCTTTGACCAGTTCCGTCTTGCGCCTTTCGCCCTCGAAGGTGCACAGCCGAGCAATCTCCGCTTTCTCATCCGCGTAGGTCTGGACGCGGCCGTCGGTGTAGAAGAGCCAACCCATCACGCCGCCCTCCGGTCATCGATTTCCATCAGCGCATCGAGCGGCACGCGGTAGGGCTGCATGGCGTCAAAATCCTCGCAATTGCCACAGTTCTGCACGATCGCAAAGGTGTCGCAGGCATCCTTGAGGATGACCCTGAAGGTGCCACCGAGGCCCGAGGGCACTTCGTAGGTCCCGCCGATGAGATAGTCCGAGGCCCGGCGCACGAAGACGCGGATGCTGTGGCCATCGGTGGCGAGCCGGATGGCCCCTCGCCCCCGGTCGATGAGCACCTGCACGTCATCCAGGATGTCGGTGTAAAACTGGCCGGTCAGATCGCGAAACGCCATGCGGCGCTGCGCCATCCAGTCGGTGTCCCGAAACGGGTTCATGCCGTCGGCGAAGGCGAAGGAGGGATCGGCCTGCTCGGTGGTAACGATACGGGTGGTCGTGCCATCGATGCCGTTTGAGCGCAGATGCACACCATTGCCGACGATGAGGATCAGGGCCGGCCTGTCCACGGGCCCGTTCCAGTTGGGCAGGAAGGTCTTGCAGGCACGCGCATGTGCGATTTGCGCCGCAACAGCGGAGGCAGAGAACTTGAGAATAGCCATGGGGATGTCTTTCTGTTCGGTTTGGAAGGGTCGACCCGCGCGGGCGGCATGGTCCACGCGCGGGTCGCGTGAGGACTCAGGCCGCTTGCGCGATGTCGCCGTCAGGCTCCGGGGTTTCCGCCGCGGGCTCCGCCTCATCACAGGCGACACCGGCTGTCTGCATCATGGGCGGGCACCAGGCGGCCACGGCAGCGCGCTGCGCGTCCGTGAGCGTGGCGAAGGGCTCGGCGAAGAGCTTGTCACAAAAGGCGACGATCTCCTTCTTGCTCGACGAGGCCAGCGTCACCGCCTCCTGGGCGAGACCCAGATCCTCGCCGAGGATCTTCAGGAGCCAAGCCTTCTTGAAGCGGTTGAAGAGCGCCGCATTCGGCGTCCAGTGGGAGCGGATGTCGGGCATGATCTCGATCTCGAACGCATGCATCAGGCTGTCGCGCTGGCGGTCCCGCGCGAAGCAGGACTGCGTGGTGCTGGCCGTGGCATAGGCCACGAGCTTGGCCTTTTCGCCTGCCTCCAGCGCGCGAAACGCCGCGAACTGATCGGCGGGCGCGCGGGTGTCATCGAGCCAGGAGAGGTCCAGCGCCTCATGCGCCGCCGCCACCTGCTCGAGCGAGGTTGCGTCGATCTCGTCCATCTTGGCATGGCTGCGGTATTCCTTGCGGGCATCGATCTTGATCGCCTGCGTGACACTCATGCCGCTGGCCAGAACGTCGCTCACCAGCTTGAAGAGCGTCAGATCGAGCGTAGCTTCCGGATGCAGCGCCATCGCGGCCCCAAGCGCCATGGCTCGCTCGGTCTTGAGGTCCTCAGCCAGTGAGGCCGGATAGGTGATTTCGCCGGCGTCTGGGGCCTCCTCCCCGGTCGGGCTAGCCGAGGAGCCGCGCGCGCCCTCCTTTTTGACGGTGTCTTCCGGGCGGACGAGGCCAACATGGAGGGTCACCTGCCCGCCCGACCAGGACGCGATTACCCCAGACCGCGCGAGGTCCTCGGCGCTGTAGGCCTCCTGCAGGTCGCGGGCTTCCTCTTCCAAGGCGTCCACGCGCTCGTAAAGCGCGTTGTAGGCACCGTCCTCGAGCCCCTCATCCTCCATCTCGAGCTGCAGTTTCTCAAGCTCGGCGGTGATCTCATCGATGCGCTTTTGCGCAGCCTCATCAGGCTCGATCGGGCCGGGATAAACGCGGCCGTAGTCGGCCATGGTCGCGTAATCATAGCGGACCATGGCATCGGCCCAGGCAAAGCCCAGCTTTATGCGGGCCTCTTCGGCGGCGGCACCGAGCTTCTCGAGCAGGATGGTCTCGACCAGCGCGGCGTCTTCGAGCACGGAATGCTCTTCCAGAAGGTCAGCGGCGACAGCGCCGCCCCGCGCCTCGTAGTCCGCGCGCACGAAGGCCCCGATATCGTCACTGACCTGCACGCCGCGGGATTTGAGCGCCTGGCGGACCGTATAGGCCTGCAGGTAGCTATCTTCCTTGGTGAGCGCCTCGAAGACTTCGCGCTGCACCTCCTGGCTCGGATGCTCCGCAAAGGCCTTCATCGTGTCGAGCGTGATCGTCTTGGCCCGGGCCGCGGCGCGGATGTCGGGGTGGATTAGGCCATAGCGCAACCGGCCTTTCACGGCCGCCACCGTGGTGCCGAAGGTCTTTGCGATCGTCTCGGGCGTCTGGTCGTCGACCTCCATCATCCGCGCGAAAGCCTCGAACTCGTCGATGGCATTCATCGGCGCCTGGGTGATGTTCTCAGCGAGCGACAGGGCCGTGGTGACATCGCAATCCTCTGGCACAAGACGGCAGTCGATCTTGGCCTTCGCCGTGAAGCCTTTCGCGGCCCTGTCCGCGACCAGCTCCTTCAGCGCGGCATGCCGACGGCCACCGGCGAGGACAGCATATTTGCCGTCGAGCTTCTGGACCATGAGCGGCTGCAGGAGACCCAGAACGGCGATGCTTGCCTTCAGATGGGCGATGTTCTCAGGATCATAGGTTTCCGGCGAGTTGCTGCGCACATTGGCGGGATGTGAGACCAGATCGCCGATGGCGACGGAGACGGGTTTGAAGCTTGTGGTCATGGCGTTTCCTTTTCGGTGGGTTTGGAGCGGCCCGCGCATTCAGATGCGCGGCCAATCCCCGTCTTCAGGGATCACCACAACAAAAGGCCCACTCTCCCTTTGAGGGGTCAGCGGGCCTTCATCGCCTGGGCTGTCAGGAGGGGTGTCCCCTCCCCTACCAGTCGCGCGCCAGCATGATGGTCAGCACGCGCATGGTGGTGGCGGGATTGTCCGGGGCCTCGGCGCCATAGCGGAAGTCGGAATCCGCTTCGTACAAATCCAGTTTCCAGAACACGGTCTCGCCGCGGACCTCGACCGCCCCGAAATCATGCCATCCTTCGGGATCGTTCTCGGGCTCGAAGGTCTCGAACATGCCCGTGGCCTTCACCGCCTCGGCCATGAAGCCGTCACCGGCATTCATAATTGAGCGGGTGACATGCATGCGGCCCTGAATAGACTGGGCGGTTGGCACACCGAGGCACGCGAGCTTGCGAAACGCGTCGTTCTGCGCTGCGATCACACTCGGATCAGGGCGGTCTGTCTGGGGTTGTCCTGTCATGGACATGGGGTGCTCCTTTGAGAAGTTGAAACACCCTTCCAAAAGCCAGCTTTTTCTTTTTCCCCCTGGCGGCAGGACAGAAGCAGAAGGGGCCCTACCCGAACAATCGCTTGGGTCTGTAATTCGGGTTGGGGATGGTTTCGATCCAGCCGCCTTGGTGCTTGATGGTCTCAAGTGCCGCCGAGAGCGGATAAGCGCCCTCGGACGGGCTCCACCAATAGGCGCCGTGCTTGAAGGTGATGATCTTGCGGCGGCCGTCGTTGAAGCAGGCCACCCGCAGCGTCTTGGGTTCCTTACGTGACATGGGCGTCTCCGTTCTCCCTGTGGTCAGGCGGCCTTGGCTCGGCCCCCTGCCCTGCCCGCCTCCGATCTGGCGATCAGGTAATCACAGGCGCGCTGCGCATCCGCGGCGTGCTTGAAGATCGCACCCTTGTCCGACCGAAGAACGCGCAACCAGTTATGGAGGTAGGCAGCATTCATCTCGAGCGTATGCGCCGTAAAGCCGAGCGTCTGACCCAGGAACACCGAGGTCAATTCCGCGACGATCTCCTCGCGCGCGTAAGAGGTGTTGCCAAACTTCGAGAACCCGAAATCACGGTTCAGTCGATGCCGGGCCTTCGTGGCATGGGCCAGCTCATGCGCCCAGACCCCGTAGAAATTGCGCGGGTCCTGGAACCGCGTGATGGATGGCATGTAGACCTTGTCCACGGGGGGCAAATAGTACGCCTCCGTGCCCGTGAAGACGGTCGTGATGTCGATGGCATCGAAAAACGCCTGCATGTGCGGGATGGGCTCGGACGGCGGATGCTCGGGCGCGGGCTCCGGGTCTGGGAAGAAGCTGTCGGGCAGGCCATCGATCTGGCAGGCATTGAACACGCGGTAGGATTTCTGGAAGCGGAAGATGCGGGCTTCCTCGGAGCGATCATCGCCATCGCTGCGGTCGTCCTCGCCGCCCGCGTCTTTCCGGCTTTGGCCGTAATAGACGACGACAGAGGATTTCTCGCCCTTGCGGACCTTTGCGTCCAACGCATTGGCCTGAGGCAGAGTCATCCAGAAGGGAGAGCTGTGGCCCGCCATCACGGTCCGCATCGTCAGCAGGAAGTTGTTCACCCCCTGGTAGGGTTCGCCGCCCACGCGCAGGGGGCGTGAGCTGCCGCCTGCGGTCCAGGGCTTGCGCCACGGCAGGACGCCGCGCTCGATGATGCGGATGATTTCGTTTGTGATGACCTCGGAGGCATCGAATTTGGGCGTGGGGGATCGGGCCATGGCTGGCCTCCTTTCGAATGTTTGTGAGAGGGAGTGGTGATCAGATTGACTGACGGGGCCGCGGATCGTTGACGATCCTCGCGCCGAGCCGCTCGACCGTGTCGATGTAGGTGGTCAGCGAGACGCACCTGCCGGCACCTGAAAGGTCAGGATCGACAGATCTGTCCCGCGCCACCCGCGGCAAGTTCGCGAATGCGATAACATCGGTGACGGGTCGGATATCGATGAACGGGGTCCCTCGTGCGACCGCAAGAGCGGCCAAGGGAAAGCGTTCGATCGGCGCGAAAGTCGACACTGTGGTCCAGCCGAGATGAAGGAACGTCCCACCCTCCCCGCAGATCACATGCGCGTTTGGCAATAATGCCGCCTGCCTGAGGTAGCCAAGATCGCGCAGGACGGTCTCGCGCTCGAGTTGCCGCGATAGCGCCGTCTGGCCAGTTCTGCGCAGCTCTCTATGCCGCCACCAGGAGGCGGCGGTTGTGCGGAGCACGCGCAAGACACCTGTTTCCATTAGAATGCCCTTCATTAGGAAAGACAGACCGGAATCCGGTCCGGACCCATCCGAGGGACCCCAAAGGCCCTCATCCGTCAGTCACAAAACCCGAAGGACACTTTTACTTTTCAGCAGCCAACTGGTCCGGGGTAACGGCCGAGGGTCCGACACCACCGCGGACCCCAGTGACGGCATGCAGTAAGTGGCGGTTTCGATCCAAGATCGGCAAGCCATATCGGCAACTCCGGCCCGACTGCTGCAGTCTTTCTCATATTATCAATAGCTTATCTGACGTTCTCGATCGGCAAAAGCGCTCCAACGGTGACCTCTCAGGCCCAAAGATCAGGATTTGCTTCGTTCAGAGCACTGCAGCGTTACGGATAAGCACGGGAAACGAAGGCGCAGCGCCTCCTGTCAGCTTGAATTTCAGCGATGTTGCCGCTATATACCGTCAGTATCACCGTAGGAGCATAGATCATGCACATCACGAACTTTGCTGAAGCTGGGCAATTCGAACCGCGCAAGATCGCCGCGGTGCTACGCACATCAGCAGAAGAGATCGCATTGACCGTCGGCTTGGGCAAAGACGCGTTGCAGAGGCGAGCCCGCATCGGTTCGGACAAGACGCAGCGCCGCCTGCGCGAATTGGTAGAGGTGCTGAACAAAGTTGAGCCCCGCTTCGGCTCGGAACTGATGGCCTATGCATGGTACCGGTCAGAGCCCCTGCCCGGCTTTGATGGCCGGACAGCCATGCAGCTGGTGCAGGAAGGCAAAGCTCAGCAAGTTCTGGAATACATCGATGCGGTCGATGCGGGCGTCTTTGCCTGATGCCGCTGAAAGATGGACGCTACACAGGGCCACTCTATCGCGCCCTGAACCCGGTCTATGCGCGTGAACCTCTGTCCGGACGAGGCGCTGAACTCTATGGAGGGCGCTTTAACGCCAAGGGCACCCCTGCCCTCTACACCTCGCTGGATCCCGCGACCGCTCTTAGAGAAGCCAACCAGGTAGGCAGCCTGCAACCCACGATCCTGGTGTCCTACAAAGCCGACCTTGGGCCTATTTTCGATACCCGCGATCAGGACAAGCTCGAACGGTATGGTGTGACCGAGGCGATGCTTGCCGACTCTGCATGGCGCATGAAGATGCTCGATGGCCAATTGGTACCGACACAGGAGCTAGCACGCGCCCTTATAGCAGATCGGTTTGCGGGGCTTCTGATCCAAAGCTTTGCGAAGGGTGCGTCATCAACGGACTTCAACATCGTCCTGTGGGCCTGGACTGCCAACAAGGGTTCTTTGGAAGTGGTGGATGACGAAAAGCGGCTGTCGCGCATGTGAGTTGTGAGACTTGGTGCCGGATCTGTCCACCGCGGTGGACATCGGCGGGTCGGAGGTACATGGATTGACTGTGTAGTATCGCCCTAGTGGAATTTGGCTCTGTCGCTTTGATGCATGTGGCGAGACCGCGCGTCATTGGACTAGTTGATGGCCAGACGTCCACCGCGGTGGACACTAGGCGGTTTGCATAGCAGTTTTGGATAGACGCTTGATCAAAGCCACTGGATCAAACTGGTCTTGACGTTGGCCCAAGGTGATACTGTGAAAGTACGCTCCAAAATCCCTGATGCGTTGTCCAAGTTGTAGCATGATGAAGATCGCGCATGACGCTTTCTGAGCTCCTACTGCATTCTTGGCTTTCTCAAATGTTTCTGGGTGAATCCCCATCATGGGTGCAAGAGTTCGAGCATGGTTTTCAATGTCCAACCAGTCTCTAAGTCTCTCTGTGGAGAACGATGTCGCTTGATCGCAGACTGAGGTTAGCAAGTCTGGTTTCAGAGCTTCATTGCCTGTGTTGCTATCTAAATCTTTTTTTTCTTCTTCAGACATAGATTGGTGCCGGACAGTTTGTCCGTCATTGGCGGGCAACTCCACAGTTTCTGGTGGGTTATCTGGGGTATACAAAGTCTGGCATTCTTTGCCCGTGTCGGCGAGCAGCGCGTGGTATTCGGTAAGGCTCAGCTTCCTGCGTAGAGCTCTCCGTGCGTGGTTGATGAATGTGTTGCTGGGATCATGCTCTTCCAAATGGGCGAGCTTTGTCAGGATCTGTTTGCGGACAAATATCCGATCCCGCCGGTTATTTTCCATCTCATGTGCGATGGCGATAAGCTCGCTCGCACGTTGGAGGAGGGGGGTTAGAGACAGTCCATAGCTGATGCATTCCCCGCTGGATGAGCGAACGCGGTAGCGCTTTCTGTTCGAGCTGTCATTGCGTTTGATGAACCCGAGTTCGACGAAGCGGTTGATGTGCCTGCGGAGTGTCCGTTCGTCGATTCCGCCGACGCGCTGGCAAATCGAGTCGTTGGACGCGAAAACCGTTTCGCCATGGCCGGGCTTCAAGAAACTGAGCATGGCTTGAAGTGTTTGGATATGGCCAGGACGCAGACCGAATACGCTACGTGCATCTCTTAGTGCCCTGAAGATGGTCCAGATGTCGGTTTCAGCCGCAGAAATTGAGCCGCGTGATGCATCAGCATCAGCGGTTCTGATCGATAGTTTTGTAAATGCCATGGTTTCTTCACGACGACCGTTCGGCCCACAACTTCCCAGTCTCTTCCCGAGATTTCGCTCAGAAAAAGGCAATAAAAACCCGTCCACCGAATCGGTGACTCTTGACCGGTTTGCTGGAGGTTGCTACATCATGAGTGCTAATCGAATGATGAGGGCTCTCCAGGGGAAACTTTGGGGGGCTCTTTTCTTTCTGGTCTTCGCTTTTCTCCTCTGCTCGAGTTACTCTGTGTGGCTCGGGGCTTAGGACCCAGAGCCGCTCTCATTCCGCCACTGTTCGAAGAGCTTCAAAAGCGCTGCCTCCGCGCGCTCTTCGATCCATTGGCCGAATTCTGGGTTGTCCTTCTTGGTGATCTTGATAGCGATCGTTTTCTGGTCGACTGTCAGCGTTCCCACAGAGCTACCGTCCCCATCTTTGACAACGGACGTTAGGCTGCGGTTGGCTTGCTTCTTGTCGCTACGCGCCTTGTTCGAGCAAGCCGAGTAGACTGCCTGAAACTTATCCGCGCTTGGAGTGTCGTCGGGCAGGGCGGCGATCACCTCTTTGGCTGTGTTCACCAGATCTATCTTTTTCGACAAAGCGGCCAGGTCACCCCATTGCCGTCGTCCGATGCCATGTGCCGGCCCGATCAGCTGTACAAGCCCTTCTGGCAGTTGCTCTATGACGACGCGATGATTGGACACGCCCTGCCGTGTCAAGCCGAGAGCATCCTGAATGACGTTTGGCTTGTAACCTGATTCCTGCATCTCTTTGATAAAAAGAGATTTCTCAATGAAAGACGGGTCTAGTCGGAGGTTGTTCTCTTGGCCCTGTGCGATCAGAGATGCGTCGTCATCCAGGCTTCGAACGATCGCCTTGACCGTTCCGCCGACCATGCGGATCGCTGCGAGCCTGCGTCGTCCGTAGATGATACGGTATCTGTCCGGTTGCGCTGATGGACGGACCATAATTGGTACTTGTTGCCCATGCTTGCGAATGCTTTCGGCCAACTCATCAATACTGGAATCCTCCAGCACCAACCGATCGCGCAGACCATCCATGTCAATCTGATCGGGCTCGATGTCACGGATCGAATTCGCGGTAATCTCGCGCAAAGAGTCGCGCAATCCGCCAACAGATCCTGGCAGTTTTGCTGCTTTTGGCGGGGTAGGGGAGGGGGCCGCGCTCTCCTTCTCGTCCTTTGGAGGCTGATTGAAGATATTTCGGGCCATCAGCGACGCCCCCATGCCATTTGGATTGTCTGTTCCAACTCATCTCCAACGCCATTCACGCTGGTCAGAGCGCGATCAATCGTTTTTCTAATGAATTGGCTCGGATCAACTTCGTAGACGGTTTGCTGGGTCATACCGGCGTCCGAGATTGCTGTAGATTTCAGCATTGGCTCAGTCATGACCTGTCCGGCCAAGATCGATCTCAGGTAGCCCGCCATCTGGGTCTGAGGCCCGTCCGACGGCTCGTATCTCGTGATCAAGAACTTTACGAAGTCCCATGTAACGCGCCTGCCAATGGCTTCTTCGACAGCCTTTACCGTTTCCGAAGCAAGTTTCAGGAACTGGCTCATTGAAGCAATGTCGAGCATGCCAGGCACGACCGTTACTAGGAGTCCCGTCGAGGCTGCCAACGCCGTTAGGGTCAGAAAGCCAAGTTGAGGTGGGCAGTCGATCAGAACGATGTCGTAATTCGCCTCTACTTCCTCAAGCGCTAAGGCAAGACGCTCCGCAAATATGGGTTGCACCCGGCGGGCGAGGGCGTTTGCCGTCTCAGTTTCGTATTCCGAGAGCATCAGGCCCGCTGGGACCATATCGAGCTTATGGAAGTAGGTTTTTTGGATGACGGCTGAGAGCGGAACTTGTTCCTCATATCTCAGGGCATCATAGATTGTGCCGCCTTCGGCGAACTCGAGCTCTGGCCGAAAGCCGAAAAAGGTGGTCAAACTTGCCTGCGGATCGAGATCCAAGACCAACACTCGGTAACCTCGCAAAGCATACCGTTGTGCAAGATGGATCGTTGCTGTTGTTTTTGACGATCCGCCTTTGAAATTGACGACAGATATCACCTGGAGACGATCGCCTTCACGTCGACCGGGGCGGTAGCTTTCTGCGTTCTTTCCGGTGCGCCCCAGAATGTCGCGCAGCTTATCGATCTCTTGGGCTGTGTAGAACCGGTGTCCGCGGTTGTCTGTATGAACTTCCGGGAAGCTGCCGTCCTTGTGCCGGTTGCGCAGGTTAGATGTGCTAACGCGCAGGAGGCTGGCAACTTCGGTAGAACTGAATCGGCGCAGGGACTTTCGTTCTTCGGGCTCGAAAGCGATCTTCATCTGGCGATCCAAAGATTCAGCCAGATTGTCGGCAAATGCTCCGATGTCGGAAGAGCCTATGCCTTGCGCGTATCCAACGTTACGATCATCCATGTCCTGCCGCCCACTCTCGGCCTCTGTTGAGGCTCTTGGTCATTCTGACGGTGTACAGCGCGACTGACGCGTTTTACCGTCAGAATGGGAATGCCACGATCAAGTGAGTCCGGCAAGAAGAATCTAGATGTAGTGTGAAAGTTATCCACAGCACCAATACGTACAGTCACATCAAGATAACTGCAAGTTGTTGATTTTATGGTGATAAATCCAAAAGACCGTGCTTCAAGCCATTCATGGGGATTGTTTGGATGGTATTGGCTAAACCCATGCAACCAATGGCACAATTGACCTTCTGACGGTGTTTAGAGCGATAGATTCAGCTGTTTGAGCCTCTGCTAGTTACAGTTGGGAGTGAGCCGATTCTGATGAAATTAGGCCAAGCCGCTCCGCTCGTTCGAGCAACATTTTGACCGAAGACGGCTGCCAGCTGGCACGACCTCGAGGGGTCCGTTCGCGCATCGACTCTAGCCGATCGCAGATCGCCTGCAGCGTGATTTCGGGGTCCGCGCCTTTGATCGCTGCGACGATGGCCGGCAGGCGGTCATCGGTTTCGCGGCGTCCGGCGCGGCCAAGCACCTCGGCAGGAAGGAACCCGTCGCGCACATATGCCTTCACAGCGCGGAGCAGTCGGCCTTGTGTCCAATGGTGATCTGGGGGCAGGGGGGCATTGATAATTCGCAGCACGTCTTCCCAAGCCATATCGGGGCGCAGGCGGCGCACATGAGGCACCCAATCCTGCGCGGTCTCGTTCAGGCGTTCCATATAGCCGTCCTGCCGTGCCAGCCGCACCTTGCGCAGCGCGGCGGGATCCTTGGCGCGTAGCCCTGGGTTGCCGCCTACGCGCCCTTTGGCGCGCGCAGAGGCAAGCCCGGCCTTTGTGCGCTCGCGGATCAGAGCGCGTTCGAACTCAGCCGCAGCGCCCAGAACCTGCAACGTGAACTTGCCCTGGGGCGAGGCAGTGTCGATCGGGTCCTGGAGCGAGCGGAAGAACGCCCCCTTTCCCTCCAGTCTTTCGATCACCTCCAGCAAGTGCGACAGAGATCGCGCAAGCCGGTCGATCCGCACAACGACCAGCGTATCGCCGCTCTGGACGCGTTCGAGCACGCGTGCCAGCACCGGTCGCGCGCGATTGCCGCCCGAGGCGTGCTCTTCAAAGATCTCGGCGCATCCCGCAGACTGCAGGGCCTCAGACTGGGGCAGGGGGGTCTGATCCTCTGTGGAAACACGGGCGTAGCCTATCAGGGGCATGAAAACGGGCCGTTTGCAATTTTATGTATCATCAATAAACGACCGTTTGTAAGCGAATGCAAGGACGCTCTCTGTGGCTTGGTTCAACGGAAAGCCCTTGGTTTCCATAGGCTGAGCGCGATGTGAGAGCCCTCGCCGACCATCGCCCCCGCGTACTATATAAAGAGCGTGGGGCACTCCGACAAAACCCTTTGGTAAAGTGCAAAATTCTAGTATTTTGCACATATGAAGCCTAAAGCGCCTACGTTACATGATGATTTTGATGCTCTCTTCCTCGACGCTGAAGAGGTGGAACAGTCGTCAGAGGAGGATCTTTGGTTCCTGCCCGGTCCGATGGAAGAAGAGCCGGATTATCTGCCACCCGGACCACGGGCCGAACCGCGTGAAACCGAAGTCCTTGATGAATGGCGGAAAGCAGAGGCGGGTCTCGCCGCGCGTCTTGCCAGTGTAGCTGGTCGCGTCGGCGCGCTGGACGACCGCCTGAAGCGCGGCCCCGAAGGATGGCGACACAGGCTTGCCCTGATCGAGGCAGCTGACCTCAGCTGGTTTGTGGGTGATCGTATCGGCCCGGATCGCCTTGCTCTTTGGATATCCATGCGCCTATCAGGCGTTCAGGAGGACACCGCAGCACTCGCGCGTGTCGGATGGGCAGTTCGCCGTTTGAGCGGCGGGCCGGGGCCCGAGGTGGACCTTTCCGCTTTTCTCGACCGCCGCGATCCCGAGAACCTTGGTGATGATGCCGAACCTTTCATGAATCGTGCGAGCGGATGGCTGGATCTGATGGTGCGATCTGTCGATCTGCATCCGATCAGCCGCGCCTGCATGGGCTTCCACCTCTGGAACCTCGCTGGTCTCGGACAGCACGGAGACGGGATGGAGGCGGCAGTCACAGCCGCGAGGATTGCGGCCGGTGAGGGAAGGGGGGCGGTCTTTGTACCTCTGGCCATGGGCGGATCAGGGGGGCTGCGCGCTGGCGGCCCACCCGCTGATCGTCTGGCGCGTTGGCTCGATGGGATGATGACAGCATCCTTGAGCGCGATGCGGCACCTAGACGACATAGAGGCATGGGCTATGCGCGCAGACGCCGAAATGGCACTGCTCTCGGGCAAGACGCCACCTGCTCTCCGCGCCTTACTGACCGAGTGGCCACTCGTCTCTGCACCGATGACTCAAATCTTGACTGGCGCCAGCCGCGCCGCCGTCCAGCGCAACCTTGGCTGGTTGGAAGCGCGGGGTCTGATCCGTGAGGTGACCGGGCAGGGGCGCTATCGGATGTGGCGCGCAACGATATAGTAGAGAAACCTTTTTGGATTTAGCCCTTTGCTGACCCAGTTGGCGCGTAAACGTCTAGCATTGAAATCGCTATCCAATCCTCTGCTTCTCGCGGTTAAGTGAAAATTTAACCCTTGAACCTCTAGTTGCTAGACGTTTTAGCGTGGAATAAATCGATCTGACAGATCCGACACCGAAATAGAAACTGCGCGGAGCACGATACATGCTGACAAGACGACATTTCATCCAGACGACCGCCGCACTGTTCTCGGCGTCTATCTCGAGTCCGCTCCTCGCTGACACCTGGCCCACTGAAGCGGAAAAGGCTGCTTGGGATGCACAGGTTACACCGCCGGGCTACAACCCGGCCACATCAAACCCGTGGGGCCTGCATCCGCGCTTTCTGCCGCAGCGGGTTGTAGCTAAAGATGGTCTTGTGGCCGGAGACATCCATGTCGATGCTGTTGCGCGCTATCTTTACCATATCGAGGAAGGCGGAACGGCGATGCGCTATGGCGTAGCGATTGCTCGTGGCAAACTTTATGAGCCGGGCGTCTACACGATCAAGCGCAAGGTCAGGTGGCCGCATTGGCAGCCAACACAGAACATGATTGACCGCGACCCGGAGCTCTACGCCGACATCGCTGACGGTATGGAACCCGGACCTGAGAACGCGCTCGGGTCACGGGCGCTTTATCTCTATGTCGGGGACCGGGACACCTATCTGCGCATCCACGGTACACCACACCCGCGAAGCATCGGCGGCCGAGCAAGTTCCGGTTGCGTCCGGATGGTCATGGCGCACATAAATGATCTGTATCCGAATGTGGAAATTGGCTCGACGGCGTTCCTATATTCAGCCGAGGACAGCGTGACTCCGCAGAGTTGACCCAAGCCGCGCCGTCAATCCGACGCTCGAACGCGCCAATCAGGATTGGCGCGCGACGCAGATGGGATTGCCGCCTGCCGATCGCAACGGGACCAACGTCGTTTCAACCGGCCCACTATGCGCATACCAATAGCAGTTATCTTCGGAACGTAGCCGTGCCGTGTTGAGATCCTGGTCGGGCGCAGCGAGGGTTGCGACAGACTCTGGAATATTCCCGATCCTGAATGGATCGTTGCCTTCCTTCGGAGGTACCGCACAGCCAGCCAGGGCCAATGTTGCAACTGAGCTACCCCCCGAAATTCGGACACTGACATAAGCTATGATTTGCAG
>NZ_AQQX01000019.1 GCF_000768315.1 Pseudooceanicola atlanticus
CCAACCTGCAGACTCTCATTATGAACGAGGGACCAACAGGGGGCAGGTCACGCGTCATGAGCAATTAGATGACGTCACAGAGGGTCACGGATGACCTGATCATGACGCTCTAGCGTAGAGGTCGAGCGAAGGTTCTGCTGTATCATTGAGTTCAATCTGGTCTGCGCCAGCGGATCGAATGATCCGTTGGATCATTCAAAGGCGCAAGACGCTGCGATGGAAAGCATTTTGTCTTCTCTGAAAACCGAACGGATCAGGCGGAAAACCTACCGCGCCCGGAAACCGGCACGTGCAGTTATCTTCGATGAGATCGAACGCTTCTATACTCCAAAGCGTCGGTACTCGTCCGACGGGTATCTCAGCCCTATCTCGTTCGAGGAGCGAGCTATGAGAGCTTAATTTGCTGTCAACGAAACCGGCAGGAGGCCAGTTCGACTTGCAAAAACACGGGGGTATTTTCGAAGCGTTCAAGGCGATGGCCGACTTGCATTGAAATCTTGCCTGCCGTCAGTCCATCGGAGGTATGCAGGCCACCGACCGGCGCAAGGCTGTTTCGTCGCGATCCGGTATGCGCTTAACCTGTCCGGGCAGGGATGACCCGGAGGACGGACATGACGACCCGAAAGCTCTATCTCGGTCCGCTGACCGACAGCCGCCGCTGGGACCAGGTCAGCATCCGGCCCGATGACGTGATCGTCGTGACCCCGCCGAAATGCGGCACGACCTGGATGCAGACGATCATCGCTCTGCTCTTGTCTGGCGATCCCGAGGTCGAAACCGAGCTTTCGGTCAAGATGCCGTGGATCGACATCCGCGTCCGCGAGATGTCCGAGGTCGCCGAACGGCTGGAGGCGATGACCCATCGGCGCAGCGCCAAGAGCCACACGCCAATGGACGGGCTGCCGCTGGACGATCGGGCGCAATATATCTGCGTCTTCCGCCACCCGCTGGATGCGCATTTCTCCTACCGGAAACACGTGCGCAATATCCCGATGCCCTGGTTCGGCCTGTGGTATCCCGAGGATGACACCGACGGCACGACCTTTCGCCGGTTCCTCGATGGCGGGGCAGAGGGGTTCGATACGGATGCCATGCCGCTGGCGCATATCCTGCAGCATTACAAGGCGGCGCTCGCCGTGGCGGACCGGCCCAACGTGACCCTGTTCCACTACGCGGACATGACGCAGGACTTGCCTGGAACGATTGGCAACGTCTCTGACATCCTTGGTATGTCACACCCCGACGCCGTGATGGCGAAATTGGTTCAGGCGGCGACGTTCGACAACATGCGGGACAACGCCGAACGCTACGCGCCCTCTGGCGGCAAGGGGTTCTTCAAGTCCGACAGCGACTTCTTTCACAGCGGCAGCAGCGGCAAGTGGCAGGGCCAGCTGACCGAGGCAGAACTGGCCGCCTATGACGCCATCATGGCCGCGGAACTGGCGCCCGAAGACCGGGCCTGGCTGGAATATGGCTCTGCCGGTGCGCCGGCCCCCTGATCGGGGTCCATGCTGCGCCGGGTTGTGTGACCGGCGCCCTGCCGCGTCTCAAGGGTCGGTGGGCGGTTCGCCAAGGTCGGCTTCGGGCAGCGCCTCCCGGATGGCTTCACGGGTCTGCTCCCCTCTGAGGAACAGCGCATAAAGCTCCATCGGCGCGTCCATCTCCTGGACGATCGGGGTGAGGCGGGCAATCTCGGCCCGGTCATTCTCGAGCCGTGCGACGATCAGGCGGATCGCGGTCGCCCCGTTGCCCGTCCGTTTCGCGACATAGGCCTTGCCGGCCTTGATCGCCCGGTCGTCGTCCCCCAGCACGAGGGCGGAAATCACGATCGGCAGATGGATGAAGCTCTGTGGGTCGGCGCTCAGGCGGATGGCTACTTCTGCCGAGGCAATGGATGACGCAAATTTCTCCTGCGAGAGGTACAGATAGGACAGGACCGCATGGCCGGTGCTGTTTCCGGGGTTCAGCTCCACCGCCTGGCGCAGCGATATCTCGGCCTCCTGAAGCTGTCCCCGCGCATTCTGGACCGACCCGAGCAGCAGAAATGCGTCGGGTGAATGCGGAAAGCGTTCCGCGATGGATCGGGCGGCGTCGGCCACGGTGTCTTCCCGCCACAGCATGTCCGGCGACAGGGCCTCGGTCCGCATCAGGTTGAATTCGGGGACAGCGTGAAAGATCAGGGTGCCCCAACTGGTCAGCGCGATGGGATCGTCGCCGATATTGGGCAGGACCTGTTCGAAGCAGCGATAGGCACGGCGGAACGCTTCCGGATCGTAATCGTCGAAGAACCGGTCCTTCAGCACGATACAGCGGAACACGTCGCGGCCGACCCCGATGCGCGGCAGCAGAGAGGCCTGCGTCAGCTCTCCCTGCGTGTCTTCGGCATCCTCCTGCCGCATCATCGGCCCGCCTTGCCCGGCGATCTGGCCGGTGATGGTGCGCGATATCGCCCGGATCGTTTCGTAGTAATCCTGGCCGAAGACGGGTCCGCGAAACCGGTCGCCATAGACGAGCGTTTCGTCTGACGCGGTTTCCAGGCGGATCGACAGGTCCAACTCGTCGCCAAGCGCCAGCAGATTGCTGCGCAAGGTGTAATCCGCATCAAGGTCCAGGCTGTTGTCGGACATGATGAGAACGCGGAATTTTCCGAATTTCTGCAGGTCCGATCCCAGCTGGCGTTGCAGGCCGAACTGGAAGATATCCAGGCTTTCGTCCCCCGTCAGGTTCTGGACGGAGAATATCTTGATCACCGGATAGCCATCCTTGATCGGTCGCAGGAAATAGGAATAAGCGGCAATTCCGATCGCGATCGTTGCGAGGGCCGCAAGGAGCGAACCGCCAATAGCGGCCAGGGTTCGCGGATCCGAATGGCGCTTTTCCTCGATTTTAAGCTTCAGGTCATAGCTGCGCGGCGGGATGGTGACGCGGACAGGTCCGGGATGATCCGCGTAATAGGCCTCGAGCGCCTCGCGCAGGCGCCTAATGCGCACCCTTACGATCGGATCCACCTTGGGGTCGAAATCGGCGCCGCGGTCCAGCAGGTCCTGGGCGATCAGGTATTCCGTCGTCACCTCTCCCGGGGCGGCGATACTTCTTTCGTGCAAAAACGTCAGCAGATTGGAAAGGACACTGGATTTTGCGAACCGGTCGCTCGCCAGAAGCCTTGCGACTTCATCGGAAAGTTCATCAGCAGAGGCTGAGCGACGGAAAAACATCTAGGCAAGAACCAATTGGAGAAATCGAAATTCTTAATAGATGGTCTTCCGAATCTTGCAGCGAAGCAATCAGGTGATATCGCCTATTCAGCCAAGTATCTGAGCTGGTTTGAAATATTTGGCATGACTCTTGTTACAGCGGTATCTGAAACACCTGGTAACCCCCAGGTCACTTTTCCTGAGGCCTCTCGGACGCACATATCACAGCGAGGCAAACGAAAGGTCAAGACGATGCATGCTGGGCAGGATCGAAGCAATCGAAACAATTGCAGGGGCACTCACGGCCAGGGCGGTGAGGGGAACGACCGTGGTTGGGAACGCTCCTTTCCCGATGGCAGCGTGAAGGGGCTGTCCTGGATCCTTGACGTGCTCGACGATCTTGCCGCCTTTGCCGATCACCGCGGCGAAGCGGCCCTCAAGGCCGAGCTCGAGCAGGCACGGTCCCGGGCGAACGCTATTTTGACCAAAAGTGAGGGCAAGGTGCAGCAGCGCTGATGCTTGGCGGCTTTTGCCAAGTTGTTCGTTGATGACAGGCGGCCGCGCTGTAGTGCAGTCAATCTTACCTTGCCCTTGCATGCCTGCAAGAGCGTCCAATAGTCGCCGATTTCCTCGGGGCTATCGTCAGAATAATTCCGGGACCCAGCAATAGACGGAGTATTCCAAGCTTGATCGGTTGGACCGTTCTGGGAATGATATCGGAGATTGACGGGAGCTGCCGATGTTATTCCGAATTTTGGTCAGCCTATTGCTGTTACAGACATGGATTGCGCCGGCCAGCGCAGGGACATTCGACAAATGGTCGGTTCTGTCGGAATGGGACGGGCCGGCGGCCGAGGTCTGTTCGGACAAGTACGGACCATGCCTCAGACTGAGCTGTGCGAATGGCGAGCCTCTGAACCTTCGGGCGTTTTCCAATTCGGGCAAGCTGGATGGTATCCGGAGGGTCGATGTGACCGTGGATGGCGCTCCTCTTGCGCCGCTGCTGCTGAACGAACGCAACGCGTCTGTGCCGGCGATCTACGACAAGGGGCAATTGCAGGCCGCCGCGGCCGCGCTGTCCGCGGGGAACCGGGCGCAGATGCAGTTCGTCGGCGGCGACCGTTACGCCTTGACGCTGCGCGGCTCGGGCGCGGCGATCTCCAACGTGATGGACACCTGCTCCAGGCAGGGCGGAGCCCTCGCATCGGCCATCGACACGTTCCTCGGGCAGAGGGGCCGGTATTCCAGCGAGGCGGTGATGGCCTTTCCGCCGGAACCTCAGGAATTCCAATACAAGCGCTACCAGAACCTCGATGTTTACGGGGGCGATATCCGTTCGGCGCTGTCCGATGGCATGCTTCTGAACATGACGGTGAACCAGTGCGAGGCCTTGTGCGCGGTGACCCCGAACTGCCTGTTCTATACCGTGAATACCCGTGAAAACGCCTGTTTCCTGAAAAAGAGCGTGCCGCGCACCGTGACCTATGCCGGGGCCGTCAGTGCGCAGCTTGAGGGCAGGCGTGACAATCTCAGCCCGCCGGTTGCGGCCGGGCCAGGCACCATCGTTCTGCCTGAACTGGCGTGGCGGCCGGGTGACACGGTGGCTGCCTACCATGCGCGTCTGCGGTCCGCGGCGGCGCGGATGGCACCTGCCTGCGAGCGCGCTGGAGGGCTGGGCACTGATGTGGCGAAGCAGGTGCAGGTCGCGATTGACGACGGCGCCGTCTCGATCGGGTCGGAAATCGAGGTGACGTGGCAGAACGTTGACCTGTCGGAGCGCGCGCCAATGTGGATCCTTGTGACGGCGGATGCCCCCGCCCGGTTCACGGGGCGGGGGTTCGTGGCGCTTGGCCCGGACGCCCCCACGCCCTTCGGGATCGAGGCCGGCGCTGGACGGCATAGGGCCATGGTCGCCCTGTCCGCCCGGGGCGCGGCCCCTCAGGGCCGGATCATGGTCGAACCGCTGACCACGGGTCCCCTGGAGATCAAGGCAGAGCTTGTCCACTTCATGCCGGCCTGCGAGACCGAAAAACGCTTCGACCTGGCCCGGGCCCGCATCGACGTCGCGCCGGGGCCTGCGCGGCTGGTGCTGTCCAACGACCGGGGCAACCAGAGCTACACCCACCGGATCGAGATACCGGAAATGGGGCGCACGATCCTGCTGGATGAGCAGCGTTTCCTGCTGCTCGATACCGCCACGGGGACCGAGATCATCCAGCGCGGTGGCAAGATGGTGACGGTGTCCCCGACGAAGCGGTTCATCGCCGTCCAGCAAGGCGGCACCGACATCGTGGACCTGATCGACGGCCGCACCACGACATCGCTTGATTCCGGTGACCTCTACTGGGCGCTCGGCGACAGCGTCGTGATGACCACGCTGGCCCCCTGGGCCGAGGTCAACCTGGCCTCGACCTTTGGCGGTGCGCTTTGGTTGCGGGAACAGGTGACGGGGCCGTCCTGTTGTTTTGCCAACCCCGACGATACGCGCGTCGGGATCGATCTGGAAAACGCGGTCTTCTCGGTCTGGGGGCGGTTCGGGCATGCCATCGGGGCGCTGCAAAACAGCGATTATGTGCATCGGACGATTTCGTCGGGAGCGTATTCATCCGACAAGGCGGGCAGCCTTGCGCTTTATCAGCATATCTACAACTCGCTTGGGACGGTCGCGCCGGTTTCGATGCGTCTTGGCTTCGACGCGGCCGGTGGCTGGACCGCGGGGGCGGTGTTCGAGGACCGGCAATTGGAGCCGGGGCGCTACGACAGCCCCCGAAGAAGCGAGACCGAGGTGATCGCGTTCCGGCTGGAGCGGCTGGGCCTCAAGCTGGAACCGCTGGAGACGCGGGATGTCGACCTCGCGGATATCGACGCGGAAAACCAGCTGGAGAGGATCGGATTTTCGCTGGCGCCTCTTACGCGCGGGGAGATCCTGTTCAACGGGCCGAAACCCCAGCTGTCGCAGGCCGAGAAAGACAAGCTGCCGAAGGACAATCCTGTTGCGCCCGGACTGGAAGCGGCACTGGCGTTGCGCGACACGGCGCAGCCGATAGTCCAGGCGGCGGCAGACGCGGGATGGTCCTTCCAATGGTCTGATCAGTCGATGGACGTGTTGTATGTGAAGGATTGCCATCACATTCTCCTCACGGATGAGGACGAGCACGCCGGGCCCGTGGTCCTGCAAGGCGATTTCGACGTGCTGGGGCGGTTGGAGACCGGCGGCGCGCCATTGATGTTCACTCAGGCCAGGTGCACGGCGGGCGCGACGTTCGGCTCTCTGCGGCCCGCCAGCTCGATCCAGATCATGGATTTCGCCGGCCCGGTGCCACGCACCTCCGCCGATGTGTTCGCGGACTCGGCTATCTTCTATGAAAACAACCCGAAACCGCGTTGGTATTCGAACCCGTTCCAGATAAAGGGCGACGCGGAAACCGTGCTGTTCTATGCCCCGGCGGGCCGGATGACGATTTACGACAGGCGACAAAGGCGGGTGGTGCAGAGTTTCGAGGATCTGCCGGATGGCGGGCTGCTGACCGATGCCTTTCTGACTGCGGACAAGAGCCATGTGATCCAGGTGAACAGTGACGGCGCGATTTACCTGCACCGTGTTTCAGATCGTGCTGTCGTGCTGGCCGGCCGTATCGTCGAGGACGAGATTGCCGTCTGGACCGATGATTTCGCCTTCGACGCGACGGCAGAGGCCGCCGCGCTGATCGATCTGTCCTTTCCAGGCCTGACGGCAGAGTTCAGTCTTGACCGGTTCGCGCAGACCAGACGGGTGGATGGCCTGACCGAACTCGTCCTGGCCTCCGCAGCACCGTCGGACCTGCCGCGGACTCGTATTCCTCCGGGCATTGACGGGGAGATTTCGGTCGATGCCGGGCAGGTCGCCGTCCGGGTGGAGAACGAGGACGGGCGCGTGGTGTCCTACTCGGTCTTCCAGGATGGCGTGTTGACCGACACCATCGACGCCGAACCGGGCGCATCCGGCCAATCCTTCCGGCTGACGCGACTGGACGGGGCCCGCTGGGTGTCGGTTCTTGGCGTGGATTCCGAGGGCCTGGCCAGCCTGCCCATCAGTCGGGATCTGGGCCCGGACGGTGCCGGAGAGGGCACGCAGCGGGCCCTGGTCATCGCGGTTAACACTTACAGCGACGCGGATATCCCCTCTCTCAACTACGCGCTGAGGGATGGCGGTCGGTTTGCGGAAACACTGTCGTCGGGACTGGGCGAGGCGCCGGATTTCGACGACATCACCTATCTCAAGGACCGGCGCGCGACGCCCGATGCCATATTGGCCGCGACGCGGCAGATGCTGGACGGGCTTGGCCCCAGCGACCATGCGGTTCTGTTCTTTGCCGGCCACGGGCTGCGCAACGCCGAGGGCGCATTCCACTTTGCGACATCCGAAACCGCCCTGGGAGATATCACCGGCACAGCGATGCCCTTTGCCCGTCTGGCCGAACTGCTGGACAACACGGAGGCAAGGGTGACCGTGTTCCTCGATGCCTGCCATTCCGGTGCGGTCGGCAGCGGTGCCTTCGCCACCTCCGACGAGGCCGTCTCCGATCTGTCACGGCTGCAATCCAACATCACGATATTTGCGGCCTCGAAGGGGCGGGAATTCAGCCAGGAGGACCCGAATGCCGGCGGCGGGGTCTTTACCTATGCGCTTGAGAAGGTCTTGCAGACCGAACGGGACGTCCATGATACAAATGGCAATGGGCGGCTGGAAGCGGACGAGGTGGCGCGGGGCGTCAAGGCCATCGTCACGCGGGACAGCCCGGTGAAACAGACCCCTTGGGTGGTGCAAAGCAGGATGGTGGGGACCTATGCACTTTTCTGACCTGTCGAAATGGATCGGTGTCCTGGGCATCGTGGTACTGCCGGGCACTGCTGTGAATGCGACCTGTTTCGTCTGCGACGAGGTGGTCGAATTCGATGCGCTGCGGGCGGCTTGTTTCATGCAGGAGGCCGAAGATTACATGACCAAGGCGGGCCAGGACGGCCGTGTCGAGATCGACCTGACCGTCTGCACCGGCGCAGAGGCTGGCGGATCGCGGGGGCTGGATGCCTTCCCGTTCTTTCCGGGCAATGACGGGCCGGGCGGTGATGGGGATGTCCGAAGCGATCCCAAGCTGCGCACCGTCTACATCCTTGATACGGAGGGGGTGAACTGCCTGCATGACATACTGTCGGCCTGGGATGGACCGATCGACCCGACGCTGACGGTGGACCTGCTGGCGGAATGTGAATGAGCAGGCCGGACGAGAACCAGCGCCTTCTTTGGACGCCGCTATGGGTCTGGCAGGGGCTGAGCAATATCGTCACGACCTTGGGCGTCCTGGGATTGCTGTTCGCCGGGGTCCAGTATTGGCAGGCCCGGGAAGAAGGCCGCGCCGCCGAGACGCTGAACCTGATCGATATCTGGGAAACCCGCGGATACGATGACGATTTCGCCAAGCTGCGTGCCGCCGTGACCGAATTCATGGCCGCGGTGCCGGAAGCGGACATGGCCGCGGTCGCGGCGAATGCCCGCGCCGCAGAGAACCTGCGCACCAAGATGTATCGCCAGGTCCTGGGGCAGCCAGAGCTTGAGGCCGCTTTCGAACGGGTCGTCTATTTCTACAACCGGCTGGGTCTGTGCGTTCAGGCGAACCTCTGCTCGACAAGGACAGCGCGTATTTTCTTTGCCGAACCCTTTGCCGCGTTCCGATCCAACTTTGCCTCCCGCATAGAGTCGGACAGCGCGGCCTTGCCCGGTTACGCCAACGGCCTGGACCTGCTGGCGGAGCGCATACTCGACTGAGCCCTATGTGTCGCCGCAGGCTGGCCTGACAGTACAATGTCCTGCGAAGCGCCCGGGAACCGGGGTTTGGCCAGCTTTCCCAAGCACGCCGTTTCGCGGTTGCCCGGGAAAAGCGCGCTCATCAGACAGCATGGCGGCTGCGGGATTCGGAGCGAATTCCAGGCGCGGATACATGTTTTGCGCCCAAGGATCGCGCAGGAGGCAGGAATTTCTGCCCAGAATTCGGGCGAAATCATTAATGCTGCAGATGCGTCCATGGTCGCCCTTGCTGGAATGGGCCGCCTTGGGACTACGCTGAAGGTGCAGGGCGTTTAGGGTTCCACTGGCAAAACCGCATCATTGCGGGTCAGGTTCGGTCCGAGAAATGCCACCCGGCGGGCCAATTCCCGCGGGGCACACGGCGGGGCAAAATCCCGGGAGGATCACTGCGCAAAGGTTCGTCCCGCGCTTAGTCATCGTTCCGCACCCGGGCCCGAACCTTCCTCAAACGCGCGGAACGCACAACGGGGAAGACAATGACCAGAGCCAAGTTCCTGTCCGCGACAGCCCTCTCGCTGGGTCTCGTCGCAGCGACGCTCGCGCCTGCCGCAGCGCAGGAGAAATCCGAATTCAAGGTCGCGTGGTCGATCTATGTCGGCTGGATGCCGTGGGGCTATCTCGAAGACAGCGGCATCATGGACAAGTGGGCCGACAAGTACGACATCGACGTCGAGATCGTTCAGATCAACGACTACGTCGAGTCGATCAACCAGTACACCGCCGGTGCCTTCGACGGTGTGTCCGCGACCAACATGGACACCTTGTCCATTCCCGCCGGCAGTGGCGTGGATACCACCGCGCTGATCATCGGCGATTATTCCAATGGCAACGATGCGCTCATCGCCAAGGGCGACATGACGCTGGAGGACATGGCCGGAACCAGCGTGAACCTGGTGGAGCTGTCGGTGTCGCATTACCTGCTGGCCCGCGCGCTGGACAGCGTCGGGCTGGAAGAGCGCGACCTGGACGGCGTGGTCAACACCTCGGACGCGGACATGATCGCGGCGTTCTCCACCCAGGACGTGACCTCGGTCGTGACCTGGAACCCGCTCGTGTCGGAAATCACAAGTTCCAACCCGGATGCGACGGTGCTGTTCGACAGCTCGCAAATCCCGGGCGAGATCCTCGACCTGATGGTGGTCAACACCCAGACGCTGGCGGACAACCCCGATTTCGGCAAGGCGCTGGTTGGTGCCTGGTACGAGCTGATGGGTCTGATGGCCGCGGGTGACGAAGAGGCGCTGACGGCGATGGCCGAGGCCTCGGGAACCGACCTGGCCGGCTACAAGGCGCAGCTGGACGCGACACAGATGTTCTATGACCCGGCAGAGGCCGTGGCACAGGCGTCGTCCGAGGAACTGCCCGCCACCATGACCGAGATCGCGGAGTTCCTGTTCGACAAGGGTATCCTGGGCGAAGGCGCCCCGTCGGCCGATTTCGTCGGTGTGGAATATCCCGACGGAACGATCTCCGGCTCCGAGGCGAATGTCATGTTCCGCTTCGATGCCAGCTACATGCAGATGGCAGCCGACGGAGAGCTGTGATCCGACCGGCCCCGGCCAAAGCGCCGGGGCCGCGTCCCTCACCACGCCTTTTTCCAAACCGGTAGCGGTGTCCAGATGCGATTGATCAACAGAAAGCCCTCCCGCCCGCTGGCGGTGTTCCTCGCGGCGCTGCCTTTCGTGATCGTCCTGATCGCCTATGCGGCAGGGTCGGAGATACGATTGGCGGCGAACCCGGCGGACAAGCTTCTGCCGGCCCTGTCGACGATCCAGGATACAGCGGTGCGTTTGTTCACCGAGGGCGACAGGCGGTCGGGTGACATCCTTCTGTGGAAGGATACCTGGGCCTCGCTTTCGCGGTTGCTGGGTGGCTTGGCGATTGCAGCGACGCTGTCGCTGCTGATCGGCATGGTGGTCGGGTTGCTGCCGCTGTTCCGCTCCACCCTGTCAGGTTTCGTCGCGGTGCTGTCGATGGTGCCGCCGCTGGCGCTGCTGCCGATCCTGTTCATCGTCTTCGGGCTGGGCGAGACATCGAAGGTCGTTCTGATCGTCATCGGCATCACGCCGTTCATGACCCGCGACCTGGCGCAACGCGTGCTGGATATCCCGCACGAACAGATCGTGAAGGCACAGACGCTGGGGGCCTCGTCGCTGGTGATCGCGCTGCGGGTGGCCTTGCCGCAGGTCCTGCCGCGGCTGATCGCCAATGTCCGGCTATCGCTGGGGTCGGCCTGGCTGTTCCTGATCGCGGCAGAGGCCGTCGCGGCAGATGTGGGGCTGGGTTACCGCATCTTCCTGGTGCGCCGATACCTCGCGATGGATGTGATCCTGACCTATGTCGTGTGGATCACGATCCTCGCCTTCGTGCTGGACTGGGCGCTCAAGCAACTGACGCGGAAGGCCTTTCCGTGGATGGAGGCGGGGCTATGAGTTTTGTCGAAGTGCGCGACATATGGCAGGCCTATGACGGGCGGTCGATCATCGAACGGGTCAACCTGGACGTTGCCGAAGGCGAGTTCGTCTCGATCGTCGGCGCCTCGGGCTGTGGCAAGTCGACCTTCCTGCGCCTTCTTCTGGCCGATGAGCGCCCGGTGCGTGGCAAGATCACCGTCGATGGCGGCGAGGTCGCGGTTGAACCCGTCCGGGAACGCGGCGTCGTCTTCCAGCGCTATTCCGTCTTCCCGCACCTGACCGTGCGCGAGAACCTGATCGCGGGGGAGGGGTTTTCGACCCGTTTCGGGTGGCTGGGCGGCGCGGCGCGCAAGGCCGCGGCAGAGCGCGCGGACGAGATGCTGTCGCGGATCGGGCTGAACCATGTGGCCGGTCAGTATCCGGCCAGCCTGTCGGGCGGCATGCAGCAGCGACTGGCCATCGGCCAGGCCCTGACCGCGCGGCCCCGTGTCCTTTTGCTGGACGAACCCTTCGGCGCGCTTGATCCCGGGACACGCGTCCAGATGCACGAATTCCTGTCCGAGTTGCGCGCCGAGACCAAGATGACAGTCTTCATGGTTTCCCACGACCTGGAAGAGGCGTTCAAGCTGGGTGACCGGGTTCTTGTCTTCGACAAACCCCGCTGGGACCCGCAGGATCCGGGCCTCTACGGGGCCACGGTGACCTATGATTTCGACGCCCGCGACGGGGGCATGCCGTTCCAGAGCATCCTGGACCGCTACCCCTCGCTCGCGGACACGCCAAAGGCGGAGCCCATCCCCGCCTGACACGAACACCCACGCGCGCCGCCGGGCTCCGCGCGTGGGACAGCCAAGGCCCGGAACTGACGCCCATTCTTGGGATACCGATTGGGAGACAGACATGTTTTCTGACCTTCACCGTGCGGAGGCGCGCGGGCGCGACCCGCGCAGCCTGCGCCAACGCCACGCCTCGCGTGAGCAGCGCCATCACCATCCGGACCTGACAAAGCTCGCGGGCTGGAAGGCCATGCGCAAGGAAGCCGAGCTGCCCGAAGGCCGCTGGGCCGAGGAACGTGCCTGGGCCCTGCGCATGGGGCTGACCGGGGCCGACAGCATCGAGGACAAGTCAATCCCGACCTTCGCCCGCGGGGAGCTGCCCCATTACGCGGGGATCAACACCTTCCTCAAGGCGCCCTATACCGAGGATGTCCTGGAGGTGGCGAATTACGACGCGACCGTGCTGGGCATCCCCTTCGATGGGGGCACGACCTATCGCCCCGGCACCCGGTTCGGGCCGCAGGGGGTGCGCAAGATCTCGGCTCTTTATACGCCTTACAACTACGAGACAGGGGTCGACCTACGGGAACAGATGACGCTGTGCGATGCCGGGGACGTTTTTACCATCCCCGCCAATATCGAGAAAAGCTTCGACCAGATCAGCCGGGCGGTCAGCCATGTCTTTTCGTCCGGCTCCCTGCCCGTGATGATCGGCGGCGACCATTCCATCGGGTTTCCCTGCGTGCGCGGGATTGCCGAATGCACCTCCAAGAAGATCGGGATCGTGCATTTCGACCGTCACGCCGACATCCAGGAAAAGGACCTGGACGAACGGATGCACACCACGCCCTGGTTCCATTCCACCAACCTGCCGAACGTACCGGCCAAGAACCTCGTTCAGATCGGCATCGGGGGCTGGCAGGTCCCGCGCGAGGCGGTGAAGGTCGCCCGCGAGCGTGAAACCAACATCATCACCATGGGCGACATGGAGAAGATGGGCATCGACAAGACGATCGAGATGGCGCTGGAAATGGCCTGGGACGGGGTCGACATGGTCTACATGTCCTTCGACATCGACAGCATCGATTGCGGTTTCGTGCCCGGCACCGGCTGGCCCGAACCGGGCGGGTTCCTTCCGCGCGAGGCACTGGCGCTGGCCGCAGGCGTCGCCGCCGAAGGCATCTGCGGGCTGGAACTGGTCGAGGTGTCGCCGCCCTATGACACGTCGGACATCACGGCCCTGATGGGGACGCGGGTGATCGTCGACGTGCTGGGCAGCCTCGTGGCGCATGGCAAGATGGGTGCGCACAAGAAGCATATCGACAAGCCCGTCTCGCTTCCGCATGGCGAGTTCGAGGGCAAGCGCTGGTCGAACTCCGAACCGCACAAGGTGGGCTGAGCCATGCCGCACGATCATCACCACCACCATGATCATGGGCATCACGCCCATGACCATGCCCATCCCCCGCATGACCACAACCATTCGCATGACGCGGATCACCTGCACAGCCACATGCATCACCACGATGAGGCGGCCGACCTTCAGGTCCTGGCGCAGCAATTCATCGACGGGTTCGTGCAGGCGAAGGACAAGACGTCCTACCTCAAGCTGGCGGGGGTTCCGTTCGAACGGGCCGGGGCAGGCGGTGCCAAGGCGCTCAAGCTCGTGGATATCGAACTGACGACCGATTGGCAGGTGGGCACGGCGTCGCCCTCCTTCGGGTCGCGGGAGTTGAGCTATCTTCCCTTCCCGGGGGAAATGGTCCGGGAAAGGACCAACATGCACTTCGTCTACGTCTCCATGGACGAGAAATCGACGATGGACCTGCGGGATTTCCTCGCGCAACGCAAAAAGGATATCGACACATGAAACGCTTGCTTGTCATTGCCGCGGCTTCTCTGGCCGCCGGCCCCGCCCTCGCGCATTCCGCCGCCATGCCGCATGCCCACGGGGAGAGCGGGTTGGTCTTTGCCGTTGCCGCGCTGGTGGCCGCCGGCACCGCGATCTTCGGCCTGCGCCGCGAGCGTCAGCGCGTTCGCAGCACGGCTGTCCGCTAAAGCGGTCAGGCGGTACGTCGCGCCCCCCTGGGCCCGTGACCCGAGCCGAGAGCCGAGCCCCGCAGCCCATGCTGCGGGGTTTTTCGTTGCGGCACGCCAGCCACCCGATACCGCCTTGTCGACCGGCCAGACGGGGATTATCCCGACCGCATGCGCATCCTGGAAAATGTCATCAGCGACCGCGGGTCGAAATACGCGGTGTCGGGCGGGCCCTGTCGGTCGGACGCAGAAGCCAAGGCTTTCATCAAGGAATTGTGCCGGAAGAAGAAGTTCGCCAAGGCCACGCATAACACATGGGCCGTGCTGACCTCGGACGCACCGCTCAAGAACGATGACGGAGAGGCCGGGGCTGGCATGGTCATCCTGCGGATGCTGGAGCGCGAAGACCTGCGTGACCACATCATCGTGGTGACCCGCTGGTTCGGCGGAAAGCACCTGGGCGGAGATCGCTTCCGCCATGTCCAGGACGCGGTGCGTTATTACCTGGATGATCTGCGCAGCCGGTAGTTCGATAGCGCGGATGCATCTGCCGGGGAAGGGGCCCGGTAATTCATCAATCCGGCAAAGTTTCGGTCCGGCAGGCCCCAGCCGCCCTGGCGGCTGAGGCGATCGGGTCAGTGGTAGGGGGCTTCCGGCATCGGCCCGACCGGCGCGTGATGCGTCAGAGGGACGAAATCCTCGGCCATTTCGATGTCCGACACGTCATCAAGGTCGGTCCAGATCGAACTATCCTCCGTCACGGCGTGATCATCGTGCAGCGTCAGGGTCAGTTGCGACGTGTCGTGCTGTGCCGTGACCTGCAAATGCGTGCCGGGACGCGCGCGGGCCGGCTGATCGGACAGAAAGACGGTCCGGCCCCAATGGCCTTCGGACAGCAGGTTGTTCGTCAGTTGCAGCCCGGGGGCGAGGTCCATTTCGAAATAGACCATGACCGCGTGGATCGTCCCCCAGGTGGAGCTGGACAACACCTGTGTCGCGCGCGCCGAGCGCGTGTCCGGACGGGCGAAATCGAAGTCGAACAGTTCGACCGGGCGACCGAGGGGCCGTAGGCCGAGGCTGGCCAGGTCGTTCGGGGTGACATGCGCGACAGACGCGAAATCGTGGAATGGCGCAACGTCGAACCCTTCGGGCCGACGCGGGCGCCACAAGTGCCACAGCCGGTCGCTTTCGACCAGTTGCGCGAACAGGCGGCCGCGTTCGGGGATGGCACGCGCGTCCGGTTTCGCCAGCAGGTGCATGGCGTGGGTCAGCGTGGCCAGGGCGCCTTCTCCCAGCAGAACGTTGTCGACGATTTCCGAAACGACGACATCCGCAGGTTCCGGCACGTCCTGGCCGATGACCAGGTTATGGGACATCTTGGGGATCACTGTGATCCGGTCGGACAGGCCGTTCGCCGCGATCACCTGTTTCGCGGCCTCCGCGATCAGTGGTTGCTGTTCGCATGTATAGACATGCTTGGCCCCGGCGCGCGCCGCCAGCATGGCGGTCAGCCCGGCACCACAGCCGATATCCAGCACGATGTCGCCCGGCCGCACCTTGGCCGCGATCGCCTCTGCATAGGTTCGATTGCGGACCTCGTCGCCGAGCATCGGAAAATGCCAGCGCGGGACCATCACCTGATAGAGCCTTTCGCGCAGCAATTGCGCGTGGTGGTTCGCCGGATCGAGTTCAAGGGCATCCGACAGGAACCTGGCAGTGCGCAGACCACCATCGGTCAGGGGTTCGAGCTTGGCCAGTTGGACGAGGTAATCGGCATCCTGCGCCTCTTCGGTCGGAAGGGCGTGAACATACGGACGGTCTTGATCGAAATTCTGCACATGGTCTTTTGCCATGGGTGAACATTCCCCTTTCTAGGACATCTGCGATCAAGGCTTAGCGCGGGCCATCTAAGATTACGTAAATGGCTGAAAAAGGAATGCTTCAGGCATGTACTCTGGCATACCTGAAGCTATTCAAATCATGTCATCTAGCTCAGCCGGATGGTCGTGCCCCAATCGTCCTCGAAAGTGGTGGGGGTGCCACCATCCCTGCGGATCAGTTGCACGAAATCCAGCCCGGTTTCGCGTTCCGACCGGCGGCCGGCCCCGGCGCTCATCCACTCGTTGACCGCGACATGGTGATGGTAGCCGCCAGTCGACAGGAAGACCGCATCGTCTCGGCTGCTGACCGCGTCGAAACCCAGCGTATCCTGCCACCAGGCTCCTGCGCGCGTGGCATCGCCGACCTTCATGTGCACATGGCCGATGCTGGTGCCGACAGGCGCGCCACGCCACGATGGCGGCAACAATCCGAGCGTTTCCAGGATACCATCGACATCGAGCTGGTAAGTCCCCATCTGCACTTCACCGTCGACCCATTGCCAATTGTCCTGCGGACGGTCGGCATAGACCTCGACCCCGTTGCCTTCGGGATCGGTCAGGTAGATCGCCTCGCTCACCCTGTGGTCGGCGGTGCCGGTGACCGGCACCTGCCGATCGATGGCCATCAGGATCCAGTTGGCCAGGTCGCGCCGGGTGGGCAGCAGGAAGGCGGTATGAAACAGGCCCGCCTCTCCGCGCCCCGCGAGGCTCAGCCCCGCCTGTTCGGTCAGGGCCAGCAAGGGCGTGCCCGCCGCGCCCAGCCAGATCGTCGCCTCCTCGCGCCGGATTTCCTCCAGCCCGAGCGCGGCACTGTACCAGCCGGCCAACGCTTCAGCGTCGCGCACGCGCAGGCCCACCTGGCCGACATGGATCGGCGCCTGCAGCGGCAGGCTGTTCGACGCGGCAGCCGGCATCGGCAGTGTGGAGGCGAGCGCCGCAGCGCCCGCTCCTTTCAACAGGGATCGTCTGTGCATCACAGCTCCTTTCCGATCAGCCGGTCGACGGAATAGCGACCGCCGCCGCGGGCCAGGAAGACCAGGGTCACGGCCGACCAGATCAGCGACAGTTCGGAGCCGCTGTAGCCCTGGCCCAGAATGACCCAGTGGAAGTAGACGGTCACCAGCAGAATGACGGTCGTGCCGCCGGCTGCCAGCCGCGTCAGCAGGCCGATCGCCAGCAGCAGACCGCCGGTGAATTCCGTCACGGATAGCAGGATCGACCAGAGCCAGCCGGGATTGAACCCCATGCCCGCCACCATTTCGGCAGCGCCGGTCGGGTTCGTGATCTTGGGCCAGCCGTGCACCATCAGGGCAATGCCGCTGATGACACGCAGCCAGAGCAGGGTCAGAGGTGCCGCGGCATCATAGACGGGGGACAGCGCGGGCAGGACAGGTTGCGGATTTTCAGTGTTCGACGTCATTGTCAGATATCTCCATTAGAGTGCGATCGCCCGGTTGGGCGCGCAGGGATACGAGCCGTACGGCCCGCGATGAGGGGTGGAGATCAGGCCCGCGGTGGCCTGTGTCTTGGGACGACGGCAATCCCGGAAAGGTCCGCGACCGACAAGGTCGCCCGGGCCACGACGTCACCCTCCGGCGCGGGCGGCGCCGCGTTCTGTTTTGGCATCGTGCAGGTCAGGCAAGGTTTCTTCGCAAGCGTCCGGGCCGGTGCAGCTGCGCCGGGTGCCACGCAGATCTCCTGAAACGCGGGCGCGCTGGAACATCCGCTGCTCCGTTCGGCCTGGGCAGGAGCGAGCGAGGTGAGCAGCAGGATCGAAAGCGTCGCGAAAAGGGTCAAGTAACGCAGCATGCGGGGTCCGGAAAATTGCCTTTCCACGTGCACTTGGCCCGCCTCGCCAGACACCGCAAGCTAGGACTCTAAAGCTCACGCAGTCGTGACGATGGGCCAGCAAAAACGTCCGCGGTATCAGAGCATCTTGCAGGTCAGGCGGAACTCTGAAGTTGAGATTTACCCAACGTAATTGACTCGCGGCATGTAGAGCGCAATAATTTTGCCATTAATGCCAGCCTTGGGGGAACGGCATGGTCGCCAGCATTGGTCCTAATTTCAAAGTCAGTACATTCTTTTCGTCCAAGTCCGATGTCGACATCCTGTCACTGGGTGCTGGAGAATACGTGGCGGTATGGCGCTCCGCGAACCAGGATGGGTCTGGCTTTGGTATTTTTGGTCAGCAATTCGATCAGGAGGGGAACCTTCTGGGCGGTGAATTCCAAGTGAATAGCTTTACAGCACAGGGGCAGGAGGCGCCTAGTCTGGCGCTCGCGCCTGGCGCCTTCTCGGGTCCTCTGGAACCGCCGACTGAGAATGGTTTCATGGTTACTTGGGAGAGTTTCCAACAGGACGGCAACGAATGGGGCATTTACGCCCAGCGGTTCGACGCGTCGGGAGGCAAAGTCGGCGCTGAATTTCAGGTGAATACAGAAACTTTTGCGCCGCAACGTGATCCTCAGATCGCCGCCTTATCAGCCGATACTAGCACAGCCTCGTCCGCAACTTCCCTGATTGTCTGGGAGTCCAATGTGCAAGATGGCAGCGGTTTCGGGGTCTTCGGACAGCGATATTCTGCGGCACTGTCTCCGGATGGTAACGAATTCCAGATCAACACCGAAGTCAATCTGGACCAAATGAACCCTTCAGTTGCGACGTTGGCTGACGGGAAGGTTGTCGTTACATGGCAATCTTTCAACCAGGATGGAGATAGTTGGGGAATATATGGTCAGAAGTTCGACGTCGCCGGTGAAAGGGACGGGATCGAATTCCGAGTCAATCAGACCATAGCGAGCGCGCAAACCGATCCGCAGGTCATCGCACTTGGGCTAGGCCGCTTTCTGGTCACCTGGCAGCAGCTAGACGGTGACGGTACTGGTGTATTCGGCCGGATCTATTCCGAAGACGGACAGCCTGCGACTGACGAATTCCAGATAAATACAACGGTTATCGGCAGCCAAGTAAATGCGCGCGCCGCATATTTCGGTGCCAAAGGTTTCCTCGTTGCTTGGTATACGCCGGGAGGAATCGCAGTACAGCAATTCAACGAGTCGGGAGAGAAGCTCGGCCAGGAAACCATTGTGAGTACGTCGCGGGTTGGCAACGCCTCAATTCCGGGTATCGATGGAAATATCGTAATATGGACTGACCTCAGCGAGGTGTTTGCACAACAGATCGCGCTGCCGCGCTATGGAACGGAATTCGCCGATCAAATCGTGGTCGCGGCCGGGGATATTGTCTTCGGTTTGGAAGGAAATGACACGATCTCCACCTTGAGTTCGTTCGGCGGCGCGCAGATGGAGGGACAAGGCGGCAATGACCTGCTCCTGAGCGGGGGCGCAGGGGATACTCTAGACGGTGGCGCGGACACGGATACGGCAGGTTATCAACCTGCAGGCGCCGGTGTCGTTGCTTCGCTTTCGGTGCCGGCCAGTAACACAGGTGCGGCCGCAGGCGACGTCTATGTATCCATCGAGAACCTTAGCGGGTCGAATTTCGATGACGTCCTTTCTGGTGACGGTAGCGCCAATGTGCTTTCCGGTGAGATTGGTTCGGATGAATTGCATGGATTGGGGGGTATCGACACGCTTTCCGGCGGTTTCGGTGACGACACGCTGGACGGGGGCGCGGGTGGCGATCTGCTGATGGGCGGGCCGGGGTCGGATCGGATCATCGTGGACGACCCGGGTGACCGGGTTGCCGAAAGCCGCAACTGGGCAGGGCACGACACGGTTATTTCCTCAGTCGATTTCCGCATGGGGCGCAAACACATAGAGGACCTCGACCTGACCGGAACGGCTCGGCTGGGCGCGGGCAACGGGTTGCAGAACAGGATCACCGGCAATGCCTCCGACAACGTTCTGGATGGCGGCAAGAACAACGACACTCTGATCGGCGGGATGGGAGACGACCGGTACCTGATCCGATCTCCGGGAGACATGGCTGTTGAGAGCGCGGGGGGCGGCATCGACGAGGTACTGGCGTTCCGCAGTTACGCAATGGAGGCGCATGTCGAAAAGCTCTTCATGCAGACCGTCTACACGAAGGACGGCGCCCCCGCGATTTTCAATGGGATCGGCAACGGGCTCGACAATACGATCGTCGGGACGCCGTTTGCCAACTTCCTGATTGGTCGCGAGGGGCGCGATACGCTGAAGGGGCAGGCGGGTGCGGATACTTTCGTCTTCGACCGCGCGCTCGGCGCGTCGAATGTCGACCGGATCATCGATTTCAACGTCAACACGGTGAATGAGGGCGACAGATTATTGCTGAAAGGCAGCGTGTTTGGTGGCATGACGGCCGGAGCGCTCTCGACTGCAGATTTCGTGACAGGCACGACGGCTGGCGACACGTCTGACCGGATTATTTTCGATCAGTCCTCGGGAAGGATGTGGTACGACAGCGACGGCACCGGCGCAGCAACCCAAGTCCTGGTCGCGACCTTCGAGCAGAACGCGATCGTGACTGCCGGGGATATCGAGGTTTTCTGACCTGATAATGACGTCAGAGTGCCGGACTAACGTGCGCGGTTGCTCTGTAGCGATGCCAGTCCGCGTGTCACGTTCTCAACCACCGCCCGGTGCGTCGGTGTGCTGGCGACATGAGGTGTCAGGAAGAGAGCGGGATGGGACCAGAGCGGGCTGCTTGGCGGAAGCGGCTCTTCCTCGAACACGTCGAGCGAAGCACCTGAAAGCCGACCGCTATCCAGCGCGGCGATCAGGTCGTCCTCGATCAGTTGCCGGCCCCGCCCGATCTGGATCAGCGCGGCACCGTGGGGCAGCTTGGAGAAGGTTTCGGCGTTCAGAAGCCCTTCGGTCTGCGGGGTCAGGGGCAGTACATTGACCAGAATGTCGGTGCGGCCCAGCACGGTGACGAGCGTGTCAACGACCTGGTGGTCCGCGCCGGTCAGCGGTTCGGCAGGCATCGAGCGCGACACCACCGTAATGGGATAACCAAGCGCGATCAGCGCCTTGGCAATGGCGCGTCCCATCATGCCGAAGCCAAGAACGGTGACGCGGCGCAGGGTCGGGCTTTGATCACCAACGCGGCGGTCCCATTCCGCGCGGGCCTGCGCCGCCAGGAAATCGCCCATGCGCCGATGATGCCAGATGACGTGGAACGCCGCGAAGCCGGCCATTTGCAGCGCCTGGTCCGGGTCCTCGACCCGGAAGACCGGAATGTCGGGCAGCGAGGGGCATTCCATGATCGCGTCGATCCCGGCGCCGACGGAAAACACCGCCCGCAGGTTGGGGTAGGGGAGGAATGCGTCATCCGCCGGCTTGAACGTCACCACGAAATCGACGGCGGCCGGGTCCGTGACCTGGTCCGGGGTCAGCAGTGTGATGTCGGGCGCATATTCCGCGAAAGGGCCGGCAAAGAAATGCATCATGTCGAGCACCGAACAGGTGGCGACGCCGATGGGGCCATTCATTCCGCGGCCTGCCCCCAACCGCCACCTGGCACGGCCGCCAGCAGGGCCTGGGTATAGCTGTGCTGCGGGTTCAGGAAGACCTCGGACACCGGACCGATCTCGACCAGCTTGCCCTTCTGCATCACCGCGATCCGGTCGCACAGCTGGGCCGCGACGCGCAGGTCATGGGTGATGAACAGGATCGAGAGATCGAACCGGGTCCTGAGGTCACGCAGCAGGTCCAGCACCTGCGCCTGGATCGATACGTCGAGCGCGGATACGGCCTCGTCCGCGATGATCAGTTCCGGGTCCATGGCCAGAGCACGGGCGATGCCGATCCGCTGACGCTGCCCGCCCGAGAATTCATGCGGGAACCGGTCGACGGCATCGGCACCCAGACCCACCGTTTCCATCAATTCGCGGGCCCGGGCGCGGGCCTTGTCCTTGGGCACGCCCTTGGCGATCGGCCCGTCAGTCAACGCCCGCATCACGCGGTGGCGGGGGTTGAGCGACGCATAGGGGTCCTGGAAGACCATCTGCACCTTGTGCCGCGCTGCACGCAGTTCACTGTCGGACAGTGCGGCCAGATCGGTGCCGCCGACGATCACCTCGCCCGCATCGGGGGCGACCAGCCGCACGACGGCGCGGCCCAGCGTGGATTTGCCCGACCCGGATTCACCGACAAGGCCCAGCACCTCACCGCGCGAGATGGTCAGCGACACGTTGTCGATGGCGCGGACGTCGCGGCGTTCGCGGAACAGGCCGCCGCCGGTCTTGTAGGTCTTTTCGAGGTTGCGGATCTCCAGCGCCGGGGCTTTCGCGACCTCGGTGGATTGCCCGACAAGGCCCGACGGGATCGCCGCCAGCAGCCGCTTGGTGTAGTCGTGCTGCGGGTTCTCCAGAACCTCCGTGGCGTTGCCACGTTCCACGATCTCGCCGTAGCGCATGACGATCACGCGGTCGGCGATCTCGGCCACGACGCCGAAGTCGTGGGTGATGAACATCACCGCCATGCCGCGCTTTTCGCGCAGGTCGAGGATCAGTTTCAGGATCTGCGCCTGCGTCGTCACGTCCAGCGCGGTGGTCGGTTCGTCGGCGATCAGCAGTTCGGGCTCCAGCGCCAGGGCCATGGCGATCATCGCCCGCTGACGCTGCCCGCCCGACAGTTGGAACGGATAGGCACGGATGATCTTTTCCGGGTCGGGCAGTTGCACTTCGCGGATGAGCGCCAGCGCCTTTTCGCGCCGTTCGGCGGGGCGGTGGCGATTATGGGCCTCGAACACCTCGGCGATTTGGTCACCGATCCGCATCAGCGGGTTCAGCGCCGTCATCGGTTCCTGGAAGATCATCGCGATACGGTCGCCGCGCAGCGCGCGTTGTTCCGCCTCGGACACGGTCAGGATGTCCTTGCCGCCGAACTCGGCCTTGCCCTTGGCGACGCTCACGCCTTCGGGAAGCAGGCCCATCACGGCATTGGCCGTCATCGACTTGCCAGAGCCGGATTCGCCCACGACGCAGAGGATTTCACCTGCCGCGATGTCATAGGAGCAGTCCTGCACGGCAAATTCCCGGTCCGCCCCGCGGGGCAGGGCGATCGACAGGTCGGAGATGGAAATGACGCTCATGACCGGCCCTTCCGTGCGAGATGGGGGTTCAGGGCGTCATTCAACCCTTCGCCGATCAGGTTCAGCGCCAGAACGGTCAGGACGATCGCCACGCCGGGGAAGAAGGACAGCCACCAGGCCGACCGGATCACGGTTCGTGCCGCGCCGATCTGGAACCCCCAGGACATGATGTTGGGATCGCCCAGCCCGAGGAAGGACAGCGAGCTTTCCAGCAGGATCGCCGTCGCCACCATGAGCGAGGCCATGACGATGATCGGCGAGACCGTGTTGGGCAGGACCTGGCGGATCAGGATGTGCATGTTCGACAGACCGGCCAGACGGGCAGCGTCGACATATTCGCGCTTGGTGACCGACATGACCTCGGCCCGCACCAGTCGGGCGACCGGTGGCCAGGACACAATCGCGATGGCGATGGTAATCGATGTCAGCGTCGGCTCCAGGATGGCGACGAGGACAATGGCGAGCGCGAAGTTCGGGATGGTCTGGAAGAACTCGGTGAAGCGCATGGCGCCTTCGTCGACCCACTTGCCGTAGAACCCGGCCAGCGCGCCCAGTGGCACACCGATCAGCAGGGCCATCACGGTCGAGACGAGCCCGACCAGCAACGACACCCGGGCGCCGTAGACTAGCCCAGCCAGCACGTCACGGCCCAGCGTGTCCGTGCCAAGCGGCAGGCCGTCGGTGGTGAAGGGGACCAGGAACGGGCGTTGAACCATTGCCCAGGGACCGCGCGGATACAGGACCGGGGCCAGCAGGGCGACGAGGATCACCGCGATCAGGATCGCCAGCCCCAGCAGGGCGCCGCGATTGGTGATGAAGCGTTTCCAGAGGGTCATGTCCGGCTCCTCATGCCTTGTGTCCGATACGCGGGTCGATCAGGCGATAGACCAGGTCGGTGAGGATGTTGAACACGATCACCATGGCGGCAGAGACGAGGAAGACCCCGAGGATCGTGTTGTAGTCGCGGGCGGCCAGGCTTTCGAACATCAGGCGTCCGATGCCGGGCCAGGCAAAGACGGTTTCGGTCAGGACGGCGCCGCCGACCAGTTGGCCGGCCTGAAGGCCTGCCAGGGTCACCACGGGCAGCAGCGCGTTGCGCAGGATGTGGCGGCGACGGATCAGCGAGGGCATCAGGCCCTTGGCGCGGGCGGTCTTGACGAAATCCTGCTGCGCGACCTCTAGCATGGAGGCACGGGTCATGCGCATGTAGACCGCCATGAAGAACAGCCCAAGCGTCAGCGCCGGCAGGATCAGGTGTTTCAGGATGTCCAGCGCCCGTTCGAAGCCGGAATAGCCGCTGCCCACCGTCTCGTAGCCGAAACCGGGCAGCCAGCCCAGCTGGACGGAGAAGACAAGCACGGCCATCAGCGCGGCCCAGTAGAGCGGCGTGGCGTAGAACAGAAGCGCGGTCCCGGTGATCAAGGTGTCGGTGAACTTGCCGACGCGGGCCGAGGCTGCGACGCCAAGGGCCACACCGGCCAGCAGTGAAATCCAGAAGGCGCTGAGCGTCAGGATCAGCGTGGCGGGCAATCGATCCAGGATCAGGTCCAGCACGGGCTGGCCCTGCCGGAAGGAATATCCCAGGTCCAGCGTCACGATATTGCCCACGTAGCGGGCAAGCTGGACGTACAAGGGCTGATCCAGCCCGAACCGGGCGCGGAGATCGGCAATCATCTGTTCATCCGCGGCCCCGGCTTCACCGGCCAGGACCGTTGCGGGGTCACCCGGCGCGGCATGGACGAGGAAGAAGTTGAGGATTGCGATGGCAAGAAGGGTGATCGCCGCCTTTATCAGACGCGACAGGATCGCTCCGGCAATGGCCATGGTCTATTCCCTGTTGGTGGGCGGGAGAGGCAGGATCGCCCCTCCCGCAGCCTTTTCTCAGTCTTCGATCCAGGCGTCGCGCAGCCCGTCATTCAGCCCGATACCGGTAGTGATCAGGTTCTTGACGTTGCAGCGGTAGATCGTCGGGAATTCGATCTCGAGCAGCCAGGCCACCGGGACGTCTTCGACGATCTGCTGTTGGATCTCCGTGTACATCTCCTGACGCTTTTCATTGTCAGGCTCGATCGCCGCGGCTTCCCACAGCTCGTCGAGTTCCGGGTTCACGTAGCCCTCGACGTTGTTCCAGGGGCTGCCCTTCTTGATCTGGCTCTCGACGTAGTTCCGGGCCACACCAAGCGCGGGATCGCCGTACTGGTAGAGATAGGTGAAGGCCATGTCGTAGTCCCAGTTGGCCGTCTTCTCGTTCCAGCCTGCGACGTCGGCGCTGTCGATGTCGACGGTGATGCCGACCTCTTCGAGGTTCTGCTTGATGGCCTCGGCCCAACGTTGCCAGGTCTCGCCATAGGGCAGGGGCAGCAGGCGAACCGCTTCGCCGTCATAGCCCATCTCGTCCAGCAGTTCCTTGGCCTTTTCCGGGTCGTGCGGATACTGCGGCACGTCGTCGGTGTAGAAGTTCGTCTTGGACGAAACCGGGCCGGTCGGAACCGTACCATAGCCGTTCCAGACGACGTCCTTCACGAATTCACGGTCCATCGCGTACATGACCGCCTGGCGGAACAGCTTGTTCGAGGTCGGACCTTCGCGGTTGTTCAGCCACATCCATGCGTGCGGTGCGAAGAATTCCCAGCCATCGGAGGTGGAGCAGACATTGTCCATCTCGGTCAGGCGGGCGACATCCCAGTTCTCGACCGAACCGCCGGGCAGCACGTCGACTTCGCCGGTTTCGAAGGCCACGGCACGGGAGGCCGCATCGGGCACCACGCGATAATACAGGTCATCGATATGCGGCAGACCGTCGAGGTAGTAATCCTCGTTTTTGGTCAGGTGGATGTAGGACCCCTTTTCCCATTCCACGAACTTGTATGGGCCGGTGCCGATCGGCGTGGCGTTCATCTCGTTCGTGGCATAGTCGGTGCCTTCGTAGATATGCTTGGGCACGATCGGCATGGAGCCCGCTTCGAAGGCGTTGATGAAGGGGCCATAGGGTTCCTTCATGGTGATGACGATGGTGCTGTCATCCGGTGCCTCGACGCTTTCCACGTGGCTGAACGCGCCACGGAAACGGGCGTGGTTGTCCTGCAGGAACTTGGTGGTGAAGATCACGTCCTCGGCCGAGAAGGGCTCGCCGTCATGCCAGGTGACGCCTTCCTGCAGCTTGAAGGTATAGGTCATCCCGTCTTCCGAGATGCTCCATTCCTTGGCCAGCGAGGGTTGCGGCTCAAGATCGCCGTTGTAGCGCAGCAGGCTTTCGTAGATCTGGCCGGCGACCATTTGGGTCGGGCCGTTCTGCACCAGGCCGAGCATCAGCCCCGGCGGTTCGGGCTGCACGATCAGGTCAAGGCGACCGCCGTCCTGCTGTGCAACCGCGCCGGTCGCCATGGAGGCGGCGACGAGGAATGTCGTAAGCTTCAGAAGTTTCATTGTTATCTTCCCTGTTGGTTGGGGTTGAAGACGGACCCGTTGGCCGGGTCTCGGGTTGATCTCAGTTTTTGTATCCGGGCGAGGCCCGGTCGACCTGGCGCAGGATGGCGTCCCATTCCGGGTCGCTGTCCGAGGCCTCGGTCTTGTCATAGGCGCGGGCATATTGCCCGGCCGTATGAGCGGCGATGTCGTCGGGCAGCGGATCGGGTGTCAGCCCCATCGACAGCGCCGCGACCTGCGCCTTGCACGACCGTTCCAGGTTCAGCGCCAGCTTGACTGCCTCCGCGACCGACCGGCCGCAGACCAGCGTGCCATGATTGCGCAGCATCAGCACGTTCAGCGCGCCAAGGTCGGCGATGATGCGTTCACGCTCTTCCAGGTCCAGCGCGATGCCCTCGTAATCATGATAGGCGATGGCGCCATGGAATTGCGCGGACCACTGGTTGAGCGACAGCAGCCCCTCTTTCACCGAACTCACCGCCACGCCTGCCACGGTATGGGTGTGCAGCACGCAGGCCGCATCATGGCGGGCCATGTGGACGGCGGAATGGATGGTGAAGCCGGCGGCGTTCACGCCATAGCCATGCGGATCGTCGAGGATCGCACCGCTTTCGTCCACCGTGACCAGGTTGCCGGCGGTGACCTCGTCAAATGACATCCCGAACGGGTTCAGCAGGAACCGCTTCTGGCCGGAAGGGCCGTCGGGCAGGCGGGCGGAGATATGGGTGTAGATGCCATCGTCCATCCCCTTCATCGCGATCACGCGATAGGCGGCGGCAAGGTCGCGACGGATTTCGGCTTCGCTCTGGGCGCTGCGCGGCCCGGTGGCCTCGTGGCCGCCGAGCGACATGGCCTCTTCGGGTTTGGGCGCTGTATGCGACGTCATGTGTGGCTCTGCCTTTCGGATCGTCATTTGGGCGTCGGTTGCCCTGAAAGAGATTGTCTGAGGGCGCTCGAGTCAAGAAGATTGTCGACAAACGACAAATCTACAGATAATCAGATCTGCAAGATGATGGAGTTTTGGACGCCGCATGAACCGGGAGACCCCCGCCTTGTCTGAAGGTTATCCGTTCCTGCCGCTCAGCCGGGACGGGCTGGTGGACCGCGTCGCTCATTCCCTCGTTTCGGCCATCCTGTCGGGTGCGATCGCCCCCGGTGACCGGCTGGCCGAATCTCAGATCGCCCGCCAGATGGACCTGTCCCGCGCCCCCGTTCGCGAGGCGCTGAGGCTCCTGGAAAGCTCCGGACTGGTCGAATACCGCACAAATCGCGGCTTTTTCGTCCGGGTGATCTCGGCCAGTTCGATCTCCGACCTCTACGAGCTGCGCATCATCATCGAAACCGCCGCGGTCCGCCGCCTGACCGAGTTCAATCCCGACGCACTGTCTTCCCTGCGGGCCCAGCTGGCGGAATTGCACAGGCTGGCGGATGAAGGGGCCGACATGATGTCTCATGTCTCGGCGGACATGCAGTTTCACCGGCTGATCTGCGAAGGTTCCGGCAACCAGCGGTTCCTTCAGGTCTTCGACCAGATCTCGAACGAGACGAAGCTGGGCTTGCTGGTGATCGGCCGCCTGTACGACGATCCGCACCGCATGGCCGAAACACACGAGCCGATCCTAGACGCGATCGCCGCCGGTGATGCCGATGCGGCCGAAGCGGCGATCGATTATCATATCCGCGTCGCCAAGGACATGGTGACGGAACATATCTTGAAGCAGCAGGAGGCAGCCGGGACATGAAGTGCTATTACGCGAAGGGGACCGAAGCCCACGATCCGGTCTTTCGCCTGTCCCTCGGGCGCATCGCCCGCAATGCCGAACAGGCCGAACGTGCAAGGCTGTTGCTGGCCGGGCTGGATCGCCTGGACATGCCGGTGACCGAACCCGGGCCGATCCCGCGCGAGGTTCTGGAAAAGGTCCACACGACCGAACTTCTGACCTTCCTCGAAACCGGCTGGGCCGAATGGCAGAAACTGCCCGAGGCCGGGCCCGAGGTCGTGCCGAACGTGCACGCGCTGAATTCGGAAAAGACCTACCCGAAACACATCATCGGCAAGGCCGGCTGGCATATGGGCGACACCTCTGCCCCGCTCGCGAAGAACAGCTGGGACGCAACGCTGGGCGCCGCCGCCGCCGCCCACGATGCCGCAAAGGCCGTGCAGCAGGGCGATGACGTGGCCTACGCGCTGTGCCGTCCGCCGGGGCATCACAGCTCTGCCGATGTGGTGGCAGGTCATTGCATGATCAACTGCGCGGCTGTCGCCGTCGAAACGCTCAAGGAAACCCATTCGCGGATCGCCGTGCTGGATATCGACGTGCATCACGGCAACGGCACTCAGGACCTGTTCTATGAACGGGACGACGTGCTTTTCGTATCGATCCACGCCACGCCCGAGACCTATTACCCGTTCTTCGTCGGCTATGCCCATGAAACCGGGCGCGGTGCGGGCGAGGGCTACAATCTGAACATCCCCCTGCCGCAAAGCACCGGCGACGATGGCTGGTGCAAGGCCGTCGCTTCGGGCCTTGACCGCGTGCAAGAGTTCAAGCCTGATGCGCTTGTCGTCAGCCTGGGGCTGGATGCACATGAAAACGATCCCCTGAAGGGACTGCAGGTCACGTTCGACGGGTTCCGGCGCGCGGGCGAGATGATCGCCGCAGCCGGCCTGCCCACCGTTCTGGTCCAGGAGGGCGGCTATCTGTCGCCCGACCTGACGACCTCTCTGGTGGCCTACCTTGCCGGGTATACCGGACGGGATATTGAGCTTTGAAATAGGCGCTTCGCCGCCGCCCTTACATTCGGGAGTCACGAGATGAACACGCGATCCAATTCGCTGCACGAAACCGACATTGCCTACCAGGTGCACCCCTACACCAATGCCCGCGCGCATGAGGAGCAGGGCCCCATGATCATCACCAAGGGTGATGGCTGCTATGTCTATGACAGCGAAGGCAAGAAATACCTCGAAGGTCTGGCCGGCCTGTGGTCCGTTGCCGTCGGCTTTTCCCAGCCCCGCCTGGTCGAGGCCGCCGCCAAGCAGATGTCGGAACTGCCCTACATCCAGAACTTTGCCCACAAGGCGCATGCGCCGGGCATCCTGCTGGCCGAAAAGCTGGTCGAGATGACGCCGGAGCACCTGACCAAGGTCTTCTACACCAACTCCGGGTCCGAGGCGAACGACACGGTCGTCAAGTTTGTCTGGTTCATGAACAACATGCTGGGCCGCCCGGAGAAAAAGAAATTCCTGGCCCGCAACAAGGGCTATCACGGCATCACCGTGGCGTCCGGTTCGCTGACCGGCCTGCCGGGGAACCAGAAGGGCTTTGACCTGCCCGCCATCCCCGTCGTCCACCTGACCTGCCCGCATCACTACCGCTGGGCCGAAGAGGGCGAATCCGAGGCCGATTTCACCGCCCGCCTGCTCAAGGAAGCCGAAGAGACGATCCTGTCCGAAGGTCCCGAAACCATCGCCGCCTTCATCGGCGAGCCGGTCATGGGCGCCGGTGGCGTGATGACCCCGCCCGAAGGCTATTGGCCGGGGATCGAAGCCCTGTGCCGCAAGTACGACATCCTGCTGATCTCCGACGAGGTCATCAACGGGTTCGGCCGCACGGGCCAGCCTTTCGGCTGCCAGACCTACGGTTTCACGCCCGACATCATGGTGACGTCGAAACAGCTGACCTCGTCCTACATGCCGCTGGCGGCCATCATGATGAGCGATGCGGTCTACCAGATCATCGCCGATTACACCGAACAGCTGGGTACGCTGGGCCATGGCTTCACCGCCGGCGGCAACCCCGTCGCCTGCGCCGTGGGCCTGGAAAACCTCGCGATCATCGAAGAGCAGGATCTGATGGGCAATGCCGCGCGCCTCGCGGATCGTCTGCAATCCGGCCTGCGCCAGTTCTCCGACCACGAGCTGGTGGGCGAAGTGCGCGGTGTCGGCCTGATCGCCGGGGTCGAGCTGGTCGCGGACAAGGCAACGAAGAAAAGCTTTGAGCCGGGCGGCAAGATCGCCGCGGTCGCGGCCAAGATGGCCGCCGAAGAAGGCCTGATCGTCCGCAACATCTATGAAACCATCGGCATCTGCCCGCCGCTGATCATCACAGAAGCCCAGGTTGACGAACTGCTCGAGAAACTGGGCCGCGCCCTGGACCGGACGCTGGAATGGGCCAAGGCCGAAGGCCTGAAATGATGCGATTGCCCGCACCCTGATGGGGTGCGGGCGCTTTGCTGATCGGCACTCGAAGCCGTCTCAAGCAGGATTTGAAACGGTAATAGCCACCGTGCCGCCCGTTGGTGGGAAAAGTTTGGCTGCACTCTGAAGCTGAGTTACCAAATCCCATTGTTGGGACCGGCACTCGTCTGAAAAGATGCCAGTGCAGACTCCATCACAGGAATCGTGAGTAAGCGGCGCTGAGGGTTTGTCATTTCTTTCGTAAAGAAAAGACTACGCCGCCGAACCGGTGGTCGAGGTGAAGTGGGACCGTTGCACAGCTGAAACGGCGAAAGCCCGATGATTGGCTCTTCCTGACGATCAAGATCGATCCTCTCGGAGAATCCGAACTCTGTTCCCAGAAGCGCCGTCCTGATTTGCCTGCGCCAAGCGAATGCCTTAAGTGGGAGTGTTCATGATTTCGGGCGGTTCGCCCGAGATGTAGTTTGACCCGTTGTCTGAGAGCAGGCGCGGCCTGTTAAGGACCGTTGCCTGGTCACAAGCCGAAGCCTGTAGTGCCAAGTCCAGCATAGCGGTTAGACAATGCTGACGAGGTCGAGGCTGAGGGCTTGGCCTTGAGCCAATACTGCAGCTTCTAAGTTCGGGCGGCATGGCGCAGTATAACTTCTGTCGTCTGGACAGTGGACAGCTGATAGTCGACCCGCAAATGGACCTGATCGGTACCAACACGTCGCGTGTCATGGCCCGGCTGCGGGCGGTCGATCGCTACGTTGCTTTTCCCGGTATGACCCCCCGGGCGAGGCCGATGGCAGCCATTGGTTCGTCCGAGTTCAGGACCTGGCCACTGACCCGGGCGCCGAATTGCTCGACCGGGTTGGGTCACTGGTGGAGCATCGTGACGCTCCGAAGCGGGCGCTCGACATCCTGATCGACGGCGTTTGAAGACCGGCCGGCACATTCGGGGCAGGGAATATAGAGCTGCACCCGGGTCCCGGAGGATGAGGTGCCGATCATCATGCCGCCGCCGGATGGCTGTGTGAACCCCTCGACCATCGACAGACCCAGGCCCGAGCCTTCGCCAATGCCCTTTGTGGTGAAGAAGGGTTCAGTCACCCGGGTCAGAATGTCTTTCGGGATGCCCGGCCCGTCATCCTCGATGATCAGGCAAACGTAATGCCCGGGGCGCAACATCGCGCCGCTGAGCATCGGTATCGGCTCTTGCACCTCGCAGGCCTCGGCGTGAATTTCCAGAAGACCAGTTCCGTTCATCGCGTCGCGGGCATTGACGATGAGGTTGATCATCGCCGTGATCAGCTGGTTCTGATCGACCTTGATGCGCATCCCTTCGGGCGCCGGATGCAGGTTCATCTGGATCGAACTTGGCAGCAATCGCCGTGCGAGTATGCGGACCTGATCGAAGATGTCACCGACGACGTATTCGGAAACCGTCAACGTGGATTTTCGGGAATAGGCCAGGAGCAGGCTGACGAGGCCGGCAGCGCGAACCGCGGCGAGGTGGGCCTCGCGCACGAACTGGTCGCGTTCGTTCTTGTCCTCGACCTCTTCGTACAGTTCGAGATTACCGGTGATCGCGGTCAGGATGTTGTTGAAATCATGCGCCACGCCACCGGCCAGCTGGCCCACGGCCTCCATTTTCTGTGCCTGAACAGACCGGATCGACGCGGCTTCGGCCTCGATCCGGCGTCGGCGGTGGTCGAGGATGGTCTTGGCGAAATATGCGATAAGCGCGATCCCCGAAAAGGCCATCACGATCTTTGCGCCAAAGACAGAGACATCCGGTATCCTGGCAAGAATGACAGCGCTGACCGCGCCGGCCACGACCAGGATTTCCCCCCATACCATCCATTTCAGCGTGTCCGCCCGGTAGATCAGGAAGATGAGCAAGGCGCCCGTGCCGGCGGTCCCCGATATGCGCAGCGCTATGTCATCCGAAGCGATCAGCGAGGCGGGAAACCAGATGAAGGCAAGCAACATGACGAGAAACAGCATGCCGCATTTGATCGCGTCGTAGATCGTGCAGACGTCCGGCCGCCTCCGGAGGACCGTGAAATAGACCGCATGCGTCAGGGCGAACCCCGAATACCAGAACAGCGCAAGGCTCGATTCGGTGTAATTATAGTGCACGTAGGCGCCGATGCCTGTCGCGGCCAGTCGAAACGCCAGCTCAGGCACGTCGCCGTACTCGATCTCGTAGAGTCGGTCGAGTTCTTTCCTGTAATCCAATTTATCGTCCCATGCGCAGCAACCAGGGATGGGATGCGGTTGCCTGATACCTGTATGCAAGTACGCCTATGCAGTAATTAGGCGCAAAGTTGGGCAGATGTCTCCTATCCTTTCGAGAGGGAGATATTTTCGAGTGGAATCAACGACAAAATATACTGACGCCCGGTGATTGCTCCTGTCCTGGAAACAGCATCCTTGTGAAGTGTCGCCGTCAGGGCGAACGGAGCCCGTGCTGGGCTGGGGCCGCCCCAGCACATTGACCAGACCATGTGCCCGCGTTGCCAGATTTTTCGAGGATTTGACCCGCGATAAGCCTTTTCATGCTGCACATGCGAAAACTTTTGCTTTGGAATCAGGGAGCAACAAAATCCTTAATTCACATCAATCGGTCTTGGGTTATGTTAACCAATGAAAGGTGGTGACCCAAATGGCCGCATCGGCTCAAGTGACATGGGCAAAGACAGCTGAGAACGGATCAGAGATCGTCGCAATCGGCGGTGTTCGCAAATCTTTCTTTGGCAAGACGGAATGGCGCCTGTCCGCGGAAGAGGCGATTGCCATGATCGAACAGGACGAGTGGCGGTTCTTCATCGAGATAGACGATGAAAAGGAGTGGCTCGACATTTCCGAAGCTCCTGACGGCACGAAAGCGATCAGCACCAACGGACCCGTCAAGACCCTCCTTTGACAGCGCGTTTGACTTGATTTTCGGGTCGTGGCGCGATGCCCGTCCCGGCCTGTGCGGTTGAAAGGCATCGCTCTTGGGCTAGTGTGTTCAGGCGAAACCGACGTAGACCCACCTCGCCGGGATCGCATTTCCCCTTCTTAGGATTTTGCGTGGCGGCGAGCGCCAAGGGCGCCGCCGCGCGCCCATGGGTCCGTCCGACAAGAAGGATAAGACATGACCGACAAGAACCCGGACAAGGGGTTTGTAGCCCTGCTCGGCTGGAGCCTTAATGCAATCGATGCCGTGGACCGTTTTGACCGGCGCTACGTGGTCGTCGCGCCACCATGGGCCGAGGATTATTGCAAGCAGAATGACATTCCCTTTGTCCCGTGGGATTTCGACCGTCTGAACGAGCGCTCGCACGAGTTGGCACACCAACTCGACGACATGGGCGTGGACGTGGCGATCCCGATCTTCGAGGAAACTGTGGAATGGGCCGGCGCAGTGAATGCGGTCTTGCTGAAGAACCCGCGTCTTCTCGGCCAGGCCATGCTGTTCCGTGACAAGTCACTGATGAAACGCCGCGCACAACTAGGCGGCATTCGCGTTGGTGTTTTCGAGGAAGCGCATGACCGCGGCGACGTCATTCGCTTTCTCAAGCGCGTGAATCAGACGCTGCTCAAGTTGGACGGCGACCCGAACGACCCGATCCACTTCAAGGCCTTCGACAAGTCCGGCACCGCCGGCCACCGCGTGATCCGTACCCCAGAGGACGTCGACAACATCCCGGACGAAGAGTTTCCGGCCCTGCTGGAAAGTCATCTGGACGGCTGGGAATTCGCGGTCGAGGCTTGGATCAAGAACGGCAAGATCGAGTTCCTGAATATCTCGGAATACGTGACGCTTGGCTATTCGGTTTTCGTTCCAGCCACGCCGGAGCTTGAAGCACATCGCGAGCGGATCACCGAGGAGATCGAGAAGCTGATCGAGGTTTTCGACATCGAGTTCGGCTTCATTCACCCGGAATATTTCCTGACCAGCGACAACAAGCTCTACTTCGGCGAGGTCGCCTATCGTCCGCCGGGCTTCAACGCGCTGGAACTGATCGAACGGGCCTACGGCTTCAATGGCTACCAAGGGTTGGTTCTGGCCTTCGACCCGAAGACCACGCAGGAGGAACTCGATGCGTTCTTCCCGAAGGAGATCGAGGACGCGAAAGGCCATGCGGGCTGTTTCGGCGTTTATCCTCGCCGCCGGGTCGTCAGCCGGCTGGAGGTGCCCGAGCAAACGGCCAACCACCCCTATTTCGAGTTCCACGAGCTTTCGGACCCACGGGAACAGAAGGTGGCCAAGCGGTCGGCGTTCGGCACCCATTGGGGGCTGGCCTATTTCTTCGGTGACAATCCGCACAAGTTGCGGGACCTTCTGAAAGAGCAGGAAGAGTTGGATTACTACGTCTGATGAATGTGAAGGACATGTCCGCCCCGGACGACCAAAGCGACGGACAAGAAGCAGAAGCCGTCCTGGCGCGGCTGTCAGTGACGCTTGATGTGGCGATAGAGCGGCTTGAACGGGCTCGGCCATTCGCCAAGGGGCGATACCAGGGGCCGGTGCTGGACGTCGTTGGCCGTATCATCGCGCAGCCAGGTGGGCTGGGTGTGGTCCGGCAGAGGGCCACCCGGGTGGACGCCGCTGGGCTTTTCTCCGGCTCCGACTGGGACCGGCCCGAAGCCCTGCTGCCCCAACTGGTCGGCGGTACGCTGACCTCGGAGGATCCGGCTTTCCGGGCGTTGGAGGTATGCAGCCTGGCCCGCTTTCTGGCCGTCGCAGATGGCGATGCGCGGCACGACAACCTGCACCAGGACGGGGCGAGGCACTTCCTGACCCAGGTACTGGCCCTGAACCTGAAGGACCTTTTCGGTGTGCCGGACGAGGCCGCCCGTGCCCTGGGTGCGCGGTACGATCTGAAGAAACGCGTCCTGAACCATATCGCCGATCATGTCGGATTGGACGATGTACTGAGCGTTCTTGTCTCCGAAATATGGCGCCTGCTTGAACAGAGGTCGGTCCAGGTGGGCATGGTCAAGGACATGATCGCGCAAATCGCCATCGCCCTGAACGAAAAGGGCACCGCGCCAGGCAGCACGCGGCTTGGCGCCGAACGGCTCGTGAGCGCTTTGTTCGGGCCGACGACCGCATCGCGCGACGATCCGGGGTTGGACATCTATCTGGAACGACTGGCGGTAGCGGATGAAAGCGGGCTGTCGCGCGAGGCCATGGGCTTTGCCCGGGCTATGCACGACACCGGGTTGGTGTCCGACTACCACGCGGCGTTTCTGACCTGGGCGCTCGACTATGCGGACCGGCCCCTGATCCCCGAGGCGCTCGGTCTCGGCGGCACGGGCCTGGATTGCTGGCGTCATTACCGTGGCCTGATCGAAAAGCTGGTACGCAACGCCGTGACCCCGGCGACGCCGCAGGCGGCTTATGGCCTTGCCATGCTCCTGGATCGTGGCGTCCTGCATCATGCGCCCATGGTTCCTGCTCTGGAACGGCAGATCTCGTTGCGGATTGGCGGGGCGGCGCGGGACCGCATCGCGCTTGGCTTCGGCGAGGCTGTCCCACCCGAGACGCATCTGCTTGCCGGGGTTCTGCGCGTTCTTGGACAACCGCTCGGCGTCGGGCAGGGCGCCAACCCGACCTGCCAGTCGGCCCGGGCCATCGCGCTCTGGGCGCTCAACGACCCGGACTACCTGTTGCACCTGATCACGCAGGTTGCAGAGTTCGACACTCTCCAGATGCAGTTCGAGGGCGCGCCGATCAATTCGGCTGACCTTCCCGTCGGTCTGGCGGGCGCGGGGCCTATCGATGCCGACCCGGTGTCGGTCCTGCTGGTCGTGCACCTTGACCGGATATATGCCGAAATGGGTCGGCTTTGCGCCGGGCGCCCGGGGGATCCTCATACCTGGATCAACCCGCAATTCCATGGCTGGTGGGTGTCGCGGGATTGTGCGGTGGCCGTGGACGTGGCGACCGGGAAGTTATCGTCCTATGACGACTTCCTGCGTCGGTTCTTTGCCGCCTATCATCCCGCGTATAACGGAGGACGCCCACTGGGACATCCTCAACCGGCCGGGATTGCCGTGACTGACGCGCATGAGAATTTCATCGGCTGGCATGCGATCGCCATCCTCAGGGTTGCCGAGGACCAGTCGGGGCGGATGCGGGTCTATTTCTACAATCCGAACAATGACAGCGGTCAGGACTGGGGCAACGGTGTCATCGTCTCGACTTCGGGGCATGGCGAACGGTACGGAGAGGGGTCGCTGGAGTTCGAGGCTTTCCTGTCCCGCGTCTACCTGTTCCATGACGAACCGTTGCGTAATCCGCCCGGTGACGAGATCCCCGATAATGCAATCCGGCAGGTCAGTGATCAGGCGCTGTCCAGTTGGGCTGCGACCAGACAGCCTGAGGGATGAGGCGGAGCGGTCGGGCGGCCGATTTAATGGTTTTGTCCAACGGCAAGGCTCGGCGCCGTTCCATAGGCCGTCTTGTATGCATTGCTGAAATGGCTGGCTGACCTGAACCCGCAATCATGCGCCAATTGCGATACCGGGCAGCCTTCTCCGGCAAGGATCCGGTCATGGGCCGCGGCCAGTCGCGTTGCCAGAAGATGCTTGCCGAACGTGGTACCGGTCCGGGCAAACAACCTGTGAATATAGCGGCGTGATATGCCGAACTGACGGGCCGTGCTTTCGACGCCAAAGTCTGGATCAGCCAGGTGGCGCTTCATATGGGACAGGATCAGCGCAAGGTGATCGTCGGACAGGCGGTGATCGGGCGTGGCGCCGTAAATCTCTTCCAACAACGCGATCAGAGCGGTCAGCTCTATCGGCCCGGACGCGGTGGCCATCCGGACCAAAGTTCCGGCGCCGGGATCGTCGCGTCGCAGGATACGTCCGGCGGAATTGGTGATGTCCTGTCTCTTGCTCGACAAACCCTCCAGCGGCAGATGGAGGCAAAGTTGGCGGAAGGGGGCATCGAACTGCATCGAGAACGGGCGCCGCGCATCCAGCAGCATCACCGATCCGGGCCTTTGCAACGTGTCCATCCCGGCTTGGCTGACCTTGCAGCTGCCGGCGATCTGAATGTTCACGAAGATCGACTCGCTCGGGCACGACCGGATGTCGCCGCGCCGGCGGCGCACATCCTGCGGCATCGCGGTAATCTGCGATAGCGTGGTGGCTTGTGCCAGATGCCGTTCCGCAATCGATCCGGCAAAACGCGGCAGATCATCCCGGCTGCGCGACTGGCGCACGGTCAGCGCCGTATAGGACTGCGCGACGTGATCCGCCCATTGCCCGAAATCCGGGATGGGGCCGGAACTGCGCCACGTGGTGTCGGTCGCCTGTGTCGGTGTCTGATCCATACCGAAATACTGTCCGTCCCTCGTCATCGGGGCAAGGGTTCGGGCAGGTCGCGATCCGGAACGCTTACAGAGTGCACTCTCACGCATGGCCCACGGGCATTTCGCAGTCGCGAGCCGACCGCGCTTCGCTAGGCTTTCCCGAAAACCAGACAGGGAAAGGGAAGACGATGACTGCGATCAAGACGAAGTTCACGGAAAAATACGGGCTGGACACGCCGATCGCCCAGGCTGGGATGGCCTTTGCCGGGATGACGCCCGACCTTGGGATCGCCGTCTCCAATGCCGGGGCCATGGGGGCGATTGCCGGCGTGGGGATCCTGCCGCCCGAAGCGGTACGGATGCTGGTCGCGGGGACCCAGGCCGGGACCGACAAGCCGTTCCACGTCAACTTCATCACGATCTACTGCACCGACGCCCATATCGACCTGATGTGCGAAATTAAGCCGCGGGCCGTGTCCTTTCACTGGGGCGATCCCGGCCAGAACTGGATCGATCGCCTGCATGACGCAGGTATCGATGTGTGGGAACAGGTCGGCAGTGCAGAGGCCGCGGCGCGGGCGGCGGATCAGGGTGTGGACGTCATCATCGCCCAAGGGGCCGAGGCAGGAGGTCACAATTTCGGCGACGCTGGAACGATCGTTTCTGTGCCAGCTGTTCGCGACGCGGTTGGGGACAGGGCGCTTGTGCTCGCTTCGGGGGGGATCGTGGATGGGCGCGGCATCGCGGCAGCACTGATGCTGGGGGCAGACGGGGTGTGGATGGGCACCCGCTTCGTCGCGTCGGCCGAAGCTGCCGCCGCCGATGAATACAAGCAGCGCATCCTGGCAACCGGGCCGGGCGGCACCACATTGACTCATGTCTTCGGCCGTAACGACCCACGGTTCAACCCGATGCGGGTCATCGCCAACCCCGTTTCTGACGCCTGGGAGGACCGCATCGCGGACATCCCGGCGGACACCTCTGACCAGCCGCCATTAGGACGAATGGAGATGCTGGGACAGGAAACGCCGCTATTCCCCTTTACCAGCCTGGTTCCGATGACAGGCGCGACCGGTGACCTTGAACAACTGCCGATGCTGGCGGGGCAGGGGGCGGCACTGATCGACGAGGTCCGGGGCGCGGCTGATCTGGTCGCCGAACTGACCAAGGAGGCGCGCGCCTGTCTCGGGCAGGCCGGCCAGATGCTGTGAGCCGGGGGCAGGGACATGACACACAACGTGACAGAACGGATCCAACACGCGCTTGATCAGCTGGAACAGGTCAGTGGTCTGAATGCGCTGACCCATCCGATGAAGGGCGAAGCCTTGGGCCGGGCGGAAATGCTGGATGAGACGGGCCCTCAAGATGGGCAGGCCCTTTTTGGCGTACCGGTCGTGATCAAGGGCAATATCGCCGCCGAGGGTCAGCCGTTCGACGGAGGATCCCCCGCCCTAGAGGGGTGTATCGCCTCCGAAGACGCCTCTGCCGTGGCCCGCCTGCGGCAGGCCGGGGCTGTCGTGGTGGGGATCACCAATCTGCATGAACTGGCCTTCGGCATAACAAGCGCCAATGCGCATTTCGGTCCAGTCGCCAGCCCCGCCGATCCAACGCGCATGGCCGGCGGGTCCAGTGGCGGCACGGCTGCGGCCGTGGCGGCGGGCTGTGTTCCCGCGGGGCTGGGCACGGATACCGGGGGGTCGGGTCGGCTTCCTGCCGCGATGTGCGGCTGTGTCGGGTTGCGCCCGAGCACGGGGCGCTACCCCGGCGATGGCGTGCTGACCCTGTCCGACACCGTCGACACGATCGCGCCGTTCGGGGCTGACGTGGAACAGGTTGCCCTGCTGGACGCGGTCATTTCCGGGGAAACAGACGGACAGTTTCCTGACGATCCGTCGCAGCTGCGCCTCGGCGTGGTTGGCGATCCGTATTGGACAGGTCTTTCGCAACAGATGGAAGCGACGGGGCGCGACGTTCTGCGCCAACTGGAAGCGTCAGGGATTATCCTGGTCCCGCTCGAGGCCCCCGAGATCGGAGAGATGACGGCGCAGTCGGGCTTTCCGGTCGTGTTGCACGAAACCCGCGCCAACTGGATCGCCTTCGCCCAAAACATGATGGGCCAGTCGCTGGCCGAGTTTGCCGGCAACATCGCGAGCCCAGATGTACGCGGCCTGTTCGAGGCCTTGTCGAGAGGAGAGCTGCCTGGGCCCGAGGTCTACGTGGCCGCGACGACGGCGGTCCTGCCCGCTCTGCGCGACAGAATGAAGTCGTTGTTCGAGGGAAACAGGCTCGACGCACTGATTTCTCCGACCCTCGTCGCAACCGCGCCAAAGCTGGGCGATACCGAGGAAATCACGATCGACGGCGAGACCAAGCCGCTGTTCGATGCGATGACCGCGCGATCCCTGATTGCCAGCATGGCAGGGCTGCCTGCGGTTTCGATGCCCTTTGGCCCGGGGCCGGATGGCATGCCGTTTTCCGTTGAACTTGTCGGTGCCGCAGGCGCTGACCGCCACCTTCTGGCCGTGGCTCGTATTCTCGAAGGATTGACAAGATGAGTGATGATGCAACCATTCGGGCGCTCTACTGCTACCCGATCAAGGGCCTGTCGGCGCAGCCATTGGAGGGGGTCGACCTGATCCCGGGACAAGGGTTTCCCAACGACCGCATGTTCGGCTTTGCCCGTGCCGATAGCGGCTTCGATCCCGAAGCCCCGAAACCGCTGCCCAAGCACAAGTTCCTGGTGCTGGCGCAGGAAGCCGCGTTGGCCCGGCTGAACACCACCTTCGACCCTGACACCCGGCAGATGTCGGTCACATATGACGGGGTCGCGCACAGCTTTGATCTGACCGATGCCGATGGTCGGGCGGGCGCGGTCGCCTACATGGCGCGCCACCTGGACCTCGCGGAGGACAAGACACCTGAATTCGTCCATGCCGCGCCGCACAGGTTCACCGATGTCTCGGTCGTGTCCGACAAGATGATGAACGCGATTTCGATCCTGAACCTGGACAGCCTGCGCGACCTGGAGCGCAAGGCCGGGGTGCAGCTGGACCCGGCCAGGTTTCGCGCGAACCTTGTCCTCGACGGCTGGCCCGGATTTTCCGAACTGGACATGATGGACCGCGAAATCCGCATTGGCGACACACGCCTGAGAGTGATCTTCGAGACCCGACGCTGCGCCGCGACCGAGGTAAACCCCGAAACGGCAGAGCGCGACCTGAAGGTCCCGCAACTGCTGCACAACAATTTCGGTCACATGAACATGGGGGTCTACGCCGAGGTCCTGGACCCGGGTCATATCGCTCCGGGCGACAGGGTGACGCTGATCTGACGGGGCGCGGTTAGAACTGCCTTCTGGCTGAACGTCGGCCGGTACGATCATTGGATTTGTAAGCGACATTCGGGGGCAAGCTCCAAGCCGTTATTGACAGGGCCGACTGCCGCATGCGCTTCTGAGATCGTTCGCTTGGTGGTCGTGATCCCATGGGAAGGAGCGCATCTTGATCAAGGTATTGTCAGGGGTCTGGGCACTTCTGCTCGGTATCGTACTGATCATGCTGGGCAACGGTATGCATTTCACTCTGATCGGCCTGCGCGGCGGAATCGAAGGGTTTTCGGCGAGCGAGTTGGCGATCGTCACTTCAGGGTATTTCGCGGGCTTCCTAGCTGGCGCGCGCGTTAGTCCCATCATGATCCGGCGGGTGGGGCATGTGCGGGTCTTTGCCGCGCTTGGCAGCTTCATGTCGGCAGGACTTATCGCCTTTCCGCTGCTGACGGATCCGTGGTCTTGGACGATCCTGCGGCTTCTGATTGGGTTTTGCATGTCAGGCATCTATGTTACCGCGGAAAGCTGGCTTAACGATGCTTCGACGAATGAAAACCGGGGCAAGGTCCTGGCTGCCTATATGATCGCACAGACGCTCGGCATAATCGGTGCGCAGGCACTGCTGAACCTTGGTGATGCCGCATCCTCAGCGCTATTCATCGGCGCTTCGATCTGCGTATCTATCTCTTTCGCACCGATCCTGCTGGCCGTTTCACCTGTGCCCGCGGCAGAAGTCGCGCGGCCAATGGCCCTACGAGAACTGTTTGACGCGTCTCCTCTCGGCACGATCGGGATCTTCTTCCTTGGCGGGGTTTATGCCACACAGTCGGGCATGGCCGCGGTCTTTGGATCGCTCATTGGGATGAGTGCAGCGCAAATTTCTTTATTTGTTGCGATGCTTTTTGCCGGTGCGCTGGTCCTGCAATACCCGATCGGCTGGTTGTCGGACCGGATGGACCGGAGGTTGCTGATATTCGGCTCTGCGGCATTGGGGCTGCTGTGCTGCGGCCTAGCATGGGCAGCCGGAGATCTGTTGTGGGCGCTGATGGCCGCGGCCTTTTTTGCAGGCGGGGTGACTACGCCGCTTTATGCGCTTTTCCTTGCCTACACGAACGACTCCCTGTCCAGCGATACGATGCCGGCGGCCTCCGGCGGGCTGGTGTTGACCTTCGGGATCGGGGCCATCCTGGGGCCACTCGTTACTGGTTCGGCCATGCAGTGGTTCGGGCCCTACGCTTTCTGGCTGGCTCTGGGTGGAACATTTGCCATCATCGCCCTCTACGCACTGTATCGCATGACGCAGCGCGCGGCCGCACCCGTTGAGGAAACAGATAGCTACCTCGGCATCGTGCCGACTGCCTCGCCTGTCGCCGTGGAAGCGGCAGGCGCCTGGGCAGCAGAACAGGCCGAGGCCGAACGGACTGCGGATAACGGTTCCGATCAGTAGTTTGCAAAACGACGCAATCGAACCAAGTAGTGGGATCGCGTGCAGCCAATCCGCACGTCGTGTCCGTATTTCTGCGGTCGGCAAGGTGGAAGATGATAATCTGTAGGCAGAACTGGATAGGCTAAGGCACTTCCAAGAGAGCGACTGCACATCAAGTCCAGCTCACGCAACCTGTGGGCGGCCCGAAAGGAATGGCGGGCGACAATTCGTATTTGGAAGACCTGGATCAGGTGCTATGCTTCGAGCAATTTTCTCAGTTTTTCATCTCAGGCATTTGTCATGTCCCTCACCCACTACCTGCTTATCGACGGCTATCCTGCGTCCGAACTTACGTCTGGACTTTCTGACGGGGAGCACGAGCTTCTCGATTATTTTTTCCTGATTTCAAAGAATGATCCGCTTCGACCAGCAGAGGCTTCAGAGGTTGTTGTCAGTCTTGAGACCAACATTGCCGCACCGCTATTCCTTCAGGATATGTTGCAGAACCGCCGGATAGAGTCGGTTCAGGTCGTTTCGATACAGCCAAGCGCAGGTGCTTTGGAGATCGTCCGCGAGGTCAGCTTCGGTGAAGTCCAAATTACCGGCTATACTCAGGACAGTGGCTCGCCAGATACATTGAAGTTCGTTTTCCAAACGCTGTCCAGTTCCTACTCGCCTGACGCTTTCAGAACGGAAGTGACCGAATGGGACTTTATTCAGGACGCACCTGGAGCCAACATTTCTGAGCCGAATGTAGACGCCACGGCGGAAATGACGCCTGAGCAAGAACTATATTTTCTTGCGATCGAAGGCGTCGCTGGGACCTCCACCTTCCAAGGTTACGAAGGAATGTTTGAAGTCGCCGGACATCAACTGAGCGTGTTGTCGAACCTTGTCTCGGGCCAACTAGCCCGCGAGGACGCGATAGAATGGACTCCGCTTACTTTCCAAATAGAGGGGCATCCCTTTCTTCCGGCGATTTTGGAGGAATTTTACACAATGCCGGCGGGAAAGGCCGTAAACCTGTACAAACTCGCTTCGGAAGATAGCGGGGCTATGCAACTTGTCCAAACTATTAGGCTGGGCGAGGCAGTGTTGGCAGGAATTACGTTCACGGAAAATCTGACATCGGTTGCATTCGACTTCGCTCAGATCGAACTCTTGTCAGCAGCCGGCGTCGGTACCGGCCAGGACGAAACTTCATTTGCGTATGATAGGGCTGGAGGCTCACCAACAAGTGTTCCCGAGGCGACGGCTGGTTCAAACGAATCGAGGGTGCAGCCGGACGCCTACTACGTGATATTCGATGAATTCGAGGGGCCGGTGGAGACTCTGGAGTTCTCAGGCGCTTTCGAACTGTCATCATTCAAGATTGATATCGATAGTGTGAATGATTCCGACCGGAGAGGGGGGTTCGTTTTCAAGGACATAGAACTTTTTCTGGACCTCGACGCGATTAGCCCTTTCCTCATTGAAGATTTTCAAACCCGCGCAATTCATGAGGGTTTCCGAATTGTAGGCTACAAGTTTGGTGACAACCAGATTGTGACGGAAGCTCGCTTCGGGCAGACGATGGTTACGGGTTTCGAACTACAAGAAGCGGAACCCGACAAAATCACATTCAATTACCGGCAAATGGATATCCGCACGCCTCTGGTGGAGCTTGGCGGCTTGACGGCTGGAGAGAACACTTTTCAGTATGATGTTCCTTCAGCGGGGGCAGGCTCCTCTGTTACGGCTTTCGACTCTAGCACTGCGCTAGATGCCACGGGCGAATCCCACATTCTTTTTGCCATAGAGGGCATTTCCGGTCCGTCCCAAGTTTTTTCGCACGAAGGTTCCTTCGAGATTCAGGACTTCCAAATCAATGCAGCGACAGAAACAAGTGTTGGGACGGCTAGGGTGCCCACGCCGACTTACGAGAGTGTCGAGGTCACGCTTGGTGCCTTCAACCTTGGAAATCTCGAACTGCTATCCCACCTGCTAGTTGGCCAGGTTTTGCCCTTGGCCAGTCTGATCGAAGTCTTCGATGAAGGTCTCGCGACTTGGGATAGGCAGACTATTTCTTTTGATACTCTCAAGCTGTCAAATTGGAAAATGAACGCCAGAGAAGGCGTAATTTTAACTTTTGATTTTGATGCAATCGAGATTTCGTCTCAACGACGGAACGAGTTGGGGCAATTGCTTGGTGAGGCCAGCGGATCGGTTGATACGTCGACTTCATCCATTGGAGTGGGTGTGCCGAAGGCAATCCCTGCAGGGCAAGTCGACTACAGGGGCTTCAATAACTACCTGCTGGTGATTGAGGGCCTGAGCGGATCATTCCAGCCTAACCAGTTTCGTGGGGACCTGAGTGGCTTTGCTCTGGAAGGATTCGATTTTGAAATTGGCCAAAGCGGCACGATTCCGGAAATGAATCTATTTTTTGAAGCGGATAGGATTCTGCCAATACTGACGGAGCACCTCCTTAATTCGGATGTTTTGCCTGCTGCACGTTTGGTGGGGCATGATGACTCAGGCAATATTGGCATGGAGATGCGTCTGGGAGATGCTGTGTTATCTGAAATGCGTTTGCATGCGGGGGGAGCTGATAAAATTAAATTACAGATAGGTTCAATTGAGGTTGAGCACTTTATTGAAGGGCCGCGTGCTGGAGAGACCATCGGCAGCGATGTCCTTCAATGGAACTTCAGTTCGAATCAAGCAGGCGTCGGTATTGGGCAGGCTACCGCAGATTTCAGAGAGGATCATACTGAAGATCCGATATTTCTGATGCAGCTTGAAGATTATGAGGGGGACGTAACGCGCAGTGGCTTCGAAGGGGCCTTCGAACTCGAAGGTTTCAGCTTGCGCACTAGCGCAGGCCAGGACGCCGGGACAAGAGATGGGCGACCATCTTTCGAACCGATCGTTCTAAAGCTGCATGAACAGGACTTTGCAAACCCAATTTTTCAGGACCTGTTGCTCCGGGGCACGATCCTGCCCAACGTTCGCCTTCTTCAGGTTGGGCAATACAACGTAGATGGCATTTTAGTAGCAGATACAATTGTAGACCTAACTAACGCATTCTTCGTAAAGGTCGCCGACAGAATTTCCGGGCATTCAGAGTACCACCTTTCTTTTGAAGCAATAGAAATCACCTCATTCATCCTGGATGGTACTGGGAGCGTCGCCGAAGAATCCTCTTACTTCTGGAATGTGTCACAAGGACAGGGTGAGCCGGTAGTTCCTATCGCAGGTGCCGTTGATGATACCTATGAAGTAGAAGCCTTTGGCACCGTTGCGGGAATAGTCACTACGAACGACGAGTACGAATCCGAAGCGCCCTTCGCTTTGTCGGTGGTTTCGGGGCCAAGCGGTGGTAATCTGACCATCACTTCTGACGGCAGCTTTGTGTATCGCAACCTCTCAGGTGTTATTGGTCACGACAGCTTCGTCTACATGGTCGATGATGGCTCACAAACTTTTACTGCGACGGCGACTATTAAAATCGACTCAGCCGCGACGGCTGTCCGAGGAACAAAGGTTGCCGATCTTCTGAATGGTACATCTTTGACGGAAGAAATATTTGGCGGCGCAGGAAATGATACTGTTAGGCCGAATGGAGGGAATGATACCCTTCATGGAGGAACGGGGCGTGACAGGATCGATCTGTCCGAGAGTTCGGACTACGCCGGTCGTGAAGTGAAGACAGCGCTATACGATGTGGTTGTTCCTCAAAATTATGTGCGTCGTAGTGACGGTATGGAGTGGATCACACTCGATTCGATTGAAGAGGTTGTGGGTTCTCGGTTTTTCGATCGGATGCAGGGCGGTGCTTCGGATGACACCTTCTGGGGACTGGATGGAGACGACTTAATTCTGGCCAACGCTGGCGCAGACGTACTCTATGGCGGCCGCGGCGAGGATGATATTTCTGGTGGCTCCGGAGACGATGAGTTGATTGGTGGCGATGATGACGATGTTCTGAATGGATTCTTCGGGGATGATAATATTAATGGTGGAACAGGCGCTGACTTGATGATCGGAGGCCCCGGGTCCGACAATTTCTATGTCGACAACAAGGGTGATCGGATTTCGGAAAGTCGGAAATGGGCTGGGCTCGACACTGTTTATTCCAATGTTGACTTCCGGATGGGTAATCGTCACATCGAAGACTTGCACCTTGAAGGAAAAGCGCAGGTTGGAGCAGGAAACGGCCTCATGAACCGCATTTGGGGGAATGAAGTCGATAATATCCTTGACGGTGGGAAGAACAACGACACTATGTTTGGTGGGCTGGGGAACGATACCTATCTTATACGTGCTCCGGGTGATACGGTAATTGAGCATTCGGGGCAAGGCATCGACGTAGTTCGCGCTTTCCGCTCCTACGCTTTAGAAGCAAATGTGGAGCAGCTCCACATGCAAAATCTATTCACCAAGTCCGGATTGCCTGCAAACCTGAACGGTATTGGTAATGCACTTGATAATACGATCATCGGAACGCCATACGCGAATACTATCATCGGGCGAGAAGGTCGCGATACGCTAAAGGGGCAGTTGGGGGCAGATACATTTGTCTTCGATCGCGCTCTTGGTCCCGACAATGTTGATCGGATCATTGACTTCAATACGAACACAAAGCTAGAGGGCGATATCCTGCAAATCAAAGTTTCGATCCTGGGCGTGAAGATCTTGGCCGGTACACTGGACCCGAAGCACTTTGTTTCTGGAACAAATGCTTTGGATGCAGACGATTACTTCGTCTTCGACCATCTTGGCGGGACGTTGTATTTTGATGCCGATGGTAGCGGAAAAGCAGCGCAACAGGCATTGGCGACATTCGAGCAGGGTGCCGTCGTGACAGCGGCTGACATACTTGTTTTCTGATCCCAACCTCACGGCCTTTGTGATGGCCGGGTCTTTCGTATTGTGTAATCGTTCGGGTCCAATGTAATCGGCGCTCGGAATCGCATGCTCGCCTTGTGGCACGCTGCGCCCCAACCGTGGACCGCCGGAAGCCGGATTTTTCTGACTTTCTCATGATTGCGGGCTGCCTACGACATCGAGACGATGTATCCGGTCGAGCTACGGGGGCGGTCTTCGTTGTAGTGTCTACGCCACTCTTCCAACTTTTCTCGGGCATCAGCAGGTCTCATGAACCAGTGGGCGTTCAGGCATTCGGACCGAAGCTTGCTGTTGAATGTGAGGAGGGATTGACCTGCCCCCTGTTGGTCCCTCGTTCATAATGAGAGTCTGCAGGTTGG
>NZ_AQQX01000002.1 GCF_000768315.1 Pseudooceanicola atlanticus
ACCTGCAGACTCTCATTATGAACGAGGGACCAACAGGGGGCAGGTCACTGCCAATCTTTGTAACAAGCATGTCTGCAGGTCATCATTTGATGTTCCAGAGTGTTTCCAGAACTTCGAAGGTGGCGTGTTTCAGAGAGGCATCGATCGATTTCGGGCACGCCGGGCTGCAGCAAAGGATCCTTGGTTCGTGGCCTAACAGTGGAACCCGCAAGCGCTTGAAGTGTTTGAGTTTAGCACGCGAATTCTAAGAAAGGACTTCGAAAAGATGAGCGCCCCCTGTAGTGACAAGCCGATGACGCAATCCTGAGCGCCATGCTATTCCAGCAACTGTCGTCCTTTTTCGCATTCGAGACATACCACCTTCAACTCGCCTTCGTTGGCATGGTCATTATCGTTTCCTATTGGTTGCCTCGGATGGTGTCCAAGAGGGAACCTGTCGCGGCGCCGATGATGCTGATCTTCGGGGGTTTGGCTGCGTTCTTGCTTCCTGAGTTGCCACCGCTGCCGGATCCTGTCAGCTCGCCGGCGATTTGGGAACATGTTAGCGAGATGGCGGTGATTGTTGCGCTATTCGGTGCCGGGATGCGCATCGACGAAATCGGCTCGTGGGGCCGATGGCGCCCTGCTACAAGACTGCTGGCCGTCGCGATGCCGCTAACCATCATCGCCGTTGCGCTTCTCGGGGTGGGTGTTGCGAGCCTGTCCTTTGCAAGTGCGGTCTTGTTAGGAGCGATCCTAGCGCCCACCGATCCGGTGCTGGCTTCAGACGTTCAGGTCGGCCCGCCGCACAAGGGAGAAGAGCGCCCTGTACGCTTCGCACTGACGACAGAAGCGGGTCTGAACGATGGCCTTGCTTTCCCATTTGTCTACCTCGCTTTGTTCGTGGCTCACGAAGGAATAACGCCGGTTACTTGGGGGCTTGAGTGGATCGGCAAAGATGTCATTTACAAAATAGTTATCGGCGGCGTGGTCGGTTGGGCCGGTGGGCGCGCATTGGGCTTCGTGCTGTTCAACATTCCCAGAAATGCTGCCCTCGCTGAAACGGGCTCCGGCGTGATTGCATTGGCCGGAGTGTTCCTGTGCTACGGTTCGAGCGAGCTGATCGAAGGATATGGTTTCATCGCTGTCGCTGTAATGGGCTTCACTTTGCGACGGATCGAGAAAGAAAACGACTTCCACCGCAGGCTACACGATTTCTCCGAGGCTATAGAGCACGGGCTTACGGCCCTTATTCTGGTCGCTTTCGGAAGCGTCCTGCCCGTGCTTCTGGCGGACCTGATCTGGACCCATGTTGCAATTGCTCTGTTACTGATCCTTGTCGTAAGGCCAGTGACCGGATGGATCAGTCTCTTGGGAACCAGCTTGTCGGCGCGTGAGCGGCTAGTCGTCGCAATCTACGGCGTGCGTGGCATCGGTTCCATCTATTACCTCGCCTATGCAACCTCCCAGGGCGAGATCGAAGAGCAGGCCGAGCTTTGGTCTATCGTTGCGATAGTCGTGTTGCTGTCGACAATTCTGCACGGCTTTACCGGCGGGCGTGCAATGGAATGGTTGCGCCCGCCTGGGCGGCAGAACGAGAAAGCGGCGGGAGCGACAGAGCAGTTCTAAGCTTTGCGGCCGTTCAATCCCAGCGCAGGATGTTGCAGCGTAGCCCGCCGATACCTCCGTGCGCCGTACTTGCGAAACCTGGAATCAGGCCTAGGTCGGCAGAACTGGACGAAGAGGATATGCGATCACTCCAACGAATCGGTGAGGATTGTGTTCAGAATGGAATCGGAGCTTCATTGAGCCCCAAGAGACTGGCACTCGTCGGAATTTCAGAATGGTGTCGCATAAATGCGGTCCGGGAATTCGACGGTGAAGGCAGCTTCAGGCATCTTGCCGGCTCCTTCAAGGCGCTCTGGGGGGCAACCGCAGACCTCGTTAGCCCCATTGTGACGGTTAACCAAATCAGGAATCCCCACAAAACACTCTTCCAACCAATCCCGGCTGTAAATCTCCATTCGGCCAATGATTTAGGCTGTCACAGCACGCTCCTTCTTTGCGCATGAGCAGGCTGCCCAAGCAGCTTAGGATGCTAACTGGTCATCTGCCAGCGGGACGCTCCAATTGTCAGGTCCGGTAGAGGCACTCTACAAAGCTGTTTCCGGACAGTTGATGCCCGCCATGACAGTATGACCGAATATTTTCACGTTTATTTCACGCCGTGCCCCGTGCGGAATTCACTGCGACCTAGGAAACGACCTCATCATCGATTTCGAAAGTCTTGGCGAGGCCTCCATGATCCAGCATCTCCAACAACCGGGAAAATTCTCGGCTCTCCCTTTGCCAGCGCGCCACATCCGCGACTGGCGTGTGTGGCGCCTGCTCAATCTCATTTGCAAGGCGGAGATGTAGGGATGGGCTATCCAATTATCGAAAGGCCGGTCCTCGGCTCCGACGGCTGGCCCCTGTCCGGGGCAACGCAAGGCAGCGTTGTGCAATTCGACCGCGCGATCGGAATGCTGCGTTCTGCGCCCGGAGACGCCGTGCAGGCCGCCGCAATGGCGCTGCGCCTGGCCCCGTCTTTCATCATGGCGCATATCGTGATGGCGCATGCGTTAAAGGCCGACGACCCGACGATCGGCCGCGCCGCAAACCGCCTGCTGGCATGGCTTCCGGCAACCGACAGGGAAAAATCGCACCTGGCGGCTCTGGGGGACCCGATGCCCGTCGCGGCCCTGCAGCGACTCGTTCGGCGCTGGCCGGGCGACGCCCTTGCGATCAGTCTGCTGAGCGAGCCGCTGACAGTGGAATAATTCAATGGCGCCCCGCGTCCCGGCGGCGCGGGTTCAACCAAATCGCGCGACCTTTCAGGGTCTGACATAGCTTTGGTCTGGACGAAGCAGGATCAACGCACAATCCTCCAGCCCGGCGGCCCGGACGACCTCCGCGTGGCTTCGGCGATCCTGATCGGATGAGGGCCACAGGACCAATTCTGCGGTTCGGATATATAGCGACACGATCCCGATCGGTTCCTGCGCCGCGAAGGCCTTCATCGCCGCGATCTCCTCCTCGGCCAGGGCGTGGTCGCGGTCCATCACGGCACGTTCCAGAACGCTGGCGTGGTACCAGAAAACCGAATGGGCGAGAGAGCCACGCGCCAGGCATTCCCTGCCCTTCGCAATCCAGCCATCCCGCGCGGCGCGATCCTGTGCCAGCAAGGCGGCGAGGCCCAATATTTTGCCACCGATATAGGCATCGGAGCAGGCGTCATCGAGGAGCGGCTCGATGTAGTTGCGTGCCACATCCAACTCACCTCGCCGCATATGCAGCCAAGCGTAGCAGGTCTGCACATCCTTCATGAACCGGGTTTCACCCTTCGCCGTAGCCAGCTGTGAAATCGCGACGAGGTCTTCCTCCAGCCCCTTCAAGTCGCCATTGGCCGTGCGCATTTCAGCTCTTATTTCGCGGGCGATGAGCTCTGTTCGCGCGGCCCCGCACTGGACCGCACTGTCGACCGCAACGTCGGCCAGAAGGAATGCCTTCGGACCGGGATCGGCGAAGAACAGCGAAAAGGCCCGCATGAACATGTACTCTTCCCGCACCAGACCCAGCCCCGCCTTTTCCGCGGTTTCGATGGCCTTGGTGAAATGGTCGTAGGCGGTGGTGAACAGACCGGCGGCGTAGGTCGCATCGCCAAGGCCACCGTGGCCACGGGCGATGCCGCGCGGATCGCCCGCTGCTTCGGCTAGGTCCAGCGCAGCCGCATGATGCGCCCGGCAGGCGGCATGATCGCCACGCACGAAGGCCCGGTTGCCTCGCTGTTCATGGATTTCCGCTCGTACGGGGCCGCTCAGTCCGGCTGCATCGGCTATGTCCTCGGCTGCGTCCAGGGCCCGGTCGGCCTCGTCCCCCAGGCCAAGCCGATGCAGGACAAGCGCCTGGCGCGTCAGCATCGCCACGCGCGTTTCGGCCCGCGTGGCAAAAGCATGGGCGGTCCGGTAATCCTCCAATGCCCCGGCCATGTCGCCCCGGGTGCGGCGGATGCTGGCGCGGCACGAATGTAGCTCTGCCTGCGCTTCGGGGTCGCCGTCACGGGCCAGACCGGCCTCGATATAGGGAAAAGCAGCAGAGAACCGGCGCGCGGCGACCATGGCGTTCGCCGCAGCCACGGCCGCACGCCCGGCATCGACATCATCCGTCGCCCGCAACGCGTGATCGGCCCAGCTGAACGGTGCCACTCCGCGGAAATGGGCCGCCGCGCGCGCGTGCCAATCCTGCCGCGTCTCCTCGGGAATGGCCTCGTAGATCGCCAGGTGGATGAGGTCGTGACCGAAGGCAAGCCCGGTTTCCGTCTCGTGCAACAGGTCACCGCTGGATCGCAGACTTGCAGTATCGGGAAAGATCGCGGCAGCGTCGGCACGATCAAAGCTGACCCCGAGGATCGCAGCCTGCCGCAATCCGTTCCGCTCGACCTCGGGCAGGCGCTCAACCTGTTCCTGCACGAGTTCCGCGACGCTCGTAGGGAGCGCGCCGTCGATCCATTGCGCTTCGAGCAGGCGGATCAGGAAAAGCGGATGCCCGGCGGCCCGTTCGATAGCCGCCTCGGGGGTGGCGATATCAGGGGCCACGGCACGGACCAGGTCACGCGCCATCGCCTCGGGCAGCGGTGGCAGTGTGACCCGCACCAGACCCGACCGCGCCCGCACCGCAAGCCGACGATCAAGGCTGCGTGGTCCCGGCCGTTCGGTCAGCAGAAGAACGGTGCGACTGTCCTGAAGCTGCCTGACCAGGTCGAGGATGAAATCGCCCGCACCCATGGGACGCCAGTGACAATCCTCGATCACGACAAGCAGACCCGAGGGCTGCGCCGCGCGGGTCAGCGCGGCGGCAAGGACCTCCACGATCCGGGCCTGCTGTGCCTCGGGCGACAGCGCGCTCATCCGCAATTCCACGTCTTTGCCCGGCTCCGCATCGCGCAGCCACGACCAGACCGCCCGGTCAATCGACGACACATCGACCGGCCCCGGCAGGTTCGGTAGCCCGGCCATGATCCGTTGTGCCAGGTGACGCGTCCCGGAAGAGAACGCATCGAACCCGGCAGTCGCGATACTCATCCCGGATTGGCGGACGCTGCGGGCGATTTCCGTGGTCAGGCGACTCTTGCCAATCCCGGCCTCCCCGGCCAGGTGGATCGTCAGGCCCGTGCCCGCCGCCTGCGCTGTCGCGATCGCGGCTTTTACCTGAGCCAGTTCCGTGTCCCGTCCGATGAGCGGCAGATCAGGGCGCTTGCGCATCGCATCCGGCTGCAAGGCGACGGCGCGCTGGCCCGCCTCGACCGCGAGGCCAAGACGCGGCGCCAGGTCCGGGGCCACGAATACCTCACCAGGGGCAGCCATCGCCGCAATCCGTCGCGCCCGGACAAGCGAACGGGATGCCGCCTGCGCGTCAACGTCCTGAGCGGTCAGCCCGAAAGACAGCGCCTCTCCGGCCGCTTCAGCCAGTTGCAGAGCCGTATTCGACACGTCGCGCAAGGCCCGGTCGGTGAAGAGGAACGCCACCTCGCCCGGCCCTGTCTCCAGCTCCGTCGCACCTTCGGCACTCGCCCTGTCCCGCAGCCAGGCAAGATCGACCATGCCTTCGGCCTCCATGCAGATGAGCAGGAAGGCCGTGCCCGGCGTTGCTGCATCGGCCGTGTCGGGCATTGTTTTCGCTTCTGGCTCTTTGGGCGCAGCACCGGCCCCCCGGCGCAGCCGATCATAGAGCGCGCGCGTCTCGGCCGCGGGCTCCGCGCCAAGGTCGCGCCTCAGCGCGGCTTCCAGCGTTTCATACCGCGTCCGCACTGCCCCGCGCATGCCGCGCGCCGCATCCAGTTGCATCAGCCGGCGATGCGCCGCTTCGTTCAGCGGGTCCAGGCCCAGCAACCGATGTGCCAACGCCGCGGCCTCTGCACTGTCGCCCAAGCGATCCAGCTCCCGTGACAGGGCCTCCGTGGCGAGAGTTGCAAACCGCGCGCGATGCTCTGCGATGGCCTGCCCAAGGTCCGACGCATTCGCGTCGATGCCTTCCAGGAAGGATCCGCGATAAAGGCGCGCCGCCTCTGCCGGATCATTGCGCGCCAGTGCTGCTTGGAAAGCGTCGAGATCGGTGGACACATCCACGCCAAGGCGCAGCTCCTCACCTTCTGCCTCGACCCAGCCCCCTCCGCCGGCGCGCCGTATCTGGGCCAGCGCCTGGCGCAGACTGCCCCGCGCCTGGTCAGCGTCGCTGTCCTCCCACAACAAGGCGGCCAGCCGCTGGCGGGTCATCGTCCGATGTCGGGCAACCGCCAGAAGCCCCGCCAGCAGGCGCGGCTTGCGGGCGCTCAGCGGCACCTTCGCACCGTCCCGCGTCATTGCGAAACCACCCAGACATTCGAGTCGGAGACTCATCTTTCACGCACCTTTCACGCATGGGCCCCCGGGTGAATTCACGCAGACCGGGCAAAAGCCGTCTCATCAGACAATTTGAAAGAACCGACACATGACTCAATTCCATGCAATCCGCCGGCCTGGCCACAGGTCCGGACCGCCAAGGCCGAACATATTCTTCAGCCTGATCACACGCATGTTCGGCCTGCCACGGATCGATCCCCTCGACGAGGTGACCGGTCTGCCGCCGCAACGTCCGACGTTCCCTCAAAATCTCAACCTATGGTGACCCACATGACGACCTATCGCAATAATCTTCCCCAGCTCGAAAACACGCTGCTGCTGACAGATTCCGGCCTGGAAACGACGCTGATCTTTCATGACGGCCTCGACCTGCCGGCCTTCGCCGCCTATCCGCTGATGGAAACGCCTGAGGGGCGCGAGACGCTGGCGCGCTATTATCGCCGCCACATCAGCATCGCCGCCGATCACGGCACGGGTTTCCTGCTGGAGGCGCCGACCTGGCGCGCCAGCCGTGACTGGGGTGCGCAGCTGGGGCACAGCCCCGAGGACCTCGCGCGGATCAATCGCGCCGCGATCGGCTTCCTGTCCGACCTGCGCGGGGCCTCCGCTTCGGTTCGACCGATGGTGATTTCTGGCAATATCGGCCCGCGCGGCGATGGCTACCGGCCGGACACCGCCATGACGGCCAGCGAGGCGGAAGCCTACCATGCCGAACAGATCGGCTGGTTCGCTCAGACCGACGTGGACCTGGTGACTGCAGTTACCCTCTCGACCGTGGCCGAAGGCGTTGGCGTAATCCGCGCCGCGAAGAAGGCTGGCCTGCCCGTCGTGGTGGCCTACACCGTGGAAACCGACGGCCGACTGCCCGACGGCACCCAGCTGGGTCGCGCTTTCGAGGAAACGGATGCGCGGACCGACTGTGCTGCGGCTTATTTCATGGTCAACTGCGCGCATCCCGATCACTTCCGCGAAGCGCTCGAGGCCGGCAACGGTTGGCTGAAGCGGATTGGTGGCATCCGCGCCAACGCCTCCCGGCTCAGCCATGCCGAGCTGGACGAGGCAGAGGAACTCGATGCCGGCAACCCGGACGAGTTGGGCCGCGACTATGCCCGTCTGCGCCGCCTGCTGCCCAACCTCGCCGTGCTGGGCGGCTGCTGCGGCACCGATCACCGCCATGTCGAAGCGATGGCCGATTGCTGTGTCGGCGCCCACGCTGCCTGATCCGAACCTGACCGCCTGTCGCCCGGGCCGCGCCCGGGCGACGCTGCGACCTATTTCCAGAAAGGACTGACTAATGACCAACCGATTGACTTTGGCCGCCGTGCTTGCCGCGACAACCGCGCTGCCTTTTCCCGCCAGTGCCCATGACACCGACCGGCGGACCGAATTGTTCAAACCGGGCGTAGAACACGCCACGACCGACCTGCCCGCAGGCGACGCCGCCCGCTTGGCTGAATTTGCCGGATATGGCAATTTCGGCTTCGATCCGGGCACCGATGTGGCCGAAGCACGCAACGCATTCGAACAGGGCATTGCACTGCTCTGGGGCTTCAACCATGCGGCCGCCGTGCAGGCTTTTCGCGCGGCGCAGGCGGCCGACCCTCGGTGTTCCGCCTGCTTCTGGGGCGAGGCCTACGCACTTGGCCCGAACCTGAACGACGGGATGCACGAGGACAGCATCGATCGCGCGATCGAAGCCGCGCGCATGGCCGACGAAACCGCCTCGACCAAGAAGGAGCGGATGCTGGCCCGCGCCCTCCTGCAACGCTATGCTCCGCGCGACGCGGATCGTGCATCGCTGAACGCCGCCTTTGCCAATGCGATGGCCGATGTCGCCGCGGAGTTTCCTGAGGACGCCAACGTCCAGGTGATCCGCGCCGATGCGCTGATGAACCTGCAGCCTTGGGACTATTGGGACGCCGACGGCGTCACACCGAAAGGGAACGGGGCCGCGATCCTCGCCACGCTCGAAAGGGCGATGGCGCTTGATCCCGCGCATCCCGCGGCCCTGCACCTCTATATCCACGCGGTGGAGGCTTCGTCCGATCCCGCCCGGGCCGAGGCGGCGGCGGATGCCCTGCGCGGCAGCGTGCCGATGGCCGGGCACCTCGTCCACATGCCCGCGCATATCTACAACCGCATCGGGCGCTATCGAGACTCTATCGAGGTGAACAAGGCCGCCATTGCGGCGGACGAAGCCTATCTCGCTGCGACGGGCCACGGGGCCAGCGCGCTCTACCGCTACGGCTACTACCCTCACAACATCCACTTCCTGCTGGTCGGCGCACAGATGGCGGGCCTGAAAGACGAGGCACTGGAGGCGGCGGACAAGCTGGTCGCCGTGACCTCGGAAGAGGTGAGCGGGCAACTGGCCTGGGTGCAGGCGATCGAGACGGCGCCATATACAGCCCATGCCCAGTTCAGCGCCCCTGAGGAAATCCTGGGGCTAACCGATCCGGGCGACGCCTTCCCCTTCGTGAAGGGCCATTGGCACTATGCACGTGGCACGGCCTTCGCCCTTCTGGGCGATACCGACGCCGCGCTGGCCGAACAGAAGGCCATCGAACGGATCATCGCCGACGCCGACCTGTCCGGCCTTGAGGATCAGTTCCTGCCCGCCCGCGACGTCCTTGAAATCGCCAAGCACATCGTGGAGGCGCGGATCGCGCATGCGCAGGGCGACCTGCACCAGGCCGAACATCACCTCGAATCCGCGATCGAGCTGGAAGACACCATCGCCTACATGGAGCCGCCTTACTGGTACTACCCGGTGCGCCAGACGCTCGGTGCGGTGCGTCTGGAAGCATGGGACCTGCATGGAGCTCGCAAGGCCTTTGAGGCGGCATTGCGGACGCATCCGAACAATGCCTGGGCGCTTTGGGGCCTCTGGCAGGTCGAGAAGGCGGAAGAGGTCGACCAGCTGGACATTCCTACTGTTCAGAACGCCGAGCGCGCTTTCCGCGATGCGTGGCTGGGACAGGGTGAACCCGCTCTGAACCGTCTCTGATGACATGGGGTGCCGGCGCTCTCCGGCACCCTCAACCGACACAGGCCGCAATTCGGTCCAAGGACAAGACAATGACACACGCCACTCTGGCCACACTTTCGCCGCCCGCAAAGACGGCCTCCCGCACGCCCGCCGACCAGGCGCTTTCCATTATCCAGAGCGCCTTTGAACAGGACCCTCCCGTCCGCTGGCTCTATCCGAGTGACGCGGATTACCAGCGGTACTTTCCAGACTTCGCCGCCGCCTTGGGCGCGCCCGCCTTTACGGAGGGAACCCTGGCCCTCAACGCCGCTGCCGCCGCGCTCTGGGTTCAACCTGGCTCCGAACCGGATGAGGCCGCCTTGGGCGCACTCATCGAACGATCCATCCCGGCGCACCGCCAGGCGGACGTCTTCGCCGTGATCGAAGAGATGGGTGCGCATCACCCGGAGGAGCCGCACTGGTATCTGCCCGTCCTCGGCACGCACCCCGAGATGCAGGGGAGGGGTCATGGCGCCGCACTTCTCCGTCCCGTGCTTGAGGTCTGCGACCGCACCGGCGTGTCGGCCTATCTTGAGGCGACGACCGAACGCAATCGCGCACTCTACGCCCGCCACGGGTTCGAGGCGACGGCGGAAATCAGGGTTGCCGACTGTCCACCACTGACCGCGATGGTCCGCAGCCCCCGGTGACAGGACCAGAGCCATGACAGTCGAATTGTGTAAAACGATTGGCGCGTTCGACTGTCTGAATGCGGCCACAGACCGAAGCCCTGAACTTTTCACACGCCGCGTCGTCGTAACGCCTGGTACGACCCGAGCGGTGGACTTTCCACCGATCCACTTATTGTTGAGGCAACCGCGATGACATCCGGACTGACGCTACGACCCTACGAAAGCTCCGACGCAGAAGCCCTTTCTGCGATCTATCGCCGGGCCGTGTTCCAACTCGGGCCGCGCGCCTACCGGCCCGATCAGGTCGCGGCATGGCTCTCCATCGCGCCGGACGCCGGAATGTTGCACCAGATCTACACCGATGGCCGGCACGCCATAGTCGCTGCCAATGGAGCGAATGGGCTGATCGGGTTCGCTGATCTTGCCGACACCGGCCACATTCGATTTCTCTATGTGGATCCCGATCACGCCGGTCGCGGCATCGGCGGCGCCCTTGTGAACAATCTGCTTGAACATGCGCGCGATGCCAGGGTTTCCAGCGTTCATTCCGACGCCAGCGAACTGGCGCGTCGGGTGTTCGAGCGAGCCGGTTTTTCCTGCGTCTCTCGGCAGGAGCACGAGATCGCAGGCACCTGGATCCACAACTTCTTAATGCGCAAACGCGTGTTGGGCGCCCAGGCTTCAGCACGGCGTTCGCAGCCAAAGGAATAGATAGGCCAATGGGATTAAATCTCGAATTCGACATCCGACGTGCCGAACAGAAGGACGCCGCGGAAATCGCGAACCTCTTCCTCATCTCGTCGGACGGTCTGGCCACCTATATCTGGCGCAAGCTGGCCAAAGATGGCGCGTCGCTAGAAGACCTCGGTGCGGCACGCTATGCCCGCACGGAAACCGCCTTTTCCTATCAGAATTGCCTGCTCGCGACGCAGGGCGAAAGCATCATTGGAATGGCCCACGCCTATGAGATGCAGGTGGCCAGAGGGGAGCCGGAAACGGACCCTGTGCTCGCTCCCTACGCGGCGCTAGAAGAGCCGGGATCGCTCTACATTTCTGGACTGGCGGTGCACGCCCCGTTCCGCTCTCGCGGGATCGGAGCCGCCCTTCTAGACTGCGTCGAGGCCCTGGCCTTCACCCGCGCCATACCGCACCTGTCGCTGATCTGCTTCGAACGGAACACCCGCGCCATCGACTTCTACCTGCGTCTCGGATTTCGCGTCGCGGATCGGCGGCCCATCGTTCCGCACCCGGATCTGCACTATTCCGAAGGGGACGCGTTTCTCATGACCCGCACCGTTGGCAGAGTGCGGGCCGGCAAAGTGAGCGCCCCCCGCCGCGCCCTTGCCAGCCCTCACGGCGCCAGCGCCATCTCATCAACTCAGCAATGAACAAAGGCATAGCCCGATGACCTCCAGAATACTCCAAATCTGTCTTGCCGCGATCTTCCTTTTCCTCGGCGCCTGGTGCCTTCTGGCTCCGGGCATGGTGGTGCGCCTCACCTTCCGCCCTGAACTCGCAACCGCGACCGAACAGGCGCGCTTCCTGATGGGCTGCTTCGGCGCGCAGGCGGTGCTTTGCGGCACGATCATCGCCACCGCCCGTTTCACCCCCACGACTTTCCTGGTCTTCGGGCTGGTCGGTTCGGTCCCTTTCTTCGCATTCAACATCTGGTTCTGGCTGATTGAGCCGGTCCTCAACACCTGGATGCTCCTGGACCTTGCCGGCAACATCGGGATTCTCGCGACAGGTCTCTGGGGATGGCGTCTTTCGAAAAGAGAACTTCTGATCCCGTCCTATTGAACGACCCTGGCATCGACAAAATCCTGAAGGATCAGCACCCATACCACCCACAGTAATTACAGCGAAAGCGCAGACGGCCCCGTCAATGCCACGACGCCCAGATTCAGCCCATCGCGGTTTGGGCCGGCTACTCCGAAACGGCCTTCGCTGTGCGCAACGCCTTCGCTTCACAGGAGGCGCTGGAAGACTCGGCAAAATTGTCACCGAAGATCAGACATCGCGTTCCAGGACTAAATTGGTGCGCGCGCGGCAAACGTCCCGTCCCACCTACTTATTATCAACTTGCCAGCGCCAAACCGGGTAGACCGCTGAATATCCGCTTCGTTAGCCGCCTCGAAATACATTCGCACCGGCAGCGAAAGACCACTTTCCACCCATTCTATTGAAAAACACCTGTTCGCAAGCGCCGAAATAGCCCACCTGGTGCGAGCGTGAATGCATTTTTCTGTCAGGCTTTCCGCGGTTGATGCGGTGCGGGAAGGACCTCGGCCAGCTTGCGGATGTTCTGGGCGGTAGCAACGAGGAGGAATTCGTCATTTGCGCCGTATGGGCCGTGTAATCGGAGCCGTCCCGGGCCGGGTATCGGCTTGAGGCAGGCAAGTAGCATCTCGACCTTCTTCCGCAACCGCATCGAGCTCACATATTGTTCGGTCTTCGCGATCTCGCGGGCCACTTGCCGAACGTCTTCGTTCTCCTCGCGGGTGACGGACCGGAAGTCCATGTTTGGGCAGCAACGCGTCTTTAGGACAGGCCTTAAAGGTGTGCTTCAGGCGCCAGTATTTGGCCGTCCCTTTACCGGTCGGCCCCGCTAGGGATCTGAGTATTTCCGGCGGAATTGCTTCAGCGCGTGTCCTTCGGGGCAGATGTATTGGTCGTTCCAATTTGCGCGCCGACTTGTAAATGACGGGGATATGCGCGGCGAGCTTGCGATTGACCCGCCAATACTGCACCGGCCCGGTGCCACACGCAGTGTTTTCGATCAGGCATTCGGGAAGCAGGTCGACCTTGGTTTCAATGCCCCTAAGAATGGTTTTGGCTGATCCCACTTCAGTCTGCCGGATCGATCTGTCTCCACCACAATTCACGATAACACCATGGTCTCTGTCGACCAGGTAGTTATCGGAATAGCTGAAGAATGCCGGGCGTTTCCGGGCCGCAGTCCGTTGGTTTGCAGGGTCGGAATGCGAGGTGAACTTCGGGCTGGACTTCGGCGGCTTCGCCGAACGCTGCGTTATCCGGCGCGTCCAGATATTCTCGATCCGCCCGCAGCGCATCAGATGGATCGATCAGCCTGGCGCCCCGGTCCAGCTTCGGCGATGCGTTCTGCTTGTTCGCATCAGCTTCGATAAGGCCGGCGTCGACGGCCATACGCTGCCCGCTGACCATGCCCTCTTCGAGGCATCGCGCCACCGTCGTTTCGAGTACATGACGCAACGGTTCGCGGTCCCGGAACCGACCGTGCGGTTTCTTGGAAAAGGGTTGATTGATCGGGCACCCTTTCGCCAATGTCCAACCGACAGAACCAGCGATAGGCCAGGTTCAGATGCACCTCTTCGCAAAGCCGCCGTTCCCTCAGGGTGCCGAAGCAATACCCCACCAACAGCATGCGAATCATCAGCTCCGGATCGCCCGACGAGCGGCCCGTATGCCTGTAGAAATCGGCGAGATACGGGCGGATACCTGAGAGGTCGACGAACCGGTCAATAGAGCGGAGCAAATGGTCCTTTGGGACGTGATACGCCAGCGAGAACTCGTAGAACAGCGCCGGTTCCGCCTCTTGCCGCCGTCCCATCATTCCCGATCCTCCAACCCTATGAAAGAATTGCTTCAGCCGGGTGGGCGTCAAACAAGCACAAATTTTCAACGGAATACGCCCTCAGTGTCAGCGTCTGATTACTGGGTGCTCCTCGTGCGAATTTCTTGCAAGGGCCAATATCGGGTACTCTAACAGGGCCGAAAGCTGCTGTTCGCGGTCCCCAGGCCCCCACGTGATCAAAGCCACATTTTTCCACGCAGACAGAGCGCTAGCTTCCACCGGTTTCGTGCATCAATCCTGGCAAATGACGGATAAGGAACGTGGCAAGGGCGTCAACCTGTGGCGGGTTTCCCCGCCGTTCGTGCATGAGCAAGCTGATCTCGGGAGAACCCGCAGTCCAGTGCGGCAAGACGCGTCCCAGCCGCCCCAAGCTGATATCCTCGGCGCAGACATAAGCCGGCAGGGCCACCACACCCAAACCGTTGGCCGCCGCCTGTTTCAGGGTGGACATGTCGTCGCTACGCAGGCGCACGGCGTAGGGAACCGAGGCCGTGCTACCGCCCGGCCCGACCAGAGACCAGGAATTGCCCCCCGGGCGCCAGCCAAGAGCAAGCGCGGGTTCGCCGTCCAGATCGGTCGGAGAAGCCGAAGCATCCAGGCGTTTCGCGATGTCGGGGGCCGCGAAAAGGTGCCACGGCACTTCTGTGATGCGTCGTTGGATCAGACCGGAGTCGGGTAGCAGCTTGGCATGGCCCCGGATCGCTAGGTCGATGCCGTCCCCGATCATGTCCGCGTAGTCGTTAGAGGCCTGAAGGCGCAGCACCACGCGCGGGTTCTCGGCCAGGAAGCGCGGCAGGATGCGGCCGAGCGCGAACTGCGCGACCCCGACAGAGCATGACAGCGTGACCGTGCCCTCCAGAACGTCCGTGTCCTGGCGCACCGCCGCCTCGGCCGCGGCCATGCAGTCCAGCGCCATCTTTGCGTGGCGGTAGTAGGCCTCGCCCGCCTCGGTCAGGGACATGTGCCGTGAATCCCGGTTCAGGAGCCGGGTACCGAGCACTTCTTCCAGCGTTTTGACCTGCCGGCTGATCCGCGACTTGGGAATGCCCAGCGTGCGCGCCGCCGCGGAGAAGCCCTGTTTCTCGACGACATGCACCAGGTAATAGGCTTGGTTGAGGTCCATCATCTCTTTCTTACGCTTCGCATTACCGTTCTATTTTCAGAACGATGGGTTCCGAAATCAACGGATTTCCCAGCTATCGTCCCGCCCTTAGGTTCGCCATCAGCACAGGAGGCGAACATGAACGCACAAGACATACCCCGGATCGACGGGCCCCAGAGCACGATCACGGCGGTCCAGCATGGCGAGACAATGACTCGGAGCGAGGGATTCGAAGCGGTCAGCTTCATCCATCGCCAGCTTGACGGGCTGATGGACCCGCTGATCATGGTGGACCATTTCACCATGACCGCACCAACCTTTGCGCCCCATGCCCATGCAGGGATTTCGGCGGTCAGCGTGTTGTTCGAGGACAGCACCGGCCACTTCCGCAACAGGGATACGCTTGGCAACGATATCAACCTCGCGCCCGGCGATCTCTATTGGCTCAAGGCCGCGCGTGGTGCCGTGCATGACGAAGCACCGACACCCGGATCGCGCACCCATGCGCTCCAGGTCTTCGTGAACCTACCGGCGGCCCAGAAGTTGGACGCGCCCGATGCCCTTCACGTGGCCGCAAAGCAAATGCCGGTGATCGAGGGCCCCGGCCATCGGGTGCGGGTGATGACCGGCGCCAGCAATGGCGTGACCGGAGCGATGCCACCCGCCATGCCCCTCACCATCCTTGATATCGCATTGCAACCGAACGGCCGCTTCACGCACCACATAGCGGAGGGAGACGCGCTCTGGCTGCATACGATCCGAGGGGATGTCGAACTGGTCGTCGACGGCACCAGACAACGCCTCGGCCCTGACGAAGCGCTGGCGGTGCATGGCGTCGAAGAGATCAGCCTGCTGAGCACCCAAGGCGGACAGGCTGTTCTGCTGAGCGGCAGGCCCCTGCGAGAACCCTTCGTCCAGAAGGGCCCATACGCGATGAGCAATGCGCAGCAGCTGGCCTCGGTTATTGCCGCCCATGCTGCCGGAGAGCTTGGCGCGCTCGATTGAAGACTTCACCCGACAGCGAACCAACGACCTAAAATGAACGGAGAAAACCCATGAAAATCCTGGCCTTCGGCGCAAGCAACAGCAAGGCGTCCATCAACAAATCCCTGGCACGTTTCACCGCCACGCTGGTCCCCCACGCCGAGATCGAGGTGCTGGACCTTGCAGACTACGATCTTCCGATCTTCAGCACGGATCTTGAGGCCCAGATCGGGCATCCCCCGGCTGCCTTGGCGTTCTTCGACAGGATCGGCGCAGCGGACGGCGTGATCGTGTCCTTTGCAGAGCATAACGGCTCCTATTCCGCCGCATACAAGAACCTCTTCGACTGGGCCAGCCGGATCGACCCGAAGGTGTTTCAGGACAAGCCGACGGTCTACCTTTCGACCTCTCCGGGTCCAGGCGGTGCGGGCAGCGTTTTGGCCGCGGCCAAGGGCTCGGCTCGCTTCTTCGGGGCTGATCTGAGAGCTGCCGTGTCCGTAGCCAGCTTTTACGACGCCTTCGACAGCGAGACGGGATCCATCACCGAACCGACTGCCCTGGCCGCATTGACGGCCGCCGCCGAAACGCTGGCCCTGGCAGAGGTCGCCTGAGATGACCCGTAACATGAGCATTCACAGGCTGACCGGATCGTTCGTCATGTCGGCCTTCATGTCGATGGCCCTCTCGGGCGTCTTCAGCCTGCTTGAGTTCGGAGTGTCCTGGACCTGGCTTCGGACCTGGGGACAGAGCATCCTGATCGCCCTACCGATCGCTTTCGTGCTGGATATGATACTGGGAGAGAAACTCCGCGCTCTTGCCGATGATCTGGCGGACAAAGCGGCGAAAGCCTGGTCATGACGCCGTCCGTTACCGTGAGCCGGAGTCACTCCGCAGAAACGCCCAAGCCATTAGTTGAATATTGAAATTAGGCAACTGGGCGTTTCCGACACGACCTCATAATCGCCCGTCCGGCACAGGATGTCGATCCAGAACCACGTCCGATGCGCACGGGGGCTCCTCGACCTCATTGAGCCCCATGGGTCCGAGGACCTTGATTGCCGTCGCCGTGCGCAGGTCCAGGATCAAGCTGTCGACAAACTCATGGGGCCCGGCCGATATCGGCCAGGACCTGCCTTGCGCGTTCGATCACCGGCCGGTCGACCATCTTGCCATCGACCTGCACGACCGAGCCAGAGGCGACCGACAAGGCCGACAATACGCGGCTTGCCCAGTCGATCTCGGCTTCGGAGGGAGTGAACGCGTCGTTCGTGAAAGCGACCTGCGCGGGGTGAATGCAAAGCTTCGCGCTAAAGCCCAGCATGCGTGATCTCGCCACCTCGTCCTTCAGGAGCCCGCCGTCCTTGAGTTCCGGTGTCACGCCATCCACCGGCGGCACCAGTCCGCCAAGGCGCGAGGCCAGGACGATCTCGAACCGCGCGGGATCGAGGACCTGGCCGGTGCCGGGTATCCGAGTATCCGCGCCGAAATCCAGGTTGCCAAAGACCAGTCGGGTCACCCCGGGGCAGGTGACCGACCGGCGCAGGGCGGCAAGTCCCTCGGCCGTTTCGATCAGCGCGACCAGCGCGCGACCGGGCAGCCTTTCGGCCACAGCCACAAGGCTCTCCGGAGTGGCTTTCGGCACCATGACCGCCGAGACGTCGCAGGAGGCAAGGGCCGCGAGGTCATCTTCGAACCAGGGCGTATCCGCACCGTTGATCCGCACGAGGCCCGCCCCGCCGTTGCCGAACCAGTCGGCGACATGACCCCGTGCTTCGGGCTTCGCTTCGGGGCCGACCGCGTCCTCGAGGTCGAGGATGATGGCGTCGGCCCCCGACCCCGCCGCCTTGGCAAATCTGTCGGGCATGCGACCCGGAACGAAGAGGTAACTACGAGGGGTTTTCATGACGCGGGTTCGATCACGGCACTGGCCTGCATTGCAAGTTCACCGTCCGGTCCCTTTGCCCAGATCGGAATCGCGCCATCGGCCTCTTCCCCGGCCTCGAGCGTGAACGGGTGGTCGCCAAAGAGCGGCGCCATGCCGCGGAACTCGAAGCGGGTCAGTCGCCCAGCCCCGGAGGCCGTGGCAAAGCCCTGAAGCAAAGTGGCCGTCAGCGGGCCGTGCACGACCAGATCGCGGTAATCCTCTTCTTCGCGGGCATAGGTCCGGTCGTAGTGGATGCGGTGGCCATTCGAGGTCAGCGCGGAATAGCGGAACAGGAGCACGGGATCTGGGGTGACCTGCTCGAAACGGGTGGCGCCGTCGGGCGCAGCGGCAGGCGTCGGCTTGGGCGCACCAGGTGCAGGCGCCTCGCGGTAGACGATGTCCTGCTCCTCTTCGATGCAGAGCGTTCCACCCTGCGAGAGCGAGTGCTTCACGGTCACGAAGACGAGTTGCCCTGCGCGGCCGGACTTTGCCTTCACGGCGACGATCTCGCTGACCTTTTCGGCCTCGCGGCCGATCGTGAGCGGCGCGTGGTAATTGAGGCGTCCACCGGCCCACATGCGACGGGGCAATGTGACGGCGGGCAGGAAGCCCCCGCGCTTGGGATGACCGTCCGGCCCGATATTGCGGCGCTGCACGAACGGATTAAAATAGAGCCAATGCCAGCCGGGCGGCAGCGGGTCCCCGTCCGCTGGCGCGTGATCCAGGTCCAGCGTCGCAGCCAAGCCCGCGGCGCGGTCGGCCGAGATCGTCTGAACATGGCGTTCGGTCCGGCCGACCGCGTCGGAGTAATCAGGTGTAGATGTCATCTTTGGCCCTTCAGTAGATGGCCTCGTCCTCGATCAGAGCGCTGATCTGCGCCCCGCTGAGGCCAAGGAGTTCCCCGTAAACGTAATCTTCATCGCCGCCGAGCGCGGGCGTGCCTCGCGTGATCCCCGGGGCGTCATCCCCGGCGAACCGCGCGGGTCGGCCGACCGCGGCGCGCCGGTTGCCATCCGTTTCGGCGACGTCGAGGATCGCGCCCCGTGCCCTCATGTGCGGGTCTGACACGATGTCGGACGCAGCCCACGACAGATGCGCTGCAACGCCTGCTGCCTGCAACCGCTCCGCCGCCGCTTCGCCCCCCTGCCCCGAGGTCCAGTCGCTGATCGGCGCGTCAAGCGCGCGGCGGTTCGCGTACCGTTCGGCCTGCGTGGCAAAGCGGGGATCATCGGCCAAGTGCGGCTGCCCGATTATCGTCGTCAGCACCTTCCATTCTGCGTCGCTGGACACCGAGATCGAGAGCCAGCGATCGGTATCGGCCGTCGGGAAAAGTCCGTGCGGCGCGCGGGTCAAGTCGTCATTGCCCATGCGGCCGACGGACACGCCAGCGGACGCCGCCGTCAGAAAGTCGCCCACGAGGGACGAAGCAACCTCGCGCGCGGCGACATCCACGTGGCACCCCTCCCCCGTGCGCCGACGGCGATTGAGAGCGGCAAGCGTGGCCAGGGCCGCGTGCATTCCGACCGAATGATCCATGACGTGCCGCATCTCGACCGGCGGCCCATCGGCATGCCCCGAGAGATATCCCAGCCCTCCCCAAGCTCCGAAGAGCGGGGCGTAGCCGGCGAAATGGCTTTCCGGGCCGGTCTGACCCGATGACGACACGGAGACCATGACGATATCGCGCTTCACGCCGCGCAGGACCTCGTAGCCAAGCCCGAGGCGCGACATCACTCCGGCACGGAAACTCTCGGCGGCGACATCAGCGACACCGACCAGCTTCTTGGCCAGAGCGACCCCCTCCGGATGTTTCAGGTTCAGCCGCACCGAAAGCTTGTTCGACGACACCTGATCGAAGGTCGCCGGCCCCTGTCGCCCATAGACGGCATGTGACTTGCGGAAGATGTCGGGCCGCAGCGCGGTTTCTACCTTGATGACCTCTGCGCCCATCTGGCTCAGCATATGCGTGCAGAAAGGCCCGGCAGCATGGACCGTGAAATCGGCGATACGAAGACCTGTCAAAGGTTTCATGCGGTCGCCCTCCGACCTGGTTGGCAGGACAGGATCGACTGGTCCGCGCCGAGGCTGGCGAGCGTGTCGCGGACCGGCAGCGCGTCCGGCCCAAAGCGGAACGGCAGCGATTGCACCTGCACCGGCCCATCGGGCGTGTGGATCGTCGCGAAGATGCCGCGCGCGGTTTCCTGAAGACCCGTCAGAACCTGTTGCGGCGCATTGTAGCGCGCCATGGGAACACCGAGTGTCTGGGCCTGCGCCACCAGATCCTCGACCTTGCGATGGCGTGCCCAGTCGCGGATCCGCTGGTTGATCTCGGCGCCGCGCGCGCTGCGCCCGACCTCGTCGGCAAGTTCCGGGTCCTGCGCCCAGTCCTCGGCCCCGAGCAGGTCGATCAGCCCGAGCCACTGGCGAGTTTCCAATGTCAGCAGCTCAACGTAGCCATCGGCGCATTCGATCACGCCGCCGAACTTGAACGACCGGGTCAGGCGGTGCTCCACCGAACCGTCGCCGTAGCGCTGGATGGCAAAGGCCCCGACGGCGACGTTCGCATCCTGGACCGAAGCGTCGACGTACTGCCCCTCACCTGTCCAAAGCGCAGCCAACGCCGCCATTGCGGCGGTCGTTCCGCCCTGCATCTCGGCGAAATGACCGGCGATCTTCAGCGGCGGACGATCCGGGAACAAGTCAGCCGTCAACCCGTTCGGCAACAGGAAACCCTCTCCACCGGCATGGATCAGGTTGATCTCGTCCCCCTTCCAGCCCGCCTTGGGCCCGAAAGCGCCGAACGGCAGGACGGACAGATGCACGATATGCGGGTGCTCCCTTGCGATAGCCGCGTCATCAAGCGCCAACCCGGTGCGCTCCGCGACCGGTGTGTCGTCAATGAATATGTCGGCCTCCGCCAGGAGCTTATGCATATCCTTCCGAAAATCCGGTCCCGCCGGATCGCAAACGACGCTGCGCTTGCCGAGTGACAGGTAAGTGAACAATGCGCTTTGCCCCCCAGGGAGGAGAGGAGGCTCTTCCCTGAGAGGGCTGCCTTCGGAAGGCTCGGCCATGATGACCTCGGCACCCATCTGGCACAACAGGCGCCCGGCCTGAGCCGCGGCCACGCCAGTGGCACGCTCGATGACGCGAAGGCCGGAAAGAGGCTTGTCAGTCATGGCCGAACCCTTTTCTTCAACGAACGACCGGAAGGTCCAGTTCGAGGTTGCCGCAATCGAGGAACACCCGGAGCTCGGGATCCCGCGACTGGAGGGCGACGGTGGCGATGCCCGGCGTGGTGACTTCGCCGCGCTGGTTCTCACCCCAGATCTCGATGTCCACCAGGGCGTGACCGTCCTTGATGTATTTCTTCGACACCTTGCCCTTGCACCAGGTACTGTCACCCATGGTGTTGAAGCGGCGCATCTCGGTGCGGACGCGCTTGAGGAATGCCGCATCGCCCATCCAGTTGGTGACGAGCGACGCCATCCACGAAGATCGTTGCGGGCCGTAATCGTAGACCCCGGGCACGCCGACCTCCTTGGCCGTGCTTTCGCGGTGGTGACCGATACCGGTGTACTCGATGCCGCCTCCGGCCTCGGGATTGCGGAAGAAGTGACCAGGGTGCTTCATTGCATTCTGGAAGACCACGCCATGGGTATGACCGCGCCCAGAGCCCACGAGGAAACCCATGGTATCCATCAGTGACAGCGGGCCGCGCACGATGGTGTCGAGGCTTTCCCCTTCGGTCACGTCCTCCCAGTACCGCACCTTGGAGCCACGCATCTTCATCGGCTCCTCCATGATGCATGCGTCGAGCTCTTCGAACTCCTCCTGGGTGTACTCGTAGGTGGTGATATCCTTGTACTTGCCGGCGTCACGCGCGGCCTTGCGCTCGTGGCGGGTGCAGGTCCCCAAGGCGCGGGACAGCATGTCGCCGTGCTGGTTGAAGTAGGTCGCCTCGACGTACTGCAGCACGAGCCGGCCCGAGAACTTGCTTTCCTTCACGTCGATCCCGATCACGCGCTCGATTGCGTTGATGCGGTCGCCGGGGCGGATGTGGCGGAAGATTTCCCAGTCGTTGCCCGCGTAAAAGCCGTGCACGCCCGGCAGGCCCCAACGGGTCCGTCCGATCCAGCCAAGCGCCATCGGGAACATCGGATGGCTCAGCTGAGTACCGTAGCGCGATGCTGCGCCATAGCCCGGTTCCCGGTAAAGCGGGTTCAGGTCGCCGATCCCGTTGCACCAGTTGCGCAGCGTGTCCGCAGTCGCATCCTGAAGATACGGGCCTTCAGGGCGAAGCTGCAGCCCCACCATCTTTTCAGCGGCGGCAATCGCTTCGTCGGTGATTTTGCCTTCGGCCGGCGCGCCGCCCATGCCCTTGGCCTCGTCGTCCTTGATTTTCTCTGCGGTGGTCACTTTCAGGATCTCCCTATCAGTCTGGTGTCGGTGGCGTCATGCGCATCTTGCGCGATTATTTTTCATATAATGCATTCTTTTGACAGCGGTCAAGCGGGCACGTTGCAGGCATTTCGCCCTATTTTTCACTATTCCTGGGGAATTCCCCGCCCGTTTAGGCTCTAGTCCATCAATTTAATGCATTAAAATTGCATTCCGTCTAGAATGTCACGTCGGCTGCGCTGGTCACCTGCGCGAAGCGGCGCAGCCCGGACAGGGCGTGGTCATGCTCGTCGGCGGTTGCGCCGGCACAGCAGTCTTCAAGCAGCACGCATTCGTAGTCACGGTCGTGGCCTTCACGGACCGCCGCCGACACGACGCCGTTCGTCGATACGCCGGACAGGACCAGGCGCCGGATGCCCTGCGCTTTTAGGAGCGGTTCCAGCTTGGTCGCGTAGAACGGGCTGACCCTGTGCTTGATGATATCCGGGTCGCCGGGCTGCGGGGCAAATCGGTCCAGCACCTGGGTTCCCCAGTCGCCCAGCTTGAACACCCCGTTGTCGCGAGCCTTCGAGAAAACCGGCGATTCCGGCGGGCACTCGGCGTAGTCCGGGGAAAAACCGACACGTACATAACCGACCATCACGCCCGCAGCACGGGCCTTGGTGATCGCAAGTTCGGTCGCTTCGTAGACGCCGCGATCCTGCATGAGCGGGACATAGCTCTTGCCGCCCATCCCGTCGGGATGAACGAGGTCGTTCAGCATGTCCATGACAAGGAGGATAGAGTCAGATGCCATTGTGCAATCCTTTCAGGCTAGGGTTCGTCCCCGAGCCGGAAAGGGCGCGGAGGGCTATTCGGAGTAGCTGGCCTTGAACTCGTCCCAGGCAGAGCGGATGTGCGTTTGCAGGGCCTGGAGAAAGGCGGCCTCGTCGCGCGCGATGATGGCGCTCAGCATGTCCCGGTGCTCCTGCGAAGCTCGGTCGATGCGGTTGTCGAGGCGATTGATGAGGTCGAACGGGTAGCGCGCCCAGAGCGCCCGAACGAAGCGCAGCGTCTGCGGCAGTTCGGCCGCGATGTAGATAAGCTCGTGAAAGCGGTAATTGATCGTCCGGACCGCATCCTTGTCGCCGCGCGCCGCGGCGTCCTCGATCTGGGCCTGCAGGGAACGCAACTCCTCGATGTCCTGCGACGTCAGGCGATTGACCGCCTTCAGGCCCAGCTTGCATTCCAGCATGACCCGCAAATCGGTGATCTCTTCGGTCGCGTTGATGTCGAAGGGAGCCACGATCGCCCCGCGATGCGATGTGCCCAGGATAAAGCCCTCGGCCTCCAGCAGCTTGATCGCCTCCCGGACGGGGGTGATCGACGTACCGATCATCTCGGCGATCTGTGCCTGCTTGAGCTTGGAACCGCGCGCGAACTGACCCGAAATGATGCCTTCCCGAAGGAAATCCGCAACGAATTCTTCCTTGGTCTGATGCTTCGCCCGGCCTTCCATTACCAACTACCCCCAACAAGGTGACGCGTGAGTGCACAATGCATACCTTCATGCCCCGGCCTCCGGAGCCTGGTCAAGTCGGAGAATTCTGCCCTCCAGGTCGGGGCTGACAGCAGGGTAGAGGTCCAGAAGCCTTGGATCATGGGCTGGAAGGACGTGATCGTCGCTGTCGGCCAGGTCGCGGATGCGGTCGTGGGCCGCAATCATGTCAGAGATATTGAAGGCGACGGCGAAGGGGATGCCGCGTTCGTATTCTTCGTAATAATGCAATGCATCGGAGGCGAGCACGACCCAGCCCCTGTCGGTCCGGATGCGCAGCACCTCCTGCCCGGCGCAGTGTCCGCCAACCCAATGGGCGCTGATCCCGTCGGCCACATCATGGTCCCGTCCGTGCAGATGCAGGCGCCCCTCGTAGAGCAGATGTACCAGCCGGGCGATTTCATCCGGCCAATAGGCATGGCGGAAAGTCTGCTTCTCCATCCAGGGGCCCGTAACATAGGACATCTCTTCCGCCTGCATGTAGAAGCGCGCGTTCGGCAGAGCATCGAGATAGCCGAGGTGATCGTAATGCGCATGGGTCAGCAGAACGGTTGAGACCTGTGCGGGGTCGATGCCAAGCGCCGCCCAGCCGTCGGGCGGAGACATGACTTGCTCATGCCCGTTCCTGGCGCCCTTCTCGGGATCGATCCCGGTATCGACGATGATCACATCCTGACCGCTCCTGAGCACCCAGCAAAAGAAATCAAGCGTCAGGGGAGCCGTAGGGTCCGGGTCCGAAATGAAGTTGACCCCACGGGTACGAGTTTCGTTGGTCGCGTGCCGGATGGCGTAGATTTCCCAGGTTTTCATGGCATCCCTTCAAGCGGCGGCTGCGCCAAGATAGGCATTGATCGCCTCCTGGCGGGCAGTTTCATCCTTGAGTTCTTCGGCCCCGCGGTGCCCGACGATCCGTCCGCCACGCAGGAAGTGCAGATCATCGCACAGGCGCATTGTCACGGCCAGATTCTGTTCGACCAGCACGATGGCCAGGTCGCTTTCTTCGCGGATGGTGGCCAGACGGTCGAAGACCCGGCGCACAAGCAAAGGCGCAAGCCCGAGCGATGGCTCGTCGAGCAGCAGGAGCTTGGGATTAGCAACCAACCCGCGCCCGATGGCCAACATCTGCTGCTCACCACCCGATAGGCGCCAGGCCTGGCGGTCGACTTTCTCCGCAATTTCAGGAAACAGATCGAGAACCATCTCCATCCTTTCCTTTCGCTCTGCAGCCGGCTTCTGGTAGCCGCCCAGCACGAGGTTCTCGCGCACGGTCAGATCACCGACGATCTCACGCCCCTCGGGCACGTAGACGATGCCCTTGGCGACCCGCCTGCGGGCGGGTGACGATAGTAGCTCCTCTCCCATGAACCGGATCTTGCCGGTCGCTGGCGTCAGGCCCGAGACCGCCTTCATGATCGAAGATTTCCCCGCCCCGTTGGCGCCCAGCAGCGCGACCACCGCCCCGTGGCCGACGGTAAAGGAGACAGAGCTCACCGCCGGAGCTCCCGCGCCGTAGGCGACCGAAAGGTTTTCGACGCTCAGCAGGTCATTCATCGTCATCACTCCCCAGATAGATCTGGATCACGTCCGGGTTGCTGCGAACCTCTTCGGGCGACCCAACGGCGACGAACTCGCCAAAATTAAGCACGTAGATCCGGTCGCAGATCGACATCACGAGATCCATGTCATGTTCGACCACGACCAGGACGAGGTCCGTCGACGCAAGCTTGCGCAGCACGGTCGTCAGGTCGCGGGTTTCAGAGTTGTTGAGGCCGGCCGCCGGTTCATCCAGCATCAACACGGACGGCTTGCCGACCACGGCACGGGCAATTTCGACCAGGCGCTGCATGCCGGGTGGAAGCTCTGCGGGAAACTTGTCCCCGACATCTGGCAGTCCGAGATCGACAAGCGCCTTGTCGGCCGAGCGGGCCATTTCCTCGCGTTCGCGGGCGCCGGCCGGAAGGGGCAGGAAAGCCGACAGCCAGCCTGCCTTGCCGTAGCGTGCGATGCCCATCATCACGTTCTCGCGCACCGTCAGGTCCGGACAAAGCGCCACGTGCTGGAAACTCCGAACGATGCCCTTGTTGGCGCGCGCGGCTGGTGGCAGGCCGTTCAGCCGGTCACCAGCATAGGAAATCGTGCCTTGTTGCGGCGAATAGGCCCCGGTCAGGCAATTGAACAGGCTGGTCTTCCCGGCGCCGTTCGGTCCGATCAGGCCGGTGATTTCACCCGCGCGGAATTCTACATCGAGCCCCTTGAGGACCTTGATCCCGCCGAACGAGAGCGCGATCCCTTCGCCGCGCAGGGCGTTTGTCGTCTGGTCCATCACGCGACCTCCGATTTTTGGGCCATGGCTTTGCGGATGCGTGGCATGTAGTGACCGAGCAAGATCATCCCGAGCAGGGCCAGACCATAGAAGACGGGGATCCAAGCGCCGGATGCCGACAGAAGCTGCGGTACCAGTGTGACGAAGGCGCCACCGATCAGCACGCGAGGCAGGGAAAGGCCGTAAAAGCTGACCACCGAGCCAACGAGCAGGAAAATCGCCTGCCAGAAAGTGAAGCCGCCAGGAGAAACGGTGGAGCCGGAGAAGGCCAGCGTCGCCCCGCAGAGCGCACCGATCCCGCCCGAGATCCCCATGATGGAAATCCGCGCCCAGACCCTCCGCGTGCCGAAGGCGTCAGCCGCCGACGGATGCGTTTTGGCCAGCAACAGCGCCATGCCCTGACGCGACAACCGCAACCGCGCTACCGCAACACAGACGATCACCAGCATGACCAGCGCAACATAGTAGCGCTGCATTCCCATGCTCACGCCCGGAATGAACGGCGTCGATACGTAAAGACCCTCGTAGCCGCCGGTCAGTGCATCGAAGTTGTTGATCATTTCCGGCACGGCGAGGGCGAGCGCCAGGGTGGTCACAGCCAGGTAGATGCCGTGCAGGTTGCGCGAAGGCCATGCGAAAAGCAGGCCGAAGGTCACGCCAAGCAGCAGCGCCAGCGGGACCGACGCCCAGAGCGAGATACCGTACCGGACGTCCAGCACTCCAACGGAATAGGCGCCGAGCGCGGTAAAGAAGGTGTGGCCGATCGAAACCTCGCCACCGTAGCGAACCAACAACGAGACAGCGAGAACGCCGATCGAGTTGGCAAAGCAAAGGCCAAGCGTGAAGGTCCATGACCCACCCAGCAGGAATGGCATGAAGATCAGCGCCGCCACCAGGACAGTTGTTGTCACGCCGGAGGTCGCCACGCCGGACAGGCGTGACAGGACGGTTTGGTCCGGCGTCATATGCGTCGCTTGATCAGACACGGGAACCTCCGACCTTTTGCAGGATACCATTGGGGAAGATGTTCAGCGCCGCCAGGATCACCGCGAGCAGGAATGTCGAGGAGAACTCGGGCGAGACATAGAAGGTGAACAGGTTCATCAGCACGCCAACCAGGACACCGCCGACCAGAGCGCCGGGCAGCGAGGCGAAGCCGCCGATCACCGCCGCGGCGAAGGCCTGTAGCATGAATGTCGCCACGGTCGTCACCGACAGGAATGTGGTCGGCACGATCAGCAGGGCCCCGACCACGCCGAGGATGGCCGCCGTGATCCATGCAAAGTAATGCACGGAGCGAAGGTTCAGGCCGCAGACCTCGGCGGCAAAAGGGTTTTCAGAGATTGCGCGGAAAGCGATCCCCAGCTTGGTGTAGTCGATGATGATGAACAACGCGCCGATGGTCACCACCGCTACGGCCAGCACGGTCAGGTCATAGCCAGTGATCAACAATCCGAGGACCGAGAATGCAAAGCGCGGGATCGGCAGGTCGAGCGCGACGATATCTGCCCCGAAGATCAGCAGCGTGACGCCCTGCGCGATCAACCCGAAGCCAAGCGTTGCGATGGTCGATGTCAGATCGCTTTCGAACACCACCGGGGAAATAATGGAGTAGATCAGGAACGCGATGGCAACGGCAGCCAGCAAGGCGACCAGGACGGCCGCGCCCCAGGACAGTGACATCAGCACGCCCGACGACAGCCCATAGACGAGGAAGGCTGTCAGGCCGGCGACGTTGCCGTGGCTGAAATTGACGACCTTCGAGCACTTGAAGATCATGACCAGTCCGAGCGCGCCGAGCGCATAGAGGCAGCCAGTGATCATGCCTGACCAGATCAGAGGAAAAAGGTCGTAAAGCAGCGAATCCCAGAAACTCATCAGATTTTCTCCATCGCGTCTGACTCGACCAGTTGAATGACCGAGGGAAAGTATTTGTCTCCGAACCCGTTCTCGACCGCAGCCGCGTAATAGGCGCGCGCCTGGTTGGCCGTAGGCAGCGGAGTGTGGGTCTGGTCCGCCAGGTCAAAGACGTAGGAAATATCCTTGAGCACGTATTCGGCCGGGAACGACTGTGCGGGAAACTCTCGTGGGGCCATGGCTTTCATGCCGTGGTTGCGCAGGACGAAGCTGTCACCCGATCCTTTCGACACCGCTTCGAGCAGCGTCTCGGCCTTCACCCCGGCCCGCTCGCCCAGCACGATCATCTCGGCCAGCGCCACCGTATTGGCGAAAACCAGCATGTTGTTGACCAGCTTGAGCACCTGCCCCGCCCCGACATCGCCGCCGAGGGTGACGTCGGAGGCCATGTAGTCGAGCACGGGCTTGATGCGCTCATACAGCGCGGGCGGCGCGCCGACCATGATGCTCAGCTTGCCCTGCTGCGCGGCTTCGCGCGTGCGGGCGACAGGGCAGTCGGCAAAGCTGATCTCGTGCGCTGCGAGCAATGCCCCGGCCTCGCGGGCGTCGGCCACAGTCGTGGTGGACAAGTCGATAACCACGGTCCCCGCCCGGGCGGAGCCCGCGATGCTCTCGGCGACTTTCAGGACCTGCGGGCCGCCCGGCAGGGACAGGCAGACAATGTCGGCCTCTTTCGCCAGCGCCTCGACGCTGTCCATCTGCTCGACCTTCGTGTCCGCCAGCGCGGACCGCGCCGCGTCGGACAGGTCGAAGCAGAGGACGCGACCGGCATGCTTGGTCGCAATGTTGCGGCACATCGGGCCGCCCATGACGCCCAGTCCGATAAATCCGATTGTGTCGGTCATTGTCGTCCCCTCAATCCATCAACATGCCGCCGTTCACGTCGAGAACGGTTCCGGTGATCCAGTTCGAGGCAGGAGACGCGAGGAACAGGATCGCCTGGGCGATATCCTCGGGCTGGCCGAAGCGGCCAAGCGGGACGCTGCCGTGCGGTGATGGCGCTGCCCGTTGCGTCACGGTTTCCCACATGGGGGTCTCCACGGGCCCGGGTGCGATGACACTGGCATAGATGCCCTTGTCGGCCCCGTTCTTGGCGACCCATTTCATCAGCCCATGCACTGCGGACTTGGCCGCGACGTAGGACGGGCCCGAGGCCACGCCGCCGATCTTGGACGCGATCGACCCCAGGGCGACGATCTTGCCCATGCCCTGCTCTGCCATGATCGGGAAGATTTCCCGCACCGGGTTGACGACTCCCATGAGGTTCACGTTCAGGATCGACATCCATTCGTCATCCGTCGAGTCGACCAGGTGCTTGTGAGAGATCGTCCCGGCACAAAGGATCAGCGCGTCAATCGCCCCATGCTCGGCTTTCGTTTCGGCGATGATCGCCCGCGTTTCGTCGCGCGAGGTCACGTCGTAGCGGCGATAGACGACCTTGTCGGACTCGAACTCGGCCTGGTCCGCGATGTCGGTGGCGATGACCGTCGCACCGGCTTCGGCAAGGGCGAGTGTCGTTGCATGGCCGATGCCTCCTGCTGCGCCGGTGACGAGCGCAACCTTGCCATCAAGACGTGCGGGCGCGCTGACTGGGATGGTGGACATAGAGATCCCCGATTGTTGAATTTGAAAAAGTGTCGCCCGCCGACGGGAAGGCCCGCGGGCGACAGGACCGTCGTTACTCGCCCTTGGCGGCGTTGAATGCGACGTCGGGATAGGGCTGGAAGTCCCGGACGAGAACAAAGTCGCCATCCGTGTACTGTATGATGCCTTCCTGGCGGGTCCCGCGATGATCGTCGGCACTGAAGGTCACGCCGCGCGCACCTCCGACGGCCGCGTCGGTCATGGTGTTCATCGCCTTGACGAGGTTATCTCGCGTGATCTCGTCGCCGCTGTCGAGAAGCAGCTGGAACCCCTTGTGGAACAGGGCGGCGTTGCTCCAACCGTTCAGCCCCAGAACACCCACCGGGTCATTCGGAAAATACGTTGCAACAGCATCGCGGTAGGCTTTCACCTCCGGCTCGTCACTGGAAACCGGCAGCAGCCAGGACGAGAAATAGACACCTTCGAGCAGGTCTCCGGCCAGTTTCAGAGTCGACGGATCGGCCGTGAAGAAGGGCGCGAACCAGGCCACATCGACCCCTTGGAGATCAGCCGCCTTGAGCGCTGCCGCAAGGTTGGCGTTCGACCCGTAGAGCAACACCGTTTGCGCACCGGAGTTCTGGATGCGCCGGATATGTGCGCTGAAGCTGGTCGTCTTGACGTCGAAGGGGATGGATTCCGCGGGTGTAAGGCCGAGGTCTTCCATCACAAGATCGAAACCGCGCTTGGCGGATTTGCCCAGCTCGTCGTTTTCCCACAGCAGCGCGATCTTCTCATGGCCCAGGCCATTGGCAGCGTATTCAGCCGCAGACGCGGCGGACCACCCGTAATCGGGCAGGAGCGGGAAGACGGCCGGGACTTCGAAGAACTGGCTGGACCCGCCAACCGGACCAATGACGGGAACGCCGGCTTCCTTCGCATAGGGCAAGACCGCCACGTTGGTCGCGGTTCCGATCGGTGCGGACAGGGCGAAGACTCCATCATCCTCGACCAGGCTACGGGATACGGCGACGCTGCGCGCAGGATCATATCCATCATCCTTGGTCACATAGTTGAAAGTCCATCCATCTGCGTCGCCGGATTCGTTGAGCATCTTGAAATAGGCTTCGGCCGCATGGGTCAGAACCGCGTAGAACGGGACTGGCCCCGTCACCGGGGTAAAGGCCCCGATCGTGACCACTTTGTTGTCCAGGTCCACGCCGGTTTCGGCCAAAGTCGGACCGGCGGAAAGCGACGCTGTCGCGGCGACGGCAAAGGCCGCGCTTCTCCAAAAACTCTTGAGCATTTTGTCTCCTCCCTGAGACGTTGGTGCTGAATTTATCTTTCTACTGCGGCCGGGACGTCTCCCGATCGAAGCAACCCCAAGCACGGAACACGCAAAGTTTTGCTGCCGACAAGGCGTCCCTCCGGAGCCCCGCCCGTTCCGAGCCAAGAATGCACTTGACGCTCACATAATGCATTATGCATTCTATCGATGACAAGAGAAAATTGAAATTTCCCGATTTGGCGCTGCAAAGCGCCATCTGACAAGGAGAAGAATGCATGAAAACTGGTGTTCTCGCCGGCAAAACCGTGGTCGAACTGGGCAGCATGATCGCCGCGCCCTATGGCGCACATCTACTGAATCAGCTTGGCGCAGACGTAATCAAGATCGAGCCTCCCGCAGGTGAAACCACCCGCAAGCTGGTCCGCGGAGGCCCGAGCGGAAGCTACCTGGCGTTCAACAGGGGAAAACGGAGCCTCTGCCTCGACATGACTTCGGAAGACGGAAAGGAAGCCTTTCGGAGCCTGATCGCCAGCGCCGACATAGTTCTGCAGAACCTGTCGCCATCGGCCGCGCGCAAACTGGGCGCGACTTTCGAAGACTGCAACGCGATCAATCCCGACATCATCTTTTGCCATATCAAGGGATACGGCGCAGGACCGCTTGAAGAACAGGTCGCGTCCAACCCCATCGCCGAAGCGGCGACGGGTGTCATGTACTACAACCGCCCCGATGGCCGACCGGCCCGCCTCGGGCCATCGTATCATGACCAATTCGCAGGCTGTTACGCGGTGATTGCGATTCTCGCCGCGCTGCATTCGGACCGCTCCGAAGAGCGCCGCAATATCGAGATCGGCCTCTATGAAACCGGCCTGCACATCGCAGCGCGGGACCTGCTGGGCGTGCAATTGAAGTCGCAACTCCTGGGCCGACCCGAGCAGGAACCTTCGGCCGAATTCTCGATCCCCGGCTACGGCGCCTACGAAACGCAGGACGGGCGCTGGATCTACCTGGTCATGTTGACCGATGATCACTGGCGCAAGTTCTGCACAGCCGTCGGCCTTGCACACGACCCCGAACTTGCGACCTTGCGCCGACGGAGGGCCCGGCGCCCCGATGTCGAGCAGATCGTGAGCGGGGCCGTGGCGGCCTTCGGGTTCGACGCCCTGGTCGCCAAACTCGACGCCGCCGGCGTCGGCCATACCGAAGTGCTGCCCCTGGACCGCGTGCTCGACACGCCGCAGGCGCAGGCCGGGCAAAAGGTGTCCGACTTCGGGTTCGCGGGGTACGACTTCCAGACGCCAGAATTGCCCTTAGGTCCGTTGCTCGGTGACGTTGCGGGCTCCCTGCCCCCGCCGCTTCTGGGCGAGCACTCGACCCAGATCATGCAGGAACTCGGCTTCTCCGACGCGCGAATCGCGGATATTCTCGGCCATGGGTCGGCAGTCCAGGCTGACCCCGAGGCCACGCTCTGGGCCAAGCCGCGCCAGGCCGAAACCACCGGCTGACACGGCGTTCGTCGTCACGAAACCATCCGGAAATCTTCGCAAAGGCGGACCCACCAGCCGTGGGTCCGCCCTTTTCCGATCTTCGGCCCAGACCGCCTCCGGCCGACCGCTTTCAAAATGCATTATTTAGCCACACAAACAGCCACTCCAGCTGATATAATGCATTATAAGGGCAAAAATAACTATCGAATCGCCAATAGGCCCATAAATAATGCACCAAATCTCATTCCCTCGCTCACAGTCTCAAGTGGAGTTTACCGATGACCAAAATCCGATCCGACGCGCCGTGTGCTCGCATCCGTGACCGTTCGCTCTTAGCTCGCATCGTTTCGGCCGATGCGGCAGCGAACCTTATCCGTGACGGAATGGTCGTCGGCATGTCCGGCTTCACCAGGTCCGGCGAGGCCAAGGCGGTGCCTCTTGCCCTGGCGCGCCGGGCCACGACCGATCCGCTCGGGATCACCTTGATCACGGGCGCGTCGCTTGGCAACGACCTTGACGGGCTGCTGGCAGATAGCGGCGTGATCCGCCGCAGGCTGCCTTTCCAGTCCGACGCTCGGCTGCGCGCCAGGATCAACGACGGGTCGGTCATGTACCTTGATCAGCACCTGTCCGAGACGGTCGAACAGCTGCGCTCGGGGCAGATTCCGAAGCCAGACATCGCGATCATCGAAGCCGTTGCGATCACCGAAGACGGCGGGATCGTACCCACGACATCCGTCGGCAATTCGGCAGGCTTTGCAACCCAGGCCCGGCAGGTGATCGTCGAGCTCAATACATGCGCGCCCGCAGGTCTCGAAGGGATGCATGATATCTTCATTCCGGCCGACCGCCCTGCGCGCGAACCGTTGTTGCTGCGCAATCCTGACGACCGCATCGGTACACCCGTGATCCGGGTCGCCCGCGACCGGATCTCAGCCATCGTCCTTTCCGACCGCCAGGACAGCTATGCAAACCTCGGGGACCCGGACGACGACACGCGTGCCATTTCGCATCACATCACTGCCTTCCTAGAGCGCGAGGTCAGACGCGGCGCATTGCCGCCGTCGCTACCGCCGCTACAGGCGGGGATCGGCAGCATCGCCAATTCCGTGCTCTCCGGGTTGACCGATGCGCCCTTTAGCAACATGACCATGTATTCCGAAGTGCTGCAGGACTCGGCCTTCGACCTGATGGATTCCGGAAAGCTCGGCTTCGCATCAGCCTCCTCGATCACGCTGAGCGCCCCCCGGCATGCCGACGTCATGGGGCGGCTCGATCACTACAAGGACCGTCTTGTCCTCCGTCCGCAGGAAATCTCGAACCACCCCGAGATTGTGCGCCGCCTCGGCATCCTCGCAATCAACACTGCGCTGGAGTTCGACATCTACGGCAACGTGAATTCGACCCATGTGATGGGCAGCCACATGATGAACGGTATCGGCGGGTCAGGCGATTTCGCCCGCAATGCCGGACTGTCCATCTTCGTCACGAAATCCCAGGCCAAGGGCGGTCAGGTGACCTCAGTTGTTCCCATGGTCAGCCATGTCGATCACACCGAGCATGACGTGGACGTACTGGTCACCGAACAGGGTCTGGCTGACCTTCGCGGCCTGGCGCCGCGCGAACGGGCGCGCCTCATCATCGACACCTGTGCGCATCCGGACTGGCGCGACACGCTGAGCGATTATTTCGAACGCGCCTGCCAGCGGGGCGGCCAAACACCACACGTCCTGGAAGAGGCCTTTGACTGCCATTCCACCTTCAGGACGACCGGCTCCATGGTACGCAGTCCGGCTCGCGCCCGGCCTGCGATGACCTGATTTCAAACTGGCTTGCTCTATACTGACGCCACGCTTAGGTATCCACTTTACCGCTTCCTGCTTGAACGCGCGGCTGAATGCTTGTCTCGTCATGCAAATTCTACAGTTCCATGAACACCCTATCTCGGTGTCCACGAAACCGGCAGCAGTTCAGATCGATCAGGTCAGCAACTGCTCTTGACGAACCACAAGCCTCCGTAGCGTTCACCTTCAAGGCGAACCCGGACAAGCGAGCGAAGCTCGGTTCTCTTGAAAAAGAAGACCTTAAATTCATCGCAAGCACCTTACAAACACGGGCAAGACGCAGCGGGGCAAACCAATCGAACGTCGCGGCAAATCGCGATCAAACGCTTTTTCTGTTGGCCGGAAGTTTGGTGGGCAATCCACAATACTTCAGAATGAACGCCGCAAAATAAATATCATATGGCGGAGGAGGTGGGATTCGAACCCACGGTACGCTTTCACGCACGCCGGTTTTCAAGACCGGTGCATTCGACCACTCTGCCACTCCTCCGGTCCGCCTGCTCTAACGGGGTGATCGCGATTCTGGAAGAGGTGACGGGATACCCCTGACACGCCCGCTTCACACCAATGTCACAGGGGAAATGTCGCCGATCGGGCACGCCATGCTTTTCAGGCGGGCCGACACAGGATAGACTGCGTCAAAACAAATCGCGCAGGGCCGGGTATCGGCCGCATGGACCCAGCAAACCGGGCCATGCTGAGATAGGGGCAAAACATGGCAATCGCTCTCTGGAAACAGAAACGATCGGCGGTGCGGATTTCCGTGGCGATCGCGGCGCTGACCGCGTTGTCCGCCTGCATGGAAGACGGCGGTTCGCTGTTCCAGCCGGCCCCCGGGACCCAGACCAGCAGCGCCGGTTCGACCTCTACCCGCCTGGTGGAACGCGATGTCGAAGCCCCCGAAGTCTTTCAGAAAACCGAAGCCGGGCTCTGGGACGGGCGGCCGTCGCTCGGCGGTGTCTGGGTGGCGCATCCGGACGTCAAGGAACCGGAACGCGCGCTGATCCGCAATTCCTCGAATTCCAAGTTCGTCATCGGCGCGCTTTTCCGTCCCTCCGTCGAACGGCCCGGGCCGCGCTTCCAGGTCTCCTCGGATGCGGCAGAGGCGCTCGGCATGATTGCCGGGCAGCCGGTGAACCTCAACGTCACCGCCTTGCGCCGCGAAGAGGTGCCGAACGCAGCCCCCGCCGCCGCGGCGGAGCCGGCCGAGGACACCCAAGTCGCCAGCCTGCCCGCCTCTGAAGCGGTGGAAACCCAGACGCTCGACCCGGTGGCCGGAGCCGCCGCGGCCCTCGACCGGGCCGAAGCCGGGGCCGACGCCACGGCGGGCGCAGCCGCAGGCACCGCCGCGACCGTTGCCGCCGCCACGCACGAACCGGCCGAGGAACCGCGCAAGAAGCGCCGCTTCTTCTGGCAGAAGAAAGACCCCGAGCCCGAACAGACCATGGCCGACGCGGCGCCGGTCGAAAGCCCTGCCCCCGCCACCGCGCCGCAATCCGCGGCCAGCCCGGCGGTCGAGACGGCGGCGATTTCAAGCCCACCACCGGCCCGTCCGACGTCGAGCCTTGACAGACCCTACCTGCAGATCGGCATTTTCAGCGTCGAACAGAATGCCCGCAACACCGCCGTTGCCATGCGCCAGTCCGGGATCATCCCCACGGTGCTCAAGCAATCGTCGCAGGGAAAGACGTTCTGGCGGGTCATTGTCGGCCCTGCCACGACCACCGAAGAACGCGCCCAGCTGCTGACCAAGGTCAAGGCAGCGGGCTTCACAGATGCCTACGCGGTGACCAACTGACCCCATCCCCCACGGGGTGAGGCCGCCACCGCCCGCTGACGCTTGAAGGAGGAAGGATGCCTCACTCACCCCGTTTCCGGCCCGCCCTGCGGGCTTTGACCCTGACATTGCAGGGGGCCGTTCTGGCCGTGTCGCTGCTGGCCGCCGATGCGGCCCGCGCCTTCGACACCCAGGCCAAGGCCGCCTATGTCGTCGACCTGTCGACGCGCACGGTGCTGCTCTCCAAGAACGCGGACCAACCGCTGCCGCCCGCGTCGATGTCCAAGCTGATGACGCTCTACATCGCGTTCGAGGCGCTGCGCGACGGTCGCCTGCGACTGGACGAAAAGCTGCCCGTGTCTTCCCACGCGATGAGCTATGGCGGCTCCACCATGTTCCTCGACACCACCGACCGCGTCGCGGTCGAGGACCTGATCCGCGGCATCATCGTCCTGTCGGGCAACGATGCCTGCGCCGTCATCGCCGAGGCCCTGTCCCCCGACGGGACCGAGGCCGGCTTCGCCCGCTACATGACCCAACGGGCGCAGCAGATGGGCATGACCAATTCCACCTTCGCCAATTCCAACGGCTGGCCCGCGGCCGGACACCGCATGTCGATGCGCGATCTTGCCCTGCTGGCCACCCACCTGATCGAGGATTTCCCGAACTTCTATCCCCTCTTCAAGGAGCGGAAGTTCGAATTCGACGGCCGCGCCCCGCAGAACGTCAACAACCGCAACCCGCTGCTGGGGCTGGGGATCGGGGCCGACGGGCTCAAGACCGGCCATACCGAGGAAGCGGGCTATGGCCTGGTCGGCTCCGCCATGCAGGGCGACCGCCGCATCGTCTTTGCCTTTTCCGGACTGCAAAGCGCCGCACAGCGCGCCCAGGAATCCGAGGCGATCGTGAACTGGGCCTTCCGCCAGTTCACCCGCAAGAACCTGCTCAATGCCGGTGAGACGATCATGAAGGCGCAGGTCCATATGGGCGCCGCCCCCACGGTCGCGCTGACCACCGAAGAAGACCTCGTCGCGCTGGTTCCCGTCCTCGCCGGGCAGGAGCTGAAGGCAGAGGTCGTCTATAATGGCCCCATCGCCGCACCGGTCCGCGCGGGCGATCAGCTTGCCGAACTGGTGCTGAAACCGGGCGAATTGCCGGAAACCCGCGTGCCGCTGATCGCGGGTGAATCCGTGCCGCGTGGCGGCTTCATGGTGCGCGTCACCACAGCCATCGACCACCTGCTCAAGCGGATCGGCGACCGCGCGCAAGAGGTGGCGGAAGACGGGGCAACCTCTTGAGCGGAAAGGGATCCGCCCCTCGCGGGCTCTTCCTCAGCTTCGAAGGCATCGACGGGTCAGGCAAATCCACCCAGGCCCGGATGCTGGCCGACCGGCTGCGCGACCAGGGCCATGACGTGGTCCTGACCCGCGAACCCGGCGGCTCTCCGGGGGCCGAGGAAATCCGCGCCCTCGTCCTGCAGGGCGATCCCGACCGCTGGTCCGCCGAGACCGAGATCCTGCTCTTCACCGCCGCCCGCCGCGACCACCTGGAACGCACCATACGCCCCGCGCTCGATCGCGGCGCCGTCGTGATCTGCGACCGCTTCGCCGACAGCACCCGCATGTACCAGGGCATGTCCCGTGGCGACCTGCGCAAGACGGTGGATGACCTGCACGACCTGATGATCGGCGTCGAACCCGACCTCACCCTGCTGATCGACATGGACCCGGATCGCGGCCTGGCCCGCGCCAAGTCCCGCCAGACCATCGAGGAACGGTTCGAGGATTTCGGCGCTGCCCTGCAGCACAAGATGCGCGCCGGATTCCTTGGCCTCGCGGGTGAATTCCCCGGGCGCTACCGCATCGTCGACGGGGACGACACGCCCGAAAACGTGGCTGACCGCGTGGCCGATGTCGTGGCAGGCCACCTGCCCGCCATCGCCGGCTGAGATGATCCTGACCCGCAAAACCATGATCGCCCCGCTGCTCGACACGCATCCGGCGCTCGACGCGCCATGGCAGGCGTTTCGCGACGAATGGGAGCACCTCCCGCCCGAGGAATACCCGCTCTACCTCTTCATGGAGGATTTGGTCGGCGAATGTTCGGCCCTGCTCCACCGGGGCGACGAGGCGGCGGTGCAGGCCATCTTCGACGTGCTCGAAACCTGGCTGACCCAAGGCGACAAATACGTCACCGACTGCGCCATCGTGGGCTTCATCGAGGACATGCAGAACACCAATCTGCACGGCTCCGGCACCCGGCCCGACCAGTTCCGCCGCTTCCTCGGACCACAGGGCCGCATCTTCTGGCGCAAGGTCGACCGCTTCTGGTCGCACGGCGAAATCATCACCGACGACCGGCGCTGAGCCCTTTCCATTCCGCCCCCCGATCCGCATACTCTGCCCGCTGAAACGAAAGCCCGGCCATGAGCGACGACCTGCCTCAACCCGACCGCATCGAAGGCGCGCCGCATCCCCGCGACACGCCGCACCTCTTTGGCCAGGAACTTGCCGAGGCGGGGTTTCTCGACACGTTCAATTCGGGCCGGCTGCATCATGGCTGGCTGATCACCGGGCCGCGCGGCGTCGGCAAGGCGACATTGGCCTGGCGTATCGCGCGCTTCCTGCTGGCCACCCCCGCGCAGGAGGATGACGGCCTGTTCGGCGCGCCGCCCCCGCCCGAAACGCTCGATATCCCCGACGATCACCCGGTCGCGCGCCGCATGGCCTCGGGCGCGGAACCCGGGCTCTTCGTGTTGCGCCGCCCCTATGACGAAAAGGCCAAGCGCCTGAAACGCGAGATCACCGTCGAAGAGGCGCGCAAGCTCAAGGGTTTCTTCTCGCTCTCTTCCGCCGATGGTGGGCGCCGCGTCGTGATCGTCGATGCCGCGGACGAATTGAACGTCAGCGCAGCCAACGCGATCCTCAAACTGCTCGAGGAACCGCCCGCCAACACCACGCTGCTGCTGGTCGCGCACCAGCCCTCCGGCCTGTTGCCGACGATCCGGTCGCGTTGCCGCGAATTGCGCCTCTCGCCGCTGTCCCCCACCGATATCGCCCGCGCGCTGTCGCAGGCGGAAATCGACACCGATGCCGACGACACCGCGCTGGCCGCCCTGTCCGGCGGATCGGTGGGCGAGGCGGTGCGCCTGACCAATCTCAACGGCCTGCCGCTCTATGCCGATCTGATCACCCTGCTGGGCACCATGCCGCGCTTCGACCGTGCCCGCGCGCAGGCGCTCGCCGATGCCGCCGCCGCCCGCGGGCAGGAGGATCGCCGCGCCCTGCTCTACCACCTGATCGACCTGATGATGGCCCGCCTCGCCCGCACCGGCGCGATCGGTCAGCCCCCCATGCCCGAGGCCGCCCCGGACGAGGCCGCGATCCTTGCCCGGCTAGCCCCGACACCCGCCGCGGGACGCGCCTGGGCCCAGGCCGCGGAAGAGATCGGCGCCCGCCTGCGACATGGCGAGGCCGTCAACCTTGACCCTGCCGCGCTGATCCTTGATACCGTGTTCAAACTCCAAGGAATTGCTGGCGGTCAGGCCGCCTGAAACGGGTTCACCCAGAGGCATCATGACCACCGATACGGTCCAGATCACCGACAGCCATTGCCACCTCGACTTCGCCGATTTCGACGGCGAACACGACGCGCTTCTTGCCCGCGCGAAGGAGGCCGGGGTGACCCGCATGGTCACCATCTGCACCCGCCTGCGCAACGAACCGCAGGTGCGCGCGCTGGCAGAGGCGCATGACCCGGTCTTCTACGCCGCCGGCACGCACCCGATGTCCGCAGCCGAGGAACCGATGGCTTCGGTCGACGACCTCGTCGCGCTGGCCGATCACCCGAAATTCGTGGGCATCGGCGAGACCGGGCTGGATTATCACTACACCGCCGAAAGCGCCGAGGTGCAGAAGCAATCGCTGCGCATCCATTGCGCCGCCGCGCATCAGACCGGCCTGCCGCTGATCATCCATTCCCGCGCCGCCGATGACGACATGGCCCGCATCCTGGCCGAGGAACACGCCAACGGCGCGTTTTCCTGCGTGATGCACTGCTTCTCCTCGTCGGCAGAGCTGGCCCGTGCCGCGCTCGATCTGGGTTTCTACCTGTCGATGTCCGGCATCACCGCCTTCCCCAAATCCTCCGAGCTGCGCGAGATTTTCGCCGCCGCGCCCCTCGACCGTATCCTGGTGGAAACCGACAGCCCCTACCTCGCCCCGCCCCCGCATCGCGGCAAGCGGAACGAACCGGCCTACACCGCCCACACCGCGCGCAAGGGGGCCGAAACCTTCGGGATGGACTACGCCGACTTCGCCGCGGCGACCCAGGCCAATTTCGATCGTCTTTTCGCCAAGGCCGCGGCCTGGCCCGACCGAAAGGCCGCCTGATGGGAGAGCTCAGGTTCACCATTCTCGGCTGCGGATCCTCCGGCGGCGTGCCGCGCCTCGGCGGGCATTGGGGCGCCTGCGACCCCGACAACCCGCGCAACGTGCGGCGCCGCTGCGCCATGCTGATCGAACAGGAAACCGACGCCGGCATCACCCGCATCCTGATCGACACCGGCCCCGACATGCGGATGCAGCTGCTCGATGCCGGGATCGGCGAACTCGACGCCGTGGTCTACACCCATTCCCATGCCGATCACGTGCACGGGCTGGATGACCTGCGGATGATCGTCTTCAACATGCGCAAACGCCTGCCTGTCTGGGCCGACGGCGACACCCAGGCCGCGCTTTATGACCGTTTCGCCTATGCCTTCGTCCAGCCCGAGGGCTCGCCCTATCCGCCGATCCTGGAAATGCACACGATCGACGGGCCGGTGATGATCGACGGCGCCGGCGGCACCGTCACCCTGACACCGTTCCAGGTCAATCACGGCTCCATCGACGCGCTCGGCTTCCGCATTCGCGACCTGGCTTACCTGCCCGACGTCGCCGACATGTCCGCCGAGGCCTGGGAGGCCGTGCAGGACCTCGATTGCTGGATCCTCGACGCGCTGCGCCGCGACCCGCACCCGACCCATTCGCATCTCGAGAAATCGCTCGACTGGATCCGCCGGGCCGCGCCGAAACGCGCCGTGCTGACCAACATGCATATCGACCTCGACTACGACGCCGTCGCGGCCGAAACGCCTGATCACATCACCCCGGCCCATGACGGGATGCAGATCACCTATCAAATCTGATGGGATCGCTCATCACCGTCATCCTGCCCGTTTTCCTGCTGATCGGCGCAGGGTATCTGGCCACGCGCGGCGGCGCCTTCCCGCAGGTTGCCGTCGACGGGCTGATGAAATTCACCCAGAGCTACGCCTTCCCTTGCCTGCTCTTCCGCGCCGTGTCCGGCTTTGACATTGGCGAGGAATTCCACGCCCCCCTGCTGCTCAGCTATTACGTCTCCGCGACGCTCTGCTTCATCATCGGGGCTCTGGCCGCCTGGCTGGTCTTCAAACGCCCGGCCGAGGATTGCGTGGTCATCGGCTTCTGCTGCCTGTTCTCCAACACGCTGATGCTGGGCATCCCGATCACCGAACGGGCCTTCGGTGCCGACGCGCTAGAGGCGAACTTCGCCATCATCGCGATGCATGCGCCCTTCTGCTACACGCTGGGGATCGCGGTGATGGAAACCGTCCGCGCCCGTGGCAACGGTTTCAACCCGCTGAAGATCGCCGCGCAGATCGCGCGCCAGATGATCCGCAACCCGCTGGTCATCGCGCTGATCCTGGGCTTTGCCGTGAACCTCGGCGGCATTCCTCTGCCCCTGCCGCTGACCGACGCGGTCGACATGATGGTCGCCGCCTCCGTGCCGGCTGCGCTCTTTGCCGTGGGCGGCGTGCTGGTGCAGTACAAGATCGAAGGCGACTGGCGCGTCGTCATCGTCATCTGCATCATCACCCTGCTGATCCACCCCGCGCTGGTCTGGATGTTCGGCTCCTATGCCGGGCTCGACCGCGACGCCTTCCGCTCTGCGCTGATCACCGCTGCCGTGGCGCCGGGGATCAACACCTACGTCTTCGCCAACATCTACGACCGGGCCAAGCGGGTCGCGGCCTCTTCGGTCCTGGTCACCACCGCCGCCGCGCTCTTCACCGTCTGGTTCTGGCTGTCGATCCTGCCCTGACGCAGATTCCCGCCCACAGGATATGGACACCCATTCCGAAATGCGAAACATTATTCCGCAAATGGGAGGAACCAACATGACCGACTTTGTCCTGACCGAGCGCCGGGGCGCGATCCTGATCGTGACCCTGAACCGCCCCGAACGGAAGAACGCCTTCACCCGTGACATGATCACCGGGCTCGAGGACATCCTGCGCGACGCCGCAGAGGACGCGACCGTGCGTGCCCTCGTCCTGACCGGCGCCGATGGCACCTTCTGCGTCGGCGGCGACGTCAAGGCGATGAACGAAGGTGCGGGCCGCGATCTCAGCCTCGAGGAACAGCGCGCCTCCCTGCGCGCCCGGATGGAGGTCTCGGACCTCCTGCACAACATGCCCAAACCCACCATCGCCGCCATCGAAGGCGCGGCGGCGGGCGCGGGCCTGTCGCTGGCGCTGGCCTGCGATTTCCGGGTCTCCGCCTCCACGGCCAAGATCACCACCGCCTTTGCCAAGGTCGGCCTGTCCGGCGATTTCGGCGGCACCTATTTCCTGACCCAGATCCTCGGCGCTGCCAAGGCGCGCGAGCTTTACCTCTTCTCCCCGATTCTGTCGGGCAAGGAGGCAGAGACCATCGGCCTCGTCACCCGCTCCGTCGATCCCGGTGCGGCGCTGGATGCCGCGCTGGAACTGGCCGATCCGCTGGCCAATGGCGCGACCGTCACCCTGGGCCGGATGAAGGGCAACCTGAACCTCGCCGCAGGCGGCGGCACCCTGGCCGAGGTCATGGATCTCGAGGCCGACAACCACACCTTCTGCACCACCACCGAAGACCACCGCGAAGCCGCGGCCGCCTTCGTGGAGAAACGCAAACCCACCTTCAAGGGGGCCTAAACCCGCATATGACCGATCTACCGACCCCGGCCCTCCTGCTCGATCTCGACGCGCTGGAACACAACATCGCCACCATGATCGACATGGCGGCCGGGGCGGGGATCGGGCTGCGGCCCCACGGTAAATCGCACAAATCCCCGCAGATCGCCCGCATCCTGACCGAGATGGGCGCCAAGGGCACCTGTTGCGCCACCTTGGCAGAGCTTGAGGGCTTCGCGGCCGAGGATCTGCCGGGTCTGCTGCTGACTGCACCGATTGCGACGGGCGAACAGATCGCCCGCCTGGGCGCGCTGCATGCCAGGGGCGCCGACGTCATGGTCGTCGCGGACAATCCCGACATCGTGCCCGCCCTGTCGCGGATCGCCGGGGACCGCCCCCTGCCCGTTCTGGTCGATTGCGATGTCGGTCAGCACCGCACCGGCGTGGCCGATGCCGACGCGGCAGAGGCACTGGCCCGCGCCATCACCGACGCGCCCGGCCTGACATACGCGGGCGTACAGGCCTATTGGGGCCACCTGCAACAGGTCCCCGATGTCACCGACCGCCATGCCCGGGTCAAAGAGGCCGCCCGGATGCTGGCCGCGATCCTCGACCGCCTGTCCGCTGCCGGTCTGCCCGCCGGCATCGTCACGGGCGGCGGCACCGGCACCTTCGGGATCGACCGGCATCTTGGCCTTTTCACCGAATTGCAGCCCGGCTCATTCCTCGTGCTCGACAGTCTCTATGGCCCGCTGGCCATCGAAGCCGACGGCACCAATCCGTTCCGTTATGCGCTTTTCGTGCGGGCCGCGGTGGTCAGCACCAATCCCCGTGGCAACCTTGCGCCGCAGGTCACGATCAATGCGGGCCTCAAGGCCTTCGCTACCGACAGCGGCCTGCCTCGCCTTGCCACGGACCGCCCCGGCACGACCTTCCGCTACATGGGCGACGAACACGGCGCCCTGACCCAGCCCGACAACCAGCCGTTCAAACTGGGGGAAGAGGTCGACCTGATCCCTTCCCATTGCGACCCGACGGTGAACCTCTATCCCTGCTACCACCTGCTGCGCGGCGGCAGGTTGGAGGGCAGCTGGGCGATCACCGGACGGTACTGAACGGTCCGGCCTGGCGCCTACGCTCAATACATCTGCGCCAGCAGCGCGGTCAGTTCCGCCTCGTCCTGCGGGACCCGTGGGTTGATCGGCACATGCGGCAGCGCCATCGCCTTGGCTGACAGCCCGGTCACCTGGTCCTCGGTCACCTCCACCGCGTCGCGCACCCGACGTGGCAGGTCCAACCCTCGGATCAGCGCATCAACCGCGCCATGCCCCGGCCCGTCAAGGCCGCTGACCCGGCGCAGCACCGCATCCGCCTTGCCCCCGGCCGTGCCGTTCCACGCCATGACATGGGGCAGCGTGATGCAGGAACAGACGCCGTGCGGTACACCGAAATTGGCCCCCAGCAGGTAACCGATGCCATGGCTCAGCCCGGTCTGCGCGCCGGTACAGGCATTGCCCGCCAGCCAGGTCGCCTGCTGCACGTCCCCGATCGCCGCGATGTCCCCATGATCCGCATGGCAGCGCGGCAAAGCGGCAAACAGCAGCCGCAACGCCCCATCGGCCAGTGCGTCCGTATAGGCATTGGCCTGCGCCCCGCCCAACGCCTCCACCGCGTGATCGACGCTGCGGATGGCCGAGGACAGCCAAAGAAACGGTGGCGTATGGGCGACGACCTCCGGGTCCATCACCACCACGTCCGGCACGATGGCCGGGTTGCGCAGGGACCGTTTGTGCACCGCCTCCGGGTCCAGCACTCCCGCGCCCTTGGTGAATTCCGCGGCCGAGGCCGTAGTCGGCACCGCCACCTGCACCGGCATGCCCGGGATCGGCCGCCCGTCCTGCGCCGCCAGGTAATCGCGCAACCCCTGCGCATCCGCGATCCCCAGCGCCAGGCAGGCCGAGGCGATCTTGCCCGCATCCACCACGCTGCCCCCGCCAAGGGAAATCACCGCATCCGCCCCGGCCTCCCGCGCCGCCGCCATCGCCGCGACCAGTTCCGGCATCGGCGTATGCGCCCCGATTTCGGGATGCACCCCGGCAAATCGCGCGCCCAGCCCCGCCTTCAACCGCTCCAGCAGCGGTGTCCGCGTCGCGACAGACCGCCCCGTCAGCACGAAGGCGCGCGCCGCCCCCAGCCGGTCCAGCTCTGCACCGATGCCGCCCATGGCCCCCGGCCCGCGCAGCACCCGCATCGCCCGGGTCGTCTCGAATGTGGTGAAACTCATGCCCTGTCCTCCTCCGCGATCAGAAGACACGGACAGAACCGCCCTGTCGACCCTTGCGGACAGGACGTTCATACCCCCGCCGACCGGCAGATATCAGAGGTCGGGCATCCCGCCCTTATGCGCGATATCCACGAGGCGCCCGGCCTCTTCGTGGTAATCGTCCATCACGCCTTGCCAGAACTGCATCTGCAGATGCATCACTTCCTGCGGCTTCGCGCTCAGCAGCTCCTGCTGAAAGGCCACGTCCTTTTCCAGCCGCTTCGCGCCAAACGCGACGATCTCCGCGCCCATCGACATGCAGGTGGTCATCATCGCGGCCATAGGATTGCCCTTGGTCCAGTCCATCGTCGTCTCGGTCTTTTTCTGCGCCATCTTGCGCCTCCTCGCTTGTCCTTTGGTCACTCTCCCATCTTACCCTACGTCAGGTACGTCCGCGTTGATCAAAATCAACATCCTTGTCACGATCCCATGGCATTCCACCGCCAATGCCGACCCGCGAGGACCCGCCATGCATTTGGAAAACAAGACTTTTGATGAGCTCGAGATCGGCGCCCGCGCCGAAATCCGACGGCTCTGCACCACCGACGACCTGATTGTGTTTGCCAATGTTTCAGGCAATCACAACCCGATGCACCTGCATGACAAGGACGGCGACGGCGATGGCGTGGACGAGGCGATCTGCCCGGGAATGTTCGTCGGCTCCCTCGTCACGGCCGTTCTGGGCAATGTCCTGCCCGGTGCCGGCACGCTCTACCGCTCGCAAAGCTTCAGCTTTGTCGGCCAGGCCATGGCAGGCGAAGAGCTGATTTCGTCGGTCGAGGTCACCGCCCTCGACCGTGCCGAAAACACCGCCACTCTGCGGACCGAGGTGCGCCGCGCCACCGACGACACCCTCATCCTGACCGGAGAGGCGGTCGTGACCGCCCCCCGTCACAAGGTCAGCATGGACAGCGCCGACCTGCCCGGACTGATCGTGCAGCGCCACCGCCATTTCGAGAAGTTGCTGGACCTCGCCGCGCCCCTGCCGCCGATCCGCACTGCCGTCGTCTGCCCGGAGGATCCGAATTCGCTGGGCGGCGCGCTGCTGGCGCGGTCGCATACGCTGATCGAACCGATCCTCGTCGGCAACCCCGCGCGCATCACCGCCACCGCCGCCGAACTCGGCGCCGACCTGACCGGCATCGAAATCATAGAGGTCGACGACCACCCCCTCGCCGCCGCCCGGGCCGTGGCGCTGGTGAACGAACGCCGCGCCGATGCGCTGATGAAGGGGCACCTGCACACCGACGAACTGCTCCGGCCTGCACTGGACCGCGCCACCGGGCTGCGTGGCGGGCGGCGCTTCACTCATGTCTTCGTGATGGACGTGCCGGGCCTGCCCCATCCCCTGCTGGTCACCGATGCCGCAATCAATATCTCGCCCGACCTCAAGACCAAGGTCGACATCGTGCAGAACGCCATCGACCTCGCCCTGTCCATCGGGATCGAACAGCCCAAGGTCGGCATCCTGTCGGCGGTCGAAACCGTGAACCCCGACATCCCCTCCTCGATGGATGCGGCGCTTCTGTCCAAGATGGCGGAACGCGGCCAGATCACCGGCGGTCTGGTCGACGGGCCGCTGGCCATGGACAACGCCGTGGACCTCGCCGCCGCCCGCACCAAGGGCATCGTCTCCGAGGTCGCAGGCCGGGCCGAGGTGCTGGTCGTCCCGGGGCTCGACGCCGGCAACATGCTGGCCAAGCAGTTGACCTATATCTCCCATGCCGAGGCCGCGGGCGTGGTGATGGGAGCGCGGGTCCCGATCATCCTGAACTCCCGCGCCGATGACGACATGTCCCGCCTCGCCTCCTGCGCCGTTGCCGCACTGCATCACGCGCGCCGCAGCGGGGGCGCGGAATGACCCATATCCTGACGCTCAATGCCGGGTCCTCGTCCCTGAAATACGGGTTGTACGACGCGACGGATCCCCCCCGGCCCCTGACCACCGGAAAGGTCGGGCGCATCGGCGGCACCGCCCGTCTGTCGCCTGCGGACGGTCCCGCGCGCGACCTGCCGGGCGTGACAGATCACGCCACTGCACTCATTTCAGTATTATCAGAATTACACAACACTCACCCCAAGGCCCGCGTCACCGCCGTCGGTCACCGCGTCGTTCATGGTGGCCTCGACTACGACGCGCCCATCCGCCTGACGCCCGAGATCCTGACGAAACTCGACGCGTTGTCGCCCTTCGCACCGCTGCACCAGCCGCATAACCTGGCCGGGGTCCGGGCCGCGATCTCGGCCTTTCCGGACGCCGCGCAGATCGCCTGCTTCGACACGGCATTTCATCGCAACCACCCGTTTGTTAACGATACTTTCGCCCTGCCCCGCCGTTATTACGAGGCCGGGGTGCGCCGCTACGGCTTCCATGGCCTCAGCTACGACTACATTGCCTCCGACCTCGCGCAGCACGAACCCGACCTGTCCCGCGTGATCGTCGCGCATCTCGGCAACGGGGCGTCGATGTGCGCGATGCGTGATGGCCGCTCCATTGCGTCAACGATGGGGTTCTCTGCCCTCGACGGGCTTCCAATGGGCACACGCTCCGGCCAACTTGACCCCGGAGTTGTCCTCTACCTGATGGATCAAGAGGGAATGAGCCCCGGACAGATCACCGAGCTTCTGTATAATCAGTCTGGCCTGAAAGGACTGTCAGGACTGACAAACGACATGCGCGATCTTGAGGCGTCCTCCGATCCCCGCGCCGCCGAGGCCATAGATTACTTCACCTTCCGCATCCGCCGCGAACTGGGCGCGCTGGCCGTGTCGCTGGGTGGGCTGGACGGCGTCGTCTTCTGCGGCGGCATCGGCGAAAACTCTGCCATGATCCGCGCCCGCGTCTGCGAGGGGCTCGACTGGATCGGCATTTCCTGCGACGCCGACCGCAATGCGGCCAATGCACGGGTGATTTCGCCCGAGGGCAGCCCCGTCCGCGTCATGGCCATCCCCACGAACGAGGAGATCGTGATCGCCCGCGCCGCTCTGGCGCTTGGCTGATCGCCCCCGGAAAACCGACAGCGCACCGACGTAATACCGACGTGACACCGACGTGATACCGACCTATCAAAATCGCATGTCAGATTTCGTGCCCGGAACCCATCTCCTGATCGACCATCGCGGCGGCCGCTACGGCACCGACGCTGAAAAGCTTGAAGAAATCCTGCGCGGCGCCGCCGAAGCCGCAGGCGCCACCGTCCTGTCGGCCCATTTCCACGGCTTTCCCGACCACGCCGGTGTAACCGGCATGGTCATCCTCGCCGAAAGCCACATCTCGATACATACCTGGCCTGAACATCAATATGCTGCGCTCGATGTCTTCGTCTGCGGCCAGGCCAATGCCCAGAAGGCCGCCGATTATCTCGCCCGCGCCCTCCTCCCCGACTGGTCCAAGGTCACCGCGGTTCAGCGGAACCATTTCTCCCACCCGTCCACGTAATAGGCCACAAGTGCATGATCCCGCACGGAATTCACCCGTGCCGCCATGCGCTCGACATCGCTGCCAAAGACCCGCGCGGCCGCCCAGACCGGCCCGTTGAGGAACGCCAGCCCCTCCGGCAGGTCCAGCTCAAGCGATGCCGGGTCCTCCACCGTGGCCAGCACGAATCCCCAATCGCCGAAGGCCGGCACAAGCTCATGATAAGGCAGCACATTCAGCCCCTCGCCCGGCGCGTAGGGGTTGCGCGTCGCCTCCCATGTCTCGACCACGGACCAATAGGCCTGCCGGGCGTAGAGCGGCGATCCCGCCTGTGTCACCACCGCCCCGCCCGCCGCGACTCGCTCCATCAGGAGAGCATAGAACTCGCGCGAGTAAAGCTTTGACAAGGTTAGGTTCTTCGGGTCCGGCAGGTCGATGATGACCACGTCGAACGCGTCCCGGGTCTCCTCGACGAACCGCCATGCATCGCGATTGATCACCTCGACCCGCGGATCGTCAAAGCTGTGGTCGTTCAGCGGTGCCAGCTCCGGATGGTCGGAGAACAGGTCGGTCACCCGCGGATCGAGGTCCACCAACGTCACGGCCTCCACCGGATGGCGCAACACCTCGCGCAAGGCCATTCCGTCGCCGCCGCCCAGGATCAGGATGTTGCGCGGCGCGGGCACCAATCCCATGGCCGGATGCACCAGAGCCTCGTGATAGCGATGCTCGTCATAGCTGTCGAACTGGATCGAATGGTCGAGGAACAACCGCACCCGATCGCGGAACCGCGTCACCGTGATCTGCTGGTAGGGCGTCGCCTCGCTGAAGATGATGTCATCCTCGTAGAGCTGCGCCTCGGTCACCGAAACGATCCGCTCGGATTGCCATAAACCCAGCCCCGTCAGGCAGATGGCGACCAACCAGGCGGCCAGGGGGGCCACCCCGATCCGCCCCCGGAAAACCCAGAGCGACAGCCCCGCCACCACCAGGTTCAGCGCCCCGAAGGCGAGCGAGGCCGACATCAGCCCCAGATGCGGCACGATCAGCACCGGGAAGGCCAACGAGGCCACCAGCGCGCCCAGATAGTCAAAGGACAGCACGTTCTCGAACCGGAACTCCGGCGCGCCGATCTCCTTCAACACGCGGGCGATCAGCGGGATCTCCATCCCCGACAGGATGCCGATGCCGACCAGCATCGTGTAGAGCGGCAACGCAACGGCCCCGATCCACGCGTATAATGCAAAGATCACCGGCGCCAGGAACCCGCCCACCAGTCCCAGCAGGATCTGCGCCCAGGCAAAGCCGGGCAGCGGGTCGCGGACAAAGCGGGACACCCAGGCGCCCACGCCCATCGAGGCCAGGAAAATGCCCAGCACGAAGGAAAACTGGCGCACGGAATCCCCCAGCAGATAGCTGGACAGGGTCGCGGCGATCAGTTCGTAGATCAGCCCGGCCACCGCCACCAGGAAGGTCGCGGTCAGCAGCCAGACCTCGCGCGGGGATACCCGCGGGGCGGTCTGGGTCACGTCAGGACAGGATGACGGCGGCGATGATGATCGCCATGGCGACGAAGACCGCCCCGACCAGGATCGCGAGGGCGGAGTTCTGGTCCTCCTCGATCTCCTTGACGATCGGGAACGGCGTCAGCCAGGAAATCAGCATCCAGACCGCCGCCATCAGCCCCAGGCCGATGGCGGAATAGACGATGGTGCTGACCACCTCTGCCAATATGATCGTGTCGAACATGAAAGGTCCCTTTCTACTTGATGCGTCCGCCGGTGCCGATGACACGGCCCGCCGATCCCGCACGCACGGAAGTGTCCAGATCGGCGCTTTCCGCGCCGATCCCGTAATAGCCCATCCAGGTCGTGGTCCCGATCGCGGCCAGCCCGACGGCAAGAAAAACGATGCGGATCAAGGGCATGTCAGTCGTCCTCCTCGTCCACCCAATCGCTGCCGCTCCATTTGCGGCGCAGGGCCAGCATCCGGCGCAGCAGGAACAACGCCGGCACGACCGCAAAGATCGCCGCCAGCATGAACAGCCATTTGCCGCTGGATTCGCTTTCGAAGACCTCGACCCCGACGACGGTCAGCGCCGCGCCCTCGCGCAGCCATGTGCCGGCCTCGCTGACCTCAAGCTCGACGGTGTAGTCGCCCGGCTCCGGCGCGTGGAACAGCAGCGTCGTGCGGGTCGATCCTTCGGTCCAGCGTCCATCGGCATCGCGCCCGTGGTAATAGCCCACCTCGCGCCCCGCCTCGAAGACCGGCTGGTCGTCCGGGCCGGTCACCGCGATGTCCATGTAGGCCCAGGAATTCGACACATTTGTGTTGACCCGAACCTTGGTCAGCCGCTCCGTATCGGCGATCGCGAAGGGCACCTCCTGCGGCAGGGTGGAGACCGGAATGTCCTGCACCCGCGCCACCAGGGTCCCCGGCATCGTGCTGAGGACAAAACCCAGCAGCGCCGCCGCAATTCCCATCAACAGGGCAGACACCCAGAAGAAGGGCTGCGTATTCAATGCCTTGTAGGGCATCAGCGGGTGGTTGCGGCTGCGACCGGAGGGCAGTTCCGCCCCGAAATCCAGGTAGGTCTGCGGCGGCAGGTAGGAGGAGACCTCGACCTCCCGCTCCGTCGCGCTTTGCTGGAAGCTCAGCATCGTGCGGTCGCCCAGCAGGCTCACGGCGGTGGCCGTGTCGCCGATCCGCGGCATCCAGGTGAATTCGCCCTCGGCAAAGGTGATCTGCGCGGTGCTGGTTTCGTAATACCGGTAGCGCGCGCCGCCGGCCCGTGCCGTCGGGCGGCTCTCGGCGCGTTCGACCTGCGCCGGCGTGATGAACCCCGGAGAGACCGGCCCGCGATACTTGCGGGTGAAAACCAGGTGCCCCTCTTCGACGCTCATCCAGGCATAGCCGTGAGTGGGCGAAAACAGCTGGTGATCCACCCAGGTCCAGACCTGCCCCTGCCAGCGCTCCTCCCAGCCCAGCGTGCCGATGATGGTAAAGGTGACGCCCTCGATCTCGGCCTGCATGCCAAGGGCAAAGGGCGTGTCGGGCCGCGACATGCCGGAATATTCGCGCAGCACCTTGTAGCCGTGCACCGCATCCAGCGCCGCGCCGCAATAGCCGCAGATATGGGTTGTCACCCGGCCGCCGCCCAACACATCCAGCCCCGCCCCGCAGGCTGTGCAATTGATCGTGTGGGTCTGCGCGGCCAGCGTCATTGCGACGACTCCACCGTGACCTCGAACGGGTCGATCCACTCGCCGGCGAACCAGCTGTGACCGCCCGGCCAGAACTCACCGCTCAGCAGCACGCCCTCGACGGACAAGGCATTGACGAAATTGTAGGTTTCGCCAACCTTGAGTACTTCGTCGAATTCTCCGCGGATGGCCAGGCAGGTTGCCTCGTCGAACTCGGTGACACGGAAATGCATGCCGTCATAGCTGAAGGTACGGCCCAGGATCGGGGCCTTGGGGATGGCAGGCGCGCGGCCCTCGGGGATGACGCGCTGCACGGCGACGTCGCCCTCGTCGATGGACAGCCAGACGGGGTGGCCATCGGCATCGAGCGCCCAGAATTCATCCCACCAGCCGCGGCCATAGCTGAACCGCGCATGGCCCAGCACGTCGAACACCCCCGCCGCGCAACGCACCCTGTCGCCCAGCCCGAACAGCAACGGCGCGTCATGCATCACCCCGGCCTCGCCGGCCAGGCGCACGGCCTCGTCTTCGTGGAACAGGGTCGTGCCACAGGATGGACAGGTCAGCATCCGCACCCCCGAATGGGGCGTGATCCGGTCACCGCAATTGGGACAGCTGATCTGGGCCATGATGCGGCGAGTTCCCGTGACAAAAGGATCAAGTGAATGCCGTGCGACCATGGCCTGTCCAACCGGATATCGCAACCCGACACGGCGCAGCGATCCGCCGGTCCCAAGCTTGCCAGGCTGGCCGTTTCGCCTTACGAATTCCAGAAGGGCCGCGCCGGTCGCGTGCACCCTATGAGGCAAGCAATGCATTTTACAGTCAATTACTTCCGGGGTGATGAAGACCCCAAGAGCGGCCCGGTCAAGGTGGGCTGGCTTCTAGGTGAAACCGACAGTCCCGTGATCTACGATGCCCCTCGCCGCGTGAATTCCCGCAACGCCCGGCGCGAACATGCCAAGAGCGCCTCGCGCTGTCCGGCCGTCCTGAATCTGGAAAGCCGGTATTTCGAAGTGCCGGTGCCTTTCGACATCAATATCGGCTTCGAACGGGACCGAGACGGACGCCCGGTGCTCAAGAACCTGTCCGGCTCCGCCAGCACGATCCGCGGATCAACCCTGGGCAAGCGGATCTCGATCACCAACGAGACCGAGTGGCGCTATCCCGACCGGCCCATCATTCAATTGAAGCTGCCCTATCTCTTCATCGCCGACGAACCGGTCTACCTGACGCAGCTGGACGCCTACCTGCATTACCGCAGGCAACCCCTGCCCGGCACGATCTTTGGCGGGCGGTTCCCGATCAATGTCTGGCCGCGTCCGCTGATGTGGGCCTTCGAATGGCACGACACGACAAAACCGATCACCCTGAAACGGGGCGAGCCGCTGTTCTATTGCCAGTTCGAATTCGACAATCCCGAACGTACCGTCCAGCTGGTCGAAGCCGAGATGACGGACGAACTCAGCACCTATATCAAGCATATCGGCGGCGCGGTGAACTACGTGAACCAGACGTTTTCCCTGTTCGAGGCGGCTGAAAAGGTGCGACCCCAGACCCTTCTCAGCCCGCGCAAACCGTGACCGGACCGCAGCAGGCTACCGGACAGGCCCCGGGACAGACCGCGCCGGCAGAGAACGTCCCGCCGATCAAGCGCGCCCAGGACCTGTTCAATGCCGGGCGCGTGTCGGAATGCTACGCGATCATCAAGCCGATGATCGACACGCCACCCGCTGACGCGCGGGACCGCAGCAACATCGCCTATCTCCAGCTGGGCTGCGCGCTCTACAAGACCGGCGACATGGAGGCCGCGCGCAAGCTGAACGCCGCCCTGTCGACCGCGCATTGGCGGCCCATGCGGTATCGCCTGTCGCTGCGGCTGGGCGATATGACCACGGCGAAACGCATCCGCACCGCGCCCGACGTCACTGACCGCGAACGCGACGATTTCCGCACCACCGCCGGTCTGCACCTGATCTGGGCCAAGAAATACCGGCTGGGCTTTCCGCTCTATGCCTGCCGCCACAACGCGATCCTGTTCCCCAAGACGGTGCCCAACCGCTGCCGTCACGTGCCGCTGCCCGATGACCCGGCGCAGGACGAGACCACCATCGTTCTGGAACAGGGGCTGGGCGACGTGTTGTTCCACCTGGCCCACATCCGGGCCGAGGGGCAGCACGAGACCTCTCGCTTCATCGGGTTGCGCAAATACGGGCCGCTGATCCGGCGCTATTTCCCGCGCGCCACCTACCTCGCCCACGAGGACATGACGGATGCCCATGGCACGCCGCGCATCCACCTGGCCGCCGATTTCGTCGGGCGGGGGTTTCGCCGCAACTGGCACCTGGCGCCGGGCATCACCTTCGACACGCCGATCCGCCATGCCGGGGAACCGCCGGTCTGGGGGATTTGCTGGCGCGGCGGATCGGGGCAGAACCGGCGCGAGGAACGTCATATCCCGCTGCAGATCTTCCTGGACCTGCTGCCCCGCGACGCACGTTTCCTGGCGCTGCAATTCGACCTCACGAAAGAGGAACGCACGATCCTGCTGGCCGATGGCCGCTGCATGATCCCTCTGTCGGACATCACGCAGAACCCGGTCCACACGATCGACATGATCCGCCCCCTGGCCGGCGTGATCTCGGTCGACAGTGCGAACTGGCACATGGCGGGGCTGAGCGACGTTCCCATCTTTGCCATCATGAACCGCACCGCGCATTGGTTCTGGGGCAAGGAAAGCCGCGCCGAAACCGCCTTTCCCTGCGCCACCACGGTCCGCAAGGAAGATGTCGGTCCGGCCCGCGTCGGCGAATGGGTCCGCGACACCCGCAAGGCCTGGCGCGAACGCGAGGCGCAGGGCCATCCGAAACCCGCCAAGCTCAGCCGGACGGAGCCGCGCGACCGTCCCGTTCTGATCGTCGGCCTGCCACGCTCTGCAACCTCGATGACGACGCGGGTGCTGCACAGCCAGGGGCTGTGGCTGGGCGAAACCGTGCCGGGCAACCGCGAAAACCCGCAGGGCTATTTCGAAAGCCGGATGATCCGCGACCAGTTGATCAAGCCGACCCTGTCCGCACTTGGCGCAGACCCTCTCGGCGTGCGGCGGCTGCCGGCCTGGGATGTGCTGCCGCCCTTCCCCGCCCTGCGCGACACGCTGTTCGCGATGCTGCGGCGCGAAGGCTATGACGGGCGGCAGCCCTGGGGCTTCAAGGATCCCAAGCTCACGCTGCTCTGGCCGCTCTTTGCGCGGGCCTTTCCGCAGGCCCATTGGGTCATCGTCACGCGGGACCGGGACAAGGTGCTGGACAGCCTGTGCCGGACCTCATTCATGGCGCGGCATTCCACCAGCCCGGAATTCTGGCTGCCCTTCTGCAGCGCCTATGACCACCGCCTGAACCTGCTGCGCGCCAGTGGGGCGCAGGTGCACGAGGTGGACAGCGACGCGCTGTCGGGTGGATCACTGAGCCAGATCAAGGGCGTGATCCGCGCCGCCGGTCTCGGCTTCAATGCAAGGGATGCGCGGGCCGCGCTGGTGCGGGACGGCGGCTAGACCAGACGCGGCGCCATCGCCTCTGCCGAGGGGCGGGCAAAGACCCGCCGCAGCGACCGCGCCTCATGCGCGCGCAGGGTCAGTCGGGCCGGTTTCATCCAGTGGATATCGTCGCGCATCTGCGGGAAGACCTGGTAGAGTTCGGCCAGGTGATGATCCGGGATCGCATCCGCCCCGACGGCCCCGGGCAGGAAGCTTTCACAGGCCGCCCCTTCGGCAAAGATGACCTCGTGGCGGTCGAAGCACAGGTGGAAATACTCCACTTCTCCGCCATAGCGCCGATAGGTATTGTCGTAATCGATCAGGAACTTGGCCGGGACAAAGACCTCGGGCTCGCCGAACAGAACATCCGCCTGCCAGCCCGCGATCAGCATCCGGTGCTGTGGCGACACGACAAGCTCTCTCCGGTTGCCCAGCACGCCCTCGCCGATCACCACCGGGGCCGAAGACCCCATGGCGCTGACCGTGCGGCTGCCGATCCAGCGCAGCGGACGCATGCCGCGATCCTTGGTGCGCACCATGTCACCCGCGCGCAGCCGTTCGACCGGTCGATAGCCGTTGGCTGTCAGGATGTGGGTGCCGCGGGCGAAACAGATGACGTTCTCGAAGCCCGAGAATGTGGCCGTGTCCCCGCTGGTAAAGACGATGGTGCCGCTTTCATTGTCGCCGCCGCCATAGGTGATCGACGACACCTGGTTGCTGTCGCCAAGCGCCGACAGGTCCAGCGTGTCATTGTCGGTGTCGCCCGCATCCTCGCCGCCGAACAGCTGGTAATTGCCCGGTCCCGTCAGGGTGATGTAGTCGCTGCCCGACCCGCCATAGAGCGTATCGTCCCCACCGGCAGAGCTGATGCTATCATCACCCGACCCGCCATAGACTTCCTGTCCGCCGCCCGCGCTCAGCACGTCGGCCCCGCCGCCGCCCTGGATCGAGGACCCGGAGGCCGCAGAGGACCCGTCGATCGTGTCGCCGAAGTCCGAGCCCCAGACCTCTTCCACGTTGCTGGCGCCCATGTCGAAGGAAATGCCCGACCCCGCATCCGCCGCCGACACCGTGTCGCGCCCGGTGCCGCCGTCGATCACGCTGTCGGTCTCGTCGATGATCAGCAGATCATCGCCCGACCCGCCATAAAGGCTGTCGTCGCCGCTATTGCCGTCGATCTGGTCGTTGCCCGCGCCGCCGGCCATGCTGTCGCCCGCAGACGACCCGGACAACGTATCGGCCTGGTCCGTCGCCGCGACCTCTTCGATGCCGTAGAAGTTGATCGTGTCGCTGCCATGGGTGACGGTTCCGGACTCCGCGCTGGTATAGGTGATCGTCGCCCCGGTCGTGTCGAAACGGGTGAGGTCCAGTACGTCATTATCGGACCCGGCCTCGCCGCCATAGATCGTGTCGGTGCCGTAACCGTCATCCATGATGAACGTGTCATCACCCGACCCGCCGAACAGGGTGTCGGACCCGGTGCCCCCGTCGATCACATCCGCCCCGGCCTCGCCATAAACGGAATCGTCTCCGGAATTGCCCGACAGAACGTCTGCGCCAGAGCCGCCATAGATCGTGTCACCGGCCTGTCCGCCTTCGACGGTATCGGCGCCCTGACCCGCGACGATGCTGTCGGCCAGCGCGTAATCCCAATCCTCGACCGCGTCGCCCTGGCTGTCGATGTAGCCGCCGGTCATGACATCGTCGCCCGCTGTCCCGGTGACGGTGCCATCGGGGCGGTTGCCGCCGACGACGCTCTCCATCTCGGAGAAGCTCATGATGTCGCCGTTGGAGAACTTCACCGTCCCTGCCCCGTCATCGCCGCTGGCGAAGAAGACATAGGCGTCGCCCGACACGGCGCTCAGGTCCAGGATATCGTTATCGCCCGAGGTTTCGCCGCCCGCGACGCTGTGGTTGCCCGGCCCGGTGATGTAGAACGTATCGTCGCCCGACCCGCCGCTGAGGCTGTCATCTCCGGACCCGCTGGTGATGCTGTCATTCCCGGCACCACCGAAAACCGTGTCGCTGCCAGCCCCGGCCACCACGACGTCGTCCCCGGCATAGCCATAGATCACATCGTCGCTTGCCCCGGCCGTGACGCTGTCGGCCTGCGCGGTCAGGTCGATACGCTCGATCTCGGAGAAGGTGATCGTGTTGGTGCCGAAGGTGACTGTTCCGGCCTCCGGCCCGGAATAGGTCACCGTCACGGCAGAGGTGACGGCGGTCAGGTCCAGCACGTCGGTATCCGACCCGCCTTCGCCGCCCTCGATCGTGTCATTGCCCGCATTGTCGGCGATGCGGATCGTGTCCTCACCCGACCCGCCATACAGCTCGTCCGGGCCTTGCAGACCAGCCAGGTCATCATTGCCCGCGCGACCGTAGAAGATGTTCGTATAGGCGTCGCCCGACAGGCTGAAACCATCGAAACCGACCAACGTGTCGTCGTAGTCAGTACCATAGGCACCGTCTATGCCGGACCAGATCACATCCCCCGTGGCTGCCCCGCCCAGCGTATTCGTCGCCAGATTCAGAGAGACCGCAGAGGTTTCGTTGCCGAAGTCGATGTAATCCATACCGGTGCCGCCGGTATAGGTGTCGTTGCCCGGCCCGGAATAGAGCGTGTCCGACCCGTCCCCGCCGTAAAGCTGGTCGTCACCCGATCCGCCATCCAGCGCGTCATCGCCGGAATCGCCATACAGCGTGTCGGTGCCAGCCCCGCCATACAGCGCGTCGTTTCCAGCATTGCCATAGACGTAGTCCGTGCCAGTTCCGCCAAGGGCGGTATCGCTGCCGGCCCCGGATTGGATCGAGTCATTGCCGGAGCCCGCGAACAGGCTGTCATCGCCGGAATTGCCGTAAATGGTATCGTTGCCGGAATACGTCGCGATCGTATCGTTGCCGGTTCCGCCAGAAACGGTATCGTCACCGCTGCCGCTATCGAGACTGTCAGCCCCTGCGCCGCCGGAGATCGAGTCATTGGCCGTACCGCCGTATATCACGTCGTCGCCCGAGCCGCCGATCAGGCTGTCGGTCCCGCCTTCACCGTAGATGGTATCGGCCCCGGCCCCGCCATCCATCGTGTCGTTGCTGCTGTCTTCGGCCACACTGAACGAGTTGTTGTTGCCAGAGGTGCCAAGCGCCCAGAAGGCGGAGCTGGACTCGTCGTAGTAGACGAGGTTGCCGTCGGTCTGCATGACAAGCTCACCGGGCGATCCGCTGCTGGACCCAGTGGAGGCCAGGATATTTCCATCCTTGTCATAGGCGATCAGGTTGCCATCGGTGCCCACATGCAGGCGCTCGGCACCAAGGACGGTGTGCCCGAAGACGTTGTAGACCTCGAGCGTGCCATTGCCGTCATTGTCGATCTGCACGACGATTGATCCGTCCATACGGACGATCAGCCGGGCATCGTTGTTCGAGGAATAGAGCGCCTGCCCGATATAGAGGTCGTCGCCCGGCCCCATCCGGTCGGACGAACCGCCGAAATCGGGCGTTTCGTAACCGCCGCGCATGACGTCGTCGCCCGATCCGCCGGCCAGGTAATCTGACCCGCGGTCGGCGATCATCGTGTCGGACCCGGCCCCGCCGTAAAGCGAGTCGTTGTTCCAGCCGCCGCCAAGGTAATCGGCCCCGATGCCGCCATAGACGTTATCCGACCCGGCCCCGCCCTCAAGGCTGTCATCGCCCGTCCCGCCATAGACCCAGTCGCCATCGTTGCTGCCATAGACGGCATCGTCACCGGTGCCGGCGGTCACGGTGTCATTGCCGGCGCCTGCGTGGATCTTGTCGTTCTCGTTGCCATCGCCGCTGCCGATGGCGTCGCCTTCGCCGTCGGTATAGCCGTTGCCCATGTTTTCGGACCCGGAGCCGCCGGCGACGATCTTGTTGCTGTAATTCGTGAAATTCTCGATGCCGCGGAACTCCAGCCGCTCACCGTTGTAGAAGGTGATGTAGCCGTCGCTGCCGCTGTAGAAGCCGTAGCCCGAAATATAGGTGTCGGTCAGCCCGCTGAAATCGAGCGTGTCGTCGCCGCTATTGCCCTCGATATAGGCGCTGGTGCCCGAGGTGACGAAAATGATGTCGTTGCCGCGGCCACCGTAAACATCGTCATCGCCGCTATCGGAGTAGAGCGTATCGTCGCCGCTGTCGCCCTCTAGCGTGTCCTGCCCGGTGCCGCCATAGATGACATCGTTGCCGGAACTGCCCCAGAAACTGTCATTGCCGCTGCCGCCATACAGCCAGTCATTGCCGCCGCTGCCGCCATAGATCGTGTCGTCGCCCGACCCGCCATAGACGGTATCGTCCCCCGATCCGGCGTCGATCGTATCGCTGCCACCATAGCCGTAGACGGAATCGTTCCAGCCGTCGCCACCATCAATGGAATCACCATCCCCGTCCGAGTAACTGGACGAGATGGAATCATTGATAGATGTGCCGTCGACCTTGCCGTCAGCCATATCCCTACCTCAAACACCCATGTCCACTTCTACCGGCGGATCATGATCACTGCTGGGGATGCCGCGCATTGGTGGCTGACGTTTCGCCGTACTTCCCCGCGGCGACCATCAGGCAAAAATAGGGCCAAAATGTGGCGTCAACCTAAAGCCGCCACACTCAAGGGTTGTATTATTATTACAAATCAATGCTTAATTGAGTGATTGGACATGTGTACACCTGACGTTGAGGCAACGGTATTTCCTTCGACTTCTTGCAAGCTATACTTGTCGACAGGGAGAGTAACGCCATGGTCAGAGCAACGCAGGGCAGCCGAAAAGGCAGCTGGCGCAAGGATGAGATCATCGATGCAGCCGCGGAATGCTTCATGGAACGCGGCTACCAGGCCACCACGATCGACCATGTCGCCGCCCGGTTGAACGCCACCAAGGGCCGCATCTACCACCATTACGCCACCAAGACCGACCTCTTCTTCGAAGTGCACCGCGTCGGGATGGAACACCTGTTCGAGGCCATCGCCCCGGCGGAAACGATGCAGGGCACGGCGCATCAGCGGCTGAACGCGATGATGGTGGCGCATGCCAAGGCCATGCTGGATTACCACACCTATGAAAACGTCGTTGCACAGGGGGTTCAGCTGCACCGGTTCGAACAGATGTCGCCGGAACAACGCGCGACCCTGCGGGAACTGATCACCCTGCGCGATGATTTCGAGCAGAAATTCAAGACAGTGCTGCAACAGGCGATGGACGAGGGATCCATCGACCAGATGGATGTCTCGATCACCACCAAGACGCTGCTGGGTGGTCTGCAATGGTCGATCTTCTGGTATCGCCGCCAGCCGAACGAGACGCCGGAACACCGCGAAATGCTGGCCCGCAAGATGGTCGAGCCCTTCGTCAAAGGGCTTTGACCCCGGCGATGCGGAGGGGCGGTCCGGGGGCTGGGCGTAAGCGGCTGACGATTGACAGACCAAAAACATACTGACTAGTATCTTTTTGGGAGGACATTGCATGAAAGTCATGATCACCGGCGCCGCAGGGTTCCTGGGCCGCCGCCTGACGCAGGCGCTGATCGCGCGCGGGATGTTGACGGGGCCGGATGGCACGGACCAACCGATCACCCGCCTTATCCTGGCCGACCTGACCGAACCGCCGCTTCCCGAGGCAGAAGGGATCGAGGTCATTCGGCATACCGGCGACCTCTCCGATCCCGCGATCCGCGACGCGCTCTGCGCCGAACCCTATGACGCGCTGTTTCACCTGGCGTCCCAGTTGACGCTGCACGCAGAACAGGACCCCGACGGCGCGTGGGACGTGAACGTTGCCCCGCTTCGGGCGCTGATCGCCGCCGCGCAGGGCAGACCTCGAATCGTCTTTGCCTCTTCCATCGCGGTGTTCGGGGGGCACTTGCCGACCGAGGTGACCGACGATATCGCCCCGCTGCCCGAAACCACCTACGGCATCCACAAGGCGGTGAACGAATTGCTGTTGCTCGATGCCTCGCGCCATGGCCGGATCGACGGGCGCGCCCTGCGCCTGCCCATCGTGCTGATCCGACCCGGCGTGACCCAGCCCGTCGTGTCGGACCGCGTCGCCGCCATCGCCCGCGAACCGCTGGAAGGCCGCGACATGGAAGCCCCCCTCACGCCCGAGGCAGAGGTGCCCGTGATCTCGGCCGGGGCCGTGATTGACGGGCTGATCGCCCTGCATGACGCCCCCGCTCGCCTGCTGCCGCCGAAACGAGCGCTGAACCTGCCCGCGCTGACGGTCACCGTCGCCGAAATGGTCGCCGCCGCCAGCCGCGCGGGCGCGACGGGCAAGGTCACCTTTGCCCCTGATGAACAGATGCAGCGGGTGGTGAACAGCTGGCCCCGCCACTTCGCGTCGCATTACGCCAAGGGGTTGGGGATCGGGCCGGATGCCAGTTTCGACGCGATCATCCAGGATTACCTAACCCATAGGGAGGGCAGCGCATGACCGACACCTGCATCATCGGCGCCGGGTCCTCCGGCGTGACGGTTGCCAAGTCGCTGAAGGATGCGGGCCAGACGGCCGACATCTTCGAAAAGGGCAGCCAGATCGGCGGCATGTGGCGGTACGAGAACGATAACGGCCAATCGTCGTGCTACGCCTCGCTGCATATCGACACGAGCCGCCCTAACCTGGGCTATTCCGATTTCCCGATCGACCCGTCCCTGCCCGACTTCCTGAGCCACGCGCAGTTCTTGGGCCACCTTGAGGCCTATGCCGACCACTTCGGCATCCCGGAGATGGTCCGATTCAACACCGCCGTCACCTCGGTCGAGCCGGAGGGCGACCGCTATCGCGTGACGCTCGATACCGGGGAAAGCCGCGATTACGCGCGCGTCGTGATCGCCAATGGCCACCTCTCGGACCCGCGGATGCCGGATTTTCCGGGCCAGTTCGACGGCACCGCGATCCATTCGCACCATTACCGCAGCGCCGATCCCTATATCGGCAAACGGGTTCTGGTGGTCGGCATCGGCAATTCGGCCGTAGATATCGCCGTGGACCTGTGCCGTCGGGCAGAGCATGTGACCCTGTCGACCCGCCGCTCGGCCTGGGTGATGCCGAAATACCTGATGGGTGTGCCGATCGACCAATGGTCGGGCTTCCTGGGGCGGAAGCTGCGCCTGCCGACCCCTGCGGTGCGGCGCATCATGGCGCAGCTGATCAAGCTGGGGGTCGGCGACCAGCGCCGGTTCGGCCTGCCCCGGCCCGAACATCCGATGTGGCGCGAACATGCGACGCTATCGCAGGAATTGCTGCCCAATATCGGCCACGGCTATATCGACGTGAAACCCAACGTGAAGCGGCTGGACGGCACGCGCGTCGCCTTTGTCGACGGGACGGACGCGCCCTATGACGCGATCATCTACGCCACCGGCTATAACCTGACCTTCCCGTTCCTCGACAGGGGCGTGTTTGACCCCGACCTGCAAGCCGGAGAGCTGTATCGTCGCATGGTCGTGCCCGCCCATCCCGGCCTGATCCATGCCGGGCTCGTGCAGCCGGTCGGCCCGACGATCCCGCTGGTGGAAACGCAGGGAAAATGGATCGCCGCGCTCGCCTCCGGCCGGATGACCTTGCCCCCCAGGGCAGAAATGGACCGCGAGATCACCGCCCACAGGGATTACCAGCGCCGCACCTACCTGGACGCACCGCGCTATGCGCTGGAGGTCGATTACAAGACCTACACCAGGCAGATGCTGGCAGACATGAAGGCGGGACAGGCGGGCACCTGACCCGCCCGGGGGCTAGAGCGTCCGCATCCAGAATTGCAGTGGATGGGCGGTTTCGTCGGCCTCGCCCACGTCGCGCCAGTTGAAATGGGCGATCACGCCGGGCAGCGGGGCATAGCCACGGCCACGCCAGAACGGCTCGAGCGAGCGGGCAGCGGCGGGGCGCATCGGATGATCCTCGGGCCGCACGACACCGCAGAAGGCCGAATAACGGCGGCCCAGCTCGCGGGCATGGGCCTCTCGCGCGTCAAAGAACGCGTGGCCAAGGCCATGGCCCCGGTAGTCGGACAAAAGCACCGATTCCGCGCAATAGAAGATATCCGACAGCGCCTCGGGCCGGTCGGCGAAGGCCGTTGCGAAGTCTTCGTCCGACACTTCCAGCCCCATTCCGGTGGACGCGCCGACGATCCGCGGGCCGTCGAAGGCCGCCACGACAATGGCCGTGGGGTGGGTGTAGCCCGACAGGTACTTCCGCTCGTACTCGACGTCCCCATCGTAGAGATAGGGCCAGTCGCGAAACACCTCGATCCGCAGCCGCGCCAGGTCATCCAGCGCGGTCTCCAGCGCATCGCCTGTCAGCACGCGGGTCTCGATCATGAGACCTGCGCGATCCAGTCGGCGAGGTTGTAATAAGTGGTCACGCGGGCAATCTTGCCATCCTTCAGCGTGAAGAACGACCCGCCGGGCAGGCGGTAGGTCTGGCCGTTGGCTTCGGGCAGGCCTTCGTCGGTTTCAAGGTAGGTGCCGTTGACCATGAATTCCGCAGCGCCGCGCGTCCCGTCTTCCGAAACGAAGATCACCATCTCGGTCAGGCGTTCCTTGTAGCACCGCTCCATATGAGCGCAGAATTCGGCGAACAGCGCCTTGCCGGTGCGGATCTTGCCCTCGTTGACATGGTGGGCCACGTCGTCGGTCAGGCAGTCCAGCATGGCGGCGGTATTGCCGTCGTTGAACGCGTCGAAATAGGTCTGCAGGATAGTCGTCATAAGCTTACCAGGGGCGGACCGAACCGCCGTTGAAGGTTGTCGATGATCTGGTCGCGGCACTGGCGATAGGCGTTCAGCTTCTGCTCGCGCGTTTCGCCGATGGCTGTCGGGTCCACGATCGGCCAGAAATCGACCGAGAGGTGGTAGAACTTGGTCAGCTCCAGCGCCCGTTTCTGGGACATGCTCGACAGCGCGACGATCAGGTCGAACGAGGACAGGTCGTCCCCGAACCGGGCCATTTCGTCGAAGGACCGGGATTGATGCCGCGACAGCTCCACCCCGATCTCTTCACAGACGGAAATCGCGAAACCGTCGATTTCCAAGTCGTTGTAGCATCCGGCCGACTGCACGTAAGTGCCGGTGCCATAGAACTTTTTCATGATGCCTTCGGCCATGGGGGACCGAACCGCATTGTGGTCGCAGCAGAACAGCACAGACTGAGGAAGTTCTGCTGCCACGCTCAGACCCCGAAATGCAGGACGCAGATGAGGGTAAACAGGCGACGGGCCGTGTCGTGATCGACCTCGGCCTTGCCGTCCAGGCGTTCGATCAGGACGCGCGCGCCCTCGTCATGGATGCCACGGCGGGCCATGTCGATGGTTTCGATCTGCGCGGGCGGCAGGTCCTTCACGGCATCGAAATAGCTTTTGCAGATGGCAAAGTAATCCTTCACCACCTGGCGGAACGGCCCCAGCGACAGCAGGAATTGCGCGGCCGTGTCGCCGCTTTCCGTCTGGATGTCGAAGACAAGGCGCTTGTCCTGGATGGACAGGGCGATCTTGTAGGGGCCATCGGGCACAACCCGGTCGTCCCGCTTCGGCAGGGTAAAGCTGTTCTCTTCCAGCAGGTCGAACATCGCCACGCGACGTTCCTGTTCAATCTCCGGGGTGGGCGGCGGCAGATTGCGGTCGTCCAACTCGATTTGGGCAATATAGGACATCGGTCCGGTTCCCTCTGATCGGTTGCAGGTCTCCCTGCGCGCAATCTATGCTGCGCCGCAGCAAATTTCCACTTCAACCTGAAACTAAGTTAACATTTAGCGGATTGTCACCCGTTAATCTGTATCCTCGTTCAGGCGGTCCAGCCGGGCGCGGACGGAAAGCCCATGCGCCTGAAGGCTTTCCGAGGTCGCGAGCGTTTCCGCCGCCGGCCCGATAGCCGCCAGCGCGGCGGGCGACATCCGGGCCATCGTCGTGCGTTTGACGAAATCCATCACCGACAGGCCGGACGAGAACCGCGCCGACCGGGCCGTCGGCAGCACGTGGTTCGGGCCGCCCACATAGTCGCCGATCGCCTCGGGCGTCCAGGCGCCCAGGAAGATCGCCCCGGCATGGGTGCATTTCTCGGCCAGCGCCTCCGGATCGGCCACGCAGAGTTCAAGGTGCTCGGGGGCGATGCGGTTCGACAGGGCCGCGGCCTCGGCCAGGTCGTCCACCACGATCACCGCGCCGAAATCGCGCCATGACGCGCCGGCGATTGCACGGCGTTCCAGCGTTTGCAGCCGGGCCTCGACCGCGTCCGCCACGGCCTGGCCAAAGGCCGCATCATCAGTGATCAGCAACGATTGCGCGCTTTCGTCATGTTCCGCCTGGCTCAGCAGGTCCAGCGCGATCCAGTCGGGGTCGTTGTCGCGGTCGGCAATCACCAGGATCTCGGACGGGCCGGCGATCATGTCGATCCCCACCTTGCCGAAGACCCGGCGCTTGGCCGCGGCGACAAAGGCGTTGCCCGGCCCGGTGATCTTGTCGACCGGCGCGATCGTGCCGGTGCCATAGGCCAGCGCGGCAATCGCCTGCGCCCCGCCGATGCGATAGACCTCGTCGACACCGGAAAGTCGCGCGGCCAGCAGGACCAGCGGGTTCGCCACGCCATCGGGCGTCGGCACACAGATCGCCAGACGCTCCACCCCCGCCACCTTGGCCGGGATCGCATTCATCAGAACCGAGGACGGATAGGACGCCAGCCCGCCCGGAACGTACAGGCCAGCGGCAGACACCGGCGTCCAGCGCCAGCCCAGCGTCGCGCCTTCGGGGTCGGTCCAGCTGGCATCCTGCGGCATCTGGCGGGCGTGGTAGGCACGGATGCGTTCCGCCGCGGTAACCAGCGCCGCCCGGTCCGCATCGCCGACCTTTTCGCATTCGTCGTCGATCTCTTCGCGGGAAAAGGCCAGAGTTTCCGGGGAGAGGTCCATCCGGTCAAAGCGCGAGGTCAGTTCGATCACCGCCGCGTCGCCACGCGCCCGCACATCCGCGATGATCGCGGCGACGGTGTCGTCGACATCGGGGCTGTCCTCCCGCTTGGCGTTCAGCAGGGCGGTGAATCGGGCCTCGAAATCGGCGTCGCGACTGGACAGAAACTGCGGCATCGGCTTCTCCTTCCCGGCTTCCCTTACAGGGCGCTGCACGGGGCCTCAAGTGAGCGAATACAGATCGGGGCGATGCGCGATGACGCGCCCGGCAAGGCCCTGACGGTCAGTGATCGCGCCGGATCGTATCCTGGCCTTCGCCGCGTTCGAGGGCGTCGATCGCCTCTTCGATGTCCTCCGGGTCGGTCGAGGGCACGGCGTAGTTGCCTTTCAGCCAGCGGCCCAGGTCGACATCGGCGCAATGCTTCGAACAGAAGGGGCGGTATTTCGGGTCGGTATCCTTGGCGCAGATCGGGCAGCTGCTCATCGGATCATGTCCTCCGTCACAATCTCGGACAGGGGCTGGCGGGCGCGTTTGCGCTGCAATTCGTAATTGCCGAGCGGCGTCCAGCCGGCCAGCACCGTATCGGTTTCATCGGCGCGGAAGGCCGCGCGCAGGGTGGTTTCAAACCCCCGACGATCCTTTTTTGGCATCGGGGCCACGTCGAGGATGATCTGCCCGCCAAGCCCGCGCAACCGCAATTGCCGCGGCAGATCGCGCGCCGCGGCCATGTTCGCCTTGAGACCCGCGGCGAGCGAGGAATCGGTGCCGGTGTTGACGTCCACCGCGACGAAGGCGCGGGTCGGCTCAATCGCCATGGAGCCCTGGCCCAGCGACACCTCGGACCGCATCAGCGCCTCGATTTTCTCAATGACGCCATGGTCTTCGAAGCAGCCCGCGTTGTTTTCTACCTGCGCCGGGCCGGTCCATTCACGCCAGGCGGACGCATGGGGGCCGTCGCCTTCGAGAAGGGTTTCGACCTCGCCCTCGGCATCCGCCAGGACCTGCATGGCCAGATCGGCCATGGCCTGGATATCCTCGGCCACGGCCTCCGGGTCCGCGCCCTTGGCAGAGGACCGCACGATCAGCCCGCCGGCGGGGTCGGTCTGGGTGACCGGATGCCCCTCCAGCACGTCATGGGCGACCTCGAGCAGGGCGTCGCGTTCGTCATCGTCCTTGATCTGGCGCGAGACGTTCAGACCCGGCGCGCCGGGGGTGATGATCGCGTAGCGGCTCTTGAACAGGACCTTGGTCGTGACCGGGATCGCCTTGCCCGGTTCCGCATGGCCGGTGACCTGCACCAACAGCACCTGACCGGGGGACAAGCCCTTGACCTGGCGCAGGAATCCCGACCCGTCCGGTGTCTGCACGAACATGCCGCCCTGCCCTTTCACGGGGCGGTCGGCGCTGGCGCGGTAGATGGTGCCGGGGCGCGGGGCGTCGCTGTCGATCAGCAGATCCTCCAGCCGTCCATCGCGGATCAGGGCGGCCGATTCGGTATCGCCCAGGTGGTCGAGCAGGATGAGATCGCCTTTCATGAGGCCCTCCAGATTGGCCAGCCCGCCGCATCCAGCAGGGCGGCGGTTTCGGCCACGGGCAGGCCCATCACGGCGGAATAGCTGCCCTGGAGCCAGGGGATGAACGCCCCCGCCGGCCCCTGGATGCCATAGCCACCCGCCTTGCCCTGCCAGTCGCCCGTGGCAAGGTAGCCGTTCAGCTCGACATCCGAGAGGCGCTTCATCTTGACCTGGGTGACGACATCGCGTTCCCAGACCCGGTCGCCGCGACGGATCGCGACGGCTGTGATCACACGGTGCCTGCGGCCCGACATGGACCACAGGAACTGGGCCGCCTCACCGGCGTTTTCGGGCTTGCCCATGATGCGGCGACCAAGTGCGACGGTGGTGTCGGCACACAGCACGATATCGTCGCTATCCGCCTGAACTGCCTGCACTTTTTCACGCGTGACGCGGATGCAGTAATCGCGCGGAAGCTCGGCCTTGAGGGGCGTTTCGTCGATGTCTGGGGGGCGGATATCGTCTGGCACGACGCCAAGCGTCGCCAGCAATTCCAGACGGCGAGGGCTGCCGGATCCGAGGATCAGCTTCATCAGAACCCGCGCCGTCCGAGGCTTATTTAAAGCGGTAGTTGATCCGACCCTTGGTCAGATCATAGGGGGTCATTTCGACCTGCACCTTGTCGCCGGCCAGAACACGGATGCGGTTCTTGCGCATCTTGCCTGCCGTATGTGCGATAATCTCATGGCCGTTCTCGAGCTCGACCCGGAATGTCGCATTTGGCAGGAGTTCCTTCACGACGCCGGGGAATTCGAGAGTGTCTTCCTTGGCCATGTTGTCTCCATATCAGCGTTGCCCGCTTGACGCGCGGGTGCGCGTTAAATGGGCCTAAACGGGGTGGTTTTCAAGTCTCTAATGCGTGAGAGCGCATTTCATCCCAAGCCGGTGCAACACCCACCGAACGGGACGTCGGTATTGCGTCGGTATCACGTCGGTATCGCGTCGGTGCGAAACCGGACCCTAAGACGCGGCGAACCGGCGGGCACAGGCCGCCGGTCCGTTGGTGACCCGAACCGGGTCAGGCATGGGCATCGTCGGGTGCGCGGGGCAGCAGCGGCCGGATGACCCCCAGCAGGGCGTCGATATAGGTCAGCAGCACCGGCACCACGACAAGCGTCAGCAGCGAGGACGAGATCAGCCCGCCGATCACCGCGTGCGCCATGGGTGCGTTCTGGCCCGATCCGCCATGGATGTTCAGCGCCAGCGGCAGCATCCCGAAGATCATGGCGAGCGTCGTCATGACGATGGGACGGAACCGGGTGCCCCCGGCCTCGACCAGCGCGTCGAACAGGTTCATCCCCGCCTTGCGATGCTGGTTGGCATTGTCGACCAGAAGGATTGCGTTCTTCACCACCAGGCCCATCAGCATGATGAAGCCGATGATCGAGAACATGTTCAGGGTCGATCCGCCCACCAGCAGGCCCAGCATCACCCCGACCAGTGCCAGCGGCAGCGACGACATGATCGCGAAGGGCTGCACGAAGCTGCCGAATTGCGAGGCCAGCACGAGGTAGATGAAGACCACCGCCAGCAGCAGCGCCGCCGCGGCAGAGGCCCCGGATTCGGCGATCTGTTCGCTGTCACCACCAAAGCCGGTGCGATAGCCCGGCGGCAGGTCAAGCTCTGCCAGGGCCTCCTGGATGAGGGGCTGGGCAGTACGGATGTCGATCCCTTCCAGGCCCGAGGTCACCTGCACCGACCGTTCCCGGCCTTCGCGCGTGATCTCGCCCGCGCTGCGGGAGCTTTCGACGACGGCGATCTGGTCGAGCCGGACAAGCCCCGACCCGTCGGCATTGGCCGCCACGGGGAGCGAGCCCAGACGGCTGGCATCGTTGCGCACGTCCTCGGGCAGGCGCAGCACCACGTCGTAGCTGTCGCCATTGGGCGCGGTCCAGTCCGACACGGTTTCACCGGCGATCATCGGGGACAGGGCCTGCCCCACCTGGCTGATCGACACGCCGAGGTCCGAGGCCGCGTCGCGGTCGATCCGGATGCCGATGGTCGGCTGCGGATCGTCGAGGCTGGTGCGGACATCGGCAAAGCCGCCCTTGGAGGCGAGGTTGTCGGCCAGCTGACGCGACAGCCGGGTCAGCACGTCGAGGTCTTCGCCGAAGATCTTGATCTCGACCGGCGTGGCGACGCCCGACCCGAACGATCCCGGAGGACCGACGCGGAACCGCGCGCCCGGCACCGCCGACAGCGCGTCCCGGATCACCGGGGTCAGCGTGGTCGGGGTCAGCTCGCGTTCCGTCGGGTCGGTCATGCGCACGACGATGGCGGCGTTGTTCTCGCCGGAATTGGTGCCGGAATTGACAGTGGCATAAGTGCCCAGCACCTCGGGGAAGCCGCGCACGACCTCGTCGACCTGGGCGATCTTTTCGGCGGTGCGCTCGAGCGGGGTGCCGACCGGCATTTCGAGGTCGATCTGCATTTCGGAATTGTCCGCGGGCGGCACGAATTCCGCGCCCACCAGGGGGAACAGGCCCAGCCCGCCGACGAAGATCAGGAAGGCGGTGATCAGCGTCGTCTTGCGCCAGCGCAGCGTCACCTTGAGCAGCGCCCGGTAGCGCTGGCCCAGCCAGTCGAAGAAGCGTTCGAACTGGTGGATCAGCCGACCGATCGGCCCGCGTTTCACGTTCTGATCGGCGGCCGGGTCGTACCAGACCGAGGACATCATCGGGTCGAGCGTGAAGGACACGAAGAGCGAGATCAGAACCGCCACGGACACGGTGACGCCGAATTGCAGGAAGAACCGGCCCAGGATGCCTTCCATGAAGGCCACGGGCAGGAAGACCGCGACGATGGACAGCGTGGTGGCCAGCACGGCCAGCCCGATCTCGTTCGTGCCGTCCAGCGCGGCCTGGCGGTGATCCTTGCCCATATGCAGGTGCCGCATGATGTTTTCCCGCACAACGATGGCGTCGTCGATCAGGATGCCGACGGCCAGCGACAGGGCCATCATCGTCATCATGTTCAGGGTGAATCCCAGGAAGTAGATCGCCGCCATGGTCCCGATGATCGAGATCGGCAGCGTCAGCCCGGTGATCACGGTGGACCGCCAGGAGTTCAGGAACAGGAAGACGATGAAGGTCGCCAGCAGCGCGCCTTCGATCAGCATCGACTGCACGGTGTGGAAGCTGTTTTCGACCGGCACGGCATTGTCGCGGATGATCTCGAGGTCGATCCCGTCATAGAGCGGATCATGGCCCAGTTCTTCGATCTCTTCGCGGACGGCTTCGGCGACGGCAACGGTGTTGGCGCCCTGGGTCTTCACGATGTCCACGGCCAGCGCGACCTCGCCGTCGAGCATGGCAAGGCTGTCGCGTTCCGCCAGTTCGGTGCCGATCTGCGCGACGTCGCCCAGCCGGACCGGGTAGCCACCGCGCCGGGCGATGATGATCTCGTCGAAATCGGCCAGCGCCTCGATCCGGCCTTCGACCTGGACCGATTGCTTGGACGCGCCTTCGGTGACGGAGCCCGCGGGCAGGTCGGTGTTTTCGGCCGCCAGCGCTCCGGCGATTTCCGAGGCCCCGATGCCAAGCGCAGCCTGGCGGTCGGGGTCGATCTGGACATGCACCTCGCGCGGGACGCCGCCCACGACGGAGGCCCGGCCGACGCCGGGGATGTTCGACAGGCGGGTGGCCAGCTGATCTTCGGCCAGGGCGGTCAGGGTGCCGGGGCCGTAGCGGTCCGACGAGATCCCGACCGAGATGATGGGCAGTTCGGACGGATCGAAGCGCAGGATCTGCGGGTCATCGGCATTGTCCGGCAGTGTGCCCTGGATCTGCGCGATCCGGTCGCGCACGTCCTGCGCCGCGACCGAGCTGTCGACCTCGAGCTGGAACTGGATCAGCACCATGGAGGAACCGGTCTGCGCGGTCGAGGTGATGGTGTCGATGCCCGACAGGGTCGACACCCCGTCCTCGATCGGCTTGATGATATCGGCCTCGACCGCCTCGGGCGTGGCGCCCGGGTAGGAGGTGACGACGGCGACGACGGGGAAGTCGACCTCGGGCAGCTGTTCCACCGGCAGACGCTGGTAGGAGAACAGGCCGATCACGAAGATCGCCACCATCACCATGGTCGCAAAGACCGGCTGGTTGACGGAGATACGGGTCAGGAACATGGGTCAGTCTCCGATCACGGTGATCTTCATGTCCGGCTGCAACCGGTCCAGCGGCGCGGAAACGACCACGTCGCCCGGCGACAGCCCCTCGGCGATCTCGGCGATGCGATCGCGGTCCCAGGTGCGGGTCACCTCGACCGGCTGGCGGATCACGCGGTCACCATCCTGTTTCAGCACGAAGCTGCCCTCGTCATCCTCGCGCAGGGCATCGGCGGGGATGCCGATCGCGTCGGGCTTCTGTTCCAGCACAAGCGCGCCGGAGGCGAACATGCCGCCACGCAGCACACCATCGGGGTTGTCGATCGTGGCGTAGATCGGCAGCATCCGCGTGCCGCTGGCGGCGACAGGCGCGATGCGTTCCACGCTGCCTTCGAATTGCTGGCCGGCAAAGCCGTCGACGACAACCTCGACCGTCTGGCCTTCGCGGATCTGGGGGGCGTAGAGCACCGGCACCGCTCCTTCCAGTTCCAGCGAAGAGATATCGACCAGCGTCATCAGCGCCGTGCCGGGGCTGACATAGGCGCCCGGATCGACGTTGCGGTCCGAGATGTAGCCCGAGAACGGTGCGGTGATCGTGGCGTTTTCCAGCGAACGTTCGGCATTGGCGACCTGGTTTTCCAGCGCCGCGAGGTTGGCCTGAAGCTGCTGCACGTTGGCCGCGTCGGAATCCAGCGTCGACGATGTCGCGACGCCGCGATCCACCAGGCTCTGGGTGCGTTCGTACTTGGCCTCGGCGAATTCCAGCTGCGCACGCGTCGCATCGGCGGTGGAGCGTTGCTGTTCCAGCTGGTTGCGCAGGGTTTCGATGTCGATGCGCACCAGCACCTCGCCTTCCTCGGCGAATTGCCCGGCGCGTTTGGCGACCGCGTCGACCCGGCCCGAGACCTCGGCCGGGATGCCGAGATGCCGGTTCGGGGCCAGCGCGCCGGTCAGGCGCACGGTTTCGCGCAGCGTCGCGGCCTCGACCGTGGTCAGTTCCGAGGGCAGCAATTGCATCACCACCTCGCGGCCCTCTTCGGGCTGCGCGGCTTCCTCTGCCTCGGCCGGGGCGGCGTCTTCGTCCGACGGCTCCTGAAGGGCGGCAACCTGGTCGGTCGGGATCAGGCCATTCTGGCTGGCCCAGATACCACCGGCGACGAGCGCGGCGAGGACCAGCACGACCCAGGGCCAGACACGGCGGGGCGGCTTGCCGCCCGAGGCCTTGGCGCGGATCGCCTTGCGTTCACGGCGGGTCAGCGCCCATTCGGGTTTTGGCGGTGCGGTGTCTTTATCCGACATGAGGAGGGGTCTCTTTCTCGTGCTGGTCCGTGGTGGCGAGGGTCTGGGCCCAGCTGTCCAGGAAGTCTGCGGAGCGGAGGTAGAACTCGGCAAAACCTGCGACACGTGCGCCTTCGCCACTGTCATCTTCGGGGAAATCTGCGGCTATGGATTTGACGGTATCGGCATTGCGACGGAAGCGGTCGGCCAGGGTGGCCAGCACCTGCTGATGCGGGTTCTCGACCACGGCCCAGTGATCCTGTCGCGACCCGCGCATCGCCTCGCGCCGGGCCATGCCACGGATTTCGAGCAGCCGGACATTGGTCGAGACCGAGGCCTTGGACACGTCAAGCCGTTCCGCGATCTCGGTCAGGCTGAGCGGTTCGTTGGCCAGCACGAGGCAGCCGAGGATCTGGCCCGAGATACGGGGCGACCCTTCGGTCTGGGAGATCAGGCCGAGCGTTTCGATAAAGCGATCCTGGGGGGAGACTGGCATGGGGCTACTCCGTCGTTCGTATCGTTCAATATGTACTGAACGATATTTATGCAAGGGGCGGCTGGCGCGTGACGCTACGTCCGGGGCTGTCTGTACCGCCCTGCTTCGGTCGGGAGGGACGCGCCCGACCCTGGGTGGGCGGATGGATGCCGTTGATCTAGGCTGTACCCAGAAGCATCCATGTCGGGTTGCTTTGGATGACATCGCCGTGCGCCCTCCCGGGGGGAGGGTCGGGCGCGGCCCGGGCTTGCAGCCCGTGCCGTGGGGAGGGCTTTGTCTGTCACGGGGAGGGGTTTCCGCTGGTCCGGTCGCAGACCGGCAAAGGCTCCGGCGGAGCGTTTGAAGCGGAAACGGGCGGAGCCCCGGTGGGCGCGGCGAGGGGTATAAGCCCGAACCAGTTGAGCTCTCAAAAGACGAAAAAAGATCCGGGCGGGTGAAGCGCCCCCGGATCAGGCCAGCGTGACGGTCTCGATCCGGGCGGCGGTTTGGGCGGGCCAGTCGGCCAGAGTTCGGACGCCGCCGGCGTGGCGGACGTTGTCCAGCAGGGTCATGTCGAGATCGGCATAGGTCCAGCCGGGGCGGTCCAGAGCGCCGACCGCGACGATGCCGGTTTCGGGCAGGCCCTTGTCCGGCGGGCAGAAGATGCCCCCTGCCCCGTGGTTCTGTTCGACCGCCTCGATCGGGTAGGCGCCGGTGGTGGAGGACATGGCGGTGAAGCACTGCCCCTCGAGCGCGCGGGCCATGGAGCCGATGCGGACACGGTGATAGCCCGCCACCGTTTCGGTGCAGGAGGGCACGAGGATCAGCCGCACATCCTGTTCCACCAGCATCCGGCCCAGCAGGGGGAATTCGCTGTCATAGCAGATCAGCACGCCGATCTTGCCAAGCGCGGTGTCGAAAACATGGACCGGGCCATTGCCCTGAACCTGCCAGGGGGTGACCTCCCACGGGGTCATCATCTGCTTGTCCTGCAGGGCCCGCCCACCGGTCGGCGACAGGAAGGCCGCGCGGTTGACCAGGCGGTCCCCGTCCATCGCCGGACCCGAGGGGGCGAGGATATGCACGCCATGCGCCTGCGCGAGGCCCGACAGGATGTCATTGGCGCGCGGCAACAGCTCGACCACGGCGCCGGTCGCGGCGCCCAGATCGTCGGGGGCGATGCCCCCGAGCGAGGCAAGCTCCATCGCGCCGTATTCGGGAAAGAGCAGCAGATCGGCGCCAGCGCCGGCGGCCTCGGCGACCCATTCGGTCATCTTGGCCTCGTAGCCCTCCCAGTTGGCGAACCAGTCGAGCGGATAGGTGGCGGCGGCGATTTTCATCTGGGGCCTCGGGCGATCAGGGGTGGCAGGTCAGGTTTCGGGCTTGGACGTGTCCAGCGCATGATCGCGGAAGAGTCGCGACTGCGCCATGAAGAAAATGAACAGCGCAGCGGTCAGGCCGAAGGTCTTGAAATAGACCCAGATCTCGGTCGACTGGGTGCGCCAGATCACCTCGTTCGCCAGCGCCAGCGCAAAGAAAAAGGCACAGAGCCGGCGGGTCAGCTTCATCCAGCCCTCGTGATCGAGCGGCATCATCCCCTCCATCACGTGTTTCAGCCAGCTTTGGCCGCGCAGCAGGCCGATGCCCAGCAGGCCCCCGAAGATCAGGTAGATCAGCGTCGGCTTCATCTTGAAGAACCGGTCGTCGTTCAGCCAGACGGACAGGCCGCCGAAGACAGTGACCAGCACGGCGGTGACGATCTGCATCTTGGACAGATGGCCGGTCAGCCGCCACAGCAGCAGGGTCGAGAGCAGGATCACGGGGATGAAGCCTGCGGTGACGAGGATGAAGCCCTCGTATTCGCTGCCGCCGATGGTGAAGACGCGGTCCTTGAGCCAGAGATAGGCCACGAAGAACAGCACGATGGGCCCCAGTTCGAGGCCGGATTTCAGCAGCGGATTGATCTTGCGGGTGTCGGTCATGATATCTCCTGTCAGCCGCCAAGTTCCACGATCACGGCGCCGACCGCAATAAGCGTCATCAGGGCAATCCGGCGCGGCCCCACGGTTTCACGCAGCACCAGCCAGCCGATCAACGCGGCAAAGACGGTGGAGGTTTCGCGCAGCACCGCCGCCTCGCCGACCTTGTCGAGCCGCGTGGCCAACATCACCGCCCCGAAGGACCCGAAGGCGATGATCGACCCGGCCAGGCCGATCCCCAGCAGGCGGCGCGGATCAGGCCGCTGGGTCGCGGTCATGCTGCGCCAGCGCAGCGCAGCGATCACCGGGAAATCCACCGAGGCGATGACGAAGAACCACGCGAGGAAGGTGAACGGGTCGGGCGTGGCCCGGATCGCATAGGCGTCGTAGGTCGTATAGAGCGCGACCATCGCCCCGGTGCCCACGGCAAACCACAGCGCCGGGACCAGCGTGTCGCGGGCCACCTGGATGGTGCGCAGGTTGTAGATCGCCAGGCCGAAGATCCCCGACAGCAGCACCGCGACGCCCAGCCATTGCATCGGCGCGAAGGTTTCGCCGAAGACGATCCAGGCGCCGATCACGGTAAAGACCGGCCCCATGCCGCGCACCACCGGGTAGACCACGGTGAAGGCACCGCGCGAATAGGCCAATGCCATGCCCAGCTTGTAGACGAAGTGGATGGGCAGTGCGCCCAGGATCAGCAGCCATTCCGTGCCCTGCGGCCAGGGCACCAGGAACAGCGCCATGGGCAGCGCGAGCAGCACCTGCCAGCCGTCGATGGCGCCGCGCGACAGCCAGGGGTCGATCCGCCCCTTCTGCAACGATCCGAAGACCGCATGCAGGAAGGCCGCCATCAGCGCGAGGACCAGCGCGGCCTGGTGGCCGGCCTCTGTCCCCTCGATGGAGGTGATCCACTCGCTCATGCCGGGAATGCCCCGGGGCGACGGCTGAAACGACCCTGCGCCATGGCGAACCGGCGCGGGACGGGCGGATGCATCATCTGTCGGCCCCGGTCAGGGCGCGGGCGAAATCCTCGGGGTCGAAGGGGGCGAGGTCGTCGATCTGTTCGCCCACCCCGATGGCGTGGATCGGCAGGCCGAACTTGTCGGCCAGCGCGACCAGCACGCCGCCCTTGGCAGTGCCGTCGAGCTTGGTCATCACGAGGCCGGTGACATTGGCCATCTTCTGGAACGTGTCGACCTGGCTGAGCGCGTTCTGCCCCGTCGTCGCATCCAGCACCAGCAGGGTATTGTGCGGCGCGGTGTCGTCCTTCTTGCGGATGACGCGGACGATCTTGGCCAGCTCCTCCATCAGGTCGGCGCGGTTCTGCAACCGGCCCGCCGTGTCGATGAGCAGCAGGTCGGCGCCCTCGGCCTCGGCCTTGGTCATGGCGTCGTAGGCCAGCGCGGCGGGGTCGGACCCCTCGGCCGCCTTCAGCACGGGAACGCCGGCACGCTGACCCCAGACCTCGAGCTGTTCGACGGCGGCGGCGCGGAAGGTGTCACCCGCGGCGATGATGACCGACTTGCCGGCAGAGCGGAACTGCGAGGCGAGCTTGCCGATGGTCGTGGTCTTGCCTGACCCGTTGACGCCGACGACCAGCACGACCTGCGGCTTCTTGGGAAACAGCGGCAGCGGCTTGGCCACCGGGTCCATGATCCGGGTGACTTCCTGCGCCAGAAGGCCCTTGATCTCGTCGGTGGACAGGCGGCGGCCCATCCGCCCCTCGGCCATGTTGGAGGCGACGCGCAAAGCGGTATCGACGCCCATATCCGAGGCGATCAGCAATTCCTCGAGCTGTTCGAGCATGTCGTCGTCCAGCACCCGGCGCACGACCGGTTTCGACGCCGCACCGCCACCGCCGCGTCCGAACAGACGCGACATCAGCCCGCCGCCCTCTTTTGGGGCATCTTCGGGCGGGGTTTCGTCGGGGGGCATCGGGATCGGCTGCGGCTCCCGCGTCGGTTCGGGATCGGGGGCAGGCGTCGGGATCATGTCGGGCGCGGGCGGCGGCACCTCTCCGGGGCCCGGGGCGGGCAACTCCGGGGTGGCCGGTTCCGGGTCGGGTTCGACATCCGGCAGATCGGGCTGCGGATCCTCGGTCGGCGTGGGGACCGGGGTTTCGTCCGGCGCGGGCGGATCGGCCGGTTCCGAAGGCGGGGTTTCCCGGGGCTGGTCGCCGGGAATGCCGGGCGGGGCCTGATCGGGCCGGTCAGGACTGTCGGGGCTTTCCGGGCTGTCGGGTTCGGCTTCGCCGCCATCTTCGACGATGGCATCCAGCCCCTCTTCCAGCTTGGACGAGGATTTGAACAACCGATCCTTGAGTTTGGAGAAAAAGGCCATGTCCGCTCCGGCTCTTGTGACCCCTATCACCTAATCCCTTGCATGGCCGAGGGAAAGGGGGGACCTCCCGTCGCCTCTCCGGTGGGGGCCGGGCCGGCAGAAGGCAATGGACGCGGATCGGACCAAGGGGTCGGGACGGGCAGAGTATTTTACCTGAAACTCACCCATCGGCTGTATCGTGTCTTTGCAGGGTTTCTCGCTAAGGTTGCGCGGACCCCTTATAAACAAGAGTTTGCCGCTCATTTGCCCTATCCATGCCGACATAGCATCGTGTAAATAGGACGTAACGAGCGCAATTAACGCCGACACGAGGTAGAGCTGAGAATGCTAGGGTTTGTCATCGCAACTCTGTTGCCTGTTCCTTTGTTGATCCTGTCATCGGCACTGGGGGGCTATTGGGCGTGGATCGCGCTGATCTACCTGACCGTCTTCACGGCATTGCTGGACCACATCCTTCCGCGCAGCTGGCGCAACCTTGATGCGGCGCAGGAATTCAAGACCGGCCACGGCCTGTCCATCGCGCTTGGCGTGATCCACCTGTTCCTCGCGGTGATCGCGATCCGCTATCTTGGCGGCACCGGCTGCGCCGAAGGCTGGGACGTGCTGCCCGCGATCCTGGCCCATGGCACCTATTTCGGCCAGGTTTCGCACCCCAATGCGCATGAGCTGATCCACCGCACGGGGCGGGAATCGCGGCAGCTGGGCAAGATCGTCTACACTTCGATGATGTTCGGCCACCACGCGTCGTCGCATCCCAAGATCCACCACGTCTACGTGGCAAGCGTCTATGACCCCAATACCGCGCAGCTGGGCGAAGGGTTCTACCGCTTCTTCCTGCGCGCCTGGATCGGGTCGTTCCGCGAAGGCATGCGGATCGAGACCCACGACCTGCGCCGGTCCGGGCGCGGAATGCTGGCCCATCCATACCTGGGCTACGTGCTGGGCGCGCTCGGCATGGTCGTGCTGTCGCTGCTGCTGGCCGGTCTGCCGGGGCTGGGCGTGCTGCTGGGCATGATGGGACTGGCGCAGGTGCAGATCCTGCTGTCGGATTACGTGCAGCATTACGGGCTGGAACGCGGCGAGAAGGAAAACGGCAAGCTGGAGCCTGTCGGCCCGCAGCACAGCTGGAACGCGCCGCATGCGGTGACAGCGGCGATGATGCTGAACGCGCCGCGCCATTCGGATCACCACATGCATCCTGGGCGCATCTATCCGGGCCTGCAGATCGAGCAGGACAAGATGCCGATGCTGCCGCGGTCCCTGCCGGTCATGGCGACGGTGGCGCTGTTCCCGCGCCGCTGGCGCCGGGTGATGGATCCCCGCGTCCTGCCCTGGCAGCGCTATTTCTGAGCATTTCGCCGGGCCCACCCGCCCGGCAGAGGCAAGCCATCGCTGATCGCCCCGCCGTCACCGCTTTGTCAGTGGCCCCTGCCCTGCGGGTCTGGCAAGTTGCGGGCATGATTCAGATATTTCGCACCCTGCCCGCGCTGGCCCTGGCGGCGCTGACCGCCCTTCCGGCCCTGGCCGAAACGCCGATGACCGCCGAGGAATTCGACGCCTATTCCCGTGGCAAGACCTTCTATTACGGCTCCATGGGGCAGGCCTACGGGGTGGAGCAGTATTTCGACAATCGCCGCGTGCGCTGGTCCTTCCTGGACGGGCAATGCGCCGACGGGTTCTGGTACGAACAGAACGGCATGATCTGTTTCGAATACGAATCCTCGATCGATCCCGGCCCGCAATGCTGGACCTTCTACGACAGCCCTGGCGGGCTGGTCGCGCAGTTTCAGGGCGATCCGGACCAGACGACGCTCTACGAGGTCGATCAGGCGGACGAGCCGATGACCTGCCTCGGCCCGGAGGTTGGGGTCTGAACCCCGGCTGATCCGCGCCTTTCAGCGCATTCCTTGAGATTTCAGAACAGGCTGCCCTGCTCGGGCGGGGTGTCCTTGGGCGCTTTCGCCTTGGATTTCTTCGGCTTGGGCGCGGCTTTCGGATTGTCCTTGGGCGCGGCGGCCGGTTCGGGCGCGGTGGTCCCCATGGAGGGAGCGCCCAGCACGCCATCGGCGAATTCGATGGCCAGCGCGTCGGCCTTTTCGGCCTCGGCGCGGCGGGTCATCACCCGGCCCTCGCCATCCCGCACCACGGCATAGCCGCGCGCCAGCGTCTGGCGGTAGCCCAGGGTTTCGCGCAGCCGGTCCAGCGCCTCGAGACGGTCGCGGCGGGCGGTCAGCCCGCGCTCCGCGACCTCGGCAAAGCGCGTTGAAAGACGCTCGAACGCCTCTGCCCGGCGGTCCAGCTCGCGCCGCAGCGGCGCCGGTTGCAAGCGTCCGCCCCAGTTTTCCAGGGCGCGGCGATGCTGGGTCGTGTTGCGGATCAGCGCGGTCGGCAGGCGGTCGGCCCGGTCGGACAGGCGCCCCCTCTCCTGCCCGATGCGGGCGCGCAGGGTGGCGGGGCGCAGCGAACCGCCAGCCTCGGACAGGGCGACGCGACGGCGGCCGACGCCCCGGATCAGCGCATTGGGCAGCCGGTCCGACCAGGTGTCCAGCCGCTGGCGCGCGCCCTCGGTCAGGGTTGCGGGGCGCGGCAGGGCGCGGGCCAGGTCGGTCAGGCGCTGCCGGCGCGAGGTCAGCGCATAGGCCTGCCCCCGGATCAGCCGGGCCTGCATGTCCGCAGCCCAGGCCAGCAGTTCGGACCGGACCGGCACGGCCAGTTCCGCCGCCGCCGTGGGCGTGGGCGCGCGACGGTCCGAGACGAAGTCGATCAGCGTGGTGTCGGTTTCGTGGCCCACGGCCGAGACAAGCGGAATGTCACTGGCCGCCGCGGCGCGGGCGACGATTTCCTCGTTGAAGCCCCAGAGGTCCTCGATCGAGCCGCCGCCCCGCGCCACGATCAGCAGGTCGGGCCGTGGCACCTTGCCGCCCGGCGCGATGCGGTTGAAGCCTTCGATGGCCTTGGCCACCTGCGGCGCGCATTGCTGGCCCTGCACGGCGACGGGCCAGATCAGCACATGGGTCGGAAACCGGTCGCGCAGCCGGTGCAGGATGTCCCGGATCACCGCGCCCGAGGGCGAAGTGACCACCCCGATCACCCGGGGCAGGTAGGGCAGCGGGCGCTTGAGTTCGGGGGCGAACAGTCCCTCGGCCTGCAGCATCTTCTTGCGCTTTTCCAGCAGCGCCATCAGCGCGCCGGCCCCCGCGGGTTCGACATTCTCAACGATCAGCTGGTATTTCGACTGGCCCGGGAAGGTGGTCATGCGGCCGGTGGCGATGACCTCCATCCCTTCCTCGGGCTGGACCTGCATCCGCGCGACCTGGCCCTTCCAGCTGACCGCCGCCAGAACCGAGCGGTCGTCCTTCAGGTCGAAATAGAGATGCCCAGACCGGGGCCGCGCGACCCTGCCGACCTCGGCCCGGACCCGGATATGGCCGAACTCGCCCTCGATGGTGCGTTTGACCGCGCCCGACAGCTCCGAGACGGTGAATTCATGTGCATTGCCGCCGGGGCCGGCGGGCTCGTCCTCGAACATGTCCATCTGGGTCTCCGGTCTGCTTCGGGGGCAGTCTAGGGGTTGGGCGGAGGAGAGGCCAGAGGGGGCGGTCCGTCCCCAAACCGTGCGAGCGCCGTCCCGCGGGGTGGCGCCCTGACCGGTCCGCTGGTCTGCTTTTATGGTGCAATCTGCATCTTCGCAGTGGGCTAGGCGGTGCCTGCACCATAGCGCCGCCCCGTGGGGGCGGGACGGCGCTTGCACGGCGCCTACGGCTTGATTCCGTGCAGGGACTGAAGAGGAACCGTTCATCACGACGCCTTCAGACAATAGGTTGGCGCTATTGGCTGGGGACTTTCTAAGCCCAAGCCGGGGGAGCGCCGCCCTGTGGGGGCGGCATCGTCCATTGTCCTCGGACCGATGGCGGACAATGAACGATCGCTCGCACGGGGCCTTCGGCTTGATTCCGGGCGGGGCACCGAGCATTTGCCCCGCCCGCCCCCAAACCATTGCCAAAGCCCCCGACCGCCCCTAGAAACCGGCCAAGCAGAGCAAGGGGCCCTTCATGAACATCCTGATCCTCGGCGGCGGCGGCCGCGAACATGCCCTTGCCTGGGCGGTGATGCAGAACCCGAAATGCGACAAACTGATCGTCGCGCCGGGCAATGCGGGGATCGCGAAGATCGCGGAATGCGCCTCCATCGACATCGAGGACGGCGCGGCCACCACGACCTTCTGCGAGGAAAATGCCATCGATTTCATCATCGTCGGCCCCGAGGCGCCGTTGGCCGCCGGTGTCGCCGATGATCTGCGTCGCGCCGGGTTCCTCGTCTTCGGGCCGTCGAAAGAGGCGGCGAAACTCGAGGCCTCCAAGGCCTTCACCAAGGAAATCTGCGACGCCGCGAACGCCCCCACGGCCGCCTATGCACGCTTCACCGAGGCCGCGCCCGCCCGTGACTACATCCACCAGCAGGGCGCGCCCATCGTGGTCAAGGCCGATGGCCTGGCCGCCGGCAAGGGTGTCATCGTCGCCATGACCGAGGACGAGGCGCTGGCCGCCATCGACGACATGTTCGGCGGTGAGTTCGGCGCCGCCGGGGCGGAGGTCGTGATCGAGGAATTCATGGAGGGCGAGGAAGCGTCGTTCTTCGTGCTCTGCGACGGCGAGAACGCCCTGCCCATCGGCACGGCCCAGGATCACAAGCGCGCCTTCGACGGCGACGAAGGCCCCAATACCGGCGGCATGGGCGCCTATTCACCCGCCCCCGTGCTGACCCAGGCGTTGCAGGACCAGGTGATGGAGCAGATCATCTACCCCACCCTGCGCGAGATGGCCGCCCGTGGCACGCCTTACGAAGGCGTCCTCTATGCCGGGCTGATGATCAAGGACGGCCAGGCGCGACTGGTGGAATACAATTGCCGCTTCGGCGACCCGGAATGCCAGGTGCTGATGCTGCGGCTGGGGGCCCAGGCCTTCGACCTGATCCATGCCGCCGCCGAAAAGCGGTTGGACACGGCCCGCGTCAACTGGGCCGACGATCACGCGATGACCGTCGTGCTGGCCGCCGAGGGCTATCCCGGCAGCTATGACAAGGGGACCGAAATCCGTGGCCTGGACGACCTGGTCGACACCTCGTGGGAGGTCTGTTTCCACGCCGGCACCCGCGCCGAGGGCGGCAAGGTCCTGGCCAATGGCGGCCGCGTCCTGAACGCCACCGCGCGGGGCGATACGCTGCAACAGGCGCGCGAGCGCGCCTATGCCATGGTCGAGGCGATCGACTGGCCGGAAGGGTTCCACCGCTCCGATATCGGCTGGCGCGTGCTGGGCTGATCCGATGCAGCGCGTCTGGATCGGCACGTCGAGCATCACGCCCGAGAACACGACCTCGCGCTACCTGTCCGCGAATTCCGCGCTGGTGGCGGCGCTCCTGTCCCCGGCGATGCCCCGGATCGTCACCCGGTTCGGCGCGCCCCGCCCTGTCGAGGGCGGCTTCGACGTGTTCGACCTGGACGCCCCCGATGGCCCGGGCCGCGATGTCGATGCGATCCGCGACCGCCTGCCCTTCATCGCCGATCTGCCGGGCCTGGCCGCCGCGCTGGCCGAGGATCGGGAGGGGCAGCGGCTGCGCTCGGTCTTCTTCGTGCTCAGCGAGGAGGATCCCAGGCGCGTCTCGGACGGTTGCGTGACCATCACCGACGTGATCGACGTGGACCTGGCGGTCGAGGTCGAAGCCCCCGGGGACGAGGAAACCGGCCCCACCGGTTTCCTGCACCGCCCCGGAGAGCCCTTCGCCATCGCCTTCAAACCCGCCCTGCTGAGCGGGTCCAAGACCTGGCAAGTGCAGGGCAACATGCTGACCGGGCCGCAGGGGCCGCTGGACCTGACACAGGTGACCGAGGTCGGACTGAGCCAGACCCACCTGCGCAGCAGCGTGATCCGCGAAACAACGCTGATCCACCTGCATGGTCGGTTCCGGATCGGCTGCAACGGCACCACCACCAAGGGCGCGGACATGCGGGGCCTTGGCCTGCTGACCGACGCGATCCTGTCCGAGCTTGCGGTGATCAACCCCGACCTGCCGGTGCATATGGGCTATCTTGGTGGGCAGCGGGTGGCGATGTTCATCGTCGGGATCCTCACCGCGCTCTTCGCGCTCGGCATGGGGATCGCACTGATGGCGGGCAGCGGGCGCGCCGGGTTCGAGATCGTGATCGTGCTGATCGGCATGCTGCTCTTCGGGGCGATGCTGACCTGGCAGAACGCGCCGTGGCGCAAGGTGCCGTCCCTGCCGGTGTCGCTGGCCCCGGTGATCCTGGCGGCGCGGCGGCGCTAGGGCGCCGTCACGGAAAGGCGCAGTCCAGCGCGCGGGCCAGGTCCGACGGGTCGGTATAGGGGCCAAGCGCGCGGCTGCGATAGGTGCCGTCCGACCAGGCAATGGCCCGGACCTCGCGCCAGTCGCCCGAGGCCACGATCAGCTCCGGCCCCGCGCCGCAATCGCGCAGCCCGCCGGGGATGTGATCCCAGCCGATGCGATGGTTGGTCAGGCCGGGCAGCGTGGCAACCTCGCGCAGCGCGCCGTCCTCGAACCGCCAGATGCGCAGGGTCTTGGCCAGGTGGGGGCGGTCGATATAGGCGAACTCCACCGCGCCGTCGCCATCGAGGTCGCCCGCCCCGATCGGGGCCAGCCAGCGGTTGGACTGCCCGATGAACGGCGTCGCGGCGATCAGCCCCCCGCCATCGTACAGCGCCATCCGCGCGCCCTGACGCAGATCGCTTTCCACCACCAGCGCGGCGCGACGGCCGCTGGCGTCGATCTCGACGATGCGGGGAGAGAGGTCTTCGAAAACGCGGGTCTCAGGCAGTCGGATCACCCTCCTGGCCAGGCGCAGCGCGGCACAGCCGGGGCAGGTGTCGACGGACAGTTCCAGCGTGCCCCATTCCAGCGCGTCGCCCAGCACGCCATGGGCGTATCGGGCGGTCGGTTCGCCATATTGGGCGCGGATGATCGGGTCGGTCTGCCCCCCCTGCGCCATGGCGAGCACGGCCGGCCAAAGGGCGCCCGCAACGGCCGCCACACGGGCAGCGGCCCGCAAGGCGCGGCGGGCGGACCGTCGCGACGGGCGAGACGACAGACGCCGCGCCCCTTCGATCATCAGATCTGCTTTTCGGGCATCTGCACGACCAGCCCGTCCAGCGCGTCGCTGACCTTCAGCTGGCAGGTCAGGCGGGACCGGGTCGGGTCGGGCTCGTAGGCGAAATCGAGCATGTCCTCTTCCATGTCCTCGCGCTCGGGCAGCTTGTCGATCCAGGCCGGGTCGACATAGACATGGCAGGTGGAACAGGCGCAGGCGCCGCCGCAATCGGCCTCGATCCCCGGGATACCATTGTCGCGCGCGCCTTCCATGACGGTCAGGCCGTTGGGCACGTCGACGACATGTTCGGTGCCGTTATGCTCGATATAGGTGATCTTCGCCATCAGGCTCTCCCTCAAACTTGCTCCGTCCGTGTCTAGCCAAGCCGGGCCTCCGCTTCCAGCCCCTTTGAACAGCCGCGCTGTCAGGGGATTGTGACGCAGCGATATGTTCGCTATATGTTCTCATCATGCGCCCGCATCCGACCACGCCGCCCCCCTTTCCCGATCCGCGCCGGCCCGATCCCTATCCCTGGCCGCGCCCGCCCGCCTGCCTGCCCGCCGCGCTGCTGGACCGGCCGCCGCAGGGCGCGCGCGTCGCCGTGGCCGGGCTGGTGATCCTGCGCCAGCGGCCGGGCACCGCCAAGGGGGTGATCTTCATCACGCTGGAGGACGAGACCGGGGTGGTGAACGTGATCGTCTGGCGCAAGCTCTATGAACAATTCCGCCGCGCCGTGATCTCGGGGCGGATGCTGCGGGTCACCGGGCGGCTGCAACGCGAGAACGAGGTGACCCATATCATCGCCGAACGGGTCGAGGATATCTCGCCCATGCTGGACGACCTGCTGCGCCCCGGCGGACCGGGCGACCGGATGCCCGCCGGCTGAGGCTGGCCGGGGCGCCGCCCCACGCCCGTCCTCGTCACAGCCCCCGTCGCACAAGGCTTCCGCGGCGCTGCAAAAGCGGGTAGAATGCCGCCAAACGGCATCAGACCGACGAGCAGCAAAGGCACGCCGCCATGACCCAGACCAGATGGTCCGCCCCGACAGCCGCCGTGGCGTTGATCCTGCTTGCGGCCTGCGAAGCAGCCCTGCCCGTGCCCGGCATCGGCGAACCCGACGTGATCCAGCTGCGCGGCACGCCGCCACCCGGATCGCCCGCCGGCGCCTGCTGGGGCCGCGAGGCACAGCCCGCCGTCGTGGAAACCGTCACCGAACAGGTCATGCTGCAACCCGCCCAGGTCCGCGCCGACGGCACGGTCGAGGCACCGGCGATCTACAAGACCGAAACCCGCCAGGCGATCGTGTCCGAACGCAAGGAATTGTGGTTCCGCACCCCCTGCGAGGCCGAGCTGACGCCCGACGTGATCTCGTCCCTGCAACGGGCGCTACAGGCCCGCGGGCTCTATTCCGGCGCGATCAACGGCGAGATGGACCGCCCCACCCGCCGCGGCGTGCGCAAGTACCAGGCGCCCCTGGGGCTGGACAGCGGGATCCTGTCGCTGGCGGCCGCCCGCAAGCTGGGGCTGAGCGTGGTGGACACGCCGACCGACCCGACCGCCGAGGGCTAGGGCACGGGGTCTACGCCCCCCTTCCCGATCACCGCACATGAAAAAAGGGGCCGCTGTTTCCAGCGGCCCCGTTCTCTTTGCAGTCCGGTGCTTTTCGCAGAACCTGGCGCGATCACTCTTCGGCGATCGGCAGGGCCACGAAGCGCGGCTCGCCCTGGCGGCGGATCAGCAGCAGGATTGACTTGCGACCGGCCTCGCGTGCTTCTTCCACGCGGGTTTCCAGGTCGGCGATTGTTTCCAGTTTCTGCTGACCGGCTTCGGTGATCAGATCACCGGCACGCAGGCCTTTTTCATAGGCTTCCGACATCTCGTCCACGTCGCGCACGATCAGGCCGTCGGCATCGGGGTCGATGTCCAGCTGTTCGGCCAGTTCCGGCGTGACCGACGACAGCGACATGCCCATCAGGTCCTTCTCCATCGGGGTGGATTCGCCCGGCTGTGCGGCGGGGACCGCTTCGGCCTCTGCCTCTTCGCGGCGGCCCAGGGTGACGCGCAGGGTCTGGGTTTCCCCGTCGCGCATCACGGTCACGCGGACCGTCTTGCCGACCTGGGTGTTGCCCACCTGGCGGACCAGGCCGCGGGTATCCTCGACCTCGACACCATCGAAGGAGGTGATGACGTCACCCGCTTCCATGCCGGCATCCATCGCCGGTCCTTCCGGCACGTCCGACACGAGCGCACCGCTGGCCGAAGCCAGGCCCATGGCGTCGGCCATGTCCTCGGTCACGTCCTGGATGCGCACGCCCAGCCAGCCACGGCGGGTTTCACCGTATTGCTGCAGCTGGTCGACCACGCCCTTCACGACGTTTGACGCCATGGAGAAGCCGATCCCGATGGAGCCGCCATTGGGCGACAGGATCGCGGTGTTCACGCCGATCACCTCACCGTCGAGGTTGAAGAGCGGACCGCCGGAGTTGCCGCGGTTGATGGCGGCGTCGGTCTGGATGTAGTCGTCATAGGTGCCCGAAAGCGCCCGGTTGCGCGCCGACACGATGCCCGCGGAGACCGAGAAGCCCTGGCCCAGCGGGTTGCCCATGGCCACGACCCAGTCGCCAACGCGGGCCAGGTCGCTATCGCCGAAATTGACGAAGGGCAACGGTTCATCGGTTTCGACCTTCAGCAGGGCGATGTCGGTCTTTTCGTCGGTGCCGACCAGTTCGGCGTCCAGTTCGTCGCCGTTGAAGAACTCGATCGTGATCTCGTCCGCGCCTTCGATGACGTGGTTGTTGGTGACGATGAAGCCATCCTCGGAAATCACGAAGCCGGAGCCCAGGGCGGAGGAGCGGCGCGGCGCGCGCTCACCGCGGTTGCGGTCCTGGAATTCACGGAAGAAATCCTCGAACGGGGATCCTTCGGGGACGATGGGCGAGCCTTCGTCGCGTCCCGCCACCGTGGTGGCCGTGGTGATGTTGACGACCGCCGGGCTGAACCGGTCGGCCAGGTCGGCAAAGCTTTCGGGCCGTGCCATGGCCTGAATGGCCTGGGTCAGCACCAGAAGCGTCGCCAGTGTCAGGGTCCAGAAGGCACGCGCCGAAATCGCGGGTTGTCGCGATTGCGTGGCGGCTTGGGCCCGGGAAACTGCCTGATGTGTCACTCCCGTATCTCCTCTTGGTAGGTGATGCACTGCACCCCGTGCTGTCGGGGGCATCTCGCTCTGTCATGCAATGTAGGGTCGCATGGCCGCAACTCAAAGCCAATCGCGCAGTGACAAGTGACCGTGATTGTCACGTGATACCGCCGATGCCCCGCAGGGAGCGGTGACGCGCTTGGCCAATCCCTTGAAAACAGGACCCTGCGCGGCACGCTAGGGCGTCATCGTTTAAGAAGCGTAACCCCCGCCTCGAAGCCATCGCCCCGGGCGATATCCCTGACGCGCAAGGACAATCGTCCCGCCTTGCCGGTCGAGCCGGGCCAGCCCTCAGGCGCCCAGCATCTTGGCCGCCCAGACCAGAACGACACCGGCCGTGATGGCGATCAGGCCGATCACGCGGCGCTGATCCTCGGCCATGAGGCGGAGCATCTCAAGCATCCGCTCGATAAGCGAAGGGGCCAGCGCATAGGCCAGCCCCTCCACGATCAGTACCAGCCCGAGAGCCAGAAGCGCCGTTCCGATCATTCGGTGGCCGGCGCCGTGCTGTTGGACGCCTCGTCCGCCGGGGCGGCTTCGGGCGCGTCGTCCTGGGCCGGTTCCTCGGCCGCGGGGGCCGTGTCTTCAGCCGGTGCGGGCTCCTCTGCGGCGTCCGGTGCGGCTTCGGCTGCCGCGGACGTCTCAGAGCCGGCAGATTGCGTTGCCGCCGACGGACCGGTTGAGGAGACACCGTCGCTCTTCAGGTAGGTGAAGAACTCGCTGTCGGGGTTCAGGACCATCGTCGAATTCCCCGATTGCAGCGACCGCTGGTAGGCGGCGAGCGAACGGTAGAAGTCGAAGAATTCCGGATCGGCACCAAAGGCTTGCGCGAAGATCGCGTTCCGACGGGCATCGGCCTGACCGCGAATGATCTCGGCCTCGCGGTTGGCGTCCGACACGATCTCGACCTGGGTCCGGTCGGCCTGGGCGCGGATACGCTGTGCGGCCTCGTTACCGCGGGCAACCTCGTCGGCGGCCTCGCGTTCCCGTTCCGCCCGCATCCGGGCAAAGGTCGCGTCCAGGTTTTCACGCGGAAGGTCGGTGCGCTTCAGCCGGACGTCGATGATTTCCAGCCCGAGGTTGGCAGCCTCACCAATCGCACCGTTGCGGATACGCAGCATCAGCGCGGCCCGGTCGGTGGACAGGATGTCGTTCGAGGCAACGGAGCCGAGGATTTCCCGCGTTTGCGAGCGCAGGATCGAATCCAGCCGGCTTTCCGCGGCGGTGATGCCACCGACACCGACGGCCTGGCGGAACTGTTCCACGTCGACGATCCGGTAACGTGCGAAGGCGTCGACCACCAGACGGCGGTCATCCAGCGGCGTGACCTCGAGAGGGTCGATGTCGCGCGACAGGATGCGGTCGTCATAGCGCACGACCTCCTGGATCAGCGGCACCTTGAAGGCGAGCCCGGGCTCTTCCTTCACGTCCACGACGCGGCCGAATTGCAGCACCAGCGCCTTTTCGCGTTCATCCACGATGAAGATCGAGCTGAGGCCGACAAGGGCCAGAACCACGATCACTGGCAGAAGAATGGCAGATTTCCGCATGATCAATTCCCCCCGGTCGAGTTGGATTGGCCGGAATTGCGGCGCAGCTCGTTCAGCGGCAGATAGGGCACGACGCCCTGGCCCTGCTGCTGTTCGTCGAGAATGATCTTGTCGACGCGGCCCAGCACCTCTTCCATGGTTTCCAGGTACAGACGCTTGCGCGTGACCTCGGGCGCCTTGGAATATTCCTCGAGAACGGCGGAGAAGCGCGACGCCTCACCTTCGGCCTCGTTCACCACGCGGGCGCGGTAGCCCTCGGCCTGTTCCAGCACCTGCGCCGCTTCACCACGCGCGCCGGCGAGGACACGGTTGGCATAGGCATCGGCCTGGTTGGTCAGGGTTTCGCGTTCCTGTTCGGCGGCCTGCACTTCGCGGAAGGCGTCGATCACCTCCATCGGCGGGTCGGCCTTGTCGAAGTTCACACGCACCACGTTCATGCCGGAATCGTAGCTGTCCAGCGTCGACTGGATCATGTCGCGCAGACGCCCGGCAATGGCACCCCGGTCCCGGTTGAGGATCGGCGCCAGTTCCGATTGCGCGATGATCTCGCGCATGGCGGATTCCGACACGGCGCGGATGGTCATGCGCGGATCACGCAGGTTGAACAGGTACTTGGCGGGGTCGTTGATGTTCCAGACGACCTGGAAATCGATATCGACGATGTTCTCGTCGCCCGTCAGCATCAGCCCGGCTTCCCCGCCGCGCCCGCCGACACCGATCTCTTCGGTCTGTTCGCGGGTGACGGGAATGACCTCGGCGGTGACCACGGGCCACGGCGCGAAGTTCAGGCCCGGCTGCCCGGTCGAGGAATAATCCCCGAGGAACAGCTCGACCGATTGTTCTTCCGGCCGCACGGTGTAGAAGCTCGCCGCGAGCCACAGCGCCACGGCGATCAGCAGGCCCACGATCACGGTGCCGCGCCCGAAGGCCGGCCCGCCGGTGCCACCACCGCCAGAGCCATTGGCGCCGCCATTGCCGCGCCCGCCCATCAGTACGCGCAGCTGGTCCTGGCCCTTGCGCATCAGGTCGTCGATATCCGGGATCTGCGGTTTGTCCCCGTCGGGACGCCGACCGCCCCCGCCTCCTCCTCCGGAAGGCGGCTGCTGCCGCCCGCCGCCGGAATTTCCGCCGCCCCCCCAGGGGCCGCCCGAATTACCAGCCATGTCAGTCCTTCCTTGCAATCCCGGGGCGCGGTGACCCGCACCCACCTTATCTATTACCGTTCTACCTGTGTATCTGCGCGCAAAAATCAAGATTTTCGCGTCGGCGCCTTCATCGTCACGATCTCTTCGGACATGGTCGGATGCACTGCCACGGTCCGGTCGAAATCTTCCTTGGTCGCGCCCATCTTGACCGCGATCCCGGCCAGCTGGATCATCTCTCCGGCCTGGGGCGCGACGATGTGACAGCCCAGGACCTTGCGGGTTTCCTGGCTGACGATCAGCTTCATCAGCACGCGGTCGTCACGTCCGGCAAACAGCGTCTGCATCGGCCGGAACGAGGCGACATAGACCTCGATCGGTTCCTGGTCGCGCGCCGCTTCCTCGCTCAGGCCCACCGTGCCCATTTCGGGCTGGGTGAAGATCGCCGTCGGGATCATGTCGTGATCGGGCTTGGTCGGGTTGCCCTTGAACACGGTTTCCACGAAGGCCATGCCCTCGCGGATCGCCACGGGGGTCAGGTTCACACGGTCGGTCACGTCGCCGATCGCGTAGATCGAGGGCACGGCGGTCTGGGAATACTCATCGACGATGATCTCGCCGTTGCGGCCCAGCTCCACGCCCGCCTCTTCCAGGCCCATCCCGTCGGTATTGGGCTTGCGGCCTGTGGCAAAGAGAACCTGGTCGAACACTTTTTCGGTGCCGTTGGTCGCCTTGACCCAGATCCCGTCGCCTTCCTTGCGCATCTCCAGCAGGTTGGTGCCGCAATGCAGGTCGACGCCACGGTTGCGCATTTCCTCTGCCACCAGGCCGCGGGCCTCGTCGTCGAAGCCGCGCAGCACCTGGGCGCCGCGGTAATATTGCGTGACCTCCACGCCCATCCCGTTGAGGACGCCGGCGAATTCGCAGGCGATATAGCCGCCGCCGACGATCAGGATCGACTTGGGCAGCTTGTCGAGGTGGAAGATCTCGTTGCTGGTGATGCCCAGATCGGCGTTGTCCATCTCGGGCTTGACCGGCCAGCCGCCGGTCGCGACCAGGATATGCTTGGCCGTCTTGCGGGTGCCATCGGCCAGTTCGACCGTATGCGCATCGGCGACCCTGGCGCGCTGGTCGAAACGTTCGACACCGGAATTGTCCAGCAGGTTCTGGTAGATGCCTTCCAGGCGGTCCAGCTCTGCCTCCAGCTTGGGGCGGAACGTGTCCCAGTCGAAGGTCGCGTCGCTCATCTCCCAGCCATAGGCGCGGGCATCGGCGACCATCTCGCCGTATTCGCTGGCAAAGACCATCAGCTTCTTGGGCACGCAGCCGCGGATGACGCAGGTGCCGCCGAACCGGCTTTCCTCTGCAATTGCCACCTTGGCACCGGCATCGCCGGCGGCCACGCGTGCCGCGCGCACACCGCCCGAACCGCCGCCAATCACGAACAGGTCATAGTCGAAATCGCTCATGGAACCCCGCATATCAATCCGTTGCCTCCCCTATCCCATACCGGGCAGGGGAAGGCCAGCCACTCAGGGCCAGATAGGCACGGCCGGGGCGGCGGACAACCGACGTTGCAAACCGGAGCGCCTGCGGCGCACAGGATTTGATTTTGCTCACGCCGCAAGGGCGCTCAAGGGCGCTGCCCTTGAGAAGCCCGGAGTATTTCACGCAAGGTGAAAAGGGGTGCAGGTCCCCTGCTTCATCTTGCCGGAAATACTCCGGGGTGAGGCCGCAGGCCGAGGGGCAGAGCCCCTGAACCGCGACGGTCCATCACCCAGTGCAGACACCAGGGCGCATCGCGCACCTGGCGCATCCCCAAGAGGTCTTATTCGCTCAGGTCGGAGAACAGGTTGTCGTCTTCGAGGAAATCGAGGCGGCTTTCCTCGACGGTGCCGGCATTGATGTCGCGCACCTCGACCCGGCCATCGCCGAAGCCGACGATCACGCTGTCGCAAATGTCGATGAACAAACCGTTTTCCACGACGCCCGGCATCTGGTTCAGCACCATGGCCAGTTGCCGCGGTTCGCCGATCCGGTTCAGGTGCAGGTCGAGGATATAGTTCCCCTCATCGGTGATGAAGGGGCGCGGCCCGTTCATCCGCAGGGTCGAATTGCGGCCCAGCACATCCATGGAGATCAGCGTCTCCTCGATCAGCGCCTGGGTGGTCTGCCAGCCGAAGGGGATCAGCTCCACCGGCAGAGGGAAGGCGCCCAGCGTCTCAACCTCCTTGCCGATATCGGCGATCACGATCATCTGATCGCTGGCCGTGGCCACGATCTTTTCCTGCAGCAGCGCGCCGCCGCCGCCCTTGATCAGCGACAGGTCCCCGTCGAATTCGTCGGCGCCGTCGATCGTCAGGTCCAGCCATTTCGCCTCGTCCAGCGAAATCACCTCGATGCCCACTTCGCGCGCCAGTTCAGCGGTGCGGGTCGAGGTCGGCACGCCCTTGATCTTCAACCCGTCCTCGCGGACCAGCTCGCCCAGGCAGCGCACCATCCAGGCCGCGGTCGACCCGGTGCCCAGACCCACGCGCATCCCGTCCTCGACATAGTCGACGGACCGTTTCGCGGCGACGAATTTTGCCTTGTCGATCGGCGAAAGCTCTCCGGACATCGTATTCTCCTGCGCGCTTTTTCATTGTCCCTACGGGCTTATACGGTGCGACCGCTCAGGTTGCGAGAGACAATTGCCCCACGCCTGTCCGACAGGCAGAAAAACCGCGCCCCTGCCGCCCGCGCAATCGCATGGCGGGGGCAGCAGTCCCCTGGGCCGCGGAAACGACCCCACCAAACGGCCCGACAAAGCGCCGCCCGCAGGCCAAACGCCGCTCCCGTCCGCGCTTGCGTCGTATCCGGGATTGCCACGGCGCCGCGGCGCGGCGACGATCACGCAAAGACCCCCCTGCGAGGCCCCCTCATGTTTCTCTCCGTCTTCGATGTCTTCAAGATCGGCGTCGGCCCCTCATCCTCCCACACGATGGGACCGATGGTGGCGGCCGGGCGGTTCCTCGACATGCTGCGGCATGCGCCGTTCAAACCCCATGGCCTGCGCGCGTCGCTGCATGGTTCGCTGGCCTTCACCGGCAAGGGACACGCCACCGACCGTGCGGTGATCCTGGGGCTGGCCGGGTTCCTGCCCGACACGTTCGACGCCGACGCCGCCGAAGCGACGCTCTTGGCCATCGCCCGCACCCGCACCGTGTCGCCAGAAGGCTTGCCGCCGCTGCAATTCGATCCCGAAACCGACCTGATCTTCGATTACGACCGCCCCCTGCCCGGCCATGCCAACGGGATGGAGCTGATGGCGCTCGACGCGCAGGGTGACGTGATCCAGCGCGAAACCTATTACTCCATCGGCGGCGGGTTCGTCCTGACCGCAGCCGAGCTTGAATCCGGCAAGGCCGAGGCGGAGGGTCCCGAGATCCCCTTCCCGTTCAAATCCGCCGCCGAGATGCTGGAGATGGCGAAGGCGTCGGGGCTGACCATCGCCCAGATGAAATCCCGCAACGAGGCCGCCCGCCAGACCGGCGCCCTGACGCCCGGCACGCTGCGGATCTGGCAGGTGATGCGCGACTGCATGGATCGTGGACTGGCCACGCCCGGCATCCTGCCCGGCGGGCTGAACGTGCGCCGCCGCGCCCCCGCGATCCACGAAAAGCTGCTGGAGGAACGCGGCCGCAACATGGCCGCGCCGCATATCGTGAACGACTGGATCGGCACCTATGCCATGGCCGTGAACGAGGAGAACGCCGCCGGCGGTCAGGTCGTCACCTCGCCCACCAATGGCGCGGCGGGGGTCGTGCCGGCCGTTATCCGCTACTGGCTGGACCATGTGCCCGGGGCCACGGAAACCCGCGTGCCGGAATTCCTGCTGACCGCGGCGGCGATTGCCGGGCTGGTCAAGTTCAACGCCTCGATCAGCGGCGCCGAGGCCGGCTGCCAGGCCGAGGTCGGATCGGCCGCCGCCATGGCCGCCGCCGGGCTGTGCGCCGTGATGGGGGGCACGCCAGAACAGGTAGAAAACGCCGCCGAGATCGCGCTGGAACATCACCTCGGCATGACCTGCGACCCGGTGAAGGGTCTGGTCCAGGTGCCCTGCATCGAGCGCAACTCGCTGGGTGCGATCAAGGCGGTCAGCGCCGCGTCGCTGGCACTGCGCGGCGACGGCACGCATTTCGTGCCGCTCGATGCCGCGATCGAGACGATGCGCCAGACCGGGCGCGACATGCACGAGAAGTACAAGGAAACCTCGCTGGGCGGTCTGGCCGTGAACGTGCCCAATTGCTGAGGTCCGCTTGCTGAGGCGGGTCGCCTGTCGCATCAGGCCCGGACACCGCGTCCGGACATGAAAAGACCCCCGGGCGATTGCCCGGGGGCCTCGGGGCCGCGGGGGTCGGCCCCTGCGGGCGCAAGGATTACCCGCGATCGTCGACCAGCACTTCGAAGCTGTTATCGGCGGTGGAATACACACCGATCACGTCTTCCGCTTCGAACCCTTCGGCTTCCAGTGCGGCCTTGAGCTCTGCATTGCCATCGATCATGGCGTGGAAATCGGTCAGTTCGGCATCGGCCAGGGCATTGTCCAGCGCCTGGGCGTTTTCACCGGCATTCCCCTGCAGTTCCGACACGGTCATGGTCGAGATTTCGCTGTCCGCGTCGATGGACCCGATATCGGCCTCGGCATTGGTGCCCGTCTGCAGCGAGGACACGACGGCGCCGTAGGTCTGCTTCATGGCATCCGTGCCGTCTTCCATGGTGTCGCCGGTATCGGCGGCCATGTCGGTATCCATGTCCGCATCGGCGCCCATATCGGCCGAGCCATTGCCGTTCGACATGTTGCCTGCGGCATCCGCGCTTGCATCGGCGCCCAGCGACGCGCCGACGGATGCGGCGCCGTTTCCGGTCCCGACGGAGGCACCGGCATCGCCACCGGTCCCGACGCTGACACCCTGTGCGAGGGCGGCACCGGACACGGATGCGGCGAGGATGGCGGCAAGGCTCAGGCTCTTGGTACGAAAGGTCATGATAGTCTCCTTCAGTCTTGTGATCGGGGCGGTGTCGTTGCCCCGTTGCCAGCCCAATGGCCTGCCCCCCGGATACGTTCCGGCCCCCGTCCGGGCGGGCGAACCTTCGCCCGAAGCGGTCCCAACCTTCGGCAGAAGATCGCAGGAAAACCGCCCCCCGATGCCCCGGGGGCCGCAAAATGCGCGTCAGGTCATCCAGTTGACCTTGCGTAGACTTGAACCCCGGGTTGCGAGGGTCCGGCCCCGGCCTACGGCGGATCGTCCCCGTGGCGGTGGCAGGCGCCTCCGGCGGGGATATTTATCGGCCAGATGAAAGAGGGGCGCGCGCGAAAGGGCGGGACCGGCGCGGGCGTCGGGCCATGGCCTGCACGGGCGTTCTTGCATTGCGGGGGCGGTGGCAGAGCTTGCCCGGCGCGGCGCTGCGTGGTTTGGTCCGTCTATTCTGCCCCGGAGCCCCCGATGAACGCCGACCGTCCGATGCTTGGCATAGCCCTGATGCTGGGCTTTTGCGTGACCGCCCCCCTGGGCGACAGCACGGCGAAACTGCTGGGCCAGCCGGAATTCGGCCAGCCCGTCTTCCAGGTGGTTCTGCTGCGGTTCGTCATGCAGGGGCTGTTCCTCGTGCCGCTGGCCTGGGCCACGGGCCGCGCGATGCGGATTTCGCCGCAGATCGCCGCCTTCGTGTTCCTGCGCACGGTGCTGCACATCCTGGGCGTCGGGCTGATGTTCACCTCGCTGCAATTCCTGCCGCTGGCGGAAACCGTCGCCATTGCCTTCGTCATGCCCTTCATCCTGCTGCTGATGGGCTGGGCGCTGATGGGCGAACAGGTGGGCTGGCGCCGGCTGGCTGCCTGCGCCGTCGGCTTTGTCGGCACGCTGTTCGTGGTGCAGCCCAGCTTTGCCAATGTCGGCTGGCCGGCGCTTCTGCCGATCGGGGTCGCCTTTGCCTTTGCCTTCTTCATGCTGGTCACCCGCCGCATCGCCAAGGAAACCGACCCCATCGGCATGCAGGGCGTCAGCGGGCTGATGGCCACCGCGCTGCTGGTGCCGATCGCGCTGGTCGGCGCCGAATTCGAGATCACGCCGCTGGAAATGGTGTCGATCCCCACCGAGGCGATCAAGTTCTACATCATGCTGGGGATCCTGGGGTCGTTCGGTCACCTGCTGATGACCTGGTCCCTGCGCTTTGCCCCCTCGGCCACGCTGGCGCCGATGCAATACCTGGAAATCCCCATTGCCACGATCATCGGCTGGGCCGTCTTCGGCGACCTGCCCAACGGGCTGGCGGCCATCGGTATCGGGATCACCGTGGCGGCGGGCCTCTATATCATCCTGCGCGAGCGGGCCATCGCGCGTCAGACCGTGACAGAGCTTCAAGCAGAGGGCGGAGGGCCGGGCGCGGCAGTATGAGCAGCATCAGCGGCGCGCCCATTTCCAGCTGCACCGGGCCAGAGACTCGGTTGGACGTACCGACGCGGTCTGCCGGCGTCAGCTCCAGCCCGTCGATGGGCCATTCCAGCCCGTCCGAGCATCCGCTGACCGGACCCAGCGGATAAAGCGACAGCCAGGACCCGACCTCGGCCTGAAGCCGCAGGCGCGGCGGGCAGAGGCAGACGATATCCTCGGGCCCGACAAGGATGCAGGGCCGGTCCGGGTGGCGCGCCAGCACCGTCATCGCCGCCAGCTGATGATCCAGCCGCGCCCCGTGAAACCCGACGCCCACCACGACCGGCGCGCGGACCGCCCGCAGCGCCTTGTCGAAATCCGTCGTTTCCTGTTCCGCGACCCGGTGCAGCACCGACGGGTCGAGCCGCGCGCGGTCCGCATCCGACAGGCTGTCGAAGTCGCCGATCACCGCCGCCGGGGCCAGCCCGGCCGCAATCGCCAGCCCCGCACCGCCATCCGCGGCGACGACAGGGGCCTGCCCAAGCGCCCCGATCGCCAGCATATCGCGCAAAACCCCTTGCGTGTCCGCCGTCCTGGCCCCGCCCAGAAGCAGGACAGGCCCATCTGTGCTAACAAGGGGTTGAATAGAATCACGTGGGTTTATGTCGGATGTCATTGTTCTCGATTTCGGTCTGAAGTGGACGGGTACCACAGAATTGTCACAAAATGAGACGACCTGTTCCTTAGATTCGGACCTGTTCGGGCGCATCGTCCAAAGCCAGAGGTGGAAATAAGACCAATCCCGCCCCGAGTGGTAGAGACAAAGAGCGAGAAGTAACGTGGCTGAGTCAAACAAAATCCTGACCGTGTCTTATGGCACGTTCTCCTGCACGCTTGAGGGTTTCGACGACGCCTTCACGACGATGAAAGCCATTGCGGAATACTTCCGTGACCTGGCCGCGGATGATCGCTTTTTCGGGGCGGAACCGCCGACCCCTGATCCCGACCTGCTGGCCCAGCTGGCCAGCCGCACCGCCGCCCGCCGGATCGAGGCCCGCCACAGCGAGGACGGAATCGTCCTGCGCCAGGGCGACGACGCCCCCGCCGAAGAGAAGGCCGAGGCCCCGAAGGCAGAGGCCCCCGCAGAGGCCCCTGTTGCCAAGGCACCGGTCGCAGAGCCGGAAGCGCCTGCCGAAGATGTCGCAGACGATGCCGATGACGTGAACGAAGACGACATCGCCACCGACATCACCGAAGACGACGTCGAAGAAGAGGTCGTGGCAGAGGATGACGCCGCCGAGGATGAGGCACTCGACACCGCCCTCGCCGACGTGATCGCCGAAGCCGACGCAGAAGACGCCACCGCAGATATCGACGCGACCGAAGCCGAGGCCGAAGTGGCCGCGGAAGAGATCGCCGAGGCTGACGAAGACACCGAGATCGCCGCCGAAGCCGAAGTTGAAGCCGCAGCCGACATCGAAGCCGACGACCTGGCAGACGCCATCGCCGAGGACGAGGTCGAGGCGGCCACCCAAGACGAACCCGTCGCCCAGAACCCCGCCCCGCAGCCGCAGCCCCGCGTGCAGCCCCGTATCGCGGTGCCGTCCCGCGCGGCCTCGATCACCCCGGCGCGTCCCCGCGTGCAGGTGACCGGCGCGACCCGTCCGGCCCGCCTGGGCCAGGCACGCCCGACCCCGACCGTGCATCCCGACGCCAATTCCGTCGCCGCCAAGCTGCAGCGCATCCGCGAAGTCGTATCCAAGGACCGCGTCGCACCGATGCCCGATTTCAGCGAAGACCAGCATGCGGAAGAGGCGGATTTCGAGGAAACCGATGCCTTCCTCGAGGACAATTTCGAGAACGAGACGACCCCGGCCGAGGACCTGACTGACGCCGCTCTCGCGGAAATCGCCGACGAGGCTGTCGCTGACGAAGACATGGTCGAAGAGACCGTGACCGAAGCCGAAGACGACGTCGCAGCCGAGGCCGAAGAGGCCACCGCAGAGGACGATTCCGAGGACGATGACGACTTCACCGAAGCCGACATCGCCAAGATCGCCGAGATGGAGTTCGATTACGACGACGAAGACGAGGATGACAGCGTCGAGGCTTATGCCGAAGACGCGCCCGCAATCGCCGATATCGACGATGCAGATGCCGACGCCACGCTGGCCGCCATCGACGCCCATATGCGCCAGCAGGACGACGATGGGGACACCGATAAGGCCGTTGCCGACAGCGACGACGCCGAGGGCGATATCGATCTCTCTGCCGCCATGGCCATCGCCAATGCCGAGGGTGAAGATACCGCCGAGGACGAGGCCGTCAGCGAAGAAGACACCATCGCTGCCGTGATCGCCGCTGAGGCGGAGGATGAGGACGACGCCGACCTCTGGCTCGATGACGAAGACGATTTCGAGGACGCCGCCGAAGCGGACGACGCGGACGAGGTCGAGGCCTACGATGACACGTTCGACGCGGAAGACGCCGACGACGACGCCCAGGATGACGAAGCCTGGCTCGACGATGAGGACGACGAAGAGCCTGCAGCAGCCGCGCCGGCCCCCGAAGCGCCCCGCCCCGCCGCTGCCGCGCCCCGCGTGGTCAAGGTCAAGCGCCGCGACTTCGAAGCCGCGCTTCAGGACGGCACGCTGGAAGAAGATGACGACGCCGAGGACGAGGACGACGGCCCGCTTTCGACCCGCACCCTGGACCTGGGCGAAAGCAGCCTGAGCCCCGAGGACGAGGCAGAGCTTCAGCAGGAGCTTCTGGCCCTCGAAGCCGAGATCGCCCGCGACTCCGGTGCCGATCCGTCCGAACCCGCCCCCGCCGCAGCGGCCCCCAAGGCCGAAGCCCAGCCCGAAGAGGACTGGTCCTACGACGAGGACGAGGATGACGACGACCTGATGGACGCCGGCGAATCCTGGGACGATGAAGCCTGGGACGACGACGAGGACGATGAGGATGTGGCCGAGGCCCCCGCCCCGGTTCAGCCCGTCACCCCGCGCCGCCAGCGCCTGCTGGATACCGGGTCGGAAAACGACATGGACCGCATCCTGGCCGAAACCAACCACCAGCTGGGCGATACCGACGGCACCCGCCGCCGCTCTGCCATCGCGCATCTGCGCGCTGCCGTGGCCGCCACCAAGGCGGAAAAGCAGGCCGGCTCCGATCTGGCAGAACCGGATGAGGAAGAGGATACCGACGCCTATCGCGAGGACCTGGCCCAGGTCGTGCGCCCCCGCCGTCCCGCCGTCAAACCGGCCGGCGACACCCCGGCGCGCCGCACCGAGGACCGCCCGGCCCCGCTGAAACTGGTCGCCGAACAGCGCGTCGACATGACCGAAGCGGCCCCCGCCGGCCCGGTCCGTCCCCGCCGCATCCGCGTCGCCGACATCGCCAAGCAGGAAGAAGAAGCCGAACGCGCCATCGCCCGCCGCGAGGCCGATTCCGATCACGACGCCGACAAGCATGCGCAGGCCGCGGCCGCCCATGCCGCGTCCTTCACGGAGTTCGCCGCCCGCGTCGGTGCCGTCGATCTGCCCGACCTGCTGGAAGCCGCGGCCTCCTACCTCGCCTTCGTCGAGGAGCGCGAGCAGTTCTCCCGCCCGCAGCTGATGACCAAGGTTCGCCAGGTCGAGCAGGAGGATTTCAACCGCGAGGACAGCCTGCGCCATTTCGGCCGCCTGCTGCGCGAAGGCAAGCTGCGCAAGGTTGCCGGCGGTCGCTTCGCGGTCTCCGACCGGATCAACTTCCGCCCCGAGGAGCGCGCGGTCTCCTGACCCCGCGCGCCCGGCCAGCCAGCTTGGCCGCGCCGCACAGACCCACTCGCAAGGGCCCGGATGGAGGATTTCATACCTCCGCCGGGCCCTCTGCCTTTCCCCGCCTGGCGCGCAAACTGCGCATGTCCCGCAAATCGCCGCCGAGGATTTCGGGAATCACTATCATCCCGCGCCCCCGCCGTTAGATTGGTCCGACACGATCCAAATCTGCCCGAGGTCCGCGCCCTGCCCCGCCTGCTTCCTGCCCTTGCCCTCCTGCTGCTGGCCGACCAGGCCATGGCGCAGGTCGTCACCTCGACCCGCAAGGTCATCACGACCCGCCAGGACAGTGCCGAAGCCAGCTTGGACGACCTGACGACGCCGGGCCGATGGTCGCTGTCGCATCGCTGGGTCGAAGATGAATACGCCCTGTCCTATGGCGCACTGATCGCCGATCACGACGAACGGCGCAGCTACCGGCTCTGCCGCAACGACAGCGTCTCGGGGGGCGCCGATCCGGCACCGCTGTCGGTCTATATCGACGACACCGTCCTCGCGGGCGCCCGGCCCTATGCGCTGGATGCAGGGTCCTGCCTCGTCACCACCGCAGAGCGCATCGCGCTGCGCTATGACAGCCCCGTCCCGCCGCTGAGCGCCCCGCTGGAGGGCACGTTCACGGAAATCGACCCGCTGACCATGACCTCCTACGGGCTGGAACGGATCAGCCGCTGGGTCATGACCTGGGAAGACAGCGGCGCGCCCCTGCACGACGTGGTGCTGGTGAACGACCTGCCCGGCCGCTACCAGTTCTGCATCCGCGGCGGCTCTCCAAGCGCCGACGCGCGGCGCCAGCCCGCGGTGACCGTGTCGCTGCGCGTCGACGGTGCAAGACTGCGCGCCTTCGACCAGCCCGTCACCTATGCCGCGCAGACCTGCACCAATATCGACGGCGCCACGATCTCGGTCGAGATCGCGGGCGCGGCGGGCGGCCTCAGCTATTTCAGCCTGAGCGGAGAGCTGTTCCGCCGCACGATGGACTACGACCCGGAGTGATCCCGGCCAAGCCCCGCCGCGCCGACCCTGGCAGCACCAAAAAAGGGCGCCCCGGCCAGACCGAAGCGCCCTTTCTTGTCAGCCCCGGAAGCCCTCAGAATTCCGGCTTGCGCCCTGCCATGTTGGCCGACACGATTTCGATCTGGTGCGCGCCGCCGATCAGCTTGGCCTGTTCGACGCTTTCCGCCATCAGCACGTCCGCCTCGCTCGCACCGCTTTCCGCGGTCGCGATCAGCGCCTTGGCCAGCCGCGTGGCCGACGGCGACTTGTCGGCAATCGCCGTCACGATCTCCAGCGCGCGGGCCTGCGGGTCTTCGGCGATCTCGGTGACAAAGCCCCAGTCGACGCCCTTTTCCGCCGGCACCGGTTCCGCGGTGTAGGTCATCAGGCGGATCACGTCGGACCGCATCAGCTTGGGCATCAGGACCATGCCGCCCATATCGGGGATCAGGCCCCACTTGGCCTCCATCACCGCGAATTTCGTGCCCGGCGCAGCGATACGCACATCCGCGCCCAGGGCCAGCTGGAACCCCGCGCCAAAGGCCACGCCCTGCACGGCGGCGATCACCGGCACCGGTACGTCGCGCCAGACCGTGGCCACGCGCTGCATCAGGTTCGATGCGCCGTGGGTCCGGGCCACGATCCGGTCGGTCTGGTCCCCGCCCGAGGCATGTTTGCCAAACGACGCCACATCGAGCCCGGCGCAGAACCCCTTGCCGGCGCCCGACAGCAGCACGGCGCGGATATCCTCGTTGCCGATCAGCGCCTCGCCGGCATCGACGATGGCCTGCGCCATGTCGGGATCGACGGCATTCATCTTGTCCGCCCGCGTCAGCGTCACATGGGCGACGTGGTCCCTGATTTCCGTGGTCACTCTGGCCATGGCTATACCTCCCTCAACCTGGTTGGCGCCACTCTGCCCCCTCCCACCCGGAGAGGCCAGCCCGACGTTGCGGCGAGTTTGTCGCTGCGCTGCCGCATACGCCACGCTTGCCCGAACGACCCCGATCGGGCTATGCGCGCCGGAAACAGCGGCTCGTCGCGCCTGCAGAGAAGGATATGCCATGCCCCCGCGCCTGACCAAACTGGCAGACAGCCTGCCGGCCACCGTGCCCTTCATCGGCCCCGAAACCCTGGAACGGGATCGCGGCACGGCCTTCCGGGCAAGGCTCGGCGCGAACGAGAACATCTTCGGCCCCAGCCCCCAGGCCCTGCAGGCCATGCGCGAGGCGGATGCGGAGATCTGGAAATACGGCGACGCACCCAGCCACGACCTACGCCACGCACTGGCAGCGCATCATGGCGTCGGGTTCGACAATATCGTGATCGGCGAAGGCATCGACGGGCTGCTGGGCTACGTCACCCGCCTGATGGTCGAGCCGGGCGATACCGTCGTCACCTCGGCCGGGGCCTACCCCACCTTCAACTACCACGTGAACGGCTACGGGGGGACGCTTTCCATGGTGCCCTATGCGGATGACAAGGAGGACCTGCCCTCCCTTATCGCCCGCGCCAACGAAACGGATGCCAAGCTTGTCTACATCGCCAATCCCGACAACCCGATGGGCAGCTACTGGACCGGTGCGGAGATTGCGGCGGCGCTGGACGACCTGTCCGATGGCTGCCTGCTGGTGCTGGACGAGGCCTATTTCGAAACCGCCCCGCTGGACGCCACCCTGCCCCTGCCGGTGGAGGATCCGCGGGTCATCCGCCTGCGCACCTTCTCCAAGGCCTATGGCATGGCGGGCGCGCGGATCGGCTATGCGATCGGGGCCGCGCCGATCATCAACGCCTTCGAGAAGATCCGGCATCATTTCGGCATGAACCGCTCCGCCCAGGCGGGCGCGCTGGCAGCGTTGCAGGATCAGCAGCACCTCGCCTGGGTGATCGACGCCGTTGCCGCCGCCAGGGACGAGATCGGCCGCATCGCCCGCGACAACGGCCTGACACCGCTGCCCTCGGCTACCAATTTCGTGACCGTGGACCTGGGCGCCGATGGCGACCTGTCCCGCGCGCTGGTGGCCAGCCTGGCCAAGCAGGGCGTCTTCATCCGCATGCCCTTCGTCGCCCCGCAGGACCGCTGCGTGCGGATCTCCTGCGGGCGGCCCGAAGACCTGGCCGTGCTGGAAAAGGTCCTGCCCTCCGCCCTGGCAGAGGCCCGCGCAAGCCTGGCCTGATCAGATTTTGCGGTGATTTGCCGTCGGGATGCGCTACATTTCCTGCCATATAGCAGGACCTGAGACAGATGAACGGAGATCACCGCCCCCGCGCCCCCGATTACACCGTGGCCGCCCTGGTCATGGGGTTCGTGAACCTGCTGTGGATTTTCGGCGTGATCTGGTCGCTCTACGGATTGCCCGCGGTGATGGCCGCAGGCTGGCTTCTGAACATTGGCATCGACCGCCTCCGCCCCCGTGACTGAAGCCGCCGCCTGATCCAAAGGCGCGCCTGCGGCGCACACGATCTGATTTTGCTCACGCCGCAAGGGCGCTCAAGGGCGCTGCCCTTGAGAATCCCGGAGTATTTAACGCAAGGTGAAAAAGGGGCGCTGGTCCCCTGCTTCATCTTGCCAAAAATATTCCGGGGTAGCGCCCAAAGCGCAGCTTTGGGCGCCAGGGGCAGAGCCCCTTTCCGACCTATCCGGCGGCGATGACCTCGGCCGCGGCGCTCAGCGCGTTCGGGCCGTGATGGACGCCGATCGCCTGCATCCCGGCTTCCAGCGTGCCCAGCATGCCCAGCACCATATGCGCGTTCAGGTGGCCCATATGGCCGATCCGGAAGAACCCGTCGCCATTGGGGTCCTCCTTCGTCGCCATGCCGAGGCCCAGGCCCAGCGTCACGCCGGCATTGTCCGCCACCCAGCGGCGCAGGGCGGCGCCGTTGCGTTCGCCCAGGCCAAGCGCCGTCACCGCGTGGGACCGCAGCGTCCGGTTGGCGACGTTCATCCGCAGGGCCCCGTTATCCTCGCCCCAGGCCTCGCAGGCCGCCCAGATCGCGCGGGACAGGGTGACATGGCGCGCCCAGACGGTTTCGATCCCCTCGTCATGCAGGATGTCCAGCGCCGCCCGCAGACCGAAGAGGTGGTGGGTGGGCGCCGTGCCGCCGAAGAAATTGTAGAAGAATTCCGGGTTGATGCGCGGCGTCCAGTCCCAGTAGCGCGACACGCGGGGCACGGCCTTGCGCGCCTCTTCCGCCTTTGCGTTGACGAAGACGAAGGACAGGCCCGGCGGCACCATCAGACCCTTCTGCGACCCGGTCACGGCGATGTCCACGCCCCAGGCGTCCATCTCGAATTCCTCGCAGGCCATCGAGGCGATGCAATCGGCCATCAGCAGAGCCGGGTGGCCCGCCGCGTCCAGCGCCGCCCGCAGCGGGCGCGGATCGTTCAGCAGCGAGGTCGCGGTGTCGACATGGCTGAAAAGCACCGCCTTGTAGCCATGGCCGGTATCGGCGCGCAGCGCCTCTTCCAGACGGGCGGCGTCGATGCCCTCCTTGGTGCCGAAATCCAGCTTGGTGACGTCCAGTCCCAGACCTTCGGCCATGTCGGCCCAGCCATGGCCGAACCGGCCGGTGACACAGACCAGCACCTTGTCGCCGGTGCTGGCGATATTGGCCAGGGACGCCTCCCAGGCGCCGTGGCCATTGGCGATGTAGATCGCGACCTTGCCCTCGGTCCGGGCGACCCGTTTCAGGTCGGGCACCATGCCCTGCACCATCGCCACGATGTCACCTTCGTAGATGTTGGGCGCGGGCTGGTGCATCGCCTGCAGCACCGCATCGGGCATGACGGAGGGACCGGGAATGGCAAGGTAGGGACGGCCGGCGGCAAGGGGCATGGGACACCTGTCAGAATTTACGCCGCGCAAGTGTTAGCGGAGCCTCCGGCGGCGTCAATCGCTGCGGCGCGACCGGGCTGCGGCATTTGCGGCGACCGGCTTTGCAAAGTTGCAGGCCTCACTTCGCAAACCTGACCGTCCCGACGTCGCGCCCCGCCTTGCTTGCCACAGCCACGGCGACACCCTAAATGGGGGGACCGGACCGATCCGGACGTGAAAGGCCAGCAGTGACAGGCCAGTTTCGAAAGGCCAGAACCGCATGAATCCGATCGCACGGATACAGCAATGGGAAAAGGCGCTCCGGGCTTCGTACAACGTGGCGCCGACCACGCCGGAAAACCGCCGACGCGCCAATATCTACAACCTGTGGTTCGACCATGCGATCCTGCGCAAGGTCTGGACCAATTTCTTCCAGGTCGCCCCCGGCGTCTACCGGTCCAATCACCCAGATCACGCGCGGTTCGCAAAGCTCAAGCAGATGGGCATCAAGTCGGTGCTGAACCTGCGCGGCGCGGGCGGATCGGCGCATTACCTGACCGAAAAGGCCAGCTGCGAAGAGCTTGGACTGACCCTGGTCGATTGCAATCTTCAGGCCCGCAACGCCGCCTCGCGCGAACATATCCTGGGCGTGATCGACGCCTTTCGCACCATCGAGAAACCCTTCGTGATGCATTGCAAATCGGGCGCCGACCGCGCCGGGTTCGCCTCGGCCATGTACCTCATGGTGATCGAAGGCCGCCCGGTCGAAGAGGCCCGCAAGATGCTGGGTGCGAAATACGTGCATTTCAAATGGACCAAGACCGGGGTGCTGGACCATACTCTGGATGTCTACGCCGCCCGCCATGCCGAAACCGGCATCGGATTCGAAGACTGGATCCGCACCGAATACGACCCGGCCGTCATCCAGGACGGCTTCAACCGGAAACGGAGCAGGTCTTGACCCAACCCGATCCCAACGCCCCCAAGGACACAAAGGCCACCGGCGACAAACCGTCCGACGCGAGCAAAGCCGGTACGTCCGCCACCAATGGCGCCCCCAACGGCGCTCCCCCGGTCGGGCCTAACCCCGGCCCCGCCACCGCCGCCGCGCTGAGCGGCGCGGAACAGACCGCGCCGATTGCCGCCGACAGCCGCGGGCTGTTGCTGTGGCTCTGGCGCGGGTACCTGCACCAGTACAAATGGCCGATGCTGGCGGCGCTGCTGCTGATGTCGGTCGAAGGCTCGATGCTCGGCGCGCTCAGCTGGATCATGCGCCCGATGTTCGACGAGGTCTTCATCTCGGGCAACACCCAGGCGCTTGGCTGGGTCGGCGCCGCGATCCTGGGGATCTTCCTGGGCCGCGCCTTCGCCTCGATGGGGCAGAAGGTGCTGCTGGCGCGGATTTCCCAGCTCTCCTCGGCGCGGCTGCGCAAGGACCTGCTGGCGCGGATGATGCGGCAGGACGGGCTGTTCCATCAGACCCATCCGCCCGGCTACCTGATCCAGCGGATCCAGGGGGATGTGGGCGCCGTCAACGATGTCTGGAACGCCGTGCTGACCGGCGCGGGCCGCGACGCGGTGGCGCTGGTGATCCTGTCCATCGTCGCCCTGTCGGTCGACTGGCTGTGGACCGTGATCGCCCTGATCGGCGCCCCTCTGATGGTGCTGCCCGCCATCCTCGTGCAGCGCTTCGTGCGCAGCCGCGCCCGCGAGGTCCGCGACCTGGGCGCCAAGCTGGCCGTGCGGCTGGACGAGATCTTTCACGGCATTGTCCCGGTCAAGCTGAACCGGCTGGAGGCCTACCAGTCCCAACGCTATGGCGAGGCGACCGATGACCTCGTCTCCGCCTCGGTCAAGGTGACCGCCGGCACCGCCGCGATCCCCGGCCTGATCGACATCATGGCCGGTCTCGGGTTTCTCGGCGTGCTGGTCTATGGCGGCGGAGAGATCATCTCGGGCGAGAAGACGGTGGGCGAGTTCATGTCCTTCTTCACCGCCATCGGCCTGGCCTTCGAACCGCTGCGCCGGCTGGGCGCGGTGTCGGGCGTCTGGCAGGTCGCCGCCTCCGCGCTGGAACGCCTGCGCGAGCTGATGGAGACCCAACCGACCCTCGTTTCCCCGTCCAAGCCCGTGGCCCCGCCGACCGGCGTGCCCGGCATCACCCTGCGCGACGTGGAACTCAGCTATGGCGAGACCAAGGTGTTGCATGGGCTCAGCTTCACCGCCGAGCCGGGCAAGACCACGGCGCTGGTCGGGGCCTCCGGTGCGGGCAAGTCGACCGTGTTCAACCTCGTCTCCCGCCTGGTCGCGCCACAATCCGGCACGATCGAGATCGGCGGCGTCGGGGTCGATACGATGCGGCTCGAGGATCTGCGCGGGCTGCTCTCGGTCGTGTCCCAGGATGCCGCGCTCTTCGACGAAACCCTGCGGGAAAACATCCTGCTGGGCCGTACCGATGTCAGCGAGGACCACCTGCAGGAGGTGCTCGAGGCCGCCCATGTCGCCGACTTCCTGCCCAAGCTGCCCAAGGGGCTCGACAGTCCCGTCGGCCCGCGCGGCTCCAGCCTGTCGGGAGGTCAGCGCCAGCGCGTCGCCATCGCCCGCGCCCTGCTGCGCGACACCCCGATCCTGCTGCTGGACGAGGCGACCTCGGCCCTCGACGCGGAATCGGAAAAGGTGGTGCAGAACGCCCTCGACAGGCTGTCGCATGGGCGCACGGTGATCGTGATCGCGCACCGCCTGTCCACCGTGCGCGACGCCGACAAGATCGTGGTCATGGATCGCGGCCGTGCCGTGGACGAAGGCCCGCACGAGGAATTGCTGGCCCGCGACGGGCTTTATGCCCGGCTGCACGACCTGCAATTCAAGACCGACGGGATGACGGCCGATAAGATCGCGCTAGCGCGTGCGGGTCGGCTCCGGCCAGATAGCGCAGCAGGCACCACAGGTTCCGACGCCCTCGCCAGAACCAGCCTTCGGCAACGTATCTGGCGGCGCTTGTTCGGGCGGTGACCGGCAGCGCCACCAGCTGGCCCCGCAGCCGCCGGGCCAGCGCCACGTCCTCCATCAGCGGGATGTCGGGATAGCCCCCTACACCCTCGTACAACTCGGCCCGGATCAGCAGCCCCTGGTCGCCATAAGGCAGCCCCGCCAGCCGCGCCCGTAGGTTGGCCCAGCCCGCGACCCAGGCCGCGCGCCATCCGCCCCGGTCGAAAGCCAGCCGGAAATACCCCGCCCGCCCGTCACCCTGCGCCAGATGTTCGCCCACGGCCTCGGCCCAGCCCGGCGCCAGCTGCGTATCGGCGTGCAGGATCAGCAGCCAGGGCGCCTGCGCCGCCGCCACCCCGCGCCGCAACTGCCCGCCGCGGGAGGCAGCGCCCTCGACCCAGATCGCGCCGATCGCATCGGCCACCGCCCGCGTCCCGTCGCCAGACCCGCCATCGCTGACGATGACCTCGCGGATCAGGCCGGCCTCCAGCCCCTCCATCAGCGCCGCCGCGCAGCCCGGTAGCGCGGCCTGCGCATCGAGGGTCGGGATGACGATGGAGAGAGGAGCGCGCATGGTCACCTTTCATGGCCCGGCGAGAATGTTATATGTCAGCCAATATCCATGCGGGCAGAGGCAGACCATGACAAGTGAAAAGACCAACCGCACGATCCTGCGTATCACCGGCGGCGATGCCACGGATTTCCTGCAGAACCTTGTAACCAACGACATCTCACGGCTGGGCGACGGCCCCGTCTACGCGGCCCTGCTGACGCCTCAAGGCAAGCTGCTGGCCGATTTCATCCTCGCCGCCGATCCCGCCGATCCGGCGGCGATCCTGCTGGACGTGTCCGACGCCTTCGCCCCCGGCCTGCTGCAACGGCTGAAGATGTACAAGCTGCGCGCCGACGTACAGATCGAAGAGACGGAGCTTCAGGTGAAACGCGGCACCGGCCCCGCCCCCGAAGGCGCCGTGGACGACCCGCGCCACCCCGCGCTTGGCTGGCGCCTCTACGGGACCGAGGGTGGCGATGACGGCACCGATTGGGACGCCCTGCGCGTCACCCATGCGATCCCGGAAAGCGGGGTGGAGCTGACGCCCGACACCTATATCCTCGAGGTCGGGTTCGAACGGCTGAACGGCGTGGATTTCCGCAAGGGCTGCTATGTCGGGCAGGAGGTCACGGCGCGGATGAAGCACAAGACCGAATTGCGCAAGGGCCTGATCCCCGTCGCCATCAGCGGAACCGCTGATCCGGGGACCGAGGTCGAGCGCAATGGCAAAGCCATCGGCACGCTCTATACCAGCGCCGGCGACCGCGCCCTCGCCTATCTTCGCTTCGACCGGATGGGAGAGGACATGCAGGCCGGCCCCGCAACGCTGTCTCCCTTGCCCTGAAAGCGGAGCCAGCCCGAGCGTGGGCATCGGAGCGCACGGCGTTTCGCCCAACCCCCACGGGGTTGGCAGGGCGCGCTAATCCTCGCCTCTTGACCCGGTCGCACGACTGGCGATCCTGTGCGCATGGATGATACCACGCTCGACCAGGCCCTCACCCGCGCCCTCGGGGCACAGGTCCAGGCCCGGACACCGCTGCATGGCGGAGACCTGTCGGATGTCACCCGGCTGGACCTGTCCGACGGGCGGCGTGTCGTGCTCAAGACCGGCCCGGTCGCAGGGGTCGAGGCGCGAATGCTGGACGCCCTTCAGGCCGCAGGCGCGCCGGTGCCGCAGGTCCTGTGGGCCACCGACACGGCCTTCGTGATGACCTACCTGCCCACGGCCCCGGCCACGCCGACCCATTGGCAGGCCCTTGGCCACGCATTGCGCGCCCTGCACGACCATCGCCCCGAAGACGCGCCCTATGGCTGGCCCGAAGATTACGCATTCGGCGCCGTGACGATACCCGCCGCCCCGATCTCTGCCAGGCGCGAAGGGACATGGCCCGATTTCTGGGCCGAGGCGCGGCTGGCCGCCGACCTCTCCGCCCTGCCCGCGGATATCGCCCGCCGGATCGAGGCGCTCTGCCCCCGCCTGCCAGACATGCTGCCCCGCGATCCTGGCCCCGGCCTGCTTCATGGGGATCTCTGGCAGGGGAACCTGCATTTCGGCCCGGACGGCGCGGCGCATCTGATCGACCCGGCCTGTTGTCACGGCGATGGCGAGGTCGACCTCGCCATGCTGCACCTCTTCGGCCAGCCCGGCCCCGGCTTCAACGCGGCCTATGGCCCCCTCGCGCCCGGCTGGCAGACGCGGCGCCCCCTCTACCAGCTCTGGCCGGCCCTGGTGCATCTGCGCCTCTTCGGGTCGGGCTATCGTGGTTTGGTGGAGCGGCTGCTGACCGCTAGCGGCGCCTGATCTTCACCTGAATAAGGCGTTTCGCGAGACACCTGGAAAGCCTCCTTTTTTCCGAGCCAGGCGCGCTGCATCCAGTCTATAAGCACCCAGAATTTTCCGGCAGCAGTTCGAAGCAGACAAGTCCGCAATGTCACAAACGCGTGGGGCGGCGCTGGCAGGCCGCCTGTGCTATTGCGCGGGACCAAACATGAACATATCATGAACATATGCCCGGATTATCCCTTTCCCAGAAGCTCGCGATCCTGTCCGATGCCGCCAAATACGATGCCTCCTGCGCGTCGTCGGGGGGCGAGCGGCGGGATTCGCGGGATGGCAAGGGGCTGGGATCATCCGGCGGGTCGGGGATCTGCCATGCCTATGCGCCGGACGGGCGCTGCATCAGCCTGCTCAAGATCCTGATGACGAATTTCTGCATCTTCGATTGCGCCTATTGCGTGAACCGGGTGTCGAGCCAGGTGGACCGCGCGCGATTCTCGGTCGAGGAGGTCGTCAAGCTGACGATCGAATTCTACCGGCGCAATTACATCGAGGGGCTGTTCCTGTCCTCGGGCATCATCCGGTCGCCGGATGACACGATGGCCGACATGGTGCGTATCGCCCGCACCCTGCGCGAGCAGGAGAACTTTCGCGGCTATATCCACCTCAAGACCATCCCCGATGCCGCGCCCGAACTGATCGAGGAGGCGGGCAAATGGGCCGATCGCCTGTCGATCAACATCGAGATGCCGACCGAAACCGGACTGGCCAGGCTGGCCCCGGAAAAGGACGCCAAGGGCATTCGCAAGGCGATGGGCGAGGTCCGGCTGCGCCGCGAAGCCTCGCGCGAGGTGACCTATCGCGGCAAGCGCAAGGCGCGTTTCGCGCCGGCGGGGCAATCGACGCAGGTGATCGTTGGCGCGGACGGGGCCGATGACAAGGCGATCCTGTCGCAATCCTCGAACCTCTACGCCAATTACGCGCTGTCCCGGGTCTATTACTCGGCCTTTTCGCCGATCCCGGATTCGTCGAAGGCCCTGCCGCTGATCCGTCCGCCGCTGCTGCGCGAACATCGGCTGTACCAGGCGGATTGGCTGCTGCGGTTCTACGGGTTCGACGTGAGCGAAGTGGCGTCCAAGGGCATGCTCGACCTGGATGTCGACCCCAAGCTGGCCTGGGCGCTGGACCATCGCGGCGCCTTTCCCGTCGACGTGAACCGGGCCGCGAAGGAAATGCTGCTGCGCGTGCCCGGTTTCGGGACCAAGACGGTGGGGCGGTTGCTGGCGGCACGGCGGCACCGGACCCTGCGTTACGAGGATCTCAAGGCCATGGGCGCGGTGATGAAACATGCCGCGCCCTTCATCACCGCCGCCGGCTGGTCGCCCCGGGGACTGACCGATGCCGAGGCCCTGCGCGCGCGCTTCGCCCCGCCGCCCGAACAGCTGAGCCTGTTCTGATGCGCGAGGTCGTCCTGCCCGAGGTCGGAAGAGTCGCCGCCTGGCGGAAAGAGGCGCGGGCGCTGGCCAGTCAAGGGATCCGGGCCGAGGATGTCGTCTGGCGCGTGGGCGCGGCGACGGGCGACCTGTTCGCCGGGGCTGCCCCGACCCCCGGCCCCAGGCGCGAGATCAGGGTATCGCGCAAGGCGCTGTCGACCATCGAAAGCGCGCTGCATCATTCCGATCCGGAACGCTTCGCCCGCGCCTATGCCGCCGTGCTGCGCCTGTCGGACCGGCAGGTCACCTGGGGCGACCGCTCCGATCCGATGATCCGGCGCATCCTGGCCGACGCCAAGGCGGTGGGGCGCGACGTTCACAAGATGCATGCCTTCGTGCGGTTCCGTGAACTGCCCTCGGACGGGGCGCGGCGGGCCTTTGGCGCGTGGTTCGAACCCGAACATCCGATTGTCGAGGCCGCGACCCCGTTCTTTGCCAAGCGGTTCGGCGACATGGACTGGGTGATCGCGACGCCGACGCTGACCGCGCGGTTCACGGAGGCGGGGCTGAGCTTTTCACCCACCCCGCCCGACCAGCGCCCGCCCGAGGACGCGACAGAGGAATTGTGGCGCACCTATTACGCCTCGATCTTCAACCCGGCGCGGCTGATGGTCGGGGCGATGCAATCCGAGATGCCCAAGAAATACTGGAAGAACCTGCCGGAGGCCGCGCTGATCCCGGACCTGATCCGGGACGCACCGCGCCGCGCCGCCGAGATGCAGGCGGCCATGCCCACCGAACCGCCCGCGCGCCGGGCGATGGTGGCGCGGGCCATGGCGCGGCGCGAGGCCGTGGCGCCCCTGCCCGGATCGCTGGACGATCTGCGCGCGCAGGCGGCGGGCTGCACACGTTGTCCGTTGCACGGACCGGCGACGCAGGTCGTGTTTGGCGAAGGGCCGGTCGATTCGGATCTGATGATCGTCGGCGAGCAGCCCGGGGATCAGGAGGATCTGGCTGGGCGTCCCTTTGTCGGCCCTGCCGGTGCGGTTTTTGATGCCGAAGCCAATGCTGCAGGTCTCGACCGGTCGCGGGTCTACGTGACCAATGCGGTCAAGCATTTCAAATTCACCGCGCGGGGCAAGCGGCGCATCCACCAGCGCCCCGATGCCGGGGAGGTCGAACATTGCCGATGGTGGCTGGACCTGGAACGCCAGATGGTGGCCCCGAGGCTGATTGTTGCCATGGGGGCCACGGCCTGTGCGTCGCTGACCGGGTCGGGGGCGGGGCTGCTGAAACGGCGCGGCGGGATCGAGGCGGCAGCGGATGGCACGCCGGTCCTGGTGACGATCCACCCCTCCTACATCCTGCGGGTGCCGGATCCGACCGCACAGGCGGAGGCGCGGGCGCAGTTGCGCAGTGACCTGGTGGCGGCGCGGGATTGGCTGGCGGCGCAGGCGCGCATGTGAACAGTCAGACGCGCGGGCAACCCGCACGCTGTTATCGTGTTCGGAAAGCATGCGCTCCGGAAGAAAGCCAAGGCATTTCGCCAAATCTATGCCGTCACGTTCCTGCTAAACGCGAATGGGTGCTGCGCCCCTGCTTCATCTTGCCGGAAATACTCCGGGGTAGACGTCAAGGCGCAGCCTTGGCGGCAGGGGCAGAGCCCCTATGCCACCGCCGAACGCTTACGCGCGTTCGGAATATTCCATGGTCTCGGTGTTCACGACGATATCCTCGTCCTGGCCCACGAAGGGCGGCACCATGACCTTCACGCCGTTGTCCAGAATGGCGGGCTTGAAGCTGTTGGCGGCGGTCTGGCCTTTGACGACCGGCTCCGTCTCGACGATCTTGCAGGTCACCTTCTGGGGCACGGTCGCGTTCAGCGCTTCGGATTCGTAGAATTCGACCACGATGGTCATGCCGTCCTGCAGGAACGGGCGGCGATCGCCCAGAAGCTCTGCCGGAAGCTCGACCTGTTCGTAGGTCTCGGTGTCCATGAAGACGAGCATCCCGTCGGTTTCATAGAGGAATTGCTGGTCCTTCTGCTCGAGCCGCACGCGTTCCACCTTGTCCGCGGACCGGAAGCGTTCGTTCAGCTTGGAGCCGTTGCGCAGGTTGCGCATCTCGACCTGGGCGAAGGCGCCCCCCTTGCCGGGTTTGACGTGATCGACCTTCACCGCGGCCCAGAGGCCACCGTTATGTTCCAGCACGTTGCCGGGCCGGATTTCGTTACCGTTGATCTTGGGCATGCTGATTTCCGCCTATAGAGGTTGATCGCTTTCAGCCCGGTCCTATATCTGGACCTCTCGGTGCTGACAAGGTATCGGGTTCGCGGGGATGTCCATTGCGGTAGGTATGCGGTGAGAGCATGACAGGGTTGCAAAGGTTGCCGACCCGAATCGTCTCATTTTCGCCATAAACGGCGGCACGCCCTAAATCGCAAGAGCAATAACAAAGGTCGAAACATGAAAGATTTCGTTGACGGCACGGCATTCAACAACGAACAGGGCAACCGCTCCCGCAAGCTCTTCGCAGCTGTGGTTCTGGCGGCTCTGGACGATGCCATCGCCGATGACAAGAAATACGGAAACGGTCCGGAACAGATTGCACGTTGGGCTCGCTCTCGCGATGGCCGCGAAGTGCTGAGCTGTGCCGGCATCGATCCGAACGAACGCGTGGTTTCGGGGCTGATGGAATTCGTGTCTCGGGGTGTCCGCACCTCGGTTGCGCTGTCGCGCGAGGAAAGCGAACGCCGTCATGCCGCAGAGCAGGCCGACGCCGCCTGACCTCTGTCCGATCCACGGTAAAAAAACGCGCCTTTCGGGGCGCGTTTTTTTGTGCTCAATTCCGCGCGCAACGTTCGGTGGATGGCAAGGAACGCAACACCCCATGGCACGCGCGATCATGATCCAGGGCACCGGTTCCAACGTGGGCAAGTCGATGCTGGTGGCGGGGCTGGCCCGCGCTTTCCGGGATCGCGGATTGCGGGTCGCGCCGTTCAAGCCGCAGAACATGTCCAACAACGCCGCTGTCACCGAAGATGGCGGAGAGATCGGCCGCGCCCAGGCGCTGCAGGCCCGGGCCGCGCGCATCGCGCCGCGCATCGACATGAACCCCGTATTGCTGAAACCCGAGACGGATACGGGCGCCCAGGTCATCGTGCAGGGGCAGCGTTTCGCCACCCTGTCGGCCCGCGATTATGCCCGCGAGAAGCCCAAGCTGATGTCGGCAATCGTCCAAAGTTTCCAACGTCTTGGCGCGGATCACGACCTGATCGTCGTCGAAGGCGCGGGCAGCCCGGCAGAAGTCAACCTGCGGGCGGGCGACCTGGCCAATATGGGCTTTGCCGAGGCCGCCGGCGTGCCGGTGATCCTGGTCGGCGATATCGACCGCGGCGGGGTCATCGCGCAGATCGTCGGCACCCAGGCGGTGCTGTCGGATGCCGACGCCGCCCGGATCCGCGGCTTTGCGGTAAACCGGTTCCGGGGCGATCCGACCCTGTTCGACGATGGCATGACGCGGATCGCGGAACAGACCGGCTGGGCCTCTCTGGGGTTGGTGCCCTGGTTCCACGACGCGTGGAAATTGCCGGCCGAAGACGTGCTCGACCTGTCCTCGGGGCCGGAGCGCGGCGGGATCAAGGTGGCAGTGCCGCGGCTAAACCGGATCGCCAATTTCGACGACCTCGATCCGCTGACATCCGAGCCGGGGCTGGAGGTCCAGATTATCGAGGCCGGGCAGCCGCTGCCCGGGGATGCGACGCTGGTTCTGATCCCTGGCTCCAAGGCGACGATCGCGGATCTGGAGCATTTCCGCGCCCAGGGATGGGATATCGACCTGGCGGCGCATGTGCGGCGCGGCGGGCATGTGCTGGGGCTCTGTGGTGGTTACCAGATGCTGGGCGACTGGATCGACGACCCCGACGGGATCGAGGGTCGGCCGGGGCGGCATCCGGGGCTGGGCCTGCTGCGGATCGAAACGGTGATGAAGCCTGGCAAACGCGTCCGGCTGAGCGCGGCGCATCACGTCGAAACCGGCGAGGCGGTGACGGGCTACGAGATCCACCTCGGCCATACGACCGGGCCGGATTGCGACCGCGCCTGGCTGCGCATCGGCGACCGGCCCGAAGGGGCGGCCAGCGCGGATGGTCGGGTGCGGGGCTGCTACCTGCACGGGCTCTACGGCGCGGACGGGTTCCGCCGCGCGGACCTCGCCCGCATGGGCGCGCAGTCGGGGATCAGCTATGAGGCCAGCGTCGAGGAGACGCTGGACAAGCTGGCGGCGCATGTCGCGCAACACCTTGATCTGGATCGTATTCTGGAGCTTGCAGAACCGGTGGCCTGACGCGGCCGCCCGGTTTCTATCGTGGCTTAGACGATGTCGCGGGCCGACAGGGCGCGGTGGATTTCGCGGCGCACCAGCTTGCGGACATTGCGGGTGATGCGTTCGCCGAGGGCGCCCTGCAATTCCTGGCGGACGATTTCGGCGACCATGTCGCGCAGCATGTCCTCGTCCAGCAGGGTCGGATCATCGGCGCTGAGCGCGGCCTGATCGTCGGCATAGGGTTCGGCGCTGTAGCTGCGGCTGGCCGGGCGGGCCGGCTCTTCCTCGGGCAGGTCGTCTTCCCATTCCGCGGCCTCTTCGGCGGTCGGCTGCGGTGCGACGGTTTCGACCGCGCGGGGGCCGGCGGTGACCGGTTCGGGTTCGGACGCGGCGAGTTCGGGCTCCTCGTCCTCTTCCTCGACGAGGTAGGCATCGCGGCGGGCATCGGCGCCGCCCAGCTCCATTTCGGAACGGATCGAGTCAAAGTCGAAATTCAGCTCTGCTCCGTCGAACTCTGCCGTGGCAATGTCTTCTTCGGCCGGCTCGGGCTCGGCCGAAAAATCTTCGCTCTCATCCTCTTCGGCGAAGTGATCTTCCCACGGGACGGAGCTGCTTTCCGGTTCCGGTGCGGCGTCGCTGTCTTCGTCAACGTCCGGCTCCCATTCCCCACCGGAGGAGGACACGGCCTCTTCGACATCGGCGATGCGCTGCTTGAGCGACGACACGCCCGACCGGCGCAGGAAGGTCGGGATCACGTCGGATTCCGCTTCCTCTTCGGGATCGGCTTCAGCCTTGGTCTTGGCGGTCGTTTGCGGTGCAACCTCGGGGATGAAGCTGGCCTTGATCTTCTCGGGTTCGATGCTGGCAGTGTCATCGTCCTCGGCAACCTCGGGGGCCTTGGCCTCCGGGGTTTCGGGCGCGTCGTCTTCTGCACTGACCTCCGGATCGGGAGCGACGGCGGCGACGCGCTGCATCAGGTTCATGACCTCGGCCTCGCATTGCGGGTCATCCTCGGCCTCGGCATGGACGAAATCGGCTTCGTCCTCAATGGTTTCGGGTTCCTCCACCTCGGGCTCTTCAGTGGTGGGCGGCGTCACGCGCAGCGATTGCGTCAGGATCAGGCGGTCATCGGCGGGCTTCGCCTCTGGCTCAGGCGCGGGGTCAGGAACCACGCTGGCGGGACGGGCGGGCGCACGATTCGTCGCACTTCCGTCCCGTGTCTGGGCCCGGACCTCTTCGGATACAAGTTTTCGGATTGAAGACAGGACGTCCTCGATCTGCACGTTGGTTACAGAATCTGCCATCTCATTCCAGCCGATCTCGCCTCCGCCATAGGGTACAGCGAACCGCGATTTTTCACAATGGATGCAAAGGTTTTTAGTCTTTTCCGATCCGACGCAGCACACGATCAAGGCTCTTGCCCTGTTCGCTGAGCCCTGCCGGCGCATCCTTGATCATGTTGTAATAGCCTGCCGGGTCGTAGATTCTGACCTTGAGGTTCAGCTTCTGAGCGGTGAGTTCTCCCATCGCTGACAGCAGGGTATAGCCTGCCGCGATTTCGTCAACCTGCGCCGAAATCAAATTCGCGCGCGCGTCGAGCAATTCCTGTTCCGCGTTCAGCACGTCCAACGTGGTGCGTGCGCCCAGCGTCGCCTCTTCGCGCGTGCCGCGGAAGGCCAGTTGTGCGGCGCGGACCTGCTGGTCGCTGGCCTGTGCGCTGGCCCGTTGCACCTGAAGCGCAGAGATTGCGATGCCGACATTCTGCCGGATCGTGTGGCTGACCACGTGCAGGTTGGACCGGGCCGCGTCGCGGTTGTTCATCGCCTGCCGCTGGAGCGAGCTAAGCCGGCCACCGGCATAGATCGTCTGGTTCGCGGACAGCCCAATGGAGCCACCGAAATTGTTGGCCCGCGAGCCGAAATTCTCGGTGTGGCCGACACGGCCGGTCAGGCTGAGCGTCGGCGACAGGGCGGCGTCGGCCAGCATCACGCGCAGATCGGCGACGGTGGCCTCTTTCTGGGCCTGCAGCATGTCCGGATGCTGGCGCAGGGCCACCGCCAGAGCCGCATCCGCGGTACCGGGCAGGCGCGGAAGGCCACCGGCGGGGGACAGGCGGCCGGGCTTGTGACCGACAGCAGCGATATATTCCAGATTGGCCTGGGCGAGCTGCCCCTGTGCGGCGGCAAGGCCGGACCGGGCGGCGGCAAGGCGTGCTTCGGCCAGGGCCACGTCGGTGCGGGTCACCTCACCGACTTCGAACCGGTCACGCGCGGCGCGCAGTTCCTGGGTGATGAGGCGCACGTTGTTCTGGCGCAGAGCCAGGAATTCCGAGGCGCGACGCACCTCGAGATAGGCATTGGCGGCGCGCAGCAGCACCTGCTGTTCCAGCGACAGCAGCGCCTGACGGGTGGAAAGCACGGATTCCTTGGCGATCTCGACACCAAGCTGCGACTGGCCGCCATCGTATACGACCAATTGCGCCGAAAGGCTGAGCGAGGCGGAGGTGCCGGAGTTCGAGACGGCGACGAAATTGGAGGCCGCAGTCTTGGAATTGCTGAAGGTGTGGGTCAGTTCAGACCCCCAGGACACGATCGGGCGCAGCTGGGACAGCGCCTGGGCCACGCCTTCGTCGGCGGCACGCAGCAGGGCGCGGTTCTGTTCCAGAAGGCCGGAATGTTCGTAGGCCGAAGCCAGCGCATCGGCCAAGGTTTCCGCCCGGGCCTGTTGCGGTGCGGCCGCCAGACCAGCCACAAGGGCCAGGCTTGCGATCGTCGGTGCCAGAAGTCGTCGTGCTGCCCTGATCATTGTTGTCCTGCGCCCCTCAGCCTGTCTGTTCTTTTGCTTTTGTTAGAGTGCGAATGCCTGCTGCTTTTCGAAGCCCGGCAGAACCGGTGCCCCCGCATTGAAGGCAAAACGCCAGTTGATCTGTCCGTCGATGCAATAGCCTATCCGGACCGTGCCCAGGCGCCCCTCGACAAAGAGCACGGCGATCCGGCCGCCGTTCTTCAATTGCTCGGTGATGCCGTCGGGCAGGTCCTCGACCGCGCCTTCGATCAGGATCACGTCATAGGGGCCGTGCTGCGGCGCGCCTTCGGTCAGGACGCCCTTTTCCAACACGACATTGTCAGCGCCGATATCGCTCAACGGGCCCTGCGCGTCCGCCAGAAGCGACTCGTCTTCCTCTATGGCGATCACGGCCTCGGCAAGGCGCGACATGACGGCGGCGGAATATCCGGTGCCCGCACCGATATCGAGAACCAGCTCATCGGGCTGAATGTCCAGCGCGTCCAGTGCCTTGGCCAGCGTCCGGGGTTCCAGCAACACGCGGTCGCCACCCAGATCGACGTTTTCGCCAAGATAGGCGGCTTCTTTCTTTTCGGCCGGCACGAATATCTCGCGCGGGACCGCCAGCATGGCTTCGATGATCGGGAACTTCGTGACATCGGAGGGTCGGATCTGCGCATCGACCATCATGGTACGGCGGGCGGCGAAATCGGGCATACTGCACTCGTTCGTTCGGACTCTGTCTTGTGCGTTCTGCCACATTACCGCGAGACCGGCAACGGCTGGTAAAGGCGCAGCGAAAAAGGCGGGCGCTTGTGCCTCCCAAGGGTCACACCATCTGTCGTCCGGCAAAGGCGCGATGACCAGCTGAAACAGCCCGGAAAAAGCCATTTTGCGGGATCACGGGACCAAAAGGTCAGAAATGCCTGACGTTAGGGAATAGAATTGATCTGCTATACCATGTCCACGAGTCGACATTTTTGCACCCGACGCCTTTGCATCAAAGGAGCCCCGACATGCGGCATTTCATCCAACGCCTTCTGGCCCCTATGGCCCTGACATTCCTGGCCCTCACCGCCACCCTCGCGCCAGCACAGGCGCAGGACACCAAACAGAACGTGATCCTCGTCCTCGACGCTTCCGGCAGCATGTGGGGGCAAATCGACGGTGTCTCCAAGATCGAGATCGCCCGGGAACAGATCGCCGGAATGCTGGACGGCTGGGACGCCGAGCAATCGCTGGGCCTCATGGCCTATGGGCACCGCTCCAAGGGCGATTGCGCCGATATCGAAATGGTCCTGCCGCCGGGCAAGCTGGATGCCGCGGCCTTCCAAAGCGCCGTCAACAAGATCAGCCCAAAGGGCAAGACGCCCCTGTCGGATGCCGTACGCCAGGCCGCCGAACAGCTGAAATATACCGAGGAAGCCGCAACGGTCGTGCTGCTGTCCGACGGGCTTGAGAATTGCGAGGCCGATCCCTGCGCCCTGGGGGCCGCACTGGAAGCGGACGGGGTGGATTTCACCGCGCATGTCATCGGCTTCGACATCTCCGAAGGTGAGGCCGGGCAGTTGTCCTGCCTGGCAGAAAACACCGGCGGCGAATTCTACCTGGCCGGCGATGCTGCGGCGCTGACCCAGTCGCTGCAACAGACCGTGCAAAGGATCGCGGAGCCTGCCCCGGCCCCCGAACCCACCCCCGTCGTCCAGCCCGAACCTGCCGAAGAGCCCGAACCCGCCGGACCGCAGGGCCTGCGCGGGCTGGCCAGGCTCTGTGCCGATTGCGATATCCTCGACCAGGACGTGTTCTGGCGGCTCTACGAGGCCGAGCAGGACATCAACGGCAAGCGGAAGGAGATCGCCCGCGACGGCAAGGCGCAGCCGATCTTCGAACTGGCCGCCGGCGAGTATTTCATCCAGGTCCAGTACGGCGCCGCCTTTGCCGGACAGGCCGTCACGATCGAACCCAACACCCTGACGGAGGCCACGCTGACCCTGAATGCCGGTCTCCTGCGCCTCGAGGCAGAGGCCTCTCCGGGCGGTACGGACCTCGAGGATTCCATGTTTTACTGGGTCTACGAGAACAAGACCGACCTGCAGGGCAACCGCGAAGAGGTGTCGCGCGACGGCAACGCCACGCCGCTCTTCCGCCTGCCGGCCGGGGAATATTACGTCACCGCCCGTCACGGTGCCGCCTACAAGTCCGAGGTGCTGATCGTGCTGCCCGGCGAGCTGACCGAGTTCACCTTCGACATGGACGTCGCCTACCTGCGCCTGAAGGCGGTCGCGACGGAGGGCGGAGAAGAGCTGACCGACAACCAGTTCTACTGGGTCTACGACGCGAAGATCGACCTGCAGGGCAATCGCACCGAAACTGCCCGCGACGGCAACGCGACCCCGCTTTTCCGGCTCAGCGCAGGCGATTACCATATCGTCGCCCGCCACGGCAGCGCCTATTCCACGCTGGATATCTCGCTCGAACCCGACACCCTGACGGATCGCGTGATGGACATGAACGTGGGCTACGTGCGGATGAAATCCGTCATGGCCGAGGGCGCTGCGCCGATCGCCGAAGACACGTTCTACTGGGTCTACGAGGCCAAGTCGGACCTACAGGGCAACCGCAAGGAAGTATCCCGTGAGGGTCGGGCCGAGCCGTTGTTCCGCCTGCCCGCCGGCGATTACCATGTCATCGCCCGCCACGGTGCCTCGCGTATCTCGCACGACCTGACGGTGGTCGCGGGCGAACTGCAGGACATCACGCTGGTCCAGAATTCCGCCCGGATCAAGGTGACCACCGCGCTTGAAGAAGGCGGCGCGCCCCTGACCGGTGACCTCTTCTACTGGGTGATGTCAGCCGACACGAACCTTGAGGGTGAACGGACCGAAATAACCCGCGACGGCGGCGCCTCTCCGCTGTTGACGCTGAAGGCCGACGACTACGTGATCCGCGTCCGCCACGCCGGCGAGACCTACGACTTCCCGATCTCCCTGACCCCGGGCGAGGAGAGCGAGGTCAACCTCGTGCTGAACTGACCGGCCCCCTCGCCTGACCCTGAGGCCGCCCCCTCCAACGGGGCGGCCGTGCCCCGTCCCATGGCAGAGGTGGCAGGCCTGTCACCCCCCTCTCCTGCCGCCCGGTCGCACCCTACGAATTGCCCTTGATCCACCGCCCCCGAAACCGTAAAAGCCCACCACCACAGGCGGCGAGTTGGCGGAGTGGTGACGCAGCGGATTGCAAATCCGTGTACACCGGTTCGATTCCGGTACTCGCCTCCACAATCATTCAATTGAAACTTGAACGGCTTCAGTCCGCCTCTTGCCGCAGGGCGATCGTTGCGTTGACGGCGGCTTCGTAGTTGCGGTCGGCGAAATCGAGTAGGAGTTCCAGTTCCGCTTCGGAATAGCGGCCAAGCTCTTCGATCCAGGCGCGGTTGGTGCGGCGGTTGATGGCGCGGATCTCGTCGATTCGGTGCATGACGGGCTCAAGGAATACACGACGGCGATCATTGGTGTCGCGCACCCGGCGGATATAACCCGCCCGCTCGATCCGGTCGACGACGCCGGTGATCGCGCCCGTGGTCAGGCCGGTTTCCTGCGCCAGCATGCCGGGCGTCACCTTGTCCCCGAGCGTGATGATGAAAAGGCATTCCAGATCAGTCTGATGCATCCCCAACTTGCTGGCCAGGACACCGCCATAGAGCGTCCGCTGAGCGTTGGCCGCCCGGATTTTACGCTCCAGCTGTTCGATACGGGCCAGATGGTCGGCAGAGGGGCCTGACAAGTCTTCGTTCTTGACAGACATGGCCCGATTCCCCTTAACATCTGATTATCTTAGTAACTAAGATATCATCAACACGGCCGCAAGCGTCGTGACGCCAACAGGGGGTCGGGTCCGCATCATGGGACGCCGTATCATCATCGACACCGATCCGGGGCAGGACGACGCCCTGGCTATCCTGCTCGCCCTCGCGGCTGAGCCGGGGGTGGAGGTTGCCGGTATCACGACGGTGGCCGGGAATGTCGGTGTGGCGCAGACGACGATCAACGCGTTGCGCGTTTGCCAACTGGCCGGACGCGACGATGTTGCGGTTCATGCGGGCTGTGCCGCGCCGTTGATGCGCCCGCTGCACACGGCGGAGTTCATCTGCGGAGCCGATGGTTTGGCCGGGATGGCGCTGCCAGCCCCGCGCCGCGCGGCCAACCCGGGACATGCGGTTTCCTTCCTGGTCGATACGATCATGACGTCGGCAGAGACCGTGACGCTTTGCGCGCTCGGGCCGCTGACCAATATCGCCATGGCACTGCGGATGGAGCCCGCAATTGCCGACCGGATCGACCGGCTGGTCATCATGGGCGGCGCGCGGGATCTGGGCAACATCACCGCGGCGGCAGAGTTCAACACCTTCGTCGATCCGCACGCTGCGGCCATCGTCTTTGACGCGGGCCTTCCGATCACGTTGTTTCCTTTGTCGGCGACCTACCAGGCGGTGGCCACGCCGGACCGGTTGACCGGCTTCGACGCCAAGGCGCCGATTCAGGCGCAGATCCTGTCGATGCTGAGACGCGAACGCCCCGGCGGCGCGTCCCTTGGCGGCGCCGACGGGCACCCGATGCACGACCCTTGCGTGATCGCCTGGCTGCTCTGGCCGGACCTTTTCGAAGGGCGCGATTGCCGTGTCGATGTCGAGGTGACCGAAGGCCCGACCGTCGGGCGCACCACGATCGACTGGTGGGGCCGCAGCGGCGCCCCGGCCAATGCCCATGTCGTCGATCGGATCGACGCCGATGCGATGTTCGCCCGGATGGCGGAGGCCGTCCGCGCGCTGGACCTTGCACAACCCCCAACGAAGAAAGCGCTCTGAATGCCCCATATGCTCGACGATTACACGGCCACGGCAGAGCAGTCGATCGACGCCATGAAAGCGGCGGCGCAGCAGGCGCGGCGCGACCATGCCGCTGCCGAACTGACCCGCCACATGCTGCTGACGATGCAGAAATTCCTGCATCTCGGCCGGGACGGTGCGGTGCAGGCCGTGGTCGAGGACTGGATGGGCGCCTGGCACCTGGACCCTGAAGCCTGGCCCGAAATCGCGACCGAGATGCGGGCGATGACCGGCGCTTTCTACGATTACTGCGCCGCGCCGTCGGATGAGACCGATCAGGCGCTGCGGCAATCCTGGCAGGCACTGAAGTCGGTGCATGACACGTCCGAACGCACGCTGGAGGACCAGATGGCCTGGCGGTCGGTCTGCGCCCATGGCTGGTGGGGCGATGTCAGCCCCGCCCCCGCAGGCTATCGCGATCACGACACGGCCCGCGCGACCGACCCGTTCTGGACCAAGGGCTGCCCGCCCGAATGCCTGGGATGATCCGCCCGTCGCAACACGAAAGGGCCCGATACACAGAGGCCCGAGACGCACAGTCCCGTGCGGCAAGAAGAAGAGACGCATGACATGAGTACACGCAAGGTGATCGAGATGTACGGAACCGCGCTGGCCGGGCTGGGCCTGTTCGTGTTCCTGTCGATCTTTGCCAACAACTTCCTGTCTTCGGCCAACCTCTTCAACGTGCTGAAACAGGTGAGTTTTCTGTCCATGCTGGCCTTCGGCTTCACCTTCGCGCTGATCACGTCCGAGCTCGACCTGGCCTTTGCCAATGTCTGCAGCCTGGCCGCGGTGGTCATCGGCTTTCTGATTTCGACCGACGTGGCCTGGCCCCTGGCCGTGGCCGCGGGCGTGGCAACGGGGTTCCTGGCCGGTCTGCTGAACGGATTGCTGGTCACGGTGGCCAAGGTGCCGTCGCTGATCTCGACGCTTGGAACGGCCTCCATCGCCAATGGCCTGGCTTTCATGATCACGGGCGGCGTGGCCTTTGTCGGCCGGTGGGATCCGAACTTCCTGTTCCTGGGCCGTGGCAAGCTGGGCCCGATCCCGGTCATCATCCTGTTCACGCTGGTCCTGTTCCTGATCGTGCTGACGCTGTCGACCCAGACCCGTACCGGCGTCCACCTCCAGGCCACCGGCGAGAACGAAGAGGCCGCGCGCCGGTCGGGCATCGACACCCGCCGCGCCAAGATCATCGGGTTGGTCCTGTCAGGCCTCGCCGCCGGGATCACGGCCGTTTTTCTGGTCGCCAACCTGTCGTCCGCCGCACCGCAGATGGCCGGGGATTTCCTGCTGAACGGAATCGCCGCGACGCTGCTGGGCATGACCATGTTCACGCCCGCCAAGCCCAACATCCTGGGCACCTTCGTCGGTTCGCTGATCATCGTGATGCTGTCCAACGGCTTGGTTCTGCTGGGCGCGCAATATTACATCCAGGATATCATGCTGGGTATCATCATCATCCTATCGGTCGCCGTCTCGGCGTCTGTTCTGAAGAGGGCGGCTTTCGCCCTGTAAACAAAACGAAGGGGAGTTGACGATGAAGACGATCAAGACGGTGCTGGCCGCGGCCAGCCTGGCGGGGGCTGCCTTTGCGGGCAGCCAGGCCGCCGCATTCGAACTGGGCGTCGTGGCGTTCCAGATGTCCGCCGAAACCCAGGCGCGCTGCGCCAATACGGTGGGCGCGGAGGCCGAGAAACTGGGATGGGAGGCACAGGTCCTCAATTCCAACGGCGCGCTGGAAACCCATGCCTCGCAGCTGGACAACCTGATCCAGAAGGGCGTGGACGCGATGATCCTGTGCATGTCCAAGCCGGTGCAGTTCGACGCGCAGTTTCTGGCCGCGAAAGAGGCCGGCATCCCGGTCATCACCATTTCCTCGGGCGCCAGCCCCCACACCATGTTCGACGTGACCCCGAACGAATACATCATGGCCGCAGAGGCCGCGATCTACACGCTTGGCACGATCAACTTCGAGGGCAACATCCTCGCCCAGCGGTTTGAATCGAACACCGGCGCGCGCATCCGCGGCGCGATCCTCGATGCCGTGCTTGTCGAAAACCCGCAGGTGGAAATCGTCGGCGAGCATTCGATGGCCCGCACGAAAAGCTGGCAGGATGACGTCCGCAACGGGATGAGCGCGCTGATCCTTCAGAACGCCGGCAATTTCGATGCCGTCTGGGCCTCCTTCGACGGTCAGGCCCTGATCATCGACGACCTGCTGAAAGAAGCCGGTATGGAGAAAGGCGACGTGTCCCTCGTCTCCATCGACGGCGGCCAGGAAGTCTACCGCCGCATCAAGGACCCCTATTCCATGATGACCGCCACCGTCGCGATCCCGTTCGAGGACATGGCAGCCTCAGCCGTGTCGATGATGAAGCAGATCGCGGTCGACGGCACGCCCAAGGATGACCTGGTCCCCGGACCCTACCTGTTCATCCCGGCGACGCTTGTCGACAAGACCAATGTCGATGAGTTCCTGAACGAATAAGGGCCTGCCCGCACCGCCAACGTCACATGCGAGGACAACATGCCGGTCAAGATATCGACACGGAACATCGTCAAGAATTACGGCGCGGTCGAGGCCCTTCGCGGGGTCAGCGTCGATGTCCATGAGGGCGAAATCCACGCGATCTGCGGCGATAACGGTGCGGGCAAATCCACCTTCATCAAGATCCTGGCGGGCGTCGAACAGCCCGACCAGGGCGAGATCACCATCAATGGCGAGGCCCGGCGCTTTGACAGCCCGCAGGCCTCGCTTCAGGCGGGCATCGCCACGATCCACCAGGATCTGGCGGTCGCCGCTGACATGAGCATCTACCAGAACATCTTCATGGGTGCCGAACTGACCCGCCGGGTGCTGGGCCTGCCCCTGCTGGACAAGGCGCGGATGCGCAAGGACGCGCTTGGCTACATGGGTCAGCTGAACCCCTCGATCACCGACATGAACGCCAAGGTCACCGACCTGTCCGGCGGTCAGCGTCAGGCGGTCGCGATCTGCCGCGCGCTGCGCTGGAATGCGGATATCGTGATCCTCGACGAACCGACCGCCGCGCTTGGCGTCCGGGAAACCGAACAGGTGCTGGGACTTGTCCGGTCGCTCAAGGCCGCAGGCAAGACGGTGATCCTGATCAGCCATGCGATGCAGGACGTGGCCGCCGTGGCCGACCGGATCAGCATCCTGCGCACCGGCGAGAACCAGATCGACCTGGAGGGCGGCGAACTGACCGCCGACAACCTGTCCCATTACATCCTCAGCGGCGAAGTGAACCGCATCCACTGACGCCGCCCCGCGCCTTGACATCGCCTGCGCCCGGGCGTCCCCTGAGCGCGGATTTCTGACAGACCAAGGACCCGTCCATGCCGCATATCCTGGCCTATGATCTGGGCGGCAGCAGCCTGCGGCTGGCCATAGTCGATCAGGACGGCACCTTCATCGACCAGGTCCGCAGACCGCTGGGCTTCGCGGTTCAGGGCGACCGGCACGAGGCCGACCCCGACGCGAAATGGTGGGAGAGCTTCGTCGCCGCCAGCGCGGAGTTGGCCGCGCGCGGCAACGATTTCAGCGCGATCACAGCCGTTGCGGGCTGCGGTTTCACCCGGACGCAGGTGTTGCTGGATGCCGACGGGCAGTCGATCCGCCCCGCGATAGGTTTTCCCGATGCGCGTGCGGCCCCTTTGCTGGACAGGCTGCGGCATGACGCGCCCACCCCGCTTCAGGCCCTCGCAATAGCGCTCAGCCCCTATGACCCGCTGGCCCGCCTGCTCTGGCTGAAAGAGCACGAGCCGGAAAACTGGCAACGCCTGTCCCGGGTCATCGAACCCAAGGATTACCTGAACTTCCGCCTGACCGGCCGCGCCGTGTCGGACCGGATATCGCAATTGCCGATGACCCGCCCGCTGCACGCGGCGGGGCTGTCGGGACTGGACCAGATAGACCTTGACCCCTCCTTGCTACCGGAAGAGCTGTCGCCCTTCGAGCCGGTCGGACAGGTCCGCCCCGGCCTTCCCGCTCCGCTGGACCGGGTCGCGGGGGCCGTCGTTCATTGCGGATCGCTGGATACCTGGACCTGCGTCCTCGGCTCCGGCGCGCTGGTTCCCGGTGCGGGCTACAGCATCTCCGGCACCAGCGATGTCTTTGGCGTGATCGCGGACCGCCCGGCCGAGGCGCCGGGCCTGCTGTCGGTCGAATGGGGGCCGTTCCTGTGGCAATTGGGCGGCCCCAGCCAGGGGGCGGCATCCCGTCTGATCTGGGCGGCCGAACGATTCCACCCCGGCCTCACCCCGCAGGACGCGCTGGACAAGGCCCTGACCACCGCAGGTCCTGCGCCGCTTTTCCTGCCCTTCCTGGACGGTGAACGGACCCCATGGTGGGACCCGGACCTGCGCGGCGCGTTCCTTGGCCTCGGGATGACCGACGACAACGACGCCATGCTGCGCGCCGTGGCCGAGGGGATGACCTACCTGTCACGCGACATCCTGGCCCGGGCCGAAGACGCGACGGGCCGCCAGGTCGATCATGTCGGCTTTTCCGGCGGGTTGTCGCAACATGCCGGGCTGTGCCAGCTGAAGGCCGATATCCTCGACCGGCCGGTGATGGTGCCGCAGAATGCCGAAACCGGGCTGCTCGGGGCCTCTCGCCTGCCGCTCGGGTCCGCCGCTGCCCACCAGCCCCTGCCCCCCGGGGCCTGCACGATCTATCGCCCCTCGCCCGAGACGCGCGCCCATCATGCGGACCGCTTCGAAGTCTTCCGAGACGCGACCGAGGCGATCCGTCCGCTGTCCCACAGACTCGCCCGCCAAAACGGCTGATCCTGGCCGGTGTCGGCCCAATCCGCATTGTTCCCCGACTCAACTCATGCAAACATGCACATGTTTGAACATGGGAGGAGAACATGGACCTCAAGCGCAGGACTTTCATTGGCGGTGCGGGGGCGGCACTTGGCCTTGCCACCCTGCCCCGGATCGCGATGGCAGAGCTGAAGCTGGGCAACGCAAGCCTTGTCACGCTCAGCGACGGGCACCTGACCCTGCCCGCCAGTTTCATCTTCGGCCCCATGCCCGAGGTGGAGCTTGCCCCGATCCTCGCGGATTACGGGCTGACCGATCAGCCGCTGACGCCGGAATGCAATCTCACGCTCTACCGGGACGGCACCAATACGGTGCTATTCGATGCGGGGTCCGGCGCGACTTTCATGCCGACCGCAGGCACACTGCTCGACAGCCTCGACGCGGCCGGAGTCGCGCCCGAAGACATAACCCATGTCGTCTTCACCCATGCCCATCCCGATCACCTCTGGGGCGTGCTGGACGATTTCGACGACCCGCTTTTTGCCAATGCCGCCCACCTGATGGGGCGTGGCGAATGGCATTACTGGTGGGACCCGGACACCGTCGACCGGATCGGTCCCGAACGCGCTGCCTTTGCCGTCGGAGCCAAGCGCCGGATGGAGGCGATCGAGGACGCGACCGATTTCTTCGACGACGGCGACGAGATACTGCCCGGCATCGCCGCCGTACTGACACCGGGACACACGCCCGGCCACATGTCCTTTGAAATCCGCAACGGTTCCGACGCGGTCTTCGTCTCGGGCGATGCGATTTCCAACCACCACGTCGCCTTTGCCCGTCCCAGTTGGGAAAGCGGATCGGACCAGGACATGGCGCTGGCGGCGCAGACACGGTCCGCGCTGCTGGACAGGCTGGCATCGGACGGCACGACGCTTTTCGGGTTCCACCTGCCGGATGGCGGGATCGGGATGGTCGAAAAGGCGGGCGACGGCTATCGCTTCGTCCCGGCCTGAGGATCAGGCGGCGCGGTGCACCCCGACCATCTGTGTTACACGATAGGTCAGCACCGCGCCGACCCACATGCAGAAAACGGCGATCCAGGCCGTCAGCGACAGGGCCGACCCGCCCGACATGCCCGCGCCGACGGCACAGCCGCCCGCGAGCATGGCCCCGAACCCCATCAGGACCGCGCCGACAAGGTAACGCTCCATCGGGGCTTCCGGGCCGAAGCGTTCAATGGTCCAGTCGCCGCCGATCCAGGCCGCAAGCGCGGCCCCGACAGCGACGCCCGGCACGAGGCCGATCCCGAAGGACAGCTCGACCTCGCGCTGCGCGACCAGCACCATCAGTGTGTCCGTGGCCGGCCCGGTGAAAGTGACGGAAGACAGCGGCACGACCTCGAATGACACCTGGGCAATGGCGTAGGTCGCCGCCCATCCGCCCGCGACGGCAAGCCCGACAAGCGCCGCGCCCAGCATGTAGCGCAGGCCCAGCCCACGCAGCATCGCCAAGACCATAGCCGCAAGGACACCCGCCGCGGCCAGCGCCGTCACGACGATCGGCGATACACCCAGCAGCGCCGCAATGTCCCGCCCCTCTCCGCCCGGTACGGTCCACAGACCCGCAAGGTATTCCCGCGCCGGCGACAGCGCCCCCCGATAGGCCGATTGCGCGACCAGCGTGACCACCAGCCCGGTGACCAGAGCCCGCAGGTTCCCCGAAGACGCCAGCACCAGCAGCCGCGCCGCACAGCCCCGCGCAAGGATCATTCCGGCGCCAAACATCAACCCGCCAATCACCGCACCGCTCAGCGATCCGGTGGCGGCCAGTGTCCGCGCCGCGCCAAGGTCGATCCAACCGGCGGCCGAGGCGCCCTGAACGGCCAGCAGCGCGGTAAAGAAGGCGATCAGCCAGACGGCCAGGCGGGGGCCTGCGCGTTCCTCGGCGATTTCGACAGTGGCGGCGCGCATGCAGAATTGCGACCGCTGCGCCGCGGCCCCGAAGACCAGTCCGATCCCGGCCCCGGCAAGGGCCAGCACCGCCGGGTCCCCGTATCTGTCAATCAACTCTTCGATCATGGCGTCACCCTAGACCCCGCACCACGCACTGCCTTGCGGCAGATCAAGTGGTGCCTATTGCGCGGCCATCGGGCGTCGCGCCAGCTGGCACTGGGACCATAGATCGCACAGCGCCTCCACCAGCGCCGCGACATCGCCCGCGTCATGGACCGGCGACGGCGTGATCCTCAGCCGTTCTGTCCCCTTGGGCACGGTCGGGTAGTTGATCGGCTGGATGTAGATCCCGTGATCACGCAGCAGCAGGTCCGAGATGTACTTGCACTTGACCGGGTCACCGACCATCACCGGGATGATGTGGCTGGGATTGTCGATATGCGGAATGCCGATAGCGTCCAGCTTTTCCCGCACCTCGGCGACGATCCTTTGATGCCGCTCGCGCTCGGCCCTGCTGTCCTTCAGATGTCGGATGGAGGCCCGCGCCCCCGCCGCGACCGCCGGAGGCAGCGCGGTGGTGAAGATGAACCCGCTGGCAAAGCTGCGGATGAAATCGCACAGGTCGGCAGAGGCGGCGATGTAGCCCCCAACCACGCCAAAGGCCTTGCCCAACGTGCCCTCGATCACGGTCAGACGATCCATCAGGCCTTCGCGCTCGGCGATACCACCGCCACGCGGACCGTAGAGCCCCACGGCGTGAACCTCGTCGAGATAGGTCATCGCACCGTAGCGATCCGCCAGATCGCAGATCTCGGCGATCGGGGCGATGTCGCCATCCATCGAATAGACGCTTTCAAAGGCGATCATCTTGGGGGTGTCCGGCGGCAGCGCGGCCAGCTTGGCCTCCAGATCCTCAAGATCGTTATGTTTCCAGACCAGGCACTTGGCGCGCGAATGCCGGATACCTTCGATCATCGAGGCATGGTTCAGCGCGTCCGACAACACGACCATCCCCGGCACCTTCGCCGCCAGCGTGCCAAGCGCCGCCCAGTTGGACACGTAGCCGGAAGTGAACAGCAACGCCGCTTCCTTGCCGTGCAGGTCTGCCAGTTCGGCCTCCAGCAGGACATGCTCATGCGTCGTGCCGGAAATATTGCGCGTGCCACCGGCCCCGGCGCCAAAGCGGGTCAGGGCCTGCTGCATTGCGTCCAGAACTTTCGGGTGCTGCCCCATCCCGAGGTAATCGTTGGAACACCAGATCGTCACGTCGCGGGCCGCGACACCCTCGCGCTGCGTCGCATGGGGGAAATCTCCGCGATGGCGTTCGAGATCGGCAAAGACCCGGTAATTGCCCTCGTCGCGCAACCCGTCCAGCGCCTCGCGAAAGTAACCGTCATAGGAAAAGGTCATTGGAACGCCGCCTCCTCGATGATCGAGTCGAGCATCGCCTCGACCTTGTCCATGATGCCGGCGGGATAATCGCGGCGCCCAATGAAGACGCCCTCGCCGGTCTCGGCGACGAAGATGCCATAGGGGCAATGGGCCACGTTCATCGGATCGGCCTCCATCACCTCGCGCGAGACCACGGCCGAGCAGAAGCTGAACACGTCCGCCGCCTTGAAGATCTCCTTCGAGGATCCGACATCGCTGCCGGTCCGGGCCAGCATTTCACCGACATGGCTCACATGGTCGATGACGAGGCCCTGCCCGACGATGGCGCTTTCGACGGCAAAGGTCGCGTCGTCGAACGTGCCGTCATATTGCGTGGTTACCGGCCCTTCGGCCTGTCCGGCCACCGGCAGCGCGGCCAGAAGCGCGGCGATTGCGAGATGTTTCATGATCCCCCCTTCGGTCCTATTGCGGGCCCCCTCGGGCCCTGTCCGGTTGCGCGACCTGTGCCGCGCAACCTTTGCGTTGCTTAGCCGAACATGTCGGCGGTAATACCGGCATACCAGCCCTCGGATTCCTCGTAGGTTGCCTTGCGCAGGGCCGAATCCTCTCCGGTCTGGCTGATGAACCCGTCGACCTTGGCGATTTTTTCCGGCGTGGCCTCGTAAGTGGCCCCCACCTTGACCCCGTCGTCGGTGTGGATCAGCGACCAGCAGGTGTTGGAGAACCGGGCCGGGAACACCTTGGACCCGGTCAGCGCCCCGCGCACCGCATTGGCACAGACCTTGGCCTGGCTGTTGGCCGAGAAGCCCGATTTCGGCATGTCGCCCTGGGCGCTGGCATCCCCCAGCACGTAGACATCCGGGTCGGCCTTGGAGCTCATGTCCGCTGCGTTGACCGGGGCCCAGTTGCCCTCGGTCACTCCGGCGATCTCGGCGATGCGTCCAGCCTTCATGGCGGGAATGACGTTGCAGACATCCACGCTCTCGACACTGCCGTCGATATCGACTGTCATCGCCGCCGGATCGACCGACACGTTGTCGCCGCCGAAATCCGGACCGATCCGCTCGATCATGCCGGAGTAATGCTTGGTCCACCCCTCTTCGAACAGCCCCTGCTTGGAGAACTTGGCCTTCGGGTCGATCACCAGGATCTTGGCCGTCGGATTGATCTGTTTCAGCTTGTGCGCAACCATCGACACCCTCTCGTAGGGGCCGGGCGGGCAGCGAAAGGGGTTGGGCGGCGCGATCATCGCGAAGGTCCCGCCCTCGGGCATTGCCTCGATCTGGGCGCGCAGCAATTCCGATTGCGATCCGGCCTTGTAGGCATGCGGCATCGCATTCTGCGCGGTGACGTCCCAGCCCGGGACCGCGCCGTCGACAAAGTCGATACCGGGCGACAGGATCAGCTTGTCGTAGGACAGGGTCGCGCCGCCGGCCAACATCACGGTGCGGGCGTCGCGGTCCACATCCACAGCCCAGTCATGCACCACGTTGATCCCGTAATCCGAGGCCAGTTTGCCGTAGGTATGGCCGATATCCGACAGGTCCTTGAAACCGCCGAGATAGAGGTTGGAGAAGAAGCAGGTGAAATAGGTCCGGCTGGGTTCGACCAGCGTCACGTCGATGGCCCCGTCGCTGTCCTTGGCGATGTAGCGGGCCGCCGTGGCACCACCGGCCCCGCCACCGATCACGACGACACGCGGCTTCGATTGGGCAAAGACGGCCGGCGCGGATAATGTCGCCGTCAGGGCCGCCCCTGTTCCCAGGAACAGGCGTCTGTTCAATTTCATGGTCAACTCCTCCCTTAAATGGCCGGCCTACTCTCCGAGGCTGGCGAAATACGCCGCGAGCGCAGCGATCTCCTCGTCTCCCAATCGTCCCGCGACCATCTGCATGACGGGATGCGGGCGGACCTTGTCCTTGTAGGCGTGCATGGCGATCACGAAATCCTCGTCCGGCCAGCCGGTGATCGAGGGGATCCCACGGTCCGCCCCGTCCGACTGGTGGCAGGTCGTGCATTCGCCCGACAGGTATTCGCCGTAATCCGGGTCGCCCTCCAACGCCAGGATCGCGGGGTCCACGTCATGGTCGATGCCGACAGCGGTCGGATCGGCCTCGGGGATGTTCGCCGGGTTGTCCGAGTAGCGCCGTAAAAACGCGATCAGGTCGGCCCGCTCTGCGGGGTCGCCGATGCCGCGGAAGTTCATCCGCGTGCCGCTGGCAAAGGCCTTCGGGTTCTCGATATAGGCATCGAGCGTTTCGGCATGCCATTCCACGCCATTGGTGCCCGCCCGTTCCAGGCTGGCGGAATAGCGAAACCCGTCGATCCCGGCCGCAGACCGCCCGAACAGCATGTTCAGATGGGGGCCGACCCGGTTTTCCGCCCCGGCCCCGATCTCGTGGCAGGATTTGCACTTGCCGAACACGCGGGCCCCGGCATCGGCATCCCCGATCGGTTCCGCCCGGGCCGAGGTCACGCAGAGCACGGCCCAGAGCATTGCAACGCTGAAGGGCCGTGCGCTCATCTCACTCTCCGACGCTCGACAGGTAGGCGATGATCGCCTCGAGATCGGCATCCTTCTTGAGACCTGCAAAGGACATCTTGGTGCCCTTCATGAAGTCCTTGGGCTTGGCCAGGAATTCCGCCATCGACGCGGCATCCCAGATGCGGCCCTCGTCATGCGCAGCCTCGAACCCCTTGGAATACCGGAAATCCTCGACCGCCCCCATGGTCCGCCCGATCACGCCGTTCAGCTGAGGACCGGACTTGTTCTTGGCCCCGGCACCGACCTCGTGACAGGCGCGGCACTTGCGGAACACCTTTTCACCGTCGGCGATCAGCGCAGGGTCGGCAGCGGGGGCCGAGGCCTCCTGCACGGCGGGCTCTTCCGCTTTTGCTTCTTCAACGGGCTCCGCGGCAGGCTCCGCAGCCGGTTCCTCTGTCGTCGCGGCGGCTTGGGTCACCTCCTCGGTGGCCTCCCCACCTTCCTCTTCCGGGGTCACATCGAGGACCGAGGCGCGCATCGTGATCTCGACGCTCTCCTTGCACGCGGTCATGCAGGGTTCGGTCCGCCACTTGGTGTATTCCGTCTCCGCTCGGTCATCGACGATGAAGCCCTCGGCATTCGGCATCTCGACCTCGAGGAAGTTCTCGTTCGACAGCACGAAATCGTCTTCGACCAGGTAGTTGGAGTAGAGGATGTAGGCGACGATGGCATAGACATCGTCATTGGAAAGCGACTGCGCATTGCCGTAGGGCATCGACCGGTGGACGTAATCCCAGGCCGTCGACAGGTAGGGCCAGTAGCTGCCCACCGTCTTGACCGGGTCCTCGTCCGCCAGCGTCCCGTCGCCGCCGGCCAGTTCGGGCCAGTTGTCGACGCCTTCGGCAAATTCGCCATGGCAGACCGCGCAATTGTCGGAAAACAGCATCTCGCCATCCTCGACCGAGCCGGAACCGACCGGCAGGCCGGTCCCGTCTGGGCTGACATCCAGATCCCAAGCCGCGACCTCTTCGGGCAGGGCTGCGCGCCCGATGCCGAAATGCCCGCCCTCGGTGCGGATATCGGGGATGGCCGTCTCGCTTTGGGTCGACACCACCATCGCGTCTTTCTGCGGTTTCGCCGCAGGCTCTGCCGAGGCGGTCATCGCATCCGGAGCGTCGGGCGCCGCCGGGGCCGCGACCGGGGCTGAGGTCATCTGCATCATCCCGTCAGGGCGGTTCACCCCGCCATCCGCGCTGACATAGGCCAGCGTCAGGACACCGGCCGTGCCGGCGGCGATCCCAATGAACAAACTAGGAAACTTCGACATTTTCCGCCTCCCCGCTCGGCTTCACATGCCAAGTCTGTATGCAATTGTTGTGATAGATCGAATTGAGCCCGCGCACGTCGCGCAGCTGCGCCTTGGTGGGCTGGACATAGCCGGTCTCGTCCATGGCGCGCGATTGCAGCAGCATGTCCTCACCGTCCCATTCCGTATCCAGGTAGAAGCGGGTCAGGGCCATCTTCTCGCCCGGCTTGGCCAGTCGCGCGGTTTCCCAGGTCTTGCCGCCATCCTTGGACACGTCGACGCGGGTGATCGCGCCGTGCCCGGACCAGGCCAGCCCGGTGATGACCAGCGGCCCCTTGCCATGGGTGATCGGCGATTGCGGCGAAGGCGAGGTCACGACGGATTTCGCATCCATCACCCAGGTCCATTTCCGCGCGGTGCCGTCTTCCAGCACGTCGGTGTATTTCGAGGTCTCCTCGCGGCTTTCCACCGCCTGGTTGGTCACTTCGATCCGGCGCAGCCACTTGACCCACATGTTGCCTTCCCAGCCCGGCACGACCAGCCGGACGGGATAGCCATGTTCCTTGCGCAGCGCCTCGCCATTGGCCTTGAAGGCGACCAGCACGTCGTCGAGAGCCTTCGCCATCGGGATCGACCGCCCGTTGGAGGACGCATCCGCCCCCTCGACATAGACCCACTTGTCCTCGAGATCGCCGGCAGCCCCCAACCCGGCCTCTTCCAGTAGGGTCCGCAAGGGAATGCCGGAATATTCCATGTTGTGGATCATGCCATGGGTGAACTGAGCGCCGTTCAGCTGCGCGCCGGCCCATTCCATGCCGGTATTGGCCGCGCATTCGCAGAAATAGACGTGGTTTTCTCGCGGGAAGCGTTCCAGGTCCTCGTAGGTGAAGACCAGGGGCTGATCGACCAGCCCGTTGATCATCAGCCGGTAATCCTGCTTGCGCAGCTCGATCGCGCCGGAATGGTGCCGCTCGAACGCGCAGCCCTGCGGGGTGATCGTGCCATCCAGCGCGTGGATCGGCGTGAAGTTGATCGACGAGGTCGCATCCGCCGTCAGCCACGGCACGTTGCGCCGGATCACGTCGCTCTCGAAATCGATCGGCAGGCCATAGGGCGTGGCATCGACGCCTTCGCCGAAGGCCTGCGCCCAGGGCTGGATTTCGGTGATCAGCGGGTCGGCGGTCTGCGCCCGCGCCATGCCGGCCGCGACCGAACCCGCGCCAAGGGCGGCGGCGCTGGTCAGAAAGCGGCGGCGGGACGGACCGTTTGCGGGGCCCTGTCTGCTGTCTTCGCTCATGGGTACTCCTTTCCGGCAGGCGGGCTCAGACGCCCGTGACTTCTACGTTGTTGCTGGGATTGACCGTGACGGTGCCCATCTTGCGGATGTGGCTTTCCACCACGTCCCAGATCTGCGGCCCCTCGGTCCCTTCGTTGACGCTGGCCCAGCCGGCCACCTGGTAGGTTCGGGACGGGTCGATCGCCTCGCCCGTCTTCAGCAGCGTCATCTTGGAGATGCGGTCGCCCTGGGGCCGGGACACGTCGATGTGGTACCCCATGCCGCCGATGCGGACCATGTCCCCGCCCTGCTGGTAGTAGGGATCGGGGTTGAAGATATTGTCCGCCACGTCCTCCAGGATGACCTTGATGAACTCGCCGGTCATCTCGGTCCGGTAGGCTTCGCCGTAACTCATCGAGGTGACGTTCCAGATGTCCTCGCGGGTTATGTCGTCGCCGGGGATCAGGCTCGGCCCCCAGCGGACGCCAGGGGACATGGCGATATCGGCCTCGCGTTCGCTCAGCAGGGCATCGCAGATCAGGTCGTCCCAGGTGCCGTTGAAATTGCCACGGCGGTAGAGCAGGCTGTCGGTCTGGCCGATCACCTCGGCCAGCTTGTCGGCATGGGGCGCGCGCTGTTCTTCGATCACCGCGGCCATCTCTGCATCCGGTTCGATCACGTCCGAAAAGATCGGGATCAGCTTGTGGCGGAAGCCCATCATGCGGCCGTCGCGCACGTCCAGATCGACCCGCGACACGAATTTCCCGTTCGAGCCGGAGGCAACGATGATCGTCTCGCCGACCAGCACCGGTTCGGGCAGTGCGTCATGGGTGTGGCCCGACAGGATCACGTCGATTCCCGACACGATACCGGCCATCTTCTTGTCGACGTCGAACCCGTTATGCGACAGGCAGACCACCAGTTCGGCCCCCTGGGCGCGGACCTCGTCGACCATGGCCTGCATGTTCTCGTCCCGGATCCCGAAGGAGTATTCGGGGAACATCCAGCGCGGGTTGGCGATCGGCATGTAGGGGAAGGCCTGGCCGATCACTGCAATCTTCACCCCGCCGCGTTCGAAGAATTGGTAGGGTGGGAACAGCTCGGACGGTTCGTCCCATTCGGCGTCGAAGATGTTCTGGCCAAGCGCCGCGAAGGGCAGGCTTTCGACCAGTTCATTGACCCGCTCGGACCCCAGCGTGAATTCCCAGTGGAACGTCATCGCGTCAGGCTGAAGGGCGTTCATCACGTTGACCATGTCCTGCCCCTGGCTGTGATAGCAGGTGTAGGACCCATGCCAGGTATCGCCACCATCCAGCAGCAGCGCATCGGGACGCGCGGCCCGGATCGCCTTGACCACCGTGGCCACCCGGTCCATCCCACCGACCCGGCCATAGCCCTTGGCCAGCGACGCGAAATCACCCGAGGACAGCGCGTAATGCGAGGGGCTGCCATCGGCGATACCGTAGAGCTTGCGGAAATCGGCGCCGGTCACATGCGGCACCTCGCCCTTGTTCGGACCGACGCCCAGGTTCACCGACGGTTCACGGAAATAGATCGGCTTCAGCTGCGCATGGATATCCGTTACGTGGATCAGCGACACGTTCCCGAACGTGTCGAAGTCAAGCAGCTGGTCCTGGGTCAGACTTTGCTGCGCCGCCAGCCGGGCCCAGTTACCGAAGCCCGACGCACCGGTCAGGGCCGCCGCCGCCATCGAAACCTGCAGGAAATCGCGTCTAGAGATCATGTCGGTGTTGCCTCTGCTCACACCCACGCATTCATGAATGTGAATTCGTTTGAGTAAGAAAAACCCCGCGCAGGACATTCCCGCGCGGGGCCGGTTTCAGTTGCGGACGGAGGGACCTTCGACCGACAGGCCGTTGCCGCGCGAGGCGACGTATAGCTCCAGCGCCACGAATTCGGGGCTGCCCGGCGAATAGGTCTCGGCCCGCGTGTCACGCACGCAGCCCTTGAACCGGCCATGCACGGTGTTCAGCTTGGCATTCTTCAGACGGTAGGTCGGGAACCCGTTGATCTGACCCTGGCTGAGATGGTCCGAGCGGATGTTGTTGCCGTAATTGTCCTCGTGGCAATTGGCACAGGACAGTTCCAGCTGACCGGTCCGGGTGTAGTAGAGCGCCTTGCCCTGCTCCCAGGTTTCCGCAGCCGGGCCGCCGATGGCGACATTGACCGGCATCCCGCGCGATTGCACGGCGATCAGGGCCTCCATCGCAGCCATGGGCGCGCTGTCGTACTTGTAGGCATCGGCCCCCATCTGGTTTTCGCGGCAATCGTTGATCTGCATCGCCAGCGTCCGGACCTCGCCCGCATCGGCATTCCACTTGGGATAGACCGCGCGGACCCCCGCCATGCTTTCGGACGGGTCATCGCCGTGACAGGACGCGCAGGACTTGCCCTCGCTGCCCTCTGCACTGGCCCAGCTGTCCATCGCCTGATCGACGAAGATCATGCCAGGATTGTCGAAATCGTCCATCTCCAGTTCCTGGGTCTCGTCGGACCGGAACCGCCAGCCGGAATAGATCGTGTCCATCACGTCCGACAGGTGGTCGGGCGCGGCGGCCTCGGTGACGATTTCCAGATCGCCGTTGATGACCAGCTGATCCTCGTCCGGGTCGGCCAGGGCCAATCCGGCGGAGCCGATCAGGGCGGCGGAAACCGCCGTCAGAACCTTGATTTTCATGTGTCTCCTCCCCTGTGACCCCCGCCCCGCATCATGCGGAACGGGGCCTTTCGATCAGCTGACCGCGATCGACTTCGCCTCTTCGTAGACAGAGCCGTCATCGTCGTACCAGGTGAACTTGAACTCGCCGGCCTCGGGCACCTTGGCGACGAATTCGAAATAGGGATTGGTCGAAATCGCCGGCTCCAGCGTGACGTCGATGACGTTCTCGCCGTTGAAATCGCAGGTGAAGCGATTGATGATCGAACGCGGGATCTTGTTGCCGCTGCTGTCCTTGCGCTGACCGCTTTCCATCGGGTGGCTGATCAGCGTCTTGATGACGATGTCCTCACCGGCCGAAGCGGATTTCGGAACCTTGACTCGGGGTTTAACTCCGGATGCCATAACTTGATCTCCTCTTCTCAGCCGCCGCAGCCGCCGATGGTGACTTTCACGGTCTTGGAGGCACGGGCAAAGCTGCCATCCTCCATCTTCGCGATCGCGATGACGTCCTGCGTGCCAGCCAGGCGGACACGGGTCGCTGCGCGCTGCTCGGCCGCGAGCGGGCCGAAGTTGAAGGTCGCGACCGGCGGCGTCGGGTTGCCGGCGGCCAGCACCATGATCGCGGAGGCGCCAGCGGCGTCGACCTCGATCGGAACGGTGTTGCCGTTCTCCGCGATTTCGGGGGCGGTCAGGGTGATCCCCGTCTCCGCCATGTCGGCACCGCCGGTGAACTCGGCGATCAGGTCTTCGGTGGCCGCGTTGGCGCGGAACGGAAGCACCGTGATGATCGCTGCGCCCAGCCCGAGAGCCATGGTTTCGCGTCGTGTCAGTTGCATGTCAGAATTCTCCTCGGTCTCGGCCTCAGCCGTCCTTGAGCGTTTTCAGGAAGGCCACCACGTCCTCGATCTCCTGAGCGGTCAGGATCGGGGGCAGTTCGCCCTGCGCGGCCTTGCCCGAATACCCGTCGCCGGGACGTTCAAAGCCGGTGGTCTTGTAGAAGGCCGGCATCACCGACCCCTCGAAGGTCATCTTCGCATTCGCGACGATGCCGCGAAGCTCGGCCTCGGTGCGATATTCCCCGACGCCGTCCAGCATGGGCCCGACATTGCCGTGGAACGGCGCTTCGCTCAGGGCCGAAATCTCATGACAGGCAACACAGTTTCCCTTGCTGCGGGTCGTCATGATCACCTTGCCGCGTGCCGGGTCGCCGGCGTCGCTGGTCAAGGGCGTTTCCAATGCGCCATCGGCAAACTGAACGTCAGCCGGCGCCACCATCTCCGCCATTGCGGTGCCGGCGCTCAGCGCCAGAACCGACGGAATCAACAACGTGATCCTCATGTCTCCTCCCGAATTGTCCTGAAACGTTAGCGCACAGATCGTCAAAAACGCAACATCAAATTCATCTACATGAATGTCTTTATCTGTTTTCCTGCCTTAGTCATTGAGACTGCTCTTCAAATTTCCGGGCGTGGTACTTCTGGAACGGCTCGTCACCGGCATATCCCTCTTCCAGAACCCAGCTCAGCAGGTTCTGCGTGGTCCACCGACCGAAGGCCCCGGGCATCGTGACGACGGCGGCCTGGGCGGCGGTCTGCCCCTCTGCAACCTCGTGCGGGAAGAACATCAGCGTCGGCGTGAACAGCGCGTTCCAGCGCTTCACCATGTCCTTCTCGGGCAGCGCGGTGCCATCGAAATCGGTCACCTCGACATCGCCGAACATGTTGATCTGGATGACGAAGAAATCCTCTTCCAGCATCTTCTCGATCTCGGGGACGACAAAGACCTCCTCGTGCATCTTGCGGCAGTAGATGCAGCCCCGCTGCTCGATCAGGATCATCAGGCGCTTGCCCTCGGCCTCGGCCTCCGCCAGGTCCTCCGACAGATCGCGGAACGTGTCGTGCAGCCAGTCCGCCTTGTGCAGACCGTCATCCCCGACATGCTGCGCCTGCGCCTGCGCCGGCATGGCCGCCATCAGGACGGCAAGAATCAGTGCGTAGATGTGTTTCATGGTATCCTCCCAGGGTCAGCCCACCGAGGCGAACCACGGCACGTGGTCCAGCATCCATTGGGCGATGTAATTGACGGAATTCGTGGCGATCAGCACGGCAAAGAGAATCAGCAGCACGCCCATGGCCTTCTCCACCAGGCCAAGGTGACGCCGGAATTTCTGCATCCACCGCATGAAGGGCCCCACGAACAGCGCCGCCAGGATGAAGGGCGCGGTCATGCCGATCCCGTAGGACATCAGCAAGAGCGCCCCCCGCGCCGCAGTATCGGCGCCCGCCGCGGTGAACAGGATCGTGGCCAGCACAGGCCCCACGCAGGGCGTCCAGCCAAAGGCGAAGGCCAGCCCGATCACGTAGGCGCCGACCAGGCTGGTATTGCGCACGTCGGCATCCGCACGGAATTCCCGGAACAGCAGCCCGATCCGCAGGACGCCTAGGAAATGCAGCCCCATGACAAAGATGATGCCCGCCGCCACCCAGCGAAGCACGTCGAACCATTGCCGCACCAGCTGACCGAAGACCGTGGCCGTGGCGCCTAGCCCGACAAAGACCGTGATGACCCCAAGCGCGAACAGGACAGAGGCCAGCACCGCCCGCCGCTTCACCGCCGCCGGCACGCCGCCATCTTCGGCAAGCTGGTTCACCCCGGTGCCCGCCAGGTAGCTGAGGTAGAAGGGCACCATCGGCAGAATGCAGGGTGACACGAAAGACAGCAAACCTGCGACCAAAGCGCCCAAAAAGGTGACATCAAGCATCAGGCGGCCTCACCACGATTGTAAAATTCAATTATGCGATTATGTTCATGGAAACCCTTTGGTCAATGTGGCTTGATGAAGTCTTTTCTCCGCATATGCACGGCGCTGGCCGTTTTCGCCTTCCCATCAATGGGTTGGACCGATGTAAATCTGCTGATGGCAGAGGAGCCGGGCTGTTCGTGGTGCGCGCGCTGGAATGCCGAGGTCGGGGATGCCTATCACCTGACCGACGAAGGCCGCACCGCACCGCTGCAACGTTTCGACCTGCATGACGGTCCACCCGACGGGGTGACGTTAAAGTCAGGGATATATTTCACCCCGACATTCGTTCTGGTAAAGGATGGTGTGGAACTCTCGCGGATCGAAGGCTATCCGGGAGAGGACTTTTTCTGGGGTTTTCTGGCCCGTATGCTGGAAAACGCGGGTCTGCCGGCTGGGGAGCCGACACAGGATAACGGGTGACGCATGACACTGGACAACAGTGACCGAAACGGGGACATCGAACAACAGGGCGGCTCCAGCCTGCCTGTCTTCGACGAAAACACCTGCCCCGAAGACATGGACCGCATGATGCGGAACGCCACGCAGGCGTCCAACTTCCTCAAGGCGCTCGGCCACGAGGGCCGGATGATGATCCTGTGCCACCTCGCCTCGGGCGAGAAATCCGTGACGGAGCTTGAAGAATTGCTCTCTGCCCGCCAGGCGGCGGTCTCTCAGCAATTGTCCCGGCTGCGGCTCGAAGGTCTGGTGACACCCAGACGTGAAGGCAAGGCAATCTACTACGCCTTGACGGATGATCGACCCCGGAAGATCATGGAAGTTGTCTACGACCTGTTCTGTCGGGAGGAGTGATCGCGCCACCGCGCGGTCAAAGCACAGGACGAAACCATGCTGGACTATCTGTCCGAAGCGCAGGCAGTAGCGCTCTTCGGTCTGCTGGGCGGGTTCGCCCTCGGGCTGGCCGCACGGCTTGGGCGCTTCTGCACGCTCGGTGCCATCGAGGACATCCTGTACGGCGGCGATGACCGCCGCCTCAGGATGTGGGGGATCGCCATCGGCGCCGCCGTCATCTCGGCCCATGCCGCGATGGCGCTTGGCTGGATCGCCCCCACCGAAACCGCCTATGTTGCGCAGGCCTGGAACCCGCTCGCCTCGGTGATCGGCGGGCTTCTCTTCGGCTACGGCATGGCGCTGTCGGGCAATTGCGGCTACGGCGCGCTGGCCCGTCTGGGCGGCGGCGATTTCCGGTCTCTCGTGATCGTTGCCGTGATGGGCGTCTCGGCCTATGCCGTGATGTCGGGCCCTTTCGCGCACCTGCGGGTGGCGCTCTTTCCCGTCGAGATGGCGGACACCCCGCAAAGCATCTCGTTGCGCCTGTCGGCCATGACCGGCGCGGCGCCCTGGCTCTTCGGCGCGGTGATCGGCATCGTGATCCTGGGCTTTTCCGTCATCGGGGCGCGGTTGCCGCTGACACCGCGCCACTGGCTCTGGGGGGCGGTGGTCGGGCTGGCCATCACCTCGGGCTGGATCGGCACGCAATGGGTGTCGGTCAACGGCTTCGTCGGCGACACGCCCCGCACCCATACCTTCGCCGCCCCGATCGGCGAGACGATCATCTACCTGATGACCGCCTCCGGCACGTCGCTGTCCTTCGGGGTCGGGTCGATCTTCGGCGTCGTGGGCGGCGCGGCGCTCGGTTCGCTCGTCAAACGCGAATTCCGGTGGGAGGCCTGCGACGACACCCGCGAGCTGAGGCGCCAGATTTTCGGCGCGGTCCTGATGGGCACCGGCGCGATCCTCGCCGTCGGCTGCAGCGTCGGGCAAGGCATTTCGGCCTTTTCGATGCTGGCCTATGGCGCCCCGCTCACCCTTGTGATGATCTTCGTCGGCGCGGCCACGGGGCTCAAGCAGCTGATCGTCGGCTATTCGGTCTGACCAGCCCTGCCCCGGGTTCAGCCCAGCTTGGAAGGGGCCGTCGGCAGCTCCATCGCCTCGATTTCCCGCAGCATCGCGATGAAGCCCGCCACCTGATGATCCGCCGTCGCATTACCTTTCTCGACCGTCCCGACCGAGGCATTGCCGACCGTGCCGTCGGCATTCAGGTCCGACGCGATCCATCCGCGCGAGATCGGGCCGGTCGGCGGGATCGGCATCGTCTCGGCGGCAGACCGGAAATCCTTGGCCTGGCTCATGTCCACGGTTTCGGGCCGGAAGGCCAGCATGAGCGATGTTTCCACGTCCCCGCCATGGATCCCGAACTTCAGCTCTTCCGGCGGGTACATCCCCTCCGGATAACCGAAATTGCCCCATTGGCACTTGATGGCAAGCATCCCCGCCTCGACCCGCAATTCCCGCGACAGGATCGAGATCAGGTCGAGGTTTCCGCCGTGGGAATTCGCGATGACGATCTTGCGCACGCCCGCGCGAGCCACGGACAACCCGATCTCGGTCCAGGCGGCCAGCGCGGTTGCCGCGCTCAGCGTCAATGTCCCCTTCGCCCAGAGATGTTCATTCGACTTGCCCACGGCCATGACGGGCAGGATACGGATATCCAGATCCTCCGGGCAGGTCGCCCGTACCCGGTCCAGCATCCCTTCGGCAATCATCGTGTCTGTGCCCACGGGCAGATGCGGCCCGTGCTGTTCCACGGCCGCCGTGGGCAGGATCGCGATGGTCTTCATCGGGTCGATGGCGTCAAACTCGGGCGCGCGATGTGCGTGCCAGTCGTGGCGGCGGGTCATGTCTTGGCTCCGGGAACGGGGGCGGGCTTGTAGGTCGCGTCGAGACGCGAGCGCAGGTAATCAGCACCGGTGATCGGCGGATATTTCGCCGCCCCGGTGCCGGGCAGCGCCTGAACGATGCTGTCGGGATTCGGGTCGAGGAAGAAGGCGATGGACCGCCGCCGCGCCTTGGGCGGCAGCACCCGGTGCGGGGTCGAGACATAGATGTCGTTGGTCCAGCGCATCAGGCAATCGCCGATATTGACCACGAAGGCGCCGGGCACATGCGGCACGTCGGTCCAGTCACCGCCGCGCGGCTTGACCTGCAAACCACCTTCGCCATCCGTCATCAACAGCGTCACCGACCCGTAATCGGTATGCGCACCGGCACCGATCTCGCCCTCTTCGCCACTGGCGGGCGGGTAGGCCAGGATGCGCAGGGTCGCCATCGGTTCGGTGAAATGGGGTGCGAAAAACCCGGTGGGCAGGTCCAGGTCCGTCGCAACTGCTTCGTGCAGCCGGACGCTGAGCGCATGGACCGCGTTGTAATAGGCCAGCATCGTATCGCGGAACCCGTCCAGCTCGGGCCAGACATTGACGCCGCGAAAGGGCTCCCCGGCCTTCACGCGCGGGTCATCGGGCGACAGGTCGAACCCGACATTGAACGCCTCCTTCCGGTCCACCTGCCCCGAGGTGTCGTCCAGGCTTTCGCTGCCCATCTGAGCCCAGCCCCGGTTATGCGGGTTGAGAGAGATCGACAGCTTCGCCTTCTCCTCCTGCGGCAGGGCAAAGAAATCGTCCGCCGCCGAGAACACGTTCGCCACCAGGTTCGACGGGATCGGATGGTCGGCCAGCAGGAAGAACCCGGTTTCGCGGCAGGCCTCGCCCAGGGCTTCGGAAAACGCCTCCGGGTCGCCGGTGAAGTCCTTCCAGGACAGGATTGGGATCATGCCGTCACCTCCTCGCGGACGCGCTTGCCACCCAGGAAGCGGTCCATTTCCTTGTTCACGCGCCGCAGATGCTTTGCCCGGCTCGTATCCGAGGAGGAATCCATCAGGTAATGCGCGGCAAAGGCCGTCTTGCACCGCTTGGCACATAGCAGCCGCACGCCGCGCAGGATCGTCCTCCTCCCCGGCGCCCCGATCAGCCGGGTCAGCCACCACGATGCCCCGCAGGTGGTGAAGACGCCCAACCGGGTGATCTGCGTCAGGCCCGGCCCGATGGTTTCGTTCTCGGCCTGCGGCATGTCAAAGGCCACCCCGGGCAGCATCACCCGGTCCAGCCAGCCCTTGATCATCGCCGGCAGCCCGTACCACCAGGTCGGGTAGACGAAGATCAGCGTGTCGCACCATTCCAGCGGCTCGACGTGATCTTCCAGCGTCTTCCGGTTGATCCCCGGCTCCAGGTAATCCTCGTGCTCGCGCGCCGACAGGACCGGGTCGAACCCCATCTTGTAGAGGTCCAGCAGCCGCACCTCCGCCCCGAAATCGGTCAGCTTGTCCACCACGGCGTCCCGCACGGCAGAGGTGAAACTGCCCTCGCGGGGATGGGAATAGACGACTAGGGCGCGCATGTCACAGGGCCTCCATTTCACGTTTGACGCGGGCCAGGTGGGCCTTCAGTTGCGGTTCTTTGTTGTTGTTCATGTCGTACAGCGCGATGTACCGGGTCTTGTCCGGGCGGCACACATGCCACACCGCGCGGGTCACGCATTTGCGCGGCGGGTCGCCGACCAGCATCGCGCGGGTCCGCTTCCCACCATAGGTGGTGCAGGCGACAAGTTTGCGAATGTTGCGCAGGTTCGGACGCACCTTGCCGTCATCACCCAGGGCAAAGCTGACCCCGGGCAGGAAAACCCGGTCGAGGAACCCCTTCAGGATCGCCGGATAGCCGAAATTCCACACCGGAAAGACCATGATCAGCGCCTCGGCCTTGCGGATGCGGTCAACATATTCCGCCACCGGTTCGATATTCACCGGCTGGTCGTGATAGCCGCGCCGTTCCAGTTCGGTCAGGACAGGCATGAAGCCCTCGGCGTTCAGGTCGCAATCGTCGACCTCCCAGCCGCGGCCCTTCAGCGTCGAAACCACCGTCTCGTGCACCGCCGCGTTGAAGCTTTCGGGGCATGGATGGGCATAAAGGACCATCGCTTTCATTGTCGGGACTCCGCGCTCATTCCGCCGCCTTCATGCCCGGATAGGCATACATCTTGTCATAGGCGAAATCCGGATCGTCCCAGGCGATCATCTTGCCGGGGTTCAGCAGGCCCTTGGGATCGGCCTCCTTCTTGAAGGACAGCTGGGTGTCGTCGACGGTCTGCCGCCCGCCTTCCTCCAGCGTGTAGCGGTGCGGGTTGAAGATCATCGCGCCCGCATCCTCGTGCATCTGGATGATCTCGTTCAGCCGCTCTTCGGTGGTGAACTTGACCATCGACAGGCCGGCAAACGCCACCTTGCCGCCCATCCGCAGCGCCTCGAGGTGCTGCATGACCTCGCCGCCCGGGAACATGGCGCGGATTTTCTCGATCAGCTCCCGGTGGTCCGGGAAGGCATAGCGCACCTGCAGGTAAGTGATCGACGGATCGACCTTCAGCGCGCGCAGGGTCGTGTGGTTCCAGCCGTATTCAAAGATCTTGCCCGGTTTGCGCGGCCAGTCGTGATCGTCGGACCGGTAGATCATCCGCGCCTCGGGCCGGCGCCCCAGGAAGGTCAGGAAGGCATCCATCGAATGCGGCGCCACCATCAGGCCCACCAGGTTCGTGCCCTCCTCCACATGCGGTTTGACCCGCAGGAAGTATTCATGCGCGATCGGCGCCTCGTAGACCGAGGCAAGCTTCAGCAGGATGCCGTCCTGGTTCGCCAGGTCGTCGGCAAAGGCCATCGCCTCGGGGAAGTCATCCGTCGCCACGAAGATGTCGACCCAGTCATAGGCCGGGGCCAGCGGCAGTTCGAGTTCCGTGATGATCCCGTTGGTGCCATAGGCATGGGACACGCGAGCCAGCTCCTCGCCGCGGAATTCCAGGACCCTTGGCTCGGCCTCCATCGTCACGACGCGCAGGCGGATGATATTGCCAAGATCGCGCAGCGACCCCCAGTGCACCGACCCGACGCCGCCCGACCCCCCGGCGATGAACCCGCCCACGGTGGCCGTGTCCCAGGTGGACGAGAACATGCGGATCTCCTGACCCTGCTCGTTGCAGGCGGCATCCAGTTCCTTCAGCAGGCACCCCGGCTCGACAACGACCCGGCCCGGCGTGATTTCCTTCACCGCGTTCATGTTGCGCAGGTGCAGGACGCAGCCCCCGGCCAACGGCATCGCCTGACCGTAATTGCCCGTCCCGGCCCCGCGCGTGGTCACCGGCACGTCATGCTCGTAGCAGACCTTCAGCACCTCGATCACCTCGGCCTCGGTCTTCGGACGCACGACGAAATCGGCCATGACGTGATCCAGCCGGTCCTTCAGCACCGGCGAATACCAAAAGAAATCGCGAGACGCGGTGCGGATCGCGGCCTCCCGCTCTTCGATATCCAGGTGGGACAGCGCCTCTTTGGCGGCGGCGATATTGGCGGTCATGAGAGCCTCATCAGGTGGTCGAGTTCAGAATAATCCGGCAGCGTCCGGTCGATGGCCTGGCCTGCGCGCAGCACGATGCGATCCATCTGGGGCCGCGCGAACAGTTCCGTCCATTCACGGGCGCGGAAAATGATCAGGTCGGCGGGATCGCCGATTTCCAGCCCCGGCGCCGCGAAGCCACAACTTTCCGCGGGCGTCGAGGTCACCGATTTCAACCAGTCGGTTTCGGTGTGATCCAGATGCGCGATCCGGGTGGCCTGGCGCAGCACTTCCAGCATGTCCAGGTCGCCATAGGCGTAGAACGGGTCCCGCGTGTTGTCCGACGCAAAGCTGACTGGGATTCCCCGCGCCTTCATCTCGTGCACCAGCGTCACGCCGCGCCCGCGCGGGGTGCGGCCCGGCACGCGGTCCTGCAGGTAGAGGTTGCACATCGGCAGCGACACGACCTTCATCCCGGCCTTCGCGACCAGGTCCAGCGTCGACATCGCCCGGTCCTCGTCCTGCGTGGACACCGAACAGCAATGGCCCACGATGACGGGCTTGTCATAGCCCGTTTCCAGCACGACCTCCGCGATCAGGCGCAAGGTTTCCGAGGTCGGGTCCATCGTCTCGTCGGTGTGGAAATCCACCGACAAATCCATCGCGGCGGCCATTTCGAAAAACCCGGTCAGGATCTCCTTCAGCCCGTCCACGGGGTAGGAGACAAGGCCCAGCACTCCGTTCATCTGCTGCACCGTCTTGGCGATCTCGGTGAATTCCCCGGTGTTCGAGAACCGGTCGCAGCTCATCAAGCTGACGGCCTGAAGGTCGATCTTGCCGGACCATTCCTCGCGCTTTTCCGCCAGCACCGGCCAGGACCGCAGGTATTGCCCGTTCATGCTGTCCAGATGCGTGCGCACCCGCGCCGTGCCGTGGGCATAGGCGCATTTCAGGCCGAACTCCATCCGCGCGCCAACGTCCTGCGCGGTCCAGTTGGGGTGATCGTTGCGCACCGTGGTCAGCGCCCCCATGAACGTGCCGTCGGGGTTGGACGCGCGCGGCCAGATATGGCCCTTGTCCAGGTGGGTGTGCATGTCGGTGAAACAGGGCAGCACCATCGCGCCGGCCATCTGCACGTCCTCGCCGCCCGGTTCGGCGATCCGGCCGTTCTCGATCCCGATATCGGTGCGGACGAGGTCATCCTCGGCACCTGTGACGCAGCCGGGCACGGTGACGTCACGCAGGGTGAAGCGCCCTTGGGGTAGTGTCTTGAAATCCATTCAACTTTCTCTTTTCAGCGCACTTTCGTGCCAGCGATAGAGCGCAAGATGCGAGATCAGGCTCATCAGGGCGAAGATCACCACGCCCATAAGGGAAATCAGGATCAGCGCGGCATACAGCCGGCCGAAGTTGAAGCGGTAGGACGCCTCCAGCAGGGTCGAGGCCAGGCCCAGCCCGGTGCCCGCACGTCCGATCACGAACTCGGCCACCACGGCCCCGATCAGCGCCAGCCCCCCGGCGATCTTCAGCCCGCCCAGGAAGAACGGCAGCGCGGAGGGCGCCGCCAGGTAGCGCAGCCGTTGCCAGCGCGTCGCCCCGTAGATCGTGAAGAGGTCCTGAAGGTTGTGATCGGACGACTTCAGCCCGATCGTCGTGTTCGACAGGATCGGAAAGAACGCCACGATCCAGGCGCAGAGAAGCGCGGCGAGGAAGGCATTGTCCACGTAGATCTGGATCAGCGGCGCGATGGCCACGACCGGCGTCACCTGCAGGATCACCGCGTAGGGAAAGAACGACATCTCGGCCCATTTCGACTGGGTGAAGGCCACGGCCAGCGCCACGCCCCCGATCACCGCGAACAGCAGGGCCAGCAGGGTCAGCCGCCCGGTCAGGATCATCGCGGGCCACAGGATCGCCCAGTCCTCGATCATCTTCTGCCCGACCAGAAGCGGCCCCGGCAGGATGTAATGCGGCACCTCGGCAATGGTGACATAAAGGTGCCAGGCCAGCAGCGTCAGGATCATCACCAGCGAGGGCAGCGTCCAGCGGGCGATCTTCATGATCCGCTCGCGGCGGGCGCGGGCCAGTTCCTCCTGGTCTACGGTTTCGACAGGTTCGGTCGGCGTATCGGTTTCGGCGATGCTCATGCGGCTTCTCCGATGGCTTGATGCAGGGCGTCGGATGCCTCCCGGCAATGGGCGGCATATTCGGGCGAGGTGCGGAACATCTCGTCCCGCGGATAGGGGGCGGTCACTTCGAGTTCGCGGATCACCCGGCCCGGCCGCGCGGCCATCACCACGATCCGGTCGGACAGGAAGACGGACTCGAAAACCGAATGGGTCACGAAGATCACAGTGCAGCCGATCGCCTCGCGCAGGGCCAGCAGGTCGTTGTTCAGCTTGTGGCGGGTGATCTCGTCCAGCGCAGCAAAGGGTTCATCCATCAGGATCAGGCGCGGCTTGGTCACCAGCGCCCGCGCGATCGACACGCGCATCTTCATGCCGCCGGACAATTCGCGCGGGAAGGCCCGCTGGAATTTCTCCAGCCCGACCAGTTTCAGTGCCTCCAGCACGTCGTCGCGGACCTCGTTATAGCTGACCCCACGCAGGCGGAACGGCAGCCAGACATTGTCGGCGACCCGGGCCCAGGGCATCAGCGTGGGTTCCTGAAAGACGACGCCCAGGTCATCCTTCGACTTGCCCCCCGTCCACTCGATCTGGCCCGAGGTCGGCGACATCAGGCCCGAGATCAGCCGCAGCGCGGTGGATTTCCCGCAGCCCGACGGCCCGAGAAGCGAGATGAAGTCGCCATCGTTCACCGTCAGGTTCATGTCCTTCAGCGCGACGATATCGCCGCCGAAGGTCTTTTCCACATGACGCATCTTCAGCAGCGTGTCGCGCTGGCCAAGAGGGGGACGGGTCGTGGGCATCTTGCCTCCACAATCTATTCGGGGCGGGCCATGGGACCCGTATGTTTTCATGACTGGCGCGATCCTATGGGCAGATCACCCGCCCGGCGGTACGCCGGACAGCGCCGACACGGCATGACCCACCTCTGGTGGGACGGGCGGCGCTTTCGCGCCACCCCGCGGGTCGCCCCTGCCCTCTTTTCACCGGACCGCCGTCACGCTTGGCATCGGCGATCCATTCGGTCGCGGCGATCCCGAAAGACCGCCAGACCGATCACTTCAGGTCCATACCGACCTTGGCATTCACGAACTCGGTCGTGAAGGCTGCGGTCCAGTCGATGTCATCCTCGATGACGCCGACCTCGACCATCTTGTCGTAGAAGCCGCCGACCTTTTCTTCGGTCATGGCGCCGATGCCCAGCTCCAGCGCGTCACCGGAATCGACGATGCCCTCGGATTTCATCTTCTCGATCGCGTAGTCGATCTTGTCCTGGGTCATCTCGGGGTTGTCGGCCATGATCGCTTCGTTCGCGGCCGCGTTGTCACCGTAGAGGTAGTTGTACCACCCCTTGATGGAGCCCTCGACGAAGCACTTCACCTCTTCGGGCTTCTCGGCAATCGTGTCGGCCATCGTCTCGATCGTGGTGGCATAGGTCGAATACCCCGCATCCGCGATCAGGAAGACGTCGGGGGTGAACCCGCCCTCTTTCTCGACCAGGTAGGGTTCGGAGGACAGGTAGCCCTGCATGCCCTTGTTCTCGTCGGCCAGGAACGGGCCGGGGTTGAAGGTGTAGGGCTCGCGCTGTTCGGCGGTGAAGCCGTACTCGGCCATCATCCACTGGTAGTAGGACTGGTAGCCGTTATCGCCGATCAGCAGGGTCAGGCCGGTCAGGTCGGCAAAGGTTTCCGCCTTTCCGGGATGGGTCACGATCACCTGCGGGTGCTTCTGGAAGATCGCGGCGACGGACACGACCGGCACGCCTTCCTTCACGGCGTTGAACGCCTGCAGCAGGTCACCGCCCATGTGATAGTCGATGCGACCGGCCAGCATCAGCGCACGGTTGTTCACCTGCGGCCCGCCTTGCACGATGGAGGCGCTCAGCCCGCATTCCTCGTAGGTGCCGTCGGCCACGGCCTGGTAGAACCCGCCATGTTCGGCCTGGGCCAGCCAGTTCGTGCCAAAGACCACCTCGGTCATGTGGCTTTCCGCATGCGCGGCCCCGGCGGCCAGCACCAGCGCGGCGGAGGTGAGGGATTTCAGTTTGGACATTCGATTCTCCCGGTTGGTTTTCTCAATGATCCTGAGTGGGTTGTCCGGTTGACAGACCGGTCCCGGCGGAACCCCCGGCGCACCCTGCGCCAGTGCCGCTGGAATGGGCAGGCGCCCGAGGCTTGCCACCTTTTTGGGCGACGCCTGCAAGAAGGGCCAAGCCAGCGCTTGGCCCTGCGCCCCGCGCCTGCGAAAAAGGGTCCGCAGACAAGAGGAATTCGTGATGCTCCGCAGCCTGATCCCCGCCGATATCGCCCCGCCCTTCGCCCGCTACGCCCATGGCGTCGCGGCGTCTGAAATGGGGGGCATCATGGTCACCTCCGGACAGCTTGCCCTGGCGGATGACGGCACCGTGCCCGACGGGGCCGAGGCGCAGGCGGCGCTGATCTTTGCCAATCTCGACGCGATCTTGCGCGAGGGCGGCACCGACCGCGAGCATATCCTGCGCATCAACGCCTTCGTCACGGGCCGCGAGCACATGGCGGGCTACATGGCCGCCCGCGACGCGTGGTTGGCGGATGTCGCGCATCTTCCGGCCTCGACGCTGATGATCGTGTCGGGCTTCACCCGCCCCGAATTCGTGGTCGAGATCGAGGTGATGGCGGCCCTGCCCGCCTGACACCATACGGCGCCGGATATGCGCGACACGGCTCACTTGTAGTTCGCCCCGATGCGCATCTTGATGTAATCGCCACCGGTCATCGGTTCGTATTTCCGCGCCGGGCCTTCCAGCATGGTTTCCGTGTTGGCCTGGGCGAAGAAGGCGATGGAATAGCGCGGGCCAAGGTATTCCTCCGGCTTCGGCATCCTCACCCGGTGCAGGGTCGATTGCAGTCGGTCATCCGACCAGCGCATCAGCATGTCACCGATATTGCAGGTGATGATGCCATCTTCGGGCGGCACGTCGCTCCACTCGATGGCGCGGCCCTGGCTGTCCTTGCCGGGACACAGCTGCAACCCGCCCTGCCCCGTGCGCTGATGCAGCAGGGTCAGGCAGTCGAAATCCGTATGCGCACCGGCCCGCCAGAACTTGAAATCCTCGGGCTTGGCATCTTCCATGCCCAGGTAATGGATCAGCCGCAGGGTCGATTGGTAATCCGGCGCCAGCGGGTCATGGCCCTCCACGAACAGGTCCGGCGCAAAGCCCAGCTTGTCGGCGAAACACGACAGCACCTTCATCGCCAGCGCCCAGTTCTCGCGCTCGAAGGCCAGCATCGTGGCGCGGAACCCGGCGAGGTCGGCCTCGGACGGCCAGAGCCCGGCCATGCGAGGCAGCGTGATCTGGTAGCTTTCCTTCTGATCCGCCGTCCCGGTCGAAGGTCGCACCTGCGCCTTGTATTCCCAGCCCGCATTGGTGCCGGGCTTCAGCGGGAAACCCGCCTTCGTCTCCTCCGGCAGGTCGAAGAACCCGGCAGAGAGGGCAAAGGCCTCGTAGATCAGGGTCTGCGGAATGCCGTGGCCGGTCAGCTGGAAGAACCCGATCCCCGTCGCGGCCTCCCACAGCTCTTCGGTGATCTCGGCGCGGCGGTTGAAGAAATCCGACATGTCGATCCGCGGCGTATCGCGTTCGACCTCCCGGCCCATGCCGCCGATGCGGCTTTCCTTGTCCAGCTCTGCCAGGTGATGCGAAGTCGTTTCGGTCATTGATCCATCTCCATTACGCGGAGCCGGCCCTCTTCGGGCACCCCCTGCGCCAGAATGCGAACCACGTGCCGATCGAATTCCCCGCGGCGGGGCAGGATCTCATGGGAATCTCTGTGGCGAAACATCACTGGCTCATCACTCGGGCGACGGCCCCGAAAAGGGACCGGACCGCATTTACGAATTGATGAGCAATGTCAGGGCTGCGCCCCACCGCTTCTACTCAGCCCCCAGCAAACCGATCGCCCCCGGCCTTGTCATCGGAATGCGCCGCGCCACGCGGCCTGACCAGCGCATTCGCCCCCAAAATAAGCACTAAGCAGCCGGATAGACGCCAAATTAAGCACCCGGAAGACGCCTATCGGCCCGCGGCCCCGGAATCCGAGACAAATTTGGCGCAATCCGCGCCCCAACAGCACGGGCCAAGCTGTACACAAGTTGTGCGACAGCCCTTTTCAAGGTAAAATTCACAGCTAATTAACAATCATAATCTACCCAGTCAGGAATGGTTAACCTTAACCTCTTGTTGCAGGCACCGGCGTGAGCTTTCAAAGCAATCTCAGCATTCCCACCGAATTCCGGGAATACGACAAGGACGATATCCGCACTCAATATGCGGCGCTTTGCTATCGCGTGGTCCGCGACAAGACCCAGGTCCTGCTGATCACCAGCCGCGGCACGAAACGCTGGATCGTGCCCAAGGGCTGGCCCATGGCCAAGAAGGCCCCACACGAAGCCGCCCTTCAGGAAGCCAAGGAAGAGGGCGGCGTGATCGGTCGCGCCTCTGCCAAGCCGCTGGGCACCTATTCCTACATGAAGGTTCTGTCGAACGGGGACGAAGTGCCCTGCATCGGCCTGCTCTTCCCCGTCCGGGTCCGCCTGCTGCGCGCCGAATATCCCGAGGCCCGCGAACGCAAGCGCAAGTGGTTCAGCCTGAAGAAAGCCGCAAAAAAGGTCGACGAGCCGGAATTGGCCCGCATGATCCGTGACTTCGACCCGCGCCAGCTGCGCTAGCGCCTTGCATCGCGCCGGTTCGCGGCTACATAACATGACAGTTATGCAAACGGGATTGCGATGATCCAGTTTTCTCTGAAATGCGACCGGGACCACCGGTTCGACAGCTGGTTCCAGAACGCCGACGCCTTCGACACGCTCAAGTCTCGGGGGATGGTGTCCTGTTCTGTCTGCGGCTCCACCCAGGTGGACAAGGCGATGATGGCCCCCCGCGTCGCCAAGACCCGCGGCGCCGACGAGGCCAAACCCGCGCCCCTGTCGACCCCGGCCACCCCCGCCGAACAGGCCATGGCCGAGCTTCGCAAGAAGATCGAGGCGGAATCCGATTACGTCGGCGGCGACTTCGTGAAAGAGGCCCGCCGCATGCATGAAGGCGAGGTCAAGGCCCGCTCGATCCATGGCGAGGCCCGGCTCGACGAGGCGCGCAAGCTGGCCGAAGACGGCGTGCCCGTCATGCCCCTGCCCTTCCTGCCCAACCGCAAGGCAAACTGAACTCATGACCATCGTCATCACCGGCGCCAGCCGTGGCATCGGGGCCGAACTTGCGGCCCGCTATCGCGCCGCCGGCGAAACCGTGATCGGGACCTCCCGCAAGGGCGGCAAGGGGCTGGTTCCGCTGGACCTGGCCGACACACCCGATTTCTCCCCGGTGATCGAGGCGCTCGGCGCGGCCCCGATCGACCTGCTGGTCTGCAATGCCGGCATCTACCCCGACAAGGGCCACGACATCGCCACCGGCTTCCCGCCCGAAGACTGGGCCAAGGCCTTGGCCGTGAACATCACCGGCCCCTTCCTGACGATCCAGGCGCTCCTGCCGAAATTGCAGGCCTCGGACAAGGCCCGCATCGCCATCATTGCGTCTGCCATGGGCAGCCAGGAACGCGCCCCCGGCGGGTCCTACATCTACCGCGCATCGAAGGCCGCGGCGGTGAACCTTGCGCGCAATCTGTCGCGGGACCTGAAATCACAGGGCATCAGCGTCGGCGCCTATCACCCGGGCTGGGTTCGCACCGATATGGGCGGGTCTGGCGCCGACATCTCGGTCGACGACTCGGCCCGCGGCCTGATCGCGCGCTTCGCCGAACTCGACGCCTCCACCACCGGCTGCTTCCGCTCTTACGACGGCACCGACATCCCGTTCTGACCGCGCGGCCACGTCGCGCCCGTCGATATGGCCGTCGGCACGGCCCAAAACCCTATTCCTATTGCACTTTGCGCGCCGCTTGCCTAAACCGCCGCGGAACGACATCGGGGAAACACCATGCCCGTATTGGTGATGAAATTCGGCGGCACATCCGTCGCCACTCTGGACCGCATCCGCCGGGCCGCAAAACGTGTCGGCGTCGAGGTCGCCAAGGGCTATGACGTGATCGTCATCGTCTCTGCCATGTCCGGCAAGACCAATGAACTGGTCGGCTGGGTCGGGGAGACGTCGAAATTCTACGACGCCCGCGAATATGACGCCGTTGTCTCCTCGGGCGAGAATGTCACCGCCGGGCTGATGGCCCTGACCCTGCAGGAAATGGACGTGCCCGCGCGCTCCTGGCAGGGCTGGCAGGTGCCGCTCAAGACGAACTCGGCCCATTCCCAGGCCCGGATCGAAGAGATCCCGACCGACAACATCAACGCGAAATTCGCCGAAGGCATGCGCGTCGCCGTGGTTGCGGGCTTCCAGGGCATCAGCCCCGAGGGGCGCATCACCACCCTGGGTCGTGGCGGATCGGACACCACCGCCGTGGCCTTCGCCGCCGCCTTCGACGCCGAACGCTGCGACATCTATACCGACGTCGACGGCGTCTACACCACCGATCCCCGCATCACCGACAAGGCGCGCAAGCTCGACAAGATCGCCTTCGAGGAAATGCTGGAACTCGCCTCGCTGGGCGCCAAGGTGCTGCAGACCCGCTCGGTCGAGCTGGCCATGCGCTTCGGCGTCCGCCTGCGCGTCCTGTCCTCGTTCGAGGAACAATCTGATGAAGCCGGCACCCTGGTCTGTGCCGAGGAGGATATCATGGAAAATCGCCCGGTCTCCGGCATCGCCTTCTCTCGGGACGAGGCCAAGATGACGCTCATCTCGATCGCCGATCGCCCCGGCATCGCCGCCGCCATCTTCGGCCCCCTGGCCGAGGCGGGGATCAACGTGGACATGATCGTCCAGAACATCTCCGAAGAGGGGCGCACCGACATGACCTTCTCCTGCCCGGTCGACCAGGTCGCCCGCGCGGAAAAGGCGCTGAACACGGCCAAGGAGGCCGGCGACATCAACTTCCACGCGCTGGTCGCCGACACCAATGTCGCCAAGGTTTCGGCCGTGGGCATCGGCATGCGGTCGCAATCCGGCGTCGCCGCGCAGATGTTTAAGACGCTCTCGGACGAGGGCATCAACATCCGCGTCATCGCCACCTCCGAGATCAAGATCTCGGTGCTGATCGACCGCAAGTACATGGAACTCGCAGTCCAGGCCCTGCACGACACGTTCGAGCTGGAAAAAGCCTGACGCTTCGGGGCCGGTGAACATCACCGGCCCGCACCGCGCCCCTCCGCCCGCGCGAAACACCGTCCATTTCAATAGCATCGGCGCCGCCCGCGTACTGCGCGGCGACCGGCCGACTGGGGCTGAGGCGAAAAGTCGTTTCGGTTTTCCCGCCGATATGGTCTAGTCAGGTCCGGCACGGGCGAGAAGGACAGCCGACCTGACATGACCAACCACTTCCAGACCGACAGCCGGGAAATGCTGGCGCGGCTCCGCATGGTCATGGCCGAGGATGCGGCGGGCCAGGCGCGTCTGGACAAGATCACCGCCCTCATCGCCGATTCCATGCGCACCGAGGTCTGCTCGGTCTACCTGTTCCGCGATTCGGAAACGCTGGAGCTTTGTGCGACCGAGGGCCTGAAACCCGAAGCCGTGCACCAGACCCGGATGCGCCTGGGCGAAGGCCTCGTGGGCCGCGTCGCCCGCACCGGGCAGATCGTGAACACCGCCGACGCCCCCGCCGAAAAGGGTTTCCGCTACATGCCGGAAACCGGGGAAGAGGCCTATTCCTCCTTTGCCGGCGTGCCGATCCGGCGGCTGGGCGAAAAGATGGGCGTGCTGGTCGTGCAGTCCAAGACCGCCCGCACCTTTTCCGAAGACGAACTGACCGCGCTCGAGGTCGTCGCCATGGTCCTGGCCGAGATGGCCGAACTGGGCGTCTTCACCGGCGAAGGCGCAGCCCTGTCCGCGCCTCATACCCGCCCCGCCGTCTATCGCGGCCTCTCGGGCCAGGAAGGCGCGGCCGAAGGCCATGTCTGGCTGCACGAACCCCGCGTCGTGATCACCAACCCGATTGCCGACGACCCGCACCGCGAACGTGATCGCCTGGCCGAGGCGGTGGAACAGCTCCGCGCCGCGGTGGACAAGCTGCTGGAAGGCGTGGTCGAGGGCGACAAGGAGCAGCTAGAGATTCTCGAAGCCTACCGCATGTTCGCCAATTCCAAGGGCTGGCTGCGCCGGATGGAGGAAGACATCTCGCGCGGGCTGTCCGCCGAGGCCGCGGTGGAAAAGGAACAATCCTCGGCCCGGGCCCGGATGGAATCGATTTCCGATCCCTACCTGCGCGGGCGTCTGCACGACCTCGACGACCTGTCGAACCGCCTGCTGCGCATCCTGTCGGGCCAGGGGCATGAAACCGGCGCCGACATGCCCGCCGACCCGATCCTGGTCGCGCGCAATATAGGCCCCGCCGAATTGCTGGATTACGGACGCTCCCTGCGCGGCATCGTGCTCGAGGAAGGCTCGGTCGGGTCCCACGCCGCCATCGTCGCCCGCGCGCTGGCGATCCCGCTGGTCATCCATGCCAACCGCATCACCACTGAGGCGCTGAACGGCGACCACATCTTCGTGGACGGGGACGAAGGCGTCGTCCACCTGCGTGCCGAAGACACTGTCGTCACCGCCTTTCGCGACAAGATGGCGATGCAGGCCAAGGCGCAGGAACGCTATGCCTCCATCCGCGATGCGGAGGCCGTGTCGAAATGCGGCCAACGCGTCCACCTGCTGATGAATGCGGGCCTGATGGCCGACCTGCCCTCGCTGGAAGGGTCGGGGGCCGAAGGCGTGGGCCTCTTCCGGACGGAACTGCAATTCCTGATCCGCAACCAGATGCCCCGCCGGTCCGAATTGTCCGCGCTCTATGCCCGCGTGCTCGATTCCGCGGGCGGGCGGCGCGTGGTCTTCCGCACCCTCGATATCGGCTCGGACAAGGTGCTGAGCTACATGAAGGCCAATGACGAACCCAACCCGGCGCTCGGCTGGCGCGCGATCCGGGTCGGGCTGGACAAGCCGGGCGTGATGCGGATGCAGTTGCAGGCCCTGATCCGGGCCGCCAATGGCCGGCCCTTGACCGTCATGTTCCCCTTCGTCGCGCAATATGATGAATACCGACAGGCCCGGGCCGAGATGGACAAGGCGATGGAGCGTGAACGCATCCTTGGCCATCCGCTCCCCGAAACGCTGGAAATCGGCGCGATGCTGGAAACCCCGTCGCTGGCCTTCGCGCCCACCAAGTTCTTCGAAGAGGTCGACTTCCTGTCGATCGGCGGCAACGACCTGAAGCAGTTCTTCTTTGCCGCGGACCGTGAAAACGAACGGGTCCGGCGCCGCTATGACACGCTGAACGTATCCTTCCTCAGCTTCCTGCAGGGTATCGTCGCGCGCTGCAACACGACCGGCACCAGCCTCAGCTTCTGCGGCGAGGATGCCGGCCGCCCGATCGAGGCGATCTGCTTTGCCGCCCTCGGCCTGCGCACCCTGTCGATGCGCCCGGCCTCCATCGGGCCGGTGAAATCCCTGCTGATGCGCACCGATCTCGGCGCCCTGCGCCGCGTCATCGAGGACGCCCGCGAACGCGGCGAACAATCCGTGCGCCCCGCCGTCATGGATTTCCTGCGACAGCAGGGCTGACCCCTGACCTGATCCAACAGAGTCGATTGCAAGCCGGCGGCACGGATCAACAAAGGTGGGAGGGCGGGCGGCCTGACCGCTAGTTGCACTGCCGCACAGGCTCAATCCACGTGCCAGAAGCCCGTATGGACGAGCGGCCTGTTCCAACCGCTCTCTCGTCACGTGAAAACACATCGAATGTCTCCCGGGTGACACCAGAGCCGTCCGGGCAGACGGGCTACTGACAACTCGCTCAGCCGGGCCTTACGGTTCATCCACCTCAAGCACGAAGGCGCCCGGGTCGATACGGTTGTCGATGGCCTCCACGATTTCGCCGCGCAAAGACGGATCGTCCGGGTAGAACATCCCGGTCTGGCGCATGGCGCGCAGCACGCTGATATCGGTTCCCAGGAACTCCAGCGCAACGCGGGACGCGCCCGGTTTGCGGCCCCGGCGGGTCGGGCCGCCCATCTGGATGCCCAGAAGGAAATCCACCCGACTGCGATAGCTCGGATACAGGGTCATCTGCGTGACCGAGTTCATTTCCAGCGTTTCATATTCGAACAGCTGGATGCGGTCGGCCAGCTGGAACAGCATCCCTTCGTACTTGTTCGACCGGATCCAGCGGCCGCTATCCGGTTCGCGCAGGACCTCGACGTTCTTGAAATAGCCCCGGCCGTCGCGCACCACGATCCGCGCCAGGGACTTGATGATGCAGCCCTTGTTCCCGAACGAATAGAAGTAGCGGAAGTAGTAACCCTCATAGCGATCAACCGCGCTGGACCGGGCCAGCAATGCCTCCAGCCGCTGCATCGGAAGTTCAAGCTGCGGACGCGAGACAGGCTGACGCCGCAGGCCGATCACCTGCGAAAACCGGGCCTCTTCCATCAGTATCTCGGCTTCGGTTACACCGACGAAATCGCAGATCCGGCGCATGTTGTGGCGGGACGGATGAACCTGCCCGTTCAGGTACTTGTTGAACTGTTGCCGGTTGATTCCGATACGTCGGCACACTTCGGAGATCGACGGATAATAGCTGCAGGCCAGAGTGAGGTTCTTGGCGAAGTTTGACATGGCCCTATCGCATACTGACGCACTCAAAGTGTCAAGTGGCGCATATGTGCGAAATTGTCATGCGTAAGGCCTTCGCTCATCCTGTGGTCATAAAAACTACAAGATCCCTTTCCCAGGCCTGTTTTCCGGCCGCGGACGGGGCGACCAACCGGAGCGACGACCTTGACACTCACCAATACCACACGACGCACCTTCCTGACCTCGGCGGCAGCCCTTGGCGCGGCCGGGTTCTTTCCCGGCGGTGTCGGCATGCTGCGCGCGCAGGAGGGGCAGGTCCTGAACCTGCGCCTCGACGGCGACAACTCGATCCTCGATCCGGGCTACATGGTCGGCGGCACGGAAATCGAGGCACAGAAGCAGTGTCTGCCGTTCCTCGCCGAATATGTCCGCGATGGCGACACGTTCAGCTGGCAGCCGACGGCCTATGTCACCCGTCTGGAATATGTCGACGACACCCATATCGAATTCGAACTGGCCCCCGGGCTGGTCTGGTCCGGCGGGCATGGCACGCTGAAGGCCTCGGACGTGGCCTATTCCTATGCCCGCATGAAGGACAGCGAATGGTCGGGCTACTTCGACGCGCTGGAAACCGTCGAGGTCACGGGCGAGCTGACCGGCACCCTGGTGCTGAACAAGCCCTTCGCCCCCTTCATCATGGTCACGCTCTGCCACGGCCCGGGTGCCATCGTCTGCGAAGCGGCGACCGAAGCGGCGGGCGGCCGGTTCACCACCGAATTCCCCGCCGTCTGCGGCCCCTACACCTATTCCGCCACCCCCGGCCAGCGTGCGGTGTTCGAGAAGAACCCCGAATGGACCGGCCCCGCGCCGGGCTTCGACCGCGTCGTCTGCCATGTCATCACCGAGGTGCAGGCCGCCGAACTGGCCTATGAAGCCGGCGAGATCGACTGCACCGAACTGGGCCCCGACAGCCTTGCGCGCTACTCCAACGAGATGCCCGAGGGCACGGCGATCACCACCGCCGGTCAGCTGCAGTACATGTGGATGGGCATGAACACCCAGCACCCCAAGCTGCAGGACATCCGGGTGCGCCAGGCGATCCAGCACGCGGTCGACGTCGACAGCATCCTGGCGGGCGCCTTCGCCGGCACCTCGGCCAAGTCGCATGGCATCGTCTGCCCCGGCCTGCTGGGCGCGCGCTCGGATCATGGCTACAGCTACGATCCCGCGAAGGCGCGCGAACTGATGGCCGAATCCGGTGTCACCGGTCTGGAGCTGACCCTGCGCACGCTGAACTGGCAGGAACGCCTGCTGACGGCGCAGATCATCCAGGCCAACCTGGCCGCGATCGGCATCACCGTGAACATCCTGCCGATGGAAAGCGGGCCGTTCTGGGAAATGGGCATGGAAGAGGCCGGCGACACCTGGCAGGACCTCGAGCTGTGGATCATGCGCTTCGCCACCGTGCCAGACCCCTACGAGGCCACCCAGTGGTTCGTCGGCGACCAGGTCGGCGTCTGGAACTGGGAGCGCTGGACCTCGGAGGAATTCGACAGCCTCTACGACCAGGGCCTGTCGGAGACCGACACCGCCAAGCGCGAGGCGATCTACGTCCGCATGCAGGAAATCATGGACGAGACCGGCGCCTATGTCTGGATCAACCACGAGCCGGAAACCTATGCGCACAGCACCGACATCGAAGTTGTCGCGGCGCCCTCCGGCGAGCTGAACTATCACCGCTTCAAGCCGGTCTGATAAACAGGTTGCCCCCGCCCTGACAACATCCCCTGGGCGGGGGCTCCCAACACGAACCGGGGGCAATCCGGCATGATCATCTACCTAATGAAGAGGCTCGGGCTGGCGGCGATCGTCGTCATGGCCGTGCTTCTTCTTCTGTTCTCCATGTTGCACATGATCCCGGGCAACCCGGCGATCCTTGCGCTTGGCACCCGCGCCACGCCCGAGGCGATCGCGGAGTACACCGCCCGCATGCACCTGGACGAGCCCGTCCTGACGCAGTTCGTCTACTTCCTTGGCAGTGCGCTGCAGGGGGACCTGGGCCAGGACGTGTTTTCCAATCGCGCCGTCGTCGACATCATCGGCGAACGCATCGGCTTCTCGCTGGCGCTGATCTGCACCGGCATGGGCTGGGCCGTCCTGCTGGGCGTGCCGCTCGGCTGCCTGGCCGCCGTGCGCCCGGGGTCCTGGGTGGACCGTGTCACGGGGGTCTTTTCCGTCGGCATGATCGCCGTGCCCTCGTTCCTCGTCTCGATCTGGGCGCTGCTGCTCTTCTCGCTCGAGCTGCGCTGGCTGCCCGCCATCGGCGCGGGCGAGCCCGGCGATTTCGCCGACCAGCTGAGCCACCTCGTGCTGCCCGCCTTCGCCATCGGCCTGGGCTGGGTCGGCTACCTGGCCCGCATGGTCCGTGCCTCGATGCTGGAAGTGATGGGCGAGCCCTACATCCGCTCTGCCCGCGCCTTCGGCCTGACGCCGCGCCGCGTGGTGCTGGGCTATGCGCTGCGCGTCGCCATCCTGCCCACGATCACGCTGATCGGCATGGGCTTTGGCGGGCTGATCTCGTCCGCGGTCTTCGCCGAGATCATCTTTGCCCGCCCCGGCGTCGGCAAGATGATCTTTGACGCGGTCTCGGACCGCAACTTCCCCATCGTGCAGGGCGGCGTCCTGGTGGCCACCGGCTTCTACATCCTCGTCGTCCTGATGTCCGACCTTCTCATTGCCTGGCTTGATCCCCGTGTCCGCTCTTCCCTCTGATCCCGCCCGTTCCGCCACCGCGCCCGAGGCCCAGGACGGCGAGGCGCGCGAAAGCGCCGGCCGCGAGCGCCGCGAGAAGCTGATGCGCTTCCTGACCGACTGGCAGGCGGTGACGGGGCTTGTCCTTGTCGTGCTGTTCTTCGCCTCGGCCCTCTTCGCGCCCTGGATCGCGCCCTACGATCCCAATGCCATGGATATCCCCGCGCGCATGTCGGGCCCCACCTGGGCCCATATCGCCGGGACCGACCAGCTCGGCCGCGACACGTTCTCGCGCATCCTGCACGGCGGGCGCGTGGCGCTTTACATCGCGGCGATCGGGGTTTCGGCCTCGCTTTCGATCGGGCTGGTGCTGGGCATGATCGCGGGCTACGGGCCGCGCTGGCTGGACAACCTGCTGCTGCTGGCCTTCGACGCGGTGCGCTCGTTCCCCGCCGTGATCCTGGCCCTGGCCACGGTCGCCCTGACCGGGCCCAGCCTGACCGTGGTGCTGGCTATCGTGATCCTGACCACGATCCCCAGTTACGGCCGGGTCGCGCGTACGGCGACGCTGGCCCTGCGCCACACGGAATTCATCCTGGCGGAACGCTCGCTGGGCGCCTCGACCCCGCGCATCCTGTTCCAGCACATCATGCCGAATGTCATCGGTCCGCTGCTGATCCTGGCCGCGATGGAGGTGCCGGTGGTCGTCTCGATCGAGGCCGGGCTGTCGTTCCTGGGCATCGGCGTGCTGCCGCCCCAGGCCAGCTGGGGCACGATCCTGAACGAGGGCTACCTGGTGATCCGCGACGCGCCCTGGATGGTGGTGGCGGGGGGGATCCCGCTGATCCTGACCACGCTCGGCTTCACCTTCCTGGGCGAGGCGCTGCGCGACATCTTCGATCCACGCATGGGGAGGGGACGATGAAGGACATGGACACCCACATGACCGACGAGACACTGCTGAACATCGACGCCCTCAGCCTGGAGTTCCGCACCAACCGCGGCCAGGTGAAGGCACTGCGCGATATCTCCTTCCCGGTGAAGAAGGGCCGCATCCTGGGCATCGTCGGTGAAAGCGGCTCCGGGAAAAGCACCGTGCTGTGGTCGATCCTGGGCCTGCTGGCGGGCAATGCCAAGGTGACGGCGGGCCGGGTCGATTACGGCGACCGCGACCTGCTGACCCTCGATGCCGAGGCCCTGCGAGCCCTGCGCGGCGAGGAGGTCAGCGTGGTCTTCCAGGACCCGATGACCTCGCAGATCCCGGTGCTGCCCTATGCGCGGCAGATGTCGGATATCCTCTACCGCCGCGCCATGTCCGAGGCCGACAAGCGGGCCGCCGCCGTGGACATGCTGCGCCGTGTCGGCATCCCCGACCCGGAAAGCCGTGTCGATGCCTACCCGCACCAGTTCTCGGGCGGGATGCGCCAGCGCGCGGGCATCGCCATGTCGATGCTGACCGGCCCGAACCTGCTGCTGGCGGACGAGCCGACGACCGCGCTGGACGTCACCATGGAGGCCCAGATGATCGGCCTCATGCGGGGGCTGCGGGACGATTTCGACACCACCATCGTGGTGGTCTCGCATAACCTTGGCCTGATTGCCGAGATGTGCGACGACGTGGTGGTGATGTACGCGGGCGAGGTGGTCGAGACCGGCGAGGTCCACGACATCTTCCACAACGCCCGCCACCCCTATACCCGCGCCCTGCTGGAATGCGACCCGGCGCGGATCGCGGATGTGTCGCGCAAGCTGCCGGTGATCCCCGGCGACATCCCCGACCTGACCAAACCGCTGGCCGGCTGCATTTTCGCCAGCCGCTGCCAGAAGGCCATGCCCGCCTGCGCCACCAAGGCGCCGCCGCTGGTGGAGCGCGGCACCGGCGTCGCCCGCTGTCACCTGCTGGAAGGGCCGCTGGCCGATGCCTCCTGGCCGCCGCCGGCCTCTGTCAGCACCGTGGCCCGCGACGATGGCGCCGCCGCGCCCCTTCCCGCAAACGCAGGTGAGCCCCTGCTGGAGGTGCGCGATCTGAACGTGCAGTTCCGTACAATGGGCGCGCTGAAGGCCCGCATACGCGGGGTCGCGCGGCCCTTCGTCGATGCGGTGCTGGACGTCAGCCTGGACATCCGCCCGGGCGAGACCCTGGCGCTGGTCGGCGAAAGCGGCTCGGGCAAGACGACGCTGGGGCGGACGATCCTGAACCTGCAGGCTGCCGCCGGCGGCTCAGTCCGCTTCGACGGGACCGAGATCGGCAACATGGCCGAGCGCCGGTTCAAGCCGCTGCGCCGCGACATGGCGATGATGTTCCAGGACCCGACGGGCTCGCTCAGCCCGCGCAAGTCGGTGCGCGCGCTGATCACCGAACCGCTCCTGATCCACGGCGCCGAGGGCCGCGATCTGGATGCCGAGGCCGAGCGCCTGGCCGACATGGTGCGCCTGCCGCGCGGCTTCCTGTCGCGCTACCCGCACGAGCTGTCGGGCGGGCAGGCGCGCCGCGTCGGCGTGGCCCGCGCGCTGGCGCTGAACCCGCGCCTGATCGTGGCGGATGAACCAACGGCGGGGCTGGATGTCTCGGTCCAGGGCGAGATCCTGAACCTGATGGCGGATTTACAGGCCGAACACGGGCTCAGCTACCTGATCATCACGCACAACCTGCCCGTGGTGCGCCATATCGCGGACCGGATCGCCATCATGTACCTCGGTCGCATCGTCGAGGACGGCCCGGCGGCCGAGGTCTTTGCCAACCCCGCGCATCCCTACACCCGCGCGCTGGTCGAAGGCGTCCCGCAGCCGGACCCGGATCGCCGCCGTCCGCCCTCGGCCGCGATCGAGGGCGAGGTGCCCAGCCTGCTGCGCCGCCCCAAGGGCTGCGATTTCGCCACCCGCTGTCCGCTGGCGCGCGACGCCTGCCGCCCGGCCAAGCCCGAACACCGCCACATTACGCCGGATCGCAGGCATGCCTGCCTGTTCCCGCTGACCGACACGCAAGACAACAAGAACAAGACGGAGACCCCATGAGCTACGGGATCTATATCGGCCGCAACCTGACCGCGGACGGCCACGCCTGGCTGGCCGGCTACGGCGACGAACCCTCGTCGCACTGGCTGGAGATCGTCGATCGTGCCGAGCACGCGGCCGATGCGACCATCACCGTGGGCGTGGGCCCCGACAGCGACATGCCGGGCCATCGCACGCAGATTCCGCAGGCGGCGCAGACCGCGCGGCACATGCGGGTCAGCTACAGCTACTACCTGGGCGTGCCCGCACCGATCACCAATGGCGGGCTGAACGAACACGGCGTGGCCGTGCGCGACATCTGGTCGACCTCCTGCCAGGCGCTGATCGACATGACACCGAAGGACCAGACCGGCCCGAACTACTCGGATCTGGCGCGCATCGTCGTCGAACGCGCCACCACCGCCCGCGAGGGCGTCGAGATCATGGCGCAGCTGATCGCCGAGCACGGCTATTCCTGCTACGGCGGCAATTCCCACATCATCGCCGACCCTGACGAGGCCTGGGTGGTCATCCAGTTCTCAGGCGGTAAGGGCCTGTGGGTGGCCGAACGCCTCGGGCCGGACAGCATCCGCGCCTCGCGCCCCGGCTATATCGGCGTGGTGCCGCTGCAGCCGGACGAAACCTTCCTCTATCCCGATCACTTCATCAGCACGGCGGTCGAGCTGGGCTGGTACGACCCGGCCTCGGGCGCGCCCTTCGACGTGAATGCCATCTACGGTGACGGCAAGGGCCCCTGGAAGGGCATGGCCTGGGTCGAGGAGCAGATGCGCCAGCGCGCCGCTGCCGCGCCCCTGACCTTCGAGGACGTCTGCTGGTCGATCCAGACCGACAAGCTGACCGGCGACACTGCCGGCTACGGCCAGGTCGTGCCGCTGGTGCATCCCTCGCACCCGGACCTGCGCATGATGTGGCACGCCCCCGTCGGCCCCGTCACAGCGCCGCTGGTCCCGGTCTTCCTGGGCCAGACCGAGGTGCCCGACGCATTCGGCCAGCACCGCTACCTGACAACCGGCGAGGCGCACCGCTTCCTCGACCGCCGCAAGGAGGCGACGGACCCCGACACCGTCAGCCATGTCCCCCAGGGCATCGAGGTCGCCGACAGCGCGGTCTACCAGTACAAGCGTCTGATGCACCTGGCCTTCCAGGACGAGGGCCTGCTGCGCGAAGCCTGGGATCACTGGCGCCTGATGGAAGTGCAGCTGGCCGGGGAACTGCCCGCGGTGCTGCGCAGCGCCGAGTTGCTGCTGGAGGCCGGCGAGACGGACCTGGCCCGCCGGGTCCTGACCCGCGAAAGCGCCGGATGGCTGAACGCAGGGCTGGAGGATTGCCGCGCCCTGGTCGCCTCGGGCTATGCCCGCCTTCGCCTGCGCGGGACGCTCAACCGCGACGGCAAGCCGCTGGCGCCTGAGCAATACTGGTAGGGTCCGGCCTGAACAGGGCGGACGCCGCGCGGGCGGGCACGAACCGACGCGCGTATCCGTATCGGGCTCTTTGACGTCTCTGCGTGCGGGGATTGCGAGCGACGGCAGGGGGCGCTGCCCCCGTCGCTGCGCGACTCCCCCGGAGTATTTGGGCAAGGTGAAGCTTGGGGGCGCGCTGTCTGAGCGGGCGCACCAGTCGGTACAATGTTGTGGCAACGGACCTGTGGGGGGCCTTTCGCCCCGTTCCACGGGAGAACGGGGCGATCGGGGGGAAGCCGGGACAATGCCCCGGCAAGTGCAAGCTGGAACCGGGCCCCAATCGGCCCGATCTTGCTAAGGGCAATCTCTGAAGGAAGGGTTCACATCGGCGGGTTTTACGTGCCCTCGAAAGCGCAGAGCGTGACGAGGCTCATCCCAAGCTTTTCCAGTCGGTCCCGACCGCCCAGTTCGGGCAGATCGATGACGAAGGCGCAGCCGGCGATTTCGCCGCCCAGGCGTTCGATCAGCTTGATCCCGGCCTCGGCCGTGCCGCCGGTGGCCAGCAGATCGTCGACCACCAGCACCCGTTCGCCCGGCTGGATCGCGTCGTCATGCAGTTCTACCCGCGCCTCGCCGTATTCCAGCGTGTAATCCTGGCCGATCACGCGGCCCGGCAGCTTGCCCGCCTTGCGCACCGGCACGAAGCCCGTGGACAGCTGATGCGCCACGGCCCCGCCCAGGATGAAGCCGCGCGCCTCGAGCCCCACGACCTTGTCGATACGCTGGCCGGCAAAGGGCGCGACCAGCTGGTCCACCGCCATGCGGAAGCCCTGCGGATCGGCGAAGAGCGTCGTGACATCGCGGAACATGATGCCCTCATGCGGGAAATCCGGGATCGTGCGGATGAAGTCCTTAACCGTCCGGGTCATGCGTCACCTCCGCCCAGGATACGGCCCGCCACGGTCGACAGCCGGGCCACGAGGTCCGGGTCGCGCCGCTCGGGTGCCGTCAGGATCGCGTAATCCAGCGCATGGGCACAGCCCTGTTCGCAGCCCTGGTCGCCCGACGGCGCCATCAGGCCGGGCATCTGGGCGATCATGTCCCGCGCATGGGCGGAATTGGCGCCGAGGATGCGGATGATCTCGGTCACGTCGACCTCTCCGTGGTCGGGGTGCCAGCTGTCGTAATCGGTGACCATGGCGACCGTGGTGTAATGCATCTCGGCCTCGCGGGCGAGCTTGGCCTCGGGCATGTTGGTCATGCCGATCACGTCGCAGCCCCAGCTTTCGCGGTACATCTTCGATTCCGCCAGAGTCGAGAATTGCGGCCCCTCCATCGCCAGGTAGGTGCCGCCCACATGGGTGGTCACCCCGACCGACCGCGCCGCCTGGGCCGCCAGCCCGCCAAGCGCCGTGCAGGTCGGATGCGCCATCGAAACATGGGCGACGCAGCCCTTTTCGAAGAAGCTCTTCACCCGGTTCACCGTGCGGTCGATGAACTGGTCGACGATCACGAAATGCCCCGGGGCCATTTCCTCGCGGAAGGACCCGCAGGCCGAGACCGACAGGATATGCGTCACGCCCAACTGTTTCAGCGCGTCGATATTGGCGCAGTAGGGCACATCCGTCGGGGCATGCACGTGGCCGCGGCCATGGCGCGGCAGGAAGGCGATCTTCAGCCCGTCCAGCACCCCGGTCAGGATTTCGTCCGAGGGCTTACCCCAGGGCGTGTCGAGGCTGTGCCACTCCGCCTCTGCCAGACCGTCGATTTCATAGAGCCCCGATCCGCCGATCACGGCCAGCATGGGTTCGGCCATTCTATCCTCCTTGCGCGTCCGGCCCGGCGCCTGCGCGGCGGATCCGGACCTCATGCCTGGTACCGGATCCATTACTGGCCCCGGGCGCGGCCAAGGACAATCGGAAATCCGCCCGGCCCCCGGTTCTGGGCCAGATCAGGGCCCGCCCTGCCCGCCCAGTGACACCGATATCGCCCTTGCGGCCATGCAACATGGGGTCGCGGTCGTGCCCCGCGCCCTTGCCGCGACGCAGCGATGCCGCTATTGCGGCGCTGCGAACGAAAATCCCGATAGGCCTCCGATGACCCGTACAATCCTGGCAGCTTTTGCCAACCGACTTGCATTGCCCGATCTGCGTCTCCTGCCCGAGGAGAAGCTGACGCCGTCGCGGATCCGGATCGAGCTGCTGTCGGGCCTGACCGTCGCCCTGGCCCTGGTGCCCGAGGCCGTGGCCTTTGCCTTCGTCGCGGGGGTGCACCCGCTGGTCGGTCTTTACGCGGCTTTCCTCGTCGGCCTGATCACCGCTGTCTTCGGCGGGCGGCCCGGCATGATCTCCGGCGCGACGGGCGCGCTGGCGGTGGTGATGGTGGCGCTGGTGGCCGAACACGGGGTCGAATACCTGTTCGCGACGGTGGTCCTGATGGGGATCCTGCAGGTCATCGCGGGCGTCATGAGATGGGGCAAGTTCATCCGCCTGGTGCCGCACCCGGTCATGCTGGGCTTCGTCAACGGGCTGGCCATCGTGATCTTCCTGGCGCAGCTGACCCAGTTCAAGGTGCCCGGCACCGTTGAAAACACCGGCCACGGCGCGGGGGGCGGCGAATGGCTGTCCGGCACGCCGCTGCTGCTGATGCTGGGCCTTGTCGCCGCGACCATGGCGATCATCTGGGTCATGCCGCGCCTGACCCGCGTGATCCCGGCGCCGCTGGCCGGTATCGGCATCATCGCCGGCATCGTCATCGCCTTCGGGCTGGACGTGCCGCGCGTCGGCGACCTGGCCTCGATCCAGGGCGGCCTGCCGTCCTTCCACATCCCGACCGTGCCCCTGACCTGGGAAACCTTCGAGATCATCCTGCCCTACGCGGTGATCCTGGCCGCCATCGGCCTGATCGAGTCGCTGCTGACCCTCAACCTCGTCGGCGAGATGACGGGCAAGCGTGGCGGTGCCTCGCAGGAATGCGTGGCCCAGGGCGCGGCCAACGTCGTCACCGGTTTCTTCGGCGGCATGGGCGGCTGCGCGATGATCGGCCAATCGATGATCAACGTGAAATCCGGCGGTCGGACCCGGATCGCGGGGATCGCCGCGGCGCTGTTCCTGCTGCTCTTCATCCTGTTCGCCGCACCGCTGATCGAACAGATCCCGCTGGCTGCGCTGGTGGGCGTGATGTTCATGGTGGTGATCGGGACGTTTGCTTGGAATTCGCTGAAAATCCTCGCCAAGGTGCCGATGACCGATGCCTTCGTGATCGTGCTGGTGACCGGCGTGACGGTCTATGCCGACCTTGCCGTCGCCGTGGTCGTGGGGGTCATCGTCTCGGCGCTGGCCTATGCTTGGAACAACGCCCGCCGCATCCACGCCACCACCTACCGCACGCCCGAAGGGGCGAAGGTCTACAAGGTGCAGGGCCCGCTCTTCTTCGGCTCCTCCGATGGCTTTGCCGAGATGTTCGACATCAAGGCCGACCCGGCCCTCGTCATCGTCGATTTCGAAAACAGCCGTGTCGTCGACCAATCCGCCCTGCAGGCGATCGAGGCCATCGCCGCCAAGTACGAGGCCGCAGGCAAGCGCATCCAGCTGCGCCACCTCAGCCGCGACTGCCACGCGCTGCTGACCAAGGCGGGCCACCTGGTGGTCGACAGTGCCGATGACCCGGATTACGCGCTGGCCGTAGATTACGGCGTGCGCACCGGCATCCTGGGCGGCGGCCACTGATCAGACACAAACGGGCCGGGCGACATCACATCGCCCGGCCCGTTTTCTGTTATCTCATCAGACCATGTCCGGGGCGACCGGCGCGGCAGGCCCGACCAAGGCCCCCGAGCTCACGCCGTGATGCGAGATCCTCCCAGGAACGCATCGTACCAGCTGTTGTCAGGCTCGTAGCCCAGCCCCGTCACCACGTCGAACAGCTCCGGGAACTGCGTGAACTGGTCGATGATGCGGTCGCGATGTTCCGGGCGGCGCCATTTCTGCAACCGGCTCGGGTCCAGCGGACGCAGTCCGTTCATCGCCTGGGCGCTCTCGTCCTTCACCTCGCTTGTGTAGAAATCCCGGAACGAGCCTCGGAATGACAGGCCGAAGGCCTCGGCCAGCATCGCCTGGACCGCATCCGGGTCGGCCACCAGGTCCTCGTATTTCAGGATGAAGACACCCTGTGGGAAATGGCCCGACTGCATCACATCGACCATCGCGTAGTGGATCGGCAGCAGCCCCGGCATGTTGCGTACGGGCTTGCCGTCCTTCGGCACGCCATAGCAATGATCGGCCGCGCAGAAGTAATCATCCGGCACGCGCTTGTGGACCGATGTCAGGATGTCCCGCGGATCGCGCAGCGTCAGGATCAGGTCGACCTTCTTGAACCGCGGCGCGACCTTCATGATCTCGTTGACGTAGAAGATGTCGAAGGGCCGCTTGGAACAGGTATTGCCCGGTTCGCCCAGCAGGCCCGCCGCGCTGACCTCTCCGTCGGGCATAAAGAACCCCTGCAGCGTGTGCTGCAACATCGAATAGAACAGCGTGCTGCCCGCGCGTCCCTGCCCGGTGACCAAAAGATGTCTGTCCATGCCATCATCCCTCATCGGTTCTGCCCAATGAGATGTGACGGTCAGGTTTACGATACGTTAACAAACTGGATCAATCGTCCGGACGCTTCAGCGAAAAGACCTCGCGGACCACGGAATAATCGCGGTAGCCCAGCCGCGTCAGCGGATTGAACTTGGTCACGTCGAACATGCCGTCGGTCATGCAATCGTCGCGCATATGCACGCCGATCACCTCGCCAAAGACGACATGGTTGTTCTCGCCTTCCAGGTCGACGATCTGCGTCATCCGGCATTCCAGCGACGCCGGCGCGTTGGCAACGCGGGGGCAGTCGATCTCGCTGCACTCCGCCTTCTCGATGCCCGCGACCTGGAACTCATCCTCGCCCGCCGGCAGCGAGGCCGAGGATTTGTTCATCACGTCCCGCGCCGCGTATTCCACGATGTTCACGCAGAACACGCCGGTGTCGCGGATATTGCCGACGCTGTCCTTGCCGTAATCGCGGTCCGGCTTGCCCGAGGTCGAGGCGAACATGACCTGCGGCGGCACATAGGCGACGGCGTTGAAGAAGGAATAGGGGGCAAGGTTGTCCTTGCCATCCGATCCCCGCGTCGAAATCCAGCCGATCGGGCGCGGCGTGATCATCGCGTTGAACGGGTTATGCGGCAGGCCGTGGCCGTCCTTCGGGATGTAGAACATGGCGGATCTCCGTTGTTTGCCACCGACATAGCGCCATGCTACGCCCCCGGCCAGACCCAGTTAACCCGATTTCGCACACAGGAGGGCGGCGGCGTGTTCGACATCAGCCAGGAAACGCCCTCGGATTGGTGGGAAGTCGAAGCCCTCTACGATCTCTGTTTCGCCCCGGGGCGCGAGGCGCTGTCCTCCTACCGGTTGCGCGACGGCGTCGACAAGGTGGCCGATCTCAGCCTTGTTGCCCGCGATGCAGACGGCACGGTCGGCGGCGCGATCCGCTACTGGCCCATCCGCATCGGCGACGGCACCGACGCCCCCCGCGCCCTGCTGCTGGGCCCGGTTGCCGTGCACCCCACCCACCAGGGCGAAGGCCTGGGCGGCCTGCTCATCGCCGACTCGCTCGACCGGGCGCGGCACCTGGGCTGGGACCGCGTGATGCTGGTCGGGGACGCGCCCTATTACGGCCGGTTCGGCTTCGAACGTCTGGACGGGGTGGAAATGCCGCCCCCCACCAACCCCGACCGCGTGCTGGGCCTGCCGCTGCGCGACGGCGCCTGGGATGGGATAACGGGCCAGGTCCTGCGCGATCTCTGACCCCGACCCTGCACACACGATCTTGAAATCCGCGTCGCCGACGCCAACCTAAAGATCACGCCAACAGGGGGATCCAGCGTGACCGAGAGCGACCCGAAACCCGTCGCCCACCAGCAAATCCTGCTCGACGATGCGGGCGACCCGCCCGATATCGACGCAGAGCTTGACGCGCTCGCCCGCCGATACCGCCGCGCCGGGGGCGTCGGCCTACAGGTGCTGAACCTGATCGGCGACAGCGCCGAGGGTCTGCTCAACCGCCTGCCCGAAGACATCCGCTCCCGCCTCGACCGCGTCACCGAAAGCGCCCTGTCCACCGCGATGCGCACCGCCCACGGCTCGCGCCGCCTGGTCAAGGACCAGCCCGACTGGCTGAACCGCGCGGTCACGACCTCCATGGGGGCTGCGGGGGGCTTCGGGGGCCTGCCCACGGCGATGGCCGAACTGCCGGTCACCACCACCGTCCTCTTGCGCGCCATTCAGGATGTCGCGCTGGAACATGGCTTCGATCCGGCCTCCGAAAGCGTGCAATTCGACTGCATCCGCGTCTTCGCCGCCAATGGCCCGCTGGAAGAGGATGACGGCACCGATCTGGGCTTCTTCAGCTCCCGGGTCGCGGTCACCGGCGCCACCGTTCAGGCCCTGATCGCCCGGGTCGCCCCGCGCCTGGCCACCGTGCTGGGCCAGAAACTCGCCGCCCAGACCGTGCCGGTCCTGGGGGCCGTCGCCGGGGCCGCCACGAACTACGCCTATACCAGCTATTACCAGGAAATGGCCCATGTCCATTTCCGCCTGCGCAAGCTCGCCATCGAAGGCGACCGCCCCCATCCCGAGCTTCTGGCAGACCTCCAGGCCCGCATCGCCGATCCGCGCCTGCGCAAGGCCGGCTGAAGCGCGTCAGCCCTTCAGCACCGCGCCGGGGTTCAGGATCCCGTGCGGGTCGAAGGCTGCCTTGATCGCCCGCATCATCTCCAGCTTCACCGGATCGCCATAGCGTTCCAGGTCGCCGGTCTTCAGCCGCCCGATCCCGTGTTCGGCGCTGACCGATCCCTCCATCTCGTGGACCAGGTCATGCACCGCGCGCTTCACCTCGCCGGTATGGCTGCGCCATTCGGCCAGGTCGCCGCCCTGGGGCGGAAAGACGTTGTAATGCAGGTTGCCGTCGCCCAGATGCCCGAAGCAGTTGATGCGGAACGGCCCCATCCCCATCACCATCTGCGACGCCCGGTCGATGAAGGCCGGCAGGTTCGACAGTGGCAGCGAAATGTCATGGCTCGACACCGACCCGATCAGCCGGTTCGCCTCGGGGATCTGCTCGCGCACCTCCCAGAACTGCTCCGCCTGGGTCTCGTTCTGGGCCAGCACCGCATCGGCGACCAGCTCCCGCTCCCAGGCCTCCTCGATGATGCTCTCCATCGCCGCCTGCGGCTCCAGCCCGGCGGGCAGGCCCAGCTCGATCAGCACCATCCATTCCGGCGCCGGGTCGAAGGGGCGGCGCAGCTGCGGCAGCTTCTCCTCCAGGAAGGCCAGCGACTGCCCCGAGATCAGTTCGAAGGCCGACACGCCCTCGCCCACCCGGTCGCGCGCCAGCGACAGCAGCGCCAGCCCCGCCGCCGGGTCCGGCACCGCCGCATACGCCACCGCCGTGCCGACGGGCCGCGGCGACAGTTTCAGCGCCGCCGCCGTGATCACGCCCAGCGTACCTTCGGAGCCGATCATCAGGTTGCGCAGATCGTAGCCGGTATTGTCCTTGCGCAGACGGCTCAACCCGTTCAGCACCCGACCATCGGCCAGCACGACCTCCAGCCCCAGGCACAGGTCGCGCGCATTGCCATAGCGCAGCACGTTCACCCCGCCCGCATTGGTCGCCAGGTTGCCCCCGATCCGGGCCGACCCCTTGGCGGCCAGCGACAGCGGGAACAGCCGGTCGACCTTTTCGGCCGCGGCATGGATATCCGACAGGATCGCGCCGGCCTCGGCGACCATCACGTTCTCCACCGGGTCGGCGGTCCGGATCGCGGTCATCCGCTCCAGAGACAGCAGCAGCGGCGCGGGCCCGTCGGGCATGATCTGCCCGCCCACCAGCCCGGTGCCGCCGCCATAGGGCACGACCGGCACCCGCGCCTCATGCGCGGCCTTCATCACCGCCGACACGGCGGCCACATCGGCCGGCGCGACGACCAGCCCGGCATGGCCGGACCAGGTGCCACGCGGCTCGTCCAGGTAATGGGGGGACACCTCGCGAAACGCCTTGGGGTCAAGGACATCGCGCAGGCGATCGGCAAAGGCGGGGTCGGCGGAATTCAGGGTCATGGCCCTTGCATACAGCCTCGCCCCGCCGCCGCACAGACCGAAAAAACGGCGTTCCCTATTCCATTTCGTCGCGCAGGTATTCCGGCTGCAACACGATGATCGTCGGCCGCTCCGGCAGATCGCGCAACGACACGGTCAGGCTGCTCTCCTGGCGCAGGTCGATGTCGAACTCCTCCTCCACGCCGTCCAGGAACCAGCCCAGCGACGCGCCGGAAAACCAGTGCATCGGCAGCACGATCGAGGATTTCAGCCGCTGCACCACCCGCACCATGCTGGCCGTGTCCAGCGTCATGCCGCCATCCACCGGCACCATCACCACGTCCAGCCGCCCGATCGCCGCATATTGGTCGTCATTGGGCTCGTGATGCAGATGTCCCAGATGGCCGACGCACAGCCCCTCCACCTCGAAGATGAAGATCGAATTGCCGTTCTCCTCGACCCCGCCCATCGACCGGATATCGGTCGAGACGTTGCGGATCAGCATCTCGCCAAGGTCCAGGTGATGATCCGCCGCCTCGCCGAAGGTCTCCGACCAGCCGCGCAGCACATGCGGAATCGCCGGGTCCGGCGCCGTGGTGTAATGCGAGGAATGGGCGTGGTTCATCGTCACCACGTCGGGGATGAAATCCACGTTGCCCAGGTAGCCCGGGTAATCGGTGACCGCCGACAGCCCGCCCCGCGTCTGGATCAGGTAGGCCGAATGGGCCACATACGAAATCCGCACCGAATATTCCGGCACCGGATCGCGGAAAGACGCCTTGTGCAGGTATTCGATCCCCGGCGCCGCATCGGCAATCGCGATGCAATGGCTCATTCGGGGATTGGCACGGGGGGTCGTATCGGGACTGGAACTGGCCTGGCCCAGGGCCGGCCCCGCGATGCCGCATACCAGGCTCACCAGGACAGAGGACAAGATCGCACGCATGAAACACCTCCTGCCCGAACGCTAGCATGCCCACCTGCCGCGCCCGGTCACAAAACCGTGCCTCACCGCCCTCGGGCCCGGCAAACCCGGCTTTGCCACCCTTTTCAGCGCCCCCTCGTTCATCTTGCGAGAAATACTCCGGGATTCTCAAGGGCAGCGCCCTTGAGGGCCCTTGCGGCCCGAGCAAGATGAAATCGCGTGCGCCGCAGGCGCGCCGGGGTGCAACGCGCGGTTTTCATTGACCCCGCCCCCGCTTTTGGGCAAGTCGGGACGACCCGGCCACCAATGCCGTCACGACCCAGGGAGAGGGACCGCCAGATGACCCGCATCGATGCCACGTTCGACCGTCTGCGTTCGGAAGGAAAGAAGGCCTTCGTCGCCTATGTCATGGCCGGTGACCCGGACGAGGCAACCTCCCTCGACATCGTCCGCGCCCTGCCCGGCGCCGGGGTCGACATCATCGAACTGGGCCTGCCCTTCACCGATCCCATGGCCGACGGCCCGACCATCCAGGTCGCCGGCCAGCGCGCGCTCGAGGCGGGCATGACCCTGCAGAAGACCCTCGACCTCGCCACCGCCTTCCGGAAAGAGGACGACACGACCCCGATCGTGCTCATGGGCTATTACAACCCGATCTACAGCCGCGGCGTCGACACGTTCCTCGCCGATGCCAAGGCCGCCGGGATCGACGGCCTGATCGTGGTCGACCTGCCGCCCGAGGAAGATGACGAGCTTTGCATTCCCGCCCAGAAAGCCGGTCTGAACTTCATCCGCCTCGCCACGCCCACCACCGATGACAAGCGCCTGCCCAAGGTGCTCGAGAACACGTCGGGCTTCGTCTATTACGTCTCGGTCACCGGCATCACCGGCGCCGCCGCCGCCCAGGCCGACACCGTCGGCCCCGAGGTCGCCCGCATCAAGGCCAAGACCAACCTGCCCGTCATCGTCGGCTTCGGCATCCGCACCCCGGAAGTCGCCGAAAGCATCGCCGGCGTGGCCGATGGCTGCGTCGTCGGCTCCGCCATCGTCGGAGAGATCGCCAAGGGCCATTCCACCGACGAGGTCGCCGCCTACGTCAAGACCCTCGCCGACGGCGCCCACCGCGCCTGACCCGCACGGGTCCGAAGGCTGACACGATATCCAACGGGGCTCGCACAAAGCCCGTGCGGCGTCCTTGCCGCCTCGGCCAACGGGATGAGATCGCCCGACCTACCAAAGACAGGCCCGGCCGCATTCGGCGCGGCCCCGCGTTTCAGCCGGGCGCGACCGAAGCCACAAGGCCCAGAAAACAGCCAAACCGGCCCGGGCCCCTCCAACACCTCCCTCCCCCTGCGACACCCACACCACCTTGCCGTGCCGCACCCCCATTGCTAAACCGCATCAACTCACCGGGAGGGAAGCCAAAATGCCCGTCATCACCTGCATCGACGACCTGAAACGTCTGCACAAACGGCGCACGCCCAAGATGTTCTACGATTACTGCGAAAGCGGGTCCTGGACGGAACAGACCTTCCGCGAGAACACCTCCGATTTCGAGGATATCCGCCTGCGCCAGCGCGTCGCCGTCAACATGGAGGGCCGCACGCTCGCCACGAAGATGATCGGCCAGGATGTCTCCATGCCCGTGGCGCTCGCCCCCGTGGGCCTCACCGGCATGCAGCGCGCCGACGGCGAGATCAAGGCGGCGAAGGCGGCCGAGAAATTCGGCGTCCCCTTCACGCTGTCGACCATGTCCATCTGCTCGATCGAGGACGTGGCCGAACACACGACTAAACCCTTCTGGTTCCAGCTCTACACGATGAAGGACCAGGATTACCTGAAACGCCTGATCCAGCGCGCCAAGGATGCCAAATGCTCGGCCCTCGTGATCACGCTAGACCTGCAGATCCTCGGCCAGCGCCACAAGGACCTCAAGAACGGCCTGTCCGCCCCGCCGAAACTGACCCCCGCCGTCATCGCCGACCTGATGACCAAGTGGACCTGGGGCCTCGAGATGCTTCAGACCAATCGGCGCCAGTTCGGCAATATCGTCGGCCATGTGAAGGGGGTGAAGGACACCTCCCGCCTCGGCGAATGGACGGCCCAGCAATTCGACCCGGCGCTCGACTGGTCCAAGATCGAACAGATCAAGGAAATGTGGGGCGGCCCGGTGATCCTTAAGGGCATTCTCGATGCCGAGGACGCGGTGATGGCCAAGAAGGTCGGCTGCGACGCCATCGTCGTGTCGAACCATGGCGGCCGCCAGCAGGACGGCGCGCTCAGCTCGATCAGGGCGCTGGACCCGATCCTGCAGGCCGTCGGCGGCGACCTCGAAGTGCATCTCGATAGCGGCATCCGCTCGGGCCAGGACGTGCTCAAGGCGATCGCCATGGGCGCCACGGGCACCTATATCGGCCGTGCCTTCATCCATGGCCTCGGCGCCCAGGGCGAGGCCGGCGTGACCGCCGCGCTCGAGGTCATCCGCAAGGAAATGGACATCTCCATGGCCTTCACGGGCAAGCGCGACATCAAGGATGTCGACCGCTCCTGCATCCTGGTCCCCGAGGGCTTCTCCGGCCGCTGGCAGGACTGACCCGCCCCGACCACACTGGCACCCCCGGGCCGATCCCCGGGGGCCGCATCGGCGCCTTTGCGCCAGCGTCACGGATCCATCGAAAGCCTGTTACAATCCGGCCCTAGCAACACGCCCGAGATGACCCTCCGGAAAAGGCCAGGACCATGACCAAGCAAGACACCTCCGATCTCTCCTGGGACGCGTTCGACGAACTCCGCGACCCGCGCCCCGACACCAATGCCTTCGACGCCGTGGTCGAGGCCGCGATCTCGCGCCGGGGCTTCCTGGGCGGCGCACTGGCCTTCGGCTCGGGCGCCGTGGTCTTCGGCTCCGGCCTCGCGTCGTCGGCCCGCGCGCAGGCCGCCGGCTTCGGCTTCCAGCCCATCGGCATCGCCACGGATCACGAGATCCACGTGCCCGAAGGCTATGCCTGGAAACCGCTGGTCCGCTGGGGCGATCCGCTCTTTTCCGACGCACAGGGCGCCTATTCCTCGGAAACCGGCGTGCCGGTCGCCATGTCCGACCGCGTCTTCGGCGAAAACACTGACGGGATGGAGCTGTTCGAGGTCGACGGAAAACAGCTGATCGCGGTCAATTCCGAATACGTGAACCCCAGGATCAACCTGCCCGCCGCCTCCGAAGGCACGCCGCGCGATGCCGACGAGGTCACGCTGCTCAAGAACATGCAGGGCGTCACCGTGATGGAAATCGCCGATCAGGGCGACGGCTATGGCGTCGTGATCGACAGCCCCTACAACCGCCGCATCACCCATGAAACCCAGATGATTATGGACGGCCCCGCCGCTGGCTCGGACCTGGTGAAAACCAATGCCGACCCCGACGGCATGTCCCCCAAGGGCACGATGAACAATTGCGGCTCGGGCAAGACGCTCTGGGGCACCTATCTGACCTGCGAGGAAAACTTCAACGGCTACTTCGGCACCACCGCCGAGAAGGCGCCGACCGAAGGCGAGGTCCGCTACGGCATCGGCGGCCAGTCCCGCTATGCCTACGAAATCTACGACGCGCGCTACGACCTGTCCAAGGAACCGAACGAACCGCACCGTCACGGCTGGATCACCGAAATCGACCCCGCCGATCCCGAAAGCACCCCGGTCAAGCACACCGCCCTCGGCCGATTCAAGCACGAGAACGCGGAAATGGTACAGGCCGCCGATGGCCGCATCATCGTCTACATGGGCGATGATGAACGGGGCGAGTTCATGTATCGCTACGTCTCCAACGGCACGTACGAGGCGGGCGGTGCCACCGATGGCCTGCTCTCCGACGGCACGCTCTATGTCGCGCGGTTCAACGACGACATGACCGGCGAATGGCTGGCCCTGACGCCCGACACCACCGGCATGAGCGTCGAGGAAATCCTCGTCTTCTCGCGCATCGCCGCGTCCAAGGTCGGCGCCACCACGATGGACCGCCCGGAATGGATCGCCGCCAACCCGCTGAAGGTCGAGGCCTATTGCGCCCTGACCAACAACAAGAACCGCGGCGTGAAGCCCAATGCCGGCGGCGACGACACCGCCGTCAACGGCCCCAACCCGCGCGAGACCAACAATTTCGGCCAGATCGTGCGCTGGCGTCCCGAGGGCGAGGATCACGGTGCCGATACCTTCGCCTGGGATCTCTACGTGATGGCCGGCAACCCGACCGTCTACGACAATGAATATGCCGGGTCGGACAACATCACCGAGGGCAACATGTTCAACTCCCCCGATGGCATGGCCTTCGACACCAAGGGGATGCTCTGGATCCAGACCGACGGCGATGACGACAACGAAGGTGAGTTCGCCGGCATGGGCAACAACCAGATGCTTGTCGGCAATACCGAAACCGGCGAAATCGCCCGCTTCCTCACCGCGCCCAACGGCGCGGAGGTGACGGGCCTGTGCTGGTCCGCGGACCTAAAGACCGCCTTTGTCGGCATTCAGCATCCCGGTGGCGCCTGGCCCGATGGCAACGGCAAGCCGCGCTCTTCGGTCATCGCCGTCTGGCGCGAGGACGGCGCCGAAATCGGCTGAACCGACCCCGGATCGACAGCGACGGGCGGGCCACTTGGTCCGCCCGTTTGCGTTCCGGTCAACAGAACCGGACCCGGTCCCTGCGCCGATTAACCACATCACCGGCGATCAATTGTGCAGAGAATCGCAATTCTGCCCCGATAAATCCCCAGGAACTGGCGATTTCCCGCCAAAAGCCGCCAAACTCCCGTCCAAATTGCTTGTCAGAACACGGTTAATGACGAACATGTCATGAAAAGCCGCACAACCGGCACCTGCAGACAGAACTTTCGAGGGACAAACAGCGTGACAAACGCGAAACCGATCTTACGCGGCCTGGTTCTCATGACCGGCCTCCTCCTTGCCGCCGCCTGTGGCCGCAACGACCGCTTTGAAACCCCCGCCAGCCTTGGCCAGCTCGACCCCGCCCGGATGTCCTTCGCGATCTCCGAGGTGATGTCGCTTCAGGCCAATGGTCAGCGCGTCTGGTGCGTGCCCTTCGCGCGCAATGCCTCCGGCATCCAGATCCGCGGCGACGCCCATACCTGGTGGGCCGCTGCCGAAGGCGAATACCGCCGCGGCACGAAGCCCTCCGTCGGGGCGGTGATGGTCTTCTCCAAATCCTCCAGCCTGACCCGTGGCCATGTCGCCGTGGTGTCGCGCGTCGTGTCCAAGCGCGAGGTCCTGATCGACCACGCGAACTGGTCCCGCAACCAGATCTCCCGCTCCATGTCCGTGATCGACGTGTCCAAGCGCGGCGACTGGTCGGCCGTCCGGGTCGAAAGCATCCCCGGCGCCTATGGATCGACCTACCCGGTTTCGGGCTTCATCTACCCCAACGCCTACGACACCTGACATCGCAGGCATCCGCGTTTCACGGCCGCTCCGGTTCCCCGGGGCGGCCGTTTCGCGTTGCACGGCGCGCGGGGCGTTAACCCGGCCCCGGCACCGCCTGCGCACCGACGTGATACCGACGTCATACCGACGCGATACCGACCCCGCCAAAACGCTGCTACACAGGCATTAACCGGGGTCTCGCCGCCGATTCGCCCCATCCGGAGCGCCGCGACGCAACGCCCGCTGCCTCGCGGGCCCGGCAACGGCTCTTTTTCGCTTCCCATAAATCCAGAATCCGTGTAAGCGCGCAGCTTCACAGCGGACATACAGCCTTGGAGGATGTCCGCACCCACTTAGGAGAATTCAAAATGGCTGGAGAAATTCCTGATCTCGTAGCCCAGGAACGTGCGGGGACGGGCAAGGGCGCCGCTCGCGCAGCGCGCCGCGCTGGCATGGTTCCGGGTGTTGTTTACGGTGGCGACGCGGACCCGATCGCTATCCAGATCCCGTTCAACGATCTGCTCAAGAAGCTGAAAGCAGGCCGTTTCCTGGCGACTCTGTGGAACCTCAAGGTTGAGGGCCACGACGATGTCCGCGTGATCTGCCGCGGCGTTCAGCGCGATGTGGTCAAGGACCTTCCGACCCACCTCGACCTGATGCGCCTGCGCCGCACCAGCCGTGTGAACCTGCACATCCCCGTCGAGTTCCTCAACGAGGAAGAAGCCCCCGGCATCAAGAAGGGCGGCATGCTCACCGTGATCCGTGCGGACGTCGAACTGAACGTCGTGGCCGGCGATATCCCCGAAAAGATCGTTGTCGATCTGGCCGGCCTGGAAATCGGCGACACCATCACGATCAGCTCCGTCGACCTGCCCGCAGGTGCCAAGCCGACCATCGACCGTGACTTCGTCATCGCGAACATCGCCGCCCCGGCCACCCTCGGCAGCGGCGACGACGAAGAGGATGAAGGCGAAGAGGTTGCTGCAGACGAGGTCGAAGCGACCGAAGTCGACCAGTCCGAATAAGCCCTGCTTTCAAGGCTTTGATGAACGGCCCTGCCATTTGGCGGGGCCGTTTTGCATTTGCGCCTCCGCCCCTCCGCCGCCATTGCCGCAGCGCCGCATCCGTGCCAATCTGGCGGCACAGCCAGGAGGTCCCCCATGGGTAAGGTTCACGTCGTCAGCGAATATGCCTGCACCCCCGATCAGCTTTGGGCGGTGACCAAGGACCTCGATGCCCTGCGCAAGATGAATGCCCGCATGGTCCGGATGGAGGGCCTGCCCTCCGGTGACATGTACGCTGGTCAGGACATCCAGATCACCACCTCGCTCTTCGGTCGGACCAAGCCGCAGGTCTACCGCATCGTCGTCACCGAACTGAGCGACGAAACCCGCGAATTCCGTTCCACGGAACACGGTAATGGCGTGAAAAGCTGGAAACACCACGGCCGCGTCGAACGCGCGCCCAAGGGGTCCCGCCTCGTCGACGATATCGAAATCGATGCCGGTTGGATGACCCCCCTGGTGGTCGCCTGGGCCAACATACTCTACAAGGCGCGGCACAAGCCCCGCCTGCAAATCCTGCGCGACCGCGGGGCCCTGACGGAATAAGGACGAACCGAATGCTGCTTTTTGTCGGCCTCGGCAATCCGGGCGGTAAATACGCCCGCAACCGGCACAATATCGGCTTCATGGCGCTCGACCAGATCGCCTCGGATCACGGTTTCGGCCCCTGGAAATCCAAGTTCCAGGCCGAACTGACCGAGGGCAAGCTGGGCTCGGAAAAGGTCATGCTTCTCAAGCCGATGACCTTCATGAACCTGTCCGGCCAGTCGGTCGGCGAAGCCATGCGTTTCTACAAGCTGACCCCCGACGACATCACCGTCTTCCACGACGAACTGGACCTCGCCCCCGGCAAGCTGCGGGTCAAGCAGGGCGGCGGTCATGCGGGCCATAACGGGCTGCGCTCGATCCACCAACATATCGGCGCGGACTACCAGCGCATCCGCCTTGGCATCGGCCATCCCGGCCACAAGGACCGGGTCGCAGGCTATGTCCTGTCGGATTTCGCCAAGGCAGAGGAAGGCTGGCTCGACGACATGATGCGCGGCATCAGCGACGGCGCGGCGGAACTCGCCGCCGGCGACACGGGCCGCTTCATGAACGCCGTGGCCCTGCGCACCGCACCGCCCCGGTCCTCGACCACGAAGCCCAAGCCCGACGCCGCGAAACCCGCGCCCGAGGACACACAAGATGCCGCGCCGGAACCCGACAAACGCTCCGCCCTGCAAAAGCTCGCGGACAAGTTCAAGTGATGCCGCCCCCCGCCGCGCCCGCACCGCTTGAGGCGCTGTTCGAACAACAGGCCGGGGCCTGCGAACGGCTCGGGTCTCCGTTCATGGCGCGGCTCCTGCGGGTCTGCGGCGCGCGGCTCAGGCCCGGCACACCTGTCGCCGACCGCCTGATCGGCTGGCCCGGCGATGCCACCGCCCTGGGCGACGCGACCGCCCTGCGCTTTGCCGGTGCCCTGCACGCCCTCGTGCTGATGCAGCGCGACCCGGCGCTCATGGCCGCCTATCCGCCCAACGACGCCGACGACGACATGCTCTGGCGGGCCGTGGCGAACGCGCTGGTCACCCATGAAATGCACATGATGACCTGGCTCGACAGCGCGCCCCAGACGAACGAGGTGCGCCGCTCCGTTGCCATGCTGTCCGCCGCGCAGATCGTCGCGCAACGCTTTCCGGGCCTGCCGCTGCGGGTGTCGGAAATCGGCGCCTCTGCCGGGCTGAACCTCTATTTCGACCGCTATGCGCTGGCCCTGCCCGATGGCTCCACCCGTGGCGCCGCCGATCCGGTCATCACCCTGCAGCCCGACTGGTCCGGGCCGCTCCCCGCTGATGCGCCCTTTGAAATCGCGGAACGGCGCGGGGTCGACCTGAACCCGCTGGACCCGACCGATACGGCCGCCCGGCTGCGCCTGCGCAGTTACACCTGGCCCGATCAGCCCGACCGGATGGCGCGGCTCGATGCAGCGCTGTCGATTGCCGAACCCTGCGTCGACCGGGCCGATGCCGCGCTCTGGCTGCCGGAACGGCTGGCCGAACCGACACCGGGACAGGTGGATTTCGTCTTCCACACCATCGCCTGGCAATATTTCCCGCCCGAGATCGACGCCGCCTGCCGCAAGGCCCTGGAGGACGCCGCCGCCCGCGCCACACCCGATGCGCCCTTCGCGCATCTGTCGGTCGAAACCCTGCGCAATGGCAACGGGGCCGAGGTCGCGCTGACCCTGTCCACCGGCGGCACGCCGGAGCGCCTGATCCTGGGCCACATGGACCCGCATGGCCGCCGTATGGAGGCCACACCGGCGATCGCCGGCTGACCGCCCGCACCACGTCTGATCAAAACAGTCGGAAAGACCCCCTCGTCAGGGGCGGTCCAATGCACTACCTGTGGCGCGTGCACCCGAAAGGAGCCACCATGCCCCCCGTAAAAGACCCCTCCCTCAACGTGTTGGGAGAGGCGCTCGCCCCTTGCTCCACCCGGCCCGTGACCGGTTTCTTCCGCGACGGCCATTGCAATACCTGTGCCGAGGATCAGGGGTCCCACACTGTCTGCGCGGTCATGACCGCCGAATTTTTGGCCTATTCGAAATACGTGGGCAACGACCTGTCGACCCCGATTCCCGCCTTTGCCTTTCCCGGCCTGAAGCCCGGCGATTGCTGGTGCCTCTGCGCGGGCCGGTTCCTGCAGGCCCATGACGAGGGCTGCGCGCCGCAGGTGAACCTTGCCGGGACGCATCAGCGCGCGCTGGAAATCGTGCCGTTCGACGTGCTGCGCCGCTACGACAGCCAGGCCTGAGCGCCCCGCCCAAACGCCACAGGACCGGCGGAACCCGGCCGGTCTGGGAAAAATTTCGCAACGACTCGGCCCGGATGCTACCGTGGTGCCATCCCACGTCACCGGAGCCCGCCATGCGCCAGACCCTCACCGCCGCCCTCTTCGCCCTGCCCTTCCTCGCCGGAGCCGCACTTGCGGTCGGCGATGACGACAGCCCGCCCAAACCGACCGAGACCTCGACCGAGTGCCCGGACGGCTATGTCTTCGACAAGGAAAAGGACGGCTGCGTGAAATCCGCCTCGCTCGACCTGGACGACGACCAGCGGTACCAGGCCGTGCGCGAACTGGCCTATGCCGGTCGCCCGGCCTCCGTGCTCAAGGTCATCGACGGGGCCAAGGCAAAGGACAGCCCCCGCTTCCTGACCTATCGCGGCTTCGCCCTGCGCGAGATGGGGGATTTCGACGGCGCGATGCAGGCCTATCAGCGCGCTCTGGCCATCGACCCGGACAACCTGCTGGCCCGCTCCTACATGGCTCAGGGCCTCCTGACCCAAGACCGCCGGGACGAGGCGTTGACGCAGTTGCAGATCATCGAGGCGAAGGGCGGCTCAGGCAGCTGGGCGCATGAATCGCTGAAAATGGCGCTGCGCGGTGAGTACACGAATTATTAAGGGTTTCGTCGGGGGCCCGTCGCTCGACGAAACCCGGCTGCGTCATCCCCGGGCCTGACCCGGGGCAGCCTTCGTCGTTCCTGTCGAAATGCCGGCCATCCGCACCGCCCGGCGGCTAAACCGAACAGCGCCGGACGGCAGGTCAGTCCGCCTCGCGGCCTTCCGTGTCGGACATGTCGAAGCCCAGGTAGCGCGCCACGGTCTGCACGTCCTTGTCGCCACGACCGCACATGTTCATCACGATGATATGGTCCTGGGGCAGGTCCGGCGCGATCTTCATGACATGGGCCAGCGCGTGGGAAGGCTCCAGCGCGGGGATGATGCCCTCGGTCGAACAGGACAGCTGGAACGCCTCCAGCGCCTCCATATCGGTGATCGAGACATATTCGGCCCGGCCTACATCGTGCAGCCAGGAATGCTCGGGCCCGATGCCCGGATAATCCAGACCGGCCGAGATGGAATAGCCTTCGAGGATCTGCCCGTCCTCGTCCTGCAACAGGTAGGTGCGGTTGCCATGCAGCACGCCCGGGCGCCCGCCGGTCAGCGAGGCGCAATGTTCCATCTTGTCGTTCACGCCCTTGCCGCCGGCCTCGACCCCGATGATCTTGACCGAAGGTTCGTCCAGGAATTCATAGAACAGGCCCATGGCGTTGGACCCGCCACCGATCGCGGCGATCACCGTATCGGGCAGGCGACCTTCGCCTTCCTGCTCTGCCAGCTGCCAGCGCACTTCCTTGCCGATGACCGACTGAAAGTCGCGGACCATCGCCGGATAGGGGTGCGGCCCGGCCACGGTGCCGATGCAGTAGAACGTGTCGCGCACATTGGTCACCCAGTCGCGCAGCGCATCGTTCATCGCGTCCTTCAGCGTGCCGCGACCGCTGGTCACCGGCACCACCTCCGCGCCCAGCAGGCGCATGCGGAACACGTTGGGGGCTTGGCGCCGCACATCGTGCGCGCCCATGTAAACCACGCATTTCAAACCGAATTTCGCGCAGACCGTGGCCGTTGCCACGCCGTGCTGCCCGGCACCGGTTTCCGCGATGATCCGGGTCTTGCCCATGCGGCGGGCCAGGATGATCTGGCCCAGCACGTTGTTGATCTTGTGCGCGCCGGTATGGTTCAGCTCGTCCCGCTTGAGATAGATCTTCGCCCCGCCCAGATGCTCGCTCAGCCGCTTGGCATGATAGAGCGGCGACGGACGCCCGACATAGTTCTTCCACAGGTCGTCCATCTCGGCCCAGAAGGTCGGATCGTCCTTGGCATGGTCGTATTCCGCCTGCAGATCGAGGATCAGCGGCATCAGCGTTTCCGAAACGAAGCGTCCGCCGAACTCTCCGAACCGGCCCTTTTCGTCGGGGCCATTCATGAAGGAGTTGTATAGATCGTCAGCCATCGGCCCATCCCCTGCGCAAAGCTCTCTGGCCGTGATTAAGCGTGACGTCCTGCAAATTCCAGCCCTAGTTTGCCTTCGTGGCCCGTCGGGCACGCGGCACAGCGCCTCAAACCGTCCAGTTTCCCCCGCCCGCGGTTCGGCGTAACCTCCGGCCATGGAATCGGCACTGGACTGGCATACCGCGAAGGCCCTGCTCGACTGGCAGATCGAACTGGGCGCGGACGAGGCGATCGGGGACACCCCCGTCGACCGCTTTGCCGTGGCCAAGGCGGATGCCGAAGCGGCCGCCAACAAGGCCAAGGAACCCGCCCGCGACAGCCGCACCGCCGCCACCCCACAGGTCCAGGAACGGACCGAGATCGACGCGGTCGAGGTCGCCCGCCACGCCGCCTCCGCCGCCACCAGCCTCGACACCCTGCGCGAGGCGATGGCGGGCTATGATCATTGCGCGCTCAAGCGTGGGGCACGAAACCTCGTCTTCTCCGACGGCAATCCGGCCGCGCGCCTGATGATCCTGGGCGAGGCTCCGGGCCGCGACGAGGATCGCGAAGGCCGTCCCTTTGTCGGCCGCGCCGGGCGCCTGCTGGACCGGATGCTGGACGCGATCGAGATGGACCGTACCACCGACACCCCGGACCGCGCGGTCTATATCACCAACGTCCTGCCCTGGCGGCCGCCGCAGAACCGCGACCCCGAACCCGAAGAGATCGCGATGATGCTGCCCTTCGTGCAGAAACATATCGAGCTGGCGAACCCGGATGTCATTGTTCTGATGGGCAATATCGCCTGCCGCGCCGGTCTGGGCCGGCAGGGTATCCTGCGCCTGCGCGGCAAGTGGGCCGAGGCCTTCGGCCGCCCCGCCATGCCCATGACCCATCCCGCCTACCTGCTGCGCCAGCCCCATGCCAAGCGCGACGCCTGGGCGGATCTGCTGGCGATCCGGGCGCGGCTGGGGGGTGCTTCTTGATCCTCGATCCGCTGACCCTGCTGGCGTTTCTGCCCGCCAGCCTGGCCCTGAACCTGACGCCCGGCGCGGACATGATGTTCTGCTTTGCGCAAGGTCTGCGACGCGGGCCGGTCGCGGCCTGGCGCGCCTCGGGCGGGATCGCACTCGGCGCGTTCATCCACGCCGCCGTGGCCGGTCTGGGCCTTGCTGCACTGATCGCGGCGCATCCGGCGCTGCTGGACCTGATCCGCTGGGTCGGGGTTGCCTACCTGCTGTGGCTGGCGGTGAAATCGCTGAAATCCGGCCGCGCCGATGTGCCCGAGGACACACCGACCCACGCCTTTCGCGAGGGGCTGATCGTCAACCTGACCAACCCCAAGGTGATCCTGTTCGTGCTGGCCTTCCTGCCGCAATTCGTCGACCCGACCCTGCCGCTCATGCCCCAATTCCTGGTCTTCGGGGCGGCGCTCGGCGCGGGCGGCTTCGTCATCAACGGCACGGTCGGGCACCTGGCGGGCGGCGCGGGCCGCCGCCTGGCCCGATCGGCGCAATTTTCCCGCTGGCTGGGGCGCGTCAGCGCCGGGGTCTTCACCCTGCTCGCCCTGCGCCTTGCCCTTGCAGAGACCAAATGACCGAAAAATCCTTCATTCCCATCGGCATCGCCGTGCTCACCGTCTCCGACACACGCGGGCCCGAGGATGACCGTTCGGGCGACACGCTGGTCGCCCGGATCGAGGCGGCAGGCCACCGCCTGGCCGCCCGCGCCATCACCACCGACGACCGCGACAGGATCAGCGCGCAGCTGCGCGACTGGATCGCCGACCCGGCCATCGACGCCGTGATCTCGACCGGCGGGACGGGCCTGACCGGGCGCGACGTCACGGTTGAGGCGCATCGCGACGTCTACGAGAAAGAGATCGACGCCTTCGGAACGATCTTCACCATCGTGTCGATGAAGAAGATCGGCACGTCTGCCGTGCAATCCCGTGCAACGGCCGGCGTGGCCGGCGGCACCTACCTCTTTGCCCTGCCCGGCAGCACGGGGGCGTGCAAGGACGCCTGGGACGAGATCCTCTTGCACCAGTTCGATTACCGCCACGCGCCCTGCAATTTCGTGGAAATCATGCCCCGGCTCGACGAACACCTGCGTCGAAAATAATTGCCCCGATCCGCGACGGAAACCGTATCAAGCTGCGTAACACCATCGTGGCTTGGTTCTGCGGGGCCGGGTGTTACCTTATAAGACCTGGCCCGGACGGGCCCTGATTGGACTGGCAAGATGCGCTTCATACGACACAGCCTGACCGGGCTTTTCCTGATCGCGGTCACACTTGGCTTGGTGGTCTATGCCGCCGCGCTGGTGCGGGACGCGGTGGAAACCCGGCTGGCCGATGAACCGCGCATGCCCCAGGCCCGCGAACGGGTCTTTGCCGTCAACGTCGTTCAGGCCCGCGAAGAAACGATCACCCCGATCCTCACCGCCTTCGGCGAGGTCCGCAGCCGCCGCACGCTGGAAATCCGCGCCGCGACCACGGGCACGGTGATCGAACTGGCCGAGACGTTCGAAGAGGGCGCGACGGTCCGTGCGGGCCAGGTGCTGGCGCGGATCGACCCGGCCAATGCGCAATCGGAACTGGACCGCGCCAGCAACGACCTGCGCGATGCCGAGATCGCGGTGCGCGACGCCGACCGTGCGCTCGAGATCGCCCGCGACACCCTCACCGCAGCCGAGGAACAGGCCGCCCTGCGCGAACGCGCCTTCCAGCGCCAGGTCGATCTGCGTGACCGCGGCGTCGGGACCGAGGCGCTGGTCGAGGATGCGGAACTCTCTGCCGCCTCTGCCCGACAGGCCGTGCTGTCCTCGCGCAATGCGCTGGCCCAGGCCGAAACCCGGATCGAGAACGCGGAAACCACGCTGTCCCGCGCGACCATCGCCCGGGACGAGGCGCAAAGAAACCTGGACGACACGACCATCACTGCCGAATTCGACGGTACCCTGTCCGAGGTCACGGCGGTCGAAGGCGGGCTGGTGTCGGCCAACGAACAGCTGGCCCAGCTGGTCGATGCCAACGCGCTTGAGGTCGCGTTTCGCGTGTCCACCTCGCAATATGCGCGGCTGTTGAACAGCGATGGCGACCTGCTGCGCGCCGATGTCACCGTGATGCTGGACGTGCAGGGCATCGCGCTCAGTACCGATGGCACGATCACCCGCGACAGCGCAGCGGTCGGCGATGGCCAGACCGGCCGCCTGATCTTTGCCCGCCTCGATACGGCCCGCGGCCTGAAGCCCGGCGATTTCGTCACGGTCGAGATCACCGAACCCCCGCTGGAGCGCGTGATCCGCCTGCCCGCCACCGCCGTCGATGCCTCCCAGACCGTGCTGGTCCTGACCGAGGATGAACGGCTGGAAACCCTCGATGTCGACCTGATGCGGCGCCAGGGTGATGACGTGCTGGTCCGGGCCGAGGCTCTGGCCGGGCGCGAAGTCGTGTCGCAGCGCTCGCCGCTTCTGGGGCCGGGGATCAAGGTCCGTCCCCTGCGCCCCCGCGGCGCGGTCGAGGCCGAAGAGGCCCAGCCCGATTTCGTCGAACTGACGCCCGAGCGGCGCGACAAGCTGCGCGCCTTCATCACCGCCAGCAGACGCCTGCCCGAGGACGTGAAGACCCGCATCCTGACGCAGCTGGAAAGCGACCGGGTCCCGGCCTCGATGGTGGCGCGGATCGAATCCCGGATGGGGGGCTGATCCATGGCCAGCGGCGTCAAGGGCGGGGTCGGCGGGATCCTCAGCTATTTCACCCGCCACCGGACCGCGGCGAACCTTCTCCTGGTGATCCTGCTGGCCGCGGGCATGACCGCCGTACCGCGGATGCGGGCGCAGTTCTTCCCCGATATTGTGTCCGACAGCATCGACGTCTCCGTCCGCTGGGATGGCGCGGGGGCCGAGGATATCGACACCGCCATCGTGCAATTGCTGGAACCGGCGCTGTTGGCGGTCGAAGGGGTCGAAAGCTCTGAAAGCCGCTCGACCGAGGGGCGCGGTTCGATCGGGCTGGAATTCGAACCGGGCTGGGACATGTCCCGCGCAGGCGACGACGTGCAGACTGCGGTGGATGCGGTCACCAACCTGCCCGAAGAGGCCGAAGACCCGGTGATCCGGCGCGGCGGCTGGCGCGACCGGGTCACGGATGTGGTCATCACCGGCCCCGTCGGTCCCGATCAGCTGGGACGCTTCGCGGATGAGTTCGTCACCCGCCTCTTTGCCGAGGGCGTGACCCGCACCACGATCCGCGGCGTCGCCGCACCGCAGACCCTGGTCGAGGTGCCCTCGGTCAACCTGATCGCCCGCGACATCACCATGGCCGAGATCGCCAGCGCCATCGCCGCAGAGGTGAACGCGGACCCCGCCGGCGACGTCACCGGCGCCAATGCCCGCGTCCGCACCGGGGTCGAGAAACGGTCGGCCGATGAAATCGCCGGGATCGTGCTGCGCTCCAACCCCGACGGATCCTCGCTGACCATCGGCGACGTGGCCAATATCCAGGTCTTCGGCACGGCGCGGGAACGCGGCTATTTCGTGGGCGAAAACCCCGCCGTTTCGGTACGCGTGGACCGCTCGGAACAGGGCGACGCGATCAAGATCCAGCGCCAGGTCGAAGAAGTCGCCGCCGCAATGGAGCCGACCCTGCCGCAGGGCAGTTCCATTGACCTGATCCGCACGAGGGCCGAGGCGATCACCGGGCGGCTCGATATCCTGCTGGATAACGGGCTGATGGGCCTCGGGCTGGTGCTGGTGTTGCTGTTCCTGTTTCTCAATGCCCGCACCGCCTTCTGGGTGGCCGCCGGTATTCCCGTGGCGATGCTGTCGGCCATCGCGTTCATGTACCTGGCGGGCCTGACGCTGAACATGATCTCTCTGTTCGCGCTGATCATCACGCTGGGCATCGTCGTCGATGACGCCATCGTCGTGGGCGAACATGCCGACGCGCGGGTGCGCAAGCTGGGGGAAGGCCCGGTCGTGGCGGCGGAACGCGCGGCCCAGCGGATGGCCCTGCCGGTCTTTTCCGCCACGCTGACCACGGTGATCGCCTTCTTCGGGCTGACGGCGATCAGCGGGCGGTTCGGCGAAATGATCGCCGACATCCCCTTCACCGTGATCGTGGTGCTGATCGCCTCGCTGGTGGAATGCTTCCTGATCCTGCCGCGCCACATGTCCCACGCGCTGGCCCATTCGGGCGAAAAGCACTGGTACGACTGGCCCTCGCGGCAGGTGAACCGGGGCTTTGGCTGGGTCCGCGACACGCTGTTCCGGCCCTTCATGGCGGGCGTCATCAAGGCGCGCTACCCGGTGCTGGCCGGTGTCGTCGTGGCCTTTGCCAGCCAGGCCGCCTTGTTCATCCAGGGCGACGTGCAATGGCGGTTCTTCAACTCGCCTGAACGCGGCTCGATCTCTGGCAACTTCATGATGGCCGAGGGCGCGACCCGCGAAGAGGCGATGGAACAGATGCGCGCCATGCAGCGCGCCGTAGAAGAGGTCGCGGCGGAATACGAGGCCGAATATGGCCGCAACCCCGTAGACTACGCCATCGCCGAGATCGGAGGAAATACCGGGCGCAGCCTCTCCGGATCCGACAGCAAGGAGCCCGATCAGCTGGGCTCCATCGCGATCGAGCTGATCGACCCCGATGACCGGCCCTACTCCTCCTTCGCATTCCTGGGCGTGCTGCAGGACCGGATCGAACGCCACCCCATGGTCGAGGAACTCAGCTTTCGCGGCTGGCGCTCCGGCCCCGCCGGTGACGCGCTGGACGTGCAGTTCTACGGGGCCTCCGCCGAGACCCTGAAGGCGGCAAGCGAGGCGTTGAAGGACGCGCTCCTGCCCTTCCCCGAAGTGTCGGCGGTCGAGGACAACCTGGCCTATGACAAGGAAGAGCTGATCCTGGAGCTCACCCCGCAGGGACAGGCGCTCGGCTTTACCATCGACGAGCTTGGTCGCGTGCTGCGCAACCGCCTGAACGGGATCGAGGCCGCGACCTATCCCGACGGCCCCCGCTCTGCCGAAATCCGGGTGGAGCTGCCCGAAGGAGAGCTGACAGCCGATTTCCTGGACCGCACCCAGATGCGCACCGCCTCGGGCGGCTACGTGCCGCTGGCCGACATCGTGCAGGTCGAGAACCGCACCGGGTTCTCCACCGTGCGGCGCGAAAACGGCATTCGGCTGATCTCGGTCAACGGGGATATCTCGGAAGACGACCCCGCCCGCGCGGCCGAGATCATGCGCATCCTGCAACAGGACATCCTGCCCACCATCGCCAGCGAACAGCAGGTCGAATGGCGCATGTCCGGCCTGAGCGAGCAGGAGAACGACTTCCTGACAGATGCCGCGACCGGGTTGATCCTTGTCCTGCTGGGTATCTACCTTGTCCTCGCCTGGGTCTTTTCCAGCTGGACCCGGCCCATGGTCGTGATGGCGATCATTCCCTTCGGCCTCGTCGGCACGATCTACGGCCACCACCTGTGGGAGGTGCCGCTGTCGATGTTCACCGTGGTCGGCCTGCTGGGCATGACCGGGATCATCATCAACGATTCCATCGTGCTGGTGACCACGATCGACGAATATGCCGAGGAACGGGGCCTTGTTCCGTCGATCATCGACGGTGCGGCGGACCGGCTGCGCCCGGTCATGCTGACCACTCTGACCACGGTGCTGGGGCTGGCCCCGCTGCTTTACGAGCAATCCAGCCAGGCGCAGTTCCTGCGGCCCACGGTCATCACGCTGGTCTACGGGCTGGGCTTTGGCATGGTGTTGGTCCTGATGATCGTGCCTGCCCTGCTGGCCGTGCAGGACGATGTCGCGCGCCTGACCACGTCCTGGCGCCGCAGCCTGACGGCCCGTCGTGCCACCGGATTGCGATCGGCCAACGGCATCGCGACCGCGCTGATCGGTGGCTGGCTTGTGGCGACGATGGGCTGGGCCGCCTGGACCGGAGAGCTGCCGACGCCGATCACCACGGTGCTGCCATTGCCCGGCGGGCTGCCGGTGATGGCCCTTGCGCTGGCGCTGTTCGTGCTGGGTGCGGCGCTGGTGGTGCTGGGGGTCTACGCGATCACCGCAATCACCTATGGATTGCGGCGGCGCGGGGCGCGGGCGTAACCGGCCTAGCGGGCCGGGCAGCCCTGGATATCGACGGCGCGATCCGCCCCCAGAACGGTAAGCCGCAGCCCCGACCGGTCCAGCGCAAAGGGCTGGCCGTTCATCTGCATCAGCTCCGTCTCGGCGATCAGGCGGTTGCCCTCGCGGCGGGTCTTGGCCTCGGCGATCCAGATCGCGGGGTTGGAGGTTTCAAAGACCACATGTTCCGTGCCGCCAATGGCGGGCATGTCGATCTCGGCCCGCAGGCGCATCTTCTTGGGCCCCGGTTCAACCGCGCAGGACACGTCACGCAGCCCGACCTCGCGCCCCGAATAGGGCCGGTCGGCCAGCGCGGCGGCGATGGCCGGATCGCGGCGCCCCTGATCGGGCAGCTGCACGGCGTCCAGCGACAGGGTCATCGGCACGCAGACATCGGAACAGATCCCGATCTGGATGTCGCCATCCAGCTGCATCTGCCCGCCATTGCCGCGCGGTTCGATCCGCAGGGGCAGGACCATCCGCTTGGAATACCCAATGGAGCGCATGCCGTTCTGGTAGAACACCTCGGGCCGTGGCCAGATCACCTGAACGCTGTGCACGTTGCGCGACCCGGACCAGGAAAAGACCGGCGGTACCCCGGCATCGCCCGGCGCACGCCAATAGGTCTTCCAGCCATCCGACAGCGTCACCTCGAGCGCGGCCACATGCGACCCGTCCGCCTGCTGCCAACCAGGCAGAAGCCGGGCAGAGACATGTGCGTCATAGGGATTCGCAAGGGCCGGCACGGCGGCCAGCGCAGCGATCAGGGTGGTAAGGCGTCGGATCATCTTCATGGTAGGTATCAAATGCGCATTCCCGCGATCAATGCCAACTCACATTCCGGCGAGACGATCAAAAGCGTCAAATTGCGTTGAAACCGACGCGCAAAAGCATCAAGTTAATGGTCAGCGCCAGGCGCCGAAACACTGGATGGGCTGAGTGGAACCGACGACACAACTTGCCGGCAAGGTCTTGATTGCCATGCCTGAAATGGGAGACGACCGCTTCGCCCGCAGCGTCATCCTTCTGTGCGCGCATTCCGAAGAAGGCGCCATGGGCCTGATGATCAACCTGCCCACCGACGATGTTTCCCTGCGCGATCTGTCCGCCCAGCTGGGGCTGGAAGAACCCTCGGACGCCGACAATTGCCCCATCCATTCCGGTGGCCCGGTCGAAACGGAGCGCGGCTTCGTCCTCCATTCCTCCGAATACAGCAGCGCGATTTCCACCATGCCGGTGACGCCCGACGTGTCGCTGACCGGCACGCTGGACGTGATCGAGGACCTGGTCGAAGGCACCGGCCCCGACATCGCCTTGGTCATGCTGGGATATTGCGGCTGGGGTCCAGGCCAGCTGGAGGGCGAGATCGCCCAGAACGCCTGGCTGGTCGGCGAGGCGCCGATGAAGCTGATCTTTGGCACACCCGACGCCCGCAAATGGGAGGCCGCGCTGGCCAACGAGAAGATCAGCGCGCTCAGCCTGTCATCGGTCGCGGGCCACGCCTGATCCGTTCCTGACCCTTACCGTGGCGCGGCGGCGCGGCGCAGCCTGTCGTTGATCGCCCGGCCCAGCCCGGTTTCCGGTACCGGGGCCACCGCGATCCGGCCGGCCCCCATGGCATCCAGCGCATGGAAATGGCGAAACAGGTTGGCCGCTGCTTCGGCCAGGTCCCCGCTTTCGGACAGATTCAGGTCGCAGGCCATCGGGCCAAAGCCCAGCATGACCTCACCCGGTTCGGGCACGGTGACATTCAGCCGCACGGCCCCTTCGGGCGCGTAATGCGACAGGAGCTGCCCCGGCGCGCTGATCGCCGCGCCCTCGGCCCGGTGCCCCACCGGATGGCCCAGAACCTCCGCCAGTGCCTCCTCGGGAATGCCGCCGTCGCGCAGGACAACGGCCTGCCCGGTCTCGTCGAATCCGACGATGGTGCTTTCCACTCCGATGGTGCAGGCCCCGCCGTCGAGAACCGCCGCGATCCGACCGTCGAGGCCGGCCATGACATGCGCGGCCTCGGTCGGGCTGATCCGGCCGGACGGGTTGGCCGAGGGGGCGGCCACGGCCCCGCCGAAGGTCGACAGGAGGGCGCGGGCCACAGGGTGCGAGGGCATGCGCACGGCCAGCGTGGACAGGCCCGCCGTGACCAACGGCGACACTTTCGCCCCCGCGCGCAGCGGCAGAACCAGCGTCAAGGCGCCGGGCCAGAACGCCGCCGCCAGCGCGCGCGCCGCATCCGACATTTCGACCAGCCCCTCGGCCATTGCGATGTCGCTGACATGGGCGATCAGCGGGTTGAAGGAGGGCCGCCCCTTGGCCTCGTAGATCGCCGCGACGGCCCGGTCATCGGCCGCGTTTCCGGCCAGTCCATAGACCGTCTCGGTCGGCATGGCGACCAGCTGTCCTTCATGCAACAGACTAGCCGCACGGGATAATCCGGCATCGTCGGGTCGCAGCAATTCGGTCATTGGGGCATTCTCCGTGACGCCGCGTTTGGGGTTGAAGCGGGCGGCGGGGTGGCTAGCCTTCCCTATCAAAGACGTGCATAGAAGACGGCACATTGCTTGCCAAGCGCGGCGCGCATCGCCGAGGAGGACCCCATGCCATTTCGCTCCCCTGTTTCCGAATACCGGTTCCTGCTGGATGAGATCGTCGATTTCGCCAAGGTCGCCGCGACCGACGCCTATGGCGAGGCCAGCCCCGAAACGGTCGAGGCGATCCTGTCCGAGGTCGGCAAGCTGTCCGAAGAGGTTCTGGCGCCCCTGAACCGCAACGGCGACCTGGACCCGGCTGTGCTGGAAAACGGTGTCGTTCGGACCTCGAAGGGGTTTGCCGATGGCTACAAGGCGATTGCCGAGGGCGGCTGGCTGGGCCTTTCCGCCCCTGCCGATCACGGTGGCATGGACCTGCCGCAGACCCTGACCTGCGTGGTCAACGACCTGTTCTCGGCCGCCTGCCTGTCGCTTGGTCTGAACCCGCTGCTCAGCCAGGGCCAGATCGAGGCGCTGGATCACCACGCCCCCGACTGGATGAAGGAAACCTACCTGCCCAAGCTGATCTCGGGCGAATGGACCGGCACGATGAACCTGACCGAACCGCAGGCCGGATCGGATGTGGGCGCGCTGTCGTCCAAGGCCGTGCCGAACGGCGACGGGTCCTACGCGGTCACGGGGACGAAGATCTACATCTCCTGGGGCGATCACGATTTCGGTGGCAATGTCTGCCACCTCGTCCTGGCGCGCCTGCCCGATGCAGCGCCCGGCACCAAGGGCATCAGCCTGTTCATGGTGCCCAAGTACATGGTCAACGAGGACGGGTCGCTGGGCGATCCCAACAGCCTTCGCGTCCAATCGCTGGAGCACAAGATGGGCCTGCATGGCTCGCCGACCTGCGTGATGCAGTTCGACGGCGCGATCGGCTGGCTGGTCGGTGAAGAAAACAAGGGCATGGCCGCGATGTTCACCATGATGAACAACGCCCGCCTGGGTGTCGGCATCCAGGGTATCGGCGTCGCCGAAGGCGCGCTGCAACATGCCTTCGCCTATGCAATGGACCGCAAGCAGGGCAAGACGCCGCTCGACGGCAAGCCCGGCGGCACCGGCACCATCATCGACCATGCGGATGTGCGCCGCATGCTGACCACGATGAAGGCCGACACCTTCGCCGCCCGCGCCATCGCGCTGGCCTGCGGTGTTGCCATCGACATGGAAACCGCCACCGGCGAAAAGGAATGGGGCGCCCGCGCGGCCTTCCTGACGCCGATTGCCAAGGCCTTCGGCACCGAAACCGGGATGCGCGTGTCGGAAATGGGCGTGCAGGTCCATGGCGGCATGGGCTTCATCGAGGAAACCGGCGCCGCGCAATACAGCCGCGATGTCCGTGTCACCGCGATCTACGAGGGCACCAACGGCATCCAGGCGATGGACATGGTCGCCCGCAAGATGATGGATGGCGGTGAAATGGCCACCACCCTGATCGAAGAAATCGAGGCCCAGGCCGAAACCGCTCGCGCCGATCTGCCGGAACTGGGCGGCGCGGTGTGGGAAGCCGCGGAAACCCTGCGCGAAGCGACCGAATGGATGATCGCCCAGGGCGACCTGAACGACCGTTTCGCCGGCGCGGTGCCCTACCTGATGGGCTTTGCCCGTGTGCTGGGCGCGCATTACCACCTGAAGGCCGCGATGACCGAAGATGGCGACGGCCCGCGGACGCGCCTCGCCCGGTTCTACATCAACCGTCTGCTGCCCGAGCATGTCGGTCACCTGGCCCACGCCACCTGCGGGGCCGAGGACCTGTATGCGCTGACAGCCGAGGAGTTGTCTGCGTGAGCCCATCCAAACACGCACCGCTGAACTTCCCCTGGCCCGAAATCCCCGCCCCCGGTGAGGCGGTCGAAATCGCCGAAGGCGTGCTCTGGCTGTCGATCCCGCTGCCCATGGCCCTGAAATGGGTGAACGTGGTGGCGCTGGATGACGGCGACAGCTGGACCCTGGTCGATACCGGGTCCTACACCAAGGCCACGGTCGGCTATTGGGAACAGAACCTGGCCGGGCCGCTCAAGGGCAAGCCGGTGGGGCGCGTGATCTCGACCCACCACCATCCCGACCACGTGGGGATGCTGGGCTGGTTCATGGAGAAACACGGCGCAGAACACTGGGCGTCGCGCACCACCTACCTGCTGACCCGGATGCTGGTGCTGGACGAAGAGGAAACCCCCTCTCCGGCGGCGATCCGGTACTGGGTGCAGGCCGGGATGCCGCCCGAACGTCTGGAAAAGCGCAAGAGCGAACGGCCCTTCAACTTTGCCGATATCGTGCACCGCGTGCCCGTCGGTCATGTCCGGATCCAGCAGGGCGACGTGATCCGCGCCGGTGGCCGCGACTGGGACGTGCACATGGGCAACGGCCACGCGCCGGAACATGTGACCCTGTGGTCGCGCGACGACAACCTCGTCATCGCGGGCGATCAGGTGCTGCCGACGATCAGCCCCAATGTCGGTGTCCAGCCCGCCGAACCCGAAGCCGATCCGCTGGCCGAGTGGCTAGAGGCCTGCGAACGCCTGCAGCAACTGGCCCACGAGGATCACCTGGTCATCGGTGGTCACAAGTTGCCCTTCACCGGCCTGCCGCGTCGCATGAACGACCTGATAGAGAACCACCATAGCGGCCTGAACCGCCTGGTGGATCACATCGCAGAGCCGAAAACGGCGGTCGAATGCTTCTCTCCGCTGTTCAAGCGGGAAATCGTCGACGAGATCTATGGTCTTGCGATGGTCGAGGCCTATGCTCACCTTCAGCACCTGCACAAGATCGGCCGGGCCTCACGCACTCTGCGCGAGGATGGCGCGTTCCTCTGGCAGGCGATCTGACGGCCCTTCCGGGTCCCGCGACGCAATCAAGGAGCCCCTGATGGACAACGACATCGCCACCTCTGCCGAGGCGCACGAGGCCGACGCCCTGCCCCGCCGCTACGACGCGCTGCCCGATGGCGAGCAGGAGGACCGGCCCGATCACGTCACCGCCAAGCCCGCCAAGCAGAAAAGCCCGGCGGAATGGGCCTATGAACGCCTGATTCTCTACATCCAGAATTTCGAGGAAACGCTGGATTCGGAACACGAGGTCGCCATGGGCTTTGCCGGCGGCGAGGCTGGCGTTCTGCGGATCGAGGGCATGGGCTTTTTCGATCCCGATATCGTCACCTTCTATGGCCGCGATCCGGTGGGCGGTAAGACCCAGCTGATCCAGCATGTCAGCCAGCTGTCGGTGCTGCTGCGCGCGATGCCGAAGATGGTGAAAGAGGCAAAGCCCAACCGGATCGGGTTCCGCCTGCGACAAAGTCTCGAAAAGACAACGCAGGACGCGCCTGAGGCGTGACAGGACCCGACAAATCCGCTAATCACCCGTTCGACTGAAATCTGAAAGGATTGTACCATGGCCGACCACAAGCACGGTGAAATGGATATCGAAGTTCAGGAAAAGACCTTCGAAGGATTCATCAAGGCATCCACCTGGGTTGCCGGTATCTCCATCGGGATCCTGATCTTCCTGGCGCTGTTCAACAGCTAAACCCCTCAGCGGGCGCCAATATCCGCCCGGACAGGAGACGACGATGAAACGCCTGTTTCTTGCCCTGGCGGCGATTTCCGTGATGGCGGCCTGTACCCGGAACCCCGACGTACTGCCGCCGGAACAACTGGCGCCCCTGGCCTATCGCAGCTCTGCTGCGCCCTCTCTCAAGCTTTACACGGTGGTCAACCGCCGAACCAACTCCGGCGCCCATACGGCGCTGGCGGTCAATGGCTCCGAAACCGTGCTGTTTGACCCCGCTGGCGGGTTCGAGGCGCAGGATATCGTCCGGTCCGGTGACGTGATCTACGGGTTCTCTCCCGCAGTCGACCGTGCCTTTACCAGCGCCCATGCCCGGACCGAATTCCTGGTGACCACCCAGACCATCCCGGTTTCGGCACAGGTCGCGGAAATGGCGTTGCAGATGGTCAAGGCCAATGGGCCGGTTGCCGCAGCACATTGCGCGGCCAGCACTTCTTCGATCCTGAAATCTCTGCCGGGCTTCGAGTCGATCGAACAGACCTACTATCCGAAAAAACTGGAAGAGCAGCTGGTCAATTTCCCCGGCGTGCAGGGTCAGACTTACCTGGAAAACGACTGACCGGCGGCTGGTTCAGCCCAGCCACCAGAGCATCACGTAAAGCACCGCGATCCCCGCAAGGATCGCCGCCATTGCACGTTTGCTGACGAACCCGACAATCAACGCCGCAAAGGCCGCAAGCAGGCGGGCCGGGTCGACCTCGCCATTCGTAGCGGCCGGCCAAGCGACGAGCGGCGCGACCAGCGCGGGCAGCACGGCCACCGCCGTGTAACGCAGGTGCCGCAGCAGCCATTCCGGCATCTGCCGGTCGCCCACCAGCCCGGTAAAGGCGAACCGAAGGCCAAAGCTGCCGATTCCGAGCGCGATCATCACGATCCAGAGCTGCAGATCGTTATCCATCACGCGGCCTCCTGCTTCAGCTTGCGGCGTTCCACGAACAATTCGACCTGCGCGCCGGTCATCATGCCCAGCAGCGCAGCGACCAGAAGGCCCAGGTTCAGCGGCAGCGGCGCGCAGACCAGCGCCATCACCACCGCAACGGTGGCCGCCGACAGGTGCGGCAGGGAGCGCAGCATCGGTGCGATCATCGCGATGAAGGTGATCGGCAGGGCGAAGTCCAACGCAAATTCGGGCGGGATCGCACTGCCCAAGATAGCCCCGACCAGCGTCAGCACGTACCACATAGGGCAAACCGGGGTTATGACACCAAAGAAATACGACACCTTCCGCGCCACCGACCAATCCGGGTTCTTCTCGAACGTCGTGATCGAGATCGCATAGCTCTGATCGACCGTGAAATAGGCCGCCACGGCCCGCTGCCACATCGGCGCCTTGCCGATATGCGGCGTGAGGGAAGCCGAATACATCGCCATCCGCAGGTTGACCGCAAGGGCCGACAGGATGACGACGATGGTCGGTGCGCCGTCCTGCAACAATTGCAGCGCGGTGAACTGCGCCGCCCCCGCGATCACCATGACCGAGAATGTCAGCGCCTCGAACACGTTCAGCCCGGCTTCGGTCGCCACGACGCCGAACAGCATGCCGAACGGCCCCACGACGAGGAGATAGGGCAGACCGTCGCGGAAACCCTGCCAAAAGGCGGAATCGGGTGTGGAGGACATGGCGGGAAGCTCATAGACTGGATAACAGAACCGACCTACGTCCAGCGCCCGGCCGATGCAATTGCCCATGCCTCACAACTCCGCCTTTGCACTGCGCAGATTTGCGACGGTCACCCGGTGACCGCGCCCCCCTTGGTCATTCTGAGCGGCGGCGCTGGCCGACGCATGGGCCGCGCCGACAAATCCACGCTGATGCTGGCGGGGCGTCCCCTGCTGGCGCATCTGCTGGACCGGCTTGAGCCGCAGACAGACCATATCGCGCTGAACGCCCCGGCGGATCATCCCGCTCCCATGGGCCTGCCCCTTGTCCCCGACCTCGACGCCGATCGCCCCGGCCCGCTGGCCGGCATCCGCGCGGCGATGGAATGGGCGGCGGCGCAAGGGGCGACGCATGTGGCGACCGTGGCCATCGACACGCCATTCCTGCCGGGCGACCTGATCCCGCAACTGATGCTGCATGCCGAGGGGCATGAGGGGCCAGTCATCGCCTCCTGCGGCGGGCGGCTGCATCCGGTTGTGGGGCTGTGGCCAGTGCACCTGCGCCAGGACCTTGCCGCCGCCCTTGCCGCCGGCATCCGCCGCGTCACCGACTGGACAGAGGCCCAGGGCGCGATACCTTGCGATTTCCCGGCGACCCGACCAGACCCCTTCTTCAACATCAACACGCCAGAGGATCTTCGCCACGCCGAGGACCTGATCGGAGCCGCAATATGAAACTCTACGGCGTGGCCGGATGGAAGAATTCCGGCAAGACCGGGCTGATGGAGCGTCTGGTGACCGAATTCACCGCGCGTGGCCTGACCGTGTCGACGGTCAAGCACACCCATCACCGGGTCGACCTGGATCAACCCGGCAAGGACAGCTATCGCCACCGCGAGGCCGGCGCGCAGGAGGTGCTGATGGTTTCGGGGTCTCGCTGGGCGCTGCTGCACGAGCTGTGCGACGCGCCCGAGCCGCCCTTCGAAGACCTGATCGCGCGGATGAGCCCGGTCGATCTGCTGCTCATCGAAGGCTACAAGACCGGCACTCATCCCAAGATCGAGGCGCACAGGCAGGTGACAGGCAAGGCCCCCTTCGCCGGCGACGATCCGACCGTGCGCGCCCTGGCCAGCGATCAGCCGGAGGCCATCGTACTGGATCGCCCCGTCTTCGACCTGGACGATACGCGCGCCATTGCCGACTTCATCGCCGGCGACCTGTCACTCTGATTGCCAATAACCTTGGGGACCAGCCCCCTAGTTGAACGTCCCCGCCACACGGCCCAGGAGCATGAAGGCGCGGGCGGTACGGGTTTCCGACAGTTCCGCGATGTCCTGGTCGGTGGCGGTCGGTTCGAATTCCACGAACATCTGGTCGAACCGGCGCAGGAAGTGATGCGCCGCGTCGCGGAAGATCGGGTCCTGCCGCATTCGCCCCGCCGTCAGGGCCAGCGAGGACCGGTCGCGGATACCGCCAAGCGCCGCAACCACGCGGCCCCGTTCGCCCTGGGCAAAGCGGCGCCAGATCTCGGGCCGCGCCAGGTCGGGGCGCAGGTCGTCCATGTAGATGCCGTCCTGGCTGAGCAGGGTCAGCACGTCCTGCGCCGCCTGGATCAGGTTCGCCGCCTGACGATCCTTCAACGCCTTGCGCAGGGCTGCAAAACCTTCCTCGTCCTCGGCGGTTTCGGGGAAGTTCAGCGCCCTGACAAAGACATCACGTGCCAGCGGCGGACGGTTCGCCTCGGGCCCCAGTTCCAGCGGCAGATCGGCCTGCCCTTCGGCGGCGGCCGGTTCGGGTTCGGCCTGCACAACGCGGGCCGCGGCCTCGACCGCGCGGGTCGAATGGAAGGTCGCCAGCGCGGTTTCCGTCTTGCGCTGTGCATCCGCGATCTCGTCCAGCTTCTTGGCGATGGATTCGTCCGAAGCACGCCCCATCCCCTTCTGAACCTCGGCCAGATAGGAGGTGCGGATCGCCTCTATCGCGGAATGCAGGCGGCGGCTTTCCTCGCGTACCACGCGGCTGGAGCGGGCAGCCGTTGCCGCCACCCAGACCAGCGCGACCGGCATGAAGATCGCCAGCAGCACCATCACGAAGTTCAGCGGATCGAAGCTCGCATTGCTCTGGACGTTCGGGTCCTGCAACAGCAGGAAGAACAGCCCCGCGCCAAACAGCCAGAGCACCGACAGGATCAGCGCGATTGCTTCGGCAGGGGACATGCGTTCGCGCGTCGGCTTGTCGTAGACCCCAAGGGGGGTCGGGCGCGATTCGGGGCGTTCGGGCATGTCGTCCTGGTCCGTTGGGCGGCGAAGATTCGCGGCTATTCCGCTCAACTATAGTCGATTTTCAGGATTTCATAGGACCGCTCGCCACCCGGTGTGCGGACCTCCACCGAATCGCCTTCTTCCTTGCCGATCAATGCCCGCGCGATCGGCGATTTGACGTTCAGAAGGCCCTTTTCGATATTGGCCTCGTATTCGCCGACAATCTGCCAGACCTTTTCCTCGTCGGTATCTTCGTCGACGACGGTGACCTTCGCACCGAATTTCACCGAGCCGGACAAGGTCTTGGGGTCGATGACATCGGCCAGCGACAGGACGCTTTCCAGCTCCTTGATGCGGCCCTCGATGAAGGACTGCTTTTCGCGCGCGGAATGGTACTCGGCATTCTCGGACAGGTCGCCAAGTTCACGGGCCTCCGCGATCGCCTTGATGATCTCGGGGCGTTCTTTGCTCTTGAGATGCTTCAGTTCGCTCTCCAGGGCGACAAAGCCCTCGCGGGTCATCGGTATCTTTTCCATTGCTCTCTCCGCGGCAACGACGAAGGGGCCCGCTTACAGGCCCCTTCGCTCTTTATCAGGTTCAGACAACCTCGCTCAAACGGGTACTGAAATGCAAGGGGTTTGCGTTACCCCTGATGCGATGCGACCTCCCATTCGATACCGTCGCCGTCATGGAAATAGAACCGCCGTCCCGGTGCGTAATCGTTGTGATTGATCGGGTTGAACCCGGCCCCGCGCACCCGATCCTCGACCGTGTCGATGTCTTCCTCGGTGAAGACGGCGAGGTGATTGAGCATGCCGATGGTCCGATAGCGATCCGTGGCCGACGGTTTCGCATCCCCGTAGGAAAACAGCGCGACATAGCTGTCATCAGTGCCGATATGCACCGTGTGGCCCGTCTGCATCCCCGGCCCCTCCCAACGGATGTGCCAGCCGAAGACGTCGCTCAGCCAGGCGGCGGTGGCCTTGGGGTCGGATACGGTGACATTCGCGTGTTCCAGGCGGATCATGATTTTTCCTTTCCTCCATCCTTTGAGACAGGCTACTCCTTCAAGTTAACTTGAGGGCAACGGAATTGATCCTATGCGAACCAGAGGCTTACCGATCAGCACCATCGCCGACCGCACCGGCCTGGCGCCATCCGCCATCCGCTATTACGAGGATCAGGGCCTGATCGACCCCGGCCGCGGCCCCGGCGGGCAGCGCCAGTTCGAAAAGGCCGACATCCGGCGGCTGAGCTTCATCATGATCGCACAGAAACTGGGCTTTTCGATTTCCCAGATCCGGCAGCAATTGTCGGCCCTGCCGCGGGGCCGCACCCCGACCGCCGCAGATTGGCGCAAGCTGTCGACGCTGTACCGGGCCGATCTGGATCAGCGCATCGCGACGCTGGAAAAACTGCGGGATGACCTAGATGGTTGTATCGGGTGCGGTTGCCTGTCCCTTGACCGGTGCAGCCTGTACAATCCCGACGACCGTGCGGCACGGCATGGCAGCGGGCCGAGATATCTGATGGGGGACAAAGCCGACCCCGTCACGCCGGAAAATGGATGATTTCGGCATCAAAAGGCACGGAATGACGCTCTGTTGCGATTGACCCGCTGCATCGCGGCGCGATATTCACAGCGAAAGAAAATTTCGCAAACGACCCCGGAGGGGAGAGGAAAGAACATGTCCGAGACGCAGCGCGAGACGATGGAATATGATGTGGTCATCGTGGGCGCCGGCCCTGCCGGTCTGTCGGCCGCCATCCGCCTGAAGCAACTCGACGCCGATCTCGAGGTCGTCGTCCTTGAAAAGGGCTCCGAGGTCGGGGCGCATATCCTTTCGGGCGCCGTGCTGGACCCGTCGGGCCTGGATGCGCTGATCCCCGACTGGAAAGAAAAGGGCGCGCCGCTGAACGTGCCGGTCAAGGAAGACAATTTCTACATGCTGGGCGAAGCGGGCAAACTGCGCGTGCCGAACTTCCCGATGCCGCCGCTGATGAACAACCACGGCAACTACATCGTCTCGATGGGCAATGTCTGCCGCTGGATGGCCGAACAGGCCGAGGAACTGGGCGTCGAGATCTTCCCCGGCATGGCCTGCTCCGAGCTGGTCTATGGTGAGAAGGGCGACGTCAAAGGCGTCGTCGCCGGTGAATTCGGCCGCAACCCCGACGGCACCGAGGGCCCGGGCTACGAGCCGGGGATGGAACTGCACGGCAAGTATGTCTTCCTGTCCGAAGGCGTGCGTGGGTCCCTGTCGAAGGAGGTCATCAACAAATACGGCCTGTCCGACGGGAAGGACCCGCAGAAATTCGGCCTCGGCATGAAAGAGATCTGGGAAATCGACCCCGCCAAGCACCGCGAAGGCACCGTGACTCACACGATGGGCTGGCCGCTCGGCTCCGAAGCGGGGGGCGGGTCCTTCATCTACCATTTCGAAAACAACCAGGTGCTGATCGGCTTCGTGGTTCACCTGAACTACAAGAACCCGCACCTCTTCCCCTACATGGAATTCCAGCGGTTCAAGCATCACCCGATGGTCGCGGAGCTGCTGGAAGGCGGAAAGCGTGTCGCCTATGGCGCGCGGGCGATCAGCGAAGGTGGCTACCAGTCGATGCCGCAGATGGTGGCACCGGGCGTCGCGCTGCTGGGCTGTACCGTGGGCATGGTCAACGTCCCGCGGATCAAGGGCAACCACAACGCCATGCTGTCGGGCAAGGCCGCCGCAGAGGCCGCGCATGAGGCGATCAAGGCGGGTCGTTCGGGCGATGAGCTGCACGATTACGAAACCGAGGTCCGCACCGGCGCGATCGGCAAGGACCTGAAGAAGGTCCGCAACGTCAAGCCGCTCTGGTCCAAGTATGGCCTGACCGCATCGCTGGCGATCGGTGGCTTCGACATGTGGACCAACACGCTGGGCTTTTCCCTGCTGGGCACGCTCAAGCACGGCAAATCCGACGCCGAGGCGACGGAAATCGCGGCGAACCACAAGCCAATCGACTATCCGAAACCGGATGGCAAGCTGTCGTTTGACCGCCTGACCAACGTGTCGTTCTCCATGACGAACCACGAGGAAAGCCAGCCCGCGCACCTCAAGCTGAAGGACGAAAACGTCCCCGTGCTGGACAACCTGCCGAAATATGCCGGCCCCTCGGCCCGCTACTGCCCGGCAGGCGTCTACGAATTCGTCGAGGAAGAGGGCAAACCGGCCAAGTTCGTCATCAACTTCCAGAACTGCGTCCACTGCAAGACCTGCGACATCAAGGACCCGGCCCAGAACATCAACTGGACCACGCCGCAGGGCGGCGACGGCCCGAATTACCCCAATATGTAAGCAAATGATCGCCGGTCGGTTGTGCGCCGGCGTCACAATTCGAAAAATGCGGGGGGCGCGATGCGTCCCCCGCATTGCGTTTCGCGGCGCCCTTCCCTTAGGCTGAAGCAACACAGGATGAGGTGAGGGAATGATTACCACAGGACGCATCTTGCGCGCCGTAACTCTGGCAGCCGCTCTGACGACCACTGCGCTGCCGGTGATGGCCGGAAATTCAGGCGATTATCTGGCTGCCCGGCAGGCCCGGATATCCGCAGATTTCGACAAGGCTGTGTTCTACTACATCCGCGCCCTGGGCAAGGATCCTCACAACCCTCAATTGCTGGAAGGCGCCGCCCTGTCCCAGCTGTCCGCCGGTGACCTGGAACGCGCCGTCTCCATCGCGAAGCGGATGGAAGATGACGATCTGGAAAGCCAGATCTCCCAGGCGATCCTGTCGGCCGATGAATTCATGACCGGCGAATATGCCGCCATCCTCGACCGTGTCACCGCCGACCGGGGCGTCGGGCCGCTTGTCGACGGGCTGATGGTCGCCTGGGCCCAGCTGGGCAAGGGCGAGATGAGCCAGGCCCTCGCCACCTTCGACAAGGTCGCCGATACCAAGGGGCTGCGCGGCTTTGCCCTGTACCACAAGGCGCTCGCGCTCGCGATGGTCGGTGACTTCGAAGGTTCCGAGGCCATCTATGCCGCGGATGGCGCAGGCCCGCTGCAGATGACCCGCCGCGGCGCCATGGCCCGTATCGAGGTACTGAGCCAGCTGGACCGCAGCGACGACGCGCTGGCCCTTCTGGATCGCCTTTTCGGTACCGACCTGGACCCCGGCCTTGCCGACATGCGCGAACGCCTGGTCGCCGGAGAGATCCTGCCATTCACCCATGTGACCGAGATCACCGATGGCGTGGCCGAGATCTTCTATTCCGTGGCCGCCGCCCTGAACGGCGAAGCGACGGACGATTACACGCTGATCTATTCCCGCATCGCTGAAAACCTGCGCGCCGACCACGTCGACGCGATCCTGCTGTCGGCGCAGTTGCTGGAATCCATGGGTCGCCCCGAGCTGGCCACCCGCGCCTATCGCCGCGTCCCCCGTGAAAACCCTGCCTTCCACGCCGCCGAACTGGGCCGCGCGGATGCGCTGAACAAGTCCGGCCGTGGCGATGCCGCGCTGGAGGTGCTGGACCAACTGGCCGAAAGCCATGGAGAGCTGCCCATCGTTCACACCACGCGTGGGGACCTGCTGCGCGGCATGAACCGCTATGTCGACGCCATCGCGGCCTATGACACGGCCATTTCGCTGTATGGCGAGGCCGACCCGTCGCAATGGTTCGTCCTGTACGTGCGGGGGATCAGCCATGAACGTCTGGGCCAGTGGCCCGAGGCCGAACGGGACTTCCGCGCCGCCCTCGAGCTCAACCCCGAACACCCGCGCGTTCTGAACTATCTCGGCTATTCGCTGGTCGAGAAGAAGGAAAAGCTGGACGAGGCGCTCGACATGATCGAACGCGCGGCGTCGGCCCGGCCCGACAGCGGCTATATTCTCGACAGTCTTGGCTGGGCGCTCTACAGCCTTGGCCGCTACGAAGAAGCCGTGTCCCACATGGAACGTGCGGCCGAACTGATGCCGGTCGATCCGGTCGTGACCGACCATCTGGGCGACGTCTACTGGGCCGTCGGTCGCCAGCTTGAGGCGGAATTCCAGTGGAACCGTGCCTTGTCCTTCGATCCCGACGACAAGGACGCCACCCGCATCCGCCGCAAGCTGAAGGTGGGCCTGGATGCCGTGCTGGCCGAAGAGGGCTCCGCGCCGCTGAAGGTCGCGCAGGACATCAACAACAACGGCGGCTGATCCATGTCGCCAAAAGGGGCGGTGCAGGAACTTGCACCGGCCAAGATCAACCTGACCCTGCATGTCACGGGCCAACGGCCCGACGGCTATCACCTGCTGGATTCGCTGGTCGTCTTCGCCGATTTCGGCGACCTGCTGACGATCGCTCCGGCCGAGGCGCCGTCGCTGACCCTGACTGGCCCGCTCTCGGCCGGGCTGCCGACGGATGACAGCAACCTGGTGCGCAAGGCCATGGCCTTTGCCGGCTGGACCGGGGCCGTGACGCTGGAAAAACGCTTGCCCGCCGCGGCGGGGATCGGCGGTGGCTCCTCCGATGCGGCGGCGACGTTGCGGGGGCTGGCGCGCTTGCTGGACGCCCCCCTGCCCGCCGGGACCGAAGCCCTGGGCGCCGACGTGCCCGTCTGCCTTGCCGCTCGCGCCGCACGAATGCAGGGCGTCGGTGAGGTCGTGACGCCCCTGCCCGCCTTGCACCCGCTGCATGCCGTCCTGGTCAATCCCGGCATCGACATCCCGACGCCCCTGATCTTCCGAGCGCTGAGCTCCAAGACCAACCCGCCCATGCCTGTGGACCTGCCGGACTGGCCCGACGCGGCTGCACTGATCGACTGGCTGTACGGCATGCGCAACGATCTGGAACCGCCCGCACTGTCACAAGCGCCAGAGGTCGGCGCGGTGCTGGACCGCCTGCGACAGGACAAAGCCTGTCTGCTGGCTCGTATGTCCGGGTCGGGCGCGACCTGTTTCGCCCTGACCGACACGCGCCATGCGGCTGAGGCGATGGCAGATCGCCTGTCCGATACGGGATGGTGGGTTCAGCCGGTGACGCTGGCCTGACCGGTTGCCGCGGCGACGAAGGCGTCAATCTTGGCCGCGTCCTTCACCCCCGGCGCGCTTTCCACGCCCGAGGACACGTCCACCTGGCGCGCGCCGGTCAGACGCACGGCTTCGGCCACGTTTTCGGGGGTCAGGCCACCGGCCAGCATCCAGGGTTTGGTCCAGTATTTCCGGCCCTGCAACAGCCGCCAGTCAAACGACAGCCCGTTGCCGCCCGGCAGAACCGCATCCTTCGGCGGCTTGGCGTCGATCAGCAACTGGTCGGCGACTTGGGAATAGACATCAATCGCCGGCAGGTCGTCTTCGCCGGACACCCCGATGGCCTTCATGACGGGCAGGCCGGTGCGCGCGCGCAGCTCTGCCACGCGTTCGGGGCTTTCCTTGCCATGAAGCTGCAGCATGTCGAGCGGCACTTTGGTGGTGATCTCGTCGATCAGCGCGTCATCCGCATCGACCACCAGCGCGACCTTTGCCAGCCCCACCGGCGCATCGACTGCCAAGGTCTGCGCCACGTCGGCGCTGACGGCGCGCGGGGATTTCGGGAAGAAGACAAAACCGCCGTAAACCGCCCCGGCCCTGGCCGCGGCGGTCACATCCTCGGGGCGGCTCAGGCCGCAGATCTTGACGCGAATATCCATGGGTCGGGCTTAGGCCCTCGGGCGCGGCCCGTCCAGAGCCGCGACACCGTTGGGGTCAGTCCAGCAGGGCCAGTACCTCGTCCTTGCCCTTGTGCTTTTCGCCCTTCAGGCGCTTGACCTCTTTCTCCAGCTTGCCGACCTCGCGCGCCTTGCGGTTCACTTCCGCCCGGTGCTTGTGCTCGCGCAGCCATTCCCAGACGAAACCGATCAGCAGGCCGGCGACGACGCCACCGAAGATCACGACGAACAGCGGCAGGTCGATGGTCTGGTTCATGCCCACGATGCGGGACAAACCGTCGGGCATCAGCTTCAGCGACACCATGTTGCGGTTGGCCAGCGCCACGGCGATCAGGGCCACGCCCAGACAGGCGAGGAAGAGGTAGCGGATATATTTCATGTCACTCTTGTCCGTTCAGACGATCGCGCAACAGCTTGCCGGTCTTGAAGAAGGGCACGTGTTTCTCTTCGACATGGACCGCCTCGCCGGTGCGGGGGTTCCTGCCCGTTCTCGCATCTCTTTTCTTCACGGAAAAGGCGCCGAAACCGCGCAGTTCGACCCGATCGCCGCGCGCCATGGCCTCGATCACCTCTTCGAAGACGACATTGACGATACGCTCCACATCCCTCTGATAAAGATGCGGATTTTCATCGGCGATTTTCTGGATCAGTTCAGAGCGGATCATTTGTGGTTTCTCCCCAGGACCAGACAGCAGCACATTCTATGACACTTCACGACTATAGGAGGATTCGTGAAGTCTCGAAACTGTCTCATCGAGGGTATCAGTCGGATTTTTCATGGAATTTCCGGCGATTGCGGCCATAGCAGGCGGATTCCCGCACCATTGTGGAGCGCGGGCAAACATCCGGCCGGAACGCTGCATTGCGGCAATTTGACCTGATTCGGCCTGCCGGATGGCGGCAAACCGGTTCCGGTACTCGGAACATCACGGCGCCCGCCCAAAGCAAAAGGCCCCGGTCTTCACCGGGGCCTGCGCAAAGATCATGGGGACTGGGATCAGTCGTCGCCCTTCAGAGCGGCGCCCAGGATGTCGCCCAGCGATGCACCGGAGTCGGAGGAACCGTACTGTTCCACGGCCTCTTTCTCTTCGGCGATCTCGCGTGCCTTGATGGACAGGCCCAAGCGGCGGGTCTTGCTGTCGACATTGGTGACGCGGACGTCGACCTTGTCACCAACCGAGAACCGCTCGGGGCGCTGTTCGGAGCGATCGCGGGACAGGTCGGAGCGGCGGATGAAGGACTTCATGCCTTCGTATTCCACTTCGATGCCACCGTCTTCGATCGCGGTCACTTCGACCGTGATGATCGAGCCGCGCTTCACGCCACCAACCGCTTCGGCAAACTTGTCGCCGCCGACGTTCTTGATGGAGAGCGAGATGCGCTCCTTGTCGGTGTCGACTTCGGAGACAACGGCCTGAACCATGTCGCCCTTGCGGTAGTTCTGGATGGCGTCTTCGCCACGCTCGTCCCAGGACAGGTCGGACAGGTGAACCATGCCGTCGATGTCGCCGTCGAGGCCAACGAACAGACCGAATTCGGTGATGTTCTTGACTTCGCCTTCGACAACGGTGCCTTCGGGATGGGTTTCCGCGAAGACTTCCCACGGGTTACGCTGCGTCTGCTTGAGACCCAGGGAAACACGACGCTTGGCGCTGTCGATTTCCAGGACCATGACTTCGACTTCCTGCGAGGTCGACACGATCTTGCCGGGGTGCACGTTCTTCTTGGTCCAGGACATTTCGGACACGTGAACGAGGCCCTCGACACCCGGCTCCAGCTCCACGAATGCACCGTAATCGGTGATGTTCGTGACGCGGCCCTGGTGGACCGACGACAGCGGGTACTTGGCAGCAACCAGATCCCACGGATCTTCCTGCAGCTGCTTCATGCCGAGGCTGATACGGTGGGTTTCCTTGTTGATCTTGATGACCTGGACCTTGACGGTCTCGCCGATCGACAGGATTTCCGAAGGATGGTTGACGCGGCGCCATGCCATGTCGGTGACGTGCAGCAGGCCGTCCACACCGCCCAGGTCGACGAAGGCGCCGTACTCGGTGATGTTCTTGACCACGCCGTCCACGGCCTGACCTTCTTCGAGGTTCGAAATGACCTCGGCGCGCTGTTCGGCGCGGGACTCTTCCAGGATGGCACGGCGGGAGACAACGATGTTGCCCCGGCGGCGGTCCATTTTCAGGATCTGGAAGGGCTGCTTCAGACCCATCAGCGGGCCGGCGTCACGCACGGGGCGGACATCGACCTGCGAACCGGGCAGGAAGGCCACGGCACCGCCGAGGTCGACAGTGAAGCCACCCTTGACGCGGCCGAAGATTGCACCTTCGACGCGGGCGTCGTCGGCGTAAGCTTTTTCCAGGCGATCCCAGGCTTCTTCGCGGCGGGCCATCTCGCGCGAGATGACAGCTTCGCCACGGGCGTTCTCGGCGGCGCGCAGGTAAACCTCGACCTCGTCACCAACGGTGATTTCGGGCGCTTCGCCGGGATTTGCGAATTCTTTCAGATCAACGCGGCCTTCCATCTTGTAGCCGACGTCGATGATGGCTTGGCCTGCTTCAACTGCGATGACCTTGCCTTTGACAACCGAACCCTCTTCGGGGGTGTCCATTTCGAAGCTTTCGTTGAGGAGGGCTTCGAATTCCTCCATGGATGCGTTCTGAGCCATGTGGCTTGTCTGTTCCTTTACTAGCGTTTTGTCTGGCCGAACGGTTGTCTCCGCCGGTCTTGGGGTTGGTCATTTGAGCCGCCGCGAAACGAAGAAGGGCCGGTGCTCCCGACCCTGCCTGAGACTTCCATCGCGGCTTTTCGCCTTGTCGACGGGCTGCAAGTACCCCTCATGCCCCTGTAAATCAAGCCCCAAAACATGCTGGGCCATATCCTGCCGGGCCTATCCGGGGCCTTTCCCAGACCTGACACGGGGCCAGCACCGGGCTGTCGGGGCCGACGGCTCTGGAAAAGCAGCGCAAAAGCAACTATCCCGCGAATATCCCCAACGATCCGAGCCGACATGCATTCGCAATCCGACTACAATCGCTTGAACCTGTTGTCACGTCGGGCCGAAGAGGTCATGAACCAGGGCGATTTCGACGCCGCCCGCCGGTTCGCGACCGAGATGTTCTCGCTCGATCCCAACAACCTGGCCGGTTTCCTTGTCTACACCAACTCCGGTCGGATGAGTGCAGACGATCCGGTGACGCAACGGCTGCTGGCCATCGGGGATGGCAAGGCACTGGATCGGCCGATCCGGACGATGATCCTGTTCCTGCAGGGCAAGGCGCTGGATGACTTGGGCGATCACAAGGCCGCGTTCGACAAGTTCGTGCTGGCGAACTCCACCTATCGCGGGCAGACGGATCACAAGGCGACGCGCAAACGGGTGACGCAGGTGCTGCGCAACCCGCCGGCACATCGTGATCCGTTGCCGCCGACGAAACCCCGGATGGTCTTTGTCCTGGGCATGCCGCGATCCGGCACCAGTCTGACGACCCAGATCCTTTCGGCCCATTCGGGTATCGTCAGCGTCGGCGAACAGACCAGCCTGGCGCTAGCCGTAAACAAGCCGCGCGGCATTCCCAATCCGCAGACCGTCGCGGCCTTCGCCACTGCCGATCTTGAGCAGATGCGCCAGGATTACTTCAAACGTCTGCCGCAGGATGCTGTTGCGCAGGGGTTGGAGGGCAAGATCCTGGTCGACAAGCTGCCGGGAAATTACTGGTCGGCCTTCGCCATCCCGATCTTGTTCCCCGATGCGCTGATCATCCATTCCCACCGGGACAAGCTGGCCAGTTGCTGGTCCTGCTTCCGCAACCATTTCGGCACGGGGCACGATTACGCCTACGATTTCAAGGACACGCTCAGCCAGTACGACCTGCATCTGAAACTGTGCGAGACGTGGAAGACCTACGCGGCCCCGGGCCAGTGGATCGACATGCAGTTCGAGGATGTCGTCGGCCGCACGCGCGAGACCATTGAACCCGTGCTCAACAAGCTGGGCCTGGACTGGGAAGAGGCCTGCCTCAACCCCTCTGCTGCAAAGACCGAGATGAACACGATTTCGCGCTGGCAGGTTCGGCAGGGCATCAAGCCGTCGATTGCCCAAGCCTGGAAAGTGTATGAACCGCTGATCCGCGCCAAGTGGAATGTGCGCGGCTGAGGGACCGCTTACAGCCCCCACATTGGATCGAAAAGGTCGCCAGGCGTCTCCTTCGCGGATCGCCTGGCGCCAAAAGATCAGCTGTCTTCGGCAGCCTTGACCGGGCGGCGGACCAGGCAGTCCTCCGCAAAGTCGAACTGGCGCCAATCGTCGCCGGTATTGCGCGCGGGGACCGTCTGGGCCTCTTGCGATTTGGGCGCTTGCGCCGTGGTTTGTGCGGGTTGCATGGTGCTTTCCTTGCTGCTCGGTCTTTGGCCCTCTGGCACCCTTTATGCTGCCGCCCTTGCAGGGCGATCTTGAGGCATCAGATGGACATCTTCTTGAATATGGCTTCCGGGATGCTGCGGATGATTCCCATAATCAGCCGCCAGACGCCGCGCACATAGATCACGTTCTGACCCTTGTCGACGGCTTTCAAAATCGCCGCGCCAACTTCCGCCGGTTGCGCGGTCAGCCGCTCTGGCAGGTCCATATGTTCGGTCATCTGCGTCGCCACGAAACCCGGTTTCACGGTCACCACATGCACCCCGGTGCCGGTCAGCCGATTGCGCATCCCCGACAGGAACGCGGTGAAGCCTGCCTTGGCCGATCCGTAGATGTAATTCGTCGCGCGTCCCCGGTCCCCCGCCACCGAAGAGATCCCGACGATGGTCCCCGTGCCCCGCGCCTCCATGCGCGTGGCATAGGCCCCGAGGATCGCCGCCGGCCCCTCGTAATTCGACCGCATCACGGCGACAGAGGCAGCGACGTCGTCCTGATCCGCGTCCTGCTCGCCCATCCGGCCCACGGCACAGATGACGATGTCGGGCAGCGGGTCCGCGGCAGCAAAGTCCTCGTGCCCGTCGACATCCAGCGCGTCGAAGTCCCGCAGGCCGACGGTGACACCGTAGCGCAGTTCGATATCCGCCTTCTCGGGGCCCAGCGTTTCGGATCGGCGCGCCGCCAGGACGATATCATGTCCGGCCCCCGCGAAGGCATGGGCGCAGGCCAGCGCCATATCCGACCGCCCACCAAGGATCATGACCTGGCTCATAGCTTCAACCTTTCCGATTGCGCCGAGGCAAAGACCCCGGCATATCCCGCCGCCTGCCGCGCCCTGGCAAATTCGCCCGCCCGTGGATCGGCCTTGTGCAGCACCTCGGCCGGGACGCGGCTGTCCTTGGCCAGGTAATACCGTCCGCCATGATCCAGCGTGATCGCATCCAGCCGGTCCAGCAACCGCAGCGCCGCCGGGCTGACCGGGAAATCCAGGGCCAGGGTGTATCCCTCCATCGGGAAGGAGAACTGCCCCTTTTCCGGCCCCAGCCGTTTCAGGACAGCCAGGAAGGACCCCTGCTCTGCCGCCGCGATCACATCCAGCAGGGTCCGCAAGCCATCGCGCGAAGCCTCCAATGGCAGCACCACCTGGTACTGTGCAAAGCCGCGCCGCCCGTAGATGCGGTTCCACTCATGCACCGCGTCCAGGGGATAGAAATAGCTGTCCCAATCCACGACCGACCGCCCGGCCTTGCCCGCATTCACCCTGTAATAGAGCGCGTTGAATGCGCGCAGGGTGTACTTGTTCAAGGCAAAGCCCGGCGCATCCAGCGGCACCCGCCGCGCCTTGCGCACGGGCACGTCGAAAGGCACGGGGCGCCGGTTGGCGGGCAGATCCGACGGCTCCGCATGATCGCCAAGGATCACCAGCGACCGGCCCAGATCGGCGCCCTTGGCCAGACAGTCGAACCAGGCAACGGCATATTGCGCGGCATCGCGTTCGAACACCTCCATGGCGGCATCGAGGTCAGGCGTCGGGATCATCTCCTGTCGGATCCAGCCGGTCTGCACCGGGGCCAGTTGCAGGGCACAGCGCAGGATTACCCCGGTCAGGCCCATCCCGCCAATGGTCGCCGCGAACAGATCGGAGTTCTCACTGCGGGAGGCGCGGCGCAGCTCGCCGTCCGCGCCCATCACCTCGACCCACAGAACGTGGCGACCAATGGTGCCGTCGCGCCTGTGGTTCTTGCCGTGCACATCGGCTGCGATCATCCCGCCCAGCGTCACCAGCTTGGTGCCCGGCGTCACAGGCGGGAACCAACCGCGCGGCAGGAAGGCGGCGATCACGTCACCCAGGATCACCCCGGCTTCGGCCGTCAGCACGCCGGTATCGGCGTCGAAGTCCAGCATCCGGTTCATCCGCCGCATGTCGAGCGTCCCCCCCACCTGCGCCGCCGCATCGCCATAGGACCGGCCATTGCCGCGCGCGATCACCGGTCCGTCCGCCATCGCCGCGCGCAATCCGTCCTCGTCCCGCACCGGGATGCGGCGCCCCTCGATCCGCGGGTAGCGGCCCCAGCCGGACAGATCGGCGCTCATGCGGCCACCCCCCGGTCAAAGACGAACCGCCGGTCCAGCCGGTACTTGACCACGTAGCCGATGCTCAGCCCGATCACCGCCCCGACCTCGCGCGCGGTTTCGGTGCCCCAGATCAGCCAGGCCCCGGTTTCCGCCCCCCAGAAGATCGCCGTCGTGGCCACCCCCATGAGGGTATAAAGCGAGAACTTCTTCCCATGCGCGCCGGCCCCGCGACTGCGGTCGTCGAAGATCCAGCGCTTGTCGAGGACGTACTTCACCACCAGCCCCGCCGCCGTCCCGGCCAGCAAGGCCAGAACAAAGCCCAGCCCAAGCCCCAGAACGCCACGTTGAACGGCAAGGTTGACCAGCACCGCGATCACCGCGAAACCCGCATAGCGCAGGATCAGGCCCGGCAGGCTCACAATTGCGCTCCCGCGACGACCAGCAGGAAGACCAGACCAAAGGCCGCATAGCTGACTTTGTCCTTGGCCGCGAAGACCACCGGGTCGTCATGCATCTTGCCCCGATGGGTGATCAACACGATCCTGCTGATCCAGAACAGTAGGATCGCACAGATCCCGAACAGCACCTCGGGCCGCGCGTATAGGTCCGTCACCTCGGGCGAATTCACGTAAAGCGCCATGACCAGGACCGAGACATAACCCGCCCCGACCGCCATCATCGCGACCAGCGGCAGGTCCTCTGCGCGATAGCCACGCCGCGCGTTCAACGCCCGGTCCGACGCGACCGCATCCACCAGTTCTGCCTGTCGTTTCACCGCGGCAAGCGAGAAGAAGAAGAAGATCGAGAAGGCCAGCAACCAGACCGAAAGCGGCGTGCCCGTCGCCACGGCCCCCGCCACGATCCGCAATGTGTAAAGGCCCGCCAGCGTGCAGATATCCAGCACCGGCACCTGTTTCAGCCACATCGAATAGGCCGTCGTCGTCAGGTAATAGGCGAGCAGAACCGCGACGAAGCCCGGCCCCAGCAGCGCGCCCAACCCGAACCCCGCGACCAGCAGGAAGGGCGTCAGCCACAGCCCGTGCCGCAACGCCAACTGGCCGGAGGCAAAGGGCCGCGCACGCTTGCGCGGATGTGCCCGGTCCGATGGCAGGTCCAGCAGGTCGTTGATCACGTAGACCGAAGAGGCCAGCAGCCCGAAGGCGATGAAGGCCAGCACCGCCTGCGACACCCCCGGCGTATCCATCCGGTGCGCCGCCAGCAGCGGCAGGAAGATCAAGATGTTCTTGGCCCATTGATGCGGCCTGAGCGCGCGCATCAAGGCTCGGGGGAAGGAGGGCAGGTCGGTGTCCAGATGTTCCACCCCGCCCTCTGCCCGGACCCGCTGCCGCAGGGAGTGCGGCGCACCGACCGTCACCGCGCCCGAAGATGCGGCCCAGACCGGCAGATCAGCCTCGGAATCGCCGATATAGTGAAACCCGCCCGCGCCGTAGCGGTCGATCAGGAAGGCCGCCTTGACCCCACCTTTCAGGTTCACGCCGCCGTCCGATCCATGCACCTCGTCGAAGAGGTTAAGATGCGCCGCGACGCGTTCCGCCAGGTGGCGGTCGGCGGCGGTGACAAGAGCGACCTTTCCGCCCTGCGCCCGCCAATCCCGCAGCCGGGCCAGGATATCCTCGCGATAGGGCAGATGGCGCACATCGACATCGCCGCGCTGCGCCAGCACGGATTTCAGCGCGGCCCGCCCGCGCAACAGGCCGGCAAAGGCGGCAATAGGCGCAGTCCAGCGGCTGGCCAGCGCCGCCCAGAAGGACTCATCCAGCAGGTCGGTCCGGATCAGCGTCCCGTCCAGGTCACAGACCAGAACCGGGCGATCCACGCCCGAAATGTCGTGCAAATGCGCCTGCGCCATGGCGTCTGCCTATGCTGCCTCACGACGCGCCGGGTTCTGCGCCCGGTCGCCCCAATGCGATCAGGATAGTCGAACCCGCCTTTTCCGACAATCTTTTCGAGAAAATTAAGGGGATTAGAGCTTGGGCTGTTGCCCCGAACGCTCGGTCACCAGTTTGATCGCGGCTTCCACGGCCTGATCGATCGACATCTCGGACGTGTCCAGCACCACCGCGTCCTCGGCCGGGATCATCGGTGCCGCGGCGCGTGCCGAATCCCGGGCATCGCGTTCCCGCAGATCGGCCAGCACCTGGTCCAGCGTCACGTCATGGCCGGTGCCCGACAGCTCCGCGTAGCGCCGCTCGGCGCGGACCGCGTCGGAGGCGGTGACGAAGAACTTCACCTCGGCCTCGGGACAGATCACCGTGCCGATATCGCGCCCGTCCAGAACGGCCCCGCCGGACCGGCGGGCAAAGGCGCGCTGGAAATCCACCAGCGCCTCGCGCACCTCGGGGATCGCGGCGACCTGGCTGGCGGCGCGGGCAACATCGGGGGTGCGCAGGCCGTCGGCCTCCAGGTCAGCAGCTTGCAGGGTTCGCGCGGCCTCCACCGCTTCGACACCGTCCAGCAGGCGACGACCGGTCGCGCGGTAGATCAGACCGGTATCCAGGTGCGCTATCCCGAAGGCATTGGCCAAAGCCTTGGAAATCGTGCCCTTTCCGGCTGCGGCCGGGCCGTCGATTGCAATCGTGAAAGCCACGTGGCGCCCCCTGTTCTTCGGTCCGCCCTGTTTAGCCCGTGCCAAAGGCGCTGTCATCCCGCCAACCGCCCCGCGAACCGCTTTGCGGCGGGATGGCGCGCGGCATCAGCGCAGGCCGCGTCGGGCGATCTCTTCGGCGAGGGACCGAACCACCTGCCCCCGCGCAGCGGCAATGGCGCTCGCGCCCTCTCCGACGATCGGTGCGGACAGGTCAAAGAGGCCCGACCGCCCGCCGACGCCGCTATCCGGCGCCACGTAATACTGCCCCGACAGGCGGAACGTGCCATCGGCATCGGCCAGCATCTGTTCGACCCGGATATCTACCAGCGCGGCGGCGCGGTCCAGGAAGGGCCAGGGCTCTGCCGCGACCTGGGCGCGGGTCATAAGGCCCAGAAGCCGCGCCAGTTCCAGCGTCATGCCCCGCGACGGCTGATCCGCCCAGAGCAGCGAGGACTCCGATGTGATGGCCCCGGTCTCCCCCCGTTTCGCGATCTCTTCGGACGACGCGTAGCTGGGCAGCGACACCTCGCGCAGTTCGATACTGCCATACCGGCTGGAAATCCGCGGCAGGTCGGCGGTCTGGCTGGACGCGGGCACCGCGTAGCGTTCGATGGTCCCGCCCCCACAGGCGGCCAGCAGCGACAGGGTCAGGGCGAGCAGGGTAGTGCGATAGGTCATGTCAGCGTCCGAATAGCAGCGAATTGGGCGAGCGTTCCAGCGCGCGGGCCAGAGAGGACACGGCTTCGGCCGCCCTCTGCACCTCGCGCACGGCGATGGCAAGATCACGGCCCACGCCCCGGTCCGCGTCATATCCTTCGATGGTCGACCCCGCACGGGACAGGACCGACCGCGCCTGCGACAGGATCGCCGGCAATTGCTGGGCAATCTCGCGCAGCGTGTCCGCGGCCTGGCGGGCAGAATCGAAGGTGGCATTCACGTTCTCGACCGTGCCGCCCTCGCGCAGCTCCTGCAACACCGCCTGCAGTTCCTGAAGCGCGTTGCCAAGATCCTCGGGCAATTGCCGCGCACCGTCCGTGTCCAGCACCTGATTGGCACTGTTCAGCAGGGCCGACAGGTCCTCGCCCAGCTGATCCAGCGGCACGGTTTCCGCCTTGGCCGCCACGGCGTTCAGCCGGTCCACGAGGTCCGGCACCCCTTCGAAGGACCGCGACACGGTTCCGGCCGCATCCCGCGCCGCGTTCAGCGCGGTCACGATGCTGTCGGTCATGCCCTGTTCGCGCGCCTCGGACAGAATGGTGTCGATTTCGGCCAGGGTGGCGGTCACCGCCGCCGGCAGGGCCTGCGCCTGATCCGATCCCAGCAAGGTCCGGGCGTTGCGGGTCAGGCCCGTCAACTCCTCGGTCAGCTGCTCGATCTCCAGGTTCGCGGCCTTCTTGGCCACTGCGTCGATGCTCTCGAACAGCTCCGGCAGGCCTTGCGAGACCTTGCTGACATCCGCCGCGGCCTCCTGCGTTGCGTCGAAGGCAGCAAGGACCCGCCCCGCCACGTCGCGTTCGTTCAGGTCCGACACGAGGATCTCAAGCTGGTCCGCCACGGCCGTGATCCGGCCCGGCAACGCCTGGATATCTTCGGAGCCGATCACATTGCGCACCTCTTCGACGGTGCCACGCACCTCGCCGATGGTGGCGCGCAAGTCGGTCGGCAGCGCTCGCAGATCCGGGCTGCCCGCGACGCGACTGATATTGTCCATCAGGCCGATGGCGCTATCCAGCAATTCCTCGATCGGCAAGGCGTTGATCCGCTCGAACACACCCTCCGCCGTGGCCGAGACATCCGCGATATCGCTTTCGGTCGTCGGGAACAGCGGGTTCGGTTCATGGGTCAGGTCGATCTCGGCCGGATCGAGGTCCGGCTCCTCGATCTCGATCATTTCGACCTTCAGCCCCCCGGTCAGAAGCGAGGCATTCACCAGCCGCGCCCGCACCCCTTCCTGCGCGCGTCGTTGCAGGAATTCCAGCGCTGCGTCGGCCCCGATATCGCCGTCCATGCCCAGCCGGGACGGGTTGATCGACAGCGTCACCGCCAGCCGCACCCGTTCGTCCCCGAACCGGTCTGCGTCCACAACGCCGTTCAACGCCGTCACCCGACCGATCCGGATGCCGCCCAGTTCAACCGGGGCGTCCTCGCTCAGGCCCGAGGCGTGATCCTCGAAGATCGCGCTCAGGTTCAACCGGGGCCCGTCCTCCTCGCTGAAGACACTGGACCGGGCCGATCCCTCGTCCGGGTAGACCACGAAAACCTGGCCATCCTCGACCGGCTCCCCGCCCGAGACAACGGTGCGGAAGGTCACCCCGCCCGATACCAGCGACGCGACCGAGGAAAAGTCGAGACGTGCGCCCCCCGGCCCCAGCGAAAAGCTGAAGCCAGACGCATCCCAGAACCGGGTCGCCGAGGAAATCAGACGGTCATGCGGGGCAAAGACCACCGCCTCCGCCTCGATCGTGTTGCCGTCATCGGTGATGTTGGCGCGACCGATCTGACCCACTTCCAGCCCCTGGTAAACGATGGGCGACCTCTCGGTCAGGCTGGCCTCGGGGGCCGCGCGCAACACCAGGCGCTTGCCGCGTTTGCCGCCAACCATCAGCGGCGAATCCGCGCTGCCCTCGTGCAGAGGGGTGAAGCCGCCCGGCTCCGTATCCCAATCGCCCTGGATGTAGACACCGGACAGCACCGTCTCCAGCCCCGACACCCCGCGCGAGGTGATCTCGGGCCGGACCACGAAGAACTCGGATTCGTCGTCCACATACTCGGCCACGGCCTTGTCCAGCCGGACGCCCACCAGCACCTTGCCCAGAGACTCGGTGAAGGACACGGTTTCGACCAGCCCCACGGCAACATCGCGATAGCGCAGCTCCGTCTGCCCTGCGACCACGCCCGACGCGTTTTCAAAGGCGATCTCGACAACCGGCCCGCGATCCGCATAGCTCTGCCAGGCCACGCCAAGTGCAATCACCAGGGCGACCAGCGGGACGACCCAGACGATCGACACCCGTTCGAAGAAACTGCGTCGCGCGGGGCGGATCGGCACGTTCGGCGGTGTCTCGGTCACGCATGGACCTCCTGAGGCTGTAGCGGCTGGGGCGTGGGCTCACTGTCCCGGTCCCAGATCATGCGGCTGTCGAAGCTTTGCGCCGACAGCATGGTGAAAATGACCGACAGGGCGAAAAACAGGCTCGCCTTGCCCGGGGCAATGGATGCCAGTGCCCCCAATTGCACGAGCGAGGACAGGATGGCCACGACAAAGACGTCGATCATCGACCAGCGCCCGATATATTCGACCACCTCGTATAACTGGTGACGCCTGAGCTGGCTCATCCGCGTGCCGCGACGCACCCCAATGGCCAGTGCCGCGATCACCGCGAACTTGCCGATGGGGATCAGCACCGAGGCGACAAGGATGACGATGGCGATGCCATAGCTGCCGTGATGGGCCAGCTCCACCGCGCCGCCGACGATCGTGTCCTCGGATTTCGACACCAGCGTGCGCGTGGACAGCATCGGGTAGGTATTGGCGGGTATGTAGCAGATCAGCCCCACGACCCACCATGCCCAGGCCCGCTGCAACGACCCCGGATCGCGCGATTGCATCCGGTGACCGCAGCGGCCGCACCGCTCCGTCTCTCCCGGCCACACCTTGGTGCAGCGGGTACAGGCCACCAGCCCCATCTGCCGGGCCGTGGTTACGTTTCCAGGGATTTCCATACCGAATACCTGCACATGTAGCTGTCTTTGAGCATCATCAGGACCACGAGGGCCGAGAACATCCAGAAGGCCGGGCCGAAATGCACGTCCGCCAGATCCGCCACCTTCACCAGCGCCACTGCGCAGCCGATGGCAAAGATTTCGGCCATCGACCAGGGCCGCAGCCCCTCCGACAGGCGGAAGGCGCGGATTGCACCGGGCCAGGGCGGCCGGTCGAAGACCACCGGCGTCAGCACGTAGATCACCAGCAGGGCCCGCAGAACCGGGATGAAGACGATCAGCGCCGCCACGGCCAGCGTCAGCACGACAAGAAGGCTGGAGGACGAAAAGGCCAGCGCCGCATCCAGGACCGACGACCCGTGGCTTACCCCCGCCGCGCGGATGCTGAGAAACGGAAAGATCGTCGCCGCGATCACCAGCACAACGATGGCCAGCGCAATCGCGATGATCTGCTTGCCGGCCCGTTTGCGCGGCGCGATCAGCACGTTGTGACACCGCGCACAGACGGCCCGTTCTCCCATGCCGGGCTCTTCGACATGGTAGACGGCATCGCAGCGCGGGCAGGCGATCAGCTGATCGAGGTCCCGGCTCACGTCGCGAAAGGTCCGAATTTGAGGGCCGACGGGCTCATGACGCTCCTGAAGAAACAAAAGGTTGGTTGTAGAAACATAGGCGGATTCGCCCGAACGCAAACAAGTGGACAGGATTTCACTGTCCTGCGCCCACGGCAAGGCCCCGCGCCGCCGCAGCACTCGGCACCGTCACCGCAGATCGCAACCGGTGCCGCCCGCGCCCGCCGCCTTTGCCCGCGACAAAGGCCTCAGGTCGTGTGCGCCGCAGGCGCGCCTTTGGATCAGGACGCGAGGATCGGGCGCCTTAGCCCACATCGGTGCGGCCGCGCCGGTCCATCCGCAGCGCCGCATAGAGCACATGCGTCCTCCAGCGTCCGTCGATCTGCAGATAGCTCTGCGCGACACCTTCGTATTTGAACCCGCATTTTTCCAGCAGCGCCCGCGACGGTGCGTTCTCGGGCAGGCAGGCCGCCTCGATCCGGCTCAGGTCCATGCGGTGGAAGGCATGATGCACCAGTGCGTCTATGGCTTCGCGCATGTACCCTTCCCGGGCATAGCGTTCCCCGGTCCAGTAGCCGATGGTCCCGGCCTGGGCCGGACCGCGACGGATATTGTCCAACGTGATCGCGCCCAGCAGCGCCTCATCCTCGCGTCGGATCAGGAACAGCGGCAGGGCAGAGCCGTTGTTAATCGACCGCTGCGCCCAGTAGACCCGGTTGGTGAAGGCGCGCCGGGACAGGTGATCCGGCGCCCAGCTGGGCTCCCACCTCGTCAGGAAATCGGCGCTGTCGCGTCGCAGAGCCGACCAGGCACGGTGATCGCCATGGACCGGCGGGCGCAGGGACATCCGCTCGGTCTCGATCCGCACCTTCCGCCGGTTCAGGATCATCAGGCCGCCCGTGCCTCGTTCAACGCTGCGTGGTCCGGCGCACCGGCCACCGGGCCGTAAAGCGCCAGCGCCATCGGTGCCTCGACGGCCATGCGTTCCGCATAGCGGCGCAGGTCGTCGCGGCTGACCGCCTCGATGCGTTCGACCACATGGTCCAGTGCCGGGACATACCCCCAGATCTGCACCATGCGCGCCATCCGTTCGGCGCGGCTCGACGGGCCTTCCAGCCCCATCAGCAGCCCCGCTTTCATCTGCGCCTTGGCCCGCGCGGTTTCCTCTTCGGTGAAATCCTCGGCGGCGCGCTTCATCTCGTCGATGGTCAGCCGCGCCAGGTCCCCCACCTGATCGCCCGAGGTTCCCGCATAGACGGTCGTCATCCCGGTATCGGTATAGGCCCCGGCCTGGGCGAAGATCGTGTAGCACAGCCCGCGCTTTTCGCGGATTTCCTGGAACAGGCGCGAGGCCATGCCCCCGCCCATGGCCGCGGCATAGACCTGCGCGACATAGGCATCCTCGCTGCGGTAATTGGGGCTTTCGAAGCCGATGGCGACATGAGCCTGCTCCAGCTGCTTTTCGCGCCGAACCTCGCCTCCGACGAACTTGGCGGCGCCGGCCACCTTCTGATTCACCGGGGTCATGTCTCCGAACTGGCGTTCCGCGATCTCGACGATGGCGTCGTGATCCACGTCACCGGCGGCCGACAGGATCATCTGGCCTGGCCCGTAATGTTCGCCCACGAAGCCCGACAGGTCATCGCGCGAGAAGCCCTTGACCCGTTCCGCCGGGCCCAGGATCGTCCGGCCCAGCGGCTGTTCCGGGTAGGCCTGTTCCTGCAACCAGTCGAAGATCACGTCGTCGGGCGTGTCCAGCGCTTGCCCGATCTCGGACAGGATCACGCCGCGTTCGACCTCCAGCTCGCGCGCATCCAGCGTCGAATTGCGAAGGATGTCGGCGATCACGTCCAGCCCCAGCGGCACGTCCTGCCCCAGGACCCGTGCGTAATAGGCCGTCACCTCGCGCGAGGTATAGGCATTCATGTAGCCGCCGACATCCTCGATCGCCTCGGCGATCTGCACGGGGCTGCGGGTCTTGGTCCCCTTGAACGCCATGTGTTCCAGGAAGTGCGCGATCCCGTTCTGTTCGGGCCGTTCATCCCGCCCGCCTGCTGCCACCCAGACCCCGATAGAGGCCGATTGCAGCCCCGGCATCCGTTCGGTGACAATACGGAACCCGTTGGAAAGCGTGTGAAGCTGTGGGGTCAATTGGCGATCTTTCCTCGCATGAAGTCTTCGATCTCGGCCAGGTCGTTCTCGACCCGGGTCACCCGTTCGTCGCGGTCGAACAGGTCCGCCATGCGCGGCGGCAGGCCCGGGCGCAGGCCCGTCGCAGCCTCGACCGCGTCGGGGAACTTGGCCGGGTGGGCCGTGGCCAGCGTGATCATCGGCACGGCAGGGTCCAGGTTCTCTTCGGCCACCTTCACGCCCACGGCGGAATGCGGGCACAGAAGCTCTCCGGTCGTCTCGCGCAGTCGCTTGATCGTGGCCGAGGTCTCCTCCTCCGAGGCGCGCCCCGACAGGAACAGGTCCTGCAGATGCTGCAACGCGCCCTGGCTGACGGTGAACCCGCCCGATTTCAGCTCGTCCATCAGCTGCGCGACCGCCTTGCCGTCACGGCCGTAGGCATCGAACAGCACCCGTTCGAAATTCGACGACACCTGGATGTCCATCGACGGGCTGATCGACGGGATCACGCCGTCGGGCTTGTACGCGCCCGTGCTCAGGCAGCGGTGCAGGATGTCGTTCTGGTTCGTGGCCACGACCAGCTTGTCGATGGGCAGACCCATCTTGCGCGCGATGTAGCCCGCGAAGATGTCGCCGAAATTGCCCGTCGGCACGGTGAAGGACACCTTGCGCTGCGGCGCACCCAGGCTGACGGCGGAGGAGAAGTAGTAGACGACCTGCGCCAGCACCCGCGCCCAGTTGATCGAGTTCACGCCCGCCAGCCGCACCTCGTCGCGGAAGTCGAAATCGTTGAACATGTCCTTCACGCGGGCCTGGCAATCGTCGAAATGGCCGGTCACCGACAGGGCGTGGACGTTGGCTTCGGACGGCGTGGTCATCTGGCGGCGCTGCACCTCGGACACCCGGCCATGCGGGAAGAGGATGAAGACATCGACCGCGTCCAACCCCTTGAACGCCTCGATCGCCGCTGACCCTGTATCACCCGAGGTCGCGCCGACGATGGTCACCCGGTCGCCCGAACGGGTGAGCGACGCCTCGAACAGCTGGCCGATCAGCTGCATCGCGAAATCCTTGAAGGCCAGGGTCGGCCCATGAAACAGCTCCAGCAGGAAATGCCCCGGCGCCAGCTGGACCAGCGGCGCGCGGGCGGCATGGCCGAAGCCGTCATAGGCCTTGGCGATGATCTCGCGGAATTCATCATCGGTGAAGGCATCGCCCAGGAACGGGCGCATGATGCGGAAGGCGGTTTCCTCGTAGGACAGTCCCGCCAGCGCGGCGATATCGCCTTCGGACAGGGTCGGGATCGTGTCGGGAACGTAGAGCCCACCATCCCGGGCCAGCCCGGTCAGCATCGCCTGTTCAAAGCTCAGATCGGGGGCCGCGCCCCGGGTCGAGATATACTTCACGTCGTCTCACCTTTTTGCGGTCTGCCCGTGCGATAAAGCAGATAAAGGGTCATGGCCAGCCAGATTGCCGCCAAAGAAAACCAGGTGATCGCATATTCCCGGTGATCGTTCGGAATGGGAGCGGTCGAGACCGGCATCGGGTCGACCGGCACGGCGTCGTAGGACAGGCTGCGCGCCACGATCAGCAGCGGCTCCGTGTCCAGCGCGGCGGCCATGTCGGGCACTTCGCGGGCAAACCACTGGTTGGTGGCCTCGTCCGGTTCCGGGGTGAAGCCGTCGGTTTCCTCGGGCCAGGCCAGATTGCCGGTGATCGTCACCTCGCCCTCGGGCAGCGGAGGCGCGGTATCATTCAGTTTCAGGAAGCCGCGGTCGATCATGATCCGCCGCTCGCTCGTCTCGAAAACCTGGATCAGGCGATGCCCGGCGCCGATCTGCTTGCGGCTGGCCAGGACGCGCAATCCCGCCTCGCCGAACTGGCCCGTCACCTCGACCGGCAGGTATTCGTCCGCCACCGGGTCCACGCTGGCTGGAAGCGCGACCGGGGCCGCGGCGATCCGCGCCTCGATCTCGGCCAGGATGCCTTCTTTCCAGGCCAGCCGCTGCACCTGCCACATCCCCAGGGAGACAAGGATGGCGACGCCGCCGATCCCCATGACAAGGGGTCCGATCCACTTCTTGATCACGCTATGCCCTTTCAATGCCAAAGGCGCGAAGCCCTGCCCCGCGCCTTTCAATCTCTCATGCGGCGGGCCGGGGCCCGCCCGTGCTTAGCCGCCCCAGATGTAGACTGCCGCGAACAGGAACAGCCACACGACGTCGACGAAGTGCCAGTACCAGGCGGCCATTTCGAAGCCGACATGGCTTTTCGGGGTGAATTCACCGCCATAGACCCGGAACAGGCAGACGATCATGAAGATCGTGCCGATGATCACGTGCGCGCCGTGGAACCCGGTCGCCATGAAGAAGGTCGCGCCGTAGATGTTGCCCGAGAAGCCGAAGGCGGCGTGGCTGTATTCGTAGGCCTGGAAGACCGTGAAGATCGCGCCCAGGGCGATGGCCAGCAGCAGGCCCCACTTGACGTCCTGGCGGTTGTCTTCGTGCACCAGGGCGTGGTGGGCCCAGGTCAGCGCCGCACCGGAACACAGCAGGATCAGCGTGTTGATCAGCGGCAGGTGCCAGGGGTCGAAGGTTTCGATCCCCGCCGGCGGCCACTGACCGTCGCGAATCGGGGACATTTCACCCATCGGGTACAGCGCGTGCTTGAAGAAGGTCCAGAACCACGCCGAGAAGAACATCACCTCGGACATGATGAACAGGATGAAGCCGTAACGCAGGCCGATCTGCACCACCGGGGTGTGATCGCCGACCTTGTTTTCCTTCACCGTTTCAGCCCACCAGCCGAACATGGTGTACAGAACGGCAGCAAGGCCGATCAGGAACATCCACGGGCCGCCATCGTGCATCCAGCGCACTGCGCCGAAGAGCATGATGAATGCCCCAATCGACCCGATAAACGGGTAAATTGACGGGCTCAGAATATGGTAGTCGTGGTTCTTCTCATGCGCCATCCTGGTTCCCTCGTTCCCTCACCTGAGGAGGTCTTAGTTTACATCCTTGGTGCCATCCGTCTCAAGCGCAGCTTGCCGATCGGGAAGGTCAATCTCGTAGAAAGTGTAGCCCAGCGTGATCGTCTGGACGTATTTCGCGTCGCGGTCCTCGACCATCTCGGGGTCGACGTAGAAGGTCACCGGCATCTCGACCCGTTCACCGGGCTGCAGGACCTGCTCTTCAAAGCAGAAGCAGTCGATCTTGGTAAAGAAACCGCCGGCCTCGTAGGGGTAGACGTTGTAGCTCGCCGATCCGGCGACGGGGCGGTCGGTCGGGTTGTAGGCCTCGTAGAAGGCCAGGCCCGTCTCGCCGATCCGCAGCTCCATCTCGCGCTGCATGGGCTTGAATTCCCACGGCATGTTCCGGTCCAGCGACGCGTCGAAACGGACCTTAATGGTCTCGTCCAGGATCTCGTCGCTGGCGGCATCCGCCTCCTGCGTGACGCCACCGAACCCGGTGACGCGGCAGAACAGGTCGTAAAGCGGGACAGAGGCAAAGCCGAGGCTCGCCATCACCGTCACGACGCCGACGGTGGTCAGAACGGTTTTCTTGGGTCCGGAGATCGCCATTACTCAGTTCCTCCCTGCGCCGGCAGCTGGATCGGGTTCTGCGACACCTTCACGATCGTCAGGCCAAAGACCAGCGATACGAAGACAATCAGAACCAGGCCAAGGCCCAGGTTGCGACCGAACCGACGCTTGTGCAGTTCATGTTCTTCACGAAACGACATTACCATCCTCCAAGGCCCCAGGGGCGCAGTGCGGCTTCGGCCAGGATCGCGCCGAAGTGGAGGAAAAGATAGAGCAGGGAGAAGGCGAAGAAACGCTTCTCGACCTTGTATTTGTCAGCTTCCGCTGCGTCCTCGTCCCGGCGCAGGATGTCCCAGGCGCCTTTCAGGAAAAGGGCGTTCATGATCACGGCCGCGCTCAGGTAGATCGGCCCGCCGATCGAGGTGAAGCCCAGCCCGATCGCAACCGGCGCCAGCAGGATGGTGTAGGCCAGAACGTGGCGGCGCGTGGTGCGGCGGCCATGGGTGACCGTCAGCATCGGCACCCCGGCTTCCTCGTAATCGGATTTCATGAACAACGCGAGCGCCCAGAAATGCGGCGGGGTCCACATGAAGGTCAGCGCGAACATCAGCACCGATTCCAGCGATACGCCACCGGTGACCACGGCCCAGCCGATCATCGGGGGGAAGGCGCCGGCGGCACCGCCGATGACGATGTTCTGAGGCGTCCAGCGCTTCAGCCACATCGTGTAGATGACCGCGTAGAAGAAGATCGTGAAGGCCAGCAGCCCGGCGGCAACCCAGTTGGAGGCCAGCCCCAGCATGACGACCGAAAAGCCCGACAGCGTCAGGCCGATGGCCAGCGCGTCCTGCGGCGTCACCCGGCCCGACGGGATCGGGCGGCCCTTGGTGCGCTTCATGATGCGGTCGATATCGGCATCGTACCACATGTTCAGCGCGCCCGATGCGCCGCCGCCGATGGCGATGCACAGGACCGCGAAGAAGGCCAGAAAGGGATGCACGCCACCCGGTGCGGCCAGCAGGCCGACCGCCGCGGTGAACACGACGAGCGACATCACGCGCGGCTTCAGCAGGGCGACGAAATCGCCGAATTGCGCCTCGCCCGGCTCAGTCTGCGTCTGGATGCTCGCGTCAGTCATAGCGTTCCCGTAAGTCGGGGCGGATCACCCGGATCCGCCCGTATTGAACCCCCGGCCGATGCTCCGGCCGGGATGATGGATCAGCCGTTCAGCTGCGACGGATCAACATAGGTGCCGGCTTCTTCCGAAGCGGCCAGCCATGCGTCGTAGACTTCCTGGCTGACGACCTTGACGGTGATCGGCATGTAGGCGTGGTCCTTGCCGCACAGTTCCGAACACTGGCCGAAATAGACGCCTTCCTTGTTGGCGGCGAACCAGATCTGCGCCAGGCGACCCGGCACGGCGTCCTGCTTCACGCCGAAGGCGGGAATGGTCCAGGAGTGGATCACGTCGGCGCCGGTCACGGTCAGCACGACGGTCTTGCCGACGGGCACGACCATCGCGGTGTCGGTGGCCAGCAGGAACTCGTCCTCGTTATAGCCATTGGCGACCAGCTTGGCCTTCATGGCGTCGCTGTTCACGTAGGCCTGGGCACCGGCATTCTGGTCTTCCTCGGTCATCGTGGCGGGCTGGCCGATCATGTAGGCGTCGTAGGCCAGTTCGGCTTCGCTGTCGGTGTATTCATAGCCCCAGTACCACTGGTAGCCGGTCACCTTGATGTTGATCTCACCGTCCGGGAAGGTCTGCTGCTTGAACAGAATCGGCAGGGAGAACGCGCCGATGAAGACCAGGATCAGGATCGGAACGATCGTCCACGCGACTTCCAGCGGCGAATTGTGGGTGAAGGTGCCCGGGGTCGGGTTGGCCTTCTTGTTGTAGCGGAAGATCACGATCAGCAGCAGGATACAGACCAGGATCACGATCGCCGTGATGATATACAGGATCATGTGATCCAGCCATTGCAGGTCGCTCGCGACCTCGGTCACGGCGGGCTGGAAGCCAAGCGCGCCAGGCTCGGGCTTACCGACGGTTTCCAGCGCGTCCTGCGCGAAAGCGGGAAGGGCGGCGAAGGACGCCAGAAGGGCCAGAAGGCTCGTGATAATACGCATGTGTCACCCTGATCGGTTAAGGCTCGTGATCCGTCCACGGGAGCCGGACTCGGAATCCCGGATCCGCCCGTTGTTTGCGGCTGCTTAAAACCATATTCTTCACAACACCACAATAATCACGCTTGCGGCAAACGGACGCTTTTTTGACATGGATCAAGAAAAACCGCCCTCCCGCAACGCGTAACGGCCACCGGCCACGGAGCAGACAACATGTCGGATACCCCATTCAGACCCTTTGAATCCTTGCTCGACGAGGGCCGCGCCCTCGGTCTCCTGCGCGAGGCGACGGCGGGCGGCGACGACGGCGAGCTGTTTTTGGAACGCAAGCGCTCCGAGATGCTGCATTTCGACGATGGCCGGGTGAAAACCGCCAGCTACGACGCCTCCGAAGGGTTCGGGTTGCGCGCGGTGCGCGGCGACGTCACCGGATATGCCCATGGCACCGAGATCACGGAATCCGCCCTGAAACGCGCGTCCGAAACCGCGCGGCTGGCCGTCGGCGATGGCGGCGGCACCATGGCGCCCCCGCCCAAGGCCACAAACCGGCGGCTCTATACCGATGCCGATCCGATTGCCGGGGCCGATTTCCCGGTCAAGGTCGAAACGCTTAGGGAAATCGACGCCTTCGCCCGCGACATGGACCCCCGCGTCGTGCAGGTCAGTGCCTCCATCGCCGCCTCCCTGCAGGAAGTCGAGATCCTGCGCCCCGAGGGTGACATCACCCGCGATGCCCGCCCCATGGTCCGGGTGAACGTGTCGGTGATCGTCGAACAGAACGGCCGGCGCGAATCCGGTACGGCGGGCGGTGGCGGCCGCGTGGGCCTCGACGGTCTGCTCGATCCCGCCGACTGGAAGGCCAAGGCGCAGGATGCGCTGCGCATCGCGCTGGTCAACCTCGAAGCGGTCCCCGCCCCGGCCGGGGTCATGGACATCGTGCTGGGCCCGGGCTGGCCCGGCATCCTGCTGCACGAGGCGATCGGCCACGGGCTGGAGGGCGACTTCAACCGCAAGGGCAGCTCCGCCTTTGCCGGGCTGATGGGCCAGCAGGTCGCGGCCAAGGGCGTGACGGTGCTGGATGACGGCACGATCCCCGACCGCCGCGGTTCGATCTCCGTCGATGACGAGGGCACGCCGTCGGGCAAGAACGTGTTGATCGAGGATGGCGTGCTGGTCGGCTACATGCAGGACCGGCAGAACGCCCGCCTGATGGGGGTCGAACCCACCGGCAACGGCCGCCGCGAAAGCTATGCCCACGCCCCGATGCCGCGGATGACCAACACATACATGCTGGGCGGCGATGCCACCCCGGACGAAATCGTGGCCGAGATGAAGGACGGCATCCACGCCGTCGGTTTCGGTGGCGGCCAGGTCGACATCACGAGCGGCAAGTTCGTCTTCAGCTGCACCGAGGCGTATATCGTCAAGGACGGCAAGCGCGGCGCCCCGGTCAAGGGCGCGACCCTGATCGGCGACGGCCCTCAGGCCCTGACCCGCATCCGGGCGCTTGGCAACGACATGGCGCTCGATCCGGGGCTGGGCAATTGCGGCAAGCAGGGCCAATGGGTCCCCGTCGGTGTCGGCCAGCCCACCGTGCTGATCGGCGGCCTCACCGTCGGCGGTTCTGCATGACGACATGGCCGGCCTGGCAGACCGACCCCGAAGCGCCCCGGCTTCGGGTCCGGTCGCTCCTGGGCGCCATTGTCCTGGCCTGGATATCCCCGATGGGGCTGGGCGTTGTGCTGTTGGCCCTGTCCAACACGTTGGCCGACGCAAGCGAGGCGCACCTGAACCTCGGCATCGCCGCGATCCTGAGCTTCTACGCCCCGATGTTTTCCTGGATCGGCGTCCTGCCGGCGGCCCTGCTGCATTGGGGCGCATTGCGAAACGGCTATGGCGGCTGGGCCACGGCGCTGGTCATCGGACTGCTGCTGGGCCTGATCCTGTCCAGCTACCTGGGCCCGCTGGCCGCGATCTTTGCCCCGCCCATAGCGATCTTCTACTGGTGGGTCCTCAAACTCTTCGATCCGCAGGCCCTGCGCCCGCCCCCGGCGACGTAGTCCTGCGCTGTCGCAGTTTGTTAACCAAGTTGTTCATCCTTAATTAACCGGGCGCTCCTATACCTGATTCCGCAAGCAGGCGGAGTCATGACGGTCGTGGATACACATCCTTCCACTCACCCCCCACTCCCACCCACCACGGAAGATGAGCGGCTGTCGTGGCTTCGCCTCTTGCGCTCCCGACGGGTCGGCATCGCGACCTTCTACCGGCTCCTCTCCGAACATGGCACGGCCGACGCGGCACTCGACGCACTGCCGGATATCGCCCGACAGGCCGGCGTGAAAGAGTACCAGGTCTGCCCGCCCGAGATCGCAATCGCCGAACTCAAGGCCGCGCGCAAAACCGGGGCGCGGCTGATCTGCATCGGGCAGCCGGACTACCCTGCAGCCCTGCTCGATATTCCCGACCCGCCCCCGATGCTCTGGATGATGGGCCAGCTCGAAGTGCTGCATCGCCCCATGATCGCCCTCGTCGGGGCCCGGAACGCCTCTTCCCTCGGGCTGCGCATGGCCCGCAACCTCGCCGCGGAACTGTCCGAGGCGGGGTTTGTCACCGTGTCGGGCCTGGCCCGCGGCATCGACGCGGCCGTGCACCGCGCCAGCGTCCATACCGGCACCATCGCGGTCATGGCCGGGGGTGTCGACGCGCTCTATCCGGCTGAAAATGCCGGGTTGGCGGACGAATTGATCGTGCATGGCGCCCGGCTGTCGGAAATGCCCATGGGCCTGCAACCCCAGGCCCGCCACTTCCCGCGCCGCAACCGGATCATCTCCGGCCTCGCCCAGGCCCTCGTGGTGGTAGAGGCCGCGGCAAAATCCGGCAGCCTCATCACCGCCCGCGCCGCGCTCGACCAGGGGCGCGACGTGCTGGCCGTGCCCGGTCATCCCTTCGATGCCCGCGCCGCCGGTGGCAACATGCTGATCCGGGACGGCGCCGTCCTGGTGCGCGATGCCGCAGATGTGATCGACGCATTGCCCGCCGAACTGACCGCCCCCGCCCAGCCCGCGCTGGACCTGCCGCCACCCGCGCCGACCAACCAGCGCCCGCTGCGCGACATCGCCGCGCTGCACACAGAAATCCTCAACCGCCTCAGCCCTGCCCCGCTGGCCGAGGACCAGCTGATCCGCGATCTGCGCCACGATCCGGGCCGGGTCACGCCGGAAATCACGCGGCTGGAAATGCTGGGCCGGATCCGCCGCAGTGCCGGCGGATTGCTCTCGAAAGCCGGGGAAAAAGGCTGATCGCATCGCCGCCCTTGCGAAAAAAGGGCCGACTGACGCTCCATTGACATTACCCTCTTGCGGGCCACATGTTCGCCCGCCATATAGCTCGCCCAGAGTTGAAAGGATCATTTCATGCCCGTCGTTGTTGTCGAATCCCCTGCCAAGGCCAAGACAATCAACAAGTATCTGGGGTCCGATTACACGGTTCTCGCCTCCTACGGCCACGTCCGCGACCTGCCGCCGAAGGACGGGTCGGTCGATCCCGAACATGAATTCGACATGAAATGGGAGGTCGCCTCCGACAGCAAGAAACACGTCAAGGCAATCGCCGACGCGCTGAAGGACGACAACGCCCTGATCCTCGCCACCGACCCCGATCGCGAGGGCGAGGCGATCAGCTGGCACCTGGAAGAGGCCCTGCGCAACCGCAAGGCCATCAAGAAAGACACGCCGGTCAGCCGCGTGGTCTTCAACGCCATCACCAAGAACGCCGTGACCGAGGCGATGCAGAACCCCCGGCAGGTCGACAGCGACCTGGTCGAAGCCTACCTGGCGCGCCGGGCGCTCGATTACCTCGTCGGCTTCAACCTGTCCCCGGTCCTGTGGCGCAAGCTGCCCGGCGCGAAATCCGCTGGCCGCGTGCAATCGGTCTGCCTGCGCCTCATCGTCGAGCGCGAGATGGAGATCGAGGCCTTCCGCGCCCGTGAATACTGGTCGGTCAAGGCGCTGCTCGCCACGCCCCGCGGCCAGGAATTTGAGGCCCGCCTGACGATTCTCGGCGGCAAGAAACTCGACCGCTACGACATCGCCGACAGCACCGCCGCGGAACTGGCCGTGCAGGCCATCACCTCGCGCGATCTGACGGTGCAATCGGTCGAGGCCAAGCCGGCCTCCCGCAACCCGTCTCCGCCCTTCATGACCTCGACCCTCCAGCAGGAGGCGTCGCGCAAGTTCGGCATGGGTGCCCGCCAGACCATGCAGGCCGCCCAGCGTCTCTACGAGGCGGGCCACATCACCTATATGAGGACCGACGGCATCGACATGGCCCCCGAGGCGGTCGAGGCCTGCCGCGCCGCCATCGGCGACCGGTTCGGCAAGGAATACGTGCCGGGCTCCGCTCGGGTCTACAAGAACAAGGCCAAGAACGCGCAGGAAGCGCACGAATGTATCCGTCCCACGGACATGACCGCCGATGCCGACGGCCTGCGCCTGACCGAGGCGGACCAGAAAAAGCTCTATGACCTGATCTGGAAACGCACGCTCGCCTGCCAGATGGAAAGCGCCCGGCTGGAACGCACCACCGTCGACATCACCAGCCGCGACGAACAGGTCGGCCTGCGCGCCACCGGTCAGGTCGTGCTGTTCGACGGCTTCCTGCGGATCTACGAGGAAGGCCGCGACGACGTCGTGGATGACGACGACAAGCGCCTGCCGCAGATCTCGCAGGGCGACAAGATGGACAAGCGGTCCATCACGCCCGAACAGCATTTCACCCAGCCCCCGCCCCGCTACACCGAGGCCACGCTGGTAAAACGGATGGAAGAGCTCGGCATCGGCCGGCCCTCCACCTATGCCTCGATCGTCACGACGATCCAGGACCGGGGCTATGTCCGCAAGGACAAGAACCGTCTCTTCCCCGAGGACAAGGGCCGGCTCGTCACCGCGTTTCTGGAAAACTATTTCCGCCGCTACGTCGAATACGATTTCACCGCCGACCTCGAAGGCGAACTTGACGACGTGTCCGCCGGGGACCGCGATTACAAGGACGTGCTGAACCGCTTCTGGCGCGATTTCTCGGCCGCGATTTCAGAAACGTCCGAGCTTCGGATCACCGAGGTCCTGGAAAAGATCAACGAGGTGCTGGAACCGCACCTCTTCCCGCCGAACGAGGAAGGCACCGATCCCCGGATCTGCCCGAATTGCGGCGAGGGTCGGCTGTCCATGCGCACTGCCCGGTCGGGCGGCGCCTTCATCGGCTGCTCCAACTACCCCGAATGCCGCTACACTCGTCCCTTCGGTCCCCCCGACCCGGAAGCCGAAGCCAGCGCCATCCCCCCCGAGGGCAAGCTGCTGGGCGAGGACGAGGGCGACGAGATCCGCGTGTTCAAGGGCCGGTTCGGGCCCTACGTCCAGCGCGGCCCCGTCACCGAAGAGAACAAGAAGCCCCCGCGCCAGTCGGTGCCCAAGGATTGGGTGCCAGAGGATCTGACGCTGGAACAGGGCGTCATGTTGCTGACCCTGCCCCGCCTGATCGGCACCCATCCCGAGGACGGGGTGAATGTCTGGGCGAATATCGGGCGCTATGGTCCCTACATTAAACACGCGGACACGACGTCGGACCGGGGCGGCACCAATGCCAACCTCGACGGCATCGACGAGGTCTGGACCGTGGGCATGAACCGCGCCGTGCAGCTGCTGGCGGAAAAGGTCGCCTCTCGCGGGCGTCGTGGCCAGCCGGCCACCCCGATCCGCGAACTGGGCGAACACCCCGATGCGGGCGGTCCGGTCAATGTCTATGACGGCAAGTACGGCCCCTACGTGAAGTGGGACAAGATCAACGCGACCATCCCCGACACGGTCGAGGTCGACGCGCTGACCCTGGGCCAGGCCGTCGAACTGATCGCCGAACGCGCCGCCAAGTCCGGCAAGAAGGCTCCGGCCAAGAAAAAGGCCCCCGCCAAGAAGACCGCCACCAAAAAGACGGCGGCCAAGAAAACGACGGCGAAAAAGACGACAGCCAAGAAACCGGCTGCCAAGACGACCGCGAAAAAGGCCGACGACGCGGAGTGATCCGCGTCGCCCTTGCTCGGCTCGTTCCTCAGCCCGCGAAGTAGGTCCGGTCCCCCCGGCTGCGCACTGCATCCGCGATCCGGTCCACGGCCAGCGAATAGGCGGCCTCCCGCATCGGGATGTCCTCTTCGGCGGCCAGGTCGAAACAGCGCTCCGCGATATCCTGCATCCGCTCGGCCAGGCGTTCGTTTACGACCCTTTCGCTCCAGCGTTCACCGGTCCGGCCCTGCACCCATTCGTAATAACTGACCGTGACGCCACCCGCATTGGCCAGAACGTCGGGCAGAACCGTCTTGCCGTCCTTGGCCAGCGCCTCGTCCGCCTCGACCGAAACCGGGCCATTGGCGATCTCCAGCACGACCGGCGCCCTGATGTCCCCGACATTGTCGCCGGTCACCGCATCCTCCATCGCCGCCAGGACCAGCACGTCGACATCCAGACCCAGCAATTCGGATTGCTCGATCTCCTCGCCACCATCGCGTTCCTTGACCGAACTGTCGGCATAGAGAGCGCCGGAAAGCTCCTTCTCGCGCTCCTTGTAATCCAGCAGTTTCTGCGGGTCCAAACCGTCTTGCGAATGGATGGCCGCCCGGCTGTCCGAAACGGCCACGACCTTGTAACCCTCATCATGCGCCAGGCAGGCGAAATGCGCCCCGGCATTGCCAAAGCCCTGAACCGCCAGCGTCACATCCTCCGGCTTGCGATCCTGCCGCTTCATCCAGGCATCCAGCACGATGAGCGCGCCACGCCCCGTCGCCTGGCTGCGCCCCTCGGACCCGCCCAGGCAGACCGGCTTGCCGGTGATCGAGGCGGGCTGGTGGCTGCGCTTGATCGTGCCGTATTCATCGGCCATCCACCCCATGATCCGCGCATCGGTGTTCACGTCCGGCGCCGGAATATCCATGTCCGGCCCGATGATATCCGCGATCGCCCCGATGTAATTGCGCGACAGCCGCTCAACCTCCAGCGGGGACAGCGTCTTGGGGTCGACCTGCACGCCGCCCTTGCCGCCGCCGAAGGGCAGGTTCAGCAGCGCGCACTTGATGGTCATCCAGAAGGCCAGCTGCGTGCATTCCTCTGCCGTCACGTCGGGATGGAACCGGATGCCGCCCTTGGCCGGGCCCAGCGTCGTGTCGAACTGCACCCGCCAGCCCGGATAGACGTCCAGCGACCCGTCATCGCGCCGCAGCGGAACGGCCACGCCAAGCGCACGCTTGGGCTGGGCAAGCATCGAGCCCAGGTCCGGCGACACGTCCCGCGTGTCGAGGATTCGGGTCATCAGGTCGGGCAGCTTGAAATCGGTCATCCGGGGTCCTTTCGTCACCGGCCGGGTCGGGGATGCGACCGCCGGGCTGCATCAAGTAGCGGGAAAACCGGCCCCGCACAGGGCGGACAGCTGGTGCAAACCCGCCTGTGCCCCATGGAACATATCGTATCAACTGAATGTTATTGGCGGCGTGACCGCCAGCTGTGGAATGTCACACCCAAACCCGATCCGCATAACGAGAGAGGCAGAGACATGAACCGCAAGATCCTCCACCCCACGCGCCGCGCCTTCGTGGCGGGCGGTGCGCTGGCCCTCGCCGCGCCCGGCCTGCTGCGCGCGCAGGATGCCGAAACCCCCGCCCCCGACGCCGCCACCGACCAGCCGGTCGACGGCGTCCGCCGCAATGTCTCCAGCTTTGTCCGGCAGGACTGGCAGGACCATTTCGACAGCCTCGGCAAGGGCGCCATCGTGGCCGACACGACCTCCCGCGCGCTGCATTACTGGTCCGGCGACGGCAGCGATTACCGCATCTACCCCACCTCCGTGCCTCGCAGCGACGAGCTGACCAAGCGTGGCTATACCGAGGTCGTGCGCAAGAAGGTCGGCCCCGACTGGACGCCCACGGCCTCGATGATGGAACGCTTCCCCGATCTCAAGTACATGCCTCCCGGCCCGGACAATCCGCTGGGCACCCATGCCATGTATCTCAGCTGGCCCGCCTACCTGATCCACGGCACCCACGACACGCGCAAGATCGGCCGGCAAAGCTCCGACGGCTGTATCGGCCTCTACAATTTCGCCATCGAAGAGCTCTTCGCGATCACCCCGATCGGCACCCAGGTCCGCATCATCTGACCATCTGCGCTCTGCCCGAACCTTGGGCAGAGCGCGCGCCGATATCTCCGCATCGCGCAAAGCGGGTCCACCATGCGGAACCCCGGCCGCAAGGCCCGCCCGGATGATTGACTCTCGCCCCCCTCCCGGCCAAGACATTGCCAATCTTCAAGGAGGACTTCATGAAAAAGATCTACGGATCCGCGGCCGAGGCGCTCGACGGACTTCTGTTCGACGGGATGTTCATCGCCGCCGGCGGCTTCGGCCTCTGTGGCATCCCTGAACTGCTTCTGCAGGCGATCAAGGATGCCGGCACCAAGGACCTGACCTTCGCATCCAACAATGCGGGCGTCGACGATTTCGGCATCGGTATCCTGCTGCAATCCAAGCAGGTGAAGAAAATGATCTCTTCCTACGTGGGCGAGAACAAGGAATTCATGCGCCAGTACCTCTCGGGCGAGCTCGAGCTCGAATTCAACCCGCAGGGCACGCTGGCCGAGCGTATGCGCGCCGGTGGCGCCGGCATCCCGGGCTTCTACACCAAGACCGGCGTCGGCACCCAGATCGCCGAGGGCAAGGAGCACAAGGATTTCCACGGCGAAACCTACATCCTTGAAACCGGCATGTTCGCCGACCTGTCGATCGTGAAGGCCTGGAAAGCGGATGAAACCGGCAACCTAGTGTTCCGCAAGGCCGCCCGCAACTTCAACCCGCCCGCCGCCACCTGCGGCAAGGTCTGCGTGGTCGAGGTCGAGGAAATCGTGCCGACCGGGTCGCTCGACCCCGATCACATCCACCTGCCGGGCGTCTACGTGCACCGGATCATTCAGGGTGAGCATGAAAAACGTATCGAACAGCGCACCGTGCGCACCCGGGAGGCCGCGCAATGAAAAGTGGGAACCGGTTTTCATGCCCGCGCGGCGACCAGATGATGAATAGGGAGGACGCATAATGCCTTGGGATCGTAACCAGATGGCCGAACGCGCGGCCCAGGAACTTGAAGACGGCACCTATGTGAACCTCGGCATCGGCATCCCGACGCTAGTGTCGAACTACGTGGGCGACAAGGACATCACCCTGCAATCCGAAAACGGCATGCTGGGCATGGGTCCCTTTCCCTTCGAGGGCGACGAGGATCCGGACCTGATCAACGCGGGCAAGCAGACGATCACCGAACTGCCCCGCACCGCCTATTTCGACAGCGCGACATCCTTCGGGATGATCCGTGGCGGCAAGATTGCCGCGGCGATCCTCGGCGCGATGGAAGTGGCCGAGAACGGCGACCTCGCGAACTGGATGATCCCCGGCAAGCTGGTCAAGGGCATGGGCGGCGCGATGGACCTCGTCGCCGGCGTGCAGAAGGTCATCGTCGTGATGGACCACCAGAACAAGGCCGGTGAATCCAAGGTGCTCAAGGAATGCACCCTGCCGCTGACCGGCACGGGCGTCGTCGACCGGATCATCACCAATCTCGGCGTGCTGGACGTGGTCGAGGGCGGGCTGAAGATCGTCGAACTCGCCGACGGCGTCACCGAGGAGCAGATGCGCGACGCCACCGAGGCAACGATCGTCTGATCCTCCGCCCCCAAAAGAACGCCAAACGCCCCCGCAGCACCCTGCAGGGGCGTTTTTCTTGTCACGACAATGCCAGCCGGGCCTCCGGCCGCCCCGCCCCTCTTTCATCTGGCCAGTAAATATCCTCGCCGAAGGCATGGGCGCGGCGGGGCTCGATGCCCCGACGGGGCCACCCTGCCCTCAGGGCTGGCGGAACGCGCAGCCATCCGACACCAGCACGGGTGGCGTCAGGCACAGGCCCCGGGCGACGTTGAACGCCGCAAGAACCTTGGGCACGTAATCCCGGGTCTCAGCGTAAGGCGGCACGCCGCCATGCTTGCGCACCGCGTTCTCGCCGGCATTGTAGCCCGCCAGCGCCAGCACCGGGTCATTGTCGAAATCCTGCAGCAACCGGTCGAGGTAGCGGATGCCGCCCCGGATGTTCTGCGCCGCGTCCAGCCGGTCACTTACGCCAAACCGCTCCGCCGCCGCGGGCATCAGCTGCATCAGCCCCTGCGCGCCCGCGCCGCTCTGCGCATCCGCACGGCCTGCCGATTCCACCGCGATCACCGCCAGGGCCAGCGCGGGCGATACCCGCGTGTCGATCGAGGACATGAGGATATCGGCGCCATAGGCCTCCGTGATCTTCAACAGCATGTCGAGCCGCGGCTCCGGCACCCGCGCGCCCGCAGGGCCATTGGCCAGGTGAACCAGCGCAGGGCCCAGCCGATCGGGGCTCGACGCGGTGAGGTCGGGTGAGATCTCGGTCCAGAACCAGTCCAGCGCCCCGCGGGGCGCGGCGGCGGCCGGGGTCACCTCGGCCTCGTTCTTGCGCGGCTTCGGCACCGGCAGGGGTTCGGTGATCTGCACATTGATCCGCTTGCCCGCCGACGCCTTGGGCGGCTTGACCCGCTTGAAGGTGAAATCCTGAAAGGCCGGCGGTTCGGCCGAAACGGGCAGCCCATGCAGGCACAACACGCAGCCGGCAACGGCTAAGGGTCTGGCAAGTCGACGCATTTCTATTGCCTGTCTCTATAAAAGATGTTTTTTGTCTGCTCTTTTGCAGCAAGTGTCGCAGAATCCCGTGATTCAGACCACCCTGCCGGTAAAATGCGTGACATTTGCGCACCACAAACCGCATGGAACGCGTTTCCGAACAGAAAAATCGTTAACTTTTCCTAGCCCTGTCAAGGCGTTAACAATTTTTCAGTTTCCGTTGCGCATTTCTTTATTTCCGAACCAATCACGCCCAAATGCTGCCCCAATCCGCTGGCTATATTGCGTTGTGCCGCCGAGGTGGTGCCCTGGAAAGAGAGAGCCAAAGGGTACCGGAATACCGAAACGGACAATCGAAACACTTACATGATCCTTTGGAGGGACATCAAAATGATCAAGTTCATCAAAAACTTCCGCAAAGACGAAGCTGGCGCCGTGACCGTTGACTGGGTTGTGCTGACCGCAGCCGTGGTTGGCCTGGGCGTTGCCGCCTACGGTTCCATCGAAACCGGCGCAAGCGGCCTGACGTCCAACGTCTCGACCTACATGGGCTCCCAGAACCCGAACTAAGTTTCGCGCTTGGCGTAAGCTGACGAAAATGGACCGTGCCCTTGCCCAAAGGGCGCGGTCCTTTCGGTTTCATACGGAACCGAACGGCCGAAGAATCGGCGTCTCAAGGGTCGCAAGACCATCAACCCTCTGATTCTGGGGAAGAGCAGGATGAAGAAGGTCGTGAAGACATTTCGCCGGGACGAAGCCGGCGCCGTTACGGTCGATTGGGTCGTTCTGACCGCACTGGGAATCGCGCTTTGCGTGGCAACGTTCAATGCCATGAGCGACGGCGCGACCGGTCTGGCCGGAAACACGGAATCCTTCATGGGATCCCAGCGGTAAGGACCACCCGGCCCGTCACCGCGCCATGCACCTCGCGAACCGTGCCCGCATCGCTGGCGCGGCGTTCACCGTTCGGCCCCGCGCCTCATGCGACAGTCACCTCACTGGACTGGTTCAACATGACGCTACGGGACACCGAACAACCCAACACTGTCCAATATTTGGCCACAATCCGCTTCTAATCTGACGCTTGTGGTAGCCCCGTGCCGACAGTCCGGGGCTTTGTGGGGGCCGGAACTTTCCGACCCTGAGCTGGAAAGGAACGCAATATGAGAGCTGTATTCGGATTGGTACTTGTCGTCGGTCTCGGCCTTGCCGGGTTTGCCGTCGTCATGGTCAAGAACCTCCTGAATGAACAGGCCATGCTGGCCCAGTCCCAGGCGGGACAGGTGCAGAAGGTCCCGACAAAGATGGTCTACGTGGCCAACCGCCAGGTTCAATATGGCGAGGAACTGAAGAAGGAAGACGTCCGCCGCGTCGAATGGCCCGCGGCCGCGATGCCCGAAGGCGTGTTCTTCGAAGAGGACCAGCTCTTCCCCGCCGGTGACACCCGCCCCCGCTACGTCCTGCGCATGATGGAGCCGAACGAGGCCGTCATGGAGGTCAAGATCACCAAGCCCGGCGAAGATGCCGGCCTCACCTCGCGCCTCGAAAAGGGCATGCGTGCCTTCGCGATCAAGGTCGACGTGTCCTCGGGCGTGTCGGGCTTCCTGCGCCCCGGTGACAAGGTCGACATCTACTGGACGGGCCGTGTCGAAGGTGCCAACCGCTCCGGCGAAGTGACCAAGCTGATCGAAACCGGCATCAAGCTTGTCGCGGTCGACCAGATGGCCAATGGCGATGTCAGCGAGGCGATGATCGCCCGCACCGTCACCGTCGCAATCAACCCGCAGCAGGTCGCCTCCCTCGCCCAGGCACAGTCGACGGGCAGCCTGTCGCTCTCGCTCGTGGGCAATTTCGACGATACCGTCGCCGAGGCCATCGAGGTCGACCAGCGCTCCCTGCTGGGACTGGCGGAAATGCCCGAAATTCAACAGCAACGCGAGGAACCCAGAGAGCGCGTCTGCACCATCCGGACCCGCCGCGGCGCAGAGGTCGTGGAGACCCCGGTCGCCTGCAACTGACCCCCTGCCACATCGCGAATTCGACAAAGCCGCAGCCTCGCTCTGCGGCTTTGTTGCATCAGGAATGGCGCGAAAGTCATTGATTCTTGCAAAAAATCGGCTTTTGCCCCATCATGAAAGGAACGACGGGCGAAAAGACCCGACCAGAGGCGTGATCGGAGAGGCAGGTCACATGAAAAATTGCACGTTCCTACGGGCCGCCCTTTTGGGGCTGACCCTGGCCATTGGCAGTACGGCTGTGCCCGCTCAGGCAGAGCGGCTGACAGTGGTGAACCGAAATTCAGAACAATCGCTCAAGGTGTCGATCAACCGCGCCGTGGTGGTCGAAAGCGACGTGGCCTTTGCCGAACTCAGCATCGCCAACCCGCAGATCGCCGACATCTCGTCGCTCTCGGACCGGTCGATCTACGTTCTGGGCAAGGCGCCGGGGATCACCACGCTGACCCTGCTCGACGCAGAGGGGCGGCTGATCTCCAATGTCGACGTGGTCGTGTCCGCCGATATCTCGGAATTCAAGGAACGGCTCCGCCAGATCCTGCCCAACGAGAAGATCGAGGTGCGCACCGCCAATGACGGGATCGTCCTGTCGGGCGTCGTGTCCTCCTCCCAGCGGTTGCAACGCGCCCTGGACCTTGCCGAACGCTACGCGCCGGAACGGGTGTCCAACCTGATGTCCGTGGGCGGCGTCCAGCAGGTGATGCTGAAGGTCCGATTCGCCGAAATGCAGCGGTCCGTGTCCAAGAACCTCGCCGCCTCGCTGGCGGCCGACGGCTCCGCGCTTGGCGGTGGCCTGGGGATCTCCACCGGCACCGGGCGCTATTCCAACTCCGGCAGCCAGACCTCCGGCATCGGCGGCACGCTTCCGGGCTCCAACACCAATTCCGGCGCGACCCTGCTGGGCTTCAACGCCGGTGCGGTGCAGGTCGGCATCCTGCTGGAAGCGCTGGAAACCAAGGGCGTTGTCCGCACCCTGGCCGAACCCAACCTCACCGCCCTGTCGGGGCAGGAGGCCAAGTTCCTCGCCGGTGGCGAATATCCCGTGCCCGTCGCCCAGGATGGCGGCACCGTCACGGTCGAATTCAAACCCTTCGGCGTTGAGCTCAACTTCATCCCGCGGGTCGTCGACCAGGACCTCATCAACCTCGAACTGCAGGCCGCCGTGTCGGCGATCGACCCCAATAACGGGTTCGAACTCAACGCCTTCCGGATCGACGCCTTCACCCGCCGCGAAACCTCCACCACGGTGGAAATGCGCGACGGTGACAGCTTTGCCATCGCGGGCCTGCTTCAGGACGATTTCCGCGACACCAAAAGCCAGGTGCCATGGCTCGGGGACATCCCGATCCTGGGCGCGCTGTTCCGCTCCGCCGAATACCAGCGTGAGCAATCCGAACTGGTCATCATCGTGACCGCGCACCTTGTGACCCCCACGCGGGGCGAGGCGCTGGCCCTGCCGACCGACCGGGTCAAACCCCCGTCGGAAAAGGATCTTTTCCTGTTCGGCAAGGTCGAAAAAGATCAACGCAAGCTCAAGGGGGCCGCGGGCGAAGTCGCCAAGCAGGACTTCAAGGGCTCCTATGGCTACGTGATGGAGTGATCGGGATGGCTCGCACAACTCACCTGATCCTCATCGGCGCGCTGGCCACCACGGCCCTGTCCGCCTGCACCACGGACAGCCGCCGGTCCTTCCTGAACGAGGCCGGTACCTTCCAGGGCGATGGCACCTTCGGCAACGCCACGATGAACAACACGCTCGTCCAGAACGGCGAAAAGCGCTACGTTCTGGATCTCGCCAACCGGTTCGCCAACGAAGTCGACAGCACCGTTAACTTCGCCTTCAACTCGTCGCAGCTCGATGCGGCGGCGCGGGCAACGCTGAACCAGCAGGCCAATTTCATCCGCCAGTTCCCCGAGGTCCGGTTCCGTGTCTACGGCCATACCGACCTGGTCGGGTCCGCCGCCTACAACCAGCGCCTCGGCCTGGCCCGGGCGCGTGCGGTGGTCGGATACCTCGTCTCCCACGGGATCAGCGCCACCCGGCTCGAAGCGGTCGTCTCCAAGGGCGAAACACAGCCTCTGGTTGTTACACAAGGTCGCGAGCGGAAAAATCGCCGCACAGTGACTGAAGTGACCGGCTTCGTCGAGGATAACCCGATGATTCTAGACGGAAAATACGCCCAGGTCGTGTATCGCGGCTATGTCGAATCCGCCATCGCCCCGACCGGTCTGACCGGGGTCGATTTCACCGGTGGGTCCTCGGGTGGTGAATAATCCCGGTTTGTGACCGGGATCGTTCTCACCGGTCGCACAATTACAGAGTTTTGGCCCAACTATTGCCTAGATTGACCTGCATTTTCCTACCCAGACCATAATACCCGAGCGACTCGGGACGGCGTCTAAGCCCACGAAGAACGGGCATGTCAGGTAGAACGGCAAGGCGCCGGTTGGATAGGATTTGAGGCAATGAACGCGACTGCACCATCGCAACCGGAAACGGACACGATCATCGCTTGCACCATCCGCCGTGAACCGGACGGGTTCGAGCTGCTGATCGAAGACATGGAATCCGCGCTTGGCGACCAGTGGGGCGACCTCGGCTTTGCCGAAGCGCTGATGTTCTTCAACCAGCCCGAAGCCCAGACCCTCGAATTCGTCGCCATCGCGATGGATGCCGAGGACGAAAACAACATCGTCATGCTGGGCGAGGTCATCACCCAGGCCCGCAACAACGGCATCAAGGTCATCCTGATCGCCGAAGACGTCAGCCCCTCCGCCCTGCACCAACTGCTGCGCAAGGGCGCCGACGAATTCGTGCCCTACCCGCTTCCCGAAGGCGAACTGGCCGCTGCCATCGCGCGCATCCAGACGCCCGAACCGGAACCCGACCACGACGCGCCTCAGCGCAAGGCCTCGGCCCGCGGCACCAAGGAAGGCGCCGTGATCGTCTGCCACGGCCTGGCCGGTGGCGTCGGCGCCACCACCTTTGCCGTCAACCTCGCCTGGGAACTGGCGACGGTGGCCAAGGAAAACGCGCCCAAGGTCTGCGTACTGGACCTCGACCTGCAATTCGGCGCCGTCAGCACCTATCTCGACCTGCCCCGCCGCGAGGCCGTCTACGAACTCCTCTCCGATACCGAGGCGATGGATGACGACGTGTTCAAGCAGGCGCTCCTCGGCTTCGAGGACAAGCTGCAGGTCCTGACCTCTCCGTCGGAAATGCTGCCGCTGGACCTCATCACCTCGGACGACGTGACCCGGGTGATCGAAATGGCCCGGTCGCATTTCGACTTCGTCTTGATCGACATGCCCTCGACCATCGTGCAGTGGTCCGAAACGGTGCTGAACGCCGCGCATGTCTATTTCGCCCTGATGGAGCTCGACATGCGCTCCGCCCAGAACACGCAGCGCCTCAAGCGCGCGCTCCAGGCCGAGGAACTCCCGGTCGAAAAGCTGCGCTACGTGCTGAACCGCGCACCCAAATCGCTCGACCTGAACGGCAAGGCCCGGGTCAAGCGTCTGGCCGAAAGTCTGGATATCTCGGTCGAGGTGCAGCTGCCCGATGGCGGCCGCCCGATCCTTCAGGCCTGCGACCACGGGCAGCCGCTGGCGTTCTCCGCTGGCAAGAACCCGATGCGCAAGGAAATTCAGAAACTCGCGAAATCGCTTTTCGAACTCGGGGAACAAGCCACCGAAGTCGAAGCGGCATAAGGACGAGAAGGGGGTAGGCAGAGATGTTTTCACGCTACAAGAAAGACGGCGGCACCGCCGCGGCACCACGGCCCAAGCCGGCCGCCGCCCCTCAGCCCGCCTCCCAGCCTTCGCTCAAGCCGGTCGGCGCCAACGTGCCCAAGGCCGCGCCGGAACAGCCCGCCCAGCCTCCAAAAACCGCCTCCATGCGCAAGCCGATGCCCAAGGCCGCCGCACAACCGGCCGCCGCGGACAAGAACCGCAAGCGCAAGGAACGCCTGGGCGAGATCAAGCTGGAACTGCACCGCGCCCTTCTGGACAACCTGAACCTCGCCGCGCTGGACAATGCCAGCGAAAGCGACCTGCGGATGGAAATCAACTCCATCGCCACCGAGGTGCTCCAGGAAAAGGGCATCGTGCTGAACCGCGAGGAACGCACGACCCTCAACCAGGAACTCTATGACGAGGTGAAGGGCCTGGGCCCGCTGGAAAGCCTGCTCAAGGATGACAGCGTCTCGGATATCCTGGTCAACGGCCCGCAGAACATCTTTGTCGAACGTAACGGCAAGCTCGAAATGTCGGACGTGACCTTCAAGGATGAAAAGCACCTGCTGCGGATCATCGACAAGATCGTTTCCGCCGTGGGTCGCCGCGTCGACGAGATGAACCCCTATGTCGACGCCCGTCTTGCCGACGGGTCGCGTTTCAACGCCATGGTCCCGCCGATCGCGGTGGACGGGTCGCTCGTCTCCATTCGTAAGTTCAAGAAGGACAAGCTGGCCATCGACGACCTGGTCAACTTCGGCGCCTTCACCGAAGAAATGGCCGCCTACCTCCAGGCCGCCGTGTCGACCCGCCTGAACGTCATCGTCTCGGGCGGTACCGGCTCCGGTAAGACGACCACGCTCAACGCGCTGTCCTCGTTCATCGACAATTCCGAACGCATCCTGACGATCGAGGATACGGCGGAACTTCAGTTGCAGCAGGTCCATGTGGGCCGGATGGAAAGCCGTCCGCCCAACGTCGAGGGCAAGGGCGCGGTCACCCCGCGCGACTGCCTCAAGAACGCCCTGCGGATGCGTCCCGACCGCATCATCGTCGGCGAGACGCGCGGCGAGGAAGTCATCGACATGCTCCAGGCCATGAACACCGGCCACGACGGCTCGATGACCACGATCCACGCCAACTCCGCCCGCGACGGTGTCTCGCGTCTCGAAAACATGATCTCCATGTCCGGGATCGAAATGCCGCTCAAGGCGATGCGCTCGCAGATCGCCTCGGCTGTGCACCTGATCGTGCAGGCCTCCCGCCTGCAGGACGGCACCCGGCGCATGACCTCGATCACCGAAATCACCGGCATGGAAGGCGACGTGATCTCCATGCAGGAGATTTTCCGCTTCCAGCGCACCGGCGTGACCCCCGAGAACAAGATCATCGGGCATTTCACCGCCACCGGCGTGCGCAGCCACTTCTCTGAACGGTTCAAGATGTGGGGCTACGACCTGCCCGCGCATATCTTCGAACCCACCCGGATGGACTGAAGACCATGGCCATTTCCGTCGCACCCGTCATCTACATCGTGATCTTCGTCGGCGTTCTTGCGCTGGTCGAGGGCCTGTATCTCGTCTTCTTCGGCAAATCCATCAGCCTCAACAGCCGCGTGAACCGCCGGCTCGAGATGATGGAAAAGGGCGGCAACCGCGAAGAAGTGCTGGAAAAGCTGCGCAAGGAAATGCAGCAGCACATGAAGGCGCAGCAGATCCCGCTCTATTCGCTGCTGGCCGAAAAGGCCCAGAAGGCGGCGATCGCCTTTACCCCGCAACAGCTGCTTCTGCTGATGGCGGGCCTTGGCATGGTGTCCTTCATGGGCATGACCATCGCCACCGACACCGCCCTGCCGCTGCGCGCCGCGATGTCCGGTGCCATGGGTGTCGGCGCGGTCTATTTCTGGGTCAGCTCCAAGGCGAAAAAGCGGATGTCCCTGATCGAGGAACAGCTGCCCGACGCCGTCGAACTCATGGTCCGCTCGCTGCGTGTCGGCCACCCGTTCTCCTCGGCCATCCAGATCGTCAGCCGCGAGGTCGCCGACCCGCTGGCCTCCGAATTCGGGATGATCGCCGATGAAAACGCCTATGGCCGCGACATGGGCGAGGCGCTCAAGGAAATGGCCGACCGGATCGGCCTGCAGGATCTGCGCTTCCTCGCGGTTGCGGTAACCATTCAGCAGACCTCGGGTGGTAACCTCGCCGAGATTCTGGCCGGCCTGGCCAAGGTGATCCGCGCCCGGTTCCGCCTGTTCCGCCGGGTCAAGGCCATCACCGCCGAAGCACAATGGTCGGGCAAGTTCCTGTCGGCCTTCCCGATCATCGCGCTGATCGCGATCAACGTGATGGATCCGCATTATTACGACGAGGTGATGGATCACCCGTACTTTATTCCCGCCTGCCTTTTCGTTGCAGGGTTCCTGGCGGTGAACCTGATGGTCATGCGCAAGCTTGTCGACATCAAGGTCTGAGGGGGCCGGACATGGAAGCGATCAATTCACTCCTGGTCGGGGCACTCGGGCCCCTTGGGCCGCTCATGGTCGTCGGCGGCCTCGGGCTGCTGCTGATCCTCGTCACCCTGCCCTTCCTGATCACCAAGAAGGAAGACCCGCTCGAGAAACTCAAGCGCAGCAATGCCGAACAAAGCCGTGGCGATGCCAAGCATGACCGCCTGCGCAACGCCAAGTCGAACAAGAAACTGGAACGCTATTCCAGCTTCCTCGAACCCCAGAACGAGGCGGAATATTCCGCCATGCGCCAGAAGATGCTGCAGGCCGGCTATCGCTCCAAGGATGCGGTCCGGTACTTCCACTTCGCGCAGTTCTCGCTGGGGATCCTCGGCCTGATCGTCGGCGTCGTCTACTTCCTGCTGTTCCTGGCCGCCGACGATCCGGACATGCAGAAGACCCTGATGTACACGATGGGCCCGGGCATCATCGGCTACATGTTTCCGAAATACTGGATCAACAAGCGGATGGAGACCCGCAAGGAAGAGATCGTCAACGGGTTTCCCGACGCGCTCGACATGCTTCTCGTCTGCGTCGAGGCCGGCCAGTCCATGGACCAGGCGATCCTGCGCGTCGCCGGGGAAATCCGCACCTCCTATCCCTCGCTGGCCGATGAATTCGAAATCGTCAGCCACGAGATCAAGGCCGGCAAGGACAAGCCCACCGTGCTGTCGGAAATGGCCGAACGCTGCGGCGTGCCGGACATTGCCAGCTTTGTCACCGTGCTCGTCCAGTCCGCCACCTTCGGCACCTCGGTCGCCGACGCCCTGCGCGTCTACGCGGCGGAAATGCGTGACAAGCGCGTGATGCGGGCAGAGGAAAAGGCGAACAAGCTGCCCACCAAGATGACGCTGGCCACGATGATGTTGACCGTGCCGCCGCTTCTGATCATCCTGATCGGGCCGTCGCTCCTCGGCATCTCCAAGATGGGCGAGATGAGCGCGCAGCAGACCCAGGAAGAGGCGCGTAAATGATCCGAACGACCCTGACGGTGCTGACCCTCGCACTGGCCCTGTCGGGCTGTGCGCGCGTCTTTCCCGCCAAGGTCGACAAGGACAGCCCCTTTGCCCCCGGCGTCGATTACCGGAAAGAGGCCGTGGACGGCCTGACCGTCGGCAACCGGCTTCTGGCCAACAAGGAATACAACCTCGCCCTCGACGCCTTCACCCGCGCCGCGATGGAGGAAGGCTTTACCGGCGAAACCTATGCCGGGCTGGGCGCCGCGAATTTCGGGCTGGGCCGTCTGGGCCAGGCGGAAAAGCAACTGCGCGAAGCCGTCAAGTCCCCCGAAGCCCCGCCCGAGGCCTGGAACAACCTGGGCCTCGTGCTGATCGAAAAGGGCGAATTGCCCGAAGCGGTCGAGGTTTTGCGCCGCGCCTTCGCCCTTTCGAACGGCCAGAACGATGAAATCCGCGAGAATTTGCGCTTGGCACTCGCAATGCAGGGCAAAAACGACTATGATCCGGACGTAGAACAAGAACTCGACTTGGTCCAAAGCGGTAAGGGGCAGTATAGGCTTCACCAGCAGGTACCTTGATTGGGGCGACGGCAGTAAAGGACGCAGGCATATGCGCCACCCTGTATTCGTATTCTCCTGTCTGGCGGGGGCGCTTGCCCTGTCCGCCTGCTCTCAGACGTCGACAAGCGAGGTCAATCGCGCCTTTCGCGATGTGAACGTCGTGGACGAGAGCAATCTCAACGACATCATGCTCACCGTCGGGGACCCGAACGAGGCGGTCGTCTACTTCCAGCGCACGCTGAAGGACAATCCCGACCGTATCGACGTGCGCCGCGGCCTCGCGCAAAGCCTGATCCGCGCCAAGCGCCCGACCGAGGCCGTGATCGCCTGGTCCAAGGTGGTCGACCATCCCGACAGCAACGGCGAGGACAAGGTCGATTACGCCGATGCCCTGATCCGTGACGGGCAATGGGACAAGGCCGACAAGGTGCTCGACACGATCCCGCCCACCCACGAGACCTACAAGCGGTACCGGCTCGAGGCGATGGTCGCCGACAGCAACCAGGAATGGAAGAAGGCCGACAGCTTCTATGAAACCGCCGTCGGCCTGACGACCCGCCCCGGCGGCGTCTTCAACAACTGGGGCTATTCCAAGCTGACCCGCGGCGATTTCGCCGAGGCGGAAAAGCTCTTCGCCCAGGCGATCCAGCACGACAGCGATCTCTTCACCGCCAAGAACAACCTGATCCTGGCCCGCGGCGCACAGCGCAACTACACCCTGCCCGTCATCCCGATGCAGCAGACCGAACGCGCGCAATTGCTGCACACGCTGGGCCTGACGGCCGTGAAACAGGGTGATGTCGAGATGGGCAAGACGCTGCTCCGCGAAGCCATCGAAACCCATCCCCAGCATTTCGAGGATGCGGTGCGGTCGCTCCGCGCGCTCGAAGCCTGACATGCTGGCGCTCGACCCGGTCGCGGCGCGGCTGTTCCTGCCCTTCGCCGCGCTGATCGGGCTCTACGTGTCCTGGACGGACCTGCGCGGCATGCGCATCCCCAATGCCTCCGTCATCCTGCTGGCACTGGTCTTCGTGATCCTCGGCCCCTTCGTCCTGCCGCTGGACACGTATGGCATGCGCCTGCTGCACCTCGTGGTGATGCTGCTGGCCGGCATGGCCGCCACCGCCGCCCGCATGATGGGCGCGGGCGACGCCAAGTTCATTGCCGCCGCCGCCCCCTTCTTCGCCCTGTCCGATATCAGCGCGGTGATGATGCTGCTGGCCGCCTGCATGCTGGCCGCCTTCGCCACGCATCGCGCGGCCAAGCATTCGCCGCTCCGTCGCCTCGCCCCCGATTGGGAAAGCTGGGACAGGGGCCGCGAATTTCCCATGGGCACCGCCCTGTCCACCACCCTGACGCTCTACCTCGCGCTCGCGGCCTTCGGTTAGCGCCGGATCGCAAACAGCCGGAAATCCTCGGTCTCGCCCGCAGGCTCCAGCGCCAGTCCCCGCGCCGCGACAAGCGCCATGATCCGCGCGCGCGCCTCCGGATCGGCGGCACATTGCGGCACCATCAGGTGGCTGGCCGCCTCGATCCCCGGCAGACCGTCGTAATACCACGGCGTCCCGCCCGGCAGCGCCTCCAGGTCGCCGAAGAGCCAATGCGGCGCGAACAGATCGGCAACGAAGGGCTGCACAATCATCTCCGGCGCCAGCCGGGCCAGCGCGGCCGCATCCCGCTCCAGCACCCCGATCAGCCCCGATTGCAGCTTGCACGCCCGCATTGCCTGCCCCTCGACGATCAGCGGCTCGGACCCCGGCGCCGCGATCACGGTGATCCGCGCATAGGCGACCTCGGCCCGCGCCGTGACCATGTTCAGCTGCGCCCCGGCGCTCAGCATCGGGCGATAGGCGCCTTCGGGCTGGATCAGGTGACGCACCGGGCTCCACAGGATGTTGATCGCCACGGGCAGGATCAGCCCCGCCGCCACCAGCGCCACAGCCCCCTGCCCCAGCCGCCAGGCGCCTTCGGCGCGCTGTGCCAGCACCCAGGCAAAAATCACCAGGAACAGCAGCCAGAGCGGATCATTCCCGAAGTTCTGCCAGCTCACGTAGATCAGCGCCGGCAGGAACAGCAGCCAGCTGACCGCCAGCGCCCCATGTCCCGCCCGGCGCAGCATCAGCACAACAGCCAGCCCCGCCAACAGCACCGGTGTCCCGCTGGGCGACAGAACCAGCGCGATCAGCGGGTCCGAAGGCATCGCCCGGTTCTCCGACCCGATCACGGCCAGCAGATCCCGCGCATAGGCCAGCCAGAACCCGAACCCGTAAACCAGCGTGACCCCCGCCAGCCCGGCCAGCGCGACGCCCAGCGACACCGCCAAAACGACAAACCGGCCCATGCACAAAAGTGCGATGACCACCGGAATGGCCAGCGCGACGGCAAATGTCACCTTGCTCATCGCCAGCGCCACCATCAGCGCGCCGATCGCGACCCCGTCCAGCACCGGCCGGTCCGTCCGCCGCACGGGCAGCAGGACCAGCGCCATGACGATCAGCGCCGCGGCCCAAGCCCAGCGGTTGTAATGCATCGACAGGGACAGCAACGGCTCCTTCCCGCCATAGACCAGGCCGGTCGTCAGGCCGATCACGACGACCCCGAAAAACGCTGCCTGCCAGCGATCCAGCCGGCTGATCCCGACCCAGAGCAAGGGCAGGAAAAACAGAGTCGCGACAAGCACTTGGGCCCAGACCAGCGCCGCGCCCAGCGGCAGGCCCCAGCCCATCAGCACGGCCATCGGTCGCATCGCCCAATCCCCGATCGGGGTCACGAAGTCCCGGTGCGGATTCGCGCCTTCTGCCATCCGTTGAACGATATCCACCAGATGGACCATGTCAGCTTCATGAGAGGTAAACCAAAGGCCCTTACCAAGGGTGACAAATGCCACATTCACGGCAAGAACTGCCGTCAGAATGACCCCGATTTCGCGTTGCTCGGATGACAATGCCTGCCCTTTCGTTGTTTTTGTGCAGCCTAGCAACATGAACAGCGCTAAACACTCAATTTTCTTGGCTAAATGCCTTGAAACACGCTAAGATTGATTTGACATAAAAAACGAGCATCTAGAAATGAACATGCAGGTTTCGACGGCGGTCGTCGCCCCGCCACCACCGAGATCGCTGGAAGACCTGGAACTGCCCATCGTGATGGCGCGGGATATCCTGATCAAGACGATGTTCCGCAAGAGCGTCGACAAGATCAGCAAGATTTCCGAGGCCATCTGCCTGCCGCCGAACGTCACCCAGGAACTGGTCGACATGGCGCGGGAACAATTGCTTCTCGAGGCGACCGGCACGCTCAAGGCCACCGCCAACAAGGAAATGGGCTACCAGCTGACCGACAACGGCAAGGCGCGTGCGCTCGACGCCCTGTCGCAGTCGGAATATTTCGGCGCGATGCCCGTGCCGCTGCATATCTACCACCAGCAGATCAAGCGTCAGTCGATCCGTGATATCCAGATCACCCGCGACCACCTGACCGCCTCCATGGGGCACCTGGTCCTGCCCGATGATCTGATCTCGAACCTCGGCCCCGCTGTCAGCTCCGGCCGCTCGATCCTGATGTACGGCCCGCCGGGCAACGGCAAGTCCTCGATCTCGAACGGCATCCGCGATGCCCTTGGCGACAAGATCTACGTCCCGCGCGCCGTGGAATATTCCGGCCAGGTCATCACCGTCTACGACCCGATCGTGCATTCCGCCGCCGAGGAACAGTTCGACGACCCCACGGCCCTGCGCCGCGCCGGCAACCGCTTCGACAGCCGCTACGTGCGCTGTGAACGCCCCACCGTCATCACCGGCGGTGAACTGTCGCTCGACATGCTCGACCTCAACTACAACGCCGTTGCCCGGACCTACCAGGCACCGTTGCAGATGAAGGCCACCGGCGGCGTGTTCATCGTCGACGACCTTGGCCGCCAGGCGGAACCGCCGCAGGCGCTGATCAACCGCTGGATCGTGCCGCTGGAAGAGGGCAAGGACATCCTTGCCCTGCAATCGGGCGAGAAATTCGAGGTCCCCTTCGACACGCTGGTGATCTTCTCGACCAACTTCCACCCGAACGAGATTTTCGACCAGGCCGCGCTGCGCCGGATCTTCTTCAAGATCAAGATCGACGGCCCGAACCAGGAAAACTTCCTCAAGATCTTCGCGCTCGTCGCCCGGAAGAAGAAGATGCCCCTGGACGAAGCGTCGCTGGTGCACCTGCTCAAGAAGAAATACCCGACGATCAACAACAACTACGCCAACTACCAGCCGGTCTTCCTGATCGATCAGATGATCTCCATCTGCGAGTTCGAGGGCATCCCCTACCAGATGACCCCCGACCTGATCGACCGCGCCTGGGGCAACATGTTCGTCAAGCACGAAGAGATCACCAAGTAAGGTCCCCTTCCATGCAGCCGCCATTGGCTCGTCGCGTCGCGCGGCGGGCCTCTGGTGCTGCGGGCCTCTGCCACGCACGGCATGTCGGTCTTTGCACCGACGCAATACCGACGTGACACCGACGTAATACCGACGCGGGTTTTCAGGGTGTTAGGTGTCTCGGATCATTCCGCCGGCGTGGTCTGCTGACGGCTGGTCGATCCCGGCCCCAGAGGCAATTCCACCAATCGGGTCGACGCCAGGCAGGCCACCGCCGCCACCGCGGCCCCGACGAAGAAGATCGGTGTCAGCGCATCGGCAAACCCTTGCAGAACAGCGCCCTGGCTCTCTGTTGGCAACGCGTCCACCATCTCGCCGGTCAGCTCGCGAATCTCGTCGACCTGTGGCAGCAGCGGCTTCACGTGCTGCCCCAGCCCAAGGGTGAAGATCGCACCGAAGACCGACGTCCCGATGGACCCGCCGATCAGCCGGAACATGTTGGCACTCGCCGTCCCGACCCCCAGATGTTCCCGCGGCACCGCCGTCTGGATCGACACGATCCCGACGCTCATCGTGGGGCCGATCCCGATACCGACGAAGAAGAGGAAAATGGTGATCACCCAGAGCGGCGTATCCGGCCCGATCGTGGTCATCAGCAGCATGGCCACTGTCAGGATCGACGTTGAAATCGTTGGCAAAATTTTGTAACGGCCCGTGCTGGTGATGAACCGGCCCGCCACGAAGGACGTCCCGATCAGACCCACCATCATCGCCACCAGGTAGAGGCCCGAGCTGATCGGATCCACGTGTTTCACGACCTGCAGGAAGAGCGGCATGAAGGCGATCGTGCCGAACATCGCCATCCCCACGAGGAAGTTCACCCCGTTGGCCGCCTGGTAGTTGCGGATGCGGAACAGATCCAGCGGCATGACAGGTTCGGCCGCGCGCCGCTCGGCCGAAATGAAGCCCACCAGCGCCATGGGGGCCAGCGCCAGCAGGAACAGCACCGGCAGCGAGGACCACGCATAGACCGTGCCCGCCAGGTTGGCGATCAGCACGAAGGTCGACAGCAGGATCATCAGCAAGGCGGAGCCCACGAAATCCATCTTGTGTTTGCGGTGATCCTCCTGCGCGGGCAGCGACCGGCTCAGGATCACAAAGGCCAACACGCCGATGGGGAAATTCACGAAGAAAATCCAGTGCCAGCTGACCGACTGAACCAGGAACCCGCCCAGCAAGGGCCCGACAACAGTGGAGAATCCAAAGACGCTGGACAATGCCCCCTGCGCCCGGCCGCGTTCGCGCGGCGGCAGAACGTCGGCGACCACGGCCATCGACACCACGATCAGCGCGCCGCCGCCCATGCCCTGGACGAACCGCCCGGCGATCAGCATCGCCATGCTGCCCGCAACGCCGCAGATCAGGCCGCCGAACAGGAACACCCCGATGGCCGCCTGAAGCACGATCTTGCGACCGTACATGTCGCCCAGCTTGCCCGCGATCGGCGCGCCCACGGTCGAGGCCAGAAGGAACGCTGTCACAACCCACGAGATATAGGACAAACCGCCGAGATCGCTGACGATTTTCGGCAGGGCCGTGGTGACGATTGTATTGCCGGTCGAGGCCAGGAACAGGGTCGATGCAACCGTGATCAGCACCACCCGCAAGCTGGCTGGATCAAGATCGGGCACAGCCTCCATCGCGGGGCCATCTGGATGGGATTGCTCTTGCATAATGCTCCTTTGACCGGCGGAATGGTGGGGCATCCGGTCTCGGCGTCAAATGTGCGGTTTGAAACCGCCAGCTTTGGTGTCATATATGTGACGACGACAGTTACATGTCAAGAGCACGTATTTTTGGGAGGGTTCTGTCATAGGAACGCGTGACGATGAAATGAAGGCCATTCTCGACGGTTTCGGGGTCGATGGCGAAACCTCGGACCACGCGCTGGAACTGGACGCGATCCTGCAGGCGTGGCGACGCCGTGTGCAAAAGCGCGAGCTGGGTGAGATGGCCCTGCGGGAGCTGAACCTTCCGCTGGACCTGCCCAAGCTGGACGTGATGATCGCGATCTGGGCCCCATCGAATGAATTCGGCGCCACCGGAGCGGATGAAACCATGGTCGCCACCATCGCGTCCCGCCTTGGCATCGACCCGTCCCGCGCCTCCCGCCTTGTCAGCGAACTGATCACCGAGGGCTACGCCGCCCGCGCCGTCAGCCAGCAGGATGCCCGCCGCACCATCGTCACCCTGACCGCGCGCGGCAATGCCGTCGTCACCGCGGTGCGGACGATCAAGTTCCTGATCCTGGGCTCTTTCCTCGCCGATTGGAGCGAGGAAGAGATCGCGACCTTCACCCCCTTGCTCAAGCGGTTCTCGCTCTGGGCGGACGAGGTCGACAAGACCGCGCCGGAGAGATTCCGGGCCGAAATTGCCTCTTTGCGGGCGGGTCTGGACGAAGGGCAGGATTGACCTCGCCAAGGGCGGGCTTTGCCCCTATGTTCCCCTTATGTCCAGCCTGCCCACCCGATTTGAAACCTGGTTCGCGGAACGCGGGTGGTCGATCCATCCGCATCAGAGCCAGATGCTGGATCGTGCCTCTGCCGCTTCGCTTCTGCTGATCGCGCCCACCGGGGGCGGCAAGACGCTGGCCGGGTTCCTGCCCACGCTGGTGGAACTGGCCGATGGCGATCACGAAGGGCTGCACACGCTCTATGTCTCTCCGCTCAAGGCGCTGGCGGCTGACATCCGGCGCAACCTGTCGACCCCGATCGAGGAGATGTCTCTGCCCATCCGGGTCGAGGACCGCACGGGCGATACGCCCTCCTCGCGCAAGCGGCGGCAACGGGCGGACCCGCCGCATATCCTGCTGACGACGCCGGAAAGCCTGGCGCTGATGACATCCTACGAGGATGCGGCGCGAACCTTTCGCGGACTGAAACGGATCGTGGTGGATGAAATCCATGCGCTAGCCGACAGCAAACGGGGCGATCAGCTGTTCCTGGCGCTGGCGCGTCTGCAACGGCTTTGCCCCGATCTGCGGCGCGTCGGCCTGTCGGCCACGGTCGAGGATCCGCAGGCCATCGCACGCCTGCTGGCCCGTCATCCCGACCCTTGCGAGATCCTGCACGCCGATCCCGGCCCCGACCCGGATATCCGCATGCTGGAGACCGAGGAGAACCCGCCCTGGTCCGGCGGCGGCGGGGCCTATGCGATCCCCGCGGTGCTGGAGCAGATACGCCAGCACAAGATCACCCTGATCTTCCACAACACCCGCGCCCAGGCCGAGATCTTCTTTCACAATCTCTGGCTGGCGAACGAAGACGCGCTGCCCATCGGGATCCATCACGGGTCGCTCGACCGGCAACAGCGGGAACGGGTCGAAAAGGCCATGGTGCAGGGCAAGTTGCGGGCTGTGGTCTGCACCGGATCGCTGGACCTGGGTATCGACTGGGGCGACGTGGACCTGGTGATCCAGGTCGGCGCCCCGAAGAACGTGAAGCGGCTGGTCCAGCGGATCGGGCGCGCCAATCACCGCTACAACGCCCCGTCCAAGGCGCTTCTGGTCCCCGCCAACCGGTTCGAGGTCGTCGAATGCGTTGCCGCGCTGGAGGCGGTGAAAGCCCATGACCTGGACGGTGATCCGCGCGGGCCGGGGCCGCGCGACGTGCTGTGCCAGCATATCCTCGCCACGGCCTGTGCCGGCCCGTTCGCCGCGGATGACCTGTTCGCCGAAGTGAAGACCGCCGGCGCCTATGTCAGCCTGACGCGCGCGCAATTCGATGCCTGCATGGATTTCTGTGCCACCGGTGGCTACGCGCTGCGGGCCTATGACCGGTGGCAGCGCCTGATGCAGAATGCCGAAGGGCTATGGCACCTCCGCGATCCGCGCGCCTCCCAGTTGATCCGCATGAACCTGGGCACGATCCACGACAGCGACAAGCTGAAGGTGCGGATGCGTTATGGCGGGGGCCGCCCCCTGGGTGAGGTCGAGGAGCATTTCGCCTCGCAGCTGAATGCCGGCGACACGTTCCTGATCGGCGGCCGCATCGTGCGCTATGAAGGCCTGAAGGAGATGACGGTGGAGGTCACCCGCGCCGCGGTGCGCAAGCCCAAGATCGCCGTGTTCTCGGGCACGAAGTTCGCCACCTCCACCCAGCTGTCGCACCGCATCCTGCGGATGTTCCAGCAGGACAGCTGGCCCGCCCTGCCCCGGCACACCGCCGAATGGCTGGCCTTGCAACGCGAGGTCTCGTCCCTGCCCCAGCCCGGCCGCCTGCTGATCGAGAGCTTTCCCCATGACGGGCGCCAGCATCTGTGCCTCTACGGCTTTGCCGGGCGCAACGCGCAGCAGACGCTTGGCCTGATCCTGACCAAGCGGATGGAGGAGATGGGGCTGGACCCTCTGGGCTTCGTCTCGACCGATTACGCCACGCTGATCTGGGGGCTGGAGGCCGTGCGCGACCCCGCCCCCCTGCTGGACCGCTCTGCCCTGCTGGACGGGCTGGACCGGTGGCTGGCCGGCAACGCAGTGATGAAGCGGACATTTCGCGTCGCCGCCCATATCGCCGGGCTGATCCAGCGCAACGCGCCCCAGGCCCGCAAGACCGGGCGGCAGGCGACGTTTTCCTCCGACATCCTGTACGACACGCTGATGAAATATGATCCCGACCACCTGTTGCTGGACATCACCCGCGAAGAGGCGATGCGGGGCCTCGTCGATTTCGGCCGCATCGAAGAGATGCTGGACCGCGTGGGCGACCGCATCGACTGGACCCCGCTGGAACGCGTCTCGCCCCTTGCCGCGCCGCTCTTCCTCGAGGTCGGCAAGGTGCCGGTCGAAGGGGCGGCCCAGGAACGGCTCGTCGCGGAGGAAGCGGAGCGGCTGATGAGCGAGGCGGGGCTCGCATGATCCGGTGGTCGCGTGGGATGCAGAGGACGGAAAGGGGCGCTGCCCCTTGCCGCCAAAGCTGCGCTTTGACGGCTACCCCGGAGTATTTTTGGCAAGATGAAGCAGGTGGGGCGCGCCCGGCGGCCCCGCCCCGCCCTGTAACGGAGCACGCATGAGAGGGTTCGAGTTTTCCTTGGCCGGGGTGGAGCTGGTCGCGCGCGGCTCTGGCGCCCTGTGGTGGCCGGGGCTGCGCATTCTTGTCGTGTCGGACCTGCATCTTGGCAAGTCGGAACGCGTGCTGCGGCTGGGCGGCGCGCCCCTGCCCCCCTACGAGGCACAGGACACCCTGGCGCGCCTGGAGCAGGATATCGAGGCCTGCGATCCGGCGCTGGTCATCTGCCTGGGCGACAGTTTCGATGACGACCTGGCCGCGCAGGGACTGCCGGAGCCTATCGAGACCTGGCTGACCCGCCTCCAGGCCGGCCGGCGCTGGACCTGGATCGAGGGCAACCACGATCCCGGCCCCGTCGGGCTGGGCGGCACGCATCTGTTCGAACTGCCGCAGCCGCCGCTGACCTTCCGCCATATCGCGCAGCCGGGCGCGGCCGGAGAGGTGTCGGGCCATTACCATCCGAAAGCGCGGCTGTCGGCACGCGGTCGCTCCGTGTCGCGTCGGTGTTTCCTGCTGGATTGCGACCGCCTGATCCTGCCCGCCTATGGCACCTATACCGGCGGCCTGCGCTCGGAAGACGCGGCGCTGACCGGCCTGATGCGGCCCGAGGCGCTGGCGATCCTCACAGGTCCGGTGCCCAGGCCCATTCCGATGCCGCGTTAGGACTGTTCGGGGGGCGCGGGTCGGGCTATTGCTCTTCCCGGCAATCGGGGAGGACCAATGGACAGCCAGACAGAGGCACGCATTCGCGAGAGCTTTGCCAAACAGGCGATGATGATGACACTCGGGGCGGAACTGGAGGCGATCACCACCGGTGAGGTGTCGATCCGCGCCCCGATCCTGCCGATCGCGCGCCAGCATACCGGACACGCCCATGCGGCGCTGAGTTTTGCCATCGGGGACACGGCGGCGGGTTACGCCGCATTGACCGTGATGCCGGAGGGGTCCGAGGTCGTCACCGCCGAGATCAAGATCAACCTGCTGGCCCCTGCGGACGGGGATTACCTGCTGGCCACCGGCCGGGTGGTGAAACCCGGACGGCGACTGGTTGTCGTGACCTCGACCGTCACCGCCGTCACCGGCACGCAGCGGCGGGACGTGGCCATCCTGCAGGGCACGATGATGGCGCTGTGACGCTCCGCGCGGGCCGGATCAGGCAGTGAGGCCTTCCGGCTCCGCAATGCCGTTGGCGCGGCAGCAGGCCGTCACGGTATTCGCCAGCAGGCAGGCGATGGTCATCGGCCCCACGCCGCCCGGTACAGGGGTGATCGCACCCGCAACTTCGGAGGCCGAGGCGAAATCGACATCGCCCACCAGACGGGTCTTGCCCTCGCCCTTTTCCGGCGCGTCGAGCCGGTTGATGCCCACGTCGATCACCGTCGCGCCGGGCTTCAGCCAGTCGCCGGGCACGAATTCCGGGCGCCCGACCGCCGCCACGACGATATCCGCGCCGCGCACCACAGCCGCAAGGTCCTTGGTGCGGCTATGGGCGATCGTCACGGTGCAGCTGTCGCGCAGCAGCAATTGCGCCATCGGCTTGCCGACGATGTTCGACCGGCCGATCACCACCGCGTTCAGCCCCGACAGGTTGCCCAGTTGATCGCGGAGCAGCATCAGGCAGCCCAGCGGCGTACAGGGCACCATGCTTTTCTGCCCCGTGGCCAGCAGCCCGACATTGGAGATGTGGAACCCGTCCACGTCCTTTTCCGGCGCGATGGAATTGATCACCAGAGCTTCGTCGAGGTGATCGGGCAGCGGCAGCTGCACGAGGATACCATGCACCGCCGGGTCGGTGTTCAGCTGGTCGATCAGCGCCAGCAGATCGGCCTCCGAGGTCGAGGCGTCCAGCTTGTGCTCGAAAGAGGCCATGCCGGCCTCGATCGTCTGCTTGCCCTTGGAGCGGACATAGACCTGGCTGGCCGGGTCCTCGCCCACCAGCACGACGGCCAGACCGGGGGTCAGCCCATGATCGGCCTTGAGCCGCGTGACATGTTCGGCCACCTGGCCGCGCACCTTGGCCGAAAAGGCCTTGCCGTCGATGATCTGTGCCGTCATGGAACCCTCTTTGGATCAGTTGCTGCGGTCTTGGACATGTGCCTCGACCGCGTTCATGGCCGCGGTGATACCGCGCAAGGAAAAGCGTGCAAGCCCGTCCTGCCCGATGGGCAGATAACGGACGGTTAAACGGTTGCCGGCCCGCATGGCGGCAACCAGATCTCGCGTCAGGTCGGGATCGACCAGGTGGATCGTTTCGATCACGTTGCCGAAATCCCGCTCGCCCGGCTGCCAGGCGCCGTCCGGCAGGTCGGTGACCGTTCCGTCTATCTCGAACCCGACGAAGGTCAGCTCCCGGTCGGGCATGCCGCGATCCATCACCTCGATGGTCCACGCGCCACTTTCGTCACGGAAATGCAGGCTCATCCGATGATCGAAGAAAGCCTCCGACCCCTCATCCTTGCCCGAGGCGACGATCCTGCAGGCCCCGGCCCCGTTGTCGCTGCACAAGGCCAGCCAGTCCCCGTGATAGGCCCACAATTCGCCAAAGCGATGCGTGAACCACTCCTGCGCCATCAGCGGCACGGGGGTGAGGGCCAAAAGGGCCGCGAGGGAAGCAGCAAGGCGCATGACAGGGTCCAGAAGCGCTAGAGGGATGGCGGGCGGGGCGACGGGCCCGCAAGGGGCCGAGCGCCGGGCGACGAGATCAGAAAAGGCCTTCGACATCTCCTGCATCGTTCAGGCGGATCGCCTCGGCCGAGGGCCGGCGCGGCAGGCCGGGCATGGTCATGATCTGACCGCAGATCGCCACGACAAAGCCCGCCCCGGCGGACAACCGGACCTCGCGGATCGGCACGTCGAACCCGGTCGGCGCGCCGCGCTGGCCCGGGTCGGTCGAAAAGGAATACTGGGTCTTGGCCATGCAGACCGGCAGGGAGCCATATCCCGCCTCTTCCCAGGCGGCCAGCTGATCGCGCACTGTCTTGTCGGCCACGACCGCATCGGCGTGATAGACCTCGCGGGCGACGGTCTCGATCTTTTCCAGCAAGGGCATGTCGTCGGGATAGAGCGGCGCGAATTGCGACACGCCGCTATCTGCGATCTCGGCCACGCGGGTGGCCAGCGCCTCGATCCCTTCGCCGCCCTTTTCCCAATGCCGGCACAGGATCGCCTCGGCCCCCTGGGCGGCGACGAAATCGCGGACGGCTTCGACCTCCGCATCCGTGTCGGTGACGAAATGGTTGATCGCGACGACCACCGGCACGCCAAAGCTCTTCAGGTTGCCGATGTGACGGCCCAGGTTCGGGCAGCCCGCTTCCACCGCGGCGACATTCTCCGCGCCCAGGTCGGCCTTGGCCACGCCGCCATTCATCTTCATCGCCCGCACCGTGGCGACCAACACGACCACGTCGGGGGCCAGGCCCGCCTTGCGGCACTTGATGTTCATGAATTTCTCTGCACCCAGGTCCGCGCCGAACCCGGCCTCGGTCACCACGTAATCCGCCAGCTTCAGCGCGGTTTTCGTGGCGATCACCGAATTGCAGCCATGGGCGATATTGGCAAACGGACCGCCATGCACGAAAGCCGGGTTGTTCTCCAGCGTCTGCACGAGGTTCGGCTGCATCGCATCCTTAAGCAGCACGGTCATCGCGCCGTCGGCCTTGATATCGCGGGCGAAGACCGGGCTCTTGTCGCGGCGATAGGCGACGATCATGTCCCCCAGCCGGCGCTGCAGGTCATCGAGATCGGCGGCAAGGCAGAGGATCGCCATCACCTCGGACGCGACCGTGATGTCGAACCCTGTCTGGCGCGGATAGCCATTGGCCACACCGCCAAGCGAGGTCACGATATCGCGCAGCGCCCGGTCGTTCATGTCCATCACCCGACGCCACACCACGCGGCGTTCGTCGATGCCCAGTTCGTTGCCCCAGTAGATGTGGTTGTCTATCATTGCCGACAGAAGGTTGTGTGCACTGGTGATGGCGTGGAAATCACCGGTGAAATGGAGGTTCATGTCCTCCATCGGAACCACCTGCGCCCGGCCACCTCCGGCGGCACCGCCCTTCATCCCGAAATTCGGCCCGAGAGAGGCCTCGCGGATACAGATCGCCGCCTTCTTGCCGATCCGGTTCAACCCGTCACCCAGCCCCACGGTCGTTGTCGTCTTGCCCTCGCCCGCTGGCGTAGGGTTGATCGCGGTCACCAGGATCAGCTTGCCGTTCTCACGCCCCTCCAGCCCGTCGATGAAATCCTGGCTGACCTTCGCCTTGTCGTGCCCATAGGGCAGCAGGTGCTCTGCCGGAATGCCCAGGGCTTCGCCGATCTGCTGGATCGGCTTCTTGGTGGCGGCACGGGCAATTTCGATATCCGTGGCAAAGGTCATCGCGGGTCCTTCCTGACTGTGGGCCCTCATGACCCAGCGTTAATTGAACAAGACAGGGCGAGAACGGGTGTTTCCGACACTTCAGCGCCGAAATCGCCTTGGGGTCTTGTTGCTCTTGATGTGATTCGTTGTGGTTCCGATCCGACTTAAAAAATCAAGTCCGGGAACCATCCCTGTTCAGTTTTCGTTAATTCCTCAAGATGACACTGATCGCGGCGCCCTTCGCCGCCCAGACCAACGGAGAGACACGATGAAAGCTGCCACTATCGTCTTCCATGCAAGCTTTGCCTTCACCCTTCTCATTGCGGTTGCCCTCCTGGCGTGACGCAACGCGACCTGCCCGGGGCCGTTTCCCTCAGCCCCGGGCGGTGTCCAGCTGCCCCCAGGCCCTTTGATCGGGCACGTGCAGGCGCATCACATCCCCCATTTTCAAAACACCTTCGCGTTCGACCCATGCGGTCACACCGCGCCGCCCGTCCGCGGCGCGTTTGAATTTCTTGCCGATGCCCGGCAGATGATCCTCGATCACCTTGGCGGGCAACTGGCACGGCCGGTTCTGCATGTCGACGACCAGCGTCACCCCGTCCGGCCCCTGCAATCGTGAGGAGGGCGGCAGATGGCTGAAATCCGGCAACCCCTCCAACACCAGCGTCGCACCCAGCCAGGCCGGGTCCAGCGCCTCGGCCCCCATCCGTTCCGCGATCTCGGCGATCTCTTCCGCGGACAGGACCGAAAACTGTCGCACATTGCGGATCTCGGTGTTGCGCGGATGCTGGGAGAGAACCCGGCTGCAGGAGGGGCGCGTCAGCCCGCCATGGGCTTCGCCTTCGGGGCCATCGAACCCGGCCGCCAGTTCGGTGCGTGCGGTAGAGGCGAGCGCGGCGTCGCGGTCGGGCACGTGGCCCAGCCAGGTGATCGTGCCGGAGAAGTCGGTCGGCTTTAACGCGGGCATGGAGGGTCCTTCCTGTCCTGCCCGGTTCGCCCGGGCCTAGTTTTCCGGCGTGACGGTATAGAATAGCCTCCGGAAAGGAAACAGAACGCTCCCGTCCGGGCGACGCGGATAGGCCTTGTCCATGGCGCGGTCGTAATGCTTCAGCAGCTCTGCCTGTTCCTCGGGCTCCAGCACGTCGAGAACCGGCCGCGCATAGGTCGACGCGGTAAAAAGCCGGACGGGATGGGCCGCTTCCGCGGGCGGCAGAAGCTGGAAATATTCCGTCTCCCACATCTGTGCCGCACCGATCCCCGACAGGATATCGAAGGTCGTGGCCGCATCGGGGATACCGGGCGCCGTCGCCGGATCGAACCGTCCCGGAAAGTGCAGCGCGACAAGGTCATGCCAGCTGCGATGCGACACGGCGGGGTTCTGGTGCGGGACCTGGACCGCGAGCATTCCGCAATCGGCCAGCAAGCCGGCAAGCCGGGGCAACAGCGCCTCATGATCGGGCAGCCAATGCAGCGCGGCATTGGAAAAGATCAGCGCCGGGGCGGTCTCGGGACGCCAGGTGGCGATGTCCCCTTCCTGCAGGGCATCATATGCGCCGGTGGCCTCTGCCTTTTCCAGCATCGCCGGGGACGTATCGACCCCGATGATCCTGCGATCCGGAAAGCGGCTGCGCAGGGCAGGACCGACCGGACCATTGCCACACCCAAGGTCGATCACGTCGCCGTCCGGCAGGGTCGGCACCTGCATCAACAGGTCAAGCGCGGGACGCAGGCGCAGATCGGTGAAACGGGCATACAGGTCGGGATTCCAGTCGGACATCCGCATATCCTCATAGTGTATACAATTGCATACAATAGTTTGCCGCAAAAAGAAAGGGCCGGATCGCTCCGGCCCTTGCTTGAAACCTTGGATCAGGCGGTCGGTTCAGGCTCCATCCCGCCGGTCCCGCCGGGCTTGGAGCGCGGCTTGGTCTTGGGGATCGCGGTCACCGACGGGGCGCTGCCCTCGTCCGAACCTTCATCCTCGTCTTTCGAATGCGGCGGTTCGCCGTTCATGACGCGCTTGATCTCGTCACCGGTGAGGGTCTCGTATTCCAGAAGACCCTGCGCCAGGCGTTCCCACTCTTCCTTGCGGTCGGTGAGGATCTTGTAGGCGTGCTGGTAGGCATCCTCGATCATGCGCTTCACTTCTTCCTCGATCAGCTCCTTGGTGTGAGCCGAGATCGAGAAGCCGCCGGCGCCATTGCCGCTATAGCCTTCGTGCGCCTGTTCGTAATCGACATTGCCGACCTTGTCGGACATGCCCCAGCGAAGAACCATCGCACGCGCCAGCGCGGAGGCCTGCTGGATATCGCCTGCCGGACCGTTGGAAACCTCGTCTTCACCATACTTGATGATCTCGGCCGCCTTGCCCGCCATGGTCATGGCCAGCTTCTGTTCGCATTCGGACTTGTGCCAGTTCAGGCGGTCGATCTCCGGCAGAGAAACGACCATGCCAAGCGCACCGCCCCGGGGGATGATCGTCGCCTTGTAGACCGGATCGCATTTCGGCAGTTCCAGGCCCACGACGGCGTGACCGGCCTCGTGATAGGCGGTCTTTTCCTTCTGGTCCGGGGTCAGCACCATCGACCGGCGCTCTGCCCCCATCATGACCTTGTCCTTGGCGTTCTCGAAATCGACCATGGTCACGAAGCGGCGTCCGACACGGGCGGCCATCAGCGCAGCCTCGTTCACGAGGTTCGCCAGATCGGCACCGGAGAAGCCCGGCGTACCGCGCGCGATGATCCGCAGATCGACATCGGGGCCAAGCGGCGTCTTGCGCGCATGCACACCAAGGATCTTTTCGCGGCCCTTGATGTCGGGATTGCCGACCATGACCTGGCGGTCGAAACGGCCCGGACGCAGCAGCGCGGGGTCCAGAACGTCGCGGCGGTTGGTGGCGGCCAGGATGATCACACCCTCGTTCGCCTCGAAACCGTCCATCTCGACCAGCAGCTGGTTGAGGGTCTGTTCGCGTTCGTCGTTGCCACCGCCATAACCGGCGCCACGATGGCGACCGACGGCGTCGATTTCGTCGATGAAGACGATACAGGGCGCGTTCTTCTTGGCCTGTTCGAACATGTCGCGGACACGGGATGCACCCACACCGACGAACATCTCGACGAAGTCGGAACCGGAGATGGTGAAGAACGGCACACCCGCCTCACCCGCAATCGCACGGGCCAGCAGCGTCTTACCGGTGCCCGGAGGGCCCACCAGCAGCGCACCCTTGGGGATCTTGCCACCCAGGCGCGAGAACTTCTGCGGATTGCGCAGGAATTCGACGATTTCTTCCAGTTCTTCCTTGGCTTCGTCGATGCCGGCGACATCGTCAAAGGTCACGCGGCCATGCTTTTCGGTCAGCATCTTGGCCTTGGACTTGCCAAAGCCCATGGCACCGCCCTTACCGCCGCCCTGCATCCGGTTCATGAAATAGATCCAGACACCGATGAGCAGCAGGATCGGAAGCAGCGAGACCATGAAGGCCTGGAAACCCGATTCCTCCTGGCTCTTGGCAGAGACGGGGATGTCGTTGGCGATCAGCGTATCGGTCAGTTCCGCGTCTTCGGGCTTGATGGTGACGTAGTCGTTTCCATCCTTGCCACGGTAGCGGACCTTCTCACCGTCCAGCGTGACGGAGCTGACATTGCCAGCCTCGACGTCGCGCACGAATTCGGAATAGGCAATCTCTCGGCTTTGCAGCGTATTGCCGGATCCGCTGAAGAGATTGAACAGGGCCACGATCAGCAGCAGCAGAACGACCCAAAAGGCGAATTGTCTCGCGTTGCCCAATGAAAGCTCCTCCGGTTGGGGGTAGGCAGCGCCTATCACAGCGCGTCATGACATAAAATAAGTTTCGTTGCGACGTATTCAATGCGTCAGAAGTGTCGCGAAGAATTGCTCGTCGCTGCGAAGAAGTTCGGCACGCCACCCCTCGGCCCGTCCGGCAAGCGGTGCGGCGACCAGTTCGTCGCCCTGCCAGACCGCCGGCGCGGCCAGCAAAGTCGTCCGCGGCAGGCCGGTCTCGCGCCAGTCCGGGCAAGTCTTCAGGCCGGTTTCGCCGGTCACGCGCACTTCGGCCCCCGGCACGGCCGGGCCGATCAGGCGCCAGCGTCCATCCCAGGGCTCGCCCGGGGCGGCGGTCAGGTCCTTCAGCGCGGCGGCCTCGCGGGTGATCCGGATATCCCCCCTAGCAACGGTGACCCGACACCCCGCAAGCGGCATCCCGGTCCCCGCGCTCAGGCTGAGTTGCAACAGCGTCATCCCCTTGCGACGCGGCGGATATTCGGCCCCCGACACCCAGATCAGCGCCTGTTGCAACAGGCGCCGTGAAATCTCCGGCCGAAAGGTGCGATAGGCCGCAAGCGGGATCACGATATCGCCGTGATCGACGCGCACATGCTGCCGCGCCTCGACAAAGGTGTACCAGGCCAGGGTTTCACGGATGTCCGCCAGGTTCCGGGACACCTGGTTCAGCGACGCCACGGTCACGCCCAGAGGTTCCAGCACTTGCAGCGCTTGCCGGGCGCGGACCCGGTCATAGCGCGGGTCATCATTGCTGGGATCGGACACCCAGGTCAGGTCTCGACGGGTCAGGAAGGCCTGCAATTCGGCCCGGTGCAGGCTGAGCATCGGTCGCAGAAAGGTGATCCCACGCTGAAGCCGCTTGGCCTGCATCGCCGCCAGCCCATCGGCCCCGGCTTCGCGCGACAGGCGCATCAGGAAGGTTTCGGCCTGGTCATCCGCCGTATGGCCGAGGGCGATCACCTCGATCCCGTTCTCCTTGGCCCAGTCGGTCATCAGGGAATAGCGCGCACGTCGGGCGCGATCTTGCAGGTTGCCGGTGCCGTCCCAGCCCTGCCAGCGCAGAATGTCATGGGACAGGCCCAGATCGGCGGCGATCCGGCCGACATATTGCGCTTCTTCGGCGGCTTCGGCCCGGAGGCCATGATCGACGGTGACAACCCGCAGATCCGCACCGACCTCCTGCGCCCAGTCCCGCATCAGGATCATCAGCGCGAGGCTGTCCGATCCACCGGACACAGCGACACCGATCGGTGCGGAGGGCGTGGCGGTCAGATACCCCGCCACGACCTCGCGCAGGATCGTGTCGCTCAGCGTCACGAACAGCCCAGGTTGGCCATTTCCGTTTGCGCCTGTGACACTTGCGGCGCGCCGGGGAAGCGGTTGCCGACCTCGCGCAGGGTAGTGCAGGCCTCTGGCCCCTGCCCTAGCTGGGCCAGGCCGCGCCCGAGATTGTAGAGCGCCTCTGCCGCGACGGGACCGTCAGGCGCGGCAGAGAAGGAAGCGAGGTAGGCCCGCGCAGCCTGTGTCGTCTCGCCCTGCGCCTCAAGCGCCTTGCCGCGGCCCAGTTCGGCCTGCGCCTGCATCGGAGAGCCGGGGTAATTGGCCAGGAATTCAGTGAACGCCTCCGCGGCGGCAGCATTTTCACCGTTGGTCAGCGCGGTTTGCGCGGCGTCGAAATCCGCACGTTCGGCCACGGCCAGTTCCGTCCCGGCAGAGCTGCCGCTCGTATCCGCAGCGCCGGTATTGGCTGCCGGCAGCGTGCCGCCGGTCGTTGTGCCGCCCGTCGTGCTGCCAGAGGGCGACCCTTCGGGGACTGCCCCGCCAAGGGTCGAGGTTTCGCCCAGCTGCGACAGGTCTCCGCCCTCAAGCTCGACCAGACGGAATTCCAGGTCACCGATCCGGTTGGTCCCGTCCTCGACGATGGAGTTGATCCGAAACTCGAGCTCTTCGGTCTTGGAGGTCAGGCGCACCGCTTCGGCCTCCAGCGCGTCGAGCCGTTCCAGAACCGAACCGCCCACCGTCACGCCCGCAGCGCCGCCGGTGGTCGACAATTCGCGTTTCAGCTTCTGGATCTCGACGTTGAGAACCGTCAGTTCCTGCCGGATATCGGCCAGGGTTTCATCCTGCGACTGTGCCACCGCCCCGAGGGGCAGCAGCACGAACAGCAGAGAGGCCAGGATATGGCGCATGCGATTTCTCCGTGCGGGTTAGCCCGACAGACCCGATTTCAGAACCGTCACGGCGCGGCGGTTCTTGGAATAGCAGGCCTCGTCGGAACAGATCTCGATGGGGCGTTCCTTGCCGAAGGTGACGGTCTGAAGACGTCCGGCGGCCACGCCCTGCGTGATCAGGTATTCGCGCACCGCGTTGGCCCGGCGGGCGCCCAGTGCGAGGTTGTATTCGCGCGTGCCCTGTTCGTCGGCATGGCCTTCGATCACGGCGTTGTAGTCGGTGTTGGTGCCAAGCCACTGCGCCTGACCGTTCAGGACCATGCGCGCCTCGTCCGACAGCGTCGACTGGTCGACGGCAAAGAGGACACGATCCCCCACGCTGGACTGGAAGTAGAGCGGCGAAGCCGGGTCGTTGGCGGTGCCGGGCTGAATGCCGGCCTGGGCGCCATTGTTCTGGCCCATCATGCCGTTTTCGCCGAACCGTTCGTTCTGCGAACAGGCGGCCAGCGCAAGGGCGGATACGATCAGCGCCGCGCGTGTCAGGTGTTTCATCTCGTGCCTCGTTTTCTCATGTTTTGCCTCATCCTACCACGGGAGTGGGCATGTGGGAAACTCTGCCGCCTAGTTCTGGAGCGGCGACCAGGACGGGTCGGAAGCGGCGCCTTCGGTCCGGACCTGCTTCAGATTTCGGCCTGAAATATCAACGGAATAGAGAGAGGATGCCCCCTGCGCCCCCTGGGTTTCGCGGGTGAACATGATGACACGGCCATTGGGCGACCATGTCGGCCCCTCGTCCAGGAAGGACGCGGTCAGCAGGCGTTCCTCGCCGCCATCGGTGCGCATCACGCCGATATGGAACCGGCCCTTGCTCTGCTTGGTGAAGGCGATCAGGTCACCGCGCGGGGACCAGACCGGCGTGCCGTAGCGACCCTGGCCAAAGCTGATCCGCGTCGCCTCTCCGCCGGTGGCGGGCATGATGTAAAGCTGCTGGGACCCGCTCCGGTCGCTTTCAAACACGATCCGGCTACCATCAGGCGAAAAGCTGGGCGCGGTTTCGATCGATGGCGCGGAGGTCAGCCGCGTCGACCGGCCAGAAGTGATGTCCATGCTGTAGATGTCGGTATTGCCGCCGTCCGTCAGCGAATAGACGATGGTCTGGCCATTTGGCGAAAAACGCGGCGCGAAGGACATGGAGCCGCTGCCGGTTTCCAGCACACGCCGCCCGACCGAAGCCACGTCGAGTACGTAGATCCGCGGGAAACCCGTCTCGTAGCTGGTGTAGAGCACGCGGTCGCCGGTGGGGCTGAACCGCGGCGCCAGCACGATCGAGGAACTGTCGGTCAGGTACTGCACGTTGGCGCCGTCATAATCCATGATGGCCAGTCGCTTGCGACGATTGTCTTTGGGGCCGGTTTCCGCGACATAGACGACGCGGCTGTCGAAATAGGGGCCTTCGCCTGTGATCCGGGAATAGACCGCGTCGGCCACCTTGTGGGCCATGCGCCGCCATCCCGAGGTCGTGCCATTGAATTGCAGGCCCGACCCCATCTCCTGCCCCGAAAAGACATCGTAGAGCCGGAACTTGACCGTCAGCGCCCCGCCTGCCCCGACGCTCACAGCGCCGGTAATCAGGGCCTGAGCGTTGATCGCCTTCCAGTCGGCATATTGCACCGGGCTGGAGAAGCTGGTGATCCGCGCGATATGCGCATCGGGCGGGATTTCGCGGAACAGGCCGGTGCCCATCAGGTCCTGCGCGACGACGCGGGTCAATTGCTGCGACATGTCGGCGGCGGCCGTGTTCTCGGCCACGAAATTCGGCACGGCGAAGGGCAGCGGTTCGATCACACCCTCGGTGATCTCGATCCGCAGCGGACCGTCCTGGGCCAGCGTGGCAAGGGGCAGGACCGCCAGAACGGCAGCGGCAAGAACCGAAAGGAACCTGGTCATGTGTCTCATCATTTGATCCGCATCTTCTCAGGATTGAATGTCATTTCAATGTCGCGCCATTGGCCGTACTTGTCGACCGGAAGCCCGTAACCGTTGGTGCCGCAGCGGATGATAGCCCGCCGGGCGGCCTCGAATGCCTGTCTGGCAGCCTCGTTCGACCCGCCCGAAGACGACACCATGCGGATCGTGTCGATCCGGGGGCGGGCATCTTCGGTCATCGAGACGGACACGACCACGGTGGTGCGCAGCGCCTCGGTCGAGAGGGAGCCGGTATTCCAGCACGACGACACGGCAACGCGCAGGGCGTCCTTTTCGCCCGACGTCAGCGGCGGACCGGACTGGCCCTGGGGCACGTTGCTGCTGTCCGCAGACGAACTGGAGCCCGCAAGCGCGCGTTCAAGGGCCGAGTTGATCGCGTCCTTCTGGGTCTGATTTTCGGACGTCGGTTCCACGTCGGTATCACGTCGGTCTTGCGTCGGTGCGGTTGTCGGTTCCGGCTCGGGCTCTGCGGCGGCGGTGCGCACGGGACGCGAGGTCGGCGGGCGCTTGGACACCTTGGGCGGCCCACCATCGGGCGTCGCATCCGGAGTGATCTGGGTCGTGGCTTCCTCGGGGGCGGCCTCTTCGGCTTCGGGTTGCACCTCGGCGGCGTCGGGCGTCGGCGCGGTCGGCGTCTGCGGCACCTCGTCGGTCGCCACGTCGGGATTGGGCCGCAACACGGGGCGCGGCGCGACGCGGGGAATGCTGCGCGGGGTTTCCGCGGGCTGTTCCGGCATCAGCACGGCCGTATCCTCGGACGGAGGTGTGATCTCCGGCGGCGTATCGGCGACCTCGGCCTGGGGCGGCGCGATCTGCGGGCGCTCCGGCGCGGTTTCCGCCTCGGGTGCCGCGGCCTCTGCCGGGGCGGCCTGTTCGGGCGGGGTGTCCTGGGTGGGCGTGACCTGGGGCGCGTCGGTGGCCGGCGCGGGCTGGGGCAGTTCCGACACCTCGTCCGTCGCGCCGGGGGGCTGGACCGCCGGGGTCAGCGCCGCGAATTCCTCGGGCGAGATGAGAGCGACATCCGTCACCTCGATCGTGTCCTCGGGGGGCGCGGCGAAACCGCCGAACATGAGCCAGCCGATAAGGGCCAGGTGGCCCGTCCCCGATATGATGTGCCCGACATGCATGTCAGATCACCAATCAATTCCCGCTGTCCAGGCTGGGACCGCCGGGTTCGGTGACCAGACCGATATTCTTGAACCCGCCCCGGTTCAGCGCGCCCATGATCTGCATCACGTTCTCATAGGGCACGACGCCATCGGCACGCAGGTAGACCCGATCGCTTTCGCGTTCGGCAGCCACCGCGCGCAGGCGGGTGATCAGTTCTTCACGCGGGATTTCGGAGGTCTGGATCATCACCGCGCCCTCGGCCGTCACCGTGACGGTCAGCGGTTCTTCCTGGTCCGCCGGCAGAGAAGTCGCCGCGGTTTCCGGCAGCTTGACCGGCACGCCCACGACCATCAGCGGCGCGGCCACCATGAAGATGATGAGAAGCACCAGCATCACGTCCACGAAGGGCGTGACGTTGATCTCTGCCATCGGGCGGGCGCGTCCGCCGCGGCGACGCCCCCGGCGACCCGATCCGCCTTCCTTGCCGATCACCCCCGCGCCCATGTCAGCTGTCCAACTGGCGGCTGAGGATGGTCGAAAACTCGTCGGCGAAGGCTTCGTAATTGCCGACGATGCGATCCGCGTCAGTCGACAGCTTGTTGTAGAAGACCACGGCCGGGATCGCGGCCAGCAGGCCAAGGCCTGTGGCCAGCAGCGCCTCTGCAATGCCCGGCGCGACGACGGCAAGGTTGGTGTTCTGGCTTTCGGCGATGCCGATGAAGGCATGCATGATGCCCCACACTGTGCCGAACAGACCGACGAAAGGCGCGGTCGAGCCGACGGTGGCCAGCACCGGCAGACCCGCTTGCAGGCTTTCGACCTCTTTCGCGATGGTCACGTCCATCGACCGGTCGATCCGGGCCTGGGCCCCGGCGATCATCTGGCCGTCTTCGCGATGCGAGCGGTGCCATTCCGTCATCCCGGCGGCAAAGACGCGATGCGCCCGGCCCTTGGGATCGGGGCCGATCTGTTCGTAGAATTCGTCCAGCGGTTCACCCGACCAGAAGGAGCGGTCGAAATTGGCGGCCTCGCGTCGGGCCGACCGGAAGGTGATGATTTTCTGTACGATGATCGACCAGGACCAGAACGAGGCGGCGATCAGAAGGATCATCACCAGTTTCACGGTCAGGGTCGCACGTGCGAAGAGCGCCCACATGGAAAAATCCAGCTGCTGCGCCAGTTGAAGAGTCTCGGTTTCCATTCTGCCTGCTCGTCAGAAACAAGGGTTCGGGCCGTCTTGCGCGGCCTCATTGTCCTTGAATGTAACGGATCACAAGCCGAAAGGCCAACACATTGCCGAGAGGCGCAGGTGGCCGCGCCGTTCAGTGCAATTGCAGGCGGATATTCGCCGGAAGACGCGCCGGTTGCCCGGTCTCGTTCAGCGCCACAAGGGTGACCTGGGCCGAGAACAGCACCTCGCCATCGCGCAGCACGTCCTGTTTCAGAACGATGCGGGCACCGGTGACGGCTTCGGGGGCGGTCTGAACCTCCAGTTCGTCATCGAAATGGGCGGGGGCCAGGTAGTCGGCCTCGATCCGGCGGACGGCAAAGACCATGCCGTCCTCTTCCTTCATGCGGCGCTGGTCGATGCCCAGCTCGCGGACCCATTCGCTGCGGGCGCGTTCGATGAATTTCAGGTAATTCGCGTAATAGACGATGCCGGCCAGATCGGTATCCTCGTAATAGACGCGCAGTTTGAAGAGATGGCTCATCCTCGGGTCCTTTCCGTCTCTGGTCTGTGTCTGGCCTGCCTCGGGCGCGGGCCGTCTCGTCAGGCTTCCGTTTCCAAAGTCGCTACAGTCGCGGCTTAATGCTTCGCATTTAAGAACAATCAGGCAGAGCCGACATCGCGTTGCATCCGCGCGAAAAGCCGCAGCGCATGGGCGGCATTGGTCGCACTGGCCGGCATGACCGGATCATAAGCCCCGTGCAGCAGCGCGGCGATGTCCGGGCGCAGCCGGGCCAGGCCATCCGCCCCGCGCAGGAGCGGAGAGCGCGACGAAAACGCCCCCGGCCCCCAGTCGAGCAGCGCCTTGACGGCCTGCTCCAGCCCGATCTCCTCGGCCGGGAGGAGGGTCTGCTTGCCGCGCATCAGCACGAACACGAAACAGGCACGGATGGCACCATCCTCGTCGAAGCGGAACAGGCGATACTGGCTGGCCTCGGCCCGGGCGAGGCGCGGCACGAGGGACGAAAGCTCGGGCAGAAGGCGATCCAGGTTCTCGACCTCCAGCAATTCCTCCCAATCTTTGAGGAAGAAGAGCATCAGGTTTGTGCCAAGCTCGGGGTCGGTTTCGGCCATGTGGTGACCCGCCATGCCGACCAGCGCCTCGATCGCGCCCTTCAGGGGCGGCAGGCTCTGATCCTCGACGCCGAAGACGACCGGCACGATGGGCCGGCCCCAGCGGGCGAAATGGAAGGACCCGTCATCGCGGGTGAACCAGCGTTCAATCTCTTCCGGGGCGGGCAGGTCGGTCTCGGTCAAGATATCGTCCCCACTTGCGGTCAAAGGCTTCGGGAAGGTCGATGCCCTGCCAATCCGCAAAGAGCAAGAGAAAGCCGAACGGATCCGCCGCCTCGTCCTCCAGATCGCGGCGCAATTCGGCCTCGGGGCTTTTTTTTCGTGGCGCGCGCGACCGGTCATCTTGAGGTGCGCGGCGGTCAGTTCGCCCAGTTCCTCGGTCAGCTTGCCGATGTGGAAGGCGCTGTCGGGCGTGATCCCGAAGGTTTCGGCATAGAGGGCGCCGACACGGGCCGCGCGGGCCTGCAGGTCGTCGAGGTCGCGGGTCATCCCTCGAACAGGCTGCCCTGCCCGCCACGTGTCGGCGGCGCGATCCCGAGGTGGTGATAGCCCTTGTGCGCCAGCATCCGGCCGCGCGGGGTGCGCTGGATCAGGGCCTGTTGCAGCAGGTAGGGTTCGATCACGTCCTCGACCGCGTCGCGGCTTTCCGACAGCGCGGCGCAGAGCGTTTCGATCCCCACCGGACCGCCCTGGTATTCGACGCCGATCATGTTGAGATACCGCCGGTCCGCCCCGTCGAGGCCCAGGCTGTCCACTCCGAGCCTTGTCAGCGCGCTGTCGGCCAGTTCCCGCGTGATGCGGCCGTCGCCTTCGACCACGGCGAAATCGACGACGCGGCGCAGCAGCCGACCGGCGATGCGGGGGGTGCCACGGGCGCGGCGGGCGATCTCGCGGGCGCCGGCATCGTCGGCGGGGGCGCCAAGTTTGCGGGCGTTGCGGGTGACGATCTCGTGCAGCTCGTCCTCGTCATAGAATTGCAGCCGCGTCGGGATGCCGAAACGGTCGCGCAGCGGTGTCGTCAGCAGGCCAAGCCGGGTGGTCGCGCCAACCAGCGTGAAGGGCTGCAACTCGATCCGGACGGTGCGGGCGGCGGGGCCTTCGCCGATCACGAGGTCGAGCTCGAAATCCTCCATCGCGGGGTAGAGCACTTCTTCCACGGCCGGGTTGAGGCGATGGATCTCGTCGATGAAGAGCACGTCGCGCGCCTCGAGATTGGTGAGGATCGCGGCGAGGTCGCCGGCCTTGGCCAGAACGGGGCCGGAGGTCATGCGGAACCCCACCCCCAGCTCGCGCGCCATGATCTGCGCCAGCGTCGTCTTGCCCAGCCCCGGCGGGCCGTGGAACAGCGTGTGATCCATCGCCTCGCCCCGCTGCCGCGCGGAGGAGACGAAGACCCTCAGGTTGGCCCGTGCCTCCTTCTGCCCGATGAAATCGTCGAGCGTCTGGGGCCGCAGGGCCCGGGTGTCGTCGGCATCCTCCGGAAGGGGATCGGGGCGCATGGTCGGGTCGGGCTGATCGGTCATGCCGGGGCCAGCCGTTTCAGGGCGCTGCGGATCAGGGCGGCAGTGTCGGCATCCGGTGCCTCACTGGCGGCCTGTGCGACGGCGGTTGCGGCCTCGGACGGGCCGTAGCCGAGATTGGCGAGGGCCGACAGCGCCTCGGCCTGGGACGCGCCAGAGGTCGGCGGCGCGGGTTGCGGGGCGGGTGCCGGCTCGATCACCTCGGTCTCGTCCGTGGGTGCGGCAGCGGGTGTGACACTGGCAGGGGCACCGCCCATGGCCATGATGGTGGGCGCCTTGTCCTTCAGCTCCAGCACGATGCGCTGCGCGGTCTTGGGACCGACGCCCTTGGCCGACTTGACCGAGGCCTGGTCACCAAGCGCAATCGCCCGGGACAGCCCGTCAGCGCCAAGCGCACCCAGGATCGCCAGCGCGCCCTTGGCCCCCACCCCCTGAACCGAGGTCAGCAGGCGGAACCATTCCTTTTCCACCAGCGTCGGAAAGCCGAACAGCTGCAACAGGTCCTCGCGCACCACCAGTTCGGTATAGAGCGCCGCAGCCTCTCCGGGGCCGGGCAGCGCGGCCAGGGTGCGTTCCGAGACGAAGACGACATAGCCCACGCCGCGCACGTCGATCAGCACGTGATCGGTGGACCGCATGTCGATCCGGCCAGCCAGCCGCCCGATCATGCGCGCACCTTGGCGGCGCGGGCCAGCGACGCGGCCGACCCCATGTGATGGGCATGACACAGGGCGATGGCCAGGGCATCGGCGGCGTCGGGACCGGTGAATTCGACACCGGGCAATTGCAGGCGGACCATGTGCTGCACCTGTTCCTTTGCGGCGTGGCCGACACCGACCACGGATTTCTTGATCGTGTTGGGGGCGTATTCCCCGACCTCCAGCCCGGCCTGGGCCGGCACCAGCAGGGCGATCCCCCGCGCTTGGCCCAGTTTCAGCGTCCCGGCCCCGTCGCGGTTGACGAAGACCTTTTCGACGGCGGCCTGGTCGGGCTCGTGATCGCGAAACACCTGTGTCAGCGCCGTGTGCAGGGCCAGAAGGCGGGCGGCCATGTCATCCCCGACACCGTTGCACTGACCATTTGCGACATGGCTGATTCGGCTGCCGGAGACCGAAATGACCCCCCAGCCCAGGCTGCGCAGGCCCGGATCAATGCCGATGACTTTCATTCAGGCCCCTCGATCTGCCCCGGTTTATCAACTTTTTTCGACAAATAGCACGAATGGTGAACATTCGCCAAGGGACAAGCACGACACGGCGCGAGGTCTGTTTGCGACATTCGGGTCGCGGAGGCCGACTTTCGGGGCCTGCCTGCGACACCCTGAAGACGAAAAACGACGCAAATTTGGGCGGAATTATGATCGCGTTATCAGTCTCTTAACCCTGTTTTCGAGCTATGCGCACCGGTCATGCGACCCATGCAAAAATGCCTCTTCTCTAACCGCGAATGCTCGAATAATTGGCGCTTTGAAAACTCATCACCCCTCTTGCGAAGGAGCCCCACTATGACCGTCTATCAGATGAATACCACCACCCAGTCCGGGCTGGCTGTTGTTTTTGGCCAGTTCGGCCGCGCCGTTTCCAACGTTGTCCTGACCATCCGCGACTGGAACGACCGTCGCGTGACCCGCAAAGTGCTCGGCGGTCTGACCGACCGTGAGCTGAACGACATCGGCCTGATGCGCGCAGACCTCAACGACCTGCGCTAACCCCCCTCTCTTCGGCTCCGCGCTGATGAGAAAAGACCGCGTCCCGAGGGGCGCGGTCTTTGCTTTTGGCACCTGCCGGATGCGGCAGGTGTTTGTCGTTGGAAAAGGGGTCAGCCGATCAGCGGGCTGATGACCTCGGCAATTTTCAGCGTCACCGGATCGACCTGCATCAGCCAGCCGCCGATCTGGTCGACTGCCCGGCCCGACGCGTTGAGAAGAGACACCTTTTCCGCGTAATTCGCGCTGCCCAGGCTGACCAGCAGGAAGCTTTTGTAACCGACGCCGATCACGGCAAGGATCATCAGCGCCCGGATCGGCAACATGCGAAAGAAGGCGCGGCGCATCTGGCCATGCGGCTTCAGCTCGACAAGGCCGGTGTCGTCCATCTCGGCCTTGGCACCTTCCTTGATAGCGGCCTTTTTCTTGTCCAGCGACCTCAGCCGCTGGTCGAATTCTCTATACCCTGAGTTCATGCCCGTCTCTCCTACGGAACCTTGTACGAGAAGGTGTATGCAGGTTGATTACGGCCATTATTTGGCGAATTGATTGAAAATCAGCGCCATTGATGCGCCGCTGATCAGTCCGGCTTGCGCAGGACCAGCGTGGTCCAGTCGCCGATCTGGCGTGCCTCGGTCTTTTCCAGACCCTCGGCGACGTAGGCGGCGGCGACCTCCTCGGCCTGTTCGTTCAGCAGGCCCGACAGGATGCAATGTCCGCCCGCCGCAAGATGGCCGGCCACGTCGGGGGCCAGGTCGATCAGCGGCCCCTTGAGGATATTGGCAAAGATCAGGTCGTAAGGCGCACCGGCGGCGATATCCGGATGGTCGAACCCCGTCGCCTCGAGGCAGGTGACACGCCCCTGCATCCCGTTGGCGGCCAGGTTCGCCTCGGCCACCTCGACGGCGACCGGATCGATGTCGCTGGCCAGCGGGGTGCCGGGCCAGATGCGGGCGGCGGCCATGGCCAGAACGGCGGTGCCGCAGCCGATATCGGCAACCTTTTCGGCGACGATGCCCTGTTCGGCCAGGCGATCCAGCGCCTCGAGGCAGCCCTGCGTGGTGCCGTGATGCCCGGTGCCGAAGGCCATCGCGGCCTCGATCAGCAACGGCACGCAGCCCTCGGGCACGGTATCCGCGTCATGGCTGCCATAGAGGTAGAACCGCCCGGCCTTCACCGGGGCCAGTTCGCGGCGCACCTTGGCGACCCAATCGGTATCGGGCAGTTCGGAGACGGCAAAGGGCTTGGCCCCGTGGATCGTCGCCAGCAGCGCCAGCCCCGCCTCGTCCGGGCGATCCTGGAAATAGCCGCCGACCTCCCACAGGCCAGAACCGTCCTCGATCTCGAAGACGCCGACGCCGTAAGGTTCGGGGCTCAGGCTCTCCATCGCCTCGCCAAGCGCTTCGGCGGGGGTCTTGCCGGTCAGGGTGGTGAAGGCGGTATAGGTGGGCATGGCGGGCTCCTGCGTGATCCGCCTAGCGCCTAGTCGGCGGCGCGTGGCCCGTCAAGGTTCCTCGCCATCGCATCAGGCCGCCGGCGGCGCGGGATCGACGATGTCAGGCGGGGTGTCGCGCAGCAGGCGGTTGATCAGACGCCAGGCGATCCAACCGGCCAGCCCGCCCGCGAACACGGCCGCCAGCCCATAGCCCAGCATCGCCCCTGGCCCGCCCCAGACCTGCCCCAGCAGCAGCGCCAGCGGATAGACCAGCACCCCGTCGCGGAGCCAGGCCGACCAGGTCGCCCAGGTCGGCTTGCCCAGGTTGTTGAACGCCGCCCCCGCCACGAACAGCACCCCGTTCAGCAGGAAGGACAGCGTGACCCAGAAGGTGAAGGCCTTCATCACCTCGATCCCCGGCCCCTCGAGCCCGAACCCACGGATCAGCGGCCCGGTCAGCGCCATCATCAGCAGCCAGGCGATCAGCGTGTAGATCGTGCAGAAGATCAGGCTGTCGAGATAGGCGCGCCGGACCCGGTCGATCCGCCTGGCCCCGTAATTCTGCCCGATGATGCCGCCGATTGCCCCCGACAAGCCGTAGATACCGCCGAAGACCAGCATCATCAGCCGCATCGCAACCGCCATCGCCGCCACCGCTTCGGGCCCGTAAGGCGCCATGGCCAGTGTCAGCATCCATTGCCCGGCGGGCGGCGAGGCCTGTGTCGCGATCCCCGGCACAGCGATGGCGAAATAGGGACGAACCGCCCGGCGCAGCGCGCCGAAGGACGGACGTTTCAACAGCCCGTGATGCCGGATCAGCCAGTAGAGCCCCAGCCCCGCCATGATGACCCGCGAGATCACCAGCGACCAGGCCGCCCCGGTCACGCCCCATTCCAGGGCGACGATCAGCAGCGGGTTCAGCACCATCATCACCATGCCGGCAATCAGCGTGACCAGCATCGACCGCCAGGCATCGCCCACGGCCCGCAACAGCCCGGCCGAATTCACGCCGAGCGCGATGATCGGCAGCGACATCAGCGTGATCGACAGCACATGCGCCGCGATCTCCAGCACTTCGCCCTCGGCCCCCGCCAAGCGCAGCAGGTCGTGGCGGAAGGTCACGCTCGGCACCGAAAGGGTGAACTGGATCAGGAAGGTGAAGATCAGCGCGGCGGTGGCGTAATCGCGGGCCGTCTCGCTCGACCCGGCGCCCAGATGGCGCGACACCAGCGCCACGCCCGAGATCATCATGCCAAGCGCCACGGACACCATCAGGAAGGTGACCATCGCCGCATAGCCCATGCCCGCCAGCAGTAGCGTGTCGTCCAATTGCCCGACCCAGTAGAGCGCCAGGAAATCCACCAGGAACATGAAGGTCAGCCCGACCGATCCCGACGCGGTCATGACGACCACGTGCCGCATCGTCGACCCGGTCACGAACCGGGCCTGAAGCCCATCCTTATTCGGCAGCGGCCGGGATGGGTCGGGCAAAGATCGTCTCATGTCCGGGCTCCGGATGACGGGGGATCAGCATCGACAGGCAAAGCGATCCGGCGGCCATGCCCGCGGCCAGGACGAAGACCCCCCCAGGCGAGACCAGCCACAGATACCCCAGCAGGGCCGGCAGGAAGACCGCCGCGATATGGTTGATCGTAAAGGCCACGGCCGCCGTCGGGGCGATATCGCCGGGATCGGCGATTTTCTGGAAATACGTCTTCAGCGCCAGCGCCAGCCCGAAGAAGATGTGATCGATCACATAGAGGACCGAGGCCAGCACCACGCCCCAGCTGAAATAGTAGATGCCGCCATAGGCGGAAAACACGCAGACCAGCCCGACATATTCGAACATCAGCGTCCGGCGCTCGCCGAACCGCGCCACGGCGCGCCCCAGCAACGGCGCGAAGATCATGTTGGCCACCAGGTTGATCAGGAACAGGCCCGTGACCTCGTGCACCTCGAAGCCGAACCGCTCGACCATCATGAACCCGGCAAAGACGACGAAGATCTGCCGCCGCGCGCCGGCCATGAATTGCAGCGCGTAATACAGCCAGTAGCGCTTGCGCAGGACCATCTTCTTGACCTGCGGATTGGGCGCCTCGAATTGCGGATAGGCGATCATGGCAAAGATCGCGATGGCCGCGGTGACCCCGCCCGCCAGCATGTAGACGATGTTGTAGGTCAGGCCCAGCGGCTCCCACAGCACGACCAGCAGACCGTAGGAACACAAGGTCGCCGCCGACCCGGTGGCCAGCAGCAGGCCCAGCACCTGCGGCGCCTCTTCCTTCTTCAGCCATTGCAGCTGCAGCGACTGGTTCACCGTCTCGTAATAGTGGAACCCGATGGAGCTGAGCATGGTGATCGTCAGGATGCCCCCAAGCGTCGGGAACCAGGCGGTCACCGCCGTGGCCACCCCCAGCAGCAACAGCGACACCAGCCCCAGAACCTGTTCGCGCACGACCATGATGATGGCGATCACCCCGATCGCCAGGAAGCCCGGGATCTCGCGCACCGTGTGCAGCCAGCCGATATCGGAGCCGTCGAACTGCGCCACCTCGATGACGAAATTGTTCAGCAGGGCAGACCAGGTCGCAAAGGCGATCGGCATCGCGGCCGCCATCAGGAACAGCAACGTACGGGGGCGGCGCCAGAGCGGCAGATGCCGCGCGTCGGCAAGGGGCGTGGTCTGAGTCATACCACCGCCATTACGCCGATTTTCGGACGGACCCAAGACAAATAAATGCACATAGCATCTATTTCCAGCGCGCAGCGCCCCCTTTCATCTGGCCGGAAAATATCCCGGGATCCTGAAGGGCAGCGCCCTTCAGAGCCCTTGCGGCTCGAGCAAGATAAAATCGTGTGCGCCGCAGGCGCTCCGGTTTGCAACACGGGTCAGGGGCGGGCCAGAGGGCGGATCAGAAGAAGGATTGCGGGTCGATATCCACCGCCACTCGCAGGTCCTTGTCCGCGCGCAGCTGCGCCACCCATTGCGCCATCGCGCCCTGCAGGGCGACGCCCTTATCGGCCTTGACCAGCATCCGCACCCGGTGCCGCCCCCGTATCCGCGCGATCGGGGCCGGGGCCGGGCCGAAGACCTGGGCCGATACGCGGTCCAGCGGTCCGGTCCGCCGGGCCAGGTCCTGCCCGGCGCGGAACGCCGTCTCGGCCTCCGTCGCCGACAGGATCACCGCGGCCAGCCGGCCATAGGGCGGCATCCCGGCGGCACGGCGGCCCTCGGCCTCGGCCTTCCAGAACGCCTCCTCGTCGCCGGTCAGGATGGCGCGGATCACCGGGTGTTCGGGCTGGTAGGTCTGGAGGATCGCCTCGCCCGCCGCCTCGGCCCGGCCCGCACGCCCCGCCACCTGGCGCATCAGCTGGAAGGTCCGTTCGGCAGCGCGCAGATCAGAGCCTTGCAGGCCCAGATCGGCGTCGATCACCCCCACCAGCGTCAGCTTGGGGAAGTTGTGCCCCTTCGCCACCAGCTGCGTGCCGATGATGATATCCGCGCCGCCCTCCGCGATCTCGGCAATCGCCGCCTTCAGCGCCCGGGCCGAGGTGAAGAGGTCCGAGGACAGCACCGCCACCCGCGCCTCGGGAAAGAGGCCGGCGACCTCTTCGCCCAGCCGCTCCACGCCCGGACCGACCGGGGCCAGCCGTCCTTCGACTTCGCAGCTTGGGCAGGCCTCGGGGATCGGCTTCGTCTCGCCGCATTGGTGGCAGACCAGCCGTTTGAGGAACCGGTGTTCGACCATACGCGCATCGCAATGGTCACAGGCGATCTGTTCGCCGCAGGCCCGGCAGATCGTGACCGGCGCATAGCCGCGACGGTTCAGGAACAGCAGCGCCTGTTCCCCCGTCTCGATCCGCTGCCGCACCGCGTGAGCCAGCGAGGGGGAAATCCAGGTGCCCGGCTGCATCTGTTCGTTGCGCATGTCGAGCGTGCGCATCTCGGGCAGGACCGCGGCGCCGAAACGGGCATCCAGGTCGACCCGGTCATACTTGCCCGCATCGGCATTGGCCCAGGTTTCCAGCGACGGCGTGGCCGAGGCCAGCACCACCCGCGCCCCGGTGATCGAGGCCCGCAGCACCGCCATGTCCCGCGCGTTGTACAGCACCCCGTCCTCCTGCTTGTACGAGGTGTCGTGTTCCTCATCCACGACGATCAGGCCCAGGTCCCGGAACGGCAGGAACAGCGACGACCGCGCGCCCACCACCAGCTCCGCCTGACCCTGACCGATCATCTTCCAGGCGCGGCGCCGTTCGGTCATCGTGACGCCGGAATGCCATTCCACCGGTTTCGCGCCGAAGCGCTGTTCGACACGGATGAGGAATTGTTCGGACAGGGCGATCTCGGGCAGCAGGACCAGCGCCTGGCGGCCCGCGGCAAGACAGGCCGCCACGGCCTCGAGATAGACCTCGGTCTTGCCCGACCCGGTCACCCCGCGCAGCAGGGTTGTGCCATAGCCGCCTGTACGGATCCCCTCGGCCAGCTTGGCCGCGGCGGTCGCCTGTGCCTCGGTCAGGGCCTTGCCGTGGCGCTCCACGTCGAGCGGCGGATAGGGCGTGTCACGGGGGGCCTTTTCCTCGCGGACCGCCCCCTGTTCGACCAGCCCCTTGACCACGCCCGAGGACACGCCGGCCATCTCGCTCAGTTCCTTCAGGGTAAAGGACAGCCCGCCGTAATCGCGCAGCACCTCCAAGACGCGGCGGCGGGCATCGGTCATCCGTTCCGGCTCCGTCTCGCCGAGGCGGTAGACCTTCTGCATGGAGGGCGGATCGGACAGGCCAGGCGCCCGCGTCGCCAGCCGCAGCATCGCCGACATGGGCGTCAGCGTGTAATCGCCGGCCCGCACCAGGAACTCGCGCATCTCGTCCCGCATGGGGGCGACGTCCAGCACCTTGGTGACGGGGCGAATCTTGGAATAGTCGAAATCGCCCTTGCCCGGGCCCCAGACGACCCCCGGCACCTGGCGCGGGCCCAGCGGCACCTGCACGAAGGCGCCCTGGAACACGCCGCCCTCGGGCGCCTTGTAATCAAGGAACCGGTCGATGGGCTGCGTCGTCACCACCGAAACGAGCTGGCCGGGAGCAAAGAAGGAGGGTTCGTCCAAGCGGGATCCCCACAAAACGGGTTAGCGATAACAGGCAGGGGGTTTCGAAACGCCCCCCTATCGGGTAAATCGCGAGCGACGTCTTTCCAACCCCCGACGCAATTTTGCCGCGGCGGGCGCAACCCGAAGAGGCCCCGATGAAATTCTTTGTCGATACCGCCGATGTCCCCGCCATTGCCGAGCTGAACGAGCTGGGCATGGTCGACGGGGTGACCACCAACCCGTCGCTGATCAAGAAATCCGGCCGCGATATCCTGGAAGTGACCAAGGAAATCTGTGACCTGGTCGACGGCCCCGTATCGGCCGAGGTCACCGCGACCGATGCCGAGACGATGATCGCCGAGGGCCGCAAGCTGGCCAAGATCGCCGACAACATCGCCGTGAAGGTGCCGCTGACCTGGGACGGGCTGAAGGCCTGCAAGGTGCTGACCGGCGAAGGCAACATGGTCAACGTGACGCTGTGCTTCTCGGCCAACCAGGCGCTGCTGGCGGCCAAGGCCGGCGCGACCTTCATCTCGCCCTTCATCGGGCGGCTGGACGATATCAACCTCGACGGGCTGGACCTGATCGCCGATATCCGCACCATCTATGACAATTTCGGCTACGAGACCGAGATCCTCGCGGCCTCGATCCGCACCGCGAACCACATCGCGGAATGCGCCAAGATCGGTGCCGACGTGATCACCGCGCCGCCCGCCGTCATCAGCGGCATGGTCAAGCATCCGCTGACCGACAAGGGCCTCGACGCGTTCCTGGCCGACATCAAGGAGGCCGGGATCAGCATCCTCTGATCCTGCCGACCCAAGCCAAGCGTGCGATCCCCGGACCGACCGGGGATCGTGCCGCCCCCGGACACGCCCAAGGCCCGTCGCCCTGTTCCCCTGAGGACTCACCCCGGCGAAATCTGCCGCGCGTCTGAAAAAGATCCCCACATTCCCGCCTGCTCTGCTATGGTCCCGAGCAAAAGAAGACCGAGGCAAACATGAGCAGTCACCCCAAGATCGACGACGATCTTCGCGCGAAGATCATCGCCGAACCTACATCCATCCTTGACGATCGCGACCTGATGCACGCCCTGATCGCCGCCAATGACCGGGCGATCGGTTCCAATGTCGTGGACCTGCGCGGCATCGCCATGGAGCGGCTGGAGGCCCGGCTGGATCGTCTGGAAGACACCCACCGGTCCGTCATCGCCGCAGCCTATGAGAACCTGGCGGGCACCAACCAGGTCCATCGGGCGATCCTGCGGATGCTGGACCCCACCGATTTCGAGACCTTCCTGCGCGACCTGGACGGCGAGGTTGCCGACATCCTTGGCGTCAGCCACATGCACCTGGTGCTGGAAAGCCTGCAGAACGATGGCGACAGCACCATTGAACGGCTGGGCGAGGTCCTGCGCGTCGTGGCGCCCGGCTATTGCGAGATCTTCGCCGATGGCGGTCGCGGCGCCCCGCCGCGCCAGGTCACCCTGCGCCAGATCCGCAATGGCGAGGAGGTCGTCTATGGTGCGGGTGGCGAATACGTCCGCTCCGAAGCGGTGCTGCGCCTGAATTTCGGCGAGGGCCGCCTGCCCGGCATGCTGGTCATGGGGTCCGAAGATCCGCATCAGTTCACGCCGCAGCACGGCACGGACCTGCTGGCCTTCTTCGCCGGGGTCTTTGAACGCACGATGCGGCGCTGGCTGAACTGATGAGCCTCGCGGTCTCTCCGGCCGCACGGGCCGCCCTGGCCGACTGGTTGTCCTCGCTGAAATCCCTGCGCGGCGCGTCCCCTGCGACGATCGCCGCCTATCAGCGGGACGTCGTCGACTACCTGAGCTTCATGGCCGAACACCAGGGGGGGCCGCAGGGCATCGCCGCGCTTGGCGAGGTCGGAACGTCGGACATGCGGGCCTGGATGGCGCGGGAACGCGCCTCGGGCCTTGGTGCACGGTCGCTGGCGCGGAAATTGTCGGCGGTGAAGACCTTCTATCGCTGGCTGGCCGAGCGCGAGGGGCTCGAGGTGACACCGGTCCTGTCGGCCCGCGCGCCCAAGTACCAGCGCAGCCTGCCCCGCCCCCTGCCCGAAGACGCCGCGCGCGCCATGATCGGCGCCGTGGGCAGCCAGGATGAACGCGCCTGGGTCGCCGCGCGCGATGCCGCCGTGATGACGCTGCTCTACGGCTGCGGCCTGCGGATTTCCGAGGCGCTGTCGCTGACCGCCGATGACCTGCCCCTGGGCGACACGCTGCGGATCACCGGCAAGGGCGGCAAGGAACGGATCGTGCCGGTCATCGCACCGGCCCGCACCGCCGTGCAGGCCTATCTCGATATCCTGCCGCATCCGATGGAGTCGGGCACCCCGGTCTTTCGCGCCATACGCGGCGGGCCGTTGTCAGCGCGTACCGTGCAGAAATCCATGGAACAGGCCCGCATGGCGCTTGGCCTGCCGGCCAGTGCGACACCCCATGCGATGCGCCATTCCTTCGCCACCCACTTGCTGAGCGCGGGCGGCGATCTGCGGGCGATCCAGGATCTGCTGGGCCATGCCTCTCTGTCGACAACGCAGGTTTACACGGCGGTCGATACGGCACGGCTGATGGAGGTCTACGACGCCGCCCATCCCCGCGCGCGGGCCAAGTCGTAATCCCTAGCGCGCGCCGACCGCGGGCTTGACCGCCGGCATCGCCAGCCAGTCGAAGATCACGCGGCAGAAGGCCTCTGGCTGTTCCAGCATGGGGAAATGGCCCGCATCCTCGATCAGTTCCAGCTGCGCATTGGGGATCAGTTCGGACATGAATTCCATCCGCTTGGGCGGCACAAGGCCGTCCTGCGCCCCGCCGATCACAAGGGCCGGCACCTTGACCTTGCGCAGCGTCCCTTGCTGATCGCGGCGGCGTTGCAGGGCGCGGGTCTGGCGGCGGAAGATCTCGGGGCCAAGCGCCATGGCCGTGTGGATGTAGCGGTTCACGATCTCGAAGCGATGCGGGCCTGGGGCCAGGTAGTCGGGTTTCATCACGTCGCGCAGCGCGGCCTCGAGCTGACCGGCGCGGCACTTGACCAACAGGTCCTCGCGCGCTGCCGATTGCTGGGGCGTATCCGCCAGCGGCGTGGTCGAAACCAGCGCGATCCGCTGCACCCGTTCGGGGGCGCGGCGAAACAGCTCCATCGCGATGGCACCGCCGAAATCATGACCCAGCAGGGCGAATTTGGGCGGCAATTCGGAGAGAAGCTCGGACGCGATCTCCTCCATCCGTTCGCCGCGGGTGGGCATGGCAAAGGTGATCGACCGGTCCGGCCCGAAGGCCGAGATCAGGGCGTCAAAGACCTGATGGTCGCACATCATGCCGGGGATCAGGACAAGCGGTTCGCTCATGTCTGGGTATCGGGCCCTGGGCCGTTCTGTTTCTGCTCACCCGGAGGGTCGCAGAGCAGAGCGGAAAATCAAGTGATTTGATGGGGCCAGCCGGAAATTGGCGGTCAGCCCCGCGCCAACACCTTTTCAACCGTCTTTTCGATCAGCACAAGGCAGTCCGGGTCCGAGAAGCGGTGATCCGCCCCCTTCACCAGGGTCAGGCGGATATCCGGGCCTTCGGCGCGGTCCAGCAGGCGATGCGCGACGCTGATATCGACATCCGCATCCGCAGTTCCCTGCAGGAACCGCACCGGGAAAGGCAGCGGGATGGGACCACGCAGCAGCAGGTGGTTGCGCCCGTCCTCGATCAGCCGCTTGGTGATGATGTAGGGTTCGCCGTATTCCGAGGGCAGCGCGACCTGTTCCACCATGTCCAGCGCGGTCTTCTGCGCGTCATCGAACCCGGCCCACATGCTGTCTTCGGTGAAATCGGGTGCGGCGGCGATGGTGACCAGGCCGGCGATCCGGTCCGGCATCCGCTGGGTCATCAGCAGGGAAATCCAGCCGCCCATCGAAGACCCGACAAGGATCTGCGGCCCCTCGGTCAGTTCGGAAATGGCGGCCTGCGCGTCTTCGGCCCAGTCACCGATGCAGCCTGCGATGAATTCCCCGTCGCTTTCCCCGTGGCCGGAATAGTCGAACCGCAGGAAGGCGCGGCCCTTGCGTTTCGCCCAATCCTCGAGCGCGACGGCCTTGGTGCCCTGCATGTCCGATTTGAACCCGCCCAGGAAGACGACGCCGGGGCCTTCGCCCTCGGTCCGGTTATAGGCGAGCCGGCGGCCCTGCGGGGTGGTCAGGTAGTCGGGCATGGCGAGGCTCCTCCGCGATCGGGTGTTGATCCAGATGTGCCATGCCCGGCGCGGTGGCGCAACGCGTCAGGCGTCTTCGACCTCTTGCAGGCGCAGCGCCAGCAGCCCGCCCGCCACCGCCATCGCCGCGAACCCGCCAAGCGCGAGCGACGCCGAGACCGTGCCCAGCCCGCCGCCGAACGCCCCCGCGGCCAGAAGGATCAGGCCGATGGACAGGTTGGCCACCGCCGAATAGGTCGCGCGCTGATCCTCGGGCGAGGCATCGACAAGGTAGGTGGACCGCCCCTGCCGCACACCGTGATAGGCCAGCATCAGCACGAAAAGCACCGCAGGACCCGCCCAGACCGTGTCTGCCAGGCCAAGCGCGGCCAGCACCAGCATCCCGGCCATCGCCAGCGCGGCGATCACGCCGGCCAGCGCCAGCACACGGCGCGACGATTGATCGGCCAGCCGCCCCCAGACGAACGAGCTGACAAAGGACGCCGCGGCAGAGGCCAGGACCAGCGCCCCCAGCTGTTGCAGGATCGCTCCATCGCCCGCTAGCACGACCAGCCAGGGCGGGGCCAGTGCGGTCGAGACCAGCAGCCCCCGGACCAGGATGAAATGGCGCAGGTTCGCATCCTCGGACAGGATCTTGCGGATCGGCGGGAATTGCGGATGGTCGCGGGTTTCCACCGCCGGTTCCTCGATCGTGGAAAACAGCCCCGCCGCCAGCAACCAGAAGACACCGGCCAGCGCCACGGCGATCAGCACCGGGGTCCGGTCCTGCAACAGGCCCGACATCAGCAGCAGCGCGAAGATCAGCACCCCGATCGACGCGACGGAGCCGGCAAGCCCAGTGACAGCGCCCCGGCGGGTCTGTTCGACGGTGCGGCCCAGAACGTCCTTGGTGCTGATCGAACAGGCCGCCCGCGACAGCGCGAGGATTGCCAGCAGGGCACAGATCACCAGGCCAGCGGCCGTACCTTCCAGCGTCGTACCCGCCGCCGCGATGCCGAGGGCCGACAGCCCCTGCCCCAGCGACCCGGCCACCCACATCCACTTGCGATGCGACAGGCGGTCGACGATGGCGGCATAGCCGACCTGTGGCAACAGCGCCCCGGCCTCGCGGATCGGCACCAGGGCGGCAGCCAGCGCGCCGGGCGCGCCCAGCGATGTCATCAGCCAGGACAGCACGAGTTTCGGGTCGATCAGACCGTCGGACACCTTGGTGAGGGACAGCGAGGAGATGAAGCGCAACCCGTTGCGGCCTTCCTGCGCGTCGGGTCCGTCGCTGCCTTCGGCGCCGGCGATGCGGGCGAAAATCTGCGCGGTGCCGCTGTCATTGTCGCCTTGGGGCGTATCCATCTGTGTCATGAAAACTCCCCTTCAAGCAGCGGCGCGTCAAACGTGTTTCGTGAAGACAGGATGGGCAAAAATCGGGATGTCGTCATTGAAATGAGTATGTCCTTCGCTCCCGCGGGGCGGCCCGCGAAATTCCTTGAGTTCAACTCGGGTAATGCCTTGTCGCGCGGTGTGTCCGTCTTGATGCGGCCCGTCGCGTGTCCCGTTCTCACAGCACCCTGCCTTCGCAGACCGAACGCCCCGGATCGCAGGGGGTTCCGAAAAAATTCAGGAATTTGCATTACTCGCCGCCGGTGACGCGGCCCAGGCGACCGCGAAGACCCAAAAGACGCACCCCGGGCGTTCGGGGCCGGCGGGCCGAATTCCGCGGTTGACAAGGCACGCGGGCCGCCGCACCTATGCGCCCACACATATACCCGCAACCGGGCGTTCCGTGGGCGCCAAACCGACGAGGAGGACTGACATGTCCCAGATCACCCTCTCCTTCCCCGATGGAAACACGAAACAGGTCGCATCCGGCATCACCCCGGCCGAGGTCGCGGCGGATATCTCCAATTCGCTGGCGAAAAAGGCGATCTCCGCGACCGTGAACGGTGCGCATCACGATCTGCAATGGCCGATCACCGAAGATGCCTCCATCGCGATCCACACCATGCAGGACGACGACCAGGCGCTTGAGCTGATCCGGCATGACCTGGCCCATATCATGGCCCGCGCCGTGCAGGAGATCTGGCCCGACGTGAAGGTCACGATCGGCCCGGTCCGCGATGCCGGCTGGTTCTACGATTTCGACCGCGAAGAGCCCTTCACCCCCGAGGACCTTGGCCAGATCGAGGCCAAGATGAAGGAGATCATCAACGCCCGCGACGCCGTCCGCACCGAGGTCTGGGATCGGGATCGTGCCCGCAAGCATTACGAGGACACCAACGAACCCTACAAGGTCGAGTTGCTGGACCGTATTCCTGGCGACGAACCGATCCGGATGTACTGGCACGGCGAGTGGCAGGATCTGTGCCGCGGCCCGCACCTGCAGAATACCGGCCAGGTGCCCGCCGATGCGTTCAAGCTGACCCATATCGCAGGCGCCTACTGGCTGGGCGACAGCACGCGGCCCATGCTGCAGCGGATCTACGGGATCGCCTTCAAGAACCGCAAGGACCTGAAGGCCCACCTGACCATGCTGGAGGAAGCCGCCAAGCGCGACCACCGCAAGCTGGGCCGCGAGATGGACCTGTTCCACATGCAGGAAGAGGCGCCGGGCCAGGTCTTCTGGCACCCCAACGGCTGGACCATCTACACCGAGTTGCAGGATTACGTGCGCCGCAAGCAGCGCCGCGGCGGCTACCAGGAGGTCAACACCCCCCAGGTCGTCGACCGCAAGCTGTGGGAGGCCTCGGGCCACTGGGACAAGTACCAGCACCACATGTTCATCGTCGAAGTCGACGAGAGCCGTGACGGCGAAAACGACGATGCCGCCGCCAAGAGCCGGGAACACACCCGGATCAACGCGCTCAAGCCGATGAACTGCCCGTGCCACGTCCAGGTTTTCAACCAGGGTCTGAAATCCTATCGCGATCTGCCGCTGCGCCTGGCCGAATTCGGCTCCTGCGCGCGGTTCGAACCTTCGGGCGCGCTGCATGGCATCATGCGGGTGCGCGGTTTCACCCAGGACGATGGCCACATCTTCTGCACCGAGGACCAGATCCAGGAGGAATGCGCACGCTTCATCGACTTCCTTGCCAATATCTACGCGGAGCTTGGCTTCCCGGAATTCGAGATCAAGTTCGCCACCCGCCCCGAAAAGCGCGTGGGGACCGAGGAATCCTGGGATTACGTCGAGAACGCGTTGGAAAACGCGATCAAGGCCGTGGGCCGCGACTACACGCTGGAACCGGGTGACGGCGCGTTCTACGGGCCCAAGCTGGACTTCTACCTGACCGACGCGATCGGGCGGACCTGGCAGTGCGGCACCTTCCAGGTGGACCCGAACCTGCCGGAACGGCTGGGCGCGAACTACGTCGGCGCAGATGGCGAAAAGACCCGACCCTTCATGCTGCACCGCGCGACGCTGGGGTCCTTCGAACGCTTCATCGGCATCCTGATCGAAGAACATTCCGGCAAGCTACCGGTCTGGCTGGCGCCCCGCCAAGTCGTCGTGGCGGCCATCGTGTCGGATGCGGATGAGTACTGCCTCGAGGTCGTCGAGGCGCTTAAGGCCGCCGGCGTCCGCGCCGAGGCCGACCTGCGCAACGAAAAGATCAACTACAAGGTCCGCGAACATTCCGTCGGCAAGGTGCCCTACATCCTCGCCTGCGGGATGCGCGAGGTCGAGGAACGCAGCGTGTCGACCCGTCGCCTGGGCGAGAAGCAGACCCAGACGCAGACCCTGGACGAGATCGTGGCCGAACTGAAAGCCGCCGCGACCCCGCCCGACCTGCGCTGAGCGCGATACCTTTGTGAATGCTGGAATGGCGGGGGGCGACCTCCGCCATTTTTTGTTCGGGAATGGCGCTGCGCACATGTTCGCGCGCGTAACGTGGAGGGACGGCAGCACCCACTCGGGTCGGTCACGGCCCTCAGCGCGTCACGTCAACCGAGGCACGAAACCCGCGATACAGGCGCCACACAATGTGCCGCCGCCAAACCTCAACGCCCGAACACCCGGGCGATCTGCCCGGCGATCAAGGCCGACCCCTTGGCCGACGGGTGGGTGCGGTCGCCTGCGAAGAGCGTCAGGTCCTCGGGGCTGAACACGTCGTCCATATCAACCAGCGTCACCCCGGCATCGGCCTGGGCCATCCGGCCCAACCGCACCTCGAGCGCATCATACGGGGCCACGCAGGCTGTACCCGCATAGCGCGGGGAGGTGTAGTAATCCGCCCAGATCACCCGTGACCCACGCGCGCGCAGATCGGACACCAGCGCCGGGATCGCGCCCCGCGTTCCGTCTTCGGAAATCAGGCGGTCGACGACGGGGCCGCAATTGCCGCAATCGCAGGACCCGCTCAGGTCATTGGCGCCCCCGTTCAGCACGACCCAATCGGCCCGTACCCCGGACAATTGGTTGGGGATGTTCAATGGTCCGCGCCCGCCCGTCACCCGCGCCAGCGGCAGGGAGACATCGCCAACCGGCTGGCCCAGCCGCGCCTGCAATCCATCGGCGACCGAGGCGCCCTCGATCCGGTTCCAGGCCATGACGGAATCCCCCGCCACGACCACGCGTGCCTCGTCCGGCACGCCGCGCCCGCAGGCGACCAGCAGGCCGATGGCCAGTAAGATGATCCAGTGTTTCATGACAGGTGATCTGATCCGCGCGGCACCCGCTTCAAGGGCCCGCTTCAAGAGGCGCCGCGTGCGGAGGCGGTTACCAGCGCAGCCAGCGTCCCGCCGCCCAGGCCCCGATCGCCGCCGAAGCGAGGATGCCCAGCGAATACCAGGTGGCGTAGAACAGCGGCGAATCCTCGGTGCAGAAGGTCGAGTAGATCACCGTCGACAGGCCCGCCGCAGCCAACCCCGCCATCGCACCCGTGCGGCGCAGATGCACCGGGGCACCGCGCCGGAATGCGGCCAGCAGGCCCGCCGTCATCGGTAGCGACAGCACGGTGATCGCGGGCAGGCAGATCGGGATGGAATGGCCGATGAAATCGCGCCAGCGCTCGGCCGGTGGGGTGACCGCAAAGCTCCAGCCGAAGAGCAGAACCGCCAGCGCGGGCACGGCCCAGACGATCCAGCCGGTGCGGCCGGCGCCGGCGCCTGGCCGGGCCGTGCGCACGGCCAACACCAGCGCCAGGGCGAACAACGCAAGCGGCAGCCCCATCTTGGCCAGCACCAGCGGATCGGCCATATGCCCCAGCAGATCGGGCCGCGGCCCCAGCACCAGAAGGTACAGCACCAGCGCCCCAACAAACCCGAGCGCCAGCCCAGCCCACGCGCGCCGTTCGACCGAAGGGCCCGGCGGCGGCGCGGCATCCTGTGCCAGCATGGTGATCAGATCATCCGTTTTCATCCCAGGGTCACACCCGTTTCCGTTCTCAATCTCAGTCTTCGATTTCGGCCTCGGCCAGGTCTTTCAGCCGCACCATGGCGCGGTGATAGGCGACCCGCACCGCGCCTTCGCTCATGCCCAGCCCGGTGCCGACCTCCTGCGCGCTGAGCCCTTCGATCCCGACGCCCCGCACGATCCGCGCGGAACGGTCGTCGATCCGGTCCAGCAACGCAGCCAGGTCGCGGGCCGCGGTGGTTTCACCCCCCTCGTCGGGCAGGATGTCGGCCAGGTCGTCGATATCGACCTCTGTTCCGACCTTGCCGCGCCGCCGACCGGCATCCGCCGCCTTGTAGCGCGCAATGGCATAGAGCCATGGCGTCACCGGATCACTCACACGCCATGTATGGCGCTTGGCATGAACCGCAAGAAGGACCTCCTGCAGGATGTCCTCCACGTCCTCGGCACCGCCGGTCCGGGCGCGCACGATATTGCGCAGCACCGGGGTGATCCCGGTCAGGAAGGCGGCATAGGCCGTGGCGTCTCCGCCAAGCCCCCGGCGCAGCAGATCGCCCCATCGTTCATTGCGATCCGACATTCCCCTCTCCATTCGCGCCCGGGACCGAAACGTTACAGCCGCTCGCGAAAATCCTTCATTTCATCACTCGTTCGTGAGCCGTGTAACGACCCCGCCCTGCCCCGCGAAAGGAGAGGCACGGACGCCACGATAGGCGCCGCAACCTTACAGCGCCAGCCCGGCGCAACAACACGGAGTTATGTTCCCATGACCAACAAGGCCCTGATCCTCACCGCCCTCGCCGCAGCCGTCAGCACCGTCGGTGTCGCATCCACGGCTGCCGCTGCCGACAACGTCAAGTGCTACGGCATCTCGATGGCCGGCAAGAACGACTGCGCCGCTGGCCCGGGCACGACCTGCGCCGGGACGTCCAAAGTCGATTACCAGGGCAACGCCTGGACCCTGGCCGAAGAAGGCACCTGCGAATCCGCCATGCCCGTGCTGGCCGACGGCACCGAGGTGATGCTGCCGGAAGGCAAGATGGGCAGCCTGGAAGCGCTTGAGCGTGACCTGCCGATGGACGGCTGATCCAGACCAGGTTGCGGGCCGGTTCGTCCGGCCCGCCAACCGCATCCGGCGCCCCGCCGCAGGGCGCCTCACCAGGAACCGGAGGACATCATGAGCATCACCAAACTGCCCCACGGGCCCGGCGTCGGCTACAAGCCGCAGCATTACGCCGCGATCCTGGACGACGCCGCCCCGGTTCGATGGCTGGAAATCCATGCGGAGAATTACACGGGCGCCGGCGGACGGCCGATCGCCCAGCTGCGCCACCTGGCGGAGCGGTTTCCCATTTCGGTCCATGGGGTTGGCCTGTCGATCGGCGGCGAAGGGCCGCTTGATCCCGACCACCTGGCCCGGCTGAAAGACTTGTGCGACTGGCTGAACCCGGCCAGTTTCTCGGAACACCTGGCGTGGTCGACCCATGACGGCGCGTTCCTGAACGACCTCCTGCCCCTGCCCTACAACGCCGCCACGCTGACCCGCGTCGCCGACCATATCGATGCCCTGCAAGATGCGATCGGGCGGCCGATGCTGCTGGAGAACCCCTCCAGCTACCTGGCCTTCACCGACAGCACGATGAGCGAGACGGAGTTCCTGGCAGAGGTCTCGCGCCGCACCGGCTGCGGGCTGTTGCTGGACGTGAACAACGTCTTCGTCTCGGCCACCAATCTTGGCCTCGATGCCCGTCAATACGTCGCCGACTTCCCGATGGATCGCGTCGGAGAGTTGCACCTGGGCGGCCATGACGAGGACGAAGATGACCATGGCGCTCCCCTGCTGATCGACAGCCACGGGCGCGAGGTCGCCGACCCGGTCTGGACCCTTCTGGACGACGTGCTGGCCCGGCTGGGCCCTGCGCCCCTGCTGATCGAATGGGATACCGACGTGCCCGACTGGCCGACCTTGGCGGCCGAGGCGCGGCGCGGCGAAACCGCCCTCACCCGTGCCGCGAACCGGGTGGCGGCATGACCGGGCAGACGGGGTTTCACGCGGCCCTGCTGGACCCGTCCGCACCCGTGCCGCCGGGCCTGACCGACGGGGCGGGTCGCGCTGCCGGTCGCCGCTTTGCCGTCTATCGCAACAACGTGGCCGTCAGCCTGACCGAGGCGCTGATCGAAGGCTTTCCCGCCTGTCATCGCCTTCTGGGCGACGACACGTTCCGCGGCATGGCCGGGGCCTACCTGCGGGAGCATCCCCCGGCCTCGCCGGTCATGGCGCAGTTCGGGGCGGATCTGCCGGGCTTCCTGGACGCCGCGCCGCAATTGGCCCGGATGCGGTGGCTGGCGGATGTGGCGCGGCTGGAATACGGGTTGCGCCTGTCCTACCACGCCGCCGACGCGGTGCCGCTCGATGGGACGGCGCTGGCCGCGATGGCAGCAGAGGACCTGTCGGCGTCGACCTTTGGACTGGCCCCGGCTATGCGGCTGTTACGCTCCGACTGGCCGGCCCTGTCGATCTGGCGGAAGGCGATGAACCCGTCTGCCCCGCAAGCCGCGAACCGGCCCGAGGATATCCTGATCGCCCGCCCCGATTACGACCCGGAGCCGCATCTGCTGATGCCCGGCGACGCGGCCTTTGTCGCTGCCCTGTCGGACGGCGCGCCGCTGGGCCAGGTGGCGGAACAGGCGCTGACCGCGCAACCGGACCACGACACCACACGCATCCTTGGCCTGCTGCTGCAGACCGGAAGCCTGACCCCACCACAGCCGGAGACCATGCCATGACCGATCCCACCACCCCGCTCGTACGGCTCAGCCCGGTCTTGCCGATCCTCGCCCGCCTGACCTTTGCCGCCGTGCTGCTGCAATATTTCTGGAGCTCGGCCCTGACCAAGATGGGTAACGGTGTCTTCGGGCTCTTTTCGCCGTCTCTGGGCGCCTACGCGCAGATCTTCCCCCGTCAGATGGAGGCGGTCGGCTATGACGCGTCGCAACTGGGTGTGCTGCACTGGGCAGTTGTCGTGGCGGGCATGTGGGCGGAATTCCTGTTGCCCGCATTGATCGTCGTGGGGTTGCTGACACGGCTTTCGGCGCTTGGCATGATCGGGTTCATCGCGGTGCAGAGCCTGACCGACCTCTACGGTCACGGCGCGATCGAACATGCGGAAACCCTGGGGGCGTGGTTCGACAAGACGCCGGATGCGCTGATCCTCGACCAGCGGGCGTTCTGGGTCTACCTGCTGCTGACGCTGGTGGTGATGGGCGGCGGTGTGCTGTCGCTGGACCGCGTGGTCTTCAGAAATGCGACTTCGGCTCGTCCGGCTTCCCCGCAGCCAGCGCCATGAGGCCGGCAGCCCCGCAGAAGGCCATCGGGAAGAGCGTGAAGAACCCGTAGCCAAAGCCCATATACATCCCCGCGACCGACACCAGCAGAAGCACCCCGCCAACCAGCGCGTTGGCCCGGGCCATCCCTGCCCCGGCCAGCGCCAGGATGGGTGAGACAACGGCGGCCACGCGGATCGCCTCGACATTGGCGACCTGCTGGAACAGGCCATCGACCTCTCCGAAATGGTCGATGGCAGCGGTGTAGCCATAGCTGAACAGCCCCACGACCAGCCCCATCAGCCCGCCGATCAGCCCCAGGATCAGTGCCGCGTTGCGCATCCGTTAAGCCTTTACATTCAAAGATTTGCGAGTGTCCGCGGTCCAGCCCAGATACATCGTATCGCCATCCACGATCAGCGGGCGCTTCATCAGCGCGGGATGTTCGCCCAGCAGGTCGCGGGGCGGACGCGCCCGCTCTTCCTCGCTGAGGCCGCGCCAGGTGGTGGAGCGGCGATTGACGAGGTCATCCCCGAAGACCTCGAGCGCGCGATCCAGAATCGGTGACGGCAGCGGCGAATCCCTGACATCCGAGAATGTTGCATCAGGAAGTGCCTTGCGCGCAGCCCGGCACGTGTCGCAGTTTTTTAGCCCAAAGAGTTCCATTACAGCCTTTTTCGTGAACCGTTTATGTTCAGATAGGTAACAATTCGAAGAGTTTCACCCCAGTTTTGCTTGCTTTTTACATGGCATATGCACCTTCTTTTGTATGACACGGGTGTTTGGATCCGTCCGACCCGAAGAGCGGACAGGCTGGTTTCCGTGTCATTTCCCGCAATTCCGCGGGGCGAAGACAATAAGGAGACGCGGCATGCCGACGGGCACCGTTAAGTGGTTCAATACAACCAAAGGATACGGGTTCATCGAACCCGAAGAAGGCGGAAAAGACGTATTCGTTCACATTTCCGCGGTCGAGCGGTCCGGACTGACCGGATTGGCGGACAACCAGAAAGTCGGCTACGAGCTGCAGGACGGGCGTGACGGACGCCAGATGGCAGCCGACCTCAAGCTTCTGTAAAAAATCATTATTTCCGCACTCGGCCTGGGCTCAGGCCGGGTCCTTGCGGGGCAGGTCTGTCCAGGCCTCGCCCATGGCGACGATGCAGCTTTTGCCTGAGGCATAGGTGATGACCATCGTCCAGTCACCGCGTTCGTCGGTCCAGACCTCGACCACCTGTTCGGGCCCTCTGAGACCGATGGACTGTTTTTCCGCGCGCAACTGACGTTCCAGCTTGGTCTTCATCCGAGGGGTGTCATCACAGATGACATCGGCAATCGGATTGGCCGCGGCGGGCGCGGCGAAGAGGAGTGTCAGAATGAATGCTCGGATCAAACTGGGCCTGCCTTTTCTTGGTTTCACCCAGTGTAACAGTTTTATGAATGCGTTGCGAGAATCGAATGCGTCCGCGCCCGGCGCAAAAGAATAGGCGCGCCCGTTTCCGGACACGCCTTTGAAAATTCGCGATCTTTCGGAATGAAGATCAGTATTGCGGGGATTTCGACCCGGTATATCCGCCCGGTGATTTCGACCCGTATTCGGCGCGCGGCGCGTAGTATTTCTTGCGCTGGACCGGGTGGCGGTTCCAATCGGAATAGGTGGCGTGGGTATTGGGCGTACCGCAGCAGATCACGCCGTTCAGCACAATCGGCTGAAGGCCGGACGGGCAGTAATTGGCGGATGCGGGATAGGTGAACAGCACGGGTTCCGCCGCGGCGGGCGCCGCAAGGGCCATCAGGCCCAGTCCTGCGGTCAACATCAAAGTCTTCATTCGTGAGCCCTCGTCAAATCTTTGCCTTCTGGCGGTCTGACAAAAGCTTAACACCTTGACGGTGAAACGCAAAACCTGATTGCGCCTTTTGCGTTACCCTGTGGTACGAAAGAGCCAGTTGGTGATCAGCACCCCCACCAGGGCCGCCGATCCGGTCAGCAGGGTCCCCCAGGCGACATCGACGATGACCATCTTGGGCGCCCAGTCCCGCAGGGTGGCGTAATTGGTGAATTCATAGGTCCCGTAGGCCATCGCCCCCAGCAGGGCGCCATTGGTAAACGCCTGGAAAGACTGGCCTTTCAACGCCGGGATTGACACGAACCAGACCAGCCCCCCGACGTAGAAGAGATAGAAGATCGCGGCCGGAACCAGCCGCAAATCGTCCAGCAGCAGGGAGGAGATGCGGGTTTCGAACAGGGGCCGCATCACGTTCTTCAGCATGATTGCGTCGAGGCCCAGGAAAAACAGGGCGGTGGTGAAGTAGAGAACGAGAATTTGCATGGTGACTCCGGGACATTCGAAAGGGATACGACCGGGGTCGGAAGGCGGATCGGTTTTACGTCGGTATCACGTCGGTATTACGTCGGTGCGGGCGTCGGTTTCGCGCATGGGCCATGGCCGCGCCGATCAGCGCAGCAATTCCCGCACCACGCCGGTCACACCCTCGCCGGTGACGGTGGCGCGGCCCAGCTCATTCCATTCCGTTTCGTCGAAATCGGGGAAGTAGGTATCGGCATCCGGGACCTCGAGGTCGACCTCGGTCAGCATCAGGCGATCGGCCAGGGGTAGCAGCGCGCCGTAGATGCCCGCGCCGCCGATGCCGTAGACGCGGTGATACCCCTCGGCCCGGGCCAGGGCGAGCGCGGCTTCGACATCCGGGACGACATGGTCGGTCAGCGTGCTGTCGCGCGACACGACGATGTTCAGACGGCGGCTGAGCGGTTTGACCGGCAGGCTTTCCCAGGTGGCACGGCCCATGACGAGCGCGCCGCCCAGGGTTTCGCGCTGAAACATCCGCAGGTCGGACGGCAGGTGCCAGGGGATGTCCCCGTCACGGCCGATGGCACCGTGGCGGGCGCGGGCAACGATCAGGGTCAGCATCAGACGGCCACCGGTGCCTTGATGGCGGCGTCATGCACGTAATTTTCGAAGATGAAGTCCTCGTAGCAGAAATCGAAGATCGAGGGCACGTCGCGGGCCAGCCGAAGCGTCGGCAGGGGGTGCGGGGTCCGGGCCAGCTGGGTTTCGACCTGCTCCATGTGGTTGAGGTAGATATGCGCGTCGCCGATGGAATGCACGAAATCGCCGGGCTCATACCCCGTGACATGGGCCAGCATCACCGCCAGCAGCGCGTAGGAGGCGATGTTGAACGGCACGCCCAGGAACATGTCGGCCGATCGCTGGTAAAGTTGCAGGTGCAGCTTGCCGCCGATGATGCGCACCTGCCAGAGCGTGTGACAGGGCGGCAGCGCCATCTGGTCGATCTCACCGGGGTTCCAGGCGGACACGATCAGGCGGCGGCTGTCGGGGGTCTTCCTGATCTGGTCGACAAGCTTGGCGATCTGGTCGACCTCGCCGATCACCGGCTGCGGGCCGGTCGTGTCGACCACCGGAAAGCGCCGCCATTGCGCGCCGTAGACGGGGCCGAGATCGCCGTTCTCGTCGGCCCATTCGTCCCAGATCGAAACGCCGTTTTCCTTGAGGTACCCGATGTTCGTGTCCCCGGCGAGGAACCACAGCAATTCGTGCACGATGGACTTCAGGTGCAGCCGCTTGGTCGTCACCAGCGGGAAGCCGTCGGCCAGCGGATAGCGACATTGCATCCCGAAATGAGAGATCGTGCCGGTCCCGGTGCGATCGCTGGAGCGTTCGCCGTGATCCAGTACGGTCTGCAGAGCGTCGAGATATTGGCGCATGTCGAAACCTTCCCCCTAGGGCTAGATGAGTCCCTTCGCAGATTATCTTGTGTTGAGCCGGATTTGAACCGCTAGATAAAGTAGGGACAATCCTGCCGCACCTGCATGAGGAATGCGGTGAAACCCCCTTGAATCCTTGACTTTTTACCCAATTGGCCGGAACCTGCGACGCAAAGGGGCATCAGACCCCACGATCTGAGAGGCAGTTTTCGATGTTGAGGCGTTCCGCACTCCCGTTGTCGCTTGTCGCCCTGTTGGCGGCCTGCGGGTCGACCAACCCGTTCATGGAAATCCCTGAAATCGACGAAGAGGTCGTGGATACCACGGACCCCGAGACGAGCAATTCGCTGTTCAATTTCGACGCGAGCTCCGGCCTCGTGATGAACGATGTCGAATACGATTCGATCAACAACAAGCTGGTCATCTACAACATCCCCTTCGACGGGCCGGATGGCATCTATGACCAGGAGCGGACCCAGAACGGCGTGCCCGTCTATGGCAGCCGCCAGACCGGCACAACCGGTCAGGTCAAGCATTACGCGGTCTATATCAGCACCGACGACCTGGAAGGCACCGCCGTGGGCGATGCCCAGTGGAACCCCGATGGGTATGGCAATGCGGGCGCCAATATCCGGCGCACGACCTACAACCTGCCCGGCGGCGTCGGCGAATATGTCTATCTCGGCACCTATGCAGGGGTGCGCCAGAAGGATGAATTGGGCGGTTTGCACACGGTGACGGGCGACGCCCGGCTGGTGCTGGACGTTCTGGACCCCGAGGGCGACGGCACCGTGATCGGCGCCATTGCCGGCGTCGTGACCAACCGTCAGCGGACCACCGGCGACGGCACGTCGCGGCACCCCCTGCCCGCGCTCTACCTGCACGAGGTCGCCTTCGACGTGGATACCGGTGCCTTTACCGAGGGCGGCGCCTCGACCCGCGACCCGGAAGGCGAGGTGCGCGATACCGGCACCTACGAGGGCATCATCGCCGGGGCCGAGGGCGAAGGCATGGGCAGCCATGTGCTGATCGACGGCCCGTCAGAGGTGCAGCTGGTGACCTATGAAGTGCTGAACTGGACCGCCGATGTCGATGTCCCGGTCATCGACCCGGCGACCGGCGTGCAGGCCGTGGACCCCGTCTCGGGCGATCCGGTCTTCGAGACAGTGACCCAAACGGGCACGTCCAGCGGCCTGAACGAGGACAACCGCGAAGCCGTGGAAAACACGGTCACTGTGGGTGAAACCGTCGGCTACCTGGCCGCGGACCGGTTCGGCATTCCGGCCAATGCGACGATCACGTCGGAAGATCAGGAAGAGATCTTTACCGCCGACGGCAATGCCCGCGAGATCGGCGTGATCGTCACCGAACGGGAACCGGACAGCTGAGCCGCGAGGCAGAGCCATGGGCATCTCATCCCGTTCCCGGCTGTTCGCCTGCCTCACCGCGCTGGCGTTGAGCCTGGCCACCCCCGGCTGGGCGCAGGGCAACGAAGGCACCGCACTGACGCCCGCCCAGGCGCGGGCCGTGGCCGGGCAATTGCTGCGCGACGGGCAACCGGGCCTGTCCCAGAAGATCGCCATCCGCCTTGTGCAGGCCGATTCCGAGGATATCGAAGCGCTGCTGATCCTGGCCCGCGCCGAATACCAGCTGGGCGCGCCCGCCCGGTCGGCCTTTGCCGCGCGCAAGGCCTATCGCCTGGCCGACACGCCCGACGAACGCTTTGCCTCTGCTCTGGTCGTGTCCAAGGCCTTGGCCGCGCAGGAAAACTACGCCCTGTCGCAATGGTGGCTGCGGCGGGCCGGGCAGGTCACCGACAACCCGCGCTATGAACAGGCCGCGAAGAACCAGTTTCGCCAGGTCGAGGCCCGCAACCCCTGGAGCGCGAAGCTGCGCTTTTCGGTGCAGCCCTCCTCCAACATCAATGGCGGGCCGACGACGAACACCTACCGGCTGGGCAATTACGTCTTCGTCGACCCCACGGCGGTGCCGCTGTCCGGGGTCGAATACGGCACCAACCTGTCGATCAAGCGGACCTTCGGTCAGCGCAAGCGCGGCGCGCCGCTGTTTCATCTGGGGCTGGAGCTGGACGACACCCGCTTTACCCTGTCCAACGATGCCAAGGCCGCCGTGCCCACGGCGCGGGCCGAGGATTTCACCCTGACCCGCCTGACCGCCAGCGCCGGTGTCACCCTGCCCGATGCCAAGGGGGCCGCTGCCACGCGGGCAGAGCTGACCCTGGGCCGGACCTGGCGGGGCGGCAAGCCGCTGGCCGAAACCGTCGGGCTGGAGCTGAACCGCGACCATCGCCTGCCCACGGGCGCGCGGCTGGGATATGGCATCGGTTACGAACGGCAGGAGCGGCTGGACCGGCCGATCCGGTCCGCCGATATCGTCAGGGGTCAGGCCTATTGGGCGCAGCGGATCGAGGGCGCGGGGCAGGTCAGCTTCAGCCTGGCGGTCAGCGACACGACCTCTCAATCCGGTGAGATCGCAGCCGATGCGGTGACGCTGGCCATGCGGTTCGTCCCCGAGGGCAAGATCGCGGGCGCCACCCCGTCGCTGCAACTGAGCCACGGCGCCCGGTTCTATGACCGCGCCGTCTATGGCGCCGACAAACGGCAGGATCGCAGCACCGTCCTGAGCGGAGAGCTGTTTTTCCAACAGCTTGATTACATGGGCTTCGCGCCGACGCTGAGCGTCACCTATTCGCGCAACCACTCCAACATCTCGTTCTTCGATTACGAGGAATACGGGGTGGGTTTCGGCATCCGGTCGACTTTCTGACCGCGCGACCGCTCGACAGCCCCTCGCAGTCCGCTATCGTATGTCGGGACCGGCACGGGCATGACGCCGCCGGAGCAAAACTGACAGTACAGACGAGGTTCCCTCATGACGACGCGTTACCTGCACACCATGGTCCGGGTGAAGGACCTGGAACGCACGATGGCCTTTTTCGAATTGCTGGGCCTGAAGGAAACCCGCCGGATGGACAGCGAACAGGGCCGGTTCTCGCTGATCTTCATGGCCCCTCCGGGACAGGAGGATTGCCCGGTCGAACTGACCTACAACTGGGACGGGGACGAAGGCCTGCCCTCCGACAGCCGCCATTTCGGCCACCTCGCCTATGCGGTCGATAACATCTACGAGATGTGCCAGCACCTTCAGGATAACGGCGTGACGATCAATCGCCCGCCGCGCGACGGGCACATGGCCTTTGTCCGCTCGCCCGACAATATCTCGGTCGAGCTGCTGCAGGCGGGCGACAAGCTGCCCCCGCAGGAACCCTGGGCCAGCATGGAGAATACGGGCCATTGGTGACCCGGCCGATGGTCCGGGGCGCGGTTTCGGCGCTGTGCCTGACGCTCTGGCCGCTGGCGGCCGGGGCGGAATGCAGGCTGGCGCTGTTGCTGGCCCTGGATGTCTCGGCCTCCGTCGACGAGACGGAATACACGCTGCAGCGCGACGGCCTGGCCGCCGCGCTGAACCGCCCGCTGATCCGCCGCGCGATCCTTGAGGGCGCCCCCGGCGAGGTCGCCATCGCCGTCTACGAATGGAGCGGGCGTTACCACCAGACGATCGTGCTGGACTGGACCATGCTGGACAGCCATGGGGCGATCGACGGCGCGGTCGCCACGATCGCGCGGACCCAGCGATCCTATTCCAACTGGCCCACGGCGCTTGGCTATTCGCTGGGCTTCGGCGCGGGGATGCTGTCACGCGGGCCGGAATGCCTGCGCCAGGTGATCGACGTGTCGGGCGACGGGATCAACAACGAGGGGTTCGGCCCCGAACTGGCTTATGCCAATTTCCCCTTCGACGAGGTCACGGTGAACGGGCTGGTGGTCGAGGGGCGCGACGCGGCGCTGGTCGATTACTACCTGAACGAGGTGATGCGCGGCCCTGCCTCTTTTGTCGAAATCGCGCTCGGCTTCGACGATTTCGAGGATTCGATGGTCCGCAAGCTATTTCGGGAAATCAACGGCTTGTCCGTCGGCTGGCTGCAGGAGGACGGATGGTTCCCCGGCTGAGGCGCGCGCTTTGGCTGCTGGGGCTGGTCGCGTCGCTCTGGGCGGGCGCGGCGGCCGCATCATGCCGACAGGCGCTGCTGCTGGCGCTGGACGTGTCGGGATCGGTCGATGCCCGTGAATACCGGTTGCAGCTGGACGGGCTGGCGGCGGCGCTGGTGAACCCGCAGGTCATCGCGGCCTTCGAGGCGATGCCGCAGGCACCGGTGCGGCTGGCGGTGATGGAATGGTCGGGGCCCGGTTTCCAGCGGATGATCCTGCCTTGGCGGGAGGTTACGGGCGCGGCGGATCTGGTGTCGGTTGCGGGCGTGTTGCGCGGGACGGCACGGGTCGAGGCGGATTTTTCCACCGCGATCGGATCGGCCCTGTTGCGCGGTGCGGCCGAGATGGCCGGACAGTCCGAGTGCTGGCGGCAGGTGATCGACGTGTCCGGCGACGGCAAGTCCAATACCGGCCCGACGCCCGGCCCGGTGTCAAAGGGGATGGGCGAGGTCACGGTGAACGGCCTCATCATCGGAGAGGCCGTGCCGACCGCCGGAGAGGGCCGCAGCCCCGGGATCGGAGAACTGGTGGCCTATTACCGCGCCTACGTGCTGCACGGGCGCGACGCCTTTACCGAAACCGCCAACGGGTTCGAGGATTTCGAAGCCGCCATGGTGCGGAAATTGCTGCGCGAATTGCAGGTCGTGGCGGTGTCGGAGGTCCGGCCCGCCGGGCGCTGAACCGCTTTTCGGCCGCCCGGTTTGATCCAGTGGCGTTCTTACGACTGTCCTTTCTTCAGGCTGACCCTTTCCGGACTACCGTCTTCTACGCGGGCTGATTCCTGGCGTGGGCTTTGGTACGGCCTGCGCCCCGGCAGCCCCTCTCCAGCGCCAATCATTGTCCAGAAAATTGTCCCGAAACGGAAAAGGGCCGGGATCCCCATCCCGGCCCAGTGCCTTCTACTCACATTGTCATCGCTCGGGCGATGACCCCTTTGGATGTGTCTGCATCCATTCCCAAAGTCCGTTCTGGACAGACACCATCCCGGGTGTACCGGAATATTCCTGTGGCCGAGGCCCCGCTCAGTAGATGTAGCGGATCTGGTCGGACCAATACCGTTCGACACGGCGGAGCGAGGCTGCGATCAGGTCAATCCCGCCCGTGTCGAGAATTTCGCGTTCGGACAATTCGCGCGATTGCCGTTCGAAGAGGCCGGAGACGATATCGCGAATCTCGCGCCCCTTGGGGGTCAGCCGCACCCGGACGGAGCGGCGGTCAATCTCGCAGCGCTGGTGATGCATGTAGTCCATCTCGACCAGCTTCTTCAGGTTGTAGCTGACATTCGAGCCCTGGTAATAGCCGCGCGATTTCAGTTCGCCCGCCGTCACCTCGTTATCGCCGATGTTGAACAGCAGAAGCGCCTGCACCGCGTTGATCTCCAACACGCCGACGCGTTCGAATTCATCCTTGATCACGTCAAGCAACAGCCGGTGCAGCCGTTCGACCAGCGCCAGCGCATCCAGATAGCTTGCCATGAATGCCTGCTCTGCCGCGGGCATGGGCGTATGTTCCTGCAGTGCCATGGTGGTTTTCCGTCTCCGTCACGTGCTGCTCGGAGAGGAAATTGAGGCAAAAAAACCAAGAAAAAGTTAAGTCAGACAGGTCTTTTTGCAACCGGATCGTCAGAAGCCGCATTGGCGATGCGGTCGATCATCGGCGCGATCTGCGCGGGCGCGGGGATCTGCCCCGTCACCCACTGGTAGAGGTCCTGGTCGTTCTGCGACAGGACAAGGTCGTACATGTCCAGTTCAGCATCATCGAGCGTGTCGAGATGCGCCTCGGCGAAGCGCATCATCAGGATGTCCATTTCCTTGATCCCGCGCCGCATGGAGCGCATGCGCATCCGGCGCACGCGCGTGGCACGGGGTTCGTTGCTGGGAAACGGTTCGGTCACTTGGCCCTCAGAGCTCGTCCTTGAGTTTCGCGCGCAGCCGTTTTTCGAGGATGCCGAGCCGATCCGCCCGGGCATAGAAATCGGCCCGCAATTCTCGAATCTCGCCCAGAATCGCGGCGATGTCCTGCGGCAAATCCGCCCCTTCGCCCGGAGGCTGCACGCCGTCGCCCTCGCCGGTCAGCAGCCAGGGCAGCGACACGTTGAGCAATCCCGACAGCATCGAGAGCTTGTTGGCGCGCGGTTCGGACACGTCGTCTTCCCAGCCGCGCACGGTGGTCAGCTTGACCCCTAGACGCTTGGCCAGGGTGCCCTGGGTCATGTCCGCCGCTTCGCGGGCCGCCGCCAGGCGATCCCCGAACGTCGCGCTTTCCGCCGCAAACCAGCCGGCACCGGCTTCTTCCGCAACCTGATCCGTCATCTCAAAACCCTTTCCGCCGTTCCCGCTTGAACGGCTTGGCCCTTTGCTTCTATGACAGAGCCGACCGAAACTCAAATCCGGGGGCCCATGATGCCTTTCCTCTCCGACACGCTGTCCCGCGTCAAACCGTCGCCGACCATCGCCGTGACCAACATGGCCGCAGAGCTGAAGGCGGCCGGCAAGGACGTGATCGGTCTTGGCGCCGGTGAGCCCGACTTTGACACGCCCGAGAACATCAAGGCTGCTGCAATTGCGGCCATCAATGACGGGAAAACGAAATACACCGCACCCGACGGGATCGCCGAGCTGAAACAGGCGATCTGCGCCAAGTTCAAGCGCGATAACGGGCTGGATTACGAACCCGCCCAGGTCAGCGTCGGCACCGGCGGCAAGCAGGTGCTCTACAACGCGCTGATGGCCACGCTGAACCCCGGCGACGAGGTTCTGATCCCCGCGCCCTACTGGGTGTCCTATCCCGACATGGTGCTGCTGGCGGGCGGCGAGCCGACCTTCGTCGAAGGTCAGCTGCAGACCGGGTTCAAGATCACCGCAGACCAGCTGGACGCGGCGATCACGCCCAAGACCAAGTGGTTCATCTTCAACTCTCCGTCCAACCCGACCGGCGCGGGCTATTCCTGGGACGAGCTGAAGGCGCTGACCGACGTGCTGAAGAAGCATCCGCATGTCTGGATCATGACCGACGACATGTACGAACACCTGGCCTACGACGATTTCAAGTTCTGCACCCCGGCCCAGGTCGAGCCCGAGCTTTATGACCGCACCCTGACGGTCAACGGCGTGTCCAAGGCCTATGCCATGACCGGCTGGCGCATCGGCTATGCCGCCGGCCCGAAAGAGCTGATCGGTGCGATGCGCAAGATCCAGTCGCAATCGACGTCGAACCCCTCGTCCATCTCGCAATGGGCGGCAGTCGAGGCGCTGAACGGCACGCAGGATTTCATCGCCCCCAACAACGAGACGTTCAAGCGCCGCCGCGACCTGGTTTGCGACATGCTGAACGCGATCGAGGGGATCACCTGCCCGGTGCCGGAAGGGGCGTTCTACGTCTACCCCTCCATCGCCGGCCTGATCGGCAAGACAACCCCCGGCGGCACCGTGATCGAGGATGACGAGACCTTTGCCAAGGCGCTGCTGGAGGACAAGGGCGTCGCCGTCGTCTTTGGCGCGGCCTTCGGCCTGTCGCCGAACTTCCGCGTCTCCTACGCGACCTCGGACGAGGCGCTGAAGGAAGCCTGCACCCGCATCCAGGATTTCTGCGCCGGGCTGAGCTGATGATCCCCAAGGGGGACCGCATCAGCGCCAACCTGCCCTCGCGCGATTTCGATGCGACGGAAGCGTTTTACGGAAGGCTCGGCTTTGGCCGGGCCTTTCGCAATGAGGGCTGGATGATCCTGACCCGCGGCGGGATGGAGCTGGAATTCTTCCCGCATCCCGACCTCGACCCGCGCGAGAGCTGGTTCAGCGCCTGCCTGCGGGTCGACAATCTGGATGCACTTCTGGCCGAGTTTCGCACGCTTGGATTGTCCGGGGATTCGCAACACATCCCGCGATTGACGGGCCTGCTGGATATTCCCGACGCGCCCCGCATGTTCGCCCTTGTGGACTTGGACGGGTCTCTTCTACGTTGCCTCGAAAACGGAGCACCCTGACATGGCTGGCGAATTGCCCCCGTATTATTTCCGCGTCCGCGACAATGGCGCCTTTGCCTTCCGCGTTCACGCCGCCGACCGCGCGCGCCGGATCGAGATGGAACAGATCGCGGTCATCAACATCCGCAACGGCGAGATCAAGCCGCATGGCGACCGCGCCCTGACCGACGAGGATGTCGCCGCGATCAAGGAATGGATGCAGGACCGGGTCGAGACGCTGGCGGCGCGGGATATCGACGACATCTTCCGCTCGGTCGACGTGCTGAACCAGACGGCCCATTGGGCGCAGACCAAGGCCACCGAAGACCAGCTGGAGCTGGTGACCGACGCGCTTCTGCTGTCCATGCACGACCTGCGCACGGTGCTGGTGCGCAAGAAGGCGGACCGGGTTCTGAAGGAACGCGGCATGGCCTGAGGGGGCTGTTTGCAAGCGGCTGGCGGTTCAGAGCGATGTGACGCCTTTGCCTGCAACGAAGACAAGCTCTCGACCGCCTTTTGACGGCTCAACTATCCCACCCCATGGCAATACGCTGATCGTGGTCCCGCCCGGCGGCACCGCCGGGCAGCGCCGACCCACCCCTCAGCTACCGGTCGGCCCCAGTGGCGGTGTCTGGACCGGCGGATCGGGTGGCAGGGCGGCGTCGCGGCGGACGAGCTCGGGGTAGACGCGGCGCCAGAACCACAGCATCAGCAGCACCGCCGCCGTGGCCAGACCGGCGGCCAGGCCCAGCCAGATACCGACCCCGCCCCAGCCCAGGCCGAAGCCCATGCCATAGGCCACCGGCACCCCGATCACCCAGTAGCTGACCACCGCGATCAGCATCGGCACGCGGGTGTTCTGCACCCCGCGCAGCAGCCCCACGGCCATGATCTGCGCCGCGTCGCCTGTCTGGAACAGGGCCGCCGCCGCCAGCAGCGGCACGCCGATGGCAATGACCATGTCACGCTTGGGATCGCCGGGATCGAGGAACAGGCCGATCATCGATTCGGGCAGCGCGAGGAAGAGCACGATGGTCAGTGCCACGACCATGCCCGACAGCGCGATGGCCGTCACGGCGCCGTCGCGCAGCCCCTGCCAATCCGCCGCCCCAAGCGCCCGGCCCGCGCGGATCGTGGCCGCATTGGACAGGCCCACATGGATCATGAAGACGACCGAGATGATCTGCAGCGCGATACCATGCGCCGCCAGGAACCCGGCGCCCAGCCACCCCATCATGAAGGAGGAAGCGGTGAACAGCCCGACCTCGGACAGGGTGGTCAGGCCGATCGGCGCGCCAAGGTGGAAGACCCGGAAGAAGGCCTCCCAATCCGGGCGCCAGAGGCGCTGGAACAGCGCATGTTCCGGCAATGTGCGGCGGATATAGGCCACCAGCAGCAGCATCGAGGCCAGGTGCGTGATGGTCGAGGCGATGGCGGCGCCGTGGATGCCCAGCTCGGGGAAGCCGAAGAGGCCGAAGATCAGCAGCGCATTGGCGATGGCATTGACGACCACCGCGGCCAGGGTGATCCAGAGGATGATCCGCGTCCGCTCCAGCGCCGAGAGGTAGCTTTTCAGCACCATGACGATCAGCGCCGGCACGATGCCCCAGCCCGCGATGTCGAGGTAATTGTCCGCCAGCCGCGCCACGTCGGGCTCCTGCCCCGTGGCGCGCAGGATCGGCCCAGCGGACAGCATCGGCGCCAGCAGCAGCAGCGAGAAGAGCACCACCAGCCACATCGACATGCGCGTCACCCGGCGGGCCTGGGTTTCATCGCCCTTGGCCTCGGCCTCGGCGACGAGGGGGGTGACGGCCCAGGCAAAGCCCGACCCGGTGATGAAGATCGCGAAGAAGAACCCACCCGCCAAGACCTGCGCCGCCAGCGCGGTGACGTCGTACCAGCCCAGCATCATCGCATCGGTCAGCGTGATGGCGAATTGCGCCACGTGCGAGCCGATCAGCGGCAGGCCGAGCGACATCAGCGCCGCGGCATGTTTGCGATATGGATTCTGGGTGGCCATGTCCCCCCTTATGTCGGGCGCGCGGACGCGGCAAGGGGCGCGGCTTGCAGGCTCGGCAAGGTCGGGTATGCGTCTGGATCGGACGTTTCCCGCGGGCGGCGGCCGGGTCGGAGGGGCGCTGCCCCTCGGCCTGCGGCCTCACCCCGGAGTATTTCCGGCAAGATGAAGCAGGGGCGCGCGCCTCAGAGCACGCGGAGCGCGAGAGAGACCGCGATGGCGCAGATCAGCGCCCCGAAGGCCAGTTCCGTCAGGGCGGCGGCGCGCGCGGCCTGGGTCGCGTCGGGCAGCGCCTGCCCGATCCGGTCGAGGCTGGAGCGGCGCAGCGTCACCGCAGCGAAGGCCGCGAGGATCGTGATCGAGGCCGTGCCCAGCCCCATGGCGAAGGTCCCGGCAATGCCCGCGGGCAGGATGTCCATCCGCCAGGAGATGATCAGCAGGAAAAGCGCGCCGGTACAGGGCCGCACGGCAATCGCGCCGATCAGGGCCAGCGCGTCGCGCAGGGAATGGACCCGGGCGGCGTCTTCGGGCGTGGGGGCATGGGCATGGCCGCAGCCGCAATCGGGACCGTGGGCGTGATCATGGTGGTGATCGTGATCGTGGTGGTGATGAGGCGCATGGGCCGCGCGGCTGCGGGTCAGGGCGCGTAGCCCTCGCAGGGCCAGCCAGGCGCCGACACCGGCAATCGCCAGGTAGGAGATCGCCGTCAGCGTGGTATCGGCCAGCCCGGTGACGCGGTCGCGGGTCCAGCCCAGCAGGCCGATCCCGGCCAGCACCAGCAGCACCGCCGTGGCCGATTGCGCGAGGCTGGAAAGCAGCGCGAGCCCCGCCAACCGGGTCGCCGCCACGGGCCGCCCCATGCCGTAGCCGCCGATCAGCAGCTTGCCATGGCCCGGCCCTGCCGCGTGGAAGAGACCATAGAGGAAGGCCACGCCCATCAGCCCCGCCAGCGCGCCCGGTTCACCGGTGCGCAGGGCGCGCAGGGTGCGGGCGAGCGCATTCTGGGCGTCACGCTGGCCGGCGGCGGCCCAGGCCTCGATCTGGGTCATGCCGCCGCCCCACCAGAGCCAGATCACCACCGGGAGGATCAGCGCCAGCGGCAGCCAGCGGATCAATCCTGCGGCGCGCATGCGATCGTCACCGTTTCGGCGAAGAGATGGCCCAGCAGCGGCACATCCGTCGCGGTTTCGGGGAAGGCGGCCATGACCTCCTGCGCCTCGCGGTAGGCCTCGTCCTGATCGGGGGCGATGATCCGCGCCTCGCAGGGGGCGGTGGCAGACGCGGCACCGGTCAGGGTGACGCCACGGGTCATGTCATAGGCAGTGTAGAATTCCGGATCGAAGGCGCGCATCTGCGTGCCCTTTGCCACAACGCGCTCGGCCAGGATGCGGCGATGGCGGGAGATGATCCGCCCCTCCACCACCTCGATCCCGAGGTCTTCGGGCGGGCCGAGCGTGACCTCGGCACCCTCGGGGCCGGTCATGACCAGATCGCCGTTATAGCCCTCGATCCATTGCAGGTCCCAGCCCTGGATGCGGGCGGTTTCAGCCTCGGTCAAGGTGCCGTCGGCATCGTCGTCGAGGCCCATATCCTGCAGCACCAGCAGGGAATAGAAATCGTCATAGGCCCAGGTGACCTGCACCGCGCCGATCGTGCCGTCGGCCTGCAGTTCGACCACGATCCCGGTATCGACGAAGATATGCGGATGCGCGCCGCCCGGGGCGGCGGTCAGCGCCCAGATCAGGGCGGGCAGGGTCAGGCGGAATGCGGGTCTCATGCCCCTGATCTACCCGCCGGCGCGGAGGCCCACAAGCGGACGATCCGCATCCCCCCGCCCGCCTGCGACTTGCCGCCGCAGCGCGGCGTGACAAGGCGGGGCAGTTTTCCTAACGTCACCCCAGCGATGCGGCGGGAGGAACTTATTTCCGCATTGCGAAACCGGGAGGAGAGAACCTTGAATATATTTCTGAAACCGGCCCTGGCCGGGCTGGTATCCTGTGCCCTGATGTCAGGCGCGGCCCTGGCCGAGAGCCATGCCGACATGAGCTGGACCGAAAGCAAATACGGCCCCGACGACGAGATCGGCGCGGCCAACCTGCTGACGCCGGAGCGGGCAAAAATGGCCGCAGAGCTGGTGACCGAGGGCAAGACCTATTCGCTGGGCCTGACGCTGGACAGTTCCGTCCCCGCCTTTGCACCACGGTCGATGTCGATCGCGATCCTGCAGCCCGGCCAGGTCAACAATTCCGGTCTGGGCCCGACCGAGACGACCTATAACGACGACATCTTCATGGGGTGGCTGGGCATCGGATCGCAGATCGACGGGCTGGGCCATATCGGGGTCGATCACACCTATTACAACGGGTTCGAAGGGTCGGATTTCGTGGCTGCCGACGGGATGACCAAGCTGGGCATCGAGAAGGTTCCGCCGATCGTGACCCGGGGCGTGCTGCTGAACATGGCCGCCTATTACGGGCAGGACATGCTGGACGAGGGCACCGCCTATACCCGCGAGGACATCATGGCCGCTGCCGACCAGCAGGGCGTGGAGATTCGCGAGGGCGACGTGGTGCTGTTCCATTCCGGCTGGCTGGACCTGCTGAAGGAAGAGACCCGGGATGCGGCCCGCTATGGCTCGGTCGAGCCGGGGCTGGGCAAGACCGGCGCCGAATACCTGGCCGAGATCGGGGTCGTCGCCGTGGGCGCCGATACCTGGGGGCTGGAGGCCGTGCCCTTCGAGGAAGGCGTCGGCGTGTTCGAGGTGCACCAGATCCTGCTGGCGCATAACGGGATCTACATCCTTGAAAACATGGTCACCGAGGAAATGGCCGCCGATGGCGTGACGGAGTTCATGTTCGTCCTGGGCCAGGCCAAGGTGCGCGGCGCCGTCCAGATGATCATCAATCCGGTGGCGATCCGGTAGGAGGCCACGGTACGTCGCCGGACGGATGGTGGGCCTTTCGGGGCCCGCCATCCGATCAGGCCATGGGAGCGAAGGGTAACGACAGTCGAAGCCATAGCACCGGCGACGGCAGCGGGCGGGTCCGACAGGGTCCGCCCGTCTTGTTTTTTTCGCCGTTTTGTTTTTGGCCTTTCTGTATTCGCCCGTTCTGGGTTCGGCGTCGCCTGTCGCCACGGAAACCGACCGGCGACCGTCCCTGCCCGTCACAAGGCTTGACCCGGGGCGGTTCGGCGGGTGCAGATGGAACCGGGGCGGTCCCTCGCCCTGGCGCGGCCGCCCGGCGCGCCTGTTTTCGCAAACGAGTGAGACCATGACCCTGGATCTGCCCCTGCGCCTGTCGCGCACCATTCCCGCCGAACGGGAGAAGGTCTTTGACGCCTGGCTGGACCCGGCACTGATGCAGATATTCCTCTGCCCCGAAGAGGGCAGCATGGCAAAGGTCAAGAACAATGCGACCGAGGGCGGGCGCTTTGACATCCTGATGGAGGGCGGCCCCGATGACGAGGGCGTGCCGCATTGGGGCGAGTATCGCGTCATCGACCGGCCGGAGCGGCTGGATTTCACCTGGAACTCCCCGCATGCCGCGCCGGACAGCCTGGTTCACCTGACCTTCGAGGACAGCAAGGACGGCACGCATGTCCGGCTGGTCCACGATTGCTTTCCGTCCGAAGAGGCACGGGACGGGCATGAAAAGGGCTGGACCTCGATCCTGGAAAAGCTGGAAGCGGCGCTGGACTGACTGGTCCAGAAATGACCGGAGTGGGCTGGCAGCCAACCGGACCGGCGCCTTACGGCGCGCGGCGCAGGTCGGGATGCAGCGCGGTGCCCAGCATGTGGTCGCTGTTGTGGATCACGTGATGGGCGGTGGACACGATCTTGGGATCGGGCGCATGGGCGATGCGGTGATCCTTGCCGGGATAGTCGATCGAGCTGAGAAAATGCAGCATGCAGTTCAACCGGGCGCGTTTCTTGTCGTCGGACTTGATGATCGTCCAGGGCGCATCGGCGGTGTCGGTGTAGAAGAACATCGCCTCCTTCGCCTCGGTGTAATCCTCCCACTTGTCGAGGCTGGCCTTGTCGATGGGTGACAATTTCCAGCGTTTCAGCGGGTCGGTTTCGCGGGCCAGGAAGCGGGCGCGCTGTTCTTCCTGCGTGACGGAGAACCAGTACTTGTAGAGCCGGATGCCCGACCGGGTCAGCATCCGCTCCAGTTCCGGCGTCTGGCGCATGAATTCGAGGTACTCGGTCGGCTCGCAGAAGCCCATGACCCGTTCGACACCGGCGCGGTTGTACCAGGACCGGTCATACAGCACCATTTCGCCCGAAGTAGGCAGGTGCTCGACATAGCGCTGGAAGAACCACTGGCCCTTTTCTGCCTCGCTCGGCTTGTTCAGCGCCACGACGCGGGCGTGACGCGGGTTCAGATGTTCGGTGAACCGCTTGATCGTGCCGCCCTTGCCGGCGGCGTCGCGGCCTTCGAACAGAAGCACGAATTTCTCGCCGCTCTCCTGCGCCCAGAGCTGCACCTTGAGAAGTTCGGCCTGCAACTTGGCCTTCATCGACTCGTAGCTGCGGCGCGACATCCGCTTGTCATAGGGGTAATCCCCGGCCTCGAAGGCCCGGCGCAGGGCATCGGTCGAGGTGGGGGAGGCCACGGGCGGCTGCACCTCTTCGACGGGTGCGGCAACAGCGGACGGTACGGCCTGCAGGATCGGTTCGGAGGCGTCGGTCGTGCTGGGATCATTGGAGAGGGTCTGCGTCATCGGGGCCTCCTGCAGGGACGGGATCAATCTGTGTGAACGAGCCGATCCTAGCCGCCTGACGCGGCATCCGCCTTGATCGGGGTCAAGATCGCGGTAGGCTCCGCCGCAGGGAGGATTTCACGATGCATGAACGCGATATAACGCTGCGCGGGCGGCGCTTTCACCTGAGGGAATGGGGCAGCGGGGCGGATCACCCGACTGTGCTGATGCTGCATGGCTTCCCCGAGTTCGGCGGCGCCTGGGAAGGGCTGGCAGAGCGTCTGTCGGACCGGTTCCATTGCGTGGCCCCCGACCAGCGCGGCTTTGGCCAGAGCGATGCCCCGGCAGAGGTCGAGGCCTACAGGATCACTGAACTGGTCGGCGACATGGCCGCGCTGATCGAAACGCTGGGCGGCCCGCTGATCGTCATCGGGCACGATTGGGGCGCGGCAGTGGCCTATGGGCTGGCGACGATGCGACCCGACCTGGTGGAGCGGCTGATCATCCTGAACGGCGTGCATCCCGGCCCCTTCCAGAAGGCGCTGGCCACGGGCGGGCCGCAGGCGGAGGCGTCGCAATACATGCTCTATCTGCGTCGTGACGGGTCGGAGGAGCGGCTGGCGGCGGACAATTACGCCAAGCTTCTGGCGCTCTTCGCCGAACACATGGATTTCAGCTGGATGACGCCGGAGCTTCGCGAGCGCTACATCGCGGAATGGTCGCGGCCCGGACGGCTGCGCGGCATGGTGAACTGGTACCGCGCCTCGGGGGTGAAGATCCCCGCCCCGGGGGAGGTGCTCGATATACCCGATCTGCCCGTCGACAAGTTCCATGTGCCGATGCCGCATCTGCTGATCTGGGGGCCGGGCGATACCGCGCTGCTACCCGAGGCGACCGAGGGTCTGGAGGCCTATTGCGCCGACCTGACCCGGATCGAGATCCCCGGCGCCGATCACTGGGTGATCCACCAGGAAACCGATGCCGTCGCCGGCCATATCCGCGACTGGTTGCAGCGCTAAGGCAGGTCGTCTGTGCATCTTTGCACTTGTCTGTGCCGCGTCGCGGTGATCTGATCGGCGCGTTCTCAGGGCGGGGCGGAATTCCCCACCGGCGGTATGCGGGCGACGCCCCGTAAGCCCGCGAGCGCCCCGGCCCGGCCAAGATGGCTCCGGGGGTCAGCAGACCAGGTGAGAGGCCTGGGCCGACGGTCATAGTCCGGATGGAAGAGAACGAGCGACGCGGCCCCATCGGGCGGCGTGGCCCGTGATCGCCTTGGGTGACGTGTCTGTTGCGAAAGGAGATCACCATGACACACACCCGCTATGCCTTCATCAAGGCCAACTGGCATTCCGATATCGTCACCCGCGCATTGGACGGGTTCTGCGAGCTGATCCCGGCGGACCAGGTCGATGTCTACGACGTGCCCGGCGCCTTCGAGATGCCGTTGCTGGCACGCGACCTGGCCGCGTCGGGGCGCTATGCGGCGGTGGCCGCGGCGGCGCTGGTCGTCGATGGCGGCATCTACCGGCATGATTTCGTGGCTCAGGCCGTGGTCGACGGGCTGATGCGTGCGGGCCTCGACAGTGGCGTGCCGGTCCTGTCGGTGTCGCTGACCCCGCATCATTTCCAGGAAACCCAGCATCACACCCGCATCTATGCCGAGCATTTCGTCCAGAAGGGGCGCGAGGCGGCAGAGGCGGCGCTGATGATCGGCCGGACGCGGGCGGCGCTGGCCGCCTGATCCGGCCCCGGCAGCACGCTGACGGCGGCAAGAGCCACATTGGCCGAAGGGTCAATGGCAAGAGCCTGTCAGGACGCCGCATCCGCGGGCTTGGCGAAACCGGCGAGGCGGATCAGGATGGGGTAACTTGCGACCCGATCCAACCCGCCCGCCACCGCCACCCGGAGCCCGACACATGAGCGACGCCTTCGATCAGCTGATCCCCGATGCGCAGGATTTCTGCCGGCGCCTGGCCGACAACAACACCCGCGACTGGTACCAGGACCACAAGGACGAATATACCACCCGGCTGAAACGCCCGGCGGAATTGCTGCTGGATACGCTGCGCCCGCGGCTGGCGGCGCTGACCGGCGGCCCGGCCCGCACCAAGCTGTTCCGGATCAACCGCGACCTGCGTTTCGCCAAGGGCCAGCCGCCCTACAAGGATTACCTGCACATGCTTTGGTACGCGCCCGATGACGGGCTGGCCCCGCTGGGCTGGTTCCTGGGCATCGAGAAGACGCGCGTCCGGGTCGGGGCCGGATACATGAGCCTGGAGGGCGCCGCGCTGACCCGCTGGCGCGAGGTGATGGGCGGCGACGCGGGCGCCGAGATCGCCGCCGGGATCGAGGCCGAACTGGCCAGCGGCGCGGAGATGCGGGAGCCGGCGCTGAAGCGCGTTCCCTCCCCCTACGGCCAGGATCACCCGCGCGGCGCATTCCTGCGGCGCAAGGGCATGGCGGTCTTTCGTGACATCCCCGCCCCCGAAACGGACCTGCCCGGCGCGGTGATGGCGGAGTTCGAAGGGCTCTGGCCCATCTTCGGCCCGCTTCACGCGGCGCTCAACCGCCTTTGAAGCCAACACTGAGATCGACGTAATCCAAAGGAGCGCCGCAAGCGGCGCATTTCCTCTACTCGGTATTTTGCGCTGCAAAATCCCTCGGATTGCCTCCGGCGGGAGTATTTTTGGCAAGATGAAGCTTCGTGGAGGCGCAGGCCTGCATCCATGGCTTGTAGGGACCGGTGCGGGCCTGCCATAATGGGGCAAACAACGAAAAGAGCTTCCCATGGCCGACGATCTGCTGAGCGAGACAGTTTCCGATACCTATGACGCCTCCTCCATCGAGGTTCTGGAGGGGCTGGAGCCCGTTCGAAAACGGCCCGGCATGTATATTGGCGGCACCGATGAACGGGCGCTGCACCACCTTGTGGCCGAGGTCCTGGACAATTCCATGGACGAGGCTGTGGCGGGTCATGCCAACCGGATCGAGGTGGAGCTGCACGCGGACAATTCGATCACCATCCGCGACAATGGCCGCGGCATGCCCTTCGATCCACATCCCAAGTTTCCCGGCAAGTCGGCACTGGAAGTGATCCTGTGCACGCTGCATGCGGGCGGCAAGTTTTCCGGCAAAAGCTATGAGACTTCAGGCGGTTTGCACGGTGTCGGCGCATCGGTCGTGAACGCGCTGTCGGATTCGCTGGTCGTCCAGGTGGCGCGCGACCGCAAGCTGGTGGAGCAGCGGTTTTCCCGTGGCACGCCGCTGGGCCCGCTGGAGGAAATCGGCGCGGCCCCGAACCGGCGCGGCACCACCACGACCTTTCATCCCGACGCCGAGATCTTCGGGTCGCACAAGTTCAAGCCGGCGCGGCTGTTCAAGTCGATCCGGTCCAAGGCCTACCTGTTCTCGGGCGTCGAGATCCGCTGGAAAAGCGCGGTCGAAGATGGCGAGACGCCGCAGGAGGCCGTGTTCCACTTCCCCGGCGGCCTGGCCGATTACCTGAAGGAATCACTGACCGGGGCGATGACCTATTCCGACGAGGCCTTTGCGGGCCGCGTGGATTTCCAGGGCCGCTTCGGCGTGCCGGGCCGCGTGGAATGGGCGATCAACTGGACGCCGGTGCGGGACGGGTTCGTGCAATCCTATTGTAACACCGTGCCCACGCCCGAGGGCGGCACCCATGTGGCGGGGTTCTGGGCCGCGATCCTGAAGGGGATCAAGGCCTATGGCGAGCTGGTCAACAACCGCAAGGCCGCGCAGATCACCCGTGACGACCTGATGGCCGGGGGCTGCGCGCTGGTGTCGTGCTTTATCCGCGAGCCGGAATTCGTCGGCCAGACCAAGGACCGGCTGGCCACCGTCGAGGCGCAGCGCCTGGTGGAAAACGCCGTGCGCGACCATTTCGACAACTGGCTGGCCGCAGACACGAAATCCGCCGGCGCGATCCTGGATTTCCTCATCCTGCGGGCCGAGGAGCGGCAGCGCCGCCGCCAGGAAAAGGAAACCCAGCGGAAAACGGCGACCAAGAAGCTGCGCCTGCCCGGCAAGCTGACCGATTGTACCGCGACCAACCGCGACGGGACCGAGCTGTTCATCGTCGAGGGCGATTCGGCCGGCGGCTCGGCCAAGATGGGGCGCGACCGGAAGACCCAGGCGCTGTTGCCGCTGAAGGGCAAGATCCTGAACGTGCTGGGCGCGGCCAGCAACAAGATCGGCACCAACCAGGAAATCAACGACCTGTGCCAGGCCATGGGCGTTGGCATCGGCACCAAGTTCAACATCGACGATCTGCGCTATGACAAGATCATCATCATGACCGACGCGGATGTCGACGGCGCGCATATCGCGTCGCTGCTGATGACCTTCTTCTTCACCCAGATGCGGCCGCTGATCGACAAGGGGCACCTCTACCTGGCCTGTCCGCCGCTTTACCGCCTGACGCAGGGCGCGACCCGCGTCTATTGCGCCGACGAGGCCGAGCGCGACGCCTGGCTGGAAAAGGGCCTGGGCGGCAAGGGCAAGATCGAGGTGAGCCGCTTCAAGGGCCTGGGCGAGATGGACGCCAAGGACCTGAAAGAGACCACCATGGACGCGAAGACCCGCAAGCTGATCCGCGTGACGGTGGACGAGGATGCGCCGGGCGAGACCGGTGACCTGGTGGAACGGCTTATGGGCAAGAAACCCGAGATGCGGTTCCAGTACATCCAGGAAAACGCACGCTTCGTCGAAGGGCTGGACGTCTAGCCTGTTGAATTTGCTCTTTTAAGAGATTGTGAAGATTTGCGGCCACGGTCGCGGGGTCTTCGCATTTCCGTCACGTTTCTGCCCGGATTGGCGGGATAACTGTCCTTTGTCTCACTCAACGGGTCGCTGCGGCCCGGCAGGCAAAGGCAAGGGAATGAAGAAATTGCTGCACAGGTTCCGTACCGGGGAAGACGGAACCGCCACCATCGAATCGGTCCTCTGGATACCGATCTTCGTCTGGATCCTCGTCCTGATCGTCAACGCGTCGATGATCATCTTCGAGAAGAACCAGGCCTACCGCATCGTCCAGAATGCCAACCGCATCCTGTCGACCGGCTACATGCAGACCGAAGCGGAAGTCGAAAGCTACATCGCGGCACAGCTTCAGGACATCGCCCCCTCGGCATCGGTGACCACCACGATCGCGAACGGGGTCGTGACCTCGGACGTGTCCTACCAGGTGTCGGATGTCTTCATGCCCCATGTGGTGACGGAATTGCTGAACGTCTGGGTGACGATCTCGGCGCAACATTTCATGGAGTACTGATGATGGTTCGCTGGCTCACCCGCTACGGGAGGCGCGATGAGGGGAGCATGACGCTTCTGGGGATTTACGTCCTGGCCGGGGGTCTGCTGATCTCGGCCTTCGCGATCGACTTTGCCTACCTGCTGTCGGCACGCACGCAGCTTCAGGTGGCGGCCGATTCCGCCGCCCATGCCGCGCTCTATTTCCGCGAGACCAACACCGAGGAGCAATCCAAGCTGAAGGCCGTGGAAATGGCCCAGCACGACATGCCCGCTTCGGAATACGGTGCGGTGCTGGAGGCCGAGGATGTCGAATTCGGCAACTGGGACTACGCCACGAAGACCTTCACGCCCGCCTCCGGGTCGATGGAGGCCGTCCGCGTGCGCCCCAGCCGGATCGAGGCCAAAGGCAATGCTGTCGCCGTCTTCCTGTTCCGCCTGCTGGACCGCCCGGAATGGGACGTGGCCGCCCAGGCGATCTTCGTCACCTTCCAGCCGCATTGCTTCCGCGAGGGGTTCGTCGCGCAGGGGGTGGTCGACATCCAGTCCAACAACGGCTTTGCCGACGGGTTCTGCCTGCATTCCAACACCTACGTGTCCGTGAACCAGAACAACACGTTCGAGGCGGGCACCGTCGTCTCCATGCCCGACAGCAACGATATCAACATGCCGCGCTCGGGCTTCGAGAAGAACGAGGGCCTGCAGGCGGCGCTGCGCAACGGATTTTACCGGCTGCGGATGCTGCTGAAGCTCGATGAGGTCTATGATTCGCTCTATTTCGGCTATGGCGATCACGTGCCCGATTACATCACCGCCAGCGTGCCCATCGTGCTGAGTGACACCAAGCTGGGGGTCACGGATTTCGAGCAGGGCCGGATCCACAGGCTGACCTGTGGCGGGCAGACGATCAATATCGATGGCGGGATCACCCTGCGAAATATCGTCATCATCACCGATTGCGATATCAAGTTCGGCAACGACCTGGCGTTGGTGGATTCGATCGTCTTCACCCGGTCGACGGCGACCAAGAGCATCTATTCCGCCTCCGGGCTGCGCATCGGCGACGATGACGGCTGTGCCGAAGGCGGCGGGGCGCAGATCATCACCTATGGTGGCGTCGACGTGGCCGCAGACATGCATATGTATGGCGGCCAGATCATCGCCATGGGCGATGTGGCCTTTGCCGCGAATGCCAATGGCATCCAGGGCGCGTCGATCCTGGCCAAGGGCACGATCTCGGGCACGTCAAACATGGATATGGGGTTCTGCGGGACCGGCATGGATGATAATTTCGAAGCCCAGTATTTCCGCCTGGCGCTTTGATCCTGCCGCGGTTGCCCGCTTGGTGGCCACCGATTTTTCGAGACATGCAGCGGGGTCCCTGACGGGACCGGCCGGGGGCTCTGCCCCCGGACCCCCGGGATATTTATCGGCCAGATGAAAGGGGGGCGCGGGACGGGATGGAGGCGGTGCGCGCCCGTTCCCTGAACGCGAAACAGGGGGCCGAGGCCCCCTGTTCGATGGCTTGGCTGTCGTGAGGGGCGCCTAGGCGCGGGCCTCGCGGATCAGCTTGAGGATGTCCTGCGCGGCGGCGGGGATATTCGTGCCGGGGCCGAAGATCGCCTTCACGCCGGCCTTTTTCAGGAAGTCGTAATCCTGCTGCGGGATCACGCCGCCGCAGATCACGATGATATCGCCGGCATCCTTTTCCTTCAGCGCCTCGATCAGCTGCGGCGCGAGGGTCTTGTGACCGGCGGCCTGGGACGAGATGCCGACGACATGCACGTCGTTGTCGATCGCGTCCTGCGCGGCCTCGTCCGGGGTCTGGAAGAGCGGGCCGACATCCACGTCGAAACCGATATCGGCAAAGGCGGTGGCGATCACCTTGGCGCCGCGGTCATGGCCGTCCTGGCCCATCTTGACGACGAGCAGGCGGGGGCGGCGGCCCTCTTCCTCGGCGAAGGCCTCGATATCCTTCTGGATCGCGGCAAAGCCCTCGTCGCCTTCATAGGCGGCGCCGTAGACACCGGCGAGCGTCTTGACCTCGGCCCGGTGGCGGCCGAATTCCTTCTCCATTGCCATGCTGATTTCCCCTACGGTGGCCCGGGCACGCGCGGCTTCGACCGCGGCTTCCAGGAGGTTGCCGCCTTCCTTGGCGCGGCGGGTCAGTTCGTCGAGCGCCTTGGTGCAGGCGTCTTCGTCACGCTCTGCGCGGATGCGCTCCAGCGCCTTCACCTGGCTGTCGCGAACCTTGACGTTGTCGACATCGAGGATGTCGATCGGGTCTTCCTTGTCCTTGCGGTACTTGTTGACGCCGACGATCACGTCCTCGCCACGGTCGATCAGGGCCTGACGGCGGGCCGCCGATTCCTCGATCCGCAGCTTGGGCATGCCGGAGGCCACGGCCTTGGTCATGCCGCCCATTTCCTCGACCTCTTCGATCAGGGCCCAGGCTTTCTCAATCAGTTCGTTGGTCAGGCTTTCCACGTAGTAGGAGCCGGCCAGCGGGTCGACCACATTGGTGATGCCGGTTTCCTCCTGCAGGATCAGCTGCGTGTTCCGCGCGATGCGGGCCGAGAAATCGGTGGGCAGGGCGATGGCTTCGTCCAGGGCGTTGGTGTGCAGCGACTGGGTGCCGCCCAGGACCGCCGACAGCGCCTCGTAGGCGGTGCGGATGACGTTGTTGTAGGGGTCCTGTTCCTGCAGTGACACGCCCGAGGTCTGGCAGTGCGTCCGCAGCATCTTGGATTTCTCCTGCTCCGCACCGAACTCGGTCATGATGCGGTGCCACAGGGTGCGGGCCGCGCGCAGCTTGGCCGCTTCCATGAAGAAGTTCATGCCGATGGCAAAGAAGAAGGACAGGCGGCCGGCGAACTTGTCGACATCCATCCCGGCCTCGATCGCCGCCTTCACGTATTCGCGGCCATCGGCGAGGGTGAAGGCAAGCTCCTGCACCAGGTTCGCGCCGGCTTCCTGCATGTGGTAGCCGGAGATCGAGATGGAGTTGAAGCGCGGCATCTCGTTCGAGGTGTATTCGATGATGTCGGAGATGATCCGCATCGAGGGCTGGGGCGGATAGATATAGGTGTTCCGCACCATGAATTCCTTGAGGATGTCGTTCTGGATCGTGCCGGACAGGACGGATTTGTCATGGCCCTGTTCCTCGCCGGTCACGATGAAATTCGCGAGGATCGGGATCACCGCGCCGTTCATCGTCATCGAGACGGAAACCTGGTCCAGCGGGATGCCGTCGAAGAGGATCTTCATGTCCTCGACGCTGTCGATGGCGACGCCCGCCTTGCCGACATCGCCCACCACGCGGGGGTGGTCGCTGTCATAGCCGCGGTGCGTGGCGAGGTCGAAGGCGACCGAGACGCCCTGCTGACCGGCGGCGAGGTTGCGGCGGTAGAAGGCGTTGGATTCCTCGGCGGTGGAGAAGCCCGCATACTGGCGGATCGTCCAGGGGCGGCCGGCATACATCGTCGCCTTGGGGCCGCGGGTGAACGGGCCGAACCCGGGCATGGAGCCCATATGCTCAAGCCCTTCCGTATCCTCTTCGGTGTAGAGCGGCTTGACCTTGATCCCTTCAAGGGTTTCCCAGTCGAGATCGGAGAGCGGCTTGCCCCGCAGCTCCTTCGCGGCAAGCTCTGCCCATGCGTCCTTCTTCGATGCCATCTGTTCTTCCTCTTCCTAGGGCCAGCCGGCGGATGTGTCCCCGCTCGGGCCGGTCCGGTTTACCCTGATCCGGCCAGGGGCGGCCGGTGCGTCATGTGATCCGTGGTGGTGCGGGCGATATGGCCCGCCGCTGCGCGCCAGGGCGCATCGGCTAGCTGCGCCAGCCCCTCTGCCCCTGCACGCAGCCAATAGAGATCGTCCTGGTAGTCCTCGCGCAGGGCGGCCTGCTGGACCCGGTCGAAGGGTTGCCAATGGCCATCCGGCCCCTCGGTGAGCGCGGTCAGACCGGTGGGCTGGCCCTTGGCCCGGCGCGCCTTGCGCAACTCTGCCACGTTGGGCGCGCGGTTCAGCCAGACCCGCGCATGCGCCGACGGGCCGTGCAGTTCTCCGCCCGTCAGGTGCCACAGCCGCCGTTCGGGCAGGCCCGCCATGGCCTCGTGCGGGATCACGGTCAGCCGTGCCTCGGGCGCGACGCGGGCGATGTCGCGGATCACGTGCTGCCAGAGGCGCGGCTGGTCCACCAGCGCCTGCAACAGGTCATTGCCCGGCAGATCCATACCGCGATGCACCGCAAAGGCCAGGCAGGAGCGCCAATAGGCCTCCTGATCGCGGACCGACAGGGCGATGCGCGTGACCCGGCCGCCAAAGGCGCCAAGGTAGCGGGACAGCCGGTCCCCAACATCGGGGTAGAGCCGCCGCTTGCGCAGGTTGCGGCGCGGGGCGCCCAGCATGTTCTCGTCACTGACGATCAGGTGGCGCAGCCCGGTGGCGCGCACCCGGTCCAGGTTCAAGGCGATACGCTGGCAGGCCAGGTCATATTGCCGTTCCGGGCTGATCGCGGAGCCCCGGTCCTCGTGGAGCAGGCCGGCGAACAGGCCGCCACGCGTGCGATGCGGCCCCCAGAACCCGACCCCGTGCCGCGCCAGCGTTTCGGCGTTTTCCCGCAGGTAGCGCTGGAAAGAGGTCGTGGCGGTGCGATGCGCGCCGATATGCAGCGTGATGTCCATGGGCCGGGCCTTTGTGGGCCGCACGGGGCGGCGCAGGGGGATGGGACGAATGCGATGCATTATCCCCTCCCACCCGTGACAAAGGTCTTAACTCCGGTCACAGTCCCGACACCGGACGCGAAAACGGGCGCCCCGCCCATGGCGAAACCCTGCCGACCGCCTATATCGGTAAGGACAGGAGAGACGACACAGATGACAGCCCCCCTGACCCGATCGCCCTTGACCAAGGCCTTGGCCCTGCTTGCAATTCTGGCCGCCACACCGCTTGCCGCGCAGGAGGCGACAGCCGCCCCCGGCGATGAAACCGGAAGCGGGGCCGAAGCAACGGACGGCATTTTCCCGGAAGAACGGCCCGATACGCTGGACGGTCTGAAATGGGAGAAACGGGTGCTGGTCGTCTTTGCCGACAGCCCCAACGACCCGTCGTTCCGGCGCCAGATGACGGCGCTGCGCGAACGGCCCCTGCCCCTGCTGGACCGCGACGTCGTGGTGTTCACCGACACCGAACCGGACGGCGACAGCGGGCTGCGACGGACGTTCCGGCCCCGCGGTTTCATGCTGGTGCTGGTCGGCAAGGACGGGCAGATCAAGCTGCGCAAACCCTTCCCCTGGGACGTGCGTGAATTGTCGAATTCCATCGACAAGACGCCGCTGCGCCAGCAGGAAATCCGCGACGCGCAGGGCGAACGTTCGCAGGGCGTGGTGCCGGAATAGGCCAGCCGTTGATCCGCGCGGGGCGCCATCACAGGTCCCCCCGGACGTAGTAGATCAGCCGCGTCACCCGATCGAGCAGGATCAGCGCATCGTCTTCCAGGTCGAGGATCAGAACCGCCTCGGGCCGCATCAGCGAATTGTAATAGCCCTGCTGCACCGGTGCGGTCATGCAGGACCGCGCCCCGGCCCCGGCAGCCAGAACGGCAACGCCAGCGGGCAGGTTCTTGGAGGCGATTTCCTCGGAAATCATGTTGGGCGAGAAATCGGGATTGTCGAAGGCCACGGCCTGGCCACGCCCGATCCGCGAAAACGCCTCTTCCACGCTGCCGACGATGGGGACGGCGGATTTCACCTCTCCGATATGGGCGGCGTAGACGCCCACCATGCAGCCGAGTTGCTGTTCGAAATAGAGCGTCTTGCCCGGGTGCAGCAGCCGGGCAACGTGGTTGCGTACCTCATCCTCCCGGTCGGAGCAGGCAGAGAGCGTCAGCGCCGCAAGGGCCGCGGCGCCGGTCTTGTTGAGGATGGAGCGGTGTCGATGCCGCATGAGACGGACCTCCCTTGGCAGAGAGACCCGTCTACACCCGAAACCTTGCGAAACCCTGTCACGCCGCCTGCAACCCGCCGGAGCGGGGCAAAACGAGCGTGGCTGGGGCCGCGCAGGGGATCGGGCCGGGTGCGGCATCGGCTTATTCGAACTCCATGATGACTTCGTCGACGGCCAGGCTGTCGCCCGGACCCGCGTTGATCTTGGTCACCACGGCCTTCTTCTCGGCGCGCAGGATGTTTTCCATCTTCATCGCCTCGATCGTGCAGAGCGCCTGGCCTTCCTGGACCTCCTGCCCCTCTTCCACGTCGACTTTGACGACGAGGCCCGGCATCGGGCAGAGCAGCATCTTGGAGGTGTCGGGCGCTTCCTTCTCGGGCATCAGGTCGGCCAGTTCGGCATGACGCGGCGACCGCACATGCACCTTCAGGTCCGCCCCACGCGACCGGATGCGGAACCCGTTGGTGATCTTGCCGACCTTCAGCACCAGCGGATCACCATCCACGGTCATCGAGGCCAGCGGTTTGCCCGGCGTCCAGTCGCCTTCGACCCGCACCGCGCCGTCATCGGCGAAGGTCACGGTCGCACCGTCATGGTCCGCGTCGATCGTCACGTCGAAACGCTGGCCCTGAAGGGTCACGACCCAGTCCGTGCCCACACGGCGTTCATGGTTGTCCATCCGGCCGGACACGCGGGTGCGCCGGATCTCGGCCACGCGGTTCATCGCGGCACAGGCGGCGGCGATGCGGCGCAGGGCCGGCGTCTGCAGTTCCACCCCTTCGAAGCCTTCGGGATATTCCTCGGCGATGAAGGCAGTGGTCATGTCGCCAGAGACGAATTTCGGGTGGTCCATCACGGCGGCGACGAAGGGCAGGTTGTGGCCGATCCCCTCGACCTCGAACGTATCCAGCGCCACGCGCATCGCCTCGATCGCCTCGGCACGGGACGGGGCCCAGGTGCAGAGCTTGGCGATCATCGGGTCGTAATACATGGAGATCTCGCCGCCCTCGTAGACGCCGGTATCGTTGCGCACGGCGGTCAGGCCCTCGGGCGCATCCCCCTGCCACTTGCCGGTCTTCAGCAGCGGGCCGGCGGCGATTTCCTGAGGCGGACGATAGCGGGTCAGACGGCCGATCGACGGCAGGAAGTTCCGATACGGGTCTTCGGCATACAGACGGTTCTCGATCGCCCAGCCGTTCAGCTGCACGTCGTCCTGGGTGATCGACAGCTTTTCGCCCGAGGCCACCAGGATCATCTGTTCGACCAGGTCGACGCCGGTGATCAGCTCGGTCACCGGGTGTTCCACCTGAAGGCGGGTGTTCATTTCCAGGAAGTAGAAGTTCTTGTCACCGTCGACGATGAATTCCACCGTCCCGGCAGAGGCATAGCCCACGGCCTTGGCCAGCGCGACGGCCTGTTCGCCCATGGCCTTGCGGGTCGCTTCGTCCAGGAAGGGCGACGGCGCCTCTTCGACGACCTTCTGGTTGCGGCGCTGGATCGAGCATTCGCGCTCGCCCAGGTAGATGCCGTTGCCGTGGCTGTCGCAGAGCACCTGGATTTCGATATGGCGCGGTTGCGTCACGAACTTCTCGATGAAGATCCGGTCGTCGCCAAAGGAATTCGCCGCCTCGTTCTTGGACGACTGGAAGCCCTCGCGCGCCTCGTCATCGTTCCAGGCGATCCGCATCCCCTTGCCGCCACCGCCGGCAGAGGCCTTGATCATCACCGGGTAGCCGATCTCTCCGCTGATCTTCACGGCTTCCTCGGCATCCTCGATCAGCCCCATGTAGCCGGGCACGGTCGACACGCCGGCCTCCTGCGCGATCTTCTTGGAGGTGATCTTGTCGCCCATGGCCTCGATCGCCTTGACCGGCGGGCCGACAAAGGCCACGCCCGTGGCCTCGAGCGCCTGGGCGAATTTCGGGTTCTCGGACAGGAAGCCATAGCCGGGATGCACGGCCTGCGCCCCGGTCCGCTTGATCGCATCCATCACCTTGTCGATGACGATGTAGGACTGGTTTGCGGGCGGCGGGCCGATATGCACCGCCTCGTCGGCCATTTCCACGTGGAGCGCGTTCTTGTCCGCATCCGAATAGATGGCCACGGTCTTGATCCCCATCTTCCGCGCGGTCTTCATCACGCGGCAGGCGATCTCGCCCCGGTTGGCGATCAGGATTTTGTCGAACATGTCAGTCCCTTCTTCCTTCTTGGCCCCGGACATCCCGTCGGGGCGTTTGGACACGCAAAACCCCCGCGGCAGCAGGGCTGCGCGGGGGCTCAAGGTTCAGTTGGCCGCGCCGGGAAACCCGACGGGCAAAAATGATGTTACTGGCAGGCGCCGGGGTTGGTCTGGCAATAGGCGACGTTGGCCGCTGCACCGACGAGGGCGCCCGTTCCGACGTTGCCATTGGTGACTGCGGCTGCACCGATACCGGTTGCACCACCGACCAGGGCCTGTTCGCCCACGGTCTGACCACATGCTGCGAGGCCTGCACAGGCGATCGTCGCGGCGACCCAAATCTTTGCTTTGCGCATTGTTCCGTTACTCCTGGTTGACTGCGTATCACCAGATTAACAGACCGCTTCGGAAAAGGTTCCAGCGACTTTTCGGACTCGGCCAAAAATTGCCGAGTCACAGTGGCTTGGCCCTGAAGCGGAAAAAAGGCGGGCGGTCTGATCTTGGGGACATCAGACCGCCCTGTTAGGGAAGGGTAACGGTATTGACATGTCGCCCCCGGGCCCGTCTTGGACACGCGAGCAACACAGTCAGTGTTGTCAATGATTCCGCGGCGGTCAAAGTTGGTTTTCCCACGACCCTTTTTCTGAGCCAAATCCTGCTCAACTTCGACGGCGCACGGCAAAATCGCGCTCAATCCAAACGCGTATCTGCTGCGCGAGCAGGCACTTAGCCGGAAACCGGCACGACGGACGGAACAGCGGATCACCACTCGTCCTCCTCGTCGTCTTCGGCATCATCCCACGCATCGTCTTCGAAGATCTGCGGAAAGCTCTGCCGGGCGACCTTTTCGTCCACCTGCAGCAGCGCGTCATAGCTGGCGGGATCAAAGGGATCCTCGGCCGCCACGACCTCCCGCCCGAACAGCCAACTGAGCCGGCCCGCATCCAGGTTGCCCCGCTCGAACGGTTCATCCCCGAAATGCGCCCAGAGCGCGCGCAGGAACCCTTCGTCCGCGCGACGGTCGGCGGGCTTGCGGTCGCGATAGCGTTCGCGCCGGGTGATCGGCGTGACCCCCTTGGGGTTGGCGCGACGGATTGTGAACTGGAAATCAGTGCCGGACAGGCGTCCGGGGAACCCACGATGCTTCAGCATGTCCGCACCTCCTTGGTCAGAGACACGGGCCCGGTCCGCGACAGGATCGACGCGACGGGCGGGGAAAACGGGGCCGGCCCGAAGGCCAGGCCCCGGGTCGTCTTACTTGTACTTGCCGGTGTAGACCGGTTCGACCGAAATCGGCTCGGGTGCGACTTCGACATATTCCGGTTCGGGCTGGGCACAGGCTGCCGCGAGTGCGACGAGACCGAGTGCCAGCGAGAATTTGATGCTCTTGGACATCTGTAGCTCCTGTTTGTTCTGCCAACCGTGCGCGGCCCGGCCGAGGCCAGGCTTTGCCGGTACGTGGTCGGCGCGTCTTGGGAAACGCCTTCACGGAGAATAGCCCAATTGTGTACGTTTTCATATGTTCCGTTGCGCGCGACCCTGCCCTGTGGCTGGAAAGACGCAACCGGGAATCCACCGGAACACCGCTTCTCAACATGTTGTGGACGCATCAGAACGCCTCCCAAATACAGGCCCCATTCTCGAGCCGGAACGCCTCGAAAAACTGGGTCACATCGGGTGCGGTTGAGCCGAATTCCACCGTTGCGGAGGCGATCGAGATCACCGCCTGGGACGCGATGAGCGCGTTTTCGCCGGCATATGTCAGGGCCTGTTCGGAACACAGCACTGCGAAATCCTCCTCCACGCTGGCATAGTTGTCGGGCGCCAGGTCCGGCGCCACGTAACGCAGCCGCAGCCAGAGCTGACCGTCAGGTTGCGGGTCTTCCAGAACCTCCTGAAGCGTCAGCACCAATCCTGACGGCACGGCCGGGATCCCCTCCTGACCCCGGGCCGTGGTCGCGGCAGCCAGGAAGGCCCCCATCACCGCGACGAAAACACATCTGCCGGGCGTGACGCGCTCAGACATGCGCGCGCCTCCCCGCATGGGCCAGCCAGCGCCGGCGATTGGCCGGATCGGCCAGAACCGCGGCGATCCGGGCCTCGGCCCCACCGGCTGCGCCGGTCCGGTCCAGCCGTCCACCGGCCGCGATCCGCAGGTCATCCCCGCTCCGGGCCACTAGCACCACCGGCGACAGGCCCCGCACATGGCGCAGCGCGCGCCACATGTCCTGGCGCACCTGGTGGGCCACCGCGCTGCGCGACACGGGCCGGTCCGCGGTCAGGACATCGTCCACCCGCAGATCGAACCGCACCGGCAGGTGCCGGGCCAGCGTGACCGCCTCCGCGTCACGCAGGATATGCCACCCCTGGCGCGCCATCCGGTCCCGTTACAGCGGAATGTTGTCGTGCTTTTTCCAGGGGTTCTGCAGCTTCTTGTTGCGCAGGCTGGCAAAGGCACGGGACACGCGCTTGCGGGTCGACCGGGGCTGGATCACCTCGTCGATGAAGCCCTTTTCGGCCGCCACGAACGGGTTGGCGAAACGGTCTTCGTAATTCTGGGTGCGCTCGGCGATCTTTTCGGCATCGCCCAGTTCGGAGCGATACAGGATCTCGACCGCGCCCTTGGCGCCCATCACCGCGATCTCTGCGGTCGGCCAGGCATAGTTGAAATCGCCGCGCAGATGCTTCGACGCCATCACGTCATAGGCACCGCCATAGGCCTTGCGGGTGATGACCGTGACCTTGGGCACCGTCGCCTCGCCATAGGCGAACAGCAGCTTCGCGCCGTGCTTGATGACGCCGCCATATTCCTGCGTCGTGCCGGGCAGGAAGCCGGGCACATCGACGAAGGTCAGGATCGGAATTTCGAAAGCATCGCAGAACCGCACGAAGCGCGCCGCCTTGCGCGAGCTGTCGATGTCGAGGCAGCCCGCCAGGACCATCGGCTGGTTCGCGACGACGCCCACGGTCTGGCCTTCCAGCCGGATGAAGCCGGTGATGATGTTCTTCGCGAAATCCTCCTGGATTTCGTAGAAATCACCCTCGTCCGCGACCTTCACGATCAGTTCCTTCATGTCGTAGGGCGAGTTGGCGTTTTCCGGCACCAGCGTGTCGAGGCTGGTTTCGATCCGGTCGGATTCGTCGAAGAAGGGACGTACCGGCGCCTTCTCGCGGTTGTTCAGCGGCAGGAAGTCGACCAGGCGGCGCACTTCGGACAGCGCCTCCACGTCGTTCTCGAACGCGCCGTCGGCGACCGAGGATTTCTTGGTGTGGGTCGATGCGCCGCCCAGTTCCTCGGCGGTCACGACCTCGTTCGTCACGGTCTTCACCACGTCGGGGCCGGTCACGAACATGTAGGAGCTGTCCTTCACCATGAAGATGAAGTCGGTCATCGCCGGCGAATAGACGGCACCACCGGCACAGGGCCCCATGATGACGGAGATCTGCGGCACCACGCCCGAAGCCATGATGTTGCGCTGGAAAACTTCCGCATACCCGGCGAGGGACGCGACACCCTCCTGGATGCGGGCCCCGCCGGAATCGTTGATGCCGATGACAGGTGCGCCGTTCTGCACGGCCATGTCCATGATCTTGCAGATCTTCTGGGCGTGGGTTTCGGACAGCGAACCGCCGAAGACGGTGAAGTCCTGGGAAAAGACATAGACCATGCGGCCGTTGATCGTGCCCCAGCCGGTGACGACGCCGTCGCCATAGGGGCGCTGTTCTTCCATGCCGAAATCGGTGCAGCGATGCGCGACGAAGGTGTCGAATTCCTCAAAGCTGTCGTGATCCAGCAGAACCTCGATCCGTTCGCGCGCGGTCAGCTTGCCCTTGGCGTGCTGGGCGTCGATCCGTTTCTGGCCACCGCCCAGACGGGCCGTTTCGCGGCGGTCTTGCAGCTCTTGAATGATGTCTTTCATCGCGGGTCTCTCCCCCTGGCAGGTCGCGTTTCGGGCCTTGCGGCCTCGGGCCGGCGCGGGGATCTCCCCGGCGCGGGCACAATCTGGCCGGACCATAAGAGCAGGACCGTCTCGAACAAAGGAAAATTCGGCAAATTTGCAAATTGTTGGCAAGCGGATCGCTGCTAATTGCAAAAATGCGAAGTTGCGGAAAACGCATGTGCCCAGCATGGACTTTTCCGCAGCCCGGTTCTAGCTCTCTGTAATGAGCCTCTCGACACCCCGCCGATACCTGCATAACGACAGTGCCCCGCACCTGTCCACGTTGATCCTGCTGGCCGGGATGACGGCCGTGGCGATGAACATCTTCCTGCCGTCGCTGCCCAAGATCGCCGACCATTTCGACACGCCCTACCGGGTCGTGCAGCTGTCGGTCGCGATCTTCCTGGCCACCAATGCAGTCATGCAGATCTTCATCGGGCCGCTGGCCGACAAGTTCGGCCGCCGTCCGCTGATCCTGGGCGGGCTCATCATCTTCTGCATCGCGACGCTGGGCTGCCTTTTCGCGCCCAACATCACCACCTTCCTCGCCTTCCGCATGCTGCAGGCGACCTGCGCGGTGGCGATGGTCCTGTCCCGCGCCGTGGTGCGCGACATGCACCCGGCGGACAAGGCAGCCTCGGTCATGGGTTACGTCACGATGGGCATGTCGATCGTGCCCATGGTCGCGCCGGCGCTTGGCGGCATGCTGGACCAGCTTTTCGGCTGGCAATCGACCTTCTGGGCGCTGTTCCTCTTCGGCCTCGTCGTGCTGGTGATCAGCTGGTACGACCTGGGCGAAACCGGCACGCCCAGCGAACTCAGCGTCATGGGCCAGTTCCGCGAATACCCCGAGCTTCTGACCTCGCCGCGCTTCTGGGGCTATTGCCTCGCCTCGGCCTTCTCGTCCGGGGCGTTCTTCGCCTTCCTGGGCGGTGCGCCCTATGTCGCAAGCGATGTCTTCGGCATGACCCCGGCGCAGTTCGGCTATTTCACCGCCTGTCCGGCCGTAGGCTATTTCCTCGGAAACTGGTTCACCGGCGTCGCCGCGACCCGCATCGGCACCAACCGGATGATCCTGTGGGGCACGCTGATCATCGGCGTCGCCATGTCGCTTGCTTTGCTGCTGGCTTATGCGGGGTTCGGCGGGCCGATCCTCTTCTTCGGCGTGATGGGCTTTGTCGGGATCGGCAACGGCATGACCATTCCCTCGGCCACCACCGGGATGCTGTCGGTGCGCCCGCACCTGGCCGGCACCGCTTCGGGCCTCGGCGGCACGATCATGATCGGCGGCGGCGCCATCCTGTCGGCCCTGGCCGGCACGCTGCTGACCGCCGGCACGGACGAAACCCCGCTGCTCTGGATCATGCTGCTGACCTCGGTCCTGGGCTTCATGGCCATCGTCCTGGTGATTTTTCGCGAACGCCAGCTCCGTCTATAACCGCTTGTTTACGACGATTTGCAAAGTTAGCGTCATCCGGCGGAGTGCGCCGTGCAAAACTTGCAAAGTCGTTAAGGCGGGATGGGAATGGGTACCAAGAAACTCTATGCCGGGGCCAAGCTTCGGGAAACGCGCCAGCGCCTTGGCCTGACGCAAAAGGATTTCGCGGCCAAGCTTGGCGTGTCGCTGCCCTATCTCAACCAGATGGAAAACAACAACCGGCCTGTCTCAACGACGGTGGTCCTGTCGCTGGCGCAGGAATTTGGCTTCGACGTCACCGAATTGTCGACCGGCGACAGCGAACGGCTGGTGTCGGACATGCGGGAGGCGATGGCCGATCCGGTCCTGGCCGACGCCGCGCCGCCCCTGTCGGACCTGCGGCTGACCGCCTCCAACGCACCGGCACTGGCCCGCGCCTTCCTGCATCTGCACCGCGCCTACCGGCAGACGCACGAGCGCCTCGCCTCCCTCGACGAGGCTTTGGGCCGCGAAGATGCCCGCACCCTGCCCTCGCCCTGGGACGAGGTGCGCGATTTCTTCCATTACTGCGACAATTACATCGACGCGGTGGACCGTGCGGCGGAAAACTTCGCTTCTCCCTCGGGCCCGGAAAAGAACATCCGCGTGCGCGCCGTCTCGGCGCTTGGCCACCTGGGCGTGGCAGTGCATTTCACAGACACCCCGGCGCTGCGCCATTACGACCCCGACACCAAGCGGCTGACCCTGTCGCGCGGGGCGGCAGCGGAAACCCAGACCTTCCAGCTGCTGCTGCAGGTCGCGCTTCTGGAACAGGACAAGCTGCTTGAGGCGACGCTGGATCTGGCCCGGTTCCAGTCCGACGCGGCCCGCGCCATCGCCAAGATCGGGCTGGCCAATTACTTCGCCGGGGCGGCGCTGATGCCCTATACCAGCTTCCTCGAAACCGCGCAGGAGGTCCGCCACGACCTGGAAATCCTGTCGCTGCGCTTCGGCGCCTCGATCGAACAGGTGGCGCACCGCCTGTCGACCCTGCAACGGCCCGGTGCCAAGGGCATCCCGTTCTTCTTCGTCCGCGTCGACCAGGCCGGCACGATCACCAAGCGGCATTCGGCCACGCGGCTGCAATTCGCCCGGTTCGGAGGGGCCTGCCCGCTGTGGAACGTGCACCGCGCCTTCGAAACGCCCGGCCGGTTCCTGCGGCAACTGGCGGAAACCCCGGATGGGGTGCGCTATATCTCGATCGCTCGGGATGTGTCGAAACCGGGCGGATCCTGGGGCGCGCCCGACCGCCGTTTTGCCATCGCCCTGGGCTGCGAAATCACCCACGCCCCGGCGCTGGTCTATGCCGACGACCTCGACCTGTCGCGGCCCGGCACCTTCGAACCGATCGGCATTTCCTGCCGGATCTGCGAACGCGAGCATTGCCACCAGAGGTCCGTTCCGCCGCTGGAACGGCGCCTGACCATCGACGTCAATGCCCGCGGTACGCTGCCTTACGAAGTCGGCTGAGTGTCCTTCAGGACGGCATAAAGCTTGTCCTTCAGCGCCCCGCGTTCCTTGCGCAGGGAAATCATCGCCAGATCCTCGATCGGCTCGATATTCGTCTCGGAGCGGTGAATCTGCCGGTTCAGCTCGTGATATTGCTCTGCCATCCGGGCAAAATGCGCATCCACGGATTTCAGCGTGGTGATCCGGTCGGCAAAATCCGGAAAGTCGTCGTGCAGTTCATGCGGTGTGTTGGACATGTCGTTCCCTTTCTTCCTGTCACGCCTCATCCAACCCGAATCGCGCGCGTCGCACCTTGACCCCGATCAAATCCCGCGCTCCGGTGCGGTGCGAAGCGCAATCCCGCTTTCGCCCTTGACCCCAATGGTCACACATGCGGAAATATCTTCCGCATAACGGGAGGACATCATGAATATCGACACGCTTTTCTCACTCGAAGGCAAGGTTGCCGTCATCACGGGCGGCTCGCGCGGGCTGGGCAAGCATTTCGCCCGGGCCTTCATCGCCTCGGGCGCCAAGGTCTACATCACGTCGCGCAAGGCCCCGGCCTGTTTCGAAACCGCCGAGGAACTGGGCGAGATGTGCATCCCCCTGCCCCACGACCTGTCGACCCTCGAGGGCATCGACGCCTTCGTGGCCGAGCTGAAGGAAAAGGAAGACCACGTCGATATCCTGATCAACAATGCCGGCGCCGCCTGGGGCGAGGATTACCTCGACTATTCCGAGGCCGGCTGGGACAAGACGATGGACCTGAACCTGAAGTCGCCGTTCTTCCTGACCCAGCGGATGCATGATCTGCTCAAGGCCAAGGCGACGAACGAGGACCCCTCGAAGGTGATCAATATCGCCTCCATCGACGGGCAGCGGCTGAACCCCTGGGAAACCTATGCCTACCACGCGTCGAAATCGGGGCTGATCTACCTGACGCGGCGGGTCGCTGCGCGCCTGATCGAGGACAATATCGTCGTCAACGCCATCGCACCGGGTGCCTTTGCCTCGGACATGAACCGCGCGGCACGCGATCATGGCGACGAGGTCGGCAAGCGGATCCCCTCCCGCCGGATCGGCACGGACGAGGATATCGCCGCCGCCGCCATCTACCTGGCGGCCCGGTCCGGCAATTACGTCGTCGGCCACACCCTGACCGTGGACGGCGGGCTGGTGAACGCCGCCATCGGCACCTCGATCGACGCCTGAGGGCCGCGCCACAGGTCGCGCTCTGACCCAAAGGCGCGCCTGCGGCGCATACGATTTGATCTTGCTCGGGCCGCAAGGGCCCTGGAGGGCTCAGGCCCTCCAGACCTCCCGTCCGGCCCGGGCATCGTGATCCGGATGGGTGCCGGGGCGGATTGCGCCCGAACCAGGAACAACCTGAAATTCTGGACCAAGCCGTCTAGCATGTGTCATGTATATGAATGAACTGATATGTCAGACTTACAGGACACGGCACGAACATGGCTAAACCGGAAGAGGGGCAGACCCGGCGTGGCCGTGGACGGGTTCAGATCGCGGCGCCGGCACTGGCCCCCGTCGATCCCGCATCCCGCGAACCCGCCGAACGGCAGGTCTACAGGATCATCCGCCAGGCGCTGATGCAGGGCCTGATCCCGCCCGGCGGCACCCTGACCAGCCGATCCCTTGCGCAACAGCTGAACGTTTCGACCCAGCCTGTCCGCGACGCGCTGAAACGGCTGGAGGCGGACGGCGTGCTGGTCGGTCGCCCGCAAAGTGGCTTCTACGTGCGCGACCTGGGCCAGTCCGAATTCGCGGAACTGACGGAGATTTGCGTGCGCCTCGAAGGGCTGGCCGCCCATAGGGCCGCCGCCTTCGTCACGAAGGACGACATCGCCACCCTGCGTCGGATGAACGACGCGTTCAGCCAAGCGGAGCATCTGCCAGACCTGCTTGACCTGAACTATCAGTTGCACTTCCTGATATATTCCAGGGCCCGCATGCCCCAATTGCTGAACATGATCCGCAACACGTGGGTCAAGATCGGACCGGCCCTGCATCACATCCCGATCACCGGCAAGGCGGAATTTGCAGCCATCCTGCACGCGGCCTGCATCGACGCGCTGGCCGCCCGCGACGGTGAGGCCGCCGAGGCCATGATCCGCGAGGACATCACCAAGACGTCGCAGATGATCATCACGCTTCTGCCCAGGCATGACGCCCCGTCATCCGGCCTGGCCGGACAACCGGACGAAACGGAATCCTTGTTCGACTGACTGGATCGGACTGGCTGCGTCGGACCGGCTGGCGCAAACCGCCCGCTTCGTCCGCATCAGCGCTTCGGAGCGGCCGGTTTTCTGCCTGTCACGTCATGTGACGGCGGCCCAGGTTACCGCAAATCGGTACGCAAGGAACGCGCGCAATCCGCCCCAAGGATACGCACCGCACATCACCCAACCTTGGCAAGTCGGTCACAGACGCCTACCCGGCTTCGGACAAACCCGCTTATTCCAGCGCGGCGCCGTATTCCAGGATTACCGGCACGACGAGGTCTTCTTCGTCATCCAGATGCCGGTGCAGGAAGGTGCGGAAGGCCCGCTGCGCTTCCAGTAGCGTCACGGCCTCCTTCTCGTCATCCTCTCCGGCGGCGATCTTGCGCAGCACGGCGTTCGTGCTTTCGGCCAGCGCATGGATGTGCCCGTCCAGCGCGTGATGATCGCGGTCCAGGATCTCGAACCCCTGCTCCAGCCGGCTATCCAGCGGGATGAATTGCGGGAAGTAGTGGTGATCCTCGATCTGGTGATGCCCGTGCAACTGGTTCAGGAAAGCCGAGGTGTAATGCTGCATTTCGCGCCCATAGCGCGGATTGGCGCCGTCCAGCCGCTTTTCCGTCCCTTCGACCAGCAGGTCGTTCAGCTGCCGAAACATGCCGTGCCGTTCCAGCCAGAAGGCCGTCAGCTGGTTGAAATTGGGATGCCCCTGCCACTCTGCCTTCGGGTAGAGATCGGCCAGGACACGCAGATGCGGGGGCAGGCCCTTGCGGGCATCAAGCGCGAGCGGATCGGGATCGGTCATGGTCGAAGTCTAGCCCTCTGCCCCCCGCCGTCCAGAGCCATCACCCTGCATCAGCTCACATTTTCTGTGCGGGAACCGGGGGTGTCACCTGCCGCTTCTTCACCTGAGCCTCGCGCCAGGTGATGAAACTGATCGCGCTGATGATCATCACGCCACCCACGACCACCCAGGGATCGACCGGTTCGCCAAAGAAGATGGCCCCCAGCGACACCGCCCAGACCAGTTGCAGGAAGGTCACCGGCTGCGTCACCGTGATCGGCGCGGCCCGGAACCCCAATGTCATCACGTAATGGCCCAGCGTGGCGAAGATCGCGATGACGAACAGCACCAGCAATTGCCAGGCCGTCGGCACGACCCAGACCGGCGCCGCCATAGGGATCAGCCCGATCGTCACCCAGGCCGACAGCATCGTCACCACCGTCACCGGGTCGGTTTCGTCCGTCATGTGCTTGGCCAGCATGTAGGATCCGGCAAAGACCAGCGCCGCGATCAGCATGGCGTAATGCCCTGCCCCGATCTCGCGAAAGCCCGGCCGCAGGATGATCAGCGCCCCGATCAGCGCCACCACCACCGCCAGGATGCGCCGCAGGGCCAGCTTTTCGCCCAGGAACAGCGCCGCCCCGATGGTCACGTAGATCGGCGAGAGGTAGTTCATCGCCGTCACGTCCGCCAGGGGGATGCGCGCCATGGCATAGAACCACAGCGCCACACCCACGGCGTGCAGCGCGCCGCGCGCGATGAAGAACAGCCATTGCCCACGGCTCAGCCGGATCCGCAGGATCTGGCGCAGCGCCGGCACCAGCAGGATAAGGCCCAATGCGTAGCGCAGGAACGCCGCTTCGGGCGCGGGCACGACGGGGCCAAGATACTTGACCCCCGCATTGACCAGAACGAACAGAAGCCCGGCGGCAAAGGTCCACAGGACGCCCTCGACAGGCCGGGAATTGGCTGCTGATAACATGTATTCTGGGTGCCACGCCCGGGAACTGACCGCAAGGTCAAATCATCAAGGTCAAATCATCTGGCGACCAGCGTATAGGCGATGGCGAACATCACCAAAGCGATGACCAGGTCCAGAATGCGCCACGCCACGGGTCGGGCAAAGACCGGCCGCAGCAGCCCCGCCCCATAGCCCAGCGCGGCGAAGAACAGCATCGACGCCGTCGCGCCGCCCAGGATGAAGCCCTGCTTGTTCTCGTAGGGCGCCGACACCGCACCCATCAGCGCCATCGTGTCCAGGTAGACATGCGGATTGCCCCAGGTCAGCGCCAAACATGTGGCCACCACGCGGCCCAGCCCCTCGCCGCCGCCACGCGCCTGGTCCAGCACCTGTCCGCCCCGCCAGGCGGACCGCAGGGTCAGCGCCCCGTAGACCAGCAGGAACCCCGCGCCGCCGTATCGCATCGCCGGCTCCAGCCAGGGCAGACGCGCGGCCAAAGTGCCAAAGCCCAGCACACCGGCGGTGATCAGAACCGCGTCCGACACCCCGCAGATCAGCACAACGGCGGTCACGTGCTCCTGCCGCAGACCCTGGCGCAGGACAAAGGCGTTCTGCGCGCCGATTGCCACGATCAGCGACAAACCCAACCCGAAGGCTGCCAGGAAGGCGCGTAGAAAATCAGGCTCTAATGCAGGTGAATTGGGCATTCTGGGGCCTTTCCGGGTGGCGGGTCGGCCTTCGGATAGGCGCTGCACTCAAGTAAGTGTAGCGAATAATCCTAAAGCTGGATAAGCATTGCTAATGTTCGACTACACCCAGCTTGCCACCCTGTCCGCGATCCTGCGCCATGGCGCCTTTGACGCCGCGGCGGTCGAACTTGGCATCACCCAATCTGCCGTGTCCCAGCGGCTCCGGGCGCTGGAGGACCGGGTCGGCCAGCCGCTGGTGCAACGCGGCACGCCCTGCACCGGCACCGCCCTTGGCCAGCGCCTCGCCCGCCACGCCGAAGAGGTCGGGCTGATGGAAAGCCGCCTTGCCGCAACCGCCGGGCTGGACCGCGCGGGGCCGCGCCGGGTGCGGATCGCCGTCAATGCCGACAGCCTCGCCGCGTGGATCCTGCCCGCCCTCGCGGATGCCCAGGCCGCCGCGCCGGACCTGCTCTTCGATCTGATCGTGGATGACGAAAGCCATTCCGCCAGCTGGCTCCGCGCGGGCGAGGTCACAGCCGCCGTCACCAGCACCGAGGCGCCCCCGACCGGCTGCGACAGCCATCCGCTGGGGCAGCTGCGCTACCTCGCCGTGGCCAGCCCCGACTGGGTCGCCCGGCATTGCCCCGACGGGGTGACCGGCGACGCGCTGCGCCGGGCGCCCTGCATGACCTTCGACCCGAAGGACCGGTTGCAGATGCGCTGGCTGGATCGCGAATTCGGCCCGGGCAAGCCGCCACCCACCCATTTCCTGCCCTCGCCCCGCGCCTTCCACGACGGCGCGCTGCTGGGGCTGGGCTGGGGCATGAACCCCGAACCGCTGATCCGCGACGACCTCGCCGCAGGTCGGCTGGTCCCGCTGCGCCCGGACCGGCCGCTGGATCAGGCGCTTTACTGGCAGGTGTCGCGCCGCATGGCCCCGGCCATCGCCGTTCTGACCCAGTCGGTGCGCAAAACGGCAAGGCTGCATCTGCATTGACCCCGCACCGCGTCGCGCCCACTCTCGCGCCGAATGACTCGTCCAGGACGCGGGAGGTCGCGATGACGCAAGGCACCAATCACCCCTACATGTGCAACGGCACGGAATGCATCGGCTACCTAGCCCTGCCCGACGGCGATGGCCCGGCGCCGGGTATCCTCGTCTCGCCTGCCTTCATGGGGCTGTCGGACACCGAACGCGCCGCCTGTGACCGGTTGGCCGCGCAGGGCTATGTCGCGCTTGGCGTCGACTATTATTCTGGCGGCACCCTGGCCAAGGATCGCGAAGAGGCGGCCTCCCTGATGGCCGAGATGCAGAACAACCGCCCCCTTCTGGCCGAACGGATGCAGGGCGCGCTGGCCGAACTGGCCGCCCAGCCCCGCACCAAGGGGCAGAAGCTGGGGGCCATGGGCTATTGCTTCGGCGGCAAGTCGGTGCTCGACCTCGCCCGCATCGGGGCAGAGTTTGCCGCCGGTGTCTCGCTCCACGGGGTCTATGACGCGCCGCCCTCCGGCTCGCAGAGGATGCACCCGGCGCTGCTGATCCTGCATGGCTGGGATGACCCGCTCTGCCCGCCCGACGCGACCGTCGCCCTCGCCGCCGAGATGACCGAACATTGCGACGACTGGCAGATCCTGTCCTTCGGCGCGACTGGCCATGCCTTCACCAATCCCAAGGCCGCCCCCGGCAACGGCTTCGGCTATTCGGAAAAAGCCGCCAAACGGTCCTGGCGCGCCCTATCGGACTTCTTCGAGGACGAGCTGCGCAGCTAGGGCCCGACAGGTCAGGCCCCGTGTCCGGCCCGAAATCGCACCGACGCAATACCGACGTGATACCGACGTAATGCCGATGTGAAATTTCGGGTCTTTTCAAAAGGAAAGGCCCGGATCCTGCGATCCGGGCCCAAACCCACCGTACGGTGCGCAACAGCTCGGGTCAGAGCTGTTCCATCACCTCGTCGGACGCTTCGAAGTTCGCCGTGACGCGCTGCACGTCGTCATCGTCTTCCAGCGCCTCGATCAGCTTCATCAGCTTCTGCATGTTCTCGAGGTCCATGTCGGTCGTGGTGGTCGGCTTCCAGATCAGCTTGGTCGATTCACTCTCGCCCAGCTCGCCTTCCAGCGCCCCCGACACGTCGTTCAGATCGGTGTCCGCGCAATAGATGATATGCCCGTCTTCCGAGCTTTCGACATCTTCCGCCCCGGCCTCGATCGCGGCCATCATGACGGTATCCGCATCGCCGACTTCAGCCGGGTAGACCACCTCGCCCTTGCGTTCGAACATGAAGCCCACGGACCCGGTTTCGCCCAGGTTCCCGCCGTTCTTCGAGAAGGTCGAACGCACGTTCGATGCCGTACGGTTGCGGTTGTCGGTCATTGCCTCGACGATCACCGCCACGCCGTTCGGGCCGTAGCCCTCGTAGCGGATTTCCTCGTAATCGTCGCCGTCGCCCGCCTGGGATTTCTTGATCGCGCGTTCGATCACGTCCTTCGGCACGGATTGCGATTTCGCTTCCTTCACCGCGAGGCGCAGGCGCGGATTCTTGTCGGGATCGGGATCACCCATCTTGGCGGCAACGGTGATCTCCTTGGAAAGCTTGGAGAAAAGCTTGGACCGCGCAGCGTCCTGACGCCCTTTGCGGTGCTGGATATTTGCCCATTTGGAATGGCCGGCCATGGTGCCTCCGTGGCATGAAGTCCGAATGTCGATTGATCTGCGCTTCTATATGTCAAGCGAGGATGGCGGTGCAAGTGGGCCGCGCCGTATCCTCCTTGATAGCAGGCATTTCACGGCACGATCCGGGCCGCACGCAGCGTCAGAACCGCCCGTTCCGCGTTTGCCGTTTGCGCCGCATCGCGAAACCTGTGATGGAGGTGACGCCCCTTCCCTCCACCCCTCTGACATCGCGGCCCATGAACTCCCTCTTCGAGCAATTCGTCATCCTGTGGGTCGTCATCGACCCGATCGGCACCATCCCCGTCTTCGTCGCCGTCACCGCCGGAATGCCCTCTGCCGCGCTGCGCAAGACGGCCATCCAGGCCGCGCTGGTGGCGACGCTGGTGCTGGGCTTCTTCCTGGTGCTGGGGCAGTTCCTGATCGACGCGCTCGGCATCTCGCTGCCGGCCTTCCAGATCGCGGGCGGGGTAATCCTGTTCCTCTTCGCGCTGACGATGATCTTCGGGCTGAATTCCGGTTCCAACGGGGTGGAGCAGGAACGCGGCGACGGCATGCCCGCGATCTTCCCCCTCGCCGTACCCTCGCTGGCGTCACCCGGCGCGATCCTGGCCATCGTCCTGCTGACCGACAACAACCGCTTTTCCATTCCCGAGCAGGCCGTTACGGCGGCGATCATGGTATCGGTGATGATCATCGCCCTGCTCTTCATGCTGACCGCCGGCCCGATCCTGCGGGTGATCCGCAAAAGCGGTGCGGCCATCGTCAGCCGGGTCATGGGCATGGTCCTGGCCGCCGTCGCGGTCGACAACGTGATCGAGGCGATCTTTCAACTGGTCGCCGAAGGTCCCTCCGCCCCGCTCTGATCCTGCGCCCCGGTCGGGCATCCGCACGGAACGGCACTAAGCGCATTCCAAGCCCAACCCGACCCCGCGCAATATCCGCGTGACCTTGCCGAGGGCAACGCTATTGTCCCCGCATGGATATGGATCAGATCATTCTCTTTTCGCTGTTCGGCGGGGTCTTCGGCTTCTTGCTCTGGGGGCGCTGGCGCTATGATATCGTTGCCTTTTCCGCGCTTCTTCTGGGCGTGGTTCTTGGGGTGGTCGAGGTCGACAACGCCTTTTCCGGCTTCGGTCATCCGGCCACGCTGGTGGTCGCGCTGGTCCTGATCGTATCCGCAGGGCTGGTCCGGTCCGGGGCGGTCTACCTGATCACCCGAACGCTCGTGGACAGCACCCGTTCGCTTGGCACGCATATCACGATCATGGGCGGGATCGGCGGCGTGCTGTCGGCCTTCATGAACAATGTCGCGGCCCTTGCGCTGTTGATGCCGGTGGACATCCAGACCGCGCGCAAGGCGGGCCGTGCACCGGGCCTGTCGCTGATGCCGCTGAGCTTTGCGACGATCCTGGGCGGCATGGCAACGCTGATCGGCACGCCCCCCAACATCATCATCGCCACGATCCGCGAAGACAGCCTGGGCGAGTCGTTCCGCATGTTCGACTTCGCCCCCGTGGGTGCGGTCACGGCGCTTGTCGGCCTGGCCTTCGTCGCGCTGTTCGGCTGGCGTCTGATCCCCGCGCGCGAGGATGCAACGGTCCAGGGCAAGGACCTTGCCCCCTACGTCGCCGAACTAACCGTGCCCGAAGGCAACAAGCAGATCGGCGCGCGGGTCGGCGAATTGTCCGAGGCCGCCGAGAAGTCCGACGTCGCCATCATCGGTCTGATCCGCAACGGAAAACGGCTGTACGGCAACGCGCGAAACAATGTGATCCAGGCCGGCGACGCCCTGGTGCTGGAGGCCACGCCCGATGCCCTGGACGAATTCCGCGCGGCCCTGTCCCTCGCCTTTTCCGATGACCGGCGCGAAGAGTTGTTGAAGGCCGATAGCGAGGGCCTCGACATGATCGAGGTCGTGGTGAAACCGGAAAGCCGCATCAACGGCAAGACAGCGCAATCCATCGGCCTGTCCTGGCGCCAGCGGGCCGTGGTCATGGGCATTGCGCGCCAGGGCCGTCGGATCACCTCGCAGGTGCGCAAGACCACCGTGCAGCCCGGGGATATCCTGCTGATCCTCGTGCAGAAAGATACCGGCAGCGATGTGGCCGACTGGCTGGGCGTGCTGCCGCTGGCCGACCGGGGACTGGCCGTGACCCAGGACAGCAAGACCTGGGCCGCCATCGGCCTGTTCGGGGCGGCGGTCGCGGCGGCGAGCTTTGGCCTGATCTACCTGCCCATTGCCCTGGGGATCGTCGTGGTCGCCTATGTCCTGATGCGGATCCTGCCGTTGCAGGAGCTGTATGATCACGTCGAATGGCCCGTGGTCGTCCTGTTGGGGTCGATGATCCCATTGGGGCAGGCGCTGGACAGTTCCGGGGGCACTTCGCTGATCGCGGAGAACCTGATCTGGCTGACCGATGGCTGGCCCGCCTGGGCGATCCTGGCCGCGCTGATGGTGGTGACGATGTCGCTGTCGGACGTGCTGAACAACACCGCCACGGCGATTGTCGCGGCCCCAATCGGCATCCAGATGGCGCAGGGGCTGAACGTGTCGCCCGACCCGTTCCTGATGGCCGTTGCTGTCGCCGCGTCCTCGGCCTTCCTGACGCCGATCGGGCACAAGAACAACACGCTGATCCTTGGCCCCGGCGGCTATCGCTTCGGGGATTACTGGCGCATGGGCCTTCCGCTGGAGATCCTGGTGGTCGCGGTGTCGATCCCGGCGATTCTGGTGTTCTGGCCGCTCTGAGCGGGGCTTACAGCGGCCAGATCAGGGGGATGACCGCCGACACGATCAGGCCCATCGACAGGTTCAGCGGGATGCCGATCTTCATGAAGTCGGTGAACTTGTAGCCGCCGGGGCCGTAGACCATCATGTTGGTCTGATAGCCGATCGGCGTCGCGAAAGAGGCAGAGGCCGCCACCATCACCGCGATGACCAGCGGCCGCGGATCGACCCCGATGGCCTGCGCCAGCCCGATGGCAATGGGGGTCACGACCACGGCGACGGCGTTGTTCGACACCATTTCCGTCAGGACCGAGGTCAGCAGGTAGATCGACCAGATCACGAAGAAGATCGGCAGGTCCATCAGGAAGGGCGACACGGCCTGCACGATCAGCTCCACCGCGCCGGTATGTTCCAGCGCCGCCCCGACCGCGAGCATGGAAAAGATCATCGCCAGCAATCGCCCGTCGACATAGGAAAACGCCTCGTCAGCGTCGATGCAGCGGGTGACCAGAACCAGCGCGACGGCCAGCACCGTCAGCATGAAGATCGGCGCCACGCCAAAGCCCGCCAGCGCCACGATGGCAAAGAGCGCGATGATCGCGATCGGGGCCTGTTCGCGGCGGAACCCGCGGGCCGAAGGCTGCGAGACATCCACCATCTGCATGTCCTGGGACAGGCGGCGAATGTCCTCGGGCGCGCCTTCCAGCAGCAGGGTATCGCCCACGCGGACAACGGTTTCATCCAGTTGCCGCCCGATATTCTGGTTCCGGCGATGCACGGCCAGCACGTAGACACCGTAGCGGCGGCGCAGGCGCAGCGATCCCAGTTCACGGCCCACCATGGTGCAGCCGGGGGTGATCAGCGCCTCGACGGTCGTGGTTTCCACGGCCGAGATCTGATCGACCCGCTTGAGGCTCTTGTTGCGCTGCAGGCTCAGCAATTCGGAAATCTGAGAGCGCAGGACGACCCGGTCCCCGACCTCGAGAACGACGTCCTTGAGGTTGCGGCGCAGCGACACGTCGCCCCGAACGACGTCGATCAGCCGCACGCCCTCGCGCTTGAACAGCTGCACGTCCAGCACATCGCGGCCCACGAGGTTCGATTCGGGCGGGATCACGGCCTCGGTGAAGAACTTCATCTTGGAGCGGTCAGACAGAAGTGTCGCCATGCTGTCCCGCTTGGGCAGCAGGAACGGCCCCAGCACGCCGAGGTAGAGCATCCCCCACGCCACGACGACCAGGCCGATCGGGGTCACCTCGAAGATCGAGAACGGCTCCATCCCGCGGGCGCGCGCGACACCGTCGACCAACAGGTTGGTCGAGGTCCCGATAAGGGTCAGCGTGCCGCCCATGATCGCCGCGTAGGACAGCGGGATCAGCAGGCGCGAGGCCGACGCGCCCAGCTTGCGCGCCAATTGAACGAAAACCGGGATCATCACGACGACCACGGGCGTGTTCGCCACAATGGCCGAGGCCACGATGACAAAGGCCAGAAGCGCCGCGATGGCCACCTTGGGCCGTGTCGCGTAGCTTTCGGCCAATTGCGTGAAGGCATCCAGCGCGCCGGTTCGGACCAGGGCGCCCATGATGATGAACATCGCGCCGATGGTCCAGGGCGCCGGGTTCGACAGCACCGACAGGGCGTTGTCGTAGGGCAGCAGGCCAAGGGCCAGCATCAGTGCCGCGCCGGTGACGGCCACGACTTCTGCCGGGTAGATCTCGCGCACGAACAGCGCGAACATGACGATAACCACACCCAGGGTCAGAACGGCGGCCCCGGTCTGGGACACGTTCAGGAATTCGATCACGTCAATGCTCCGGCTTCTGGTCTGACGGGACGCATCACAGCGCGCCGTCGCCTATCTAGGCGTCTTGGCCCGCTTCGGGCAAGGCCGCTCTTGGTTTGAGCTCAGGTCGGGGTTGGACAAGCGCCATTCCCACCAGCATCAGCGCCAGTGCTGCCCAGATCTGAGGCGCATAGCGTTCCCCCAGCAGCAGCATCGACCAGACCAGCCCGAACACCGTCACCAAGTAACTGACCTGCACCGCAAAAAGCGGCCCCGCGCGGCCCACCAGCCAGACATAGCCGGTATAGACCGCCGCATGGACGGCCGCCGAGACGATCAGCGCAGCCTCCGGCTTGCCGATTTCCGCGGGCAGGATGAATTGCCCCATGGCCAGTGCCGCGGGCAGCGCGGTCACAGCACCTATGCAGGAGGCCAGAAACAATGTCTGCACTGCGTCCATCCGGTAGGTGCCGAATTTCGCGACGACATTGCCCTCCAGCGCGTAGAAGGCTGGGGCAATCAGAGCGACGGGGATCCAAAGGACCATGGCCGGGTCAGGCAGGCTGGCCTCGGGCAGCGCGATCAACAGGACGGCGACCAGCCCGGTCGTCAGCCCGGCAAAGCGGCGCAGGCTGAAATGATCCGTCGCCATGGCCATCGCAATCGGAAAGCTGATGATCGGCACGAGGGAGAGCAGGATCGAAAGCACCCCCGCCGGCAGATGCACCGCCGCGCGGTAGGACGCGACCGCCGGCAGCACGGTTCCGATCAGCGCAATGACGAGGGCCATGACCCATTGGTCGCGGGTAGGCCGGAACAGGCGACCCGTTGCGGCGCAGATCGCGCCCAGGATCACCGCGCCGATCAGCGCCTGCCAGAACACCAGGCCCAGCGGTTGATACCCGGTGCTGACCGCGATCTTGTTCAGGGGCTGCGTCAGCGCCCAGCCCGCCCCGATGACGATCAGCAGGAGGGTCAGGATCAGGGTGGTCCGTCGTCCGCTCACACCGGGCCGGGGCCGGACTGGGCCAGCCGCCCGCCCTGGCGCACCATCTCGACCCGCTTGGCCAGGCCCGTGCGGTCATCGGTTTCGACGTAGATACCCGACAGCGTGGCCTCGCCCTTGGCGGGTTCATAGCGGCCCTTGCCCATGCCGGTGACGAAGCGGCGCAGCGGCTCGGCCTTGTCCATGCCGATTACGGAATTGTAGTCACCGCACATCCCGGCATCGGACATGTGGGCTGTGCCCTTGGGCAGGATCTGTGCGTCCCCCGTGGGCACATGGGTGTGGGTGCCGACGACGAGGCTGGCCTTGCCGTCGCACCAATGGCCCATGGCCATCTTTTCCGACGTCGCCTCGCAATGGATGTCGATGATCGACGCCTGGACCAGCCCGCCCGGCGGATGCGCTTTCAGCAACTGTTCGATGGCCGAGAACGGATCGTCGAAGGCCCGCTTCATGAAGACCTGGCCGAGGATTTGCGCCACCAGCACCTTGCGCCCGCCCGGCGCGTCGAAGATGCGATAGCCGCGCCCCGGTGCGGACTTGGCATAGTTGATCGGCCGGATGATCCGCGATTCGCCCTCGATGAAGGTCATCATGTCCTTCTGGTCAAAGGCATGATCGCCCAGCGTCAGGCAATCCGCCCCGGCATCCAGCAACAGCTTGGCATGATCGCCCGTCAGCCCGGCCCCGTTCGACGCGTTCTCGCCGTTGACCACGACGAAATCGAGCTTCCAGGCCTCCCGCAGCTTGGGGAGGGTTTCCGATATGGCCGTCCGTCCGGTGCGGCCCACGACATCGCCGAGGAACAATAGTTTCATGACTTCACGGCTTAGTCATCACCGCGCGAGAGGGCAAGCGAAAGGGCCGCCCCGAAATGCAGGTCGCGAGTTTGCGGTGCGGGATGCGGCACCTGGCCGGCCGTGGATCACTTCAGGATCGGCGGTTTCTCAGGGTCGCTGCCGGGGGCCGGGCGCACGACCTCGGACACCTTGGCGGGTTCCGGCAGGTCGAAGCGCAGACCGTGGCGGGCCAGCGCCGCTGCCGCAGGGTCATGCGCGGCGAAGAAACCGACATCCATCACCCCGGCCTCCAGCCCCGAAAAGGTCAGCGCCTCTCCGGCGGCCTTGGCCAGCGCGGCACGGGCGCCGTCCTCCGCGTCGATGAAGGCCAGAAGGTGGCCGCGCGCGCCGCTTTCGCCAACCGTGCCGACCAGGAAGGCCTGCCGGGCCAGGCCTGCGGTCATCGCCAGCTTCTGGTCCAGCGCGGCCAGCAGGTCTTCGGGCAGACCGGCGGGGCGGGTGAATTCGGCAATGCGTTCCTCGACCTCCGAAGGTGCTTCGGCCAGCGTCGCAGCCAGCCAATCGACCGCATCGGGCGGGATCAGGATCGAGGACGGCGCGACTTCCAGGTTCAGGCCCAGCCCGATCCCCTGCCCTGCCAGCATGCCAGCGATGGCCCGGCCCGACAGGCCCGCATAGGGCACCGCGCGACCGGCGAAGGTGGAGAGCCGTTCCTCCCGGTCGAAGACCAGCACGTAGGTCGCCTCGGGCAATTCGAACAGTTCGGGCGAGACGCGGTCGTCCTTCGCCTCTTCGGTCAGCATCAGGAACAATTCGCTGTCCGCGAGGCGTTCGTAGAAACGCAGCCGGGCGCGGTCGTCGTCGGGCGCGGCCTGCATCGCGTCATGGGCGGTATCGAGCGGGGTCAGTTCAGTCACCAAGCGCCTCCTTCACCTTTTGCCGCAGCACGGGCAGCAGGTCGGTTTCGAACCAGGGGTTCTTCTTCAGCCACCCGGTATTGCGCCAGGACGGATGAGGCAAGGGGATCGCGTCCGGCAGATGGTCGCGGAAGCCGCGCACCGTCTCGGTCAGCGGCCCCTTCCGGCCCAGGTGGTATGCCTGCGCATAGGCCCCGATCACGACGCGCAGGCGCAGGCCGGTCAGCCCGCCGATCACCGCATCGTGCCACGTCGTGGAACAGATCGGCGGCGGCGGCAGGTCCGACCCGCGCGCATCGTAGCCGGGAAAACAGAATGCCATCGGCACCACGGCCACGCGGTCGAGGTCATAGAACGTGTCCCGGTCGATCCCCAGCCAGTCGCGCAGCCGGTCGCCCGAGCGGTCGTCGAAGGGTCGCCCCTTTTCATGCACCTGCAATCCCGGCGCCTGCCCCGCGATCAGCAGCCGGGCGGAGGGGCGGAACCACGGCACCGGACGCGGCTGGTGCTGCGTCTTCGTGGCCGCGAAGCGGGCGGTACAAAGGCGGCAGGCGCGGATATCTTCGGCAAGGTCGGTCACGGACGGGATGATGCATCGGTCCGCGCCAGGGTCAAACAGAACCATATTTCGAGAAATATGAAAGTATCCCTTGCATCCGGGCGTAACTTCGATATTTCTAGAATCATGAAAACGACTCAGACAGACGACCTGCGCCTCGAACGCGCCGCCTCAACCTTCGCCGCGCTTGGCAGCGAGCAGCGCCTGACCGTGCTGCGCACGCTGGTGCGCGCCGGCCCCGAGGGCGCGACGATCGGCGAGTTGGGGGAGCGTACCGGGATCACCGGGTCGACCCTGACGCATCACATGAAGATCCTCGCCCAGGCGGGGCTTGTGACCCAGGAAAAGAAGGGCCGCAGCATCATCTGTGCCGCGGTCGCCTATGACGAATTGCACGACCTGGCCGGGTTCCTGCTGCGCGAATGCTGCGCGGATGCCCGGCCAGGTATCACGCCGGAGGACCATGATCATGGCTGACACGACGCATTCCCACCCCTCCGCAGGCCCGTCGCTGTGGAAGCGGATCGACAAGGCCTGGCTGGCCAGCGGGGTTCTGATCCTGCTGCTGGTGATCTTCGACACCGCCCAGACCGGCCCGACCCTGCGCTTCGCGATCGAGGCGCTGCTGGGCACCGCACCGATGATCGCTTTCGCGGTGCTGTCGATCGGGTACCTCAAGGCCAGCGGGGCGGAGACGATGATCTCCCGCGCGTTCACGGGCCGCGAGGCGACGATGATCGTGATGGCCGCGCTGGCCGGGGGGCTGTCGCCCTTCTGCTCCTGCCAGGTGATCCCCTTCATCGCCGCGATGCTGGCGCTTGGCGTGCCGCTGTCGGCCGTCATGGCCTTCTGGCTGGCCTCGCCGCTGATGGACCCGCCAATGTTCTTCATCACCGCGGGCACGCTGGGCTTTGATTTTGCCCTGGCCAAGACGCTGGCCGCCGTGACCATCGGCCTGGCGGGCGGGGCGCTGACAATGCTGGCCAAGACGTCCCCGGTCTTTGCCGATCCGCTGCGTGAACGGCCCCAGGTCGGTGGCTGCTGCGGGGTCAAGAAACCGTTCGAGGGCAAGCCGGTCTGGAAATTCTGGGGTGAGGCCGACCGCCGCGCGACCTTCCGCGACGCCACGGTCGAGAACACGGTCTTCCTGCTGAAATGGCTGACCCTGGCCTACCTGCTGGAATCGGTGATGATCACCTATGTCCCGGCCGAGATGATCGCGGGCGTGGTCGGCGGCACCGGCATCGGTCCGATCCTGCTGGGCGCGTTGGTCGGGGCACCGGCCTACCTGAACGGCTATACTGCGGTGCCGCTGGTGGACGCGCTGTTGACCCAGGGCATGTCGCACGGCGCGGCAATGTCCTTCATCATCGCGGGCGGCATGACCTGCATCCCCGCCGCGGTCGCGGTCTGGGCCCTGGTCAAACCGCGTGTCTTTGCCGCCTATGTCGGTTTTGCCTTCGCCGGCGCCGTTCTGGGCGGCCTTGGATGGGGTCTTTTCTCCACGCTGATCGCATAAGGCATCAAGATAGAACAACTGAAGGGGCGGCCTGCGGGTCGCCCTTTTTGCCGATCAGGCGGGGCAAGGCGAAGGGATGACGTCACGGCAGAGTTGCCGGCCCGCGAACCATCCCACGACAATACCTTGAAAGTTAACGAAACTTGGCACAATTGCGCCATCTTTCTGGCGATTTCGCCACATTTTCGCCGTGTTAGCTTGGCATCAGTGGCAGAAATCAGCAATATTGCGCCAAAACCCAAAGGTGCCGTTAATAATGCTCCGCTAAAGGAGTGCGGTAGAGCAGAACCGGAGCGAGCGATGCTCGAGTTCGACAATGTCAGCAAGTCCTTCTGGACAGGCTCCCAACGAAAGGTGATCCTCGAAAAGGTCTCCTTCCGGGTGGAGCTTGGGCGTTCGCTGGGCATTCTGGCCCCCAACGGCACCGGCAAGACCACCCTGATCAACATGATGGCAGGTCTGGAAAAGCCCGACGAAGGTGAAATTCGCCGCCTCGGCCGCATCTCCTTCCCGCTGGGGTTCATGGGCGGCGTGGTGAACAAGCACTCCGCAATGGAAAACTCGCGCTATATTGCGCGGATCTACGGGCTCGACCCCGACTACGTGGAGGCCTATTGCCGCTGGCTCTGCGGGCTGGGGGAATATTTCGACCAGCCGCTGGGCACCTATTCCACCGGGATGCGCGCGCGGTTTTCCTTTGCGCTGCTGCTGGCGCTCGATTTCGACATGTACCTGATCGACGAGGGCATGCCGGCCTCCACCGATGTGGAGTTCAACCGCAAGGCGGGGGACATCCTCAAGGAACGCCTGCGCACGACGACTGTCGTTATCGTGTCCCACGATCCCGAAACGTTGAAGAAATTCGCCAGCGAAGCCGCGGTACTGATGGGCGGCCAATTGTACATGTTTGATTCCTTGGAAGAAGCGAAAGAGCTCTATGACTACGAAACCCAAGGCTAAGAAATTCCGCATCCGCCGCAACAGCGTGGACGAGCAGCCGCAGACCGCGGCGCGCCCCGAAACCGATCAGGATGACACCGCGCAGGCCGCGCCTGCCCAAACCGCGCCCTCCGCTTCGGACGTCGCGCGCCGCCGGGCCGCCGCGCTGGCCGCGCTGAAGGCCCAGCAGGGCGAACAGGCCGGCACCCGTCGCCCCGCCCGTCCCGAAGAGGCACCGAAAGGCACCGACGTCGCGGCCCGCGGCAAGGCCCCGGCCCCGGCGCCGGATCAGGATCAGCCGCGCGATGGCGATGTCGCCTCTGCCGGCGAGGTGCAGTCCGAAACCGATATCGACGCGATCCGGCAGGAAGGCCTGACCGGTCGCCAGCTGCGCATGGCGCGGCGCGTCGCGCAGAAACACGGGCTGGCCCCGACCTCTGATTTCGACGCGGTGCGCCAGTTGCGGTCACGCGGGATCGACCCGTTCAAGCCGACCAACATGCTGGAACTCGTCGTCCCCGGGTCGAAGGATGGCGGCGACAAGGGTGATGCGGGCGACGCGAAACTGCCCGCCAAGACGAAACCGAACCTGCCCAAGACGATGCCGCTGGGCGATGCGCAACTGCCCTCGACCGAGGTCAGCCCCGCACAGCGCCGCGCGCAGGAGATCATGTCGATCCAACGCGACATCGCGCGCCGCCGCCGCCGCCGCCTGTTCCTGCTGTTCACGCGGCTGTCCTTCTTCGTCTTCGCCCCGACGATCCTGGCCGGGTATTACTTCTTCGTCGTCGCGACGCCGATGTATTCGTCGAAATCCGAATTCCTGATCCTGCAGGCCGACAGCACCGGTGGCACCGGCCTTGGAGGTCTGCTTCAGGGCACGCAATTCGCGACCAACCAGGATGCGATCGCGGTGCAGTCCTATCTGGAATCCAAGGACGCCATGGTTCGTCTGGATCAGGATATCGGCTTCAAGGATCACTTCAGCCAGCCCTGGATCGACCCGATCCAGCGCCTGGTCGAGAACCCCTCGAACGAGGAAGCCTACAAGGTCTACCAGAAATACGTGAAGATCGGCTACGACCCGACCGAAGGCGTGATCCGCATGGAAGTGTCTGCGGCAGATCCGCAGATCGCCGCCGATTACTCCGACCGGCTGATCCACTATGCCGAGGAACGGGTCGACGAATTGTCCCGCCGCAAGCGCGAGGACAGCATGAAATCCGCCCGCGAAAGCCTCGCCAGCGCCAAGGCGGAACGCCGCGAAGCGCAGGAGGCGTTGGTCCGCCTGCAGGAATCGAACTTCATCGACCCCGAAGCCTTCATCGCGTCGCTGCGGTCCCAGATCAACAATTACGAGATCCAGTTGCAGGAAAAGCAGCTGCAATTGCAGGCCCTGATCGACAACCGTCGCCCGAACCAGGCACGCGTCGACGGTGCCCGCGGCGACATCCGCCGGCTTGAGGCGCTGCTAGACGACCTGAACGCCAAGATGTCGGACGCCACCAGCGGCGAAGCCTCGCTCGCCGAGAAAGCCGCACGCGTCCAGATGGCCCAGGCCGACCTGGCGACCGCGGATCTCTTCCTGCAATCGGCGATCACCAACGAGAAACAGACCGAGATGGAGGCGAACCGCCAGGTCCGCTACCTGACCACATCGGTCAATCCCGTCGCGGCAGAGGACCCCTCTTATCCGCGCAAGTTCGAGAACACGGTGCTTGCCTTCTTGATCTTGTCGGGGATCTACCTGATGTTCTCGCTGACCGCGTCCATTCTAAGGGAACAGGTATCCTCCTGATATGAAGACCATTGATATCGGCGCACTCCGCGTCGGCAACGACCAGCCGTTGACCCTGATCGCCGGCCCCTGCCAACTGGAAAGCGCCGATCACGCCCAGATGATCGCCGGCACGCTGGCCGAGATCTGTGCGCAGGCGGGGACCCAGTTCATCTTCAAGGCCTCCTACGACAAGGCCAACCGCACCTCCGTATCCGGCAAACGTGGCCTTGGGATGGAGGACGGCCTGAAGGTCCTGCAGGGCGTCAAAGCGGCGATCGGCTGTCCCGTCCTGACCGACATCCACACCGAGGCCCAATGCGCCCCGGTGGCCGAGGTCTGCGACGTGATGCAGATCCCCGCCTTCCTGTGCCGCCAGACCGACCTGTTGCTGGCCGCCGGACAGACCGGCGCCGTCATCAACGTCAAGAAGGGGCAATTCCTGGCCCCCTGGGACATGCCCAATGTCGTGGCAAAGATCGAAAGCACCGGCAATGAACGGATCATGCTGACCGAACGCGGCACGTCCTTCGGCTACAACACGCTGGTTGCCGACATGCGGTCGCTGCCGCAGATGGCGCAGGGCGGATACCCGGTGGTCATGGACGCCACCCATTCCGTGCAGCAGCCCGGTGGCCAGGGCGGATCGTCCGGCGGCCAGCGCGAGTTTGCGCCGGTCATGGCAAGATGTGCCGTTTCTTTGGGCATCGCCTCGGTTTTCATCGAAACCCACGAAGACCCGGACAATGCTCCCTCTGACGGACCGAACATGATCCCGTTACAACAGATGGGCAAATTGGTTGACACGCTGATGGCCTTTGACCGATTGGCAAAGGCGGACCCGGTCCGTTTGTGAAGAAAATTATTGGAAGAGATTAAAGTGACCAAACCGATTGCCGACGTCACCCCGAACACCTGGGAATTCCTGCGCGACCCGATGATGAAGCCGACAGGCTTCCGCGAATACGACGCACGCTGGAAATACCCGGACGAGATCAACCTGCCCGGCATGACCGCCCTTGGCCTGGGTCTTGGTACCCAGATGCACAAGCGGGGCATCAAGCCGGTCATCGCGGTCGGCAACGACTACCGGGATTATTCGCTGGCGATCAAGAACGCGCTAATCCTGGGCCTGATGCAGGCCGGGATCGAGGTGAAGGATATCGGCCCCTGCATCACGCCGATGGCCTATTTCTCGTCCTTCCACCTGGGCGGCTGCGCTGTCGCCATGGTCACTGCCTCGCACAACCCGAACGGCTGGACCGGGGTGAAGATGGGCTTTGACATGCCCCTGACCCACGGCCCCGACGAGATGGGAGAGCTGAAGGACATCGTGCTGGAAGGCAAGGGCGAGCCGCGTCCCGGCGGGTCCTACGAATTCGTCGATGGCGTCTGGGATGCCTACATGGACGACCTGGTGGGCGATTTCAAAATGTCCCGCAAGCTCAAGGTCGTCTGCGCCACCGGTAACGGCACCGCGGCGGCCTTTGCGCCCGAAGTGTTCAAGCGGATCGGGGTCGAGATCGTCGATAGCCACAATACGCTCGACTACACCTTCCCCAATTACAATCCGAACCCCGAAGCGATGGAGATGCTGCACGACATGGCCGACAGCGTCCGCGCGTCCGGTGCCGACATGGCGCTTGGTTTCGACGGCGATGGCGACCGCTGCGGCGTGGTCGATGACGAGGGCGAGGAGATCTTTGCCGACAAGGTGGGTGTCATCATGGCGCGCGACCTGTCCAAGCTCTACCCGAACTCGACCTTCGTGGCGGATGTGAAATCCACCGGCCTCTTCGCCTCCGACCCCGAGCTTCAGGCCAATGGCGTGAAGGCCGATTACTGGAAGACCGGTCACAGCCACATGAAGCGCCGCGTGCACGAATTGGGCGCCCTGGCGGGCTTCGAGAAATCGGGCCATTACTTCATGGCCGAACCCGTGGGGCGTGGCTATGACGACGGCATGCGTGTCGCGGTCGAGATCTGTAAGCTGATGGACCGCAACCCGGACATGAAGATGTCGGACCTGCGCAAGGCGCTGCCCAAGACCTGGTCGACCCCGACCATGTCGCCCTACGCGGCGGATACCGAGAAATACGACATCCTCGACCGGCTGGTCGAGAAACTGGTCGCCAAAGGCGAAGCCGGCGACACCTTCGCGGGCCGCGCCATCAAGGAAGTCGTGACGGTGAACGGGGCCCGCGTGATCCTGGACAACGGGTCCTGGGGCCTGGTGCGCGCCTCGTCGAACACGCCGAACCTGGTGGTGGTCTGCGAAAGCTCTGACAGCGAAGAAGAGCTGCGCGCGATCTTCAAGGAGATCGACGACGTCATCCGGACCGAACCCTCGGTCGGCGATTACGACCAGACGTTCTGAACCGCTACGGCCCCTGCGAGGGCCGTGACCGGCACCAACCCGGCGTCGTTTCGCACGGGTTGGTGCCCATGGCGCCTACCGCCGCGCTGCGAAGAACTCTTTCAGCAATGCCTCGGACGCCGCCCCGGCAATGCCGTCGTAAACCTCGGGCACGTGATGGCATTGCGGATGGGCAAAGACGCGGGGCCCCTGCGCGACACCGCCCGATTTCGGGTCGGACGCGCCATAATATAGCCGCCGCAGCCGCGCCGCACCGATCACGGCGGCGCACATAGGGCAGGGTTCCAGCGTCACGTACAGATCATGGTCCGGCAACCGCTCGGACCCGGTAGCGGCGCAGGCCTCGCGGATCACCAGCATCTCGGCATGGGCCGACGGGTCGGACAATTCGCGCGTCCGGTTGCCGGCGCGGGCAACGATGGCTCCGTCCGGCCCCACCAGCACCGCACCCACCGGCACCTCGCCCCGGGCGGCGGCGGCGCGCGCCTCTTCCAGCGCCTGATCCATGAACGACGTGAACTCCATATGCCCTGTTGCCCCACACTCCGTTCTTTCGCAAGCATCGGAAAGCGGGTAAGTCCCGGACATGACGCAGACACCCGACACCCCGAAGACCCCCGCCGGAGACCGGATCGCCAAGGTCCTGGCCCGCGCCGGTATCGCGTCGCGCCGCGAGGCCGAAAAGATCATCGAGGCGCGCCGGGTCACCGTGAACGGCAAGGTGATCGACAGCCCCGCGCTGAACGTGACCGACCGCGACAGGATCGAGGTGGACGGCAAACCGCTGGCCGCGCCGGAACCCGCGCGCCTGTGGCTCTATCACAAGCCGACCGGGCTGGTGACGACCAACAAGGACGAACAGGGCCGCCCGACGATCTACGACAACCTGCCCGAGGACCTGCCCCGGGTCATGTCGGTCGGACGGCTCGACCTCAATTCCGAGGGCCTGCTGCTGCTGACCAACGATGGAGAGCTGAAGCGCAAGCTTGAACTGCCCTCCACCGGCTGGCTCCGGCGCTACCGGGTCCGGGTGAAGGGCAACCCGACCGACGCCACCCTGGCCCCCCTGCGCGACGGCGTGGTGGTGGATCGCGAGACATTCCAGCCCATGCAGGTCACGCTCGACCGCCAGCAGGGCGCCAATGCCTGGCTGACCGTCGGCCTGCGCGAGGGCAAGAACCGCGAGATCCGGCGCGCCATGGAAAGCGTCGGGCTAAGCGTGAACCGGCTGATCCGCGTGTCCTACGGGCCGTTCCAGCTGGGCCAGCTGGCCGCCGGTGACGTCGAAGAGGTTCGTCGCAAGGTGCTGCGCGATCAGCTGGGCATGGAAGACGAGATGCCCGCGCCGCGCCCCGGCCACAAGCGACCGATCCGCAAGAAGGGCAAATCCCTGGCCGGCAAGCCCGGCCCGGCAAAGCCCGAGACCGCTGAAAAGGCCCGCCCCGGTTCGAAACCCGGCCAGAAAACGGGCAAACCGACGCTCAGAGGCCGTGGACGGCCTGATCGCGGCGGCTCGGGCGGGCAGGCCCCGTGGGATAACGGTCCGGGCCAGAAGCCGTCGCGCCGCAAGCCCCGCAAGGATTGACCGCAGCACAGCCGCTGCGTGCAACTGGCGCGAAATGCTCAATCATTTGGCGAAACCGGCCAATTGCGATGTCGGGCGCTGGCCATGCGCGGGAAGGTGTCAAAGTACCGCCATGGAACCGCAGTAAACCTAGGCAGGGGGTGCCATTGGTGCTACGCATCCCCATATTAACCGGTACGCCAGACACAAGGGGGGCGACATGACCGGCAGCGGATTACAGAAATTGGCCTTTTTCCTTCTGGTGGCCCTGACGCTTTACGCCACCCTGACGGCGTCGGGGGTGTAATGGCACAACGGTTCGGCGGAGAATTCAGCCCCCAGGGCAAATCGGACGATACCCGGCCCACGCAGCCCGGCGGATCATTCAAGGGCGCCACGCGCACCCGCGCCGGTGGCCGTGTCAACCTGTTGTTCCTGGCGCCGTTTCCCCTGATCTGGAAGGCCTTCACCTCGGGGCCCGTGGACATGGCGCAATACCTCGTCGCCTTCGGCGCGCTGATCCTGGCCGCCTGGATGACCCGCGAAGGCATCAAGGCGCAGGAAGCCTACGAGGCACGCAAGGTCGCCCGCCGCCCTGCCCTCCCGCGCAAGATCCTGGCCTCGCTGCTGACCGGGGTCGGGCTGGGCATTGTCGGCATCGTCGGCCATGGCGTGATCGAGGCCGGCATTTTCGCGGTCCTCGGCGCGGTCCTGCACAGCTTTGCCTTCGGCTTCGACCCGCTGCGCGACAAGGGGATGGAAGGGGCCAACCTGCACCAGACCGACCGCGTAGCCCGCGCCGTCGACAAGGGCGAGGCTCATCTGGCCGCGATGACCGACGCGATCAAGCGGGCGCAGGACCGGCGCCTCGAGGCGCGGGTCGAGAATTTCCAGACCGTGGCACGCGACCTGTTCCGAACCGTGGAAAACGACCCCCGCGATCTGACCGCGGCGCGCAAGTATATGGGCATCTACCTGCAGGGCGCGCGGGACGCGACGGTGAAGTTCGCCGATCTCTACGCCCGCACGCGCGATGCCCAGGCCCGGGCCGATTACGAGGCGCTTCTGACCGACCTGGAGCAGAATTTCGCCGCCCGGACACAAAAATTGTTGTCGGACGATGCCACCGACGTGACCGTTGAAATAGAAGTGTTGCGGGAGAGACTGCAACGTGAGGGCGTCCGCCCGGATTAATCGGCCCCGTGCCGGCAAAAATATCGGAGTAAGCCACATGTCCCAGAACATTCGTTCCAAGGCGGAAGAGACCCTCAAGGATGTCGAGGAGGTCAACGCCGTCATTCTGCCCGAACCCAAACCCGCCGATGCGCTGGTGCCGATGGCCGATGCGGACGAACCGACCGCCGCCGAGATCACCAAGCGGATGGCCGAACTGGACATGACCGATACCGGGTCGATCGTGCGCTTCGGATCGGGCGCCCAGGCAGAGCTGCAGGAGATCTCGCAGGCGATGCTTCAGGACGTCCGCAACAAGGATGTCGGCCCGGCCGGGGACAGCCTGCGCAACATCGTCACCACGATCCGCGGCTTTTCGGTGTCCGAACTGGACGTGCGCCGAGAACGGTCCTTCTGGGAAAAGCTGCTGGGCCGCGCCGCGCCCTTTGCCAAGTTCACCGCCCAGTTCGAAGAGGTGCAGGACCAGATCGACAAGATCACCGAGGATCTGCTGGGCCACGAACACACGCTTCTCAAGGATATCAAGTCGCTCGACCTGCTCTATGAAAAGACGCTGACCTTCTACGACGAACTCGCGCTCTACATCGCTGCGGGCGAGGAAAAGCTGAAGGTGCTGGACGAAAGCGACATCCCCGCCAAGGAAGCAGAGGTCAACGCCGCCCCCGAAGGCGAACAGGTGATGAAGGCGCAGGAGCTGCGCGACCTGCGCGCCGCCCGTGACGACCTGGAACGCCGGGTGCATGACCTGAAGCTGACCCGCCAGGTGACGATGCAATCCCTGCCCTCGATCCGCCTGGTGCAGGAAAACGACAAGTCGCTGGTCACCAAGATCAATTCGACCCTCGTGAACACCGTGCCCCTTTGGGAAACCCAACTGGCCCAGGCCGTCACCATCCAGCGTTCCGCCGAAGCCGCCGCCGCCGTGCGCGAGGCCAACGACCTGACCAATGAATTGCTGACCTCCAACGCCAAGAACCTGCGCGAAAGCAACAAGATGATCCGCGAAGAGATGGAGCGCGGCGTCTTCGACATCGAGGCGGTGAAACAGGCCAACGCGGACCTGATCGGCACGATCGAGGAAAGCCTGCAGATCGCCGACGAAGGCAAGGCCCGCCGCGCCGCGGCCGAAGAAGAGCTGAAGAAGATGGAATCCGAACTGCGCGACACGCTGGCCTCGGCCAAGGCCCGTGGCGACGGTGTCGGCGACAATGCCGCAACCGCGGTCCCGGCGAACTGAGGCAGCGATGCGCAGGCTGGCACCACGTTTCCGGCGCGCACGCGCCACCGGGATGGCCCTGTCAGGGCTGGCCCTGCTGACGTCGTGCCAGCTGATCGAACAGCCCTCGTCGCTGAAACCGCAGGCCCGGCCCGCGAGCCTTAGCCAGCCGCGCCCCACCGTGCCAGAAGGCCCTTCGGCGGAAAGCGAATTTCTGCGCCAGTATTACGCGTCCTTCCAGGCGGACCTGCTGACCCAGGGCCTGCTGCGACAGGATGGTGGAGGGGCCGACACACCCTTCACCGCACGGGAACTGGCGCGCAATTTCGAACAGATCGCTTTCTACGACGAATATGCGCGTGGTGGCGGGTTGCGGTCCGGCAATGGCGCGCCCAGCTTCCTGCGGCGCTGGCCCGGCCCGGTGCGGATCACCGCGGAATTCGGCGACTCGGTCCCCAAGCGCATCCGCGACAAGGACAACAGCACCATCCGCGGCTACACCTCGCGGTTGGCCCGCCTGACCGGCCATTCGATCAGCTACGTCAACAGCGGCGCCAATTTCCACGTCCTCGTCATGGGCGAGGATGACCGCGACGACGTGGTCAAACGGGTGCAGGAACTGGTGCCCAACATCTCGGCCGGGTCGCTGGGCATCTTCCGCCGGTTGCCGCGCACGATCCATTGCCTGGTCGTCGCCTTTTCCACCGAGGACAGCGACGCGGCCTATGGCCAGGCGATCGCGCTGGTGCGGGCCGAACATCCCGACCTGATCCGCCGCTCCTGCTATCACGAGGAAATGGCGCAGGGGCTGGGCTTGGCCAATGACAGCCCGCAGGCGCGTCCGTCGATCTTCAACGACGACGACGAGTTCGCCCTGCTGACGACCCATGACGAGATGCTGTTGAAGATGTTGTACGATCCCCACCTCACTGTCGGCATGCGCCTGGAGGAGGCCCGCCCGATCGTGGCCGACCTGGCCCGCGAGCTGACCGGCGGGGACAGTTGAACCAAGGAGGCCTGACATGGGCATTTTCGATTTCCTGAGCGGCGAATTCATCGACGTCATCCACTGGACGGACGACACCCGCGACACCATGGTCTGGCGGTTCGAACGTGAGGGACATGAAATCAAGTACGGCGCCAAGCTGACGGTGCGCGAAAGCCAGGCCGCCGTCTTTGTCCACGAAGGGCAGCTGGCCGATGTGTTCACCCCCGGGCTCTACATGCTCGAGACGAACAACATGCCGATCATGACGACGCTCCAGCACTGGGACCACGGCTTCAAGTCGCCTTTCAAGTCCGAGATCTACTTCGTCTCCACCAACCGGTTCACGGACCTGAAATGGGGCACAAAGAACCCGATCATGGCGCGCGACCCCGAGTTTGGCCCGGTCCGCCTGCGCGCCTATGGCACCTATTCGATCCGCGTCACCGACCCCGGCCGCTTCCTGACGGAAATCGTCGGCACGGACGGCGAATTCACGATGGACGAGATCAGCTTCCAGATCCGCAACATCATCGTGCAGGAGTTTTCGCGGGTGATCGCAGGCTCCGGCATTCCGGTGCTCGACATGGCCGCCAACACCGCCGATCTGGGCAAGCTGGTCGCCAAGGAAATCAGCGGCACCATCGCCGAATACGGGCTGGAAATCCCCGAACTGTATATCGAGAACATCTCGCTGCCCCCCGCTGTGGAAGAGGCGCTGGACCAGCGGACCTCCATGGGGATCGTCGGCGATCTGAACAAGTACACCCAGTTCTCCGCCGCCGAAGCGATGAGCGCGGCCGCCAGCAATCCCGGTGGGGATGGCGGCATGGGCGCGGGCCTCGGCATGGGGATGGGCATGGCGATGGCCAACCAGATGGCACAATCCGGCCCCTGGGGCGCGCGCCCCGCACAGGCCGCACCGCAGCCCGCAGCAGCACCGGCCCCACCGCCCCCGCCGGTCGAACATGTCTGGCACATCGCCGAGAACGGGCAGACCCATGGCCCCTATTCCAAGGCCGACCTGGGCCGGATGGCGACCAGCGGCAAGCTGACCCGCACCACCCATGTCTGGACCGCTGGTCAGGACGGATGGAAACACGCGGAGGACGTGGCAGAGCTGGCCCAGCTCTTCACGATCATGCCGCCGCCCCCGCCCCCGGCCTGAGCCTCGTGACTCAGGTCACACGCTCCGCCGATTGCGCCAATTCACCCAAGAACGCCCGGGCCGAGGATATCGCCCTGGCGATCATGGGCGAAGGCCGGCTCGACCCCGCCTTGCTGGCAGAGAATGCCGTCTGGGAACGCCCCGGCGGCGCGCTGACCGGCCCGGATGCCATCAGCACGGCCCTTGCGGGTCTCGCGCCATCGCAGCAGATCGCCGTCACCCAGGTCATGACCCATGGCAAAAGCGGATCGGTGCTGGGCACGCGCATGGATCAGGACGGGGCAAAGCACCTCTTCTGTCACGTGATCAAGTTCAGCTCGGCCGCGGCGAAACAGGTGGCGCAGATCGTCAGCTTTGAACATCGCGGCAAGGGTTAGGCCGTGGATCGGTCGGGCGTGCCAAGATGAAACCAAAGCAACCGCCCCGCCGTATCTGACAGCATGAACAGCCCGACGTCGCCTTCCCCCGCCCTGCGCGCCCGTATCGCGGCGCGCCTGCCGCATCGGCGGGTGGCGTTGAAATGGCTGCACTGGACGATGGTGCCGCTGATCATCTGGTTCCTGATCGTCACGCCGGACGTGGCGCTCAGCATCGGGGGCCGCACGGCCTTCCTGATCCATTCCAACGTCGCGCTTTTCTTCGTCACCCTTTCGCTGCTGTGGTTCGCCGACCTGATGCGCCGGGGCCTTGCCGGACGCCCGGGGCCCAAGCTGCCCCCATGGGCGCGCCGCGTCCATCGCTGGCTGCATCTCTCGCTGATCTGGGGCCTGTTCCTGGTGGCGCTGACCGGCTTCCTGCTGGGCCTGACCTCGGCGACGCAGCTGCGCGCAGGCGGCTTCCTGCCCTTCGCCCCGCCGCTTGGCCTGCGCGACGCGAACGAGATCATCGGCACCATCCACATCTACGAATTCTACCTGTTGGCAGCGATCGTCCTGCTGCATGCGGGGTTCCATATCTGGCGCCATGTCCGCCTGCGGGACAACGCGCTGCGGATCATGGTACCGCGCCGGTTCCATCGCTACCTCTGAGGCCCCTTTGGACCGGCGCAGGAGGGCAGCCCCGCCTGTGCCCGACCCACCCGCAAAAGCAGGTTTTCCCCGCCCGTTAACCCGTCTAGGTTCGCATCAGGCGGACGGAGGGGTGCCATGACCGAAGATCACCGTTTCCCGTGTCCCAATTGCGGCGCGGATTACCGGTTCGACCCGGATGCCGGTCAATTGGTCTGTGACCATTGCGGCCATTCGGAACCGATGCATGAACCCCGCGCCCGAAACACCACCATCGAAGAGCTCGACTTCAACGCCGCCCTCTCGCAGACGCTGCCAGAGGCCGAGATCGAGGAGACCCGCGTTTCCAAATGCCCCAATTGCGGCGCCGAGGTCGAGTTCGACGCCGACACCCATGCCACCGAATGCCCGTTCTGCGCGACACCCGTGGTCACCGATACCGGCACGCATCGCCATATCAAGCCGCGCGGCGTGCTGCCCTTCCGCCTATCCGAACGCGAGGCCCAGAAGGCCATGGCCGATTGGCTGGGCCGGCTTTGGTTCGCGCCCAACGGGTTGAAGGACTATGCCCGCAAAGGGCGCAAGATGGATGGCATCTACGTCCCCTACTGGACCTTCGATGCCGACACGAAAAGCCGCTATTCCGGGGCGCGCGGCACGATCTACTACGTCACCGAAACCCGGATGCGCGATGGCAAGCCCGAACAGGTGCAGGTGCAGAAGATCCGCTGGACGCCCGTCTCGGGTCGGGTGGCGCGGTTCTTCGACGATATCCTGGTGCTGGCCTCGAAATCCCTGCCCAAGAAATACACCGACGCGCTGGAACCCTGGGACCTGTCCGAACTGACCCCCTATTCGCCGGAATTCCTGGCCGGTTTCCGGGCCGAGGGCTATCAGGTCCAGCTGGAAGAAGGCTTTGCCGAGGCGCGCGCCATCATGGACCGCACCATCGACCGCGACGTGCGCTTTGACATCGGCGGCGACCGGCAGCGGGTGAACGGGATCGAAACGCAGGTCTCGGACGTGACCTTCAAGCATATCCTGCTGCCCGTCTGGATGGCCGCCTACAAGTTCCGCGGCAAGACCTACCGCTTTGTCGTCAACGGGCGCACCGGCCGGGTGCAGGGCGAACGGCCCTGGTCCGCCTGGAAGATCGCCCTGGCCGTGATCGCCGGCCTCATCGTGGCCGGGGTCGTCGGCTACGTGATCGCAATGAACCAATAGGATACACGCATGAGCCGTTTTGACACCCTGACCGAGTTGCTGATGGAGCGTCACTCCTGCCGCGCTTTCCGCCCCGATGCGGTAGCCGATGACGTGATCGCCCGGATCGTCACCGCCGCCGGGCGCGCACCGTCGTGGTGCAATGCCCAGCCCTGGCAGGTGATCGTCACCCGTGGCGCGGAAACCGACCGCTTCCGCGAGGCGCTGATGCAGGCCGCGCAGACCACCCCGGAAAACCCCGACCTGCCGGGACCGGAGGCCTATACAGGCGAACATCAGCAGCGCCGCCGCACCTGTGGCTGGCAGCTTTACGAAGCCGTGGGCGTGACCAAGGGCGACCGGGCGGCCTCCATGAAGCAGGCCTTCGAGAACTTCCGCCTCTTTGGTGCGCCGCACACGGCGATCATCACCTCGGGGCGGGAACTGGGCAGCTATGGCGCGCTGGATACCGGCGGTTTCATCACGACCTTCTGCCTGGCCGCCCAGGCGCTTGGCGTGGCGACCGTGCCGCAGGCCGCGGTGGCGTTCCAGTCGCCCGCCGTGCGCGATTTCTTCGACATCCCCGAGGACCGGCTGATCCTTGCGGCAATATCCTTCGGTTACGAAGACCCGGATCACCCGGCCAACGCCTTTCGCACCGAACGGGCGGACCTGTCTGAAATCATGGAGATCCGGGGCTGAGATGCGGGCGCTATTGCAACGTGTGACCGACGCGCAGGTGCGTGTCGACGGTGAGGTGATCGGCCAGTGCGGCCGGGGCCTGATGATCCTGGTCTGCGCCATGCGCGGCGACGAGGAATCCCAGGCCGAGGCGCTGGCCGCCAAGGCCGCGAAATGCCGTATCTTTCCTGACGAGGCGGGCAAGATGAACCGCTCGCTCCTCGACATCGGAGGAGAGGCGCTGGTGGTCAGCCAGTTCACCCTGGCCGCCGATACCCGTTCGGGCAATCGGCCGGGCTTTTCCACCGCCGCCGCGCCGGAGGACGGGCGCCGGCTATACGAACATTTCGCCGCGCATCTGGGCAGCCTTGGCGTGAAGGTCGAGACCGGACAATTCTCCGCCGACATGAAGGTGTCGCTGACCAATGACGGCCCGATCACCATCTGGATGGAGATCTGATCCCGCCGGTCTTCGGGCGGTGAAGGCAACTATTCCGGCTGTCACCCGTTATCCCTCCAGATCATCACAAGATTTGGAGAGAGACAGTGAACCGCATCATCTACCTCGTAGGCCTCGTCGTCTTCGTCATCGCGATCCTCAGCTTCCTGGGGTTTGCCTGAGTTCGAGCCCTTCCTGAGAGACAAGGGCTACATAGACCCACGGGGTGGCGCCAAAGCGCCGCCCCATCTGGGTGGGTCAGAAGCTTAAGGCACTACCTTGGTGGAACCGACAAACAACGCCTCGGATGACGTTTGAGGATAGTGTGATCCCTCAGACAGACACTTCCGCCATCAGCTGATCCTTGGTCAGGTCGGCCTTCGTGCCCGAGGTCGTGACCTCGCCCCGGCGCATCACGTAGAACGTGTCGGCCAGGCCGTAGGCGAACTCGAAATACTGCTCCACCAGGATGATCGCCATGTCGCCCTTGTCGCGCAGGTATTCGATCACGCGGCCGATCTGCTGGATGATGTTGGGCTGGATGCCCTCGGTCGGTTCGTCCAGCAACAGCAGCTTGGGCTGAGTGATCATCGCCCGGGCAATCGCCAATTGCTGCTGCTGCCCCCCCGACAGGTCACCCCCGCGACGATGCAGGAAGTCCTTGAGGATCGGGAACAATTCGAAGATCTCGTCGGGGATCTTGTGTTCGCTCCGCGGCAGGCAGGCAAAGGCCGTTTCCATGTTCTCCTGCACCGTGAGCAGCGGGAAGATCATCCGCCCCTGCGGCACGTAGCCTATCCCCTTCTGTGCCAGTTGATGCGCGGGCAACCGACCCAGGTCCTCGCCATCCAGCGACATGTCCCCGCCGGACCGTGGATGCGTGCCCGAAATCGCGTTCAGAAGCGACGTCTTGCCCACACCGTTCGTACCCATGATGCAGGTGACCTTGCCCGTCTGGGCCTCCAGGTCGATGCCGTGCAGGATCTGGCTCTGGCCGTAATGCAGGGTGAGGTTTTGAACATTCAGCATGGCTCAGCGTCCCAGGTAAACGTCGATGACTTCTTGGTTGGCCGTGACGTGATCCAGCGACCCTTCGGCCAGGACCGATCCCTCGTGCAGGACCGTGACCTTGCATTCCAGCCGGCGGACGAATTCCATGTCATGTTCCACCACGACCACGGCACGGGTCTTGGCGGCCTCTTTCAACAGGTCGGTCGTATGTTCCCGCTCAGCCAGTGTCATGCCGGCGGCGGGTTCGTCGACCAGCAGCAGGCGCGGTTCCTGCGCAAGCAGCATCCCGATTTCCAGCCATTGCTTCTGACCATGCGACAGCTCTCCGGACTTGCGGTAAAGCTCGTCCGACAGACCGATTTCGGAGGCCAGTTCCTCGACCCGGCCGCGATCGGCGAAGCTGGGCTTGTAGAAGAGGCATGGGAAGGATCCACGCGGGTTCTTGACCGCCATCAGCAGGTTATCGTGAACGCTCTGGTCCTCGAAGACGGTGGGGCGCTGGAACTTGCGGCCGATCCCCGCCTGGGCAATCTTGGCCTCGTTCATTTTCAACAGATTGACGGATTTTTCGCCCCAGATAACACGGCCCTCGTCGGGCTTGGTCTTGCCGGTGACGATGTCCATGAAGGTGGTCTTGCCGGCGCCGTTGGGACCGATGATCGCCCGCATCTCGGCCTCGCCGATCTGGAAGGACAGGTTGCGGATGGCCTTGTAGCCATCGAAGGTCACGGAGACGCCGGAGACCTCGAGAAGCGTGCTCATTTCCGGCCCTCCTCTTCCATGAGCGACCCCTTGTCCGGGCCGTAATCCGCGCCGTGGCGGTTGGGGGTCAGGCGGCCGGTGACGATGTCGACCAGCCCGCCGATGCCCTTGGGCGCGAAGAGCGTGACGAGGACGAAGCTGAGGCCCAGCAGGACAAGCCACCAATCGACCCAGTCGACCGTGTAGAAGCCCAGCGGCAGCGAGGGCACCAGGCCGCCGGTGAACCAGGTGGAGATGAGCGAGACCAGCGCGGCCCCGATCACGGCACCGTAGAGCCGGCCACGGCCCCCGATGGCCACCCAGACCGCCAGGTAGATCGAGGCGATCGGGGCGATCTCGCCCGGGTTGATGATGCCCGCCTGCGGATAGTAGAGGGCACCGGCGATGGCGGCGATGATCGCGGTGAAGGTGAAGATGAAAAGCTTGTAGCCTTCAACGGAGTAGCCCAGGAACCGAACCCGCGCCTCGTCATCGCGGATGCCGCGCACGACCGAGCCGAACTTGCCCGACACGACCCAGGCGCAGACCACGTATCCGATGGCCAGGGCGAGGGCGGAGGCCCAGAGGAACCAGACCGACACGACCGCCTGCGAGGCGGTGACACCGGGGAGATTCTGCAGCCCTGACAGGCCGTTATTGCCGCGCAGACCGGATTCGTTCTGGAAGAGGTAGAGCGACAGCGCCAGCGTCATGGCCTGGGTCAGGATCGACAGGTAGACGCCGGTCACGCGTGAGCGGAAGGCGAGCCAGCCGAAGACCAGCGCCAGCAGCCCGGGCACCAGCAGCACCATCAGGAGCTGCAACGGCAGGGAATGCGCGAAGGCCCAGATCGGCGGGAAATCGGAGGAGCCGACAACGCCGAAGATCTGCGTGCCGATGGCATCCACGACCTCCTGATCGGTGGGCGGGATCGCGGCGTTAGACATTGATTCCGCAACAATAAGTTCGGTCCGCGCATACATCAGCCACATGCCGATCATGTAGCCGCCCAGCCCGAAGAAGGCGAAGTGACCGAGGCTGAGGATACCGCAATAGCCCCAGACCAGATCCATCGCGAGCGCCACCAGGCAGAGGCAGAGCGTCTTGCCCAGGGTCTTGATGAAGGAGGTCGAAATCAGGCTGGCGCCGAAGGCTTCGGACATCAGCGTGACCGCGATGGTGAAGACCGCGAGCAGGGCCAGGAAGACCAGGATCGAGGGGTTCCGGACGAGGAAGGTACGGCTCATGCGCGGCCTCCTTTGCGGGAGGTTAAGGGCCCGGACGGCACGTCGGTATCACGTCGGTATTGCGTCGGTATTGCGTCGGTGCCGCGCGCCGTTTTCCCGGACCCGGCTTTTTCGCTTGCGGCGGGCGGGGCTGGGGGCTCTGCCCCCGTCGCCCTGCGGGCGCCTCCCCCGGAGTATTTCCGGCAAGATGAAGAGGGGGCGTCGAGCGCGGAAGGCGACGGCACCGCACGGGGCCCCGGGGCGGCCGGATGGGTGCGGCGCAGATGTTCGATCAGCAGCAGCGCGGCGGGGGCGGCGTTGGTATTGGCGGGGGGCGAGGTCAGGATCATGGGATCAATCTCCGGCAGCGCGGCCCTTGAGGGCGATGATGCCGCGGGGGCGGAACTGGATGAAGATGATGATGAAGACGATCATGTAGGTCTGGGCCGCCAGCGTGTTGGACGGGTTGAACCATTCGATGCCCTTCTGCAGGAAGCCGATCATCGTGGCGCCCAGCAGGGTGCCCCAGATATTGCCGACCCCGCCGACCACGACGGTCATGAAGCTTTGCACGATGTAATCGGCGCCGAGTTCCGAGGTGACCTTGGCATAGAGCCCGATCGCCACACCGGCGATGCCGGCGATGCCGGAGCCGAGGCCGAAGGTCATCATGTTCACCTTGTCGGGGTTGATCCCCATGGAGGCGGCCATTTTCGGGTTCTGGGTCACGGCGCGGGTTTCGAGGCCGAGGCGGGTCTTCTTCATGATGAAGAGGAAGATGCCGAGGAAACAGAGCGCCAGGACGAAGATCGCGATCCGGATATAGGAGATCGAGACGACGTCGTTGAGGATCCATGCCCCGTCGAGCCAGCCCGGGGAGGTCAGCGGACGGGCCTGGGTGCCGAAGATGTTCTTGGCCAGCTGTTGCAGCGCGATGGAAATGCCGAAGGTGGCCAGCAGGGTTTCCAGCGGGCGCGAATAGAGGTGGCGGATCACCAGCCGTTCCATCGCGACGCCGGCGCCGAAGGTCACCGCGAAGGCCACGGGGATCGCGACCAGGATCGACACGGTGTAATTGGGGATGATCTGCTGGATCACGTAGCCGGTATAGGCGCCCATCATGATGAATTCGCCATGCGCCATGTTGATGACCCGCATCACGCCGAAGGTGATGGCGAGGCCGATGGCGGCGAGGAAATAGATCGAGGCCAGCGACAGCGCGTCGAGCGACAGGTCGAAGAATTGGTTGAGCGAGACCGAAAGCTCGATCGAGTTCAACACGTCCTCGGCCGCGTCGGTGACCGCCTGGTTCGGTTCGAGATAGGTCTCGTAGAAGACATGGTCGTCGATGGCCTGGGCGACCTCGGCATTGGTGGCGGCGGCTTCGGCGAGGCCGGCCTCGACCAGGGCGGCATAGGCGCGGTCGCGGGCCTCGGGCGAGGACAGCGAGGCGACGGGCACGCCGCCGACATTGTCGCCGTCGATATTGTCCTGCAGGGTGCGGCGCTGCATGTCGTCGGTCAGGCGGGCCGGCGCGAGACCTTCGGAAACGAGGAGTTCGTAGGCCTCGACCTCGGTCAGGTCCTCACCGGGCTCCAGTTCGCGGGCGATGTTCACGCCGTCGGGCAGCGCGGTGCCGGCGGAGGTACGGGTGGCGAGGATCGGGTTCAGCTTGGCCCGGACATCGACCGAGAGATCGCCGCGAAAGGCATCCATCGCCTCGATCCGCGCCTCGGGCGTGGCGCCGAAGGAGATCGTGAGCAGCCGTTCCAGCCGTTCCTTGCGGGTCTTGATCTCGGGATCGGTTTCGTCCTCGATCGAAGCGCGCAGCACCGGCAGGTGACTTTCATTGCCGTTGCGGGCCAGGCTGTCGAGCGCGTCGATCCGGGCGGCGGGATCGGGATCGGAGAGCTGGAATTTCACCAACGCGGAACCGATCATGCCACGGATGCCGGAATTGGGCTTCAGCTGGTCATAATTTTCGTCGGAGACCTCGCCGATTTCCTCGGCGGTGGCGAAATCGAAGATGCGCAGCGTGTCGCGGTCGATCTCTTCGGCATAGACGAAAAGGCCGGTTTCCTCGTCGAGCCACATCTCGCGGGCGGCCCAGCGTTCGAGGACCAGCTGCGCTTCGGGCAGGCCGGAATCGCGGATCGCGTCGATGGCGGGTCCGATGGTCCGGCGGGAGCTGTCCTGGATGATCTCGCTATGCTCCTGGAGCAATTGCTGGATCGGAGCGTCGGCATCCTGGGCGTGGCCGGGCGCGGCGAAGGCAAGCACAAGGGCCGCAGCCGAGAGGAAGCGTGAGATCATCGAAGCCTACCGGATGGAATTGGGAGAGAGTTTGCATGGCGGGGCCGCCAGGGCCGCCCCGACCGGGGGTAGAACGCGGGGCCGGCCAGGCCGGCCCCTGTCCTATCAGTAGTTGGATTCCAGCTGGACGCAGGTTTCCGTGTCGGTGTTGTACATACCGCATTCCAGCTCTTTCCAGTCGGACTTGAGCACGGCGGATTCCGGCAGGAAGTCGGTCCATGCATCGCCCGGAACCGGATCGGTTTCGGAGATGATGTCGAACTGGCCGTCTTCCAGGATTTCACCGATCAGCACCGGCTTGGCCAGGTGGTGGTTGGTGCCCATCACGGCGGTGCCGCCGGTCAGGTTCGGGAATTCCTGGCCCCACATGGCTTCGCGCACGGCGTCCACGTCGGTGGTTCCGGCCGCTTCGACCGCGTTCACCCACATGTTGAAGCCGATGTAATGCGCTTCCATCGGATCGTTGGTCACGCGGTCTTCGCCGGCGAAGGCCTTCCACTTCTCGATGAACTCGGCGTTGACGTCGGTGTCTGCGGACTGGAAGTAGTTCCAGGCAGCCAGGTGGCCGACGAGGTTGGAGGTGTCGAGGCCCGAGAGCTCTTCTTCACCCACGGAGAAGGCGACGACGGGGATGTCCTCTGCGGAGATGCCCTGGGCAGCCAGTTCCTTGTAGAAGCCGATGTTCGCGTCACCGTTGATGGTGGAGATCACGCCGACCTTCTTGCCGTCTGCGCCCAGTGCCACGACGTCGGAGACGATCTTGGACCAGTCGGAATGGCCGAAGGGGGTGTAGTTGACGAAGATGTCTTCCTCGGCGATGCCTTTATCCTTGAGGTAGGATTCCAGGATGTTGTTGGTCGTGCGCGGGTAGACGTAGTCGGTGCCGAGCAGGGCGAACTTCTCGACGCCCAGTTCTTCGAGGTAGTAATCGGTGGCCGGGATCGCCTGCTGGTTCGGCGCGGCGCCGGTGTAGAAGACGTTCTTGGAAGATTCCTCACCCTCGTACTGCACCGGGTAGAACAGCAGGCCGTTCAGTTCCTCGATGACGGGCAGGACGGATTTCCGGGACACGGAGGTCCAGCAGCCGAACATCACGTCGACCTCGGACACGGTCAGCAGTTCACGCGCCTTTTCGGCGAAGAGCGGCCAGTCGGAGGCCGGGTCGACAACGACCGCTTCCAGCTGCTTGCCCATGACACCGCCCTTGGCGTTCTGCTCTTCGATGAGCATCAGCATGGTGTCTTTCAGCGTGGTTTCGGAAATCGCCATCGTGCCGGAGAGCGAATGCAGGATGCCCACCTTGATGGTATCGTCCTGAGCGATCGCGGCGGTGCTGATCATCAGCGAGCCGGCGGCGGCGCCCAGCATCTTTTTCAGAAATTGCGACATGACGTTGTAGTCCCCTCTGTCGTCCGTCGCCGGTGGAGCGATTGAAACATCGCCAACACGTTATATGTAAACACCAGCGACAAATTGTTGCTTGCGTGCGGCGGTGACCGGACTGGCGAATGGTGCGCCGTCGCACGTTTCAATGCCTCCCCCCATAGGGATGCGGGGCTACAAAATCCGCTTTGCCGTGACTTGGGAACGACTCGTGATCCGTTCGGGACCGGATTGGGGTGAGCGATGAATTAATGGGCGCATAAACGCGGTTAATGCCCGATTGTTAGGCGAAATGACCCCGGGTCATGCCGGAATTGAGGCCGGAACGGTCGCAAAAACGGGCCCGGGCGCTGGATTGCCACGCGCCCGGGCCAAAGCGGCCACCCGGAGGGCGGCGGCAGAGACGGCGGTGCGAGAGCTGCACCGCCGTTCATGAAAGGCGAAATGGAAAACGTTAGGGGCCGATCAGGGACCCGGACGCACCGGGCCGTCGGCAGGGCTGTCACATCCGGGGATGCGCACAGGGTATCGGGACGGTGACGCACCTCCCGACCCGACCACGCCCACCATTAACCAACAGAACAACACCATTGGCAGACGCGGTCAGGCGAACCAGAGTAATCGTTAACAGAAATCCCCTGCGGCCATGCGGGTCGGCCCCGCGGCCACGAAGGGGAGGACATTGCCCGCACCGGCAGCGCTGGCTGCCTGTTCCGCGCGGCGCATGCGCTCGATTTCGTTTGCGAGAAGGAAGAGACGGGTGGAAGATTTGACCACGCCGGTGCGTGCGGCTTCATAACCGCTGAATTCCACAAAGCTCGATGCGATCTGGAGTGCGAGGTCAGCGCGTTCGCTTTCCGGAGCGTTCATGATTTCGTCTGCGATCCGGGCGCTGAGTTCGTCGAGCTTATCCATACCTACGTTACCTTTCATAACTTCGTGTCGCCGCTTTCTTAGCCCCGACACCTGGGGTCACGCCGTTTTCCTTCGGCTGTATACAAATGTACGTGAAAAAAGGCGGAACTTGGGCAGCGCTCGGACCCGTAAAAGACATTGTTACGAAATCACGAACAATGTGTTCGGAAAGTCACGCTTTCTTCCCCTGCGTCACCTGTCGACTATCCCAAAGGTTAGGGGATTCTAAAGGTTGATTACGGAATCCTTTTTTGACGCGCGCAAAACCTCTCAACCTGTATACCTTTGTATAGGATCGATTCGGGGTTCGATTCGGAGCCGTCCGGAAATCCCATTTTTTTCAGCAAATCCAGAAAGTTAAGAAGACATTGCCCGCGCGAGTGCCGCAAAGTAGCCACTTTCGAATAGCCGTGTTTGCCTGGCATCGGGCGCCTGGCGCTGGAATGCATGATAGGCACCGGGGATAACCCTTATTTCACAGGGAATTTGACGCGCGATAAGCCTCATTGCAAAATCCACATCCTCTGCCACAAAAAGGTCAATATCTCCGGATCCGATCCATGCGGGCGGCAAATCCGACAGATTCGCGGCCCTTGCGGGCGCTGCGAGGTAGGAAACGCCCTCTCCGCCGGGTACGTGACCCAGATAGGCGGTCCAACCGGCGACATTGGACGCGGCCGTCCAGACATGGTGGCGCGGCCCGGTCCATGGATTGGCGGGAGATCCGGTGCGATCGTCGATCATCGGGTAGATCAGGCACTGAAAGACGGGCTGCACCCCGCCCGCATCGCGCAAGGCCAGTGCCAGCGCGGCGGCCAGCCCACCGCCTGCGCTTTCCCCCAGCAGGGCGATCCGGCCGGGAACGAACCGATCCCCCTGCCCCTGCATCCAGTGCCATGCTGCGATCATGTCGTTCAGGGCGGCGGGATAGGGATGCTCCGGCGCCTTGCGATAATCCACGCTGAGCACCGCCACCCCAAGGTCCAGCGCCAGCGCCCCGTTGCGACGATGCGATTGCTCGGGCAGACCGAACATGTAGCCGCCCCCATGGCTGTGCAGCACGCCAGGCAGCGGACCCTGCGCGCCTTCGGGGCGATACAACAGGGCGCGCGGGCCATCGGGCGTGATCCAGAGCTCTTCGACCGTGACCCCGGCCAGCGGCGCGCGCGGCAGATGCGTCGCCCGTGCCTCCTCCCGTCGGCGGGCGATGGTGTCGGGGCCCTGGTCTTCGGTCACGTAATCCCGCAGGCCGATTTCCATTTCCGGATCGACGATGAATGTCATGCGGGTCCTCCTCCCCAAGCATCACGTTGCAGCAAAGGGGAGGCCAACGGGACGGGGCTGTCAATCTTGCCACCTGCAGAGACCTGCCCATTGATATAGCAGATATTTGCCCGGATGTCGGAAACAGACCCCCCGGGGACGCTGCGGCACATGGCGACGCCATTGCAATGCGACCAGACTGACCGAAGAGTAAGTCAAAAGACGGACCGGAGGTATAATATGTCCATTGTCGTTTTCGACCCCGACAGCACCGATGATGTGGATTGGAGGGATCGGATGCGGCATCCGATGGCCGACGACCCCGCGGGCGGCATGTTCCTGTCGGATACGGAGCCGTCCTTCATCGACGCCCCCAAGCTGCGCGCCGAACGGCTGAACAAGCTGCGCCGCTGGATGAAGGAGGCGGGATTTGGCGCCGTGCTTCTGTTCGATCCCTACAACCAGCGCTACGCCACCGGGTCGCGCAACATGCACGGTTATTTCCTGCGCAATTCCTCGCGGTACTTCTTTGTCCCGCATGAGGGGCCGATCACGCTCTTCGAATATCCGCAGACCTACCACCTGTCCCTGTCGCTGGAGACGGTGGACGAGGCGCGCCCCTCGAAACTGGTCTGGTCCTCCGTCTCGGGCGCCGACGAGGAAACCGCCGGACCCTTCGCCAGCGAAATCGCCGAGCTGATGCGCGAACGCGGCGGCGGGTCGCTGAAGATCGGCATGGACCGCTGTTCCCACCTTCAGGCGCTGGAGCTGGAAAAGGCCGGGCTGGAGGTGCACGACATCATGGGCGACATCCTGTGGGTGCGCGCCGTGAAGACCCCCGAAGAGGTGAAATGCCTGCAGGCCTCCATGGCGGGGGCAGAAGCCGCGGTGGCCGCCGTGCGCGAGGCGATCAAGCCCGGCGTGTCGGAAAACGAGCTGTTCGCGGTGATGTATCACGAGGTGATCCGCCAGGGCGGCGAATTCATCGAAACCCGCCTGATCAATTCCGGCCAGCGCACCAACCCCTGGTTCAACGAGGCCTCGGGCCGCAAGGTCCGCCCCGGGGAACTCGTGGCGCTCGATACCGACACGATCGGCTGCTACGGCTATTATTCCGACTTCTCGCGCACCTTCCGCTGCGGGCCTGGATCGCCCACGAAGTACCAGAAGGAACTCTACCGGATGGCCTGGGACCAGGTGCAGTACAACATGGACATCCTGCGCCCCGGCATGGAGTTCCGCGAGATCGCCGAGAAGGCCTGGAAGATCCCCGACCGCTTCGTGGAAAACCGCTATACCTCGGTGATGCACGGGGTGGGGATGCATGGCGAAACGCCGTTTATCGCCCATTCGATGGATTACGACACCTATGGCCGCGATGGCATCCTCGAACCCGGCATGGTCGTGTCGGTGGAAAGCTATATCGGCGAAAAGGGCGGCAACGAGGGCGTCAAGCTGGAGGACGAGGTGCTGATCACCGATACCGGCATCGAACTGCTGTCCCGCTTCCCCTACGAGGAAGAGTTCCTGGACGGACATGTCTGATGCATGAAGACCTGAGCCTGCCGTTGGGGCGGACAATGCTCCTGCCCATCGACATGCAGGAGGAACACCGCATTGATGCGCGCTACCTGGTCGAGGGCTATGACCGCGTCCTGGCCAATGCCGCCACGCTTCTGGACGCGGCCCGCTCGTCCGGCGTCCGGGTCCTGCATGCGGGGTTCCGGCGCGATTTCACCCGCGTGCCGCCCCGCCCCTTCGAACCCGTCGCCTCGGACGGCACGCCGATCTTTTCGGACCCCGACCTGCCCGGCTGCGCCATCTGCCCCGAGGTCGCCCCGCATCCCGGAGAGGACGTGCTGTGGAAGAACGACCTCAGCTGCTTCTCCGAGCCCGGCTTTGACCAGATGCTGGACCACCCCGACTGGCTGGTCATCTGCGGTGTCTGGGCCGAGGCCTGCGTGGCCGCCACCATCCGCGACGCGGTGGCCCGGGGCATCCACGTGCTGCTGGTCAAGGATGCCGTCGGCTCGGGCACGACCGACATGCAGAAAAGCGCCGTGATCAACCTGGCCAACCGCCTCTATGGCGGGGCCGTCTGCGACACCCAGACCGCCGCCGCGCTGCTGTCGGGCGAAACCCGCCCCGCCTGGCACCTCGTCGGCTCAGCCCCCCTGCGCTATACCGGCGACACGATCGCCCCGGTCTACGACGCCCTTTGACCCGGCACACCGCCCGAAAGGTGCGCGCCACGGACCAGCCAGGCCCCCTTCCGCTTCATCTTGCCGGAAATACTCCGGGGTGAGGCCGCAGGCCGAGGGGCAGAGCCCCTCAAACATCATGGATGGAATGCGCGTGAAACGCGCGCCTTTGGATCAGGTCTCCGGATCCCGAAGGCGCGCGGGCAAGGAAGGACCGGCTCAGGCGGCGGTCGGCAGGCGCAGGCAGTCGCTTGCGCCGCTGGTGACGGAGCCGCGCTCAAGAAGGCCCTTTAGATCGGAGAGCATATTGGCGGCGGCACGGGTCGCCTCGGCGACCTCTTCGGGGTCCGGGGAGGCCCCGAAACCGCATTGGCAGAAATGCACAACCGTGCCGCCTTCCTCGAACCGGTCGAGGGTCAGCATGATCCGGGTGCCGTTCGACAGCGACAGGCGGATCAGGCAATCGGGGACCAGTTCGTCGCATTCCACGCGCAGCTGCGCGCCCGTCTCGGACATGCGCCAGTAGCAGACGGCACCGGGCTCGAGCGGGGTTTCCCCGGCGCAATCGGGCCAGAACTCGGCCAGCAGGTCCGGATCGGTGAAGGCTTGGAACACTTCGCGACGAGGCCGGCGGATCGGCAGCGATACACGGGCAACGGCGACAGGCTTGGCATGGATCATGAAGGGTCCCTCCCAGGGTCTGCCGGTCAACGCGCGGGGGATGACACGGTTCCGGCCCGTGGTCAAAAACAGATCACCTTCGGGGCCGTTCCGCCGATGGACTTGGCAAGAACCCGCGCATAGGGTCAACTGGTATTCAAACGGGGGACCAACCCCGGACTTTTCGACAGGAGAGACAGATGGCCCTTTTGCTGCGCTGGACGCCGCAGATCATTCTGATCCTTGCCATTGCCGCCCTCGTTCTGGTGGCGAACCCGACCGAAGACCTTCTGACCGTGGGCGCGATCTATGCCGGGCTTCTGGCCTTCGCCTCGATGTCGCTGAACCTGCTGCTGGGCGCCCGCCTGCCGCCGCTGGAGCGGCTTTTCAACGGCATGGACAAGATGTTCCTGCAGCACCGGCAATTCGGCTACCTGGCGCTGGCCGCCGCGGTGGCGCACTGGCTGTCGCCGCCGTCCTTCCCACAATTCCTGGCCGCCTGCGACGATGTCTGCAAGACCGCGATCGAGGCCGGCGAGATCGGATTCAACCTTCTGGCCATTCTCGGCATCGCATCGATCATCCGGCGCCGGTCCTTCCGTGGGTTCCGCATCCCCTATCACTGGTGGAAGCTGACCCATTACCTGCTGCTGGCCGCCTGGGCGCTGGCCTGTTTCCACCTGATGTTCAACCGCAAGATGCCTGCCACCTACCAGGGCCTGGCGGAAACCCTGGGCGTCATCGGCATCCTGTGCCTGATCCTCTACGTTATCGGCTGGGGTCTGCGCATGGCCCGCACCAAGACCTACCTCGTCGAGGAGGTCAGCACCGGCGGCGGCGTGGTCGGTATCCGCGCCCATCCCAAGGGCAAGGGCATCCGCCACCGCGCCGGGCAATTCGCCTTCATCCGCGCCAAGAAACCGGGCCTGCGCGAGGCGCATCCCTTCACCATCTCGGGCGGCGAGGATCGCGACGGCGTGGTGCAGTTCAACATCAAGGGGCTGGGCGATTTCACCAAACGTCTGCATGACGATCTGAAACAGGGCGACGAGCTGATCGTCGAAGGCCCCTATGGCGATTTCAGCTATCCCGACCGCGAGGGCAAGCAGGTCTGGGTGGCCGCCGGCATCGGCATCACCCCGTTCCTGTCCTTCGTGCGCTCCATGCCTGACCAGATCCGCGGCCAGGTCGACATGGTCTACCTGGTGCGCACCCCGGACGAGGCCGTGGGCCTTGCCGAATTCGAAGCCGCCGCGAAACGGGTCGACAATTTCAACTTCACCCTGCACCCGTCCGAGGAAAAGGGCCGCTGGCCCGGCATCCAGGACAGCACGGGCGACCTGAAGGCGGTGCTGTTCTGCGGCCCGCCGGTGCTGCGCGATATCCTGAAGGCAAAATACGGCCGGAAGCTGCGGTTCGAGTATTTCGAGTTCTGATCGGCACATCTGACCGGCACGCCCGGTTGCGCCGTCGGATGCCTCCGGCGGGGATATTTACGGCCAGATGAAAGGGGGGCGTCGGGAGGACCGGCGCCCCCTGTGCCTGTGACCAGTCTGGCAAGGCATGGCTTGGCGCTGCTGCGCAATGGCGCGCCGGTGGAGAGCGCGGACGCCTCCGGCGGGAGTATTTTGGCAAGGTGAAGCGGGGGCGGGGCGCCCCTGCCCCAACCGCTGCGGTCAGTACAGTGGGCGCGCGCCGATATAGTTCATCAGCGCGTCGAGGATCGCCTTCTGGGCCTCGACCCGGCCGTGTTCGACCTCGATATTATAGTAATCCCCCATCTTGTTCAGCAGCGTGTGGAACGAGAAGGAGCAATCGTTCTTCTGCGGTCGGACATGTTCGTAGATCACGTTGATGCCCAGCGGGCTGAAATGCTGCACCAGGCGCTGCGCCTTGGCTTCGCTTTCATAGGGGTTCAAGCCGGCGGTGAGGATCGCGTTGTCCTCGTCCGACAAGCCGCGCTTGGGGTTCGTCGACATGAAGCCGCGCATCGTGGCCGAAGACCGCGCTGCAGAGATATGGCCCGAGCCGCCATTGCCCGCATAGCCGTTGTCGTTCGAATGCATCGTCATCACCGGGAAGCGGCGGTTGAAATGCTTGGAGATCGCCTGGGTGAATTTCGGCGAGGGCTTGGGGCTCATGTCGAGGCAGGGGCCGGTGATGTTCGCCGACTTGCCGAAATTGCGGTTCGGATCCTGACCCTTGAAGCTGCGCTGTTCGCCGGCTTCGACCGCCACCATGGAGCCGCCGTAACGGGACACGGAATAAAGCCCGGCATCGAAGGCCGAATCCTCGTTGTCATGGAGCGCCGCCCAGACCGGCCCGCGCTTGCGGCCCTTGTTGGTGACGATCACCAGGTGCCATTGGCGGCCATGTTCGGTGAACACCTCCTGCGTGATGCAGAGGTCGGGATCGGCGGCGAAGGCCGCCATGTTGCGCGCCACGTCCCGGTCGCGCACGGCGGCGGGATCGGTGCATTTGCCGCCTGCGACCTCGGTCGGGGTGAGAACCAGCCCCTCGGGCCGGGCACGGGGGCGGATATGGGTGGTCAGCGATGCGACCTGGACCTGTTCGTCCTGCGGCGCGGGGGGCGGCGTGATGCCCGCAGGCTCTGCCATCGGCTGGTCAGGGTCGGCGCTGGCGGGTTCGTCGCCGATCGTGTCGGCAAGCGCGGTCGGTTCCGGCACGGGGGCGACCGCCGCGCCGGACGGGCCGCCGAGCGAGGCCGGGCGGCGCGGGAAGAGCGAGGCGCCGGCGCTGTCGCGCGCCTCTGACCCCGGGGCGGCAGGGGCTGGTTCCGGTGTCGCGGCAGTTTCGGCCAGGGGGCGCGCCTTCGGGCGGATCAGGCCGAGATCCTCGGCCATCAGCGCGGCGGGCACCGTCAGGGCGGCCAGCGCAAGAGCCGCGGTCGCGTGGCAGGCAAAGTGGTTCTTCATAGTCGTCCTGTCCTGTACCGGGCGGTTACAGCTGAAGCTTGAAATAGCCGTTTCCGCAATAGCCCGAATACATTCGCGCATTATTAAGCGGACCTTCGATCGAGAAGGCGGTCTTGGAGCTGGGCGAGAGGCCGGAGCGGTCGATCCGGACAAAGCCGTTGCTGTCCACCGAGCCGGAGAAGGTGCGCCCATCGGACCAGAAGCGGATCGTGCCGTTATTGATCTCGGCGGTGAAGTTGTAGCGGCCCAGGCATTCCTTGTTCGGCGACCGGCGCCCGCCATCGGTATAGCCGCGCCAGCCCGACCAGGACCCGTTGAACCGCGCCGCCGGATGCGCCTGCGGCACCGGTGTGGGCGTCGGTGTCGGGGAGCTGTTGGTGGCGCCGTAGGCCGCCAGTTCGGCCTGCACCTCGGTCAGGTATTCCTCGGCATCGGCGCGGCCGGGCGCGGACATGGAGGCGCGGCCCAGATAGGAGGTCAGGCAGCTTTCGCTTTCCTCGAGCCGGCGGCGCGGGGACAGCTGCCGTTCCGCATCGTCGAGACAGCCCAGCAGCGTGTCGTAGGCGGCAGAGGTGCTGCCCAGGCTGGTGCCGCTGGAGCTGACGGTGGACAATTTAGCATCGGCGGGGCCGTAATTCAGGTTCTTGGCCCGTTCGTACCATTGCTGCGCCTTCTTGACGTTCGGCACGCCATGGGCGCCTTCTTCCCAGGCTTCGCCGATCTGGAAGGCGACCTGCCCCTCGTTCCACTTGTTGAAGACGAGATCGTAGAGGTCATCGGGCGGCATCCGGCCCTGCCGGCCTTCGGGGATGGTGCGGGCATGGTCCAGCAGGTCGCGCGGGTTGCGCTCGATCTGGACGATCCGGCGATAGGCATCGGTGGCGAGATGGGCCGAGCCGAGCTCGTCATAGAGCGACGCGATATTGTAGAGGCTCTTGACCATGTCGGGGGCCGAGATGTTCTGCATCTTGGTGGCCCGTTCGTACCAGGTGAGCGCCTGGTTCAGGTCGCGGGTCAGGAAGCCCGCGTCGTCGGCGGAGTAATAGTCACCCAGGCGGATCGCGGCCTTGGGGTAATCCGAGATCGCGGCGGAGGACAGCAATTCGACCGCCTGCTGCCAGTCGCTGTCACGGCCGGTGGCCAGCAGCAACTCGGCCCGCTTGAAGCCCAGCTCGTAATCGGTGGGGCGCGCGTTGGAGGCCGCCTTGCAGCTTTCGGTGGCGCGGGTCAGGTCGTTCTCGGGGATCTGGGTGCCGAAGGTGATGTTGCGATAGACGCTTTCGCAGACGCCGATGTGGTGGGCCAGTTCGGCGGGCGAGAGGACCTTGCACAGCTCTGCCTCTTTCTCCTGTGCCTTGGCGGCGTGGGCGGAGCTGGGGAAGTTGCGCAGGTAGGTTCGGTAGGCGTTGCAGCTGTCGGTGGCGACGGTGCTGTCCCAGTTCACGGTGGCGATACGCGCGTCGATGGCACCGCGCAGGGCAGCGCACTGGAAATAGGTGTCGCGTTCACGGCGCAGCTGCGCCAGGTCGGTGATGCCCGACAGGGTGCCGCGGATGGGGGCGGCTTCGCAGAAGGCCGCCGAGGCCTCGGACGAGGAGGCGGAGATCTGTTGCAGCCCTTCGCGCCCGGTGCAGCGCGGCGCGCCGTTCACCACCACGGTCGACAGGCAGAATTCGTTGTGATCGGAGCGGGAATAATCCAGCTCGTCCTCGAAGACGGGATGCTGGCGGTGGCCGCCTGCCTTTTCGCGGGCCAGCTGCGAGACCTCGGATTGCACGACGGCGTGCAGGTCCGACAGGCGCATCGTCGGGTTTTCGGCCAGCTTCGACACCAGCACGCGGGTATAGACCGACAGGTTGGCATCCTTTTCGCTGTTCAGCGAGGCCAGCGAGGTCTGGCCGGGGCGTGCGGAATAGAACATCGCGGTGCCCTGGATCTTGGCCGGAACGAAGGACGCGGCAGAGCCCACGGATTTGGTGCTGTCATCGCCGCCCAGCGGAGAGTTCCGGCAGGCATCGTAGAAGACGACAACGCCCTTGGGACCGGCGAACTTGATGACCTCGAGCACCTCTTCGTTGAAGTTGAGCGAGCGGTCCTTGAAGATCCGTTCCTTCAGCTCGCGGGCAGAGCCGGGCACGACCGGGTCGAGGTCGACCGGCACGATGTAATTGTTGTTGTCCGACGGGAACGAGATCCCGTGGCCGGAATAATAGATGACGACAGAGCTGTCCGAGGTCAGCTTGCCTGCGAATTCGTAGACCGCGTTCTTGGCCGCCGATTTGCTGGCGTTTTCGACCAGGGTGATGTTGCCGGAGGGATAGCCCATCCCTTCCAGCAGCTTGCGCACGGCCTTGGCGTCGTTTTCGGTCACCGGCAGGTCCGAGATGCCTTCGTGCTCGTATTGCGAGTTGTACATGATGAGCGCGTAATTGTCCTGGCTCAGCTCCCGGGACACGGCGCCGGTCACCGTGACTTCGGAGAAGTTCTTGAACAGGACTTTCTGGGCCATGGCCGGGACGGCCGACAGCGCCAGGAGCATTGCGAGGGCGAGCGTGCGAATTGCGGTCATCTTCTGTCTTCTCCGGGCGGAGGCCGTCAGAACGGCTTCTCGCCCCATTGGTTTGCAAGGTATTGGCCATAGGCCCAGCCGATCGTGCCGGTGGAATGTTCCACCGTGCACCAGCGCATTTTCCAGCCCTTCACCTTCTGGCAGTCGCGGACGCGGATATTGGTGGCGTCCGGGGCCAGTTCGCCGACGATCGGGAAGGTCGTGCCGGGGCCGGAGCGCACGTTGAGCAGGGAATCGCGGGGGTGGTCGACGACGCGGTAGATGCCTGCCAGGGCGCCATCGGGGTTCGATCCGCCACGGCCCAGGTAATTGCCGAAGGCCCAGCCCGAGGTGCAGCCGTACTGGACCCGGCACCAGCCGTTGGACTGGCAGTTGGCCACCGACACGCCGGTGGCGTTGAAGGACATGGCGCCCAGGATACTGGCCGAGGATTGCGGCGCGCTGCGCACGTTCAGCCAGTCGCCGGTGGACACCCCCTGCACCTTCCAGGCGCCGTTGGTCGGCGGGCAGGACGCGTAGCTGCTGCGCAGTGACGAGGACGGGCGCGAGGCGGCGCGCTGCGCGATCGTCTCAAGCTCGGAAATGCGTTCCTGCATAACGCGGCTGTGGCAGAAGGTGTTGCTGCCGCAGGCATCGCGCTTGAACACGCGCCAGTCGCGCTGTTCGCCCGCGGTGACATTGTTTCCGGCCTGTCTGAACGCGACGTTGAGCCGGTCGTCGAGGCGGCCAAGCTCGTAATGGTCGCAGATCGTGCGTTCGGCGAGGTTCAGGCTGGCCGAGCCGCGGCACCAGGACGGCTGGTAGAGCGACTGCATCCGCGCCAGGTGGTTGCGCACGGCAGAGGCATGTTCGCCGTTGGGATAGAGGTTCAGGTAGTTCTCGTAAGGCGCCTGCTGGTCGGACCGCTGGGCGTCTTCGTAAGTCTGCTGGGCGCGGGCGCGTTCGGCATCGACGGCAACGTTTTCCAGTTGCGCGATCCGGGCCTCGGCCAGGGCGCGGAATTTTCCATCGGGGTACTGGGTGATGTAGAGGCGGATCATCTCTGCATCATCCATGTCCTTGACGGAATTCCAGAACGCGGCCTCGGCGGCGGTTTCGCTGGAGGCCTGGGCGGCCTTTTGCAGGCGTTCGATGCGCAGGCGGGCGATCGGGGCGAAGGCGCCGTTGGGATAGAGGTCGAGGTAGCTTTGCACCTCGCGCGCATCCTGGCTGTTCATCACCGATTCCCAGTAGAGCCGTTCGGTATCCGCCTTGCCGCCCGCCACGACACCCGCCGTGCCGAGATTGGTGCCGCTTTCGCTGGCGGCGGCGTTCTGGACCACGGCCCCGCCGGTTTCGGTGCCGCCGACCAGGATCTCGTCCCGGCCGGTGCAACGGGCGACACCGTTCACGGCAACGGTGGCCAGGCAGAATTCGTTATGGTCGGAGCGGGAATAATCCAGCTCGTCCTCGAAGACGGGATGCTGGCGGTGGCCACTGGCCTTTTCGCGGGCCAGCTTGGACACGTCCGATTGCACGACGGCGTGCAGGTCCGACAGGCGCATCGTCGGGTTTTCGGCCAGTTTCGACACCAGAACGCGGGTATAGACCGACAGGTTGGCATCGGCTTCGCTGTCGAGCGAGGCCAGAGAGGTCTGGCCGGGGCGCGCGGAATAGAACATCGCGGTGCCCTGGATCTTGGCCGGCACGAAAGAAGCAACGTCGCCCACAGCCTTGGTGCTGTCGTCGCTGGCGATCGGAGAGTTCCGGCAGGCATCGTAGAAGACGACAACGCCCTTGGGACCGGCCAGCTTGATCGTGCCCAGCACATCCTCGTTGAAGCTGACGGAGCGGTCCTTGAAGATGCGTTCGCGCAGCTGCCGCGCCCCGCCGGGCACCGCCGGGTCGAGGTCCACCGGGACGATGTAATTGTGGCTGTCGCCCTGGAAGGAAATCCCGTGGCCGGAATAGTAGATGACGACGGTGCTGTCCTTGTCGAGCTTCGCGGTGAAGTCGAACACCGCCCGCTTCATCGCCGACTGGCCGGCATTTTCCACCAGCGTGATATTGGCGGAAGGGTAGCCCATCCCTTCGAACAGCCGCTTGACCGCCTTCGCATCGTTGGCCGTCACCGGCAGGTCGGAAATGCCGGGATGGTCATATTCCGAATTGTACATGATGAGCGCGTGGGAATTCGCGCTTGCCGCCGCACTGACCGCGCCGGTGACCTGCACCTCGGAGAAGTTCTTGAACAGGACCTGCGCCGAAGCCGCCCCCGGAAGGACGGCTGGCAGGGCCAGGGCCAGAGACAAGGACAGGGCGAATGGCAGCGCCCGGAACATCTTGCGCAGACGGGTCATGGCGCGGCTCTCCTCATTCGCTCATCCCCTGTCATGTGCACCGGGCCTGTCATATGCTCCGGGCCCCTCACTTGCACTGGCCGTTGGCATCGAGCGCCGACCGGTCCTCGGAGATCGAGAAGCGCACCGTCGAGGTGATCGGCGCCTGCGGATCGGTGGCGACCTGGGTCGGGTTCTGGTTCTGCTGGAACGTCTCTTCGGTGACGGTGGACACCACTTCGGAGAAGTTCTTGGTCTGGCCCCGGCTGGATTGGTATTCCTCCAGCGTCTTCAGCAGATCGCGGCCCAGCTGGTCATAGCTGGTCAGGCCCGGATAGCAGTTGATCGCGATATCCACGCCCGAGGTCGGGGTGTGCGACTGCAATTCGCGGCCCGGCTGCGGGATCTGGCGGACTTCGCCCGGTTGCAGGATCGGGTTGCCGATCGCGGCCGGCGACAGGCGGAAGAACGTGCCGGCGCGGGTGTCGGGATAGATCACGTCAAGCAGGCAGGCCCGGTCGGTGGACACGGTGAACCGCGCGCCTTCGCAGACCTTGAGGTCGGATTTCTCGACCCGGACGGTCAGGCCGTGGCGTTGCGGCTGGGTCGCGCCCGGTGTCACCTCGACCGTGCGCTGCTGCGGGACGTGAACCGGGGCCGAGACGGGGGCCGGCACATGGCTGGCAACCGGGGCGCTGGCCGCGACATGGGTCGGCTGGTAGCTGACCTGCTGCACGTGCTGACCGGCGGTGGTGTGGTCGCGCGGCGTCGTCAGGTAGAGCGCGGCCGCCACGATCTGGTAGCTTTCCTCGACCTCGTAACGTTCCACCAGCCCACGGCCGTCGATATCGGCGAACCAGGAATAGAGCCGGTCCTTGGCCGCCGAGAAGGGCAGCGTGCGGGCGCGGTCCTGCAATTCCTCGTAGGTCAGGCCGAATTCGGCCGCCAGCAGGTCCTTGTCGAGCTCGTCGAAATACTTGGCGACGGTGTTGGTGACCGGTTCGTGGTGATAGCGGCCGGGGCCTTCCATCACGGTATAGTCACCGCCCGCCGCGGCCAGCGCGTCGAGATAACGGTTGGTGTCTTCGGCATAGGCCTTTTGCAGGTCTTCGTCATCGGCATAGATCTCGCGCACCTTTTCCAGGGTCACGCGGTCGGTGCCGGTGGATTCGACCGATTCCTTGATCTGGTCATAGCCTTCGATGGGGCCGTTCAGGTGACAGGTCATGCAGGCCGACCCGTTGGAAATCGTGGCGCCGGAGACCGGGCTTTCGCCCTTGAAGAACACCACGGAGGTTGGGCCATCGGGGATGAAATTGCCCGGACCGTCCGTCAGGTAATACCCCTGCATGCCGTTGGGCAGGGAGAAGATCATCTCTCCGCCATCGCCTTCGAAGACCTGCTGATGCGCGGGGAAGGCCTCTTCGGGGCCCAGCGGGCTTTGCTTGAGGCGCTTGGAGGCGTCGATGGCGCGGTCGAAATCGTAGGAGATCCAGTAGTAGCCACCGGTCGGTTGCACCATGCGTTCGATCAGGCGGTTGTTCTGCGACACGCCGGAGCCACCTTCGAGGAACCCGGCGCGCATCACGTCGCCATCCTGGATTTCCTTGATCCGATCGACCCGCATCAGGTGACGTTCGAAATCGTGCAGGTTGTCGGGCAGGTTCAGCATGAACTTGTAGTAGAACGGTTCCCCGGCCACGGCGACGAACCAGTCGCCGCGCATGATCGGCACGGTGGTGCCGGTGATCCGCGCGATCTGGGTCAGGTTCTCGTTCCGCTCGGCGCCGAAGGGATCAAGGCCGTAGGGATAGGGCAGCGCCTCGTCCTCGCCCGGGATCTCGCCCGAGATCAGCGCCTCCCACTGGCGGGGGGTCCAGCCGTAATCGCGGATGTCGATGGCGTAGATGCCCATGCCGTCCGAAATCGGTTCGACCTGCTTGATCCGCGGCTCCCACGACATGGAGTTCACCAGCTTGTTCAGACCGGCAAGGTAGCCCGCCATGTGCTGTTCGAAGAAATCGTCCATCGACTGGCAGGGCAGCAGGCCGTTCTGCAGGTGGCGGAAGCTGAAGTAGCGCATGAAGGGCCGCTTGCTGTCGTCCTGCTGCACCAGGTGTTCCTGCACGGCGCGGTACTGGTCGTCGAAGGCCATGTGCATGCGGCTGTCGTCGCGCGGCGGCTCCTTCTTCTCGGCGGTCAGGAATTCCTTGTCGACGGCGAGGCCGGCAATCCAGTCCTCGACCAGCTTCTTGTCGGCGTCGGAGGCCGAGTTGCCCGGCGGCATCGTGTTCAGCGACCGGTAAAGCGCGGAGGTCGACGGATCGCCCGGCGTCACCAGAGAGGTGTCGGACGCCACGCGCGAGGCGGAGGCCAGCACGGCCTTGGACGCGGCAGAGGCGCCGCGGACGTGGCAGGATTTGCACTGGGCCGAGAAGAAGCTGTCGACCGCTGCCGTCAGCTCGGGCGCGGGTTCGGAAACGGGCGAGCGGGGCGCCTCGCAGGACATTTCGACCACCGGCTTGGGCAGTTCCTTGAGGTCGGCCAGGTATTGGTAAACAGCGGTCTGGTCGCTTTCGGGCGCCTGGGCCAGCTGGGCCGAGACACGCTGCATCGTACCCTTGACCGGGGTCGACCCGTCAAGGCCCGTGCCCGCCGCCAGCATGTCGGTGAACCCGTCGGGACCGAGGCCCGACACGGCGGATTTGGAGATATCGCCGGCCACCTCGCCCAGCGGGCTGATACCGCCCTTGTGGGTCTGGCTGTCCTCGAGGATGAAGGCCGAATTGCGGGGTGTGTGGCAGGCGCCACAGGCCGCGACGCTTTCCGTCAGATACTTGCCCCAGGCGATCGGGTCGTTTTCGTTGTCGCCCGCACCGTCATAGGCGGCCGGTTCGAAGCTGAAGCGCCAGGGGTTCTTGCCGAAGATGCGCCGGGTCAGCAGCATGGAATGCTTTTCCGAGGCGCGGTCGGATTTCGGCGCGCTCTGCTTGATGTATTCGAACAGGTCGACGACGTGTTCGGGCTTCATCTTGGCGTAGAATTCGTAGGGAAACAGAGGGGTATAGCTGCCGCCATCGGGCGAGGTGCCGTGCAGCATCGCGTTCAGGAAATCGCCGCGCGACCAGTCACCGATCCCGGCCGAGGACCCGGTGATGTTGGGCACACGAACGATGCCGAAGGTGGGGCTGTCGATCTCCATCCCGCCGCCGAGCAGCGGGGCCGAGGCATCGAGCGCCGTTCCCTTCTCCTGATGGCAGGACGCGCATGAACCGACATGAAACAGCCGCTCGCCACGGGCGAGGTTCGGCGAATAGCTGGTGAAGCTGCTGTCGTCGAAGGCCTGGGCGATCGCCGGGCCCCCGGCAACAAAGGAAAACGCGGCAGCAGCAGCAAAGAGCAAATGTTTCATGGTCAATCCACAGTATGTAACGACTCGAACAATAGAAAAAATACATGCAGCAAGCAAAACACTTTAGGCGGGATTTCCTTACCTGGGGACAGGTGACACAAATTGTCATGTTGGCGGGGGCCGCCGCCGATCACGGCAAATTGCTGCGACTTCGGCGCCGGGACGGCGAATCCGCTGGAACTCACCCCTTGGTGTATTACCCTTGTCATCAGCGAACACTTTTTCCGGGACTTTCTGGCCAATGCCTTTTTCCTTCCGCGCTGCGCTGCACGGACCCACACTGGCCGGTATCCTCGCTCTCAGCCTCGGTTTGACGCCCACATGGGCGGCCGAGGTGGTCGTGCGGGTGCCGGGTGCCGAGGATCTGGCGGACGGGGTGCGCGGCGCGTCCCTGTCCCAGACCGCCGTCGACGAGGGACGTACTGCCCCGCAAGACCTGATCGCTGCCGCCCGTGCCGATTACCGGCGCGTTCTGGCCGCGCTGTATGAACAGGGCTATTTCGACGCCGAGGTGAATATCCGTGTCGACGGGCGCGAGGCGGCCAACCTGTCCGCGCTGAACGCCCCCACGCAGGTCGGCCAGATCGAGATCGCGGTGATCCCCGGCCCCCGATTCGCCTTTGGCCGGGCCGAGGTGACCCCCCTGCCCCAGGGCGTACGCCCGATCGAAGGATTTGCCACCGGCGCGCCGGCGGGCACAGCGATCATGCGCGACGCGGCCAATGGCGGCGTGAATGCCTGGCGCAATGTCGGCCATGCCAAGGCCGAGGTCGCCAGCCAGGATATCGTCGCCGATCACGCGGCCAACACCGTGTCGGCCCGGTTCGGGATCGCCCCCGGCCCGCGCCTGACCTTCGGCCGCGCCCGCGTATCGCCCGACAGTGCCGACAGCGCCGTGCGCCCCGACCGGATCCGCGCCATCGCGGGCGTGCCCGAGGGCCGTACATATTCGCCCGAGGAAATCACCCGGGCCGAGCGCCGCCTGCGCCGCACCGGGGCCTTCCGCGCCGCCAACATCACCGAGGACGAGGCAATCGGGCCCGGGAACACCCTGGGCACCGAGATCTCGGTCGAGGATGCCAAGCCGCGCCGCTTTGGCGTGGGGGCCGAGATTTCCACGGTCGAGGGGCTGCGCCTGTCCGGGTTCTGGCTGCATCGCAACGCCTTTGGCGGAGCCGAACGGCTGCGCTTTGACGCGGAGGTCGCCGGGATCGGGGGCCAGACCGGCGGCATCGACTACAGCCTTGGCGCGACCCTGACGCGGCCCGCCTTCCGCCACCCCGATGCGCAGCTGAGCTATGGTGTCCTGCTGGAACGCGAGGACGAACCGACCTACCTGAGCGATCGGTTCCACATCTTCGCCGGCGTCGAGCGGATCCTCGACGACAAGACCACCGTGACCGGGGAAATCGGGTTCCGCGCCGCGCGCACCAAGGACCCGTTCGGCACCCGCAATTTCCGCCATGTCCTGCTGAATGCCGGCGGGGTCTGGGACAATCGCGACAGCACGACGAACCCGACCACGGGCGCCTATGTCGAGATCGACCTGATGCCCTTCATCGGGGTCAGCGGATCGGCCAGCGGCGTGCGGGCCACCACCGATGTGCGGGGCTACCTGCCGCTGGGCGACAGTGTCGTTCTGGCCGGGCGGACGCAGCTGGGATCGCTGATGGGTGCCTCCATCGCGTCGACCCCGCCGGATTTCCTGTTCTTCTCGGGCGGTGGCGGCACGGTGCGCGGCCAGGGCTACCAATCGCTGGGCGTGGGCACCGGACCGGGCCGCACCGGCGGGCGCAGCTTTGCCGCGCTGTCGGCTGAACTGCGCACGGATATCACGGACAAGATCGGAGCCGTCGCCTTTGTCGATTACGGCTACGTCGCCGCCAGCAGCACCTTTGACGGTGGGCAATGGCATGGCGGTGCCGGGCTGGGCATCCGTTACCAGACCGGGCTGGGCCCGATCCGCGCCGACATCGCGATGCCGGTGACGGGGGGTGGCAACTCGGTGAACCTTTATGTCGGAATTGGACAATCGTTTTGACCGGACTGCCCCGCATGCTGGCCCGCCTTCTTTCCCGATTTCTGCTGTGCCTGACCCTGGTCGCCCTGCCCGTCACCGCCTGGTCGCAGGATGACGATGGCGAGGGCTACCTGACCCGCCTGTTGCAGGACACCCTGTCCCAGGCCGGGCGATCGGTCGACATCACCGGCTTCCGCGGCGCGCTGTCGTCGCGGGCGACGCTGGACAGCCTGACCATCGCCGATGACGAGGGCGTCTGGCTGGAGATGACCGGCGCGGTGCTGGAATGGAACCGCTCTGCCCTGTTGCGCGGGCGGCTGGACGTGACGGAATTGTCGGCGGAAACGCTGGTGATCTCGCGCCTGCCGGCGGGCGATGACAGCGCCGATACCGAAGCGTCTGGCTTTGCCATCCCGGACCTGCCCGTGTCGATCGACGTGGAGCGTCTGGCCATCGGGCGGCTGGTCCTGGCGGAACCGGTGATCGGCGAGGCGGCGGAGTTCACCTTCGACGGCGCCGTGGCGCTGGATGACAGCCTGAACGCCGCACTGTCGCTGAACCGGCTGGACCGCGCGGGCCAGATCGGGGTCAACGTCGCGCTGGCCCCCGAGGCGAACACGCTGACGCTGGATATCACCGCCGAAGAACCCGAGAACGGCATCGCCGCGACCCTGCTGGATCTGCCCGGCCGCCCGGCGCTGAATCTGTCGGTCAAGGGCGACGGCCCGCTGGACGATTTCACCGCCGATGTGCTGCTGGCCTCTGACGGGGTGGAGCGACTGGCCGGCCAGGTCACCCTACGTGGCCAGAGCGACGGGGCGCAGGCCTTTGCCGCCGATATCGGGGGCGACCTGACGGCGCTGCTGCTGCCGCAGGCCCGCGACTTCCTGGGGGATGACGTGCAGCTGGTGGTCGAGGGCGAAAGCGGCGCTGACGGATCGCTGACCCTGGACGCGCTGTCGGTGCGCGCGGCGGCGGTGCGGCTGAACGGGTCGCTGGCGCTTGGTCCCGATGGCCGGCCCGACCGCTTCGACCTGAGCGGCGATATCGCCGATCCCGAGGGCGAGCCGGTCACCCTGCCCTTCGGCGACGCGATCCGCCTGCAGGAGGCCACGATCAGCGCCCGGTTCGACGCCGCCGAAAGCGATGGCGTATCGGCCGAGGTCCTGATGACCGGTTTCGCGCAGCCCGGCCTTGCGCTGGAACGTGCGCGCCTTGGCATCAGCGGCGATATCGTGACCGAGGGCACGCCGTCCGTCGATATTCGCCTGCAATCGGATCTGGGCGGCCTGACGGTCGACGATCCGGGCCTGCAGGAGGCGCTCGGCACCGAGGTGACGGCCAGCGCCCAAGTCGATTGGATCAGCGGCGGAGAGGTCAATCTGCGCGACCTGAACCTTGAGGGCAGCAATTACAACGCGCAGATGGATGCGACCCTGACCCCGGGTGGCGGCACCTCGATCCTGACGGCGGCCGGGCGCGCGGCCTTCGAGGATCTGTCGCGGCTGGCGCAGCTGTCGGGGCTGGACCTGTCGGGCAGCGCCGATCTGGGCTTCGACGTGTCGATGGACCTGCTGGGCGGGTCTTTTGCCGTCAGCGCAGAGGGCGGCACCACCGACCTCGCCCTCGGGATCGAGGCGCTGGACCCGGTGCTGGGCGGCGATGCGCGGCTGGCCGTGGCGGCAAGCCGGGGGCCCAACGGCATCACGCTGGACCAGTTCGACCTGACCAATGGCCAGATCGGGCTGGAGGCAAGCGGCGCGGTCTCGGATACCGGCGGACGGTTCGATTATGCCGCGCGGCTGGCCAATTCCGGCGCCTTCACCGGCACCAGCGGCGGGCCGCTGGCGCTGGAAGGCGTGGTGCTGATCCAGGACGACGAAACCCAGGTCACGCTGGATGGCGGCGGGTCCGACCTGCGCGTGGGCATCGAGCAGGTGGACCGGCTGCTGGCCGGGGAGACAACCCTGTCGGCCGAGCTGAACCTGGGCCAGCGGATGGAACTGACCCGCGCCGAGATCGCCACGGATGCCTTCAGCGCGCAGGCCAGCGGCGACCTGACCGCCGGGCAGCGCGACGTGGCCCTGCGGCTGCGCCTGCCCGATAGCGGCGTCGTTCTCGACGGCGGCGGCGGTCCGCTGGACGCGGTGATCAACGCCGTGCAGGACGGTGAGGCCTACCTGCTGGACCTGACCGCGACGGGGCAGAATATCGGCACCGGGATCGACCAGGTCGACGCCCTGCTGGCCGGTCAGACCGACGTGACCGCCAAGGCCCGGCTGCTGGGGTCCGACCTGTTCCTGGAAAGCGCCGATATCAGCAACGCCGCGCTGCGCGCGCAGGCGGACGGCCTGATCTCGGCCGCGCTGATCGAGCTGGATTTCAACGCCCGGCTGAACCGTCTGCGCGATGTGGTGGCCCAGGCCCCCGCGCAGCCCTTGACCGCCACCGGCATGGTGCGCCGCAGTGACGGTGCGCTGACGCTGGATGTCGATATCGAAGGCGCCGGGATCACCGCCAGCGCCGAGGGCGTGGTGGCCGATGGACGAACCGATGTTGGCTTTGACGCGCGTGTCGCCGATCTGCGCAGCTATGTGCCGCAGGCGCCCGCGGGTCCGGTCACCGCGACCGGCAGCCTGCAACAGGCGGGTGGCGCGCTGTCGCTGGACGTGGACGTTTTGGGCTCCGGCCTGTCGGCGCAGGCCGATGGCACCGTGGCGGGCGGGCGCACCGACGTGACCTTCAACGCGCGCGTCGCCGACCTCAGCCGCTTTGTCCCGCAGGCCCCGGCCGGCACGCTTTCGGCCCGCGGCACGGTGCGGCAGGAAAACGGGCAACTGGCGCTGAACATCGACGCCGACGGCGCGGGCGGCACGGCGGCGCAAGTGTCGGGCCGCGTAGGCCTGCCGGGCGGCGCGGTCGATCTGGACATCACCGGGACCGCACCGCTGGCGCTGGCCAACCCCTATATCGCGCCGCAGGCCGTGACCGGGCAGGCCAGCTTTGATCTGTCGATGAACGGCCAGCCGGGGCCCGAGGCGCTGTCGGGCCGCGTGACCCTGTCGGGCGCCCGCGCCACCGCACCGGAGCTTGGCCTGGCGATCGACAACCTGGGCGGCGGGGTCGTCCTGTCCTCCGGCCGGGCCAACGTGGAAATCGGCGGCACGGTCAATGGCGGCCAGGTGGGCGTGCGCGGCTCTGTCGGGCTGTCGGGCAATTTCCCCGCCGACCTCGTGGTCAACCTGAACAACGTCCCGGTCGAGAAGCCGGGGCTGGTGACGACCCGCGCCAATGGCCAGATCACCGTCAGCGGCGGGCTGACCGCCGGCGGCACGGTCGCGGGCCGGATCGGCCTGCGCGACACCGAACTGCGCATCCCCGCCGGCGGCTTTGGTGGCGTGACCGAGATCCCCGAAATGCGGCACATCAACGAAAGCGCCGGGTCCCGGGCGACGCGCGCCAAAGCCGGGCTGATCGGCGATGGCAATGGCGCAGGCGGCAGCGGCGGGTCATCGGGGCTGAACCTGAACCTCGCCGTGCAGGCCGAAACCCCGATCTTCCTGCGCGGCCGTGGCATCGACGCGGAATTGCAGGGCGGGCTGATCCTTGAAGGCACCACCAACGACATCCGTCCCGTTGGCCAGTTCGACCTGGCGCGCGGCCGGATCGACATACTGACCAAGCGGCTGGACCTGACCGAGGGCCGGATCCGGCTGGCAGGCGCCTTTGACCCGATCATCCGGCTGGTGGCCGAAAGCCAGTCGGGCGAATACGTGATCCAGATCGTGCTGGAAGGGGCTGCGGCCCAGCCCGAGGTGGTGTTCACCTCGCGCCCCGAATTGCCCGAGGACGAGGTGCTGTCGCAGCTCTTCTTCGAGCGCGACATCGCCTCTCTGTCGCCGTTCCAGGCGGCGCGGCTGGCGCTGGCGGTGGCCGAACTGACCGGACGCGGCAATGGCGGCGTGGTCGGGTCGCTTCGCGAAGGCGCGGGACTGGACGACCTGGATGTGAGCCAGACCGCGGAGGGCGAGACCTCGCTGAGCGCGGGCAAGTACATCTCGGACAATGTCTATACGGAGGTCGAGGCGACGAGTTCGGGCAAGACCAGCCTGTCGATCAACCTCGACGTGACGGACAGCCTGACCGCGAAGGGCAAGGTCGGGTCGGACGGGGACAGCAGCCTCGGGATCTTCTTCGAGAAGGATTATTGAGGGGCGGCGCTTGTCAGCCCTTCAGCCCGGTCACGCGGGCATTGCCGCGCCCTCGGCCGGCCCGTTCCCATAGGCCACCTGATCGTAAAGATGCCAGGTCGCATGGCCCAGCAGCGGCAGCGTCAGGAAGAGGCCCAGGAACCCCGGCAGCATCGCCACGAAGGTCATGAGCGCGATGAAGCCTGCCCAGGCCAGCATCGGCACCGGGCTGTCCGTGACCGTCTGGAACGACGTGATCATCGCGGTAACAAAATCGATCTCGCGATCCAGCAGCAGCGGCAGGGCCATCACCGTGATCATGTAGAGCAGCAGCGCGAAGCCCGCCCCGACCACGCTGCCCACGCCCAGCATGGTCAGGCCGTTCGCGGTCAGGAACACCTCGTAGGAGGTCGAGACATTGGTCATCGTCGACAACCCCATGAACAGCGCAAAGATCATGTGGGCGATGAAGAACCAGAACAGGAACAGGAAGATCACGATGGCGCAGATCGACGGCAACTGGCGTCGGGACTGGCGCGCGATGACGGTCAGGATCTCCTTCGCGTTGAGCGGTCGGCCCTGTTCGATCCTGCGCGACACATCATATAGCCCGACCGCCGCGAAGGGGCCGATCAGCGGAAAGGACACTGCTGCGAAGATCAGCCAGTAGCTCTGCCCCGTGGCGAGCGTGATCCAGGCAAGGATCCAGCCGATCAGCACGTAGGTGAAGGCAAAGAACAGCCCCCAGAGCGGCGCGCGGCGCATGTCGCGGCCGGCGCGGCGCAGGGCCTCGCCCAGCATGGCAAAGGTGACGGGCCGCATCTGCGGCAGGCCGGGTTTGGGCGTATCGGGCATTCGGGTCTCCTCCTGTCAGGAAGAAGAGCCGCAAAAGCCCGCGCCGATCAAGTTTATCCCCGGCACATCTTTTGGTGCCGTTGCTGTTGCCGTCGTTGCGGCCGTCAGGACGTCCCGCGCAGGGCGGGGGCACGGGAGGGCCAGTCGGTCGCGTGATGCCAGCCCTGGGCCAGTTGCAGCACGCCCAGATCGCCATGCAGCGGCCCGGTGATCTGCACCCCCATGGGCAGCCCATCAGGTCCCAGCCCCGCCGGCACCCCGGCCGAGGGCAGACCGATCAACGAGGCGGGGATCACGCATTCCATCCAGCGGTGATAGGTATCCATCTGCTGCCCGGCGATCTGCGTCGGATGCGCCTGGTCCACCGGGAAGGGCCAGCATTGCGCCGTGGGGCTGAGCACTGCATCCACCTTGCCGAACATGGCGACGCTGGCCTGGAACCAGCGCGACCGGATCGTGCTGGCGCGCTGGATCTCCGGCGCGGTGAAGGCGCGGCCGCGCTCGACCTCCCAAATCGCGTCGTCACGCAGCAATGCGCGCTTTGCCGGATCGTCGTAGAGCGGCCCGACCCGTGCGGCCACGGCGAAGGAGCGCAGGGTGATCCACGCCTCCCACAGCTCTTCCGCCGGGAAAGGCGGATCGAGGGGGATGACCTCGCACCCCATGTCCTCGAAGCCGCGCAGCGCGGTTTCGCAATGAGCGATCACGCCGTCCTCCATCGGCCAGGCACCGCCCCAATCGCCCAGCCAGCCCAGCTTGCGCCCCGTCAGGTCGGTCTCGAGGCTGCCGGCCAGAGCGGGGGCCGGGGTCGAGAGCGGCAGGCGCGGATCGGGGCCGGACAGGATGTCCAGCAGATGTGCCAGATCGGACGGGCTGCGCCCCATCGGGCCCGAGGTCGACAGCGGATGCAGGTAGACATCGCCCGCCGGTTCGCCCGGCACGCGGCCCCAGGACGGACGGAAGCCGTAGACATTGTTCCACCCCGCCGGGTTGCGCAACGATCCCATCATGTCCGACCCGTCGCAGACCCATTGCATCCCCGCAGCCAGCGCCGCCGCCGCCCCGCCCGAGGACCCGCCGGCACTGCGCGTCGCGTCATAGGGGTTGCGCGTCGGGCCATGGACCGGGTTCACCGTGTGACTGCCCAGCCCGAATTCCGGCGTGTTGGTCTTGCCGATGAAGATCGCGCCCGCCGCCCGCATCCGGCTGACGAACAGGTCGTCCTGGCGCGGCACGAAGCCCGCAACGGCCGGGGACCCCATCGAAGTCGGCAGCCCCGCCGCATTCGCCAGGTCTTTGACCGTCACCGGGATCCCGTGAAGCCAGCCCTTGCGGGGCGCGGCATCGGCGGCGCGGGCCTCGGCCATCAGGTCATCCGCGTCGCGCAGGGCGACGATGGCATTGACCTGGCCGTTGACCTCTTCGATCCGGTCGAGGCAGGCGCGCATCGCCTCCTCCGCCGTGGTGGTGCCGCTGGCGATCTGAGCGCTCAGCGTGGTGGCGTCGATATCGATGAGGGTCATGGGCGTCTCCTTTGCGCGGGCACCATAAACCGGCCCCGCGCCGGGCGCATCGGCCAATCTTGGCCCGACATGTCGGGCCGGGGGCGACAACCGCGCCCGCAACGATTAGACAGGTCCGATCATCACGAAGGGGCAGACGATGACGATCACGCAACAGGACCAGCTGGACGGGCTGAAGGATATCGGGCGCATCGTGGCCAACACGATGCGGGCCATGGCCCGCGCGATGGAGCCCGGCATGACCACGGCAGAGCTGGACCGGATCGGCGCCGACCACCTGGCCGCCGCCGGTGCGCTGTCAGCCCCGCAGGCCACCTATGATTTCCCCGGTGCGACTTGCATCAGCGTGAACGAGGAAATCGCCCACGGCATCCCCGGCGACCGCATCCTGGCCGAGGGCGACATGGTCAATATCGACGTCTCGGCCTCCAAGAACGGGTATTTCGCCGATACCGGTGCGACCTACCGCCTTGGCCGCCTGCGCCCCTCGCAGGAAAAGCTGCGCCGCGACGGCAAGCGCGCGATGGAGATCGGGATCGCCCGGGTCGGTGCCGGCAAGCCGCTGGCCGGGATCGGCCAGGCCATCGGCCGCTTTGCCGAGGCGCGGGGCTATACGCTGATCCGCAACCTGGCCAGCCACGGTGTCGGGCACAGCCTGCACGAATACCCCGAGGAGATCCCCACATGGCCCTCGCAGGACAAGCGCCGCATCGACAAGGGGCTGGTCCTGACCGTGGAGCCGTTCCTGTCCCGCGGCGGGCTCTGGGCGGAAGAAGGCGATGACGGCTGGACGCTCTACAGCGACCCGGCGGCCCCGGTCGTGCAGTTCGAACACACGGTCGTGGCCACCGATCGCGGCGCCATCGTGGTGACCCTGCCCGGCTGACAGCGCGGAATCGCGCCGCCCGCGCGGCATGGGTCCAATAAAGTGGCCTGATCGCCCGGGATGAACTAGGTTTGCACCAGCCTGTTCCTGTCGGAGACCCCGCAATGTTGCGTCTGATCCGGGCCAGCCTTCTGGCCCTCGCCCTGCCCCTTCCTGTCCTGAGCCTTCCCGCCCTGGCCGCGCCCTGCGGCAACACCTCTTCGGGGTTCGAAGCCTGGAAATCCGCCTTTGCCGCCGAGGCGCAGCGCGCCGGTGTCGGCCAGCGTGGCCTGCAGGCCCTGGCCGGGGTGCGCTATTCCAACGGCACCATCGCGGCGGACCGGCGCCAGACCGGCGTGCGCTATTCGCTGCCCGATTTCATGCGCATCCGCGGCGTCGATGCCATCGTCCGGATCGGCCGGCAGAAAAAGGCGGCGAACCCGCAATTCTACGCCTCTCTCGAACGCATCTACGGCGTGCCGTCGGGCATCCTGCTGGCGATCCACGGGATGGAAAGCGGCTTTGGCTCGACCTTCGGGAAATACCATGTGCTCAGCTCCAACGCGACGGTGGCCTATGATTGCCGCCGGTCGGATTTCTTCTCGGGCCACCTGATCGCGGCGCTCAAGCTGGTGGATCGCGGCTGGCTGGATCCCGGCGCGATCGGGGCCGCCCATGGCGAGATCGGACACACGCAATTCCTGGCCGGCAACGTGCTGGAATACGGCCGCGACGGCGATGGTGACGGGCGGGTGAACCTCTACGGTCTGTCCGATGCCATGGCCTCCACCGCGAATTTCCTGCGCCAGAAGGGGTGGCGCCCCGGCCAACCCTATGCCGAGGGGACGCGCAATTTCCGGGTGCTGAACGACTGGAACGCCGCGACCGTCTACCAGCAGGCCATCGCCATCGCGGCAGCCCGTATCGACGGCTGATCAGGCAATGGTGACCGAATAGCCGAACCGGGCGCTGTCGCCGGGGGCCAGGGTGACGGTGCCGGGCCGCGCCTCGATCTCGGGCCCCGCGCCCTGCCGCGCGGCCATGCCGTGCCAGGGCTCGATGCAGATGAACGGCGCGCCGGGCTTCTGCCAGATACCCAGGAACGGTGCGTTGTCGAAGGCAAAGCGCAGCGCCGGCCCGGTCTCGGCCCGGTAGGTCAGCCCCGCGCCTGCCCCTTCCGGAAAGATCATCGCATCCGCCTCGAACAGCGCCGGATCAAGCCACAGCTGCCCAAGCCGGAAGGGCGAGGGCATCCGCGCCTCCTGCAACAAACCATCTCTCAGCCGCGCCAGCGCCGGCTCGCCCCCATTGTCGAGGATCAGCCGATGCGCCCCCCCGGCCCCCGGCAGGGGCCAGCGAAAGGCCGGATGGAACCCAAAGCCGAAGGGCAGATCCAGATCGCCGGTATTGGCCACCTGCGCGCTGACATGCAGCGTTGCCTCCGTCACTTCATGGGTCACGGTCAGGGCGAAGGCACGGGGGTAGACGGCCCGCGTCTCCGCGCTGTCGGTCAGGCGATGCACGACCCGCTGCGCGGTCGCCTCCACCAGGTCAAAGACCGCGCGGCGGGCGAAACCATGCTGCTTCATCTCGGCCTGCGCGCCGCCGACGCTGATCACGTCCTCCGGCGCGCGTCCGACGATGGGAAAGAGGATCGGCGCCCGGCCCGACCACCACGCCTCCTGCCCGTCCCACAGGAATTCGCGCCCGTCAGCGTCGGTCAGGCTCTGCATCTCGGCCCCCAGATCGGCCACGCGGACGCGCAGCGCGGCGCTGGCGATCTCGGTCATCCCTGGCGGGGTGGCATCTGGCAGGTCGGTCATCGCGGGTCTCTCCGGTTCACCCGGTCAATCTGACACGCGACGGCCGGGGCCAAAAGACCCCTCCCCTGCTTCATCTTGCCAAAAATACTCACGACGCAACGCCACCGCCCGCGCAACACCGCAGACGTGGGCGCAGGCAGAATGCGGCGGGATCAATCCTCCGCCGTCGCCTCCGCCCGGGTCTTGCCGGACACGTTCATGGCCAGCGTTGCCGCCATCAGCCCGTCCAGGTCACCGTCCAGCACGCCCTGCGTGTCCGAGGTCTCGTAGGCCGTGCGCAGGTCCTTCACCATCTGGTAGGGCTGCAGCACGTAGGACCGGATCTGGTTGCCCCAGCCCGCATCGCCCTTGTTCTCGTGCGCCTCGTTGATCGCCGCGTTCCGGCGATCCAGCTCCATCTGGTAGAGCCGCGATTTCAGCGCCTTCATGGCGATGTCGCGGTTCTGGTGCTGCGACTTCTCGGACGAGGTCACGACGATGCCGGTGGGATGGTGGGTGATCCGCACGGCCGAGTCGGTCGTATTCACGTGCTGACCGCCCGCCCCCGAGGACCGGTAGGTGTCGATGCGGATATCGGCGGGGTTCACCTCGATCTCGATATTGTCGTCGACCACAGGGTAGACCCAGACCGAGCTGAACGAGGTATGGCGCCGGGCCGAACTGTCATAGGGGCTGATCCGCACCAGGCGATGCACGCCCGATTCCGATTTCAGCCAGCCATAGGCATTGTGCCCGGAAATCTTGTAGGTGGCGGACTTGATCCCCGCCTCTTCGCCCGCGCTTTCGGACTGAAGCTCGACCTTGTAGCCCTTCTTTTCGGCCCAGCGGACATACATCCGCGCCAGCATCGAGGCCCAGTCGCAGCTTTCCGTGCCGCCGGCGCCGGAATTGATCTCGAGGAAGGTATCGTTGCTGTCGGCCTCGCCGTTCAGAAGCGCCTCCAGCTCCTTCTCGGCGGCGCGCGCCTTGAGCGTCTTCAGCGCGGCCTCGGCCTCGGACACGACCTCCGCGTCGTCCTCCATCTCGCCCAGTTCGATCAGCTCGACATTGTCCGACAGCTCCTGCTGGATGCCGTCATGGGTGTCGATCGCATCGACCAGGGCCTGGCGATCGCGCATCAGCGCCTGCGCCTTTTCCGGATCGTCCCAGAGGTTCGGGTCCTCGACCCGCGCGTTGAATTCCTCCAGCCGGTGCTTCGCGGTCTCCCAGTCCATCCGCTGGCGCAACAATTCCAGCGAATTCTCGATGTCAGAGACAATGTTCTGGGTCTCGGCGCGCATGGTGGCTCGGCTCCTGCTGTAAGTGCCGCGTGATACCGCGAAGGGGAAGGACGGGCAAGGGAGCGTGATCCGCCCCCCGCCTTTGTCTGTGCCCGCCCTTGTCTTTGGATGTCAGTAAAGACCGCCGGAACTGAGCGTGCCGAAGCTCGCCTTCGGCCCCACCGTGGCCTTGCGCCCGGTCGAGGTCGTGACCTCGCGCGCAGAACTGGTGCCGACCTCTTCGAAAAGCGGCAGGTCCGACCCCATGGCGAAACCGCCGTCGAAGCTGACACCGAAGATCGGCTCTTCGCCATCGCGGAAATATTCCGCCACGACATTCGGGCCGGAGGCATTGTCGGCCAGGCGCGCCCCGGTGAAACGGTCGATCTTGATGAAATGGCCACCCGGCGGGATCTTGAACTTGCCGCCGCCGTATTTCTTGATCGCCTCGGACATGAAGCGCTGGAAGACCGGCCCGCAGAACCCGCCGCCCGACGCACCCCGGCCCAGCGGCTCGGGATCGTCATAACCGATATAGCAGCCCGCCACGACGTTCGAAGTGAAGCCGATGAACCACACGTCCTTGGCGTCGTTGGTCGTGCCGGTCTTGCCGGCGGTCGGCACCGGCAGGTTCACCGCACTGGACGCCGTGCCTCTTTCCACAACACCCTGAAGCATCGATGTCAGCTGATAGGCGGTGATCGCATCCATGACGCGCGCCCGGTCCGACACGATGCGCGGGGACCGCGAACGCGGGATCGTCGGGTCGTCGCAATCGACGCAGTCGCGGCGGTCATGGCGATAGATCGTCTTGCCGTAGCGGTCCTGCACCCGGTCGACCAGCGTCGGCTCCACCCGTTCGCCGCCATTGGCGAACATCGCGTAGGCCGACACCATCTTGAACAGCGTCGTTTCCTCGGACCCGAGCGCGTTGGCCAGGTACTGACCCATGTTGTCGTAGACGCCGAACCGTTCCGCGTAGGAGGCCACGACATCCATGCCGACCTCCTGCGCCAGGCGGATCGTCATCAGGTTCCGCGACCGTTCGATGCCGGTCCGCAGCGGGGTCGGCCCATAGAACTGGTGCGACGCGTTGGTCGGGCGCCACATGCCCTGCGGCGTGTTGATCTCGATCGGGGCGTCGATGATGATCGTCGCCGGCGTGTAGCCACTGTCCAGCGCGGAGGCATAGACGAAGGGCTTGAAGCTCGACCCCGGCTGGCGACGCGCCTGTGTCGCGCGGTTGAAGACGGAGTTCTGGTACGAGAACCCGCCCTGCATCGCGATCACCCGGCCGGTATTCACGTCCATCGCCATGAAGCCGCCCTGCACCTCGGGCACCTGGCGCAGCGACCAGCGGATGAAGTTGTCGCCCTCGGCCATGCGGCGCACATGCACCACGTCGCCAACCTCGAAATTGTCGAAGAAGTTGCCGCGCAGCCAGCCGATATCCTTGCGCGGTACGACGAAGGGCTCCGCCTCGGTCTCTTCCACGCCTTCGATGCCCAGGCGCAACTGCTGATCCTCGATCTCCAGCACCACCGCCGGATGCCAGGGCGACTCAAGGTCGATGTCCCGTGCGACACGGGTATCGGCCAGCGCGGCGCGCCAGCTTTCCTCGGTCTTGAGCTGTGCCGGGTCGATCGTCTTGCCGGTGCCGCGCCATTCGCCCCGGCCCCGGTCATATTGCTCCAGCTGGATGCGCAGGGATTCGGCGGCCAGAACCTGCATTTCCGGGTCGATCGTCGCCCGCACCGTGAAGCCGCCGGTAAAGAATTCACCCTCGCCGAAATCGCGCGACAGCTGGCGCCGGATCTCGTCGGTGAAGTAATCGCGGTCGGGGCGTTCGGTGCGATAGCTCTCGAAATCGCCGTTCTGAACCGATCGCAGCGGCTGGTCGACCTCCGCCTGGTAGGCGGCCTCGGTCAGGTAGCCGTTCTCCATCATCTCCTTCAGCACGAAGTTCCGGCGCTGCATCAGGCGATCCTTGCGGCGGACCGGATGATAATCCGACGGGGCCTTGGGCAGGGAGGCGAGGAAGGCCGCCTCGTGCGGGGCCAGTTCCGACAATGCCTTGTTGAAATAGGTCTGCGCGGCCGCGGCCACCCCGTAGGAGTTCTGGCCCAGGAAGATCTCGTTCAGGTACAGTTCGAGGATCTTCTCCTTGGGCAATGTCTCTTCCAGGCGGGCGGCGAGGATGATCTCCTTGATCTTCCGCTCCACCCGGCGATCGCCGGAGAGCAGGAAGTTCTTCATCACCTGCTGCGTGATGGTCGAGGCACCGCGCACGTTCTGGCCGCGCGACTTCACGGCTTCGACGATGGCCGCGGCGATCCCGCGCGTGTCATAGCCCGCATGGCTGTAGAAGTTCTTGTCTTCGGCCGAGATGAAGGCCTCTTTCACCAGGTCCGGGATCTCGTCCGCGGGCGCGAACAGCCGGCGCTCCACAGCGAATTCGTCGATAATCTTGCCTTCGGAGGAATAGATCCGGCTGATCGTCTTCGGCTGGTACTGTGCCAGGCTCTCATGGCTGGGCAGATCCCGCCCGTAGACCCAGAACACCGCACCGATGGACAGCGCGATGACGGCGATGCCGAGCGTGACGAGTGAGAAAATCGCCCCGAAAAAGGATAAGACGAATCTGAGCATGGAGTCCCCTGGCTGATAAGGCCCATATAAGCAGGCAGGGCGCGCTGGTCAAAACACGATGGTGTTGAGATTGCGCGAGATGCCGCCAAGTCGCGCCCTTTGCCCCCCTCGCGCCCGTTCAGGGGCGCTGCCCCTCGGCCTGCGGCCTCACCCCGGAGTATTTCCGGCAAGATGAAGCAGGGGACCAGCACCCTTATTCATCTGGCCCTCATTCATCTGGCCGACAAATATCCCGGGAGGTTTGGAGGGCAGAGCCCTCCATGGCCCTTGCGGCCCGAGCAAAATCAAATCGTGTGCGCCGCAGGCGCGCTACATGGCAACGGCGGTCACTGGCGGATCAGCGGGCGCATCGCGGCATCGGCCTGTTGCCAGGCCAGGATCGCGTCGCGGATCGACAGGGCCATGCGGTCGATGAAAGCCGGGTCGGACAGGTTTTTCCGGTCGCGCTGCGAGGACAGGAACCCGACCTCGATCAGCACGGACGGGATATCCGCCGCCTTCAGAACCGAGAAATCCGCGGCCCGCATCGGGTGCGAGTTGAGCGGTGCGCCCGAGGCCTCGATCGACAGTTTCAGCGCCTTTGCCAACGCCTCGGTCCGAGGGGTCGTCTCCAGCCGGGCGAGGTCCATCAGCACATCGGCGATCACGTCGTCCTTGCCGGTCAGGTCCACGCCGGACAGCAGGTCATCGCGGTCGTGACGCTCTGCCAGCTTGGCCGAGGCCTCGTCGGTGGCGGTGTCGGACAGGGTGTAGATCGTCGCCCCGTGCGCCCGCCCATAGGCCAGCACATCCGCATGGAGCGAGATGAAGAGGTCCGCCTCCACCTCGTGCGCGATGGCGACCCGCCGTTCCAGCGACACGAAGGCATCGTCGTTGCGGGTCAGGATCACCCGAGTGTCACCTTCGCGGATCAGGGTCTCGCGTACGGCCTGGGCCAGTTGCAGCATCAGGTCCTTTTCGGTCAGCCCGCCCTGCACCGCGCCCGGGTCGATCCCGCCATGGCCCGGGTCGATCACCACCGTCAGCGGCGCATCGCCATCGCGCGGCGCGGGGCGTGGCAGGCCATCTTCTGGCAGGTCCCAGTCAGGATCGCGCGGGGCGCCGGCCTGGGCGGCGAATACCTCGGCCGAGACCTTTTCGAACCGGGCCGACAGGCGCGCCCTGCCGGTGGCCGGGTCGACCTCCATCCCCGCCCGGGACAGGGCCAGCGGTTCGGTCAGCGTCAAGACCAGCCGGGACCAGCCCGGACGATAGGTGCCGAACCGCAGGTCCGCGGCCAGATCGGAATTCAGCATCCCCAGCCGCGACAGGCCCGACCAGTCGATTTCGCGGAAATCCATCACGATCCGGTCAGGTTCCGTCAGTGAAAAGACGCGCCACGGCACGCCCTGCGACAGCGCCAGCGTCAGGTCGATCCCGCCGCTGCGATCCGACACGAGGCTGCCCGCCGGATCGACGCGCGCCAGCGCCGACAGGTCCTGCGCAGCGGCGGGCCGCGGCAACAGCGCGCCAAGCCCCACGGCCAAGGCCAGGGCAAACGCGGGTAGGATGCGTGACAGACTGCTCATGATCGGGCCCGGTTCTGGTGCCATTCTTCGCCTGCCAGTCTACGTCAACCGGCGGCTCTTGGAAATGGGGCGCAGCCCGGTGCCGCGCTATTCCTGGCCCGTCTCGTACACGATCGGCGTCCCATGCGGCGTCGCCCGCGCCGCGCGCTGCCATGTCAGGGCCATATCGCCGATCATGTCGGCCTCGGCCAGGCCCTTGGCGGCCAGCAGATCCTCAAGCGCGCCCAGCCAGTCGAGGTAGTAGCGCGTCGCGTGATCCTCAGGCGTGTCGCGCTGCGGCAGGGGGGCGCCGCCGATCCGGGCCGACAGCGCCTCGGCCCATTCGGTCCAGGCGAACAGGCCCGCCTCGTGCAGCGCGACGGTCAGGGCAAAGGCCTTGACCTGCCAGGGCGCGAAGAAATGCGGCTCTGCCCCTTCGGTGCCGGGGATCGCCAGGTCAGGCGCGGTCAAGATAGGGCTCCCACAGATCGACACAGACCTCGTCGGTTTCCCCGGCCGACGGGCCGAACAGGGCGCGCGCCGGGAACCGCACGGCATAGAGCCAATGCGCCGTGTCCCGGTCCCCCTGGGCGGAGGTGTCGGGAAAGACGTGATAGCCATGCACCGCCTCGATCACGCCCTGCTTGTCGCGGGCATAGCCGGGCAGGCGGATATGCGACGGCCCCTGCAGGTTGCGGCTGCGCACGCTGTCACCGGGCGCAAAGGCCGGCTGGCTGGCACCGGGATCGCGGTCGACCGGACCGCCCCTGGCCAGCACCGCATCGACCCTGTCGGCGGTCAACGGCGCGACAGAGGTCTTGCCCTCGGCCTGCCCGCTTTCCAGTTCCGAGGCCGAGACCAGCCCCTTGTGCTGCATCAACTCGGCCAGCGCGGTGACCCAGAGCTGGTAATAGCTCATGTCGTAATAGGCGCCGGGCGCGCGGTTCTCGCGGGCAAAGCGGCTTTCGTCGATCGTCCATTGTCCGGTCGCGCCAACGGCAATGGTCATCGCCATGGCGCGGCGTTCCCAGGGGGCGTGGAACAGCGGCTCGTCCGGTTCGGGCCGGACCGGGCCAAAGCCGTGCCGCCCACCGATATCCTGCGGCCCGTTCATGCTGCCTGACCTTCGGCATCAGGCCCCGTCGTGTCAGGCACAAGGGCCAGCCCGGTGCCGATCATGCTGTCGCGGGTGACGAGGGGGACCAGTTTTTCGGCGGTCCAGCCCTCGGTCCCGGCGGGTCGCATCGGGATGACGAGGTAGCGCATCTCGGCGGTGGAATCCCAGACGCGGATCGCCGTGCCCTCGGGCAGGGTCAGCCCGAATTCGGCCAGCACGGCACGGGGTTCACTGACGGCGCGGGATCGATAGGGCATCGACTTGTACCAGACCGGCGGCAGCCCCAGCACCGACCACGGGTAGCAGGAGCACAGCGTACACACGACCATGTTGTGCCGTTCGGGCGTGTTGAACAGCGCGGTCAGGTGTTCGCCCTGCCGCCCGCCGAAGCCCATGGAATGGATCGCCGCCGTGGCGTCCTGCTCCAGCCAGCGGGCGAAATCGGGATCGGTCCAGGCGCGGGCCACGACCTCGGCCCCGTTGCGGGGGCCGACCTGCGTCTCGTAGGTATCGAGGATGCGATCCAGCGCAGCGGGATCGACCAGGCCCTTGTCCGTCAACAGCTTTTCCAGTGCCATGACCCGCGCGGTCATGTCGTCCAGGTGACTGCCGTCGTCGTGATCGTGATGGTCATGAGGCATCGTGCTCTCCTCTCCGCCGATGCGGGCAGAGGACCATGGGCGGCGTCAAAAGACAATCCGGGGAAAGCGGTGGCAAGATGGCGATCCCTGAAGGACTCGAACCCTCAACCTGCTGATTAGAAGTCAGCTGCTCTATCCAGTTGAGCTAAGGGACCGCTGTGGGTCTTGTCTTGTATCGCAGGCGATTTGGCAAGACATGAGCCATGGGCCGGGGCCCGGATCGGGGCTGCCCGGCGCGATGGCGGGTCTTCAGTGGGTCCAGACCTGGCGGCGGTTGGTGGCGAAGTTGTCGCCGTAGCCGCCGTTGCGGATGTTGACCTTGCGCGAATGCGGGTCCTGCACGACTGCGTCGATGCCGTGATCGGCAGCGTATTCCAGCGCGGCTTCCTTGGTCGAGAACCGCAGACGCACCTGGGCCTGGGTGTCGGCATTCGACGTCCAGCCCATCAGCGGATCGACCTCGCGCGCGGTTTCCGAAACATATTCAAGCACCCAATCGCGTGTCTTGGCCGTGCCGGACTGCATGGCGTTGCGGGCGGGGCGGTAGATACGTGCGGACATGTGGCTCTCCTTCGACGGGGTGCTTATCCGATATTGCACCCTGTCAGACAAGAGGCAAGCGGACGTCACAGGACCGGGACCGGCAATCCGCGGGAGCGAAGGGTGGGTAAGGAGCAGATCGAAGGTCGAACCGGCCTGTGACGCCAGTTTTGATGCTTCCACAACACACCTTTTCGAACAAGGTAGTTATATTTTTCCACTCGGTCAGGTTTGCCCGGCAAGAGCCAGCCTGTTCAAAGGATTACATGAATTTCTGTCAATCGCGACAAACCCGGCCTTGCCTTTCCCGCGCCCGCTTTCGCGCCTGTGGGCTGCTCACATATTCAGCAAACTTGATTCGTTTTGCGCGCGGTTTTCAGGGCGCGGGACGAGGCTCCTGACAACAGGCTGTCAGGAGGCCGGCTTGCCATGCCCGCGCCACCGCGCATGATCGGGGGGAATAGGGGTGTTGCGGGGCGCCGCCCTTGCCTCCCCCACCCATGCGCCACATGTTGTGGCGGACCAATCGCCCCGCCCTTCCGACTCCTTTCGACACACGGACGCCCAGACATGACCCAACAGAGCGAAACGATCTCAGGCATGCCCTCTACCGTGACCGCGGACGAGGTGCGCCAGCGCATGAAGCTTGAGGGCGGCCAACGCCTGTCGATGAACACCAGTTTTGACCCGGCGGGCGACCAGCCCACGGCGATCAGGGAACTCAGCGGTGGCATCCTGGGCGGGGAACGCGACCAGGTGCTTCTGGGCGCGACCGGCACCGGCAAGACCTTCACCATGGCCAAGGTGATCGAGGAAACGCAGCGCCCCGCCATCATCCTGGCCCCCAACAAGACGCTGGCAGCGCAACTCTACGGCGAATTCAAGGGCTTCTTCCCCGACAACGCGGTCGAATACTTCGTCAGCTACTACGATTACTACCAGCCAGAGGCCTACGTGCCGCGGTCGGACACGTATATCGAGAAGGAAAGCCAGATCAACGAACAGATCGACCGGATGCGCCACTCGGCCACCCGGGCGCTGCTGGAGCGTGACGACGTGGTGATCGTCGCCTCGGTGTCCTGCATCTACGGTATCGGGTCGGTCGAAACCTACGGCGCCATGACGCAAGAGCTGAAGGCCGGCAAGACCTATGACCAGCGCCAGGTCATCGCCGATCTCGTCGCCCAGCAGTACAAGCGCAACGACCACGCGTTCCAGCGCGGCTCCTTCCGGGTGCGCGGCGACAGCCTGGAGCTATGGCCCGCCCACCTCGAAGATCGCGCCTGGCGGCTGTCCTTCTTCGGGGAAGAGCTGGAAGGCATTCAGGAATTCGACCCGCTCACGGGGCAGAAGACCAACACGTTCGACCAGATTCGCGTCTATGCGAATTCCCACTACGTGACGCCCAAGCCGACGATGCAGCAGGCCATCATCAACATCAAGAAAGAGCTGCGCCACCGGCTCGACCAGCTGGTGGGCGAGGGCAAGCTGCTGGAGGCACAACGCCTGGAACAGCGCACCAATTTCGACCTCGAGATGCTTGAGGCCACGGGCGTCTGCAACGGGATCGAGAACTATTCGCGCTACCTGACGGGGCGCGCGCCGGGCGAACCGCCGCCCACGCTGTTCGAGTTCATTCCCGACAATGCCATTGTTTTCGCGGACGAATCCCACGTCTCGATCCCGCAGATCGGCGGCATGTACCGGGGCGACTACCGGCGCAAGTTCACCCTGGCCGAACACGGGTTCCGCCTGCCCTCCTGCATGGACAACCGCCCGCTCAAGTTCGAGGAATGGGACGCGATGCGGCCCCAGTCGATCTATGTCTCCGCCACCCCCGGCGGGTGGGAGATGGAACAGACCGGCGGCGTCTTCACCGAACAGGTCATCCGCCCGACCGGCCTGCTGGATCCGCAGATCGAGATCCGCCCGGTGGAGATGCAGGTGGACGACCTGCTGGACGAGGTCCGCAAGGTCACCGCGGCGGGGTACCGGACGCTCTGCACCACGCTGACCAAGCGGATGGCGGAGGATCTGACGGAATACATGCACGAGCAGGGGATCAAGGTCCGCTACATGCATTCCGACATCGACACGATCGAACGGATCGAGATCCTGCGCGACCTGCGGCTGGGCGCCTTCGACGTGCTGATCGGGATCAACCTGCTGCGAGAGGGGCTCGATATCCCCGAATGCGGGCTGGTGGCGATCCTCGATGCCGACAAGGAGGGCTTCCTGCGTTCCGAAACCTCGCTGATCCAGACCATCGGCCGCGCCGCACGGAACGCCGAGGGCCGGGTGATCATGTATGCCGACAAGATTACCGGGTCGATGGAGCGCGCGCTGGCCGAAACCGACCGCCGCCGCGAAAAGCAGATGGCCTATAACGAGGAGCACGGGATCACCCCCGAGACGGTCAAGAAGAACGTCGATGACATCCTCGCCGGGCTCTACCAGGGCGATGTGGACATGAACCGCGTCACCGCCCAGGTCGAAAAGCCGATACATGGCGCCAACCTTCAGGCCCATCTGGACGGGCTGCGCGACGAGATGCGCAAGGCCGCCGAGAACCTGGAATTCGAAGAAGCCGCCCGCCTGCGGGACGAGGTCAAGCGGCTTGAGGCCGTGGACCTGGCCGTTGCTGACGACCCCATGGCCCGCCAGCAGGCGGTTCAGAAGGCCGCCGACGAGGCGACGAAATCCAAGGGCCGCTCCACCGCCGGCCGTCCCGGCCAGCGCGGCGGCAACGTGCAGCGGCGGAAAAAACGCTAGACCATCGACTGGCGGGTGTCTTTCGGGTCTGGAAAGGGCTGAAACACACCCGGCCACCGATCGGAAACAATGCCTCACCGTTGCCGCGCAGCAGCCAGCATCCAGAAACTATTACATATAGTTAACGGCTAACTCGGCCCGCCGCGATCCCGCATCCCGCCACATTCCCGGGTTACCTTCGCCGCACTTGGCTCACGAAAGGAGAGAGTGCCGCCATGGACCCTTTATTTGACCGTTTCGGTCGCCTCGTGGCCTGGCTGCGCGGCGACAACATATTTGATCCCGAAATGAACTGGGTGGCTTTCCGCTCCAGCGGGAACCTCTTTTCCAGGACCTCTGTCGCCTGGCTCGGCCCGGTCGACGGCGATACGATCTATGACCGCAAGGGGCGGCCCGTCGCCCTGACCGACGGCGCCACGCCCGACCGGCGCGACACGCCCGTTCCGCCTCCGCGCCCGGCCAGCCCTTTGATGCCGCAGCGCCCGCTTGCCACGACACAGCATCGCCGCCCGACAAGGCCGATCCCGGTCAATGCGCCATGGTCGGACCTCAGCTGGTCGCAATACGTCAACCAGCGCTAGGACCTTCACAGACCGGAATTGGGTGCTACTCTGCCGGCATTTCCCATTGTGAAAGCCCGTTTGATGCGCCCATTTCCCATCCTTACCCCGATCCTCGCGCTCTGCGCCGCGCCCGTTCTGGCCGATGACTGCGCCGACCTGGCCCGGCACCTGATTGCCACCCCGCCCACCGAACACGGCCCCTATATCGTCGATGCGGCGGGGACGATGGGCGGCATGGCGACAGTCACCCGGCAGCACGTGATCGAGGATCAGCACATGCTGGCCGAAACGATCGAACCCAAGGGGATGCATGACGTGCTGCATTACAAGGGCGGCGCCTATGCCCCCGAGGTCGAGGGCTGGCGGTTGCTTTACCAAAGCGACGCGGCTGCCATGCAGGAGCAATCCACCCAAGGGCGGCAGGAACAGGCCGACGCCATCCTGACCGCCACCTGTAGCGACGATGACATGGACGGGCAGACCCTCACCCGGGTCGAGGCGCAGCTTGGCCCCGTCCAGGTCTTCGAAAAGGGCATGACCTACATGTTCTGGGTCACCCCGGACGAAAACCGCCGTATCCGCATGGACATGGATTACGAACTGAACGGGATGCCCACGAAAGTGCGGTTCGACTTCACCTGGGTGCCGGACCTGGCGCTGCCGAGCCCTTAATCGAAGTCGAAGATCTCGCTCAGCAGCGATTTCCGCTTCTTCTTGCGGTAATACTTGTCCTTGTGATCGTAATACCGGCGCTCCTCGCGGCGCGGTTCGTCATAGCTTTGCGGGCGGACAGGGCGCGGCGGCGGGGTATGCGCGGTTTCCGAGACCTGGCGCTCGATGATCTTGTCCAGCTCTCCACGATCCAGCCAGACGCCCCGGCATTGCGGGCAATAGTCGATCTCGACCCCCTGCCGTTCCGTCATCAACAATTCCGTGCCGTCCACCGGACATTTCATACCGTAAATCCTCCTTCTCGGTCGCTTCCTTCCAGATGGGCGGCGTGGGGCCTGATGACAAGCGGGCGTTAACCAAACATCTGGAAACCCAGCCGAATTATCCTTTCGGAGAGGTGCGCGGTGCGGTGCCTTGAGGTATCTACACGGCATCCGCGGCGCCGAGGGGCCCGCATTCACAGACAACGACGGTGTGGGCCGGGATGCCCGCATCGCGGCGCATTCACAGGACCGGACCGCCCAGCAAAAGGGTGACGGCACGATGCGTATTCTGATGACTGACACGACCTGGACCATGGCAATTCTGGCTCACGCCCTGCGCGACGCCGGCTTCTTCGTGACCGAAGCCGCAGATGCCCACGAGATCCGCGAATTCGCCGCCAGCGCCCAGCAGGATGCGATCCTGATCGACCCGGACCTGCCGGACGAGGATTACGCGACGCTGGTTCGCCACCTGCGCGCCCAGGACCGGCATATCCCGATCCTGATGTTCTCCCGCAAGGTCACACGCGAGGAAAAACTGCGCGCCATGGCACTTGGCGCCGACGACTTCATCGAATGGCCCAGCGAGGGCTGCGCCGACCTGCCGTCCCGGCTGCGCGCCATGGTGCGACGGGCGGCCGGGTATTCCAGCTCCGAAGTGCGGATCGGGGATCTCTACCTGGACCTGGACCGCCAGACCGTCCGCTGCCTCGACATGCCACTGCGCCTGACCCGCCTTGAATACGAACTGATGGAGACGATGGCCCTGCGTGGTGGAGCCCTTATCACCCGGGACGAGATCATGCTTCAGCTCTATGCCTGGGACAACGAACCCGACGCCAAGATCATCGACGTCTACATCTGCCGCCTGCGCGCCAAGATCGCCGCCGCCGGGGCCACCCACGATGTGATTGTAACCTCCTTCGCGCAAGGCTATCGTCTGAATACGACACCGACCGAGACGCTGCCGCAAGCTGTCTGATCGTCTCGCGGGGGCCACGCCCCACCCTCCAGCAAAGCCCGTCGGTCTCTCTCCCGGCGGGTTTTTTGTTAACTGGGCCAGACCCCATTAGGGTTCGGTTAACCAAGATCGATGCATGATCCCCTCACGCCACCCATTGGCCCGAGGGGATATGTGGAAAGCCGCGATCATCTGGATTTGTCTCGCCGGAACGGCTTTTGCCGGGCCATGGCCGCGCGGCAAGGGCAATCATTTCATCTCGGCCTCACTGGCCTATGACATCGGCGGCAGTGGCGTTTCGCCCTCCTATTATCATGAGATGGGCCTGTCCCCGCGCACCACGCTGATCCTAGAATACAGCAAGGCGTTTTCCGGCGGCGACCGGGTCATCGCCCGCCTGTCGCGCAGTTTCGAACTTGACCGCCTGAACCTGCTGGTCGGGCTGACCGCCGGGGCCGGCCATGTCTCCGGCGACGCCGCGGGGGTGCTTGGCCTGTCGGCCGGCCGCGACATTACCCTTCTGGGGATGAGCGGCTGGGCCAGCGGCGCCGTCATTGCCGAAGCCACCAAGGCTGAAATCGTCGGCAAGGGCGAACTCACGCTGGGCATCAACGCCAGGAACGGCGCGAAATACTATGCCCAGGTCTCCGGCACCACTTACCTGAACCCCGCGCCGACGATCTCCATCGTGCGGCCGCTCTGGTGGAGCCCGCCGATCACCTACACGATCACCCGCTACCCGCCAGAGGTGCGCCTGGGCCTGAACGCCGCCATCCCGATCGCCAAGAAGACCTGGCTGGATGTCGGCCTGTCCCGCGGCGTGCAGGAGGGCGGATCGACCCGGATCAAGCTGGGGCTCTGGCGTCAGTTCTAGCCCCCATTGGCACCGCTGGCCCGGCACGCCATAAAGGCGCCATGACAGATCCCATTCGCCCCACCGATGATGAGGCCCGCGCCCTCGCCCAGTCCCTGCTGAAAGAGGCGCGGTTCTGCGCCATCGGCGTGATCGACCCGGAAACCGGCACGCCCAGCGTCAGCCGTGTCGCCCTGGCCACCGCGCCGGATGGGCGCCCGGTCACGCTGATCTCGACCCTGTCGGCCCACTCCCGCGCGCTTCAGGCTTGCCGCGATTGCAGCCTGCTGGTGGGCGAACCCGGCGAAACCGGCGATCCGCTGACCCATCCCCGCCTGACCATCCAGGCGAAGGCCAGCTTTGTCCGTCACGGCGATGACACCGAGGATGCAAACCACAAGGCGCTGCGCGATCATTACCTCGCACAGCGCCCCAAATCGAAACTCTATATCGACTTCGCGGATTTCTTCTTTGCCCGGTTCGACGTCACCCGCGCCTTCCTGAACGGCGGCTTCGGCAAGGCGTTCAACCTGACGCCCGCCGACCTGGCCCTGCCCGACCCCGCCGAACGGGTCTAGGCCCCCGGCGGCGCACAGGCAGATTGGTCAGATGGGATTATCCATCCGCACCCGCATCAGCACCGTCCCCTTCACCTCACCCTGCCAGCGCAGGTCGATCTCGTCCCTGTTGGACCCCTGTTCGGTCGTGACATAGGGCATGTAGAACTGCTTCACGTTGTTCGATGCCGTGATCGCGTTCCTGGCCATCAGGCTTTCCACCTGCTGCGCCCAGCCCCCGAACGGCAGTTTCGGGGCGCAGGATACGGTCCAGACCAGCGATTCAGAGTTTTCCGTATGCTCCAGCGTCAGCGGGTTCGTCGTCGCCGTCGACACCTGGTTGAAACTGTTGTCCGAGAAGGTGATGTTCTTCATCCGGCTGTAATCCATGTCCGCGAAGGACGTATCGATCGTCTCGACCCGGTCGATGGCCCCGGCGATGATCCGGAACGTGTTTCCGGTCAGCGACAGCCCGTTGATGAAATGCCCCGCCCCGTGTGGCCGCACCGTCAAGAAGGTGAACCAGGGCGCGACATGGCTCGCCAGGAAGATGTTGTCGCTGATATTCAAAGCCGAGAAGCTCAGCTCGGAGGCGAATTCCGGTGCCTGGTCATGTTCGTTTGCCCATTCGATATGGCAATTGTCGATGTAGTTGCCGGTGATCGTCGTGCGGCAGGACGTGGCCGTCAGGATCAGTCCCGCCGTGCGGACCGCGTTGGACGATGAATCCCCCTGGAAGAAGTGGTTGCCTGCAAACATCGACCCGGTGCCCGCCACCACACCGAAATGCCGCATGTGCATCGCGCGGTTGTCGCGGATCTTCAGGTCGTTCGCATTGGCGTTGAACCCGACGGACACGCGATCCTGCCCCAGTTTCTGGCTTTCATCCGACAGGAACTGGCACCGGTCCAGCATCATGCCCTGGCAGCCAGACCCGTGCGAGGTGATCCCCTTGTCCTTGGGCCGCGTCAGGAAACAGTCGCGCAGGTGAAAGATCGATCCGGTGGGCGCCAGCAGGATGCCGGAACAATCGCCCCAGCACTGGAACTCGATATCCGCCATCTCGAACTTGTCGAGCTTTGAGAACCCGCTGAAATCCAGCATGTGCTGGAACCGCTTGAACGTGTAATTCTGCGTTCCTGCCGCATCGTAGAGCGGGCGGGACAGGGTGATCTCGGCCGCACCGACATTCTTGTCGCGGACATAGATCTCGCGGCCCACGCCGTTCGCCTCGATCCGGGATCCGACGGGGATATTGGCGATGTTGTTGACGTTGGTCAGCTTCAGCGGGTTCGAGGTCGAATAGGTCGCCTGCCCCGTAACCGTCACCGTGTCCCAGGCCGGCCCGGCGATACACTCGAACTGGCCGTTCCGGATCAGCCGCCGCGTCGCATAGGACCCCTTGTTCGGCACGGCCGCCTGCATGTCGATGGGCGCGGTCACCCCGATCCGCCGCCCGCCCAGGTCCAGCGATTCATGATCGGCGTTGTTCAACAGCGCCTGGAACGCCTTCTTGAAGGCCAACTCCTCGTTTCCGAAGGCGTCGATATAGGTGGGCAGGTTGAAATCCTTGGTCAGCGACAGGATCTTGTCCGTCGCCATGGTCACCGTGCCCTCGAACCGGACCCGGCTCGACAAGACCAGGCTCTCGCCCAGCAGGTAGGTCCCCGCGGGCACCATCACCAGCCGCCCGTTCGCCGCATCATCCGCCGCCTCGAAGGCCGCCACATCGTTGGTCGACCCGTCACCCTTTGCCCCGTAATCGCGCACGTCGACCCAGGCCATCATGTCGCGCAGGAAGATGCTGGTGACGTCCTCGATGATGATATCGTCGATCCGCACGACCCCGCCATTGGCCCCGGTCAGGTCGATGCCGAAATAGCCATAATCGGGCTCGTTCCCCCAGACCATGTCGACGCCCGGCCGGTCGCCGGTGCCGACGATGGCCGCGACCTCCACGACCTCGCCATAGCTTGTCAGGGTGGTCGCCCCGGCGACCTCGGTCAGGCCGCCCACGTGGCTGTCACTGTTCTTGCCCGCCCAACCGGCGATCCGCACGCCGGGCAGCGCGCCGCTCACCGCCTTGATCCGCACCCGGACGCGCAGGTAGCAGCCCGGAATGATCGGCGTCTTCCCCATGTAGCGCAGCTTCTGGGTCGAACTGGTCTTGAGCAGCTCCAGGCAACCCCCGAAATCCTGGTCCGCCGGCACAAAGGCCGCATTGGCCGCGCCGTCATAGGTATCCGACCCCGCGGTGCCGTCCTGGCTCGACCAGACGCCCAGCCCGTCCTCGAACGCTGTCGGCATGAACTGGATGCCTTCGGTAATCGCCTTGTTCATCGCTATCCCCTTTTGCTCGGCCCCGGCGGGCGCGTCGCGATCCTCCGCAAGGGACAGACCCCGCGCGGCTACGGCGAAAGGGATAGGGACAGGGATTGAAGGGCAGCTTAGGCCACCGTCACGATGCCCGGCGCTGCGGGCAACGGCTCAGGTCGCCAGCGGCGGGCTTTCGACAAACCGGACACCGTTGATCTTCCAGCCTTCCTCGGTGCGGATCATGTCGTAATCCAGCAGGTAGAGCGTGCCCTTGCCATCGAGGATCTCGACCCGCTGAACGGTACGGCCGCCCTCTTCGCGCAGGTCCAGCATCCGCACCTGGCCGGGATCGCGCACCATCGGATAGCCCCGCTCGACCATCATGCCGAAATTCTGCGGGTCCTGGAACTGGAACTGGATCATCGGACTGGCATAGGAAAACGCCTCGTCCAGGTTGTCGGTGCGGAAGGCATCGAATTGTCGTGTGACGATGTCGCCGGGCGCGTCCGGCCCGGCCTGCTGGGCCTGAAGCGGTGTCAGGGCAAGGCTCGTCATCAGGGCGAGTACGGTCAGGATCAGGCGCATGGGAACTCCTCCTTGCCGGTAAGGATAGCGCATTTTCCCGACGCGGCCAAAAATCCGCAGCCCGTATCTAGCCAGAGAGCCGCCGCAGCCCCTTGCGCAACCGCGCCGTGGCATCGTCCTCGTAGCAGGCCCCATGGGCGACGATCACCTTTTCCGGTGCCAGATCGAGCATCCAATCGACATGCGCCCGGACCTCGGCCCGGTGCTTGCGAAACGTCCAGGCCATGTCCGGCGGCGTCCGCCCGTCAGGGGCGACGATCCCCGCCATCCGCACCAGCCCGGCCATCCACCACGGCAGATGCTCCGGTTCGAAATTCTCGATCAGGTCCGTCAGGATCAACACGCGTGAGGCGCGGTGATGGAACACCGCCTCCCGGTGCACGTCACTGCCGCTGACCAGCCGCGCGTCGAAGGCGCCCCAATCGGGCATCGCGCCCGCCTCCAGCACGTGATCGACCCGGATCGGCACGTCGTGACGCTCCGCCCGTTCGGCCACGCCCGGCGCCGCCCAGACCTCGATCCCCTCGCCCAGATCCTGCCATTGCCAGACGCTGGCATAATGGATCCAGTTGGGCGCCACGATGTGGCGGATCGGGCCAATCGCCTCGATCTCCTGCCACAGGGCCTCGTCCAGGGCGATCGGCGAATGCAGCCAGACGGTGCCATCCGGCAGGCGCACCACGGTCATTCGGGTGGGAAAGGGCAGGCCGTAGAACCGGATCGACGGGCCGTCCACGATCCAGATATCCGGACCGAACGGCTTGAGCGTATTCAGCGGTTCATACCCCGTCGTCACGTCAGCCTCCCCGGCGCGAATCCTTCTTCATCTTGCCGGAAATACTCCCGCCGGAGGCAACGGCCCGCAAGGGCCGTCGCCCGAAGGACTCAGCCCAGCTCTCCGGCCAGGCCCTTGTCGATCAGCGCGATGGTCTCTTCCACGCCGTAAAGCGCGATGAACCCGCCGAAACGCGGCCCCTGGGACGCGCCCAGCAGCACCTCGTACAATGCCTTGAACCAGTCGCGCATCGGGTCGAACCGGTCCCGGCCCACGTCGAACACGACCTGCTGCAACGCGTCGCCATCCACAGGCCCGTCATAGTCGGCCAGCGCGGCGCGCAGCGCTTCCAGCGCCTCGCGCTCGGCATCCGTCGGCGCGCGATAGACCTTCTCGGGCTTCACGAAGTCGTTGTAGTACCGCACCGCGTAACCGGCCGCCGCGTCGAGATCGGGATGCGTCTCCGCCGTCGCCTCGGGCGCATAGCGGCGGATGAAGCCCCACAGCGTCTCCTTGTCCTCGGCCCCAGCGACCGAGGCGAGGTTCAGCAGCATCGAGAACGGCACCACCATCTTCGATTCCGGCACATCGCCGTTGTGGATGTGGAAGACCGGGTTCGCCGCCTGCTGTTCGATCGTCTGGGTCGGATAGGCCCGGAGCTGCTGGTGATATTCGTCCATCGCCTTGGGGATGACGTCGAAATACAGCCGCTTGGCGGTCTTCGGCTTGGCGAACATGAAATAGGACAGCGACTCGGTCGAGGCATAGGTCAGCCATTCGTCGATCGAGATCCCGTTGCCGGAGGATTTCGAGATCTTCTGCCCCTTGTCGTCCAGGAACAGCTCGTAGGTGAAATGCTCGGGCTTCTTGCCGCCCAGGATCTCGCAGATGCGGTCGTAGATCGGCGTGTTGGTGCTGTGATCCTTGCCGTACATCTCGAAATCGACGTCCAGCGCGGCCCAGCGGGCGCCGAAATCGGGCTTCCACTGCAGCTTCACCTGGCCGCCGGTGACCGGCAGGGTCCATTCCTTGCCGTCCTCGTCGTCGAAGGTGATCGTGTAATCCTGCGCGTTCACCTCCTTCATCGGGACATACAGCACGCGGCCCGTCTCGGGATGGATCGGCAGGAAGATCGAATAGGTCTGCTGACGCTCCTCGCGCAGCGATTTCAGCATGACCTTCATGACGTCGTCGTATTTCTCGACCGCGCGCTTCAGCACCTCGTCGAACTGGCCGGACTTGTAGAATTCCGTGGCCGAGTAGAATTCGTATTCGAACCCGAACGTATCCAGGAACCGCCGCAGCATCGCGTTGTTGTGGTGGCCAAAGCTCTCATGCGTCTCGAACGGGTCATAGACGGCGGTCAGCGGCTTCTGGATATCCTCGCGCAGACGCTCCTGGTTCGGCACGTTGCCGGGGATCTTCCGCATCCCGTCCATGTCGTCGGAAAAACAGATCAGCCGGGTCGGAATGTCCGAGATCACCTCGAAGGCGCGACGGATCATCGTCGTGCGCAGCACTTCGCCAAAGGTCCCGATATGTGGCAGACCAGACGGGCCATAGCCCGTTTCGAACAGGACATAGCCCTTTTCGGGCGGTTTTTTCTCGTACCGTTTGAGTAGACGGCGCGCTTCTTCGAAAGGCCACGCCTTGGAAGTCATCCCCGCGTCACGCAGATCGCCCATCATTCTCTCCATAGGTTCGACCCGGGCCCTTGCCCGGCAACGTCGCCCTCTCTATTGCCCCCCTTGCAGAGCGTCAATATTCTGCACCGCAACACGATCCGTCGGAGCCACCATGACAGAAACCGAATCGCACCCGCTGACGCCGCAGGACTGCCTGGTCCTGCTCATGTTCTCCGTGTCCGTCTCCGACACCAACATCCGGACCTCCGAACTCATCAAGATCGAGAACCAGGTGAACACCCTGCCGATCTTCGGCACCTTCGACATCGACCGGATCACCGTGCTGTCGAACATGGTCTTCGACCTCTTCTCGGAAGAAGACGGGCTCGATGCGCTTTTCGGCCTGGTGCACGATAACCTTCCGGAAAAGCTGAATGAAACCGCCTATGCGCTGTGTTGCGACGTGGCCGCAGCCGACGGCATCCTGCGCGAGGGCGAGATCCGCCTGCTCGAGGAAATCCGCGACCAACTGAACATCGACCGCCTGCATGCCGCCGCGATCGAACGCGGCGCGCGGGCCCGTCACATGACCGTCTGACCTCCGCATTCCGCCGCAAAAATAATCCGCGCCGGCCCCGCCACGCGCGGATTTTCGCCCGTCCGCCCGCGAAACCGGCGACAGCACGCCATTTTCCGCAGGTCGGGAAAGCCTGACTTGCCGTGGCGGCAATCCGGGCGCAGGATAATCCTTATTTAGAAAACGGATTATCCAAGATGAAGAACCGTGGCATCCTGATACTGGGACTTGTCCTCCTCTGCACCCTGCCCGTCCTCGATACCCTCCTGGACGAGAACACATCGCACCGCACCGTGCGGCTCGATACCCCCTTCTCGCAGACGCAGAACAACTGAGCCGACCGGCCGCATAGCGGCCGGCGCGCGCTCCCAAGCCCCGCCTTTCACGACACCGGCAGGCCGCACCGGGCCGCCATGACCCGTCGTCGTGCCTGATTATCCTGCGTGAATCACACCCCAGCGTTGCAGCAGCGCCTGCTGCAGCAACCGTGACCGCCGCGCCCACGCACGACCACCCGCGGGGCGTTCCCGCTCCGCCTCGCTCAGCGCGTCGCGGCGCGGTATGTCGGCGGTCAGGATGGCAAAGGCCATGTCCCGCCCGTCCGGCATCTCTGCATAGCCCGCCAGGGTCGAGACAAAGTTCAACGTCCCGGTCTTGGCCACCACATCCAGCGGATGGTCGGGCATCACCTTGTAATCGCGGTTGCGCATGTCGATGGTCTTCAGCAGTGGCCGCAATTCCGCGCGGGCCAGCGGCGTCGACAGCGCGCGGACCAGGTCTTCCACCGTGGTCCGCGACCGGTCGCCCAGCCCCGAATGATCCACGAAATCGGTATCCGTCAGGCCCAGCCGTTCGCGCGCCCAATCCGACATCCGCCGCGCCGAGGCCTCAAGCGTCGCCGCCCGCCCCGACAGGCCCGCCGTCGCGGCCAGCCCGACCATCTCTGCGGTGATGTTGGTGGAATAGAGCAGCATGTCCCGCAGGATGTAGCGCATCGGCTCGCTCTCGCGCTCCGCCACGACGCGGCCCTGCGGCAGGACCTGCGTCACCCGCGGCGTTTCCAGCACGATGCCATACGACCGCATCAGCGTCTGGAACACCTCGCCGGCATAGAGTTCGGGCTTGCGCACCGGCAGCCAGCGCGACCCGCCATTGCCCAGCGCGCCCTGCGCCACGGTCCAGTCGTCGCGCCCACCCTCGTCGGCATAGGTATAGACGGGCCCGGACCGGTCCACGATCCGCATCCGCGCCATGGCAACCTCGGGCCGGTACTTGTCCGACCGCGCATCCATCGTCACGCCCCAGCGCCCGCCATCCCGGCGCCATTCGAAATGCACCCGGTTGAAGTTCAGCGCCAGCCCCGAAACCGAGGGGTTGTAGCCCACATGCGGCGGCTGCAGCACGTCGATCACCTGCGCATAGGGCAGCGCGCCGCCCCAGACGTAGAAATGCCCCTCGACTGCGCGCAGCCCGGTGGCCTTCACCGCCGCGGCCAGTTCGGCCAGGTCATTGGTCTGCAAGGTCGGATCGCCCCCGCCCTGCAGGATCAGGTCGCCCTTCAGCACCCCATCCTCGATCGGGCCCGTGGCCGTGACCTGGGTGGCAAACCGATGCTCGGCCCCCAGCACGTCCAGCGCATAAAGCGCGGTCAGCGCCTTGGCCACGCTGGCCGGCGGCAGGGGCAACGTTGGGTTACGCGCCTCCAGCAGCTGGGTCTGCGACAGGTCGGCCACGTGGAACGCCGCCTCGCCGGACAGACCGGCCTCGGCGATCATCTCTTCTGCGGTGACGGAGAGCGGCTTGGTCGAACCCGGACGGGCTTCGGGGCGCTTCGACGTGGCCGGCGGCTGTGCCGCAACGATGGCCGGAACCGCGACGGATGCGGTCAGGCCTGCCAGAAATAAGCGTCGATCAAAATGCCTTGTCATGGCGACACGTTAAGCGCCAAATCCCGCTCCGCTCAAGAGGCTGCAACGCCCTATTGAACACCTTATCGCGACCAGTCACCCCGATTTCGCAGGATTGTAGACGAAAGCGAAACCATTGGCACGTTCACGAAACACCAGGCCGGCGTTTCGGCATGACCCAAAAGATGCGAGGACCGACCCGCCAGCCGGTACTCCCTGTAGAACCGCGCCGCCTTGGACATCCGCGCCGAGATCCGGTCGCCCGGTCGCGCCAGCACGCCCACCGGCACGTTCTCCATGATCCAGCGCCAATCCTGCCACTGATCCAGCTGCGCCAGGTTGTCCGCCCCCATCAGCCAGACGAACCGCGTCCGCGGATACAGATGCACGATCCGGTGCAGCGTCTCTGCGGTATAGCGCGTGCCCAGCACCGCCTCTATGCCGGTGATCTCAACCGCCGGATGGTCGATCACGTCCCGCGCCCGGGCAATCCTGTCCGCCATCGGCGCAGGCTGTCGCGCCTTCAGCGGGTTACCGGGGCTCACCAGCCACCATACCCGGTCCAGCCCGAACAATTGCAGCGCCTCGCGGGTGATATGCGCATGACCGTCATGGGCCGGATCGAAAGACCCGCCCAGCAATCCGATCACTTGCCCGGGGGCCGCATGGGGTATCGCGTAACGCATGCCTTCGCCATATCCGAGAAAAGGAAGAACCCCAAGGCCCTGCGCGCGCGGCCCCTGTTTCATCTGGCCGACCAATATCCCGGGAGGTCCGGAGGGCAGAGCCCTCCGCCACACCGCCCGCAACAGGCGTGGACGTCAAAGCCGGGGCGGCTTCTCCGCCCCCAGGAAGCGGCCCAGGAAATCCAGCGCTGGCAGGTTGTCACAGACGACCTTCAACCCGACCAGGAAGGGCACCGCCATCAGCGCACCCGCAACGCCCCACAGCCAGGCCCAGAAGATCACCGCGACGAAAACGGCCGCCGCGTTCAGGCTCAGGTGCCGGCCGACCAGCACCGGCGTCACCATCTGCCCCTCGATCGAGGTCAGCAGCAGGTAGACCGCCGGCGGCACCAGCATCGCACCCGCCGTTTCGAAGGTGATCAGCGACACCGCCGCCACGGCCACCACGCCAATCATCGCGCCCAGGTAAGGCAGGTAGTTCAACAGGAAGGCCGCGACGCCCCAGACATGGGCATAGGGCATCCCGATCGCATGCATGCTCAGCCCGATACACAGGCCCAGCGCCGCGTTGATGACCGTGATCGCCCCCAGGTAGCGCGAGATCTGCCGCTCGATGTCATGCGACACTCGTAACGCCCGTTTCTTGTCCTGCATCCGGGAAAAACTCTGCACCAGCTTGCGCTGGAACATGTCGCCCGAGGCCAGCAGGAACATCGCCAGGATCAGCGCGATCACCAGCGCAGTCCCCGTCCCCGCCAGGGAGGACAGCGCCGTTTCCACCATGCCCGGCTCGTCCACCAGCACCGTGGTCACATCGTCTTCATTTTCGGGGGTCGCAGGGTCATCGCCACCGCCGCCCTTGGCCAGCTCCTGCATGTCCTCTTCGGCTTCCTGCACCTGGCGCAGCTTGTCCCGCACGTAGTCCAGCTTGCCCTCGGCCGAGGCCCGCACCTCCGGCAGGGTCTCCACCAGGTTCGAGGCCGGGCCACTCAGCATGTAAAGCCCAAAGCCCGATCCCAGCCCGATACTCGAGATCAGCACGATCGCCGCCACCCCGGCCGGCACGCCAATCTTGCGCAGCCACCGCACCAGAGGCGACAGCGTCAGCGCGATCAGGAAGCCCAGCACGATGGGCAGGATGACATCCTTGGCCATCGAAATCGACCAGAAGAAGAACAGGATCAGGATCCCGCCCAGCAGATATTCAATCCGGTGAAGCGATTCCAGGCGGAGGGTCTCCGCCGGCTCCTCTTCGATCTCGCTGGCTTCGCTTGCTGGCTGACCGTCCACGTCCGTCCCCTTTTGCACCGGGTTCAACGCCGCACCCCCGCAACGGTTCCGGAATCCCCCACCGCCGCACCGATTTTCGGCATTTCCCATCGGAAAACAGCCAAGGACTGAATTTGTAGCGATAAATTCAACCATGACACTTTATCAAAGGCGCATTCTTCGTGCAGGTTTAACCTAGGCATCGCCGCTTCGCCGCGCAACGGGGCCGGCTTGCCCGCCATCACTGGCAGATGGCCGAGACCGATGCGTCCCCCCCGCCGGGTCCCCTCTCCGGCGGGCAGGATCGCCTCCCCCAATCCTCCGGTCTCCCTCGAAATCGCGGCCCCTGTTCCCCCGCGACACAGCGAACTCCCGAAAGGAGCGTAACGATGACTGATACGACGGACAGTGCCACCAAGCGGAAATGGCAATTCCCCGATCCGATGGTGATGATCTTCTACATCCTGCTGCTGGCCAGCCTGCTGACGCTGATCGTGCCCGCAGGGTCCTATGACCGCGAAGAGGTGAACGGCGCCACCCGCGTCGTGCCCGACAGCTTCGCCTATACCGACAGCGACGGGGCGTTCTCATTCGGCGGGGTGATCGACTTCCTGTTTTCGATCTTCGTGTCGATCCCGCGCGGCCTGCTGGATGCCGCCCCCTACCTGTTCATCGTCTTCATCGCGGGCGGGCTGTTCCACACGATGACGAAAAGCCACGCGATGGAACATGCCATCGGCACCATGGTGAAGCATATCGGCATGGAACGGCGCGGCCTGATCGTCTGGATCGGGACGTATCTCTACGGACTCTTCGGCATCGCCGTCGGGTTCGAGAACAACATCGCCCTCGTGCCCGTCGCCATGATCATCTCGGCCACGATCGGCTATGGCAATGTCGTCGGCGTCTGCATGGCCGTCGGCGGGATCGGCATCGGCTTTGCCCTGTCGCCGATCAACCCCTACACGGTCGGCGTGTCCCAGACGATCGCGGAACTGCCGCTCTTCTCCGGCGCGATCTACCGCTTCATCCTGTGCATGGCCTCGCTCACCCTGCTGGCGCTCTACATCAACCACTACGTGGTCAAGCTGAAGGATGCGCAGCCCTCGTCCGAGGACGAATCCGGCCTGACCAAGGACATTTCCGAATATTACATGCGCAAGAGCGACAAGATCATCATCGGCGCCTTCGCCCTGGGGATCGTCGTCATCGCCGTCTGTTCCTACCTCTCGGGCACCGGCGCGCTTGGCCGGTCGTGGTACATCAACGAAATCGCGGCCGTCTTCCTGATCGTGTCCGTCGTCGCTGCCATCGCCAGCGGGATGAGCGCGAACGACTATGTCGCCAACATGGTCGAAGGCGCCTCCAAGGTCACCGGCGGCGCGCTGGTCATCGGTCTGGCCGCCTCGATCAAGATCATGCTCGACGATGGCGGCATCATCGACACGATCATCTACGGGCTGAACGCAACAGCCCAGGCCGTGCCGCTGCAATTGCTGGCGCCGGTGATGAGCGTGATCCAGGGCGTCATCAACTTCTTCGTGCCCTCCGGCTCGGGTCAGGCGCTCGTGACCATGCCGATCCTCGTGCCGCTGGCGGACCTGACCGGGATGACCCGGCAGCTGATGATCATGGCCTTCCAGGTGGGCGACGGGTTGACCAACCTGATCGTGCCGACCTCGGGCGGGACGCTGGCGATGCTGGCGCTCGGCGGGGTCAGCTACCCGCTCTGGATCAAGGTGTTCATGCCCTTCATGATCGCCGTCTACATCCTGTGCTTCGCCTTCCTGATCATGGGCCACTACATCGGCTATTGATCTGGCGTGCCCTCTGCGCGGCCCGCCACGCCCGGGCCGCGCAGCCCCCGAATGACCCAGCATGAAAAGGCCCTGCGGCCCCTACGGCGATTGCCCCGCCCCACCGCTTTCGGTATGGGAGGCGAAACGCGTTCAAGCTGACGGAGTATCAACATGGCCGCCTATCAATATGTCTACCACATGTCCGGCGTCTCCAAGACCTACCCGGGTGGCAAGAAATGCTTTGAAAACATCAACCTGAACTTCCTCCCCGGGGTGAAGATCGGGGTCGTCGGCGTCAACGGCGCCGGTAAGTCCACCCTGCTCAAGATCATGGCCGGCTGGGACAAGGATTTCTCGGGCGAAGCCTGGCATGCCGAAGGCGCCAAGGTCGGCTACCTGCCGCAGGAACCGGAACTCGACGCCAGCCTCGACGTGCGCGGCAACGTCATGCTGGGCGTGGCCGAAAAGAAGGCCAAGCTCGATCGGTTCAACGAACTGGCGATGAACTATTCCGACGAAACCGCGGATGAGATGGCCCAGCTCCAGGACGAGATCGACAGCCAGAACCTGTGGGATCTCGACGCCCAGATCGACATCTCGATGGAGGCGCTGCGCTGCCCCCCCGACGATGCCGACGTGACCACCCTGTCGGGCGGTGAACGCCGCCGCGTCGCCCTGTGCAAGCTGCTGCTGGAACAGCCCGACATGCTGCTGCTGGACGAACCGACCAACCACCTGGACGCGGAAACCATCGCCTGGCTGCAACAGCACCTGATCGACTACAAGGGCACCATCCTGATCGTCACCCACGACCGCTACTTCCTGGATGACATCACCGGCTGGATCCTCGAACTCGACCGCGGCCGCGGCATCCCCTACGAGGGCAACTACTCCTCCTGGCTGGAACAGAAGGCCAAGCGGCTGGAACGCGAAGCCAAGGAAGACAAGGCCCAGCAGAAGACGCTCCAGCGCGAGCTTGACTGGATGCGCCAGGGCGCCAAAGCCCGGCAGGCCAAGTCCAAGGCCCGTATCCAGGCCTACGAGGAACTGGCCAACCAGTCCGAACGCGAAAAGATCACCCGCGCCCAGATCGTGATCCCCGCCGGCCAGCGGCTCGGCTCCAAGGTGATCGAGGTCGAGGGCCTGAAAAAGGCCATGGGCGACAAGCTCCTGATCGAGAACCTGTCCTTCTCCCTGCCGCCGGGCGGCATCGTCGGTGTGATCGGCCCCAACGGCGCCGGCAAATCCACTCTGTTCAAGATGCTGACCGGGCAGGAACAGCCCGACGAGGGCAGCATCGAATTCGGCGACACGGTCGAACTGTCCTATGTCGACCAGTCCCGCGACGACCTGGCCGATGGCGACACCGTCTGGGAGGCGATCACCGGCGGCGCCGAGATCATCCAGCTGGGCGACGCCCAGGTGAATTCCCGCGCCTATTGCTCGTCCTTCAACTTCAAGGGCGGCGACCAGCAGAAGAAGGTCAACCTGCTGTCGGGCGGTGAACGCAACCGCGTCCACATGGCCCGCCTGCTGAAATCCGGCGGCAACGTGCTGCTGCTCGACGAACCGACCAACGATCTCGACGTGGAAACCCTCCGCGCCCTCGAGGACGCCCTGACCGAGTTCGCCGGCTGCGCCGTGGTGATCTCCCACGACCGGTTCTTCCTCGACCGCATCTGCACGCACATCCTCGCCTTCGAGGGCGACGCCCATGTCGAATGGTTCGAAGGCAACTTCGAGGATTACGAGGAAGACAAGAAACGCCGCCTCGGCCCCGACGCGCTGGAACCCAAGCGGATCAAGCACAAGAAATTCGTGCGCTGATCCCCTCGCGCCGATGCTGGGCGGCCCGACCGCCTGGTAAATCGCGCACGCACAGTCTCAAACGCAAAAACGCCGCCCCGGATCGGGGCGGCGTTCCTGTCCGGACGCGCTGGAGGTCGCGCCCGGCAGACGATGGGCTGGGTTACCCTTCGTCGTTCTGGGTGCCGGGATCCATCCCGACACGTTGCTGCACCATCGCGACCAGTTGCGCGCGCAGGGATTCGTCTTCCTGGGCGGCGCGGCCGATGGCGTTGTAGGTTTCGACGTCGATGCCTTCGGCGGCTTCGACGGCGCTGACCATCTCGGAATTGGCCTGCTGCGCCAGCTCCTGGCGTTCGGCGTCATCCGCCGCGGCCTCGATCTGCGGCATGTAGGTCTGGCGGACCTGCTGCATCTTCACCGTCGCATCGGCAAAGCCCGAAAGCTCCGCATCGGTGAAGGACAGTTCGCTCTGCAATTCCTCGGATGCGCCGGCTTCGGGGGCGGTGCTGTCCGCGGCCTGGGCAAAGGCTGCCACCGGGGACAGGGCCAGCCCTGCCACCATCACACCACGCAGAAGTTTCGATTTCGTATCGGTCATCAGATCCTCCGATCTTCGGTCTGTTCCGGTCTGGCGCGGGGTCCGCGCCGCTCCCGATCGACCTAAGGGCCCGCCCGGTCTGCACAACCGCCAGCCAACCGAAACAGCGGCACCTCGCTGAAATCGCCTGCACCGGACGGCGGGGATTTGCTGATACCCACCGCCCCGTTGCCTCGCAAAACAAGCGTCAGCGCCACTTGGCCGAAAACGCACGGGCCCGAAAACATTTCTTCCCAAACGCCACGGAACCTGTCACACAGGGTGTGCTTTACGACCTCTACCGACTCTACTGTTTCTCTACACGGCTACAGTCTTCGTTAGACACAATTTAGCCGCGGCCGTCGCATTCCGCGGGCGGCACAGAAACAGGAGACACGGATATGGCCACTGGCACCGTGAAATGGTTCAACTCGACCAAAGGCTTCGGCTTCATCGCCCCCGAGGGCGGTTCCAAGGACGTTTTCGTCCACATCTCGGCCGTCGAACGCTCTGGCCTGACCGGCCTGGCAGACGGCGCAAAGGTCACCTTTGACCTCGAAGCCGGCCGCGATGGCCGCGAGAGCGCGACCAACCTCGCGCTGGTCTGATCTACCATCCGATCATTGATCTGATCGGCATTCGATCTTGAACGAAACGCCCGCGATCCTGAATCGCGGGCGTTTTTCTTTTGGTCGATGCGAAGGTGCGGGGATCAGACGATCTGGAAATCGTCCGACGTCAGCATCGCGTCATTGCCGATTCTTGCAAACAGAACCTGATCCGCGCTGCCCGACCCATCGGCATCATAGTAGACGTTACCCAGGTTGCTGTCGAAGATGATACGGTCGTCCGCATCCGCCGCGATTTGCCCCATGACAAAGCTTTCCGCCGCCAACGTGCCACCGGACGTGGTTTCCAGATCGGAGAAAATATTGCTGCGCAACAGTATCATGTCCGAACCGCTCTCGAAATCTGCGATCGTATCGACATTGGTTTCGGCATTCAGCTGACGGTCAAAGACAAATGTGTCGTCACCGCCTTGGCCGCGCAGCCAGTCATTGCCACCGCGCCCAATCAGGACGTTATCGGCCATGTTGCCCGTGATCATATTGTCGATGTCATTGCCGATCCCGTTCAACCCGACGGTCGTCTGAAGGGCCAAGTTCTCGACATTGGATTCCAAGAGGTGCGTCTTGAACGCAAAGACGGTGTCCGTACCGCCTCCGGAGTCTTCGACGATCGTGTCGCCCGGGGTGCGGACTCGGTAGATATCGTCACCGTCTCCACCGACCAGCGTATCGACATTGGTACCGCCATCCAGGATGTTATTGCCCGAATTGCCGGTGATCACATTGGCCAAGCCGTTGCCAATCGCTGTCAGGTCATCCGTCCCGGTCAGTGTCAGATTCTCGATATGTTGACGGCCCATTGCAAAGTCGACGCTGGACATCACCGTGTCGGTGCCCGACCAGCTGCGGCTCTCAAAGATCATGTCGCCCAGATCGCTCACAAGGAACGTATCAGAACCCTCTCCGCCAACCATGGTGTCGTTGCCGCCACCACCGCCGATATTGTCATCTCCTGCATCACCGCGAAGCAGGTCATCACCGCCCGCGCCACGCAGAATATCATGACCGTCACCGCCAAAGGCCGTGTCGTTGGCCATGCCGGTCTGTGCATTGGGCAGCCCCTGATCGCTGTCGGACCACGACCCTGTATGGATCTCATCGTTGCCGGCACCGCCATAGATCACATCGGACCCGTCAGCGCTGGCATCGAAGGCCCGGTTGGTAACCGCCGTGATCCGGCTGTCATCGTCCCCGGTGATGATGTCATCGCCGGCACGACCCACGATCAGGTCATCGCCAGCACCACCGGCCAGCCCATTGTCGTAATCCGACAATGTCAGCGCGCCCGAGGCACCCATGTCCGCGGCATTTGCCTGGTTATCGTCATCCACACCGGAATCCAGCGTGTCGTTGCCGGTTCCGCCGTCCAGAACATCGCTGCCCGCGCGGCCGATCAGCTTGTCATTGTCGGCACCGCCACGGATCACGTCGTCATCCGCTCCGCCATCCAGCGTGTCGTTGCCATCTTTGCCAAGCATGGTGTCATCACCGGTACCGCCTTTGGCCCGGTTATCATTCGCGTCGAGCGAGAAGATATCGCTTGCCACGTCGCGTTGCTGTGCAAGCAATTGCAAAGCCTCTTCATAGGTTGCGGTCTCGATCTCACCCGCGGCAACCGGCAGAATCCCGGTGTAACCGTTGGTGCCGCCATCAACCTCTCCACCGGTCCCGGCGCCCAGGCCATCAGGAACGACCATGCCGTGCAGCACGATCTCTCGCAGGGCCAGCGGCATCAGGTCTTCCGCGGTGTAGTTGGCATTCGTCACCGGGCTTACGAACTGGCTGTTGTCGCTCAGGTCATAACTCTGGATGAAAGACAGCTGACCATTGGCGTCTGTCTCGACGAAATTTCCGTCCGCATCGGTCAGGCCAAGTAGAACGTCGCCGTATTTCCCGACGCCTTCCAGAACTTCCACAATGCCATCGCCGTCAGCGTCATCAGCCAGCGTCGGGGTGGTTGCATCGGTCGGGTTGCCCTGACCATCGAACGTGCCGTGGATGTGCTGCGCATGGCCGATATTCGCAGTCATGCCCTCTCCGACGATCGAAACGTTCAGGTAGGGTGTGCCATCGTCTTCCGTCGACATGGCCAGAACCGCCGTCGACTGAACGCCGGAACTGTTAAGCGCGGTCAAATCTACCGTCCAGAACGCGTCTGCACGGCCCAAGAATGCCTCAAATGATGTGTACGTGGAACCTAGATGTGCCATGGAACCTCCTTTTCCGTTGGTCCCTAAAGGCACGATTTACAGGCCATGAAGTTTCGATCTTTCTTTGAATTTATTGAGGAAATCCGGAAATCAACACGCCAAGACACTGCAATAAAACATTAAATTCATGAAAAATTCTAAATCTGAGAAATATATTTCGCGGGCGGAAGCCTATCTATGAGAAAACGCTTTTTCTGTTTCAGCCATTGAAACTTGGCCTCCTTGAAACAAGGATCAATGCAACCGAACTCCTCCGGCGCAAAAGGCAACAGGAGCCTTCAATGACCATCCTCTCCGTCACGACCCTTTGCCCCGACCGGGACAATGCAAAAGAGATCGCAGAGGCCCTCCTGACCCACCGCCTTGCCGCCTGCACGAATATCCAGGCGCCGGTGCAATCGCAGTTCACCTGGCTGGGCCGCCAGGAAACCGCCGAAGAGATCCCGCTGATCATCAAGACGCGGCCCGATCTGTGCGACCGTGTCGTTGCGGCGATCCGCAAGCGGCACCCCTACGACGTGCCCGCGATCTTCTGGCACGAGGAAGAGGCACCCAACGATTACACCCACTGGGTCCGCGAAGAGACGCGCTAGGGTCTGTCCTCGGGGGGCAGGTCGTCTGACGGGGCCTCCGGCCAGTCTTCCACCCTGTCGTCCAGCGCGGGCCTGTCGCCCGACCGCCGGGCCTTGTGATCGGCGTTGATCACCTCGTCCCGCCGATCGCGGATCGCGTCCTCGAAACGCAGGAACTCCCCGATCTTGGCCTGCATCCAGCAGCGCAGCACCCGGTTGACCACCGATTGGTAGCCCGGCCCCATGCCACGGAACATCCGCGCCACCGACCGGTCGAGGTAGAGCGTCACCTTCTCCTTCTTCTCCTGCACGTCCATGTCGTGTTCCAGAAGGTGCCATTCGCGCGGCAGTTCCACCTGCAGGCGGTCCTCCAGCAGCATCTGGTCCAGCACGTACCAGTCGCGGCTGAAATTGCGCCGGGCGATGCGTTCGGTCTTGGTCATGCGATAGGCCATGGCGGGCTCCCTTCTGGCAGGTGGGATCAGCCTCCCAGCCCGGGGTTAACGCCGCCTTCCGGCACCGTTCCCGCGCACCGACGCAATACCGACGTGATACCGACGCAATGCCGAAACCGGTCATCTGCGGTCTCGACGCCGCCGATCACGGCCGCCATCACGCTGTTGTGACCCGGATTCCGTGTCGGGCAGGCAACACATAAGGTGCTGAAATGGAACAGGTAAGGGTTTCCAGCCGTTACGAATCGGAAGCCGCGTGTCAATATCGGCAACAATTCACCTATGAAAGGCTGCCACCTTCATGACCAATCGTCGTACATTCATTGCCTCCGCCGCCGCGGCCACCGCTGCCGCCGCATTTCCGATGCCCGCCCTGGCCTATACGCCGCCCAAGCATCTCATGCCGACCAAGGTCCGCATCTCCTCGGCCTACCAGCCCGGTGAGATCGTGATCCTGCCCAAGGCCTATTTCCTGTATTTCGTCACCGGACAGCGCGAAGCCATCCGCTACGGGATTGCCGTTGCAAAACCGGGGCTTGGCTATACCGGCACCGCGACGATCAAGCGCAAGGTCGAATGGCCGACCTGGCGGCCGACCGAAGAGATGATCGAACGTGACCCCGGCGCCTATGGCCGCTTCAAGGGGAACGAAGAACGCATGGCAGGCGGTCCGCGCAACCCCCTCGGCGCCCGTGCTATGTATCTCTACGAAGGCAACAAGGACACCTACATCCGCATCCACGGCACGATCGCACCGCGTTCCATCGGCCGCGCGGCCTCGTCTGGTTGTTTCCGCATGATCAACGAACACGTGATCGACCTGTATAATCGTGTCCCGATTGGAACCAAGGTCACCGTTCTCTGATCACCGGTTTCAGACGCTCCGCGCCCAGTCGACGATGGCGGGCGCGGGCATCGCACCGGATTGGCGCTTGCGCTCCTTCCCGCCGGCAAAGCCGACCATCGTCGGAATACCGCGGATATTATAGGCGCTGCCCGCCTCGGGATTGGCCTCGGTGTTCAGCTTCACCAGCCGCGCAGACCCGCTAAGCTCCTGCGCTGCCTTGGAAAATTCCGGCGCCATCATGCGGCAGGGGCCACACCACGGGGCCCAGAAATCCACCACCAGCGGCACATCGTCATTGCGCGCGGCTTTGCGCAGAGTCGCCAGGTCGACCTCCGCCGCCTTTCCGCCCATCAGCTTCGCGCCACAGGTTCCGCATTTGGGCCCCGCGCTCAGCTTGTCCTCGGGAACGCGGTTCACCTGACCGCAATCGAAACAGGTCACTTTCTTGCCGGCCATCGCCGATCCTCCATTCACATTCAATCGACAATATATGTACGCCGAGCAGCGGCGAAAAGCCCCCCGACGTCACCAAGTCTGGCATATCCCGGCGCGCAGCCTATGCTCTGCCAAGCAGCCCTCAAGCGGAATCGATGCGCCTTCTTCTGACCCTCGCCTTCCTCGCCCTTTCGGCCTGTTCGCTTCTGCCGCCGCCGCAGCAGGCGTCTGAAACGCCGATGCTGCATGATGGCAATGCCGAAAAGGGGGTCGAGAAGGTGATCATGCTTATCCCCGGCGCCCTTGCCTCCGTGGGTCTGTTCGAACCCGTTCTGGACTGGCACGTGCCCGACAGCGCGGTGATGGCCTATCGCTTTCCCGGCATCGACGACCTGCCGCTCGATCACCGCGTCGACATCGTCGACAGTGGCAAGCTGATTGCCGACCAGATCAACGACCTGGCCCCGAAAGAGGTCTACCTGATCGGCTATTCCACCGGCGGCCCGATCGCCCTGGAAACCGCCCGCCGCCTGCAGGCGGATGACGTGCAGATCGCCCTGATCTCCTCGGCCAGCGACAGCCCGGCGGCGCTGCTGGCCTCTGCCCGCGGGGCCATCGACGTCGTCAAGGCCATGTTCCGCGCCAAGCAGCCCGGTCTGGATGAGACCTGGCTCGAGAATTACCGCACCCTGCTCTATGGCCGCCGCCACTTCACCGAAGAGGAACTGGCCGAACGCTCCCGCCAGATGGCGGCGATGCAGCGCGGCCATATCACCAAGCCGCCGAACAAGATGACGCTGGCCCATACGTCGGACCTGATGACCTGGTATCTCGACCGGCCCGAGGATGTGCAGGACGCGCGCATCGGGTTCTTTCACGGGGCCGAGGATTCGATCTTCTCCCAGGACTTGACGCGCCGCTTCGCCAGCCGCATTCAGGCCGAAACCTTTTACAGCTATCCCGGACAGGGGCATCTGCTCTTCGTGACATCACCCAGCCTTTTCAACGACATCCGGACGTTCTTCGGATTGCAGCCAGACAGTTGATGGACCATTTCGACCTAATCGTGATCGGGGCCGGCCCCGCCGGTGGCGCCGCCGCCCATACCGCCGCCCGCAACGGGCTGCGCGTGGCCCTGATCGACCGGCACAAATTCCCGCGGGAAAAGCTCTGCGGTGGCGGGTTCACCGGCCGCAGCTATCGCTATTACCGCGAGATCTTCGGCCGCAACATTTCCGACGACATCATCCTGACCAAGGACGTGGTCGAGTTTCATGCCCACGGCCAGGCGCTGGCCCGGATCGAGGATATTCCGCCGATCCACATGACCATGCGCCGCGACCTCGACAATGCCATCGTCGATTACGCCCTGGCCTCGGGGGCCGAGGATTTCACCGGGCGCAGCGTGGCCGAGCTGGATTTCGACCAGCGCCGCGTCACCCTGACCGACGGCCAGACCCTGTCCTACAAGGTCCTGATCGGCGCGGACGGGGCGAATTCCCAGGTGGCCCGCGAGCTTTACGGCACCGCCTTCGACCATGACCGCATCGGTTTCGGGCTCGAGATCGAGGCCCCGACGCCCCCCGCCTCCGCCCCCGTGCGGATCGACTTCGGCGCCGCTGAATGGGGCTATGGCTGGTATTTCCCCAAGGCCGGGTCGACCACGATCGGCATCGGCGGCGTGCACCGCCGCAACCCCGACATGAAGGGCGCGATGCAGGATTACCTGTCGCTGTTCGGGGCAGAGGGGCAGCACAAGGTCAAGGGCGCCTTCCTGCCCTTCGGCGATGTCCGCCGCTGGCCGGGCCGACGCGAGGTTCTGCTGGCCGGGGATGCCGCCGGCCTTGTGGACCCGATCACCGGCGAAGGCATTGCATACGCGATGAAATCCGGCGCCCTTGCCGCCCGGGCCGCGGCCGAGGCGATCGCCGCCAACCACCCGCCCCGCGCCCTGACGCTCTACCGGCAGCACCTGCGTCCGATCCACCGCGCCATGTTCCATGCCCGCTGGATCCGCCAGATCATCTTTGCCAAGGGGTTCCGCAACACCTTCATCCGCGCCTTCCGCGGGTCCGGCACGGTGCGGTATCAATATCTGCGCCTCATGGCCGGAGAGATCGAATACCCCGCCCTCGCCTGGGCCACGTTCAAGAAGGTGCCCTCCTTCCTGCTGCGCAGCGCCACGGGGCGCTAGGCTACTCGTCAACGCCCGCATCCTCCCGCAGATGTGACCGCTGTCCGGGGGAAGCTATGCCGCCTCGTCGGCCCCACCATCGGGCGCCGCAATGCGCGCGGGCGCAACACCGCCCCGACCCGTGCTAATCTCCGCCCCGTCGATGGTGCCAAAGTCGATGGTACCGAAATCGCAGGTTCAGGACGTGCCCTCGACCTGCGCGATCAATTCCTCGACGCGCGGCCCGATCGCCTCGACGATGCGGGCGACGCCCTCGGCGGCGGGGTGGATGCCATCGGCCTGCATGTATTGCAGCGACAGGGACGGATCACCGCCCTCCTCCATCAGCCCGGCGAAGAAGTTGGGCTCGTAGAGCGTGCCGAACTCCTCGGACAGCTCGGGGTAGATCGCCTCGAAATCCTCTTTGTATTCAAGTCCGTAGTTGGATGATGCGGTCAACCCGATCACCAGCATCTCGACCCCGGCGGCCTGCCCTTCCTCGAGGATGCCGCGCATGTTGGCCCGGCTGTCCGCCGGGTCCAGGCCGCGCAGCAGGTCATTGCCCCCCAGCGTCACGATCATCGCGTCGATCTCGTCTGTCAGGGACCAGGCCACCCGCGACAGCCCGCCCCGCGTCGTGTCGCCCGACACGCCGCCATTGACGATCTTCACCTCGTGGCCACGCTCGGTCAGCCAGGCCTCGAGCTGCGGGACGAACCCTTCATCAACCGGCAGCCCGTATCCTTGCGTCAGCGAATCCCCCAGGGCCAGGATCTCCACCGGCTCCGCCATCACGGGCGCGGCGACCCCCAGGCCAATTATGAGCGCCGCTGCCTTGCCCCGCGCGCGCCCGTGCCCATATGACCCTAAGGCCCGACGCAGCAAAGGATAAAGCCGCATGACCGACCCGATCCTGTCCCTCAACGATGCGCGGCTGACCCTCGACGGCAATGCCGGTCCGGTCGACATCCTGCGCGGCATCACGCTGGACGTGGAAAAGGGCGAAACCCTGGGTCTGATCGGGCCATCGGGATCGGGCAAATCGTCTCTCCTCATGCTCATGGGCGGGCTGGAACGCGCCACCGGGGGGCAGATCACCGCGCTTGGCCATGACCTGACCGCCATGTCCGAGGACGCGCTGGCCCGCTTTCGTAGGGATCATATGGGGGTGGTCTTCCAATCCTTCCACCTGATTCCGACGATGACGGCGCTGGAAAACGTGGCAACGCCGCTGGAACTGGCCGGCAAGCCCGATGCCTTCGAACGCGCGGCCGAGGAACTGGCCGCCGTCGGTCTGGCCGGCCGCGCCGATCACTACCCCGCCCAGATGTCGGGCGGCGAACAGCAACGGGTGGCGCTGGCCCGCGCCTCTGCCCCGCGCCCCGATATCCTGCTGGCCGATGAACCCACCGGCAATCTCGACGGGCCCAACGGGCAGGCGATCATGGACATGCTCTTCGGCTTGCGCGACCGCCACGGCGCGACCCTCGTCCTGGTGACCCACGCCCCCGACCTGGCGCAGCGATGCGACCGGGTGATCCGCCTGCGCGACGGCGCCCTCGACCGGGCGGAGGCCGCGGCGTGAGCCTTGCAGCAGATGCCCGCCTGGCCCTGAAATTCGCCTCCCGCGAATTGCGCGGCGGCCTGTCGGGGTTTCGTATCCTGCTCGCCTGCCTGGCCATTGGCGTCGCCGCGATCGCTGGTGTCGGATCAATCCGCGCCGCCATCGAAGCGGGGCTGGAGGCCGAGGGCGCGGCGCTGCTGGGCGGCGATGCCGAGGTGTCCTTCACCTACCGCTTCGCCAACGAGGAAGAGCGCGCCTGGATGACCGAGACGGCGCTAAGTGTCTCCGAAATTGCCGATTTCCGCTCCATGGCCACGGTCCCGCGCGAGGATGGCAGCACCGACCGCGCCCTGACCCAGATCAAGGCCGTCGACACGACCTACCCGCTGATCGGCACCGTCGGCCTGTCGCCGGACATCCCCCTGCCAGAGGCGCTGTCCTGCGCCGCTGACACCCCCTGCATCGTGGCCGAACAATTGCTGACCGACCGCCTTGGGCTGACGCCCGGCGATACCCTGCGGCTCGGTTCCAAGACCTTCGTGCTGGGCGCGATCCTGACCAATGAACCCGACAGCGCCACCGGCGGCTTCGGCTTCGGCCCACGGATCATCGTTCGCCGCGCCGACCTGGAGGGATCGGGCCTGCTGCAACCCGGCACGCTCTTCGACAGCCATTACCGGATGACCCTGCCCGAGGGCGCCGATATCGACGCCATCAAGGCCGAGGCCGAGGGCCGCTTCGAAAGCAGCGGCCTGCGCTGGCGCGACGCCCGCAACGGGGCGCCCGGCGTGGCGCGCTTCGTCGACCGGCTGGGGGCATTCCTGATCCTCGTTGGCCTGTCGGGCCTGGCCGTCGGCGGGGTCGGTGTCTCCGCCGCCGTCCGCGCCTACCTGGCGCGCAAGACCTCTGTCATCGCGACCCTGCGAACGCTGGGCGCGACCCGGCAGGTGATCTTCCTCACCTACTTCCTGCAGATCGGCGCGCTGGCCCTGCTGGGTATCGTCGCGGGCCTCCTGCTGGGGGGCTTCGTGCCGCTCGCGCTGGCCCCGATCATCGCCGATCAATTGCCGGTGCCCGCCCGGTTCGGCCTTTTCCCCGGCACCCTGGCCGAGGCCGCGATCTATGGCGCGCTGACCGCGCTGGTCTTCACCCTCTGGCCCCTCGCCCGGGCCGAGGAGGTGCGCGCCGCCACGCTGTTCCGCGACGCGCTGTCTGCGGGCCGCGCCCTGCCGCGCCCGACCTACCTGGTGGTGATCGCGGTCTTCCTCGCGGTCCTGGTGGGCACCGCAGCGCTCTTCTCCGGCACGTGGGAGCTGACCCTGTGGACCGCGGGCGGCATCGCCTTCGCCCTTGTGCTGCTGAGGCTGGCGGGGCTGCTGCTGCGCGCCGCCGCCCGCCGCGCGCAATCCGCCGCACGGGGCCGCGCCCCGCTGAGGTGGGCGCTCGCCTCCATCGGCGGACCACGCAGCGAGGCCCTGCCGGTGGTCCTTTCCCTCGGGCTCGGCCTGTCGGTGCTGGCCGCCGTGGGCCAGATCGACGGCAACCTGCGCGGCGCGATCACCCGCGAATTGCCCGACCGCGCGCCCTCGTTCTTCTTCGTCGACATCCAGAAGGACCAGATGCCGGCCTTCCTCGACCGCGTCGAAACCGACCCCGCCGTCAGCCGCGTCGACAGCGCACCGATGCTGCGCGGGATCATCACCCGCATCAACGGACGCCCGGCGGCCGAGGTCGCGGGCGATCACTGGGTGCTGCGCGGCGACCGCGGCGTGACCTATTCCGGCCCCTTGCCCGACACGACCCGGATCACCGCCGGTGAATGGTGGGGCCCCGATTACGATGGCCCGCCCCAGATCTCCTTTGCCGCCGAAGAGGCCGCCGAGATGGGGCTGAACCTCGGTGACGAGATGACGATCAACATCCTGGGCCGCGACATCACCGGCACGGTCACCTCGTTCCGCGAGGTCGATTTCTCGACCGCCGGAATGGGCTTCATCACCGCCATGAACCCCTCTGCGTTGGAGGGCGCGCCGCACAGTTTCATCGCCACGGTCTATGCCGACGCGCAGGCCGAGGCCGCGATCCTGCGCGACATCGGCAACGAGGCCCCGAACGTTACGGCAATCCGCGTCCGCGACGCGATCGACCGGGTGGCGGTCCTTTTGCAGGGTATCGCCTCGGCCACGTCCTGGGGCGCCGCGGCGACGCTGCTGACCGGGTTCCTGGTGCTGATCGGCGCGGCCCTGTCGGGCGAACGCGACCGGGTCTACGAAGCTGCGGTGCTGAAGACCCTGGGCGCCTCGCGCCGCCGCATCCTGGGCAGCCTCGCCCTGCGGTCCGCGCTGCTGGGCGCGGGCGCGGGGCTGGTCGCCCTGGCCGCCGGGATCGCCGGGGCCTGGGCCGTGTCGTATTTCGTGCTGGAAACCGATTTCGCGGTGATCTGGGCCAATGCCCTGGCCATCGTGCTGGGCGGGCTGCTGGCCAACCTGCTGGCCGGGCTGGCCTTTGCCTGGCGCCCGCTCTCAGTGCGCCCAGCCCAGGTGTTGCGCGCACAGGACTGACGGTCGCGTTGGCCGAGAGTGCGGAAAGGGGCTCTGCCCCTTGCGCCCAAAGCTGCGCTTTGCGCGCTACCCCGGAGTATTTTGGGCAAGATGAAGCAGGGGGGCGGCGCGGGCTGAGCAATCTTGCGCCCGGCAGCCCCGGCGGAATGGCGCGGCAGGATCGAAACCTACGCCACCGCCCCCTTTCATCTTGCCCAAAATACTCCGGGATTCTCAAGGGCAGCGCCCTTGAGCGCCCTTGCGGCGCGAGCAAGATAAAATCGTATGCGCCGCAGGCGCTCCGGCATGGAAAAAGCCCCCCGGATCAATCCGGGGGGCTTTGCATTTCGGGCACCGGCCGTTCAGGAAACGCGCGAACAGGACGAACGGGCCGGTGCCGCCCCGCCAGCCAACGGGCCGGCAGGGAGGGCGTCAGGCAGGGGTCATTCCCCCCCGCCAAGCTGGTGGACATAGGCCGTCACCGCGCGGATCTGGGCCTCTGACAAACGGGTCTGCCAAGCAGGCATCACGCCGAAGCGGGAATTGGTCACCGTCTCCTTGAGCGTCGCGTAGTCGCCGCCATAGAGCCAGATCGCATCCGTCAGGTTGGGCGCGCCCTGGTCTCGGTCGCCAGTGCCGTCTTCCATGTGGCAGGCGGCGCAATTGTCGGCATAGACCGTGGCGCCGGTTTCCACGAGGCTCGCATCCACCGGATCACCGGAGAGCGACATGACGTAGTTCACCACCGCCTCGATATCGCCTTCCTCCAGCAGCTCGTCGCGACCGAAGGCCGGCATCTGCGACCAGCGCGGATCCTCGCCTTCCTCGTTGCGCACACCGTTGGAGATCGTGTGGTGGATCGCCTCGATATCGCCACCCCAGAGCCAGCTGTCGTCCAGCAGGTTCGGGTAACCCTTGGCGCCGGCCGCACCGGAGCCGTGGCACTGCGCGCACCAGGTCTTGAAGACGGCGGCCCCGGCGGAAACGGCATAGCCGTTCAGCTCCGGGTTCTCGGGGATCGCGGTCAGCTCGACCGAGGCCAGCTGGGCGTTGATCTCGGCGTTGCTTTCGTTGACCGCCTCGATCTCGGCCGCGACTTCGCCGCGGGTCGAGTAGCCCAGGATCCCGGCCGTGGCCTGGTTCACCAGCGGCCATGCGGGGTAGAGGATGGTGTAGATCACCCCCCACACGATGCAGGCATAGAAGGTCCACAGCCACCAGCGGGGCAGCGGGGTGTTGAGTTCCTCGATCCCGTCCCAGCTATGGCCCGTCGTGCCGTGCTTGTCTTTAAGGTCTTCGCTCATCTCAGGCCTCCTTTGCGACCTGTGCCGCGTCAGCAGCAGGCTTTGTTTCGTTCCGGAACGGGATGCTGGCCGTGTCCTGGTAGGTCTTGCGGCTTCCCGGGCGAAAGACCCAGATGATCACCGCGATGAAGAAGCTGAAGAGCGCCAGGAGCATCCAGCTGTCGGCGAATTCCCGAAGGATGGAATAGGTGTCCATGATCGCCCCCTTACCGGCTTGCGTCGGGCGTGAAGGTCGAGAAATCGACCAGCGTGCCGAGCATTTGCAGATAGGCGATCAGGGCATCCATCTCGGACACGCCGGGCCGGCCATCGAAGTTGCGGACCTGCACCGTGTCCTCGGAGTACCGCTCCAGCAGACCGTCATAGTCGCTGTCCGGATCTGCCTGGGCCAGGAAGTCGGCCTGGCCGTTTTCCAGCATCTCCTCGGTATAGGGCACGCCGACGATGCGGTGCGTGGCCATGATGTCCTGGATGTATTCGCCCTCGATCAGGGTGTTCTCCAGGAAGCCGTATTTCGGCATCACCGATTCCGGCACCACGGATTGCGGGTCGCGCAGGTGATCCACGTGCCATTCATCCGAGTAGCGGCCGCCGACGCGGGCGAGGTCGGGCCCCGTCCGCTTGGAGCCCCACTGGAACGGGTGGTCGTACATCGATTCCGCAGCCAGCGAGTAGTGACCATAGCGCTCGACCTCGTCCCGCATCGGGCGGATCATCTGGCTGTGGCACACATAGCAGCCTTCGCGGATGTAGATGTCGCGACCGGCCAGTTCCAGCGGCGTGTAGGGGCGCACCCCCTCGACATCCTCGATCGTGTTCTCGAGGTAGAAGAGGGGAGCGATCTCCACGATGCCGCCGACGGTGACCACGGCGAAGGAGAGGGCGAGCAGGAGCGTCGCGTTCTTCTCCAGGACCTTGTGCTTATCAAGAATTCCCATTGTCCTGTTTCCTTATTCCGCGGGCACGAGGCCGTTATTGGTCTCGACAGCCGGCTGGCGCTTCACCGTCAGGTAGAGGTTCACGCACATGATGATGGCCCCCGCCAGGTACATGACCCCGCCCAGACCGCGCACGATGTACATCGGCAGTTTGGCGGCCACGGTGTCGGCGAAGGAGTTCACGAGGAAACCGTTCGCGTCGACTTCACGCCACATCAGGCCTTCCATGATCCCGGTCACCCACATGGATGCCGCGTAGAGAACGATGCCGATCGTGGCGAGCCAGAAGTGCCAGCTGACCATGGAGAGCGAGTACAGACGCTCACGCTGCCACAGCTTGGGCACCAGGAAGTAGAGTGCGCCGAAGGTGATCATGCCGTTCCAGCCAAGCGCGCCGGAATGGACGTGACCGATGGTCCAGTCGGTGTAGTGGCTGAGGCTGTTGACCGCGCGGATCGACATCATCGGGCCTTCGAAGGTCGACATGCCGTAGAAGCCGACAGCGATCACCATCATCCGGATCACCGGGTCGGTGCGCAGCTTGTCCCATGCGCCGGACAGCGTCATCAGGCCGTTGATCATGCCACCCCAGGACGGCATCCACAGGATGACCGAGAACACCATGCCGAGCGTCGAGGCCCAGTCGGGCAGCGCGGTGTAGTGCAGGTGGTGCGGGCCGGCCCAGATGTAGAGGAAGATCAGCGCCCAGAAGTGGATGATCGACAGCTTGTAGGAATAGACCGGGCGTTCCGCCTGTTTCGGGATGAAGTAGTACATCATGCCCAGGAAGCCCGCGGTCAGGAAGAAGCCCACGGCGTTGTGGCCGTACCACCATTGCGTCATCGCGTCCTGCACACCGGCGAAGACCTGAACCGACTTGGACCCCCAGATGGAGACCGGGATGGACAGGTTGTTGACCACGTGAAGCATCGCGACGGTCACGATGAAGGACAGGTAGAACCAGTTGGCCACGTAGATGTGGCGTTCCTTGCGCATGATGATCGTGCCCAGGAACACGGCCAGGTAGGCCACCCAGACGATCGTGAGCCAGAGGTCGATATACCATTCGGGCTCTGCGTATTCCTTGGACTGGGACCCGCCGAGAACGTAGGAGAGCGCCGCCATGACAATGAAGAGGTTGTAGCCCCAGAAGACGAACCAGGCGAGGTTGCCACCCCAGAGCCGCGTCGCGCTGGTGCGCTGGACCACGTAGAACGAGGTCGCGATCAGGGCGTTGCCGCCGAAGGCGAAGATCACGGCGCTGGTGTGCAGCGGCCGCAGGCGCCCGAAGTTCAGAAAGCCCTGGGCCCATTCGAAGTTGAGCACCGGAAAGGCCAGCTGAAAGGCGATCACGATCCCGACGAGGAACCCGATCACGCCCCAGAAGGCGGTGGCGATCACCCCGATACGGACCACGCCGTCCATGTATTCTCCCGACAGGTCGGGCTTCGGGGTGTCTTCCCCGGTGTTCCTGAGCGTCCACAGGAAAAGGCCACCCGCGGTCAGCATGACCACGAGCGCATTGACCATGTACGCCAGATCGCGCGCGTAGTTGGCCGCGATCGCCCCGAAGAGGGTGATCAGACCAAGCGCGATAAGCTTGATAGTGTTTGTCATGTCGCGTCCCTTCGTCAGTCCTTCGCAGAGAGAATCCCCCCGCGTTTCGGATATTCGACTTCCGGCTTAATGAAGCCGTGGCGGACGCTCGGCTTTGATCTGCGTCAACGTCCCACCAAAGATGTATTTTCTCGTGAAGTTATCGGTCCATTAAGAACCCGAGATGACGGTCGGGGCCCCGAACGCAGGCTCTTGCTGCAAGGCGGCATTGCGCCGACTGGGGAAAATCTGTGCGGGAAAGGTGGTTTAACCGGCACTCCGGGAAGGTTTTGCGCAGGTGCAGCGGACCGCTTCGGGGGCCTGATCCTGTTTAGCGTCATTTGATGCCGGTCAAGGAAAGGCGATTCGGGATCGGCAATTCTGGGGTCAGATTCGGATTAACGCCGTGGAGGACCTCATGGCCATCAAGACAATCTCAACCGCGCTGACGGACAAGACGCTCGTGCGTCCGATCCTCGAAGCCGCCGGCGCCCTTGCCACCACCCATGACGCACATCTGGACGTGCTGTGTCTGGGCGTCGACCGGTCCCAGATGGGCTATTACTACGCCGGGGCCAACGCGATGATCCTGCAGGAGGCGATCTCTCGTGCCGGGGCCGAAGCCGAGGAGATCGAGGCCGAGGCACGTGTCGTGCTGGCCAACCTCGATGTCCGCTGGGGCACCGATACCGGCGTCAGCCAGATGGCCGACCTGTCGCGCCACGTTGCCGGGCATACCCGTTTTTCGGACCTCGTCGTGCTTCCGCGCCCCTATGGCGAAGGCAAGGGGACGGAGCTGGAGGCCGTGGTCGAGGCCGCGATGTTCGAAGGCCGCACCCCGGTTCTGGTCGTGCCGGACGGGGCCGATGTGACCACCATGCCCAAGAAGGTACTACTGTGCTGGAACGAAAGCCCCGAGGCGCTGACCGCGATCCGCGCCTCGCTTCCGCTGCTGGCCAAGGCCGAAACCGTGCATGTCGTGGTCATCGACCCGCCGGTGCACGGGCCCAACCGCTCTGATCCGGGCGGGATGCTGGCAGGCTGGCTCGCCCGCCAGGGCGTGAAGTCCGAGATCGACGTGATCGCGCGCACCATGCCCCGCATCTCCGACCTGATCCGCCGCCAGGCCGAAGATATCGGCGCGGACATGGTGGTGATGGGCGCCTACGGCCATTCCCGGTTCCGCGAAGCGATCCTCGGCGGCGCGACCCGCAACATGCTGGAACAGGCGGAACTTCCGGTCTTCATGGCCCATTGAGGCCCCGACCCCCGAAAGAATTAGAAACGGCCGGCGGAGCGATCCGCCGGCCGTTTTCGCTTGAATGCCGTGGCGGTCAGACCGAACGGTCTAGCCCAGCACGCCACCATCGCTGTCGTCGCCCGCTTCTTCCAGCAGTCGTTCGAGGTCAGGGATGATGACGTGGCGCTTGCCCTCCAGCACGATAACGCCGTCCTTTTTCAGGGCAGACACCTGGCGGCTGACCGTTTCCAGCGTCAGGCCCAGGTAATCGGCCATCGCCTCACGGGTCAGGGGCAGGTCGAAGGACAGCTCTCCGCTTGCGTTGCTCATGTGCAGCGTCGCGTTGCGGCGCGCGATGATGGCCAGCAGAGAGGCGATCTTCTCCCGCGCGGTCTTGCGGCCCAGCACCAGCATCCATTCGCGGGCGGCGTCCAGTTCGTCCAGCGTCATCTGCAACAGCCGCTGCGCGATATGCGGGGTCGTCTCCATCATCTGTTCGAACGGCTTCTTGCGGAAACAGCACATGACCAGATCGGTGGTGGCCACCACGTCATAGGCCGCGCCGTTGCGCCCCGGACGGCCGACGAAATCCGACGGCAGCAGCAGCCCGACCATCTGGGTCCGACCGTCTTCCATCGTCTGGGTCAGCGTGGCGATGCCCGACACGACGGAGCCGACGAAATCCATCCGGTCACCGGACCAGATGATGTGCTGGCCTGCTTCGAAGGATCGGTAATACTTGATCTCTTCCAGCAGCTCCAACTCGTCGGAATCACATCGGGCACAGACCGCCCGGTGACGGATCGGGCAGGCCTCGCAATCGTGATGACTGACAGGATTTTCCTTAAGCAACATGGGCAACTTCGCGCGATTGATCTGGGTCAAAGATATGAATTGACCGTTCCTTTAACGCTACGCTCATGGTCAGCAAAACGCAACTTGAGCGGCTGGGACTGTTTGACGCGAAAGTGCCACGGTACACCAGCTATCCCACGGCCCCGCATTTCGGCGATGCGGTTGGCCCGGAACGGTTTTCGCAGTGGATCCAGGCGATCCCCGACGGAAGCGAAATCTCACTCTATGTCCACGTGCCATTCTGCCGGCGCCTGTGCTGGTTCTGCGCCTGCCGCACCCAGGGCACGCAAAGCGAACGCCCCGTGGCCGCCTATCTCGAGGTGCTGAAGGCCGAACTGGCCCTGCTGCGCGATACGCTGCCCGCCGGGGTCCGCCTGTCGCGTCTGCATTGGGGGGGCGGCACGCCCACCCTGCTGACCCCCACGATGATGGAGGAACTGGCCGGCGCCATCGCCGATCTCGCTCCCTTCGCCGATGGCTACGAGTTCTCGGTCGAGATCGACCCGAACGAGATCGACGCCGCCCGCCTTGCCGTCCTGGCGCGGGCCGGGATGAACCGCGCCTCCATCGGGGTGCAGGATTTCGATCCCGACATCCAGTCCTGCATCGGCCGCCTGCAAAGCTACGAGATCACCCGCGACGCCGTCGTCGCGATTCGCGAGGCCGGGGTGCACAGCCTGAACGCCGACATCCTGTTCGGCCTGCCGCACCAGACGACCGCCCGGATCACCGATTCCGTGCAGAAGCTGCTGTCGCTGTCACCCGATCGTGTCGCGCTTTACGGCTACGCCCACGTGCCATGGATGGCGCGGCGGCAATCCATGCTGCCCTCGGACGCGCTGCCCACCCCGTCGGAACGGCTCGACCTGTTCGACACGGCGCGCAACCTCTTTGCCTGGGATGGCTATGCCGAGATCGGGATCGACCATTTCGCGCTGCCCTCCGACGGGCTGGCCACCGCACAGAGCGCGGGCCGCCTGCGGCGGAACTTCCAGGGCTATACCGACGACCAGGCCGATGTGCTGATCGGGGTCGGGGCCTCGTCGATCTCGCGATTCCCGCAGGGCTATGCCCAGAACGCGCCCGCAACCTCGGCCCATGTGGCCGCGATCCGTGACGACCGGTTCTCGACCACACGGGGCCATGCCTTTGCCGGCGAAGACCGCCTCCGCGCCCGTATCATCGAGGCGCTGATGTGCGATTTCGCCGTCTCCAGCGCAGAGCTGCAGCGCGATTTCGGCGTCGCCCCCGCCCATGCACGGCGCATGTTCGACGCGATGAATGCCCGGTTCGAAAACATCCTGACTGTCAACGATGACGGGCTGGCGATCCCTGCCCCGGCACGCCCCCTGACCCGGCTGGTGGCGCGCGCCTTCGACGCCTACGACATGACCGGCGCCCGGCATTCTTCGGCGATCTGAGGGCGTTTTCGCCCTTGTGACCGCCCGGCGCCACCCCCATCCTGCCGCTCATTGCAGCGGCAGGAGTTTTCATGGCCACCTATCCCTTTTCCCAACTCGACGTCTTTTCCGGCACACCCCTGATGGGCAACCCCCTGGCCGTGGTGCACCAAGCCGATTCCATCCCGGCCGATCAGATGCCCCGCTTCGCCAACTGGACCAACCTGTCCGAAACGACCTTCCTGCTGCGACCCGAGGCGGCAGAAGCCGATTACAGCCTGCGCATCTTCACCCCCAAGCGGCAGCTGCCCTTTGCCGGCCATCCCACGCTCGGCTCCTGCCAGGCCTGGCTGCTGGCCGGTGGTCAGCCGAAATCCGAAACGATCATGCAGGAATGCGGCGTCGGGCTGGTCCCGATCCGGCGCGACGGCACCCGCCTGGCCTTCCGCGCGCCGCCGCTGATGCGCTCCGGCCCGGCCGAGGAGGAGATCCACAACCTCCTGCCCGGGGCGTTCGGCATCGACGCCACCGCGATCGAAGCGGTGGAATGGATCGATAACGGCCCCGGCTGGTGCGGCGTTCTGCTGCGCGATGTCGAAACCCTGCGTGCGGCCAAACCCGATTACAGCCTCTTTCCCGGTCATGGCTTCGGCCTCGTCGCGCCCGCCGAAAGCGGCGCGGGCTACGATTTCGAACTGCGCGCCTTCACAATGGGCTACGAGGATCCGGTGACCGGATCGCTGAATGCCTCGGTCGCGCAATGGCTGATCGGCGCCGGGATCGCGCCGCCCGACTACATCGCAGCCCAGGGGCTCGAACTGGGGCGCAACGGTCGGGTCCATATCACCAGCGAGGGCCAAGAGGTCTGGGTCGGCGGAGAGGTCACCGGCTGCATCTCTGGCACGCTCACGCTCTGACGCGGCGGCGCAATCGCGCGCCGCCCCCCTGCTTCATCTTGCCCAAAATACTCCGGGGTAGCGCGCAAAGCGCAGCTTTGGGCGCAAGGGGCAGAGCCCCTGCCACGTTTCGAACCTTGGCCACGTCAGGACCGGTGTTCGAAGACCGGGCTCGCCCCACGGGTTCGCCAGAGGGGCTCTGCCATGAACGGCAAAGCTGGGCCCCTTTCCCACCTATTCGGCCGCGAGCGGCATCTCCGTCTTGCCGATTTCGGTGATCTCGGCCACGACGCGGGTGATGACATCGCGGAACGCATCGAAATCGGGGCGCGGCAGGATCTGCGCCTCGTGCATGTAAAGCGCGCGGTCGATCTCGATCTGGACGGCATGCTGGCGGCGCGAGGGGCGACCGTAATGCTGCGTGACAAAAGCCCCGGCAAAGGGCGCGTTGCGGGCCACGATCAATCCGGCCCCGGCCAGGATCGCCTCGATCCGTTCCACGATTTCCATGCTGGCCGATGACCCGAAGCGATCACCCAGAACCACGTCCGGGCGCCGCGTTCCCGCGCGAACCACGCACTCCACCGCTTCATGCGGCATCGAATGGCAATCCACCAGGATCGCCTCGCCGAACATCGCATGCGCGGTGTTCAGCTGCGTCTGCAGCGCCTCGTGATAGGGGTGCCACGCATTTTGCAGGCGGTGACGCGCCTCCGACAACGGTATCTTGCCGCGGTAGATCGCCCGCCCGTTCGACACGACCCGCGGAATCACCCCAAGGCCCGAGGCCACCCGCGGATTATGCGCCCCGCGCCGCACCCCTTCGACCACCGACGGGTCCAGCTCGTCCGCTGCGCGGTTCAGGTCGACATAGGCACGCGGGGTGGTGGCCGCCAGCAAGGGCGCGCCAAAGCTCGGCGCGGCGCTGAACAGCTGATCCACGAAAGCATCCTCGGATGACCGAATCGTATGCGGATCGAGGATGGACTTATGCAGGAAAGCAGGGTCGTAATCCCGCCCGGAATGGGGCGAGGCAAAGACAACGGGCGTTGTCCGGCGGGCTGGAAGGTGGAGCGTATAGGAGGTCATGTTCATCGCGGTTCCAATTGCTCAAACATAGACCGAAAACTTTCCCTGCCAAAAGGCTTGATCCCCCCCGCGACTCCTTTTATAGGAACGCGAACCGGCGCGGGATATCCCGCGCCCCTTTTGATTGAGGGGCGTTTCTCGCAAGGGTACATGGGCGGTTAGCTCAGCGGTAGAGCACTTCGTTGACATCGAAGGGGTCACAAGTTCGATCCTTGTACCGCCCACCATGTTCACCGACCCCCGGCCGCAAGGCCCCGGGTCACAACGCGAATCAGGCGCTCGCCGCGCCGCGAAGAAGGAGAAGGCCGATGAAGGTTCGTAACTCGCTCCGCTCGCTGAAGCAGCGCCATCGCGATTGTCGCGTCGTGCGCCGCAAAGGCCGCGTCTACGTCATCAACAAGACGCAGCGCCGGTTCAAAGCCCGCCAGGGCTGAGAACACTGCTCAGCAGCATGATGAAAGCCGCTCCTTCGGGGCGGTTTTTGTTATTTCCGGATCGTGGATAGCACACCATCCGGCATCGCGATGCCCGGCGCCGATCCGCCCCGGGCCGCCGCCCCCGTAAAGATTCCCGCGCTTGTCTTGCTGGCCGAGACAAGCGCCCGGACCCCGCGTTGACAGGTTCCGGACCCTCCGAACATCGTCGAAAGACAACGGAGGAGGAAGAAATGAAACGACTTTTCGCAACAGCCCTGTCCGCGCTGGCCCTGCTGGCCGCGCCTGTCTCGGCGGATGAGTATCCTGACGGTCCGATCACCATGATCGTCGGCTATTCCGCCGGCGGCACCAGCGACACCGCCACCCGCATCGTCGCCGAGGCCCTGTCGGAGGAGCTGGGCCAGCCTGTCGTGGTGGAAAATCGCCCCGGTGCGGCAACGACCGTGGCCAGCAATTACGTCAAGAACCAGGAGGCCGACGGCTACACCCTCTATGCCGCTGCCGTATCCATCGCGCTGAACCCCTACCTGCAGCCCTCGGTCGATTATTCGCTCGACGATTTCACAGCGCTGTCGGGCCTCGCCGACGTGCCCTTCGTGCTGCACGTGAACAAGGATCTGGGCGTGTCGGACATGGACGGCCTGATCGAGCTGATCAAGTCCAAGCCCGGCGAGATCGCCATCGGCACCTCGGGCGCCGGGGCGATCAATCACCTGATCGCGGAATACTGGAAGGATGCGCTCGGCCTCGATGCGATCATCATCCACTACCAGGGCGACGCGCCCGCGCGGCAGGACCTGATGGCGGGCAATATCCAGATGTCCTTCACCGCGGTGACCGCCGCCGAACCGCTGGTCACGGCCGGCAAGACGGTGGGCATCGCCGTCACCTCGGGTGAGCGGCTCGAGTCGCTGCCCGACCTGCCGACGGTTGCGGAATCCGCCGGGCTCGACGGGTTTTCGGCGACCTACTGGATGGCAATGATGGCCCCCGCCGGCCTGCCTGACGCCGTGCGCGCCCGGCTGGAGGAGGCACTGTCTGCCCTGGCCGAGGACGACGCCCTGACCCAGGCGATGAAGGAGCGCGGGCTGGTGAAGACCATGACCGACGCCGCCGCCGTCGAGGCCCGCCTCGCCAAAGAGGAAGAGGTCTACGGCACCCTGATCGAAGAGGTCGGCATCACCGCCAATTGAGGCCCCGCCGGGTCCTTCGCGACGCGGCCCCAGCTGCCCCGGCCGGCCCTGCCGTGCCGGGGTTCGTTTTTCGGCCCGCGCTGATCGTTCGGCCAAACGCCAAGGCAGGCGTCCGCTCAGAACCGGAATATCCGCCCCTCATCCGTCGTTTTGATCCGGCCCGAGCGTCCCACGATCTCGACCGCGCCATCGGTCAGGGCCCGGATCGCGACGCTTTCCGTTGCCGGGACCAGACCCAGCGTCCGCTTCCCGTCCGGCGTGCGCGCCACGATCACCCCGCGCAGCGGCCGCAGGTCGCGCCCGTAATGCACCGTCCAGCTTTCGACCGTCACCGGACCGGCATAGCGTTCGTCCAGCGCGGGCACCGGTCCCCGCGCCGCATCGGCCCGGTCCTGCACGTCGTAATCCTGCGGAAATCGCACCCCGTCCAGCGGCGCACCGGAAAGAAGGATCGCGTGGTTCGTCGTGACGATACCGCCATTGCCATAGGCCAGCCCCTTGTCCGGGGTCCCGCGCAGCAGCGCCACCATGCAGACGATGGCATGGCCCATGTAATTCGCCACCGGCGCCCCGCCAAAGGTCAGGCCGCCGAAAACCGTCACAGGCCTGTCCGCGGGCCAGCCGAGGATGCGGCGGGCCATCTTGGGCACGCAGGGGAAGCAGGAATACAACTCCGCATGGGTCAGGTCGCCGACCTCGAGCCCGTTGAAATCCAGCGTGGCCTTCAGCACGGCCTCCATGGACGGCGACCGGTCGTAACTGGCCCGGTCGAGGAATTCCGCAGGCTCCTTCGCCGCCGCACCATAGCCCACATGGACCACCCGGTAATCGGCGACACCGCGCCGCCGCGCCTCGGCGAGGGAGGTGACGATGAACCCCGCCCCCTGGTTGACCGAGGCATTGGCGACCATCAGCTTGGTGTAGGGATGCGCGATCGGGCGGTTTTCCGGGCCGGGGGTTATGACCTCCTCTGCCGTGGCGCCCTTGCGGATCCAGGCGCCCTCGGTCTCCGCGGCGACCTGCGCCATGCGGGACCAGATCGCGCCGGTTTCGGCCTGCCCCTCGCCGAGGCTCTGACCCCATGCCGCGCGGGTCGCGTTTTCGTAGATCGGGTAAAGGTCCACCGGCGCCGTCAGGCCGAAGGACGCGCGATAGGGGTTGCCCTTGCGCTTGGGCGCGCCGCGCAGGATGTCCCCGGGCCGCATCCCCGCCGCCCCGTCCTTGGCGCGTTGTGCGGCGGTGCGCAGCGCCTCGCCCCCGGCAATCGCAATGATCCGTGCTTCGCCCGCGCCGATCCGGTTGGCGGCGTCGTTCAACAGCCGCACCGGGCTGTCGCCATGGGGCATCTCGGTCGTCTCGACACTGGCCTCGGTCGCGCCGATGCGTTCGGCCAGGTCGGCGGCAAGGGTTGTGAGTTCGGGGCAGGACAACTGATCGACCGTGGCCAGGTGGTCGAGGTCGGGCAGCCAGCTGCCCCCGGCATCGGTCTCCGCCCGCTTGAGCGCGGCCTCCATCAGGCCAAGCGCGTCCAGTCCGTCGCGCCAATCCTCGGGCCGGTCGTTGATCTGGCCGATACCGACGATGACGGGCTGGCGTTCAGGGTCGGTCATGTGGCGTGTCTCCGGCGGAAGGTGGGTCGGGCCGGCGGACGCCAGCATCGCACCAAGTTCCTACGATCAAAGGCGGAAAAGCAAGCACCACGTGCCACCCCTCAGCCACCCTGGGCGGCCCGCCCCCTGCGCCGCGCCGCCATCACAGGTTTCACCACCGCCATGACCAGCAATGCGACGATTGCCAGGGTCAGCCCGATGCTCAGCCCGTCGGACACGAAGGTGCCGAAATCGCCGCGCGACAATTGCAGGGACCGGCGCAGGTTCTCCTCGATCATCGGGCCGAGGATAAAGCCCAGCAACAGCGGCGCGGGCTGGAACCCGAACAGCATCAGCATCCACCCCACGGCACCCAGCACCGCCAGCATCCAGACGTCGAACGGATTGGCGTTCACGCTGTAGGCCCCGAAGCAGATGAAGACGACGATGGCCGGGAACAGGAAGTGATAGGGGATCGACAGCAGTTTCAGCCAGATGCCGATCAGGGGGATGTTCAGGATCACGAGGAACAGGTTGCCCAGGACAAAGCTGACGATCAGCCCCCAGAACATGCCGGGCTGCTGTTCGATCAAGAGCGGCCCCGGCGTGATCCCGTGGATGATCAGCGCCCCCAGCATCAACGCCATCACCGCGTCGCCTGGAATGCCCAGCGTCAGCGACGGGATGAAGGCCGTCTGGATCGCCGAATTGTTCGCGGATTCCGAGGCCGACAACCCCTCGACCGCGCCATGACCGAAGGTTTCCGGGTGCCGCGACAGGCGCTTTTCCGTAGCGTAGGAGATGAAGCAGGCAATCGTGCCGCCCACCCCGGGCAGCGCCCCGAACAGCCCGCCGATCCCGGCGCCACGCAACACCGGCATCCGCATCGCCCGCAGGTCATCGCGCGTGGGCACCATGCTGCGCAGGGTGATCTTCTGCTCTGCCACCTTGCGGCGGGGCTGCGCGGCAGTCGCCACGACCTCGGATATCCCGAAAATGCCCATGGCCAGTGCCACCAGGCTGATCCCGTCCAACAGTTCCGGCAGGCCGAAGGCAAACCGCGCCATGCCCGTGGCGATATCGGTGCCGACATAACCCATGGCCAGCCCGATCAGCACCATGGCCAGCCCCTTCAGCGGGGACCCCGTGGGGATCGCCGCCGCGGCCACCAGACCCAGCGTCATCAACAGGAAGTAATCCGCGGGCCGCAGCGACAGCCCGATATCCGAGATCGCATCGGCGAACAGCACCAGCGCCAGCAGCCCCAGCATCGACCCGCCGAAGGACGCGATCGTCGTCAGGAACAGCGCCACGCCGCCCCGCCCCTGCTTGGTCATCGGATAGCCGTCCAGACAGGCCACGGCGGCCGAGGGCACGCCGGGCAGGTTCAGCAAAATCGCCGCAGTCGATCCGCCGTAGACCGTGCCGTAATAGACCCCCGCCAGCATCACGATGGCCGTTGTCGGGTCCAGGTAGAAGGACAGCGGCAGCAGCATGGAAATCGCCGCCAGCGCGCCCACACCGGGGATCACTCCCACCAGCGTGCCGATCAGCACGCCCAGGAAACAGAACCACACATTGGTCCAGCTCAGCGCGACATCGAGCCCGAGGCCCAGCCCCTCGACGATCCCCATGACCTAGCCCCCCACCAGGCTGACCGACAGGCGCAGCCCGAAATGGAAGATCGCGGTGCAGATCACCATGACGACCAGCGACAGCACGATCCGTGATACAAGACTGATCCGCCGCATCGCGAAGGAGGCGGTGAAGGTTGCCAGCGCACTGGTGGGCATCAGGCCCAGCCGGTCGATCCCAAGTGCAAACAGCGCAATCGCCGCCAGCACTGCGAGCAGAGGGCGCAGCTGGGCGCGGATCTCTTCGGGCAGGGCCAGCCCGGTTTCGTCCCGGTCGAACAGGGCAATCGCCACACCCACGCAGATCAACCCGACTGCCGTCGCCAACGGCAGGAAACCCGGCCCCATCCGCGACAGGCTGCCCGTCGGCAGGGTCAGCGCCATGGCCCCGAACATCGCGCCGGCAAAGACACAGATGGCGCCGGCCAGAATGTTCATGCGTCGCATCTTTCTCCTCCCTCTCTCGGCGGCCCCGGGGCCGCGTCGTGCCTACTCGTAGACCTCGATCAGCGCGTCCAGCGCCCAGGCGCCGTCCTCGCTCACCATCAGCGGATTGACCTCGACCGAGGCGATATTGGCGGCCGGATCGCACAGCAGGGCCGCCACGCTCTGTGCCGCGCGGGTGACGGCGGCCAGGTCCAGCGGCGCCTGCCCCCGGATCCCCTTGAAAAGCGGCGCAATGCGCAGGTCCTCCACCGCGCGTGCCACGTCGGCATCGCTGAAGGGCGGCAGCAGCAGGACGTTGTCCGGCATTGCCTCCACCGCGATGCCACCATCGCCGATCACCACGACAGGACCGAATTGCGGGTCCCTGTGGCCGCCCACTAGCACCTCGTGCCGGCCCTTGACCATCTCTGCCGCCAGCAGCGGGGCGTCGCCCAGCTCCATCGCCTGCATACGCTCGCGAATGGTCGCATAGGCCGCGGCCACCTCGTCTTCTGTCGTCAGACCGACCGCGACCAGGCCATGTTCGGATTTGTGCGGCACCTTTTCGGAACAGGCTTTCAGCACGATGCCGCCCGGGGCCTGCGCCAGCAACGCCTGTGCCTCGCCCACGTCCCGGCACAGCGCACGGCGCGGCATGGGCATGCCCCGTGCCTCCAGCAGGTCCAGCGAGGCAGCCTCGTCCCTCACCACGGCCCGCGCCCCATCGGGCACCGGCAAGGCGTGGAACGGGGTCGAGGATGCCTGCTCCATCATCCGCTGATGCCGCACGAATTGCGAAATCGCGGCGACGGCCTCGTCCTCGGTGGTAAAGGCCGGCACGCCCTCGGCGCGGAAGACCTCGCGCACCTTGGCCTGGGCGTTGGACACGATCACCGGCTTGCCGCTCTCGCGCAGGAACGCCCCGGTATCGCGGGCGAAGCGCGGATAGTCGTAGCCCTGCCCGGTGATCGGCAGCCCGACCAGCAGCAGGTCCACCGCCGGGTCCGACCCGCAGGCCGGCAGGACCTTGGAGAACAGTCCGCCATCGCTCAGCAGCGCGGCTGTGATGTCAACCGGGTTGCGCGGCGAGGCAAAGGCCGGCAGCACGCGGGTCAGCTCTGCTTCGGTCTCGGGCGCCAGTTGCGAGATCGACAGCCCCTCGCGATCCGCCGCATCTGCGGCCATCACGCAGACCGCGCCGGAATTGCTGATGATGGCCAGCCGGTCATCGGTGGGTTTCCAGCCATGCAGGTACATTTCCGCCGCAGCGACGAGGTCCAGCATGCCGTTCGCCCGCCATATCCCGTATTTGCGACAGAACGCGTCCACCACCCGGTCCGAGGTCGCGATCGCCCCGGTATGCGACGCCGCCGCCCGTTTCCCGACCTCCGACGCGCCGGATTTCAGCGCGATGATCGGCACGCCCCGCTCCTGCGCGCGGATCGCGGCCCGGGCCAGCATCGTCGGGTCCGACAGGCTTTCGAGGTAGAGAAGGACCAGCCGGATCTCGGGGTCTTCCAGCACCTCCAGCACCATTTCCGGGGCCGAAACGTCGCTGTCATTGCCGGTCGCATTGACATAGCGCAGCCCGATCCCCTTGTCCCGCAGCAAGCCGTAGGGCACGACGCTCATCGCGCCGCTCTGGCTGATCGCGGCAATCGGGCCGTCCAGCGGCGGGGTTTCGATGAACATGGTGGAAAAGGACAGGATCGCGCCGCTGCCGAAATTGGCGATGCCCTGCGTATTCGGCCCGATCAGGCGCATCCCGGCGGCGCGCGCCGTGTCGCGCATCCCCGCCTCGATCGCCTTGCCCTCGGGGCCGGTTTCACCGAACCCGCTGGCCATGATGACACACAGTTTCACGCCCAGCCGGGCGCTCTCCTCGACCGCAGCGACGACATTGTCCCCGGCCACGGCGACGATCACGGCCTCTGGCGCCTCGGGCAGATCGGAGAGCGAGGCATAGCAGGTCAGCCCCTGCACCACCTCGCGCCCGGGATTGACCGGATAGATCGCGCCCTCGTAGCCGAACTCGCGCATGAACCGGATCGGACGGCCGCCGATCTTGTCGGGATTGTCCGACGCACCCAGGATTGCGACCGAGCGTGGGTTGAGCATCGGGGTCATGCGCGGCCCTCCGTTTTCGTGGCCCGCAACAGGCCGTCGGCATCTTCGGACAGGATCACCGCCTGCCCAGGCACGCAGCCACCCGGCCCGTGCGCCATGACGCGGAACCCTTCGGGCAGGTCGACCAGCACGATTTCGTAGGGCACGCGATCCGCCATTTCCCTGGACGGGGCGCGATGCAGCAGGGTGGCGGCCGCGATCTCTCCGCGTCCCTCGGCCTGCGCCTCTGCCAGGTCCTCTGCCCCGCAAGTGGCGCAGAAGGGTCGCTGGAAATATTGCACGGCGCCGCAGGCCCCGCATGTCTGATAGGTCGGGGCCATTGTCATTCCTCCTGCTGCAGCACCAGGCTGACATGGGCCGACAGCACACCGCCATCGCCATGCAGGAACCCGGTTTCGGGACGGCTAGGCATCTGCCGCGTCCCCGCTTCGCCACGCATCTGCGCGACCACCTCGGCCAAGTGCGCCATGCCGCCCGCCACGCCCGGATGCCCGTAGGAGAGCAGCCCGCCATGGGTGTTCAGGCCCAGCCCGTCCGGGCCATACAGCCCGTCGCGCGCATCTGCCGCCGCCTGTCCACGGGCGGAAAACCCGATCTCCTCAAGCAGCATGGTCACGGTGATGGTGAAACTGTCATAGATGCCGATCACGCCGATATCGTCGACGCCCAGCCCGGCCCGGTCCAGCGCCTGTCGGGCAGACCGCGCGGCGCCCATATCGGTGATGTCGGTCATCATCGACAGGTGCTGCGCCACATGGGCCTGTCCGGTCCCGGCAATCACCGGCCCGGCACGCCCGACCCCGTCGGCCGTCACCAGGAAGGCCTGGCTGCCATCCGAGATCGGACAGCAATCCAGCAGCTTCAGCGGCGTCGCAATGGGGCGCGATTCCAGCACGTCCCGAACCGAGATCGCGTCGCGGAACTGCGCATCGCAATGCGCGGCCGCATGGTTGCGCATCAGCACGGCGAACTCTGCCAGGTCTTCCTCGCTCAGCCCGAACCGGTGCATGTATTGCGAGGCCAGCAGCGCATAATAGCCCGGGATTGTCGTGCCATAGGGTACCTCGTAGCGGGGATGGCCGACCTGGGCGAGGGTCTGGATCACGTCCTCCCGCGACCGCCCACCGGTCAGGCGGTTCTCTCCGCCCAACACCAGCACGGCGCGGCACTGGCCCGATGCGACCAGCATCTGCGCCAGCATCACCATGCCACAGCCCGTCGCCCCGCCCATCTGCACCGCATGGGCATAGCCCGGTTGCAGCCCCAGATGTTCCGCCAGGACCGAGGCCAGCATCAGGTGCGGCATCCCGGTGGAGTACCCGACCAGCAGCCCGTCGACCTCGGCCCGGTCGACACCGGCATCGCCGATCGCCCCGTTGGCGGCGCGCGCCATCAGCTGCAGGGTGTCCTGCCCCTCGTGCCGGCCAAAGGCGGTGCCGCCCACGCCGGAAATATGTGCCTTCATGGCTCCCCCCTAGATCTCCTCGTTCGGATCGGGCTGCGGGCGTGCCGCTGGCGGCTCTCCTCTCAGCCGCGCCTCGATCTCGTCCCTGGCTGCAAGCAGGTGTCCGGTGGCCCATTGTCCCCGCTCCCCCTTCAGCCGTTCGCCCACGGCGGCGATGCTGACCGCCGCAACCACCTGGCCCGACGTGTCGCGCACCGGCGCACCGATGCCGGTCATTCCCGGCACCACGAAATCCGGCAAATAGCTGTAGCCCTGCCCCCGCGTTTCGGCGGCCAGGCTGTCCAGCCGCGTCGGGGTCGCATTGGGGAAACAGCCGATCGCATCGGTCAGTTCGTCCAGGATCGCGCGCCGTTCCTCTGCCGACAGCCAGGCGAACAGGCACATGCTGCCCGCGCCCACGCTCATCGGGCGGCGCCGTCCCACATCCAGCGACAGCGCCTGCAACGGAAAGCGCCCGACATGGCGGTCGATGCAAAGGCTGTCATGGCCGCTTCGCACCGACAGAAGCGCCACATCCTCCAGCCGGTCGATCAGGGCCGCCAGCACAGGCCGCGCGGCCACACGCAATTGCGGCACCGTATGCGGCAGGCCGAGCGCATGCAGCAGGCCGCCGGCCATGCGATAGCGCTTGTCGTCGCCGCGCTGCACCGCGCCTTCCTCGGTCAGGGTGTTCAGAAGCCGTGCGGCGGTGGCCTTGTGCAGACCGGTCTCCCGCGCCAGGTCCGACAGGCGCCGCCCGGCATCGCCGTGGCGTGCCACCGCCCGCAGCAGCGCCAGCGCCCGCGCGATGCTGGAGGGGCCGGGCCCGTCCTCGTCCTGGGGGATATCCGTCTCGCTCGACATGACATCTTGATCGGACGCACAAAGCCGCCCTGTCAACGCGCAGACAGGGCGGCTTTGGCTTGCATTCACATTTGTCTCACCAGGCGAGACCCGCAGGTCCCGCGCCGGCCCCGATCACCGATCCGAGGGCGGCGTGTCCGGCAGGCTGTCGGGCACCGCCTCGCTGTCAGACCCCGCAGGCAGCGCCTTTCCATCGACCTCGACATGCACGCTCTGGGTCTTGCCGTCCTTCGACTCGCCCCAGTAGATCGTCTGGTGCGGGAACGGGATCTCGATATTGCGGTCGTCGAAGACGCGCTTGAGGACCTCGTTATAGGCCCGCCCGACACCCCATTGGCGACCCGGGATACACTTGATCCGGCAGCGCACCACCACGGCACTGTCGCCGAAGGCATTGACGCCGAACCATTCGAGATCCGCGATGATCGCGTCGCCCTGATCGGGGTCCGCGCGCAGCTCCTCGAAGGCGTCCAGCATGGCCTGTTTCACCTCATCGATATTCTCGCGGTAGGCCACGCCCATATCGCAGACGAAATAGCCGTAATCGCGCATGTAGTTCGACACCATGTCGACCGACGAGAACGGTATGATGTGGAATACCCCCGACACGTCGCGCAGCGAAACCGAGCGGATCGTCAGCCGTTCCACCGTGCCGGTCGTGCCGCCCACGGTCACCACGTCGCCCACGTTCATCGCGTTCTCGAACTGGATGAAGATGCCGGTGATGATGTCCTGGACCATCTTCTGGGCACCGAAACCGATGGCGAGGCCCAGCACCCCGGCAGAGGCCAGCAGCGGCGCGATATCCAGCCCCACCTCGGCCAGCACGAACATCATCGTGATGACCACCAGCGCGATGGTCGCGGCGTTGCGCAGCAAGGTCAGCAGCGTGCGTTCCCGCGCCGTGGCGACCTGTCCGAATTCCGGGTTCAGCCGGTAATCCACCCAGGATGTCAGCGCCAGCCAGATCGCGAAGGACACCAGCAGCACCATCGCCACCGACAGGACCATGCCGGTCAGGCGCAGGCCGATCTGGCTGACCAGCCAGCCGCGCATGTCGACCAGGCTGATCGCATCCATGGCAAAGAAGACCACCAGCCCGACGATGACCAGCCGCAGCAGGAACAGCGCCTTGGGCACGAAACGATTCAGCCGGGTTTCCAGCAGCGGCATCCGCGCGGTCACGCCCTCGGGCAGGATCACGCCACGGATCATCGCCCGGGTGATCATGCCGGACACGGCCAGCCCCAGCAGGCCGATCACCAGCACCTGGCCGGACGCCAGGAAGGTCTGGAACGCGGCATCGCCCGGCTGCACCAGCACCAGCAGGAACATCACCATCAGGTAGGCCAGCGCCGGCCAGTGCCAGTGCGTCGCCATGAAATGCAACGGACCACGGCGGCGCGGGGCGGCCTCTGCCTCGCGGATTTCCGCGGGGATCTCGGCGACCTCCGGGTCGAGGACCGGATCATCCCCGGCCTCTTCGGCGTCGGGCTCCAGCGGCTGGGTCGCGATCTCGGTGCGGTAATGCCCCAGCATCCAGTCCGCCACGACGCGGCGGTTGCGCAGCACCAGGTAGATCAGGAAGAACAGCACGGCAAAGGCGATCAGCGTCGAAACCGCCCGCCCCGCTGCATAGGACACGTTGGTGTTCAGGATCGGCACGGCCAGCAACTGGCCATATCCCACCACGCCGAAGATCACGCCGAAGCGCGACGACAGGTAGGACGCGGCGGTGTCGCCGATGGGCAGCGGACGCAGGTTCCGGGCCGAGGGCGACACGACCAGCCGCAGCGCAACCTTGGCCATTTCGACCAGCAGGAAGGCGTTGAGGTACAGCGTCTGGCGGATCCCGATCGATCCGAAATCCCCGATGGCCAGAACCGCGATCGCGTATCCGGCGGCCCAGGCGATGATGACCGTCAGCGCGTCGATCACCGCCGAGGCGATATATAGCGCAACGGTCCGCGCCGCCCCGCCATCCCGGGCCGAGGCCCCCATGCGGGCATAGATCGCCTTGCCGCTTCGCCGCAGCAGCAGGTAGACGACGACCGTCGCCGCGATGACCAGAGCGAGGTCCAGCAGCGCATCCCACAGCACCCCCGCCTCGCTGCCGTCGAGGCCGGAAAAGACCCGCGGCGCCTGGGTCAGCTGCCGCCAGGCGCGAGTGGCCTGGTCCGCGATATCCTCGGCGACGGTCTGGGTGATCAGCGCGATCCGCCGGCCGAAGGACAGCTCCTCCGGCGGGACCTCGTCCTGGGCCAGCGTCTCCACGATCTCGTCGGGGGTCACGTTGTCTTCGGTCACGCCGGTCGCGCGCAGGCGTTCTATCAGCTCGGCACGTGCCGCGTCATTCTCGATCACGTCCAGCAGCAGGTCGACCGAGGATTGCGCGACCGCCTCTGCCCCGTCACCGGTTTGCGAGGCTCCGTCTTGGGCCCCGTCTTGGCCCCCGTCCTGCGCCACCCCTGGCAGCGCCACGAGAAGGAGGGGAAGGGCCAGGACGAAGGTCAGCAGCCGAAGGTATTTGCGCATGTCTCACCGTGCTATTGTCGATCTCGGATCACGCAAGAACGGGCCGGGCAAACCCGGTTTGAACCTCGCGCATTTTCGGCTGGCCAAATAGACCAGCCATGCGCGACGACAAGGCCATATTTCTGCAATCCCAGCCCCGCATTCCGGGGCTGTCACCCGTTTACCCGGCCAGCAGGCGCACCATCGTCGCCTGGGTGACATAGCCGCTGACCGCGATCCCGCGCGACCGCTGGAACCGCCGGATCGCCCGCCGGGTCTGGCCGTCGAAATTGCCATCGACGGCGCCGGGTTGCATCCCCAGCTGCTGAAGCCGCCGCTCCACCAGCAAGCGCGTCACCGGGTTGCCGGCCACGCCGGCCTCTTCCTGCTGTGCAGCGATCTGGTTGGACCGGTCCTGATCCTGGGCGATCAGCTCGGCCCGCCGGGCCCGGGCCGCGTCGGAGAACGGGCTGTCCGGGTATTCGCGCAGGAACGACGCATAGGCCTCGGGGGTATCCGCATCCCGCGCCTGGTCCCACATCGCCCGCGCGCCTTCATTCGCCTGCTGGCGTTCTTCACGCTCGATCCGCCGCAGCCGCGCCCGGGCGGTATCGGCGAACAACCCGTCGGGATATTGCTCAAGATAGGCGCGCAGCCCGGCCTCGCCGCCATTGTTGCGGGCCCAGTAATCGCGATCTTCCTGTTCCTGCCGGGCGCGGCGTTCCTCGGCCTCGCGCTCCAGTTCCAGCGCGCGACGTTCGCCTTTCAGCTGCAGCGCCAGATATTGCTGCTGGTCCAGGTAACCGTCGGGATCGAACCCGTTCGCCCCCTGCCAGTCCGTCAGCGCCGCGCGGGTCGCGGGGCCGAAGATGCCGTCGATGCCGCGCGGGTCATGGCCCAGGATCGACAGGTAGCGCTGCACCTCTCGCCGCGCCTCGCGGGTCAGGGCCAGGTCCGCCTCGCCTTCCTGCGCCTCGCGCAGGGGCGCGTTCTTCAGACCTTCCAGCTGGGCCGCGGCATCGGCGGCGAAAGTACCGTTGGGATAGCGCTCCAGGTAGGCTTCGTAGGCCTCCTCGGTGTCGATGTCGCGCACCGCGTTCCAATAGGCGAAGTCACCCAGCTCCGGCCGCACGCCGTCGCCATCCTCGCCCGCGCCGGTCATCAGGCCCAGGGCCGGCGACAGGAAGCCAGAGAACTCCACCCCGCGCGGCGCGCGTTCGACCGCCAGCGCATAGGTGCTGTCGGTGGGCAGCAACCCGTCCCGCAGCGAAAACAGCAGCGGCTGCACGTCGCCCCGCACCAGCGTCACGCCCTGCGGGGCGGTGATCTCTCCGGGGCCGGCGGACAGGGCGGTACCGGTCTCGATCATGTTGCCATCGGCATCGGCGATCATCAGCACCGCCTGGCCCTGCGTCTCCGCGGCCAGGCCGACCAGCGGCGCCACCGATTGACCCACGCGGTTCACCGAAAAGGCGTCGGGCTTGTCGGAGTCGGTGCCCAGCAGGTAGGTCTCCGTCCCGGTATGGGCCATGTGGCCGGCCAGCACGATGACCACGCGGTTCTGCTCCTCCGCGCCGGTGGCGGCGGCGAAATCGCGGGCCATGTCCTGCAACGCCTCGCCGGTGCCGTCCTGCAACGCGAAAACGGTAAAGCCCGCGGCCTCCAGTTCGCGCTCATACCGGGCGGCATAGCCGTCGCCACGCAGGTCGCCCGCACGCTGGTAATCCGAGTTGATCAGGACAAGCGCCAGGTCGGCCGCGGCCAGGGGACCGGCGGAAAGGGCGAGAAACGCGGCGCAAATGGCGCCATAGGTCTTGGTGAACATGTCAAATTCCCCCCGCCCACCGGGTCGGGGGGAGCCGGCAGGCAATCAATCGTAGCTGCGCTGATCCTCGATGACCTTGCCGTCGTTCGGCAGCGCTCCAATAGGTACAACTTCGATCCTGCCCTTGAGTTTCAACAGGTCAACTACGGAATCGTGGAAAGATTGTTCTTGGCCATTGTCCGCCTCGATCTGGACGACCATCACGTCCATCTCTCCGTCGCGCTGCGCCAGGACGCGGGCACGCTTGATTTCGTCGTGTTTCGCAACCAGTTGCGCAACCTGTTCGGGGCGCACGAACATGCCCTTGATCTTGGTCGTCTGGTCAGCGCGGCCCATCCAGCCCTTGATCCGCAGGTTGGTGCGTCCGCAGGGGCTGGTGCCCTCCATCACCGCCGACATGTCGCCGGTGGCAAAGCGGATCAGCGGGTAATCGGGGTTCAGCGTCGTCACCACGACCTCGCCAACCTGGCCGGGTTCGACCGGATCGCCGGTGCCGGGGGTGACGATTTCAACCAGAACACCCTCGTCGACGATCATCCCCTCCATCGCGTCGGATTCGTATGCGATGTTGCCAAGATCGGCGGTGGCATAGCTTTGCAGGCAGGCAATGCCGCGATCGGCATATTCCTGGCGCAGCGACGGGAACAGCGCCCCGCCGCCCACCACGGCGCGGTTGATCTTCAGCGGCAGGCCCATCTCGTCGGCCTTGTCCAGGATCACCTTCAGGTAATCCGGCGTGCCGGCATAGGCGGTGCAGCCGATGTCATGCGCGGCGGTCACCTGCAGCTCTGTCTGGCCAGTGCCCGCGGGCAGCACGGCGGCGCCCACGGCCCGCGCGCCGTTTTCAAAGATCATGCCGGCGGGCGTCAGATGATAGCCAAAGCAATTGTGCACGATATCGCCCTTGCCGATGCCGGCCGCATGCAGGAACCGGCCCATGCGCCACCAATCGTGGCCCACGCCGCCCGGTTCGTAGATCGGGCCCGGCGACTGGAAAACATGCGCAAAGCCCGAGGTCGGCAGAGTCGTCAGCCCCCCGAAGGGCGGGCTGGCCTTCTGCGCGGCGCCCAGGTCGGACTTGCGCAGCACCGGCAGGCGGGCCAGGTCGGCCATCGTTGTGATCGTGGACGGATCCACGTCGGCCAGCAGCTCCGCATAGCCGGGCAGGGCCTTGGCGGCGGCCACCTGGCGGGGCAGTTCGCGGGCAATCGCCTCCGCCCTCTGGTCGGCGGTGCGGGTTTCCAGCGTATCGAAATAGGTCATCCGTCCGATCCCTGTATCACGGCTATGCAACATGGTCTCAGCTCAGCCAACGCTTGCGGCGGCGGTAGGAGCGCACGTCGCGGAACGACTTACGCCCTTCGTCGGACATGCCAAGATAGAATTCCTTCACATCCGGGTTTTCACGCAGCTCGGCCGCGGGGCCATCCATCACGATCCGGCCCGATTCCAGGATGTAGCCGTAATGGGCGAACCGCAGGGCCACGTTGGTGTTCTGTTCGGCCAGCAGGAAGGTCAGGCCTTCCTTCTCGTTCAGGTCCTTCACGATGCCGAAGATCTGTTCCACCAGCTGCGGCGCGAGGCCCATCGACGGTTCATCCAGCAGCACGGTCTCGGGGCGCGACATGATCGCCCGGCCGATGGCCACCATCTGCTGTTCCCCGCCCGAAGTATAGCCAGCCTGCGACTTGCGGCGCTCCTTGAGCCGGGGGAAATAGCTGTAGACGAGGTCAAGATCGGCGTCGATATCCCCCTTGGAGGCGCCCCGGGTATAGGACCCCGTCAGCAGGTTTTCCTCCACCGTCAGGTGTTCGAAGCAGTGGCGCCCCTCCATGACCTGGATCACGCCCTTCTTGACCATCGCCGCCGGGTCGAGATCGGCGATCCGTTCACCGCGATAGGTGATGGAGCCCTTGGTCACCTCGCCGCGTTCCGAGTGCAGCAGGTTCGACACCGCCTTGAGCGTCGTCGTCTTGCCCGCGCCGTTGCCACCCAGAAGCGCGGTGATACCGCCCTTCGGCACGCTCAGCGACACGCCCTTCAGCACGAGGATCACGTGGTTGTAGATCACTTCGATATTGTTGACTTCCAGAAGTTTTTCCTGGGTCTGACCTGCATCCAGCATCTGGTCGATCCTCTTGCAAAAAGGCGGTTGGGGGTGCCCCGGCCGACGATCCGGCCGGGGCGGGGTTCAGATCAGTCGCAGCCCGGCGTGATGCCGTTCTCTTCGGCATAGGCCATGCTGTCGGCTTCGATCAGCGGCTGGATCACGTCCTGGTTGGCTTCGATGTAATCGGTCACCATGGTGAACTTGCCTTCGGAGGCGTTCCACTGGGACACGGCACCCAGGCCCTGACCGCCGTGGTTCTGGCACGAGCCCTTGATGTCCGGACCAAAGCCCGGCAGGCCGAGAGAGGCATAGGTTTCCTGGGTGATGTCCAGGGCCTCGTAACCGTCACGCACCATGGCCGGCGTCACCTGCGCGGTGCCGTGGATTTCCTGCGCCTTCTTGATGGCCTCGGTGGTCATCAGCGCGGAATACAGGCCACGCATGTAGAGAACCGTCCCGATCTGGTCGCCGGCACCGGCCGCCAGGCCCTTGTCCACGACGTATTTCTGGATGTCCTCGAAGATCGGGTAATCCTGCTCCATGCCGTTGAAGGTCAGCGCCTTGTAGCCATCAGCACCTTCACCGGCAGGCTTCACGTCGTTCTCGGACCCGGACCACCAGATACCGATGAAGTGATCCATCGGGTAGCGGATGTTCACGGCTTCCTGGATGGCGACCTGGTTCATCACGCCCCAGCCCCACATGATGGTGTAGTCCGGACGCTCGCGGCGGATCTGCAGCCACTGGGACTTCTGTTCCTGGCCGGGGTGATCGACCGGCAGCAGGACCAGTTCATAGCCGTGCATCGCGCCCAGCTCTTCCAGGGTCCGGATCGGTTCCTTGCCGAAGGCGGAGTTGTGGTAGACCAGCGCGATCTTCTTGCCTTCCAGGCTGCCACCCTCTTCGTCCAGGATGTGCTTGATCGCGATCGAGGCACCGTCCCAGTAGTTGGCGGGGTAGTTGAACACCCAGCGGAACACTTCGCCGTTCTTGGCCGAGGTCCGGCCATAGCCGACCGAGTGTACCGGGATGCCGTCGGCAGTCGCCTTGGGGATCAGCTGGTAGGTGATACCGGTGGACCAGGGATGGAAGACCAGGGCGCCCTGACCCTTCAGGGCTTCGTAGCATTCCACGCCCTTCTCGGTGTTGTAGCCGGTTTCGCACTCGACCATGTTGATCGGCTCGCCGCCGATGCCACCGTCGCGTTCGTTCAGCAGGGTCAGGTAGTCGGCATAGCCATCCGCGGTCGGGATGCCGTTCGCGGCATAGGGGCCGGAGCGGTAGGTCAGCGACGGGATAAACAGCTCCGCCATCGCCGGGGCGGCGGCCATGAAGGCGGCCGCGGCTGCGGTGATTAGGGTCTTGGTTTTCATCGGTCAGGTTCCTCCCTTGATATCTCCGATGGTTTCGATGCGCCGGGGGCTCCTCTCCCCCGGTCTTTCTAAGCCCGTTAGCTCCTCAGTGCGGGAAGGGCCAAAGCCGAAGCTTTTCTTTCGTGACGCGCCACAGCTGTGCCAGGCCATGCGGCTCGGCGATCAGGAACACGATGATAAGGGCCCCGACGATCATCAGCTCGAAATGCGCGGCCAGGTCGGTCGGCCAGCCCATCGTGCCCACCAGCAGGTTCTTCAGCAGAACCGGCAGCAGCACGAGGAAGGCCGCCCCCGCAAAGGAGCCGAAGATAGACCCCAGCCCGCCGATGATGATCATGAAGAGCACCAGGAACGACTTGTTGATGCCGTAGACCTCGCCAACCTCGACCGCGCCCAGGTAGACGGCGAAGAACAGCGCCCCGGCGATACCGATGAAGAAGGACGACACGGCGAAGGCGGTCATCTTGGCGGTCAGCGGGTTCACCCCGATGATCTCGGCCGCGATGTCCATGTCACGGATCGACATCCACTTCCGCCCCACGGTGCCCCGGGTCAGGTTCCGCGCCAGGATGGCACAGCCGACGGTGAAGACCAGGCAGAAGAGGTAGGTCGCCCAGGCCTCGGTCGCGGGGCCGGTCACGGCCTGGCCGAACACGGTCCGCTCGGGCGCGTTAATCTGGCCGGAGGCAGAGTAGTTGTAGAACCACGGCACCCGGTTGAAGAGCCAGACAAGGAAGAACTGTGCCGCCAGCGTGGCCACGGCCAGGTAGAACCCCTTGATCCGCAGCGATGGCAGGCCGAACAACACCCCGACGATGGCGGTAACCCCGCCGGCCAGGATGATGTGGAAGAAGATGTTGATGTCGGGAAAGGCCGTCATCAGCTTGTAGGTCGCATAGGCGCCCACGGCCATGAAGCCACCGGTGCCCAGCGACACCTGCCCGCAATAGCCCACCAGGATGTTCAGCCCGATCGCCGCGATGGCATAGATCAGGAAGGGCAGCAGGACGGCGTTGGCCCAGTAATCGTTGATGAAGAACGGCACCACGCCAAAGGCCACGGCCAGCACGGCGTAATACCGGTAGCGGTCGAACTTGATGGGGAAGGTCTGGTTGTCATCGACGTAGGACGTCTTGAAGTCACCGGCTTCGCGATAAAACATGTCTCAGACCTCGTTCAGGTTCGTGGCACGCGGGGTCATTTCGTGACCCTCGCGGCAGATTTTCAGGTAGGAGCCGATGCCGACCGCCAGGCCCGCGAAGGACAGCAGCGAGTAGAAGACCATGGCCCCGGCATTCGCCGCATCTTCGGTCACCGCCAGGAAGGCGAAGACCCAGAACATCGACCAGGCCACCACGTTGAGCGTTGCAAGCGTCTTCATGGATCAGACCCTCTCGATGATCTTTTCGCCGAACAGGCCCTGCGGCCGGAAGACGAGGAAAATCAGCGCCAGCACGTAGGCGAACCAGTTCTCGGTCGCGCCGCCGACCATCGGGCCGATAGCGAACTCGAACAGTTTCTCGCCAACGCCGATGATCAGGCCGCCGACGATGGCGCCCGGGATCGAGGTGAAGCCGCCCAGCATGAGAACCGGCAGCGCCTTCAGCGCGATCAGCGACAGCGAGAACTGCACGCCGGACTTCGCGCCCCACATGATCCCCGCGACCAGCGCGACGAAGCCCGCGATCGACCAGACCAGCACCCAGATGAAGTTGAGCGAGATGCCCACCGACAGCGCCGCCTGGTGGTCGTCCGCCACGGCGCGCAGCGCCCGGCCCTGCTTGGTGTATTGCGAGAAGATCATCAGCGCGATCACCAGGATGATGGCGATGATCGTCGCCCAGATATCCAGGTTGTCGATGAAGAAGCCGTAGCCGAAGGCGTTGAAGGTCACCTCGTCGATGGCGGTGTTGATGCCCTGCGGCAGGCCCACGTCCAGCTTCTTGATGTCCGCGCCCCACATCAGGTCGCCCAGGCCTTCCATGAAATAGGCCAAGCCGATGGTCGCCATGAACAGGATGATCGGCTCCTGGTTGACCAGGTGGCGCATGATCAGGTGGTTCACCGCCCAGGCCAGCCCGACCATCACGACAATGGTCAGGACGATCCCGACCACGGCGGGCAGGTGCCAGCCGAAATGGTGCACCTCCGTGCCGAAGACCGCGTTGATCAGGTGGCTGAAGGGCACCTGCCCTTCCATGATCCCCACCAGCGTCAGCGCGGCGAACAGCGCCATCACGCCCTGCGCGTAGTTGAAGATGCCGGAGGCCTTGTAGATCAGAACGAAGCCGAGGGCGACGAGGGCATAAAGCACCCCGGCCATCAGGCCGTTCAGAAAGACTTCCATTCCGAATAGAAGCTGGTCAGGCAATGTCTCTTCCTCCCTGTTCGCGCCGCCCCCTCCGGGGTCTTGCGATCATGCGGCGCGCGGCGGCCGCCTGTTGTCCGGTTCGGTGACTGCCCCGTTTCCGGGTCCTCCCGCAGCGCACCGACGCGATACCGACGTCATACCGACGTGATACCGATGTGATTTTTCAGTCGTGCGCGACACCCAGATAGGCGTCGATCACGTCCTGGTTGTTGCGCACCTCGTCTGGCGTGCCGTCCCCGATCTTCTTGCCGTAATCCATCACGACCACGCGGTCGGACAGGTCCATGACCACGCCCATATCGTGTTCGATCAGCGCGATGGTCGTGCCGAATTCGTCGTTCACATCAAGGATGAAGCGGGACATGTCCTCTTTCTCCTCGACGTTCATGCCGGCCATCGGTTCGTCCAGCAGCAGCAGCGACGGCTCGGCAGCCAGCGCGCGCGCCAGTTCGACCCGCTTCTTCAGACCGTAGGGCAGACGCGCCACCGGGGTCTTGCGGATGTTCTGGATTTCCAGGAAGTCGATAACCTTTTCAACGACTTCGCGGTTCTCGACCTCTTCCCGTTCCGCCTTGCCCTTCCACAGGGCCTGCTGGAACATGCCGGTCTTCATGTGGTTCAGACGGCCGGTCATGACGTTGTCCAGCACGGTCATGCCTTCGAACAGCGCGATGTTCTGGAAGGTCCGGGCGATCCCCTGGCGGGCCACCTCGTAGGGCTTCATCTGCGGCCGTTTCGACCCCTTGTAGAGAATCTCGCCCTCCTGCGGGATGTAGAACCCCGAGATCACGTTCAGCATGGAGGACTTGCCCGCGCCGTTCGGCCCGATGATCGCGCGGATCTCGCCCTCGCGGATGTCGAAAGAGATATCCTTGATCGCCACCACGCCGCCGAACCGCAGGGTGATGTTCTTCATCTCCATCACGACAGCGCCGATTTTGCGTCCGTCTTCAGTGACATAGCCTTCGGATTGGTCCAGCACTGGGGCCTCCGTCATTTGTTCCGCGACACTCATTCCGCCGCCACTTTCTGCGTCGTCACCGGCACCACCTTGGCATCCCGGATTTCCAGGGTGGCCGAGATATAGCCCTTGCGACCGTCCTCGTAGGTGACCTCGGTCTTGGTCGAGATCGTGTCGGAGCCGTCGTAGAGCGCGGTGATGAGGTCGTGATATTTCTCTTCGATGATCCGGCGGCGCACCTTCCGCGTCCGGGTCATTTCCCCGTCATCGGCATCCAGCTCCTTGTGCAGGATCAGGAAGCGGTGGACCTGGCAGCCCGACAGCATCTCGTCTTCGGCCACCGACTGGTTGACCTCTTCGACATGCGCCTGGATCGCCTCCATCACCTGCGGATGCCCGGCCAGTTCCTGGTAGGAGGAATAGGCGATGTTGTGACGCTCGGCCCAGTTGCCGACCGCCGACAGGTCGATGTTGATGAAGGCCGTGCAGGTTTCGCGCCCAGCCCCAAAGACCACGGCCTCCAGGATATTGGGGTAGAATTTCAGTTTGTTTTCAACGTATTTCGGCGCGAACATGGAACCGTCGGCCATCTTGCCCACGTCCTTTGCCCGGTCGATGATCCGAAGATGCCCGGTATCGGGTTCAAAGAAGCCCGCATCGCCCGTGGCCACCCAGCCCTCCGCATCCTTGGTCGACGCGGTGCTTTCCGGGTTCTTGTAATATTCGACGAAGACACCCGCAGAGCGGTAGAAGACCTCTCCGTTGTCGGCGATCTTAACCTCGACACCCGGCGACGGCACACCGACCGTATCGGCCCGCACTTCGCCGTCGGGTTGCTGGGTGATGAACACCCCGGCCTCGGTCTGACCGTAAAGCTGTTTCAGGTTGATCCCCAGGGACCGATAGAAGCTGAAGATCTCGGGCCCGATCGCCTCGCCTGCCGTGTAGCCGACGCGCACGCGGCTCAGGCCCAGCGTGTTCTTCAGCGGGCCATAGATGAACAGACCGCCCAGCCAGTACTGGAACCGATCGCCAAAGCTGACCGGCTTGCCGTCCAGGATATCGGGACCGACGCGGCGGGCGTGATCCATGTATTTCTTGAACAGCCATTTCTTCATCCGCGTGGAATCTTCCATGCGGATCATGACGTTGGTCAACTGGGTTTCGAAAACGCGCGGCGGCGCGAAGTAATAGGTCGGCCCGATTTCCCGCAGATCCATGATCAGCGTCTCTTCGCTTTCCGGGCAGTTCACGCAGAACCCGGTCCAGTAGGCCTGCCCGATCGAAAAGATGAAATCGCCGACCCAGGCCATCGGCAGATAGGCCAGAACCTCTTCGCCGGCATTCAGGTTGTCGAATTCCGAAGACGCCTTCGAGGTCTCGATGATCCCCTTGTTCGACAGCACGACGCCCTTGGGCTTGCCCGTGGTGCCCGAGGTATAAAGCATCACGCAGGTATCGTCGTAGGTCAGCGACGCCTGGCGGCGGTCCAGCTCGGGCGTCAGTTCGTCCCGGGCGGCGTGGCCCTGTTCCTGGACGTGACGGTATTCGTGCAGCGCGGAATGGTCGTATTTCCGCATGCCCCGCGGGTCGAGGTAGATCATGTGCTCGAACTGGTGCAGCGTGTCCTGCACCTCGATCACCTTGTCGACCTGTTCCTGGTCCTCGGCGATGATGAACCGGGCGCCGCAATGGTCCAGCACGTAGGCCATCTCTTCGGCGGCACTGTCCTGGTATAGCGGCACGGGGATCGCGCCGACCATCTGCGCCGACACCATCGACCAGTACAGGTGCGGCCGGTTCGACCCGATGATCGCGATGAAATCGCCCTTGTTCACACCGAGGTTGATCAGACCAAGCGCGAAATTGCGGACCTCCTCGCGGGTTTCGGCCCAGGTCCAGCTTTGCCAGATCCCGAATTCCTTTTCCCGATAAGCGGTCTTGGTCGCGAACTTGGTCGCATTACGATCAAGCAGGGCCGGGATCGATACGAGCCCGCCCGCGTCGGTAGACGCAGTTGCCATTCCATTTCCTCCCTGTACCGGCCTCTCCTCAGACCGTCTCCGTCACGTTGGACGAATCCCCCCGCGTTCGGGGCGTCCCCTATGCTTGGCGGCGAAGTTTTGCGGGATCATTTCCAGATTGTAACGAATTGTAACAAGCCATTGCCGCTTCCCCGAACCGGCCCGGAATGGTAGATCGGAACGGGGGAAAAACGGAGGGTTTCCATGGATTTCGCGGCGCGGGACTCGCTGGCGCAGGCCGGGCTGAACCTGATCCAGCAGGCGCTTTCCATCTATGACGAAGACCTGAAACTGGTGCTTTGCAACCGGCCCTTCCGGGAAATGTTCTCCCTGCCTGCCCGGCTGACCCAGGCCGGTGCCCGGTTCGAGGACACGATCCGCCACCTGGTTGAGGTCGGGGAATACGGCCCCATGTCCGATGTCGAGGACGAGGTCGCCGAACGCGTCGCCCAGGCCCGCACCTTCCGCCCGCATTACTTCGAACGCCGCCGCGCCAATGGCCGCGTCATCTCGGTCGAGGGGGCGCCGCTGCCGCAGGGGGGGTGGGTTGCGGTCTATACCGATATCACCGACATCAAGCGGCAGGAGGATCTGCTGCGCGCCCGGTCCGCCGAATTGTCCGGCCAGCTGCTGAACCACGCCGAAGACCTGGCCGCCGCCAACCGCAAGCTTCAGGCGACCAACACCGCGCTTGAGGAAGCCCGCGGAGAGCTGACCCAGATGGAGGCCCGCACCCGTCTGACCACGGAAATGATGCCCGCGCATATCGCGCATATCACCCCGCGCGAGACCTATTCCTATTCGAACCGCCGGCTGAATTCCGTGATGCCGGGGCGACCGTCGAACATCCTTGGCCTTCACATGGCCGAAGTGCTGGGCGCGCAGGCCTATTCGGCGGTGAAGCCCTACGTGGATCAGGCCTTCGCCGGGTCGGAATCCGCGTTCGAATTCACTGACGCCGCCAGTTCCCGCCGCATCCGCACCGCCCTGACCCCGGATGGCGAGGGCGGTGCCTACATCCTGTCGATGGACATCACCCAGGAAAGCCAGACCCGCGCGGCGCTGGCGCAATCCCGGCGGCGGCAATTGGCGGCACAGGTCACCAGCGGCATGGCGCATGACTTCTCCAACCTGCTGACGATCATCCTGGGCACCCAGTCCCGCCTTGCCAAGATGGAGCTCGACCCGGATGCCCGCCCGCTGGTCGAGGCGACGATCAATGCGGCGCGGCGCGGGGGCGACCTGCTGAACGGGCTCGCCAACATGACCGCCGAACGCAACCCGACGCCCACGCCGGTGGAATTGTCGACCCTGCTGACCGATATCGCGACGCTGGCCGGGCCGACCCTGGGCGAAGGCGTGAGCTTCGAGATCGACGACCAGGTCGGAGCATCAAGGCTGATGCTGGACGGCTCCATGGTGCAGGACAGCCTGCTGAACCTGATCCTGAACGCCCGGGACGCGGTGTCGGGGCAGGGCCACGTGCGTCTGACCGCCCGCAACCGGCAGGAAACCTGGCTGGAACTTGTCGTGCGCGATGATGGGCCGGGGTTTTCCGACGCGGCGCTGGATCACGCGCTGGATCCGTTCTTCACCACCAAGGGCGATGCGGGGACCGGGCTCGGCCTGTCGACCGTCTACGACATGACCCAATCCGTCGGCGGCCGCATGAAGATCGGCAATGCGCCGGGCGGGGGCGGTGTCGTGACCCTGCAACTGCCCTGGCGCCCCGCCCCGCCCGTCGCCGCGCCGGGCCTTGCCCTGCTGGTCGAGGACAGCCCCGACCTGCGCCAGAACATCCGCTCCATGCTGCGCGCCGAAGGCTACACGGTGATCGAGGCGGCCTCGGTCGAGGAAGCCCGCGACCTTGTCACACAGGTGCCGGGCCTGACCCTAATCCTGTCCGATATCACGCTGGAAGGGTCACTGACGGGGATCGACCTGTTCGACAGCTTGCCCGACGGCGCCCCGCCCTGCTACATGATGACGTCCCTGCGGCCGGACCATCCGCTTCACGCGGCGGCGGCGCAACGCACCCCGGTGCTGCGCAAGCCCTTCGCGGTGACCGACCTGGCGCAACTTCTGACAACCGGAGCCCTGCCCGCATGAGCGCAGCCCCCCTCGTGACCATCCTGGACGATGAACCCGACATCCGGGCCATGCTCGGCTCTGCGCTGGAAGAGGCGGGCTATCGCACGATGGGCTTTTCCCGCGCCACGGAATTCGAGGCCGCGCTGCAATCCATCACGCCCGACCTGTGCCTGCTGGACCTGTCGCTGCCCGACCGGGACGGGTTGACCCTGATCCACCGGCTGGCGCTGGAAAAGGGGGCGAGCGTCATCATCATCTCGGGCCGGGCGCAGGTACAGGACCGCGTCACTGGGCTGGAGCTGGGCGCGGATGACTACATCATCAAGCCCTTCGATCCGGCAGAGGTCGTGGCCCGTGTCCGCGCCCGCCTGCGCAGGGACAAGGTGTCGGCCGTCGCCTCCCAGACCGCGGAATTCGCCGGCTGGACCGCGCATTTCGACAGTTTCACCCTGTCCGACGACAGCGGAGAGGTCGTGCCCTTTTCCCATGCCGAAGGCGAGGTGCTGCGCCTGTTCCTGGAACGGCCCAAACGGCTGATTTCCCGCTCTGTCATGCAGGAGGCGCTTGGCGGTGCGGCCGGCGAAAGCTTTGACCGGGCGATGGATGTCCGGATCTCACGCCTGCGGACAAAGTTGCGCGAGGACCCGAAGAACCCCAGGTTGATAAAGACGATCTACGGTGCCGGCTACATCTTCCTGGGAGACGTCAAATGGAAATGACCCACTTCGTCCTGATCACGGGGCCCTTTGTCGGTCGCAGCTCGATGCTGGACACGGCAGAGGCGCTGCGCCGGTCCGGCTCCATGGTGACGGAGCCAAATCCGCATCTCGACCATCCCGACGCCATCCCGCCCCTGCAGGACTGGGCCGATACGCTGCCACCGGCCATCCCGCGCGGCCCCGCGCCGATCGTGGTGGGCTACAGCGCCGGTACGGTGCTGGCCACCTGGCTGGCCCCGCGCATCGGGGCCTCGGCCCTGCTGCTGGTGGATGGGGACATTCCCCCCGCCTCCGGCCCCTGCCCGATCCTGCCCGAGCGCGTCGTTTCCCTGCTGCGTCGCCGCGCCGGGGCGGACGGTCTGCCGCGCTGGTCCGACTGGTGGACCGACCTGTCGATGGAAGAGGAAATCGGCCTTGCCCCGCTCGCCCGCAACCGCCCCGACCTTGTCGACCCGATGAGCCGCGAGGAACGCCGGTTTCCCACCGACTGGCTGGACCAGACGCTCGACCTGACGGACTGGAGCGATATTCCCACAGGCTACCTGCGGCTGTCGCGGTTCTTCGACGAACAGGCCTCCGAGGCAGAGAAACGGCGCTGGCCGGTGCAGCGCATCGACGGCAGCCACCTGCACCCGGCGATCATGGGCACCGAAACCGCCGGCGCCCTGATGGCGCTGGCCGGAGAGCTGGAATTCTGACGGGCTACGCCCGCCCTGACATGTTCAGCTGAGGATGTCCTGCACCGCATGGGCCAGGATCTGCAGGCCGACCACCAGGTCATCCTCGGCGGTGTCTTCCTCGAACGCATGGCTGATCCCGTTGATCGACGGCACGAACAGCATCGCCACCGGCATATGCGCCGCCACGCTGGCCGCATCATGCAGCGCCCCCGAGGGCATCTTGCGCCAGCGCCCCGGTGCCACCGCTTCGGCCCCGCGCCCAAGCGCCGCCTGGAACCCGTCATCCATCGGCACCGGATTCAGCCCCAGCATGCCGGAATACTCGACCCGCAAACCAATCTCTGCCGCGGTTTCCTCGGCGGAGTCGCGGATGATCTCTTCCATCCGGTCCAGTCGCGCCTTGTCGCCGTCGCGCCATTGCATCGAAAAGGTGCAGCGCCCCGGCACGATGGAATGCGATCCGGGATAAAGCTCCATATGTCCATTGGTCCAGACGGTTTCGCGGGTGACGACATTGCGGAAGCGGTCGTTGATCTTCTCCTGGAAAGACATGAACCCGCGCAGCGCATCCTTGCGCAGATGCATCGGCGTGGTGCCCGCGTGGTTCTGTTCGCCGTGGAAGGTGATCCGCATGTCCCGGATCCCGACGATGGAGCTGACGATGCCCGCCGCCTCGTTGTTCTTGTCCAGCCAGGGACCCTGTTCGATATGGCATTCGATGAAGCCGCTGAACCGCTTCGGATCGACGAAATCACCCGTCAGATCGGCCATGCGGGCGCGGCTGTCGGCAAAGGTGTGGCCCGCCGTGTCGGTCAGCGCATCCGCTTCCTCCAGCGAAGTGAAGCCGCCCCAGACCCGGCTGCCCGTGGTCACGCCGAACCGGCCTTCTTCGTCCTGAAACGACACCGCCGACACCGGCAGCCCGGCCTCTGCCCCCGCGCGGGCCAGTTCCAGCCCGCAGATCACGCCAAGCGCGCCGTCCAGCCATCCGCCTTCGGGCTGGGTATCCGAATGCGACCCGACCAGCAGCGATTTGCCCTCGGCCAAGCCCCAGACCGACCCGACCAGGTCGAAATGCGCGGTCAGACCGGTATCGCGATATTGCTCGGCCAGCCATTTGCGGGCCTCGATATCCGGGTCGGAAAACGCCTGACGCACGACCCCCTTGCCGACGCCCGAGGCCCCGAAACTCCTGAGTTTGTGCAGATCGGCCAGGAACCGATCGGGATTGACGGGCAGCATGGGACGTCCTTTCCGTGCAGTGGCGCTAAATTATCATGATAAATTAGCGTCGGATTATGCCTACACCGTTCGCCCGGTCAAGGCGCCCATCGGCAATCAGCCGCCGCGCACAAGGTCATCCTCGTCATCGCTGGCCGAAAGCCCAAGGGCGTCCAGGCCGTTTTCCAGGTGATCCGACAGGTGCGGCGTGCCCAGCAGGTAATCCGCAGTCGGGCTGGAGGCTTCTTCGCGGGCGGTCTGCTTCGCGTCTTCCAGTTCGTCCGGGCCGAACGTGTCGCGCCCGATCCACATCACCGCGACCAGGCTCACGGCTTCTTCTTCGGTGAGGTTCTCGAGAAAGCCTCTCAGTTCTCCCTCGGCGCGGTCAAGCTCCCGCGCCATGAGAATGATCTGCGCAATCTTGTATGTCGAAATGTCGAGCATTGTCTGTCTCCCAGCTTTCGCCGGGAAGAATGGACCAGATTCGCCCGCCGCGATTTGATCCTAGCCAAAGATCCGGAAATAGAGCCATCCGGGCAGGAACCGCGCGCCCCGGAAGATGAACGAGAACCAGGTCGGGAAGGCGCGCGAGAAACTGTCGCTGTTCATGTGCTCAAAACAGATGCGCGCGGCGTCCTCGGGCTCCATGATGCCGGGCATCCTGAAGTCGTTCTTGTCCGTCAGCCGGGTACGTATATAGCCAGGGTTCAGCAATTGCACCTTCACGCCGGTCTTCTGCAGATCGCAGCGCAGGCTTTCGGCCAGCGACATGATCCCGGCCTTGGTCGCGACATAAGGCGCGGCCCCGGGCAGGCCACCATAGGCGGTCAGCGACCCGGTCAGCACGATATGCCCGTGATCGCGTGCCTGCATCCGCGGCAGAACCGCGCCGACGGCCCGCATCGCTCCGCCGAAATTGACGTCGGCCATGGTTTCGGCCTGCTCGTCATTCCAGTCCTTCGCACCGAACGGCCAATAGGCCCCGGCCAGGAAGATCATGCCGTCGATATCGCCGACCTCGTCGGCGGCGGCCTTCACCGCAGCGCTGTCCTGAACATCCAGCGGCAGGACCCGCGCCTGCCCCGGCAGGCTGTCCGCAAGCTCCCGCAGCCGATCCTCGTTCCGGGCCGAAAGGATCACCTTGACCCCCACGCGGCTGAGTTGTTCGGCCAATGCCGCGCCCAGCCCTTCGCTCGCCCCGATCAGCCAATAGGTCTTGCCTTGCCAGTCCTGCATCTCACGTCTCCTTTCACGGTGAACGCGCCCGGCGCAACGCTGTTCCCTAGCGCGACAGATCGCCTTCGGGCGGGGTCGGGCGGGTGCGATATTTCGCGCCTTTTGCCCACAGCTTGAGCGCCTGCCAATGGATCAGCGCCAGCACACGGACCGATCCCAGCGGACGGCGCACCAGCATCGACAGGATGCCGCGATCACTCAGCGGTTCCAGCTGGCCGGTCAGCGTGGCGATCACGCCGCCCTTGTCCCGGTCGTAGTCAATTCGGATCCCGATCCGGTCCGGCGCGATGTCAAAGCGGAAATCGTACCGCCCCTCGACCGGCTGGAAGGGCGAGACATGCATGATCTTGGTCACGCTCACCTGCGTGTCCGGCCCGATCGGCCCCATATCGTCACGGCAACACAGATAGCTGTGGCGGTCGCCGAAGGTGTTGGTGACCTCCGCGATCACGCAATACAGCGTGCCGCGGTCATCCTCGCACAGCCAGAACGACACCGGGTTGAACACGAAGCCCAGGACCCGCGGCTGGGTCAGCAGGCGGATGCGGCTGGGCCGCGGCAGCCTGCGTGCAGACAGCACGTCACGAACCCAGGCAGCTCCACGTCCCTGGCCCGGCGCGCCCCCATGGTCACCGTCCCACAAAGAGGTGATGCCACGCCCGTTACGACGGAAGAGGCGCGAGCCCTTCACCTCGGCCTCCGCATCCAGCAGCACGTAATCCACCGAATACCTGAAGGAATTCGCCACGGCGCCCTTGCGGCCATGCCAGGTATGGCCGCGCAGGTGCAGGGGTGGGGTCACGTTGCGCATGTCACTCTGCCGCCAGGGCCGGTTGGGTTTGCGTTGTGCCCCGCAGGATCGCATCCGTCACGTCCACGGCCGAGGACAGGCCGTCCTCGTGGAACCCGTTCTTCATCCAGGCGCCACAGAACCAGGTGTGGTTCTGCCCGTTCATCATCGCCATCTGCGATTGCGCGGCGAGTGCAGCAGCATCGTAGACCGGGTGGCGCAATGTCACCTCGTCATGGATCAGCGCGGGGTCGATCCGGTGCGTCGCGTTCAGCGTCACGAACAGCGGGTCATCCTTGGGGATCGGCTGTAGCCGGTTCATCCAGTAGGTCAGGTCCAGCGCATCGCCGACCTTGCCGTCCCGTTCACGGTAATTCCACGACGCCCAGGCATGTCGGCTTCTTGGCATCACCTTGTCGTCGGAATGCAGCGTGACCGAGTTCGGCTGATACCGGATCGCTCCCAGCCCCTGCCGTTCCTCGACCGTCGGATCGCTCAGCAGCGCCAGGCTGTCATCGGAATGGGTGGCGAGGATCACCTCGTCAAAGGTCTCCCACTCGCCGCCCTCGACCCGGACCTCGGGCCCGGTCATGGTGCGTCGGATCCCCTGCACCGGCGCGTTCAGCCGGATCGACACGCCATCGCGGCGCAAGGCGGCCTCGACCCGGCGGACATATTCAATCGACCCGCCCTGCACCGTGTACCATTGATGCTGCCCCGTATGGCTGAGCAGCGCGTGGTTCTCGAAGAACCGGATCATCGCGTCGGCGGGGAAATCGAGGATGCGGTCCTTGGGCGTCGACCAGATCGCGCCCGACAGCGGCAGCAGGTAGTAATCGCGAAACCATGGACCGGTGCCAAGCGCCTCCAGCAGGCCGCCGATGGTCATGTTGCTGTCCTGCGCGGTATCCAGCGCGCGGGCATTGAACCGCATCACGTCGCGCAGCATCCGCAGGAACCGCGGATTGGCGATGTTGCGGGTCTGAGCGAAGACGGCGCGCAGGCTGGCCAGGCCGTATTCCATCCGCCCGCCCATCACCGAGGCGCCAAAGCTCATGTCGCTTTTCACCACCGGCACATCCAGATCGTCGAACATCGCGGTCAGTTGCGGGTAATTGGCATAGTTGAAGACGATGAACCCGGTATCCACCGGCTGATCGCCACGTTTCCCGGCCATCACGGTGCGGGCATGGCCGCCCAGGCGGCCCGCGGCTTCGATCAGGGTGACGTCATGCGTGGCCGCAAGCTGTCGCGCGGCCCCCAGGCCGGAGATCCCGGCACCGATGACAGCGACGCGGCGGCGCCCGAGTGATGGGGCTTCGAATGGCATGGAACGTCCTTTTTCGTCCGTAGTCGGGTATAGTTACGGGCGGGCTGCCGAAACGGATGCACCGGCGCGGAAAAAACTTGGAACATTGAGGGGCGACGCTACGTCAGCCAGCGTCAACCCCCTTGCTCACAAGGCCTCACGGAAAATGTGCGAAAAAAATTGCATCTCGGTGAACCAATTTCGACGGCCGTACGTATCTTTCCCATGTTGCAGCAGGTCGCACCCGAGACATCTGATGTGCCCTCGTCCGTTCCACCCCCTCGTGCTAGGAGGGATGGGAAGACGAAAGGGCCGGCAAAAGTGATGTCAGACAAGGGACCAGAGGATAGCCGCAAGGCGTGGATCGAAGACATGATCCGCATTCGCGATCACAAGGATCGCGAGGCTTTTGCCCGGCTGTTCGCCCATTTCGCGCCACGCGTGAAGGGCTTCCTCATCTCTTCCGGGTCCGACCCAGCCGTGGCCGAGGATTGCGCCCAGGACGTCATGGTCTCTGTCTGGCGCAAGGCGCATCTGTTCGATCCGACCCGGGCCTCCGTGTCCACCTGGATCTTCACGATCGCCCGGAACCGGCGGATCGACCTGGCGCGCAAGGACAAGCGACCCGAACCCGAAGATCTGGGTTGGGGCCCGGAACCCGAGCAGGCCCAGGACGACGGACTGGCCCTGCAACAGGAGAGTGAACAACTGGGGCAGGCCCTGGCCGCCCTACCGAGCAAACAGCGCGAGCTGATCGAGAAATGCTATTTCGGCGACCTGTCTCATCGTGAGATCGCCGATGCGACCGGGCTGCCGCTCGGGACGATCAAATCGCGGATACGGCTGGCGCTGGAAAAGCTGCGCCACGCCATGGGGTGAAGAGATGGAGAAGATCAGACACCACCTGACAGAAGAGCTGTTGATGGGCTACGCGGCGGGCACCCTGCCCGAGGCGTTTTCCCTTGTCGTGGCGAGCCATGTGTCCATGTGCGACACCTGCCGCGCCGCTGTTGAAACCTATGACATGATCGGCGGCGTCCTGCTGGACGAAGCCTCGTCCGAAATGTCGCCGGACAGCCTCGAGGCTGCCCTGGCCCGGCTGAGCGATCATGACCATAACGTCGAAAAGACCGACACCGGTACCAACCCCGATGCCGTGCTGCCGGCGCCCCTGCGCGATTATGTCGGCGGTGATGTGGATGCGATCCGCTGGCGCCCCGTGGGCGGCGGCGTGAAGCAGGCGATCCTGCCGACCAGCAAGGATGCCTCGGCCCGGTTGCTGCTGATCCCTGCCGGATCGGCCGTGCCCGACCATGGGCATCGCGGGATGGAGCTGACGATGGTGCTGACCGGTGCCTTCGAGGACGAAACCGACCGCTTCGCCCGTGGCGATGTGGAGGTCGCGACCGAAGACCTGGATCACATGCCGGTGGCCGATATCGGCGCCGATTGCATCTGCCTTGCGGCCACCGACGCGCCGCTGCGGTTCAATTCCTGGATCCCGCGCCTGGCACAGCCCTTCCTGCGGATCTGACGATAAACCGCCGGGTCAGTCCCGGCGGGTCAGGCGTGCCACGGCGCTTCCGGCATCCTCGATGCCGCCATCCGCGCCAGTATCGGGCGCCAGTTCCTCGAAATCGAAATTGTCCAGCCGGGCGGCACGTTTGCCCGCCCGCTCGGCGGCCGTTCCGATCCCGTCCAGGTCATTGCGGGCCTGGTTGAAATGGGTGTCCAGCTTCTGCACCCGCTCCACAACGATCTCGACGTCGCGATGCAGCAGTTTCAGCATGTTGCGGATCGCGCCCGCCTGTTCCCGCATCCGCGCATCCTTCAGGATCGCGCGCATCGTGTTCAGCGTGGCCATGCAGGTCGTGGGCGACACGATCCAGACCCGCGCATTGAACCCTTCACGCACCACGTCGGCGAAATTAGCGTGCAGCTCCGCGTAGACGGCCTCGGACGGCAGGAACATCAGCGCGCCATCTGCCGTCTCGCCCTCGATCACGTATTTGTCGGAGATCGCCTTGATATGGGCCTTCACCGAGGTCTTGAAGGCCTGTCCCGCCGCCCGCGCCTCTGCGTCGTTGGAGGCGTTGCGCAGCGCCTCGTAGGCTTCCAGCGGAAACTTCGCGTCGATCACGATGGGGCCCGGCGGGTTCGGCAGGTGGATCAGGCAATCCGCCCGCTTCCCGTTCGACAGCGTCGCCTGCAGCGTATAGCTGTCCTTGGGCAGCGCCTTGGACACGATGTCGTTCAGCTGGATTTCCCCAAAGGCCCCGCGCGTCTGCTTGTTCGACAGGATGTCCTGAAGCGACAGCACATCGCCCGACAGCTTGGTGATATTCTCCTGAGCCTTGTCGATCGTGGCCAGCCGCGCCTGCAGCTCCGTCAGGCTTTTCGTCGTCTTCTCGGACCCGCCCTGCAACTGCTTGTTCACAAGCTCCTGCATATCCGACATGGCACGGGCGTTTTTCATCGCGTTCTCGTGCAGACGGTCGCTCATCTGCTGCTGCACGGCGGCCAGCCGGGTCTCCATCGCCTGCAAGACCTGGGATTGCCCCGTCGCCTGCGCGTTCGAGACCGAGGTCAGCCCCCCTGTCAGCTGCTCCTGCCCACGGCCCAGCCCCTCGACCGCGCGGCCCAGCTGATCCATCTGATAGATCAGCGGTTCGGTCGCACGTGCGGACCGCGCAACGCCCCGCAGGGCGAGGATCAGCAGGGTGACGATCAGCAGGGCCAGCCCGCCGCCGATCAGCAGGGCCAGCGCGGCAGGGTCGTTCAGGTCAAGCGTGGTGGAACCGATCTGGATCATGTGCGTCCGAAAAGTCGTTCGATATCAGAGAGTTTCAGCTCCACATAGGTGGGGCGTCCGTGGTTGCACTGGCCCGACATCGGCGTCGCCTCCATTTCGCGCAGCAGGGCGTTCATTTCTTCCACCCGCATCCGCCGCCCCGACCGGATCGACCCGTGGCAGGCCACCCGGCTGAGGATCGCGTCGATCCGCGCCTTCAGCGTCGCGCTGTCGCCCGCATCCGCCAACTCGTCCAGGATATCGAGCACCAGCGCCTTGGCATCGACCTCGCCCAGGATGGCCGGGGTTTCCCGCACCGCCACCGCGCCACCGCCAAAGGGTTCGATGGTCAGGCCAAGTGCCTGAAGCTCCTCGGCGAATTCTTCCAGGCGCGCGCAATCGCCGGCGCTCAGCTCGATGATCTCGGGGATCAGCAGGGCCTGCGCGGCGACTCCGTTTTCGGCCATCTGCGCCTTCAGCTTTTCATAGACCAGCCGCTCATGGGCTGCGTGCTGATCGACCAGGACCATGCCGCGTTCGGTCTGGGCCACGATGTAGTTCTCGTGCACCTGCGCCCGCGCCGCCCCCAGCGGATAGCTTTCCAGCCGGGGCGCATCAGGGGCCGGATCAACCACGTCGGGCTGCGGTTCATAGCGGGCCGAGGGCATTTCCCCGAACCCCTCGAACGACGCGGGCCGCTCCGGCGCCTGCCCCTGGTAGGACGCCACCCGCGCCGCGGCAGAGGGGCGATCCATCTGGTAGACCCGTGCTGGACCAGTCGGTCCAGCCCCCATCGAACCATCGCCCATCGGTTCCGGCCGCATGGCACCCAGAGTTGCACCGGCCACCGTCGACGACGCGCGATGCCCCGCCTCGGCCAGCGCATGGCGCAGGCCCGACACGATCAGCCCGCGGGCGATACCCGGATCACGGAACCGGACCTCGGATTTCGCCGGGTGCACGTTCACATCCACCAGCATCGGGTCGCAATCGATGAAGAGCGCCGCGGCCGGGTGCCGGTCCCGGCTCAGCACGTCCATATAGGCCGCGCGCAACGCCCCGGTCAGCAGCTTGTCCCGCACCGGGCGGCCGTTGACGAACAGGAATTGCGACACCGCCGCGCCCCGCGAATAGGTGGGCAGCGCGGCATAGCCGATCATGTGCAGCCCCTCGCGTTCCGCGTCGATGCGCAGGGCGTTGTCCGCAAAATCGCGCCCGATGATCGCCGCCAGCCGCCCGTGCAGCGCGTCGAACATGTCGCCGCTTTCGGGATCGGCGCGGAACACCACCCGGCCCTCGCCGCCCCCGGTCACGTCGCGCAGGGTGAAACCGACATAGGGTGAGGCCATGGCCAGCCGCTTCATCACGTCCGTGACCGCCTGCCCCTCTGCCCGGTCGGTGCGCAGGAATTTCAGCCGTGCGGGCGTGGCGAAGAACAGGTCGCGCAGCTCCACCACCGTGCCGGACGACAGCGCGGCGGGCCGCACGTCCTCCATCCGGCCACCGCTCACCGCGATCTCGGCCGCCGCCTGCCCCGCCACGCGCGAGGTGATGCGCAACCGCCCGACGGCGCCAAGCGAGGGCAACGCCTCGCCCCGGAAGCCGAAGGTGTGGATGTTCAGCAGGTCGGACCCGTCGATCTTGGACGTGGCATGGCGCGACAGGGCCAGCGGCAGCGCGGCTTCGGGGATGCCCCAGCCGTCGTCGCGCACCCGGATCAGACCCTTGCCGCCATCGGCGATCGTCACCTCGATCCGGGTCGCCCCGGCATCCAGCGCGTTCTCAACCAGCTCCTTCACGGCCGAAGCAGGGCGTTCCACCACCTCACCGGCCGCGATCCGGTTGATCGCCGCCTCGTCCAGCTGGCGAATTTCGGGGCGCGTTTCGCTTATCTTGGGGTCTGCTCGCATCATGCCTCAAGACTTAGCATGCGCCCCTTGATTCGACCATGGCCAAGCGGCGCAGAGAGTCCCCCGGGCAACAATTGCTGACGAAGCCGCCGCCTGCCCCTTCCCTCGCCGCGGCACGCAACATATAGTGTGCGCCAAGGCAATCCCGGCCGAGAACCGGGGCGAAAAGGACACGGGCATGGCGCATATCATCGTCGTTGGAAACGAAAAGGGCGGAGCGGGGAAATCCACCGTCTCGATGCATGTGGCCACCGCGCTCTCCCGGCTGGGCCACAAGGTCGCCACGCTGGACCTCGACCTGCGCCAGAAGACCCTGGGCCGCTACGTCGACAACCGCACCCGCTACCTCGCCAAGGAGGGGATCACCCTCCCCTCCCCCGACTATATCGACCTGCCCGATATCGACAAATCGACGATGCAACCGGGCGAGAACCCCTATGATCACCGCCTGTCGGCCGCCGTGTCGCAGCTGGAGGCCGAGGCCGAGTTCATCCTGATCGACTGCCCCGGGTCGCATACCCGCCTCAGCCAGGTGGCACATTCGCTGGCCGATACGCTGATTACCCCGCTGAATGACAGCTTCGTCGATTTCGACCTGCTGGCGCATATCGACAATGACGGCGAACGCATCCTCGGGCCCTCGGTCTATTCCGAAATGGTGTGGAATGCCCGCCAGTTGCGCGCGCAGGCCGGGCTGAAACCCATCGACTGGGTGGTGCTGCGCAACCGGCTCGGCGCCCAGCAGATGGTTAACAAGGCCAAGATGGAAAAGGCGCTTGAGCGTCTGTCCAAGCGTATTGGTTTCCGCGTCGTGCCGGGCTTCAACGAACGCGTCATCTTCCGCGAGTTGTTCCCGCGCGGCCTGACCCTGCTGGATCTCAAGGATGTGGGCGTGCAGCAGCTGAACATCTCCAACATCGCCGCCCGGCAGGAACTGCGTGATCTGATCAAATCGCTGAACCTGCCCGGCGTCACCGTCGATTTCTGACGCGCCCCGGGCAATTAGGGCCTGACAATCCGCTTCATCTTGCCGAAAATACTCCCGCCGGAGGCATCCGACCGCGCCACCAGTGCCGCCACCGGATCGGGAGAGAGAGATGACACCCTATCGCGAAATGGCCCTGAACAACGCCTGGGCCAATGCCACGCTCTACGCGGCCATGTCCCCGTTATCTCAAGCAGATTTCACCGCCCCGCGGCCCGGTTTCTTCCCCTCTCTCGCCGCCACGATGGATCACATCTACGCCGTCGACCTCTATTACATCGACGCGCTGGAACAGGGCGCATTGGGCCGTTCGGTCTATGACCGCGCGCCCGTCACCTCGGTGGCGGAGCTGGGCGGGCTGCAATCCCGGGCCGATCTCAGGCTGGCCCGGTTCTGCTCCGCCCTGACGCCCGACATTCTGGCGCGGCGGGTGCGCACCGAACGCGCCCACGACCCGGAGGTGACAGAGCGTACCGACATGCTCTTGCTGCATCTTTTCCAGCACCAGGTGCACCATCGCGGCCAGGCCCATGTGCAATTGCAGGATGCCGGGATCGCGCCGCCGCAGCTGGACGAATTCTTTCTCGACGACGACCGCGCCGCCACCGCGCGCCCCTATTGGCCGGAGCCCTCATGAGCCTTCTCGGTATCCTGTTCCTCATCCTCGAAGGCGGGCTCTTCCTCGCCTGGGCCTTCTTCATGTTCCGCACGCTCTTCCGCCTGAACCGCCATGCCACCGCGCAGCGGCAGGCGCGGGGCGGCAATCCGTTCATGGGTCTGGGCGAGACATTTTCGACCTTCGGCGCCTTTGCCAGAGGTCAGATTTTCCCCAGCGATCGCAAGCTGTTGGCGATCCTGACGCTCGCACTGTTCGCGATGATCGCCCTGCGCGTCATGCTGATCGGGGCGGCCTAGCTGCGCAGGGCGGGCAGGCCGACACCGGTGCTCTGGAACCCGCCATCGGCGGCGACGACCTGCCCGGTGACATAGCTGGCCTTGTCCGAACACAGGAAGACGATGACCTCTCCGATTTCCTGTTCCGAGCCATAGCGGTTCAGCGGGATCGCGTCGTGATAGGCGTCGATGATCTCCTGCGTGTGGACGGCCATGGCCAGCTTGGTGCGCACGGGGCCGGGGCAGACGCAATTGGCGCGCACGCCGAACTCGCCCCATTCCGCCGCCTGCTGCTGGGTCAGGTGGATGACCCCGGCCTTGGACGTGCCATAGGCCACCCGCAGCGTCGATGCCCGCAACCCAGAGATCGAGGCGATGTTCACCACGGCCCCCTGCGCCGCCTTCAGCGCCGGGGCAAGCGCCTGGGAACACAGGAAAACCCCGTCGAGGTTGGTGGACATGACCCGCCGCCACATGGCGAAATCACAATCGTCGATCGGACCGAAATCGGCGACCCCGGCATTGTTAACCAGCGCATCGACACGGCCCAGTTCGGCGACCGCATCCTCGGCCATTTTGGCCACATCATCGGGATCCGAGACATCGCAATGCAGCGCCACGACACCGTCGCGCTTGCCGGCTTCCTCGGCCAGGATATCGCTGTCGCGGTCGACCATGGCGACGCGGCGCCCCTCGGCCAGGAAAAGGTCGGTGGTGGCCAGCCCGATCCCGCGGGCGGCGCCGGTGACGATGGCGGTTTTCTGGGTCATGTCGTCCTCCTGTCCGGGGCAGGATTACGGAAAATTCCGGGGCCGACAATGGCCCCGCAACACCCACCGAACGCCACGTCGGTATCGCGTCGGTATCCTGTCGGTATTGCATCGGTGCCTGAACCGGCCCCGTCCGACCAGGGATCAGCCCTGCCGCAGCACCAGGTCGGGGGCGCGGCTGCCCTCGCGGATGCGCCGCCCGTTGGGCAGGTCCACGACATCCAGCTTGCGGGCGATCTGATCGGGGATCAGCTGGTAATGCTCCCACCGGGCGGTCAGGCGGCGGCGCAGCTCTGCCTCCGGCACGTCGATCATCACCGTCAGGTCGAAGAACGGGTCGAGCGCCGACCAGGGCGCTTCGTCCAGCAACAGGTAATTGCCTTCGACCAGGATCGGGCCATCGCCTGCCGGAATGATCCGGGCCGACCCGCGCGAGATCTCGAGGTCGCGGTCAAAGACAGGCACGGCGACCTTGGCCTCTCCGCCGCGCAGACGTTCCAGCACGGACCGCAGCCCGCCCACGTCGAACGAGTCCGGCGCGCCCTTGAAGGGCAGGCGGTCCCGCGCCCGCAAAACCGCGTCATCGTAGTGAAAGCCGTCCATCGGCAGGATCATCGCACCGGGCAGGTCCTGCGCCAGCGTCTCGACCAGGGTGGACTTGCCCGACCCGGGCGCCCCGGCAATGGCCACGAAGGCCCGCCCGGGCAGCGCCGCGATGCGGGCGGTCAGGCCGGCCGCATCGACGACGACCGGATCAGCGCCGCCAGCTGGCAAACCAGCGCGACAGCCGCCCGCGCTTGTCCCGCGCGCTGTCCGAGATCGAATCCCAGCTCTCGTCCACATCCTCGACCAGCGGGTCGATGCGGCGTTCGCGGAACCGGATCCAGCGCACCCGGATCGCCCAGCAGATCGCCGCGAAGACCAGCAGGATGAAGATGTTCAGCCAGGGGATGATGAACTGGTCGGGATCATCCACCAGCTTGACCGAGATCGCGTTCGGGAAGACCGTCCAGAATTCCACGCGCCAGCCGTAATGGGTGACCTTGACCCAGCGGGGATTGTCCGCGGTCGACCGCAGGTCCGACGCCTGGGTCTGCAGGTTCGAGGTATCGAACTTGAAATAGGGCGGCCAGCCCCAGCCCGTATCCTCGTTGCGATAGACCATCGGGTCGCCATCGCGCTGGATCGTCTGGATGAAGAACACGTCGCGATTGACCACGCCCGTGGCCGTGCCGGTGTCGGCCTGCGCCCAGAAGATCGAGTTCTCGCCGAAATCGACCCGCTTTTCGTAGGTGTCCGAGATCCGCACGATGTCGTGCTGCGGCAGCGTGTAGTGAAAGAACAGCACCACGACGACCCAGAAGATCGTCCAGAAGGCCCACTTGATATATTTCATGAAAACTGCCCCCTCAGGTGTAGTTCACGACGTAGATGATATAGGCGATGACCGCAATCGGGACGATGTAGACCAGCCCGATCAACTTGCGCCGGAAACTGTCGTCGTATTCCTCCAGCCCCTTGCGAATGAAGGCGTTCATGTCGTCGCCATGGTCCGGCCCGCCCTCGCGCCATTCGGCGATCAGCTTTTTCTTGCGCACCTGGCGCGACCAGATCGAGACCGAGGCATAGATCACCGTCAGCACGACGAAGAGGATCAGGAACAGACGGGCAAGTGCCAGCATGGATCAGGACCTTTCCTTCAGCACCGCGCCCCAGGGCCCGACCCGCGCGATCCGGTCGTCGCGGCGCGTCTCGCGGTCGGCGGCGGGCGGAGGTGGCGGCGGGGCCGGTTCCTCCATCGGGGCGTCATGCCCGAAGAGTGCCGCGCGGGTGCCGGCCTTGTCCACGGCATATTCCGTGGCCAGGAAATCGGCGACATAGCTTTTCTTGGTGTCGGACCACCCGGAATAGAGCCGGTAGAACAGCTGTTTGTGGCAGATGAACAGCTGCCGCACATCCTTGGGCGTCAGTTCCGCCAGCAGCATGTTCACCAGGTCCGCATCGGCGTGATTGGCGGCGCGCAGGGTGTAGAAATAGGCCGGGTGATCGCTGGTGATGCGCGGCCAGGCCCCGCCATCCTCGGCCCAGGCCAGCAGGTTGCGCAGGGCGTGGTATTCCTCGGGCAGGTCATCGGCATGGGCGCGGGCCAGCCGCCGGATGTCCCGCCGCGTCGCGCCGGTCAGGTCCATCCCGCTGTCCTGCGCCGCATCCACGACGATGAAATCCATCTTCTGCCGCAGGATCGCGCCGGCATCGATGCCGCGCGCCTTCACGATCGGTTCGACCAGCCCGTTCTGGTCCAGGAATTGCGCGATCCGGTTGCGATCCGACAGGTCGATGACCTGCTCGAAGGCCGCTTTCACCCCGTCCCGATCCGCCGTCAGCACCGCCGGATGGTCGACCCCGCGGAACAGGTACGTCCCCCCGAAATGATCGGTCCAGAAATTGTCCTGGTCGAAGCGCATCTTCTTGAGCCGCACCGGGTTGCGCGTCACGTCCCCCGTCGTCTTCGCGACCGAGATCATCTGCGCGATCAGCACGTCGTCGAACCAGCCGTCCTCCTCCTGCAGGAAGCGGTCGCTGAGCTGCCCCAGCTTTTCCGCGTCGCGGACCAGCCCGGTGGTGGTGTCGGCCTCGATCTCGATATGGCGGATGTCATTCAGGCGGGCGGGGTTCGAGACGGAGAAGACGGAATTCACCAGCTCTCCCGCCACCGCATCGCGGGCCGTCAGCGCGAAAAGCTGCGCCTCGTTCTCCTCGATGAACCGCTTGAGGATCGACCGCGAGGTCGAGAAATGCGCCTCCAACAGCGGCGCGGATTTCTGCGCCGTGGTCAGCAGGATGAACTGCCGGTTGCAGCCGTTTTCATTCAGGTAGAGCCGGTCGTCCAACTCGTCCGCGACCTCGGGCGAATAGCCCGAGATGTCGATGTGGAAGTCGGTCAGTTCGGTCTGTTTCCCAGTCAGATGCCTGAGCGCACGGTTATACCGTTCGACCAGCGCGGGGCTGTCGACCGGGACGAGGTTGCCGAACATGAGGCCGAGGCGGATGAGGCGGTTCATTTACGGCTTCCAATATTTCTTTTGTCTTTGTTCTACCACTCGAAAGCGAGTGAACGCCAACCGACTTTGAAAATAGTTCAGCACCCGCCCACCAAAAGCATCAACAAACTCCTTTTTTCCAGATTCGGGACTGTATCCATTAATTACACCTACCAAACGAATTTCGTCCGACATCTTTAAAAACCTACCATCAGCACCGTTTTTCTCAGTTCGTGACAGATCAACCAAGAATCGATACTCCCTTTCATATGACCAACTCGAAAATTTCTGCGAGCAAAATTTCCTTAGCTTCGGCAAGTCACTTTCATCTGGGTAATTGAAGTCTTCGGGCGCTGGCTCACGCTGACTTAGATACTTCACTTTTGAAACGCAGTCTTGAGAGACTGAAAAAACAAGACAAGCTCCAGCGCCCCTTTTCCCATAATGCCCCCACATCAAGGGGTTCCTCCAATTGGAACTCATGCATATCAGCCCAAATTTCTCGGCGATCCGGCTCCTCCAGGCCCTGTTATCTTCTCGTTTCTTAGGAGTTGAGATATTCAATGCGGTCAACTCGAAACCATCGTTACAACTAGCAAAATCAGAAACCCTAACCCGCTCATTATAAATATTGCTCAATGCATGGGTCGCCGAAGTGAAATAAAAAAGTGTGTGCCTACCTTTTTCCGACTTCAACCATTCCTGACTCATCACCCCTTCCCCTCCAGATACCGTTTCTTCGCCTCTTCTTGGCGTCCAAAGTCGCGCACCATGGCCTCGATGGCCACCTCGTCGGACTTATCCGCATACCGGAACTCAGAATCCGCGTAGCGGTTGATCTCCTGTATCACCATGTCGACCGTGATCGGCTGGCGCAGGTCGGCGATCATCGCCTTCTTCTCGTCGTAGGATTTGAAGAGAAACAGATCCGGCTGCTCCATCCATTCGTCGGGCAGTTCGAAATCCATCGCGCGGACCTTCACCGCGTCGGTGATGTTCTTGATCGCGCGACCGGTGAATCGGGGATCGGCCTCCTGGATCGCCTTCAGATAGGTCCCCAGCTTGGCGATGGTGTCGAGCGCGCCGATCCGGTCCGCGACACGGTCATAGACCTCGACCAACCCGGCCTCTTTCGGGCTTTCATGCGCCTCGAAGGATGCGGCCACCGCGCGCTTGATCTCCTGCGCGGCGTAAAGCTCGTGATCGCCCAGCGGCACGTCATGGTTCCGACCCATCAGCAGGGCCAGGATGTCGATGTAATCCTCGCGCGTCTGCGGCCCGTCGACCAGGAACCGCGCGCCCGCCCGCTGGCGCAGGGCGTCGTCGACATTCTCGGGAAAGTTCGAAAACATCCCGAAGGTGCAATTGCCGCGCACGACGGTGTTGGCGCCGGCAAAGGCCTCCATGAAGACGGCGGTGACCTCCTGCTGCCCGGCCGAGGACTGACGGTCGCCCCGCTTGCCCGCGATCTGGTCGATATCGTCGATCGTGCCGAAGCCGATCACCGACGGGTCCAGCACGGTCTGAACGAAGGCCTTGGCGTTCTGGCCCGACTTGCCCTGGTAGCTGTCGATATTGTCGATGCCGAAATTCTGGTACCGGAACGGGTAGCCCGCGACCTGGCAGTATTCGTTCACCAGCCCGGCCATCATCTGGATCAGGGTGGTCTTGCCGGTGCCCGGCGCGCCGTCGCCCATGAAGGTGAAGATGAAGCCGCCCAGTTCTGCAAAGGGGTTCAGGCGACGGTCGAAATCATAGGCCATCAGCATCTTGGCCAGCTTCATCGCCTGGTACTTGGCGATGTGGTTGCCGACGACCTCGTTCGGCTTCTTGAACTGCATGGTCAGGGTGCCGCCCCCGGCCTTGCGCGCGGGCGTGAAGCCCTGGATCGTCAGGTCATCCGCCTCGACCCGCCACGACGCAGAGGCAAAAGGCGTGGTGCGGGCCATGCCCTCGGCTCGGCGGGCGGCCTTTTCCATCAGCAGCTCGGCAAAGGCGATGATCGTGGGGACCAGCTTTTCCTCGTCGCCCGTGGCGCGGGCGGTCAGGTCCCGCTCCAGCTGCCAAAGCACGCCATGCAGGGCCAGCTGCGCGTTGTCGGTCAGGAACTCCTCGACATCGCCCAGCTCGACACTGGCCTCGCCCTGGTGATCGGCCAGCAGCCAGGACAGCGCGTTGGCAAAGGCGTGCAGGACGATCAGCGCCTCGGCGGTCAGCAATTCGCCGAAATCCGTCTTGCGGTCGGGCGGCAGCGCCCCCTGCAGGTTCTTGCGCTTCAGATCGGCCAGCCCCGTCGCCTCGCCATACCCCTCGCCAAGCGCCAGCGCGATGGCCAGCGCCCGGCGCAGCGCCTGCAACACGGCGGCCTGGCGCGTCGACATCAGCGGATCGTCATCGTCGCAGGCGGCCACGGCCTCGATCAGGTGCACGCCCTCGGGCCGTTCGGTCCGCCGCGTCACCAGCCCCGGCGTGGTCGACCGGAACCGCCGCCGCGACCCGATCCCGGGCGAACGCTCCGGCGCCGGCGCGCCCCCGTCGCCCGAGGCGATCCGCGGCGCATGGTCAAACCCGTCCAGCATGGCCAGAGCGGCCTCGTAATGCGTCGCGATCTCCTCCTCGCGCAGCTCCATCTGGTCACCGGTCACGCTCATGGGCCCAATTCCCCTCTCTCGCAGGCGCGCCGGTGAAATGGGGCGCGATCCCCTGCTTCATCTTGCCAAAAATACTCAACGACACTGCCCTCACCATCAGCGATAGCTCAGGACCTTGCCGGACCGTCCCACCACGAATTTGCGGATCCCCGCAAAGCCCGGCGGTTTGCGTTCCGCCAGCACCTGGTAAGGCCGTTCGGGCAGGATCAGCGCGCGGTTCTGTTCCGTCGCGCCGGTCTCGTTCCCGCCCGAGAGCGGGTCGATGCTGAAAATCTCGCGCTCGTTGGTGCCGAACCACCCGGCGCGTTCGGTCCGCACCCGTTCCGACACCAGCACCTCGTCGGTCCAGGCCAGTGCCCAATCCTCGCCCTCGCGCGATCCGGCATGGGCCAGCACGTCGCGGATCGGGCCGGTCTGTTCGGTATAAGCGTGGGAATACATCGGGCCGACATGGAACCGGCGCAGGCGCTTGGGGTGCAGCTCGTCGAAATCCTCGTCAAAGCCCTTGGCGATGGTCAGCAGTTTCAGCCCGCCCAGCGATTGCGCCATCAGGTGGGCCTGCACCTCGGGCCAGCGACGTTCGTCCCGCGGCAGGGCCGTGGGATCGGTATCCTCGACCTCCATCAGGTAGATCACGGGCAGGTTCAGCTGGCTGTCATAGACCGACCAGTGCAGCATGTAGCTGCGCCGCCGGTCGCCCAGGTCGCCCAGCCAGACGGCCTCCGGATCGTTGCGGGCCCAGAACAGCGCGCCGCGCGACAATTCCTCGTAATAGAGCCGTTGCGACAGGGCGAATTGCAGCTTCGTCGGGATTTCCAGATCGCCGATGATCTTGGCCAGCATGTCGCGCTTCAGCTCGGCCTCGGAGGGCATTTCGCGCAGGTGGCGGGCGGCCTGCTGCGCGTCGTTGGCCATCACCATCAGCTCCTGAGCCGTGGGAAAGCCGCTGTCGCGGTTGTCGATGGTCAGCGAGCCGAAGAACCGCCCCGTATCGCGCCCCGTCAGCAGGTATTTCATGCTGAGCGCGCGGAAGGTGAAGGTCAGCGCGGTCAGGTGCCGGGTCAGCACGTCGGATTCGCGGCGCGACAGGCTGCCCTCGACCTCCATCACGCCCGCGACGCGGCCGAGATGGGACATGATCCCCTCGAATTTCCGGAAATAGCGCCGGGCCTCGTAGGTGTCTGACAGACCGACGTGATCGTGGGCGGGGTCAGCCATGGCGGAAGTCCCTCGGCCAGACATCGAGGTCCGGGACGCGCAGCGGGCCGGAGATCCTGAACAGCCGATTGTTGGCAGGTGTGCGTATCATCACAGTTCGGTCCAATCGCAGTTCGGGCAGCGCCGGGCCTCTCGCGGTTGCCGTGCAACCGCTGCCGGCCGCAGATTGCTCGGCAACCTGCTACTGCCCGTAAAGGTTCTTGTCGTGCTTCTCGACGATCTTCTGGAACCGCCGGGCAAAGCGTTCGTCGGCCTTGGCCTTCTGTTCCAGCACCTCGCGGGCAAAGACCATGTGATCCTCGTGCGCTTCCAGCATGTCGGCCATCCGGGCATTGGTCGCCGCCCCGATCTGGGCCATGGCCTGCTGGGCCTGTTTGTCCGTCTGGGTCCCGATCTCGTTGATCTTGTGCGCCACGTCCTGCTGCTGCGCGGTCTTCAGCGACTTGGTCAGCGCATCGTACAGCACCACCCGCTGCTGGGTGTCGGTCTTCAGCTTGTTGATCAGCACCATCTGCGTCGCCGCCTGGTTCTGCAGCGAGTCGACCCAGGATTTGCCCTTCTCGATATAGCGCTCCAGCGTCTGGGACTTGGCAAGCTTGACCTGCTCGTCCTGGACCATGGCGTTGTATTCCTTGTTCAGGTCCGCCAGTTCGGTTTCCAGCTTGGTGCGCGCTGCGGCGTCCTGTTCGACGGCGATCTTGTTCTCAAGCTCGATGATCTTGGGATCCATGGCGAGGATCTTGGCCCGCACGTCCTCAAGCTCCTGAACGGTCATCTCGCGTTCGTCCAGCGTGCCGGTCAGGTTGGTTTCCACCTTTTCCTTCTGGTCGTTCAGCACCGCCAGCTGGCCTTCCAGCAGCTTGGTGATGACGTCGGACTTGGCGATCAGATCCTGCAGCTTGTCGTCGATGGACGCGGTGCGGATACGTTCCTGCCGCATCGAATCCGCCTTGGCGGAGGCAAAGATGCCGACAAAGCTTTCCCAGCCCGTCTTGGACCGCATTTCGTCGAAATCCTTGGAAAACGCGGCGGTGACATCGTCGAGGCCCATGATCAGCTCGGCGATATTGGCGTTCATCACCTCGGTATGCTGATGCACGTCCTGCAGCGTGGCGTTTTCGATATCGACGCTGATATCTTCGCCCGAGGCCATTTTCTGGCGGGCCATCTCGATCCGGCTGGTCAGCTCCGCGATCTTGCTTTGCGCGGCGGCGACCTGCTCCTGGCTTTCCTGAACCTGGCTGGCGAAATCGGACATTCCAAACTCCGTGGTGCGAATGATGTTGGCAATATATGGGGGCACTTAACGTCATTTTGAACGGTTCGTCACCGTGAAAAGGATCGTCATGCAGCGGCATTTCATGCCCCTTTGGCCTACTCGGCCGGGAACATCGCCTTCAGCCTGGCGATGTCGAGGCCCTGCAAGACCTCGCGGATCACGGCACGCTCAGCCCCCTCGGCTTCGATCAGCAGCTTGCCGAATTGCGCGGTCAGGCTGTCGCGCCCGGCGAAATAGCCCTGTCCGTTGATCTCTTCCGTGCCATAGAGCAACGAACCCAGCCCGATGGCAGAGGGCGCGGCGGCCAGCAGGCTGTTCCCGGTCAGCAGGGTCAGCGCAACGGTGCCGTCGGGGCCGATATAGCGCGCCTCGACCTCCACATCGTCGCCGAAGGTGGCCCGCGATCCCGACCGGTCCCCGGCGATCTCGCGCACATAGCCGGGCGGCGCGGGCGGCAGCGTGGCGGCCATGGCGTCCCACATGTCATCCTCCTCGCCCGCATGCAGGGCGGGCGCCAGAAGCATCAGGAAGAGGACGGCAGACCGGATCATGGCAGGATCATATCACGGGCACGGCGTCCGACCAGCCTGACGCCATGGCCCCGCACGTCTGGTCCGGTCGGTCTGGCCTCTCGAACGTCGGAGCGATAGCCTGCGCCCTGCCATGACGACAAGGACCGCCCCGCCGATGCAAGACACCGATACCCTGACGATGCGCCCGGCGCAGCCTGACGATATCGCCGCGATTGCCGGGCTGTGGCATGCTGGCTGGATGGATGGCCACGCCGCCCGCGCCCCGGCCGCGTTGATGGCGCAGCGCGACCCCGAAAGCTTTCGCATCCGCACCGAACGCTGGATCGCGGATTTCCGGCTGATGGAGAGCGACGGCCAGCTGATCGGCTTTCACCTGTGCAAGGGCGACGAGGTGAACCAGTTCTACCTCGACGCCGCCGCGCGGGGCAGCGGCGCGGCGATGCGCCTGATGCAGGATGCCGAGGATCACCAGCGCGCACGCGGCCACGGCACGATCTGGCTGGCCTGCGCCATCGGCAACGACCGCGCCCGGCGGTTCTACGAAAAGGCCGGGTGGCGCTATGCCGGCGAGGAAACCCACGAGATGGAGACGGCAACCGCCCCCATCCCGTTGACCATCTGGCGGATGGAAAAGACGCTCTAGCCGCGCCTGTCAGCCGATCACGTTATGGTCGGGGCCATAGGGGAAACCGGTCAGGTTCTCGTTGCCGTCCTCGGTGATCAGCAGGATGTCGTGTTCGCGGTAGCCGCCCGCGCCCGGCATGCCCCGCGGCAGGGTCAGCATCGGTTCCATCGACACGACCATGCCGGGTTCCAGCACGGTGTCGATATCCTCGCGCAGCTCCAGCCCGGCCTCGCGCCCGTAATAATGCGACAGCACGCCGAAGGAATGGCCGTAGCCGAAGGTGCGGTATTGCAGCAGGTCTCGGTCAGCGAACAGTTCGTTGATCTGCGCGGTCACCGCGGCGCAGGACATGCCCGGTTTCAGCAGGGAAATCCCCAGTTCATGCGCGGCGACATTGGCCTCCCAGATGGCGCGCGAGGCCGCGTCGACCTCGCCCAGGAACAGGGTGCGTTCCAGCGCCGTGTAATAGCCCGAGATCATCGGGAAGGTGTTCAGCGACAGGATATCGCCATGCTCCAATGCGCGGGAGGTGACGGGGTTATGCGCCCCGTCGGTGTTCAGCCCCGACTGGAACCAGACCCAGGTGTCGCGATATTCGGCATCGGGATGCGCCTCGGCGATGGCCAGTTCCATCGCGTCGCGGCCGGCCATGGCGATGTCGATCTCGCGCGCGCCGGGGCGGATCGCGTCGCGGATGGCGAAGCCGCCGATATCGGCGATGCGGGCCCCGTCGCGGATCAGCGCGATCTCGGCCGGGCTCTTGTGCATGCGCTGTTCCATGGTCTGCGCGGCAATGTCGACCTGGGCCAGCGGTTGCAGGAAATCCTCGAGCTTTTCGCGCTGCGTGACGGTCAGGTGGTCGCCCTCGTAGCCGATGACGCGGTTTTCGCCGGCCACATGGGCCACCGCGCGCCAGAAATTGTCCCGCGCCCAGTCGGTATAGGTGATGCTGTCGCCATGGCTGCGCCGCCAGGGCTGGCCCGCATCGATGCCCGCGCTGATCGTGACGCAATCGGTGTCGGTCACGACAAGGCCGTAGGGCCGCCCGAAGGCGCAATATAGGAAGCCCGAATAATAGGCGATGTTGTGCATCGAGGTCAGAACGGCGGCCTGCACGTTCTGCGCCTCCATGATCCGACGCAGGCCGCGCAGGCGGGCCTCGTACTCGATCTCGGCAAAGGGAAGCGGGGCCTTGTCGCCGTTATGCACACGGTGAAAGGCGGGACGGATATCGCTCATGGGATGTCTCCAGACATGCCCCGGCGTTCAGGGCAGGCAAGGGGAAGAACGGGTCAGGAGATCGGGCGACGCCATCGCCCGGACCACACCCGCTGCTAGCACGGGATGCAGGCCCTGTCCTGCGAAAACTGTCCTGCGGAAATTGCATCTTGTCACCCGGCCGCCGGAGGGAAAAGGTGGCGCTGCGCAACCAATTTGCAGGTCAGATCATGAGCAAGCTGAAATCGGTGAACCTCCAGGAAAAACTGTCGATGTTCACCAGCCACTGGGATCCGCACGTGATCGCCCAGTACAACGGCAACGACATCATGGTGGTGAAGTTCAAGGGCGAGTTCGACTTTCACCACCACGACGACACCGATGATTTCTTCCTTGTCCTCGCGGGCACGGTCGAGATCGACGGCGAGGATGGCGACACCGTCGTGCTGAAACCCGGAGAGCTGTGTGTCGTGCCCAAGGGGATGGAACACCGCCCCCGTGCCGCCGACGAGGCGATGGTCCTGCTGATCGAGCCGGAGGGCCTGCCCAATACCGGCGATCCCAAGACGGCCGCCGCCAAGCCGCATATCTGACAGCGCCCGCGGCTGCCGTGGAAAGGGGCGCTGCCCCTTGCCGCCAAAGCTGCGCTTTGACAGCAACCCCGGAGTATTTCCGGCAAGATGAAGCAGGGGATCGCGCCGCACCGGGCGCGCCCCGCAGCCAAGGAGGTCGCGATGGAGACCGGAGCGAGAAACCTGATCACCGACGTGGCGGGCCTGCGGGTCGGCCAGGCGCAGGACGATCACGTCAAGACCGGGGTCAGCGTGCTGCTGGGCGACGCGCCCTTCACCGCCGGGGTCCATGTCATGGGCGGCGCGCCGGGCACGCGGGAAACCGACCTTCTGGCCCCCGACAAGACCGTGGAGCAGGTCGATGCGCTGGTCCTCTCGGGCGGGTCGGCCTTCGGGCTGGACGCGGCCTCGGGCGTGGCGGACGGGCTGCGCGCACAGGGGCGCGGCTTTGCCGTGGGCGGCCAAGTGGTGCCGATCGTGCCGGGGGCGATTCTGTTCGACCTGGTGAATGGCGGCGACAAGGACTGGGCGGAGAACCCCTACAAGGCCCTGGGCCGGGCGGCGCTGGCGGCGGCGGGCGAGGAGTTCGCGCTTGGCACCGCGGGGGCGGGCACCGGCGCGACCACCGCGCAGTTGAAGGGCGGGCTGGGCTCGGCCTCGGTCGTGCTGCCTTCGGGGCATGTGGTGGGCGCACTGGTGGCGGTGAATGCGCTTGGATCGGCCATCGTCGGTGACGGGCCGGAATTCTGGGCCGCGCCCTGGGAAACGGGCGAGGAGTTCGGCGGCTGTGGCGTGGCGCAGGCCTGGCCCGACCCGCATCTGCCGGTGACCAAGCTGTCGGCCCATGCCAACACGACGATCGGCATCGTCGCCACCGACGCGACGCTCACCCAGGCGCAATGCACCCGCATGGCGACCGCCGCGCATGACGGCTATGCGCGGGCGCTCGTGCCCTCCCATACGCCGATGGATGGCGACCTGATCTTTGCCGCCGCGACCGGGGCCAAGCCCCTGACCAACCCGGTGGCCGAGACGCTGATGCTGGGCCATGCCGCCGCGATCTGCATGGCGCGGGCCATCGCGCGGGGCGTACATGCCGCAAGCGAAGCCCCCGGCGATCCCTTCCCGACATGGGCGTCGCGGTTCGGCTGAGACCGGGTATGGCTTTGGTGATGGCTCTGGACAGCGGACGGACTAAGTGATCCAACAAAGCCCAATTACCGCCCGTCATCCGGAGGACATACCATGCTGGACCAAACAACCGATCTGAAATCCCTGCTCAAGGACCCCTCGCTTCTGGTCGAGGCGGCCTACCTCGCCGGCGAATGGGTCGAAGGGGACGAAGGCACCTTCGACGTGGTCAACCCGGCCCGCGGCGACGTGATCGCCCGCGTCGCCGACCTGAGCCGCGCGCAAATCTCCCATGCCATCGACAAGGCCTACGAGGCGCAGAAGGACTGGGCCAGCTGGACCGGCAAGGAACGCGCCCAGGTGCTGCGCAAGTGGTTCGACCTGATGATGGAGAACCAGGACGACCTGGGCACCATCCTGACCGCCGAACAGGGCAAGCCGCTGGCCGAGGCCAAGGGCGAGATCGCCTATGGCGCGTCCTTCATCGAGTTCTTCGCCGAGGAGGCCAAGCGCGTCTATGGCGAGATGATCCCCGGCCACCAGCGCGACAAGCGCATCATGGTCATCAAGCAGCCGATCGGGGTCGCGGCCTCGATCACGCCGTGGAACTTCCCCAATGCGATGATCACCCGCAAGGCCGGCCCGGCGCTGGCCGCGGGCTGTTCCTTCGTCGGCCGGCCGGCCAAAGAAACCCCGCTGTCGGCGCTGGTCATGGGCGTTCTGGCGGAACGCGCGGGCATTCCGAAGGGCGTGTTCTCCATCGTGACCTCGTCGCGGTCCTCGGAGGCGGGCAAGGAATTCTGCGAGAACCCGAAGGTGCGCAAGCTGACCTTCACCGGCTCGACCGAGGTTGGGCGCATCCTGCTGCGCCAGGCCGCCGACCAGGTCATGAAATGTTCGATGGAGCTGGGCGGCAACGCCCCCTTCATCGTCTTCGACGACGCCGATCTGGATGCCGCCGTCGAGGGCGCGATCATGTGCAAGTTCCGCAATAACGGCCAGACCTGCGTCTGCGCCAACCGGATCTACGTACAGGCCGGGGTCTATGACGCCTTCGCCGAGAAGCTGAAGCAGAAGGTCAGCGAGATGAAGGTCGGCGACGGGCTGGAGGACGGTGTCCAGCTGGGCCCGCTCATCAACCCCGAAGCCAAGGACAAGGTGAAGGAACACCTGGACGACGCGACCTCCAAGGGGGCGCTGGTGTTTTACGGCGGCGAGCTGGGCGAGGACGGGTCGAATTTCTGCCCGCCGACCATCGTCACCGGCGTGACCCAGGAAATGCAGGTCGCCACGGACGAGACCTTCGGCCCGCTGGCGCCGCTGTTCAAGTTCGACGACGTGGATGACGTGATCGCCATGGCAAACGACACGATCTTCGGCCTGGCCTCGTATTTCTACGCCAAGGATCTGAGCCGGGTCTACAAGGTGGCCGAAGCGCTGGAATACGGGATCGTCGGGGTGAATACCGGCATCATCTCGACCGAGGTGGCACCGTTCGGCGGCGTGAAGCAATCGGGCCTGGGCCGCGAGGGCAGCCATCACGGGATCGAGGATTACCTCGAGATGAAATATGTCTGCATGAGCGTCTGATTGGCGTAATCCAGCGGAGCGCGCTGAGCGCGCGTTCCATTTCCTGGAAAGGGGGGCTCTGCCCCCCTTTGCCATGCCCGGGGCATGGCACCCCCCGGGATATTTCCCGGCCAGATGAAAGAGGGGCGTGGGTTCGGGGGCGGATCAGGCGCGCCGGGTCCGGCGGCGGGCTCTGCGGCGGGCGGCCTCAAGGTGCACGGCGGCGCATCCCAGATAGGCGAGGCCCGCGAAGATCAGCGCCCCGGTGAAGCCCCAGGGCGCGGTCATGGCCAGCAGCACCGGCGTGCCCAGCAGGTTGCCAAGGTTGCCCATCTGCGCCAGCGCGCCATTGGCCAGCGCCTGGTCCCCGGCCTCGGGGTTGAGCTGGGGGATCGCGGTGAAGCTGGCCCCCTGCACCAGCCCCAGCGACCCGAAAAGCGCCACGGGCGGCCAGAACGCGCCCGGCAGGAGCGCCATGGCCAGCACCGATGCCCCCGCCAGCGCCAGGCCGATCAGCACGATCTGCACCGCTGGCATGTAGCGCAGCAATTGCGCGCCCAGGCTGAGCGAGACGAAGATGCCGGCGATCGGCATCCAGAAGGTCAGGGCGGTGCGGTGCGCCTCGGGCAGGTAGGGGGGCAGCACCGTCAGCAGGGCGACGAAGGTCAGCGTGTAGAAGAACCAGCCCAGGGCGGGGGCCGCGATGTAGGGCGAGGCGTAGATGCGCGGGTGATCGGCCAGCAGGCGACGCAGCCCCGGCAGCGGAGTGTCCGAGCGCGGCACGGCGCCCGCCGGCAGCGCCCGGGCCAATGCGGCGGCCAGCGCCAGCATCGCCACCGCGTGGGCCACGAAGATCGGCGCCGGGCCGTGCGCCTCGGCCAGCGGGGTGGCGAGCCAGGCCACCAGCGCGAAGGTCACGCCGAAATAGCTGCCCCAGAGCGTCATCGTATAGGGCCGGTGCCGCGCCGCGCTGAACTGCGCGATCAGCGTCGGGATCGCGACGACGAGAGAGATATGGCTGACGCCTTCGACCGCGCGGCTGGCCAGCATCAGCGGCAGGGGCGGGATCAGCGCCTGCAAGAGGCTCATCACGGCCCCTAGGATCAGCCCGCCGATCACCACCCGGCGAAACCCCGTACGCGCCACGATCATCCCCGCGATCAGCCCGGTCAGCACACCCGTCAGGCTGAGGATCGAGACGAGGAAGCCCAGCGACGCCCCGGCCTGCGGATAGGCGGCCTGCACCGCGGGGAAGATGACCGACACCTTGGCGAACTGCCCCGCCGCGCACATGCCCGCCAGCAGCAGCAGGGCGATCAGCCCGAAAGGGGTGGTGGTGCGGTCCATGGATGCTCAGTGGCGGATTGCCGGGGGCCGCGCAAGATGGCTTTGGGCAGAGGCGGGTCTGCCGGACTGAATCAGAGCCTAAACAAGGGGAATATTGGTCACACCGGTGTGCAGGGGGCGATCAGCGGCGGGATCTTGTGATGAAATGCGGTGCCGAGTAGCGCTGTAAGGGTGATGAACCGATGCAGATTCAGTCTCTAAACAAGGCGAATTGAGGCTTTTTGCCCCGGATGTTTCCAACACCGCATCAGACGCGGCGGCACCCGCACGGGCCGTACGCCACCGCCATAACCGCGCGCAACGGGACCAGTGGGTGCGCGGCCCCCAATGGCCCCTTTGGCACGGCAGATGGATCACAGGCCCAGCTCTGCCCGGATCGCTGCGCTGTCGGCCCCGCGTTCCGCCGGGCGGGCGGGCGCCGCGGGGGTCGCGCCGTCGAAGCGGGGGGCGGCGGCGGCCTGAAGGTCCTCGCCCTCGCCATGCCAGATGCCGCGCGCCGCGATATGCGGGTCGGCGACCGATTGCACAGGCGGCAGCACGGGCGCGACGCAGGCATCCAGTCCGTCGAACAAAGCGGCCCAATGGTCGCGCGGTTCGGTGGCAAAGATTGCCTCCAGCCGGGCCGACAGGTCGGGCCACAGCGCCTTGTCGTTCTGGCGCAGGAAATCGGGATCCTCGGACAGGCCAAGACGGTCCAGGAAGATCGCGTAGAACTTGGCCTCCAGCGCCTGCACGGCGATGAAACCGCCATCGGCACAGCGATAGCTGCGCGACCAATGCGGCCCGTCCAGGCGGCTCTGCCCGCGTTCTGTGACGGTGCCGCCGACGCTGGCCATGGACATCAGCAGGTTCATCATGTGGGCCGAACCGTCGACGATCGCCGCGTCCACGACGCTGCCCTGCCCCGTTTCCTTCGCGCGCATCAGCGCCGTCAGCATACCGATCACGAGGTAGAGCGCCCCGCCCCCGATATCGCCCACCAGCGTGGCCGGGGTCATCGGCGGCTGACCGGGCAGCGACGCGTACCACAAGGCGCCGGACAGCCCGATATAGTTCAGGTCATGGCCCGCCAGTTTCGCCCTGGGCCCGGTCTGGCCCCAGCCGGTCATGCGGCCATAGACCAGGCGGGGATTGGCGGCCCGCATCTCCTCGGGGCCCAGGCCCAGCCGTTCCATCACCCCCGGGCGCATCCCCTCGATCAGCCCGTCGGCGCTGGCGATCAGCTTTTTCGCGACCTCCAGGTCGGCGGGATCCTTCAGGTCCAGCGTGATCGAGCGCTTGCCGCGATCCAGCGGGTTGGCGGATTGGGCCGCGCGGGCTTCGGGCGCATCCTTGCGGTGGATGGTGATGACCTCGGCCCCGAGATCGGCCAGCGTCATGGCCGCGAACGGGCCGGGGCCGATCCCCTCGATCTCGATGATCCGCACGGATTGCAGCATGTAAGTCTCCTCTGGTCTTGCGGTCCGGTTCACGCCGGATGGCTTGCCGGCCGATTAGGGAACATTGCGCCGGGGGACGCAACCGCCTGCAATGCGCAAGCTTCGGGTCGCGGGCCGGGGGCGGCGCGGCGCAGGGTGACGGGCAGACCCCCAGCCCGAAAAGGACCCAGGCCATGCCCCACACGATCCGCCCCCTGCCCAGCGACAAGGTCGCCGCCTGGCGCAACGGCGCCCCCGACGATTACGGCCTGCCGCCCGAACTTGCCGTGTCGGACGGCGATGGCACGCCCTGCCGCCATTGCCTGCGGAACGTGCCGAAGGGTGCGGGGATGCTGATCCTCGCCCTGCGCCCCTTCACCACGCTGCATCCCTATGCCGAGGCGGGGCCGATCTTCCTCTGCGACGACGAGTGCGCGCCATGGCAGGGCGTCGGGATGCCGCCAATCCTGACGCAAAGCCCGACCTACCTGGTCAAGGGCTACCTCGCCAGCGAGCGAATCGCCTACGGCACCGGCGACGTGGTGCCCGCCGCAGAGGTCCCCGCCCGGATCGACGCGATCCTGGCCCGCGGGGACATCGCCTTTGTCGATATCCGCTCGGCTCGGAACAATTGCTTCCAGGCCCGCGCCTACACGGCCTGAGCGCTTTAGGATGATCCCGTTCAAGGGCTTGCCCGGACCCGGCCTTTCCCCCATATTGCGGCGCAGCACGAATGCCAGCCAGAGGAATGCGCCAATGACGATTGAGGCCCCCGAAACCAAGGTCGTGGAATCCCGCAAGGTGGCCTGCGATGGCGGCGAAGGCGCGCTTGGCCATCCCCGCGTCTGGCTGTTCATCCCCGAAGAGACGAACTTTGTCGAATGCGGCTATTGCGACGCCAAATTCGTGCTGAAAGGCCATGAGGGCGCCTGACGCCCTCTGCACCCCCCCTGACAATCCGATCCCCAGGCCCGGCCGATGGCACCGGGCCGTGACCCATGTCCGCGCCTGATGCGCCACGTCCCTGCCGCCCGGAAAAGGCGGCTGGCAGCAGCCCCCGGAACGTGGCAAGACTCCGGCGACGGATCACGCGCGGAGGCCCAGAATGACCCAGCAATTCGGCAAAGGTTGCCACCTGCACCTGATCGACGGATCGGCCTTCATCTTCCGCGCCTATCACGCGCTGCCGCCGCTGACCCGCAAATCCGACGGCCTGCCCATCGGCGCCGTCAGCGGGTTCTGCAACATGCTGCACCGCTATGTCGAAGGGAATACCGGCCCCGATGCGCCGACCCATGTCGCGGTGATCTTCGACAAGGGCAGCCACACGTTCCGCAACGACCTCTATGACCTCTACAAGGCCAACCGTGAGGCGATGCCCGAAGACCTGCGCCCGCAGATCCCCCTGACCCGCCGCGCGACCGAGGCGTTCAACATCGCCTGCAAGGAGCTTGAGGGCTACGAGGCCGACGACATCATCGCCACCCTGTCCTGCCAGGCCCGCGACGCCGGCGGCCGCGTGACGATCATCAGCTCGGACAAGGACCTGATGCAGCTGGTCGGCGGCGGGGTCGAAATGCTGGACGCGATGAAGAACACCCGCATCGACGTCGAGGGTGTCGAGGCCAAGTTCGGCGTCGGCCCCGACCGCGTGGTCGACGTGCAGGCCCTGGCCGGCGACAGCGTCGACAACGTCCCCGGCGCGCCCGGCATCGGCATCAAGACCGCCGCGCTTCTGATCAACGAATACGGCTCGCTCGAGGACCTTCTCGACCGCGCCGAAGAGATCAAGCAGCCCAAGCGCCGCCAGACCCTGATCGAGAACCGCGAACAGATCGAGCTGTCCAAGAAGCTGGTGCAGCTGGATTGCGAAACGCCGCTCGATTTCACGCTCGACGATCTCGAGGTGAAGGACCCCGATACCGAGACCCTGCTGGGCTTCCTCAACGAGATGGAGTTCCGCACCCTCACCAAGCGCATCGCCGACCAGATGGGCGTCGAACCGCCCGCGCCGCCGGAAACCGAAACACTCGGTGGTGGCGACGCCCCCGAACAGGTCGAGATGCCCGAGATCGACCCCGACAGCTATGAAACCGTGACCACGGCGGACCAGCTTCAGACCTGGATCGACCGCATCTACGAACGCGGCTACGTTGCCATCGACTCCGAAACCACCGGCCTCGACGAAATGCAGGTGGACCTGGTGGGCATCTGCATCGCCACCGATCCCGGCCAGGCCTGCTACGTGCCGCTGACCCACAAGGCGGCCGAGGGCGACGGGCTCTTCGCGACCGAGGACCTGGCCGAGGGCCAGATGCCCCTGAACGAGGCGCTCGACCTGCTGAAACCGGTGCTGGAGGATGACGCGATCCTCAAGATCGGTCAGAACATGAAATACGACGCCAAGATCCTGAAACGCTACGGGATCTCGGTCGCGCCGATCGACGACACCATGCTGATGAGCTACGCGCTGAACGCGGGCCTGCACACCCATGGCATGGACACGCTGTCCGACCGCTACCTCGGCCACCAGCCCATCCCGATCAAGGAGCTGCTGGGCTCCGGCAAGTCGATGATTACCTTCGACAAAGTGCCCGTCGACAAGGCCACCCGCTATGCCGCCGAGGATGCCGATATCACCCTGCGCCTCTGGCAGACCCTGAAACCGCAGCTGCACGTCAAGAAGGTCACCACCGTCTACGAGACGCTGGAACGCCCGCTGTCGCCCGTGCTCGCGCAGATGGAAATGCACGGCATCAAGGTCGACCGCGATACCCTGTCGCGCATGTCCAACGCCTTTGCCCAGAAGATGGCCGGGCTCGAGGCCGAGATCCACGAACTGGCCGGGGAGACGTTCAATGTCGGCTCGCCCAAGCAGCTGGGCGAGATCCTGTTCGATAAGATGGGACTCGAGGGTGGCAAGAAGGGCAAGACCGGCGCCTATGCCACCGGCGCCGACGTGCTGGAAGACCTGGCCACCGAACATGACCTGCCCGCCCGCGTGCTGGATTGGCGGCAGCTGTCCAAGCTCAAGTCGACCTATACCGACAGCCTGCAGGAACATATACACCCCGGAACCGGCCGGGTGCATACCTCCTACGTGCAGACGGGGGCCAATACCGGCCGCCTCGCCTCCACCGATCCGAACCTTCAGAACATCCCCGTCCGGTCCGAGGAAGGGCGCCGCATCCGCGAGGCCTTTATCGCCGAGGAGGGCAAGCTGCTTCTCTCGCTCGACTATTCCCAGATCGAACTGCGCATCCTCGCCCATATCGCCGACATCCCCCAGCTGAAGGAGGCCTTCGCCGAAGGTCAGGACATTCACGCCGCCACCGCGTCGGAAATGTTCGGCGTGCCGCTGGATGAAATGACGCCCGAGGTCCGCCGCCAGGCCAAGGCGATCAATTTCGGGGTGATCTACGGGATTTCCGGCTTCGGGCTGGCCCGCAACCTGCGCATTCCGCGCGGCGAGGCGCAGGGCTTCATCGACCGCTATTTCGAACGCTTCCCCGGCATCAAGGATTACATGAATTCGACCACCGAATTCGGCAAGGCGAACGGCTATGTCGCCACGCTGTTCGGGCGGCGCATCCATACCCCCGACATCGCCGCCAAGGGGCCGCGCTCCGGCTTTGCCCGCCGCGCCGCGATCAACGCGCCGATCCAGGGCACGGCCGCCGACATCATCCGCCGCGCGATGATCCGGATGCCCGAGGCGATCGAGGGGCTGCCCGCCAAGATGCTGCTCCAGGTCCATGACGAACTGATCTTCGAGGTCGACGAATCCGCCGTCGAGGACGTCACCGCCGCCGCGCGCAAGGTGATGGAATCCGCCGCCGCCCCCGCCGTTAAGATCGACGTCCCACTGGTCGTCGATGCCGGTCACGGCAAGAACTGGGCCGAGGCCCACTAAGCCCCCCACCGCAAGTTTCGTGGCGCGCCCCGCCTTTCGCGGGGGGCGTTGCCCTGCGCGCGTGCTGCGGCCGCTGCGTTAAGCCCAGTGCCCTGCCCCGTCGCGCCACCGACGCGATACCGACGCAGCACCGACGTGATACCGACGTCCCGTCCGGGCCGTTAACCGGTTCACGCAACACCGCGTGGTATGAGGGCTGACCGACAGAGATCACGGGGCTGAGAACCGGGGCCCGAAACGAGGGGTTGAAAAACATATTCTAATTCTTTTATATGTTCTGCACCCACCCAGTCGAAAGTTGATTCCGTGACACGTCCTGCCCTCACCCTCCGCTCCCTTTCCCGCTATTTCCCGATCCTCGACTGGGGCAAGACCTACGACAAGACGACGCTGACGTCGGACCTCGTGGCGGCGCTGATCGTCACGATCATGCTTATTCCTCAATCACTTGCCTATGCGCTTCTGGCGGGCCTCCCGGCGGAAATGGGGCTGTATGCCTCGATCCTGCCGCTGGTGGCCTATGCCATCTTCGGCACGTCGCGGGCATTGGCCGTGGGGCCGGTCGCGGTGGTGTCGCTGATGACGGCAGCGGCGGCGGGCAACCTCGCGGCGCAGGGCACGCCGGAATACATCGCGGCGGCCATCACCCTGGCCTTCCTGTCGGGTCTGATGCTGCTGGCGCTTGGCTTCTTCCGCCTTGGATTCCTTGCAAATTTCCTGTCCCACCCGGTCATCGCGGGCTTCATCACCGCCTCCGGTCTGCTGATCGCGACGTCGCAGCTGAAGCACATCTTCGGGGTCTCCGCCCATGGCCATAACCTGCTGGATTTGCTGGGATCCCTGGCCACTCACCTGCCCGACACCAACCTGATCACGCTGGTCATCGGGCTCGCCTCGCTCGCCTTCCTGTTCTGGGTGCGCAAGGGGCTGAAACCACTGCTGCTTTCCGCAGGGCTGGGCCAGCGGTCCGCCGACCTTCTGGCCAAGGCCGGCCCGATCATGGCGGTCGCCGTGTCGATCCTCGCGGTCTGGGGCCTGAACCTTCAGGACCGCGGCGTCGCCATCGTCGGTGACGTGCCGACCGGCCTGCCGCCCCTGTCGCTCCCCTCCTTCTCGATGGAACTCTGGGGTCAGCTCTTCCTGTCCGCCCTGCTGATCTCGATCATCGGTTTCGTCGAATCCGTCTCCGTGGCGCAGACGCTGGCCGCGCGGAAACGTCAGAGAATTGCACCGGATCAAGAGCTTATCGGCCTCGGCGCATCGAACGTCGCCGCCGCGTTTTCGGGCGGGTACCCGGTCACCGGGGGCTTCGCGCGCTCTGTCGTGAACTTCGATGCGGGCGCCGAAACACCCGCCGCCGGGGCCTTCACGGCCATCGGGATCGGTCTGGCCGCGTTGCTTCTGACGCCACTTCTGTTCTTCCTCCCCAAGGCGGTTCTGGCCGCGACGATCATCGTCGCCGTGCTCAGCCTGGTCGATTTCTCGATCCTGCGCCGGTCCTGGGATTACTCGCGCGTCGATTTCGCTGCCGTGTCCGCGACGATCCTGCTGACACTGACGCTGGGCGTTGAAATCGGCGTCTCGGCCGGGGTCGGCATCTCGATTTTGCTGTTTCTTTACAAGACGTCGCGCCCCCATGTGGCCGAGGTCGGGCTGGTCCCCGGCACCCAGCATTTCCGCAACATCAACCGCCACAATGTCGAAACCCACCCCGAGCTGATCACGATCCGCATCGACGAAAGCCTCTATTTCGCCAACGCGGCCTTCTTGCAGGACCTCGTCTATGACCGCGTCGTCTGCGACCAGCCTCTGGAGCATGTGGTGCTGATGTGTTCGGCGGTGAACGAGATCGACCTGTCGGCGCTGGAAACCCTCGAGGCGATCAACACCCGCCTGTCGGAAATGGGCATCAAGCTGCACCTGAGCGAGGTGAAGGGCCCGGTCATGGACCGCCTGAAACGGTCGCATTTCCTGGACGAACTCAGCGGTCAGGTCTTCCTGTCGCAATACGACGCCCACCGGACCCTGACCGGTCGCCCCCACGCGACCGCCGCGAAATAAGGGCCGATTGACCATCCGTCCCGCGCCGCCTATCCCGTCGACATGACATGGACTGGCAAGATCATCGGTGACGACAGCGCCTGGGGCGATGGCCCCGGCGCGGACATGGCCCTGGTCGTGGGCGACCCCGCCGCCCCCGGCGAACCCCTTCCCGGCAAGCTGATCCCCGAAGCCCCGACAGAGGGGCCGGGCGGCATCTACCTGCCCGATCTGGGCGCACTGCGGTCGGTGGATCGCCTGGCCCTGATCGGGTTCCAGGCGCTCAACCCGCATTGGGACGGAATCGCGGTGGTGCTGGGCGACCGCGCGTCGCTCTGGATCACGCTGTCGGCCGGAGAGGCGATCCACCTGCAGGGCAGCGCGACGCCTGCGCTGATCGCCGCGCTTGGTCTGTCGGATCAGGGTGTCAACGGCCTCGACGCCGCGATGGACAGCCCGGACCGCCTGCCGATGCTGCTGCACGATGCCCCCGACGACGCGACCCGCACCGGCACCCTGATCGGGGCCGAGATCGGCGCGGCGCGGACGCTGTGGCTGGGCCAGCAGGCGGTTCTGATCGGCGACGGGCCAGTGTCGAAAAGCTATGCCAAGGGCCTGCAGGACGCCCATGTGCCGGTCACGCTGACCGACACCAAGCGGTTGAAACGGGAAGGGTTCAAGGCGCTGGCCAAGGCCTTCGCTCAGGACTGAGCACCGCGCCGCTTCGGCCCCCAGAGCGCCGCCGCCCCAAGGATCAGACCCGAAATCGTGGCGATCATCCCCGCCGCACTGACCGCATCCGCATAGCCCAGCCAGAGCGGCCCGTAGCCCGCGATGACATAGCCCAGCACGGCCGAGATCACGGCGAAGAGCATGCTCCAGCCCACCTGCACGGCCAGCCGGTCGGTCATCATCCGCGCCGCGGCGGGCGGGCAGATGAACATGGCGATCACGATGATCGACCCGACCGCATCGAAGGCCGCCACCGCCGCGATGGCCGACACGATCACCAGCGCCAGTCCAAGCGCCGAGACGGGCAGGCCCAGCGACCGGGCAAAGCCCTCGTCGAAGGTGGAAATCGCCAACGGCCGCCACAGCACCGCGATGAACAACGCCACGATCACCAGGACGACGGCCATCCGCGTCAGCTCTGGCGGCAGCCAGGCAAGCGCGACCGGGTCCCAGAGGCTGCTCCACCCCGTTGCGTCCAGCCAGATGAGGCTCTCCAGGTTGCCATAGAGCGCGTGTTCCACGTCCAGGTGAACCGAGGACGTATCGGATTGCTCAAGCAGCAGAACCCCGGCGGCGAAGAGCGTGGTGAACACCACCCCCATGGCCGCCCCCGGTTCGATCCGGCCGACCCGGCGCACGGTTTCGATCAGCACGACGGCCACGACCGCAGCGATGGCGGCCCCCAGCATCATCGGCCAGGTGGAGGACGTGCCGGTCACAAGGAACCCCAGCACGATCCCCGGCAACACGACGTGTGAAATCGCGTCCCCGATCAGGGCCTGCCGCCTGAGCAGCAGGAAGTTTCCGGGCAGCGCACAGGCCAGTGCCGCAAGGCAACCGATCAGGATCGGCGGCAGGGACAGGGCGACGAATTCCTCTCCCATCACGCGGCCCCCTCGGCGGTCAGGCGGCGGTCAAGATCGGCGATCTGATCGGCGGTCAGCACGGTTTCGATCGGGGTCAGCCCGTCATAGCGTGCGGCCATCGGCGCCGCCTCGGGCAGGCCACGCAGCATGTGCCAGCGGCGTTCATCCAGGGCGGCGCGTTCGGCCGCGGCCTGCCCGTCGCTGGTGGCGACGCCATCGCGGCGGATCAGCCCCTCCTGCCGCAACAGGCGTTGCGTGTAGGGTTCATAGATCGGCTGGCCCTGCGCCACGGCCAGCAGGCCCTGGCGGCGATGCACCCTGCGGCGGAATTGAAACTGTGCGATCACCCCGGCCAACACGCCACGTTGCGGCGCCAGGACCAGCGACACGGCAAAGATCGCGGCGGCGACCAGCACGATGATCGGCCCGGTCGGCAGATCCGGTGCGAGGGAGGAGATCACCGCCCCCGCCGCCCCCGACACTCCGCCGATCAGCCCGGCCAGCAGGGCGACAACCTCGCTGCGTTCGGTCCAGAACCGGGCGGCAACGGGGGACAGGATCAGCAGGGCGACGATCAGGATCAGGCCGACGACCTTGAGGCCCACCACCGTCACCGCGAGGGCCAGCGCCATCATCGCCATGTCGATCCGGGCGGGCCGCATGCCCTGCGTCGCCGCATATTCCGGGTCGAACGACACGAGCGTCATCGGCCGTCGCAACAGCGCGCAGGCGGCCAGCGCCAGTGCGCCACCCACGGCGATGATGATCGCGTCACTGCGCAGCATCCCGGCGGTCGATCCCAGCAGGAAGCTTTCCAGCCCCGCCTGGCGCCCCGCGCCGATGGTCTGGATCACGGTCAGCAGCACGATGCCGAAACCGAAGAAGACCGACAGGACCGCGCCAATCGCCGCGTCCTCGCCCAGGCGGGTGCGGCGGTCCAGCCAGTGGACGATGACCAGCCCGGCCAGCGACGACAGCGCCGCGCCGCCCATCAGCCCGATCAGGTTCCGCCCGTCGCCGCCAAGCGCGACCATGACGAGGAAGGCCAGCGCCACGCCCGGCAGGGTCGCATGGCTGATCGCATCGCTGACCAGCGACCGTTTGCGCAGGAAGAGGAACGCGCCGATGCCGCCCGCGGCCAGACCTAGAAGGCCCGCCCCGGTGGCCACGAGGATCACGTTGTAGCCCAACCCGAACATCTGGCCCATCATGCGGTGCGCGCGGGAAAGCCGGGGGCCGGCGCGGCTTCTGCCACCGGGAAAAGCTGATCCAGCAGGCCCGAGGCGAGGCGCCCGCCATAGGCCCTTTGCAGCGCGTCCTGGGTGAAGGCCTCGGCCACCGGGCCTTCGGCGACGGGGGACTTGTTGATGATGTAGACGCGATCGAAGTAATCCGGGACGGTCGACAGGTCGTGATGCACGGCAAGGATCGTCCGGCCTTCGTCCTTGAGCGACTTGAGAACGTCGATGATCGCCTTTTCCGTTGCCGCGTCGACCCCCGCAAAGGGTTCGTCCAGCAGGTAGAGGTCGGCCCCCTGCGCCAGCGACCGGGCGAGGAAGACGCGCTGCTGCTGCCCGCCCGACAGCTGGCCGATCTGGCGGTCCGCGAAATCGGCCATGCCGACCTGGTCGAGGCAGTCCATGGCCAGGCTGCGGTGCCGCCCGGTGATCCGGCGCAGCAGGCCAAGCTGGCGGTAGAGCCCCATCTGCACCACGTCGATCACGCGGGTCGGGAAATCCCAGTCGACACTGGCGCGCTGCGGGACATAGGCGATCCGGCTGCGCTGCTTGTCGAGCGGTTTGCCATAGACCGTGACCTGCCCCGACAGGGCCGGCACAATGCCCAGCACCGCCTTGAGCAGGGTCGATTTGCCCGCCCCGTTCGGCCCGATGATCGCCGTCATCGCCCCCGGTTCGACCCGCATATCGGCGGAAAAGACCGCGGGGCTGGCGCCGTAAGACACGGTCAGGCCACGCACCTGCAGGGGAAGCTGCGCATCTGTCATGGTCAGATCCCGGCCGCCAGCTTGCCCATCATCCCACGATCCGGCGGGGTGCCCCCAAGGGCGCGGGCGATGGTGGTGACGTTATGGTCGATCATGCCGGGATAGGTGCCCTCATAGGTGCCGGGTTCGCCCATGGCGTCGGAGAACAGCTCTCCGCCGATCTCGACCTTGTGGCCCCGTGCGGCGGCACCTTCGATCAGCGCCCGCATGTTGCGATCAGAGACAGAGGTTTCGACGAAGACCGCGCCGATTTTTCGGTCGACCAGCGTGTCGACGAGGTCGCGGATACGATTCAGCCCGGCCTCGCTTTCGGTCGAGATCCCCTGGATGCCCAGCACCTCGAACCCGTAGGCGCGGCCGAAATAACTGAAGGCATCGTGGGCGGTGACCAGAACGCGGGCCTCCTCGGGCACGGTGCTCAGCACGGTTTCCGCGTAATCCTGCAACGCCTTGACCTGCGCCTGATAGGCCTCGGTCCGGGCGGTCAGGGCCACCTCGCCTTCGGGGGCCGCGTCGATCAGCGCGGCCGAGATCGCGGCGACCACATCGGTCCAGATGTCGGGGACCATCCAGACATGCGGGTCGAACTTTCCGTCGTAATCCGGGTGGCTCAGCAACCGGTCGCGACCCAGCCCGTCGGCCACCGGCACGACCGCGCGGCGGCGGGCGAGGTTTTGCAGGAACTCCTCCATCTGCGCCTCGAGGTATAGACCGTGATAAAGCGTCAGGTCGGCCCGGGTCATCGCCACGATATCGCTGCGGGTCTGGCGGAAGGCATGGGGGTCGACCCCCGGCCCCATCAGCGCCCGCACCTCGCCCAGGTCGCCCAGGATCGTGCGAGCGGCGTCGGCGATCATGCCGGTCGTGGCCACAACCGAAAGGCCCGTCGCGGCGCGGGCGGGCCGCACCGGCATCAGCGTGGGCATCAGTGCGGCGGCGGCACCGGTGGCAAGGAAGGAGCGGCGGTTCACAGACATGGAATCCTACATAGCGCAAAGCGTTCGGCGGCAAGATGCGAACCGTTCGCATCTTTGTCAAGCCATTTGCGAACCATTCGCAACTAGAGCAACTGGCCGCCTGTTTTCCGCGCAACCGATGCTTCCTTTACGGCGCGCTTGCCATGGCTTTGGGGCCGTGCGACCTTGCGCCCGACCCAGACCAGACGCCCGGAGGAGTGGATGCAAAGCAAGGTCGACCACATGACAGCGCAACTTCCCCAGATGGTCGAGCCGCGCAATCCCGGCCAGGATCTGGACCTCGATTGGGTGCTGTCGGCACAGGCCAATCGCAGCGCCATCGAACGCCGCGCGGGCACCCTGCCGGGGCGCCGGTCGGTCAAGAAGGATTACCAGGCCGCCTGGCTGCTGAAGGCGATCACATGCATCGACCTGACCACCCTGGCCGGTGACGATACCGAGGGACGGGTGCGCCGCCTCTGCGCCAAGGCTCGCCAGCCCGTGCGCCATGACATCATGGAGAAACTGGGCGTCGAGGGGATCACCACCGGCGCGGTCTGCGTCTACCACGACATGGTGGCCCCCGCCGTCGAGGCGCTTCAGGGCACCGGCATTCCCGTTGCCGCCGTGTCCACCGGGTTTCCCGCCGGTCTGTCGCCCTTCCACCTGCGCGTGGCCGAGATCGGCGAAAGCGTGAAGGCCGGCGCGGACGAGATCGACATCGTGATTTCCCGCCGCCACGTCCTGACCGGGAACTGGCAGGCGCTTTATGACGAGATGAAGGAATTCCGGGCCGCCTGTGGCGATGCGCATGTGAAGGCGATCCTCGCGACCGGCGAGCTGGGGTCGCTGCGCAATGTCGCCCGCACCTCTCTGGTCTGCATGATGGCGGGCGCGGATTTCATCAAGACCTCGACAGGCAAGGAATCGGTCAACGCCACCCTGCCCGTGTCGCTGGTCATGATCCGCGCGATCCGGGACTATCACGAGCGCACTGGCTATCGCGTCGGCTACAAGCCCGCGGGCGGGATTTCAAAGGCCAAGGATGCGCTGGTCTACCTGTCGCTGATCAAGGAGGAACTGGGCGACCGCTGGCTTCAGCCCGACATGTTCCGCTTTGGTGCGTCGTCGCTGCTGGGCGATATCGAACGGCAGCTGGAACACCACGTGACCGGCGCCTATTCGGCCGGATGGCGCCATGCGGCTGGCTAAGTCCCTTGCTGCCGCAATGCTGCTGACCGCCGGTCCCGCGCTGGCCGGTCAGGATTATGCCTGCGCGCCCTGGCAGCCCGCCGGCCAGACCCCGGATCTGAGCGCGGTCTCGGTCCTGAAATCGACGTTGGTCGTGACCGCAGGCGCGGCGCCCGAAACCATCCGGATGATGCAGGGCACGCTGACCCGGCGGGTCTACCCGGACGAGACCGGCCTGTATGTCCTGCATGGCGACATGGTGCGCACCGAAAATGGCCCGGGCTTCGGCCCTTCCATCACGGTTCAGCGCCTGGTTCATGACCCGGATCACCCGACACTCCTCCTCACGACCTGCGAGGCAAGCCGATGACCATCAAGGAAATTTTCGACACCATGGAGTATGGCCCCGCCCCTGAAAGTGCCGCCGACGCGCTGGCCTGGCTGATCGATCAGGGCGACCGGTTCGGCCATTTCATCGACGGCGCCTGGACCGAGGTCGGCGACACGTTCGAAAGCCGCAACCCCGCCAACGGCGAGGTGCTGGCCTATATCACTCAGGGCACGCCGGGCGACGTGGACAAAGCCGTGGCCGCCGCCCGCAAGGCCCAGCCGAAATGGGCCAAGCTGGGCGGTCATGGCCGGGCGCGGCACCTCTATGCGCTGGCGCGTCTGGTGCAGAAACATGCCCGCCTTCTGGCCGTGCTCGAGACGATGGATAACGGCAAGCCGATCCGCGAAAGCCGCGACATCGACGTGCCGCTGGTCGCCCGGCATTTCTATTACCATGCGGGCCTGGCCCAGCTGATGGACAGCGAAGCGCCGGGGATGGAGCCGCTGGGCGTCTGCGGCCAGGTGATCCCCTGGAACTTCCCGCTGCTGATGCTGGCCTGGAAGATCGCCCCCGCCATCGCCGCGGGCAACACCGTGGTGCTGAAACCGGCGGAGTACACCTCGCTCACCGCGCTGTGCTTTGCCGATATCTGTCGCCAGGCGGGGCTGCCCAAGGGCGTGGTGAACATCGTCACCGGCGACGGCGCGACAGGCGAGGCCATTGTCACCCATGACGGCATCGACAAGGTCGCCTTTACCGGCTCGACCGATGTGGGCCGCCGCATCCGCGAGGCCACCGCCGGACAGGGCAAGGGCCTGACGCTCGAACTGGGGGGCAAGGGGCCATACGTGGTCTTCGACGATGCCGATCTCGACAGCGCGGTCGAGGGTCTGGTCGATGCGATCTGGTTCAACCAGGGGCAGGTCTGCTGTGCCGGATCCCGCCTGCTGGTGCAGGAGGGCGTGGCCGACCGGTTCCATGCCAAGCTGAAGGCGCGGATGGACAAGCTGCGCGTCGGCAATCCGCTGGACAAGTGCATCGACGTCGGCGCCATCGTCGATCCGGTGCAGCTGGAGACGATCCACGGGCTGGTCGACAATGCGGGCGGAGACGTCTACCGCGCCGCCTGCGACATCCCCGAGGGCTGCTACTACCCGCCCACGCTGATCACCGGCCTGTCCACCTCCGACCGGCTGATGCAGGAGGAGATCTTTGGCCCGGTCCTCGTCTCCACCACCTTCCGCACGCCGGACGAGGCGGTGCAGCTGGCCAACAACACGCGTTATGGCCTGGCCGCGTCCGTCTGGACGGAGAACGTGAACCTGGCGCTTGGCATGGCGCCGAAGCTGGTCGCGGGCGTGGTCTGGATCAACGGCACCAACATGTTCGATGCGGCCGCAGGCTTTGGCGGCGTGCGCGAGAGCGGCTTTGGCCGCGAAGGCGGATGGGAGGGGCTGTCGGCCTACCTGCGCCCCGAAGGCAAACGCAAGACGCTGAGCGAGATCGAACCGCTGACCGGCGACCCGGACAAGCCCGGCGATGGCAGCCTGGACCGCACCGCCAAGAACTATGTCGGCGGCAAGCAGGCCCGACCCGATGGCGGCTATGCCCGTCCCGTCTGGGGCAAGTCAGGCGCCTTGCTGGGCCATGTCGGCATCGGCAACCGCAAGGACATCCGCAACGCGGTCGAGGCCGCGCAGGGTGCCAAGGGCTGGGCCGGGACGACGGGTCACCTGCGGGCGCAGATCCTCTATTACATCGCCGAGAACCTCGAGGCGCGCGCCGCCGAATTCGCCCACCGGATCGACGCGATGACCGGCGGGCGCAGCGGCGAGAAGGAGGTCGCGGCCTCCGTGTCGCGGCTGTTCACCTATGCGGCCTGGGCCGACAAGTATGGCGGCGACCTGCGCCAGGTCCCGATCCGCGGCATGGCGCTGGCCGTGCGTGAACCCGTTGGCGTGATCGGCGCGCTCTGCCCCGATGAGGATCCGCTGCTGGGCTTCATCTCGGTCATGGCACCGGCCATCGCCATGGGCAATCGCTGCGTGCTGGTCCCGTCCGAGCCCTTCCCGCTGGCGGCGACGGATTTCTACCAGGTGCTGGAAACCTCGGACGTACCGGGCGGCGTGGTGAACATCGTCACCGGCTCCCACGCGGAACTGGCACCAACCCTGGCCGCGCATCTGGACGTAGAGGCCGTCTGGTCCTTCTCCTCCTCCGACCTCAGCAAGGTCGTGGAGGCGAAGAGCGCGGGGAACCTGAAACGGACCTGGGTGAACAACGGCCTGGCCCGTGACTGGTTCGGCCGCGAGGGCGAGGGCCGGAAATTCCTGGACCAGGCGACCGAGGTCAAGACCGTCTGGGTCCCCTACGGCGAGTAAAACGCCCGCAGGACGAAAGCGCCGGGGGCCAGCCCCGGCGCCACCCGTTTCACATCTGGATCGGCATGATCTCTGCCACCTCGACGGAACCGCCACCGGCGACCATCGGGTTGCCCTTGGCCAGCGCGCAGGCCTCTTCGATCGTGTCGACCTCGATGATGGAATACCCGAAGGCCGCGTTGGCCACTTCGTCCAGCACTCCATCGGCGGTGACAGATTTCGACTTGCCGACCGGCTCGCCCGGATCGACCAGCTTGGGGCCGACCTCGGCCATCCAGTCGCCCCAGGCCTTCATCGCGGCCTCCTGGTCCTCGGGGGTGGCGGGCACGGACGAGGCATCGCCGTGATAGATATACATGAACTTGGGCATAGGTCTTTCCTTTCAAAGGGTTGAGGGCTGGATCACGTCTGCAGGGACGCATCCGGATCGAGGAAGAAATCCAGCTTCCGCAGGGTCGACAGCCAGCCGCGGGAATGGGCCTGGCCGGCCTCGGTATCCGCAAGCTCCCGATGGGTCAGGGTCAGCCGCGCGCCCGTCTCCGTCTCTGCGACCGTGAAGGTCACGTGGCTTTCCGGGCCGCGCTGATCCGTGTCGTCATGCCAGGCCCAGGTGAACCCGACAGAGCCCTCTCCGCCCTCGGGCGGCCGCACATGGGTGATCTGGCCCGACACTTTGAACTGCGCGCCGCTTTCCTTGCCGACCATGGTGCAGGTCCATGGCCCGGTGCGGCGGAAATCCAGGTCGCAGGTCTCGAGGTAGGTGCCTTCCGGCCCGAACCACTGGATTATCTGCACCGGTTCCGTCACCGCACGCCAGAGGCGGGACAACGCGACATTGTAGTCGCGGATGAACTCGATATCGGTCGTTTCAGTATCCTTCATTCCGTCCCCTCCCCGGGTGTGTCGTCAGGCTCCAGCGCCAGCAGCGTGTCCAACCGGTCAAGGCTGCCGCTCCAGAAGGCGCGATGGTCCATGGTCCAGCCGTGGATGGCGCGCAGGGCGTCGGGCTGGACCGAATAGTAACGATGCGTGCCTTCGACCCTCTGCACGATCACCCCGGCCTCCCGCAGCACCTTGAGGTGGCGCGAGATCGCGGGGGCCGAAATCTCGGCCTCGGCGGCAAGAGTGCCCGCGGGCAATTCGCCCCGTTTCAGCAGCTTTTCGACAAGCGTCAGGCGGGTGTCATCCGACAGGGCGGCAAAGGTCTTGGTCAGCGTCGTCATGAAGGAAGACTGCGCCGATTCTTTATTTTCGTCAAATGTTAATTAACAGATAAGCGAAATTATAGAGCCGAGGCGAACTCGTCCTTCGCATACCCCTGAAGGTACAGCAGGGCGGTCAGGTCCCCGTGGTTCACGCGGATGTTGCACTGCGCCGCGACCGAGGGCTTGGCATGCAGCGCGACGCCCATCCCGGCGCGGGTCAGCATGCCCAGGTCATTGGCTCCGTCCCCGACAGCGATCACGTCGGCGTCGGTCAGCCCCAGCCGGGCGGTGATCTCCTCCAGCGCCTGAACCTTGGCCTCGCGTCCCAGGATCGGACGGCCGACATCGCCGGTCAGTTGGCCATCGGCGGCGATCAGCGTGTTGGCGCGGTTTTCGTCGAAACCCAAAGTCGCAGCGATCTTGGCGGTGAAGGCCGTGAACCCGCCGGAGACGAGCGCACAATAGGCCCCGTTGGCCTTCATCGTCGCCAGCAGCGCGGGACCGCCGGGCATCAGGGTGATGCGCGTGTCGATCACCTGCTGGATCACGCCCTCGGGCAGACCCTTCAGCAGCCCGACCCGTTCGGTCAGGGCACCTTCGAAATCCAGCTCTCCGTTCATGGCGCGGGCGGTGATGTCCTTGACCCGTTCGCCCACCCCGGCCTCATCGGCCAGTTCGTCGATGCATTCCTGCTGGATCATGGTGCTGTCCATGTCGGCCAGCAGCATTTTCTTGCGGCGGCCGTCGGCGGGCTGAATGTTCAGATCGACACCGAGCGCCTGGAAATCCTGCCAGACCTGATCGGCATTCGACGGGATGTCGGTGAGCGTGAACACCGCCGCCTCGTCCGGTGCCAGCCATTGCAGAGCGCCGCCGCCCCAAGCGTTGCGCAGCGCCTCTGCCCCTGCTGGATCGAGGTGGCCGGGTTTCGCGATCAGGGTGACGACATGCATGACGGGGCTCCAACGGACGTTTCGCTGCCTTAAACCATGCGCGCCGGACAGGAGCCAGTACCGCAGAGCTCGTCAGGCCCCGAAGCCGCAGTTTTGCCAGCTGCATACAGGGGGACAGGCTGCGACAAAGTGGCCCGAAACGCCTTCTTATCAAGGGCGTGACGCCAAAACGTATCAATTAATTAACGAATTGCCTCCACAAACCCGCCACATTTTCTGCCGACATTGAGCTCACAAAAAATCAGGCCGCACCAAAACAAAAGCGGCGGGTAGAGACATATGGCAACGACATTCCAGGTAATCTATCTGGGGATTAATCCCTTGATAGATACAGATACGGACGACGAGATCGCGGAAAACGCGGGTGCCCTTCTCGGCACCTACGGCAGCGAGTCTTCTCCCCTTTATTCCGAGATTTACACGCTGTCGGCGGAACGCCTCAGCGAAGACGCCAACGACACCTATGACGTCGATAATGGCGGTGGCTACGACACGTTCCGCATCGATGGCGGGGCGGAACAGCAATTCGACGCGCTGGCCGAATACAACATCACCCTGACCTATATCGACGGCACGACCGCCAATGTGCGTGCCTTCGTGTTCCAGGATACGTCGGGGCGCACCTATCTTGCGCCGGAAACCTCGTTCAACTCCGATCAGGCGCAGATGGAGGCCAAGCCCATCGAGTCGATGGAGCTGACCTCGGTGAACTCCAATACCGGCGACAGTGGCGGCGACATGCAGGCCGACCGGTATGCCGCCGATTACGCCAGCCCGGTCGAGGGGGGCACCGCCACCAGCGACTTCATGGGCTTCGGCTTTACCGATTCCGACGGCGACCAAATTACCAGCGGCGATGACTGGATCGTCGGCTATGGCGGCAATGACTGGATCCAGGCCGATGGCGGCAACGACTTCATCTATGGTGGCACCGGCAACGACACCGCCGAAGGGCAGCTGGGCAACGACTCGATCGAAGGCAATTCGGGCGATGACGAGCTTTATGGCGGCACCGGGCAGGACAGCCTCTACGGCGGGCTGGGCAACGACACGCTGGATGGCGGTATCGGATCCGACACGCTCTGGGGCGACGCCGGCAACGATTCCATGTTCGGCGATACCGGCGACGACAGCCTGTATGGCGGCACCGGCGCAGACAACCTGGATGGCGGGGCCGGCAACGACCTGATCGACGGCGGCTCCGGCGATGATGTGCTCGAGGGTGGGTCGGGCGACGACACCTTTGCCTGGGCCCCCGGTGACGGCAGCGACACGATCAGCGATTTCAACTTCGGGATCTCGGGCGCGCTTGGTGACGGCAACACCACCAACAACGACTATATCGACCTGTCGGGCTATTACGACAACCTGAGCGAGCTGCGCGCCGACTTCGACGATGATGGCGTCCTGAACCAGTCGAACGCCACCGCCGCGACGGGCGCGGTCGATTATTCCGACAACACCCAGATGACCGGCAGCGACGGGCTGACCTTTACCGGGGCGGATCGCAACAGCTTTACCGCCGACAACACTGGCGTGGCCTGTTTCGCCACCGGCACCCGCATCCGCACCCCGCGCGGCGACGTCCCGATCGAAACGCTGCAACCCGGCGACCTGGTGATGACCAAGGATCACGGCGTGCAGCCGGTGCGCTGGATCGGCATCAGCCACCTGGACGAAACGCGCCTGGAACGCAGTGACAAGCTGCGCCCGATCTGGATCAGCAAGGATGTCTTCGGATCCGACCGCGATATCGTCGTGTCCCGCCAGCACGCCATGTGGGATCCCGAGCGCAAGGAACTGGTCCGCGCCGTCCACATGCTGAAGGAAAAGCGCAAGGGCGTCCGCGTGGCCCGTGGCAAGAAGCGGGTAGCCTATGTCCACCTGATGTTCGACCGGCACGAGCTGATCTATGCAGAGGGCGTCCTGTCCGAAAGCATGTATCCCGGCCCGATCGTGCTGAACGCGCTCGCCCCCGAGGTGCGCGACGAATTGTTCGCCGTCTTCCCCCGCCTGCGCCCGGCCAGGTCACCGGAACGAGTGCGCGAATGCTACGGCAAACCGGTGCGTCCGCTCTATTCGCCGCGCAACCAGGACCGCGAAGCCGCCTGATCCGGCGGCGCGCAAGTTTCCGATAGGAGACACGGCAGACCCCCGCGGCGCGAATGCGACGCCGCGCGGGTCAAATGCGTCATCTGCGTCATTGCTTCCTTCACGAATCGGCCCTATATCCGACCGCGGGACACCCCTCCCCAACGAGGGGCGCTTATCTGGAAGGATACCAGCAATGGCTATCGAAGCACCGGCAACGCGGCCGGCTAACCCGCGTTTCTCCTCTGGCCCCTGTGCCAAGATCCCCACGTTTGAACTGTCCAAGCTGTCCGACGCCGCGCTCGGCCGCTCGCACCGTGCCGCCATCGGCAAGGAAAAGCTGAAGGCCGCGATCGAAGAGACGCGCGACCTGCTTGGCATCCCCGCGGACTACAAGATCGGCATCGTGCCGGCGTCCGATACCGGCGCCGTCGAAATGGCCATGTGGTCCATGCTTGGCGAACGCAAGGCGACCATGGTGGCCTGGGAAAGCTTCGGCTCCGGCTGGGTCACCGACGTGGTCAAGCAGCTGAAGATCGACGCCGAGGTCAAGGAAGCCGGCTATGGCGAGATCGTCGATTTCGCCGAGATCGACTTCGACACCGATGTCGTCTTTACCTGGAACGGCACCACCTCGGGCGTGCGAGTGCCGAACGGCGACAAGATCCCCGCCGACCGTGCCGGCCTGACCATCTGCGACGCGACCTCTGCCGCCTTCGCGCAGGACCTGCCCTGGGACAAGCTCGATGTGACCACCTTCTCCTGGCAGAAGGTGATGGGCGGCGAAGCGGCCCATGGCATGCTGATCCTATCCCCCCGCGCTGTCGAGCGGCTGGAAAACTACACCCCGGCCTGGCCGATGCCGAAAATCTTCCGCATGACCAAGGGCGGCAAGCTGAACGAAGGCATCTTCAAGGGCGAGACGATCAACACGCCGTCGATGCTGGCGGTCGAGGATTACCTCGTGGCCCTCGCCTGGGCGCGCGAGATCGGCGGCTTCAAGGCGCTGATGGCCCGGGCCGACGCCAACGCACAGGTGATCTGGGATTTCTGCGACCAGAAGGACTGGATCGCGAACCTGGCGAACGACCCGGCGACGCGGTCCAACACCTCGGTCTGCCTGAAGTTCACTGACGACCGGATCACCGACGGCGCCACCTTTGCCAAGGCCGTGGCCAAGCGGCTGGAGGCCGAAGGCGTGGCTCTGGACATCGGCGCCTATCGCGATGCCCCTGCGGGCCTGCGCATCTGGTGCGGTGCCACCGTCGAGACCGCGGATATCGAGGCGCTTCTGCCCTGGCTCGAATGGGCCTTCCACGCCGAGATCGGGGCGCAGACCGAAGCCGCCTGATCCGTCGAGATCACTAAATTGATTGCAGGCCGGGCCGCTGCCCGGCCCGCCCCTCCCCCGATATATCTTCTCAAGGAGCGCCTGACATGGCCCCCAAAGTACTCGTTTCCGACAAGCTGAGCGAAACCGCCGTCCAGATCTTCCGCGACCGCGGCATCGAAGTCGACTTCATGCCGGACCTCGGCAAGGACAAGGACAAGCTGGCCGAGGTGATCGGCAATTACGACGGCCTCGCCATCCGGTCCGCCACCAAGGTCACCGCCGCCCTGCTGGAACACGCGACCAACCTCAAGGTCGTCGGCCGCGCCGGCATCGGCACCGACAACGTCGACAAGGACGCCGCCTCCAAGAAGGGCGTGATCGTCATGAACACGCCTTACGGCAACATGATCACCACCGCCGAACACGCCATCGCGATGATGTTCGCCGTGGCCCGCCAGATCCCCGAGGCCAGCGCCTCGACCCATGCGGGCAAGTGGGAAAAGTCGAAATTCATGGGTGTCGAGCTGACCGGCAAGACCCTGGGCGTCATCGGCGCGGGCAATATCGGTGGCATCGTCTGTGACCGCGCCCGTGGCCTGAAGATGAAGGTCATCGCCTACGATCCCTACCTGGGCGAGGAAAAGGCCGCCAAGATGGGCGTCGAGAAGGTCGAACTGGAAGACCTGCTGAAGCGGTCTGATTTCATCACGCTGCACGTGCCGCTGACCGACGCGACCCGCAACATCCTGTCCAAGGAAAACCTCGAGAAGACCAAGAAAGGCGTGCGGATCATCAACTGTGCCCGCGGCGGCCTGGTGGACGAGGAAGCCCTGGCCGAGATGCTGAAATCCGGCCATGTCGCCGGCGCCGGCTTCGACGTGTTCGCCGAGGAACCCGCCAAGGACAACGTGCTGTTCAACCTGCCCAACGTCGTCTGCACCCCGCACCTTGGCGCGTCCACGACCGAAGCGCAGGAAAACGTCGCCCTTCAGGTGGCCGAGCAGATGTCGAACTACCTGATCGACGGGGCCGTCGAAAACGCGCTGAACATGCCGTCGATGACCGCCGAAGAGGCCAAGGTGATGGGCCCCTGGGTCAAGCTGTCGGGCCATCTGGGTGCCTTCATCGGCCAGATGACGGACGAGCCGATCAAGGCCATCAACATCCTCTACGATGGTGTGGTCGCCGACATGAACATCGCAGCGCTGAACTGTTCGGTGATCGCCGGGATCATGAAGCGGTCCAACCCGGATGTGAACCTTGTCTCCGCGCCGGTCGTGGCCAAGGAACGCGGCGTCCAGATCTCGACCACCAACCAGGACAAGTCGGGCGCCTTCGACGGCTACATCAAGGTCACCGTCGTCACCGACAAACGCGAACGCTCGGTCGCGGGCACCGTCTTCTCGGATGGCAAGCCGCGCTTCATCCAGATCAAAGGCATCAACATCGACGCCGAAGTGGGCGAGCACATGCTCTATACCACCAACGAAGACGTGCCGGGCATCATCGGCACCCTGGGCCAGACCATGGGCGCGAATGGCGCGAACATCGCGAACTTCACCCTCGGCCGTGCCGCGTCGCGCGGTGAGGCAATCGCGCTGCTCTACCTCGACGAAGCCCCGCGCGCCGAGATCCTGGACCAGCTGCAAAAGACCGGCCTGTTCCGGCAGATTGCGCCGCTTCAGTTCGACGTCGCCTGATCCGCGTCACATCGTGAGCCTTGCAACGCCGCCCGGTCTTCGGGCGGCGTTTTTCGTCTCCGCTGTCAGGCGCGGCCCTTGGCGAACAGCACGACGATGAACATGACCATGGACAGGATCGTGACCACCGAGCCCAGCTTGGCCAGGGTCTCCCCGGTCTGATTGATCGCCATGGCGATGCCCGGCACGATCATCACGACCCCGAGGATCGCCAGCCCGGCATGGATCTTGGACAGGATCCCATCCGCTGCCTTCGGTACCAGGTGATAGAACGTGCCATAGATCGCAAGGCTGACCCAGCCCAGCAGGTTCAGGTGCGCATGGGCCGGGGACATCCCGTGATTGCCCGTGGCTGACATCTGGATACCCCAGGCCATCCCGATAAGACCGCAGATCGCGGCCACCGCAAAGAACAGAAACGGCAGACCTTTCATGTAACCCTCCTTCTTCGATCCTGCGAAATGCAGGCTTCTTCTTTTTTCAAAATATGCGCGGCAGAAGCTGTGTGGCCCCTCCGCGTTCCCCACCTTAGACGCAGAATCGAAAATCGGAGTCGAAAATGTAACGTTGCCCGGCCGCGCCGCCCCGGGTCTGGACACTCCGCGACGGATCGCCCAGACCTTGGCGGACCCAACAGGAAAGCCCGCCCCATGACGCTTTATGTGATCGGTGACATCCACGGACAGGACGCCATGCTCGACACCGCGCTCGACCGGATCGAGCGTGACGGCGTGCCGGGGGCCGAGGTCATCTTTCTGGGCGATTACGTGGATCGCGGCCCCGACAGCCGCGCCGTTCTGGATTGCCTGACCACCGGCCTGTCCGAGGGGCGTAACTGGACCTGCCTGCGCGGCAACCACGATCACATGTTCCACGCATTCCTAGAAAACGGCGCCTTGGCGGATGACAATATCAAGTCCGGCCTGCTGTGGACGCATTACCGGCTGGGCGGGCTGGACACGCTGCGCAGCTACGGCATCGACGCCGACGAATACAGTGACCCGGAAGATTTGCACCGCCAGGCAAAAGAGGCCGTGCCCGCCGCGCACCGCGATTTCCTGGCCGGGCTGCCGCTTTTTGCCGAACGGGGCGATGTCCTCTGCGTCCATGCCGGCATACGTCCGGGCGTGGCGCTGCCCGAACAGGTGATCGACGACCTGATCTGGATCCGCGATCCGTTCCTGGAAACCAAGGACCCGCATCCCTGGCTGGTCGTGCATGGCCACACGGCGATCAAGCGGCCGACCCATTACGGCAACCGCATCAACATGGATGCCGGCGCAGGCTATGACCGCCCGCTCAAGGTCGGGGTGATCGAGGGCGACGCGGTCTTCTTGCTGGAGGACAAGGGCCGCGTGGCCCTGCCCGTCACTCCTGGCGCACGACGCCGGTAAGCGCGGCGGCGCCAAGCGCCGTGATGACCCAGCCCAGCCCCTTGGCGATCCAGCGCAGCCACCAGCCCGCGCGCCCCAGCGGCGAGCGCGCGGTAGACGGGGCCCAGGCCTCCTCCTGCCCAAGTGATACTAGCGGCACGACCACGTCGGCGGCATAGGCGAAACCGTTGAACGTCTCGTAATCCTGCCCCGCGCGACCGGGCGCTGACCAATAGGCACCGGGATTGTCGGGGGCCACTCGAGTCGCCTCGATCCAGTCGTCCGAGATCAGGATCGGCGCAGCATTGGGCGTCATGTCCCCCGCCGCCCAGGTCGCCTGGAAAAACGCGCCCAGCCCGATCATCAGCACCAGCGCCGCGATCAGCGCCCGCCACGGGCGGAAACCATAGCCCACGGTCACCCAGATGAACTGGTCCAGCAGCCAGCCGCTCCACCACTTGGCATCGCGCCCCTGTTCCGCCAGCGCCTGCCGTTCGGACCGGCGCAGGATGCGCTCCTTTTTCATCCGCACGGCGCGGGCATCGTCGCGATGGCCCATATGGGTCAGCACCCGGGCCAGGTGTTCATAGGGCTGCGCGGTAAAGGGCGTGTCGGGCGGACGGCGATCCAGCCAGGCCAGTCGCGCCTCGAGATCAGTTTCCGCGTGGCGCGAAAAATCGGAATAGGTGAACCCGTCCAGCCGGATCGGATAGCTGGCCCCCGGGCCCGCCGGTTCATCGCGCAGCCGTTCCGCATGGGCGCCCGCCAGGTTCACGACGCCGCGCGCGATCTGGTTGTCCCGCAAGTAGAGGATCCCGCCGATCCTTGCCCGCGCCAGCGACAGGGCAATGTCCGGCCCGTGTTCTTCGCTGCCCTCGAACATGGCATCGGGCGGCACGTCTTCACGCGGGGAAATCGCGCAGCGGGTGATGAACAGGTCATGCCCGATCTCGGCCGAGGCAAGGAACAGCGCACCTTCGCTGCTCAGGTCCGACTGCCCCTCGGAATAGGGATAATTGCCAAGGTAGACCGATCCCGACACCGTCAGCGCCGGGGCGAACAGCGCATCCTGCCCGCCCGCCTGAAGCGCGATCCCGCACAATTGCAGGTCGCCCTCGATCTCGGTGCCCGCCAGAGACAGCTCTCCCTTCACCGAGGTTTCGCCGCGCAGGTAGACCGCGCCCGCAAACCGCGCGTGATCCGCCGTCAGCCCGTTCAGGTGGCAGCCGCTGAGATACAGCCCCCGCATCCTTGCGTTCAGCGCCTCGATCGGCCCCCGCAGCAGGCAGTTCACCAGCGTGACATCCTGGTGCAGCGTGATCCCGTTCAGGTCCAGCGTGCCTTCGATCCGCGCGCCACGCAGCCGCAGCGCCGGGGCCTTGTCCTGCAGGATAAGCGCCCGGATCAGGGCGGCGCGGATCGTCACCTCGGGCCCTTCGCCTTCGGGGAATTCGCCCTCGCCCAGTGTCAGCTTGCCGGAGCCATCGGCAAACCGCTGGATCAACGCCTCTTCGGCGGGTCCCGGATCGGGACAGGAGGCGAGGATCTCGTCCTTTGACATGGGGGCAGAGTTGCATGATCCCCGCCAAACGGGCAAGACAGCAGCAATGGGCCGGACCGGGTATCAGGTTCCCCGTCGGCCGCTTGCAAATCCGGGAGGGATTCATGGAAGAAATCGTCATTCTCAGCGGCGCACGTACCGCCATCGGCACCTTCGGCGGCAGCCTGGCCGGCGTCGCGCCCATCGACCTGGGCACCACCGCCGCGAAAGAGGCCCTGACCCGCGCCGGCGTCGAAGGCGGCCAGATCGGCCATGTCGCCTTTGGTCACGTGATCAACACCGAACCGCGCGACATGTACCTGTCCCGCGTGGCCGCGATCCAGGCCGGCATCCCCGACACCACCCCCGCGATGAACGTGAACCGCCTGTGCGGCTCCGGGGCGCAGGCCATCGTGTCGGTGATCCAGTCCCTGGCCATGGGCGACGCGGAATTCGGCCTTGCCGGTGGTGCGGAATCGATGTCGCGCAGCCCCTTCATCAACCCCTCCGAACGCTGGGGCCAGAAGATGGGCGACATCAAGGTTCTCGACATGATGCTGGGCGCGCTGAACTGCCCCTTCGGCACCGGCCACATGGGGATCACCGCCGAAAACGTGGCCTCCGAACACGACATCAGCCGCGAGGCGCAGGACGATTTCGCGCTGGAAAGCCAGAAACGCGCCCTTGCCGCGATCGAGGCGGGCCGCTTCAAGGATCAGATCGTTCCGGTCATGGTCAAGGTGAAGCGCGACGAGGTCGCCTTCGACACCGACGAACACGTCAAGGCCTCCACCACCGCCGAAGGTCTGGCCGGTCTGCGCCCCGCCTTCAAGAAGGACGGATCGGTCACCGCCGGCAACGCGTCGGGCATCAATGACGGTGCCGGCGCGGTCGTGATGGCCACCGCCGCCGCCGCGGACAAGGCCGGGCTGAAGCCGCGCGCCCGCGTGCTGGGCTACGCCCATGCCGGTGTCCGCCCCGAGGTCATGGGCATCGGCCCGGTCCCCGCGGTGGAAAACCTGCTGAAGAAGACCGGCCTGTCGATCACCGATTTCGACGTCATCGAGTCGAACGAAGCCTTCGCCGCCCAGGCCCTGGCCGTGAACAAGGGCCTCGGCCTCGACCCCGCCAAGGTGAACCCGAATGGCGGCGCCATCGCCCTGGGTCACCCCGTCGGCGCGACCGGCGCGATCATCACCGTGAAGGCGCTGTATGAACTGGAACGCACCGGTGGTTCCAAGGCGCTGATCACCATGTGCATCGGTGGCGGCCAGGGCATCGCGCTGGCGATCGAACGGATGTAATCCCGTCTGTCACCGGGAAGTATCAGAGGGCGCGGATGTCACCATCCGCGCCCTTTTTGCGTCCTGTTATTCCCTACCTCAGCGCAGTTCGATCGTGGCAGAGGCCGACCGCCCCGCCGCGTCGATCACCGACAATTCGGTAAAGCCCTGCCCCAGCCCGTCCAGCAGCACGCTGCGGTCCTGAACGCCGGTGCGCAGCGGCAGGCCATTGGCCATCCAGGTGAAAGGCGGCTTGCCCTCGCGCACCTTCGCAGGCACCGCCCCGGCCCGGGCCAGCACGGCGCCATCGGGCGGGAAGGCCAGTTTCGGCAGATCGGCCGGCGCGGCGAACCCGTCGCGGGGCCGGAACCGCTTCAACGGTTCGGGCAGCAGCGCGGCGTCGACCAGCAACGTCTCGGGCGGCGGCGGGGGCGGCGCATCGAGCGCAGGTTTCAGCCGCCCGAACGCCTCGAACAGCACAGGCGCGGCCAGATCGCCACCGAAGGCACCGGGCACCGGTGTGCCATCGGGCCGCCCCAGCCAGACCCCGATCACATGCGCCCCGTCATAGCCCACGGCCCAGGCGTCGCGGTGGCCATAGCTCGTCCCGGTCTTGTAGGACAGGTAGTTGACCGGCGCGCCCGGCGGCGGGTTCAGGCCCGCCAGCATATGCCCCACCTGCCAAGCAGAGGCGCGCGACATCAGCCGCCCCGACTGCTCCGCCTTCTCCATACGCCAGCGAAGGTTTTGCCCCTGTCCGTCATTGGCCAGCCCGGCATAGAGCTGCACGAGGTCATGCAGCGACATCCCCAGACCGCCAAGCGCGACGGCCAGCCCCGGCTTGCCCCCCGGCACCGACGGGTCGGCCCCGGACCGGCGCAGCGCGGCCATCAGGTTCTGCGGTCCGATCGCGTCGGTCAGTTGCACGGCAGGCAGGTTCAGCGACAGGCGCAGCGCATCGGCCACCCGGATCTCGCCCCGGAACATGCCATCGAAATTCTGCGGTGCGTAGCCGTCGAAATCCATCGGGCGGTCGTCGATCATGGTTTCCGGATGCGCCAGCCCGGCATCGAAGGCCAGCCCGTAGATCAACGGCTTCAGCGTCGATCCCGGTGACCGCAGCGCCCGCGTCATGTCGATGAAACCCTGCCGCCGCGTCGCGTCCTCCAGCCCCGCCGACCCGACCGAGGCCAGGATCTCTCCGCTGCGGTGATCGGCGACCATCATTGCGATGGACAGCCGTTCGGAACGTCCCCGCAGCGTCGTCCGTGCCAGCGCCTCCAGCGAAGCCTGAAGGGTGGCGTCCAGGGTCAGGCTTTGCACCGGGACATCCGGTGCCTCCGCCAGGGCGCGGTCGGTCATGTGCGGGGCCAGCGCCGGAAACGGGCGGCGTTCGCGCGGCGCGGTGTCGGTCTTGGCGGCGGCGACCTCGTCTTCCGGCAACACGTCATAGTTCGTCATGCGGTCCAGCACCCGGTCGCGGGCGCGGATGGCGGCCAGCGGGTCACGGTCCGGACGGCGCGCCTCGGGCGATTGCGGCAAGGCCACCAGCAACGCGGCCTCCGCCGGTGTCAGGCGGCGCGGTTCCTTGCCGAAATAGCCCAGCGTCGCCGCGCGGATGCCCTCGAGGTTGCCGCCCATCGGCGCGAGCGTCAGGTAAAGCGTCAGGATCTGCTGCTTGCTGATCTGCCGCTCCAGCGCCAGGGCCAGGCGGATCTGTCGAAGCTTGCCCGCCCAGGCGCCGGTGCCGCTGTCCTCGAGCAGTCGCGCAACCTGCATCGTCAGGGTCGACCCGCCCGAAACGATCTTACCGGCCCGCGCCGATTGCCAGGCCGCACGCAGCATCGCGACCGGGTCGACACCGGCATGGCGATGGAACCGCTTGTCCTCGAAGGCCAGAAGCATCCGGATGTACGCGGGGTCGACATCCTCTGGCGACACGCCGAGACGCCAGCGACCATCCGCTACCGTATAGACCCGCAGCAGCGCCCCGTCCCGGTCCTGCACCTCGGCCGAGGTGTCCAGCAGAAGCGGCGGAATCTCCGTCGCGTCCACCCAGGCGTCCAGCCGGTCGCGGCCAAAGGCCCCGGCCCACAGGGCCAGGACAAGGATCAGCAGCCAGCGCATCACTCGGTGACCGTCACCTGACCGGCGGCGGTGCGGGCGCGGTAGCGGGGGCGATACATGTCCTCGACCGTCGCCGCCGGGTGGTGATAGCTGCCCGGAGAGATCGCGCGCACGATATAGGCCAGGCGGAACGGGTTGTCGGACCGCCAGTCGATCGCCGCCAGGAACCGTTCCGTGCGGAATTCGCTATGTTCCGGATTGCGGGTCTCCAGCCAGTCCAACCCCTTGATGTCGCCCGACTGGATCAGGTTGGGATTGTCGATCTCGAACCCCGCCGGCAGCGGGTCGTCCACCATCAGCCGCGCGCCCGTCTTCTCGAAGGGTTGCACGGTCAGGACGGTCACCAACCGGGTGCCGCGCGCCACGCTGTCCGGCGACACGGCCTCGCCCTCCATCGTGTAATAGGCGCGTTCGATCGAATAGCCGTAGCCGCCCGCATCGGCCGGGGTGGCGGGCACGCCGATCGTCGTCAGGGTCACGTCGGTGACTGCGTCGCCCTCGTTACGGATCGCCATCGGGGTCAGCGTCTCGGCCTCCATCGCGCGCACGAAGGGGCCTTCGACCGTTTCGCCGTTCAGCGACAGGCCGGCAATCGACGGATCGTCGATCAGGGCCTTGGCCGCCAACAGGGTCCAGGCGCTTTCCTGGGTCGACATCGGCCCGTCCTGCGCGCCGACCTGCGACGCCAGCAGGGTCCGGTCCACGGCGTTCGACCCGCTTTCCACCGCCAGCGACAGCACGCCCGCCGCATCGCGCAGCTGCGTACCGTAATCGGCGCGGAAGACCTGCGCCTCGGTCGCCTCACGGTCGGCCTTCAGCTTGCGGCCCGCGATGGCGAACATCGCGTCGGCGCGCGTCTGGTCCCCATAGAGCGCCAGCGCCGCGCCCAGCTGCGCCGCCGCCAGCGGGGTCGCGAAATCCTCGCCCTTGGCATCGGCATAGTAGCGCAGATCGCCCATATTGGCCGCCCCTTCGCGCGCCAGAACCATCAGCGCATAGGCTACGTCCTCGCCGCCATTGTTGGTCTCGGCGTCGAAATCGGGGGCATAGTTGATACGGTTGCGCAGGTTGTCGACCGCCATGCGGAAGGCCAGCGGGTTCACCTCGTGACCCTCAGCCCGTGCACGGGACAGGAAGTCGGTTACGTAGGCGTCCAGCCAGAAATCCCCCGACGATGCGCGCCACAGCCCGAACGCCCCGTTGGAGCTTTGTCGGGTCAGCACGCGGTCCACCGCCTGGGCGATGCGGGTGTCGATCTGCTGCGGCGTCGCGATGCCCATGGCCTGCGCCACGGAGGACAGGTATAGCAGCGGCATCGCCTTGGAGGTCACCTGTTCGGTGCAGCCATAGGGATACCGGTTCAGCGTCGCCAGCAGCGCCGGCGCATCGACGCGTGCGAGCGGCCCGGCCGACACGATGGCCTGCCCGGTGCCCGGCACGAAATCGGCAAAGACGTTCTGGTCCAGCGTGAAGGTATCCCCTGCCGCCAGCGAGAACCGCTGCGTGACCGAGATCGCGGGATCGTTGACCCGCACCGGCATGTTCAGCGTCTTGGTCAGCTGCCGCCCATCCGGCGTGGTCAGCGCGACCGTCACCGTATGGTCGCCCACCTGATCCGCCGCCAGAGGCAGGCGGAAAGTCTGGGTCTGCTTCTCGCCCAGGTCGAAGCCCGAAGGCACATTGCCCGTCAGCTGCACACCCTGCGCGGTGACGTCCAGCCCCATCCGGCCCGTCGGCCCGGTGGCATGCACGATCTCCAGCAGCATCGAAGACGTATCGCCCGGTTGCAGGAACCGCGGCAGCGTCGCCGTGACCACGACCGGGTCGCGCACCAGCACCTCCGCATCTGCGGCACCGACACCGGTCTCGCTCCAGGCGACGGCCATCAGTTTCACGGTGCCGTTGAATTCGGGCAGGTCAAAGGACAGCTCGGCGCGGCCATCGGCACCCACCGTGACGGGACCGGTGAAATAGGCCACCAGTTCCTCGGTCGGCGGCGGGCTTTCCAGCCGGGCAGAGCTTCCGGCATCGCCACCGGAACGCACCACGCCCATGGCGCCCTGCGTGCTGTCGATGAGGCGGCCGTAGAGGTCACGGATATCCATGCCCAGTCGGCGCTGGCCAAAGTAATGGCCCTCGGGATCCGGCGTTTCGAACCGGGTGAGGTTGAGGATCCCGACATCCACCGCCGCGACGGTGACATAGGCGGTATCGCCCGCGCGCACGCCTTCGACGACGACGCTGGCGGTCAGCGGCCCGCGCGGATCGGCCTCCTCGGGGGCGTCAAAGGACACGTCCAGCGCCTTCTCGCCGGGATCGACCTTGGCATAGCTCAGCCCCAGGGACCGGGCGGGCATCTGCCCCGCCGGTTCGTCCATGGCCCGGATGACCGAGGCGGTGACATAGGCCCCCGCGCCCCAATCCGCGGTCACGGGCAGGTCGATCAGGTTCTCGCCCTCCTGCACCTCGACCGCCTTCATGTCGATCAGGCGGTTGGACATCACCGTGACCAGCGCCGTGCCCGCATAGCGCGGCACGATGCGCAGCTGCGCGGTGTCGCCCTCGGCATAGCCGTCCTTGTCCAGCGACAGGTCCAGCATATCGGGGGTCGAGGACGCATCCGCCGGTGCATACCAGCCCGAATGGAAGGTCAGGTCGCTGGCCAGGTAATCGCCGTCCAGACGCTCCACCACGATTTCATAGCGGCCCCAATCCGTCGGGGCCGTGACCTCGACCGGGGCATCGCCCAGCGTGGCGCGGCCCGTCGCGACCTCGGTCCGGGTCGTGTAGGGTTCCCAGTTCCAATTGCCGTATTGCTGGTACCATTGATATCGTGTGCGGACCCGGTTGACCGTCCACTGGACCTCCATCGCCTCGGCCTCCAGCGCGGAGTTCAGGGCGATCAGGTCGAACGCCGCCATGGCGCCTTCGCTCACGGCCTCATCGAACAGCGGTTTGATCCCGATGGCCGGGCCGTCCGGTCCGATGACCCGTTGGATCGACCGTTCGACCGGCCGCCCGGAGCCTTCCTGCACCCGTACATTGGCCCGCAGCGCGAACGGCATGCCGCGATTGTCGTCAGGGAAGGGCGGCTCCAGCGCCAGCGTCGCCGCGCCCTGCGCATCCGTGCGCCCGCTCAACGTGTCAGAGATGGCGTAGCGGCTGTCGGCCTCGCGCCCGAACGTATAGCCCGGATGACTGTCCAGCTGCCGCGTCGTGCTAAGGCGGATCTCGCCCGAAATCCGCAGATCGGCCCCCGGCGCGCCAAACAGGTAATCCGCCTGAACCCCGAGCGTCGGCAGAGCCGAAGCTTGCAACGGGCCCTCGGGCAGGTCGAGCGCCACGTCGATGCGTTCCGGCAGGAAATCCTCGACCAGGACGGTGGTCTGGGCCAGGGCCGGCGCGTCCACGTCGGCCTTGATCTCGATCCGCCAGGACCCGCGCGGCGCGGTCGATCCGACGGGCATCTGGAACACGTGCCCCCCAGCCGCATCGCGGGTCGAGGTCATGCGCGCATATTCCACCCCGTCCGGGCGGGTCAGGATCGCCGTGATCGGCAAGCCGTCGATGGCCGCGGCGACATTGTCCCGCGCCAGCGCGGTGACGTTGATCGTTTCACCGGCGCGATAGGCCCCGCGATCGGTGGTCAGGAAGACATCGACCGGCGGCGCGGGCTCCCGCCCCTCGACACCACGGTCGGACAGGTCGAAGGCCGGATCGGTCAGCGACAGAAACGCCAGGTCATCCCCCGATCGCGCCAGCACCATCGCCGGGGCCGCCCCGCCCGTGCCACGGGTCAGGCCGGCCTCGAACAGGCCATAGCCCTCGGCATCGGTGGTGATCGTGCCCAATTCGCGGTTGGCGCGGCTCAGCAGGGTCAGCTCGACCCCGTCACGCGGCTGCGCATCGCCAAGGCCACGCAGGAAGACATGCAGCCCGTCGCTGCCCTGCATCGTGGTCAGGCCCAGATCGGTCAGGATGAACCATTGAAAGGCCGCCTCCGCATCGTCGTTCCCGGGTTCTTCGGCGGACAGGACATAGGCGCCCGGCTCCAGCCCGGCCAGAACGTCACCCATCGGCAGGCGGGTGGTCATGTCGCGGTTCAGCTCGTTCTGGGTATCGGCCTCGCCCTCCCAGACCTTTTCGGCCACTTCGCCGGTGAAATCGCGCAGCTCCCAGCGTTGCAGGCGCTGACCGAAGTAATCCTGCTGGACCGAGCGCAGCAGGTTGCGGTCGATCACGCGATAAAGCTGCATCTCGACCCGGTCCAGGTTCACCGTCTCGATCGGCAGCGCGGCACTGCCCGACGAGGGCAGCACATAGGCCCGGCCGGGGAAGGTGACCGACGGTTCACGGTCGCGGATATAGAACCGCAGCGGCACGTCCTTGACCAGCTTTTCACCCGACAGCGCGGGCATCCCTTCGCGGAAGGTCACGGTGTAGCGTTCGCCGTGATTGCCGCCGCGCACGCAGATCTGGTTGCCGCTGGCCTCCACGGCCATGGATTGATCGGGCAGGCGCACGTAATCGGCGTAATCCACACCGACCTTGACCAGTCGTTCCGAGAACTCGGCACAGATCTGCGGATCGGCGAGGTTGCTTTCGACGCGATGTTCGGTGATGCGGAAGCCGAACTTGCCGATCGCATCGTCCAGCGCGGCGGTGATGTCCTCGCGCGGCTGGATGCTTTCGGCCAGGCGCAGCGTCGGGATCATGTCCCGCCCGCGACGGTTCAGCAGCAGCGCATCGGCCATCACGGTCAGCGCATTGACCCGCACCGCGTCACTGTCGGCCCGCAGGTAGGCGTTGATCGCCGCCGCCAGCGACCGGTCCGTATAACGCGAGCGGTTGTTGCCCGCATCGGGCGCATGGTCATGCAGAAGGCGGGCATATTCCGCCCATTGATCGGCGGCGTCGGACTTGGCCACCGCCCCGCCCATCCAGCGCATCGCGTTCAGCAGGTCGCCATCGGTGCGGCGCTGCTGCGAGGCGGCGACCATGGCCGACACGGTGAATTGCCCGCCGGGGTGATACCAGCCCACCTGCCGCGCCAGATCGCGCGCGTCGCGCATCGCGCCGCTGCCCAGGAATGCGATCTCGGCCGCACGGGTTTCGGCCAGGGCCATCGCCTCGGGCGTCATGCGCACCACGCGGGCCGATTGCGCACCGTCGAATTCCTCTTCTGCCGTCACCTCGCTCTTCGGGAAACAAGACTTGTTGTTCTGGTTGAAGGTGAAGGCAATGCAGGCATCCTGCGCCTCGCAGGCCTGTCGGCAGGCCTCGAACGTGGTGTCGAACAATTGCGACAGATCGGTCCCGACAAAGTCTCGATCCCCCGACACGACCACCCGTTTCTCGGGCACCGGCGCATCCTGCGCCTGGGCGAACGGGGCGGCAAAGATCAGGGCGGCGGCAATCACCTTGAGCAAGCGGGACATGAATTTCTCCTCGATGAATGCAGTCAAACTGCCATGCCCCGCCGAAAGCTGACAAGGATTCGCCTCCCCGCAGGGCAAACCTAAACGGATTATTCACCAACATGGCCGAGTGTCCGGTGAGGCGCGAAGCGCAGCGAACGGAGAATCTGGCATGACCCTGGCCACCAAACTGGCGGAGGAACGGCGCGCGCGCCTGGCCGCAGAACGGTTGCTGGAACAGAAGCAGCAGGAACTGCACGCGGCCAATCGCAAGCTTGGCCGCCATGCCCGTGCCCTGTCCGAGGAAATCGTCGAAACCCGGGCAGAGGTGCAGAACGTCCGCGACGAAAACCAGCGGTTCAAGCTCGACCTCAGCGTCGCCAACCAGAAGGTCCAGCTGGCCGAACGGCGGCTCTGGCATTCGATCCAGTCGATCCAGGACGGCTTTGCCTTTTTCGACCCGGACGGCCGGATGCTGGCTGCCAACGATGCCTGGATGTCCGTCTTCGACGGGCTGGACGAGGTCGGGCCGGGTGTCTCCTACATGCGGCTGCTGCAACTCGCCACCGAGGAAGGCATCGTCGATATCGGCGACATGACCCCCGCCGACTGGCGCACCATGATGATCCGCCGCTGGCAGGAGCCGAACCCCGACCCGGTGGTGATCCGCCTGTGGAACGGCGTTTTCATCAAGATGGTCGATCAGCGCGGCCATGACGGCGACATCGTCTGCCTGGCGCTGAACATCACCGACACGATGCGCTACCAGAAGGAACTCAAGGATGCCCGCCAGAAGGCGGAGGCCGCGAACCGCGCCAAAAGCGCCTTCCTCGCCAATATGAGCCACGAGATCCGCACGCCCATGAACGGCGTCGTCGGCATGACCGAATTGCTGGCCGACACGCCGCTGACCGACGACCAGCGGCTCTATGTCGATACGATCAAGAACTCGGGCGAGGCGCTCTTGGTCATCATCAACGACGTGCTCGACTATTCCAAGATCGAGGCCGAGAAGCTCGAGCTTCATCCCGAACCCTTCGACCTGGAACGCTGCATCCACGAAGTGCTGATGCTTCTGCAACCCGCCGCCCGTGACAAGGAGCTGGAGCTTGTCGTGGATTACGACCTCTTCCTGCCCACCACGTTCATCGGTGATCCCGGGCGCGTGCGGCAGGTGTTGACCAACCTGATCGGCAACGCGGTCAAGTTCACGCTTCAGGGCCACGTGATCGTCCGCGTCACCGGCCTGCCCGAACCCGAAACCGGCCGCGTCCATGTCCATGTCACGGTCGAGGATACCGGCATCGGCGTCCCCGCCGACAAGGTCGAGGCGATCTTCGGCGAATTCAGCCAGGTCGAGGACAGCCAGAAACGCAAGTTCGAGGGCTCCGGCCTTGGCCTCGCCATCACCCAGCGGCTGATCAACCTCATGGGCGGCGAGATCTGGCTGGACAGCGAGGAAGGGGTCGGATCGGCCTTCGGCTTCCAGGTGACCCTGCCCGTCACCGACCAAACGGCCGACCCCGCGCCGCCCGACACCCTGCGCCGCGTGCTGCTGGTGGACGACCAGCCGGTAAACCTGTCGATCCTGGAAAAGCAGGTCGAAATCCTCGGGGCCAGCGCTACCTCCTGCGCGTCGGGGGCAGAGGCGATGGCACGCATCGGCGACGGGTTCGACCTTGTGATCACCGATCACAACATGCCCGACATGGACGGGATGGAACTGGCCGACGCCATCCGCGACGCGGGCTACGACGTGCCGATCATCATGCTGTCCTCCTCCGTCGGCTACGCCGAGATGGACCCGGCGCGCCGCCACCTCTCGGCGATCCTGCAACGGCCCACGCCGCGGCGCGACTTGTTCCGCGCGCTCGAAACCCTTGACCTGCCTGCGCCCGCCAAGACCCCGCCGCCGCCGGAACCGACCGACACCGCACCGCCCACCGAGGCGCCGCCGGACAATCCGCGCCCCATCGTCTTGGCGGCAGAGGACAACGCGACCAACCGGCTCGTCCTGTCCAAGATGCTGCGCGACGAAGACATCGACCTGCATTTCGCGGAAAACGGCGAAGAGGCGGTGAAGCAATGGCAGACACTGCGCCCGGTGATGATCCTCATGGACATCTCCATGCCCGGCATGGACGGGATCGAGGCCACCCGCCTGATCCGCGACGAAGAAGCAAGCCGCGCCCTGCCCCGCACCCCCATCGTCGCCATGACCGCCCACGTGATGGAGGACGGAGAGGCCCAGATGCGCCGCGAGGGCCTGGATGGCCACCTCGGAAAACCGATGCGCAAGGCCGCGATTCTGGAAACGATCCACCAATATCTCGGCACGCCCGAAACCGTGCTGGATGCAACAGGATGAAAACCGCCGAACGCCAATGGCTTCAGCAATTCTCTGCGAGCGGGCAACGGTTCACCTTTCGATTTCGCAACAATCGGGGTAAGATCGGAAACAATGAAAAGCATTGATAAAAGGCCGGCAGTCCTCATGCGCTCGTTTCTTTCAGTGACCTTCGCGTCGCTCACCGTCTTGTCCACGGCCGCGTCCGTCGTGGCAGAACCGGTGGCCCGCTCGCTCCGCCCGCTGGCGCGTCCCGCCGCGTTGCAGACGGCGACGCCCGTCGCGGTCACCCCTGTCTCCAACAGCTCGACCACGCAATCCGGTGCCACACAATCCGGCGACAGGGCCATCGCGGCCTCCATCGCCGGACAGGTCATGGCCCAGCTGGGCACCAAGCCCGCAACCCAGGCGGAACAGCCCGCGACCCGTGCGGCCTCCGGCGCCAAGGTGATCCGCGTCGCCGCCCGCACCAGCCTGCGGCCCCGCGTCCGGCCCGAAGGGTTGCTGGCCACGTCGCAATCCACCTCGCAATCCTCTGCAGAGGTCATCCAGGCCTCGAACCCCGCGGGCTTCCGCAACTGGGTCTCCGGGTTCCGCAACCGCGCGCTGGCCAAGGGCGTCAGCGCCCAGGTCTTCGACCGGACCTTCGCCCGCGTCCGCTACCTGCCCGAGGTCATCAAGCTCGACCGTCGGCAGTCCGAATTCACCAAGTCGACCGGCGAATACCTGGAAAGCGCGGTGTCGGCGACCCGCGTCACCAATGGCCGCAAGGAGGCGCGCCAGCACGGCCGCACCCTCAACGCGATCGAGGCGCATTACGGCGTCGACAAGAACGTCGTCGCGGCGATCTGGGGCATGGAAAGCGCCTATGGCTCCTACCGGGGCAAGACGCATATCCCCTCGGCCCTCGCAACGCTGGCCTATGACGGCCGCCGCGGGTCCTTCTTCGAGGCGCAGCTGGTCGAGGTGCTGAAGATCCTCCAGCGTGGCGATACCACGTCGGAAAACATGCTGGGCAGCTGGGCCGGGGCCATGGGGCACACCCAGTTCATCCCGACCTCCTACCAGGCCTACGCGGTCGATTTCACCGGCGATGGCCGCCGCGACATCTGGTCGGACGACCCGACCGACGCGCTGGCCTCCACCGCCGCCTATCTCAACCGCATGGGCTGGGTCCGGGGCATGCCTTGGGGGGCCGAGGTGACGCTGCCCGCCGGGTTCAACTTCACCCTCGCCTCCGGTCCGCGCAAGATGCCGTCGGAATGGGCGCGGCTGGGCGTGGTGCCTGCGCGGGGTGGATCGATCCCCGATTACGGCTCTGCCCGGCTGCTGCTGCCCGCCGGGGCCAAGGGCGCGGCCTTCCTGGTGTTCAAGAACTTCGACGTGATCAAGCGCTACAACAACTCCGACGCCTATGCGATCGGGGTCGGCCACCTGGGTGACCGGATCAGCGGCGACGGGCCGCTGCGCGGCTCCTGGCCCAAGGGCGAACGCGCGCTGAAACGCGCCGAACGGCAGGAGCTTCAGACCCGCCTGACCCGCGCCGGATTTTCGACCGGCGGCGTCGACGGCAAGATCGGCCCCAACACCGTGGCCGCGATCCGAGGCTACCAGCGCGCCGTCGGGATGGAACCGGACGGCCACCCCTCCGTCGCCCTGCTGACCCGCCTGCGGCGGTAGATTCAGACCCTGTTTCAGGGGAATTTGGCCCGGCGGACACAGGTTCGCCGGGTCTTTTCATTGGTCATTCGGGTAGTAGCAGGGGGAGTTTGCCGGAGCATTTCATGCGCCTCGCGCCGAACGCGCTGCCTCGCAGGGAAGCGCGACAATCGAGCCGCTCCTTCCGCCTCTGTCAAAGCATCGTGCCGCGTCTTGCGAGCGCCGTTTCACCGGCTGGTACTCGAATTTGGGCCGTCCTCTCTTTGCCCTGTCGCATCTCATATCTCGGCTCAGAGCTTATGCTTTAAACCAGCCGATGCGACGGCCCGAGCCGTGCGCGCGCCGTCCCGCGGGGTGGCGCTCCGACCGCCCCGCTAACGCGCTTTCATGGTGCAATCTGCATCTTCGCTCTAGGCTAACATCGAACGTCAACATAGCGCCGCCCCGTGGGGGCGGCATCGTCCATTGTCCTCGGACCAATGGCGGACAATGAACGATCGCTCGCACGGCGCCTGCGGCTTGATTCCGTGCGGGGGATAAAGCGGAAGCCTCGCCCAACGTGGGGCAGGACGCATTGGCCACGATCCGTGTACCGGGTCCGTATCGATCCTCGAAAAACAGACCCTAAACCGGGCCTTTCCGCTCTTCTTCGACCGTACCGGCCCCACGCCACGCCCCGTATCCCGGCGTCAGAACCTCGCGCAGGAAGGCCACCGGATGCGCCTTGAGCGACAGGCGCAAGGCCACGAAATCCTCGACCATCGCCTCGCCCGGGGTCATCTCGGGCAGCAGCACCGCGGGTTCCACGATCCCCTCGCCGTCCATGTCGCCCTCGAACAGCGGCAGCGGCTTGCCGGGGCGCAGCGCCTTGGCCTCCCAGATGGCGCCGCGGCGATCCAGCCCCAGCCCGGCAAAGGCATCGGCCTCGGCCAGCCGTTCGATCAGCGACGGGGCCACGCCCGCCCGGCGCCAGACATCGCCGACCGAGTGATAGCCGTTGCCCCGCGCCGCCACGATCCAGTCCGCCTCCTCCTGCGCGACGCCCTTGATCTGGCGAAAACCCAGCCGCAGGGCCAGCCGCGCGCCATCGCGCTCCATGATGTTGTCCCAATGCGAGGCGTTGATATCGACGGGCCGGACCTCCACCCCGTGTTCACGCGCATCCCGCACGATCTGGGCAGGGGCGTAGAACCCCATGGGCTGCGAATTCAGCAGCGCACAGGCAAAGATGCCGGGATGGTGCCGCTTGATCCAGGACGAGGCGTAGACCAGCAGCGCGAAACTCGCCGCGTGGCTTTCGGGAAACCCGTATGACCCGAACCCTTCGATCTGGGAAAAACAGCGCTCCGCGAAATCCTCGTCATAGCCGTTGCGCCGCATTCCCCGCAGGAACCGGGTGCGAAATTCCGACACGTTGCCGTGCTTCTTGAAGGTGGCGAGGGACCGGCGCAGGCGGTCCGCCTCCTCTGGGGTGAACCCGGCCCCGATGATCGCGATCTGCATCGCCTGTTCCTGGAAGAGCGGCACGCCAAGCGTCTTGCCCAGCACCCGGCCCAGCTCGTCCGAGGGGAATTCCACCGCCTCCTCGCCGTTGCGGCGGCGGATATAGGGGTGGACCATGTCGCCCTGGATCGGGCCGGGGCGGATGATCGCGACCTCGATCACCAGGTCGTAGAAGCAGCGCGGCCGCATCCGGGGCAGGAAGTTCATCTGCGCCCGGCTTTCCACCTGGAAGACGCCGATCGTGTCGGCCTTGCACAGCATGTCGTAGACCTTGGGATCCTCCGGCGGGATCGTGGCGAGGTCCAGCTCGGTCATCTCGTGGCGCTCCAGCAGGTCGAAGGCCTTGCGGATGCAGGTCAGCATGCCAAGCGCCAGCACGTCGACCTTCAGGATGCCGAGCGTGTCGATATCGTCCTTGTCCCAGCAGATGACCGTGCGGTCCTCCATCGTGGCGTTCTCGATCGGGACAAGTTCGTCCAACCGTCCCTCGGTCATGATGAAGCCGCCGACATGCTGCGACAGGTGGCGGGGGAAGCCCTCGATCTCGTGGATCAGGGCCATGGTCTGGCGCAGGCGCGGATCGGTGGGGTCCAGCCCGATCTCGCGCATCCGCTGGTCCTCCATCCCGCCGGCGGCGAAGAACCCCCAGAGCTGCGAGCTGAGCGCCGAGATCGTGTCCTCCGTCAGGCCCATGGCGCGGCCGACCTCGCGGATGGCGCGCTTGCCGCGGTAATGGATCACCGTGGCACACAGCCCCGCGCGGTGGCGGCCGTAGCGTTCGTAGATGTGCTGGATCACCTCCTCGCGCCGCTCGTGTTCGAAATCGACGTCGATGTCGGGCGGTTCGTCGCGGGCCTCCGACACGAAGCGTTCGAACACCATCGTGCCGATCTCGGGGCTGACCGAGGTGACGCCAAGCGCGTAGCACACGACCGAGTTTGCCGCCGAGCCGCGCCCCTGGCACAGGATGTTGCGCGACCGGGCGAAGGCCACGACGTCATGCACGGTCAGGAAATAGGGTTCGTAATTCAACTTGGCGATCAGGGTCAGTTCATGATCCAGCATGGCGCGGACCCTGTCGGGCGCGCCGTAGGGATAGCGCCAGGCCAGCCCCGCCCGCGCCAGCCGGGCCAGACGGTCGGTGGGGCTTTCGCCTTCCGCGATCTCGCTGGGATATTCGTAGCGCAGCTCGTCGAGGCTGAAATTCAGTCTCTGAACCAGGGAAATCGTACGATCCACGGCATCCTGAAACGGCCCCAGCATGCGCCGCATCTCGGCCTCCGACCGCAGGCGCTGTTCGCCATTGGCCAGCGCGTCGCGGCCCAGGGCCTCGACCGTGCGGGAGGTGCGGATCGCGGTGACCACATCGGCCAGCCTGCGGCGGCGCCCGTGATGCATGATCGGGCGGGCGCTGGCGATGGTGGGCAGGGCAAGCGCCTCGGCCAGCGCCGTCTGCGCCGCGAACCGGGCCGCATCCTGCCCGTCATAGGCCGGGGCCAGCGCCAGCGACATCTGCCGGCCAAAGCGGCGCGTCAGCCGTTTCGCCCTTGGCAGCCAGTCACCCGCGCCGCGCTGCGATGTCAGGCTTTGTGGCGGGTGGAGCACCAGGTGCACCTGGTCCAGCCCGTTCTCCAGCAGGTCCTCGGGGTGGAGCAGGCAATCGCCCTTGGGCGACCGCAACCGTCCCTTGGAGATCAGGCGACACAGCCGTCCCCAGCCCTGCCGCGCCTCGGGCAGGGCCGTGATCTCCGTCCCGTCGGCCAGCAGCAGCCGGGCCGCCGGGATCAGCCGCGGCGCCTTCGGGCGGGGCGGTTCGTGGCCGGGCTTGAGCGGTCCCATCGGCCCGTTCGCGGCCTCCCAGTCCGTGCGTTCGCGGATGGCGCGGGCGATCTCGCGCGCCTGCTGGTGGGCGCGGACGATGCCGGCAACGGAATTGGTGTCGGCGATGGCGATGGCGGCCAGGCCCAGCTGTTCGGCACGCAGCACGTATTCCTCGGGGTGGGAGGCCCCGGTGAGGAAGGTGAAGTTCGAGGTGGCAGAGATCTCGGTGAACATGGGGAGCGATGCGTTGGAGCGACTCGCAGTATATTCACGTTTTGTTCTTTTTTGAAGCCTGGGAGGGGCGGTGACGATCAGGACGCAAAAGCCCTTGTTTAGGCTCTGGATCTGCTCAGCATCCGGATGAACTGGCCGGATCGGGCAGCCATTCGCCGTGTGTGGATCAAGACCGATGTCAGGAAACGACCTGCGGGATGGCCCTTCCCAGCGTATCCGCCGGCAGGACAAGACAACCCAAGTCGTCCTACGCGGGGAAGGCCACAGGGCACGAACCCTCGAAAACAGACCCTAATTCAGGCGAATTCGCCTCATTCCACCCGCCGCCAGACCAGCGCCATCCGCCCAAGCGCAAACAGCGCCACGGCCACCGCCACGATCGACGGCCCCGCCGGGCTGTCCAGCCCGTAGGACAGGCCCAGCCCGCCGAGCGCCGCGACACCGCCGACGGCGACGCCGAAGCCCAGCATCGCCTCGGGCGAGCGGGCAAAGGGCCGCGCGGCCGCTGCCGGGATCACCAGCAGCGCCGTGATCAACAACGCACCCACCACCTTGATCGCCAGCGCCACCAGCAACGCCAGGGCCAGTGTCAGGATGCGCCGGTCGCGGTCGGGGTTCATGCCCGAGGACCAAGCGAGGTCGGGGTTCACCGTCGCCGTCAACAACGCGCGCCAGCGCCAGCCGATCACCGCGATGATTGCAGCCGCGCCACCCCAGATCACCCCGACATCGCCCCAGGACACGGCCAGGATATCGCCGAAGAGGTAGGCCTCGAGGTTCAGCCGCGCGCCGGGCAGGAAGGACACCGCGATCAGCCCGATCGCCAGCGCCCCATGCGACAGCACCCCCAGCAGCGAATCCGCGCCCAATCCCGGACGCCCGGATTCCATCGCCGCCACGGACAGAGCCATGATCACGGCGACACCCGCGACACCCAGGTAGACCGGCAGGTGCAGCATCAGCGACAGGGCCACGCCCATCACCGCCGCATGGGCGGTCGCGTCGCCGAAATAGGCCATCCGCCGCCAGACGACGAAAACTCCGAGGAACGGCGCCGCCACCGCGACCCCCAGCCCGGCCAGGGCCGCGCGGATCATGAATTCAGAGAAAAGCCCGCTCAATTGTCCGTTCCCGTCTTGTCCAGCGCGGCACCGTGGTCGTGGTGATGGCGGTCGCCATGGTCATGCCCGTGCCCGTGATGATGATCGTGATCATGGGAGTGATCGTGCTCGTGCCGGTAAAGCGCCAGCGCCCCATGGGTCCCGGTGCCGAACAGCGCGCGGTATTCTGGGGCAGAGCTGACGATCTCGGGCGCGCCTTCGCAGCAGACATGCCCGTTCAGACAAACCACGCGGTCGCTCGCGCTCATCACAACGTGCAACTCGTGCGAGACCATCAGGACGGCGGTCCCCATTTCCTCCCGCAGGGTGGCGATCAGGGCGTAGAAATCGGCCGAACCGCGCTGGTCCATGCCCTGCGTCGCCTCGTCCAGGATCAGCAGATGCGGATCGACCAGCAGGGCACGGGCCAGCAGGGCGCGCTGGTACTGCCCACCCGACAACCCGGCCAGCGGACGATCCGCCAGCGCGGAAATCCCGACCCGCTCCAGCATCGCCGCCTTGGCGGCCCGCCCCGCCGGGCGCGGCAGGTCCAGGAAGCGCGAAACGCTCAGCGGCAGGGTCGGGTCGATGCTCAGCCGTTGCGGGACATAGCCCAGCCGCAGCCCCGGCATCCGCGTGATCCGGCCCGCGCGCGGCGACAGCGCGCCGACCAGCATCCGCATCAGCGTGGACTTGCCCGACCCGTTCGGGCCGACCACGGTCACGATTTCTCCGCCATCTATGTGGAAATCGACACCGGATAGCACATCCGTGCCGCCGAAACCGGCGCTCAGCCCCTTGGCCTCGATCAATCTGCTCACGCGGCTTTCTCCGTACAGGCGGCACAAAGGCCCTCGGCTTCAACCGTGGTCCGTTCGACGCGGAACCCTTCGGGCAGGTCAGGCAGGGTCGCCGTGACCTCGGCCACCGTGCCACAACCGCGACAGATCAGGAACGCGGCGCCATGCCCCTCGGCCTCGGGATGTGGGCAGGCGATGAAGGCATTCAGCCGCTCGATCCGATGCGCCAACCCGTGATCCACCAGGAAGCCGAGCGCGCGATAGGCGACGGGCGGCTTGTCGCCCAGCCCCTCCTCGTCCAGTCGGCCAAGGACATCATAGGCGCCCATCGGGCGGTGCCCCTCCAGCAGGATTTCCAGCACCCGCCGCCGCACCGGGGTCAGCCGCGCGCCGGAAGACGCGCAGATCCGTTCGGCCGCCGCCATCGCGTCCGAAACGCAGTGATCGTGATTATGCGGATGGAACTCGCGCAGGGGGTCGGGATTTTTCTCATGTGCCATATTGATATATTATCACATCGCATGTTAGAGGCAATGTTATCTTGTAACAAAATTGGTCAAATCGACATGCGCACCCTCCTCTCCTCCGTCGCCCTCTGCGCAACCCTGCCCAGCCTCGCCCTGGCCGAGGCGCCCCGCGTCGTCACCGACATCCCGCCCGTCCATGCGCTGGTAGCTCAGGTGATGCAGGGCGTGGGCGAACCCGACCTGCTCCTGCCGCCCGGCGGCTCCCCTCATGGGCACCAGATGCGCCCGTCCGAGGCGAACACGCTGGCCAACGGTCACCTGCTTTTCTGGATCGGCGCGGCGCAATCGCCCTGGATCGAAGAGGCGACCGAGACGCTGGCCACCAACATCCGCTCCGTCCCCCTGATCGAGGTCGAAGGCACGCATCTGCGCCTCGGCGGCCATGACCACGGTGAGGAAGGGCACGATGATCATGGCGAAGATCACGCTGATCATGCAGAACATGACGATCACGGCGACGATCATGCGGCCCACGAAGATCATGACCATGAGGCCGAGCATGACGATCACCACAACCACGAGGACCACGCCGAGGACCACCACGATCACGACCACGAGGACCACGCCGGCGACGACACCTCCGACGGCCACCATGTCGGCGATGGCCACGTGCATGACGGCATCGACCACCATGCCTGGCTCGACCCGGTCAACGCGCTGATCTGGCTGCCGGAAATCTCGCGCCAACTGGCCGAGATCGACCCCGACAACGCCGCCACCTACCGCGAGAATACCGAGGCCGCGATGACCCGCATCAAGACCCTGACCGGAGAGCTGACGGCGCGCCTGTCGCCGCTCGAAGGCGGGTTCTTCGTCTACCACGATGCCTATGGCTATTTCACCGACCGGTTCGACCTTCCCGCCAGCGGCGCGATTGCCGACAGCGACGCCACCCCTCCCGGTGCCCGCCGCATCGCAGAGCTTCAGGCTGAAGCCGAGGCCGCCGATATCCGCTGCCTCTTCACCGAGCCGCAATTCGACACCCGCACCGCCGACCGCATGGCCGCGACGCTGGGTGTGAAGGTCCACACGCTCGACCCTGTCGGGTCGTCCATGACCCCGGGGCCGGATCTCTACGACGATCTGCTGCTGAACCTCGCCAAGGGGCTGGAGGCCTGCCTGACCCCGGAATGACCCACGCCCAGGGGCTTGCCTCACCCCCAAGGACATCCAGCCCGGGCGGTTCCGATCCTCAGCGGATCAGGATCGCCCGGAAATCATTGACGTTCGTGCCGGTCGGCCCTGGCACGAACAACCCGCCGCAGGCGTCGAAGGCGCTCCAGGCATCGTTCAGCGACAGCGCCTCGGCCGGATCGATCCCGGCGGCGCGCATCGCGGCGCAGGTGCCCGCATCGGCAAAGGCACCGGCATTGTCCTCGCTCCCGTCGATCCCGTCCGTATCCGCCGCCAGCGCCGCGATCCCCTCGCAACCCTCCACGGCCAGCGCAAAGGCCAGAAGGAATTCGCTGTTCCGCCCGCCTTTGCCCTCGTGTTTCAGCGTCACGGTCGTCTCGCCGCCCGACAACAGCAGGCAGGGCGCGGTGAAGGGACGGTTCTTCGCCGCCACTTCCCGGGCGATGGCCGCATGGGCACGGGCGATGTCGCGCGCCTCCCCTTCCATCGCGTCGGACAGGATATGCGCGGTCAGACCACGTTCGGCTGCCAGGGCCGCCGCGGCCTCCAGCGACCGCGCGGCCGAGGCGATGACATGCACCTCCTGCCCCTCGAACACCGCGTCGCCGGGCTGCGGCGCGTCCTCCGGTGCCTCGTTCAGGAAGGTCATGATCCGATCCGGCAGGGTGATGTTCCAGGCCCGTATCGCCGCCAGCGCATCGGCGCGGGTCGCGGGGCCGGGCACCGTCGGGCCGCTTGCCACCTCGGCCGGGTCGTCGCCGGGCACGTCCGACACGACGAGGCTGACCAGCCGCGCCGGACCGACCATCGCTGCCAGCCGACCACCCTTGACCCGGCTCACCTGCTTGCGGATCGCGTTCATCACGCCGATCGGCGCACCGCTCGACAGCAGCGCCTTGTTCAGACCCTGCTCGTCCTCCAGCGTCAGCCCCTCGGGCGGCGCGGCCAGAAGGGCCGACCCGCCTCCGGTGATCAGCGCGACCACCAGGTCATCCGCCGTCAGCCCCTCAAGCGCGGCCAGAACCTCCTGCGTGGCGGCCTCGCCAGCGGCATCGGGGACAGGGTGCGCGGCTTCCAGAACCTTCAGCTGGCGACACGGCGCGGCATAGCCATAGCGGGTGACGATCACCCCCTCGACCGGGCCGTCCCAGGCGGCTTCGAAAGTCTGCGCCAACTGCGCCGCCCCCTTGCCGGCCCCGATCACCACGGTCCGGCCCTTCGGCTTCTCCGGCAGGTGATCCTTCAGCGCCTCCGCCGGATCGGCCGCGGCCACGGCAGCGTTGAACAGGTCGGTGAGCAGGGCGGTATCGTCTGGTGTCATCCCCTCAGCCTAGCCGAGAGGAAGGGGGCCGCAAGGCCTTCCGATCCGGCACGGGCCGGGCAAGGCATGACGTGCCCGATTTGCGGACGATGGTACTCCCCAAGGTCGAGCGCTTTTGGCATCCCAAACTCTCATGTAAAAACCGAGGGCAGCGACACACGGAGTTGAATGACCAAACCAACCCAAACGCCCCCAATTGCCAAATCCCCGCCTCAAGCGTACCGTCCCGCCAAACATGCCCGCAGGAGGACCCCATGGAAGACGGATTCCGCGACAACGATATCTCCAAGGTGGTCGAAGCCGACCGCGCCCATGTCTGGCACCACCTGGTGCAGCACAAACCCTTCGAGACCGGCGAGCCGCGTATCATCACCGAGGGCAAGGGTATCCATGTCTGGGACCAACGCGGGGTGAAGCACCTCGACGGTGTGTCGGGCGGCGTCTGGACCGTGAACGTGGGCTATGGCCGTGAAAGCATCGCCAATGCCGTGCGCGACCAGCTGATCAAGCTGAACTATTTCGCCGGGGCCGCCGGCACGATCCCCGGCGCGATCTTCGCCGAAAAGCTGATCGAGAAGATGCCGGGCCTGACCCGCGTCTATTATTGCAATTCCGGGTCCGAGGCGAACGAGAAGGCCTTCAAGATGGTCCGCCAGATCGCCCACAAGAAATACGGCGGCAAGAAGACCAAGATCCTCTACCGCGACCGCGATTATCACGGCACCACCATCGGCGCCCTGTCGGCCGGCGGCCAGGACCAGCGCAACGCGCAATATGGCCCCTTCGCCCCCGATTTCGTGCGCGTGCCCCATTGCCTGGAATACCGCGCCGGCGATCAGAACGCGCCGGTCGAGAATTACGGCGAATGGGCCGCGGACCAGATCGAACAGGTGATCCTGGCCGAAGGGCCCGAAACCGTCGGCGCGCTCTGCCTTGAACCGATCACCGCGGGTGGTGGTGTCATTGTCCCGCCCGAAGGCTATTGGCCCCGCGTGCAGGAGATCTGCCGCAAGTACGATATCCTGCTGCATATCGACGAGGTCGTCTGCGGTGTGGGCCGCACCGGCACCTGGTTCGGCTACCAGCATTATGGGATCGAGCCCGATTTCGTCACCATGGCCAAGGGCGTGGCCTCTGGCTATGCCGCCATTGCCTGCTGCGTCACCTCGGAACGCGTCTTCGACATGTTCAAGGAATCGCCCGAGGACCCGATGGATTACTTCCGCGACATCTCGACCTTCGGGGGCTGCACCGCCGGCCCCGCCGCCGCGATCGAGAACATGCGCATCATCGAAGACGAGAACCTGCTCGACAACACCGTGGCCATGGGCGACCGCCTGCTGAAAAACTTCGAAGCGCTGGCCGAGAAGCACAAGGTGATCGGCGAGGTCCGCGGCAAGGGTCTTTTTGCAGGGATCGAACTGGTCGCCGACCGCCAGACCCGCGCCCCCGCCGACGAAAAGCAATGCGCGCAGATCGTCGCCGAATGCGCCAAGCGTCAGGTCATTATCGGGGTCACCAACCGCTCCGTCCCGGGCTACAACAACACGCTGACCTTCAGCCCCGCCCTGATCGCCACGCCCGACCATATCGACGAGATCTCGAACGCCGTCGATGAAAGCCTGACGGCGGTCTTCGGATGACCACAGGGGTGATCTCCGGACGCTGCTATTGCGGGGACACCGCCTACGAATACACGGGCAAGGTGTTCCTGCATGCGCAATGCCATTGCCGGGAATGCCAATATTACTCCGGCGGCGGGCCGAATTACTTCATGCTCGGCGCGCAGTCGGAGTTTCGCTTCACCAGGGGCGAACCGCGGGACTTTACCCGCCCCGACCTGGACCAACCGGTCCACCGCCAATTCTGTCCGACCTGCATGACCAGCCTGGTCACGCTGCTCGACAACGGCACGGTGGTGATGAAGGCCGGAACGCTGGACGATCCGTCGGACTACGCAGGGCCACAGGCCGCGATCTACATGTGCGACACGAATTTCTACCAGACCGTGCCCGACGGCGTGCCGACCTTCGACAAGCTGCCGCCGCGTGGTTAGGCGCTCATCGGAAACAATCAAACAAGATTGTTTCCGCTGTGCATACAATGCCGAGGCTTATTCCGGCTGGACCATCCGCCCCATGCGGCGCCCCCCCAGGATATGCAGGTGGAAATGCGGCACTTCCTGCACGCCATGTTCCCCTGCATTCGAGATGAAGCGGCAGCCCGCCCCCTCATCCGCCGTCACCCCGGTGCTGCGGCACACATCGGCCACGACCCGGTGGAAATCCACGATCTCCTCGGCCGAGGCCTCCGCGGCGAAATGATCGTAGGTCACATAAGCGCCCTTGGGGATGACCAGCACATGCACCGGCGCCTGCGGGCGGATATCCTCGAAGGCCAGCGTGTGGTCGGTTTCCTTCACCGTCTTGTTGGGGATCTCGCCCCGCAGGATCTTGGCAAAGATGTTCTGGTCGTCATAGGCGTAGGCCATCGGGTCCCTCAATCGGCAAAAAGATGCGGTGTGTTGGCAAGTTCATGCGCCACATCGTCGGAAACCGCAAGGAACCGGCCCATGGCGCGGGCATTCTGCTCCACCGTGGCGGATTGCCGGATCCGGTAGAGATTGGGGAATTCCGCATCGCGGATCTGGTCGTGTTCCATGGCAATCGCGTTGCGCACGGTTGGCAGCAGCCGCTGCAGGGCATCCTCGCCCGTCCGTGCCCCGGCCAGCCCGACGCGCCGTGCATGGCCCTTCAGGTAGTCGTCGTCGAACTCGCAATCGATCTCCAGCAGGGTGGTCACCGACCGGTCCGAACAGAAATCCTGCAACAGGTCCAGGCTGGCCGAGTCCAGGCAGATCACCATCCGGTTGCTCTTGTAATAGTCGAACAGCATCCGCATCAGCGACCGCCTGTGCCGGGTCCGCTTGGCCAAGGTGTTCTGGATGCCGCCCAGGTCGGGCATGGCAGCGTTTTCCTCGTGAAACAGGTACTCCACGGTCGGGATGTCGGTCAGTTCCCGGATCTGCTTGGCCAGTCGCTTGGCGACATGCCACTTCTTGCAGATCACGATCAGCAATTCGCGTTCGCGCCCCAGGCTGGCTTCGTTTTCCCAGAACCGCGGCGCAAAGCGCCGCCCGATCCGGCCCCGCCCGGTCAGGAACTTGAACAGCGACTGTCCTTCGTTCGAGATCTGGAACTCCGTCCCCGTCGCCGAATACAGCGCCCCCAGCCGCGTCTTCAACTCCAGCGCCTCGGGGCTGATCTTGCGGGCGAACAGGAACTCCTGCCCCAGCAGCAGATCGTAATGGTCGTTGTAGAAGACGACCGGCATGCCGTAATCGCTGAACATCAGGAAGGTCAGGGTGCGCGTCTCGATCTCGACATCCGGGACCAGGTGGCGCACCAGCGTCTGAAAGAACGTCTCGTCCGGGATCCACGTGGTCCGGAAGAACCGGATAACGTCGCGCCGCCGGGCGAGGAAGTCCATGATCGCCTCGACGGTCTGGCGTCGCAGGCACCACCACTGGCTGCCGATCTGGATCTGCAGATCCTCTGGGATCTCCCGCGCCAGTCCCAGCTTCTTCTGCAAAAGGATGCTCTGGTAGAACATCCACTTGTGCTTCCGTTCGTTCAGGTAATGGCGGTAGATCAGCCGCTCTTCCTTGATCCCGGTCTTGATCCAGTCGCTGTCGAAGAAATCGAAGCTCTCGATGTAATCCTTCTCGGCGCTGTCCAGGAAATCATGGGCATAGGTGGCTGTCTTGATCGGCATGCAATCGCCCGACAGCATGTAGAGATGCGTGGCCCGCGGAAATGCCTCCAACGCGGCTTCGACGGCCTGCAGGGTGGCATCGACCAGCGACCACTCCCCCCACCCGCAGCGGAGCCGCTTGCGGGCAAAGGTCACGCGCGGGTTCGGGTCCAGCGCGGTTCTGATCTGGCGATAGGCGGCCGGGCTGGCATTTCCATCGAAATGGATGGACATGAAGTCGCCGGTTGCCGTCAGGCGATTGGCCTGATCGATGATCGCTTCCGGATCCTTGTGACACAACAGGATGTAAGCAATTGTTGCCATGGACGAAACTAATTCACGAAACTGCCGTATTTTGTCCACACCGTTATGGTGGAAGACGCATTGATAAGACAGGCAATGTTTGCTTTTTTATGCAAGATAACGACTGGGTTCAAAAAACAGGCCCGGATGACTGGAGGCTGAGCAATATGGGATTCCCCGGCACATGGATGACGGAAAGTGAGAGCGTGGTCTACCGCGTCGTGCCCAAGTGCGCCTGCTCCACCATCGGTCAGATCATGTATTACTCCGATCATGGACAATTTTATGACGGCGACATCCACGATTCCAAGGAGGGGCTGCATAAATGGTCACAGGATCACAGCCAGCCGCTGATCGAGGCGAATGTAAGCCACCACAAAAGCTACGCCTTCACCTGCGTCCGCAACCCCTATGCGCGGATCCTGTCGTCCTTCTTCGACAAGATCTGCGGCATCCAGCGCAACGGCAACCGCTACCGCGGCAACCTCGTGCCGCTCCTGGTGCAGAAATACGGGATCGAGGTCGGCGGTGACGACGGCCAGCAGGACTTCGACCAGATCAAGTCGTTCCGCCGCTTCCTGCTGTTCGCCCGCGACACCATCCGCTGGCGTCGCCCGATGGAGCCCGACATTCACTGGTCCGCCATGTCCGGTCACATCTCGACCTTCATCGCCAATGGCGGCCGCTACGACAAGATCTTCTGGACCGAGAAGTTCAACGAGGGCATGCAGCAGGTGCTCGATCACATCGACACCCCGAACCCGGTCGACCTGGGCAGCATTCCCCGCTTCAACGAATCCGAAGGCCACGGGCCCAAGCGCGCCCACCCGGTCGAGGATTACTTCGACGACCTGTCGATGCACCTAGTCTACGAAATCTACAAACGTGATTTCGAGCTATTCAAATACGATTTCCACGATCCGTCGAACAAGATGCCGATCGCCGAGATCGACCTGGACGAGGTGCACGCCAAGCTGGGCGACTGACCTCCGGACGACGCGCACCACTCGCCACAGGCCCCAACCGAGGATCGGTCCCGAAGGGAACGGTCCGAGTAGCAGGAATGCGCCCCCGCCAGGGGGCGCGCCTTTGGATCAGGTCCGGCTCAGCTCTCCGCCGTGCGGGGCAGCTTGGGGCTCGCCCGGTCCAGCTTCAGCTCCGCATCGGAGAACTTGAACGGCGCGCGGACGCCCGGCACGCCGTCGGGCTCGATCCGCATGCCCCGCGCCACGACCTGCGGGTCCTCGAAGACCTCGGCCATGTCGTTGATCGGCCCCGCCGGAATGCCCTTGCCCTCGCACTGGGACAACAGCTCGGCCTTGGTGAAGCGCAGGCAGGCCTCCTGGATGCGACGGATCATCTCGGGCCGGTTGGCGACGCGGTCGGAGTTGATCCGGTAATCCGGGTCGTCCTTCATGTCCTCCAGCCCCAGAACGTCACACAGGCGCTGGTACTGGGCGTCATTGCCGGTGGCGATGATGATATGCCCGTCCGACACTTCGAACACCTGGTAGGGCGTCAGGTTCGGATGATAATTCCCGGTCCGCGCCGGCGGTGTGCCGGTCGACAGGTAGTTCATCGCCTGGTTTGCCGTCACCGCCACGGCGCAATCCAGCAGCGCCATGTCGATATGCTGGCCACGGCCGGTGACGCTGCGCTGATGCAGCGCGGCCAGGATCGCGGTCGAGGAATAGATGCCGGTGAACAGGTCGGTGATCGCGACACCCGCCCGCAGCGGCTCGCCATCGGGTTGCCCGGTCAGCGACATCAGCCCGGACATGCCCTGGATGATGTAATCGTAACCCGCGCGGTGCGAATACGGACCGTCCTGCCCGAACCCGGTGATCGAGCAATAGATCAGCCGGGGGTTCACCTCGGCCAGGCTCTCGTAATCCAGCCCGTATTTCTTCAACCCGCCGACCTTGAAGTTCTCGATCAGGATGTCGGCATCCTTGACCAGGTCGCGCACCATCTCGCGGCCTTCCTCGGTCCGGAAATCGCAGGTGACGCAGGTCTTTCCGCGATTGCAGGAATGGTAATAGGCGGCGGTGTGATCGTCGTCGCGGTCGATGAACGGCGGGCCCCACTTCCGGGTATCGTCCCCGTCAGGGCTTTCGACCTTGATGACCTCGGCACCGAGGTCGGACAGAGTCTGACCGGCCCAGGGGCCGGCCAGGATACGGGCCAGTTCGACGACCCTCAAACCTTCCAATGGTGCAGCCATCAGCTCTCCAGCTTGGCGTCGAGAATAGCCTTCAGATCGCCGTAGTTCATGTTGGAATGTTTCTCACCGTCGATGATCAGCGTGGGCGTGCCCGTCACGTCATCCTCGGTGCTGTTCTTCTGGAACCAGGCGACCAGCTTGCGGGCCTGTTCCTCGTCCGCCAGGCAGGCATCCAGCGATGCGTTGTCCAGCCCGGCCACCAGGCCGATCTTGCGCAGGCGGTCCGCAATGCCCGCCGGATCGCCATCGCCGATCCAGTCGCGCTGCTGCGTGTACAGCATGTCGGAGATCCCGAAGAACCGGGTCGGTTCACAGCGCGCGACCATCGCCGCCCACAGGCCGAACTGGTCGAAATACACGTCGCGATAGACGAACCGCACCTTGCCGGTATCGATGTAATCGGCCTTCAGGTCCTTGAACACGGCGTCGTGGAAGTTGGCGCAATGCGGACAGGTGAACGAGGCATATTCCATCAGGGTCACCGGGGCGTTCTCATCGCCCAGGGTCATCTCGATGATGTCGGAGGTGTCGATCTCCTCGCCCGAGACCTGGTTGATCTGCACGGGCGTGGTGCCGGGCGCCTGCATGGAATACCACGCGCCGCCTGCGGCCACGACGACAGCGGCGGCGCCGCCTGCCATGAAAATTCTGCGGTCCATCAAATGGTCCTTTCTACTTGTCCTGTTTGCTTAAAACATTCCGGGCCAGGGCCTCAAGCGCCGATCGCAGGCTCTCGTCGCCCACGCCGTCCGCCACCTGCCGTGCTTCCGCCGTGACGGCGGGGCTGGGTTCGGGCCGTGATTTCGGTTTCTGCGGGGCAAAGGCGACCTGGCCATCGGCGAACCCGGTCGCGGCGGTCTGCGTCACCCGCACCCGCGCAATCGCGTTGTAGCCATAGACCGCGTTCACCTTTTCCCGCAGCTTTTCCTTCTGCATCTCCACCAGCGGGGCCATCGCCCCGGTGGTCAGCAGGGTCAGCGTCGCGCCAAATCCCTGGCGCGCATACTTCACGTCGACGGGGCGGGCCATCTCGGCCATGTCGCCCGCGATCTCGTCCCAATGGGTCAGCAGACGCGTCACGGCAAAGCCGCGCGTTTCTCCCGCCCGCCGAATCTGCCCTTCCAGCAGCTTCGACGTGCGCGCAAATCCGTAGGTTGAGGTCGTGCGGCGCTGTGCCATAAGCTTGCCTTTCCCGGTTGGCCCCTATCCTAGACGGTTATTCCGCCGGGACCAGAGCCGAGAACCGGCAAGCCATAAACATTGTGTGACGGCAGGGTGAACAGAATGGCAAAAATCGCGCCACGCGCCGAAGATCTGCTCGACTGGTACGACCAGCATGCCCGCACCCTGCCCTGGCGGGTGCCGCCGCTGTCCAATGCCCGCCCCGACCCCTACCGCATCTGGCTGTCCGAGGTCATGTTGCAGCAGACCACCGTCGCCGCAGTGAAGGAGTACTTCGCCCGCTTCACCGCGCTCTGGCCCAGTGTCGATGACCTGGCCGCCGCGCCCGATGACCGCGTGATGGGCGAATGGGCGGGCCTGGGTTACTACGCCCGCGCCCGCAACCTGCTGAAATGCGCCCGGGTCGTCTCTGCCGATCATGGCGGCATTTTTCCCGATACCGAGGAGGGGTTGCAGAAACTGCCCGGCATCGGCCCCTACACGGCTGCCGCCATTGCCGCCATCGCCTTCGACCGGCCCGCCGTCGTGATGGACGGCAATGTCGAACGGGTGATGGCCCGGCTGCATGACATCCACACCCCCCTGCCCGCCGCCAAGCCCGAGCTCAAGGAACAGGCCGCGGCGCTGACCCCCGACACCCGCCCCGGCGATTATGCGCAGGCGGTGATGGATCTCGGCGCCACGATCTGCACCCCACGCTCGCCCGCCTGCGGCATCTGCCCCTGGCGCGACCCCTGCGCCGCCCGCGCTGCCGGCACTGCGCCCGAACTGCCCAGGAAGACCCCGAAGAAGGCCAAGCCGACCCGCCGGGGCATCGCCTACCTCGCCCGGACCGCCGATGGTCACTGGCTGCTGGAGAAACGGCCCGACAAGGGATTGCTGGGCGGCATGCTGGGCTGGCCCGGATCGCCCTGGGCCGATGCCGATCCGCAGGAGGATCCGCCGCTCGACGCCGACTGGCACGATGTCGGAGAAGAGGCGCTGCACACCTTCACCCACTTCCATCTGCGGCTGGGACTGCGCGTCGCGCAGATCGGTCACAGCACCGACGTGATACCGACGTTATACCGACGTGATACCGACGCCGAATTTCGGCTGTTGTCGCCGGGTGACTTCCGCCCCTCCGACCTGCCCACGATCATGCGAAAGGCATTTGACCTCGGTCATGGCAAGTTGGAGACTCTGCGCGACACTCGGCCCTGAGTTCCATCAAAGGCAGCCCGCATGATCCCCGCCGACACCTTCCCGAAATTCCGAAGCGCCATGCCGTTCTGGATGACCCTGCTCAACGTGCCACTGGCCGTGACAGGCACCATCCTGGGCGGAATCTGGGTTCTGCTGCTTCCCGTCTATGGCTTTGTTCTGATTACACTTCTCGACGGTTTGGCGGGGCTTAACGAGGAAAACGCCGATCCCGAAACCGCGGAAGCCGACCTGTTCTGGTATCGCGCGATCACGCTGGTCTGGGTGCCGGTTCAGTTCGTCACCCTCTTCTGGATGATCTGGTACGTCGCCGATCACCGGCATCTGGGTGTGCTCGAAATCCTGGGTCTGACCTACGGGTTCGGCGTCATGACCGGCGCCGCCGGGATCGTCTATGCCCATGAATTGCTTCATCAAAAGAACAACCTGGAGCGCTGGCTGGGCGATTTGCTGCTGTCCATGGTGCTCTATTCCCACTTCCGCTCCGAACACCTGCTGGTCCACCATCTGCATGTCGGCACCACCCGCGACGCCGTCACCGCGCGTTACAACGAAGGGTTCTTCCGCTTCTTCCCCCGCGTATTGATGGAGTGCCCGCGTTCGGCCTGGCGGGCCGAGGTGGCGATGCTGAAACGTCGGGGCGCCTCAGCGTTGGACCGGCGCAACCCCTTCTGGCGCTACGCTTTTCTGCAACTCGGGATGCTCGTCGTGGCGCTGGTGCTGGGCGGCTGGTACGGGCTGATGCTGTTCCTGCTGCAGGCCTTTTTCGCCGTCTGGATGCTGGAACTGACCAACTACGTCGAACATTACGGGCTGACCCGGAAATACCTGGGCAACGGCAAGTACGAACACGTCAAACCGCATCACAGCTGGAACGCCGCGCACAAGGTGTCGAACTGGATGCTGATCAACTTGCAGCGCCATTCCGACCATCACTACAAGCCCGACCGCCGCTTTCCCCTGCTGCAGAATTACGGCGCCGACGAAGCCCCGCAACTGCCCTACGGCTATCCCCTGATGGCCACGATCGCGATGGTTCCCCCGCTGTGGCGGCGGATGATGAACCCCAAGGTTCGCAAGTGGCGGGCCATGTACTACCCCGAGATAACCGACTGGAAACCCTACAAGAAAGGCCAGCACCCCGAACCTGCGGGCTGATCGCAACGAAAAGGCCCCGCCGGTAAGGGCGGGGCATGAGTTAGGCACCGCACTTGGCGGTCGGCGGTGCCGGCGGTTCGTGTAAACGCTTGATGTCTCAGTTCATCTCGGCGCGGATCTGCTGGCGCAGCAGGTCGATCGGAATGGTCTTCCCGTCGCGCTTGAAGCACCAGTAAGTCCAGCCGTTGCAGGACGGCGCACCTTCCAGATGCGCCCCGACCTGGTGGATGGAGCCCTTGATGTCGTCGCCGATCAGCGTGCCATCCGCGCGGACCTTGGCCTTGTGGCGACCGTTCATCGACCACAATTCCTCACCCGGGCGCAGCATGCCACGCTCGACCAGCTGCCCGAACGGCACACGCGGCGCCGCACGTTTGGAGGCCGACACTTCCAGCGCCTCGCGGTCGTATTTCCGAACCCGCGCCAGGCGGGCTTCGGCGACGCGACGATAGCTTTCCTCGCGCTCGATCCCGATGAAATCACGGCCCAGCATCTTGGCCACGGCCCCGGTCGTGCCCGTACCGAAGAACGGGTCCAGCACCACATCGCCCGGATTGGTCGACCCGACCAGAACCCGGTGCAAAAGGCTTTCGGGTTTCTGCGTCGGATGGGCCTTGTCGCCGTTGGCGTCCTTGAGGCGTTCACCGCCATTGCAGATCGGCAGCACCCAGTCCGACCGCATCTGCACGCCTTCGTTCAGCGACTTCAGCGCCTCGTAATTGAAGGTATATTTCGCACCCTCGCCCTTCGATGCCCAGATCATCGTTTCATGGGCATTGGTAAAGCGCTTGCCGCGGAAATTCGGCATCGGGTTCGACTTGCGCCAAACCACGTCGTTGAGGATCCAGTAGCCCTGGTCCTGCAGCGCCGCACCCACGCGGAAGATGTTGTGATAGGAGCCGATGACCCAGATCGCACCGTTGGGTTTCAACAGGCGCCGCGCGGCTTTCAGCCACTCGCGGGTGAACTTGTCATAGGCTTCGAACGACGCGAACTGATCCCAGGCATCGTCCACCGCGTCGACCTCGGAATTGTCGGGGCGATGCAGCGAGCCACGCAACTGCAAATTGTACGGGGGATCCGCGAAAATCAGGTCGACAGAGCTTTCGGGCAGAGCATTCATCTGCTCCACGCAATCGCCGGCCAGGATAGTGTTGAGCGGCAGGGTCGCTGCCTCTTTGGTCTTTGTTTTCATCATCTTCTGCCTCTATGCCGGCCCCGTTTGCGGGTGCTCGTTAGATGCCCAAATGATGAGTCAAAGGTGATTCGCAGTCAATTTCTTTTTCGAATCAAGGGGTTACGCTTTTATCTTTACACAAGATATTGTGGACAGGTTTGAAGCTCCGTCTATGGTGTGGGGTGACACCGATATTTTGAAGCGCCGAAATGTGGCTTTTTGACGGATATCCGGCGTTGGACTCCCATCCGTAGCCGGGAAACTGTTGCGCCAAATCCCGCATGATCATGTCACGCGCGATTTTGGCCGCGATGGAGGCCGCGGCGATCGACACCGACCGGCCGTCGCCTTTGACCACCGCCTGGGCGGGTATCGTCAGACCACGGGGAATCAGATTGCCGTCGATCAGCAGGTGGTCGGGCGGCACGGACAGCCCGGCAACCGCCCGTTCCATCGCCAGGTGAGAGGCACGGAGAATGTTGATCTCGTCGATCTCCTCGACGCTGGCATGAGCGACAGAGATCTCGGCGCAATCCTGCAGCGCCTCCAGAAGGGCGATGCGCTTCTTCTCGGTCAGCTTCTTGGAATCGTTCAGGCCATCGGGGATCGCGGACGGGTCCAGCACGACGGCAGCCGCGGTGACAGGGCCGGCCAGCGGGCCGCGGCCCACCTCGTCCACACCGGCGATACGACGGGCGCCCTGGGCGATCAGGCTCTGTTCAAGGGAGAAATCGGGACCATCCATGCCCCGGCCTACCCAATCCCCCCGCCCAAGGGAAGCACGCAAAAAAGGAGGGAGGGGCCGTGTCCCCTCCCTCCTCGCTCTGTCCGCCGCCTGGAGAATGGCGAACCTGGGGAGCGTTCGGTTACGCGTTGAAACCGTTCCGGCGCAGGCAGCGGGCGGAGTAGAAGTAACGCGAGGTGTTGGCGAAGTTACGGCGCACGCAATCGCTGGGCAGCGCGGCGGGGCGACGGATGTTGTGGCGGGTGCAGCCAACCGCGTAGCCCTTGGTCCAGCCCTGGCGGGTTTGGGCGTTGATCAGGCATTTGCGCGGGGCGACAAGACCGGCATTGTGGCGCGGTTTATGGCCGTGATTGTTATAGCGCGGCTTGTGGTTGTTGTAGTGCCGCTGATGGTTGTTGTAACGCGGCTTGTGGTGCACTTGGGGCTTGGGCTTGTAATGGCTCTGCGTGCCGGCATGCGCCTTGTTCTTCTTGCGCTGTTCGTCGGCGATGGCGGCCCCGATGATCGCAAGGGCAGTGGCCCCGACGATAAAGCGGGCGACATCCTTGTCACCGGCCTGGGCGGCGGTGGTGGTGGCGCTGATGGAAGTGACGGCAATCGCCGCGGCGAGGATGGTTGCGATGAATTTGCGGCCCATGTGAAATCTCCTTTTGGATATGCAGGCTCGAGGTCTGGGTATGTGTCCGCCCCGACCCGGGGGACGGATGAGGCATGACCAGACGATGGGTCGAACCGGCGAAATCGGGCAATAACGGCCCCCTGTTATCGGATAACGCGGTTCCCAAGCCCCTTTGGTTATTGAATGACACGGGCCGCGCGGGCACATTCCGCTGCATGAAACACATCGCACTCATCCTTGGCGTCTCACTCGCGCTGATCACCGCTCCCGCTGTTGCGAGCGCTGCCTGCGTGGCCGAATACAAGGCCAAGCGGGACAATCCCCTGCAGCTGAATTATGGTGAGCTTACGGTTTCCACCTGCAACCTGGCCGACGCGACCGAAGAGGCCCGGAGCATTCTGGCCGCCCGGGGATGGATCCTTCTCAAGATCCTGTCGCTGAAAGGCTGAGATCGAAGAAGGACCAAGGTGACGGTGCAATCAGATTCGACCGAATTCGCCGCTGACATCCGACGTGTCGGCACCCGCGTGGTGACGATCGGCATCGCGGCCATCGTCCTAATGCTGGTGATCGGGGGCGTGATCCTCTTCCTGACACTGCCCGATGCGGGTGTGTTCAACGAACGGGTGGAACGCATCTTCGTCGAGAACGACACCCTGACCGGCGATGCCGAGATCAAGCTGCTGGAAATCCTGGCCCAGTCCGGCACCGCCTTTGCGGAAACGCTGGCGGGCTACCGGATCGTCATCTTCGTGCTGATGGTCTTTGCCACTGCCCTGCTGGTCGCGGCGCTGGTCTTCCTGGTGATCCTCATCACGCTCAACCGCCGCATGGCCGAGATCGAGCGCGCGGGGATCGAGGTGAATTCGCTGCTCATCAGCCGCGATGAAAAGACTGTCTACCTGAACAATCACGGCTTCAAGCTGACCGATGCCGCGATGGAGACTTTGTCGATCCTGGCCGAAGCGCGGCTGGACGACGAGATGCTGACCGGCGCGCAGATCGAGGCGATGATTTCCGGCCGCAACGTGGCCGATTGCGAAGAGGCCGCCGGCGCCACCCGGATCAAGCGGCTGCGCGACACGCTGGGCAACCAGCTGGTCAGCGAATTGCTGGTCCGCAACATCGCGCGGCGCGGCTACATGCTGTCCGTCGGCAAGGATGTGATCCGGGTGATCTGACGCGCGGGCGGGTTATTCCGCCAGGTGGCAGGCCACGCGCGTGTCGCCGATATGGCGCAGCAGGGGCTTCTCCTGGCTGCACCTGTCCACGGCAATCGGACAGCGCGGATGATAGGGACAGCCGGTCGGCGGATTGATCGCGTCGGGAATTTCCCCCTTGGGCGGATCGACCTCGCGCCCGAAGGCATCCATGCGCGGCGCGGCGTCAAAGATCATCTGCGTATAGGGATGCTTGGGATCGGAGAACAGTGCGTCGCGCGGGGCCTCTTCCACCAGCGTCCCGAGGTAGAGCACCCCGATCTTGTCGGCCATGTGCTGCACCACGGTCAGGTCGTGGCTGATGAAGAGATAGGTCAGCCCCAGCTCTTCCCGCAGGTCGGACATCAGGTTCAGCACCTGACTTTGCACAGAAACGTCCAGCGCAGAGGTCGGTTCGTCACAGACGATGATCTTGGGGCCCGAGGCCAGCGCGCGGGCGATGCAGATACGCTGCCGCTGCCCGCCCGAGAACTCGTGCGGATACTTGTCGGCATCTGCGCCGGACAGGCCCACCTGTTCCAGCATCCTTTCCGCCAGACCCCCGGTCTTGCCGCCTCGCACGGCGACGGGTTCGGCGATGATGTTGCGGACCTTCCAGCGCGGGTTCAGCGAGGCATACGGGTCCTGGAAGATCATCTGGATATCGGCCCGGACCTTCGCCGCCTCGGCACTGTCGGGGTCGGAGCTGATATCCTTGCCGTTGACCTCGATCCTGCCCTTGGTGGGCGGGACCAGGCCGGTGATCATTTTGCCGATGGTCGACTTGCCCGACCCGCTTTCGCCGACCAGCGCGTAGACGGAGTTCTCTTCGATCTCGAAGGAAACGTCCGAAACGGCGGTCAACTTGGCCTTGGGCAGACGTTCCAGCACACGGTTCAGCCAGGGCTTGGACACGTCGAAGATGCGGGTCAGTGCCTCGACACGGATGAGGGTGCTCATGCGGTCGCCTCTTTCGTCTGGGTCAACGGGTACCAGCAGGCCGCGCGCCCTTCATCTGCTGCCAGGGTGGGGCCCGGTTCGGCGCGGCACTTGTCGGTCGCCTTTTCACAGCGGGGATGGAAGGCGCAGCCATCGGGCAACGCGTCCAGCCGCGGCATGGCACCGGGAATCTGGCGCAGGCGCTTCTGCCCCCGGCTGGCCACGGGTGTGGAGGCCATCAGGCCAGCCGTATAGGGGTGATGCGGCTTGGTGATGACGTCGCGGACGGGGCCCAGTTCGGCCATGCGCCCGGCATACATCACGGCGATCCTGTCGGCCGCTTCGGCGATGACTCCCATGTCGTGGGTCACCAGCATGACCGCCACGCCACGTTCCCGGCACAGACGCTTGAGCAGGGCGATGATCTGCGCCTGCACGCTCACGTCCAGCGCGGTGGTGGGTTCATCGGCGATCACCAGCTCCGGCTCCGCGCACAAAGCAAGCGCGATCACCACACGCTGCCGCATGCCGCCGGAAAATTCGTGCGGGTAGCTGTCGATGCGCTGACGGGCGGCAGGAATGCCGACCTCCTCCAGCGCGGCGATGGCGCGGTTCAGGGCCTCGGACTTGCTGACATCCAGATGTTCGCGGATCGTCTCGGTCAGCTGCTCACCCACGGTCAGAAGCGGGTTCAGAGAGGTCAGCGGATCCTGGAAGATCATACCCATCCGCTTGCCCCGTTGGCGGCGCAGGGCCTCGCCCTTGAGGTTCTGGATGGGGTCGCCCAGCAGGCGTACCTCGCCCGCCGCGATGCGCGCGGGGCGATCCAGCAGGCCGATCACGGCATTGCCGGTCATCGACTTGCCCGCGCCGCTTTCACCGACGACGCCCAGGATTTCACCCGCGGCGATGTCGAAGGACACGCCATCGACCGGTTTCAGCAGACCCTTGCGGGTGGGAATTTCCACGACAAGGTCGCGGACGGACAAAACAGGAGTGCTCATCTCGCCACCTATCGCAGTTTCGGGTTCAGCGCGTCGCGCAGCCAGTCACCCAGCAGGTTGATCGACAGGGCCAGCGCCAGCAGCGTCAGCGCGGGGAAGATGAGGATCCACCATTCCCCCGAGAACATGAAGCCCTGCCCGATCGAGATCAGCGTGCCCAGCGACGGCTTCGTCGGCGGCGCGCCCACGCCCAGGAAGGACAGGGTCGCCTCGGCGATGATGGCCAGCGCCAGGCTGATCGTCGCGATCACCAGGACGGAGTTCATGACGTTGGGCAGGATGTGCCGCAGCATGATCGAAAAGGCCGACCGGCCGGCGATCTTGGCCGCCTGCACGTATTCGCGGTTCTTCTCGACCAGCGTCGCACCCCGCACGACTCGGGCGAATTGCACCCAGTCCGACAGGCCGATGGCCACGATCAGCACCCAGATCGCCATCTGGTCGCGATAGGCCGGGGGGGTGATGCCCTTTGCGATCCCGAAGATCAGCATGGCCACGAGGATGGCCGGGAAGGTCAGCTGGATATCCGCGATGCGCATGATGATCGTTTCGACCCAGCCGCCGACATAGCCGGCGATCAGGCCAAGGATCACCCCCAGCACCATCGCGAAGAGCACGGCCGAAAAACCCACGAACAGCGATATCCGCATCCCGTAGAGGATGGTCGAGAACACGTCGCGCCCCTGGTCATCGGTGCCCAGCACGAAGAAATCCCCGGTGAAGGCATTGGCCTCTCCGGGTGGGGTGAAGCCGTTCATCAGGTTCAGCGTGGCCGGGTTGAACGGATCATGCGGCGCGACCAGCGGGGCAAAGACCGCCGCAAGGATCAGCACCATGACCACGATCGCCGACACCACGGCCACCGGGTTGCTGCGGAAGGAATGGAACAGGTCGCTGTTCACCGCGCGGGAAAACCGCGACGGGCGGGCGGGATCGGCTTTGGGGCGAAGCTCGGTCTGGGTCATGTCAGTGGCCTCCGGCTGCGCTGCGGTCGACGCGCAGGCGCGGGTCGATGGCGAAGTAAAGCAGGTCGACGATCAGGTTGATCCCCACGAACATGACCGAGATCATCATCAGGTAGGCGGCCATCACGGGGATGTCGACGAATTGCACGGCGTTGATGAAGAGCAGCCCGACGCCCGGCCACTGGAACACCGTTTCGGTGATGATGGCGAAGGCGATGATCGACCCCAGCTGCAGGCCGGTGATCGTGATCACCGGGACCAGCGTGTTCTTCAGCGCGTGGTGGAAATTGATGGCCCTCTCGCGAATGCCGCGGGCGCGGGCGAAGCGGATGTAATCCATGCGCAGCACTTCCAGCATCTCGGTCCGCACCAGGCGCATGATCAGCGTCATCTGGTAGAGGCCCAGGGTGATGGCCGGCAGGATCAGCGCCTTCAGCCCGCTTTCGGTCAGGAAGCCGGTGGTCCAGCCACCCAGCCGCGTGACCTCGCCCCGCCCGAAGGAGGGCAGCCAGCCAAGCTCGACCGAGAAGAGGTAGATCAGCAGGATGCCGATCAGGAAGGTGGGCAGCGACACGCCAACCAGCGACAGGGTCATGATGACATTGGCCGACACGCCACGCTTGCGGATCGCGGTGAAGATGCCCAGCCCGATCCCGCCGCACAGCGCCAGCAGGCCCGACACGAAAGCCAGTTCCAGCGTCGCGGGCAGGCGTTCGATCAGGATGTCCGACACCGGACGCCCCTGACGGTAGCTCAGCCCGAAATTGCCCTGCGCAGCCTGTTCGAGGAACCGCCAGTATTGCACGAAGAACGGCTGATCCAGGCCCAGCTGTTCGCGCAGCCGTGCGATGTCGGCCACTGTGCGTTCCTGGCCCAGCATGTTGTCGATCGGATCGCCGACAAAGCTGAACATGGAAAAGGCAACGAACCCCGTCACCAGTAGGACGAGGATGGATTGAGCGACACGTCTGATGATGTAGGCGAGCATCTGACCTCGGAAATTCTGTCCGACCCGATGGGCCGGTAGGGGAAAACCGCCGCCCCTGTTCTGGGGCGACGGTCGAAAGGGTCACCCGGCCGCGTGGCCGGATGTCCGGGTCAGTTCAGAGTGAAGTACTTGAACTTCGGGCTATCGGACGGATCGACCGCCGTGCCGACCATGTCGGACATGCCCCAGTTCAGAACCTGGTGGTGGATCGGCAGGTAGAGCGTTTCTTCCTGCACGGTCGACCAGATATCCGCGATGGTGGCGTTGCGCGCATCCAGATCGGTTTCCGAGGCCAGGCTCACGATCTTCTCGTCGATGCCGGCATCGGAGAAGCCGGTCGCATTCCAGGACCCGCGCTCATCCCCCTTGGTGTGCACCAGGAAGTTGAAGACATACTCGGAATCGTAGGTCGGAACGCCCCAGCCCAGCATGAAGAAATCCGTGGTGCCATTGGCGATCAGCGGGAAGTGCTGCGCCTTGGGCTTGGAGTCGAGGTTCACGGTGATGCCGATCTGGGCGAACATGCCCACGGCGGCCTGGCAGATCGCTTCGTCGTTGATGTAGCGGTCGTTCGGGCAATCCAGCTGGATCGAGAACCCGTCGCCATAGCCGGCCTCTTCCATCAGGGCCTTCGCGGCCTCGACATCGGTCGAAACGGAGCCGTCCATCTCTTCGGTCCAGCCATTGACGAAGGGCGGTGCGATCATGCCGGCGGGCACCGACTGGCCACGCATCACGACCTGTTTGATCGCATCGCGGTTCAGAGCCATGTTCATCGCCTTGCGCACCTTGGCATCGGCCAGCGGGTTCGCACCATCGACATCGTCGTTTTCCAGGTCATCGGCGCCCAAGTTCAGACCGAAGAAGATCGTCCGGTTCTGTTCGGTCGACTTCACGCTGAGCCCTTCGGTATCACCGACGCGGCCAAGGTCCTGCACCGGAACGTCCTGGATGAAGTCGACCTCGCCCGACAGCAGCGCGGCGACGCGGGTCGCGGCGTTCTGGATCGGGGTGTAGACGACCTCGGTCACTTCCATCGGGAAGGTGTCCATGCCCCAGTAATCGGGGTTCTGGGTCAGCACGGTCTTCACGTCGGGTTCGCGGCTTTCCAGCACGAAGGGGCCGGTGCCGTTGGTGTTGGCGGCCGCAAAGGTCGTTTCACCGCCTTCGTAATCCTGCACCTTGGTGGCGTCGTTCGCCTCGGTCCAGGTTTTGTCCATGATGAACAGGTTGGTCACGTTGTTGGCCAGGATCGGGTTCGGACCATCGGTGACGAATTCGACGGTGTAATCGTCGACCGCCCGGATCTCCGTGATCGAGGTCAGCAGTTCCTTCATGTCCGAATCCGGGGTCTTGGCCCGCTCGAACGAGAACACGACGTCCTCGGCGGTGAAGGCAGAGCCGTCATGGAAGGTCACGCCTTCGCGCAGCTTGAACACCCAGACGTTCGGATCGTCAGCCTTGGGGCCCCATTCGGTGGCGAGCGCCGGTTCGAATGCGCCGTCATAGTCGCGGATGATCAGGGGTTCGTAGATTTGATGCGCCAGCGTGTGGGTCGGGCCTTCGTTCTGGGCGTGCGGGTCGAGGGTGAGCGAATCACCCGCGCGCGCCCAGCGAACGGTTTCGGCCGAAGCGGACAATGCCGTGCTCGCAAGTAGAGCGGCGGCAAGAATGCCGGTCGTTTTCATGGATATCTCCCTGTTGTCGTGCCGTTGGTTCGGCTTGTTGATAGCAGGTATGATAGTAAGTGATATCCAAGCCGCAAGTTTACCCTTGCGTCCACCTGTCGACCCCCAATCACGTGTTTGTGGGGTCGGCGAAATATCAACATGTTGCGATCAGCTATGCTTTGCCCGGTGATCAGGCACCAGGGTGGCGCTGAATTTTCGGGCAAATCACCCCGGATTTCGCAAAAAAGGGCCCGCCAAACTGGCAGGCCCCTCTGATTTCGACCGTCGTAGATCAGTTCAGCGCGGACGGGTCCGACAGCCCGGTCAGCAGGTCGTCCTTCGAAACCTGGCCGATCAGCTTGCCATTCTCGGTCACGCCGATCGGACCGCTGGAACCAATCATCCGCTCCATCCCGTCGCGGATCAGCATGTCGGCGTCGATCGTCTGCTCCGGCGTGCCGTTGACCGGCCCCATCACATCGCGCGCCCGCAGCACGCCCAGCGGGTTCATGTGCTGGACGAAATCCTTGACGTAGTCGTTCTTGGGATCGCGGAAGATGTCCTGCGGCGTGCCCATCTGGACGATCCGGCCGCCTTCCATGATGGCGATCTTGTTGCCCAGCTTGAACGCCTCGTCGAGGTCATGGGACACGAAGACCAGCGTGCGTTTCAGTTTCTGCTGAAGCTCCAGCAATTCATCCTGAAGCTTGGTGCGGATCAGCGGATCGAGGGCCGAGAACGGTTCGTCCATCAGCAGGATCGGCGCCTGGGTGACGAAAGCACGGGCCAGGCCGACACGCTGCTGCATGCCCCCCGACAATTCGCCGACCTTGCGTTCTGCCCAGTCGGACAGGCCGACCAGGGCCAGCTGTTCGTCGATCTTGGGGTTGGCCTCGCGCTCCGGCATGCCGGCCAGCTCCAGCGGCAGGCCGACGTTTTCCCGCACGGTCCGCCAGGGCAGCAGCCCGAATTGCTGGAACACCATGGCGATGTTATGCATCCGCAGGCGCCGCAGAGTTGCCGGATCGGCCTGGGTCACATTCACCATGCCGTCGCCGTCATGGATGCTGACGGAGCCGCGCACCACGGGGTTCAACCCGTTCACGGCGCGCAGAAGCGTAGATTTCCCGGACCCCGACAGGCCCATGAGAACGAGGATCTCGCCCTCCTGAACGTCGAGGGTGCAATCATGCACGCCAAGAACCTGGCCGGTGGCGGACTGGATCTCTCCGCGTTCCTGACCCTTGTCCATGAGCGGCAGGGCCTTGTCCGGTTCCTTGCCGAAGACGATGGAGACGTTATCGATACTGACGGCAGTGCTCATTTGCGGTTCCCCAGGTTCAGAATGCGGTCCAGCATGATGGCGACCACCACGATGACGAAGCCCGATTCAAAGCCGAGCGCGGTGTTCACCTGGTTCAGGGCGCGCACCACGGGAACACCCAGGCCATTTGCGCCGACCAGCGCGGCGACAACGACCATGGACAGCGACAGCATAATGGTCTGGTTCAGACCGGCCATGATCTGCGGCAGCGCATAGGGCAGTTCCACCTTGTAGAGCGTCTGCCGCGGCGTCGCACCAAAGGCCCGCGCGGCCTCTAGCAGCGGTTGCGGAGTGGACGACACACCGAGATGCGTCAGGCGGATCGGCGCGGGCAGAACGAAGATCACCGTGGCGATCAGGCCCGGGACCATGCCGATGCCGAAAAAGACGATGGCGGGGATCAGGTAGACGAAGGTTGGCAGCGTCTGCATCAGGTCGAGGATCGGCCGCATGTAGGCATAAAGCTTGGGCCGGTGCGCCGTGGCGATCCCGATGGGCACCCCGATGGCCATGCAGACCATGCAGGCCGACAGGACCAGCGTGAGGCTTTCCGTCGTTTCCTCCCAGTAATCCTGGTTGAGGATGAACAGGAAGCCGGCCAGCACGAACAGGCAGACCTTCCAGTTCCGCTGAAGCAGCCATGTCAGGCCGACGAAGACGGCAATGACGATCATCGGATGCGGCTCCTGTAGGACCCAGAGGATCGCGTCGATGAGCGTTTCCATGAAGACCGAGAGGGCATCGAGCGCCCATTCCCCGTTGTCACGCACCCATTCGAAAATGGCGCTCGCCGCCTTCCCGATGGGTAACTTGTTGTCAGTGAGCCAATCCAGCAATGTCTTTCCCCGTTTCGCGCGTTTCGTATTTATCGCCCCTCTCTGGGGGCCTCAAAATACCGGGGGCCAGACTGACCTGACCCCCGGAAAGTCGAGACCCCGCCAGCTATCTGCAGGCGGGGTCCAAGAGGCTCAGAGGCCCAGTTCTTCCTTGACGGCGGCAGCACCGTCTTCGCCGTCGGCCGTGGTCACGCCGTCGACCCAGGCCAGGACGGCCTCCGGGTTGGCCTTGATCCACTCCATGGTGGCGTCATCCGCGTCCTCGCCATCGTCGAGGATCTTGCCCATGATGCCGTTTTCCATCTCGAGCGAGAAATCCATCTGGCCGAAGAGCTTGCCCAGGTTCGGGCATTCCTCGGAGTAGCCCTTCCGGGTCACGGTGTGGACCACGCCTTCACCGCCGAAGAAGTCTTCGCCGCCGGGCAGGTATTTCAGGTCGAAGTTGGCGTTCATCGGGTGCGGTTCCCAGCCCAGGAACACGACCGGTTCCTGATCCTTGTAGTACCGCGACACCTGCGCCAGCATGCCCTGCTCGGAGGATTCAACAACCTCGAACCCTTCCAGGTCGAACTTGTTCTCTTCGGTCAGCGACACGAGGTAGGCGTTGCCTTCGTTGCCCGGCTCGATCCCGTAGATCTTGCCGTCCAGTTCGTCGCGGAACTTGTGGATGTCGGCATAGGATTGCAGGCCGGCCTCGTAGGCGTAGGTCGGCACGGCAAGCGTGTACTTGGTGCCTTCGAGGTTCACGTTGATCGCCTCGATCTCACCGCTTTCCAGGTAGGGGCCGATGGCGCCGGACTGCGCCGGCATCCAGTTGCCCAGGAACACGTCGACATCGTCGCTTTCCAGCGATGCGAAGGTCACCGGAACGGAGAGGACCTTGACGTCCACCTCGTAGCCGAGCGCCTCGAGCACGTGCTTGGCCGCAGAGGTCGTGGTGGTGATGTCGGTCCAGCCGACATCGGACATCACGACCTCGCCGCAATCGGCATTCGCGACGCCTGCGGCAGCGATGGTGAGGGCGGATACAGTTGTCAGAAGCTTCATGTTTTCTCCCTGATCTAGAGTGATCGTTTTTTGATTGACCAGTCAATCAGTCCACGGTTACCAATATTTTGCAACTCTTTTTTCGTACAGCCGGAAGGTCAGATGTCCAGTTTGCCTGCAAGAAAGCAGCAGCTTGTCGAAGCTGCCATCCACGAGATCGGCACCACCGGCACGCTGAACGTGACCGTCGGGCAGATCGCGAAACGCGCGGGCGTGTCGGCGGCTCTGGCCTTTCATTATTTCGGGGACAAGGACCGGCTTTTCCTGTCCGCGATGCGCTATGTGTTGACGATTTACGGCGCCGAAGTGCGCGGTGCCATCGCCGCGGCGGATGGCCCGAAAGGGCGGATCGAGGCGGTCATCCGGGCCAGCTTCAGTTCCACCAACTTCCGTCAGGAGGTGATCGCGGCTTGGCTGAACTTCTACGTCATGGCCCAGCAATCGGACGAAGCGCGGCGCCTTCTGTCGGTCTACCACAGACGCCTGCATTCCAACCTGACCCACGAATTGCGGCCGCTCGTCGGCCCGACCGCGCCGGAAATCGCCCTGCGGATCGGTGCCCTGATCGACGGCATCTACCTGCGATTCGCCGTGAACCCCGCCGATACCACCGGCAAGAGTGCCACAGCCCAGGTGCTGGCCACCCTTGACCATGAACTGAGAGCAAACGCGTGACACAACCGAATATCCTCATCCTGATGGTCGACCAGCTGAACGGGACGCTGTTCCCCGATGGCCCTGTCGACTGGCTTCATGCGCCGAACCTCAAGAAACTCGCGGCGAAATCCGCGCGGTTCCGCAATTGCTACACCGCATCCCCGCTTTGCGCGCCGGGCCGGGCGAGCTTCATGTCCGGCCAGTTGCCGTCCGTGACGGGCGTCTATGACAACGCGGCGGAATTTCCCTCCGATCTCCCCACCTATGCCCATCACCTGCGTCGTGCGGGCTACCAGACATGCCTGTCCGGTAAAATGCATTTCGTCGGCCCCGACCAGATGCACGGGTTCGAGGAACGGCTGACCACCGACATCTACCCCGCCGATTTCGGCTGGACCCCGGACTACCGCAAGCCCGGTGAACGGATCGACTGGTGGTATCATAACATGGGCTCGGTCACAGGTGCAGGGGTCGCCGAGATCTCCAACCAGATGGAATACGATGACGAGGTCGCCTACAACGCGACCCGCAAGCTCTATGATCTGGCACGTGGCCATGACGATCGCCCCTGGTGCCTGACCGTCAGCTTTACCCACCCCCACGACCCCTATGTCGCGCGCAAGGAATTCTGGGATCTCTACGAGGATTGCGAGCACCTTGAACCCGAGGTCGGCGCCATCCCCTACGAAGAGCAGGACGCGCATTCCAAGCGGATCTTCGACGCCAATGACTGGCGGTCCTTCGACATCACCCGCGAAGACATACGCCGTTCCCGCCAGGCCTATTTCGCCAATATCAGCTATCTCGACCGCAAGGTCGGAGAGATCCTGGACGTGCTGGAACGCACCCGCCAGGAGGCCGTGATCCTGTTTGTCTCCGACCATGGCGACATGCTGGGCGAGCGTGGACTGTGGTTCAAGATGAGCTTCTACGAAGGCTCGTCGCGGGTGCCGATGATGATCTCGGGCCCCGGCGTGACGCCCGGCCTGGTGACCGACCCGGTCTCCAACATCGATGTCTGCCCGACGCTGTGCGACCTGGCCGGTATCTCGATGGAGGAAGTCGCGCCCTGGACCTTCGGCGAAACGCTGGTCCCGATCGCCAACGGCACGCCGCGCGAAACCCCCGTGCGGATGGAATACGCGGCCGAGGCCTCCTACGCGCCGATGGTGTCGCTGCGCCAGGGCAAGTGGAAGTTCAACCAGTGCAAGCTGGACCCCGATCAGCTGTTCGACCTCGACGCCGACCCGCACGAGATGACGAACCTGGCCGACAATCCGGCCCATGCCGACACCCTCGCCGCCTTCCGCGCCGATGCCGCCGCCCGCTGGGATCTTGATCGGTTCGACGAAGAGGTGCGCAAATCCCAGGCCCGCCGCTGGATCGTCTACGAGGCGCTGCGTAACGGCTCCTACTACCCGTGGGACTACCAGCCGCTGCAGAAAGCCTCCGAACGCTTCATGCGCAACCACATGGACCTCAACGTCGTCGAGGAAAACCAGCGTTTTCCCCGCGGTGAGTAAAGGACGCCCGATGGCCTACCCGACCCAACCGACCGCCAGCCACTACATCAACGGCGCCTATGTCGAGGACCAGACTGGGGACGAAATCCCCGTAATCTACCCGGCGACCGGGGACCGCATCGGATTGGTCCATGCGGGCACCCCGGCGATCGTCGACCAGGCGATTGCCGCCGCCAAGGCCGCGCAACCTGCTTGGGCCGCCCTGTCGCCGCGCGAACGCGGGCGCATCCTGACCCGCGCCGCCCAGATCATGCGCGAGCGCAATTACGACCTGTCGGTTCTGGAAACACACGATACCGGCAAACCGCTGCAGGAAACGCTGGTGGCCGACGCGACATCCGGCGCAGATGCACTGGAATATTTCGGTGGCCTGGCCGGCACTCTGACGGGCGAACACATCCCGCTGGGCGAGGACTGGGCCTACACGATCCGCGAGGCGCTTGGCGTCTGCGTCGGCATCGGAGCCTGGAACTACCCCACGCAGATCGCCTGCTGGAAAGGGGCCCCTGCCCTCGCCTGCGGCAACACGATGGTGTTCAAACCTTCCGAAACCACACCGCTTTGCGCCCTCAAGGTGGCCGAGATCCTGACCGAGGCCGGCGCCCCTCCGGGTGTGTTCAACGTGGTGCAGGGCATGGGCCAGACCGGCGCGCAGCTGGTCACCGACCCGCGCGTCGCCAAGGTATCGCTGACCGGTTCTGCCGCCACCGGCAAGAAGGTCTATGCCGCCGCCGCGGCCGAGATGAAGCATGTCACGATGGAGCTGGGCGGCAAATCCCCGATGATCGTCTTCGAAGACGCCGATATCGAGAACGCCATCGGCGGCGCGATCCTGGGCAACTTCTATTCCTCCGGCCAGATCTGTTCGAACGGCACCCGCGTCTTCGTGCATCGCGCCATCAAGGAACACTTCCTGACCCGCCTCGCCGAACGTCTGGCCACGGCCAGGATCGGGGATCCGATGGACGAGAAAACCTCGTTCGGGCCGATGGTCAGCCAGGCGCAGATGAACATCGTCCTGCGCTATATCGACATCGCGAAGACAGAAGGCGCCCGGCTTGTCGCGGGTGGCCAGAGGATCGACCGCGACGGTTTTTACATCGAACCGACCGTCTTTGCCGATGTCACCGACGACATGACTATCGCCCGCGAAGAGATCTTCGGCCCCGTCATGTCGGTGCTGGATTTCGAGGACGAGGACGAGGTCATCGCCCGCGCCAATGCCACCGAATACGGGTTGTCCGCCGGGGTCTTCACACGCGACCTGTCGCGCGGGCACCGGGTCATCGGGGGGTTGCAGGCCGGGTCCTGCTTCATCAACTCCTACAACGATGCCCCGGTCGAGGCACCCTTTGGCGGCGTCAAGGCCTCGGGGGTCGGGCGCGAAAATGCCCGCGCCGCGATCGAGCATTACAGCCAGCTGAAATCCGTCTATGTCCGCATGGGCGATGTCGAGGCCCCCTTCTGATGCAAGCCGAATATGTCATCGTCGGCGCGGGCAGCGCCGGCTGCGCCATTGCCTATCGCCTGGCCGAGGCCGGGCGTCGCGTGCTGATCATCGAACATGGCGGCACCGATGCCGGGCCCTTCATCCAGATGCCCGGCGCCCTGTCCTACCCGATGAACATGAAGCGCTACGATTGGGGCTACCAGACCGAGCCGGAGCCGCATCTGGGCGGTCGTCGGCTGGCCACGCCGCGGGGCAAGGTGGTCGGTGGGTCGTCCTCGATCAACGGGATGATCTACGTTCGCGGCCATGCCCGCGATTACGACCATTGGCGCGATCAGGGGGCGACGGGCTGGGGCTATGCCGATGTGCTGCCCTATTTCAAACGGCTCGAGAACTGGCATGATGGCGGCCATGGCGGCGATGCGTCATGGCGCGGCACTGACGGTCCGCTGCACGTCACGCGCGGGCAACGCGACAACCCCCTGACCAAGGCCTTTGTCGAGGCCGGGCGCGAGGCGGGCTATCCGGTCACCGGCGACTATAACGGTCATCAGCAGGAAGGCTTCGGCCCCTTCGACATGACCGTCTGGAAAGGACAGCGCTGGTCCGCCGCCAATGCCTATCTGAAACCCGCGCTGAAGCGCGAAAACTGCACCATGATCCAAGCCTTCGCACGTCGCGTGATCATCGAAGGTGGCCGCGCCACTGGGGTCGAGGTCACGCGCGGCGGCAAGGTCGAGGTCATCAAGGCCGAACACGAGGTCATCCTCGCCGCGTCGTCGCTGAATTCGCCCAAGCTGCTGATGCTGTCGGGGATCGGCCCGGCGGCCCACCTGGCCGAACATGGTATCCCCGTGATTGCCGACCGTCCCGGCGTCGGGCAGAACCTGCAAGACCACCTGGAGCTATACATCCAGGCCGCCGCGTCCCAGCCCGTCAGCCTGTTCAAGTACTGGAACCTGCTGGGCAAAGCCTATGTCGGAGCCCGCTGGCTGCTGACCCGGACCGGGCCAGGTGCCACGAACCAGTTCGAAAGCGCCGCATTCATCCGCTCGGCCGCCGGGGTCGACTATCCCGACATCCAGTATCACTTCCTGCCGATCGCCGTGCGCTACGATGGCCAGGCCGCCGCCGAAGGGCATGGGTTCCAGGCCCATGTCGGCCCGATGCGCAGCCCGTCCCGCGGATCAGTGACGCTACGCTCGGCCAAGGCCGAGGACGCGCCGGTCATCCGATTCAACTACATGTCGCATGAAAAGGACTGGGCCGATTTCCGGAAGGCGATCCGCCTGACCCGCGAAATCTTTGCCCAGCCCGCCTTCGCACCCTACTACAAGTTCGAGATCCAACCCGGAGAGGCCGCGCAATCCGACGAGGCGCTGAACGATTTCATCCGCGAACATGTCGAAAGCGCCTATCACCCCTGCGGCACCGCGCGGATGGGGCGGCGCGACGATCCCAATGCGGTGGTCGATTCCGAAACCCGGGTGATCGGGGTGGACGGGCTGCGGCTGGCCGACAGCTCCGTCTTTCCGCAGATCACCAACGGCAACCTCAACGCGCCGTCGATCATGGTTGGCGAAAAGGCTTCGGATCATATCCTCGGCCGCGCGCCGCTGGCCGCCGAGAACGCCGATCCCTGGATCCATCCCGACTGGCAGGCCCAGCAACGCTGATCCGGCAGGACGCTCAGCTGTCCTGCCGCGCGATATCCGTGATCAGCACGTCCAACAGGTTCTCGCCGATCACCTTGACGCCGGCCTCCCGCAACGCGTTGCGCAGCACGTCCATGTTGTTGGAATTGGTGAAGGCCCCGCGGAACCCGCCGCGATTGGCGTGGTCGAACAATTCCTGAAGGAAGACATCGCGCAGCTTGGGTTCACGGGTGAAGACGGCCTCGCGTGTGCCGGCTGCAACCTCCACGCTCAGTGACATGACGACCAGCGCCTCGACCCGGCCTTCGGCGACAACCGGCACGACGAACTGGTTGTTCATCTTCACGTATTCACGGTCTTCAGGTTGAACCTCTTCCGCTTCCTTTTCCTCATGAGCGACCTGGGTGCCGTCGCCGCAGGGATTGATCGCGGCGACCTCCTCGGGCTGCGGACGAAGCATCAGCCCCGCCGCACCGCCACCACCAATACCCAGCAGGATCAAAAGGATCGGCAATATCTTCCGCATCGCTCCGTCCTTTCCTCAAAAGGGCAGGATCATGTCGACAACCTGCTGCCCGAGGCGCGGTTGCTGCATGTCCGAGATCTGACCACGACCACCGTAGGAGACACGGGCCGACGCGATCTTGTCGTAGGTGATTTCATTCTGGCGCGACACGTCCTCGGGACGGACGAAACCGGTGACGATCAGTTCCCTGATCTCGAAATTCACCCGAACCTCCTGCGTGCCCTGGATGTGCAGTACCCCGTTGGGCAGCACGTCGGTGATGGTCGCCGCGATCCGCAGCGTCAGCTTTTCATTTCGGCGGACAGAGCCGTCGCCGCTTGAATCACTGGACGAACCAATGGAGACCGCGTTGTCGAGGCTCGCGCCGTCCGGCATCCCCCGGTTCGCCTTTTGCGGCAGGCCGAAGAATTGCGGGATCTGCAGGCTTTCGCTGCCGCTACGCGACCGGCTGGTGGCATTCGAGATCTCGGCCTTTTCGTCGATCTCGACCACGACCGTCATGATATCGCCCCGCCGCATCGCGCGCCGGTCGCCCAGCAGGGATTGCCGGTTGAGGTTCCAAAGCGACGCGCCGGGCACCACTGCGGCGACCTCTTCCTGCATCGGCAGGCCGGGCGACATCATCGCGTTGTATTCGGTGCCCTGCACGGGCGGGTTGAAGCTGGGCGGTTTGCCCAGGTGATCCTCGCGACCGCAGGCCGCGGCCAGACACAGAAGGATCAGGGGAAGGAATCGGGACATATGGAGTTCCGTTGCGTTAGGGCGAAACAAGGACAGTGCCGTCGGCCTGCACACGGCCGGACAGCGTTGAACGGGAGGACAGGTTCATCACGCGCACCGTTTCTCCGACACCGGCACGTGCCAGCGACCGGCCTTCGACACGGATCGACAGACCTGCGCGGTCATAAGCCAGCGTGACGATCTGGTTGCGTTCGACCAGCGCGGGCGGGCCGATATCCTCGGGCAGAATCGGGCGACCTTCGTACAGGACCACGCGGGTTTCCTTCCCGATCAGCTCTGCCTTGCCGGCGAAAGTGCCCGGCATGTCTCCGGGTTCGATGCTCAGATCGGCAGGCGTCAGGGTCGTCTGGGCGCGCAGGGTGCGAGCGGCGACGACGATATCGGCCAGGGCCGGGTCGGCGATCAGGAGACAGAGAAGGAACCAGCGCATCGGATCAGCGTACCTGCGTCGTCGCGCCCAGCATCTGGTCCGCGGCCGAGATCACCTTGGCGTTCAGTTCGTAACCGCGCTGTGCCTCGATCAGTTCGGTGATCTCGCGCACCGCGTCGACCGTGCTTTCCTCCAGGTAGCCCTGCCGCACCGTTCCCAGACCGTCGAGGCCGGGGGTGGACTGGTTGGACGGGCCCGAAGCCTCGGTCTCGGCAAAGAGGTTCGACCCGATCGCCTCGAGCCCCTTGGGGTTTGTGAAACCCGCCAGGGTGAACTGACCCAGAAGCTCTGCCGCGCCGCCGGTGTTGAAGTAGGCGTAGACCTCGCCGTCGGGATTGATCGAGATGCTGCGCGCATCCTCCGGGATGACGATCTCCGGAGACACCGGGAACCCGTCCGAGGTCACGATCAACCCCTCGCCGTTGCGCTTCAGCGCCCCGTCGCGGGTATAGGCGACATCACCCGATGGTAGCGTGACCTCCAGGTAGCCGCGACCCTCGATCGCGAGATCCAGGTCGCCGCCCGTCTGGCCCAACGCACCCTGCGCCATCTGCATCGACACCGCCGCGGGGCGGACGCCGAGGCCAAGCTGCACGCCGGTCGGCAGGACCGTTCCGTTGGCCGCGTTGATCGTGCCGGCGCGGGCCACCTGCTGGTAATGCAGGTCCGCGAATTCGGCCCGGCGGGCGTTGTAGGCGGTGGTGGACATGTTCGACAGGTTGTTCGAGATCGTCTCGACCCGCATCTGCTGTGCCGCCATGCCTGTTGCGGCGATCTTGAGGGCTCGCATTGCTGCCTCCTTACTTCATGAATGTTTTCATTGCGTTGCGGACACGCTCGTTTTCCGCATCCAGAAAGCTCTGGCCCATTTCATAGGCCCGCTGCACTTGGATCATCCGTGCGATCTGGCTGATCGGGTCGACGTTCGAGCTTTCGATGAAGCCCTGCACGACGCGCGGGTTTTCGACCGGTTCGAACCCGGCATCCGCCTCGAACATCACGCCGTCCTCGCGGGTCATTCCGTTGGGATCAATGGGCCGCACGATCCCGATCTGCGCCAGCGGTTGCCCATCCACAGACAGGGTCCCGTCCGCCGCGGCGCTGATGTCACCGGCGCCGGCGGGGACAAAAACCGGCGCGCCGCCGCTGTCCAGAACCCGGAACCCGTCATTGGTCACGAGGTCCCCGTTGGCCGAAGCCGAGAAACTGCCGGCCCGGGTCAGACGCTCCCCCTGCGGCGTTTCGATCAGGAAGAACCCGTCGCCCTCGATGGCGAAATCGAAACGGTTGCCGGTCTGGGTCAATGCGCCTTGCATCATCGAGGTCCGCCGCACGTTCGCGGTGGCCATCGACACCGAAGGGCCGTCCGCAACACGCTGCACGTATTCCGAAAAAACCAGACCCTCCTGCCGATAGCCAGTGGTCGCAGCGTTGGCGATGTTGTTCGCCACGATCTGCATTTCCTTCATCAGGCCGGTCTGACGGGTCAGGGTCGTGTATCCGGTATTGTCCATTTTCAGCCACCTATGATCAGCGGGACCAGCGTGTCGCGGAAATAGGCGACCAGCGTCTGGGTCATGAATCCCATCGAAAGCCAGTAGACGACGACGATCGCCGCCAGTTTCGGGACGAAGGTCAGCGTCATTTCCTGGATGGAGGTCAGCGCCTGGAACAGGCCGATCAGAAGACCGACGACCAGGGCCACGGTCAGGATCGGCACCGAGGTGATCACGGCCACCCACAGCCCCTGCCGGAGCGTGTCGAAAAACAGCGCCTCATCCATGGAGGATTACACCGGCATCCGCAGGATTTCCTGGTACGCCTCGACGACCTTGTCCCGGACGGTGACCGCGGTTTCCACGGCCAGTTCCGTCTGGGTCAGGGCCTGGACAAGCGTATGGGGGTCTGCCTGTCCGACCATGGCGGCTTTTGCCGCCGCTTCGCCCTCTTTGAGGGTGCTGGCGAAATCCGAAACAAGCCGCGCCGCCGTCTCGCCCGCGCCGGACCCGGGAACGGGTTCGGTCGCCGGACGGGAGCTGGCGTATTTCTGGGCGGCATTCAGGGCACGAATATCCATTCTGGAGCTCCTTATCTGCGCAACAGTTCAAGCAGGGAGCCGGACATCTGCCGGGCCTGATCGAACATCTTGAGGTTGGCTTCGTAGCTGCGCTGCGCTTCACGCGCGTCAGCGATTTCGATCACCAGATCGACATTCGATCCATCGTAGTGACCATTGGCATCGGCGAGCGGATGCGATGGATCGTAGAGTTGATCCAGCGGCGACTGGTCGAGTTTCACTCGACCGGTGCGCACGATCCCCTCACCTTCACCGGCGCGTGCAACGCTTTCGAACGGCACGGTTTTTCGCCGGTATCCCGGAGTGTCGACGTTGGCGATATTCTCGGACACGTGGCGCAGACGCTGCGCCTGGGCTTTCAGCCCGCTGGCCGACACGGACAGGGAATTCAGAAAATCGGACATGATGCCTCCTTACCGGCGCCCGATGGAAGCGCGCAGCACGCTCAGGCCGGAGCGATAGATCGCAACCGCCTTGTCATGCTGGCGCTTCACGTCGACGCCCTTGAGCATTTCTTCCTCGAGAGAGACGGAGTTGCCGTTGGGGTTTGAATCTGCGGATTTGGTATCGAACAACCCGGGGTCCAGCGACGCGGCCGGGCCGTGCAGGTGTCCGGCACGGGTCGCGCGGAACGTCGCCGTGCCCTGTTCGGTACGGTAGAATTCCTTGAACGGAACGACGTCACGCGCCCGGTATCCGGGCGTGTCCGCATTGGCGATATTTGACGCGATGACACCCTGCCTGGCCCCGGCATGGGAGGCCATGGCATGTGCCATGCGGAACAGTTCCAACGATTTGAACATCGGGGCTTCTCCCTCGATTGGCTTCAATCAAGGCTTAACCCTGATTCCTTTAGAAATGGTTCTTGAGCGACAAAGGATGTTCAGGATGAAGCAGAACGCTTTCGAAGGGTTGCGGGCCGAAATCGAGTCCCTCTCGCCGGTCCGCCAGATCGGCCGGATCATCGGGGTTGAGGGATCGACGCTTCGTATTGCAGGGTTCGGCCAAGCCGCCCGGATGGGCGATCAGGTGCGCCTGACCCGCCCCGATGGCTCTTATCTTGGTGGCGAGGTCATTCGCATCGATGCGGATGTCGCCACGATCCTTCCCGACGATGCCACCGACGGCGTTTCACTGGGCGATCGGGTGACGCTGATGGGTCGTGCTCGGATTGCCCCGCATGACGGTTGGATCGGGCGGGTCATCGACCCCTATGGCCAGCCGCTGGACGGCCAACCGCTGAACCGCGGCCAAGAGGAACGCGCCCTGCGCAACCCGCCGCCGCCACCCGCGCAAAGGGCCCGTCTTGGCCAGCGCCTGGAAACCGGCATGGCCGTGTTCAACACCATGCTACCCATCGTCGACGGCCAGCGGATCGGCCTCTTCGCCGGTTCCGGCGTTGGTAAATCCAGCCTGCTGGCACATTTCGCAAGCCACATGGAATCCGACGTGGTGGTGATCGCCCTGATCGGCGAACGCGGGCGTGAATTGCGCGACTTCGTGTCCGACGTCCTGGGCGAAGAAGGCATGGCCCGCGCCATCGTCATCGCCGCGACTTCGGATCGCTCGCCACTGGTTCGCCGGCAATGCGCCTGGACGGCAATGAGCGTCGCCGAACACTTCCGGGATCGCGGACAACGCGTGCTTTTCCTGGCCGACAGCGTCACCCGTTTCGCCGAAGCACACCGCGAGGTCGCTGTCGCTGCGGGCGAACCGCCTGCCCTTCGCGGCTATCCGGCATCGACCTCCCACACGATCATGCAGCTCTGCGAACGCGCTGGCCCAGGACTCGAGGGTAGCGGCACGATCACCGCCATTTTCAGCGTCCTTGTCGCCGGGTCTGACATGGAGGAACCGATTGCCGACATTCTGCGCGGGGTTCTCGACGGCCACGTCGTGCTAGATCGCAAGATCGCGGAACGTGGCCGATACCCGGCCATCGACGTTCTGCGCTCCGTATCGCGAAGCCTGCCACATGCCGCGACCGAAGCGCAGAACGACACGATCGGGAATGCGCGTCGCATGCTCGGCGCCTATGCCCAGAACGAGATGATGATTCGCGCAGGCCTCTATTCCAAAGGCAGTGACCCTGCTTTGGATGCCGCGATTGCAGGCTGGCCAGATTTGGATGCCTTCCTGAGCGAGAAAGAGGGGCAAAGCATCGAAAATTCTTTCAATCGCCTCACCTTGATCCTGCGACGCGCGAATTCGGGCTCCTCCCGGCAGACCGCGACAGGCAACCGCTCGGCCGAGCCGCGCCAGCGCAACAGCCCAAAGCCTACGAAGGCGGCCTTACCCAGTCCGATGGCCCAAATGGATAGTCTGACTAGTACTGCCAATAATATAAGTGGGTCGAAGTCTTAGTATCTCGGCCCACGTCGACTTATCAGAAGAACGAAGACTGCGAGCGTGCGAAATTCGCCGCGTTTTCGAGAAGCGAAACGGCAATGTTGGCGGAGGAAGCCACCTGAATTTCCTGGATCTGTGATCGAGCCAGGAACCGGTGAACCAATTTCTGCTGCATCTCCGGTTGGCCGAACTCAGCGAAATCCGAGACATCGAATTGACGATTGGCGCGATCCTTGAACTCTTCCAGTTGCTTTTCGATGTCCAGTTGGCTGAAGCTGTTGGGCAGCCCCATGGCCATCTCGAAAACCTGTCGTAACGGCGGGTTGCCCATCACGCGCAGCCACTTCGTATTGTCGCTGACATTCGCCTCCGCCAATTCGGGAAGGGCGCGTTCGGCGTTCAGCGCTAACCGCATGGATTGATCCTGCTCGCCCACGGCAACTTCAAATTGCTGCCGGCGAAACTTGGCGGTGATGTTGGTGCCGAAATCCGAGAGCTTTGTTCGGGGCGTGGAATAATCACCGAACCCGAAAGCCTTCGAGAAATCCCGATATCTCTTGTCCGACAACCTGTTCGCCAGAGTGTCGTCATCAAGCGTACCGTCTTCGAGGATCCGTTGGACGAAATACTTGTTGTTGATATCATCCTGCAGATCGAAGGCACCGAGGGCGACCCGCAACAACCTGCGATCGTTGACGAGGTCTTCCGCTGTATCGATTTCACCAATCTTGGCCTCGAAATATTCCGTGTCCCTCATCATCTGCGGGCTGGCTTCAAACGCCTTTGTCTGGGTTTCCAGGGTGCGGCCCAGATAGGACCAGGCCGCAAGTCCTGAACCGAAAATGACCGGTTGAAAGGTCATGACATACGAGCCCCAAGCAGTCGCTCTTCCCGCGGCAAAAGACTCCGCAATGCCTTGAGACATTGGTAATGCTGATCCTGGAGTACCGCGTGGGACGCTTCGCTGAGTAGTTTCCGGCTGTCGGGGTCCGTGAGGATCTGACTCAGCTCTTCGATGCGTCGGAGCAACTGAAATTCCATCTCCTCCGCATCGGCATCCCCGGTCAGGACCAGCTGGGCAAGGTAGCATACTCGCCGGACCGGCGTGGTCGCGTCGTCCGGATGAATGGCATCCTTGAGCCGCAGAATATTGACGTTGGGCGTCATGATGGAGAGCCGCGACCGGCGATCCCCGTTTTCTATGACAGCACCATTGATCAGGACCCGTTCCTTAGGACCGAGTTTCAACACCAGACCACCCATCACTTGCCCCCTTCCTTTCTGAGGCCACGCATGATGGCAGAGTTGATTTCGACCAGGGCAGCGACGCTGCCCTTGCGTTGCAGTACCTTGCGGCTGTGGGTTTGCGTGAACTCCGCCAGATAGAAGATCTGTGCGCGAAGCTCGTCCGTAAGAGTGTTGTTGTCATCGACAACATCGGCCGCAAGCAGCGTCCAGAGTTGCCGGTTGTCGTGGATCGCGCGACAAAGCTCGGAGAAGCCTGCATTTCCTTTTCGCGCGGCGGCGATCAGCCGATGCGTGATACGGGCCAAGACTTCGTATTCCGTACCGCGAGCTGTCCTCGTCGGGGCGGTGGCTTGTCCGTATGCGCGCTGTGCCAGAGAGTGGGCGGTCACGTTCTGTCCTTCCGGTTCTTGTTCATGGTCTCAGGCAGTGGATGACCGGGCCGGCTTTGCGGCCCGGTCAGTTGTGCCCTTACCGGAAGAGCGAGAGCAGGGATTGCGGCGCCTGGTTGGCGATGGACATCGCCTGAACCGCCAGCTGCTGCTGAACCTGCAGAGCCTGCAGACGTGCCGAGGTTTCTTCCATGTTGGCGTCAACCAGCGACCCGATGCCGGACTTCAGGCTATCAGTCAGCTTGCCGATGAACTCCGACTGGGTCTCGATACGGCCCTGGACGGAACCGAATGCAGCAGCGGAGTCGATCGCGGTATCGATGTAGGTCTCGATATTCTGAAGCGCTGCAGCAGCACCTTCATCGGTCGTGACATCGATATCGTCGAGGCCGGCCAGACCACCGGTTGCCGTACCGTCGGCCGCACCGGTCACCGCGAAGGCGAGCGTGGTGCTGTTGTTGTCCACCTGCAGGACGAACTGACCCGAATCGTTGGTGGTCACCGCGGTCGAGATATCGGACAGGCCGGCACCATCGATTGCCGTTTTCAGACCGTTTGCAACGTCTTCGAAGGTCTCGCCTTTGCCGGCGACGTAATCGAAGTCCTGCGACCCGATCGTGACACGATAGCCATCGCCTTCATTCACGCCAGCGGTCGCGCTGAAGGTCACGGTTTCGGCACGCGCTTCGAGGGCTGCGTCACCGCCATAAGCGCCCGTGGTCGAACCGGTCGACGAGAAGGCAAGTGCGGTGTCTTCGAACGCGACGGTCGAACTCAGCGTGATCGCGGCACCTGCCACGGTCGCGGTGATACCTTCGATACCGGCCGCGTTGATCGCAGCGGTCAGACCGGCGGACGCGTCGTTCAGCGTGGTGGAGTCGGCGGTATAAGCAACAGTCGTATCGCCAATCTCAAGGCGCAGAACGTCACCGATGCTCTGAGCCGTGGACAGAGTCAGGGTTTCGGTGATCGCGGTATTGACCGCGGCAGCGGCAGAGGCTGTCGCGTTCGCTGCCAGCGAGGTGCCGGTCGAGTTGTAGGAGCCGGCATCATAGGACAGATCCTGGCGTTCGACCGCGATGGAGCTGGACGACACCGAGCCGTCGTTTGCACGGTCGAGCGAGGACAGAACCTCAACGTCTTCCGTGCCTTGCAGCAGGTTGAGGCCATTGAACTGGGCCGCCGTCACGACGCTTTCGATCTGGTCGGTCAGCGCGTCGATATCGGTCTGCAGCTTGTTGCGATCAACGTTGCCTTCATTGGCAGAGATGATCTTGCCTTTCATCTCCTGCAGCAGATCGGTCACAGTCTCGGAAGCGTTCCGCGCAACAGCGACGGTCGACTCGCCGAGAGACAGGCTTTCAGAGATTGCCTTGAAACCTTTGACGTCGGATTCCATGACTTTGGAAATCGCCCAGACGGCAGAGTTGTCCTTGGCGCTGGAGACCCGTTTGCCGGTCGAAATCTGGCTTTGGGTTTCGGTCATCGACTTGTTGACCGATTTCAGGGTTTGCAGCGCAACCATTGCGCTGTTGTTCGTCAGAATGCTGGACATGCATTACTTCCTTTGGTCTGGGGCGCTTTGCGCCCGTTGCACATCCCGCCCCGAGCCGGAGCGGTTGAATACGTCGTTCTGACCTGTGCAGTTGTCGGGCACTCACCCGGTCGCCGCGCCATCCGATCTGGATGCCCGACCAACATCGACCTAAGAAGCTAATGGATCACTAAATCGACCTGCCTCCTTTCGCTGCATTTTATGAAAAACCTTCACGCCCGACGTTCGACCTTCGATGTCACTGCAGACGGCAGGGACGTTTTCAATCCGCGCTCATCGTATGTTTCCAAGGACTTGCTGAGCTTTCGCAACGTCGCGAAGCGGTTGGCCACGTGGCGAATTCCCTGCAGCGCATTGTCCAGAAGCTCCTGATTTCTCAGCGCTTTAGTCTGAAGATTCTCCAGTTGGGCGCTGTCCGGGCCCTGTAAGTCGTTCAACTGTTCCAGCAAGATGGTTTTCTGATCGACGAGCCCCGGAATTTCCGAAAATTCTCCGGACATCAGGACTTCACGCTCCCGATCCAGGATCTGATCGAAAAGATTTGCGATATTCTGATTTTCATTCGTCATTCTGACGCTCCTTCAGAGAGTTGAACAAAGCTTCGCCCAGGGACAAACCGCCCGCAGCGGTCAGCTCCCTCGCATATTCGTCCCGCAGGAAGGAGGCGAACTGTCCTTCGCCTGCACCACCGCCGAACAAGGATGGCGTCTCGGCGACACCTGCGGACTTCAACATTTCAGAAAGAAATGTCGCCTCAAGCTGATCCGCCACAGCCTTGAGTTTCTTGTCCGCACTGCTCTGCGGCTGGCGGTACGTCGAGGCAGAGATCCCGGAAGTTTCCATTTTGTTTACATCCAATTCTCATCAGTTTTGCCGATCATGCCCCTCAAGCGGTAAAGGATCGGTAACCAAAACCAGCGAAAAGAGAACAAAGGAAGAAATCCCGAGTACAAAAATGAAGACCAAAGCGCTGAAAATACTGTCGTTGGCCCAGTTGACGTCGACTGCCGTGGACAAGTCCAAGAAAGCGGACAAACCGAAGATCGACTTTGGCGCGATCGTCAAAAGCATGGCCAAGGATGGAAGTGGATCAGACGTCGACAACAAGACGCAAGTTGGAAAGTCCGATAAGGTCGTAAAAGCAAGTCCCGAGCATTCGGAAAATCATGAAGTCGCAGAAGACATCTATCTTCCGGAACAGCGAGATACGCAAGTCTTGATACGGGAATACCGCAAGACCACAAAAAAATTTGCCGACAATAGTCCTGCGACTTCAATCGAACCAGAACTTTCTCTCAATGGATTCGACCGAGAAGACGCGAAAGTCCTTAATCCTGACAACAAAGCACCTGAAGACGATCGGGAACCGGTCAGCCCCGGAAGCCCAAATAAGACCGTTAGTTCGGATAGAGAATTATTGCGCAAATCGCCGCTAGCGGATAGCGCCAGAAATGAAGAGTTTTATCCAAGCGGACCACAGTCGCAATTTCCACTTGAAAATACTCGTGCATTGAAACCCTCAGGAAAAGTCGCCGATTACTTGGAAGCACGAGCGTCCGGCGAAAAAACGAAGCGGCCGGAAACTGCGCCTTCTAATTCATCATTGCCCGCCAAAAACGATGAATCCATAGAAACGGCAGAAAAAGGCAAGTTGCCGCCCGACGACATCGAAAATTCAAAGGAACGCCAACGCCCCTTCCTGGACAAGGCGGATCTGAGAGCGAATGAGTATGTCAGAAGAAACGATGATGATCTTCCGAAGAAGAAGACCAATCTGACCAACTCATTAACTGTTGACCCTCGTTCTCGCGACGCGATCTCTAGAGCTGAACCGAAAGTAAAGTTCCCGGAACAAGCCAAAATCCGTTCGTCCGTCACGACGAAAATCTCCACGCCCGCACCCGTTGAAACCGGAATTAACAGCTATGCGCCCGATCAGGTGTCAAAAGTTCTCAGGCAAAATCCTGTGACCAACGTCACGGCGCACACAGAGACCCCGCGCGACAAGGCGCCTGAAACAGTTGATGGTTTTTTGGTTTCGAAACAAAGAACCAATGCAGCGGTTGAGCGGCAAGCGAATGAGCGTGCACAGCCTAACAAGAAACTTGGAACTGATCAGCTCGCGCCTCAAGAAGCCGGGACGGAGACACGACCAGGTGACATCAAGCCGACTGTTGGCGACGCAAAGAGCAGTCATATTCAAGAAAAGAAATCATCTACAGAACGGGACACGAGTGTGGTTCGATTTGTGACCGCGCACACTAGCGGGCAAGAAAACGAAACGTTGATCCCAGCCACATCTGAGAGTTCGAGCACGCCCAAGCTATTGGCACCTCTTTCTTCCGCTCGCAAAACCGCACCAATTTTCACCTCCGAACAATTTTCGCATTCCATAAATGCGCAGCATGATGATGAGCAGACTCCGGAGGGCAACAATATGCTTGCAAATGGCGCCAAAGAGACAGGCAAATCCCACGGCTGGGAGCATACTGCAACGTCCAGCCCTGTGATTTCAGGAATAAAGGAAACATCTGAAAGAATAATCGGCATTCAAAATTTTGAAGTCGTGCGCCGGAAGGAGCAGAGTGATATTAATATTGCCAAAAGCAGTGAGACGGCACTGAAGCCCCAAATTATAGAAATAGAAATTACTCAAAATCGGAGCACTCGTCACTTAGATAATATTGAAAATCCCAAGACCGACGCGGAAAATTCGAAAAATATGTCACGTCAACTGTCGCGAAAAGCAGGAACTACCCCTATTAATGAAAAGAGTATTGCTCGACTGTCAGACCCTGCACGTGACCGTCAAGACCTTATCGTTGGCGGCGATGGCGTGGGTGTTTCAAAACTCCATGAAGCAGAAATCCAAGCCCCAAGACTGGATAGCAAAGGAAATAGCCGGGTCGAAGCGGAACAGCCTCAGCGGACCCCAAAGAAATCCGAAAACGTAATAAATCAATCAACTATAAGCAGGAATCACAACGCAATTTCTGACCGAAGCGCGACGGCTGCGACCGTAGAAGATACGATACAGACACAGGGAAATCGCAAAATTCGCACACATATCTTGTCTGGTATGCGCCGAGATTTGAAAGACTCACACGATTTTCTTGGAGCTGGGTCACGCAAAAACGAGGAACAAAGTTCGTTTCGTTTGGACCGCGCCGGAAGCGGTCTGAAAGAAAAAAACATTCCAACTCCGCCGGCAGAATTGGACGGAATAACTCAGGCAAGTATTCGTGTCACCGCGAACCGATTGCCGAAAGTGGATGGGTCCCCTATGCAATTGCCAGACCACGGGCTGTTGAAGAACGACAGTTTGCGAGCAGTCGTCCGTGCAGAAGACTCACCGACTTCGTACACCGGGAAGACGGAACGTCCTCCCCAGCCACAAGTATATTCCGAACGCATGACTCCTAAAGAAGCCTCGTCCCTTCCTTCCTTGGCCTCGGGCGATAGGAAGGCCGGTGACGCGGGGGTGCGTGTTGGCCAAACCGCGACAGTCGGTTCCTATGACACGACTGAATCCAAACTGGTTATCGATCCGCCGTCGCAGGACAGGATGCGAACCAGGCCTGTTGCGGATCTCAAGCATCCGGAGACTGGGAATGGTCAACCTGAGAGAACTCGAAGGATTTTGGAGGCGCGACGACCGCCGAACCTCGGCTTTTCGTTGGGAACATCCGACGGGCGCGAAGTCGGATTTCCCATCCCAAAGACGTCCGTGCCAATAAATTCGAGTGCTGCCAAAGTGCCAGAGTCGCACCATTCGTGGGTGCCAAGGGCACAAAGTGCGTCTGCAGAATGGGCGCAAGGAGCACGTTTTGCATCTGTGAATGACATCGAATTTTCCGACGGTGTGGTGAAAGAACCGTACCCGGTGCCGAAAGAATCCAATCAGCCACTCGAGGTCAAACCAGGCCATCGCGACGTTCTTAATACAGCGCCGCCAATGGCTGTGAAGAAGGAACCGCTTGCAGAAATCGACGTCAGTTTGGTTCGGAACGAACCTGTCGATGAGCGGGTATCAGGTGACCAATTTCCAACCCTTACGGACGGACAGGTTTCTTCGCGTCAGCGCGGAGCAACGAATCAGGGGCCGGAACTCAGGACAGAATCAATGGGACCTAGCGCCTTGGCCTCACCGCCGGCAGGTCTGACAAGCTTGGCCACCGATGCGGAACGGCCGATGTTGGATGAAGGGGACATCATTGGTGCAGGCGGCGCCATACCGCAGGCTGATGTTTCAACCGGGAGTCACCGGCATCAAATGGCCCCGCTCGCGCAGGCCAGAACGGTGAACACCGTGATTGATCGGCTGAAACCGGTGAAGGACGGCGCGATGGAGGTGGAACTGCATCCGGCTGAGTTGGGTCGGGTGCGCCTCCACGTGCAAACAACCGATAACGTGGTGTCTCTTGTGATTTCTGCCGATAGACCGGAAATCCAGGATCTTTTCCGCAGGCATGTCAGCGCATTAACCGAGTTTTATGAAGATATGGGCTACGACCGGGTCGACGTGGCTTTTGCCGGTGGCCAGGGGCCGGGATCCGGCCAGAGTGACAAAGATGGCGCGGGGACGTCCGGCGGCGCGACCGGGATGGAGATATCATCACGGGACGTGGCGGAGGACGACGTCGAAGCATATGTTGCTGGAATGGTTCAGGATTCCGGCGTCGATCTGAGATTGTGAGGTTGGATCATGGAAGTAGCGAGCACAAGCGCCGGCAACACGCCGACCAAACCGCCTCAGGTGAAGCCAAAGGCGGTGATCAGCAGCGATTTCGAGACGTTTCTCAAGATGTTATCGACCCAGTTGCAGAACCAGGACCCTTTGAACCCGGTGGATTCAGCGGATTACGCTGTGCAGTTGGCGACGTTCTCTTCGGTGGAGCAGCAGGTGCTGACGAACAACCACCTGGAAGAACTGACAGCATCGTTCCAGACCTCCGGTATGGCGGACCTTGCCGGGTGGGTCGGAATGCAGGCGAAGAGCATGTCGGATGCGAGTTTCAGCGGCGCCCCCGTGACGTTGGCTCCGATCGTGCCGACGGTCGCGGATCGTGCGGTTCTTATTGGCAAGGATTCCAACGGCCAGGTCGTCTTGCGGGAGGATATCCCCCTGAATGCAAAGACTTACGAATGGGACGGCAAGAACGGCTCGGGCCAAACCGTACCGAACGGTGTCTATAGTTTCGAACTGGAGTCGAGCGCGAATGGCGAGATTCTGACGACCGAAACCGTCGCCTCCTACAACCGTGTGGTTGAGGCGCGGCGGGTTGGGCAGGAAGTGCAACTGGTGCTTGCCGGCGGCCAGGTTGTAAATGCGAACGAGGTCTACGGCTTGCGGGCGCCGGACGCGACGGCCGCGAACTGAGGATCGCCTAGGCCGCGTAACCCGCTGATTCCCCGTGTCGGTATTACGTCGGTGTGACGTCGGTATCGCGTCGGTGCGAGATCGGTATCCTGTCGCCTTGGCGCCGGAATGGCGCTAAGGGACGGATATGACCTCTGAGCGATTTGACATCTTCCTCGTCTGTGCGCCGGGTCTCGAACCGGTATTGCGGGACGAGGCGCGAGAGCTGGGCTTCACCGACGCAGCGGCCCAGCCGGGCGGCGTGACCGTAACAGGCAGTTGGGCAGATATGCGGCGGGCCAACCTGATGCTTCGGGGTGCGACCCGCGTCGTCATCCGGATCGGCGGGTTCCGCGCATTTCACCTGGCGCAGCTGGACAAGCGGGCGCGCAAGTTTCCCTGGGCGGAGTTCTTGCGCCCCGATGTTCCGGTGACCGTGGAGGCGACCTGCAAGGCATCGAAGATCTATCATGACCGCGCGGCGGCCCAGCGAATCGAACGGGCGATTCACGAGGAATTGGGGGCCGAGATCTCGAAATCCGCGTCGGTGCGGGTGATGGCCCGGATCGAAGACAACCTGGTGACCTTCAGCCTCGATACGACCGGCGAGAGCCTGCACAAGCGCGGCCACAAGGAGGCCGTGGGCAAGGCGCCGATGCGGGAAACGCTGGCGGCGCTGTTCCTGCGGCGCTGCGGCTATACCGGGGCGGAGCCGCTGCTGGACCCAATGTGCGGGTCGGGCACCTTCCCGATCGAAGCCGCGGAGATCGCCCTGGGCCTCGCCCCCGGACGCAGCCGCAGCTTTGCCTTTGAACATCTGGCGGGGTTCGACGCGGACCTTTGGGCCAGCGAACGCGCCGCGATCAGCCCCCGGACGACGAACCTGACCTTCCACGGATCGGACCGCGATGCCGGCGCAATCAAGATGGCGACCGCCAATGCCGAACGCGCCGGCGTCGCCGGGATCACCCGGTTCGAGCAGAAGCCGATCAGCGACATCACCCCGCCTGAGGGGCCGCCGGGGCTGGTCATGATCAACCCGCCCTATGGTGGTCGGATCGGCAATCGCAAATTGCTGTTCAGCCTTCACAAGAGTATGGGCGACGTGCTGATGGAGCGTTTCCGTGGCTGGCGGGTCGGCATCATTACCGACGATGGCGGGCTGGCCAAGGCGACCAACCTGCCCTTCCTGCCGCAGGAGGCGCCGGTGGCCCATGGCGGGCTGAAGGTGAAGCTGTACCGGACCGATCCGCTGGGTTAGGCCGAGGGCTCTGACACCGCGTCGGCCCAGGGGGACATGACCTCCGTGCAGCCCATATTGCGGCCGTCGCGCCGCATCACCGCCGAGGGGCAGGCCCAGAAAAACGGATAACTGACAGACGGTTGCACAGAGACCGGATAGGACTGGACCAATCGGTCCAGCACGTCCTGCGGAAGGGCGGAGTTGGCGACCAGCGTCTCGCCCGAAATGTCGAAGCGGGGTGTGTGGAAGGCCTGTTCCAGCGTCAGCCCGCCATCGGTGAGATGGGTCGAAAGCTGCGCAACCGCGCCCACGATCTTGCGCCCACCGGATGCCCCGACGGCAAAACCACCCTCCGGCGTGATCGCGATCGTGGGACAGATGTTCATCAGGCAAGGCTGACCGGACGCGAGCGAATTGGGTTTGCCCGGCTCCGGATCGAACCACATGATCCCGTTGTTCATCAGCATCCCGGTGCTTTGCGACAGGGTGCGACTGCCGAAGATCGACAGCAGGGTCTGGGTGACGGCGACCATGTTCCCTTCGCGGTCGATGACCGAGAAATGCGATGTGCAGCCGGGGCTGTCATGGGTTTCGCCGTCATGGCCCATCGTGGCGATCCGGTGGTCATAGGCGGCGCGCAGGGCGTCGGCCATCGCGGGGACATCGCCGCCGCTTGCAAGGCGCGTGAAGTAATCGGCGAGGGTCGGACCGGCGGTGAGGCCGGGCATTGTGTGGAACCGGGTCGTACCGCGATCGAAGCTGAGCGGTTCGAAGAAATTGGCCGTGTATGCCCTGAGATCCTCCATCGACAGGCAGCCGCCCTTGCCCTGGACGTCGGCGACCATGGCCTCGCCGATCTCGCCCTCGTAAAAGTCACGCGCACCGTGGCTGGCGAGGCGTCGCAGGGTTGCCGCCATGCCCGACATGTCCAGCCGCTGCTGCCCCGACCCGGTCCAGCCGCCGATGCGCGGCCAGGTGCCGTCTTCGAGGAAGATCGCGGCGAGGTCCGGGTCCTTCGCGATCAGCCGAGCCGAGGAAGTGGTGAGCAGGGCGGAATACCAATCGGCCAGCGGCCCCTCTTCGGCGATGGCGGTAGCGGGGGCCAGGAGGTCGCCCCAAGCTTTTGTTGCGAAACGGGAATGCGCGGCCTCCATCCCGGCGACCATGCCGGGTACGGCAACGGCGGTCGCGCCCACGACGTTGCGGTCATCCTTGACCGCGGGCCAGGGGAAAAGGTCGGTCGCACGGGCCGCGCCGGTCAGCGGGTAATCGGCGACATCGAGCGCGGCCGGGGAGCGCATGCCGAAGTTCAGCGCATAGGCGCGCTGTTCCTTTGCGCGCCAGATCACCATGGCACCGCCGCCACCCGGCCCGCTCATCCAGGGTTCGACCACGCCCAGGGTAAAGGCCGTGGCGATGGCCGCGTCGATGGCATCTCCGCCCTCGGCCAGGACCTGGGCCCCGACCTCGCTGGCGCGACGATGCTGGGAGGCGACGACGCCGCCCTCCGTCTCGGTCACGGTCTTGCTGGTCTTCTGGGTGGCGGAGAAATTCGTCTGCATCGTGTCAGCCTTCGATCGGTGGCAGGACCTTGCCCGGGTTCATCAGGTTCAGCGGATCGAGCGCGGCCTTGATCGCCCGCATTGCCGCAAGCGCCGCCGGATCCTTGCGCCGCGCCATCGACGACAGCTTGGCCTCGCCCACACCGTGTTCGGCGCTGAACGATCCGCCGAGGTCGATCACGATATCCTCGACCGCCTCCATGATCGCATCCTTGAGCTGTGCGTCGTTGACGGTGGGCCAGACGGTGTAATGCACATTGCCGTCACCCAGATGCGCCACGACCGACGTGTCGCTGCCGGGATCGACCCGCTGCATCGCCGCGTCAGAGCGGGCCAGGAAGGTTTCGACCAGGTCCAGTGGCACCGCGACGTCGTTGGTGACCCGGAAGGGATGCAGGGTCGCGACCTCTGCCGCAGCTTCGCGCCGGGCCCACATCTCGCGCCGCTGGGCTTCGTTCCGGGCGACGATTGCGTCGTCGATGCGGCCGTCCTCAAGGTACTGGCCAAGGATATCCTCGAGATAGGCGACGATGGGGATCTGCCCGTCCTCGCCGGGTTCGCAATCGCGGGGCGACAGGGCGCCGATCTCGATCAGGATGTTGACCGGGTGGCGGTCGTCGAAGGGCAGCTTGTGCGCGGGGTTCAGCCGGACGTAATCGCCGACGAACTTGTCGGGCATGTATTCGAAGGCCTCGACCAGGCCGCCGGTGGCCTTCTGCACCTCGTTCAGCAGCGGCAGGGCGTCCGACAGCTTGGCCATGCCGATCATCGCGGTGGCATAGGCGCCGGGCTTGGGCATCAGCTTGAGCGTGGCGGCGGTGATGACCCCCAGCGTCCCCTCGGAGCCGATCAGGAGGTGGCGCAGGTCATAGCCGGAATTGTTCTTGTGCAGGCCGCTCATCAGATCGACGATCTGGCCGTCGGGCAGAACCGCCTCGATCCCCAGCACCAGGTCGCGGGTATTGCCATAACGCAGAACGTTGGACCCGCCCGCATTGGTGCCCAGGAACCCGCCGACCCGGGCCGACCCCTTGGCGCCGAAGGTGAGCGGAAAGACCAGGTTCTGTGCCTCGGCAGCGTCATGGATATCCGACAGGATCGCGCCGGCCTCGACCACGGCGATGCGGGCCTCGGGGCGAATCTCGCGGATCGCGGCCATGCGTTCGAACGACAGGATCAGCACTCCGTCCCCGATGCCACCACGGGTCAGACCCGACCGTCCGCCCACCGGAATCACCGGCAATCGCAGCGTGTTGGCCAGCTTGATGAGGTCCGACACTTCCTGCGTGGAGGCGGGGCGTGCCACGGCCGCCGGGGTGGCCTGCCACATGCCGGTGATGTCTTCGCCGTAAGGCGCGGCATCCGCCCCGGTCAGAACGTTCTTGGGGCCGACGATGGCGGCAATCTGGTCAATCATCCGGAGATCCTTTCAAGCGTCAGGATGATGGCCATCCCCGCGACAAGAGGCAAGGGCACGCGAAGTGCGAAAAGGTCGGTTTTTCCCGCTTGACCTGACGCGCCCCGTGGCCTAAACGGCCCCGGTCTGGCGGAGTAGCTCAGTCGGTTAGAGCAGCGGAATCATAATCCGCGTGTCGGGGGTTCAAGTCCCTCCTCCGCTACCAGACCTTTCCCAGTGACCATTTAGATCGACGTCTGCGGCTGTTGATTTGCGCATCGTTCAGATGCCATTTCGGGGGTGCAGGGGTAGCAATATTCGTCTTCAGACATGAAAGTCGCGTCGTGACACAGCAAGCGCGTCACACATCCAATTTATCGGCCATACCCCTCGGTGCTTCGTCATGAATCCTACCATCAAAGTTGGTCCCGGGCGAATTAGGCGTTCGACCATTGTCCTCGGGCCAATGACAAAACATGGTCTCACCCTTTTTAAGATGTAAAGCTCGGCATTCAGCTTGGATAGCTCCCGTCGAAGAGACCAGAACTCTTCTTGCTCTGGGGTAAGCTTGCCATTTCCAGGCAAGGCAGCCGATGGGGTCTCAAGTTTCATAAACACCCTATCTCGGCGCCCACGAAACCGGCCGAATCTAATTCGAATTCAGCCGGGCATAACGGCCGGCCATCGCGCGCAGTTCTGCATCGGTGCCGATTTCGACGATACGGCCTGCATCCATCACCGCGATGCGGTCGGCGTCGCGGATCGTGCCAAGGCGGTGCGCGATGACCAGCGTGGTGCGGTCACGGGACAACTCGTTCAGGGCGATCTGGATCTGGCGCTCGGTTTCGGAATCGAGGGCCGAGGTCGCCTCGTCCAGGATCAGGATCGGCGGGTTCTTGAGAAAGGCCCGGGCGATGGCGACGCGTTGCTTCTGACCGCCCGACAGCATGACCCCGCGTTCGCCCACCACCGTGTTCAGGCCGTCGGGCAGCCCGGCGATCATGTCGGTCAGTTGGGCATGGCGGGCGGCGTCGAGGATCTGCTCCTCGGTCGCGTCAAGCCGCCCATAGGCGATGTTTTCCCGCAAGGTTCCCCCGAACAGGAAGACATCCTGGCTGACGATGCCGATCTGGCGGCGCAGCGATTGCAGGGTCAGGCCGCGCGTGTCGCGACCGTCGACGGTGATCTGCCCTGAGGACGGGTCATAGAACCGCGGCACCAGCGACAGCAGCGTCGTCTTGCCGGCCCCCGAGGGGCCGACAAAGGCCACGGTTTCCCCCGGTTCAACGGTGAGGGAGATCTCGCGGATCACCGGACGGTCATCGCCATAGTCAAAGCTGACATCGTGAAACCCGACCGCGCCGCGCAGCGCGGGTGCCGCCACGGCATCGGGGCTGTCGGTCACGTCCGGTGTCGTCTCCATCAGGTCGAGGTAGCGGCGGAAGCCTGCGATGCCGCGGGGATAGACCTCGATCACCGCGGCGATCTTGTCGAGCGGGCGGAAGAACACGCCGACAAGCAGCAGGAAGGCGACGAAGCCGCCAGTGGTCAGCGATCCGTTCAGCACGAAGATCGCCCCGGCCACCATCACGATCACCTGGATCAGCCGCATCCCCATGTAGTTCAGCGACGACGATGCCGCCATCACCTTGTAGGCGGCCAGCTTGGTCTTGCGATAGGCGGCATTGTCCTTTGCGAACAGGGCCTTCTCGTGATCCTCATTGGCGAAGGCCTGCACGACGCGCATACCGCCGACGTTCTCCTCGAGCCGGATGTTGAACGATGCGACGCGGGCATAGATCTCGCGCCAAGTGCGTGTCATGCGACCGCCGTAGAACACCACGATCGCAACGCAGGCGGGCACGATGGCCGCGGTGATCAGCGCCAGTTCCACGTCGATGGTCAGCATCAGGATGAAGGCCCCGATAAAGGTCATCACCGCGATGAACAGGTCTTCGGGGCCGTGATGCGCGACCTCTCCGATCTCTTCCAGGTCGCGAGTGACCCGGGCGACAAGCTTGCCGGTGCGCACCTTGTCGAAATAGCTGAAGGACAGCCGTTGCAGGTGGTCGAAGGCGCGGCGGCGCATCTCCGTCTCGATATTGATGCCCAGCATGTGGCCCCAGTAGATCACCACCGCCATCAGCCCGGCATTGACCAGGTAGATCACCAGAAGACCGATCGCCGCCAGCACGGTCAGCGGCAGGTCCCCCGAGGGCAGCAGCCGGTCGATGAAGGCCTGCACGGCCAGTGGAAAGGCAAGCTCCAGCAGGCCCGAGATCACGGCGCAGCCGAAATCGATCCAGAAAAGAGCCTTCCATGGGCGGTAATAGTCAAAGAACTGGCGGAGCATTCTGTCTTTCCATGGCTGGCGCCCGAGGGGCGGGCTGGCAATCCGGTCGCGGGAGGAGAGCTTGGTCGCAGTAGCAGCGGCGGAGCTTCACGCCTCCCAGTAATAGGCGAAATATCCGTCTTTCGGCCCGATGCGGAGCGTGTCGCGGAACCGGGCCTTGGCCTTGCGGACCAGGTCTTTCTCGGCGGCGATCCAGACATACCTGTCGTCGCCTTCCGGCAGCGGTTCCGTCGCCAGAACATCCCAGAGCGCTTCGCCCCGGTCGCGCACGAGCCAGGTCAGGTCCATTCCTGCCGGGCGCGGCATGTCGCAGATGTCAGCCTCTGTCCCGACCTCAAGCACGATGCGGCCGCGCCGGTCGGCCGCGGAATGTTCAAGGATGCGACGGATCGCGGGCAGCGCGGTTTCATCCCCGGCGATCAGCAGGTCCTTACCGGGTGGGAAATCGCCGCTGCCCGGGCCGGTGATGCCCACCACCTGCCCCGGCTGTGCCGCCTGCGCCCAGCCGGTGGCGCGCCCGCCCTCGTGTTCGAAGATGTCGAAGCTGAACCGCCCCTGCACGGGGTCCAGATCGACGAAGGTATAGACCGCGCGGTGCAATTGATCGGCGCCCGTGGGCATGATGGTCCGGCCGGCCTCGTCCAGACGGGGCCAGACCGGGTCCCGCCCCTCGGGTGGCAGGAGGAGCGAGAAATGCATCCCCCGCCCCTCGTCCAGCCGTTGCGTGTCGGCACAGGCCATCTCGACCCGCAGGAAATGCGGCGCGACGCGCCGGACCCCGCGCACGGTGGCGGTAGCAAAGTTCAGGGGCGTGCGGTTGCGGGCCACATCGCCCTGCCAGTCGGCGCTCGGGCCCAGCCCCGGCGCCACGTGATCCAGGATATGCAGCAGGTAATCCCGGATGTTCTGCAACGACACGGCATCCACCGCATCGACGCGGACGCGCAGGTCCGTGGCGCCCCGTTCCATCGCGACCTTGGCCAGCGGCACGGTCACAATCAGGGCGCTTTCCCGTTCCTCGAGCTCCAGCTCCGCCGCGCGGGCATGCGCGGCGATATGCGGGATCAGGTCATCGGGCAAAGCCCCGGCGAAGGTCGCCGTGGCCTGGGCAGCATAGGCCTGTTCGGCATGGGTCTGTGCGGCATGGGTCATGCGGAAAGCTCCTTCCTGGCGGGTTCGGGCGGGGTCAGGTGACGCCCGAGCGGCAGCATCATCGGCTGGCCCGAGGTCGGGTCGGTCATCACCCGGCAGGGCACGCCGAAGACCTGTTCGACCATGTCCTCGGTCAGAACCCGTTCGGGCGATCCGGCGGCGTGGACCTGCCCCTGCCGCATTGCGACCAGATGGTCGGCATAGCGCGCCGCGAGGTTGAGATCGTGCAGCACCATCACGATCGTGGTGCCGCGCCGACAGTTCAGGTCAACCAGCAGGTCCAGCACCTCGATCTGGTGCGCGATGTCGAGAAAGGTCGTCGGCTCGTCCAGCAGAAGGATATCCGTCTCCTGCGCCAGTGCCATAGCGATCCAGACCCGCTGGCGCTGCCCGCCGGAGAGCTCATCGACGTCCCGATCCGCAAGCTCCGCCGTGCGCGTCGCCTCCAGCGCATGGGCCACGGCGATGTCATCGGCCTGCGTCCAGCGCGAGAGCATGCCCTGGTGCGGATGGCGGCCATGGCTGACCAGATCGGCCACCGTGATCCCGTCCGGCGCAATGGGCGATTGCGGCAAAAGGCCCAGCACCCGCGCCAGCTGTCGCGTCGGCATATCGCGGATCGACCGGCCCTCCAGCACGACCTGGCCCGAGCTGGGTTTCAGCAGGCGGGACAGGCAGCGCAGCAGGGTGGACTTGCCGCAGGCATTGGCCCCGACGATCGCGGTGACCACACCTGGCGGCACGGTCAGGTCCAGATCGGTCAGGATCGGGCGGCCGCCATAGCCGGCGTTCAGGGTTTCGGCGGTGATTGTGGTCATGTCTCTCTCCCGGTGCGGTTGGACCGGATGATCAGGTAAATCAGGTAGGGTGCGCCCAGGGCGCCGGTGACGACACCGACGGGAAAGCGCCCGGCCAGCAGGTGCTGCCCGGTGTAATCGCCGATCAGCACCAGCAGCGCCCCGACCAGCGCGGCGGGGATCAGCGGCGACCGGCCCGGTCCCGCGATCCGCTTGGCAATCGGTCCGGACAGGAAGGCGACGAAGGCAATGGGCCCCGAAACGGCGGTTGCCACCGCGATCAGCCCGACGGCCGCCATCACCGCAATCACCTTGTCCCGCGCCAGCGGCACGCCAAGCGCGGCGGCGGTGTCATCGCCCAGCCGCATCGCCTCAAGGTTGCCACGCCGGGCCAGCAGCAGGCCGCCCAACACCAGCAGCGCCAGCATCAGCGGCAGTGCCTCGTCCAGCGTCGCGCCGTTGACGCTTCCGGTCAGCCAGCGCAGGGCGTCCTGCAAGGTCCAGGACGGCGCGCGCGACAGGACATAGGCGATCAGGCTGTCCAGCATGGCGGCCAGCCCGATCCCCACCAGGATCAGCCGCGCCCCCGACACCCTGTCGCGCCAGGCCAGCAGGTAGATCAGCAGCGCGATGCCAAGCCCGGCGATGACGGCGGTGACGGACACCGCAGCGCCGCTCCAGCCGAGGATGACGATGGCGAAGACAGCCGCCGCACTGGCCCCGGCACTGATGCCGATGATGTCCGGGCTGGCCAGCGGGTTGCGCAGCAGCGTCTGGAAGATCACCCCGCCCAGGCCGAAACTCATCCCCGTCAGCACCGACAGGGTGGCCCGTGGCAGGCGCAGTTCCGTCACCGCGAAACTGGCCCCCGGCACGTCGTGGCCTGAGAAGATGCGCAGCAATTGCCCCGGCGTGGTCAGCGTCGGCCCGGTCATCAACGTCGCCAGGACGCCCAGCACGACCAACGCAGACATGATGGCCACGAGGCGCAACCGCCCCCTGCTCCGCGCGGCGCGCAGCGTGCCGATCCATGCGGTCGTGTCGCTATGCTCCACGGCGCTCACAGGTCACGCACCCGGCGCTGACGGACGATCCAGATGAAGACGGGCGCGCCGACAAAGGCTGTCACGATGCCGACATCCATCTCGGACGGACGGGCGATGATGCGGCCGATCACGTCGGCGACGATCAACAGGATGCCCCCGGTCAGGGCGGAAAACGGCAGAAGCCAGCGATGATCGACGCCGACCAGCAGGCGGCACATATGCGGCACCACCAGCCCGACGAACCCGATCGGCCCGCAGATCGCCGTGGTCGCCCCGCACAGCAGCACGGCCCCGAGCGCGGCGGCCGCCCGCGCCCAGGCAACCTGCGCCCCCAGGCCGGCAGCGGCCTCGTCACCCAGGGCCAGCAGGTTCAGGCTGCGCGCCGACAGAAGGCACAGCACCAGCCCGACGGCCAGGAACGGCAGGCAGGGCAGGATCGCGTCAAAGCTGGCCCCGCCCACGCCGCCGATCTGCCAGGACCGCACGCCGCCCGCGATATCGTTGCGCGGCAGGATGATCGCCACGGTGAAAGACGCCGACGCGATGGAGGTCGCCGCCCCCGCCAAGGCCAGCTTCAACGGTGTCGCCCCGCCCCGGCCCAGCGACCCGACCGCGTAGACGAAACAGGCCGCGATCCCGGCCCCGAGGATCGCCGTCCAGAGAAAGGCATCAAGCGATTGCATCCCGAACCAGGCCATGCCGATCACCACCGCCATCGCCGCGCCGGCATTCACGCCCAGGATCCCCGGATCGGCCAGCGGGTTGCGCGTCACGCCCTGCATCACCGCACCCGCCAGCCCAAGTGCAGCACCCGCAAGCGCCGCCAGGACCGTGCGTGGCACCCGGACGGCGACGACGGCCTGCGCCATCGTCTCGGTCGTGCCCGATACGCCCGCCACGATATCCGCCCAACCGACATCCCGCGTCCCCAGGCTGACCGACAGAATGCAGGCCAGGGCAAGGCCAAGCAGCACGACCGCCAGCCAGGCGGCCCGGCCGCGTCGGGACCGGCGCAACCCGTCGAGGGTCGCAGTGCCGGCGGCAGAGCTCATTCGACCCGGCTCGCGGCGTCGGCCAGGCGCGACACGTAATCGTCCAGCACCCAGGGGATCGACAGCGGTGTCGGGTTCGCCGCCGTCCCGACCGGATCATTGCCAAGCAGCACCACGGCCTCGTTTTCCACGGTCTTCATGCGCGAGGTCAGCAGGTTCGACTTCACCCGGTCGAACAGCGCCCTGCCCCCGTAGGTGACGATGATGTCGACATCGGCTAAGGCGTCGATCCGTTCGGCGCTCATCTCGCCGGAATAGCGGCCCGGCTCCGTCGCCTCCATGACGGCCTGCGGCGAATGCAGCCCCAGATCCTCGAGGAACCGCACGCGAGGGTCGTTGGCCGAATAGAACCGGATCACGCTCAGGTCGCGGATATCGAGGTGGGTAACGAACATCGCGCTTTTGCCCGCGATGACGGGATGGTCGGCGACGACATCGGCGATCTGGCCCTCTATCTCGGCGATCAGCGCCTCGCCTTCCTCGGTCAGGCCCAGCCCGGCCGCGTTCAGGCGGATCATTTCGCGCCAGCCCGTCGACCACGGCCCGTCGCGAAACGGGATCACCGGGGCGATCTTGCTGAGCGTCTCGTAATCGGATTGCGACAGACCGGAATAGGCCGCCAGGATGACATCGGGTTGCGTGGCCGCGACGGCCTCGAAATCGATCCCGTCGCCCTCATCGAAGAGCGTGGGCACGTCGGCCCCCAGCTGCTCCAGCCGGTCCGAGACCCAGGGCAGCAGGCCATCGCCGTCGTCATCGCCGAAATTGGCCCGGGCGAAGCCCACCGGAACGATGCCAAGCGCCAGGGGCACCTCGTGATTGGCCCATGCGACCGTTGCGACCCGCGCGGGACGGGTGGGAACGGTGGTCTGCCCGTAGGCGTGATCGACGGTGACCGGAAACTCGTCGGCCAGGCCCGGCTGCGCGGCGCCAAACCCGAGCCCGATCACGCACAGGATCATCTTCGCATAATGGAACATGGTGGAATGGACCTCCGGCCCGGGTCATTTCAGTCGACAATTTCGGTCGGCTTTTCACTTCCCCGCCAGTCCGTCAAGCTGGCCGGGACCCGCAAAAACGCAATTCCGAGTATTTTTGACAGGTTTCCCGGAGAATCCGACAAAAACAGTCGATATATACAATACACATCTCCGCGATCCTGCGTTAGGTGCCGGCAATGCCGGGGCAGCCGGGCCGAATCCCGGCCCTGCAGTTCCGGCGCACTCATGCGGAAGGGGCACAGACGAAAGTCCGGCCCCCGACGCCGCAAGCAAACCGTCTTCCCTCGGCGGACAGCCAGCAAAACCGACACTTCAGAAGCTTGGAAAACGTCATGGGGTCATCCTCCACTCATCATCGCCTATCCCGTACTCGTCCGGCCCGCCGGGTCTCTGTCCTGCTTGGCTGCACGGCGCTTGTCGCTCTTCCGCTGACCGCCGCAGCGCAGGACAGCGCCGACACCGGGACCTACCGGCTCTCTCCGATCATCGTCGATCTGAGTTTCGCATCCGACGACGACGCGAACTCCACCATCGCCAAGGAACTCTGGACCGGTGGCAAGGTCGCGACGAGCGTCCTGGACACGCCCGCCTCCGTCTCGGTGGTGACGCAGAAGGAAATCACGCAGCGCAATGCCGACAAGGTCGAGGACGTGCTGGAATACACGCCGGGCATCGTGACCGATTACTACGGCACCGATGACCGCAACGATTACTACCTCGTGCGCGGTTTCCAGGCCTCGACCTATCGCGACGGTCTGACGCTCGGCTCCATGCGCGGTGTCCGGGAAGAGCCCTACGCCTTCGAACGGCTCGAGGTGATGAAAGGCGGCAACTCCACCCTCTTCGGCACGTCCGATCCGGGCGGCACGGTCAATTTCGTGACCAAGACCCCGAAATTCGAACGCTTCGGCGAGGTCTATACCTCCTACGGGTCGCACAACCACGCCGAAATCGGCTTCGATTTCGGCGACGTGCTGAACGAGGAGGGCACCGTCGCCTACCGCGTCGTTGGCAAGGTGCAGGATGCGGACCTGGAATACGCCAATTCCAAGGACAACGAGAAGTTCTTCCTGGGCTCCATCGCCTACAAGCCGACGGATTTCACCGAGCTGACCTTCACTGTCGACTACCTCGACCGTGACGGCACACCGAACAGCGGCGGCTATCCGCTGGACCGGCTGTACGACCGTGGCCTGTTCTTCGGCGAACCCAGCTTCAACTACCACGAGGTCGAACGGCTGACCATCACCGCCGGGCTGCAGCACGAATTCGCCAACGGGCTGACGCTGAACGCGAACCTGCGCTACAGCGACCTGAAGGACGATTTCGGCTATGTCTACGTGAACGACAACGCGGCGCGGGTCGGCAGCGTGGTCAACCGCGACTATTTCGGCACCAACAGCACCGCGGAAGAGCTGATCGGCAACGTGATCGTGCAATACGATACCAGCTTTGGCTCGGTCGACAGCAGCACCCTGGCCGGGTTCGAATTCCGCGATGCCTCGACCACAAGTTCGGCCTTTTACGGCAACCACACGCCGATCGACACCAACAACCCGGTCTATACCGGGGCGCCGACCGGCTTCGCGCCCTATAGCGTCCAGGCCAACAGCTACACGACGCAATCCGTGTTCCTGCAGCAGAACCTGTCCTTCTCCGACCGCCTGGTCGCGACGGCGGGCGTGCGGCATGACTGGCTGGACATCACCAACACCAACCAGCTGACGGCGGCAACGACGCAGGCGGCCTTCTCGGAAACCTCTTTCCGCGGCGCGCTGACCTACAAGATCACCGACGAGGTGTCGGCCTATGCCAGCTATGTCCAGTCGGTTGCGCCCCCCTCCATCGGCACGCAGCCCGAACGCGGCGAGCAGTACGAGGTCGGGATCAAGTACCAGCCCGAGGCGATCAACGCGCTCTTCACCGCATCGGTCTACGAGCTGACCAAGAAGAACGTCGTCGTTCCGGTGGTGCTGCCCAGCGGCGTGATCGACCGTCAGACCATCGGCGAATCCCGCATCCGCGGCTTCGAGTTCGAAGCTCGCGCCGAACTGGCCGAGGGCCTGACCCTGTCCGGGGGCTACAGCTACCAGAAGTCGAACTACGTGCGCGGCAACGTGCGCGGCACGACCGTGGACGGCAACGAATTCGCCACCGTGCCCAACCACATGGCGTCGATCTGGCTGAACTACGACCTGCCCTATGCCGGCGCGCTTGGTGACATGTCGGTGGGGATCGGAGCACGCTATGTCGGCCCGTACTACTACAACGTCTACAACAACAGCGGCAGAAGCCCTGGCCAGACCTATGTGGACGCGTCGTTCTCCTACGCGGTGACGGACAGCACCGACCTGACGGTGAATGTCAGCAACATCTTCGACGAGCAATATGTCGTGGGTCAGGGCACCGCGGCCTATTACAACAACGGAAGAACGATCACGGCGGCCCTGCGGCACAGCTGGTGATCCGACCTGTCCCACCCGGTTCCCTCGACCGGGTGGGATGACAGGTTTGCGCCTGTCGCCCTACCCCTGCTGCTGGCGGCGTCGCCAGCTGGCCGGGGTTTCCCCAACGATCTGACGGAAGGACCGCGTCAGGTGCGCCTGATCCGAGAACCCGAGTCGGTCGGCAATATCCGCCACGGTCAGATCGGACCCCGACAACAGATCCCGCGCCTGGTCGACCCGCTTGTTCAGCTGCCATTGATGCGGGGTCATGCCCGTGGTGTTGCGGAACACCAGGGAAAACCAGCTGACCGACAGGTTCACCGCCTCTGCCATCTGCGCCGTGCTCAGCCGCTGGCCGCCGCCGGCCTCGAACCGCCTGGAGACCTTGCGCATCTGCGCCCCGGTCAGCCGCGCATTGCCATCGCCTGCCTCCTGCCGCTTGAGATCGAGAACGCCGGTGATCAGGGCATTGGCGATGTTTTCGGCAAACACGTCGTGCCGGGTGGGTTGGCGGACCTCTTCCACCAGCAGACGGGCCAGCGGTTCGATATCGGCAATGTCATGGCGTTCGGCCGGGGCATCCAGCATCTGCATCGCGGCCGACCTTGGCAGGACCGTCGACAGGAACTGCACCGCCCAGCCATGGTCGATGTGGATATCGACATGGGAAAAATTCAGCGGTTTCGAAAAGCTGGTCGTCAGGTGCATCCCCGCCGGCACGTAGATCGCCCGCGCCAGTTGCCGCGTTTCTTCGCCCGATGTGACGGCAACCGAGCTCATGTCGTCGAAAAACAGGCTCAGCCGCGGATTGGCCGACACGTATTGCCCGGTGGCACCGCGTTCCCCCGCGGCCTCCCAATAGGCCACCAGGGTGTTTTCGTATTGCCGCCACTCAACGGGAGCGATGCTGCGCAGGCTCTTGGTATAGCCCCGAAAATCGTGGTTGTAGCCCAAGGGTCGAAGCGTCCGGGTTCGGAGATTGCGATCTGGCTGTCCGTCGCAAGGGGCTGCGATCCGGGTTGGCTAAGGGTTTTTTGTATGGCTTTTCGTTCGCCATCTCAAGCAAACGTCATATTCGGCCTCCAATGCGTCGCTTTGGCAGAGCCAATTTGAGCCGTTGTTCATGCATCGGCTGTAAAAGGTATGACATCCGGGGGCTGTCATTTCCTTCAAGTTTAAAACATACTTGAAGCAGAATGACTTTGGATGATTCGATATGACGGCAGGCCCGAGGCAGGCGTACAGGGACGTGGTGCTGACCGTGCCGGTCACCGTGCCCTACCAGCGCTATTCGATCGACGCCGCGCATTGGTGGTTCGGCGCCGCGCTGCGGCAGCTTTCCAAGGCGTCGGGCATTTCCCACAAGGACATGGACGGGCTGTGCGCGGCGAGCTTTTCGCTGGCCCCCGATAGTGCCGTGGCGCTGACCCAGCATCTGGGCATGTCGGTGCGGTGGCTGGATACTGTGCCGCTTGGCGGGGCCTCGGCGGTAGCGTCGATCCGGCGGGCGGCGCGGGCCGTGGAAAGCGGCGATGCCGACGTCGTGGCCTGTATCGCCGCGGACACCAACCATATCGACAGTTTCCGGCAATCCCTGTCCAACTTCTCGCGCTTTGCGCAGGATGCGGTCTATCCGATGGGGGCCGGCGGCGCGAATGCCAGCTTTGCTCATCTGACCCGTAATTACATGGACCGGTTCGGTGCCACCCGCGAGGATTTCGGGCGCATCTGCGTGGCGCAGCGCCAGAATGCGCTGTCGAACCCGAACGCGCTGATGAAGAAGCCGCTGACGCTCGACGCCTACATGGCCGCGCCACCGATCTCGGACCCGGTGCACCTGTTCGATTGCGTGATGCCCTGCGCAGGGGCCGATGCCTTCCTGGTCATGCGCGAGGAGACCGCGCGCGCCCAGGGGCTGGACTTCGTCCGGCTGACCGGGTCGATCGAACGCCATCACAGCTTTCCCGAGGATCCGGTGCAGGAGCGCGGCGGATGGGCCAGGGATGTCGATGACCTGTACGCCATGGCAGGTACGTCTCCGCAGGGGATCGACGTGTTGCAGACCTATGACGATTACCCGGTCATCATCATGCTGCAATTCGAGGATCTGGGCTTTTGCGGCAAGGGCGAGGCGCCCGAGTTCGTCCGATCACACGATCTGACCTTCGGCGGGGATTTCCCGCAGAACACGGGCGGCGGGCAATTGTCGACGGGCCAGGCGGGGGCCGCGGGCGGTCATCTTGGCGTGGTCGAAACGATGCGCCAGTTGATGGGCCAGGCCGGTGACCGGCAGGTGTCCGAGGCGCGGCGCGGCATGGCGCTTGGCTTTGGCATGATCAATTACGAGCGCGGCCTGTCCTCGGGCGCCGTGATCCTGGAGGCCTCAGCATGACCCGCCCGGTGCCGCCGAAGAAGAACCCCCTGCTGCGCACGCAGGTGCCGCTGCTGCCACCGCAGCCACGGTCGCTGCGGGGTCACCTGCTGATCGCCGCGGCGGCGACCGGCCGGTTCGCGCTGCAACGCTGCGCGGAATGCGGCACGGTGGCCTACCCCGCACGCGACGCCTGCTCCGAATGCCTGAGCCCGGACCTGCCCCTGACGGATGTCCCGGCGGGAGGGACATTGCTGAGCGAGACGACCATCCGCAACACGGCGGACCCATATTTCCGGCGCCTGACGCCGATCCGGCAGGGGCTGATCCAGTCCGATGCCGGGCCGCAGATCATCGCTTTTCTGCACCGTGACTGTACGCCGAACGGGCGGGTCACGCTGTCGCTGAAACTCGACGCCGGTGGACAGCCGGTGGTATTTGCCTTTCCCGAAGGCCCCGCGGCCCCGGATGCGGAGGAGGACCCCATCTTGCGTGAACTGACCGCCGATCCGCTGCATGCCCGGATCCTGCTGACCGACGGGCGGCACCCGGCCAGCGTGGCCCTGTGCAAGGCCCTGCTGGGGGCGGGTGCGGCGCATATCTTCGTGGGCGTTGCCGAACGATGGAAACCCTCGGCCCAGATCGACGCGCTGGCCGCGGTGGAGGGGGTCGAGCTGATCGACCTTGATCCGCGTGACGAACGGTCGGTCATGGATGCCGCCGCGGACCTGGCGGGCAAGATCGAGATCGTGGTGAACAGCGCCTACCATTACCGCCCCGGATCGCTGCTGGACAGCGGGGCGGCGCTGCGCATCAAGGATATGATGGAAGTCGGCGCGCTTGGCCTTGTCAGGCTGAGCCAGACCTTCGGCGCCGCCATGATGGGCCGCGGTGCGGATGGCGACCGGCCGGCGCTGGCCTGGGTCAATCTGCTGTCCATCACCGCGCAACTGGCACATCCCGCAGCCGTCACCTACTCGGCCGCACAGGCGGCAGAGCTGTCGGTGGCGCAATCCCTGCGCGGCATGCTGCGCGGCGGCGGCGTGCGGGTGGTGAACGTGTTCCACGGCGCTCTGGATATCGACTGGTTCGAACAGGTGCCGCCGCCCAAGCTGGGCGCGGGTGCGCTGTCGAAAGGCGTGGTCGATGCGCTGAAGCGTGGGCTGGAAGATGTCTATCTCGGCGCGGAGGCCGAGGATTTCCGCGAGCGGATGGATCAGAACCCGAAAGAAGTCGAACGGTCGAGGTGGACGTGATGCAGGACAACCAGACACCCGATACCGTCCTGACCGCATTGGCCGGCGCGCTGGCCTCGGGCGGGGTGCAGTTGGTCGACCTGACGCGGACGCTTGCGCCCGACGATCCGACCATCGTGATGCCTCCGGAATTCGGCCAGTCCTGGCCCGTGCGGATCGAGAGAATCTCTCGCTACGACGGCACCGGCCCGGCCTGGTACTGGAACAACATCAGCTTTGGCGAACATACGGGCACGCATTTCGACGCGCCGGTGCATTGGGTGACGGGGCGCGACCTGCCGCGTAATTCGGTCGACACGATGCCATTGGAGCCGATGCTGGCCCCCGCCTGCGTGATCGACTGCACGGAGGCCTGCGACAAGGATGCCGATCACCTGCTGACCCGCGAGGCGATCCTGGACTGGGAAGCGCAGCATGGCCAGATCGAACCCGATTGCTGGGTCATCATGCGCAGCGGCTGGGGCGACAAGACCGGCGCAGAGTACGCCAATCTTCAGGCGGATGGCGCCCATACGCCCGGCCCGGACGCGGAGGCGATCCGGTTCCTCGTCGACGACCGGAACATCCAGGGCTTCGGCACGGAAACCATCGGCACGGATTGGGGTCAGGCCGGGCATCTGTCGCCGCCCTATCCTGCACACCACTACCTGCACGGGGCCGGGAAATACGGTCTGCAATGCCTGACCGGGCTGGAGGCGCTGCCCCCGCGCGGAGCGATGATCTTTGCCGCGCCGCTGAAGATCAAGGCGGGTTCCGGCAGTCCGCTGCGGGTGATCGCGCTGGTTCCGGGCGGCACCGACTGAACCGGTGCCACCGCTTAAGGCATCGCGGCGGGTCGCGTCACAGAAAGCGGGACCGGGATCGCGGCAGGGATTGACGGCAACGGTATCTTTACTTCAAGCTTGAAGGAGTTTCGCGCAACCCTGCGGGTTCACCCTCCGGTTGGGCGCGTCCGTTCAAACAGAGAGTGAGCCGCCCATGACCGTCTGCTACTTTGCCCTCTTCTTCAATCCGGCCGACCCGTCGCTGCGGATCGCCCCCTCCGAAACCGAAGGGCTGCGCACCTGTCTGAAAGGTCTGCCGGGGCTGGAGCGCGGGCATCTTTATACCCCTGCCCAGGCCGATGACATGTTCAACGACGACGGTGCCCCGCCGGTCTTTGGCATGCAGCTTTTCTTTGACGACCTTCAAAGCCTTGAGGCCGCGATCAATCCCGGTGGCGGTCTGCATACGCTTGTGCAGAACGGCGGGATGAAAAGCCTGGACGGCACCGATGCGTCGCAACAGGCCATGTATCTCAGGCCCTTCGCTGTCCCGGAACCGGCGCCGCTGTCGCCAACGGCCTGCAGCTATATCGTCTATTATCCCGGTCCGGCGGAGGATCTGACGGAATGGCTGGATTGCTACATCCGCCAGCATCCGCCGATCATGAAAGACTTCCCCGGCATCCGCGAACTTGAGGTGCTGACCCGCATGGACTGGATCGACGCCATGCCCTGGGAACGGGTGCAGGTCATGCAGCGCAACCGGATCATGTTCGACAGCCCGCAAGCCCTGACCGACGCGCTTCATTCCCCCGTACGGCTCAGAATGCGGGACGATTACCACACGTTCCCGCCAATCCTGAATGGCAACAAGCATTACCCGATGCTGACCGAAGTGATCCGGCCCACGGCGTGACACGACACCGTCGCGCTTGCCTCGCAAGCCGGTGGCTGCACGTTCGCGCATGGCAAAAAAGTTTAGGATTGAAGTAAATCCGAGTCGATCCCATACTTCGCCGAACAGGGCGTCCAGCCCTCGAAAGAAAGGAACGCCCGCATGTCCGAGCAAGCCAAGGATCAGGTCTTTTCCGATGCCGCCCGGGCGGTCTGTGACTTGCTCGACCAGAAGGTGGCAGAGGAATACTGCCGGGCGTCCCATGCCCGGGCGGATGCGCTCGAGGTCAGCATTCCCTCGGCGGCCAGGACCCTCCCCGCCTTGCTTGAGGCCCGTGTCAGCGATGCGCCCGATGCGGTGATGCTGCAGATGGATGGCGCCAGCCTGACCACCACGGGGTTGCGGGAGCAAGCGTCGCGCCTGGCCGGCCTGCTGGTCGAGGCCGGGGTCGCGCCGGGAGACCGCGTCGCGATGATCAGCGCCAACCGCCTGGACTTCGTCCCGCTGCTGAGCGCGATTTCCTGGGTCGGCGCGGTGGCCGTGCCGATCAACACCGCCTCGCGCGGGGATCAACTGCACCACATCTTCCAGAACTCGATGGCCAAGCTGCTGATCATCGAGGCCGCGCTGCTGCCCAACCTCGCCACGGTGGACCGCAGCGACCTGGCGCTTGAGACAATCTATGTGCTGGACGCGGAGGGCGCGGACCTGCCCGACGGCGCGCAGCCGATGCCAGAACCCGGAGAGCCTATCGACGCGGTCGCGGTGAAGCCTGCCGATCCGATCGCGATCCTGTACACCTCTGGCACGACGGGCGTGTCGAAGGGTGTGATCTGCCCGCATGAGCAATTCTTCTGGTGGGCGATCACGACCGGTCGCCAACTGGGCATCCGGCCGGGCGACGTGCTGCATACGACGCTGCCGCTGTTCCACACCAACGCGATCAACTGTTTCTTCCAGGCGCTGGTCTTCGGCGGCAGCCAGTCGCTGTCGGAACGATTCTCGGTCTCAAAGTTCTTCGAGGCGCTGAAGGCGTCGGGGTCGGACGTGACCTATCTGCTGGGGGCTATGGTCCCGATGCTGTTGTCGCGGCCCGAAGGCCCGGAGGAACGCGACCATTCCACCCGCGTGGCCCTGGCCCCCGGTGTGCCGGCGCAGTTTCACGATGAATTCGTGCGGCGCACGGGAATCCTGCTGCTTGATGCCTTCGGATCGACCGAGTCGAACAATGTCATCCAGACCGAGGCGGATATCCTGCGCCCCGGTATGATCGGGCGGATCACCAAGGGGTTCGATGCCCGCGTGGTGGACGAATTCGACAACGAGGTGCCCGACGGGACTTCGGGCGAGTTGCTGTTGCGAGCAGACAAGCCAAACGCCTTTGCCCACGGCTATTTCGGGATGCCGGACAAGACCGTGGAGACCTGGCAGAACCTGTGGCTGCATACCGGCGACCGCGTGGTGCGCGATGGCGAGGGCTATTACCGGTTCGTCGACCGGATCAAGGAAACCATCCGACGGCGGGGCGAGAACATCTCGTCCTACGAGGTCGAACAGGGCGTTCTGAGCCATCCTTCGGTTTCGACCGCCGCGGTCTTTCCCGTGGCATCGGAACTGGCAGAAGACGAGGTCATGGTCGCCATCGTCCTGAAAGAAGGCGCGACGCTCGACCCCGAGGCGCTGATCCGCCATTGCGAAGACCGTCTGCCCTATTACTCGATCCCCCGTTTCGTCGACATACGGACCGAACTGCCACGCACCGAGAACGGCAAGATCCAGAAGTTCAAACTGCGCGAGGAAGGTGTCACCGACACCACCTGGGACCGCGAGGCCGCAGGGGTCACCCTGCGCCGCTGACGCCGGATCGCGTCGCGATCCTATGCCCGGCGACCTATGGGCGCCGGGATCAAAAGCTACACGTTCAAAACACTGAATCACCCTGAACGCCGCGCCATTACGCGCGAATCCCTTTATTCGTGCGAGTGTCACAGATTCTTCTTGCAATATTTATTTCATACTTAAAGGTATACAGAGAAACCCAGCGTGGATGCTCATGTACATTCCTTTGCGCAAGAAAACGGAACCGCTTGGCAACATGGTCTACAAGGACCTGCTGGATGATCTTGTCATGCACAGGCGGTCGGCGGGCGACCGGCTGATCGAGGCCGAGATCGCAAGGGCCCTGGACGTGTCCCGCACCCCGGTCCGCGAAGCGTTGAGCCGCCTGGAAAAGGACGGGCTGATCGAAAGCGTCCGGCCGACCGGCTACGTCGTTGTGCATCCGTCGATGGAAGACGTCCGCGACATCTTCGAAATTCGCCGCGCGCTGGAACCCGTCGCCTTTGCCACGGTCGTGGCGCAGGCCCGGGACGAGGACATGGCCCGCTTCAGGCGCCTGCACGGGGCGGTCATCGCTTCGACCACGCCGGAGGAATCGGCGCAGGCGAATCGTGCCTTCCGCGCCTTCTGGTTCGATCGCATCCGGAACGACCGGATGCGCGAGACGCTGGTGCGCTTTCACCTTCAGGTGCACCTGGTCCGCGCCGCGACCCTGCATTCCGCAGAGGGGCGCAAGGCGGCCGGAGAGGGCACCGCGCGGCTGTTGGCCGCTTTCGAGAACCGAGACACCGACATGGCCCACGCGGCCATGCAGGATTTTGTGGATGCCGCCCTGTCGTTCTTCGAACAGGCCGATGCGGAACGCATTCTGCAAGCCCCTCCCGCGTCCGAAAGGACCGGGCAAGACCCGATGGCCAGCAACAAGGTCGGTTAGCGACCGGGCCGCTTCAACACTGTGAGGACCAAATGAAGAATTACAGCTTTCTCAAAGGCGTCGCCGCCGCAGCCCTGATCGGGATTTCGGCGTCCGCTGCCTCGGCCCAGGAGATCATCCGCGCCGTCACTTTCACCCCTGCCCAGGTGTCGTTTTCCAAGAACTTCATGAAGTTCGTGGACCTGGTGAACGAACGCGGTGAAGGCGTCGTCCAGATCCAGGTGATCGGCGGCCCCGAGGTCATCCCGAACGAACGCATGGGCGAAGCCCAGATGAACGGCATCGCGGACATGTTCCTTCTGCCCGCCGGTTTGTACCTGAACCTGGTGCCCGAGGGCGAAGCCTTTGCCGGCTCCAACCTGGACCCGATGACCACCCGTGAAAACGGCGGCCTGGAGCTGGTGAACAAGGCCTATCACGAGAAGGCCAACACCCATATCCTGGCCCATGTCGATGGCGGCGCCGGGTTCCACCTTTGGACCACCGAACGCCCCGGCACCACCGAGGACGGCCAAGTCGACCTGTCGGGTCTGCGCCTGCGCACCTCGCCGCTTTACCGTGCATTCTTTGAGGAACTCGGCGCGACCATCGTGGTCCAGGCCGCGGGCGAGGTCTACACCTCTCTCGAGCGTGGCGTCGTCGACGGCACCGGCTACCCGATCTCGGGCATCCGCGACTTTGGCTGGGACAAGTTCATCAAGTACCGGATCGATCCGGGCTTCTTCCAGACCGACGTTCTGATCTCCATCAACCTGGACACCTGGAACGGCCTTTCCGACGAAGCCAAGGAAATCGTCAACCAGGCCGCCATCGATCACGAGATCGCCTCCTACGAAGCCGAGAAAGAGCTGATCGAAACCGAAACCAAGGCCATGGCCGAAGGCGGGATCGAAACGATCACTTTGGAAGGCGAACAGGCCGACCTGTTCCTGACCAAGGCCTACGACATCGCATGGGCTCGCCTGAAAGAGCGTGACCCGACGATGCATGACGAACTGAAAGAGCTCTTCTTCGAAGACTTCTGATCCGAGTTCCGGGCGGGCGCCGCATGGCCCCGCCCGGTCCCCCTTTGATTTCACTCCGCCTGTTCCCTCCGGCGACCGCCTCTCACTTCCAGACGCGAAGGACCCCACGATGCGCCCGATGCTCCAATTGATCGACCTGATATCGAAACTGCTGTTCGTGCTGGGCTGCCTGCTGGTCCTGGCGATCGTCTTTATCGTGAATTACGACGTGCTGTCCCGGAACCTGGGCCTGCCGACCGCGATCTGGGCGGTGAACACGGTGGAATACGCGATGCTGCACCTGACCTTCCTGGTGCTGCCCTACCTCGTGATGACGCGCGGCCATGTCTTCGTCGGTATTCTGCTGACCTACATGCCCGAGCGGATGCGCAAGGGGTGGGAAACCGCGCTGCACATCATTTCGGCCGCGATCTGCTTCTACATGACCTGGTACAGCCTCGATTCCTTCCTGAAGGGTTGGGCCGACGGCAGCTACGAGGTGCGCGCCTACGACATGCCCATGTGGGGTGTCTATTCGACCATGCCTATCGGGTTCTTCTTTGGCGGGCTTCAGTTCCTCGCCTTCCTGCCCAAGGGCCAGAGCTTCTTCGATGCCAGCGCTGACGCGCATGCCGGCCTTTAAGGAAAGAACACGACCATGATGGACTGGACCCTTTCGATTGCAATTCTCATCGGCGGCCTGCTGCTGTCCATGGGGATCGGCCTGCCGGTGGCGCTCGGCTTTCTGGTGATCAACGTCATCGGCACCTATTTCTTCATGGGTGGCGAGCGCGGCATCACCCAGATGGTCGCCAACGCCACCATGGCCGTGTCGACCTATTCGCTGGCCCCGGTGCCGCTCTTCCTGGTGATGGGATCGCTGTTCTTCCATTCGGGCCTGGCCCGGCGGGTGCTGGACGCGATCGACGTGCTGATCGGCCGCCTGCCGGCGCGCCTGTCCTACCTGACCGTGACCTCAGGCACCGTGTTCGCGGCGCTGTCGGGATCGTCGCTGGCCAATACCGGCATGCTGGGCACGCTGATGGTGCCCGAGATGGTCAAGCGCGGCTACAAGAAGCATATGGCGATCGGGCCGATCCTGGGCTCGGGCGGCCTTGCCGTGATCATTCCGCCCTCCACCCTTGCGGTTCTCTTCGGCTCGCTCGCGCGAATCGACATCGGCGGGCTGCTGGTTGCCGGTCTCATCCCCGGCGTGATCCTGGCGATCTTCTACGCGATCCTGATCTTCGTTCAGTCCAAGATCGATCCCGATGCCGCGCCGATGTACGATTACGTGCCCAAGCCCGTCAGCGAGCGGATCAAGATTTTCTGCCGGGATATCCTGCCGATGGCGGCGATCATCTTTGCCGTGGTCGGGTCGATCCTGACCGGCGTGGCCACCCCGACCGAAAGCGGCGCGCTTGGCATCCTCGCCGTTGCCGTGCTGGCGCTGATCTTCAAGGCGCTGGACTTCAAGGCGATCAGCACCGCGATCACCGATGCGGCCCGCGTGACCGGCATGACCTTCCTGCTGATCACCGCCTCGTCGACCTTTGCGCAGCTGCTGGCGTTTTCCGGCGCTTCGGCCGGGTTCGTCCGCTGGGCAACGTCACTGGAGATGGGGCCGACGCAGACCCTGCTGATCATGGCGCTGATCCTGCTGATCCTCGGCATGTTCATGGACCAGGTGTCGATGATGCTGATCACGCTGCCCATCTTCGTGCCGCTGGCCATGTCGCTGCAATTCGACATGATCTGGTGGGGCCTGATCATGCTGCTGATGCTGGAGGTCAGCTTTACCACCCCGCCTTTTGGCCTGCTGCTGTTCGTGATGCACGGTGTCAGTCCGAAAGGCACGACCCTGCAGGAAGTTGCGCGCGCGGCCTTGCCGTATATCGCCTGCGTCTTCCTGCTGGTTGCCCTGGTGATCGCCTTCCCGATCCTTGCGACGTTCATCCCGTCGCTGATGTAGGCGCCCAAACAATGAAGGACCTGTTGAGAATGTACTGCCCGACCTCGGGGGCCCGCGCATGAGCGGCTTCGTCGAAACACTGATTGACCGCTTCGGACCGTCCGTCGTGACGGCCGGGGCGGAAAGCCCCGAGAAGTACCACCATGACTGGGCCGGCCTGGCACCTGTCGTGCCGCTGGCCCTCGTTCGTCCCCGCACCACCGAGGAGGTGTCGGAGATCATGGCGGCCTGCCACTCCGAGGGTGTGCCGGTTGTGCCGCAGGGCGGGCTGACCGGGATTTCCGGCGGCGCGCATCCGGTGGCGCGCGGCATCGTCCTGAGCCTTGAGAAACTCGACCGGATCGAGGGTATCGACACCGATGCCGGCACATTGATCGCGGGGGCCGGCGTTGTCCTGGAAACCGCGCAGGAGGCCGCGCGGGACAAGGGCCTGTTCCTGGGCATCGACATCGGATCGCGCGGGTCCTGCCAGCTGGGCGGGGTGCTGGCCACCAATGCCGGCGGCAACACCGTGGTACGTTACGGCATGGCGCGGGATCACGTGCTGGGCCTCGAGGTTGTTTTGGCCGACGGCACCGTCATCGACGGCATGAACACCATGCTCAAGAACAATGCGGCACTGGACCTGAAACACCTGTTCATCGGGACCGAGGGGCTGCTGGGCATCATCACCCGCTGCGTGCTGCGGCTGCATCCGCTGCCGCCCGCCAAGGAAACCGCCTTTGTCGGCTGTGGCGGCACGTCCGAGGTGATCGGCCTTTTGCGGACGGCACGGGAAACGCTTGGTCCGATGCTGTCGAGTTTCGAGGTCATGTGGCCCAGCTTCTTCGACATCATGTCGGAGGGTACGGGGCTGGGATCGCCACTGGCAGGCAAGCACGGCGCCTATGTCATCATCGAGGCCACCGGGTTCGACAAGGAAGGCACCCGAACGGCCGTGGAGACATTGCTGGAGAAAGCGTTCGAGGATGGGCTGGTCGGCGATGGCGTCATCGCGAATTCGGTCAAGGAGGAACGCGCGCTCTGGGCCGTGCGGGAAAGCCCGGCGGAATACGAAAGGGTGCTGGGCCCGGTGATCCCCTTCGACGTCGGGATCCCCATCGGCAAGATGGACGAGGCCGTGACACGGATCGAGGCCGAGGTTCATGCGCTGTTCCCCTCGGCGCGGACGCTATCCTACGGGCATATCGGGGATTCCAACCTGCATGTCGTGATCAACGTGCCCGAGGCCGGACAGAACCAGCCCGAGAAAGAGATCAAGGCCTGCGTCTACGGCATCACCCGCGACCTGGGCGGCACGGTTTCGGCGGAACATGGCATCGGCGCGATAAAGCGCGATTACCTGGGCTATTCCCGCAGCGCCGATGAGATCGCGGTGATGCGCGGCATCAAGCAGGTGATGGACCCCAAGGGCATCCTGAACCCCGGAAAGAGCTTTGACGAAGGGCAGGCTGCATGACCTCGCTTCGCCGCAAGGTGCAGGAACGGGCGCCCCTGCGTGGCCCATTCCTGTCGATCCCGTCGGCCATGACCGCCGAGATCGTCGCCGGGGCCGGACCGGATTTCCTGTGCATCGACACCGAACACAGCCCGATCAGCGATGCGGTAATGACGGACATGATCCGCGCCGCCGACGTGGCTGGCCTGCCCGCGTTGGTGCGGGTGCGCGGGCTGTCGGGGCAGAATATCGCCGCCGCGCTGGATGCCGGGGCCTGCGGGGTCCTGGTGCCGCATGTCTCGACTGCCGAAGAGGCGCGCGCCGTCGTGCGCTATGCGCGTTTCCCGCCCGAAGGGTGCCGCGGCGCCGGACCGGGGCGCGCGGCCGGTTACCTGCGGGACATTCCGGGCTACATCGCCCGCGCCCGCCAGGACACACTCGTGATGGTCCAGATCGAGACCATGACCGCCATCGAAAACCTGGCAGAGATCATCGCCGTGCCTGGCATCGACCTGATCCTCGTCGGCCCGGGCGACCTGGGTGTCGACCTGGCCGCCCGCGGATCGGACAAGAGCGTGGACGAGGTCATTCCCGGCATTCTCGACACTGCCCGGGCGGCGGATATGCCGGTTGGCATCTTCTCGCCCGACCGCGACAGCTCGGCCCGGTGGCTGGAGCAGCTGTCCTTCGTCATCGAAGGATCGGACGCGATGTACCTGTCTCTGGCGACAGATGCCGCCTTTGCACCGCTCAAGACCGGAAAGACCTGAATATGGACCACCGCTTTTTCGATTTCGACGCGACCGATCCCGTCGAACGCTACCGCCTCATGGCCAATTCCGTGACCCCGCGCCCGGTGGCCTTCGTCACGAGCGTCAGCCCGGAGGGCGTCGCGAATGCGGCACCGTTTTCCTTTTTCGGTCTGCTGAGCCACGATCCTGCGACACTGGCCATCGGAATCGAACCGCGGCTGGACGGGCGGCGCAAGGATACCGCGCACAACATCCTGAAAACCGGTATCTTCACGGTGCATATCGCCGATCATGCGCTGACCGCGCAGATGGATGCCTGTGGCGCGCCGGTCGAACCGGGCGAGGACGAGCTGTCCCTGAACGGCATTCCGACGGTTCCCGGCACGGCAATCGACATCCCCCGGATCGCCACGGCTCCCGTGGCGATGGAATGCCGCCTGCACACGACGCTTGAGCTGGGTCCGGCGCGGGACATCGTGGTCGGCACCATCGTCGGGTTCCACCTGCGCGAGGACGCGATCACCGCAGAGGGCCGCATCGACCAGACGATCCTCGACACGGTCGGTCGGGTGGGCGCCATGAGCTATGCCACCACGCGGGACCGGTTCCAGCCCTGACGACCGGACGGTTTATACTTCAGATCTAAAGTAATTTTACCGTATCGCGGGCGCCTGCGATGCGCTCCGAAGGGATTCGGGCGCGCGATATGTCTGCAAAACGACCGAAAATCCGCCCTCTCTGCACAATTATTTTGCACATATTTGCAACGCGGATCCTGCGGGATCCGCGAATTTCCTTTATTCCGTTGGGGTTGCTGCACTGCCGCATGATTTGCAGTGCAGGTGCGGCGGAAAAAAAGCTTTGAACTTGAAGCAGAAAAGTACATGCATTTGCATATCTTACTTTTTAGAAACCAAAGACATCGACAGAGGGAGACCACCATGACCGCCAAGGATACCCTGGCTCAGCTGGCAGGCGCACTGCTCGACGGATCGATCAAGATCGTCGATTGCACGGCCCCGCTCGGCCCCAAGACACCGCTGTTGAAGCTGCCGGACGAAATCGCCGACCAGACCCCGCCGATCGAGATTCATCCGATCTCGAAATACGGTGACCGTGGTCCGTTCTGGGCGTGGAACTGGCTGAAGCTCGGTGAACATTCCGGCACCCATTACGACGCGCCGCATCACTGGATCACCGGCAAGGATTACCCGGACGGATCGGTGGACACGATCAATCCGCAGTACTTCATGGCGCCCGCGAACGTCATCGACTGTTCCGCCGAAAGCGCTGCGGATCCGGACTTCCTTCTGACCGTGGATCACGTGAAGGCCTGGGAGGCCGAGCACGGCGAGATCAAGGAAGGTGAGTGGGTGCTGATGCGCACCGACTGGGACCAGTACAACACCGACGAGGACAAGTTCCTGAACGCGGACGAGAATGGCCCCCACACCCCCGGGCCGACCGCAGAGGTCATCCAGTACCTGATGGAAGACCGCAAGGCGCTTGGCTGGGGGTCGCAGTGCATCGGTACCGATGCGGGCGCCGCCGGTGGGTTCGAAATCCCCTTCCCCGCGCACAACCTGCTGCACAAGCACAACCGCTACGGCCTGGCCTCGCTGACCAACCTCAAGGAGCTTCCGGCCAAGGGCGCGATCCTGGTGACCGCACCGCTGAAGATCGTCGAAGGCACCGGGTCCCCGATCCGCGCCATCGCCATGGTTCCGGCGGCCTGAGCCATGTCCAACGCAGTCGATATCGCCATCGTCGGGTCGGGGATCAATGCCCTGACCGCCGGCGCAATGCTGGCAAAGGCCGGCAAGCGCGTCGCGCTTTTTGAACGCGAGGATGTCGCGGGTGGCTGCATGCGGACCGAAGACATGGCCGAGGGGGTCAGCCATGATCCCCTCGCCACCACTTTCGTGCTTTGGGTCACGGGTGCCGCGCATGGCGCGCTTGGCGAAGACCTGGCCCGGCACGGTGTCGAATTCTGTGCGACCGATACGCCGACCGGCGTGCTGATGCCCGACGGGCAGGCGCTGGTCTACAAGATGGATCGGAGCGCCAATGTCGCGGCCTTCAACGCGGTGTCCGACGGCGATGGCCAGCAACTGGCCGCCGATCTGGACACGTTCGGGGCCAATGCGAACCTGCTGTTCGGGCTGATGGGCGGCGATCCGTGGTCGAAATCCACCGCCAAGCTGATGGCCAAGGAAGCCTGGTCGCGGGGCCCGCGCGGGCTGGCCGCGACGATGGGTGACGCGCTGCAATCCATGCGCGGCTGGCTGGAAACCTCTTTCGACGGCGACCTGACCCGCGCGCTCTGGGCGCCGTGGTGCCTGCATGCGGGCCTTGGCCCCGAAGCCGCGTTTTCCGGGCAGATGGGCCAGGTGATCGGCTTTGCGCTGGAGGCCGCGGGCGCGCCCGTCGTCAAGGGAGGCGCGGCTCAGATGGTCCGCGGACTGGTCGCGATCATCGAGGAAAACGGCGGCACGGTCCGCTGCGGGGCTGAAGTCGCCGAAATCACGACCTCGGGTGACCGGGTCACCGGGCTGGTCCTGACGGGCGGAGAGAAGATCGCCGCCGACAAGGTTCTGGCCTCGGTCACGCCGCATCAGCTCTATGAACGCCTGGCGCCGGCGACCGACCGCGCCGAAGATTTGCGCAAGTACCGCTATGGCCGCGGCGACTTCCAGCTGCATTACGTGCTGGACGGCGATGTCGACTGGACCACGCCGGGTCTGGAAAACGTGCAGCTGCTGCACATGACGCCGGGTCTGGACGGTGTGTCCAAGGCCGTCAACGAGGCCGAGCGCGGCCTGCTGCCCGAAGTGCCCACGATCTGCGTCGGCCAACCCTGCGCCGCCGATCCGTCCCGTGCACATAAGGGCAAGAGCGTGCTGTGGCTTCAGCTGCCCGAAGCGCCGCGCATGGTGAAGGGCGATGCTGCCGGCACCATCGACACGCCGGAAAACGGCGAATGGACCGACACCCTCCGCGAAGCCTATGCCGACCGGATCGAGGACATCCTCGCCAACCATATCCGCGATTTCAAATCCCGGATCGTGACCCGCCGCGCTCTGTCGCCTGCCGACCTGGAAGGCATGAACATGAACCTGGTCGGCGGCGATCCATACGGTGGCGCATGCACGCTGGAGCAGTTCTTCCTGTGGCGCCCGTTTTCCGACAGCAAGCGCCACGGCACGGATATCAAGGGCCTGTACCATATCGGCGCCTCGACGCATCCGGGTCCCGGCCTTTCGGGGGGATCCGGCTTCCTCATCGCCAAGGAGCTTGGTGCATGATCGACCGGCCCGAAGAGCTTGAGGAATTCACGCCCTACCTGATGAACCGGATCATGGCCCGGTACAACAAGGGTGTGGAATCCTCTCTCAAGGAGGTTGGCGTGACCGTCGCGCAGATGCGTGCGCTGGCCGTCCTTGCCGAAGGCGGGCCCTGCACGATCAATGAATTGTCGGTTCTGACCGTCATCAAGCAATCCACGCTGTCGCGCACACTGGACGGAATGGAAAAGGCCGGCCTGATCCTGCGATCCGCGCAGGAAGGCGACAACCGCTACCGGATGATCAGCCTGACCGACGAGGGCGAAACCGCCTACCGGGCGGCCTGGCCTGCCATGCTGGCGATGCAGGACACGATGCTGAAGCCACTGGACCAGACCGAACGCCACACCCTGAACGCCATCCTGCTGCGGGTGCTCTACGACATCCGCCACCACGATTTCTGAAGACCGACTGCCAAGGCCCCCTCTCCTCAGCCACAGGACCAGATCATGAAACGCACCCTCCTGACCGCCGCACTTGCCCTTTTCCCCGCCCTGACCCCTGTCCTTTCCCAGGCCGAGGGCCTGCCGGGAATGCGCGGTGTCGATCATATCGGCATGACCGTGCCCGACCTTGGCGAGGCCGTGACTTTTTTCAGCGACGTTCTGGGCTGCACCGAAGTGACCGGCTTCGGCCCCTTGTCGGACCCCGAGGGCACCTTCATGCAGGACCTGCTGGGCGTCGATCCCAAGGCAGTGATCGAAAAGGTCACGCTGATGCGCTGCGGGTTTGGTGCGAACCTTGAACTGTTCCAGTACAGCGCGCCCGATCAGGCCACGATCACCCAGAAGAACAGCGATATCGGCGCCCATCACATCGGTATCTATGTCGACGATATCGACGCCGCCGTCGCCTACCTGGACGAGAAGGGCGTGCGCCACAACTGGGGCCCGCTGCCCGTAAGCGACGGCCCGACCGCGGGCCAGTCGATCATCTATTTCTACGCCCCCTGGGGCCTGCAGCTTGAGGCCATCAGCTATCCCGATGGCATGGCCTACGAGGCGGAGGCGGACACGGTCCTGTGGTCGCCCAAGGCCCCTGCAGAATAACCCGAAACAACCAGCCTGAACCGGAAAGGAGACACCAATGGCCGAACGTTCGTTTGCCAAGGAAGTCCAGAAACTGAAGAAAGGCGATGGAGAGACCTTCACCGGCGAGGGGATCCTCGCCATCACCAAGGCCCTGCTTGAAAACGGCGTCGGCTATGTCGGCGGTTACCAGGGGTCGCCCATCTCTCACCTGATGGACGTGCTGGCCGATGCGCAGGAGATCCTGGGCGAGCTTGGCGTGCATTTCGAAGCCTCCGCATCCGAAGCGACGGCGACCGCAATGCTGGCGGCCTCGGTTCATTACCCGACCCGTGGCGCGGTAACCTACAAATCCGTCGTCGGTACCAACGTGGCCTCGGACGCGCTGTCGAACCTGGCATCCGGCGGCGTGACCGGCGGCTCGATCATCATCGTCGGCGAGGATTACGGCGAAGGATCGTCGATCATGCAGGAGCGGACCTACGCCTTCGCGATGAAGAGCCAGGTCTGGATGCTGGACCCGCGCCCCAACCTGCCGACCATCGTCAAGACAGTGGGCGACGCGTTCGAGCTGTCCGAAGCCTCGAACACGCCGGTCATGCTGCAAGTCGGCATCCGGTCCTGCCACGTCCATGGCAGCTTTACCGCGTCGGACAACAAGCGGCCGGAACTGACCGTGTCGGACGCACTGGAAAACCCCAAGCGGAAGCTGGACCGCATCGTCCTGCCCCCCGCCACGTACATCCACGAACAGGAAAAGCTGACCAAGCGCCGCCCCGCGGCCGAGGAATTCATTCTGGAGCGCGGCATCAACGAACGTTTCGGCACCCCCGCCTCCAAGATCGGGCTCGTCATCACCGGTGGCAGCTACAACACCGTGATCCGGGCGCTGAACCGTCTGGACCTGGCCGATATCTACGGCGACACGCAGATCGACATCCTGTGCCTGAACTGCGTCTACCCGCTGGTGGACAGCCAGATCCTGGACTTCTGCGAGGGCAAGGATGCCGTGCTGGTCGTCGAGGAAGGCTTCCCCAACTATATCGAACAGCAGATCTCTCACGTGCTCTACAAGGCCGGGAAGTCGATCAAGCTGGAAGGCAAGGGCAAGCTGCCGATGGGCGGCGAATATACCGGCCAGGTGATGGTCGATGGCCTCGCAGAGTTCCTGCAGGATCACGCGCCGGGTCTGCTGCCAGTCACCAAGGTGGCCACGAACGAGGAACCGGTCGCCATTCCGGACTTGACCGACACGCTGCCGGCGCGTCCGCCGGGATTCTGCACCGGCTGCCCGGAGCGCCCGATCTTTGCCGCGACCAAGCTGGTCGAGGAAGAGCTGGGCGAGCATCACATCTCCTCCGATATCGGGTGCCACCTGTTCTCGATCATGCCGCCCTTCGACCTGGGCGCCACGACGATGGGCTACGGGCTGGGCCCGGCCTCCGCTTCGGCCTTCCGCAACGAGAAGAAGGGCGGACGCCGGTCAATATCTTTCGTGGGCGATGGCGGGTTCTGGCATAACGGCCTGACCTCGTCGATCGGCAACGCGGTCTTCAACAAGTCCGACAACGTCATCATCATCGTCGACAATTACTATTCGGCGGCAACGGGCGGGCAGGATATCCTGTCGTCCCGCGCGACGAACAAGACCAAGGAAACACAGCATTCCATCGTCGATGCGGTGAAGGGCATGGGCGTCAAATGGGTCCGGCATATCGACCGCACCTATGACGTCACCAAGATGCGCGACACCCTGACCGAGGCACTGACCACCCCCGAAGAGGGGCCCAAGGTCATCGTCGCCTCGTCGGAATGCATGCTGAACAAACAGCGCCGCGTGAAGCCCGAGATGGCCAAGGCGGTCAAGGATGGCAAGCGCGTGGTGAAGCCCCGCTTTGGCGTCGACGAGGACGTCTGCACCGGCGACCACGCCTGCATGCGCCTGTCGGGCTGCCCGTCGCTGTCGGTCAAGGATACCGGCGATCCGCTGCGCGACGATCCGGTCGCCTCGATCGACCAGACCTGTGTCGGATGCGGCAATTGCGGCGAGGTGGCGGATGCCGCCGTGCTCTGCCCGTCCTTCTACCAGGCCGAGGTCGTGTCGAACCCGACCGAACGGGAAAAGCGCAGCGCCAGCCGGTCGCAGCGCCTGATGGGCTGGCTGCAATCGCGTCGTGACGCCAAACGCATCGTCTACGCCTGAGGAGATGACGGCATGAACATTCCAGTCCAACCGATCATCGCCCGCCGGTCCCCCGGCCCGGATGGCGAGAAGATCATCACCCTCGCGGCACTGGCTGTCGGCGGACAGGGCGGCGGCGTCCTGACCGACTGGATTGTCGCGGTAGCCGAGGCGAACGGCTACCGCGCGCAGTCCACCTCCGTGGCCGGTGTGGCGCAGCGGACGGGCGCCACGATCTACTATGTCGAGATGTGCCGCGATACCGGTCGCATGCCGGTCTTTGCCCTGTCGCCCGCCATCGGCGATGTCGATATCCTTATGGCGTCCGAGTTGATGGAAGGCGGGCGCGCCATCATGCGGGGCTTTGTCACGCCGGGGCGGACCACCATGATCGCCTCGACCCACCGGATCCCTGCCGTGGCCGAGAAGATCGCCCCCGGCGATGGCCGCGCCAACGGCCCCGAAGTGATCGAGGCCATGGGCATTGCCGCCGACAAGGTCGTCGCCTTCGACATGGAAACCGTGGCCAAGGACGCGGGGTCGGTCATCTCCTCCTCGCTTCTGGGGGCGCTGGCCGGGTCGGGTGCCCTGCCCTTTCCGCGCGAAAGCTATGAAGAGGTCATCCGCAAGTCGGGCCGCGGGGTCGAGGCCTCACTGAAGGCTTTCCGTGACGCCTGTGACATCGCCGAGGGCAAGACCGCCGTGCCGGTCCTGCCACCCGAGCCGGTCAAGCCGGCCCCGAACCTCGTCGTACCGGACAAGCTGAAGAAGAAATGGGCCAAACTTGAGGCCCGCATCGCAGCCCTGCCCACACCGGCCCAGGAAATGGCGATGCTGGGGCTGCAGAAGGTCGTCGATTACCAGGACGTGAAATACGGCGCGCAATATCTGGACATGGTCGAACAGGTGGCGGCGCTGGATGCCGAACCCTACGACATGACCTCCAATGCGGCCAAGTATTGCGCCCGTGCGCTTTGCTATGACGACTTGATCCGCGTCGCCGACATCAAGACCCGCGCCACCCGGATGGACCGCGTGAAGGGCGAGGTCGCGGTGCAGGACGGACAGGTCCTGATGCTGACGGAATATTTCCACCCTAGGTTCGAGGAATTCGCAACCACCCTGCCCCGCCCGATCGGACGCTGGGTGCAATCCCGCAAGGGGTTCGAGGCTTGGTATGGCCGCAATCTGGACAAGGGCCGGCGCATCCGCACCGACAGCATCCGGGGCTTCCTGATGCTGTGGACCGTGTCCTCGCTGCGCCCGATGCGCCGCCGCCTGCTGCGCCATCGGTCCGAGATGGATCACGTTGATGCCTGGTTCGCCAAGGTGCTGGAGACGGCAAAGACCGACCGCGCGCTCGCGGCCGAGCTGCTGGCGAACTACCGGCTGATCAAGGGCTATTCCGACACCCATGCGCGCGGCCTGTCCAAGTTCGCCCGCGTGATGGAGGCGCTGGACATGCTGAAGGGCCGCGACGACGCCGCCGATTGGATGCGCCGCCTGCGCACCGCCGCGCTGGACGACGTGAAGGGCGAGAAACTGGATGGCGCGCTAGCGACAGTGCGCAGCTTTGCGGGGTAACGACATGGGCGGTCAGGTTGTCATCATCGGATCGGGGATCAACGGTCTTGTCGCCGGGGCGGAACTGGCCGCGGGCGGTAAATCCGTCCTGATCCTGGAACGCGGCCCGACCCCGGGCGGCGCCGTCCGCACCGAGGAACTGACCCTGCCGGGGTACCGCCACGACGTGGCCGCGATGAACCTGTCGATGTTCGCCGGGTCCGCCTTCATGGCCGCGCATGGCGAAGAGATGGGCAAGCACGGGTTCGAACTGGTCCCGATCCAGCGGCCCTTCGCCCAGGCCCTGACGCCGGGCGATTACGTCGGGATCTCGACCGATGTCGAGGAAACCCTCGCGACCTTTGCCTCCGACGCGGACAAAGCGGCCTGGCGTCAGCTGATGGCCGATTTCCCCGAACGCGTGGCCGGGGTCGGCGGTCTGCTGGGCACGCCGATGCGGCGCGGCCCGCTGGCCAAGTTCCTGTGGTCGACCTGGCGCCGCCTTGGGACTGCCGGCACGCTTGAGCTGGCGCAATTCCTCATGACCTCGCCCCGCGACTGGCTGACCGGAACCTTCGAGGACGAGCGCCTGATCGCGGCCCTGTCCTCATGGGGTATGCACCTGGATTTCGCACCCGATGTCGCGGGCGGAGCGATCTTTCCCTATCTCGAAGCGATGGCCGGACAGGCCATGGGCATGGTGATCGGCAAGGGCGGCGCGGATACCGTGACAAACGCCCTGGTCGCAATGATCGAGGTCCATGGTGGGCGGATCGAATGCAACACCGAGGTCACCGCAATCCGCCATGCCGGCGGCAAGGTGACCGGGGTCGAGGCCGGTGGCCGCACGATCAACTCCGACACCGTGCTGGCCGGTCTGGCCCCAAAGCATCTGGCGCGACTGATGGGCCCCTCGGGCAATGCGCGGTTCGACAAGGGCCTGACCACGTTCCGCCATGCGCCGGGCACCATGATGCTGCACCTTGCGGTAGATGGGCCGGTGCCGTGGAAGGCCGAAGCGCTTGGCCAGTTCGCCTATGTCCATATCGGGTCCTCCATCGACACAGCCGCGCAGACCTATGCCCAGGCCAAGGCGGGCCTGCTGCCCGCGACGCCGGTTCTGGTCGTCGGCCAGCCCTCGGTCTTCGATCCGAGCCGCGCGCCCGAAGGCAAGCAGACGCTCTGGGTGCAGGTCCGCGTGGTACCGGCCGAGATCCGGGGCGATGCCGCGGGTCAGATCGACGCCACCGACTGGGACGCCGTGAAACCTGCGATGACCGAACGGGTGCTCGACCTGATCGAGGCGCAGGCGCCTGGCATACGCGACCGTATCCTCGGGCAGCACGCCGTGTCGCCGCTGGATCTGGAGGCCGAGAACCCGAACCTCGTGGGCGGCGATCAGCTCTGCGGGTCGCACCACATGTCACAGAATTTCCTCTTCCGTCCGGTCCGCGGCTTTGCCGACGGAACGACCCCGGTGAAGGGGCTGCACATGATCGGTGCAGCCTGCTGGCCCGGGGCCGGGACCGGGGCGGGGTCCGGCCATTTCACGGCGCAGGCTCTGTCATGAAACAACCAACTCACCCACAGAATCCGGCAAACCGGATCACCTCAATCCAACAGGAGCGATAAATGACCAACTACCCTCTCTCCCGACGCAGCTTTCTGGGCGCGTCCTCGGCCCTGGCGGCACTGGCCGCTTCGGGTCTTTCGGTGTCCGCCCAGAGCGGCAGCAACCTGACCATCGCCTACAACATTCCGGTTCTCAGCTGGGACCCGACCACCGGCCCCGCCGCCGTGAACCCGGTGCTGCAATCCTACTACCTTGCCGTGTTCGACCGTTTCGTCGGCCAGAAGCCCGACCTGTCCTTCGAACCCGGTCTGCTGACCGACTGGGGTTTCTCGGAAGACAAGTCGACCATCACCATGACCGTCCGCGAAGGCGTGAAGTGGCACAACGGCGACGACTTCACCCCCGAGGACATCGTCTGGTCGCTGGAACGCGCCGGCAATCCCGAAACCGGCAACCCGATCCAGTTCGTCTGGGGCAAGTTCGGCAACTACCGGATCGACGGCCAGACCATCACCGCCGATGTGCTGGAATTCGAACCGACCCTGTTCAAATGGATGGCCTTCTTGACCGGCTACGTCCTGCCCAAGAAATACTACGAGGAAGTCGGCGCCGAGGGCTTCGAGAAAGCCCCGATCGGGACCGGCCCCTACATGGTCGACGCCATGGAACAGGGCGCCTATGTCCGCCTGAAGGCCTTCCCCGATTACTGGGGTGAAAAGCCCGATTTCGAGACTGTGACGATCAAGTTCGTGACCGACGCGGCATCGCGCGTCGCCGAGGTGGAATCCGGGTCCTCGGACGTGACGGTGAACATGCCCTACGAGGATTACGACCGCCTGATCGCCAAGGACGGCCTGTCCGGTGAGGCGATCCCGATCACCGATATCGGCATGATCTTCCTGAACGATATCGAGGTGATGACCGACAAGAACGTCCGTCTTGCCGCCCACCACGCCATCGACAAGCAGCTGATCATCGACCGCCTGCTGCGCGGCTACGGCGTGCCGCTAGCCACGCTGGAAGCACCCGGCTACGCGGCCTATGACGAAAGCATCACCTTCGACTACGACCCCGACAAGGCGGTCGAGCTGCTGGCGGCCTCGGGTTACTCCACCGAGAACCCGGTGAAGTTCACCATCCAGACGACCCGCGGCTTCAAGCCCAAGGATTACGAGATGATCCAGGCCATCGTCGGCATGTGGCGCAAGGTGGGTATCGAGGCCGAGATCGAAGTCTACGAGATCGCCAAGCACTACGAGCTGCGCGCGACCGACACCCTGGCCCCGGCGGCGTTCTACAACTGGGGTAACTCGATCGGCGATCCGTCGACTTCGACCGGGTTCGCGATGTTCGGCCCCTCGCCCCACTCCGTCTGGGATACGCCCGACCTGATCGAAAAGATCGCCCCGCTGTTCGGCGAAGCCGACGAAGAGGCGCGGATCCAGGGCTACAAGGACGTGTCGAAATACATCACCGAGCAGGGCTATGTCATTCCGCTGCTGCAATACGTGATGCCCATCGTCTATGCCGACAGCGTCAGCGTCACGCCCTACACCTCGGGCGACCTGCTGCCGCAGGCGATTTCCCAGGCTTGATCTGACGATCCAAGACCATAACCCGGGCCGATCCGTCGGCCCGGGATTATTTTCCGAGGTCCCATGTTACTCAAGACACTCATCACCCGCCTGCTGACGATGATCGTGACCCTGTTCGGGGTTGCTGTCGTCGTCTTTACCCTTGTCCGCGTCGCACCCGGCAACCCGATTGCCATGATGCTGCCGCCCGGCGCCTCGGAAGAGGACATCGCCCGGCTGACGGCGCTATACGGGTTCGACAAGAGCCTCGTGCAGCAGTTCTTCATCTGGCTGGGCGGCGTCGTCCAGGGCGATTTCGGAACCTCGATCACGCTGCGCCAACCGGTGGATCAGCTGGTCCTGTCCCGGCTTCCCGCGACGCTGGAGCTGGCCGCGATGGCGCTGGTTATCGCACTGCTGCTGGGGGGCACCGTCGCCGTGCTGGGCGCGCGCAACCGCGGCACCGGGACCGAGGTCGGGCTGGACCTGACCAGCGGCGCGGTGCTGTCGATCCCCGATTTCCTCTGGGGTCTGATCTTCGTGTTGATCTTTGGCGTGCTCTGGCCGGTCCTTGCGATCTCGGGCCGGATCGACCCGCGGATCGAGTTCGACTTCGCCACCAATTTCTATCTGATTGAAGGCCTACTGCGTGGCCGGTTCGACGTGGTCGGATCGACCCTGTCGCACATGGTCATGCCGGCCATGTCCCTGGCCCTGCCGCTGGCCGCGATGATCGCGCAGCTGCTGAAGCAGAACCTCAAGGGAGAGCTGGTCCAGGACTACGCCACCATCGCACGGGTCCGCGGGTTTTCCGAAACCACCGTGATCCTGCGTGAGGCGCTGCGCAACGCGGCGCTGCCGACCATCGCGCTGGTCGGGGTGCAGTTCACCTTCCTGATCGGCGGCACCGTGATCGTCGAACGGCTGTTTGCCTACGAGGGCCTCGGCAACATGGCCATCGACGCCGTCATCAACCGCGACCTGCCGCTGATCCAGGGGATCGTTCTGCTGTTCGCCGCGATCTTCATCATGATCAACCTCATCGTCGATCTGTCCTATACCCTTCTGAACCCGAGGCTCCGTCATGGCTGAGGCATCCACCGCCCCCCGCGCCCGGCATGGCTCCGGGCTGAACCTGCGGCTCTGGCTGCCGCTCTCCTGGGTCACGCTGCTTGTCGTGGTCGCCGTCTTCGCCCGGTGGATCGCCCCGCATGATCCGCTGGCCCAGGACCTGCTGCTGGAACGCCTGCCGCCCTTCTTCATGTCCGGATCCGAGCCGGGCTATTGGCTGGGCACCGACAGCCTGGGCCGGGATGTGCTGTCACGCATGATCTACGGCGCGCAGATCGCACTGTTCGTCAGCGTCATCGCCGCCTCTGCCACCTGCGTCTTCGGGTCGGTCCTGGGCATGCTGGCCGGCTATTACGGCGGCTGGGCCGAGCGCATCATCTCGCGCCTCGTGGACATCTGGATGGCGTTTCCGCCGGTCCTGTTCGCGGTGCTGCTGGTCGCGGTGATGGGCACCGGCCTGACCTCTGTCATCGCTGCCATCGCCCTGATCGACTGGACCCGCTTTGCCCGCGTGGTGCGGGCCGAGACGCTGGTCCAGACCCGGATGGATTACGTGGACAGCGCCCGGATCGGCGGTGCGCGTCGTGCCTCGACCCTGTGGACCGAGATTCTGCCCAACGTTCTGCCCACGATCATCGCGCTGCTGATGCTGGAAATGGGCATCGCCATCATCGTCGAGGCGATCCTGAGCTTCGTGAACCTGTCGATCTCGACCGACGATCCGACCTGGGGGTCGATGATCGCGGAAGGCCGCAACGCCATCCATTTCGCCTGGTGGGTTCTGCTGTTCCCACTGATCGCTCTTTTCTTCAGCGTGCTGAGCTTCTCGGTGCTGGGTGAAGGTCTGCGTCAACGTTTCGATCCGGTGCTGCAATGACCAGAACTGTCCTTGATATCATGAACCTGACGGTCAACCTGCCGAACCGCACCCGGATTTTGCGCGATGTGTCGCTCAGCCTGGAGCCCGGAGAGGTCCGGGCCCTGGTCGGCGAAAGCGGCGCGGGCAAGTCGATGATCGGCAAGGCCGTTCTGGGCATCCTGCCGCCCAAGGTGCGCATTTCGGAAGGCGAGATCCTTCTCGACAACGAACATCTGGGCGCGATGACCCCGGTCACCCGGCGCAACACGGTGGCGCGGATGTCGGCGCTGATCCCGCAGGATCCGCTCACCGCGCTCAACCCGCTGCGCAAGATCGGGCCGCAGATCGTCGACCCGTTGCGCCGCATCCATGGCTGGAGCGCCGACAAGGCCCGCGCCCGCGCCCTCGAGCTGCTGGACCGCGTGCATATCCGGGCGCCGGAGCGCGTTATGGCAAGCTATCCGCACGAATTGTCCGGTGGGATGCGTCAGCGTATCCTGATCGCCGCCGCCTTTGCCCCGTCGCCCCGCTTGATCGTCGCCGACGAACCGACCACGGCGTTGGACGTGACGGTGCAGAAGGAAATCCTAAAGCTGATCCGCGAATTGCAGCGCGAGACCGGAACGGCCGTGCTTTTCGTCACCCATGACATGGGCGTGGTCGCGAAGATCAGCCAGAAAGTCACCGTGTTGTTTGCCGGCAAGGTGATGGAGGACGCCCCGACCGAGCAGGTCTTCTCCGGTGCCGCCCATCCCTATACCCGCGCCCTGATCAACGCGACGCCCAGTTCGGCCGATCCCTCGCGCAGCTTTACCCCGGTTCCGGCACAGCTGGTGGCGGACCTGCACCGCGAGATCGCCCAAGACGACCACCTCTACATGACGGTGACATCATGACCGCAACACCGTTCTTTTCCGTTCGCAACCTGCACCTGTCCTTTGCCGACCGGGCGCACAAGCCGCTATTCGGTCCTGCGCCACGGATCGAGGTCCTGAAGGGCCTCGACCTCGATATCGGCGAGGGGCGGATCACCGGCATCGTCGGGGAATCCGGGTCGGGCAAGTCGACGCTTGGCCGGGTGCTGGTGCGTCTGCTCGACCCCGATAGCGGCAACGTCATGTTCAAGGGTCAGGACATCGCAGGACTTGACGAAGAGGCGCTGCGCCCGTTGCGTCGCGACCTGCAGATGATCTTCCAGGATCCGATGTCGTCGCTGAACCCGCGCCACAAGGTCTGGCGTATCATCGCGCAGCCGATGAAACGCTACGGTCTGGGCGGGACCCGCGAACAGGCGACCGAGGCGCTGGTCCGTGTCGGCCTGCCGGCCGAGTTCGGCGACCGCTTTCCGCATCAATTGTCCGGCGGTCAACGCCAGCGCGTCGGGATCGCTAGGGCCATTGCAGTCGGTCCCAGCTTTATCCTGGCGGACGAGATCGTGTCGGGCCTGGACGTGTCCAGCCAGGCACATGTGCTGATGCTGCTAAGCAAGCTCGCGAAGGAGATGGGCCTGACCGTCGCCTTCATCAGCCATGACCTGTCAGTGATCCGTCATCTCTGCGACGACGTGATCGTGCTGGACCACGGCGTGATCGTCGACAACGGCCCGGTCGAGCAGGTCTTCGACGATCCGCAATCCGACGTTACCCGCAAATTGCTGGCGGCGATCCCGTTGCCGGAAATGGACGATACCTGGTTCGAGCGCTGATCAGGCGCTCGCCCTCAGGCCGTGGAATCGTGACCGGGCATAGACCAGCGACTGACGTTCGGGGGCGAGACAGACCTCGACGATGCGGCCGATAAAGACGGAATGACTGCCCACGGTGTTCTGTCCGTCCACCACGCAGGAGATCGAGGCCAGGGCCGAGGTCAGCCGGGGCTGGCCGCCACGGCATTCGATCCAATCGCCCTCAAGGAACTTGTCGGCCCCGACCACGCCGGTCGCCCCGGCAAAGCGCAGGGCGAGGTCCTGATCCTCGTCGGACAGGAGCTGCACGCTGAACCGCCCGTTTTCCGCAATCGCGTCGCAGGTTCCGCTGGAGGTATTCACGCAGACCATGAGGCTGGGCGGGCTGTCGGTGAGCGAGCAGACCGCCGTGGCGGTCAGACCACGGCGATCACCGCCAGCGCCGGTGGTGATCAGTGTGACCGCACCGGCAAACAGCCCCATGGTGCTGCGGAATTCATCCTTCGAGATCATGTCGGGCAGGTCGGTTGGCGTGGTCATGTCAGGCCTCCATCTGTGTCAGGAGCAGCTCGTAGAGCCATGTGAGGGCAGCGTCGGATGAGAAGGCTTGTCCGACCCAGAAACTTACGTCGAATGTAGGAACGCCGAAGGGCAGTTCCAGATGATCGAATTCCCTGTGCCGGTTCATCATCCGACAGACTGAATGCGGGAACAGAGCCACGAAATCCGTCCGCCGAAGGATCTCGGGCACGATGGTGAAATGGTCGAGCTGCGCCACCGTGCGATAGCGTATCCCGAGGTCGTCGATGAACTGCCGTGCCATCCGGTAACCGGTCGCGTCGCGGCCCACGTCGATGAAGCTGAGGCCGGCAAAGGACTCGGCTGTCCAGGGCTGGCGGGTCAGCGGGTGATCGGCCCGGAACAGGCAGACGATCTTGTCGTTCAGAACCGGGCGCGCGACGGCGCCGGTCTGTTCAAGGCCCGGCTGATATCCGATCGCGGCATCGACCCGACCCGTCCGCAACGCGGCGCCCAGGTCATCCGGCGCGATGCGCATGGATTGCACGCTGGCCTGCGGGGCCACCGAATGCAGCGCCGCGATCAGCCGGGGCAGGATCACGTATTCGCCGGTATCTGTCATCGCCACCCGGAACTGCCGGTCCGACGTTGCCGGTTCGAACTGCCGCGAGGCCTGCATCGTGTCGCCGACCAGTCGCATCACCTGTTCGAAGGCGGGGCGCAGGGCGATAGCGGTCTGCGACGGCTCCATCCCGTTGCCCACCCGCACGAAGAGCGGATCACCGAATTCATCCCGCAAGCGCCGCAAGGCGTGGCTGACCGCGGGTTGGGTCAACCCCAGCCGGTTGGCTGCCTGGGTCAGGTTGCCGCTCTCGCTGATCGCAAGGAACACCTTGATCAGGTTCAGATCGAAGCGATGCAGCGCGGCGTTGTCCATGGCGGGCGTCCGGTCCCCTTGAATCAGGGATAGCCGCGCGGCGGTTCCAGCCCGGCCAGAACGCGTCCGGCCGATTCCATCGTCATGTCGGTCACGGCGGCATGCTGGGTCACCACCATCGCGTCGCGCATGTGGCGCTGCATCTCGCTTTTCTTGCTAATGACGCCCATGCCGGAAATCCGGTAGGCCTTCTGGACGATGGCCGCACCCTTGTGCGCCGCATTGGTCGCGCTGATGCGCAGCAGGTTGGTCTGGTCCAGTGACACCGGATCACCCTTGAGCAGGCTGTCCCAGGCCTCTTCCGCCGCCTCGTAGAAGAACGCACGGGCCGAGCGCAGATCGGCCTCGCATTCGGCCAGGCCGGACAGGAAGTAACCTCGGTCGCACAGGCGCGAGTGGCCTACCATGATCTTGGCCGCGCCGGACACGGATTTGGCATATTCGATGGCCGCCCGCGCCAGGCCAAGATTGCAGGCAGCGTGGACCTGCGCCTGGTAGGCCAGCGCCGGATATTTATAGAGCGGTTCGTCGATCACGCCGGGCGCGCCGCGCTCGCAGATCCACATGTCGGAATAGAACTTGTCGGTGACCTTTGTGTCGTGGCTGCCTGTGCCCTGCATGCCCGAGACGTCCCAGGTTTCGATGATCTCGACCTCGTCTGCCGGGGCGACGGCCATCATCACGGTCGGCACGTCATCGGGGCCTGCGCCTTCGGCATGTCCCGCGATGCCGACGCCGATCCAGTCCGCACCCATGCAGCCGGAGGCGAATTTCCACTGGCCGGTGACGTTCCAGCCGCCATCGACGCGCGTTGCCTCCTGCACCGGGTGCAGACCGCCGGCGAAGACCTGGTCAGGGCCGTTCGCATACATGATTTCCTGCGCTTCGACCGGCAGAGCGGCGGTATAGGTGTTGGCAGACCCGAAGGCCGACACCCAGGCGGCAGAGCCGTCGACGGTGCCGATCTTGTCGACCATCTTGAGGAAATGATGCGGGGCCATCGCATCGCCACCGAACATCGTCGGCGTGGCGGAACGGAAGATTCGCGCCTTCTTCATCAGGTCTATGACGTCGCGCGGAATGTGGCGGATGGTTTCGAACTGGTCGCGGCGGGCCTTGATCTCGGCCAGGAGGGTTTCGAATTCAGGGGTTTCCGTCAGTTTGGAGAAATCGACGGTCTCTGCCGCTTCGGCGCTTTTCAGCGGTGTCTTCTCTGCGATGGTCATGTTGCGTTCCCTTGCTGGATCATCAAAACCTGCGACGCAGATGTCAATTACACAAATTCATAATCCTAATTCAGGATATGCGGAATAGTTATACCTACGCCATAACCCCAAGAATAACGCGCGCTGTGGCCGTTGACCTGCGTAAGCAGCGAACCATCTCTCTCGGGACATGCACGATCTTTGGGCGCGGTTGAGACAAGTCTGTCGCCCGAAAGTCATATTTGCTTCGCACCTAAACAAAATGGGTTTGGGTGTATCCTGCTGCCAAAGAGCGCCATTTTCGCCCTAAATCCCAGATTTCCTGTTACATTGTCCAACCAGGCCAATGCCAACTTGACTCGCTCCGTGCGATTTTACTTTATACTTGAAATACTTTTCCGACTCGCTATCCTGAAATCATCAAACAGGGAACCATTAGCCATGAAAATCGCTGTACTGGGTGGAGGCCCTTCCGGTCTCTATTTCGCGATCTCGATGAAGCTGCGGGACGCATCGCACGACATCACCGTCTACGAACGCAACCGGCCCGACGACACGTTTGGCTGGGGTGTCGTCCTGTCGGACGAGACGATGTCGAACTTCGACGAAAACGATCCGGTCAGCGAAAAGATGATCCGGGATCACTTCGCCTACTGGGACGACGTTAAGGTTGTCCGCGGCGACGAAAGCATGACCTCCGGCGGGCATGGCTTCTGCGGTATCGGCCGCAAGGACATGCTGCTGCTGCTGCAGAAGCGCGCCAAGGATCTGGGCGTCAATATCGAGTTCCAGAAAGAGATCACGCCGGACGCCATCGAAGAGCTGCGCCGGGACAATGATCTGGTCGTCGCCTCGGACGGCCTGAACTCGAAAACGCGGTCGCTTTATGCCGACGAGTTCAAGCCCGAGATCGACACCCGCATCAACCATTTCGTCTGGCTGGGCACGCATCAGAAATTCGACGATGCCTTCACGTTCATCTTCGAAAAGACCGAACACGGCTGGATCTGGGCACATGCCTACCAGTTCGACGACGACACCGCGACGTTCATCGTGGAATGCGGCCCCGAGGTCTACAAGGCCTTCGGCTTCGACACGATGAGCCAGCAGGACAGCATCGCACTGTGTGAAAAAATCTTCGCCAAGCACCTGGGCGGCCACAGCCTGATGACCAATGCCAACCACGTCCGTGGGTCGGCCTGGATCCAGTTCCCGCGCGTGACCTGCGAGAACTGGTATTTCGAGAATGTCGTGCTTCTGGGCGACGCCTCGGCCACCGCGCATTTCTCCATCGGGTCCGGGTCCAAGCTGGGCATGGAATCCGCCATCATGCTGGCCGACGAACTGAGCAGCGACAAGCCGCTGCAGGACGCGCTGCAAAGCTACCAGGACGAGCGCAAGCTTCAGGTGCTGCGCGTGACCTCCGCCGCGCGGAACTCCACCCAGTGGTTCGAGGAAATCGAGCGTTACATCGACCTCGACATGATGCAGTTCAACTATGCCCTGCTGACCCGGTCGCAGCGGATCAGCCATGAGAACCTGCGCCTGCGGGATCCGGAATGGCTGGCCTCGGCCGAGGCCTGGTTCCAGGCCCGCGTGGGCAGCAATTCGACCCGCAGTCCGATGTTTGCCCCGTTCAAGCTGCGCGACATGGAGCTGAAGAACCGCGTCGTCGTGTCCCCGATGGCCCAGTACAAGGCGAAGGACGGCATGCCGACCGACTGGCATTTCGTGCATTACGCCGAACGCGCCAAGGGCGGTGCTTCGCTCGTCTTCACCGAAATGCTGTGTGTCAGCATGGAAGGTCGGATCACCCCGGGCTGCCCCTGCATCGGGCCGGAGCAGGTTGATGCCTTCACCCGCCTGACCGACTTCGTGCACGAGGAAACCGACGCCAAGATCTGCGCCCAGATCGGGCATGCCGGCCGCAAGGGGTCGACCCGACTGGCCTGGGACGGCATCGACAAGGCGCTGCCCGAGGGTGAGAACTGGCCGTTGCTGTCGGCCTCGGCCATTCCGTTGATGGAAGGCAACGTCGTGCCCAAGGCGATGGACCGTGCCGACATGGACATGGTCAAGGACCAGTTCATTGCCGCCGTCAAAGCCGCGAAAGACGCGAACTTCGACATGATCGAGATGCACGCGGCCCATGGCTACCTGCTGGCCTCCTTCATCTCGCCGGTGACCAACAAGCGGGACGACGAATATGGCGGATCGCTGGAAAACCGCATGCGCTTCCCGCTGGAAGTGTTCGAGGCGATGCGCGCCGAATGGCCCGAGGACAAGCCGATGACGGTCCGTATCTCGGCCCATGACTGGATGGGCGATGACGCGGTCACTCCGGACGAGGCCGTGAAGATCGGCAAGATGTTCAAGGATGCCGGTGCGGATGCGATCAACGTGTCCTCCGGCCAGACCGACAAGGCGGAACAGCCGATCTATGGTCGCATGTTCCAGGTTCCCTTCGCCGACCGCGTGCGCAACGAGATCGATCTGCCGACGCTTGTGGCCGGCAACATCTATGAACCGGATCACGTGAACTCGATTCTCATGGCCGGCCGCGCGGACCTCGTTCTGCTGGCCCGTCCGCACCTGGCCGATCCGTACTGGACCCTGCATGCCGCGGTCGAGCTGGATGACCAGGAACAGGCATGGCCCGCGCCCTACGAGGGCGGCAAGCGCCAAGCGTATACCCTGGCAGAACGCGCACGGGCCATGGCGACATGAGCCTCGCCGGTAAAACGGCATTCGTCACGGGTGGCGGCTCCGGCGTCGGGGCCGCCATCGCGTCTGCGCTGGCCGCCGAAGGCGCCAGCGTGACGATCTGCGGGCGCAGGCAAGCCCCGCTGGACGACATGGCCGCCAGGCATCCTGGCATCACCGGCACGGTCTGCGACATTACCGACGAAGCCGCCATTTCGGACGCAATCGCCAAGGCCACCCCGGATATCGTGATCGCCAATGCCGGCGCATCGGAAAGCGCGCCGTTCACCCGGACCGAGCTGGCCGCATTCCAGCGCATGGTCGACGTGAACCTGACCGGCACCTTTCTGACCCTGCGCGAGGGCGCGAAGGCGATGAAGGACAAGCCTTGGGGCCGTCTGATCGCCATCGCCTCGACCGCCGGGCTGAAGGGCTATCCCTATGTCGCGCCCTATGCCGCCGCAAAGCATGGCGTCGTGGGCATGGTGAAATCCGTCGCGCTGGAACTGGTGCGCAAGGGGATCACCGCCAATGCCGTCTGCCCCGGTTTCCTGGATACCGAAATGACGGAACAATCGATCACAAACATCGTCGAAAAGACCGGCCGCACCCGGGAAGAAGCCCGCGCCTCGCTGGAAGCGACCAACCCGATGCACCGGCTCGTTCCGCCCGAAGACGTCGCTCAGGCCGTTCTATGGCTGTGCGGGCCGGGCAGCGACATGGTCACCGGCCAATGCATTTCCGTGTCTGGAGGCGAAACATGACCGAGCGGTTCGTCCTCAGCCGCCAGATCGAGTTCAACCATTGCGACCCGGCCGGCATGGTTTTCTACCCGCGCTATTTCGAAATGATCTCGGCCACGGTGGAACGTTTTCTCGCCGACGAGATCGATTATGGCTGGACCACGATGGGCGCGAGTACCGGCGGCTTCGGCACCCCTATGGGGCAGATCGACGTCCGGTTTTCCAATCCGTCCTACCTGGGTGAGTGGCTGGATTTCAGCCTGGTGATCAAACGGCTTGGCCGCGCGTCGGCCACGTTCGAGATAACCTGTAGTGGCGATGGCAAGACACGGTTTGTCTGCAACGCCACGATCGTGCATGCGGAAACCGGTGGCGGCAAGTCGCAGCCCTGGCCGGATGCCGCGCGTACCCGTATGACCCGTTTCCTTGATGCATCAGAAGACCCCGAGATGAGGACACCCGCATGACCGCCCTGACCCCCCATACTTTCCTGCAACCGGACGGCTGGGTGCCCGCAAAGGGCTATGCCAATGGGATCCTGGCAGAGGGCCGCATGGTGTTCACCGGCGGGCTTGTCGGCTGGAACGAAAACCAGGAATGGATCGAGACGGATATGGTCGGGCAGTTCCGCCAGACCCTGAAGAACATCGTCGCCGTCCTGGCCGAGGCGGGTGCCAAGCCCGAACACCTTGTGCGGCTGACCTGGTACATCACTGACAAGGCCGAGTATAACAACAACCTCAAGGCCTTCGGCGCCGCCTATCGCGAGGTTATCGGCCGCCACTTCCCCGCCATGGCCGTCGTGCAGGTCGTCGCCCTGATGGAAGACGAGGCCCGGGTCGAGATCGAGGCCACCGCGGTCGTCCCCGAGGCATGATCCCAGGCGCTCCCCTAGCGGGAGCGTCGCAAGAACGCCACGTCGACAAGGCCGTGTGGCCCTGACAGGGGGCCGCGCGGCCTTTACTCATCGGTTCGAATGGTTGATACCCGAAATAACGCATCTTAAAATTGTGAGAGGTCGCGGTCCATGGAAGACACGGCACCGAATTTTCAGCACTCCGACCGGATCGCGGTCGACCGGCTTCGTCTGTGGCTGCAGATGCTGAAGGCCGTTCGTCATGTCGAGGGCGTGCTGAGAGAGCGGCTTCGTTCGGGCTATGACACGACCCTGCCGCGCTTCGACGTGCTGGCCGCGCTGCATGCCCAGCCCGAAGGCATGAAGATGAGCGAACTGTCCCAGCACCTGATCGTGTCCAATGGCAATGTCACCGGCGTGGTCGACCGACTGGTCGCCGATGGCCTCGCCGAACGGCAGAGCCTGGCCACCGACCGCCGCGCCATCGTCGTCCGCATCACCGAAACCGGCCGCGCCCTGATGGATGACATGGCCGCCGCACACATGACCTGGATCAACGATATGTTCGGCAGCGTGTCCGAGGCCGACGCGGCCCGCGGCATGTCGATCATGCTGGATATCCGTCACGGCACCCAGACAAGCGACGAGAAGCAATCCGCCACGGGCTGACGCTTCTCGGAAACCCCCCGGTGATGTCTGACAGCGCGGTCACCTGACGCTGCTTCATGGCAGCGTACCAACCGGTTTGGTGGTTTTCAGGCTGTCTGCTATCCTTCCGCCATTGGTAATTTGGATCCGGCCCTGAAACGCCGGGCTATTTCGCATGACGGATGGCAGGTTCCCCTTGGTACTGGCGGCATGGCTGGTCCTTCCCGTGCAGCTCCACGCGCAACCCGCGGGCGAGCTTGTCCCCGTTCCGCCAATCCCGACCACGCCCGGCGTCATGTTGGACACCCCCGCACCGATCATCGTGCCGCCGACCGTTTTGCCCAGCCCCGGCATCAGCGTGCCCGACATTGCCATGCCGACGATTCCCGAGATGCCCGACGTGAACGGCCAAGGCTGGACGGGCGACCCGGTCGGGCTGCAACTGCGCTATTCCGCCGAGGTCGCGTTGTCGTCGTTACGGATGCAATTCGAACTCAGCAGCAAGTCCTTCGACCTCTGGCTGGGGCAGGAAGACCCGATCGCAAGTCGGGTCGAACCGTGGCGTCTGCGTCATCGTGAAATCCTGGCAGAGCTTCATGCACAACTGGCCGCCCATTCCCCACCAAAAACCGATCGCGTCGACACGGAGAACCTTAAGGCTCTGCTCGAGCAGGTCAAACAGGACGGCCTTCGGATGGAGGAAACCTTCAAACATGTCGACGCACGGCTGGATGCCCTGGCGGACCGGCGCGTTGCGTATTGCGAGGCGCAGCGGACGGACCTCTTCATGGGCTGCATGCATTTCGAGCCCGAACCTGTCGCGGCCATCCCCGCAGGCCCGGATATTCTGGGTCTCTTCGACCAGACGCTGATCCGGACCTTCAACTTCGGCACCGTCACCCCGGTAGAGCTGACGGTGCTGACCTTTGATGAGGGTCGGTGGATTCGGTCGGAGGACCCGCAACTGCGCTACGGCAAACCCTTCCTGGTGGAGGTGGAATTCGACAAACCGACCAGCGCGAGATTTTTCGAAGTACCGCTGCGCTATTCCGAGGATCGCAGCCGCAGCGTCCGTGTCTTTGCGACATCGGACGCGCCGGAGATTTTCCGCTCGGGCCCCGTCATCCTGGATGATCCGAAGAGGAAGGAATGATGCGCCCCGTTATCCTTGCCTTGCTTGGAACGCTGCTTGCGGGCTTGCCCGCCATTGCCAATCCGGTGACCGAAGCGCGGGCCGCTTACCTGGCAGAGGACGCGCGGCAGGCTGATCTTGCGAAACGGATCAGGACGCTTGAGCAGCAGATCGAGGAAGCCGAGACGCGACAGAAGACACTGACCCAGACACGCGCCGATCTTGTCGCGCGGGTAGAGGTGCAGCGTGACAAGCTGCTGCAACTGGATACCGGCTATGCCGGCGCCATCCGCTGGCGCGGCCGCGAGCAAGCGATCCTCCAGGGCCGCTGGAAGGAGATGCTCGATAACCCCCGCGTCTTTGCACGGGCCGAGGTCAATCAGACCCGCCAGGCGCTGGCCACCCTGTCGACAGAGATAGCCGAACTGACCGCCAAACGCGCCGCGCTGCGCCCGGAGTTGGACAAGCGGAACGAGGCGTTGCAAGCGGCGGAGTTGGACGCGGATCACACAGCCGAGGTTACCAGCCTGGATGCCGACATTTTTGACATGCGGACGCGGCTGGACCTGCTGCGTCGGGGGGTGGCCGACAGCCTGAAGGCGCAGGAGGCCGCGTTCGAAGCATTCCGCACGGCCTCGGACGAGACGTTGCCGCCGGTTGTCGACAAGGTCCGCGTGATCGGGCCAGACGGTGTGGTCTTCGAAGCCGCCTGGGCACCCGACACCCTGCCGCAGAAGGCCGCAGACCGGTACTGTGGCTTGCCGCCCGTGAAGGGCAGCAGCGCCGAAACAGCCCCGGCCGATCCCGCACAAATGCGACTTGCCCGGGACATGGCGGAGATGGAGGCGACGCGGCGCACGGCCGAGGACACGATCAAGCGCAATGACGAGGTCATCGAGGAGCTGACCAAGCAGATCCGGGCCTACAACGACCAACAGATCGCTTTGAACACCCGCTTCGCGACGCTCTACAAGGAAATTGGCGAGTTGGAAAACACCAACCTCGCGATTGCGACCGTCATCGATATCGGCGTCGTCATCGCCGAGGTCGCCCTGACCGGCGGCGCGGCGACCGTGGCGCGCAAGGGGGCAGAGCTGGGCGTCGATGCCCTGGGCAAGATCACCGCCCGCGAATTGCGAAAACAGGTGGGCGACCGGGTCAGCCGCCAATTGCACGGCAAGGCGATCGACGTGGCGCGCCGCGAATTCCTGGACGAAGCCAGCCGCCGCACCCGCATCACCGTGCAGATCCGCGGGGCCGAAGCGATCCGTAAGGAGGCAGCAGAACTGTTCGATGACGTCGCGCAGGAGGCCTTTCGCGAACACCTGAACAAGCTGACAACGGCTACGGTGGGCCGCGCCCTTGTGCGCAAGAAGGTCGCGGCGATGGCGGCCGATGCCGCGCCAGCCATGCAAGGAACGGCCGGTCTGCGCGCCGCCAAGAGCCTGGCAACCGATACGGTCGAGGGCGGGTTCGACAAGCTGGTCGGGTTCGCGGCCTACAAGGGCTACGAAAGGCTGCAGGCCTCGGGCAAGGATTGGAAGCGCGTCGCGACGGGTCTGCGCAGTCTCAAGCCGAACACGTTGCGTGATCTGGTGCCGGACAGCCCGGCGGATGTGGTAGGCATCGTCGGGGCGACCGCAAAGGCCGCCTTTGCATATAGTGTCGGTTTGGAAATCGACGAACGAACGCGCGAGGCCGCGACGATCACGGCGCAATACGGTGCCATCTACAAGATCAACGAAGAGATGTTCGTGAACCGCCTCGAATTGCGGAAAAAGAACTCTGAACTGGCCGATATGTCGGCCCGGGCGGAGGAAGAGCTGAATGCGATCCGAAAGGGGCTGCGCACCAATCGCCGGCTGGTCATCCTGGAAGATGCCGGGTTGAGCGACATGGACGCGGCACATCAGCTGGAGGTCACGTTCTCCAAACCGCTTGGACAGGCACCGCAGCTGAACGTTGGCGGGATCGCTTTGACGGTCGAGGGTCAGGGCCCGGTCGGTAGCACCGTCTGGACCGCTGCGTTGCCGATGGAGCGGTTGAAGGACCGGACGGAGGAACAGAGCATCGCGATCGAAGGCGAAGATGCAGGTGGGCAAGGCGTCGACAGCTCTCCGGCCAGCCTGAACCTGCCGAAACTGTCGGAGGACGGCATGCACTTCTACGATCCGGGCATCGACGAATGCTATCGCCTGCCGATCAAGCCGGGGGATCCGCTGATCCTTGAATTCGAGGGGCTGAAAGCCGAATTCAAGATCCGGTAGATGGACCCCCAGCTGACGCCGTTTCGGCTCTATTGGGGCGCCACGCCGCCCATGACACCGTGCCCCTGATGGCGCGCGATTGAAATTCGCGGTGACGAGGGCTACAGAACCCCCAGACCGCAAAGGATATCGCGCGTGACCAACCATCTTTACAAACGTGACCTGCCCGAGGGGCTGGATCTTGGGCCCGTCGTGGCGATTGATTGCGAGACGATGGGTCTGAACCCGCATCGCGACAGGCTCTGCGTGGTGCAGATGTCGGGGGGCGACGGCCATTCGCATATCGTGCAGATCGAGAAGGGTCAGACCGAGGCCCCGAACCTCTGCGCGATGCTGACCGATGCAAAGGTACTGAAGCTGTTCCACTTCGGCCGTTTCGACATTGCCGCGCTGTTCAACACATTCGGCGCGCTGACCGCTCCGGTCTATTGCACCAAGATCGCCAGCCGGCTGGTGCGGACCTACACGGACCGCCACGGACTGAAGAACCTGACCCAGGAGTTGATCGGTGTGGACCTGTCCAAACAGCAGCAGAGCTCTGACTGGGGGGCGGCAGACCTGACGGACGCGCAACTGGATTACGCGGCCTCCGACGTTCTCTACCTGCACCGGTTGCGCGAAGAACTGGACAAGCGGCTGGCCCGCGAGGGCCGCACCCATGTGGCGCAGGCCTGTTTCGATTTCCTGCCGATGCGCGCGCAGCTGGACCTGATGGGCTGGCCCGACACCGACATCTTCGCCCATTCATGAGCGCCGCCACCGATACCGCCCGCCGGGTCATCCGGACCGAGGCCGACGCCCTGACAACCCTGGCCGACACGATCGACGGCGGCTTTGAAGAGGCCGTGCAGGTAATGCTGGCCGCCAAGGGCCGGATCATCGTCTGTGGCATGGGCAAATCTGGGCATATCGCGCGCAAGATCGCGGCCACCCTCGCCTCGACCGGGACGCCCGCGCAATTCGTGCACCCGGCAGAGGCAAGCCATGGCGATCTGGGCATGCTGACCAAGGACGATGTCGTTCTGGTCCTGTCCAATAGCGGCGAGACGCCGGAACTGGCCGACGTGATCGGCTATACCCGCCGGTTCCACATCCCGATGATCGGGGTCGCTTCGCGCGCCGGATCGACGCTGCTGCAACAATCCGACATCGCGCTGGTCCTGCCCCCCGCGCCCGAGGCCTGCGGCACGGGCGTGGTTCCGACGACCTCGACGACGATGACGCTGGCCCTTGGCGATGCGCTGGCCGTGGCGCTGATGGAACATCGCCAGTTCACGGCCGAGCATTTCCGCGAATTCCACCCCGGCGGCAAACTGGGCGCCATGCTGAGCCGTGTGCGCGACCTGATGCATCGCGACGCCGCGCTGCCACTTGTCACCGGCGACACGCCCATGGCCGAGGCACTGCTGGAAATCAGCCGCAAGGGCTTTGGCGTGGTCGGCGTGACCGATGCCGATGGTCGTCTGACCGGGATCATCACCGATGGTGACCTTCGTCGCCACATGGAAGGCCTGCTGGATCACAAAGCCGCCGAGGTCATGACGGCCGCCCCCCGCACCATCGCCCCCGATGCGCTGGCCGAAGAGGCCGTAGGCGTCATGAACGATCGCAAGATCACCTGCCTCTTCGTGCTGGACCCGGATGGGGACGGCGCTGCCGAAGGGCTACTGCACATCCATGATTGCCTGCGGGTCGGACTGGGCTGATGGCCAGATCGCAGGACGGCTATTCGCGGCTGGTCGGATGGTTGAAGATCGTTCTGCCGCTGGGCGCGCTTGCGCTGCTGTCGACGGTGTTCCTGTTGTCGCGCACGCAAGAGGCCACCCAGGACTTGCCCTATGCCGAGGTCGAGGTCGGCGATGACGGGCTGGTGGAAAGGGTTCTGAACCCGACCTTTGCAGGCGCGACGGAGAATGGCGACCTGATCGCCTTTGTCGCCGAAACCGCGCGGCCCGTCGGCCAGGGACTGAACCGGTTGCGGGCGATGGAGTTCAGCGGACGTGTCGACCTGACCACCGGAAGCTCGATCACCTTCGAATCCGACACTGCCTTCGTCGACCAACCCGAGGACGAGGCGCGACTGACCGGCAGCGTGGTGATCGCCTCATCAACCGGGTACCGCGCGGAAACCGAAGCCCTGACCACCAAACTGACCCGTATCCAGGCTGAAACAGACGGGGAAGTCGTGGCGACCGGCCCCTTCGGCCGCTTCACAGCCGGTAAGATGGTCGTGACCACGATCGGGAACGGGCCTGACGTGGACATGGTTTTCACCGACGGCGTTAAGCTGATATACAACTCGAGGTCTGAGTGAGGATTTTAGGATGAAACGCATTTCCCTGGCCTTGGCGAGCCTTATGGTTCTCCTGCCTGTCCTCGCTCTGGCGCAGGCGACGGCCTTCGGCTCCGGTGGGGCCGATCCCGATGCGCCCGTCGAGGTGGAGAGCGACAGCCTGAGCGTCAACCAGGGCGATGGCACCGCCGAATTCATGGGCAATGTAGTGATTATCCAGGGAGATATGCGCCTGGGCGCGCCCCGGGTCCTTGTCGTCTACGACGAAAACGGCGAACGCATCCAGAGGCTGGAAGCCACCGGCGGCGTGACGCTGGTATCCGGTGAGGACGCAGCCGAAGCGGAACGGGCGGATTACGATATCGACAACGGCATGGTGGTGATGCGGGGCAATGTTCTTCTGGTTCAGGGTGAGTCGACCCTTGAATCACAGCAGATGACGGTCGATCTGAACGCCGGTACGGCGCAGATGGACGGGCGTGTCCGGACGCTGCTGAACCAAAGGAACTGACCTTGGCCCGACCCGACCTTCAACTTCATACCGGCGATCAGGGATTGCGCATCGACCATCTGCGCAAATCCTATCGCAAGCGCGTCGTGATCCGCGACGTGACGATGAAGGTCGACCAGGGCGAGGTTGCGGCCCTTCTGGGACCGAACGGATCGGGCAAGACGACGACCTTCTACGCTGTTGCGGGCCTAGTCGTGCCCGAGGGCGGCAAGGTCACCGTGGACGGGCGCGATGTGACCAGCCTGCCGATGTATCGGCGGGCCCGGCTGGGTATCGGCTACTTGCCGCAGGAAATGTCGATCTTTCGCGGCCTGTCGGTCGAGGACAACATCTCGGCGATTCTCGACATCACCCATGCGGACCGTCACAAGCGGCGGGAGCGGCTGGAAGAGCTGTTGTCCGAGTTTTCGATCGAGCATCTGCGCCGCGCCCCAGCCCTGGCCCTGTCGGGTGGTGAGCGACGCCGGGTTGAAATTGCCCGCTGCCTGGCCGCGGATCCGAAATACCTGCTGCTGGACGAACCTTTTGCCGGGGTCGACCCGATCTCGGTCGCGGATATCCGCCACCTTGTCGCCGATCTGAAGAAGCGGGGAATCGGTGTCCTGATCACCGACCACAACGTGCGTGAAACGCTCGAAATCGTCGATCGCGCCTATATTCTGCACGATGGCAAGGTCCTGATGTCGGGAACGCCGGACGAAGTGGTGCAAAACGAGAACGTGCGCCGGGTCTACCTGGGCGACAGCTTCCGCATTTCCTGAGATTCGCTGCGCCGCGGCGCGAACTCCTGCAATCTCTTGCCAACCATCGCGCATGAGATCCATTGACAGGTGCCGCCACACTCCCTTCATATAGAGGTATGACAGGCCTGCATCCGCTCCTGATCCTTCAGACAGTTTTCTTGCGAAAATTGCGCGAGATCAACGAGATGCGCCTGTTTTTCCGTAGCATTCGAACCTGAATTCCGGGGGCTTTCCGCGCCCGGTTCACGTGCGAAGTGTAAAGAAAAGGAGACGGAATGCGTTACGAAGTCACTGGTAAGCATATTGATGTGGGCGAGGCCCTGCAGACCCACGTCCGAACGGAGCTTGGGTCGGTCATGGAGAAATATTCTCAGCGCCCCACCGACGCCACCGTCATCTTTTCCAAGTCCGGCCACGAATATGTCTGCGAGGCCACGGTTCACCTCAGCTCTGGGCTGAATGCCGCCGCCAAGGCACATGCCACTGAAATCTATGGCGCTTTTGACGATGCTTGCGAGAAAATGGACAAGCAGTTGCGCCGCTACAAGCGCCGGTTGAAGGACCATCACAAGGCACGCTCGGAACCTGTTGAACTTTTGGGTGCCTCCTCGTATATCCTCGCCGCGGAGCAGGACGACGTGGAAGCCGAAGCCGAAACACTGCAGCCGATCATCGTGGCAGAGATGGAGACCAAGATCCCCTCTCTTAGCGTTGGTGAAGCGGTGATGCAGATGGAGCTTGCAGGTGCGCCGGTTCTCGTGTTCCGAAACGAGGGTAAGGACGGGGTCAACGTCGTATATCGCCGCGATGATGGCAATATCGGCTGGATCGACCCGCGCAACTGAGCAGACGGGGCCGAAGGGGGCCCCTTAAGCTCCACGGTAGGGTACATGAATCTTTCAGAGATCCTGAGACCCGAGGCAATCAAGGTGGTTGCCTCGGCGTCGTCGAAGAAGCGTTTGTTGCATGACATCGGCGAGCTCGCCCATGGTGTCTATGGCTACGACTCCACCCTCGTGATCGAGGCGTTGATGGAGCGTGAGAGCCTGGGCCCGACCGGCGTGGGCAATGGCGTGGCCCTGCCCCATGCGCGCCTGGCCGAGGTGACCGACATGTCGGCCGCCTTCATTCTGCTGGAAAAGCCCGTGAATTTCGACGCGGTCGACCGCCAGCCCGTCGACGTCGTGATGGCCTTGTTCGCGCCCGAAGCCGCAGGTGTGGAACATCTGAAGGCGCTGGCGCTGGTGTCACGTACCCTGCGCAGTGCCGACCTGTGCAACAAGCTGCGGGCGAACCATGATCCGGCGACGCTCTATGCTCTGCTGACGCAGGATCAGAATACCCAGGCTGCCTGACGGTAGCTCATTGGTCCTGACGGCCCCGCGCTCGGGTCAGGACCGTTTCCAGGGGCCATATCCGAACATCATGTAATCCCGCGTGTAGACGGAGTTCACCTTCTGCTCGATCTCGTCGTCATAAACGGCGTGAAGCGGATGCGGTGTGTCCTCGGGCGCGGCATCTGGGGCCGTGGGCGACGGATGGCCGACCATCTTGGCCAGCATCGGCAATTGCGTCTGCATGTCTTCTTCGCGCACGACCATGTCCGGCAGCGCGAAGGTGGCGGTGCCTTCTATCACCACGCATTGCGAGGCCCAGGTCTGATCGATCCGGATCGAGGTCTGCCCGGCCAAGTTGGCCTGCAGGAAATCCAGGAACAGCTTGAACGCCTCGCGGTGCTGGTTGAGCGTGTAGGTCCCCTTGTCGTTCCGCGCCGGGATCGGCAGTTTGTATTTCTGCCGAAGGGTCTGGCGGATTTCACCGAAGGACCCTTTCCCGGTACTGACGATCCGGTTGCAGAACACCGAATGGGCCCGCGCGACAGGATGCCGGATAACGCTGAAGGACCGATGCCCCTTGTTGCGGCGTTTCCACTGCCGCAGCGTCCGCTGGGTGAATTTCGCGGTCAGATCACCGGGTTCGGCAGAGTCGAGATCGGACAGCCAAAGCTCGATCTGGTGGTCTAGCTCACCACGGACGGGAATGTAGAGCAGCGGCGTCTGCACGGCCGCCAGATACGCCGGAACGTTGGCGCCACGGCGGGGTTCGAAATTCGGTGTCCGGTTCAGGTTGAACCGGTCAAGACGTGCCAGCGCCGCCTCCATCTCGGGGAAGTTTTCGACCTTTTCCGACACGGGCGCAGGATTCTGGCGTTTGAGCTTGTCATCCAGTTTGTCCAGCTGATCCGCCTGCCCCAGCCAGCTGGCCAGCCCGTTCATCACCGCGACATCCTGCAGGTCTTCATACGCCACGTAGAACGCCGTCTGCCCTGTGGTCTGCAGTGCATTCAACAGACGGACCTGGAAGTTTTGCAGGTTCTGCATGTGGGTCTGGAATTCGTCGGCATCGAATTCAGCCTGGGCATCCTTGCGGCGGCGCACATCGGTCAGTTTCCACTGACCCGTCGCCTGCGCGATCTTCCAACTGACATAGCTGTCGACCGGGTTGCGCGTCAGCACGATCTTGGCGCAGCGGGGATCCTTGAGCGCGATGTCCAGAACCCGGAGGTCGTGGTCATGGAAGAAGCGGAAACCACACAGCCCGTCGGCGGCCTTGATCGTGTTGATCAAGTGTTTCGGGTCCGCCTCGCGTTGATCCATGGTGACGCCAAGGCAGTCATCCTTGTTCGGATAGCCGATGAAATGCGGGTTGAACGCTTCGCCCAGGCAGGACAGGCCGGGAAAGGCATTCAGGTTCGCTTCCAGGAAATTGGATCCTGTCCGCATTTCGGCGAAGACGATGAAATAGTCGAAATCCGGCATTTATTTCTTCACCAAGTAGGGTTTGCGTTGTCGGCTGGGCGGGATCGCATCCAGGTTCGGTTCCACTGGAAAATCGCCCATCAGATAGGGGTGCATGCCCTGGTTCTTGAGGTTCTGCAGGAATTGCCCAAATCCCGCGAGGTTCACCATCTTCGGCGCCTCGCTGAGGCGGCGGGCATTCTTGGCACCCAGATCGTCGATGATGTTCTGCAAAGGCTCCATCGGGGCTTCGACAAATTCGGCCATGGTCCAGATGCGTGTACGGGCCTTGCAATGGGTCGAGCGTAGCTTGTCCAGGAACAGCGTTTCGATCTTCTGCAGGGCTGCGGCTTCGGCGCGCAATTCCGAGAAATTGCGGTTCGACATGAAGAGCGGCACGGCCCAGGCACCGGAAATGACAGAGATCTGCGCATTGGGATCACGCGCCATTGTCCAAGCGGCTTCCTGGTTGTCACTGGGGCCGAACTGGAAGCACTGGCGTTCCCCGCGCGTGTTCCAGATCAGGTTCGTCAGGAAGGAGCGGGGCCGGTAATCACGGATCGCCGCACTAGCACTGAGCGCGCCATGGATCACCGGCTGGTCGGCGGAAAATTCGACCCTATTCCGCGCATAGACATGGCCATGCACCTTGCAGCCCGTCGACCGGGCGAGCCATGCCTCGAAATCCTCGAAGAGCTCGGAAAAGCCCTGAAAGACGGAATACTTGGCCCCGGTGAGCCCGTTCTCCCAACTGGGATGCGGGAACCGCGACTGCATGTAGAGGCCGGGTCGTCCGCGCGTCCGCCGCTCGACCGCCTTGGAAAAGATGCGGTCAATCTTGCCCGGGTTGGGTTCGGTCCGTTTCAACGCGTGATCCGCGTCGGTCAGAAAGGCATCGTAGAGCCGGTTCGCCTTGGGCCAGATCTTGCGCGCGACGAAACAATCGGAGCGGCGCAGCAACTGCAGGTGGTCGTCGTAGAAGATATGCGGTTTGCCCTGGAAATCGAACTTCGACAGGGTCAGGGACCGGCTTTCGATATGGGTGGAATAGAGCCGCGAGAGCGTCTGGAAATAACTTTCGTCCGGGATCCAGACGCGGCGGAAGAACGTGTCATAGGCCGATCTTTCCGGGTCTTCGAGAATCGCGGAGAGCGTCTGGCGGGTCAGGCACCACCATTGCGACCCCATATGCGGCACGATCCCGTGGGGCATGCGCCGGCGAATTCCGAGACGCCGCTGCAATTCGACATAGCGATCGAAGAGGAAACGGTTCTTCTTCCACGCAAAGGGGAAGCGCAGGGTAAATCGTTCACTGTCCAGCCCGCCCACGGTCCAGGGGACGTCGGCGGTGGTGGCGCTTTCGATGAAATCGGTGCGGGGACGATCGGAAAGGTAGTCGATCAGCTCCTGCACCGGGCGCAATGGCAGGCAGGAACCAGAGGCCAGGTAGACATGCCGCACCTCGGGAAATTCACGCAGCATCATCTCGCTCGCGGACTGGGTGGCGGCCACGATGCCCCAGGTGCCCCATTCACAGCGATGGCGTTGCGAAAACTTGATGATCGGAACGTCGGACAGCGCCTTGCGGAACTTCTGGAACGTCTTGCGGGGCACATTGACGTCGGCATGGATCACGACCGGACAGCCCGACGCCGCCCAATGCCGCGCCACCTGTTCGGCACGCCCGAGCGCCGTATGGACCAGCATGACGATGCCGACGCTGCTCATGCCCAGTTCCCCTTGGACATGAGCCCGAGAATCTCAAGCTGGCGCCAGTTGATGTATTTTTCGGACCACTTGCACCAAAGCTCTGGATCGTCGCGCATCAGGTCAGCATAGGCGCGGTATTCGACCGAAGCAGCGTAGTGCTGCTTCCTCTCCAGTTCTTCCTTGGCCTTGGCGCTGAACGTGTCCAGGAACTTGGTGTGCAACAGCAGGCCACTGGCCTTTTCGCCGCCCCATTCGTCATAAACCTGGTTCAGACCGCGCGGTAACAGCATGTGGGTCGAGCTGACGAAGGCATAGCGGCGGTCCCATTTCACCAGCGGGATCTTGTTGAGCGCGGGGGCCTTGGCGGGGTCTTCCGGGAAGAAGACCCGCATCCGAGGACCACCCTGGATCCACAGGTTGCCAAACCGCGCGTTCTTTTGGATCAGGTAATTGCCGCTGTCGAACCAAGAGGCGATTTCCAGCGGGTTCTGCCCCTCGATATAGGGTTCGGCGTCGATACGGCCCTTGGGGTACATGTCCAGCAGCATCGCGGCGAAGGATTTGATCGACGACGCGTCCAGCCAGTCGGTCAGCGCCTGGATGGGGCGCGTGTCACAGAACGGGTAAACGAAGAATTCATCGGGATCGACAGTCAGCGTCCAATGGCCATGGCCGTAGCGCATCAACAGCCAGTTGATCCAATCCATGCCGAAGCGCGCGCGCTTATAGCCCTTTGCCGTGTGCCAGACCGAACAATCGGGCTGATCGGCGAGGTAGGCAGCGGTGCCGTCATCACTGTCATTGTCGACGAACAGGAAGTGCTGCACCCCGAGGTCGCGGTAATATTCGAGGAAATAGGGCAACCGCACCCGTTCGTTCCGGGCTGTACAGAACAACAGCATGTCGTTGCGCCGGATTTGGCGCGTGCGATTGGCAACAGATTTGAGTTCGCGCCTTTTGCGAACGGCACGTATCAGCCAGCGACGGCGTTGCACCCGAAGGCGATATGACGAAACAAAGCTCAACGCCCGCCCTTCTCGACCAGTGGCACCGGTTCCTCGGGGTCGGCCATTATCAGATCATCTTTAAGACAATCTTGAAATGCTCTTCCCAAGTCGGGGGTTGGAAATCCTCCATCCCCTTGGCGCCTGCCTGTCTGTCCTCAATCAGGCTCTTAACGGCCTCTTTCCAAGAATAGCTGTCGTCGGGCGCCAGGTAAACTGGCAAATCTTTCAAGACCTCGTAAACAGACGGAAGATTCGTACTGACAACAGGGGTCTGAAGGGCGGCGGCCTCGATCGGTGGCAGGCCATAGCCTTCGGCAAAACTGGGGAACAGCAGCGCCTGTGAGCGCGCCAGCAGCGCAGCAACGGCGCGGTCGTTAAGGTCGCCCCATTCAAAGACATCGCGCCCCATCATCGGGGAATTGTCGAGCTTGTTGAAAACCTTTTCGTTCAACCAGCCGCGTTTACCGCAGATGCCCAGAACGGGTTTCGGGCCATCCGCCTCGCTCCAGTTTTCCCAGATATCGAGTAGCAACGCGTGGTTCTTGCGCGGCTCGATCGTGCCGACGGTCAGAAACAGCGGTCGGTCCGGCGGAAGGTCGGCCGGCAACGCGACCGGATCGGGACGCGGCTGTTCGACCCCCAAATGGGCGACATGAATCGGAGGAATGTGAATGGGTGGATGCTTGTCGTCATCCTCCTCGTCGTCGTCTTTCTTCTTCCGGTCCTGCTTGGCGATACGGATCATGTTCCGTTCGACGTCCGCCGCGGTCTTTTCTGAGTTCACGATCACGAGGTCCGCATAATCCATGACGCGGCGAAGCTGACCGCGGAACCGCGAGACGGAATCAGCCCGGCAATAGTCCGGAAAATCCAACGGGATCGTGTCATGCAACATGACGGTGATCCGCGACCGGCCACTTTCCGACACCGCCTTCAGCGTGTTGTCCGTCAGATTGGAATGACCGATATTGAGGTAGGTGAAGCCTTCGGGGATATCCTCGAGCAGCTTTGCCAGGTTCTTGCCCATGACCTTTGAATGCGCCAGCCGCCAAAGATCGCTTTGCGCCTTGCGCTGATCGGTAGAAAGGTTACGGGCGAACAACGTCAGCAGCTTGGGCGACCCCCAGGGCGTGCGCCCCCGCAGACGGTGAAAAAACGACGTCATGCCGTTCCGGTCCAGCAGCACATAGCCCATGGCCACACGTGCAAGCCCCCAAAGCGGCGTCTCGCGTTCCAGTAATTCGCGGATATAGGCAAGCTCTACCCGGTCGACACCAGTTGGCAGACGTCCCGCGCGGCTGGCCAGACGCGTGATGTCCAGCAGTCGCACGGGGGGGACGCTATTTTTCGTAGTGGCCACTCTGATGCCACCGCCACGCATCGGCGATCATCTGGTCCAGCGTCGACCGGGTCGGGCTCCAGCCCAGTTCGGACTTGGCCCGGGTAGACCCGGACACCAGCTTGGTGCAGTCGCCGGGCCGTCGCGGCCCTTCCTTGTAAGGCACGGCCCTGTTGGTGACCGTACGGGATTGATCGATCACCTCACGCACCGAAAAACCGGACCCGGTGCCGAGGTTGAAGACGCGGCTACGCTTGCCGCCGGACAGCCACCGGAGACCCAGAACATGCGCATCGACCAGGTCACAGACATGGACGTAATCGCGGATACAGGTGCCATCGGGAGTATCGTAATCGGTACCGAACACCGTCAGGGCGTCACGCTTGCCGTCGATGGCGTCCAGCATCAGGGGGATCAGGTGGGTCTCGGGGCGATGATACTCTCCCACCTCGCCATCCGGATCGGCCCCCGCCACGTTGAAATACCGGAAGATCACGTGACGCAGCCCGAAGGCGGCCTCGAAATCGCGCAGCATGTCCTCGATCGCGCGCTTGGACGCGCCGTAGGAATTGATCGGCTGCTGGACGCTGTTTTCATCCAGCACCACGTTGTCCTGATCGCCATAGGTCGCGCAGGTCGAGGAAAAGACGAAGTTCATGCAACCCGCCTCGACAGCCGCCTCGATCAGGTGGCGGGACCCCTCGACATTGTTGCGCCAGTAGAGGCCCGGGTTGGTCATGCTTTCGCCGACGAGGCTGAGAGCGGCGAAATGCATCACCGCAATCGGTTCGTACTTGGCGAAAACGGAATCCAGACGCGTGCGATCCAGCAGGTCGCCTTGTTCGAAGGGCCCGAACTTCACCGCATCGGACCAGCCGGTCACGAGGCTGTCATAGGTGACCGGTTCGTATCCGGCCGCTCTCAGGGCTTTGCATGCGTGCGAGCCGATATAGCCCGCACCGCCCGTCACCAGAACACGATCCATACCCTCAGATCATTCCGCGGCTTTTTCCATGTTCACGACCTCGCGGAGGTAATCCATCAGGTCGTCACGCAGTTCATCGCGCGACAGGCCGAAGGACACCGTTGCCTGCAGATAGCCGGACTTGGAGCCGCAATCGAACCGCTGCCCGCGGAAGCGGAACCCGTAAACGTCGCGACCCTCCGTGATCTCGTGCGCGATGGCATCGGTCAGCTGGATTTCACCACCGGCACCCTGTTCCTTGCGGCTGAGGTTCTTGAGAACCTGCGGCGTCAGGACATAACGCCCGATGACGGCCAGGTTGGACGGTGCCTCGCCCTGCTTGGGCTTTTCGACCATACCTTTGACCGACACCATCGAACCGTGGTCTTCCTTGATGTCCAGCACACCGTAGGAGGACGCTTTTTCGGGCGGGACTTCCATGGCGGCAACCATGTTGCCGGGCCGCTCTTCGAAAGCTTCGACCATCTGCTGCAGGCAAGGCTTTTCAGCGGCAATGATGTCGTCGGGCAGAAGAACAGCAAAGGGTTCGTTGCCGATCAAACGACGCGCGCACCAGACTGCATGGCCCAGCCCCAGCGGCTTGTGCTGACGGATATAGGCAATCGCACCGCTATCCATGTTGGTATTCTTGACGATCTCGAGGATCTCGTCCTTGCCCTTGCGGCGCAGCTCCGACTCGAGCTGGGGCGCATGATCGAAGTAATCCTCCAGCGCGCCCTTGCCGCGAGACGTGACGAAGATGAATTCCTTGATCCCGGCAGCGCGAGCTTCGTCGATCGCGTATTGGATCAGCGGGCGATCCACCAGGGTCATGATTTCTTTGGGAATGGATTTGGTCGCGGGGAGGAAACGGGTCCCCATACCGGCAACTGGGAAAATGGCCTTGGTAATCTTGTTCTTCATCACTCAAACTCGCTGCGTTGCGTGTCGATTATATGTTTCGCACCCGACTATGTCAGATGTTTCGCGCCATGACACCTGAAACCGGCAAAATTGGGGCTTCTCGCGATGACAAAGCGGGCAACGTCAGGTCAAATGGTTAATTCGGTATTCCCCGGACCGCCGCCACGCGCGTCTTCTCACGTTTGAGGCGTCTTTGAAAGCCGGTTAGGGCAAACCAGGGCTCGGTACGCGCGGACTTGCCCCAAAGACCGCCGGATTGCTCCCATACGCCATCCCGGGTCATCCGGACGCGATGAAAAAGCGCCGTCGGGGAAAAGAGAAACAGTGACACGCTATGCCCCTCCTTCGCCTTGCGACGGGCCAAAGCACGCAAGCGTTTACAGGCAAAGACACGGCCTGCGACCACGGTGCCACGATCCTTCACGCGCGACGCAAAGGGCAGGAACGGAGCCTTGGAATGGGGCAACGCTGGTAACGGCGTCAGGCTGCGCGTCTCGCCAGCACGAATGCCGTCGCGAAGACGCTGCCGAAGGCGACGGACATCACCCGGTTCAAGCCGTCCTGCGACCATGTGTTCGATCAGGGCGTCGTTGCGTTCGCGGCAGAACCGCTCGACGACCGAAGCACGTTCAGGTTCCGGGCAGTGGCGACGCAGATAGCAGGCCAGGCTGGCACCGATTTCGAACAGATCCTTCGGCGCCCGAGACGCGAGACGACGGGCGGACGGGGCAAAGGCGTGATGCACTTCCGCCAGTGGCGCAATCGCAGTGACCCGCCGGGCCTTGGCCAGACGCATGTTCAGATCGGTTTCATCCAGGTAGAACCGATAGGCCGGATCGAAACCTCCGATCCCGGCCAAGACGTCGCGCCGAAAAGCCATGTTCGTGCCTTCCGTCTTGATGGCCTGCCCCGCGGGCGGCGTCAGTACGGTCGACCGGGTTTCGTCTATCTGAAGCGGCGTGGCGCGGCCGGTGTGATCTACGCTGTGGGCTTTCCATTGGAAGGAGATACCGTTGCGCCCCCGGACAAAACCACCGACAGCACTGACCTGCGGGTCCGCAAACGGCGCGACAAGGTTGTTCAGCCAGGTGGGTTCGGGAATGGCATCATCGTCAATGAAAGCGATGACCTCTCCCGCGGCAACGGCGATACCACGATTGCGGGCTTCGGCGATGTTGGGATCGGCGAAAGCGACGGTTTTCACTTCATCGCTCATTCGGGCCAGCTTGACCGCCTCCAGCCCCTCCGCATCAGCGACGACCACGATTTCGTAGTTCGGATAGAAAAGCCGCGACAGGCCGACGAGTGTCAGGACCAGGCTGTCCCGCCGGCCGCGGCTGACGACGACGACGCTGACGGGCAGCGTCATGCCATGCCCATCTCGGCCATCATCGCCTCGATCCTCGGCACGTCCTCGGGGTTGTTGAGCTCCCAGAACTGACGGCCTTTCGCCTCGACCTCGACACAGAGGACGGGTTGCCCATGGGCGAGGAAGCGAAGTTGTTCTAGACCCTCGAGTTTTTCCAACTGCGTCTCTTCCCAACTGCCGTATGCCTTCAAGGCATCGGGTCGATAGGCATAGACGCCGACATGGTGGAAGACGGGGGTCGCGTCGTCATCGGCAAAGGTCTTGCCGGTATAAGGAATGACCTCCTTCGAGAAGTAGAGCGCGCGCCCCGCCTCTCCGAAGACGGCGGTTGTCCCGCCGACGCGACCTGCGCGGCGGTCTTCAAGGAACCCGTTCAACGCCCGACCGTCGCAGCGCAGCACCGGCGTGGCCATGCCCGCCCAGTCGGCGCCTTGCAGGCCGGTCAAAAGGTCCTCGACGAACCAATGCGGGGTCAGCGGGGCGTCCCCCTGCAGGTTGACGACCATGTCGAAATCGCCGCCCAGAACCTCCAGCGCTTCGGCGCAACGTTCGGTGCCATTGCGGCAGGTGTCCGAGGTCATGACGACCTCGGCCCCGAAGGCCTCTGCCGCGTCCCGGATCCGGTCATCGTCAGTGGCGACAACGACCCGATCGACACCAGCCACCTGCGAGGCGGCCTCCCACGAGCGCTGGATCAGGCTCTTGGCCTCACCGGTTGCGCCGGTCAGTGCAACCAGCGGTTTGCCGGGATAACGGGTCGACGCATAGCGCGCCGGGATCACGACAAGCGTGGACATTCAGGCTTCCTTCAGGACGACATCCGGCGAATAGGCGATGAAGAAGGGGTTGGCGAACCCGTCCTTGCCATAGGTCAGCGGCTGATGATCGTCGAACCGCACCACGCGCCCGCCGGCACCGGCCAAAACGGCATGGCCCGCGGCGGTGTCCCATTCCATCGTCCGTCCAACGCGCGGATAGATGTCGGCCTCACCCGTGGCGATCAGGCAGAATTTCAGCGAGGACCCGGCGCTTTTCATGTCCTTGGTGGCATATTTCGAGATGTAATCGTCGGTCGCCTGATCTCGGTGGGATTTGGATGCGACGACGAACAGCGCGTCGTTGTCGGGCTCGGACACCTTGATCGGCGTCAGGGTTCCGACCTCATCCTTGGAGAACGGTCCCGCCTCTTCGACCGAAGAGCCATCGGCACGGGTGAAGAACATGCGATCCTTGGCCGGGGCATAGACGACACCGCGCACGGGCACGCCACTTTCGACCCAGGCGATATTCACGGTGAAGTCGCCGCGGCGCTTGATGAATTCCTTGGTCCCGTCCAGCGGATCAACGATCAGGAAGGTATCCGCGCGGGTGTCATGGGTGCCCGCCTGTTCCTCGGTGATCAGGATCGCCTCGGGGAAGGCCTCTTTCAGACCGGCGGAAATCAGGGCATCCGCAGCCTCGTCGGCCTCGGTCACCGGGCTGTCGTCGGATTTGACCTTAATGTCGAAATCGTCGGCATTGTAGATCTCCATGATCTTGTCCCCCGCTTCGAGGGCAAGGCGACGCATCACGGTTTCAAGCTTTTCGTAATCCAAAATGTACTCCTGTTGCGGCCCGGGCGAGGTGCCCTTGGCGTGAATTGCTAACGTCCTCCCGGCTCGTTATGATAAAGACACAAGGGAACAGCAAGAATTCCCTCGCATATTCGGCACCTTCAGCGCGCTATCGTCAGTAAAGGCCATACATGTTCCAGAAGAAGGCCCACCGGACCCAAGCTTCCACGATCATCTCGATCCTGGAACTGATCTACCACGCCTCTGTGAACCAGATCCGGAAAACGCATCGGAATGCGCTTTTCTCGATTGGCGTCAACATGTTGCAGATGATCACCTTCGTGCTTTCCTTCTACGTCATGTTCGAACTTCTGGGTCTGCGCGGCGCGGCGATCCGGGGCGACTTCCTGCTTTATATCATGTCGGGGATTTTCCTTTACATGACGCATATCAAGACGATGGGCGCCGTTGCCGGGTCCGGCGATCCGACCGCGCCGATGATGAAACATGCGCCGATGAACACGGCCGTGACCATCGGGGCCGCCGCGATTTCCAGCCTCTACATCCAGGTTTTGTCGCTGACCTTGATCCTCTTCGTCTACGACGTCGCCTTTACCCCCTTCACGATCGAGGAACCCATTCCCGCCTTCGGAATGCTGCTGGTCGCCTGGTTCACCGGGATCGCTGTCGGCATCGTCATGCTGGCGATCAAGCCCTGGTTCCCGACCTTCGTCAGCGTCTTCACCCAGATCTATCAGCGCGCCAACATGATCGCGTCCGGCAAGATGTTCGTGGCCAACACCCTGCCCGGCTACATGGTGGCGATGTTCGACTGGAACCCGCTGTTTCATGCGATCGACCAGTGCCGCGGCTTCGTGTTCATCAACTACACGCCGCGCAATTCCAGCATCGAATACCCGATCTACGTCGGCATCGCGCTGATCATGATTGGGCTGATGGGCGAATTTTATACAAGGCGCCATGCCTCTCTGTCCTGGGGGGCAAAGCGATGATCCGCGGTCTGGTCCTAGGCCTACTGCTGGTCTTTTCCGGCCCCGTCCTGGCGCAACCGACCCTCCTGCCTGCCCTGCATGACGTGACCGGCGTGGCCGGTGATGACGTTCTCAATATCCGCGAAGCGCCCGATGCCGGATCACCGATCATCGGCACCCTGGCCCCCGACGCCAAGGGGATCGAGGTGATCGCAACCAACGACACGGAAACCTGGGGTCTGATCAACACCGAAGAGCGTGCGGGCTGGGTGTCCTTGGCCTACCTCACCGTCCAGCCGGGGCAGGATTTCGGCGATTTTCCTGCGGTTTCCACCTGTTTCGGCACGGAACCCTTCTGGTTCGCGAAACGCGAGGCCAACGACGGCGATCCCTACTGGGTTTACGAAAGCCCGGATGGTCCGGGGATGAGCCTGTCTGAAGACTGGCGCGACAATGCCGGCGGGCGCCCCGACCGGTTCGGTCTGATCCTGGGCGAAGGTGAGACGTCGGGTCACGCAGTGATTGCCCGGGCCAGTTGCAACGACGGCATGTCGGACCGGGAATATGGCCTGACCATCGACCTGATCCTACAAGGCGAGGGCGGCGACCAAGACGGGTCGCCACGGCTCTTGTCCGGGTGCTGTCGCCTGGCGCAGTGACGCGCGATCAGGTCCAGCCTGTCAGCGCATCAGTTCCGGCAGGTCCCCGGTCAGTCCGGCGGCTTCGCGCACAAATCCACGTCGCAAGCCTGGCATCGCATTGATGACCCCCATCCCGATATCCCGCGCCGCACGAAGGAACGGATTGTCGTTCGAAAACAGGCGGTTCGACATATCCGTCGCCATGGCAAGCGACGCCGTGTCAAAGCGGCGCCATTCCTGGTAGCGGCGCAGAACGTCAATCGCGCCGATATCCTCGCCCCTCTGACGTGCCTCCTGCAGGACCTGCGCCAGCGCGCCGATATCCCGCAACCCGGCGTTCAGCCCCTGCCCCGCAATCGGGTGCATGCCATGCGCCGCGTCGCCCACCAAGGCAAGCCGCGGATCGACGAAGCGCTGCGCAAGGCTGAGGCCGAGCGGATAGGTGAAGCGTTTCCCGGCCAGGGCGATCTCACCCAGGAAGGTGCCGAAACGCGGGCGCAGAATGTCCAGGTATTGCTCTTCCGGCAGGGCGTTGACCGCCAGCGCCTGTTCGCGCGTCTCACTCCAGACGATGGAGGACCGATTGCCAGGCAGCGGCAGGATCGCCAATGGTCCGGGCGGCAGAAAGAACTGGTGCGCGATACCGTCATGCGGCTTTTCATGCTCGATCGCGCAGACCAGTGCGGTCTGGCCGTAATCCCAACCGGTCCGCTTGATCCCGGCCCGTCGCGCAGTGCCGCTGGACCGCCCGTCACAGCCGATCAGCAACCGCGCCGATTTGACCGCGCCCGAGGCCAGCGTGGCCTGTACGCCATGTTCGTCGATCGCCTGGTCCGTCACGGTTTCGCCCGCCAGCACGGTGATCGCATCCTGTTCCGCCATGGCGTCGGCCAGGGCGCGACGCAGGTAACGATCCTCGATCATGTGCCCCATCGGGCCTTCCTCGATCTCGGCATGGTCGAAATGCATCAGGAAGGGCGACGGCGCCTCTCCGGCCCGGCCATCGGTCACCTTGATCTCCAGCATTGGCTGGCTTTGATCCGCAACGCGGTCCCAGACCCCGATGCGCCGCAACAGACGGACAGAGGCAAGCGCGAGCGCATAGGAGCGGCCGTCGAAATCTTCGGCGGCGCGGGTGGTTTCGGGCAACGCGTCGATCACGGTCACACTCAGCCCGGCACGGGCCAGGGCAAGCGCAGTGGCGGGGCCGTTCAGGCCGCCGCCGACAATCAGGACGTCACTGTCATATCCGGTCTTCGTGTTCATGGGCTGAACTATGGCGCGAGGGGCGGGATTGTCCATGCGCTCCGGTGCCGCTACCGTCGCGAAAACGAACGGAGGGCGGGACATGGAAGCATGGCGTTGGATGAGCGCATCGGAACTGGGGCGCGGGATCGCAGCCGGAGAGATCGACCCGGTCGATCTGACGGAGACCTTTCTGGAGGCCATTGAAAGCCATGAACATACCGACCGCATCTATGCCCGCGTGACCCCCGAACGGGCCCGCGCCGAAGCCGCCGCGGCCTCTGCCCGCGCCAAGGCCGGCACCCGGAAATCCGCGCTGGACGGTGTTCCGATCTCCTGGAAGGACCTTTTCGATAGCGCCGGCGTCGCGACAGAGGCCGGATCGGCGCTGCTGGAAGGACGCGTTCCCGAACATGACGCAAAGGTGTTGCAGACCGCAACCGAAGCCGGGCTGGTCTGCCTCGGCAAGACACACATGTCCGAACTCGCGTTTTCCGGCATCGGCATCAACCCTGTCACCGCGACCCCGCCGAACCGCCATGATCCGGCCTGGGTGCCGGGCGGGTCCTCCTCGGGCGCGGCGGCGTCGGTGGCCTTTGGCCTGGCCGCCGCTGGCATCGGCAGCGACACGGGCGGGTCGGTCCGCATCCCCTCGGCCTGGAATGACCTTGTCGGGCTCAAGACGACTTCGGGCAGGTTGACCCTGGAAGGTGTGGTGCCGCTGTGCCTGCGCTTCGACACGATCGGCCCGCTGTGCCGCAGCGTGGAAGACGCCGCGATGCTGACCGCCCTGATGGAGGGTACGACGCCCCCAGACCTGCGGGGTGTATCGCTTGCAGGCAAACGCTTTGCCGCCCTGCAAACCTGCGTGCTGGAGGATCTGCGAGACGAACCCAAGGCCGCCTACCTGGCCGCCTTGGACCGCCTGCGGGACGCCGGGGTCGAAATCGAACCGATCGAAGCGCCAGAGGTCGACCAGGCCATGGCGCAATCCGGGATCGCCTTCACCGCCGAAGCCTACGGCCTGTGGCGCGACGTGATCGAAACCGCGCCGGACAAGATGTTTGCCGAAATCCTCGGTCGTTTCCGGTCCGGCGCGAGCCATTCCGGCCCCGATTATGTCGCCGCCTGGCAGGAAATCGAACAAGCCCGGCGCATCTGGAACACGCGGGTCGCGGGTTATGACGCCGTGCTGGCGCCAACCGCCCCGATCCTGCCGCCCGACGCAGCGCGGATGCTGGCAGATCACGACTATTACGTGGGCGAGAACCTGATGGCGCTTCGAAACACGCGGGTCGGTAACATGCTGGGCCTGTCGGCGCTGACCCTGCCCACCGGCGTTCCGGCCTGCGGGTTGATGCTGCTCGGCAAACCCTATGGCGAAGAGGCCTTGCTCAGACTGGGCGCCGCCGTGGAGCCTGCGCTGACCTAAATGCCACAAAAGGGCATCAGCCCCTCTGCGCCACTGGACGCAAGCTGATGATTTGGGTACCTTTCTGCCAAACGGGGCGAAAACGATCCCGACTTTGAGGCAGTATGAATATGTTTCCCGAGCGGTTTTCGAACCTTCCGGCCTATGCGTTTCCGCGCCTTCGTGCGCTATTGGACCCGTATGCGCCGGGCGGAGACGTGGTCAACATGACCATCGGAGAACCAAAACACCCCTTCCCCGCCTGGGTGCCCGAGGTGCTGGCCGCCAATGTGGACGGCTTTGCCTCCTACCCGCCCAATGACGGTTCGCCCGAGTTGTTGCAGGCGATCTCGGACTGGATTGCGCGCCGCTACGACGTGTCGATGCCGCCCGATCAGATCATGACGCTGAACGGATCGCGAGAGGGGCTCTACAACGCGGCGATGGCGCTGTTGCCCGAGACGAAGAACGGCAAGACGCCGGTCGTCCTGATCCCGAACCCGTTCTATCAGGTCTACATGATCGGCGCCCTTTCGGTCGCGGCCGAACCGGTTTTCGTCGCTGCGACGCGCCAGAACGGCTTCCTGCCCGATTACGGGTCGCTACCTGCCGACGTGCTGGACCGCACCACCGCCGCCTATATCTGTTCCCCGGCCAACCCGCAGGGCGCGGTGGCTGATCGCGGCTATTGGCGCGACCTGATCGCACTGGCCGAAAAACACGATTTCCGTATATTCAGTGACGAATGTTACTCTGAAATCTACCGCGACACGCCGCCTCCGGGCATCCTTGAAGTGGCCCAGGAGATGGGCGCAGACCCCGACCGGATCGTGATCTTCCAGTCTCTTTCGAAACGGTCGAACCTGCCCGGGATGCGGTCGGGTTTCGTGGCCACTGGCCCCGAAGCGATCAAGCGGATGCGCCAGCACCGGGCCTATTCCGGCGCCCCCCTGCCGCTGCCCCTGCAGCGGGTCGCCGAACGCGCCTGGGCCGACGAAGAGCACGTGATCGAGAACCGCGCGCTCTACCAGGAAAAGTTCCGCATCGCGGACGACATCCTGAACGGCGTGCCCGGCTACCAGGGCCCCGAAGGCGGGTTTTTCCTCTGGCTGCCGGTCGAGGATGGCGAGGACGCGGCGCTCAGCCTTTGGAAACATGCAGGCATCCGGGTGCTGCCCGGCGCCTATCTGAGCCGGAAGGTCGACGGCGACATCCCGGGCAAACCGTATATCAGGGTCGCCATGGTGGCCCCAAAAGAAGAGATGGCGCAGGCGCTGATCACCCTGCGTAACCATCTGTACCAGTGAGGAAGAAGCAGAATGGCTTTTCAGACACGAGGCGGTGACCCCTTGTTCGGGAACGATATCCAGGAATCCATCGAGCGACGCGGCAAGGAACTGGCAGGGTTCGCCCTGATTGCAGTCGGATTGCTCGCGGCGATGATGATCGGCTCCTACACGCCCGACGATCCCTCCTGGCTGTCTGCCCATGATGCCCCCGTCCAGAACTGGCTGGGACGGCTTGGCGCAACGATTTCCGCTCCGCTCTTCATGGTGATCGGGTCGGGAAGCTGGGCCATTGCCATCGTGGCCCTGGCCTGGGGCGTGCGCCTTGCGCTGCACCGCGGCGAAGAACGTGCCGTCGGACGACTGATCTTCGCCCCGATCTGGATCGCGCTTCTGTCGGTCTATGCCTCCACGCTGGTCCCCGGGCAGGACTGGACCCACCGGTTCGGCATGGGTGGGCTGTTCGGCGATACCGTTCTTGGCACCGTTCTGGGCATTGCACCCGTCGGGCCGAGCTTCGGACTCAAGATGTTCTCGCTCCTGCTAGGTGCCCCGGTCATCGCGCTTGGCCTCTTCGTGACCGGCTTCACCAAGGTCGAATTGCGCAAGATCGCCCGCAGCTGCCTGATCGGCCTGATCATGTTCTATGCCGCCGCCATGACCCTGCTGGGCCGTGGCGCAGTCAATGCCATGCGGACCGCCGCACATCTTCAGGAAAAGAACCGCGAACGTCGCGAACGCCGCCGGATCGAAGCCGAGGAAAACGCTGCCTGGGCCGAAACTCAGCAGGCGGCGGCGCCGCAGCAGAGCTGGACCGCCACCTCCTACGATACCGCACCGGTAGCAGAAGATGACTGGGCCGCCCCCGAACCGACCATGACAGCCCCCGCCAAGAGCGGGATCATGAAGCGTCTGCCCGGCCTGATCCGCCGCGCCGAGCCCGAGGTTCAACCCGAACCGGAACTGGTCGAAACCTATCCGGATGACCAGAACATCGAGGCGCCGGGCGATGACCGCATCAAGGCCCGCATCGCCGAAATCGTGCGCAGCCGCGTGCGCCAGAGCGGCGTCCAGCCAGTCGAACCGCCGGCGGACAAGCCGCTGACCAAAGGCCGTGGCCGTGGTCCGCAGCCGCTTGTCGTGGATGCCGGGCAACGTGCGGAACCTCCGCTGACTGCCCCCGCAGCACCGCAGCGCCCGGCCGAGCCGCCGTTGACCGCGGCCCATGCCGCGCCGCGTGTGACGCCCCAGCCCACCATCGCCGCAGCACCCGCCATTCCGCCGGCGCCCACCATTCCCGCCGCGCCGGCAATGCCAGCCCATCACGCCGTCGAGGAGCAGGCAACCGCTCCCATGGCCGAAGACGTGCCGATGGAGCACGAGATCGAACAGCCGCAACCGCAGCCGCTTCCCCTGACGCAGCCGCAGCGCGTACAGACGGCGCCGCAGCCCTTGCCCGTGGCCGAACCGCGCCAGCCGCTGGTTCAGCACAACATCCGTAAGGCCCCTGCCCCGTCGACCCGCGCCAAGGCAGAGGCGCAGCCGACCCTGCAATTCGAGGAACCGGAGGTCGCCTACGAGCTTCCGCCGCTCAACCTGCTGGCCGATCCGGCGAACATCCAGCGTCACCACCTGAGTGACGAGGCGCTGGAAGAAAACGCCCGCATGCTGGAGAACGTCCTGGATGATTATGGCGTGAAGGGCGAAATCGTTTCGGTCCGCCCCGGTCCCGTCGTTACCATGTACGAACTGGAACCCGCACCGGGCCTCAAGGCGTCGCGTGTCATTGGCCTGGCCGATGACATCGCGCGATCCATGTCCGCCCTGTCTGCGCGGGTCTCGACCGTGCCGGGCCGTTCGGTCATCGGGATCGAACTACCGAACGAAAACCGCGAAATGGTGTCCTTCCGGGAGATCCTGTCGACCCGTGATTACGGTGACGGCAAGCACAAGCTGCCACTGGCGCTTGGCAAGGATATCGGTGGCGATGCCATGGTCGCTAACCTGGCAAAGATGCCTCACCTGCTGATCGCGGGGACGACCGGCTCGGGTAAGTCCGTGGCCATCAACACGATGATCCTGTCGCTGCTCTACAAGCTGACGCCGGATGATCTGCGGCTGGTGATGATCGACCCGAAGATGCTGGAACTCAGCGTCTATGACGGCATCCCGCACCTTCTGTCCCCCGTCGTCACCGACCCCAAGAAGGCGGTCGTGGCCCTGAAATGGGTCGTGGGCGAAATGGAAGAACGCTATCGCAAGATGTCCAAGATGGGTGTGCGCAACATCGACGGCTACAACGGCCGGGTCGAGGATGCGCTGTCCAAGGGCGAAATGTTCTCGCGCACCGTGCAGACCGGTTTCGACGACGACACCGGCGAACCGGTCTTCGAAACCGAGGAAATCCAGCCCCAGAAAATGCCCTACATCGTCGTCATCGTCGACGAGATGGCCGACCTGATGATGGTCGCGGGGAAGGAGATCGAGGCCTGCATCCAGCGTCTGGCGCAGATGGCCCGTGCCTCGGGCATCCACCTGATCATGGCCACGCAGCGCCCCTCGGTCGACGTGATCACCGGGACGATCAAGGCGAACTTCCCGACCCGGATTTCCTTCCAGGTGACGTCCAAGATCGACAGCCGCACGATCCTGGGCGAAATGGGCGCCGAACAGCTTCTGGGCATGGGTGACATGCTCTACATGGCCGGCGGCGCCAAGATCACCCGCTGCCACGGCCCCTTCGTCAGCGACGAAGAGGTCGAGGAAATCGTGAACCACCTCAAGGCATTCGGTCCCCCCTCCTATGTCGGCGGCGTGGTCGATGGGCCGGACGAGGACAAGGAAAGCGACATCGACGCGGTTCTGGGCCTGTCCACCGGGGGCAACACCGATGGCGAGGACGCGCTGTACGATCAGGCTGTCGCGATCGTGGCGAAGGACCGCAAGTGTTCGACCTCCTACATCCAGCGCAAGCTGGGCATCGGCTACAACAAGGCCGCGCGCCTTGTCGAGCAGATGGAGGAGAACGGCCTCGTCTCTCCGGCGAACCATGTCGGCAAACGCGAGATCCTGGTGCCGGAGCAGCAATAACGCGCCGGCATCGCGGAACGCTAACCGCTTTGTGAGAGTTAGGCTCTGGTATCGGAAACGACCGGAGCCTAATTGTATTTCATGAAACTCGCACGTCTCTTTGCCGCTTCGGCCCTGACCCTGTCCCTCGCCGCCCCCGCCATGGCGGAGAAGCTGCCGTTGTCGCAGCTGTCCTCCTACCTGAACGGGATCCAGACGGCGCAGGCCAAGTTTACCCAGATCTCGGATGACGGCACGGTCGCGACCGGCACGCTGTATATCCGCCGCCCCGGCAAGATGCGGTTCGAATACGATCCGCCCAACGAATCCTACGTGATCGCAGACCACGGCGCCGTGGGCATCTTCGACAAGAAGGGCGATGAGGCCGTCGAGCAATACCCGCTGCGGCGTACACCCTTGAACATCATCCTGGCGGAGAACGTGAATTTCGGTCAGGCCAACATGGTGACCGGCCATCGCGAGGACGGCCCGTCAACCATTGTCCGTGCGCAAGACCCAGAGAATCCGGAATACGGCTTCATCGACCTTGTCTTCACCGGCGGCCCGGTCGAGCTGCGCCAATGGGTCATTCATGACGATGCAGGTTCGACCACCACCGTGGTGCTGGGCGACATGCAGACGGGGATGCAGCTGAGCCAGTCGCTCTTCAACTTCCAGGACCGCTACAACCCCGAACGCTGATCAATCGTAGGGGCACCGCTGCAGCTGGCCGCGATACATTTCGGCCCGCTGGGCGACACGTGCGGAGACGTCCACCAGCCATGCCTTCTTGCGCCAGGTGCCACGGGCGTAACCCGTGTGACCGTCGTGATAGGCCAGGTACTGGTTACGCGCATCGGTCATCGGGATACCCAGACGGTCACGCGTCTTGGTCATGTACCAGCCCATGAAATCCGTCGCGTCGGAGAAGTTGTTGCGGCGGGCCCGGCGATTGCCGGTCTCCTGCCGGTATTCATCCCACGTGCCATCCAGCGCCTGGCTGTAGCCGTAGGCGGAACTCTGACGACCCATCGGAATGATCCCGAGCGCATAGCGGTGCGGGGTTCGGGCATTACCGTCGAATTTGCTCTCCTGGTGGATCATGGCCATGATCACGTGCTTCGGAATGCCGTAGCGCCGCTCGACCTTGCGGAGGTGGCGGGCATAGGGCTTGCGTTCCTTCAGGAGAAGACAGGCATTGTCCAGGTTTCGGGGTGATCCCTTGGGGCCGCCACAGGACGCCACCATCAATAGGATCAACACGGCGCTCAGCGCTCTCATCATCTGCTTCTTGCCTCGTTCTGTCGTGTCTAACGCACTTTGCGAAGATTTTAGCAAACTACGCGCGGTGGTTGAAATGACAAATTGGTGGGGTCAGAGCAAAACCGCGAGGATAAGCGGGATTGCAACAACCGAAAGAAGCGTCGAAACCACGACAAGACCCGCAACCGCCTGCCCGTCCGCGCCGTATTTCTCGGCCAGCAGGTAGGAGGTCACGGCGACCGGCGTTGCGATCTGAAGCACCAGCACGGCAAAGGCCGTGTCATCCAGCTTGAAGAACACGCCGACGCCCCATGCGATGGCGACACAGACGATCACCTTGACCACGGCCATCACGACGGCAACCGCCATACGGCCGGGAGTCAGCCGGGCCACGGCCACGCCCAGAGTGATCAGCATGATCGGAATGGCCATCTGCCCGATCAGCTCGAGCGTGTTGGTCAGGAAGCGCGGGGTTTCCCAGCCTTGCCACAGGAAGATGCCGCCAAGCACGGTGCCCCAGACCAGCGGCTCTTTCACGGCCTTCATCACCGACCCGCCGCCCGACACGATCCAGATCCCGTAGGTAAACGACCAGATCGCCATCACGGCAAAAACCACCACTGCATAGCCCAGCCCTGTTTCACCAAACGCAAACAGCGCCAGAGGCAGGCCAAGGTTGCCGGTATTGCCGAAAATCAGCGGCGCCTGGTAGGTCCGCTGGTCATAGCCGAAGACCTTCAGGCCGACGGCGACAACCACCGTCAGAACCCCGTAGGCCACGACCGAGGCCAGCGACAACGCGGTCAGCGCGGAGGGATCGATATTGGTTCTCATGAGGGAGACGAAGATCAGGCAGGGCACCGAAAGCGTCATCGCCAGACGGGTCACGAATTCGACCCGATATTCGAACCCAGCCTTCACCCAGCCAAAGCCGATCGCGGCAAGAATAAAGACGGGTGCCACGATTTCGAGCACTGTAAAGGCAAGGTTCACAGATTGTTTCCCTATTTTTCCGTTACAAAATTGGACATTTAGAGGATGCTGGGTCTAGTAGTGGCGTAAGGGGGCCGCAAGCCATGCTGAAGACACGCGCCAAATATTATCTGGGCCAGGTCGTGCGTCACAAGAAGCACCCGTTCCGGGGTGTGGTATTCGACGTCGACCCCGAATTCAATAACACCGAAGAATGGTATGATGCGATACCCGAAGAGGCTCGCCCCTCTCGGGAACAGCCGTTTTACCACCTTCTGGCCGAAAACGATCAAAGCTACTACGTGGCCTACGTTTCCGAACAGAACCTGGTGGCAGATTATTCGGGTGAACCGGTGGATCACCCTGATATTCCCGAATTGTTCGGGTCGTTTTCAGACGGGTCCTACGCGCTGCACTTCCAGCTGAACTGACCGGTCGGGGGCCATAGCCCCCTCAGTACCCAATCGCACATCCATCCTTGCGAGAATCCGAGCCGGCCTCGAGCCAGCCATTGTCATGGATCCGTATCGCCTGGGAGCCGCCGATGGCTTCGTCCGGGATCATCACGTTATGGCCCATGTCGGCCAGCGCCTGATGCACCTCGGGGGCATAGCCGCGTTCCACGTTCAGCCGGTCCGACAGCGCAAAGGCACGGGGCGCGTCCATGGCGGCCTGCGGGTCCATGCCGAAATCGACGATATTGGACAGGAACCGCGCATGCCCATTGGCCTGGTAAGCGCCACCCATCACGCCGAAGGGCATCAGGACCTTGCCGTCGCGCTTCAGCATCCCGGGGATGATCGTGTGCATGGGGCGCTTGCCCGGCGCCATCTCGTTCGCGTGGCCCGGCGCCAGGGAGAAGCCCGAGCCGCGGTTCTGCAGCAAAGTTCCGAACTTGGGCGTCGCGATGCCCGATCCGAAGCCACGGAAGATCGAATAGATCAGCGACACGGACATCCGATCGCGGTCCACGACCGTGATGTAGATCGTGTCTTTGTGCACCTCTTCGGACAATTCGGTCAGCGTGGCCGTCGCGCGGCGCGGGTCGATCAGGCGCGCCAGCTTCGCGCCGGTCTCCGGGTCCAGCATGTGATCCAGCCGCGTCATGTGATCCGCATCGGCAAGGAAGCGGTTGCGCGTGTCATAGGCCAGGCGCGTCGCCTCGGCCTCGATATGGGCGCGGTCCGCACCGAAGGGATCCATAGAGGCGATATCGAACTGCGCCAGGATGTTGGATAGCAGAATCGCGGTCGCACCCTGGCCGTTCGGCGGATGCTCCCACAGCTCGACCCCGTGATAGGTGCCGCTGACCGGGTCGGTTTCAGTGCCGCGATGGCTGGCGAAATCCTCAAGGTCATGCGGCCCGCCGAGCGCCTTGAGCGTGTCGACCATGTCTTCGGCAACTTCGCCTTCGTAGAACCCCTTGGGTCCGTCGCGGACGACGCGGCGCAGCACCTCTGCCTGACCGGGCAGGCGCAGGATATCGCCGGGCTTGGGCATGCGGCCCCAGGGCAGGTAGTGGCGTTTCGCCTCTTCGGTCAGGGCGAAACCCTTGTATTCGTAGTCCCAGACGACCCGGGGCGCCATGGGCACGCCGTTTTCCATGTAATGGATCGCGGGCTCCATCACCGCATCGAGGTCGCGCCGACCCCAGAGCGCATGCATGCGACAGAACCCTTCGACCGCGCCGGGAATGGTAACGGCCAACGGGTCCTCGGCCGGGACGGATGTCAGACCGCGATCACGCAGCACCTGCGGATTGGCCCCGGCAGGCGCGCGGCCTGAGCCGTTGAAGCCCAGAATATCCTCGGACCCCGCAGGCGAAATAAGCGCGAAGCAATCGCCCCCCAGACCGGTCATCGGCGGTTCACACAGCCCCATGACGGCCGCGCCCGCAAGGGCCGCGTCCATAGCGTTGCCGCCGTCGCGCAGGGTCTGAACGGCGATCTGTGCCGATAGCGGATGCGAGGTGGCGCAAATGCCGTTCTCGAACCAGACGGGGGACCGCCCCGGAAGATGAAAATCACGCATGTCTGCTCCTCCCCTGATTTGGTTCGGGCATCATAGGCATCTTGTCGTCGGGGGAAAGCTGTAGACCTCGGCGCCACGCACTGGGTGGGGGCTGTATTGACGCGACGCCGAGGGAAGCCATGCAGCTACCCTGTTTTTATCGCCTTGGTTTCGGGCGCAGGTTGGTTCCCAATGGGGCAATTTCAGGACGTTTCAGAGTTTCGCATCTTCAATCCGACACATTTCAAGTGCCTGTTCTATCTAGAGAAACGATAGTTTCTGATATCCAAACAATGCTTTGATTATACAGCGACTGGTGAGCGATGTCCGCCAGATCCTACGCGGATCAGCGTCAGTTCTGACGCTACCTTCGAGAATCAGTCTAGCGCGACGGCCAGCCGAAAGGACAGGACGTTCCGACCCCGATCCCGGCGATAGACGATGTTATGTGCCAGGCCCCCGATCAGGAACCAGCCAAATCCGCCTTCAGGCACTAGGGCGGCGTGATCCTTGGGGCTTTGATCAGGGTGCAGCGGGATGCGCCCTTCGGGCATCGGAACGCCGTTGTCAGTGATGCGGATATGCAGACCATTGCCGCTGAGCACCCAATGCAGTTCGATCCGGCCATCATCACGGCCCAGATAGGCATGTTCGACGATGTTGTTCAGCGCCTCGGCCACGACCAGTTCGACAGAGCCAAGTTCTTCGTCGGCCATGTGCAGCGGCGCCAACTGGTCCAGCAGCTCTTCCAGGGCATGGCGGACTTCCATCGGATCCGACACCAGCGACACACTGGCATTCGTTGCGACGGGTCGTTGCGATATCTGGCGATCAGGAAATGTCATCCTGTCGGCCCCCTCCCGAACTCGGATCAGCAGGCGCGGTCCTGCAGGGCGGACTCGGCCGATTGGTGGATCGTGAACACGGTATCCATACGGGTCAGACGAAACACTTTTTCGACATTCGGCATCAGTCCGGACAGATCGAGCGAAACGCCGTCCGGCATCTGTTTCATTGACGCCACGATCGCGCCCAACCCGCTGGAATCAATGAAATCGACCTCTGACAGGTCCAGTACCGTGCGGGTCGCCGCATCCGCGGTCAGGTCGCGCATGCGATCCTTGAACCGGATGGCGACGGCCGCATCGATGCGAGGTTCACCCACGCGGATGATCAAGCAATCTCCGATCCGTTCCGATGTCAGGTTCATGCCGGTCTCCGATATCAGGCTCTGATTGCGAACAACGCTAGACGTTATTCGTTACCATCCGGTATTCATGCCCCAAACATGGAGGATCATCATGCAAGAGGTAGTCATCGCCGGCGCCGCCCGGACACCGATGGGCGGGTTCCAGGGCAGCTTTGACGGCGTGGAGGCCGCGCAACTGGGCGGCACCGCGATCCGCGCCGCACTGGATGCAGCCGGGACAAAAACCGTCGACGAGGTCCTGATGGGCTGCGTCCTGCCGGCGGGCCAGGGTCAGGCGCCTGCGCGTCAGGCCGGCTTTGCCGCGGGTCTGGGCGAAGACGTCCCCGCCACGACGCTCAACAAGATGTGCGGGTCGGGCATGAAGGCCGCCATGATGGCCTGGGATCAGCTGGCGCTTGGCCGGGCCCAGGTGATGGTCGCAGGCGGCATGGAAAGCATGACCAACGCGCCCTACCTGCTGCCCAAGATGCGCAACGGCGCGCGGATCGGCCACCAGGAGGTCAAGGACCACATGTTCCTCGACGGTCTGGAGGACGCCTATGACAAGGGTCGCCTGATGGGCACCTTCGCCGAAGATTGCGCAGAAGCGTTCCAGTTCACCCGCGAGGCCCAGGACGAATACGCGCTGAAATCCTTGCAGAATGCGCTCGACGCGCAGAAGTCCGGTGCATTTGATGGCGAAATCACCCCGGTCACCCTTCAGACCCGCAAGGGCGAGGTCACCGTGGCCGAGGACGAACAGCCCGGTGCAGCCCGCCCCGACAAAATCCCCCAGCTGAAGCCGGCCTTCCGCAAGGACGGCACGGTCACCGCCGCCAATTCCTCGTCGATCTCGGACGGGGCAGCGGCGCTTGTCCTGGCCACCCGTGGCGCGGCCGAAGCACAGGGCATGCCGATCCGTGCCCGCATCCTGGGTCATGCCAGCCATGCACAGGCCCCCGCGCTCTTCCCGACCGCTCCGGTGCCAGCGGCGCAAAAACTGCTGTCCTCCATCGGCTGGACCATCGACGATGTCGACCTTTGGGAGGTCAACGAGGCCTTTGCCGTCGTACCCATGGCCTTCATGCAGGAAATGGGCCTGTCCCGCGACAAGGTGAACATCAATGGCGGCGCCTGCGCGCTTGGCCACCCCATCGGCGCATCCGGTGCGCGGATCATGGTGACCCTGCTCAACGCTCTGGAAAAGCACGACCTGAAGCGCGGGATTGCAGCCATCTGCATCGGTGGCGGCGAGGGCACAGCCATCGCGATCGAACGCGTCTGAACAACCGAAACGGGCGGGGCCAACCCCGCCCGCATCCAAGGAGGTCCGCAATGCGCGTCGACTATGCCACGCTGTCCAAGACCATCGCCTCGCTCACCGAAGGGGAAACCGACGAGGTCGCGTTGATGGCAACGATGGCCTGTGAAATCCATCATTCGGACGACAGGTTCGACTGGACCGGGTTCTACCGCGTGACCGAGCCGGAGGTGCTGAAGATCGGTCCTTATCAGGGCGGTCATGGCTGCTTGGTCATCCCCTTTGCGCGTGGAGTCTGCGGCGCTGCCGCGCGCACCGGTGAAACACAGCTTGTACCGGACGTGGATGCCTTTCCCGGCCATATTGCCTGCGCGTCCTCCACCCGCTCCGAACTCGTGATCCCCGTGAGGAACGGCACCGGGGACATCATCGCCGTGCTCGACATTGACAGCGATCGCCCCGACGCCTTCACAGCCGAGGATGCCGACGCACTGACCGCGATCCTGGACGCCACGTTTGCGCGCGAACTGGTCTGAGAGACAGCCCGCCAGGAAGGGAAACGAAATGCTCAAGGGTTCCTGCCTCTGCCAGGGCATCCGCTTCACTGTCAGCGGCCCGGTTCAGGGACCTTCGGTCTGCCATTGCACGCAATGTCGCAAGCTGTCGGGGTTTGCCTGGTCGTCGGCCTATGCGCCTGCCACGGCGATCGATATCAACGGTGACGTGCGGTGGTTCGCCTCAAGCACGACCGCAGAGCGTGGCATCTGCCCGACCTGTGGCGCGTTTCTTTTCTGGAAAGCGCACGACGAGAACACGATGAGCTTTGCGCTCGGCGCCATTGACGGCCCCACCGGCCTGACCCTTGAAAAGCACATCTTCACCGAGACCAAGGGCGATTACTACCAGATCGCCGACGGGTTGCCGCAAAAGCCCTGACATTCCGCGCGGCTGCGGTTAGATCACCGGCATGAGTGACGTCTACGCCCCACCCGATACGCCCCTATCGGTGATCCACGAGGATCACGAGCTCCTGCTGGTCGACAAGCCCGCCGGCCTGCTGTCGGTGCCGGGCAAGGGCGAACACCTGGCCGATTGCCTGCTGACCCGCGTGCAGGCCGCCTTTCCGACCGCGCTGCTGGTGCACCGGCTGGACAGGGACACGTCGGGCATCATGGTCTTTGCCCTGACACCGCATGCCCAGCGTCACCTTGGCCTGCAATTCGAACATCGTCGGACGAAGAAGACCTATGTCGCACGCGTGCATGGACGGCTGGAGCCCCGGAAGGGCGAGGTCGATCTGCCCCTGATCGTCGACTGGCCGAACCGGCCCCGGCAAATGGTGGATCATGAGAATGGCAAACCGGCCCAGACCGACTGGCGTGTGCAGCGATACGGCGACGGGGAAACCCGCGTCAGGCTGATGCCGAAAACCGGCCGGTCTCACCAGCTCAGGGTTCACATGCTGGCCCTTGGGCACCCGATCCTGGGCGATCCCTTCTACGCGGAAGGCGAAGCGCGCAACCATCCTCGCCTTATGCTGCATTCCGAAGAGCTTCGTCTGCTGCACCCCGATGGCGGCATGGGGCTGAGCTTCAAGGCCCCTTCCCCGTTCTAAGCCGGCCTTTGGTTCGCTCTGTCGGATGCTACCCGACGCGGGCCCAATCCGCGAGCAATCTGTCGGCTGGCCGTAGCAAGCCGACACGTCGAGACGGCCAGCGCCGCACCCAAGCGATGGCTCAGGCCAGGCCCGTGCGCCTCTTTCTGCCCTCCAACATCTGCCCAAAAAACAAAAGGGCCCGGCAGACATTGCCGGGCCCCATATTTCTACGGATCGAAAACCGATCAGGCGGTCTTCGCATCCCAGCCGGAGACGGCCTTGACCTCCATGAAGTCCTCAAGGCCCCAGACGCCACCTTCGCGCCCGTTGCCAGACGCCTTCATGCCGCCGAACGGCGATCCGGCACCGCGCGGCTGGCCGTTCATCTCGACCATGCCGGAGCGCAGGGACAGCGCCATGCGGTTGGCCTTTTCGGCGTCCTGGGTCTGAACGTAGTTGGTCAGGCCATAGGGCGTGTCATTGGCGATCTCGATCGCGTCCTCGATCGTGTCGAAGGGGATCATCGTCAGAACCGGCCCAAAGATTTCCTCGCGGGCGATGGTCATCTGGTTGGTCGCGTCCGCAAAGACCGTCGGCTTGACGAAGTAACCGCGGTTCATCCCCTCGGGACGCCCGGTGCCACCGGCAACCAGCCGCGCGCCTTCGTCGATCCCGGCCTGGATCAGACCCTGGATCTTGTTGAACTGCGCTTCGTTCACGACGGGGCCGATATGACGGCCTTCCTGGCTGGCCGGTCCGACCTGCACCATGTTGGCGGCAGCGGCAGCCTCTTCCACGGCGGCGTCATACCGCTCGCGCTGCACCAGCATCCGCGACGGTGCGTTACAGGACTGGCCTGAATTGTTCATCATGTGCATGACACCACGCTTCACGGCCTTGTCGTCCGCATCGGCGAAGATCACGTTGGCACCCTTGCCGCCAAGCTCCAGGTGCACCTTCTTCAGCGTCGCAGCGGCATTTTGCGAAATCGCAACGCCCGCGCGGGTCGACCCGGTGAAGGACACCATGTCCACGTCCTCGTGACCGGTCAGGGCAGAGCCGACACCGGCACCGTCCCCGTTCACCAGGTTGAACACACCAGCCGGAACGCCGGCTTCATGCATGATCTCGGCAAAGATGATCGCGTTGAGAGGGCTTTCCTCGGACGGTTTCAGCACCATGGTGCAGCCGGCGATCAGGGCCGCGATCACCTTCAGCGTGATCTGGTTCATCGGCCAGTTCCAAGGCGTGATCAGCGCGCAGACACCGAAACCTTCATAGACGATCCGGTCGTTCGGAGCATGATCGCCAAGCGGACGGATGAATTCGAACGACTTGGCCGCGCGAATGAAGTTCTTGGTGTGCGCATAGCCCGCGCCCCACTGGGCAGAGCTCGACAGGTCGATCGGCGCGCCCATCTCCATGGAAATCGCCTTGGCCATGTCGTCCTTGCGGGCGCCGTAGACCTCGAGGATCTTCTCGGCCAGGGCGATACGCTCGGCCGGGTCGGTCTTCATCCAGGCCGGGAACGCGGCCTTGGCGGCGGCAACGGCCTTGTCGACATCTGCCGAGGAACCCAGCGAAATGACGGCGCAGGCCTCTTCGGTCGACGGGTCGATGACCTCGTGATCATTGGCGGTTACGGGATCCACCCATTCACCGTTGATGTAGAATTGGCGTTTTTCGATCATGGCTCACTCCCTGGTGGTGGACAGTTTTCCGCTATGCAGACAAGTGTCCCGCAATTTCGGCGCCACTGTGTCACTGTGCCTATCCGGTTTCAAGCTACAGAGGGGTGTAAATCGTCAGGACGATCTTTAGATAGGTCTCGAACCGATACCTGCAAATGGAGGACACCAGACCCATGCGTATCAATGAAACTGTTCCGAACTTCACCGCCCAGACCGATCAGGGCGAGATCAAATTCCACGATTGGATCGGCGACAGCTGGGCGATCCTGTTCTCGCACCCCAAGGATTTCACGCCGGTTTGCACCACCGAATTCGGTGCCGTCGCACAACTGGCCGACGAATGGGAAAAACGCGGCACCAAGGTCATCGGCATCTCCGTCGACGGTGTCGAGGATCACGTGAAATGGAAGGGTGACATCGAATCCTTCGGCGGCGCCAAGGCCGGCTTCCCGATCATCGCGGACAAGGACCTCGAGGTCGCCAAGATGTTTGACATGCTGCCCGCCGAAGCCGTCCTTCCCGACCAGCCGACCCCGGCCGACAGTGCCACGGTGCGTTCCGTCTTCATCATCGGCCCGGACAAGAAGCTGAAGCTGATGATGACCTACCCGATGACCATCGGCCGCAACTTTGCCGAAGTCGTCCGCGCCCTCGACGCGCTGCAGGCGACCTACGAGGTCCCGCTGGCCGCCCCCGCGAACTGGGTGCCGGGCGATGACGTGATCGTCGCGCTGTCGCTGGATGACGAAGCGGCAGAAGCCAAGTACGGCAAGCTCGACAAGAAGCTGCCCTACCTGCGCTTCGCGAAGGCCCCCAGCTAAAGGCTTTCCGGCCGCCTCGACCGAGCCGACAACGTAAGAAAAGAAACGCGCGCCCCCATGGCGCGCGTTTTCGTTTCCGGGCTAGGGTGACGCCGAAGCGGGAGGACAGCAGATGTTGGAATCATTCGGCCCGGATATCTGGATTGCGGACGGCCCCGTCGTCAGCGCCATCGCAGGCTTCCACTACCCGACCCGCATGGCCGTGATCCGGCTGAAGAACGGGACGCTGGTGATCTGGTCGCCTGTCACGCCCTCGCCCGAGTTGTTCGACGCGATCGACGCCCTGGGCCCGGTCGGCCATATCCTGGCACCGAACACCCTGCACCACCTGGCGCTCCCCGATTGGCACATGCGCTATCCGACGGCCCTGATCCATCCCGCGCCTGGGCTCGCCGAAAAACGGACCGATCTGGCGTTTTCGTCTGACCTCGGCGACGCCCCGCATCTTGCCTGGGCCGGAGAGATCGACCAAATCGTCGTGCCCAATTCCATCGCCGACGAAGTCGTGTTCTTTCACAAGGCGAGCGGCTCCGTGATCTTCACCGACCTGCTGCAGAACATGCCCCGCGGCTGGTACAGCGGTTGGCGCAGTATCGTGGCGCGGCTCGACCTGATGACCGGGACCACGCCCCGGGTGCCGCGCAAGTTCCGCATGGCCCTGCGCGCCCGCAAGGCAGCCGAGCCGATATCGCGCGTCCTCGACTGGCCGGCAGAGCGTGTCCTGATGGCCCACGGCACCCCGGTGACCAACGACGCCCAGAGTTATTTGCGGAGCGCCTTCGGCTGGCTCGTCAAGTAGCCACCTACGCAAGTATCAGTCTCTAAACTAGGCTTTCTTCACATCATCCGGCCAAAGTGATGCGGCCCGGAACCCCTCCGGAATCGTGACACGGCCCTCCAGAACGAGGTCAGCCATCACCTCGGCCACCTTGGGCGCCATGCCGAACCCGATCTTGAACCCGCCATTGGCGATGAAATGCCCCGGCCGTCCCGGCCACGCCCCCAGCATCGGCGCACGCGACCGCGCGCGCGGCCGGACACCGGCCCACCGTTCGATCACCTCGGCCCCCTCCAGCGCCGGAACCGCCGCCCGCGCTGCCGCAATTACGTTGTCCAGGGCCGCATCGGTGCTGGCGGGATCATCATAGTCGCGTTCCGAGGTCGATCCGATCGCCACCGTCCCGTCCGCATGCGGCACGACATGCACACCCCCGGCGAAGACCTGAGGCACCGGCCCCGCATCATGGGCCAGCAGCGCCGCCTGCCCTTTCACGCCGGTTCCGATCTGGCGGGTCGTGGTCGCGCTCATCTCCTCCAGCCCCGCAATTCCGGTGGCATGGATGACGGGGCCGACCTCATCGCCATGCGCCACGACCTCCACCCCACCCATCCGCAGCGCACCGACCAGTGCAAGACAGGCTTTGCGGGGATGCATGCGGGCGGTGAGCGTATCGTGCACGTAAAGGCCGGTGGGCGATACCGGCGCAAAGTCACCGGCCCCCTCGACAACGCGCCAAGTGGCATGACTGCCCCACAACTCGGTCGCCGTCTGCTCGCGTACGCGGGCCAGGTCCACCGCGCGCTCATCGGCCAGGGGTTGTACGCGGCCAAGGCGTCCGTAGCCGGCCGAAAGCCCTGATGTAGTCTCTATTTCGGCCCACCAATCGCCGGCCATCAACAGGCTGTCCAGCTGAAACGCCTTCTTGTCGTTCCAGTTTTCCGGCACGTGCGGCGCCAGCGCGCCAACCACCCCGCCTGACGATCCGGCACCCGGCCCGAACGGGTCGATGACCCGCACCCGCGCGCCCCGTTTCAGGCAGGCCCACGCGCAGGACAGGCCAAAGATACCGGCCCCCCGAATGGTCACGTCGATCCTTGTCATCGCCCTGTCCTCGCTGCATTGTCGCGCCACGCTGCGTTGCGGCGGTTTCTAGAGGATCCCTCCATGTCCGGCCAGCCCACCGGCCCACAGCAACCCGAGCTCACCTGGCGCGAGGGAAAGACCCCCGTGTCGGAACGCTTCGACGATCCTTATTTCAGCCTCGATAACGGGCTGGCGGAAACCGTCCACGTCTTTCTGAACGGCAACGGCCTGCCGGATCGATTTGCCCCCGGATTTCACATTGCCGAACTTGGTTTCGGTACCGGCCTCAACCTTCTGGCCGTGCTCGATGCCTGGCGCAAGTCCGGCACCGAAGGCCCGCTGCGCTTCACCACGTTCGAGGCCTATCCGATGGCGCCCGAGGACATGATCCGCGCTCAGGCTGCCTTTCCCGAGGTCGGGGATATCGCCGAGGACCTCGCCCGGCACTGGGGCCGGACCCGGATCGAATTGCCCGACCTCCACCTCCACATAGTCACAGGAGATGCCCGCGAAACGCTGCCTCACTGGGACGGTCAGGCTGATGCCTGGTTCCTCGACGGATTTTCCCCGGCCAAGAACCCGGAAATGTGGGGCCAAGCGCTGATGGCCGCCGTCTTCAACAAGACACGCGACGGTGGCACGGCCGCCACCTACACCGCCGCCGGGCATGTCCGACGCGCGCTCGAGGCCGCGGGTTTCGACGTGACGCGCATCCCCGGTTATGGCCGCAAACGCCACATGACGCAGGCGAGGAAAGCAGAATGACCGAACAGAACACACGCCTCGGCATCCTGCTGATGATCGCGACCACGTTGGTTTTCGCTGCGCAGGACGGGATCTCCCGCCACCTGGCGGCGGACTACCCGGTGCTGATGATCGTGATGATCCGCTACTGGTTCTTTGCCCTGTTCGTCATCGCAATTGCCGCGCGCAAGGCCGGCGGTGTCGGCAATGCCGCGCGCACCGAACAGCCGGTCGTACAAATCCTGCGGGGTGTCATCCTTGCGGCCGAGATCTGCGTGATGGTGAAAGGCTTCGACCTTCTGGGCCTTGTCGAAAGCCATGCGGTGTTTGTCTCCTACCCGCTGCTCGTCGCCGCCCTGTCCGGCCCGATCCTGGGCGAAGCTGTCGGCTGGCGGCGCTGGTCTGCAATCGGCGTCGGCTTTGTCGGGGTGATGATCGTGCTGCAACCGGGCTTCGGCGTCTTCGCAATCGAGGCGCTGGTGCCCCTCGCCGCAGCCCTGATGTTCGCCGTCTATGGCTTGCTGACCCGCTATGCGGCCCGCAAGGACACCTCGGCCACATCCTTTTTCTGGACTGGGGTCACCGGTTGCGTCGTCATGACAATCGTCGGCATCTGGTCTTGGACCCCGATGGATGCCGGCGCGTCGGCGTGGATGGCTCTGCTTTGCCTGACCGGCGCGCTTGGCCATTACCTGCTGATCCGCACCTACGAGGTGGCAGAAGCCAGTGCCGTGCAGCCTTTCGCCTATTTCCAGCTGGTCTTCGCCGCCCTCATCGGGCTGACGATCTTTGGCGAAACGATCAAGACGAATGTCGCTATCGGCGCCGCCATCGTCATTGCAGCAGGGCTATTCACCTTGTGGCGCGAACGCCGACAGGGTTGAACCGGACAGTTCCGTGCTGAACGGGATCGGCAGGGCAACCTTGCCCAGACGCGCGCGATAGATCGGCAGGCTTTCCGCCACCCGCTGCACGTAATTCCGCGTCTCGCGGAACGGGATATGTTCGACCCAGTCCACCGGATCGACATCGCCGCTGCGCGGATCGCCGAACAATTCAGACCAGCGGGTCGCGCGGGACGGACCGGCATTGTACCCGACCGACACCAGCATGACGTTGCCGTCGAACTCCTCGGCCAATTGCGCCAAGTATGCCGAACCGAGCTTGGCATTGTACGCCCAATAGCCCAGCCGGCCCGAAACGTCGTCGCTGTCTCCGACCTTGCGGCCCATTTCCAGCGCGGTGCGCGGCATCAGCTGCATCAGGCCGCGGGCGCCGACGGGGCTGGTGACGGCCGGATCAAACTCGCTTTCGCGGCGCGCGATGGCCAAGGCCATTTCCTGCGCCACCGGCAGCTCCATCTCGATCAGCGGGTGCAGCGCGTAGTAGTGCCGTTCGATGACCACGCCGCGCGACGCCGCGGCCTTGCCCAGCATCACCTGAAGGTGCGGGTCGCCGGCCTCTTCGACCATGCGACCGAGGGCCAGCAATTCGTCCATCGTCGCGGTTTCGGCCATGTGCTTCAGGAACCGTTCGGCCTCGTATTCCAACCCGGCCGAGCGCAGCAGCATCACTGCTTCGCGCAGGTCGCTGTCCACCAGCGCGGTGTCCCGCCAATCCGGGCCTTCCACCTGGCCGGACAGAGACGAATCTAAGGGAATATTGGCCTTCTCGGCGGCCAGAAGCCCGTAGAAGCTTGTCTGATGCTGCGCCCCTTCCCGGTACGCTGCCATGGCGTCTTCGGGTCGATTCAGGGCCTCCAGCGCCCGCCCCCGCCAATAGCCTGCACGGCCCAGAGAAATGGGGGTCTGAACACCCGCCTCCAATCGGTTGAAATGCTCCAGCGCGCGGGCCGGGTCATCCAGGTATCGCAGCGACAGGTAGCCCGACAGGAATTCGAGATCCGCAAACGCGCCGCCTTCGGTCAATTGGTGGGTCGAGGCCAGTTCGTAAGCCACGACCGGATCGCCGCTGCGCATTTCGCCGCGCGCATAGGACCGGCGCAGGTTCGACCATTTCTCGGGAAAGCCCAGACCGCCGGCAATCTGGCTCTGGCTGCGAAGCAATTCCTTTGCGTCGTCGTTGCGGTTCTTGCGGACGCGCCAGACATACCGGTCATAGGCGAGGCCCGGATCGTCACGCAGCGCCTCGGGCACCGCTTCGATCAGGGCATCAACGTTGTTATCGTCGTCCTGCAAGGCCAGGCGCGCCTCGGCCAGTTTCTCCTGATCGCCACCGACAAGGCGCAGCATCCGGCGCACGTCCTGCGTCCGGTCCTCCCAGATCGCATGCGACAGGCGCGCGCCGTGATGCGGTTGCAGCAGGCTGCGGTACCGCTGAAGGAAAGCGTCATGCGTCGTCTCATCCAGGTCGAGCGTTCGCCATGCCAGAACGATACCCGCTTGCGCCGCGCCGGTCTCTCCGGCCGCATCGAGAGCACGGGCATGACGAAGCGCGCCCAGCCCTGTCTGCGGTGTAGTGTTCTGGAAGAATTCCAGCACCTGCCCGTCATCAGCCTCGACAAAGGCTTCCTCGTTCTGGCGTCTCAGGTAATCCAGCCCGGGCCAGTGCGCGTGAGAGGCGAGGAAATCCAGCACCTCCTGCGGTGTCCCCCGACCCGACCGCAACCGCACCCATTCGATGTAGGATTCCGCTGCCGGCCCGTCGCGCGAAGCCAGCTGTGCCGCCTTTTCCCATTCGCCATCCCGGGCCGCATCAAGGGCCGAGCTCAAAGGCCGGGGCACGATTCCAGCGATCGGGCCGTCGGTCGCTCGAATCGAAGAAGGGGCCAGGCAGGCGGTTCCAGCCAGGCAAAGGCACAGTACAAGGCCAAATCGGCTCAGTATCACTTGCATTTCTCCTGCCGAACCGGTTTAGACACCCGGCAAATGTAGACCGACTCTGCCAGCCCTCAACCAAAGTTTCGCGGCACGGGCGGAGTTCCGCAACAGGGACGGTACCGGATTGGCCGGACTGCCCGCCAGACAAAGGAGCGTGTCATGTTTCAGGGGTCCATTCCCGCCCTCGTCACGCCGTTCAAGGACGGCGAGCTGGATCTGGTGACGCTCAAGAAACTCGTGGACTGGCACGTGGAGCAGGGCTCGTCCGCCCTCGTCCCCGTCGGCACCACCGGTGAATCCCCGACCCTGTCGCTGCGTGAACACGAGATCGTCGTGGAAGAGGTGGTCAAGTTCGCCGCCGGCCGCATCCCCGTGATCGCCGGTGCGGGTGCGAACAACACCAAGGAAGGCATCCGGCTGATCAAGCATGCCGAAGAGGTCGGCGCCGATGCCGCCCTGGTGGTGACGCCCTATTACAATAAGCCGACGCAGCGTGGCCTGATCGCGCATTTCACCGCGATGCATGATGCCAGCACTCTGCCGATCATCATCTACAACATCCCGCCGCGGTCGGTCATCGATATGATGCCCGAAACCATGGGCGAGCTGTCCAAGCTGCCGCGCATCGTCGGGGTCAAGGACGCCACCGCAAAGCTGGACCGTGTCGCGCTTCAGCGCATGACCTGTGGCCCTGATTTCGTGCAACTTTCCGGCGAAGACGGCACCGCCGTCGGTTTCAACGCTATGGGCGGCCGCGGCTGCATCTCGGTCACCGCGAACGTCGCGCCGAAGCTCTGCGCCGAAATGCAGGCGGCGACGCTGAAAGGCGATTACGAGACCGCGCTGACCTACCAGGACCGGCTGATGCCCCTGCACGAGGCGATCTTCACCGAACCCGGCCTCTGCGGCGCCAAGTTCGCGATGTCCGAACTGGGCCTGTGCTCGGACGAGGTTCGCCTGCCGCTGATGACCCTCACCGACGAGACCAAGGAAAAGGTCCGCGCCGGGATGCGCCATGCGGGTCTGCTGAACTGATCCGGGCGGTCATCTGATAAATCAGGGAAACAGGGGCCGCGCGCCCCTGTTTTTATTTGTCAATCCAGCCTGCGGAAGCGCAGGGGATCACCTTGCCCGACATAATACATCGACCAGTCGATCCCTTCGATCTCGTCGATGCTGTAGCAAAGCGGATCTCCGCCCTCCATCGGGAACAGCTGAAGGTATAGTCCACCGGCCCCGGGCGGTGCTTCGGGGCAGGACCCGGTGATCGAGATGATCGAGGACCCCATCGGCTGGCCGTTATAGGAATCCTCCCAGATCGCACCGATGATCGTCATCTGGGATTTGCGATCCGCCAGCGAATACCACTGGCCCTGCATGTTATCGATCACGACGTCTGTCATCGTGCGGTCGCGCGTGCCTACCTCGCGCAGGACGATATCGGCGGTGCTGTCATGCACGGCCTCCAGATCGCCCGAAACCTGGATCGGCGCGCCGGGCAACAGGCTGCGCAACGCGTTCAGCGCGGTCTGGTCGCTGCGCCCGTCATCATAGGCAAAGAACTGCGTCCCGTCGGCCACGAAGGTACAATAGGACACGCCCTGAAAATCGCAGGACTGGAAAATTGCCTGGTTGGAATAGGGCTCGCCGTACTGACCGACCGCCGCCTGCTCGGTCGACGGGGCAACGCCGCCCGGCGTTGTGATCGTCATGGTGAAATGGGTCGCCGTCTTGCCGGTATCGAGCTTGCGGAAGCGCTGGCTTTCATAGCCTCGACCGCCGCAATCCTCGTCCCCGACGATATCGAAGGCCGCCCGTGTCGTGCAGAAGGCGTAATCGGCATTGGGGAAGTTCCGCTCAGGCGCCTCGGCCCGCCAGTAGTAGTACCGACGCTGCAGGTCGCCCCCCAACACGGTCTTGCATTCGCCCGGCGCGACACTCCACCACCCTTCCGATACCCAGTCCTCGCCCTTCTTGTACCCGACCGCAATAGTCTGTTCGACGCTGTCCTCGTTGCAGAATTCCAACCCGGCAAGCGCTGCGCCCGGGCTCAGGATGGCGGCCAGAAGGAACGGGGTCAGTTGACGGCGCATGAAGGTCTCCTCGAACTCGGGAAGACACTAGCCCGGCTTTGCGAACTCAGTCGAGATACAAGATGTATTCGTCTGCGCCCCAGCCCGATTTCGAACAGCGCGCCCGGATAATCACCTTGTTCGCACCGTCCGGGATCATCACCGACGACAGGGACCGGGTGAAGGGCTGTTCGTCCACGTGCGGATGCATCAGTTCGCGGATGCCCAGACGGTCGCCCGCCGCATCCAGAACCTCCCACCCATCGGCAAAGTGGTCCCAGCCCTCGTCGCCATGCAGAAGCGTCACGCTGATCTTCCACCCCATGCCCGATCGATGGGCCTTGGCCCCGACGATCTCGGGAGCGTCGGCCAATGCAGGCATGGCAAGAGCAAAGGTAAGGATCGTGGCTCGGATCATGGCACCCTTATATCCGGCACCCGCCACATTGCCACTGCACTTCGTTTCACGTCGGCGTGCGGTCCGTGTCCTCCAACAGCGCCGCGCGCGATTTGGAGGCAAACTCCCGCCGCCAGAGCACCGCACAAGTGATCAGCGTCGCTCCGATCAGCGCCCAGGCGCCCAGCAGCCAGGCTGACGCGCCCATTGCGAAATAGACCGCCCGCAGCCCGCGGTTGAAACTGCGCGCGGCGGTGATGTTGATCGTCGCGGCCTTGGCGGCGCGCGGCAGGGCATTGGGGTTGTCGATCTCGTTGGGCACCGCGGCCATCAGAACGGCGCAATAGCCGAACAGCCGGTGCGACCAGACGAACTTGAGGAAGGCATTCACCAGGAAGAACAGGATGACCAGCAGCTTGATCTCCCACACGATCGCCGGATCGCTTTCCAGCGTGATCTGGTTCGCCAGCCCCATCAGCTGATCCGAATTGCCGATCGCTGCCAGCCCGCCACCGATGGCGATCATCGTGGCCGAGGCGAAAAAGGACGTTCCCTGCCGAAGGGTCGACAATGTCTGCGCATCGAAGATTCTTGGCTGCCGAGATACCATGTGCCGCATCCATTCGCGTCGGTAATCCGCCATCAGGATCGACACCGACGGATGCCGCGACGAAGGGTTTTCGATCCGCAGCCCGATCAACTGCCAGGCCAGAACGATCACGATGACCGCGCCAAGATCGAGCGGTGTGAAAAGCGAAAGGCGGTCCATCCAGGTCATGAGCTCCCATAGCGCATCCCCGCGCAGCTTGCCAATGGACAGGATTCGGGACTAGAAAACGGCCACTTTAGCGTGTGCCGAGGTCCGCCATGCAGATGCCCGTTCCTGACCCCAAGGTCCTGAAGAACAAGGACGCGCTTGTCGCGGCCCTTAAACAGGTCTTGCCCGATGACGCCGTGATTTCCGACCCGATGGAAACGCGCGCCTACGAATGCGACGCGCTGACGGCCTATCGCTGTCCGCCGATGATCGCGGTCCTGCCGTCGACAACGCAGGAAGTGTCGGACGTTCTGCGCCTGTGTCACAAGTTCGGTGCGCCGGTCGTGCCGCGCGGCGCCGGCACCTCGCTGGCCGGTGGCGCGCTGCCCACGGCCGACAGCGTCATCCTGGGCGTTGCGCGCATGAATGCTGTGCTCGAAACCAATTACGATGACCGTTTCATCCGCGTGCAGACCGGCATGACCAACCTGTCCGTCACCGGCGCGGTCGAGGGCGACGATTTCTTCTATGCCCCGGACCCGTCCTCGCAACTGGCCTGCGCCATCGCCGGCAACATCGCGATGAATTCCGGCGGGGCGCATTGCCTGAAATACGGCGTGACCACCAATAACCTGCTCGGCGTCACCATGGTGATGATGGACGGCGAAGTTGTGGAAATCGGCGGGCCTTACCTCGGTTCCGGCGGTCTGGACCTGCTGGGGCTGATCTGTGGATCCGAAGGGCAGCTTGGCGTCGTGACCGAGGCCACCCTGCGCATCCTGCCGAAACCCGAAGGCGCGCGGCCTGTCCTGATGGGCTTCGATAGCAACGAGGTCGCTGGCGCCTGTGTGCGCGACATCATCGAGGCCGGCGTGCTGCCCGTGGCCATCGAATTCATGGATCGCCCCTGCATCGAGGCGACCGAAGCCTTCGCCGGCGCAGGTTATCCTGATTGCGAGGCGCTGTTGATCGTCGAAGTCGAAGGATCGGATACCGAGATCGACGAACAGCTGACCGTCATCAAGTCCATCGCCCAGCGGCACAACCCGGTAGAACTGCGCGAAAGCCGCTCGGCCGAGGAAAGCGGCCGCATCTGGCTGGGCCGCAAATCCGCCTTCGGCGCCATGGGCCAGATCAACGACTACATCTGCCTCGACGGCACGATCCCGGTCAGCGAACTGCCGACCGTGCTGCGCCGTATGGGCGAGCTGTCCGACGAATTCGGCCTCAAGGTCGCCAATGTGTTTCACGCGGGCGACGGCAACCTGCACCCGCTGATCCTGTTCAACGCAAATGCCGAAGGACAGCTTGAAACCTGCGAGGCCATGGGCGCCGAGATCCTCAAGCTCTGCGTCGAGGTCGGCGGCTGCCTGACCGGCGAACACGGTGTCGGGGTCGAAAAACGTGACCTGATGAGCCACCAATACGCCCCCGAAGACCTCGAGGCACAGCTGGCCGTGAAGGATGTCTTCGACCCGGCTTGGCTTCTCAACCCCAGCAAGGTCTTCCCCCTCGCCACTACTGAACCACGGCGGAGCGCGTGATGGCGCGTCCCAATTCCGAAGCCGAGCTGGCCGACCTGATCCGTGGCGCCAATGCCCCCTTTTCCGTGCGCGGCGGCAATACGCGCGGGCTCTCGCAGGATGGCGGCGAAGCGCTGGAAACCGGCGGGCTTTCGGGGATCCACCTGTATGAACCCGGCGGCCTGACCCTCGTCGCCGGTGCCGGCACCCCCATCGAAGATATCGACGCCCTGCTGGCCGAAAAAGCACAGCGTCTGGCCTTCGAACCGATGGATCACCGCGCGCTGCTGGGCACGTCGGGCACCCCGACCCTGGGCGGGATCGCAGCCGCCAATATATCGGGCCCCCGCCGCATCCAGGCGGGCGCGGCGCGGGATCACATGCTGGGCGTTCGCTTCGTGACCGGTGCGGGTGACATCGTCAAGAATGGCGGCCGCGTGATGAAGAACGTGACCGGATACGATCTGGTCAAGCTGATGGCGGGCAGCCATGGCACCCTTGGCGTGCTGACCGAAATCAGCCTCAAGGTGCAGGCGATCCCGGAAACCGAGGCGACGCTGATCCTGCGCGCCCAGGACATGGCCACCGCAATCACGGACCTGACCCGCGCCATGGGCACCCCATTCGATGTGTCCGGCGCCGCCTGGCTTTCCGGCACCGCGACCGGAGGGCCCGCTGAGCGGCGCATCCGGGTCGAAGGCCTGTCCGGCAGCGTCAGCTACCGCGCCCGGAAATTGACTGATCTGCTTGGTGCCGATGCGGTGGTCGAAGGCGCGGACAGCGCCGCGCTCTGGCAACAGACGCGCGACGTTGCGCCCTTTGCCGACAAACCCGGCGCCGTCTGGAAGATCTCCACCCGCCCGACCGCCGCAGCCACCTTTTGCGACGCGCTGCTGGCAAGTGGCCTCGACCACTCCGTCATCGCGGATTGGAGCGGTGGACTGCTCTGGCTGCTGACCGACGACACCGGCGATGCGGGCGCGCAGGCGATCCGCCAGCAGGTCGCGACCCATGGCGGCCACGCGACACTGGTCCGCGCCTCGAACAACACGCGCAAATCCGTTCCGATCTTTCAGCCGCAGCCCGCGGCCATCGAGAAACTGACCGCAGGTTTGCGCGCCAAGTTCGACCCCAAGGGCCTCTTCAATCCAGGACTGATGGAAATCCCCGCATGATGCAGAACCTGTTCCTGATCGCAGTCTGCCTCGTCGGACTGGGTGTCTATGTTGCCCTCGTCCGCCGCAGCCCCAACCGGTCCTTCTTTCCGCTGCTGGGTCCGGGCATCATCCTTCTCGGCGCGGCCGGTCTGGCCATGCTACGCCTCTTGCCCATCGACGCCGCCGAAAACACCGCGCGGGTGCTGGTCGCTCTAGCGCTGCTTTGGATCGGCTGGATCGGACTGGTCGCCTTCGTGGTGCAGGCCATTCACCGGCGTATGCCCGGCTCCTACCCCTGGCCCACGCTTTTCGGCTCCGTCGTCACTTTCTCGCCCGTTCTGGGCTTTCTCGTCGCAAGGGCCATGATCTGATGCGCACCGAATTCACGCCCGAACAGCTGACCGATCTCGGCACCGCCCGCGCCAATGAAATCCTGCGCGCCTGCGTGCATTGCGGCTTCTGCACGGCGACCTGCCCGACCTACCAGGTGCTGGGTGATGAACTAGACAGCCCGCGTGGCCGCATCTACCTGATCAAGGACATGCTGGAAAACGACCGTGTGCCGGACGAAAAGACCGTCAAGCATATCGACCGTTGCCTGTCCTGCCTTGCTTGCATGACGACTTGTCCCTCGGGCGTGCATTACATGCACCTTGTGGACCATGCGCGGGCGTATATCGATCGGAATTACAAGCGTCGCTGGGACGATCGCGCCCTGCGCTGGATCCTCGCCCGGATCATCCCTTACCCTACACGCTTCCGCCTGGCCTTGTTCGCCGCCGGCCTCGCCCGTCCGTTCCGCCGGCTGATCCCGGATGCACGGCTGCGCGCGATGATCGGGATGGCGCCCGGCCGCCTGCCGCCGGTGTCTCGCAACGACGATCCTCAGACCTTTCCCGCCGCAGGGCAAAAGATCAAACGCGTCGCCCTGATGACCGGCTGTGCCCAGAAGGCGCTGAACACCGACATCAACGACGCCACGATCCGCCTGCTGACCCGCATGGGCGTCGAGGTCGTGATCCCCGAGGGCGAAGGCTGCTGCGGCTCGCTCACCCACCACATGGGGAAAGAGGACCTGGCCCATGGCTCTGCCGCGGCCAATATCCGCGCCTGGGCACGCGAAATGGACGGCAACGGGCTGGATGCCATCGTCATCAACACCTCGGGCTGCGGGACGACGGTCAAGGATTACGGCCACATGTTCCGCAACGATCCGCTGGCTGCGGATGCCGCCCGTGTTTCTGCCATCGCCAAGGACGTGACCGAGGTACTGGCGGATCTCGACCTGCCCCAGCAGCCATCCCGTGGGCTGAAGGTCGGATATCATGCGGCCTGCTCGCTCCAGCACGGGCAAAAGATCAAGGACACGCCCAAGGACCTACTCAAGAAGGCCGGGTTCGAGGTCGCGACCCCCGCCGATCCGCACCTCTGCTGTGGATCTGCCGGGACCTACAACCTGATGCAGCCCGAGATCTCGGGCAAACTGCGCGACCGCAAGGTACGGACGCTGGATGCCACGCAGCCCGACCTGATCGCGGCGGGCAATATCGGCTGCATGATGCAGATCGGCCAGGGCACCGACACGCCCATCGTGCATACGGTCGAGCTCATCGACTGGGTCACCGGCGGGCCGAAACCGGCCGCCCTGAAAAACCTTTCGGCCGCGTGACCTGCCCTATTTTCGCCCCACAGCTTGGCTACGATTTTTTCAATTCTTGCCAATCGGGGGCATCATGTTGAACCGTATCCTTCCAGGCATGGCCCTGGCGCTGACGTTGGTTTTTGCCGCCGTCCAGACACCACATGCCCAGGAAAGTTCGCTCAAACGCCTCGATACCGGCGATGATAGCCGTGGATGGGAGGCCGTCGGACGCCTCGATATCGACGGCCGCGGATTCTGCACCGGCGCGCTGATCGCCGAGGATCTGGTCCTGACCGCCGCGCATTGCCTCTACGACCGGACGCGCGGCACGCGGTTCGACCCGACCCGCATCGAATTCCTGGCCGGCTGGCGCAACGGCCGTGCCTCCGCCTATCGCCAGGTGCGCCGTGCCGTGGTGCCGCCGGATTACGATTTCTCTGCCAGCGTCACGCCCGACCGCGTCCGCAACGACGTCGCCCTGCTGGAGCTCTACCAGCCGATCCGCAACACCCACGTGATCCCCTTCCTCACGGATGCCCGTCCAGGGCTGGGCGAACGGATCGCCGTCGTCTCCTATGCTCATGACCGGGCCGAGGCGCCGAGCCTGCAGGAAATCTGCAGCGTCATCACCCGTCAGAACGGCGCGCTCGTGATGTCCTGCGATGTCGATTTCGGATCCTCCGGCGCGCCCGTCTTCTCCTTTGCCGGAGGGGAGCCTCGGATCGTGTCGGTCGTGTCCGCCAAGGCCGAGATCTCGGGGCAGAACGTGTCGCTGGGCACGGACCTTGAACAGCTGACTTTGCTTCGTTCGGAACTGGCCGCCGGTGGCGGGTTCAACCTGCCGCAGGCGCCGCGCACCAATCGCCTGACCGCCGGGTCCCGCGGCGATACCGGCGCGAAATTCGTCCGCCCGGGCGAGTAATCGCCGCCCCCTTGAAACCGTTCTGAGCGATCCCCAAGTTTCGGGTATCGGGACGCCAAACCGGGTCCCGTTTGACCGCCTGTCCCACGATGGGAAGGCACAAACCCTTGTTATCGCTCAAAGAGGATGACCATGCGTAACTTTGATTTTGCTCCGCTCTATCGTGCAACCGTTGGCTTCGACCAGATCGCCGACATGATGGACCGGGTGCTGAGCAACGACGTTTCTCAGCCGACCTACCCGCCCTATAACATCGAAAAGACCGACCAGGACACCTATCGCATCACGATCGCCGTCGCCGGCTTCTCCGAGGATGAACTCGGGATCGAGGTGAAGGAAAACGCTCTGGTGGTCACGGCCCGCAAGGCCAATGAAGACAACCGCACCTACCTGCATCGCGGCATCGCAACCCGCGCGTTCGAACGGCGCTTCCACTTGGCGGACCACGTCAAGGTGACCGGTGCATCCCATGCCGACGGCATGCTGCATATCGACCTGGTGCGCGAGGTCCCCGAGGCGCTGAAGCCCCGCCGTATCGAGATCACCAAGGGTGACACGGTGCAGGGCAAGGCGATCGAGGCCAAGGAAACCGCCTGACGCCAATGGCGGGGTGAACCCAAGACTATCCCTCGATTTCACTGGGCGCGGCTTCGGCCGCGCCCTTTCTTTTCGGACAGGTGTCGCCGGGCCGTCGTCACCCCTGCATTCGCCGCATCCGTTCGATCCGCAGCGCCTGTGCCTCCTGTTCGACCAGTTCCTCGCTGACCTGTTTCTTGGCAAACGAGGTCTTCAGCCGCGCCTCCGCATCCGCCTTTCGCACCAGGACGCGGGCCAGCTGCATGTTCAGCTCCTTGCGCTGGCGACCGACCCAGGCGCGCCAGGCGCGATCCGCACCGATCGCCTGCCAGTCGCTGGCCACGCCGTCGGACATGTCCAGGCTTTGACGCAACTGGTGGTCCAGATCGTCCAGCGCCTCGCGCAGATCCATTTCTTCGGCCTTGATCCGCTGCAGTTTGCCCAGGTCCACCTGATAGACCGTTTCGATGATATCGCGCAGCTCCGTCAACTGGGTCATCAGCGCCAGCTCTTCCTGACTTTCTGCCGCATCTGGTCCGCGAACCGGATCGCCACGGCGACCGCCCTGTAAGTGTCCGGAGAGATCTCGCTCCCCACGTCGGTCGTCGCATACAGCAGCCGTGCGGTCGGCGGATCGGGGTGGATCGGCACGCCATTCTCCTGCGCCAGCCGCCGGATCGTCGCCGCGACCTCATCGACGCCCTTGGCCACGCAAGTGGGCGCGGCACCGGGTTCGCGGCTCCATTGCAGGGCAACCGCGTAATGGGTCGGGTTGGTGATGATCACGTCAGCCTTGGGCACCTGCGCCATCATCTGGTTCATGGCAATCGCCTGACCACGGGCGCGCCGCTCCTGCTTCATGTGCGGGTCGCCCTCGGTGTTCTTCTGCTCGTCCCGGATTTCCTTATCGGACATGCGGTGCTTTCGCAGATGCTCCGCCCGTTGCCACATGAAATCGATCCCGCCGATACACAGGGAAATCACCAGCACCACGAACATGAACTCGATGCAAATCCGCAGCAGAAGCGCCGTCGCCATCCCCGGATCGGTCCTGAGCGAACCGGCCATTTCCGGCAACCGTGTGGACAGGAAGATGCCCAGGACCATCGAGTAGATCACGAGTTTGGTGAAGCTCTTGCCGAACTCGAACAGCCCGTTGCGCCCGAACTTGTTCTTCGCGTTCGACAGCAGGGAAATCCGCGACATCTTGGGCTGCAGCTTGCTGGGCGTCACCACGAAGGCGCGCTGCGAGATGATCGTCAGCAGCGCCGCGACCGCCGGCACCAGGAAAAACGGCAGGATCAGCAACGCGCTGCGTCCTGCCAACGTGGCGACGACACCGCCTGCGCCCTGATCGGACAGGAACAACCCGTCCAGCCGATCCGCCTGGTCGATCAGCACCATCAGCGATGACCCGAGCGCCTTGAGGTTATCCCCGCCCACGGCAACGGCCGCCAGCGTCAGCCCTGCATAGCTTGCCGCGGTGGACAGGTCCTGGGATCGCGGCAGCTCCCCTTTCTTGCGTGCATCGTCGAGCTTTTTCTGTGTTGGCTCGTGTGGCTTGTCGCCATTCTCCTCGTCGCTCATGGCCCCACCCCTAGCGGATTGGCCAGGAAACCCATCAGCGCATTCTGCCAGACCGTCAGCATCGTCGGCGCCAGCAGGAAAAGCAGTGCCAGGCCCCCGAAGGTGATGACCGGCGCACCGACAAAGGCCACCATCAGTTGTGGCATCGCCCGGTTGATGACCCCGAGCGTCAGGTTATAGAGGACCGAGATAATCACGAACGGCACCGCCAGCATGAAGGCCAGGCTGAACGCCCGCGCGACCCCGGCAATGCCCCATTCCGCAAGGTCCGACGCATCCGGAAAGACGCCCCCAGGCAGCACCTGGTAAGAGCTGATGATGACCTCTGCCACGCGCACATGCAGGCCCATCATCATCGCCAGCGCCAGGCCCGACATCACCAGCATGTGTCCCATGGCAGGCATCGGTTCCGCCGCCACACCGCCGGCGATCTGAGACAGTGTGGTGGCCTGCGCCGCCATCGACCCGGCCGTCTGCAACGCGATCACGAACAGTCGGAACCCGATGCCGAAGGCCAGCCCGATGATCGTTTCGGTCCCGAGAAATCGCAGGAAAACCCCCAGGTCCCAGACCGCATTTGGCGCCAGGGGTGCAATCGCCGGGGCGCAGATGACCGTCAGCGCCACCGTCAGGCCCAGTTTGATCCGCACCGGCACCGATTGTTCCGAAAACCCCGGCAACAACGCCATCATCGGGCCGATCCGAAGCAGGATCAGCAGTCCCTGCCACAGGGCAAGGTCCGCCAGCCGCATCAGTTCGGCCGCGTCGGTCATGCCGCCACCACGCCAACCAGCGACGGACGCGCCTCCAGCCCGATCTCCTCGAAGGCGAGGACGGGGTTCTGGATCGCACGCGCGCTCATCACCATGCGCAGGAACCGCCGCCGCCGGGTCGAGGTCACGACCGCCGGGTAAATCCCCTGGTCCGCTGCCCGGCTGACATTGTCCGCGATATTGCCCGCCAGCGTGTTGAACACGTCCGGCGGCAGGGCGACGTCAATGCCACCGCGTTCGCTGTCGATCTGGTAATTGGCAAAGGCGTCTTCCCATTCCGGGGCCAGCTGGATCAGCGGAATCGTCCCATCGTCACGGCGCAGGTGGCTGACCAGCTGGAAGCCGAGGCGCTGGCGCACCATCTCGCAGATGCCTTCGGGCTGGGTCGTGGTCATCCGCGCCTCGGCGATGGCCTCCATGATCAGCGGCAGGTTTCGGATCGACACCTGTTCCTCCAGCAGAAGGCGCAGCACCTGGTGCAGCACATCCATCGGCACGCGGTCGGGGATCATCTCGTCAAGCAACTTGCGGTTCGCCTCGGACCGGCCCGGATCGCTCAGATGCACCATCTCATCCAGAAGGCGCCGCAGCGATTTCAGCGACAGAAGCCGCGGCAGGTTCCGCTTGATCAGCTCCAGCAGATGCGTCGCCAGGATCTCTGTCGGGGTGACCAGCGTGACACCCGACAGCGCCGCCCGCTCCTGCTCGGTCTCGGGGATCCAGCGGGCAGGGGCGCCATAGACCGGCTCCGACACGTCCTCACCACGGGGCAGGTTCGTACCCCCCTCCGGCAAAAGCGCCATGACGTGGTTGTTGCGCAGCGCGGCGCGCGCGACCTCGACCCCCTGCAGCCGGACGATATAATTCCCCGACGGCAGCGACGGGTCGTCGGTCAGCCGGATCTCGGGCAGGATCAAACCGTAGGTCGAGGCGACGTGATTGCGCATATTGGCAATCCGCGCGTCCAGGCCCGTGCCTGGGTCCAGCACCATGTCGACAAGGTCAGGCGCGAACTCGACGTGGATATCATCCAGATCCAGCAGGTCCCCGATCGGCTTCTGACGCGGCTGGTCCGGTTTGTCCTCCTTGATGGCCGGCGCCGTTTCGGCGTCGCGGTTCTTCTTCCAAACCATCCACGCGGCTCCGGCCAACACGAGGCTTCCCGCCACGAACGGCAGGAAAGGCAGGCCCGGCACCAGGGCGAACAGCATCATCAGCAGCGACACGGTGGCCAGGGCCGCCGGGTGGCTGCCCAGCTGTTTGACCAGCGCCATGTCCGTCGACCCGGTCGCCCCGCCACGTGCCAGCAGCAATGCCGAAGCGATGGAAATGATGACCGCCGGGATCTGCGTGACCAGACCATCACCGACGGTCAGGATCGCATAGGTTTCAAAGGCTTGAGAGATCGGCATCCCATGGACCAGAACGCCCATGATCAGTCCCATGACCAGGTTCAGAAGCGTGATCAGAAGCCCTGCAATCGCGTCCCCTTTGACGAATTTCGACGCACCGTCGAGCGACCCGAAAAAGGTCGTCTCCTGCTGTTCGATCTCGCGCCGGGCCTTGGCCTCCGCATGATCGATGGCGCCCGCGGACATGTCGCTGTCGATCGCCAATTGCTTGCCCGGCATCCCGTCCAGGGCAAAACGCGCGCCAACCTCGGCCATCCGCGCGGCGCCCTTGGTGATCACCATGAAGTTGACGATCAGCAGGACCCCGAACACCACAAGGCCGAGGAACACGCTGCCCGACATGACGAAATTGGCAAAGCCCTCGATCACGTCTCCCGCTGCGCCGGTGCCGGTATGGCCCTGGCCGATGATCAGCTTGGTCGAGGAGACGTTCATCGACAGCCGCAGCATCAGCGAGGCCAGCAGGATCGTCGGGAAGGACGAGAAATCCAGGGGCCGTTCGATGAACAGGGTTACCGTGAAAATCAGGATCGCCAGGCCAAAGCTGGCAGCCAGACCGATATCCAGGACGATCGCCGGCATCGGCAGGATCATCATGACGATGATCGCCATCAAAGCCAGCGCCAGCAGAACGGTCGGCTGGAACACAACCGAGGGCGTGAATTTGGGCATTCTTCAGCTTCCTGTCAGAAAGTTGCGGCGCGATCCCGACTGTCCGATCGGGACCAGTGATCCACGCGAACCACTGCCCGCGGTCCCGGACCTGAGCAGCGGATAAGTATTTGTACGGGAGGATCGGTCCGGGCTGACACGTCCGACCTGGCTTAGGCGGACAGGTTCCAATCCCTCCCGCAAGCCGTCAAACCGCGCCAGATAGATCTTGGCCTTGTCCGGCCTGCGCGAATGAAAGGCCCCCGCAGCCAGGCGCCAGTCGCCCGTCTCCTTATGGAGATCCTGTAGAAAGCGCGCTGCATAGGATGCATTGGCCCTTGGATCGAACATGGCCGCAACATCGGAGAAGTTCTCACCGTGCCAGCCGTAGTTGATCTGAAAACAACCGACGTCGAAATTGGTAACCCCGCCCGCGACGGCGCGTTCCGCACGATCCAAAGCCTCATCGAAACTGTCGAACCAGGCACCCCGCCCACCAACATTGATCGTCCAGGGCCAAGGCTGCATGACACCGTCCAGGCCGCGCCCTGTTTCGACGCGCGTTATGGCGCGCAAGACATCCAATGGCACGTCGTAGTCTCGTGCAGCCTCGACAGCCGCCCGGTCACATTCCGCGGCGACCGGATTGGTCACGGCCCGGCCCGGCATATTGGGCATCATCCATGGCACGCCGAAAACACTGGCCGCCAAGGCCGCCACCGCCAACCGCCCTATTCTTGCGAAGCGCATTCACACCCTCTTCCATCCGCGTTCTGCGTGATGGCCCAAATCTATCCGGGCAGGTCTTTACAAAGAGTGGAGATCCGCGGCCCATGACCGCAAATCTTAATCCGCGACGGAGACTTCGTAGCGGCTCAGCAATTGCTCTAGCGTCGATTTCGCCGCAGCCGTGTCCTGCAAAAGGCGCCGGTTTTGTGCCAATTCGCCCATCTCGGGACTGGTGGGTGCCGTATCTGTCGACTTCATCAGGGTCGCGACCGAAGCCTTCAGCGGGTCCTCGGATTCAGACAGGTCTGACCATCGGCCGGCCAGCCAGGCCTGATCTTCCGCCGCGTCCACTTGGTTCAACCGCGAATACACTGCGCTTGCCGCACCGTGATCGCCGCTTTCGGATCGCGCTCTGGCGCGGAGCGCATCGATCTCTACACCTTCCAGCCCGACCAGCTCTGCTTCGGCTCGAAGCGGCCGGCCGGTTGCAAGTGCAACCTCGGATCGTAGGATGCGACGGGCCCGGCCCTCCGCTCCTTCCGCGCCCTCGCTCAGGAAGGGTTCAGCAAGGTCGGGAAAGCCCAGGTCCAGCAGGCGGGCGCTCAGAGCATTGCCTGTTGCCACATCGATTGTCGGGACATGACGGGTCGCCAGATCAAGCGCATGTGCCATGAACTCCGCATCCGGTGCGCTTTGAGTCACAAGGCCTGCCACGCGGTTCCGCAGCCGATCCACCGCCAACGGGTCCAGATTGTCCGCGGCCCGCTGATCGAGGATCTCGAACGCGGTTTCGAATTGTCCGGCACCGGCCCGCGCCAGGATTTCGACGCGCAAAAGGTCAATCGCCAAGTCGGAGTTCCTGAACTGCAGCGCATAGGCCGCCACCAACTCAGCCGTTTCGCGGGATACCGGATTGCCTTCTTCCAGCTCCGTTTCCACCATGGCGATCAACGCTTCCGGAGAGATTTCCGACCCCTCACCAACAGCCCTGGCCAATGTGGCCTTGCCCTGATCCGAATCGCCCTTGGCCAGGTTGAGCTTACCCTCTGCCAGGATATGCCGATCCTCCGAGGTTTCACCGCCACGCTCGACGACCCGCAACAGCCGTTCAGCCGTGCCGGGGTCTTTCGCTGCAATGAAACGTTCAGCCAGGATCGGTCCAAGATATTGGCGCATCATCAGCGGCAATTCGTTCATGGTCCGCATGATCGCCGGAACTTCCGGCGCCATATCTGGCGTGATCGCAGGATGCGCCAATGTGGCCCAAAACGCGGCATGGGTGTCGCAATCCATCTGATGAGCGAAAGCCGACGGCTCCGGATCATGGCCGTATTCGAGAATACGCGCCATGGAGGCGACAATCTGCGCCTCACCGCCTGGGTCACCCATCATAGCCAGCGCGCCCAGTGCCTCCGGCCCAAAACCATATCCCACGTAGAATTTGGCCGTTGCCAGTGCCGTCTCGTCCCGCGTGCGATCGAGTTCCGTCATCAGGTCCCGCCGCAATTGGCCCAATTCGAAGGTGAATGGCTGCTCACCACGCCATTCCGTCACATTCAGCGCTTCATCAGGCAGGCATGCGCGACCATCCGACGTGACGGGCTTGTCCCCATGCTGATCCTCGATCATCGAAGAGTGCAGAACAGCCCCGCCCGCCTGCTCGACAGGAACGGATACCGGAGAGACAGGGGCTTCGACCCCCTGGTCCGCAATCGCCGGCGTGTCGCTGTTCTTCACTGGCCTCGACTTGTTGCCTGGCTTGAGCAAGCCCTGTGTCGCGGCCCGCGCCACTTGCTGCAGGATCATGGCTTCAAGCTCGGCGAGTCGCGCAGCCTGATCCGGCGACCCTTCTTCGGTCATGCTTGGCAGGTTGTTCGTGGCCGCCTCGGTCACAGCCTTGGCATCCGCCTGGCTCACGGTGTTCACCTTGACACTCTCGGGTACTCGCGCACTCGACCGTGGTCTCTCGACAACAGGCAATACAGCGTCGGGCTTCTTGTCCACGAGGTCGATTACCAGAACATTGCCTGGCAGGAGCTGAGTCCGGAACTCACAGGAACAGAGATAGGAAAGCTCCAGCGGTGAATTGCTTCGACCCTGCAACACCTCGGAAAATCGGTCGCGCCCGATGCGATCATAGATGGTGGATGTGTCGAACTGCACGCTGGGCGTCGTCGTCAACCGGGCAGCATTGGCGCTTTCTGCAAGATCCCACTCGACCCCTTCCGGCAGATAGGCGACGAGCCGGGTAAACCCGTCATGTTCACCGGACCGCACAACGGCCGTCGCGGCCCAGATCGGACCGCTCCAGACCAGCGCCAGCAGAATGGCAAGAAGTCTCATGCGGCCTCCTGCTTCACGGATTTCAGGGCATCTTCAAGGTCCGAATAGCTGGGCCGGTAATGGGATGGCGTGTTTTGCCGCCCCACTTCGATACAGATATTCGTGGCGTGGTTATGCAGGTTAGCGACCAGGACCTCGCGGATCAGGTGATAGAAATGACCATCGTCCTCGACCACGGTCTTCACCTTCGTGGCGAAGGGGCCGACCAGGCCGTAGGCCAGAAACACGCCGAGGAAGGTCCCCACCAGGGCGCCACCGATCATCTTGCCAAGGATCTCAGGCGGTTGATCGATCGAAGCCATTGTCTTGATCACACCAAGCACGGCTGCCACGATCCCGAGCGCCGGAAGGCCGTCTGCCATGGATTGCAGGGCATGGCTGGAATGCAGAGCGTGATGCAGGTTCGCCTCCATCCGCTTGTCGAGGATTTCCTCGACCTGGTGCGGATCGTCGTAGTTCATGGAGGCCGAGCGCATCGTGTCGCAGATCAACCCGATCGCCTCCTTGTCAGACAGGATTTTGGTATATTTCGAGAAGATCGAAGAATTCTCCGGATCCTCGATATGTTCTTCGATCGCGACCGGATTCTGACGGGCAAGGCGGATCAGTTCGAACAACAGGCAAAGCAAGTCGCGGTAATCATCGGGCTTCCATTTCGGACCCTTGAAGACCTTCCCGACATCCTTGAGCGTATGCTTGACTGACGCCATGTCATTGCCGACCAGGAAGGACCCGACTGCGGCGCCCCCGATCATCATCATCTCGAACGGCAAGGATTTCAGGATGATGCCCAACTTCCCGCCAGCGAGGATATAACCGCCGAACACCATGACGAAGATCACGCCGATCCCGACAAAACCGATCATCTGAGAAACTCCGAAAACGACTCGGGACGATCATCGCCCGTTCAAGTTAAGAAACGGTCATGTCCCGACTATTCCGTCGGGACATTCGCGTTGCGACCGGCCAGGATCACGCTGACCGCATAGGCCGTCTGTGGAGACAGCCCTGCCATCACGCCGGCAGCCGCGCCCGGCTGCATTCGGCCGAGGAAACCAGCCGCGAATTGCGGGTCCATTTCCTCGAACAGCATGGCGGCCTCTTTGGGTTTCATGTTCTCGTAGACGGCGGTAAGGCGCGACAGGTCGTCCTCTGCAGCAGTGTCGGCCAAGGCCAGCGTTTCGCGCAGCGCTTCTTCAGCGCGTGTCAGTTCCGCCAGCTTTTTCTCGATCTCCTGATCCGCAACAGACAGGGCCTGCATACGGTTGGCGACCTGCGCTTCCTTTTCCTTCAGCCGCGCTTCACGGGTGGCGAAAGCTTCCAGCATGGCGGCAACATCGGGCTCCGGCTCGCAGGCCTGCGGCACTGGCGCGTGCGCGGCCATTTCGGACTGGTTCTCCGGTTCTTCAGTTCGCGCGATCGCCTGGCCCGCATCCGCACCGATTCGCAGGACCGCCGACCCGATCAGCAAGCACGCCAGGATCAGCAACGTCCCCTTGCCGCGACGCCGGACAGACCGGCGTTTGCGCGGTTTTTCCCTGGTCGCCTTCCGTTTCATCCGCCAGCACTCCGCCGCGTGAAGACGGGCCCGGACACGACATTGCCCTTATCCTTTGCCTCATCCGCATCGGGCAGGTCGTGCATCGACGCGACCATCAGTTCCAGCCGCTTGGCCACGGTTTCGGCCCGGTTGGTCAGATCGGTGAGCGAGGCAGAGCTGTCCTGCGAACTGGCCTGGGCCGCTGCGAGGGTGCGCGTCAGGTCATCGACCTGTGCGGACAGCACGGCAACAGCACCCCCGACCCCGTTTTCGAGGTCGTTGAACCGGGTCAGCCGTCGCGCCAGCACGAAGCAATAGAATGCCGCCCCGAGGGCGCCGGCGACCAGTAGAATATCAGCAATTAGTTCCATTTTGTCCCTCAATTCATCACGAATTCCATGACCAACAGGTCATTGACGTTTCCTTGTCCTGTCACGACTTGCACCCGTCGCAACATCTGTGCGCGTAGCCGCACCAGGGCCGACGGGTCCTGCAGATCCGACAATTCGACCGCGCGCAGGTAGGAGTTCAGAACGTCCACCACACGCGGTAGCAACATCGTCACCCGTTCCGCCCGGGCAGAAGGCACTTCCAGTTGCGCGCGGAAGCGCAAGTGACGGTTATCGGCCGCGCGACCCATGGTGATCGTCATCGGCTCGATCGCTACGTAAGCCACATCGGGCATATCGATTGCGTCCGCGCCCGGTTCCTCCAGGGGATGGTCACCGTCCGCATGTTCAGCAGGTGCGCCGAACAACATGCCCGAATAGATCGCAAAGAAACTGCCACCACCCCCGACCAGGGCCAGGACCAGCCCCAGAATCAGGGGCAGCTTGGAGGCCTTCTTCGGCGCGACGTCCTGTTCTTCTTCCGTATCTGCCATCGTGAATTCCGAATTTGTCGATGGCTCTTCATAACCCGACAGGGACTAACCGATTGTTAAGGCAGATCGGCGAAAAGTCGGGTCACCGGGCGGTAGAAAATTGCCCTGACAGGAGGCCCAAGTGCAGCAGTTGATCTCTCTGTGGATTGGTATGGATTCGCGGCGCAGGATCGTGACGGTCCTGGCAAGTCTTGCCTTGTTCGTGACCGTTCTCGGCCTGACTCGCATGGCGACTCAGCCGGGCATGGCCCTGCTTTATTCCGGCCTGGAAAATGGCCAGGCGGGTGAAGTCGTGCGTGCTCTCGAACAGCGCGGCGCATCCTACGAGGTGCGCGGCGGCGCCATTTATGTCGAAGGGAATCAGCGGGACGAACTCCGCATGACCCTCGCCAGCGAAGGTCTGCCGCGGAACAATTCCCAAGGGTACGAACTGCTGGATTCGCTCAGCGGTTTCGGCACCACGTCGCAGATGTTCGATGCCGCCTATTGGCGCGCGAAAGAAGGGGAATTGGCCCGGACCATCGCGGCCTCTCCGCAGATTCAGGCCGCGCGCGTGCATATAGCCAATGCCGGTTCGAACCCGTTCCAACGTGACCTGAAACCCACCGCGTCCGTTTCGGTTACCGGGTCGGGAACGCTATCTGGCGGTCAGGCCAGGGCGCTGAAATATCTTGTCGCCTCCGCCGTTGCCGGCCTCAGCCCCGACGACGTTGCGATCATCGACAGTTCCGGTGAATTGCTGGCGGGTCAGGATGAACTTGCCCCCAACAGCTCCACTGACGATCGGTCCGTGAAACTGCGCGAACGGGTCCAGCGCCTGCTGGAAGCCCGTGTCGGTTTCGGCAATGCCGTGGTCGAGGTCAGTGTCGACACCGTGACCGAAAGCGAATCGATCCGCGAACGCCGGTTCGATCCGGAAAACCGCGTCGCCATCTCGACCGAGACGGAGGAACGCTCCGGCACGTCACAGAACGCGGCGAATGACGTCACGGTGGCGTCAAACCTCCCTGACGGCGATGCTGCGGGTGGTGAGAACTCGACCAGTCAGTCCAGTGAAACCCGTGAGCGGGTGAACTACGAAGTCTCTGAAACCGAAAGGGAAATCATTCGTGCACCCGGTTCGGTGAAACGGCTGACGGTCGCGGTTCTTGTCAACGGGATCGAAGCACAGGGGCCAGATGGGGCCGCCACGCTCGAACCCCGGCCAGATGACGAACTCGACGCGCTGCGCGATCTCGTCGCCTCTGCCGTCGGCTTCGATGAAACCCGCGGCGACGTGATCACCATCAAGTCCATGCTCTTCGAAGAGCTCGAGCCCCAGGGGACCTTTGCCAGCAATTCACTGACTGATCTGATCGCGCTGGACCCGATGTCGATCATCCAAATGGCGATTCTTGCGATCGTCGCGCTGGTTCTCGGCCTCTTCGTGATCCGCCCGGTCCTGCGTGGCTCCGGTGCCGATATCTCCCAACTGCCCGCGCCCGCCATGTCCGGCCCTGATGACGACCGGGGGTCCAGCTCTGCTTCCAACGCCCTGACCGGCGAAATCACGGATGACGATTTCACCCTGCCGGACCTGCCTATCGTGTCGGATTTCGACACCGGCGGTCTGCCCGGCTTCGACGACGACCCCTCCGAAGATCCGGTGGAACGGCTTCAGTCTCTCATCGGCGAACGTCGCGATGAAACCGTCGAAATCCTGAGGAGCTGGCTCGAAGACAGAGAGGAAACGGCCTGATGTCCATCGCGCATCTCCTCGACGATTTCGGATCCCAACCGGCGCAATCCGCGCCCTCCCAGGCCATGGCCGAAGAGGAGGTCGAGACCCTGCGCCTGCAATCCTACGAAGAAGGCTACAAGGCCGGCTGGGAGGACGCGATCAAGTCTCAAAGGGACCAGAGCGCGCATATCTCAGACGAATTTGCACGAAATCTGCAGGACCTGTCCTTCACCTACCATGAGGCGCACAGCCAGGTGATGCAAGCCATGACCCCGCTGATCCAGGACATCATTGATGTCGTCGTGCCGGAAACGGTCAAGGAGACCATAGGCTTGCGCGTTGTTGAACAGCTGAGCGAGATGGCGCGCCGCAACGGGGCCCACCGGGTCGAGATCATCGTCGCTCCCGAAGATGCCGACAAGATCCGGGTCCTTCTGGACCAGGATTTCGGCTTCCCGATCGAGGCGATGTCTGACGAAACCCTCGCAGAGGGGCAAGTCTTCCTGCGCATGGCCCAGGAAGAACGGCAGATCGACATGGAGGCCGTGATGTCCGGTATCCGCCAGGCGGTGGCCGGGATCCTTCAAGAAACTGAAAGGAAAATGATGCATGGATAAACCTGCAGCCGAAAAGGGGCATCCCTTCTCCTCCGTCCCGATCGAGATCACGATTTCGGTCGGCAAGGCGCGCCCGCTCATCCGCGATCTGCTGTCGCTGGAACATGATGCGGTGCTGCCGCTCGACCGCCGTGTCGACGATCCGGTCGAACTGTATGTCGGCGATCGCCTGATCGCCCGTGGCGAACTGGAAGAGATGGAGGGCGACCAGGCCGGGCAGCTCGCCGTGCGCCTGACAGAGGTCGCCGACCTTCAGGACGGTATCTGACCCCATGACCAGAAAGACGATGTCGGTCGCGCTGACCGTCGGTTTGATCCTGGCCGCCAGTGCGGCCGGGGCGCAGGAACTCAGCCTCGACCTAGGGGATGGCGGCTCGATCTCTGCGCGCAGCCTTCAGCTGATCGCGCTGATCACGGTGCTCAGCATCGCGCCGGGCCTTGCCATCATGATCACCTGTTTCCCGTTCCTCGTGACGGTTCTGTCGATTCTTCGGCAGGCCATCGGCATGCAGCAATCGCCGCCCAACATGCTGATCATCTCCCTCGCGCTGTTCCTGACCTATTACGTGATGGAACCGGTCTTTCAGACAGCCTGGCAGAACGGGATCGACCCGCTGGTCGCCGGCACGATCGAGTTGCAGGAGGCCGCAACCCGCGCGATCGAACCCTTCCGGGGTTTCATGGCCAACCGCGTGGACGCTGAAACCTTCGAAACCATGGCCGCGTTGCGCCCGGACAATGCGAATATCGCCCGTGGCGAGGATGCGCCGCTGTCTGTCCTCATCCCCAGCTTCATGCTGTCCGAGGTCTCGAGGGCCTTCCAGATCGGCTTCCTCGTCTTCCTGCCGTTCCTGATCATCGACCTCGTCGTCGCGGCGGTGCTGATGTCCATGGGTATGATGATGGTCCCGCCGGCCATCGTGTCGCTGCCCTTCAAACTCGCCTTCTTCGTCATCGCGGACGGATGGTCGATGATCGCCGGCAGCCTGGTACGCAGTTATTTCTGAAACCGCGATCTAGAACAACACCAATTGAAGAAAGCGGTCGGGAATATCCCGGCCGCTTTTTATATTCCCTCTGACCCCGAAGTTGCGCGAACGGAGACGGACAATCGCGGGCCCACCGAACCAGTCAATCCGAAAGACTGCGCCGGTCAGAACCCAAGCACCGGATCGCCCCAAGAACTTGCATTGGCAACACATGAGTCCATGCGCCCAGCCTCTCAAAAGAAAACCGCCGCTCCGAATGGGGCGGCGGTTCCTGTTGTTCCGACAGAGACGGGAGGCAGATCAGCGCACCATGAACTCCGCGTGCAGGGCGCCGGCCGCCTTGATACTCTTGAGGATGTCGATCATGTCGCGCGGGGAAACACCAAGGGCGTTGAGGCCGGCAATCACCTCGGACAAGGATGCACCGGGAGGGACCTCGGCCAGGCCGGTGCCCGGCTCTTCCTCCAACTCGGCCCGGGTGCGGGGCACCACGACCGCCTCGCCATCGGTGAAGGGGTTCGGCTGCACCACCATCGGCGCTTCCTCGATCCGCAGGGTCAGGTTGCCCTGGGACACGGCCACGCGGCTGATGCGGACCTCGTCGCCCATGACGATCGTGCCGGAGCGTTGATCGACCACGACACGCGCCTTGCGTTCCGGCGTGACCAGTATGTTCTCGACCCGCCCGATCGCATGGGCCGGGGACGGCATCCGCGTGGCCTGGATGTCCAGCCGCACCGTGCCCGCATCCAGCATGCGCGCCACGCCCCGCCCGAAATCGCGGTTGATCGCGGTTTCGATCCGACCGGCCGTGGTGAAATCCGGGTTGCGCAAAGCCAGCCGCAATGACCCGAGTGCATTAAGATCGAAATCGATCTCCCGCTCGACCCGGGCACCGGAGGGGATGACGCCGGCGGTGGGGACGCCCTGGGTCACAGTGGCCGCGTCGCCCTCGGCTGTTGCGCCGCCAGCGATGATCGTGCCCTGGGCAACGGCGTAGATTTCCCCATCCGCGGCGTTCAGCGGCGTCATGATAAGGGTCCCGCCCAGAAGGCTTTTCGCGTCGCCGATCGCGGAAACGGTCACGTCTATCTGACTGCCTGCTCGGGAAAAGGCCGGCAATTCAGCGGTGACAAATACGGCCGCCACGTTCTTGGGCCGGAACTGTTCCCCGGTGACGTTGACGCCCAGGCGTTCCAGGATGTTGGACATGATCTCTTCGGTGAAGGGCGCGTTGCGCAGCCCGTCGCCCGATCCGTTCAATCCGACAACCAGGCCATAGCCGACCAGGTCGTTGCCACGGACGCCGTCGAATTCCACGAGGTCCTTGATCCGGATCGGGTTGGCCGCAACCGACCCGGCCATCACGAGAAAGAAAAGCAGGGCGCGAATGATCATCGTAGGTAATCCGTAAGCGAGAGGCGGGAGAGACGCGCGGTGACCGTATAGAGCCCTTCCAGCTGGAACTGGACGTCCTCAAGCCGCGTGACCGTTTCGTAGGGATCGACCGCGAGCAATTCCGTCCGCGCCATCTGGAAAGACGTCCGTTCGGCGGCAATCCGGGTTGCGCTTTCCTCGATCCGCGACTGGGCATAGCCCAGATCGGCGCGGATCTCGGTCAGGCCATTCTGTTGGAAGGCCAGGCCTTCCCCCGCGGCGACGACAATCTCGGATTGCAGGGTCTGATCGAAGCCCAGGCTCGTATCCGAGGCAAGCGCCGCCATGGCCGCATTCTTCAGCAGCACGCGAACCGAGGCATCGTCGCCGCGCAGGGCCAGGTCGACACTTTCGCCATTGCCCAGCGCGAAGGCCGACAGGTCCTTCGTATCGCCGGTATAGCCGATCGTTTCGAAATCACCGCCTGGCCCGAACCAGGTGTCAAAGACGGCCTGAACGCCGGCAAGCGTCGTCTCGCCGGCCACTTCGGTGCGCAGCGCATCCAGCATCACATTGGCCGGGGCGAGAGAGGGCTGATCCGTCGCCACCCCGGAAAACAGGGACCGCCCGCCGATATTCGTGTTGATCTTGGAGACCATGACGGCGAAGTCCTCTCCCGCGCGGTGCGAGGCAGAGGATACGATCTGCGGCATGTTGGACCGGCCCGAGGACATGAGCGTATTGCCCAGGTCGCTGGACACGGTCTGGAACCCTTCCAGCGCGTCCTGCATGGTCTGGGTGAACAAACGTGCCTCGTTCGTGGCGCTGGAATAGCCGTCCAGCAAGGACAGGTTCCGCTCCACGTCGGCAAGGTAGGAATAACTGCCCGAGAGGTGTTTCGCGACGTCCGCAGTGCGGCCGCTCGACAATTCCTCGATCAGCGTCGACATTTCGGCCTTCAGATTGCCGTTCTGGCGACGCAGCAGGTAGGATTGGGCGAGATCGCCAATGGTCGTCAGTGTCATGGTCAGAGGTCCATCAGAATTTGGAGCATGTCATCAACGGTCTGCACCACGCGGGCATTCGCCGCGTAGGCCTGTTCGATCAGCATCATGCGCTGCATTTCCTGATCGGTGTCGACCCCGTCTGCCAGCAGACGTTCCTTGATTTCGCCGTGGCGGGTGACCTCGAAAGTCAGGCTCTGTTCCGACAATTGCCGCTCTGTCCCGGCCAGCGACAGAAGGCTGGAGGCGAGGCCGGAGGCGGAAATTCCCGCCGTGCCGAAACTGCCGGAGCTTGGAACACGCCGTTCCGCCAGTGCCTCCATCATGTCAGTCAGAAGCGCGCTTTCTCCCGGCGGGCCGGCCACCGCTGCCCCAAGACCGTCGCGCAATCTCCAGGTGGCACCGCCCTGAGCCGGATCGACCAGCGCGTTCACGGAGATACGAGCCGCGATACCCTTCTCGTCGACCGCATCGAAGGCCGCGCCATTGTCGGTGAAGAGCCCCGGATCGCCAACCGCCCGCGTGGCATCAAGGCCCGATTGCTGGAACCTCTCGATCATGTCGCGCGCCGACACATCGACCCGCGATTGTGCCTCCACGGCCAGTTCGTCGCGGATCTCGAACAGCGCGGCCAGGCGTCCACCCCCCAGTGTGCCCCCACCGGAAGACGTGTCGACATCGCGCCCGTTCAGCGTAAGCCCGGACAGATCGCCGTTTTCAAGGCTCTGATAGGGGGTAATCACGTTGGTCCGGTCGAAGGACAGCTCCGATGCGCGCCCATCCAGCAGGAAGGACCCGCCGGGCGTCAGCAGGGCGACGACCCCGCCATCGCGCTGGATTTCGCGGACCGGCACATATTCCGCCAATTCGTCGATCACCGCCTGGCGATGATCCATCATCCCGGCGGAATCCCCGCCAGTGGCATTGGCCCGCAGGATCGAGTTGTTCAGCTTCTCGACCTGCTGCAACAATTCGTTCATCCGGTCGACGGAGGCGGCGATTTCCGCGTCGGCCTCCTGCCGCAGGGTCTGGATCCCGTCGGTGATGCCGTTGAATTCGCCCGCCACCCGTTGCGCGGAAGTCAGGACCGCGTTCAGCCGCTCGGGCAAATCCGGGCGGCTGGAGGCGGAAATCAGGTTGTTTTCGAAATTTGCGATCTGGGCCGAAAGCGAATGGCTGTCCTCGGGCGTGCCGAGGATCGTCTCCATCCGCTGCCGGAATGTTGTCAGCGTATCCGCATGGCTCAGGTCGCTGTCGGCGGCGCGCAGGTCATGCACCAGCTTCAGATCGGTGTGCCGGGAAATCCCGGCCACCTGGACCCCACCGCTCGACCCGGTCGTGCGCGTCACCAGTTCAAGTTCCCGCCGGCCATAGCCTTCCGTCAGGGAGTTCGAGACGTTCGAGGCGATGACGGAAGCTGCCCGCGAAGACGCGGTCAGCCCCGACAAGGCGTTGGACAAGGCACCGGAGATGCTCATGACATTTCCCTTTCAGCTGAGCGGTGGGCAGACGGCGACGCGTCAGGCCTTACCGCTTGATATTGGTGGTTTCCTGCAGCATCTCGTCCACCGTCTGGAAAACCTTCGCATTGGTGGAATAGGCGCGCTGGGTGCGGATCATGTCCGTCAGCTCTGCCGCGACATCGGTGGCCGATTCCTCGCGGGCGAAGGCGACTATGTCACCGGTCGGGCCGTCACCGGCATCCCACAGGAAGAAGGCGCCACTGTCGGGCGAGGGCTTGTAGGTCTGGTGATCCATGGCAAGCAGGCCGTTGGTGTTCGGCATGTCGGCCAACGGGATCTGGTACATGGTCCGCTTCACGCCGGTATCGAAGAAGGCGTGGACGAAGCCGTTCGCATCGACCTCGACCGAGGTCATGTTGCCCACGGCCGATCCGTCCTTGGAAATCGACAGCGGCGCGAAGACGTCGGACAGCTGGCTCAGCCCGCCGGTGCCGCCCAGCGTACCAAGGTCGATCTCCATCGGGCCGCCCTGCACGTTGACGATGATGCTGCCGCTGTTGCTGTCATAGGCCCCGCCGGTGGTGGCGGTCACGGCCTGAAGTGTGCCGCCCCCGATCCGTGCATCGGCGAAGTTCAGGGTGTATTCGCCGACAACCGCGCCGCCCTGGGCGCTGTCGGTGATGACCATGGTCCATTCATTGGACGCCCCGCTTGCCGGCACGGTCGGGGTAAATTCGATCGTGACACTCTCGGATTTGCCGAGGTTGTCGAAATATTCGACCGACAATTGCTGGCTGGTGCCGGCGGCGCCGCTCTCGGTTTCCGTCGCAGGCAGGTTGACGCCCAGACCGATCGTCGTGGTCGGCTTGCCCTGGAACAGGTTCGGGTTGATCTGGACCGGCACGAGGCCGTCTGCCGTGTCACGCGGAACCAGCGGGATCGACCCGGAATCGTCAGCCGGCCAGCCAAGCATGACCAGCCCGGATTCGGTGCGCAGGTAGCCGTCTTCGTCTGCCTTGAACGACCCGGTGGTCGTCAGCATCATTTCGTCGAAATCGCCGGTATTCTCGACCTCGTAGGCCGCGGCAACGGGGATCATGCCCCGACCGCGCACCGCGATATCCGTCGCGTTCGACGTGGTCACAAGGGGACCGCGTTCGTTGATCAGCCGTTCGGTCGTGGCCCGGACGCCACCAGCCGTGTAACCGCCGCTGTTTTCGCCAATCACGAGGGAATGAAAATCGGCCTCGACCCGTTTGTACCCGTAGGTCGAAGAGTTTGCGATATTGTCCGCAATCGTCCCCAGCTTCGTCGCGTTGACGTGAAGCCCGGCGACGCCCGCGTTCATCGAAGAGGAAATTGTCATGAATACGCCTTTCTGCTGCATCGACATTTCGTCGGCAGCAGGAATAGGCCCGCAGCACTTAAGATGCGGCTAACAGCTAAAATCCTCTCCTTTTCTTGCGCCCTCCCCTCAAAGTCGGTCCCTCAGCAACACGATCTCAAGGCGATTATTGCGTCTTGCCATAGGGTTACGCACCGCCGGTTCACGATCCGCATGGCCCGTGACCCGCACAATCCGGTCCCGATCCAGCCCCTGGTCACCCATCAATTGTCGCATCGCATTGGCGCGACCGGCCGAATTTTCCCAAACGGGGTTCTGATTCAGCACCACGGGACGGGCGGCGACATGCCCTTCGATGGCGATATCGTTCGACACGATGGCGGTCACCCGCACCAGCATCCGCGCGATATCCTCCAGCAGGGCCGTCGGCCTTTCGCTGCGTGGTTGGAACATCGGCGCGCCGTCCAGGTCAAAGACCTCGATGATCAGGCCTTCGTCGGTGACCCGCGTCACGATATGCTTGAGAAGGTCCGGCGCGACCTCACTCTCTCCGGACAGGCCCATCAGCTTGTCCTCGACAGCGCGCAGCGCGGCTTCCTCTTCCTTGGCGCGTTCACCGCCATCGGCCACCAGTCCGCTTTCCCCGCGGGCCTCGTTGGTTTCCGTCGCCTGGATCGAGGTCGCCCCGGTGCCGATCTGTGCCATGACGGTTTCCGAGAACACGCTCTCGCCACCAAAGGCCCCGTCGCCACCCCCGGACACCCGGTTGATCGGGATCGTCGGCGAAAAGTAATCCGCGATCCCCTTGCGTTGTTTTTCCGTCGTTGCGTTCAGCAGCCACATCAGCAGGAAAAAGGCCATCATTGCCGTCACGAAGTCGGCATACGCAACCTTCCAGGCGCCGCCGTGGTGACCATCACCACCGACAACCTTTTTCCGTTTGATGATGACCGGCGCCGCATTTGATTGCGCGCTCATCCACACCACCTATTTCTCACCCGGAAACAGGTGTAAGCCCGCGGATCTTATCAACCGGTTAAAGTTGCAAAGCTGTTAAGCCGCGGCGCCCGGCAAAGTCTTTCAAAGTCTATAGACCCGCTGCGCCGTGTCGTGGAACAACGCCGCCTTCTCGGTCTCCGACGCGCCAGACGCCAGGCGCTTGAAGGCATTCCAGACCACCGGATAGGCGCAGGACCCCTTGTCGACCGGGAAATTGCTTTCGAACATGCAACGCTCCGGCCCGAACAACTCGATCGTCGTCTCGATATAGGGGCGCCACAGCCGCGAAAGCTCTCCAGACGACGGCGGCAGAGGTTCGCGGTTCAGGTCGAACCCGTTCACGTCCATCGCCAGACCGCCCAGCTTCACATGGGCATTCGGACAGGTCGCCAGATCGGTCATCGACGCCTTCCAATCGGCGAACACCTCGTCCCGGTGGCCACGATAGGGCCCGATGCCCAGCGGCCCGCCGACGTGATCCAGGATCATCGTCGTTTCGGGGAAGGCACGGGCGAGGTCGGCGAAATCCGGGATCTGCGGATGATAGAGCCACCCGTCGAAGGTCAGCCCCGCAGGCTGCAACCGGGCAAAGCCCGCGCGGAAGGTTTCGTCGTACATCTGCCGCAGGGGCGCATTGGGCACGGCGCCGGAAAACGCCTCCCCGCCCGAGGCGGTGATATGGCGGATGCCGCGCAGACGGCCCTTGGCGGCGGCTTCGTGCGCTTCCAGCACGCGGTCCACATCCGCGCCCAGCATCAGGTCCGCGTGGGCGACGATCCCGGCCACGGCACCAATATCGGGGCGTTTCTCGGCGGCCTCTTCGGCGATAGACACCGCAAACTCCGTCTCGCCCACCGGCATCATCTCTTTCGGGCCGTCCGTGCGATAGCCATAGCGGCACTGGATGAAGACCGATTGGCGGATATTGTGGCCAGATGTCAGATCGCCCAGCAATTCATCGGTGTAATACGGTCCAAGACGATCCCACAGGTGGTGATGCGGATCGATGATCGGCAGATCGGGCTCCAGGATCTCCTCGCTGAGCTTCGCCAGCCAGGCCTCGTCCGTCATGATATGCGTCGTCGCTTCGTAAGTCATCGTCAGTCCTCCCTGCCCGGGAAGATAGCGAATGATCCGTTTTGCGAAAGTATATTCCGTAATGCGGACCATTGCGACGGTGCAAAGGCCTTTATGCAGGACCCGCCGCAATGCTAGGACGGATCAAGGGTATCTGAGAGAGTGACATGACACGGGCCTTGGTATTGGGCAGCACGGGGCGGCTGGGGCGGATCATGAGGCGTGTCTGGGCGACACCGCCCGACGCGTTCTCGGCGCTGCACTGGATCGCACGGAAACCCGAACCGGGGGTGACCGCCTGGCAGCCGGGCGACCCGACCGGTGCCCTGCCCCGTGCCGACGTCATCATCGCGCTCTGGGGTGTGACGGCGGGCGACGAGGATACGCTTGCCCTGAATTCCACCCTCGCCACAACGGCGATGGACCTGGCGCTCGATCTCGGCGCCTCCCGCGTGCTGCATTGTTCCAGCGCGGCGGTCTATCCCGGGACCTCCGACCCGCTGGAGGAAACCGACGACACCGATCCGCCCCGCCCCTACGGCGCCGCCAAGCTGGCGATGGAGGAAGCGGTGCAGGCCTGGGTCCAAGACCACCCGAACGGGCCGATGACCTGCCTGATGCGGCTCGCCAATGTCGCCGGCGCCGACAGCCTGTTCGCCAGTCTCGACCGCGGGGGTCCGGTCACGCTCGACCAGTTCGCCGACGATCATGGGCCACAGCGCAGCTACCTTGCCCCGCAGGATTTCGCCCGCGCCCTAATCGACCTCTCGACCTGCCCGGATCGCTATTTCCCGCCCGTGGTCAACCTCGCCGGCCCGCGCCCCGTCGCGATGGAGGCGATCGTGCGCGCCGCAGAACGCCAGGTGATCTGGCAACCCGCCCCGGACAACGCACTGCAATGCGTGTCGCTCGATACCGGGCGGATCACTCGGCTCAGCGGTGAACTCGTCGCCAGTTCGGATGCCGGCAGCCTTGTCGCCAACTGGCGGGATTGGGGCGAGACGCGACAATGACATTTCTCAAACGGGTGATGGACCTGATCTGCGTGGCCCTCTTCGCGCTCACGCTCTGGCCATTCTTCATCTGGGTCAGCCTGCTGATCCTGATCCGCGATGGCCGCCCGATCTTCTTCGTGTCCGAACGGATGAACGGGCCCGACAGCGCCTTCGGCCTCATCAAGTTCCGCACCATGCGCCACGATCCCGCGGATGCCGGTGTTTCGGGCGGGGACAAGGTCCACCGCATCACACGCACGGGCCGCTACCTGCGTCGCAACCGCCTGGACGAGATCCCGCAACTCTGGAACGTGCTCCGCGGAGACATAAGCTTTGTCGGCCCCCGCCCGCCCCTGCGCCGCTATGTCGAGATGTTTCCCGATCTCTACGACCAGGTCCTAAAATCCCGCCCCGGCATCACCGGGCTCGCCACCCGCGTCTATCACCGGCACGAGGAACTGATCCTGGCCCGCTGCAACACCGCCGCGGAAACCGAGGCCGCCTATATCCGCCGCTGCGTTCCGGCCAAGGCACAACTGGACCTGATCTACCAGGAAAGGCGCACGATCTGCTTCGACATCTGGCTGATGTTTTCGACCGTGATCCGCCGCATGCCGGTGCGCTACAAACCCGGTCGTACAGGCAGATGAACGCCGATCCGGGACAACAGACTTGCCCAAAACGATTTTTTGAACCAAAACATAGGCATTGAAGATGTGCCTTCACTGGCAAATTACTGTGAAAGGATCCGACGCATCGTTCTGAACATGCTTCCTGAACCTTCGGGATCATCGGAACGATTCGATGGCTGCTTGCCTCGGACGGAGCCGAATTGATGCTGTACAAGATTGCGACGACGATCAGTCATCGGAAGAAGCAGGCGATCCTGCTTTTCCTGGATCTGTCATTGGTCGTCGTGGCCTTCTTCGGCAGCGAAGCGCTCCTCAGCAGTGCAGCCTCCACGCCTTTCGCCCCTTTCGCGCGCCTTGAATTCCTGATCGCCGGCTTCTGTGCCGCTGCGGCCTCGATCCTGCATCTGGGCCTGCACCGGATGAAGCTGAACGCCTACGAGGCGCAGGGCATGACCGATACGGTGCTGGTCGCCGGTGCGGTCGGCGCAGCCTGCGGGCTGACCAACTTCGTCGCCGAAACGCCCATGCGCTTCGCCGAGATCCTGGTCGTTAGCGCCTCCTACCTGATCCTCATGATGGCGTCGCGCCTGATGCTTCTGCGGCTGGTCCGCTGGATCTGGAGCACCGGATCGGCCGAAACCCGGGTGCTGATCTACGGCGCCGGGCAGACCGGCCGTCAGCTGGCCGCCGCGCTCGCCACGGATACCGCGGTCTTCCCGGTCGCCTTTGTCGATGACAACCCGCGCCTGCAAAGCCTGACCATCGCCGGACTGCGGGTGCATTCGCCCGTGCAGATCGCCGAACTGGTCGAACGCAATGGCGTCGACCGGATCGTGCTGGCCATGCCGTCCGTCGGGCGTCACGCCCAGATGCGCATCCAGCGAAAGCTTCAGGATATCGGCTGCGAGGTGCAATCGCTGCCCTCCTTCGCCGACCTTGTGGCCGAAGGCGGCGAATCCAGCCGCAAGCCTGCCATCGACCTGGCCGGCCTCATGGGCCGCAACCGCCTGGAAGAAGAACTTCCGGGCGTGTCAGAGGCCTATGTCGATCGCTCGATCCTCGTCACTGGCGCCGGTGGCTCCATCGGGTCGGAGCTTTGCCGCCAGCTGACGCTCTGCGATCCGGCCAAGATCGTGCTGATCGACCACAGCGAACTGGCGCTCTACAACATCCTCAAGGAACTCAAGGATATCGCGCCGAACCTGCCGGTCGTGCCGATCCTCGGCTCCGTCTGCCAGGCGGAACTGGTGCGCGACGTGCTTTCGCAGCACGACATCGACATCGTCCTGCACGCCGCCGCCTACAAGCATGTGCCGCTGGTGCAGATGAACGCCATCGAAGGCGTGCGCAACAACGTCCTCGGTACCAAGACCGTGGCCGAGGAATCGGGCCGCGCCGGGGTCGAACGCTTCATCCTCGTGTCGTCGGACAAGGCCGTGCGCCCGACCTCGATCATGGGCGCGACCAAGCGGATGGCCGAACAGGTGGTCCAGGACCTTGCGACGCGGTCCAAACACACCCGGTTCTCGATGGTGCGCTTCGGCAATGTCATGGGCTCCTCCGGTTCGGTGATCCCGTTGTTCGAGGAACAGATCTCCCGCGGTGGTCCCGTCACCGTCACCGATCGCCGCGTCACCCGCTTCTTCATGACCGTGTCCGAAGCCGTGCGCCTCGTCCTGCTGGCCGGATCCTTTGCCCGTGGCGGCGACGTCTTCGTACTGGATATGGGCGAACCCGTCCCGATCCTGAACGTCGCCCGGCAGATGATCGAAGGCGCAGGCTATTCGGTGCGCGATGAAAACAACCCCGATGGCGAAATCGAGATCCAGCTGACCGGCCTGCGCCCCGGCGAGAAGCTGCACGAAGAGCTGTTGATCGGCTCCGACATGCTGACCACCCCGCACACCAAGATCCTGCGGGCCGACGAATCTCACCTGTCCGAGATCGAGATGGCCAAGGCGCTGAACGAATTGCGCGCCACGATCACCGACCGCGACCCCAAAAAGTGCAACGAGATCCTGCGCCGCTGGGTCGAGGTCGACCCCAAGCTGGCCGAGGTCGTGACCACCGACGCCTAACCGTCCTCGCGGCCCCGCGACGCGATATGGCTTGTCGTGACATCAATCAGAACCGTTCCGTCCGCCGATGAAACCTCGGTCCGGATCACCTTGAGCGTCCGGCCCCTCCGCACGTACCGCGCCCGTGCGGTCAACGTCCCCTCCCGGACATTGGACAACAGCTGCGCCGTCAGGTTGATCGCCAGCGGAAACCCGGCCATCCCGCCGGATGTCTGCGCACCTTGCAGGGCCAGGTTGGTGGCCGTGACATCCGCGAACCAGATCAGCGCCCCGGCATGAACGGTGCCATAGGGGTTCATGATCCCGGCCTGCACCGGCATCGTCCCCTGCGCTTCCTCCGGCGAGATCAGTTCGCAGTGGAACCGTATCTGCCCGGCGTAATCCTTGGTGTGTGACATGGTGCTCCTCCTCGATCAGAGGATGCAGCCAATTAGCGTCACTTGTCTATGTCAGTCTGACAACCTGGCCGTCGATCATCAGATCGGCTGCCATGAATTGCGGGCCGGGAAAGAACCGGATGCGCGGGTCGATCAGCCGTGCGGCCAGTTGCGCCCCGATCCAGGCCGCGTCGGGATGCTGTACCGTCAGCGACAGCAGCTCCGCCTCGCCGCCCTGCATCTGCGTCGGTGGCAGAGGGTCGGCCTTCCATTCCAGGATCGACGGCATCGCGCCATCCAGCGGCAGGTATCCGTCTTTGGGCACTGTCAGAAGCCAGCTCAGATCGCCGCGGGTCACCGGGATCGCAGGACCCAGCAGGCCGGGCATATCCGGCAGCATCGTCGTCATGTCGCTGCACCGCAGGACCCAATGCGCCAGGTGCGGTTTCTGGACCGGCTGGTCTAGCCCGAACCAGCGCGGCCGATCCGGCGCCGGCGCATCCGGATTGACCGCGATCACCTCGAGGAAACTGTCCGCACCCAGCCGCAACAGCCGGTTATGGGTGCCCATCAGCGGATGCTCTCCGCCCGGTCCCATTTCCAGCCCCGTCAATTCGCGCACATGGTCCACACCGGCCTCAAGGCTCGGTGCGGCCACGACAATATGATCAAGCGTAAGCGTCATCCCAGCTTGGCAAGTACCGCATCCACCCCCGCCTGGGCAACCTCCGTGTCCTGCGCCGGAGAGCCGGAGCTGACACCTATCCCCCCGATACAGGCCCCGTCCAGGATCACCGGCAGGCCACCGCCCACCACCATCAGCCGCCCGCCGATGGCCGAGGCGATGCCATAGGCCGGCGCGCCGGGCTGGCTGGCCTCGCCATATTCATGCGTCGCCTTCTTCGCGCCGGAGGCGGTATAGCTCTTGTCGATCGCGATGGTCGTGGACGTCACCTTGCCCCCGTCCATCCGCTCGAAGGCGACAAGGTTCCCGGCATCGTCGGTGATCGCGATGCACATCGGCACGCCGATCTCGACCGCCTTGGCCTTCGCGGCCTCCAGCATCACGCGGGCATCGTCCAGATCCAGCCTGTTCACCGAAATCATGCGTAAACCTCCTTCGCCTTGCGCCGGGCGGCATGCAGCACCGGCTCGGTATAGCCCGAGGGCTGCGCCACCCCGGTAAAGATCAGATCCCGTGCCGCCTGGAAAGCCGGCCCATCGGGATTGTCGACCAGCGGCCGATAGGCCGGATCACCCGCGTTCTGGGCGTCCACCTTCGCCGCCATGCGCATCAGCGCAGCTTCAACCTCGTCGCGGGTGATCAACCCGTGTTCCAGCCAGTTCGCCAGGTATTGCGAGGAAATCCGCAGCGTCGCGCGATCCTCCATCAGGCCCACATCGTTGATGTCCGGAACCTTCGAACACCCGACGCCCTGATCGACCCAGCGGACCACGTAGCCCAGGATCCCCTGGCAATTGTTGTCCAGGTCGCGGCGTACCTCGTCCTCGGTCAGGTTGCGCCCGGACAGGACGGGCGGGGTCAGCAGATCGCCCAGATCGGCGCGCTCCCGGCTCATCAAAGCATCCTGGCGCGCGGCCACGTCGATCTGGTGATAATGGGTGGCGTGCAGCGTTGCGGCGGTCGGCGACGGCACCCAGGCGGTGTTGGCCCCGGCAGTCGGGTGGTTCGTCTTCGCCTCCAGCATCTCGGCCATGCGGTCGGGCTTGGCCCACATCCCCTTGCCGATCTGCCCCTTGCCCCGCAGGCCAAGCGCCAGCCCCGCATCGACATTGCCGTCCTCATAGGCCTTCAGCCAGACAGAGCCCGCCATTTCCCCCTTGGGAATGAACGGCCCCATCTGCATCGAGGTATGGATCTCGTCGCCGGTACGATCCAGGAAGCCGGTGTTGATGAAAACCAGCCGGTCCTTCACCGCCCGCATGCATTCGCGCAGGTTGGCCGAGGTGCGGCGCTCTTCGTCCATCACGCCCAGTTTCACGGTGTTCAGCGGCAGGCCCAGGATCTCCTCCACCCGCGCATACATCGTATCGGCAAAAGCGACCTCTTCGGGGCCGTGCATCTTGGGCTTCACCACGTAGACCGACCCGGCGCGCGAATTGCGCGGGCCTTCGGTCTTTTGCAGGTCATGCATGGCGCAGGCGACGGTCACCAGCGCATCCAGCATCCCCTCGGGCGTTTCCTCGCCCTCGAACATCACCGCGTCAGTGGTCATCAGGTGGCCCACGTTCCGCACCAACAGCAGGGCACGACCCGGCAGGGTCAGGCTCGACCCGTCCGGCGCGGTCAGCACCTTGTCGCTATTCAGCGCGCGGGTCATCTGCTGGCCGCCCTTCTCGAAGGTCTCGGTCAGCCCGCCGGTCATCAGGCCCAGCCAATTGGCATAGACCTCGGTCTTGTCGGCGGCATCCACGGCGGCGACGCTGTCCTCGCAATCCTGGATCGCGGTCAGGGCCGATTCCAGCACGACGTCCTTCAGCCCGGCGGCCGAGTCCCTGCCCACGGGATGCGACGGGTCGATCAACAGCTCGATATGCAGCCCGTTGTGGCGCAGCATGTAGGACGCGGTATCACCGTCCTCCGTGTAGCCCACGAAAACGGAGGGGTCGACAAAGCCATGAGCCTTGTCCCCGACCTTCGCGACCAGCGCAGCACCGTCCCGCTGATAGGCGGTGACATCTGCATGGGACGCGCCATCCAGCGGCACGGCACCGTCCAGGAACTCCGCGGCCCAGGCCACGGCCTGCGCCCCGCGCTTGGGGTCATACCCCTTGCCCTCGGGCGCACCGGGCAGCGCATCGGTGCCATAGAGCGCGTCATACAAGGATCCCCACCGGGCATTCGCCGCGTTCAGCGCGAACCGCGCATTCATCACCGGCACGACCAGCTGCGGCCCGGCAATCGTCGCGATCTCGGGGTCGACATTCTCGGTCCCGATCTCGAAATCCGGGCCCTCGGGCACCAGGTACCCGATCTCTTCCAGGAAGGCGCGATAGGCGGCGGCATCCCAATCCTGACCCTTGCGCTCGGCCAGCCAGGTGTCGATCTGCGCCTGCAGGCTGTCGCGCTTGTCCAGCAGCCGCAGATTTTCCGGCACCAGGTCCTTCAGCATCACGGCATAGCCTTCCCAGAAGGCCTTGGCCTCCACCCCGGTGCCGGGCAGGATCCGCGTCTCGACCAGCTCTGCCAGTTCCGCGGCGACCTGCAGGCCGGCCCGTTCCACATATTCCGTCATGTCACGACTCCTCTTGTTGCGCGGACCCTAGCGCGTTGCGTCGGCAAAAGCGTGACCCCCGTCGCACTTTTCCATATCGTGGAAAACATATCCCGAGAGGTCCCCATGACAACTGCCGTTCAATCCGTCGACCGCGCCCTGACATTGCTGGAGCTGATCGCAGCCGACCCCGAAGGCCGCCGCCTGTCCGACCTCGCCCGCGCGGCCGACCTGGCCCCGTCAACGACCCACCGGCTTCTGACAGCGCTGGAAACCCGCGGTTTCGTGCAGACCGACGCGGCCACGGGCCTGTGGCATATCGGGCGGCGCGCCCATACGGTCGGCGCGGCCTGGGGCACGGCCAAGACCATGCTGGCCCCCGCCATGCCGCATCTGCGCCGCCTGCGCGATGCCACCCGCGAGACCGCCAATCTCGGCGTCATCGAAAAGGGCCATGTCATCACGATCGCCCAGGCCGAAAGCCGCGAGATCATGCGCGCGATCTCTCCGCCCGGGGGGCACGCGCCGATCCTGTGTTCCGGCATGGGCAAGGCGATCATCGCCACTTGGGACGACGACCAGATCGACGCGCTGATCGACCGCTACGGCCTGACCCCGGCCACCGCCCGTTCCCTGACGACGCGCGACGCGGTGCACCGCAACATCGCGATGATCCGCGACCAAGGCTTTGCCATGGATGACGAGGAATTCGTGATCGGCCTGCGCTGCGTCGCCGCCGTCGTCCGCTCTCCGTCCGGGGAAGCCGCGGCCGCCATCTCCGTTTCCGGGCTGGCTGTCCGAATGACCCCGGACAAGGTCGCCCGCTGCGCAGAGCTTGTCCGCAGCCTCGCCAGCGATCTCTCCGGCCGGGCAGAGCTCTAGCGGATCCAGACCTCGACCCGCCGGTTCACCTGCCGGCCCCAGGCGCTGTCATCGCAGGCCATCGGCATCGCCTCGCCAAAGGCGGCGACATCCACGTCGATCTGGTCGAAATCGGCGGTCCGCGCGGCGTTCACCACGGCGCGGCGCACGGCCTCGGCCCGGTCCCGCGCCAGGTTCAGGTTCACGCCCGCGCTGCCCCGCCCATCGGAAAAGCCCACAAAGACGATGCGCCGCCCGTCATACATGCTGCCCTCCAGCGCGGTGGCCAGCTGTTCGACATTGGACCGCGACTGCGCGTCCAGCAGGGTCGACCCGGCCTCGAACCGGAAGGAGGTCGTCAGCCGTTTCAATGGCGTCAGGTAGCGCACCATCGCCTGCAATTCCTGCAGGTCGATCTCGGTCCCTGCCTGGGCGATGGCATTGGCAAATCGCGCACCCTGATCGTTGATCGCCACTTCCTCCGGCGCCTGGTCGACGAACCCTGCCCGCCGGATCACCAGCTGGGCGGCAGGCTGGCGGGTATAGGCCAGGAATTCGCGGGCCAGCTTGGGCAGACGCCGCGCGGGCATGTAAAGAAACACCGGCGCGGTCAGCGGGTAATCCTCGGTCTTGGCGTCGATCCGGGTGGCATGGATGGTGAACCCGCATTCCCCGCTCAGGCCCAATTGCATGGCATCGCCGGTTTCCGACGCGGTGGTCAGCCCGATGGCAAACGGATCGCGCAGCACGTCGCGCACCAGCGCCCGGTCGCTTTCGTGGCGCACGGCCGTCTCGGCCAGCGACGCGCCGACGGGCGACAGCAACCGATCCTCCACCGCCTGCCCCAGCCCCGACGCCGCATCCCGCAGATGCGGCACGATGGGCGCGTCGGGCCCGCCGAGCGCCTGCCAATTGTCGATCTCTCCGGAAAAGACGCGCGACAGCTGCGGCATCGTGATCTCGGTCACCGGGTTGCCCGGCGCAACGATCGGCACCAGCGCATCCAGCGCCAGCACACGCGACCGCCCGGCAGCCCGCAGATTGCCCATCCCTGCCTCGATGGCGCGGCGCAGCTCTCCGGGGCGGATCTCACGCAGGGCCATGACAAGATCGGCCTCGTTGGCCAGCAGGTCGGCAAAACCCTCGTTCGTGTTGCTGGACCGGATGGTGAACCGGCCCGCGACCCGGTCCTCGGACCGTTCGGTCAGCACGTAGGTCACGATGCCCGGCTCCACCTCCTCGCGGGTGACGCCATAGCCATAGCGGAAGCCGAACCCCTCGACCAAGGCGGGCAACAGCACCTCGCCCGTGGTGGCCGCCCCGGAAATCGTCATCTCGGCCACGAAGGCGGACAGGTTCGGACAGGCCGGGCCTTCGCAGATCACGCCGGACCCGTCGACCGTCAGCTCTCCGTATTCCGATTCGACGCGATAGAATTCACCGTCGAAACTCAACAGGTTACCGGTGATCGTGACGGACCCGTCGCGCGACGACAACGTCACGTCCTGTGCAATCGCCCCGATCGCTGCTCCAAACAGAAGAAGTGCGGCGCAGAACGCCGCACGAAGAACCGACATGACGGGTCCTTGATTTGCCTATGACCTGGAAGCGATCTTCAGGTCATCGACAAGGTTTTTCAACAGCAGAAAATCACCAACCGCATCGCAATCCGGCACGGTCACGCTCAGCAGGCTCGGTTCGCTCACGACAGCATCGGAAACCTGCAGAACCTCGGCGGTGACTTCACGCCCGCAATTCAGCTCGGTGACCTCGACCTCGACGCTCATCTGGACGTCACCGCTGGCTTTGGCGGTGCCGGTCGGGAAGGTGTAGACATCGGCCATGTTGGCCCCGTCGATGCTGGTATCGCCCAGCCGGGTCACGAACCCGCCCTCGCCGACAGCGGCGATCTTGGCGTCCCGCGGGGCACCGGCCCAGACATGGCCCGCATCCTTGTAATCCGCGCCGAATTCCAGCGCATGGATCGACACGCCCGCATCGCCGCGCCATTGCACGATCGACCGGTCGTAAAAGCTCAGCGATCCGACCTCGACTTCAACGGCGGCGCCATTGCCGTCATCCATCATCGCTAGGAACGCGGCCTGTTCGGCCAGGGCAGGCACCAGGACCTGGACATAGCCCTCGTCATCCGTGGCCGAGGTGAACTTCATCCCCTCATGATGGAAAACGACCCGCGCATTCGGCTGGCACGGCGCGCTCAGCTTTAGCGCCACCATGGCGGCGGCCCGGGTTTCGCCGGCCAGGTCGACAAAGCAGCCCTGCTCTGCGCGCGGTTCGCTCAGCGGTTCCGTTGCGTCCGACGCCGCGGTGTCGTTCCCGGCCTCCAGCATGTCCTCGTCACCGGTGGCGACAAGGATCGGGGTCAGCGGGAACTGGGCGGCCTTGGTCATCGTGTCGGGCAGACGCGTCACATCGGACGAGGTCAGCGTGATCGCGGCCAGCTGCACCGGGGTCTCCTGGATCGAACCGGGGGTCTGCGCGTCCTTCGGCAGGTTGCTCAGGGTTTCGGTTTCGACAGGGGTCGCCGGGGCGAAGGAAGAGGTATCCTGCTGTCCCGTCTGCATGAACACACCAATAGCGGCCGCCATAACCAGCGTACCGCCTGCAATCGCAATCGTGCTCACTTTGATCATTTCGATGATCTCCGGATCTGTTCGGAATGAGCAGTGCAGAACGATTGGGGCAAACATATGGCAAAGCCGGGGCGGATTCCCGTCACCCGGCTTTTTGGCCACACTTTTGCACGCTTAAGATGTCAGACCAGCGCGCCGTGGCAATGCTTGAACTTCTTGCCCGACCCACAGGGGCACGGCGCGTTGCGGCCCACATCGCCCCAGCTGGAGGGGTCGTTCGGGTCCAGACCGGCCACGGCCTCGCCAGTGGGCGCGGCGGCGGCGGCATCACCCTGGGGCGGCGTTTCGCCCTGGCTGGCCTGCGCGGCAGCCTGCTGGGCCGCCAGCTGGCGTTGCAGTTGCTCCATCTGCTGGCGCTGCTCGTCCTCGGTCAGCGGACGCACCCGCGACAGGGTCGAGGTCACCTCTTCCCGCAGCGAATCCAGCATCGACTGGAACAGCGCGAAGGCTTCGGACTTGTACTCGTTCAGCGGATCGCGCTGCGCATAGCCGCGGAAGCCCACGACGGACCGCAGATGTTCCAGCGTCAGCAGATGCTCGCGCCACTTGCTGTCGATGGTCTGAAGCAGCACCTGCTTCTCGATCGACCGCATGTTTTCCGGCCCGAATTCCGCGGCCTTGCTCGCCATGTACTTGTCGGCGGCCTCTTCCAGGCGCTCGGCGATGGCTTCGTCGTCGACACCCTCTTCCTCGATCCAGTCCTTGACCGGCGCGTCGAGGTTCAGCCCCTCCAGCACCGCCTGGTGCAGACCGTCGCCGTCCCACTGGTCGGCATAGGTCTTGGGCGGAACATAGGTGGTGACAAGGTCGTCGATCACCTGGGACCGCATGTCGTTGACGATCTCCGACAGGTCCTTCGATTCCATGATCTCCATCCGCTGCGAGAAGACCAGCTTCCGCTGATCGTTCATCACGTCGTCGAATTTCAGAACCTGTTTCCGCATGTCGAAGTTGCGGCCCTCGACCTTGGCCTGGGCGCGTTCCAGCGACTTGTTCACCCAGGGGTGCACGATCGCCTCGCCATCCTTCATGCCCAGCGAAGACAGAACCTTGTCGAGCCGCTCGGACCCGAAGATCCGCATCAGGTCGTCTTCCAGCGACAGGAAGAAGGACGACCGGCCCGGATCCCCCTGGCGGCCCGAACGGCCGCGCAGCTGGTTGTCGATCCGTCGGGATTCGTGACGTTCCGTGGCCAGGACGAACAGGCCACCCGCGGCCTTCACCTTTTCCTCGTCGGCGACGTGTTCCTTTTCGATCCGCTGGCGGATCTCCTCGGGGTCGGCCTCGGGATCGGCGGCAATCGCCTCCATGATCTTGAACTCGACATTGCCGCCCAGCTTGATGTCGGTGCCACGGCCCGCCATGTTCGTCGCGATGGTGATCGCGCCCAGCTTGCCGGCATCGGCGACGATCTGCGCCTCCTGCTCGTGCTGGCGCGCGTTCAGGACGTTGTGCTTCAGATCGGCCTTGGTCAGCAGCGCCGACAGCAGCTCGGATTTCTCGATCGAGGTGGTGCCGACAAGGATCGGCTGGCCCTTGGCATGGGCCTCCTTGATGGTCTCGACGATGGCGTCATATTTCTCCTGCGTGGTGCGATAGACGGCGTCGTCGTCATCCACCCGCGCAATCGGCTTGTTGGTCGGAACCTCGACCACGCCCAGCCCGTAGATTTCCTGGAATTCCTCGGCCTCGGTGCTGGCCGTCCCGGTCATGCCCGACAGCTTGTCGTACAGGCGGAAGTAGTTCTGGAACGTCACCTGCGCCAGCGTCACGTTCTCGGGCTGGATCTTCACGCCTTCCTTGGCCTCGATGGCCTGGTGCAGGCCCTCGGACAGACGGCGCCCGGCCATCATCCGGCCGGTGAATTCGTCGATCAGCACGACCTCATCGTTGCGGACGATGTAATCCTTGTCCTTCTGGAACAGCTTGTGGGCGCGCAGCGCCTGGTTCACGTGGTGGACGATCGTGGTCGATTCCGGGTCATACAGCGTCTGGTCTTCCGGCAGGATGCCCGCATTGTGCAGCAGCCCTTCCAGCGCCTCGTTGCCCTCGTCGGTGAAGGTGACCTGGCGCTGCTTTTCGTCCTTGGTGTAGTGGCTGTCGTCCAACGACGGGATCAGCTGGTCGATGGCGACATACAGCTCCGACCGGTCCTGCGCGGGGCCCGAGATGATCAGCGGCGTCCGCGCTTCGTCGATCAGGATGCTGTCCACCTCGTCGACGATGGCGAAGTTGTGCTTGCGCTGCGACATCTCCGCCAGTTCCGACTTCATGTTGTCGCGCAGGTAGTCGAAGCCCAGCTCGTTGTTCGTCGCGTAGGTGATGTCGCTGTCATAGGCGGCCTTCTTCTCCGCGGCGGGCTGCTGCGGATAGACGACGCCGGTGGTCAGACCCAGCATGGAATAGACCTTGGACATCCAGTCCGCGTCGCGGCGGGCCAGGTAATCGTTGACGGTGACGATGTGCACGCCCTTGCCCGTCAGCGCGTTCAGGTAGGCGGGGAAGGTCGCGACCAGCGTCTTGCCCTCACCGGTCTTCATCTCGGCGATGTTGCCCTGGTGCATGAAGATACCGCCCATCAGCTGCACGTCGAAGGCGCGCAGGCCCAGGGCCCGCTTCGCAGCTTCGCGGCAATTGGCAAAGGCTTCGGGCAGGATCGCGTCCAGGCTTTCACCGCCCATGGCCCGCTTGGCCAGTTCCTCGGTCTTGTCCTTGAGACCTTCGTCGCTCAGCTTTTCGAATTCCGGCTCGAGGTCGTTGATCTTCTGGACGATTGGGCGCGTCGCTTTTACCTTCCGGTCGTTCGGGGTGCCGAACACCTTTTTGGCAATTTTGCCCATTCCCAGCATGATGCATTCCGTTCGATTGTTGACGTCGATGTGTTGGCGCGTTGCTTGTACCCAAGGGCCAGCCCCCATAGAAGGGGCGGCAGCCGGGGACCCCGCCAAGCCTTGAGCCGATGTAAGGGGCCACCCCTACCCTGTCAACGCCGCGCCCTGACGCGGCCAATCAAAGGTTTCAACATGACCCTACGTCTAAGCCGGGCTGCTGCAATTGCACTCTCCCTGACCATGGCCGCGCCTGTTCTCGCCCAGGAAGAACCCAGCCCCGACACCGTCGTCGCCACCGTCGACGGGACCGAGATCACGCTGGGCCACATGATCCTCGTGCGCCGTGCGCTGCCGCAGCAGTACAACCAGCTTCCGGACGAAGTGCTGTTCCCCGGTATCCTCGACCAGCTGGTCCAGCAGACCGCGCTCCAGCACAGCTTCGAGGGCGACACCCCGCCCCGCGTCGCCATGGCGCTCGAGAACGAGGAGCGTTCGCTGATGGCCGCAGAGGTCGTGGGCAAGATCCTCGAAACTGCCGTCACCGACGCCGCGATCCAGGCCGCCTATGACGAGCAATACGCCCAGGCCGAGGCCGAAACCGAGTACCAGGCCGCCCATATCCTCGTCGAAACCGAGGAAGAGGCCCAGGCCATCGTGGAAGAGCTTGAAGGCGGGGCAGAATTCGCCGCCGTCGCGCGTGAGAAATCCACCGGCCCGTCGGGTCCCAACGGTGGGTCGCTCGGCTGGTTCGGCCAGGGCATGATGGTGCCCCCGTTCGAAGCCGCCGTCATGGAAATGGAAGTCGGCGACATCTCCGCCCCGGTCCAGACGCAGTTCGGCTGGCACGTGATCCAGCTGAATGAAACCCGCATCAAGGAGGCTCCGACCCTGGAAGAGGTCCGTGGCGAACTCCGCGCCAAGGTCGAACAGGACGTCGTCAAAGCGCATATTGACGGGCTGGTCGAAAACGCCAATGTGGACCGCAGCGGGTCCGAAGCGATCGACCCGAAACTGCTCAGCAACATGGACCTGACGGAGTAATTCTATGGGTGGCACCCCGCCGCGTTCGCCTCTCGCCCCGGCTTCCTTTCCCGACCTTCCCGTTATCGGGGGGGTCGAATTCGCAACCATCGGCGCAGGCGTCAAATACGCGGGACGCAAGGATGTGATGCTGGCGCGGCTCGCGCCCGGCACCGCGATCGCAGGGGTGTTCACCCGCTCCGCCACCCGCTCCGCCCCGGTGCTCGACTGCCAGTCCAAGATCGGCGGCGACAGCACCGGTGCCGCGGCCATCGTGGTCAATTCCGGCAACGCCAACGCCTTCACCGGCCGCAACGGGGTCGAGGCGACGAAGGCCGTCACAAACGCCGCCGCAAAAGCGCTCGGGATCGAGGAAAGCCGCGTCTTCACCTCCTCCACCGGGGTGATCGGCGAACCCCTGCCCCATGACCGCATCACCGCCAAGCTCGAAGAACTCGCCGGCAGCCTGTCGGCTGATGGCATCGCAGATGCCGCCGCCGCGATCATGACCACCGACACCTACCCCAAGGGCGCCGCTGCCGAGGTCCAGGTCGACGGTCAGACCGTCCGCATCGCCGGCATCGCCAAGGGGTCCGGCATGATCGCCCCCGACATGGCGACGATGCTGGTCTACATCTTCACCGACGCGGCCATCGACCAGCCTGTGCTGCAGGACATGGTGTCGGCCGCCACGGACCTGACCTTCAACTGCATCACCGTCGACAGCGACACCTCGACCTCCGACAGCCTGATCTGCGCCGCCACCGGCGCGTCCGGCATCCGCGTGACCGAGGCGAACACCGCCTTTATCGACGCCCTGCGCGGCCTGATGCTGGACCTCGCCCACCAGGTGGTCCGCGACGGCGAAGGCGCGACCAAGTTCGTCGAAATCCACGTCACCGGCGCCCATTCCGATGCCGATGCGCGCACCCATGCGCTCTCCATCGCGAATTCCCCGCTAGTCAAGACCGCCATCGCCGGCGAGGACCCGAACTGGGGCCGCATCGTCATGGCCATCGGCAAATCCGGCGCCGCCGCCGACCGCGACCTGATCTCGATCTGGTTCGGCGACGTGCTGGTGGCCGACAAGGGCTGGCGCGCGCCCTCCTACAAGGAGGAAGACGGCGCCGCGCACATGACAGGCGACAAGATCGACATCCGCGTCGACCTCGGCCTTGGCGGCGGCACCGCCACCGTGTGGACCTGTGACCTGACCCATGGCTACATCTCGATCAACGCCGATTACCGGTCCTGACACGGCATGAAGATCGTCCTCGTTTCTGCCGTCGCCCTGATCGACCGTGATGGCCGTGTCCTCCTGGCCCAGCGCCCGGAGGGCAAGTCCATGGCCGGCCTATGGGAATTCCCCGGCGGCAAGGTCGAACCGGGCGAAAGCCCCGAACATGCGCTGATCCGTGAATTGCAGGAAGAGCTCGGCATCAACACCTGGGAAAGCTGCCTCGCGCCGCTGACCTTCGCGTCGCATGGCTATGACGATTTCCACCTGCTGATGCCGCTCTTTGCCTGCCGCAAATGGGAAGGCACGCCGCAACCGCGCGAGGGCCAGACCCTTGCCTGGGCGCGCCCCACTCAACTCAGGGATTATCCGATGCCGCCGGCCGACATCCCCCTGATTCCCATCCTGCGCGATTGGTTGTGACAGATTCGGAAACAACCAATTCCATCGGGATGCCATTCTTGACCATTAGGTCAGAGTTTCTTTAGCGGGTGCAGAAAATACGTAGCGTCATTTAACGCTGCAACGCAACAACTTGTGCTGCGCCGCCGCAATTCGCGAACCAGTTAACCTGATATATACGAATGCGCCGTTAAGAATGGCTCAATACCCATACTTTTTGTGTTTGTTGCCATTTGCGCCACAACCAAAAGGATGTATCCTAAAGTTCACAATCTTCGGGGAGAGATTGAAGATGTTGAGAACTATCACTGTCGGATCCTACATTTCCGTTCAGGGCACCTATGTGCGCACACTCACTGATGGCCGGATCGAGGTTCAGGTAGGCGACAAGACATTCGTCGGCCTGCCCGTGTCGAACTCGGCAGCCGCGTAACACATCCCGACCCTTCCGGGTGACGGGAACCGTGTTCGCACGTCCTTTCCTGCTTTTCGTTTGAAAACCGGCTGCACAAACACTCCGTGCATCACGGACCTGACGATCAGCAACACCGGCCTTGTTTGACCTCAGCCGGACAGCCATCGACAAAAAGAAAACGCGCCACCTGCAAGTGGCGCGTTTTTTCGTGTCCCGATGGGGAAAGGATCAGAGCGTGCGCTCGATCTCTTCCCGCTCGAAAATCTCGATCACGTCGTCCGGACGGATGTCTTCGTAGTTCTCGAAGGCCATACCGCATTCCTGACCCGAGATGACTTCGCTCACCTCGTCCTTGAAGCGCTTGAGCGTTTTCAGCGTGCCTTCGTGGATCACCACGTCGTCGCGCAGCAGGCGCACACCGGCGGACCGGCGGGCAACGCCCTCGGTGACAAGGCAGCCGGCCACACGGCCGACGCCCGTGACCTTGAAGACTTCCTTGATCTGCGCGTAGCCGATGAACTTCTCGCGGATTTCCGCGGACAGCAGACCAGAGGCCGCAGCCTTCACGTCGTCCACCAGGTCGTAGATCACCGAGTAATAGCGGATCTCCACGCCCTTCTGGTTCGCGGCGTTCCGGGCCGGCGCATTCGCCCGCACGTTGAAGCCGAAGACCGGTGCGCCCGACGCTTCGGCCAGGCCGACATCGGATTCCGTGATCGCGCCGACGCCCGCATGCAGAACCCGCACGCGCACTTCGTCGTTGCCGATCTTTTCCATCGCCTGGACGATCGCCTCGGCCGAACCCTGCACGTCAGCCTTCACCAGGATCGGCATCTCGGTGACGTTTTCGTCTTCCTTGGCCTTCTGCATCAGCTGTTCAAGGGTCGTCGCGGCACCAGCAGCGGCGCGTTTCTCCTTGGCGGCGTTCTCGCGGTATTCGGCGATCTCGCGGGCCTGTGCCTCGGTGCTGGTCACGTTCAGGACGTCACCGGCCTCGGGCGTACCGTTGAGGCCGAGAACCTCGACCGGAACGGACGGGCCGGCTTCCTTCACGCGTTCACCGCGGTCGTTGACCAGCGCACGGACCTTACCCCACTGCTCGCCGACGACGAACACGTCGCCCTGGCGCAGCGTACCGGACTGGACCAGAACGGTGGCCACGGGGCCACGGCCCACGTCCAGCTGGGCTTCGATCACGGCACCCTGGGCGGCGCGATCGGGGTTGGCCTTCAGCTCAAGCAATTCAGCCTGAAGCGCGATGGCTTCCAGCAGTTCATCCAGGCCCTGCCCGGTATGGGCCGACACTTCGACATCCTGTACTTCGCCGGACATCTCTTCGACGATCACCTCGTGCTGAAGCAGATCGGTCCGCACCTTGGTCGGGTTGGCCTCCGGCTTGTCGCACTTGTTGATCGCGACGATCATCGGCACTTCGGCGGCCTTGGCGTGGTTGATGGCTTCGATGGTCTGCGGCATCACCGCGTCATCCGCAGCAACAACCAGCACGACGATATCCGTCACCTGCGCACCACGGGCCCGCATCGAGGTAAAGGCCGCGTGGCCCGGCGTATCGAGGAAGGTCAGAACCTGCCCGCCATCGGTGGTCACCTGGTAGGCGCCGATGTGCTGGGTGATCCCGCCGGCCTCGCCCGCAACGACTTTCGCATCGCGAATCGCGTCCAGCAGAGAGGTCTTGCCGTGGTCGACGTGGCCCATGATCGTGATGACCGGGGCGCGCGGCTTGAGGTCTTCTTCCTTGTCCTCGATCTCCTTGATGACATCCTCGACGTCAGCATCGGAAACCCGGACGATGTTGTGGCCGAACTCTTCGATGATCAGTTCCGCGGTATCCGCGTCGATCGTCTGGTTCTGCGTGACCATCATGCCGTTCTGCATCAGCGCCTTGACGACGTCGGCGACACGTTCGGCCATCCGGTTGGCCAGTTCGCCGACCATGATCGCCTCGGGCACCTGGACGTCACGGACGACCTTTTCGCGCACGGTGTTCTGGCCCATCGCCTTCTGACGCGCACGCTCCTGCTTGCGCTTCATCGCGGCCATGGATTTCTGACGTCCGCCTTCACCGCCCGACAGGGCCTGGTTCAGCGTCAGCTTGCCGGAACGGCGGCCATCGGACTTGTCGCCCTTGCCACGCCCACCGCGATCTTCGCGGTCATTGGCACGGGCAGGACGCTCGGCGCCCCGGTTGGCCGGCGCGGTCTTGCGGGCAGGCGCACCGTCCTCGGGCGGAGCGGGCTGGGCGGCGGCCGCAGCGGCACGCTTCGCGGCCTCCTCGGCGTCACGCTTGGCGCGCTCTTCTTCTTCCTGCTTCGCCTTCAGGGCGGCCTCGCGTTCGCGCTCTTCGCGCTCCTTCGCTTCGGCTTCCTCGCGGCGGCGCTGGCGTTCTTCCTCGCGGGCCTTTTCCTCGGCCTCGCGCTGAGCAGCCTCTTCGGCCTCGCGGGCCTTGGCGGCCTGCACGGCCTTGAGACGGCGGTCCATCTCCGCATCGGTGATCCCGGCAGGGCGTTTCGACGGGTCGCCAACGGACCCGGCACCGCCACCGGACTTGCCAGCGCCCGACTTGGGCACGACAACCCGCTTGCGCTTGGTTTCCACCACGACGTTCTTGGTGCGTCCGTGCGAGAAGCTCTGCTTCACGTTCCCCGGCCGGGAACCACCGCCACGCACACCCAAAGTCTTTTTGCCGTCGTTGTCACTCATGTGATCCATATTTCCTTTCGGGCGGGACCCTCCCGCCGCCATCAAGCCCGCAAGCCTTTCAGCCTTGCGGCCTCCTCTACAACTCTTTTGCTCAGTCCGCCAGTTCCTAAGGCGGCGTGTATGACAGTTTCCCGGCCAAAGGCCAAGCCCAGCTCATTCGCGGTGAGCCAACCTATGAAACTGCCTCCATACGGGGTCGATAATTTGCTTTTCCCGCGTTCCGACCCGTCGCTCGCCTGAATCAGGACATCCGCCTGATCCTTCAACAGCCAGTCCTTGACCTTCTCGTACCCGGCAACCGCATCCCCGGACTTGCGCGCCAACGCCAAGAGACCGACGACGCGCTGCGTGAGGATTCGTTCAACCTGATCAGGCAGATCCTCGGACACAGTCACCTGGGCCCGCGCCGCCCGGCCGAACAGACGTTTCTTCACCGCCTGCTCGATCGCACCACGATCTGCACTGACCCATATACCGCGCCCCGGCAATTTTTCCAGAGCGTCGGGCACAATTTCCCCGTCCGGGCCCATCACGAAGCGGATCAGCCCGTATTTGGGCTGAACCTCTCCGGTGACGATGCACTTCCGCTCCGGCCCGTCGGGGCGTTCCTTGGTGTTGCCGCCTCTGCTCATCACGGCTCCTTCAGCCGGACCGATTCTCAGGCGTCCGCCTGGGTTTCGACCTCTTCGGATGCCTCTTCGGCTTCCAGTTCGGCGGGATCGACCCAGCCCAGCAGGACGCGGGCGGTCATCACCATGTGCTGCGCCTCTTCCAGCGACACGTCGAAGGGTTCAAGGATACCGTCATCCTTGACCCGCTCGCCATCGACACTGGTCCAGCCACCGGCCAGTTCCCAGTCGGCGCAGGTCGCGAATTCTTCAAGCGTCTTGACGTCGTCCTCTGCCAGGGCCTGGACCATTTGCGGGGTAAGACCCTCGAAGGAAATCAGGCTGTCCTCGGCGCCCAGCTCGCGGGCTTTCTCAAGCGCGGCCTTGGCCTGGGCTTCCAGAACGTCGCGGGCACGGGCCTGCAGCTCGTTCGCGGTATCTTCGTCGACACCGTCGATCACCAGCAATTCGTCGATCTCGACATAGGCGACCTCTTCGAGGTTGGTGAACCCTTCCGAAACCAGCAGCTGGGCAAAGAATTCGTCCAGGTCCAGCGTGTCGACGAACAGCTTGGTGCGTTCCTCGAATTCCTTCTGGCGGCGGGCGGATTCCTCTTCCTCGGTCATGATGTCGATATCCAGACCGGTCAGCTGGGACGCCAGGCGCACGTTCTGACCGCGGCGGCCGATGGCAAGGCTCAGCTGCTCGTCGGGCACGACGACCTCGATCCGCTCGGCTTCCTCGTCCAGAACCACTTTCGACACTTCGGCCGGCTGCAGCGCGTTCACCAGGAAGGTCGGCTGGTCTTCGTTCCACGGGATGATGTCGATCTTCTCGCCCTGAAGCTCGTTCACGACGGCCTGCACACGCGACCCGCGCATACCGACACAGGCGCCGACCGGGTCGATGCCCCCGTCATAGGAAATCACGGCGATCTTGGCGCGCGACCCGGGGTCACGGGCGACGGCCTTGATCTCGATGATGCCCTCGTAGATCTCGGGCACTTCCATCTTGAACAACTCGGCCATGAACTGCGGATCGGTCCGCGACAGGAAGATCTGCGGGCCACGCTGTTCGCGGCGCACATCCTTGATGTAGCAGCGGATACGGTCGTTCGGGCGATAGCTTTCGCGGCCGATCTTCTCGTTGCGGCGCAGGATGCCTTCGCCCTGGCCCACATCGACGATGACGTTGCCGTATTCCTCGCGCTTGACGACACCGTTGATGATGGTGCCGGCGCGGTCCTTGAATTCCTCGTACTGGCGATCGCGTTCCGCTTCGCGGACCTTCTGCAGGATGACCTGCTTGGCCGATTGCGCGGCGATCCGGCCCATGTCGACCGGCGGAACCTCTTCGACATAGGTGTCACCGACCTGCGGATCGGCCATGTACTGCTTGGCCTGCTGCACGGTCATCTCGGCCTGGTAGTTCTCCAGCTCCTCGTCCTCGACCACGGTGCGGACGCGGGTGAAGGTGGCGCGGCCGGTCTTGCGGTCGATGGACACGCGAATGTCCATCTCGGCGCCGTAGCGGCTCTTTGCGGCCCGGGCGAGGGATTCTTCCATGGCCTCGATGACGAGGCCCGGGTCGATCATCTTCTCGCGCGCGACCGCCTCGGCGGTTTGCAGCAGTTCAAGCTGGTTGGCAGAGGTAATCGCCATGTGTCAGTCCTCCTCGGAACCTGTATCTGTCTCGATATCGTCAAACTGGCCTTCGTCGATCTGCCCGGCGTTTTTGCGCGCCTTCAGCATCTCTTTGATAAGCTCGTCGGTGAGAACCAGCTTGGCATCGGCCAGCCAGTCGAAATGTAAGCCCACGGTGCCTTCCTCGATATTGATCAGCACCTCGTCGCCTTCGACACCCGCCAGAACGCCCTTGAAGCGTTTGCGGCCGTCGATCAGCTCGGTCGTTTCCAGTTTGGCTTCGTAACCCTCGAAAGTGTCGAAATCCTTCAGGCGGGTCAGCGGCCGGTCGATCCCGGGGCTGGACACTTCCAGCGTGTAGGGATCGGTGACCGGGTCCTCGACATCGAGAACCGCGCTGACCGCGTTCGAGATTTCGGCACATTCATCGACCTCGATCCCGCCGTCGGGACGTTCGGCCATGATCTGCAGCGTCTTGGTATTGCCACCCAGCATCCGCAGCCGGACCAGTTCGAACCCCATGTCTTCGATGACGGGGCTCACGATCTCGGCCATGCGGCGGTCGATGGCGGTTTTGGCGATAAGGTCCATGCGGACTCCGGGAACAAAAAAACGGGCGCGCGGCCCGTTGAAACTTCCGGTGGAGCCTTTGGCCTGAGCCTCAGCGCGCCGCTGTTGAGGGGCATATAGGCGCGTCCGTCCCGAATCGCAAGCGGATTGTACGTCTCCCCTCCCTGATCCGCCCATGCTAGGCAGGCACCGACACGATACCGACGTAATACCGACGCGATACATATGCCCGATTCTGCCCACGATCTGCTGCCCCCCGACGACCTCTGGATCCCGCTCGACGATACCGGTTTCATCGGCCATGTCGGCCCGATCTACAGCCGCGACGTCGAAGGTCAGCCGCAATGGATCGGCTTCCGCGCCGCCGAATATCACCGCAATCTCAACGGAGTAGTCCAGGGCGGCATGCTGATGACCCTGGCCGATCGCGGCATGGGTCGCATCGCCCGCGTGACACATGGCGGGCCGATTGCCACCGTCAGCTTCAGCTACGATTTCCTTGGCGCCGCGCGGCTCGGGTCATTCATCGAGCTTCATCCAAAAATCACCCATGAAACCAAGGGCTTGTTCTTCATGGAGGCCCGCGTGATGGTCGGCGACGACGCCATCGGCAAGGCCAACGGCACCTGGAAAAAGCTCCGCGCCAAACCCTGAGGGTCAGGGGGCTCTGCCCCCGCCGCCCTGCGGGCGACTCCCCCGGAGTATTTCTTGCAAGATGAAGAGGTTAGGTGGTTTCCCGGACCTTCCGGGCGATCTCCCGATCGGCATGGGCCTTGGCGCGGTGCGCGGCCATTTCCTCGGCGCTGCGGGTGGCCGGGTTGGAATAGTCGAGCTTCCATGCCGGATCGTCGGACCACCGCTGCGGGCTTTGCACCGTGGTCCGCGACCCCGGCGCCTGGGACAGGGTTTTCAGCGCTATATCAAGGGTTTGCGCCTGGGATTCCGCGTCGAACGGCTTGCCCGCGGCATGACCCAGCGGGAAGTCCGAGTACAGGAAGCGGGGCGCGCCGACATGTTCGACCACATCCTTTGCGCAACCCATGACGACCGTGGAAATTCCGTTTTCTTCCAGGTACCTGGCGATCAGGCTGACGCTTTGGTGGCAGACCGGGCAATTCGGCACCAGCAGCGCGGCCTCAGCCCCGTCCTCCCGGCAGCGGCGCAGGATCTCGGGCGCGTCGACCTCCATCGTGTGGCGGACCGAGCGATTGGTCGGCAGCCCGTGAAAGCGTGGCGTCAACGCCCCGAAGCTCTTACCTTCCACCGCGCGCAGGGCAGGCAGCGGGAACCAGGCATTGGGGTCCTTCATCGCGTTGTGATCGCGGTCGATGGCGATGTGGGAAATCCGCAGGTCGTGGTCCTGGCACACGTCGCCGGAATAGACCTCGTAGAACTTGGCCGCCGCGTTATAGGGCGCGCCGGGCCCCTGGTCGCCCTTGTCCGGCTGAAACGGCGCGGCCGTGGTGATCAAGGCCAACCGCATGTCCTGCAACGGCTTTTTCAGCGGTTGGAACGGCGCATCCACGTGATGCGCCCAGACATAGGGGTTGTCGAAACCAAGCGCGAGGTACCAGTCGCGGGTGCGCTGCATGTAACGGATCGGAACGTCGATGGGGTCGGTCATTCAGCTGCCCAGGGAATCGGTGGCGATGCGGTTCATGGCGCGGACCAGTTCGGCCGAGATACCAGGCTCGGACAGTGCATGGCCGGCGTCGCCCACGATCTGAAGCTCTCCGTGCGGCCAGCGCGAGGCCAGTTCGTACGCCATGACCGGCGGGCAGATCATGTCGTAGCGGCCCTGCACGATGACGCCGGGAATATGCGCGATCCGGTCCATGTTGTTGAGGATCTGGCGATCCTCCTCCAACCAGCCGAAATTGCTGAAATAGTGGTTTTCGAGCCGGGCAAAGGCGCGCGCGTAATCGCCCGGCGCCTCACCGCCCATCCCCGCCGACCGCATCGAGGCGAGCGAGTTTTCCCAGCCCGACCAGACCCGGCCAAAGGCAACCTCGTCCTTCATGTTGCCCGAGAAGAGGCGCTTGTTGTAGGCGCCGATCATGTCGTGGCGCTCGTCCTCGGGGATCGGATCCTGGAACCGGGCCCACGCCTCGGGCCAGAAGGATCCGGCCCCGCCCTGGTAGAACCAGTCCAGTTCCCGCCGCGTCATCAGGAAGACACCGCGCAACACCAGGTGGAGCACCCGTTCGGGATGGGTCTGGGCGTAGAGCAGCGACAGCGTCGCCCCCCAAGAGCCGCCGAAGACGACCCATTTGTCGATGCCCAGCTCCTCGCGGATGCGTTCGATATCGGCGACGAGGTGCCAAGTCGTGTTGTTTTCGACGCTGGCATGGGGCCGGGACCGGCCGCAGCCGCGCTGATCGAACAGGATCACGCGATAATGATTGGGGTCAAAATACCGCCGCATCGCCGGGCTGCACCCGCCGCCGGGCCCGCCATGCAGGACCACCACCGGATGGCCATCGGGATTGCCCGATTGTTCCATGTAGACATTGTGGCCGTCCCCGACATCGATCATGCGCTGATCGAACGGGTCAATCGGTGGAAAAAGATAAGAAGATGCGCTCTTTTGGCCCGAGGACTTGTCCATGTTCCGCCCTATATACGTTACCGAACAGCATGACCCCAAGGATCAGGAAATGCAATCAACCGACCCCGTGATCGACACCATCGACCCGTCGGAGGTGGCCAAGTTCGAAGCCATGGCTGCCGATTGGTGGAACCCCGACGGCAAGTTCAAGCCGCTGCACATGCTCAACCCGTGCCGGCTGGATTACATCACCACCCAGATCGCTGCCGAATATGGCCGGGATCTGTCCGGTGACCGCCCGTTCGAGGGGCTTCGCATCCTCGATATCGGTTGCGGTGGCGGGCTCTTGTGCGAACCGATGGCCCGGCTGGGCGCGACCGTGGTCGGTGCCGATGCGGCCGCCGGTAACATTCCCGTGGCCCAGATCCATGCACAGCAATCCGGGCTCGACATCGATTACCGCCACACCACCGCCGAGGCCCTGGCCGATGCCGGAGAATCCTTCGACGTGGTGCTGAACATGGAAGTGGTCGAACATGTCGCCGACCCGTTGGCCTACCTGACCGCCTGTCACAACCTGCTGAAACCCGGCGGGCTGCACATCTGTTCGACGATCAACCGCAACCCGAAAAGCTTTGCCATGGCGATTGTCGGCGCCGAGGTCGTGATGCGCTGGCTGCCGCGCGGTACTCATGACTGGAACAAGTTCATCACCCCGGACGAACTGTTCGACCTGATGCGCCAGGCGGGGCTGGACCCCGTGGATCGCAAGGGGTTTGTTTTCAACCCGATTTCCTGGCAATGGCGCCTGTCGGATCGCGATCTTTCGGTGAACTACGTGACCGCCGCGCTGCGTCCGGCCTGACACGAAAGCGACGGAACCCGATGGGATGGCCGGCGTTGGAAAGCCATGATCGCTGACCTCTCCGTGCCCGTCATCCTTCTTCTGTTTGCTGCCAGCGCGGGGGTCATCGCCGTCTGCGGGGTCATCATGACCGGGCGCGCCGACACGTTGGCGGACCGGACCGGCCTGGGCGAGGCGATGGTCGGCGCCGTGATCCTGGGGGCGGCCACTTCGCTGTCGGGCACGGTGGTGTCTGTCACAGCGGCATTGGACGGACGCGCATCGCTGGCCTTTTCCAATTCCATCGGGGGTATCGCGGCACAGACCGCCTTTCTGGCGATTGCCGACATGACCTTTCGCAAGGCCAACCTGGAACATGCCGCCGCCGAGGCGACGAACCTGATCCAGGGCGTCTTGCTGATGGCGCTGCTGTCGGTGCCCCTGATTGCCATGACCACGCCCGAGGTCACGATCTGGGGCATCCACCCAGCATCCTTCGTGATCCCGGCGATCTACCTCTTCGGCCTCGCCGTCAGCCAGCAGGTGCGCGAGGAACCGATGTGGAAACCCGTCCATACCGACGAAACCCGCCATGACGAACCGGAGGATGAAGAGGACGAAACCGCCGCGAAATCCACCCCCCGACTGGTCACGGAGTTCCTCGCTCTGATGGCGGCCATGGGCATGGCGGGCTGGTTGATCGCGCAGACCGGGTCGGCCCTGATCGACCGGGTCGGGCTGTCGGCCTCGCTCGTGGGTGCGTTGATGACGGCGGTTGCGACCTCCCTGCCCGAACTGGTGACGACCATTGCCGCGGTGCGCCGGGGCGCGCTGCAACTGGCCGTGGGCGGGATCATCGGCGGCAACATGTTCGACACGCTGTTCCTGACCCTTTCGGACAGCGCCTATCGCGACGGGTCGCTGTATCACGCGGCCCAGCCGGATGACGTGTTCTGGATCGCGGTATCCCTGCTGATGACGGCGGCCCTTCTGGCCGGGCTGATCACCCGCGAACGGCATGGTCCGGTCAAGATGGGCATCGACTCGCTTGCGCTGCTGGGGATCTATGCCGGGGCGATCGCGATCCAGGTGCTGAAATAGGCTCTATTCCAGCTTGCCGCGCAATTCGCGAAGGATCGGCAGGACGGCCCGCACCTTGTCTGTCCCCAGCTCTCCGATCAATTCCTCGACCATCGGGGAAATCGCGGCGAGCGCGGAATCTCGCGCCAGGCGCCCCGCATTCGAGATCACGACAAGCTTGCGTCGCGCATCGTCCCAATCGGGGCGGATGTTGACGTAGCCCGCCCATTCCAGCTTGGACAAGGTGTTGGTCATCGCGCCACGGGTGACGTGAAAGGTCTGGGCCAGCTGTGCGGGGGTGCGTTCATGGCCGACATGGGCCAGATGGTTCAGGACCGAGAAATGCGAGATCTCCATCCCCTTGGGCATCACCTTGGACAACCGGTTGCGCACCAGTTGGTCGGCCGTCAGGATCTCGGAAAACAGCGCGATGGCGAGGGCATTCTTCGGGTCCGTCATGGAACGAGAGTGTACTCGCGATCATGGGTAAGCGAGGCGACACGCCGCCGCGCCTTGTCGACCTCGTCGAGGTCCAGATCGACCATGAAGATGCCGGTATCCGTCCCCGCATCCAGCAGAACCTCGCCCCAGGGGGCGATGGCCATGGCGTGGCCATACGTCTTGCGCGGTTTGCCGGCCTGTGCGGGATGGGTGCCCACCTGCGCGGGCGCCAGAACGAAGCACCCTGTTTCGATCGCCCGGGCCCGCAGCAGCGGTTCCCAATGCGCGGCACCGGTGACGGGCGAAAAGGCCGCGGGAATGGTCAGAATGCGCGCGCCTGCATGGGCCAGCACACGGTAAAGCGCGGGAAACCGGATGTCGTAACACACGCTCATCCCGATCTTGGACCAGCCGGTATCGACAACCACCGCGCGGTCACCGGGGCGATAGCCGGCGCTTTCGCGATAGGTTTCCTCGGCCGAGACCTCGACGTCGAACATGTGGATCTTGTCGTACCAGCCCGCGATTTCGCCGTCAGGCGAGATCAGGAAGGACCGGTTGGCAAAGCGTCCGTCGGCGTCGCCGGTCTTCATCGCCAGCGATCCCAGCAGCAGCCAGATGTCCAGCGACTTCGCCTCCTCCCGCATCGCGGCGAGAAAGGCATCGTCGTCCTGCAGCGCCAGAACCTCTTCCTGGTGCGACCGCTTGGTCGACACGCAATTCGTGACCTCGGGGGTCAGAACGAAGCCGGCCCCCTGCCCCGCCGCGTCGCGCACCATGTCGCGCACCATGGTGAGGTTGGCCTCCGGATCGTCCGAAGAGGTGATCTGCAGCAGTGCGGTCTTCATCTCAGGCGGCCAGAAGCGGGTCCAGCTTGCCATCCCGCTCAAGCGCATAAAGTTCATCGCAGCCGCCGACATGGGTCTGACCCACGAAGATTTGCGGCACGGTGTAGCCGCCATTGGCGCGCTGGATCATCTCCTGCTTGCGCTCGGCATCGCGCAGCACGTCGATTTCCGTGTAGTCGACGCCTTTCTGGTCCAGCAGGCGCTTGGCGGCGTGGCAGAAACCGCAAAGCGGAGAGGTATAGATTTCGACGGGTTTCATGAGGCAACTCCCGGGTTTGTCCCGGCATAGTTAAGCGTCTTTGACCGCGCGCGCCAGTGTCAGCACCGAAACAGGCCCCGATCCCGCCGCCTGCAGCACGCCTGTCGCGGCGGAAAGCGTCGCGCCCGAGGTCATCACGTCGTCGATCAGCAGGACCGGGCGCCCCTGCAGATCACCCTGCCTGCGGCCATTGATCGACAGGGCCTGTTCCAGCGTTTCATGCCGTTTGTCGGGGCTCATCCCGTCCAGCGGCGGCGTCGCGAGGGGCCGTTCCAGCATGTCGGCGTAGAAGGTCAGCCCGATCTCGCGCGCCAGTGCCCGGCCCAGCAGCGCGGACTGGTTATAGCGCCGCTTGATCCGCCGCAGCCAGTGCAGCGGCACCGGCACGACGATCATGTCCGGCGTGACCATCCCGCGCGCAGCTCGTGCCATCCAGCGCGCGGCGGGGCGGGCGACTTCCATCCGGTCGCCATGTTTCAGGCCCAGCACCAGCCGCCGCCCATTGTCGCGATAGACCAGCGCTGACCGTCCTGCGGCCCAGGGTCGCCGGACCCGCAGGCAATCGTCGCAAAGCACGTCATCCGTCACCGGTCCGGCGACCAGCGGCGCACCGCATCCGCCGCAGACCGCGCCGTCGATAAAGGGCGTTTCCCGCCAGCAGAGGCCGCATAATCCGCCCTCCGTCTCGACCATCGTGTCGCATGTCAGGCAGGTCGGCGGATAAACCAGCCGGATGGAGGTTTGCACGATCCCGCGCAGCCGCATATCTATCCTCCATGACACCGAATGAACCGCCCCGGCTGACCGATCGCACCGCCCTGACCCGCAACCGCGCTAGGGTGCGGAAAGAGGCCCTGTTCTTGCACGACATGGCCGCCGAGGATGTTCAGGATCGCCTCTCCATGGTTAACAGATCCTTTACGACGCCAGCCATCGTGACCGGCCACCCCGACGCCTGGACCGGTCTGCCTGGGTTGGAAAATGCCCGGATCGTGGCGGATGAACCTGTGCTGGACCTGACCGAGGCAAGCCATGACCTGGTGATCCACGCGATGTCGCTGCACTGGGCCGGCGACCCGATCGGCCAGATCATCCAGTGCCGCCGCGCCCTGAAACCCGACGGCCTGTTCCTGGCGATCCTGCCCGGCGGGCAGAGCCTCAATGAATTGCGCGCCGCCCTCGCCCAGGCGGAATCGCAGGTGACGGGCGGGCTGTCGCCCCGTGTCGCGCCCATGGCCGAGATCCGGGACCTCGGCGCGCTGCTGCAACGGTCGGGGCTGGCCCTTCCGGTCGCCGACGGCCATCCCTTCACCGCGACCTATGCAACGCCGCTGCACCTGATGCGCGAATTGCGCGCCATGGGCGAGGCGAATGCGCTGGATGCCCGGCTGCGCCGCCCGACCCGACGCGAGGTGCTGACCCGCGCCGCCGAGATCTACGTTCAGGCCTTCGGAACAGAGGATGGCCGCGTGCCCGCCACGTTCGAGCTGATCACCCTGACCGGATGGGCCCCCGATGATAGCCAGCCGCAACCGCTGCGCCCCGGCTCTGCCAAGTCACGGCTGGCGGATGCGCTGAATGCGCGCGAAGTGCCGCTGAAGGATTGACCCCCGGCCGCATCCCGCTAAGTCCGGCTGGCACATAAGAACAAGGGACCAGACATGACCGACGCCGCCCGCCCGACCCATGCCCCCGCAGATCACCCCGCGATCCCGCGCGAAAAGATCGGGGTCCTGCTGGCCAATCTCGGTACACCGGATGACACGTCCTATTGGCCGATGCGTCGTTACTTGAACGAGTTCCTTTCGGATCAACGGGTTATCGATTATCCAAAGTGGAAATGGCAGCCCATCCTGCAAGGCATAGTGCTGACGATCCGGCCGTTCAAATCCGGCGCCGCCTACAAGACGATCTGGAACGAGGAGGAGAACGAATCGCCCCTCATGACGATCACCAAGGATCAGACCGCCAAGCTGAAGAAGACCCTGAAGGACCGCTACGGCGAGACGGTGATGGTCGATTACTGCATGCGCTACGGCAACCCCTCGACCAAGTCCAAGGTTCAGGCCATGGTCGCGGCGGGCTGTACCAAGATCCTGTTCTGCCCGCTTTATCCGCAATATGCCGGGGCCACCACCGCCACCGCGAACGACCAGTTCTTCCGCGCCCTGATGGAAGAGAAATGGCAGCCCGCGACCCGGACGCTGCCGCCCTATTTCGACGATCCCGCCTATATCGACGCGCTCGCCCAATCCGTCGAAAGCGCCTATGCGGAGATGGAGGAACAGCCCGATATCCTCGTCTGTTCCTATCACGGCCTGCCCTTCCGTTACCTTACGGAAGGCGACCCCTATCACTGCCATTGCGTGAAGACGACGCGCCTGCTGAAGGAACGGCTGGGCTGGGCAGATGACAAGATCACCTCGACCTTCCAGAGCCGGTTCGGCCCCGAGGAATGGCTTCAGCCCTACACCGTCGAAGAGGTCGCGCGCCTGGCCGAACAGGGGAAGAAGAAGATCGCGGTGATCGCGCCGGCCTTCTCGGCCGATTGCATCGAGACGCTGGAAGAGATCAACGAGGAGATCCGCGAAAGCTTCGAACATGCGGGGGGTGAAAGCTTCACCTACATTCCCTGCCTGAACGACGACGACGCCCATATCACCGCCCTGGCCGGCCGGATCGAGGCGAACCTGAAGGGCTGGATCGACTGACGCCCGGACCTGCCAACTGAAACGCGAAAGGCCGGGTCACCCCGGCCTTGTCACATCCCCGAAGGGCAACAAAAAAGGCGGCGCCGAGGCACCGCCTTTTTCGATATTGCTTTCGCTGATCTTAGCGCGATGCGGCAACGGCCACGACGGCCAGCAGCAGCAGCGGGATCAGGATGCCAGCGGACGAAGAAGTGGTTTCTTCGACGATGACGGGAGCTTCGATAACCGGATCAGCCATGGAGCCGGCGGTTGCGGTCGAAGCAGCGGCTGCCAGAGCGGCGGCGAGAACGAGTTTCTTCATAGTATCCTCCAGATATTCGCCGGACGGCAAACACACCAATCCGGCACCCAAGACTTACCTCGTGACTCGTTCTAACCAGCATTCTTCGGCGATTGCAAATGCTTGTTAGGTCGCTGTTAAGCGACTCGGTCGCAATGTCGTCAAATTAGCAACACTTGGGTGCCCACCTTCGCCAGCGCGAACAGCTGAGAGATGTGCTCGTTGTACAACCCAATGCAACCGTTGGAAGATCTGCGTCCGATCTTGCGCGTGTCATGGGTCCCGTGGATGCGGTAATAGGTCCAGCTGAGGTACAGCGCATGGGTGCCAAGCGGGTTGTCCGGGCCCGGACCGACGAATGCGGGCCATTCCGGGTTACGCTCGCGCATGGCTGGCGTCGGACGCCAGGACGGGCCTTCGACCTTGCGCACGACAGAGGTCCGGCCACGGCGCGTCAGGTCCTCGGTCAGCGGGACAGAGGTCGGGTACAGCTTGTAGACCGACTGGTCCTCGGACCAGTAATGCAAGGCGCGGCTGTCGATATCGACCAGGATCGCCCCGTTGCGGGTGTTCGAGAAATAGGGCCGCCAATCCAGCGACCGGAAAGATGAAATATTGCGCCGGACGGTTTCCGACGGATCGCGCTCCACCTCGGTGGTGTTCTGGAACGGGGTTTCATAGGTGTCTTCGGTCTCGGTCTGCCCCAGGGCGGGCGACGCAAGAACCGCAGCAGACCCGGCCAGAAAGGCCCGGCGCGTTTTGATGTGGCTGGTCATGTTAAACCTATTCGGAAGAAGATCGATCTGTAAGCATCTTATTGCGCGGCGGCACCAGTCGCAATTCAAAGGATCGTCATGCGGCAGGCTCACGCCGATGTGGGTTTGAATCGCAACGCAGCATTGGTTAGAGGTTGGCGGTACTCACGACCTGTCAGGACTGAATTCATGCGGCTTCCCCTCTTCATCGCCATGGCGCTTGTTGCGCTGACTGCCTGCGCTCCGATGGATACGGGGTCGCCGCAACGGCTTGGCGCTGACGGCCGGCCCTTGCCCAAGCTGTATCGCATTCCGCTGAACGGGCGTTCGACCATTCCCTACGAAGTTCAGGATGCCGTGAACGCGCTGCGCGCTGCGTCGGGTGCCGGACCGGTCGAACTCGACAGCCGCCTGACCGCCGCCGCCGCGACCCATTCGCAGGACATGGCCCGGCAGAATCGCCCCTGGCATTTCGGCTCCGACGGGTCCTCTCCGATCGACCGGGTGCGCCGCGTGGGCTATACCGGCGCGATGCTGGGCGAAAACATCTCGGAAACCTACGAGACCGAGCTTGAGACCCTGTCGGCCTGGATGGACGAAGACGCCACCCGCCGCGTGATCCTGGACCGCCGCGCCGTGAACATGGGCTTCGCCTGGCACCAGGAAAACAACGGCAAGATCTGGTGGACCATGATCATGGGTGGCACCGCGGCCGACGCCCAGCCCGGCACCTGACCGTCAGACCAGCGCACAGCCTTTCAGCGCCGCCATGTCATCGCGGATGATCCGCACGGGCGGCGTAGGCGGCAGATTGACCGTCGTGGCGGTGGTGAACGCGGCCTCGAAGGCGGCGATATCGTCGCCGGTCAGCAATTCCCGCGCGACACTCCCTGCGAAATACAGCCCCGCATCGGGCATGAAGATCAGCCTCAGCTCTCGTGCCAGCAGCCCGGTCAGGGTCGCGTAGAAGCTGCTGAACCCGGTCCCCGCGGCGCGATCCGTCGCCAGGATCTCCTGCGCAGGGATATCGCTGCGCCCGGTCATATCCGCAAACATTCGCGCCAGGCCACGCCCGGAAAAGCAATCCTCGACCGTGACATAGTCCGCGGCCTTCTCCGCGTCCAGCCTTTCGCGCAGGGCTGCCGCGACGCTGCCCGGCACCGACAGATGCCCGCATTCCGCCCGCCCACAGGACGCCACGCCGTCGCGGTAGAGAACCTGCGACACGTTGAACCCGGTCCCGATGCCCGCCACCAGCGCCTGATCGGCGTGGTCGGCCAGGTGACCCGGCAAAACGGGCAACAACTCATCCGGCCCAAGCGCCGGAAGCGCATGGCCAAGCGCCGCCAGATCGTTCACCAGAACCGCGCGATCCACGCCGAAGCGCCGACACAGATCGTCCGTGCGCAGCACCCATCCGCGATTGGTCAGGTGCCCCTCTTCGGGGCTGACGGGCCCGGCAATCGCCGCCACGATCTCGGTCACCCCGTGGTCGGAATGGTCGGCAAGGTAAAGCTCCGCCACCTCGTCAAAGCCGGAATGCGCATCGTTGCGAAACCGCTGTTGCGTGCCGGGCAGCACCTCGTGCCCCTGGGCCAGGGCCAAACGCGCATTGGTTCCGCCGATATCGGCGACAAGTCGTGTCATCGCATCTTCCTGCTCTGCAATCCGAATGGCGGCTCCATCCGCCCTACATCAAACGAAAAACGGCCCGGGCGCAATCGCCCGGACCGCCTTGGTCATCTACAATCCGGTGCCACGATCAGAACGGGCTGTCGGGGAAGTAGAACTGCTCTGCGTTTTCAGGCGTGATGATCTGGCTGCCGATGATGAAGCGGCCGGCAACCGGCGTGTCGGACACGAGGCCAAGCGCCGTCAGCTCGATCGCGGTGGCGATCTGGGCCGGCGGATAGGTCACGTTCACCGGCAGCTGCGGGTCGCCATCCATGATGCGCTTGATGATTTCCTTCATCCCTGCGCCACCGACAACCCACATCTCGTCGCTGCGGTCGGCCTGGGAAATCGCTTCCAGCACACCGACGGCCATGTCGTCATCGGCGGCCCAGACGGCGTCGATATCGTCATACTTGGACAGGAAGTCCTGCATCACGTTGAACGCGTCGTCGCGGTTCCAGTTGCCGTGCTGCATATCCAGAACGTTGATACCCGACCCGTCGATCGCGGCGGTGAAGGCATCCACGCGCTCGTTGTCCAGCGTCGTCGGAATGCCGCGCAGAACGACGATGTTGTCGCCTTCGTTCAGGTTCTCGGCAAAGTATTCGCCGGCCACACGGCCAAAGCCGGTGTTGTCGCCCGCGACGTACAGGTCCTCGATCCCTTCGACCGACAGGCCACGGTCGACGACCGTCACCCAGATGCCCTGTTCCTTCACCGCCTGCACCGGAGAGGTCAGCGGCTCGGATTCGAAGGGCAGCACGACCAGCGCGCTGATGTTGCGGGTCGCGACCATGTCTTCGATGTCGTTGACCATCTTGCCCGCATCGCCGGCGGTCGCCAGGACGAAATCAAGCTCGGGATAGGTGGCTTCGAGCCGTTCGATGGACGCCTGCGCGTGGTAGTTCAGACCGCCCATGAAGCCATGGGTTGCCGACGGGATCGCCACACCGATAACCTTGGTGTCCTGTGCCAGCGCGGGGCCCGCGACGGCGAGGGACAGGCCAAGCGCGGCCCCCTTGAAAATATCTCTGCGTTTCATTGCATTTCCTCCCAATTATGCCGCTCAGTCGGCGGACTTTCCTTCCCGCTGCAAGACCACAGCCAGGATGACGATGACGCCCTGGATCGCGCCGTTCAGATACGGCGACACGATCGAGGCGAGGTTCAGAATGTTGTCGATGAGGCTCAGGATCAGGACGCCGACGACGGTGCCCCAGACCCGGCCGAAGCCGCCCTTCAGGACGGTGCCGCCGATGATGACGGCGGCAATCGCCTCCAGCTCCCACAGCACCCCGGTGGACCCGGAGGCAGAGCCAAGACGCGGCACGTACATGATCGTGGCCAGACCGACGAGCATGCCCAGCAGCACGTAGGTGGCCATGCGCACTCGGTCGACCTTCACGGCGGAATACTTCGCGACCTGTTCATTGGCCCCAAGCGCGGCACAGTGGCGGCCGAACGGTGTCTTCCGCATCGCCAGTTCGCCCAGGATCGCGACCAGAGCAAAGACGATGATCGGCCAGGCAATGCCCAGGATGCCGTCGTAATAGACCGGACGGTAGAAGCCGCGTGCCTCGAAGTTCAGCGACAGGGTGCCACCATCGGCCAGCCAGGTGGTCAGCGAGCGGTAGATGCCCATCGACCCCAGCGTGACGATGAACGCCTCGATCCCGACCTTGGCGATCAGCAACCCGTTTATCAGCCCCGCGGCGATCCCCGCCAGAAGGGCCACCCCCATGCCCGCGACGATCAGCGGAACGCCGACACCCAGAACCGGGATCATGGCGTTCATCGCCAGGATCATCACCCCGGCGACGAAGGCTGCCATGGATCCGACCGACAGGTCGATCCCGCCTGCGGTAATGACGAAGGTCATGCCGACCGCGATGATCCCGATGAAGGCGGATCGCGCCAGCACGTTGGTCACGTTGCCATAGCTCAGGAAATTGGAATTCAGCGACGCGCCCAGGATGATCAGTGCCACCAGCGCCAGCACCGGGCCAAGCGCGTGCAAGGGCAGTTTTCGACCCTGTTTCGCCTCGTTTTGGGTTGCGGTGGTATCGGTCATGCGCTTGCTCCGGTCAGCTCGCCGACGCCCATGGCGCGGCGGAGAATGGCATCTTCGGTGATGTCTTCGCCGCTAAGTTCCCCGGCGATATGACCCCGGCCCATCACCACGACGCGAGAGGCCAGCCCGATCACCTCGGGCAGTTCCGAGGACACGACGATCACGCTTTTCCCCTCCGCGGCGAGGGCCGCGATGAAATCGTAGATCTGCTGTTTGGTGCCGATGTCGATGCCGCGGGTCGGTTCATCGATGATGACGATCTGCGGCTCTGCCAGCATCGTCTTGGCCAGCAGCAGCTTTTGCTGGTTCCCGCCCGACAGGCTGCCCGCGACCATGTCACGGTCTTTCACGCGGATATCGAAATCGGAAATCGCCTTTGTCAGAGCCTGATCTTCGGCACCCTTGTCGATCCGCAGCTTGCCGAACCGATCCAGCGCCAGCAGGGTCAGGTTCTCGGTCAGGGACTTGCCCAGAAGCAGGCCCTTTTCCTTGCGATCCTCGGTCAGGTAGACCAGCCCCGCCTCGCGCGCGGCCAGCACGGACCCGGCCTTGATCGCCTTGCCGTTCACCTTGACGCTGCCCGTGGCGGGCCGGAGGCCGACGATGCCTTCCATCAGCTCGGTCCGTCCGGCACCGACCAGCCCGGCAAAGCCCAGCACCTCGCCGCGCCGCAGGGTAAAGGACGCGTCGCGCACCTTGCCCGGCACGGTCAGGCCATCCACTTCCAGCACCACGTCATCGGCGCCCTTGGCCTTGGCCGGGAACAGGTCGGACAATTCGCGCCCGACCATCGCCTCTGCCATGGCATGTTCGGTGAACCCCTCGGCGGCGCGCGTCGTGATATGCGCCCCGTCCCGCAGAACCGTGACCCGGTCGGCGATGCGCGCGATCTCGTCCAGCTTGTGAGAGGTGTAGAGGATCGCCGCACCCTGGGATTTTAACCGTTCGATCTGGTCCAGCAGAACGTCGGTTTCCCGCCCCGTCAGCACCGCGGTGGGTTCGTCCATGATCAGCACGCGGGCATTGCGGCCGATGGCGCGGGCAATCTCGACCATCTGGCGATTGGGCACCGACAGGTCGCGGATGCGGGTGCGCGGGTCGATATGACAATCCAGCCGCTCCAGCAGCGTGCGCGCCTCGTCCTGCATCGCCTTGTGATCCAGGAACAGGCCCTTGCGCTTTTCGCGGCCCAGGAACAGGTTTTCCTCGACCGTCAGCTGCATGGCCAGGTTGAATTCCTGGTGGATCATCAGGATCCCGGCCTCTTCGGCCTCCTTCTGATCGGCAAAGCGCACCGGCTTTCCGTCCAGCAGCAGCTCTCCGTCCGTCGGGGACAGATAGCCGCCGAGGATCTTCATCGTCGTGGACTTTCCCGCCCCGTTTTCCCCGATCAGCGCGTGAACCTCGCCGGGGACGAGAGAGAAATCGACGCCGTGCAGAACCTTGATCGGCCCGAAGGACCGCGTCACGCCCCGCGCTTCGAGGATGGCGCTCATACCGGCACCCATGCGGAATTGCGGCGAGAGGACCGGACGCAGGCATCGACAAAGGCCACTCCTTCGACCCCTTCGGCGATCGACGGGAAATGCACGCCCTCTGGCACCGGCTGTCCGCTGCGGGCGGCGATGATGGCACGGGCGGCTTCGCCGTAGATGTTCGCGAAAGCCTCGAAGAACCCTTCCGGATGGCCCGGCGGGATCCGCGTCAGGCGGCGCGAGGCCTCGCTCGTCCCGGCAGAGGCCCGGGTGATGATCTGCGTCGCCCCGCCCAGCGGCGTCACGCGCAGCTCATTGGGGTTTTCCTGGCGCCATTCCAGCCCGGCCTTGGTTCCGTAAACCCTCAGCTTCAGGCCGTTTTCTTCGCCCGCCGCCACCTGGCTGCACCACAGCGTGCCACGCGCCCCACCGTCAAACCGCAGCATGACATGGGCGTTGTCGTCCAGCTCCCGCCCGGGAACGAAGCTTTGCAGATCGGCGGCCAGCGACTCGGGCACCAGCCCGGTGACGAAGCGCATCAGGTTCCAGGCATGGGTCCCGATATCGCCCGTCGCACCCCCGGCGCCGGAACGCGCGGGATCGGTCCGCCAGGACGCCTGCTTGTTGTCGGGTTCGGGCTCCTCGGCCAGCCAATCCTGGGCGTATTCCACCTGCACCAGGCGCAGATCCCCCAGCTCTCCGGCTGCGACGCGGGCCTGCGCCTCGCGCACCAGCGGATAGCCCGTGTAATTGTGGGTCAGGATGAACAGCGCCTCGGATTTCTCGGCCGCGGCCTGCATCTTGCGCGCATCCGACAGCGTGCCGGTCAGCGGCTTGTCACAGATGACATGGATGCCGCGCTTCAGGAATTCGCGCGCGACGGGCAGGTGCATGTGGTTCGGCACGACGATCGACACCGCCTCGATCCCGTCCTTCAGCCGCGCCTCGCGCTTGGCCATCTCGACGTAATCGGTATAGGTCCGGTCCTCTGGCAGGCCGACCTGCGCGGCCGAGGCACGGGCCTTTTCCTCGGTCGAGGACAGCGCGCCCGCCACCAGCTGAAACGCCCCGTCCAGCCGCGCGGCAACCCGGTGCACCCCACCGATCATCGCGCCGGCCCCACCACCGACCATGCCCAGACGGATCGGGCCCGTGCGTTCGGCAAAGCGGCTCATCGGTCCAGCCCCAGCATCTTGCGGTTGGCCGCATCATCGGCGCCGCCATCGGCGAAATCGTCAAAGGCATGCGGCGTGACACGGATGATGTGATCGCGCACAAAGGCCGCCCCTTCCCGCGCCCCGTCTTCGGGGTGTTTCAGCGCGCATTCCCATTCGACCACGGCCCAGCCGTCGAAATCCATCGCGGCAAGCTTGGCAAAGATCGCCTTGAAATCGACCTGCCCGTCGCCCAGCGACCGGAACCGCCCGGCCCGGTCCACCCAGGACTGGAACCCGCCATAGACGCCCTGGCGCCCGGTCGGATTGAACTCCGCATCCTTGACGTGGAAGGCACCGATGCGATCCGCGTAGATATCGAGGTTGTCGAGGTAATCGAGACATTGCAACACGTAATGGCTCGGATCGTAGAGCATCATGGCGCGGGGATGGTTGTTCACCCGCTCCAGGAACATCTCGAAGCTGACGCCGTCATGCAGGTCTTCGCCGGGATGGATCTCGTAGCACAGGTCGATGCCGTTCTCGTCCGCAAGATCCAACAGGGGCCGCCACCGCGCCGCCAACTCGTCAAAGGCCATTTCGACAAGGCCGGCGGGCCGCTGCGGCCAGGGGTAGAAATAGGGCCAGGCCAGCGCACCGGAAAAGGTCGGCAAAGCGGTCAGACCCAGATTGGCCGAGGCGTGGATCGCCTTTTCCACCTGGCTGACGGCCCAGGCCTGCCGCGCCTTCGGGTCGCCATGCACCGATGCATCGGCAAACCCGTCAAAAGCCGCGTCATAAGCCGGGTGCACCGCCACCAACTGCCCCTGAAGATGGGTCGAAAGCTCTGTCACCTCGACGCCGTTCTCGCGCGCCTGGCCCGCCCAATCCTCGCAATAGCCCTTGCTCTCGGCCGCCTTGTCGAGGTCGATCAGCCGTTTGTCCCAGCTGGGAACCTGCACGCCCTTGTATCCGCAATCCGCGGCCCAGGCGGTGATCCCGCTCCAGCTGTCGAACGGCGCTTCGTCCCCTGCGAATTGCGCAAGGAAGAGCGCCGGGCCCTTGAGTGTCTTCACTTGATCCTCCCAAACGCGCTGAATTCCTCCTCCAACGCGTATGTAATCGTTTGCAAAGAAAGGTGACAAAGAATGAAATCGTTTACAAGCATTTTTTCACAGGCCATGTTAGGACCGTCGGAAGGGGAGTGAATGGACAAGAAAATCGCCACGATTCAGGATGTTGCCAGGGTAGCGGGCGTTTCGACCGCCACTGTCAGCCGCACCTTGTCCAAACCCACCGTGGTCGCTGCGGCGACTCGGGAGGCGGTTTTGAACGCCGTGGCCGAGACCGGGTATCGCATCAATGCGACGGCCTCCAACCTGCGGCGGCAGCGCACCGGATCGGTGATCGTGCTGCTGCCCAATATCGCCAACCCGTTCTTCGCGCAGATCCTCGCCGGGCTGTCCTCGATCCTGACACCGGCCAAGTACGGCATGCTGATCGCCGACACCCAGTCCGGGCCCGATCCCGATGAACGGCTGGTGCATTACCTGACCTCGGGCCAGGCCGACGGGCTGATCCTGCTGGACGGATCCCTGTCACCCGATGCGCTGAAAATCCCCGGTCGGCCGCCCATCGTCATGGCCTGCGAATGGATGGGCAGCGACCTGCCCTCCGTCCGGGTCGAAAACGGACGCGGTGCGGCCATGGCCGTGGGGCATTTCGCCCAGCTCGGCCACCGCTCCGTCGGGCATGTGACGGGCCCGCGCGGCAACGTCCTGGCCGAATCCCGGTTGGAGGGGTTCCGATCCGCTCTCACCTCGCTCGGCCTGCCGCTCCGCCACGACTGGATCCTCGAAGGCGATTTCAGCATGGATTCCGGCGCCGCCGCCGCCAATGCCTGGCTCGCGATGGAGGATCGCCCGACCGCTCTGTTCTTCGCCTCGGACGAGATGGCGGTTGGTTTCATGGGGGTGGTACAGCGCGCCGGCTATTCCGTGCCCGAAGACGTCTCCATCGTCGGTTTCGACAATATCGAGATCGTCCAGCACCTTAGCCCTGCCCTGACCACGATCCGTCAGCCCCGCACGCAGATCGGCATCCGCGCAGCAGAATTGCTGCTGCGCATGATCGAAACCGGCACGCTGACCGGCCCCTCGGACCTGATCGAGATCGAGTTCATCCGCCGCGGCAGTGCCTGCCCACCCCCCGTCGGGGAGTGACCGACGCCGGACCGGCAGATGTCACGGGAAGATCGTGATTGGCGTCCCGTTCTTCACCATCGAATAGATCTTGCGCATGGCGGTGTTGCTGACCGCGATGCAGCCAGCGGTCCAGTCCTGCTTGGCGCGTTTCTTGAACCGCTCGGGCTGACCGTGGATGAAGATGTCGCCACCCGGATTCTTCCCCTGCGACGAGGCAAAGGCCATGTCCTTGGCATTGGGATAATTGATCCCGATGGACAGGTGAAATTCGCTGTTCGGGTTGCGCCGGTCGATGATGTAATTGCCCTCGGGCGTCTTGCCGTCGCCGCGGAACTGCTTGTGACCGACCGGGGCAAAGCCCAGATCCATCTTGTAGCTTTCCAGCACGATATTGTCGTGCAACAGCATGATCCGCCGGTCCGTCTTGTAGACCAGCACACGGGTCACTTCGGGCCCGTCATAATGATAGAACTTGGAACAGCCGCTCAGGGTCAGACCGACCACGAGGACCAGGAATAGGGAAAGAAAACGCATCACTGCCGCCTGCCATTTTTTTGTCCCTTATATCCTGAAAAGCCCCCTATGGCATAGGGCCGAAACGCCGCTCACGACGACGTGAGGCGGAACCCCGCCACCAGCTCCACATGGGCGGACCATCGGAACTGATCGACCACCCGGACCGGCCCCATCCGATAGCCCGCAGCGATCAACCGGGCCGCATCGCGGGCAAAGGTCACCGGGTTGCACGACACATGCGCGATCACCGGAACCTTGGCCGCTGCCAGTTCGGCGATCTGCGCCTCGGCCCCGGCGCGCGGCGGGTCGATGACAACCGCGTCGATCTTGCGGAATTCGTCCGACAGCATCGGGTTGCGGAACAGGTCGCGCGCCTCGGTCGTGACCTTTTTCAGGCCCTGCGCCTCGCGCCAGCCGCGATCCAGCGCCTGGGTCATGGCGCGGTCCCCTTCGACTGCGTGTACCTCTGCCCCTTCGGCCAACGGCAGGGCAAAGGTGCCGCAACCGGCAAAGAGGTCCGCGATCCGCTTGGCGCCATCGGTAATCTCGCGCACGGCCGCCAGCAATGCGGCCTCCCCATCCTGCGTCGCCTGAAGAAAGGCACCCGGCGGCGGCACGACCCGCGCCGCACCGAATTGCTGGAACGGCGGACGGCGCATGGCGATCACCTCTCCGTCCCAGGCCAGGCGTGCCAGGTCCAGCCATTCGGCCTCCTGCGCGAGGGTGATTTCTAGGCTCGATTCCAGCTCTTTTCCGCCCGAAACCGCCACGTCCAGCCCGCTTTCGGACAGCGTGACCTGAACGCTCAGCTCGCCCTTGCGGGACCCGGCGGTCGTCGCCAGCGCCTCTGCCACCGGCAGGGCGCGCATCAGGTCGGGATGCAGCAGATGGCAATCGGGGATCTCCACGATCACGCCCGAGGCGCGGCCATGGAACCCGGCCAGCGCACCTTTCTTGGTGCGCCGCGCCGACAATGTCGCGCGCCGCCGCGACCGGGGCGGAGAAACGTGGATGCCCGCCATCTCGGCCTCGATCCCGTGGGCGCGCAGCGCCTCGGCCACGATTTCGACCTTCCAGCGGGCAACGAAATCATCCGCCGCATGTTGCAGCGAACAGCCCCCGCAGGACCGGAAATGCCGGCAGGGCGCAGCGACGCGATCGGGCGACGGCGTCACGACCTTCACATCGGTCAGCCGCTGACCATCCAGCGTGCCGGTGACGACCTCGCCGGGCAGGGTCAGGGGGGCAAAGACGGGGCCGGGGGCGATCCCGTCGCCATGATGCCCCAGACGTTGAATGTTATGTTCGCTCATATCCGTCCGATAGCGCGGCACAGCCTGCAGGGGGAAGCCCTATTCCGCGGCCTCCGACCCCAGGAACCCGCCAGATTGCCGCGACCAGTACCGGGCATAGAGGCCGCCCTTGGCCAGCAGATCGTCATGCGACCCGATCTCGACGATGCGCCCGGCATCCAGAACGGCGATCCGGTCCATGTGACTGATCGTGGACAGACGATGCGCCACGGCCAGCACGGTCTTGCCCTCCATCACTCGCTCCAGCGCGGATTGGATCGCCGCCTCGACCTCGCTGTCGAGGGCCGAGGTCGCCTCGTCCAGCACCAGGATCGGCGCGTCCTTCAGGATGGCGCGCGCCAGGGCGATCCGCTGCCGCTGCCCGCCGGACAATTTCACGCCACGCTCGCCCAACCGCGCCTCGTAGCCTTCATGGCCCATATGGTCGGCCAGGGTCTGGATGAACTCGTCCGCTTCAGCCTTGGCGGCGGCGGCAAAGACCTCTTCCTCGCTCGCTTCGGGCCGTCCATACCGGATATTGTCCATGGCGGATCGGTTGAACATCGCGGTTTCCTGCGTGACCATCCCGATCTTGCGGCGCAGGCTGTCCTGGGTGACATGGCGAATATCCTGCCCGTCGATCAGGATGCGCCCGCCCTCGGGATCGTACAGCCGCATCAGCAGCGCGACGAGCGTCGATTTCCCCGCACCCGAGGCCCCGACAATCCCCAGCTTCTCCCCAGGCTTGATGTCCAGCGTGATATCCTCGACCCCGCCGACATCGCGACCATAGGCAAAGCTCAGGTGATCCAGCGTCACGCGCCCCTCGGGCACGGTCAGGTCCTTGGCATCCGGATCGTCATCCAGCCGGTTGGGATAGGCCAGTGTGCGCATCCCGTCCTCCAGTTCCCCGATATTGGCGGAAATGCCCATCAGCGTGAACGACACCCAGCCGGTCATCTGCGCCAGCCGGATCGACACGGTGCCGGCGGCCACCACCGACCCGATCGTCGTCGTCCCAGCCGACCACAGCCACAGTGACCCACCCACAAGCAGCACCGGCAGAATGCCTGCGAGGGTGAACAGGATGATCCGGAAACTCACCGCCACCTTGGCGAAATCAAAGGCCCGCTGGCGGAATTGTTCGATCGCGCTCAGCGCCACGCGGTCCTCGTGTTCGGCATGGGCGAACAGCTTGACCGTCTTGATGTTGGTGATCGTGTCCACCACCTGCCCCGAGACATTGGCCCGCGCCGCCGCCCGCGCCTTGGACCGGGCCCGCACGCGCGGCAGGAAATACCGGATCAGAAGAACATAGCCCGACAGCCACACCAGAAAGACGACGACCAGCCAGGGATCGATGGTAAATATCAGCGCCCCGGCGCCGATGATCGACGCGAAGGCGAAGATGATCGAGTTGATCGTCTCCATCGACACTTCGGTCATCGCACTGGCGCTTTGCATCTGCTTCTGCGCGATCCGCCCGGCGAAATCGTTGTCGAAATAGGTGACCGACTGGCCCATCGTCCAGCGGTGCAGACGGCTGAGCGTCAGGGAAAAGACGTTGGGCATGATGAACAGCGTGTTTGCCGCAGACGAAAGCCCCATCATGAACGGACGCACCAGGATGAAGAACGCCAGCGCGCCCAGCATCATCGTCAGGCTTTCGCCCGAAAACGCCTGTTCAGGGCCTGATACGGTCGCCGCATCCACCACAGCGCCCAGCACCCAGGCCGAGGCGATCTCCATCGTGCCGGCCAGCGCCGACAGGAAGGCCGACACCCCGATCACCGGCCAGGCACCACGCAGCAGCCACCCGATATAGGGGATCAGGGTCACGGGGGGCGGCCCTTCGGCGGGCCGGAACGGATCGATCACGCGCTTGGTGTCGAAGGGCATCTGATTTCCTTGCAGCTTCGATGCAAACCTAGCGCGATCCGTCCCGGTTCAACCATCCCCATCCGATCCCGTACCGGCGCACAATTGGGCCTGCGTCAATGCAAAGCCCGACGCGATCCAGCGATCTTCCAGCTCTTTCAGCCTGCGGCCCAGCTCTGCCCCGGAATACTCCTGCATCAGGTGTTTGGCGGTGACCGGAAACTTCGCCTCTGCCCCGGTTTCGACCGAGGCGATGTCAGCCCGGTCGCGCGGCTGACCGAACAGCGCCCACCGAAGCAGCAGAACGTCGATCCCCGTGGTCCGACCCAGCCGATAGCCCAGCTCCCCTGCCCCGGACATGGTGCCGATAGCATCCGACATCTGCTGCAACCGCCGCGCCTCGGCCCGGCTCAGGCGCAGGGCGGACTCCGGGTCTTCGCCCCCCAGCACCGCCAGTCGCCGCATTGCATCGGGTCGGATAACCGGATCTTCCACCGTCTCAAGATGCACCAGCGGCGCAAGGCCCTTGTCATCCGCCCCGGGCAGAACGTGGATCAGCACCCCCGCCTGTCGCATCGCCGCGACGGACGGCGCCGGATCGGGTGCGGCCAGCAGCTTGCGCATCTCGTGACCGATCCGTTCGCGCGACAGATGCGCGATACCCTCCGCGCCGTCGGCAATCACGGCCAGCGCATCGGCATCCATCCCGGCCTCGGGATCGCCATACCAGGCATGAAACCGGAAGAACCGCAGGATCCGCAGGTAATCCTCCGCAATACGCTCGGCCGGGTCACCCACGAATCTCAGCCGCCGCGCCCGCAGATCGGGCAAGCCGCCCAGCGGGTCCACGACCACGCCACGCGGATCGGCATAGAGCGCGTTCATGGTGAAATCCCGACGCGCCGCGTCTTCGGCCACATCGTCCGAGAAATGGACGATCGCATGCCGCCCATCCGTCTCTATATCGCGGCGAAACGTGGTAATCTCGTGCCCAAGCCCATCGGCCACCAGCGTCACGGTGCCATGGTCGATCCCGGTCGGAACAGCCTTGATCCCAGCGGTCCCGGCCAGTTCCACAACGCGATCCGGCCGCGCATCGGTGGCGATGTCGATATCCCCGACGGGCCGTCCCAGCAACGCGTCCCGGACACAGCCGCCGACGAACAGCGCCCGATGCCCCGCAGCCTCAAGCAGGTCGCAGACGGCCCGCGTGCCCGGATGGGTCAGCCAGTCGCCCTCGACACGCATCAGCGCAGCCGGTCCGCCAGGACCCGCAGCATCCGCGCCGTCGCGCCCCAGACGTAATATGGCCCCCAGGGCACCACGAAGTAATTCCTCCGCTGACCGCGCCAGCGCCGCCCCTCGATCCAGTAATTGTCCGGGTTCAGCAGATGCGCCAGCGGCACGTCAAACACCTCTTCGACCTCGCCGGGTTCGGGGACGCGGTCGAACGGACCGGTGATCCGCGCCACAACAGGGGTGACGGAAAACACGCTGACGGTTTCATGCGGCGGCAGATCGCCCAGCACCTCGACCATGTCACGCGGCAGGCCGATCTCTTCCTCGGCTTCGCGCAGCGCGGCCTCGATCACGTCGGCATCGCTGTCTTCCTGCTTGCCACCCGGAAAGGCGATCTGGCCCGGATGATGCTTCAGGTGCGAGGCCCGCTTGGTCAGGATCACCCGGATCTCTCCGTCGACCTCGATCAGCGGCACCAGCACACCGGCAGGGCGCAGCGATACCGCGCCCGCCATCTGAGGCCCGTTCAGATCGAAGTCGGACGAGGCCTCGCCCGGCTGGGCAAGCGCCTGCCTGATCCGATCGAACGTCGCGGCCTCAGCTTTCACCCGGCGGATCCTCCGCGTCAAAACCAACACTCTTGGGGTCCAGCTCGTAATGCGCACCGCAGAACTGGCAATCGGCGGTCACCAGCCCCTCTTCGGTGGTCATCTTCTCGATATCCTTGGCCGAATAGATCGACAGCGACTGACGCACTCGATCCTCGGAACAGGTGCAACCGAACCGGACCGGCTGCGCATCGAAGACGCGGGGCTGTTCCTCGTGGAACAGGCGCACCAGCAGATCGGTCGGCGCGACGCTCGGCCCGATCAGCTCCAGCTCTTCCACCGTATCGAGGTGGAAGTTCACGCGGTTCCAGTTCTCTTCCTCGTCGCCCTCGACCAGGTCCGACGCGGACAGAAGACCGCCTTCGCCCGATCCGCCCTCGCCCGACACATGCGCGCCGGCCTTGGGCATCACCTGCAGCATGACGCCGCCCGCGCGCCAATGTTCCTCGCCGCCGGCCTCTCGCGACTTGCCGTAGGACAGCGCGAACCGGGTCGGAAGCTGCTCGGACTGCGCGAAATACGCCTCGGCACAGCTGCGCAGCGCGCCACCGGCCAGCGGGGTGATCCCCTTGTAGGGCTGCATCCCCATGCCCTGGTCGATCATGATCGCGAAATAGCCGTCGCCCACCTGGTCGAACGGATTGCCATCGGTCACGCGGTCCCGGTCAAAGCTGGCATAGGCCCGGATCCGAGCCGGCTGACCGTCTTCCTCGGGGCCGTAGTAATCCGTGGCGATCATCCGCACCGGACCGTTCGACTGGACCTGCAATTGCAGCTTCCAGCGCAGCTTGATCGTCTGCCCGATCAGCGCGGTCAGCAGCGCCATCTCGGCGACCAGCGCCTCGACCGCGGGGGGATAATCGTGCTGGGACAGGATGCCTTCCAGCACACCGTCCAGGCGGGCCACGCGCCCGCGCACATCCGAATGATCAAGCTGGAACGGCAGTACAGTGTCGTCCCAGGCCAGTTTGGAACCAATTGTCATGGGGTTTCCTTCCGCGCCTGCCCTTGGCATATCTTGGCCACCACCTATGGGCAAGCCAAGCGCGATACAAGTCAGGGGCCATCATGCGACGTTACGGAGAAAGCCCCAGACCGGGCCAGACCTATATTTTCCGCCCGGGCGCCTATGTCATCCTGCCCCGTGGCGATGACCTGCTGCTGACCCACCAGGCCGAACCCACCCCGGAATTCCAGCTGCCTGGCGGCGGCATCGACCCGGGCGAATCGCCCATCCGCGCCCTGCATCGCGAGGTATTCGAGGAAACCGGCTGGACGATCACCGACCCCCGTCGCATCGGTGCCTTTCGCCGGTTCACTTTCATGCCCGATTACGACATCTGGGCCGAGAAGATCTGCACGATCTACCTGGCCCGCCCTGTCCGCCACCTTGGCCCGCCCAGCGAACCGCACCACACGGCCACCTGGATCCCCGCCGCCATGGCGCCCGACCTGCTGGCGGATGACGGCAACGCGGATTTCGTCGCTCAACTGCTCTGATCGGTGAATTCCAGAACGATGCCGGACACGTCATCGTCGAAATTCCGTTCGCTCCGCCGCTGAGCCAGGGTCCAGACGATGGATTCCAGCAGCGAAGAGCCTTCGACCCCGCGCAATTCGTGCAGCATCCGGATCAACCCATCCTCGCCCAGCATGTCTCCCTGTGCGTCAGTGCATTCGGTTACCCCGTCCGAAATCAGCAAGAGCCTGTCGCCGGGGGCGAGCCGATCCTCGATCAGTTCGAAACGAGCCTCTTCCAGCAGGCCGACGGGGAACCCGCCCTGCCCGATCAGGTCGACCTGGCCATCGGCGCGCTGGATCACCGGATGCGGATGCCCGGCCTGAACCAGCCGCAGCCGCCCGTCGCGCAGGTTCAGCTCGGCCAGGGCGAGGGTGAAATAATGCGCGCTTTCCATTTCCTGCAGGGCAATGGCATTCAGCCGCGCGGCAATGTCATCGGGGGGCACCACCGCGTGCAATTTGCCCCCCCGCGACACCAGCCCGATATTCTGGTTCGGCACCGCCGCCGACAGAAACCCCGCCAGACGCGCGGTCATCAGCGCGGACGAAATCCCGTGCCCCGACACATCAAGCGAAAAGATCGCGACCTTGTCTTCGCCGATCGGGTAATAGCCCACGAGGTCACCCCCGACCCGCCCGGCAGAGCGCAAGATCTGCGACACCCGGGCCGGGCCGAATTCGACCTGGCGTTCACGAACAAGGCTCTGTTGCAGCCTTTTTGCCTCCAGAAGGTCGCTGTCGATGGAATCGTAAAGCTGCTGAAGCTCGATCAGGGTTTCCTCGATCATGCGGTTCTTTTCCCGCAGCTCCCCCTGCATATCGAGGATGCGTTCCCCGGCGGTCAGGCGCGCGCGAAGTTCCCCGGTATTCACCGGTTTCGTCAGGAAATCATCCGCCCCGCTATCCAACCCCTCGGCCACGTCGACCTTGTCGGCCTTCGAGGTCAGCAGAATGAAATAACCGTAGGTGTCTTTTTGCATCGCGCGGAAGGCGCGGCAAAAATCCGGGCCGCTCATCCCCGGCATCATCCAGTCGGAAATCACGATATCCGGCAGGCCCTCGCGGCAAATCTCTACCGCTTCCTCGCCGGTGCCGGCCTCTGCGACCAGGAAACCCCAACGCTTCAGCGACACCGCCAGGATCCGGCGCTGCATCCGGCTGTCATCGACAACAAGAACCCGACGCGCGGAGCGAACCGTCGCGCCAGGTCCCTGCCCCGCCCGGATGGCCTGAGAAACCTTCGTCATAGCTGCCTGTATGCCTGTTGCCTTGTCTTGGTAAGGCGCGCTCCATAACAGCCGGTTAAATCAAAAATTCTTTGTTTTCCTTGGGAAAATGCTAATCCCCGTCCCCTATGGTCGCGCGGCCATCAGCACGGGAAGGGCGCAATGATCGACTGGGACAAAGTGCAGGAACTGGCCGAAGATGTCGGTCGTGACGGGTTTGACGACGTGCTCGACCTCTTCCTGCAAGAGGTGGAAACGGCACTTCAGACAATCGCCATGGCCGACGACCTGGAAGCAGCGCTGCATTTCCTCAAGGGCTGCGCGCTGAACCTCGGCTTCGCCGACTTCGCCAGCCTTTGTGCCAAGGGCGAAACGCTTGCCGCACGCGGCCGTCCCGACGAGGTCGATTTCACCGCGCTCACCCGTGCCTATGCCGAAAGCCGTGACATCTTCCTCGCCGAATACGTGGCGCGACTCGCCGCGTGATCGTCAGATCAGGAATTCGGCCAGGATCGTATCCTGGGTGATGTCGCGGTAGGTAAAGCCGCGCTCGTCCAGCCTTGCGAACAGCCCTTCGAAATCCTCGGCCTGCTGGGCCTCGATCCCGATCATGACGGACCCGAAGTTGCGGGCCGATTTCTTCAGGTATTCAAAACGTGCGATGTCGTCGTTCGGCCCCAGCAGGTTCAGGAATTCCTTCAGGGCGCCGGGCCGCTGCGGCAGGCGCAGGATCAGGTACTTCTTGATTCCGGAATAGCGCTGCGCCCGTTCCTTGACCTCGGGCAGGCGTTCGAAATCGAAATTGCCCCCCGATGTGATGCAGATGACGCGTTTTCCCCTGATTTCGTCCCTGATCGCACCCAGGGCATCCACCGCCAGTGCCCCCGCCGGTTCCAGCACGATGCCCTCGATGTTCAGCATCTCCAGCATGGTGGTGCAGATGCGATCCTCGGGCGCGTTCAGCACGTCGTCGCGCGCGATCCCCTTCAGCCGGGCCCAGGGCCGTTCGCCGATCCGGGCAACGGCCGCCCCATCAACAAAGCTGTCGACCTTGTTCAGGGTCACCGGCCCGTCATTGTCCACCGCCGCGGCCAGCGACATGCCCCCCGCCGGTTCGACGAATTTCAGACCCTGTTCCGGCCCAAAATAGCTCCGGATACCGGCGGACAGACCACCGCCGCCGACCGGCAGGACGATCATGTCGGCGCCGCCCGGCATCTCTGCCTCGATCTCCGCGGCGATGCTCGCCTGGCCAAGGATCACGTCCTCGTCGTCGAAGGGGGCCAGGAAATGCCCGCCCTCCGCATCGCAGAACGCCTTGGCCTCGGCCAGCGTGTCGTCGAAATAGTCACCGACCAGCCGGATCTCGACCATGTCGCCGCCGAAGATCCGCGTCTTGTCGATTTTCTGCTGCGGCGTCGTGACGGGCATGAAGATCACGCCACCCACCCCGAAATGCCGGCACATATAGGCCACGCCCTGCGCGTGGTTGCCCGCGCTGGCACAGACGAACAGCGTCGCCCCCTGCGCCCGGCGCATCGCGTTGAACGCGCCCCGCAGCTTGTAACTGCGCACCGGGCTCAGATCCTCGCGCTTCAGCCAGATATCTGCGCCGAACTTCTCGGACAGGTGATCGTTGCGCAAAAGCGGCGTGGCCGGAAACACGGACCGCATCGCCACCATGGCCGCCCTCGCGCGGTCCCGGAAATCTTCTCTCTCGCTCATCCGATCAGCAATGACCCGATGGCGGGAACCATGCAAGTGGCTGCCCCGTTATTTCCTCGAATGCCGATGAGAAGGAACCGCCCGATGCCCCTGTGCCGCCAACTCGCCATCCTGATGACCGCAACCACCCTGACGATCGTTCCCGTGGCCGAGATCACCGGGCTTGGCCCCACCGCGGTCGAGGCGAAAGGCAAGGGTCACGGCAAGGCCAAAGGTCACAAACGGGCCAAACGCAACGGCCAAAACACGATCCGCGCCATCGAACGTGACCTGCAAAGCGCAATCCGCACGATCACCGGCCTGGCCGCCATCGGTCAGACGACCCGGCCCGCCCGCCATACTGCTGCAAACCCCGGCACCATCACCCGCAACAGCCAGATCGTCACCGCGTCCCTGCGACCCAGGATGCGTGACACCGCCCAAGGCGACGATTATGGCCGGATCACGCCCATTGCCGCCTATCAGCCCACCGAGGACCCCCAGACCCGGATCGACCCGGAAAGCCTTTCGCCCGAAACCCGCGACGCACTGAAACAACTCGTCTCGGAACGGCCGGAGCTTGCGACATCCCTCAACACCGATATCGCCTCCGACGAAACCGCCGCGACCGACACCCAGGAGGGCACCCTTTCGACCATGATCGAGGACCGGCGCGTCGACCGTCCGGCCAATGGCGGGCCCCTCGTCATCCGCTGAACCGCACATACAAGGGCCCGCCACCTTGTCGGCGCAGTAAAAAACGGCTATCGCCTCGCCGAACTTAGACGAGGGAAAAAACCATGTCCGCGCCGAAAAAAGTCGTCCTGGCCTATTCCGGGGGCCTCGACACCTCGATCATCCTGAAGTGGCTGCAAACCGAATACGGCTGCGAGGTCGTCACCTTCACCGCTGACCTCGGTCAGGGAGAAGAGCTCGACCCCGCCCGCAAGAAGGCCGAACTGCTCGGCATCAAGCCCGAGAACATCTATATCGAGGACATCCGAGAGGAATTCGTCCGCGACTTCGTTTTCCCGATGTTCCGCGCCAACGCGGTCTATGAAGGGCTCTACCTGCTGGGCACGTCCATCGCGCGCCCGCTGATTTCCAAGCGCCTGATCGAGATCGCCGAGGAAACCGGCGCCGACGCGGTGGCCCATGGCGCCACCGGCAAGGGCAATGACCAGGTTCGCTTCGAACTCAGTGCCTATGCCCTGAACCCCGACATCAAGGTCATCGCCCCCTGGCGGGAGTGGAACCTGAACTCGCGCACCTCGCTTCTGGACTTTGCCGAACAGAACCAGATCCCGATCGCCAAGGACAAACGCGGAGAGGCCCCCTTCTCCGTCGATGCGAACCTTCTGCACACCTCCTCCGAAGGCAAGGTGCTGGAGGATCCGGCGCAGGACGCGCCCGATTACGTCTACCAGCGCACCGTTCACCCCGAGGATGCGCCCGACACCCCCGAATTCATCGAAGTGACCTTCGAAAAGGGTGACGCCGTCGCGATCAACGGCGAGGCGATGTCGCCCGCAACGATCCTGACCCAGCTCAACGAATACGGCCGCAAGCACGGCATCGGCCGGCTTGACCTGGTCGAGGGCCGCTTCGTCGGCATGAAGTCCCGTGGCATCTACGAAACCCCCGGCGGCACCATCCTGCTCGAGGCGCATCGCGGCATCGAACAGATCACGCTCGACCGTGGCGCGGCGCACCTGAAGGATCAGCTGATGCCGCAATATGCCGAGATGATCTATAACGGCTTCTGGTTCTCCCCCGAACGCGAGATGCTCCAGGCCGCCATCGACAAGAGCCAGGAACACGTCACCGGCACCGTCCGGCTGAAGCTCTACAAGGGTCTGGCCCGTACCGTGGGCCGCTGGTCCGACCACTCCCTCTATTCCGAAGCACACGTGACCTTCGAAGAGGATGCCGGCGCCTACGATCAGAAGGACGCGGCGGGTTTCATCAAGCTGAACGCTCTGCGCCTGCGCCTGCTGGCCACCCGCGACAAACGCCTGAAATAAGCGTTTCGGGCCGGAACAGAGCCTGTTTCGGCCCAAACCTTCCGCCGACCGACACATGGGTCGGCGGCCTTTCCTTCCCTACATTCCAAGCGCCCGATTGACGAAGGGCAGAATGCCGGCGGCCACCAAGCCGACCACGGCACCGATCATCATGCGCCATCTTTTCGTGTGAAATCGCGGGGCAAGCACGGCCAGCGTGGCACAAACCGCCGCGTAGTAGATCATCTTCACCGGATCGAACATCGGCCCATTCCTCACGCCAGAACGTCGCGTGTGAATGCTAGCCGGATTCCCCCGCCGGTTAACCAGATTTATCGCGCTCTACACCCTCAGCGCAGAGCGACAGGCCCGAAAAATCCGCGCTCAGCGGGAATCCCGCAGGTCCTTGGCCACCCGCCGATACATGTCGCCCAGCCATCCGAATTTCAGAAGAAACGCCGCGATATCCGTCTTGTCGTATTGCCCGGCCAGGTCGCGGGAGTAATCGCTGTCGGCCGCACCCGGCGCAATCTCGCCTTCGGCGCGGCGGAACACCATGTCGGTCCAGGGATGGTCCTGCATCGGATGCCGCTCCAGCCCGCATTCGTTGCCCAGACGCTCCAGCGTGTTGGGCGTGAACCCGTAGACATGGGCAAAGTGCAACTCTTCGAACAGTTTCTTCTTCGACGGCAGCATGTTCGGCACTTCGATCACGATCACGCCGCCCTCGTTCAGTTTGGACAGCAGGAATTGCAGCGCCGCCTTGGGGTCGCGCAGATGTTCGAACACGTGGAATGCGGTGATCACGTCAAAGCTGCGATCGCCGAAATCGGCGTCCTGCCAGCCGCAATTCTGAACCTGAACGCCATAGGTTTCATTGGCAAAGCGGGCATAGCTTTCGCCCGGCTCGATCCCCTCGACCTCGTGGCCATTTTCCTTGCAGACCTGCAGGAATTCCCCCGACCCGCAGCCGAAATCCAGCACGCGGCCGCCTTCAGGAAAGGCTGGGCTGTATTTGGCGAAACGATGCTCGGCCAGGCCTCGGCTCCGCTTCAGGTGGAATTTCGGCGGCTTGGTTCCCGCCGCCAGCTGGTAATCGAACCGATACGCCGTGGCGTAATAATTTGCCAGTTCCGCATCGGTGGGCATCGGGTCGGTCCTTAGCGTCCCGCAATCGTCGCAGATCACCGTGGTCAACCGCTTGATCCGACGATCATATTCGCAAACGGTGGCTTTCTCGGCACCGCCGCAGACTGCACAGGGGTCGGACACACCGACATAGGGATATTTCGTAAAGGGGATGACCCCTTTCAACAGATTGAAAGTGCCTTGCATCGAATATGGTCCGTCATTGCAAAATGATCCGGAACTTTTTCGATTTTGCTGACCATTTGGTCAAGACGGTAAACTAAAATTACCCAAGGCAGCCGTGACCAGCCGGTCACACCACCAGTTTTCGGGTCCTGAGTTTCTCATAATGCGGCATTGCCGCTGACCTGCCCCCTGTTGGTCCCTCGTTCATAATGAGAGTCTGCAGGTTG
>NZ_AQQX01000020.1 GCF_000768315.1 Pseudooceanicola atlanticus
CCAACCTGCAGACTCTCATTATGAACGAGGGACCAACAGGGGGCAGGTCACATCTGGTATTCCTTGCCCGTCAGGTGCACGGATTTGCCATCCGCCTCCACCGTCTTGGCATCGAGGTTCACGGAGATGCGGCCGGTATTGATGATCGACTGCGAATGGCCCTTGGAGCGTCGGATGATCGCGTGGATCCGCGCCACCAGCTCTTCCCGGTGGAAGGGCTTGGTCATGTAATCGTCGGCACCGAAGCCGAAGCCGCGGATCTTGTTTTCCGTGTCATCGGCACCGGAGAGGATCAGGATCGGCGTGTCGATGCGCGACAGGCGCAGTTGGCGCAGCACTTCGTGCCCGTTCATGTCGGGCAGACCGAGGTCCAGAAGGATCAGGTCGTAGTCGTACAGCTTCGCAAGATCGATTCCCTCCTCCCCAAGGTCGGTCGTGTAGACGTTCAGGTTGGCATGGGTCAGCATCAGCTCGATGCTTTTCGAGGTGGTTGGATCGTCTTCGACGAGCAGCACGCGCATAACCGATCTCTCCGTTAAGTGATTATTCGTTACGATACATTGGCCATAAATGGTTAACGACCGATTACCTTGTAGCAGAAAAACCCAACAACCCAAAGTTGTTCTAAATGTGTCAGCTTTGCCGAAACTTTTGGACTGAGGTGGCTTTCAGCGCTTCTTCGCCGTGCCGCGAGACCGCCCAGACCCATTCCCGGAACTCGTCCTCGCTTAAGGCATAGCGCTCAAGTGCTTCTTCTTGCGTGATTAATCCGTTCAGGACGCCCTTGACCACCGCCGCCTTGCGCGACGCCACCCATCGGCGGGTTTCTGCGGGCGGCAGATCCGCCCGGGTCATGATCGTCCCATCCGGCAGGGTAACGGCCCTTGGCCCGGGAACTTTCTTAAGATACATCGCTCGTGAACCCTTGTCGTAACGAGGCATCTTTTGCCGCTCGGGCTTAACGGGGGGTGAAATCGCGGGCTGTTATTGCCTCGGATTTTTCTTTATTGGTCTACACTTCACTCGAAACAGGTCGGAGGGCCCTGCCATGGCTCTGGATCACACTACTGGTTTGAACTCTCTCGGATTCGCCAAGCCCCCCGCGGAAACGCGGGTCGTGGTGGCGATGTCGGGCGGCGTCGACAGCTCCGTCGTCGCGGCAAAGCTGGCCGAGGAAGGCTATGACGTCGTCGGCGTTACCCTCCAGCTTTACGACCACGGCGCCGCGCTGGCCAAGAAGGGCGCCTGCTGCGCCGGCATCGACATCCACGATGCCCGCCGCGTTGCCGAGGAGATGGGATTCCCGCATTACGTCCTGGATTACGAGAACATCTTCAAGGACGCGGTGATCGACGAGTTTGCCGACAGCTATCTCGCCGGTGCGACGCCCGTGCCCTGCATCCGCTGCAATGAACGGGTGAAGTTCAAGGATCTGCTGGAAACCGCGCGCGACCTCGACGCCGATTGCATGGCCACCGGGCATTACATTCAGCGCAAGCTCGGCACCCACGGGCCCGAGCTGCACTCCGCCGCCGACACCAATCGCGACCAGAGCTATTTCCTCTTCTCCACCACGCCGGAACAGCTGGATTTCCTGCGCTTCCCGCTGGGCCACCTGCCCTCCAAGGACGAGACGCGGAAGCTGGCGGCGCGCTATGGCCTGCCGGTGGCCGACAAGCCCGACAGCCAGGACATCTGCTTCGTGCCCAATGGCAACTATGCCAGCGTGATCGAGAAACTGCGCCCCGGCGCGGCCGAGGCGGGCAATATCGTCGATGTCGACGGTAACGTGCTGGGCACCCATGACGGCGTGATCCACTACACGATCGGCCAGCGGCGCGGCCTGGGCATCGGCGGGCTGGCCGATCCTCTCTACGTGGTCAAGCTGGACGTCGACAACCGTCAGGTCATCGTCGGCCCCAAGGAGTTGCTGGCCACCCGCCAGGTCCCCGTGCGCGAGATCAACTGGCTGGGCGACGGTGCCTTCACCGACGAGGCCGAACGTCATGTTTCGGTCAAGGTCCGCTCCACCCGCCCCCCGCGGGAGGCGATCATCCGACCGATCTCCGCCACCGAGGCAACGGTCGAACTGCTGACACCCGAAGAAGGCGTGTCCCCCGGTCAGGCCTGCGTCTTCTACGAAACCGGCGGCAGCCGCATCCTCGGCGGTGGCTGGATCTGGAAAGGCGCCTGAGGGGCGCTGGACCGGCTGAAACCGGCCCTCTTGGGCCCGCGCCCAAGACCGCCGGACCCAAGACCTACAATCGTGCCAAGACCGCCCGTGCCGCCCGCAGGCCGGGCGGATCGCCCCCCTCGCCCAGCCGTTCCATCGTCAGCTCCATCGCGCGCAACTGCGCGCCCGGCGCGTCCAGCACCGACAGGGCGGCAGCGCTCAGCAGGTCGGGGCGGCATTGCTTGCCGAGGAATTCCGGCACCGTCCGGCTTTCGGCCACGTGGTTAACCAGCGTCACCGTATCCGTGATGAGCATCCGCGACATGATCATCCGGGTCAGCGGCGCCATGTCATAGCCGATCACCATGGGCGTCCGCGACGCCGCCAGTTCCAGCGACACAGTCCCCGAAGCCGCAATCGCCACGTCCGCCGCACGGAAGGCCGCGCGTTTCTGCGCCTCCCCGCCCTCGCGCGGGTCCAGCAGGATAGGCTTCACCGGCCAGCCCGCCACCATTTCGGTCACCAGTCCCGCCACCGGCCCCGCCATCGGCAACACCGCCCGCAGATCGGGCCGCGCCTCGGTCATCTGGCGCAGCGTCTCGCCCAGAACGGGGGCCATGCGCCCGACCTCGCCCCGCCGCGATCCGGGCAGCAGCAGCAGCATCGGCGCGTCGCCGATCCCTTGCGACAGACGGAACTGCGCGGCCTCGGCCTCGCTCGCCTGCGCCTCGGTCGCGATCGGATGGCCAACGAAATCGCACTCCATCCCGTGGGCCTGCATCAGCGGCGGCTCGAACGGGAACAGCGCCAGCACGTGGTCGATCATCGCCGCCATCTTGGCCGCCCGTCCCGGCCGCCAGGCCCAGACCGTGGGCGCCACGTAATGCACCGTGCGAATATCCGACCCCGCCTTGACCAGCCTGGCCACCCGCAGTGAGAAATCCGGGCTGTCGATGGTGATCAGCACGTCCGGCTTCGCGGCGATCACCGCCTCGGCGGTTTCGCGGATCCGACGCTTGAGGTGGAAATACTTGGGCAGGATCTCAACCAGCCCCATCACCGACAGTTCGTCCATCGGAAACAGGCTTTCCATCCCCTCGGCGCACATGCGCGGCCCGCCGATCCCCATGAAATCGACGCCCGGCGCCTCGGCCTTCAGCCCCGCCATCAGCGCCTGGCCCAGGGCATCGCCCGATGGCTCCCCGGCGACCAGGAAGACCCGCATCAGACGGCCTCGGCCAGCAGAAAGAGGCCCGTCGCCTCGCAGGCCTCGACCAGGGCGGGCCGGTCGATCAGCAGCACGCGGCCTGCCTCGATCGCGATGCCCTCGAGCCCGGCCTCGGCGGCGGCCTGAACCGTCGCGGGCCCGATGGCCGGCATGTCGACGCGCAGATCCTGGCCGTCCTTGGGCCGCTTCACCAGCACCCCGCGCCGATCGCCGCGCAAAGCCCCGGGCGTGGCCCCGACAAAGCGCAGCAGGGCATCGGTGCCCTGCAACGTCTCGATCCCCAGGCACAGGCCCCCGGCCACGACGCAGCCCTGCCCCACATCCACCGGCGCCAGCGCCCCCAGGATGGCCCGGGCGCGGGCGATATCGTCACGCGCCGCCGCCGTCGGCTCCGGCCCGGCAAGCGGCCCGGGGCGCGCGGTCAGGTCGGGCAGCAGGTCATGGGCGCCAATCACGGCAAAGCCCTGTTCCTCGAAAATCGCGATCACCAGCCGCAGCAGCGCATCGTCGCCCCCCTGCAACGCCGGCGCGAGGCGCGGCATCAGCGCCATCATCTCGGCATCCATGGCGGTCGGATCGAAACTGGGGCGCGACATCGCCCCGGCCATGACCACCCGGTCCACCCCGGCCTCCTTCAACGCGGCAAAGACACCGCCCAGCCGTTCGATCCGGTGCCGGTCCAGCCGGTCCTCGTCCAGCGCGACCTCCGCGCCCTCGAAGGCGATGCAATGCGCTTCGGGTGCGGCCGCGGCCAGCGCGGCAGGCAGCCCGCCGGACCCGGCAATGATCCCCAGCCGACCGGTCATCTCAGACCGTCTTGCCGGGCGTCAGGAAAGACCGGTCGGATTCCGCGGTGATGAAACGCACGATATCGCGGACGTAATCGCTCTCGGTTTCCTCGCCCAGGCGACGCGCGCGATCCTGGAAGGCGCCCTCGCCCTGGGCCAGCATCTGGAACGCGGCGCGCAAGGCGGTGATGTCGGAGCGGGCTACGCCCCGCCGCTTCAGCCCGACCAGGTTCAGCCCGTCCAGATGCCCGCGCGGGGCCTGCACCAGCCCGTGCGGGATCACGTCGTTGGTCACCATGGTGACGGCGCCGATGATCGCGCCCCGCCCGATGCGTACCCATTGGTGCACGCCCGACAGCCCGCCGATGATGACCTCGTCCTCGATGATGCAATGGCCGGCCAGCGCGGCATTGTTGACGATGATGACATGGTTCCCGACATGGCAATCATGGGCCACGTGGCAGCCCGCCATGAACAGCCCGTCATCCCCGACCGAGGTCAGCCCGCCACCGCCCTCGGTGCCGGTATTCATCGTCACGTGTTCCCGGATCCGGTTGCGCTTGCCGATGGTCAGGCGGGTTTCCTCGCCCTTGAACTTCAGGTCCTGCGGAATGCCCCCCAGAACGGTGAAGGGATGCACCAGCGTGTCCTCCCCGATCTCGGTCACGCCCTGCACGACCACGTGGCTCATCAGCTCCACGCCCGAGGCCAGCACCGCCTTGGGACCGACATGGCAGAACGGACCGATCCTGGCCCCGGCGCCGATCACGGCGCCCTCCTCGATCACCGCCGAGGGGTGAACCTGCGCGTCCGGGTCAATCGCCATGCATCACTCCTTGGGCAGGTCCATCATGGCGGTGAATTCGGCCTCGCAGGCCATCTCGCCATCGACCTCTGCCACGCCCTTGAATTTCCAGACCTTGCCGCCCGGCTTGCCGCGCAGCGTCGTCAGCGACATGCGCAGCTGATCGCCCGGCACCACCATGCGGCGGAACTTGCAGCTTTCGATCGCCATGAAATAGACCAGCATGTTGCGGTCCTCCATGCCCAGATCGACGCCCACCATGACCGCGGCGGTCTGCGCCATCGCCTCGACGATGGTGACGCCCGGCATGATCGGCTTACCCGGGAAATGGCCCTGGAAATGCGGCTCGTTCATGGTGACGTTCTTGATCCCGACGGCGGTCTGGTAGCCGTCGATATCCACCACCTTGTCGACCAGCAGGAACGGATAGCGGTGCGGAATGATCCGCTGGATCCGGTCGATATCTGCGCTTTTCAGGGTGTCGCTCATGGGCCGTCCTCGTCTTGACCTGGTCTTGGGCACGCACGGCCCCGGCAAACCCAGGGCGGCTGTCGCATGGTCCCTAGCAACTCCCCCCCGACGGGGCAAGCCACAGCGGGTCCGGGCAGCTCAATCGGCGCCCTGCCCCTCCGTGGCCGGCGGGGCCTCTGCGGGGCTGTCCGTGGGCACATTGGGCGAAGGCGGCAGGACCGGTGCGGGCATGGCATCCTCCGGCAGGCTGTCGGTCACCAGCGGCACGTCCTGCACGCCCAGATCCAGACCGCCCGGCGCGATCCGCTCCAGCGCGGCCTCGGCATCCATCGCCGCATCCAGCCGCTGCACCGCCAGCGCGGTGATGTCGATCGTCTCGAGCGAGGCCAGAACGTTCACCCGCTCCATGATCACCGCTGCCCCGGCCTCGCGCATGATCTGCACCAGCACCGGGTTGGCCGCCCGCAGGATATCCCGGCGGGCCGAATTGCTCTGATCCTGAAGCGCACGCAGTTTCGCATCCTGTTCGGTCCGGATCTGCTGCACCTTCTCGTCGAAGGCCCGCGCCTCGGCCCGGAAATCCTCGGGCGTCATGTCCGGCCGGCGGTCCGTCAGGTCGCGCTCTTCCTCGGACAATTGCGCCTCGATCCGACGGTTCTCTGCGGCCAGTTCGGCGCTGCGCTCGGCCAGCTCCGCATCCAGCGCCTGGCCCGCCGCAGAGCGGGTCAGCAATTCCTCGCTGTCGAGGGTCAGGATCGGGCTGGAGACCGGGCGCAGGCCGGCGCTCGGCGCGGCATCACCCGAAGGCGCCACAGGCGGCTGGGCCGGCGTGCCGGTCTCCTGCGCCTGCGCCATGCCCAGGCCGGCCACAAGGCCCAGGCCCAGCAGGACCGCGCGGCCCGACAGGCGCCGGGCCCCGCTCAGCGGCAGGGCCCCACTAAGCGGCAGGAACCGGGCGATCTCAGAATTCCGAGCGGATCGAAAGGTTGAAGACCTGTTCGTCATCGAAGGATTGTTTTCTCAGCGCCTTGGAGAAGTTGAACCGCAGCGGGCCGATCGGCGTGTCCCAGAAGATCGACAGGCCGATCACGTGCCGCGCCGACATGTTGTTACCGATGACGTTCGCCCCGGGGATCCCGGTCGAAGCGCCCACATCCCACACGCTGGAGATGTCGTAGAACGCACCGCCCGAAATGCCGTACTCCTCCGGCAGGCCCAGCGGGAATTCCGCCTCGAAGCTCGCCACTGCGACCATGTTCCCGCCAAGCGCGGTGTTGGCCCCGTTGGAGATGTCGCGCGGCCCGATCCCGTCCGGCGTGAAGCCGCGAATATCGTCTTCCAGCAGCGCGAACCGGTCGATCGTACGGCTGCGGCCCTTGGTGTAGTTCAGCATCGCCCCGCGAACCGAGGCGCGCAGCGTCACTTCCTCGTTCAGGATGCGGGTCTGCGCCACGGCGCGGGCCTCGGTCTTGATGTAGCTGGTATTGCCACCCAGCCCGGCATAATCCTGTCCGAACTCGAACAGGAACCCCTTGTTCGGGTCCAGGCCCGAGGTGCGGCTGTCATAGGTATAGCTGTAGCCCAGCGAATTGGCCCAGACGCGGCCCTGCGCGATATCCGCCTGCACCACGTTGCCGGTCACCGGGTTGGCCACGGCCGTCACCATCTCGGACATTTCCAGCGTGTAGCGCAGATTCAGGCGCGACCGCTCTGCCAGCGGGAAGGTCAGGCCCAGGCCGAACCGCCCGCCATTGGTGTCGTAAGGTGCGTTGTCCGTCTCCGTCTCGGAATAGCCGAGGTCGAAATCGAAGGTCACATCGCGCCCCAGGAAGGCCGGCTCGCGGAACTGCAGGCCATAGGTCCGGTTGCTGCTGGCCCCGGACAGGGTCAGCTGCACCGCCTGGCCACGGCCCAGGAAGTTGGTCTCGCTGAACGACACCGCCAGGCCAAAGCCCGAATTGGTCGAATAGGTGCCACCGAAGGACAGCGACCCGGTGGGCTTTTCCTGCACGTCCACATCCACGACCACCTGGTCGGGGGACGAGCCTTCGCGCGCATTCACCGCCGCATTCTCGAAGAAACCAAGCGCACGGATACGTTCCGCCGCCTCGCGGATCTGGCGCGGGTTGAACGGGTCGCCCTCGACCACGCGGAACTGGTTGCGCACGACGCGGTCCAGCGTGGTGGTGTTCCCCTCCACGTCGATCCGCTCGACAAAGATGCGCGGGCCCTTGGTCAGGACAAATTCCACATCCAGCGTCAGGTCGCGGTCATTGCGGGTGATCTGCGGCTCGACCCGCAGGAAATCCAGCCCCTCGCGCAGCGCCAGGGTTTCCATCCGGGCAATCGCGTTCTCCACCAGCGAGGGCGAATAGACGACGCCTGGGCGCAGTTTCAGCACGCTCTCGTAAACGGCAGCATCCGCCTCGGGATATTCGCTGACGACCGTCACGTTGCCGAACTTGAACTGCTGGCCTTCCTGCACGTTGAACGTGATGAAATACCCGTCCCGTTCGCGCGCCAGCTCGGAATTCACGGCGGTGGTGCGGAAATCGATATAGCCCCGCGACAGGTAGAAATCGCGCAGCACCTGCTGGTCGAATTGCAGCCGGTCCTCGACAAAGGTGTCGCGGCGGATCAGCTGACGCAGCAGACCGGCCTGCTTGCTTTCCAGAACGCGGCGCAGGCGGCGGTCGGAATAGACGTTGTTGCCGACGATGCCGATGCGGTTGATCTCGGAATTGCGGCCCTCGAAGATCTCGAAGACCAGGTCGACGCGGTTGTCCGACCGGCGGATGATCCGCGGCGTGACACGGGCCGACAGGCGGCCCTGCTCGGCATAGGCCTGGGCGATGGCCGCGGCATCCTGCTCCGCCTTGGTCGGCGAAAAGACAAGGCGCGGCTGCTGCTGCACGATAGCCGACAGCGCGTCATCCTTCAGGCGGCGATTCCCCTCGAACCGGATCCGGTTCACCGTCGGATATTCGACGACATTGATGACCAGCGTGCCGCCACGGGGCACGATCTCGACGGTCTCGAACAGGCCCGACGCGACGATGCGCTGGTAGGCGTCGTTCAACTCGGCCGCCGACACGCTCTGCCCGCGTGCGATACCGGCATAGGACAGGATCGTCCCGGTCTCGATTCGCGCATTGCCGTCCACCTGGACGGAATTGAACCGATAGCTCTGTGAAAACGCCATATCCGGCGCGGTGACCAGCGTCGTTCCCGCTAATAGCGCAGCCACCATTGCGGTACGCAGGGCGGGCTTCCGACGCGACGAGGTGACAGCCCCGTTTCGCTTGTAATTATTCATTGAGCAGACCTGGCAGACATCCCTATTTGGAACGTGAGTAACCCGTCACTCCGACCTTGTCAAAATCAACTCGCCCGCTTTCACGGCAAACCCGCGATACCGCGGCCCCCGGGTCACGCCCCCGCCCCGTGCAGGACATCTTAAAGGGCCATTCAGCGCCGCCCGGCTGACCTTGCGTCAAAAGACGATTTCAAAGGGTTGGCCAGACCATCCGGGAGGGCGGGCGGGGCGTCGCTCCGGCAGGAGCGCGCGGCGGTCCCGCCAGACCAGAAAACCCACCCGACCAGAAAAAACCATGACAAAGAAAAAATGCGCGGCCCTTGGGACGCGCATCTGCCAGGTTGCGGATCGGTTTCGTTATGACTGCCTGAACCGATCCCGAGGTCGGCCGCTGCCACGGCCTGGGGGATTTGTGAAATCGCGAAGAAAGGGCCTCAGCCCAGCAGGGACCCGAGCCACGCACCGCCGGCCAGCGCCAGTGCGATCGTACCCACGGTAAACAGCCGATCCTTGTTCAAGTCGACCAGCAACGACATGCCCGTGTAACCATTTTGGATCATCTGCATTGTATTCGTGCCTTCTCGTCTTGGCCGGCCTGGTGCCGGTCATGGTCCATCAGTGAAGAATGTCCTACTGAAATATGGCGGAAACCCGTCTCAGAATGTGACATTTTCAAGGCGATGGTTGACGTAGCGGAAACCCGCCTGCCGGACCCCTGCCCGACAAGGCTGTTTCGGCAGACCTCCGCTCAACCTGCGATTTAGCGCAGGGTCTGCACGTCAGGGGCAGAAGACGTCGTTGGTCAGCGCGAATATCATCACCGACAGGATCAGGGTCAGCCCTGCCCCCATCAGGATGCGCAACGCGTTGTCCGACGGCGGGCGCCCGACCACGGCCTCATAGCCGAAGAACACAAGGTGGCCGCCATCCAGCACCGGGATCGGGAACAGGTTCAGCAGGCCCACGGCCGTCGACAGCGCCGCCACGAACCAGATGAAGCTCACCGCCCCCTGGCTCGCCATCGCGCCCGAGGTCTGTGCGATGCCGATCGGGCCGGTCATGTTGCAGGTGCTGATCGCCCCGGTGATCATGTGCCACAGCCCCGAGATCGAGCTTTCGGCGATCCGCCAGGTCTGGGTCACGCCATTGCCGACCGCGGCCAGCGGGCCCATCCGCTCTGTCGCGGGTTCGAACGCCATGCCGCCGGCAATGCCGATGCGCCATTCGGTGCGGAACCCGCCTTCGGGCTTGGGCTCGTCCACCCGGCGGGGCGCCAGCGCGAAATCCAGCAGCTCCGGCTGGCCCTCGCGCCAGACCTTCAGCGCCAGGACCCGGCCATCCGACCCCTCGACCCGCTCCTTCAGCTGGTCAAAGGCGAAAATCTCGTCGCCATCGACCACGCGGATCACGTCGCCGACCTCCATGCCGATGTCATAGGCGGCCGAGTTCGGCGCAAGCTGAGTCACCAGCGGCGGATAGGGATAAGGCCCCTGCACCACCTGTTCGCGGTCGTCGCGCAGCACGGTGTAATCCAGCACCGGCTCCAGCGGCAGCGCATCGTTCAGCGCGTCGAACCCGTCGCTGTCCTCGCTGTCGGGCACCGGGATGCCGGCGATTTCCAGCAGACGGTCGCCCGGCTCCAGCGCCGCGACCTCTGCGGGCAACGGGCGCATCTTTTCCACGGTCAGCGGGCGCGCGACCTCGCCCTGCAGGAAGAACAGCGCGCCGAAGACGAGGATCGACAGGATGAAGTTGAAGACAGGCCCTGCCGCCACGGTCGCCGTCCGCGCCCAGAGCGGCGCGCCATGCATGGTCATGCGCCGGTCTTCCTCGCTCATGCCGCGCACGGCATCGCCGTCCCGCCCCGAGGCCGCGTCGCTGTCACCCAGGAACTTCACGTATCCGCCAAAGGGCAGCGCCGCCAGTTGCCAGCGCGTGCCGTGCTTGTCGACCCGGCTGAACAGGACCGGCCCGAACCCCAGCGAAAACACCTCCGCCCGAATGCCAGACAGGCGTCCGATGATATAATGTCCGTATTCGTGGATAGCGACGATGATCGAAAGGGCGACGACAAAGGCCAGAAGGATCTGGAACAGGCTGCCGAATTGCGGAATGAAATCCATCAGTAAAATCTACCTCTGCCTCTGTGCCATCGCCGCTTCGGCCTGACACCGTGCGAAATGGTCTGCTTTGAGTATGTTATCAAGGCTAATCTCGGCATCAATAAGGCCGGAATGGGTATCTGCCTGATCCAACGCGAATTTGACCAGGTCAGCCATTTCCGTGAACCGCACCTGCCCCGCGATGAAGAGATCCAGAGCCTTTTCCTTGGCCGCGTTGAACACCGCGCCCGACAATCCGCCCCGCGCCATGACCTGCCGCGCCAGGTCCAGCGCCGGATATCGCGCGGGGTCCGGCGCGCGGAAGGTCAGCTGCCCCAGCTTGGCCAGCTCCAGCCGTTCCACCGGCAGCGGGGCCCGCTCCGGATGATTCAGCGCATAGCCGATCGCGTGGCGCATGTCCGGCGCGCCCAGATGCGCCAGCATGCCGCCGTCGATATGGCCGACCACGGCATGGATCATGCTCTCGGGGTGGATCAGCACCTCGATCCGCTCCGGCGCGATATCGAAAAACTCCTTGGCCTCAATGACTTCCAGCGCTTTATTAAACATGGAGGCACTGTCGATCGTGATCCGCTGCCCCATGTCCCAGTTCGGATGGGTCGAGGCCTGGGCCAGGGTCGCCTCAGGCAGCTGCTCCAGCGGCCAGTCGCGGAAGGCGCCGCCGCTCGCGGTCAGGATGATCCGCTCCACGCTCGACATGTCCTCGCCCAGCATCGCCTGGAAGACGGCGGAATGTTCGCTGTCCACAGGCAGGATCGTCGCGCCATGGGCCGCGGCCGTGCGCATCACCAGCGGCCCAGCCGTGACCAGCGTTTCCTTGTTGGCCAGCGCCAGCACCGTGCCCTGTTCCAGCGCCGCCAGACCGGGCTGCAGCCCCGCCGCGCCGACAATGGCCGACATGATCCAGTCCGCCGGGCGTCGCGCGGCCTCGACCAGCGCCTCCGGCCCAGCTGCGGCCTCGACATCCGATCCCGCCAGCGCCTCGCGCAGCGGCCCCAGCAGCGCCGGGTCAGCCGTCACCGCCAGTTCGGCCCGCAAGGCCCGGGCATCCGCGGCCAACCGCGCGATGTTCTGGCCGCCGGTCAGAGCCACGACGGAAAACCGCCCCTGATCGCGGGCGATCAGGTCGATGGTGTTCTGCCCGATCGACCCGGTCGCGCCCAGGATCGTGACCCGCCGCGTCATTGAACGGCCGCCACCGGCAGCCCGGCCCAGGGCCCGACGAGCAGCAGAAAGACCGCGCCGCCCAGCATCCCGTCGAACCGGTCCAGCAATCCGCCATGCCCCGGGATCAGCGAAGAGCTGTCCTTCGCCCCGACCTTCCGCTTCATGGCGCTTTCGGCGATGTCGCCCATCTGCGACGCCATCGAAACGGCGATGGACAGGCCCACCAAGGACCAGCCCGCCCCGTACCAGGTGACGAAGACCAGCGACAGAAGCCCCGCCGCGACCCAGCCCGCCACCGTGCCGGCCCAGGTCTTCTTGGGGCTGACACGGGGCCAGAATTTCGGCCCCCCGATGGCACGTCCGGCGAAATAGCCGGCCACATCGGTCACCACGACCACCAGGACCAGCCACAGCAGCCACAGCATCCCCGCGCTTTCGCGCAGCTGCACCATGCCGAAGGCGGCAATCAGGATCAGGGCGGTGAAACTCAAGTAGATCGACCGGTTATGCGGCACCCAGGCCAGCCCGGCCATGGCAGGCGCCAGCAACAGCGGCAGCGACAGGCTCAACGGCAGGTACATCGTGCCCAGCAGGGCCAGACCCGCCGCGCCGGCCATGGCCAACGCCGATTTCTGCGCCTCGGGCGCCAGCAGGCGCACCAGTTCCCAGACCATGCCCGCCGCCACCAGGGCAAAGGCGATCCGCAACAGGTGCCCGCCGGCCCAGAAGACGAAAAAGGCGATGCAGATCATCGCCACGCCCGAGATCACTCTCGCTCGCAAATCCTCCCAGGATCGTGCCATGGCTACCTCTTCACTCCGCCATACCGCCGGTCGCGGCCCGCGTAATTCCGGATCAACCCGGCAAAGACCGCGGCCGTGAAATCCGGCCAGAGCGTGTCGATGAACTCGTATTCCGCATAGGCCGATTGCCACAGCAGGAAATTCGAGATCCGCGCCTCCCCGCTGGTGCGGATCACCAGGTCCGGGTCGGGCAACACCCTTGTGTCGAGGTAGCGTGGCAGCGTTTCCTCGTCCACGTCCGCCGGGTCCAGCTTGCCGGCGGCGACATCCTCAGCCAGGCGCTGCGTGGCCCGGGCGACCTCGTCCCGGCCACCGTAATTCAGCGCGATGGTCAGATTGGTGCCGTCACAGCCCTCTGTCATCTCCTCCAGCTCGTCCATCAGGGCCTGCAACTTGCGGTCCAGCCCCGGACGGTCGCCGATGAACCGGACGCGGACATTGTTGGCCTTCAGCGCGCGCGCCTCTTTCTGGATGTAGCGGCGGAACAGGCTCATCAGCCCGGCCACCTCGATCTGGGTGCGTTTCCAGTTCTCGGTCGAAAAGCCAAAGATCGTCAGGTATTCAACGCCCTGGCCCGGGCAGGCCTCGACGATCTCGCGCACGCGCTTGGCCCCGGCATGGTGCCCGAACAACCGCGGCCGGCCACGCATCGTGGCCCAGCGACCATTGCCGTCCATGATGATGGCGACATGACGCGGCCCCTTGCGGGCCGCTCCCGGCGTGGCCCCGGCCATTGCCGACCCGCCCAGGGCCGACGCGTCTTCGGATTTCCCGGCCATGGCCCCTCCGCCCGCCGATCCGCGACCCGAAGGTCTCAGACCTGCATGATCTCTTCCTGCTTGGTCTCCAGCGCGGCGTCGACCTTCTTGACGTATTTGTCGGTCAATTCCTGCACCTCGGCCTCCCAGAAGCGCTGGTCATCCTCGCTCAGACCGTCGGCCTTGGCCTTCTTGATCTGGTCCATGCCGTCGCGGCGCAGGTTGCGGATGGCGACCCGGGCGCTTTCGGCATATTGCGCGGCGACCTTGCCCAGTTCGCGGCGACGCTCCTCGTTCAGCTCGGGGATCGGCAGCATGATGATCGTGCCGTTGAGCTGCGGGTTGATGCCGAGCCCGCTTTCGCGGATCGCCTTCTCGACCTTGCCGACAAGACCCTTGTCCCAGACATTGATGGTGACCATGCGCGGCTCGGGCACGTTGACCGTGCCGACCTGGTTGATCGGCGTCATCTGGCCATAGGCTTCGACCTGGACCGGCTCCAGCATCGAGGCCGAGGCGCGTCCGGTGCGCAGAGAGGCAAATTCGGTCCGCAGATTGGCCATCGCGCCATCCATCCGGCGGGTCAGGTCATCTGTGTCCAGCATGAAGTCGTCAGACATTTGGCACCCCGTGTTTCTTCAAGTCAGATGGGTTCTAAGCCACGTCCGGGACGATGTATAGGCGTCCTTTCACCCCGAAGGTGATCCAAAGGCGCGCCTGCGGCGCATTCCCTGCGATTGCGACCCGGCCTGTCGGCCGGGCCGCGGGGGGCGCCTGGCCCGGCGACGGCACGATGCGGGGACGTGGCGCGGAACCTTTCGGGACGGAGGGCGGGGCGTCGGGCCGCACGGCGCGCGCGGCGTGCCTCCGGCTCCATGGCAAGGCAGATCGGGCGGGACCCCGTTGCACCCATGGCGTTGCGCGTCCGCCCCGTTAACCCGGGGTCACACCGCCGCGTGCACCGACCGGATACCGACGCAATACCGACGTGATACCGATGTGCCACTTCGCCGCGAAAACCACCGTTAACCAAGGACTTGCACGTCCGACGTCGCTCCCCCCGTTGCACCAGGGCCAGCGCACCGTTCGGTGGTGTCACAGACGAAAGAGGAACGGGTCTGTTCCCCGACCTCAATCCTTCACAAGCGTGTAGGTGCCCTGCCCGGCCAGGATGCCGCGGAACCCGCCCGGCTCGTCCAGCGAGAAGACGATGATCGGCTTGCGATTGTCCCGCGCCAAGGCGATGGCCGAGGCATCCATGACGTTCAGGTGCTTTGCCAGAACCTCGTCATAGGTGACGCGGTCATAGCGTACGGCATCATCGTGCTTCATCGGGTCCTTGTCATAGACGCCGTCGACCTTCGTCCCCTTGAAGATCGCCTCGCAACTCATTTCATTTGCACGCAAAGTTGCCGCCGTGTCGGTGGTGAAATACGGGTTGCCGGTGCCGGCGGCAAAGATGCAGACCCGCTTCTTTTCCAGGTGCCGCACGGCACGGCGGCGGATATACGGCTCGCAGACCTGGTCCATCGGGATCGCGCTGACGACCCGGGTGAATACGCCCAGCCCTTCCAGCGCCGATTGCATCGCCAGGGCGTTCATCACCGTGGCCAGCATGCCCATGTAATCGGCGGTGGTCCGTTCCATACCTTGTGCCGAACCGGCCAGACCACGGAAGATGTTGCCCCCGCCGATCACCATGCAGATCTCGACGCCCAGGTCGTGGACCGATTTGACCTCCTGCGCGATGCGCTGCACCGTCGGCGGGTTCAGGCCAAATCCCTGGTCTCCCATCAGCGCCTCGCCTGAGATTTTCAGCAGCACCCTCTTGTAGGTGGTCTTGGGCTGATCGTCGGCCATGTTGCGCTCCGTTCGGTCGGGGGGATAGGTTGGCGGCAACTTCGTCGAAAACGGTCCCCGTTTCAATGCAACAAATCCGCATCTGCGAAATGACCTATTCATGACCTCATCGGGGCCCCGGACATGAGACCTGACACGCTCCTCGACGCGATCCCGAACGACCTGCCAGACGACCGTCCCGTGCTGATCGCCGGGCCGACCGCTTCGGGAAAATCCGCCCTGGCGATGGAGATTGCGGCCCGTTCGAACCGGGTCATCATCAATGCCGATGCGATCCAAGTCTATGAAAACTGGCGCATTCTCACCGCCCGCCCGTCGGCCGAGGATGAGGCCGCCCTGCCGCATCGCCTCTACGGACATATCCCCGCCGACCACGCCTATTCCGTCGGTGAATGGCTGCGAGAGGTCGCACCGCTCCTGCCCGAGGCCCCGGTGATCGTCGGCGGAACGGGGCTCTATTTCACGGCCCTGACCGAAGGGCTGGCCGAAATCCCGCCCGTCCCCGCCGCCATCCGGGCCGAAGGCGACGCGCTCCGCACGACCCTTGGACTGCCCGCCATGCTGGACCAGATCGACCCCGCCACGCTGGCCCGGATCGACCAGGCCAACCCGATGCGCGTGCAGCGCGCCTGGGAGGTGCAGCGCGCCACGGGTCGGCCCCTGTCTGCCTGGCAGGATGACACTCCGGCGCCAATTCTGCCGCTGGAACAGGCGGTTGCCCTGGTGCTGGACGCACCGAAAGACTGGCTGACCCCGCGGATCGAACGCCGCTTCGACGCGATGCTGGCCCAGGGCGCACTGGACGAGGCCCGCGCAAACCTGCCCCACTGGGACCCCTCCCTGCCCTCGGCCAAGGCCATCGGCGCGCCCGAGCTGATCGCCCACCTGCGCGGAGAGATGGACCTGCCCGCCGCCCGCGAAGCCGCGACCATCGCCACCCGGCAATTCGCCAAGAGGCAGCGGACCTGGTTTCGGGCCCGGATGAAGGCCTGGACCCCGGTACAGGTTTCCGGCTGAGCGGCAATCGCGCCCACAGGCCCGACTTGTCCACAACCCATCCACAGTTTGCCTGTAGATTGCATCCCGCAAGCCACTTTTCTGGGGAGAAGCTGTGGATAACCCGACTTCTCTATTTACCAAATCGAACATCGGGCCCAAGCTGAGACAAACTTTGGGGAGCCGAACATGCAATTACAGAACATTCTTGCGCAATCGCCTCACGAGGCGTCGGTTGCGTCCGCACGTGTCAGATCCTTCGGTCAGATGACCATGGGCGCCCCCTGGCGGCTGGAGCTGCAACATGCTCGGGCGTCTCATCTTTTCCTCTGGGTGACCCGCGGCCAGGGCCGTGCAACGATACTCGGCAAGCGCCGCGGGATCGGCGCGCATAACGGTCTGTACATCCCCGCCGGCACACTGATGTCCCTCGACCTCGGCAAGCAATGCTATGGCATCGCGGTCGACCTGCCCTCGCATGAAAACGGCATCCTGCCCAACGAACCGCAGCATATGCGGGTGCGTGACGTGATGGCCCAGAACGAGGTCACCGCGATCCTCGACAACATGCAGCGCGAGCAATCAACCCACCGGGCCTTCGGTGACGAGGCCGCCCGCGCCCATGCCGGCCTGCTGACGGTCTGGATGCGCCGCACCCTGGCCCAGGCGGAAAACCAGCCCAATCCACGGGTTCCGGCCGCCGAACGCCTGACCGCCGCCTTCTGCACCCTGGTCGAACGCGATTACCGGTCCGGCAAGCCGATGGCCGATTACGCCGCGGCCCTCGGCGTGACCCCGACCCACCTGAGCCGCGCCTGCCGGCAGGCGGCCGGCCTGACCGCCGCCGACCTGATCACGCAGCGGGTTCTCTATGCGGCGCGGGACATGCTAGAAAGCGGCGATCTGCCCATCCGGCTGATCGCGGACATGCTGGGCTTCTCCTCGGCTGCCTATTTTACGCGCTTCATCCAGAACCAGACGAAGCAGACGCCGTCGGCGCTGCGCCAGAAGGCCCGCGGCTGACCGCAAAAATTTATCGTGATCAAAATTTGCCCGAAAGGCCGTATTTCTTGGGAATACGGCCTTTTTTCCTATCTGCTATACCACTCAACAGGGTTGCAAAGTAAGGGCGCGTCGTTTTTCACTACGGCAGATGTCGCAAACAGACCAAGAACTGCCGATACCGGCCCTAGACGTCAGAGGTTTTCTGGGTCGCTATGTTATTGCGAATAACGAAAAGCATGGAACCGGGGAGACAGCCCGGACCGCCGCACCACATACCAACAGACAAAACTGTGTCACAGGGAGCTAAAGATGACGCACCACACCGATATCAAGAAGGACGCCGTGCACCCGGCCGCCCAGATGTATGCGGACGAATATCGCACCGGCAAGATCAGCCGCCGCGAATTCATCGCCCGTGCATCGGCGCTTGGCGTTGCGACGACCTCGATCTACGCCATGGGCGGGATCGAAGCCGCCAAGGCCGAAAGCCACATGGAGCCGCAGATGGGCGGCACCCTGCGCGTGCAGATGGAAACCAAGGCCCTGAAGGACCCCCGCAACTACGACTGGTCGCAGATGGCCAACTTCTCGCGCGGGTGGCTGGAATACCTGGTGGAATACCAGCGTGACGGGTCGTTCGAAGGCCGCCTGCTGGAAAGCTGGTCCGCCAATGACGACGCCACCGAATACACGCTGAACGTTCGTCAGGGCGTGACCTGGAACAACGGCGACACCTTCACCGCGGACGACGTGATCTTCAACCTCAACCGCTGGTGCGAAAAGAACGTCGAAGGCAACTCCATGGCCTCGCGCATGGCCTCGCTGATCGACGACGAAACCGGCATGGCGCGCGAAGGTGCCATCACCAAGGCCGACGATTACACCGTCATCCTCAAGACCTCCTCGCCCGACATCACGATCATTCCAGGCTTTGCCGATTACCCGGCGCAGGTGCTGCACCCCTCCTATGACGGCGGTGACCCGGCGGCGAACCCGATCGGCACCGGCCCCTTCATGCCCGAAACCAACGAGGTCGGCGTGCGCCAGGTCCTGGTCAAGAACACCGACCACGAGTGGTGGGGCGAAGGCGCCTACCTGGACCGGATCGAGTTCATCGACTTCGGCACCGACATGGCCGCCTGGGTGGCCGCAGCCGATGCCGACGAGGTCGACATGACCTACCAGTCCACCGGCGAATTCATCGAAGTCCTGGACGCCATGGAATGGGTCAAGTCCGAAGCGGTGACCGCCGCGACGCTCTGCGTCCGTTTCAACCAGGACCAGGAGCCCTTCACCGACGTCAATGTCCGCAAGGCGCTGCAGATGGCCGTCGACCCGGCCGTCATCCTCGAACTGGGCTATGCCGGATACGGCACCGTGGCCGAACACCACCATGTCTGCCCGATCCACCCCGAATACGCCGAGATCCCCAAGGTCCCGGTCGATCCGGCGGCGGCCAAGCAGATGATCGCGGATGCGGGCCATGCCGACACCACGTTCGAACTGATCTCCATCGACGACCAGTGGCAGACCGAAAGCTGCGATGCCGTGGCCGCGCAGATCCGCGATGCCGGCATCAACATCGAACGCAAGATCCTGCCCGGTTCGACCTTCTGGAACGACTGGCTGGTCTACCCCTGGTCCGCGACCGAGTGGAACCAGCGTCCGCTGGGCGTCCAGGTCCTGGCGCTGGCCTACAAGTCCGGCGTGGCCTGGAACGAGACCGCGATGGCGAACGAGGAATTCGACAGCCTGCTGGACGAGGCACTGGCGATCAACGACGCCGAGGCCCGCAGCGAAGTCATGGCCAAGATCGAGCAAATCATGCTCGACGAGGGTGTGATGATCCAGCCCTACTGGCGTTCGCTCTTCCGCCACTACAAGCCGACCGTGCACGGCACCGAGATGCATCCGACCTTCGAGATGCATCACTACAAGTGGTGGGTCGAAGCCTAAGACCCATAAGGGGGTGCCCGCCGGGCGCCCCCTTTTTTCGCGGTAAAACCCGGGCCGTCAGAGCCCTGCCGCTTCCCCAGGCCTGCCAGGTCAAGGTAAACAGGGATAGTCGATGCTCCTTTTCCTCTTGAAACGGATCGGGACGATGCTGCTGACGGCGCTCTGCCTCAGCTTCATCGTGTTCTTTCTGACCAACCAGCCTCCGCTGCTCGAAAAAGTCGCCAAGTACGAGGGCAATTCGCGCATGTCCGACGAAGAGGTCGCGCGATACCTTGAGAACAACGGCTTCGGCCAGCCAATGCTGGTGCGCTACGGGGAATGGCTGGGCGTGGTGCCGGGCTGGACCCGGGAGGTCGGAGACGACATTCGCGGCCGCTGCATCCCGCCGGGGGCCGATCCGGCGACCGCGCCGGAATTCTGCGGTGTCCTGCAGGGCGACTGGGGTGTCTCGCGGGTGTTCCGCGACGACGTGTCGGCCATCGTGGGCACCCGGCTCTACATGACCGGCAAGCTGATGTTCTGGGTGATGCTGCTGATGGTGCCCGCCGCGCTGATCATCGGCGTGCTGGCCGGGATGCGCGAAGGCTCCAAGACGGACCGGACGCTGTCGACCTTTTCCATCGCGACCACGGCAACACCGGAATATGTCTCGGGCGTCATCCTGATCGCGGTCTTCGCCTCGTCAGCCGTCGGATTGAAATGGTTCAAGGGCACGGCGACCTCGGCGATGGACAACGCCACCTTCGAGAACTTCTTCCTGCCGGTGCTGACCATCGCGCTGTATGGCATGGGCTATATCGCCCGGATGACCCGCGCCTCCATGGCCGAGGTGATGACGGCGCAATATATCCGCACCGCGCGCCTCAAGGGCGTCACCTTCCGCAACATCGTGCTGAAACACGCGCTGCGGAACGCGCTGATCGCGCCCTTCACCGTCATCATGCTCCAATTTCCCTGGCTGCTGAACGGCGTCGTGATCGTCGAGACGCTCTTCAACTACAAGGGGCTGGGCTGGGCGCTGGTGCAAGCCGCCGGCAACAATGACATCGACCTGCTGCTGGGCATCTCGGTCGTGTCGGTCTTCGTGGTTCTGGTGACGCAGCTGATTTCGGATATCGGCTATGTCTACCTCAACCCCCGTATCCGCATTTCATAAGGAGGACCCCGGATGGAACCGCTCTCCTGGGGGGAAATTATCCTCCGCCTCGCAATCCAGTTCATCCCGGTCTGGATCGCGCTCGCCCTGACCTTCACGGTCTCGATCATCTACAAGCGACGGCTGGGCCTTTATGGCAAGCTGTTCGACAACACGATCGGCATGATCGGCTTTGCCATCGTCATGTTCTGGGTCTTCACCGCGCTCTTCGTGGGCCTGTTTGACATGATCATCACCCATGATCCGCTGAGCGCGGTGTCGGGCATGAAGAACGAGGTCCCTGGCACCCCCCTGCGCGGGGCCGAGGACGGCGACTACCCCTATTACCTGCTGGGCGGTGACACGCTGGCGCGGGACATCTTCTCGCGCATGGTGCAGGGGTCTTGGGTGGTGATCCGCATCGCGCCGCTGGCGACGCTTTTCGCCTTCATGGCCGGAATCACCCTGGGCCTGCCTGCCGGCTATTTCGGCGGGCGGCTGGACACGGTGCTCAGCTTCACCGCGAACCTGATCCTCGCCTTCCCGGTCATCCTGCTCTTCTACCTGCTGGTGACGCCGGAAATGGTGGCCTCGGGCATTCCGTCCTACATGGCAATCGTGCTGTTCGTCCTGCCGATCCTGTTCCTCTGCGTGCTGATCAACTCGCGGTTCCACACGCAACCGATGCAGCGCAACGTGATGCTGGCGGTGATCCTGGTGGTCTTCGGCTGGCTCTACCTGTCGCTGATCAACGATGCGGGGACGCCGGTGAACTTCCTGCCCTCGTCGCTCGACCTGTTCGACATTCCGGGCGGCATCCTGGTGGTCTTCGTCTCGGTCGTCTTCGTCAACGCGCCCACGGTGTTCCGTATCGTGCGCGGCCTGACGCTGGACATCCAGACCCGCGATTACGTGGCCGCCGCGCAGACCCGCGGCGAAGGGCCGTGGTACATCATGCTGTGGGAAATCCTGCCCAATGCACGCGGACCGCTGATCGTCGATTTCTGCCTGCGCATTGGCTACACGACGATCCTTCTTGGCACGCTGGGCTTCTTCGGCCTGGGCCTGCCCTCGGACAGCCCGGACTGGGGGACCACGATCAACCAGGGGCGCAAACTGCTTTCGATCTACCCGCACCCGGCCATCGTGCCTGCCTTCGCCCTGCTCTCGCTCGTCCTCGGCCTGAACCTCCTGGCCGACGGTCTGCGCGAAGAAAGCCTGAAGGACTGAGCCGATGCCGACCCGTTCGACACAGACCCTCCCCTTGCCGCTAGGCCTCGCGATGTCCCCGGTCAGGGGTCATCGCCAAAGCATGGAATGCGCCGCAGGCGCGCCGCTGGATCACGCCCCGACAAGGAGAGCGCCATGAAATCCCCCGATTACGACGGTCCCATCCTGCAGATCGACAACCTGTCGATCTCGTTCTTCACCCGGCTCAGGGAAATTCCCGCAGTCATGGATTTCTCCGTCTCGGTCCAGCCCGGAGAGGCCGTCGGCCTTGTCGGCGAATCCGGGTGCGGCAAGTCCACCGTGGCGCTTGGCGTCATGCAGGATCTGGGCGTGAACGGGCGCGTTGTCGGCGGCTCGATCAAGTTCAAGGGCCGCGACCTGGGCCAGATGAGCCAGGAAGAACTGCGCGACATCCGCGGCAACGAGATCGCGATGATCTACCAGGAGCCGATGGCCTCGCTCAACCCGGCAATGAAGATCGGCAAGCAGCTGATGGAAGTCCCCATGATCCACGAGGGCATTTCCGAGAAAGAGGCCTATGACCGCGCCCTGCAGGTCGTCACCGACGTCAAGCTGCCCGACCCCAAGCGCATCCTGAACGCCTTCCCGCACCAGCTCTCCGGTGGCCAGCAGCAGCGCATCGTGATCGCCATGGCGCTGATGTCCAAACCGTCGCTGCTGATCCTCGACGAACCGACCACCGCGCTTGACGTCACGGTGGAGGCCGCGATCGTCGAACTGGTCCGAGACCTGGGCAAGAAATACGGCACCTCGATGCTGTTCATCTCGCATAACCTCGGGCTGGTGCTGGAAACCTGCGACCGGCTGTGCGTCATGTATTCCGGCGAGGCGGTCGAACGCGGCTCCATCGCCGATGTCTTCGACCAGATGCGCCACCCCTACACGCAGGCGCTGTTCCGCTCGATCCCGTTGCCGGGTGCCGACAAGACCTCTCGCCCACTCGTGGCGATCCCCGGGAACTTCCCCCTGCCCCACGAACGTCCGCCCGGCTGCAATTTCGGCCCCCGCTGCGATTACTTCCAGAAGGGCCGCTGCGATGCCAAGGACATCCCGATGTTCAACATCGCGGGCGATGATCGCCACACGACCCGATGCCTGCGGCACGAAGAGATCGACTGGGACGCCCCGCTTGTCGCCTCTGCCGAGAAGGGCAAGACCGAGATCGGCGATGTCATCATCAAGATGGACGACCTGCGGAAATATTACGAAGTCAACGCCTCTGCCCTGTTCGGCGGCGGCCAGAAGAAGGTCGTAAAGGCGAACGAGACCCTGTCCTTCGAGGCCCGCGAGGGCGAGACGCTCGCCATTGTCGGGGAATCCGGCTGCGGGAAATCCACCTTCGCCAAGGTGCTGATGGGGCTTGAGACCGCGACGGACGGGAAGATCTTGCTCGACAACCAGGAGATCCAGGACACCCCGATCGAGAAGCGCAGCGCAAAGACGATTTCCGACGTGCAGATGGTGTTCCAGAACCCCTTCGACACGCTGAACCCATCGATGAGCGTGGGCCGCCAGATCATCCGCGCGCTCGAGGTGTTCGGCTTCGGCGCCAATGACAATGACCGGCGCGACAAGATGCTGAACCTGCTGGATCTGGTCAAACTGCCCCGCGCCTTTGCCGACCGGATGCCGCGGCAATTGTCCGGCGGCCAGAAGCAGCGTGTGGGCATCGCCCGCGCCTTTGCCGGCGGCGCACGGATCGTGGTGGCGGACGAACCCGTCTCGGCGCTCGACGTGTCGGTTCAGGCGGCGGTGACGGACCTGCTGATGGACATCCAGCGAGAGGAAAAGACAACGCTTCTGTTCATCTCGCATGACCTGTCCATCGTGCGCTACCTGAGCGACCGGGTCATGGTCATGTACCTCGGTCACGTGGTGGAACTGGGCACGACCGACGAGGTCTTTGCCCCGCCTTACCACCCTTATACCGAGGCGCTTCTGTCGGCCGTGCCGATCGCCGACACCTCGGTCGAGAAGACGCATATCGTGCTGGAGGGCGACATCCCCTCGGCGATGAACCCGCCACCGGGCTGCCCGTTCCAGACGCGCTGCCGCTGGAAGGACAAGGTGCCGGGAGGCCTGTGCGAGAAAGAGGTCCCGCCGATCCGCAATCGCAACGGCCACCAGATCAAGTGTCACCTGAGCGACGACCAATTCGCCGCGATGGAGCCTGTGATCAAGGTCGCCGCAGAATAGCGCCATCCGTCTCGCGCGGGCCGCCGCGCAAGAAAAAGCCCCCTGCATCGCGCGATGCAGGGGGCTTTGTCCATTCAGGACATGGCGGTGTTACCGCAGGGTTTCTTCGATTTCCGGCAGGTCGTCCACCTCGGCGACGGCTTCGGCCACCTTGTCGGCAAAGGCCAGGACCATGGCCGTATAGAAGTCTTCGTCATCCGGGCCGATGGTCGGGCCAGGCAGGTCCAGCTCGGTCGCTTCCAGCAGCACCTGCTGAACGTAGACCGGCGGCTGACCGTCCTGGTCGAAGACCGCGATCGAACCTTCGAGCGTGTTGAACTCGCCGTCGTCGGTCAGGCCGGGGGTGTCGTTGACGCGCATGGAGGTCAGGATGACGTCGATGCCGACGTCACGCACATCGTCTTCGTCAGCCATGTCGACGCGGGCACGCACGGCATTCTCGATGTCGGTCATGACGTCGGGGTAGAATTCCAGCGCTGTGGTATTGGCATTGAGGAAGTCGGTATGCGCGTCAATCTCGCGCACCGGGAACGGGCCTTCGACAGCGGCAACCGGGGTGGCAACGATCAGGGCAAGGCACATGGCGGTCATCGTCTTCTTGAACATCTCTATGTCCTTTCGGCAAAGGGTCTCCGTTGGCCGCCACGGGGTGCAGCGACCGGGTAAACCTGTTTGTGTTTCGATTTGACGGACCAACACCGGAGCAGGGAAAACGGTTCCCGGCCTCGTCAGGGCGATGCGAATTTTCGTGGTTTTCGTGCAACGGGGGGCTGTGCGGCCCCGGACGCTCAGCGCCCCCAGATCACCTTCACGTAGTTCTGGGTTTCCTTGTAGGGCGGCACACCGTTGTATTTCTTCACCGCCATGGGCCCGGCATTGTAGGCCGCCAGGGCCAGGCGCCAGGATTTGAACTCGCGGAATTGCTGGGCCAGATAACGGGCCCCACCTTCAAGGTTTTGGCGCGGGTCGTTCGGATCGACACCCAGAACGCGGGCCGTGCCCGGCATCAGCTGCGCCAGGCCGATCGCCCCCTTGTGGGATCTCGCCTTGTCGTTCCAGCCGCTTTCCTGCTGCACAAGGCGCAGGAACAGGTCCTCGGGCACACCATGCTGACGCGCGACCGCGCGGGCCACTGCCAGATGCGGGCCACGGTACTTGCCGCTCCACGGTTTGACCGTTCCGTCGCCCCACTTGGATGGCGTCACCACCCGCGTCGGCTGAAGCCGGACGGAGTTGTTGTATTGCGACGAGGCGCGGCTATCGAGGATCTTGGTCTGGGATTTGAACAGCGAATTGCGGTTCCGCGAGGACAGGACGTCGGAAAAACCCGGATCCGGCAGAGCCAGCCCGAGCGTCGCCACGATCGCGATCCTTGCAAATGTTCCGATGCGCAAAAGCTGCGCCCCCGTTCACTACCTTGTCCCTTGCGCGGCACGTTAACCGCAACAGGCGCCGTTTGGCCACCCGAAAACCGCTGCGATCAAGGGCCTGCGGCCCCATCGGCAGAGGCCCGCGCATCGTCGTCCGCCGCAGGAACTTTCGTATCGCCGCGCCCCTCGCCCTCGGTCACCAGTTCGCCGGACATCAGGTCCTCGACCAGCAGCGCCAGCAGGGCGTTGCGCCCGGCGATATTCCCCTTGCGATAGACCGCATGCAGATGCGCCTTCACCGTCCCCTCGGCAGAGCCGCGGATCTCGGCGACCTCCTGAATGGACAGCCCCTTGAGGCTGAGCCAGGCGACGTCCTTTTCCGACGCCGTCAGTCCCCAATCGGCAAAATACGCCTCGACCAGGTCGTGCAGCCCGCCGGCCGCGGCGGTGACCGCGCGGGCCATGCGGCGCTGACGCGTGACCATCAGGCCCAGCATCCGCACCTCGACCCCGATGGCCAGGAAAAGCGCGAGCGAGGCGATGCTTTCGACGATCAGGTGCCATTGCCGGAACGCAGCCGGGCCGACATCGATCACATCCGCCAGGGCATCGGACAGAAAGAAGGCCGCGCAGAGCGATTGCACCAGGATCAGCACGACAAGGGCCCGGGGCGACAGCGCCGCCCCGGCCAGGTGATCCGCCGCACGGTCCGCCACATGAGTGGCCCGTGGCCCCGGTATCCGGGTGGCGATTTGTCTGTCTGGCTTGCCCGCCATTCCTAGGCTCCGTCCCCTGACGTCGGAAGGCGCTTGCGGCCCGTGATCATGCTGCGGGGAAGGTTCACGCCGGTCCGCCAGCTTTCGAAGATCACCGCAGCAATATGCAGGAGTATCGAGATCTCGGCCCAGGTCACAAGCCCTTCATGCAGCTCCTCGACCCAGTCGACGCCCCAGAACATGGTGGTCGTCATCATCCAGCCGCTCGCCCCGATCAGCAGGATCGTCAGCAGCAGGTTGTAGATCATCAGCGCGCCAAGCGGCGTATGCCCGCGATGCACGTGCACCCGGCCTGTCGCCACGTCGCCGACCTGGCCCAGGGCCGCGGAAAGGCTGGGCGGAAAGTCCCTGAACCGCGCGTGGCGGGTCCCGATCAGCCCCCAGACCAGCCGCAACGCGATCAGCCCGACGACGGCATAGCCGACCAGTTCATGTACCTTGTCCTCGTCATCCAGGATCAGCGCGTTGGCGGTGAACCCGATCACTAGGGACCAGTGAAAGACCCGGACGACCGGGTCCCAGATTTTCGTCTCTGTCATGGCAAAGCCCTCAGGGCAGCGCCCCCGGCCCTCGTATGGAAGTCATACGGAGCCGGGGGCTGCTGGCTCAGTCGTCGATCTTCTGGCGGGTGACGTTCAGATCGGCATCGAGGTAGAGCTCGACCTTCGCGCCGTCCTTTAGGGCATAGACCTCGATCTTGCCATCCTCGCGGTCGATCTTGCGCACCTCGTAGCCCTCCTGGGTCAGCTTTTCGGTCACACGGGCCTTCAGGTCGTCGGGGATCGCGTACGAGGACGCCATCACCGTTCCGGCAAGTGTGGCGGCCATCAGGGTGGCGGGGATCAGCATCATACGGTTCGTCATGTCATGTCCTTTCGGTTGCGCCGCATGGATGCGGCATGACGAAAGACTGCCCCCGCATTGGCCGCGCCGATATTGACCCCGAGGCATATTCGGACCGCCTGCCCCCATGGTTTAGGCGTCTAAACCCTAAGTTTAGGCGCCCGATTTGCCTGCTTGGCGGGGTTGCCGCCCGCCGTTACGTGAATTTCGGCGAAAACTTTACCTTTCGGCGACACTCTGCTGTAACCCTCGGACCAAGAGAATCTGTGATGAAAGGGGGCAGCCATGGCCGGATCGGTGAACAAGGTCATTCTCATCGGCAATCTGGGGCGCGACCCCGAGGTCCGGTCGTTCCAGAACGGGGGCAAGGTGTGCAACCTGCGCATCGCCACCTCGGAGAACTGGAAGGACCGCAATACCGGCGAACGCCGCGAACGCACTGAATGGCATTCGGTCGCGATCTTTTCCGAACCGCTGGTCCGCGTGGCCGAGCAATATCTTCGCAAGGGATCGAAGGTTTACATCGAAGGTCAGCTGGAAACCCGCAAATGGCAGGACCAGTCCGGACAGGATCGCTATTCGACCGAGGTTGTCCTGCGCCCCTACCGGTCCGAACTGACCATGCTGGATGGCCGCGGCGAAGGCGGCGGCTCCGGCGGGGGATCGGGCGGCGGCTACGGCGGCGGCTACGATGATCGCGGTGGTTATGACGACCGCGGCGGCGGGTATGACAGCGGCCCGAGCCAGGGCGGCGGCGGTCCGTCCCGCGATCTGGACGACGAGATCCCGTTCTGATCAAGGAACATCGCTCCACATCCGGGGCAGGAATTGGAAAAGGGCGGCCCGGGCCGCCCTTTTTCATTGCGCGTCGCTGTGCCGAAAGTGGGGGACGAGAGAGAGCCCGGCACATCGCGTTGCGGTTTGCGTCAGCCTCAGAACAGCTGATGCACACCGATGGCTGCCATCCAGAGAAGGCAGGGGACCAGCCCGCCAAGTCCTGCGCCCTGGAGGGTCAGACGCGGAGCCGGAGCGGAATGGCCGAGGATCGTGGTGGTGTTGGTATCGTGTTTCATGTCCACGTTATGCGCTTCATTTGTTAACCAAAGATGAGCGGTATACAGGTGCGGAACAATTACCCCGAAATGGTCACACCCCTTACCAAACCTTTATCGAGAGAGATTAATCGGTGCATCTTCTTGCCGAATGATCGGGCGTTAGGGAAAGTTTAGGGTAAACGCCTGCATATAGGCGCGTCATGCATACGCCCGCCCCGCCCCTTCTTCCGTTACAGCAAAGCTCCGAATATGCCGCGACGCTGCGGTTATTGGGGCGCGAGGTGCTGTGCCTACGAACCGAGGTGCCGCTGCGGCTGGTGCGCCGGCGGTTCGGCCCCATTCCCGTGACCTATCTGCCGCGCGGGGCCTTGGCCTGCGCCGATCGGAAAAGCCTGATCCGCGCCCTGCCCCTGTGTCACCTGCGCCTGATCATCCCCGAAAGCCCCGAGGATGCCGGTCGCCTGCGCCGCGCGATCCCGGTTCTCACCCCGCAATTCGTGGCGGAATGGGCCTTGCCGCCCGAAGGTGTTCCCGCCTTGTGGCAGGGCCTGCACGGCAAGTGGCGCAACCGTCTGCGCCGCGCCATGGAAGCGCAGGCCGAGGTTGCGATCCGTCCCTTCGATCCGCTGCGCCACGCGCCCTTGCTGGCCCGCGAGGCCGCGCAACGGCAGCAACGGCGCTACCGGGCCTTGCCCTCGTCCTTCGTCGCGGCCTTCGCCCGGGCCAATCCCGGTCAGACCCGCATGATCGAGGCACGGCAGGACGGGCAGGTTATCGCCTTCGTTCTGCTGCTGCTGCATCCGCCCGTCGCGACCTACCTGATCGGCTGGACCGGCGCGGCGGGACGCGATATCCATGCCCATAACAGATTGCTGTGGGAGGCCGCCTGCTGGCTGAGCGCCGAAGGTTTTCAGCGTTTCGACCTGGGCGGCGTGGAAACCGACGCCAACCCCAGCCTCGCCCGGTTCAAGCTGGGCACCGGCGCAACGCCCCGCCCGTTGGGTCCGACCCTGGTCCTGCCGCCGGGGCTGCCCGCCTGAACATGCATGATCGCCGTTTGTGTCTGGCATTTTCTGCGGATGCAGTATAGGCGCGTGCCAAACGCTTCAAAGGACGCCCCATGGACCTGCGCAACATCGCCATCATCGCACACGTGGACCACGGCAAGACGACGCTCGTGGACGAATTGCTCAAGCAATCCGGTGCATTTCGTGAAAACCAGGCGGTGGCCGAGCGCGCGATGGACAGCAATGACCTGGAACGCGAGCGCGGCATCACCATTTTCGCCAAGCCGACCTCGGTCGAGTGGAAGAACCACCGCATCAATATCGTCGACACGCCCGGCCACGCCGATTTCGGCGGCGAGGTCGAACGCATCCTGTCGATGGTCGACGGTGTGGTGCTGCTGGTGGACGCCGCCGAAGGGCCGATGCCGCAGACGAAATTCGTGACCTCCAAGGCGTTGGCGCTTGGCCTGCGGCCGATCGTGGTGCTGAACAAGGTCGACAAGCCCGACGCAGAACCCGACCGCGCACTGGACGAATGCTTTGACCTCTTCGCATCGCTCGATGCGGACGAGGACCAGCTGGATTTCCCGCATCTCTACGCCTCGGGCCGGAACGGCTGGGCGGATGCGGAACTGGACGGCCCGCGCAAGAACCTGGAGGCGCTGTTCAACCTGATCGTGAACCACGTCCCTGCCCCCAAGCAGCTGAAAAAGCAGGATGACGATTTCCGCATGCTGGCCACGACGCTGGGCGCCGATCCCTTCGTGGGTCGCCTGCTGACCGGCCGCGTCGAGACCGGCAAGCTGAAGGTCGGCGCGACGGTGCAGGCCCTGACGCGTCACGGCCAGAAGATTGAACAATTCCGGATCACCAAGATCCAGGCCTTCCGCGGCCTTGCACAGCAGGACATCGAAGAGGCCGTGGCAGGCGACATCGTCTCGATCGCGGGCATGTCCAAGGCGACCGTGGCCGACACGATCTGCGCCCTCGCCGTGGACGAACCGCTGGACGCACAGCCCATCGACCCGCCGACCATCACCGTGACCTTCGGCATCAACGACAGCCCGCTGGCGGGCCGCGACGGCAAGAAGGTGCAGTCGCGCGTGATCCGCGAACGCCTGATGAAAGAGGCGGAATCGAACGTCGCCATCAAGATCGCCGACACCCCCGGTGGCGAGGCCTTCGAGGTATCCGGCCGTGGCGAACTTCAGATGGGCGTCCTGATCGAGAACATGCGCCGCGAAGGGTTCGAACTGTCGATCTCGCGCCCGCAGGTGATCATGCGCGAAGAAGACGGCAAGCGGATGGAACCGATCGAAGAGGTCACCATCGACGTCGACGACGAATATTCCGGGGCCGTGATCGAAAAGATCACCGGCGCACGCAAGGGCGACCTGGCCGAGATGAAGCAGGCCGGTGCCGGCAAGACCCGCATCATCGCCCATGTTCCGTCGCGTGGCCTGATCGGCTATCACGGCGAATTCCTGACCGATACGCGCGGCACCGGCGTTCTGAACCGCGTCTTCCATGGCTGGGCTCCGCATAAGGGCCCGATTCCGGGGCGTCGCGCGGGCGTCCTGATCTCGATGGAGAACGGCGAAACCGTCGCCTACGCGCTGTGGAACCTCGAGGATCGCGGCAAGATGTTCCTGGGTGCCCAGGCCCCGGTCTATACCGGCATGATCATCGGCGAACATTCCCGCGAAAACGATCTGGAAGTGAACCCGCTGAAAGGCAAGAAACTGACCAACGTCCGCGCCTCCGGCACGGACGAAGCGGTGCGCCTGACCACGCCGGTCACCCTGTCGCTGGAAGAGGCCATCGCCTACATCAATGACGACGAACTGGTCGAAGTGACGCCGAACGCGATCCGCCTGCGCAAGCGCTACCTCGACCCGCATGAGCGTAAGCGGATGGCGAAATCCGCCTGATCGCCGCTAAGGCATTCATTCAAACGGCGGCGAAGCGCAGGCTTCGCCGCCGTTTTGCATTCAGGCGACCAGCGCCTCGATATGGCTGGGCCCCGTGGGACGAATGCCCTTCGGATTCAACGCCTTGATCGAATAATAGCCGCAGGTGATGTGATCCATGTTCACCGTCGCCGACACACCTGGAAGCCGGTAAATCCGCTCCATGTAGTCTTGAAGACGGGGGTAGTCAGCGATCTGCCGGCGGTTCGTCTTGAAGAGCCCGTGATAGGCGGCGTCGAACCGGATCAGGGTCACGAAAGTCCGAATGTCGGTTTCGGTCAGGCGGTCCCCGAAGAGGTAATCCCCGGTCAGCATCTCCTCCAGCTCATCGAGCATGGCAAAGACGCCGTCCACGGCCTCGTCATAGGCTGCCTGGGTCGAGGCGAAACCGGCCTTGTAGACGCCGTTGTTCAACAGGTCGTAGATGCGCGGGTTCAGCGCGTCGATCCGGTCCGCCAGGTCTTCGGGGTAAAGCCGGAGGTCGGACGGCACCAGGCCCTCGAAGGCGGTGTCGAGCATCCGCAGGATATCGGCGCTTTCGTTGTTCACGATCGTCCCGGTCTTTTCGTCCCAGAGTACCGGCACCGTGGCGCGCCCGGTGAAATGCGGATCGGCCCTGGTGTAGATCTCGTGCATGTAGCTGGCTCCGAAGATCGGATCGGTATTCGCGCCGGGATATTCGCCAAAGGCCCAGCCTTCGTCTGACAGGGACGGATTGACGACGGTCACGGCGATCACGTCCTCCAGCCCCTTCAGTTTGCGCGCCATCAGCGTGCGAGACGCCCAGGGGCAGATGAACGCGACATAGAGGCGATAGCGCCCGGCCTCCGCCTTGAAGCCCCCTTCACCTGTCGGGCCCGCGCTGCCATCCGGGGTGATCCAGTTGCGGAAGCTTGACACCTGGCGCACGAAGCGCCCCTTTTCATCCGATTTCTGGACCGGGTCCCAGTCCTTCGTCCATTTCCCATCGACCAGCATGGTACGGTTTCCCTTTTGAGTTTCTGAACGCACACTAGCACGTCCTGCGGAAAGCACCCGCGCGCCTGCGCACAGAAATCGTGCGCCGCTGTCCGTTTCCCAATCCGGTCTTTGCGATATGTTGGATATCAAAGCAGGAGGACATCATGAGAAAGCTACAGACACAGGGCGTGCACCACATCACGCTGACCGGTGCGGACCGCCAGACATCCATCGACTTCTGGGAAGGCGTGTTGGGCATGCCGTTCATCTTTGACCAGCCCAACCTGGACAATCCGGATGAAGGGCATCTCTACTTCGATCCTGGCGATGGCCGGTTGATCACGATCTTCACCAACGAGACCCGCAAACCCGATCCGCGTCGCACCCCGACCGATCCGGGTTGCGTGCATCATCTGGCCTTCAACGTTTCCAAGGCGACGTTCTCGCAGGCGGTGGAGCGGCTGGACGAGCGTGGGATCACCCATTCCGGCGTCAAAGACCGCGGCTTCATGGATTCGATTTACTTCAAGGATCCCATGGGCTTGCTGATCGAACTTGCATCTTATCGGTTCGAGCCGCCTGTCGGCTCCACCCATGCCGAGGTCATGATCGAAGCGCACCGCATCCGCGTGGACCGCGGGGATTACAACATCGCCGAAGTTCACCTGGCCGACGCGATCGAGTTGATCGTGGAACGCCGTCAGCAGACGCTTTCGGCGGATCGCAGCCCGAAGAACCCCTATTGATGGAAAAAGGCGCCGCGGCAAGTTCCGTGGCGCCCTTTTCTCCGAAACCGGTCCGGGTGGGTTAGCAGGGGATCGCGCGCAGCAGGATATGCTCCGGTTCGACGATTTCCTCGATTTCCTTGTAGATGGGCGGGTAATCGACCAATTCGATCCGCCCGTTGCGGTGTTCGTATTGCAAACGGTTGTCCGACATCTTGATCCGCTTCACGCGGATTTTCGGGGCCACCTTGATCGGCTTGTAGCAGGCGATCGTCTTCCCCGGGCCGGAAATCAGCCTTTCCTTCGAAGCGTTTACAGGGACCGAGCAGGCGATCAGCACGCAAAGGGCGGTGATGACGCGTTTCATGACATGCTCCTGGGTTCAAAAGATTTGAAACGAATATGACGTCACTTTACGTCAGACCCGCGGAGCGATGATGAAAAAATTTGGGCAATAGCCCCTGATTGTTGCCGAACGGGAAATCTGGTCCCTGGGCCAAAAGAAATGCGCGGAGGCCAACCTCCGCGCATCTGGTAAACTGTCAGGCCCAGATCAGCAGTTGCAGGGGCAGGACACTTTTTTCATGACGTAGTAGCCGTCGGTCTTCTTCTTCAGGATTTCCTTGTAGACCGGCGGGTAGTAGATTTCGTGCACTTCCTTGCCGACGTGCTTGTACTCGGAATGAGCAGCCATCACGAGCTCTTTCTTGGCGGTGTAGGTGGGGTTCACCCAGACCTTCTTGTAGCAGGCGACGGTCTTGCCTTCCCAGGCAACAGCCGGGGCAGCGGCAGCAATGGCCAGGACGGCGGCGGCGAACAGAGATTTCTTCATAACTTCCTCCAGGAAAAAATAATTTGGATAGTGAGAAGCTAGCACCAGCAAATTTACCGTGGCCACAAAAAAGACTTTATCTGGCCCGGGGCTTTGCACAACACCTGCAACCATCTGAATTTAAAAGACGAATACCAGCCCTCAGAGCAGGCAACAAATCGTTTCCATGCTCAAGCCAAGTTTGACTGTTTCTGCCGTAGATACAAAGAGAAAAGTTTAGCGCTGATTTCCCACAAATCGGAAACTTAGGCGCGTCGAATCAACCGCCCGTGAAACGAGCGTGAGGCCACATGATCCGAATATGGTATCGACTTGAAATTCCCGACCATTTTACTGCCAATCCCCTTGGCAGCCATGAACGAGCTGAGAGAGTATGCCGGTAACATCGTGGGGGGCCGGAGGTTTTGCAAGCCTTACATCCGGACAGACACGGGCGCGGCGCCTTTTTGCCGCCCCCGTGATGGGCCGCCGTCACTCGGAGGTTTCGACAACCATCAATTCACGCTCGGACGCATCGCGAGCGTGGTCCAGCGCGGCCTGATATTCCGGGCTGTTGTAGCAATCCACCGCGGCCTCGACCGAAGGAAAGCGCGCCACGACGTTGCGTGGCCGTTCCTTGCCTTCCAGCTGCACGAAGCGACCGCCCCGCGCGATGAAGGTGCCGCCGTGCTTTGCGATGGCCGGCCCGGCCAACTCCGCGTAGCGGCCATAGCTTTCGGCGTCGGTGACGGTGACGTGTGCGATCCAGAGTGCGGGCATGTTATCCTCCCAATACGGCCTCTGCGGCCTTGATTGCGGCCTCGGCGCCGGAGGCATCCGCCCCGCCACCCTGTGCCATGTCGGGACGGCCACCGCCGCCTTTGCCGCCGAGTTCTGGCACGGCAGCGCGGACCAGGTCCACGGCAGACACCTTGTCGGTCAGGTCGGCGGTCACACCGGCGGCCACGGCGGCCTTGCCCCCCGTATCGGCAATTAGCAGCACGGCCCCCGACCCCAGCTGATCCTTGTACTGGTCGATCAGCGAGGGCAGGTCCTTGCCGGAGACGCCGGTCAGCGCCTGAGCGAGGAACTTGATGCCCCCGATCTCTTTCGCCTCGACGCCACCGCCCTGCCCGGCACCGCCAGACATGGCGAGGTCACGGCGCAGTTGGGCCACTTCGTTCTGCAGGGCGCGGCGTTCGTCGAGCACGGCCTTGACCCGGCCGACAACTTCGTCGCCGGAGACCTTTAGCAGGCCTTCGATCTCGCTCAACCGCATGTCGCGGCCGCGCAATTCCTGCATCGCGGCATCGCCGGTCAGCGCCTCGATCCGGCGAACGCCCGAGGAAGACGCGGTTTCGGAGGTCAGGGCGAACGCGCCGATATCACCGGTGCGCATCACATGGGTGCCGCCGCACAATTCGATCGAGTAGGTCTGACCGTCCTGCCCCTTGCCGGTGGACTTGCGCCCCATCGACACAACGCGGACCTCGTCCCCGTATTTCTCGCCGAAGAGGGCCTGCGCACCAAGCGCGCGGGCATCGTCCGGCGTCATGATCCGGGTTTCCACCGGCGTGTTCTGACGGATGAACGCATTCACATCGCGTTCGACCCGCGCCAGTTCATCGGCGCTGAGCGCTGCGGAATGACTGAAGTCGAATCGCAGGCGATCCGGCGCGTTGAGCGACCCGCGCTGTGCCACGTGATCGCCAAGCGCCTCGCGCAGGGCCTCGTGCAGCAGGTGCGTCGCCGAATGGTTGGCGCGGATTGTGGAACGGCGACCATGATCGACCTCCAGCGCAACAGCATCGGGGGCGGCGAAACGCCCTGCCTCGATCGTGACCTGGTGGGCGAAGACCTTGCCGCCGCCCATCTTCTGGGTGTCGGTCACGCGGGCCATGTCGTCTTCGTTCTCGAGCCGGCGCAGATAGCCGGTATCGCCAACCTGACCGCCGCTTTCGCCGTAGAACGGCGTCTGATTGGTGACGATCCAGCCGGTCTCTCCGGCCTCAAGCGCCGGGACCTGGACCCCGTCCTTGACGATGGCCAGAATCTGACCTTCGGCCTGTTCGGTGTCATAGCCCAGGAAGTCGGTCGCGCCATGCTGATCGGCCAGATCAAACCAGACCGTCGCATCGGCGGCTTCGCCAGACCCGGACCAGGCCGCGCGGGCCTTGGCCTTCTGTTCCGCCATTGCGCTGTCGAAACCGTCGGTGTCGACGGTACGGCCCTTTTCGCGCAGTGCATCCTGCGTCAGATCGAGCGGGAAGCCGAACGTGTCGTACAGTTTGAACGCAGCCTCGCCGGGCAGCGCTGCATCTTCGGGCAGGCCCGACAGCTCTTCGTCCAGCAATTTCAGGCCGCGGTCGAGGGTCTGCAGGAATCGGGTTTCCTCCAGCTTCAGCGTCTCTTCGATCAGGGCCTGCGCCTGGCGCAGTTCGGGATATGCTTCGCCCATCTGTCGAACCAGTTCCGGAACAAGGCGATGCATCAGCGGATCCTTGGCACCGGCCAGGTGTGCGTGGCGCATCGCACGGCGCATAATGCGGCGCAGGACATAGCCACGCCCGTCATTGGACGGCATTACCCCATCCGCGATCAGGAACGACGTCGACCGCAGGTGATCGGCGATCACGCGGTGATGCGTCTTGCCCGATCCGTCGGGATCGGTCGAGGTCGCATGGGCGCTGGCCTCGATCAGGGCGCGCATAAGGTCGGTGGCGTAATTGTCGTTCGTGCCCTGCAACAGGGCCGCGACCCGTTCGATCCCCATGCCGGTATCGATGGATTGCGCGTCCAGTTCCCTGCGGGTCCCGTCCTCGAACTGTTCGTTCTGCATGAAGACGAGGTTCCAGATCTCGATGAACCGGTCACCATCTTCGTCCGGGCTTCCCGGAGGGCCGCCCCAGAACTTGTCGCCATGGTCGAAGAAGATCTCGGTGCACGGGCCACAGGGGCCGGTCGGCCCCATCTGCCAGAAGTTGTCGCTGGTCGGGATGCGGATGATGCGATCATCGCTCAGTCCGGCGACCTTCTTCCAGATATCCGCGGCCTCGTCATCGGTATGGTAAACCGTGACCAGCAGCTTGTCCTTGGGGATATCCAGCTCTTTCGTCACCAGTTCCCAGGCGAAGGGGATCGCGTCGGATTTGAAGTAATCGCCGAACGAGAAATTCCCGAGCATCTCGAAGAAGGTGTGGTGCCGCGCGGTATAGCCCACATTGTCGAGGTCGTTGTGCTTGCCCCCGGCCCGCACGCATTTCTGCGCGGTCGTGGCGCGTTTGTAATCGCGGGTCTCGACCCCGGTGAAAAGGTTCTTGAACTGAACCATGCCCGAATTCGCGAACATCAGCGTCGGATCGTTGCGCGGCACAAGCGGGGAAGACGGCACGATTTCATGCCCCTGCTTGTTGAAGTAATTCAGGAAGGTCGAGCGGATGTCGGCTAGGCCAGTCATGATATGCGTCGCGTCCCGGGGTTTGGAGTGGTCACGCCGATTTAGCCTTGGGCGCACCCAGTGTCTACAGCGGGACGCGCCGATGACGCCCCGAGGGCGAAAAAGAACGGAGTAGAACCGCCTTGTTCCTGTTCCGGGGCCGCCTCGTGCGCCGTCGCTTCACGGGCCAAGCCGCCCGAGTAAAAGATTCGTCGCTTAATTGGTGCCGCGAAACATGAAAGGCGCGGCCCCTGATCGGGCCGCGCCTTATGGTTCTTCGCGTGGTGACGCCGTCGGGCAGATATGGATCAGGCGTCCAGCACGTCCTCGGCATCGTCCTCGTCGCTGCCGTCGAAATCGAGCCCATGGGCGCCACGGATCTTGTCTTCGATCTCGTAGGAGATGCCGGTGTTCTCCTTGAGGAAGGACTTGGCGTTTTCGCGACCCTGGCCGATCCGTTCGTCGCCGTAGGAATACCAGGAGCCCGATTTCTCGACCACGCCGGCCTTCACCCCGAGGTCGAGCAATTCGCCCGTCTTCGAAATGCCTTCGCCATACATGATGTCGAATTCGACCTGCTTGAACGGCGGGGCGACCTTGTTCTTCACGACCTTCACGCGGGTCTGGTTGCCCACGACCTCGTCACGCTCCTTGATCGAACCGATGCGGCGGATATCGAGCCGGACGGACGAATAGAATTTCAACGCGTTACCGCCGGTCGTCGTCTCGGGCGAGCCGAACATGACGCCGATCTTCATCCGGATCTGGTTGATGAAGATCACCATGCAGTTCGACCGTGCGATGGAACCGGTCAGCTTGCGCATCGCCTGGGACATCAGCCGGGCATGCACGCCGACCGAGCTATCGCCCATGTCGCCTTCCAATTCGCTCTTCGGCGTCAGGGCGGCGACCGAGTCGACGACGACAAGGCTAACCGCGCCGGAGCGCACCAGCGTGTCGGTGATTTCCAGCGCCTGTTCGCCGGTGTCGGGCTGCGAGATCAGAAGCTCGTCCAGATCGACGCCCAGCTTCTTGGCGTATTGCGGGTCGAGCGCGTGTTCCGCGTCGACGAAGGCGGCCACCCCGCCCTTTTTCTGTTCCTCGGCCACGCAATGCAGCGTGAGGGTCGTCTTGCCCGAGGATTCGGGGCCGTAAATCTCGATGATGCGGCCCTTGGGCAGGCCGCCGATCCCGAGGGCGATATCCAGCCCGAGCGATCCGGTCGAGGTCGACTCGATCTGCTGGACGGCATTGCCGGAGCCCAGTTTCATGATCGAGCCCTTGCCGAACTGCCGTTCGATCTGGGCCAGGGCGCTGTCGAGCGCCTTCTGCTTGTTCGCGTCGCGCTTGCTATCCATTGAGAGAAGATCTGCCGTTGCCATCTGGTTCTAGCCCCTTATTTCATACCCATGTTTTGGCGGCAATGACCGCCTTTTGTTCGCCTCTTGTTCCAAGATGGGACCAAAAAGAGAACATTTCAATAAAAATCTTAGCCCCCCCACTGTTTCCCAACATGGTTAAAGAGTAGTTTACGTGGAAACAGCGTTGGTTAGTCGTCGGATGGAGAAGTAATTTTGCTCGTATTTGCAAAGGCTAAGCTGGTTTTCCTGTCTGTCCCGAAAACCGGAACGACGGCCTGGCAGAAGGCCCTGGCACCAGTTGCCGACATCGCGGTGATGGATCCGCCTGAGCTGAAACACGCCCCTGTTTTTCGCTACAATCGTTTTTTCCGGCCCATGTTCGAGAAATTCATTGCCGAAGACATGGAGGTATTGGCGGTTATCCGCGAACCGGTCTCCTGGCTGGGTAGCTGGTACAGGTATCGCCGCCGTCCCTTCATGAAGGATCGCCCGAACAATACCTTCGACGTGAGTTTTGACGATTTCGTAGAGGCTTACTGCAAGGGAGAGCGCCCGCCCTTCGCCAATGTCGGCAGCCAGGCCAAGTTCGTCGAACCTTCGCGCAATGGCACCGCCGTCACGAAGTTCTTCCGTTACGAAGATCACGACGGACTGCACGGTTATCTCGAATCACGCCTGGGTCAGACGATCACCCTAGGCCGCGAAAACGTCTCACCCGAGATGCCGCTGGCCCTGAGCGCCGACGTGGACGCCAAGCTGCGCCGCAAATGCGCTGAGGAATTCGACCTCTACGATTCGATCAGATGAAACGTCAGGCGTCCTGCACGGTGCGGGTCAATTCACTCAACGAGAATGGTTTCGGCAGGAAGACGGAGTTCGGGATGCGCGCCTGGTCGTCTCCGAAATGCTCTTCGGCGTAGCCGGAGACGAAGATCACCCGCACACCACTGCGGGTTTCCAGCGCCTTTCGCACCCAGGTCGGACCGTCCATGCCGGGCATCACCACATCGGTGACGAAGATATCGACGTGCAGATCGGGATCCTCCAGAACCTCCAGCGCCTGTTCCCCGCTTTCGGCCTCCAGCACCGTGTAACCTCGCAGTTGCAATGCGCGGGAGGCAAAGGCGCGCACCGGTGCCTCGTCCTCGACCAGCAGGACGACACCATCGGCATGTTTCGCGCTTTGCTTGCTCGCCTCGGGCGCGGCCGCGGCCTTTACAGCCTCGCTCTTGAAGGCGCGGAACAGCAGGGTGAAACATGTCCCCTCGCCCGGGGTGGAATCGACGAAGATATAGCCGCCGGTCTGCTTGATGATGCCGTAGGCGGTGGACAGGCCCAGCCCTGTCCCCTCGCCCACGCGCTTGGTGGTGTAGAACGGCTCGAACACCTTGGTCAGCTTGTCGGCAGAGATGCCGGTGCCCGTGTCGATCACCTTGACGGAGACGTAGTCTCCGGGCGGTACGGTGGCCCGGTCACGCTCCATCGGGCCGGTCAGGCTGAGACCTTCGGTGACGATGCGGATCTCACCCACATCCTCGATCGCGTCGCGCGCGTTCACCACGAGGTTTGAGCTACTCCCCATCTCTTGGACAGGATCTGGCGTAAATTAAGCTA
>NZ_AQQX01000021.1 GCF_000768315.1 Pseudooceanicola atlanticus
AAACGGTCGTTTAGTAGCGATATCTCAAATTGCAAACGGCCCGTTTTCATGCCCCTGATAGGCTATGCGCGCGTATCCACAGAGGATCAGACCCCCCTGCCCCAGTCCGAGGCGCTGCTATTGGCGTGCTGTGCCGAGATCTTTGAAGAGCACGCTTCTGGCGGCAATCGTGCGCGGCCAGTGCTCGCGCGAGTTCTTGAGCGCATCAGCAAGGGCGACACGCTGGTTGTCGTCCGGATCGACCGGCTGGCGCGTTCGCTGTCGCACCTGCTGGAGGTTATCGAGCGCCTGGAGGCCAAGGGGGCTTTCTTTCGCTCACTTCGGGATCCGATCGACACCGCCTCGCCTCAGGGCAAGTTCACGCTTCAAGTCCTGGGCGCCGCGGCCGAGTTCGAGCGTGCCCTGATCCGCGAACGGACCAAGGCGGGTCTTGCCTCTGCGCGCGCCAAAGGTCGCATTGGTGGCAATCCCGGGCTTCGCACCAAGGACCCCGCCGCACTTCGAAAGGTACGGCTAGCGCGACAGGATGGCTACATGGAGCGCCTCAACGAGACAGCGCAGGATTGGGTGCCCCATGTTCGCCGCCTGCGCCCCGATATGGCTTGGGAAGACGTGCTGCGTATCATCAATGCTCCCCTGCCCCACGACCGCCACTGGACCCAAAGCCGTTTGCTCCGCGCCGTGAAGGCATACGTGGGGGACGGTTTCCTGCCCGCTGAAGTGCTTGGACGCGCTGGACGTCGCGAAACTGACGATCGCCTGCCTGCGATTGTCGCTGCAATCAAGGGTGCTGACCCCGAGATCACCTTGCAGGCAATCTGTGACCGACTGGAATCCATGCGTGAGCGCACCCCTCGCGGTCGCACCAGCTGGCAGCCTTCTTCAGTCAGAATGTTGCTGGAGCGCGCTGAAAAACTGGGGCTTCTCTGAAGGCGGCACTTGTGTTGGCCTAACGGATTGCCACTAAATCTAGAAAGTGCTTGCACGAATCTGGTTGGTCGGGCAATAGTCTCGAAAAATAACGCGCGGTCACATAAAAAACGCGCCCACGGATCGGGGCAGACATGAGCGAAGTAGAGCAGGATCTAGACATCGCCATCGGGCACTACGCGGAACTTCTCGCGTCGAACCTGCATGCGCAGCGCGCTGCCCACTTTCCGCCGGATGCAAAGAAAGTGATGCGCACTTTGACCAGCGGCGAAGCTGCTGAGCTTCTTGGCGTCGACCATACCTATCTTCGGAAGCTTCATCGAGAAGGAAAGATCGTTGACGTCGAGACGACGGCTGGAAGTCATCGCCGCTATACGCTCGATGATATCTGGGAAATCCGTCAGACGCTTGAAGGAAATGCAAAGAAGTCTGGAACTTACGTGCCTGGACGTCGCGACGGTGACGAGCTTCAAGTCGTTTCAGTGGTGAACTTTAAGGGCGGGTCCGGCAAAACGACGACGTCTGCTCACCTCGCTCAGCGCTTGGCACTCAAGGGGTACAGGGTTCTTGCGATCGATCTCGACCCCCAAGCATCTCTTTCGGCTCTTCACGGAATCCAGCCAGAACTCGACCTTATGGAGGGCGGAACCCTCTATGATGCCGTTCGCTATGACGATCCGGTTCCGATCGCCGAAGTGATCCGCAAGACCTACATCCGCGGCCTTGATCTTATCCCGGGCAACCTTGAACTCATGGAGTTCGAGCACGAGACGCCTGCTGCTATCCAGCGAGGCGGAGCGAAAGCGTTCTTCGCGAGAGTTCATGACGCACTCGATAGTGTTGAAGCGAACTACGACGTTGTTGTTATCGACTGCCCGCCGCAGCTTGGTTTCTTGACGATGTCAGCACTTTCCGCGTCCTCGGGTGTCCTCGTGACGGTTCACCCGCAGATGCTTGACCTCATGTCGATGTCCCAATTCCTGCGAATGACCGCGGATCTCCTGGGAGTGATCAGGGATGCAGGCGCAAATCTGCGCTTCGATTGGCTGCGCTTTTTGCCAACGCGATACAAAGTCGGCGACGCGCCACAAACCGAAGTCATCGCTTTCATTCGCGGACTGTTCGGGAGGTCGGTTCTGACCAATCACATGGTTGAATCGACCGCAATTTCTGATGCCGGCTTGACCAAGCAAACGCTCTACGAAGCTGACAAGAAGGACTTCACGCGTCAGACGTTTGATCGTGCGATCGAATCCATGAACGCAGTGAACGATGAGATCGCTGAAATCATCCAGAACACATGGGGGCGGAATGGCAAGAAAGCCTAAACTTGGCCTGCCGCTGCAGACCCTTCGCAACGCTCCTGACGCTCTTGAAGGGCGCCGACTGCGTGGCGGTGTTTTTGAGATCGATCCGGTGCAGATTGTTACCGAAGGACGGTTGGATGACAGGCTTCAGATTGAAGTTGAGGGCCTGAAGAACTCTATCTCCAAGAACGGCCAGCGTGTGCCTATATTGGTCCGCCCACTGGAAGGCGATCGCTACAACCTGATCTATGGCCGCAGACGCCTAGAAGCATGTCGCGAACTCGGTATCAAAGTTCGAGCCATCGTCACGGAAGTTGAGGGTGATCAAGCGCTTCGAGATCAGCTTCTCGAGAACCAAGAGCGTCGTGACCTGAGCTTTATTGAACGTGCGCTTGTTGCAACGGCGCTTCTGGAAGGAGACCATTTGGAAGGGGCTGAGCGCACCAATCGAGGTGTCGCCGAAGTCCTTAACCTCCACGAAGCTGGGGTTTCACAACTCTTGAGTGTCGTTCGGACAGTCGGCGAGGAACTCATCCAGGCAATTGGTGCAGCTCCTGGGATTGGTCGCCCAAGATGGGAAGAACTCAAAAAGGCCTTGGGTGCCTACGACGGTGATCGAGACCAACTGCAAGCCGCAGCTCATGCAGCTAAGTCCGAAAGTTCCGGCTCGGTCGATGAGGTTTCTGATCGTGCGTTTCTCGCAGTTCTGGAAGCTGCGAAGAGCGCGGAGAGGAAAGCAGGTCCGCCTCGCAAGGGCGCGCCTGCTTTGGCGATCCCCGGTGTCGGAGCTGCGACAGTCAAGACCGGTCGCCAAGGCAAGCAGCTAAAACTCGATCTGACTACGGATGAACCTGAATTTGTCAGCTGGTTGGAGGGCAATGCCTCAAAGCTGATTACCGAGCTTCATGAGCGCTGGAAGCGTTCAGGAGACTGAGGAAGAGCAACCAACAAGAAGGAGGCACGATACAGGCAAAAAAGAAAAAGGCCCCGAGAAGCTAGCTTCACGAGACCTTTGTAAGGTTTCGCACCGGGATCAGCCCGCTACAAAATCTCAGTTTTCGCACTTCTGAATGTAGCGTTCTGGCCCCTACCCCGCAAGCGCAAAGCGATTCGCGGGCCGTAGAAATTTTGCCTTCGTGAACGTTTTCATGGAGTACACACCGATTTCGCCGTTTATGCGGCCGATCTCGCACGCCCATCTGCGCGTGATCGAGCGACCCGAGGCATCAGTTCCGGGTAGACCCGTCAACAAGTGGGAACTCCTGCGCGAGCTCTCGAAGGCGCAAGCGGCATTTGGCGTGTCAGAACGTGATTTGACTGTTTTGCAGGGGCTCCTCAGCTTCTTTCCAGACGATGCACTTGGCGGGAACACCGAAATGGTAGTCTTCCCCTCGAACAAGGCGATCTGTGAGCGCCTGAATGGTATGCCCTGCTCCACGATGCGTCGTCACCTCGCGCGTCTTGTCGAGGCTGGTTTGCTCCAGCGGCGTGATAGCCCCAATGGAAAGCGCTACGTCCGCAAGCACGGCGAAGAGCGCGTCGCCTTTGGCTTCGATCTTTCCCCACTCTACTGCCAGTCCGAGGAAATAGCGCGGGCTGCAGAGGCCGTACGTGAGGCTGAGGAGCGCGTCAGGCGTCTGAGAGAGGTCGTAAGCCTTATGCGGCGTGATCTCGCGGCCCTCGCGGAGTTCGGAGACGAGATGCAGCCAGGCCTTGGCATCTGGGATCAGCTTCGTGACACTGCCGCTCTCACAGCGCGCGCGCTTCGCCGCAAGCTTTCAATTGAGGACCTCACGGCCTATCGAGCCGATCTTGAAGCTCTCCTCGACCAGGCACGGAACATCATTGACGGCCCTAAAACAGAAGAAATGAACACCAATGATGCCCGATCTGAGCGTCACCATCATAATTCAAATAAAGAATCTATAGATCTTGAACCTGCTTTAGAAGAAAGCGGGGCGGCGGCCGACGTGCCAGATGTGAACACGGATGAGCCTGTTGCTGACGTCGATGAACGGGAGACAAGACTCCTGCCAAAGATCCCGCTGCACCTAGTGATCGCGGCATGTCCCTCGCTCAACACCTTCTACCAGGGCGAAATCCGGCATTGGCATCAGCTTTTTGACGCGGCATGCCATGTGCGGCCAGCTATGGGGATCAGTGCGTCTGCATGGGAAGAAGCTCAGCGGTTCATGGGCCCGGAGCAGGCGTCGATCGTCGTTGCCGCCATGCTGGAACGCTTTGAAGACATCAGATCGCCTGGTGGATACTTGCGAGCTCTAACTGCCAAAGCTGCGGCCGGTGAGTTTTCCTGTGGGCCGATGGTCATGGCATTGATTGGGCGACGATCTGCAGCTTAACAGCTGTTAAGGTTGAGAGACTGCGTACCGTTCCGCCACCTCGGAACTGACGACTTAACAGCTGTTAAGGTCCTGTCTCGGGAGCGTCAGAATAAGAGAGGGAGAGGTTTGTTGGTTTGAGGGGTGACGGGAAGTGAGATCGGGAGAGTGGCTTCCGGCGCCCGTCGTGGAGAAGATCTGATGGCGAAATCTGCCCAGAAAGTCACCCTGTCCCCGTCCCGGGACATTCCCTTCGACAAGCTCGTGCTGAGCCAGTCCAACGTCCGGCGCATCAAGGCCGGCATCTCGGTCGAGGAACTTGCCGAAGACATCGCTCGCCGCGGGTTGCTGCAAAGCCTGAGCGTCCGGCCCGTTCTGGCTGATGATGGGTCCGAGACCGGTAAGTTCGAAATCCCCGCGGGCGGCCGGCGCTTCCAAGCCCTGTCTCTCCTGGTGAAGCAGAAACGTCTGGCCAAGACGACGCCCATTCCCTGCATCGTGCGAGATGCCAATTCCACCATCCTCGCCGAAGACGACTCGCTCGCTGAGAACATGCAGCGCGCCGCCCTGCATCCGCTCGATCAGTTCCGCGCCTTCGTGGCGCTGCGCGAGAAGGGTCAAGGCGATGAAGAGATCGCAGCTGCCTTCTTCGTCACCCCACAGGTGGTCAAGCAGCGCCTGAAGCTCGCCGCCGTGGCCCCTGCCCTACTCGAGATCTATGCCGAGGACGAGATGACGCTGGAGCAGCTGATGGCCTTCACGGTCAATCCGGATCATGAGCGTCAGGTTCAGGTCTGGGATGCTATCAAGTCGTCCTGGAACAAGGAGCCTTATCAGATCCGGCGCATGCTGACCGAAACCTCGGTGCGGGCATCCGACCGTCGTGCCGCCTTTGTCGGCGTCGAGGCTTATGAGGATGCTGGCGGTACCATGTTGCATGACCTCTTCCAGGGCGATGACGGCGGCTGGCTGGAAGACCCGGCCCTGCTTGATCGTCTGGTCAGCGAGAAGCTTCAGGCTGAAGCCGAAGCCATCGCGACCGAAGGTTGGAAATGGATCGAGGTCTCGCTCGATCTGCCCTATGGCTACAGCCACGGCTTGCGCCGACTCAATGGCGACCCGGCGCCGATGACGGATGACGAAGGCGCGGCGCATGCCAAGCTGCTTGCCGAGTACCGAGCGATCGAAGAGGAATACGAGGGTCAGGATGAGTTCCCCGAAGAGATCGACGCGCGTCTTGGCGCGTTGGAAGTCGCGATGGAGAAGCTCGAGGCTCGGCCGCTGATCTTCGACGTGGAGGAGATCGCGCGGGCAGGGGCTTTCGTGACGCTTGACCGCTATGGCGAGCTTGTCGTTTATCGGGGCTTCGTACGGCCCGAGGATGAGGCACGAGCAGATGTCCACAGCGGTGAACAGGCGGCAGACGGGCAGGGCGCTGAGCTTTCAGCTACGAGCAGCGCGGATGGTGTCGGCCACAGCACGGTGATCACCTCTGCCGGTCAGGCGCTTGCCACCATCGTGCTCGAAAACGAGGATGATGGTGCGTTGAAGCCCTTGCCCGAGCGGCTGGTCATGGAGCTGACGGCGCACCGGACACTGGCGCTGCGCGAAGCTGTTGGGCGCTCCCCTGACGTCGCGTTGACGCTGCTGCTCCTGAAGCTCGTCAATGACACCTTCCGGACCTCCAGTTCGGCCGGCAGCTGTCTCGAGGCTTCGGTCCGTCACGTCTACATGTCGGCGCAGGCGAGCGATCTGAAGGACAGCGTGGTGGCCAAGCTGGTGGACGAGCGCCACGCGGAATGGGAGGCCGACTTGCCGCTTGGCGACGATGCCGTTCTTTGGGACTACTTGGCTTCCCTCGATCAGGCGAGCCGGCTGTCCCTGCTCGCGCATTGCCTCAGCTTCGGGATCAACGCGCTCCATGAGAAGGTGAACCCCTATGGTGCCGGGATCTCGTCCAGCGGTTTGACCAAGCGGATGACCCAGTCCGACTTGGTCGCACAGGCGGTCGAACTCGACATGGTTGAGGCGGGCTGGAAGCCGACGGCCGAGACCTACCTGAACCGCGTGCCCAAGGTGCGGATCCTCGATGCCGTGCGCGAGGCGAAAGGGGAGGGGACGGCGCAACTCCTCGATCACCTGAAGAAGGGTGAGATGGCGACCGAAGCCGAGCGTCTGCTGAAAGGCACCGGCTGGTTGCCGGAGGTTCTTCGCCGTCACGATCCGGCGGTATTGGACGGTGCAGAAGGGCAGGGGGCGTCTGAACCCGTTTCCGACACCGACCAGACCGAGGATGTCGACCTTCCCGCCTTCCTCACCGCTGACCTGCCGGGTGATGATGGGTCGATGATGGCTGCGGAGTGATCTGAGTCATCCGGGGGCGGGAAAACCCGCCCTCAATCTTATAAATCTCAACAATATCAACAAGATGAATGCAAAATCACGCATTCAGGATGAGGAATCATGTCTGCAACGACCATTCTCGACACCGCGCCCCTGGGGGCGCTCATTCGCTACACTGACAATAGTCCGAAACCGCCCGCGCGGTTCACGAAAAAGCTCGCGGCCTGGGAGCGCTCGAACGGCGTCGGCCGACTCGTCAAGAAGGAGCCGCCGCGACCCTATCCGACCTGGACGGCGCCGGCTTCGTTCACGCTGCACGAGGGGAATTTCTCTTCGGACGGGGTCATTCTCGTCACGATCATGCGCACCCACTCGGCGGATAGCGCCTTGACCTTCGAGGTGGCTGAGGAGCCGAAGCCCGGAGAGGTGCGCGTCCTGCTGGATTTCGGCGGTAGCACGGAGCTGCTCCATCTGGCCGAGTCTGTCACGGCTGCCGAACTCTGGATCGCCAGAGAAGGCTATCGCAACGCGCGGCTGGAGATTGTCGGCAGCGAGGACGGCGACAGGGCAGGGAACGCAGAACTCGCCGCCTGAGCCTGTAAAATCCAAGGGGCCCGCCCAAGCGCGGGCCTCTCACCCATCACGACCCTGTCCTGTGAGATCGCGGGGCACCATAGGATTCAATCCATCACGGAAAGAGATCTTCTACCAAATGTCTGCCCGGGAGGCTGGCAGCGATAGCATCAGCGGAACACCAGGCTCCAGTCAGCGGTCGCACCATCCCCCGCTCGCCATTCCCTTCCTTGCCCCGAATCCTGTCTTCGAGATCAACCCGCGAGGGGTCGGGCTACGGGCGAACCCGTGCCGCCGGGTGGATTCGGACGAGCCGAACGCACCCGGTGATGTCAGTCAGTCTTCGGGCCTGCGGGGTCCTGTCGCGCGGAGGATGGTCCTCCGCCTCTAAGACAGGAGCCAAACAGATGTCCCGCAAAGATGCTCACGCCTTCGCAGCCTCCCTCGCCGCCACGCTCATGGTCTCAATCGTCGTCTTCCAGGCAGGTGATGGAACCTATGGCGCCGTCCCCGCCGATGAAATCGACGGAGACGAGGTCGTGATCGTCTCGGAATACGATCCCTTCGGGTGAGGCTTCGGCCTCACTTCCCGAGGGCCCAGGCAAGGCGCAGGTGCGCCACTGGGCCTGTCGCCGGTCCTGCGATCAGCATTGCCGTTCCAACGAGCGCCGAGCTGTGGCCAAGCGCATTCAGTATGATCCGACGACCGTTCGTTGAGGATAGTGCCGAAGCTCGTCAGTGGGACCGGAGAGTACGTTCCGGTCGCGGCTTGAGAAATGCCGCCTCCGTCCTGACTTGCCACCAATACTTGGTTGGGCGACCTCCACTTGATCCGAGCTCATGGCAGGCGATCTCTCGGCCTCCAACAAGCTTTACCCTGCGCGGACCATCTCGGGACCTCCCGGCCACCGCTTCAGGTCGGAAATCCATCGTCCTGTCGCGAGACACTCGGGAAACCACTCTACCAGTCGGGGTAGCGAGACCACCCGATGTTCCCTCAGAATTTCGAAACCCCGGGACATGACCGTGTCAACCGGCCCGCGGAAGGAGCCCTCGTCGAAATACCACTCCTGCTTGACGAATTTCACGTCGCGATCCGGATCGTCCCGCACGGGGGCTCGCCCCTCCTGGACTCTCCAGAGCGGGCAGTAGTCGCGCGAGAAAAGAACCTTCGTGCCATCCGCCTCGGTCCAGAATCCGTATGGCATCCAGAAGCGGAGCGGCACGAAGAGGCGCCCGGCGCGATGCGTAGGGGCTTCCCGGGAGACGCAGGTCATGATGCTATGATCGATCATGACGCGCGTGAGCCCCTCCGGCCCCTCGCCGCGCTCGACAAGCAAGGCGCGCGCATTGTCATAGCCGGGGGCCTTCACACGACACGGAGCTCCAATGTCATGCCGCCGGCGATCCGGATAGTCTGTGGCGAACAGTGCTTCCCGAACGCTGAGCGTGATTTCAGGGTCCGGACTGCCGCCGAAAAACCTGGTTCGGGTCAGTGCATCGAGGATGTCACCAATCCGAAGGCTGCTGGTCCGGTGAAGCCGAGAAACAATGTTGGCCTGGGTGACGACAGACGCCTGTGTCAGATGAGGAGTCTTCGCTTGGAGAGCTTGTAGGTGATGCAGATCGCGATGGCCGCTTGCCTGGGCAAGAGCGGTCTGGCACGCGTTCAGCGAGCTTGCGCCCGGCAGTTTCGAGAGAGCCTGCGCTGCACGCTTGAACGCGTGCTGGTCGGGAGAATGAATAGACAAGGTGATGATCCTTCAACAGATGCCGTATTGGGTGCCCACTGTGCCGACGGCGATGCGTCGAAGAGATTGGATGAAGAGAGCAAGGTCTTTCGTCCTGCGGTGCGCACGCATGCTTCTCCACTGTGGGCGGAACGGATCACCAGAGCCGTGCCACTGATATGGGCGTATCGCCTTCTCAAGACAAGGCATCCCCTGCATCTTTCGGACTCCGCATTTTCGCGGCAGGTTGGCAGCCGCCAATCATCATGCTTCCTCGTTCCTGAAACACCGGCAGGCCCCTCGCCCTGTCGTACGAAATCCCGCAACTAACAAGTTTGGGGTAAACCAAGAACAAAATACACCCTGTAGTGTTGAAATGAATCCGAGTATGGCATATATTGTGCTGACTGGCGCGGAAGGTTGAAGGGAGGCAATCGGACGGGCACCACACCGGAGGAGGCCTTTTCGATGCCGCTCGACGATACCGCACCGCAACTCGATGCTCTACTGCTCGGAACCGTTCTCGAAATGGAATTGAGCCCGCGAGACAACCAGGTCGCATCGAAACGATACAACCTGATCCCGGAACATCTCCAGCGGTCGAACAGTCCGATCCGCCGTTACATGGAGACAGCCCTCGTCTATCCTCAGGGCTCCCGCGCCATCGGCGCCACCATCGTTCATGGCGCTGACGACGACAGGTTCGACCTCGACGCCATCCTCGAATTCCGCACCCCGGCCGGATGGTCGCCGCGGCGAGTGCTCGATGAGCTGCACGCCGCCTTCGAGGGCTTTCCCGACGTGAAGAAGATCGAGCGATGCACGCGCTGTATCCAGCTACAGTTCGCATTCATGCACCTGGACGTCACGCCGATGGATCCGGACTGTGATCCTCGGGTCGAACGCGTCGGTGAGATCTATCACAGCCCCGATGAAGGACGAGATGAGCGATTCCGCGTGAACCCCTACGGCTTTGGTCAGGACTTCAGGGCACGTATCACGATGCCGAGCCGGAGCTTCCAGGATCATGTCCGCGATGTGCGCTCGAAGCTGCAGATGAAGGATCGTCTGGTGCCCGGCAACATCATGGCCGATGCGGACATAGACGCGCTCCCCGAGCCCATCGATCCGATCCGGGATGCGCCGCAGGTCATCGCCCTCAAGCTCATGAAGCGATACCTCAACCTGCGCTATGCCAACCGGGACGAGAGGCGTCCTGTGTCCGTGTACCTTTCCAAGATCGCCGCCGAAGTCCCTCTCTCCCCCTTCGGGATTTGCGCGCAGCTTGAGAGTTACGCCGCAGAGCTCGACAAGCGCATGGCGGCCGCGCTGGAAACCGGTCGCCGTCCCGAGGAGCGCAATCCCGCGCTGTGGGAGGAGAACTTCAATGACCGGTGGCCGAAGCACGATCGGGAGATGAAGCTCTTCCGGATGGATCTGCGTCATCTCGTGTCGGAACTGGCTCGCGCCCGGTCCTCCAGCTTGACCGAGACGCGCAAGATTTTCGACGGCCTGTTCGGCGAACGGGTCAGCGAGAAGGCGGTTCGGGCCTATATCGACGGCCTTTCCTCGACCGCCGGCGTTGCACATTACGAGCACAACAAGGGGTTCGTGGCCAATCCTGCCCTCATCGCGGCCGCACCGAAAAAGGCTACCCAGGTCTCGAAGGCCCCTGCCCACCACTTCCATCCTGGCTTCCGCGACAAATGAAGACTAAGCCCGGGAAGCCGCGCTCCGCTCAGGTCCAGCTCAACCGCATGCGGCACCGCTGGCCTGACCTCCGGCCGCGGATGCTGGAAGAAGGTCGGGTCATCGCGTGGATCGGACCTCTCCGGGGCTTCCAGATGAAATATGAGGTCGCCGTCATCTGGGAATGGCAAAACCCGAAAGCGGTTCCCCTGGTCCATGTTCTGGACCCGCCAATAGAACCCCGGCCGGGGACCGATTTCATCGATCTGCCGCACCTGAACTACGATCATCAGACTCCGGAAGACTCGGCGCTCTGCCTGTTCGATCCCGATGCCAGGGAATGGGACAGCACGATGCTTATCGCCGACAGGATCGTCCCATGGGCATCCGAGTGGCTACATTTTTATGAAATCTGGCATCTCGACGGCGTCTGGCGCGGCTCGAACGCGCCTGGTCCGATCTCCGTGGGCGAGATCCTCAGGCAGCGGCAGGAGGTTCCGGATGGCACGAGGGCGTAGTCCATCGCAAAAGACAAGAATTCTCGTCTGGGGTCGCGCCGCCGGCCGATGCCAGTATCACGGCTGTGGCAAACGCCTCGATGGCGACCTCGTGACGGGCGATCTGGCTAAGAACCATGCCTACCTAGCTCATATCATCGCCTCTGACCCGGGCGGCGAACGTGGCCACCCGGTCCTGTCGCACCAGCTGGCGGACGATCCTGACAACCTGATGCTGATGTGCGATCCGCACCACCGCGAGATCGACGATCCCGCCAAGATCGACCGCTACACCGTGGACGTCTTGCAGGAGATGAAGCGTGCCAACGAGGAGCGGATCGAGCGGCTCCTCGAGAACCCGAATGCAACGCCCGCACATATCCTTCGGATTGCTGCGGCGATCGGCGACAACGAGACAGCCGTTCCGCTCCGGGACTGTATCGAGGCAATGAGGCCGGAGTTCACCCCGGCGGATCGGCGTCCCATCGACATCAAGATCCGCGACATTGCGCAGAAGGACAGCGATTCCGACTACTACCCCGTCGTCATCGACGCACTTCGCAAGAAGATCGAGCGGGAAATCGACGGAAGATTCGCGGACGGTGATCTCGAGCATCTCGCGGTGTTCGGTTTCGCGCCCATGCCCGTCCTTATGGAGCTTGGTCGACTGCTTTCAGACTTGTCGGCCGTTTCAGTCTACGGCAGGCACAGGGAGCCAACGCCGGGCTGGGCCTGGCCGAACGATCGTGAACCTCTCGAGTTTACCTGCGTCCCTGGGGCTCCCGGTCCGAAGAAAGTAGCGCTGAAACTCTCAGTGACCGCCGGGATTGCAGATGATCGTGTGATTCAAGCGCTGCCTGACGAACCTGTTTCACTCTGGGAGATCCGGAGCAGCAGGCTGGGCGCGTCTGAGCTTCGCAACAAGGATGATCTATCTCGCTTTCGAGAGCTCGTCGGAAAGACGTTCGACTCGATCAAGGATCAGCACGGGATCGACGTAGACTTGTTTGTCTTTCCTGCCGCTCCCGCAGCCTGTGCTATCGAGTTCGGAAGAACCTGGCAGCAGAAGGTTCATCCTCCATTCCTCATCTATGACCAGATACCGGAACGGGGATTTCTACTTCGACACGCCATTGGTCGGCCAATGTCAAATTACCAAGACGCTTTTGCCCGAAGTTTTTTGAATTCTCGAGGTAAAATCCCCTCAGACATCGACCTGCAGGAGTAACGACCCTGCTCATTTGTCGCCATGGCTCAGCCCACGGCGGTTCAATCCGCTGTCGGTGCAGTGTCTGTCAATTCCGTATAGGCTTAGTTCCTCATCTGTCCGGAGCCAGACACGTACTTGATAGTTGTCTCAGTACCCACGAATTCGGCCAGGGAGTAGCCGAGGTCTCGGGCGAGCGCTTCCACCTTGGCGCGGGCTTCCACCTTGTGCCGATCCTCGAATGTGGCAACCGCCTTGGCGACGTCCTTCTGCATTATCTTCAGCTCGCTGAGCGACAATACCTCGAGATCGAAAGCAGCCGTTGGTGCGGTCCGTGTCCTGGATTTCCCGGTATCGATAACCCATCGCGGTAGGGCCCTGGATTTCCCGGCAGGCGCGGGCAGGGGTGAGAGCTGGTGATAGCCACTTAGGCCGCTAGCGGTGTGCTGGGCTTTGGGTCAAACAGTCCCGATTGGCAAGGAAACATGGTCTGGCATGGGCTCCCCGCATCTCTCTGTCTCTTGGGCCATCCCTTCGACTGACAATCCCCTAATCCCGTTCAGTCTCCTGCGCGCAACCCCGCGTCAGTCCGGGCCGTGTTGGCCGCCTTTGGCGTCCTGCCCGCTCCACCCCGGTCCTCTGGGGGTGTCCGGTGTCCATGCTGTCCACCGTGCACGCGTCACCCGACGGGCTTTTTCAGGGTCTTGTCGAAGGGACGGTCCCGAAGACAGGAAACACAGGAGCTTATCATGCAGAACATCGTCATCCTCGCCGGCAACATCGGTCAGACCCCCGAAGTCCGCACCACCCAGAGCGGCACCAAGATCACCAACTTCAGCCTCGCCACCTCGCGCCCCCGCCTCTCGGAAGGCCGTGTGATGCGTGACGAGAACGGCTACCGTGTCATGGACACCGAATGGCACCGCATCACCTGCTTCAACGGTCTCGGCAAGACGGTCGCGGAGCATTGCGAAAAGGGGATGAAGGTCCTCGTCCACGGCCGCATTCACTACACCAAGTGGATCGACAGCATGGGGAACGACCGCCACGGCTGCGAGATCATCGCCGAGAAGGTCGACTTCCTGAGCCGCCCGAAGTCGGCCGAGAGTGAAAACCCCGAGCTGGTCGACCGCGACGACGAGATCCCGTTCTGAAAGGAACGGGGTCTCCCCCTAGGGCCCGGCGGGTTAAACCGCCGGGCCAAAAGTCTCTTCGGGCCACTGGAACAGGCACCCACGCTTGCCTTCCGGTGTTGAGCGCCTTGAATGCGCCTAATTGTTCAACGTGTGCACGAGCTAGACTTCGTCTTTGGTTCTGGTCGCGCCGTGACTGCGATACGCGTCGAGCATCAAACGCGTATATTCGGCCGTGCTCTGGGTCACGGTGCCCAAACCGGGCCATGCGAACAACGGATCCGACCAAGTAACTTCCAACTCAATCTCGATCCCAAGCAGTGCGGCCACTTCGATCGCAGCGGTCGGCTCCTTGTCCTCGGGCCAGTAGTGATCCTCGAAGGAAACAACCACGTCGAGATCGTCATCAACCCAGATTTCGGCCAGACTCGCTCCCATGCGCTCGCTGGCATTGGTCGCATCCTCGAACAGGGCAGCACGGATCAAATGGGTCACCTGGCCACTGTTGAGGTCAAGCCTTGGCCGCGGATCTATAATTGACACGATGGGTTCAATCTCTTGCCTTTCGGCGCGGGATTGGACTGGCACTGGTTTTTCATCGGTCGGTCCCAGCCAGAAGGCTTCTGGAAAAATGTTGATTGGTGATGCGCCGCAGCCGGGGCAGTGCCATTGGTTTCCAGCGATCTGTGGACCGGTGATCTCTGAGTTGCAGTGAAGGCAGTACCAGAGGTTCGATTCCTCCATCTCCAAGAACGGGTGCCGCACATTTCCTTCCGCATCCGGCTTTGTGGCGCGTCGTGGCCAATCGGCAAATCGCCGCGCCTTGACGCTCTGCATCAATTCCCTCGCAATCCCGATGGCTTCTTCACGTAGCACGCGATCGTTCATCGGGCTGGTCTGGGCATGCTTGATGTCGATCTCGACACGAGAGGCGGCCAAAGGGTTTTCTGGCAGCACGATCCGCCAACCCTCACCATCCATGCGGACGTCACCAAGCATTGTTTTCAGTTCGTATGGATGCCCCCGTACTTCTCCTCGAGTGACGGCATCGGTGCTTCCGAAGATATGGTCGAAGGCCGAACCCTCGTAGGAAGTGATCCGTTCCACGAAGGCCTTGATCGTGGCAACTTGTGCTTCGGAGGGAATCCACTCTCCTTTGGCGCTGCCTGTCAACGCGTTCCAATGAGCAAAGCCCATTCGACTGGCAACAAGGTCGAGCGCTACGTGCTGTGGTTGACCCGTCGCCCTGGCGTAACGCTTCGCCAGAAGTTTCAAAGTCTTAAGCTTGTTGTTCTCTGTCATGATCCATGTCCAAGCCGGATCTGACTAGGTGCCCGCTGCTAATCAGACCCGCCGATGGCATGAGGTCTGCTGTTCGAAATTAAGATCGCTGCAAAGCTTCGCGTGGCGGGCACACCGGCCTGCGAGAAAGGCCTTGTTTAACCTCTGCCATTTTTGAACGCAGGTCAACACCAGCGAGTTGCGGGCGTGCGGCGCCACCGACTTAGCGCCGTTTGCCCGAGAGAGTTTGAGGTTGGCCGGTTTCCCGGTGACGGGTTGAGGGCTGGGAGAGTGGCTCCCGGCGCCTGTCGCGGAGGAATGCCGATGGGCGTTGTGGAAGTTCTGGATGCGGTACAGCCGACGCGGGCTGGTGGCTGGAAAGTGGATGTGAGCCGGGGTGACCGGAATGGGCGGGTGTCGTCCGAATGGTTTAACAGGCCGGATGACGAGCGGTACCTGTCGCTCGACGATCTCTGGGCCAATGTGAAGGGTCGCTCTGAGCGCAGCCGCAGCCGGGTGGTGCAAACCGCCGACATCCGTGTCGAGGCAGCGCGCGACAGTGCAGAGCGGCTGCACTTGGTCCTGCCGAAAGCGCATGAGCCGGTCGCACCCACGCACTGGGCCTTCGGCCAGCTTGCCAGCATCGTCGGTGCCCCGACCTCCTACCTGCGGCAGTTGCCCGCGCCGCTGGCGGGGATCAACCTGCAATACGGCCTGACCAACCACCGCGCCGAGCAGGTGAAGACTTTCGAGACGGAAGACGGCCGGACCGAACTGCGCGCCGTGACCGGTCCCGACTACGGCCGCATCCATGACTTCGAGCTTATCGAGGCGGTGCAGCGCATCGCGGGCAATGGCACGGGCGACACGCGCTGGAAGGTGCCGGGTGTGCTGGATTGGTCGACCGGGGTCTACAACCCCGATGTCGAGATCAGCCGCGATACGACCACGCTCTATGCCTCGGACCGCGACGTCTTCCTGTTTCTGGTCGACGATCGCAATCCGATCGAAGCAGGCAAGTTGCCCGACGGCTCCCCCGATCTCTATTTCCGGGGCTTCTATTGCTGGAATTCCGAGGTGGGCGCGAAGACCCTCGGCATGGCGAGCTTCTATCTGCGGGCGGTGTGCCAGAACCGGAACCTGTGGGGCGTCGAGGATTTCCAGGAGATCAAGATCCGTCACTCGAAATACGCCGCGTCGCGCTTCGCACATGAGGCGGCGCCGGCGCTGACGCGGTTTGCCAATTCCTCGCCGCAGGGGTTCGTGAACGGGATCCGGGCAGCTCGACAGCAGGTCGTGGCGCGCAGCGATGAGGACCGTGCCGATTTCCTGCGGAAGCGCGGTTTCTCGAAAGCCGAATCCGGCAAGATCATCGAGAAGGTGCTGATGGAGGAAGGCCGCCCGCCCGAAAGCATCTTCGACTTCGTCCAAGGCATCACGCGACTTGCGCGCGACAAAACCCAGCAGGATGCCCGCCTCGACATGGAAGGGCGCGCCAAGAAGCTCCTCGACCGGGTCGGTTGAGGCGAACTTCGATAGAGCGACCGCCTACAAGCGTGGCGGTCGTTTCACCTCACTTATCACATGCACGCCGCTGGCCTTGCCCGATAGGGCAGGAGCCTTCGGGATTCGTGCAATACAGCGAGACCCCCATGACGCCCCAAGAAGAAACCGTCATCCTCGAGGCCCGCGACATCCTCGGCCGCTATCTCAGCCGAAACCCCGTCATCGATAGCTGGCAGGCGCTTCTTGACTATTGCGCGCTGACGGTGCGCGGGCCGATTGAGCGATTTCACGTGCTCTATCTCGATCGCAAGAACCGCATCATCGCCGATGAGCTCTTGTCGACCGGCACGGTCGACCATGTTCCGGTCTATCCGCGCGAGGTGATCAAGCGGGCGCTGATGCTAAACGCTTGCGCCCTGATCCTGATCCACAACCACCCGTCGGGCGATCCGACACCGTCGGAGGCCGATCTCAGCATGACCAAGGAGATCCAGAAGGGGTGCAAGTTTCTCGGCCTGACGCTGCACGACCACATCATCGTCGGCGCCGGAACGGAGCTGAGCCTGCGGGCGCTCGGTAAGCTCTGACGCTGCGGCCAGGTTCATCACCGTCGCCCCTTCGAGGAAGAGGGCGGCGGTTCGGTCTTTGACGGTTTGAAGCGGGGAGAGAGGCTCTCCGCACCGTCGGAGATATGCCCATGTTCGACCTTCCTTGCCAAACTCAGCCGGAAACGCAGAACACAGGTTTGCCGCCGAGCTTTCTGACCGTTTTTGCAGATCAAGACTTGCCGTTTGCGCTCACGACGGCTTGCCATGCGCCCGCGGATCTCATGTCCGGGCAGGCACACCCCAAGGTACTGGAGCGGTTTGCCACACTGGCCGAGGCCATGCAGGGGGCAATCGTCCACGCCGAAGGTATCACACCTGAAGACGCGCTGCGTATCCTGGCAATCCTCGATCGGGAGGGTCGCCTCGTTCTGGCCGGGGCTACCAATGATGGCGGGGTCGCATGGTGCCACCCGGTCTCGGATGCCGCCGAAGCCCGCGCCGTCGTGACCGAGGCCAGCCAGACCCGCGCGCAGGCCATGCGAGCGGCCGAGTGGCATGAACATGACCTCGCGCGACGGCTGCGGCACCACGCCGATCTTCTCGATGCCCGTCTTGTCGATCCGCTCTGGCGCGTCTTCGCCTCTCGCGCCCTGCAGATCGCGGCGTGACTTCCAAGAGTCAGAGAAGGGCAGGGGAGGACGTGAGCCTGCGAGGACGAGAGAGAGCCTCGGGGTTCAGATCCTTTCCCTCATTCCGGAGTTTCCAATGTCCAAGATCGAACCCACCCTGGCCGCGCCGATGGCGCCGTCCAGGATTGATTTCGCCGCCGTGCTCGCCCGGCAGTCCGAGCGTGACGCGCGGATCGCAGCTTTGCGTCCGGCCAACAAGGAACGCCTCTTTGATGGCCTGTTTGCTGCGGGCATCACACATGTGACTGTCTGTTTTGATGGTTATGGCGACAGCGGTCAGGTTGAGAGCATCGTGGCCTACGCTGGCGAGACCGAGGTTGCTTTCACCCAGACCCAGATCGCCTATGCCGCATTGACCTGGGACGACCCGGAGGTCGAGATGCGGGCGCTCTCGCTCGAGGATGTCGTCGAGCAGTTGGCCTACGACTTCCTCTCCGACACCCATGGCGGCTGGGAGAACAACGACGGCGCTTACGGCGAGTTCTGCTTCGACGCCGCGGCCCGTTGCGTCCATCTTGAGTTCAACGAGCGCTTCACCTCGTCCGAACTCTACACCCACGACTTCTGAGGGGGTGGAGATGGCACATCCCTATCACCACGCCCTGTCCTCGGTGAAGAAATGGGGCGGTACGGTCAACGACTACCTCGCTGTGCATTCCTGGTTCGACCAGAGCAAGGAGATCACAGCCGATTTTCGGCACCGGGCGCTGCGCCACCATGCCGAGGGCATCTTCATGGCCGAGACGATCTTCGGCCAGACCCTCACGCTCTCGACCGGACGCATCATCCCGACCCGGTGGGTCGGCGAGCAGCATGTAAGGGAAGACCTTGGCTTCATCCCGGGCTTCGCCGATTGGGTGAAGGCCATTCGGCCCGAGCCTTGGATGGGTCGAACCGAACGGATCGAGGCACAGGTCGATCCGCATCTCGTTTCGCCCGTGGTTGAGGTCACGTGAAATGACCGATCCCACTTATCGACGTCTTGGCTTGCCGCCGACCGCTTCGCGACTGGCAGTGGTTCGCGCGGCGGTCCGGTCGCTACACCCCGACACGCGCGCTGTTTGCGGTCTCCGGCTGGCGCGCAAGCGCTTCTACCGGCAGATGCTCTGCGCTCATGCCGCACGACAGGCGGCGGGCGACACGCCGACCGGCTGATCGTTCCCAACTACCCCTTCATCCCAATCGATCGCCCGGCCTCCTGGCCGGGTCTTCCCCATTCAGGAGGTCCCTATGGCGGATTACTTCACCCATTTCTCGTGCCTGCTCGACGTCGGCACTCCCGAAAAGGCGGCCCGAGCACTCGCGCTGTTTCAGGATCTGCGCGCTGCGGATCAGGACGCCGACGACCCGGTTGTCGCGGGCTTCGATCTCGTGCACCAGGATGCCCCCGAGGGCAGCAGCCTCTGGATCCATGACGACGAACACGGCGATGTCGAAGCCGTCATCCGCTTCGTGCTGCGGCTCGCCGAAGACCTCGACCTCACCGGCCTTTGGGGGTTCCAGTATGCTCTGACCTGCTCTCGGCCGCGGCTCGCCGCCTTCGGAGGCGGCGCGCATGTCATCGATCTCGCCGCACGCAAATCCATTGGCTGGACGAGCACGCACGAATGGCTGGCCGCCGCGCTGAACGGGGAGGACGTCGATGCCTGAGGTCATCTGTACCACCGTCTACCAGTTTCCCGAACTCTCGGAGGCCGCTAAGGAGAAGGCGCGCAGCTGGTATCGCGAGCTTGGCCCTTACGACGACTGGTGGGACGCGGTCTACGAGGACTTCGAGCGGGTCTGCGAAATCCTCGGCATCCGCCTGAAGACCACGCCCGTCCGCTTGATGGGCGGCGGGACGCGGGCCAAGCCCTGCATCTGGTTCTCCGGCTTCTGGAGCCAGGGTGACGGAGCTTCGTTCGAAGGCTATTGGTCCCACGCCAAGGGCGCCGCCGCGCGCATTCGGGACTACGCGCCCACGGACGCGACGTTGCACGGCATCGCCGACCGGCTGCAGGCCATCCAGCGGCGGAACTTCTACCAGCTCGCCGCCGAGGCCAGCCACCGTGGCCGCTACTATCACGAATACACCATGGCCGTTGACGTCAAGCGCGACAGCCCGACCTGGCAGCCGGCCACCGAGGGCGCTGAAGTATTCGTGACCGAGGCGCTGCGCGATCTGGCACGCTGGCTCTACCGCCAGCTTGAGGCCGAATACGACCACCTCACCTCGGACGAGGCCATCGAGGAGGGGATCATCGTCAACGAGTATACGTTCACGGAAGGAGGGCGGCGGTTCGGGTAACAGAGATCAAAGCGCGAGGTTCATTTGATCTTTACAGTAAGTCCATATGGACTATATTGAAGCCAATGGAGGACGCCATGTACGTTGCAGAGAAAATCCGGGAACCCGCACAGATCAACGCCGTCGCGTTGAAAGCTTATGCACGCGTGGCCGATGCTTGGGGGCTCAGTCTCAAGGAAGCGGCTGGCCTTGCCGACATGTCAGAGAGCACGTGGAAGCGCGCCAAGAAGCCGGATTTCGCCGGAGAGCTCACCAAGGACCAACTGCTGCGGCTCAGCGCTGTAATTGGCATCTTCAAGTCGCTCGAACTCTACTTCTCGGAGCCTCTGGCAAAAGGCTGGTTCACCCGACCGAACAAGGGGCCGCTCTTTGGTGGAAGCCGACCCGTCGACACCGCCATCGACGGGGGTTTGCCGCAGATCCTCGCGGTTCGGACCTATCTTGATGCGTTGCGTGGTGGGGCATGAAGCAGACCGAGATTTCCGATCGCGGTCTCGTTCGTCTCCTGCCCGCCACCTACCACAAGCCACCATCGCTGCGCGGTCTCGTCGATACCGATGACGAGATGGAGATCTTGGCAGAGATCGAGGGCCTGACAAGTGGACGTCTACAGGCCGAACGCGGGCGCAACCCGCATCTGGACCCGCGCGAACTCGCTTGGCAACGCCGCAGCTGCGATTTGCACATCTATGGGGACAGTCACGTCAACGCCGCCTTCACTTACACCCGCGCCGGCGGAAACCGCTTCAACACCGAAGAGCGCGGCGCGTGGTATTGTGCATGGGATGTGATGGTGTCTGTCAGCGAAGTGGCCTGGCACCGCACGCGCGAACTCGGCTTTACAGGCAGCTTTCATGACAGCGCCCGCTATGTGGAATTGCTGGCCGACTTCATCGGCGTGTTCGACGACATGACCGATGAGGCAGATCATCCGGCGCTGCATCCGGATCCGGCTGTCGGGTATCCCGAGGGCCAAAGCCTGGCACAGCATCTGCGTCGGGGCGGATCCAAGGGCCTGATTTACCCCTCGGTCCGGGCTCCCGCGCCGGGCGGGAATTGCCTCGTCTGCTTCGAGCCCCACGCCATCCAGAATGTCCGACCTGGCGCGTCCTGGGATCTTGTTTGGGATGGGACGCCGCACTACTCGATCGCGGCTGTCGCCTGACGAGTCATGGCGCATGCGCCTTTAGGGGCCCGAAGAAATGAAACAGGCAAACGACAACAGCCCCAACGTCACGAACTTGAAGCCATGTGACCATCAGGCGTTCTTCGAGGCGTTGGATTTTCCACCCTTACCGACAGAAGCGCTACGGGCAGCATTTCGCAGGCAGAAGGAATCTTTCGTTGATCCGGGCTCAAGCACGCCCACCAACGAATGACTCCGATCACTTATTCCCGTCGATCCATTTCGACATGAGTCCCTTGTCGCGGAAGCATTCGTCCGGAACGGCGCGCCGTTTGATCCGGGCGAGTTTCTCCGCGAAGGCCACCTGCTTGGACGTGGGCAGCCGGTCCATGTCCGATACCGGCTTCAGCCGGGCCTGAGCCTCGATCCAAGCGCTCAAAGATCGCCGGTCTTGCTGAACCTCATGAGGAAGGAGCGTCCGGTTGCGCAGGGCGAGCGACCGCGCATAGGCGATCTGCTTGGGAGTCGCGGGCAGGGCGTGCTTGGTGCTTTCCATGGTGGAACCCCCTTTCTGGCTTGGTTCTGAACATAGAACAGAACAAGAACAAAATCAAGCCAAGCGTCGGGAACACCTTGGTGCGAGAGGGAGAGAGGGGCCGGGAAAGATCAGGTCCGAGGCCGCCCGAGAGAGGGTGTCCGGGCCTGATCCTGTCCTTCATTCCGGAGTTTCCCGATGACCTATCTGGCCCCCGTAGCGCCTCCCGTACCAGTTCCGTGTTCTGGTCTCTCTCACTCGATCCTTGCAGTGGCCGAGGCGCTGCAGCCTGATCTTGCGCAAGGTGCGCCAATCGACGCGATCCGCCTGCGCCGCGAGATGGAGCGCGCCTTTGGCGGCTCCGATGCCGATGGTGCCTGGAACTGGAAGCTTGCCTATGAGGCGGGCGAGGTGGCGCTGGTCCTCTTCCTCCGGAAATTCGGCCGCGCCCTGCTGGCCCGGGCCGGCTCGCCTGCAACGCTGTTGCCCATCCTCGCCAAGGTGGCGGGTCTCTTGCCCACGCACACCCGGCGCTCGGAGGAGATGGAGCGCTTTCAGCAATTCAGCACGCCCTTGCCCATGGGGCTCGCGGCTGTGGCGGCAGCACAGATCACGCCCCGTGATCTTGTCCTAGAGCCGTCTGCCGGGACCGGGCTTCTGGCGATCCTCGCCGAGATCGCCGGCGGCACTCTGGCTCTGAACGAGTTGGCGGACACCCGCGCCGACCTTCTTCGCTTGCTGTTCCCGGGCCGACCGGTCACGCGGTTTGATGCCGCGCAGATCGATGATCATCTCGACGCCTCCTCAAGCCCGAGCGTCATCCTGATGAACCCGCCCTTCTCGGCCCAAGCCAATGTCGATGGTCGGTCGACCGAGGTGACGGCCCGGCATCTGCGCTCGGCCCTCGTGCGTCTGGCCCCCGGCGGACGGCTCGTGGCGATCACAGGGGCCGCATTTGCGCCGGATGCGCCTGCCTGGGCCGAGACTTTCGGCCGTCTGACCGAGACCGCGCATCTGGTGTTCACCGGCGCGGTATCGGGCGCGGCTTTCGCCAAGCATGGCACCAGCTTCGAGACGCGGATTTCTGTCTTCGATAAATGCCGTGGTGGCGAGCCGGGCGGCACCACCGCCGACCTGCGCCAACCCACGTCCCCGGACGTGGCGCATCTGATGTCCCGGGTCACTGCAGAGGTTCCGCTGCGTCTCGAGATGGAACAGGCCGAAAATGCGGGTCTGGGCCACTCTTCCCTCTTCCCGGGGGATTCTGCCCTCGCCACTCACACAACCACCAGCCGATCGCGCGCGACCTCTGCGGTTCAAATGGCGAAACCCGAAACGTCGATTGAGGCCGAGGAACTGGACTACGCTCTCCGCGACGCCGCCGAGGACGAAGATGCCGCACGGCTGTCCGACGCGATCTACGAGACCTTCCGTCTGCAGGCTATCGACATCCCAGACGCCGCATCGCACCCGACCAAGCTTGTGCAATCGGCGGCCATGGCCTCTGTCGCACCTCCGAAACCCTCCTATCGCCCCAAGCTTCCGGCGACCATCCTGCGCGACGGCCTGCTGTCCGACACGCAGCTCGAGACCGTCATCTACGCGGGGGAGGCGCATGGCGCATATCTCGCAGGGTCTTGGATCGTCGATGAGACCGGCGACATGGTCTCGGCCGCGCCCGACGATGCCGCTGACGCCGTCCGCTTCCGCCGGGGTTTCTTCCTCGGTGATGGCACCGGCGCGGGCAAGGGCCGCCAGTCGGCTGGGATCCTGCTCGACAACTGGTGCCAAGGCCGCCGCAAGGCGCTCTGGATATCGAAAAGCGACAAGCTCCTCGAGGACGCGCAGCGCGACTGGTCTGCGCTCGGGCAGGAGCGCCTGCTGGTGACGCCGCTGTCGCGTTTCGCACAAGGGCGCGACATCCCGCTGAGCGAGGGAATCCTCTTCACCACCTATGCGACGCTGCGCTCGGAAGAACGGGGTGCCAAGAAATCCCGCGTCGACCAGATCGTCGACTGGCTCGGGGCGGATTTCGACGGGGTGATCCTCTTCGACGAAAGCCATGCCATGGCGAATGCTGCCGGCGGCAAAGGCGAGCGGGGCGATACCATGGCCTCGCAGCAGGGCAGGGCGGGCCTGCGCCTGCAGCACAAACTCCCCAATGCCCGCGTGGTCTATGTCTCGGCCACGGGCGCGACGACGGTCCACAACCTCGCCTATGCTCAGCGGCTCGGGCTCTGGGGTGGTGAAGACTTCCCCTTCGCGACGCGGGCGGAATTCGTGCAAGCCATCGAAGCTGGCGGCGTCGCCGCGATGGAGGTCCTCGCCCGCGACCTGCGGTCCCTCGGCCTCTACACGGCGCGCTCGCTGTCCTATGACGGTGTCGAATACGAGATGCTGGAGCATGCGCTCAGCCCCGAGCAGCGCGGCATTTATGATGCCTATGCCGGGGCCTTCGCCATCATCCACAACAACCTGACCGCGGCGCTGGAGGCGGCGAACATTTCCGGCGCGGCCGACGGGCCGAGCGGGTCGGGCACGCTGAACCGTCAGGCGAAATCCGCTGCGCGGTCAGCTTTCGAGAGCGCCAAACAGCGCTTCTTCGGCCATTTGCTCACCTCGATGAAGACCCCCACGCTGATCGCCTCCATTGAGGCCGATCTCGCGGCAGGTCATGCCGCCGTCATCCAGATCGTCTCGACCGGCGAGGCGCTGATGGAGCGACGCCTGTCGGAGATCCCAACCGAGGAATGGAACGACATAAGAGTCGACATCACGCCGAGGGAGTATGTCCTGGACTACCTTGCCCATTCCTTCCCGGTGCGGCTCTACGAGCCTTTCACCGACAGCGAAGGTAATCTTTCGTCGCGCCCCGTCACGCGCGACGGCCAACCGGTCGAATGCCGCGAAGCCGTCCGCCGTCGTGACGCGCTGATCGAAAAGCTGGCCTCGCTGCCGCCGGTGCCGGGTGCGCTCGACCAGATCGTCCAGCGCTTCGGCACCGAACTTGTGGCCGAAGTCACGGGTCGCTCGCGGCGCATCGTGCGCAAGGGCGAAGGGCATTCGGCACGGCTCGTGGTGGAGAACCGGGCCGGAGCCGCGAACCTCACTGAGACCCAAGCCTTCATGGATGACGAAAAGCGTATCCTGATCTTCTCGGATGCCGGCGGCACCGGGCGCAGCTATCACGCCGATCTCGGGGCGAAGAACCAGCGCCTGCGGGTTCACTATCTTCTCGAACCTGGTTGGAAGGCAGATGCGGCGATCCAGGGGCTTGGCCGCACCAACCGTACCAATCAGGCGCAGCCGCCGCTGTTCCGGCCGGTGGCCACCGATGTGAAGGCGGAGAAGCGGTTCCTGTCGACCATTGCGCGACGTCTCGACACGCTTGGCGCTATAACGCGCGGCCAGCGCCAGACCGGCGGGCAAGGGCTGTTCCGGCCCGAAGACAACCTCGAGTCGCCCTACGCCCGCGACGCCCTGCGCCAGCTTTACCGCCGCATCTATCGCGGCGATCTGGCGGGCTGCTCGCTCGTTGCCTTCGAGGATGCCACGGGTCTAAACCTGACCGATGACAATGGGCTGAAGGACGACCTGCCGCCGATCACGACCTTCCTCAATCGCCTGCTGGCCCTGACGATCGACATGCAGGCGGTGCTCTTCTCGGCCTTCGAGGAACTCCTGGATGCGCGGATCGAGGGGGCCATCGCCGCCGGGGTCTACGACCTCGGGCTCGAGACCCTGCGTGCCGAGAGCTTCCGGGTGACCGACGCACGCGTCATCTACACCCATCCCGGCTCCGGCGCCGAAACCCAGCTTCTCACCATCGCGGAAAAGCGGCGCAACACGCCGACCTCGCTCGGGGATGCACTCGACTGGCTGGATGACCCGAAGGCGCGGCTTCTGGTCAACAGCCGTTCGGGTCGGGCCGCCGTGCAGGTGCCCGCCACCAGCCTGATGCTGGACGATGGCACCATCGAGCCGCGCCTGCGGCTGATCCGGCCGCTTGATGCTAGCACGGTCCCGGCGAAAAACATGGAAGATACGCATTGGCTGGAAGCCGACCGCGCGGCCTTCGCTGCCGCGTGGACTGCGGAACTGGCCGAGGTGCCGGAGTTTTCGGACTCCACGCTGCACATCGTGGCAGGTCTGCTGCTGCCGATCTGGAAGCAGCTTCCCCAGGATGAAACCCGCGTCTATCGCCTGCAGACCGATGACGGTCAGCGCATCATCGGTCGACGAGTCTCGCCTGCCTGGGTCGCGACAACGCTGGCCGCCGATGTGCCCAAGCTCTCGGCCGCGCAGGTCCATGCCCTCGTTCTGGAGGGAAAGACTGTGGTGCGCCTGGCCGAAGGGATGGAATTGCACCGCTCGCGCGTCATGGGCGCGAACCGGATCGAACTGTCGGGCTTCTCGGAGGCAGCCAAGGATCGGCTCAAGGCCGATGGCTTCTTCTCGGAGATCATCAGTTGGAAGCTTCGGCTGTTTTGCCCGACCGACGCTGATGGCATCGCGATACTGGATCGTCTGCTTGCACGTTGTCCTGTTGCAAGGCTACATGATCGTGGAGGCTGTTGACCCATGTATTACGAGACCGAAGACCTCGTGCGCGATCTGGCAGAAAATGCCGAAGGCGTTTGTCGTGCCTACCTTCCCGCCGGACGGCGGGAAGGATCCTACTGGATCGTCGGCGACCTGCAGAACAACCCCGGCCGGTCGCTCTTCGTGCGGTTGGCGGGCCCTGCGTCGGGACCAGGGGCAGCGGGCAAGTTTACGGATGGGGCCACAGGCGAGCATGGTGATCTCCTGGACATCATCCGCGCCCGGACGGGGATCACGCGGTTCCCCGACCTTCTTGCCGAGGCCCGAGCGCATCTTGGCCGTCCGCAGCCGGTCGTCCCTGATAGGCAAGAGCCGAGAAAGGCCAAGTCGCCCGGTGGCACGCCTGCGGCGGCAGCGCGATTGTTCGCGGCCTCGAACCCGATCACAGGCACGCTTGCGGAGACTTACCTCCGTTCCCGAGGCATCACCCAATTCGGGGCGAACGGCGCCTTACGCTACCACCCGAAGTGCTGGCATCGGGAAGAGGGGCAGACCCGGAGCATCCCCAGACCGGCGATGATCGCGGCGGTTACCGATGGGGCAGGGGCCGTGCAGGGCGTGCATCGCACTTGGTTGGCAGCTGACGGGCAGGGGAAGGCGGCAGTGAATCCAGAGCGTCGGGCTATGGGTCACCTCCTCGGAAATGCTGTCAGGCTGACCCCGCAGGATGACATCCTCGTCATCGGCGAAGGCATCGAGACCATGCTGTCCCTGTCCGAGGCGTTCCCAGGTCTGCCCGTCTGGGCGGCACTCTCTTCGGGTCACCTCGGGGCGGTCCTGCTGCCAGAGGGGCTGAAGCGCCTCTACATCGCGATCGATCGCGATCCGGCCGGGCAGCGCGCGGCAGAGAAGTTGAGCGCCAGAGCCTCCGAGGTCGGGGTGCGGGTGCTGGAACCGCGGCTCGGGGATTTCAACGATGATCTTCGGGCGAACGGCAAGGACGCGCTGCGCCAGCATCTGGCAGGTCAGATAGGGCCAGAGGATCAGCATCGCCTGCCCAGCTGAGCTGCATCGCGCAGGGTGGTCTGGGAGGGCGGGGCAGGGGGGCTGCATCTCAGTCGTGGCTCTGGATCGTCGTCCTCACCCCATCCCGGGCCTTGCGCATCCACCCGTCAGCCCTGCGCGGCCTTCAAGAGATGGGCAGGCCGTCAAAGCGGTTGCCCCCGCAAGGTCGGAAGGGAAGCTATTTCCGCCGGCGGCAGAGCCGCCTTTGCATCGCGAGACAAATAGCTTCCCTTCCGACCTCCTCCACGCTGTTCCGGCCCCGGTGCAGCCGGGGTGAAGGGGCAACCGCCCCGACGGCTCGGGTCTGCCCATGAAGGCCGCGCGGGATGACGCGCGGACACGGCACAACCCGGAGGCAAGAAACCGATGACGATCCACACCCACGATGATGCATATGAACCCGCTCACACCGCATCTGAGACTGCCCAAGCGCTCGACGAATTGCAGCTCTATGGCTACCGCCCCTTCGACGAGCCCGATCCCCGCCCGATGCCCGATGGGCAGCGCCTTGCGGTCGCCGTCGCCGACATCTTCGATGCCCTCGTCGCGACCCTGGAAGACACCCGCATGGAACCCGACCTCGAAGAGGTGCTCTGGGGCCAGGTCAACCTCTTCCACCGCGCCACGGCCCGGATTGAGCGGACGCTCGATGAGAACGAGCAGGCGCAGCGCCGCCTCCAACGCGAGCAGGATGGCTCCGAGGTGAAATCGGTCGAACTCGAGCGCCTGACGGCTGAAGGCCTGACCCTCGTCGAACGGCGCAACTGCATGGACATGATGCGCGATCACGCCGCCTCGGAGTTCGCCCATCACATGGGATCAACTTGGCGGCCTCGCACCGGCTCGATGGTAAACCGCCAGCACATGACCGCAGCGCTCATCGACAGCCGCGATTTCCTGGCCGCCAAGCGCCGCGCCGAGACCGAGGTAATGCTTCCCGCAGGCCCCAAGGTCGCCCTCACCGGCGGGACCGATTTCAACGATCACCGCCTGATCTGGGGCAAGCTTGACCAGGTCCGGACCAAGTATCCCGACATGGTCCTCCTGCACGGTGGCAGCCCGAAGGGCGCAGAGCTCATCGCCGCCAAATGGGCCGAAGCCCGGGGCGTGACGCAGGTCGCCTTCAAGCCTGATTGGACTAAGCACGCCAAGGCCGCGCCCTTCAAGCGAAACGATGCGATGCTGGATGTGCTCCCGGTCGGGGCCCTCGTCTTCCCCGGAACCGGTATCCAGGAAAACCTCGCCGATAAAGCCAAGAAGCTGGGCATCCCGGTCATGAAATTCGAGAAGGGGGCGTGAGCCCCCCTCTTTCTTTTCGGGATAGAACATTGTGGAAACGTCGAAGAGCGCTTGATATTGTGGTCTGGAGAGAGGCGCCAGCAACATGTTCGACATATCGCAGCAAATGGAAGTGTTCCCGACGACGGTCGATCTCAAGCGGATCGACCCGTCTCTCAACATGCGGCGCTTCTATCGAATGAGCGTTCAGCCGGACCTGTTTGGCGGCGCATGCCTCGTGCGGGAGTGGGGCCGTATCGGGTTTCGAGGGCAGATGCTGATAGAACGGCATGATGACGAGGGTAGAGCGGTCACGGCGCTCATGAAGTGTTAATTTCCGCTGAGAAGTGACCCGGTAGGCTTCAAATTTTTCACTGAGAATTGACCCATGTGAACACCTTTCCCTGACGGGTTTTGTCGGGGAGACATGGAGTGATCGACATGGGATTTTTGAGTGTCATTCGACGTTGGGCCTTGCGTGACAAGATGCCCATTCGCGAGATCGCCAGGCGCACGGGCCTGTCTCGCAACACCATCCGGAAGTATCTTCGCGAGGGCGCTGTTGAACCAAGGTTCAAGACGCCACCACGCGCCAGCAAGCTGGACCCTTATGCGGATCGACTTTCCGCATGGCTTCTGGCGCAAACGCGCAAGCCGCGCAAAGAGCGCCGTTGCCTGAAAAAGATGCACGAAGACTTGGTGAGGCTCGGCTACGACGGGTCCTACGGGCGTGTCGCCGCGTTTGCCCGGGCGTGGCGCGCAGATCGGCACCTGGCCGAGCAAACAACGGGACGCGGCACCTATGTGCCGTTGGTCTTCCAGCCTGGCGAAGCCTTCCAGTTCGACTGGAGCGAGGACTGGGCCACCCTCGGCGGTGAGCGTATCAAGCTCCAGGTCGCACACACGAAGCTGTCCCACAGCCGCGCTTTCCTGGTTCGGGCCTATCTGCTTCAGACCCATGAGATGCTGTTCGATGCCCATTGGCATGCGTTCCGCGTCTTCGGCGGAGTGCCTGGCCGTGGGATTTATGACAATATGAAGACGGCCGTGGACCGTGTCGGTCGCGGCAAGCAGCGCGATATTAATGCGCGCTTCCAAGCCATGGCCAGCCACTACGTGTTTGAGCCAGAGTTCTGCAATCCTGCCGCGGGTTGGGAGAAAGGTCAGGTCGAGAAGAGCGTACGAGACGCCCGCAACCGCCTCTGGCAGATCATACCGGTCTTCGACACGCTGGACGAGCTGAACCAGTGGCTGGAGGATCGCTGTATCGCCCTCTGGGCGGAAACGGCGCATCAGACATTGCCCGGTTCAATCGCAGATGTCTGGGAAGCAGAGAAGCCCATGCTCATGGCATTGCCCCCCGCATTCGACGGGTTTGTCGAGCACGGCAAACGTGTATCGCCAACGTGTTTGGTGACCTTTGAACGCAACCGATACAGCGTCCCTGCCAGCTTCGCGAACCGCCCCGTCAGCCTGCATGTCTACCCCGATCGGTTGGTCATCGTGGCGGAGGGGCAGACGGTGTGCACACATGCGCGCATCATTGAGCGCTCGCACCACAAGCCGGGCCGGGTCGTCTATGATTGGCGGCACTATCTCGCGGTCATCCAACGCAAACCAGGAGCGCTGCGTAACGGCGCGCCGTTCACGGAGATGCCCGACGCCTTCCGCCGCCTGCAGGATCACATGCTGCGCAAGGAAGGTGGGGACCGGGAGATGGTCGATATCCTGGCCCTGGTGCTCCACCATGACGAAGAGGCGGTCTTGTGCGCCGTAGAACTGGCTTTGGAGGCCGGTGTGCCAACCAAGACGCACATCCTGAACCTGCTCCACAGGCTGGTCGACCGCAAACAGACCGATCACCCCGAGATCGATCCGCCGGAAGCGCTGGCGCTGGCGACCGCCCCGAAGGCCGATGTCGACCGCTATGACGGCCTGAGGCAAACCACGGAGAAGCGTCATGCGTCATGATCCTGCAGGGGCTTCGATCGTGATCATGCTGCGCAGCCTCAAGCTGCACGGTATGGCCCAGGCCGTCGATGATCTCGTCGACCAAGGTGCACCTGCCTTCGAGGCCGCAACGCCGATGTTGTCCCAGCTGCTCAAGGCGGAGATGGCTGAACGGGAAGTCCGATCCATCGCCTACCACATGAAGGTCGCGCGCTTCCCAGCCTACAAGGATCTCGCGGGCTTCAACTTTGCCTCCAGCGACATCAACGAGGCCACAGTCCGGCAGCTGCATCGCGGGGAGTTCATAGAAAACGCAGAGAACGTCGTCCTCATAGGCGGCCCAGGCACCGGAAAAAGCCACGTTGCGACAGCGATCGGCGTCCAGGCCATCGAGCATCATCGTCGCAAGGTCCGCTTCTTCTCAACCGTGGAACTCGTGAATGCTCTCGAACAAGAGAAGGCCATGGGAAAGGCCGGGAAGATGGCTGAGATGCTGACCAAAATCGACTTGGTCATCCTCGACGAGCTCGGTTACCTGCCGTTCAGTGCGTCCGGTGGCGCCTTGCTGTTTGACCTGCCCCCTGTTGGTCCCTCGTTCATAATGAGAGTCTGCAGGTTGG
>NZ_AQQX01000022.1 GCF_000768315.1 Pseudooceanicola atlanticus
AGGGCTGAATATTGTCTTGGAAAACGTTCAAGCAAATCAGCTGAATGGTGCTGACTTCTTATTCCAGGGACAGGACCCTCGCGTGTACAACGTGCAGGCGGGTACAACCAATGCCCAGCTTCAGCAATTGTTTGACGGCGCCATTCCCGACGCAATCATCAATATTTCAGCCGGCACCTACAGCATCACTGAAACACTTGAGATCAGCCGCGGCGACATCACAGTGAAAGGCGCCGGAGAAGGCGAGACGATCTTCCGCACGGACATCGGTATCGACAATCCAGGACCGACCATTCTGGTGCACCCGGAAAGCCTACAGGATCGATACGGGCAGATCGGTTTGACCATGGCAGAGGGTTCGAACCAACTGCAATTGCCGGACGTGGATGCGCTGCGTACGGCCAACCCAGCACTGGAGTTCGATGATTTCAAAGTCGGCGATCTGGTCTTCCTGTTCCAGGAAAACGACGACGCTTACCTCGAAGCCTCCGGAAACCTGAATAATCCAGACGGTCTAGCGGACTGGAACGCCCCGCAGACCGACCCTGCAGACCCGACGTCGGCGGAGCTATATTATCTTCGTGAGTTCCGGTCTCGGATTGTCTCGATTGACGAGAACGGGGTTGCGACGCTTGCGGAGGTTGCGCCCTACACGTTCGAGGCGGGCAAGGCGAATATTGCGAAGAACACCTTCCTTGAGAACGTGCACCTGTCGGATTTCTCGATCCAGGGGAATTTCGAAGACGATGCCGGCGGGGCCCCCGATCCGTTCTATTTCGAGGACACGATCCCCGAATGGGTGTCGATCGCGGCGCTGGAATTCGACGGGGTGCGCGACAGTTCGATGGAGCGGATCACGATCACCGATCCGGCAGCCCATGCCTTCAAGTGGCAGCGCGCCCACGAGACCACGGCCGATGCGCTGACCGCGGTCGGGGCCCATAACAAGTCGGGCTCCTCGGGCTATCACTTCCTGTTCCAGGAAAGCTTTGCCAACGACTTCACCAACCTGTCGTCGACGGATGCCCGCCACGCGGTGCTGTTCTCCTCCTACAATGCGGAGCATTACAACACCCTGCACATGCTATACACGAACCGGGACATCAACTTCCACGGGTCCCCGGATGACGAGAACACCATCGTCATCGACGTGAACGAGCAGGATTACCCGGTCGGGTCCTCGCCGCAATGGCAGGCGGTCCATCCGGGCGTGCGCGGCCTGCACCCGCTGTCGGACATCGAAGGCAACGACGTCACCTTCAAATATGCCCGCTCCGGCGACCGGTCCGACCGGATCGTCGCCCATGAGGATGGCGGCAATATCGCGATGCGTGACGGGTCCGACCTCGGCCTGGGCCAGGGCGGCAATGACACGATGAACGGCGATGACGGCAACGACACGCTGCAGGGCTATGGCGGCGACGACAAGCTGAACGGCGGCGAAGGCAAGGACACCCTGGCCGGCGGCGTCGGCAACGACACCCTGCGCGGCGGCAATGACAACGACCTGCTGGTCGGCGGGTCGGGCGATGACGTGATCAATGGCGGCGCCAATGGCGACGACCTCTATGGCGGCGCCGGCAGCGACACGTTCCTGCGCCTCTTCGAGGACTTCACCGACACGATCTACGACTTCGAGGCCGGGGTCGGCGGCGATGTGATCCGGATCCGCGGCTCTGCCTATACCGCCTTCTCGCAGCTCAATCTGCGCCAGGTCGGGGCGGACGTGATCGTCGATTTCGGCCCCACTGGCTATACCGAGCTCAAGGGGGTCCAGCTGGCCGATCTTGTCTCGGCGAACTTCGCCTTCGAAGGCGACAATGCCCCGGGCCAGACGATCGAGATGCGGGCGACGCAGCTCTTTGCCGTGGGCACCGACAAGGGGGATATCTTCACGGCCAGCCGGGCCCATGTGGACAGCCCCGACTTCAAAGTTCTGGGCGGCACGGGCTTCGACGTGATCAAGATCTCCCAGAGTTCGCTGAATGCCAACCTCGGCGAGATCGGAACCTTCACCGGGATCGAGGGCTTCGACGTCTCCGGCATCGAGACGCTCGGCCTCGTGGTCGAGAACCCGCTGGTGTCGCAATCCAACAGCTCCAAGCTCTATATCGACGTGGGCGATCCCTCCGCCGGGAACCCGGTGCTGCTGGATGTGGGCCCACTGGGCCGGGGCAAGAACGTGTTCATCGACGGCTCGCGTGAGGTGCAGCTGACCGGTGGTCGCGAGCATACGGTGAAATCCGATGACGATGTCGGCACCAATATCGTCGGCGACGTGCTGCGCGACATCATCTATGGCGGTCGCGCCAATGACTCGATCCTCGGCGGGGATGGCAATGACGTGCTGTTCGGGTCTGCCGGTGATGACACGCTGCAGGGCCAGGGCGGCAATGACACGCTCAACGGTGGTCCGGGCTCGGACCTGCTGATCATCGACGATGCCGGTGACCGGGTCGCGGAAAGCAATCGTTGGGACGGCCATGACACGGTCCAGGCCAGCGTCGACTTCCGCATGGGGCGCGCGCATATCGAGGATCTGGTGCTGACAGGCGATGCAATCCTCGGCGCCGGCAACGGCCTGCGCAACGTGATCACCGGCAACGACCAGAACAACATCCTGGACGGCGGCAAGAACGTCGACACGCTGGTGGGCGGGGATGGCAACGACACCTACCTGCTGCGGGCGCCCGGCGACAACGCCGTGGAGCTGGAAGGCGGCGGCATCGATACGGTCCGGGCCTTCCGCTCGATCCAGCTCGATGCGAACGTGGAGAACCTCTATATCCAGACCCTGCGCAACGATGCGGGCGAAGGGGTGCCGGGGGTGAACGGCATCGGCAACGAGCTGAACAACACGATCGTGGGCAACCCGTTCGACAACTCGATCATCGGTCGCGAAGGCCGCGACACGCTACGCGGTCAGGCCGGGGCGGACAGCTTCGTCTTCGACCGGGCGCTGGCGCCGGACAACGTCGACCGGATCATCGACTTCAACGTCAACGAAGCCGATGAAGGCGATAAGCTGATGATGAAGCAGACGGTCTTTGCCGGCGTGGTGAAGGGCATCCTGTCGACCGACGCCTTCGTCGCCGGCACGGCAGCGCTCGACGCGGATGACCGGTTCATCTTCGACCAGACCTCGGGCCAACTGTGGTTCGATATCGACGGCACCGGCGCGCAGGATCAGCAGCTCATCGCAACCTTCGAGCAGAACGCCCTCGTCACCGCCAGCGACATCGAGCTCTTCTGAGCAAGGCAGACACCGAAAAATTACCCGCCCCCGGTCGAAATACCGGGGGCGACGTTTTTTGAGGCTGCCCGCGCAACCCGCGGTCATGGCAAACAATCGCCCTCTGTGGCGAGACGGTTCTGGTCTTGAAAGGCTTTGGCAAATATGGTTGCCAAAGGGTAGATTGTAATCGGAACCCCATTATGAACTCAGACTATTCCCCGGCGTTCCTGGAGCGGATTGCCTCCTATCCCGCGAATATCCAGACCCTTTTGCAAACCGAACTCGACACCGAGCTGCTGCAGGAATTTCTCTCCGTGCTGCACGCGCAGGACAGTGTGGAACCCGAACGTTTCGACGCGCTGATGGCCCGTCAGCCGCTGGTCGATGCGATGCTGACCAAGCTGATGCTGTCACGCAAATTCGACCAAGTCCTCGCAGGGTTCCTAGCGGTTCTTGAAAACGGCGATCCAGCCCAGTGCAGTACGCAGATTGACGTGTTCTTCCGTCCCCTGGCCGATCCCGAGCGCCCCTATCGCTACAAACTGGACGAAGTCATCCACAGCCCTGCCGGAAACAAGGATGGCAAGCGCAACCTGCACATTTTGCAGGAACTGATCGACTTCAATGACAGGGTTGCCGCCTACCCGAACACTCTGCGTGACATTCTGCGGCGAGAGATACTGCTAGCGGGCACCCCGGAAGGCACGCCGTTCCTGTCCTGCCTGATGGCCGCTTTCGGCGGCCCCGGGAACTTCAGGGGACAGGCCGCACTGCCGCCCGGCTTCACGGTCACCGCTGGCGCCCATTTCGTCCGCACAATCCTGCCCATCACAGAGCTTGAACCGGACCCTAGGGATATCGAGACCCTCAAGGCCATCGCACGGGAGCGCTCGAACACATCGAATGTAGTCAGGCTTTATCCACCGGCTCCTCTCACCGCCGTCCTTACCAGCAGCCAAACCGATACGACGAAAGCGTTCTGGAACGCGCTTAAGGAAGATGGACTACTCGACGAGGTTATCACCCGGGCGACGTACCGCAAGCGCGATGCCGAAAATCGCCCTCCCGCCATCATCGAAGTCCCGGCACATGTTGATCTATCCCCTTTGCTTCTGGCCTATCTGTGCTGTTCCGGCCTGGAGGACGACGTGCTCGACCTGCGTGTCAGCCTAACCGCCGACGACGGCCGCTGGGAGGACCAGATCCGGGGATATTCCGACCAGCCCAAAGGCGAACGGATCGGGCGTTTCAGAACTGGCCCGCAAAAGCCCGGCGTGACCAATGACTCGCTGGAGATCTTTCTCCTCGGCGAAGCGGCTGTCGAAGATGAAAACGGGCTGACCCCGACCCGTCATGTAGACATCGACAGCTGCTACGCCATTGTCCTGATGCGCAAGGGAACCCGACCTTCCGGTCCGCTTCTCAACCTCGACAATTGCGTGGTGTGCAGTGACATCGCCTCCCTCGTCGAAGAGTTTTCGGATGCCTCGGCCCGCGTGCTTCAGAAACCTGTCATCATCATCGGTCCCCAAACGCCACAGGAGCCGGAGCTTCTGGTTACAGCCGTACAGGCCTATTGGAGCTATTCCGGCTTCTACCCCGTAACCCATGCGGAAGTGACCTATGATGGAGAGAGCGAACGTTTTGCCGTCATCCCGGCGCAAGCCCCTACACTTTCCGGTTTGACACTTACGGACCTGACAACGCTGCCTCTGTCCAGACTGTTGGGAATGAGCAACGCAGATCGGGTGCGAGCCGAAGAATCCGGCATCATGCTGGTCAGGGAGGCCCTGGCAATTTGCGAGCCACGCGCCGGCACAATGACGGACAACCAAGTCGAAAGTCTCAATCGGAGTACGAATTTGGTTGAGCTCACGAACGAGGATCGTGAAGCCATTTTCCTTGGCAGTCTTCTTGACCATGATACTTTGTCGAATTTGTCACCAATCGCCCATTGGCCCGTGGCCCGCCTGCTGAACCATGCGATGGAGAGAGTGCGGCATAGCCAGACCTTGCTACGAGAGTTCGACACCACACCATCGACAAGAGCTGCGAATGGTATTTTGTTCAGCTATGAGCAGATTGCAGATATCCCACACATGATCGCCCCGACCGATCGCTTCGCCCTGGAGCTTTCGGCGAGGCCCGGCATGATCCTGAAGCTTGATGACGCTGCGCTCAGTTCTTTCCTGAAGATCGCGCGGACCACCCCATCGATGGACCGGATTGCCGCCAACCTCGCGGTCTGCTCTTCCCAGATATGTCGTGGGAACCGGAACCATATCATCCCGCTGTTCGAATTTCTGGCATGTGGCCTACCAGCTCCTGCGCTCCAATCCGCGCTGGCTTTTGCCGCCGCGGACAATGGCCTAAACAAGCGTGCCCGTTACCGGGTCGCCGAATGCATGAGGCGCTATGGCACGACGGATCTGCAGCTGCAATTTCTTGTCCAGCTGCACGAAAGCGGCTCTGATCTTCTGGGCGAGGCGGATTTCCTGCGGATGTTCCAGAAACTGCTTTCTGTCGACACACGGACGGTATTGAGCAACCTGATCGGCCAGAAGGTCGTCGACCTGATCGCTTCGACCCTGGACTTCAAGGACACGTTCAAGACTGCCTTGGCTTCCGGGGATCGGGACAAGATGATCGCCATGATGACCGATCCGAAGCAGGTCAAGAACGTAGAATTCATCAAGTGGATGGATTCTTTGCGCAGCCACTCCAACGAATTGTACGAAGCCCGCCTGCCCGTCGGGACGGCCGTGCTGCCGCAATTGTCCAGCATTTATGGCAACAAGCTGATGGGCGCGGTCTTCTCGGATGTCGAATTGCTGGAAGAGCTCCGGACATCCGGCCTGCTGGAGGATGGTAACGATCTGAGCTTGATCAGCCGTAACATCCTGCGCGACAACGGCCCGCTGAACGCCTTTCTTGCCGATCATTTCGAGGGGAGCAATGTCGCCCCCTTGATGATTGAAGGCGAAACTACCGAGGCCGTCTTTGCCAATGCCGCGCAAGCCACCTCCGGGCTGGCACGATCGAATGAAGGGCCGCGGGTCAGCGTCATCATTTCGGCCTACAATGCTGATCTCGCCTTGTTGAAGCTTTCTCTCTCCTCAGCGTTGAACCAGACACATTCCAACGTCGAGGTCTTTGTCGTCGACGATGCGAGCGAGCCTGAAAACTCAGCCGCGATCAAGGCCGCTGTCGAGGAGCACGAGGCAGTCACCTATATCCGACTGGATAATAACTCCGGCCCTTATGTTGGCCGCAACCTGGCGATCGAACGCGCCACGGGAGAGTTCATTGCCATTCAGGATGCTGACGATTGGTCGCATCCGGCACGGTTCGCACAGCAACTCGCCGCCTTTGCCGAAAGCGAGATCACTCAGCTCGTCACCGTACCCCATATCCGCATAGACCTTTATGGTCGAATTCAGATGGAGGCACAGTTCTCCATACTTGGGGATGGTCCGATGACCTCAATGTTCCGAAAGTCTGTTTTCGACACGGTCGGAGATTTCGCCAGTGTCCGCTCCCGCGGCGACGTAGAAATGCGCGAAAGGATCCGTGGATATTACGGCAGCCACACCATGAAGGAGCTGGACCTGCCGATGATGCTCTGCTTTGCCGGATCGCAGACATTGTCCCAGAAAACCAAGAGCGAAAAGCACGAATTCCTGCAGCTCTTCCGGTCCAACATCAGCAATCGTCGTCCAACGGGGGCCTTGCGCCGCAGTGGGCAGCCACTAGGCCCGGATCGCTCCATTGCCGTCCCCCTGCCCCTGCGTCCGACCGAGGCTTTTTAAGATGAAGAATTACGGCACCATCGACATTTCGATGACCTCCATGAGCTCGCGGATGCATACTATCTGCCAGACGCTCCGTTCCCTGCTCAACCAGAGCTACGATGATCTCAAGATCCATCTCTATCTCTCTCGCGAACCCTACCTTCTGGACAAGGGCGTGCCCGAACTGCCCACCGACTTAGTGGAACTGCAGCAAAGCGCCGAAGGACGGCTTGAGGTGGATTATTGTCCCAACTGGGGCCCGTACAGAAAGCTGCTTCCTTACCTGCGCAACCAATGGGGACAGTCCCGCCTGGTCGTCACGGTCGATGACGATACGATCTATCCCGAAACATGGCTACAGGGCCTAGTGAATGCCTACGACACATATCGTTGCGTGATCGGGTATCGCGGCCACCGGATCAACGTCCGCGATGGCCAAATCATGCCCTATCGTAGCTGGATGCGTACCAAAATCGAAGAAAACCCCAGCCTGTACATCCTGCCCACGGGCAAAGACGGTATCCTGTACAATACGGCCTTCTTCCCTATCAACGTGCTGAATGTCGCCGATGCTGTCCGTATAGCACCCACAGTCGACGACCTATGGTTCCGCTGGCATCTGATCCATAACCGTGTTCCTGTGCATGTGATCAACGTCGATTACCGCCAAGGAACGTTCGAGGAAACCGACTACGACAGTTCCCTCTATCTCAACTTCAATAAGACCGGCGGAAACGACGTCGCAGTCGGGGAACTCCAGAGGTATTTCACATCTCGATACAAGTTCGACATAACCAACCCCTGAAGCCGACCAAACAAACAGAAAAACCATCAAGAAGTCCGATACTACCATGAACAAAACAAACCGCACACTGGACGCAATCGCGGACTACTTTGATGGCAGCAAGCAAAAATCGATCATCATGCTCGCCGATCGGAAATTCCTGCCAGGCGTTTTGATGACTCTAATGAGCGTGATCCACACCGGAAGCCTAAAAGGCGCATCCGTGGTAATCATGACAAGCGACCCAATCGTAAGAGACGACCAAATGGTGCAAAAAATTGCCCGTAAAGTCGTATTTTTCACCGACAAAGATGCAGAACGCTTTAGCACAATATCTAGAAAACACGTTCGAAAAGGCGAACGACATAGTCTTGTTGCAAAATACACAATATTCAAATTCTTCTTCTTTCAAAACATGGGACTAGGAGATCAGGTTTTCCTCGATTGTGACCTAATCATAACAAAGAATATTGATAATCTTGTTTCGAGAAAAGATATCCGACTTGCGGCAGCGCCAGCACTAAAACACTACGACGGAATGCTGAAGGACATCAAAACCTCAATTGACCAAGATATAAAAAGCGGAATCGAAGTAGTGAATTCTGGTTTCATGTATGCTTGCCAAGAGTTCCTGCCACACGATACGAAAATAGTGTCTGACCTAACAAAAATCGCTTCGGAAAACGAATTCCGTAAAGAACAGGAAATAGTCTCTGAAAATTTTGGCTCCGCAGACCAAACCTTCAGCCTGCCAGTCACTTATAACTTCCTGCGCAGCTACATGGAACGAATTGGAGAGGCAAAAACCAAGGAACTGGAAGACAGGACGTACATTGTCCATTATGTCAATGCCAAGCCCTGGGAGCGAACCGCCGATAGGATTGGATTTCCTGACAAATATTACTTTAACCTTCTAAAATGGGCCCAAATAAAATATATAGACGACTTCCAACAACTTTATGACCGGCTAGTCTCATTAACACAGGACACAGAACCCAAAACGGAGACAACCAACATATATCTCCATCTTGGTGCACACAAAACCGGGACAACATCGCTTCAATCCGCTCTGAAAAGAGCTCCAACAGCATTATTCCGGGACAAAACTGCCTATTTAGACAAAGGAAAGAAAAATTTTCGCGACATGATGTCGGGAAAAAAAAACTTGAACGACAGATGGATAGATGACTTCCTCACGCCAGAGAAAGAAGCAATCAAAAATATAATCGTCTCTGAAGAAGACATACTAGGCTTTTGCCAAATCACCGATCCGGTAAGGATATATTCGAATTTTGACGAAACAATAGATCGTCTCCAAAAAACCTTTGAAAAAAGACCCGCCACAAAAGTACTTTTTAGCATCCGAAACTACGCCGACTTTATACCTTCAGTCTACAGTCAGGAAGTAAAACGCGGCCGCATCAGCGCAACATTCGAAGAATATCTCTCTGAAAAGGTCGATTTGGAAAACATATCCTGGATGCCATGCATTGAAAGGTTGGCCAACACTTTTGGAGACAATATCTGTGTGTGGACGTACGAATACTACAGATCAAACCATCAACGTATTTATACGCTATTTGGTCTCAAATCGGAAGAAACATACAAAACATTAGACTTGCAACTTGCAGTTCATAATCCGTCACTATCGGAAACAGGAATCGCAGCCATGCGAGCCATAAATGGGCTAAAAATAGAAAAAGAGGAAAAGACTGAGATAGCCGCCTTAATATCCAAAAAGCTTGCTATAAGTGAAAAATACAAAAAGCCAAAATTTCTCACAGAATCGCAAGCGGCGATATTAGACAAATCTTACAAAGCCGACCTAGGTCTAATAGAAAAACTTTCACAGTCCAAAGGCTTCAAGTTCCTAAATCACATACCAAAACAATAACAGTCACACAATAAAAGCAGACAAGCCATGAACGAAACAAAGTGTGATAACAGAAAAACGCACCATGCCAGAACAGCCAATATCAGATTTTTTAACTCCTAGGAGGCCGTGAAGTGCGTCATAATACATTCAAGAGCGAAGTTGAAATAGATTATGTCCTGAGAAAGTCAACCAACAAATCAAATATCCTGGTCGTATCCTTTCCAGGTGCAGGTGGAGACAGGTTTAGGGCTGACTCATTAGGCTTGGGTTACATGATGACTATCGGTCAATTTAATGTTAACGCCCTATACATAAAAAGCTCCCGGGAAGATTTTATAAACGCCTGGTTCGTCGGAACTGAAGGTGATTTCTCAATCGAACGCTCGATAATGGAACTAGTTGAATTTGCCTGCCAAGAAACAGGCTCAACACACTGTGTTGGAATTGGCTCTTCACTTGGCGGCAATACAGCATTGTACTATGGACTAAAATACAATTGGGATGTCATTGCTGGAGGAGCAAGAGCCCCAAAGAGTTGGTACGTTGGTCAACTAATACACGACATGATTCCAACGGCCTTAAGTCGCGGTTTCGATAAAAGAATATATATGTGTTGGGGGCGCGGTGAACCTATGTGGCGCAATAAGTCAGAAGCGCCATCTCTCATCAAAAGATTCGACGACGAAAAGGTTCCGTACACGATGGAACTTTTCAAATACTCAGTACATGCCAATATTTCAAAGGTTTTTCCGTCGATAATTAGAAGAGAATTAGGGAAAATTCTCGGCTACGAAGAGCAAGAAACGCTAGAAGAAAAAGAGGTCAGTGAAGCGGAAATCATCGGAGAGATTACTTCTTCACTGAAAAACCTCAAAATCTATGCCGATCAGCTCATTGATGTGAAACCAAATTATTCAATAAAAGGGTGTGTTAATCATGGCTCACTAGACCATGACGCAAATCTAAAGACATTTGTATATGCGACTCATGGGTACTATTGGCTGCCAGGACGCGACAAGCCACTGCGCGCAGATCAAGGCGAATTTTGGAAAACCATTGCCCCCAAAAGCCCACAGTTCGCTAATTCATTTCAGCACCAAACCGCCATATTAAATTTCTTTAAAGAAACAAAAAACGCGAAAGCAGTAGCATATCTTACGGAAACTATTTTAGAATTTCTTAATGACCCAGAAGCTCAAAAGTCCACAAACCGGAAACACAAAAGGTCTTGGACTAGCCAGCTCCGGAACGAGTTGTTAATCGATTTTGCCTGCACACTTCGTGGACCTGATCAAGAGCACTCCGACGAAGTAAAAGCCTGCCTTCGAAAGCTAGAACAAAAGATAGATTGGGAAAAAATTAAGATTCAAATTGTATCCGGCTTAAGGCGGTCTATACACTCCGAAATCCTGCTGTCTGAGGTTGAGGAAAACTATTCACGCTTGATATATATTGCGGAAATAGGAGAGTTCTTTCGGGACCATGTTGATTTCTACAATGCGGTATATGAGAAGGTATTGGAGGTGGCTGAAACAATCACAAACTACTACTTTGACGAAAATGGCCATTGTATCTATGAGCAAACAAACGGGCAGCACAATGCTGCGCCCCACCTAAACAGATTATTGAAGTTTGTTGAGAGAAACAACGAAAAACCCGGTCGGAAATTTCGTAAGCTATTGAAAAAAATGAGCGCGATTGAAAACGTACGTGCGCATCTGATTCGAGACGATGGGAGAACACCTAACCTAGGTCATTCAGATCGCAAAAAGGCAACAGGTCCGCGCTCCACTGGCGAATTATTGAATATTGGCTCAAATATTGCAGTGCTTTCGACGGATAGTGAATACATCACTATTGGAGGCGGCTCCAACATACACTCCCCTTTCCGACATTGCGATTTGCTATCGTTCACATTTAGGTATGATGGACGGCAACTAATTTGGGATGCTGGTGGAGGCACGGGGGAACTTGCCGATTATGCAAGGTCTGCTTTGGCTCATTCTGCTTTCATTTGCGATGAGGCGGACTATGTGACCCCAGATTACGCCGACTGGACTGTACTTGACGATGCAGTGTCCACGGATAATTACGCATTTATCTCTGGCAAACACTTCCTGATCGAAGGTGTATCAATGGCGCGGAAGTGGCTCTGGCTAAAACCTAATGTTTTGATAATCTACGATGAGGCACGAAGTAATAAGAATCATTTATATACCCAAAACTTTATAACTCCCAAGTGGAAATTTCGGGAGCCCACGAATGGCGTGGTTGAATTTCGTGACGGAAAAGGATGTACATTTCAGATATCGCAAGTTCCTAGAGATACAAAATTCCGAACAAAGACATATTTTGGAACGAACAAACTGAGCGCAACGGAAGGAGAACTTCGCGGCTCTAGAATAGATTCCTTCACACGCCCCCGGCAGATGACAAATATTGCGTTTGAGAAACATTCCTCGAATTGTGACTTTTTTACAATTCTGCAGGCTAGCACTGGGCGCGCTGATGAGGCCAAGCTAATTAATGTTGAGGTGACTGAAGGCTTTCTCAACATAAAAGCTTCAAGAAATGGCAAGATAATTGATATCAGTGAGAAAGTCGAACGTGAAGGACTTTGATTTGTTAAATATATCGTCGTCTGTCCGTCATGAACCGCTCAGCGTCGTTTATCAAGATCTCTCTCCGAAGCAGCTCCTCATACTAGATGAATTAACCATGGCTCGTTCACTGAAGAGTTTTTTCTGGTCGGACAGGAGGAAATAATGCTACATCACATAAGTGTCTCGAGCGCTCTTTTGGATTTCCTGGAAGAGAACCGTATTCTAATACTAAACTCGGAACTCACGAAAGATTCGTCAATTCAAATTGGCGAAACTATAAGCTTTAGCAAGAATGTCGAATTATTTCCTTACACTACTTTTCAGTATGGCGGGGCAACTCTATTTGACATGGGAGTATACAGTTATTCTAGGTCCTGCCTGGGCGGTGATTCTGGTCGGTCCAATCTACAAAACGTCAAGATAGGAAGGTATTGCTCGATTGCAGACAATGTTCGTATTTTTCAGGCAGATCATGATCTGCAAAAGTTCTCAACTAGTACCTATTTGTACGCAATGCCCTCGTTCCGCCGCGAAGGTTACATCGTAAAGCAACGTACAAAAGAACGCTCGAAATCTATAAAGTTGTCTCGAATGAGTCAAAATACCAGTCCGCCAGTGATTATTGGAAACGATGTTTGGATTGGAAGCCATGTAGCTTTGAGACCAGGTATCGAAATTGGTGACGGAGCTTGTATAGCTACCGGCTCTGTAGTCACAAAGAATGTACCTCCCTACGCTGTCGTGGGCGGCGTTCCTGCGAAAGTCATCAAGTACCGCTTTGACAAGCAAATAGTTGACGAACTCCTCGACATAAAATGGTGGAATTACGACTTTCTAGATTTCGATTTGTCCGCCAACGACCGGATAGAGGTGTTTATTGAAAAGATTAAGCACCAAATCGAGAATGGAAGATTGAGTCACTGGCTGCCCGGGCCAATCACTTCAAAACACCTGCTTGAATTTATTTAAGCCCAAGAAGCTTTATGTTTGAGTATTTTCGTGTATCTTCTTTCTAGCAAAAAAAGGAACAGTCAATGCTTCAAGGAAAAAATGCGGTTGTTACGGGCGCTCGAACCGGCATCGGTCGGGCGACAGTGGAGAAATTTGCTGAATTTGGAGCTAATATTTGGGCTTGTGCAAGGCAACCAGATGCAGCATTTGAATCGGACATGAAGAATATATCCCATAGATACGGTATCTGGATCGAAACCGTTTTCTTCGACTTTGCCGATAAATCTCAAATTGAAGCAGGGGCAAAAGAAATACTGAGCGCCAAGCGTCCTGTAGATATTCTAGTAAACAATGCCGCCATAAACCAAACAGAACTATTTATGAAAGCAAGCATAGATAACATTGAACATTTGTTTGCGGTAGATTTTTTTGGCCCACTCCTATTCACTCAAAAGCTGGCGAAACGTATGATGCGTGGAAAGGCATCCAGCATCGTGAATATTTCTTCTCTACGGGGCTTGCAGCCGGCACCTGGGCGCCTAGCCTACTCATCAGCAAAATCCGCTCTAAAGACAGCTACAGAAACACTCGCCCTAGAACTGGCGAGTTCGGGGGTTCGCGTCAATGCTGTAGCTCCCGGACAAATTGGATCAGAGCGTATGATGGAAGAACTAAAAGAGAGAAAAACCAGTATTAACAACGCACTAGGTAGATTTGGCACGTCGGCAGAAGTCGCCGAAGTTATTCTGTTCTTGGCCAGTGACATGTCAAGCTATATGACCGGCGAGACGATTCCCGTTACCGGCGGCAGGGGCACGGACTTCACCAGTTCTTGACCCCCGACTTGTGCTAACATGGGTCATTCGTAACACGAAACAGGAGAGTTGGATTATGCTTCAAACATATAGGGATCTGTTCTGCGAGATTTTTGAAATAGAAGAAGACGAGCTAGACAGCGCTACTCCGGATACACTTGACACTTGGGACTCTCTTCACCACATGAACCTAATTGCTGCTCTTGAAGACGAATTCGATATTGAATTCGAGCCAGAAGACGTTATGGAAATTGTTTCCTTTCAATCAGGGATGGAGGTGCTAAAAAAATATGGAGTGAATTTTTGAGTTTTTTACCTAGCAACAGAGATAGCCCTGAAAAAATCGCAGCCTTGGATGACAAGGGTGGCGTAATCACCTATGGCTCGCTGAGTGTACTGCTTGACGAATTTGGTGCTACAGTCCCATCTCGTGCTTTGGTGTTTTGCTTGTGCGCGAATGATTGTGGTTCTTTGGCCGGATATTTGGCTTTATATGAAAGTGGTTTAGTACCGTTACTTCTTGACGTTTCGACTGATGACACCCTACTAGAAAATCTGATCACGACTTATTCTCCAGAGTTTCTCTGGTGTCCCGATGCATATTGTGAAAAAGAGCCAATTGTCTCTGCTTTTGGATATAAATTAGTTCGTCTTTCCGATTCCAGTCCACATATGTCTGATCAGTTGTCTTTCCTTTTGACAACTAGTGGGTCCACCGGTAGCCCGAAGCTGGTTCGACATAAATACGGGAACCTTGAACATAACGCCAGAGTTGTTGCCACAACTTTTGGATTGACGCGTAGTGAGCGAGGCCTCTGCCAACTGCCCATGCATTACACAATGGGTCTTAATGCGATCAATAGCCTGCTTTACGCCGGATCAACAGTATTGCTTTCCAATAGCAGCTTAATGTCAAAAGAATTCTGGCAGTTTTTTAAAGACCATGAACCGACAAGCTTTACTGGAGTCCCTTATAGTTACGAAATACTGATAAAAATGAAGCTTCTAAAAATTGAAGCGGCGCACCTTAAGATATTGGCCTCCGGCGGCGGAAAAATGCCCGAAGAGAATTTTAAAAAACTTGCCGCAAATGCGGTAGAAACTGGGCGTAAATTTTTTTCAACTTACGGCGCGACCGAAACCTCCGCCCGTATGTCTTACCTTTCACCAGAAAAGGCGATTCTAAAAACGGGGAGTATCGGTAAACCGTTCCCAGGAGGAGACCTTTTCCTAGTAGGCCCTGACGGCTCTGAAATTGAAGCCCCTGATGTCGAAGGGGAGCTCATCTATCGTGGTGATAATGTCACCTTAGGCTACGCTCGCAAGAAAGAGGATCTGATCCTCGGGGATACTTTTGAAGGGGAGTATCGCACCGGGGACGTAGCCTATCGCGACAAAGATGGTGACTTTTTTGTTGTAGGCAGAATGTCGCGGTTCCTGAAACTGTTCGGCCATCGAGTTAGCCTTGATGCAAGTGAGAGACTGGTTGCCGATCGTTTTGGAACTGACTGCGCCTGTTCTGGGACTGATAAGAAGATGGCGGTTTTTGTAACTAACGCCGACATCCTGAAGGATGTCACTAAGTTTCTTGCTGAAACAACCGGACTTCCCAAGACGGCCTTCAAAGCTTACTTTGTGGAAGAGTTCGTCAGAACTGACAGTGGAAAGATAAACTACAAAGCACTTGATGCCTCTGTCATAGAAGCTGCCGGATAGCATTCTGCTCAAAGGATGCTTTGGCCCTCACTTCAAACTTTGCGTTCTTTGACAAGCTTCCTGCGGAGTATCTTCTTTGTGAGGCGCCGCTATATTTCTACGCAACTTGCCCGCTCTACATTTGAGCTACGTCATGTCGACATCCCGAACAACTGTTCTCTAACTGGCTCATGGCATGGGCGCTATTTGACCCTTAGCGGTGTAACAACTGCGGGTACTGTTTCACTTGTCCATGGAAACGCAAGCCATTCGGTTAATGTTCATAAGGAAGAATCCTCTTTTCATTTTCATATTTTTTGGCCTTTGGAGGAGTTGTCAGAAGCACTTTTGACTTTGCCCAACGGCAAGGATTTTTCAATACGTCCGAGCGGTATTCGCGCTGAGAAGATTTGGCTAAATCTAAAACTGCTTATGGTAGCTTTTATCATGGCGCCTAGTATATTTTCTTGGTTTGTGAGGAAGGACGAAAACAGCAAAGCCAAAATAAAGAGAACCCTCGGACTTGAAGAGGGTAAGGTGTTCGGTCCGATTGACCCTTTACAATTAACACCCTCTTTAGAATCTGGCTCTAAGATATTTAACTTTGTAATTTTATTGCCTGTCTACAATAATTTCAAATTGGTGCGGCAGTGCATGGACAGAGTTGCGACAAATACGACTGGAAACTGGACGCTTGTTGTCGTAGATGATTGTTCTAGCGATCCGCTCATCCTTCCTTTTCTGCGTGACTTCGCACAACTTTATCCACGGCAAGTTCATGTTTTGGAGCAGACGGCGAACGAAGGTTTCGTTGCCACCGTGAACGCCGGTCTTGCCTTTGTTCTTGCGAATGAAAGGTTTGCGGATCAGCCGGTTGTTCTATTGAATTCCGATGCGCTAGTCCCTTATGGTTGGGATAATCGACTTCTCGCGCCGCTTACAGACAATGATGTCGCGAGCGTCACGCCAATGTCGAACGATGCCGAGATCTTCTCTGTCCCCGTCATTTGTGCCCCGACAACGCTACCTGCAGGTTTAGCTGATGATTTGGACCGGGCTGCCAGCACTCTCCCTGCGACGGCAAGCGTTTCGGCACCGACTGGCGTAGGCTTCTGCATGGCCTTGTCACGACGCTTTCTAGATCAAGTTCCCGCTTTCGATACGATCTTCGGCCGTGGCTACGGGGAAGAAGTGGATTGGTGCCAGAGGACACGAGCGCTCGGCGGGCGCCACATTGGTACGGCTCAGCTTTTTGTTGAGCATCAAGGCGGGCAAAGCTTCGGTAGTGCTGAAAAGCAAAAACTGATTCAGCAGAATAACCTTCACATCATCCAGAGATATCCTCGTTATAGCGATGAGGTTCAGGAGTTCATTTTCTCCGATCCCTTGCGTGCGCCACGATTACTACTTGCCATTGCCTGGGCGGCGGGGGTTGCTGGTGAAGGCAAAGTACCTGTCTACTTGGCCCACTCGTTGGGAGGAGGCGCAGATCACTGGCTTTCAGCTCGGCTGTCAGCAGATGCTAGCTCTGGCCGTCCGTCTGTCGTACTTCGCGTGGGTGGTGCTGCTAGATGGCAGCTCGAGGTAACAGGCCCGATGGGAACTATTGGTGGTTATACGGATGATCTGGACGTCGTGTTTCGTCTTCTCGCACCGCTGGATCGCCGTCATGTGATTTACTCCTGCGGCGTGGGCGATGCAGATCCGGTCTCGCTGCCAAATATTCTTCTTACCCTAGCAAGCGGTGCCAATAGTAGCCTGGAGCTTCTGTTCCACGACTATTTCCCCATTTCTCCCAGCTTTACGCTGCTCGGCTCGGACGGAGCTTATCACGGGCCGATCACCCCTGAGACCATCGCCGCATCCCCTCAGTCAGTGATGGAAGCCCATATCGCCCGACGAACCGGCGGCCAAAAAGTTTCGCTCTCAGATTGGCAATCCGCCTGGGGCGAACTAGCGGACCGGTCCGAAGTGATCCGCGTATTTTCCTCTGCCTCGGCGAAAATTGTCGCCGCTGTCTGGCCACATCTAGCAGACCGCATTGTGCTGTCTCCTCATCGCCGAGCGGAAAATATACGCGCGTTCCGCCCAAAAGCAGGCCCTTCCACTCTCGGCATTCTCGGCAATATCGCACCACATAAAGGCGCATCTCTGGTTCGCGCTTTGGCCGAGATCCGGGAAGAACAGCGTGGGTTTTCCATCGCACTGATCGGCAATATCGACCCCTCCTATGCCCTGCCAAGGAAATGCCGGGTCCATGGTGACTACAAGCCTGCCGATATCCCCGACCTGGCGCGACATTACGGGATCACGCATTGGCTGATCCCTTCGATCTGGCCCGAGACGTTTTCATTTACCACGCACGAGGCGCTTGCAACTGGCTTGCCGGTCATGGCGTTTGATATCGGCGCACAAGGCGACGCGGTGCGGGCTGCGCCGAACGGGATCCCCCTGCCCTATGATCCGGACGCTAACCTGACCCAAACCGTGCTGGACGTGTTCAGGAAGGTTCCGCATCCTTACACCGAAATGTGACACCGTTTCGGGGAAATTTCTCCTATAAGCCGATCACAGCCTTCCGGCGCTCGCGGCGGCGCGCAGCATGATCTGGCCCGCTTTGGATTGCCGCCAGGCCCCCGTCCGGTCAAGCCCTCCTCCCAGAAGACCCCGCCTTTCTCCCTCCAGCCAAGCTTGGAATGCCGACAGGCAGGCACGATTTTCCGGGGTCAGTTCTTCATCAACTGCCTGCAAGGCCGACAGGTTATGAGCGATCCAATCCCCAAAATGCCCCTCCCAGATCATTGCGAAGCGGCTCCACGCCTTGCCCAACCCGCGGTTCGCGCCGAGTAGGTTCCCCCCATGCTGACGGTAATAGAGCCCCGGGCGGGAGTCGTTGACGATATGCAGCCCCGCTCCGGTGCCCAGAAGGTAGACCCACCAATCATGATGTGGCACCCCGGCGTTCAGCGCGCGGGCCGCTGTCCGACGCAGCAGCGCCCCGGCCACAGGGCCAAGGACCAGCGTGTTGCCGGCCAAAACGTTCTGGACCAGCGCGTTGCCGAAAGCCGGGGGATAGGGATGCTGGCGAGAGGCGCCGCGTGGGATCAGGTCTGCATCGGTCAGAAGGGTACGGCTGGCATATATATCGGCCCCCTGCCCCAGCGCCTCGATCGCGCGAGCCAGGCGCTCGGCCATCCAGACATCGTCCTGGTCCGAAAAGGCGATACATCCGTCGTCGGGCAGGTCCCGCCAGAGCGCATCCTGCGCCAGAAGCGAGAGATAATTCGCCGAGGCCCCCTGCCCCGGCCCTTGCACCAGGCGGATATCCCGATTGGGATGCGCCCGGGCGAATTCACGCACGACATCCGGCGTGGCATCGGTCGACCCGTCATCAGAGACAACCAGGGACCAGTTGTCATGGTCCTGCGCCAGGAAGGACGACAATTGGCCGGACAGGTAGCCCGCGCCCTGAAACGTGCCCATCAGAATACGAACGTGAGGTGCCGGGGGTGCGGAATACACTTTTCTCTCGCCTCGCTGGCCAACCCGGTCTGGTATAGGTAGGAGTAGGATATTGATCAATCGCGCCGAAAAACATTCGCGCAACAGCAGGCACTTCCAATGACACAAACGGCCGCTCCCAGCCTTTCCGCAGTCCCCAGGGCACGGATACGTCCCCGCCATGTGATGGTCGCCGCCAGCTTTGTCGTTCTCGTGATCCTACCGACGATCCTCGCGGGTTGGTACTTGTGGACCCGGGCCGCGGATCGCTACATTTCGCGCGTCGGGTTCTCGGTGCGGACCGAGGAACTCGGCTCAGCCATCGAGATGCTGGGCGGGATTGCCGAGCTCTCAGGCTCATCGACCAACGATACTGCGATCCTTTACAGTTTTATCCAGAGCCAGGAACTGGTGGAGGATGCAAACCGCGCGCTTGATCTGCGGGCGCTCTGGACCAAGGGCAATCCGGATGTCGACCCGATCTTCGTCTACCAGCCCCCTGGTACGATCGAAGACCTGGTCGATTACTGGGGCAACATGGTTAAAGTCTATGATGATGAAACCGGCCTTCTGGAACTCCACGTCCAAGCCTTCACAGCAGAAGATGCTCAGCGCATCGCCCGCTTCATCTACGATCAGAGCTCCGAGATGATCAACCGGCTCTCCGCCATCGCCCGGGAAGACGCGACCCGGTATGCCAGAGAAGAACTGGATGAAGCGGAAGAACGCCTGAAGAATGCACGCGAAGCGCTGACGCGCTTTCGAAACGAAACACAGATCGTGGACCCCTCAGCCTCTGTCCAGAGCCAGATGGGGCTTTTGTCTTCATTGCAGATGCAACTGGCCCAAGCGCTGATCGATCTCGACATCCAGCGCCAGACGTCCCCTGATTCAGACCCTCGAATCACCCAGTTCGAACGTAAGATCCAGGTGATCCAGACCCGCATTGCTGAAGAACGCGAGAAGCTCGGCTTCTCCGGTGGCGAGGCCGCTACCGGCCGGACCGAAGCCTTTGCCGATCTTGTCGGGGAATTCGAGCGACTGAGCGTTGAGCGCGAATTTGCAGAGCAAGCCTATACTGCGGCCCGGGCCGCCTATGACGCCTCCGTGGCCGAAGCACGCCGGCAAAGCCGATACCTGGCGGCCCACGTGCGCCCGACCTTGGCGGAATCCGCCGAACGCCCGATGCGGCTGACGATACTGGCGCTGACAGTGCTTTTCAGCTTCCTCTCCTGGGCGATCCTGGTGCTGGCAGCCTATGCGCTGCGCGACCGCCGCTGAGGCCCGCCATGATCGTGCTGAAGAACCTCACCAAGGTCTTCTCTCTCTATGGCCACAAGAAGGTGGTGGCGAATAATATCAACGTCACCTTTCCCACCGGGGTATCCGTGGGCCTCATGGGGCGCAACGGAGCCGGAAAATCGACCCTGCTCAAGCTGATTGCCGGTACAACCCACCCAACATCCGGTGAGGTCCTGTCCACGGGCAGCGTCTCCTTTCCTGTCGGGCTCGCCTCCTCCCTTCACCCGGATCTGACGGGGGCCCAGAATACCCGTTTCGTGGCCCGGATCTACGGAGCAGATACCGACGCACTTTTGGACTACGTAGAAGAATTCGCGGAGCTCGGCGAACATTTCCACCTGCCCGTGCGTAGCTATTCTTCTGGTATGAAGGGACGGATCAGTTTCGGCATCAATATGGGGCTGAAATTTGAGACATACCTGATTGATGAAATAACCGCTGTTGGTGATGCAAGTTTCAAAAAGAAAAGTCGCGACATCTTTCTGGATCGAATGAGAACCTCTGGCGCTGTTTTTGTGACCCACTCTCCTGGAACTATCCGCGAACTTTGTACGGCCGGTGCCTTCCTCGAAGATGGCGATCTCCACTACTACACCGACATCGAGGAGGCGATTGAACGCTACAACCGGATGCTTGAAGAAGGGATGTCGCGGGCCGTAAACGGCGCTGCGATCGGCGAGCGCATTTCTTTCCCTTATGATGCTCGCATGCTCTTCGGGATAGGCCTGCCTCAGACGCGGATCGACTGGCTGGGGGATTGCTTGCGTCGTCACCGCCCCTGTCACTTTTCCCGCACCCGGGAACTGCATTATTTCGACACGAGGGCCGGGCTGCTTCCGGTCATTCCGGAACGCCGCTTCAAAACCACCGAACAGCTTGCGACGCGTCTGCAGGGTGAAAAGGGAGAGGCCCAGCGCAACACGCTCCGACTATTGGGAGATGTCAGTTCCCTGCTCAGCATCCATTCTGCTCCGGACGACGGACCTGATCGTCACAAGGCGTATCTCGACTACCTCATGGCCGAGCGGAAGACCCAACCGATCGTCTGCGATTTCACACCCGAATACGCCTTGCTCAGCGAAGATGCCTTCCGAGAGATGGCAATGATCGGCCAGGCTTGGTTTGTCTGCGTCCTACGCGACCCCGCGGCCCGTCTCTGGGCTCAGATTTGGGAGAACCTTCCAGGCAAAAATCGCAACGAAATGGCCTGTATTCAGGCTGCACAGAGTCTTATTGATGCCCCCGACGGCCTCTCGGCTTATCCTGCGGCCGACTATGCCCGTCTCTTCACCGCTTTGGATGACGCCGTACCCGCAGCCCGACAATTCTGGCTCTTCCATGAAAACATGACTGGGAGAGATAGTCTCCGCGCGTTGAGCGACTTCCTGGACGTCCCCAACGTGCCGGAGATTTCCATGCTTCCTTTACCTGATGCCCCTGAGCCAGAAATGCCCAACGAAATTCGGAACGGCCTGCGCCAACTGCTGGAGCCGCAATACACAGCATCTCGATCCCGCTTCGGCGATGATCTACCCGCAACCTGGAATTTTCCTGAACTAAGTCATTCACCCCATCTCCATGCGGAGCTTTCCTCATGACATCCACATCCCCGGACAAGCCCCTCCGTCGGATCAGTGCGCGTCCTCGCTTACTGAGCGTCCGGGTGATTATGGCTCTGATGCTTCGAGAGATGACCGCGACCTACGGGCGGTCCCCAGGCGGCTACATCTGGGCGATTCTGGAGCCGGTTCTTGGGATTGCGTTCATTTCCTATATCTTCTCGCTCGGCTTTCGTACCCCACGACTTGGCACGAATTTTCCAATCTTCTTCGCGACGGGGATGTTGCCCTATCAAATGACACTACAACTGAGTAACAATGCGGCTGGAGCAATCAACTATTCCAGATCCCTTCTTGCTTATCCGAGAGTAACCTATTTCGACGCAATCGCTGCCCGAATACTCTTGGCAGTTCTGACGAACATGCTGGTCTCAACAATCGTATTCTTTGGAATCACCCTTGCCTGGGATACACGTACTGTCTTCGAGATAGATCGAGCAATCATGACAGTTCTCATGGTTGTCAGTTTTGGCGTGTCCTTGGGGTTGCTAAACAGCGTACCCATCACGATGTTTCCACTTTACCGCTCTGCTTGGAGTATTCTTACACGTCCCCTGCTCTTCCTATCCGGCGTCATATTTCTGTATGAATCTATGCCGAGGATTGCACAGAACATCCTTTGGTATAATCCACTTCAACACATCACTGGCGAATTACGAGGCGCCTTCTATCTGCAATACGAAGCCAAATATGTCTCGCCACTTTATGTCTTCAGTGTCTCGATCATCCTTGCCGTATCCGGGCTCGTTCTGCTCCATCGCTATCACCGCGACATGCTGGAGCGATGATCAACGGCTTTGCCTCGGACGCGGGATGCGCTTAGGTTGAGGGAGAATAATCGAAAGGACGGGCGGCCATGCGGGAAATCACACCGGTCCTACTTTGCGGGGGCGGCGGGACACGCCTCTGGCCCCTGTCGCGGCAGAGCTATCCAAAGCAATTCGCATATATGACAGAAGGGCAGACCCTGTTTCAGGCCTCGGCCCAGCGCATGACCGGGGAGGCCGAGAGTTACCGCTTTCAGCGCCCTCATGTAATCACCACCCGGGACTTCCGCTTCATTGCCGCAGAGCAATTGTACGAAGCAGGTGTTGATCCCGGGGCGATCCTTTTGGAACCTGAGGGTCGCAATACTGCCCCAGCCATCCTGGCCGCGGCATTGTTCATTTCGGCTCAGGACCCGGACGCTATTCTGCTGGTCAGCCCCAGCGATCACGTCGTACCCGATGTCCCAGCATTTCGCGACGCCGTGGTGCGCGGATTGACGGCAGTCGAACAGGGAAATCTCGTTACATTCGGCATTACCCCTGATCATCCGGAAACCGGTTACGGCTATCTCGAGCTACCAGGTCCCCCCCCGGATGACGGTGCCCCCTGCCCTCTCACGGGTTTTTTCGAAAAGCCTGATCAGGCGACAGCAGAGGCAATGCTCGAAAAGGGCACTTATCTCTGGAATGCGGGTATCTTTCTTTTCGCCGCGAAAGATTTTATCGCGGCCGTGCAAAAGCACGCCCCGCAATTGATTGACCCCGTATCGGAGGCGGTCACGGCAGCGATGCCGGATCTGGGTTTCCTCGATCTTGATGCCGGAGCATGGGCCGGGGCCGAGGAGATATCGGTCGATTACGCTGTGATGGAAAAGGCCGACAACCTCTGGGTCGTTCCCTATTCCGGTGCCTGGTCAGACCTGGGCAGTTGGGAATCCGTGTTGCGCGAGGGGACCCCGGATTCAGGTGGAGTCGTCCTATCGGGGCAGGCTCACCACATTGATTGCACCGACAGCCTGCTCTGGTCGGAAAGCCCTGGGCTGGAACTGGTCGGGATCGGGCTGGACAACACCATTGCCGTTGCGACGCCCGATGCAGTTCTAGTCGCCGACCGCAGCCGTAGCCAAGACGTAAAGCAGGCCGTAGCCCTGCTTAAATCCACTGGGGCCAGTCAGGCCACTGAATTTCCCATGGATCACCGCCCTTGGGGGCACTTCGAGACACTCGCACTTGCCGATCGGTTTCAGGTCAAGCGTATTGTCGTAAAACCGGGGGGCATCCTAAGCCTGCAAAGCCATCTGCATCGCTCGGAACACTGGATCGTCGTGGCCGGCACCGCGCTTGTTACAATCGGCGAAACAGAGCAGATAGTGGCCGAAAATGAATCCGTCTATGTTCCTCTCGGGGTCAAACATAGGTTGGAGAACCCGGGAAAGATGCCGATGGTCCTAATTGAGGTTCAGACAGGCTCCTACCTGGGAGAAGACGACATAACCCGACATGAGGACGTCTATGCCCGGTCCGCCGACTAACGGTGCAATATTTGGCAGTAACCGGGCCTAAATTCTTGCTCAATACCAACGTCCAATTGCCAATGCCTGTACCTCATCACCTGAACGGGTGCCGGCACTGGTCCAGCAATGTAGTTCCACCTCGGAAGCGATCAGGCCGGAAAGCGTTGCCATCCTTGGATCCATGTCAGACACCACATTGGCGGTTACAATCGGCGGTGAGCCGAACACAGCCGGGAAAGTCCAGGTAACACCAGCAGAGGTGCTGGCGGTTTTTGTACCGCTACAGATCTGGGTCCCGTCAGCGAAGCGCACATAACGTCCGTTGCCGTTTGCCCCCTCTTGGATCACTGCCCCAGTCGGTACGCCGCCCGTCTGACTGACCGTGCCCAGTAGGTTGCCGGGGCCGTAGCCGTAATCGGCCCGCATCAGGCGGCCCGCCGTCACATCAGTGGCCGCGGACTGGATCGCGGCGCCGGTGACATGGCCGCTGGCGGGGTCGAGGCTCAGCGCCTCGGTCCAGGCAGACCCGTCCGAGGACACCTTGACCGACAGGGCATCTGACCCGTTCAGCCCGACCTCGGCCCGGCCCGACCAGTTCGTCTGGTAAAGCAGGCTTGCCGTGTCCCCGGTGGCGGCCTTGTTGATCTTCACCTGGTGGCCATTGCCCTCATGGGTCAGCAGGGTCGACGCCGAGGTGACGATCAGCCGGTTATAGCTGTCCGCGGTTGCCCCGATGCCGATCCCCGCCAGGTCATCGAAACTGGGCGTGACATCCTGCCAGGCGCTGCCATCGAACATCAGCACCTGGCCTGTGGATGGCACCTGTGCGCGCCAGCCGGCCCGGGGCGTGTAGAACCGCCAGACGCTGCCGTCATGCAGGGTCAGCGTCCCCTCCTGTCCCGCCCAGGCCCCGGTCGCGCCGGTGCCGACGACATAGCGAGCCCCGGGATCGGGCAGGGCAGGGGGCGTGGCGCCCGGCACCTCTTCCAGGGCGATCTGGATCACCGCCTCCAGCGCCAGCAGCGCCTCGTTATGGGTGACGTGCTTCTGGGCCTGAGACGGGGCAAGCAGGGGCAGGTCGAGAACGGGGGAAAGATCGGACATGAGGGGCTCCGGCTGGGATGAACGCCCGAAGGCTGCCCTGCCCCGGACTAACGCCGCCCTAGTCCGCCATCACGATGCTTTCGCAAACCGGCAACAGCAAACCTTTCGCGTGCGAAAGGTTTTGCCGCTGCAGTCTCTATTTCACCCGATCCTGCAGCCAGGCACGCAGATCGGCCTCCAGCTGCGGATCGACATCCGCGCCGCTCAGCTCGATCCGGCCAGGGGCGGATTTCAACCGCAGGGCAGGGGTGATCTGGTCGATCGCCGGTTTGGGGCGCGCCGGCTTCGCCTCGCGCTTTTCAGGCGAAACAGAGCCTGTTTCAGCCTCAAGGATTAGAGCCCTCAACCGCTCCGCCTCGGCCTCGGGCGTAGGGGCTGGGTCGGCCGTCAGAGCGGCGGCGGCCTGCGCACCCAGACCCGGGGTTTCGGCCAGGATCTTGGCGATGGCCAGGCCCGACCGCTCCGTCAGCTGGGTGGGAAAGCGCAGCGCCCCGTCCAGCGCCGCCACGATCGGGATGAAGGACTTGATCTTCGACCGCTTGGCATAGGAGGCGGCGGAAAACAGGCTCTGCAACGCCTGCTTTTCGCTGTCAAAGACACCGCCCTCGACCGCGCGCAGGACGATCCGGGCACGTTCGAAGAAGGACAGGTCGGCGCGGATCTCGTTTTCCTCGACCATCGCCACATAGGCCTCGGCCTGATCCTCGGGACGGCGCAAAAGCGCCAGAACAGTGTCGAACCGGGCCTCACCGGTTTCCGCAGAAAGGCGGCGCAGCGCCTGCAGCCGCCGCCAGCCCGAGATCAGGCCGAAACGCGGCGTGCCATCCGAGGCCGGGGGCAGGGCGGTGACCTCGATCGGGGTCTGCTGACCGCGCGATATCAGGCTCTGTTTCAGGGCCTCCATGTCCTCGGCCCCGCTTTCCATCCGGTCGCGCACCAGGTGGTCGGCGACAATCTGGGCCAGCGGCAGGGACTGGACCAGGCGGCCTTCCTCTCGCGCGCGGGTCAGGGTCTGGGCCAGTTCCTCGAAGGCGGCAGAGGTGGAGCTGTCGCCGGCCACTTGGGCGATCGGCGGCCGCAGGCCGGCATTGCGCGGGCCCTCCGGCTGCGGCTCAACGGTTTCGGGCAGATCGGCAAAGGCGCCGCGGGCCGGGGTCAGTCTCTTGCGCTTGGCCATGGATCAGACCCTCTCTCTGCTGGGTTCGTCGGCGGGCCGGGCAGCATTGTCCTGCTCCTCGCGGCGCCAGGTGCCGATCAGCAACCGCTTGAAGGCGGCATAGGTGGCGTCGAAGGTCTGCCGGCCGCGCACATAGGTCTCGCGGTTGAAATCCCGGTAATCGGCCTCGTAGATGCCGTTCACCTGCTCCCCGGCCTGGCCGATCAGCGCGGTGAAATCCTGCCGGTGCGGGGACAGGACGGGGCCCAGATATGCCTGCATCAGGGCCGCCAGCTCGGCCTGCTGGGTGCTGTCGTAGCGGGTGATCACCGCGCGCACCGCATCCCATTCAAAGGCCAGCCCTTCGCGCCCCAGAGCGCGGGCAGCCATGTTCTCGGCCTCTTCGATGCTGGCAAAGGTCGAATGCAGCATGTCGAAGAACCGCCCCGTGCTGTCGAATTCCAGGAAGGACGCGCCCAGGGGCACCAGCAGGATATCCGCCGCCGCCAACCCGTTGATCGTCAGGTAGCCGAGCGCGGGCGGCGTATCGAGGAAGATCAGGTCGTAATCGTCCAGCAACCCGTCAGCCTCCAGCCGGTCGCTCAGCGCATCCCACAGCTTCCAGCCGCGGGCCTGCATCCGCCAGACGGGGATCTGGAACTCGGCCCAGTAGAGGTTCAGCTGCGCGCCGATCAGGTCGATATTCGGCCAGTGGGTCTTCTGGACCAGGTCCCCGGCCGACAGGCTCAGCGCTTCGGACAGCGTATCGTCGAGCGGCTGCGGATCCTCGCCCCGGTCGATCCGGGCGCGGTTCGCCTCCTGCAGGTGCTCGACGTGATGCCGGGCGAGCAGGGGAAAGACCGTGCCCCATTCATCTGCCACGCGGCCGCCGAAGATCGAGGTCATCGAGCCCTGGCTGTCGAGGTCCACCACCAGCACCTTGTAGCCGTCCAGCGCCGCCGACATCGCCAGGTGCGCACAGGTCGAGGTCTTGCCGACCCCGCCCTTGAAGTTTGCCACGGCGACCACCTTCGCGGGCAGTCCCTCGGGCCGGTAGGGGCGGTATTCCTTGGTGCGGCTGCCTTCCGTTGCGAAATGCGCGCGCAGGCGCAGCACCTCGTCGAAGGTGAACCACTTCGCTCCCGCCTCGGACGAGGACCGCCCCTGGGGCAGGTCGGGGTTCTGGCGCAGCACCCTGCGGAAATGGGCCGCGGCGACGGGGATCAGGTAGCGGGTGATCTCCCAGGTGGAAAACAGCCTCAGGCTGCGCTTGCCCTCGGGGTCGAGCCCCCGGCCCGCCAGGTCATCGCGCCCCCGTTCACAGGCCTGGGCGATCCGTGCAAAATCCGCCGTATCGGTCGGGTTGCCCAGCTCTGCCAGGGCCTGGTCCGGATCGATGCTGAAATAGGGGGGGAGGGGGCCTTGGTCTGACACGCTCTGCTCCTCATGTCACGATTTTCCCCCAGCATACCGGAAAAGGCGTCACATGAAAGAATTTCTCGCAGCCTTGGGGCTTTTCGGGGCCGTTTTCTCAGCAAATTCAGGGAAATCCGCGACGGCTGACCTCCCTTTGTCTTGTTAGTTTGGGTTAGAATCTGTGTTACGGATCAATCCCGGTTCTGAAAACCCCTTCTTTCCAAGGGCATTTCACGCGTCTTTGCGATCTGCCCGACTCCGGAACCACGATGAAACCGACTCCGATCCCCCGAAAAAGCGACTCCGGTCCGACGACGAAAGACAGGCCGCTCTGGACCGAAACTGTGGATAACTTTAAGGTGGGTGTCATTGAAACCACGATGGACGGGTCGCGATTCTTCGCGCCACCGGACACGACCGGAGAGGCTCCGGGCAGTACAAAGGGACGACCATGCGTCGCGCGATCGCCACGCCGGGCGGAGGGCTTGCGCCTGTCCGACATCCCACGGCGGATTTCTTCATCTGCGACATCTTCGATGCCGCGCCGAAGGATGACATGGGCTCCATGGAGCACCCGATGTTTTCCCTGTCGACCCGGCCGGATCGTCGCATCCTCTCCTATGAGCATAACGGCACCCGGATCGAGGTGACCCCCTCGGTCAAGGGGCTGGCGACGATCCACGACAAGGACATCCTGATCTATTGCATCAGCCAGCTGATGGCGGCGCTGAATGCGGGCCGTGCGATTTCCCGGCAGGTCACCCTGCGCGCCCATGATCTGCTGGTGGCGACCAATCGCGAGACCAGCGGCGATGCCTATCGCCGCCTGCGCGAGGCCTTCGAGAGGCTGGCCGGCACCCGGATCACCACCAACATGGAAACCGGCGGGCAGGAGGTCACCACCGGTTTCGGCCTGATCGAGACCTGGCAGATCACCCGCAAGGCCCGTGGCGGACGCATGGCCAGCGTGACGGTGGTGCTGTCGGAATGGCTCTACCGGGCGGTGCTGTCGAAATCGGTGCTGACGCTTTCGCGGGATTACTTCCGCCTGCGCAAGCCGCTGGAACGGCGCATCTACGAACTGGCCCGCAAGCATTGCGGCAAGCAGCCCGCCTGGCGCGCCTCGGTCGATACGCTGCTGAAGAAATCCGGCTCCGCCTCGCCCCGCCGCGTCTTCCGCGCCATGCTGCGCGAGATGATCGCCGCCAATCACCTGCCCGATTACCACCTGTCCGAAGAACCGGGCGACATGATCCGCGTCACCCCCCGCTCTGCCGTGGTGGAGGCCGAGCGCCCCCATCTCAGCCCCGATGCCCTGGACGAGGCCCGCCGCCTGGTGCCCGGCGCCGATGTCCATGCCCTGGCGGCGGAATGGGAGCATTACTGGAGATCAAGCGGCCGTCCTGTTCTCAGATCGGCCGATCGCACATTTCTGGGGTTCGTTCGGAGACGTGTCGAGGGTGCTTAAGGGCGTTTCAGCCAAGTTTAGAAGTCACTTCGCGGACCAGTTGGAGATCCTGAGCGTAAAGTTCCTTCAGACGGTCATGTAGCATTTTATTGAAGAGCTGGTCGTCCCTTGGAAGTGCGCCCCGATGCTCCCACTCTGTTCTCAGGCGCGATGCTGGGATATCACCCATCCAAGTATTCGAACCGGGCGCCGAGGCTGATATTGACGAATTTGTGACTTGCAAGAAATACATATTCGCAACCTCTTGACCGATGATGTTTGATATCACGGCATGGAGGTTTTCCATCGGGAGAACGGTGTCATAATCGACTTTTGCCAAGTGAGAGGCTTGGGGCCAAAGATGTTTGTCTAAGTCGGAGAGGTCATTCTGCCTAGCTTTGAACAGATACAACGTCACGAAATCACTGAAACTTGTTTCTGCTGGATCGCGCCCAGTTTTGTTGGCAAAGTCCGAGAAAATCCCGCTGTTCCCATCACGCTGAACGAACTTGTTGCGATACACTGCGGCCACTCTCGTAAGTGGGTCACGCAAGATGAGCAGTTTCTTATCGGCGTTCGTTAGTTTGTTCAGCTTTGCGGAGTGAAATTTCTGAAGAAACGCATAGTCGGATGAAGTTTCGCCTGCCCTCGACTTGAATGGGGATTCTCCCATGAAGAAACGCTTAAAAGCTGTGACCTGCCCCCCGCGAAATCCCTCACCTTAATGTAGAGTCTGCGCCAAC
>NZ_AQQX01000023.1 GCF_000768315.1 Pseudooceanicola atlanticus
TAAACGACCGTTTACAAACGAATGCAAGCAAGTGTTTTCTCATTGTGCCGATGCACAATCCCCTGGTTTCCTTGCATTGATCGCGATCTGAAAGGTTCCGTCGGCAGTCGCGCGCACGTAATGTGTAAAGAGCATTGTCGACGGTCACAAAACAGCTTGGGTAATGTGCAAATAATCTGTATTTTGCACATATGATGCCACAATCGACTATTATTCCTGAAGATTTCGACGAACCCCTCGACATCGGAGAGGGGGATGAGGATGCTTCGGAAGAAGTTCTCTGGTACCTGCCGGGCCCGATCGAAGAGGAACCGGATTACCGGCCTCCCGGACCTCGGGCGGGACAGCCGGAAAAGGGCCTCATTGATGACTGGGCAAGGGCCGAAGCGGATCAGGCTGCGCTTCTGGCGAGGGTGGCCGGGCGCTTGGGTGCGCTCGATGACCGATTGGCTCGCGCGCCCAAAGGCTGGCTGCATAGGTTGGCACTGATCGAGGCGGCAGACCTGAGCTGGTTTGCAGGAGATCGCGTAGGCCCGGATCGTCTGGCGCTATGGATTTCTATGCGCCTGTCAGGCGCACAAGATGACCCAAATGCCTTGGCGCGAATTGGATGGGCCGTTCGGCGACTGACAGGCGGTCCTGACCCGATAGTCGATATCGCAGCCTTCCTCGACCGCCGCGATCCTGAAAACATCGATGAAAATGCCGAGCGCTTCGACGATCGCGCGAGCGGTTGGCTGGATTTGATGAAACAGGCCGCCGATCTTCATCCGATCACCCGCGCCTGCATGGGGTTTCATCTCTGGAGTCTTGCGGGCCTTGGGCAGCAGGGCGATCGGGTGGAAGCAGCGGTCACGGCCGCGCGCATCGCGGCTAGCGAGGGAAACGGGGCAATTTTCGCACCGTTGGCAATGGGCGGGGCAGGGGGCCTGCGCGCGAGTGGGCCATCGGCAGAGCGCCTTAAACAATGGCTCGAGGGGATGCAGACAGCTATCCTCATGGCGATGCGGCGCCTCGACGATATCCAATCATGGTCAGCGAAGGCCAAAGCAGAGATGTCAACGCTCTCAGGCAAGACACCGCCGGTCCTGAGCGCCCTGCTGACCGAATGGCCCCTCGTTTCCGCCCCGATGGCCGAAATGTGGATCGGTGCTAGCCGCGCCACCGCTCAACGCAATCTCGCCTGGATGGAAGCGAAGGGTCTAATCCGTGAAGTGACGGGGCAGGGACGGTTTCGGATGTGGAGTATTGCGATTTAGGCCGACCAGCGGCCAGTCGAAATCTCTTCCAGTTTCGAGCGCTCTGACTACAGATTATCCTTTATTGCATCACCCCAAAGTCAGCACCATCTCCTCCGAGAGCGACAAGTCCGGAATATGCAGGTTCTCAGGTGCCGGGCCTTTGCGAATGCGCCCAGCCGCGTCATAATGGGAACCGTGACAGGGGCAGAACCAACCCCCGAAATCCCCCGCCCCATCCCCCAGAGGGACACAGCCCAGATGGGTACAGACACCGATCATGACCAGATATGCCTCGTGACCCGCAATGGCCCGGTTCTCATCGCTTGCCAGCGCATCGTAGGGCAGATTTGGGTTGCGCGCCGAGCTGTCAGGCAGGTCAGAGACCGCCTGTGCCCGAGCCTGAGCCATTTCTGCCTCCGTTCGATGACGGATAAAGACAGGTTTTCCGCGCCAGTTGACGGTCAATTGCGTTCCGGGCGCGAGATCGGAAATATCAACAGTGATCTGTGCCAAGGCGCGGACATCGGCGGAGGGGTTCATCTGGTTCACCAGTGGCCAGAGCGCAGCCCCTGTTGCCACGACCCCTGCCCCGGCCGTTGCGTAATACAGGAAATCCCTGCGGGCGGTATTCTCTGACGCTTCCATCATCGGGCATGTGTCCGTGCCTCCCGCGCTGGAAGGTCAACACGCGAGATGTAACGTTTTGTCAGCGCACCTCTCTACGGATCATCAAACAGGCCTTGTCGGCGCATTAATGGTGCGGGCCCGCGCCTTTTGCCATCATGAGGTGGTGCTCTTGGTGATGCGCCCCGATGGTCATCAGACCAAAGAAACCAAGTCCCTGAATCTGCGCGGCATCGCCATCGACACTGAGCGCCACGCCATCTTCTAAGTCCTCTGTCACAACGTCCCAGCCGGTCTCGGCCGCGAGAAAGGGCGCATGGGCGGGCACCATGGCGCGGATGGCCTCGAGAACACGGGGGGTGCCCCGAATCTCGAACCGGGCCCCTTCCGGCCGCAGGGTGCGGGCGACCACGGCCTCTTGGGTCAGAAGGTCCATATCGACCAGATGGCGGCGCAATCCGTCAATATCGACCCGCTCCCAATCCGTCTCGGGATCGGCCTGCAGGATCGTTACGATTTCCGCCAAGGCGGCAAAGGCCGATTGCCCGGTTTCCTGCGGTCCGCCCATGTCGTGACCAGCCGCGGAATTGGCGTGCTGCGCGGCCACGGGTGCGGCCATCACTATGGCAAGGACGAAGGGAATGAGACGCATGGACAGGTCCTTCAATGGGGTGGTGTCATGTTTACGCTAGCAGGGGCGGATGCATCGTAATATGATTTCAATCATATGTTGCCAAACCCCTATGATCATATCCCGAGCTCAGCCCTGCGCCCAATCTCCGGCGCGGTTGGAGATACCGTATTTCACCAAGGCGACCCCACCCACGGTCTCTATGTCGTGCAAACCGGGCGCGTGCATCTCGAGCGGGTCGATCCAGATGGCGAGCGGTTCATCATCCACCGTGCCCAAGCCGGAACAAGCTTTGCCGAAGCTTCGGTGTTTTCGGAGGTCTATCATTGCGACGCAGTCATTGTTGAGGCCGGGGCGCTGATCCGGATCGACAAGGCTTCCGTATTGGCCGCTTTTGCCGACCCGGCATTTGCCCGCGCCTATGGCCGTCAGGCGGCTCAACAGATACAGGCGCAGCGACAGATGCTGGAGATCGTCGGCATTCGGCGCGCAGAGGACCGGGTGATGGCAGGGTTGATCGCAGGCTTGCTCGAAGGCTCCATCGTCGAGTTTGCCGCTCGGTTACAATTGAGCCATGAGGCGACCTACAGGGCGCTGCGAAAGCTTGTGCAAGACGGACGGGTCATGAACCCGTCCCGCGGGATCTATCACCTGCACCCATGACCTGATCAGCTGTGGCTCGCGAAGACCGAGGTCGCGCCGTCGGAGCCAACAAGCAAGGTGTCAAAAGCGTCACCGGCCCCGGGACCGCCCATGCCGGGCGAACTCATCGGCATGCGGGGGACAGTCAAACCGCGCGCCATCGGTTGCTCTGCTAGCAGCCGCGTGATGTCCGCGGCAGGCACGTGGCCCTCGATAAAATAGTCGCCCACGACCGCCGTGTGACATCCAGCAAGTTCCGGTGCAATTTGCAGCCGATCTTTGAACGCATAAAGCGCATCCTGATCGACGTCCTGCACCTCGACCGCGAAGCCCGCTTGCCGGACATGATCGACCCAAGCGGTGCAGCATCCGCAGGTGGGGGTTTTCAGGACTTTAATGACCGGTTCCGTGTTGGCCAGTGCTCGCAGGGGGAGTGTGGCAGCCGCTCCGGCCAGCAAGAACGTACGTCGTTTCATCATGTGTTCCTTTTTGAGTTACCCGAGACCCTAGAACTGTGTTTTCGAGAGTCCAGAGGCTGTTCCTGCTTGTCGGCGTGAGGGCGGATGTATCCAGGGCGTGTCCGCTTGCTGGCCCGCGAAGGGGCTGGATCAACATCCTGTCGACCCAGAGGTCGCGCGTCGTGCGAAACTGCTCGATACCGATCGTCATTCCCTCGTGGCCCTTCGCGGGCTGGGCTACGTAAGTACCCATGAGGCGGTCCCACCACGGCAGGTTGAAGCCGTAGTTTGAGTTGGTTTCGCGCGGATCGACAGAATGATGCACGCGGTGCATGTCGGGTGTGACGACGATCCATCTGAGCCACCGGTCGACCGGTCTCGGCAGGTTGATGTTGGCATGGTTGAAGAGGGCAGTGGCGTTGAGGATGATCTCGAACAACAAAACCGCGACGGCGGGCGGACCAAGCGCTGCCACCAGGGCGAGCTTGATCGCCATCGAGATGAGGATCTCAATCGGATGGAAGCGTAATCCAGTGGTTGCGTCGAAGTCGAGATCCGCATGGTGCATCCGGTGCAGGCGCCACAGGGCCGGGACGGCGTGGAACATGACATGTTGCAGATAGATCGCCAGATCGAGCAGCAGCATGGACAGGATCACAGCCAACCCGAAAGGAGCCTCGATAATGTTGAACAGGCCCCAGCCCCGCTCCTCGGCCAGGACCGCCAGACCGACGGCCAGGATTGGGAAAGACAACCGGAGGATCGCCGTATCGATCACGACAAGTGCCAGGTTGTTCGACCAACGGATGACACGCGGAATGTCACGCCGCCGACGCGGGGCGGCGAGTTCCCAAAGCGCCATGGCGGCCAGCACACTCAAAAACGCCGTCAGACGAATCTCCGGCTCTGCGGCTAGTATTATGTCCATCACAGTCTACGGCCCTTCTGTGTTAGGGCTTGGGTGCGGATGCGCATCTCGCACATCAGTCTTTTCTTGCGCAGCCTTTGCAGCCGCTATCTGGACTATATCAAGATCCCGCGCGTGGCGCTCGTCGAGACACTCTGTTTCGAGCTGCAGCGTGACCATGTGAAACCCATGCTGTTCCGTCAGCCGCCGATAGGCCCTGTTCAGCAAATCCGCGGCCTCGGCGGGTGACTGATGGCGGATATGGGCGGAAAACGCGTGTTTGCCGCTGGTCAGCGTCCAGGCATGCACATGGTGAACATCCAGAACCCCGTCCTGCCCGTTCAGGTCCGCTGTTACAGCGTCGAGATCCGTTCCCTCGGGCGTGCCTTCCATGAGAATGTGGACCGCTTCCTTGATTACGCCCACAGAGGCCCAGAGGAGAACCACCCCGAACGCCATGCCGAGAATCGGGTCAATCGCCAGAAAGCCGGTGAACTCGATCACAAGGGCGGTGACGATGATCAGGAGGCTGCCGACAAAGGTCTGGATGATGTGCCAGAGCGCGCCACGGGCATTCAGATCGTCCTTGCTCGATTGCCACATCAGCGCCAGAGAGACCACTTCCGTGACCAGGCCCCCGAAGGCGACCCAAAGCATGGGGCCTGTGGCCAGGTGGATCGGGTCTCCGAGCCGCATCGCGCCCATCCAGATCACCAGAAGCGCCATGCCGAGAAGAAAGCCGCCATTCACCAGCGCCCCGATGATTTCGGCGCGGTACCATCCGAAACTGCGCGTCGAATCCGCTGGACGGCGCGCAATCCGCTGCGCGGTGATGGCCACGAGAACGCCGCCAACCGCCGACAGGGTGTGAAACGCATCCGACAGGACGGCAATCGAGCCAGTCCAGAGCCCGACGGCCAGTTCAATCACGAAGTAGACGCCGGTGAGCCAGGCCGAAATCACAAGGGCCTTGCCGGAACTCGGCATGTGCCCGGCGTGAGAATGACTGGCCATATCAGCTCTCCTCCCCTTGTGTACCGGTCTTTCGCGTCGCGGCGAAGAGAACCGACAGGCCGGTAAAGCCACCGAGCGCAAGCGCGGTCCATGTGGCAGTGCGGGCATCTCCGTTCATCGCCTGGTTGCCCATGTGAGCGAGCAAAAAACTCGCTGGAATAATCCCGGCCATCGTGGCCAGCGCGAACCTCCAAAGATGCAGCTTGCTCAGACCTGCGGCGTAACTGATCATATCGAAGGACAGAAACGGCAGCAGGCGACTGCCGAAGACCAAGAAGGTCAGAGTGTTCTGCGATCCGAACAGGCCTGAGTTAATCTTCTGACCGAGATGACGCTCAACGAAGGGACGACCGAGACCGCGGGCCAGACCAAAAGCGGCAAGCGCACCGAGTTCCGCGCCAAGAACGACAAAGAGTGTCCCGAACGTGTGCCCATAAGCCGCTCCGGCGGCGAGTGCGATCGGCGCCGAGGGCAGGGGGCTTGCGACGATAGCGATTGTCATAAGCGCCACGATAACAATTGGTCCGGCAAGACCTGCCGCCTCGATCCAGCGGTCAATTTCCGCGCGATCAGGCAGGCGAATGTCAACGCCAAGGACGTCCGGGAAGGCCAATGCGACGACTCCCATCAGGAACACCGCAATAAGAAGGATGCGCATCATCATGGATCAAAACACGGCATAGAGCAGAACGAAAAACGTCGCTGCCAAAAGGTCAAAGGCCACGCAGAATGGAATATACCAGTTCGGAATCCGGGCGAGACGATAAGAATTGTGGTGTGACATGTCCCAAAGGGCGTGCAGGGCCAAGCCCAAGGGAAGGAAAGCCCAATGCCATATCAGCCCCAAAAAGGCTGCCGAGCCGAACAAAAGGGCGACGGCGAGCTCTGCCCAGAACACGCGCGCTCTGCCGTCCGCGGCGCCAAAGCCGATATAGGCACCGCCAATCAAAGCAAGCGTGATCGAAGCAAGAGCTATCGAGCTCTTTTCATCCAAAAACAGGTGAGCCGGCATTGTGAGCAAGACAAACAACACACCAACCCATACGGGAGATTTCAAGATATCCCCGTGTCGATGGTGCGATACGTGATCGCCTGTCTTTTCGAAAATCTGTGCCATGGCTTTGTACCTAGGGATTCCAGCAACTGGAAGGTCAAGGGCTATTCATCCACGCGCGCAACGCAGCGCTCACTCAACCGTTCCACGGTGAGGTCAAAGGACCGATATCAGGACGTATTTGACGCTGACGCCAAGCTCATGTCCGACGCGCGTGGCGATTTTCAGTCATCTTTCGCCTTCTGCCAGACTTGCTGGCAGGCTGAGTAAAGAAACGTCGCTGACCAGGTCAGCAACATGAAGCCCAAAAGCGATTGCAGCATCAGCAACAGTCGAAAGGGCCCGACCACCTCTATGGACGAATAGCCAAGGGTCGAGAACGAGATGCCCGTAACATAGAGAACATCCTGAAACATCGGCGGGCTGTTGCTGAACGATTGCGGCAGAACGCTTGCCACCACCATCGTGTTGAACACGGCGAGCGTCACAAGTTCCAATACGTGCAGCAACAGCAACGCGGAAAACGTCAGGATGATCCGAAAGCCGGAGCCATCCGACCGCTGCGGGGAAAACTTCAGAATGCCCGACAACGCATAATGATGGACAATTCCCATCACGATCGCCGCGCATATTCCGACAAACATAGCCATCAACTCGGTCATACACCCAAACCCGTCTTCCTGTTCAAACAGGTCAATTTGACCATACATCAGGCTTTTAGCACAACGGGACCAATTGATTCTTCACTGGTCAGGCCAACGCGGGGGGCAACCCGTTCAGGGCGACATCCACCGGAACGGTCGGCAAGTTCGATGCGATCCAGCCAGGCCCTTCGCCTGATCCCAACATCCCTTCCGAGATATCGGCGTAGCCCGAATAACCAGCTTGTCTCAACGCTCGAAGCAGCGATGCGGAGCGTCCGCCAGTGGCGCAGATCAGTCCAACAGTGCGATCACCGCTCAGTTCCTTGGCCCTGAACAATCGGTCCGGAAAACCGGACGCGTGCATGCTTATCGGCCATACACCAGCACCAACGCCGGTTTCTTGCCACTCTTTGTGCGTTCTGACATCGATGATCCGCGCCGTATCCGATAGAAGCGCGTCAAAGGCATTCTCTGCCGACCAGACAGATCGGCTCTGCGCCAACAGCGGTGACGCCGCGACGGTCAGCACCGTCATATGAGCACCCAGAACGAAACGGCGCCGGTTCAAATCAAGAGCCATATTCGAAAACCTCATCCTTTGATCGGTTGCGATCCCAAAGGTCACATAACATACGCGCGACGCTACCCGGGAGCACGACACGGTGCAGGCACAGATTTGTATCCATCTGTAGCAAGGGACTGACCTGATACAAACGGCTACAATTCTGCCCATGAAACAGAATGCAACGATGATCTAGGAAGGACGCCATGGGACCGCCACCTCATATCCTTATCGTGGACGACCACGCTCAGATACGCGAAAGCGTCGCGCGCTTCCTGGAGAAGAACGGAATGCGCACGACCGTCGCCAGGGATGCCGTGGAGATGGATGCCAAGCTGGCCACCGGTCACTTCGACCTCCTCGTGCTCGATGTCATGATGCCGGGCGAGGACGGTTTGTCGGTTTGCCGCAGACTTGCGCCAGAGGGTGATCTTCCGATCATCATGCTGACGGCGCTTGGTGAGGAAACGGATCGGATCGTGGGTCTGGAAATCGGTGCGGACGATTATCTCGCCAAGCCGTTCAATCCACGAGAACTGCTCGCCCGCATCAAGTCGGTTCTTCGGAGAAGCAACCGCGACGAACCTGTGGCCGGAAGCCTCGCTGGGAGGAAAGTCTCTTTTGCGCACTGGATACTGGATACCGACCGGCAGGTGCTGATTGACGAGTCCACCACCGAGACCCCATTGACGACCTCCGAGTTCAAATTGCTGGCGGTCCTGCTGGAACGCGCGAGGATGGTGCTCAGCCGTGACCAGTTGCTTGACCTGACCGCTGGGCGGACGGCAGGCCCGATGGATCGAACCATCGACAATCAGATCAGCCGTCTCCGCCGCAAAATCGAGCCGGATGTACTTAGGCCCAGTGTCATCAAAACGGTGCGGAACGGCGGATACTGTCTGGCTGCCGATGTCGAGGATGCGCCGTGATGCGCCGTGCGATGAGGTCTCTGAGCGGCCAGTTGATCCTGCTTGTGGTCGCGGCACTTGTCGTGGCCCAGGCGATCAGCCTGTTCCTGTTCGCTGACGAGCGCACCCTTGCGATTCGTGCCGCATTGGGGTTCGAGGCCGCCGGTCGCGCAGCAAATGTCGCGCGGTTGATCGAGGAGGCCCCGCCGGAGTTGCAGGACTCGATCCTCCGCGCGGCGAATTCGCCATTGATCCGGTTTGATCTGTCGGACGTTCCGAGCGTGGAACACACCGGTCATTCGGATGGCGGCATCGTGGAAGGACGCATACGCGCGCTTCTGGGCGATAGCTACAGCCGGGATATTCGCGTTGAACTGCACGAGGTCGAGGGCGCGTTGCGGCCCCTTCCCAATCTCTCGGACGAGATGACGGAAATGCATCTCGCGATGATGCGCGGAGAGTTGACGGCGGTTGAGATGAACCTGTCGATCGCCATCAAGGGAGCGCGTTGGCTGAATGTCGGAACGCGGTTCGAGCGTCCGCCAATCCAATGGCCTTTCTATTCGATGCTGACCTTTGGAATTTCCGCCGGACTGCTCCTGGTGGCGATCTTCTGGTTTGTCATGACGCGCCTGACGCGTCCTTTGCGGCACCTCTCCAAGGCCGCGGACCATCTTGGCCGGGGCGAGGATGTGGGTGAATTGACCGTCGCGGGGCCGACCGAGGTCAAGGATCTGACCGTCGCCTTCAACCGCATGCAACGACGGCTGACCCGGTTTGTCAGCGATCGGACACGGATGCTCGCAGCGCTTGGTCACGATTTGCGCTCGCCGTTGACTGCTATGCGTGTCCGCGCGGAGCTGGTTGACGAAGAAGAGACGCGGGACAGCCTCATCGCATCGGTCGAAGAGATGCAGAGCATGGTCGAAGCGACGCTCACCTTTGCACGGGGCCTTACCGGATCCGAAGGTGCCGAAGTGGTCGATCTGCGCAATTTTCTGGACAGCTTGTGCAGCGATATGGCGGCACACTGCACCTTTGCCCCGAGTGATGATGTTGCCGTGCGGCTTCGACCCAACGCGTTCCGAAGGGCGCTGAGGAACCTGCTTGAGAACGCCGTTCGCTACGGTGGTGCCGCAAAAGTCAGCTGGGCGACCCACGGTTCGAACCTCGTACTCAACATCGATGACAATGGGCCCGGCATTCCCGTCGACCAGTTGGAAAAGGTCTTCGATCCCTTCTATCGCCTCGAGCAATCGAGGTCTCTGGAAACGGGCGGTTATGGGCTTGGGCTCTCGATCGCGAGGACAATCGTCCAATCCCATGGCGGCGATATCCAGCTGGTCAACCATAACAGCGCGGGTTTGCGCGCTGTTGTCACCATCCCACTGGATGAAAGCGAACTAATCGAAGGAGAAACAGATGAAACTGAAAACGCTCATTCCAACGTTGCTGGCCAGCTTGCCCGCCAGCATGGCGCGAGCTGATGGTCCAGGCTCCTGGACAGGTCACATGTGGGGCGGAGGCTATGGCTTTATGGGCGGCTTCATGATGCTCGCCTTCTGGGGGGCGCTGATCGCATTGGTGGTGTTTCTGGTGTTCAGGCTGCGGGACAATGGCACCCGTCCCCCGGACTCGGACGCGCAGGAAGCGCTCAGGCGCCGCTTTGCAAATGGGGAAATCGACGAAGAAGAGTTCCGTCGCCGCAAAGCAACGCTCGACGAATAGACCCCGCCGCGGACGCCAAAGCCGTCCGACGCGACGCCCACCGACGCTGAATAGGAAAGAACGCCATGGTCCCGGAAATTGGTCACTTCGCACTGGCCCTCGCGCTTGCGCTTGCGCTTGTTCAAAGCGTTCTGCCGATTGCAGGTGCGTCGCGTGGAAACGCCGTCTGGATGAAATCCGCCCAGGCGACGGCAATAGGACAAGTGCTGTTTGTGGCCATAGCCTTCGCAGCGCTGATGCAGGCCTTCATCGTCAGCGACTTCACCGTCAGGAACGTCGTCGAGAATTCCCATTCGCTCAAGCCGATGCTCTACAAGGTGGCCGGGACCTGGGGCAGCCATGAGGGTTCGCTGCTGCTCTGGATTCTGATCCTCGCGGTGTTCGGCGCGGGCGTCGCCTGGTTCGGATCGAACATCCCCGCCGAGACCAAGGCGCGCACCTTGTCGGTGCAGGCGTGGATCAGCGTCGGCTTCCTGTCCTTCCTGCTGCTGACGTCGAACCCCTTCGAGCGGGTGTTTCCGCCGCCGCTCGACGGCAATGACCTCAACCCGTTGCTTCAGGACATGGGTCTCGCCATGCACCCGCCGCTCTTGTATTTCGGGTATGTCGGCTTCTCCATCGTGTTTTCCTTTGCCGTTGCGGCTCTTCTGGAAGGGCGCGTCGATCCGGCCTGGGCCAGATGGGTCCGCCCGTGGACATTGGCCGCGTGGGTCAGCCTTACGGCAGGTATCGCTCTTGGATCGTGGTGGGCCTATTATGAACTGGGCTGGGGCGGCTGGTGGTTCTGGGACCCGGTCGAGAACGTGAGCTTCATGCCCTGGCTTCTGGGCACGGCGCTGCTGCATTCCGCCATCGTCACCGAAAAGCGCGACGCGTTCAAAAGCTGGACCATCCTACTTGCCATCCTGACTTTCTCGCTTTCGCTGCTCGGGACGTTCATCGTCCGGTCAGGCCTGCTTACATCCGTGCATGCCTTCGCCGTCGATCCAGAGCGCGGGCTTTACATTCTGGGTCTGCTGGCCGTGTCCATCGGTGGGTCGCTGGCGCTCTACGCCTGGCGGGCGCCCGAAATGGAGCCGGGTGGTCTGTTTCGCCCGATCAGCCGCGAGGCCGGGCTGCTCGTGAACAACCTCATTTTGGCCGCCGCTACGGGAACGGTCCTGTTCGGGACGCTTTATCCGCTGATCCTCGAGGCTATCACGGGGGACAAAATCTCGGTGGGTCCACCTTTCTTCAATGCGGCTTTCATTCCGATGATGCTGGCGCTGGTCGTGTTCATGGGTCTTGGTCCATTCCTGTCGTGGAAGCGGGCTGATATCGCCGGGTTGCTCGATCGCATTCGGTTCGTGGTCGTTCTGGCGTTCATCGCAGCTTTGGCCGCATGGTATCTTCTGAACGGTGGGCCGATCATGGCCTATCTTGCCATCCTTGGCGCAGCGTGGCTGCTTTTTGCAACCCTACGGGAATGGGCGCTACGCATCCGCCTGTTCGAGGTTCCCCTTGCAGAGAGCGCGAGACGCGCGCGCAACCTGCCACGCGCCTCTCACGGTATGACACTCGCCCATGCCGGCGTCGCTGTGTTGATGATGGGGATGATCGGCTCGACCGGATGGAAGAGTGAGGAGATCGTCTTTGCCGCCCCCGGGACCGAAGTCACGATCGCGGGGTTCGACATCACCTTCGAAGGGGCCACACAGGTTCAAGGGCCGAACTACATCGCGGATCGCGGCACCCTTGTGGTCCGTCGGGATGGCGAGCTGGTCACGACGCTTTTCCCAGAACGCCGGTATTACCCGGTCGCGGAAAGCCAGACGACGGAGTCGGCCATCCGCTCTACATTGGCGGGTGATCTCTATACGTCGATTGCAACGCCAGCCTCCGATCAAGTGAACAACGCCGGAGCATGGACCCTTCGGATCCTCTATGAACCGCTCGTCAACCTGATCTGGATCGGCTCGATCCTGCTGGTGATCGGTGGCTGTTTGTCCTTGTCGGATCGCCGTTTGAGGGTCGGGGCGCCGCGCCGCGCCAAACAGCCAGCCAGCGATGCTGTTCCTGCCGAGTAGGAGAGAAGATGAAACGTCTCATTGCCGGGCTGCCGTTTATTGCGGCGGTCATATTCGGGGGTTTTTTTCTCTGGGGGCTCAATCCCGACCGGGATCCCAACGAGATCCCTTCCGTCCTGATCTCGCAACCGGCCCCGGCGTTCGACCTCGATCCCGTGCCGGGGTTGGAGACACCCGGCCTGGCCCGAAGCGATCTTGTAGGCAACGAACGACCGGTCGTGGTCAATGTCTTTGCGTCCTGGTGCGTGCCCTGCCGCGCGGAACATGCCGTGTTGACACGCTTTGTCGAACGCGAGGGCATGCGGTTGTTCGGCATCAACTACAAAGACAAACCAGAAGATGCCGTGAAGTGGCTCAATGACCTCGGCAATCCCTACGAACGGATCGGGTCCGACCTTTCAGGCCGGACAGGGATCGAATGGGGCCTTTCAGGCGTGCCGGAAACCTTCATCGTCGATGGCGATGGTACTGTTCTGTTTCGCTATGTCGGGCCGGTCGTGGGTCCGGACGCCGTCGAACGGTTCACGCAAGCCCTGAAGCAGGCAGGCGCACTGCCAAATGGAGCAGGTTCATGAGACAGTTGATTTTCGCGTTTTGCATCGGGCTCCTTCCCTTTGCCGCCAATGCGGTGGAACCGGACGAAATGCTGACCGACCCGGTATTGGAACAGCGTGCGCGGGAGATTTCCAAGGATCTACGATGCGTCGTCTGTCAGAACCAGGACATCGACAGTTCGAACGCGGGTGTGGCGCGGGACTTGCGTCTGCTCGTACGCGAGCGCCTGGTCGTTGGAGACAGCGACGCGGAGGTGATCGAATACATACGGGCGCGGTACGGGGATTACGTGCTGCTGAAACCGCCTCTGGAGCCTGCGACCTACGCGCTTTGGTTCGCTCCGATCGCTTTCGTTCTGATCGGGGTTTTCGTTGGTGGCGGGCTACTGATGAGTCGGCGAAAGCAAGAGGCATTTGAAGACTTGGGCTCGGAGGATGAGAACACCGTGTCCGAAATTCTCAGGCAAAACGAAGCGGGGGATGCGTCATGATCTGGGGTATTTTCGTTCTTTTGACGCTGGTCGCAATCGGAATTGTCCTCTACCCGCTGCTGCTGTCCAAATCGAACACTCTCACCAGAGGGGATGCGGTACCGGCGATCCTCGCCGATCAGATGCGGGAAATCCAACGAGACATGGACCGCGGTTTGATTTCTGAACAGGAAGCTCAAGCAGCCAGACTCGAGATCAAGAAACGGATCCTCGCGACGACCCGCAATTCGGAAGAAAAAGCCGGATCATCCCGTAATGGTGGCAGAGTCACTCTCGTTGTCGCGGCGGTCCTCGCGCCGGTTATTGCCGCAGGCTACTATCTGACGATGGGATCGCCGGAGGTTCCTTCAATGGCCTTCGCTGCCCGTGCAGAGGAGCGGGCACAGACTGATGAAGTGACGGCGCTGGCAATACAACTTCGCGAAAGGCTTGTATCCGATCCGACCGGCGGCCCTAGCGAAGGGTGGATGCTGTTGGGCCAGACCTATCAGCGCATGGGCAGAGCAGCCGATGCCGTCGAAGCCTTCGAAGTCGTTGCCGAACGGGAGGATGCCACCTCCGCGACATTCTCCATGCTGGCAGAGGCTGTCGCGGTTGCCAATGACGGCGTTGTTATTCCACGGGCGAAATTGGCCATTGATCGCGCTTTGGACCTTGACCCATCCAATCCTGCGGCAACCTACTTCGAGTCTCTGTATTACCTTCAGCAAGAAGAGACGCGTAAGGCCTACGATCTGCTTGTTTCACGACTGAATCAGGAAGAGGCTTACGTTCCCTGGATGGAGACCTATGCAGCGCAGATCAACCGGATTGCAGCGGCAGCTGACCTTCCGGTCGTCAATCTACCCAGCGGGCCGACGTCGCAACCAGGCCCGAGTGCCGCAGATGTCGCGGCGGCGTCGGAGATGAATGACGCGGATCGCGCGGAGTTCATCCGATCGATGGTCTCGCGGCTGGCCGAGCGTCTTGAGGATGAACCGGACGATCTGGATGGTTGGATGCGGCTGGCAAATGCCTATACCGTCCTTCAGGAGCCCGATCGCGCCGTTGAGGCCTACCGCAAGGCTGAAGCGCTGTTGGAGCAGCAGCCCGCCAGTGATCCTCGGCGTGCGGCGGTCCGTGCCGCGCTTGAGCGGCTCGGCGGCTGACTACTGCTCGGTGTCCCGGTCGAGCAGGTCACTCCTGTCCGGCAACCTTTGCGGAAACATCCCGACCACTGGCTTGCGCCAAGGCGTTCATCACGTCCTCGGTTTTTAGCAATTCGGACAGCACAATGCCGTTCGGTGCCGATGGTCCGTAGACGGCATTGAAGGGGATGCCGTATCTGCCGAAACTCTCAAGGTAGCGGGAAATGCGCGTGTCCGGGCGTGTCCAATCTGCCTGCATCGCCGTGACTCCAGGCGCTTCAAGCGCGCTCCGGACTGGCTCCCGATCGATGATAAGTGTCTTGTTCGCTTTGCAAGTCAGACACCAGTCAGCGGTCACATCGACAAAAACGACCTCTCCTGCGGACACGCGTTTCGCTATTTCCGAACGATCAAATGCGATCCAAGCCATTGCCAACTGCGGCGTCGAACGCGCAGGTGCTGATTGCTGCAAGAGAGGACCTGCGGCAATGGCCAGGACAAGGCTGGCTATGGCAATAGACCACCTGAATTGGGACTGCACATTCGGGAGAGATAGTATCAGAACGGCGAGACCGGACAACGCCGCGACCGCGATGACAGACGCAAGCCCGGCGACACCGTCGAGCACCCAGAACAGCCACACGGCGGTTGCAAGCAACAAAACCCCCATGACGCTTTTGATGATCAGCATCCATCGACCAGGCTTGGGCATGAATGCGACCAGACGCGGGAACGCGGCGATGACGAGATAGGGCAGGGCGAGGCCGAGCCCGAGGCTCGTAAAGACGATGAGGATGTCCACGCCACGCCCGGCCAAAGCAAAGGCCACCGCGGTGCCGAGGAACGGTGCCGAACAAGGCGTCGCCATGACGGCACCGAACATGCCAGTGAAAAAGTCGGCGGAATACCCGTTGCGTCCTCCGGCCCCTGCAAGCCGCGTCTGCATGCCGTGTGGAAGGGCGAACTCGAACGCTCCGAACAGATTTGCCGAAAAGACGAGCAGGACAGCGATCATCGCCGCAAGAAACAGCGGGCTTTGAAACTGCAAACCCCACCCGACGCTGAGGCCTGCCGTCTGGAGCGCCCAGAGGACGAGCGCCAGACCCCACATGAACGTCATGATGCCGGCGCTGGCAGCGACGAAACCGAACCGGACACGGGTTGTGTCGTGATCGGTGTGTTTGAGCACAGACGACACCTTGATGGACAGCACCGGCAGCACGCAGGGCATCACATTCAGGATCAATCCGCCCAGCAGCGCGATCGCGGCAATCCAGATCAGTTCCATCATGTCCGGTGTCGTGGCGGCCAGTTCAAAGGGTGGTGCTATTCCTTGCGCCACGCGATCCGCGATGATCGTGAAGGCCCGGTTCTCGCCGTCGGTGACGGTAATCGACGGAGCCACTGTCACATCCGTATTCGACGAGAGGATCGGCAAGCGCGCCCAAAGCAAACGATCCTCTTCTCCCAAACGGATATCGGGTTTGCCAAGCGCAACACCCATACCCAGTTCGGGAAACACATCCGGCGACTGGAGTGGTTCATCGACGCGAAGGCTGACGATCAACTCCGTGAGGTCTTCGTCGATGAAGGCATTTGCCTCGCTGACGCCGCTCGTCTCGGCCCCTTCGGGGACGCGCTCGGAAAACGTACCGATCAGCCCAGCCGAAGTGCTGTCGATGACGTTGCCCCGTCCGAGGCGAAGTGACAGGTCAAACTCTTCCGGGACACAGACATTGGAGCACACCAGCAGTTTGACCTGCGCGGAAAGAGTCACAGGTGCGCCGGGATCTTTGAGCGTTATGCGCAGCGGAAAGACGACTTCACCCGCATAACCAAAATTTTCGATGCCGAAGGCGGTGAAGCGCGTCGGGGCGGGCCACATGAATTCGACATCTGCGACGTTTTCGGAACCGCTCCATTCGACCGAAGGCGGTATTCCCACCTCGCCCGGCGACCGCCAATAGGTCTTCCAGTTTTCGTTCAGTTGAAGGTGAAGCCCGGCTGACAGAGTCTGTGTGTTCTCGGGAACGCCGTCCTGTACACTAATGAGATGCGCGGTGAGTGGCGCGCTCTGGTATTCAGCAGAGGTTGCTGCCGCGACACTTCCAGAGACAACGGCCAGGAGCACGAAGGGAATAAGCAAAACCCGTCGCAGGATCAAAAGGCAATCGATCAAGATACCTGCTTCCTTCCCATATTTTCCGCAGATTTCGCCAGGACGGCGGAAATTGCGTCAAAGTCCACCTGTGGCAAAACCCTGACGACCGTCCGCACAGACAATTCGCGCAACGCCAGTCGCAGAAGATGAAAGGGTTCGACACCCATCCGGCAGAAGGTCTGACGCTTGCTTCGTGGACACGATAGCGCCGCGATCCGAGCAGTCTTCAAGACTTCCTGCACATCCCCCAAGCATGAAACCCGACAACAGCAACGCGCCTACGCGTACCTTCCCGCGCACATCACGGCCTGTCGCGGACCACGACTGGAATCGCGGAGGTTATGGGCTCGGTCGTTTCCTCGATAGTATCCTTTGCCTTGTCGGAATGGCACGATTTTCCCATGAACTTGTGCATCACGAGATGCGCCCCAACGCACAGCAGGAGCGGGGCGAAAGCCGCTGCATTGCCCCACATGCCCGCCAATGTGCCGCCGGCAAGAAAAAACCCCGCAACGGGCAGCAGCATGACGACGCAACACGCCATCATACCATAATGCATGAGCCTGTCCGTGATCGGCTTTTTTCTGTGGCTGTGGTGGTCCATGACACCCTCTTTGTCTCGTTCCCGGCGTCATTTGCGACCCTCCAGCAGGGTAAGGTCAAGGATACAAATGGATACACTTCTCGCGGCCTTGTCAGGTTGCCTGATGCCGGGTCTCCCTTAAAAGACATGTACAAACCGTAGGCTAGGAGTGTGTCATGACGACATCGCGAAACAACAAGATCAATCGACGAAGCCTGTTGGGGTATGCGGCTGTCGCTTTGGTTGCACCAAGCGTGGTTCGAGCCGAAACCATTCGCCGCAACATTTCTTCTTTCCGAGTTCATGACTGGCAAGATCACTTCGACGCACTCGGAAAGGGGATCATCATCTCCGATACCGTGACGAAGGCGCTCCAGCATTGGACATCAGATGGCGAAATGCGGATCTACCCAACGTCCGTTCCGCTGACCGACGAACTCACCAAACGCGGTTACACCGAAGTGGTGGAAAAACGCAAAAACCCCAGCTGGGCGCCAACGCCCTCCATGCGCGAACGCAATCCGGAATGGCCGGCACGTATCGAGGGGGGTGATCCGGAAAATCCCTTGGGAACCCGTGCACTTTACCTGTCGTGGCAGTATTATCGTATCCACGGAACACAGGATACGCGCAAAATTGGCCGTCGGTCGTCAAACGGCTGCATCGGTTTGTTCAACGCACAGATCGAGGAAGTTTTCGAGCGGGCACCCGTCGGCACTCAAGTCAAACTCATCTGACCCAACGGGCAAGGCGGAAGATACAGGCATGGACAAATTGACTGCGCTGATTGGTGCCGTTTTTGTTATCGGCGGGGGTTTTGCCGTTTGGCAGTTCGTTGGAGCCGAAGATACAGCGGTTGGCCACTCCATGACGCCGCCTGACACAAGTGAGATCGCTGAAGGCGGCCCGATCGTTCAGGTCCAGCTGCCGGACGAACTTTCGCAGCAGGCGGCGCTTGGAAAGAACATATTCGAGGCAAAGTGTTCTGAGTGTCACGGTGAAAATGCTGCCGGTCAAAACGGTGTTGCGCCGCCTCTTGTGCACAAGATCTACGAACCAAGCCACCATTCGGACATGGCCTTCGTTTTGGCTGCACAAAATGGCGTCCGGGCGCATCACTGGAATTTCGGTAACATGCCGAAGATTGAGGGGTTGACCCAAGGAGACGTCAAGATGGTTGCCGCCTATGTCCGCGAACTACAGCGGGCCAACGGGATCAACTGATGCGTTGGTCGAAGACAAGCCAATGGATTCTGTCGATGATTCTTGGCCTTTTCCTTGTAGTTCTCGGGTTGCCTGAGGTACCAGCCAATCATGGCGAAGCATCCTTGGCGCAAGAAGTTCACCCTCACGAAGTTGTAGGGTCATCGACGAACGAAGCCTCTGACCACTGTCATCCGGGACTCGATTGCTCTGTCCCGGTAGCGGTTTTGCTTCAACCAAAAGTGGCTTACGAGCCTCACTTTCTGAAGGCCGTCATGCATGACGGCGCGACCCTACAAACCGAGTTGCGCCCCACCAACGATCCTCCACCGCCGCGACGGTGGGTCTGATTTCACATCGCTCGAAAAGCAGACCCAAAGAAGGATCGAAGACATGAAAAAGACGACTATCGTAGCGGCAGTGTTGATTGCAGGTACTGCGGTCACGGCATTCGCGCATAGCGGTGCCACCGGCATCGTGAAAGAGCGCATGGATGCCATGCTTGCAATGGGGAAGGCGGTCAAGACCGTGGCCCCGATGATGCGGGGCGAAACGGCCTATGACGCAGAAACAGTGCGCGATGCCGCGCGCCTGTTCCAGCAGCACGCCGGTGAGAGCATGACAAAGCTGTTCCCAGAGGGCACAGGGGGCATGCCCTCGGAAGCCAAGGACGAGGTGTGGACCGACTGGGAGCGCTTCGCGGCATTGGCAAGTCAGCTGGAAGAATACTCTGAGGGCCTGGAACGCGCAGCCGACAATGGATTGGGCGGCATGAGCGGCAATACCTCCATGGATGGCGCCTCGATGATGGGCGGCGGGTCAATGATGGGAGGCGATACAACCATGATGGGCGGGAGCACGATGATGGGCCGAGGCGACATGATGGATGCGGCCGCCATTGCCGAAATGCCCGCCGACGCAGCATTCGCGATGACGACCCAGGTCTGTTCCGCATGCCATGAACGCTTCCGGGCGGAAGAAGACTGACCATGCGCCGGTTCTTGACACTCGTCAGCGGGGCCGCCGTGCTGGGCGCGGCCAGCCTCGGCGTCGTGATTGCATGGCCTGTCGGCAGTGCAGTGACTCCGATTGCAATAGAGGGCAATGTCGACCGGGGCGCATATCTGGCGCGCGCCAGTGGGTGCATTGCCTGTCATACCAATTTTGAAGCGGGCGGCGCACCACTTGCCGGAGGGGCGCCGCTCGAAACCCCGTTCGGAACGTTCTACCCGCCCAACCTGACGACAGACCCGGAACATGGCATGGGCGAATGGACGGCAGAACAGTTCGCAAAAGCCGTGCGGCAAGGCATCGGCCCCGATGGAACGCCGTACTATCCGTCTTTCCCGTACACCTTCTATGCGGATTTTTCTGATCAGGATATCGCTGACCTCTGGGCGGCGTTTCAAACCGTGCCGCCCGTGGACGAGCCTGCACCAGAAAATGATGTCAGCTTCCCATTCGACCAACGATGGGGGCTGAAGCTCTGGCGAGCGGCGTTCTTCTACGATCCGGATACCGAACCGATTGAAGGGCGAAGCGACGCATGGAATCGAGGACGGGAATTGGTGCGCGGTGCGGCACATTGCGGAGCCTGCCATACGCCGCGCAATCTTGCGGGAGGCCGCGATATCGGTGCTTCCTTTGCAGGCAACGCCCAGCTTCCCGGTGGCAGCAAGGCCCCCGCGATACGGCCAAAAGACCTGGTCAAAAATGACTGGACGGTTTCAAACCTCGCTTATGCGCTCCAGACCGGCATCACCCCTTCGGGCGATGCTTTCGGCGGCAGCATGGCGGAAGTGGTTCGCGAGGGAACTCGGTTTCTGACACCTGCCGATCGCGAAGCGATGGCGCTTTTCCTACTGAACAAGGACACGGTCGAGGCGGAGAACTCCGCTTCGAACTAACATCACGCGGGGGCGACACGCCCCCGCTTTCTCGAGGATCGAAATGAAACAAACACGTCGGGATTTCTTGCGCAATGCAACTCTGGCGGCCTGTGCGGCCGCCATCCCGCGGTCGGCTTATGCCGCAACCCCGTTCGAGGACGTGGTTACCAAGGTTGCGCGTCGACAACTTCTTCCGGACACCTACCCGGAAACAGAGATCTGGGGCTATGACGGTCTTGTTCCGGCCCCGGAAATCCGGGTTGCACAAGGCGATCGGGTGCGTCGCAGGTTCCGCAACGAGGTACCCGATCCCAGTTCGGTTCACTGGCACGGAATCCGGATCGATAACGCGATGGATGGCGTTTCAGGACTGACCCAGAAAGCCGTGGCACCAGGTGAAACCTTTGACTACGACTTCGTCGTACCGGACGCGGGCACCTATTGGTATCACGCGCATAATCGCTCATACGAGCAAGTCGCGCGTGGTTTGCGCGGTGCCTTGATCGTCGAAGAGGTCGATGGACCGGACATAGACCGCGAGGAAGTCATCGTTCTGGAGGACTGGTTGCTCGACCCTGAGAGCGGGCAGCTGTTCGACAATTTCGAACAGCCTATGATGATGAGCCACGGTGGACGCATCGGCAACTTTATCACGACCAATGGGCGCTATGACCTGACCTTGCCCGCGAAGCGCAACGAACGCATTCGCTTGCGGATCATCAACGCAGCAAGCGCTCGAATTTTCCCGCTGAGGCTCTCTGGATTCAGTGGCTGGACGGTGGCCGTGGATGGAATGCCAACCGGCCAACCCCAGTCGGTTGACGGCGAGTTGATCCTCGGCCCGGCACAGCGCGTCGACTTAATTGTGGATGTGACCGAAGACGAAGGCGGCACCGCCCAATTGCTTCGCATCGGCGATGATGATCAACTGACCCCGTTGGTGAGTTTTCTGGTCAACGGCACAGCCAGTTCAGTACCAAGAGGCAAGCCACTGCCGTTGCCGCCGAACCCCGCGGCACACGCCCCGGACCTTGCCGATGCGCGTGATTTGCGACTGGTCATGTCCGGCGGGGCAATGGGGCGAATGCAGTCCGCATTGCTTGGCGGGGAACGTCTTGGATTCCGTCAGCTTGCCCAAGCGGGCAAATTCTGGGCCCTGAATGATGTCGCCGAAATGACCGACACGCCACTGGCCGATCTATCCCTGAACGAGCCGGTGCGCCTGAAGATCGAGAACCAGACCGTTTTCCCACATGCGATGCACCTGCACGGGATGCATTTCCGCGAGCTGCGCCCCGACGGCGCGTTCGGGCCGATGCGGGACACGATCCTGTTGGCCGGCAACGAGTCCCGGGAGATCGCCTTTACGGCAGACAATCCCGGCAAGTGGCTGTTCCATTGCCACATGCTCAGCCACGCCGCATCTGGCATGACAACCTGGATACGGGTCACATGAGATATCTCGTTTGGTCCCTTCCGATCACTGTCGCAGCAGCCGCCTTCACGTATTGGCTCTCGACCAGTGCATCCTCGGATGTCGGCAGCGCGTCCAGGGCGGAGAGCTACGACATCGAAGAAGGCGCGTTGCTCTACGCAGAAAACTGTGCGTCTTGTCATGGCGCGGGTCTGGAAGGCCAGCCGGAATGGCGAACGCCCGGCGCGGATGGGCGCCTGCCAGCACCACCACATGATGAGACGGGTCACACCTGGCATCATCCTGACAGCCTGCTCTTCGATTACACAAAACTGGGGGGTGCAACGCTTCTGGCGCGTCAGGGCGTCGAATTCGACAGTGGCATGCCCGGTTTCGCAGACGTGCTGACCGACCAGCAAATTCACAACATCCTGGCCTTCATCCGGTCCACCTGGCCAGACCGCATCCGCGAAGTCCAGGCCGCGCGGACAGAAGCCGACGAACAACGGGGAGAGAACTAAAATGCGTTTCAGACAAGCCTTCACGACGGTCGCGATAGCTGCCTTGCTTCCGATACCGGCACTCGCGGACGAACTGTCAGAGTCCCGGGTCAAGGAACTTGTGCTCGAGGCAATCCGCGAGAACCCGGAGATTGTCATGGAGGCCGTGGCGATCCTCGAACAAAGGCAGGCGCAAGCGCAGGAGCTCAGTCAGGCCCAAGTTCTGAATGACCAGCGCGATCTGATCGAGAACGATCCGAATGCGCCGGTTCTCGGCAACCTGGAAGGGGACGTCACTGTTGTGGAATTTTTCGACTACAACTGTCCCTATTGTCGGCGGGTCAAACCCGAGGTGCGGGCTTTGATCGAAGACGATCCCAACATTCGCCTCGTCTATCGTGAATGGCCCATTCTCGGAGACGGATCGGTGTTTGCCGCGAAAGCGGCCTTGGCAGCGCGCAAGCAGGACAAATACGAAGAGTTTCACTGGGCAATGATGGGGCTGGAAGGCCGCGCGGAAGAGGCCTCCGTGCTGCGCGTGGCCGAGGAGATCGGCCTGGATATCGCGCAGTTGCGCAAGGACATGGAGGCCCCCGAGGTCGAAGAGCACATTGCGACCTCCATGCAACTGACCCAAGCTCTGGGCTTTAACGGCACGCCGTCTTTCGTGATCGGGGATGCGCTGGTCCCGGGCTTCGTCGAAAAGGCGCAGCTTGCCGACTTGGTCGAGGAAGCCCGCAAAGTCGAAGACTGAAATTCTGTGCCCGGACCACCCTTGGGTGGTCCAGGCACTGCATCAAGCGGCCGCAGGTTCCACGTTGTAGCCCGCATCCCGAATGATCGCTTGGACCTGATCGGCTGGTAACACGCTGTCGACATGCACCTGTCGGGCAGAAAGGTCACATTCTACGCCTGCATTCGGATCTGCGCTCTTCACCGCGCTTTCGATTGCTGCGGTGCAATGCCCACAGCTCATGTCCGGAACGCTGAACTTCATCGGAACCACTCCTTGATCTGATTTCTATCGGTGACATGGGGCTTCCCCCCGCTGGAAGGTCAAGTGAAGAAATTTATTTGGCGCCCTCCCATTGACCCTCCAGTAACTGGAAGCCTCATATTCCACTTCGAATGGAAAAACAGGTGACGCATATGCCCGAACCCAAACAGATCAGCCTGCCGATCGAAGGCATGTCATGCGCGTCCTGCGTTGGCAGGGTCGATCGCGCATTGAATGCAATCGACGGCGTAGAGGATGTGTCGGTGAACCTTGCCTCGGAAACTGCTCGCATGAGCGTGGACGCGCTCAAGCGCATTCCCGACATCATCGAATCCCTTCGCGAGCTGGGCTACCACGCGCGGAAGGCCAGGGCCGAACTCACGATTGCAGCGATGTCCTGTGCCTCTTGCGTCGGGCGGGTCGATAAGGCGCTTGCCGCGGTGCCCGGGGTGGTCGAGGTGAACGTCAACCTCGCCTCAGAGACGGCGACGGTCGTTTACGTCGAAGGTCTTGTCACGACATCCGATCTGATCGAATCAAGCGGCGCGGCAGGGTATCCAGCAACCGTGGCAACGGCCCAGGCCGGTGACGACAGAGTTGCGCGCAAGGAGGAAGAGGCTCAGGCGCTTGCCAAACGGGTCACCTTTGCGGCCATCCTCGCCTTGCCGGTCTTCCTGATCGAAATGGGTGGCCACGTCATTCCGGCCGTTCATATGCTGATCGAGACCACGATTGGCCAGCAGACGAGTTGGCTTCTTCAGTTCGTGCTGACGACAATCGTTCTCTTCGGCCCGGGCCGGACGTTTTACACCAAGGGTTTCCCGGCCTTGTTCCGGGGTGCCCCCGACATGAACAGCCTCGTCGCGGTCGGCACCGGGGCGGCTTACCTTTATTCCGTGGTTGCGACATTCGTACCGCCGGTCCTGCCTGACACGCTGCGCACCGTCTATTTCGAGGCGGCAGCGGTCATCGTCGTTCTGATCCTTCTGGGGCGGTTTCTTGAAGCGCGCGCCAAGGGGAGAACGGGCGCGGCCATCCAGAAGCTATTAGGGCTTCAGGCGCGGACTGCACGCGTGATGCGGGACGGAGAAAGCGTCGAGATCGAGATCGATGCGCTGGTTCAGGGTGACATCGTCATCGTGCGCCCTGGTGAACGCATCGCGGTCGATGGCGAGGTCATCGAGGGGACCAGCCGCGTCGACGAAAGCATGCTGACAGGCGAGCCGATCCCCGCTGAAAAAGGTGCCGGAGATACGGTGACCGGCGGGACGGTCAACGGCGCCGGAAGCCTGCAGTTCCTCGCCACGCGGGTCGGCGCCGACACGACCCTGGCGCAGATTATTCGCATGGTCGAAGAGGCCCAGGGCGCCAAACTGCCGATCCAGGGATTGGTCGACCGGATCACCTTGTGGTTCGTGCCTGCCGTGATGGCGATCGCGGCGGCGACCGTGCTGGTCTGGCTGTTTTTCGGGCCTGATCCGGCCCTGACGATGGCGCTGGTCGCCGGTGTGTCGGTGCTCATCATCGCGTGCCCCTGCGCGATGGGGCTTGCGACGCCGACCTCGATCATGGTCGGGACGGGACGTGCTGCGGAAATGGGTGTCCTGTTCCGTAAAGGTGACGCCTTGCAGCAACTTGATTCCGTTGATGTGGTCGCCCTCGACAAAACAGGCACGGTGACCGAGGGGCGACCCGCACTGACTGACCTTGTGCTGGCGGAAGGGTTCGATCGCCCAACAACGCTCTCGAAGATCGCTGCCGTGGAGTCGCTCTCCGAGCATCCTGTCGCGGACGCCATCGTGCGGGCCGCGCGGGCCGAGGGCGCACCTCTTGTGGCGGCCGAAGGCTTTCAATCGGTCACAGGTTACGGCGTGCGCGCCGTGGTCGAAGACGTGGAGGTGTTGGTTGGGGCCGACCGCTACATGGCGCGCGAAGGCATTGACGTCTCGGCATTGGCTCCAGAGGAAACGAAGATCGCAAGCAAGGGTCGCACGGCGCTTTACGCTGCCATAGATGGGCGTGTCGCCGCCGTGATCGGCGTGGCCGATCCGGTCAAACCGGCAAGCCGCGCAGCCATCGCGGCGCTGCACGAAAAGGGTCTTGCGGTTGCGATGATCACCGGCGACAAACGCGAAACCGCCGAAGCCATCGCCCGCGAAACCGGTATCGACCACGCCATCGCCGGCGTCCTGCCGGACGGCAAGGTTGCGGCGCTCGACAGTTTGCGCCAAGGGAACAAGCGCATCGCCTTTGTCGGCGACGGGATCAACGACGCCCCGGCGCTGGCGCATGCCGATGTGGGCATCGCCATTGGAACCGGCACCGATGTGGCCATCGAATCTGCGGATGTCGTCCTGATGTCGGGCGATTTGCGCGGCGTGGTGAACGCCTTCGAAGTATCGCGGCGGACCATGCGCAACATCCGGCAGAACCTGTTCTGGGCCTTTGCCTACAACGTGGCACTTATTCCGGTCGCTGCCGGGGTGCTCTATCCGGCCTTTGGGTTGCTCCTGTCACCAATCCTTGCGGCGGGTGCGATGGCGTTGTCCTCGGTGTTTGTCCTGACCAATGCCCTGCGGCTGCGGCGCATCGCGCCTGCGATGGACGAGCAGCGCGCAATCCCGGCAGAGATGGCAGCCGCCACTCCTGCTCCAGCAGAATAACGGAGGTCCGACATGAACATCGGAGACGTTGCCCGTCAATCGGGTGTGCCCGCCAAGACGATCCGCTACTACGAGGACATCGGTCTGATCCGCCCGAACCGTAGCGAGAACGGCTATCGCGCGTTCACCGAGAACCACGTTCACAAGCTGGCGTTTCTGGGTCGCGCACGGGCCTTGGGGTTCACCATCGAAGATTGCAGGACGCTCCTGTCGCTCTACGAGGATGAAAAGCGCGAAAGCATGCAAGTGAAGGCGGTTGCGGAAGACCATCTGCGCCAGATCGAGGAAAAGATCGCGAAACTGCAATCCATGCGCGCGACGCTCGCCGAACTGGTGGAAAAATGTGCCGGGGATCACCGGCCCGACTGCCCCATCATCGAGGATCTGTCGCCGGAGCGGTTGGCCAAGTGACAGGCAAGAAGGGGCTGTACCTCAGAACCAGATCGCGCGGACCGGCATCCAGATACCCATGAAGATCATCATCAGGTTTTCCGTCAGCGAAATGAACCCCAGCGGGACGGAACTGTCACCGCCGACGCAGGCGCATTTCAGCTCTCTCTTGTCGATATAAACAGCCTTGAACACGCTGACAGCGCCTACCGTGCCGATAAACAGGGCGACAGGCGCCGAGAGCCACAGCAGCGCGCCGGCAGTCATCAGGACACCTGCCAACGCTTCGCCGAACGGGTAGACCTTGCCGTATCGCACCCATTTGCGCGCCAGCAGATCGTAGTTGAGGAACATCGTCGAAAACCCTTCGACATCCTGCAATTTCTGGATCGCGAGAATGGTCATGGACAGCGAAATGAACCATTCGAACCCCCGCAAGGTAAGGACCGACCCGTACTGGTGCCAAGACAGGCCCAATGCCAACAGCGCGGCAACGGAAAAGATCGCGATGACCGGCTGGTAGGTCGTGTCGCTTTGCTCTTCCTCGGGTGGGTCAATGTCGAAAAACACCCTGAGATCATCGTAACCGCCGATCCGTTCGTCCCCGATGAAAGTCTGCGGCGTCGTCTCGACCCCGTGCTTCTCCATGAAAGCATCGGTGTCTTCACGGGTGTCAAGCGGATGGTCTTCCACCTCGAAGCCTTGCCGCTCCAGCAGGTCTTTCGATTTCAGACCGTAGGGGCAGACATGGCCCGGCATGACCATGCGATAAAGCTGCGCGGATTTACTGTCTGTGTCGCGGGGCATGTCCTTTCCTCCTTATCCGCTGCACGTAAGTTGACCACGGAACCCGGCTTCGTAGTCGGTTCCGGCGCTGACGATCAGATCGGTCAGGTCACCGTTCGTCTCTGCGATCTCGGCCGACAGCGGGCCTTCAGAAAATGCATTTTCGCCCTGCGCTGTGAGGCGCACCAAGTCACCGCTTATCTTCATAGCGGCGGCAGACCCTTCGCCGGTTTCACCAGTCACCAGTACAGCCGGACTGTCCGAGGTGTAAGCAAAGCGGCAATTTCCGCCATTCGGGAACACCGCAGCGATTTCGTCTTCCGTCAGAAACTCAGGATCGACCTTCGACACGACCTCCGTTTGAAGCGCCTGTTGCGCATCCACAACCTGCGCCGGCGTTTCGCTTCGCGTGGCCGATGCTTCGCCGTTTGCTCCAATGTCAGCAATAAGGTAGCGCATTTCGGCGATTTCCTTGTCCTGCGCATAGATAATGTCGTCTGCGAGCCCCCGGACGCGCGGGTCGGTGATCTCGGCACGAGTCGACGTCATGATGGCGATCGAGTGGTGCGGGATCATGGCGCGCATGTAGGACCTGTCCTGCACCGTGAATTGCCCGCGAACCAGCCAGAGGCTCGCCGCGAAAAGGACTATTGCGCCAACGAAAATCGCGATGTTGGCTTTGGTGTTCTGATACATGGACAACATGTACGCCAACATGATCACGGCCATGGTCGCCCCCATCAGGATGGCCATGTAAAGGCGTGTCTCCGAAAAGAAGATATGGCCCCAAAGATAGGTGTTCAGGTACATCAGAACGAACATGACCACGGTCGATGTTCCGATCATCATAAAGAATCGTGAGTAGTGCATTTCCAGTCACCTCCTTGCAGTTCTCTGTAAAACAACAACATTCCAGCGCTGGAGAGTTCCAAAAGCACGAATTTTCGTAGTTTCAAGGCAACAAAGGCGCGTCGTTTGCCCCGGTTCACGGCTTCTTTTCTTTGCCCCTGACGCGCACTGAATTTTCATGGGTCCGAGGAGATCGCGCCATGCAGAATTTCACGAGACGAGAATTGATTTGTGCCGGAGCGATGGGTTGCTTTCTGCCCACAACTGCCTGGGCCCACAAAGTCAAATTGCCCGAACGGTTCGAACCACAATTGGTAAACACCCGTCGTGGTGACTGGGTTAAAGGCGATGTCCACGTCGTTCCCGACGATTTTTTCCTTTATTTCATGCTCGAGGACGGGATGGCGATCCGCTACGGGGTCGGGGTAGGGCGCAAAGGTTTGTACGAACCCGGAGAGTTCACGGTAGCGCGCAAGGCCAAATGACCATGGTGGCGGCCAACGAACGCCATGATCCGGCGCGAGCCACGCAAATACGCAAAGTACAAGGATGGACTGAAAGGCGGGCCAAACAACCCGCTCGGGGCCCGCGCGCTCTATCTCTACGATGCCGAGGGACGCGATACCTATCTTCGCATTCATGGAACGAACGCCCCGGAGACAATTGGGTCTGCCGTGTCGAATGGATGCGCGCGGTTGACGAATGAACATGTGAAGGATCTGTACGAACGCGTTGAAATCGGCGCCCGCGTCTTCCTGTATCCCAAAGTGACAACGGCGTGAGGAGTGTTCTGTCGCCTTGAAGTTCCTCTTCCGGAAATGGCACAAGTGCGGCAGTTGGCGAAAGCCAGTCTATCATTCATGAGGTGACGGAATTGTCTTTGAGCCGGAGGTCTTTCCTTGGCGGGATGACCGTTGCGCTGGCTGGTACCCGCTTGCCAGCAGCGACACACGAGTTGATCCTCGCGCCCCAATCGATCAAGGCGCACCTTGCTGGGTACGACGTGTCGATGTTGGGCTTCAACGGTGGTCTGCCGGGCCCAGAAGTCAGAATGCGACAAGGACAAACCGCCCGCATTACCCTCGATAACCGATTGGAGGAGGGCGCTCTCGTTCACTGGCATGGGTTGCGGGTTCCAAATCGGATGGATGGTGTCAACGTCCTCACTCAGGATGTGGTCATTCCGGGCGACTCGTATCGTTATCAATTCGGCGTCCCGGATGCCGGCACGTATTGGTATCACTCGCATTACCTGTCTTACGATCAGGTCAGCCGCGGTCTTTTCGGCGCCTTCATCGTCGAGGAGCAAAATGCGCCGGCTGTCGACCATGACATCGTTGTTCAGTTCTTCGATGTCTTGCTGGATCAGTCCGGGCAGTACGACGAAGCGTTCAACCCGGCCCACTTCGCAACCGAGGGCCGTATCGCTGACCTGCCCCCCGCGAAATCCCTCACCTTAATGTAGAGTCTGCGCCAA
>NZ_AQQX01000024.1 GCF_000768315.1 Pseudooceanicola atlanticus
ACATAAACTTCACTATCGGATCTTGACGTTCACACGCCGGGTTTCCCCGGCTCCAACGCCTGGCAAGCGAAGCTACCTGGAAATTTCCCCTGCTAACACCGCTCGTCCGTGCACTGCCAACGTCGCTGAAAACCTCTGACACCCAAACTGGCGGATTACATCCAGGACCCGCGCTTCGTAGGCAGCGTGACCGATCAAACGACACAGGTCGGACGCATGGAACTGGCGGTTCGCAGTCGGGGCGGCTTGCATCTGTCTCAGCAATTCGCGCTCTTTGGGGTCTGGTACCCGTTTCTGCGATGATTTCACCTCGGGACGAGGCGGAGTCCCCGGCGAATTCCGCCATCGGCGCATGAAGCCAAGCAGGAAGCCGGCCGGCACCTTCCCGTTGCCTCGGGACCGGTTGAAGGCGAGGAAGCGATCCCAGATGACCTGGGTGTCAACGTTCCAGCAGGGCAGCGTGGCCTTCGCTGCTTTGATGAGCTCTGCCCAACTGGTCTGAAAAACGTGCGAACTCGCGGTGATGTCGATCAGTCCTGAGAAGATAGTTTTGTTATTATTATCTCTAGATAGTGATGTGTCACCTTCACCTGACACGAGATCATGGGTTTTACTCTCCTCGTCGAAGGCGGAAAACCGAAAGATCCAAGGCGCGAACTTGCCATTCGGCTTCGCCCGCTCGAGCTGCAACTCCGACGTCTCAAGTTCGCTCAAAAGAACTGAAAGATATTGTCGTGAGACACCCATCTTCTCCGCCAGAGCAGAGAGGGTGAAGGCTGCCGTTCCGCGCGACAAACCGTTGTAGCCGTCCTTCCAGGCGATGGCATCAAGGATGAGGGTGGCCAGCTTGTGCGCTGCAACAGAAAGATTTGTCTGCGTGATCCGTCGCAGGATCAGGCCGGTCGTAGGTTCCATGGTCGAGGTCTCCTTGGAGATCCGACGCCATGTCGTGAGACAACAACATTCTTGCCAGCAAAACAACTTTGCTGGTTGCAGGTGTCTTAGCCGTGCGCTAGGAAACTCTTGTTCACGGAGTTTTCTTGCACGGCGTCAGGCTTCACGGTCTGGCGTCGTCTCCTTTTTGGGGGTTTTGCACAGCCTTTCGTGCGGGGTTGTGAGGACGCGCGCGGCAAGACCGCGTGCAGATTTTGTCAGTAGCGAACTTCTTCAGAACCATAGTTCCCGGCGTGATCACGCCAGTCGACGAAGACGGAGCGGTAGAAGTAGCTGCCGCATCCATTCGGCATGCTCAGGCCGGATGCGGCCGGCACTTGGCCCACGTTGGATCTTGTCCATCGGTAATCGCCTTGCACTCCGTAGGACCCCAACCGCGTGGAGTCGCTGCGATTGCAGTCACCATCTCGGTTTTCGTGCTGCCGGTACTGGATGTGATACACGCGAATGCTCCGAACAAAGTCAAAGGCGTCGCCTGAGATGTCGATGTCGGCTTGTTCATCCGCTTGGACGCGAACAAGGGGTATCGGAGTCGATTCCTGCGGTTCGGGCGGATCGCGGAACGTGATCTCATAAAGGCGTTCCATGGGCGACATCGGACTGGGATCGTTTAACGACACACCCATCGGACACCGCCAGATTTGTAAGGGTGGCTCGATCGGCCATGGTGTGATCCGCCGAATGAAGACCGCTCTAGCATGTGCGCAGGGCGCGGAGGCAGGCCAGCCGCCCGCAAGGCAGAGGAGGATCGCACAGTCCACCTGATAGGCCTGAGCCGGTGCTGACGAGGCCATTAGTCCGGATATGCTTATTGCTGTGGCCGTGGCCACGCCGTGGATCACGTGCTTCATGATGCCGACTCCATCTATAATGGTGCAGCGATACGAAACAACATTAATGATGGCAAGGAGATTTGATTGATGGTGACCTGCGATTGTTCGCTTGTGTCGCGAGACAGCTTCCAAGATCTGACGCCGGTTTGGGCTCTTGTGGCGTCTTGAAAGCGGCCAAAATTGCGGCTTCATTTCACGTTAGATGCCAAACAAACATTTGCGAAAAAAGGAAAATGTGGTGTTTCCATGCGGCCACGAAAGCGGTCACGGAAGAACAGACCGCATGAGCCCGTCAAACGGCGTGTCGCAGCGCCCATGGTCCCAGGAAGGGCAGTGTCGGAAAACTGTAGGGCTTGGTTCCACGGCTGGAATCCGGGAACGGAAGGGCGGGTGGAGCAACGATCCTATGTTGTGGCCTATGTTGGGATCGAACATGCGCTTGAAGATTTATGGCAGTATCTGATACGATTGAGCATGGATAGGAGAGTCTGATGCCAAACGTCCACCTGACCGAACCGATGCAGAAATATGTGCAGGCACAGATCGAGTCCGGCGCCTACGCCAATCTGAGCGAAGTCGTGCGCGCCGGCGTAAGGATGTTGATGGAGAAGGATGGCGCGCGGCAGTTCTATGCCCTCAAGGCCGATCTCGAGATGGCAGCCACCCAGGCCGAGAATGGGGATTTCGCCGAGTTCGATGCCCAAGCCTTCGAACCGGATGCGTTTGATCGCTGACCCGAATGACGATTCGGCTTTCCGGACAGGCCAAGTCCGACCTTGAAGAGATACGCACCTACACCGTCGAAACATGGGGCAGGGACCAATGGCTCGTCTATTACCGCCAGTTGGTCACCGCCTTCGAGCGGATCACTGGGGATCCCGACGCGGGCCGAGACAGGAGTCTCTTTGTCCCGGGGATGCGGTCCGTCAATTGCCAGCGTCACGTGATCTTCTACAAGCGGCTCGATGCGGCGGATGGCGCGGCAGTCATCCTACGCATCGTGCATCAGCGCCGCAACATGCCCGCGCTCCTCTACTACGAGGATCTCGACGGCGGTTAAGCCCATGCGTTTGCTCAGTCCAATAGCTCGACCAGTCTTCCATAGTCTTCACTGACCTCGCGCGCCTCCTGAAACGCCCGTTGGCGTTCGGCATCAAGACAGCGGAAATATTCCTGAATGTCGGCAATGTAGCCCTCGAAATCAGAACGCAGCAGATCGGCGTAGGCACGCATGTCTTCTTGCGACTGAGGCAAGAACGGTCGTTCGGGAGGTACGCAATCTGCTGCTGCGGCTATCGGCATGCTTCCAAGCAGGAACGCGAACAGCAACGGTGCGTTGCGCGCAATAAACAAGCGCAGGGCAAAACTCCTTTGCCGCCTTTAAGATTATCATTGTGTCGGCTATCACCGTTATCGGAGCAAGGCGAACTTCGTCAACACGTTATTATTGTCTTGCTATCATTAATGTTGTTTTGTATCGCTCACGGTGTTGCGACCCCGTGGGCCTGATACTGCACCCAGGCAGAACAAGGACCCAAGGGAAGGCCATGATAGAAGAAGCCCCGAATGTGGTTACAGAAGACGGACTGCGCGGCTTGCTCGCCGAGGGCTACCTCATTGAGGTGGTCTGCAAGGAGAGAGCAGAGAAGCGCCATAACAGCTGGTACGGCTCGTGGGTCATCCGCGCCATCGCCACTGATGGGCGTGACGACAAAATGCTCGTCACCAGCCGAAGCGTCCTCAAGCTCCGCGACTTTAAAACCATCGTTGGTCTTGTCAGCTTCCTGGCTGACATGGGCTGTACGACCGCTAGCATCCCACTTGAAGAAGGTGGCCGCGAGCGCCACGCCGCGCCTCCGGTCAAAGGCAGCTGACTGCGCGACTGCGCTCGTCGTTGCTTTGGGTACAGGCGTTTGTTCCGCGCCCCCGGCCCTGGCCGACGGTTTCATCTTCCAGGTCCGCCCAGACGGCCAATTGATTTCCTCTTCTCAAGAGGCAAACGGGCGCCTTTTTCTCTTCGCAGAACCTCGCGTTCCTGACGCCACTATCGAGACAGCGATCCCGGCTCCATCTGCCGCCCGCGCCACCCCAGAAATCCTCCAAGCCATCGAGACCACGGCTCTACGCTATGCCGGGCATGGTGCGCTGCGTCGCGCAGGGCTTTCCGTCACTGATTGGGCGCTCCTTTACCGAGCCAACATCGAAGTCGAGAGCGCATACAATCCTGCAGCGCGTAGCCCAGTCGGTGCCATAGGCCTTGGGCAGCTTATGCCGGATACCGCCCGCGATCTCGGAGTGGACCCACATGACATTGCGCAGAACCTCGACGGATCAGCCCGCTATCTGCTGATGATGCTCGACCAGTTCGGCGAGGGTTCTCTGGCCCTTGCGGCCTACAACGCCGGCCCAGAGGCGGTCACACGCCACGGCGGCATCCCCCCTATTCGCGAAACCCAAGGGCATGTGGCCCGTGTGACCGCCGTGTTTGAGCGGCTCAGAGGAGATCTTTCATGACACCGAGACCTTCGATCGTCGCGCTCGGCGCGATGGCCCTTATCGTGCTGGCGAGTCCAGCGCTTGCACAGAGCATTGACCTCTCGCCGGTACAGACCCTGCTTCAAGGAATTGTCGATGCGATCACCGGTCCCTTGGGGATCGTGATTGGCACGCTCGCGCTGATCGGGGTGTTCCTTTCCTGGCTCTTTGGCATCCTCGATTTCCGTCAGGCGCTCTGGGTCGTGGTTGCAATCGCCGGCATCGCCGCAGCACCTACCATCGTCGCCGCCATCTGGACCACCTGAGTTCCATCCATGGCTGACCAGTCCCGCGTGTTCATCGGTCTTCTCAGGCCACCCAAGCTGATGGGCTTGCCGATCATGTACGCCATGGTCTGGCTCTTCGGCTCGACGCTGCTGTTCCTCTGGGTGCAGAGCTGGGTGGTGGCTGTGTTCGCGGGGCTAGCCTGGCCGGCGCTCTGGAAGGCCGCAGACTGGGATCCGAACTTCCTCGATGTCCTGGTGATCACCTTGCAGGAAACCCCGCCCACGACGAACCGCAAGCTGCACGGAGGCGACAGCTATGCCCCGTGATGGACTTGCCGATGAGGTTGAGAACGCCATCGATCCGCTGACTGCGCTACCCTCATGGGTCAAGGGCGAGAAGCGGCTCTCAATGATGCTGCCTTATGTGAGCCTCGTGAACGACCGAACGATCCGGACACGCGGCAACGAACTGATGCAGTGCATCCGCCTGGAAGGGGTGAACAGCACCACGAGCGAGGACGGGCATCTCGACCGGATCGGCAGGCTCCTGGCAGGCATCGTCGCGCAGGTGGGGACCGAGTTCTCCTTCTACCTGCACAAGGTGTCGAAAGCGGTCGATGTGACCCTGCCGCCCATTCCGGGCGAAGGGTTTGCTGCCGCCGTCGACAAACGATGGCACGCGCATCTCGGCCGCGCGGGCTTGCGCGACAAGACATTGACCCTGACGGTGCTGAAGCGACCAGAGACCGGCAGTCGCTTGCCGTTCGGACTTGGGGCGTCTCGCTCGCGACATGCGGCCGACACCACCCGCCGCTTGCGCAAGCTCGACGAGGTTGTGGGGTTTCTGCTGTCCTCCTTCGATGAGCTGACGCCTCGCCTGCTGGCTGCAAGCACCGGCGAGCTTCTGGGCTTCCTCGGTTCACTCAACACGGGCGAGGAGCACCCGCTCTTCCCCCTGTCGCGCCTAGGTGTGATTGCCGAGGACGTAGCCAATACGCGCGTCACCTTCCGCGGCACGACCATCGCACTCTCGGACGGTGCCGTCGGCGACAAGCTAGGGGCGATCTTTGCGGTGAAGAACTACCCGGCCAAGACGGACAGCCTGATGCTCGACGAGCTGAATCTGCCCGTCGACATGGTGGTCACGCACTCTTTTGTGCCGATCAACGCCAACATCATGGCGGGCCGGATCAAGCGGCAGCTGCGGCTCATGCAGGCCGCCAATGACGGAGCCGTCAGTCTCGCCCAGGAACTGGAACTCGCCCAAGACGATCTGGAATCGAAACGCCTGATCTTCGGCGAGCATCACATGACCGTGGCGGTCTATGCGCGGACCCAAGCCGCCCTCGACGACATCGCGGCCGAGGTCCGCAACATCTCTGCGACCTCTGGCATCAACCTGATTTCGGAAGCCTTCGGGGCCCGGGCGCATTTCATGGCGCAGCATCCCGGCAATACCGGGGCGCGAAGCCGCAAGGCCGCAATCACGAACCACAACTTCGCCGATCTCGCTACCTTCCACCGCACCCCGCTCGGAAAGACAGGGCGGGAAGTCCCCTGGGGCGTGCCGATCACGCTCTTTCCGACACCCGAGCGCAGTGGTTTTCGCTTCAACTTCCACGAACAGGGCGCGCCGGATCGCGAACCCACGGGTGGCCACACGCTGATCCTCGGCCGTCCCGGCTCGGGCAAATCCGTGCTGGCAGCATTCCTGATGACCATGGCCCGGCGCGCAGGTGCGCGGCTTTTCGTTTTCGACTACCGCGCCGGGATGGAAATGGCGGTCCGCGCGCTTGGCGGCAGCTATTCGACGGTGCGGGCAGGGCGACCCACGGGTCTGAACCCGCTGCAAACCGAGATCGACGCCCGCGGGCAGGCCTGGCTTGCCGACTGGCTTGCAAGTCTTCTCGAGCGCCGCGACCGGCCTCTGACCCCGGTGCAGACCAACCGACTGCAGGAGGTCGTACGCCAGAACGCGAGCGCAGGACATGCGGGCCTACGAAACTGGTCGGATTTCGCCTCGCTGCTGGTCTCGACCGATGACGAGGGCGATCTCTTCGAGCGTATGCAGGAATGGACGGCCGAGGGTCGCTACGGCTGGATCTTCGGGGCCAATGCGGAGGACAGTTTCAGCATCGATGGAGACGTCGCGGGCTTTGACCTCACCGGCATCCTCGATTCCGAGAGCGAGCGGGAACGCATGGCGGTCCTGTCCTACCTCTTCCGCCGGGTCGAGCGGGTGATCGAGGACCGCAAGCCCACCATCATCGTCATCGACGAGGCATGGAAAGCCCTCGACAACGCCTACTTTGCGGAGCGACTCAGCAACTGGCTGGTGACCGCCCGCAAGCAGAACGCCGTCGTCGTGATGATGACGCAATATGCCAGCCAACTCGAGCGCACGCGCACCGGCAAGACCATCGTGGAAGCGGTGCCGACGCAGGTGCTCTTGCCCAACATTCGTGCGTCCGCCGCTGACTACGCGATGCTCGGCCTGACCGAGAAAGAGCTCGACGTGCTTCTGGGCGTCGGCTCGGCCTCGCGGCTCGCGCTTGTACGCGACGACCGTGGTTCCGTCGTGATCGATGCCGATCTCAGAGCGCTCGGCCCGCTCGTGACCATCCTTGGCGGAATGGAGAAAGGCGAAGCGCTTGCCGGCGCCGATTATCGCGACCGTCCTGATTTCTGGAGAGTGACTTGACCCGTACCATCATTCGCAGCGTCGTGCTGCTCGGGCTCGGCCTGACCCTGACAGCCTGTGCACAGCATAACCCCCCGCAAGCCAACTGCTTCAATTTTCGCGAGGCTCCTGCGCAGGCAGGAACCGCCACCGCCACGATCTCGACCATGGGGGCGGAGGTCACGCGCCGCGACACGGCCTGCGATTTCGTCCTCTTGGGGGCGGGCGGCTGAGCCAATGCGGACCTGGCTTCCTCTCTCGATGATCGGCTTTGCACTGGCAGGTCCCACGGCGGGGCCAGCGGTCGCTCAGGTCGTGCCAACCTTCGATCTGCGCCTCTTCGCAGAGCGGCAGGCCATCCTTGAGCAGACCGATCGGGACCTGGCACTGCAGCAAGACCGGCTAAGCCGCGAGGAGGAACTGGCCGAAATCGAGCGCCAGCAACTCGCCTCCCTCGAAGGGCTGATGGATGCCATGTCCCTCGGCTCGGGCGATGTGGCTGGTACCGTCGCCGGACTTGAGGCGGGGCAGGGGGCGGTTGATGACGTCGAGAGCGCCGCCGCCAGCCTCTATGCGCCCGAGGACACCAATCCAGCGGCGGCGCGGATGTTTGGCGATGCCCGGGAAGGGATCGAGGAGCTGATCATCCGCGCAGCACGCGACACCCATAGTCTGCCCGGAGTCGGCCGCGCGGGCCTTTCGCTCGTGCAATGGCGCTGCCTTCTGCAGGCGCTGATCTGGCAGGAAAGCCGTTTCCAGATCGGGGCACGCTCACCCGTGGGGGCCTTCGGACTTACCCAGATCATGCCCGGTACCGCGGGCGATCTCGGGATCTACCCGGCCTATTACGACGATCCCTATCTGCAGGTCACCGGCGGTGCGCGATACCTCGCACAAATGCTGAACATGTTCGATGGCAACATTATCCATGCGCTCGCCGCCTATAACGCCGGGCCGGGCAATGTGCAGGATTATGGCGGTGTGCCGCCCTTCGCGGAAACCCAGCACTATGTCGTGGTGATCCCGCAGCAGTACAACAGCTACCTCGCGGCCGTAGGCGGCATCGATGCGCTCGGCACCATCGACCCTGTGCTCCTCGCCAACGCGAGTTTCAGCCTCTCGGCCCACGGCGCAGGCGTCTATGGCGACTATTCGCTGGTCTCTGTCCGTGCCGCCGCCCTGCGGGTTCAGGATATCATCACCCGCATTGGTGAAACAGAAGATCTCCACGAGGCCATCGCGCTTAATACCTATGCCCGGGCCGAACTGGCCCGGCTGGTCGCAATCCGGACCCGGATCAAGGCCGCCCGAACCGAGCCACTCAGCACCGAGCAGATCGCCTTAGCGGCAGCGCAAGCTGCCGAGCGGCAATTCATGGATTTCAGTCAGGAGGATTTGCGTTGAACCTGCGCCTGCCCCGTTCCCTTTTCGCCGGTAGCATCGCTCTCGCGCTTGCCCTCAATGTCACCGGACCTGCCGCGGCACAGGGTGTGCCCACGGTGGACACCCAGAACATTGCCCAGGAAATCCGCCAGCTTCAGCAGATGCTGCAGGATTTCGGGATCCAGACCGATCTTCTGGACAATGCGTTGGAGCAACTGGACATGCTGCAAAGCCAGCTCGATCAGCTGAACGAGATGTATGCCTCGCTCACCGGGCCGCGCAGCATCCTCGGGCTCGCCATGGGCGGGGACCTCGACACCTTGCTTCAAGCCAACTTCGAAGACATCCCCAGTCTGATCCGAGGCATCCAGGCGGGCGATTGGAGCGCTCTTATCGGGCCCAATGCCGGGCCCATGCGCACGCAGATGGAACAGGCGCTGGCAAGCGCCGGGTTCGACGAAGATTCACTCCGCGAAATCGCCACCAGTGGCAATCCGGGCGCTGAAGGCGTGGCCACGCGGGCAACCACAGGGGCTGTGATGTCGGCAGCGGCGCAGAACAGCCACGCAGAGGCGGAACAGTCTCTCGAACGGGTGGAACGTCTGGTCGAGATGATCCCGGACATGGAGGATCTCAAAGCCTCGATGGATCATAACACTCGCGTCACGGCGGAACTCGCCATCGCCATGACCCGGATGTGGGAGCTGGAAGCGATCCAAACCCTCGGCGCAGGCAATGCAGGCGTGGTTGACGCCGCCACCGTTGCCGAAGAGCGCCGCTACATGGACTTCACCTTGCCGGATCTTGAGCCGTGAGTGGGGCAGGGGTGATGAGCGCGCGCGAACTCGTGGAAGAGGAACTTGTCTACGGTGCCCTGCGTCGGGAACAGCTTTGGCGGATGATCGGCCTTTCCGGGGCAGGCTTTGGCGTATTCGGCTGTTTGACGGCTGCGGCTGTCGCGCTGATGGTCGAGACGCCGCCTCCCGTGGTTGTGCCCTACGATCCAGCGACCGGGATGGCGCTCCCCAATGCCACGGTTGAAACCGTGTCCCTTGCCGAACGGCCAGCCGTGATCGAAGCTCAAATCTACCGCTACCTTCTCGACCGCGAGACTTACAACCAGCTCGACAACGATCTTCGTGTTCGCCGTGTCCTGTCACAGTCTTCCGGGGCAGCCGAGGCCAGCATGCGCGCCATGTGGACTTCTGGGCAGGAGAGCTATCCGCCGACGCGATACGGAGCTGCCGCCGAGATGGCCGTTGAGATCGCCTCGATCACCCTTATTGGCGAAAACCGCGCCCAGGTCCGGCTCAGAAAGCGTCTGACAAGCCCACAAGGGGTACAAGATGGATCGTTCACTGCCACGTTGATGTTCGAATTCCGGCCGGAGCGGACCCGCGCGATCGACGACGTCTGGCAAAACCCTTTCGGTTTCACCGTCACCCAATATGCCATCCGATCGGACCGTTCCGAATGACTCACACTGCAATCACTACGCTGTTGGCTGCCGGATTTCTCGCGCTCGCGGGAACGACTGCCTTGGCCGAGACCACGCCCCGCCCAGGCTCGCACGACAATCGCGTGCGCGTGGCGACCTGGACTGAAGGCCAGGTTTACCGTGTCGTCACGACTTTGACCCGCGTCACCACAGTCGAATTCGGTGAGGGTGAAACCATCCGCTCGATCATCGCCGGCGATACGGTCGGGTTTCAATTCGACGGTGTCCCGGGTGGCCGTGCCTTCGCCATCAAGCCGACAGCATCTGGCGTCGCCACCAACATCACCGTCTACACCAACCGCCGCTCCTACTACTTTCATGTCGTCGAAGCCCGGGAGACGCCGCATTATGTCGTGCAGTTCCGCTATCCTGAAAATCGCGTGCAACCCACCAGGGCGGTTGCGGCCGATGCGCCGAACGCGAACTATGCGGTCAGCGCCCGAGAAGAGTTCACGCCGACGGCCATCTGGGATGATGGTACCTTCACGTATTTCCGGTTTGCACGGAACGCTCCGGTGCCCGCCATCTTCCGATATTCGAACGGCAGGGAACGCGCGGTGAACAGCCAGGCCCTGAGCGACGGCGTAATCCGCGTGTCCGGCGTTAACCGACAATGGGTTCTTCGCCTTGGCGAAGAGGTGGTTTGCGTCCAGGACGCGGGGCAGGCCACATCATGACCGAAGGTTCGGAAGACCTCGCCGCGCGCCTCGCGGCTCTCGAAGGTTCGACAGGCAAAACCAAAGCAAACAGGCGGCCTGCGCCGCTTGCTGCGATCCTTGGAGTCGTCGGCATCGCGGCAGCAGGTGGTCTGGCCTGGGCCGCCCTGCAGCCGTCGGCAGAAGCACCCATGGCGACCGCCGCGCCGGAAGAGTTTCAGAGCAGCGGCCCCGGATTCGGAGATCTGGCGCCGATTTCTGCCCCGGAGCCCCGCCAAGCCCCGCCTGCGGACACAGGTCCGAGCGAGTCGGAACTCGCGCTGATGGAAAGTCTTGCGACATTGAGAGCGGAACTCGAGGAACTGCGCGCAAGACCGGCCGAGGCCGCGGATAGCGGGGCGGAGCAGGCTATTGCGGACCTGACGGCGCAAATTGCCACCTTACAGGAAGCATCCGCCGAGGCGCAGCGTGCCCTCGAGCGGCAGCTGACCGAGCGGGATCGCGAATTGGATCAGCTCCGAATGGACTTGGAACTTTCAAGGCTTGCGCCACCAGAGCCGACCTCATTGGGACCAAGTGAAGAAGAATTGCGGCTGGCCGAACTCGAAAGGCGGCGCGCAGCCGAAGCCGAGGCCCGCGCAGAGCGTATCGCGTCTCCTATGATCGCCTTCTCCGGGATGGGCGCAGGTGCGGATAGGGAGAATACGCTGGAAGCCGCACGTCTGAATGCAGATGAAGCCTTTGTTCGTTCGGGCGCGCAACCTGCACAGGTGAAACGTGCCGAAGTGATCGTGAACCCATCGAACACGGTTGTTCAGGGCACCATGATTCAGGCTGTGACAGAGACGGCCCTCGACAGCACACTGCCCGGCGCGATCCGCGCCATCGTCTCGGAAGACGTCCATTCTTTCGATGGAACGCGTATCCTGATCCCGCGCGGCGCACGGCTGATCGGGCGCTACCGCTCCGATGTCGCACTCGCCCAATCGCGCGTCATGGTGGCATGGGATCGGATCATCTTGCCCGATAATCAAACCGTGCAGATCAGCGCCTTCGGTGGAGACGAACTCGGCCGGACTGGCACCACCGGGTTTGTCGACACCCGTTTCGCGCAACGCTTCGGCTCCGCCGCGCTGATCTCCTTGATCGGCGCCCTGCCTGCGGCCGCAGCGGGTCAAATAGACAGCGATGCGGCGGCCGATGTTGCGAGTGATGTCGGCACCGACCTGCGCGATAGTACGCAAAGCGTGATGCAGGACTATCTGGCGATCCGGCCAGTGATACATGTCGACCAGGGTACAAGGATCACGGTCATGGTCGATCGTGACCTCGAGATTTTCTGACATGGCTGCAAGTTATCTGGAAGCGTCGCTCGACCGTTTCGGCCCCGATATCCTGCGCGACGACACGATCGAGATTTGCATCAATCCTGACGGACAAGTCTGGGGCGAATTCCAGGGCGACCACTTCATGCGAGGTCTCGGCAGCCCGCTGAGCCAGACCGAGATCAAGGACCTCGGCAACCAGATCGCCTCCGCCGCCTCGACCACGCTCAGCACCAAGAAGCCAATCGTCTCGGTCTCGATCCTGTATCGTGATCGCCCGATCCGCGCGCAGGTGATCCAGCCGCCGGCAGTCGAGGGCGGTTTCTCGATTTCTCTTAGGTTCTTCTCCTCCCTGCCGCTTGAGAAGATCAAACTCGGATTCCTTTTCGGCAAGGAACGCAGCCTTGAGGGTCTGCGGCGCGAACGAAACGCCGCGCTGCGCAATGTGGTTGCCTCCGGCGACATCGACGCCGCGCTGCGCTTCTGCGTCGAGAACAAGCTCAACATGATCGTCTCGGGCGGTACATCGACCGGCAAGACGGTCGCGGCGCGCAAGATCCTTTCGCTGATCCCGCCCGAAGAGCGGATCATCACCATCGAGGAGGCGGCCGAGCTGCGCCCCGAGCAGCCCAATGTTGTGACGTTGATCGCGGACCGGGACACGGATGCCCGCAGTGCCGATGTGCTCTTGGCCTCAACGCTTCGCATGCGACCTGACCGGATCGTCCTGGGCGAAGTCCGCGGGCGCGAGGCGATGACGTTTCTCGAGGCAATCAACACCGGCCACGGTGGATCGCTGACCACGCTGCATGCCGAGACCCCACAACTTGCTGTTCGCCGCCTCGCCATCGCCGCCCTGAAAACCGATGTGCCGATGACCTATGCCGACATGATCGAGTATATTGAGGGCTCGATCGACGTGATCATTCAGGCAGGCCGCCATGAAGGCGCGCGCGGAATTACCGAGTTCTTCCTCCCCGGACAAACAACAGATTCGAACCTCGACACGGTCGACGGCAGAGGCAACAAGAGCCCATCCGTCGCCGCTGAGTAGAAAGGAACACCCCAGATGCGAAAACCAATTCTCGCACTCATGCTTGCCGCCTTGGCGGGCCCCCTTGTGGCGCAGACTTCGCCTCAGGTCTCAAACGATCTCACAGTCGATATGTCGCCGCAACAATACCGGATCTGCAACGATCGTCCGGCGCGCCCGACCTGGATGGACGAAATCAATCCGCGGGAAGCCTACAAGACTCGAACCATGATGCGGCTCTATGAATTGCGTTCTTGGCAGGCGATCAAGTCATCAGGCGATTGTGGCTGTGAAATCCGCTTCCCACCATGGGATGCTGCCTCGGCGGAATATGAAGAACGTTTTGCGACAAGTACTCAGGCGGAACATACTCAAGCTCGGTTAGCCCTCAGGGACCAACAAAACCAGATCGCCCGTGAAGTGCAGGATATCTGCGAAGCGCAAGGGTTCTGGTAGTGGGTGTCGTCAGTTGGATGGTCGGAACCGCAGACGCGTTCCTTGTCGATGCGGCCGAGTCCCAGTTCGGGGCTGTGGCAGGCAATGTCGGCGCGATCGTCCTGCTGATGGCCACTCTTTCGCTGATCGGCGTCTGCATTAATATGGCCTTCCAATTCCGCAACATGGATGGTGCCAGCTTCTTTTGGTACCTGATAAAGCTGATGTTGATAGGGCTCTTCGCCTTCAACTGGGCCAACTTCAACGCGGTCGCGAATGCCATCATCGGCGGGCTCGACTATGTCGCTGGAGCCCTGATTTCCTCGGTCGGCGGCGGAGGGGCGGGGGCCACATACTTCGCGGCCGAGTTCGATGATCTCATTTCAGAGTTCAGCCAACACTTGAACGCCATCGGCAGCAACCTGAACTGGATGACAGGTGCGATCTTGGGCGGCATAGGGCTCGTTCTGTTGAGCCTTCTTGGCTTCATGACCGGCATCGTGCTCATATTCGCCAAGATGATGCTGACCCTCATGCTCGGCCTTGCTCCGATCATGATCGCACTGTCGCTCTTCGACGCGACCAAGGACTTCTTCCATAGGTGGGTTTCGACCACGATCAGCTACGCCTTCTACCCCATCGTGATCGCAGCAATGTTCTCGACCGTGGTCGGCATGGCCAACTCACTCCTTGCCCAGATCGGTGATCCGAATTCCGCGACCAACATTGGCTCGCTCGTGCCATTCTTCGTCATGGTCTTCCTGGCCAAGGGCTTTGTCGCGGCTACTCCCCTGATCGTGCGGGGCATTTCCGGGAACCTGATGGTGGCAGCAGCACCCGCTGTGGTCGCGGGATCGACGGGATTTATGCGGGGGCTCTTCAACACCGCCGGCGTCAAGGGCAGGTCGCGGATCGGTGCGCTCACAGCAGGCGAGGCGATCGGGCGAGGGGCGGTGCAGGCCCCTGCCGCCGTGCGGAACGTTGCGGTGACGGCAAGCGCCCAAGTGGTCCGGATAGCGGAGAGGGCAAAACGGCTGACAGGATAGACGCCGATGAGCTGCCGTTCGCCAAGGCCTTCGGCAAAGCCCACAATGCGGGACGAAGCTGCCGTTGAGTATGGGTTCGTGAAAGACGACTTTCGTCCAGAAATCAACGCGAACAGGTGAATAAATTAACGACGGCAGGAACCCGGACGGAACCTCCCTCGTCAAATTGCTCGAAAGCAACCTTTACGGCGCCTTCAATTGCCAACTCGTCGGCTTCGGTTCCTTTGTGGGCTTTCGTGATGCGAGCTGCCGGGCCGACCTTGCTGGCTGCCCGTGCCGCACCCGCAACCCCGCCCGGGGGAGTAAGCACCATGTCTACGGGACGGGCTTCGACATCGGATACGCCTGCCCGAAGCATCAGATCGGCCACGCGATCACAATCCTGGAATGCGTTGGGTCCGGGTGCATTGGGATCCCCTTTCGGCAGAGCCCCCAGCCTTTCTTCCGCCGCTTGCTTTGGAATCTCAAACCAAGGGTTCTTGGCCACAGAAGCCCAGCAAACAAAGACCATTTTTCCATGATCTTTCAGCGCATTGGACAGATTTCTAAGGGCTGCAACCGTGTCGGCAAAGAAACTCATGCCTAATCGGGATACCAGAAGGTCGAAGGGCTGGGCTGAAAAGTCATGTGTTTGAGCATCGGCCAACAGGAAGGAGGTGTTTCGGGCTCCTTCTGCATTCGCCCTACTGGCCGCCCTTTCAAGAAGGGCCGAGGAAATGTCCACACCAAGCACTTTTCCGTCCGGAACGCGTTGAGCCGCTTCAAGAGTGCTTGCTCCGGTTCCACACCCTATGTCGATGATGCGGTCCGTTGATCTTATGTCGGCCGCATCGAGCATCTTGTCCAACATACCGGACATCGCGGTATCCAGAGCATGTTCGTGTTCAAGCCATTTCAGGCCTGCGGGAGAAGCCCAATAGTCAGCCTGCGCCTTGTTTGCGTCCATGCAATGCGATCTCCGTTTCTCCCAACTTAGCAGTCATTCATGTCATGCACAGCATTTTACGGACCGGGCTCGGAGCCGTTATTCGCCGCGCCTTGCGCGAAGGTCCGCAGTTGAGAAATTCATCCATGCTCCGCAATTATCGTCCTAGTCGTTTGAACGGCGGATTCCAGCGCCGCCCGGTTAGCACCCCTGATCCCCAATCCCTCGACATCAAGTGACAGCTGACCCTGGCCACCACCTGTCGCAGCAGCCCGAGCCGATCGGCCGCGGGCTTTCCCTGAACTCTGCGTATTCGATGCGGGAATCTCCGCCGTTGCCGGTGAGGTCGCTATCCCAGAACCATTTGCGCCTGCGGCCGCCCGCACTTCCTGCAGCTCCTGCTTCAGCTTCTCGACCGTCTCGCGAGTCTCGGACATCTGTCGGTCCCGCCGAAGGCCGTCCTCGTCCGGATATGGGAAGCTTCCCGATTGACCGGCGTGCAGAACCTTCAACACCGGGTCCTCGAAATACTTCACCCTTCTTGCGCGGATTGGCATCTGCGCGTCGATCACAAGGATGACCTCGTCGAGATCCATGCGCCGGGCCTGATCTTCGGTCAGGAGCGGGGTGTCCTCGGTCCTCTCCGAGACGCTGCGCCCCTCAAACGGATTGCGCCCAACCGCGCGGGAGCGGGTCACCACGCGCTTGGTCGTCTTGCCAACGGCCTGGCTCAGCTCCTCGATGGTCTTCTGCTCGGACGGGGTGAGGTAGAGCTTCACGCCAGCGCCGCCCTGCAGGGACCGGCGGGTGTTCTCACCATAGATCTCGTCCAGCGCCGGGATCGTCTGGGTCACGATGGCGAGGTTGCCGCCGAAGGAACGCAGCGTCTTTATGCTTTCGGCGACGATTGGCATTTTCCCGAGCCGGTCGAACTCGTCGAGCATGATCATGACCGGCCAAGGCTCATCATCACCGGGTTCCTGCGCATGCAGCGAGGCGATCAGGTCAGAGAAAAAGAGACGGATCAGCGGGGCAAGCGGTCGGATCATCTCTGACTCGACCACGAGATAGATCGCATGTGGGCGGCGGCGGATATCCCGGAATGAGAAGTCAGAGGTCGCGGTGGCCGCGTCGATCGCGCGGTTGTCCCAAGTGTCGAGACCCGATGTCATCAGGAGGGAGAGGTAGGAAGTGAGGGTATCGTTGTTGGTCGAGGCCATGCGCTCAAAGATCAGCTTGGCCGAGGTGTTCTTCACCTCCTGCGAACGCTTTAGATATTCCTTCTGCTTGTCGCCGCCCGAGGCGGTGATGCGGTAGATCTCGCCGATGGTCGGCACGCCGCGCTCGAAGGCCAAAAGGCCGGCCGCGACGAAGAGGTCGATGCCGCCCGCCAGAAGCCCGCTCAGCTTTTCATTGTCGGTCTGCAGGAAGAGCTTGGCGGTGAGTTTCAGCTCCATCTGCTGCCGATCGGGGTTGGTCATGGCAGCAATGCGCGCCAGCGGATTATAGCGATGTGTCGGTCGGTCCCAGTCGGTCGGCGCGAAGCGGAAAACCTTGTCGCCCATGCTGGCGCGGAAGCGCGAGGTCTCGCGGAAGTTCTCGCCTTTCACGTCGAGTACCACAGCCGAGCCATTGTAGGTCAGAAGGTTCGGGATCACGAAGCCCACGCCCTTGCCGCGGCCTGTAGGCGCCACGATCAGCGCGTGGGGGAAGGTTTTTGAGACAAGGAACGGGCGCCTGGATTTCGGGGAGCCAAGCTTGCCCAGGAGGAAGCCGCCGCCGGGCTTGGCAAAGAAACCGTTCCTCTTCATCTCGCTGCGGGTCTGCCAATGCGTCGTCCCGAAGCGAGTCAATGCATCCCCCAGAAGCGTGACGCTCAGCATCAGCGATGTCAGGCCGAAGCCGCCAAGGATGAGGTTCACCCAGAGGAAGTCTTTCGGTGCAGACTGAGACAGACCCCGATATTCGCGGGCGAGCAGGGTGACGTCGAAACGCGTGGGTGAAAGCCCATAGCGGAACATGACAAAGCCGGTCGCCACGACATAGCCCATGGCGAGGCCGACCAGCACGAGGCTCAACACTCCGAGGGCAATCTTGCCTTTATCCATGGGTGATCCCCTTCTCGCCATCGGTCGCGGCGTGGCGCGCGCGCTGCGCCTCGATCTGCTCTTCGGCCAATGCATCGAGAACACGCTCCATCGCCGGGCCGTGCGCAGTGACCTCGCTGCTCTGGAGATAGGTCCTGGCGAGTTCCAGCTGGCGCAGCGGATCCTCGGTGAACTTGTCGAGGACTTCTGCGTTGCCGGCCCGCAGCGCGACGATTGCGTCGGGGCTCAGTCGCTCGTCGACCTGCCGGACGATGTCCTGCTGCTCTGACTCGGAGAGCGGGCCCTCGACGTCGGCGTGTCGCACAAAGGCCATGACGGTTGGCGCTGTCTCTTCCAGATACCGGCGCTCGGCGTAGTCTTGTCGCGCCTGGTCCTCGATCTCGAAACTGCGTTCGCTGATATAGGCACGCGACGCGCCGAGCGAGCGAAGGTGATTGATTTCGCCCCTAACGGCCTGCCCGAATTCATCATCCGGCATCTCCGTGCGATAGCGGGCGAGGGTGCGGAGCTCTTCGGTGATCGGACCGAGGTGATCCGAGGGATCCCGCAAGGCGAGGTCCATGTCGCCAGCATGCAGCGTGCGGTCCTGCTCCGATACCGCATATTGCGGCGGCATTCGACTGTCAGTCATCTGCTCCCAAGCCATTGAGGCCAGATCGGCATGTTGCGGCGATTTCTGCGCGTAAGCGTCGAACGCGGCGCGGGCCTCTTCCACCTCCACGGCACCTGCCCGCCGGACGGACGGGTCGTCGGAGAACGGATGATCGAAATCCGTCCGGCGGAACTGCGCCACCAGCGCTCTGAACGCCTGCCGCTCCGATGGGGCAAAGATGTCGGATCCGTCTTTCGCGAGATCACCCCCAAGTGTCGTCAACCGCTCACCAAGTGCTTCCTCAGCGTCGTCCACCTCGTCGACCTCGGTTGGCGCGCGAAGGACGCGTACATCGGTCAGAACATCGCCCAACCGAACATGCGTGGCTTCCAGCCGGTCGAGCGCTTCTTCCCGGTCCGCAGATTTCTCCAGATCGAGGCCACCTTCTTTGGCAATCGCCTGAAGATCCTGTGCCAGCCACTGGCGTTCCAATGCGGCATTGCCTGCCCCCTCCCGCAGGCGCGCGGCCACAGCCTCGGCATCGATGCCTGTGCCTTGCAACGCCTCGGCCAGTTTTGGTGCCACCTCTCCATCGTCAAGACGCGCGAGGTGATCTTCACTTGCGTTTGACCTTGCATAGATGCCGTCCCGGGACGGAGCATCGACCAAGGCGGCGGAGCGATCCCCGAGCGGGTTCAAATGCGCGACCGAGGCCAGAACGTCGGTCAGCTTGCGCTCGATCACCGGCCTCTCGGCCGCCGGCGCCCTGTCGATCGCCGCCTCGATCTGGCGAATGTTCTGAGAAAACTCGGTGATCAGCGTGTCGAACGCTGCTTCGTCTTGGGACATGTAGATGGCTCCGTCAGATTGAATCTGACCGCCACTGGCAAGGATGGTGCTGGCCCTCTCGAGCGCCTCGGCCACGTCTTCGAAATTCGAACGTGACGCCTCCGCCGCCAGCCCGCGGTAGATCAACGCGTTGTGCCTGACGGTTTCCAGAGCGGCCGCCAGGTCAGCGCCGGTTCTCTGGCGCTCAACTGGGGGACGACCTTCGTCGCGAGCCTTGTAGATTTCATCGATCTCGGCGCGGTAGGTCGTGACGCCGCGATCCAGACGACGCGTCGACTCAAGGCGGATCCCATGAACTTGGGCCGCCTCGACCATCGCCTCGCGAAGGGCGTCGTAGTTGAAGTGATGATCCTTCCCGAGAAAGAACATTTCGCCATCCTTGCTGCGGCGGTTCAGAACGATATGCGCATGTGGATGCGCGCGATCTTGGTGTATTGCAGCAATATAGTCGAATTGCGACCCCTCACCTTGAAAGAACTTCTCGCAGACCGCCTGGGTGATATCGCGCACTTCGTCGCCACTCGTTCCAACCGGAAATGCCATCAGCAAATGCGACGTATGGCCAAGTTTGGGGCTGTAGCGCTCGCTCCACTGGTTCTCGAACCGCCGCGCCACGCGGTTGATCTCGGCTTCCGAGAGCTGCTTCTTCCCGTCATGCGTGCCGCGGCTGTCGAGGATGTGGGTCGACTTTGTCGTGAGATATGTGAGCTGCGCCCTTAGCTGCGCCCCGGTGTGGCAGCCCCCTTTCGAGATAGCCTTGAAGATCGCTGGCGAATAACCGCGCGCGGCCCGAACCATCTGCGCGCCCTTAGAAAGCCCCTGCCAGGATCCCGAAACCCGGCTCCAGCCGCGGTCAAAGAGCGCCGGGTCGATGCCACGGACCCGGTCACTCCGCGCCATTCTCATCCCTCCCGGCGAGGCCCGCCAGGGCAGAGCTGATCTCAAGGTCCAGCAGGCTGCGCCGCGCACGCGACATCTCCTGGACCTGGTCGGCCAGATCGAAGACCAGGCCCGCAAGAGCGCGGACGTCACGGTGACTTGAGGCCGGATAGGACAGTCTCTCGCCCCGCACCTTGGCCTCGTTCAGACGTCGCGCGATCTGGTTCACGTTGTTGCCGACCCGGTTGAGCGCGGCACCGAGGCTGCGCAACTCGTCACACATCTCGTCGTCGGGCAGGAAGACACCTTCGGCCGCCAGCATCAGGCGGCGCATGGCATCCGAGCGGTGCGCAATCCCGCGCCGCGACAGCGCCGCGTCGAACCGGCGCAGGTCGTCGTCCGAGACCCGGATCCCCACAACCCGCGATCGGCTGCCGTTCGCTGTCTGACGCTCACCCCAGTGGTTCACCACGTTGTAGATCGTCTTCAGGCTGACATCGTAGTGCGCGGCCAACGACGCCGCGGAGACGCCGTTCCGGCGGTCTTGGGCGATGGTCGATCGCTCGATCTCTGACAGTCTGCGACGGCGGGGCATTTTGAAGTTAACGTTCCTATTTCTTGCCAACTTCGTACAAGCCCGCCGACTCCCAACGCAAGTGGAGTCGGCCATAAGGGCTTGTACTCAATGTAGAAAATCGCCCTGCAGGGGCGATTTCCCGTCCTTTGTCAAATGGATCGCGCTTCGCGCTCATTGCACCACGCGATGCGGTCTCCGCATCGCGCATCGCGTCTTTTGCGCCCCGTCTCTTGCACCCCGCAAGACGGGTTTTGCCGCGCGCTAACCGTCTCGTGTCACCCGCAGAACGACATACGGGAGACTGCCTCCCGTCGTCTGGAGCGCGCTATCCGTCACCTGCATTCCATCCGCAGCACATCGCCAAGCGCATCCCGACATTTGGAGGGTGTGTGGTGCCCCGCGACGAATGCTGAAGGCGCCACGGCAGACGTCGCACGGTCATCGCACAACGCCGCCCGCTGCATGCCAAACGCGGGTCGCATCCCGACTTCTGCTTGACCCCTCCGCCTCATGCGTTTAGCGCCATTTTGGTATTATCGTTTCGAATCACTATTTTTGCGGAGGATCAGAATGCCGAACGAAAATCTTGTGGTGATCGCAGCGATGGCCCGGAAAGGGGGCAGTGGAAAAACGACGCTTTCGCGCGCCTTGATCAGCGCCGCGATCGCCGGCGGACGCAGAGTGATGTTGATCGACACGGACAGCACGAGAGTACTCGGGGCATGGCATGCTCGGGCGGAAGCCGGTGGGCTGAGTTCGCCGCTTCTCTGCTCGGCCACCGTCGAAAGCGTGGCGGGTGTCGAGGACCAGATCGATCAGGTCTACATGGCAGGCACAGCAGACTTCATCTTCATCGATACCGCAGGGGTCGGTGCCGAATGGTCAGACGGCATCGCGGTGCTTGCGGACCACATTGTGACGCCCGTCATGCTGTCAACGTCTGATTTCGATGTCGGCGCGCAGACTGCTGATTGGTTCGAGAAGCTGAAATCCCGTGTTGACGATCCCTCCAGCCTTCCGCGCCACCACGTTGTTCTCAACATGGTCGACCCGAAAACAACCCGTGCTGACGCTGCGCTGATTGAAGAAGCCCTCACCCGATTTCCGGTGATTGAGACCGTCATGATGCGACGGAACACTTACAAGGAGATGGACCAGAAGGGGCTTCTCCACGCCTTGGCACTGGAAAAGCAAGCCGATCCGAATCCCCTGATGCGCCCACATGTACGTCATGTCGTCGAGGCGCTCGAGGAGGCGACGGACATCCTCAACAACATTCTTGCTGCGTGAGGACAGTCGATTGCGCAAGAAGATCCCGACCATCACCAGGCCCGACCCAGCCTACGCCGCCACCCTGCAACAGGGTGACCGCGAGGTTCCAGGGAAGGAAGACGAGGCACAGGTCACAGCAACAAAGACAGGCACCCCATCCGCTGACGTTGACGCTGATCGGCACGAGTCAGAGCGTGCGCCGGAAGGTGCCGTGGCGCCGCACCAAGTCACCGCGGAAAGCTCTGCCCTGCATACCAGCCTGAGTGCTCCCGTATCGACCGCGACCAAGAGCCCGACCCGTAAGATCGACATCAGGGTCAACGCACTCGAACGACAGGAAGCAGCGCTGGAGATTTGTGGTGTTGAGCCGGCACATGTGGTGCGTGCCGCCCTGCGCCGTGCAATCAAAGGCTGGCAACTGTCGCCGGTCTTCGCCCCAGTCGCGGAGGAGCGACGCACTCGCAACACGCAGTGGCAGGCCCGGACATCTCTGGCAGTCGATGCGGCCAGCCTGGGTATCCTCCTCCGGGACCACGACCCCCTCGACGTCTTGAGTAAATGGGCCCTGATCCGCGGCCAGGTGGAACCACGCATATGGGGCGCGATCGACAAAATCTTGGAAGAAATTGCGGATCGCGCTGCATCGCCGCATGAACCGCACGCACCGTAAGGTACCTATCTGAAAAGACAACTTGCATTTCGCCGGTGGATTTTCGCCCACCGGCAGAAGCTCGCCTTGCAGTTGCGGAAAGCGTGGCGCTAATGAGCGTCATAGGGAATTTCAGACCTCAGTGGTGACGAGTTACGAGGTCCATTTAGGAGGAACGCATTATGAACACGAAGCCCCGCCTGACTGGCGAACCGATCATGCGCATCCTCTGCAAGACATCTGAAAATCTGGTCGGCTACCTTTACCAATGGAACAATGGCGACGTGCAGCCTGCCTGGTTCGACGGCGCTATGGCGGACGTTCGCTATGAACCATTCATTCAAGCGACGGAACAGAACCCAGTCGATCCGAAGACCCCCAGACCGCGTCAGCAAGATCTGACGCACCTTGAAAAGGCCTAGCTCAAGGTCTCGCGTCGGTTTGTGGGTCATCCCGTCCCGCAGGTCCTTTGAGCGATAGAGTTGACTTTTATGCCTCGAAAGTGGTCTAGATATGAGTTATAGAAAGGATGTCTATAACTCATGGCTTGGAACTGGACGCTGCCCGATTGGCCGGATTTCCGGTATGACGCCTCCGCTCTGGAGCCGTTCGAGCAGACGTTTCTGCTGTCGTCCGGAGAAATCCTCGGCGCGGTCCATCATGTCAGCCAGCCGGAGCGCGAGCAACTCCGCATCGAACTTCTCAGCGAGGAAGCGATGCAGACGAGCGCCATCGAGGGTGAAATCCTCGACCGGCTCAGTGTCCAGTCTTCGCTGCGCCGCCATCTAGGCCTCGATCCGGACAGCTACCCTGCCAAACCGCGCGAACAGGGCGTCGCGGAAATGATGGTGGACGTCTATTCCAGCTTTGCGGACACGCTGAGCCACGAGACGTTATACCGCTGGCATCGGATGCTCCTGTCCCATGACCGTCGGTTGGAAACCATCGGGGCTTACCGACAACACGCCGAGGCGATGCAAATCGTTTCTGGCCGCCTCGACCGGCCGACGATCCATTTCGAAGCGCCTCCCTCGGAGCGGGTCATGCCTGAGATGGAGCGATACGCGGATTGGTTCAATAAGACCGGGCCGGGGGGAGCAGAGCCGCTTCCAGCGCTGACGCGCGCAGGGCTAAGCCACCTCTATTTCGAGAGTATCCACCCATTCGAAGACGGCAACGGCCGCTTGGGTCGCGCCCTCGCTGAAAAGTCGCTGGCGCAGAACATTGGCCAGCCGACCCTCATCTCGCTCGCCTTCACCATCGAGAAGGAGCGCAAGGCCTACTACGACCAGCTCGGGCAGCATCAAAAAACGCTCGACGTGACCGAATGGCTCGTCTGGTTCGCGGAAGTTGTCTTAAAGGCCCAACAGGTCACACTCGACCGCGTCGGCTTCTTCATCAACAAAGCGCACTTCTACGATCGGCACAGAGACCACTTGAACGAACGCCAGGCCAAGGCCATCGCTCGAATGTTTCGGGAAGGCCCTGGCGGTTTCGAAGGCGGCCTCAGCGCCGACAACTATCTCAAGATCACCGGAACTTCACGCGCAACGGCGACCCGCGATCTGCAGGATCTGGTCGAGAAGGGTGCGCTCAACCGAACCGGTGAGCGACGCCATACGAGATACTGGTTGAACCTGAATGAGCGGGAGCGATCACAATGACAAACGTGCCTCCGACAAAACGAAATCCTTCTCTCGTTGGGCTGACTGTCTGGGATTTTTCCGAGTGCACGGATCTAGGGCAACTGCTAAGTTTTAAGAAAACAATAAGGAAGTCTCGATTTGAGCAGTGAAATCGCAAGCCAGGGCAGCCTATTTACATCCGACTTTCTAACCGAAACCATTCAGGGTGTTTCGGAGTGGAACATCCTTGGCGACGCTGATCTCGACCAGTTTGGCGCGTCTCTCCGATCGCTCTTTGATCGTTTCCCGACTTCCCAGACACCAAATGAAAGCCAGACAGAAGATGATCTGATCTGGCCAATCCTCGAAGCACTCGGCTGGACGGAATCCCTTCGCCAGCAAAATCTGTCGCCACGCGGTCGCGAAGATGTGCCCGATGGTCTGCTCTTTGGCAGCTCTGAGGCGAAGGCCAAGGCGAACGGCTTTCCCGAAGAGTGGAAGCGCTATGAGTTCGGTAGCGCCGTGGTCGAATCCAAAAGATGGGCACGTCCCCTCGATCGCCGCTCCGGTCGGCGTGGGGAGGAAACCGCCCCGTCAACCCAGATGCTCCGTTACTTGCGCCGCATCGACGACATCACGAACGGCGCACTGCGTTGGGGCGTTCTGACCAATGGCTCAAAGTGGCGACTATATTTCTCAGGTGCGCGATCCGTGTCTGAACAGTTCTTCGAGCTGGACATCGCGGCGATCTTGGATTTGCCAGGGCATAATGACGGGCTTTTTGCGCTCAATGACGCCGATCGTCGTCACTGGCTGAAGGTCTTCTACCTCGTTTTCCGGCGCGAGGCATTCGTGCCTCCGGGCACTGATCCGCGCACGTTCCACGAGAAAGCCCTCGAAGAAGGCAAGTTCTACGAAGAGCGCGTTGCCGAAGACCTCTCCAACAAGGTTTTCGGGGAGGTGTTCCCGGACCTGGTGCGCGCCATCGTCAAGGCTGCCCCCGAGGCTGATCTCCAGGAGGTACGCGCCGCCGCATTGATCTTGCTCTATCGGCTCTTGTTCATCCTATATGCCGAAGACCGCGACCTGCTTCCGGTCAAGGACACCCGCTATGACGATTACGGGTTGCGCAACAAGGTGCGCCTCGATGTCAAGGAGCGCAAAGACAGGAACGATGTCTTCTCTGAGACCGCCGCGCGCTATTGGGGCGCGATGGCCGATCTGTTCATGGCGATCGACCAGGGGGACGCCTCGATCGGCTTGCCGCCCTACAATGGCGGTCTATTCGACCAGGAGCGCCATGCTATCCTGACCAATATCCGCATCCCCGATGCGGTCATGGCGCGCGTGATCGACGCGCTTTCCTTCGAGGTGACGCCAGAAGGGCGCAAATACATCAACTACCGCAACCTCTCGGTGCAGCAACTTGGCTCGATCTATGAGCGGCTGCTCGAATACGAGGTGACGCGCGACGACGACGACATCACCGTTCAGCCCAACATTTTCGCGCGCAAGGGATCGGGCAGTTACTACACGCCCGACGATCTCGTCCAGCTCATCCTGACCGAGACCCTGGAACCACTTGTCGAAGAGCGCAAACGCGCCTTCGGAGACAAGATTGCAGAGCTGGCGCAGGGGGACTTGCCCGATCATCGCAAGATCGGCCAGCTCAAGCGCCTCGATCCGGCGACCGCGCTTCTCGATCTGAAGATCTGCGACCCGGCAATGGGCTCCGGCCATTTCCTTGTGAGCCTGGTAGACTTCATGGCCGACCAAGTGATCGCCGCAATGGCCGAGGCCGAACTCGATGCACCCCAGGAATGGGGGGACTATATATCTCCGCTTGGCGAGCGGATAGACACGATCCGCAACACCATCCTTGCCAACGCTGACGAACGGAACTGGGCGATCGACGAGGAGCAACTCGACGACCGGCACATCATTCGCCGGATGGTTCTAAAGCGCTGCATTTACGGCGTCGATAAGAACCCGATGGCGGTCGAACTCGCAAAAGTGGCTCTGTGGCTGCATACTTTCACCGTAGGCGCGCCACTGTCTTTCCTAGATCACCACTTGCGGTGCGGTGACAGCCTTTTTGGGTCGTGGGTGAAGAGCGGTATCGACAAGGCAGCGACATACGGAACACCGCTCCTCCTGCACGAACCCATGAGGCGGGCTTTGCGGGCAGCCTCAAAGATGCAGATCGTCGAGGGGCTGACAGACGCTGAGATCGCCGAGGCACACCGTTCTGCTGACGTGTTTGCCGAGGTGGAGGAGATGACTGCACCCCTCGACGCGCTGCTAAAATTCATTCACGCACTGGAATGGATTGGCGTCAAAGACAAGGCTGGGAAGGCGGCGCTGAAGGTTTTCTTCGACGGGCAATTCGGTGATCCCTTGGCCATTGCCATGGGCAAACGTGATCCCCGGATCAAGCGTGCCGCCGACCAACGGTTTGCGGAAATACTCGAAGAAGCTCGGACGTTGATAGCCGAAGAAAATTTCCTCAATTGGCAAGTCACGTTCCCAGGCATCTGGTCGGATTGGGAAGATGAAGCGCTCACAGGCGGGTTCGACGCCATCGTCGGAAACCCACCATGGGACCGGATAAAGCTTCAGCAGGTCGAATGGTTTGCTGCCCGCCGTCCGGAAATTGCCCGGGTTCAACGTGCTGCGGACCGCAAAGCTCTGATCGCTGATCTGCAGAAGGCTGGCGACCCGCTCGCAGCGGAGTTCGAAAAAGCGAATGCCCGTGCAGAAACAACCAGCCGGATGGCAAGAAAGGGAGGAGATTACCCTCTCCTTTCCGGTGGCGACACGAATTTCAACTCACTGTTTGTCGAAAGGGCGCGAAAGATAATCGCCCCTGGCGGGATCGTCGGGCTGCTGATCCCATCTGGCATCGCCACGGAAACCAGCTCGCAGGAGTTCTTTTCGCAGCTGATCGAAGGGCATGCCGCGTCTTGCTATCTCGACTTCTTCAACAAGCGGGCCTCCGGACCCCTCTTTTTCCCAGACGTCTACTACCGCTTCAAGTTCAGCGTCCTTGTCTTCTCAGGAGGTGACAAGACTTTCGACCAATGCCGCTTTGCCACTTTTGTTCGGGACATTGCCGAACTGAAGGACCCCCGCAAAGTGTTCAGCATGGGTGTCGATCACTTCAAACACGTCAATCCGAACTCCATGACCGCACCGGTTTATCGAGCTACCCGGGACCGGGAAATCTCGACCGAGATCTATGACAGGTTTCCAGTACTCGTAGATCGCTCGTCGGGGGATGAAGTCAAAGCCTGGCCAGTCCAGTACGCCACACTCTATCACATGGCCAACTCTTCGGACCAGTTTCGGACCGCCAAGGAACTGCAGGAAAAGGAAGGCGCTTGGCCAGAAGGCGGCGGTGTCTGGGGCAGCTCACAGGGAACGTGGGTGCCGCTTTACGAAGGCAAGATGGTCCAAGCGTTCGATCATCGCGCGTCCGGCATTACGACTGTCGACGCGAACCTCCACCGGAGCGGACAGGGAGCCGCAACCACGGACGAGCAAAAGCATGACCCGAACCACGTCATTGCGCCTCGCTACTTTGTGCTCGATCCCGGCGACCTGCGCGTCGAATTGGCGATCAAGGATGTCACATCCACGACGAATGCCCGGTCCTTGATTTCCTGCATCATCCCGCCGTTCGGCGCCGGACACACCCTTCCAATCCTGCGGATCGAAATCGAAGACGCAAAAGAACGTGCAGAAGCCCAAGCCATACTGGCGGCATCGCTTAACAGCACCATGGTCGACTTCGTCGCCAGGACCAAGATCCTGAGCAACCACGCAAGCTGGTACATTCTGGAACAGCTTCCGATGATCCCAGCCGCAGAGTTTCAATCGACACGATTTGGCAGCAAGTCCGCGTCGCAGATCGTGTGTGAAACCGTATTGGAGCTGACCTACACCTCCCACGACATGGCACCGTTTGCGCGCGATCTGGGTTACATCGATGACGCAGGGGCAGTCCGCCCCCCGTTTGTTTGGGATGAAAACAGACGTGCAATGCTGCGCGCCAAGCTCGACGCGCTGTTCTTCATTCTGTACGGCCTCACCGATCGTGACGATGTCCGCTATGTCTTCTCGACCTTCCCAATCGTTGAACGACAAGAGGAAGACGCCTTCGGCGAGTTTCGAAGCCGCGAGCTTTGCCTTGCCTGGATGAACGCGCTCGCCGCCGGAAACCCCGACGCGGAGATCAGGCTATGAGCAACGTCAACGTCAAACGCGCCGTCGAGAACATCCGATCGGGAACAAATGTCTACACCCCGCTCGTCGAAACCATCGTGAACGCGATCCAGGCCATTGAAGCCGCATCCGTCGACAAAGGCCGCGTCGATATTCTCGTGAAGCGGTCGAATCAAGAAGACCTTGAGGGCGGCCAGCCACCTGTCGAGAGTTTCACAGTCATCGATAACGGTATCGGCTTCAATGACGAGAACAGGGATTCATTCGACACCCTCTATTCCGATCACAAGATCGCGCAGGGCGGCAAGGGGTTTGGGCGCTTCACCTGTTTGAAGTACTTCGACGATTTGCTCATCGAGAGCGTTTTCGAACACGAAGGGGGGCGAACAAAGCGCACCTTCAAAATGGGCAAGCATGTTAATTTCCGCTGAGAAGTGACCCGGTATTTTCACCGAGATTTGACCCGCCCTTACAGCTTATCAGCGGTCATGTTTTGGTCAATGCGGGGGTCTCCTTTCGCTTTTGCTTTGCAGCCTCGGAGCTGGCCTTGAAGCGGTAGCTGTCGTTGCCGGTCTCCAGGATATGACAGCGATGTGTGAGGCGATCGAGGAGCGCCGTTGTCATCTTGGCGTCCCCGAAGACCTGGGCCCATTCCGCGAAGCTGAGGTTGGTTGTGATGATGACGCTGGTGCGCTCATAGAGCTTGCTGAGGAGATGGAACATGACCTGCCCCCCGCGAAATCCCTCACCTTAATGTAGAGTCTGCGCCAAC
>NZ_AQQX01000025.1 GCF_000768315.1 Pseudooceanicola atlanticus
CGCCCTTGAGCGTGTCGTCGCCATCGTTGCCGGTGATGCTGTCGCTCTGAGACCCGCCGATAATGACCGTTGCGTCGTCGCCTGCGGTGACATTTCCGCCGGTCGTATCGCCGATGGTGACCATCTGGCCCGCATTGGCCGAGGCCAGCTGCACCGATCCGGTGCCGTCCAGAACAACCTGGCTGGCCGAGGTCACACCGCTGGCGCCGTTATCGCCCCGTGTGTTCAGGGCCAGGTCGCCGCCGCCGAAGCGGATGGTGATCGCGCCGGTTTCCGATCTGGTGGCGATCGCATCGTCGATGGTGACGTCGTAATTGCCGACCACGTTGGTCAGGTCGATGATCTCGATTGATGTCAGCGCATCCAGACGCGCCTCGCCCAGCTGGGTGACGGCTCGGTTGCCGAAGACCCGCAGCACGTCCAGCCCGACCCCGCCATTGAGCGTGTCGAGCGACGCGTCGAGTTGGCCGAGGTTCCCGGCCAGATCGAAGATGTCGTTACCGGCGCCCCCGGTGAAATTGTCGGCCCCATCGGTCAGGGTGAAGAGTTGCGAGGCGCCCTGGCCTTCGAAGATGAAGTCAGCGGCGCTCAGGGATGCGTCATCCACCCCCGTCAGAATGATCGAGGTGGTGCCGTCAGGTAGATCGACCCGGGCATTGCCGTTATTCGCGGAGATGGTCAGATCGTCGAAACCAAGGCCGGCAAAGGCCTGCAAATCGATCAGTTCATAGGCAGTGCTGCCCGCAAAATCAGTGATGGTGGTGGTACCGCCAGCCTCGACCACGAAGCGGTCGGTGCCAGTGCCGCCGGTGACGGAATTGACGCCCGCGCCGACGGTGATCTCGTCATTGCCCGCCCCTGCCAGGATCGTATCGTTGCCGGCCCCCGAGGATAGGGTGTCGGCGCCATCGGACGCTGTGATGCTGTCATTGCCAGCCCCGCCCTTGACCACCGTGGCGCTGGGCCCGGTAACGACGTCGCCACCAACGGCATCTGAGATGGAGGCCATCTGCCCCGGTGTTCCCGGGGCCAGGGTGACGGTCCCGGTGCCTTCGACCACGATCTGGTCGGCCGAGGTCACGCCGCCGGTGTTCAGTGACAGCGGATTGCCGTTGAAGCGGATGGTGAGCGCGCCGGTATCGGATTGTGCGGCCGTGCCTGCATCCACCGCCACATCCAGCGACCCGGTCACGTTGGTCAGGTCGAGGACCTCGATTGAGGCCAGTGCATCCAGCCGTGCCTCACCCAAAACCCGGTCCGCGCCGAAGACGCGCAAGACGTCGGTGCCGGCGGCACCGTCCAGGCTGTCGATTGACGCATCCAGCTGTGCCGTTGCGCCGACAAGGTCGAAGATGTCGTTGCCGGCCCCGCCGGTGAAACTGTCCGCCCCGGCCGAAAGGGTGAAGAGCTCGGGAGAGGCCTCACCGTCGAAGATGAAATCATCGGCATTCAGATCCGCCGCGGCGACGCCGGTCAGCACGACGATCGTGCCATCGGGCAGGGCGACGCGGGCATTGCCACCATTCGCTGTGATCGTCAGATCGGCAAAGCCGACGCCTGCGAAGGCGCGTAGGTCGATCAGTTCATAGGCCCGGTGGCCTTCGAAATCGGTGATGGTAGTGGTGCCGCCGGCTTCGATCACGAAGCGGTCGGTTCCCGTGCCGCCGGTCACGGTATTGGTGCCGGTCCCTGTGGTGACTATATCATTGCCCGCCCCGGCCAGGATCGTATCGTTGCCGGCCCCCGAGGATAGGGTGTCGGCGCCATCGGACGCCGTGATGCTGTCATTGCCGTCCCCGCCCTTGACCACCGTGGCGCTGGGCCCGGTGACGACGTCGCCACCAACGGCATCGGAGATGGAGACCATCTGCCCCGGGGTCCCCGGGGCCAGGGTGACGGTTCCGGTGCCTTCGACCACGACCTGGTCGGCCGAGGTCACGCCTCCGGTGTTCAGTGACAGCGGATTGCCGTTGAACTTGATCAGCAGGCTACCGGTATCGGACTGGGTCGCATTGTCGGCATCTACCGCCACATCAAGCGATCCTGTCACGTTGCTCAGATCCAGAACCTCGACGGATTCGAGCGCATCCAGCCGCACGGCGCCCAGCACGCGGTCCGCGCCGAAGACGCGCAGCACATCGATGCCCGCACCGCCGACCAGACTGTCGACACTGGCGTCGAGCTGGCTGATCTGACCGATGAAATCGAACAGGTCGTTTCCGTCCCCGCCGGTAAAGCTGTCGGCCCCGTCGGAGAGCACGAAGATCTCGGGCACGGTCTGGCCGGCAAAGAGGAAATCCCTGGCGCTCAGGTCGCTATGGGCGACGCCGGTCAGCACGAAGACGGTGCCGTCGGGCAGCACGATGCGGGCATTGCCGCTGGAATCGGACAGGCTCAGATCGCCGAAGGTCAGCCCGGCAAAGGCCGTCAGGTCGATCAGCTCGTATTTGTCGGCGCCCTCAAAATCGGCGATGGTGACGCTTTCACCGGCGCTGATCACGAAGCGGTCGGTGCCCGCGCCACCCGACACGGTGTTGGTTCCGGTGCCGCCGGACAGGACGTCATTGTCGTCCCCGCCCGAGATCTCGTCATTGCCGGCTCCGCCCGACAGCGTGTCATCGCCGCCGGAACCGGTGATCGTGTCGTCCAGCGCCCCGCCGACCACGGCGTCAGCCTTGTTCTGACCGGTTACATGACCGGCATAATGGTCGGAAATGGTCACGCCCTGGCCATCGGCATCCCGCAGGGTCACTTCGCCCGTGCCCTCGACGACCACGTCACCGGCGGAGGCGACGGTTCCGGTCAGCAGGATCGTGTCGTTGTTACCGATCTTCACGGTGATCGATCCGGTATCGGAACTGCTCACCATGGCCTGGGTGATTTCGACCTCCAGCGGGCCGCTCAGGGCCTCGGCGCCGGACATGTCGATGATCTCGATCCCGGAGATGCCGGGGATCCGCGCCGCGCCAAGTGCTCGGTCCTCGCCCCAGATCCGCAGTACGTCGGTGCCCGCGCCGCCATCGAAGGTATCATTGCTGTTGAGCTTGGCGAAATTTCCCTTCACCTCAAAGATCTCGTCGGCCCCGGTCCCGACGAAATTGTCCGCCGCATCCGAGAATTCGAAATCCGGGGACAGACTCAGCGCCTCGGCCACGGCCTGGACCGTGTCGCCGTCGAAGATGAAATCCGCTGCGGTCAAGTCACCCGAAGCAACCCCGGTCAGGGTGATCGTCGTCGCACCCGAGGTGATACGGGCATTGCCACCATTGGCGGTGATGGTGAGGTCGGAGAAGTCGACACCCGAGAGCGCGCGCAGGTCGATCCGCTCCATCGGGTCGGTGACATCGAAATCGGAGATCGTCAGGGTTTCGCCGGAGGTGACGACGAAGGCATCGGAATTGGCCCCGCCCTCGACGGTGTTGCTACCCGCCCCGCCCGACAGCAAGTCATAGCCGTTGTCGCCGGCCAGAACGTCGGCACCGCCGCCGCCATAGAGCCGGTCGTTATCGTCACCGCCATCCAGTTCGTCCGCGCCGCCGCCACCGGTCAGGATATCGTCGCCGATATTGCCGGTCAGGGTATCCGCTTGGTCCGCGCCGGTGATGGTCTCGCGGCCATTGCCGCCGATGATGGTCGCGCCGGAGCCCAGGGCAGAGGAGACACTGACCGCGGCGGGGGCCGCATCGTAGAGTGTCACGGTGCCGGTGCCGTTGATTTCCACGGTGCCCGTGCCTGGGGTCACCAGGCGCATGTCCAGCGACAAGGGATCGCCGTCGAAGGTCAGGCGCAGTGTATCATTGTCCGATTGCAGGATAGAGGCATCGTCCAGCGCGACGATGGCGCTGGTGGCGATGGTGAAATCCAGCTCGTCGATGCCGGTCGTATTGGTCAGGTGAACGGAGCCGTTGATGCCCAGGGCCAGGTTGCGTTCGAAATAGAGCGTGTCGAACCCGGCGCCCGCCGCGATCGTGTCCGATCCTGTCAGGTTACCATTGGAGGACGGAACCTCGACGGTTTCATCTGCGGCGGTACCGGTAATGGAATCGGCATTCTTCGAAAGGCGGCCAATAATGGTGGACATCCGGGGTATCTCTCCTGCTGCGGGCTGCTTTCTGCGCCCATGCCACATGCGTCAAAATACTTTTTTTATCGTTATTGACCGCGATTTCGGGCGGCGAATTCTCGCCGGTTCCTTAATAAAAAAGATGTCGGCATTTTTTAGCTTATGCCGAATCGAAGCCCGCGCATGCAAGGGGATGCACGCGATTAAAGGCACTTTTCATGCCCCGGGTTGCAAGAGAGACTCAGATCGGGCGGTTTTGACGCTCAGGCCGATTTACGCTGCTGACGCAAATCTTTCTGCAGGCGGATGACCATGTTCTTGTACTTGTTCACCTCCTGGTTCATTCGCGCCAGGAGCATTGTCGGGTCCTCGGCCTCCGCCGCCCATTTCTGATAGGATTCGTCGTTCTCCAAAGCGGCCACGGCCTCGGTCAGGTCGACCGGGGGCTGATCGGACACGCCGTAACGGACTAGGAAGGTCTGAATGATCTGTCCAACCACCACGTCGGAAACATGGCGCCGGTCGCGCTGCCAGGACAGGGCCGGGTCCGAGGTCACTACCGCCTCGTAGCTGGGGAAATAGTCCATGCTCTCGGTGCGTTCGGCCAAGCGCATCGCGGCGACGCGCAGGGTCGACTTGGAGGTCATGTTGGCGATGACGATATCCTCGTCGGTGAAAGTCCGGCCCAGGGGCACGGGCGACACGGTGACGATGCGTTTCTGGCCGGGCTTGCCGTGGGTTTCAAGAATCGTTCGAATTTCCTCCAGCGCGGCCTCGACTTCTTCCAGGCTGAACCGGTGGAAGGCGAAGCGATCGCCGTCGCGGGCCAGCAGCTTGGGGCTCGGTGCCTCGTTCAGATGCAGGCCGGTCACGGTATCGATCCAGCTTTCGATCAGGCCAAGGGTCAGCACGACCACGTCGGCCTCGAAGGCCTGGGCGAAATACTGGCGGACTTCCTCGCGGCGAGCCATCAGCTCCTCGGCGGTGTCCCGCCCGGCTTTGCCCGACAGGTAGGGATCGTAGAAGAACCCGCCCGCCAGCGGCAGCAGCGCCGCCTCGGGATAGGCTTCGATCCCGGCGGCCCATTTCAGTTCCTGCAGGATCGAGGTCGGGGTGTACTTGTTGAATACGCCGCCTTCGCGGGCGCTCTGGTCGCCGAGGTCGCGGACCTTGATATTGAGGCTGGTAACAGTGGCGCCTGCCTGTTGCAGCCGTTCTTCCACGTTGCGCGCAAAGCACGACCCGATGGCGAAGAAGGTGTCGTCGGGCTTGGCGGAAAAGCTCTGCTTGCCCAGGGGGACGATGATGCGGTCCTCGATGCGTTCGGCGGCGGAACCGTCGCCCTTGCTCCAGCGGTCATGGGCGTTGGTACGGCTGAGATCGAGGGCTTCTTTTGCTGAAATCATGGGATCATTATTCCTGTCGTGCCGCAATGGACGTATCTGGCACGGAAAATGGTGGAGCCTGCGGCCGCGTCGTCGGCACGGGGGCTTTCGCAAAGGTCATTTGCAAATCCCCGGGCTGGCGGGCCGACAGGGCGGATGTCCTGTCCTCATAGAAACGGGTTTTTCGCTGCACGTGCAAGATGATTTGTGCGCGCGTGGGCAAAGCCTTGCCGTGAATTTGCGCAAAAAGGTTGCACTGTATCGCCGGCTGCGGCACATATCGCCGGAACGATTGGCCAGCCCTGTCGCGCCCTAGGCCCGGCCCAGGACGCAGGCAGTTGAGAGTACGAGCGTATATGGCCGAGCATATCGAAGACAAGACAACCCTCATCGTGACCGGCGTGGCCCGCAGTGGCACAACTGCCCTGGGCGAATTGCTCAATGCCCATCCCCTGGTCGGTCTGGGGATCGAACGGTTCAAGTTCCAGTTCCTGCGTGAAGATAATTTCTCCGCCGACCTGTTCACTCGCGAACGGTTCTTCGATTTCCGGCCGGAAGACACCAACCTGATCCCCGAGCTGCGCCCGGCCTGGGCCCCGACCTACGAGACGATCGCCGAGAAATGGGACAGCGCCCGGGTGATCGGTGACAAGGTGCCTGACCTGATCCCGGTCCTGCACCGGTTCTTCGAGGAAAATCCCGGCTTTCGCTATATTTCCATCCTGCGCAACCTCAAGGATGTTGGCCTGTCCTGGCAGACCCGGGCCGATAAACCCCGCGATGCCTGGCCTGCCGGCAAGGGCTTTGTCGCCGCCTGCGAAAGCTGGGCCGAACAGATGGGTATCCTGCATGACATGCTGCGGGACCGGAAGATGCGCGAAAAGGTCCTGCTGCTCGATTACGATTCAATGTATGATGATCCCGAGATGACGGAAGCGGCACTTCTGGCGTTTCTCGACCTGCCTGAGGATGAAAGCTTTTCCGAAGTCTTGCGGTCCCATGCCGAGTTTGCCATGAGCAGGGAGCCCCGCAAGGTGCCCAAGAAGTTTGCTGAAGAGTATCGCGCCGTGGAGCAGGGACATATCCGCGGATTGCGTAAGGTTGCGAGGGAGCAGGCCGAAATTTGGTCGGCCCGCTACGGCGTCTCCCCGGGGGCGCTCTGAAACGAAATTTTGAGGCCGGACTTCCCGGCAGGCCAGGATGACGGCGAAAACATTTCTGACCCGCGTTGCAAGGCGGCTGATCAAAAGCGGCCCTCCGGGCTATGTTGACCATATGGATGCCGCCCGCATCGCCGGCTGGGCCTATGACCCCTCCGATCCTGGTTCTCCCGCGCTGCTGAGCGTGCATGTCGATGGCCGACCCGAGATGAACATCATCGCGGATCTGGCCCGGGAAGATGTGCAATCCGCGGGTCTCGGCCCGCTGCGCTGCGGGTTCGATGCAACGCTGCCGCGTAAGCTGCGCGACGGCAAGGCCCACGAGGTCGTGGTGCGCCTCGGGATCGACGGGCCCGAATTGCGTGGCGGACGACTGAAGATCGAGGCCACCGGCAGCCCCGAAGAGTCGGCCTCCGCTCCCGCGGACCCCGATGAGCTGCGTGACGAGGCCGCTGCAGAGGCAATCCAGGTCAGTACCGTGCCGCAAGCCGCTGCCCGGGAAGAGCCTTTCACCTCCGAAGGGGTGGCCTTCTTCGATCCGCTGACCGCCTCGGTATCCGGCTGGGCCAATGGCTGCTCGCAGGTCACCGTGCGCTTCGATGATGGCACTCGAGAGACCGTTGTGCTGGATCGCGAGGTGCCGGGTTTCGGCACCGGCTCGCGGCAGGGGTTTCGGTTGAACGTGCCCGACATTCTGCGTGACGGCACCACGCATGAGGCCGTGGTCCAGTTCGACCAGGGCGGACGCCGCCTCGATGGCTGTCCGGTCAGCTTTGCCCTCGCGCCCGAGCGGCTTTTTGTCGAGATCGAGGACCTCAATGCCGGCCGTCTGACCCTGGATCTGCGCGATAGCGAGGCACGCCGCGTCGAGGCGCAGGTCGTTCTCAGGGCCGACGGAACCGACCTGCCTTCCGAAAGTGCCGGGGGCCGGGTCATGGCGGATCTGCCGCCAGGGGCACGGGCGTTGACCGTCGAGGCCGCCGGGACCGGAGAACTGCTGGCCCGTTTCGCCATCACCGGCGAGAAGATCGAAGCGGAACTGATCCGCGACCTGCCCGCCAGTGCCCTGGCAGAGGAGGCCTGCGCCACCGCTCGCGCCGCTTTCGACACCTTCTGCGCCGAGCCCGACGACCGGTTCGATCCACTCTGGTATCGCTGGGCGGTTCCGGCCGCGCGCGGTCTGGATGCGCCTGAGGACCTGATCGCCCATTACCGCGACACCGGTGCCGCGGAAGGATATTCTCCCGGTCCATTCTTCGATGAGGCCGCCGCCCGAGCCCATTACCCGGCCGCAGCTGATGCGGTAGCAGAGGGGCGCCTGCCTTGTCTCTTCGCACTGGAACTGGCCCGGGGTCATGGGGCGCTGGAAACCTTGGCCGGGCTCAGCCATGAACTGCGTCGCGTGCTGGCGCGCAAATACAATGCCGGCGACCAGGCCGGGGTGCTGCACAATGCGGTCCGCGACGACAGGATGATGGTCGAGGACGCGCCGGAGCCCGACATGCCGATCCCGGCGCGGCTGGGGGCGCCGGTCGCCACGATGGCGCCGCCGGAATCGATCTATGCAGCCTGGCTGTCACGGCTCGACATGTCGGAAAACACCCAGCTCGAGATCGACCGTGACGACCTGGCAATGCGCCGCGATATCGCCTCCGTGGCACTGACCCGCAAGCCGCTTGTCACGATCATTATGCCGACCTGGAACCGTGCCTTCACCATCGGCGAGGCGATCCAGAGCGTCATCGAACAGAGCTATGACAATTGGGAGCTGATCATCTGCGACGATGCCAGCGAGGACCGGACCGCCGACGTGGTCCGTGACTTCGCCGATCCGCGCATCCGCTACATGAAGTTCCTGAAGTCGAACGGGGCGGGGGCACGCTCCAAGGGCCTGGCCCATGCGCGCGGCGAATACATCGCCTATCTTGATAGCGACAATATCTGGCATCCGCTGTTCCTCGACATGATGCTGCGCCGGCTGCTGGCCACCCCTGGCACCGAGATCGCCTATGCGGCCTATCTCGATACCGAGATCCAGGGCGCCAAGGTGACCTTGCAGGAGATCTCTCGCCCAACCTTCCGTCCGATCCGGCTGAGCTCGCGCAATTTCATGGATCTCAATTCAATCCTGCATCACCGCCGGCTCTATGATTGGATCGGCGGCTTCGATACCAGCCTGCCGCGGCTTCAGGATTGGGACCTGGCGCTGCGCTACACGGCAGTGTTCCGGCCGATCTTCGTCAACCATGTCGGCGTCTTCTACCGTCGCAACGTGGCTTGGGGGCAGGTGACGCACCTGTTCATGAACTCCACCGCTCGCGACACGGTGGGGGAAAAGACCCAGCGACGCCTGGAGCACGGCCCGCAGCCGCTCGATATTCCCTGGCCCGACCGCGGCCGGGTGACGGTGCTCTGCGGCGGGGCGCTCGGTCATCGTCCGACCGTGACCGACAGCAGTCTTGCCGAAAGCCTGGCGCATCTCGCAGCGGCCCATGCCGGGGTCGATCTGGTGGAGCTCGGTTCCGACGACCAGTCCGCTGCCCGGGCTGACGACCCCGCGGGGCTGGTACGCCACACCGTACCGCTGGCCCTGCAGCGCGACCCCCTGCGGCTCAGCCAAGTGCTGGCGAGTTTGCTGCGTGGCCGGCCGATCCTTGCCGTCGGGCCGACCGGGTCCTATCTGCGCCGCCTCGAAGGGGTGGATCATGACCGGATCTGGCGCCTGCGACCGGCCGGGGACGGTACAGCGCTGATCGGGCTGGAAAACCCCACCATCCGCTTCGACCTCGGGGCGTTGCCCCTAGCGCTGCCCGCGGGGGATCACGCCCCGGCGGAGATGACCGTACTGGGCTTGCTGCCAACGCGGATGCCCGGCAAGGAGCGCAAGGCCCTGCGCGACAAGCTCGCCACAGAGGCACAGCGCCGCAGCCTGACCCTGCTGGTCCCCCCCGGCGAAGGTCACAGCCGCTGGATGCGCCATGACCGATCCGGCTGGAAGGCGGCGACCACCGATCCTGCGACCGGCCTGCCGGATCTGCTGGGCCAGGTTGCCATGACGATCTGCCTGACCCCGGTCTCCGAGCTCGACCCGATCGGGCTGTCGCTGTTGACCGCCCTGCAGGGGCAGGGGGTGCCGGCGACGGTGCTTCAGGATGCCGGCCGAGCCCGCGCCACCGGCTTTGCCCGGCAATGGATCGAGGCCCGCGCGGCCTATGAAATCCAGGTCAATGACCCGAAATGGATCTGTGACAAAGTCCGCAAGCTGCTCAGCGACGAGGCCGGGCTGGAGCGGCTGAAGGAACGCAGCCGGATCGTGCACAGCATTGCCTTCCATCCGGGTCAGGCTCGGGAGCGGCTGGGCTATGCGCTCTACCGGATGTGTCACGATCAGCCCCGCAAGGAGATCATCGATGGACGCGTCTGAGATTCCCCCGGTGCCGCACCCCCGTCCCGCACCGGTCGGCCTGGACATGACCCCGCTGCCGCTGGTGCCCCAGGGCCTTGTTATCCTGCCCGGGCTTGCCGGCCTGACGCCAGGGCAGGGGGCCGATCCCGAGCTGTCCGTAACACTGGCCAATGGCGACACTCCCGGCTGTCTGCGCATCGGGCGTACCGGCACCTGGATGCTCGACCCCCGTCCGACGGCGGATTTCGTGCTCGACCTGCCGGGTGCCGCCCCGCTCTTTGTCCAAGTGGGCGGCTGGTCTGGCCAGGTCGACCGGGTGCGCGGCGGGCTGATCATCGGCTGGGCCCGCAACACCCGCCATCCCGATCGCGACTGTGCTGTGGTGGCCTATGACGATCATGGCGTTGCCGCCATTGCCGTGGCCCGCGCTGCCGAAGGCGGTCGCTTCGTGCTGCTGCTGCCGCCCCGTGTCACCGGGGCCGGTCACGCGGTGTCGCTGTCGCTGGGCATTGCCGGGTCGGATTACCTTCTGCAGAATGGTCAGGTCACCCTGGAGCCGGCCCGCCGCGGTAGCCTCATGTCGATCCAGCCCCGCCCGGTGCAGGAGTTGATGATCCGCATCAAGATCTCGACCCCGAACCTGAAAGAGGCCCCGATGTGGGGTGATTTCCACTTCGCCAATTCCCTGGCCGCCGCCTTCGAAAAGATCGGCCACCATGCCGGGGTGGACACCGCGGATGCCTGGTACGCCCACCAAGCCCAAGAGGATGTCGTGCTGGCGATCCGTGGTCGACACCGGGTCAAGACCGATCCCGGCAAGATCAACATCATGTGGATCATCTCGCATCCCGACCGGATTCCCGACGAGGAATTTGCTGATTATGACCATGTCGCGGTGGCCTCAGATGTCTATGCCCAGGTCCTGAAGGATCGCGGCCTGCCTTCTGTCAGCGTGATGCACCAAGCCACAGATGCCCGGCTCTTCAGCCCCGACCCAGAGGTCGATCGCCTGCCCGCGGGTCTCTTTGTCGGCAATTCACGGAAGGAATACCGCACCATGGTGAAATGGTGCATCCGCAAGCGCCTGCCGGTGGAACTCTACGGCGGCGGCTGGGAGGGCGTACTGCCCCCGGGCCTGGTGCGTGGCACCTCGATCGCCAATGCGGATCTGCCCGATTACTATCGCAGCCATCTGCTGCTGCTGAACGACCATTGGGACAGCATGCGCGAAAACGGGTTCCTGTCGAACAGGCTTTTCGACGGATCGGGCGTGGCCACGCCGATCCTGACAGATCCGGTGCGCGGCTTAGCCGATGTCTTCGGCGACGCGATTTCCGAGGCTGGCGATGCGGAGCAATTCGTCGCCGTGGCCGAAGATTGTTTCGCCGATCCCACTCCCTATCTGGACCGCGCGGCCCGGGCCCACGACATCGTCATGGCCGCTCACACCTTCGACCATCGCGCTGTGACGTTCTCGGAAATGATCGATCACATCGCAGCGCGGAAGCGGCGCCTAGGGTAAGGTGCGCCCGGCCTAGGCCGGGCCGCGCATATGACTTCAGCTGGTGCCGAACAGGTCCCGGGTGAAGGTCTTGTCGGCCACGTCCTCCAGTTCCTCGCTCAGGCGGTTGGCGACGATGACATCGGCCTGGTCCTTGAAGGCAGCGAGGTCGCGGACGACCTTGGAGCCGAAGAACTCGTCCTCTTCCATGGCCGGTTCGAAGATCACGATCTCGATCCCCTTGGCCTTGATCCGCTTCATGATCCCCTGGATGGAGCTCTGGCGGAAATTGTCCGACCCGGCCTTCATCACCAGGCGGTGGATGCCCACGATCCTGGGTTTGCGCGCCAGGATCTGCTCGGCGATGAAATCCTTGCGGGTGCGGTTGGCCTCGACGATGGCCAGGATCAGGTTCTGCGGCACCTCGGAGTAATTGGCCAGCAGCTGCTTGGTGTCCTTGGGCAGGCAATAGCCGCCATAGCCGAAGGAGGGGTTGTTGTAATGCGTGCCGATCCGCGGATCGAGGCCCACCCCCTCGATGATGTGCCGGCTGTCCAGCCCATGCGCCAGGGCATAGCTGTCCAGCTCGTTGAAATAGGCCACCCGCATGGCGAGGTAGGTATTGGCGAACAGCTTGATCGCCTCCGCCTCGGAGGAGGGGCAGAACAGCGTCGGAACATCGTCGTCGATCGCGCCTTCCTGCAGCAGCGCGGCGAAGGTGCGGGCACGGTCGCTGTCCTCGCCCACGACGATGCGCGACGGGTGCAGGTTGTCATAGAGCGCCTTGCCCTCGCGCAGGAATTCCGGGCTGAAGACGATGTTGCCATTGCCGGTCCGGGTCCGCAAATCGGCGGTATAGCCCACGGGAATGGTCGACTTGATGATGATCGTGGCGGCGGGATTGATCCGGCTCACCGTCTCGATCACCTGTTCGACCGAGGAGGTGTCGAAGAAGTTGGTCTCGGGGTCGTAATTGGTGGGCGTGGCGACGATCACGAACTCGGCGCCGGCAAAGGCGGTCTCGGGATCGGTGGTCGCGATCAGATCCAGCGTCTTGGTGGCCAGGTAATCTTCCAGCTCGGCATCGACGATGGGAGATTTCCGGTCGTTCAGCATCGCGACCCGGTCTTCGCTGATATCGAGCGCCATCACGGTGTTGTTCTGGGCCAGCAGAACGGCGTTGGACAGGCCGACATAGCCGATCCCGGCAACGGCAATGGTTTTCCCTGACATCTATGCCTCTTTGAAAATGTGGTCTTCGTGGCAGCAGGTATAGCAAGTGCAGCGGCGATGCCCACAGGCAATCTGCGCAATTGCCGGGCGCGGGGGGATCCGCGCGGCAAAGTGCCTGTCACGGCGCCAGGTAGTGTTAAGAATTGTTAAGGTCGGGTCGGTTTTTCCTGAAAACGGGAACAGGCCGCAAAATCGCGCAAACGCTTGCCAACAAGGCCTAGCGCCTTGGACAAATCGTCCAATTCGACGTCAGATTCGGCCTGTTGAGCAATGGAAGGTATCTAGATCTGCGTTTCATTCAGGATGTCCTTTCAGCTCTTAACATCCTGTCACGATCCAAAAGTCCTACTTTAGGGTAGCGTGCAACCGGCGACATGATTGGGCGCCTAGGTAATATTATGTTAATAATTTCCGCCGGCCGCGCGCTAAGGTATTCCTGACCTCCGGGTCCAAGCCGAATGTGGTACCCTGAGACCAATTCTTTTTGATCCGGAGGAAATTTCCGATGACCGCTACCTATGTTCAGGCCAACCGTACAACGACCCTCTTCATGAACGGCTCCGACTTCACTGTCGTGCTGGACGGAGGCAGTTTCACCACAGCTAACGACGCGATCGCCATGTCGAATGCGTTCAACACGACCGTGGTATCTGGCCTTGTCGCCTCGGAGTCCGGGGCCGCGATCCGCATCGTGCTGGGCGCCTCCGAGAACCGGGTGACCGTCGACGAGGGCGGGATGCTGGTCATGGGCGGCACCAACGGTGGTTCGGCCCTGATCAGTGAAGGCACGGATACGACAATTGCCAATGCCGGTGTGATCTCGGGCATTTACGGCGTCGCGGCGACCAAGGACAGCACTGATTTTGACCTACATAATACCGGTCGGATCTTCGGGACCCATCTAGATGGGGTCAACATCGAAAGCACCAATGCCGATATCACCAATACCGGCGATATCATCGGTGACCGATACGGGGTCGGGGCCGGGGTCTTTGGCAATCTGGAGCGGTTCTCGCTGTCCAATGCCGGTACGATTTCCGGTGCCACGGCCGTGGTGATCGACCAGGGCACCGACCACCAGGTACAGAACAGCGGCACCCTGATCGGCGGGGCCTTCTCTTTCTTCGGCAACAACAAGGGCACGCTGGAGCTGGAAAATTCAGGACAAATGATGGGTTCTGCCGTCTTCGGCACCGGCGATGACACAGTGACCAATACCGGCACCCTGTCTGGCGAAGTGGAACTGCGCAATGGTGGGGATCGGTTCAACAATTTCGGCGGCACGGTCACCGGCAACCTGCTGATGGGCGAAGGTGTCGATATCTATGACGGCCAGGGCGGCGGTATTGTCGGCGGTGTCGTCTTCGGCGGGCCTGGCTCGGATGTCTATTGGCTGGACATGCCCACCACCCGTATCTCGGAGAACCCCAATGAGGGTACCGACAGCGTGCTGAGCTTCTTCGATTTCCGCCTCGGTGCCAACTTCGAGAACCTCGCCCTGCAAGGGACCGGTGACCTGCGGGGCATCGGCAATACCGAGCGGAACCTGATCGTCGGTAATACCGGCAACAACCTTCTGGATGGCGGACGCAACAATGACACGATGACCGGCGGGGACGGCGACGACATCTATCATGTCCGCGCGCCCGGCGACACGGTCAACGAAAATGCCGATGAAGGCATCGACACCGTCCGGGCGTTCCGCTCCTATCTGCTGACCGACAACGTGGAGAACCTGCACCTGCAGACCACCGTCGCCATCAACGGCATCGGCAACGAAGAGGGCAACGAGATCGTCGGCAACATGGCCGACAACGTCATCATCGGCCGCGAGGGCAACGACCTGCTGCGCGGCCAGGGCGGCGCGGACACCTTCGTCTTCGATCGCGGCCTGAATGCCACAACCAATGTCGACACGATCCTCGATTTCGAAAGCGGGGTGGATGTGCTCAAGCTCAAGGGGTCTGTCTTCGGCTTTCCGGCGGCGGGCAACCTGCCCTCGGGGTCCCTACGCTTCGACACAGAGGCGCAAGACCTGAACGACCGGATCATCTACGATCAGGATACGGGCCGCATGTGGTTCGACGGCAATGGGGCAGCTGCCGGCGGCCAGACCCTCTTCGCCATCCTTGCCCCCGATACAGCCCTGCGCGCGGCAGATTTCGAGGTGTTCTGAGGGCCCGTTCCTCTTCCGAACCCTGATGGTCAACGCAATGCAGACCGGGCGAAGCGCAATCCCGCTCATGCCCGGATCTGCCCCTTTGATGCTTCCCCTCCACCCGAATTCACCATAGCGTTCAAGAGAAATTGAACAGCTTTGTTTTGGGGACATTGAATATGACAACTTATACGACCGCCGGATTCAACACTTCGACATTCGAAGAAGTTACCTTCGGCCTTGTTTCCGAAGCAGAATTCCCAGAGCTTGATTTCACCGTCAATTGGCGCGAACAGAACGGCATTTTCAATGCCGCTTTTGACTCCGACGCCGATACGATTTCGATCGACGGGCTCTCCTTCACCGAGAACAGCCCCTATCGCGATGTCTATTTCGTGCGTTACGATTGGGACACGGACAAGACGACTTTCGTGCTCAACCTCTATGACCAGGTCACGATGACCGGCTATTGGGTGCTGCTGGGAGGTGATCTCTTCGATATCTCCCAAGCTTCCACCTTCTATTCCCAGGTCACCGCGGGCACTGCCAGCAACCCTCTGCCGGGCACCGGCTTTGCCTCTGGGGAGGCGCTGCCCTTCGCGGACATCCCGAATGTCGTAGAGACGGAGAACGACCTCTTCGTCGGCACCGATGATGCGGATTGGGGCGCGACCGGGGTCGGAGAAGACACGCTGCTGGGCAATGGCGGCGATGACACGCTGAACGGCGAATCGGACAATGACAGCATCGAGGGCAATGCCGGCCATGATGTACTGGCCGGCGGATCGGGCGATGACAGCCTCTATGGCGGATCGGGCGATGACGACCTGGCTGGCGGCCCCGGCACCGACCTCCTGGATGGTGGGATCGGCAATGACCGCTACGTCTTGTCGGACGAAAACGACACCATCGTCGAAACCGCCAATACCGGGGATACGGACAGGGTCGCCGTGGCGATGGATTACACCCTGCCCGACTTCATCGAGGAACTGGAGCTGCTGGGCAGCGACGGCTATTCCGCCACAGGCAATGCGCTCGACAACCTGCTGATCGGCAATCGCGGCGCCAATTCCTTCGAGGGTGGTGCAGGGGACGATACCATGGCCGGGCGCGGAGGTAACGACACCTATTACTGGCGGGACCCCGGCGATGTGATCGTCGAGCGCCAGGGCTACGGCACCGATACCGTCCATGTCTTCGGCAATGCCCAGGCCCCGGCACATGTGGAAAACATGATCGTGCACGGCACGGGGGATTTCATCCTGTCGGGCAATGCAATGCACAACCGGATCGATGGCGAAGCAGGCAATGACCTGATCGCGGGCGGGCTCGGCAATGACAATCTCTTCGGCTATGCCGGGGATGATACGCTGATCGGTGGCGAAGGCCGTGACACGATGCGCGGCGGGTCCGGCAGTGACACCTATTACGGCGGTAGCAATGACACGGTGTTCGAAGAGATCAACGATCCGGGCATTGACCGATATTACTCTGCCCAAAACCATCTGAGCGGCTCTGAACTCCGCGGGATCGAGATTCTGGTTCTGACGGAGGAATATTCGTTCACTCGATATGCCTATCTCGATGGCGGCGACAATACCGTCCACGGCTCCGAGGGGCGCGACCGTATCGACGGCTATTCGGGTGATGACCGGCTGGAGGGCAACGGGCATCACGATCGGCTGAATGGTAACAGCGGCAATGACACGCTGCTGGGCGGCAATGGTCATGACACCCTGGAGGGAGGCTCCGGCGACGATCTCATGTCCGGCGGTGGCGGCAACGATCTTTACGTGGTCGAATCCGAGGGCGACCGCATCGTCGAAAGCGCGGGCGGTGGCAACGACACGGTCGAGACCAGAATCAACTATCATCTTGCTCCGACACTCGAATCCCTGGAGCTTTACGGCCTGAATGCAACCGTCGGTATCGGCAATAATGGCGACAACCACATCAGAGGCACGCAATACAACTACAGCTACAACCCACAGGTCGATTACGTCCTGCGCGGACAGGGGGGCAACGACTCGATCGTGTCGCGCAACGGTGACGACAGGCTTTACGGCGATGCCGGCAACGACACGCTGAGCAGCGATTGGGGCAACGACCGCCTGTTCGGTGGCTCCGGCGATGACAGCATGCGGGCCGGGCACGGGAACGACACCCTGCAGGGTGGTGAAGGGGCCGACACGATGGACGGCAATTATGGCCAGGACACCTATTTCCTGGACAATGTCGGCGATGTCATCGAGGGCGAGGGGAACGGCGTTTCCAGCCAGTATATCGATACTGTCTACACATCGGTTTCGGTCGACTTCAACGCGATGCAGGCCCAGATCGAGAACATCTACCTGCAGGGGACCGAGGATCTGAACATCGCTCGCCACAACCAGGGACGGCTTTCCGGCGAACTGCGGGGGAATGCCGGCGACAACACGCTGGACGGTTCGGCCCGCGCGATCGACGTGATGCTGGGCGGCTTGGGCAACGACGGCTATGTGGTCGAGAACAAGCGCGACGTCGTCATCGAAGGTGCGAATGCGGGCCAGGACGGTGTGCTGTCCTATGTCGACTATGCCCTGGCGGCCCATGTCGAACAGCTGCAACTGGGCGGCAACGCCAACATCAACGGATTCGGCAACGGGCTGGACAACGCGATCACCGGCAATGAGGCCAACAACATCCTGGGCGGCCGCGAAGGCAACGACACCCTGACCGGCGGCGCGGGCGAGGACAGCTTCCGCTTCGACCGGGCACTTGGCCCGGACAATGTCGACACGATCACCGATTTCTCGCGCAATGCCGATGTCATCCAGCTGCATTCCAATGTTTTCACCGCGCTGGCGGGCATGGCAGGTGGCACGCTGGATGCCGCAGCCCTGCGCGGCGGGACAGCGGCGATGGATGCCGACGACCGGATCATCTACGACCGGAATACAGGGCAGCTTTTCTACGACGAGGACGGCACAGGCGCGGCCGATCAGATCCTCTTTGCCGTGTTGAGCAACACCACCCTGGTCAACGAGACAGTGTTCGAGATCCTCTGAGGACGTCAAAGCGGGGGGCGGGCAGGTCCAGCCCCCCCGCCCTCTCAGAAAATCTCGATATCCGCTGCGGTGACCAGGGCGTTCTGTTCGAAGGTCGCGATCAGCACCTGGGCGCCCGCGCCGGTGCCATCCGCGTCGAACCAGAGCCGCCCCGTGGGCTGATCAAAGACGAAGCGATCATTCGCATCCGCCGCCGCACTGCCCGCGGCAAAGGCCGAGGCCAAGAGGATCCCCGCCGCCATGCCGCCGAATTCGGCGCCTTTCAGCTTCAGCATGTCGCCTTCATTTGCCGTGTTCACGTTGAAATCGATGATACGGTCCACGTTGTCCGGCCCGATTGCCCGGTCGAAGACGAATGTATCCGCGCCGGCCTGGCCCTTCAGCGTGTCGCGCCCCTCGCGGCCCACGATCGTGTTGTCGAAGGGGGTCCCGATGATGGTGTTGTCGAGCCCGTTGCCGATCCCGTTGAACTCGGTCGGATCGCCAGCCTTGGTGCGCACGGTCTGCATGAAGAGCTGCTCGATATGCGCCTCGAGAGCGTAGGAGCGGAAAGCCAGAACCACGTCATTGCCCTGGCCCGCCTGTTCGATCGCCGTATCGCCCGGCGAACGGATCAGGTAGCGGTCGTCGCCTTCGCCACCGACCAGCGTGTCGACGTTCTTGCCGCCATCCAGGATGTTGTCCTGGTCGTTACCGGTAATCCGGTTCTGCAACCCGTTGCCCGCACCGGTGATGGCGGTGCCGGTCAGCTCCAGATCCTCGATATGCTTTCGGCCCATGCGGAAATCGACGCTGGAGACCACAATGTCATGGCCCGCCCAGCTGCGGCTTTCAGCGACACGGTCAGCCACGTCGTCGACGATGATCCGGTCCGAGCCGGGGCCACCATTCAGATAATCCCCACCGGTACCGCCATCGAGCGTGTCATCCCCTGCCCCGCCGAAAAGCGTGTCTATTCCATCAAGACCAGACAACGCGTCATTGCCTCCGGCGCCATCGAGAGTGTCCTCGAAGATGCTGCCGGTCAGCACGTTGTTGCCCGCATCGCCCTGCAGGTTGACCGACGGCGGGGCCTCCGGATCCGCATACTCGAAGAGTTCGAAATTCGCCGCCGTCAATGGGGTGCCGGATTGCGAGCTATGGAAGATATCGAGCTGTGTGCCATTGGACATCGTCAGACGCGAAACATTGGAGAAGGGTTTTTCCACGGCGGCCAATACCGCCCCCACATCTGCAAATCCGCTGGCATAGAGCCGAATGAGTTCAGTCCCAAGCTCGAAATCGATGAGCCGTGCCAGGCCGCCCCCCATCTGAATGCGGAACTCATCCGTATCGGCTCCGCCACGCAGGCTGTCATTGCCGGCCCCGCCGATCATCGTGTCGATACCCGCGCCGCCATAGAGATCATCGTCGCCGGAGCCCCCTGCCATCAGGTCATCGCCGGACTGGCCGAACATCAGGTCCACGCCGGCCTGGCCGCGCAGAATATCAGACCCTTTTCCGCCTTGCATCTGATCCGCTTCGGATCCGCCCTCCAGGCTGTCATCACCGGATTGACCGAAAAGCGTATCCGCCCCGGAACCGCCAATCAGCGTGTCGTCACCTTCGTCACCCTGAATCTGGTCGGCCCCGCCCAGACCATCGATCAGGTCGCCGATGATCGTGCCAAACACGGTCTGATCATTGCCGGAGGTGGTCAGCGCAGGTGTGCTGCCCTGAGCCGTATAGCCGGTGATCTCGTAGCCGATATCGGCCAGCATCGCGAGATCGTAGGTCGAGGGGAGCTTGCGGGTGCCAGTCGTGGTGGTCGGATCCATAAGGACCTGGTTGCCGTCATACCCATCCTGAACATGCGAGAGGTTCCCCTCGAGCGGAATGCCGGCGCCGCTGGTCACAGCCAGAGCATTGGGTCCGTCAAAGACGCCACCAGCCGCGATCTGGTCATAGATCGGTGCGGTCCCAATCCCAAGAACGTGACCAATTTCGTGCAGGGCAGTGGAAATGAAATCCGAGGCGCCGGCCACGGGGCCGTCGATGTCGAAGCTCCAGTTCTTGGTGGGATCGAAACTGATCGTACCAGCCCAGGGTTCGAAATTGGTCACCGGTCCGGTGCCGCGGAAATCACCACTGACCCGCGCACGAAAGACATCCCCCGACGCAGAAGTACCGGAATAGCCCCCGACAGCCAGGGGACCGCCCAAGGCCTCGGCCCCGACAAAGATCGTCAGGCCGGTGATCGGCTCGTCCAGGGTCACCGTGCGCGTTGTGCCGTCAGAGGACGGATCATCCAGGGTAAAGCTGATTCCTGCGGGTACTGTCGCGAAGGTATCGTTGATGAGGCTGCCCCAGATGTCTCCGGCCTCTTCTAGGGCCGCGCGGCGGGCCGCGTCATCGAAGAATCCGGAGGAATCGAACCGGTAGTCGAAGGTGATTTCCAGCGCCATTTTCGTACTCCTACCCCGCTAGTCAGACAGGTGCAGTCTAACGTGCCCGGCTCGGCCCGGTCCAAGAAAACCTGCAGGCCGAGCCTGCGATCATCATACCAGAAAGATATCCGCCGCAGTCAGATCAGGTGCCCCGTCAAGGGTCATGATGACATGCGCCGCCGCGCCGCCCTTGCCGTCAAGATCGACGCGCAGCACCCCAGAGGATCGGTCGTAGAGCAAATGGTCATTGCCATCTAATGCGACACTATTCTGCCTGAAATTACCCAAGGCCAATGGCCCTTTCCCAAGCCCGACGAGGCCCGCCTTGATCCAGATTTCATCCTCGCCCGGAGTGAAATCGATAATCCGATCAATATTGTTCGGACCGATGGCCCGGTCGAAGACAAAACTGTCGGCGCCCCCCTGCCCTTTCAGCGTATCGCGTCCCTCGCGGCCGATGATCATGTTGTCGAACGGGTTACCCACGATCGTGTTGTCGAGCCCGTTGCCCACCCCGTTCACCCCGGCAACACCTTCGCCGGCAGCGTTGCGCAAGGTCTGCAGGTAGAGCCGTTCGACATGGGCATCGAGCGCATGGGCGCGGAATGCCTTGACCGTATCGATGCCACCGCCGGCCTGTTCAACCGCGCGATCTCCCGGAGCGCGGATATGATAGATGTCTTCCCCGTCCCCACCGACCAACGTGTCGTTGTTCTTGCCGCCATCGAGAATATTAGACCCTGAATTGCCCTGAATAACGTTTTCCAGCCCATTGCCGATACCCCGGATGTCAGCCTGGCCTGTCAGCTCAAGGTCCTCGATATGGGCGCGTCCCATCCAGAAATCGACTGAGCTTTCGACTGAATCGTGCCCTTCCCAGCGGCGGCTTTCCACCACCTGATCATCAAGATCGTCAACGCGGTAGTGATCGGACCCCGGCCCGCCATTCATCACATCCGCCCCCGCGCCGCCATCAATCATGTCGTCGCCACCGCTCGCCAGGATCGTGTCATTGCCTGCCCCTGCGGTCAGGACGTCACGGGCCTTCGACCCGGTCAATGTTTCGCTGGCATCGCTGCCGGTATCTGCAGCGACCATCTCTTCGAAAGCCTGGAACCAGCCAGGCAGCAGACGGTCCCCATCCAGCAGGGAAAGTGAGCGGATCAGCGCCGCATCGAAGGACGAACCATCGGTGCTTTCCAGCCGCAGCAATTCCTCGCCGAATGCCAGTTCAGCACCGTATCCGGTCGGGAGAACAGTCAGCTGGGAGGGGCTGCGCAAGAAGGTCCAGTTCGACAGGTCGAGCCGGTCAATGGCCGGGTTGAAATCGGTAATGATGTCCATCACGCCGTCGGCAGCCAGTACGAAGACATCCGCGCCCGCGCCGCCACTCAGCCGATCAGCCCCGGCGCCATCCATCAACACATCATCGCCATTGCCGCCGCGGAGGGTTTCAGCCCCTGCTCCACCGGCAAGTAGATCATCGCGATTGGTGCCCGCGAGATCCGCGGCGACATCGCTCCCGAGTCGCATGACACCCTGCGGCCCCGTGGCCACGTCGAGCCAGGTCACCCCGGCTTCGGTTTCGCTGGCCACGGCGATCCCGAGGCTGCCATCGGCACGGGCCAGCATGTCGAGCGCGGAGATGTCGGCCAAGGTGATGCCCGCATGATCGGCCAGGGTGTCGAGATGCAGCAGGCGCCCGCCGGGCAACAGCTGGAACAGGCTCAGCCCCGGCTCGGATCCGGCGGCGGCGACAAAGACCTGATCGCCGCGCGCGGCCACGGCGACATGGGCCGCGGTGCCGAACCGGGTCTCGGTACTGTCGAGCAGGTGATCGCGGGGGATCAGCGTGCCGTCGGCGGCAACCTCGATCACGCTGAGGCTGGAGGAGCCGCGCGCCGCGACAATGGCATAATAGCGCCCGGCCAGTTCCGCGACCTCGAGCGCGGAGGGCTGGGAGATGCCGATCCCGTCCGCCTGTTCGACCTGGTCACGCATGCGCAACCGGCCATCGCGGGAGGGAGAATAGCTGCCCAGCTGCACATCGCCGCCCGACAGGGCCAGCAGGTGCCCCGCGCCGTTCAGCGCAAACCCGTCCATGTCTATTAGACCACCGTTCTCAGCGGAGAGCTGCGAGTTTTGACCGGTACCTCCAGATAACTGTCCATTTTCGTCAATCATCCAGTGCCGTATCTCTCGTCCGCCCTCGACGGTATAGAGGTAGTCCTGGTCTCGGACGGTGAGCTGTTCGGCAAAGGTTAGAGCGCCGGGCAGAGCTGCCCCGGCCGGTTCCAGCATAGTACTGCCCAAATATCCGGCCCCCTCGAGCCTCCAACCGTGCAGACCTATACTGTCATCAAGTCCCGTAATGGCTATCCAGGATGTCGCCCCAAAGGTGATTGGTAAGATTCGCGTCACCGCGCCTGCGATATCCTCACCCGTAAAACGCACGTGATCGACCTGGGTAAAGCTACCACCTATAAAGCCATGTACGGTAATCCCTTCCCCGCCCGCCCGCGTGGTCGCGTAGACCAAGGGCCCGTTATCGCGATCCATGATTAATAGATCGACAATCCCCTGCGTGGACGCTTCGACTGGGTTAAAATCAGAGGCGATCACCCCTGATTCCAAAAATGTAAACTGCTCTTCGTCCGGCTGTACCAGCATATCCATATCCCCACCTTGATGAGGCTGGATATGCCGCGCCTCTGCCGCCGGGGCGGGACGGCGCGGTGGCCAGATTTGGGCGCTTCGTTAGACTTTGCTTAAGAAGCGTTGCGATCTCAGCCGCGGCCCATGGCCAGCGCTTCGAGATAGGCGCCGTAGCCGTTCTTGGCAAAGACCTTGGCCCGGTCGAGCAGCGCCTCCTTGGTGATCCAGCCCATCTGGAAGGCGATCTCGTCGGGGCTGCCGACCTGCTGGCCCTGGCGTTCGGTCAGGGTGCGCACGAAATTCCCGGCATCGAGCAGGGAGGCATGGGTGCCGGTATCGAGCCAGGCATAGCCGCGCCCCATCCGTTTCACCGACAGCAGCCCGTCATGCAGGTAGCTTTCCAGCAGCGTGGTGATCTCGAGCTCTCCACGGTCGGAGGGTTTGACCTCGCGCGCGCGCTGCGGCGCGCTGCCATCGAGGAAATAGAGCCCCGTCACCGCGTAGTTCGACGGCGGCACCGGGGGTTTCTCGACGATTTCGGTGACATTGCCGGCACTGTCGAAGGCGACCACGCCATAGCGTTCGGGATCGGCCACGTGATAGCCGAAGACGGTGCCGCCCCCGGTCTGACGCCCGGCCTGTTCCAGCATCTCGGGCAGGCCGTGACCGAAGAAGATGTTGTCCCCCAGCACCATCGCCGACGGCGCACCGTCGAGGAAATCCTCGGCCAGCAGATAGGCCTGGGCCAGCCCGTCGGGGCTGGGCTGGGTGATGTAGGTCAGCTCGATCCCCCATTGAGACCCGTCGCCCAGGGTGCGCTTGAACTGGTCCTGGTCATGGGGCGTGGTGATCACGCAGATCTCGCGGATCCCGGCCAGCATCAGCACGGTCAGCGGGTAATAGATCATCGGCTTGTCGTAGATCGGCAGCAGCTGTTTCGACACGCCGATCGTGATGGGATAGAGCCGGGTGCCAGAGCCCCCGGCCAGGATGATGCCCTTGCGGTTGGTCATGTGCTCAATGCTCCGAGGTCTTGCAGGATGTCGCGCAGGCCCTTGCGCCAGTCGGGGCGCGGAATGCCGAAGGTCGTCTCGGTCAGGCTGTTGTCGAGCCGCGAGTTCAGCGGCCGCTGCGCCGGGGTCGGGTAATCGCTGGTTGGAATATCCGCCACCTCGGGGCTCAGGCCCGACAGGCGGAAGATCTCGCGCGCGAAATCGGCCCAGCTGACATCGGGGCCGCCGGTGAAATGATAGGTGCCGGATTTCGCCGGATCCGCGATCAGTTGCGCGGCGATCGACAGGCAGGCATCGGCGATATCGGCGGCACAGGTCGGGCCGCCGACCTGGTCGGCGACGATGGTCAGCCGGTCGCGTTCCGCGCCGAGCCGCAGCATCGTCTTGACGAAATTGTTGCCATGCGAGGACACGACCCAGGAGGTGCGCAGGATCGCATGCGGGCCGCCCGCGGCGATGACGCCCTCTTCGCCGGCCAGCTTGGTCCGGCCATAGGCGCCCAGCGGGCCGGTCGGGTGATCCACGGCGAAGGGCGTGTCCCCTGCCCCGTCGAAGACGTAATCGGTGGAGACCTGGATCAGCGGCAGGCCGCGCGCCGCCGCCGCGCGGGCCAGCGCCGCGGGCGTGGTCGCGTTGACCATCAGCGCGACCTCTTCATCCTCTTCGGCGCGGTCCACGGCGGTGTAGGCGACGGCGTTGATCACCGCATCGGCATCGGTGCGGTCCACGAAGCCGGCACAGGTGGCGGGATCGGTGAAATCCGCCTCTTCCAGGCCGCGCACCTCGAGGGTGACATCCCCGGCGCGGCGTTGCAGTTCCTGGCCCAGCTGGCCGATTTCGCCGAAAACCAGCAGCTTCATTCCGCGTTCTCCTTCTGGCCGGTGCCCAGCCGTTCGCCGACGCCCTTGCGGGACAGGAGCGGGCGCCACCAGGCCTCGTTGTCGAGATACCAGTCGACGGTCTTCTCCAGCCCCTCTTCCACGGTAACGGAGGGCCGCCAGCCCAGTTCCTCGCGGATCCGGGTCGGGTCGATGGCATAGCGGGCATCATGGCCGGGCCGGTCGGTGACGAAGGTGATCTGGTCCGCATAGGACCCCTCCGCCTTTGGGCGCTTGCCGTCGAGGATCGTGCAGAGCGTCCGGACGAGTTCCAAGTTGGTGCGCTCGTTCTCGCCGCCGATATTGTAGGAGCGCCCCAGCTCTCCCTTCTCGACGACCAGCAGCAGCGCATCGGCGTGATCCTCGACGAACAGCCAGTCGCGGATATTGTCGCCCTTGCCGTAGATCGGCAGCGGCTTGCCGGCCAGCGCGTTCAGGATCACCACCGGGATCAGCTTTTCGGGGAAGTGGTAGGGGCCGTAATTGTTCGAGCAATTGGTCAGCACCACCGGCAGGCCGTAGGTTTCGTGCCAGGCCCGCACCAGGTGGTCCGAACTGGCCTTGGAGGCCGAGTAGGGCGAGCGCGGATCGTAGGGCGTGTCCTCGGTGAACTGCACGGAAGGGTCGGCGGGCAGCGAGCCGAAGACCTCGTCGGTGGAGATATGGTGGAAGCGGAACCCCGCGGGCTGGCCCTGCCCGACCCAGTAGGCGCGGGCGGCTTCCAGCATGTTGTAGGTGCCGGTGATGTTGGTTTCGATGAAATCGCCGGGCCCGTCGATCGAGCGGTCGACATGGGATTCCGCGGCCAGGTGCATCACCGCGTCGGGCCGGTGCGTGGCAAAGACCCGGTCCAGCGCCGCGCGGTCGCGGATATCGGCCTGTTCGAAGGCATAGAGCGGGCTGTCGGCCACCGGCGCGACATTGTCGAGGCAGGCGGCATAGGTCAGCGCGTCGAGATTGACCACCTCGTGGCCGCGCGCCACGGCCAGCCGCACCACGGCCGACCCGATGAACCCGGCCCCGCCGGTCACGAGAAGCTTCATGCCGCGTCCTCCGGCGTCCAAGTGAAGGGGCTGTCGAACCCGTCGAGCCCCGGCGCCACCGCGTCCTTCTCGCTCAGCACCGGATCGACGGTGAGCGGCCAGTCGATGCCGATCGCGGGGTCGTCCCAGACCAGAGCGCCCTCGGTCTCGGGGGCGTAATAGTCGGAACACTTGTAGATGATCTCGGTCTCGGGCAGCAGCGTGACGAAGCCGTGGGCAAAGCCCGCGGGCACCAGCAATTGCCGGCCGTTCTCAAAGCTCAGTTCGTAGCCCACCCATTGGCCATAGGTCGGGCTGCCCGTGCGAATGTCGACGGCGACATCGAAGAGCGATCCCTTGCCGCAGCGCACCAGCTTGTCCTGGGCATGGGGCGGGGCCTGGAAGTGCAGCCCGCGGATCGTGCCGACCTGGGCCGAGAGCGAATGGTTGTCCTGGCAGAACTCGATATCGATCCCCTGTTCGGCCAGTGCCTTGCGGCTGTAGCTTTCGGAGAAAAACCCGCGGTGATCGCCGAACCGGCGCGGGGTGATCAGCTTGACGCCCGGCAGCGCGGTATCTTCAATTTGCAAGGCATAACCTCAATGCTTGGACCAAATGCGCCCAACCTCTAGCAAGGCGGTCCGGGATCGTCTACGTCCATCGCCCGCCCCGACCAAAGGCCGCGGACCTTTCGCATGCGAAAGGTTGTTTCCTAGCTGCTATGGATGCAGATTAACGCATAATCACATAGGGTCTGTTGCCTTATGCACTTATCTTACGGAACTTGTCCCACTCACCACGGACTTTGGGTGAAAAGGTATTCATGCCGCTCTCCACACACCTAGACAACACGTCCGCAAAATTCGGTGGCGGGGGAAAGGGCAAGCATTTCATCTTGGAGCGCGAGGGAACTTCTCTAGCATTTTGCTACATCAGAAAGAATGCCAGTACAGCTGACCTGCCCCCTGTTGGTCCCTCGTTCATAATGAGAGTCTGCAGGTTG
>NZ_AQQX01000026.1 GCF_000768315.1 Pseudooceanicola atlanticus
TGGCGCAGACTCTACATTAAGGTGAGGGATTTCGCGGGGGGCAGGTCACGCAAAGGAAACCACCGGACTGATTGCGACTAGAACCGATTACTCAGTCTGCGCGACCGGCCCAGAGCCGACCTTCGTGTGGTCATTGCCACGCAACGCTGCGGCATGTCATTTCTGACACCAGTGCAAAACGTAGCACTAACATGGCAATGGCCTACTTATCCGGAGAAGCCAGGTCAGGCATAGAAGTATGGATCGAGAACACTGACCTCCGTGATGTGATCGACCGGAAGGCCGTTCTTCTGTGCCGCTGTCCGGACTGCTTCAGGGGTCGGAGCGTCGTAGATGCAGAAGGTCTTCTGCTTGTCGCCGGACACATAGGAATGAACCCAGGTCACGCCGCCTTCCGCGTTGCGGTCGACGACGTCAAAGCAAACCCCTTTCCCCTCATCGTTGATCGGGATGTTCAGGCCTTCGGGGAAAGTGCGTTCGATCAGGTAGCGTGGCATGACTGGTCTCCTTTGTTGTGCCGGGTTTGAGGATGCACCGCACAGCACACCTGCGCATCGGAGCCACTGCCCAATTTGCGGCGGCAAACTACCTATTTTCGGTTACGACCTTTGCCAGCTTACGTGCCTTGACCCAGCGAAGGCGTGGGTGCTCCATTGGTCCCCGTGAACCTGACCGGAGGCATCATGCGAATTGCACAAGCAACTACAAAAGCTGAACTGGACGCGGTGCGAACGCTCATGGCCGGGTTCGTCGACTGGCACTACGACAGGCACTGGGAATATCGCGATCTGATCGACCGGTATTTCGACATGAGGACATTCCAGACCGAACTGGACGGGCTGCCTGGTGTCTATGGTCCGCCACGCGGCCGCTTGCTGCTTGCCTGCGACGAGGATGCGCCCGCGGGCTGCGTCGCCCTACGCGAAGTTGGCGGCGGCGCCTGCGAGATGAAGCGGATGTTCGTCCATCCGGACTATCACGGCAAGGGCCTGGGCAAGGCGCTGGCCGAGGCCATCATCGCGGAGGCGAAAAGGGCCGGCTATGACCGCTTGCTGCTCGACACCGGCCCCAAGCAACACGAGGCTCAGAGTCTCTACCGCCGATTGGGCTTTGTCGAGACTGCTCCCTATTATGACCTTGAAGACGAGATGAGGAGCTGGCTGGTCTTCATGGAGTTGAAGCTGCCCGACTGACACGCAAGGAGCGAGGCGTTGGAACTGATCGAACGCGGAACGATCCTTCACACGTTGACCCGGATGATGGAACGGGCCGCCACGCATGACGGCGGGCTCGTCTGCCTCTTCGGGGAAGCAGGGTCGGGAAAGACCGCCTTGGTGCGCCACCTCGCGGCGCAGGCGGATCTGCGGGTTCTGTGGGGTGCGTGCGAGGACTTCGCAACGCCCGAGACGCTCGGCCCGCTGGCCGACTGGGAACGCCAAGAGATGCGGGGGACGTTTTCGCCGCCCGGGCCCGACGTTCCGCGCAGCCGTTTCTTCTCGGACATGTTCGCGTCACTGTCAGATACGCCAACGCTCGCGATCATCGAAGATCTGCACTGGGCCGATGACGCGACGCTGGACTTCGTCCGCTTTGTCGGTCGGCGACAGGCTGGGGCGCCTCTGATGCTGCTCATCACCGCCCGCGACGACGACCGGGAGGCCCGGACGCGGCTGCGCAATGTTCTGACCCATGTGCCGCGCGATCATCTGGACTATATCGATGTCCCTCCCTTCAGCCTTGGCGCCGTCGAGTATCTGGCCGCCGGTTCCGGCCGGAACGCCAAAGACATATTCAGGCTGACGGGGGGCAACCCCTTTTTCGTCACCGAGCTTCTGCGCATGCAGGAGACCTTGCCGCAAACGGTCCGCGACACCGTGCTCGCTCGGTTCGACGTGATGCCCGCAGCGACGCAGGATGCAATGCAGATGGCCGCAATTTTTCCTGGCCGGGTCGAAGCTGATGTTCTGGACCTTCTCGCGCCCGGCGCCAGCGAACGGCTGGAAATCGCGTCGGATGTCGGATTGATCGAGAGCGATGCGACGACCTATGCTTTCCGTCATGAGCTTGGTCGGCGCAGTATCGAAATGGAGCTTTCGCCGGGGCGCCGACGTGCCTTGAACGCTGCAGCCCTGTCGGTTCTGCGCGATCGGCCGGGGATCTCGACTGCGCGGCTGGTTCATCACGCCGACGCAGCGGGCGAACGTGCCGCCGTCGCAGAGCTGGCACCGCGTGCCGCTCGCGAGGCCACGGCAATCGGCGCGCATCGCGAAGCCGCGCGTCATCTGCAGAATGCGCTGGCCGCAAGCCCGCCCGCCAACACGGCCGACCGCGCGCAACTTTGCGAGGCGCTTGCATTCGAACTCCACCTTCTGGGCCGCATGCCCGAGGCGATTTCCGCCGAGACCGAGGCACTGGAGATCCGGCGCAGCCTGGAGGATCCGATTGGCGAGGGTGACGCGCAGCGCTGGCTTTCCCGGATGCATTCGCTATCAGGTGACCGGGTGGCGGCCGATCGCCACGCTGCAGACGCTTACCGCGTCCTGGCGGCGCAACCACCGGGTCCCGAGCTTGCGATGGCCTGCTCCAACCTCGGCCAGTTGGCGATGTTGGCTGGAGACCTGCGCGAGACGTTGAAGTGGAGCGACCGCGCCATTCCACTCGCCGAAAAGATGGGCCGCGTCGACATCGTTGCGCACGCGCTGAATAACACGGGAAGCGCGCTGAGCCATGCCGACCCGGAAGCGTCGCGCGACGCGCTGGACCGCGCCCTGGAATTGTCGCTTGCGCACGAACTGCCCGAACACGCCGCGCGGGCCTACACCAATGCCGGTTACATGGCGCTGGCCGTCTATGACCATCCGCGCGCGCGCCGGATGTTGCCCGAAGGGATTGCCTATTGCGAGGCACGGGACCTGGACAGCTGGGTTTGGTACATGACTGGAACGCGGGCGATGCTGCTCGTGCGGGATGGCGCTTGGACCGAGGCGGCGGAGGCTGCTCTCGGGGTCCTGATGAAGACGCAAGCCTCACCCATGTTGAAGTTCCCGGCCACGGCCGCGCTCGCCAAGGTTCGCCTTCGGCGTGGAGACCCGGAAGCAGGCTCCCTCATCCGAAGCCTGGCGGATTATCTGGTGACCGGCAATGAGCCTCCGCGATTCCTCATCCATGCTTTGCTCATGGCGGAAGAAGCCTGGCTCAAGGGTGAGGCCGATACACACGTGGCCCGGCGCATTTCTGAAGCGTCCGCGCTAGCCGAGCAATGTGGCGACCGCTGGTCCGGCGGCGCCCTGTGGCAGCTCGGCCGGAAACTCGGCCTCGACATGAAGGCGCCCACCGAACTGGAAGCCCCGCATCGGCATCTCGCCCGCGGCGACTGGCGCGCGGCAGCGGCGGCGTGGGCCGGGTTGGGCTGTCCGTTCGAACGTGCACTGGCCCTTGTTGATGGCGATGCGGAGGCCCAGCGGATGGGATTGGACCTTCTCGACGGTCTCGGGGCGGCGGCGACTGCAGCACGGGTCCGCCTCGACCTCCGCGAGCGCGGTGTTCAGTCGGTGCCGCGGGGACCGCGTGCCTCGACGCGTGAGAATGCGGCCGGTCTGACAAGCCGCCAGAACAAAGTGCTAGAACTGCTCTCGCGAGGGCTGACAAACGGAGAGATTGCCGAGCGGCTGTTCATCTCACCAAGGACTGTGGACCACCATGTTTCTGCAATACTCGAGAAGCTCGACGCCCGCTCCCGTATGGAAGCTGTTTTGAAAGCAAGAGAGATGATGGTGCTGCCAACTGCCGAAGGGAAAGAAAATAGATAACCCAAGGCGGCTATTACCCGCCGGCTCAAGCGATCAATTGCATGCCACCGGCATGGGCTCATGGTCGGCTACGCCAGCCGTCCGAATGTCCGCTCGAGAATAGCCGTTTGTTCTGAGTGCATTGGCAACTGAGGATCGGATGCCGACTCAAGTATTGGTCAAGCAGGGGCCGGAAAGCAATCTAAGCTTGGCTCGACGTCCCGCTCATCGTCGAGTCAGAGCGTCTCTGGCCAGGACAGTTCCACGAACGGCGTCATATCTCGACGCGGCAGTATGCTCGACTCGTCCGGGACTGGTTGACCTCCATCGGTCTCGAGCCAAGCGCCTAAGGCACCTATTCCATGCGTCGCACCAAGGTCGCGCGGATTTATCAGAAGTTCGGCAATCTTTGGGCAGTGCAGCTCTTGCTTGGCCACACAAAAATGGACAGCATCGTGCGCTACCTCGACGTCGAGCTGGAGGATGTGCTTACGATCGCAGAGTCGGTAGAGATCTAAGCGCCAGGGGCCGGTCCGTCGCGGCCGGCCCATAGCGGACCCTTGTGCCAGATACAGCGGATTACCGATCCCGGCCCAATGGTGCCTTTCATCTTTCGTGTTGCGAACGGCTGCTCTTCGCCCTTCGCGTCCAGGTCAGCTCCCGGTCCAAAGCGGATATTGACCTGTCATACTGATGTCGCGGTGCAGTATCGCCAAGTCGGCCATTCGTATCGACTGCGAAGTCGCGACGAGCCAGGTCCACCTCCTACAGACAAAGCTGGCATCGCAGGACCGAGCTGATAGGCTGATCCCTGAGGAGGACCCATATGGAAATTGACCTGCCCATGGGGAAGATTCATGCCGCGATCAGAGGCGAAGGTGCTCCCATCCTGATCATGCACGGCGGTGGCCTTGATCATCGTCACATGCTTGATGCTCTGGAGCCCGCCTTCAAAAATTCGTCCGGCTGGCGGCGTGTCTACATGGATTTGCCAGGGCATGGTAAGTCCATCGCACATGACAGCGTAGAAGGTCAGGACGACGTGTTGAGCATGATCAGCGCCTTCATCGACGCTGCGTTCGACCGAGAAAAGTTCGCGGTGATCGGAGAGTCGCGGGGCTCCTATCATGCGATGGGACTGGCCCATACCCGCCCTGATGATATTCTCGGAATGATGCTGATCGTCGCGGACGGAATGCCTGGCTCTTCGGCTGATTGGCGCCCTGAGCACAGGACGCTGGTCACAATGCCCGACGCGGAGTCATCGCAGGCTTCACCCGAGGCCGCAGCGCGGCTATCCCGGCTCGTTGTTCAACGACCGGATGTCCTTCAGAAAATCGAACGCACGAAGGTGCCGGCCTCTGCGCTCGTCGACGGGCGTTTGGCCGAGAAGGTCCGCGATAACTTCAACTTCAGTTTCGACCTTGCCGATCCGACGCGCGTTTTCGACAAACCCTGCCTCGTCGTGAATGGGCGTCAGGATGCAATGGCGGGCTACCAGGACATGTTGGATGGCATAGAGAGATACCCGAGAGCAACGCTGGCCGTGCTGGATTGTGCGGGGCACAGCCTGTCTTGGGAGCAGCCCGAGCTCTTCAAGGCCCTCACTGTCAACTGGTTGCAGCGGATGAGCCTCTGACGGTTTCGATGCGCATGCACGCCAGCCCGAGGGCAATTCGCGCTGGCTTCGGAAATTTGCTGCGAACAACGCCAACTTTGGCTGTGCCGGAATGGCTCCACGACCATTTTCGCTTGAAGATGTGGCGCAGTGATCGAAAGGATTGCGCGGTCAATTGAAATGCACCGGTTCTTTACGCGTCCGATCCACGTGCAGTGTGAACACGTCCGGTCGTGCGTAATGTCCTGCGACATCAAATAATCTGCGCCGTTCGGTAACCGCCGAAAGGTCGACCTCAGCTTCGATCAGACCTTGTATCATCTGGGATGGACCCGCCAGAATGGACTTGCCCTAAAAAAGTGGAGAGCACCAACTGATGAACCAGGAGTGTTCTATGGGAAACGGAAACAGACCGACGCCGGAGTTTCGGCGGGAAGCGGTTAGGCTTGCACTGACAAGCGGCCGGACACGGCGTAAGATCGCAGAAGATCTGGGCATCGGGCTCTCGACGTTGACGCGATGGCTCAATCGTGAACGGGACGCTGGTGAGCCGGGCGAGGCATCGGTCGACCTGCACGCCGAGCTGAAGCGGTTGCGCCGCGAGAACGCGGTTCTGAAGCAGGAGCGCGATATCTTAAAAAAGGGTGAGACCATTTTCCGCCATTGGTCCGAGGACAATGGTCGAACGCCTTCTTCGCGAAAGACGCAAGTCGATGAGCTTCGCTTTCATAGAGGCGGAGAAGGCCAGCTTCTCTATCCAGCGGATGTGCAGGGTTCTCGGAGTCAGCCAGAGCGGGTTCTTCGCCTGGAGGGATCGTCCTGCCTGTCATCGCCAGCGGCAGGACATGATCCATCTTGCCCACATCCGAACGGCCTTTGCGCTGTCGAACGGGACCTACGGCAGTCCCCGCATGCACCGCGATCTCGTCGATGAGGGACACCAGATCGGGCGGCATCGAACAGCCCGCCTGATGAAAGAGAACAAGCTGGTGGCCCGACAGAAGCGCCGGTTCAAGCGGACGACCGACAGTGAACATGCCTGGCCTGTCGCGCCCAACCATGTTGCACAGGACTTCTCGGCGAAAGCCGCCGACAGAAAGTGGGGCGCTGACATCTCCTACATCTGGACTGCTGAGGGTTGGCTCTACCTGGCATTCGACCATTGTCCTCGGACCAATGGCGGACAAGGTCTCATTCATCGATCTCTTCTCTCGACGGGTTGTCGGCTGGGCCACGAGTGATCGACTGAAGCGCGGCCCGTCGGTCGAGGCCCTGTGCCGTGCTCTCGCGGCTCGCAATCCGCAGCCTGGCCTGGTCCACCACAGCCCCTCTCGGGCTATTTCTGCGAAAATACCCTGCCGTGCAGTGGATCGCGGCAGCCAATATTGCTCTGTCGAATACCAAGCCGAACTCCGAAAGCGCGGCGTCCTGATCTCCATGAGTGGCAAGGGAAACTGTTATGACAACGCCATGGTCGAGACCTTCTTCAAGACCATCAAGTCGGAGCTGTTGTGGCCGTTCGCCTGGCAATCACGCCAGCAGGCGGAACCCGATAGCATTCGAGCGAAAGGCCCGCGAAGTGAGCTAAACGCTCTCCACAAAAGCCCGGCAAGTCCACGATGCACTCCCAATGAAACCGGGCCACCCGATGGGGCACGCCAGCGGCGGGAATTCAAATCATCATGAGCCTAGTAGATCAGGATATCGTCAAAAGAAACGACAGCGTTTTGCTCGAATGTCGCGATCAATATCTGGCTTGCGCCACCCGCCCCGTCGGCATCGAACCAAAGGTTGCCGGACGCTGCATCAAATATGAACCTGTCATTTGAATCGTTGGCTTGAGTGCCGGCTGTAAACAATTGCGAGTCCAGAACACCGGCCGATTGACCGCCGAAAACAGAGCCCTTCATTTTAAGAATGTCTCCCTCATCGGGTACGTTCACATTGAAATCTATTATCCTATCCACGTTCGCCGGGCCATATGCACGGTCAAAAACGAACGTGTCGGCGCCAGCCTGACCTTTCAGCGTGTCACGCCCCTCCCGACCCACAATCACATTGTCAAATGGATTGCCGACAATTGTGTTGTCCAAGTCATTGCCGATGCCGTTCACCCCAGCGATGCCTTCGCCGGCATCATTGCGGAGTGTTTGAAGATAAAGTCTTTCGACATTATCAGTCAGCTTGTAGGCTCGGAACGCCTTTACCGTGTCGGCGACGCCCCGTCCGGCCGCCTCGATCACCGTATCGCCTGGGGCTCGGACCAGATACGTGTCATTTCCTGCACCACCGATAAGAGTGTCATTGTTCTTGCCTCCGTCCAGGATGTTGTCTCCGACCGTCCCGCGAATTTCGTTGGCAAGACCATTTCCAGCGCCCAGAAGGGCAGGGCCGGTCAAATACAGGTCCTCAATATGAGCTCGACCCATGCGGAAATCGATCGAGGCGTAGACAAGGTCATGTCCGGCCCAATTCCGGCTCTCGCCGACGAAATCATTGGTGTCGTCAACATGATATGTGTCCGACCCGGGACCGCCAATCATTCGATCGGCTCCGGCGCCGCCGTCGATCGTGTCATCACCTTCATATGCGTAGATCGTATCAGCTCCGCCAAGACTTGTGAGCGAGTCGTTACCGGTCCCCCCAATTATCAGGTCTGCGTCTTCGGTCGGACCTGCAGATCCGACAGGGCCCGCCATATCGCTCGTAACGCGTTCCGTGGCGCCAAAGTCATCAACGTATGAGACAGTTACGGACAGCTGCGCTCCAAGGTCAGCCCCCGTCACCGCATAATCGGCAGAATTGGTGCCAGCAAGGGCGATGCCGTCTCGGGACCAAGTGTAGCTCAGCACACCAAGACCATCGGGATCCGAGAGCGAGGGATTGGCCCGTAGAGTTTCGCCGACGGTCACACCATCTTCTGCCCCGTCAATCGAAACCTCGCCCTGTACTGGATCGTTCTGGTTCGCAATGACGTCGTCAGCAATGTCGCGAAAGGTCGAGACGTTACCCAAATCGTCCGTGACGCTCACGAGCACACCTAGCGTTTCGCCGACATCGGCCTGGACAGGGGTGTATGTCGCGCCGTTTGCTCCGGCGATGATTTCGCCACTCAGGCTCTGTCCGAGAGGCATTGCATTGCGATACCAAGAATAGGTCACTTCAGCGATGCCGTTCGCATCCGTTGGCGGAGGCCCTGATCCAAGTACCTCACCTTGAACCAGATCGCCTGTAATTTCCACGTCCGCGACAGTCGGAGAATCCTCGACTATCGTATAAGTCCCTGCCGTGATTTCAGCCTGTGTCAGGTCCTTGAACGCTACGTCTAGGTTCCCCGAAGGATTGGTCTGCCAGACCACACGGATCCCACCATTCGAAATTTCGGAAACGCCGGGTTTGACCTGTGGCCCGTCGGTGACGTCATTCACCAGGAAGCCGCCGCCTACCGGTACCCCGTCTGAATCAAAGGTTTGCCCCTTGATGTTGTAATCGCCGGTGGCGGGATCCTGTGCAGCCCAGACGATCACGAAATTACCGTTCGACAGGGCCAAGATGTCCGGTTGCGTGGTTTCGTCAATCCGATTGGCGTTGGCGATTTCGCCGGGAAGGAAACTGCCTTCGTCGCTGACTTCGGGCATCAACATCCTAATATTGCCGTACTGTGCCCATGCAACAACAACGCTGCCATCGGTTAGCTCGGCCGCTGCCACTGTGCCGTCGATCCCGCCATTTGCGCCGAAGGTTTCGTCGAAAAAGATGGTCTCATTGCCGCTGCCATCTTCGTGGAATTCACCTTTTATCTCATCGTTGGCCGCAGCCCAGACTGAAAAGTAGCCTGTAGGAAGCTCCAGCGTTTTGATCCCATTTCCCGATCCGCCGAATTGGCTGCTACTCTCGATGTCGCGGGTGAACGTCGTGGCGGCATTTGTCGCAAAATTATAGAGGACAGCCGCCGAACCACCTCCCGATGCAACGCCATGCAGCGCCGATATCACGAAGCCGCCTCCCGACAGGGGCTCGATAGCCAGTGCCTTGATGTTTACGTTGTCATCGACGGTGATGATCGGGCTAAGCGAGACGCCATTTGCGTCGAACCGTTGGGCCAGAACATTCCCGCTCGCGATCCAGGATACGACAAAGGACCCGTCGGACAGACCGGATACGACCGCCCCGCCGCCAGTAACACTAGATTGCTGACCCAGTCCGACCGGTGACCCAATCGGCGATCCTTGAGCGTCGATCAGCTGAAATCGAACTTCGAAGACGCCGCCTGTCGCGCCGAATTCGGACTGGTATGCAACGACCGTTGTTCCGTTCGCAAGAGTTGCAATATCGGGATTGCCATCTTTGCCGGCGTTGGCCGCGTTGACAGTGGATTCGACCATTATTTCTACCTAACTCAATTCAATGCTTTTCGGGGTGGTATTGGCGGTTCTAAAGTTTGTCGTCCATTTACAACGGCTTGGGTTGGCAACTTCCACCTATGCGATGCCAGCCTGGACCGACTGGCAAAGCCAAAACCCGGACGAAATCGATTTCATAGTACCTCCGGACGCTATGCCTTTCAATAAGGCCCTAGGCAAGCAACCGAATAAGAGGATTCTTGCTTGCTTGGCCTGCAGGCGAGGTCTAACGAAGCTCCTCCGATCTTGCAGCAGCGTCATCGACGTTCCAATTCAAAATTCCAATGCGTGGTGACAACGCGGCGAGGGTTTCTAAACATTTAAAGGCCGTCTCAAAGGAAGGCCAACTCCAAATGAAGAAAAATGCGACTAATCTGATACGCACATTGCGGAAGGCACTTCGCAAAAATAAAAGCTTTGGATCTTAAGTGGGGTGCTCCTAGATTTCTAGATACGTGCATGGTTTCGTGTCTCCGGCCTGATCTCGAATTCAATGGGCGACAGCATTCCGTTGTTTGTTTGCTTGCGCTTTGACTTGGAAAAGGATTTGTGCGCCGCCAGACTGCCATCAGACGAGCCTGAAGCGCCAGGTCCTTCGTCATGAGGGTTGCGCCGACAAAGCCGACGACACGACGGGAAAACAGGTCGATGACCACACACAGATACAGCCACCCTTCGTGCATTCTCAGGTAGGTGATATTGGTCCCCCGGGCCTGATCCAGAGCGGGCGTCTCGAAACGCTGTTCAAGCCTGTTTTCGGCCAATATGGCAGGCTTGCCGCCATATTGGCCGGGGCGACGCCGATACCCGACCTACGCCGCGTGATTTCCAGTGCAATGGATTAGCCTGTCTGGAATTTGGTTCATTTCCCATGAACAGGCTGCCGAATTGGTGCCTAGAGAAAAAACCATCCAAGAAATCAAGCGTTAAACCGGTCGACCAGACCCAAATCAACGAATGTAGTTTGGGAGGATTAATCAGATTAGGTCCGTGAAATCGAAACCACTGAATTGAGTGAAGCCCTGCACATACGTTCCATGCCCAGCTTCTGATTGCGACGGAAACGCATCAGGCGACTGAGAACATGTCAGCCGCTATCAACGCCTTGTCCTCCAATTCCGCGAAAAGGATCTGTGCGGCTGCACCCGTGCCGTCTGCGTCGTAGAACAACTGACCAGTGGTCTGATCGTAGATGATCCTGTCATCGCCATCCGTCGCGGCGCCTCCGAAGACAAGGGCGGATGAGGCAAGGGCGCCGGCGCTGAGCGCGGAAAACACGTTGCTATGCAGCAATATCGTGTCGTTTCCACTCATGTCGGTGATCGTATCGACATTGTTCGGGCCCAGGTCTCGGGAAAAGACAAAGGTATCCGCACCGATATTCCCTGTCAGTGTGTCGTTGCCCTCGCGGCCGTTCAACACGTTGTCGTACTGGTTGCCTTCAAGCTGATTGTCTAGCTTGTTGCCGATAGCGTTGTTGTGGCCGCCACGATCCAGCTCAAGGTTCTCGACATGGGCTCCAAGTCGATAACTCACGTTGCTCAATACAAGGTCAGTCCCGGAATTTGCGCCCTCGATGATAACGGCGTCTAGGTTTTGGGCCCTTACAACATAATAAACGTCGTCGCCGGAGCCGCCCATCATGTATTCGCCGGCTTCAAGTGTATCGTCGCCAGCGCCACCTTTCAGCGTGTCGCCATGATCACCCTCCCATCCGCCATCCAGACTGTCATCGCCATCGAAGCCGCGCAGATAGTTGTCGCTGTCATTGCCGAAGATACGGTTGTCACTGGCATTGCCGTTGCCAACCCGCGCAGCACCGTCAAGCAGCCGCAGGTCTTCGACCCTGTCATGGAGAGCGCCTATGTTGATATGTGACCGCACTAAATCCGACGTGCCAACCGTATCTTCCTCAATTACGACGTCGCCAACGCTGTCAATCCAGTAGGTATCGTTGCCAGTACCGCCGCTCATCAGGTCGTCGCCACTACCGCCATACAATTCGTCGTCGCCATCGCGCCCAAGAAGGGTATCATTGCCGGTATCGCCATACAGTTCATCACTGTCAGAACCTCCGTCCAGCTGATCGTCACCGGACAGACCATAAAGCTCGTCGGAGTTCCCTCCGCCGTTGATGCTGTCGTCCCAAGGGGTTCCGATAAGATCGTCTCTCGAACCCGAGCCGTTTATCAACAGCCCAACTTCTTCGTATACTTTAAAGCTTTTGGCAGTAGGTTCGGGGAACGAATCCAGATAGAAGTATTCTAATCGAGCAAACAGAATTTGTTCAATTGCGCCGGTGCCATCGGGGTCGTAGAAAAACTCGCCGGTCGTATCGTCATAGATGATATGGTCGTCCGCATCCGCGGCCGAACTGCCTGTCACGAAGGAGCCAGTGTCCAGATCATTTCCGGCTTGGTCAGCAAGGGCGCCAAAGACATCAGGGTGCAGGAGGATCTGTTCTTCCGAAGACAGGTGCGCGATGGTATCGACGTTGTCCGAACCCAGAGCAGTGTTCATGACATACTTGTTAGCTCCGCCGGTTCCTTCTAGTGTGTCATTTCCCTCTCCGCCAAACAGATAATTACCTTCATTATTGCCCTTTAAAAAATTGTCAGATTGGTTTCCATACCCGCTCCATGGTCTGTTGCCAGTAACCCACAATCCCTCAAAATTTTCACCCAAGCGGAAATGGCTTGACGTCATTATTGTGTCAAATCCAGCGTTTTCTATTTCCCTATAGAGTTTTGGCATCGAGTCAGGGCTGAATTGGTAAACATCATCGCCAGGTCCGCCGAGCAAGATATTACCTTGCTCCCCTTCCAATGTATCATTCCCTCGACCGCCATTTAGCGTATCCGCGTCTCCTTCCCCGCCGTACAGCCTGTCGTCACCGTCCAGACCCTTCAAAAGGTTGTCTTGGAAGTTCCCAAAAATACGATTGTTCTTCTCATTCCCAATCGCTACAGTCGGCCCCTTCAAGACACCATCTTCGAAATAATCTCCCAAGTGGACTTCTTCCAAAGCCGGGGGGAGCGGCCAGACGTCGAAAATAGTGTAAATCCTGTCGTAACCGCCATCCGGGCCTTCGATCACCTTGTCGGCAGTCGACCGAACCACGTAAACATCACCTCCAGCGCCGCCTCTCATTATATTGGATTCGGTGCTAAGAGCCCGAATCTCATCAACACCAATTAAGTAGTCACGCCCATTGCCCCCGAACAGTGTATCGTCTCCGAGCCCGCCGTGCAGTGAGTCGTTTTGATTGCCGCCATACAATACATCGTTTCCACCTTCGCCGAATAATGTATCGTTACTCTGTGCACTATAGATCGTGTCGTGATCAGCTCCGCCTGTCAGCACATCTCCTGCCCGGGTTCCCTGAATAAGCGCCATTTCCTGTCCCTTCAAATGCTTCAACAAAACGGATGCAAACTGTGTAGCTGCAGAAACTCTGATGGTTGCCGATCGGCTAGGTCTCCGCAAGGTCATCCCAGGCATGAGCGATAATTTGCCGAGGTTGGCTTGGCTTCCCGGCAGCTCTTGCAGCAGGATTGACTGCTAATTTGTAATTTTTCGACGCTGTGGTGCCAAATTTACAAGCCAACCTATTATTTGCAAAAATAAACACTGGCGCGGTCAAAGACGTTTCCTCAAACAGGATTGTCATCCGCCTGGGAGCACGAGCTTCGAGCCCTCCGCCTCCGCCGGTCGAAGGCCCCAAAATCGTTGCATCACGAATCGTTGATCGATCTGAGTGGGTGCATTTTGGGTGCAAGTTTCTTGTCGTGCGTCCAGTTTTTGCTCGATTTTTTCCCCTTCCCGAACGGATTGAATGGCGTTTCGGCCCGCAGACGATTTCGGGCGCCGGTTAAGTAATTGTATTTCAATGAAAATCTTCTGCCTGCTGCTGATCGGACTTGGTCATGTGAGATCGGGATTTCGGCGGTCGAGAAAAGTCATTTTGATTCAGTGCCTTGCTTGTTTTGCGTGCTTTGGATGACGACGAATCTTGCTCTGCCCGGCAGTGGGTCATACGGTTAATCTAAGTAAATTTTCACTTACCTTCTTGGAGCAATTTATGCCCATCGTCCGTGATCCGACCTTCCTGAGTTTTTCTGCTGAGAACCTGTCGCTGCTTGGTGCTGGTACTGCGAATGGCTTGTCCTGGAGCTCCGAGGATGCTCTTGTTTTTGATCCAGGGCCAACGCAATTCAATATCATTGACGTCGATCTAAACGTGCTCGGACAGCTCAAGGCCGATGTGTTCCTCGATTTCCAATTTGGTTTCCGGTTGAATGCTGGACTGGGTTCCCCAGGGTCATTTAATACAGAATATGATATTGAAACCTCTGTCCTTTACGATGACTTTTTTGTCCCGAGCGATCCAGATTACTCCGCCTACTTCAATTCTCGCAATATCGATTTCTCGGACGTCACCGATATCAATGGTAATTTCACCAAGGCCTTCTTTGACTTTTCCGATACGGAAGTGCTGCGCGCTACCTCTTCCTCTGACGGTCTTGGTACCGGCGTAGGGCTCGGGGATGACGAGGCCGTTCGCGGCCTCTCACTCGAACTCGTTGTCGGCGCGGCTCTCGAATTTCGGGATATCACCTACCGTCTGCCATTCCAGTCGACCGAGAGTCTCGACAAATTCACGCTCTTCAACTTCGAAGACGAGACGATCCCGATTTTCACTCTTGATGCCGGAAGTGCGCAGCAAAGCTTCGACCTGTCTGATGAGATATCGATCGTGCTACGTCTGCCGACCGGCGCCGACACCGAAGGTGACAGCTCGGGCAGCACGATTGTTTCCGGTGACGGGTTCTCTCCCAATCCGTTCTTCGCTGTCGAAGGTGATCTCGACGCTCTGCTGGTCAAGTTGCTGAAATCATTGCCCGGAGTCGGTACTGCGATCGGGGCTGGTTTGGAGAAAACTGTCTTCGTCAGCGAAGATTTCGATCTAAGCGACTACATTCCATTCTTAGGAGAGGGTAATTTCGAGCTTGGAATTACCCTCGTGGACATCGCAGGTTCTGCCGGCCTGAGTGTTACCGAGGCTCTGACCGTCGATCTCAGCCAGGAACCGATTGAATCGGACAGCCTGCTGGACGGCAACAACATTATCAATTTCGTCGGCGGCATCTTCGACTCGCTGCTTGGCAACGAAGCGGTCGATCCTGGCGCCGAAGCCAAGCCGAATGTCCGTGTCACCCTTCGATCGGATGCCGGGACACCTGACAATCCGCTCGATGACAGCGTGACCACCGGTTACCTTGGGCAGAGCGATCCGCTCCTGGTCGATCATCCGAACGTCAACTCGGCGCCCACCAAGGTTACGGTCGAGGCCTTCTTCGACGTCGAGAGCGCGCAGGTCAGCCATCGCGTCGGTATCGGGGGAAGTTTCAGCGTCACCGTTAGCGTCCTGTCCGCCGGTATCGGCGGAACGATCGGGGAAAAGCTGGGTCTGTCGTTCGGTCCATTGCTCGAAGCTACTATCCCCGAAGACGGCCTGAATGTGCCTCTATTCGATATTGCGGCCAATCAATTTGCCGTAAGCGGTGGTCGTTTCTCCAACCTGCCGGAAGGCGTCGTGAACGAACAGACCGACAGCCTCGATGAATGGGGCTATCTGCCCGGCGATTTCAACCAGCAACGTGCCACCTACGAATACTTCTGGACCAATGTCGTGCCACCGGGCTTCGACGAAAACGCCCCAGGCGCACGACAGACCATCAAGGACTTCGTTATTCAGTTGGCCCGCTGGCAGAATGACGTGGTCAAGGTGTTTGACGAGGTTGTGGACACCAACAGTGATGGAGAGGCCGACCGCGACATCATCTTCGTCAACGGTCTGAATGAACAATTCTTTGACGGCGTGGGGGGCGATTCCGACACTGCGCTGTTCTGGACTGGCCAAGCCACCAACGAATTCGGTCAGGCCATCGTTGGTCTGGATCCGGCCCTAAACAACGCTGTCGTAGCCGCACCGCTGCTGTCGAACCCCAATGCGTCTTTGCAGATGTTGGTGACATCACCCAACTCCGCGATCGACCTCGTAGCAACGGCGACCGTTAATACCTTTGCATATGAAGGTCTGCTCTTCGAAGCCGATGATCAGGGCTATGATGGCTTCGAGATCGTCTACGACACCACCCGCCTTCTTTCGACCGTTGCGCCTAGCGTTCTTGGATCCAATAACAGTGATCTTGTGGTCTATCAGGGGCGCGACAGCGGCGGCGTCAATCCGGTTTTCAACATCCCCACCAAACTTGATGGTGGTGAAGAGAACGCGATAAGCGACAGCTCTTCGATCAATGCATCCACCAGTCGTGGCGATGTGCTAGTTGCTAATTTCCTCGCCGGACATGGAGATCGTGCAGCCGAAGTCGATTTCCGCGCAGAAAGCATCAACAAGGCCAACAGCAACGGTGCCAGCACCACGACGACCTATGCCGAAACCAATAATGAATTTGCCCAGATCACTGTCGAAGCGGCAGATTTCGACGGCGCCAAGATCGCTTTCCTAGACGAAGCGGGCGGAGAGATCCTGGGCAGCACGACGATCCGTGATTTTGAGGCGATCATCGCATATTTCGGAGGAGGTGCGGATGTCGTGCGTAGCGGTCTCAACGCCGAAGACGGGGTCGGCAAGAATCTGTTCGATCTCGGCCGAGGCAACGACAATCTGATCATCACCTCCGCATTCCATGGTGCCGGCGATTTCCGCGGCGGTGGCGGCGATGACAACATCGTATATGACCGAGTACAGTTCAAAACTGGTCTTGATACTGGTCTAACCGATGCCCAGGCAATAGCCGCATCCGATGAAGAGGGCGCACAAACAACGATTAGTGGCGGTCAGGGCTTTGACGAACTACTGTTCTCCTCCGCTCGTGTCGATGCCATCACCGTTACTCCGGGTCGTCCGAATTATACCGATTTTACGGAAAGCGCCTTGGCGCTTGGGATTGGCTGGGGCTTCAATTCCGGCGGCTCCTTCGGTGGTTACGCCGACGCCCGAAGCAATGATTTCATCTTGCAGCAGCTACGGGACGATATCATCAACCGGATCGATCCCGACAATGTCAATCGCCTCACCGAAACTGAGAATGCGGTCGATGCCAACGGCGATTCTCTTTATTCGATCATTCCCGCGGATACCGCCAATCAGATCGAGATGTTCACCGCCGGACGCGCGGGTGATCGGGTTCGCATCGGCGGCGATATCGAGGCGATCAGCATCGACGGCTACGACATGGCAGCCGACCTTGCCATCTACACTGGGGGCGATTTCTATTCCGGGGGGGCTATCGAAAACGCCCGCGCCGCCTATGGAGACGTCGATCTGCTCAACGGCACGCAGCCAATGTTTTCCGCTTTCCAAGAGCCAGTTGACGTTTTCGTTGCCGATTTCACGCGCTTCGAAAACGTGGATCGTATTGGCGATTTCGTTCCAAATGTCACCATTTCCGGGGATGCCTTGCGCAACCCGAATGGCGAGTTCATCTTTGGCGATACCTTCCTGATCGGGTTCGAACGCTTTGTCGTCGACGGCTCGTCACAGGGCGACTTGCTGCGAGGCGGTGACCTTGATGACCGGTTCAATGGCCGAGGAGGGCGCGACGTTCTCGAAGGACGGGGCGGCACCAACACGCTGTTCGGCGGCGCCGGATCGGACCAATTCATTCATGTGGCGACCGATGCCGGAATCAACCGCATTTTCGGCGGTGAGGATAACGGCATCCCGGTCGACAATGAAATTGACACACTGCTTATCGCGGCGGGTGACCCCGGAGAAAACCAGACAGTTTCGGGTCTCGTATTGTTCAGCGGCTCTAGCGCCCTAACGGGAGACTCTCTCACGCTTGCCGCTGTCAATTTCTTGGATGCAGGGGGCGGCGCCAATCTGGCTCAGGGTTTCATATACGGTTTCGGCGATCTAAACGATAACAACTTTGTCGAAGCTGCCGGGATCGATCGGATCAATGTCATCGGCTCCGAAGGGGCCAATGATGTCCTCGTTTACGCCGATGGCGCGACCTACATCGCGGGAGAAGATCAGGACGATCCGAGCGGTGATAGAGACCTCTTTGTCGCTGACTTTTCGGCACAGGACATCGCTGTCGAATTCCTCATTACGGATGCTGAGCTCGAAGCGCCGGAACCGTTGTCGAACGGGGCGCTGGTGCAGGGGGTCGACCGTGCTGCCATTCTGTTCGGAACTGGGGACGACACGGCACGTGGCGGTCGTCTCGACGACATGTTCGATGGTGGTGAAGGGTCCGATTACATGGCGGGCGAGGCAGGTAACGACACCCTGCGCGGCGGCTTCGGTGATGATTTGATCTACTGGGAAGGCGATGACGGCACCGATATCGCAGATGGCGGTGGAGATGCGGACCGCTTGATAGTCTCCAACATCAGCGAACAACGGGAGGCGCTCGCGCCCGGCGGCTTCTATTTCGCAATCCTGGCCAATAGCGGCTTGGATACACCCCAGATTGACCAGCAGATCGATGCAACAACGGGCGGTCAGGAGGCCCTGACCCTGGCGATCGTTGCCGCTTCGGCGCCGGCTTTCCAGATCGGTCTGCTGGACGGCGCAACGCAGATCAACAAGATCAGCTTTGACAATTTCGAAGCAGTTGATTGGCAGGGGTCCAATGATTTCGATGATGTCGTGGTTTGGCAGGGTGGCCTTCTGCATGCAGGCGGCGAACGGGCCGGCGATCACGACCTCTTCGTTGGCGATTTCAGCGGCGAGACCGCGGACCTGTTCTTCTCGGCGCGCGACGCCGCATCGGGTAGCGGTGAAAGCGGCGCGTTCTACGACATCGGCAATGGTGTGAAGATCGGCGAATTCGAACGCTTTGCCCTGCAGCTCGGCGGCGGCGATGACACGGTCGATGGCGGCCAGTTCGACGACTACCTTCTTACGGGTGCAGGTGATGACCACGTCTTTGACGGCGGCGGCGATGATACTGTCCTTGCTGGCAGCGGTGACGACATCATAAACTACGAAAGCGGTCATGATATCGTCTTCGGTGGTGAAGGTGATGGCTTCGACAGGCTCGATCTCGGGTCGCAGATCGGCGGCTATGCCCTATCGGTCTTCGCGCCGTCTGCGGGAGACTTCGTCCCGTTGCTCGATACCGATCTCGATCGCCCAATAGCCGAACAGCGCACCAACTTGGCCTTTGCGTTCGCCAACCTCTTCGAACCAGACAGCACGGTCCGACTGGACCAGGCTTTCGGCAGCGTGACCTATTCCGGAATCGAGCGGGTGGTCGTCTCCGGCGGCGCCTCTCGTGAGGTCGTGGTCGGCGGCACCATCAATAGTGTCCTGTCCACCGATGGCGGCGACGATGTGCTGCTGTCCAACCGCGGCAACGACATCATGATCGGCGGCCTCGGCCGCGATGCCTATGTCTTCGACGCAACCGCAACACAGTTTGCCTCGCGTCCCGGTTTCGGCAATGACGTCATTCTTAACGAATTTTCCGGTATCACAGAGATTCACTTTATTGGCGCATTGACGAGTGATCTGTCCTTCGACACCGATGCGTCCCAAGCGAACCTTGTCGTTGATACCGGGGTCGGCACAGTCACGATCCAGAACTACTTCGGCAACAGCATCAGCCCGCAGAACTTCCTTTTCTTCACCGACGACGTCGAAACCGGCTTCGCCTTCGATGCGACGGGCCTGGTTTCCGGACCCTCCGGCGCACCGGTGCCGGGCAACGAATTCCTGGGCACCGACGAGGCCGACGAATTCACACAGGGCACGGCAGCAGCCGAGTTCTTCTTCGGTGGTCGCGGTGATGACCTGTTTCTCGCCAGTATCGGACCCGATCTCTATGATGGCGGCACCGGTTTCGATCTGATCAGCTATCAGAACAGCGCCTCCGGCGTGACGCTAGACTTAGACAACCTTTTTCCGTCTCTGGGTGGAGAGGCGCTGGGCGATGTTTTCGTCAGCATCGAGGCCGTGATCGGATCGGCTTTTGGCGACGTAATCGACGGCGATGCCAGCGACAACCGTCTCGAGGGGGGAGGGGACAATGACAGGCTGATCGGGCAGGGCGGTTCGGACTTCATACTGGGGGGTTCTGGCGCCGATACGCTCTTCGGTGGGGAAGGGGCGGATTTTCTTGTCGGCGGTGACGATGACGACGTCATCGGCGCGGGCGATGGTTCCGAACTGGGCGCCGACTTTCTGATCGGCGGCGAAGGCGACGACACGTTGTCTGACCTCGCAGGCGACAACACCTTTATCGGTGGTGCAGGCAATGACTTCGCGCGTGGAGGGGCCGGCAACGACACCTATGTCTACGAAGGGCGATCGGACGGTTTCTCGGACGGGCCCATCCCGGGGCAGCAGAATGCCGTCCTCAATGGCGGCAACGACATATTCATCGGCGGTGGCGGGGATAATGCCGTTGATTTTTCGCGCTTCGGCGCGGCGGTTGACGTAGCGTTAAATCTCGGCAACCCGCCCGTGTACAGGACCGATGACGATACCGATGCCCGAGATTTTGGCATTGGCCGGTCGCTGATGGTCTCGACTCAAGTCAACTCCGTTACCGGCACGGACTTCGCTGACCGCCTTGTCGGTAACGATCAGAGCAATCGGATCGACGGGGGTTACGGCGACGACGTCGTTTCTGGCTTGGCTGGCGATGATACGTTGACCGGTGGCGGTGGCGTCGACATTTTGGATTATCGTTCTGAAAATGGCGGCGCTGGCGTCTTCGTCGCCCTCGCCGACGTGGCCTCGTCCGAACCGGACGGCACTCCCATCCTAGCGGAGACCGGCACGGCAACGGACAGTTTTGGCAACACTGACATACTGTCGGGCTTCGAAGGTGTGATTGACACCCAGTTCCAGGACATTCTGCTGGGCGACAATTTCGACAACCTATTCACCATCAGCGGAGGCGACGATTTCATCAATGGGCGCGGTGGGCACGACCAGGTGATCCTCGATCCGACCGTCACCGATGTGGCCAGCTTCGGCAACCTGCAGGTCACTCTGGCCATGGACGGTAACGGAACCATCGTAGGGGCCGGGTATGGCTCCACGGATGTCACTAGTGTGGAAAGCTATCGCCTGACCGACACTTCCGATACCGACTTCTTCTTCGTCGATGCGGACCTTCAGATTTTCGAAGACATCGTCGACTTCTTGGTCGAGGGCCTTGGCGGGACAAATATCATCACGACCCAGGCTGGCGATGACACCATTATCGGCGGCACTGGTTTTGACGATATCTTCAGCTTCGGCGGTAACGATACTTTCGTTTATAACGGCGGCAGTGGTGTTTTCCTTGCAGGGGAGGGTGTTCTCGACACGCTGGACCTGTCCTCGCAATCCGACGATCAGTTCATCCGTGTCCTCAGCGGACAGACTATGCAGAACGAGGAGGGGAGCTCTGTTGAGGCCGGTCGCGTGACCGGGATCGACCTCTTCGAACCTGACGATAATGAACGTTTACGCTTCCTTGACGTCGAAAGGTTTCTGCTAGGCGACGGCTTCTCAATGTTCGAAGGCAGCGATGCCAATGAAATTGTCATTGGTGGCGACACAGAGGACGAAATAACGGGCTTCGGCGGCAACGATACGTTGATCGGCGGGGGCGGTATCGATGCGCTCTTCGGCGGTTCAGGTGATGACGTGCTCAGCACAGGCACCGGCACCGGTAGTTTTGTTCAGGGCGGTGGCGGCAATGACCGCTATGAATATGCAGGAGCCATTGACCTGTTCTTCGCGGCAGAACTGGGAGAGGACACGCTCAGCTTTGTGGGCGCCGATGCGGGAATCTTGATCGATGGCTTCGCAAAGACTGTGTTCAACGCGGACGGAACCGTGCAGCTGGTCGACTACGAGTCTGGTCTGATCGTTGCTCCGGACAATTCCAGCGATTTCGGTGTCGAGGTGTTGCTGGGCACTGAATTTGCAGACACATTTAATGGAGCGTTCCAGCTCGAATTGGTGCAAGGCCTTGGCGGCGATGACCTCTTCATCGGCCAGATCGATTTCGGTCGCCTCGACGGTGGGTCCGGCTTTGACCGTATTGATTACCGCGAAATCCTGTTTTCCACGGAAGAGCCACAGGGCCTCGATATCGATCTGATTTCGACGCTGGTCCAGGAAAAGGCGCCGCGCTTCCCGAATGGTGAACCTGGTCTACCGCTCGGCTCTGAACGCTTTGAATTCGTCGAGGCGATCGAACATGTGATCGGATCGCTCTTCGACGATACCTTCACCGGTAACGGGTCGCAAAACGTCTTCACCGGCAGCAAGGGCGTCGACAGCTACGATGGCAAGTCGGGCCGAGACACGGTGGACTTCTCGTTCGAGCGCGGCGGTTTTGCCGTTACGGTGGACCTGTCGGCCGGAACTGCAACCGATACATTCGGCAATGTCGAAACCCTCGTCTCGATCGAAAACGCTGTGGGGACCGACCGGAACGACAGGTTGACCGCTGGCGCAGAAGGCAGCCGCTTGGATGGCGGCTTGGGCGCTGATACCTTGATCGGCAGCGAAGAGAGTGACGTCTTCGTGGCGCGTGGCGGCAATTCTGCCAATCGCAACATCATTACCGGCTTTGACGGGAACGACCAACTGATTCTGATGCAGGGCTTCGCCCAATTCGATGCTGGCGAAGGGATCGACACCGTCGATCTGTCTCACCTGATCCGCGGTGTGTCCTTCACCCTCAGTCCAAGTGCGACCCTGAACGGTCCACGTCAGATTGTGAGCCAGTTCGATCAGCAGACCGTGGTCGACCGTCTCGCCGCCACAAGCCAGCCGATCGCAGAACTTCAGGGTGTCGAAAACGCGATCGGCACCAGGTTCAACGACTTTCTCGAAGGAGATGAGGGCGACAATACCATTATCGGCGGCGCTGGCGACGATACGATCCGCGGTGGAAAAGGTGCCGACGAAGTCGATGGCGGCGCGGGTGTCGACACCCTGCTTTTGACCGACAATGTCGTTTCAGGCGGCATAACCCAGGGGGTATTCGCCAACCTGACAACTGGCGAAATCATCGACGGCAATGGAAATATCGAAAAGGCCTACAACTTCGAGAATGTGTCCTCCACCGGTCTGGATGACATGCTGATCGGCACGGATGGGGACAATATCTTCATCATGGGCGGCGGCAATGACACGGTCTTTGGCGGTCGCGGTATCGATACCGTGCGTTACGGCTCGAACGTGCAAAGCGGCTTTGACCAGATTCGCGGGATCAAGGTCGTGCTGGGAGGCACGTCCGAAGATGGCGTCGTCGTCAATGGACAGGTTGGCCTCGATCAGCTCTTCAGCATCGAGAATGTCGTGGGCACCAATCTCGACGACCAGATTATGGGGGACGCGTCGAATAACGTCCTCGTCGGAGGCCTTGGCGCCGATACGATCAGCGGTGGGGCAGGGGACGACACCATTTCTACTGGCGCTGGCGCCGACAGGGTCGTCGTGCTGCGCGACGATGATATCGTCGTTGTCTCCGATTTCGACATCGCCTTGGATACATTGGACCTCACGGCATTCGCCTTTTCGGATGTCGCACAGGCTCTTGCATCCGCACAGGGAGAAAATGTCGTCCTCAGGTTCAAGACCGGGATGGAGTTACAGCTTCTCGGCGTGTCGGCTGCCCAGCTGGACGACATCAACATCGAACGCCGGTCCTCCGATCCGCAGCTCATCGCAGCGGCGGAAAGCGGCGGCATTTTGTTCGGCACAGATGAAAGCGATTCGGTCGTCGGCAACGACGCTGTCGATGTCATCAACGCCGGCGGTGGCGACGATAGCGTGCAAGGTGGTCTCGGCGACGACGACCTCAACGGTGGCGAGGGTATCAACACATTGGTCTATTCCGAGGCGACAGGCGGCGTAATCGTCGATTTCGTTACCGGGACAACCCGTGGCGCCGCAGGCTTTGACACGTTCCGAAATTTCCAGAGTGTCTTGGGCTCCGGTTCAGAAGACTATTTCGGCGGCAGCAGGAACCCAGAATTCATGAATGGCCTTGCTGGTCGGGACATGTTCGTTCCGGGCGGCGGTGCAGACAGAATCGTCATGGGTGGCGGCGAGGACACTATCGCCGGAAACCTGGATGATCTGAACGACGACGTGGTCGAAGATTTCGAAGAAGGCGATGTCATCATGATCGAAGGGCTCAACGTGCCCTCCGATCGAGTGAATATCCGTCCTGGGTCCGCCATTCTCGAATTTGACTTCGACAACGATGGTGTCGTGGAAAGCCGGCTAAAACTCGAGGGCGATTTTGAGGGGCGCAGCTTCGAATTCATCGAAACTGAAGCGGGCACGGTTGTCGGCTTGGTGGCCGATGCAGCTGCGCCGGTTGTTGACTCCGAGGTCTTCAATCTCGGTGTCGGCGAAGTGCTATCGCTCTCCGCCAGTACGGGGCTGCTGTCCAATGACCGCGATGTCAACCTTTCCGACGTTCTGTCGATCGTCTCCAGTGCCCGTACCAGCGACAAGGCCCTAGGCGCGTTTACCATCAATCCTGATGGCAGTATGACCTATACGCCAACTGGCTTGGCGGTCGGCACGGACCGGATTGAGTATTCGGTCAGTGATGGCGTCTTCGTCACCAACGGCACAGTCGAAATCGTTATTTCGCCGGAAATTATCGACGGGACCGATATCGACGACGTGCTCAACGGCACTGGTGTGGCCGAGATTCTGTTCGGTGGCGAAGGCGATGACACGCTCTTTGGCAATGGCGGCGAAGACACATTGAACGGCGGACCCGGTTCAGATGTCATCCACGTCGACAATCCCGGGGATCGTGTGGCTGAAAGCCGTAGCTTCCCGGGCATCGACACAGTGGTAAGCTCAGTCGATTTCCGAATGGGGCGCAGCCATATCGAGAACCTGGAACTAACTGGCAACGCCATCACGGGCGCGGGCAATGGTCTTCAGAACATTATAACGGGCAACGCCCGCGATAATGTTCTGGACGGAGGGAAGAACGTTGACACTCTGGTCGGCGGCGAAGGCAATGATCGCTACCTGATCCGTTCGCCGGGCGATACCGCCGTGGAACTGGAAGGAGAGGGCAACGATGTCGTTCTGGCCTTCCGTTCGGTCGAACTGAGCGCGAATATCGAACGTCTCTTCATGCAGACGCTCTTTACCAAGGATGGTGACCCGGCGATCTTCAACGGCATTGGCAACGGGCTCGACAACACGATTGTCGGGACCCCCTTTGACAACTTTATCATCGGTCGTCAGGGCCGGGATACGTTAAAGGGGCAGGCCGGGGCAGATACATTCGTCTTCGACCGCGCCTTTGGGCCCAACAACGTCGACAGGATCATCGACTTCAACGTCAGTGAAGAGAATGAGGGCGACCGCCTACTGATGAAGGGATCGATTTTCGGCATCGGCACGGGCACTCTTGGGGCGGCGCTCTTCCGCGAAGGCACAGAGGCGCTCGACTTCAACGATCGCTTCATTTTCGATCAGGCCTCTGGCCATTTGTGGTTCGACGGCGACGGCAATGGCGTAGGCAGCAAGCAACTGATCGCCACTTTTGAACAGAACGCGACGCTCGTCGCGTCCGATATTGAAATTTTCTGACTGATCCGCGTCCCCGGAGCATTCCCGTGCACGCCGCTTTCTTGATGGTGATTCATCCGGTTCAGAAGTCAAAAGTTTGCCAAATATCAGGGAGAGCTTGGACCAATACTTCGAAACTAGTCCAATTCGGCCGGCGCTGCGCTGCAGTGCCGATCGCCTTTATTGCGGGTTTTCGGTATTGTCCTCTGAATCGCTAACATTCCGCTGCGCCGAAATGAAACTGGCCCGGAGACATTTCCTCGCGACTGTCCGCCCTCAGCGCCTTCGGGACATATGAGTTGACTTTGTAACAGAGGGTTTCAGGCTCACCGAAGCCACCTAGGAGTGGCGATGAGACAGAAACCCGGAACATCGAAGCCTACAGCTTAGTGGATGGTAAGGGCATTCGCCGGCGCAAACGGACGCACCATTCGTCCGAGGACAAGAGCCGCGATGTAGAAAATCTCGGGATCGCAGGGGGGCTTGCGACAACACTCTGGGTCCCGCTTTTTTCTTTCTTGGCGGCCCGGTTGACGGTGGGATGGAGCTTGATCTGGCCCGGCGAACCCAGGCGGAACATATTACGGCTGCGCTGTCTCGGCTTTACTGAGGTTCGTGAACGTCGTCGGCACACAGCTTGAAGGCACCATCATGGGCGACGTTTGGACCAATCATTCGGATGGGCAGGGCGGCAACTACACCAGTGTAGGCGGATTTTGTGAAGTTACGCTGTTTGGCGATCATTGATCTGATCACCTGACGTGCGGCAAAGGATCGACGAGATTAATGGCCATTTCGGCGATGACACAGTTGCTGGAGGTGCGGAGATGATCTGTTGATCGGAGGACCCGGATCGGATGTGGTCATAGTGGAACACAGAGGGATCGAGGTGCGGACGGCTTCAACAGGGCTCGGTATGGCACTGTCGAGACATCGGACGATCTGCGAGCCGGGGCGTAGCGTATCACCGGCGTCTGTCTGACAGGGGAAGCTCTTCTTGGGTCGAGAAAGGTCTGGCAAACGGTCCTTCGGGGCACACTTTGACCTGCCCCCCGCGAAATCCCTCACCTTAATGTAGAGTCTGCGCCAAC
>NZ_AQQX01000027.1 GCF_000768315.1 Pseudooceanicola atlanticus
CGACGGGGTGCGCGACAGTTCGATGGAGCGGATCACGATCACCGATCCGGCTGCCCATGCCTTCAAGTGGCAGCGCGCCCACGAGACCACGGCCGATGCGCTGACCGCGGTCGGGGCCCATAACAAATCGGGCTCCTCGGGCTATCACTTCCTGTTCCAGGAAAGCTTTGCCAACGACTTCACCAACCTGTCGTCGACGGATGCGCGCCACGCGGTGCTGTTCTCCTCCTACAATGCGGAGCATTACAACACCCTGCACATGCTCTACACAAACCGGGACATCAACTTCCACGGGTCCCCGGATGACGAGAACACCATCGTCATCGACGTGAACGAGCAGGATTACCCGGTCGGGTCCTCGCCGCAATGGCAGGCGGTCCATCCGGGCGTGCGCGGCCTGCACCCGCTGTCGGACATCGAAGGCAACGACGTCACCTTCAAATATGCCCGCTCCGGCGACCGGTCCGACCGGATCGTCGCCCATGAGGATGGCGGCAATATCGCGATGCGTGACGGGTCCGACCTCGGCCTGGGCCAGGGCGGCAATGACACGATGAACGGCGATGACGGCAACGACACGCTGCAGGGCTATGGCGGCGACGACAAGCTGAACGGCGGCGAAGGCAAGGACACCCTGGCCGGCGGCGTCGGCAACGACACCCTGCGCGGCGGCAATGACAACGACCTGCTGGTCGGCGGGTCGGGCGATGACGTGATCAATGGCGGCGCCAATGGCGACGACCTCTATGGCGGCGCCGGCAGCGACACGTTCCTGCGCCTCTTCGAGGACTTCACCGACACGATCTACGACTTCGAGGCCGGGGTCGGCGGCGATGTGATCCGGATCCGCGGCTCTGCCTATACCGCCTTCTCGCAGCTCAATCTGCGCCAGGTCGGGGCGGACGTGATCGTCGATTTCGGCCCCACCGGCTATACCGAGCTCAAGGGCATCCAACTGGCCGATCTTGTCTCGGCGAACTTCGCCTTCGAAGGCGACAATGCCCCGGGCCAGACGATCGAGATGCGAGCGACGCAGCTCTTTGCCGTGGGCACCGACAAGGGGGATATCTTCACGGCCAGCCGGGCCCATGTGGACAGCCCCGACTTTAAAGTTCTGGGCGGCACGGGCTTCGACGTGATCAAGATCTCCCAGAGTTCGCTGAATGCCAACCTCGGCGAGATCGGAACCTTCACCGGGATCGAGGGCTTCGACGTCTCCGGCATCGAGACGCTCGGCCTCGTGGTCGAGAACCCGCTGGTGTCGCAATCCAACAGCTCCAAGCTCTATATCGACGTGGGCGATCCCTCCGCCGGGAACCCGGTACTGCTGGATGTGGGTCCACTGGGCCGGGGCAAGAACGTGTTCATCGACGGCTCGCGCGAGGTGCAGCTGACCGGTGGTCGCGAGCATACGGTGAAATCCGATGACGATGTCGGCACCAATATCGTTGGCGACGTGCTGCGCGACATCATCTATGGCGGTCGCGCCAATGACTCGATCCTCGGCGGGGATGGCAATGACGTGCTGTTCGGGTCTGCCGGTGATGACACGCTGCAGGGCCAGGGCGGCAATGACACGCTCAACGGTGGTCCGGGCTCGGACCTGCTGATCATCGACGATGCCGGCGACCGGGTCGCGGAAAGCAACCGCTGGGACGGCCATGACACGGTCCAGGCCAGCGTCGACTTCCGCATGGGGCGCGCGCATATCGAGGATCTGGTGCTGACAGGCGATGCGATCCTCGGCGCCGGCAACGGCCTGCGTAACGTGATCACCGGCAACGACCAGGACAACATCCTGGACGGCGGCAAGAACGTCGACACGCTGGTGGGCGGGGATGGCAACGACACCTACCTGCTGCGGGCGCCCGGCGACAACGCCGTGGAGCTGGAAGGCGGCGGCATCGATACGGTCCGAGCCTTCCGCTCGATCCAGCTCGATGCGAACGTGGAGAACCTCTATATCCAGACCCTGCGCAACGATGCGGGCGAAGGGGTGCCAGGGGTGAACGGCATCGGCAACGAGCTGAACAACACGATCGTGGGCAACCCGTTCGACAACTCGATCATCGGTCGCGAAGGCCGCGACACGCTACGCGGTCAGGCCGGGGCGGACAGCTTCGTCTTCGACCGGGCGCTGGCGCCGGACAACGTCGACCGGATCATCGACTTCAACGTCAACGAAGCCGATGAAGGCGACAAGCTGATGATGAAGCAGACGGTCTTTGCCGGCGTGGTGAAGGGCATCCTGTCGGCCGACGCCTTCGTCGCCGGCACGGCAGCGCTCGACGCGGATGACCGGTTCATCTTCGACCAGGTCTCGGGCCAGCTGTGGTTCGACATCGACGGCACCGGCGCGCAGGATCAGCAGCTCATCGCAACCTTCGAGCAGAACGCCCTCGTCACCGCAAGCGACATCGAGCTCTTCTGAGCAAGGCAGACACCGAAAAGTTACCCGCCCCCGGTCGAAAGACCGGGGGTTGTTGCGTCAATTACAAATGCGCGGCTCCGTACATGGCAAAACATGCCGGGATGGTAGAGGATATGGACAGCAAAGCTGCGCCCGAAGATAGTGCCAAGACGCAAAACCGTGACGAGAGACCATGGCGAATACCGTCGAAACACAACGCTTCGAGGCAGAGGCCCGCGCCGGAGAAACCGTCGGCGAGGTCGCCTATCGCCGCATTCGCCTGGATATCGTCAACGGACGTCTGCAACCCGGCGAAAAGCTAAAGCTGGATCGGATGAAGCAGGTCTACGAGGCCAGCGTTACCACCCTCCGCGAAATCCTGAACCGCTTGGCCGTCGAGGAGCTGGTGGCCGCCGAGGGCCAGCGCGGGTTCCGCGTGGCCGATGTCACGGCGGCGGAACTGCGCCAACTGGGCGAATTGCGGGCGCTGCTGGAAACCCATGCGCTGCGCCAGTCGATCGAACGCGGAGACCTGGACTGGGAGGCCGGCGTCGTGGCCGCCCATTACAAGCTGTCAGTGCTGGAGCGCGGGCTGATCGGTGACATGGCCGAGCCGGTCGAGAACTGGGTCGCCTGCGACTGGGGTTTTCACTACGCCACGATCTCGGCCTGCGACCAGCCGGTGCTGGCGCGAACTCATGCGTCGATTTTCGACCGGTTCGTCCGGTATCACATGCTGGCGCTGAGCTTTCGTGGTCCGCCCGCAGCGGCGGAACACGCTAAGCTGCGGGACCTGGTCATCGAACGGAAGGCCGACGCGGCTGTCGAACTGCTTGGCCGTCACATCCGCGGCGGAATAGAGCACATCCTGTCGACCGGACGCTTCGATTAAGGCCGATGCGTTCCGGCTCGAAGGGTGTCAGGCGCGCGCCCATTCGGCCAGCTTGCGGATCGCGAAATCGTAGCCCCGGATGCCGCAGCCTTCGATCTTTGCCGCCGCCGCGCGGGAGACGTGGCTGGGGTGGCGGAACTCGTCGCGCTTGAACAGCGGAGAGATATGTACCTCGATGATTGGCTTGTCGTAGATCAGCAGGCTGTCGAGGATCGCGATGGAGGTCGAGGTGAACCCCGCCGGGTTGATCAGCAGGCCGGCGGTGAAGCCGCGCCCCTGCTTGATCCACTTCATGATCTCGGCCTCGCTGTCGCTTTGCTTGAAGTCGATGGCAAAGCCTTCCTCGCCGGCGACCTGCTCGCACAGCTTTTCGACATCGGCCAGGGTGTCATGGCCGTAGACCTCGGGCTGGCGCGTGCCAAGCATGTCGAGGTTGGGACCATTGATGATGAGGATCGTGTCGGACATCGAATTCTCCGGGAGTGTCAGCCGTTATAGCCGTAGAGGCGAGGGAGCCAGAGCACGAGCTCGGGCAGGAAGGTGATGATGGCGAGGCCCGCGACCATGATCGCGAGAAAGGGCAGCAGGTGCCGGATCGTATCGCGGATCGGCGACCGGGTGATCGAGGTCACCACGAAGAGCAATAGTCCGTAGGGCGGCGTAGCCAGCCCGATCATCGTGTTGACCACGACGATCACGCCGAAATGCACCGGGTCGACGCCCAGCGACACGGCGGTCGGCAGGAAAATCGGGACGATGACCAGCAGGATCGCGTTCGCCTCCAGCAGGCAGCCCAGCAGAAGCAACATGGCGTTGACCATGAGCAGGAAGGACACCCGGGTGAGCTCCGTTTCGCCCAGGGCACCACGGATCACGTTGGGCACCTGTTCGATTGTCACGACGTAATTGAAGGCCAGCGCCCCCGCGATCAGGAAGCCGACGGCGGCGGTGGACTTGGCGCTTTGGCGGACCGTGTCGAACGCCATGCGCAGCGTGACCGAACGGTAGAACACCGTCGAGACGAGGAAGGCATAGAGCGCGGCCAGCGCCGCCGCTTCGGTCGGCGTGGTGATGCCGCCATAGATGCCGACGAGCAGGATCACCGGCATCAGCAGGGCGGGCACCGCGCGCAGGGTGATGCCGGGCAGTTCGCGCAGCGGCACGGCCTCTTCGACCGGATAGTCGTGGATGCGTGCCTGCCACGCGTTCATGACCATCAGCAGGATGCCGAGGATCAGGCCGGGCACGACACCGCCCAGGAACAGGAACCCGATCGAGGTGTCCGAGACCAGCGCATAAAGCACCATTGGGATCGACGGCGGGATGATCGGCCCGATGATTGCCGAGGCGGCCGTGATCGCGCCGGCGTAGGAGCCGGGATATTTCCCGTCCTTGGTCATCAGGTTGATGATGATCCGTCCCATGCCAACCGCATCCGCGATGGCCGACCCGGACATGCCCGAGAAGATCAGCGAGGACACGACGTTGACATGGCCCAACCCGCCGCGGAAGCGGCCCACCAGGGCGCGGCAGAAATCCAGCAACTTGTCCGAGAGGGAGCCGACGTTCATCAGGTCGGCGGCGAAGATGAAAAGCGGGATCGCCAGCAGCACGTAGGAGCCGTAGAGCCCGGTCAGCATCTGCTCGAACGCGATGGACATGTCCTGCCCCTGCAGCAGCAGGTAGAAAACGGAAGATGCCAGCATGGCATGGCCGATGGGCAGGCCGATGATGGCGGTGAGGATGATGGCGGCAACGGCCGCGCCGAATTCCCAGCTCATTCGGAGAAATCCTTGCGTCCGAGGTCCTCGACAGAGCTGAGGCCGGTGTCACGATTGGTGGCGGCGGTCCAGAGGATCCACGCGTAGCGCAGGATCGTCACGACCGAAAAGATCAGCGCGATAGAATAGACCCAGTTGAAACGGATATCGAGATATGAGGTCTTCTGAATTTTCATGAAGATCACGAAATCCCACAGCGCGGGCAGCGACCAGACATAGATGCCGACGAGGAAGACGGAAAAGATCACCCGGAACCAGCGCCGCACTTGCGGGCGGGCGCCGCCATAGACGATGTCGAAGCGGATTTCATCGCGTTCCTCGGCCGAAACCGACTGCCCCCAGAGCAGGATCCAGAGCCAGGCGATGACGCAGACCTCCACCGTCCAACCGACGGGGCTGTCCATCACGTAACGCATGAAGACCTGGATGATGAAACAGACGAACATGGCCGCCAGGAGGATGGCCGGCACGGCTTCGGCCAAGCCGCGCAGCATTCGGATCGGTCGTGAGGGGGAAGTCATGGGCTCTGTCCGTCAGCGCCGGCCCCGAGAGAGATCACGGGCCCGGCGCGTTGCAATTGGCGGAGGTCTTATTCCGCGAGGGCGTTGATCCGGTCGACCATACCGTCCGGCCAGCTTTCGGCGAAGTCGGATTCCAGGTATTTCTGCTGGGCATAGTCGCGGAAGGCGATCCGGTCGGGTTCATAGACCTTCAGGCCTTCATCCTTGAAGAACTGGACCAGTTCCGCTTCGCGGTCGAGGTGCCGCTGGGTCGACTTGGCGATGGCCTCGTCCACGGCGGATTGCAGGGTTTCCTTCTGCTCGTCCGAGAAACCGTCCCAAAGCTCTGCGCTGATCGCCAGCACGTCGAAGCCGACGAGGTGGCCGGTCAGGACGATCTGGGACGTCACTTCATAGAACTTCATGTTGTAATCGTTGGGCAGCGGATTGTCCTGACCGTCGATCGCGCCGGTCTGAAGGGCGGTATAGACCTCTGCATAGGCCAGCGGAGTCGGGTTGGCGCCGATGGCTTCGCCCAGGAACTGCCATGCGTCACCGCCGGGCATCCGCATGGTGATGCCGTCCAGGTCTTCGGGCTTCATCACTTCGATCTCGGGGGCCAGGTTGACTTGGCGGGTACCGAAATAGACCGGGGCAAGGACGTGAATTCCGGCCTCGGCGGCCATCGCGTTCAGCTCTGCCCCGACATCGCTGTCAAAGGTCGCGTCGAGATGGGCGGCATCGCTGAAGAGGTAGGCCGACGTCACGATGGACCATTCGGGGATCTGCTCGGCGATGGTCTGGGGCGCGATCAGGCCCATTTCCAGGTTGCCCCGCTGGATCGAGGTCATCTCGGACCCCTGGGCGACCAGGGTGGCGCCGTTGAAGACCTGCATGTCGAACGTGTCGGACACGGCCTCGGCGATTTCGGCGAAGGCTTCGGCGCGGATATCGTTGTCGGACACGACCGAGGACAACCGGAGGGTCGGCTTGTCCTGCGCGATGGCGAAGCCCGGCAGGGTCAGCGCCGTGGTCGCGGCGAGGGTGACCGCGAGGGCGGTACGGCGAGTGAAGTGTGTCATTGGTTTCCTCCCTTTGACGTTGTCACCGGAGGGCCCGGTGAAGCTGGTGCATTATTGTAGGATAAAACTCATAATGTCCTACGTTTTTCAAGTGGCCGGAATTCCTTTCGGCCGCTGAAGGCGTTTGAGCGCGGCGATCCGGAACGGGGCATTGGGCGCCCCGTATCCTTCGTAGCCGCCGCGACGTTCGACGATTTCCAGGAACATCTGCCCGGCGAAGGGCTGAGAGTAGAGCTGGAAGAATTCCCCTTTGTCATCCGCATCGTAGAGGATGTTGTAGCGCCGCATGAGGTCGAGCGTTTCAGCGTCGAGGTCGAAACGCGCCGCGAGGTCGTCGAAGTAGTTGGGCGACATTTCCAGCGCCGGGAAGCCGCGCAGGCGCAGGGCTTCGGCGGTGGAAAAAATGTCGTCGGTGGCCAGGGCGACGTGCTGGACGGTGGCGCCGAATCCCTCGGCCAGGAAAGACCCGGCGAGGGTCCGGTGGGTTTCGGCCCCGTTCAGCGTGATGCGGAAATCCCCAGAGGGCGAGGCGATGGCGCGGCTGCGCACCAGCCCGTCAGGGTCGACCACGTCGACCATCGGCGCCTTCGCCATGTCGAACAGGGTGGTGTAGAACAGCGACCAGGACAGCATCTCGTCATAGGTCATGGTCTGGGCGATATGGTCGATCCGGGTCAGGCCGGCATTCTGCTCGACCGAGGTTTCGGGCAGGAATTCCACGTCCCAGACCTCGGACAGCGACCCGTCATCGATGAAATGCAGTACTGATCCGCCAAGACCGCGGATTGCGGGGATCGGCAGTTCGCCGGGGCCGAGCGGCTGGGAAAACAGCTTTGCGCCAAGCGCCGTGGCGCGGGTGACGGTATCATGGGCGGAGCCGACGGTGAGGCCGATATCGCAGACCGTGGTGCCCCGCGCATTCCAGGCATTGGCGGCGTGACCAGTCTGTTCGGCGTTCAGCACGATCCGGATACCGCCCTGTTCCCACAGCGTCACCGCCTTGGAGACATGGCGCCCGGCCCGGCGGAACCCCAGGCTGTCGAGCAGCTGCTCCAGTCGGGCCAATGCCTCACCCTGGGCGGCAAATTCGACGAAAGCCGTGTCCTGGACCGGGATCGGCGCAGGCAGCAGCGGCAGGTCCGGCACGGCCTCCGGTTCGGCGCGGCGGACGTCATCCATCAGCGCGATCAGCGACCGGTGCCCGTCCTGCGCGATGGTGCCCGGGGACCCGCCCCGAAACTGGTCATTGAAGATCTCGAGGCTGATGGGACCGGAATAGCCGGTGGCCATGACCGCGCGCATGAAATCGGTGACCTGCAGATCGCCCTCGCCCGGCATGTTGCGGAAATGGCGGGACCAGTAGAGCAGGTCCATTTCGATCGCGGGCGCATCGGCCAGTTGCACGAAGAAGATCTTGTCGCCCGGAATGCGGCGGATGGTTTCGGGGTCGATGCCGCGGCCCAGCGTGTGGAAACTGTCGAGGATCAGACCGACATTCGGGTGATCAGCCCTGCGCACGATTTCCCAGGCATCGCGGTGATCGTTGACATAACGTCCCCAGGCGAGCGCCTCGTATCCGACACGGAGACCACGGGCGGCGGCGCGGTCCCCAAGTTCCGCGAAATCCGCTGCCGCGCGGTCGATCCCGCCAAGCGCCTCGGGATGGACCGAGGAACACACGAGAACCAGATCGCAGCCCAGTTGCTGCATGACGTCGAACTTGCGCTCTGCCCGGTCGAATGCCTTTGCGCGCAGAGGGCCCGGGAGCCCCTCGAAATCGCGGAACGGCTGGAACAGCATCACTTCGAGCCCCGCATCGCGGATGCGCTGGCCCACGGCCTTTGGGCTTCGCAGGTCGGCGATGAAATCCTGTTCGAAGATCTCGATCCCGGTGAAACCGGCGGCGGCAATGGCCTCGATCTTTTCCTCGAGATTACCCGAGATGGAAACGGTGGCGATCCCTGTCTTCATCAGCTCACCCCTGCCCCAACTTGCGGAAGGTGTCGCCCATGCGTTCGGCATCAGCGGGTTGCCCGGTAAACAGCTCGAACGCGCGGACGGCCTGGAAGATGGCCATGCCCTCGCCCGCAAGGGTGCGACAGCCCAGACCGCGCGCGGCCTTGAGGAATGCGGTTTCGAGCGGGAAGTAGATGATGTCGGCGACCCATTGCGACGGATCGAGCAGCGTTGTGTCGATCGGTGTGCCGGGCAGTTTCGCCATGCCGACCGGCGTCGCGTTCACGACCCCGTCGGCTTGGGCGACAGCCGCTTCGATATCGGTTACTGGCGAGGCCACGTCGCCGACCGCGCGGGCCAGGTCCGCCGCGGCGCTCTCGCGATTGTCGTGGATCAGGAGCGCGCCGACCTTCATGTCGGTCAACGCATGGGCCAAAGCTGCGCCTGCCCCCCCGGCGCCGATCAGCAGCACCGTGTTCATCGCCGCCTTCGGCAGGCCAAGGCGGAGGCTTTCGGAGAACCCCCAGAAATCGGTGTTGTGACCGAAACGCTGGCCGTCGCGGAACACCACGGTGTTGACCGCCCCGATGCGACGCGCCGCGTCCGAAAGATGGTGAAGGTGCGGGATGACCGCCTGCTTGTAGGGAAAGGTGACGTTGAGCCCGGCAAAGCCCTTGCCCTCGGCCCGGTCGAGGATTTTGGGCAGATCGTCCTCAGTCCCGGCATCGGTGTCCAGCAGGTCGTACTGGCAGGTCAGACCCTGCGCGGCGGCCTCGGCCTCATGCATGGCGGGGGTGCGGGAGAGCTGGATACCGCGCCCGACCAGACCCATCCGGAAAGAACGGGTCGGCGACTGTGCGGTCTGTGCTGCCGGGTTGGATTGCATTCTGGCGTGGCCTCCCCTCCACTCTGGCCAGCAAAATGTTCCAGACGGTACAATTCGTCAAGCCGAAATGTACTAACTGGATCATTTCGTTTCTGCTACGCCTTGTGTAGAGGAGCCCCATGAGCATGACGACGGATGCAGAACGGCGTGGCTGGACGCAGAACCCCGAGGCGGTGAAACAGGATATCCTGGCCGTCGCGTTGGAAGAATTTGCCGCCAACGGCCTGTCGGGCACTCGGGTGGATGCCATCGCGTCGCGGACACGCACCTCCAAGCGGATGATTTATTACTACTTCAAGGACAAGCTGGGGCTTTATACGCAGGCGCTTGAAGCGGCGTACCTCAAGGTGCGGGAGGGCGAGGCGTCGCTGGACCTGGACCACCTACCGCCTCAGGAGGCGCTCGCCCGGCTGGTGGCATTCACCTTTGACCATCACCGCAAGAATCCGGACTTCATCCGCATGGTGATGATCGAGAACATCCACAACGCCGAGAACCTGGCCGAATCGCAGGTCATCCGGGACATGAACGTCGCCGCGATCGAGAAGCTGTCGGATATCTGCCGTCGCGGGCAGGAGGCCGGCGTGTTCCGGGACGGACTGGACCCAGTCGCACTGCACTGGCAGATCAGCGCAGTGAGCTTTTTCAACATGTCGAACCGGCCATCCTTTTCCGCCATCTTCGGCGGCGACCTTTTCGAGGAAGCAGGCCAGGAAGCGATCCGCCAGCAGACGGTCGACAGCATCCTGGCCATCGTTTGCGCCAAGGGCGCGCAGCCCCGCGACTGAGGCGGCCTAGACCGCCTTCAGCAGGCGCAGCGCGTCGTAGATCGCGGCATGTGTGTTGCGCGACGACACGGCATCGCCGATGCGGAACAGCTGGTAGCTGCCTTCGGGATTGCGGACGATGGTCTGTTCGGTTCCGGCGACCAGCGCCTCGTAATCAACCTCGCCCCGGTTGGTCGATCCGTCCTGAAGGTCGAAATAGAGGTCGTCCAGCGGGCGGGTGCCGTTGTTGACCACGATCTGATCGACCTGACGTTCCCGCGTGGTGGTGCCGAAATCGCTGCCGATCTCGGCGATCAGCTGGTTGCCCTCGCGCCGGGCGCCATCGAGCTTCCAGGCCACGGTGAAGGTCACGTCCTGCGCCTGCAGCTTGCGCAGGGCGGGGGTCAGCGACATCGACATCACCTCGGCCGAGATATTGCGGTCGCGGGTCATGAGCTCGACCTTCGCTCCGGTGGCCGAGATCTTCTCGGCGGCTTGCAGCGCGGCGTAATCCCCGGCCTCGTCGTAGATCAGCACGTTGCTGCCCGGCGCGGCATCGCCCGACAGGATGTCCCAGGCCGACACGACAAGGTCATTACCGTGCGGCAGCATGTCGGTATGCGGCAGGCCGCCGGTGGCCACGATGACGACATCGGGCTTGTCCGCCTGCACCGTCTCCGCATCGGCGAAGCTGTTGAAACGGAAGGTCACGCCCAGCCGTTCGCATTCCTGCACCCGCCACTGGATCAGCTGAATCATCTCGGACCGGCGCGGGGTCTGGGCGGTCAGGCGAACCTGACCGCCGGGATCGTTGGCGGCCTCGTGCAGGATCACCTCGTGTCCACGGGTGGCGGCGACGCGGGCGGCCTCGAGCCCGGCAGGACCGGCGCCGATGACGACGACGCGGCGGCGTGTCTCGCCAACCGGCACCTCCTGCGGCTGCTCCAGCTCGCGCCCCGTCGCCGGGTTATGCAGGCAGAGCGCCATGCCCCCCTGGTAAATCCGGTCGAGGCAGTAATTCGCGCCGACGCAGGGGCGAATGCGGTCCTCTTCGCCGCGCAGGACCTTGGCGACGATATGCGGATCGGCCATGTGCGCGCGGGTCATGCCCACCATGTCGAGCTTGCCGCTGGCGATGGCGTGGCGCGCAGTGGCGACGTCCTGGATCTTGGCGGCGTGGAAGGTGGGGAATTGCGTTTCGGCCCGGATCTCTCCGGCGAAGTCGAGATGTGGGGCAGAGGCCATGCCCTGCACCGGAATCACGTCGGTCAACGCCGCATCGGTTTCCAGGTGGCCGCGGATCACGTTGAGGAAATCGACAAGACCGCTGGTCTTTAGCCGGCGCGAGATCTCCATCCCGTCTGCCTTGGTCAGCCCGCCCTGCACGTTCTCGTCCGCGGTGTAGCGGATGCCGACGATGAATTCGGGGCCGACACGGTCGCGGATGGCCTGCAGCACCTCCATCGTGAAGCGCATGCGGTTCTCGAGCGAGCCACCGTAGGGCGCGTCGAGGTCATTGGTGCGCGGCGACCAGAAGCTGTCCATCAGGTGGCCGTAGGATTCCAGCTCGATCCCGTCGAGCCCGGCGGCCTGCATCCGTTCGGCGGCATCGGCATAGTCCTGAACGATGCGGGCGATGTCCCAATCCTCGACCTTCTTGGGATAGGCGCGGTGCGCAGGTTCCCGGTCGTGGCAGGGCGAGACGGAGGGCAGCCAATCCGCCTTGTCCCAACGGGTGCGGCGGCCGAGGTGGGTCAGCTGGATCATCACCGCCGCGCCATGGTCGTGGCATTCATCGGTGAGCTTTTTCATCCAGCCCACGACCTCGTCCTTCCAGGCGATGATGTTGTTGAAAACCGGCGGGCTGTCCCGCGAGACCGAGGCCGACCCGGCGGTCATCGTCAGCGCCACGCCCGCCCGCGCCCGCTCCACATGGTAGGCGCGATAGCGATCCTTGGGCATCCCGTCCTCGGGATAGGCCGGTTCGTGAGAGGTGATCATGAACCGGTTCTTCAGGGTCAGATGCTTCAGCTTGTACGGCTGGAGGAGCGGATCGTTGGACATGGCAGAACTCCTTTGCTGGATCAGCGATTCCACAAAATGTTCAGACATGTCAAGTTTTCGTTCATCGATGTATATTTCCGATTGGCCCGCGCCGCCCGAATGGTTAAACTGTCGGCATGAACAAGAACGACCCCACGGATCCCGGCGACAAGGGCTGGCGCGGATCGCGCGAGTTATGGCTCGACGCGGCCAAGGCGGCCCTGCTGGACGGCGGGATCGAGGCGGTGAAGATCCAGCCGCTGGCCAGCGGGCTGAACCTGTCGCGCACCAGTTTCTACTGGTTCTTCAAGGATCGCGCGGCGATCCTGGACGCGCTGCTGGATGATTGGGACGCCTCGAACACCGCCGCCCTTGTCGACGGCTGCGAGGCCTACGGGGCCAGTATCGCAGAGGCGGTACTGAACCTGCTGACAGTGTTCCTGGACGAAACCCGGTTCGAGCCGCGCTATGACACGGCGATCCGGGGCTGGGCGCATCAATCCGACGCGGTGACGGCCCGCGTTGCCGCCGCCGATGACCGGCGACTGGCCGCGATCCGGGCGATGTTCGACCGGTTCGACTTTGCCCCCGACGAAGCGGATGCGCGGGCGCGGACGATCTACCTGGTGCAGATCGGCTATATCTCTTTGCAGACGCGGGAAAGCCTGGCGGAACGGATGACCCGCATCCCCGCCTACGTGAAAACCTTCTGCGGCCAGGACCCGACCGCGGCAGAGCTGGAGCGATTCCACGCCCGCCACGATTACCACCCGCAGGGCCTGCCGGCCTAGCGCTGCGCGTCGATCAGCCAGTCCCGGAACACCCGCGCCTGGGCCGAGGCGCGTGGATGGGTGCGCAGGTAGAAGACATGCGGCGACGGCATCCGGTCGGGCACCAGGCGCGTCAGATCCCCGGCCTCGAGAAGCGGGCCGATCAGACCGGTCCAGCCCAGCACCGCCCCTGCCCCGTCGCGCGCCAGTTGCAGGGCGATCATGTGGTTGTTCACCGCGATCCGCCGCCCCGTCGGCGCGCCCTGCCCGAAGGCCGCCAGCCAGGTGGCCCAACCGGTCCAGTCCACGCCGTCGGCCACCACGTGGATCAGCGGCGCGTGGCACAGGTCCGCCACCGTGCCGATGCCGTTGGAGGCGGCAAATTCCGGCGCCGCGAGGGCGACGATGTCGTCATGGAACAGGACCTGGCATTCCTCGTCCTCGGGCATCGCGCCGTAATGGATGCTGAGATCGGCCCGCCCCGCCGGCGCAGCGACATCGCTGACGATCTGCGACACGACGATTTCCGGCCGCGCCCGCCAGAACGAGGCGATCTGTGGTGTCAGCCAGAAGGCACTGACGGCGGTGGTGACCTGGATGATGACGTCATCGGCCTCGACCGACGACCGGATCTCGCGAATGGCGTCGGACATGCCCTCGAACCCGCGCTGCAGGGCGACGAAAAGATAGGCGCCCGCCTCGGTCAGATCGACCCCGCGATGCTGGCGCCGGAACAGCGGAACGTCCAGTTCCGATTCGAGCCCCTTGATCTGGTGACTGACCGCGGCGGGGGTCACGTTCAGTTCTGACGCGGCGGATTTGAAGCTTAAATTCCGGGCAGCGGATTCGAAGCAGACCAGCGCGGTCATCGAGGGAAGGTCGTAGGGACGGGGCATCGCGTCGCTTTCGTTTCACTTGGTGACGGAAATTGAACAGGTGAACTGAGCTAACTCAAGATTAGATTTTTTGCCATTGCGCAATAGGGCCATGGATCGCAATGCGAAAGTTGAAGTAATCCAACAAAGCATCGGGAACCCTTGCAAATGTCCCACGCCCTCTCCGACATGCTGGCCCGCCGCGAGCCCGGTTATTCGCTGGAACGCGCCTTCTATACCGATCCCGAGATCTACGAACGGGACCTGGAGGCGATCTATTATCGCGAGTGGCTGTTCGCCATTCCGGCCTGCCAGCTGACCAAGACGGGGTCCTACGCCCAGTTGCAGATCGGCGCCTATAACGTGGTGATCGTGCGCGGTGCGGACGGCGAAATCCGGTCCTTCCACAATTCCTGCCGCCACCGCGGTTCGGTGATCTGCAAGGCCCGCGACGGCCAGGTGGCCAAGCTGGTCTGCCCCTATCACCAATGGACCTACGACCTGGACGGCAAGCTGATCTGGGCTCGCGACATGGGCCCCGATTTCGACCCGACGCAGCACGGGCTGAAGCCGGTGCACCTGCGCAACCTGGCCGGGCTGATCTACATCTGCCTGGCGGACGAGGCACCGGATTTCGACACCTTCGCCGAAACCGCCCGCCCCTACCTGGAAGTGCATGACCTGCACCGGGCCAAGGTCGCCTACAGCTCTACCATCGTGGAGAAGGGCAACTGGAAACTGGTCTGGGAAAACAACCGCGAATGCTATCACTGCGCGGGCACCCACCCGGCGCTGAGCCGGTCCTTCCCGCTCGACCCGGCCGTGGCCGGAGTGTCGGCGGACGGCTCCGTCCCGGCCAATCTTCAGGCCCATTTCGACAAGTGCGAGGCCGCGGGCGCGCCGTCGAAATTCCACCTTGGCGGCTATGCCGGGCAATACCGCCTGGCGCGGATGCCGCTGGAGGAAAAGGCGCTGAGCTACACGATGGACCTCAAGCCCGCCTCGCGCCGGCCGCTGGGCCGCGTGACCGTGCCCGATGCCGGGACTCTGCTGAAGTTCCATTACCCGTCGACCTGGAACCACTTCCTGCCCGATATCTCGCTGACCTTCCGGGTCACACCGATCGGCCCGCAGGAAACCGAGGTGACGACATGGTGGCTGGTCGACAAGGATGCCGTGGAAGGCGTCGATTACGACATGAAGCGCCTGACCGAGGTCTGGGTGTCCACCAATGACGAGGATCGCGAGATCGTCGAGGCGAACCAGCAGGGCATCAACTCGCCCGCCTATGTGCCGGGCCCGTACAGCCCGATCATGGAAGACGGCGTCGAACAATTCGTCGACTGGTACGTGAAGACCATGCAGCGCAGCCTGTCCCCGCGCAGCGTCGCGGCGGAGTAACCTGCGATGACGGCCATGACCCCGACCCTCGCCTTCTGGCACGATGACGAACCGCTGGAATGCGTGTCGCGCCTGCCCGAGGCGCCGAACGTGGTGACCTTCACCTTCCAGGCGCCGTCTGGCGCGCTCTTCCGGTTCAAGCCGGGACAGTTCGTGACGCTGGAACTGCCCGTCGCGGGCGGGCCTTTGCACCGGACCTATACCGTGTCCTCGTCCCCGTCGCGGCCGACCTCGCTGACGATCACGGTGAAGGCACAGGAAGGGTCGATCGGCACGCGCTGGATGCTGGACAACCTGGAGCCCGGCACGCGGCTCAAGGCGATCGGGCCGGGCGGGACGTTCTCGCATCTGAACCACCCGTCCGAGAAATACCTGTTCATCTCGGCCGGGTCGGGCATCACGCCGATGATGTCGATGACGACCTACATGTACGACGCGGGGCGCGACCCGGACATCGTCTTCATCAACTGTGCCCGGCGACCGTCCGAGATCGTGTTCCGCCAGCGGCTGGAGCATATGGCCTCGCGGGTGCAGGGGCTGGAGCTGGCCTGGGTGGTCGAAGGCACCGACCGCTACCAGCCCTGGACCGGGTATCGCGGGCAGTTCAACCAGCTGCTTCTGGGCCTGGCCGCGCCCGACTACCTGGATCGCGAGGTGTTCTGCTGCGGACCCGAGCCCTTCATGACCGCCGTGCGAGAGGCGCTGGTCGGCCTGGGCTTCGACATGGATCGCTACCACCAGGAAAGCTTCCATGCGCCGGTGGGCGAGACGGATGAATTCCCTGAAGGCGTGACGCTCGACGACGAGGTGAAGGCCGAGATCGAGTTCGTCACCTCCGGCGTCACCATCGAAGTCGCCGAGACCGAGACATTGCTGGGCGCGGCACGGGCGGCCGGGCTGGCGATCCCCTCGGGCTGTACCTTCGGGGTCTGCGGGACCTGCAAGATCAAGAAGACATCGGGCCAGGTGCACATGGTGCACAATGGCGGGATCACCGACGAGGATATCGAGGACGGCTACATCCTGGCCTGCTGTTCGAACCCGATCGGAAAAGTCGCCGTGGAGGCCTGAGCGACCTCGACGCCACGGGTCTTCACGGTACGACCGCCCCTGCCCGGGGGCGGTCGTTTCAGTTTTTGCAAACCACGTGGGGCGCAGTTTGCAAACGGGTCAGATATCCAGCGCGTTGGCTTTTTCCCAGTCCGAGAAATGGCCCATGTAGCTGTTCCATTCCTGGGTCTTCATCTTCACGAAGGCGGATGAGAATTCGGCGCCCATCATCTCTTTCAGCGCGGCATCGCCATCGTATTCGCGGATCGCATCCAGCAGGTTGAGCGGCAGTTTTTTCGCATCGGTGACCGTATGCCCTTCGGCGTACATGTCGATATCGTAGCGCTTGCCCGGATCGGCCTTGCTGCGCAGACCCGACAGGCCGGCGGCAATGATGACCGCCTGCAGAAGGTAGGGGTTCGCCGCCCCATCAGGCAGGCGCAGTTCGAACCGGCCCGGCCCCGGCACGCGCACCATGTGGGTCCGGTTGTTGCCCGACCAGGTCACGGTGTTGGGCGCCCAGGTGGCCCCCGAGGCGGTGACCGGCGCGTTGATCCGCTTGTAGCTGTTCACCGTCGGGTTGGTGATCGCGGCAAGGGCCGTCGCGTGCTTCATGATCCCGCCCAGGAAGGACCGGCCATCGGTCGACAGGCCCAGCTCCTGCGCGTCATCGGCGAAGACGTTGGTCTTGCCCGTCTTGTCCCAGACCGAGATATGGGTGTGGCAGCCATTGCCGGTCAGGCTGGCGATCGGTTTGGGCATGAAGGTGGCGCGCAGGCCGTGCTTTTCGGCCACGGATTTCACCATGAACTTGAAGAAGGAATGCCGGTCGGCAGTCACCAGCGCGTCGTCGAATTCCCAGTTCATCTCGAACTGGCCATTCGCGTCCTCGTGGTCGTTCTGGTACGGTCCCCAGCCCAGATCGAGCATGTAATCGCAGATCTCGGCGATAACGTCATAGCGGCGCATCACCGCCTGCTGGTCATAGCAGGGCTTTTCCGCGGTATCGAACGGGTCGGAGATCGCGTCGCCTTCGGGGGTGAGCAGGAAGAACTCTGCCTCGACCCCGGTCTTGACGTACAGGCCTTCGCCCTCGGCCTCTTTCAGAAGGGTTTTCAGGACATTGCGCGGGGCCTGAGCAACCGGTTCGCCCTCCATCACGCAATCGGCGGGGACCCAGGCGACATCGGGTTTCCAGGGCAACTGGATCACCGCATCGGCATCGGGTACGGCCAGCATGTCGGGATGCGCGGGCGTCATGTCGAGCCAGGCGGCAAAGCCCGCAAAGCCTGCGCCGTCCGCTTCCATATCCGCGATGGCCTGGGCGGGGACGAGTTTCGCCCGCTGGCCGCCGAAGAGGTCGGTGAAGGAGACCATGAAATACTTGATGCCGTGTTTCTTGGCGAAAGTGGCGAGTTTGCTCATCGGTGGTCCCCTTCGTGGTCGTGTCCTGTTGGTCGGTGTCAGTTGATCGGATGCGGGCGCGGCTTGCAAAAGCGGGGGCGGGGCGCGTCGGCAAACGCGCGGCCAGCACCCAAAATTTGGGCAGTTTCACAGCCATGATCCCGGGACGTCCCGCCAGACGGGGCAAGGCTTTCGCGAGGGGACACCGGCGCCACGCTCAGAACCCCGGCTTGCCCGGGTACCAGTCGGTCCCGGCCAGCGGCACCTTGGCCATGGCGGCGGCCTCCATCGTCAGGGCGCAGAGGTCTTCGGGTTCCAGGTTCAGCACGTGGCTCTTGCCGCAGGCGCGGGCGAGCGTCTGGCATTCCAGCGTCATCACGTTGAGGTAGTTGCGCAGCCGCCGCCCCGCTGCGACAGGGTCTAGCCGTGCGCCAAGCTCCGGGTGCTGCGTGGTGATACCGGCGGGATCGCGTCCCTCGTGCCAGTCGTCATAGGCGCCGTGGGTGGTGCCCAACGCCTGGTATTCGGCTTCCCATTTTGGGTCGTTATCGCCCAGCGCGACAAGGGCCGCGGTGCCGATGGCGACCGCATCCGCACCAAGCGCCAGCGCCTTGGCCACATCCGCGCCCGAGCGGATGCCACCCGAGACGACAAGCTGCACCTCACGATGCATTCCGAGATCCTGAAGCGCCTGCACGGCGGGGCGGATACAGGCCAGCGTCGGCTGGCCCACATGTTCGATGAAGACGTCCTGCGTGGCCGCCGTGCCGCCCTGCATCCCGTCCAGAACGACGACATCGGCCCCGGCCTTCACGGCCAGAGCGGTATCGTAATAGGGCCGTGCGCCGCCGACCTTGATGTAGATCGGCACCTGCCAGCCGGTTATTTCCCGCAACTCGAGTATCTTGATTTCAAGGTCATCGGGGCCGGTCCAGTCCGGGTGACGGCAGGCCGACCGCTGGTCGATCCCCTGCGGCAGGTCACGCATGCCCGCAACGCGTTCCGTGATCTTCTGGCCCAGCAACATGCCGCCGCCGCCGGGCTTGGCGCCCTGCCCGACCACGATCTCGATCGCATCGGCGCGGCGCAGGTCATGCAGGTTCATGCCGTAGCGCGAGGGCAGGTACTGGTAGACGAGCTTTTCCGAATGGCCGCGCTCTTCCTCGGTCATGCCGCCGTCGCCGGTGGTGGTCGAGGTGCCGGCCATGGTCGCGCCACGGCCCAGGGCCTCTTTCGCCTGGCCCGACAGCGCGCCAAAGGACATGCCCGCGATGGTGATCGGGATCTTCAGCTCGATCGGCTTTTTCGCAAACCGTGTGCCAAGCGTGACCGAGGTGTCGCATTTCTCGCGATACCCTTCGAGCGGATACCGCGACATGGACGCACCGAGGAACAGCAGGTCGTCGAAATGCGGCACCCGCCGCTTCGCCCCGCCACCGCGGATGTCATAGATGCCGGTGGCCGCGGCGCGCCGGATCTCGGCGTTCACCTCGCGGGAGAAGGTCCAGGATTGGCGCGGTTCGGTCTGGGGGGTCTTGTCCATCTGGCGCCTCAATATTCGTCGATATGGTCGATGTTGAAATTGTAGAGCTTGCGGGCCGAGCCGTAGCGCCGGAACTCCTCGGGCGTGGCGTCGGCTCCGGCGCGGGTCAGCAGGTCCGCGAGGATCTCAAGATGTTCGGGGCGCATCTCTTTCTCAATGCAATCGGCGCCGAGCGACTTGACCGATCCGCGCACGAAAAGCCGCGCCTCGTAGAGACTGTCGCCAAGCGCATCACCTGCATCGCCCAGAACGACGAGGTTGCCCTTCTGCGCCATGAAGGCGGACATGTGACCGATATTACCGTGCACGACGATGTCGATGCCCTTCATCGAGATCCCGCAGCGCGAGGACGCGTTTCCCTTGATGTTCAGGAGCCCGCCATGGCCGGTGGCCCCGGCATATTGGCTGGCATCGCCGTCGATGATGACCTCGCCGGACATCATGTTTTCGGCCACGCCCGGCCCGACCGATCCCTGCACGTGAACGGTCGCCTGCGCGTTCATGCCGGCGCAGTAATAGCCCGTCGACCCCTTGACCGTCACATGGATCGGCGCATCCAGGCCAACGGCCACGGCATGCGATCCGCGCGGGTTTTCGATCACCCATTCGGTCTGGTTGGTCTGTGCGGCCTGGGCCTGCAGGGTGGCGTTGACCTCCCGTAGGTCAGTGGCGGCCATGTCGAGGCTCTGCATTCTCAGCGCTCCCAGAAGTAGACGGTGGCGGGTTCGGGCTCCCACACTTTTGCGGTGTCGATGCCCGGCAGGTCGGCAAAGGCCCGGTATTCCGAGGCGAAGGCGACGTAATCGCCGGTTTCGGCCATCACGGCAGGCTTGCAGGCAATCGGGTCGCGCACCACGCCGAAGCCGTTGCGGGTGCCGGTCACGAAGGTGAAGAACCCGTCGAGATCCTCCAACGTGCCTTCCAGCGCCTCGCCCAGCGTCGCGCCCTCGGCGATGCGGGAGGAGATGTAGGCGGCTCCCACCTCGGTATCGTTTTCGGTCTGGGTGACCACGCCCTTGCGGGCCAGTCGGCGGCGCATCTGGTTGTGGTTCGAAAGCGACCCGTTATGCACAAGGCACTGGTCGTCGGCAGTGGAGAACGGATGCGCGCCCAGCGTCGTCACGGCGCTTTCGGTGGCCATCCGGGTGTGGCCGATGCCATGACTGCCGCCCATGTCGCGCAGGTTGAACCGGGCGGCGACATCGCGCGGCAGGCCGGTTTCCTTGTAGATCTCCATCGCCTCGCCCACGCCCATGATCCGCAGCCCGCGGGCTTTCAGCAGGTTGATCGCGGCATCACGCTTGTCCGCCGGCAGGGTCAGGATGGCATGGGTGTCGGCGATACGCAGGCCGATGGAACCAAGCGCGTCGGTCAGCGCCGCGTCCAGCCCGTCGAAATCGGTGGCGGGGTCGTCGGATTGCACGGTGATCTTCACCCCGTCGCCGCCCGTGCCGTAGATCGCGATCCCCGCACTGTCGGGGCCACGGTCTGTCATGGTGATCAGCATGTCCGTCAGCATGGCGCCCAGCTGCGGACGCATCTCATCGTTTTTCAGGAAAAGGCCAACAATCCCGCACATCGCATATCCCTTTCGATCCGGGCCGTCCCGGCCCACGTCTGCACTAAGGGGAAAATAAGTTTCCCTTCAAGAAATTTCGAGAGCCCGCAGGAATGCTCCGGTCTTTTGACCAAATCGCAGGCAGGATCAGCGGGACTGGGGGTAGGTGATGACCGACAGGTAGCGGATCGGCAGGGTCTTCAGCACCTCCGGCCCGTGCGGCGCATCGGAATCGAACAGCAGCGAGTCGCCGGGTTCCAGCAGGTAGATGCGGTCGCCGTGGCGGTACTCCATCTCGCCCTCGAGGATATAGAGCATCTCGATCCCCTCGTGCTGGAAGGTGGGGAAGCGGTCGCTCTCGCTGTCCAGCGTGATGAGGTAGGGTTCGACCACGACGCCGGAATTGTTCGACCCGATATGACCCAGGAGGTTGTATTGATGGCCCGCGCGGGTGCCGGCGCGGTCAATCTCGACCCCCTCGCCCGCCTTGACATGCATGCAGCCGCGCTCCGCCTCGTAGCCCGAGAAGAGCTGCACCAAGGGAACCCGAAGGGCATGGGCCAGGGCCGAAATGGTGGATAGCGACGGCGAGATCACCCCGTTTTCGATCTTGGACAACATGCCCACGGACAGGCCGGTCTGCGCGGCCAGTTCCGCGCCGGTCATGCGCTGGCGCTTGCGCAATTCCCGCACCTCGCGGCCAATCGCAACCTCGAGGTTCTTCTCACGCGTTTCGCGCAGGGCGTGGGGGTTCTGCTGCAGACGCTTGTCAGTCTTGCCCATGGTCCGGGCCTTTCCTGAGGGATGACGGGTTTCCGGTGGGGAAATTTCCTATCCCACAAGGAAACAGCGGTCACGGCAGGATGGCAAGGGGGCGCGGCACCGCGCGCCGCACTGGCATGGGGTCTGCCAGCCGATTGGGCCGTCATTCGATCAGGACGAACCGGGTGCCGCAGATCGTCACGACATTGCCTTCGACCGGCAGGTTGCGCGCGCGGGCGGCAGACAGGATGCGGGCGGCATCGCTGGTGCGGATATCGAGCGAGGACAGCCCCGGCCCCCGGTCATCGCGCAGGGGCACGAACCGCAGCGCGGCATTGGCCAGCAGGATATGCGGCGTGCCATGTCGCCGCTCGACCGGCAGGCCAGAGACGGCGGACCAATGCGCCGCCAGCCCCTGCGGGTCGTCGTGCTGCAATTCGGCGGCAAGGATGCCATGGGTCACGTCGGAAGGCGGGACCTCCTGCCATTCCAGCCCGCCGGAAGGGTTCCAGTGGCCGGTCACGTCGCCGACATCGTCCCACTCGACCTCGAAGAAGGCGGCGCGCATGTCAGCGGGATGCAGTTGCATGATGTGCCAGTGGCCCCGGTCGCTGTCATAGGCGACGCGAACATCGTTGGCGGCGGCATTGGCGCGGATGGCCTCTTGTTCGGCCTTCCTGCGGACCTGGGTGATGACCATATAGCCACCATCGCCGCCCCGCCGGTCGATATAACGCCCCGCCGCCGTGCCGGGTTGGGTGGGCGAGACGACCTCCAGGAACTGGGTACCGAAGGCCATCAGGATGTTCTCAAGCCCGAATTTCCCGACCGCCGGATCGACATGGCAGACCGGCGTGCCAAAGACCGCCTCGAGATCGGCACGGATCGCCGCAAGGTCTGCCCCGACAAGGCATATCTGGCGCAGGTAGAGGCCCAATGGGCAGTTCCTTTCCTGAACACGGGTTCACGCGGCATGTGCGGTTCGAGGAGGATAAACCGTCGCCCCGATCCGTGACGCTGTCCAGCACCACGGTGCGGCGAAGGGTCATCCGGGTCAAGGCCCCACCCCCATCCCTCTGACCACCCACGCGATCCCTGTCACCTGACCTTCTGCGATCCTTGACCCGCCTGTTCCCCCGACCTAGGCTGAGCGCCTGACATGCGTCAGGCTTGCGGCCGCCAAGGCGTGCATTCCAGGAGGAGGACAAGATATGCGCCAACACGAGGGTGCCCCCACGCGGGCGTCACAGCGCATGCAGGGCAATGACCCGAACATCGCGGCACCGAACCGGGGCCCCGCATGAGCGGGGACAAGGCCGACGCACCGACCCTGATCGCACCGTTGCCGCAGCACCGTTTCGACGAAGCGGCCCTGGCCCGATGGCTGTCCGACGCCGTGCCGGAGGCCACCAACGGCGTCGAGGTCCAGCAATTCCAGGGCGGAATGTCAAACCCGACCTACCTGCTGACCCTCCGCTCGGGCCGGCAGCTGGTGCTGCGCAAGAAACCACCGGGGCAATTGCTGCCCAAGGCTCATGCGGTCGACCGGGAATTCCGGGTGATGCAGGCCCTGGCCGAAACGGACGTGCCCACGCCCAAGATGATCGCCTATTGCGAGGATGCGTCGGTTCTGGGGGCCGAATTCTTCGTCATGGACCACGTCGAGGGACGGATCATCCCGCCCCCCTCGATGACCCCTGTAGCCCGGCCGGACCGCGTGCCGCTGGCCCATTCGCTGGTGGATACGCTGGCCGCCCTGCACAACGTTCCCTGGCGCGAGGTCGGGCTGGAGGGCTTCGGCTGGCCCGAAAACTACATGCGCCGCCAGACCACCCGATGGGCCAAGCAATACGAGGCAGCAAAGTCGGACCTGCCGGCCGATTTCGACTATTCCCAGATGGATTGGCTGCGCGACTGGCTGCTGGATCATTGCGAGGTCGCGGATGAAAGCGCGATCACCCATGGCGATTACCGCCTGGGCAATGTCGTCGTGCATCCGACCGAGCCGCGCGTCGTCGCCGTGCTGGATTGGGAGCTGTCGACGATTGGCCATCCGCTGGCCGACCTGGCCTATACTTGCCTGCACTATTATCTGCCCCGCGACCTGCCGGGCGTCGTGGACCTGGAAGAGGCCGGATTGCCCAGTGAGGCGGAGATGCTGGAGCGCTATTGCGACAAGACCGGCCGCGACGGGGTCCCCAACTGGCCGCTCTTCGTCGCTTTCGCCTGTTTCCGCAGTGCGGCCATCATCCAGGGGGTCGCGGCGCGGGCCGCGCGGGGCAATGCCAGCAGCGCCAGCGCCGATCCGGTCCGTGACGGAAACCGCGCCCGCCGCGTGGCCGAAACCGGGGCCGCCGTCGCGCGGGGTTGAGTTGGCTCTTGGGCCTCGTCTGTCGTCGATAAGGGGGCAATGCTGGGAGACCGCGACACGAGGACAGGGTCAGTCGTCGAAGCCCTGCTTCGCGCCTTCGGCCTCTCCCAGCAGGGTCCGGGTCATGGCGGCCGCCCCTGCGGCGACGGTCCGCACGATCTTTTCTTCCGGTGCATCCTTGGCCAGCCAATCCCGCATCGGGCCGAAAGCCGACAGGAAAATCAGCAGGTTGGCGAGGATCTCGACCTCCGCAACGTCGACATCGCGACCGGCGCGTTGGCGCAATTGCTCGGCCAGGGAGCCGATCAGGGCGATATCGCGCATGCGCATCGCCTTGCGGTCTTCGTCCAGCATATGCGGCACGGAGCGATAGACCAGAAGGGTGCCCTTGCGCTTGGTCCGCCAGGTGTCACGATAATAGCGGGCGAAGGCCTCTTCCAGCGACAGGGAGCTGTCTGCCAGCACGTCCGGCAGCGCGATCACGTCCTTGCGGAACCACAGCTGGTTCAGCAGCCGCCGCAGGATGTCGTTCTTGTTGGCGATGTAATCGTAGATGCTGGCCTGGTTGACGCCAGAGCGCGCGCAGATATCGCGGATCGTGGTCGAGGCGAAGCCCTTTTCCAGGAACAGTTCCAGCGCGGCATCGCAAATTTGTTCGCGGCGCGACTGCACGAGATCGGAGTTCTGGACCGAGGTGATTTCGGCCTCTTCCAGGGTCGTTTCCGGCGCGCCCGGGGTGTCTTTTGGGTTCGGTTGGCCTGCCAATTGGATACCTTGATGCCGCTGATCGGGTCGAAACTATCGGTCGCACTATAGAGGCACAAGGTCTACGTTCAGACATGGAGGAGACCAAAAAAATGGCCGCCCGACCTTGGCATCGACAGGAGATATTTGCCTACCGCCAGACAGATTGGGAAGAAATCCGTGTTCTCCCATTTCCGCGCTAGCCCAGACGCGATTTCGGTCAGCGTGACTGCTCTCCTTTCTGTTGTAGTGTGCAATAATATCTGCCCGAAAAACATCGGTAGGGCTTCGTATGTCCTTCCCCCTAGAACTGGGCCATTACATCGACCGCTGTCCGGCAAGGCATTACGGAGCAATGGTCCGAGAGGGATGAAGAAGACCCGGAGGATTTACAATAACTTGGGTCTTCAGATACGCCACGGCCAACCGAAGCGCCGGGTGAAGGCGAAACTGCGGCGGGGGGCCGTCAGGAAGCGGTCGGGCCGAACGATGTCTGGCCCATGGCTTTCGCGCTCAACCAACTCGCCATCGGCAAGATCCTCCCCATCCTGAATGTTTTCAACACTCATTCCCAGCTCTTTCCGGCGGCCGATCCTCGGTTCGCCTACCACGGTGAAGACGTCGTTCAGACGCTCGAGAAAGTCGTCGTCAACATCGGCTACCCGAAAACGATCAGCGTCGATAACGGCAGCGAGTTCATATTCCGCGGCCTCGATCTCCGGGCCTATGCCAATGACGTCACGCTGGACTTCGCACGGTCCGGGAATCCGACTGATAACGGGTTTATCTTGCGTCGGGGCAAACCTTCCCCCGGACTGGTTGCTGATCCTGACCTGCCCCCCGCGAAATCCCTCACCTTAATGTAGAGTCTGCGCCAAC
>NZ_AQQX01000028.1 GCF_000768315.1 Pseudooceanicola atlanticus
TCCGGAATAACAGTCGGGCTGTGCCCGCCGGTTTTTCCGGCAGAGATTTGGGCCAAGCCAAATCTGGCCGCCCTTGACCCTGTCCGTCAGCCCCGTCGGTGAAGAGATGCGCCGCCCCTCGCTTCCGTCCGAACACGGGTCCGTGTTCGGCCAGACCCTCGGGCGCGGGCATGACAACAGGTGGCCGAGGTGCGGTTGGAGATGGTCGGTGTTGCTGGGCCCTTCGGGCCGGGCCTCGCACCTGCGGTGCTCGGCTTGAAGCGGAATTCAAGGTCGCCTGGGAGCGACTTCCAATAATATAGCATTGACCAACTCATATAGCATCGTATGATGAGGGCGACCTTGAATGAAGGTGGCAGGAAATAGGGGGGCTTTCTTCGCATGAGCCGGACCAGGAGACTGACAGAGACGGAGCGCGCGGAGATCGTCCGCGCCGCCGGGGACGGCGTCTCGACATCCGAGCTCGCGAAGCGCTTCGGGGTCACGCCCCGGGCGGTGCAGTACACGTTGAAAGCCGACGCGGACCGCCAGCGTGATACGGCCGTGGCGACGGCCGCAGTGACCGTGAAATTGACCCCGGAGGAGTTGGCGGCGCTCGATGAGGTCCTGGCCGCGGCCGGCATCGAGACCCGCACGGAGGGAGTCAGAAGGCTCATCCAGGCGGCGGGGGGAACCTTCGTTCCGGACGCGCAGCTGGCGGGTGAACTGGCGCGCTATCGGGCCTCCCTGCACGAGGTCGGCAACGGCGTCGTGCAGATCGCCAAGCAGATGGTGAAGGCCAACCAGATGGAGCGCGGTGCAGGTCCTGAGTTCACCGATTTGCGCCTCGTGCAGATGCGCGGTCTGGCACGGTTCATCCTCGACTCCGCTGATGAGATCGACCTGCTCTTGCGCCGCCGCCGGGACGGGATGCGACTCGCGGCGACGGCCGCGCTGAGGGAGTTTGCCCATGCGGCTGAATGATGCCGTCCATGACGTCACCGGCGAGATCTTCCGGGATGGCTGGAGCCGGATCCGAGGCTCGGGGCAGGGTCTGCAGTCCGGGCGGCAGAAGCAGCTTGTGCGGGCAGCGGCGGGGCATCGTGCGGCGGTCTTTAAGGCGATCCGGAGCGGAGGCACGCATACAAAGTCCCAGCTCGAGAACCAGCTCGACTACCTCACGACGAAGTCCTCGCACATCGTCGACTCGAGCGGCTTCCTGGACGGGAAGGCGAAGCTCGAGGCGAAGGAGATCAAGGACCTGACCGAGCGGTTCACGAAGCGCTGGAGCGCCGGGTTCAAGCCCAAGCTCGGGCAGACGACCCATATGCTCATGTCCTATCCGATTGGCACGAAGGGCGAGGATGTGCGCGACATCACCGCCAATGTGGCGGAGCGGTTTTTCCAGTCTGACGAGGGGCATTTCGACTACATTATCGCGGTCCATGAGGACCGGGATCACCCCCACGCGCATATAGTCTTGAACCGCCGATCGCAGGAGGGCGAGTTCTTCTTCCTGGGTCGCGATCACCGGTTCAACTACGACGATTTCCGCCTCGCGATGGTCGAAGAGGCCGAGAAGTTCGGGGTGCGCCTCGAGGCCACACGGCGGCTCGATCGGGGCGTCGTGCATTATCCGCCCCGGACCCGAGAGGTCTATGCCGCCAAGGACGAGGGTAGGGTTGCGGAGCCGCGCCCACGGGTCGGGGCGGATCTCGACCGGGCTCTCGAAGAGATCGCCAACACGCGGATCGTCTACCACGCGCTCGCCGCAGAGGCTTCCTCCGACAGTCGTGAGGACATCGCCGAGGCCTTGTTCCGCGCCGGAGAGCTCCTGGCGAAGGGCGGCAAACTTACCTCGGAAGGAGGGGTCTACATGGCCGAGGACCAATCATTTGACGACCTGCGAACCCGCTATGCCGACCAGGTCGAGCGCGTCCAGGGGATGATCGCCGAAAAGCCGGAAGCCGAGCGGCCGCGGCTTGAGAAAAGTCTTAACGAGATCCAGGCGCGGCTTGCGCATATGCAGCCGCTTGGTCTCAGGTCGGTGACGCTCACTGAGAAGCCATCGGAGGGTGGGGTCTATTCCGAGACCAATATCGATGCGGCGCGGCTCGACCGCTTGCGCGACCCCGAGGTGCGGGCTCAGGTCGACACCGCGCTGCGCGGAACCGGGATCAGCTCTTCCGTCGTCGTCGCCCGGATGGAGACGGGCGCGCAGAACGCCGCGCTGGAGCGCCAATGGATCGCGGACGATCTGGCCCGCGTGGCATCCCGCGATGGTCTCAACCTGGAGCGCCGTGCAGATCTGAAGGCCGCGCGCGACACCCTCAATCGCGCCCACGTCCAGCTCGGCGTTGCACTGGAGCGGGCAGGGGTCTTGCGTGAGGATGGCGTCGTCGAAATCCGCACCGTGACGGAGCGGTTCCACTATCACCCGGACGCCACGAAGGCCATGGAGCGCGCGATCCGTCAGGACATGCGCTCGGACGGCCTGACGGATCAGCAGATCGAGGCGCGGGAGTGGGAGGTCGCTTCCCGCGCGGAACGGCGGATCGAGGAGGAGCAACGGGGCTATCTCGATACTCATCCAGAGCTCCTCGCGCGCCCGGGTGATGTGATCGACCGGTCGGAACCCTACCGGGAGCGGATCACCGACGAGGATCGGGCCCGCGAGATCACTCGCGAGGTCGATCGGATCATGGAGGGCCGCGATCTGCGGACGCCTGTTGCGGATGCCGTGACGGAGGCGTTCCGAGACCGATATCCCGATATGCCGTCGCATCTCGCCCGTGGACTCGGCGCGACCTATGCGGCGGTCACCGAGCTGCGCGACACCGAGGCCATCAACCAGGCCCGCCGCGAAAACGAGCTCCGGGAGACACGGTTCGGCTCGCGTGAGGAGCAGCTCGCGGAGGGGCGTGAGGCGGATGCCGTTGATGCGAAGCCGATTGCCGATGCCGAGATCCGGCGGATCATCGATCACGAACGAGCCGGAAACCTGCATGGGCCGTTCCAAGTCGAGAGCCAGCGCCTGGCTTACCGCGACGCAGTCGAGCGGGATCTCGATGCGGCGCAGATCGACCGGCTGCGGGACGGGGATGCGGACGTGCTCAAAATCCAAATCGAGGACCGTCTCGACCGGCTCTATGTCGCCAAGACCTACCTGCAATCGGACGCGGCCACCGCCAACAGCGAGGCGACCCGCGCCGTGGTGGAGGAGATCGCCGACCGCGAGTTCGAGCTCCAGCGTACCGACCTGGTTGACGGAGAGAGCGAGCGCGGGGAGACCCACTGATGGGAGGGTTCGGAAAGGGCCGTCTGGCCGTCGGCGTCGTGCTGGTCACGCTCATTGCCGCCGCCATCGGCTATGTCATCGCCTCGGCCGTCATCACGTTCCGGGATCTGGGTTTCCGGGTCGAGATCGACTTCTTCTACATCGCGCAGACCTACCGGGCGATCGGTGCCGCGCGCCCCGACGACTTCCGCCTGATCAACCTGATCATGGGCGGGGCAGGGGTGGCGGGCCTCATGATGAGCCTTGCGCTGTCCGGGTCGGCCCTGACCCGGTTCGGCTACACCCATTGGCAGACCCGCCGCGAGATGAAGCGGAATGGATTTTTCGGCGCGCCCGGTACGGGCTTTGTCATCGGCAAACTCGGCAAGCCCGGGTCCCGCGCGCCGTTCCTCTGCTCCCGGACCTTCCCGCACGCCCTGATCGTGGCGCCGACCGGGCGCGGCAAGACCACCGGGTTTGTCATCCCGAACCTGCTGACCTGGCAGGGCTCGACGGTCGTGCTGGACGTCAAGGGCGAATGCTTCAATGCCTCGGCGCGCCACCGGGCGGCACAGGGGGACGAGGTCTTCCGGTTTGCCCCGACGGATTGGGATACGAAGCGCACGCATCGCTACAATCCGCTTCTTCGGATCTACGAGCTCGAAGACCCGGCGCGCCAGCAGATGGAGTTGCAGCTGCTGGCCACGCTCTTCCTGCAGAACGACAACGACCGGGTTCAGGGGCTCCTGAAGGGTGGGATCGATCTCTTTGTCGCGGCCGGCCTTCTGGCCTTTCAGCGTCACAGGCCGACGCTCGGGGAGATCTACCGCATCGCGGCCTCGGGCGGGCAGAAGCAGAAGGAATATCTCGCACGGTCTCACGAGGTGCAGAACGCCGCGGCCCGGCTGATATTCACGCGGCTCGCCTCGACCAACAACGACACACTGACCTCCTATGTCTCGCTCCTGATGACCTCGGGTCTCGATCAATGGCAGAACCCGGCGATCGACGATGCGACGGCGGTGTCGGATTTCGACTTCCGGACGATCCGCAAGACGCCCTTCAGCGTCTATCTCGTGGTCCAGCCGCTCATGGTGAAACCGCTGGCGCCGCTGATCCGGCTCTTCTTCTCCGACCTCCTGTCCGCCCTGCAGGACAAGGAGCCGGGGCCGGACGAGCCCTGGCCGGTGATGATCATGCTCGACGAGTTCAATCGCCTCGGGAAAATGCCGATTGTGGCCGAGAGCATCGAGGTGCTGCGCGCCTATCGTGGACATCTTGCGGTGGTCACCCAGACCATTCCGGCCATCGATGAGATCTATGGTGAGAACACACGGCGGGCACTCCAGGGGAACGCCGGGATCAAGCTCTACCTGACGCCCTCGGACGAGAAGACGGTGGAGGAGCTGAGCAAGGCGGTCGGCAAGACCACGAAAACCGTGGTCACGCGTTCTCGCGCTGTCGGGAAAAATCCCTTCGAGGGTCGTAGTCAGTCCGAGCGCACGGAGGAGGTTGCGCTCTTGCCCGAGGATGAGGCACGGCGCCTGCCGCTCGACGAGATCGTCGTCGTCGTGGACGCCCAGATGCCGGTCCGGGCCAAGCGCGTGGTGTATTACGACGACCCGTTTTTCAGGGCCATCCATGCCGCACAGGAGGGGGAGCTGCCCTTCCCGGACGGGCCTGTCCCTCCGATGCCGGAAGCGCCCCTGAGCGTCCGGGCGACGCCGACGGCGCCGCGGGGGTCAGATCTTTCGGAACGTGACTTCGAGGCCAGGATGGGACTTGGGGAGGGCGGTGCGAGCTCTGCCAATAATGACATGCTTGCGTCAGCGTCCCGGCCGGTTCGCGCCGCTGTCCTCGCGGAGGATCAGCGCCAGTTCGAGATGGAGTTCGGCCGACGGGCAGATCTGGAAGTGGACGCTCCGGGCAAAGGCGATGTTGCGCAAGTTCAGGACGCGATGATCGAACTTGAGCGGTTGGAGGCGGAGATATCCGGTTCGGCACCGCGCGTCGGCGAGGTGGGCGAGAAGTTGAGGGACGGCTAAGCCGTCATTCGGGCGTCACGCAAGGATGTCGCGATGGTGTCTTATGGCTTCGCTCTTCAGTCGGCCGTTGTCACAGGTGAAGGACAACTGGCTCGTCGCACTCGGCTCGAGGGGCCCGCTCGATCGTCGAGGGGTCGATCTCACGCATTGTCAACTGAGCATTCACCCGACGGGCCGCTGGCCCCGCACGAAACCACTTCGCGGCCGAAGCGAGATTGAAGCGCGGGCGACGCTGGCCTTTCGCCGGCTTTGAGGCCTCGATCAGCACCTCGATCATCTCGTCGATACGGTAAAGGCCACCGGCAACCGGAAGGGGCATCTTGCGCTGCTGGAGCGCCTGTCGCTTCACCTCGAGCTTCTCGGCGACATCCGCGAGTGTCACCAAGTCGGGACGAACTTCGCGCAGGACTGTGCCCTCCGGCAGTGCCTTGATCAGCACCCGGGCCGCTTCAAGGATTGTGCCCTCGGCCTCATCCCCTTCAAGTTCCAATTCTACGCCCAGGAGACCGGCCTGACCGGTGCCCACGAGAGCATCTTCAAAACCTGCCTCATAGACGGCGTCCGAGAGCGCAAACGCATCGTGCTCCCCGTCGGGGAGTGCAAAGACCAGTTCGAATTCGAATTCTTCAGCCATCTGCTTTACCTTCATCGTATTGCTGAAGCTTCACGCAGGCCAGAGCCTTCTGTCGGATCCTCTTCGCGAACTGCTGTGGGTTCTTCGGGGTCGACCAGACAGACATCTGACAGAACTCGCCACAGCGGCAGTCCTTATCGTTGGCCGGACATCGGAGAATCCCCCACGCGTGCCCCTTGCCCTCAATAAGGTCCCATCCCAGCTCTTCTAGCTCCTGGATGACAGCCTCGATTTCCTTTGACGTGTGCTTCTTCCTTGGCACCTTAAATACTCCACTCTATTAAATTGTCAAGCGACAAGTTATTGGGTCGGCAACAACTCGGCTACGCTTTGCGACCGGTCAACCGCCCTCACCAAAGTGGAGCTCGTCGCGACTGACATTGACTTGAGAACCGCATACTGGACAGGCCTCCCAGACAGAAATACCAGTGCTGATGCGTTTCCACATCGCTCACTGGCCGTATGACGTCCCTTGGAGCTCTAAGGCGACACCAAGGTAAACCATTGTCTCCGTGCCTTGCGGGGCAAATGTCGGGCCCAAAGGAAAGCCGGTTTCCGGCAGGCTTGCCACCTTTGGACGGTGCTACCGCCTGCCCAACCTGCTCAGCCGTGCCAGTTGCGCAAGCATGCGGGCGCCGGTTCCGGAGGAGTCACCAGAAGGCGCCGCCGGAGCGCCACCCGCGGCGTTCGGGCGGGTCGGGAGCGCTTGGACACCGAGAAACTGCCGTGCCCGAAGCGCGGCATATTCGGCACCGGTCGCGCCTCCGATGGCGTATCGGTTGTAGACCTGTTGGTTTCCCGCAAGCCCGCGCGCGAAAGCATAGCTCCCGCCAAAGCCTGCCGAAAGCGCCGGCATCATGATGTTTCCGGAGACAGATCGCACGATGAAGGGCGTGGCGATGATGAATCCCTTCGCCATGAGCACCATCATGAAGAAGGGCAAGAGGGCGCCGATGTTCGAAGCCCCCTCCGGATCACCGAGCTCGGCGAGTAGCGCGCGAGAGACCCCGGTGATGGTCGCAAAGACGCCGGCGATGACGATGGGGTAGATCGCGAAGGAGATCAGCGCCGAGAGCCAGCGCGCGAAATAGTCCTTGGTCACCTCAAAGAGCGTCAGAAAGATCATCGCCGGTGCCATCCCGATCAAAAGTGTGATCATGAGCCGGGAGGCGACGATGATGAAGGCTGCCAGCCCTCCGAGGATTGACAGCAGGAGAACGCCGAGGGTGTCGAGGAGCGCGCCGGCCATCCAGTTCAGTTCGGACCCCGCGGCGTTCAGGTAGTCTCCGAGCGCCGCGATGAGCTGATCGAACTCCTCGGCGAAGGTCCCCGACGGTCCTGGCGTCCCGCCGCCGACCGACGCAACCAGCGATCCGGCAATACTGTCTATCCCGTTCAGGATAGCGGATGCTAGGGCGTTGAACTGGACCCAGTTGGTCGCGAATATCCCGATCAGGCCAATTTTCACGGCGAGCCAAAAGGCGGTTCGGCCATCCATAGATCGGTATTGGTAGATCATGTTGAGGCAGACGAGGATTACCACGAGCGTCGTCCCGAGGACCAGTATCGTTCCGACAGTGGCGGCCACCGCCCCGAACTGGGTTTCGGCTGCCGAGTCCAGATAGCCTTCGGCCGTTTCCACGAAATACGCGACGACGCTCATGACCCGCTACCAGTTTCCGGCCGTTTCGCAGATCGGCATGGCCTGCTTCCGGAGCTCGTTCGCCTGGCGTCGAAAGTCTGACGTCGCCTCGACCACGTCCCAATACTCTGCCGAGGAATAGCGATCAAAATAGACCGCCTCTGCGGTCTCCCAGGATGGGTACCGGGTGGCACATGCGCAGCTTTGCGCGTCGACGATGCGCCCCATACTCTGAAACCGGTAAATTTGCTGGATCAGGAGCCGCTTGTAGGCCTGGCGCGCCTCAGTGTTGCGCATCCACTCAGGTTCGGGCGGCTGATCGGGGCAGGTATCGGGTTGATTGTCGAGCGTCGGGACTAGGTCGCGCTCGGCCGATGCGAAGGTGGCTGATAGAAGAAGGAATGAGCAGACGAGAGCAGTCGTGCGCTTCATGTCACCGCCTCCGCCGGCCGGTCCGCGACCTCGCGTTTGAGGAAGGCGGTATAGCCATAGTCGCCTGCCTCGGCGGAGATCACCTCCCAGCCTTCGGCGCCCCGTTCGTTCAGGGCGTGCCGCATCTCTTCATAATCCTTCTGCTTCTTCACCTTGCAGAACAGGATGTCGTATTCAAACCGCTTCATGTCTTCTGCCTTTCCTGCAATTCGGTTCCGGGGAGATAGAACTCAGTGATGCCGCGTTGGCCGTCCTCGCGCCCGGCCTGAATGATCACGTCGATCGAGCTTTCGATGTATTGGACCATGTCCTGGTAGGTCATCGGGATCTCGGTCTTGAGCGCAGCGATGGCGAGACGTTGGACCGCGAGTTGTGGGGTCTCGGCGTGGAGGGTTGTCATCGAGCCGCCATGTCCGGTGTTGATGGCCTCGAGGAAGGTCATAGCCTCCTTGCCACGCACCTCGCCGAGGATGATGCGGTCGGGTCGCATTCGAAGCGTCGCGGTCAGGAGCACGTCGGCGGATTGGAACTCCGCGTCCCGGTTGGCGATGAGCGTCACGGCATTGGGCTGGGCAGGCAGCAGTTCGGCTGCCTCTTCGATGGTGACGATGCGTTCTTCGCCCGGAACGTAGGAGAGGATCTTGCGCGCCGCGACGGTCTTGCCGGTCGAGGTGCCACCAGAGACGATCATGTTGAGCTTGTTTTCGACACAGAAGCCGACGGCGGCGTAAATGTCACCGGAGGTGACGACCTCGCGCAGCGCGCGGTTCTTCTCCTGGCGCAGCTCCTCGAGTTTGCGCTCTTCGCCGTAAAGGAAGCGGAGTTCGATCCGGTCAAGCGGCAGGTTCGAAAAGAACCTGAGTGAGATCGACATGCCGGCGAGGACGGCAGGCGGTGTTACGACCTGGGCCCGGATCGGGCGACCGCGATAGGTGATCGAGACCGAGACGATGGGCTTGTCCTTGCTCATGGTTGTGTTGGCGCCAGAAGCGATCTGATTGCCGAGATCGTGCAACTCGGTGACGCTCAGGCGCTGGTCCAGCGCGCGCATGAAGTGATCGCCCTGGAATTCGCCCCAGCAGGTGCCATCCGGGTTGATGCAGATCTCGATCACATCGTCGCGTGCGGCGTCTTTAAGCTTGTCGAGCGAGGCCTGCAGATAGGAGACGGTCATTTCAGAAGATCTCGAGATCACGGTCGACCATCACGGTGACGCGCGCGCCCTGGTCGACATGGATGACGGGGCCGATGGAGAGGTAGTCGCCGATCACGGAATCGGTGGCATCCGCTAGGTCGTCTCCTACATCCTGCAAGACCTTGGCGGTGGCCTCATCCTCGACCTGCGCCGATGCCACGTTCGGCGCGGCCGAGATGATGGAGATCAGCGCGGCGGAGCCAAAACGCTCGTCGAAGCGCGTGTCCACGAAACCGGTGACGCCCGAGCGCCCGAGTTCGTCGCCGCCGAAGGAACTGATCTGAACGGTCTGGTTGTTGGGCAGGATGATCCTGTCCCAAGCGATGGTCACACGCTTTTGCGCGACCTCGACGCCTGACCGGTAGCGTCCGATCAGGCGCGACCCGCGCGGGATCAGCAGTCGCGTGCCGTCATAGCTGAAGACATCTTCGGAGATGATGGCGCGGGTCTGGCCGGGGAGCGCGCTGTCGAGCGCGGTCTCCATCACCGCCTGGATCATCGTGCCCTGGATGACAGTGTTCGCGGGGTTGGCGATTACCTCGGCCTGGGTGACCGTGCTGGGGAGCGCGCCGTTCAGCACGAAATCCGTCACCTCGCCGAACGTGCGCTCTGCGAGGTCTGTTGCACCGGCGTCGGCACCACCGGTGCCGCCGAGGGCGATCACGGGCGACGCGATCCGTCGCTCCTGAAACGCACGTTCCTCCGCGGCGCGCCGTTGAAGCTCCGCCAGACGCCGCGCCTCCTCTTCGCGCCGGAGCCGGTCCTCCTCCCGGGCGCGGAGCTCCTCGTCGGTCGGGCCGAGAGGGGCGGGGCCAGGAGCATTGGCTTCCAGCAACGCAAGGTCCAGATCTGTCCGCAATTGCTTGAGTTCGCGGTCACGCGCCGCGAGCTCCTCCTGAAACCCTTCCTGAGCGCGCTCGGAGGCCGCCTGCAAGGCCGCGATCTGCGCAGTGAGCGCCTCCATGGCCTCGGCAGCGGCGCTATCCCCTTCCTCGGCCCGGGCGGGTGCAGCCTTCAGCTCTTCGATCTGTGCCTGCAAGGCCTCAATCTGTGCGAGGAGTTCGACATTGACCTCTGCGGGTTCCGGTTCAACGAGAACGATTTCCGGTTCGGGGGCTGGGGGCGGGACGAAAGGCTCGATCTCACCGAACCCGTCGCCCTCGAGCTGGAATTCGTCCGGTGTCGCCGTCGGAAAGGCGACCTCTTCCTCAGGCTGGGAGAACAGATAGAGGACCGTGCCACCCGCGAGGGTGAGCCCCGTCATCAGAACTGCGAGGAGGGGGGAGCGCCGTTTGGTGGATGCGCCAGAGTGCCGCTTGCCTTGCTCGAGGGCGGCCAGACGTTTCTCGAGATCGGGGTTCGGAGTTTCGCTCATGAGGTGGTTCCCACGGGTGGGGCAGCCTCGATACAGACGACTTCCTCGCCCAAGCGCAGTACCCATTGACGGCTGACGCCGGAGACGCGGATCACGCCGTCCTCCACGACGCCTGTGTTGACGGTGCGTTCGCGGCCATTGGAAAAGCGGAAGATTGCCGGGACCGGCGCGTTTCGGGGGAAGGCGAAATAGGTGAAGGTTCCGTCGTCCCAGATCCGGGTCGGGGTGAACTCGGTCCGCGCGCTGGCCCCGTAGTTATAGTTCGGGGCGGCTTGCGCGATGGCGTTGGCCGGGCGCTGGTTGTCTTGCGGGTAGCGGAACTGCACCACATAGAACGTCGGGCTCGATACCTCGGCGACGTTGAAATAATAGCTGCGCCGGTTGGTATAGACGGTGACGTTGGTGTGGACGCCGCGGGCGAGGGGCTTGATCGCGAAGGCGCGCCCGCCCGGCACGCCGTCGATCTCGAAGCCTTCGGTGTCACCGGCGATGACGGACCGGATGCTCTCACCCTCGCCGAACTCGATGGTCGTGACATGGGTGAGTGAGACGCTGAGACGGTAGACCTGCCCCTCCTGGTAGGTTGCGATCCGGACGCGGTGGTTGTTCGCGCCGCCACGCGGGATCGCCTCGGCGCGGGCGAGCCCGGTCGTGAGGGAGAGGGACAGGAGGGTGATGAGGCAAATCTTCAACTAGTTCTCCATTCTGTCCGAGCGGATCGCGTATTCGACGACGGTGAAGCCGAAGGGGTTGGTCCAGACCTCGTCGATGGTGCGACGCGTCTCGGGGCGGAACTCGAAGAGCAGCGTCGCGGTAAAGAGGCCCGCCTGAACGCCCTGGACCGAGGTCAGGCGTTTGCGGAGCCGAACAGTGGCCCTGTTGCTACCGATCCGGTTGATGCTGAGGATCTCGACATCGAGCCGGGCGTTCGGCCCGTAGGCGCTCGGGGGATAGTCTGCGTTGGCCGAATTCCAGATCTGGCGCAGCGAGGCCTCAGCCGCACGGTCGGACCGGCTAAGCACGTCGCGGATGCGCAGGTCGTTGTCGAGCTGGTTATAGACCTCGCGGTCGGTCACGTAGCGGAACACTTCCGCTTCGATGATTGCCCGGTTTCCGGTGACGGTGGTGGCGCCAACTGAAGCCTCGGGGAGGGCGAAGCCGGTTTCCGGATCGTAGGGCACGACGACGGGGGGCGGATCAACATCGAGGATGGCGACGGCCGCCGCGCTTAGACAGCCGATGATACCGAACCCCAGGCCAAGAAACCCCAGACGCTGCCAGAGCCGTTCCCGTCTCAGGGCGCCATAGACCAGTTCCTCCTCGATGATGGCCGTTTCGTCGTCCAAAGTCTCAGCCTCAATCTGCGTTCAATTCCGGGAGCGTGAAATCCATGAATCTCTGTTCCTCGGCGATGGTGGCGGCATCGATGACGCCGCCGGTTCCGTCGCCTACGGTCTGAATCGCTTCGAGTTGCCACATGGCGGCGAGCGCGATGGCAAGTTCCGCCGTCACACGGGTGTTGAGGTCAACGCTCTCCTTCAGCTCGTCCATGTCTTTTATGAGACCGACGAGCCTTTTGACGCGTTCGAGGGATTGTCCCGCGTCGTCGTAGCTGTTCTGGGCCGCAGCCGAGACCAGCGCTCCAGTCGTGGCCTGCGTTGCCACCCGACCCGCACCGGGGTTGCTGCTCCGGGCCATTTCCGCGAGCGTGTCCTCGTCAAAGCCGAGATCGGCCAGGACACGGTCCATCTGGGTCTCGATCTCGCTGGCGCCGGAGCCGGTGAGGCCGGAGAAATCGCCGCTCTTGATCGCTTCGATGGTGGCGAGGATGTCCCCGAATTCCTGGTCGAGAAGACCATTCAACTCCTCTTCCATCTCTGTCTGGATGATTTCCGGAAGTTCGGCGATGCGTGTCAGGGCCTCATAGGTCCGCTGCAGCTCCGCGAGCTGGTCCGTGAGCGTGGCCAGCTGTTCGCGGAGTTGGGCGAGCTGCTCGTTCTGCAGGATTTCGTCTTCGATCATCTGCCGCAGTTGCTGGATGTTCTGGGCGATGTTCTGGGTGTCGACGACCGGCACGCCCTGGGCGTGCGCCGGGGCGATGGCCGAAACTGCCAGGCCGAGTGCCAGGGTCCCGACAAGGGCCAAGGTGCGGAGCGGTGCAGGCTTGATCGATCCATGTGGCGTCATTGCAGGTCCTCCAATGTGAACTCCATGAATTCGTCCTCGGCCAGACGCGCCGCCGCTCGCGCGAGTTGAGCGGCGCTGACTGGCCGGGTGCGGGCGGCTTTGAGGCGAATGCGCGCCGCCATCAGGCGGACGAGCTCCGCTCGTGCATAGGCGTTGAGTGCCATGCTTTCCTGGATGCCTTCGGTCTTGCCAATCCGGGTGACGATGTCTTGGATGCGCAGCGCCGCCTGTTGGATCGCGGCGGGGGCATTATTGCCGTAGAAAGCCGCGCCATGTCCGGCGAGCGAGAGCTGGGCATTGGCATAAAGCGCCGGATCGATCGTGCCGAGTGCTTCGACGCCGCCGATCCTCGCGAGGTAGAGATTGTAGCGTTCGGGGATGACCGTGACGTAGTGTTGGGTCTCCTTGAAGGGCGGCACGCCGCCGTATTCGAACACGCGGCCCGGGCCCGCGTTATAGGCCGCGAGCGCATTGATGATGTTGCCGTCGAAGGTGGCGAGCTGCGCCGCGAGGTAGCGCGCCCCGCCCATCACCTGCAAATAGGGGCTGTCATAGTATTCCGGGTTGATGCCGAGATCGCTGGCGGTGTCCGGCATGATCTGGGTCAGGCCAAAGGCCCCGACGGGGGAACGTGCGCCGATGGAAAACCGGCTCTCCTGCCAGATCAGCGCCTGCAGGAGGGCGCGCCATTGCAGGACTGACAGCCCGGCGCGGCTGACACCTGCAAGCCCTGCGGTCTCTTGGGCGGCCCGGACGATCAACTGCTCGATATTTTCCGCGGCATCCCCGAACATGTTCGCGCCGCCCGGATTGGGATCGACATCGCCCGAGCCATAGACCGCTTCTGTCGACCGCTCGGCGTCGCCACTACCGGCCTCCAGGTCCAAGACCGTGCCCGCCACCCGCCCGCCGCCGAAGCTGGTCTGGGCGTCAAGGATGTTGCGCAGAACCGCAAGCTGCTCCTGCTCGATAGCGGTCAGCAGTTCCTTCAGGGCCAGCTTGTCACGCTGCAAGGCCAGGTCGGTCTCCCGGTCGCCCGTCTCGACGAGATCACGTGCGGTCAGCCCGGAGTCGTTTACAGGCACGCCCTGGGCGATCGTGGCAGTCGGCAGGAGGGCCGCCAGAAGGATATGGGCGAGCTTAGACGTCAACGCCATCGTCCAGGCTGCCGACAGGGGCAAAGAGGCAATCCGGCTCGGCTGCGTCGAGAGAGGCGCGGAAGGCGAAGCAGTTGGCTTTGGGCTCGCGGTAGTCCGCGCAGGAAGAGAGTGCGCTGATTGCGGCCAGGAGGGCGAGGGTGCGGATCAAGGGAGCCTCCAGAAGTCGGGACGGGTGCGGTAGTCGGCGCCGACAAGGGCCTCGCCCTTCTCCATGCCGCCCAGGATGGTGAGGAGGGGGCCGAGCGCCGAGAGGTCGGCGTCGACCACCACGGAGCCAGTGTCGTCGCGGATGAGGGCAAGGCGGCTGGCGCTGCCGGTGTTCAGGAGCACGTCGAGCTCCTTCTCAAAAAGATTCAACATCGAATAATCCGAGGCATGTGCGCGAATGTTGGGAAGGAGGATCTGCGTGGGCACCGCCTCGATTATGGTCTTGCCGGTGCGTGTGCGCTCAAGTTGGCTCGCATATTGTGTCATCATCACCGCGACCGTGTTCTGCTTCCGGGCGGTCACCAGCCAGTTCGACAAGCGCTCGGCGAAATACGGGTTGTCGAGTGCCTTCCACGCCTCGTCGATCACAATGATAGTAGGCCGCCGGTCCTCGATCTTCCGCTCGATCCGTCGGAAGAGATAGGAGAGGACTGCCATGCGCTCCTTCTCGCTCTCGCTGTCGAGGATGCCGGTCAGGTCGAAGCCGACCACATCACCCTCGAGAGAGAAGGTGTCTTCGAGGCTTAGCCCGAAGATCCAGCCGTAACGGCCGTCCTCCGTCCACTCGAAGAGACGCTCGTGCAGATCGCCATTGTCATCGGTCGATACGAAGAGCGACGCGAAATCCCGCCAGTTCCGCAAGGCGGGGTCGGTCGCGGTGGCGTTCTGGCGGACCACCTGCTGGATGCGGTTGGTTTGGGCAGGCGTCAGCGGCTTGTCGGCGCGGTGGAGGAGGGAGCCCAGCCAGTCCGACAGCCAGGCCGTGCCGCGGGCGTCGGTTTCGGTCCAGAGCGGGTTGAGGCCGGTCGCCTGCCCGGCCTTGATTGAGGCGTAACGCCCGCCGTTGGCGCGCACGGCCATCTCCATGCCGAGCCGGTAGTCGAAGACGAAGACGCGCGCGCCGACGCGCCGGGCCTGGGTCATCAGGAAGGCGGAGAGGACAGATTTGCCGGAGCCGGGACGGCCCAGGATTAGGGTGTGCCCGCTGGTTGGCTCTTTGTCGGGGCTCCCCTGTTCGTGGTAGGAGAACCGGTAGGCGCTCTGTTCCGGGGTCGGGAAGAGCGTGATTTCCTGGCCCCAGGGCAGCTGGTGTTTTTCCTTGCCGAGCTGTGTTCGGTGCAGCGCCGCGAAATCCGCGAAGTTGCGGTTGGTGACAGCGCTGGCGCGGACCCGCTTCGGTTGGTTGCCCGGATGCTGGCTGAAATAATGCGACTTGGCCGCCATGCGCTCGCCGATCATCTTCACACCCTCGGCCGCGGCGGCGTTGACGATCTCGGCCCCGAGGGTCTGGAGCTCGTCGAGACTGTCGCAGAAGACGGTCACGACCATATGGTGCTCGCCGAAGCTCTGGCGCTTGGCCTCGAGATCGTCATGGGCGATGTCGAGAGCTTCGAGGAGCGAGAGGGCGGCATCCTGGGAGGCCTGCATCTGGCGCTTCTGGCGCTTGATCCGGCCGGCCATCAGGTTCGAATTGATCGGCGTGAAGGAATGCGTGACGATCATGTCGACCGGCAGGTTCAACATGTCGAACATGGTGCAGGTGGTCCCTTCCGCATATTCGCCGATGGTGAAGCTCTTACCGTAACGGTGGCCTGCGACGCCGCCTGACAGCTCGAAGTGATCCTCGAGAAAGGTAACCCGGGTGTTGGCGACGTTGGTGGCCAAAAACCCGTAGCGCCCCGCCGGGTATAGCGGCAGCTCTCGGCCCGTATTGAGCGCGCCTAGGAAGCCGATCAGTTCCCCGGAAGCCGCGGAGAGGACGCGGGGCCTGAGTTCGGCGAGGCCTGAGGTGAAGACCCCGACAGCCTCCCTGAGGCGCCGGACCCGCTTGGCGGTCTCCTCCTTGAAACGCTCCGGTGCAGAACGGTTCACGAAGCCCAGAAAACTCTTGGGCGGAGGGCGGTGGATGATTGTGAGCGTCAGGGTTTTGTCGCGCAGACCCGCCGATCCCAACCTCAGACGCCAGGCCTGATCCACCGCCGCCGCGAATCCGTCGCCCTGGACCGGGAGCAGGTCCGGCATGATCGCCTTTGAAACCTTGTGCACATAGTAGCTGAACTCTGGTCCGAGTTGCGCGATGATCCGGGCGAAGAGCGCGCTCACCTTGTCGAGATAGGCGTCGTCGGTGGTGTAGCTGTTCACGCCGCCGAGGCGGACGCATTGGAACAACTCGTTGACGCGTGTCCGGACCGTGTGGTCATCGACGAGGCTGACGTACGGAAGCATATGCGCGAGGCGTTTCTCCTTTGCATGCCAGTCCGGCAGGAGGGTGCGCTCATCGTATGTCGCGTCCGGGGCTGCACTATGGCGCATAGCTATCGCCCCCGTGGATGGCGCGGTTCCGCGTTGGCGGCGTCTCCTGCAACGCCGTCATCATGACGTCGATGAAGCGCGGGTCCCAGTCCGCAGCTTTCCAGAGCAAGGGGTAGAGAACCGCGGCGACGCCGAGGACCGCCATGTGCTGCACCCAGACGAAGAGCAGCACCGAGCCGAAAAGCCAGACCATCGCATACATGATCGGCAGGCCGAGGAGCTTTGGCGGGCGGACGAGCCCTAGGAAGAGGGGGGATCGCTCTGCCACGACTGCCCCCGGTTCAGGAGCCGAAAACGGCAGCGACGATGGTTGGCGCTGCGGCCACGCCTGCGATGCCGACCAGTACCCAGAGCGCCTGGCGCAGGTCGATGATGTTCATGAACCAGCTGATGAAGACCCCGAGGACCGCGAGGGTGGCGAGAACGACGCCAAGTGGGCCGGTCAGCGCGTCCACGATCCCCTGCAGCAGGCTCTGGATCGGGGAGAGGTCAATGCTTTGCGCCAGAGCCGGGTCTGCCAGAACGATCAGCGCCATGGTCAGGGCGATCAGGAGATTGGATGTCGACTTCATTGAGCTGTTCCTTCCAGGCGGTTGACGACGGCCAGCACGCGCGCGACGTGGGTCCGGGTCTCGGAGTAAGGGGGGATGCCTGCATGTTTGCGGACCGCATCGGGCCCGGCGTTGTAAGCGGCAAGTGCGAGGCGGGTGTCGCCGAACTCGGCCAGCATCATGGCGAGGTAATGCGCCGAGCCGGAGAGGTTTTGACGCCAGTCCGTGGCGTCCACTCCGAGGAGACGGGCCGTGCCCGGCATGAGTTGGCCCAAACCGATGGCGCCGGCATGCGAGACAGCGTGCGGATTGTAGCCGCTCTCGATCTCGATATTGGCGCGGTAGAGGTTCAGCCAGTCCGTGGCGGTGACGCCCGCGGCGCGCAAACCGGGGTGGCCGGCATAGCGTAGCGCGGTTTGGTCGATGGCTGCGAGGATATGGGGCTCGGGCGCGCGGAGCGGAGGCGCGGTGACAGATACCCGCACTGCGTCCGCATCATCGCCAAGGACCGGTAGGTCCTGAGCAGGTGACCCCTGGCCAACACCGTCGGTGTAGGTCCGGGCGAAGTGCTCCTGTCTCTGGCTCGGCCGGAGCGAGCCGTCGCCCTCCATCACGAGCACCATCTGAGCCGAGACAGGGGCGCTCAGGACCGAAAGGAGAAGGGCGCTAAAGCCGGAGCGCCGCCATCTCGTCGCTGGAAAGCTTGTGGACCGTGCGTCTGCCCTCTTCGAGGGGCACGTCGGCATGTGAGAACCCGAATGCCTGAAGCAGGGAAATAACTCCGGTGACGGTCTTGATCTCGCGAATCTTGATGTCGTTCCGGGAGGTCCGTGTACGTGCAGTGACCAGAAGTTTTTCGACGCCGTCGTCGCTGACGGCGCGCAGGATCCAGGCCCCGTGCCAGTTGGGGCCTTTCCGGAAGGCGTCTGACTTGCAGACAACTTCGACGCGATAGCCGCTGGCGACCAGATCGCGAAATCTGGGTTCGGTGACCACATTTGGCGCTTCTTTATCTAGGTCCATCACCTGGATCACGCTCCCAAACAAGACGGCGACCCGGGCATCATCAGTTGATACCTGAGTCTACGATAATATAGTATTGACGCACAACCTATAAAAATGCGCCACCTTGCGAATTTTCGCCGATACAGACGGATAAACGGGACACATGCCATCGATCAAGCGAATAAGGGTTTTTCTTAACCTCGGGTTGAGGCGTCGACGCCTTGCGCGCCTTATACTCCTGCTCTTGTTTGGTTTTGCACCACACGATGTATTGGCTGAATTTTGCGATCCGCCGCAACGACCGTTTGTGCCGCAGGATGCTAGGGTGGCAGAAGACTACGCCGATATCATCCGGCGGGATTTTGAACTCTACTTCCGTGATATCCAGTCCTACCTGCGTTGTCTCGACGCCGAACGCGCCCGAGCTTTCCAGGAGGGTCGTGAGGTCAGCGAGGACTACCGACGATTCCTCGGTAGGTCGGACGAGTAGGGGACGGCCAGGTCCCCGCCGCTCGCCGGTGCATGGGGAATGTCTTCTCAGGGCGACCTAGCGTCGAATATGTAGTCTCATACACGAGAACTTCCCACTTTTTAGATTGTCTGCAAACTGGATTAGCCCGGTCGCAAGAGGTTCGCGATACGTGGCAAAAACGATCAGGAGGTCGGGGAATGAAGCGCTCCGCGATGCATTGATCGCGGCCCGGAAGTCGACTGGCCTTACGCAAGCCGAGCTCGCGTCCCGGCTGAGATGCCACCAAACTTTCGTGGCACGGGTCGAGAGCGGGGAGCGGCGGATTGATGTGATCGAGTTAATCGTCTTGGCGCGTGCCTTTGGGGAAGACGCTTCGATATTTCTGACAGCGGCCGAGGAAGCTACGGAGCCAGATCACCGCATATAACGGCTCCGCAGGTATCGCGACGTCAGTAGTTTACCTGTTCGAATCCATAGGTGCCCTGAACGTCACGCCAGTCGACGAAGACGGAGCGGTTGGACACCCGTGGGCAGTCCAGCCCCCAGTGCTCAAGCCCGACATGGGCCGGGGGCAGGGTCTCCGGAGACGATCTCTCCCAGGAGAATTCGCCTTGTGTTCCGTACCTTCCGAGGACGACCGAAGCGGAGCGGATGCATCCTCCCTCCTTTCCGGCGTTGTACTGCTGTGCGTATCGAACGTCATAGACGCGGATCGAACGCACAAAGTCGAACTCCGGGCCGCTTATGTCGATGTCGGCGCTCTGGGTCAAAAGCAGAGTCGCATCGTCAGGAACCAGCGCAGCGTAGGCGCGAACCGTCCCTTCATCCAAGCGCGGCGTCGCGTTGACGAATGCTGGCTCGGCAGGGCTCTGGGGCATGGTCTCTTGGTCGAACAGGATGTCGAAGAACCGGGCCCGGGTTTGTTGGTCCTCTTGCTCTTGGTAGGACGCGCCCATGGGACATCGCCAGATTTGAAGCGGGGGCTCGACAGGCCAAGGGGTGATACGGCGGATGAATTCGCCACGCGCGCGGGCGCAGGGAGCCGAGGCCGGCCATCCCCCGGAAAGGCAGAGAAGGATCGCGCAGTCGATCGGATAAGATTGCGCGATAGCTTTCGTGGTGCCGAAAGCGACGGGCGCCGCGCCGAGAGCGGCCGCGGTGGCAAGACGTTTGAGAAGTTTCTGCATGGCGTGCATTCCGGGCTCCAGCGAGGTCAAAACATGATATGCCGATACTACAGTTTAGATACCTAAAATATAGTTCGTTTCGTTGTCTAGGCGACGGGGGTCACCCTGCGTCTTCACCGCTCGAGAGGGCCGCAAGAAGCTCGGTGACGGCGTCTGATGTGATCGAGCGCGCTCGGGTCAGGATGTCCGTCGGCACGGGCGGATCGATATATCCCGCTGGCAATCGACGATCCACCCACAGGATCGAAAGCTCGGATGTGTTCCACAAATAGACCCAGCCGACCGTTCCTGTTCGCTCCGGCCCCAGTAGGCGAGCGATCGGCTCAGCTTCTTCTTTTAAGGGCTTCATGGGGCCGGATCTCCTGTCCTTGGCCGAAGTCGGTTTCTCGGGTTCGACCTCCGCGTACTGAATTCAAGGTAGGTCGCAGCACCGCAGTGCAGCCAGGCTCGGCGACGCCGGGCCGATAGACGCCGATCAGGCGTGATCAATGGGAAATTCCAGATTCTTTTGCGTAGGAAATGTGGCGGAAGCTGCAACCATTCACGCGTTCGAAGTATTCGTTAACACCTTCCATCCGCCTTACAAAACTCCATTATTGAGTATGAATTGCGGCGCCGGTCTGCAACCCCCAATGACGCCTTTTAGCGTCTGCGCGGTTATCCGCCACTTGTTGCGCTTAAGGCGGTCAGAAACAGTTGGATGCGGACAAGGGTGCGATGCCCTCACTTGGTGACATAGGCCGAAGTGGGCTAATATTTGAAGCCGCCGACAAACTTCCGATGGTCGCCGAAATTTTGAGACGCGCAATCGCAGTGGTGGCCGTCAGGATGGCACTGCAGAAACTAAAATTACATAATGTTGATTACCCGTCTTGGGCCTTGTAGACGGGCACATTCTAAGCTGGGTTGCGACAAATTCCCTATCTTGCTGAAAAGC
>NZ_AQQX01000029.1 GCF_000768315.1 Pseudooceanicola atlanticus
AACAGGCGAGCCTTGCCTCTGATCCGGCCATAGCCCTCCGTGGACTAGAGAAACAGGAGTATCGGATGGTCATTGAGATTTCTTTACGGCTCTGCCTGTGCCCGGCGCGCACGCGGCACTTGACACCGGCGAAAAACCGGTATGCTCGCCTCAGGGCGAAAGTGCAGCCTCGCGCACGCCTGGCATCACTGCTGGCCTAGTCGGCTGGCTCTCTGTCGTCGCGGTTTTGCCGCGTGCGACGCTCTACGTTGCCTTCCTTGCCGGGCTCATCTTGAGCGCCGAACACTTGGGAGGTCGCGGCGGGCCGAAGGACCTTGCGTCCCGAGCGCCCGTTCAGGTCGCCGTCGCAGGGCATCTATCGGATGCAAGGTGCGGTCCTGACGAGCAACAGGCAGCTTCAGAGGCAGGACGAGGCATACCGATGCGTCCGCCAGAGAGAACCGCACGGAATGGGCAGACTATTTGAACAATGCACTAAGCAAGATGCACTTCATAAGGCGTGGCGACGTATTCGAAGCAATGGACTGAGGTCCAAGGCAGACGAAACACGACAGGCGATAGAAGACTTTGAACGCACTACAAATCGTAACATAAGCCGCATTCAATCTCGTTTGCGAAGCGGTGAGTTTAAGTTTGACCCGCAGAAAGGCGTCCTGAAAACTAAGAGCAGCGGGGGGAAACGCGGGATTGTCATGGCCTCGGTTCACAACCGCGTGGTTGAACGAGCTTTACTCGATGTCCTTCAAAGCAAAGTTCAAATAGCGCGACAGGCTGGACAACAGCCGAGTAGCTTCGGTGGAGTTCCACACCGCTCTGTGCCGCACGCGCTCAAATTCCTATACGATGCCTTTGAAACAGGGCACACGTATTACATTCGTTCTGATATTTCTGGCTTCTTTGATGGGATTCCTCGCAAGTCTGTTTTGGATCGGATCAAACAGGACACGGATGACACTCGCCTTCTAGCACTCCTGGAAGAAGCCACCACTGTCACTCTTGGAAATGAAGAAGTGTTAGGGGAGGACAGGCGCGTATTCCCAACGGACGATCAAGGCGTTGCGCAAGGCTCTCCGCTGTCTCCATTGTTTGGAAATATCCTGCTGCAGCCTTTTGATGAACGTTTCAACGAAAGAGGTGTCCTGTGTGCGAGGTTTATCGATGATTTTGTACTGCTAGGCACGACGCTAACGAAGGTCCGCAAAGCATTCACCAATGCACGCAACCATCTCGCGGAGCTTGGTCTTGAGTGTCACGATCCATTTGCGAGCACCGTGTCGCGGGAGAAGGCCCAGCAAGGCCATATTGACGACGGCTTCGACTTCCTAGGCTACAATTGCAGACCTGGTTTGCTTCAGCCCTCTCGCAGTGCAAGACAAGGTATTCTAGAAACTGTGCGAAACCATTTCTCTGCTGGTCGCGGTGCCATCCGCGAGGTCCGAAAAACAGAGAACAGTTTCGCGGCGAGGCAAAGGTATGCCCAAACCTTGGTGTTGGTTGACCGTGTTTTGCGCGGTTGGGGGGAGTCCTTCGCATACTGCAACAGCATGGCAACTATGGATGATCTGGATCGGGCGATTGACGAAACTCTAGAGGATTTTCGCTTATGGTTCGCGCGGGAGATGGAAGGTGCGGACCGCAAGGCGCGCAGACGGATGGGTGGTGTCGGCCTTTTAACTGACTTGGAGGCAAAATCTTTGGATGATGTCCCCTTCCAAGTCGATGAAGGGGGTCGCTTTAGAACCTCAGCAGCTACAATCATGATTTCGACCGATGGCGCGCTATGCAGCGGCAAGCGACAGAAGAAAAAGGAACGTCGACCTGGGGGGTGGGCGTTGGTTGTTCACGATAGTGGCGAAGAGCGTGCAGGCTATGATCTAGCCACGACCAACAATCGTATGGAACTCACAGCTGTTATTGAAGCTCTTCGCTACACAGAACCTGGGGCATCAGTGATCATCCGAACGGACAGTCAATACGTCCACCATGTTCGCAACGAAGGTGCTGTGGTGAAACAAAACAGTGATCTCTGGAAGGAGTTCGAGGTGGAAGCCCAACAACGCCGCGTGAAAATCATATGGATAAAGGGACATGCGGGCGATCCTCACAATGAACGAGCAGATAAGTTGGCAGGATTACAAGCCGAAGAAGCTCGCCTGATGTGTGAGGCTAACCTTGTTCCAGACCCACTTGGGACCGCAAAAGACGTATAAGCCCTTCTATGTGGAGCTGAACAAGAGCCGCGCGAATGATGCGCGATTAAATCAACGCCCACAAAACCACATTTGTGCATTTATGGGTCGCGGTGCGTCTTGCCAGACGGATAGCCCACGATGATGCCCGTGGCCGGGTCCACTATCTTCTCGATGTCATCTTGAAGGCCTTGCGTCCGTATCATCGCGAAGATGCGGATTTCCGCATCCGGGCAGACCGCTCGCAACAGCTCAGCGCAGGCGAAGCTTGTGCGCCCCATCGTCAGCACGTCATCCACAATGGTGACTTTGTCCGGCACGAAGAACGGACGTTCTGCCTCGATGCTATCCAGGTGAACCGGCACAAGCGGCCTATCAGCCGCCGGCGAATTCGAAGAGCGTGGCACGGCCTTGGTTCGGGTCAGGTAGGTTTGTACATCTTGGCCGAAACCGTGCTCGTGCAGAACATCGCAAATGACCTTGGCAGGCCATAGAGCACCGTCTGGCAGGGGTGCAGAACGCGGTGCAGGCACCAAGGTCACGTCTGGCCCCAGGAATGGCTTTAGATTGTCGGCCTTGGCGTCACGCAAGTGAGGGACAGCCGAGGCGATGATATCCACCCTGCCCGCTTTGATGGCACCACAAGTTCCTCTCGATCGTTTCGAAAGGTCGGAAGTGCCACGCGGAGAATAATTGGCAAACGTGCCGTACTCATAGCTCGAAGGCACGCACGCCCCCGGCAGTGTAATTTGGGATGTCGAGCAGGATATCCGGCAAGTTCTCACGGCGCAGAACCTGCGCCCCGTACTCGATGAGTTGTTTTGGCCAGGTTAGGTTCGGGTCGGTCGCGACGTTCTCAAGGAGGTAGAGGTCGCGCCCGAGCCGAATGGCTTCCCAGCCCTGGTGGCGTGTCCCGCTCTTCTCGCTCGCCTCGATAACAATGGTCGCATCGCAGATGAGCGCCATCGTCCGGTTGCGACGTGGGAAGTTCTCTCCTTTCCCCGGATAGCCTTCGGGAAATTGTGAAATCGCAAGGTGGTTGCGCTTTATCTCTTCGAGCAGCCCCGCATTCTTCGCCGGATACGCCTTGGATAAGGGAGTGCCAAGCACGGCAATGGTGCGCCCGCCCTCTTCAATCGCGGTGCGGTGTGCCACCGTGTCGATGCCATCCGCCAACCCACTTACTACGATGATGCCTTGCTCTACGAGCGCCCGCGTTACGGCCTTTGCGCGTTTGATGCCGTCCGTCGTGGCCTTGCGGGAGCCGACGATTGCCACGCGGGAGCCTTCGGTCAGCAACGAGGTATCGCCCGCCGTGTACAACACGTCCGGGGCGTTCTTCTCTTCAACTGGGCCAAGCGGCCCAAGGGCTTCTCTCGTTCTTAGCTCTGCTTGCATTTCCGTCCTAGCGATGCCTTTTGCGTCACCGCCCTCCCCTTTGGTTTTACATCACAAATTCGAGTTCGTGCAAAATTTCACACAAACCACATTTGTGCTTTTGTTCATTTGCGGGTTATTCCCGCCTCGTCTTCCAGTTCCTTCGTTCGCGCCTCGATATAGGCTTGCAGCTCACCGACCATCTTCCGGTCGGTCGCACTACAAGCGGTCTTGAACCGCGTGTGCAGGCTGGCCGGTAGGTCGAGGCTCAGGCGCTTTGTCGGTTCATCCGTTGCCGCAGTTTTCGCCACCGGCTTTGATGCCCGTGTCGTGTCATGCCCTGCCCCGCCTCGCTCGAACGCGAGGATTTGGTCATCCGTGGGCTGCTTTGGCTTCGGAGCCGCTGAAAACGTCTTCTTCGACATACCGCTCAATCTCTTTCGTTAGGTGTTCAATCTCGCGGGCGGCATTGCTTTCGCTTGCCCACTCGAAAATCGTTTGCCCCATGGTCATGCCTTCCGCGAAGGCGACCCGCTGCTCGATTTCGCTTTCCAAAATCGGCAAGCCCGCTTCTGCGGCCATGTTGCGGATATCCCGGCCAATCACGGTTTTCCCTATTTTGCGGGAAACCACAAACCCACATTTGAGGGTTGGCTTAAATTCTTGCGCCTCCTTCACTTGGCGTACCGTCAAGTCGGATGCCCAGGTCGAAAGCCCCGAGGGCTCAATCGGAAGCGCCACGAAGTCCGAGGCCACGATACAGGACCGCGCGATCTCTTCGGCGTGGGGTGGCCCGTCGATGATTGTGTGGTCGTAATCTTGGGCCAGCTTGAGCGCGTCCCGTGCCATGTTTGCCCGAGCCATGCTCACGACCTGGAAGGGCGCATCTTCTCGCAGGCTCGCCCATGTCGTGGCCGAGCCTTGCTTGTCCGCGTCTATCAGCAACACCCGATGCCCCTGGCGTGCCAGACAGCCCGCCACGTTCACCGAGAGGGTGGTTTTGCCGACGCCGCCTTTTTGGTTCAGAAAAGATATTATCATAAATCAACCTCACCACATTCGTGGTAATGCGTAAAGGCACAAACCCACATTTGTGCGTTTTTTTAGTGCTTGTACGCGCCACGTTTCTTGCAGAACGCCAAGAAATGCTTGTCCGCGTCCTTCACGTCGATGGCCTTGTCGTGGACCCACGACCGCCACTCGCTTTCGAGGACATAGACATCCCAGCCAGGCGCAAGACGCCGTGCCTCGTCGTGCGTGTCGAGCTTTTTGAACCGCAGCGCCTGGAAGGGCAGGGCGACGACCGCCTCAGCCGCCTTGGGACGGAAGACCACATTATCCCCCTCGATGCTCATCACGTAATCGGGCATGTGGTCATGCGCGGCATCGTCCTCGATAATCTTGCCGAGCAGGCGGCGGAATTCCTTCGTGGTCGAGCTTGACCCACACTTGTCGCGCAAGAGCTCAATGCCGCATTTCCATTTTGGCTGTGAGCCGCAATGCTTTCGCGCCAGCTCGTAGAGCCGCCGTTCGAGAGGCTTACGCAGGAAGAAATATTCCTTGTTCAGCGTCAGAACGTGGTTGTTCTCTATGGCGTCGAAAACCCAGTCGGACAGGGTAATCTCGACATCCTGCATCCGCCCGTCGCGCGTCTCTCTTACGATTTCCGCAGACTCAATGAGGCCGAAGACCCTGAAATACTCCTTGCCGCCCTGACGGATGTTCGTTTCGATCTGCGTCCCTTGCAGCCGCCGGAGCGCATCCTTGAGCAGCTTGTAGCCTTGACCAGACGCCTGCCGGTTCGTCGCCACGAGTAGGTCATGCGCCTTGAACCGGAGCGTCCGGCTAACCGTTCGCCCCTCATTGAGCGCGGCCATGCACTGGCTGATGCAGTAAATCAGAACATCACGGTCATGCACGGTGGCAAGCCCATATCGTGACGGCGACACTTCGATGAAGTTCTCGCCATTCTGATAACGCCGGGGCTTCATGTCCGGCTTGGTCGAAAGGGTGAAAACCGGGTGTTCCATCGAGGCCATATCGCCCTTTGGAACGGCATCCACGATGTCACACACGAACAGGTCTTTTTGCGGATGACGGTCAGGCAGCAACGGGGAGCGTGAATTCGTCATTTCACACACCGCCGAGCACGTTCAGGATTCGTCATTTCACCCACCATGGGTTACTATCGTCATTTCACACACCGCACGTCAAGACTCGTCATTTCACACACCGCGATGCCTGTGGATTACTTTCAAGAGGATTCGTCATTTCACACACCCGGATTCGTCATTCTACACACCGAGATTCGTCATTTCACACACCGATCTCTCTGAATAGCGTAATAATAACAGTCACCTACACGCCAAAACCTACGGTGTAACTCTATTATAACTCTATTTAACTCCCCTTGAGCTACTACTCGCTTCCCACAAACCCACATTACCACAATGCGATATTTCACTACCCCATAGCCTCCAGAACCGACCACCATCAGCACTTCACCGCTCACCGTTGGTAAAACACGCAGGCATCGACGCCCGTGGTTGTCGTGGTCCAGGACGCTCCGAGGACAGCGCACATGGAAGCGTTGCTGGCTAAGAAACGAGGAAACGTCACCGTCAGGACAAGAGCCAAAACGACAGCACCCAGACCGAACCATGGCAGACGGCTTTTGAAACGATCCAGCTTCTGTTCCCGTTCCCAGAGCTGGCGCATGGTGTCCGACCTGGCATCTTCGACTTTCCTGAGAACCTCCTGAGTGTGGTTCGACGCCCGGAGAAGATCACCGGCCATCTGGCCAACACGGGTGAGGGTATCCCCGATTCTGCCGTCGATGGTCGCGCCGACAATCTCGCCATAGTGTTCCGGGGCGGTCTGCTTTTGAGCAGCGAAGGCAGCAGAGCGGGCTTCTGTCGCCGTCTTGTTCACGCGGTCGAGCACCCGCGTCTGATCATCCACCCGATCCGAGATGCTAGCGACTGCCGTAGCGAGAAGATCGAGCGTCTCGCGCAGATCGTCATCTGAGAGCGGGGCGGGGGCGGCGGGTGTGTCGGACATGGCGGATGGCTTTCGGGTTATCGGGCGTCTGGTGTGAACAGCCCGGCAAATTCAGGATCGGCGTAGTAGCGCAGCTTTTGCGCGACGGCGGTGGCCTGCCCCTGGACGCGCAGGAGCTGACGATCCGGTGGAAGCTGCATGATTTCATCAGGGGTCAGCAGATCGCGGCCCGTGAGGTTGTTCGAAAAGCTGGGGCCATCGCCGGGCTTGAAGCTATCGGTCTGGAACCCGGCGGTTTCCTGGCCAATCATCTGGCTCAGCCACTTGGCCGTCTCGAAGTCATTCACCCCGAAGACCTGTTGCACCCCGGCATTGGCGATGAAGGTGCCAACGCGTTCGCCATAGAGGTCCTTGAGCTGGCTCATGTCCTGCAGGATCGGCCAGAGCTGAAGCCCATAGCCCGCCATCAGCCCCATGGCGCGCTCCACGGCCTCCAGACGGCCCAGGGCGGCGAATTCATCGAGGAGGAAGAGGGCAGGGGCCTTGAGGCGCTCAGAACGGCCCTCTGAAGCACCCTGAGGCCGTTCAGCGTCCCGCGCGATGTCCTGGAGGGCCTGAGAGACCAGAAGGCGCAGCCAGCGGCTGTAAGCATCCATCCGGTTGGGCGGCAACACCAGGAAGACGGAGGTGATGCGGTGGCGCAGATCGGAGAAGGCGAAGTCCGACCGCGCCAGGCACTTTGCGATCCGGGGGCTGTCCAGAAAGTGCGTGTGCCGTTGCGCGTTCGACAGGACTGAGGCGGCTTCCCGATCCGCCTTGCCGAGGAAGCGGTTAGCGGCGCGGGCGATCAGCCCGCCTGCCTCGTCGCTGTCCTGCATCAGCTCCAACAGAGCGCGCAGCTTTTCCGGGGGCAGGGTGAGATATTCCCGGACGGTGGCGAGAGACCGGCGGTCGCGATCCTCGTGGCAGACGCAGAACATGATCAACCCGCCGAGGATGGCTTTGGCTTCCTCGTTCCAATGCGCTTCCGTCACCTGTCCCGGCGGGTCCATCACCAGGGCCTCTGTCAGGGAGGCCGCATCCTCGCCCAGATCGAGACTGTCCGGGGTCAGCCGGTCGAGTGGGTTATAGGCGGCAGAGGGATGGCCACTGACCTCAAACGGATCGAGGACATGGACCGTCCCGAACCGCCGCCGGGCGTCCCCGGCGATCCGGGCATTCTCGCCCTTGGGGTCGATCACCAGCACCGAGCGTTCCGCCGCCAACAGGTTCGGGATCACGGTGCCGACACCTTTCCCGGCGCGCGTCGGGGCGAGGGTGATTAGGTGCGCCGGGCCGTCATAGTGCAGCAGCCGTCCGGTGTGTGGATTGCGTCCGATCAGGAGGCCGTCTTCCCGCTGAAGCTTCTTCAGCTCTTTGCGGTTCGCAAACCGCGCCGAGCCGTGGCTGTCGCCGGTCAGTCCGAAATAGGCATCGGCCCCGGAAGCCATGCGCCAGTACTGGAACCCGAAGACAGCACCCACAAACATGAAGGGACCGAAGACCAGCCACTGCCAGGCGCTTTCGCCCGGTGTCTGGTCGAAGAAGGCAAAGATGAACGGGGTGGCCACAAGCGTTCCGAGCATCGCTCCAAAGAGGACAGCGCCAATCATCCAGCCCAACAGGATGGGCGTGAAGATCAGCCGACCGAAGAAGCGGAACAGCCCACCGAAGACGAGCATCACGCTCCGCATCAGGACGCGTCCTCATCGGTAGGGGCAGGGGAGGGGGCGTCCCATTCCGCAAAGGCCTTGCGGTCCTGTTCACGGGAGAGGTTGCGGATCAGCCGGTCGAGCATAGCGGCAGCGCTGGAGTCCCGTTCCGCGAGGTCCATGAGCGCCCCGCCCAGGATCACCTTGCGCCTGGTATCCAGCTTGCGCTGTCTGGTGGCTTCCCGGTTCTTCAGCGCCTGAAGGCGGGCCTTGGCCTGGGCATAGCGTTTCTCGGCGCGTTCAAGCTCAGTCTCGGCCAATTCGGGAATCCACTTCAAAGAGGGCAGGTGTAAAGGTTAGGCTTGCAACAACTATCGGTAGCGCTTACCCGTAGGCCTGTAAAGGACAAGGGCGCACTTATGCAAACTCTCCACCTACGGTTCCAAGATTTGCGTGCGATCTCTCTGGGGCAACGCCCCGGCCGATGGCCATCCCCTTTGCCGCGTGCCGCCGCGACATGGAAGGGCGCGCCGCCCCTTCCAAACCATCCCAGCCCAACCTCAGCGGTTGGATCGCGTCCCGCAAGGTCGCGCCAGCGTCTCGCCCGATGCCCCACGGTGGGGGCCGGTCTGCCGCTGGCGTCTCCCTTGCGGGAGGTTCGTGTTGTCGGACCTGACGGTGCCGACACGAACCGGGTTTGCCCCCGGCAAACCGCCAGTGATCTGTCCCCAGATCCCGCCCCCCATAAGGCTGGGGATCTGGGGACAGATCACTGGCAAACCCGCGCGTCGGAGAGCCGTTGGCTCGCCTCAAGCGGGCTGTCTTTTCCCCTCAGACCGCGCCGGTTCCAGGCGCACTCTTGCGGAGAAAAGACGGCTGATCCGATGCCCAATGTCAGGGCACCGGCACGGATCAGCTCCGGCGCGTGGGCGCGTTTGCATCACAGGCGAGGCGAGGGCGCATGGCCAGCTACCACCTCTCCGTGAAGACGATCAAACGCAGCGCCGGGCGCTCCGCCACGGCGGCGGCAGCCTACCGTGTCGGGGAGCGCATCGAGTGCCAGCGCGAAGGCCGTGTCCACGATTACACCCGCAAGCAGGGCATCGAGGAGACCTTCATTCTGACGCCCAAGGACGCCCCGGACTGGGCCTCGGATCGGTCCCGCCTCTGGAACGAGGCCGAGGCCAGCGAGACCCGCCGCAACTCCGTCACCGCCCGCGAATGGGAACTGGCCCTGCCGTCCGAGATCAGCGCCGAGGACCGCTCCCAGATCACGCGCGACTTCGCCCAGGAACTGGTCAGCCGCTATGGCGTAGCCGTTGATGTGGCGATCCACGCGCCGCACCGGGAAGGTGATCAGCGCAATCATCACGCCCACGTCCTGACCTCCACCCGCAAGCTGGAAGCCTCTGGCTTCACCGCCAAGACGCGGGTTCTCGATTCCGCGAAGACCGGCGGCGTAGAGATCGAGCAGATGCGCGGCCTCTGGGCCGAGTTGCAGAACCGCGCGCTTGAGCGTGTCGGGGAAGTCGAGCGCGTCGATCACCGGTCGCTCGAAGCGCAGCGCGAGACGGCGCTGGATCGTGGCGACAAGCTGTCCGCCGAGGAGCTGGACCGCGACCCCGAGCTGAAGCTGGGGCCAGCGGCCAACTCCATGGAGCGGCGGGCGAAGGCGATGGCCGAGCGTCAGGGCCGGGAATACGTCCCGGTCACGGAGCGCGGCGCGGTTGTCCATGCCGCTCGCCAGGCCCGCGCCGCCTTCCGCGAAATGCGTGAGCGGCTGGATATCGCGCGGGAGACCTACGGCATTGAGCGCGAGGCGGGGCAGGGGCGTGTCTCTGCCGGTCTGGCGGCACTCCGGGCCGCGACGTCGAAAGAACGTGACGGGCGCACGTCGGACGATATCCGTGAGCGGTTGTCGCAGGTCGTGGGCCGGTCACGGGACCAGGACGACACGCCAAAGCCGGAAGGTCGCAATTATGCGCGGGAGCGTCTGAAGGAAATCATGGAGAAGGACGCCGGGCGCGACGGCCAGGCGGCGGTTCACAAGCTGGATGGTCACAGCGAGTATGATCTGGGTGAGGACACAGGACGCGGTGGGCGGAAGCCGTCTGTCAACGAGCGGCTGAAGGACGTGCTGAATAAGCCACGCGAGCGGCTGGAGATCAAGGACGAGCGCGATCAGGAGAAGGATCAGGAGGTCGAGAAGGATAGGGACATCGACCATGATCCAGGTCTCAGTCACTGACGAGGCGATGAGAGGTCGTTTCCCCATTCTTCATGGGAATGCTTGCCTGAGAGAACCCGACACCAACAAGGAATGAAATCACGCCGGTTGCCGTCTTGAATTCGCGCACCCTGATTGCATTCTGCGTCACGCGCGTTCTGGCAGTGACAAGGATTTTCTCCTGCCCATCACTCCCAACCGTCCGCATGATCCACAGGCCGTACCAGCTTGGTCCCTTGCGTTCAGGATCGGCTTTGCACAGCACTTCGACCGTGTGTCCCTCCTCAGCAAGTCCCCGAAGGCCTTGTTCGGTGGTGACGTTTAGTTCGAGGTCAATCGCCTGGTTCATCGCGCATACCAACAGAAACAATGATGGTCGTCTTGTGCCTGAATCTAACGAAGGCATCAATCGTATATTATCGAGTTAGATATGGCTCGATAGAGTTCAGTGATCCCGGCAGTGCGCCGGTATCGCTTTGAGCGATAGACAGGGTCGGGGATCGACGGGCTGACGCCCGCTTACCCCAACCCTGACAGTTTCCAATCCTAGTGATCCGCCTGCCATCCTGTCAGGTCCGAGAAAACCGGCAAGCGCCGCCTTTGGCGTCGGTTCCGGTCGAGAATTCCGGTTCCTCCCACGCGCAGGCGCGCGGTTCCCTCCCAAATTCACGCCCTCCACCCGGTTGTCACGGCCCCGCCAGGCCGCAGGACGGGCTTTGCCCTTACCTGCTCTGCCCTTCGGAATGCATGGGCATTCCAAAGATCAGAACAGGAAGGCCCGCCCATTGGCGGAAAGGGGAACAGACCCGGCCCGCGTCACGCGAAGGAGGGTCACAAATGACCGCAGAGAAGTTTGACGTTTATTCCCATGTCACAAATCAGATCATCGCGCAGATCGAGGCCGGAACGCCGCCCTGGCGCAAGCCGTGGACCGGTGGCGGGGTATCGGTCAGCTTGCCGGAACGGTTCAACGGCGAAGCCTATCGGGGCATCAATATCCTGATGCTTTGGGCGACGGCGATGACCAAGAACTACAGCTCAGCCCGCTGGATGACGTTCAATCAGGCCAAGCAGCTTGGGGGCCATGTCCGCAGGGGCGAGAAATCCGCAACCGTTGTGAAGTACGGCACTGTCGAGCGCGAGGACGAGAACGGCGAGGAACGCCAGATCCCCTATGCCAAGGCCTACCGCGTGTTCAACGCCGACCAGATCGAGGGCTTGCCCGCTGAATTCTACATCCTGCCCGATCCGCCCCGTGATCTTGGCACCGAGGCCGACCCCGAGCTGGAGGCGTTCTTTGCCGCGACCGGCGCGCAGATCGACGTGACCGAGGAGCCGCGCGCCTATTACAACATCAAGACCGACCGCATCCACATGCCGCCGATTGGCACGTTTCACCGGGCCGCAGGGTATTACGGCACCTTGGCGCATGAGCTGACCCACTGGACCGGGGCGACAAAGCGGCTGGACCGTTTGGGTCGGTTCAGTGATCGTAAGGCCTACGCGTTCGAGGAGTTGGTCGCGGAGATTGGCAACTGCATGCTTTGCGCGCAGATCGGGGTGGAGCCTGAATTTGACCAGAGCGCGGCCTATGTCGAAGGGTGGCTTGAGGCAATGAAGGAAGACAGCCGCGCGATTTTCCGCGCCGCGTCCGAGGCGCAGAAGGCCGTGGATTACATCATGGACCGCACCGCGCAGGCCGACCGGATGGCCGCCGAGTAACAGCCCGTACCGTTGAAATGATCAAGGCCCCCGTCAGCAGGCGGGGGCCTCTTACGTTGTGGCGTGATCTTGGCCGAGGGCGGTTTCAGGGTGACCTGTCGGCAGGCAACCTGAAGGCCACCTACCGACAGGCCCGGCGCTTCGCGCGGACGGGCATGAGATGCCCAATGACGTGCGCCGGGGCTCATGCGAAAATTGCGATGACAGTAGCGATCAGCGTCAGCATCGCGATGATAAGCATCGCCTGTTCGCGACGGGTCTTGCAGGTGAAAATCTTGCGCATTTTCCAGATGCTCCATCTTGTTGCCTCTACCCGTTAAGGCTTGGGGGCTCAGAAAATTACCGAATCTTTTTTGACTAAATCGCGGACTGGCGTGCCTATGTTAGAAAGGAGGCTGTAACTTCATGGCCCCCGCAGAATGTGTGGAGACCGATCTATGTCGAAGAAAAGGCCCCCAACCGATCCACCGCTGACCGTGCGTGCACGTCGAATGCCGTCCGGGCAGGGCTGCATCGATAAGTCGGAATTTGCCGTGTTCATGACCGACCTCGATGGGAATGTGACGGTGGCGGAAGGTCGGGAAAGTGATCTCGAAACATTCCGCAACAAACATGATCAGAATCGTAATGAAGTTCGCAGAGCTTCCAAGTCAGAGCAGGTGCGCCACCACCAAGCAAACGCCTTGAAGCACACAGAGGTTTCGCCAGAACAAGAGTGTTTGGAACGAGAAGCATATGAAGCTCTGCGTCATGATCTCAAACGGGTGTTATCGGCGTTTGAAAAAACTGATCCTGCCAGGTCAGTTTTGACACACATTCTTGCTGCTGGAACAGATTGGGACAAGACCCAGGAAATCGCCGACAAGCTGGAGCTCGAAGTCCAGCAAGTAACGGTCGCCAAACGCAAAATTCAAAGACGCGTGAAAAACAACTTCCCAGCACTGCGAAAGCACCTGGGCCGCGCTTCAGGATTCTAAGGAGAGTACGATGTCTTACAAAGGAAAGAACCCTCGGGACTTCAAAAGCCGCTCCTTACCAAGCGGAGTAGGGCGGCCGCCAATTCCCAATATTCTGCGAGATATGGATGAGGACTTCTTGTGCCCGAATGCTGTGCGCATGAAGCAAGTATGGGGCAAATCAGAGGTTAATGACGTCTCTGTGAGACGGACTGATATGAACGTCCGTGCGCTGAAAGTTTACCTTCAATGCCTTCAGAGAAGCACTTTGAAGGAGACGAACATGAACGTGAAAGAGATGGTTGAAAAACTCACAAAACCTGTCGTTCCAGCTAGCAAAATGACGCATGCTCAAATGGCAGAACTGGATGACGATGCCCTGATCGATGCAATCTTCGTAGAGGCGGAGCCTGCTGAAATCGTGGCTCGGGTTGATGCCATAGAGGAGGCAAACGACACCGTTTCCGTCTTTTCTGTAGCTGAAAGCGAAAAGGCCGAACGTGAGCTGGCTTCGACGGAAATGAACAAGACTGATCAAGTAACATTGCCAATTGCGCTTAGTCAGAGGCACGAGGTTGCTTGTGTCCGTGCAAGCACGGGTGCTTTGGCTGCGCCTGTCGTGGTTGGATCGGCTGTAGCCGCAGCTACAGTAATGGTCGGTGGACCGGTTGTTGGTGCAGGATTAGGTGTTGCTGCGGTCGCGCACGTGAATTCTGCGCACAACAATACGAAGGTCCTGATCTCCGACGTGCAAGGTAACGCTATTTCGTGGTCCTCTGCGGGAACTATGGGCTTCAAGGGGAGCCGGAAGTGCACCCCGTATGCAGCGCAAATGGTGGCGGAAGATGCCGGTAGGAAAGCCTATGCTCATGGCGTAAAAACGCTCGAAGTCGAAGTGCACGGACCAGGGGGCGGTCGGGAAAGTGCTTTGCGGGCGCTTGCGGCCATTGGCTTTAACATCACGTCTATCCGAGACGTTTCCCCCGCTGTGGCGGATAAGGGCGATTTCCGGGTTGGCGGATCATCGGGAGTCAAGAAAGACGCAGGTTAATGACCCAAAGCGCCACTTGATGCGAGCTTTCTGCCGAAGCTGTGATTGGGCAGCTTCGGCATCCTTTTTCGCTATTTGTAGCGATCCACCTTAAACACTGGTCCCAATTTCCGCGACCACCTCTGAGGAAGGTCATCTGCGCATCGGCAAATGATGTCAGCGGTCAATCCTTTTGCGCACTTAAGCAGAATGCATGCTTTGGGAAATCGTTGTCTACTAGCAGATCAGCTTTTTCACCGGCCACCTCCCAGCCTCCAAAAGCTTCCGCTTCAGGAAAATACCTCACAACCCTACGTGATACTTCGGCTGCACCAATTCTGGTGTTTCGTGATTCATAACTTTCTGAAATTATTTGAAAACTTCTAAACCCAGCCCTCTCAAGGGTTTCAATAATCGTGGACAGTCGCAGCGACTTAATCTCAAGGTCTTTGCCGGTCCTGGTTTCTGGGTACCAATCAACAATTTGAACCTTTCTTACTCCATTTAAGTTTATGCAGTCCGTCAACACTGCTACTGGATCGTGCAGAAAGGCTAGTACCGCTTGGAAACAGACAAGAGAGAACGAAGAAGGACTCTGACTAGAAAGCCAATCTTCCACAGCAGTGTGAATAATCAGATTTTTATCAACGCCGTTTCGAACTGCGGCCTCAACCATAAATTCGTTCTTCTCAACAGATGTTACATGAACACCGCTTTCTGATAGGAATCTATGCGTCCATCCTGAGCCCATGCCGACCTCCAGGACGCCATGTTCCGCGTCGACGGCGAGATCGTACAACCTATCGTTTGCATGCGCAGCAAGGGGGTGTAAGGGACCGACAGACAGAACCGCCAATGCCGAGAAGTAGTCGTCGTCTTTAAGCCACCTTTGGTATGATGAATTTTCACCTACCCGCATACTGGACATCCCTCAATCAGCTGCACCTCTTTCCGCTCGGCCGTCAGTGTCTCCATCGAAAACTCAATCGTGAATGGCCTGTCGTTTTCAATCGCATTGACTGAAAGCCATGTTTCAACGGCAATCGAAGCTGCAATTGCATTGATCGAATATGCCGAAGCTGGCGTAGCCAGCATGTGGGGGAGGTTCTTCGTGATCCCATCAAGGTCGGAAAGATTAGCGGCACAAGCTCCACACCCCATCACGCCTGCCATGGTACACGGACCAATCATCGCTGTGTGCCCGTTGTAGCCCACATAGACAGAAAAAATTCCCTTTGGATACAAAGTTCTAGATAGCGTAGCACGTAATGCCAACTGGCTCTCATCAGCAGAAACAAACACTGCGCCGAGGCTCGAAACATCACATTTCTTCAGAAATGAAGCAACATCTGGGAAAGTCGACACGTCTAATGATCGCCTTATGTTTTTAAGGCGGTTCTCTGCTGCGTGTGTCTTTTCGCGCCCTACGTCCTGTTCCTCGTAAAGCACCTGGCGATTAAGGTTCGAAGGCTCCACTCGATCATGATCTACCAAGACTATTTCCCGCACACCAATTCGCGCGAGCTGGTCCGCGACATGGCATCCGATACCGCCTACTCCAACAACCGCACACTTAGCTTGTTCGACTTTGGCCTGAAGTTTCTCTGCGTCTAGATTCTTGAAGCGGCTAGCGTAGTACGATTTCTGCCGAGAGTAACGACTACCTTTCTGACCACTAAATTCTTGATGAACAAATAGTTTGTTTCGAGAGAAAAATCCAAACAGTTCGGTCTTTGAATTGCCAAATCCATTCATAAGAGAGCCGAACTCAGGATCACTTTCAAATTGCCCTACACCATAGTGGAAGAATTGCTGGCTTTGATCTGTTGCTATTAGACAGTAAGAGGCATCCGACTGTATTAGTGACAGCCGGATGTTAGGCCGAATTGCGATTTTCATTAATTGTGAGCCGCAATAACCTCGGCTAGAGCATCGAGTGCAATCTGTCTTGATCCTGCTATCATTGCTCCGTCTGTGGCTGTGATAGCCTCCATAGCCCCTTCGACGTCATCTCCGGTAAAACCGTTTTCCAGTAATACGCTCTTGATCAAAGCATCGTCGATGCGTCCTTGCGCATAGAGGTCTCTCAGGAAATATGCAGAGAAACTTGCCTTACCTGCGGGCTTTCCTGAGAACACCACTGAACTTGGTGCACGCACCTTTTTTTCATCAGCCATAAAAAGTCCTCCTGTTTGAATGTTACTACTATGGCGCGAGTTGCGAAAAATACAAAATGGTTTCCACGTTTAGCTGCGTCAAAAACGGTCGGTTCTGACCCCCTACCCTGCCCTACACAAGATCAAAGGCTTGGCCATGTCAGAACCCTTGGGCAAAACGTTGGAGGTTCTGGCACGTTTCTGGCCAGCTAATCATAGCCACGCTTCGCCTTCGCCATGTGCAGCTCGAAGCGCGCGTTCTTCGCCTCGGCCTCGGTGTCGTACCAGTCTGTTCGCACTTGGCCAGAGCTGCCGATCCGGCCCCAGTTGCGCATAAGGCCCCAGTCTCCAAAGAGACCGCGCACGATCTCCAGGCGATAGAAGCGGTGCAGGTTGGCGTTTGGGTTTGTTCTGGTCAGATGCATGTTCCCTACCCCCACATCCTGGCGGCAATGTCTTGCTCTTCCTTGCCCACGGCATCGGCATAGATCGCCGTAGTGCTGAGCTGCGCATGGCCCATCCACTTTTGGAGCATGTGAAGTGGAATCCCGTTTACGGTCGCGTTCATCCCGAAACCATGGCGCAAACCCTTCGGGCTGCGGTGCGGGGCGTCCGGTATCCCGGCCTCAGTCATGATCCCTTTGACGATCTGCCAGACGCGCACGCGGCTTAGCGGCCAGATCGGAGCAGATGCCTGTTTGCGGGATTTCTGGGCCTCTCTGACCCCGTGGGCCGTGTTAAGTGTGTCCAGGTAGTCCGGTGGGACCGGAACGCTTCTGTAGACGATCTTCGAGCTGCCAGAGGTATCCTTGCGCTTCTTCAGGCTGCGGATGGTGATCGTACCACCCGAAAGGTCCACCCTGGCCGGAGTGATTTCCAGGAGCTCGGATGGCCGACATCCAGTGAAGTGCAATGTCTCGCAAAGAGTACGATCACGTGCAGGTTTCCGGCGTGCGACGGCCAGGAAGGCGGCGCGCTCTTCCGCGTTCAAATAGAGCCGGTTTCCGGCGGTGTCGTAAAGGCGCATTTCGCTCATATTTAACAGTCTACTAGAATACTGTTAAATCGTGAAGCGATAGTCGGCCCCCTGCCCTATCGATCCACAGGTCCAGATGCTCGCGCATTTAACACTATTACCAATAGTGTTAAGTTGCTTGCAGGCTAATGCCCGAGTGGATGTTCGGCGCAGTGGCCAACAGCCTCAATTAATATCGCTAGTGAAGTGTTGGAGGATCATCTCAGCTTGCAAGTGATGCTCTGACAAGAGAGCCGCGATCCGCTCTACGTTGCGCACTGCGCTCTCATCACTTGCCAACGCCCGGACAAAAGCACACAAAGCCTTGTTGAATGTCTTCAAGCCCCTTGGCGTCATCACTCTTGTACCTTCGGAAACAGATGCTTTTGGTCCTGCCTTAGAATGTGGATGGATTATGACCGGCGTTGCGTCGGCTCCCCCGTAATGACCCTTGAACCAGGTCATTGACTGCTGAAGCTGACCTAAGTCCTTCTTTGAAATTCCGTTTTGAGAGGTGACACCGTTTTTGCACTCGATTACAGCGAACGTGTCATTGAACAAGTGCCAAAGGTTGTCGGGACCTTCGCCGAAACGTTTTTCGGGTCGCTGGCACGACAGCCCGATTAAGCGCCCAGCATCTTCGATGCCTTGTTCGAACTGCTCTGAGGTGTCGGGGCGGAACTGTAGGTCTTCTACGAGCGCATCGACGAAGCGGATTCGATCATAGGCCTCAAGATGTCTTTGGAGCACCGCCTGCGCCGCTTCAGCTTGCCGAATCTCGCGACGGCGGAGTGCGTCATAATCGACGCCGACAAGAGGCCGTAAAACTTGCCTGTTGTGTTCCCGCGCCTTTACTAGCCGGGCCTGAGCTGCGGTTGGATCGAAGCTGTGACGATGAAAAGCCTCTCGGACGAGAAGCCATGCCTTCAATCCAGGATCAGTCGCCTCTTGCACTTCGTTGTGCACGATCTCAGCCGCACGTTGATCGTTGTCTAACCATGCTGAGTCGAATGCATTGCGCAGGTGAACCGAGGTATTGTCGAGCCTCAGAGACTTGTCGGGCCGAATGGAAGCACGCGCCTTTCGACTTCCATTCGTCCACATTTTTTTCTGATCGAGACAAAGCATCATAGTATCGCGAACGTCATCGATAGAACCGCCCTGAGACTGTGCGGCCAATCTCTGAGCGATGTCGATTTGCGTCCGTGTCGCGTTCGACAAGAGCGGCTTGCCCTCAGCGGACAGGAGGCGCTCGGTCAGGCGCGCTCCGAGGAGCAGGACGACACAATGGTCGTCGATCGAACGTACTCCGCGGCCCATACCTTGCTCGATTCGCTCGATCTGGCGGCGCAGGCCAACTGTACCGTTGCCGAGCACGACGTTATCCACCCGCTCGATGAGCGAGTTCGCCTCTGGCAGTCCATCGATCACAAGCACGCGGCAAGCGTCTTGAGGGAGGTCCACGCCATCGTACCGATTCACCAGTACGACGAGGCCGACATGCCCAGCCCGGAGGCGTGCAACCCCCGGTGATACCTGCTCACCCATCAGAACTTGGTTCGCGACCGAGCGCCATTCGTCGGCCGCCCGCTTGGAAGGCACAATGACGACGCAGTTCCGGTCCTGTGCGAGGTCGACGACTAGTTGTTTGATCTCTTCGCGTTTAATGTCTCGATTGATTTCCTTCGGCAGCAAGATCATTCGGTCGCCCAAAGCGTTTGCTACATCAGGGGTTACAGGATCGGAGAGTGTGTCTGGGTCGGCGCCGAAATGCGTTACGAAGACCGAGTCGTCCGCAAGTGTTGCGCTCATATAGATACGACGCTTCGCCGCCTCGAAGGAGGGAACCATTGAGGGGATGGGGAAGAGCGGGTCAATTTCAAGTTCGCTGCCGCCGATCACGATACGACACAGATGAAGGTGGTCGGCGAGAAACGGATAGGTGAACGCGAGTTCATCCGTCTCCCTATACCTGTGCAAGATCGCATGAAGGTCGTCCACTTTATCTCTCACGTCCCAGAACGGCACCTCAAGGTAGTCGTGGGGATCGTTCGCTCGAATGGCGGTTGCCGCAGCTATACTCTGCCCGCGCAATGCGGAGTCGAACAGTTCTCCGACCTTGCCGTATGCTGGATGATCCGATTTCAGGCGAATGCGGAACTGGCTCGCTACTGTGGCGAGGCAGGCGTGCGCATCATCAACGATAATCGCGCCAATCGGAAGCCTGACACCTCTTCGACCGACGCCGAAGATCGACCGCCCATTAAAGAGTTTGAAAATGTTGGTTACGTAGATCGCAGAGCCCGCGCGGATACGCGGATCATCCACATCATCGGTGGCGTCAACGCCAAGTGCAGCCGCTTCTGAAAGCACTTGTTCGGTAAGGTACTTGTCCGGGGTGAGGTAGACTGCCGGATATACGTCCTCGTTGATGCAGCTTTGCAACATCAGAAGACCGGACGTTGTCTTCCCGCCGCCAGTGTCGAGCTTAATGACCGTGTCGCGCCGGGCGCGGTCCCGATACCAGCCGTCCAGGATGTCCGCTTGAACATCACGGAGGAATTCGAAGCGCGGGGCTTTATCGAGTAACCCGAATATTTCTCGCGGATTCGTCGGTTGTTCGTTGTTCCCTCCAAAAACGTCGTCCCAGTCGATCATTGCGCGCCTCCAAATACTAGTTGGCGGTCTTACAGATGATTCCGTTCTACAAAGTTGCTGCATCGAAGTCGTAACCGCTTTGAACGACCGTACTGAAAAATCTAGATTCATCTAGGGGTTGCGCCAGCGTTTCTGACCCGGGGACACGAGTTTCGCATCTACACAAAGATGCTTTCATCGATCCGGACTGGCCTGTGCCAAGGTATCAGGTTAAGAATTTTCCAGAATGCCCCAGTCCGTAGAGTGAGCCCCTACGAAATGCACCGGACTTGCGCACCACCCTACCCTTTTGAGCTTGTAGGGAAAGCGGCGGCGTTCGGTGGCTCATGACTTACGCACCGCAGCAATATGTGAGCCCCTATGATGGTGGCCGCGCCCCATCCTTGAAAGCCGAGAGCACCACGACTATACTAGATATAGCTACGTTGCCTTCCTTGCCGGGCTCATCTTGAGCGCCGAACACTTGGGAGG
>NZ_AQQX01000003.1 GCF_000768315.1 Pseudooceanicola atlanticus
CATAGGCGGCTGAGAAACAACGCTCTTGTTACAAGAGTGCGCCGGGTCCCATCAGTTAGCCGCCGCGTAGGCGGTAGAGGAGAAAAAGGTGTTTCCGTGTGCAACGGCTCCACCCTATCTCCTTGTCAGGGACCCGGCGTGAGCCGCCGCATAGGCGGCTGAGAAACAACGCTCTTGTTACAAGGGTGCGCCGGGTCCCACCAGTTAGCCGCCGCGTAGGCGGTAGAGGAGAAAAAGGTGTTTCCGTGTGCAACGGCGCCAACCTATCTCCTTACCAGGGACCCGGTGTGAGCCGCCGCGTAGGCGGCTGAGAAACAACGCTCTTGATACAAGAGTGCGCCGGGTCCCATCAGTTAGCCGCCGAGTAGGCGGTAGAGGGACCTGGATCTCCGGCCCGAACTCTGTGATCCTTGCGTTGAAGATGCGGATATCGCCCCGGTGGAAGATCGCAGGTCCCCAAGGAAAAACCTTCGGAGACGGCAGTCAGATTGCCAATCTCTCAGGTCTCAACCGCTCCGATTCAGTTCTTCATGGAATCACCCGGTAGCTGCTGATCGCGACTAACGGTCGATGCTGGCTATTGCTTCTCTCCGGGCGACGCGGGCAGAGGCTCAAGACCGAGAAACTTCCGATCTGTCGGTCGATTGATGTGTTTGTCGATGAACCGTTCCAACCTCTTGCGATCCTCCGGGCTGGCCTTGGCCATCGCCGCCAGAAACGCACCACCGTGGATGTATTTACGCCGATCGTCTTCCTTGCGCTGACGCTTCTTCTCCTCGCCCTCCGCAGATTTCAAGCGCGCCTGCGCCTGCTCCAGTTTTTCCCTGAGCATCTCTACCCGTTTGCTGCGATCTGTCATGGGAACACCTCCTGATTTCTCATCTCCGAAAGGGAGATGTTGCCCGGCCTTGCTTCGCGCACCCAAAAATCGGAACGACGACGCGGGAACAGCTGTGCACGGCACCCGTCCCCGCCGCCGAGAGGCAAGGGCGCAGTTACGCAAAGTTGAAACTTTGCCGCGCGCTGCCGCGAGCATTGAGGAGCGGATACCCGCCCCGAGCACGATTTCATTTCTATGAAACACTTGCGCCCACATCCAGCCAGCCATTGCCCACTCCTGGTCATTTCCCGGTCGGACGGACGGTCATCCGTCGCCGCGGCCGCTTACGCCTCTCGGAGCCGGATGACCGATCATCGGACTGGTCTGATTTTCAACTATCGCAATGTTCCGGGTCTCCTGCACGAGGGCCTCGTGGGCTGGAAATCCTCTGCCGAGGAACTTTGGAACGCCGCCGAGAAATCCGAGGTGCGAAGCAACGCGCGTGTCGCGAGGGAACTGAGGCCGGCCCTGCCCGCTGAGCTGCCGCACAACGAGCAGATCCGTCTGGTTCACGGGTTTGCGTGCTGGCTGCGAGACTCGTTCGGTGTTGCCGTCCATTATGTGACCCACGCCCCCAGATTCTTCGACGAAGAATGGGGGAAGGCGCTCTGGAAAAACCGTGGGACGGAGGTCGGCGAACAGGACTATTTTACCGCTCTAAAAGACCCAACAAAGAGCAATATCAACTTTCATGCGCACATCCGGTTCACGACCCGGGAAGTCGAGCGCGATAGTGGCGTTTTCGGAGAGAAAACGCGTGTGCTCGACGCACGGGACACCGGTGCCGCCTGCGTCCTTCTCATGCGCCAAGAATGGGAAAACCGAACAAACGCCGCGCTCAAACGCTGTGGATCATCCGCTCGTATCGACCTGCGTTCCTATGCCGATCAAGCAGCGGCTGGCGACGCGCCGGAAGGGCTTGAGCCCCAGAGGCACGAGGGACCGAAGACGGCAGCGATCAAAAGAAAACGGCGGCAGGCAAAAGCAGCACCAGCGGGGGCCAGACAACGGGACCGCGCGACCGTGCGCTCAAGGAATGAGGCTCTGTGGCAGGCGTGGGATCTGAAGCGCGCAAGGCAACGGGAAGAAGCTCGGAGATCCGGAGAGTCGCAGCATATCGCGAACAAGCGGGAGGCTGAGCGCCGACAGGAAGCCACGGCTCATGCTGACAGGATCCGTTCGGCCGATACTGATGAAGCAATAAGGGCCGCGGTCGAACAGTCACACTCCGTCGAGAGCACTCGAGCTGGATGCGGCTGGGCCCAGGCTATCAGCGACGCAATGGCCGGACGCGGTCCCTTCGCCGAAGGTTTCGAGAACGACGAAACGATAGATCCCGAGAACTGCAATCTGCCCCATGCTCCGGAACCCGAACCGATCATGCGGCCGGTCGCGGTGAAGCGCCGCTCTCCGCGGCAGCGCACACGGGGATAGAGGCGCGGCACAGGCGACGGTTTGTTGCTGAGGCACTCCGCATTTCTCCTACCGACTGTATGCCCGCCCGCCTCCAATAGCGCCGAAACGAGGTTAAGCGGCGATCCTGCTGCACTTCCACCGAGAGGGATATCTGCACCGGCTGCACGCGCGTTGTGACGCGCATCCGGTGGCCGATACCCGAGAGAGGCAATGTTGGACCGCGTCGATCATCGAAGCCAGGAGATATTGATGTTCGATCACACAATCCATGTCGCAGCCAACTGGGCCGAATATGTCGAGCCAGGTCATGTCGTGCTGTTTCGCTTCCCCGTTCGCTATCCGCAAACGAAAGACGGATTGCCGACGGCCCGCCCCTGCCTCGTGCTCGAAGTCGATGGCGAAGGAGCTTCCCGCAAACTCGTGCTTGCCTATGGGACAACTGCGACATCGATTTCACACACCGGCTACGACATTCGCCTCACACGCTTGTCCGACCTAAAAAGTGCAGGTTTGAAACGGCCCACTCGCTTCATCGGCGCTCGTCTGTTGTCGGTCAGTCCGAACCATGATGGCTTCCCCATTGGAATGACCGGCACACCGGTCACAGGTCGTCTGGCAGATGCCCCTTGGGAAAGGATGCAATGGGTGCGCGCGCGTCTCCATGCCGAGCACGGTATAGCCGTCGAGCACCAGAGGGAACGCAGCTCAACCTCCGTCGCCGTTGAGCATCGCATGCGGCGAACGATGAAATCGGGACGCCAATCGGCAGTCTAACCACCGGCAGTATGACCGGCCCCTCCATGGTGAGGGCCGGTCGCACTCCGGCTCGCAGACTTGGAGAGAAACATGTTTCCGAAACCCACCACATACGCCAACGGCAACAACCATCGCATGGTGCATTTCTTCGATCAGAAAATGCATGGAGATTTCGAGAGGATGGAGGACATCCTCGCTGACGCGTCACGCCATACCCGAGCGGCGTGCGAAGAGATCAGCCAGCTTCCCTACGAGGCGTGCAAACCACTCCAGCGGTGGTCTGGCGATCTCGACAAGCATCTCGAACAAAACTCACTGCTCACTGAGGATTTCCGCCACGCTACTCGTTCGGCGCTTCGCGAAATGGCGAAGCTGGAGCCGGAGCTGGCCCCCGGTCTGATAGACGATGCCATGCGATTTTTGCGCGATGCTCTGGAGGCGTCCTACCGGGTCTGCGACTTGCTCGCAGCGGAGCAAGCCATCGCCAAGCACCGGGGAAACCGTAACTGACGCCGAGATCGCCGGGGCTGGATCCCCCGGCGCCAGGGCGCGCTGGCCCCACTCACCTTTCTTTTGCTCAAGTTGGCGCGCCCGTCCTGACACCACCGCCTTTACCGGCAATGAATACCAGGAAGTGATCATCGTTCCCGGAAAGACCGATCACAGGTCAGAACGAACTGTTTCCTATACAGATGTTTATCCCGCGAAATCTGTCGGCTACTTTCAACCTCAGCACGAACGGAGCCACTTCATGTAGCGAACACCTTCCATGCCCTCGAAACCAGCCGCATCCCTGCGGTGGTCGGGCATGGAGTGCTATGTCGAAAAAGACAACCGCGCGGGCCGCGGCGAACGCAAGAGCCCAAGTCTCCCTGACCTCCTCGACCGCGCGGATCGAACAGGTCAGAACTACCCTCTGTCAGGCAGCGAGGCTGATCACCCAGGGCGAAACCTGGATGCTCCCATACCTGAAAAGGCTCAAGGCCGAACTTGATCGGCTCGAAGACGACCAAGACCTTCTCCTTCAAGCCCAAGAAATCGCCAACGCCGCCCCTCGCAGGGCGGCGTAATGCTTTCACATCTACCGGAAACGGAGTGATCAGCGCGTGCAGCTTAACATGGCGTGCATGTCGTATGGTGCTATCGTCGAGAGAGATATGTCCGACAACACAGAAAACACTGAAAAAAAGGCTGCTATGTCACACTATGCGGTCATCGACTTCGAAGCCAGCAGCCTTTCGTCTGACAGCTGGCCGATCGAGATCGGTTTGTCATGGCTCGACGAAGGTCAGGTTAGGACCTGGTCATCTCTTATGCGGCCATCCAGATCATGGAACCTCGATGACTGGTCTGATGAGAGCGCAGCAGTTCACCGGATCCCCATAGAAATCGTCCACGCTGCGCCATGCGTCGATGTAGTCGCGGCCCGTTTCTTCGAAGTCCTCGGAACGCGCCAGTTGGTCTCCGACGCGCCGGTCTTTGAAACACACTGGTTAACGAGAATGACCGAGGCCGCTGACCAGCCGGCCAAAGGACCGGTGCTCGATTTCCACCGGGTTTCATTCGCGAACTTCAGCGGCCTTGCCCTCGATTTGCTATACGAAACGATCGAGAGAAAGGTTGTGCCGCATCGAGCTGGCCCCGACAGCGCCCGATTGGTTGCTGGTTGGCGCAGAGCCCTTGCGCATCATGAGGACCACCTCTCGTAGATTTTGCCGCAGCACCCGGTTTTGCCACGATCATGCGAGATGATCGGGCACCGGCAAGGACAGCTGCTGGGCAATCTCGTGCCGCTTTTCGAGCGTCACATCGTCACCGTAGACCGGCCGCCCCCGGATCTTTTTGATGCTGTGGCCCATCATGTGGCCCTTCTCCGTTTCGCTCACCCGGAACGCCTCCATCCTGCTCTCCCAGGAATGCCGCAGACCTCCGATCGTGTGCTCTGGCGAAGGAAAGAGACCACTTGTCCTAAGACGGCCATTCACATTGCCGGAATACCCACCCCTACCGCGATACCTGGGGAACCCATCCGGGTTTCGCCGTGCCGCCGCCAAGGCGACGCCCACCAATGGCACCTGACGCTTCGACGCATGGTTCTTGATTTCGCGCCGGTGCTCGCCGCCGCTATTCGCGACGAGGATGTGGGGAATGGCTGCATCCAGCACGATCGCCTCAGGCGGGAGATCGTGGATTTCAGATTGTCGACACCCAGTCTCAATGGAGATCAGAAGGATGTCCCGCGCTTCGGCATTGAGATTGTCGAACGCCCCAGGTGCGAACCATTTCTCGACGATCCAGTCGGTCGGAATCTCCAGCTTCCGGTTTTCATCATTGTGCCGATCACGCAGACTGACCCTCCGATACGGCTCGGGAGGGTTCGGTCGCGCGATGTTCTCGTAGTAACGCCTAAGCATTCCTGCGAGGTTGGCGAACTCTTTGTTTGCGCTCTCAATCGCGAGGCCTTCGGCAGCCACCCTGCGCTTCCACCACGCTCGATGCCGTAGCGCGACCGCATGGTCGATATCCTCCACGAGGATGTCGGCACCGTCCAACGCCGCCCGTAGGTTGCTGGCAGCCCGGATTTTCGCATTGCGCCAGACCCGCATCTGGTTGGGATTTTTGAACCGATTGTCGAATGCAGCAAGCTGCTCATCAGCAGCCGCGAACTGGGATAGTCGCAGGCCCGTCTGCTCCACGCCGCCAAGCAAGGCCGTCGCGACCTTTGGATCGCTTCCATGCCTTTCCACGGCGGCGAACCGACCCAACAACTCATCCAGAGGCGCTGTCACGAGATCCGCGACCGGGCGATAGGGAAATCCTTCATTGGCCGCGATATGCGATGCAGCGGCCAGTTGATCTACGGTGCCTGACATTTCCGGTGTGAGTGCCCGCATCGCTTCAAGATCCTTGAGAATCTGAGCTTCAGCAGCGGGCAGAAGCTCGCGCGCGCGTCGCTCGCTGTCCGTTCGTAGACTGCGATGAATCTCACTGCGACCGGCGACATCGAGATATCTCCGCGGCACCCGCATCCGGAGATGCCAGATGCCGTTTCGCTTGTGCAATCCCGCCATGATTTCCCCCGTATCCGAGCCGGACCCGATTCCACAGATTCAGCCGGGTTTGCTCCACATTTTGCTACACAATGCCCGGCATGTCTCGCATCGTGATGTGTCGCAACTATCTTGAAATCATGGCTTTTTCAGGATGCAGATTGTCGCATTCGAATCCCTGTCTCTCCGCCACTTTTCCTTGATTTCACTGCGAAATCTGGAAAAGTGACAACCACACCAACGCTCTGATGAATTTTCAGCTTTTCGTCAGCCGGTATGTTCGTCGGTTTGAAGACGCAAACCTTGCTTTGGCCTCCTGCTTCATTCTGCTTTTCGGTTGGTCGCAGAAGTTCGCAAACACCGCTGTAATCCGACGCCAAAGGTCCACGACCCGAGGCCCCCGGCAACCAGTCACAAACGACTCTACCGGAAATCCATCGGCAGGCTGAAACTGCGGGGGGCGCCGCCCAGTTCACGGGGCGCGCGTGGCATGCGACCGGCAGAGCGGATCGCCTGCACCGCCGCACGGTCCAATGCGCCAAGGCCGGAGGATCGGCTGATGCCCGCCGCCGTGACCTGTCCAGACGGCGACACGGTAAGCGACACGACCACACGCCCGCCACGGCCACCGGGATGGCGCTTGCGGCTTTCGATACGGGCGCGGATCTTGGCCCCCCAGACCGAGATCAGACGTTGCTGCTGGGCACGGCTCAGGCTGCGCGCACCGGATGCCGTGGCATTACCGGCCTGTGCCGCCCCGCCCGTCCCGGCAGAGCGTTGCGCGTTCCGGTTCGTGTCGCCCTGCCCCTGGTTGCGCGTCTCGGCCTGACGCGGTTCGGGACGCCGCTGCGGTTCGGGGCGCGTCGCCTGCTGGACAGGAGCGGGCCGCTCCACGCGTTCGGGGCGCTGCGGCGGCGGACGCAGGCTGGTGCGCGGGATCGTTTCGGACGACGCCTGCTCCTGCGGTTCAGGCTCCGGCTGCGGCTCTGGCGGCGTCGTGTCAATCTGGGGCAGCGCGGCCATGCGTTGCGGCGCCTGTCGCTGCGGCGGCTCTGGCCGGTCGGGCGTGGTGTCGCGGGTGGGCTGCGGCAGGTCCGGCGCGGCATCGGGCGTCGCGGTTTCCGCGCGTTCCGGCGCGATGGCCTCCGCCTCGGGTTCGGGCGGCAGTGGCGTTTCGGTGTCAAAGCTCGGCAGGGCCACCTGCCCGTCCATCATCGCAGGACGATCCGGCAAGGCCTGCGGCACGGCACGATCGACCTGCGGCGCCGGCGGCGGCGGGGCGATATCGGGCTGGGCCACGGGTTGCGGCGCTTCGGTGACAGGCGCGATCTCGGGCGGGCGCTCCCACTCCTCGACCATGGCGGCCAGCTCTGCAGAGGCGGCGGTCATGGTGACGGAATTCTCACCGCCCTGCCCGCCTGTCTCCTGCCCGCCATCCTCCTGCGGCCATTGCGCAAAGAACAGGACGTGCAGACCGGCGGCCAGTGCCACGAATACCGGGAAATCAACCTTCATTGCGGCACCGTCACCAATTCGACCGATCCCACGCCGCGCCCGGCCAGTTCCGCCAGGACCCGCGCCACGACCGACGCCTCGACCCCGGCATCGGCGCGCAGACGCGGCGCATCCGCCGCGGCTTCGGCAAAGGCCGTCACGGCCGCCTCGCCCCGCAGATCGCCATAGGCCAGCGTGCCGTCCGACCCGACATAAAGGATTGCCGGCGCCTTGTCGGCGCTCTCGCCCTCCGCCTCGGGCGGCGTGACCTCGACCGGTTCCGGCGGGGCCAGTTCGGATGTCATCAGGAAGAAGATGAGCAACAGGAAGACCACGTTGATCATCGGCACGACGGATTCGGTCGCGCGGCGTTTCACGGGGGTGGCAAAATCCATCATTCCACCAGAACCAGGGCCGAGAAGCCTTCGGCGCGCAGCGCTTCGGCCACGCCCAGCACACGTTGCAGATCGGCGGCATCGCGGCCGCGCAGGATGATCGCATTATCGGGGCCCGACATCATGCCTCGCAGCGCGTCCGGCAACGCCCTCAGATCCGTATCGATCCCGTTCAGGCGCAGCGCCTCGGGCGCGATATCGACCAGACGCGGCGGCCCTGAATATCCCGCACCGGCCCCGCCAAGCGGCATGGGCATCACGGTTTCGATCCCGAAACGCGAGGCCAGCATGAAGAAGACCAGCAGCAGAAAGACCACGTCGATCAACGGGGTCAGACTGGGCCGCCTGCGCGGCCGGGACTGCGCGAACAGCATCATTATTCGGCGGCCACGCGGGCCTGTGCCTCCTGCGTCGCGCCCGACGCCGGGGTCACGAAGATGCGGGCGGCGATGTCTTCCATGTCCGCACGCACCGACTCGATCACCGATTCAAACCAGGTCAGCGCGGCCGAGGCGGGGATTGCCACCGCCATGCCTGCCGCCGTGGTCAGCAGCGCCTCCCAGATGCCGCCGGCCAGCATGGCCGGGTCGGCGCGGCTGCCCGCCTCCTGCAACGCCTGGAAGGCCGAGATCATGCCAAGCACCGTGCCCAGAAGGCCCAGCAGCGGCGCGATGGTCGCAATCAGTTCAAGCGCGCGAAGGCCTGCGGATTGGTCGGCCATCTGGCGTTTCGCGACCCGCACGGTTTCCTCGCGGGCCAGGTCGTCCGACATATTGTGACGCGCTAGCATGGCCGCATGGGTCAGCTTGCTGCGCAGACCCTTGCGGCTGCCGACGATCGCCACCGCTTCGCTTTCGCGGCCCGCTTCCCATAGCTCTACCGCGCGGAACGAGGCCTTGCGCGACCAGGCACCGGCGCGGAACAGGCGCCACAGCTTCCACAGGATCAGCGCGGCGGTCAGAACCGAAAGCGCGGCGATCACCCAGATCGCAGGCCCGCCATCCACCAGGAACCGCAGCGCCTGATCCAGGGCAGAGCCCGGCGCGACACCGTCGATCACCGGCGTGACCTCGGGCGTTTCGACGGCAGGCACGGTTTCAACAGACGGTGCCGTATCGACGGATGGCGCCGCATCGACCGAACCGCCCGCCTCGCCCGCCGGGGCAGTTTCAACCGGATCGGTCACCGGCGCCGCCTCAGGGGCGACGTCGGGCGATGGCGTCCCGCTCTCCTGCGCGACGACCGCGCCCGGCAGGGACAGGAGAAGAACAGGGGAAACGGAACGCATCATTTTCATGGCTCAGAACTTCGTGCTGACGGTGAGGGCAATGGTCCGGCCGGGTTCGGTCAACGGCACCACGCGGGCAAAGTCGATGCCGTCCGACGACCGGTTCGAATAGGTCTCGTTGAAGACGTTGCGCACATCCAGCCGGACTTCGATATTGTCGTAGCCGCGCGGGGTGTAGGTGCCGAAGACGTTGAAGACCTCGTATCCGGGCAGCTGCGTGCCGCCGTTATTTTGGTCCAGAACGATTTCCGCGGTACCACCCAGGGTGATCTCGGGCGTCACGTCATAGGCGGCGGACAGGCCGAAGATATGGCCCGCCGGACGACCCCAGTAGTAATCGGTCGACCCGATGGCCTGGCCGTCCTTGCGCACGTCGGCATAGGTGTAGTTCGCCTGGAAGTACCCCATGGCCGCGTCATAACGCAGCGAGGCATCGACCCCCTTGGTCGTGAGCGTCGGATAGAAATCCCCCGGTCCGCCATTGCGGCTGCCGTCGAAGAGGTAGGGCGCATCCTTGATCTCGGTGTAGAAGACGGCCGCGTCGGCGGTCCAGCCACCGGTCTGGTAGCGCAGACCGATCCGCGCATTGTTCGCGCGCGAGGCCCGCATCACCCCGTAGGTCCAGGGTCTCGGAGCCCCGCGGGAGGAGTTGATCAGCGCAGCTTCGCTCAGCTCGTAGCCGCCCCAGACAGAGGCCGCGCCGATGTTCAGCGACAGCGCCTCGGTCAGCATGATGTCGGCAGCGGCATTGACGCTGACGCCTGCCTCTTCATGGGTCGAGCCATCCGCCAGTTCGAATTTCTGCATGTCGGCGCGCATACCGTAGGACAGCGACACCCGGTCGCTCAGATCCTGGCGCATCTGGGCAAAGACGCCCACGTTGTTCAGGGTTTCCTTCGCGCCCGGCGCATTGCCGGCGCCCGTGCCCTCTGCGGTGTCGTGGAAGAAATCCGCGCCCGCAGTCAGCACGCCGTTGCCCAGGGTGAACTCGTTCTTGAACGTCCCGCTGAGGCTGGTGTTCTTGCCCTGCGCCTGGCCCGCATCCACCAGCTGTTCGTTATAGGCCAGCTGGATGATCGGCGCCCAGGCCCCCTGCGGCGCCTCGTCGGTATAGGTGAAGGTGTAGGATTTCCGCTCTGCCACGGCCTGTTGCAACGTCGTCGGACGCCCCACGACAGCGGCAAAGTCGGGCCGGGCAAAGCCGCCCTGGAACGCGCGTTGGCCCGCATCGCGGGTATGGTCGGCCGAGAATTCCAGCCGCTTGCCGTCTTCGGTGGTGAAGGCCAGCTTTGCGACATAGTTCGACACATCCGCGCCGGTGCCGATCACCGTATTGCCCGAACCGTCGGTGTAATCGTCGCCCTTGGTGCGGGTGCCGCTCAGCAGGTATTCGAACCCGCCCTCGCGCCCGAAGATCGTCAGGCTGGACCGCAGCGTATCGCCGTTGCCCGAAAATCCGACACTCGCCTGACCGCCGAAATTATCCCCGATTTCAAGCAGATCGCGGGCATCCTTCGTCTCATACGCGACCGAGCCGCCCAAGGCGCCCGGCCCCTGATCGGCGGGTGCGAGACCCGAAGACACCTCGACCTGCTTCAGAAGCGCCGGGTCGATCAGCACGTTGCCGGTATGGTGGAAGGCCGACTTGTTCTGCCGTGCCCCGTCGATGGTGATGGAGAGCAGGCTTTCCTCGATCCCGTGCACAAAGACCTTCTGCGCGATCGAGGCCCCGCCGCTCGCGGTGATCTCCGACTCGCCTTCGAACACGTCCGCCATGCTGGCCGGGTTGCGCTGTTCCAGGTCTTCCTGGGTGACCGTGGTGTTCCCCAACACCTGCTGCGCTGCTTCGGATTCGACGCGGATCGCGTCCAGTTCGATCACTTCCTGCGCCTGCAATTGTGCCATCGGCACCAAGATTGCCGCGCTGGCCAACAGCCATGCCTTACCCTTCAAGGTCATCGTCACGTGTCCCGTTATTCGTTTGTGATGGAGTGCTTGCGGAACGCGGGCAGGCCGACGTCTGGCTGGCTTTGGGTGAGCGGATATTTTTTCCTAGTATTTTTGTCAACAACTGGCGGCGATTATTTCATACGATCACGACCGGCCGCCCATCGACCATGCGCACCCCCGCTTGGGTGCCGAAAACCTCACCGATCATGGTGTCGGTGATGACATCCCCGGGCGTTCCCTGCGCCGCGATCCGCCCGTCCTTCATCACGACCAGTCGGTCGGCAAAGGCGGCAGCGTAGTTGATATCGTGCAGCACGATGACGATCGTGCGCCCCTCCTCGTCCGCCAGCTCCCGCATCAGGCGCATCAGGTCCCGCGCGGCGGCGATGTCGAGGTTGTTCAAAGGCTCGTCCAACAGCAGGTACGGCGTGTCCTGCGCATAGGCCAACGCGGCAAAGGCGCGCTGTTTCTGCCCGCCCGAGATCTCGTCGAGGAACCGCTCGCGCAGCGGGTCGAGGCTGAACCGTTCCAGTGCCCGGTCGACAATCGCATGATCCGCCTTGCCCGGCCGCCCCCGGTGCCAGGGATAACGGCCAAAGCTCACCAGGTCGGCGACGCGCAGCCGGGCGCTGACCCTTGTTTCCTGCGGCATCACCGCCAGCACGCGGGCCAGGTCCTGGTCGCTCACCTGCCCCACGGCGTGCCCCGCCACGCGGATATGGCCCGACTGGATCTTGCGCAGCCGTGCGACCAGCGACAGCAACGTCGACTTGCCCGCGCCGTTGGGCCCGATCAGCGCGGTCATCCCGCCTTCGGGGATCACAAGGTCGACCCCGTTCAGGATAGGTGCCTTGCCGATGGAATGATGCAGGGCCTCGATCTCGATCATGCCGCACGCCTTTTTATCAGAAGGATCAGGAAGACCGCGCCGCCGATCAGCTCGATCACAACGGTCAGGGGGGTCTGGAAGCCCAGCAGCCGCTCCATGACCAATTGTCCGCCCACCAGGATCACGGCCCCGATCAGCGCCGCCGAGGGAATCAGCACTGCGTGACGATGCGAGGGCGTGACGATATGGGCAAAGGCCGTGACGATCAGGCCGAAAAAGCTCGACGGTCCGAACCCGCCCGAGGCCAGCGGCCCGACCAGCGCCGTCGCCGCCGCCACCAGCACGCAGATCAGGATCAGCGCCTGCCGCTGCAACCGCGCCGGCGGTTCGCCCAGGCCTGTCGCGGCCGCGTCGCCCAGGGCCAGCACGTCCATACGGTGCCGAAGGCGCCAGGCCAGCACCAGCGCCACGGCGATCGCGACAAAGGACAGCGCCAGCAGCGTCCCGTCGATCTGCGTGAACCGGGCAAAGGACAGTGACTGCACCATCTGGAACTCGCTCGGGTCGATCATCCGTTGCAGGAATTCCGTCAGCGCCCGGATCAGCAGGCCCAGCACGATGCCGCACAGGACCAGCCGAACCATGTCGCCCCCCGCCAGCCGCATCAGCCCCGCGAACAGGACCAGCCCCAGCACCGACATCGCCGCCAGGTTCCCTGCGAACAGCCAGGCCGCACCGATCTGCGCATAGCCGCTCGCCCCCAGCGAATGCACCAGCAGCGTCAAGACCAGTACGTACAGCGCGTCGAACCCCATCAGCGACGGGGTCAGGATGCGGTTTGCCGTGACCGTCTGGAACATCACTGTCGCCACCGACAGCGCCACGCCCACGAGGATCAGCGCCGCCAACTTGGTGGCGCGATAGGGCAGCAGAAAGCTCCACGGCCCCTGCGCCTTCAGCACCATGTAGGCCAGCGCCGACAGAACCAGCACGGCGGCCAGGATCGCCAAGCGCCCGGACATGGAAGACCGGGATATCGAAGGCCTGAACAGCGAAAGACTAGACACGCGCCGCCCCCCGCCGGATCAGCACCAGGAAGATCAGCGCCCCGATCACCGAAATCGTCGTCGCCACCGGCACCTCGTAGGGCGCTCGGATCCAGCGCCCCAGCATGTCGGCCACCAGCACGATCAGCGCCCCGGCCAGCGCCGTCAGCGGCAGGGCCCGGCGCAAATTGTCCCCCGCCATGCGCACCACGAGGTTCGGCACGACCAGCCCGACAAAGGGGATCGCGCCCAGCGTCACCACCACAAGCGCCGTGACCACCGACACCGCCACGATGGCCGCCGCGGTGATGCGACCCACGTTCACGCCCAGCGTGCGCGCCGTATCCTCGCCCAGGCTCAGCAGGGTCAGCCGATCCGCGATCAGGAAGGTCGCGGCCGAGGCGATAGCGGCGATCCACAGCAATTCATACCGCCCGCGCAGCACGCCGGACAATTCGCCCGTCAGCCAGACCCCGAGGAACTGCATCATGTCGCCCTGGTAGGCGACGAAGGTCACCACCGCGCCGATCACGCCGCCATAGACAAGCGCCACCAGCGGCACCAGCAGGGGCTGCGTCGGCGGCAATGGCCGGATCAGCGCCATCAGGCCAAGGCTGCTGACCAAGGCCGCGCCAGAGGACGCGACCATCTTGGCCCAGATCGGCGCGCCGGGCACCAGCAGCGTGATCACCAGGATGCCAAGCGCCGCGCTCTGCCCCGCGCCCGCCGTCATCGGCTCCACGAAGCGGTTGCGTGCCAGCAGTTGCATGATCTGTCCGGTGATCGCCAGCCCCGCCCCGGCCAGCATCGCGGCCAGGGTGCGCGGCAAACGGCTCTCCCAGATCAGCGCGCGCGCCTCCGCGTCGCGGAAAACGTCACCCGGCGCGACATCCGCCACGCCAAGAAACAGCGAACAGATCGCCATCAGGGCCAACAGGCCCAGCCCGAAAAGGCGCATTCCTTCGCCCCTTCACATCGCGTTCAGGGCAGCGGCGACCTCGTCCAGCGTCCGGTTCAGGGACCCGACCCCGCCCGTCGCGATATACAGCTCGGCCGAGGACAGGTAGATGATCCGCCCCGCCTGCGCGGCCTCGGTGCCCGCGATCAGGCTGTTGTCCAGCGTGGCCTGCGCCGATTGCGTGCCGTCCCCGATCGCCGCGCCGCGGTCCACGACCAGCAGCGTGCCGGGATCGGCCTCGGCCACGTATTCAAAGGACACGGCCTCGCCATGGCGGTTCTCGGTGATGCCCTCGACCGCGGGGGTGAACCCCAGCTCCGTATGCAGCCAGCCAAAGCGGCTGCCGGGGCCGAAGACCGACATTTTCGGCCCGTTTGTCATCAGGATCAGCGCGGTGCCGCCCTGGGCCTCCACCGCCTCGCGCAGTTCCGCCCGCTTGGCCTCGAGCCCCGAGGCGATCTCTGCGGCGGCGTCTTCGCGGTCCAGCATCCGGCCGAACCCTTCCAGCCTTGCCAGCCCGTCCGACATCGCGTCAGTGCCCACGCTCATATCCGCCACCGGGGCGATATGGCTCAGCGGGTCGGCCATGGCGACGGCGCGCGGGCCGACCACGATCAGGTCGGGCGCCAGTGCGGCGATTGCCTCGAAATCGGGCTCGAAGAAGGACCCGACGGTCGGCACCTCGGACAGCGCCTCGGGCAGGTAATCGACATAGAGCGGCGTGATCACCCCGACCGGCGTGACGCCAAGCGCCGACATCGTGTCCAGCGCCGAAATATCCAGCACCACGATCCGCTCCGGCGCCGCGGGGAGCGTCATTTCTCCGGTCGCGGTTTCGAAGGTCACGGGGTCGGCAAGAACGGCAAATGCAGAGCTGGCAAGAACGGCGACTGCGGACAGGACGCGGCTGGCATAGCGCATGGCTGTATTACTCCTCGGAGGGGATCGAATGTGCTGGCTTGCGACGCGACGCTGGCTGTTGACACGGTTCTAAGGGCTTGGCAAATCAGGGTCAACGAAATACCTTACAAAAAGAATCGAGAAATGAGAGTCGCACCATGAAGACGGCAAATGCCCGATATGAAACGGAAAATGCTTCACGCTACCTCCAGCAATTGTGCAAGCATTTCGCGCATAAAGTGAAGGTCGAATACGATTCGCATAGCGGCCATGCAGAGCTGCCCCCGGGTCCCGCACGGCTCAAGGCCGATGAAAACGCCCTCGATATCGAGGTCACCGGCCCCGATGACGAAGGCCTGACCCGCGCCAAATTCATCATCGAGGATCACCTCAAACGCTTTGCCCACCGGGAACAACCGGATGCGCTGACATGGACGGCGTGAACATGACAGGGGACAGCGGACAAGCCTCTGACGACAAACCCCGCTACTCGGCACGGGAGCTGACAGGCTCCGGCCAGACCGCCGAGATCGTGCTGGACGGCCAGATCTACACGCTGCGGATCACCCGCTCGGGCAAGCTGATCCTGACCAAGTAGGCACAGCCGTTGGTGCCTGTTATTTCATCCCTGGACCTGGGGCCGCCGACAGCCATGTCGCCGGCCCCTTTTTTGTCCCGGATCGCCCTTGCCTGCGTGAAACTTACGCCGTAATTATACAAAAACTTACGACGTAAGCACATCAGATCAATCATGCCCAGAACACCCCTGTCCCGCGAACGCATCCTGTCCAAGGCCATGGAAATGGCCGATGCCGAGGGGCTGTCGGCCCTGTCGATGCGCAAGGTCGCCGCGCAGCTGGATGTGGAGGCGATGTCGCTCTACAACCACGTGAAAAACAAGGGCGACATGATCGACGGCATCACCGATCTGGTGGCCGGAGAGATCACCCTCCCGACCCCCGATTTCGACTGGAAGGGCGAGATGCGCGCCCGGTCGCAATCTGCTCACCGCGTGCTGATGCGCCACCCCTGGGCCGTATCGGTCTTTGTCGAATCCGGCCTGCCCGGCCCCAACATGATGACCTATCTCGACGCCTCGCTGGGCTGCCTGATGGCCGTCGGTTTCACCCCGGTCCAGGCCGACTTGGCCCGCAACACGATCGACAACCACATCTACGGCTTCACCCGCCAGCAACTGGCCCGCCCGCGCCGCGCCCGCGACTTCAAACGCGTCGCCAAGGCCGAGGCAAAGGCGATCCCCAAGGACAGCTACCCTGCCCTGCACCGCCGCAGCCTCGCACTGGCCGACACCACCGCCGAGGAACGCGAAGATTTCGATTTCGGCCTGACCCTGATCCTCGACGGCCTCGAAGCGCTGCTATGAGCGGCGCGCCCCTCACCTCGATCCGCAATATCGGCCCGGCCATGGCGCAGGAGATGCAGCGCGCCGGTTTCCGTGATGCCGACCACTTGCGCGACCTTGGCGCCGATGCGGCCTATGCGCGGATGATCGACACCGGCACGCGCCCCCATTTCATCGGCTATTACGCCCTTGTCATGGGGCTTCATGGGCGACCCTGGAACGATTGCCAGGGGGATGAAAAGACCCGGTTGCGCGCCAGCTTCGACGCGCTTTGCGCCGCAAGAAAGACCCCCGACAACAGCGCGATAGAGGCAGAGCTCGACAAGCTCGGGCTGGGCCTGCGGCGCTGATCGGGGAACATTTTACCCCCTGTCCCTGTTGACCCCGCAACCGGATCGAAAGGACAGACCATGGATATTCTCCGCATTCTCATCGCCATTTTCATCCCGCCCTTGGGCGTCTTTCTGCAGGTCGGTCTTGGCGGCGCCTTCTGGCTGAACCTGCTGCTGACGATCCTGGGCTACATCCCCGGCATCGTGCACGCCCTCTACATCATCCTGTCGCGCGGGCCCGAACACGCATGACCCTCGATGATCACGCACGATTTGCGCGTCTGGAACGGCTGGAGCGTCTGGCCAACACGATGGACAGCGCGGTCCGGATCCCCGGCACGGGGATCCGGCTTGGCCTCGATTCCATCGTCGGCATCATCCCCGGCATCGGCGACCTGCTGACTGCCGGCCCCTCCGCCTACATCGTGTCCGAGGCGCATAACCTCGGCCTGCCGCGCCGCACGCTGGCGCGGATGGGCCTCAATATCGGGGTCGACTGGCTGATCGGCACCGTGCCGCTGATCGGTGACATCTTCGACATCGGCTGGAAGGCGAACCTGCGCAACGTCGCGCTGATCCGCCAGCATCTCGAACGCGGCACCCTCCCTGCGGACACGAAAAAGGCCGCACCGGGAACGGCGCGGCCTTCGATCGGTTGACGCGGGTTGGCTTAGCCGACCAGCTCGAGGCCCGAGAAGAAGTAGGCGATCTCGACAGCGGCGGTTTCCGGCGCGTCGGAGCCGTGGACGGAGTTTTCGCCAACGGATTCAGCGAATTCGGCGCGGATGGTGCCAGCGGCTGCTTCGGACGGGTTGGTGGCGCCCATCACTTCGCGGTTCTTGGCGATTGCGCCTTCGCCTTCCAGAACCTGCACGACGACCGGCTCGGACGCCATGAATTCGCACAGTTCGTCGTAGAACGGACGCTCGGCATGCACGGCATAGAAGACGCCGGCCTGTGCCTTGGTCAGGTGGATCCGCTTCTGGGCGACGATGCGCAGGCCGGCATCTTCGAACTTGGCGTTGATCTTGCCGGTCAGGTTGCGGCGGGTGGCGTCGGGCTTGATGATGGACAGGGTGCGTTCGGTAGCCATGTGCGTCGTCTCTCTTTCAAAGGCGGAGCCTGCGGGCTCCAGATAAAATCCGCGCCCGCGTATCACGCGGTCGTCACTTTGAAAAGCCACCATTCGATGACAGCCCGCGCCCGCGTGCCGCGCCCCCCGGGGTTGAGCCACGGCGCCATTGACGTTAGAGAACCCCGTCTTGAACCCGGAGTGCAACAGCGTGTTCGCAAAAATCTGGACCGACTACATTGCGCCCCTTCTCGGGCGCCCACCCCGCTTCCAGGCGGCAGCCCTGTGCTATCGTTACGGCGATGCGGGGCTCGAAGTGCTGCTGATCACCTCCCGCACGACCAAGCGCTGGATCCTGCCCAAGGGCTGGCCCAAACCCGGCACGGATGCCGGTGGCACCGCGCTGGAAGAAGCATGGGAAGAGGCCGGGATCAAGCCACGCGGCGGTCGCCCCCGCAAGATCGGCCGCTACCGCTATGACAAGGTGCTGAGCGGTGGCCTGCCGGCCGCGACCGATGTCGATGTCTACGCGATCAACGTCGAAAAGCTCTATGACGACTTCCCCGAGGTCGGCCAACGCGATCGCCGCTGGTTCACCCCGCAGGAGGCGGCAGAGCTGGTCGATGAAGAAACGCTCCGCGATCTGCTGCTGACCCTCCCCGCCGATCTCGCCTGATCGCGCTGCCCGCGCCCTCACAGAAAGACCGACCCGTGCCGCAGGACACCCCCACCAATCGCTGGAAGACGCTGGACCAGGACCTCAACCGGCTGTCCCGGCTCGAAGCGGCCTCCATGTACGCTTCCCGCCCCCTCGTGGGCGTCGGCGCGTCGCTGGTCTTCGTCACCCTCGCCGCCCTTGCTGCCGCGATCTTCACCGGCGGCGAACCGCAAAGCCTCGCGGTGATCGTGGCGGCGGCCTTCGGCGCCTACATGGCACTGAACATCGGGGCCAATGACGTCGCCAACAACATGGGACCCGCCGTCGGCGCCAAGGCGCTGTCGATGCTGGGCGCCATCGCCATCGCCGCGATCTTCGAAAGCGCAGGCGCGCTGCTGGCGGGCGGTGACGTCGTCGCCACGATCTCCAAGGGGATCATCGACCCCGCAGGCTTCACAGATGTGCGCATGTTCATCCGCGCGATGATGGCCGCGCTGCTGTCGGCGGCGATCTGGGTGAATATCGCGACCTGGGTCGGGGCGCCGGTTTCAACCACCCACTCCGTCGTGGGCGGCGTCATGGGGGCCGGCATCGCCGCGGCGGGCCTTGCCACCGTCGACTGGGGCACGATGGGTGCCATCGCCGCCAGCTGGGTGATCTCGCCGCTGCTGGGGGGCGTGATCGCCGCCGCCGTGCTGGCCTTCATCAAGTGGCGCATCATCTACGTCGAGGACAAGATCGCCGCCGCCCGCACCTGGGTGCCCGTGCTGATCGGCCTGATGACCGCCGCCTTCGCCGCCTATCTCGCGCTCAAGGGGCTCAAGCGGATCATCAAGATCGACATGACCGACGCGCTGCTGATCGGCGCCGTGGCAGGCATTGCCTTGGGCGCGCTGTCTGCCCCGCTGATCCGCCGCCAATCCGAGGGGCTCGAGAACCGCAACCGCTCGCTCAAGGTGCTGTTCCGCATCCCGCTCGTCGTCTCTGCCGCGTTGCTGTCCTTCGCCCATGGCGCCAATGACGTGGCCAACGCCGTCGGGCCGCTCGCAGCTGTCGTCTATGCCCAGCAATCCGCCGGTGTCGCCGGCGAGGTGTCGATCCCGCTCTGGGTCATGATCATCGGCGCGCTCGGTATTTCCTTCGGCCTCGTCTTCTTCGGGCCCAAGCTGATTGGCATGGTCGGCAGCCAGATCACCAAGCTGAACCCAATGCGCGCCTATTGCGTCGCGATCTCGGCCGCGATCACCGTCATCGCCGCATCGTGGCTGGGGCTGCCGGTTTCCTCGACCCATATCGCCGTGGGCGGTGTCTTCGGGGTCGGGTTCTTCCGCGAATGGCACGCCGCACGCCGGGCGCGGAAATTCCAGGCGGGTCAGCCGCCCGCCATCCGCTTGCCCGGCCAGGAACGCGCCCGTCGGAAACTGGTCCGGCGCTCGCATTTCCTGACCATCATCGCGGCCTGGGTCATCACCGTGCCCGCCGCGGCCCTGTTGTCGGCGGGCTGCTTCGCCCTGCTGCACGGGCTGGGCTTCTGATCGCCGACACAAGCGGCGCCCCGACCGGGGCGCCCCCTGCGGCACACACGATCCGGACAAAAGCGCCCGGCCCACTTGGCACTGGCACAAACGCCTCTGGCCCCCGCCCGAACCCTCTGCTACGTCGCGCCTCATGCTGCGCATTCAGAACATATCTTTCGCCATGGCCGGCCGTCCCCTGATCGAGGACGCCTCCGTCACCATCCCCGAAGGCCACAAGGTCGGCATCGTCGGGCGCAACGGCGCCGGCAAGACCACCCTGTTCAAGCTGATCCGCGGCGAATATCCCGTCGATACAGGCTCCATCTCCATGCCCGAACGCGCCCGCATCGGCGGCGTCGCGCAGGAGGTGCCGGGCAACGAGGTCTCGCTTCTCGATACCGTTCTGGCCGCCGATACCGAACGCGCCGGGCTGATGGCCGAGGCGGAAACCGCCACCGATGCCACCCGCATCGCCGACATCCAGACCCGCCTCGCCGATATCGACGCCTGGTCCGCCGAGGGCCGCGCCAGCGCGATCCTCAAGGGCCTGGGCTTTTCCGAAGCCGAACAGCACATGCCCTGCTCGGCCTTCTCCGGCGGCTGGCGGATGCGTGTGGCGCTGGCGGGGGTGCTGTTCTCGCAGCCCGATATCCTGCTGCTCGACGAACCGACCAACTACCTCGACCTCGAGGGCGCGCTCTGGCTGGAAAGCTACCTGCAGCGCTACCCCCATACCGTGCTGATCATCTCGCACGATCGCGGGCTGCTGAACCGGGCCGTGGGCGCGATCCTGCATCTCGATGACCGCAAGCTGACGCTCTATTCCGGCCCCTACGACCAGTTCGCCCGCCAGCGCGCCGAACGCCGTGCCGTCATGGTCGCCGAGGCCCGCAAGCAGGAGGCCCGCCGCGCCCACCTGCAAAGCTTCGTTGACCGGTTCAAGGCCAAGGCCTCCAAGGCGAAACAGGCGCAATCCCGCGTCAAGATGCTGGAAAAGATGGAAAAGATCACGCCGCCCGAAGAGGCCGCGCGCACCGTCTTCTCCTTCCCCGAACCCGAGGAACTGTCGCCCCCCATCATCCGGATCGAGGATGGGGTCACCGGGTATGGCGACAAGGTCGTCCTGCGGCGTCTGAACCTGCGCATCGACCAGGATGACCGCATCGCCCTGCTGGGCCGCAATGGCGAGGGCAAGTCGACCCTGGCCAAGGTCCTGTCCGACCGACTGGCCCTGATGGAGGGCAAGATCACCCGGTCGTCCAAGCTGCGCATCGGGTTCTTTGCCCAGCACCAGGTGGATGAACTGCATATCGACGAAACGCCGCTCCAGCACATCCAGCGCGAACGCCCGAACGAGGCGCCGGCCCGGCTGCGCGCCCGTCTCGCCGGGTTCGGCCTGATGGCGGAGCAGGTGGAAACCGAGGTCGGCCGCCTCTCCGGCGGCCAGAAGGCGCGGCTGTCGCTGCTGCTGGCCACGCTCGACGCGCCGCATCTGCTGATCCTCGACGAACCGACCAACCACCTCGACATCGAAAGCCGCGAGGCCCTGGTCGAGGCGCTGACCGCCTATTCCGGTGCCGTGGTGCTGGTCTCGCACGACATGCATCTTCTCAGCCTGGTCGCGGACCGGCTCTGGCTCGTGAAGGATGGCAACGTGTCCTCCTTCGACGAGGATCTGGAGGCCTATCGCGCCTTCCTTCTGAACCAGAACAAGCCCTCCGAAGACGCTGATAAGAAAAAGGAAAAACCCAAGCCCAAGCGTGCCTCCCGCGATCAGATCCTGGCCCTGCGCGCAGAGGTCCGCAAATGCGAGGAACGCCTGCAGAAGCTTCAGGAGATGGCCGACAAGCTGTCGAAAAAGCTGGCCGATCCCACGCTCTACGAACAGGAACGGATCGGAGAGCTCGAGGTCTGGAACAAGAAATATGCCGAGGTGTCAGAGGCCATCGAACGTGCCGAAACCCTCTGGATGCAGGCCGAGGAAAAGCTGGAAACCGCGCAGGCCTAGACCGCCTGGTCCACCGGCATCAGCGGTTTGACCTCGGGCAGGATCTCCTCGAGGTACTCGATTGTCTTCAAACGGAATTTCCGCGCCTTCACCTCAGCGGGCAAGCGGCTGAGCCAGTGGGAATTCTGGTTTCGGAACTCGCTGACCGACCCGTCGGGCCAGACATGGCGGCGCGGCAGCATCAGCGGCCGGAACACGTCGATCATGTGCTGCACCTCGTGGACCGACGCGAACCGGAAGGTGAAGTCGTCGATTTCGACCCACAGCATCGGATAGCCCTCCGCCACCCGGTGCGATGAGGGCATCAGGACATTGTAGCTCATCGGGGACGCCTGCCGCGTGGCCGAATAGGTGATCCAATAGCGTTTCACATCAATCGCCGGTTTGCTTTCAATGCCATAGGCAGACTCAATCCTGCCCCAGAGCCTCCGCGCAACCTGCAACTGAACGTGTTGGTTCATCTTGCTCACAAATCCTTATGGACGCGTCATTATTCAGCATCCGGCAACAATCGATTTACCCGAAGATGGTTAACATCCCGTCGCCCCCGGCACGGCGGGCAGAGCGCCATGCAAAACAGGGCTTTTCCTTTGCGCCGCCGCGTGGTCCAAACACCCCATGGATACCGGATTTCTCATCACTGCCTTCGTCACGCTTTTCGTGATCATCGACCCGGTCGGCCTGACCCCGCTTTTCGCCGCGCTGACCCAGGGCCAGTCCGCCCGCCAGCGCCGCGCGATCGCCATCCGCTCCTGCGGGATCGCCCTCGGGCTGCTGATCCTCTTTACCCTGCTGGGCGAGGCCGTGATGGGCTTTGTCGGAATCTCCATGCCCGCGTTCCGGATCGCCGGTGGCATCCTGCTGTTCCTGACCGCGCTGGAAATGCTGTTCGAACGCCGCTCCAAGCGCCGCGAAAGCCAGACGGAACAGGCCGAAGAGGACCTGCCGGACCCGTCCGTCTTCCCGCTGGCCACGCCCCTGATCGCCGGCCCTGGCGCCATCGCCACGGTGATCCTGCTGGCCGGCCGGCAATCCGATCCGCTGGGCATTGCGCTGGTCGTGGGCGTGGTCGCGGCCGTGCTGCTGGTGGTCTTTTCCTTCTTTCTGACCGCGACACTGCTGGAGCGCATCCTGGGCCGCACCGGCATCAACGTGGTCACCCGCATCCTCGGCATGCTGCTCGCGGCATTGTCAGTGCAATTTGTCCTCGACGGGCTCAAGGATTTCGGTCTGGCCGGGTGACGGGCCTGAACCGCGGCCCTATATCTTTCTCATGGATACGAATTCTTGGATGAACCTCGCATACCTCGTCCTGCTCGGCGGTGCCCTGGGCGGTTGGGTGATCTACCAGAACCGGGGCCGGATGAACCAGATGATGCAAGGTGCCGTCGCCTGGGGCCTGATCTTCATCGGTGTCGTCGCCGCGATCGGGCTCTGGGGTGACATCCGGCAATCCGTCGCCCCCCGCCAGGCCGTCCTCCAGGGCGGAGAGATCACCGTCCCCCAATCCCCTGACGGCCATTACTACCTGACCGCCGAGGTCAATGGCGAACCGCTGCGCTTCATGGTGGATACCGGGGCCAGCGACATCGTCCTGACCCGTGCAGATGCCGCGCGGGTCGGCATCACCGAAGACGACATCGTCTTTTCGGGCCGCGCCCTCAGCGCGAACGGAGAGGTGCGCATCGCGCCTGTCCGCCTCGACAGCGTCGCGCTTGGCCCCGTCGTGGCACAGGGCGTCCGCGCTATGGTCAATGACGGAGAGATGCGCCAATCCCTCATGGGGATGAGCTATCTCCAGACCTTTTCCAAGATCGAGATCGGCGACGGCGCCCTGCTTCTGAAACCCTAGGCGTCCTTCGCGGCGCTTTCGGCCTTCATTTCCCAGCGGCCCCCGGCCTCGGACCAGTATTTCGCACCGCATCCGGCATCGACCAGCGTCCTCCACTGCACCCGCGCACGTTGCAACGCGTCGTGGTCATTGCCGTCGAACAGCACGCAGACCCGCTCCATCGCCCTGACCTCCTCCGGGGTCAGTTCGGCCCCGTCGATGGTCATCAGGCAGGCCGGGTCGTTGGCGGCGGCCCCGGTGGTCAGCAGGATCGGTTGCAGCGCATCGTGTTCGCCGCCCGCCAGGCCATGGGGCAGGAAGTCCTCCTCCGGCCCCAGCCACAGCTTTTCATCCAGCCAGGCCAGACGGTCGGGCTGGCCACCGCGCACGGTGATCCGCCAGCCCGCGCCGCGCGCCTTGCCCAGAAGCATGGGCAAGGTCTGGTCCACGGCGGACATGGTCAGGTGGTAGAAATAGGCCTCTCCCACGGCGTGGCCTCCGGTCTCAATCCTTGACGGGCTTCGGCTCGAACTTCAGCTGGACCAGCTGGTCCAGTGCCCGCACGCCCCATCCGGTGGCGCCGGCCGGGGCAAAGGTCGTTTCGCTCTTCACGCTGGCCACGCCTGCGATGTCGATATGGCACCAGGGCGTCTCGTCCTTGACGAAGCGGCGCAGGAACTCCGCGGCGGTGATCGACCCGGCCGGGCGACCGCCGGTATTGCCGACATCGGCGATCCGCGATTTCAGCTGCTTGGCATAGGCCGCGCCAAGCGGCATCCGCCAGGCGCCTTCGCCCACCGTTTCGGCGGCACGCAGCAGCCCGCGGCACAGGCTGTCATCGGTCGAGAAGACACCGGCATTCTCATGCCCCAGGCCAATGATTATCGCACCGGTCAGCGTGGCAAGGTCAATCATTCCAGTGGGTTGGAAGCGTTCCTGCGTGTACCACATGACATCGCACAGAACCAGGCGACCTTCGGCGTCGGTATTCGTCACCTCGATCGTGTCGCCCTTCATCGAGGTCACGACATCCCCCGGACGATAAGCGCGGTCCGACGGCATGTTCTCGACCAGCCCGACCAGGCCCACGACATTGGCCTTGGCCTTGCGCAGGGCAATCGCCCGCATCGCGCCGGCCACGGTGCCCGCGCCGCCCATATCCATGGTCATGTCTTCCATGCCCGCGGCGGGTTTCAGCGAAATCCCCCCGGTATCAAAAACGACGCCCTTGCCGACCAACGCCAGCGGCTTCTCGTCGCCGCCACCGTTCCACTGCATCACCACGACCTTCGACGGGCTGGCCGATCCCTGGCCCACGGCCAGCAGCGCGCCCATGCCCAGCTCTTCCAGCTTGTCCTCTTCCAGAACCTCGACCTCGAGGCCAATTTCCTTCATCGCGGCCAGGCGGTCGGCGAATTCGGTGGTGGTCAGCACGTTGGCGGGCGCGTTCACGAGGTCGCGGGTAAAGAACACGCCCTCGGCCACGGCCAGCTTGGGCGCGGCGGCGGCTTCGGCGCTTTCGGGGTTGGAACACATGACCGTCACCGCGCCCAGCGTCTTGGGATCGTCGGTCTTCTGGTCAACGTAGGAATAGGCCATCAGCACCAGCGCCTCGACCAGCGCGGCGGGCTGGCGGAATGCCCCCGCAAGGATCAGCATGTCCTTTTCGCCCAGGCCCTTGCCCAGCGTGGCGCCGGCCTTGCGCACGGCCTCGGCCTCAACCCGGCGGTCCAGAACGACCACCTCGAGACTTTCGGCGGCCATGCCGGTGGGCCAGCCCAGGCTGATGACCGCGCCGCCCTCTGCCTTGCCGAAGGCCTCGCTTTCCACCAGCCGTTTCAGCGCGCCCTTGGTCAGGCGGTTCACGCGCCGCGCGGCGGGCGACATGCGGCCTTCCTTGTCGACGATCACGGCGACCTTTCCGGGCGCCTCTGCGATGGCGTCGATATCGGTGGCGGCAAAGCTGACTTTGGCGGTCTGGGTCAAGGGTCTCTCCTGTGGATCGGTTTCGGCCCGGCCGGTCACGGCGGGCCCGTTTGTCTGGCATTCTGTCGCGTCGGGCCGCGCGGCATTCCACCCCGCACCCGGCCTCCGGGCGAAGCTAGCGCCGCCCCGCCGCTTTGACCAGATAGCAGTTTTCCCCCGCATTCAAATCCGCTAGGTTCGGCCCAAGCCCGAGAACGGGCGGCAAGACTTGGGGGAATACTTGGCACGTTTCGACAGATATCTCCTGTCGCAGTTCATGGTGCTGTTTGGATTCTTCTCGCTGGTCCTCGTCTCCATCTACTGGATCAACCAGGCGGTGCGACTGTTCGACCGGCTGGTGGGCGACGGGCAAAGCACCTTCGTCTTCCTGGAATTCACGGCGCTCAGCCTGCCCAACGTGATCCGCATCGTGCTGCCGATGGCCTGCTTTGCGGCCACGGTCTACGTGACCAACCGGCTGTCATCCGAATCCGAACTGGTGGTGATGCAGGCCACCGGGTTCTCGCCCTGGCGCCTGGCCCGACCCGTCCTCGCCTTCGGGCTGATCGTCGGGCTGATGATGTCACTTATGACCCATATCCTCGTCCCCGCCTCCATGTCGCAGATGCAGGAACGGCAGGAGGACCTGCAACGCAACGTCACCTCGCGATTACTGACCGAGGGCACGTTCCTCCACCCGATCGACGGGATCACCTTCTACATCCGCGACATCGCCCCCGATGGCACGCTGACGGACGTCTTCCTGTCCGACCGCCGCGATCCCGAAGCGCCCCAGACCTACACCGCCGCCCGCGCCTACCTTGTCGCCGATGGCAGCGGGGCCGAGGGCGCCAGCGGCAAGCTGGTGATGGTCGACGGGCTGGCGCAGACGCTGAACTCGGAAAACAACCGGCTCTTCACCACGCATTTCAAGGATTTCACCTATGATATCGGGCGGCTCTTCGGTGATGTCGGACAGCCCTTCGTGCATGTGCGTCACTTCTTCACGCCGCAGCTATTCCTGCAGCCGGAAACCGTAGCGACCCTGACCAGTTCCTCGCTCGGCTCCGTCCTGGAAGAGGCGCATGGCCGGTTCGGTCAGGCGCTGCTGTGCGTGGCCGCCGCGCTGATCGGCTTTGCGACGCTGATGATCGGCGGCTATTCCCGGTTCGGCATCTGGCAACAGGTCGTGCTGGCGATCCTGCTGATGCTGATCGTCAAGGGGGTCGAGGGCGTGGTGCAGGACCCGGTCCGCAACAATGCCGCGCTCTGGCCGCTGGTCTACCTGCCGGGCCTCATCGGCATCGGCATCGGCACCGGGCTGCTCTGGCTGTCGACGCAATCCAGCCGCCCCTGGCTGCGCCGCCGCACCGTGACAACCCCGGACGCCCCCCAGGATGCGGGGACCGCCCCGTGATCCTGAACCTCTACTTTGCCCGCCGCTTCCTGCGCTCCTTCCTGGGGCTGCTGGTGGTGTTCCTGGGCATGTCCATCGTGATCGACCTGGTGGAACATCTGCGGCGGCTCTCGGGCACCGACACGACCTTCGTGCAGGTGTTCCAGCTGACCCTGCTGAACGCGCCCAAGGGGATCTACACGATCCTGCCGCTGGTGATGATCCTGTCCACCGTGGCGCTGTTCCTCAGCCTCGCGCGGTCCTCCGAACTGGTGGTGACCCGCGCCGCCGGACGCTCCGCCCTGCGGTCGCTGATCTCTCCGGTCGTGGTGGCGCTGCTGATCGGCGCGGTCGGCGTGACCATGATCAACCCGATCGTCGCCGCGACCTCGAAACGCTACGCCGTCATGCTGGAGAACTACCGTACCGGCACGATCGACGCCGTCTCCGTCTCGGCCGAGGGGCTTTGGCTGCGCCAGGGCGGCGATGACGGCCAGACCGTGATCCGTGCCGCTCGCGCCAATCCGCAGGCGACCGAACTCTACGACGTGATGATGATCGACTATGCCGCGACCGGCGGCCCCGAACGCCGGATCGAGGCCCGCCGCGCCCGTCTGATCGCCGGCGCATGGGAGCTGACGGACGTCCGCATCTGGCCGCTCTCCATCGGGGCCAACCCCGAGGCGCTGACCCAGCAGGTCGAACGGATCGAGATCCCCTCGACCCTGACCGAGGCCCGCATCCGCGACACGTTCGGCGATCCCTCGGCCATCCCGATCTGGGAATTGCCCACCTATATCCACCTGCTGGAGGAGGCCGGGTTTTCCGCCCGCCGCCACGCCGTCTGGTTCCAGATGGAGCTGTCGCGCCCCCTCTTCCTCGTCGCCATGGTTCTGATCGCCGCGGCTTTCACCATGCGCCATGCGCGCTTCGGCAAGACCGGGGTCGCGGTGCTGTCGGCGATCATGCTGGGCTTCGCGCTCTATTACATCCGCAGCTTCGTCCAGATCCTGGGCGAAACCGGCCAGGTGCCCGTCGCGCTCGCCGCCTGGGCGCCACCGGTGGCATCCTTGCTCTTGGCCATGGGCCTGCTTCTGCATATGGAGGACGGATGACCCGCCTCCTGCGCCTCGTTTCCCTCACCCTCGCGCTGCTGCTGCCCGCCACCCTGCACGCCCAGCAGGACGATGAGGCGATGCCGGCCATGCTGGTGGCCGACCAGGTCCGACTGGATGGCCGCACCCGCCTGGTCGCCGAAGGAAATGTCGAGGTTCTTCAGGGCGATACCCGGCTGCGCGCGGCCCAGATCACCTATGACCGCGACACCGAGGAATTGCTGATCACCGGCCCCATCGTCATCACCAATGGCGAGGACGAGCTGATCCTGGCGGACGAGGCACGGCTGGAACGCGATCTCCGCAACGGCCTGGTGCGCAGCGCCCGGGTCGTTCTGGACCAGCAATTGCAGCTGGCCGCGGCCAGGCTAGACCGGGTCAACGGTCGCTATTCCCAGCTGACCCGCGCCACCGTGTCCTCCTGCAAGGTCTGCGGCACGCAGGCACCGCTCTGGCAGATCCGCGCCCGCCGCGTGGTGCACGATACCGAGGCCAAGCAGCTCTATTTCGACGATGCCCGGTTCGAGGTGAAGGGCATCCCGATCTTCTACCTGCCCCGCCTGCGCCTGCCCGACCCGACCCAGACCCGCGCCACCGGTTTCCTGATCCCCTCGATCCGGCGCAATTCGCAGCTGGGGACCGGGGTGAAAATCCCCTATTTCATCCGGCTCGGCGATCACCGCGACCTGACGATCACGCCCTATATCTCACCGCGCACCCGGACGCTGGAATGGCGCTACCGGCAGGCCTATGTGAATGGACGCATCACCTTCAACGGCGCGATCACCCGCGACGACCTGCGCCCCAACAAGACCCGCGCCTATATCACCGGCACAGGCGTGTTCGAATTGCCGCGCGACTTTGTGCTGGATTTCGCGATCGAATCCACCTCCGACAACGCCTATATCTCGGATTACAGCTATTCCGACGCCGACCGGCTCGAAAGCCGGGTGACGCTGTCGCGGATCCGGCGGGACGAATATTTCGCCGCCGAACTGGCCTATTACCACACGCTCCGCGTCAACGAGAACAACTCGACCATTCCGTCGATCATCGGCGATGCCCGCTATGAACGCCGCCTCTTCCCCCGTGCGGGCGGAGAGCTGCGCCTGACCGCCGAAACCCACAGCCACCTGCGTTATTCCAACCTGACGGTCGACGGCACCGACCCCGACACCGTGTCCGACGGGCGCGACCTGGGCCGGATCAGTGCCGGGATCAGCTGGGGCAACCGCTGGACCCTGCCCGGCGGCATCCGCGCGGCATTCCGCACCGGCGTCGTCGTCGATGCCTTCCGCGTCCGCCAGGACCTCGCCGCGCGGCCCGACTCGGTCGATCAGGTGACGCCCAATGCGCAGCTGATCCTGCGCTGGCCCTGGACCCGGCAGGATCCCGGTGGCGTCACCCAGATCATCGAACCCATGGCCATGGTCGCCTGGAGCGGCGGCCAGCGCCCCAACCTCGTCAACGACGAAAGCACCCGGGTCGAGTTCGACGAGGGCAACCTGCTCGCCCTGTCCCGCTTCCCCGCCGCCGACCGCCGCGAACGCGGGTTGCAGACGGCCGTCGGCGTCAGCTGGTCGCGCATCGCCCCCGAAGGCTGGGACGCGAAACTGACCTTCGGCACCGTGCTGCGCAAGACCGCCGACCCGGCCTTTTCCGCCTCCTCCGGCCTCGCCGGCACCCGCTCCGACCTGCTGGTGGCGGGACAGCTCAAGAACCTCAACGGGCTGACCCTGACCGGGCGCGGCCTCTTCGATACCGGGCTGGTCCTGAACAAGGCCGAGGCGCGGGCACATTGGAACATTGGCCGCTACGACCTGTCGGCCAGCTATATCTGGCTCTCCGCCGACCCGGCCGAGGCCCGCCCCTCCGCGGTGTCGGAATGGGCCTTCGCCTCGTCCATCGACCTGGGCCAGCACTGGACGGCCCTGGTCTCAAGCCATTACGATATCGCGGCAAATCAGCCGATTTCAGCCGGGTTGGGGCTGATCTACTCCAACGAATGCGTGGATGTGACGCTTTCGGCCTCGCGCAGCTTCACCTCTTCCACTATCGTCACCCCAGCCACAGATTTCAGCCTTCTGATCGGGCTGCGCGGTTTCTCGGCCAACACGTCCGGCCGAGGCGCGACCCGCTCCTGCAACTAGACCGCCAATGTTCCGCATGACGACCAGATCGGCGACCACGACCAAAGACGAACGGACCTGACAATGCGCCATTTCCTCCGCCTCTGCCTGACCCTGACGCTGCTGACCGGCGCGCTGGCCATTGCCGTGCCCGCCAGCGCACAATCCTCCTTCGGACCGGCGATCAAGGTCAACGACGCGGTCATCACGCAATACGAACTGGACCAGCGGATCCGCATGCTGCGCCTCTTCCGCACCCCCGGCGACATCCCCGAACTGGCGGCCGAGCAGCTGATCGACGACCGCCTGCGCATGACGGCCGCAGCCCAGCTGGGCATCTCGCCCAGCGAAGAGGAAATCGCCGCGGGCATGGAAGAATTCGCCGGGCGCGCCAACCTCTCGGCCGAACAATTCCTGTCCGCCCTGCAACAGGCCGGCGTTTCGGCCCAGACCTTCCGCGATTTCGTGCGCGCGGGCGTGGCCTGGCGGGAAACCGTGCGCGCGCGCTTCGGTCCCCGCATCCAGATCTCCGAATCCGAGATCGACCGCGCCCTGGCCACCGGCGGCGCTTCCGGCGGGTCCGTCCAGGTGCTGATGTCCGAGATCTTCCTGCCCGTCGAACCCGGCACCGAGGAAGAGACCCAGGCCCTGGCCGAGCGCATCCGCCGCTCCAACGCCACCGGATTCGCACGCGCCGCCCGCGAATATTCCTCCGCCCCCTCGGCCGGCCAGGGCGGCCGCGTCAACTGGGTGCCCGTCTCCAACCTCTCGCCGCAACTGCGCCAGGTGATCCTCGGGCTGCGCCCCGGCCAGATCAGTGCCCCGGTCGAGGTGGATGGCCAGATCGCGCTCTTCCTGCTGCGCGCCGTCGAGGAAAGCGATACCCGCACGCCCGAATATGCCGCGGTGGAATATGCCGCCTATTACATCGCCGGTGGCCGCTCCGAACAGGCGCTGGCCGAAGCCGCCCGCGTCAAGGCGCGCGTCGACACCTGTGACGACCTTTACGGCGTGGCCAAGGGCCAGCCCGAAAGCGTGCTGGAACGCGGCACACGCGCCCCCAACGAGGTGCCTGCCGACATCGCCCTGGAACTGGCCAAGCTGGATGCCGGCGAAGTGTCGACGGCCCTGACCCGCTCCAACGGGCAGACCTTGGTCTTCCTGATGCTCTGCGGCCGGTCCTTCGACCTTTCGGGCGCGGTATCGCGCGAGGGCGTGGCGCTCGACCTGCAGAACCAGCGGCTCGCCACCTATGCCCAGGGCTACCTGCAACAGCTGCGGGACGAAGCGCGGATCGTGCGCCGGTAACATGGCCACGATCGACGGCCTGCCGCCCCTGCGAGAGGTGATCGCCACCCACGGGTTGGCGGCCAAGAAATCGCTGGGGCAGAACTTCCTGCTGGATCTGAACCTCACGGCCAAGATCGCCCGCCAGGCGGGCGAGCTGTCGGACTGCGACGTGCTGGAAATCGGCCCCGGCCCCGGCGGCCTGACCCGCGGGCTGCTGGCCGAAGGCGCGCGACGGGTGCTGGCAGTGGAAAAGGATGCGCGCTGCCTGCCCGCCCTGGCCGAGATCTCGGACGCCTATCCGGACCGGCTCCAGGTCATCAATGCCGATGCGCTTCAGCTCGACCCGCTGGAGCATCTGACGCCCCCGATCCGCGTTGCGGCCAACCTGCCCTACAATGTCGGGACGGAATTGCTGGTGCGCTGGCTGACCCCGCCGCAATGGCCACCCTATTGGCAAAGCCTGACGCTGATGTTCCAGCGCGAGGTGGCGGACCGCATCGTGGCCCGGCCCGGCTCCAAGACCTATGGCCGCCTGTCGCTTCTGGCTTCCTGGCGGGCCGAGGCCCGGATCGTCATGACCCTGCCGCCCGAGGCCTTCACCCCGCCGCCGAAAATCTCCTCGGCGGTGGTCCATATCACCGCCCTGCCGGAGCCGCGCTACCCGGCCGATCCCAAGGTGCTGGAACAGGTCATCGCCCGCGCCTTCAACCAGCGCCGCAAGATGCTGCGCGCGGCGCTGAAAGGGCTGAAACCGGATATCGAGGACCGGCTGATCGCGTCGGGCATCAAGCCCACCGACCGTGCCGAAACGGTCAAGCTGGAACAATTCTGCGCCCTCGCCCGCGCCGTCGCCGCCCCCTGACCACCCTCTGATCCAATCGTGCGCCTGCGGCGCATTCCTTTCTACTCGCGCCCCTGCTGCCCAGGGGCGCTCGGGTCCTGCCTCCGGCGGGAGTATTTCCGGCAAGATGAAGCAGGGGATCCACGCCCTTTCATCTGGCCGAAAATATCCTCGGGGGGAGCCGGCCCCGCAGGGGCCGGCATGGGGGGCAGACGCCCCCCCCGCTACCGCGCCTCCAGGCGCAAATTGATGCCTTTTTCCGAGCGGACCGTCAGGTGCGCGACCGGGTTGGGCGGCGCGCCCACGGGCGTCACGCGGAAATGGCGCAGGATCATCGACAGGATCAGCGGCCCCTCGACCATGGCAAAGCCCGCGCCGGTACAGACCCGAGCCCCGGCGGAGAACGGGATATAGGCGTCACGTCCGCATTGGCGGCCATTCTCGGTCTGCCAGCGGGCGGGGTCGAACCCGTCGGGATCGTCCCAGAGCCGTTCATGGCGGTGCAGATGCCAGGGGCTGAGCACCACCTGCGAGCCCTTGGCCACATCGCGGTCGCGGAAATGTTCGGGACATGCCGCCTCGCGCACCATCATCGGCACCGGCGGGTAGAGCCGCAGCGCCTCGCGGAACACGTCGCGGGACAGTTTCAGGCGGGACATGACGGCGAAATCGGCGCCCGCATCCAGGGCCCGCGCCTCCTCTGCCAGCCTGTCCTGCCACTCGGGATGGGTGGCCATGAGGTAGAGCGTCCAGGCCAGGGCAGAGGCCGAGGTTTCGTGCCCCGCGAGGAAGAAGATCGCAACCTGGTCGACCATTTCAGCGGTTTCGAACATTTCGCCCGTCTGCGGATCGCGGGTCGTCATGATCTTGGTGGCCAGGTCGTCGGGCGCCGTCCCAGCCGCGATCTGTGCCTGACGTTCGGACGTCAGCGTGGTGATCAGCCGGCGGATGTCGCGGGCCGCCGCGCGCGTGTCCCGCTTGTGAAACCGCGGCATCCAGCGCGGCAGCGGCACGAAGGCGGCAATGTTCAGGATCGGCGACGAGCGCTGGTAATCGCGGAACCGGGTAAAGACCTGCGCCGCGATCTCGTGCTCGATCGGGATCGAGAAGAGGGTCCGGAAGATCACGTCGGCCGCCGCGTGCGAGGTTTCCTCTTCGATCTCGACATCCGTGTCGGTTCGTTTCGACAGCCGTGAAATGCAGGCCTCTGCCGCGTCCCACATGGCCGGGAACGTGTCCTTCAGCCGCCCGCCCTCGAAGGCCGGGTCGATGATGCGCCGTTGCCGTTTCCAGTGATCACCGTTCGACAGGAAGACGCTGTCGCCCAGCAGCGGCCGCAGCCCTTCGTTCACCCGTTCGGATTTCGGGAAATCGTCGGGCCGGTCCTTCAGCACGGTCTTCACCAGGTCGGGCTGGTTCACCATGTAGGAACGGAAGAAGGGCGTGCGGAATTCGGCCATCCAGGCGCGGTAGAGCCGCGCGGGCTGGGCCGACAGGATGTCCTGACGGAAGAGCCGCACATAGCGCCAGAGCGAGACGCGATCCGCCCGCGCCTTGGGCTTGGGCGGGGTCATGCGACGCTCCGGTAGCGGTTCACCGGGGTCTCGATCCGCGACTTGGACGGGACACGCCCGTCAAAGCGCGCGCCCAGAGTCTTCGGGCCGGCGGTGATGCGGAAGTAATCGTAATCTCCGGGCCGGTCGAAGGCGCAGAGATATTGGAAATGCAGCCGGAAGAACCGCCAGCGCATCTCTTTCCATTTTTCGGGGCTCAGGGTCTGGGTGAAGGCGGCCGAGATCACCAGCGGCCAGCGCTTGCCCGTCTCCGGCGCCACGCCCGTGACGCTGACCGGATCGCAGAGCGCGAAGGCGCAGCCATCGCCCGGCGCGGTGACATCGACCCAGGACAGCTCCTCCCGCTGGCACAGGAAGGCGAGGTCGGCGCGCAGCCGCTGCGCCCGCGGCAGGAAGGACACCATCGGCACCACCTGGCCCAGCGACAGGAAAGACAGGACCGGCCCCTCGGACGGCACACGGCCGTCGCGGATCAGGTCCGCCAGGATCGAGACCGCCAGATGCGCGCCCGAGGAATGGCCGACCACCAGCACCTCGTCGCTGTCGCCCTGCAGGGCCTCGGCGATGGCGTCGGCAAAGCGGGCCATACGTTCCTCCAACGCCTCAGGGTTGGACCCCAAGGTCCTGGCGGAAAAGGAATAATCATGCATCAAGTAATAGGCGAAGAGCTTTCCGTCCTTGGACCGGAACCAGCGCAGCCCGACCCAGATCAGCGCCAGCCCCGCCGCAATCGTGACCCAGGGGGCCAGGAGCGGCGCGACAACGGACACGCCTAGGAACACCACAAACCCCAGCCCGCAGGCCACCATTGTGCAAAGCGCCAGTTGCAGCAGCAGCATCCCGACCGGGTAGAGCGCGGCGATGACCGGCCCCTTGCGCAGCCGCATCAGCCGGAACAGCGCGCCGGAAAAGATATAGGCCGAGGCCGTCCAGATCAGCTGAAGGTAGGTCGCAGGAATGGTCGAGGACATGCTGTCGCGCACGATGTCGGACCAGACCAGCACCTCGACATCGGTATTGCAGCGCGCGCCCTCGATCTCGGCCTCCACGTGCCAGCCATAGGAGCCCTTGGTCGTCTTGGGGCGCAGACCGATCTCATAGCCGGAAATCTCCGCCTGTGCGGCGGATTCCTTGCGGTACAGCTCGCGGTAGCGCCGCGGATGAATAGGGTCGTAGCCGGGGATGTAGAAGACCCGGCGCCGTGTCACGGTGGGAGAGCTGCTCATCTCTCTGCCTCGGTTTGTTTGGGCCGAGGATACCGGGAAATGGCGGCGACATTAAGACTTTTTAGCGGGCCAAGCGCGGCGCGGATCAGCCCAAGGTGGCGAGGCTCGGGAAGGTTTCGAGCAGCCAGAACGACATGGCCGAGAACCCGCCGGTCAGCATCAGCAGCCCGATGGTCCACAGCAGAAGCCCCATGACCCGTTCGATCCGTTCCATGTTGCGCTTCATCCAGGCCATCGCCCCGCCGAGGCGCGGCAGGAAGGCCGCCACCAGCAGGAACGGAATGCCCAGCCCCGCCGCGTAGACCGCCAGCAGCGCCGTGCCCTTCGCGACCGAGGCCTCGGAGGCGGCCAGCGACAGGATCGCGCCCAGCTGCGGGCCGATGCAAGGGGTCCAGCCAAAGGCGAAGGCCAGGCCCAGCACATAGGCGCCGAACGCGCTGCCGCCGCGGTCGCCCGCATCCAGCCGCGCCTCGCGGTCGAGGAACCCGATCCGGTAGACGCCGACGAAATGCGCCCCGAAGATCATCACCAGGATCCCGGCCACGATATTGAAATAGCTTTGATATTGCAGGAACAGCGTGCCCACCGACGAGGCCGCGAAGCCCAGCAGCAGGAACACCGTCGACAGGCCCAGTACGAACATCAGCGCCGCGCTCACCGCTCGTCCCCGGCCCGATCCCTGGCCCAGATCGTTCAGCGACACGCCGGACATGTAGGCGATATAGGGCGGTACGATGGGCAGCACGCAGGGGCTGAGGAACGATATCCCCCCCGCGATCAGCGCCACGATCATCGCGGGCAACAGGCCCGCATCTATGATGTCTATCCCGAACATGTCCTCCGATTATCGGCTTCTGCGTCCGGCGTCACGTGGCGTGTTGTCACAAAGCCGTGGACGCGGATGCCGCGTCCCGGTAATCGCAGGGCATGGACGACGTGGATATCGACGCGATCGGGCTGCTCTGCCCCCTGCCCGTGCTGCGGCTGCGCAAGCGCCTGCAACCCCTCGCATCCGGGGACAGCCTGACCATGTTGGCCGACGACCCCGTCGCCGCCATCGACATCCCGCATTTCTGCCATGAGGAGGGTCACGCCCTTCTCGAAAACCGCGCCGAGGGCGAGGCCCGCTATTTCGTGATCCGCAAGGGCTGATCTCAAGGCTAGGCCTTCGAACCTACGCAGGCAGTCCCCTTGGCGCGGGCTGAAAGCCCGGGCCGCGCCCGACCCTCCCCCAGGGAGGGCGCATGGCGATGTCATTCCCAGCAAGATCAACAGGGAATGCTTTTACGTGCCACACCGCCCCAAGCAGACAAACGCCCACCCAGGGTCGGGCGCGTCCCTCAGTGCGGTGCGGAAAAGCAGCAAAGCAGACAACCACCGGCTGCCCCTGTCAAAAAGCATCCGCCAAAACGAAACCAGCCGCCCCAAGGGACGGCTGGTCTGCAATTTCATTTGCCAGGCGTCAGCCCTTGCCGATCGACCACCAGCCGCGCTTCTTCGGCTTGTCGGGCTCCGCCGGTGTGTCGGTGGAGGCACCGGCCATCGCGGCCTCGGGCGTCTGTTCGCGCTCGGGCACAGGCTCTGCGGCCTTGGGCTCCTCCGCCGGGGCATCCGCCGGGGCTTCGGGCGCAGGCGCGTCCTCGGCCACGGGCTCAGCGGCAGGTTCCTCGGCCACGGACGCGTCGGCCACCGGATCAGCCGGGGCTTCGGCCACAGGCTCCGCAGGCGCATCGGCCACGGGTTCAGCCACAGATTCGGGCGCTGCATCCACAGCCGCCGCGTCCGGCTCTGCCGCGGGCACCGCATCGGCTGCAACCTCGCCCGCAGGCTCAGCCTCGGCCGCGGGGGCGGCTTCGGTCTTGGGCTTGGCCCGGCTGCGGGTCCGCTTGGGCTTCGCGGGCGCCGCTTCGGCATCGGCCGGAGCGTCAGCCTCGGAGGCCTCTCCCGTCACACTTGCATCGTCAGCCGTGGCCTCTGCCGCTTCGGGCTCGGGCTTCTTGCGGCTGCGGGTCCGGGTGCGCTTGGGCTTCTCGGCAGGGGTTTCCTCGGCCGTTGCAGCCTCCGCACCGGCGCTGTCATCGGACTTGGCGGTCTCGCCCTCACCCGACTTGGCCTCCGTGGCCTCGCCCTGATCGGACGCGCCCGCGTCACCCTGCGACGAGTCGTTCGCCTGATCGTCGCCAGAGCCGTTCTCCGAATAATCCTTGCTGCTCTTGCGGCGACGCCGACGACGGCGCTTCTTCTTGGGCTTCGGCTCTTCGCTGGTCTGTTCCGGCGCGTCGCCGCCCGGCAGGTTATCCTCGCCTTCGGCCTCTTCCACCGCCTCTTCGGCCTCGTCATAGCTGTCCATGAAGGACGCATCGGCAGAGACGAAATTCACGACCTCGGCCACCTTGCGGGTCGCCGTCTTGAACTTCTCGACCGAGAAATCGGGGCTGATCAGATGCGGGTCGCCTTCGATCCGGACCGACAGGCCATAGCGGGCCTCGATCTGGGCGACATGCTCGCGCTTCTGGTTCATCAGGTAGTTCGCGATGTCGACGGGGCACTTCACCAGCACCTCGCGGGACCGGCCACGCACGCCCTCTTCCTCGATCTGGCGCAGGATGTTCAGCGCCATGCTGTCATCCGACCGGATCAGGCCTGTGCCGTGGCAGGCCGGGCACGGCTGGGTCGAAGCCTCGAGCATACCGGGCCGCAGACGCTGCCGCGACATCTCCAGCAGGCCGAACCCGCTGATCCGGCCCACCTGGATGCGGGCGCGGTCGGTCTTCAGCTTGTCCTTCAGCTTCTTCTCGACGGCGGCGTTGTTCTTGCGCTCGTCCATGTCGATGAAGTCGATAACGATCAGGCCGGCAAGGTCGCGCAGACGCAGCTGGCGCGCGACCTCCTCGGCCGCCTCCAGGTTGGTCTTGGTCGCGGTTTCCTCGATCGAGCCTTCCTTGGTGGCCCGGCCGGAGTTCACGTCGATAGCCACCAGCGCCTCGGTCACGCCGATCACGATGTAGCCGCCGGATTTCAGCTGCACGGTCGGGTTGAACATCCCGCCCAGGTAGCTTTCCACCTGGTAGCGCGCGAATAGCGGCATCGCGTCGTGGTAGTTCTTCACGTTTTTGGCGTGGGACGGCATGATCATCTTCATGAAGTCCTTGGCGATGCGGTAGCCGCGCTCGCCCTCCACCAGCACCTCGTCGATATCGCGCGAATAGAGATCGCGGATCGACCGTTTGATCAGGTCGCCCTCTTCGTAGATCTTCGCCGGCGCGATGGATTTCAGCGTCAGTTCGCGAATCTGTTCCCACATGCGCTGCAGGTATTCGTAATCGCGCTTGATCTCGGTCTTGGTGCGCTTGGCCCCCGCCGTCCGCACGATCAGGCCCGCGCCCTGGGGCACGTCGATCTCGGCTGCGGTTTCCTTCAGCTTCTTGCGGTCCGCGGCATTGGTGATCTTGCGGCTGATACCGCCGCCACGGGCGGTGTTGGGCATCAGGACGCAATAGCGGCCGGCCAGCGACAGGTAGGTGGTCAGCGCAGCGCCCTTGTTGCCGCGCTCTTCCTTGACGACCTGTACCAGCAGGATCTGGCGAACCTTGATGACTTCCTGGATCTTGTAGCGGCGCGGACGCGGCTTGCGGACCGGGCGGATGTCTTCCTGGTCGTCGTCATCGGCCACCGACTCGATCTCGGAATCGCGGTCGGACGCTTTCGAGCCCGTCTCGCCATCCTCGTCGTCGTCATCCGCGGCTTCGGCTTCGGTATCCTCGGCAGGTTCCTCGACGGGCGTCTCGGCCACCGTCTCCATCGGAGACAGCCCCTCCTCATCGCTCTCGGCGCCATCTTCCAGGTCGATCGTCTCCATGCCCGAGATCTCGCCATCGGCGGCCTCTGCACTGGTGACCGCATCCTCGCTCTCGACCTTTTCGGCCTTGGCAGAGGGGCGGCGGCGCGAGCGGGACTTCTTCTTCTCGTCCTCGGCTTCGTCCTTGGCCTTCTGCGCTTCGGCGTAGGCCCGCTCCTCCTCCATCAGCGCCTCGCGGTCGGCGACGGGGATCTGGTAGTAATCGGGATGAATTTCGGAAAAGGCCAGGAAACCATGCCGGTTCCCGCCGTAATCGACAAACGCTGCCTGCAACGAGGGTTCGACCCGCGTTACCTTGGCCAGGTAGATATTGCCGGCTAGCTGGCGTTTGTTCTCCGATTCAAAGTCGAACTCTTCGACCTTGTTTCCGTCGACCACCACGACGCGGGTCTCTTCCGCGTGGGTGGCATCGATAAGCATTTTCTTTGCCATGTTGTCCATTCGCACGCGAAACCGTCCCCCGGGCCTGGCGGCGCAAGAGACGTTCTGACGTGACTGATAGGGGCGATTTTGCGGGCCTGGCGGGTCATATCGACGGGGCGGCGCAAATGCGCCCTGCCCTCGCCTGTCATATGTCCGTCGCGCCTCATCGCGGTTCTTCTCCGGCGGCTTGAGCCTGTCATCGGACCGGCCTGCCACCCGTTCGGTGCCACATCAGCCTTTCAAGACCGTGTGGCGTTGCTTCGATCCCAGAAGGGATCCATTCGGTCTGGTCCGCGCCAAGGTGGGTCTTTCTCGCCACCTGTCCGGTCACTGAACCAGAGAAACTCTCTACCGGAGGACTGAACTCCGGATCGTTTGTCCACAATAGAACCTGCACAGGTTAAATGACAATGGAGAAAATCATCATGAGGAATGCATCTGCGCCTTTCCATCGCCGCAGCGCCCGTTTTCAGGGCTCTACCGGAGCGTGCACCGGGCGGTCGGGCTTCGTCTCTCTTTCGCGTAATGGTTGACCCGACGTCCAAATATTACGTCACCGCTCTGCCCCCGCACGGAATCAAGCCGTAGGCGCCGTGCGAGCGCCGTCTCGCCCCAACGGGGCGGCGCTTTGGCAACCGCAGCGGCCAGCCCTGGACGAAGATGCAGCTTGCACCATGAAAGTGGCGTAGCGGATCGGTCTCAGCGCCGTCCCGCGAGACGGCGCTCGCACGGCTTCCGCCTCACTCCTCAAAAACGAAAAACGGCCGGACCAAATGGTCCAGCCGCTCAATTCCCGCAGGAAACCCGGGATCAGGACGCGATGTAATCGGCCCGCTGCAACCCGTATTTCGCCATCTTCTCGTTCAGGGTCCGGCGTGGCAGGCACAGCTCGTCCATCACCGACGCGATGGAGCCCTTATGACGCCGCATCGTGTTGTCGATCAGCATCCGTTCGAACGCCTCGACATATTCCTTCAGCGGCTTGCCCTCGGTCGTCACCACGGCCTGCATGTCGTCATGCTCGGTCATCAGCAGCGACGCGATCGTGCCCGACCCGCGGCGCGATTGCAGCACTGCGCGTTCGGCCACGTTGATCAGCTGGCGCACGTTGCCCGGCCAGGGCGCCTGCAACAGCTGGGCGGCCTCCTGCGCGGCCACTTTGGGGGCCTCGCAGCCATATTCCTCGGAAAACTGCTCGGTGAAGGTGGTGAACAGGGTCAGCACGTCCTCGCCCCGCTGGCGCAGCGGCGGCACGGTGATGCGCAAGGCGGCCAGGCGGTAGAACAGGTCAGACCGCAGCGCATCCTCGCAGGTGCGCTCGGCCTCCTGCATGTTGCAGATGGCGACGATCCGGGTCTCGGCCGGGGTGCCCTGCTCGTTCATGGCATTCAGCAGCTTGCCCTGCACGGCGTCGGACATCGCCTCGACATCCTCCAGTACAAGAGTGCCGCCGCGGGCCTCCTCGATGGCGGGCAGCTGGCTGTCCTCGGGGTTCATCGGGCCGAACAGCCGCTTGGTCAGGGCGTCCTCGTCCATGGCGCCACAGCTGACCAGCACGAACCGCTTGCCGGCCCGCGCGCCGACCGCATGCAGCGCATGGGCGACCAGCGTCTTGCCGGTGCCGGTCTCGCCGTCGATCAGCACGTGACCGTCGGCCTGGCCCAGGTCGAGGATATCTTCACGCAGCCGCTCCATGGCCGGGGAAATCCCGATCAGCTTCTTCATCAGCTGGCCACCGTCGGACAGCTCGCGCCGCAACTGGCGGTTGTCCATGACCAGGCGGCGGGCATTCGCCGCCTTCTTGGCCAGCTTGTTCATCCGTTCCGGGTCGAATGGCTTTTCCAGGAAGTCGAAAGCGCCCAGGCGCATCGCCTCAACCGCCATGGGCACGTCGCCGTGGCCGGTGATCATGATCACGGGCAGCGCACTGTCCGATCCCATCAGCTTGCGCAGGAACTGCATCCCGTCCATGCCGGGCATCTTGATGTCGGAAATCACGATCCCGGGGTAATCGGGACCAAGCGCCTTCAACGCGTCCTCCGCGCTCGGGAAGGTTTCGGTGTCGTACCCAGACAGGGCCAGCCACTGGCTGATCGACTGGCGCATATCCTGCTCATCGTCGACGATGGCGATCTTCATGGCCTTTTGCATTTTCGTTTTCTCCGGTCTTCTACTCTGCCGCCTCGATCTCTTCGTTCAAGATAGGCAATTGTATCTCGAAAACAGCCCCACCCGCCTCTGCGTTCCGTGCGGTGAGCCGGCCGCCGAGGTCGTTGACGATCCCCGAGGAGATGGCAAGCCCCAGTCCAACCCCGTCTCCGGGCTGCTTGGTGGTGTAGAAAGGCTCGAACAGATCATCGAGGTTCTCGATCCCCGTGCCGTTGTCCCGGACGGTGATCGTGGCGGTTTCCCCGGCACTCAGGATGACATCGATCGCCGGATTCTCGACCGAGGAGGTCGCATCCAGCGCATTGCGCAACAGGTTGATCAGCACCTGTTCCAGGCGCAGCCGATCGGCCATCACCATGACCTGCCGTTCGGGCAGCGCACGGGTGATACGGACCTGTCTCTGGCGCAGCTGCGGCTCCATCATGGACAGGGCCGAGGCCAGGGAATCCCCAACGTCTACAGGGGCAAACGTGTCTCCGCCCTTGCGCGCGTAGGATTTCAGCTGGCGGGTGATCGCGCCCATCCGGCCGATCAGGTCGTCGATCCGCTGGAACGACGACAGCGCCTCTTCGGGCCGGTTGCGCCGCAGCAGCAGCGCGGCCCCGGCCAGGTAGGTCTTCATCGCGGCCAGCGGCTGGTTCAGCTCGTGGCTGACAGCCGCCGACATCTCGCCCAGGGCGGCCAGCTTCGACGATTGCGCCAGCGTCTGTTCCGCCACTTTCAGCGATTGCTGCATGCGTTCCCGCTCGGCGATTTCCCGCTGCAGCCTTTCGTTCAAGGCGCGAAGTTCCGCCGATTCCTCCTGGAAGAACGCCATGCGCAACGCGTTCTTCCGGCTCAGCGCGTAAAACGCCAGCGCCAGCAGGATGGCAAATCCCATGATTTCCAGTGCCAGAACGCCGTTCACCTTCTCGCGGACGCTGGAATAGGTGGTGAAGGACGCGATCTGCCAGCCCCGGAACGGCAGCCGCGACGACACCCGCATCACCGCCTCGCCCTTCACATAGGCATCAGCCGGCAGGACGGACCAGTCCGCGGTCGCCTGGATGGCCCGCTGGATGGCGCTGTCGGGCGGTTCGCGCACCAGCGCCGCACCCTCGGTCAGGCCGCGCCAGCGCGGTTCCGTCGCCAGGATGATGTTGCCGGTCGAGTCGGTCACCAGCACCGCGTCGGAAATCCCCGCCCAGGCCCGTTCGAATTTCTGCAGGTCGACCTCGACGACGATGACGCCGGCGGTTTCGCCCTGGCTTTCCACCTTACGCGAATAGGTAAAGCGATAGCCGATGCCCTCCCGCTCCGCGACGGTGAAGACGGTCGACGAGGATCGCAGCGCGTCGACGAAATGCCCGGTCCCGGCATGGGCCTCGCCCAGGCGGTTGCGGTCGGTCGCGGCCACGGTGCGCCCATCCCGGTCCAGCAGCATCAGCGAGGCCGCGCCGATCTCGTCGACGAAGGAAATCAGCCGCTGGGTGGATTGCGAGAAATCGTTGGAATTGAGCGCGCCGATCAGCGCCGGGTCACGGCTCAGCAACTGCGGCACGATGGAATTCCGGCGCAGCTCCGACACCAGGTTGCCGCCGTAAAGCGCCAGCCGCAGCTCGGCCCGGTTGCGGGTGTTCTGGGTGAACCGGTCGGTCAGCGCGGAATTGGTGACCCAGATCACCACCGACGCCACCAGCACGAAGATCAGCAACGCGATCCGTGTTCGCCAGGAAATCGTCCGCCGCCCGGTCACAGTGCTGCGACGGCCGGATTGCCCCAGCCCGAAACGTCCAGAATTGCCCTGCGAAGCGTCGGCCATGGCTCAGCTTACGTCACGGTCAGCCGCCGCTCAAGCGGCGCGCAACCCGGGCCGCACGGCTCAGGCGGAAACCAGCCCGCCCACGAGGTGAGTGAACATCGCCCGCCCGTCGCTGCCGCCCAGGGCCTCGTCCGCGGCGCGCTCCGGATGGGGCATCATGCCCAGGACCCGGCGATTGGCGCTCAGCACGCCCGCCACATCCCCGGCCGACCCGTTGGGGTTGTCGTTGTAGGTAAAGGCGATCCGGTCCTCGCCCTCCAGCTGGGCCAGCAGCTCCGCATCGGCCTGGTAATTGCCGTCGTGATGCGCAATCGGGATCTGCAATTCCGTGCCGGCATTCCAGGCGCGGGTGAAATCGCTGTCGCTGGTGCGCACGGTCAGCGGCACTGTGCGGCAGATGTATTTCAGGTTGGCATTGCGGATCAGCGCGCCGGGCAGGATCCGCGTCTCCGTCAGGATCTGGAACCCGTTGCAGATGCCCAGGGCATAGCCGCCCCGCTCCACATGCGCCTTCAGCGACGCGCAGATCGGCGAGTTTGCCGCGATCGCCCCGCAGCGCAGGTAATCCCCGTAAGAGAAACCGCCCGGCACGCCGACGATATCGACGCCGTCGGGCAGCGTGTCGTCCTTGTGCCAGACCATGGTCACATCGGCGCCCGCCTTCTCGAAGGCGACCTTCAGGTCACGGTCGCAGTTGGAACCCGGAAAAACGAGGATGGCGGCTTTCATGGTGGCGTCTCCTAAGACGAGAAATCCGTGATGACGGCCACGCCCGGCGGCGTTGGCCCGTTGAACGCTGCCAGTTCCGCCCCGGTCTTGGACAGCGGGATCTCGCGCGCGATAAGCGGGCTCATATCCACCTTTCCGCTCTGGATCAATCCAAGCAGCGACGGATAGCGCCACGATGGCATCCCGCGGGTGCCGTAGAGTGCGATATTGCCCTGGTAGACGGCAGACATGTTCACCTGCATCTGCGCCGTATGGCCCACGGGCATGCCCACCTGCACGTGCCGGCCCAGCGGGCGCAGGCATTCCAGCGACCCGTTCACCGTGGCCTCGATGCCAAGCGCCTCGACGCTGACATGGGCGCCGCCGCCGGTCATCTCCTTGATCTGCGCGCCGACATCGCCGCCAGAGGCATTGACCGCCGCGTCGATGCCAAGGCTCAGCGCATGGTCCAGCTTCTCCTGCACCACGTCCACGACCACCACATGCGCGCCAAGCGCCTTGCCCAGCAGCGCCGCCGACAGACCGATGCCCCCGGTGCCATGCACCGCCAGCCATTCCCCGCCCTGCAGCGCCGCGCGCCCGGTCAGCGCATGCCAGGACGTCGTCACCCGGCAGCCCAGCCCGGCGGCCAGCGTGGGCGACATGCCCTCGGGCAGGCGCGCCAGGTTGTGATCGCGCGGCACGGCGACATATTCGGCAAAGGCCCCCGGTTCGATGAAGCCCGGCAGGCGCTGGTCGAGGCAGGTGTTCTGCGCCCCCGCCTGGCATTGCGGACAGGATCCGCAGGCCAGGATGAACGGCGCCACCAGCACATCGCCTACCTGCCACTGGCTGTCCGGGCCGGTCTCGACCACCTCGCCGCAATATTCGTGCCCGCCGATCTGGCCCGGCTTCACGCGGGGATGTTCGCCCACCCAGCCGTGCCAGTCGCTGCGACAGACCCCGCAGGCCAGCACCTTCAGGATCACCCCGTCCTCGGGACAGGCCGGATAGGGCACATCCTCGATCGACAGGTCCTCGTTATAGGCTCTCAGTACCGCGGCACGCATGGATCACTCCTCCCGTATCTCCCGCGGCCAGATGACCCGGCGGCCGGCCAAAGATCAAGCGTTCCGGGCGTCAGGCAGTGTTGCCCGGCGCACGCCCCGTTAACCCGGGGCCCCCGGCAGCGGCGCACCGACGCAATACCGACGTGATACCGACGCGATGCCGATAGGCCCGCAACGCCCCGAAACCCCTGTTAACCCTGGCCGCGGGGCCGATTCGCCGGCTCCGCCGTTGCCGACCACCGCACGGTGCCCCCGCAACACCTCAGCCGACCTTGGGCGGTTCCACCTCTTCGGGCGTCACAGACGACCCCTCTGCGGGCGGAGGCCGCCGCCATTGCACCATGTCATAGAGCGCCTGCGGGCTCATCCGCTGGGCATTCGCCATGCCAAGTGCCGCGGCGCAGATCTCGGAACAGAACCACTTCGCCTCGTCATGCCGGGCCAGCGAAAACACTTGCGAGAACAGGATGCCCACGTAATCGTACCTGGCCCCTAACCTCTTGCGAATAAAGGTGACAATCTCTGCGGCGTCTGAGTTCACCTCGACCAGGTCCCAGCTTTCCACCTTCAGCGTGATGGGCTTTTCCCGCACCCCGCCATCGCGCCCCGACGACGACAGGCACAGGTGCTCCTGCCCCAATTCCGCCGGCCCCTCGATCAGCTCCACATGGCTGTAGGGCGACCGCGTGGCGAACCGGATCAGCCCGTCCTGGAGGCGGTGCCAAATGGACGATCCGCGCCCCTTGTAGAATGCCAAAGTAATCATCACGGCCCTCCGCTGCTCTGGATCAGCCTAACCGCCTTGGATCACAGGCAAAAGTAGGCCTTTCCCGACCTTTTCGGCAATTTCAGAACCGTCCTGAGACCGCGAAAAAGTTTGCTCCACTCGCGTAATACGGGCAATCTGAACGCCATGTCGAACATCCGAACCCCAGACCTCTCCGAGGCCGGAAAGTGACGCCCCGCGGCTTTGCCGAGGCGGAGTTCCTGACCCGCCTGTCCCGCGCACAAGCCGCCATGCAAACCGCTGACATCGCGGCGCTTTTCCTGACCACCGAACCCGAGATTCGCTACTTCACCGGCTTCCTCACCCGCTTCTGGGAAAGCCCCACGCGCCCCTGGTTCCTGGTCGTTCCCGCGCAGGGCGATCCCGTTGCCGTCATCCCCTCCATCGGTGGCCACCTCATGGGGCAAAGCTGGATCACCGACATCCGCACCTGGCGCGCGCCCGACTATGACGACGACGGCGTGACGCTCCTTGCCGACACGCTCGCCGAACTCACCCCCAAGGGTGCGCGCATCGGTCTGCCCAGTGGTCGCGAGACCCATCTGCGGATGCCGTTACAGGATTTTCAGCGCCTTCAGTCGCTCCTCCCGGACCGCGATTTCACCAATGATGCCAATATCATGCGCGGCTTGCGTGAAGTGAAGTCCGAAGCGGAGATCGAAAAGCTCCGCGCTGCCTGCACCATCGCCTCCGCCGCCTTTTCCAGCGTGCCGGACATCGCCAGACCGGGCATTCCCCTGGCGAAGGTCTTCCGCGACTTCCAGCGCCTCTGCCTCGCCGAAGGAGCCGATTGGGTGCCCTACCTCGCCGGCGCCGCGGCCCCCGGTGGCTATGGCGATGTGATCTCTCCGGCCGATGATCGCCCGCTGGCCAAGGGCGATGTGCTGATGCTGGATACCGGTCTGGTCCATGACGGCTACTTCTCTGATTTTGATCGCAATTTCAGCATTGGCCGGGCTTCGCCACAGGTTCGCGACGCCCATGTGAAATTGATCGAGGCGACCCAGGCCGCCTTTGCCATCGCCCGCCCCGGCGCCACCGCCGCCGACCTCTTCCACGCCATGGACCGGATCGTCACCGGCGGCGCTGGCGGGTCGGATGCCGGGCGGCTGGGGCATGGGCTGGGCATGCAATTGACCGAACCGCCCTCGCTCATCCCCGCAGATGACACGCCGCTGGTCCCCGGCATGGTGCTGACCCTCGAACCGGGGATCGAGGTCACACCGGGACGCATCATGGTGCACGAGGAAAACATCGTCATCCGAGAGACCGGGGCGGAGTGGCTGTCACTTCCCGCACCCCCTGAGATTGTCGAGATAACCTCATGACAACGCAGATTTTTCCACATGAGATCACGAAGCAGAAACCGCCCCAGATCGGCCTTGTCGTGCTGCAAACCGACGAAACGATCGAGGTCGATTTCCGCCGTCTCTTCTATGGCGGGGCAGAGCTTCTGGTGACGCGCATCCCCTCGGGCGACGAGGTGACGCCGGAAACCCTCGCCGCGATGGAGGCCCATATGGCCGACGCCGCGTCCCTGCTGCCCCCCAATACGCCCTTTGCCGCGCTCGGATATGCCTGCACCTCGGGATCGGCCCAGATCGGGCCAAAGCGCGTGGCCGAGATCCTGCGCCAGACCGTCAGCGCTGACGCCTATACCGACCCGGTCACCGCCCTGGTGGCGGCCTGTGAAACGCTGGGAATTCAACGGCTTGGCCTGTTATCTCCCTACATGGCCGCGGTGTCGGACCGGATACGCTCGGTCCTGTCAAACCGCGGGATCGAAACTCCGGTCTTCGGCACCTTCAACGTCACCAACGAAGCACGGGTGGTCCGCATCACCCCCGCCTCGATCATCCAGGCGGCGGAGATGCTGGCCGCCAAGGGCGGGATCGACGCGCTGTTTCTCAGCTGTACCAACCTGCGCACGCTCGACGTGATCCAGACGCTGGAACAGCGGCTCGAGATCCCCGTGCTCAGCTCCAACCAGGTGCTGGCCTGGCACATGGCAAAAGGGGCCGGAACGCGTCTTGCGCCCGGCCCCTGGGGTCAACTCTCTGAAAACAGGTGATTTTTCAGACCATCTCGACGGAGTAGCTTTCGATCACGGTATTGGCGAGAAGCTTCTCGCACATCTCCTTGACCGTGTCCTCGCTGGTGCCGTCGGCCAGGTCCAGTTCGATCACCTTGCCCTGGCGCACACCCTCGACCCCGTCGAAGCCGAGCGATCCGAGCGCGTGGCGCACCGCCTCGCCCTGCGGGTCCAGAACACCGTTTTTCAGCATGACATGAACACGGGCTTTCATCGCGGCACCTTTCAGTTGATCAGCGTGGGCTTGGTATGGCCGTTGGATTTGGGCATCACGCCCAGGCGTTTGGCGACTTCGGTATAGGCATCGGTCAGCGACCCCAGATCGCGGCGGAACACGTCCTTGTCCAGCTTCTGGCCGGTTTCGATGTCCCACAGGCGGCAGCTGTCAGGGCTGATTTCGTCAGCAATGATAAGACGTTGGAAGTCGCCGTCATAGACGCGGCCGATCTCGATCTTGAAATCGACCAGCTTGATCCCGACGCCGTACATCAGGCCGGACAGGTAGTCGTTCACCCGCAGCGCCAGCGCCAGGATGTCGTCCATGTCCTGCTGCGAGGCCCAACCGAAGGCGGCGATATGTTCCTCGGTGACCAGCGGGTCGCCCAGCTTGTCGTCCTTGTAGCAATATTCGACGATCGGACGCGGCAGCGCGGTGCCTTCCTCGATGCCGAGGCGCTTGGACAGCGACCCTGCGGCGAAGTTGCGCACGATGATTTCCAGCGGAATGATCTCGCAGGCGCGCACAAGTTGTTCGCGCATGTTCAGCCGCTCGATGAAATGAGTCGGCACGCCCACATTGGCCAGGCCGGTCATGAAGAACTCGCTCAACCGGTTGTTGAGCACGCCCTTGCCCTCGATCGTGGCCTTCTTCTCGGCGTTGAACGCGGTCGCATCGTCTTTGAAATATTGAACAATCGTCCCCGGCTGCGGGCCTTCGTAAAGGATCTTCGCCTTGCCTTCGTAGATTTTCTTGCGGCGTGCCATGGCTGCCCTTTCTCTGGGTCCGGAAACCGGCCCCTTCCAGTGTTGCGCCCTCTTAGTCCATGGGCGTGATTGTCGCAAGCGCGGCCCGGCCCTTGCGCGAACGCGCCGGCACGGGCATATCGGGTCCGAGGATTTTTCACGCAAGGGACACGCCATGAGCACCTTCGACGATCGCGAAAACGCATTCGAGAACAAATATGCCCATGACCAGGAGATGCAGTTCCGCGCCGAAGCGCGCCGGAACAAGCTGCTGGGCCTGTGGGCGGCAGAGCTGATGGGCAAGACCGGTGACGATGCCGCCGCCTATGCCCGCGAAGTGGTCAAGGCCGATTTCGAAGAGGCCGGCCACGAGGACGTGGTGCGCAAGGTCGCCGGCGACCTGGGCGACAAGGCCACCGCGGACGAGATCCGCGTGAAGATGGAACAGCTGCTGAAGGTCGCCAAGGGCCAGCTGGTCGACGAATGATCTGACAGCCCCATACAGGGTCTGATCGAAGGGCTGCCCCCGCCGGGGCGGCCCTTTTGCGTGTCTGCAGCGGCGAGATACCTAGAATTGCAGGCAAATCGCTGCAGCGCCCGGCGGCAGCGCCAGCAGGATAGCCCTGATCGCCTGCCCCTCCAAATTTGCAATGAATTGAGGGTTTAAGGTCCCGGTAGGACATCTCTCCTACTCCTCCTTCCCGGTGAGAGTGGAGAGATTGATGACCAGACGAACGCCCAACTGGGCGGCCGCGCAGGACGTGCGCGCCGCAACCCTGTCCCGTGCGCTGCCCCTGCGGCAGTTGCGGCTGCTGCTGCCCCTCGGGATCGGGCTGGCCTGCCTTTGGCTGCTTCAGGGACGGCTGAGCACGCTGGACATGCGCGCGGTGACGCAGGTCATCACCACGACCCATCCCGCGCAATGGCTGGCCGCCGCCGGGGCCACCGCGCTCAGTTTCTGGGCCATCGGGACCTATGACGCGGTGATGCACCGCCATCTGCGCACCGGCGTTCCGCCCCGCGTGGCGCGGATCACCGGGGCCGGGTCCGTCGCGATCGCACAGGTGCTGGGGCTTGGCCTGCTCACCGGGGCGCTGGCGCGCTGGCGGATGCTGCCGGGCGCGCGTCCGGGGATGGCGGCGGCGGTTACCGCGGCCGTTTCGGGCTCCTTCCTGGCCGCTTGGGCCCTTCTGGCTGCGGTCGCGGCCATCGCAGTGCCCGCGATCGCGATGCCCGGCCTGGCCATCCTGCTGATCGTCGGGGCCTGCCTCGCCCTGCCCGTCCTCGCGTTTCGCCATCCGGTGCTGCGCTGGCGGCGCTGGTCGCTGCGCCTGCCGACCCTCCGGGCCCTAGGGGCGATGACGCTGCTTGCCGCGCTCGACATCCTGGCCGCGGCCACCGCGTTGCATGTGCTGATGCCGGGCCATCTCTCTGTCGACTTCCTGCTGCTGCTGCCCGTCTTCACGCTCGCCATCGGCGCCGGCCTTTTCAGTTCGACGCCCGGCGGGGCCGGCCCGTTCGAGCTGACCCTGCTGGCCTGCCTGCCCGCCATCGACCAGGAGGCGCTGCTGGGCGCGGTGCTGGCGTGGCGGGTGATCTATTACGCGATCCCTGCGCTGCTGGCGCTGATCCCGCTGGCCCGTCCCTTTGCCGTCGCCGCGCGGTTGCCCTGCACGGCACGGCCTGATGCTGCGGCGCTCTCGCAGGCCTCACGCGCGGAATGCGGCGTGGCACGGCAGAACGGGGCAGAGCTGCTCTCGTCCGGCACCGACAGCGCCATCGTCGTGGAAACCGGGCAGAGCCTGACCCTGCTTTTCGATGCGTTTTCGGGCCGGGGGGATGCGTCGATGCTGCACGCGCTGCGCAGCGAGGCGGCGGAGCGGACGCTGGTGCCCGCAATATACAAATGCTCTGCCTCGCTGGCCGCCACCGCCCGGGCCGAGGGCTGGCACGTCCTGCATATCGCCGACGAGGCGGTGATCGACCCGCAGCGCTTCTCGCTCGATGGATCGCAGCACCGGCAATTGCGACGCAAGCTGCGGCATGCGGCCAAGGCGCGCGTAACGGTCAGCGAGGCCTGTCCCCGCGATGCCACCCTGCACCGGACGCTGGCCGCGATCGACCGGCACTGGGTGACCCAGCATGGCACGGCACGCGGGCTGTCCATGGGCCGGTTCGACCCCGAATACATCGCCGGGCAACGCCTTTTCCTGGCCTGGCAGGCCGGTCGTATCATCGCCTTCGTGACCTTCCACGAAGCGCGGGACGAAATGACGCTGGACCTGATGCGCCATGGGCCGGGGCAACCCGACGGCGTGATGCAGGCGCTGATCGCCGCGGGGATCGTGGCGGCCCAGAAAGAGGGTCGCATGTTCAGCCTGGCCGCCCTGCCCGCCCGCCCCGGTGGCGAGGGGCCAATCCTTGCCCGCTTGCGCAAATGGCAGGTCAGACTGACCGGCAGCGACGGCCTGATCCGCTTCAAGGAGGCCTTCGCACCGCGCCGCAAACCGCTCTACCTCGCAGCGCCAACGCTTTCAGCACTGACCCTCGCTGCGGCGGACCTGGCACGCGCCATTCAGGCCCCCGAGGGGTAGCGCCCCTTTCAACCCCGCCACGGGCACGTTATGTCAGGGGCAGACATGCGCAGGCCAAGGGGTCCGCGCTCCAGCCCGGAGGATTATATGACCGACGCTCTTTCCCGCCTGCTTGAAACCCGTGACTGGCTGATGGCCGACGGGGCAACCGGGACCAACCTGTTCAACATGGGCCTGTCGTCGGGCGATGCACCGGAATTCTGGAACGTGGATCACCCGGACCGGATCAAGCAGCTGTACTCCTACGCCGTGGATGCGGGCAGCGACATCTTCCTGACCAACACCTTCGGCGGCAACGCGTCCCGCCTGAAGCTGCATGACGGCCAGGACCGCGTGCGAGAGTTGAACCGCCTCGGGGCCGAACTGGGCCGCGAGGTCGCCGATGCGTCGGGCCGGACCGTGGTGGTCGCGGGTTCGGTCGGGCCGACCGGGGACATCATGGTGCCGATGGGGTCGCTGACCCACGAATTGGCGGTCGAGATGTTCCACGAACAGGCCGAGGGCCTGAAGGAAGGCGGCGCGGATATCCTGTGGCTGGAAACGATCTCGGCCCCCGAGGAATACAAGGCCGCGGCAGAGGCCTTTGCCCTGGCCGGCATGCCCTGGTGCGGAACCATGTCCTTCGACACGGCAGGCCGCACGATGATGGGCGTGACCTCCGAAGCGATGGTCAAGATGGTGGAGGGCCTGCCCAATCCGCCGATCGCCTATGGCGCCAATTGCGGTGTCGGCGCGGCGGACCTGCTGCGCACGGTGCTGGGCTTTGCCGCCCAGGGCGTGGAGCGTCCGATCATCGCCAAGGGCAATGCCGGTATCCCGAAATACGAGGATGGCCACATCCATTACGACGGCACGCCAGAACTGATGGGCGATTACGCGGTGATGGCCCGCGATTGCGGCGCGACGATCATCGGCGGCTGCTGCGGGACCATGCCGGAACACCTTGAAAAGATGCACGAAGCGCTGGAAACCCGGCCCCGTGGCGATCACCGCCCGACGCTTGAGGAGATCGCAGAGAAGCTTGGCGGATTCTCCTCTGCCACGGACGGGACGGGCGACGATGCCGGGCCCAAACGGTCGCGCGGCGGACGTCGCAAGAAGGCGTGAGGCCGGGCCAAGCGGCTGAGATTTTGATGGTTGAACGGCCCCGGATGACGATCCGGGGCCGTTTGCTTTTGGGCATCGCTGGGCGTCGGGGTCAGCCGCGTATCAAAGGGCCACGGCGCGGCGGCTTGCGGCCTTGGAACGCTTACTCCGGCACCAGCCGATAAACCGTCCCGCGATCTTCCGAGATGAACCACAGGTAGCCGTCCGGCCCGGTCCGCACGTCACGTACACGGCGGGTTTCCAGGCCTTCGATCTGTTCGACCTCGCGCAGGGGATCACCGGAGAGCCGCGCGATATAGTCGAATTTCAGCGCCCCGACAAAGGCATCGCCCTGCCAGTCGGACACCCGCCCATCGTAGAAGGTCATGCCCGACGGGGCGATGGAGGGGTCCCAGTAATGCACCGGCTGTTCCATGCCTTCCTTCTCCGTGCCCTCGCCGATTTCACCGCCCGAATAATGGCGCCCATATGCGATGACGGGCCAGCCGTAATTCGCGCCCTTCCGGATCAGGTTGACCTCGTCACCGCCCCGGGCACCGTGTTCGTTGACCCAAATGCGGCCCTCGCCATCCATCGCAGCGCCCTGCGGGTTGCGGTGACCGTAGGACCAGATCGCCGGTTGCGCGCCGTCCTGGCCCACGAAGGGATTGTCCGACGGGACGGAGCCATCGCGGTTCAGACGCAGAACCGACCCGTTATGCCGCGCCAGGTCCTGGGCGGCGGGGCGGTCGCCGCGCTCTCCGATCGTCATGTAGAGCTTGCCGTCCTCCCCCTCGACCAGGCGGGATCCGAAGTGCCGGCCGCCAGAGCTGCCCTCGGCCATTTCGAAAATCACCTCGGTACCCTCCAGCGTTGTGCCATCCTCAGACAGGCGCCCGACGCTGAGCGCGGTGCCCGAGCCGCCGGATTGCCGTTTCGCATGGGTCAGGTAGACCTGCCGCGTCTCGGCGAAGTCGCGCGGCACTAGGATATCGAGCAAGCCGCCCTGCCCCTGTGTCAGGATATCGGGCAAACCGTCAATGCGGCTCGCCTCACCGTCGCGCACGATCCAGAGCCGCCCTTCCTTTTCGCTGACCAGGAACCCGCCATCCGGCGGAAAGGCCACCGCCCAGGGTGTCGCGAATCCCGATGCGACGGCCTCGGCCCGCATGGTGCCGGCAGACGTGTCGAGCGCAACGGCGGAACCGGCCAGGGACAGCGCCAGGCCGCCTGCGGCCAGTGATGCGGAAACAATCTTGGAAAATGCCATGAGAAACTCCTGTTGTTGACGCTGAACTAGGGCGCGGGACGGGGCCAACAAGCCGGTCTCACGTCAACATCACGAGGCCTTTCCTTTTCGTGAAACGGCGCATAGCATCACGCCAGAACAAGGTTCCAACTAGGGAGACGAACCATGAAAAAGCTTCTTCTGGCTTCTGCCGCGATTGCCGGGCTGACCGCCACGGCACAAGCCGCAAGCCACGCCAACGAAGTCAAGATCGGCATCATCCTCGGCTTCACCGGCCCGATTGAATCGCTGACCCCCGCCATGGCCGCCGGTGCCGAGATGGCGATGAGCGAAGTGACCGAAAGCGGCATGCTGATGGACGGTGCTACCGTGACCCCGGTCCGCGCCGACAGCACCTGCGTCGATTCCGGTGCCGCCACCGCCGCCGCCGAACGTCTGATCACCTCCGAAGGGGTTAAGGGCATCATGGGCGCGGATTGTTCCGGCGTGACCGGCGCGATCCTGACCAACGTGGCCGTGGCCAACGGCATGGTCATGATCTCCCCCTCCGCGACGTCGCCGGGCCTTTCGACCGCCGAAGATGACGGCCTGTTCTTCCGCACCGCGCCCTCCGATGCCCGCCAGGGCGTCGTGATGACCGAAGTGCTGATGGATCAGGGCATCGAATCCGTTGCGGTGACCTACACCAACAACGATTACGGCAAGGGCCTTGCCGACAGCTTCCAGCAGGCGTTCGAGGCCGCGGGCGGCACCGTGACGATCTCGGCCGCGCATGAAGACGGCAAGGCCGACTATTCCGCCGAAGTGGGCGCGCTGGCCTCTGCCGGTGGCGACCGCCTTGTCGTGGCAGGCTACGTGGACCAGGGCGGCGCGGGCATCGTGCGCGGCGCGCTCGACACCGGCGCGTTCGACACGTTCCACTTCCCCGACGGGATGATCGGCGCGGCGCTCGAGGAAAACTTCGGCTCCGAGCTTGACGGCTCCACCGGCCAGGTGCCGGGCACCGACAGCCCGGGCGCAGCCCGCTTTGCCGAAGCCGTGGGCGACACCTTCGACCCGACCGGCCCCTATACCGGCGAAAGCTATGATGCCGCGGCGCTGATCATGCTGGCCATGCAGGCGGCGGGCTCCGTCGAGCCGGGCGACTACAAGACCAAGGTGATGGAAGTCGCCAACGCCCCGGGCGAGAAAATCTACCCCGGTGAGCTGGGCAAGGCGCTGGAGCTGATCGCAGCCGGCACCGATATCGACTATGTCGGCGCGACCAATGTCGAACTGATCGGCCCGGGCGAGGCCTCCGGCTCCTATCGTGAGATCGTCTTTGAAGGCGGCAAGATGGAGACGGCTGGCTATCGCTAAGTCACCGATTGTCATGGGAAACGGCCCGGTTTAAGCCCGGGCCGTTTTCAATCAGGGGACCGACGGGCCATAGAATGCCCGCACCCAAGGGGGACATGCCTTGATCACTGTCACGGATTTGCACAAGCATTTCGGCGGCTTCCATGCCGTTGACGGGGCCAGCCTGACCATTGAACCGGGAACGATCACCGGCCTGATCGGGCCGAACGGTGCCGGCAAGACGACGCTGTTCAACGTGATCGCGGGGTTGCTGAAGCCGACCTCGGGCAAGGTGACAATGGATGGCGAGGACATCACCGGCCTGCCGCCCCATGCCCTGTTCGACAAGGGATTGCTGCGCACCTTCCAGATCGCCCACGAGTTCCATTCGATGACCGTGCGCGAGAACCTGATGATGGTGCCCGCCGACCAGTCGGGCGAAACCCTCTGGAATGCCTGGTTTCATCGTGGTCGCATCGCATCCGAGGAACGCGCGCTGCGTGAAAAGGCCGATGAGGTGCTGGAATTCCTGACCATCGCGCATCTGGCCGACGAAAAGGCCGGCAACCTGTCCGGCGGGCAGAAAAAGCTGCTTGAGCTGGGCCGCACCATGATGGTCGACGCCAAGATCGTCTTCCTGGACGAGGTCGGCGCGGGCGTGAACCGGACGTTGCTGAACACGATCGGCGACGCGATCATCCGCCTGAACAAGGAACGCGGCTATACCTTCGTCGTGATCGAGCATGACATGGATTTCATCGGTCGGCTTTGTGATCCCGTCATCTGCATGGCCGAGGGCAAGGTCCTGGCCGAAGGCACGCTGGACGAGATCAAGGCCAACGAGCAGGTGATCGAGGCCTATCTGGGCACCGGGCTGAAGAACAAGGAAATGCAGGCGTGAAGCGCGGCTCGACCATTACCTTACATCTCTACGGCATTGCCCTGATATGAAACACTTTTTGACCTCCCTCACCCTGACCGCGCTACTGCCGGCCGCCGCCATGGCCTGCGAGGAGATATCGTCGAACTACAAGCTGTGTCTTGAGGGCACGCCGTGGGAAACGGCCGAGATCATGCCGAACGCCGAGGGCGCGACCTTCATCGTTCGACCCTTTGTCATGGATTACATCGAACCCTATGCGGGCCGGTCAGACGGGCCGCTGGCGGGTGACCTGGACCAGCTGAACGACTTTTTCGACTTCCCGGCGGATACGCTGGTGCTGCGTGAAAGCCTGACCGGAGAAGACGGGCGCCAGGCCGAGCTTCAGATCGACGAATTCGGCACCTTCGACGACCGGGTCTCTGCGCTGATGCTGGTCGATATCGAGGGCGTGCGCATCCAGATGCTGGTGAACGCCGATGCCGGCACCCCGGTCGAGGATATGCGCCGCATGAGCGTTGCACTGTTCGAGGCCGCCGACCTGATCTGTCCCGGCGGGTGTTATTGACATGATGCGCGGCCTGCTTCCCCTTCCTGTCCTTGCCCTGATGGCGCTGCCTGCGCTGGCGGATGCACCGCAGGATGCCTGCCTGCCGCTGACCGACATGGCAGAGCTATGCCTGCAGGACACCGACTGGGCCACGGGTTTCTGGATGCAGGGCGGCGATGGCAGCGCCCTGACGCTGGGCAATGTGACGCTGGCCATGTCGCGCGACTGGACCGGCCGCGACGCGGATGCAGAGGATCGCGAAGGCGAGATCGAGGCGGTGGTCGCTGGCGTCACCTCCTCCTACCCCGAGGCAAGGGTCATTCCGCTGGACCGGATCGACATGCCCGGTTTCGTCGTCTATCGCAGCGCCGTGGATTTCGGCGCGGATGCGGCGGGGCTCCGCGGTGCGATCTATGCGATTGCCGACGTGCCCGGCCCGGACGACCATTTCCTGCCTCTGCTGTCGGATGTCGACCTGACGGCCGACCTTTACGAGCTGCACGCCACCGCCCTGCGCGCCCTTCGGATCAAGGAGCCCGAATGACCCAACCTTTCCTGATCGGTGACCAGATGACCGGCGGTTACGGCCGCGGGCCCGACATCCTGCATGGCTGCACCATCGCGGTGAACCCCGGTGAGATCGCGGTGATCGTCGGCCCGAACGGTGCGGGCAAGTCCACGGCGATGAAGGCGCTCTTCGGGATGCTGGATGTGCGGTCGGGCCAGGTTCTGCTGGACGGACAGGATATCTCCGCGCTCAGCCCGCAGGACCGGGTGCGCCAGGGCATGGGTTTCGTGCCGCAGGTGAACAACATCTTCCCGTCGATGAGCGTTGAGGAAAACCTGGAAATGGGTGCCTTCATCCGGACCGACGATATCTCGGGCACGATGGAGCAGGTCTACACCCTCTTTCCCATCCTCAAGGACAAGCGCCGCCAGGCCGCGGGCGAATTGTCCGGCGGGCAGCGTCAGCAGGTGGCCGTGGGCCGCGCGCTGATGACGAAGCCCAAGGTGCTGATGCTGGATGAACCGACCGCCGGGGTCAGCCCGATCGTGATGGACGAACTGTTCGACCGGATCATCGAGGTCGCCCGCACCGGGCTGCCGGTTCTGATGGTCGAACAGAATGCCCGCCAGGCGCTGGAAATCGCGGATCGCGCCTATGTGCTGGTCCAGGGTGCCAATGCCCATACCGGGACGGGCAAGGAATTGCTGGCCGATCCCGAAGTGCGCCGGTCCTTCCTGGGGGGATGAGGATGAAGCTGCCCGTGCCCTTGCTGTCGCTCGCTGTTGCCGGCCTCGCCGCTATGCCCGCTTGGTGCGAAGGCGCGCGGATGATGCTGGATTGCACCGCCGTGACCAGCTGCACCCAGACCGGCACCTGCAATGAGGCGTCCCGGCCCTACGCGATCACCATTGCTCCGCAGGACATCGACGTGGATGGCGCCGGCAGCTACGCGATCACCATCAGCGAGACCAGTCACGACGCCAAAGGTTTCGCCCGGACAGGCCCGTTCCACTGGCAGGTGGGCGATTACGGGCTGCACACGCTGACCCTGACTGGCGAGGCGACCGCGCTGATGATCCGCCAGGACACGACGCCCAATGGCACCGTCGCGCCCCGCGCCGACATAGACTTCCTGCAATGCGAGGTGACGTTTTGACCTCTGTGACCCATCCTGAAGAAAGGGCCGACACATGGACGCGCTGAATGCGATCGTCGCCTTTTCCAACTTCGTCATGGTTCCGGCGCTGGCCTATGGCGCGCAGCTGGCGCTTGGCGCGCTCGGGGTGACGCTGATCTACGGGATCCTGCGGTTTTCCAACTTTGCCCATGGCGACACCATGGCCTTCGGCACGATGTCGGTGATCCTGTTCACCTGGCTGTTCCAGGGCTGGGGACTGTCGCTCGGGCCGCTTCCGACCGCCCTATTGGCGCTGCCCTTCGGCATCGCGCTCTGCGCGGTGCTGGTGTTGGGAACAGACCGGGTGGTCTACCGGTTCTACAGGGCGCAGAAGGTCAAGCCTGTGGTGCTGGTGATCGTGTCGATGGGCGTGATGTTCGTGACCAACGGGCTGGTGCGTTTCATCATCGGCCCCGATGACCAGCGCTTTGCCGATGGCGAACGCTTCCTGATCTCGGCCCGCACGTTCAAGCAGATGACGGGCCTCGATGAAGGGCTGGCGATCAAGACGGGCCAGGCGCTGACGCTGGTGATCGCGGTGATCGCCGTGGCGCTGCTGTTCTGGTTCCTGAACCACACCCGCACCGGCAAGTCGATGCGAGCGTATTCCGATAACGAGGACCTGGCGCTGCTGTCGGGCATCAACCCGGAAAAGGTCGTCATGGTCACCTGGCTGATCGTCGCCGCGCTGGCCACCGTGGCCGGCACGCTTTACGGGCTCGACAAGTCGTTCAAACCGTTCACCTATTTCCAGCTGCTTCTGCCGTTCTTTGCGGCCGCCATCGTCGGCGGGCTGGGATCTCCGCTCGGGGCGATCGTGGGCGGATTTGTCATCGCCTTTTCCGAGGTGATGATCACCTATGCCTGGAAAAAGGTGCTGGGCTACCTGATGCCCGAAAGCCTTGAGCCGTCGGGCCTCGTCCAGCTTCTTTCCACCGATTACAAGTTCGCGGTCTCGTTCGTGATCCTGCTTGTGGTCCTGTTGTTCCGCCCCACGGGGCTATTCCGGGGGAAAGCCGTATGAAACTGCGCGATGCCGGATTGTTCGCTCTCGTGGCGCTGCTGATCGTCCTGACGGGCGTGATGCAAAGCTGGAACCTGGCCCTTCAGGTGCTGAACATGGGGCTGATCTCGGCGATCATGGCCCTGGGTGTGAACCTGCAATGGGGCTTTGCGGGCCTGTTCAACGTGGGCGTGATGGGCTTTGTCGCGCTTGGCGGGCTGGCCGTTGCGATCACCGCCATGCCGCCCGTGCCGGAGGCCTGGAGCGCCGGTGGCGCGCGTGTGCTGCTGGCCATGGTCGTGGCCGGTGCCACCATCGCCGGCGCGGTCGCCATCTGGCGGAAACGGCCGAAGGCGCGCGGCTGGCTGGTCGCGGCTCTGATCGTGGTCGGGTTCATCTTCTACCGGTTCCTCTTCGACCCGGCCCGCGATGCGATCGAGGCGGTGAACCCCGCGCTGCAGGGCAATCTGGGCGGCCTGGGCATCCCGGTGCTTCTGGCCTGGCCGATCGGCGGGCTGCTGGCGGCGGGCGCGGCCTGGCTGATCGGCAAGACTGCCCTGGGCCTGCGGTCGGATTACCTGGCCATCGCGACGCTCGGCATTGCCGAGATCATCATCGCGATCATGAAGAACGAGGATTGGCTGGCCCGTGGCGTGAAGAACGTGATCGGCATCCCCTCGCCCCTGCCCTCGGCCATCGAGTTGCAGCAGGGCGAAGGCTTTGCCGAACGCGCCGCCAGCTGGGGCGCCGATCCGGTCACCGCCTCCACCATTGCGGTCAAGCTGGGCTATGCCGGGCTGTTCGCCGCCGTGCTGATCATCCTGCTGGTCCTGATGCAGCTGGCGCTGAATTCGCCGTGGGGGCGCATGATGCGCGCGATCCGGGACAATGAAACCGCGGCCGAGGCCATGGGCAAGAACGTCACCAAGCGGCACCTGCAGATCTTCGTTCTGGGCTCTGCCATCTGCGGCATTGCCGGGGCGATGATGACGACGCTGGACGGGCAGCTGACGCCGGGCACCTACCAGCCGCTGCGCTTCACCTTCCTGATCTGGGTGATGGTGATCGTCGGCGGGTCCGGCAACAATTACGGCGCGGTGCTGGGCGGGTTCCTCGTCTGGTTCCTCTGGGTTCAGGTAGAGCCGATGGGCCAATGGCTGATCGGCACGCTGACCTCGGGCCTGCCCGAGGGCGACCTGAAGCAGCACCTGCTGGGCAGCGCCGCCTATATGCGGCTGTTCACCATGGGGGTGCTGATGCTGATCGTGCTGCGCTTCTCGCCCCGCGGCCTGATCCCGGAGCGCTGAGCCATGGCCATGCCCCGTACCGCCACCACCTTTGCGCCTCCGGTCATGGAAGCCCGCCGCTGGCTGGCAGAGGCCGATCTGCCCGCCGACATGCCGCTCATCAACGTGAGCCAGGCGGCACCGGTCGATCCGCCGCCACAGGCCCTGCGCGCCGAGATCGCGCGCCTCGCGCTGGAGGAACCGCAGGCGCACCTCTATGGCCCCGTGCTGGGCCTGCCCGATCTGCGGCAGGAGGTCGCCAACCAATGGTCCGCCGCCTATGGCGGGTCGATCGATGCGCCGCAGGTCGCCATCACCTCGGGCTGCAACGAGGCGTTCTGCGCCACCATCGCGACCCTGCTGGCCGAAGGCGACGAGGTAATCCTGCCGACGCCCTGGTATTTCAACCACAAGATGGCGCTGGACATGATCGGCGCGACATCTGTCGCGCTGCCGACAGGGCCATCGCTGGTCCCCGATGCCGAGGATGCGGCGCAGCTGATCACCGAGCGCACCCGGGCCATCGCGCTGGTGTCGCCCAACAATCCCGCCGGGGTCGAATACCCGCCCGAGGTGCTGTCGGCCTTTTTCGAGCTGTGCCAGGCGCGCGGGATCGCCCTGATCCTCGACGAGACCTATCGCGATTTCCATTCCTCCACGCAGGCGCCGCATGACCTGTTCACCCGGCCCGGTTGGGAGGAGACGCTGATCCAGCTTTACTCCTTCTCCAAGGCGTACCGACTGACCGGGCACCGGGTGGGCGCCATGGTCGCGGGTCGTGAACGGCTGGCGGAGGTCGAGAAATACCTCGACACCGTCACCATCTGCCCGGCCCAGCTGGGGCAGTTCGCGGCGCTGTGGGGGATGCGGAACCTGCAGCAATGGCTGGCCGGCGAACGCGCCGAGATCCTGGCGCGCGGCGAGGCGATCCGCAGCGGCTTTGGCCCGCTGGCGGACAAGGGATGGACCTTGCTGGGGGCCGGGGCCTATTTCGCCTATCTTCGGCATCCGTTCGACCAGCCCTCGGACGTGATCGCCCAGCGGCTGGTGTCGGAGGCCGGGATCCTGATGCTGCCCGGCACGATGTTCACCCCCGAGGGCGACGCCGCGGGCCAGGCGCAGATGCGGGTGGCCTTTGCCAATCTCGACGCCGACGGGATCGCCGGATTCATCGACCGCCTCGCCAATTGGACCGCCTAGTCCAGCCGCCAGCGCCAATGTGAGCCGCGCGGCCCTTGCCCCTGCCGCACAGGGGCACTAGACAGTTCCGGCATTGGCCCAGCACGATCATGACACCACGATCAGCATGGGGATCAAGGCGCAGGCAAAGCGCACCAAGGAGGAGCGGCACATCATGGCGGCAAGCAAGGGCAGCAAGGTAGCGATCTGGATCCTGATGGGTCTGTTGATCCTCGGGCTGGGCGGGTTCGGCGCAACGAACTTCTCCTCCACCGTGCGCAGTGTCGGGTCGGTCGGCGATCAGGATATCTCCACCATGGAATACGGCCGCGCCCTTCAGGAAGAAATGCGCGCGATCGAGTCGCAGATGGGCCAGTCGCTGTCCTTCGAACAGGCGCAGGCCTTCGGTTTGCCGGGCCGTACGCTGTCCCGTCTCGTGGCCGATGCGTCACTGGACAACGAGGCCGAGCGGATCGGCCTGTCCGTGGGTGACGAGATCCTCGGCCAGCAATTGCAGAACATCCCCGCCTTCCGCGGTATCGACGGCAATTTCGACCGCGAAACCTATTCCTTCGCCCTCGACCGCGCAGGCATGTCCGAGACGGAGTTCGAGAACTCCCTGCGGGACGAAACCGCGCGCACCCTGCTGCAAGGCGCCGTCGTTTCGGGCAAGGCTCTGCCCGACAGCTATATCGACACGATGCTGACCTACCTGGCCGAACGCCGCCGCGTGACCTGGGCACGGGTGTCGAGCGACGAGATCACCGGCCCGACCTTCGATCCATCCGAGGAAGACCTGCGCACGCTCTACGAGAACGAGATCGACCGCTTTACCCTGCCCGAGCGCAAGATCATCACCTATGCTTGGCTGACGCCCGAGATGATCCTGGACGATGTCGAACTGGACCCGGCCCTGATCGAAGAGGAATACGAGGCGCGTTCGGCGGACTTCAACAAACCGGAACGCCGCCTTGTCGAACGTCTGGTCTATGCCAATGACGACGCCGCGCAGGAGGCCGCAACGCGGCTGGAAAAAGGCGAGGTCGGGTTCGAGGACCTGGTGCTGGAACGCGGTCTGGTGCTGGCCGATATCGACATGGGCGACGTGACCCAATCCCAGCTGGGCGAAGCCGGTGAGGCCGTCTTTGCCGCCGAAAGCGGCGATGTCGTGGGGCCCGAGCAGACCAACCTCGGCCCGGCCCTGTTCCGCATCAACGGCATCCTGTCGGCCGAAGTCACCCCGCTGGAAGACGCGCAAGCGATGATCCGCGAAGAGCTGGCCTTCGACCGCGCCAGCCGCCGCGTCTCGGCCGAGGCAGAGCCTGTCGAAGACCTTCTGGCCGCCGGCGCCACGCTCGAAGAGCTGGCCCAGGAAACCGACATGCAGCTGGACAGCGTCGAATGGGCCGAGGGCCAGACCGAGGGCATCGCGTCCTATGAAGGTTTCGAAGCGGCGGCCAAAGCCCTGCAAGAAGGCGATTTTCCCGAAGTCATGCAGCTGACCGATGGCGGCATCTTCGCGATGCGCCTGGACGAGGTGATCGCGCCGGAACCGGCCCCCTTCGACGATGTCCGCGACCGTGTGCTGAACATCTGGGAAACCCGCCGCAACATGGAACGCCTGAATGCCGTAGCCGATGACTACATCGCCAAGCTGGGCGAAGCGGCCGATTTCGCGTCCCTCGGGCTGGAAGCGCAGACCGAAGAAGCCCTGATCCGCGACAGCGACGTTCTGGGCACGCCTCCGGAATTCGTCACCCGCGCCTTCCAGATGCAACCCGGCGAGATTTCCAAGGTCGATGCCTTCGGGTCCGTCCTGATCCTGAAGCTTGACGAGATCCTGCCGCCTAACCTGGAAGACCCGGACACCGCCGCGCTGCGTGACAACCTGCAACAGCGTCTGTCGACCTCCGTGTCGCAGGACATCTACCGCGCCTTCGCCGAAGATGCCCGGACCCGTGCCGGCGTCGATATCGACCAGACGGCGATCAACGCGGTGCACGCGAATTTCCAGTAACGGCGCGGAATTCCGCAGCACGCCGTTTCCAAACCTTCCAATGCCGCCCGCCACCCTTTCCGGCGGGCGGTTCGCGTTCTAGTGTCTGCCCGAACCCAAGTGACCACCCGGAGATTTCATGTCCGACCCCAACGATCAGCCCCTCGTGATCTTTACCCCGTCCGGCAAGCGCGGCCGCGTCGCACCCGGCACAACCGTGCTGGCCGCGGCCCGTCAGCTGGGGGTCGACCTGGATTCGGTCTGCGGCGGGCGTGGCATCTGTTCGAAGTGCCAGATCACGCCGTCCTATGGGCAGTTCTCGAAACACGGCGTCACCGTGCACGAAGACGCATTGTCCGAATGGAACAAGGTCGAACAGCGCTATGACGACAAGCGCGGCCTGAAACAGGGCCGCCGCCTGGGCTGCCAGGCCTGCATTCAGCGCGACGTGGTGCTGGACGTGCCGCCCGAGAGCCAGGTGCACCGCCAGGTCATCCGCAAGAGCGCCGACACCCGTCCCATGGTGATGGACCCGGCCACGCGGCTCTATTTCGTCGAGGTGGCAGAGCCCGACATGCACGAGCCGTCGGGAGATTTCGAACGCCTCGCCACCGCCCTGAAAGAGCAGTGGAAAGTCGAGGCCGTGACCGCCGATCCGTCGTTCCTGGCCAAGCTTCAGGGCGTGCTGCGCAAGGGCGACTGGCAGGTGACGGTCGCGGTCCATGCCGACCACACCGGGGCCACGCCGCGGGTTCTGGATATCTGGCCCGGCCTGCATGAAGGCGGCCTGTTCGGGCTGGCGATCGACCTCGGTTCCACCACCATCGCCGCGCATCTGACCGACCTGGAAACCGGTGAGGTCAAGGCGGCGTCGGGGCTGATGAACCCGCAGATCCGCTTCGGCGAGGACCTGATGTCCCGTGTCTCCTACGTGATGATGAACCCCGGCGGCGAAAAGGAACTGACCGCAGCCGTGCGCGGCGCGCTGGCCGATCTGGCCAAGGCCCTGGCCAAAGAGGCCGGCATTTCGCCCGATCTGATCGTCGAGGCGACCATCGTCTGCAACCCGGTCATGCATCACCTGCTGCTGGGCATCGACCCGACGGAGCTGGGCCAGGCGCCCTTTGCCCTCGCCCTGTCCGAAGCGCTGTCCCTGCCCGCCGGCGATCTGGACCTGACCACGATCAACACCCGTGCCCGGACCTATATCCTGCCTTGCATCGCGGGCCATGTGGGCGCCGATGCCGCCGCCGTATCTCTGGCCACGGCGCCTGAAATGTCGGACGAGCTGATGCTGGTCATCGACGTCGGCACCAATGCGGAGATCCTGCTGGGCGACAAGTCCCGGGTGCTGGCCTGTTCGTCCCCGACCGGGCCGGCCTTCGAGGGGGCGCAGATCTCCTCGGGTCAGCGTGCCGCGCCGGGCGCCATCGAACGGGTCGAGATCAACCCCGAGACCAAGGAACCGCGGTTCCGCGTGATCGGCGTGGATCACTGGTCCGACGAGGACGGCTTTGCCGCCGCCGCGGCCTCGACCGGTGTCACCGGCATCTGCGGGTCCGGCATCATCGAGGCGGTGGCCGAGATGCGCATGGCCGGATTGATCGACCCTTCGGGCCTGATCGGATCGGCTGAGCAGACCGGCACTGCCCGCTGCGAAGCCGAGGGCCGCACCCATTCCTACGTGATCTATGATGGCACCGACGAAGGCGGCCCCAAGGTCAGCGTGACCCAGGGCGACATCCGCGCGATCCAGCTTGCCAAATCCGCGCTCTACGCCGGTGCGCAGCTGCTGATGGACGAACGCGGTGCCGAAAAGGTCGACCGGATCGTCCTGGCCGGGGCCTTTGGGGCGCATATCTCGCCGAAACACGCGATGGTTCTGGGCATGATCCCGGATGCGCCGCTGGACAAGGTGACCTCCGCCGGGAACGCCGCGGGGACCGGGGCACGGATGGCTCTGTGTTCCGTCGCCGCGCGCCGCCAGATCGAGACCGGGGTTGGCAAGATCACCAAGATCGAGACGGCCATCGCGCCCCGTTTCCAGGAGCATTTCGTAGCCGCCAATGCGATCCCGCACGCCACCGCGCCCTTCCCGGAGCTGAGTTCCGTCGTCAATCTGCCCACCGTGTCCTTCAACACCGGCGGAGACGGATCGGGCGGCAATCGCAGACGCCGCCGCCGCGGCTGATCCTGCCCCCATTGCGGCGCCCTGATCCAAAGGCGCGCCTGCGGCGCACACCATGTTTTGCGGCTCTTGCTGCGCAAGAGCCGCGGTGCCTCCGGCGGGGATATTTGGCGGCCAGATGAAAGCCGGGGGCGCCTGACAGGAGGCCTTGACCATCCCCAGGGCTTGCCGTACTCAATCGCCGTATTGCGGGTGTAGCTCAATGGTAGAGCAGGAGCTTCCCAAGCTTAAGACGAGGGTTCGATTCCCTTCACCCGCTCCAATCCTCACCGAACCGGATCCCGCGTGAGCCTGACACAGCACATCAAACCGCGCCTGATCCTTCTTCATATCGGTCTGATCCTCGTTGGCACCCTGGGTGGGCTTGCCGCTCAGGCCATGGGCTTGCCGCTGCCCTTCGTGCTTGGCTCCCTCATCCTTGTCGCCATCGTGGCGCAGCTGGATGAGCTGGCCGGGATCCGCGGCGGGTCCTCTCTTCTGGGCGATTTCAAGTTCGACGACCAGTTCCGCGCGCTCTTCATCGCGCTGATCGGGGTGGCCATCGGCGCGCAGATCACCTGGGCCGTGATCGCGGCCATCCCCCGCGCAGCCCTGTCCTTTCTTGCTCTGACGCTCTTCGTGCCGATCGCGTTCTGGGTGAATTACCAGATCTTCCGCAGGGTCGGGAAATACGACCACGCCACCGCGCTGTTCTCTGCCTCGCCCGGCGGGCTATACGAGGCGATCATGCTGGGCGAGAAAAGCGGCGCGGATATCCGCCTGCTGACGCTGGCGCAATTCCTGCGCATCATCTTCGTGGTGACGCTGCTGCCCATCGGCCTGTCGCTCTATATCGGGCATCCAGTCGGGTCCTCGGGCGGGATGAGCCTCAGCCCCGCCGATGCGGGCTATGAACATGTGCCGCTGGTGATCGTCACGGGCCTTGTCGGGCTGTTCCTGGGCTACAGGCTGAACGTACCGGCGCCGCAGCTGATCGGCCCCCTGCTGGCCGCCGCCGTCGTCAGCGTCAGTGGGCTTGCCGTGCTGGACATGCCGCCCTGGATGCTGAGCGCGGCACAGATCGTCATCGGAACGACGCTGGGCACGCGGTTCACCGGCATCCGGCCCGCCATGCTGATGCGCGGGGCCTGGCTGGGCTTTCTGACCGTCGGGTCGATGCTGGTGATCGGCGGGATCATGGCCATCGCGGTGATGCCGGTCACGGGCGAATCCTTCGACGTGCTGCTGATCTCGTTCTCGCCCGGCGGCGTGACCGAGATGGCGCTGATCGCCCTGTCGCTGAACGCAAACCCGGCCTTCGTGACGATGCACCACCTCTACCGGATCGTGCTGACCGTCTTCGTCATCGTCCGGGCCGCGAAGCGCTTTATACCAGATCTTTAAGGGACGGCCTCAACCTGCTGAGGTTTCGGCCTTTTCCTCAAGCTCCAGCCATTCCTCCTCAGCGGCGGCCAGGGCTTTCTGCCGCTCCACCAGCGCCTCGGTGCCCTTGGCGAATTTCACCGGTTCCTCGGAATAGAGGTTCGGCTGGGCCAGGAAATCCTCGAGCTTGGCGATTTCCGCGGTCAGGCGGTCGATCACGCCGGGCAGTTCCTCCAGCCGGTGGCGTTCGGTGAAACTCAGCCCGTCGGCTTCGGCTTTGGGCGTGGCGGCGGGGGTGGTTTCCTTGCGCGGCTTGGCCGTGCCCTTCGCCACCGGTGCATCGGCAGATTTCTGCGCCTGGTAATCGCTCCACCCGCCGGCATAGACGGTGACGCGCCCGCGCCCCTCGAAGGCAATGGTGGTGGCGGCGACGCGGTCGATGAAATCCCGGTCGTGGCTGACCAGCAGGACCGTACCGTCATAATCGTCCAGCAATTCCTGCAACAGATCGAGCGTTTCGATATCCAGGTCGTTGGTCGGTTCGTCCAGCACCAGCAGGTTGCTTTCCCGTGCCATAAGCTTGGCCAGAAGCAGTCGCGCCTTTTCCCCGCCCGACAGGGACCGGACCGGCGCACGCGCCTGCGCCTCGTCGAAGAGGAACTCCTTGAGATAGCCCACGACATGTTTCGGCTGACCGCGCACCAGCACCTGGTCGGCCTGGCCGGAGACGCGCATTTCCTTGTCGCCGACGAGGTTTTCCCAAAGGCTCTGATCGGGGTCGAGCGCGGCACGGCTCTGATCGAAGACCGCCGGCAGGATGTTGGAGCCCTGGGTGACCGTTCCCTCGTCCGGTGCGATTTCGCCCATCAGCAGCTTGATCAGGGTCGTCTTGCCCACCCCGTTCGGCCCGACAAAGGCGACGCGGTCGCCGCGCATGATACGCAGGTCCAGCCCGTTGACGATGACCTCGTCACCGAAGCGTTTCGTCAGGCCCGTCGCCTCGATCACCTTGCGGCCGGATTTGGGACCGGCGCTCAACTCCATCGCCGCGACGCCCTGGCGCTTGATCTGCGCGGCGCGTTCGGCGCGCAGGTCCTGAAGCGCGCGCACGCGGCCCTGGTTGCGCTTGCGACGGGCCGAGATGCCCTCGACGGCCCAGCGGGCCTCGGCCTTGATCTTGCGGTTCAGCTTGTGGCGGGCAATGTCCTCTTCTTCCCAGAGCTTGTCGCGCCAGGCCTCGAACCCGGCAAAGCCCTCTTCCTGCCGTCGGACCGCCCCACGATCGATCCAGAGCGTGCCGCGGGTCAGCGCCTTGAGAAACGCGCGGTCGTGCGAGATCAGGACAAAGCCCGCACGGGTCTGTTTCAGCTCTGCTTCCAGCCACGCGATCGCCTCGATATCCAGGTGGTTGGTCGGCTCGTCCAGGAGCATCAGGTCCGGCGCCTCGGCCATCAGCCGCGCCAGCGCCGCCCGCCGCCGCTCCCCGCCAGAGGCCGTGTCGACCGGGCGGGCCGGGTCGAATTTCAGACCTTCGCTGGCCATTTCGACCTTGTAATGTTCGCTGGGATCCAGGCTGGCAGACGCAAAATCGCCCAGGGTCGCATAGGCGCCCATATCCGGATCCTGCTCCATGTAGCCGACGGACACGCCGGGCGACACGATCCGGTCGCCGCGGTCGACATCGACAAGGCCCGCCATCACCTTCATCAGCGTGGATTTGCCCGATCCGTTGCGCCCGACCAGTGCCAGCCGGTCCCCCGGCTGCACGACCAGCGACAAAGCATCAAAGACAGGATCGCCCCCGAAGGTGAGCGAGATTTCAGACAATTGCAAAAGGGGTGTACGTGCCATTCCGCTCCGCTACGCCGGTGCCTTGGCGCCGTCAAGGCCGCTTGGCGCCACCGCGGCTCTTGCCCCGCAAGAGACGCCATGGATCGCATGCGCCGCAGGCGCGCCTTTGGATCAGGATCAGCCGGTCGTCGCCCGAAGCAGACGTTTGCGCGCGGGCGGGATCGCGTTGATTTCCAGCCCGGTGAAGACGTGCAGCGTGTTCATGTGGCTGTCCACGACCGCATGGTCGCTGACCCAACCGCCCATCAGCAGGTAGGTCCGCAGCAGCGGTGGCATTCGCAGCATCGCAAGCTTGGCATCGGGCTTGCGGCGCAGTTTCTGGGCAAAGTTGAATACCTTCGGCGCCTTCACCCGCGGCAGCCAGCGTTTCGGCGCGAGGTGGCGTTCCTTCAGCATCGCGAAGGCATCCAGGTATTGGTCGGCATCCGTGCCGTGGAAGGACGAACAGCCGAACAGCATCTCCACGCCCTGCTCGTCCACATAGGTGGTCATCGCGCCCCAGGCGACGCGCAGGATGTCAGGGTCCTTGACCGACGGGTCGATGCAGAAGCGGCCCATCTCGACCATCTTGCCGGGAAAGGCCTCCAGCGCGGAAAGCTCGTAATATTGTGCGGAATAGGATCGGGCGATTTCCTGGCCGCCGGTCAAAGGCAGGATACGGAAACAGCAGACCAGGTCGCCGCTGCGCTGATCCTCGACGAGGACATGATCGCAGATGTCGTCGAACATGTCGGCATCAAGCTCGGCCTCGCGATCGCCCCGAAACGCCAGGGTGCGCAGGGCCTGGGCCGCGCCGATATCCTCGGCGGTTTCCGCAAACCGGGCGCGGTAGCGCCCTTTCTTCAGTGACAGCATCAAATCACCTCCACGGAAAGCCCGTGTCTCAAACAGGTAAGCTGCCTGCGGAATGCCTGCAAGATGTATCGATTTGATGACGCTGCCGCCGCGCGGGCGCGGCGGGCAGCAGAGGCACGGCCAGTTACAGCGTAGAGGGCACGAAATTGCCGAGGCTGCGCAGCAATTGCTGCAGGATGCCGTCGCCATCGCCTTCGTTCGTCGTCACGCGCCGCGACAGCACGACGGTCTGGCCGTCTTCCAACCCGTAGCGTTCGATATTCTGCACCACGCCGTCGCCGTCGAAGGTCACCGCGACCAGTTCGCGGTTGATCTCTTTCGGTTCGAGATAGGCGAAGTGACGGAACTGGCTGCGCACGTAGTAGAACCCGCTGGCATCCGCGACACCCGAGGTCGACGGCGCGCCCAGCACCTCCTCGACCGTGTCGCGGGTGTCCACGCCGACGGTGATCTGGGACAGGTCGTCATCGGTGGGCACGTAGCCATGGTTGCGGATACGTTCGGCACAGGCCGCGAGGGCGAACAGCGCCACGCCCAGGACAACCCCGCGCATCACGCGCCTTGCCGGACCGCGGGTCGTCTGCATTACTTCGGTCATGTCGGCCCCTTCAATTGCCACGCCAAAGCACCCCTTGTCAGGGCCGCGCATGGCTTTTATCCCGATTACATCAACTTCTTGCCCCGGTTCAAGAAAGGATCGCACCATGCCCAAGGCTGAGCCAGACCAGACCCGGTTCCGCGTTGCCGACCTGCCGGACCGGCGCGAGACCCGGTTCGAGGTCGTTCCGACTGCCGACCAACGCGCCAAGATCGCGGAGCGGCTGAAGATACTGGATATCCGCAAGCTGCGGTTCGCGGGGTCCTTGCGCCCCGAGGGCAGCCGTGGCTGGGTGCTGGAGGCTGATCTGGGCGCCACCGTGGTGCAAAGCTGCGTCGTCACGCTGGATCCGGTGACCACGCGGGTCGAGGAAACCGCGCTGCGCCGCTATACCCCCGATATCGAAGCCGCAGAGGCCGAGGCCCGTGCCCAGGCCGATGCCGATGGCGTGCCCATGCCCGAAGATGACAGCTTGGAGCCCCTGCCCCAGGTCATCGACGTGGCCGAGGTCATGGAAGAAGCGCTGGCGCTGGCCCTGCCGCTCTATCCCCGGGCCGACGGAGCCGCCATGGGCGGTGCCACCTTCGCTGAGCCGGGCACCAAACCGCTGGAAGATGAGGACGTGAAGCCCTTTGCCGGCCTTGCTTCCCTGCGGGACAAGCTGGCAGGTGACAGCGAGGACCCGGAGGATAAATGAGCGGGTCGAAGAATCGCTTGCACTTTTGGTGTTCTGAAGTATTTTCGCGCGCTCATCCGATTTGAACTTGAATGCGTAGCCCATGAAAGATTATGAGCGGCGCATCGACGAAACTCGGGCCCTGCCACATCTTCCGGCTTGGCCCCAATAGGTAAAGGTTGCGACATGGCTGTCCAACAGAACAAAGTCTCGAAGTCCCGGCGCAACAACCGTCGCGCGCATGACTCCCTCGTGGCTGCAAACCCGAACGAATGCCCCTCCTGCGGGGAACTGAAGCGTCCGCACCACGTCTGCCCGTCCTGCGGCAGCTACGCGGATCGTGAAGTCGTGGCGATGGCCGACGACATCGATCTGGACGACGACGCGGCATAAGCCAACAAAGGCAAACGGATTTCGGGCATACCCGCATGAGCGACGAGCACAGTCAGACGCCAGCGGGTCCCAGTGAAGGGGGGACCTCCGTCCCCCTATCCGATGGCCGCATCGTCATTTCCGTTGACGCCATGGGCGGCGACCGGGGTCCGGCCGCCGTTGTAGCGGGTATTGCCCGATCGGCCAAGAAGAACCCCCGGGTTGCTTTCATCCTGCATGGCAATGCGGCCGACCTGAAACGGTTGGTGAACCGGCGCAAGCATTTGCGTGGCCGGTGCGAAATCCGTGACGCCAAGGACACCGTCAAGATGACGGACAAGCCCAGCCAGGTTGTACGCCATGGCCGGGACACCTCTATGTGGTCGACGCTGGAATCGGTGCGCAACGGCGAGGCGACGGTTGCCGTGTCCTGCGGCAATACCGGGGCGCTTATGGCGCTGTCGATGATCCGCCTGCGCAAGCTGCCCGGCGTGAATCGCCCGGCCATCGCAGTGCTCTGGCCCTCTCGCAATCCCTCGGGTTTCAACGTCATGCTGGATGTCGGCGCCGATGTCCGCGCGGACGAGGACGATTTACTGCAATTCGCGCTGATGGGCGCCTCCTATGCCCGCAACGGCATGGCCATCGAACATCCCCGTATCGGACTGCTCAATGTCGGGACCGAGGAAAACAAGGGCCGTGCAGAGCTGAAATCCGCCCATGACATGATCGAGGCTGCGGCCCCGAATGCCGGTTTCGAGTTCGTCGGCTTCGTTGAAGGCGGTGATATTCCCGGCGACAGTTGCGACGTGATCGTCACCGACGGGTTCACCGGCAACGTGGCGATCAAGACCGGTGAAGGCACCGCCAAGCTGATCGGCGACCTGCTGAAAGAAGCGTTCAAGTTCTCGCCCTTGTCGCGCATCGCGGCGCTGCTGGCGCTGACCTCCATGCGGCGGCTGCAGAAACGCATCGACCCGCGCCGGGTCAATGGCGGCGTTTTCCTGGGCCTGAACGGAACGGTCGTGAAATCCCACGGCTCCGCCGATGCGACCGGTGTTGCGGCCGCGGTCAAGCTGGCCTTCCAGCTGGCTCAGAAGGATCTCGCCAACAAGATCAAAGCACGGGTTGCATCTGCGACGGTCCCAGAACAGGATGCCGCGGCAGTAACTAAGGTAGCAGAATGACAGTGCGTGCCGTGCCAACCGGGATCGGGCATTACCTGCCCGAACGGGTTGTCCCCAATCAAGAATTCGAAGCCACCCTCGACACGTCCGACGAATGGATCCGGTCCCGTTCCGGAATCGAACGTCGTCACTTCGCGGCGGACGGCGAAACCACCAGCCAGATGGCGGCCCATGCGGCGCGCAAGGCGCTGGCCATGGCCGAGCTTGCCCCCGACGATATCGACGCGGTGATCGTGGCGACCTCAACCCCGGACCTCACCTTTCCGTCCGTGGCGACCATGGTGCAGAACGAACTGGGCATGACGCGCGGTTTCGGCTTCGACGTCCAGGCGGTTTGCGCCGGGTTCATCTTTGCTTTGGCCAATGCCAACGGAATGGTGCTGTCGGGCCAGGCGGAACGCGTCCTGGTGATCGGCGCCGAAACCTTTTCGCGCATCATGGACTGGGAAGACCGGGCCACCTGCGTGCTGTTCGGCGACGGCGCCGGTGCGCTGATCCTCGAGGCGCGGACCGGGTCCGGGCATAGCGACGATCGTGGCATCCTCAGCACCGATCTGAACTCCGACGGCCGGTATCGCGAGATGCTCTATGTCGATGGCGGGGTTTCCACCTCCGGCACGGCGGGCAAGCTGCGGATGCAGGGCAACCCGCTGTTCCGCCAAGCGGTCGAGAAACTGACCAGCACCGCGCATCACGCGCTGGAAAAGGCCAACCTGACCAGCGACGATGTCGACTGGATCGTGCCGCACCAGGCCAATATCCGCATCATCCAGGGCACTGCCAAAAAGATGGGCCTGCCGATGGACAAGGTGATCGTCACCGTTCAGGACCACGGCAACACCTCTGCCGCGTCGATCCCGCTGGCCCTGTCGGTCGGCGTGGAACAGGGCAAGATCAAGCCGGGCGACCTTCTGGTGGCCGAGGCGATCGGCGGCGGACTGGCCTGGGGGTCGGTGGTGATGCGCTGGTAACAGCGTCCCCGCCCCGGTTCGCCGGGCGCGGCGCCTCGCTGAAGAGCGTCTTCCAAGTACTTGATATTGACTCGGAAAAATCCGTGCCGCAGGATGCCCGTTATGGGAAGTAAAACGGCCCTCTCGGGTCGAACGGTGGAGGTACGGGAATGAGCGAAAAGACACTCACACGTCTGGATCTGAGCGAAGCGGTCTTCCGGGAGGTCGGATTGTCTCGCAATGAATCCGCGCAGCTCGTCGAATCCATCCTGTCGCATCTGTCCGACGCCCTGGTCGAGGGCGAACAGGTCAAGATCTCGTCCTTCGGGACCTTCTCGGTCCGGGACAAGGCGGCCCGCGTCGGCCGCAACCCCAAGACCGGCGAAGAGGTCCCGATCTCTCCGCGTCGCGTGCTGACCTTCCGCCCGTCCCACCTGATGAAAGATCGCGTTGCCGAGGGCAACCGCCGCTAAGGGGGACGACTGGCGAATGGCAAAATCCGCCGACGCCTTCCGGACCATCAGCGAAGTGTCGGAGTGGCTGGACACTCCCGCACATGTGCTGCGTTTCTGGGAAAGCAAATTCACGCAGGTGAAGCCGGTCAAACGGGCCGGCGGACGCCGCTATTACCGCCCCTCCGACATGGAGCTTCTGGGCGGTATCAAACGTCTTCTCCACGATGACGGGATGACCATCAAGGGCGTGCAAAAACTCTTGCGTGACAAGGGCATAGGTCACGTCTCCGCGATGTCGCAACCTTTGGACGATGTCACCCAGGCGGTGGCCGAGGCCAGCTTTACCACCCGCAGCACCCCGGAACCGGACGCCCATCCGGCCCCTGTCTCCGCGCCAGAGCCCACGCCTATGCCGGAGCCGACCCCGGAACCGGAGATCGCCGCCCTGCCCGATCCGGTCGCCGAAGACACCGTCGAGGCCCCTTCGGAGCCGCAGGTTGCAGTAAGTTCCGAGCCTGTCGAAACGCCCGAACCGCCCGAAGACGCGCCCAGCAACGTGACCACGTTCGAACCGGTGCAACAGGTGGGAATCGACGCCGAATTCGCCCCTGATATCAGTGTCGACAGCGAGGAAGACAGCGTCAGCGCGCCTCTCGAAGCGCCTGTCGTTGCAAATATTTTCGCGCCTGAGCCCGAATCCGGTGCCGCGGAAGAAACGCCAGAGCCGACACCGGCTCCGATGGCTGAGCCGAGACCGGAGCCAGCCCCGCAACCTGTCGCAGCTGCGGCAAGTTCTGCGCCCGTCGCGCCCCCGCCGATCCCGCATCCGCTTCTGGCCGATATCTGTGAACGCACGGCACCGTTTCCCAAGGCGGATATCGCGGCGATTCGGCAATTGTCGGGACAGCTTCAGGATTGGCTTGACCGGCAAGGCGTTTGAAACGCCGGAAATTCCAAATCAGGCCAGATTGCCCCTTGCCCCTCGCGCCGAATTCGATATGAAAGCCGGACCGTCGGGCTATAGCGCAGCCTGGTAGCGCGTCCGTCTGGGGGACGGAAGGTCGCAGGTTCGAGTCCTGCTAGCCCGACCATTTACACCGACCGGTAACTTCACTGACATGATGGTAGAATAGCCAAAGCTGGCGCACTCGCGCCCGTTTGGCTGTCAAAGGGCCGCCCGCCATCACGATGACAACGGGCGGACTGGTTCAGATGAGCTTGGCGAACATCATCGGTTTGTCGTCCTGCACCGGGTGGAACATGATCTTGGCCCGTTTGCCGATGGCCAGGTCGTCATTGTCCTCGGGGCGGAACTGCACGTAGACGCGCGGCCCCTCGTCGAGCTCGAGGTAGGCCAGCGCAAAGGGCCCGCGGGGCGATTTCCGCATGACCGTCCAGGTGTAGATCGTGCCTTCGCCCGGGCTTTCCTCCCATTCGGTGTCGGCCTTGTGGCAGAGCGGGCAGATCGTGCGGGGCCAGAAATGCGCCTCTCCGCAGGCGGGGCAGCGACGCAGCAGAAACTTTCCCTCGGCGGCGGCATCCCAGAAGGGTTTGCTTTCCGGGTTGATATCGGGGGCGGGTATCTTGTCGTAGCTCATGAAATACGCTCCAGAACGGCAGAGGCGGCACCGTGGCGCACGGCAAGCGTGCCGCCGATCCCGGTGACGAAGGCGAGGCTGCAATCGGGGACCTGGACGGCCGGATGCGCCTCTCCGCGCAATTGCCGGACGGCTTCCAGCACCTTGGTCAGACCACCACGATTGACAGGGTGGTTGTTGCACAGGCCCCCACCATCGGTGTTGAAGGCCAGCTTGCCCTGACCCGAGATCAGGTTGCCATCGGCGACGAACTTGCCGCCCTCACCCTTTTCGCAGAAGCCGCAATCCTCAAGCTGCATCAGCACGGTGATGGTGAAACTGTCATAGATCGAGGCGTACTTGATATCGGACGGTTTCACCCCGGCCTCTTCCATCGCCTTCGGACCCGTATGGACCGCGCCGGAATAGGTCAGGTCGATCTTGCCCCCGCCCTGCCCCTTGATCGCTTGCGCAGCCCCCTGCAGGCGCACGTCGGGCTTGCCCAGCGACTTTGCGATCTCGGGCGTGGTGACGATGAACGCGCCGCCGCCTTCCGACACGACACAGCAATCCATCCGGTGCAGCGGGTCGGCGATCATCGGGCTTTCCAGCACCTCTTCGACCGTCACGACATCGCGCAGCATGGCGTGTTCATTGTGTTGCGCATGATGCGACGCAGCGACCTTGATCCAGGCCAGCTGTTCGCTTGTCGTACCGAATTCATGCATGTGGCGCTGCGCGGCCAGGGCGTAGATGTTCGGCGGTGAGCCACCATAGGGCATTTCCCAACCCGCTTCGGGCCCCTTGGGGCGCGGCATCGGCTTTTCACTGCGCGGTCGCCCCGCGAGGGTGACCAGAGCCACCTTGCAGCGCCCCATGGCAATCGCCGTCGCGGCGTCGTTCAGATGCGCGATATAGGATGATCCGCCGATATCGGTGGCGTCGAAATAGGTCAGGTTGCGCAGCCCCATGTAATCGACGATCGACATGAACCAACCGGCATCGCCCGCGCAGAAATATCCGTCGACATCGTCGAAGGTCAGTCCCGCATCCGCCAGCGCGCCCTGGGCACATTCGTAATGCAATTGCGGTGTCGATTTGTCCGGTGCCTTGCGCAACGGGTGCTCGTAGATGCCAACGATGCTGGCAACGCCCTTGATGCTCAAACTACTGTCTCCTCCTGAGTTTTCCGGCCCATCTTACCGCTCGGTAAGTAACTGTCCAGACGGGTCAGGGCATCGGCGTGATTGCAGCCCGTCTTTCCTTCGCCGCGCGTGCAGCGTAACGTGGCCCGCGACCGATGGAGGTAACATGAGCGGCATTATTCCCAGCCAGCACCTGCGCCAGATGATCACCCGCGGACAGATCGCCGGCACGCCCGAGATCACTGAAGCGCAGATTCAGCCGGCCAGCATTGATCTGCGTTTGGGAACAAAGGCTTACCGTGTCCGCGCTTCATTCCTGGCCGGGTCCGAAGGCACTGTCTCCGACCGACTGGCAGAGTTCGAGATGCATCAGATCGACCTGACCAACGGCGCGGTTCTGGAAAAGGGCTGCGTTTACGTTGTCCCGCTGATGGAATCCCTCGCGCTTCCGGGCGGCGTCCAGGCGGTGACCAACGCCAAAAGCTCGACCGGGCGGCTTGACCTGCTGACCCGCTGCATTGTCGATGGCGGGACCGAGTTCGACCGCATTCCGCCCGGCTATATCGGCCCGCTCTTTGCCGAGATCTGTCCGCGAAGTTTCTCTGTCCTCGTCCGTCCAGGGATGCGCCTGAACCAGATCCGGTTCCGCGCGGGCGATGCGGTGCTGGACGATGCCGCGCTGCGCCGCCTGCACATGGAAACCCCGCTCGTCGATGGCACCCCGGTGATCGAAGGCGGCTTGGGCTTTTCTGTCGATCTGCGCGCGGGTCCGGACGACATTGTCGGCTACCGCGCCAAACCGCATACCGGCGTGATCGACCTGGATCTGATAAACCATTACGATCCTTCGGATTTCTGGGACCGCGTTCGCACCGACAAGGGCCGCATCATCCTCGACCCGGGCGCGTTCTACATCCTGGTCAGCCGGGAGGCGGTGACGATCCCGCCCGACTACGCCGCCGAGATGGCCCCCTACCTCGCCATGGTCGGCGAATTCCGCGTGCATTACGCGGGCTTCTTCGATCCGGGCTTTGGTCACGATGCCGCGGGCGGCGCCGGGTCCCGCGGCGTGCTCGAGGTGCGCTGTCACGAGGCGCCCTTCGTGCTGGAACACGGCCAGGTCGTGGGCCGGCTGGTCTATGAACGGATGGCGGAGGCCCCGGAAACCCTGTATGGCGCGGATATCAAATCCAACTACCAGGGCCAGGGACTGAAACTCGCCAAGCACTTCAAATCGGATTGACCCCCTCAACCGTCGGCGCAGCTTCCCTCCCTACCCCTCTGTTCTTGCAGGACAAACATGATCTCACGACCCGTCGCCCTATTGACCGCAGCCATTGCCGTCGTGGGGGCGAATTCCATGGTTCTGGCCCCGATCACCGGGGCGGTGGCGCGCGACCTTGGTGGCGACCCGGCCGAAATCGTGCAGGCTGCGGCAGCCTACGGCATCACCACGGCGATCTCTGCCATCTTCCTGGCCCCGCGTGCCGACGTGATCGGGCCGGACAAGGCGCTGAAGCAATCGGTGGTCATCCTGATCCTGTCTATGATCCTGTCGATCCTCGCAGGCAGCAAATGGGCGCTGATCGGCGCGCAGGCCCTCGGCGGCATCGGCGCAGGCATGGCCATCCCGGCGATCTATTCTCTGGCACCGCAACTGGGCCCGAAGGGCGAGGAAAAGCGCACCATGGGCCTCGTCCTGTCGGGCTGGACGTTGGCACTGGTCGGGGGCGTCGCGGGGTCGGGGTTTCTGGCCGAATGGGCCGGGTGGCGCGCGGTCTACTGGGCGCTCTTACTGGCCATCGTCGCCGTCTTCATTGTGATGCAACGCATTGATCTGCGGGTGGAAAAGCTGTCAACCAGCCCGACCTCGCCGCTGACCGCGCTGCGCGTGCCCGGGATTGGGCGCGGGTTATTTGCGGCCATGGCCCTGATGCTGGGTTTCTACGGAACCTACGCCTTCATCGGCGCCCATGTTGACGAGGCGCTTGGCCTTGGCACCGACCGCGCCGCAGTGGTCACCCTGTTCTATGGAACGGGCTTCGGCCTGGCCGCCCTGATCGACCGCTATGTCGACCGGCTGCCACAGCGGCAGGCCGGCATTCTGTCCTTCACTGGCCTGACGATGATCTACCTCGTCCTGGCCGGGTTCGGCGGCACCTTTGCCCTGCTGACCGGCTTTGCCCTGCTCTGGGGAATTGTGCAGCACCTTGGACTGAACTTCGTCGTCTCGCGGCTGTCTTCGCTGGACGCGTCGCAGCGGGGCGCCGTACTGGGCCTGAACTCTGCCGTGACCTATATCGCGGTCACCGGCGGCGCGCTGGCCTTCCGCCCGGCTTACGAGGCCGGCGGGCTGATGCTGTGCAACCTGCTTTCGGCGATCTGCGTCGGCGCAGCGGTGATCGAAAGCCTGACGACCCCGAAGGAAGAGCTCAGAACCGCCCCATCCGACGGGTGATCCGCGCGGCCTGCTTGGCCCGTTTCGCGGTCTGTCGCGCCTGACGGGACTGGGCCTTGTTGCCCTGACCTTGGCCTTGCCCCTTCTTGCCGCCGAACTTGTCGATCCCGGCATCGATACCCCGGTTCATGGCCCGCCCGATGAACCGGCGGATGAACATCTGGATCAATCTGTCTACGTTCATCTGAGTCACTCCTCGAACATTTCGCCCTGGCCCTCGTCGCCATCGTCCTCGTCGTCGTCGACCTGGTCCAGCTCGGCCAGCCCGGGGGGCGGACGATTGTCCAGCAGGCCAGCCGCCCTCAGCTCTTTCAACCCCGGAAGATCGCGCGCCGTTTCCAGCCCGAAATGATCCAGGAAGCCGGGAGTCACCACGAAGGTGACGGGTCGGCCCGGTGTCATGCGGCGGCGGCCAAAGCGGATCCATTCCATCTCGATCAACAGATCGATCGTGCCGCGCGACACCGACACGCCGCGGATCTCTTCGATCTCGGCGCGGGTCACAGGCTGATGATAGGCGATAATGGCCAGGGTTTCGATGGCCGCGCGGGAAAGTTTCCGTGTTTCGGTGGTTTCCTTCTGCATCAGGTAACCCAGATCCGGCGCCGTGCGGATCGCATAGGCCTCACCGACGCGCACCACGCGGACGCCGCGCCCCTCGTAGCGATTGTGCAGATGTTCCACCGCCTCCTTCGCGTCGCAGCCATGTGGCATGCGCGCGTTCATGTCGGCGATCGTCACCGGATCGGCAGAGGCAAAGAGGATCGCCTCGACCATACGCTCCTGTTCCGCCATCGGTGGCGTCTCGAACAGCGATTCATTGGCCGGCTTGCTCTGGTGCGGGCGGACATCCGTCTCCTCAGCCATCTCGGTTGGTCCTGTGTCTCAGCTGGATCGGCGAGAACGTCTCGCTCTGCCGGATCTCCGCATGGCCTTCCTTCACCAATTCCAGCGCCGCTGCGAAGGTCGCCGCCGTGGCCGAGCGCCGGCGCGACGGGTCGTTGTCCCAACCGCCGGGCAGATAGGACATGATATCGGTCCAGGACCCGGCAAAGCCGATCATGCCGCGCATCCGGTCCAGCGCCTGTTCCATGGTGAAGACGTTATCGCGATCCATGACATAGGGGCGAAACTCGTCCTTCGTGCGGATCCGCGCATAGGCCTGCATGAGGTCCAGCAGTGTGGCGGAATATTCGACATTCTTGATCCGCTCCACGTCCTCGGTGATCCCCCGCGCAAAGAAGTCACGCCCCTTCTGGTCCCGCGCCATCAGCCGCGCCGCCGCATCGCGCATCGCGGCCAGCCGTTCCAGCTGAAACGCCAGGTGCGCGGCCAGTTCATCGCCCGACGGCCCTTCCGCTTCGGGATCGGGGGGCAGCAACAGGCGGCTCTTCAGGAAGGCGAGCCAGGCCGCCATGACGAGGTAATCCGCGGCCAGTTCGATCCGCAGTTCCTTGGCCTTTTCCACGAAGATCAGGTACTGCTCCGACAATTGCAGCACCGAGATCTTCAGCAGATCGACCTTCTGGGTCCGTGCCAGCGTCAGCAACAGGTCCAGCGGGCCTTCGAACCCGTCGACGTCGATGATGAGAGCCTCGGCCGCAAGGCGGTCCGACACGCTCAGCTTGTCTTCCTGGAATAAGTCGTCCTCAGCCATCGCCCCGACCGTTCAAGAGAGCTTCCAGCTTCTCTTCGACGGCGTGAATGTCAACCTCGCTGGCCTGATTGCGCAGCGCGAGCGCCCTCTCGGCACGCTCCTGCGCAATCGGCGTCATCAGCCCGGCGGCCTCTGCGACTTCGATCTTCTCGACGAGCGTGGCATTGCACAGCAGCACGACATCGCACCCGGCGGCAAGCGAGCCCTGGGTGATCTCGGCATAGCTGCCCTGCAGCGCCTTCATCGAGATATCGTCGGTCATCAGCAGATTGTCGAAGCCGATCTCGTTCCGGATCACCTGGATCATGCGCGGCGACATCGTCGCCGGCAGCGGACCATAGGCTTCGTAGACGACATGGGCGGTCATCGCCATCGGCAGGTCGTTCAGCACCTTGAAGGGCGCGAAATCCACCTGGTCCAGCTCGCTTTCCGAGGCCGAAACGATGGGCAGGTCATGGTGGCTGTCCTGCGTCGCCAGGCCATGGCCGGGAATGTGTTTCAGCACCGGCAGAACGCCGCCCGCCATCAGCCCCATCGACACGGCCCGGCCAAGCGCCGCGGCATCGGCCGGTGTGCGGCCATAACAGCGGTCGGTCAGGAAATCATGGGTATTTTCGCGCGGCACGTCGACCATCGGCGCGCAATTCACGTCGATCCCGTAGCTGCGCAGTTCCAGCGCGATCAGCAGGTAGCGCAGGTACATCGCCTTGTGCGCTTCTGCTCCGGCGGCCTGGGCGAAATCCAGCGGCGGGGTCCAGTCGCGCGCAAGTGGCGGCCGCAGGCGCTGAACCCGTCCGCCTTCCTGGTCGATCAGGATCGGCGCATCACGGCCCACGGCCTCGCGCATCTCGTCACAGAGCGCGCGCAGCTGGTTGCCGTCCTCGATATTGCGGGCAAACAGGATGAAGCCAAAGGGATCGGCTTCGCGGAACAGGGTCTTTTCATCCGCGCTCAGCCGTGTGCCTTCGGCATCGAGTATCGTCGCGCCGAATGTCACTTGGTCACCACCGGGATGCAGTCGGCATTGGCGGCAACGAGAGCGGCGCAGAAATGGCGTGCGGCGGACATGTCGGTGAAGCCCATGACCCGCAGCCGGTAGAAGGTTCGACCACCGGAAGAGGCCTTTTGGATAACCCGCTGTTTTCCGGCCATATAGTCCTGGAACCGCGTGTTGAAACGGTCCCATTCCTTGCGCGCGGTCGCCTCGCTGTCATAGGCGCCCAGCTGGGCCAGGCGGGTGCCGGCGGGGATGGTTTCGGGGGCGACGTCCAGCCCGGCCTCAATCGGCGCAGGCGCGGTGATCGGCAGTTCTTCTTCCGCCTGGGCGACCTGCGTCACCTGGTCCGCCTCGGTCGTGGTAGCGGCGGCGCGAATGACCGCCGGGCGCATCTTGGGCCGCAGGGACCGGGCCGGCACGTTGCGGGCGGTGATCGTCTTGATCGTGGGTTCCTCTGCCACGGCGGTTTCAGTGCCGGAGGCCGCGACGTTCTGGGCATTGCGCAGCGCTTCGGCAATCGCGCCATCGGCAGAGCTTTCGATCTCCTCGCCCGACAGTGGCGTCGCGCCTTCCAGCAGGCTGGCCGTCAGTGCGGCAATGGCATCGTCGTCAGCACGGTCATCGGCGGCAGGCGTTTCGGCTTCTGGGCGCGCGGCGGCCTCGGTCGGGCGATCGACCTTGTTCAACACCAGCGCGTCCTGCGGGGAATCCTCCAGCGTCAACTGAACCGGCGGCGGCGCCAGCACAAGCCGATCCGCGGGTTTCTCGGCCACGCCTTCCGCGGCAACCTTGTTCACCGCAAGCCCCATGTTGTTGGAAAGGGTGCCACCCGGGTTCTCTGGCGCCACACGCATCGCACCAGAGGCCGCACGCACCACGGGAACGCCACTGACATCACGGGCCACCATCTTGTAGCCCCAGACGCCGATGCCGATGACAAGCGCGATGGACACAAGCCCACCTGCAGCGTTGATCATCGTCCCAACGGACATGGAAGGGTGGTCCGGACCGGACTCCGCCTGATAGTCTGCCATTTTCGCCTCACACCGCGCGCCTGTTCCGGCGCGTTCATCTTTGACTGCTCGTCCCGGCGCGGCGGTGCGTTAGCGCATCTCTTCCGCGGGGGTTACGCCAAGGATAGCAAGACCTGCGGAAATCACAACATTTGTGGCCCGTGCGAGAGCCATTTTGCTTTGCGACAGCGCCGGATCGTCCTCCTGAAGGAAGCGCAGGCCCGGATTTTCGTTGCCCTTGTTCCACAGCGAATGCAGATCGCTGGCCAGTTCATACAGGTAGAAGGCCACCCGATGCGGTTCGTTGGTCCGCGCCGCGATCTCGACCAGGCGCGGCCATTCGGCCAGCTTCTTGGCCACCGACAGCTCTGCATCGTCAGTCATGCCCGACAGATCCGCGTCGCCCAGCGTGGCGTCGTCATGGGCAATCCCGGCCTCTGTCGCCTTGCGCAGCACCGAACAGACGCGGGCATGGGCGTATTGCACGTAGAAGACCGGGTTCTCGCGCGATTGCTCGAGCACCTTGTCGAAATCGAAATCCAGCGGCGCATCGTTCTTGCGGGTCAGCATGACAAAACGGGTCACGTCAGGGCCGACCTCGTCCACCACGTCGCGCAGGGTGATGAAGGTCCCTGCCCGCTTGGACATCTTGAAGGGCTCGCCATCCTTGAACAGCTTCACAAGCTGGCACAGCTTGATATCGACTGGAACGCGGGTATCCGACAGCGCCGAAACCGCAGCCTTCATCCGTTTGACATAGCCACCGTGATCAGCACCGAACACGTCGATCAGAAGGTCGTAACCCCTTGAAATCTTGTCATAGTGATAGGCGATGTCGGGGGCAAAATAGGTCCAGGACCCGTCCGATTTCATGATCGGCCGATCCACGTCGTCGCCATGTTCGGTCGACTTGAACAGCGTCTGTTCGCGCGGCTCCCAATCCTCGGGAACCTTGCCTTTCGGCGGCTCCAGCGTGCCGCGATAGATCAGGCCCTTGGACCGCAGGTCGTCGATCGCGGATTCAATCCGCCCCGTCCCGTAGAGCGATTTCTCGGAGAAGAAGTGGTCCATCTCGACGCCCAGAACCTTCAGGTCCTCGCGGATCAGGGCCATCATCGCGTCGGTGGCGTATTCGCGCACCTCGGTCAACCAGACCTCTTCGGGTTGGTCGACATAGGCATCGCCGACCTTGGCCTTCAGCGCTTCACCGACCTCGATCAGGTAATCGCCGGGATAGGTGCCGCCTTCGAAGGTGACTTCCTGCCCATGCGCTTCGAGGTAGCGAAGGTAGACGGACCGGGCCAGTACATCGACCTGCGCCCCGCCATCGTTGATGTAATATTCCCGCGTGACGTCGTAGCCGGCATAATCCAGCAGGCTGGCCAAGGCGTCGCCGAAGACCGCCCCGCGCGTGTGGCCCACATGCAACGGTCCGGTCGGGTTGGCCGAGACATATTCGACGTTGACCTTCAGCCCCTGCCCCATATCGGAACGGCCATAGGCCACGCCATCGGCCAGAACCGTCTTCACGACCCCCGCCCAGGCGGACCCGTCCAGCCGCAGGTTCAGGAAGCCCGGCCCCGCAACCTCGGCCGAGGTGATGCGCGGATCGTCGGCCAGCTTGGCGGCCAGCGCCTCCGCGATATCGCGCGGCTTGGACTTGGCGGGTTTGGCCAGCACCATCGCCGCATTGGTCGCCATATCGCCATGGCCGGGATCGCGCGGCGGCTCAACCGTGACATTGGCAAAGTCCAGCCCCTCGGGCAGCTGCCCCTCGCCCTGCATCGCGGCAAGGCTGTCGAGGACGAGAGCACGGATATCGGCAAAGAGGTTCATGAAGTGATCCTAGCAGGCATTGCGGGCGTTGTGTTGCGGGCGGTTTACCACCCGCAGGGTGAAGGTCAATGGATCGTGCGGCCTTGCTGTGCGGGCGTTCGGCCGACCGGTGTGGCCTCAGCCCTCGCCGATCCGGTCCTTGTAGCGGATATGACCGGGGCCTGAGGCGCGCAGGCCCGGTTCGGGGTCCTGTCCCGTCAGGCGCGCATGTTCGACGATGGCGAACCGGTCCGTCATGCCCGAGATATAGTCGCTCACGATCCGCGCCAGCGCCGTATCGTCGCCTTCGACATCTTCGACATCCTTGCGCCATTGCTTGGGCATCAGGTCCGGCTGCTGCATGAACAGCGGGAACAGTTCTCGCACGATCATCGTGACTTTTGCCCGCATCTCAACGACTTCCGGTGCGCGGTACATGCGATGGAAGAGGAATTCGCGGATCTGTTTCAGGTCTTTCCAGACCTCGGGCGAAAACTGCACCAGCATCCGCCCGGCCAGGCGGATATCGGTGACCGATTGCGGCCCCAGCTCCGCGATATTCGCCCGGCTGACATCGATCACGTCCTCGACCAGCACACCAAAGAAGCGCCGCAGCGCCTCGTGGCGGCGTCGGTAGTAGTTCAGATCGGGGTAACGCGCGTCCACCTCGCCAAAACAACGGTCGAGGATCGGCAATTCGGCCAATTCGTCGGTCGAAAACAGCTCTGCCCGCAGCCCGTCATGCAGATCGTGGTTGTTGTAGGCGATGTCATCGGACAACGCGGCCGCCTGCGCCTCTGCGCTGGCATGGGTGTGCAGCTCTAGATCGTGCAGGGCGTTGTATTCGGCCAGGGCATAGGGCACGTCGCCTGTCACCGGGCCATTATGCTTGGCAATGCCTTCCAGCGTGTCCCAGGTCAGGTTCAGGCCGTCCCATTCGGCGTAATGGCGTTCCAGCTTGGTGACGATGCGGATCGCCTGGGCGTTGTGATCGAACCCGCCGTAAGGGGCCATCAGCTCCGACAGCGCGTCCTCGCCCGTATGGCCGAACGGCGGATGGCCAAGGTCGTGGGCCAGCGCGACGGCCTCGGTCAGTTCTGGATTGAGGCCAAGCGCCCCGGCAATCGTCCGTGCCACCTGTGCGACCTCGATCGAATGGGTCAGCCGGGTGCGGAAGTAATCGCCCTCATGTTCGATGAAGACCTGCGTCTTATGCTTCAGCCGCCGAAAGGCCGAGGCGTGAATGATCCGGTCGCGATCCCGCTGATAGCAGGAGCGAAAGGTGCTTTCCTCCTGCGGAAAAAACCGCCCCCGCGACTGATCCGCGTGGCTGGCATAGGGCGCAAGCATGGCGCCTCCTCATCAATTATGTCCCGACGAAGCCCGAAGTTGATCCCCGGTGCTCCTTGTCGCCTAGTCTGGGTCTGCATATATTGCACGGTGATGACAGGCAAACCCTGTCTCCCCGATCGAAGAGAGGCCCCCATGCAATTGCCCCCCAAAGTGACCGACCGCGCCTTCGAACGCCTTGCCGAAATCGGTGCCGGCGACCAGGGTCAGGCCCTGCGCGTCGCCGTGGAAGGTGGGGGATGTTCCGGCTTTCAATACGAGATCAAGCTGGACGACATCGCCGATGGCGACCTCGTCCTGGAAGGCAACGGGCAGAAGGTCGTGGTCGACGACGTGTCCCTGCCCTTCCTGTCCGGCGCCGTGATCGATTTCGCGGATGAACTGATCGGCGCGCGTTTCGTGATCGAGAACCCGAACGCCACCAGTTCCTGCGGCTGCGGCACGTCCTTTTCCATGTAAGACGGGCTTTTCCGTGTCAGACGGGACGGCGGGACCACCCCCGCCGCAACCGTCGGTCCGCAACCTTTATTCCGCCGGCGGCATGACCGCTGCGGCGCGGTTCTGAATGCGTGCCTCGCGCCGTTTCTGCCCTGCGAATTGCTCGTAGACCAGGTACACGCCCGAGGCGACGACGATCGCGGCCCCCAGGAACACGTTGCTGCCCGGAACTTCGCCAAAAAAGACGAGCCCGATCAACACCATCCAGACGAATTGCAGGTTCATCAGCGGTGTCGCCGTATAGGCGGGCAGCAGGCGCAGCGCGACGACCAGCAACCAGCGCGCGCCGAAAAGCAGCGCCGCATAGGCAACTGCCAGCCCGAGATCCGTGAGTGGCATGGGCTTGAAGACAAAGGGCAGGATGGCGGCCATCACCACCATGTTCGTGAGGTTCGGGAAGAAGACCAGCGCAAGCGAATTGCATTCATACCGGCCCACATATCGCGCCATGACCATGGACAGCGTGCCCGAGAAACAGGCCAGCAACGCCACCGCATGACCCAGCGTTATTGCCTGCACGCCTTCCGGGAACAGGCACATCACGCCGACGAACCCGGCGGCAAGCGCCGCCCAGACCCGCATCGGCACACGTTCCCGCAGGATCGGGCCGGACATCAGGCCGGACATGATCGGCATCAGGCCGATGAAGATGAAGACCTCCGCGAAGGCCAGCAGACGGAACGCATAGAAAAAGGACACGCCCGCCACGACCGTCGCAACGGACCGGATCGCCATGGCATAGGGCCGCGTCGTGCGCAGCCCGCCCTCTACGGGACGCGCGCGATTGGCCAGAACACAGAACAGCGCCACCAGCCCGCCGGAAACGGCGTAAAGCTGCGGCGCTGCATAGCCCCCGGCCAGAAGCTTGGTGATCCCGTCCGCGGACGAGATCAAAGCAGTGTAGATAAGAACCAGGGTCGCCCCGGTCAGTGCTGCGACAGAGCCTGCCTTCATGCCCTCAGAACCTCCGTTCTTGGTGCGGACATGCCCGTCCGGGCGAAGCCGGCAAAGAAGTCCTCGAAACAATCGGTGGCGGCCTCGGCCCGCAGCAGCATGTCGGCGCAATCCTCGCTGACATTCTCGCAGACATAGTCGCGCATCAGGTGCCAGTCCGACGACCGACGCGTCTGAAGGCCGTAAATGATTTCGGACAATTCGCGCAGCGGCGCCGCGGTCATCCGATCGGAATGGAAGCTGACAGGTCCCGCCTGGATCGGCGCCTGGAAGCTCTTGCCTCCCGCTTCACTCAACGCCCAGTTGCAAACCAGGTATTCGTGGTAGTCGTCTTGCCGCACCGCGTGCTCCCCTTCCGCGACGGCAAAACGCCCCGTCACATTGGCGACCGCATCATCCCAATCGGAGGGCGGCACAGCCCCACAGTAGCGCATCGCGACACAAACTTCAGCAAGCAAATCCCAGTTACAGTCCAAAAATGCGAGTGTTCCCGTGAATTTAAGGCTTTGCAGAAATGCAGCGTCCACGTGCGGATCCTTGCGACCATACTCGCTCAGATAGAAGGCAATGTGGGTCAATTCGTAGGCCGCTTTCTTGTTCGGGATCGAAAACGTCGCGCTTCGGCGTCCGAAGTTTTTCAACTTGTCGTTGACCAGCGTCACGTCATCACCGCAATTGACGCCAACACGCGTCAAAAGGCGAATGGCCTCGCCACGCTGAAGGTCGGACAGCTCTGCTTCGACCAGTCCCTGGTTGGCCACCCATTGGGCCAGCGCCTCGCCCTTGCCGGCGCCCAGGCCGAGGGATTCGAGGTCCATGCAGATCGACAAAAGGAATCGGTAATATTGGGGGAAGAACTCCAGCCGTTCGCCTATCGTGTCGTAGAACGCCTCGTGGGCGATCAGCGCGTCACGGTCGACTTCCTGGCCGGTGCATTCCAGGATGTTCAGGATCTCGGCGTTTTCCTTGAGCCAGAACACGTCTCCTTCGTCGCGGCGATGCTGCGCGAAGGTTTCCAGCAGGGCCGCGTGTCGCGCGGCCCGCTGTTCGCTGCGGGAGGGGAAGGTGAGGTGGATGACATTGGACATTGTAGTTCTCCTTTGATCATCGGGGCCAGACCAGCCCCGTCCCGTCAGATGCGTCGCGACTTAGCTGCCCGAAGCGAAGGCCTGGACTTCGTCGCCCGCGTTCACGTCGGCGCCGGCCGTCGGTGCGGAACCCGAAGCGAAGGCTTCGACTGCATCGCCGGAGGTCACGTCGGAAGCCGTCGGAGCGGAACCGGAGGCGAACATCTCGGTCGCGTCGCCGGAGGTCGCGTCGGAAGCGGTCGGTGCGGAGCCCGAAGCAAACATCTCGGTCGCGTCGCCGGAGGTCGCGTCGGAAGCGGTCGGTGCGGAGCCCGAAGCAAACATCTCGGTCGCGTCGCCGGAGGTCGCGTCGGAAGCGGTCGGAGCGGAACCGGAAGCAAACATCTCGGTCGCGTCGCCGGAGGTCACGCTGGAGGCAGTCGGAGCCGAACCGGAAGCAAACATCTCGGTCGCGTCGCCGGAGGTCGCGTCGGAAGCGGTCGGAGCGGAACCGGAAGCAAACATCTCGGTCGCGTCGCCGGAGGTCACGCTGGAGGCAGTCGGAGCCGAACCGGAAGCAAACATCTCGGTCGCATCGCCGGAGGTCACGTCGGAAGCGGTCGGTGCGGAGCCCGAAGCAAACATCTCGGTCGCATCGCCGGAGGTCACGTCGGAAGCGGTCGGTGCGGAGCCCGAAGCAAACATCTCGGTCGCATCGCCGTTGCCCATTTTGGAAGCGCTCGGAGCGGAACCGGAGGCGAACATTTCGACTGCATCGCCGTTACGAGCGTCGGAAGAGCCGACCGGGGCGGAACCGGAGGCAAACATCTCGACCGCGTCGCCGGACTGAGATTCGGACTTGACAGCCGGCGCAGAGCCCGAAGCGAACATCTGAACAGCGTCACCGGACAGGGCGCGAACCGAGGCCGAAGGGGCCGAACCCGAGGCGAACATTTCGACCGCGTCGCCGGTCAGGGAAGAGGACGCGACGGGCGCCGAACCGGAGGCAAACATCTCGAGACCCTCGCCATCGAGCAGCGTGTTTTCCTCAACGATGACAGAAGCTTGGCGGGTGTTGTTTTTGCGAATTGCAGACATCTTCGTGGTCTCCCAGTTGGTGTTGGATGACCAAACGTTTGCCCGGAAATCGCGATCCGAAAAGCCCAAATTCAACCTATACGTGTGCAGGATTTTGTGGCACGCGAGGCGATTCGCGTTAACCCGTTGAAACGATTAAATCGGGCGTGATCGAATTTTTTTCTTAACTTCGACACAAAGGTGCTCCATTGCGGTCCCCAGGAGCATCATGAGCTACGAATCGACTCGAATCATCGGGGTTGCGTGACTCAACATCGGACAGCTCGACCGAGAATCTGACGCTGATTTGAACAACTTAGACGCTACTCAGCGTCGCTTGCCCCGGAACCGGGGATGCGCGATAGATGGGAAAACCATCGGAGTCGGCCATGCGTATCGCCACGTTCAACATCAACGGCATCAAGGCGCGGCATGCCGCGCTCACCGATTGGCTCGACGAGGCCTCTCCGGATGTCGTCCTCCTGCAAGAGATCAAGTCCATCGACGAGAGCTTCCCCCGCGAGATATTCGAAGAACGCGGCTACAATGTCGAAACCCACGGACAGAAAAGCTTCAACGGCGTCGGCATCCTGTCAAAACATCCGCTCGAAGACGTCACCCGCGGCCTGCCCGGCGATGACGAGGACGAACAGGCCCGCTGGATCGAGGCGACGGTCGTCGGCGAAAAGACCGCCCTGCGGCTCTGCGGGCTCTATCTGCCGAACGGAAACCCCGCGCCGGGGCCGAAATACGATTACAAACTGTCCTGGATGGAACGCCTGAAGGCCCGCGCGCAGGACCTGCTGGAGCAGGAAGAACCCGCGCTTATGGCGGGTGACTACAACATCATCCCCCAGGCCGAAGACGCCGCCCGCCCCGATGCCTGGCGCGAGGACGCGCTGTTCCGCCTCGACAGCCGGCAGGCCTGGCGGCGGATCCTGAACCTCGGCTTCACCGAGGCATTCCGCACCCGCAACCCGGCGCCCGGTCAGTATTCCTTCTGGGATTACCAGGCCGGTGCCTGGCAGCGGAACGACGGGATCCGTATCGACCATGTGCTGATGACGCCGCAATGCGCGGACTTGCTGACCGATGCGGGCATCGAAGCCGGTCTGCGCGGACGGGAAAAACCCTCGGACCACGTGCCCGTCTGGGTCGACCTCGACGTCTAGCGGCCCCGCCCTCCGGTCACCCCTCGGTCACGTCGTGATCGTAAAGCCATGAAAAACTGCGGGAAATCGCAGATGGGGCCAGCGTGCCGATCATCCGCATCCCCATATGCGCGCCCAGGGCAAAGGGTCCGCGCAGATGGTATTTCCACGCATTGCCGTTTGCCGCCCCGATGACCCGCCGCGCCCGGGCACGCCGGCGCGATTGATAGAGCGCGAGGCCCGTTGCCGCGTCATCTGCGCGCGACAGGCTGTCGGCCAGAACCCAGGCATCTTCCAAAGCCATGGACGCGCCCTGCGCCAGGAAAGGCAGCGTCGGATGTGCCGCGTCGCCCAGCAAGGCCACGTTTTCCCCGGTCCATTGCGCCGCGACCTCGTGCCGGAAAAGCCCCCACAGATGCACATAGCGCACGTCGTCCAGCATGCCGCGCACCGCCGGGCCCATCCCGGCGAAAGCCACGCGCAGGTTGTCCGGATCGTCCTTCTGGGACCAGCGCGCCTCGACCCAGGATCGCCGTTCCTCGACCGCCACGATATTGCGGACCGCGCCGCCGCGCAGTGGGTAGGTCACCAGGTGCCGCCCCGGCCCCATGAAGACCTCGGCCTCGGCCGGGCCGCCATCGCCGGGGATCAGTGCGCGCCAGGCCACCTGCCCGGTGAAGAACGGATCCGCCCCCGGGTTCAGCTGCGTCATCAGCGAGGAATGCAGACCATCGGCCGCCACGACAAGGTCCGCCTGGACCCGTGCGCCCTGGCTCAGCCGGACGCAGGGACGCGGGCCGGGATCGATCTGGGCCACGTGCTGCAACAGGTTGATCCGGACCCCGGCCTGCCGCGCACCCTGTGCCAGCACGTCGATAAGGTCGGCGCGATGCACGAAGAGGTAATCCTCGGGTCGCTTCAACCCGTCCAGCGCCATCCGCGCCACGACGCCGCCATTGCGGTTGCGCAGGGTCACGCCCTCGGCCCGCGGTGCACCGGTGGCGCGCAGCTCGTCCTCCAACCCGATGGCGCGCAGCACGGCCATGCCGTTGGGCGACACCTGCAGGCCCGCCCCGACCTCAGCGATCTCGGGCGCCTGTTCCAGGACGGTGACGCTGGCCCCGCGCAGCGCCAGCGCCCGGGCACAGGCCAACCCGCCGATGCCGGCGCCGACCACGGCGATATGTTGTCCGATCAGGCTCATGCGCCGGCTATTGCTACGAAAAACGCCGGAGGAAAACCCCCGGCGTTTTCGAATTTCAGAATGTCACCGGCGCTCAATCGTCGCGGTGGACTTTCTCACGGCGCTCATGACGCTCCTGCGCCTCGAGGCTCATGGTCGCGATCGGACGCGCATCAAGGCGCTTGAGCGAAATCGGCTCCCCGGTCACTTCACAATACCCATACTCACCTTCGTCGATGCGGCGCAGCGCGGAGTCGATCTTGGACACCAGCTTGCGCTGGCGATCTCGCGTCCGCAGTTCCAGGGCGCGATCCGTTTCCTCGGAGGCACGGTCGGCCACATCGGGGATGTTACGGGTGTTTTCCTGGAGACCTTCGACAGTGTCGCGGCTTTCCGAGAGGATCTCTTCTTTCCAGGAAAGCAGCTTGCGCCTGAAATATTCGGTCTGGCGCTCGTTCATGAAGGGTTCGTCCTCAGCCGGACGGTAATCCTCGGGCAGAAAAGTCTCTGCTTTCATTATTGGCTCCCTACTAAAGCCGTGACCCGCCAGTGCAGCCTGGCTTTCCACGGGCCCCTTACGCTGCGGGGCTTACTCCCTTTGGATAGCAATGTCACTACACATTTCTCAAAGTTGTTAACCCGGTTGGATCGGTGAATACCCGTCGGTATGCATCGCATTGCACCCATTTGCGGAACATATTATCGTCCTGCGGAATGCGGGAGAGAGAGGCTTCAAGAGCATGAAATTTCAGGGAACCGACAGCTACGTCGCCACCGAGGATCTGACCGTTGCCGTCAACGCCGCCGTCACGCTGGAGCGTCCGCTCCTGGTTAAGGGCGAGCCCGGCACCGGCAAGACCGAACTGGCGCGGCAGGTGGCCGAAAGCCTCGGTCTCAAGATGATCGAGTGGAACATCAAGTCCACCACCAAGGCCCAGCAGGGTCTATACGAATACGACGCCGTGTCCCGCCTGCGCGACAGCCAGCTGGGCGAGGAAAAGGTGCATGACGTCAAGAACTACATCAAGAAGGGTAAGCTCTGGCAAGCCTTTGATGCGGATGAGAAAGTCGTTCTTCTGATCGACGAGGTCGACAAGGCCGACATCGAGTTTCCGAACGACCTTCTGCAGGAACTCGACAAGATGGAATTCCACGTCTACGAGACCGGAGAGACCATCAAGGCCAAGCAGCGCCCGATCGTCATCATCACCTCGAACAACGAAAAGGAACTGCCCGACGCCTTCCTGCGCCGCTGTTTCTTCCACTACATCCGCTTCCCCGACATGGAGACGATGAAGCAGATCGTCGAGGTCCATCACCCCGGCATCAAGGCCGAGCTTCTGACCTCTGCGCTGACGCAATTTTTCGAACTGCGCGAAACGTCGGGCCTGAAGAAAAAGCCGTCGACCTCCGAGGTTCTGGACTGGCTCAAGCTGCTTCTGGCCGAAGACCTCAGCCCCGCCGACCTCAAGCGCGACGGTGCCAACGCTTTGCCCAAACTGCACGGTGCCCTGCTGAAAAATGAGCAGGATGTGCACCTGTTCGAACGCCTCGCCTTCCTCGCGCGCGGCCAGCGGTAAACCAGATCAACAATTGCAGAAAGGCCCCGGGGCAATTCCGCCGCCGGGGCCTTTTTCTTTTAAATGCACCTGCCCTGCGGTGAAAATCTCTGCAAGGGCGTGACAAGTCAGCCGTTTTCCCGCACATTGTGGATAATTTCTGATTCAGGGAATAGCCGCGCAAAAGACGCGGTGCCTGATCCGAGCAGTACGGAGTGAAAATTTGGCGGATGACGTGATCATCCGGCCCATCGAACCGGGTGACCGGGCCGAGTGGGGCCGGTTGTGGCAGGGCTATCTTGAATTCTACAAGACCACCCTGCCCGACGACATGTACGACCTGGCCTTCAGCCGGCTTCTGTCCGGCGAAACCGGCGAATTCCAGGGCTTCCTGGCGCTGGTGGGCGACAAGCCCGTGGGCCTCGTGCATTACCTCTTCCATCGGCACGGCTGGCGCCCCGAACCGGTCTGCTACCTGCAGGACCTTTATGCCGACCCCGATGTCCGCGGCAAAGGACTGGGCCGGGCGCTGATCACGGCGGTCTACGCCGCGGCGGACAAAGCCGGCGCGCCGTCGGTCTACTGGCTCACGCAAGAGGGCAACACGACCGCCCGTCAGCTGTATGACCGGATCGCCACCCCGACCGACTTCATGAAATACCAGAGGCCTTTGTGAGCCTGCGCGGGGTCCTGCGGTACATTCCGATGGCCTTCGCGCTGTCGGCCTGTATCGGTCCCGTGGACGCACCCCGCACCTCGCTTCCGGTCTCGTCGGAAACACCGACCCGGATGGCGCAGCCCGCGCCAACCTCCCTGCCCGCGATGAAGGTCTTTGCCCGCGCCCTGCCCCAGGCCCCGCTGCGGGCCAACAGCGACATGGCGCGGGATTTCCTCGATCTGTCCTTCCAGTTGGAATCAGGCCGCGATCTGCCGGTCTTCACCCGGTTCGAAGGCCCCATTCGCGTCTCCGTCAGCGGCACCCCGACGCAAGGCATGGTCGACGATCTGGGCCGTTTGCTGAAACGCCTGCGCGCCGAGGCCGGGATCGATATCGACTTCGGAAAGAGCGCCTCGCAGATCACGGTTCAGGCCGTATCTTCCGCCCAGATCCGTCGCTACCTGCCCCAGGCCGCCTGTTTCGTCGTGCCCGGCATCACCCGGCTCAGCCAGTATCACGCTGCCCGTCGGCGTGGCGATACCGACTGGGCGCGGCTCGACACACGGCGTCGCATCGCAATCTTCGTGCCCGTCGACGTGACCCCGCAAGAGGCCCGCGATTGCCTGCACGAGGAACTGGCCCAGGCGCTCGGCCCGCTCAACGACCTTTACCGGCTGCCCGACAGCACCTTCAACGATGACAACATGCATGCGGTCCTGACCGGGTTCGACATGCTGATGCTGCGCGCGACCTATGCGCCGGAATTGCGGTCGGGCATGACGCGGGCGCAGGTCGCCTCCGCCCTGCCCGCGCTGCTGTCGCGCCTGAACCCCGAGGGGGACGGCCGCCTGTCCCGTCCGCTGGGCCGCACGCCCGAGGACTGGACCCGCGCGATCCAGACCGCACTTGGCCCCGATGCCGATGACCGCGACCGCATTCGCGCCGCGCAACAGGCTCTGACCATCGCCGGGCGCGAGGGCTGGCAGGATCATCGCCTGGCCTTTGCCCATTTCGTCATGGCCCGCATGGTGCAGCCGACCGACCGCCGCGCCGCCCATGCCCATCTGACCCATGCGCTCAAACTCTACCGTGCGCGTCCCGACACCGCGCCGCACGCCGCCCATGTCGCCGCCCAGCTGGCCGCCCATGCGATCCGCGGCCAGGATGGCGACCGCGCGCTGGCCCTGCTTCAGGGACAGGCCGATGTGGCCCGCCGCGGCGAGAATGCCGCGCTTCTTGCCTCGATCCAACTGCTGCGGGCCGAGGCTCTGGACCTGACCGGGCGCAGCCCCGCCGCGACTTCGGTTCGGCTGGACAGTCTGGGCTGGGCGCGATACGGCTTTGGTCCGGACTGGGCCGTGCGCGCGAAACTGAACGAGATCGCCGCCCTGCGCCCGAACGATATCCGGGGCTGAAAGCATCCACCGGGGCCACGCCCCGGCTGCCAGGGGGGAACGACCGCATGATCGTGATCGCAGGAGCCTTGTTCGGCGCCATCTTCGGGGCCTGGCGCGCCAAGAGCCGCAAGGGCAAGACCGCCGACATTTTGCAATACGCCGTGGTTCATGCGATGATTTTCGCATTGCTGGGTCTCTTCGTGACCCTTCTCATCCACCGCGCGGCGATCTGATCATGTTCATACCTTTCTTCCAGACCCTAAGGGACCATGCCATTCCCGTTTCCCTGCGGGAATATCTCAGCTTTCTGGAAGCGATGCGGGCCGACCTGATCACCTATGACCCCGAGGGGTTCTACTACCTCGCCCGTGCCGCGATGGTGAAGGACGAACGCAACCTCGACAAGTTCGACCAGGCCTTTGCCAAGACCTTCGAGGGGCTCGACCAGATCAGTTTCGACGAGATGCTGGAAAAGGTCGACCTGCCCGCCGACTGGCTGCAATCCATGGCCGAGAAACACCTCTCCGAAGAGGAAAAGGCCGAGATCGAGGCCCTTGGCGGCTTCGAAAAGCTGATGGAGACGTTGAAGAAGCGCCTCGAAGAGCAGAAGGAACGTCACGAGGGCGGGTCCAAATGGATCGGCACCGGCGGCACGTCCCCCTTTGGCGCGGATGGCTACAACCCCGAAGGCGTCCGTATCGGGCAAGAGAAATCACGTCACCAACGTGCCGTAAAGGTCTGGGACAAAAGAGAATTCAAAAATCTCGACGATACGGTCGAACTGGGCACGCGCAACATCAAGGTGGCGCTCAAACGGTTGCGCAAATGGGCCCGCGACGGCGCCCAGGAAGAGCTGGACCTGAACGGAACGATCCGGGCCACCGCCGAACATGGCTATCTCGACGTGAAAACCCGCCCCGAGCGGCGCAACGCGGTCAAGGTGCTGCTGTTCCTCGATGTCGGCGGCTCCATGGACCCGCATATCAAGGTGGTCGAGGAGCTCTTTTCCGCCGCCAAGTCCGAGTTCAAGCACCTGGAGCATTTCTACTTCCACAACTGCCTGTACGAAGGCGTATGGAAGGATAACCGCCGGCGCTGGACCGAACAGACACCCACATGGGAAGTGCTGCGGACCTACGGGCCGGACTACAAGTGCATCTTCGTCGGGGACGCGTCCATGTCACCTTACGAGGTCGCCTATCCCGGCGGCGCGAACGAACACTGGAACGAGGAAGCGGGCCAGGTCTGGCTGGAACGCTGCCGCAATCAGTGGTCGTCGAACCTGTGGATCAACCCGGTGCCGGAAAAGTACTGGGGCTACACCCATTCCATCAAGCTTATCAAAGAGATATTCGAGGACAACATGGTTCCGATGACGCTTGCCGGGCTGGAAAAGGGCATGAAGGACCTGACCCGCTAGACCACGCGGGCCCGCAGGAACGGCACGATCTGGTCCTGCACCACAGCCGACAGGTTGCGATCCGTCGCGCCGCCCAGGTCCAGCCAGAGCAATTCCTCGATCTCCGAACAGGCGGCGACCTCTCCGGGTGCGCCGCCTTCGTAAAGTTTCACCTGCACGATCCGGTGGCTCTGTCCCGCGGCGGGGGCGGAAAACGTGCCGACATAGCTCAGGCCGCCCCGGTCCAGCCGCATCCCCAACTCTTCCTCGATCTCACGCTCCAGCGCGGCGATGTCATCGGCATCCCCGGCCTCGACCTTGCCGCCGGGGATCTGGAACACGTCGCTGCCCCGGCTGCGCGCCAGCAGCAGCCGGCCCTCGCGCAGAACGCAAAGGCCGACCTTGTTGATCGGGGTCCGGCTCATGCCCGCCCCTCAGGCCAGTTCGAAAGAGATGTCATGCGCGCCCTTCCACAGCACGGAATTGCCCAGCGTCTTGAGGTTCTCCAACCCGCTGGTCAGGGTGATGAAGTGGTTGCCCGCCAGTTGTCCCATCTTGGACGAGAAATCGACCCCGCCATAGGCCAGCAGGATCTCGGTCTCGCTGATCCCGCCGGGATACAGGATGATGTGGCCGGGCGCCGGGTGGCTGGTGTGGTTTTCGTAGCCGACGCCGAAATCCTCGTCGCCCAGCGGGATCCACACGCCCTCGCCCGACCAGCGCACATGCACGATCTTGCCCTTGTAGGGCATGACCTTGCGAAAGGCGGCGACGGTCTGCGGCGCGTCGGCCTCTTCGAAATGGCCGCCGAAGGTAAAGTCTCCGGCTTTGACGATCAGGTTGCTCATGGTCCTGTCCTTTCAGGAAGTCTTGTAAATCATTGCGCAGGGCCCGCCACCGGACGGCCCCTGATGTTCCGCCCCGCCCGAGACGAAAAGCTCTGTAAACCCGGTCAGGCCTGCCAGCAAACCGCCGGTGAAGCCACGGGCATGACGCGTCGCCGACAGGTCGCTGTCCTCCAGCATGACATGCCGCGCGCCCCGGATCATCCCGTCGGGTGAGGCTTCGGTCTTGGCCAGGACGGCCAGAACCTGCGTCTGCGAGGGTGGCGTCAATTGCGCGCGGAACCCCGGCTCGACCAGGTCCAGCAGGTCTGCCACGGACCCGGCATCTATGGCATCCCGCATCACCGCGTGACCGATCCTGAGATCGCCGGCCCAATCCGCGGACTGGCCCATCACCACGACCTCGCAGGCGGTCAGCTCGACCCCCGCGGAACAGGAGGCACGGGCGGACCACAGGGACCAATCCTGCCCGATCACCGCGTCGCTCAGCTGCTCCGGCGCGACCTCTCCCAGGGCCAGTGCGACACCCAGGGCGGACGCCCCGCGCGACAGCCCCATGCTTTTCAACGTATCCGTCGTGGCCACGTCCCCGCCCGCCGCCGCGATCCGCTCGGAGGTCAGCAAGGGGCACTTGATCTGCACGAAATGCACGTCGGCGGCATAGGTAATCCCGGCCTTGCGCATGGCGTCGCGGGTGGCATCCCGCACCGCCTGGACCTGCGCCATCCGACCGATGGCCTGCGGCGGCAGCGACGCGGTCAGGCTTGCGGCAAAGGCCAGGGCGGGCGGGCCATCCGGCCCCTCGCCCTCTTCCAGCACGATCCAGTGCGGGGACAGACCGCCTTCTGTTCCGCCTGACATGACCATGGGCAGTGCCCCCAGCACGTCATCCGACAGGTAGGGCGCCAGGGCCAGCCGAAGGCTCTGCACCGCGTAGCCACGGGTGAAATCGTTCACGCAGCCATTGCCCTCGGTCTTGCCCAGCACCGCGCGGAGGCCGGCAGGGTCGATCCGCCCCGCCTCGATCTCCGCCACCAGGGCCGACGCATCGTCCGGCCCCGCCATCGGCAGGCGATGCACGATCGCCCGGCGTTTCATTGCACCTCCTTGCGCATCGCCCAGCCGGCCATGCGGCGTTCGATGACCGAAAAGATCGCGTAAAGCGACATGCCCATCACCGCCAGCACCATCAGCCCGGCAAAGACCAGCGGCACGTTGAAGGACGACGCGGCGATCATCATCAGGTTCCCCACCCCCTTGTTGGAGGCCACGGTTTCCGCGATCACCGACCCAACGAAGGACAGCGTGATCGCCACCTTCAGCGAGGCGAAGAAATAGGGCATCGACCGGGGCAGCCCGACATTGCGCAGGATCTCCATCTTCGTGGCCTTGAGCGAGCGCATGACGTCTTCCAGCTCCGGCTCGACCGTGGCGATGCCGGTGGCGACGTTCACCACGATGGGGAAGATGCAGATGATCATCGCGGTCAGGATCGCGGGTACCGTGCCGGCCCCGAACCACAGAACGAAGATCGGCACGACCGCGACCTTGGGCACAGACGAGATCCCAACGAGCAGCGGATAGGCCGTCTTGTAGGCCAGTTTCGAAGACCCGATCAGCACGCCGAGGCTCAGCCCGATGGCCACGCCGAAGGCAAAGCCCACCATCGTGGTGTAGAAGGTCTGCCAGGCATGAGGCCAAATGGCCGGCGCATATTTGACCAGCGCCGCCACGATCTGGGTCGGGCGCGGCAGGACCAGTTCGGATATCCCCGCCATCAGGCAGAAGAGTTCCCAGACGACAAAGACGCTGACAATCAGCAGCGCGGGCGCGATTTTTTCCATTGTGCGGGTCATGCCGCGTCCTCCGTCCGGCCGACCGGCGCATGGACGATCTGGCCGCGCAAATCCTGCACGAGAGAGACGAAATCGCTCTCGAAGGTGATGTCGATGGGCCGCGGCCGGGCAAAGGGCACGGCGCGATCCTCGATGATGCGGCCAGGGCGTGCGCTCATCACGCAGACCCGGCTGGCCAGGTAGGCGGCCTCGCGCAGGTCGTGGGTGACCAGCATCACGGTGATGCCCCGGTCCAGCCAAAGCGCCTGCAATGTCTGCCACAGCTCTTCGCGGGTGAACTGGTCCAGCGCACCGAAGGGTTCGTCCAGCAGCAGCAGATCCGGGTCATGGATCAGCGCCCGGCACAGGTTGGCGCGCTGCATCATCCCGCCCGACAATTGCCAGGGGCTCTTGTCGGCGAAATCCAGCAACCCGACCTGGGCCAGCAGGTCATCCACCCGGTCGCGATATTCCCCGCCCTTCTTGGCGCGGAAATCGGCCTTGAAGGGCGGCACGATCTTCAGCGGCAGCATCACGTTTTCCCGCACACTCATCCAGGGCAGCAGCGACGCGCTCTGAAAGGCCATTCCGACGCGCATGGGCTTCGCACCCAGCTCGCGCCCGCCGAACAGGATGGTGCCGCTGGTGGGCTCCAGCAATTCGCTGACCAGCTTCAGGATCGTGGACTTGCCACAGCCCGACGGGCCGACCAGCGCCACGAAATCGCCTTTCGCGATGGTCAGGTCCGTGGGCACCAGTGCCTCGGTCTGGTCGGGGCCCTGACCATAGGTCACCCCCACCTTCTGCAATTCGACAATCGGCACCTGTTTCATGTCACACCTTCCGTCAGCAGGGTTGCGAGGGTCTGGTCCACGTTCTTCGGTTCGGGGGTCGGCATCGACTGGATGTCGGTCACCTGCCGGCCATGGCCCACCATGCCGGGACACAGCATGCGGTCCCGTTGCACGAAACGGCCACGGACCAAAGTGTGAACCGGAGCGCCGACGGTCTTGCGGCCCTCGAAGGGGGTGATCTTGCCGAGGCTGTGCAGATTTTCAGCGCGAATGACCTCTTCGCGGGCCATGTCGACAGCGGCGATATCCGCATGGGCGCCCACGGCGATCCGGCCCTTCATCGGATACATGCCGAAGGACCGCGCCGGGTTGGCCGAAGAGATCTTGACGTAATGCTCCAGGCTCATCCGGCCGGCGGCGACCTCGGTCAGCATCAGCGGCATCTGGGTCTCGACCCCCGGAAAGCCGCAATCGGCCTTCCAGATGATGTCGTTGTGCTTTTCCTCGGGCGTATGGGGGGCGTGGTCGGTGGCGATCATGTCCACCACGCCGGTTTGCAGCGCCTCCCAGATCGCCTTGGCATCCTTGGGCTCGCGCACCGGCGGGTTGACCCGGATGACGCTGCCCAGCCGGTCGTAATCCTCGGTCGTCAGAAACAGGTAGCAGGGGCAGGTCTCGCCGGTGATGTCGACCCCGCGCGCCTTGGCCTCGGCCAGCGGCCGCAGCTCTCCGGCCGAGGAGATATGCAGCACATGCACCCGTGCGCCGGTCCATTCCGACAGGATCGCGGCGCGGGCCACGGCCTCGATCGCGACGACCTCCGGGCGGGCGGCGATGTGATCCAGCGGCGCATGGCGCCCCGCCGCATCCAGCCGGGCTTGACGCCATGCCATGATCGACGCGGTTTCCGCATGCAGGGAGATCCGCAGCCCCGAGGGTGCGACGATCTCGAACCCTTCCAGCATCGCCCCGGTCGAGGGCGACGGCAGGTTGCCGAACGTGTTGCCCATGAAGCATTTGAACGCGTTCACGCCACCATCGATCAGGCCCTGAAGCTCGTCGATATTATCCTCGGCCAGCAGGCCGTAGATGCCGAAATCGACGCTCGCCTTCTTCGCGCAGTCCTGCTTCTGGCGCAGTTCGGTGACCGACCGCGTTGGCGGGTTCGTGTTGGGCATTTCAAAGACAGTGGTGACACCGCCCATGGCCGCGGCCTTGGTCCCGGTTTCCCAGTCTTCCTTGTGGGTGTAGCCCGGTTCGCGAAAATGCACATGCGTGTCGATGGCACCCGGGATCAGGTGCAGGCCGGTGACATCCACCACCTCTGCCCCTGTCCCGTCCAGCGTGCCGGGGGCGGCAATGGCGCTGATCAGCTCACCGGTGATGGCCACGTCGGCGACCTGCCGGCCGGTCTCGTTCACGACCGTGCCGCCCTTCAGAATAAGGTCTGTCATATTGTCCTCACAAAGATGCCCAGCCACCGTCGACCGGCAGGTCGACCCCGGTGATCTGGCGCGCGCGATCCGAGGCCAGGAACAGCGTGGCCGAGGCGATATCCTCGTCCGTGCTGACCCGCCCGAGCGCGTAATCAGAGGCGTGCTTGGCCGCCGCCTCGTCTTCACTGATGCCGTATTGCGCCGCGACCTGCGGCACGACCTTGTCGCGGAACCGCGGCCCGTCGACCATGCCCGGCGCCACGAGGTTCACGTTGATGTTGTCCGGTCCCAGTTCCAGCGCGAAACTCTTGGTCAGCCCGCGCAGCCCCCATTTGGAGCTGGAATAGGCCAGTCGCATCGCCCGCCCGCGCATCCCGAACGTGCCGCCGACATTGACGATCTTGCCTCCGCCCTGCCCCTGCATCACCGGCGCCACGGCGCGGATCAGGTTGAAGGGGCCGCGCATGTTCAGGTGCACGATCTCGTCGAACTCCGCCGCCGTCGTTTCGACCCCGGTCTTGCCGATGGGACCAGTTCCGCCGGCCACGTTGACCAGCACGTCGATCCGGCCAAACCGTGCCAGCACCGCCGCGACAACCTGGTCGACGGCCGCACTGTCGGTCACGTCGCAGGCAAAGATCTCGGCCGCGACGCCCAGGGTGCCGGCCTCGCCCTGCACCGGCGCGATGGCCTCGACATCCCGGCCCAGAAGGGCGAGGTTCGCGCCTTCGCGCGCGAACCCCAGGGTGATGGCGGCCCCCATGCCCTTGGCCGGGCCGGTGACCACCACCACCTTGTCTTTCAAGTTCAGTTCCATCTTGGCGTCACAGCAGCTTGTAGATCCGGTCTTCCGCCGGCGGCAGGAACTCGGGGGTGAACACCTCGGACATGTCCGGCGTGCGCGGCAGGCCGCGTGCTTCGACGACGATGCCGATGGCCCGCTTGAACCGCTCCTCGTCGGGATTGCCCAGGCCGGTTTCGGCGATCTCGGGCGCGTTCATCTCGTCCTGCAGGGTGGCGATCAGGCGCAGCTTCTCGACCTCCTTGTCGATCAGCGGTTCGCGCGAGGCGACGGCGTCGATCGCCGCATCCATGTCGGCCAGCGTGTCCTTGATGCCCTCGTTGATCGCCCAGTTCATGCCCTTGACCAGCTCGGGGTTCTCGGTGGCCAGCGTCTTGGACACGATCATCGCGTTGGAATAGAGGTCCATCCCGTAATCCGAGAACTTGATGAAGCGGATATCCTCGTCCGGGTTCATCCCCGACAGCATCGCCGAGAACCGGATCGTGTTGACGTAGCCGAAGACGCCCTCGACCTGTTCGGTGCGCAGCATTTGTTCGCGCAAGTTCGACTTGAAGTTCATGATCTCCACGCCGGACGTGTCGATTCCCGCGACACTGGCGAAGGCCGGGAACAGCTTCAGCGCGCCGTCATTGGCGGACCCGCCCAGCAGGCGCCCCTCCAGGTCCTTCGCCGTCTTGATGTCGGACGAGGACAGCACCCCCACGGTGAAGGGCGGCGTGTTGTACATCTGGTAGACGTTGATCGGAGCCTCTTCGGGTTTTTCGGCGGCCAGCTGGATCAGCGCATTCACATCGCCAAAGCCCACGTCATAGGCGCCACCGGCCACCTGGCCCACGGCCGCGCCGGACCCGCTGCCCTGGTCCATCACCATCTCGATGCCGACCTCGTCGAAATAGCCCTTGTCCTGCGCCAGGAAGAACCAGGCCTGCGGGCCCTGGTAGCGCCAGTTGAGGATCATGTTCAGCTTGGTCTTGCCCTGCGCGATGGCGGGTGCGGCCAGCGTGGTGGCAAGGCTCGCCCCCGCAAGCTGGGTGAATTGACGGCGGTTCAGTTTCATTGGTTTACTCCTTGTCGGATCTGTCCAGCGCTCTGAGAAGGTCGGCACTGTTTGTGGTGAAGCCATAGAGAAGGCGGATGAGGTAGAGGATCGCTTCGCCGACCTCGGCCGGCGAAACGGTGGTCGTGGCGTCTTGGACCAGAACGGCGTCATAGCCCTGGAAACAGCCATCCATCAGGGTGGCGAACACACAGCGGTCGAGATTGACGCCCGCGTAGAATAGCGTCTCGACGCCGTAACGGCGCAGAACCTGGTCCAATTCGTTGTCCCGAAACCCCGACAGCCGGTGTTTCGAAACCGCGATATCGCCAGGCGCGCGGGTGATGAGGGGATGCGAGGCCGCGCCCCAACTTCCCTCGACCAGGACGGGGCCGGTGGCGATCTCGTCGCCATAGCCGGGCAGCGCCCCGCAGCCCGTCGCCTTGTCCAGCACGTTGGCCGGCAGGTTGGCGACATCGGCGCGCACGCCCCAGTTCAGGTGGATGACCGGCGCCCCCATCTTGCGGAAGGCATCGGCCACGGCGTTGATGCGCGGCACGATCTCCAGCAGCGGCTCCGGATCGGTGCCACGTTCGGGAAACCATCCCCCGTCCGAGAGAAAATCGTTCTGCATGTCCACGATGACAAAGGCGGCGCGCGCCATGTCGATGCGCACCGGGTCCGGCTGTGCGTCAAACGCCACGGGGCGCGGCGCGGGACGGTTCCGCAGCAGGGACACGTGATCCCCGTCACGGTGCCATCTGTCGTCATGTCGGGTCGTCGTCGTGGTCATCGATCTCTCCTGGTCCTGATCATGGGCAAAGCAGTGCGTAGCTGTCGTCTGCTAAATTTCCACCTCCCCGTTGCCGAAAACGCAACACGGGGCTAAGGCTGTGTCATGAGACACCTGACCACGTTCCGCACCATCGATGAAATCGCCCGCACCGGTTCGATCCGTGCCGCGGCCGAAATCCTGTCGCAAACGCCCTCAGCGGTGCAGCGGCGGCTACAGGGATACGAGGACGAGCTGGGCTACCCGATCTTCGAACGCACCTCCAAGGGCGTGCGCCTGAACACGGCGGGTGAATTGGTGATCCTGCATATCCGCGAGACGCTGGCCGAAACCGAGCGACTTCAATCGCGCATCGCCGATCTGTCAGGGGTGCGCCGGGGTCATGTCAGCATCGGGTGCAGCCAGGCGCTCGCCCCCTACTTCCTGCCCCGCGAAATCGCCAGGTTCCAGGCCGACTCTCCCAACGTGACCTTCAGCGTCGAGATCATGGAACATATTGATGTTGCGCGGAAACTCGACAGTTACGAGATCGACCTGGGAATCGTCTTCGACGAACGCAGCGCGCCGGATTACAAGGTTCTGATGGGGGTGCCGCAATCGCTGCGCGCGGTGATGGCGCGGGACCATCCGCTGGCGCAATACGACATGCTGCGCCTGCGCCAATGCTACCAGTACCGCCTGATCCTGCCCTTCCGCTGGTTCGGCGGCCGTGCCCTGATCGAACGCGCGCTGGTCGGCAAGACCTTCGTCAAACCGCCGGTGCTCGAGGCAAATTCCTTCGAGATGCTCAAGGCCCATGTGGCCCTCAGCGACGCCATCACCTTCCAGATCGAAATCGGCGTGCCCGGCGAGGCCGGTGGAACCGGCGCCGGAGAGGGCGACCTCGTCAGCCGCCCCATTGACCCGCGGGACGTGTCCAGCGGGATGCTTTTCGTGGGGCAGAAATGGGAACGCCCCCTGCCCGTCGCGGTCTCGCGGTTTTCCGAACAGATCATCCGCGAATTGGCGGACCGTTACGGCACGATCGAGACCTGAGCGACCTCAGCGCTTGCGCTTCGGCGGCTGCGACCCGCCGGGTTTGCCGCCCTTGGGCGGCGTGAACCGCTTCGAGGTATCCGACGCGGCAGAGCGTTTCGGCGCGCCCTTGGGCGCTCCCGGCTTCCCGCCACCGGGCTTGCCGCCCGTGGGCTTGCCACCCGGTTTGCCGCCCGAAGGTTTACCCCCCGGCTTGCCGCTCCAGGGTTTGCCGCCCCCCTTGCCCGGCGCCCCTTTGCCGCCGCCGCGTGCGTCACCGCGATCCTGGCCGCGCGGCTTGGCATTGCCATGGGCGCCGTCATCGCCCCGGTCGGCTTTGTCGCGCTTCCATTTCGGGGCCGCCTCGCCACCGCGGGCGGTCTTGGGCTTGGGTTTGCCCTCGGGCTTGCCCTCGTATCTGCGCGGCTCGTCCTCTTCGTAACGCGGAGGACGCGGCGCACGCACCTTGCCCTCGTCCCAGACCTTCTTGGAGGACGGTTTGCGCGCCGGGGCCGGACGCTCTGTCCGGGCCACGGGCGCCTCGGATTGCGCGGACTCCGCCGGGGCGGCCTCGGCCGCGGGCGCGGCGTTCACCGGCGCCTCCCGGCGCGGCTTGTCCTTGTAGGGTTTGCCACCCGACGGCCGGCGGTCGTCCCATTCGGGGCGCGGGCCACGGCTGTGATCCGGCGGGCCGTCTGCGGGCCGAACCGTCACGCCGTCTTCCAGCGTCTTGCCGTCGCCCAGCGAGGCAAGGAAATTGTCGACCGCAGGCTCTGCCAATTCGACGAACGTCTCCTTGGGCTGCACCCGGATCGCGCCGATGGATTCCTTGGTCAGGTTGCCCGCGCGGCACAGCATCGGCAGGATCCAGCGCGGCTCTGCCCGGTCGTCGCGGCCCACGGACAGGGCGAACCAGCGGCTCGGGCCGAAAGGCGCACGTTCCTTCCGCTCGGGGCGGGCATCCGGCGCCGACAGCTCTTCGGGCGCGGAATTGTTGGCACGGTAGAGCCGTAGACAGGCCGCCGCGATGGCTTCGGGCGATTGCAGGCCCAGCAGGCGCTCGGCGAATTCGGCTTCTTCTGGGGTGATTTCCTCGGTCCAGGCGGGATCGGCCAGAAGGCGTTCCTCATCCTTGCGACGGATGTCTTCCGCGCTCGGCGCGGTGATCCACTCGGCGGTCACGCGCGAAGACTTCAGCAGCCGCTCCGCCCGTTTCGCCAGCTTCGGCGGCACGACCAGAGCCGAGATCCCCTTGCGCCCGGCACGACCCGTCCGGCCCGAACGGTGCAGCAGGCCTTCGGTGTTCTTCGGCAGTTCGGCATGGATCACCAGTTCCAGGTTCGGCAGGTCGATGCCCCGCGCCGCCACGTCGGTGGCCACGCAGACCCGCGCCCGCCCGTCCCGCATCGCCTGAAGCGCGTGGGACCGTTCGGTCTGGCTCAGCTCGCCCGACAGGCAGACGACCTGGAACCCACGGTTGGCAAAGCGCGCGGTCAGCCGGTTCACCGTCGCCCGCGTATTGGCAAAGACGATGGCGTTCTGCGCCTCGTGGAATCGCAGCACGTTGATGATCGCGTTTTCCGCATCATGCTGCGCCACCGTCAGTGCCTGGTAGGTGATGTCGCTGTGCTGGGATTTCTCCGACACCGTCGTGACCCGCACCGCGTCGCGCTGGTATTTCTGGGCCAGCGTCGCGATCATCGGCGGCACCGTGGCCGAGAACATCAGCGTGCGCCGGTCCTCCGGCGCCTCGCCCAGCATGAATTCCAGGTCCTCGCGGAAGCCCAGGTCCAGCATCTCGTCGGCCTCGTCCAGCACCACCGCCCGCAGGCTGGCCATGTCCAGCGATCCGCGCTTGATATGGTCGACCAGGCGCCCCGGCGTGCCCACCACGATATGCGCCCCACGTTCCAGCGCCCGGCGTTCGTCGCGCATGTCCATGCCCCCCACGCAGGAGGTCACACGCGCCCCGGCCTTGGCATAGAGCCAGTCAAGCTCGCGTTTTACCTGGAAGGCCAGTTCCCGCGTCGGCGCGATCACCAGTGCCAGCGGCGTCGCCGCCGGGCCCAGCCGGCCCGCCTCGTCCAGCAACGTCGGCCCGATCGCCAGGCCGAACCCCACCGTCTTGCCCGACCCGGTCTGGGCCGAAACCAGCAGGTCCGCGCCCTCCAGCTCAGGATCGGTCACCGCCTCCTGTACCGGGGTGAGCGTGTCATATCCGCGCTCGGCGAGCGCATCGGAGAGGGTCTGGATCATCAGGTAACCGATCTAGAGAGCGTGACGGCCACGGCCTGCCAGCACGACAGGGATTTCAACGAGGCCGGGAAAAAGGGTCCCCTAACGCATCATGCGGGCTCTGTATACTCCGGATTGCGCCGCATCCGGCGGAATATGCGCCAAACGGCGGGATTCAGCGCTGTGACCGGCCCGACCTATGCTTTTGCTCGGGTCCCGCCCTGCGCGCCGCCTTCGCGGTCCCGGCGCAATGGGCCGCGCGTCAGCCGGAAACCTCTTCGGATCGACTGTAATTCCAGCGCCGCCCGCCGCAAAATGGTCCAGCCCGCCGCCGCCCCTTGACCCGGACGCGCACAGGCTCACACTCAACCGGAAGGAGGCCCCAATGCCCGGCCCGCTGCGCCATCTCTGGCGGCATCACCCGATCGCCCTGTCGCTTTTCGCGGCCGCCGCGCTGGCCGCGTTGGTGCTGGCCGTACGCCTGACGCTCTTCACCGCCTACTGGGCCGACCCCGAGCATCGCCGCCAGCATCCCGAACCCTGGATGACGCCGGGCTATGTCGCCCATTCCTGGCACCTGCCCCCCGACATGGTGCTGCGGCAGATCGGGCTGGACCAGCCGCCAAAGAAACACCGTAGTCTCAAGGACATCGCCGACGACCTTGGCGTGCCCGCGGATGTCCTCATTGCCGACCTGGCCGCTTTCCTGGCTGAACAGTCCCAATCCGGACAGGCCCCAAACACGCATGCTCCAACGGAAGAGCCCCCAACGGAACAGGCCCCGTCCGAATGACGGAATGGCTGCTCAACGCCCTGGCCACCGGCGGTGTCCCCATCCTTGCCGTCATCACCTGCCTCAGCTGCCTGGCCATGCCGGTGCCGGCCTCGCTGATGATGCTGGGCGCGGGTGCGCTGGCCGTGTCCGGCGACCTCTCCCTACCCGGCGCGATGGCGGGCGCGTTCCTCGGCGCCGTACTGGGGGATCAGCTGGGCTACCGGATCGGCCACGCCGGGGGCCGATGGCTCGACAATCGCCTGCGCGATGGCACCAAACCCGCCCTCGCCTTCACCCGCGCGCAAGCCATGCTGCGCAAACGGGGCGCGGGGGCCGTGTTCCTGTCGCGCTGGCTGCTCTCCCCGCTCGGGCCTTACGTGAACTTCGCCGCTGGCTCGGCCCGTCTGCCCTGGCCGCGCTTCACCCTCTGGGCCGCCGCCGGAGAGGTCATATGGGTCGCGACCTATGTCAGCCTGGGCTATTTCTTCGCCACCCGCATCACCATGCTGGCCCAGATCAGCCAGGCGCTGGTCGGCCTGCTAGCCGCTGTGGCGGTGATGGTCGTCGCGGGGCTCTGGCTGCGGCAGGCGCTGCGTCGCGCACGTCGGGCCGGTGACCGGGACGCCTCGACCTCCTGAGACTTGAAATCCCGCGCCGCCGCACTCCCCTTCCTTCCAACGCAAAGGAAAGGAAACACCATGATCAAGAAATTCGGCTCCGCCATCTGGAACGGCACGATCAAGGGCGGCTCCGGCATCGTCTCCACGGAATCGGGCGTGCTGGACAAGGCGCAATACGGTTTCAAGCAACGTTTCGAAGGCGAACCCGGCACCAATCCCGAGGAACTGGCCGGCGCCGCACATGCCGCCTGCTTCTCCATGGCGCTCTCGCTGCAACTGGAACAGGCCGGCATGGAGGCCGAGGAGATCTCGACCAAGGCCACCGTCGCCATGGACCAGGTCGAAGGAGGGTTCGAAATCAAGTCGGTGCACCTGGACCTGACCGCCAAGATACCCGGTGCGGACGAGGCCAAGTTCAAGGAAGCGGCGGAAAACGCCAAGGCCGGCTGCCCCATCTCCAAGCTCTACAAGGGCGCGGATATCACGCTCGACGCGAAGCTCGCCTGAGCGGAGACCGGGCTTACGCCGTAAGCTCACCAATTCGGGACGCGCTTCGGGCATGGCTTCGGCTTGTGCCCGGGCGCGTGCCGTCCCATATCTGAGACATGTTGCGGTTCACCCCGATCCTTCTGGCCATCCTCTACGGCATCGTCGCCTGGCAATTCTCGTCCTGGCGGCTGAAGAAGGAATTGGACGCCAAGTCCACCCGCCTCGCCGATCCGCGGCTCAAGGCGATGACCGACAAGATGGCCCAGGCGCTCGACCTGCCCCGGATCGAGGTCCATGTCTACGAGATCGAGCCCGTCAACGGCATGGCCGTGCCTGACGGCCGCATCTTCATCACCCGCGGATTCCTCAACAAGTACAACGCGGGCGAGGTCACGGCCGAGGAACTCGCCTCCGTGATCGCGCATGAATTGGGCCACGTCGCGCTCAACCACACCCGCCGCCGGCTGATCGACTTTTCCGGCCAGAACGCCCTGCGCTCCGCGCTTGGCATGGTGCTGTCGCGCATCCTTCCGGGCATCGGCGGCTGGATCGCGGGGCTGCTGACCTCCCTCCTGGCCGCGCGCCTGTCGCGCAGCGACGAATACGAGGCCGACGCCTATGCCGCGGCCCTGCTGACCAAGTCCGGCATCGGCGTGCAGAACCAGATCAGCCTGTTCGAAAAGCTCGCCGCGCTGACCAAGTCGAACCATGGCGCAGCCCCTGCCTGGCTGCTCAGCCACCCGAAACCCGAAGAACGGATCGCCGCCATCCGCCGCCTCTCGGACGGCTGGCAGCAATCCTGAGAAAGTCCCAGATGCATTACTCCCTCCTCGATCTCGCCCCGATCCCCGAAGGCTCCACCGCGCAGCAGGCGATCGCCAATTCCGTGTCACTGTCCCAACATGCAGAGGCGCTTGGCTATCACCGGCACTGGCTGGCCGAACATCACAACATGCCGGGCATCGCATCCTCGGCCACCTCGGTGCTGATCGGCCATATCGCCGGGGCGACCAAGCGGATCCGCGTGGGCTCCGGCGGGGTGATGCTGCCCAACCATGCGCCGCTGGTCATCGCCGAGCAGTTCGGCACGCTGGCCACGATCCATGGCGACAGGATCGACCTTGGCCTCGGCCGCGCGCCGGGCACCGACATGGAAACCGCCCGCGCCCTGCGCCGCCACATGACCCAGCAGGACACCTTCCCGCAGGATGTGCTGGAATTGCTGGCCTATCTCGGCCCGGTCGAAGACGGCCAGCGGCTCAAGGCCGTGCCGGGGATGGGCACTAACGTTCCCGTATGGATCCTCGGCTCCTCGCTCTATGGCGCGCAACTGGCCGCACATCTGGGTCTGCCCTACGCCTTCGCCTCGCATTTCGCGCCCGAAGCGCTGGAAGAGGCCGGAGAGATTTACCGCCGCACCTTCAAACCTTCGGAATACCTGGAAAAACCGCATTTCATGGTGGCCATGAACGTCTTCGCCGCCGCGACCGAGGAACAGGCGCGTTACGCCCAATCCTCCGCCGTTCTGGGCTTTGCCAAGCTGCGCCAGGGCCTGCCCGGCCCCCTGCCGCGCCCGGTTGAGCGGCTTGAGGATCACCTGCCACCCGACTGGATCGCCGCCGCCCAGAGCCGGTTCACGGTCAGCGCCATCGGCGACCCGCAGCAGGTCAAGTACCAGCTGTCGACCCTGATCGAGCGCTACCAGCCCGACGAGGTCATCGTGAACGCCCAGATCCACGACCACCAGGCCCGCCTCGAATCGCTCCGCATCGGCGCCGAGGCCCTGCAAAGTCTGGGTGGCGTGGCTGTCGCGGCCTGACCGCTCCGCCTGAGCTCCGCAAGCCGAGCGGCCCCAACAAGCCCGTAATTTTGCTGCCCGGCGCTGCCGCCGGGCCGGTCATTCGAGTCAAACACGGCACTCACCTGCCATACTCGCCTGACCGCAGGCTACGCCTGCCAAACTGAAAAATCAGGCCGCCACCAGCGCCTTGCCCAGCCTCGGCATCCGCGCCTTCTTCATCAGGGCCCGCATGGTCCAGTCCTCGCCGGACAGCCTTCGCGCCTCGGCAAGAACCGCGTCGCAGGCACTGCGCATCACCTCCGGCTGCGCCTCGAAGAAGCCCAGCAGAAGCGTATCCGGGTCGGCCCGGGTCAGCCCCTCTTCGGCCAGGATGTTGCGCGGGAAATCCTTGGCGTTCATCGTCACGATCCCGTCCGCCGATCCCGCCACCGCGGCGGCCAGCACATGGATGTCGGCCGGGTCGGGCAGCCACAAACGCGCCTCCATCCCCTCGGGCACCGTCACGCGGGCCCGCGGCCAGGCCGCCGACAGGCTCGCGATCTCGCCCCGGGCAAAGACCTCCTGCCCCGGTTCATTGCGGGCGACGGCGCGGGCCCATTCCTCCAGCACACGCTCGGACCAGAGCGGCTGGTAGAGGCCCGCCGAGGCCGCCCCCATCAGCACTTCGCGCATCACCGTCGGATACAGGACGCAGGCATCCAGCAGCAGTTTCATAGCCGGAAGAACAGTGCCTTGAGATAGCCGCTCTCGGCCAGTTGCGGATGCATCGGATGATCCGGCCCGGCATAGCCCGTATGGATCAGCTGTGATCCTCGGCCCGTGCCGTGCAAGCCCCGCCCGATCCCGCGGATACAGGCGGTGCGGAACTTCTCCAGATCGGCCGCATGGGAACAGGAACACAGGCCCAGATAGCCGCCCTCCGCCACCAGCGGCGCAGCCAGTCGTGCCACGCGCTCATAGGCGCGCAGCCCGGCATCCAGCGCCTTTTTCGACGGCGCGAAGGCCGGCGGATCGCAGATGACGACATCGAACCTCTCGCCAGCCTCGCCCAACTCGGTCAGCACGTCGAAAGCGTCGCCCTTGCGGGTCTCGAACCGGTCCGAAAGCCCTGCGGCCTCCGCTCCGTCCCGCGCCAGCGACAGCGCCGGGTCCGATCCGTCCACCGCCAGGGCCGAAGTCGCGCCCCCCGCCAGGCAGGCCAGGCCGAACCCGCCCACATGGGAAAACACGTCCAGGACCCGCGCGCCCTGCGCCAGCCTTGCGGCAAAGGCATGGTTGGGCCGCTGGTCGTAGAACAGCCCTGTCTTCTGGCCGCCGGTCAGGTCGGCCATGTAGGTGGCGCCGTTCATCTGCACCGGCACCGGGGCCCCGGGCGCCGTACCGACCAGCACGGCATCCTTGTCGTCCAGCCCCTCCAGCACCCGCGCCCGACCGCCCGCGCTTTTCAGCACGCATGTGACGCCCGTCACCTCGACCAGGGCCGCGACCAGAACCTCAAGATGGGTTTCCGCCCAGGCGGCATTGGGCTGGATCACGCAGGCATCGCCGAACCGGTCGATGATGACGCCGGGAAATCCGTCGGCCTCGGCATGGACGAGGCGGTAAAACGGCTGGTCGAACAGCCGTTCGCGCAGCGCCAACGCCCGCGCCAGCCGCGCCCTGAACCAGCCCTGGTCCAGCGCGGTCACCCCCGGCGCATCCAGAACACGGCCCGCGATCCGCGATCCCGGCGTGACCGCGACCAGCGCCATCGGCTCGCGCCCGGCATCCTCCAGCACCGCCAGCGACCCGGGCGCAATCGCCTTGGTCCGGCGGTCCATCACCAGTTCGTTGTCATAGACCCAAGGGTATCCGAACCGGATACGGCGCGGGTCCATCTTGGGCTTCAGGCGGATCGAGGGGAGATCATCAGACATGGCGCTGCTCTAGCGCGTTGTCAGGTCCGGGGGAAGATCCCTCGCGCAGCCGGCCGGTTCACCGCCGCTTTCCTGACCGCCCGGCCCTCCGGTCCGGAAAGATGCGCCGCATATGCCGCTTGAGGGTCGCGCTCACCGTCGCAACCTGTAGACTGGCGGTACAGGCGGTGCGATGCCCCGGACGATTTGCGCCCGGCGGCGCCCTTGTTAGCGCCAACACCGCCTGTTAAGCTTTACCTGCCCCCGCGCGCCGGATGGTCCGGTGCCCTGCGGCGACAGCCGATTGCCAGACAGGAGATCCCATGCCGCTCAACTCCGTCATCGCCGAAGTCACCGACCGCATCATCGAACGCTCCGCCGGCCCGCGCCAGGGCTACGAGGATCGCATGGCCCGCGCCGCCGAGGCCGGACCGGTGCGTGCCCATCTCAGCTGCGGCAACCAGGCCCACGCCTATGCGGGTGTGCCCGACGACCAGGACGCGCTGGCCACCGGCAAGGCCGCGAACCTCGGCATCGTCACCGCCTATAACGACATGCTCTCGGCCCATCAGCCCTTCGAACGGTTTCCTGACCTGATCCGCGCCGCCGCCCGCGCCAAGGGGGCTACCGCGCAGGTCGCCGGCGGCGTGCCCGCCATGTGCGACGGCGTCACCCAGGGCCAGCCGGGGATGGAGCTGTCGCTGTTTTCGCGGGACGTCATCGCGCTGTCCGCAGGGGTCGCGCTGTCGCACAATTGCTTCGACGCCGCGCTCTATCTCGGGGTCTGCGACAAGATCGTGCCGGGCCTTGTCATGGCCGCGGCGACCTTCGGCCATATCCCCGCGGTCTTCCTGCCCGCCGGGCCGATGCCCTCGGGCCTGCCCAATGACGAAAAGGCCAAGGTCCGCCAGCAATTCGCTGCCGGAGAGATCGGCCGGGACGAGCTGATGGCCGCCGAGATGGCCTCCTACCATTCGCCCGGCACCTGCACCTTCTACGGCACCGCCAATTCCAACCAGATGCTGATGGAATTCATGGGGCTGCACCTGCCCGGCGCGTCCTTCGTCAATCCGAACACCCCGCTGCGCGACGCCCTGACCGTCGCCGGGGTCGAACGCGCGATCGAAATCACAGCGCTCGGCAACGATTTCCGCCCGGCGGGCCAGATCCTCGACGCCAAGGCCTTCGTCAACGGCATCGTCGGGCTGATGGCCACTGGCGGCTCGACAAACCTCGTGCTGCACATGCCGGCCATGGCCAAGGCCGCCGGCATCATCCTGGAGCTTGACGATTTCGAGGCGATCTCCTCGGTCACGCCGCTGATGGCCAAGGTCTATCCCAACGGGCTGGCGGACGTGAATCACTTCCACGCGGCGGGTGGCCTGGGCTACCTGATCGGCCAGTTGCTCGATTCCGGGCTGCTGCATGACGACACCGAGACCATCGCCGGAGAGGGCCTTGCCGCCTATGCCCGCGAACCCAAGCTGTCCGAGGGGCGCGTGACCTATGAACCCGGCCCCCGGCAATCCGAGAATGACAAGATCGTGCGCCCGGCCACCGATCCCTTCCAGGCCACCGGCGGACTGAAATCGCTCGACGGCAACCTTGGCCGCGGGATCATGAAGGTCTCCGCCGTTGCCTCCGAACGGCATGTGATCGAGGCCCCGGCCCGCGTCTTCGAAGACCAGGAAAGCGTCAAGGCGGCGTTCAAGGCGGGCGAGTTCACCTCCGACACCGTGGTCGTCGTCCGGTTCCAGGGCCCCCGCGCCAACGGCATGCCCGAACTGCACTCCCTGACGCCGACGCTGGCCGTGCTGCAGGATCGCGGGCTCAAGGTCGCGCTGCTGACCGACGGGCGGATGTCCGGCGCCTCCGGCAAGGTGCCCGCCGCGATCCACGTCGCCCCCGAGGCCGCCGATGGCGGGCCGCTCGCCAGGATCAAGGATGGCGACGTGATCCGCGTCGACGCGGTCGCGGGCACGATCGACGTGCTGACCGACGGCGCGCTGGATCGTCCCGCCGCCACGCCCGACCTGTCGGCCAACAGCTTCGGCATCGGTCGCGAATTGTTCGAAATCTTCCGCCAGAATGCCGGGCCCTCCAGCGCCGGCGCGGCCAACGTCGTTTGAGGTCCCAGATGAGCATCACCCCCCAGGACGCCAGCATCGCCGCGGAAAAGCTCTGCCGCACCGCCCCCGTCATCCCCGTTCTCACGGTCGAGGATGTCGCCCATGCCGCACCGCTCGCCAAGGCGCTGGTCGCCGGCGGCCTCCCGGTGCTCGAGGTGACGCTGCGCACCCCGGCCGCGCTAGACGTGATCCGGGAGATGTCCGGCGTCGAAGGTGGCATCCCCGGGGCCGGCACCATCCTGTCCCCCGCCGATGTCGAAGCCGCGCTCGAGGCGGGGGCCAAGTTCGGCGTCTCGCCCGGCGCCACCGACCGCATCCTGGACGCGGCCGAGGAAATGGGCCTGCCCATGCTGCCCGGCGCCGCCACGGCGAGCGAGGCGATGGCTCTGCTGGAACGCGGCTACACCACCCAGAAGTTCTTTCCGGCCGAGGTCGCGGGCGGCGCCAAGGCGCTCAAGGCGATCGGTGCCCCGATCCCGCAGATCCTCTTCTGCCCGACGGGTGGCGTCACGCCCTCCAACGCGGCCGATTACCTGTCGCTGGCCAATATCGCCTGCGTCGGCGGGTCCTGGGTCGCCCCGGCGGACAAGCTTGCCTCGGGCGATTGGGCCGGGATCGAGGCACTGGCGCGCGAGGCATCGATGCTGGGCGCAAGCTGAGGGTTCTTTAACCCCTTTCCTTTAGACCCCTGGTCAAAGGCGGAAGAACTCCGTCCGGCAGCCAGGCCAGAAAGGAAAGCAACATGCCGCGTACAGACCTGATTTCTCAAGATTTTCAGGGACCGCCACCGGGATTCGCACGGTCCAGGGGCGCCCGCAGCACCCTGCCCGCCTTCACCTCCCGGATGCGGACCCAGGGCAGCCCCGTCACCGCCCGCGCCCTTGCCGATCATGGCCATCCGCCCGTGCCGACCGCCGGCCTTGCCCAGATGCAGACCCTGTCGCTGCGCCGACTGCTGGCCCGGCTCGCCGCCCGCGACCCGGCCCTGCCGCGCATCGAATGCTGGATCGAAAGCGACGAGGTTCATGGATGCCCCGACCGGCTCTCCGATCTCTTCCAGCACCTGCTGCTGACGGCCGTGCGCGCCCGCGGCACCGCCCATGGCCCGGTCTGGCTGACCTCGGATGGTGGGCCGCCGCTGCTCTCCATCCACTTCCTGCCGCATCAACCCGGCAAGCCCGGGTATCAGGGCTACAAGCGCGCCACCGACCACGCCCTGCGGATCGACCTGCTGCTGGCGCGGCGCCTGGCGAACCAGGCGGGCGGTGTGCTGACCCTCGCCCCGACCGACGGGCCGCTGGGCAGCTGGGCGCGCCTCGATCTGCCCGGCGCGCCGGGCCGCGCCGACATGCACGACTACATGTGACGCGCCACCCGGCCCGGATCGCGCAGCCGATCCCGGGCCGGCCCCCCGCATCGCAACCACGCACCCGCGCGCCCCGCTTCGCCCGCGATGCAGCAAGGTCGCGCTCTCACACGGATTTTCCCGGCACCACCGCTTTCGCTTGGCCCCCGGCCCGGCTGTTCCTATAAGACCCCCGAACAGCAAGCGGAGGCGATATGCGCAGCGCCGAAATCAGCCGTCAAACGGCCGAGACCGAGATCAAAGTCAGTGTCGATCTGGACGGCACCGGCCGCTATGACATGCAGACCGGGATCGGGTTCTTCGACCACATGCTCGACCAGCTGGCCCGCCATTCGCTGATCGACATGACCGTCACCTGCAAGGGCGACACCCATATCGACGACCACCACAGCGTCGAGGATTGCGGAATCGCCCTGGGCCAGGCCCTGACCAAGGCCCTGGGCGACAAGCGCGGCATTCGCCGCTACGGCTCCTGCCTGCTGCCGATGGATGACGCGCTGGTGCGCGCCGCGCTCGACCTGTCGGGGCGGCCCTTCCTGGTCTGGGATGTCGACCTGACCACCGACAAGATCGGCACCTTCGACACCGAACTGGTCCGCGAATTCTTCCAGGCCCTGTCGACTCATGGCGGCATCACCCTGCATGTCAGCGCGCTGGCCGGGCTGAACTCGCACCATATCGCCGAGGCCGCGTTCAAGGCCGTCGCCCGCGCCCTGCGCGAAGCGGTGGAGCCCGATCCGCGCAAGGGCGATGCGATCCCCTCCACCAAGGGGACGCTCTGACCGGCGCGGGGCTTGACCCCGCGACGCTTTCACGGCACCCCGCCTCTGGCCGGCCCCGCGCCGGCCCGACAGACTGGCCCCGGACCGAGTGATCAAGGACATCGCGATGCTTACCGTGCTCATCGATTACGAAAGCGGCAACCTGCATTCCGCCGAAAAGGCCTTCCAGCGGATGGCCCGCGAAACCGATGCCGGAGAGGTCATCGTCTCGGACAAGGCCGAGGACGTGGCCCGCGCCGACCGCATCGTCCTGCCCGGTGACGGCGCCTTCCCGGCCTGCGCCAAGGCCCTGAAAGGACGCGAAAATGTCTACGACGCCCTGCGCGAGGCCGTCGAAGAGCGCGGCCGCCCCTTCATGGGCATCTGCGTCGGCATGCAGTTGATGGCCCGGATTGGCCATGAATATGAGGAAACCCGCGGCCTCGGCTGGATCGATGGTGAAGTCACCCGCATCACCCCCGCCGATCCAGCGCTGAAAGTGCCGCATATGGGCTGGAACGACCTGGTCGTGGATCAGCCGCACCCCGTCCTCGCGGGTATCGAAACCGGGCAACACGCCTATTTCGTGCATTCCTACCACATGGCTGTCGCCGCGCCCGACCAGTTGCTGGCCCATGTCGAATACGGCGCGCCGGTCACTGCCATCGTCGGCCGTGACACCATGATCGGCACCCAGTTCCACCCGGAGAAAAGCCAGGCCACCGGCCTGCGCCTCATCGCCAACTTCCTGACCTGGACGCCCTGAGCACAGACCCCGCGGACCAGCCGCCACCGGCCAGGGCCTGCGATCACCGCGCCCTACAGTCCCCTCAGGCAAAACCCGAACCTCTCCGCCCAACCCACGGGCAAGAAAAGAAAAACCCCCGCGCCAGACACGGGGGCTTACACGGTCCCGACCGGGAAATCGCGGATTACTGAACCTTCGCCCAGGTCTGGCTTGAACAGATCAGGCCGCCCGCGACACAGCCCTTCAGCTCCAGCCGGTTGCCCGACAGGTTCATCTTGCCGATGTAGATCTTGTTGTTGGACGGGCGCCAGACCTTGCCCTCGTACTTGCCGCCGCCCTGGGGCGACATGTCCCGCACCAGCTGCTTGCCGATATTGGCCGACTTGTACTCCCCGTCGGAATTGAACGTCCGCGAGATCACGCCGCAATAATTCGACCCGCAGGGCGACATGGTGACATGGGCATAGGCCCCGTCATCCACCTGCGTCTGCCAGACGCCCTCCACAGGATCGGCCAGGGCCGCGCCTGCGCTCAGCGCCATGGCCGCAAGACTTGCCAGGATATTCCGCATGATTACTCCTCCACTGCGTTTGCGCCGATCCTGCCCGCAGCGCCCCGTCCGGGCAAGCCCGCGTTGCAATTCCCCCCGCGTCATGCAAAACGGCGCGAAAGCAGACAAAGGGCCCGCGTGATGATCCTCTACCCCGCCATCGACCTCAAGGACGGCAAGGCCGTGCGTCTCTTCAAGGGGGACATGGACAAGGCGACCGTCTTCAATGACGACCCTGCCGCCCAGGCGATGGAATTCGTGGAGGCGGGCTGCGAATGGCTCCACCTCGTGGACCTGAACGGCGCCTTCGCCGGTGAACCGGTCAACGCCGCCCCGGTCGAGGCGATCCTCGCCGCCACCAAGGTCCCCGCCCAGCTGGGCGGCGGCATCCGCGACATGGCCACGATCGAGGCCTGGCTGTCCAAGGGCCTGGCCCGCGTGATCCTGGGCACCGTCGCGGTCGAGAACCCCGCGCTGGTGCGCGAAGCGGCCCGCGCCTTCCCCGGCCAGGTCGCCGTCGGCATCGACGCCCGCAACGGCCGCGTCGCCACCAAGGGCTGGGCCACGGAAACCGATGTCATGGTCACCGACCTCGCCCGCTCCTTCGAGGATGCCGGCGTGGCCGCGATCATCTACACCGACATCAACCGCGACGGCGCGATGCAGGGCCCCAATATCGCCGCCACCGCCGAGCTGGCGAATGCCGTGTCGATCCCCGTGATCGCCTCGGGCGGCGTCTCCTCGCTCGAGGACCTGGTCGCGCTCAAGACCTGCGGCGCACCGCTCAACGGCGCGATCTCGGGCCGGGCGCTCTATGATGGCGCGCTCGACCTGAAAGAGGCGCTGGAGGCCCTGAAGGATGGGTGATCTCTTCGTTCCGCTGCTGCTCAGCGTGGCCTCCTTCGCCGCCGGGTTCTACGCCAAGAACCGCGGCTCCCGCTGGTTGCTGCTGATCCTGGGCGGGGCCACCGCCGTCGGTCTGATCCTCATCATGGGGGCCGAGGCCATGGCAGTCGCCGCCGATTGCACTGGCCCGTCGGTGCGGGAAATGACCTGCCCCAGCCCCTCCGTCGATACCTCTGCCGCGCTGGCGATCGGAAAGTTCGGCAGCCTGGCCTCCCTGCCCGGTCTGATCGCCGGCCCGGTCGCCGTGCCGATTGCCGCGCTCGCCGAATACTGGACCCGCCGCAACGCAAGGCGCGGCTGAACCACGCCCAAAAGCGCAGCCAGGCCACGACACCCGGCGCAGCCAAGCCACAAGACAATTCGCAGCCAAGCCACGACACATACCCGCGGGACTGCGCAAATCGTTGCGCCGCCCCGCGGCCCGGCGTAAGACACGAACCATGTTGAAGACCCGCATCATCCCCTGCCTCGACGTCGCCGATGGCCGCGTCGTCAAAGGCGTGAACTTCGTCGACCTGCGCGATGCGGGCGATCCCGTGGACGCCGCCCGCGCCTATGACGCCGCCGGCGCGGACGAGCTCTGTTTCCTCGACATCCACGCCACCCATGAAAACCGCGGCACCATGTTCGACGTCGTCACGCGTACGGCGGAACAATGCTACATTCCCCTGACCGTGGGCGGCGGCGTCCGCACCGTGGCGGATGTGCGAAACCTGCTGCTGGCGGGCGCCGACAAGGTGTCCTTCAACTCTGCCGCCGTCGCCAACCCCGATGTCGTGGCCGAGGCCGCGGATCACTTCGGATCGCAATGCATCGTCGTCGCGATCGACGCCAAGACGGTCGAACCGGGCCGGTGGGAGATCTTCACCCATGGCGGCCGCAAACCCACGGGCATCGACGCGGTCGAATTCGCCAGGCTTGTGGCGTCGAAAGGCGCCGGAGAGATCCTGCTGACCTCGATGGACCGCGACGGCACCCGCGCGGGCTTCAACCTGCCGCTGACCCGGGCGATCTCGGACGCGGTGTCGGTCCCGGTCATCGCCTCGGGCGGCGTCGGCACGCTCGATCACCTGGTCGAGGGCGTCACCGAGGGTGGCGCATCGGCCGTGCTGGCCGCCTCGATCTTCCATTTCGGCGACCACACGATCCGCGAGGCCAAGGAACACATGGCCGCCGCCGGCATCCCGATGAGGCTGACATGAGCATTCTCGACGACCTCGCCGCCACGATCGAGGCCCGCAAGGGCGCCGATCCCGACACCTCCTGGACAGCAAAACTGCTCGCCAAGGGGCCGGAGAAATGCGCCGAGAAATTCGGCGAGGAAGCGATCGAGGCGATCATCGAGGCCACCAAGGGCGACCGCGATCGCCTGACGTCGGAGGCCGCGGACGTGCTCTACCACCTGCTGGTCATGCTGGCCGCGCGGGACGTGTCCCTCGCCCAGGTCCTGGCCGAGCTGGAACGCCGCGAAGGCACCTCCGGCATCGCCGAAAAGGCCAGCCGCGGCTGAACCTCACAGCTTCGACGAGATTACCCCGGTATTGAATCCGCCCATCCGCAGCTCTCCGAACAGGCGCTGATATTCGATCTTCGGGCAACGGTTCATGATCACGTCGATCCCCTTGGCCTGCGCCGCCGCCGCGGCCTCTTCGTTGACCACGCCGATCTGCATCCAGACGGTCTTGAGGGTCGGGAACGCGGCCATCGCCTCCTCGACGATGGGCGGCACATGTTCGGACCTGCGGAAGATGTCCACCATGTCGACCGGCGCCTCAATCTCCGACAGGCTGGCCCGGACCGTCTGGCCGAACAGCACTTCACCCGCCGCGACCGGGTTGACCGGGATCACCTTGAACCCTTTCAACGACAGGTAGCGCGCAACGTAATAGCTGGGCCGGACGGGATTCGTCGACACGCCCACCACGGCAATCACCTTGGTGCGGCGCAGGATGTCCCTGAGGAACGGGTCGGTATAGGTCTCGCTCATGGGGCCAAGATGATCCAGCCTCCGCCAGGCCGCAATGCCCAATCGTCACGCGCCCCGATCCGTTTCGCAGCAGGGGCTCTGCCCCTGGCGCCCAAAGCTGCGCTTTGGGCGCTACCCCGGAGTATTTCCGGCAAGATGAAGCAGGGGATCAGCGCGGAATCGGTCCCCGTGCGCCCGGTAGTCCGCAAAAGTGAGTGCGCAGGATCGAAACCCGCGCCCCGCCCCCTATTCATCTGGCCGACAAGTATCCCGGGATTCTCAAGGGCAGCGCCCTTGAGGGCCCTTGCGGCCCGAGCAAGATAAAATCGTGTGCGCCGCAGGCGCGCCTTTTGGCGGACGGGTTTTAGTGGACGGGTCGCAAAAAAACGCCCGGGCAGAACCCGGGCGCAGTGCGGAACGAGGGACAGTGAAAGGGATGCCGGAGTTCCGGTCCAGCATCTCAGGACTTCAGATAGGAAGCCTTGGGCAGGCTAGGGAGAGGTTGTAATACGAATGTGAACGAAGCGTTAACATCGGCGCGAATGCGGTGGCCGTTCAGGCCGGCCGCACCGCGTAGAGCGCCACGGCGGCCGCGTTGGACACGTTCAAAGAACCAAAACTTCCGGCAAAGTCGATCCGGACCAGCGCATCGCAGCTGTCCTTCGTCTTGGGCCGCAGCCCCGGTCCTTCAGCGCCCAGCACCAGCGCAATCGGGCGGTCCAGCTTGCCCTCCGCCGCCTGCTCCAGCGTGATATCGGCCTCGCCGTCCAGCCCCAGCACCAGGTAGCCCATGGATTGAAGCTCTCCGATCGTGTCGGCCAGGTTGCGCACGCGCAGATAGGGTTGCCGTTCCAGCGCGCCGCTCGCCGTCTTGGCCAGCGCGCCGGTCTCGGGCGCCGCATGGTGGCGCATGCCGATCACTGCCAGCGCGCCAAACACCTCGGACGAGCGCAGAATTGCGCCGACATTATGCGGATCGGTCACCCGGTCCAGCAGCACGACCCTCGGCACGCGTTCGCCGTCGCCAAGGCAGCGCTCGGCCACCGGGCCCCAATCCAGCGGCTTCACCTCCAGCGCGGCCCCCTGGTGCACCGATTGCGGGTCGATCGGCGCGGTGAACTTGCGCGGATCGGCCATTTCCGGCTCGATCCCGGCCGCTCCGATCGCGTCACCCAGCTTGTCGGCGGCATTTCGGGTCACGATCAGCCGCAGCTTTTCCCGCGCCGGGTTCATCAGCGCGTCGCGCACCGCGTGCAACCCGAAGAGCCAGACCGTCTCGGCCTCCGTCGCCTTGCGCTGGCGTTCCTTCTCGACCACCCATTTCGGCTTTTTCATCGTCATGTCCCGATCCCGCGCCGTGTCCTGTGCCCCGATCCGGCGCCGTTCCGGCACCGATGCGATACCGACGTTGCACCGACGTGATACCGACGCCCGTTTTCGCCCCGTTCGAGGCCCCACGCAACATGCGCCGCCACGACCGCGACGACAAGGGCGGTAAGTCGAGATTTCCTGTTGACGCCCCCCGGGCAGCTTAGTAATGACCCCCTCACGATCAGCGCCGGATTGCATATCGGGCCAGATCAGGGCGACGAGCTGCAAGGTGCGGCAGCGGACTGTAACTCCGCCGGGGAGACCCATGCCTGGTTCGATTCCAGGGTCGCCCACCATCTCCTCTCAGAACAGTTCTGATGGTGGTCGCCAGGGCCCTGACCACGGCTTTGCCAGTGTCTTCTCTTGCAACTTACCGCACGGTCAGGTCACTCTCGAACCGGGAGGAGACCATCATGACCATGCGCGCATTCGTACAATCCGGAACCGGGGTAACCCTAGCCGAGGTGCCCGTGCCCTCGCCCGGCCCCGACGACATTCTGACCCGGGTCACCGCCGCCGGGCTGAACCGCGCCGATCTGGGCATGGCGGCGGGGCATGCCCATGGCGCGGCCGGCGGGGCGGGCACGGTGCTGGGGCTGGAATGGGCCGGGGTCGTGGAAGAGGTCGGCGCGAACGTCACCCGCTTCAAGCCCGGCGACCGCGTGATGGCGTCGGGGCTGGGCGGCTTTGCTGAAAAGGCGCTATCCGATCATCGCCGCACCTTTGCCTACCCCGATGAAACCATGAGCGAAATCGAGGGCGCCACCCTTTCCGTCGCCCTGCGCACGATGCATGACGCACTGGTGCTGAACGGCGGCTTGAGCAAAGGGGAATCGGTGCTGATCCTCGGGGCCTCCTCCGGCGTGGGGATCATGGGGCTTCAGATCGCAGGGCTGATGGGCGCGGGCCAGGTGCTGGGCTCGTCGACCAATCCGACGCGCCGTGACCGGCTGGCCGAGTTCGGCGCGCAGGGGGTGATCGACACCTCCGCCTCCGGCTGGGCCGACCAGGTGTTGCAGGCCACCGGCGGGCGCGGCGTCGACCTGGTGGTCGACATGCTCTCGGGCCCTGGAACCAACGAAACCCTGCGCGCCACGGCCATCGGCGGGCGGATCGTCAATGTCGGGCGGCTGGCCGGGACCCGCGCCGAGTTCGATTTCGACCTGCACGCCCTGCGCCGCATCCAGTATATCGGCGTGACCTTCCGCACCCGCACCGCCGACGAGGTGGGCGTGATCACCGAGGCCGTGGAACGCGATCTCTGGCCAGCCCTGCGCGAGGGCAAGCTGCGCCTGCCCATCGACCGTGTCCTGCCCTTCACCGACACGCCCAAGGCGCTTGAGGAGATGGCCGCCAACCAGCATTTCGGCAAGATTGTCGTGAAGATGGAGTGAGTTACGGCATCAGCACCTGGTTGCGCTGAAAGGTGGCCTCGTCCGCCGTCAGGTCGTCATAGACCACCAGCACATTCACCTGCTCAACCGATCCCAGAGGATAGCTGCGGTACGGCAAACCGTCATCGGGGGTCAGCGCATTGGGAGCCGCGGTATCCTCGTGACAGGGCGGAAGCTGCCAATCCGCCGTCTCTTCCCCGTTGACCGAGAACCGCAACGCAACCAGCCCGCAGCGCCAGGCCATGATCTGGGTGACGTAGACCAGGTCGCGCCCGTCATATTCCCGCACCGCCACCCAGCTGGATTTCGTGGCGGTCAGGATCGGCTTGACCTCGGTTGCGGTGGTGAATTTTCCGGTCGGGATCTGCGGCTCTGCCGTATAGACGGGGCCTCCGGCTGCGGCCGGCGCATCCGGGCTGGCGGGTGACGCCGGAGCAGCGGGGCTGGCCGGTTCCGACGGTGTGGCGGGCCGCGAAATCGTGCTGGTGACCGACCTGTCAGACGGCACCGAAACGGCCATATCCGTCCCCGATCCGCCCGAAAAACCGGCGGCCCCTGCGATGAATAAGATCCAGATCCAAAAGAACATAAGCGAAAACTCCGTTGCGGCGCGACGTCACAAGACTCTGCCTTTATTTTGCCATTATCTTTGCTACGGTCGGCCTCGCCAAGCTTTGATAATTTACAAATAATTTAGGGTAGAAACTGCGATGGCAAAGCAAGGGGCTGTGACACCCGACTTCAATATCATGATTGTCGGCCAGTCCGGCCGTCTTCAATACGAGGCGATCATGTTCGCCGCCTCGCTTTTCGCCAACACAAAGGGCAAGCCGCGGCTTTTCGTGGCCGAACCTCAGCCGGGCCCGAACTGGGACGGCAACCCGACCATGCAGGGCCCCGTACGGCAATTGCTGACAGATCTGGGCGCCACGATTCTTCCTTTTGAAAACAAGGTTTTCGGCCAGACTTACCCCTATGGCAACAAGATCGAAGCGCTACAGGCCCTGCCCGAGAAAGAGCCCTTCGTCTTCTTCGACACCGACACGCTGATCCTGGACGATCTGCACGATGTGCCGTTCGATTTCTCGCGGCCTTCCGCCTCGCAGCGGGTCGAGGGGACATGGCCCAAGATCGAACTTTATGGCCCCGGCTACGGCGATATCTGGAAGTCGCTCTACGACAAGTTCGGGCTGGACTTCGAAAGCTCGCTGGACCTCGGCCAGCCCGACGAACATTGGCGCCGCTACCTCTATTTCAACGCCGGGTTCTTCTACTACGAATGCCCGCGCGTCTTTGGTGACCGGTTCCTCGACTATGCCGTGGCGATCCGCGATGACGCGCCGCCGGAACTGGCGTTGCAGACCATGGATCCGTGGCTGGACCAGGTGGCGCTGCCGCTGGTGATCCATTCCCTGGGCGGCGGACGCGAGGCGCTGCCGACCGGCTACCTCGACGGGTCCCACAGCTGTCATTACCGGGTGCTGCCGCTTCTCTATGCGCGCGAATCCGACCGGGCCGTCGACGTGATCGAAGATGTAACTTCGCCCAACAAGATCAAGAAAACGCTGAAGAATTATGAGCCGATCAAGCGGATGATCTACCAGGGGCGTGGCCAGAAGGTCCGCGCGCTCTTCGATCGCGACAACCTGCCCCGCAAGGAACAGGCCATCCGCAACCGGATCAAGCGCGAAGGCTTCTGGATGCGCTGAGGCTTAGGCCTCGATCGCCGTCGCGCCCAGCGTCTCGCACCAATGATCCCGCCGCTCCTGCGCCGTGTCGCGGCGCGCCATCGGGCTGAGCGTCGGGTCCAGCTCTTCCAGCGCCTCGATCTCCAGGTTGCCATCCCAGGCGGCCTGCATCCCCTTGGTCCGGCAATCCTGCATCCGCAAGGTAAAGCTCAGCCGGTTGCGGATCGCCTCCACGTCCCGCGTCACACCGACCCAGACCTGCCCGCCGGTGCGGGCGGCATAGATCGTCCAAATCTCGTCCCGCTGTTTCCAGGCCGCGCGGGCGGCACGTCGGTCAATCGCCATGATAATTCCTTTCCCGGCGCTGTTGATCATATTTTTACCCGGGTGTAAATAACCGACATGAGCAACGACCAATTTACCGCCTTCCAGGGCACATCCATCCTCGCCCGCGGCAGCAAGGCCCGCGTGGCCCACGCGCTGCACGATCTGGGCCACGGCCCGCATCCCGCTGATGTGCTTGTGTTTTCCGATGAAACAGGACGGGAGACCGACCTCGATCTATCCGGCAGCGCGTCGGACATCGCCGCGCGCTACACCGCCACGGAACAGCGCGAACCTGCCAGGCGCGGGCGCGGCCGGCCCAAGCTGGGCGTGAAGGCGAAGGAGGTCACCCTCCTGCCCCGGCACTGGGACTGGCTGGCCTCACAGCCCGGCGGTGCCTCGGCCACCTTGCGTCGGTTGATCGACGCCGCGCGGGCAGATGCACCGCCCAGCCCCGACCCGGCTTACCGCTTTGCCGCCTCCATGGCCGGCAACCTGCCCGGATACGAGGACGCGATGCGCCATCTGTTCGCGCATGACGGCCCGGCGCTGCGCGACGCGATCCGCGACTGGCCGACCGATCTCAGGGAGTATTTCGCCAAACTGGCGGGGCTGGACGCTCAGGCCCCCTGAGCGCCCAACATATTTGCAAAACGCGGATCAGCCCTTTGCAAACAAACCCTCGTAATCACGGAACCCTTTGATCTCGATCGGGTTTCCGGACGGGTCGCGGAAGAACATGGTCCATTGCTCGCCCGGCTCGCCTTCGAACCGCACAGACGGCTCCAGCACGAAAGCCACGTTGGCCGCCTTCAGCCGTTCGGCCATCTCCTGCCAGCGCTCCAGCGGCAGCACGAATCCGAAATGCGGCATCGGCACCATGTGCTCGCCGACCTTCCCGGTATCGGTCGTGGCAAAGGGCGGGCCCAGATGCAGCGACAATTGGTGGCCGAACAGGTCGAAATCCACCCAGGTTTCGGTGCTGCGCCCCTCTTCGGCGCCCAGGACGGTGCCATAAAAGTCCCGCGCCTCTTCCAGAGACGTGACGTGGATGGCAAGGTGAAACGGGGGGATCATGGCGGTCTCCTGATGCGAGATGGTTGAGCGCGAAGCTGCGATCCCGTAAGCACTTTGACAACCGCAAAGACGGCATTTCAGGGAGGACATTCATGACCTACGGTTTCGACACGCTGCAAATCCATGCAGGCGCACGCCCGGACCCCGCGACGGGCGCCCGGCAGACACCCATCTACCAGACCACGGCCTACGTGTTCCGCGACGCGGATCACGCCGCCGCACTCTTCAACCTGCAAGAGGTCGGCTACATCTATTCCCGCCTCACCAACCCCACCGTCGCCGTCCTTCAGGAACGCATCGCGACGCTGGAAGGCGGTGCCGGGGCGGTCTGCTGCTCCTCCGGCCATGCAGCGCAAATCATGGCGCTGTTCCCGCTTATGGCTCCGGGCCGGAATATCGTCGTATCGACAAGGCTTTATGGCGGATCCATCACCCAGTTCAGCCAGACGATCAAACGCTTTGGCTGGTCGGCGACCTTCGTCGATTTCGATGACCTCGACGCCGTGAAGGCCGCCATCGACGACGACACGCGCGCAGTGTTCTGCGAATCCATCGCCAATCCGGGCGGCTACATCACCGATCTCGACGCGATCGCCAAGATCGCGGACGAGGCCGGCCTGCCGCTGATCGTCGACAACACTTCGGCCACGCCCTACCTTTGCCGCCCCATCGAGCATGGCGCGACGCTGGTCGTGCATTCCATGACCAAGTACCTGACCGGCAACGGCACCGTCACCGGCGGCGTGGTCGTCGACTCGGGCAATTTCGACTGGTCCGCCTCGGACAAGTTCCCGTCGCTGTCCCAGCCCGAACCCGCCTATCACGGTCTGAAGTTTCACGAGACCTTCGGCCCCCTCGCCTTCACCTTCCACGGCATCGCCATCGGTCTGCGCGACCTCGGCATGACGCTGAACCCGCAGGCCGCCCATTACACGCTGATGGGGATCGAGACGCTGTCGCTGCGCATGGAACGGCACACGGCCAATGCGCTGAAGGTCGCGACCTGGCTCGAAAACGATCCGCGGGTGGATTACGTGACCTATGCCGGTCTGCCCTCCTCGCCCTATGCCGACCGGGTGCCGCGCATCTGTCCCAAGGGCACCGGCGGGCTTTTCACCTTTGCACTCAAGGCCGGATACGAGGCCTGCGTGAAATTCGTCGACTCGGTCGAGATCTTCAGCCATGTCGCCAACCTGGGCGATACGCGGTCGCTGGTGATCCATTCCGCCTCAACCACGCACCGCCAGCTGACAGAGGACCAGCAGAAGGCCGCAGGCGCCGCCCCCGAGGTCGTTCGCGTCTCCATCGGCATCGAGGATCCCGATGATTTGATCGCCGATCTCGACCAGGCGCTTGCCAAAGCCTGCGGATGATCGCCAAGTACCTGCAATCAGGGACGGATCACCTTTTCCTATTGTTAACCCTGATATAGGATCACGCAGATGCCGGGCCTCCGCGGGGGCCCGGCTCAGGCCTTTGCTGACGCCGCAGATGACGGGGACATGAAACCAAATTTCGCGCTGATACTGTCGCTTGATGGGATTTCCCTGCTGCAACGCTCGTCTCCGGGATGGGCGCTGGTTGGTGAGGCCGCGCCGGATGCCGACGATCTCGATACCCGCATGGCCGAGCTTCGCCAGATGGCCGAGGCGCTGTCGCCCGGCGATCTGACCTGCAAGGTCGTCGTGCCCAATGACCAGATCCGGTTCCTGTCTGTCTCGGGCATTCCCGCCGACCCGGTGTCGCGCAAACGCGCCGTGCAGACCGCGCTGGAAGGCGCCACGCCCTATTCCCTGGACGAACTCAGCTGCGACAGCACCATTTCGGGCGGAGAGCTTCAGATCGCCGCCGTGGCGCTGGAAACCCTGGACGAGGCCGATGCCTTCGCCCGCGGCTATGGCTTCCACCCCGTCTCTTTCGTCGCCCGCCCCGAGGCCGGCGAATATAACGGAGAGCCGTTCTTCGGTGCCGCCGAGGATATTCCCGGCGGCGAAACCGTCGAACGCGACCTGATCCCGATCCGCGTGTCCGGCCGCGCCAAGGTGCCAGAGTTGAAAGCCGCGGAGGCGCCCGCGCCGCGGACCGAGCCCACGCCCGCGGCCGAACCCGCACCGGCGGCTGAGCCTGCGCCGGAGGAAAAGGCGAAAGAGGATAAAGAGGAAGACCTCCCCGCGATCTCCTTCAGCTCCGTTCGCAAACGTCCGCCGGAGCCGCGCAAAGCCGATGCCGACAAGGATGCGGTTGAAGAAAAGGCCCGGGCTTCCGAAACGAAACCGGACACGTCCGACGCGTCCGCGACGGATGCCGGCCCCACGCTGACTCCACCGGTTCACACCCCGGCGGACCCCGCCTCGCCTGTCGCCGCTGACAGCGCCGTCGCCAAGCCCTCCACCCCGGCGAATCCCGCGGCCAAGGCCAAGCCCGCGAAACCGGCCAAGCCTCGGAAATCCTTCGGCCTGCGAGAAAAGGTCGACCAGATTCGCGACCCGAACCGCAAGTTCGAGGGCTTAGGACTCGGCATCATGTCCCGCGTTCGGAACCTGCGCGACGCCGCCAAGACCAGGGTCGAAGCACAACGCAAGGCCCGCAAGGACGCCGCAGAGGCCAGGGACCTGGCCGAAAAGGCCGCCCTGATCGCCAAACCCGCGGTCCAGCTTCCCAAGCCCGAGGACAAATCCGCCCCGCCTGCCAAGCAGAGCCTCAAGGATCTGCCGCTGCCCAAGATGGCCGTGCCCGCCGCGACCAAGGCCCCCTCTGCCAAGCTGCCGGACCTGCCCAAGGCACCGTCGGTCAAGCCGGGTGACGCGCCCGCTGCCAAGGCCGACACGAAGACGCCCAAGCCCGACGCCAAGGCCAAGAAACCCAAGCGGGGCAAGGCCAAGGACGCCGCAAAAGTCATCGAACCCGCGCCCAAGACCCCGTCGCCGGCTGCGCTAAAGAAACCCGATCCCTTCGCACTGCCGCCCGGCGCCTCGACGGCGCCGCCAATGGCCGGGGCGCTCAGCGCCAAGCAGCGCAAGTCCGAAGCCGAACGGATGACGGTCTTCGGCGCCCGCAATGCAGGCAGCGCCCCGCGTGATCGACGCTACCTGGGTGTCGTTCTGACGGTGCTGCTGGTGCTCTTCATGGCCGGTGTCGCCGCCTGGGCCTCCGTCTTCCTGGATGAGCGGATGGTGTCCCTGCTGACGCCGCGCGATGATGTTCAAGAGGCCGCTCTGACCCCCGACGAAGGCGGCGGCGAAAGCTTCGTGCCGCCCGGCCCCGGTGTCGATGCGCCTGAGGACGGTGTCGTTCTGCCCTCCGCCCTGCCCAGTCAGACGGATGAGACCGACACGGCCGAGGCCCCCGCAGAGGACGCGACCGAACCGGGCCCGGAGGCCACGACCGACAGCGCCGCGTTCGACCTGCCCGCCAAAGATGCGGAGGCAGAGGCCCGCTATGCCGCCACCGGCATCTGGCAGCGGTCGCCCGAGGCGCCGGATACTGCGCCCGAAACCACCACCGGACCCGAGAGCCTGCCGCAGATCGCGGGCGTGGGGTCGCGCAATCCGACGATCAGCCTGGCCGCGCTGACGCCCGACACGCCGCCCGAAACACCCCTGCCCGCGCCCGGCCCCGGCTACCGCGCGGACATGGATGAACGCGGCCTCGTCATCGCCACGCCCGATGGCGCGATGGCCCCGACCGGCACCATGATCTACGCTGGCCCGCCGCCCGTCGTGCCGCCCCTGCGCCCGGGCGAAGAGCCGCCGGAGGTCAAACCGGAGCCCGCCGCCGCTCCGCCAGCCGAGGACCAGTCCGAACCGGACGCCGCGCCGGAGGATGTGACCGAAGACACCATCGACCCGGACGCCCCTACGGTAACAGCTGAGGAAACGGCAGAGGACACGACCGACGCCGACACGCCGACCGACACGGCAGAGGCCACCGATACGGTTGAGGAAGAGCCGGCCCCGACGCCCGGCCCCTTCGCCGACATCCGCCCCCGCCTGCGCCCCGGCAGCGAAACGGAGACCGACACTGCCGAGGCAGAGCTGTCGGCCGAGGAACGCGCCGCCGCCCTCGCCCTGGGCCAGATTGAGGCGACGGAGGACGACACCACCGACGCCGCGCAGGATCAACCCGCCGACACCGCCGATACCTCGCAAGACAGCCCCGAATCCGACGCCACAGGCGAGGATGCCGCGCTGGACGACGCCGCTATCGAAGAAGGCACCGCCATAGCCGAGGACGCGACCCAGGACGATGTGGTCCTCGCCGCCGCGGCCTCTCTCGCGCAGGATGCCGTGCGCCGCCCGCAGGCCCGTCCCGGTTCGCTGATCGCGGACGAGGATCGCTCCTCCGTAGCGGCCGGGATCGCCGGGATCGGCACCGAGGACGAGGCAGAGGCCGACGCCACCGAAGAAGAGGCGATCGACCGCCCCGAACCCGATTTTGTGGCCCTGCGCCCGCAGACCCGCCCCGGCAATATCGAAGAACTGGCCGCCATTGCGCGCGCCACGCCGATCCCGCCGCCCTCGGTCGAGCCGGCCGTGCCCTCGCGCACCTCCGTCGCGCGGCAGGCCACCGTGCGGGACGCCATCGACCTGAGCGCGATCAACCTGATCGGCGTCTATGGCCAGCCGTCGGACCGCCGCGCGCTGGTGCGTCTGGCCAATGGCCGCTACCGCAAGGTCGAGGTCGGCGACCGTATCGACGGGGGCCGCGTGCTCGCCATCGGCGAAAGCACCCTGCGCTACCAGAAGGACGGCCGGAACGTCACCCTCGACATGCCAAGCGGCTGACCCGTCCCCGGATCAGCCGCTCTCCCTGTCGGACTTGCGTCCACGTTTATTGCTGCCTTTTGTCCCTCGTGACGCGCCCAAAGCGCGCCACGCTGTCGTTGCGGATCACTCTGCGGCGATCTCTCCGTTGTCGATCTGCTCCTGTTCGATGGATTCGAACAGCGCCTTGAAGTTGCCTTCGCCGAACCCGTCATCGCCCTTGCGCTGGATGAATTCGAAGAAGATCGGCCCGATCACGGTCTTCGAGAAGATCTGAAGCAGGATCCGTGTCTCGCCACCGTCCAGCACACCTTCGCCGTCGATCAGGATGCCGTGCTTCTTCATCCGCTCGATCGGTTCCTCATGGCCGACGACACGGTCATGAGACATGGCGTAATAGGTCTCGGGCGGCGGCGGCATGTAGCGGATGCCCTTCTCCGCGATCTGGTCGGTCGCGTCGTAGATGTCACGCGCGCCCACGGCGATATGCTGAATGCCCTCGCCGTTGTACTTCTTCAGATAGGCCACGATCTGCCCGGTCTCGCCCCGGTCCTCGTTGATCGGGATCCGGATGCGCCCGCAGGGCGAGGTCAGCGCGCGGGAATACAGCCCCGTGAACTTGCCCTGGATGTCGAAGAAGCGGATTTCACGGAAGTTGAACAGGTCGCCGTAGAACCGGAACCAGGTATCCATGTTGCCCTTGTGCACGTTGTGGGTCAGGTGATCGAGGTAGTAGAACCCCACGCCGCGCGGCTTGGACTGGGCCAGCCACTCGAATTCCTCGTTATAGGGCGAGGTCTCGTAATACTGGTCGATGAAGTAGATCAGCGATCCGCCGATCCCCTTGATCGCGGGCACGTCCATCGTCTTGCCCGGCCCCTCGTAGGGTTCTGCCCCTTTGGCGACCGCGTGATCGAAGGCATGCTGCGCATCGACGACGCGCCAGCCCATGGACGGCGCGCAGGGCCCGTGTTCCTCGATGAAGGCGGCGGCGTGGCTGCCCGGCTCGGCATTGATGATGTAGGTGATATCGCCCTGCTGCCACAGCTCGATATCCTTGGACTTGTGGCGGCCGACCAGCTCGTAGCCCATCTTGGCGAACAGATCGCGCAGCTCCTGCGGATCGGGATGGGCAAACTCGACGAATTCGAACCCGTCGGTGCCGGCCGGGTTGTCTTCGGTGATGGTGGATTTCGGGGCGTCGTGAGGGAACGGACCCATGGGAGACCTCCTGTTTGCGCGTGTTTGACGCAATCCTACGCTGTTTCGCGCCGGAAATCTGCGCGAAAGCAGGGGATTCTTGCCCCGGAAATGCGGATGTTTTACAAACTTCGCGACACAGACGCGAGTTTTCCGCACATGCTGGATTCGACCGATCTGCGCCTGCTCACGGCGCTTCAGAAAGATGCCCACCTCACCGCGCAGGAGCTCGGAGAGCTGCTTAACCTGTCCCCCTCCCAGGCCGGTCGCCGCCGCCAGCGGCTCGAGGCGGAAGGCTATATCGAGGGGTATACCGCCCGGCTCAACCCGGATAATCTCGGTCTCGCCATCCAGGCATTCGTCCAGGTCCAGCTGGGCACGCACGGACCGGACCAGTCGCGTGAGTTTGCCGCCCTCGTCCAGGCCCGGCCCGAAATCACCAGCGCCTGGACCCTCACCGGCGAGGCGGATTACCTGCTGCGCATCTATTGCACGGATCTGTCGGCCCTGCACCGGCTGATCCACGAAGTTCTGTTGTCGCATCCGACTGTCACGCGGGTGCAAAGCCAGATTGTTATGGACCAGTTCAAACAGGACGGGCCGCTGCCGACCCGTCACACCTCTTGACCGAAAGGACCGACCCCGAATGGAAGGATTTCTCTACCAGGCTACCATCTACCTCGCCGCAGCCGTGATCGCCGTGCCGATCGCGGCGCGATTGGGGTTCGGCTCCGTCCTGGGCTATCTTTCCGCCGGTATCGTCATCGGCCCGATCCTCGGCCTCGTGGGCAGCGAAACCGCCGACCTGCAGCATTTCGCGGAATTCGGCGTGGTCATGATGCTCTTCCTCATCGGGTTGGAGCTTGAACCCAAGGCGCTGTGGAACATGCGCCACCGCCTGCTGGGCCTGGGAGGGCTTCAGGTCGTGCTGACCACCGCCGCCGTCATGGCCGCCTTCATGGCCTTCGGCGAAACCTGGAACACCGCCCTGGCCGTCGGCATGATCCTGGCGCTGTCGTCGACCGCCATCGTGCTGCAGACCCTGTCGGAAAAGGGCCTGATCCAGACGCCCGGCGGCCGCTCCGCCTTCTCCGTGCTGCTGACGCAGGACATCGCGGTGATCCCGATGCTGGCCTTCCTGCCGCTGCTCGCCACCTCCGCCCCCCTGCGGTTCAGCGAGGACGGATCGCTCAACCGCCACCCGGTCGAAGACGCCCATCACACCATGTCGCTGGTCGAGGGCCTGCCCGGCTGGGGCGTCACCCTCGTCACCTTCGGCGCCGTCGCGGCGGTGATCCTGACGGGCATCTACCTCACCGCCCCGGTCTTCCGCTTCATCCATGCCGCCCGGCTGCGCGAGATGTACACTGCCCTCGCCCTCGTCATCGTCGTCGGCATCGCCTTCCTGATGAACCTCGTCGGCCTGTCGCCGGCGCTCGGCACCTTCCTTGCGGGCGTGGTGCTGGCGAACTCCGAATTCCGGCACGAGCTGGAAAGCGATATCGAACCCTTCAAGGGCCTGCTCCTGGGACTCTTCTTCATCACCGTGGGCGCGGGCATCAATTTCGCCCTCTTCTTCCGCGAACCGCTTCTGATCCTCGGCCTCGCCTTCGGCCTGATCCTCGTGAAGGGCGCGATCCTCTTCGCCATCGGCCGCGCGTTCAAGCTGCGCCGCCGCCGCCTGATGCTCTTCACCCTGTCGCTCTCCCAGGCGGGGGAGTTCGGCTTCGTCCTGCTCTCCTTCTCCGGCCAGCTCAACGTGCTGCCCCAGGTGCTGTCGGAACGGCTGCTGCTGGTCATCGCCCTGACCATGCTGATCACGCCGCTGCTTTTCCTGCTCTATGACTGGCTCAGCAAGAAGATGGGCGATTCCGGCGTCGCCCCGCGCGAACCCGACGAGATCGACGACGAGGGCGCGGTCATCATCGCCGGCATCGGCCGCTTCGGCCAGATCGTGAACCGGCTGGTGCAAAGCTCCGGCATCAAGACGGTCGTGCTCGACCATGACATGAAAACGATCGAGCTGATGCGCCGCTTCGGCTTCAAGGGCTATTTCGGCGACCCGACCCGCCCCGACATCCTGCGTGCCGCCGGGCTCGACAAGGCGCGCATCCTCGTCGCCGCCATGGACGATCCCGACGCGGTGATCCGGCTGGTCAGCTATGCCCGCAAGCAGAAGCCCGGCATCCACATCATCGCCCGCGCCCGCGACCGCCGCCACGTCTACGCGCTCTACAAGGCCGGGGCCGATGACATCGTCCGCGAAACCTTCGACTCCTCTCTCAGGGCCGGGCGCTACGTGCTTGAAAATGCGGGCTTTACCGAATTCGAGGCCTCCCGCGCCGAAGACACGTTCTACCACCATGACCGCGAAACCGTCCGCGAACTGGCCGAGCTGTGGGATCCGAACATTCCCGCCGACAAGAACGAGGACTACATCGCCCGCTCCAAGGAGCTGGAAAAAGATCTCGAGGCCGCCCTCCAGGCCCTGCTCGCCGAGGATGAAGAGGCCGCCTGACCCGGTTCAAGACCGCCCCTTTCATCTGGCCGACAAATATCCCGGGAGGTCCGGAGGGCTGGCCCTCCGGCGCCCCCCATCCGCCACAGGCGCGAACGCCGCCACAAGGCCGGACATGGCCACGGGCGCCAACCGCCCGCGCCGGCGGCGCGGGCCATGGATCGTGTCGCCGCAGGCGGCTTTTGGATCAGGGGGATCAGCCGGCGCTTACGCCCGCTTCGGCAAAGGTGGCCATGCCGGAATGACAGGCCACCGCGCCCTGCAGCACGCCGATGGCCAGCGCCGCGCCCGATCCTTCGCCCAGCCGCAGGCCCAGCGACAGAAGCGGCGCCTTGCCCAGCCGCTCCAGCAGCGCGGGATGCGCGCCCTCGGCACTGACATGACCGGCCACGCAATGATCCAGCCCATCCGCAGCAACGGCCTGAAGGCAGGCGGCGGCGGAACAGCAGATGAACCCGTCCAGGATCACCGGAATACCCGCCACGCGCGCCCGCAGGATCGCCCCGGCCATGGCCGCGATCTCGCGCCCGCCCAAGGCTCCCAGCAGGTCCAGCCCGTCGCCGCCGCCATGGCGCGCGACACCCGCCGCCACGACCTCGGCCTTGCGCGCCAGGCCCGCATCGTCCACGCCGGTGCCGCGCCCGGCCCAATCCTCGGCCTTCCCGCCATACAGCGCATGGGCCAGCGCCGCCGCGGCGGTGGTGTTGCCGATCCCCATCTCGCCGGTGACCAGCAGGTCCGCGTTTTCGTCGACCGCGTCCCAGCCCGCCGACAGGGCCGCCAGCAGATCGTCCTCGCTCATCGCCGGGCCTTCGGTGAAATCACCCGTGGGGCGGTCGAGATCGAGCGCGACCACGTCCATCCGTGCGCCAAACGTCTTGGCCAGCTGGTTGATCGCCGCGCCGCCGGCCTCGAAATTGGCTACCATCTGCACCGTCACCTCGGGCGGAAAGGCCGACACGCCGCGCGCCGCGACACCGTGATTGCCCGCAAAGATCACCACCTGTGGCGCCTCGATCCGCGGCCGTCCGTCGCCGCGCCAGCCCGCATACCAGGCCGCGACATCCTCCAACCGGCCAAGCGCCGCGGGGGGCTTGGTCAATTGGCCGTTGCGGTCGGCCGCATCGGCAATCGCCCCTGCATCGGGCCCCGGCAGGGCGCCCAGGATCTGGCGGTATTCGGCAAGAGTGGCAGGAGCCTTGGACATGTCATTCCCCGTTGAACTGAAGTCGTCCCCGGTGTCTAACGCATCGCGACGAAGGAGCAACCGAAATGCCCACCTCCCTCCGCGACCGCACCGACGAAGCCCTCTCGGCCTTCGCCCTGCTGACCCGCCTGCCCCTGCCCGATCATACCGGGCGCGGCATCGCCTCCGCCTGGGCCTTTCCGCTCGTTGGGCTTGTCTGCGCGACGCTTGCGGGGCTGAGCGGCTGGCTCTGCCTCGCGCTTGGCCTGCCGGCGCCGCTGGCCGCCCTGGTGATCGTCGTCCTGCAGGTCATGATGACCGGCGCCCTGCACGAGGACGGCCTGGCCGACACCGCTGACGGGCTCTGGGGCGGCTGGACCCGCGAAAGACGGCTCGAGATCATGCGCGACAGCCGCGTCGGCAGCTACGGCATGATCGCCATGATCCTGGCCTTGGCCGCCCGCACCGCCGCGCTGACCCTGCTGCTGGGCCAGGGAGTAGGCCCCACCTTCGCCGCGCTGATCGCCGCCGCGGTCCTCTCCCGCGCCACGATGCCCGCACTGATGGCGCTGCTGCCACCGGCGCGGCAGGACGGGCTGTCGCGATCGACCGGACGGCCCTCGCCCCGGCTCGCCACCCTGTCGGCGCTGATCGCCCTGATAATCGCCGTGCTCGCCATCGGCACCGCCCTGCCCGCCGCCGCGCTTGTCACCTTCCTCGCCGCCCTGGCCATCGCGCACATCGCGCAGCGCCGGATCGGCGGGCAGACCGGGGACATCCTCGGTGCGACCCAGCAGGTGACCGAGATCGCGGTGCTTTTCACCCTCGCCTGATCCGGCCCCGCCGCGACCCGGCGAAACGCCACCGCCGCGCCGGATTTCCGCTTGCACCGCGCCCCGCTTTCCAGTCCAAATCCGGCCAACAGACCGGGCGCGTCCCTTCCTGCAACCTCAGCGCCCCAAACCCGGCCCCAAACCCGAAGGACCCGCATGCCCCGCAAGATCATCATCGACACCGATCCCGGCCAGGACGACGCCGTCGCCATCCTGCTGGCCCTCGCCAGCCCCGAGGAGATCGAGGTTCTGGGCATCACCGCCGTCGCCGGCAACGTACCGCTGGCCCTGACGGCCAAGAATGCCCGCATCATCTGCGAACTGGCCGGCAAGACCGACATCCCGGTCTTTGCCGGCTGCGACCGCCCGATGGGCCGGCCGCTGGTCACCGCCGAACACGTGCATGGCCAGACCGGGCTGAACGGCCCCAAGCTGCCCGATCCGGAGATGCCGCTGCAGGATCAGAACGGGGTCGATTTCATCATCGACACGCTGCGCGCCGAACCTGCCGGCACGGTCACGCTCTGCCCGCTGGGGCCGCTGACCAATATCGCCACCGCCTTTGAACGCGCCCCCGATATCGTTGAAAAGGTACAGGAAGTCGTCCTGATGGGCGGCGCCTATTTCGAGGTCGGCAACATCACCCCGGCGGCCGAGTTCAACATCTACGTGGACCCGCAGGCCGCCGATATCGTCTTCCGCTCGGGCGTGCCCATCGTGGTCATGTCGCTCGACGTCACCCACAAGGCGCTGGTCACCAAGCCCCGCAACGACGCCTTCCGCGCCCTGGGCACCCGGGTCGGCACCGCCGTCGCCGAGATGACGGATTTCTTCGAACGCTTCGACCGCGAGAAATACGGCTCCGAAGGCGCCCCCCTGCACGATCCCTGCGTCACCGCCTACCTGATCCGGCCCGAACTGTTCACCGGCCGCCACATCAACGTCGAGATCGAAACGACGTCCGAGCTGACCATGGGCATGACCGTCGCCGATTGGTGGGGCGTGACCGACCGCGCGCCGAACGCGCTCTTCATGGGCACGATCGACGACCAGGGCTATTTCGACCTGCTGACGGAACGGCTGGGCCGGTTGTGACCGCGCTTCACCTTGCCACGCCTGACGATCTGCCCCGGTTGGAGCCGCTGGTCGCAGCCTTCCACGCGGAACACCAGCTGACCACCGATCAGCCCTTCCGCGAGGCCGCGCTGCTGCCGCTGCTCGAAGGCTCGCCCCATGGGGCGATCTGGCTGATCGGGCCCGCCCGGTCGCCCATCGGCTACATCATCATCTGCTTCGGATGGTCGGTCGAGCTGGGCGGCATGGACGGGTTCGTCGACGAGATCTACATCCGCCCCGGCGTGCGGGGCCGCGGCATCGGGACGGAGGTTCTGTCGGCCCTGCCCAAGACGCTTGCTGGCAGCGGCCTGAAGGCGCTCCACCTCGAGGTCGACCGCGACGATACCGCCCCGCAGGAGCTCTACCGCCGCGCCGGGTTCGCACCCCGGCCGCGCTACATGCTGATGACGCGCAACTTCACCTGAAGCCTCACTCCCACGGTTCCGCCTGCACGGCCCCGCCCGCAAACCATCGCGCCGGAACTGGACGTGAGCCGCGCGAATGCCTACCTCTGTGCCATGACCCTGCATATCGCCTTCGACAATTCCTATGCCCGCCTGCCGGACGCCCTCTACACCCGTGTCGCACCGACCCCGGTCCAGGCGCCGCATCTGCTGGCCTATAACGACGCGCTCGCCGCCGAGCTTGGCCTCGACGTGGCCGAAGCCGACCGCGCCACGCTCTTTGCCGGCAACACCGTGCCCGAGGGCGCCGATCCGCTGGCGCAGGCCTATGCCGGGCACCAGTTCGGCGGCTTTTCCCCGTCCCTGGGCGATGGCCGCGCCGTCCTGCTGGGCGAGGTCATCGACCGCAATGGCCAACGCCGCGACATCCAGCTGAAAGGGTCGGGCCGCACCCCCTATTCCCGCGCCGGCGATGGCCGCGCCTGGATGGGGCCGGTGCTGCGCGAATATGTCATCAGCGAAGCGATGCATGCCCTTGGCATTCCCACTACCCGCGCCCTGGCGGCCGTCGCCACCGGCGAACGTATCCAACGCGAAACCGGGCTGCCCGGGGCCGTGCTGACCCGCGTGGCCGGATCGCATCTGCGGGTCGGACATTTCGAATATTTCGCCGCACGCGGTGACACCGCCTCGCTCCGCGCGCTCTACGAATACGCGGTCGACCGGCATCATCCCGACGCGACCGACCCGCTCGATTTCCTGCGCGGCGTGATCGCGCGCCAGGCCGACCTGGTGACCCGCTGGATGGGGATCGGCTTCATCCATGGCGTGATGAACACCGACAACACCTCGATTTCCGGCGAAACCATCGATTACGGCCCCTGCGCCTTCATGGACAGCTATCACCCCGACACGGTCTACAGCTCCATCGACCAGTTCGGGCGCTATGCCTATTCGAACCAGCCGCAGGTCCTGCCCTGGAACATGGCCAAGCTCGCCTCGGCGCTGTTGCCGCTGATGCCCGACCCCGACGCCGCCATCGCCCCCTTCACCGAGGCCGTGCATGCCATGCCCGACCAGATCGAGGCGAACTGGCTGCGCGTTTTCGGTGCCAAGATCGGGATCTCGGCCCCCGTGGCCGAGGACCGGGCGCTGATCAGCGACCTTCTGGCGCTGATGCAGGCGGGCAATTCCGATTTCACCAACACGTTCCGCGCCCTGCCAACCGACGAGGCCAAGGATCAGCTGGCCGATCGCGACGCCTTCCTCGACTGGGTCGACCGCTGGCATGCCCGGCTTGAGGGCGAACCCGATGCCGCCGCGCTGATGAACCGCACGAACCCGGCCGTGATCCCTCGCAACCACCGCGTCGAACAGATGATCTCTGCCGCGGTCGAAGGCGACATGGCCCCGTTCCATACGCTGACGCATGCGCTGGCGACGCCGTTCGAAATGCCCGCGGACACGACGCTGACCCGCCCTCCTGTAAAAGGCGAAGAGGTCACGGCAACCTTCTGTGGCACATAGGTTTTTTGGTTCTTTCATCCTGCCGGTTATCCCATACGGGCGGCAGGATGACCGCTAGCGCCGGTTGATCAGGAAGATGCCCAGCGACACCAGCGTCAGCGCGGCGATCACCGTCCAGCGCAGCGGTTCGCCCAGCAGCAGCCAGGCCAGAACGACCGAAAAGACCGGCGTGAGGAAGGCAAAGCTTGCCACGTTCGAGGCCGGGTAGGTCTTCATCAGGTAAAACCACGCCAGGAACCCCAGGCTCGCCACCGCGACGATCTGGTAACCCATCAGCGCCCAGACCTCAGGCCCCACATCCCGCAGCACCGGGCCCATCAAAGGCGCCAGCCCTAGCAGGATCGGCGACGAGATCACCAATTGCCACAATTGCTGGCTTTCCGGCGGTGCCTCGGACAGCGGGGTAATCCGCACCACCAGCGCGATCCCGGCCCAGCCAAAGGCCCCGCACAGCGCCAGAAGATCGCCCGCCAGGCTCGCCTCGCCCCCGGCGCGGTCGGCCAGCACGATGAAGACCCCGCCAAAGGCCAGCACCAGCCCCACGACCCGCTGCGGGCTAAGCCGTTCGCCGGGGATCAGGAAATGCGCCGCGAGGCTCAGATGCATCGGCATCGTGTAGAAAATGATCGAGGCCCGCGAGACCGTCGTCAGGTCCAGCGCCGTGAAAAGGCAAAGGAATTCAAAGGAAAAGAGCAGCCCCAGGATCACGCCCGGCCAGACCTGCGGGCGCAGCGGGCCAAAGCTCACGCCCCGCGCCATCGCCCAGATCCACACGACCAGCGCCGCACCCAGCGACCTCACGCCCGCCTGAAAGACGGGGGACAGGGCATCATTGGTCAGTTTGACGACGATCTGATTCCCCGCCAGCACGGCGGAGAAACAGACCAGACCTATGCCACCGGCCAGGTCGATACGGTCTTTTCTCATGGCGCGCATCAGGACCCTGCGGCGCCGCAGGGTCAACCGCTATTTGCGGCGTTTCCGGAAGAACCGGGGATTGCGCGAAACGAAGTAGTCGATCACCCCGGTCAGCCCCCCGAAGGCCTGTTCGCGCAGGTAGAAATACCCCGCCAAAGCCCCCAGCAGCGCTCCGCCCATGTCGACGATCAGGTCGCCCATCGTGTCCATCAGCCCGGATTTCTGCATGTTCAGGCCGAACAGCTGATCCATGGTAAACTCGAACACCTCCCACATTGCGCCGATCGCCAGGGCAAAGCAGTAGGCAAAGAAGGCGATGGCGCTTGGCGGCGCGGCAAACCGGTCGCCCTGGAACATCATGAAGACCAGCACGAAGCCGATCAGGCCGAATCCCACGGCCGACCCGCCATGCATCGCGATGTCCCACCACCAGAACCGGTTGTAGAAATCGAAGACCTCGCCCAGGAACACCGTCCCGCCCACGAACAGCACCACCGCCGCCAGGAACGAAGGCGGCACCACGATCTCGGCCCAGCGGGCGACATAGACCGGCACCATCGACAGGCCCAGCGTGGCCAGCGACACGAAGGTCAGGGAAAACCGCCCCTCGATGAGCGCGGCCGCCGCGCTGATGACCAGCAGGCCCCAGACGATCCGTGTGACGAGGCTCTGTTCCCTCAACATGCGTGACATTCCCGGCTTCACGTTCAATTCTGCGCCTATGTCGGCACCCATACTTCGTATCACAACCTGGAACCTTCAGAAATGCGTCGGGCTCGACCTGCGGCGCAATCCGCAGCGCAGCCTCGATGTGCTGTCGGATATCGCGGCAGATCTCGCGGTGCTGCAGGAGGCGGACAAGCGTCTGCCCCCGCGCCCCGCCGCGCTGCCCCACGACATGGTCGAGGCTGCAGGCTGGCGCATCCTGCCGTTTTCCCCGGTCAGCGCGGGCGGGCCGTCGATCGGCTGGCACGGCAATGCGATGCTGGCCCGGCCCGGCATCCGCTGGACCGAAACCGCCCAGATCACCCTGCCGGGGCTGGAGCCACGCGGCGCGATCCGGGCCGAGCTGGAGACACCCATCGGGCCGCTGCGTGTCATCGGCGTGCATCTGGGGCTGATCCGCCGCTACAGGTTGCAGCAGCTGGCCGCGATCCGCCGGGCGCTGGCGAAACTGCCACCCCGCCCGACGCTGCTGGCCGGGGACTTCAACGAATGGGGGCGTGGCTCGGCGCTGAACCACGAAATCCGGCCGCTCACCCTGCTGCCCGCGCCGCCCAGCTTTCCGGCGCCGCGCCCGCTGGGACCGCTGGACCGGATCGCGATCTCGGCCGGTCTGCGCGCGGTCACCGCGCCACGCACCCACCTGGCGCAGCCCGCCAGGATCGCGTCGGACCACCTGCCGGTCGTGGTGACACTGGGCCGGGATGAAACTGGCGCGGTCGCATAGGCCATGCTAGGCCCGAAGCCATCAGCAGCATCCGCCGGGGGCCCCACCAGATGAATATCCTGCAAATCGCGTCCCTGCTGATCGTGCTGGCCGGGCTTTTCGGGACGATCAATTATTTCCTGCTGCGGCTGCCCTCCTCCATCGGGATCCTGGTCGTGGCGCTGCTGGCCTCATTGTCAGTGCTGGGGATCGACCTGCTGTGGCCCGCGACGACCATCGCCGAGGATATCCGCGCGATCGTCGGCGGCATCGATTTCTCAGAGGCGCTGCTGGAGGGCATGCTGGGCCTGCTGCTCTTTGCCGGTGCGCTGCATGTGAAAGTGTCGGACCTGCGCGAACAATGGCGCGTCGTCTTCCTGATGGCGACGATGGGCGTGGCGCTGTCGACACTGGTCGTGGGCTTCGGCTTTTCCTGGCTGACCGGGATGCCGCTGATCGTGGCGCTGGTCTTCGGGTCGCTGATTTCCCCGACCGATCCCGTGGCGGTGCTGGGCGTGCTGCGCGAAGCGTCGCTGCCGAAATCGCTGGAAACGAAGATCGCGGGGGAATCGCTCTTCAATGACGGGGTTGGCTATGTCGTCTTCCTCGTCCTGGTCGGGCTGGCCTTTCCGGGCGACGACCACCACGGATCGGGGTTTGCGGATGCGGCCAGGCTGTTCGCGCAGGAGGCCGTCGGCGGCGCGGTGCTGGGCCTTGTGCTGGGCTGGCTGACCTTCCGGGTGATGCGCCATATCGACGATCCCTCGCTTGAAGTGCTGATCACCCTCGGCCTCGCCTTCGGTGGCTACGAGCTGTCGGTGGCGCTGCATGTCTCGGCCCCGATCATGGCGGTCTGCGCGGGGCTGCTGATCGGTGATATCGGCGCGCGCCACGGCATGTCCGAGGAAACGCGCAAATATGTCGACCTCTTCTGGCACCTGGTGGACGAGATCCTGAACGCGGTCCTCTTCCTGCTGATCGGGGTCGAGGTCTTTGCCATCACCTTCGACGGCGATTACGTCACCGCCGCGCTGGTCGCCATCCCGCTGGCACTGGCGGCGCGGCTGGCGGCGGTGGCGGTGCCCGTCCTGCTGCTGCGCCCCTTCCGCACCTTCGTGCCGGGCACCATCCCGATCATGACATGGGGCGGACTGAAGGGCGGGATCTCGGTCGCGCTGGCGCTGTCGCTGCCCGAAAGCGACTGGACGCCGCTGATCCTGACGGCGACCTATTGCGTGGTGATTTTCTCGATCATCGTGCAGGGGCTGACGGTCGCGCCGCTGGCCGGCAAGCTGGGCCGCGAGCCGGAGCTGATGTGATGCGCTGGATCGTCCTGCTGCGCGCCGTCAATGTGGGCGGCCACGGCAAGACCCCGATGGCAGAGCTGCGCCGGGCGCTGGCAGAGGCCGGGGCGCAGGACGTCGCCACCTATATCCAGTCCGGCAATATCGTGATGGACCATCCGGCCGAGGACCCTGACGCCGTCGCCGCCCATGTCTCGGACGTGATCGAGACCCAGTTCGGTCACCGCCCCCCGGCGCTTGCCTTCACCCCGTCCGAGATCGCGGCGATCCTGGAAGCCAATCCTTATTCCGGTCCCCAAGCAGAGTACGAGCCGAAATTCGTGACCTTCCACCTGTTCCGCGCCATCCCGGCCCCGGACGCGGTCGAGGCGCTGAGCCCCCGGGCCTATCCCGGCGAAGAGGTGACGCTGGGCACGCAATGCCTCTATCACTGGCCCCCGAAGGGAATGGGCGTGTCGAAACTCGCACCAATAGTGCCCAAGGCCCTGGGCGTGACCACGACCGCCCGCAACCTCAATTCCATGCAGCGCATCCTCGCCCTCGCCTGACATTCCCAGCGGGACCCGCAGAGGTGATCCAAAGGCGCGCCTGCGGCGCACACCATGTTTTGCGTCTCTTGCTGCGCAAGAGCCGCGGTGCCTCCGGCGGGAGTATTTCCGGCAAGATGAAGCAGGGGGGCCTGGAGAAACGGTGCGTTTGCTGGACAGTCCGGCGCGCGCTGCTAGGCTCCGGGCAAACAAAGGAGTTCCCATGAGTCTCGACACCGTGCTTGCCCGTATCGACGCCGATCTGCCCCAGGCGACCGAGCGTCTGCTGAACCTTCTGCGTATCCCCTCGATCTCGACCGACCCGGCCTACAAGGACAATTGCCAGGAGGCGGCGGATTGGCTGGTGGCCGATCTTGCCTCTCTCGGTGCGCAGGTCGAAAAGCGACCCACGCCTGGCCATCCGATGGTGGTGGGGCATATCGGCGAAGGCGCGCCGCATCTGCTGTTCTACGGCCATTACGACGTGCAACCGGTCGATCCGCTGGAGCTGTGGGACCGTGATCCCTTCGATCCGCAGATCGAGGAGACCGACAAGGGCAAGGTGATCCGGGGCCGCGGCGCCTCGGACGACAAGGGGCAGCTGATGACCTTCGTGGAGGCCTGCCGCGCCTGGATCGCCGAGAATGGTAGCCTGCCCTGCAAGATCACCTTCTTCTTCGAGGGCGAGGAGGAAAGCGGGTCGCCCTCGCTGATCCCGTTCATGAAGGACAATGCGGAAGAGCTGAAATCCGACATCGCGCTGATCTGCGACACCGGCATGTTCGGCGAGGAAACCCCCGCCATCGTCACCATGCTGCGCGGCCTGCTGGGCGAGGAGGTGACGATCACCGGCCCGTCCAAGGATCTCCATTCGGGGATGTATGGTGGCGTCGCGATGAACCCGATCCGTGTGCTGGCCAAGGTCATCGCGGGTCTGCATGATGCGACCGGCCGGATCACCATTCCGGGCTTCTACGACGGTGTCCCGGAACTTACCGATGAGCTGAAGGCGCAATGGGACGGGCTGAATTTCGACGCCGGGTCCTTTCTGGGCGAGGTCGGGCTGGGCGAGCCCGCCGGGGAAAAGGACCGCTCCGCGCTCGAGATGATCTGGTCCCGCCCCACCTGCGAGGTCAACGGGATCAAGGGCGGCTATACCGGCGACGGGTTCAAGACGGTGCTGCCGTCCAAGGCCTCGGCCAAGATCTCGTTCCGGCTGGTCGGCCAGCAGGACCCGCATGCCATCCGCGAGAATTTCCGCGAGATGGTCCGCGCCCAGATCCCCGAGGATTGCACCGTCGATTTCCACGGCCACGGCGCCAGCCCCGCGGGCCAGATGGAGACCGGCGACCCGGCCTTCGAGGCTGCCCGCACTGCGCTGTCGGATGAATGGCCACAGCCCGCGGCCTTCATCGGCTGCGGCGGGTCGATCCCGATCGCGGGGTATTTCAAGACGATCCTGGGCACGGATGCGATGCTGATCGGCTTCGGCAAGGATGACGACCAGATCCATTCGCCGAACGAGAAATACGACCTGACGAGCTTCCACAAGGGCATCCGCAGCTGGGCCCGCATCCTCGACGCGCTGTCGTGACGATCCCGGGCTTCACGGACGGGCTGGCCGCGGTCAACGGCCAGCAGATCGCCTATTCCACGGGCGGCGACGGCCCGCCCGTCCTGTTGCTCCATGGCTTTCCCCAGACCCGCGCGCTCTGGGCCGTGATCGCGCCGATCCTGGCCCGGACGCATCGCGTCGTCGCCGCCGATCTGCGCGGCTATGGCGGATCGTCCAAACCCGCGGAGATGGAGGCCTATTCCTTCCGCGAGATGGGCGGCGACATGGCCGCCCTGATGACCGCGCTCGGCCATGAAACTTTCGATCTGATCGGCCATGACCGCGGCGCACGCACCGCGCATCGCATGGCGCTGGATTACCCAGACCGGATCGCATCAATGCAAGTGATGGACATCGTGCCGACGCATCTGCTGCTCGACGACCTGCAGCGGGCCACGGCGCTGTCCTATTACCACTGGTTCTTCCTGGCCCAGCCCGCGCCCTTCCCCGAACGGCTGATCGGGTCGGACCCGGATTACTTCTTCGAAACCTGCCTACTGGGCTGGGGCGCCGCGCGGAGCGAGGATTTCGCCCCCGACCAGATGCAGGCCTACCGCGCCGCCTGGCGCGACCCGGACGCGATCCGCGGCATGTGCAACGATTACCGCGCCGCGATCCATGTCGACATGGCGCTGGATGCGCAGGATCTGGACCGGCGCATCACCTGTCCCGCCCATATCCTCTGGGGGGCCGACGGGGCCATGGGACAGCAATACGACGTGCCCGCCACCTGGGCCGATCGCTGCGCCGCGCCGCCCCGGGCGACGCCGATGCCGGGCGGGCACTTCTTCCCCGACACCGCACCGCAGGACACTGCGCAGGCGCTGCTGGAGTTCCTGAACGCTCAAGGCAAAGCCTGAAGACGGCGCGGTAACCCTCAGAAAACGCCCGAGAAACGCTCCGGCAGGACGAATTGCAGATCGCGATCCTTGCGGTCGAATTCGTAATAGCCCGTCTCGCCACGCGGTCGGAACGTGTCTTGCATTTCCTGCCGGTAAGGCGACATGTCGAAGCCCTCGACCATCTCAAGATCGGCAAAGCTTTCGAACATCGCCCGGTCATCGCCCCGCGCCTCGGCGAACCAGTGGCGGCCGATCCCGGCTTCCGACGGCTTGTCCACCCCGACCGAGGCGGTGACCGAATTGCGCCGGTCCATTGCCTCGCAATAGGCCTTGAAATCGCAGAATTTCAGGTGGAACAGGTAGAGCACATCAGGCGCGTTCAGATGCTCGTATTGTGTGAAATGCCCGCCCCGCGCGATCTTGGTCCCGACCGAGATGATGCAGGGCTTGGAATAATGCGGCGCCAGGCGCACATGGCGGCGCGGCCCAAGCACATGGTCGCCCACCGGCTCTGGCTCAACGTCGATGCGATGGATGACTTCCATGCCAAGCGGCGTGAAGACCCGGTTCGGTCGCCGCGATTGAAGAAATTCCAGCAGGTTCTTCCCCGCCTGCGGATCGACCGCGACGATTTCGTCGACATCGCCGACAATGACGTGGTCGTAATAGCTGCGCAGGCCGTTGACGATGTTGTTCAGCAGCCGCCAGCGCTTCATGTCGAAATTCTTGTGATGCTCGCCGGGGATGCCGATCACGTTGGCCTCTGCGGCCATGTCGGCCACGGCCTCGCCCCGCCCGTGATTGATCACGTAGCAGTTTTCCGGCCCCAGGATCCCGCCGTAGTAATCCAGCCAGATCCTCAGGAAAAACAGGTCGTCGCGGACCATGGTCACGGCGCAGGCGGTGGATTGCATCGATCAGCCTCTCATCACGGGGCGATCCGGGCGCCCTCTTGCGGTCTTTCTACCTTGTTTTGGGCCGATTGAGAATCGTAAAAGTGACCAAGCCAGAGGACGGAGCCCCCATGCTACCCGATGATTTCGCTGAAAAAGGCATCTACATCCGCCGCGTCAGCCCCAACATGCCCGTCATGTACCAGGTGATCGGTGAACGTGCCTCGGGCACCAACATCATCCGCAAGATGCTGTTCAAGAACCTGCGCCGGATGATGCGCACCGAATGCCTGGGCTGGAAACACGGCTTTCCCCGGATGCTGGCCATCCCCGAGAACATGGTCACCTTTGTCTGCGTCCGCGACGCCCGCAAATGGGGCCTGTCGATGCACAAACGGCCCTGGCACGCGCATCCGCTGATGCAGCAATTCGACTATTCCGATTTCATCCGGGCGCGCTGGCACAGCATCGTCGACCGGGTCAGCGATTTCGAGACGATCCACCCCGAACTGGAACCCGAGGCGCCGGGCCGCCCGCTGCAATTCGACCGCCACCCGGTGACCGGCCTGCCCTTTGCCAATCTCTACGACCTGCGTCGCGCCAAGCTCGAGGGGCACCTCTCCATGCTCAATCGCGGTGGCGACGTGGTCGTCCTGCGGATGGAGAGCTTCCTGTCGGAGCCCGACCGCCTGCTCAACGAGATCACGGAGGCCTTCGGGCTGGAGCGCAAGGCCGATTACGTCCGCGAAACCCATGCGCGGCTCGGCAATCGGTTTACCTCCACCATCCGCGACCGCCCCGAAACGCCCGAAGAGATGTCGGCGGACGACATCGACTTCATGAAGTCGCAGCTCAATCTCTGCCTCGAAAGACAGCTGGGCTACGATTACGGCTGAGCGCTGGCCCGTCCGGGGTGCACGTCATTGCTGACCCGCAACGACTGTCCCGTTTCGGGGCATGTCACGTCTTGATGGGGTCTGATCGGATCGGGGGGAAAGTGGCGCGGTTGACGGGGCTCGAACCCGCGACCTCCGGCGTGACAGGCCGGCACTCTAACCAACTGAGCTACAACCGCGCGTGAGGGGCGGGATAGGCCAAGGCCCGGGACCCGTCAAGATGGAAACCGCATTTTGATGCAACTTCCCGCCGGCCGGTGCGGGCCGCCCCTGCCCGTCTGACGGCCAAGCCGCGCACCGATCCTCGCACCGACGCAATACCGACGTGACACCGACGTAATACCGACACGGAAAATCAGGGGTTTACCGGGTTTCGCCCGTCCGGTTCGCACCCCGGTCCCGGAAACGAAAAAAGCGCCCCGTGGGGGGCGCTTTCTTGGGGCAGTGGCGCGGTTGACGGGGCTCGAACCCGCGACCTCCGGCGTGACAGGCCGGCACTCTAACCAACTGAGCTACAACCGCTCGCTGCCCGTCCGGGTATGCCCCGAACGTGACGGGCGTTCTAGGCAAGCTTCGCGGGGTCGTCAAGCGCGATTGCGCATCCAAACACGGGAAAATACGCCCGACCTGTCTGCGCCTGTTTTCAGACATTGCCTGAACTCATCAGAATCGAAATAATACAAAATTATTTCAACACATTAACTGAAAATTCATTTGCTAGAAAATTTCGATATCCGACGCCGTCAGTACAGCGTTCTGTTCGAATGTTGCCATGAGAATCTGCGCTCCGGCGCCGTTCCCATCTGGATCGAACCACAGTCGCCCTCCGACCTGATCGAAGATGAACCGATCACTTCCATCCACCGCCTCCGTCCCGGCGACAAAGGCATCTGCAGATAGAACCCCAGCTGCCATGCCACCGACCACTGCGCCCTTTACGTAGAGCCTGTCGCCCTCATCTGCTTCGTTCACATTGAAGTCGATGATGCGATCGACGTTCTCTGCCCCGAGCACCCGATCGAAGACAAACGTATCCGCTCCGGCCTGTCCCTTGAGCGTGTCGCGACCATAACGGCCGATGATGAAATTATCGAACGGGGTTCCAACGATAGTGTTGTCAGCGTCATTGCCTATACCATTGAAAAGAGTGGGATCTCCGTCCTTGGTGTAAACGGTCTGCATGTAGAGCCGCTCAACATTGTCTGTCAACGCATAGGACCGATAGGCCTTAACTGTATCGGCAAGCCCTCGTCCCGCCGCCTCGATCACCGTGTCGCCAGGCGCCCGCACGTGGTAAGTGTCATTGCCCGCACCGCCCATCATCGTGTCGTTGTTCTTGCCGCCGTCGAGAATGTTATCCTCGCGGTTGCCGCGTATTTCGTTGGCTAGGCCATTCCCTGCGCCGATAATGGCAGTACCCGTCAGGTAGAGGTTCTCAATGTGAGAACCGCCCATCCTGAAATCGACCGAGGACATGACAAGATCCACCCCGGTACCGCTTCGGCTTTCGATCACCCTGTCGAAAGCGTTGTCGACGATAAAGACATCCGATCCATGTGCGCCGTACATAATGTCGCCGCCGGGCCCGCCATCCATGGTATCATCACCGATGCCACCATAGATCGTGTCACCATGGCCGCCGCCTTCGATAGAATCGTCCCCGTTCTCGCCGAACAACAAATCCCGGTCGACACCGCCAAAGACTATGTCGTCTCCGTCACCGGCCTCAATGCTGTCATTGCCAGCACCACCGTCCAGCGTGTCATTTTCCCCCAGACCATAGATCATGTCGGCGGCATCTGTTCCCGTCAGATTATCCGCGTCCTCCGTTCCAAAGATCGGGCCGAACAGAGATGATTGATAATAAACGTTATTGTCTTCAGGACTTAGCCAGAAGGTAGCAATCTTGCCATCGTTCTCGGCGACCGTAACCAAGTTGTTGTACCAGCTGGGTCTCGACCTCTGGGTCAGGAAAGCCCAGTCCAAAACGTCGCCACTTTCATGCTGAAATTGGATTTCATCGCCCGCTTCATCCAGAAGAATGAGTTTGTTCAAACCGCGCGCCCTGGATTCGGAGGCATCAGAATAGGCAACACCGACACTGCCATCAGGAACGGCAAAAAGGTCAATCCCACGGAGAACGCCAGAGGCGCTTGTGGTCGTATCGAAAACAACCTCTCCCGAGGCATCGTAGCGATGAACAACGACATCCGGTCGAAACACGCTCTGCACGATATAACCGACAGCCCATCCTCCATCCGCCGTTGCTGCGGTCTCCATCTGGCCCGACGTCAGGGTATGACTGGACGGATGCAGAGGATATTCTGTAAACGCTCCGACGGTTGCCAAATCCGCGGAAACTGTGGCGAAATAGGCTTGGGCAGTTCCGTCAGTAACGCTTCCTCCGCTATCATCCGTTTCGTAGGCCAGGCTTACGACTAGGTCGCCGGAGGTCAGGCGCAGCACATCCGCGTTAAAGGCGCCGAAGACGTGCCCACCCGTCAACATTTCTGCATTGAGAGGCAATGCGCCAAGATCTGCTGTTGCCAGCAGCGCACCCGTCTCTCCGTCGAAATGGCGCATCTGTACGCTGAGCCGGTCAGCCCCGGCCCCGGCGCCCAAGTCAATCAGTTCAAGAAGGTAGATGGAACCATCGGCCGCGTACCCCACATCTACACGTTCGCCTGTCACACTGAACTCCAGCGGGATCGGCTCCGGTATGCCGGTTTCACTGAAATGTTGAACGAACACTGTAGTGTCGACCCGATAGGACAGGGCCAATCGGCCATCAGGCCCAATTTCGATTTCGTCATCGAATGTAGCTTTGACTTGGCCCGTCGACAGAACATCAGTCCGCAGGACTGCACCATTTGGGTCGATCACCTTACTTACAAGTCCGGACTCCGCCTGATCTAAATAAGCGACGAGGTAATTTCCATCGCTTAAGACCTGAGCCGTAAGATACGTCGATTCATACGGCCCAATAACAGAAGCGTTATCAAGCACGGTGGGCGTTTCAATTGCCATTGGTCATCCAATTATCGATTTAAGCGCTTGACCCAGCGGAGGAATTTCCGGGGCACGCAAGGTATTTTCCTTACCAACCTACTTGGCCAAGATTGATTGTCAAAGTGGATTGGCCCAGTTTTTTGAGAGAGCGCTTATCGACCCGGTGGAAACCTGCTCATGCCGCAAGCGAAAACGTAGCAATAAACATGACAATGGACGACAGTATTAGATGCTGAACGGCACAGCGTAAGACACCGGCTTCCGAGTCAAACCCGTCCTTTGACCTGACGCTCTCGGAGGTCGGGGGCACAGTCGAGCATGCGAAGCGCGGCATGCAGAACTCGCTGCGCGCCAACTCGCTGGTTTTCCGTGAGCAATAATAGACGCATTATAAGGGCCGACAGCAAACTATGACGAGGTAATGCCAGAGCTACGGCCCAAAATTTAGTTGCAGGCCCTGCCGGGGTCTCATGACGGGAATTGATCCGTCGCATCCAGCAGCGCCTATTGACGTGTATGGAGAACTTTGGCTGACAGACGTGATTGCCGATCAGCTTGAACACGGTCGTATCCCCGTGCACGATCCGCCACCTCGCGCGGGACATGGACGCACAAATGTAGGTCGATCCGATCAGGACATGTAGGAGCATTCTAAACGCTCGTCGTGTACCAACGCTACGCACGAATCGAAGCAGCGCATCTTCCCGAATAACAGGTACTTGTCCGATTTCAACGCGTTGATATGGTGGGTGATGAGAGACTCGAACTCCCGACATCTTCGGTGTAAACGAAGCGCTCTACCAACTGAGCTAATCACCCGACCGGGTGCCTTTAGCAAACCCCCCGCCTCTCGCGCAAGAGCCTTATGACCAACCCCTCCCTAATTGTCTTCACCGATCTGGACGGCACGCTGCTGGATCACCATTCCTATTCCTGGGCGCCCGCCCTGCCCGCCCTGGCCAAGCTGCGCGCCATGGGCGTTCCGGTGGTGCTGGCCTCGTCCAAGACGGCGGCCGAAATCGCGCCCCTGCGCAACGAGATGCGGCTGCCGCACTGCCCGGCCATCGTCGAAAACGGCGCGGGCCTTCTGCCCGCCAAGACTGATCCCGACGAAACCGGCGAGGATTACGCCCGTCTGCGCGCGGCGCTCGACACTCTGCCCGCCGACCTGCGCACCCCTTTCCGCGGTTTCGGCGACATGAGCCCGCAGGAAGTTGCCGATATCACCGGCCTGCCGCTCGACAATGCCCGACTGGCCCGCGCCCGTGCCTTTTCCGAACCCGGCCTCTTCGACGGGACCCGCGAGACGCTGCAGGCCTTCGTCGCCGCACTCGAGGCCAAGGGCCTGACCGCACGGCGCGGCGGCCGCTTCCTGACCCTGTCCTTCGGCGGCACCAAGGCCGACCGGATGGACGAAATCATCAAAGAATACGGCAACCCCACCTCCATCGCCCTGGGCGACGCCCCCAACGACGTGGAGATGCTGGAACGGGCCGATCACGGGGTCATCATCGCCAACCCGTCGGGCAATGCGCTGCCGCTTCTGGCCGGCGAACGCGAGGGGCGCATCCTGCGCAGCGAAAAAGCCGGACCAGACGGTTGGAACGAAATGATGTTGCGGCTAGTTTCAACTTTGACAACAAGTAAATAGGAGGCCCGCCGGTGGCCGATTTTCACCAGAACGGCAATATCGCCACCCTCCACAACCTCCGAACGCAGACGGGCGAGGACCTGACACGCGAATTGGTCAGCTTCTCCACGACCCGCAAGATCAGCCTGATCCTGCCCTCGCTCTACTCGGAACTGGAGGGCGACGCGCTTCCCAAGATCCTCGACGAACTGGCCCAGGTCCCCTACCTGCACCGCATCGTCATCGGGCTCGACCAGGCGGATGAAGCCCAATATCGCCATGCGCGGGAATTCTTCTCGGTCCTGCCGCAGAACCACGTGGTGATCTGGAACAACAGCCCCCGCATGAAAGAGATCGAGGCGCGGCTGGAAAAGCTGGGCCTGGCGCCCTCTGAACCAGGCAAGGGCAAGAACGTCTGGGGCTGCATCGGGTTCCTGCTGGCCTGCGCCGACAGCACCGTGGTGGCGATCCACGATTGCGATATCGTCACCTATGAAAAGGACATGCTGTCCCGCCTCGTCTACCCGGTCTGCAACCCGAACTTCCCCTACCAGGTGGCCAAGGGCTATTACGCCCGCGTCGGCGACGGCAAGATCAACGGCCGGGTCAGCCGAATGCTGGTCTCGCCCCTGCTGATCGCGCTGAAACGGGTGATCGGCGACCGCGATTACATCGATTTCCTGCGCGCCTTCCGCTACCCGCTTTCCGGCGAATTCGCGATGCGCACGGCGATCCTGCCCGACCTGCGCATCCCGTCGGATTGGGGCCTGGAAATAGGCGTCCTGTCAGAGGCCTGGCGCAACCTCGCGCCGAAATCCGTCTGCCAGGTGGAGGTCGCGGACCATTACGATCACAAGCACCAGATCCTCAGCCCCGAAGACAAGTCCAAGGGCCTCAGCCGGATGTCCATCGACATCTGCAAGTCGATCTTCCGCAAGCTCGCCGCCGATGGCACCGTCTTCAATGAAGAGGTCTTCCGCACCCTCAAGGCCACCTATTACCGCTCGGCGCTCGACCTGCTCGAGGCCTATTACAACGACGCCCAGATGAACGGCCTGATCGTCGACCGCCATACCGAGGAAATGACCGCCGAGCTTTTCGCCGAGAACATCATGGAAGCGGGCCAGATCTTCCTCGACAACCCGTCGGAAACCCCCTTCATCCCGACCTGGAGCCGCGTCCACGCCGCCGACAGTTCGCTGATGACCGACATGCTCAAGGCCGTGGCCGCCGACCTCAAGGATTACGCCTGATCCGAAGGGCGACCGGGCCGAGGCCAGCCCCCGGCCCCTCTTTCATCTGGCCGACAAATATCCCGGGATCCTGAAGGGCAGCGCCCTTCAGAGCCCTTGCGGCTCGAGCAAGATAAAATCGTGTGCGCCGCAGGCGCACCTTTGGGTCACGCCCCCGGACGACAGCGGATCAGACCGGCCCTTTATGCCCGGTTGGTGATCCAGCGACACTGATAGGGCGCGAAATGGATCGAGGTGGTGTCGGGGTCGATCTCCTCGCCCGACAACAGGTCAACCCAATCCTCGCCCACGATCATGTTGATCGCGTAAGGATCGATCTCGATCGCATCCGCCGACACGTTATGCAGCGCAAAGATCGACTGGTCGCGGTCCAGGCTCTGCCGCCACAGCCCGAAGATGCGGCTGTCCAGTTGCAGGGTGAATTGCGTCGCATTCGGATGGAAGGCCCGCTGACGCCGCCGGATGTCGATCCGCGTCTTCATCGCGTCCAGCACGATATGCTGATCGGTCGTGGCATCGGCCAGCCGATCCTGCAGTTCTCCGTAATCCCAGCGATGCCGGTTGATCGCCCGGTTATGGCCGGATTTCTCGACGCCTTCGTAGTCGTTGGGCGTCGCCAGAAGGGCGTGGATGTAGAAGGCCGGGATCCCCTCAAGCGCCATGACCAGCGTCTGCGAGGCCAGGAAGCGCGGGATCTGCAGGTCATCCTCGCCCGCAAAGGTGCCCTTCATCATCTCGAACCAGGTGATGTTCAGCTCATAGGGCGCCTGGCCACCATCGGGCAGCGCCCGCATCGACACCTTGCCGCCGAAATCATGCACCGTCTCGATGATCTTCGTCGTTTCTTCGGAGGTGAGAATCCCCTCTGCCGGGCGCATCCCGATCCCGTCATGGGAGGCGGTGAAGTTCAGGTAGGCACATCCCAGCTGCGCCGGCGGCATCGAGCCCTGCCAGCGGATCAGGTTCTTCGCCGTCCCCGCCATCATCGCGTGCAGGACCAGCGGCGGCAGCGAGAAATTGTAGACCGCATGCGCCTCGTTCCGGTTGCCGAAATAGCTCAGGTTCTCGGTATTGGGCACGTTGGTTTCGGTCAGCAGGATCAGCGGTTCGGTCGCGAAATCCGCCAATAGCCGCATCAGCCGCACGATGGCGTGGGTCTGGGGCATGTGGATCGACTTGGTGCCGATCTCCTTCCAGATGAAAGCCACCGCATCCAGCCGCAGGATCCGCACGCCATTGTCGATATGCAGACGCATCACCCGCAGGAATTCCAGCAGGACCTCCGGGTTGCGGAAATCCAGGTCGATCTGGTCGTGGCTGAAGGTGCACCAGACATGGCGCGGCCCGCGCGACGTCTCGACCTCGCGCAGCAGCGGATGGGTGCGCGGGCGGACCACGTCGGACAGGTCATCCTCGGGCGAGGCCTCGAAGAAGAACTGGTCGTAGGGCTCATGCCCCTGAAGATAGGCCGAGAACCATTTCGATTGCGACGAGACATGGTTCAGCACCAGGTCCGACATCAGCAGGAATTCCGACCCGATCCGCTTGATATCGCTCCATTCCCCCAGCACAGGGTTCACGGCGCGATAGTCCGTCACGGCGAAACCGTCATCCGAGGTATAGGGAAAGAACGGCAGGATATGCACGCCGTTGACCACGCCCGCCATTTCGCGATGCAGGAAATCCCGCAGCAGATCCAGGGGCTTGTGCTGGCCGTCGACAATGGAATTGCCATAGGTGATGACCAGCGCGTCGCGTTCGGACCATTGCCGGTTGCCTGGGGTCCGGCCGCGGCGGCGGCGGGTGGTTCCCTCGGGCCAGAACGCCTCGACGATCTGGGCAGCCAGATCCTCGCCGGATTGCTCAGGGTAGATTTGCCCGATCAGCGTCAGCAGCCGGGCACGGAACGTGGCATCGATGTCGAGCATGGGACCTCGGGGCTTTTCTTCACTTTCCATGTCGAAGCACGGGTGACAAGCCCCCTCTCCGCCCCGATCGGTGCATGATCCAAGAACCGCCCGAACTTGCAGGGTTTTTCAGCGTGGGCGAAAAGCCGGCTGCACGGATATCGCCGGGGCCAGCACAATCCTCAACTCGCAGGTCCGGCTGACACGCCAGGAACGCGTCCAACGCATCCAGGCCTCGTCAGCCAAATCTTTGTCGGAGGGGCCTCAGAAGCCAGAATACAAGATCCGCCCGAGGCATCGTTCGATCACATGGCGCAAAGGATAGATGGTGGGTGATAAGAGATTCGAACTCCTGACATCTTCGATGTGAACGAAGCGCTCTACCACTGAGCTAATCACCCGTGAGCGGCTCTTTAGCCTTACTCGTCAGGCTCTGCAACCCCGTCTTTTGCATCCGACAAGCTGGAGACGTCGCGTCCGATCTTCTGGTTGCCGCGCAGTTCCAGGATCCGCCTGTCGGCCTTCGTCTTGGTACGCTTCACCTTGAACTTGCCGAGGCCCGGCAGGCCGACATCGCGACCTTCTGCCAGGGCTTCGCCCAGGACGGCCATCGCGGCCTCGATCGCGGGCTTGGCGTCCCGCCGCTTGATCCCGCACCGGGCCACGGCCTCGTCGACCAGTTCCTTGTTCTTCAGGTCCGGGGCCGTGATATCGGGCACATCCTCGGTCACGACCTGCGGATTGACCCGGGCCGCGGCAGCCACGGCGGCAGCCTTCGACGGGGTCTTGGTGGATTTGGGTTCTACCGTGTCAGTATTTGTCTTTGTGGGCTTCGTTGCCATCTGCTCAACCTTTTTGGTTTTGACAGGCCTTATTTACCTGATCCAAATGCGGAAATCCACTCCGCCCCGTGTCGCATCCCGTCCCCGGGCCCCGACCGGCAAGGTCATTGCCCGCGGTTTACGCAGCGAAAACCTTTGCATCGACGGGCGAGACCGCCAATTCGCTTACATCGGAAACAGTTGACGAAATGCGCACGGGGCCAATTAAATAGGGCTTTGACAAAGAAGATTGGAGAGAATTCCATGAAGAGTACGAAAACTCTGCTTCTGATCCTGGCCCTCGCCGCCCCGATGCCCGCCATCGCCGGTCCCAAGGTGTCTCGCGAAACCGTGGCCACCCAGACGATCACGAAGCCGGCCGACATCGACGGCCAGCCCCTGATCATCCTTCTGACCGCGATCACCTTCCTCACGGCGATGACAAGATGAGCCTTGACGCTTGGAAAATTGGAACGCGTTGAGTTAATTCGATAATCAGGTCTTGACCTCAAGCGTGGTTGACCCCGCACCATCGCGCCAAACCACTGAAGGACCAAGACCTTGTCCATGACCGAGATTTCCGGCGCCGGCACCGGCTGGCGCGACATGCTGTCCCCGGGCCAGCGCGGCGCGGTGCTGCTGATTTCCAGCGGCGTCGGGATGCATGCCTTCAACGATCTCGCCATCGCGGCCTCGATCCCCGTGGCCTATGCCGCGCTTGACAGCCTGCCCTTCCTGCCGTTGGCCTATGCGCTGTTCTTCCTGGGCGTGGTGCTGGGGGGCTTGCTGTCCGCCGAATTGCGCGCCCGTCTGGGGGCGCGGCGCACGGCGGTGACCGGCGCGCTGCTGTTTTCCACCGGTGTCGCGCTGACGGCGCTGGCCTGGACCGGCTGGGTCTTTGCCCTGGGCCGCGCCTTGCAGGGGCTGTCCGACGGGATCATCGTCGCGCTCTGCTACGGGTTGATCCCCGATCTCATCCGCAAGGACCTGGTCGCGCGGGTCTTTTCGGTCGAAGCCATCGTCTGGGCCGTCGCCGCCGGTCTTGGCCCCCTCGCCGGCGGCTACGCGACCGAAGCCCTGGGCTGGCGCGCCGCCATGCTCGTCTGTCTGCCGCTGGTGCTGATCTTCTTCGTGGCCGCCCTGCCCGTCCTGGGCGAGGCGCATCGCCGGGCCGATCTCTCCGCCCGCCGACCTGCGGGCCTGCCGGTCCTGCTGGCGCTGACCGGCACGCTATGTTTCGCCCTGCCCACGGCCCTGCCCGGCCGCGCATGGGGCGCCGCGCTCGTGCTGGCGGGGCTGGCGCTCTTTGCCCTCGCGCTCCGGATCGACGGCAAGCGGGACAAGGCGTTTTTCCCGCGCCGGTTCTTCAGCCTGTCGGTCACGGGCCGCGGCGCCTGGCTGAACTTCCTGATGCCGATCTCGCAATCCGCGACGACCGTGTTCCTCGCGCTGGCGCTGACCGCGATCTGGGGCATGTCGCCGATCTGGGTCGGCTGGATCATCATCACCCTCGCCCTCAGCTGGAGCGGCACGGCCATGGTGCTGTCCAACCTCACCGTGCGCCAACGGGCCGGGTTGCTGCGCTTCGGACCGATGCTTCAGGTCGTGGGGCTGTCCTGCGTGGCGATCGGATTGGGGACGTCTGTCCTGCCCATCGTGCTGGTCGGGCAGGTCCTGTCCGGCGCAAGCTTTGGCATGGTCTGGGGTCCGGCGACCGAAGTTATCATGCGGATCACGCCCGAGGCCGACAAGACGCGGGTGTCGTCCTTCCTGCCCGTCCTTCAGACCACCGGCTTCGCGGTCGGCGCCGGGCTGGTGGGCTGGGTCGCCGGGATGAGCGGCCTGACGGAGACCTTGGGAACCAAGGTCACCGCGCCGATCTACGTCCTCTGGGGCAGCGCCGCCGCCCTGTCCTGCATCGCCGCGACGCTCGCCCTCGGAATGCGGCCCGCGACAGAAGAGCTGACGTCCTAGAGCAGCATGCTCGGACATACGGGACGTGATGAAACAGACGCCGACGTAGGGTCTTCGATGCTGCGCAAAGGCTTGACGGACCTTTGCCGGATAGAAGGCCACTCCACCAAACTTACACAGTAAGCAAGGGTGCTGCGTCAGCTTCAAGCCACGGCCATTCCTGCTTTTCCGGATCCCCAAGGTGCAAGTCGGCCAGCCCCCTATGCCGACAACCCGAAACGCAATGCCGCACGCACCAATACGCCACCGTACAGCCAAACCGCCCGATCAAAAGAAAACGGCCGCGCAAGCAGCGCGGCCGTTTCCGTCAATCGTCGTGATCTTGAGACTAATGCGCCGGGCGCACGGCCTCTGCCATGGCATCGGCAGCCGCAGTGGCACGGGCGGCGGCGGCGGCCTCTTCGGCCTCCTCGTCCCATTCCACCGGCTCCGGCTCACGCGTGAGGGCCAGTTTCAGCACTTCGCTGACATGGGTCACCGGAATGATCTCCAGCCCTTCCTTCACGTTGTCCGGGATATCGGCCAGGTCCTTCTCGTTCTCCTGAGGGATCAGCACCGTCTTCACGCCACCGCGCAGGGCCGCCAGCAGCTTCTCCTTCAGCCCGCCGATGGCGGAGGCATTGCCGCGCAGCGTGACCTCGCCGGTCATGGCGATGTCCTTGCGCACCGGGATCTGCGTCAGCACCGAAACGATGGCCGTGACCATCGCCAGCCCGGCCGAGGGACCGTCCTTCGGCGTTGCCCCGTCCGGCACGTGGACGTGGATGTCCATCCGGTCGAAGCGCGGCGGCTTGATCCCGATCTCGGGCGCGACAGAGCGGACATAGGACGATGCGGCGTCGATGGATTCCTTCATCACGTCGCCCAGTTTCCCGGTCGTCTTCATCCGGCCCTTGCCCGGCAGGCGCAGCGCCTCGATCTGCAGCAGGTCGCCGCCGACCGACGTATAGGCCAGCCCGGTGACCACACCGATCTGGTCTTCCTTCTCGGTCAGGCCATAGCGGTACTTCTTCACGCCCAGGTAATCGTCGAGGTTGTCCTCGGTCACCGACACGCTGTCGACCTCGCCCTTGATGATCCGGGTGACCGCTTTCCGGGCGATCTTGCCCAGTTCACGCTCAAGGTTCCGCACCCCCGCCTCGCGGGTATAGCGGCGGATCATCTCGGTCATGGCCGCATCGCTGATCTCGAACTCGCCCTTGCGCAGGCCGTGGTTCTTGACCTGCTTGGTCAGCAGGTGACGCTTGGCGATCTCCAGCTTCTCGTCCTCGGTGTACCCGGCGAGCGAAATGATCTCCATCCGGTCCAGAAGCGGCCCCGGCATGTTGTAGGAGTTCGCGGTGGTCAGGAACATCACGTTGCTGAGGTCGTATTCCACTTCGAGATAGTGGTCGACGAACGTGCCATTCTGTTCCGGATCAAGCACTTCCAGCATCGCAGAGGCCGGGTCGCCACGGAAATCCTGGCCCATCTTGTCGATCTCGTCGAGCAGGATCAGCGGGTTCGTGGTCTTGGCCTTCTTCAGCGCCTGGATGATCTTGCCGGGCATGGAGCCGATATAGGTCCGGCGGTGGCCGCGGATCTCCGACTCGTCACGCACGCCACCCAGGGAAATCCGGATGAACTCGCGCCCCGTCGCCTTGGCAACGGACTGGCCCAGCGACGTCTTGCCGACGCCCGGCGGACCGACGAGGCACAGGATCGGCCCCTTCAGCTTTTTCGAGCGCTGCTGCACGGCCAGGTATTCGACGATGCGTTCCTTGACCTTTTCCAGGCCGTAATGGTCGGTGTCGAGGATCTTCTCGGCATTGCCGAGGTTCTTCTTCACGCGGCTCTTCACGCCCCACGGGATCGAAAGCATCCAGTCGAGGTAGTTGCGCACCACGGTGGCCTCGGCCGACATGGGCGACATGTTCTTGAGCTTCTTCAGCTCGCCCTCGGCCTTTTCCTTGGCTTCCTTGGACAGCTTGGTTTCCCGGATCCGGTTCTCCAGCTCGGCCAGTTCGCCTTCGCCCTCTTCGCCGTCGCCCAGCTCCTTCTGAATGGCCTTCATCTGCTCATTCAGATAATATTCGCGCTGCGTGCGCTCCATCTGGGATTTGACGCGGGTCTTGATCTTCTTCTCGACCTGCAGCACGGACATCTCGCCCTGCATCAGGCCATAGACCTTTTCCAGCCGTTCCGAAACGGACAGCGTCTCCAGAAGCTCCTGCTTCTGTTCCACTTCGATCCCCAGATGACCGGCGACGAGGTCGGCCAGCTTGGCGGGTTCCATCGTCTCCGCGACAGCGCTCAGCGCCTCTTCGGGGATGTTCTTCTTGACCTTGGCATAGCGTTCGAACTCTTCGCCGACCGACCGCAGCAGCGCCTCGATCGTGTCCTGGTCGCCGGTCACTTCGTTGAGGTATTCGGCCCGGGCTTCGAAGAAGTTCGGGTTGTCGATGAAATCGAGGATCTGGACACGTGCCGTGCCTTCGACCAGCACCTTCACGGTGCCGTCGGGCAGTTTCAGCAGCTGCAGCACGTTCGCCAGAACGCCAGCATCATAGATGCCATCGGCCTCGGGGTCGTCCTCGGCAGGGTCGATCTGGCTCGACAGCAGGATCTGCTTGTCCTCGGCCATGACCTCCTCGAGGGCCTTCACGGATTTCTCGCGGCCGACGAAAAGCGGGACAACCATGTGAGGGAACACAACGATGTCGCGCAGCGGCAGCACGGGATAAGATGCGTTGAGAGGCTCTTGCATGCTCTTTCCTTATCTTGGGCAAAACCCCCGGCCCCGATAATCGGCAGCACGACGGCTTTCCTGTTTACGAAAGCTGAATCTGGGGGTGCCTGTTCTCGGATTCAACCTGTTTCGGATACTCTGCCCGTCAAGGCCGCGCCCGACAAGCGCGATATCGAGTAGAATTTGCGAAAACAGTGCATAAATCTGCGTTAGACACCCGTTTTCGCCCGTTTTTCAGGGCAAAATGCAAATCCCGCGGCGTAACGTCATCCTTTGGTATAGCCCGCTCCCGACCGATCACAGGGCCGTGCGCGTGCTGATGACTTGCTCGTCATCCTCTCTCCGCTGCCCGGCGCCACGGACCAAAAAGTCACGTCTTTCCGCATCTTCGCATCGAAAGATGCACTTGTATTCTTGCAGGAAGCGACAGCGCCCGGTAACCAAATTTCGCTTGAAGGAGAATTGGCATGAGTTTTCTGGGCTTTGACAGAGATTTTGAATCGGATTCCCTGACGGTCGTGCTGGAACACATGGCCCGGAAGTCCAACCTGTGCATCAAGGTCCTCGACCGCGAAGGCCGTATCCTTGCGGTCAATCAGCATGGCATGGACCTGTTGCAGGCCGAGCGCGACGATCTCTGCGGCAAGCTCTGGAGCGAATTCTGGGATAACCCGACCGCCATCCGCGCCCGGCAGGCCATCTCCACGGCACTGATGGGGGGCACCGACCAGTTCGTCGCCCATTGTGCCGCCCTGCCCGACACGCCCCTGTGGGATGTCGAAATCTTCCCCCTCGAAACCGATACCGACGGGGTCAAGTCGATCCTTGTCGTCTCGGCCAGCCAGCCAGAGGTAACGGCAGCACCGGTCACCCTCGCCACCACCATCGCCGACAACCTCAAGGACGTGGTGCACAGCGTGTCCAACATCGCCGCCGCCACGGCCAGCGGCAGCCGCCTGCTGCGCGGTTCGGACGATCCGTCCCGAGTGACGATGATCGCCGATCACCTCGAAGATACGGTGGCACGGGCCGAGGAAACGCTTGAAACCCTGCGCAGCCTGCTGGATCAACTGATCCCCACGCCCGGGGCCTGACTGGACACGCGGCCAGCCCGAAACCAGCCCCAGATCAACCGAAGATCTGCTCGCCTTCCTCCAGCGGATGGTAGCAGGCGACCTGATGCGCCCCGGCCTCTCCCGTCGGCACGGCCAGCGGCGGCGGGGATTGCCGGCAGATATCCGTGGCCTTGGGACAGCGTGCCGCAAAGGCGCAGCCCTTGGGCGGGTTCAGCGGGTCCGGCAGGTCCGTCGCCTTGCCCTCGGGGTTCGTCAGCGGCCGCCCCACCACCGGCGCCGAAGACGCCAGCAGCTTGGTATAGGGGTGTTTCGGCGCGCGGAAGATATCCTCGGCCTGCGCCAGTTCCACCAGCGTGCCGAAATACAGCACCGCCACCCGGGTCGAGATCGCCTCGACCACCGCAAGGTCGTGACTGATGAACAGGTAGGTCAGGCCGAGGTCCGATTTCAGCTTTTCCAGCAGGTTCAGCACCTGCGCCTGCACCGACACGTCCAGCGCCGAAACCGGCTCGTCCAGGATCAGGGTCGACGCATCGGCGGCCAGCGCTCGCGCGATCCCGATCCGCTGCGCCTGCCCGCCGGAAAACTCGTGCGGATAACGCTCCAGGAATTCCTCGCGCAGGTTGACGGAGGCAAAGATCTCCCGGATCCGCGCATCCCGCGTGACCTTGTCCATGCCGTGCAGATGCTTCAGCGGCGCCTCCATCACCTGCTTGATGGATTTGCGCGGGTTCAGCGACGAAATCGGGTCCTGGAAGACATACTGGATCTTCTTGCCGAACTCCGACGGGTCCGCATTGTCCAGCGCAGCGCCATCGATCTCGATCACGCCCTCGGTCGGGTCCAGAAGCCCCACCAGCATCCGCGCCAGAGTGGATTTCCCGCAGCCGGATTCGCCCACGATGCCAAGGGTTTCGCCCTTTTCGACCTCCAGCGTGATCGGCCGCACCGCATGCACCATCGCCTTGGGCGGACGGAACATGCGCTTGCCGACCTCGAAGGTCTTGGACAGGTTCTCCAGTTTCAGCGCCGTGCTCATGCCACGTCCTCCGACAGCTTTGTTTCGGGGAAGATGCAGCGCACCGCCCGCGTCCCGTTGCCTTCCAGCTCGATCGTGCCGACCTGGCACAACGCATCCGCCTTGTCGCAGCGCGGGGCGAAGGCGCAGCCCGCGGGCAGCTTGTCCACCGCCGGCGGCAGGCCCGGGATCGCGTGCAATTCGCGCCGCCCCTCGCCCAGTTCGGGCACGCAGGCGATCAGCCGGCGGGTATAGGGATGCGCGGCATCGTCCAGCACCGCCTGGGTCGGCCCGGTTTCCACGATCCGCCCCGCATACATCACCGCCACCCGGTCACAGAGCTGCGCCACCACGCCGAAATCGTGCGTGATGAAGATGATGGACAGCCCCCGCTCCTTCCGAAGGTCGTTCAGCAGCGCAAGGATCTGCGCCTGCACGGTCACATCCAGCGCCGTGGTCGGTTCGTCCGCGATGATGACGTCCGGGTCGTTGGCCAGCGCCATGGCGATGCCGACCCGCTGGCGCATGCCGCCCGACATCTCGTGCGGATAGACCTTGGCGCGCCCTTCGGCATTGGGTATCCGCACCTGTTTCAGCAGGGCCACCGCCCGCTGCCAGGCCTCTTTCTTGGACACCTTGTGATGCACCCGGATCGCCTCGCACAGCTGATCGCCCACGGTATAAAGCGGGTGCAGCGTCGCCAGCGGGTCCTGGAAGATATAGGCCACCTTGTCGCCCCGGTAGCGGCGCAGTTTCTCGTAGGGGGCCCCGATCAGCTCGGTCTCGTCATAGCGCGCCGATCCGCCGGTGATGACCCCGGGCGGCGAGGCGACAAGCCCCATGATCGACAACGCCGTCACCGACTTGCCCGACCCGGATTCCCCGATCACGCCAAGGCACTCGCCCGGCTCGACATGCAGCGACACCTTGGACACCGCCTTGTAGACCCTCTGGCCCACGTGGAACTGCGTCTCCAGGTCGGTCAGAACCATCGTCCCGGTCTCGCGCGGCTTCGGGATCTCCGAGGTCCGCGCAACGGCCGTCGACGGCCGCGGCCGGGTCAGCGCGCCGGACCGCAGGCGCGGATCCAGTGCGTCGCGCACCCCGTCGCCCAGCAGGTTGATCGCCATGACGATGATCAGGATCATCACCCCCGGCACGATGGAGGTATGCGGATTGGTGATCAGCGCCGACCGCGCCTCGCCCAGCATCGAGCCCAGGTCGGCCTGCGGCGGTTGCGACCCCAGTCCCAGGAAGGACAGCCCCGCCGTCTCCAGGATCATCCAGCCGATGGTGGTGGACATGGCGATCACGATCACGGGGATCACGTTGGGCAGGATCTCGGTCAGGATGATCCGCAGATGCCCCTCGCCCGCCAGCTTGGCCGCGTCGACGAATTCCTTGTGCGCGATCCCCACGGTCACCCCGCGGATGTTGCGGGCAAAGAACGGGATGTTCACCGCCGCCACCGCGATCAAGGCGTTGGTCAGCCCCGGACCCAAGGCGGCCACGATCGCCAGCGCCAGCAGGATGTAGGGAAAGGCCATCAGCATGTCGACGCCGCGCATGATGATATTGTCGGTCTTGCCGCCGAAATACCCCGCGATGATCCCGATCGCCGCGCCGAAGATGGCCGCAAAGATCGCCGCGGCGATCCCCACGGCCAGGCTCAGCCGCGTGCCGTACATCAGCCGCGCCAGCAAGTCGCGCCCCAGGTGATCGGTGCCCAGCAGGTGCCCTTCGGAAAACGGTTTCACGAAACGGTTCGAGGTGTTGGTCACATCCGGATCGGGCAGCGGCAGGATCGGGGTGATCAGCGCCAGCAAAAGCACCAGCGCCATGACCACGGCCCCCGCGGCGGCCAGGCGATTGCGGATCAGAAGCTTGAGAAAGGTCATGTCTTGATCCTCGGGTCCAGAAGGCTCTGCGCCACGTCCACCGCGATGTTGAACATCACGTAGCAGGCCGCGACAAAGACGACGCCGCCCTGCACCAGCAGGATGTCACGCTTGAGGATGGCATCGACCAGCATCCGGCCCACGCCGGGCCACTGGAACACCATCTCGATATAGACCGCGCCCGACAGCACGAACCCCGCCTGCACGCCCAGGACCGGGATGATGCTGACCATCGCCGCGCGCAGCGCATGGCCCCAGATCACCCGCCCCTCGCGCACGCCCTTGGCCCGCGCGGTGCGCACGAAATCCTGCCGCAGCACTTCCAGCATGGCCGAGCGCGACAGCCGCGCCACCACGCCGGTGGCCACCACCGCCAGGGCGATGGCCGGCATGATCAGGTGGTTCAGCAAATCCGGCAGGTCGCCCCCGCCATAGATCGCGTACATCCCCGAAACCGGCAGCATCTTCCACCGCACCGCGAATAACAGGATCATCATCATGCCCAGGAAGAAGGACGGGATCGAGATCCCCAGCAGGACCGCAAAGGTGATCGCCTTGTCGGCAAAGCCATATTGCCGCGCCGCCGACACGACCCCGGCGGCGATGCCGAAGATCGCGCACAGCACAAACGACGTGCCCGCCAGGATCAGCGTGGCGGAAAACCGGTCCAGCACCTCGTCGATCACCGGGCGGTTCAGTGAAAAGGAGCGCCCGAAATCGCCGGTCAGCATGTTGCCCAGCCAGATGAAATACCGCGCCACCAGCGGCTGATCGAGGCCAAGGTCCCGGTTCAGCTTCTCGACGTTCTCCGGCGTCGCGTAGGATCCGAGGATCGCAAGCGCCGGGTCGCCCGGGATCATCGCCATGATCAGGAACACGATCACCGTGATCCCGAACAGGACCGGGATCGCCGAAACCAGTCTTTTCAGAATATACCCGCCCATAGCGGTCCTCCTTTGCTGGCCGACACCGATATTCGCGCTGGCTTGGATTGTTCGTCGACGGGTGGCATCGGATCCTGGCCCGGATCTTCATCTTGCCGGAAATACTCCCGCCGGAGGCACGCTCTTTCCGCCCCGCGGAAAGAGCGTCGGTCGGGCCGCCGTCACGCGGCCCGAAAGCTCAGTTCTTCACCACGTCCTTGAGCAGCAGGAAGAACGACGGCTCGAGTGCAAAATTCTCCACCCGGTCGTTCATCACCGCGTTCTGCTTCCAGTTGGCGACGAAGACCCAGGGCGCATCTTCCTGCACGATGGTCTGCATCTCCTTGTAGAGCTCGGCGCGCTTCTCCTGGTCGGTGGCCACGCGGGCCTCTTCCAGCAGCGTGTCGACCTCGGGGTTGGAGTAATAGCCCGAATTGAACCCGCCCTTGTCGGGCCAGGCATCGGTGCGCAGCGCCAGGTAGGGCAGCGTGTCCGGGTCATTGGTCATCCAGGCCATCTCGGCCATGTCCGCCTTGCCTTCCAGCCCCGGGTTCACTTCGCCCAGGAAGGTGTTCCACTCGTAGGTCTCGATGGTCACGTCAAAGCCCACGGCCTCCAGGTCGGCCTGGATCGCGGTGCCCATTGCCACCGGGTCCAGCATGCCCGAGCCGCCTTCGGTCACGTAGAAGGTCAGCTCGGCCCCTTCGGCGCCTGCTTCGGCCAGCAATTCCTTGGCCTTCTCGGGATCGTAGGGATAGGGCTCCAGGCTCTCGTTATAGGCCCAGGCAAAGGCCGGGGGCGTCGGGCCCGCGGCCACGTCCGCCGTGCCTTCCAGCACCTCCTCGACCAGCGCCGACTTGTTGATCGCGTAATTCGCGGCCTGGCGCACGGCCTTCTCGGCAAAGGGGCCTTCCTTGGCGTTCAGGATCAGGAACCAGACATGCGGCCCGGCCTGTTCCAGCACGGTGAAGTCGTCGCCCTGGAATTCCGACAGCGCCACGGGCGGCACTTCGACCATCACGTCGATGCCACCGGCCAGCATTTCCGCGGTGCGGGTATTGGCATCGGTGATCGGACGGAAGACGACGGCCTGGGTGCCCGGCGCACCGTCCCAGTAATCGGCATTGGCCTCAACCACGACAGCCTCGTTCGACCGCCATTCGGCAAAGGTGAAGGGCCCGGTCCCCGACGGGTTGCGCCCGAAATCGGCGCCGTATTGTTCCACTGCGGCGGGTGACACGATCAGGCCCGTGGGATAGGCAAGGTTGGACAGGAACGGCGCATAGGGCGCGTTCAGCTTGAAGGTGACGGTCAGCGGATCGACGACCGAGACCTCCTCGACGGCCGAGAAGAAGAAGGCCAGCGGGAACGGGCCGGTATCGTGATAGGGGTGCTCTTCATCCAGCATGCGATCGAAATTGAACTTCACCGCCTCGGCGTTGAACTCCGTCCCGTCATGGAACGTCACGCCCTCGCGAAGGGTGAAGGTGTATTCGGTGCCGTCCTCGCTGATCTCCCATCCCGTCGCCAGGGCAGGCTCCACCTCCAGCGTGCCGGACTTGTAGCGCACCAGCCCGTCATAGAGGTTCATCAGGATGCGGAAATCGTTCACCGCGGTGACCGCCGCCGGGTCCAGCGCCTTCGGCTCGGCGATCTGGCCGACGATCAGAACGCCCGGTGGGGTCTGCGCCTCGGCCGGGGCCACCGCCCCGAGCGCCAGCGACATGGCGACACCGGCGGCCAAGACACCCCGGCGGGTCCAGTTGAAAAAAGTGTCAGTCATGAGCCTCTCCCTGTTGCAGGCTGCGATTATTCTTCATGATAAATTGAAGTCAGGCAAATTGTCATGATAAATTCAAGTGGGCAATTGACCGGAGGACCCGCATGACCTTTTCCATCCTCGCCTATGACGCAGAAACAGGCAGATTCGGCGGCGGCGCAGCCACCGGATCCCTATGTGTCGGGGGATGGGTCCTGCGCGGTGATCTCGCCTCAGGCCTCTCCGCCAGCCAGGGCACATCGCCCTCGACCGTCTGGGGCGAAGGCGTTCTGGCCCATATGCGCAAGGGTTTGTCGGCACCCGACGCCGTCGCCGCGATGACCGATCCCGACCCGGGCCGCGCCTATCGACAGCTCGCCGCGATCGACCCGACCGGCGCGACGGCGGCCTTCACCGGCGCCGAAAGCGTGCCCGCCGCGGGCCACCGGACCGGGCCTGACGTGATCGTCGCGGGCAACATGCTGGCCGACGACTCGGTGCTCGATGCGATTCTCGACGGCTTCCTTTCGGCGCGCGGCCCCTTCAACCAGCGCATCCTCGACGCGCTTTCGGCCGGCGACAGTGCCGGGTCCGACAGCCGTGGCCTGATGTCGGCCGCCATGCTGGTGATCGGGCCGGACGTGCCGCCGCTGACCCTGCGGGTGGATCTCTCGGACACCCCCCTCGACGACCTGCGCGCCCTGCACCTGCGCGCCACGACCGGTGCCTATTCCGAATGGACCCGCCTGGTGCCGACGATCCAGACGCCGCACCGCGCGCCGACCCCCGCCGATATCGACCGGCTCAGCGCGCCTGCCGATCCCGAGGACGACATCCCGACGCCCTTCCCCGAAACCGAATGACGCCGCCCCTCAGGCCGAGATGAATCGCTTCACCATCTCGGCTTCCTGCGCTTCCATCAGCGCCTCCGCAGTGGCCATGTGATCGGACATGATCTGCCGGGCCCGTTCCGCCTCGCCCGCGCGCAGCGCCTCCAGCAATTGCAGCTGGTAGGCCCGGCCCTTCGACCACAGTTCCACGTTCGGCGGATCGTACAGCTTCCGGTAGACGGTCATGTCCGACAGCATCTGCGCCATGAACCCGATCACGAACCCCAGCAGCGCATTGTCGGCAAACTCCGCCAGCCGCTGATGCACGAGCAGCGAGGCGACATGCTGCTCCCGCTCCTCCTCCGCCGATCCTGCCGGCAGGCGCGTCCGCTCCATCAACGCCTCCAGCTCCGACAACTGCGCCTCGCTCAATTGCCCGGCCAGGGATGCGGCCAGTTCCGGCTCCAGCAACCTGCGCATCTGGTAGATGTCATGCAGGCCCAGTTCCTTGAAATAGAAGTAATTCCCCAAAAGCGCCTGGGCCCGCATCCGCGACACTTCATGCACGAAGGACCCGCCCCCCGGCCCGGTGCGCGTCTTGATCAGCCCCTGCGCCTCGAGGATGCGCATCGCCTCGCGGATCGTCCCCTTGGACCGGCCGAACCGCTCCATCATCTCGGCCTCGCCCGGCAACCGGTCCCCGCCGCGCAGCCCCTGCTCCACGACCCAGACCTTGATTGCCTCGGCCACGGCCACCGGGCGCGATTGCCGCGGGGCCTCTTCGTTCCTGTCGTCGCTCAGCGCTCCATCCCCTTCGTCGATGGCTCCCTGCCTAGCCCGTCCCGGCCCGGCGCATCAAGAAATATCATCATGAGAAATACAGGGATCCCACGGCAACCTGCCCGAATGCCCGCGCCCCGCGCCGATCAGGCACACCGCCCGGCCAGGGGCGCATCCCCTGCTTCATCTTGCCAAAAATACTCCCGCCGGAGGCCCCGTCCCCGGCCACAGGCCCCAAGGCCCGACCATGAGCACAGCCTGCGCCATACGCTCCCGTCAGCCACTCAAGCACCGGACGCAAAACGCCCTTCCCGCATCGCGGGAAGGGCGCCGGTCGGGCCGCCGTCAGGCGGCCTGAAACCAAGTGCGGAAACCTGGTGCCGGATCAATCCAGCGCTTCGTCCGTGATCTCCAGCGTATAGGCACCCTCGGGGGCCGCGGTGATCACCGGGTCCGACCCGCCGGCCAGCAGCGTGTCGACGGTCCGCTGGTAATCGGCCGGGTCAAGCGCGCCGTTGGAGCCGGCGGTCAGCTTGGCGATCTCGCCCATCATGCGCACCTGGTGCGCTTCGGTCTGGGCGCCGGTCTCGTCATAGTCCAGAACGATGCCCGCGGCCTCGTCGGGGTTCTCCTCGGCGTATTTCCAGCCCTTCATCGACGCACGGACGAACTTGACCATCTTCTCCTTGAAGGCCGGGTCTTCCAGGTTTTCTTCCAGAACGTAGATGCCGTCTTCCAGCGTGGCGACGCCCATGTCTTCATACTTGAAGGTCACCAGCTCGTCTTCCGAGACACCCGCATCCAGCACCTGACCGTATTCGTTGTAGGTCATGGTGGAAATGCAGTCGGCCTGGCGCTGGATCAGCGGATCGACGTTGAAGCCCTGCTTCAGAACCGTCACGCCATCCTCACCGCCATCGGTGGAAATGCCTTCCTGGCTCATCCAGCTCAGGAACGGGTATTCGTTGCCGAAGAACCAGACGCCGATGGTCTTGCCCTTGAAATCCTGCGGACCCTCGATGCCGGTATCCTTCCAGCAGGTCAGCATCAGGCCCGAGGATTTGAACGGCTGCGCGATGTTCACCACCGGCAGGCCCTTTTCACGGGCGGCGAGCGCCGAGGGCATCCAGTTCAGCATGGCATCCGCGCCACCACCGGCCAGAACCTGCGGCGGGGCGATGTCGGGACCGCCGGGCAGGATTTCAACCTCCAGCCCCTCTTCCTCGTAATAGCCCTTCTCGAGCGCCACGTAATAGCCCGCGAACTGGGCCTGGGTGACCCATTGCAGCTGCAGCTTGACGCTGCTGTCGGCATGGGATGCCGCAAAGGCGGGCGCGCTCAGCGCCAGCGCGATGGCCGTGGCGGCCCCGGTCAGAAGTTTCTTCATGTCTTTAGCTCCCGTTGGTTATTCATTTCATCCCCTCTGCGAGGGATGCCAGAACGTGACCTTTCGTTCGATGAGGGCCACGACACCGTAGAACGCTGACCCGGCCAGGGCGGCCACGAGGATCTCGGCCCAGACCATGTCCAGGGCCAGCTGTCCGACGGATGTTGATATGCGGAAACCCATCCCGACAATGGGGGAGCCGAAGAACTCCGCCACGATCGCCCCGATGAGCGCCAGCGTTGATGAAATTTTTAGCCCGTTGAAGACAAAGGGCATGGCCGCCGGCAGGCGCAGCGTCCAGAAGCTCTGCCAATAGCCCGCGGCCCAGGTCTTCATCTGGTCGCGCTGCATCTGCGTGGTCTCCTGCAAACCGGCGGTGATGTTCACCAGCATCGGGAAGAAGACCATGACGACGACGACCGCGGCCTTGGATTGCCAGTCGAACCCGTACCACATCACCAGGATCGGCGCGGTGCCGACGATCGGCAGGGCCGCGACGAAACTGCCCACGGGCATCAGGCCCCTGCGCAGGAAATCGCTGCGGTCGACCAGGATCGCGGTGACGAAGGCCGCGGCGCAGCCGATCACGTAGCCCGACAGCGCCCCCTTCACCACCGTCTGGACGAAATCCGCCCAGAGGATCGGCAGGCTGTCGGCAAAGCGCACGACGATCAGCGACGGCGCCGGCAGGATGACCATCGGCACGTCCAGCCCGCGTACGATCAGCTCCCACATGACCAGCAGGGTCAGGCCGAAGATCGCCGGCACCGCCAGCTTGGCCCCTTTCGTGTCTGCCTGCGCGCCATTGGCGATGCGGATGTTCATCCACCAGGCCAGGCCCCAGATCACGAGCGCGGCAATCACCAGCCCCATGACACACCTCCTGTCCGGCGCGGCGTCAGGGGCAAACCGACGGCGCACCGACACAATACCGACGTGATACCGACGTGATACCGACGGGCGTTTTTGCGCATTTTCATCGCCCCACCCCCATCCGTTTCAGCGTCGCCCGTTCCATCGCCGCGACCGCCGCGACCAGCACCGCCGCCAGGATCGCCGTCGCGAACAAAGCCGACCAGATCTGGATCGTCTGGCCGTAATAGCTGCCCGTCAGCAACCGCGCGCCCAGCCCCCGGACCGCGCCCGTCGGCAGCTCTCCGACGATGGCACCCACCAGCGAGGCCGCGATGCCGATCTTCAGCGAGGCAAACAGATAGGGCATCGAGGCCGGCAGCCGCAGCTTCCAGAAGGTCTGGCTCCGCGACGCGCTCCAGGTCCGCATCTGGTCGATCTGCATCTGCGACGGCGACCGGAAGCCCTTCACCATGCCGACCACGACCGGGAAGAACGACAGGTAGGCCGAGATGATGGCCTTGGGTATAAGCCCCTGAAGCCCAACGGAATTCAGAACTACGATGATCATCGGTGCAATGGCGAGGATGGGGATCGTCTGGGACGCGATCGCCCAGGGCATGACGCTCATGTCCATGGCCCGCGAATGCACGATCCCGACCGCCAGCAGGATGCCCGCGACGGTGCCGATGCCAAAGCCCAGAAGCGTCGCGCTCAGCGTGACCCAGCCGTGGAAGATCAGCGACCGCTTGGAGGTCACCTTCTTCTCCACCGTCGTCTCCCACAGCTCCGTCACCACCTGGTGCGGCGCGGGAAGACGCGGCTTGTCCTGCGCCCAGGTATCGCCCCAGATGCCGGTATTGCGCAGCGCCAGGGCAATGGCACCCATATCCCTCCGCTCCGCCGCCCCCTCGGGGTCGATCACCATCCCGGCCCGCTCTGCCTGTGTCGCGGCCGTATGAATGTTCATCGGAATACAGGCCGCGTACCACAGCCCCACGATCACGGCGACCACGACCGCCACGGGGAAGATCGTCCGCATCATGCGCCCCCACCCCCGGCTTCATCTTGCCAGAAATACTCACGACACGGCGCTGGCCAAGGGCGCTCCGTCGCAGAACAGGGTGCCGGGCGTTCAGTCATAGGCATGCCCCGCCCTCAGCCCCTCGCGGACGCGGTGTGCGATTTCCAGGAATTCGGGGGTATCACGGATATCCAGCGGCCGCTCCTTCGGCAGCGGACTGTCGATCACATCGGTGATCCGCCCGGGCCGCGGCGACATGACCACGATCTTGGTCGACAGATACACCGCTTCGGGGATCGAATGAGTGACGAAACCGATCGTCTTGCCGGTCCGCGCCCAGAGCTTCAGCAGCTCTTCGTTCAGGTGGTCGCGCACGATTTCATCAAGCGCACCAAAGGGTTCGTCCATCAGCAGGATATCGGCATCGAACGACAGCGCCCGCGCGATGGAGGCCCGCTGCTGCATGCCCCCCGACAGCTGCCAGGGGAACTTGCCGCCGAACCCGGCAAGATCGACCAGCTCCAGCACCTGCTCGACGCGCTTCTTCTGCTCGGCCTTGGAAAAGCCCATGATCTCGAGCGGCAGCTTGATGTTGCCCGCGATCGTACGCCAGGGATACAGCCCCGCCGCCTGGAACACATAGCCATAAGCCCTTGCCTGACGAGCATTTTCCGGGGTCATCCCGTTGACCGTCAGTTCTCCGCCCGTCGGCGTTTCCAACGCCGCGATGCACCGCAGGAAGGTGGTCTTGCCACAGCCCGACGGGCCGATGAAGGACACGAACTCCCCCTTGCCGATATCGAGGTCCACACCCTTAAGGGCATGGACCGGGCCGTCATTGGTTTCGAAGGTCAGATCAAGGGACTTGGCCGAGATCACAGGTACTTGGCTCACTTAGATCCCCGCCGGAATGTTCATCGGGTCACGCTCGACGGACCGCGGAGAGTTCAGCTCTTTCCACTTCGACAGCGCCTTGTGGGCGGAGGCGAAGGGTTTGCGCGGCACGAACCGGCCGCGGCCGGGCTGGGGCTGCGAATTCTGACCCCAGGCCCAGATGACCTCGCCACGCGACAGGGTGTAACGCGGCTGGGCGGTGACCTCGTAGCCCTCGAACACGTTGTAATCGAGGATGGAATGGTGGTTCGACGCGCTGATCGTCTTGGAGATCGACGGGTCCCAGACCACCACATCCGCATCCGCGCCCGGCACCAGCGCGCCCTTCTTGGGATACATGTTCAGGATCTTGGCGATGTTGGACGAGGTGACGGCGACGAATTCCTCCGGCGTCAGGCGGCCGGTTTCCACGCCGAAGGTCCAGAGCACGGCAAGGCGTTCTTCCAACCCGTTGGTACCATTGGGGATTTTCGTGAAATCGCCCACCCCCATCCGCTTCTGTTCGGAGGAGAACGCGGCGTGGTCAGTGGCCACGACCTGAAGCGACCCGGCCTGAAGCCCGGCCCACAAACCGTCCTGGTGTTCCTTGCCACGGAACGGCGGCGACATCACCCGGCAGGCAGAATGCAGCCAGTCCTCGGACAGGTATTCATCGTCATCCAGCGTCAGGAATTGCGCCAGCGGTTCGCCGTAGACGCGCATCCCCTTCTGGCGGGCCCGGCGGATCGCCTCGTGGGCCTGTTCGCAGGAGACATGCACGATATAAAGCGGCACACCGGCGGCATCGGCGATGGTGATCGCGCGGTTCGCGGCCTCGCCCTCGAATTCCGGCGGACGCGAGCGGGCATGCCATTCCGGCCCGGTTTTGCCCTCGGCCAGGAACTTCTTCTGCATCAGGTCGACAAGGTCACCGTTCTCGGCATGGACCATGGGCAGCGCGCCCAGTTCCTTGCAGCGAGAGAAGGATGCGAACATCTCGTCATCCTCGACCATCAGCGCGCCCTTGTAGGCCATGAAGTGCTTGAAGGAGTTCACACCCGCATCAACTGCGTCCTTCATCTCGTTGAAAACATTCTCGTTCCAGCCGGTGACCGCCATGTGATAACCGATGTCGGAGCAGATCTGCGGGGCCGATTTGCGGTGCCATTCCTGGATCGCGTTCTTGATCGACCCGTCTTCGCCCGGCAGGCAGAAATCGATCAGCATCGTGGTGCCGCCCGTGGCCGCGGCCCAGGTGCCCGTCTCGAAGGTCTCGGCGGCGGTCGTGCCCATGAAGGGCATTTCCAGGTGGGTGTGCGGGTCTATGCCGCCGGGGATCACGTAGGCTTCGGAGGCGTCGATCACCTCGTCGCCCTTCAGGTTCTCCCCAATCTCGGCGATGGTTTCGCCCTCGATCAGCACGTCGCCCTTGAACTGGCGGTCGGCGGTCACGATCGTCCCGCCCTTGATGACCTTGCTCATGAGAGTTCTCCCTGTTTCTTTTGACATGACAAACCGCGCCACTGTCCACATTCGGACAGGGCGCGCCCGCGCATCGTGCGCGGCGTGGCAGATTGTTCAGCGAACGGGCCGAGGATCATCCCCCCGCCCGCGTGACTTACTCGCAGAGCGGCCCGCGACCGCTTTGCACCGGCACCATCGACCCATCGGCCGCCGGCTGATGGAAGCAGCCGTTTTCGTCCATGACGATGCTGTCCGGCCCCAGCGGCACCGGGGCCGCGGGTTTCATTTCCGGCGCCATGATGGACACGTTGTCCGGCTTCATCGGATTGTGGGACTTGATATAGGCGCATCCGGAGGTCCCGGAGAGCAGGACGGCACAGAATAGGCCGATCGAGATTTTTGTAGGCATGGTCGCACCCCTTTTCGGCTGCGAAAAAGTCATTGAAACGGGCCGCGCCCGAATGACCCCGCCCAGACTTATCTTGCCCCGAGCCCTGCCGTTGCGGCAAGCCTCTTGATGCACGCATAACGCGCAAGAACTGTTTCCCTTGCAAATCAGAGCATTGTCCCGCGGCCTGCGCCCCGGTTGTGCCAGGATGCAGCTGGATCACTCGACGATCTCCGCCGTTTCGACTACCGCATGCAGCAGGACATCCGCGCCGGCGGTCGCCCATTCCTTGCTGATCTCTTCGGCCTCGTTATGGCTCAGCCCGTCGACACAGGGACACATGATCATCGCTGTCGGTGCGACCTGGTTGATCCAGCAGGCATCGTGGCCCGCACCCGAAATGATGTCGCGTTGCGAATATCCCAGGCGTTCGGCCGCGTCGCGCAGGGCAGTGACGCAGCCATCGTCGAACTTGACCGGATCGAAGCCGCCGACCTTTTCAAATTCGACCTTCAACTCCATCTCGTCGCAAATCTTTTGGGCGCCCTCTTTCAGGCGGGCCTCCATATCCTCGATCACCGACAGTTCCGGCGAGCGGAAGTCGACGGTGAAGACGACCTTGCCGGGGATCACGTTGCGCGAGTTCGGGAAGACCTCGATATGGCCCGCGGCCCCGACGGCGTCGGGTTTGTTGGACCAGGCGATTTCGTCCACCAGTTGCAGCACCTTGGCCATGCCCAGGCCCGCATTGCGGCGCATCGGCATCGGGGTCGACCCGGTATGGGCGTCCTTGCCGGTGATCGTCACCTGCGTCCAGGACAGGCCCTGGCCATGGGTCACGATGCCCACATCCTTGCCCTCTGCCTCGAGGATCGGGCCCTGTTCGATATGCAGTTCGAAGAAGGCATGCATCTTGCGGCTGCCCACGGGCTCTTCGCCCTCCCAGCCGATGCGCTTCAATTCATCGCCGAATTTCAGACCCTTGGCGTCTTCGCGATCCTTGGCCCATGCCTCGGTATGGACACCGGCGAACACACCGGAGGCCAGCATGGCGGGGGCGTAGCGGGTGCCCTCTTCGTTGGTCCAGTTGGTCACGACGATCGGGTGCTTGGTCTTCACGTCCAGATCATTGAGCGTACGGATCAGTTCCAGTGCGCCGAGGACGCCCAGAACCCCGTCATATTTACCGCCCGTCGGCTGCGTATCGAGGTGAGAGCCCACATAGACCGGCAGCGCGTCCGGGTCGGCACCGGGGCGCATGGCGAACATGTTGCCCATCGTGTCGAGCCCCATTTCGCACCCCGCATCCTCGCACCATTTCTGGAACAGCGCGCGGCCCTCCGCATCCTCGTCGGTCAGGGTCTGGCGGTTGTTGCCGCCCGCGACGCCGGGGCCGATCTTTGCCATCTCCATCAGGCTGTCCCACAAACGGTCGCCATTGATTCTGAAGTTTTCGCCGGGTGCCGCCATCGTATTCTCCTGGGCCGGAACATTTTGACCAATCGGTCAAAGCGAGGCTATCAGAGCGCAAGACCCAGTCAAGAAAATCGCCCGGCCAAACAGCAGCGAACTACCCGGCAATGACCATTTTTTGGTCACGGCTGGACTTGCCCGGCAAACTGCGAAACATTGATCCTCAAGACATTTTCGAAGCCGAGGCCTTGCAGTGAAAGACAATCCCGCCGGACAGACACGTATCCAACGGCATAAGATCGCGACCATCACGGATGCCGCCCTCGACGTATTCTCCACGCATGGGTTCCGCGGCTCCACCGTTGACCAGATCGCGAAGGCGGCAGAGCTGTCGAAACCGAACCTGCTGTATTATTTCCCCAGCAAGGAGGCGATCCACACCCACCTGCTGGACAACCTTCTGGACATCTGGGTCGATCCGCTGCGCCAGTTGGATCCCGAGGGCGATCCGCTGGAGGAAATCCTCACCTATGTGCGCCGCAAGCTGGCGATGAGCCGCGACATGCCGCGCGAAAGCCGGCTGTTCGCGAACGAGGTCCTCCAGGGCGCGCAGCATATTGGCGACTCGCTGTCGAATTTCCTCAAGCCGCTGGTCGATGAAAAGGCCGCGGTCATTCAATTATGGATGGACCAGGGCGCGCTGAAACCGTCCGATCCGCGTCACCTGATCTTTTCCATCTGGTCGCTGACGCAGCATTACGCGGATTTCGACGTGCAGGTGCGCGCCGTCCTGGGGCCGGAGGTCGAAGACCCCTTCCCCGAAGCCGAGGATTACCTGATCACGCTTTTCAGCCGCCAGCTGAAGGTCTGATCCCCCCTCCGCGACCCATTTTGCGATTTTGCACACCCGCCTGACGGGGTTTGTCCCCTTGCCTCCGGCACGTCCTGCTTCTAGCTGGTCCCAGGGGAGGCGCAGACAGGGTCCTCACCGATCCTCACGAGACAGAAAGCAGGTCCCGATGACCGACAAGACGGCCGACGCGCCGACCGCCGCAATGACCGGCGCGGCCAAGGAAATCTCTGCCCGCGCGGTTCTGTTCGCCCTCGCCATGGGTGGGTTCGCCATCGGCACGACGGAATTCGCGGCCATGGCGCTGGTGCCGGATTTCGCCGCCGATCTGGGCGTGACCGAGGCCAAAGCCGCCGATGCGATCAGCGCCTATGCGCTTGGCGTGGTCGTCGGCGCGCCGGTGCTGGCCGTGGCCGGCGCCCGGATGCGCAAACGGATGCTGCTGATCTGGCTGATGCTGGCCTTCGCCGTCTTCAACACGCTGTCCGCCCTTGCCCCGAGCTTCGGCCTGTTCACCGCGTCGCGGTTCCTGTCAGGCCTGCCGCACGGCGCCTATTTCGGCGTTGCTGCATTGGTCGCGGCCTCGGTCGTGCCGCGCAACAAGCGTGCCTCGGCGGTGGCGCGGGTCTTCCTGGGCCTGACCATCGCCACGACCATCGGCGTTCCGGCGGCTAGTTTCCTGAGCCAGTTCATCGGCTGGCGGTCGGGCTTTGTCATCGTCGGCGGGTTGGCCCTGGCCACGGCCGTCGCGGTCTACCTCAAGGCCCCGCGCACTCCCGCCGATCCCGATGCCAACCCCCTGCGCGAACTGGGCGCCCTGAAAAACCGGCAGGTGATCCTTACGCTGTTGACCGGGGCTATAGGCTTTGGCGGGTTCTTTGCGGTCTACACCTATATCGCCTCTACCGTGCAGACGACGTTGGGCGGGTCCGAAACCGCCGTCGCGGCGATGTTGATGGTGGCCGGGCTGGGCATGACCGTCTTCACCATCGTGATGGGTGCGCTGGCCGATCGCAGCCTGAACGTCACCGCCTTCATCGCCTTCGCGGGCGGCGTGGTCGTTCTGGGCCTCTACCCCGCCGCCGCCTATGGCGGGCTGTGGTCGATGGCCGTCGTGATCGGCTTCATGGGCGTGTTGGGCGGCGTGTCGACGGTGATGCAGACCCGGCTGATGAACGTCGCGGGCGATGCGCAGCAATTGGCGGCGTCCCTGCACCATGCAGCATTCAACACCGCCAACGCCCTTGGCCCCTTCCTGGCGGCACGGGTGATCGAGGCCGGGTACGGCTTCCCAGCCTCGGGCTATGTCGGCGCGGGGCTGAGTGCGGCCGGTTTCGTCCTTTACGCGGTGACGCTGTGGGATGCGCGGCGCAGCGGGCTGGAATAGGCCAAGCCACTCAAAAGGCATGAAAAAAGGGGGCCGAGGCCCACTTTTTGCTTCGAATGTCCGGCAATCACTCCGCCGCTTTGACCGCGCCGGGATTGTTCGGGTGGGTCGTCCAGTTGGCATAGTCTCCGACCTCGCGGCCGGTGCGCGGGTCGATGGCGCCCTTTTCCATCTGGACCATGGTGATGCAATCCTCCACCGGGCAGACATTGACGCAGAGGTTGCAGGCCACGCATTCCTCGTCCTTGACGGTGAAGACGCGGTCCTCGGACATGGCGATGGCCTGGTGCGAGGTGTCCTCGCAGGCGGCGTAGCAGCGACCGCACTGGATGCAGGCATCCTGGTCGATCTTGGCCTTGGTCACGTATTCGAGGTTCAGGTACTGCCAGTCGGTGACATTTGGCACGGCCTTGCCGACGAAATCGGAGGTCGAGGTGTAGCCCTTCTCGTCCATCCACTGCGACAGGCCCGAGATCATCTCCTGCACGACCTTGAAGCCGTAGGTCATTGCGGCGGTGCAGACCTGCACGTTGCCGCAGCCCAGCACCATGAATTCTGCCGCGTCGCGCCAGGTGGTGACCCCGCCGATGCCGCTGATCGGCAGGCCCTGGGTTTCCGGATTGCGCGCGATTTCCGACACCATCGACAGCGCGATCGGCTTGACCGCCGGGCCGCAATAGCCGCCGTGGGACCCCTTGCCGTCAATCGTCGGCTCGGGCGCCATCAGGTCAAGATCCACATGGGTGATCGAGTTGATCGTATTGATCAGCGACACCGCGTCGGCCCCACCCAGCTTGGCCGCCGTGGCGGGTTTGCGGATGTCGGTGATGTTCGGGGTCAGCTTCACGATGACCGGCTTGGAATAGTATTTCTTGCACCATTCCGTGACCATCTGGATGTATTCCGGCACCTGCCCCACGGCCGAACCCATGCCGCGTTCGGACATGCCATGAGGGCAGCCGAAGTTCAGCTCGATCCCGTCGGCGCCGGTTTCCTCGACCAACGGCAGGATTTTCTTCCAGCTTTCTTCCTCGCACGGGACCATGATCGATGCGATCAGCGCGTGGTCGGGATAGTCCTTTTTGACCCGCGTCATCTCTTCGAGGTTGCGATAGAGATCACGGTCGGTGATCAGTTCGATATTGTTAAGGCCCAGAAGACGACGATCCGCCCCCCAGATCGCGCCGTAACGGGGGCCGTTCACGTTGACGACCGGCGGGCCTTCTTCGCCCAGGGTCTTCCAGACGACACCGCCCCAACCGGCCTCGTAGGCGCGGCGGACGTTGTATTCCTTGTCGGTCGGCGGCGCCGAGGCCAGCCAGAAGGGATTGGGGGATTTGATACCCAGGAAGTCGCTCGTCAGGTCTGCCATGGTCACTCTCCCATCAGCGTGGCGTGAATGTCTTCGGCGGCATCGCGGCCCTCGGCCACGGCCGTCACGGTCAGGTCGTCCCCGCCCGAGGCGCAATCGCCCCCGGCCCAGACGCCGTCCAGCCCGGTGCGGCCCGCCTCTTCGACAGCGATCTTGCCACCGGTCAGGGTCAGCCCCTCCGGCGCGCCGGTCAGGCTTTGGCCGATGGCGCGGAAACACTGGTCGGCCTTGATGCGGAAGGTTTCGCCGGTTCCGGTCAGCCGGCCGCCTTCATCGGTGGTGTATTCGAACTCCACCTCGGCGACGGCGCCGTTGCCATGCAGGGCGACGGGCTGGACATTGGTGAGGATCGTGACGCCCTTCGAAGTCGCGAGCTCCCGCTCATATTCCGAGGCCGCCATGCGGTCCGCGCCGCGGCGATAGGCGATGGTCACCCGTTCGGCCCCCAGCAACTTGGACTGAACCGCGGCGTCCACGGCGGTCATGCCGCCGCCGATCACGACGACATCGCGCCCCACGGGCAGCGCGGCCAGATCACCGGCCTGGCGCAGATCGGCGATGAAGTCGACCGCATCGACCGCGTTCGTCTTGTCATCGCCCGGCAGGCCAAGCGCGTTGACCCCGGCCAGCCCCATCCCGAGGAAGACCGCGTCATATTCGGCCTTCAGCTGGTCCAGCGACAGGTCGGCGCCAAGCGCCTTTCCCGTCTCTATCCGGATGCCGCCGATGCGCAGCAGCCAGTCGACCTCGGCCTGGGCGAAATCGTTCGTGCTCTTGTAGCTGGCAATGCCGTATTCGTTCAGACCGCCGGGCTTGGCCTTGGCATCGAAGACGACGACGTCATGACCCTTCATTGCCAGCCGGTGCGCGCAGGACAGACCCGCAGGCCCTGCCCCGACAACCGCGACCGTCTTGCCCGTCGGGGCGGCGCGGTCGAAGGGATGGGTGTTGGAGGCCATCAATGTGTCGGTGGCGTAGCGCTGGAGGCGACCGATCTCGACCGGCTTGCCCTCGGCCACTTCGCGCACGCAGACTTCTTCGCAGAGCGTTTCGGTCGGGCAGACCCGGGCGCACATGCCGCCAAGGATGTTCTGTTCCAGGATCGTCTTCGCGGCGGCCTCGGGCGTGCCGGTGGCGATCTGGCGAATGAACAGCGGAATGTCGATCGAGGTCGGACAGGCCGTCATGCAGGGCGCATCATGGCAGAAGTAACAGCGATCTGCGGCGACATGCGCTTCGTGCGGGGCAAGGGGCGGATGCAGGTCCGAAAAGTTCTGGGCCAGCGTCTCTTTCGGCAGCCGATCCGGGGCGATGCCATCGGTGCGGGGAGAATTGCTCATCGGGGTCTCCGGCGGTTTCTGTCCCCTTCAGCCTGACACAGGTCGTTTTTTTATCAAACGGTAAAATTTGTTCCGGGCGGTCGCTGCAGGGCTGGAAGCACAAAAACCGTGCAGCGGCAGCAGACCTCATATAGCCGACGAAAAAACTCGGAAAATAGAGCTCGCGGTTGAAATAAAGAGGCCGGAGGGTCATTCCGATCTCTCCGGCCATCTATTTCAGAAATATCGTTTTCCAGAGAAAACAATATTAATGATTATTGATATCGCCCGCTTTGACGTTAACTGACGTCACAATTGCATGACGCCAATTGACGACACATGCGATCAAGCTTTGACGATCAGCATGTCCTCGGGTTTGGTTCCGGCAGCGAGCGCTTCCTTGAACCAATCCGGCTGGCGGCCACGGCCGCTCCAGGTCGTTTCCGGATTTTCAGGATGGCGGTATTTCGGCGGATTGACTTTGCGGCCTTTAGCGGCAGCACCTGTCAGATCGCTGAGGTTGAAGCCCAGTTCGGCCGCTTTCGCTTCCAATTCAGCCAGCGCGGCTTTTTTCTTGCGATCTTCAAAAGACTTGATGGCTGCATCCACATCTTTGCGAAGTTTCTTCAGCTCATCGAGGGACATCGTGTCCAGTTCAATTGCACTCATTTTTCTCTTCCACTTTTTGAGTTCAGCTCGTTTTGCCCCTTGGCGAGGCGACAGCCCTCCCAATAGCGATCCAATAGACATTTAATTCGGACAAGCGCAATGGCTAGTTTGTGTCGCCTATTCTTTCGGATAATACTTGCTCAATCTGCCATACCAATAAAACACCCGGTCCATAGACCGGGTGGGCAAGTTTGCCTATCTGAAAATGAAACTGACGTTATCGTCAGCTATCGGGACTGCCCTTGGCCGGAACAAGCAGGCTAACCACATTCTCAATCATCCGGATGCCGCAATCCTGTCCCAGGGACATGATCGACTCCGGATGGAATTGAACCGCGGCAATCGGCAACTCGGAATGCTCGACCCCCATCGGGATCCCGTCCGCAGTCTGAGCAGATATGCCAAGAGCCGTCGGAACGGTTTCGGGCTTCGCATAGAGCGAATGGTAACGCCCGATCGTCACCTGTTCGGGCAGACCCGCAAAGACCCGAGAGGAATCGTTCACCGCCACGCGGGAGGGTTTCCCGTGCATCGGGATATCCAGCTGGGCCAATTCCGCCCCGAAATATTCCGCAATCGCCTGCATCCCGAGGCACACGCCGAAGATCGGCAATTGACGCTGCATCGCCTTGTCGATCGTGGCATGGCAATCAAAGTCCTTCGGATTGCCGGGCCCCGGTGACAGGACAACCAGATCGGGCGCGAAATCGTCAAAGACCGCGTCGTCCACCGGTGTCCGCGTCGTCAGAACCTCGGCCCCGGTCTGGCGGAAGTAATTGGCAAGCGTGTGCACGAAACTGTCTTCGTGATCGACCAGAAGGACCCGGCGCCCCTGCCCCCTGGGCACGCGCCAGCCATCGCCCCCCCCGGCATTGGACGGCACGTCGCCGCGGATGGCGGCGCGCATGGCCGAGGCCTTCAACTCCGTCTCGGCCTCTTCCTCGTCCGGGTCGCTGTCGTAGAGCAGCGTGGCACCGGCGCGCACCTCGGCCACGCCATCCTTGATCCGGATCGTGCGCAGGGTCAGGCCGGTGTTCATGTCGCCATCGAAGCCCATGGCGCCAACAGCCCCTCCGTACCAGAAGCGCGTTGATTTCTCGTGCTTTTCGATGAACCGCATCGCCCAGAGCTTGGGCGCGCCGGTCACCGTCACCGCCCAGGCGTGGGACAGGAAGGCATCGAAGGCGTCCATGCCGGGGCGCAGCCGCCCCTCAATATGATCGACAGTATGGATCAGGCGCGAATACATCTCGATCTGGCGGCGGCCGATGACGCGGACAGAGCCGGGATCGCAGACCCGGCTCTTGTCGTTGCGGTCGACATCGGAACACATCGTCAGTTCGCTTTCATCCTTCTCGGATTGCAGCAGCTTGAGGATTTGTTCGCTGTCCTCGATCGCGTCGGCGCCGCGCTTGATCGTGCCGGAGATCGGGCATGTCTCGACCCGGCGGCCGGTCACGCGCACGAACATTTCGGGGGATGCGCCGACCAGGTATTCGCGGTCGCCCAGATTCATGATGAACCCGAACGGCGCGGGGTTGATCCGCTTCAGCCGTTTGAAGATCTCGGACGGGCTGTCCTTGCAAGGCTCATAGAACACCTGGCCCGGCACCACTTCGAACAGGTCGCCTCGGACAAAGCTCTTTTTCGCCTCGCGGACCAATTCGGCATATTCGCCCGGCTGGTGATCGCCGCGCGGCACATCCTGCGGGCCGCGCTCGAATGGCACGATATCGCCGCCGCCCTCGACGCCTTCGGTGCTGATCTGGCCGTCGGAGAATTCATAGCGATACCGGAAGGCCGAGGTCGAATAATGGTCGGCCACAAGGATGTCATCGGCAAGAAACAGAACCAGGTCGCGCTGATCCGCAGGACGTTTCAAGTGGAATTCGATCGGTTCAAATTGAAAGGCGAGGTCATAGCCGAATGCGCCATACAATCCGAGGTGATGATCTTCACCGCTCTTCAATTGTCCGACAATCGCGCGCAAAACGGAAAAGACCGACGGCGCACGCGACCGTTCTTCTTCGTTGTAAACCCGGTCCGGCGTTCTGATCGTCAAGTCAAAACCGCTATCGGTGTCATTGAAGGCGGCCAGTTCCGACAGGTCCGCAATGGCCGGGCGAATGAGTTTCAGAATGATCTGGCCACGGGCATTCAACGCCGTGATCTTCATCGCGCGACCACGGGATTCGATCATCACCGGCGGTTCGGCAAAGCCAAATTCCCAGCGGGTATAGCGCCCGGGATATTCGTAGTTCGAGGTGAAGAGCGCGCCGCGGCGGCTGTCCAATTGTTCGGCCAGCCGGTCGCTGTCGCTATGATAGTCGGCGGGAATTTCGCGGCGGGTGATCGTCACACCGCCTTCGGTCTGGTAAGTCAGATCGGTCATATCGGTTCTCGTGTCGGATACGGCAGGCTCAATGGCCGCCGAATTGCAAGGTCAAGGAGGTCAGCTGCGATTGACGCCGCGCCATCGCCCTCCGATCTGATTGCCTTGCCAAAGAATGCCGGTCATGGCGGTTCCTCACTCCAACGCAAGTGACGTAGCAAGGGGGTCGGCCATTGTAAACCGCCCTTTGCAATGGCGCTTTCGCACTCGACCCGCCCAGACGGTATGCCTAGGCTGGCCGCGATCCAATGACGAGGTTTTCAATGACGCTGCCCCCCCTTCCCGATCGCCCGCTGAATATCTGTGTTTATGGCGCCGGCGCAATTGGCGGCGTGATTGCCGCCCACCTGGCCAAGGCCTCCGGAACCGGTGATGTGGGCCAGGTCAGCGTGATCGCACGGGGCCCGCATCTGGCCGCGATCCAGGCCGACGGGCTGCGCCTGCGGAAACCGGATGGCGAGATCGAGGTGATCGAGGTGGCCGCGACCGACGATCCCGCCACCCTGCCGGAACAGGACGTCGTCATCACCGCGCTGAAGGGTCATCAGATCCCGCCGCTGGCGAAACCGCTGGCCGCGTTGCTGGCCCCGCATGGTCGCATCCTGCCGGTCGTGAACGGCGTGCCATGGTGGTACCCGATCCCCGATGGCCAGGGCGGGCAGAAGGGCACCGAGGAGGTCGATCCGGGCGGTGCGCTGTGGCGCGAGATCGGGCCGGAACGGGCCATCGGCTCCATCGCCTATCTGGGCGCCTCCAATCCCGAACCGGGGCTGATTTCCTACGATATCGAAGGCTATCTGGACCTTGGCCGCCTGCCCGGCCAGGACCGCAGCGACGTCGCCCGGATGGCCGAATTGCTGCGCGCCACCGGTTGGATGATCCGCGAAACCGAGCCGTTCCAGGATGCGCTCTGGACCAAGATGATGTCGAATTGCGCGCTGAATTCCGTCGCGGCGATCACACGAACTGCGAATGCCAAGAACCTGAAATCCCAGCCGATCTACGATTTCACCGCCGCGATCATGGAAGAGGTCCGCGCCATTGCGGCGGCCGAGGGCGCCGAGATCAAGATGACCACGGAAAAGCGGCTGGAGCTGGCACAGCGCAACGCGTTCAAGCCCTCGACCCTACAGGATCTGGAAAAGGGCCGCCCGATGGAGATCGAACCGATCTTTGCCGCCGCCGTCGCCGTCGGCAAGGCACGCGACGTGCCCTGCCCGTCGCTGGAACTCGCGACCGAGATCCTGCGCGCCGTCGAACGCAGCCGCGACCTCTAGTCCTCTTACGACAGACAGAAAAACGGCCCGGTCTGATCCAGACCGGGCCGTTTTCGTTGCAGGTTTGACCGCTGGCTCAGGCCAGCGCCTCGTCGCAGCGTCCGCAGGTGCCTTCGTGGCTGTGGGTGCCGACATCGGGCAGGATCTTCCAGCAGCGCTGGCACTTCTCGCCCTCCGCCTTTTCGAAGACCACGGCGATGCCCGGCACTTCGGGCAGGCGGTAGGCCTCGGCCGGGGCCGGGTCGCCGGTCAGCTGGATGTCGGAGGTGATGCAGACATCCTCGAAGGCCACGGCCTTGAGCGCCTCCAGCATCACCGCATCCTCGACATGCACGATCGGCGCGGCCTCCAGCGAGGCACCGATGACCTTCTCGGTCCGCTGCACTTCCAGCGCCGCCGTCACGACCCGCCGCGCCTGGCGTACCTTGGCCCATTTCGCGGCCAGGGCGTCGTTCTTCCACTCCGCAGGCGTTTCCGGGAAATCGACCAGGTGGACCGAGGATCCCTCGCCCGGGAAGCGCTCCAGCCAGACCTCTTCCATGGTGAAGGTCAGGATCGGGGCCAGCCAGGTGGTCAGGCGGTGGAACAGCAGGTCCAGCACCGTCCGGGCCGACCGCGCACGCAGGGTTTCCCCGTCGCAATAGAGCGCGTCCTTGCGGATGTCGAAATAGAAGGCCGACAGCTCCACCGTGGCGAAGTTGAAGACCGCCTGGAACATCGCCTGGAAGTCGAAGCCGCGATAGCCCTGCTGCACGGTCTCGTCCAGTTGGGCAAGGCGATGCAGCACCCAGCGTTCCAGTTCAGGCATGTCCTCGGGGGCGACGCGGTCTTCCTCGCGGAAATCACCAAGCGAGCCCAGCATGAACCGCAGCGTGTTGCGCAGGCGGCGATAGCTGTCGGCGACCCCTTTCAGGATCTCCGGCCCGATCCGCTGGTCGGCGGAGTAATCGGCCTGCGCCACCCAGAGCCGCAGGATATCGGCACCGTATTGCTTGACCACCTGTTCCGGCACGATGGTATTGCCGAGCGATTTGGACATCTTGTTGCCCTTCTCGTCCAGCGTGAAGCCATGCGTGACCACGTTGCGATAGGGCGCGCGCCCCTTCGTCCCGCAGGCCTGCAGCATCGAGGAATGGAACCACCCGCGATGCTGGTCGGTGCCTTCGAGATAGACATCGGCGATCCCGTCGGGTGCCCCGTCCGCGCGGTCGCGCAGCACGAAGGCATGGGTGGAGCCTGAATCGAACCACACGTCGAGGATGTCGAAGACCTGCTCATAGGCCTCGGGGTCCGCATCGTTGCCCAGGAACCGTTCCTTCGCGCCGTCCTTGTACCAGGCATCCGCGCCCTCGGCCTCGAAGGCCTCGGCGATGCGGGCGTTGACGGCCTCGTTGCGCAGCAGGAAGTCGTCATCGGTCGGCAGCGCGCCCTTCTTGACGAAGCAGGTCAGCGGCACGCCCCAGGCGCGCTGCCGTGACAGCACCCAGTCAGGACGGGATTCGATCATCGAATACAGGCGGTTGCGACCCGTCTGGGGATGCCACTTCACCAGCTTGTCGATGCTGGTCAGCGCGCGTTCGCGGATCGTGGTGCCATAGGTGTCGTCGCCGCCCACGGGCTTGTCGATGGCAGCGAACCATTGCGGCGTGTTGCGGAAGATCACCGGCGCCTTGGACCGCCAGCTGTGCGGATAGCTGTGGGTGACACGCCCGCGCGCCAGCAGGCCGCCGACCTCGACCAGCTTGTCGATGACCGCCGTGTTGGCCTTGCCTTCCTTGCCCTTGTGGTCGAACACCCGCAGCCCCGCGAAGAAGGGCACGTGGTCCAGGAATTCCGATTCCTCGCCCACGTTGTGGGTCATCCGGTCCAGCCAGTTGCGCTTGAGGAAGCATTCGTAGTCGTCGGCACCATGGCTCGGCGCGGTATGGACGAACCCCGTCCCCGCATCGTCGGTCACGTGGTCGCCGTCGATCATCGGCACTTCGTAATCCCAGAAGCCATCCGCACCCTCGGCCCCGGCCAGCGGATGCCGCATGACCAGACCATGCAATTCGTTCGTGGATACATCGCGCAAACGCTGCCACATTCCCGCCTCCAGACGGGCTTTGGACAAAACGTCTTCAGCTAGCGCATCCGCTAGCAAGTACCGATCGCCGATCTGAGCCCAACACTCCTCGGGTGTGCCGGTTACCTCGTAGAGGCCGTACGCAACTTTCGGGTTGTAGGCCACAGCTTTATTCGAGGGAATTGTCCAAGGAGTCGTTGTCCAGATCACGGCCTTTGCATTCAGCAGATCAGTGTGATCCTTAACGTCGCCCCGTTGATACTCTACGGACCTCACCACCTCGAACGGCACCCAGATCGTATGCGACTTGTGATCGTGGTATTCGATCTCGGCCTCGGCCAGCGCAGTCTTTTCGACTGCGGACCACATCACGGGCTTGGACCCCTGGTAGAGCGAGCCGTTCATCAGGAACTTCATGAATTCCTCGGCGATGACGCGCTCGGCGTGGAAATCCATGGTCAGGTACGGGTCGGCCCAGTTGCCGGTCACGCCCAGACGCTTGAACTCGGACCGCTGCACGTCGATCCAGCTGTCGGCAAAGGCGCGGCATTCCTGGCGGAAATCGACGACCGGCACCTCGTCCTTGTTCTTGCCCTTGGCGCGGTACTGTTCCTCGATCTTCCATTCGATCGGCAGGCCGTGGCAATCCCAGCCCGGGACATAGCGCGCGTCATGGCCCATCATCTGGTGCGAGCGCACGATCATGTCCTTGAGGATCTTGTTCAGCGCGTGGCCGATATGGAGGTTCCCGTTCGCATAAGGAGGGCCGTCATGCAGGATGAAGGGCTCGCGGCCTTCCTTTTCCCGCAGGCGATCGTAGACCCCGATCTCCTCCCACCGTTGCAGCCATTCGGGCTCCCGCTTGGGCAGGCCCGCGCGCATCGGGAAATCGGTCTTGGGAAGGTTCAGGGTGTCTTTGTAGTCAGGCGTGTCGGCGCACATTTCGAGTGGTCCGTTCTTTCATGTCATCAGGTCTGGGAAAGGGGCGGCGCGGTATCCCATACGCCTTGTCCCGGCGGCTCAGGTCTCAGAGCGCCGGGCATGTAATTCGAATGACGATCACATGGCTCCACAACATGAGCCGCCTTATAGGCCTGCCCGCCCCGAGGGTAAACCCGTGAAAGCTTTGGGCGCAGGGACAGAGACCTTTGCAGGGTTTCCGGTCAGCCCTTGTCGCCGAAGAGCCCGGTCAACGCCCGGCGCAGGATCACCGTCACGCGGGGCCTGCGGCCTTCGCCGAAGGGCATGGGGCGGCAGACCTCCATCGCGGCCACCCCGACCCGCGCGGTCAGCGCGCCGTTCACCACGCCCTCGCCGAAACGGCGCGACAGGCGGGCCAGAACATTGCCCCCCAACACAGTGCCCACCACGTCATCGCCCACGGCCACGGCCCCGGTCGCGACAAGGTGTGTCATCACCGCACGCGTCAGGCGCAGCGATCCCAGCGTGCCAGACCGGCCGCCGTAGATCTCTGCAATCCGCCGGATCATCCGCACGTTCGACGTCAGCGCGGCGGCCACATCCGCCAGCGCCAGTGGCACTAGGGCTGTCACCGTCGCCACCTGGCGCGAGGCCGCCTCGACCTCACGCAGGGCGGCCTGATCCAGCGGGTCAAGCAACTCCGCCTCGGCCAGCGACAGCAGCCCGGAAGCATCGAACTGATCGCCCCGCTTGTCGGCGAAGCGTTCGTGATGCCATTTCAGCTCGGCCCGCTGGGCATAGAGCCCGTCCAGCCGATCCGCGAAATCGCGCGCCTTGGACAGGTCATCCAGCGATGCGGCCTCCTCCGCCAGGGTGAACAGCTTGTCCATCCGCGACAGGCGGGAAAACGCGGCGATTTCCTTGACCACGATGGCCAGCGCCACCGCGATGAACAGCGCCAGCAGTGCCGCAACCGCGTAGCCTAGCCAGGGGGTCTGTGCGATCAGGCCGGTGACGAAGTTCCACGCCGCGGCCGAGACGACGACCCCCAGCAGGCTGAGAAGCAACCCCCAGAACCACCGCGCCAGACGCGACGGGCGCCGCGCGGCCAGGGTCGCGGCCATCTGCATCGCCTGTCCGCGGGGCTCCTCGCCCATCGGGCCGACCGCGTCAGGGACCGGGGGCACGTCACCGGGGCCCGGCGCCTCTTCGTCGGCGTCGAGTTCGATCAATACCGGGCCGCGCCGGCGGGGTTCTTCGTCTTCGCTCATCCTGCAGCCTCCGCTGTCCAGACATATCGCATGTCCGGCAGGTTCTCTTCGTTGCGGGTCCCGTCGGTGCGTTCCGTCTCGACGAAGCCCAGATGCTCGTAGAACCGCCGCGCCCGGGTGTTGGCCACGAAGGTCCATAGCTCCAACCGCCTGCAATCGGCCTGTGCGGTCTCGATCAGGCGGCGCCCGATGCCGTAGCCGCGCATCTCCCGCGCCACGTAGAGCGCATGAATGAAATCATCCTCGCGCGCCATGAAGCCACGCACCCGCCCGTCATCGGCCACGGTGACCCAGCCCAGGTCGATCATGCGGCCCATATGGTCGATATCCTCGGCCCGGCTGTGCAGCACCGGCATCCAGTCGTGTTCACGCATCGCGTCGCCCAGGATCTCTCCGGTGCGCCCGGCATCCAGCGGCTGCGCCGGCCGGATGGTCAGCACGCTCACAACTTGTCCCCGATCAGGAACTGCGCGGCACGATCCAGCCGGATATGCGGTGGCCCCTCGCCGGGCTTCAGGCGCAGCTGCGCCGGGGCAAAGTTCATCAGGTCGTATTCCCCGTCCAGCCAGGTGTCCTGCCCCGCCATCGCGGGGTTGAGCAGGCGGTTGGGATCCTCGGGCAATTCGCCGGGATACATGGCGGCCATACGGCCCCGGTTGCCATCGGCGTCCAGCAACGTGCCCCGCACGCAATCCAGCGGCTGGCCCTCGTGCTGCAACGTTTCCTCGACCGTGGCGCGCAACGCAGCGATGGACATGGCCTGCGTGTTCGCCCCGGCAAAGCGCGCCCGGTCCACCGCGTCGCGCAGCATTGCCTCCATGATCGCGGTCAGGCGGCCATGCTGGGAATGATGCAGGTGGTCGGCCTTGGTGGCGGCGAACAGGATTTTCTCCACCCGCTTGCCGCGCAGCAGCCGCGACAGAAACGCGTTCTGGCCGGGGCGGAAGGCCGACAGGATGCCAGCCATGGCGCGGCGCTGTTCCTCGACCGCCATCGGCCCCTTGTGGATCGCGCCAAGCGCGTCGACCAGTACGACCTGCCGGTCGATGCGCGAGAAATGATCGCGGAAGAACGGCTTCACCACCCGATCGCGATAGGCGTCATAGCGCCGCTCCATCTCGCGGTAGAGGCCACGGCGCGAGGGTCGATCCTCCTGCATCAGGGGCACGAAGGACAGGACCGGGGACCCCTTCATCTCGCCCGGCAGCAGGAAACGGCCCGGGGTGATGTCCGAATGCCCCGCATCGCGGGCGCGGACAAGGTAACGGCGGTAGAGGCGGGTCAGCTCCTGCACCTCCGTCTCGGTCCAGTCGGCCTTCTCGTAGGCCTTTTCGACCTCAGCAAGGAAACCCTGCGCCATGGGCCGCTTGCTGGCCCAGGACAGGACATCGCCCGCCCAATCGGCATAGCTCTTGTCGAGCAGGGCAAGGTCCATCAGCCATTCGCCGGGATAGTCGACGATATCGAGGTGAATGACCCGCGGCCCCTGGAACCCACCCAGAAACCCGTCGGGGCGCACCCGCAGGGACAGGCGCAGTTCGGAAATCGCGCTGGTACTGTCGGGCCAGTGCGGCGTCGCGGCGGTCAGGGCAGCGAGGTGACGTTCGTAGTCAAAGCGCGGCACGGTGTCGTCAGGCTGAGGCTGAAGGAAGGCGGTCTGAATGCGGCCATCGGCCTGCGCCACCAGCCCGTGCAACCGCCCGCGATCCATCAGGTTGGCCACCAGAGACGTGATGAAGACCGTCTTGCCGGCCCGCGCCAGCCCGGTGACGCCCAGCCGGATGACCGGTTCGAAAAACGTCTCCGACACGCTCTCGCCCACGGCTTCGACCTGCCGTGCGAGGCCCTCGGCCATCCTGCCAATCACCACGTCCGCAGCCCCTTCCGTTCTGGCCTCGTCTGCCTCATCCGTTTCAAGATAGGCCGCGTCCCGCGCCGACACCACCCCGGCCCGTCATGTTCCCGGAAATCCTGCACCTTTCCTGCAGCGGCCCCTGCCCTGTCCATCCACCACTGGACCCGCCCGCAGTGCTGGGCTAAAGCCGCGCCCATGCCCCGCTATGCCCTTCAGGTCGAATATCATGGCGCGCCCTTTGCCGGATGGCAGCGCCAGGCCGATCAGCCCTCTGTCCAGGGCGCGATCGAGGCAGCGCTGGCGCGGCTGGAGCCCGGCCCCCACACCATTGCCGCCGCAGGACGCACCGATGCGGGTGTGCATGCGACCGGCCAGGTCGCGCACTGCGATCTGACGAAGGACTGGGACCCGTTCCGCCTGTCCGAGGCGCTGAACCACCACCTGAAACCCGACCCCGTCGCGATCCGCAACTGCGCCCGGGTCGAGGACGATTGGCATGCGCGGTTTTCGGCGGTCGAACGGCGCTACCTGTTCCGGCTGCTGATGCGCCGCGCTCCCGCCACGCACGAAGCCGGGCTGGTCTGGCAGATCAACCACCGGCTGGACGCCGACCTGTTGCGGCAAGGCGCGGCACACCTGGTCGGGCACCACGATTTCACCACCTTCCGGTCGACCATCTGCCAGGCCAAGTCGCCGGTGAAGACGCTGGACGAGATCCGGATCGAGGAGGTCGAAACGCTTTCCGGCCCCGAGATCCATTTCCACCTGCGCGCCCGGTCCTTCCTGCACAACCAGGTCCGGTCGATCGTCGGCACGCTGGAACGGGTCGGCGCGGGCAGCTGGCCGCCCGCCCGTGTCGCCGAGGCGCTTGACGCGAAAGACCGCGCCGCATGTGGCCCGGTCTGCCCGCCGCAGGGGCTCTACCTGACAGGCGTGGGCTATCCCGACGATCCCTTCGCCGCGGGCTGATTTCGGCACCGAACCCTGCCTTTCGCACCGATTTCAGGGCAAAACGGGCAAACATTGATCTTTTCGGCCACCCGAGCGGCCATTCAGCGTCCCTGCGCGACACATGCGAACAGGACGATATTCCAGCCCGAAACAGGCGCTTGGACAATCGGTCCTTTGTCGCCATGACGCGCCCGGTGGTCGGCCCTGACGCTTTTCTTGGCGCCGCTCAGGGGCCATATAGGGGGCATGACCGACTCGCTGACACTTCCCGCTGGCCCGATGGGCGAATGGCCCGAGCTTCTGCCCGGTTGGGTCTGGCTGTGCGGCGCGGGTCCCGGCGATCCGGGCCTGCTGACGATCCACGCGCTGAACGCGCTGCGCCAGGCCGACGTGGTGATCTACGATGCGCTGGTGCAGGAGGCGATCCTCGACTGGGCGCCCCAGGCCGAACATGTCTACGCGGGCAAGCGCGGCGGCAAGCCGTCGGCCAAGCAGCGGGACATCTCCCTCCGCCTCGTCGATCTGGCCAAGGCTGGCAAGCGGGTGCTGCGTCTGAAGGGCGGTGATCCGTTCGTCTTCGGACGTGGCGGCGAAGAGGCCCAGACCCTGATCCAGCATGGCGTTCCTGTACGGATCATCCCCGGCATCAGCGCGGGTATCGGGGGCCTGGCCTATGCGGGCATCCCTGTGACGCATCGCGACGTGAACCAATCCGTCACCTTCATCACCGGCCATGACCAGACCGGAGAGGCGACCGCCTCGCTCAACTGGAAGGCCATTGCCGAAGGCGCGCAGGTCCTCGTGATCTACATGGGCATGAAACATGCCGAACATATCGCCAATGCCCTGCTCGATGCGGGCCGTCCGGCGGATGAACCCGCCGCCGTCGTCAGTTCGGCCACCACGCCCGACCAACAGGTGCTCGAGACGACGTTGGGCCGCCTGGCCGGCGATATCGCCGCCTCGGGGCTGGAGCCGCCGGCGATCCTGTGCATCGGTCGATCCGTCCTGATGCGGCAGGTTCTGGACTGGCAGGCCCTGATGAACGGCGAAACGCCCCGCGATCTCGACCCGTTGGGCCGTGGCCTCCCGGCCGAGGTCTCGTGAAGGGGCTGATCCTCGCCGCGCCGTCCTCTGGCGCGGGCAAGACGACGATCACCCTGGCGCTCCTGCGATGGCTCAGCCGCAATGGTCTCGCGGTCCGGGCGGCGAAATCCGGTCCCGACTACATCGACCCGAAATTCCACGAAGCCGCCTGCGGGCAGACCTGCCTGAACCTCGACGCCTGGGCGATGTCGCCCGACCGGTTGCGGATGCTGGCCGGCGGTGAGGTGCCACTGATCATCGAGGGCGCCATGGGCCTTTTCGACGGTGCCCCGCCCAACGGGCGCGGCGCGGTGGCAGACCTGGCGCGGCTTCTGGACCTGCCGGTCGTCCTGATCGTCGATGCGGGCCGAATGGCGCAATCCGTTGCCCCGCTGGTCGCCGGCTTCGCGGGCCATGACCCGCAGGTCCGCGTGGCCGGTATCATCCTGAACAACGTGGGCTCGGCCCGGCATGCAGGGATGCTACGCCATGCGCTGGAGCCGCTGGGCCTGCCGGTGCTGGCCGTGATGCCAAGAGCGCCGGACCTCACCATGCCCTCGCGCCACCTTGGGCTGGTTCAGGCCGGGGAACGCAGCGATCTGGACCTCTTCCTCGACCATGCCGCCGACCGCCTTGCCGCTGGCGTCGACGGGGACATCCCGCCCGGACTGGACCGCATTCTCGACCTCGCAGCCCCACTGCCCGACGCATCGGATGGCCCGAGCCTGCCGCCCCCCGCGCAGCGGATCGCACTGGCCCGGGACGAGGCGTTTGCCTTCTCCTACCCCCATATGCTGGCCGACTGGCACGCACAGGGGGCCGAGATCCTGCCCTTCTCTCCCCTCGCCGACGATCGGGTCCCCGAGGCCGATTTCGTCTTCCTGCCCGGCGGCTATCCGGAGCTTCACGCCCCCCGCATCGCCGCCGCCTCCCGCTTCCTAGATACCCTGCGCAGCCATGCGCAGTCCCGGCCCGTCTACGGCGAATGCGGGGGATACATGGTGCTGGGTGAGTCGCTGACCGATGCTGACGGCACCTCCCATGCAATGGCGGGTCTGCTGCAATTGGCCACATCCTTCGAAAAACGCCGCCTGCATCTGGGCTATCGCCGCCTCACGGCTCAGGCCGGCCCGTTTTCCGGCCCGCATATGGCGCATGAATTCCATTACGCGACAACGCTTTATGCCCACGGGACACCACTCTTCGAAGCCTGGGACGCAACCGATACGGCCCTGCCCCCGATGGGCCTGCGCAAGGGTCATGTCGCCGGGTCCTTCGCCCATGTGATCGACCGGGCCTGATCGCGCCGTCTTGCCCTTCCCCGACCGTGGGTCTACGGATTTCACATGACTGAATCCGAATACATCCCCGACGACAGCCGCGCCCGCCGCAACGTGTTTGTGCTGGTCCTTGCCCAGGCCATTCTGGGTGCGCAGATGCCGATGATCTTTACCATTGGCGGGCTGGCGGGCCAGTCGCTGGCCTCCAATATCTGCTTCGCGACGCTGCCGATCTCGATGATCGTGCTGGGCTCGATGCTGTCGGCCACGCCGCTGTCCTGGGTAATGCAGACCTATGGTCGCCGCGCCGGGTTCTTCCTGGGCGCGACCGGGGGCACGATCGGCGGCATTGTCGGGGCCTACGGGCTGTACACGGCGTCCTTCCCGATCTTCCTGCTCGGCTCGCTCTTCACCGGGCTCTACATGTCGGCGCACGGATTCTACCGCTTTGCCGCGGCGGACACCGCGTCAGACGACTTCCGGCCCAAGGCGATTTCCTACGTCATGGCCGGCGGACTGGCCTCGGCGATCATCGGGCCGCAGGTGGTCAAGGTGACGGCGGATGCGATGGTGATCCCCTTTCTGGGCACCTATATCGCCGTGATCTCGGTCAACGTGATCGGGTCTCTGCTGTTCCTCTTCCTCGACATCCCGCGCCCGCCTCGCCCGGCCGAGGACGCGCCGCGCGGCCGCAGCCGCCTTCAATTGCTGGCCACGCCGCGCATCGCCGTGGCGGTGATCTGCGCCATGGTGTCCTACGCGCTGATGAACCTGGTGATGACCTCGACCCCGCTGGCCGTGGTCGGCTGCGGTTTCGACAAGGGCAACGCGGCAGATGTGGTGACATCGCACGTCCTGGCCATGTTCGTGCCCAGCTTCTTCACCGGTCACCTGATAAACAGGTTCGGCGTCGAAAAGATCGTTGGCGCAGGCATCGTGATCCTCGCAGGCGCCGGGGCCGTGGCCCTCCAAGGCGTTGATCTTGAAAATTTCTTCATCGCGCTGGTCCTGCTGGGCGTGGGCTGGAACTTTGGCTTCATCGGCGCGACCACGATGCTGGCCGGCGCCCATGAACCGCATGAGCGAGGCCGAATGCAGGGTCTGAACGACCTGATCGTCTTTGGCGGCGTGACTGTCGCCTCGCTGGCCTCGGGCGGGTTGATGAACTGCTCTGGCGGGGATGCCCAGGCGGGTTGGACGGCCGTGAACCTGGCGATGGCACCCTTCCTGATGCTGGCCGGTGGCGCGCTGATCTGGCTGGTTTTCCGTCCCAAGGAAGAGGCCGCAGCCTGATCTGATCTACCAGAGCCGCCCTGTCATGGCCGTCAGGGTCAATGGCAGGCGGCTTCCCAGCTCTCCTCCGCCAAGCGCGCCGTCCCGCACCTTCTGCGGATCGCGCGCGGCCTGGCGCAGCACCTTGCCCGCCCCGGCCATCGGATAGAAGGCCGCCCGCGCCTGTTTCGGAACCTGTGACCAGTCGCGACGCATGGATTTCAGGTCGTCCAGCGCATGGGTCGCCAGCGTCCGGATCGCGTCGTCACCGGTATCCGACAGGGGGCGACGACCCGCCGCCTCCAGCGCCGGAAGCGCCTGAAACCAATTGGCCAGCCCAAGAGCCCTGCCGGCCCGTTCGGCCAGCGCCTCGCCACCACCAAGGGCGCGCGCAGCCACGGCGATCAGACCCCCGGCGGTTGCGTCCAGATAGGCCCAAAGCGCTGAATCATCAGGAAAAACCGACGGCTCCACGTCCCATTCCCGTGCCTCGACCAACACGTCAAGCTGCCGCGCATCCTTGTCCGAGATGACTGTGGCCAACGGGGTGACGACCTCGTGCCGGCGGACGAAACCGCCGGCCTCGATCTCGGCCAGCGCATCGCGCCACCATTGCAGCCGCATCCGGGCGATCATCGGTTCCTGCGTGACCCAGGGGGCGCGGGCGACCTCGAGGTTGAAGGCATAAAGCGGAAACAGCACCCGGCGCGCCGCCAGCGGGGCCGCCATCGTGGCGCGGAACCGGCCCGGATCCCCGCGTTCGACCAGAGCCGCACAGGCCGAGAAATCGTCGCGTTCATCCATCGGTAAGCATCGCCTTGATGGCATTGATCGCCTGCGGGGAGCTGACCACGTCGAGGTGGCTTTTCCCCTCGACCAACAGGTACTTACCCCTGTCCGTATGCTCCGCGAAGGTGGGCACGAAAGCATCGGCGACAAAGGCCTCGTCCTCGGTCCCGACGACCAGCAGGAAGGGTGGCAAGGCGGCGATATCAGACCCCCAGTCCCGGCGCGGCGCAAAGCTCTGGTTCAGGCGCCAAGAATAGGCGGTGGTCGCGCGGTGGCCTTCGGGGCCGTTCAGCACCTCGTCCGGCATGGCAAACTGAATGGCGGTCAGGTGGTCCAGCGCATGGATGCGGGCGGCGTTGAGCATCGACAGGCCGATGATGCGCCGGGTCAGCGGGCGGGCCCAGCCCCCGGAATTGGGACGGGTCGTCGGCGCGTCATATTGCACGAACGGCGCCAGCAAGATCGCCTCGTCGATCATCTTGCCATAATTGCCACCGGCAAAGCGGATGACAAGCCCCCCGCCCGAGGAATGGCCGGCCATCACAACCCTTTGATCCGGCTTGGCAAAAGCGGCGATCAGGTCGGCCAGGTCATCCTCGAACTGGCCGATATAGTCGACATCGCCCCGCCGGCCCGGCCGGGCGCCATGTCCTCGCAGATCGGGGGCGATGACCTCGGCCACCTCCGCCAGTTCGGGCGTGATCGCGTCGAACTGCCCGCCATCCCAGCCCGAGCCATGGACCAGCACGAGAAGCGGTGCGCCCTCCGGTCCCGGCAGATAACGGACCTGCGCGGCAAAGCCGTCGCGCAGCGGAACCGACAGCAACGGCAACGGGTCTGCTGTGCCTGCGACCAGCCGAGTGAAGTCCAGCCCGCCCTCGGTATCCGACAGATCTGTCGGGCGTTGCGATGCGATCAGGCCAAGCGCGATCCCGAATGGGATCGCCAGAGAAATGACTGCGATGCCAATGACTTTCAGGATCATCTTCATCCTACTCGGCGGGCGCCTTGGCCGCGCGGGTTTCGCGCAGAAGTTTCCAGTTGATCGCGTCCAGCAGCGCCTCGAACGAGGCGTCGACTATGTTGGGCGACACGCCCACGGTGGACCAGCGGCGACCCGCCCCGTCCTCGCTGTCGATGATGACGCGGGTGACGGCCTCGGTCCCGCCCTGGGTGATGCGCACCTTGAAGTCGACCAGCCGCATGTCGGCGATGGCCTCCTGGTACTGGCCGAGGTCCTTGGCCAGAGCCGTCGACAGCGCGTTGACGGGGCCGCGATCGCTGCCCGCCTCGTCCAGGCTTTCGGAGACGGAGAGCCGTTTCTCGCCATCCACCTTCACCACGACGACCGCCTCGGACAGGCTTACCATCTTGTTATACTTGTTCTTTCTGCGTTCCACCGTGACGCGGTAGCGCTTGACCTCGAAAAACTCGGGCATGTCGCCGAGCACCTGGCGGGCCAGCACCTCGAACGAGGCCTGGGCGCTGTCATAGGTGTAGCCGCGCGCCTCGCGTTCCTTGACCTCGTCCAGCATCCGCGCCAGCGCCGGATCGCCCTGCTCCACCCGAATGCCCGCATCGGCCAGGCGGCGGCGCAGGTTGGATTGCCCGGCCTGGTTGGACATCGGGATGACCCGTTCATTGCCCACCAACGCAGGGTCGATATGTTCGTAAGTCGTTGGATCCTTTAGGATTGCCGAGGCATGCAGTCCCGCCTTATGCGCGAAGGCAGAGGCCCCGACAAAGGGGGCCTGCTTGGTCGGCACACGGTTCAGGATATCGTCAAGCTGGCGCGACACCTGGGTCAGGGCGGTCAGGGCTTCGGGGGTGACGCCGATATCGTAGCGGCTGCGATAGGGCTCCTTGAGCATCAGCGTCGGGATCAGGGTGACGAGGTTGGCATTGCCGCAACGTTCGCCCAGCCCATTGAGCGTGCCCTGGATCTGCCGCGCCCCCGCATCAACGGCGGCCAGCGATCCGGCCACGGCGTTGGCCGTGTCGTTATGTGTATGAATTCCAAGGATTTCACCGGCGATCCCGGCCTCGATCACCTCAGTCACGATGCGAAAGATCTCGGTCGGGAGGGTGCCGCCATTGGTGTCACACAGCACGATCCAGCGGGCACCGGCCTGTTGCGCGGCCTTCAGGCAGCGCAGGGCATAGTCGGGATTGGCCTTGTAACCGTCGAAGAAATGTTCGGCGTCGAAGATGGCTTCTCTTTTGTTTTCAACAAGATGCGAGAGCGAGGCCTGGATGTTTTCGACATTGTCGTCCAGCCCGATGCCAAGCGCGGTGGTGACGTGGAAATCATGCGTCTTGCCGACAAGGCAGACGGTGCCGGTGCCGGCATTGACCACGGCCGCCAGAACATCGTCGTTCGCGGCGGAGCGTCCGGCCCGCTTGGTCATCCCGAAGGCAGTCATTTTCGCTTTGGTCTCAGGGGCTTCGGCGAAGAAGGCGCTGTCGGTCGGGTTGGCGCCGGGCCAGCCGCCCTCAATGTAATCGACGCCCAGACGGTCGAGCATTTCGGTGATCTGGAGCTTTTCGGGGGTGGAGAATTGCACCCCCTGGGTCTGCTGTCCGTCACGCAGGGTGGTGTCGTAGAGGTAGAGGCGTTCGCGGGTCATTTCGCCCTCCCTGAGCCGCTCAAAACGGCATCGGTATCGCGTCGGTATGACGTCGGTATTGCGTCGGTGCATCCGGACGGGGCCGCAACGATTTGGTCATGCCGGGCCGGATGCGGTTGGGTGGAGGCGGATTGCAGGTCGGAACCACGGTGAAAGCGGCGCGTGCGCCCTGCCCCCATGTCCAGCCCGGCGGCACCGCCGGGCAGCGCCCGACCGCTCCCCCGGGCGGGCGCTTTCACGCCCCCAAGCGGCCGGTCGCTGCCCTTTGTGCTTGCGGCGGCGCTCACGACAGCCCCTCCAGCTTGGCCGGATCGAAATCCGGGCCGGGGATCAGCTCGACCCCCGCCTTGGACATGCGGACCTCGACCCCCGCGGCAACGAGGGCCTGTTTCAGCGTATCGACGCGGGAGAAATCCTTGGTCTCCATCGCCTCGGCCCGGGCAGAAATCAAAGTGTCTTCCCAATCGCCCAAATCGAACGTCTCGGTGACTTGTCCCTCAAGCGCTTCCGCGAGTTCGGACCACGTGTAAAACCCGAGAAAAACAAGGTCCCGAGCAAGTTGACTTCCGTCGGTCGACCTTGCGGCCGCATCGAGGCCGGTCAGGGCCAATGGCGTATTCAGATCCGAGGCCAGCGCGTCGACAATTGCCTTCATTGGCGAGAGGGTCTTTGCATGTTCCAAATCGCCAAACTGGCGAATGAGTTCAATGTACTTCTGTAACTTGAGCTCAGCGTTCACCCGCTTCTCTTCGGTCCAGTCCATCGGCTTGCGATAATGGGTGCCCATGAACACGAAGCGGATCACCTCGCCCGGCACACCCTGATCCAGCAGGTCGCGCACGGTGAAGAAATTGCCCAGGGACTTGGACATCTTCTTGCCCTCGACCTGCAGCATCTCGTTGTGCAGCCAGAAGTTCGCCATACGGTCGGTGTGATTGGCGCAGCAGCTTTGAGCGATTTCGTTTTCGTGGTGCGGGAACATCAAGTCGTTTCCGCCGCCATGAATATCAAAAACATCGCCTAACAAGGCTTTCGACATCGCTGAGCACTCGATATGCCACCCTGGACGGCCGCGACCCCAAGGGCTGTCCCAGCCCGGCAAGTCGTCGGTCGAGGGCTTCCACAACACGAAGTCCATCGGGTTCTTTTTGTAGTTCGCCACCTCGACCCGGGCGCCCGCGATCATGTCCTCAACTGAGCGGCCCGACAGGTTCCCGTATTCTTCGAAGCTTTCGACGTCGAACAATGCATGCACCGGCTCAACGAAATTGCGACGGTCGTTGAATGAGCGTGCATCAAAGTACACTGTTGCAGCATTGTCTTGGTTGTGTCGTCTGGGATCAGGCTCCGGGTACGCGTGCTTATCTAGAATAAGTTGCTCGATCATCGCGATCATCTGGCCGATGTATTCCGTCGCGCGGGGTTCGTGATCGGGGCGCAGGGTGCCGAGCGCGTCCATGTCCTCGTGGTACCAGCGGATCGTCTCTTCCGTGCGCTCCGCGATCAGCTCTTCCAGCGTCCCGGGGGCGCCGGCCTCTTTGCGCTGAAGGGCGGTGGCGTTGATCTTGTCGTCGACGTCGGTGAAGTTGCGCACGTAGGTGACCTTGCCCCACCCGTTTTCCTTCGCGACATGGCGCAGCAGCCGGTTGAGCACGTCGAAGACCACGACGGGGCGCGCATTGCCCAGATGCGCCCGGTCATAAACCGTGGGCCCGCAGACATACATCCGCACGTTTTCGGGGTCGATCGGGGTGAAGACCTCTTTCTTGCGGGTCTTCGAATTCGTCAGTCTGATCTCGACCATGGCGGTTCCTCGCGGTCTTTCCGCGGGCGGCTTAGCAAGATCGTCAGGATTTGGAAACGAAGAAGCGGCCCGCAGAGATGTCTCAGCAGGTGATAATGCAGCAGATAATGATGCCGTGCGTCTTCATGGGGATTGCATAGCGCGGCGCGGGGGCGGTGCCAAGGGGTCTTTGTTGGGGCCCTACATCCAGCCGGTCGAGACGACCTTGGCCCAATCCTCGCGTCCGTGAGCGCTGGCCTGGGCGGCGGCGGCGTCCCAGTCATAGGGGATCTGGCGGTGATCGACCCGCCAGCCCGCCCCCTGCCGCGCGATCACCGCGTAGCTGGCCAGCGGTGTGCCGGTCTGCATGATATGAGCCGGGGCGCGGTCATCGGAATAGCCCGGACACCCGACAGAGCCCGGATTGACCAGCAGCCGCCCGTCGGCCAAGCGGATGGTCCGCGGCACATGGGTGTGGCCGTAGAGGATCAGGCTTTCGCTGATCCTGTCGGCAAGCGGCGCGATATGGTCCAGCGGCGCCAGGCGGAGCGTGCCGTCGGCCACGATCTCTGTCCAGTAGAGGTCATCCTGATCGGGCGTGGCATGGCAGAGATAGACATCCTCCAGCCGGGCCTCGGTCGGCAGGGTGCGGATCCAGTCGAAGGCGGCCTGCGGCAACAGGGTATGGGTCAGGCGGTCGGTGTCCCACATCTCCTCGGGGGCGTAGTCGACAAGGGCGCGGTCATGGTTGCCGCGCACGGTCAGCAGGTTGAGCGGTTCCAGCTGGTCCCAGACGCCCGACGGGTCCATCGGGCCCGAAAACACATCACCCAGATTGACGATCCGGGTGATCCCGGCAGCGCGGATATCGGCCAGGGCGGCCTCCAGCGCGAGGGCGTTTCCATGGATATCGGCGAGGACGGCAAAGGGTGTGTCGGTCATGGCGGCATCTGAGCGGGCTTTACGGGCGGCGGCAAGCCTTGCCGTGCGGGAAGGGCCATGTCACGCTGCCGGAATGGACCGCGATGCCGTCAAAACGATCTGCGAGGTGCTGCCCGGGGCCGAGGTGTCGGACCCGTTCGGTGGCGGCCATGACGTGTGGAAGGTCGGCGGCAAGATCTTTGCCATCGTCGGTGCGATGGACCAGGGGGTCAGCGTGAAGACGGCGGATGTCGATTTCGCCGCCATGATGATCGAGGCGGGCGATGCGATAAAGGCGCCCTACCTGCATCGCAGCTGGGTGCTGCTGCCCTGGTCCGCGCCCGATGCGCTGATCCGTGACCGGATCGAGATTTCCTATGACATCATCCGCGGCGGGCTGACGAAAAAGGCCCGGGCCGCGCTGCCGCCGCGAGGCTGAACGGCGCAGGGTTTCAGCCCGGCCCGACACGATGGTTCGGTTCGCGCCGAAGCGGGGCAGTTTGCGCTTGCCCTCGCCTGCCCTGCGGTCAATCCTGCGCCTGACTAGCCACCAGGAGGTCCCCATGCACGATCCCGGCCCCGCTTTCCGCGCCCTTCACACACCCGGCGATCCCTTCGTTCTGGCCAATGCCTGGGATATCGGATCGGCCCGTGTCCTGGCCGCGCTCGGGGCGCAGGCGCTGGCGACCTCCTCGGCGGCACATGCCTTCACGCTGGGCCTGCCGGACGGATCGGTGACACGCGACCAGGCGCTGTCCCACGCCGCCGATATCGTCGCGGCGACGCCCCTGCCCGTCTCGGGCGATTTCGAGGACGGGTTCGGCGGGGACCCGGATCACGTGGCCGAAACCGTGCGGCTGGCCTGCGAGGCCGGGCTGGCCGGGATCTCGATCGAGGACAACCCGTCCACGGGCGGCACCTATGATCGCGAGATGGCGATCGAGCGGATCAAGGCCGCGACCGCCGCCGCCCGCGCCCTGCCCCGCGATTTCGTTCTGGTGGCCCGCGCCGACGGCATCCTGAACGGGTATTACGATATCGAAGAGGCCATGGCCCGCCTGACCGCCTTCGACGCGGCCGGCGCCGATTGCCTTTACGCGCCGATCCCCAAGAGCTTTGACGACCTCGCCCGGATCTGCGCGGCCACCGACAAGCCGGTCAACGCGCTGGTTGCCGGCCAATATGCCAGCTACACGCGCGAGGATTTCGCCCGCATCGGGGTTGCGCGGCTGTCGCTCGGCTCGGGCCTGGCGCGGGCGGTGCAGCGCCGGATGATCGACGCCTTCCAGGAGATCGTCGAGGATGGCAGCTTTGCCATGCTGAAAAAGACCGTTTCGGGCGATGACGTGGACGAGATGCTGCGCCGCTACATGGCGTGACGCGCCCGTGGTTGGCCGCGCTCAGGGGCTCTGCCCCTGGCGCCCAAAGCTGCGCTTTGGGCGCTACCCCGGAGTATTTTTCGCAAGATGAAGCAGGGGACCCGCGCGGGCTGGCCACATAAGCGCCCGGCAGCCCTGCGAGGTGGCGTGCCACGACCGAACCCTTCGCTGAGTCCCTCGCTTCATCTTGCCGGAAATACTCCGGGATTCTCAAGGGCAGCGCCCTTGAGGGCCCTTGCGGCCCGAGCAAGATAAAATCGTGTGCGCCGCAGGCGCGCCTTTGGGTCACTCGGCCAGCATCCAGGTGCCGTCGGGCCAGAATGCGTGGAAGGCGAAAGCGAACATGACGTCATGGACCACGTCACGGCCCGCCGCGTCGCGGACACGGACCGAGCCGACATCGCGACCTTCGGCCATGCGGCCCGCATCGAGGGCGGAGGCTTGGCCGGGGGCCCAGCTGAGGGTCAGGCCGGCCTCGGCGATCTCTCCGGCCGCCGCGAGGCGCGCGAGCGGCCAGGCGCGGTCGCCGACGCGCACCACGCGTTCCAGCGCCGCGGTACCATGGGGCGGCGGCGCGCCGGAATAGAGGAAGGGGCGCGTGGCGCTGTCGTAATTCTGGTAGGGGTTGAAGCCATAGCGGCGCGGGTAATCCGGTTCGGCCATGATCAACCCGTCGGGATGGGCGCTGCGGAACTGGTCGACGCTTTCCAGCCAGGAGGGCAGCATTTTCAATTGCGTGCCGGTCTGCGTTCCGACGATGGCGCGGCCCAGGGCCTGTTGCCACCAGCTTTCGCTCTGGTGGTCATACATGACCATGTCCGAATTGCGCAGCTTTCCGGTGACGCCGAAGGTCAGCACTTCGTCCCCGACGCGCCCGTCAAAGGCGATGGCGGAATTGCAGAGCGGGCAGAAGGTCACCGTGACCGGGATATCACCGATCCGGTCATTCACGATTTCATGCCAGGTCATGTAGCGCAGCGGGTAGGCGCGCGGGGTTTCCCCTTCAATCGAGACGGTGAGGACCGGCTCGCGCGGCGGCAGGTCGGCCTTGTTGGCGTCGACGAATTCCGGATCGCTGAGCGCCGGGATACCGTCCTTGCCCGGCCCGCCCGAGATGATCTCGGCCCAGCTGTCGACGCTGGTCTGCGAGAAATCGGTCCGCGGCCATTCATTGGACCAGAAGCCGGGATCCGCCTCGGCGCGCGGGGCGAAGCAGCCCAGGGCGATGGCGCCGGCCAGGATCAGCATGCGGGGCAGGTATCGGGTCATGGGCGTGTCCTCCGCCGGAAGTGTGCACCGGAGCGGGGCGATCTGCCGAGTCAAATCGCCGTCAGGGGCGCGTGACGAGTGATCCGGTGGGCTGAGGGCGGAGTATCCTTTTTAACGAAGGTCGGAGGGGCGTGCTGTGACACCCTGCCCGGCCAAGGATCAATGTCGGAGGACAAGATCATGAAAAATTTCACGAAAATCGTCTTGGCCTGTGGGGCAGCCCTGTCTGCGCTGACCCTTTCCCAGGCCCAGGCGGCGGATAGGGTTGGCGAGGCGCTGGCGCCGGACATGGCCACGCTGGAGCGCTACCGTTGGCAGGCGCGGCCGGTGCTGATCTTTGCGCCCTCGCCCGAGGACCCCAGCTATCGCGCGGCCACCGCGCAGCTGGCCGCCTTGCGGGACGGGCTGGCGGAGCGCGATATCGTCGTGCTGGTCGATACCGACCCCGATGCCGGTGGCGCGCTGCGGGACCGGCTGGGCGCGGAGGGGTTCGAGATGCTGCTGGTGGGCAAGGATGGCGGCGTGAAGATGCGTGCCGGAGAGGTCATCGCGCCGGAGACATTGTTCGCCACGATCGACCGGATGCCGATGCGACAGCGCGAGATGCAGGAGTGATAACGCGTGGGCCTTGGCGATGTCCGGCAATCCGGGCCGTTCCGCCCTGCCAGACGCGAAAGGCCGGCACGTGAGGGCGCCGGCCTATTCTGTTCTACCCTGGGGGACCGTCAGGCGAGCATGACCATCGGGTTTTCCAGGTTCTCGACGATATGCTGCAGCAGTTCCGCGCCGAGCGCGCCGTCGATGACCCGGTGATCGACCGAGAGGGTGACGGACATGACCGTCGCGACCTCGATCTCGCCTTCGGCATTGACCACGGGTTTCTTGACGCCCGAACCGACGGCGAGGATCGCGCCGTGGGGCGGGTTGATGACCGCGTCGAAATTGTCGATGCCGAACATGCCGAGGTTGGAGACCGCGAAGGACCCGCCCTGGTATTCATGCGGCGCGAGCTTGCGGTCGCGGGCGCGAGTGGCGAGGTCCTTCATCTCGGCCGAGAGGGCGGAGAGGGATTTCATGTCGGCGTCCTTGAGGACCGGGGTGAAGAGCCCGCCCTCGATCGCGACTGCAACGGCCACGTCCGAGGGTTTCAGCTGCAGCACCCGGTCGCCGGCCCAGACGGCATTGGCGGTCGGCACGGCCTGGAGCGCGAGGGCGCAGGCCTTGATGATGAAATCGTTGACCGACAGCTTCACGCCGCGCCCTTCCAACTGCTTGTTCAGCTGGGAGCGGAAGGCCATCAGCGCGTCGAGCTTGATGTCGCGGCGCAGGTAGAAATGCGGGATCGTCTGCTTGGCCTCGGTGAGGCGGGCGGCGATCGTCTTGCGCATGCCGTCGAGCTTGATTTCCTCGTAATCGCGGCCCTCGTACATCTTGAGCACGGCCTCGGTCGAGGGGCCGGTCGCGACCGCGGGGGCACCACCGCCGCCGGAGGCGGCCTGGGCGGGAGCGGGGTCTGCGGATTTGGCGTCGGATTTCGCGTCGGCCTTGGCGGCTTCGACATCGGCCTTGACGATCCGGCCACGGGGGCCGGAGCCGTCGATCTTCGTCAGGTCGAGCCCCTTCTGCGCGGCGATGCGGCGGGCGAGTGGCGAGGCGAAGATGCGCTTGCCGTCGCTGTCCTTCGGGGCCGCAGGAGCGACCGCGTCGGAGCCCCCATCGGATTCGCCGTCCGTTTCGGACGCGGACGCCTCCTTGGTCGCGTCGCCCGAGGGCTCCGGCGCGGGATCCTTGGCGGGGGCGCTGTCCTTGGCGGGTTCGGAGCCGCTATCGGTATCGCCGATATCATCGGCGCTTTCGCCCTCTTCCAGCAGGACGGCGATGGCGGTGTTGACCTTGACGCCTTCGGTGCCTTCCTCGACGAGGATCTTGCCGATCGTGCCTTCGTCGACGGCTTCGAATTCCATCGTCGCCTTGTCGGTTTCGATCTCGGCCAGCAGGTCGCCGGAGGAGACGGTGTCGCCCTCCTTCACGAGCCATTTCGCCAGCGTCCCTTCCTCCATGGTCGGGGACAGCGCGGGCATGAGAATTTCAGTGGGCATCGCGGGCCTCCTTACCGGTAGGTGACTTTGTGCACGGCCTCGAGCACCTCGTCGGTGTTCGTCAGCGCCAGTTTCTCGAGGTTGGCGGCATAGGGCATGGGCACGTCCTTGCCGGTGCAGTTGATGACCGGCGCGTCGAGGTAATCGAAGGCGTTTTCCATGATGTAGGCCGAGAGGTGGTTGCCGATGGAGGCGACCGGGAAGCCCTCTTCGATGGTGACGCAGCGGTTGGTCTTCATCACCGAGGAAATCACCGTGTCGTAATCGATGGGACGCAGGGTGCGCAGGTCGATCACCTCGGCCTCGATCCCGTCCTCGGCCAGCTTTTCGGCGGCGTCGAGCGCGTAGGTCATGCCGATGCCCCAGGAGACCAGCGTGACATCCGAGCCTTCGCGCCAGATCTTGGCCTTGCCGAAGGGGATGGTGAAGTCATCGAGCACCGGGACCTCGAAGCTCTTGCCGTAGAGGATCTCGTTCTCGAGGAAAATCACCGGGTTGGGATCGCGGATCGCGGATTTCAGCAGGCCCTTGGCATCGGCCGCCGAATAGGGCTGCACGACCTTGAGGCCGGGGATATGGGCGTACCACGCGCCGTAATCCTGGGAATGCTGCGCGCCCACGCGGGCGGCGGCGCCGTTGGGGCCGCGGAAGACCATGGGCGCGCCCATCTGGCCACCGGACATGTAGAGCGTCTTGGCGGCGGAGTTGATGATCTGGTCAATCGCCTGCATGGCGAAGTTGAAGGTCATGAATTCCACGATCGGGCGCAGGCCGCCAAAGGCCGCGCCGACGCCGATGCCGGCAAAGCCGTGTTCGGTGATCGGCGTGTCGATGACGCGCTTGGCCCCGAACTCGTCCAGCAGGCCTTGCGTCACCTTGTAGGCGCCCTGGTATTCGGCCACTTCCTCGCCCATGACGAAGACGTTGGGATCGTTGCGCATTTCCTCGGCCATGGCGTCGCGGAGCGCTTCGCGGACCGTCTGGGTCTTCATCTCGGTGCCGTCGGGCCAGTCCGGGGTCTGGTCCGGCTTGGGCGGCGTGGGCGCGTCGTCCTTGGCCTTGGCAGGGGCTTTTTCGGCGGGCTTTTCATCTGCCTTTTCGTCTTCAGCCGGGGCGGCCTTGGACGAGGTGTCGATGTCGTCGGCGCTTTCGCCCTCTTCCAGCATCACGGCAATGGGCGTGTTGACCTTCACGCCCTCGGTGCCCTCTTCGACGAGGATCTTGCCGATCGTGCCTTCATCGACGGCTTCGAATTCCATCGTCGCCTTGTCGGTTTCGATCTCGGCAAGGATATCGCCGGAGGAGACGGTGTCGCCCTCCTTGACCAGCCATTTCGCCAGGGTGCCTTCCTCCATCGTGGGGGACAGGGCGGGCATCAATACTTCGGTCGGCATCTTACATCATCTCCTTCGGCGGCTGGAACACTCCGGCAAGGGGTTCGGAACCGTCTTCGCATTCGCACATCAGGGGCAGCCGGGCCGGGACCGGGGCAGCGCCCGTCCGGTGAGCGGCCGGAACATCAAAAGCAGCGCGGGCCATGGCTCAGGCGTCCTCGGTCTCGATCGCGTCGCCCTGGGGGATCTCCTCGGCGTAGATGTCGGTGTAGAGTTCGGAGACATCGGGTTCCGGGCTTTCCTTGGCGAATTCCGCGGATTTGTTGACGATGTCCTTGATTCCCTTGTCGATCGCCTTGAGGTCGTCCTCGGTCGCGTGCTTGCCCTTGAGCAGCAGGTCGCGGACATGTTCGATGGCATCCTTTTCCTCGCGCATCTTCTGCACTTCCTCGCGGGTCCGGTATTTCGCCGGGTCCGACATGGAATGGCCGCGATAGCGGTAGGTCTTGATCTCGAGGATGTAGGGGCCCTTGCCCGACCGGCAGTGCGCCACGGCCTTTTCGCCGGCTTCCTTCACCGCCAGCACGTCCATGCCGTCGACCGCTTCGCCAGGGATGCCGAAGGCCTCGCCGCGGGTGTAGATGTCGGGGGTGGAGGTCGAGCGTTTCTGGGAGGTGCCCATGGCGTACTGGTTGTTCTCGATCACGAAGATGACCGGAAGCGACCAGAGCGCGGCCATGTTGAACGTCTCGTAGACCTGGCCCTGGTTGGCGGCACCGTCCCCGAAATAGGTGAAGGTCACGCGGTCGTTTTCCAGGTACTTGTCGGCGAAGGCGAGGCCCGCGCCCAGCGGCACGTTGGCGCCGACGATGCCGTGGCCACCGTAGAAATGCTTCTCTTTCGAGAACATGTGCATGGAGCCGCCCTTGCCCTTGGAATACCCGCCTTCGCGGCCCGTAAGCTCGGCCATGACGCCGTCGGGGTTCATGCCGCAGGCCAGCATGTGGCCATGATCGCGGTAGGTGGTGATGCGCTTGTCACCCTCTTCGGCGGCGGCTTCGAGGCCGACGACGACCGCCTCCTGCCCGATATAGAGGTGACAGAAGCCACCGATCAGGCCCATGCCGTACAGTTGGCCGGCCTTTTCCTCGAACCGGCGGATCAGCAGCATGTCGCGATAATAGGATTTCAGCTCGTCTGCCGAGACATTGCTACCAGCCTTGCTCTGGGCAGCGGATTTGCGGGTCGCCATCTGGGGCCTCCTCCGATCCGGATAGTTTAGCGTTAAACTATCTCATAAAGCATTTCGCACGCCCATGCGAGGGTGAAATTGACGCGGGGGCGCTTCGCACCCAGAATAACATGGAGGAGATGACATGGGTGACAAGATCGAGGTCGAAAACATCAACACGCCGGGCAAGGTGACCCGGGTGGATGCGGCCAAGTACGAGGCGATGCGCCATGCCATGCTGGCGGGGATGACGCCGGGCGCGGTGATGAGCGTCAAGGAAATCCGCGCGGCGCTGGACCCGCATCTGGATCAGGCGCTGTTTCCCGGCGGAGCGACCGCGGGCTGGTGGCTGAAATGCGTGCAGCTGGACCTGGAGGCGAAGGGCGTGCTGGTGCGCGCAAAGGGGGCGCCGGTCAGGTTGTCGCTGAGCAAAAGCGGCTGACAGGCCTGGGGTTTGCGGTGCGGCTTACAGCGTAAGTTCGATCAGCGGACGACGATTTCGTCGGGGCGCAGGACGCCCAGAACATCGCGGGTCTGCTGGTCCAGCAGGTCGAGGTCGAGGTAATCGTCGGACAGCCTGCGGGTCAGGTTCTCCATCCGGTCGACATCCTTTTGCAGCACGGCAAGCTGGGCCGCCAGCTTGTCACGGTCGGCGGCGATTTCCGCGCGACGGAACAGTCCCATTTCCCCTTGCACGGCAGCAAAGGTGAAATAGACCCCGGCGCAGAAGACCAGCACGAAATAGACGAGTCCCGTGATGGCGGGACGACCCAGATTGCTCATGTCTGCCTCATTAATCCGTCTCTAGCGGACGGTGTAAGCACAATGACATAAGCGATTCGCGATGTGAATCCCCTGATTCGCAAAATTCGATCACGATTCGGTTTTCAGCGTAAATTTGCCACGGTGAGGGGTGCGCTTACGGCGTAAGGCGCCTGACCTGCGGGGCAATGCGGTGTGCCGCGGTGATCCCCGAACCGAGGCCGGGGATCATGTGGCACGGGTGGCGGGGGTCTGGCCCCCTGCCCTCAGCCTGCGATGGAGGCCTTGTAGATGTCGTCGATCGTGGCCGCGAGGGTCGCGTCAAAATCGGCATCGGCCTGCTGCGCCGACAATCCTTCGGTCAGCGCGCGCGAGAAGGAGGCGATCATGCCGGTCTGGCGGGACAGGCGATCATTGGCTTCTTCGCGGGAATAACCGCCCGACAGCGCGACGACCTTGATGACGCGGGGATGGTCGACCAGCGGCTTGTAGAGGTTGTCGGTCTCGGGCAGCGTCAGCTTGAGCATCACGTCCAGATCGGAGGGCAGCGCGTCCAACTGGGCCTTGATCTCGTTCAGCAGCATCTCTTCGGCCTCGGCTTTGTCGGAGATGGAGATCGTGACCTCGGGTTCGATGATCGGCACCAGGCCGTGGCCCAGGATCTGCTTGCCGACCTCGAATTGCTGGGCGACGACGGCCTTGATGCCCGCCGGGTTGGCCGCGTCGATGACGGACCGCATCTTGGTGCCGAAGATGCCCTTTGAGACACCCTTTTCCAGCAGTGCGTCGAGATCGGGCATCGGCTTCATCACCTTCACGCCGTTCTCGCTGTCGGCGAGGCCCTTGTCGACCTTGAGGAAAGGCACGACCTGGCGCTTTTCCCACAGGTACTGGGCGGTCGGGATGCCGTCGATCTCACCGTCCATGGTGCGTTCGAAGAGGATCGCGCCGACCACCTTGTCGCCGGTGAAGGCGGGGGACTTGATGATCCGGGCGCGCATCTCGTGGATGAGGCCGAACATCTCTTCATCGCCGGAATAGGCGTCTTCCTCGATCCCGTAGAGTTTCAGCGCCTTGGGCGTGGAGCCCCCGGACTGGTCCAGCGCGGCAATGAAGCCCTGGCCGTTTGCGATCTGCTGTTTCTGGTCGGATTTGCTCATGTCGGTCTTCGCCTTGATCCCTGTCCGCCGCGTGGCGCGGCCTTTCGTTCGGTCCGGTTCTAGGGCCCCGGAGGGCCGCTGACAATTCTGGTGGCGCTAACCGGCGTTCAGGCCGCACCCAATGCCGCGACACCGGGCAGGGTCTTGCCCTCCATCCATTCCAGGAAGGCGCCACCGGCGGTGGAAATGTAGGTGAAGCTGTCGGCGGCCCCTGCCCCGTTCAGCGCCGCGACCGTGTCGCCGCCCCCGGCGACCGAGGTCAGCTTGCCGGCCTTGGTCAGTTCGGCCGCGCGGGCCGCGGCGGCGTTGGTTGCCGTGTCGAAGGGCGGAATTTCGAAGGCACCGAGCGGGCCGTTCCAGATCAGCGTTTTGGCACCGTCCAGAACCTCGCCGACCTTGGCGACCGCACCGGGACCGGCATCGAGGATCATCGCATCTTCGGGGCAGGCATTGGCCGGCACGACCTCGTTCTCGGCGCCGGCCTTGAATTCGCGGGCGGTGACGACGTCGGAGGGCAGCACGATTTCGCAGCCGGCGGCCTCGGCCTTGGCGAGGATCTCGCGCGCCGTGTCGGCGAGGTCGTGTTCACACAGCGACTTGCCCACGTCGATGCCCTGCGCGGCGAGGAAGGTGTTGGCCATGCCGCCACCGATCACGAGGTGATCGACCTTGGCGACGAGGTTACCCAGCAGGTCGAGCTTGGTCGACACCTTGGCCCCGCCCACGACGGCGACGACCGGACGCTGCGGATTGCCGAGCGCGGCCTCGAGCGCCTCGAGCTCGGCCTGCATCAGGCGGCCGGCGCAGGATGGCAGGTGATGCGCGACGCCCTCGGTCGAGGCATGGGCGCGGTGCGCGGCGGAAAACGCATCGTTGCAGAACACGTCGCCCAGCCCGGCCAGGCGTTTGGCGAATTCGGGGTCGTTCTTTTCCTCGCCGGGATGAAACCGGATGTTTTCCAGCAGCATGACCTCGGCGCTGTCGTGTTCTTCGGTATGGGCCTCGGCGGCGTCGAGGGTTTCGACGAAGGCGACGGGGTGGCCCAGCTTTTCCTTCAGGGTGGGCAGGACCTGGCGCAGCGACATGTCGAGCACGACCTTGCCCTTGGGCCGTCCGAAATGCGCCACCAGGATCGGCTTGCCGCCCTTGGCGATGATGTCATCGACCGTGGGCACGATGCGTTCGATCCGTGTGGCGTCGGTGACGCGGCCATTTTCGACGGGGACGTTGATATCGACGCGCAGCAGCACCTTCTTCCCGTTGAGGTCCATGTCGTCGATGGTTTTCCAGCCCATGCTCCGTGCTCCCTGCCGATGGCTATGCAATGTCGCGCGTCTTTTCGCGCGTGCAGCACAGGCGGTCAACCTTGGTAGCGTTCTCAGTCGGATGCGGTGATCTGGCGGGGGCCGCGCAGCGCGGCGAGGGATCACATTCCCGCCGCCCGGTGCGAGCTTCCCTTCCCTTTCGGCGTCACAGCGCTTAAACCCTCCGTCAACGTTCAAAGGAGGCATGAATGGCCGATATCAAGGACCCCGAAAACACCATCCTGCTGGAGCTCAAGGACGGCACCGTCACGATCGAGCTGCTGCCCGACGTCGCGCCCAAGCACAGCGAGCGCATGAAGGAACTGGCCCGCGCCGGCGCCTATGACAACGTGGCCTTCCACCGTGTCATCGACGGATTCATGGCCCAGACCGGCGACGTCCAGCACGCCAACATGGAAAAGGATTACAACCCGCGCATGGCCGGGACCGGCGGCTCCGAGATGCCCGACCTGCCTGCCGAGTTCTCCAAGCTGCCGCATGACCGTGGCACGCTGGGCGCGGCGCGGTCGGCCAACCCGAACTCGGCCAACAGCCAGTTCTTCATCAACTTCAGCGACAACCATTTCCTCAACGGCCAGTACACCGTCTATGGCCGTGTGATCGAGGGCATGGAACATGTCGACAAGATCACCCGTGGCGAGCCCCCCGCGAGCCCCGACCGCATGGTCAGCGTCAAGGTGGCCGCCGATGCGTAACCTGGTGGCTTCCTACCTGGCGGCCCCTGTCCTGTCGGTCATGCTGGCGGCGGGCGCGGCCCAGGCGACCGGTCTGAAGATCGAGGTCGGGGGCGAGGCCCAGGGCACGATCGAGATCGACCTGTTCGAAGATGTCGCGCCCAAGCACGTGGCCCAGATCACCGCAATCGCCGAGGCCGGTGATTACGACGGGGTCTATTTCCATCGCGTGATCGAAGGCTTCATGGCCCAGACCGGCGACGTGCAATTCGCCAAGCAGGGCGGCGACATGAGCCGCGCGGGCATGGGCGGATCGGATCTGCCGGATATCCAGGCCGAGTTTTCCGACGTGCCGTTCGACCGTGGTGTCGTCGGCATGGCACGCAGCCAGAACCCGAACAGCGCCAATTCGCAGTTCTTCATCATGTTCGATGCGGGTCATTTCCTGAACGGCCAGTACACGGTCGTGGGCGAAGTGACCTCGGGCATGGAGATCGTGGACCAGATCAAGCTGGGCCTCGGGCCGAACGGCGCGGTGATCGGCGAGCCGGATCGCATGGTATCGGTGACCGTGACGGAGTGATCCGTCGCCACCGTCGAGATTGAAATGGCGCGGCCTTCGGGCGGCGCCATTTTCCGTTTGGGCCAAGCATGACTGGGTCTGCGGAACATTCACCCGTGCATGCCCGATCTTGCCCGGGTGCAAGCCGATCGCGCTTCCCTTTGGATTTGCCCGCAGATAAGGCGGGGGCATGCAGACCGACAAGACCACCACATTGGCCACGGCCATCGTCACCATCACCGGGGCCTTCTGGGGCTTTTACTGGATGCCTTTGCGCGCGCTGGATGCGGCGGGGCTGGCCGGGGCGTGGGCGACGCTGGCCATCACCGTCGCCGCCTTCGCGTTGCTGCTGGTGCCGGCGATGCGCCAGGTTTCGGTGCTGCGGGCGGCGCATCCGGTGGCGCTGGTCTCGCTGATGCTGGGGGGCGCGGCCTTCACGCTCTATTCCATCGCGCTGATCCATGGCCGGGTGGCGATGATCATCCTGCTGTTCTTCCTGACCCCGGTCTGGAGCACGCTGATCGGGCGCTACGTCATGGGCTGGCCGACACCGCGGATGCGGGTCGCGGCCATCGTTGTGGGGATCGCCGGGCTGTTCGTGATGCTGAGCGCCAAGGGTCAGGCCCCGATCCCGCAATCGAGCGGCGAGTGGATGGCGCTGCTGGCGGGGATGCTTTGGGCGGTGGCCTCGACCGGCATCCGGGTGAAATCGACCCTGCCGCCGGTGCCAGCGAATTTCGTCTTCGTGCTGGGCGCGATGCTGACCACGCTGGTTCTGGCGCTGGCCATGGAACCCCTGCCCCAGGCGCTGCCCGGCGGGCTGGCCCTGGTCACCGCGCTGAGCGTCGGGACGGGCGGCATCTGGTGGGCGTTGTCGCTGACCGCCCTGATGTGGGCGACCCTGCGGCTGGAGCCTGCGCGGGTCGGCATCCTGCTGATGATAGAGGTGCTGATCGGTGGTGTCTCGGCCGCCTTGCTGGCCGGTGAACACCTGGCCCCTATGGAGATGGCCGGTGGGGCGCTGGTGCTGATCGCCGCCGTGCTGGAGGTCTGGCCGGTACGGCAGAGGTTGGCCGACGCGACATGATTACCATGCCGGTCGGCCGCGAGTCAGATCAGGCGATCAGGAAATCATCGACAGTCAGGACAGTGTTGACCCCGAATGTAGCGACAATTTCAGCGGAACCGGCACCTGTTCCATCCGCGTCGTAACGAAGCGTCCCCGTCGACATATCGTAAAGAACATGGTCATCCGCATCCGCGGCCGCTGCCCCCAGGTGAAATTCAGACTCGGCAAGTTGACCGCTGGACAAAGCGGCAAAAACGTTGCTGTGCAACAGGATCTTGTCTTCGCCAGTTGTAAAATCGGCCACGTAATCCTGGTTGTTCGGGCCGAGCGCCCTGTCGAAAACGAAAGTATCAGCGCCGCCGTTCCCGACAAGGGTATCATTTCCCTCGCGACCGATCAGCGTGTTATTCCCCCCAGAGCCGGAAAGCACATTATCAAGACCGTTCCCGATGCCATTGGCCGTGATCTGCTTGAGCAACACAAGGTCTTCCACATGGGCCGTTAGCGCATAGCTATAGCCAGAGCGCACTGTGTCATGACCGGCATCATAGCCTTCGATGATTGTTGCGCCCTCACGATTAGAAAGATAGCGGGGTCTCAAAATGGTATAGGTATCGTCACCGTCCATTCCGAGAAATGTCTGAGTCGCCGCAAAAGCAGAACCAAAGAATTCGTTATTTCCCGAATTGCCACGAACCTCCTGAACCGGAGTGCCAGAGGTATTATTGAACGAAATATTTGCCGTCCCGGTCATGACGACTTTCTCAATTCTATGGTTACCTCCCCAGTTAAAGGACACAGACTGGAAGGCTACGTCGATTTCAACCGAGCCTGCGTAGCTGTCTTCGATGACATCGTTCACATGATCAACATAATAGACATCGGCCCCTTCTCCTCCGTCCATGGTATCAGCGTTTTCACCGCCTATCAGAGTGTCGCTTCCGGCGCCTCCGAACAACTGGTCCCCGCCAACGCCACCGTGCAGCAGATCGGCCCCGTCACCGCCGAACAGCGAGTCGGCGCTGTCCCGGCCCAAAAGAAAATCATCGCCACTTCCACCATACAAGCTGTCTGCGGCATTGCCTCCGTCGAGCCAATCGTTGCCAGCAAGACCGTTCAAAGTGTCGATGCCGGCGCCACCGTAAATTTGGTCACCATCCGCGGTGCCAGTGCCAGTCAATACGTCACCGAAATTCGTACCATTGATAATCATGAATTCTCCATCCATATTATTTATCTTGTCGCTTTATTCCCGTGAATTGGTTCAGCGACGATTCGATATATTCTAATCTCGAAGGTATTCGATATTACTGCGCGGATAGAAGAGCAATCTTCGCAAACCGGGTTTCTTGCGACATTCTGCTGATCTAACAGGGCAAGGTGTTGCAATCGTTGGCCATTCCCGGCCCCTATGACACATCGAAAGGCCACAACGTGTATGGGGCGCAATCATTCTAATATACTTGGTCGACGCCTGTTGTGGTTCTGTGAACAGGAGGACACGCGCAGCCAATTGTGACTTTAGAAAACGAGGATGTCTTCCGCCGATAGCACTGTGCCCTCCTGCATATCCAGGAAATGCTGGGCAAGACCAGCCCCGGAACCATCTGCGTCATAGATGACCGTTCCGGTCGCCTGATCGTAGATCACGCGGTGGCCCGTTTCGGTCGCTTCGGTGCCCAGGTGAAACGCTGACGCGGACAAGGCACCGGCAGACAGTGCAGTAAAGATCGAACTGCGCAACAGCAGCGTGTCCTGACCCGTCACGAAATCGAAGACGAAGTCGATATTGTCCGGCCCAAGATCACGGTCGAAGACGAAAGTATCTGCACCGCCCTGCCCGACAAGCGTGTCGTTGCCTTCGCGTCCAATGAGCGTGTTATCACCGTCGGATCCCACGATTTCATTGTCGATCCCATTACCGATGCCATTCGCAGCCGTTGTTTCGGCGGGCCTGAGATCCAGGTTTTCAACATGCGCGGTGAGTTTGTAGGACATATTGATGACAACGCGATCCGTTCCTGCGTCGTGGGCTTCGATCACATTGCCATTCGGTTGGCCAGCAACTTCAGGATTGGCCCCCAGATTGTAAGTGTCATTGCCTTTGCCCCCGATCAGTGTGACATGGGTTGTCTCGTCGGACAGAAAGAACCCGTTGGCATTGTCGTTGCCACGGATTTCCGTGACAGTCGTGGCACCTTCCAGCCAGACATTGGTTGGCGCCCACCCGTCGATCCAGACGAGTTCGACAAGCTCCGAGGATGTGTAGGTGTAATCGACGAATTGCATGACACGGTCGATGGCCCCATCGGTTCCGTTTTCGATTATGACGTCGTCCTCGTCATCCACATAGTAGACATCGGCCCCCTCACCGCCATCCATGGTATCGATCCCGCGCCCCCCCTTCAGCGTGTCGTCACCATCCATGCCATATAGGCGGTCGTTGCCCCAGCCGGCACCCAAGATATTATCCGCGTCATTTCCGGTCAGAACGTTATTACGTTGGTTACCTGAGCCGCGGATCGCAGTGTCGACAAGCGTCAGTTGCTCTAAATACAGCGCAAGCTGATAATCATAAGTGGCGATAACGAGATCATTGCCTTGGTCCGAAACCTCTACGACCGTATCGCCTGCCTGATCGGTGTAAAAGACATCGTCGCCAGACCCCCCGACCATGTAATCTGCACCGGAACCGCCGTCCAGCGTATCGCCATAGCCGCGTCCAAGAAGCGTGTCATTGTCGTCGCCGCCATACAATTCGTCCGAATGATGCCCGCCATCCAGTCGGTCATCACCTGCCAATCCGCTCAAAGTATCGGAACTAAGCCCGCCGGAAATCGTGTCCGAGAATTCGGTTCCGACGAGGTTATCCTCGTCATACGTGCCGTTGATAATCATTGGCCACCTCAGCAAAAGACGGCTCGACTACAGCCCATCCTGCGCCTGGACTGTCGTCGATCCTGTTGTCGTGCCGGTGAGGTTTGCTGAGTCTCGCGCGCCTGACACAGCAATCCCGGATCGGCGACAGAACACTCCTGTCGCCGCGGTACTCCAATGTGTCATTTTGCCGCTAAGTCGACCTTAGCCGCCGAACAGGTGATCCATCGACATCGACGGCTGATCGCAGCCCGCCTCGCCGACGATCTTGGCCGGGACACCGGCGACCGTCTTGCAGGCCGGCACGTCATGCAGCACGACAGAACCGGCTGCGATGCGCGAGCAATGGCCGACATGGATGTTGCCCAGCACCTTGGCGCCCGCGCCGATCAGGACGCCGTCGCCGATCTTGGGGTGACGGTCCTCGTCTTCCTTGCCGGTGCCACCCAGGGTCACCGAATGCAGCAGCGAGACGTTGTCGCCCACAACGGCGGTTTCCCCTACGACGATGGAATGAGCATGGTCGATCATGATCCCCTGCCCGATCCGCGCGGCTGGGTGAATGTCGACGCCGAACATTTCAGATGCGCGCATCTGCACGAAATAGGCCAGGTCCTGGCGGCCCTCGTTCCACAGCCAATGGGCGATCCGATAGGCCTGAACCGCCTGGAAGCCCTTGAAGTAGAGCAGCGGCTGAAGGAACCGGTGGCAGGCCGGGTCACGGTCGTAGACGGCCATGATATCGGCCCGCGCCGCAGAGGCGATGGCGGGGTCGGAGGCATAGGCCTCGTCGCAGATCTCGCGCAGCAGCTGTTCCGACATCTCGGAATTGGCCAGCTTCATCGCGATCCGGTAGGCCAGCGCGCTTTCGATCGAATTGTGGTGCAGTATCACCGAATGGATCATGCCACCAAGGAGCGGTTCGCCTGTGATTGCCTCTTCGGCCTCACGGGTGACACGGTCCCAGACGGGATCGACCTTGGAGATTTTTGCGCGCGTTTCGGCCATGGTGCGTCCTTTTCTGCTCCGCGTAGTGTAGCAAATAGAGACGCGGAGCGAAAACGCAATGGCGTGATGTCGACCAATCGGCCTTCGTGATGATCACAGGGACAGGCGTGCCGGCGCCCCTGCACCCACCTGGGCCGAGATCTGGGCGACCTCGATCACCTTGCCCGATGCCCCGCCATCGGCCCCCTGTTCGGCCGTGGAATAGGTCCAGCCAGGGGTGGAGAGCGTGGTTTCGCGCAGGATCGTCGGACCATCGAAGACGCGCAGACGGTAAAGCTCTGCCTCTTCCCCAAGCGGTACGTCCAGCCCGTCCCAGCGGTCGCCGTCGATACGGGTGCGCCTGATCCAGCTGATCGCGAGGTCGCCGCCCTCGGGCGCGGCCCGCAGGTGAACCGGGCTGAGCGGTTTCAGCCCGATCCCGTCAAAGGCATGCACCTGGTGGCGGTAGGACGTGTCGGAATAGCCGCGTTCCGCCGGGCCGATCCGGAAATGCCGGGCATAGCCCCGCTGCGCCCCGGTCAGACCGATCTGGGTCGGGCGGCCGTCCAGCAGCACGACGTAGGACCCGGCGGGCCAGGCAACCGGCATCCAGGCATCCGTGCCCAATTGCCCCCGCAGCCGGTGGCTGAGCAGAAAGACCCCATCGCCCCCCGGGACAACATCGCGGAACTGGAACAGTTCCCAATTGCCGGGGGTGCCATCGCCGATTGCCATCAGGTTCTTGCCAGACAACAAGGCGGCATCGCTGACCGACGACAGCTCTCCGCTGGTCAGGCGGACGGTCAGCGGGTTCGCCCGGTCGAACCGGCCCGGGGCCGCCCGCAGCAAGGCGGTTTCGGTGACGCCGATCGTGGCGCGGGCGTCGATGATCCGGTCGAGGGTGTAATCGGCATCCTCCGCCCCCTGGTAGAGCGCGACGGAACCGGGCCAGGGCCGCGCCGTCACCGCGATATGGGGCGCATGGGGCACTTCGTCCCCGGTGATGAGCGGCAGGTCGAGGAACAGCGGGAAGACCGGAACCGGCGGCACGAAGGCCTTCTGGGTCGTGGCATCCTCGATCATGTCGACGGGTCGGTAGGTTTCAGGCTCGATCCGCACCGCGTCGATCAGGCCCATCCCGGAGCGTTCGATCCGGTCGATCCGGTAGCGTGCCTCCCCGGGCCCGATCTGCACCACGTCGCCGGGGCCGAGGTCCGCGCGCGAGGGTGGCAGAGCCAGGCGGAGGGTGTCGCGGGCGATCCGCGCCTCGCTGAGCCAACGTTCGGCGACCTGCCGCCCCTCGCCCCGCAACATGGACAGGCGCAGATCCTGTCCGGCGACGGGGCCGTGATCCTCTTCCGGCAGGGCGGCTTCTTCGGCGATGGTTTCGAAATCGGCCTCGGCTTCGACAAAGCGGATACGGATGCGGCCCGCCATCTCGGCCTCCGACGCGCGGGTTTCCTCGGTCACGCCGTCCAGCTCGCTGCTGAGGGCCATTTGGTCGGGATCGAGCATGGCATCGACGCGGCCATCACGCATACGGAAGCGCAACAGCCCCTCGCGTTCGACAGCGTCAAACCCGAACCGCAGCATCAACGCCTGCAACGCCTGGCGCGCGGTGCCGCCTTCGGGCTGTTCGAACCCCCAGACCACACCCCAGAGCCCGTCGGTGTCGATCTGCGTGACCCCGGCCGAAACGCAGATCTCGCGCACGACGGAGGCGAGCGAGCGGGCAGAGGCGCGGCCGGTGATCCAGTGGCCGGTGGTGTAGTTCGCGCCGTCCGACCAGATCTCGCGGTTGCGCGGGAACCACGGAAAGGGTCGCGCATCCCAGGCCCAGACGAAGCCCCGCGACATGTCGATCATCGGTCCACCGTATTCGACCGAGACCGGGTTGTTCGCCGGATCGCCCCAATGGCTGTACATGGCGCGCAGGTATTGCAGCTGGATCAGGTCGTCGCGCCGCCCGTCCGAGGCGCGTGGCAATTGCGATTCCGAGGATTTCGGGTCGAGGAACTTGTTGGGCTGGTTGGTCGCCTTGTCGATGGCCGCGCAGCCCAGTTCGGTAAACCAGATGGGTTTGGATTGCGGCTCCCACCCGGTCGGAAGCTCCTGCCGGACGCCGTCGATCCGTTCGTGATGCGCCGAGGCCCACCAGTTGCGGATATCCTTGTAGCGCCAGATCCAGGGCTCGCCATGGGCGTCGTCGGTGATGGGCGTGCGGATCTGGGCGGCTTCGGCTTCGGGCGAATGGTAGAACCAATCATACCCCTCGCCGCCCTCGATATTGGCGCGCAGGTAGTCGAGGTCGTAGATGTCGCCCCATTGGGCATCGGCGTGGGTGTCGCCGTCGCGCCAGTCCGACAGCGGCATGTAATTGTCGATCCCGATGAAGTCGATCTCGGCGTCGGACCACAGCGGATCGAGGTGGAAGTAACGATCACCGCTGCCATCCTGCGGCTGGTAGCCGAAATATTCCGACCAATCCGCCGCATAGCCGATCTTCGTGTTGGGACCGAGGATCGTGCGCACCTCTGCCGCGAGATCGCGGAGGGCGGCAACGGCGGGAAAGCCGTTTGCATCCCGGATCTGTGTCAGGGCGCGCATCTCGGACCCGATGCAGAAACTGTCGACCCCACCGGCGGCCGCGCAGAGCGCGGCATAGTGCAGGATGAAGTGCCGGTACTGCCAATCCGGCGTCCCGACATGGCTGACCACACCGTCCCCGATCACGTAATCCGAGGCGGCCGCAGTGCCAAAGAAGGCGTCCACTTCGGACCCCGCCTGCGCGGTCCGGTCTGGGGATCCATCGACGCCAGGTGCGAGCGACGTGGTGATCCGACCGCGCCAGGGAAGCTCCGGTTGGCCTTCATCGCCCGTCCAGGGATTGGTAAGGGTGTTGCCCGGCATCTGGTCCATCAGCAGGAAGGGATAGAACATCACCTTCTGGCCGCGGGCGTTCATCTCGCGGATCGCCTGGACCACCGACGCATCGGAGGGCGTGCCGCCATAGACGGGGCGGTCGTCATCATCGCGTGGCACTTGCAGACCGATGGGCCGGGTCACGCCCGACACGCTCCATGGCATGCCGGTGCCATCCTGTGCGTTCTGTTCCAGGCGCGGGACGGTTGCGCATTCGCCGCAGCGCAGGTCGTTGCCGAACCAGCTGACGATCAGGGACACGTTCTGGCAGGCAGGCAGGGACGCCTCCATCTGGTCCAGCGCGGTCGGGAAATCGGCCTTGCCGGAGGGCGTGTTGACGTTCGCCATCCGTACCACCCCTGCGCCCAGATCAAAGCTGACAGGCGTGGTGGCCAGGGCGTATTCCCCGCTGCCGGGCATCATCGCGACCGCCTGGATCGCGCGGGCCGGGTCGTCGGGGCCTATTTCAGCGGGTGCGGGGCGCAGCACCTCGAAGGTGAATTGCGGCACGCGGTTGCCCCAGCGATCGAGGTTCAGCTCTTCGAAGACGACATAGGCCGTACCGCGATAGGCGGGCACGGTGCCCGCGCCCTCGACCGCTTCGATCTTGGGATCGGGCAACTGGTCGGCGGCGCCTGTATAGACGCGCATGCCCAGGGCTTCGGGGGCCAGTTCCGCCCCATCGGCCCAGACCCGCCCGACGCCCGAGATCTCGCCCTCGCACAGGGCCACCGCAAGGCTGACCCGGTAAGAGTAGTTGCGGATCGCGGGACTGGCGCTTTGCGACAGGCCCTTGCCGCCCCCGCCGCCGCTTTCGCTGACGACCTCGCGGAACTGGCTGGCCCAGATCACCTGACCCGCCACACGCATGCGACCATGGATGCGGGCGATCGGGTCGCCCTCTCCGGCGCCCATCAGGCGGATACGCTCGACCCGGCCGGTTTCGACGGGCTCGGCCCCCTGCCCCATCAGGCGCTGGTCGATGGCCCGGCCCAGCACGGCGCCAACGAAGCGCCCCGCCACGACGGAGGACATGCCGAGGACAGACCCGCCCAGCGTGCCCCCCAGGGCCGCACCGGCGGCTGAAAGCAGAATGGTCGCCATGGTCTAGACCTCCTCGGGGAATGCGAAACGCGCCACGATGCGGCGCTGCCAGGGTCGGCTGAGGGGGCTTTCGACAACCCCGTGGCCGGAATAGGCGTGGATGAAGGTGGGCGTGGGTCCGGTTTCGGCCTGCACGCCCAGATGTTTGGCCACCGCGCCCGCCTGCATGCGGAACAGCAGCACGTCGCCCGGCTGGGCGGTGTCGAGCGGCCTGTGCAGAAGGTGGCGACGCGCAGCCTGCCATAAAGCCTCGTCCCCGGACGGTTCGGACCAGTCGCGGGTATAGGCGGGCACGGCTTCAGGTTCTGCACCGTAAAGCTCGCGCCAGATGCCGCGCAAAAGGCCCAGGCAATCGGTTCCGGCACCGCGGACCGAGGCCTGGTGCAGGTAAGGCGTGCCGATCCACAGACGGGCAAGGTCGACGGCGCGGGTCATCGGCGGCTGCCCCCGCCAGTCTGACCGGTACGCGCGGGCATGATGGTCAGCCAGTCATCGCCCGGGATATCCGGGAAACCCTGGAAATTCAGCGTATTGGCGAACTTGAAGCGGCAGGTTTCGAACCGCTTGTCGCACCCCGCCTCCAGCCGCACGGTGTCGCCCGGCTCTATCGGGGCACGAAGCGCCTGCCACAGATCGACCGTGCGGTGTGCCTCTTCGATCAGGTCGCGCTTGATCGTGCCGGTCAGCCCTTCGGCGGTACCGGAGAGAACCGTCAGGCGGCCGCGGGTGAACCAGCCCGGCGCGAAGTCCTCGAGGCGTGGCAAGGTCAGGCGCTGACGTTCCTCGATAGTGGCAACCGCAGCCGTCACCGAATACCCGGGATCGGAGAGGTCGACACCACAGGCCGCATTGCCCAGCACCGCATCGCACGGCTTCTGGTAGACGCGGCCCGTGGGCTGGTTCAGCGCCTCGGCCAGGCCGCGCAACTCGGCCTGGAACGCGCCGCCCGCGCGCCGCATCTCTCCGATCGTGCCACGGAAAAGCATCTGGCGTTCGTCGACATTGGCCCAGTTGACGATCCAGGCCGTGACCTCTGCCCCATCGAAACGCCCGGCGTCGATCTCGGCCTCGGAAATCGCGGCATCGGTCAGCGCACCAAGCGCCTCGCTGTTGTCGACCGCCAGCCCGGTCCCCTGCTGCAGCGCCATCGCGCTGAGGCCGCTATCGGCGCGGAAGGTCCGGCCGTCGAAGCTGAGGTCGCGGTCGTGATCGGTAAAGCCCAGCACCTGCCCGTCGCGGCGCGTGATCGCCCAGGCGTGGCAGGTCGTGGTGGTCGCGGTGGCCAGATGGGCGGCCAGCCCGTCATGGAACGCCATCAGACCCGCAGCTCCACCACCGGGACGCTGGGCATGTCGCCCGCGCGAAAGGCCGCGACAGAGGTCGCGATCCGGTCCGTGTCGAACCGCACGGGCACATCGAATTCGTAGCCTGCGGTGACCTCCGCACCGGGGATCGGCGCCTCGTCCAGGGTGATGAGGCCGGTGGTGGTGTCGACCTCGAAATTCACGCCCTCGCGCTGTTCAGTGCCGTTCACGCCGACCCGGACCGTGCCCGCCACCGGCTTGGAGATCACGCGCCGATGCTCTTGCAGGCCCGAGCGATAGGTCTTGGCCATCTGGAAGACATGCGTGTCGCCATCCCCCCGCGCCAGAAGCTGGTCGGTATGGGCGATGGTGAGCGATGGCAGGCAGGAGCGGTAATCGGACCAATCCTTCCAGCGGAACCCGTAGAGCTGCCCTTGGCGCGCCTCGAAGAAGGCCAGCAGCGCCTCGATATCGTCGAGCGACCGCATCGCGACGCCCGCATCGTAGCGCCGGCGCGATTGCGACCAGGGGGCGTTGCGTTCCTCGAACCCGTTGGCCAGCGTCACGATCTCGGTCCGCCGCTCCGGCCCGCCGGAGGAGCCGAAGCTCAGCGCGGCGGGAAATCTCACCTCGTGAAAACTCATGGGGCGCTCCTTTCGAATGGGTCAGCGGTTGCGCTGGCCGCGTTGCATCGCCCGGCCCATCTGGGCGGCGATCTGGCTTTGCGAGCGGCGGAAACTGTCGGCGTCTGGGGTCGAGATATTCATCACCACATGCACGGCGCGGCCGCCCTCGGCGCGGACGCCCAGCTTGCCGTCGCTGCCGCGCGACAGCGGCATGATCGCCTCGGGCCCCGCCTCGCCCATCAGGCCGGTGCCGCCCCGCATCGGGAAGGTCACCGGGCCGCGCACGACACCGCCATCGGCAAAGGGCATCACCCGTCCCTGGGAAAAAGCGCCGCCTTGCGCGAAGGGCATCATCCCCTCGAACAGCCCGCCGATCCCCTTGGCAATCATGCCGCCGAAATGATCGGTCACTGGCTTCACCGCCGCGGAATAGGCTGTGTTGATCATCGAATTCGCGACGGTTTCCAGCGCATCGGACAGTTTCGCCCCGTCCAGCACCAGCCCGTCCAAGGCGCGGCGCAGACCACGGCTGAGACCGCGTTCCAGCACCTGCACATCCTTGCCGGTCTCGGCCATGGCCGACCGCATCCGTCGCAATTCGCTGTCGAAACCGGCGGCCATGCCGGCCGCCCCGCCCAGCGAAAGCTCCAATGCCTCGACCTGCGCCTGCAGATCGCCCAGCCCGTCAATCTCGTCCATCATCGCGTCCTTTCGCCTGGTCCGGATAGGCGGCCAGCAATTCATCCAGCCGCGCCCGCCGCAGCGGTGCCGGGGCCGCATCGCCCAGCATCAGCCGCAGCTCTGCCGGGGTCAGCGCCCAGAATTCACGGGGCCGCAATCCCAGCCCCCGGATCCCGGCCCGCATCAGCGCGGGCCAGTCGAAACCTGTCATGCATCCTCTCCTGGCAGGGCGAAGGCGCGGGTCAGCAACTCGGCCGCCGCGCGGGAGGCGCCAACCGGCCCGCCCTCGATCTCGGCGGCGAGCAGATCCTCGGCCCCGCCCTGCCAGCCGCCACCGCGCAGCCCCGCCACGATCAGCGACAGCACATCGCGGCTGGAAAAGCCCGATTGCTCGAACCGCTCGACCAGTTCGACCAGCGACCCGGTCTGCATCGCGGCCTCAAGCTCGGCCAGCGCGCCAAGCGTCAGGCGCAGCACGTGGCGTTCACCGTCGATGGTCAGCGCGACCTCTCCTGCGTGGGGATTGGCCATCAGATCGCCGTGAAGCTGAGCGCGCCGGCCGAAGCCATCGACAGCTCGTAGGTCGCCTCGCCGTCATGGGCACCGGCATATTCGATCGCGGTGACCTGGAACGGCCCCTCGATGATACCGAAATCGGGAATGACCACCTGGAAATCCGGGGTTTCCCCGTCAAAGAAGATCTGGCGCGCGCGTTCGTCGGACCCCTCGTCACGGAACACACCCGCGCCCGAGATCCCGGCCGAGCGGACCCCCGCTCCGCCCAGCAATTCGCGCCAGCCCCCCTGGCTTTCCAGAGACGTCACATCGACCGCCTCCGCGTTGAACGAAACCCGCGTCGCGCGCAGCCCCGCCAGTGTCTGGAACTGGCCATCGCTGGCCATGTCCACCTTGATCAACAGGTCCTTGCCGTTTTGGGCTGCCATGTCTGTCTCCATTGTCTGGGGGGACGCATCCCCCGGTTCGCGGGGCGGACCCCGGTTCAGTCGTCGTCGAGTAAGGCGCGGAAGGTCAGGTCGATCCGCCGCTGTTGTCCGGCCTCGTCCCGTTGGGCCCGGGCGCGCAGGAAATTCAGCGTCACGATGCGGCCGCGATCCAGCGCTCCGAGCGGTGCACCCATGACATCGGACACCGCCCCCGCCACTGCCTTTGCGTCGTGAAAGGAGGCACTGTCGGTCACGACGGAGATCATAAAATCATGCCGCGTCGCTGCACCCGACTGGTCCGAGCAATCTAGGGCCTTTTCCGGACCCAGGCTGACATAGAGCGCGGGTATCGACCCGGCGGGCGGCGCATCGAAGATCGCCGACCCGACCAGCACCTGAAGGGCCGCATCGCCCACCAGCGCGTCATAGACCGCCTTTTGCAGGGATTGGGACATCGCGTAGGTCATGCCGCCACCTCCTCGGTTGCGAAACAGGTCAGGTAGCGGCCCTTGGGGTCTTTCTCGGCCACCGCCTCGATCCGGAACAGGCGTGCGCCCTCGCGGAACCGCTGCCCGGCCTGCGGACGCGACGGCACACCCGGCGGGGCGCCGCGGGTCACGATGCGATAGGCCATCCGCCCTGTCGCGACACCGCCGTAATCCGCGCCCCGCCCCGTCCGGGCCGTCACCTCGGCCCAGACCTCTCCCAGCTCCACCCAGGTTTCGCTGTAACCGCCGGCGGCGTCAGGCACCTGCTGCGGCGCCTCCAGCGCCAGCTTGCGTGTCAGACGGACCCGCATCATTCCCGCCCCCCGGCATAGACCCGCAGCGGGCGGTATCGTTCCAGCAACGAGGTCACGCCAAACGGCATGCAGCCCTCGCCCAGCCCCGTGGCGTCGCGGTTCTCGTAGTAATGTGCGGCCAGCAGCATCACCGCCTGGCGCAGATCGGCCGGCAGATCGGACCACGCCGGCCCGAACCCGGCGTTGAAGCGCACGCGGATCGCCCCGTCGGTCGGCGCGTCCGGCAGGCCGGCGCCGCGCGGGCAGAGCCGGGGGAAGCTCAGGTCTGGCTCCAGCCGGTAACGATCAGTGTCGACATCCACCTCGGCGCCCTCGGCATCGACGCGCGACACCCTGGTGATCGCAATGACCGGTCCCACCGGCAGCACCTCACCCTCGCGATTGCGCCAGGCCGGCCGCGTCCAGACCATGCCGCGCGACAGAAGCACCTTGGAGGTACGCGCCTCCACAGCAGCCATGGCGGCCCGCAGGAAGCTTTCCAGCACCGCGTCCTGCACATTGTCCCCGGTGAACCCGGTGCCCAGGCGCAGATGCGCCTTGAAATCTTCGACCGGCAGCGCCGCCAGCGGTATTTCGTTCTCTTCGATCAACATCCACGAACCCTTTCGTCACGGCTCCCGCCTCGGCCCTGCGGCACGTGCCCGCCCACGCTGCAGCGGACGGAGGGAGCAGCTGGCCAGCGTCATACGGGCGGTCACGCACCTGCCGGGGACGCGGACGCCCCCGGCGACCCGACACCTCAGGAGGCGCCGAATTTCAGCAGCTTGATCGCCGCAAAGTCGGTCACGTCCCCGCCGACCCGCTTGGTCGCGTAGAACAGGACATGCGGCTTGGCGCTGAACGGATCGCGCAACACGCGCAGATCGGGGCGTTCTGCGACGGTGTAGCCGGCGTTGAAATCCCCGAAGGCGATGGCGCAGGCATCGGAGGCGATGTCGGGCATGTCCTCGGCGATCAGCACCGGGTAGCCCATCAGCCGTGCCGGTTCCCCGGCCGCCAGCCCGTCGGACCACAGGAAGCGCCCGTCACCATCCTTCAGCTTGCGCACCGCGCCGGCCGTCTTGGAGTTCATCACGAAGGTGCCGTTGGCCCGGTAGCGCGCGCCAAGGGCATAGACCAGATCGACGATTGCATCCGCCGGATCGTTGGGATCGAAATCGCCATCCGTGCCGGTCGCAATGTAGCCCAGGGAATCCCAGGCCCAGGACGCGTCGGCGACCATGGTGTGGGTCATGAACCCCGTAGGCTTGTCCGATCCGTTGCCGTTGACGAAGGCCGAGGCTTCTGCCCGCGTGAACTTGTCGGCGATCCGTGCGGCCAGCCAGCCCTCCATGTCGAAGGCCGTGTCGTCCAGCAGGCGCTGCGACGCCTTGGGCAGGGCCGAGAGTTCGTAAAGCGGGATCGAGATGCGATCCAGGGTCGAGGTCGTCGACTCGCTGACCGATCCACCCTCGCTGACCCAGCCCGAAGAGATATCGGTCGTGTCCATCAGCACGTCGTAGGACCCGGCCTCAACCGTCACGACGTTGCAGATCGACCGGATCGAGGCCGCCGATTGCAGCACGTTGCGGATCGTTTCGGAGGTCTGCGGATCGACCAGGTAGCCACCGTCGGAGGCGACGGAAAACGCCTTGCCCTCCAGCTCCAGCCCGCGCAGGCCGTCATCGTCGCCGGTGCGCAGATAGGCGCCGAACGCCTTGGTGTGGGGTACGGTCAGATCGGCCTCGGTGGCCAGGGCCGGGCGCAGGCCCGCATGGGTTTTTCGGTCAAGCATGGTCAAACGGCTTTCCTGTTGTTGCAGTCGCTCATCAATCGCGTCGCGGTAGCTCTTGAACTCCGCCACGAAGCCCGCCACGGCGGTCTTCATCTCGGCTGCCGGAGACAAAGCCTCTCCGGGCCGAGAACTCGTCTCGGGTTTCTCCATCGTCATTTTCCCGTTGAAGAATTCGGCCGGGCTACTGCCCTGCCATCTCCAGCCGCGCCCCGTCGAAGGCCGCCGCCAATTCGCGCATCATGTCGGTCTCGGGGCCCTCGCCCTTCGCCGCCACTCGCGCACTGGGCAGCATCGGGAAGGTCACCAGCGACACTTCCCAAAGCTCCAGTTCCGTCAGGAGCCGCCGGCCCCCGTCATCCTTCACCGCCCGTTTCGTGCGGTACCCGATCGACAGCCCGTCAAACGCGCCCGCCCCGATCAGCGCCGCCGCCTCGCGGGCCTTCGCGACCCCTTCCAGCAGGCGTCCCTTGACCCAAAGTCCGGTCTCGTCCTCGTGCAGTTCGTCCCAGACGCCAATCGGCTGGGCCGGGTCGTGCTGCCACAGCATCTTGACCCCGCGGCCCGTGCCCAGGCTGGCTGCATAAGCGCCCCGCGCCACCACGTCGCCGCCCTGGTCCGCCGCGCCGAAACGCGAGGCATAACCTTCGATCCGGTAGTCGTCGGTCACCGACAGATCATCCCCGAACCCTGCGAATTTCCTTTCCAGTTCCATCACTTACCCCTCGATCCCATTCCTCATGACGCCTGCAGCACAAACGATTGAAACGCCTCCGCCAGCACCACGCCGACAACGCCATACACTGTAAGCCAAAGGCGTTTCTCCAACCGTTCGATCGTCGCCTCGTGACGCGCGATCCGCTCTTTCAGCCCGTCGATCTGCAGCCGCGAAACCCGCTCATGGGCCTCCAGCCGCAGCGCCGGGGCACAGTCGAAGCTTTCGAACCCGTAGCGCCGTATCTCCTTCGGCTCACTCATCCCCGACCTCCGCCGGAAGCCCCAGCAGCGACCGTTTCTCGGCCCGCGTCAGGAATTCCGCCTTGGCCACGCGGGCCCATTGCGCATCGCGTTCTGCGGACAGGGCGGGCACCTGGTCGAGGTCGGGCTTCAGCATCACCGCCTCGCCCGTGAAGCCCTGCAGCCAATGCGACAGCGCGGCCGTGACCCGTGTCGCCAACGGCAACACCGTCAGGCGAAAGAACGCGCGATGCGCCTCCTGGTAATTCGCGTAGGTCGCCTCGCCCGGGATCCCCAGCAGCATGGGCGGCACGCCGAAGGCCAGCGCGATATCCCGCGCAGCGGCCTCCTTGGTCTTCTGGAATTCCATGTCCGAGGGGCTGAACCCCATCGGCTTCCAGTCCAGCCCGCCTTCCAGCAACATCGGCCGCCCGGCATTGCGGGCGCCCATGTGGTGGCTTTCCAGTTCGTTGACCAGCCGGTCGTACTGATCCGCCGCCATCGACGCCCCGTCGGCCCCGCCATAGACGATCGCACCCGAGGGACGCGCGGCATTGTCCAGCAACGCCTTCGCCCAGGCCGAAGCCGAGTTGTGAACGTCCAGCGCCTGCGCCGCCGCCTGCATCGCGCTCAGCCCGTAATGGTCGTCCTGCGGGTGAAAGCTGCGCACGTGGCAGACCGGCACCCGCGCACCCGTCACGTCGAAACGGTGCTTGCGCCCTCCGACCGCGTATTCGTAGGCCACCGGCCAGCCATCCGCGCCCGGCACGACCGACATCCGGTCCGACCGCAGCACATGAAGTTCCACCGGCGCGCCCTCTTCGGCAGCCACGGCCTCCACGTAGCCGTTCCCGGTCAGGATCAGCTGTCCGAACAGCGCCTCCAGCAGTTCTGCCTTGCCCTGAACCGGGTTGGGCCGTGCCAGCAGTTCCAGCACCGGATGCGTTTCATAGCGGCGCGTCTCGTCCTGAAGGACCAATGGCAGCGCCGCCGCGGCCTCTGCGATCATCTTGACCGCGCGAAAGCCGACCGGGTTCCCGGCAAAGCCCGTCCGGGTCAGCGACACCGTATCGCGCGGCGACCAGGCCACCCGGCCCGCACCGTGATAGGCGATCACCGGGCCAGCGGCGCTGGCCTTCGCTTCCGGGGCCGTCCCCGCATCGCGCCGGAAATAGTCGATCACTCCCATGGGTCACTCCTTCCATCCCGCGCCCCGTGGCGCTTCGGAAAAGAACATCCTACGAAAGGGTTAAACCGGCCTTCCTAGAGCGAACGCACCCTTGGCCGTTTGCGCAACGCCGCCGCATCGATCATCAGTTCGTGCAGAGCCCAGACCAGCGCATCCAGCCTGTCTGGAGAGCCCTTGCCCTCATATCCACGCGCCGTCATGGCGCAGAGCTGATCCTCAAGCGCCTCCAGCCCGCGCAGGTGATGCACCCTGCCCTGTTCGTAGAGCGCGGCCACCGGTTCGGCCCTTGCGGCCTTCCCGCGCGCCGCACGCACCTTGCGGAGCGGCACCAGCGGGTCGACCTGCCGGATTACCGCCTCGACCAGGTCACCACCCTGGTTCACCTCGGCCACGACCCGTTCGGCACCGTGCCGTTCCATCGCGGCGATTGCCGCCTCGGCCCATTGCATCGGGGACGCCGCGCGCACGCTGGCATCCTCCAGCACGAAGGCGCGCCAGTCCGAGACCTCTCCGCGCGTCACCACGCCCGCGACCACGATCCCGCATTCATCCGATCCGTCATGGCCCGTCACCGGCGGGTCCACCGCGACGACCACGCGGTCCATCTCGGGCGGGGCGTCGATCCGGCCCGCCTCAAGCGCTGCGGACGTCCACATAGCCCCTTCAGCCTCGCCCAACATCACACCGTCCAGTTCCTGCCGCCCCAGGCGCGTCTCCGCATAGCGTGCGCGAACCTCTTCCAGGAAGGACTCGGCCAGGTTCGCCCTGTTGGCCTCTGTCGGCGCCTGAGTCACCATGGTCGACGGCATCTCCAGGAGGTCCTTCAACACACCGACGTTGCGCGGCGTGGTCGTCACGCAGACCCGTGGATCATCGCCCAACCGCAGCGCGAATTGCAGCATGTCCCAGGTGTCGCGCGCCTTCTTCCACTTGGCCAGTTCGTCCACCCAGGCGGCATCGAATTGCGGGCCGCGTAGCGCCTCTGGCTCATGCGCGGAAAACACCTGTGCGACGGCACCGTTGGGCCAGACCAGCTGTTTGCGCCCCGCCTGCCAGTCCGGCCGCCGGTCGGGCGGCGAACAGGCCAGGATCCCGCTGTCGCCGAAGATCATCACCTCGCGCACCTGGTCGACGGTTTCGCCCACCAGCGCGACACGCGAACAGCGCCCGGGATCCATCGGGCGCGCGCCTTCAACCACGGAGCGCACCCATTCCGACCCAGCCCGCGTCTTGCCGGCGCCGCGTCCGCCCAGGATCACCCAGGACCGCCAGTCCCCTTCGGGCGGCATCTGGTGCGGCATCGCCCAGAACTCGAACAAAAAGGGGAGAGCACGAAGCTCTCCCTCAGTCAGGTCATCCAGAAATTTCTCCTGCACCGCAACATCGGCGGAGGCGATCCAGCTTGCACCCGATCTCGGCCCTTGCGGCGTCGAGGTCGAGCTCCCCGCTTCCGCCCCCTTGTTCCCTGCGTCGGTCTTCATGGTGTTTCGCCTCCACTTCATATGCAATCCTGAGAAAAGTCCTGACATCGCTGGCCATGCGCAACGCGTCCTTGACGCCGCCCGGCTCGCCGTCCTTGACCAGGCCCTGTACCCGGCGCAGATCGGTCTTCAACTGCCGTAGCTCCTGCACGATGTCGTCGATGTGACCGGGGATATCCCCGGCCTGTTGCTCTTCTTCGATAAGAGTCATTGTCGTTGCCCTGTTTTTGTTATTGGCCCGCCCGCCGAACCCACGAAAAAACGGCCCCGGGATTGCTCCCGCGGCCGTTGATCCACCTGTTCCAGCTTGCCTTCGTTTATACGTTCGACCGTGCGTTACGTCAAATAACCCTCTGTTTACCATAGACCTTTTCGTTTACGGATTGTTAACCCTCTGCCCTCCCGAAAACGAAAAAGGCCGCCCCCATTTCCGGGGACGGCCCTTTCGAAAAATAACAACACGATCACTCGCTGGCGCGTTCCGCCTCGATCTGCCGCCACCGGGCGACGTTCTCGTTATGCTCGGCCAGGGTCCGCGCGAAGGCGTGGCCGCCAGACCCGTCCGCCACGAAGAACAGGAAGTCGGTCGACGACGGGTTTACCGCAGCCTCGATTGCCGCGCGGCCCGGATTGGCGATCGGGGTCGGCGGCAGACCGTCGATGACATAGGTGTTGTAAGGCGTCTCGCCGCGCAACTCGCTCTGGCGCAGTCCACGGCCCAGCACGCCCTGGCCGTTGGTGATGCCGTAGATCACCGTCGGGTCGGTCTGCAGGCGCATGCCCTGGTTCAGACGGTTGATGAAGACCGAGGCTACCTGGTCCCGCTCTTCCGCGACACCGGTTTCCTTCTCGATGATCGAGGCCATGATCAGCGCCTCTTCGGGCGTGTCGTATGGCAGGTTGTCGGCCCGTTCGACCCAGGCGGCTTCCAGGATGACCTCCTGCGCGGTCTCCATGCGGTCGATCAGCGCCTGACGGTCGGCCCCCACGGTCACTTCATAGCTGTCGGGTGCCAGCGATCCCTCTGCCGGGACCTCTGCAACCTCGCCCTCCATGACGTCCACGCGGCTCAGTGCGTCAACGACCTGCCACGAGGTGACGCCTTCGGCCACCGTCACACGGTACCGCGTGTCGTTGCGCGCGCGCATTGTCTCGAAGATGGCCGGCACCGGCTCTTCCCCGGAGGGATCGAATTCGGCCCGTTCAACAAACCGGTTGGTGGTCGGGTCAAGCTCCCGCACCTGGACAGAGGACCGGGTCACGCCGATCCGGTAGACGATCTCGGTGCCGCATGTATTGGCCCCGCCACGGGTCAACACATCGACGATCTCTTCCATCGAAGCCCCGGCCGGCACCAGGAAGGATCCGGCCTTCAGCTGGTTGGTCTTGTCGGTGTAATCCGCGCCGATCCGCAGGATCGCACCGCTGCTGACCGCGCCGCGATCCTCAAGGTCCTCACTGATCTGCGACAGCCGCGCACCGCTGGGCACACGCACGCAGATCGCCTCGGCCAGGGGGCCTTCGGCATTGTATTGCTCCTTGCCCCACAGGATCAGGCCGCCCATCAGGAAGATGGCGACGATCAGCAGGGTCAGGGCGTTGGAGGCGACAGCCCGCCACATGATTTACCGAACCTTCCCGAAGATGATCGAGGCGTTGGTGCCACCGAAGCCAAAGGAGTTCGACAGCGCCACGTTGATCTCGCGCTCTTCCTTCTTGTTGGCCGCCAGCGACAGTTTCGGCGTCACCGCCGGGTTGTCGAGGTTGATCGTCGGCGGCGCGACCTGGTCCCGGATCGCCAGGATCGAGAAGATCGCCTCGATCGCGCCCGCCGCGCCCAGAAGGTGTCCGGTCGCCGACTTGGTCGAAGACATGGTGGCCTTCTTCGCCGCCTCGTCGCCCATCAGCCGCTCGACGGCGGCCAGTTCCAGCGTGTCGGCCATGGTCGAGGTGCCATGCGCATTGATGTAGTCGATATCGTCCGGGGTCAGGCCCGCACGTTCCAGCGCCGCCTTCATCGAGCGGAAACCGCCATCCATCGTCTCGTCGGGTGCGGTGATGTGATAGGCATCGCCCGACAGGCCATAACCCAGGTATTCGCCATAGATCTTGGCGCCCCGCGCCATGGCGTGCTCGTATTCCTCGAGCACCACGATGCCCGCACCCTCGCCCATGACGAAACCGTCGCGATCCGCATCGTAGGGCCGGCTGGCGCGCTTCGGATCGTCGCCATACTTGGTCGACAATGCCTTGCAGGCGTTGAACCCGGCAATCCCGATCTCGCAGATCGCGGCCTCGGCACCGCCGGCGATCATCACGTCCGCATCGCCCCACTGGATCAGGCGTGCCGCATCGCCGATGGCATGGGCGCCGGTGGAACAGGCCGTCACGACGGCGTGGTTCGGCCCCTTGAAGCCGTAACGGATCTGCACCTGGCCCGAGATCAGATTGATCAGCGCGCCGGGGATGAAGAAGGGCGACACCCGCCGCGGCCCCTTCTCGGCCATAAGCAGGGTGGTCTGTTCGATGGATTGCAGCCCGCCGATGCCCGACCCGATCATGACGCCGGTGCGCAGACGGCTTTCCTCGTCCTCGGGCGTCCAGCCCGCATCCTCGACCGCCATGGCCGAGGCGGCGATGCCGTAGAGGATGAAGTCGTCGACCTTGCGACGCTCTTTCGGCTCCATCCAGTCATCGGAATTGAACGTGCCGTCCGTGCCATCGCCCAGCGGCACCTGGCAGGCATATTTGGTGGTCACCCGTTCGGGGTTGAAACGGGTAATCGGCCCCGCCCCCGACTGACCGTCCAGGATCCGTGACCAGCTTTCCTCGACACCGCTTGCCAGCGGGGTCACCAGACCCAACCCTGTGACTACCACTCGACGCATGAATTCTGCCCTCTTTCCTTCGGTCCCGACGCTCTTACCCCGCCCCCGCCCCACGGAGCAAGAGGGACGGCCCCGGCAATAGCACATCTCTGCCCATATCGCGGCTCCCCGGCCCGTCCCGATCGCCAACCGGCGCGCCTGCGGCGCATATGATTTCATTTTGCTCAGGCCGCAAGGGCCCGGTCCGGATCGGCACCGGCGGCTCTCCGGCCACGGCAGAGGGCTCTGCCCTCCGCACCTCCCGGGATATTTCCCGGCCAGATGAAAGGGGGCGCGGCGCCCCTGCTTCATCTTGCCGGAAATACTCCGGGGTTGGCGTCAAGGCGCAGCCTTGGCGACAAGGGGCAGAGCCCCTTTCCGTCCCCTCATCCCCGTGGCGCCAGCGCCGCAAGGCAGGCCAGTTCGAACAGCATCTGCGCTGCGGCATGGGCCGTGTTGCTTGTCGGGTCATAGGACGGCGCGACCTCGACCACGTCACCGCCTTTCAGATCGATGCCCTTCAGCCCGCGCAGGATCGCCATGACCTCGCGCGGTTCCAGCCCCCCGACCTCAGGCGTGCCGGTGCCGGGCGCAAACCCCGGATCGAGGCTGTCGACATCGAAGGAGACATAGGTCGGCCCGGCGCCCACGACTTCCAGCGCCCGCGCGATCACCGCGTCGAGGCCCAGTTCGGCCACTTCCTCTGCATGAATGACGGTCATCCCGCTCTGGTAGGAGAATTCCCACAGGAAATCGCCGCCGCCGCGGATGCCGATCTGGATCGTGCGTTGCGGGTCAAGGGAGCCTTCCAACACCGCCTGCCTGAACGGGCCGCCATGGTGGAACTTCGCGCCCTCATAGACCCCGCTGGTATCGGCATGGGCGTCGATATGCACCATGCCGAGCGGGCCGTGTTTGCGTGCCAGCGCCGCCAGGATCGGGCGGGAGATCGAGTGATCCCCGCCCACAGACAGAGGCAGCAGGTCCGACGCGACCACCTTGTCGTAGAACCCCTCGATATCCTCGTGGCAGGTGGTCAGGTCATAGCGGCTGCGCATCGGCACGTCGCCCAGATCGGCAAAGCGCAGCTTCTGCAACGGGGCCACGTCCAGAACGCGGTTCCAGGGGCCGATCCGTTCGATCTCGCGCACCGCCTTGGGGCCACGACGGGACCCGGCGCGGTTGGTCACGCCCAGGTCCATCGGCACACCGATCAGCGCCACATCCAGGTCGTCGATCCGCCCGCCCTCCAGCAGCACCTGCGCCGCATCGGCAAGGTACGGCGCGTCCAGCAGGGTCGAGACGCCGGCAAAGGGCCAGGCCCGCCGCCCGCCTTCGGCGAACACGCCATCCGCCACGGCCTTTAGCCGCGGATCGTGAAAGACCGTGCCCTTGTCGTTGCCGTAGAGCGCGCGCAATTCGTCCAGTGTCTTGGCCATGGGACCTCCTTCTTTGCGGCAAGAAAGGCGTGAACTGCGCGGAATGGCAAGCCCGCCCTGACACTCGCCGCCCAGTCGGGCAGCGACGGCGCATTTTGGTGGCGTCAGCCCTGCGCGGCGAGACGCCGGAAAATGCCCACCTGCATCGCCGCGCGCGGTTCGAATCCGAGGGAGCGGTAAAGCCCGATTGCCGCATCGTTGCTGGCGAAGGCATGCAGGAAGGGCACATCCCCCGCCGCCGCGATCCCGGCGGCGACATGTTGCGACAACAGCCGGGCCAGCCCCTGCCCGCGCGCGGTTTCGGCGACGCAGACGCCGCTCACCTCGACATAGCCGTCACAGGCCATGCGCTCTCCGGCCATGGCGACAAGCGCACCGTCCTGCCGGATGCCGTAGAACCGGCCCAGGTCCAGCGCACGCAGGGTGAAGGGACCGGGTTTCGTCGCCTCTGCCAGCGCCAGCATCCCGACCGCGTCTGAGGACCCAAGCGGTTCGATGCGGGCGTCATCCACCGCCATGAAGGGACGCGTCGCGACCAGTTGCACGGCCTCGTCGCGGATCACTGTCTCGAAACCGTCCGGCTCTGCCATGCGGGATGCTTGCAGGAAGGCCGCCAATTGCCCGGGCGCGACCAACCCGGCCAGGGCTGCCGTATCCGACCCGTCATCGGCGGCAAAGGGCACGATATCGGCGTCGTAACAGATCGCTCCGCCCCTGCGTCGGGCCAGATGGGAATGGCGCGAGGTCAGCGCCGCACGCGCCGGGACATCCAGGGGATGGTCGCTCATTCGGTGTCTCCGGTCCTGCGGCTCAGCGGGCGGTCGGCCAGCCCGTCCTCGATCCGGTCTAGGTGATCCAGCAGCTCCGCCGCAAAGCCGTCGCAGAGATCCGCCACCGCACGTTCAACACGCGGCCAGACCTCGGCCCGGCATTGCGCGACAAAGGCCGTGCCTTCCTCGGTCAGCGACACGACGCGGATGCGCCCGTCACTGTCACTGGGCCGGATGGCGACCATTCCGGATTTAGAGAGGCTTGCGACCGCGCGGGTGATGCCCGGCTGGGTCACGCCCAGGGCCTCGCTGATCTGCCCCACCTGTTGCGGGCCGCGCCGGTCCAGCAGGTTCAGCAGCGGATGAGACGCGACAGGCACCTGCGTCGCGGCCTCTCCCAAGACGACCTGGGTTTCGGCCTGCAGACGTTCACCCAGGCGGCGGAAGCGCGTGCCAAGGGTCAAAAGACCGGTCGAGCGAAGGACGTCATCTGATTCATGCATAGTTATATAACTACGCATATAGATATGCCGACGCAAGGCACCAGACGGCAAATGCACAAAAGAAAAACCCCCGCCCGATCAGGCAGGGGTTTTCCGAATTCCGATGGAAGGGCCTGGGATCAGGCGGCTTCCTTGATGAACTTGACCGCGTCGCCGAAGGTCTGGATGTTCTCGGCTGCGTCGTCGGGGATTTCGATGCCGAATTCCTCTTCGAAGGCCATGACCAGTTCGACGGTGTCGAGGCTGTCTGCGCCCAGGTCATCGATGAACGAAGCGTTTTCCGTCACCTTGTCCTCTTCCACACCCAGATGCTCGACAACGATTTTCTTCACGCGCTCTGCGACATCGCTCATAGGAGTTCCCCTCACTATCTCTCTTGGGCTCGTGGCCCGGTTCTGCCCTCGCCCCAGGCGGGGTCGTGCTGTGGTGCCCCGTCGGGGCGGCTTGCTCCCGCAAAGCTGCGAGAGACCGGATCACAAAAATGCGAACCGGCCGGTCTGAGCCGCCTATATCACACGCGACACTGGACGCAAACGATTTCGCGCCCACCCCTAAATGGGGACAACGCCGCGTCATTTCCATGGTCAGGCATGGATTTCCGCATCCCGCAAGGGCCGGCAAGGTGATCCGCACCCTGCCCCGCTGGCCACGCCGGCACGGTGCCCGATCCGAGGCTGCCGCAGTGCGGCAGGCGCTCAGGCCGCCTCTGCCTCCTGCCGCGCCCACAGGCCGGAATAGCGCCCGCCCTTCAGCAGCAGATCGGCATGGGTGCCCTCCTCGACGATCTCTCCGGCCTCCAGCACGACGATGCGGTCGGCATCGGCGATGGTGGACAGACGGTGCGCGATGGTCAGAACCGTACGCCCCTCGCCGGCGCGGGCCAGCGCCTCCTGGATGCCGCGCTCGGTTTCCGTGTCCAAGGCCGAGGTCGCCTCGTCCAGAAGCAGGATCGGAGGGTTCTTCAGCAGCGTCCGGGCGATGCCCACGCGCTGCTTTTCCCCGCCCGAAAGCTTCAGGCCCCGCTCGCCGACCCGCGTTTCGTAGCCTTCCGGCAACCCGATGATGAAATCGTGGATCTGGGCGGCCCTGGCGGCGGCCTCGATCTCGTCCTGGGTGGCGCCGTCGCGGCCATAGGCGATGTTGTAACGCACGGTATCGTTGAACAGCACCGTATCCTGAGGCACCACGCCGATATTGGCATGCAGGCTATCCTGGGTGACGTCGCGCAGGTCCTGACCGTCGATGCTCAGCGATCCGCCGGTCACGTCGTAGAAGCGGAACAGCAGCCGCCCGATCGTCGACTTGCCCGACCCCGAGGGGCCCACGATGGCCACCTTCTGGCCCGGCTCGATCTTCACCGAAATCCCCTTGAGGATCGGCCGCGCCGGATCATAGGCGAATTCCACGTCCCGCAGTTCCACCGCGCCGCCGCGCACATCGAGGTCCGGCGCACCGGGCTTGTCCTTGATCTCGGCCGGCTGTTCGAGCAGGTCGAACATCTCGCCCATATCGACCAGCGCCTGCCGGATCTCGCGATAGACCCCGCCCAGGAAGTTCAGCGGCATGGAAATCTGGATCATATAGGCGTTGACCATGACGAAATCGCCCACTGTCAGCGATCCGTTCTGCACCCCCACGGCGGCCATCACCATCACGATGATCAGGCCCAGCGTGATCAGCACCGATTGCCCGAAATTGAGAAAGGCAAGCGACGTCGCTGTCTTGATCGACGCGGCTTCGTACCCGGCCATCGCCTGGTCGTACCGCGCCGCTTCGCGCCCCTCGGCCCCGAAATACTTCACGGTCTCGAAGTTCAGCAGCGAATCGATGGCCTTCTGGTTGGCGTCGGTGTCCTGGTCGTTCATGACCTTGCGCAGCTTCACCCGCCATTCGGTCACCTTGAAGGTGAAGGCCACGTAGGCCCCGATCACTGCCATCACCACCGCAAGGTACCAGAAATCGAACGCCGCCCAGAGCACGATGCCCACCAGGAACAGCTCGATGATCAGCGGCCCGATGGAAAACAGCAGGAAGCGCAGCAGGAATTCCACGCCTTTCACGCCCCGTTCGATGATCCTGCTCAGCCCGCCAGTCTTGCGGCTGATGTGATAGCGCATCGACAGGCGGTGCATGTGCTCGAACGTCTCGAAGGCCAGCTGCCGCAGCGCCCGCTGCCCGACCCGTGCAAAGACCACGTCGCGCAACTGCTGGAACCCGACCGACAACATTCGGCTCATGCCATAGACCACGGTCAACGACACCGCGCCCAGCGACACCAGCCAGCCGACGCTGTCGCCCTCACCCGCCAACGCATCGACCGCAGCCTTGTAAAGGAACGGCGTGCCCACGGCGACCAGCTTGGCCAGCAGCAGCACCACCAGCGCGATCACGACGCGCCGTTTCACCCATGTCTGACCCTCCGGCCAGAGATAGGGCACGACGCGGCGGATGATCTCCATCCCGTTCTTCGGCATTTCGGTGGTGGTCTGCGACCCGCTGCCCAATCGTCTCATCGGGTTTCCTCAATCATGCTTGCCGGATTGGCCTGACTGGCGTATCAAGGCGTAAATTTCAACGTTTCATGAGTAGTTGAAATATGAGAGAAGCACAAGCCCTCGCCGCCCTTGCGGCCCTGGCCCATGAAACCCGGTTGCAGATCGTGCGGCTGCTGGTACCCCATGGCCGAGACGGGCTGCCCGCGGGCGAGATCGGCGGCAAGGTCGATTGCTCGGCATCCCGGCTGTCGTTCCACCTGTCGGCGCTGGAACAGGCAGGGCTGATCGTGGCCCGTCGTGACGGTCGCCGGGTGATCTATTCGGCCCGCCGCCGCAAGATGGGAAGCCTGATCGGATACCTTCTGAACGATTGCTGCAATGGCGACGAAACCGTCTGCAATACCTGCGGCTTCGATGGGCCCAACGGCCGCGGCGATTGCCGCGCGGGAATTCACGGCTAGTATCAAGGGGAACAGTCCCCGCGAGGCCAAAGGACGGACCCCATGCTCGACACTTCCACACCCGTGATGGTGACCGGCGCGACCGGCTACGTGGCCGGGTGGATCGTCAAGCGCCTGCTCGAAGAAGGGATGACCGTGCATGCCCCGGTCCGCAACCCCCATGACAGCGCCAAGCTGCAGCACCTCAACGCCATCGCTGGCGGCAGCCCGGGCACGATCCGATATTTCGAGGCCGACCTGCTCAAGGACGGATCCTATGCCGACGCAATGGAGGGATGTTCGGTCGTCTTCCACACCGCCTCTCCGTTCAGCACGAACGTGAAGAACCCGCAGAAGGATCTCGTCGACCCTGCCCTGCTCGGCACCCGCAACGTACTGATCCAGGCCAACAACGTCACATCGGTGCGGCGGGTCGTCCTCACATCCTCCTGCGCGGCGATCTACACCGATGCCATCGACACGGTGAACGCCCCCGGCGGAATGCTGACCGAGGATATCTGGAACACCACCGCCTCGCTCGACTACCAGCCCTATTCCTATTCCAAGACCGTGGCCGAACAGCAGGCCTGGACTCTGGCAAAAGCGCAGGATCGCTGGGACCTCGTCACCATCAACCCCAGCCTGGTCCTCGGGCCCGCCATAGGCGGCCGGCCCAGTTCGGAAAGCTTCTCCATCATGCGACGCGCCGGCACGGGTGAATTCTCGCGCGGCGCCCCCCGCATCGGTATCGGTGTCGTCGATGTCAGAGAAGTCGCCAAGGCGCATGTGAAGGCCGCCTTTGATCCGGGCGTCTCGGGCCGGCATATCGTGTCGGGCCACGACACGGACATCTTCTCTGTCGTGAAAACGCTGGCAGAACCCTACGGCGATGAATACCCCCTGCCCCGACGCTCGCTGCCCCGCTGGCTTCTGTGGTTGGTCGCGCCCATGGTCGGGATGGAGCGCGCCTGGGTCCGCCGCAACGCCAACGTGCCGTGGCACGCGGACAATTCCAAATCCATCGAACAGCTGGGGATCGAGTATCGCCCGCTCGAGGACACCACACGAGACATGTTCGCCTACATGATCGACCAAGGCTATTTCGACAAAGGGTAACACCGGCAGATCACGCCGGCTGTCACCCCATCGGAAACCGAAATCTCAGGTCTTGTCCAAACCGGCCCTGCTTCGGCGCCCGGCCTTGGATCCGATTACTCTTCAGCGGCAGGCACCGTGAAGACCTGGCCCGGATAGATCAGGTCCGGGTCACGGATCAGGTCCTTGTTGGCGTTGAACACGCGCACATAGGCAATCCCTTCGCCGTAGCGGTCGCGTGCAATGGCCCAGAGCGTCGATCCCGGCTGCACCGTAACCGTGCTGGCCAATGTCGGCTGGGCGTCTGCCACGGCCTGCGGGGCCTCGCGCTTGAACGGCGTCTCGACCCGCGATTGCACGGTGCCGGCCTCGTCGACCTCGTCGACCCGCAAGCGATAGATGCCGGTATCCACGTTCGGCAACTCCGCGCGCCAGCGGCCATCCTCGGCGATCCGCGACACGGTGATCGGCTTGTCATCCAGGTAGATCCGGATGAAACCACCGCTGCGGCCGCGTCCCGAAAGGGACACGTCGCCGATATCGGAATAGGTGATCGAGTCGATGGCCACGTCATCCATGACCTCGGGCGACGGAGCCTGCAGCACCTCGACCCCGGCTTCGGACGACAGGATCACTACGGGCGTCACGGCCTGCGCCGCCATCGCCACCGGTTCCTCCGGGCTGTCGGTCGGCGCGACCGAAGCGACGGGCGCGGGTGCGTCGGGCTCCGTACTGGCCACCTGCGGCGTATCCGGCGCGGTCGGAGCGGTTTCTTTCCCGACCTCCGGGGCCGTGTTGGAGGGTGTCTCAGCGGCGGCGGTTTCGACCGGCTCGCCTGTCATCGCGGCCTCGCTCTGTTCCGCAGGCGTGTTCTGATCGACCGGCGCCGCTTCAGCGGTCGCAACTGGCGCTGCCGTCGAGGTCGGCTCCGTCTCAGTCTCGGGCGTCACCGCAGGATCAGCAGAAGCCACTGCCGTCGCACTCGGCTCAGCCACGGATTCCGGCGTCGCTGGAGGGTCAGCAACCTCCGCCGTTTCGGCCGGCTCCATTGTCCCGGCAGCTTCCGCAGTCTCGCTCTGTTCAACCGTCGCGGTCGGCTCCGCAGCCTCCGCGACGCTTTCCGGCGCAGCAGGGTCAGAGGCAGCAGGCGCCTCAGTCGAAGCCATTTCGCTCTCGGTTGTCGCTTCAGGCGCAGCCGGCATGTCAGGCTCAGAAACCGTTGCCTCTGACGCCGCCGCCACATCTTCAGACGTCTCGCTCGCGACCGGCTCGGACGACGTCACGTCTTCCGTCGACGGTTCCGCTTCTGCCTGCGCGACAAGGGTCGGCCCCAGGATCACCTCGTCGACCGACACGACATCCCCGTCCGGTCCGCTCATCGACAGCGACAGCACACGCGGCGAGGCCGAAGGCTCCAGGTCAAGGAAGGCCACGAACTTGCCGTCGCCGCCTGCGCGCTCCACCACGGCCTCGACCCCGTCCACGAGGATCGAGATATCGGCATTCGGCGCGCCGGCCCCGGCGACCAGCGTCTGGCCATCGGTTTCCATGCGCACGACGTCGAAACGCGGGGGATCGATTTCGGGCGCAGCGACAGGCTCGGGCGTCTCCTCGGTCGCCGTATCTTCTGCAGCCTCAACGACCTCATCCGCCTCGGGCTCAGCGGTGCCTTGCGACGCCTCCGCCTCGACCTGCGCGACATCCGCGGCCTGTTCCATCACCGCGATCGGGGCCGGTGTCGGGGCCTCCGGTTCGAACACGCCGGCGACATAGGCCACCGTTACCGCGACGCCAACCGTCGCCGCTCCCGCGACCGAGACACCCGGCCATCCGCCAAGACTTGCCAGATTCACCCGAAATCCTTTCCTAAGGGGCGCATGCATGGCTGGCATGCGCGGTTGCGCACGTATATCAACAAGCCCGACACGGGTCAAAACTCCTGACACATCCAGCTTTCAAAGGTAACCGCCATGCCACAGACCGCCCCCGTCCGCTCCATCTGCGTCTTCTGCGGCTCCCGCCCCGGTGCCCACCCGGCCTACGCCCAGGCCGCAGAGGAGATCGGGAACGCGCTCGCCGGCAGCCGCTGGCGGCTGGTCTATGGCGCAGGCGATGTCGGGCTGATGGGGCTGACGGCCCGCGCCACCCAGGCGGCGGGCGGCGACACGTTCGGGGTGATTCCCGTGCACCTGCTGCAGGCCGAGGTCGGCAAGCGCGACCTGACCAGTTTCATCGTGACCGAGAACATGCACGAGCGCAAAAAGGTCATGTACATGAATTCCGACGCCATCGTCGTGCTGCCCGGCGGCGCCGGCACGCTGGATGAATTCTTCGAGATCCTGACCTGGGCACAGCTGGGCCTGCACACCAAGCCGATCCTGCTGCTGAATACCGAAGGGTTCTGGACCCCGCTGATCGGCCTGATCGACCATGTCATCGACCAGGGCTTTGCCGATGCCGGACTGAAGGACATGATCCTCGTCGCCGATACTCCGGCGGCGGCCATGGACATCCTCAAGACCCGCCTCGCCTGAACCTCAGGCACGAAAAGACCCGCCGGGGCCTGCCCGACGGGTCCTCAGTTCCGGTCCTTGACGCGAAACGCTCAGATCACGGGCTCACGGCCCGACAATTCGACCTTCAGCATCTCCTCGATCTCGTCGAGCGGATGGTTGGTCAGCGTCTTGGGCAGCTCACCGATGACCTTGTCGGCCACTTCCTTGTGCAGCTTCTTGCGCAGCTCACCCAGGATCTTCGGCGGCGCGACGACATAGATCGCATCGAACTTGTGCTTGTGCGCCTGCTTGTACATCAGCTCGGCCAGTTCGTCGGCAAACCGTTCCTTGGCCAGCTCGTGCCAATCCGTGTCATCCATCGCCGACACCTGGCCCACACCGGTATCCTGCTTGCGCCCGGGCCGGTTGGCCGACTGGTCGATATCCTTGGGGTTGTCCTGGCTCTCCTGGCGAACGATCTCGAAATTCGGATCGGTTTCGTCGGTCAGGTTGCGCAGGAACAAGGCCTTCTCGCCATCCGCGATCAGAACCCAGCCGTTATTCGGAATACCACTCATCTCAAAGCTCCTTACACCTTTTCCTTGCTGCCGCTGCCGTCCTGATCCTGGGCCAGCGGGCGCGTCGCCCCGGCCGAGGTCTCGTCCAGCCGCTTCTTTTCGTCGCGGGATCCGACCTTGCGCTGCAGCTCACCGCCCACGGCACCCTGCTGATCGGGGGCTTCGGGCATCTGCTCGGGTTTCTCGCCCAGGACCTCTTCGGTCTCGCGGCGCATGTCCTTGGATTTCTGGCGGTCCGCCATGACGTCCTCCTCTGGTTCCGGCCGCCGAGTATCGACGGCGTCTCAGGTGAAGAACGTGCGCCCCCGTATCCGGGTTCCGCCTTACGGGACGGCGGGCGGGGCGCCGCTTCCGCAAGGGAGCGCGCGGCGTCCCGGCGGCAGGTCAGGACAATTCGATCACGGTGATCTCCGGCACGACGCCAAAGCGCACCGGCAGGATCGAACAGCCGATACCGCCGGAAACCACGAGGTCCCGCGCCCCTTCGCGAACATGACCGTAGGCATAGCGATTGCCGTACCGGGATGGCACGACCGGCGACCAGCCGAACAACCTGACCTGCCCTCCATGGGTGTGACCTGACAGCGTCAGCGCCACCCTTTCCGGGACTTCGGGGAAAATGTCAGGCTCATGCGCCATAAGGATGACCGGCGCCCCGTCATCCGGGATCTGAGCCAGGGTTCCGGGCAGATCATCCACGCCATCGAACCGCCCCCCACCCCGCACAAGGGCCAGCTGATCGCCCAGCCCGGCGAGCCATACATCGCCGCCAGCGGTGTCCAGACGAAGGGCCCGGTTCTCCAGAACCGGGATCCCGTGATCTTCCAGCGACATCTGCGCCAGCACCGGGCCATGGCCGCGTTTCTGGGCCGTCAGGTCGTCCCACCAATCGTGATTGCCCAGCACGGCAAACACACCCAACCGCCCTTTCAGGCCTGCCAGCACCTTTGCGGTTTCGGCCACCGGGACCTGGGCGGTCACGAAGCGATGGCCGGCCACAAGATCCCCCAGGATCAGAACGAGGTCGGGCTCCATCGCGTTGACCCGGGCCACGATCCGGCGCAACCGGCCCAGCCCGACATGCGGCTCTCCCATATGCAGGTCCGCCAGTACCGCGATCCGCAATTGATGCCCACGCCGCCAGCCCGGCGGAGAGATCCGCCACCGCCTGACCGTCATCCGCAGCGCCGGCTCGACGAAGAACCCGTAGGCCGCAAGAAAAAGGCCTGCCAGCGTCGCCGCCAGCAGGCCCCTGAGAAACCCTCTCCGGGTCATCTCATTTCCTCACGATTACATCCGCGATGCGACGTTTTCCCAGTTCACCAGCTTGTCGAGGAAGTTCGACAGGTAGGCCGGGCGCTTGTTGCGGAAGTCGATGTAGTAGGAATGCTCCCACACGTCACAGCCCAGCAGCGCGGTCTGGCCGAAGCAGAGCGGGTTCACACCGTTCTCGGTCTTGGTGACCTTCAGCGAGCCATCGGTGTCCTTGACAAGCCATGCCCAGCCGGAGCCGAACTGGCCGGCACCCGCGGCGGCGAAGTCTTCCTTGAACTTGTCGACCGAACCGAAGGCTTCGGTCAGGGCTTTTTCCAGCTCGCCCGGCATCTTGGACTCACCCGGGGCCATCATTTCCCAGAACTGGTTGTGGTTCCAGAATTGCGAGGCGTTGTTGAAGATGCCATTCTGGGCGACGGCAGAGGCATCGTAGGTTCCCTTGATGATCTCTTCGACGGATTTGCCTTCCCACTCGGTGCCGGCAATCGCCTTGTTGCCGTTGTCGACATAGGCCTTGTGGTGAATATCGTGGTGATACTCGAGGGTTTCCTTGGACATGCCGAGATCGGCAAGCGCGTCGTGGGCATAGGGAAGGTCGGGAAGTTCAAAGGCCATGTTGCGGCTCCTTTTGTCTTGAGCAACTCGTCTGTCCCTAGATGTTATCTTAATATTGGGAACGTCAACCCTCGCCACCTGCAACACCGCCCTGTGGATCGCTGGTATGTGCATACCGCAAGACATGCTGGGTCGCATTGTGCAAACGTGACGGCGATCGCCGCCCGAACGGGTCTTGAAACAAGGTTTGCCCATCCGATGACGTCGCCCGCCCTGCCATGCCCGGTCGCCGAGACCCTTGCCGGCTATCCCGCCGAACTGCGCCTGCGGCTGATGGAGATCCGGGCGCTGATCTTCGCAGAGGCCGCGCAGGACCCCGCCATCGGCCCGGTGCAGGAATGCCTGAAATGGGGCGAGCCGGCCTACCTGACGCCCGTCACGGGCAGCGGCAGCACGCTGCGCCTTGGCCCGGTGCGGGATCAGCCGGACATGGCCGGGCTTTTCGTGAATTGCCGTACTCTGTTGGTCGACCGGTTCCGCACCGAGTTCCCCGATGCCCTCCGCTATCGCGGCGACCGCGCCGTGTTGGTGCCGCTCGATTATGCGCTGAAGGAAACGGAGATGCGCCGGATCGTCGGCCTGGGCCTGACCTATCACCGCTGGGCGCCGGGCTGGCGCAAGGCGACCACGGCCTGAGATATCGGAGGGGGTCGGAAAGGGGCTCTGCCCCTTGCCGTCAAAGCTGCGCTTTGCCGGCTACCCCGGAGTATTTCTGGCAAGATGAAGCGGAACAGGCGCCGGTGGCGGGGCATGGCGCCACGGCGCAGGCTGCCGCGGGTGGAGCTGCCTGGTATCCTGCCGCCGGTGCATGGCATCGGCGGCAGAGGGGATCGGTCAGGCGAAGACGCGCGGGCTGCGCGCCGCCACCGACAGCAGGTCGAAGGCATATTGCGCGACCGAGCGGAAGGTGACCAGTTCGGCGACACCGACCTCGGGCATCCAGAAGGCACCGGCCACCTGGGCCAGACGCGTGCGCCGCACCATGCCCGGCCCGAAGGCGGTCTGGTGCATGTCGACCGGCGACAGGCGCGCCAGCACCTCGCGCAGGGCCGCATCCTCGCCGCTGAGACGGAAGGAGGCGCGGGCATCCGACAGGTCAGCCACCAGCGCATGGGCACCGGCCAGCGCGGCCGTCAGATCGGCCTGCGCCCCGGACACATCGCCACGCGGCAGGATCAGCATGGCCTCGTCGGGGCTCATCCAGGCCAGGCGGCGGGCGCCGTCGACGGTGATCCCGCGCTGGCCGGGCATCGCCAGACCCGACACCTTTTCCAAGGCGCCGGTGATGGCGGTGTCGTCCAGCTTGCCGCGCAGCACGATCATGCCGCGCGGGGCCATTTCCTCAACCGTGACAAGGGCTTCGGTCTTTGCGCCACCGAGGGCGGAAACGGGCTCAGACATTCTTGGTGTTCTCCTTGTCATAGAAGACGGGGTCCACGATCCTGGCCGCCACGCTGCTGCCATCGACCTTGTTCAGCTGGATGGTCTCGCCCATGCGATCCGGTCCGCGAAGGACCAGGCCCATGGCGATGCCGCGCTCCAGCGTCGGCGAGTAATAGGACGAGGTCACCCGCCCCTGCACGGTGCGCTGGCCATTGGCGTTGGTGCCATCGGCCAGGACATAGGCGCCGTCCGGCAGCACCGACTTGTCCAGCGTTTCCAGCCCGACGAGTTTCCAGCGGTCCTCGCGCGCCATGTCCTCGCGGGATTGCGCACGCTTGCCGATGAAATCCTCCTTCTTCTTGGAGATCGCCCAGTTCAGACCCAGATCCTGCGGGATGACCGTGCCGTCGGTTTCGTCGCCGATCATGATGAAGCCCTTCTCGGCCCGCAGCACGTGTAGCGCCTCGGTCCCGTAGGGCGTCGCGCCGAATTCAGCGCCCGCTTCCATCAGCGCGGTCCAGAGCGCCAGGCCCTGCCCCGCCGGGACCGCGATCTCGTAGGACAGCTCGCCCGAGAAGGAGATGCGATAGACCCGTGCGTCGATCCCGGCCAGCTTATGGTCCTGGAACGTCATGAAGGGGAAATCCTCGTTCGCGATGTTCGTCGCGCCGAGTTTTTCCAGCACGGTCCGTGCCTTGGGACCGACAACGCCGATCTGGGCGTATTGCTCGGTCGCGTTGACGGTCCAGACCTTCCAGTCCCACCATTCGGTCTGCAGCCATTCCTCCATATGGGCGTGGATGTGATCCGCGCCGCCGGTGGTGGTGTGGCACAGGAAGGTTTCCTCGTCCCAGCGGGCGACCACGCCGTCATCCATCAGGAAGCCGTTTTCCGAACACATCAGGCCGTAGCGGCAGCGCCCCGGCTGCAGCGTCGACATCATGTTCGTGTAGAGCATGTCCATGAAGCGCCCCGCATCGGGGCCCTTCACGATCAGCTTGCCCAGGGTCGAGGCATCGAGCAGGCCCAGCGAATTGCGGGTCTGGTTGATCTCGCGGGTGACGGCGGAATGCCGGTCCTCGCCGGGGCGGATGTAGCAGAACGGACGCCGCCACTGGCCCACCGGTTCGAAATCGGCGCCATTGTCCACGTGCCATTGATGCAGCGGGGTGCGGCGCAGCGGCTGGAACGTCTCGGCCCGGGCCTCGCCGGCGATGGCGCCCATGGAGATCGGGGTGAAAGGCGGGCGGAACCTGGTGGTGCCGACCTGCGGGATCGGCGTATCCAGCGCGCCCGACAGGATCGCCAGGCCGTTGATATTGGACAATTTCCCCTGATCCGTCGCCATGCCGAGCGTGGTGTAGCGCTTGGCATGTTCGACCGACTCGAAGCCTTCCTGCGCGGCCAGCTGGACATCCGTCACCTTGACGTCGTTCTGGTAATCCAGCCAGGCCTTGGCGCGCAGCTTGCGCTTGGCCGAGGCGGGCATCAGCCAGACCGGCTCGATCGGGTTGTCGCCGCGTGCCTCGGGGGCGGTCAGGTCGGATACCGACCCCGCCTGCCCGACCGCCTCGGCGGCCGCAAGGCCCGCCTTGGTGCCGCTGGCGGCAACCTCGGCGCGGTCAAAGGCGCCATCAGCGGCCCCGGCACAGATGACGAAGCCCTTGCCGTCCTCACCGGTCGGCGGGCGGGTGCCGTCGGGGCGGAACATGGCCTGGGCGTCGTCCCAGGTCAGCTTGCCGCCGCAATGGGACCACAGGTGCACCACCGGGGACCAGCCGCCGGACATCGCGACCGCGTCGCAGGCTATTTCCTCGGTCACGGCGCCCTCGCCGACCTGCTTGCAGATCGCGACGCCGGTGACGCGCTTGCGGCCCTTCACCTTGGCGATGCCGTGGCCCTTGAGCACGCGGATGCCCTTGGCTTCGGCCTCTGCGGCCAGTGCACCGCCGCCGCCCTGGCGGGCATCGACGATCACCGGCACGGTCAGCCCGGCCCCGACCAGCGCCAGCGCGGTCAGGTAGGCATCGTCGTTATTGGTCACGACCACGGTGCGGTCGCCGACCGACACACCGAACTGCACCACGTAATCCCGCAGGGCCGAGGCCAGCATGACACCGGGCAGATCGTTGCCGGCAAAGGACAGAGGGCGCTCGATCGCGCCGGTCGCGGTGATGACCTGGCCGGCCCGCACGCGCCACAGGCGGTGACGGGGGCCGGATTTTTCCGACAGGTGATCGGTCAGGCGCTCATAGCCCAGCACGTAGCCGTGGTCATAGACGCCCGCGCCCATGCAGCGGGTGCGCAGGGTGACGTTCTCCATCCCCTCAAGCTCCGCGACCAGATCGGCTACTTGTGCCTCGGCGCCGTCATCGGCGGCACGACCGCACCAATGGGCCTCCTGCTCCATCACGGTGACGCGGGCGCCGCCCGACGCAGCGGCCCGCGCGGCGGCGAGACCGGCAAGGCCCCCGCCGATCACCAGCACGTCGCAGTAATGGTAGAAATGCTCATAGGTGTCCGCATCGCGATCCTTCGGCGCCTTGCCGAGGCCCGCGGATTGCCGGATGAACGGCTCGTAGACATGTTTCCAGAACGACCGCGGCCACAGGAACGTCTTGTAATAGAAGCCCGCGGGCAGGAAGCGCGACAGCGAGGCGTTGATCTCGCCCACGTCGAATTCCAGCGACGGCCAATGGTTCTGGCTGGTCGATTCCAGGCCCTCGAAGACCTCCTGCATGGTGGCGCGCTGGTTAGGTTCGAACCGGCCACCCTGCCCGATCCCCAGCAGCGCGTTCGGCTCTTCGGTGCCCGAAGCCACGACGCCGCGCGGGCGGTGATACTTGAAGCTCCGCCCCACCATCATGCGGTCATTGGCCAACAGGGCCGAGGCGAGCGTATCGCCCTCATAGCCCTTCAGCTGCTGCCCGTTGAAACGGAAGCTCACCGGTTTGGTGCGGTCGATCCGGGCGCCGCCCTGGGTCAATCTGGTGCTCATTTAGTGGCCCTCGCGGGAAGAAGGTGGTCTTGGCGGTCGATGTGCAAAGCTGTGCGGATCACGAGAATTCTCTCCAGCTCCAGCCGGGACGTCTTTCCCGGATCTTTTCCAGCAGGTCGGCGGGCGGCTCGGTGGTCTGGGCCGAATAGGTCCCGAACACCTCCAGCGTGCCGGTGTCACGGGCGGCATGGAACCACTTGCCGCAGCCATAGACATGGCGCCAGCGCTCGAAATGCACGCCGCGGGGGTTCTCGCGGTGGAAGAGGTAGCCCTCGAAGGCCGCGTCGTCCGACCCTGGGCCTTCGCGTTTCAAATGCGCCTCGCCGCCACCGTGGAACTCGGTCTCTTCGGCGGTGACACCGCAACAGGGACAGGTGAGGATCAGCATGGACACGCCTCCTTTGCCGCGAAACGCGGGACGAAAAAAGGCCGGACGCGGAAAGCGCCCGGCCGAGTTGACAGGTAAGGGACAAGGGAAAAAACGGCTTGCGTTGTCTTCCCAGGCAGTACGTCAGAAACGATTGCAGCGCGGAAAGAGTTCCACGCGGGACGCTCGGATCCCTGCAATTCCGTTTTTGCGCGAATTTTGGCGGATAAGCGCCCAACCGGGGCGGCACCCGCGCAGCAAAACGCCCGGTCACGGCCAATCAGCCGTTCCCAGGCGTTCAGGGTCCCGCGAACGGGACGCTGCGTGATTTTATTCGGACGCGGCAGCGCCTGCTGCAGCTTCGCCACCATCGGTTTCGGCGCTTGCGCCGGCCGCTGCACTGTCGTCAGCCGCTTCCGCACCGGCCGCGCTGTCGGACGTTGCGTTGATTTCGATGTTGGACGGGGTCGACCCGCTGCCCGACTGGAATTGCTCCATGCCGCCGAAGATGAAGTATGCAAGGACGGCCACCGCGACGACAAGGCCACCGGTGATGAATGCCAGGGCGCCGCCGCTGCGGCCGGAGTGACGGGCTTCGTAGGTATGTTGTTCGGCCATGATATAGCCTCCACATCTGTTTCGCTTGCTTGCAAAACAGGCATGGGGGCCGATTGGTTCCAAACAGACCCTGCGTCACACGGGATGTTAACACTATCTTTACAATCTCGGCGGGAACCTGTCGGCACCCGCGCGAGTTGCATGAATACAGCACAAAGTTCGGGCAAATAAGCGATACCGCCCCTGCACAGGTGTGCTTCCGCTAACACAGCCACCACATCTTGTGGTAGATTAAGACCAGAAGTCTCAATACCGGCCTTCATAAAAGAGACGCGAGCATGACCGACACACTCATTTTTCCCGTAGGTGACGACCTGAACAGGCGTCAGGTCGCCTTCTTCCTGCATCCCGACATCACCAGCCTGCCCGACCGCCCCGGCATCTTCGTGCTGATGGGGCTCGACAACCAGCGCCGTCACCGGCCGCTCTACTTCGGGCTCGCTCACAGTTCCATGCTGGACGAGGTCCCCTACGATCCCGGTTTTGCCCAGGCGATCCGCTACGGCCTTGTCAGCTTCGCCTCGGCCTACGTGCCCAGCGGCGAAGACCCGCGGGAGCTGGTGACCGAACTCGCCCGCACGCTGGACGCGCCGGTCAACGCCGCCGCCGACGCCCTGGCCGAGATCGAGGCCGCTCAGGCCGGCATCCAGGCCCAGGCCGCCGCGCGCAAGATCGCCGCGCAGTAGGCCCTGGCCGAAACGCTCCGGCTGGCGACGCATCTGCGGATGCGGCACCGTACGGCCACGCCGCGCGCCGGACAGCGCGCCACCTGCTGCGGCGCCATCGCGCCCCATGCATTGCCCCTCGGACGACAGCATGACGTCACCGCCCGCGCCGGTCGCCCCGCGCGGATGACGTGCCAAACAGGCCATCGCATCAAGATGCAATTGCTCCGTCATGCCGAAATCGCCTTTCCTCGTCCTGATCTTCTGACCTAGTGCGCCACGCCTGCGGCGACGCTTTCGTCCACGAAACGGCCCTGGCGGAACCGGTCCAGCCCGATCTCCGCACAAAGCGGCCCGGGACGGCCATTCGCCATCATGTCCGCCATCGCCCAGCCAGAGCCGGGGATCGCCTTGAACCCGCCGGTGCCCCAACCGCAGTTGATGTAGCACCCGCCCAGCGGCGTCTGAGAGATAATGGGCGACCGGTCCCCGGTCATGTCCACGATCCCGCCCCATTGCCGCAGCATCTTCAGCCGCGAGATCATCGGGAAGGTCTCGACCAGCGCCCGCACGGTTTCCTCGATATGATGGAAGGACCCGCGCTGCGTGTAGTTGTTGTAGCCGTCCGCACCGCCGCCGATCACCATCTCGCCCTTGTCGGATTGCGACATGTAGCCGTGCACCGTGTTGGCCATGACGACCACGTCCATGCAGGGCTTGATCGGTTCCGACACCAGCGCCTGCAGCGCCACGGATTCGATCGGCAGCTTGAAGCCCGCCTTTTCCGCCATCACGCCGGAATGCCCGGCCACGACGATGCCCAGCTTGTTGCAGGTGATCGCGCCCTTGGTCGTTTCGACGCCCGTGACCTGCCCGCCTTCCTGGCGCACAGCGGTCACTTCGCATTGCTGGATGATGTCCATGCCCATGGCCGAACAGGCCCGCGCATAGCCCCAGGCCACGGCATCGTGCCGCGCCGTACCGCCACGCGCCTGCCACAGCCCGCCCAGGACGGGGTAACGGGGGCCGGAAATGTCGATGATCGGCACCAGTTCCTGCACCCGCTGGGGCGAGATGAATTCGGTCGTCACACCTTGCAGCGCATTGGCCTGCGCGGTGCGCTTGTAGCCGCGCACCTCGTGCTCGGTCTGGGCCAGCATGATCACGCCGCGCGGGCTGAACATGATGTTGTAGTTCAGGTCCTGGCTCAGCGTCTCGTACAGGCTGCGCGATTTCTCGTAGATCGCCGCCGACGGATCCTGCAGGTAGTTCGACCGGATGATCGTGGTGTTCCGGCCGGTATTGCCGCCACCCAGCCAGCCCTTTTCCAGAACGGCGACATTGGTGATGCCGTGGTTCTTGCCAAGGTAGTAGGCGGTGGCCAGTCCGTGGCCGCCCGCACCGATGATGATGACGTCGTAATGCGACTTCGGCTGAGCCTTCTCCCAGGCCCGCTTCCAGCCGGTATGGTCGCGCAAAGCCTCTCTGGCCAGGGCAAAGGCGGAATAGCGTTTCATGGGGCGACTCCCTCGATTTGGGCGGTGTTTCGAGACTCAGCCATATCAAGGCCGCGCCCGGAACCGTGCCGCAATACGTCGTTTTCTCGCACGATCACGACAAGGCACGAATTGTTGCCGCATCCAGCCTGCGGCATGTCGAACCAGCGCCCCCCGATCACGAGGTTTTGCCCTTTTTTGCGGCGCTCGGGAAAGATAGACGGGATGGAAGGAGAATTCGCATATGCTCGTTTGGCTGATCCCTGTTCTGATGTCCGCGGCCGTGGCCGGCCTGATCGCACTGGCCGTGATGCGCGCCCGCAAGAGCGGGGAGGATGACGCCCAGGCCGCACCGGATGTCGAAGTCTACCGCAACCAGCTGCGCGATGTCGAACGCGACCAGGCCCGCGGCACCATTCCCGTGGAAGAAGCCGAACGCCTGCGCGCCGAAATCGCCCGCCGCCTGATCGCCGCCGATACCCGCGCGGCAGACAAGCAGGACGGCCAGGAACCGCCTCGCCTGCGCCCCGTTCTGATTGGCCTGCTGGCCATAGTCCTGATCGGCGGCCCGATCGCGCTCTATGCCCGTATCGGCGCGCCGGGCTATCCCGACCTCGCCCTGCAGGACCGCCTGGCCGCCGCCGACGATCGCCGCGAAAACCGCCCCAGCCAGGCCGAGGCCGAAGGCGCGATGCCCGCAGGCGCGCTCCAGCCCCAGGGCGAAACCCCGCCCCCAGAATTCGAAGAGCTCATCGTGAAGCTGCGCGAAGCCGTCGCCGCCCGCCCCGACGACATCCAGGGTCATGTCCTGCTGGCCCGGAACGAGGCCGCGCTCGGCAATTTCACCGCCGCCTATGAAGCGCAGGAGAAATTGCTGTCGCTCAAGGGCGCGGCGGCGGATGCCACCGATTACCTGACCTATGCCGACCTGATGATCCTGGCCGCGGGCGGCTATGTGTCTCCGCAGGCGGAAAACGCCCTGCGCGCCGCGCTGGCCCGCGACCCCGAAAACGGCGCTGCACGCTATTACCTGGGCCTGATGATGCGGCAGAACGGCCGGCCCGACGTCGCCTTCCGCCTCTGGGATCAATTGCTGCGCCAGGGCCCCGAGGACGCCGCCTGGATCCCGCCGATCCGCGCCCAGATCGACGAGGCCGCGCGCCTGGCCGGGGTCGATTACGAACAGCCCCGCCCCTCCGAAAGCCTCGCCGGCCCGTCGGCCGCCGATATCGAAGCCGCCGGAGAGCTGTCGGACGAAGACCGGCAGGAGATGATCCGCGGCATGGTTTCGCGCCTGTCCGACCGCCTCGCCTCGCAGGGCGGCAGCCCGGCGGAATGGGCACGCCTGATCAGCGCCTATGGCGTGCTGGGCGATGTGGCCCGTGCCCGCGCCATCGCCAACGAGGCGCGACAGGTCTTTGCCGCCGTGCCCGAAGCCATCCAACAGATCGAAGCGGCCGAGGCCAGCCTGCCGCCCCTGACCGCGACGCCCGAAACTGAAGCCGAAGCCGACGCGCAACCCGAAGGCACCAGCGAATGATCCACGAAGAGATCGAGGATTTCGTCGCCGCCCTGCCCCCCATGCGGGCGATTGCCGGGCTGGATTTCGGCGAAAAGACCATCGGCGTCGCAGTGTCCGACACGTTCCTGTCGGTGGCCACGCCGCTCGACACCGTACGGCGCAAGAAATTCGGCCTCGACTCTGCCGCGCTTCATGCGCTGATCAAGGACCGCAACATCGCCGGTCTGGTGCTCGGCCTGCCACGCAACATGGATGGCAGCGAAGGGCCGCGCTGCCAGTCGACCCGCGCCTTTGCACGCAACCTGTCGCGACTGCCCGATTTCGCCGACATGCCCATCGGCTTCTGGGATGAACGCCTGTCGACCGTCGCCGCCGAACGCGCCCTGCTCGAGGCCGACACCTCCCGCCGCCGCCGGGCCGAGGTGATCGACCACGTCGCCGCCGGCTATATCCTGCAAGGCGTGCTGGACCGTCTGCGCCATTTGCGCGACAAGGGACTCAGTGATGACTGACAAGATCTGGAAACGTGACGAGCCGCAGAGCCCCTGTATCAAGGTCTGCGTCATTCACCCGCAGGAGCGGCTCTGCACCGGCTGCCTGCGCACGATCGACGAAATCGCGGCATGGGGGCGGCTCAGCCCCGATGAACGCCGCGCCATCATGGCAGAACTTCCGTCCCGCAAACCCCGCCTCCAGACGCGACGCGGCGGCCGAGCCGCAAGACTCGCCCGCCGGTCATCGGGGGAAAACTGAGGGTTTGGATCAGGCGGCGAGTTCGTCGTCGCCGTCTTCCTCGCAGACCAGTTCGATATGGTGCGCACGCACCTTGCCGAACCCTTCCACGACAACCGCGACACAGCGGCCACCCAGGGTGACACAGGCACTGCCGGGGCGCAGCGGGTCCTCGGCAATGCCGATCCGGCCATTGCCCGCCTCGCCGGGACGATAGGCGATCACGATCTGATCCTGCTCCGGGTCGAAATCCTCGACCAGCGGCGCGTTGGAGGTATCGGGGATCTCGGCCGTCTTGGGCAGCGGCGCATGTTCGCGAACGGCATCCTCGTGCCGTTCGGCCTGCACCTCTTCCTCGTCATCCGCATCCCAGTCGTCATCATCCCAGTCGTCGTCCATATCCATGTCCGACCCGGCAATGATGTCATCCTTCGCAGGCTGCGGCGCGGCCTCGGTTTCGGCAACCTCAGATTGATCCTCGGCGACGGCATCGTCCAGGTCATCCTCGGACTTGTCCTCGTCGCGGATCACCGGCTTCAGCGCCAGAGACGCGGCGCTCACCGCGCCGTTCTTCAGGGTCAGCATGTCGCGCGCCTTCCGCGCCACGACGTCGATGCCCAGGACACCGATCCCGGTCTGTCCCTCGGCCTCGTTCAGCGCGTCCTTCGCGGTCTTCTCGGCCATCGCCTTGCTCTCGGCCTCACCGGTCGACGAGGTGTAGACGACACCGATCGTGGCGATGGTAATCAGAACAAGCAGTTCAATCATGACACGGCCCTTTCAGTTTGGCCTTTCCACATGGCCTTCCTCGGCTTTCCCCGATTGTGCGCGTGGAATGAGGCCAAGCTTTGACACCAACCTGACTTTGCTTGGGAACAAAGCCGGGTTTCGCCACATCTTGGTCATGATCTTGGCGACAATCCCGCCAGATCGGCAGGATTGTTCACGGGCAAAAAGTCAGCCCATCAGCGCCTTCCGCAGCATGTTTGCCGCAACCAGAAGGAGAAAAACCCCGAAGACCTGCTTGAGCGGTTTCGGGTTGATCGCATGGGCGATCCGGGCGCCGTAGGGCGTGGTGATCAGGGTCATCGCGATCACCACCGCAAAGGCCGGCAGGTTGACCGCACCGATGGTGAAGGGCGGCGTGGCCTCCTCGGGCAGGCGCATGAACAGGAACCCGATCACCGACGGCACCGCGATGATCACGCCGAAGCCTGCCGCCGTTGCCACCGCCCGATGGATCGGCCGGCCATACAGCGTCATCAGCGGCACGCCGAAACTGCCCCCGCCGATCCCCATCAGCACCGACATGAAGCCCACCAGTGGCGACAGGATCGCGCGGCCCAGCCCCTTGGGCATGTCCGCGCCCAGCCGCCATTCCGACCGCCCAAAGGCCAGGTAGAGCCCGATGATCATCGCCAGCACGCCAAACAGCGCCTGCAACGCCATCGACCGCAGGGCCGAGGCCGCCAGCACGCCGATCACCGCGCCGATGGCGATCCCCGGCCCCCAGGTCTTCAGCAGGTCCCAGTCGACCGCCTTCTTGCGGTGATGCGATTGCAGGCTGCGCAGCGAGGTCACGATGATCGTCGCCAGGGACGTGGCAAGACACAGCTGCATCAGCTTCTCACCGCCAAAGCCAAGTGTCTGGAAGGCATAGAAAAACGCGGGTACAAGGACGATCCCGCCCCCGACACCCAGCAACCCGGCCAGCACCCCCGCAAAGGCCCCGATCACCGCGATCAGCGCCAGCATCGCCATCAGATTCGTCGCGTCCATCCCGTCCCATCCCGTCCAATCGTTCTGTTGCGCAAGGTCGTGGCAGTTTTCCGCCCGCAGCGCAAGTTATGCTGCACTGCCGCACAAAACGCCGCCCCGCCTTTGCAAGAACGCCGATTGACCTGTTGGTAAGGCAGGCGTACCGCAAGGCATCCTTCCCTCCCGGAGCTTTCCATCATGTTGCGTCTTGCCCTGATCCTGGGCCTTCTGTCCGCCGTTGGTCCCTTTGCAATCGATATGTACCTGCCCGCCCTGCCCCGCATCGCAGAGGCGCTGTCGGCCAACGAGGCTGCGGTCCAGATCACCCTGACCACCTATTTCATAGGGTTCGGCCTGGCACAGTTGATCTACGGCCCGATGGCCGACGCGCTTGGCCGCAAGGCCCCGCTGCTGCTGGGGCTGGCGATCTTCGCCATCGGCTCGGTCGGGGCGGCGCAGGCGGGCACCATCGCGTCGCTGGCCACTTGGCGCGCGATCCAGGGCCTTGGCGGCGCCGCGCTGATGGTGGTGCCCCGCGCCATCATCCGCGACCGCTATACCGGCAACGAGGCGACCAAGCTGATGGCGATGATCATGCTCGTCATCTCGATCTCGCCCATGCTGGCCCCGCTGGCCGGGTCCGCCGTGATCGCGGTCGCCGATTGGCGCATGATCTTCTACGTGCTGCTGGCGACCTCGATCCTGTCGATCCTGCTGCTGACCTTCGCGCTCGAGGAAACCCTGGCGCCCGACAACCGCCGCCCGCAGCGGATCGCGCCGCTGCTTTCGGGGGCCAAGCGTCTGCTACGTGACCCCTATTTCATGGGGCTGACCTTTGTCGGCGGCTTCGGCATGGCCAGCTTCTTCGTCTTCATCGCCTCGGCCTCCTTCGTCTATACCCAGCAATTCGGGCTGACGCCGACGGGCTTTTCCATCGCCTTCGCGGTCAATGCCATCGGCTTCTTCGGGGCCTCGCAGGTCGCCTCGCCGCTGGGCGCGCGGATCGGGATCGAGAAACTGGTGCGCATCGGCGTGACCGGCTTTGCCGCCATGACCGTGCTGCTGGCGCTGATCGCGCTGGCGGGGCTGGCCAGCTTCCCGGTGATCGTGATCGGACTGCTGGTGGCCAATGCCTTCCTCGGCCTCGTGATCCCCACGACCATGGTGCTGGCGCTTGATCCGCACGGCGATATCGCCGGGCTGGCCTCGTCGCTGGGCGGCACGATGCAGATGCTGGCCGGGGGCCTGATGATCGTGGCCATCGGCCCGTTCTTCGACGGCACCGCGCTCCCCATGCTTCTGGCCATCGGCCTGTGCGGGATCGTCGCTGCCGGCCTCGGCTGGGCCGTGCTGCGTCCCGACCGGACCGCACGCGAGGCATAAACGAAACGGCGTGGCGGCCTCAGGCGGCCACGCCCGTCACGGCCCCCAGAGCCTCTTGCACGAGTTCCGGCCCCGCGCCCGGCTTGTGCGCCCCCTCCGACAGGATACGCCGCCAGGCTCGCGCGCCGGGCTTGCCCGCGAAAAGGCCCAGCATATGCCGGGTCACCTGCCCCAGCTTGCCGCCCTCCGACAGGTGCCGCTCGATATAGGGCAGCATCTGGCGGGCCACCTCGACCGGGTCGCTATCGCCCTCGGCGCCAAAGATACGGCGGTCGGCCTGCGCCAGGATCGCCGTCGGATCGTGATAGGCCGCACGGCCCACCATCACCCCGTCCAGCCCGGCCTCGAGGAATCGTTCCGCTTCGTCCAGCGACGTGATGCCCCCATTCACCGACAGGTGCAGCCCGCCGAACATGCCGCGCATCCGCTGCACCAGCTCATAATCCAGTGGCGGGATATCGCGGTTTTCCTTGGGGCTCAGCCCCTGCAACCACGCCTTGCGCGCATGGATGGTAAAGCGTTCGCAACCCGCCGCGCCGACCCGCGACAGGAATTCCGGCAGCACCTCTTCGGGGGTCTGGTCATCGACCCCGATCCGACATTTCACCGTCACCTCGACCGACACCGCCGCGCGCATCGCCGCGACGCACTCCGCCACCAGCCCCGGGTCCCGCATCAGCACCGCGCCGAATGTCCCCGATTGCACACGGTCCGACGGACAGCCGCAATTCAGGTTGATCTCGTCATAGCCCGCCTCTTCCCCCAGCCGCGCCGCCTGGGCCAGCTCTTCGGGGTCCGATCCGCCCAGTTGCAACGCCACGGGATGCTCCTCGGGCGAGAAATCCAGCAGATGCACCGCCCCGCCGCGCACCAGAGCAGGCGCAGTGACCATTTCGGTATAAAGGAGCGTCTGCCGCGACAGCAGCCGGTGCAGGTAACGGCAATGGCGATCGGTCCAGTCCATCATCGGGGCGACAGACAGACGCGCGGCCCGATGCAACTCGGACCTACCTAGTTTCATTGGCTTTCCTGAGCGCTCAGGCATCCCGCATTTCCGTCATTTAGGCCGCGTATCGCGGGTTTTCACGTACAAGGGACTACAGGTGTAGGCCCGAGATCAGATTGGTCTTCGCGTGCCGAGGCTCTTAGCAGTCCGCGACAAGGGCTTCAAACCAGAGTTACCAGCGCGAAACCCAGTATTCCTTGGCGGGGAAACCTCGATTACAGGCACGACCCGATGATCCGGACGCGATCATGCCGAAAGCTATCGGCTGTACCTGCCTCACGTAACCGCGCGCTCCCCTGGATCAGACTTTCGACACTGCCTTCGGCGCGACCTTGCGCCCCAACAGCCAGGGCGCGACCCGCCACAGGTAGACACCGAATGACAGCGTCCAGAATACGGCGGAAAGATCGACGCCGTCGAAACCACCGATCACCACACCTTGCCCAACCACACGCGCCAAGGTGGCAGCGCAGATCAAGGCGAAGGCACCCGCGAGCCAGGGTCCGGCAACCAGCGACCGGCCGGTATGACCCATCGTGGCCCGCATCATCACCGCCAGCGTCATTCCGGCGACGGCTCCGATGCCCAGCACATGGGCGCTGACAGCCGGCCCCACGAGTCCCGCCGCGCCGGCTCCGATGGCCGCAAAACCCATCGGCACCATCAGGTATGCGACATGGAGCATCAGAAGAAGCGGCGACCGCCAGGTGGCCAGTCCCCGCCAGCGCAGCAGCCGCATCAGGTGCAGCAAAGCTGCGGCGCCGCCGAAAAGAACGCTCGCTACGTTTAATGGCGCGATAGCCCAGCTGAAAAGTGCCGCGGCCCCGATCAGGATGCAGACACCGTCGAAACGGTTGAACGCAACCGGCATCAGCTCCGACCTGCGTTGGGCAAGCCAGTTCCGCGTGAAGCTGGGCACGATGCGCCCCCCAATCAGCATGATCAGAAAGATCAGCAGGGCGATCCCCAACCGACGACCGATCTCGGACACGCCCTGGGTCAGCGCCTCGACGTGAAACAGGATATTTGCCCCCCACAGCAGGGACACCGGGACGAGCACCTTGAGGTTCTTCCAATTGCGCCCGGCCACGATTTCCCGTGCGATCATCGCGGCGACGGCCAGCAGGAACATCTGGTCGATGATGGCAGCCCCGACCGGACCGACAGGTAACAGCCCCGCGACACCGGCCCGTCCCGCCAGCCACAGCGCCAATAGCACCGCCAATGGCCAGCCGCGTGTCGGCATCCGCCCGGTCCAGTTGGGCACGGCCGTGAACAGAAACCCGGCGACCACGGCAGCGCCATATCCGAAGATCATCTCGTGGATGTGCCAGTCGCTCGGGGCAAAGTGGCCGCTGATGCGGACATCTCCGCGCCAGATCAACCACCACATCGGGATCGCCACGACGGCAAAGAGGCCCGCAAAAAGAAAGAATGGACGAAAGCCATAGCTGAAGAGTGCCGGACCTTCATAAATTTCGCGCGTTTTCATTGATCTTACCCCTGGAAAGCAGTCGGGCGGCACCACTGGCACCGCCCGGATCGGTCATCAGACGCGGGACGCTGCGTCATTCGACCTGGGCAATCAGATCGGCCATGCGGCCCTTCGCCTTGCCCTTCTGCTTCACGGCCTCGGCCGCTTCGAGATTGACCGCGTCGCCCACCTGGATCAGCGCGACCATACCCATGGCGTAGTGCGGTGTGCACTTGATGCCGTAGATGCCTTCGGCCTCGACGGTCAGGTCGAATTCCTTGTTGAACTTGGTCTTGAAGCCCTCGACCCCTTCGGGGAGCATCCCGTCGATATCCTCGACGTTGTGCCCCTTGTCGGTCGGAATGAACTTCACCACGTCGCCGGGCTGCGCCTTAACGAAGGCAGGCTCAAAGACCATGGCACCTGCCTCGCCTTTGTTCAGCATCTTGACCTCGAAGGTCTCGGCACCGGCGTCACCGGCGGCAAGGGCAAGTGCGGCGGTCATCATCAGTTTCGTCAGCATCGGAACATCCTTTCATTTGTCCGGTTGCGTTTGCTGACCCCGTTATGCGTTAAGGTGAGCAACCGAACGTTGCTCTGAAACAAACTCCGGACACGAAACGTGCCCAAGCTCGACGAAAGCCTGCTCAGCGATCTGCCGCCCTTCTCCCTGCTCGAGAGGTCGCAGATTCGCGAGATCCTGGATCACGCCGTCTCGCGCCGCTACGAAGAGGGCACGGCGATCTTTCGCGAAGGGCATGACGCGGACCGGTTCTATCTGCTGCTCGACGGCTATCTGCGCGTGGTCAGGACAACGCCCGGTGGTGACCAGATCATCGTGCTGCATATCTCGCCCGGTCAGCTCTTCGGGATCGCCCCGGCACTTCAGCGCGACACCTACCCCGCGACATCCATCGCCGCCGCCGAGTCGATCGCGCTCTCGTGGCCGGTCAGCCTCTGGTCCGACTTCACGGCGAACTACCCCGGCTTCGCAACCGAAAGCTACAAGACGCTTGGCCAGCGCCTGGGCCAGATCCAGGAAACGCTGACCGAGATGGCCACGCAAGCGGTGGAAAAGCGGGTCGCCTGTGCCCTGCTCCGCATGGTCAACCAGAGCGGCCGCAAGACGACCGAAGGGATCGAGATCGCTTTTCCCGTCACCCGTCAGAACATTTCCGAGATGACCGGCACCACCCTGCACACCGTGAGCCGCCTGCTGTCAGCCTGGCAGAAGGACGGCATCGTGAAATCGACGCGCAAGCACATCGTGGTGACGGACCCGCACCAGCTGGTCATCCTGAGCGGCATGCAGGGCTGACGCCCTTCAGATCAGAAGCCAAGCCAGGTAACCCGCGTAGCAGGCCAGCATGATCCCGCCCTCGCGCCGCCCGATGCGCCAGCCGGTCCAGGCGAACAGGATCAGCATCAGCGTGGCCCCGCACATCACCCAGATGTCGAATTGCAGGATTTCCGTCGGCACGGACAACGGATGAACCAACGCCGTCACGCCCAAAATGCCGAGAATGTTGAAGATGTTGCTGCCCAGCACGTTGCCCAATGCAACGTCGGCCTCGTTCTTCCGGATCGCAATGATCGACGTCACGAGTTCGGGCATCGAGGTGCCGATAGCCACGATAGTGAGGCCGATCACGGTTTCGGAAATGCCAGCTGCCTCGGCCAGGGTCACGGCACCTGAAACAAGGTAGCGCGCCCCGAATATCGTCACCGCCAGACCAAACACCGCCGTCAGCAGACCCAGCCAAATCGGCTGATCCCTACCTGGAACCGCCTTTGCTTCGGCCTCGTAAACCTCGCCGGCCGCAGTTCGCGACGCCCGGCTTTCCACGATCAGCGTAAAGGCCAGATAGGCAACAAGAACCACGACAAGGACAAGCCCGGCCAGCCGCCCGATGTCGCCAAGCCACACGACGCCAAGGCACATGAGAGTGGCAAGTATCATGACCCCGCCATCACGGCGGAACGCGGCCGGCTGGACGGCAATCGGGGTCAGCGCGGCCGTCAGGCCAAGGATCAGCAGGATGTTCCCGATATTGCTGCCGACGACATTCCCGATGGCAATGCCCGGGGCACCGGCAAACGCCGCTTGCAGGCTCGTCACGAGCTCCGGCGAAGAGGTGCCGAAGCCGACGAGGGTAAGGCCGATGACCAGTGGCGGCAGACCCAAACGGTTCGCCGCTGAGACCGCGCCCCGGACCAGCATCTCGCCTCCGATCACGAGACCGATCAACCCGATCACTACCAATCCGAATGCAGCCAAGGCGGCCCTCCTCTTTCGCGATCAGAGATAACGCGTGAGAGAGCGGCAACAAGGAGGCTTTGCAAAAATCCTACCAAACGTCCCTGGCTAACTCCGCACGGAATTCATCCTCGTCCAGATCATATTCCAGGCACGCATCGGTAATCGCGTGAAAGGGAGCGATCGGGCAGCCCGGACAAAGCATCCGGTGGGCCAGAAACATGGCAGCGGCTTCCGGCCATGCCGCGAAAAGGTCCGCGAGCGGCAGGTCCGGGTCGTCGAAGTCAGGCTTGCTCATGGCGGGTCCTTTCATACCCGCATGCTGCGCTCATCTTTCGTTCCGTTCTTTGCGTTTGCGCAACAAGCGGCCATGCGCCGCCGACTAGACGTCAGGTATCCGCAACAATTTGTCGGGACCGCGACATGTCAGAACTACTCACCAAATCGCGGGCCAGGAACGTGTTCTACGGGGGATCCATCTTCTTCGTCGTCGTGTTCGTGGCCCTGACGGCGCAGAGCCACCGTCACATCGTGGACAAGGCCACGGCCGGAATGCCCCTCACCGAAGAGGTCCGGCTGGGTAAGCACGTCTGGGAACGCCACTCCTGCATCAACTGTCACACGCTGCACGGCGAAGGCGCCTATTTCGCGCCCGAGGTCGGCAACGTGATGACGAGGTGGGGCGCCCAGGACGACCCCGAACTCGCCTACGAAATCCTCGACGGATGGATGAAGGCGCAGCCCTCGGGCATCGAGGGCCGCCGCCAGATGCCGCATTTCGAGATCACCGAGGAGGAGATGCGCGCGCTCGCCGAATTCCTCCGCTGGGCCGATCAGACCGACACCCAGAACTGGCCCCCGAACGACGCGGGCTGAGGGAGAGAGACCAATGAAATACCAATCACAAAGAGTAGCCTACGCCTACTTCCTCGCGGCCATGGGCCTGTTCGGCATCCAGGTGCTGGGCGGGCTGCTGCTGGGCTGGATCTACGTCTCGCCCAACACCCTGTCCGAGGTGCTGCCCTTCAACATCGTGCGCATGATCCACACCAACGCGCTGATCGTCTGGCTGCTGCTGGGCTTCTTCGGCGCTGCCTACTACCTGGTGCCCGAGGAAAGCGAACGCGAGATCTTCTCGGTCAAGCTCGCCTATATCCAGCTGGCGATCCTGGTGGTCGGCACGCTTGGCGCGGTCGGCTCCTACCTCGTCGGCATCCACGGCGGGCGCGAGTTCCTCGAACAGCCCCTGTGGGTCAAGTTCGGCATCCTTGTCGCGGCAGTGATCTTCCTCGTCAACGTTTCGCTGACCTTCCTCGCAGGGCGCAAGACGGCGATCACCAACATCCTGATGATGGGCCTCTGGCTGCTCTGCCTGCTCTGGGTCTTTGCCTTCATCAACCCCGACAACCTGTCGCTCGACAAGATGTATTGGTGGATGGTCGTGCACCTCTGGGTCGAGGCGACCTGGGAGCTGGTGATGGCCGCGATCCTCGGCTTCCTGATGCTGAAACTCACCGGCGTCGACCGGGAGGTGATCGAGAAATGGCTCTACGTCATCGTAGCCACGGCGCTCTTCTCGGGGATCCTCGGCACCGGGCACCATTTCTACTGGATCGGCACACCGGGCTACTGGCAGTGGATCGGCTCGATCTTCTCGACCTTCGAGGTGGTCCCCTTCTTCGCCATGATGTCCTTCGCCTTCGTGATGGTCTGGAAGGGCCGCAAGAACCACCCCAACAAGGCCGCACTTTTGTGGTCGCTCGGGTCCTCCACCGTGGCCTTCTTCGGCGCGGGCGTCTGGGGCTTCCTGCACACGCTGCACGGGGTGAACTTCTACACCCACGGCACGCAGATCACCGCTGCCCACGGCCACCTCGCCTTCTACGGCGCCTATGTGGCCCTGAACCTCGCGATGTTCAGCTATGCCATGCCGCTGCTGCGGAACCGCGCGCCCTACAACCAGGTGCTCAACATGGCGAGCTTCTGGCTGATGACCGGCGGGATGGCCTTCATGACCTTCACGCTGACCTTCGCCGGCACGATCCAGACGCATATGCAGCGGATCGTGGGCGACTACTACATGGACGTGCAGGACCAGCTTGGCCTCTTCTACCTGATGCGCTTCGGCTCGGGAGTGGCGGTGGTCCTCGGTGCGCTCCTCTTCATCTATTCCATGCTCGTGGTGCGCCGCGAGGTGGTCAAACCCGGCCCAGTCGCCGTTCCGGGAGAGTGATCCGATGAAAGACCTGAACACACCCGACCTGCCGTTCTACCAGCCTGTCGCCGATGAATGCGCGGTGTTTGAAACGGCCCATGCCAACGCTCTGCCCCTTCTTTTGAAGGGGCCGACCGGCTGCGGCAAGACGCGCTTCGTCGAACACATGGCGGCGCGTCTGGACCTGCCGCTCCACACCGTGGCCTGCCATGACGACCTCTCGGCCGCCGACCTGATCGGCCGCTACCTGCTGAAAGGCGGCGAAACCGTCTGGGTCGACGGGCCGCTTACCCGGGCGGTGCGCGAGGGCGGCATCTGCTACCTCGACGAGGTGGTGGAGGCCCGAAAGGATGTCACCGTCGTGCTGCACCCGCTGACCGATGATCGGCGCAGGCTGGTGATCGACAAGACGGGCGAGGAACTGGTCGCCCCAGACAGCTTCATGCTCGTCGCCAGCTACAACCCCGGCTACCAGAACATCCTCAAGAAGCTGAAGCCATCCACCCGGCAGCGCTTCGTCTCTGTCGGGTTCGACTTCCCGACACCGGAGGTCGAGGTGCCGGTGGTCATGCGCGAAAGCGGGCTGGAAGATGGTCGCGCGAAGGCCTTGGTCCGACTGGCGGGCGGCATCCGCAACCTCTCGGGCATGGACCTGGAAGAAGGGGTATCCACCCGCCTGCTGATCTACGCCGCCACGATGATCGCCAAGGGGATGCCCATCGACCGGGCGCTTCAGGCGGCCATCATCGAACCGCTCAGCGATGAACCGGACGTTCAACAGGCCCTGCGCGATATCGCCAGCGCCGTATTCGGGTGATGCCATGATCCACGTTCTCGACCTCATGGAGCCGGAGGAAACTGTCGGTAACCTCTGGCACGACATGGCCACGCGCCGCGCCGCGACGGATGCGGACCGCGCCGTAACATTCGACGCCGTGCGCCCCAGCCTTGCCGCGCTCTTCCGGGCACTCGGTGGCCCGGCGGGGGTCGAGATCGTGGCCTCGCCCCTCGCCTCCTCTGACCATCGGCCCGGCCTTTTCCGCCGGGTCGGCACCCCGCGCGAAATGGTGCATGTTGCAGACTTCGACGGTGACCGGCTGCGGCTACCGCCGGTGATGGACTGCTTTTCCACACGGGAGCTCAACCGCGCCGCCTATCTCTGGCTTGCTTCAATCGCAGCCTTTGCCACGGTGCCCGCGCGGCTGGCCGACGGTTATCGCAACGACCTCGCCCAGATCGCGGCCAACGAGACCGCGATGGACCGCGCATTCCGCGCCTGCCCGGGCCTACAGGCGGACTACCGCGCACTCTGCCTCGAAACCTGCGCCTTGCGCAAACGCGGCGCCCTGCCCCGACACGAAGCATCCATCGAACTGATGATCCTCGATCAGATAGGCTGTCAGCGTGGCGGGATCGGAGAAATCGACGCCCCCGCCCCGCGTGGCTACCGTACTTTTGCCCCGGTCCCGATCTGGCTGCGGTTCCTGCCGCGGACCACCGGCAAGGGCGCGTCGGACACGGCGGAGGAACCCGATCAGGCCCCCGCCTTCGCAGTTCCCAGCCGGAAAGAGGCGAAACGCGAAGAACGCGATCAGGCCAACCGCAACGACGGGTTCATCATCCATCGGTTCGAGACGATCATGTCCTGGGCCGAAAGCCTGAACATCAACCGCATGGTCGATGACGACGATCAGGACAATGCCGCAAAGGCCGCCGAGGATCAGGACCACCTGACATTCTCGGAGAACATGAAACGAGCCGCAACCCGCCTGCGCCTGTCGCTGGACCTGTCGCCGCAGGATGCCGATCACGAGAAGCTGGCCGGCAAGTTCACCTACCCCGAATGGAACCGCCGCACCGGCGATTACATGCCCGGCCATACCCGCGTGCTGGAAGCCCTCGCGAAACCGCGCGCCGAATACGCCCCCGACCCGCGCCTCGTCGCCCGGGTCAAACGCCAGTTCGCGCCGCTGCATCCGCGCCGCGTCGTCCTGCCCCGCCAGATCGACGGGGAGGACCTGGATCTCGACGCGCTTGTCACCTCCCGCACCGACATCACCTGCGGGCAGGAAGGGTCCGACCGGGTCTGGCAGGCTGGACGTCCCATAGCCCGCGACCTGAGCGTCGCGATCCTGATGGACTGCTCCCGCTCGACCGAAGCCGCAATCGGCGACACCTCCGTCATCGAGGTCGCCCGCGAAGCCCTGTCATCGCTTGCCGAAGGGATCGACACCGCCGGGGACCGCCTTGGCATCTGGGGGTTCTCCTCGCTCCGCCGCGACCGGGTCTTCCTGCACCGGGCGAAAATGTTCGAGGAGCCGATGTCGCCAGGCATCACCGCCCGCATCGGCGGGCTGACGCCGGGCCACTACACAAGGCTCGGCGCCGCGATCCGCCATGTCTCGGCCCAGCTGGCCGAAGAAGGTGCGACCCGCCGCCTGCTGCTGGTTCTGACCGACGGCAAACCCAACGACCTCGACCATTACGAGGGTCAGCACGGGATCGAGGACAGCCGCATGGCCGTCCGCGAGGCACGCGCCCTCGGCCAGGCCGTTCATGGCGTCATCGTCGATCAGGATGGACAGGACTGGTTCGCCCGCATCTTCGGCCGCGCCGGCTTTACCCTGCTGCCGCATCCCGAACGCCTGCCTCGCGCCCTGCCCGAGATCTATCAAACCCTGACCATGGAGAGCTGAGATGAAACGCATCCTCGCCACCGCCCCCTATCTTGCCATGACCCTGCCCGCCACCGCTCTGGCGGAGGCCTACGACCGCCCCATCCCGCAACCCCAGACGGAAACGGCGGAGTTCTGGTTCTTCGTCGGCTCGATCGCGCTGCTGCTGTCACTCGTCGCCGTGCAGATGCTGGTGAGCCGTCGATGAGACCCTCGCCCAAGCTCTTCGCGGCGCTCTATCCCTTCGGGGCCGGGGCCATGGGGGTGAACCTCTTCTTCGCCTCACTCATCGGGTCGTGGCTGGGCTGGCCGGTGCTGACGCCCTGGCAATCCGTCGCCGGGGGGCTGGTCATCGGCTTGCCCGCGACCTACGCCTTTGCCTGTCACATCGTGCGACTGATGGAGAAAGCCGAAAGCTGATGACCGGATGGACGGAATACACGCTCGCACTGGCGATCTTCGTCGCCAGCCACTTCCTGCCGCGCATCGGCGGCCTGCGCGACGGACTGATTGGCGCGGTCGGACGGCGGGTGTATTTCTCGGCTTATGGGCTCTTGTCCCTCGCCCTGCTCGTCTGGGTCATCGTCGCGGCGGGCCGGGCGCCTTACGTCGAACTCTGGCCACAGGCTGCTTGGACGAGGTGGGTGCCGAATATCGCGATGCCGATTGCCACCGTGCTGGTTGCTTGCGGGTTCGGTCTGCGGAACCCCTACACGCTCGGGGGGAAGCGCACCGCCATCGTCGATCCCGACCATCCGGGTTTCGCAACCGTGTCCCGACACCCGCTGTTCCTTGCGCTGGCGCTTTGGGCCGGGGCGCATCTCGTGCCGAACGGAGACCTCGCTCATGTGATCCTCTTCGGCAGCTTCACCTTAATGGCCCTCGCCGCCATCCCCGCTTTCGACGCGAAAGCCCGCCGTTCACTCGGCCCCGAAGCCACGGCATTCTTCACGACCACAGCAACATTCTCTCTACGCCCGCTGATCGACCGAGCCTGGCTCCGCGACAACGCGTGCCCGCTGACAATCCGGACAATCATAGGCCTGGTGATCTGGGTCGTCGCCCTTCACTTGCACAGCCCGTTGATCGGTGCGTCGCCCTTTCCGTTCTGAGCTTGATCCTGCGCAAAGTTCGCGACCCGGAAAAGGCACATACGGGGTTTATGAAACAGATCGACCGCCTCAGAACCCTCGGCCTCTTCGACGCCCGGGTGCCCCGCTACACCTCGTATCCCACCGCCCCGGTCTTCTCGCCCGAGGTCGGCGCCGCTCAACAGGCCAAGGCGCTCGCCGCGCTGAACCCCGACGAACCCGTCTCGGTCTATCTGCACATACCCTTCTGCGAGCGGTTATGCTGGTTCTGCGCCTGCCGGACCCAAGGCACGAAGACCCTTTCCCCGGTAGAAAGCTACATCGGCACGCTGGAGCAGGAACTCGCCTTGCTGAAGGACATCCTGCCCGAGGGATTGAAGATGGGCCGGATGCACTGGGGCGGCGGCACGCCGACGATCCTCCCGCCGCCTCTTATCCACCGGCTGGCACAGGCCGTTCGCGCCGTCATCCCCCCAACCGAGGACCACGAATTCTCGGTCGAAATCGACCCAACCATGGTCGATCCCGCCAAGATCGCGGCGCTTGCAGAGGAAGGCATGAACCGCGCCAGTATCGGCATCCAGGATTTCGACCCCAAGGTGCAGGAGGCCATCGGGCGCATTCAGCCCTTCGACGTCACGAAGGCCTGTGTCGACGACCTGCGCGCCGCGGGCATCCATTCCCTGAACGCCGACCTCGTCTACGGCCTGCCGCATCAGGATATCCCCCGGCTGGACGACACGATCACGCAAGTGCTCGAGCTGGCGCCGGATCGGTTGGCCATTTTCGGATATGCCCACGTCCCGTGGGTGTCGAAACGTCAGCAGCTGATCGACGGTGACGCCCTCCCGAAGGAGGTCGAGCGATATGAACTCGCAAGACTGGCGGCGCAGCGGTTCGTGGATGCGGGCTTCGATGCGATCGGGATCGACCACTTCGCCCGGCCCGGCGATACCCTGGCGCAGGCAGCCCGTTCCGGTCATCTACGGCGCAACTTCCAGGGCTATACCGACGACGCCTGCCCGACGCTGATCGGCCTCGGGGCCTCCTCGATTTCGCGTCTGCCCTCGGGCTACGTCCAGAACGCCCCGGCCACCGCCGCTTACATCCAGCGCATCGAATGCGGCACGCTGGCGGGTGCCCGTGGCCATGTCATGACCTGCGACGACCTGCTCAGGGCGCGCGCCATCGAAATGCTGATGTGCGACTTCCGCATTGACCGGACCGTGCTGCGCCGCGATTTCGGCGCGCAGGCAGCGACCCTCGCCCCGACGCTTGCCATAATTGCCGAACGCTACGGCGACCTCGTAACCCTGACCGGCGACCACCTGACGGTCGAACCGCAGGGTCACCCCCTGACGCGGCTCATCGCCAGTGCGCTCGATATCCACCTGTCAGGCAACGAGCGGTTTTCTCATGCATCTTGAAGCGACGGCCCTTGCCATCGGCACGAAAAGTCATCGAAAAAGGAATGTTCATATGGGCGGAAAGCAGGCTTTCGCTGCGAGATCAAGACACTACTGGTTTTTGTGTTGAGCTTCCCATTTGTAAGTCGTGTGAGAAAGATGTTTCAAGACAGCCTTTCTCTCTACTCGGATTACCCAATAGATCGCTCGGTTTCCTCGATTACCCTTTTGCGACGCGCTTGTGATATCGTGTTCACAAACGGCTGCGCTGCACCGAATGAGCTTGATGGTTGCTTTGCATATCAAGGGGCGGGCCGGATTTCTGGGAGGTGATGCGCGTGCCAGCAGGCGACTACCTGAACATCCGCAACGGAGCGGGCACTTCGAACACAATCGTCGCGCGTGCGCCGAACGGAACCATCCTGCGCAACCTCGGGTGCCGGGGCAGCAGCGATATGCGTTGGTGCCACGTGCAGACGACTGACGGACAGCACGATGGCTGGGTTTCGGGCGCCTATCTCCGGGAAAGCGGCGGCCCTGTGTCAACCACCCCCGCGCGGCCAGGCATCACCATACCCAGTGGCAGTGCCACCGCGCCCACCCTGCACGTCCGTCCAACCGGAGAGATCGAGGCGGCCTGGACTTCAGGCTGTGTCGTGCTCTTCAACAGCGCGCGGCAGCGGATCAATGCCGGCTCGACCTGTTCTGACGCCCAGTTGATCGCTTCGGACCTTTGGGTCGCCCAAATGTAATCGGTTGGCGGGTCCTCTTCAGGGCCGCGCCCAGTCGGCGATGTGAAAAGGCGGCACGGCAGCTTCGCGCTCGCAGGCGTCGCCGAGTTTCCGGCCAGGGTTGTCGAAGAAAGCGTGGGCCATGTCCGCGACACAAGGCTGGAAGCGCATGGCGATATGGCCAGCTTCCTGGATCATCACTGCCTGTGCGTTGGTCAGTCCCTCGGTCGCGAGTTCCGCCCAGCTTCCGGCGGTATTCTGATCCCAGGCCGACCCGATCAACAGTGTCGGGATGTCGCTGACGACCACCTCATGGAACCCTTCGCGCGGGTGCTGGTCGAAGGCATCGCAGCGGGCAAACATGTTCGCGGCCAGCGCGTCGTAGTCGTGGTGGAACGGAAAGGGCAGCGCGGCGGAGGTTTCCGCGTATTGTTCCGGCGAGTTGTAGGGGAGATCCTCCTGGCAATAGAAAACCAGGTTGTCGATCCGTTTCTGGAAGCTCTCGTAGGCGGCGGGCTCGACGGAGAGGGTGACATCCTCGTAGAAGGCGGCGATTTCGGTCTCGGACATGGCTCCGACGAGCGCGAGCAGACGGGCCTGGACCGGGCCATCGAAATGGTCAGTGATGAAGGTGCTCAGCCGCTCGGCATTCGCCGTGCCTTGTCGCAGGGCCGCGTAGTCGCGCAGAAAGGCGCGCAGATCGGCGCCGGCCTCGGCCAGGTCCGGAAGGGCGTCGGTCATCTCGGCATCCAGAAGGGCGGCCAACGGACCAAGGTCGCGATCCCGGCGGATGTGGGCGCGCAGCTGCGTGACGGCATCATGCAGCAGATTATCTGCATCCCCTGCGATCCGGGCGCTGGTCATTGCCTCCTTCACCAATGCCATACCGGCCTCGTCCAGGCTGGCCTCGGCCGCCGCCATCATGTCTTGCTCCGCCGTCGCGGGCGGATACATGCCCCATTCGCCGTAAACGAGATCGAAGGTCGGCGTCTCTTCCCCGCGGTGGAGTTCATAGAACATCGCCGGAAGGTAGGGTGTCGGCGACGCGGCATGGAAGTCGCTCAGATAGTCGATCAGCGTCGCAACTTCGGCCTGCGGCAGGGGTTCGCCCTTCCAGAGGATTTCGCCCTTGCCCGCCCGGTCGTAGACGTCCCGGATGACGGTGCCGAGGTCCGGATAGGCGGCGTTGCAGGCCTCTTCCGCCTCGCAATAGGCAACGAGACGTTCGAGGCTTTCCGACCGGGGCTGTGCCAGCGTGTCGTAGAGGCGCACGACCGGCGGAGCGACGCCGTCCAGCACCGCAGAACGCAGGCCCTCCGGCGCGGTACGCATGATCTCAAGCGTCAGCTTGGTGCCGTAGGAGGCGCCGAAGATATTCCACTCCTGGTAGCCAAGCGCCCGCATCACCATCTGTGCATCCAACGCATTCTGGCGCGTGTTGTATTTGGACAGGTCGCGGCCCGAGGCTTCGACCTCGGCAATGCAATCCTTCAGGAACTTCGAGGCGGTCAGGCCTCCTTCGCCGTCGTCTTCCGTCCAGTCGATGCCGTCTTTAAGAACCTTATCCAGACCCTGCGTCAGCACGCCCGCGCATTCGACGCTGCCCGAGGATATGCCCGAGGCGCGCTGGTCGAACGCTATGACATCGCGCGTGTCGCGGAACGGACCGAAATTGCTCGACAACCAGTGCGCCCCGCCGGGCAGGTTGCCGCTGCCGGGGCCGCCGTGCAGATAGAGGACGGGGTCGGGGTTGGGGAAGAGGCTCTCGGACTTGAGCAGCACGAATTCCAGATCGACAGTGTTGGGGCCATCAGGTGTGTCGTGATCCTCGGGCACGGTGACCACACCGCAGATCAGCGTCTCCCCCTCAATCTCACCGGGGTCGAGCGGGCGGGGACAGGTCTGAATCTCGACCTTCGCAACGGGGTCGTGGCCACCCGCAATCAGGCTGGAGAAGGCGCTGGTGTCGGGCTCATGCGCGATAAGAGCGGAGAGCGTGGCAATCAGTTCGGCAGTGGTCATCGGTGGTCTCTCTGTCGGAGGCTATTGGCCGGGCAGCGGATCGTCGGGCAGGACGAAGGGTGGGAGGATGTCGTCGATGCAGGAGACCTCCAGCGGCGCGGCGGGATCGTTCACGAATGCCGTGGCAATATCCCGGGCACAGGGCTGATACATGATCGTGCCGTGCCCGGCTTCCGGAATGATGTAGTTCCGGGCGTTCGTCAGCCCCTCTGCGGCTTCTGCGCCCCAGTGCATCGACGTCTGCGTATCCAGCGTGCCGTTCAGCACCAGCGTCGGGATGTCGGAGCGGACCAGTTCGTGGAACCCTTCCCTGGGGTGCTGCTCGAACAGGGCGCAGGGCGCCAGCGTCCCTTCGATCTGGGCGCGAAAGTCGGGCATACCGAAAACCGGGTAGCGTTCCGCGAAGGGGGCGGTGACCCGGTCGAACCCTTCTATCGAGTTGAAAGGCACGGCTTCCTGGCATTGGTAGATCGCGGTGCCGAGTGTCGTGGCCACCATGAGCTGATATGGGCGCAGGGACTCGGCTGCGATGTCCCAGGTGCGGGCGATATCCTCGTCGGACATGAGCGCGACCAGGGCCAGCAGGTCCGCCTTGTCCGCCCCGTCGAAGTGGTCGGACACCAGCGTGGCCAGAGCGTCCCGCGAAGGCGGCGCGGCCCGCATCAGGGTGTAATCGGCCAGCAGCGCTGGTGCGGCAGCTGACGGGTCGGGCAGATGGGTCACCGCCTCGCTCATCCGCTGATCGAAGGCCTCGGCCACACTGAGAGTTTCAAGCCCGGCCGCCAGGTCTCCGCGCAGTTGCAGCAGGGTATTGCGCGCGCCTTCGCTCAGGTCCTCCATCGCCGCAGCCATCTTCAGGGTGGCGTCGGCCAAGGCCCGTTCGTCATTTGTCAGATCAGCGGAACGAAGCAGGGCGTCCGCAGGGCGCGGCACGTCATCGTAATGCGCCAGAACGGCGTCGATCGTGTCGGTCCGCCCCTCGGCTAACTCACTGAACATGCGCGGCAGAAAACGCGTGATGTCGTGTTTCACACGCCATTTGTTCCGCTCGAGGAATGTGAGCGTATAAAGCTCTTGTGCGCCGATCTGCTGGGCGCCCCGGGCGGCCGGGATCGGATCGTTGCCGATCCGCTCCATCGCGGCATTGAAGGTGGCGCGCAGGTCCGGCCATTCGGCGGCGCAGCCCGGATCGGCGGCGCATTGGGCGACCAGCCGGTCTATGACGGCCACGTAGGGCGTGAGGAACTCGTCGAAGATCGGATTGGTCGGCCCCGCCACCCCGTCGATGACCACAGACCGCACGCCATCGGGGATCGTCCGCATCACCTCCAGCGCCAGCCGGGTGCCGTAGGAAATGCCGTAGATGTTGTAGTCGCCGTAGCCGAGCGCCGACATCAGCGCCCGCACGTCCCTCGCGTTGTTCTCGGTATTGTAGGCGGAAAGATCCGCGCCCGAGCCCTCGATCTCCTCCACGCAATCGCTCAGCAGGCGATACACGATCGTCGGGTCGTCCGGATTGACGCTTTCGCTTTTCGCGAGGTCCAGCGCATTGTCCGCGATGCTGGCGGAACACTCGACCGACCCGAACGACAGTTTCGAGGCCCGTTGATCGAAGGTGATGATGTCGCGAGTCTGGCGGTGCTTCGGGAACATGCGCCCTGCGACGGCTTCGGTGATCTGAAGCGTTCCTCCCGCTGGTCCGCCATGCAGGTAGACCAGTGGATCAGGGGCGGGCGACAGGGTTTGCGCGTCGAAGACCACGAATTGCAGATCAACGCGGCGGCCCTTGGGCGCCTCATAGTTCTCGGGCACGCTGACCGAGCCGCAGATGACGGTCTGACCCTCGACCTCAAGCGGGCCGGGCGGGTATTCGCAGGCGCTGATCGTCACGGGATATCGGTTGTCGTGGCCACCGGATCGAAGCTGGTCGAAATCCGGATTGGCGTCCTGGATAAGTAGCGACGCGATTGCCGCGATGATCTGGTCAGGCGTCATGACGGACCCTTTCGATTTGGTTCAAGGCGAACTGGCAGCAGGCACCTCGGCTCAACAAACTTGGAAAAACAGCAGGGGGGATCGCCAGATCATGTATGATGATTGCACGATTTGGCGCCACGAACCCTCGCTCGAATTGGTTGGTGGTATTTAGGCGATATCCGCAACAGCTGATGGGCGAACGAGGAGAACGAGAATGGCAACGCAGACAGAGAGGCCCGGAACACGGCTCGGTATCGCGTTGATGGCCCTGCTGGCGTGGGTGGCAATCACCTTCGTCGGGGCCAAGGTACTGCTTCCGGGCGAACGAACGCTTGATGAGATCGTCACCGAAGGCATCGCCTGGCAGATCGTTCTGGCCGGGGCGATTCTGGTCGGCGTGATCCTTTGGCGTCGCTGGCGGGATATCGGGTTTCGCGCGCCGGAACCGGGCACGCTGAAACTGCTGTGGCTGCCGATGCTCATGGTGCTGCTTCAGTTCAGCTGGGCGCTGCTGTTCGGCCTGCCAGCGACCACGGTCATCCTTCTGGTCCTCCTGAACACTTTCTTCGTCGGCTTCTCCGAGGAAACCATGTTCCGGGGGCTCCTCTACCGCGCGGTGCGAGGCCATGTGCGGATCTGGCCGGCGATCCTTCTGGTCTCCGCGGCGTTTGGATCGGTTCACGTCCTGAACGGGTTCATAACAGGAGAGTTCGCGGGTGCGGCAATGCAGGCGACCATGGCGGCCTGTTCCGGCCTGCTGCTGATGGCGATCTTCCTGCGGACCGGATCGCTCTGGGTGGCGATCATCTATCACGCGCTGTGGGATGCCGCGACCTTCCTTCTGTCCCTCGGTGCATCGGCCCATAACACTGGCGCGGAAACTGCTGCGACGACTGGCGGGCTTGCGACATTCATCCTCCCTTTGGTGATGGTCCTGCCGAACCTCCTCTATGCGCTCTGGCTGCTGCGCCACGTTCATCGCGAGGTGCCGCCCGGCGACCAGATGCCCGGCTGATCGGCCCGCCGTCGTGACGGGATCTGAAGGCAAACCCATCATGTCTCAGTCAGACTTCGGCGGAACGTAGAATTTCGGCTTTAGCGACTCAACACATGCTATGTTGACCGGCGCGCCCGGGCTCTCAATGAACCCCAGTGCAATGTCCTGCGCGCATTGCGAGAACTGGATCACGGCATGACCGGCTTCGGGGAACAGGACCGCCTGGCCGTTGGTCAGGGTGCGCACGACCCTTTCGGCAGCGTCCGGGTTGGTCTTGGTGTCCTTGGTTCCAGCCATGGCCAGCACCGGAATGTCGCTGACAACGGGATCGTGGAAACCTTCGCGCGGGTGCTTTTCGAAAAGGTCGCAGAAATCATACAGGACCAGCGTCGACTCCCGCGTGCCCGCATCGATCACGGGGAAGCGGTAGTCCGCGGCCACAGCGTCGTAGCCGTCGCGCGAGTTGAAGGGGTAATCCTCCTGGCAGGCGATGATCCCCAGGGTGAACATCATGCGGCTTTGTGCTGTCAGATTGGCCGAATCCGTCCACGCCCGCTCGTAGAAGGCGGCGATGTCCTCCACGGTCATGGCCGCGAACAGGCCCATGATGCGGGGTTTCTCGGTCTCAGGGACATGGGCGGCGAGGAAGGCCTCGACACGGTCGCGATCCGGCGTCTGACCGACGAAGAGCACGTAGTCGTGCAAGAAAGCGAGCAGCGCGTCGGCCTCCATCGTTTTCGCAATGTCGGACAGCGCTTCGTCCAGAAGGGCCTCGGTCCGCGCCGCACCGGTGCCCGACAGATCGTCTGAGAGGATCGTCATCAGCCGGGCGATGTTCGCTTCCTCCGTCCGCATGGCTTCGGCCTGTTTCAGCAAGAACTCGGCAAGCGACTTGTCGAGCGGGTCGAGGCCCGTGCCATAAGCGGCCAGCATCGCATCCGCCGTCTGCGGCGGGTTGAACCCTCCGGCGAGAAGTTTTTCGAGCGTCGCCGTCTTGCCTTCGGCGATTTCGGTGTAGACCTGCGGCAGGTAGGCCGTGAAGGGCATGGCACGCCCGTTGCTGAGTTCGAGGATTTCCTCGATGAATCCGGGGTCCAGTTCCTCTCCGGAGACTGTCACTTTCGGCTCTTCGGCAAGCCTTCGTCCGGCGGCGTTGATCGTCTCCTCCAGATCGGGATAGGCGGCGGCGCAGGCCTCCTCGGCCATGCAGTAATCGACCACCCAGCCAAGCGCCTGATCCGCCGGAACGCCGTTGGTATCATAGGCCGGGTTGTCGACCCGGCTGATGCTGTCGATGACCACGGATCGCAGACCTTCGGGTGCTGTGCGCAGCAGCTCCTGCCCCAACTTCGTGCCGTAAGAGATGCCGAAGGCGTTGTATTCGGGATAACCGAGGGCATGCATGATGGCCCGGACGTCCATCGCGCTCTGCGTGGTGTTGTAGGGTTCGAGGTCCGTGCCGGTGTCGACAGTCTCGGTCAGGCAGGTGGCCAGCGGTCCGTCTGCGCCGAACATCGTGTCCTCGTCAGGCTCTACAAAGGCAAGGAACTCTTCCGCCAACTGGTTGTAGCAGGCGATCGTGCGGTCCGAGATGCCCGAGGCGCGCTGGTCGAAGAGCACGATATCGCGTCGGTCGCGCAGAAAATCGAACAGCTTTGCATTCATGGGAATGGACTGCACAGTATAGCCGCCGGGGCCACCATGCAGGTAGATCACCGGATCGGGTGCGGGAGCGACTGCCCGGGACTTGAGCACCGCAAAGGCCAGCGGGATTGTCTCTCCGCCGTCGGCGCCGTGGGTTTCCGGGACGGCCACCCGGCCACAGATGACCGTCTTGCCCTCGACCTCCAGCGTGCCGATCGGGCGCGGGCAGGCTTCCACAGTTACGGGATACCGGTCGTCGTGGCTCCCCTCTTTCAGTCGATCGAACGCGGGGTCGGTGGCCGATGTCATCAGGGCGATGAGGGTCACAATGATCTGATCGGGGGACATGACGGGCCTTTCGGGTCAATGCTTGCGTGGGTGATCGATTGCCCGGCGCCACTGGACATGCGGCGCCGGGCAGGACGTGCGGCTGTCACCCCGGAGCACCCGGGACGAGGTTGTGACACCCGATACGTTCAGAATAGCACATAGCCGCCGACGCCGTTGGTCAGCGTCATTGTCAGGGTGTTGCCGTTGCCACTCCGGTTCCGGACGAGGACGGCAGACCCATGGGCCCCGTCGGTGCAATGCACCGAAGTCGCCTCGCTGCCGACCGTGCCAGGGGCATGGCGGAACAGGCCGGTGCAGAGATTTCCACCACCAGAGACCGTGAGGGCATAGGCGCCTTCCTTGTGGCCGAAGATCTGACCGGTCAATGAATCTCCGCCGTAGATCGTGCCCGATCCGCGGATATTGACGTTCGCCGATGCGGCAGACGGTTCGTGGCTCGCGGTCGGGTGATTTTCCCGCAGATAACTCGCGACGGCATCATGCGCCGAGGACCGCTGCGACCGCGAACAGGAACTGCCGACGGCGATCTCGCGCCCGACCGGGTTGTAGAGCGCGGTGCAGCCGCTGGCGAAACGCACCTCTATCTCGCCCGACGTGCGGGCGTGCAGTTCGGGCACGTCGGGTCTGCCGCCGATCGTGCCGCCCGTCGGCGCGCCGCTCTCGCGCAGATACCGGCCCGAGGCCCAGCCCGTGATCCGTCCGTCCGGCGTTTCGATATGGCACCACCGGCCGTTTCCTTCGCCGCGACACCCGAGGTTGCGGAACACCGCCCCATTTGGCGCCCGTGCGACGACTCGGTTCGAGGTTCCGGGACCGGCGCGAAGGTTCAGCGTGTCGTTGGACGCAACGCCATGAACCTGCCAATAGTCCGGACCCATCTGGGCCAGAGCCGCGCCGGGAAGCGCAACAATGGCGCCCAGGGTCAGCCCGAAAGCCGCCACCCCTGTCCTGAAGAATTTGCCAATTCTAATCATGTCTTGTCCTCCTAATTGCGCATCGGGGTTTCCGGGTCGCCCGGTCAGCCCGCGATGCGGCAGCCTGCTTTTTCACCGTAATTGTCTTCGATCCGCGCCGTGGTCCCGTCGAACGAGATGGCTCCCCAAAACGCCACGAAGTAATCGCCGGGCGTATCCACCGATCTGAGCGAACCGACATACACGCTGTCGCCTTCCTCAACCCGGATCGCCGGAAGCTCGGTGTCGAAGGTGGTGATCGTCACGCTTCGGGCGTTGTCACCGCAGAACCATTCCTGGGTCTCCCTGGGGTCTTCCAGCATGAACTGGGCAACCAGCTGGCCCTCGCGTTGCAGGTATTGCCTTTCGACGCAGACGCGCAGGTCAGGGTCCTTCCAGCATTCGTCGCGCCCCTTGATCCAGCCCCTTTGCGTGGCGCGCAGCAGGTCCTCCGCCTCATTCGCTCCGGCATCGAGACCTTTGGCAACGGACATGGCCGCGGCGAACCGATCCGCCAGCCGACGGTCGAGCGCGGCAAGCGCGGGGTCATCGCAGACAAGCTTTTCGGCTGAGCTTTCGGCCTTGGCGCAGTCGAAGGCGGGACCATCCTGCGCATGGCCCGCAAACGGAGTTGCGAGGAACGTCAGGAGGGCGGCGACTTTGGTCGGGGTCATCACGGGGCCTTTCATGGATGGAGGGTGCAACTGGGTCATGCGGTCGCCGCACCAAGAATCGCCAGAGTGAAGATCGTCCAGTCGTTCAGGATATGGACGGCTGCCGAGACCCAGATGTTGCGGGTGATCAGGTAGGGCATCAGCAGGATCATCCGGACCGGAACAAGGCCGATCAGGGCTTGGGACACGTTCCACTGATAGGTCGGAAGATGAACCAGCGCGAAGATCACGGAGATACCGAGGGCCGCAAGGACGACGGCCGATTTTCGGGCAAGCTTGCGGTCGAGGAAGGCGAGAAAGGCCAGGAACGGCAGGATGGTGAATATCTCTTCACCCAGTAACTGCACGCCGGTCCATCCGAAGAAGATCACCTGCTCGATACCCGTCGCAGCCGCTGCACGATCTCCGGCGGGGTTGGCCGATGTTTCGAACAGGTTGTTCACCAGTATCCCGACCGCTCCGGTCACGATCATGTTCAGCACGAAGAAGCCGAGAATGATCGCGATGTCCTTTCCCCTGAGAGGGCGGAACAGGGCGCGCGGGGCCGCAGTGCCAGCGACCAACGCAAGCGTGATGAGGGGGATCATCACGAAAAGAAGCGCCGGTATGAACGTGCCGATCCCGGTTGTGAATAAGGGTTGAGTGGTGATGAGCGCGCCAAACGCGACCGCAACCGATGCCAGCACGATCAGCCATCCGGCATTGCTGATAGCGACGGGATTACCGCGATAGAACGGGAAGTCGCAGTCGGTGCGTTCAAATCGGAACATGTCGTTCAGGTCTGTTGCAGAGGGGCTGCGGAGACCAGCTTCAGGCATGATACAACCTCATAAAACTCGGCACAGGCCAGCACCTCTTTTAAGGGACGGACTTCAGACCCGATTCCGACGCTATGCCGGCCCCGAAGCGCGGGCTATCCGGTCTGCGTGTCGTCTATCCGATTTGCGCTGCGCCGCATCCGTCCGCGCCGCAATGTGGCAGAAGGCGCTTCTCCGAAGGTTGCCCGGTAAGTCTGCGCGAACCGGCCCAAATGGGAAAATCCGCAGTCGAAGGCGATGGCGGTCACCGTGTCTCCACCGCCAGCCAGAAGGTTTCGCCGAGCCTTGTCCAGACGGTGTGCTGTCAGTCGTTCCCAAGGCGATTGTTTGACAGACTGCCGGAATGCATCCTGAAGCTGGCGGACCGATACGCCGAGCGCTTCGGCCATGATCGGAACGGTGAGAGGCTCACCAAGATTGGCCACCATGAACTCCTCGGCCCGGCTCACCAGAGAGTGCTGGGGCTTCTCGTTCATGATCCTGTCCATGCCCGTCTGGAACATCATGCGGATATGCTCAAGAACGAGCGCCGCAAACAGGTCCGATGCCGGGCGATGGATCAGCGTCGGCATCGGAGACGCGAGATCGCTGAACAGGTAGTGCATCAGCGCCCTGAACCCTGCGAGAGCCTTCGGAGCGGTTGGCAGAACCGGATCGTCCGTCACAACAGGCAAGACATGGCGCAGCGGCGCTGCATCGAGCGAAATCTTCGCGAGATTGGCGCGAAAATCGCGATGGCGCCCTTTTTCTACGCGTGTCCATCGCTCTGAAGGTCCAAGGGCCAGCGCGGACCCTTCCTGGATCACCGTTTTCCGGCGGTCCATGTGGACGTGAGTCTGTCCGTGCGTCGGGATCATGACCGTCAGGTATTTGTCATCGGCGAGGTCGATTTCATGGCCGGATGAGGTGACGCTCAGTAGGCTTGTCCCGATGTCGGGGAAATCCGCCGAATTTACGATCAGTTTCCTGTCGCGCCCCTTCGACATGTTGAAATGATCAGGGGCGCTGAAAAGAAGCGACCCGAAATCGGCGCGGCTTCGTGCGCTCTCTTCCCAGTGTTTCGAATGATAACTCAACATGATTGCACGCAAAGGGATTGAACCTATGCGAAAGTATAATGAATTACCTTTACCCTGTCTGCACCTTTAACGGCATTTCCGTCGTCTCCATCACGGGGTGACGAAATCGAAATTCCGGCCTTGCGCAACCGCTTCGGCTGACAGGTCACCCTGAAGGAAGAGGGCGCCGTGTGAACCGAGCCCGACCTCAAGCCCCCCTGTTCGTGGCGTGAATGTCAGGTCCGACAGGCGCGAAATTCCCGGCAAGGCCAGCTGGATGACATCCTGCCCCGGCCTGAAATCGGTGATCGTGTCGCCCGGTGCGATATCGCCATCCTCGAACCCGAAGACATCCCCCCAGGCCCAGCCCGTCAGCGTATCCGCACCTTCGCCACCGAACAAAGTGTCATGCCCGATGCCGCCATTGAGCGAGTCGTCGCCCTGGTTCCCAAGCAGCAGATCGTCACCCTTGTTGCCGACCAGAACGTCGTCACCCTGTTGGCCAGTCATGACGTCATCGTCGTTGTAGCCGCGCAGCGTATCGTCGCCGCCCCAGCCGCGAAGGGTGTCGTTGCCGGGCGATCCGCGCAATTCGTCGTTCCCGCGACCGCCGATCAGGCTATCGTCGCCCCCGTGGCCGTTGATCAGGTCGTCGCCATCACCGCCGTTCAGCGTATCGTTCATGCCGAAGCCGCCGATGGTGTCGTTGAACGGCGTGCCGTCCAGATCATCTGCTCGCCCGGTGCCGTTGATCACCTCTCCAGCCGTGATCGGCGTGTCGGGATCGACCAGCGTGTCGTCCGGGTGAACCACCGGGTCGGAGAGGTCCACCGCCGATGTAAGCGTGATTTCCATGACCTCGAAGGGCTTGAGCCGCAGCGACACCTCGGGGCTGTCGAAGGTGTGGTCCGTGAAGGCCGCGCGCACGTCGTGTTCGTCGTAGTAATAGGCCCGGCCATCCACCTGGACGGATTGCGACGGGGTGTGGCCCGTGTCGCCGCGCCAGTGGAACCCGTCCGAGCTTTCGGGAGACTGGTCGATGCCGATCTTGATGCCCGTGCCGGTGGCGTCCGGGCCGACCAGCCCGGTCAGATCCACGTCCAGGTTCAGCACGTCGAAAGACCGCGATGAGACATAGACCACCGTCTTGTCCCCGGACTGGTAGGCGTTGATCTCGAAGCTGCCGTCGTCGCCGGCGAATTCGGTCGCGATCAGCTCCATGCCGGGCAGGCTTTCGCGCATCAGGTCGAAGGCCGCGCCGCGGACCGAGTTGGTCACGCGGCCCTCTTCGTCCAGAACCGGGACTTCGCGCGGGCTGCCGACAAGATCGCTGTCGGTGTTGTGCTGCACGGGCCAGACATGGGCACGATCCACGCCGTCTTCCAGCATGTTTTCGAACTGCTCCTGGAGGGTCGAGACCGAGCGGATGCCAACCTCGTCATAGTCCAGCGTGCGGATGTTCCACTCGGTGATGTGCAGGTCCAGGTCCTTGTCGAAGGCCGCGTCCCAGACCGCGAAATCCCGGTCGATGAAGTTCTGTTCGTTGTCGGCGTCAGTATAGGCCAGCTCGGTCTTGTTGTAGTAATAGTGCTCGACGACGCCATCCATGGCTGCGCGGGCCTCGGCCCCCAGTTCGTCGATGATCGCCTGGTTTGCCGCGTCCAGCCGCGCGGTGAACCCGCGCGCATCCCGGCTGCCGATGAAGTCCGACTCGCCCGTGGGGGTTGCCATCTGAACGATGATATCGGCCTGCTGCGCATCGGATAGCCCGGCCGCCAGCATGCCGTCGCGCAGGCCGACCACCGCCAGGTCGGCCTTTTGACCGTATTCGGTTTCGGCCATCGTGGCCCAGTATTCGTTGCCGACTTCGAAGGCCTCGACCACGTCCGCATAGTCGCGCATGACCTGTTCGGCGAAAGGCGAGATGCGATTTTCAACGAAGTCGCCGTAGTCATCGACGCTTTGCAGGCGGGTCGGCACGACAAGCGTGACCTGGGCGTCGTTCTCCCTGGCCCAGTCCAGCATGTCCCTCAGTTCGGGGCGCAGGTCAGTGCCACCGGCGCCATCGGGCACCAGCAGGGTCACGTCCAGCCAGCCCTCGCCGTCGACCAGACCCGCCACAGGATCGCCCTGGCCGGCGGGAAAACGGACATGCTCGATCCCCAGGGCATCCGTGGCGGACGTATAGTTGCCCGTCGGCTCGCCGGCTTCCGTATTGACGGTGAAGACCGCGTTGCCACCGAAGTGTTCGGTCGTTGCAACCGCACCCGTTGCCGTGGCCGATGTCAGCACCGCCGATTTGTCGACGCCGGGTGTGAGGATGCCGGTGTCGCTCAGATCGACCTCATCGACCGGCTCGTCCTCGCCGGCGTCGTCTTCACCCGGTGGAGGGGGCGGGGGCGGTGCAACCGTGTCAGCAAGGTTCGTAAGCCAGGTCGAGGTATCGGCCATCTCGTCCGGTGCGACGCCAAGGAAATAGGCGACCGGTTCGCCTTCGAACAGCAGATAGGTTCCGTCGCCATCCGCATTCGGCTCCAGCGTCAGGCCGGCGGTCACCTCGTCCGCCGTCAGGGGCTCTCCGGCCTCGTCGATCAGGGTCACGGGTTCGGGCGTACCGTCTTCGGACTGCACCTCATATCCGAAAATGGCGACCGGCGCGTTGTCATCGTCACCGGCCACGATCTCATAGCTGTCGCGTCCTTCGAAACCCGCCACGAAATCGCCATCGTCAGCGCGGATCGTGTCCCAGCCTTCGCCGCCCAGAAGCGTATCCGATCCGCTCGTGCCCTCCGGATCGCGCCCGTCGATCAGATCGTCGTCATCCTGACCGTTCAGCCAGTCCTCGCCCCCATTCCCGGTCAGCGTGTCGTCGCCGCTCCCACCTTTCAGGTGGTCGTCCTCTGCCGTGCCATCCAGCGCCTCGCCGGGCTGGATGAGGTTCGGCTCGTGCAGCTGGAAGTTGCCGATCCAGATGGTCTGGTAGAACAACTCGTCCGCCGTGTAGCCCTCGATGATCGCCACCTGTTGGCTGCCGAAAACCACGAAGGCGCCTGATCCGTCCGGCATGTCGCCGATGCCGGCATTCAGCGTGCCATCGAAGAAGGCGCTGCGCGGGTAAATCGCGCCTTCGGCATCGGTGAAGAACACCTGATCCGGCTGTCCGCCGAGCTCCGGGCGGGAGAAGTCGAGGTCCTTGATGACCACCGGCTCCGCGCCCTCGCGGCCAGTCGCAACCATGAACCGGTCGACCCCGTCACCGCCTGTCATCGTGTCGCCGTCGTCGCCCCAGAACCGGTCGTCGCCAGAGCCCCCGTCAATCGCGTCCGGGCCCCCAAGGTTGGAGTCGATGGCCAGGATCACGTCGTCACCCGCACCGCCGACGAAACTGTCGGAGCCGGATATATCATCGAACAGGTCGTCCCCCGACCCCCCATCCATCGTGTCGTTGCCCTCACCACCGAACAGTCGGTCGGCGTCTTGACCGCCGGTCAGAATGTCGTCGCCGGACCCCGCTGAAATCGCGTCGCGCCCGGCACTGCCGTCTATGCCGTCAGCCCCGGACAGGCCCGCGATCGTGTCGTCGCCGGACAGGGCGTCGATTTCGTCCGCATCGCTGGTCCCGACTATAGCATCGTCACCGGGGGTCGCGCCGAAGCCTTCAGGCTCGATCAGAATGTCGTCGCCAGAGGAAGCGACCTGATCAGGTTCATCGGAGGCGTCCGCGGATGGTTCATCATCAAATCCGAAGGCAATCAATCCGATCAGGGCCGGGAACAAGAAAAACAGCAGCATTGCGGCCCCCCAGCCTGAACGCGCATGAACAAAGAATCTATTTTCACTGCCATAATACCGCCATTTTTCGAAGTTGGGCGATAAACAGTTCCGGCCCGATTTGGAAACGATCTCCTTTTATCAATACGTTGCCCGTCTGGGTGCGCCCAAGCCAGCTCACGCTTTGCGGTAAGCGGTGCTTGCCATATCCTTGCCGGGCAAATGCATGTTCCACGAGGTGCCCCATGGTTCAGGATCGGAAGCTGCGACGACGAGATTTTGCGGCCCTGGCCGGAGCGGGCGGTCTGGCCTTTCTCGCGGGGCCGCTGGCGGGCCAGCATGTTTTCAAGGAAGTGAACGCGCTCCAGCCCGGCGAATTCACCTGGCATCCCGAGAGGCAGCCGGTTGGTCCGGTGTCCGTTGTCGTCTCACTCGAAGAACAGCGCGTTCATGTCTATCGAAACGGCGTGCGAATCGCTGTTTCGACCTGTTCGAGTGGAAAGCCCGGGCACGAAACCCCGACAGGTGTCTTCGTGGTGCTTCAAAAGGACCGGGATCACCGGTCATCGACCTACAACAACGCGCCGATGCCGAACATGAACCGGCTGACATGGGGCGGGATTGCACTGCATGCCGGGAACCTGCCCGGGTATCCGGCCAGCCACGGCTGTGTCCGGCTGCCGCTGAAGTTCTCCGCTCTACTCTTCGAAGTCACGCATCTTGGGACGCCGGTGATCATCGCGGCCAGCGGGTCTGCGCCGGACAGCGTTGTCCATCCGGGATTCATCCTCGGGAACTACGAAGAGACAGAGTTCGAGAAGGTCCTTGATACGCTGACCCCGCGCCAGCACCCGTCGGACTGGGACATGGACGGGACCTATCCAATCACGTCGATGATCGCCTCGTCCCACGATGAACGGATCGTCATCATCGAGAACGACCGCCAGGTCGCCGAAGGGCCGCTTATATGGGACGGGAAGCCACTCGGCCCGCATGTCTACGTGCTGCATGGCCCCGACGACGGGTCGCGCGGCATGCAGTGGCAAGCGCTGACCTATGATGGCTCTGCCGAACAGGCAGACCATGACTTGACCCGCGTGGGCACGGACAGGGCGTTCGGCGAGGTGATCACCATCCACAGCCATCCCGGCATGATCTTTGTCTTCACCGATCTTCCATTGCACCCGGACCGGCGGACCGGGCGCGATTTTGTCATTATGTCCTGAGAGGGATGACCTCATGCGCATGTTCGCCATCGCCCTTGCCTTCATGACCTCGCAGGCTGCTGCATCGGACTGGACCATCACGAGCGTCGACGGAGCCGCAACGACCGACGCGCCGACGATATCTTTCGCCGACGGCGGCATCTCAGGCTCGACCGGGTGTAACAGGTTCACGGGCCAGGCCGACGTCGCAGCTGGCAAATTGCAGCTCTCTCCCGCGCTGGCCATGACCCGTCGCGCTTGTCTCGGCGCAGAGTTGTCGACGCAGGAAAACCGCCTGACGACCCTGTTGCAGGGCAGCGTCGAAATGCAGCTCGATCCTTTCGATGACAGCCTGACGCTTGTCGGCAACGGGGTGACCGCGCGTCTTGTCCCCGGACTGCCGCAACCCGCGATTTCATCGGCAGCCTATGTGAGCGTGTCCGGTGTCGATGCCACGTTGAACATCCGAAGTGCGGCCACGACCTCTTCCAGCGTGGTCGCGCATGCCCCACTTGGCATCATCCTGCGCAACGAGGGGTGCGAAGAGGGTAGCGACCGGACATGGTGCCAGATCAGGTTCATCGATGCGTCGGGCATCGAGGGTTGGGCGGCGGCCGAGTTTCTGTCCCCCGCGTCTGCTATTCGTCGCGCGGGGGCTGAGCTGTTCGACCAGATCGGTCGTGTGGATTGCGGCACCGCGGACGGTGCAACCGCTCCCTGCGATTACGGTCTGGCGCGTGAAACCGACGGGTCTGGGGCGATACTGATCTATCTCGCAGACAACCGGCGTCTCCTCCTCGAATTCCGCGGAACCTCCGTGATGGCCAGCGGAAGCGACGGCGCAAGCGAGATCGCGACCGAAATTGGCGACGCTGACGTCGTCGTGACCTCTGGAACCGATCGCGTGACACTTCCCAAGGCAGTGCTACTCGGTGAGTAGGCTGGTCGGCTATCTTGCATCTCTGTCATGGGGGGGGCTTGCCGCGGTGACCTTGGTCGGTGCCATTTTCAGAAACCCGAGCTTACCCGCGATCAACTACGTCATGGTTGCGGTGTTCGCAGCTATCGGCGCTTTCGTCGCCTGGCGAGCGGCGGCAATTGACCAGCTGCTTTGCGGTCTTCCCGCCAGTAAGGAGACCCGGCGCGCCCGACAGGTCGAGTTCATCGCATCATCGGCGATGCTTGGCCTCGGAGCTGTATGCCTGACTGGCGCTTCGCTCCGGATATGGTCGGAAGGCGCTGCGGTCTTCGGATAGGCGGGCAATAGTCCTAATTTTTCTTGAAATTTGCAATGCACAGCAAGTGAAAGCGAAAAGTCTCGATGCTGATGCTGCGTCGCAGCAATCGTAGGTCGCATGAACGTCCGTTAAGGGCCGGGAGCAAACTTGGTCACAAAGGGCGGTGAGCGGTCGTTCGCTGCGATTTGCATGAACGTCCGGAAGGGGCAGAATGCGGTCATCAGAAAGCACGTCCCAAAACGTGGAGGCGGCAGTTGGACCTGGACACAAACGTACCAAGACCCCGCCAGCTTTGCCCCGGGTATCTTTCCATGCTAGCTTTCTCATCTTGGCTTGTTTGGAGGGACGCAGACGACCTTTTATGCTCCGCCTTTACCTCGCCCATTGTTGCAAATTGAACCGCTCCGAAGTTCATCAGACAACAAAAAAATCTTCCGCTATCACTGTTGGATTCCGTTCGAACATTGCGACGTCGACGGCCGCTCCCGCACCTGATCCGTCTGTGTCATAGCGCAGGGTGGTGCCGTCGAAAAGGAAGCGGTGATCGGCGGTCTGGGCACTTTCGCCGAGGTGGAAAGCGTCGGCGGCCACTGCGCCTGTCCCGAGGTTGACCAGCGCGGCCTTGATCACGATTCGGTCTTCTCCGCTGGTGAAATCAGTGATCGTATCTACGTGCTCGCGGCCTAACGTGTCGCTGAAAATGAAGTCGTCCGCCCCTGCACCGCCGGTCAATGTGTCGTTGCCCGTGCGCCCGTTGAGGCTGTTGTCAGTGGCGTTTCCCTGCACGAGATTGTCGAGATTATTGCCGATGGCCGTGAGGTTGTTGACCGGGTTGCCGGTCTTGCCAAGGACGTCCTGTAGGATGATGTCCTCGATCCCGAGCATCAGCTTGTAGCTATTGTGGGCAAGAACAGTGTCGTGGCCGCCCTCCTCGGCGCGAAGTGTCTTTTGACGAGCATTGCCGCCGACCTCTTCGGCGATGTCATCTGCGTGGCGAAGGATGTAGGTGTCGTCACCAAGGCCGCCTTGCAGCGTATCGATGCCTCGGCCGCCATCGAGGGTGTGATCACCGCCCGTACCAATTACGCGATTATTCAAGTCATTCCCGGTTCCAATTCGCGCGATAGAATCTAGTATCAACGCCTCAACCGCCAAACCTGCAAGGGAATAGTCTAAGGAGGCAACTATTGTGTCACCAAAGCCAACAGGTTCCCAACGTGTTCTTTCGAATACGACGTCATTGGGATCGTCGACGTAATATATGTCGTCGCCTGGGCCGCCCCTCATATCGTCAGCACCTGAACCGCCATTGAGTTCATCACCCACCAAACCACCTTTCAGCGTATCATCGCCTCCTTCACCAAAAATCAATTGCTGTGGTGTATGCTTACCGGCGGACAGTATATCATTTCCTTCAGCGCCGTAGATGATGTTGCGTTGACCGTTGTAACCTGAAATTAGATCTGCTGAGCTCGTCCCCCGAAATTCAAAAAATTCTGTTCCCGCAACTTCAAATGAAGTAACTGCTATCATATTGCCGCCTCCACAGGTTCTTGTAGAAAAATACTTTAGGATGACGTTACCATGGAGTCACAGTTACTACCATCGGAGAAGCCCCCTGAAAGTGATCCACCAGCTGGGATAGACCGTCACTTATATTGGAGGATCAGCGATGGATGGGAAAGGCGAAGACACGCTGATCGACGGGAATGTTGACGATGTGTTTGGATTTGACCAGGCGATTGGACCGTGTCAGCTGCTCAAATCCTGATAGCTAAGTTTACAAATGGTACAATGCTCCAGTGCGACGATATTGAGATATTCTGGGTGATCGGATCCTAGAACATGAACCTTACGCGTTCATATACAAAATAAATCCGCCGTATAGGTCAAAGTTGCTGACAGTGAATTTGCTGTCCTCTGGTTCGCACCTCTTTTCGGCGCTGTTCTGGCCAAGGTTTGTTACCACGGCGGATAGGACCGTTGTTATCAGCGCGATATTATTCATGGCGGACATTGGCGCAGCCGCAGCGAAAACTATCTCTGTTCGCGCCTGGGGCCTCGATCACCTGGACGATGCTGCACGGTGTCAGGAAAGTCCGGTGTAAGGACGCCGCGCTGCGGCAGTGTTGGCTCAAGCGAACGGCAGCATTGGGCCGTAAATCACTTGGTGCCCCCACATGGCATCGGTTTGCACAGAAAAACAAACGCTTGCGCGGAAGAAGGGAGATTCTCATGTGGAAGTCCCGCAAATAATGGCGGGGACAGGGCTCTTGATGGTCCCGTCCCCGCAAGAAACCGCTCGCGTGTCACGCTACCAGGCGTCCTTCGCTACAATCTTGACAACAAAAAGCTAATCTCAGCCACCACCGGCGCAGCTTCTCATAGAAATCGCAATCTCGTCCCTTACCTCATCGAACAAATCAGAATTTGCCAGGATATTTACCCTCCCGTAATCCAGATAAACTAGGTCACTTGACTGGCAGGTATTCGCGAATCCGAAAGATTTAACATTTGCCTGGTTTAGTATTTCGAGAGCCATATTGTTTCTCTGATGGATTGGGTGCTGTCGCAAATACGAGTATCCCCCCCTTGCAGATTGCACCTCTGATGCGCGAACCAATACTCGAGCGATGTCCTCTTTGAAGTAAAATGATATCATCGTAATACCATCGTGAGATTTAATCTTTACTTCTTTTACCTCAGACTGATCAATATTTTTTTCATAATAAAGACGGACATCCCCAGAATCGCATTTCCCGATGACCGTTCTATGCATCTTGATCAAACAATTTGACTGCTCGACCACCCAACTAGCTTTTTCGGGTGGCGTGGTTAGGTTCATCGCCGCCGCCAATTTGTCCCAAGTGGAACGATCCGGCTCCGGCGCATCCACCCTGCAGCCCCACACCAAGGCTAGTGACATGAGCGCAACTCTAATCATTGATCAACTTCCTTTTTGGACTGATAGTAGTCGAGATCGCTGATCTCGCCAGCGTCGAATTTTTTCTGCCCTTCGTAGTAGGCTGCACGGTTCACCTTAGGCCCTGGCAGGCCGCGGATTTTCTTGAACACTTCCATGCCTCGAAGCCCTTGCCGCAACAGCATTTCCACGACCTCGCCCCAGCGGATGGTGATTGCGATTGGAAGCCCAGACTTTTCGCCTTGCAGTTTCGCGCGGGCAATGTCCGCATTGGTCCGTTAGCCGACCCCGACCGTTGACATCCCGCAAATCAATGCACAGGGTAGCCCACACATAACCGGGGGTGCTCCGTTCAGGGGCTGAGATGCGCGACCGCGTGAACCCTTTCATAGCTGATCTGGATAATACCAGCGGAGCGAGGTAACTCATGTTCATAGGCGCGCAAGTGTCGCTATATCCGATGACGTCCGATTTCGTGGAGGTCATCATGACCGGGCTCGACGCCCTCACCCCCTACAAATCGGACCTGCGGATCGAAACGGACGACATGTCGACGCTAATGGTCGGCGCGCCCGAACCGCTCTTCGGTGCCATGCGCGACCTGTTCGCGGCATCGACGCGACGGCCTGAGCACGTGACCATGCACGTGACCCTGTCGCGCGGCTGTCCGGGGGAGCCCGATGATCCGACCTGCCGCTGCGACGTGCTGGAAAAAGCCCAGGACGAAAGCCTGGCCGAGCGGCAGGTTCTGGCCGCCGAGGCCGTCCGGTCCGCCGCCGAAACCGGCGTGCAGATCGACCTTCAGTTCTCGCTCTATGTCATGGGCAATGGCGATCACATGGAAGAGATTTACGGCTGCATCGACTTCCTGAGAAACAGCGGCACGTTCCACAAGACGAAGAATTTCTGCACCCGACTGCGGGGTGATGCGGGACCGGTGTTCGAGACCCTGCGCCAGGCCTTCCTGCGCTTCGGTCCGGCGCAGGGACATGTCACAATCGACATGACCGCCTCCGCCAACAGCCCCAGCCTCGCCTGATTCCGCCTGACCGCGGGGGGCGCCGCTCGCGTGCCCCGTGACCGGTGATTCATGTCCGTGGTTCGTCATATCCTTCCGGCCGTCATCCTGGCCATCGCCTGTCTCGGCGGCTGGGAAGCCTACGTCGCCCTGACCGGCACGTCGCCCCTTGTGCTGCCCGCGCCCAGCGACGTGCTGAACGGCCTGCGCGTCGAGCGGACCGCGATTGCGCGTCACGCGGCGGCGACCATCGGGGTCGCGAGCGTAGGTTTCGGCCTCTCGGTGCTCTTTGCCATCGCCGTTTCGGTCGCGCTGCATTTCGCCGGATGGCTGCGCCGCGGGATGATGCCGCTGCTGGTGGCCAGTCAGACGGTGCCGATCGTGGCCCTCGCGCCATTGATGGTGCTGTGGTTCGGCTTCGGGCTTCTGCCCAAGGTGCTTCTGGTCATTCTGGTCACCTTCTTTCCCATGGTGGTCAGCCTTATGGCCGGCTACGCCACCCTGCCGCGGGCCTTCCGCGATCAGCTGGTGTCGATGGGTGCGGGCCGCTGGCAGGTGTTCCGCCGGGCCACCCTGCCCTCGGCACGCGGGCATTTCTTCGCGGGGCTTCGGATCTCGGCCACCTATGCCATCGTCGCCACGATCTTTGCCGAATACGCGGGCGCGCGGCGTGGGCTGGGCATCTACATCCTGACCGCAAAGAACAACTTCCGCGCCGACCTCGTCCTGTCTGCCGTTGTCGTCTCGGCCCTTCTCACGCTGGCCCTGCTGGCGTTGATCCAGCTTGTCGACCGGCTCACCGGCCGCCGGTACCGGAGGGCCACCCATGCTTGAGGTCACCGGTCTGACGATCCGCGCAGGCGGCACGGCACTGGTCGAGGACCTGTCGCTCGACCTTGCGACCGAGCGGCTGACCTGCCTGATCGGGCCGTCCGGCTGCGGCAAAAGCTCTGTCATCAAGTGGCTTTCGGGCGTTCTCGCACTCGAATTGCAGGCCCAGGGCGATGCCCGCCTGGACGAAACGACGCTGTCCCTGCCCCACCCGGCCATCGCCTACCAGCCGCAGCAGGACACCCTGTTTCCCTGGCTCACGATCCTCGAAAACGCGGCCCTCGGGCTCGAGATCAGGGGCGCCCCGCGCAATGTCGCGCGGGACAAAGTCCGCCCGCTCTTCTCCACCTTCGGCCTACAGGGCCACGAAGACAGTTTCCCCGACCAGCTGTCCGGCGGCATGCGCCAGCGCGCCGCCTTTCTGCGCACCATGGTGCAGGACGCCCGCGTCCTTCTGCTGGATGAACCGTTTTCCGCCCTGGATGCCGTCACGCGGCTGAAGATGCAGGATTGGCTGACCGCGCGCCTTGCGGACGATCCCCGCGCGGTCCTTCTGGTCACTCACGACCTTTTCGAGGCGACCCAGATCGCCGACCGCATTCTCGTCATGGGCAGAAACCCCGGCCGCATCGTTGCCGACATCCCCGTCACCACCCCCCGCATCGACCGGACGGAGGCCAGCCTGGCCGACACCCGGTCCATGCTCAAATCCCTGCTACTGGAGGATACAGAATGAAACTCGCCCCCCTCAGCCTTGCCGCCTGCCTCGCCGCGCCCATGGCCATGGCAGACGAGGTCAGCATCGCACTGGACTGGACGCTGAACACCAATCACATCGGCCTTGTCGTCGCACAGGAAAAGGGCTGGTTCGACGAGGCCGGCCTCGAGGTCGAGATCCTGCCCTATTCCGACAGCGCCTCGACCGCGCTGCTGGCCGCCGGCGCGGTGGATTTCGCCTACATGACCGCGCTCGGCTTCATGAGCGCCAAGGCCGGCGGCGCCCCGATCACTGCATTGTGGGTCACGATGCAGCGCGAAGCCGGGCGGCTGGTCTACAATTCCGACCACCCGGACATCACCCGCCCCGCCGACCTCGAGGGCAAGACCTACGCGGGCTTCGGCAGTGCATGGGAAGACGCGCTGATCTCCACCATGATCGAAAACGACGGCGGCACGGCTGACTATGACACAGTCACCCTCGGCACCGGCGCCTACGAGGCGCTGGCCTCTGGCGCGGTCGATTTCACGCTCGAGGTTGCCACCTGGGAAGGCGTGAACAGCGAACTTCTGGGCCGCGACCAGTCGCATTTCGTCTACAACGACTACGGTGTGCCCGAACCGCAGGGCGGCTATATCGGCACCCAGACCGCCACGCTCGAGACTGACCCCGACACCGTCGCCGCCTTCATGGAGGCGACGCGGAAGGGCTATGCCTGGGCGGCCGAGAACCCGGCAGAGGCGGCCGAAATCCTGATCGCCGCCGGCGATTTCCCCAATGCGGACCTCGTGCGCGGCTCCATGCGTGTCATCGACGAAGGGCATTACCTGACGGATGGCACCACACCCGTGGGTCAGATCGATCCCGAGCGACTTCGGACGATGGCGAAATTCCTCTACGACAGCGGCGTGTTGAGGAGCGCGGATGGCGAGCCGCTCGAATGGCCCGGCGACGTGACGGGCTGGTTCGATCAAGGCTGGAGAACGAAGTGACACCAGCACCTGAGCCGAGGCGCCTGCCCTAGGGGCGCACAAATCCATAAGCCATTGACCAGAATGTAAAATACCCCCGCCTCCCACCTGAAATTTTGCTGTGGCCGGGAATCACGTTACGTTCATGGGTGGAAGGAGGTGATACCAATGAACATATTGGAATCACACATCCTGAGCAGACTCGCCGCGAAACGTCATGTTCCCGCGGCCGAGTTTCCGAATTGCGCAGGCACGCTTGCGCTGCTTATCCAGGATGGCTGCATCGAACGACAATCGGGCGAACTGGGCGACGTGATCCGCATCACCGACAAGGGGTTGCAACAATCCGTCGACAGTCGCGCCGCAGGCTCATCCTGACCTCGAACGATCGAGAAGAGGAGGACAAGATATGCAACCAATAGCGGCATCAGAACAGGCGAGCGCGCTCAGACGCGTTCACGGCAACGAAGCCGAAGTGCTGGTCGGAACAAAGATCCGTCAGTGCGAGGCGTCCGGCGAAACGGACAAGGCCGAAAGCTGGAAGATGATCCAACAGGTTCTGCGGCAACGCAGCGGCGCATCCGAAAGCTAATCGGGTGACACAGGGTCAAGCCATCGCGATGGCTTGACCGTCCTTCCCACCCCTTGGGCCCTCCGGGGTTCAGGGGGTGGGAGGCTCCCCTGCGATCGCCTCACGGACCAGGCGAAACCCAAGGTGATCCGGCGGCAACCCCACGGCACAGCCCCCGACACTGGCATCCCTCACGAAGTCGATGATGGCCGCCCGGTGCCGTCCCCCGGCGATGCGGACGCCGCAATAGGGCTCGAGCGACAAGACCGTTCCGTCGCGACCGACCTGTCCGTTTTCCATGCAACCATCCGTCCATTCCCAGACATTGCCCCCCATGTCACTTATCCCGAGGCCGTTCGATCCGAACCCACCTTGCGGGCGGAGGGCAGTATCCGCCTCACCCCGCAGCAGGACGCCGCGTTTGTATTGCGACAGCATCCGCTCCCCGGGATCGAGATCGCTCTCCTCCGGCGATGTATCGCCCTGACGGTCCTCGGCAGCACGCTGCCATTCCGGCGCGGTCGGCAAGCGCCACGTTTCCCCCGTCCGTTCCGACAGCCATTTCGCGTAGGCCCATGCATCATGCCAGTTCACGTTGGTCTGCGGCAGCTGGCCCCGTCCGGTCCCCGCATCCGGGCATGCCCCGGCCGCAACACAGACGGCATAATCGTCACGGCTCACTTGGAAGCGCATGATCTCGAACTCCGCCACCGGCAGCTCCGTCAGCGCCGGCGTCACGGTCTTGCCGTTGTGGCTGAAGTTACCCAATGGGCGGTAGGCGATCGTGCCGGCCTTAATCCGGACCACCACCGGCCCTGCCTCGGTGACACCCGCAGACGGCACGGCCTCTTGCTGCGGCGCGCCAGCCAGCTGCGACAGGATCCCGGCTGAAGCGGCGATGACGAGCGAACCCAAGGCAATACCCAGCAAGACCCCCTGTTTCATGTCCCCACTCCTCTTCTCCCAAAAAGGCGGCCGATCGACACCGGCCGCCCCAATATTCAGCGCCCATCCCCTGAAGGATGGTGACCGTTTCAGGGAAGTGCGGTCTTTCCCTCATAGGCGGCGTTGTATTCCACGGGGGCCTGAACCTGCTCCATCAGGTCATTGTTCCAGTCGCCCTCGACCACCACGTGGGCCGTCGCGCCGAGGTTCACGGCCTCGATCAGGTTGTGGTTCACGTAGGCATAGACGCCCGGCTGAAGGAACTCGTAGAGCGCCGCCCCGGCGGACCCGCCTGCGATGAACCACGTCTCGAGGTCACGCTGCGGCGTGTTGTTGAATTTGCCACGCTCCCAGACGAGGTCCCCATGGCCACCGATCAGGTGCGGCCGGGTATCCCGGTTGGCCTGGCTGTGCACGAACAGGATCTTTTCGCCCTGCGCCGCATGCAGCGCGTTGTCTCCGGTCAGCGAACCGACCTTGCCGTTGAAGACCACGTGGCTCGGGATCAGGCCGTTCATCACTTCGAGCGTGTCGGGATAGCTTTCGGCCACGTCCTCGAACCGCTTGTAGTCGCCGTTTTCGTCCTTCGGGATGTAGAAGTCGTTCTCCCCGATATAGAACACGCGATCATAGCGGACCGGGTCGCCCTTATGGTCGGTCAGACCGCCTCGCGGCAGGACCATGATGCAGCCGGACATGCCGCTGACGACGTGCCAGGGGATCATCGGGCCACCCGGGGCGCAGTGATAGACGAATGTCCCCGGCCGTGTCGCCTTGAACCGCAGCGTGGTCTTCTCGCCGGGATTAATAAGCGTCAGGGACCCGCCGCCGAGCGCGCCGGTCGCGGAGTGGAAGTCGATATTGTGCTGCAACAGGTTCTCGGGCGAATTGTAGAGCGTCAGTTCGACATAGTCGCCTTCGTGAACAACCATCATGGGGCCGGGAACCGACCCGTTGAAGGTCATCGCCTGAAGGTAGGCACCATCGTCGACCTCGATTTCCTTCTCGACGATCTGCATCTCGAATTCGACGATGCGCGGTTCGGCCGGGGCTTCCTGTTCATGTTCGTGCACCATCGGAGGACGCACGAGCTTGCGCTTGATGCGCTTCAGGCTCGACAGATCAGCCGGAGCTGCCATCGAGGTGTCCATGATCTCCTCGGCCTTGGCGGCCTTGGCGAGGACGGGCAGCGCGGCGATGCCGGCAGCGCCCATCATTGCGGCTCTTCTCGTCAGCATTTTCAATCTCCTTTCAGGTGTAAACGCTGTTTGAGACGACGCTACCGGCCCCGGTCCTTGCGAACGTTGCGCAAACACAAACTTCCGGACGGAAAGCCGAGGAGGCCTATGTCAGGCAGCCCGCGACCGCTCATTCAGCGTCGTGGAATTGAACCGCGACGACCGCCAAACCGCATGGGGCCCCAAAGTGACACCCTAAATCGTCATACGATATTGTGCTTCATTTTCTTCGCCGCTAGGATCTCCGGGCAATCGAATCCTGAGAGGCAGACCATGATCCCTGAAAAAACCGAACGAACCCTGCGACTTGAAAGTCAGCTTCAGGCCTTCATGGACGACCATATCTACCCCAACGAAGCGCTCTATTACCGCCAATCCGAAGAGGTCGGCCCCTGGGGCGTGCAGCCCGTGGTCGAAGAGCTGAAGGCAAAGGCCCGCGATCAGGGCCTGTGGAACCTCTTCCTGCCCGACTCGGATCGCGGTCTCGGGCTCAGCAACCTGGAATATGCGCCGCTTTGCGAAATCATGGGGCGTTCGCATCTCGCGCCCGAGGTTTTCAACTGCTCGGCCCCCGATACCGGCAACATGGAGGTGCTGGAACGCTATGGCACGGACGAGCACAAGGACCGCTGGCTCGAACCGCTGCTGAACGGTGAAATCCGGTCCTCCTTCGCGATGACCGAACCCGCCGTCGCCTCGTCGGACGCCACCAACATCGAAAGCTCGATCCGCCGCGATGGCGACGACTACGTGATCAACGGGCGCAAATGGTACACGACCGGCGCCACCGATCCCCGCTGCAAGATCATCATCTTCATGGGCAAGACCGACCCGGATGCAGAAACCTATCGCCAGCAATCCATGATCCTGGTGCCCAAGGACACGCCCGGCGTGACCGTCCAGCGCTCGATCCCGGTCTTCGGATTCTACGGCGTGCCGGACCGCGCCTCCGAAGTGCATTTCGACAATGTCCGCGTGCCCGCCTCCAACATGCTGCTGGGCGAAGGCCGCGGGTTCGAGATCGCCCAGGGCCGTCTCGGGCCGGGCCGCATCCACCATTGCATGCGGCTCATCGGGTTGGCCGAACGCACGTTGGAAAAGATGGTGCTGCGGGCCGGTGACCGGACCGCCTTCGGCAAGCTGCTGTCGGAACAATCGGTCACCCGCGAACGCATTGCCGAAAGCCGCATCATGATCGAACAGAGCCGCCTGCTGACCATGCGCGCGGCGCACCTGATGGACACCGTCGGCAACAAGGAGGCCAAGGCCGACATCGCCATGATCAAGGTCGCCGTGCCCCAGATGGCCTGCCAGGTCCTCGACTGGGCGATCCAGCTCTTCGGTGGTGGCGGCACCAGCAACGATTTCGGCCTCGCCTCGGCCTATGCGACCGCGCGACTGCTGCGCCTCGCCGACGGCCCGGACGAGGTGCACCGCGATCAGATCGCAAGGTTGGAATACAAGCGCCAGAAGGGCCGCAACGACGGCAATGCCGCGCTGCAATTCGGCCCGGCCCTCTCGGCCACCGCGCTCGGTCCGAACGCGAGGGCCGCTGAATAGGCGGAGCTTCGAGCATCCGGGTTTCCCGACTGGACAGATGGGCGGTCTCGCGGATAGATCGCCCGTTGACCCATGTCTGACCCGAAAAGGGGACCCGAAGGTGACAATGACCGACGCGGCCGACAGCCCGAGCGCTGCCGAACTCATCGTGCGCGATATCCTGCGCGGGCTGTACCAGCAGCGCTATGTTGCCGGTCAGCGGCTGGCAGAACCCGACCTGATCGCGCGCTACGGCGTCAGCCGGTCGACGGTGCGCGAGGCGATCAAAAGGCTTGCCGCCCAGGGCGTGGTCGAGATCCGGCGCCACCAGGGCGCCCGTATCCTGAACGTCACCGCCGCCGAGGCGCGCAACATCCTGCTGATCGCCGAGATGATCGTGGGCCTCGCCGCCCGCCAATCGGCGCATGAGATCGACAAGGGCGACAACCGCAAGCTCTTGCAGGAGGCGCTCGATGCCATGGCCACCGCCAGCGCCTCGTCCGAGAAATTCGACGTGGTCCTGGCCCGGAACCGGTTCCATCGCACGCTGGCCCGGATCGCGGGCAGCCCGGTGCTGGAAAACACCCTTGCCAACCTGCACGTCCACCTCGTGCGCAACAAGCTGGTCATGACCCCCGAACAACGCCTCGCCTCGTACCAAAGCATCGCGGAGGCGATCTTTGCCGGCGACGCCGAAACGGCCGAGACCCGGGCGCGGTCCCATGTGCGGGTCATGATCGACCTGCTCGACCAGGACGGCTAGGCCCCCGCCCGTTCACCTGAAGACCGGCTTGCGCTTGGCCACGAAGGCCGAGGTCCCTTCCCGCGCATTGTCCGAGGTCGAGATCGTGGCCCATTGCCGGTCCGTCTCGTCCCAGCCCGCCGCCTCGCCGCCGAACCGTGCGGCACGCATGATCCGTCGGGTCGCGGCCACCGCATCCGGCGCCGCCGTGGCGATGCGTCGGGCGATAGCCAGAGCTCTGTCCATAAGCGCGTCACCCGGCACGACGGCGTTCAACAGGCCCAGCTCCAGCGCCCGCTCCGCCGGGATCGGGTCTCCGGTCAGGGCCATTTCGGCCGCGATCACCGGCGGGACGATCGCCCCCAGCCGCGCGGCCCCGCCCCCCGCCGCGATCAGGCCCAGCTGCACTTCGGGCAGACCGAACCGCGCCTCGGGCACTGCCACGGCCAGGTCGCAGGCCAGCATCAGTTCGAACCCGCCCGCCAGGGCCGGCCCGTTCACAGCCGCGATGAACGGCTTGCTGCGGTCCGATCCGACAAAGCCTGCGAACCGGTCCGGCTCGGTGATACCCGGCTGATCGCCCGCCACGAACCCGGCCAGGTCCATGCCGGCGCAGAAGACCGACCCCTCGCCCGTCAGCACCGCGACACGCAAGGCCGGATCGCCCTCGATCTCGGCCAGCGCCGCGCGCATCTCTTCCATCATCGCCTTGTCCACAGCGTTGCGCGCTTCGGGACGTGTCAGGGTCAGGACCGCGACGGGCCCCTCTCGGGTCAATCGAAGGCGGGGCATGGGATCTCCTCTTGTCAAACTATATTGTCCTACAATACTGTTTGCAAAATTTCGCCAGGGCAAGCGCGAATGCATGGGCGCCAGGGCAAAGAGGGAGGACATCATGACCAAGCCATCCACCGGCCAGGCCGTATCGTTTCACATCGAAGACGGGATCGGTTTCCTGACTATCGACCAGCCCCCGGTCAACGCGATCTCCTTGGCGGTCATCGCTGCCCTGGGCCCCGCGCTCGACGCGTTCGAGGCCAGCGATGCACGCGGCCTTGTCGTGCAGGCCGCCGGTCGGACCTTCGTGGCAGGCGGCGACATCACGATGTTCGACGATCCCGCCTTCACCCCGGCCCCGCTCAATGCGCTGCTGGACCGGATAGAGGCGTCGAACCGTCCCGTCGTGGCGGCACTGCACGGCACCACGCTTGGCGGCGGGCTCGAGATCGCGATGGCCTGCCACCACCGCATCGCCGACCCGGCGACCCGGCTCGGCCTGCCGGAAATCACTCTGGGCCTGATCCCCGGCTCCCTCGGCACCCAGCGTCTGCCCCGCCTCGTCGGGCTTGAGAAAGCCGCCGGGATGATCCTCGGCGGCAAGCCCATCAGCGCCGGCGACGCCCAATCCATCGGCCTGATCGACGCCATAGCCGAGGACCCCAGCGCCGCCGCCATCGCGGCGATCGACACGCTCACCGGCACCGAACCGCGCCGCACCCGCGTGCAGGTGATCCCCGATCTGGACCGCGCCGAGGCGATCCTCGCCCCCCTGCGCGACGTCGCCGCGTCCACCCCCTGGCACCCCGCCAAGGCCGCCGCGATCGAGGCGCTGTCGACCGGCGCCACAGACGGCTACGATGCCGGAGAGGCCACCGAAACCCGCCTGTTCCTCGACCTGGTCAAGACACCCGCCTCCCGCGCTCAACGGCATATCTTCTTCGCCGAACGCGCCGCGCGCCGGATCAGCGACCTGCCCGGGGACACGCCCCTGCGCCGCGTCGAAACCATCGGTATCCTCGGCGCGGGCACGATGGGCGCGGGCATCGCAATGGCCTTTGCCAATGCCGGCTTCACCGTCACGCTGGTCGATGCCAACCCCGAGGCGCTGGACCGCGGCCTGACCCGTATCTCGCAGGATTACGAGCGACTGGCCGCGCGCGGCCGCCTGAGCGCGGATGACGCAGACCGGATCACCGCCCGCATCAGCGGCGCCGAAAGCATCGCCGCCCTGGCCGATGTCGACATGGTCGTCGAGGCCGTCTTCGAAGACATGGACCTGAAATGCCGCGTCGCCGCCGAACTGGGCGCGATCTGCAAGCCGGGCGCGATCCTGGCCACCAACACCTCCACGCTGGACGTGGACCGCATCGCCCAGGCCTCGGGACGGCCCGAGGCGGTGATCGGCACGCATTTCTTCAGCCCCGCCCAGATCATGCGCCTGCTCGAGGTCGTGCGGGCCCGCGACACCGCTCCGGATGTCCTCGCCACCGTGATGTCCGTGGCCAGCCGCATCCGCAAGACCGCCGTCGTCACCGGTGTCTGTTACGGCTTCATCGGCAACCGGATGGCCGAGGTCTACATGCGCGAAAGCGAGGCCATGCAGATGGAGAGCGCCACCCCCGGCCAAATCGACGGCGTGATCGAGGATCCCGCTTGGCTCGGCATGGCCATGGGCCCCAGCCGCATGCTCGACATGGCCGGGGTCGATGTCGGGGCGCGCACCGTGATCGAATGGATCGCCAGCGGCGACGGCCCGCAGGACCCGGCCTATCGCGCGCTCTGCCGGGCTATGTTCGACAGCGGTGCGCATGGCCAGAAAACCGGTCATGGCTATTACCGTTACGAAGGCCGCACCGCGCTGCCCAATGACGACACCCATGCGCTTGCCGCGCAGCTCGCCCGCCAGCACGGCATCACCTCCCGAGATCACGACGCGCAGGAGATCTTCGAACGCCTGCTCTACCCCATGGTCAACGAAGCCGCCCTGATCCTCGACGAGGGCATCGCGCAGCGCGCCTCGGACATCGACGTGGTCTGGACCGCCGGCTACGGCTTCCCCGCCTGGCGCGGCGGGCCGCTCTTCATGGCGGACGAGATCGGCGCCGACGCCATCGTCGCCGCGATGCATCGCCACGGCGCCACCCTCGGCAATGCCGACGGACGCTGGACACCCGCCCCCCTTCTGAGCCGGCTTGCCCGCGAAGGCGGCCGCTTCTCCGACCTTTGAAAGAACCTTCCATGCGTGACGCCGTCATCGTTTCCACCGCCCGCACCGGCATCGGCCGCGCCTTTCGCGGCAGCCTCAACGCCACCAAGGCCCCGACCATGGCGGGCCATGCCCTGTCCCACGCGGTGACCCGCGCCGGCGTCGACCCGGGCGCGATCGAGGATTGCGTGATGGGCACGGTGCTCGCCGCCGGCACCGCAGGCATGAACCTGGGTCGCAACGCCGTGCTGGCCGCAGGCCTGCCCGTGGACGTGCCCGCCATGACCGTGGATCGCCAATGCGCCTCGGGCCTCATGGCGATCTGCATCGCCGCCCGCCAGATCGTCGCCGACGGGATGGACGTGGTCGCCGCCGGAGGCCAGGATCATATCTCCTCCGTGCAGGGCGACTATTTCGACTGGGCCTCACGCGAGGCCGATCCCAACGTGATCGCCAAGGCACCCGATGCCTACATGCCGATGCTGAAAACGGCCGAGGTCGTGGCACAGCGCTACGGCATCACCCGCGAGGCGCAGGACGCCTATTCCGCCGAAAGCCAGGCCCGCACCGCGGCCGCACAGCAGGCCGGACGCTTCGACGACGAGATCGTGCCCTTCACGACCGACATGCTGGTGACCGACAAGGCCACCGGCGCGACCCGGATGCAGACAGTCACCCTGGACCGCGACGAGGGCAACCGCCCCGGCAGCACCGCCGACAGCCTGGCCCAGCTGAAACCGGTAATGGAGGGCGGCGTCATCACCGCCGGCAATGCCAGCCAGCTGTCCGACGGGGCCTCCGCCTGCGTGTTGATGTCGGGCCAGGCTGCCGCCCGGGCCGGGGTCGAACCGCTCGGCACATGGCGCGGCATGGCGGTGGCGGGCTGCGAACCCGACGAGATGGGCATCGGCCCGGTCTTCGCCGTGCCCAATCTGCTGGAAAAGCACGGGCTCCGGGTCGAGGATATCGGCCTGTGGGAGCTGAACGAGGCCTTCGCCGTCCAGGCGCTCTATTGCCGTGATCGGTTGGGCATCGACCCGGAGCGTTACAACGTCAACGGCGGCGGCATCTCCATCGGGCATCCCTACGGCATGTCCGGCGCCCGCCTCGTCGGCCATGCCCTGATCGAGGCGAAACGGCGCGGCGAACGCTACGCGGTGGTCACCATGTGCACCGGCGGCGGCATGGGCGCCGCGGCCCTGTTCGAGGTGAACACCTGACCGCGCACGAAAAAGGCAGGGGCAGCACCGCGCCGCCCCTGCCCGTTCCTTCCAACGTAAAGGGGGCCGTCTACCCCGGCCCCCTCATCAGCAAGCTCAACCGTTCGGGCGGATCATCAGCTTGATCTGGCTGTCGGGCTTGCGCAGCGCCTCGAACGCCTCGGGCAAGCCGGACAGGTCAGTGTGATCGGTGATCATCGCCTTCGCGTCGATCAGCCCCTGGCCCATCATGTCCAGCACCCGCCCGAAATCCTCGTCCAGGTAACCCAGCACGAATTGCAGCCGCAGCTCCTTGAGGGTGGCGGCGATCGGGACGATTTCGTCCGGTTTCATGCAGACCCCGACCAGCACGATGGTGCCGCGCGGGCGCGACAGGTCGATGGCCTGCTGGATCAGCCCCGGCACGCCGACGCATTCGAAGATCACGTCAGGCGGCCCGCCGGCCACCTCGGCAAAGGCCGCGCCGATATCGTCGGTCTCGCCCGGGTCGATGACGTGGCTGGCCCCGAAATCCCGCGCCACGTCGCGCCGCGCGGCGGCATATTCGCTGACCACGACAGACCCTGCGCCGCGCAGGCGGGCAAAGCTGGTCACCGCCAGCCCGATCGGCCCCGCCCCGATCACCAGGACACGCCCGCCCAGCGGGATGTCCGCCCGGTCGACGGCATGCAGCCCGACGGCCAGCGGCTCCACCAGCGCGCCCTCCTCGTAGGACACGCTCTCGGGCAGCGGCACGACCTGTTCAGCCCCGACGCGCACCTGCTGCGCATAGGCCCCTGGCACGGACTTGTCCAAACCGGTGATCCGGTTCTCGGGGCAGAGAATGCCCAGGCCGTTGCGGCATGATCCATGGCCCATGTCGCGGCAGGTCTCGCAGGCATTGACCGGCACCGCCGTGGCCCGCAGCCCCACCGGAACGCCCGGATCATCCGATGCGATGACCTCGCCGGCGAATTCATGGCCCAACACGGTGCCCGGCTCCTGCAGGAAGACCCCCTCCTGCGTCGCGTGCAGATCCGAGCCGCAGACCCCGCAGGCCTCCACCCGCATCACCACGTGGCCGTCCCCGGCCGCCAGTTGCGACATGTCCTCGACAGCAAGCGGCTCTCCCAAACCGCGAAAAAAGATGGCTTTGGCCATTCCCGGATCCTCCTCCATTTTGTTAGTCCTTTTCGTAGGACAATTTTGTGTGTATGTCCATCACCAGGTCTCATCCAGAGGCCGAAACCGAAAATGGGAGGAGAAGACATGGCCCGATTGAACAACAAGGTCGCGCTGATCACGGGGGCAGGCACCGGCGTGGGCCGCGCCTGCATGGAAATTTTCGCGAAGGAAGGCGCCAAGGTGGTCGGCGTGTCCCGGACACAGTCCAACCTTGACGAAGCCCTTGCCGCCGTGACGGATGCAGGCGGCGAAGGCATTGTCGTGGCGGCCGATCTCGCAACCCCCGAAGGCGCGCAGAAGGCGGTGGAGGCGACGCTCGCCGCCTATGGCCGGATCGACGTGCTCGTGAACTCCGCGGGCGTCGGCTACAGCTACCAGGACAACCATCCCGGCACGATGGACGACGTGGTCAACACCACGCCCGAAGCCTGGCGCGAAGTGCTGGCGATCAACCTTGATTCGGGCTTCCACATGTGCCGCCTGGTGATCCCTGAAATGCAGAAGGCCGGCGGCGGGTCGATCGTCAACGTGACCTCGATCAGCGGCTACCAGGGCCTGCCCGGCGCGCATACCTACACGGCGGCCAAGGCGGGGATGATCAACCTCACCCGCTCGCTCTGCGTGGCCTATGCCAAGGACGGGATCCGCGCCAATGCCATCGCGCCCGGCTTCATCGCCACCCGGATGGTCGAAAGCTTCCTGCCGATGTTCGAAGATGCGGCGGTGGCCGAGTCGATCACGCCTATGTCCCGCCCCGGCACGCCCGAGGAAATGGCCTATGGCTGCCTCTATCTCGCCTCGGACGAGGCGGGCTATTGCAACGGCTCGATCCTGACCATCGACGGCGGCACCACGGCCCGCCAGTAATCTGGCCAGAATACCCGCCCTCGGGCGGACCGGGGCGCGCGACACAGAGGTCGCGCGCCCCGTTTCGTGTCAGGCGTTCGCGAAGCCCGGCCGCGCCTTGTAGAGCGCCGCGGTGATTGCGGCGGCAATCACGGCTTTCAGGATGTCCCCGGGGATGAAGGGCATGGCATAGCCCGTCGCCGTCAGCAGCGACACTTTCATCATCACGGCCATGCCGATGATCCCGCAGACGGTCACGACACCGATGCCACCCACCACGGCCCCCGTCAGCGCCGGCAGGAAGGTCTTGGGCTTGGCAAAGCGGTCAGCCACCAGCCCGATCACGAAGGCGCCCAGCGGGAACCCGATCAGGTAACCCAGCGTCGGCCCGGCAAAGACGCCCATCCCGCCACGGCCACCGGCCAGCAACGGCAGGCCCAGGGCCACCAGGAACAGGAACAGCAGCACCGACAGCGCCCCGTTGCGCGCGCCCAGGATGGTGCCGGCCAGCATGATGCCCATGCTCTGCGCCGTGATCGGAATGCCCGAGGCCAGCGTCAACTTGGGCAACAGCCCCAGCACAGCGATGAGGGCAGCGAATAGCGCGATCCGCGCGAGTGTCTTTTCCATGGGAATCCTTCCTTCCTCAGTCAGATCGTATGCGCGCGGGCGCGCATGGCTTCGGCGGCCTGATCGGCTTCGTCGAGGGCGCCAAGGGCAAGCGGCGGCACGATCCGCCAGCTCAGTCGCCGGGGCGATCGCATGCGATAGGCCTCGGCCAGGTGATCGGCCCGCGCCGACAGCGCGGGGATGAAACGCAGGGTCAGCGCCACGGCAAGCGACAGCCTGCGCCGCGCGACCTCGGGCACACGCAGACGGGCAAGGCCCCGGTCCACGACGCCCAGGGTCTCTGCCGGGGATGTCGTGCGCGAAAACACCATCGCCGCGGCGATACAGGCCATCAAGGTGCCCGCCACCGACAGGCCCAGCACAAGGTGCCCGGTCGCCCATTGGAACGCGATGATGAAAACGGCGATCACGGCGGGCATCTTCAGATCCCGCGCGATCAGCGACAGGAACCAGCGTCCGGGGATCAGGCTGGCCAGCATCACCGCCCCGAAGGCCGCCCAGTTCAGCACCGGCAGGTCGGTGACGCCCAGAATTGTGCAGAACACACACAGCCCCAGCAGCTTGCGCGCCGCCGGGATGCGGTGAAACGGCGTTGGCCGGGCCGAGAGCGCTCCGATCATTCAAATCCCCCCTGCCCGGCCATGGCATCGCGATAGGCCCCGATGACCTCTCCCGGTTCGCCGTCCAGCCGCACGGCGCCGGCGTCGATCCACAACACCCGGTCACAGCCCGTCAGGCTGTCCAGGTCATGGCTCGCCTCGATCCGCGCGGCGGGCAGCTCCTCCAGCACCCGGCGCAACGCCAGCGTCGTCGGCAGATCGAGCCCGGCAAAGGCCTCATCCATCAGCAATATATCAGGGTCGCCGATACTCGCCACCATCAGGCCCAGCAGATGTTTCTGCCCCTGCGACAGCGAATGCACCAGCCGGTCGTGCCAATGGGCGACACCGAACCGCGCCAGATGCGCCTTCGCCAGTTGCTCGGCCTCCCGCGCGGTGGCGCCCTTGGCCTTGGGGCCGAAGGTCAGCTCTTCCAGCACGGTGGGAAACAGCAGCGCATGATCGGGGTTCTGGAAGACAAAGCCGATGCGCGACGTCGCCGCCTTGCGGTCCTTCGCCGGATCGAACCCGCCCACCCGGACCGTGCCGTCATCGGGACGGGTCAGCCCGGCGATCAGGCGCAGCAATTGCGACTTGCCCGCACCGTTGCGCCCGACCAGCCCCAGCCGCCGGACATCCAGCGACAGATCCAGCCCGTCAAAGACCGTCCGGTCCTCGAGCGTCAGCCTGACCTTCGACAATTCGATCCGCATCGACCCGTTCATCGACCCATTCCCGGCACTGGCGTTCCGCCGGATGTGCCTGTCGTGGATCACACCCAGTCTTCCTCAAGGGTCGCGGTCAGGTCGGATTGCGCCATGACGGGCGCAAGCCATGCCTGCACATGCGGCAGTTCGAACCCGGCAAAGTAGCGTGCCGCGACCTTGTGCCCGTCATTCAACGGACCGGGCCGAGTTGCAAGGTCCGTCAGCAGCCAACCGGCCACCAGATGCCCCGTCGCGGACAGAAATTGCGTCGCATTGGCCAGCGCGGCGGCCGGATCGTTCTGCCCGCGCACGGTGTCGACCGCCTGTTCCACGGCCGCCCGGGCCGTGCGCAGGGCAGCGGCGCATTCCGGCAGAATGTCCTCCGCGCGGGCCTCGGTCTCGCGGATGCGCTGCATCAGCAGCTCGATCCCCCCGGTCTTGTCAAAGATCACCTTGCGGCCCAGCAGGTCGATCCCCTGGATGCCGGTCGTGCCCTCGTGGATCGGGTTCAGACGGTTGTCGCGGTAGATCTGTTCGACCTCGAAATCACGGGTATAGCCATAGCCGCCATGGATCTGGATGGCGTAATGATTGGCGACCAGCCCCATTTCCGACGGCCAGCTTTTCACGATCGGCGTCAGCAGGCCCAGCAACCGCCCGGCCTCCGCATCGCCGGCCGCCTCCTGGTCGACCAGCCGCGCCGCGTAAAGGCACATGGCGAGGCTGCCCTCGGCAATCGCCTTCTGGGCCAGCAGCATCCGCCGCACATCAGGGTGGCGCAGCAGCGGCACCGGCGCAGGATGGTTGCGATCCTCCAGCGGGCGGCCCTGCACACGTTCCGACGCATAGCCGCGCGAGGCAAGGTAGCCGCGCCAGGCCAGCGCCGCGGCACCGATTCCGACACCGATCCGCGCCTCGTTCATCATCTGGAACATGATCGGCAGACCCTGCCCCTCGGCCCCGATGCGCCAGCCCCGGGCGCCCTCGTTCTCGCCAAAGGCCATCACGCAGTTCGGCGTGCCGCGCCATCCCATCTTGTGGTTCAGCCCGGCCACCGCCACGTCGTTCGGCTCCCCATCCGGCAAAACAGAAGGCACGGCGAACAGCGACAGCCCACCCGATCCCGGGATCAGCGATCCGTCCGGCTGTTCGACCTTGGCCAGCACCAGGTGGACGGTCATCGGGGTGATGTCCTGCCCGCCGGACGAGATCCACATCTTGGTGCCGCGCAACCGGTAGCGCGGGCCCAGATCGTCCTCACCATCGGGCAGCGCCCGGGTCGTGGTGTCCCCCAGCGACGACCCGACCGCAGGCTCGGACAGGCACATCGTGCCAAGCGCCTCGCCCTCCTGCTGCGGCTGGGCAAAGGCGGCGATCTGCGCCGGCGTGCCAAAGGTCCGGATCACCCGGGTATTGGCCACGCTCAGCATCGGGAAGGACGACGCCGCGATATGCGCGGCCATGCTCATCGCCATGGTCCCCGCGACAACGGTAAAGGGCAGCGACATGCCGCCCTCGTCCTCTGGGACGCCCGCCAGGTGCAGCCCGGCATCCAGCCAGGCGCGCACCGCCTTGCGGGTACCGGGTTCGACCACGACCTTGCCATCGACCAGCTGCGGCTCAACCTGGTCCGAGGCCCGCCAGGCCGGCGCGAACGCCTCGCGCGAGATCCGGTCGGCCAGGTCCAGGACCGCACGCCAGTCTTCCGGGGTCTGCCCCTGATGCGCGGGAAGATCGGCAAGGGTGCCGATCTCCAACCAGTTGAACAGAAGCGCGTCCAGCGTCGCGCGGTCGAAAGGGTGGTCGGTCATCACGTTCGCCTGACTGTATTCAACGACGCCGAAATCAGCGCGAGGATCAGAATGCCACCCTGGACGATGTATTGCCAGAAGGTCTGGACCCCCATCACCGACAGCCCGTTGTTGATCACCCCGATCAGCAGCACGCCGATGGCGGTGCCGAGGATGTGGAACTTGCCCGGTTTCAGGGTCGAGGCCCCGATGAACACGGCCACGAAGGCGTTCAGCAGGTAGACGTCGCCCACCCCCTGCGGCCGCCCCGCGCCAAGGTTCGCCCCCGCGACCAGCCCGCCAAGCGCGGCACAGGCCCCGCTGATCCCCATGGCGATCAGCGCATATTTCGAAAAGGTGATACCCGACAACCGCGAGGCCTCGCGGTTGCCGCCAAGCGCATACATGTTCCGCCCCGTCTGCGTGTGCTCCAGGAACACCCACAGCACCAGCCCCAGCAACAGCAGGATCAGCACGGGGTTCGGCACCCCCGCGATCTTGCCCTGCCCGATGATGGTGAAGGCGTCGGGGATCTCGGTCGCGTACACGGTGCGCCCGCCCGACACGCCCAGGATCACCCCGGTCACGACAAAGCTCATCGCCAGCGTCTCGACGATGGCCGAGATACCCAGCTTCGAGATCAGCGCACCGTTCAGCATCCCGATCAGCGCCGACAGCGCCATCACGGCCAGGATGACCAGGACGACGACGAACCAGCTCTCGTAGCCCAACTCCATCAGGAACCGGGCGGCGAAATAGCCGCCGAAGGTCGCCATCGCCCCGATCGACAGGTCGAACAGACCGACGACGAGGCAGATGGTCAGCCCGAAGGCGATCATCCCCAGGATCGACACCTGGTTGAGGATGTTCAGCATGTTGCGCAGGGTCATGAAGACCTCGGGTCGCCCGAAGGAAAACAGGACGATCAGCAGGACAAGCGAAAGTAGCGTCCCCCAGCGGGACAGGAAATCGATCCAGTCGAACTTGCGCGCGGGGGTCGGGTCGGATTTTGCGGTGTCTGATGTGGTCATGCTGCGATTGCCCCTCCAGCGGCGAGTGTCATGATCTTCGCGTCCGTCACATCCGCACCCGACAATTCGCCCACCACCCTGCCGGCGGCAAAGACGAACACCCGGTCACAGACCAGCGCGTATTCTTCCAGTTCGGTCGAGGCAAAGACGATCCCCTTGCCGTCCCGGGCCAGTTCGTCGATCAGCTCGTAGATTTCCTTCTTCGCACCCACGTCCACGGCGGCGGTCGGCGAATTCAGCAGGAAGACCTGCGCGCCGGTGGACAGCCATCGGCCCAGAACGACCTTCTGCTGGTTGCCGCCCGACAGATCGTCGATCGCGGTCTCGATGCCGGGCATCCGCACCCGCATCTTCGCGGTGACCTGGTTGGCCGCCGCATCCTCACGCCCGCGATGCACGAGGCGCAGGAACGGCTCGCGCAGATATTGCGCAAGGCTCGGCAGGGTGACGTTCGACCGGATGCTCTCGGCGTGGAAAATCGCCTCCGTCAGGCGGTTCTTCGGCACATAGGCAATCCCGGCGGCGATGGCATCGGCCGGATCGCGCAGGCGGATCGGCCGGTCCAGGACCTCCACCTCGCCCGCCGTCGGACGGCTGCGCCCGAACAGAAGGTTCAGCGTCTCGTCCGCGCCCGATCCGGGCAGCCCGGCGACGCCCACGATCTCTCCGGGGGCCAGGTCGAACGTGATGCCCCGCGCCCGCTGCCCCGACAGGTCGCGCACCCGCATGATGCGCCCCTCGCGGGCATGGGACCGGAGGCGCCGCTCGGCCAGGGCGCCGCCCCGGCCCACGATGGCCTCCACGATCTTCTCATGGGTGATGTCTTCGCCCTCGAACGTGCCCGCATTGCGCCCGTCGCGCAGAACCGTGGCACGATCCGCGATCTCGAACACCTCCGACAGGCGGTGCGAAACGTAGAGGAACGAATGCCCCTTCGCCGCCAAGGCCCGCATCTGGTCGAACAGCCGTTCGACCTCGTGCGGCAACAGCGCGTTGGTGGGTTCGTCCAGGATAATGATCCGCGCATCGGTCGACACCGCCCGCGCGATCGAGATCATCGCCTGCTGTTCCGGCCGCAGCGCGCTCACCGGGGTCGAGGTCGGAATATCCACGCCGACCTTGTCCAGGATGGCCCGGGCGCGCTTGTGCACGGCGGCCCAGTTCAGCAGCCCGGCACGCCGCGGCAGCGGCTCGCCCAGGTGCAGGTTTTCCGCGACGCTCAGCGTCGGCACCAGGTTCATGTGCTGATGCACCACGGCAATGCCCGCGGCGGTGGCGTCGGCCGGGGTGGCGATGTCGACGGACTTGCCGTCGATCCGGATCTCGCCCGAGCTTGGCGCATAGGCCCCGCAGACGCATTTGATCAGCGTCGATTTCCCGGCCCCGTTTTCGCCCAACAGCGCGTGGATTTCTCCCTCGCGCACGTCGAACCCGACATTGTCCAGCGCCAGGGTGCCGGGAAACTGCTTGGTCAGGCCACGGATGGTCAGAACCTCGCCGGGACGCGGCCCGGCGGTTTGGTCGTCATGTGTCATGATGGGTCTCGCAACAGGAAAACCGGGCCGCGCGAACGCGACCCGGGTGTCGTCTCAGTTGCCGGCGACGCTCTCTCCCGAGAACAGGCCGCAGGTCGAAAAGTCCAGCGACTCGCCCTTGGCCGGGGCGCTCGACGCGGTGACGAGGCAGGGCTTCAGCGTCAGCAGCTGCGTCGGCGGAGGGTTGCCCTCGAGCGTGGACTTGATCACGTCCACGGCGACCACGCCCATCCGGTCCACGTTATAGGCCACGGTCAGCTCTGCCGGGCCGTCCTGGCGCACCAGTTCCAGCACTTCGGGGATGCCGTCCTGGCTGACGACGAACACATCCGCCTCGCGGCCCGACTGCTCGATCGCGCGCACCACCGGGGCGACCAGCTCGTCCCAGCCGACCCAGAAGGCGTCGAGGTCGGGATTGGCCAGCAGCAGGTTGTTGGCCTGGGCATAGGCATCGTCGACCTGCCCCGGCACCTTGATCTCGATCTTGGTCACCTCGATCTCGGGATAGCCTGCCATCACCGCATCGAACCCGCGTTCCCGCTCGATCAGCGCCGGCAGCACGTTCCAGTTCAGCGCGGCCACCTTGCCCGTGCCCTCGATCCGGCCGGCAAGCTCGGTCGCGGCGATCACGCCGTCAGCGGTGTTGTTGGACCCGATATCGGCCGTGATCCCCGGCACCAGGCCCGAGAAGGTCGAGACGAACGGCACGTCCTTTTCATTCGCATAGCCGATCACGCCCGACATCTGCGTATTGGCCGAGGCCACGTTCAGGATTGCATCGAAATCGCGGTCCATGAAGGCCATCGCGGCGTTGTTCGTGGCAACCTGGTCGCCCTGCCCGTCGAACAGTTCGACCTCCCAGCCCAGCTCCTTGGCATAGGCGATGCCGCTATCGGCCTGGCGCTGGATCGAGGGCGAGTTGTAGTTCACCGCCACGACGCCCAGCTTGACGTCCTGTGCAAAGGCCGCTCCGGCCATGCCGACAACGCCAAAGGCGCCGGCGACGAGTTTCGCAGTCAAATTCATAATGTCCTCCCTTGGCGCATTGCTTGCGCCTTTTCCTGTCGGATGCGGCGCCTCCTCCTGACGCGGTGTCATCCGATGCAGATCACGCTAAACCGCTCAAACAACTTTGGTCAACGGTTTTGCCCAACAAGATTGTAAAACAATTTGAACGCAGATACACAGAAGCCAAGAAATGCAGGCGTTTCAGCGCAGGTGTTCAGGTTCTAAATTGATCCAAACAGGGGATTTTTTCGTGATACAGCAGCGAAAACTGCCATTCGAAGGCGCCGCGAACTTTCGCGATCTCGGGGGATATCCGGCCGGTCCGGGACGGCAAACCCGCTGGCATCTTGTCTATCGAAGCGATTCGCTGGCCGAGCTGACAGAGGCCGACCTGGACCGCCTCGACGCGCTCGATCTCTTCGCGCTCTTCGACTTCCGCCTGCCCGACGAAGCCGCGCAGAAACCCGACCGCCTGCCCGATGGCCACGCGATCCGGCTCGCCAATCCCGGCTTCCTGCCGGAAAACACCGACGTGATGCTGGCGCGTATCCGTCGCGGCCAGATCACCGCGGCCGAGGTCATCGCCGAGGTGACGGGCCATTACACGCTCTTTGCCGAACGCCACATCGCCAATTACCGCGACTATTTCCGCACCCTGCTGGAGGCCGATGGCCGTCCCGTCCTGATCCATTGCACCTCGGGCAAGGATCGCACCGGATGGGGCTCTGCCCTGACGCTGCTGGCAGCGGGATGCGACGACGACACCGCCGCCCGGGATTACGTCCTGACCGACCAATATCGACGCGATGTGGCCTTCATGTTCCCCGGCGGTGTCGCGACCGAAACGCTGGACGTCCTGACCTCCGCCCGCCGCGCCTATATAGACACGGCGCTGGCCACGCTGCGCCGGCGCCACGGCCCCGGCAACGACTGGATGGCCGAGCTGGGCTTCGACGCCGCCGACCGTCAGGCGCTGCAGGCCCTGCTGACAGAGCCCACAGCGTGACTGCCGCCCCCGCGCTCAGGCGAAACTCGCCTCCAGCGCCTTCAGCGACCGGTCCGCGGTCATGTCCAGCTGAATGGGCGTCACCGAGATCTCGTTGTTCTCGATGGCGTCCAGGTCGGTGCCCCGGGTTACATCATGATCGACCCGCATGATCTTGATCCACCAGTAATCCTTGCGCCGGGCATCGGTGCGCTTGGTCGGCTTGAACGACCCCGGCGGGCGCTGGCCCAGACGGCAGACGCGGATGCCCTTCACCTTGTCCGGCGCCACGGGCGGGAAGTTGACGTTCACGAAGGTGCCCGGTGCGATCCCCGCATCAAGGATGCCGTCGATCACCTCGGGGGCAAAGCGTTCGGCGGTCTCCCAATGGACCTCCTCGAAGGCATGGACCAGGCTCATCGCGACCGACGGCACCCCCAGAAGCGCCCCTTCCATCGCCGCCGAGGCGGTGCCGGAATAGGTCAGGTCCTCCGCCAGGTTGGCGCCCCAGTTGATGCCGGACAACAGCAGGCTCGGCGGTTCCGGCATCAGCTCGTAGATACCCATCAGCGCGCAATCGGTGGGCGTGCCCTTGATCGCGTGGCGATGCGCATCCAGCTGACGGTGACGAATCGGATTATGCATCGAGATCGAATGCGACGCGCCCGATTGCTCCTCTGCCGGGGCCACCACCCAGGTCTCGTCGCAATGGGGTTTCACCAGCCGTTCAAGCAGCTTGATCCCGTCGGCTTCGATCCCGTCGTCATTGCACAGCAGCACCCTGTGTCCGTTCAGGTTCTTCATGGTCTCTCCTCCGTTTTCTAAATTGTCCTACAACATTGTTGGGCATTATGATAGGTGAATTCACAGGGAATCGAACCGGGGTCGGAGGGGCCCCGGAAGGGAGGACATCATGGAAAGTTGGATCGCCGGTGTCGGCATGACACCCTTTGGACGCCATCCGGACCTGTCGGTGCGCGACATGGCCGAACAGGCCGTCAGGGACGCACTCGCCGACGCGGGGCTCGAGGCCGGGGACCTCGGCGCCGTCTTCTTCGGCAATGCGGTGCAGGGCGCGATCGAGGGGCAATATGGCGTGCGCGGCCAGATCGCCATGCGCGACCTGCCGCTGGGCCCCATCCCCATCATCAATGTCGAAAACGCCTGCGCCAGCGCCACCACCGCGCTGCACCTGGCGCTGGCCCATGTCCAGACCGGCCAGGCCGACATCGCGCTGGCGGTCGGCTCGGAAAAGATGGTCCACCCCGACAGCGCGGTCTCGATGACCGCCTTCGAAGGCTCCTGGGAACGCGGCGAACGCGACCACGTCATCGACCGCCTCGGCGATCTGGGGCGCAACACCCCGACCCCGCCCGAGGCCGCGGCCCGCGAAACCCCGCATTCCGTCTTCATGGATGTCTATTCCGCCTTCGCCAAGTGGCACATGGCCGAATACGGCACCACCGAACGCCAGATCGCCGCCATCGCGTCCAAGAACCACGGCCATTCGGTGCACAATCACCGCGCCCAGTTCCAGCGCGCCTTCTCCACCGATGACATCCTCGCGGCCCGGCTGATCGCCTGGCCCTTCACCCTGCCCATGTGCTCTGCCATTTCCGACGGGGCGGCGGCGGCCATCGTGTGCAACAAGGCCGGGCTGGCCCGCATCAACGCCGCCCGCGCCGTCAGGGTCCGGGCCGCCGTGATGATGCATGGCGGCCGCCGCGCACCCGACGATTACGCCAACCACATCTCGCGCAAGGCCTCGGCCCGCGCCTACGAGGTTGCCGGGCTGGGACCGCAGGACATCGACGTCGTCGAATGCCACGACGCCACCGCCTTCGGCGAGCTTCAGCAATCCGAACTGCTGGGCTTCACCGAACTCGGCGGCGGCGGCGCGCTGGCCGACAGCGGGGCCACGACGCTGGGCGGCCGTATCCCCTTCAACCCCTCCGGCGGGCTGGAAAGCCGCGGCCACCCGATCGGCGCGACGGGCCTCGCCCAGACCTTCGAACTCGTCACCCAGCTGCGCGGAGAGGCCGGTCCCCGCCAGGTCGACGGCGCCCGCATCGCCCTGGCCGAAAACGGCGGGGGGTTGATGGGCGTCGAAGAGGCCGCCATCGGCATCACCATCCTCGAGGCCGCGTCATGAGCCTCGCGACGCTGCTTCACGAAGCCGCGCGCAGCCATCCCACCCGGCCCGCCATCTCGGTCGGCAACCGCCAGGCGCTGGATTATGCCGGGCTGGCCCGCGAAGCGGCCGGCATCGCCGCGTCCCTCGCCCGGCGCGGGCTGCGCCCCGGCGACCCCGTGCTGCTGGCGATGAAGAACACCGAGAGTTACTTCTCGTGGCTCTTCGGATGCTGGTGGGGCGGCTTCGTCGCCGCACCGGTCAATGCCACGCTGCACGGGCGCGAAATCGCTGGCATCATCGGTGACCTGGCCCCGAAACTCGCGATCACCGATCCGGCCATCGCGACCGAGATCGCGCCCCTCTGCCCGACCCTCGACATCATCGAACGTGGCAGCGCCGCGGCGACCGGCGCCGCGCAGACCGACCCCGACGGGCCACCCTGCCCCGTGGCGCTGACCGACACCGCCTGGGTCTTCTACACCTCCGGCACCACGGGCACGCCCAAGGGCGCCTGCCTCAGCCATGCGAACCTTTTGTCCATGACCACCGGCTACCTGGCTGACGTGGACCGCCTGACACCGGACGACACGCTCCTGCACCTCGCCGCCACGTCCCATGCCTCGGGCCTATTCGGGCTCAGCTTCGTGGCGCGGGCCGCCGAACATGTCCTCATGCCCTCGGGCGGCTATGATCCGGATGACATGCGCGCCATCCTGACGGCCCGCAAGGCGGTGACCTTCTTCGCCCCCACGACCCTGCTGAGCCGGATGCGCCAGGACGGCATCGGCGACCTGGCGCAGGACCATATCCGCACGGTGCTGACCGGCGCCGGACCGGTGCTGGCGCAGGATGTGCGCAACGCGGTCGACACCTTCGGGCCAAGGCTCTGGAACGGCTACGGCCAGGGCGAAAGCCCCTGCACCATCACCGCCAACGACCAGGCCTCCATCGCGCGGGCCATCGCCGAGGGCGACGATACCGGCCTCGTCTCCGTCGGCATCCCGCGCACCGGCGTCACGCTCCGCCTGCTCGCCCCCGACGGGTCAGAGGTCCCGCAGGGCGAGGCGGGCGAGGTCTGCCTGCGTGCCCCCACCGTTATGTCGGGTTACCTGAACCGGCCAGAGGCCACGGCGGACACGCTCGCCGGCGGCTGGCTCCATACCGGCGATATCGGCCGGCTGGACGATCGCGGGCGGCTGACCCTGCTGGACCGGATCAAGGATGTCATCATCTCGGGCGGCATGAATGTCTATGCGCGCGAGGTCGAGGACGTGCTCTCCACCCACCCCGCCGTGGCCGAGGTCGCGGTGATCGGCACCCCCGATCCCAAATGGGGCGAGAGCGTCGTCGCGCTGATCGTGCCCGCCCCCGGCGCCACGCCCCCGGCGCTGGCGGAATCGCTCGATGCCCACTGCCTGGATCGGCTGGCCCGGTTCAAGCGCCCCAAGCGCTACGAAATCCGCGAAAACCTGCCCAGAAACGCCGCCGGGAAGGTGCTCAAGGCGCAGCTACGCAATTGAAATTTACATAAAATCCTTACGTCCAACTAAATTGTCTAACAATCTTGTCTTAACATTGTTGACAGGACGCAAGGTGAAACGGCAAAGTCAATTCGTGACCCCGAGGAGGAGAAGGGGATCACCACAGGGAGGACATAATGGCCAAACTATACACCGACACTGACAAGTTCGGGGACGCCAACGCATCGCCGACGGTGGAGGCATTCCACGCCGCCGTTAAGGACATCGTGCGCCAGAAGCTGGCGGAATCCGGCGGGCATTGGGACAGTTTCGTATTCGACAAATCCTACACGCTGATCACCGAAGAGGACATGAAGGGCGTCGAGAAGATGCTGCTCGATGCCGGGCATCTCTTCGACTGGTCCGCGGCGATCTCGCCCACCGAACGGCCCGAGGCCTACAAGCCCGTCGAAGGCGTCAGCGATGACGATATGGGCGAGTTCAGCTTCGAACACGAAGACGCCGTGACCGCCGCCGCCGAAGGCGGGCTGGAACAGCGCGGCCAGGGCGACAACGTGGCCCGCTACGCCGAGGATTGCGAGGGCGTCGCGCGCTACATCCGTTCGCCCATGCAGGTGATGAAGTTTCTCGAAGAGGGCGTTCCGGACAACACCATCGCCATCATCGACGACAGTGGCGGCACCCTGACCGCGCCGATCCTGGAACAGTTCAAGGGCGTGATCTGCGCCGGCGGCACCACCCGGTCCCACCTGGGGATCCTGACCCGTGAATACGGGGTGCCCTGCGTCATGAACGCCAAGGTCAGCGGCATCAAGCAGGGCGACACCGTGCGCATCGAAAGCACGGGCGACCCGAAAACCGCCGCCGATTACCAGAAGAATGTCGAACGGACCGTCAAGGTCTGGCGCGTCGCCGGCGCAAGCTGAGCCGCGCAAGGGAGGAGACAGACAATGACAATGCCGCTGAATTACAGCCAGTTGCTGGAAACCAACAACCTGATCCAGCAGAACGTCGACGAAAGCTATTGGCTCTGCGTCACCCGCACGGTCCAGGAATCCAAGCTGTTCCCGGTGCCGTCCTACATGATGCTCAGCTACCTGATGGCCTTCTACCGCTATCCGTCGCTGCTGCGTAAGATCGAAACCCGCATGTCCGCCGAGGAACTGGGCGACCGGTCCCGCGAAATGGCGATGAAGCACCGCGCCCCGGGCGTCAGCTGGGGCCTGCCGAACTTCTACCTGCTGGGCCGCGAATGGCTGATCAACATGGGCGTGATCAAGCCGACCGACGCGATCGAGGACGTCATGTACGTCATGGATTTCTGGAAACGCTTCCAGCTCGCGCTCTACCGCAATGATGGGCATATCAGCCGCGTGCAATACGGCCACCGCGCCCAGATCCTGTCGGAACGCCAGACCCAGGTCTTCCATTCCGATCTCTACACCTGCGAGAACGGCGACGAGTTGCACGAGGCCGCGCACCAGTTCATGGCCTCCGCCTCGCAATATGGGTTCCTGATCTCCTGCGAAAGCCGGATCAGCCTGCACAACCATGGCCCCTACAAGCTGAACGAGAATTCCGAGATGATCGTGCGGGACTTCATGGACCTCGCCGAAAGCGATTTCCCATGGCTCGACGGCGTCGCCGAAGGGGTGGAGTTCAACAACATCACCGTCACGATGGCCGCCAAGGATTGCCATTTCTACCTGGTCGACGACTGGGGCAGCTTCGAGGCCGAGCCCGAGTTTTCCGCCGACAAGCTGATCGGCGTCGGGCTCTACACCTCCGACAACCTCTCCGAAGGTTACGTACCGCTGGGCATGGACAGCCGTGAGGACCTGATCGCGATGTTCAAGAAGCTCGACGCGCAGGTGAAAGAGGCGATGAACAACCTCTGGAAGCGCATCGCGGGCTATTCCCGCGACCAGATGATGGATGCGGGCGCGATCACCTATTTCGCGATCATCAAGGACCTCGCCCATATCGCCGGCGTCTACGACGTGGACGACTGGATGAAGGTCGACGAACGCGCCGAACGCTTCCGTCCGCTGCTCAACGACGAATATGGCCGTGATGTGCTGGGCGAACTGGTGGGGCTGCTGTCCAACCCCAGCCAGAAGCTGTCGGAGTATCAGATGATGATGCACTCCAATGCGCCGACCAAGATGTACACGCCGATCCCCTATTCGGTTCTGTCGGGCGAAACCTACACGCCCACGGCGGGCCCGCTCTATCCCGGCATCACCAACCTGCCCGAGAAGAAGGACGTCTATACCACCACGCGCGGCAAGATGAACTTCGCCGAGTACAACAAGGCCAGCCAGGAATTCTGCCCCGCGGCGCTCGTCCCCGAGAACCGGTTCCTGTGCGAAACCTGGGTCAAGTACAACGCCGGGTCCGAAAAGGCCGACGCGCTCTACGAAGTGTCGCAGCAGGCCTCGCGCAAGCTGGCCGGCAAAGGGTCCTCCCTGTCCCGCGACGAGGTCGAAGGCCTCCGGGACTGATGTCGGCGGGAGGGGTTCGCCCCTCCCCCGGCCCCAAAGACAGGATAATTACCAATGCAGATCGGATCTCTCATCCGACGCGCAGCGCGTCATTTCAAGACCGCGCCCTGCCTCGTGCAGGACGACCGCGTCATGAGCTTCGCCGAATTCGACGCGGCCACCGACCGTCTGGGCAACGCGCTTCTGGCTTCGGGCCTCGAACCGGGTGACCAGGTCGGTGTGCTCCTGCCCAATTCCATCGAATGCATCGTCGCCTATTACGCCCTGGCGAAATCCGGGCTGGTGCGGGTCGGGATGAACACCCGCGAAACCATCGGCGATCATGCCTACAAGCTGACCGACAGCCAGTCCCGCGCGGTGATCCATCCCGGCGACGACGATTTCCCGGTCGAGATGAAGATCGACCTGGCCACGCTCAACCGCATGATCGACACCGGCGACAGCACCCCCTGTTCCGTCGCCCGCGCGCTCGATGCGCCCTACCGCATGGGCTATACCGGCGGCACCACCGGCCAGCCCAAGGCTGTCACCCTGACCGAACGCGGCGAACTGGCGGAATTGTCGGCCTTCCTGACCGACCTGATGCCCGACATCCGCGAAGGCGACACCTTCCTGCACGCGGCCCCCATTGCCCATGCCTCGGGCGCGTTCTTCCTGCCCGCGCTGGTGCGCGGCGCGCGCAGCCTGATGATGACGAAATTCGACGCCGCGCAATTCGTCGACATGGCCCAGGCCGAAAAGGCGACGCTGACCTTCCTCGTGCCGACCATGCTGTCGATGATCCTCGAGGAACCGGGCTGCGCCGACGCCACCTTCGACCTGCGCCGCATCGCCTATGGCGCCTCCCCGATCTCCGAGGCCGTGCTGCGCCGCGCCGAGGCCCGCTTCGGCCAGGTCTTCGCCCAATGCTACGGCCAGGCCGAAAGCCCCATGGTCATCACCTGCCTCAAACCCGAGGATCACGACCGGATCGGCTCCTGCGGGCGGCCCTTCACCATCGTCGAGGTCAAGGTGCTGGACGATGACGACAACGAGGTCCCGGTCGGCGAAACCGGCGAGATCTGCTGCCGCGGCCCCCAGACCATGGCCTATTACTGGAACCGTCCCGAGGCGACGGCCAAGACCTTCCGCAACGGATGGCTTCACACCGGCGATGTCGGGCGCATGGACGAGGACGGGTTCTTTTACATCCTCGACCGCAAGAACGACATGCTGATCTCGGGCGGCTACAACGTCTACCCCCGCGAGGTCGAGGACATCCTGCTCGAGGTCGAGGGCGTCGTCGAGGTCGCCGTGATCGGCCTGCCCGACGAAAAATGGGGCGATCGCGTCCATGCGGTCGTGTCGGGCCGCCCGGGTCTCGACCCCGATGCCGTTCTGAAACACGCTAAATCGCGGCTGGCCGGACATAAATGCCCCAAGGGCGTGGATGTCTGGGACAGCCTGCCAAAAAGCGGCGCGGGCAAGATCCTGCGGCGCAAGGTTCGCGACGACATGATCGCGGGCAGCAAACACAGGGAGATGTCCGAATGATGAAGGATCCGCAGCTGGCCCTCCACGGGCTGGCGATCAAGAAACACGGAACCGCCGAAGAGGTCGCCGCCATCACCGCGCTCGATCCAGCCGTGGTCACCAAGCACCTCGATGCCGCCGCCGAGACGGGCCGCGCGCTCAAGACCGGCGACAAGTACATGTTGCAGCCCACGGCGCAGATCGCGCTCAAATCGGCCTATTCCCGCGATTATTCCGATGAACGCGCCAATGCCGACATGCAGGCCGCCTATGACGATTTCGAACGGGTGAACGAACAGCTGAAATCGCTCATCACCGAATGGCAGACCATGACTGTCGGCGGCAAGTCGATGCCCAACGACCATTCCGACAAGGCCTATGACGACAAGATCATCGACCGCCTGGGCGACCTGCACGAACGGGCCGAGCCGGTGCTGGACCGGCTGGCCGCCGGGCTGCCGCGCCTGTCGGTCTGGAAACAGCTGCTGCTGACCGCGCTGGAACGCGCCGAGGACGGAGAGATCGACTGGGTCTCCGACGCCCGTTGCATGAGCTACCACACCGCCTGGTTCGAAATGCACGAGGACCTGATCCGCGTGCTTGGCCGCGAACGCCTGGAGTAACCCATGACCCGCTGGACCACGAAACTCGACGGCTCGGACCTGCCCGACAAGCTGCTGATCGGCGGCAAGGGCTGGTCGGTCGCGCGCATGGCCGCCCTTGGCCTGACCGTGCCGCCCGCCTTCGTCATCACGACCGAGGCCTGCACCGAATACCGCCGCACCAAGGATTTCCCCGACGGCCTGATCGACGAGATCGCCGAGGGCCTGTCCTGGCTCGAGGCACAGACCGGCCGCACCTATGGCCACGGCCCCTCGCCGCTGCTGGTCTCCGTGCGCTCCGGTGCCGCGATCTCCATGCCCGGCATGATGGATACCGTGCTCAACATGGGCATCTGCGGCGAAACCGAAACCGCCCTGACCGAGGAATGCGGCGACCCGGCCTTTGCCCGGGACACCCATCGCCGGTTTCATGAACTCTACAGCCACATCGTGCTCAAGACCGACGCGGGCGAGCTGTCCAATGACGACACGGCGCAGGACTGGGCCGAAACCATCCGCGCGGCCTCGGGCAAGGACCTGCCCGCCGACCCGACCGACCGGCTGCACGCCGCCGTCCGCGCGGTGTTCGAAAGCTGGGACTCGCGGCGGGCCAAGCGCTACCGCAAGCATCACGACATCTCGGACGATCTCGGCACGGCCGTGGTCATCCAGGCGATGGTCTTCGGCAACATGAGCGGCGCCTCGGGCACCGGCGTCATGTTCTCGCGCAACCCGATCGACGGCAATCCGACGCCCTACGGCGAATACCTCGTCAACGCCCAGGGCGAAGACGTGGTGTCGGGCAAGTTCACGCCCAGGCCACTCGACACGATGCGCGACACCGTGCCCGAGGCGCATGACGCCCTGCTCGACGGCGCCCGCCGGCTCGAGGTCGAAAACGGCGACGTGCAGGACATCGAATTCACCGTGCAGGACGGCACGCTCTATTTCCTTCAGGCCCGCGCCGCCAAACGCGCGCCCGAAGCGGCGCTGAAGATCGCCACCGACATGCTGGACGAGGGCACGATCGACGAGGCCACCGCCCTCACCCGCATCACCCCCGACCAGGTCCGCTCCCTGCTGGCCCCGCGCCTGGCCGACGGCGCCGCCGCCTCTGCGGAAACGCTGGCAAGGGGCGAAGCGGCCTCTCCCGGCATCGGCATCGGTGTCGTCGTCACCGACAGTGACGAGGCCGAACGCCGCGCCGCCAATGGCGAGGCCGTGATCCTGGCCCGCGCCACCACCAGCCCCGACGACCTGCACGGCATGATCGCCGCCATGGCCGTCGTGACCGAACGGGGCGGATCGACCAGCCATGCCGCCGTCGTCAGCCGCGCCCTGGGCGTGCCCTGCGTCACCGGCTGCGGCGACGCCACCGTCACCGCGCTTGCGGGCCGCACCATCACCGTCGACGGCGCCGAGGGCCTGATCCTCGCCGATGCGCTCGACGTGCAGGAACCCGACGAAACCGCGCTCTCGGGCATCGTGCGCCTGACCCGGATCGCCGAAGGCGTCAGCCCGGTCAGGGTCATCCTGCCCGGCGACGCGCCGTCATCGGCGCTCGATCTGAACGCGGTCGAGGGCGGCAGCGAACTGGATCGCCTGCCCGAACTGCTGAAAGGCGTCGATATCGCCGGCGGCGGTGCGCTGGCCGATGACAAGGGCGTCGCCATCGCGGTCGCGGCCGGGGTGAAAACCATCGTCGGCCAACCCCGCCTCGCCATCCTGCTCGCCGCCCTGCGCGCGCAGAAAACCAACGAGGATCGCGAAACCATCGCGGTCGAGGCTTCGGTCTGAACCCCCAAGGACCCGGTCAGGAACGGAAAAGAACATGACACTGAAACAAACCGATATCGAGGCTCTGGTCGAACTCTTCGGCGACAGCTCCTGGAAAGAGATGCACCTGCGCATGGGCGAGGACGAGTTGTTCCTGACCAAGGATGCCAACGCCACCAGCCCGATGGCCCGCGGCAATGCCCAACCGGCCACCGCCCCGGCGCCCGCACAGGCTCCAACCCCGGCCCCGGCTCCCGCACAGGCCCCAACACCAGCCCCCGCCGCGGCCCCGGCCCCCGCGGACAGCACCGACCGCTCCGGCTGGATCGAGGTCAAGGCCCCGAACCTCGGCACCTTCTACCGCGCCCCCAGCCCCGAGGCCGACCCCTACGTGACCGTGGGCGCAACCGTGACCGAAGAGACCGAGATCTGCCTGATCGAGGTGATGAAACTCTTCACCACCATGCGCGCGGGTCTCAAGGGCACCGTTCGCGAGATCGTGGCCCAGGACGGCGACATGGTCGAATTCGGTGCCACGCTCATGTGGATCGAACCCGAGGCCTGATCCATGACCGTATCCCGCATCTTCGTGGCCAACCGTGGCGAGATCGCCCAGAGGGTTCTGCGCACCGCCCGCGACATGGGCCTGGAAACCGTGATCGGCGTGTCCCAGGCCGATGCCGAGGGGCTGCCCGCCCAGATGGCCGACCGCGCCGTCGTGCTGGGCCCCGCCCAGGCCACGCAAAGCTACCTCAACGTCGACCTTGTGCTTCACGCGGCCAAGGCCACGGGCTGTGACGCGCTGCATCCGGGCTACGGCTTCCTGTCGGAAAAACCCGAACTGGCCCGCCGCTGCGCCGAAGAGGGCATCACCTTCATCGGCCCGCGCCCCGAAACCATCGAGGATATGGGCGACAAGCTCTCGGCCATCGCCGTGGCCCGCGCCGCCAAGGTGGCGACCGTGCCCGGCACCGACATGATCGACAGCGCCTCCAAGGCCAAGGCCGCGGCCGAAGAGCTCGGCTACCCCGTGGTGATGAAGGCCAGCGCCGGCGGCGGTGGCAAGGGCATGTTCCTCGCCCGCTCCGCCGACGGGCTGGAAAGCGCCTTCAACCGCGCCACCCGCGAGGCCCAGGCCGCCTTCGGCGATGGCCGGCTCTACATGGAACGCTTCGTCGAAGCCGCCCGCCACGTGGAGGTGCAGGTGATCGGCGACGGCGAAGGCAACGTGATCCATTTCGGCGACCGCGACTGTTCCGTGCAGCGCCGCTACCAGAAACTGATCGAAGAGGCGCCGGTCACCGCCATGTCCCCTGCCCTGCAGCAGAAACTGCGCGAGGCGGCGGTGCGGCTCTGTGCCCATGCGAAATATCGCGGCGCCGGCACGGTCGAGTTCCTCTACGATGTCGCGCGCGAGGATTTCTACTTCATCGAGGTCAACTCGCGCATCCAGGTCGAACACCCGGTGACCGAGGAGATCTCGGGCCACGACCTGATCCACCACCAGATCCTCGCCGCCAGCGGCCAGGGCCTTGTCCTGTCACAGGACGAGATCACCCTGTCCGGTCACGCGCTCGAGGTCCGCATCAACGCCGAAGACCCGGCCCGCGACTTCGCCCCGGCGCCCGGCCGCCTGACCGCCTGGGCTCCGCCCTTGCAAGACGGCGTGCGACTCGACAGTCACATGCGCGACGGCGATCTCGTGCCGCCCTTCTATGACAGCATGGTCGGCAAGCTGATCACCCGCGCCAGGACCCGCGACGACGCGATCGAAGCAATGCTGCGCGCCATCCGCGATTTCCGGGTCGAGGGCATCACCACGACGCTGCCCTTCGCCGCCCGCATCATCGACCACCCCGATTTCCGGGAAAACCGTATCACCACGCGCTGGCTCGAGGATCAGTTCCTCGCGGCGCAAGACGTTGCCTGAAGGAGACCAAGATGGCCCATGTTGAATTCCTCGACGAGACCATGCGCGACGGCCAGCAAAGCCTCTGGGGCATGAGAATGCAGGCCGGCATGGCCTTGCCGGTCTCCCCCCTCATCGACCGGACCGGGTTCCGGGTGATCGACCTGGCCGGGTCGTCGCTGATGGAGGTGCTGATCAAGCACGCCCAGGAAAACCCCTGGGAAGGGCTCGACCTGCTGGTCAATTCCATGCCGCGCACGCGGCTGCGGGGCGGCATGCGCTCCAACGCCTCCGTCACCTTCGGGGTGACGCCGGATGCGCTGATGGACCTGTGGATGCGGCAGCTGAACGAACACGGCATCCGGTCCTTCTGGATCTACGACGTGCTCTACAACATCGACAAGATGCACCGCCTCGCCAAGGTGGCCAAGGAATACGGGTCCGAGGTCGCCGGATCGATCATGTACGTGCAATCGCCGGTCCATACCGACGATTACTTTGCTGAAAAGGCCGGGCAGATGGCCGCCTCTCCGGATATCGACACGATCCTGCTTTATGATACTGCCGGCGTGCTGGAAAAAGAGCGGCTTCAGACCCTGATCCCCGCGATCCGCGCCAAGATCGGCGACAAGCCGATCGAGTTTCACGCCAACAACATCCTCGGCCAGTCCGGCAAGGCCTACCTGGACGCGGTGGACCTGGGCGTCACGATCCTGCACACCGCCTCGCGCTCCATGGCCAACGGCCCCTCGGTGCCGTCGACGGAAAGCGTGGTCAAGAACCTCGAGATCCTGGGCCACACCCACAACCTCGACAAGACGCTCTTCAAACCGGTCGAGGAGCACTTCCGCGCCGTCGGCAAGGCGGCGGGCTTCCTGGTGGACCAGTTCAACGAATACGACGTGCTGGCCGTGCATCACCAGATCCCCGGCGGCATGACCGGCACGCTCAAGGCGCAGCTGGCTCAGCACAAAATGACCGACCGCCTGGATGACGTGCTCGAGGAAACCGCCAAGGTGCGGCGCGAACTGGGCTATCCCGGCATGGCGACGCCGTTCTCCCAGCTGGTGGGCACGCTCGCGGTGCTCAACATCGTCACCGGCAAGCGCTACTCCGTCATCCCCGACGAGGTGATCCAGTACGCCGCCGGCTATTACGGCGAAACCGTCGCGCCGATCGACGACAACGTGCTTGACCAGATCATGACCTCCTCCCGCGCGAAAGAGGTCCTGGCCGCCCCGCCCGAACAGCCCTCCATCGAGGATCTGCAAAAGCAATACGGCACCACCGACCCGGACGAGCTGATCCTGCGCGCCCTGGTTCCCGGCCCTGCACTGGACAAGATGCGCGCCGCCGGGCCGGTCAAGACGACCTACCCGCTGCTCTCCAGCCCGGAACTGGACCAGGTGCGCAAGCTGCTGAAAGTGGCCAACCTGCCGCTCGTCCAGATCCAGAGCAGCCAGCTCGACCTGACCCTGCGTGGCGGGGCCTGACATGCGCCGCGCCGTCATCGTCGATATCCTGCGGACCCCCTTCGGCAAAGGCCGCGAGGGGGGCGCGCTCTCTCACCTGCACCCGGTGGACCTCTATGCCCGCACGCTGCAGGCACTGCTGGCCCGCACCGGCATCGACCCGGACCTGGTCGAGGACGTGATCACCGGCTGCGTCATCCAGGTCGGCGAACAGGCGGCCAATATCGGCCGCCAGGCCGTGCTGGCCGCCGGCCTGCCCGAAACCGTGCCCTCGGTCACGCTGGACCGCAAATGCGGCTCGGCCCAGCAGGCGATGGATTTCGCCGCCCAGGGCGTCATCGCGGGCGCCTATGACGTCGTGATCGCCGGCGGTGTCGAGATGATGAGCCGCGTGTCGATGAAATCGAACCGCATGGGCAAGGACAACATGGGCCCCATGTTCCACGCCCGCTATCCCGATGGGCTGGTCCACCAGGGCATCTCGGCCGAGCTGATCGCCGCCAAGTGGGGCCTCGACCGCGACGCGATGGACCGCTTCGCCCTGCGCTCCCACCAGCTGGCCGATGCCGCCCGCGACCGGATCGGCGCGGATGTCATCGACATCGACGGCGTCACCGCCGACGAGGGTCTGCGCCCGTCCTCGACGCTGGACGCCCTCGGCGGCCTGCGCATCGCCTTCCAGGACGACGCCCTGCACGACCGCTTCCCGCAGATCAACTGGTCCGTCACCGCGGGCAATTCCAGCCAGGTCACCGACGGCGCAGGCGCCGCCCTGATCATGGAGGAAAGCCTCGCGCTCAAGCTCGGCCTGACACCGCGTGCCGCCTTTGCGGGCTTTGCCACCGTGGGTGACGATCCGGTGATGATGCTGACAGGCCCGATCCCCGCCACCGCGAAATTGCTGGCCCGCAAGGGGCTGACCATCGACGACATCGCCGCCTTCGAGGTGAACGAGGCCTTCGCGTCGGTCGTGCTGGCCTGGCAGGCCGAAACCGGTGCCGACCCGGACCGCGTGAACCGCTATGGCGGCGCCATCGCGCTTGGCCACCCGGTCGGAGCGTCGGGGATGCGCCTCATGGCCAACCTCGTCGCAGCACTCGAGGACGGCGCAGGCCGTTACGGGCTTCAGACCATGTGTGAAAGCGGCGGCATGGCCAATGCCACCCTGATCGAACGCGTATAGGAGGCCGCGATGTACATCGTATCCGTGCTCTACCCCAAGGGCAATTTCGACCTCGACTATTACCGGCAGAGCCACCTGCCCCTGGTCGACCGGCTGCTCACCCCCGAAGGGATGAGCGAAATGGCCTATTGGCAACCGACCGAGGACGCCCCCGACGCGCCGTTTCAACTGATCGCCGAGCTGCGCTTTGCCGATGCCGAAACCGCCGGAAAGGCGCTGGCGCTGCATGGCAAGACCACGCAGGACGACATCCCGAACTTCACCTCGGTGACACCCTTGATCCTGACGGGAACGCTGCGCGCGGGCTGATCCTCAGCCCGCCGCCAGCGGTCGCACCATCCGGTCCACGCCGGCCTGGAACGCATTGTCGTCCAGCCGCGAAATCGACAGCCGCGACCGCCAGATATGGATGCGCATCAGGCGGTCGGCGCGGATGAACTGCCCTGCCTTGATCGCCGCGATCACCGCCCGGTATTCGTCGAACTGCTTGCTGCGGTCGGGTTCCGACATCAGCGTCTGGAATTGCAGCCGCAGCAGGTGGATCTGCATCAGCGGGATGATCCGGTGCAGCTCGTCATTGCCCGAGGCCCGGAACAGGATGTCGTAGAACTTGCGCCGCGCCTCGATGAAGCTGCGGGAATCCCCCCGATCCTCATGCGCCAACAACTCTTCGCTGACCGCGTCGAATTCCTCGCGCATGTAGCCCTTGGACACCTGCCGCGCCGCCAGGTTCGCCCCCAGCCCGCAGGTCACTTCCAGCACCTGCAACAGGTCCTGCGCATCCTTGCGGTCCAGCGCGCGGACGAAGGCGCCGCGGTTCTGGTTCAGCGTCACGATCCCTTCGGCCGCCAGGCGTTTCAGCGCCTCGCGGACCGGGCCACGGCTGACGCCCAGGCTTTCGGTCAGGTCGGCCTCGACCAGGCGCTGGCCCGGCACCAGCGTGCTGTTCTGAATGGCGGTGATGATGGCGTCGAACACGATGTCCGGTGAACTCTTGGTCACGATCTTGGCCTCGGTCACAGTCCTGGAAGACGGTTTCTTCATATATTAATCCCAAACACCGTTATCGCACAGACCACCTGCCTGTCACGGTGGCCCCGTTGAAAGTCTATCACAAGATCTCGTGGATATGGTAGCGAGGGCCCTCGGCCAGCCGCTCTCCGATACCCACGCACATTAGGCGGTTCAGCCAGGTCCAATCCGGATGCGCCGTCTCGAACCGTGGCAGGATGCGGAAATACAGCCGCTCCGGCGGCACCTCCCGCCCCTCGGCCAGGGCGGCGATATCCTCGTCCGACCCGTGGCGCATGCCCGCATAGGTCATGTGGATCTGCGCGCCGTCCTCCGTTTCGAGGGTCAGGCGCACATCCAGCTCCAGCACCCCGTCGGCCCGGGTCAGCGCCCAGTCGCCGCCGAAGGGCAGCACATCGGCATTGATCCGTCCCCGCATGTCGCCGCCGATCACCGGCACGATCTTGCGGTTGCCCTGCGGCGTGTCACCCAGTTTCTGCGCCGGTCCCAGCTTGGCCGTCAGAACCGCCAGCGGGCGGGTTCTGGGCACCGTCCAATCTTCCACGTTCACCTCCCGGTCCATGATTTCAACCTCCAGTATAAAGCAAACCGCAAATATATGAAGAACAATATTGCACTACAATTTTGTCTTGCTAGACTTTCCCCTCACCAGAGGAGGAGACAGCAATGGCCATCATCATCACCGGCGGAACCAAGGGGATCGGACGCGATGTCGCCCTCGCCTTCAGCGCGCCGGGCAAGACCGTCGTCGTCAACTACCATTCCGACAGCGCGGCCGCCCAGGCCACCGCCGCCGAGATCGAAAAAGCCGGGGCCACAGCCATCGTCGTGCAGGCCGATGCGGGCACGCCCGAGGGCTGCGCCGACCTGGCCCGCGCGGTCAGCGATGCCGGCGAACGCGCCGAAATGCTGGTCCATTGCGCCGTCGATGCCTACGCGACCCCCACGCTCGACGCAGCGCCCGACCGGTTCACCAAGGCGGTGACTACCAACGGCATCTCGCTCCTTTTCCTGGTGCAGGCCTTCGATGCCCTGCTCGACAGCGGATCGACCGTGTTCTTCTTCTCCAGTCGCGGCGGCCGGATCGTCGTGCCGAACTACGCCGCCATCGGCGTCGGCAAGGCCGCGACCGAGGCGCTGATCCGCTACATGGCGACCGAACTTGCCCCGCGCGGCATCCGCGTCAATTCCGTCGCCCCCTCCATCGTCGGGACCGAGGCGGTGCGCACCATCTTCGGTGAGGACACCACCACATCGCTGATGGAGCACGCGGCCCGCGACAACCCCTCCGGCCGTGCCGTCGCCCCGGACGATTATTGCGAGCTGATCCGCTTCCTCGCCTCCCCCGCCGCGCAGTTCATCACCGGCCAGGTGATCTACGTGAACGGCGGCGCCAACCTCGCCGCGTGACGCACGGCGGGGCCTCGGCCCCGTCGGATCTGGCCCCGTCGGATCTGGCCCTGTCGGGTCTGGCCGCGTCGGGTCCTGGCTCCGGGCGAAAGCGCCGCATCAGATGCCCGTCCGGCGGCCCAAGAGGGCGGTCATCCGCACCGACGCAATACCGACCGGATACCGACGTGATACCGACGTGCCGTTCGGTGGGGTAACGAACCCGCGCCGGGGTGGTCGGCCTGCGCCCCGCTCCTGTCTTCCGGACACGAAAAACCCCGCCGCGCGGAACGCGGCGGGGCTGTTTTCGTCGGGCTGGAAAATCAGCCGATGATCTTGTTCAAAGTCTCGGACGGGCGCATCACGGATGCGGTTTTTTCCGGGTCGGTATGGTAGTAGCCACCCAGGTCCGCAGCCGAACCCTGTGCCGCTGCCAGCTCACCCACGATGGCCGCTTCGCCTTCGGCCAAGGCCTTGGCAATAGGCGCAAAATGCGCGGCGATCTCGGTGTCCTTGGATTGTGCGGCCAGCGCTTCCGCCCAATAGCGGGCGAACCAGTAATGGCTGTCGCGGTTGTCCGGCTCACCCACCTTGCGCGAGGGCGACCGGTTGTGGTCCAGGATGCCCTGGGTGGCGACGTCCACGCCCTCGCCCAGCACCCGTGCCTTTTCGTTGCTCCGGGCATCGGCTAGGAACTTCAGGCTTTCGCCCAAGGCACAGAATTCGCCCAGAGAATCCCACCGAAGGTGGTTCTCTTCCTGCAGCTGCTGCACGTGTTTCGGTGCCGATCCACCGGCCCCGGTTTCGAACAGACCGCCGCCATTCATCAGCTTGACGATGGACAGCATCTTGGCCGAGGTCGCCAGTTCCAGGATCGGGAACAGGTCGGTCAGGTAGTCGCGCAGCACGTTCCCGGTGATCGCGATGGAGTTCTCGCCCTTGGTGATCGTCTCCAGCGTCTTCACGGTCGCCTTGGCGGGCGACATGATGGCGAACTTGTCCGCGACACCCTTGGCTTCGAGGATCGGCTTCACGTACTTGATCAGCTCCGCGTCATGGGCGCGGTCCTCGTCCAGCCAGAAGATCGCCTCGCAGCCTTCGGCCTTCTGACGTTCGATGGCCAGGTTCACCCAGTCTTCGATCGGCGCCTTGCGGGCCGAGGCCGAGCGCCAGATATCGCCCTTCTCCACCTTGTGCTCGTGCAGCACGGTGCCGTCGTCGAGGATCATCTTGACGGTGCCACCTTCGGGGATCTCGAAGGTCGTCGGATGCGATCCGTATTCCTCGGCCTTCTGTGCCATCAGGCCGATATTCTGCACCGTGCCTGCGGTCGCCGGGTCGAGTTTCCCGTTCTTTTTGAAGAACTTGATCGTCTCGTCATAGACCGGCGCGTAGGAATTGTCGGGGATCACGCAGTTCGTGTCGTGCTGCTTGTTGTCCGGGCCCCAGCCCTTGCCCCCGTCGCGGATCAGCGCCGGCATGGAGGCGTCGATGATCACGTCGGAGGGCACGTGCAGGTTGGTGATGCCCTTGTCGGAATTCACCATGTACATCGGCGGGCGCATCTCGCGCACTTCCTCGATCGCGGCCATGATCTCGGGCTCGCCCGACACCTTGTCCAGCAGAGAGCCCATGCCGCCATTGGGATCGACGCCCAGCTCTTCCATCTTGTCGCCGTACTTGTCGAAGACCGGCTTGAGCCACTGCTTGACCGCGTGACCGAAGATGATCGGGTCCGAAACCTTCATCATCGTGGCCTTCATGTGCAGCGAGAACAGAACGCCCTCTTCCTTGGTCTTCTCGATTTCCTCGGCCAGGAAAGCGTCCAGCGCCTTGGCGGACATGTAGGTCGCGTCGACCACGGTGCCCTCGGGGTAGGACACGCCCTCTTTCAGGACGATCTCGCCACCTGCGGTTTCCAGGACGATCTTGGCGGTCGCGGCCTTGTCCAGCGTCGCGGACACCTCGTTGGAGGAGAAATCGCCCGACGACATCGACGCCACGCGGGTCTTGCTGTCGGCGGTCCACTCGCCCATGCGGTGCGGGTTGGACTGGGCGTATTTCTTCACCGCGATGGCGGCACGGCGATCCGAGTTGCCTTCGCGCAGGACCGGGTTCACGGCGGAACCCTTGATCGTGTCGTACTTGGCGCGGACGGCCTTTTCTTCTTCGGTTTCAGGCTCGTAGGGATAATCGGGCAGCGCGTATCCCTGCGCCTGCAATTCCTTCACCGCCGCGACCAGCTGCGGGACGGAAGCGGAGATGTTGGGCAGCTTGATGACGTTGGCTTCGGGCGTCTTCACCAGTTCGCCCAGCACGGCCAAGTCGTCGGTGATGCGCTGGTCTTCGGTCAGGGCCTCCGGGAAGGTCGAGATGATACGACCGGCCAGGGAGATATCCTTGGTGCCGACCGACACGCCCGCGGCGGCGGCGAAGGTCTGAATGATCGGAAGCAGAGAGGCCGATGCGAGCTCCGGCGCTTCGTCTACCTTTGTATACACAATATCGGGGGTTTTGCTGTCAGCCATGATTTCCAAGCCTTTGTTGAGCCGCCGCACGCTTATCTCACAAGGGCGCAAACGTCCACCGCCCTGTCACGGCTGCGACGGTTTATCAGCCGAAACCGCCTCGGGCCCGGCGTCTGCCTGCCTGAAAATGCGCCCCTGATCGGGGCCGGCTGTGGGACGCTACTTGCGCTTTCCGGCCCCGTCGATCTCCCCCACCGTCAAAACGGGTGAGGCGTCGATCTTGTGGGCGTCCATCATCGCGGCGACCCGTTCCAGTGACGAAACGAGTTGCGCCTGCTCCCAATCGGCAAGCTTGACGAATTCCCGGACATAGCGCTGCTGCAGAGCGTCGGGCGCCTCTTCCAGCGATCCGCGGCCGGTGACTGTCAGGATGATGTTGGTCTGGCGCCGGTCGGTTTCCGACGGGGTGCGCCGGACATGGCCCCGCGACACGAGCTTGTCGACGACCGAGGTGACGGTGGCCTGGCTGACACCCATCTGCTGCGCCAGTGCCTTGGGCGTGGCGGTGGTGTCGGGCTTGCTGGCCAGAATCTGAAGCACGCGCAGCTGCGCGGGCGACAATCCGGCCGCAGAGGCCAGGTCGCGCTCGTACTGCTCTGTTGCGCGCAGGATGCGGCGCAGGGCAATAAGGCTTTCGTCAACGCGGTCTGGTTCGATTTCGCTCATGGCAGAAATTATCTCATTCCCGTCTGATCGGTTCAACTCCCAAAGTACTTCCTTTAGGGTCGCGAAGCATAAAGCGGTGCGACAACACTACTACTTTACCTTTCGAACCTTTTAAATGGCCACCAATCCCCTAAAAACAAGGGGTTTAGCCGCCATACCCACGATTTTCTGCCGGAAAGGCCCAAAATTTTACTTCAAAGGTTGAAACTTTTCCGCACCCCAACTAGTTTGTCACTCGAAGGAAATAACAAGGGTCAGATTGAAATGCCGAAAGATCTAGAGCAGACACGAACTCGCAAGCCCCTCCTGCGCAAACCAGAAGCGACGGATGGGGCCGAAATCTGGGAGCTCATCCGCGACTGCAAGCCGCTGGACGAGAACTCCATGTACTGCAATCTCATCCAGGCGGATCACTTCCGCGACACCTGCGTGGTGGCTGAACTGGATGGTGAAATCGTCGGCTGGATTTCTGGCCACATGATCCCCAACGAAGATGCGTTCTTCGTCTGGCAGGTCGCCGTCAGCCCCAAGGCACGTGGGCTGGGCCTGGGCCGCAAGATGCTGGTCCACCTGCTGGAGCGCGACGCCTGCGACGGCGCCGAGGCGTTGAAGACGACCATCACCGAGGACAACGATGCCTCCTGGGGTCTCTTCCGCAGCTTTGCCAAGCACATTGGCGGCGAGCTCACGGACGAGCCGCACTTCCACGAGGAAGATCATTTCGGTGGCGCACACGACACCGAGCACATGGTGACCATCACGCTGCCCGCGGTCGACGAAGACCTGCGCAAGGCCGCCTGATCGCGCGCACCACAACGCCCCCTAATTCACCAATTGGCTCCTGCAGCGGAACTTTCCGCTGCCGGTAGGCTTTGTCCCGAAAGGACTTATGAAATGCCTAAAGACATGACCAACGATTTTGACATTTATGAACGCCGCGAGAGCGCCGCACGCTCCTACTGCCGTTCGTTCCCCACCACCTTCGTGAAAGCCCAAGGGTCGGAAATGACCGACGCCGACGGAAACACGTATATCGACTTCCTGGCCGGCTGTTCGTCGCTGAACTACGGCCATAACGACCCGGACATGAAATCGGCGCTGATCGACCACATCACCGCCGACGGGATCGCCCATGGTCTGGACATGCACACCGACGCCAAGGCGGCATTCCTGACGGCGTACGAGGAGAAAATCCTCAAGCCGCGGGGCATGGACTACAAGATCATGATGACCGGCCCGACTGGCACCAACGCCGTCGAAGCCGCGATGAAGCTGGCCCGCAAGGTCACCGGCCGTCGCAACATCATCTCGTTCACCAACGGCTTCCATGGGATGACCATGGGCTCGCTGTCGCTGACCGGTAACATCGGCAAGCGCAACGGCGCTGGCGGTGGCCACCTGGGCGACGTGACCCACCTGCCCTACGAACATTCGATGGGCGAAGGCGTGGACACGCTGCAATTCATCGAAGCGATGCTGAACAACTCCTCCTCCGGTGTTGATGCCCCGGCGGCCTTCATCTTCGAACCCGTTCAGGGCGAAGGCGGGCTGAACGCGGCCTCCGACGAATGGATGCAGGGCGTTGCGAAGCTGGCCAAGGAACATGGCGCGCTGCTGATCGTGGACGACATCCAGTCGGGCTGCGGCCGGACCGGCACCTACTTCGCCTTCGAGAAGGCAGGGATCGAGCCGGACATGATCACCCAAGCGAAATCGCTGTCGGGCTTCGGCCTGCCCTTCGCCGCGCTGCTGATCAAGCCGGAGCACGACATCTGGAAGCCGGCCGAACACAATGGCACCTTCCGGGGCAACACCCATGCCTTCGTCACTGGCCGCGTCGCGATTGAAAAATTCTGGTCCGACAATGCATTCCAGGACGAACTTGCAGCGAAATCGACGGTGCTGACCACGGCTCTGCAGGAAATCGCGGACCTGATCCCGGGTGCCCGCCTGAAGGGGCGCGGCCTGATGCAGGGTGTCGATGTCGGCTCTGGCGAGCTGGCCTCCAAGATCTGCGCCCGCGCCTTCGAAAAGGGCCTGATCATCGAAACCTCCGGTGCCGATGACGAGGTCGTCAAGGTGCTGGCAGCGCTCACCATCAAGGATGAGACGTTCCGCAAGGGCCTCGGGCTGCTGCTCGACGCCACGCGCGACGTCCTCGAAACCAACAAGATTGCCGCGGAGTAAACCCAATGATCGTTCGTGACTTCAACAAGATCGTCAAAGAGGAAAAAGACCGCGTCGTTTCGGACGCCAACTGGACATCCGTGCGGATGCTGCTGGCCGACGACAAGATGGGCTTTTCCTTCCACATCACCTTCCTCGAGGCCGGTTCGGAACACACGTTCCACTACAAGAACCACTTCGAAAGCGTCTACTGCATGCAGGGCAAGGGTCGGATCACCGACCTGGCCACCGGCGAGACGCACGAGATCACGCCCGGCGTGATGTACGCTCTCGACAAGCATGACAAGCACACGCTGGTGGCGGACGAGGAACTCGTCATGGCCTGCTGCTTCAACCCGCCCGTCACGGGCACCGAAGTGCACCAGGAAGACGGCTCCTACGCCCCGGCCGAGGAAAACGCCTGAGGCCAAGCATGACCCATACTGTTGAAAAAATCGGCGGGACCTCGATGTCCCGCGTCGACACCCTTCGCGACACGCTGTTCATCGGCGATCGCGAAGGAGACGACCTATACGGCCGCATCTTCGTGGTTTCAGCCTTTGGTGGCATCACCAACCTGTTGCTGGAACACAAGAAATCCGGTGAGGCCGGTGTCTACGCCCAGTTCGCGCATTCCGATACCGGACGCGGCTGGCACGAGGCGCTGGACCGCGTCGGCGAAGAAATGGTCAAGGCGCATGAAGCGATCCTCGAACATCCTGCCGACATCGAACGCGCCACGGATTTCGTCCGCGGCCGGATCGAGGATGCCCGCAACGCGCTGATCGACCTGCAGCGGCTCTGCACCTACGGCCACTTCCGCCTGGAAGAGCACATGTTGCAGGTGCGCGAATTGCTGTCGGGTCTGGGTGAGGCGCATTCCGCCTTCGCCACGGTTCTTATGCTGCAACGGGCTGGCGTCAATGCCCGCCTCGTGGACCTGTCGGGCTGGCGCGACGAAGGCGGCCTGACGCTCGAGGAACGCATCAATTCCGCGATGGACAAGGTCGACCCGATGACCGAAATGCCCATCGTCACGGGCTATGCCCAATGCGTCGAAGGCCTGATGCGCGAATTCGACCGTGGTTATTCCGAGGTGACGTTTTCCAAGCTGGCCGCCCTCACCGGCGCCAAGGAAGCGATCATCCACAAGGAATTCCACCTCAGCTCCGCCGACCCGAACCTGGTCGGTCAGGATGCCGTGCGCAAACTGGGCCGGACCAATTATGACGTGGCCGACCAGTTGTCGAACATGGGGATGGAGGCGATCCACCCGAAAGCCGCCAAGACCCTGCGCCAGGCAGAGGTGCCGCTGCGCGTGACCAACGCGTTCGAGCCGGAGGACCCGGGCACGCTGATCGACGATCAGCCGACCGATACGCCGGAGGTGGAAATCGTGACCGGCCTCGACATCATCGCCTTCGAAGTGTTCGAACAGGACATGGTGGGCGTGAAGGGTTACGACGCCGCGATCCTCGAGGTGCTCAAACGCCACGACGTGCGCATCGTGTCCAAGGTGTCGAACGCCAACACGATCACCCACTACCTCGACTCCTCGCTCAAGATCATGAAGCGCGTCGAGAAAGACATCGCAGCCCTCTACCCGTCGGCCGAGATTTCCTCGCGAACATTGTCCCTGGCCTCGGTGATCGGGCGCGACCTGAGCGGCCTCAGCGTGCTGACGCGTGGCCTGCAGGCCATCGCCGCCGCGGGGATGGAAGCCATCGGCGCCACCCAAGGCCCGCGCAATGTCGACGTCCAGTTCGTGATGGAACGCGACGACCTCAAGAAAGCGATCAAGGCGCTCCACGAGGTGTTCGTGGAAAAGCCCAAGCATGAGTTGAAGCAGGTCGCCTGACCCCGATCTGCTTCGACCATCAGAAGGCGCACCGGCCTACCGGTGCGCCTTCTTTTTATGTCGGAAAGGGGCTGCTCTGCCCCTGTCGCCGAGGCTCTGCCTCGGCGCCTACCCCGGAGTATTTCCGGCAAGATGAAGCAGGGGATCTGCGCCCTGATTCACCTGGACCTCTATTCATCTGGCCCCCCTTTCATCTGGCCAACAAGTATCCCGGGAGGTTTGGAGGGCAGAGCCCTCCATGGCCCTTGCGGCCCGAGCAAGATGAAATCGAATGCGCCGCAGGCGCGCCTGTTGGCGAAAGGCTGGTCGCGGGCGCGGCAGCGGACTAGAAGCATGCCATGGCGCGCACGATCCTCTTTAACAAACCTTTCGACGTCCTGTCGCAATTCACCGACCGCGGGACGGAGGGCTCCCCCCGCCCGACCCTGTCGAATTTCATTGACCTGCCTGGCGTCTACCCGGCGGGGCGGCTGGATCGCGACAGCGAGGGGCTGATGATCCTGACGGATGACGGACGACTGCAATCCCGGATTTCCCACCCGAAATACAAGGCGCCCAAGACATACCTTGCCCAGGTCGAGGGCGAAATCTCGGACGACGCGCTCAGGGCACTGGCCGCAGGCGTCACGCTCAAGGATGGCCCGACCCGCCCGGCACAGGCGCGCCGCGTGGCGGAACCCGATTGGCTCTGGCCCCGCACGCCGCCGATCCGGGAGCGCAAATCCGTGCCCGATTGCTGGGTCGAGCTGACGATCACCGAAGGCCGCAATCGGCAGGTGCGCCGCATGACGGCCCATGTCGGCCACCCGACCCTGCGCCTGATCCGCACCCGCATCGGTGACTGGCAACTGGGCGCACTCGCCCCTGGCCAGTGGCGCGACGCTTGAGTGCCGGCCTGCTTCCACGCCAGCTCCATTGCCGCCCGCGCCGCCGCCCGCTAGCGTGGCGCAAAACCGCGAGGAGCAGATGGATCAATTGACAGAGCTGTTTCAGATCGAGTGGCGGCAGGAAATCATCGGCCTTTTCGGTGGCGCGCTCTTCTTCGGCTCTTGGCTGTTGCAGGCCTGGGAGAGCCGGAAGGCAGGGCGCTCGATCGTGTCGCCGCGCTTCTTCATGCTGCGCGCCCTGGCCTCGGCCCTGCTGGCGCTGGAGGGCGCGCGGTCCGGGTCGTTCTCGATCTTCGCGGTGATGTCGGCGACGCTGCTCCTGATGCTCTACAACCTCAGGCTCAGCCTGCGGGCAAAGCCCGACGCTTAACCCAACCGACCGCGCACCTCGCCCGGATCCTGCATCAGGGGTTCGCCGCCGATCGTCTGGTCGATCACGTATTTGTCGCGCTCGCGCAGGCCTGCCGCCTGCAGCAATTCCGCCACCAGCCCGACGCCCAGCACCTGCGTGCCGGTGATCACGAACAGGATCCCGATCAGCAGCAGGGGGCGATTGCCGATCGGCCCCATATCCAGCACCCAGAGCGCCGACAGGTAGGAAATGAAGGCCAGCCCGATCAGCATCAGCGGCAGGCCCAGCATGGCAAAGAAATGCAGCGGACGGGACTGGTAGCGCGTCACCAGCTTGACCGTGGCGATGTCCAGCAGGCCCTTGATCATGCGCCGCGGCCCGTATTTCGACACGCCGTGCTGGCGCGGATGATGTTCCACGGCGATCTCGGCCACCCGGTAGCCGGCCGCATGCAACAGCGCCGGGGTGAACCGATGCAATTCGCCATAGAGGTTCAGGTGCCGCGCCGCGCGCCGCGTATAGGCCTTGAAGCCGCAATTGATGTCATGCAGGTCGACGTCGAACATCCGGGCGGTCATCCGGTTGAACACCTTCGACGGCAGCGTCTTGCCCAGCGGGTCGTGTCGCATCTGTTTCCAGCCCGACACCACGTCATAGCCTTCTTCCAGCCGTGCCAGGAAGCGCGGGATTTCCTTGGGGTCGTCCTGCAGGTCGGCATCCATGGTCACGATCACGTCGCCCCGGGCTTCGGCCATGCCGGCCGACAGTGCCGCCGCCTTGCCGAAATTCCGGGTGAACCGGATCAGCCGCACGGCCGGGTCGGCCTCGGCCAGGGCCTCTACCACCAGGTCGCCGCCATCGTCGGAACCGTCATCGACGAAGATCACCTCGTGCCGGGGCGCCAGCGCGCCCATGGCCACGGTGATCCGCGCATGCATTTCCTCCAGCGTTTCCGCTTCGTTCAGGAAGGGCACGACGATGGACACCGTCTTGACCGGTCCGCGGCGTTCTGCGCGCGCGCGCAACGCCCTGTCCAGATCCGACGAAATGTTCATGTGGCAATCCCCTCTCAGGCCCCGGCAATGTCTCATGAGGCCTTTGCGACCCTCTCAACCTATTGTTTCCGTCCAAAATGGTAATTTTATGGCACCACGGACGGGATTGTTGCAGATTGTGCGCAATAACAGCGCATTGGACAGCGCGGCAGGACAGCAAGGGGACAGGCATGGGCGCAGACGAACGGCAGCCGGGCTTCGGCGCGGCCTATCTGGTGGCCGCCCTGGGCGTGCTGGTCCTTGGGGCCTACACGGCCTTCGAACCTTTCGGACGTGACCAGGGGATCCATTCCACCATCGCCTATGCCTGGGGCGAAGGGCTGACCACCTACCGCGATGTCTTCAACATCAAGCCGCCCATGACCACGGCGATGCACCGCCTCAGCCAGCTGCTGTTCGGCCATGACATGCAGGCGATCCGCTACCTCGACTGGGTGATTTTCTTCGCCACGACACTGGGGGTGGTCCGTATCCTGCAAAAGCTGGGACGGTCCGCGGCAGAGGCCGGCGCAGCCGGGCTGGGCCTGTCGGTGATCTATTATTCCATGACCTATTGGGAACATGCCCAGACCGATGGCTGGGCCGCCTTCACCGTGGTGCCCTCGCTGCTCTGCCTGATCGCGGGGTGGGAGCGGACGGGTCGCGCCCGCGCGCTCTGGATGCTGCTGGGTGGCGCGATGCTGGGTGTGGGCGTGGGGTTCAAATACACGATCATGGCGGCTGGCCTGCTGGTCTTTGCGCCGCTTTTCAGCCAGGGCACGGTGCGGTTCCGCTGGTCCGACCTGGGCTTCTACGTGCTGGGCGGCGCGCTGGTCCTTGGCACGATCGTCGCCATCCTCGTCAGCGGCGGCGCGCTGGAGCCCTTCCTCGAGATCCAGAACTACATCCGCGGCTATATCGCCTATGGCGCCGAACGCTCCGATTTTCTGTGGGATCTCATCGTCATGGTGGGCCCGGCGCCGGTGAACATCTGGATCATCCTCGGCGGTTTCCTGCTCTGGCTGGCGGCCCTCATGCGGGGCGAGGCCCTCTTTTTCTACGTCATCGCCATCTGGGGCGTCACCGGCTGGCTCTCGGGCTTCGTTCAGGCCAAGGGCTTCGCCTATCACTTCCTGCCGATGATGCCGGCCTATGCGGTGTTCTGGGGCCTCTGCATCGGCGCGCTGACCTCGGCATTACGCCGCCGGCTGGGTTCGGCCGCGCTGGCCTCGGCCTTCATGATCGCCGGGCTGGCCTGGGTGATCTCGACGACGCCGATCTGGCCACGCATGGCCGGCCACCTGCGCCTGCTACAGGCCAATGCGACGATCCAGGAACACCACGCGATCCACCCGATGCCCGTCGATTTTGACATCGCCGCGACCGAGGATTTCGCCGCCCTGCTCGCCACGCATCGGGCACCCGGCGACAGCCTCTTCGTCTGGGGCTACGAGACGATGATCTATTTCCTCGCCGAAGAACCGCCGCGCTATCGCTACCCCTTCGCCTGGCCCTTCGTCGTGGATTTCCACGATGGCCGCTACACGCCGGACCTGATGGCGCGGCTCGCCGCCAACCCGCCGCGCCACGTCGTCGTCCAGGACAGCGACGCCACCCCCTGGGTGACCGGCCGCCCAGAAAGCTCGGCCGAATTCCTCGCGCTCTTCCCCGAGCTCTCCAGCTTCCTCGACGCGAACTACACGCCGGTCGCGGAAACCGAAAAGTTCACCCTGCTGGAACGCCAGTAACCCGCGCCCCCTGCTTCATCTTGCCGAAAATACTCCGGGGTAGCCGTCAAGGCGAAGCCTTGGCGGCAAGGGGCAGAGCCCCTTTCCCACAATAGCAAAAGGCGCCCCGGGTTCCCCGAGGCGCCTTTCAACATTCCATCCAGCCCGGCCTAGGCCAGCGATGGCAGCCACAGCACGATGCCCGGGAAGGCCACCAGACCGGCAATGGTCAGCGCGTCCGCGATGAAGAAGGGCGTCACGCCGCGGAACACGTCCTGCACGGACAGTTCCGGCCGCACCCCGGCCACCACGAAGCAGTTCAGACCGATCGGTGGTGTGATCAGACAGAACTCCGCCATCTTCACCACCAGGATCCCGAACCAGATTGCGCACATCGGGCCGGACATACCGAAGGTGCTGTCCGCCGCCGACACCAGATCGCCGCCATTCAGCGCCATCACCGCGGGGTAGACCACCGGCAGGGTCAGCAGCAGCATCCCGATCGCATCCATGAACATGCCCAGTACGGCATAGGCCAGCAGGATCAGCACCAGCGTCATCATCGGCGATTGTTCAAGCCCCTGGATCCAGTCCGAAAACGCCCGCGGCAGGTTCGCGAAGCCCAGGAAGCGCACGTAGATCAGCACGCCCCAGATGATCGTGAAGATCATCGTGGCCAGCTTTGCCGTTTCCAGCAGCGCGTCCTTCAGCTCGGCCCATTTCATGCCCTTCACCAGCGCCATCACGAAGATCAGCGCCGCGCCCAGGGCGCCGCCCTCGGTCGGGGTGCCCAGCGGGTCGCCGAAGGGGTTGTAGATGAACGAGATGATGATCAGCACGACGAAGAAGATCGGGAAAGCCGGGATCAGCGACTTGATCCGTTCGCCCCAGCCGAACCCGCCGACAGGCGGGCCAAGGCGCGGCATGGCCAGGGCCAGCCCGACGATGATGCCACCGTAGACCACGGCCGAGAACACGCCGGGGATGAAGCCCGCCAGCAGCAGCTTGCCCACGTCCTGTTCCACGATGATCGCGTAGATCACCAGGATGGCCGAGGGCGGGATCAGCGAGGCAAGCGTGCCCCCCGCCGCCACGACCCCTGCCGCAAAGCGCTTGTCATAGCCGATCTTCAGCATCTCGGGGATCGCGATCCGGGCGAACACGGCCGAGGTCGCGACCGAGGCGCCGGACACGGCCGAGAAACCCGCGGTGGCAAAGACGGTCGACACCGCCATGCCGCCCGGCAGCCAGCCCAGCCATTTCTTCGCCGCGTCGAACAACGCGTTGGTCAGGCCCGCGTAATAGGCCATGTAGCCGATCAGGATGAAGACCGGGATCAGCGACAGCTCCTGGCTGGCGATCTTGGAATGGGGCACCTGCCCCGCCGTCTTGACGGCCACGCCAAGCGCCCAGCCCAGCTCGTCCCAGGCGTAATCCTTCTTCTCCCAGAAGATCCAGATCAGGCCGACGACGCCCGCGGCGCCCGCGGCAAAGGCCACGCGCATGCCCAGAACGACCAGAACCAGCAGACCGCCGGAAACCCAGAGACCGATTTCAATACTGCTCATCGCGCGCCCCTATCTGTCCAGGCTCGAGACATGCTCGGCCTCTTCTGCCGCCAGTTCCGCGGCGGATTTCATCAGCGGCACCCCGATGGGCTTGTCGCCGCCCTTGCCGATGGCCACGACGTAGCCCCACAGCTGCAGCAACAGGCGAATGCCCATGATGCCGAAAGCGACGGGGACCAGCAGCTTGGCCGGCCAGATCGGCAGGCCGATATCGATGGTGCTGTCGCGGCTCCAGTTCGGCGCGCCGAAATCGAAGCTGCGCCCGAAATGCGCCCAGCTGCCCCAGATCAGCAGCACGATCAGCGCGAAGGTCGCGAAGGTGGTGATGAACTCGCCAACCCAGAGCGCCCGGCCCTTGAGCTTGCCGATCACGATATCCATGCGGATATGGCCGCCGTCCCGCTGGGCGTAGGAAATGCCCAGGAAGGCGATCAGCGGCATCGCGATCTGGATCCAGTCCACGTAACCCGGCAGCGGCGCGTTGAAGAAATGCCGACCCGCGACCGAGACCACGGCCAGCACCATCAGCATCAGCACCGCCAGGCCCGAGATCACGCCGAACACCTTCTCGACGCGGTAGAGCGCGCGATCCAGCCGGCTCAGCGCGCTGCCGTCTTCCAGAACTGCAGATGAACCTGCCATCGTTGTCCCCCGTCTGTCTTGTCCCGTCTCTGCGGACGGAAAGAAGGAAAGGCCCCGGCATCCACCGGGGCCTTTGTTTTCAATGCCTTGTAAGGCTTACATGCCGTGCATTTCGGCCAGCTTGGCCTTGACCATGTCGTAGAGTTCCTGCGCCGGGATGCCCTGCGCGCTCTTCTCTTCGATCCACTGGTCGGCAATGCCCTGGGTCGCGTCGCGGAACTTCTGCAGCTCCTCGTCGGAGAATTCGACCTTGGTCACGCCCTTCTCGTCCAGGATCTGGTCCCACTGGGTCAGAACGTTGTTCTGGTAGTTGTCCAGGTAATAGGCGATGGATTCATCGACCGAGCTGTCCAGCGCTTCGCGGTGCTCGTCCGACAGGCCCTCATAGGCGTCGATGTTGACCACGATCGGGCAGTTCACGGTGCCCGGGTTCAGGTTCGCGGTCCACCAGTCGGCCTGGTCGATCGTGCGGAACGACAGGTGCGCGTGCTGCGCGAAGGCCACGGTGTCGACGACGTTTGCTTCCATCGCGTTATAGGCTTCGTTCGACGGCACGGAGGTCGGCACACCGCCCACGGCCTTGAACGCTTCGCCCAGGCCACCGGTGGCACGGACGCGCATGCCGTCAAAGCTTTCGACGGTTTCGCGCGGATCGCCGGTGCCCACCAGGTTGTATTGCGGCATCGGCGAGGTCATCAGCAGCTTGGCGTTCCAGCGTGCCAGGTCTTCCTGCACGGCCGGATGCTCGTAGATCATGTGGCTGACCGCGACTTCCTCTTCGAGGTTGCGCACGCCCAGGAAGGGCAGTTCCAGCACGGTGATCGTGGGGTTCTTGTCCTCGTGGTAGCCGGCACAGAACTGGGCCATTTCAAAGGCCCCGATCGAGATACCGTCGAGGTTCTCGGTGTTCTTGGACAGACCGCCATAGGACACGTTCATGGTGAACTCGCCGCCGGTCTTTTCCGACACCAGTTCAGCCAGTTTTTCGACGTGTTCGGTGAAGGCGCGGCGCTTGCCCCAGACGGACACGTTCCACTCTTCTGCCATTGCGGGGGCCGCGATGGCGATGGACAATGCAGCAACCGCTGCACCCTGAAGGTACTTGTTCATGGTATTCCTCCCGTTACTCCGGCCTCGACAAGGGCCGGTTCCATGGAAACCGTACAGGCGGATACCCAATTCGCAAGTAAAATCAAAGTAACTTTTCTCGCATTGTGGAACGTTACTTTGCGCTGACTGTGCCTTGCCTGAACGTCAACTCGCCCTAGCGGCCACGCCGTTTCGCGGGGCCGTCGCGACAGGATGGCTCAGGCCCCGACCCGGCGCAGGCGCAGCGCGTTGCTGACCACCAGGACCGAGGACGCGGCCATCGCGGCCGAGGCCAGCATCGGCGACAGCATCGGCCCGCCCACCAGCGCCAACAGACCCGCCGCGACAGGGATCAGCGCGACGTTGTAGGCGAAGGCCCAGAAGAGGTTCTGACGGATATTTGCCATCGTGCACTGCGACAGGTCGATCGCCCGGGCCACACCTTCAATGTCACCGTCCATCAGCACCACGTCGGCGCTTTCCATCGCGACATCCGTCCCCGACCCCATGGCGATGCCCACATCTGCGGCGGCCAGCGCGGGCGCGTCGTTAATCCCGTCCCCGGCAAAGGCCACGCGCGCATCGACGCGCAGCGCGTCGACGATGCCCGCCTTCTCGGTCGGCTTCACCCCGGCGCGAACTTCGTCGATGCCCAGGTCGCGGGCCACGGCCCCGGCTGCGGCCTCGCTGTCGCCTGTCACCATGACCAACCGCTTGCCCTGTTGCCGGAGGCGCGCCAGCACCGCGGCCGCTTCGGGCTTGACCTCGTCGGACACGGCCAGCACGGCGATCACGGCGCCATCGGCCTCGGCATAGAGGACCGTGCGGCCCTCGGCATTCCAGTCGGCAACCGCCTGCTCCATCTCGGGCGACAGCGCGCCGGTGACGTAGTCGCGATTGCCGATCCGCAGGCTGCGCCCAGACACCTGCCCTTCGACACCCAGCCCGGCGCGGGCGGTCACGCCCTCGGCCCCGGGCAGCGTCAGCCCCCTGTCCCGGGCCCCCGCCACAATCGCGCGGGCGATGGAATGTTCCGAATAAGCCTCCAGCGCGGCAAGCGCGGCCAAGTCCTCCTCGGACCCGACAAGGCCCGTCAGCACCGGACGGCCCCGGGTCAGCGTGCCCGTCTTGTCGAAGGCCACGACCTCCACCACCGCGAGCGATTGCAGCGCATCGCCCTTGCGGAACAGCACGCCCATCTCGGACCCGCGTCCCGTGCCCACCATGATTGAAACCGGAACGGCCAGGCCCATGGCACAGGGGCAGGCCACCACCAGAACCGACACCGCCGCGACCAGAGCGGTCGGCAGCGCGGGTTCCGGTCCCAGCAGCCACCAGCCGAGGAAGACCAGCGTCGCCACCCCGATCACCGCCGGCACGAAAACCGCCGCGATCCGGTCGACGAGGGACTGGATCGGCAGCTTGGCCCCCTGCGCGGCTTCGACCGCGGCCATGATCTGCGACAGGACCGTGCCCTCGCCCGTCGCCGTGGCGCGGATCACCAGGGCCCCCGCCCCGTTGACCGTGCCGCCGACCACCGCATCGCCCGCCCCCTTGGAGGCCGGGATTGGTTCGCCCGTCACCATGCTTTCGTCGACATCCGACCGCCCCTCGACGATCTCGCCATCGACGGGCATCCGTTCGCCGGGCTGCACAAGGATCACGTCGCCGGGGCTGAGCTCTGCGACGGCGACCATCCGCGTCCCCTCGCCCTCGCGCAGCCGGGCCTCGCGCACCTGGAGCCCCGCCAGCCGCCGGATCGCGGCAGAGGCGCGGCCACGGGCCCGCGCCTCCATCCACCGCCCCGCGAGGATCAGCGTCACGATGACCGCCGCGGCCTCGAAATAGACCGCGCGCGCGCCGTCGGGCAGCAGGCCGGGGGCAAAGGTCGCCACGGTCGAATAGGCCCAGGCGGCGCTTGTCCCGACCACGACCAGCGCGTTCATCTCGGGCGCGAAATGGCGCAGCGCGGGCAGGCCCGAGCGGAAGAACCGCGCGCCGGGCCAGAACAGCACCAGCGAGGTCAGCAGGAACTGCCAGATATTGACCAGGTCATGCCCGATCGTCCGGCCCAGCCAATGGTGAAAGGCCGGCACCACGTGGCCGCCCATGGCCAGGATGACGACCGGTAGGGTCAGCGCCCCGGCGATCAGCGTGTCGCGGCGCAGGGTGGTGATCTCCTCGGCCTGGCGGTCGACCTGATCTTCGCCGGTTTCAGCTGCGATTTCAGCGCCATAACCCACGCCACGCACCGCATCGGCCATCGCCCGCGGGGTGACGGCGCCCGCGATATAGCGGATATGGGCCTGGTGGGTCGCGATGTTGAACGACGCGTCCTCGACCCCCGGCAGGGCGGTCAGCGCGGTTTCGATCCGCCGCGCGCAGGACGCACAGGTGGCCCCTGTGATGTCCAGCCGCAAGTGATCCTCGGCCGCCGGATAGCCCGCGCGCGACAATGCCTCTGCCGCCGCCCTGGGGGTCAGCGATCCGTCATGGGCGACCTCGGCCTTGCGGGTGGCCAGGTTGACCCGTGCGCTGGCCACGCCCGGCACGCCCGACAGCGCGGTCTCTGCCCGCCGGACACAGCCGGCACAGGACAGTTTCGTCACCTCGAGACGCAGCAGGTCGTCGGGGTGGTTCGGGTCGGATGCGGGCGTCGGCGTGGTCTGCAGGTTCATATTCGGCCTCCTGCATCTCTCAAATGACAGGGCGGCCAGAAGGTCAAGGGGACCGCACGTCGCGGCCCCCTTTCGTTCGGTGCGGCTCAGGCAGGGGTCAGGCGACCCGGCGGCCCTGCGACCACACGCCGTGCAGCGCCGGCACCCCGCCCCGCAGGGCGAACCGGATCACATCGGCGCGCATGTCCGGGGCCAGCACGCCACGATCGTTCAGGCCAGAGGCCCGGGCCGGACCCTTCGTCACGGTGGCGATCCCGCGCGCCATGTCGTCCCAGCCCTGCCCCAGCAGCACCGCGCCATAGAGCAGCGCCGCCGGCACGTAGTCCGAGGACAGGATGTCCAGCAGCCCCATATCGGCCAGTTCGCGCGCCGCGACATTGCCGGAATGAGAACCGCCGCGCACCAGGTTCGGGGCGCCCATGATGACACTGATCTGGTGGGCACGACAGGCCTCGGCGGCCTCGACCGAGGTCGGGAATTCCGCCACCCGGATGCCATGCGCGGCCGAGGTCGCGACCTGTTCGGACGTGGTGTCGTCGTGGCTGGCCAGAACGGCGCCGTAGCGCTTGGCAGCGGCGACCGCCCCGGCCTCGTGCCGGGCGCCCAGACGGTCATGCAGACCGATCAGCCAGTCGCAATATTCAGTGAAACCGTCGGTCGACAGGCCGTGCTTGCCGCAGACATAGGCCTCGAACTTCTTGATGTCGCGGAATTGGCGCTGGCCGGGCGTGTGATCCATCAGGGACACGATACCGACCCGGTCCTCGGGACCGAACTCGTCCAGTTCCTCCAGCAGGGTTTCCGAACAGGTCTCGGCCCTCAGGTGCAGGTGGTGACTGATCTTCAGCGCGCCCTTGTCGCGCATCGTCAGGATCTCGTCTGCCATCGACCTGGCATAGCGCCCGTAGCTGAGCGCATGTTCCGACACCATCGACCCGACGCGGATCGCATCGAAAACCGTGGTGATGCCGCAGCCCGCCAGTTCCTGGTCATGGGCGACGATGGCGGCGTGATGCGGCCAGTCGACCTTGGGGCGCGGGGTGATGTGGCGCTCAAGGTTGTCGGTGTGCAGCTCCACCAGCCCCGGCGCGATCCAGTCGCCCTCGCAATCCAGCCCCGTCGCGGTGCCCTGCCCGATCTCGGCGATCATGCCGTCGCGCATCACGATATGGCCTTCGATCACCTCGGTCTCGAGGATCACCCGCGCATTGGTCAGGACCGTCTCGTCCCGTGTCTGCACGTCCTTCATTGCGTCACCTCTCTGGTGGTCTTCGTCATTGTCTCGTCCAGGTGCAGGCGGTCGATCACCGTCTGCACCGTGTCGTCCAGCGCCCCGCCATTGTCCACGGTGACGACGCTGTCGATCCCCTCGGGCATGGCAAAGCCGGCACGTTCCAGCCGACGCGCGATGTCCTCGCGGGTTTCGCGGCCGCGGGCCGCCAGCCGATCCGCCAGGATCGAGGGCGCGGCGGTCAGCGACAGCACCGCGAACCGGTCGAACCGCGCCTGCGCCTCCGGCAGGACCGCGCGGGACAGGTTCACCAGCGCATCGCGCCCCGCCCCAAGCACCTGGCGCACACCGACGGGCACGCCATAGGCCAGATTGTGGGCGCGCCAATGCAGGGCAAAGGCCCCGGCCTCGACCCGGCGGGTGAACTCGGCCTCGCTCACGCCCTCGAAATCCTCACCGCCCGCATCTTCGGGCCGGGTGATGACCCGGCGCACAAGGTGCAGACCGGGCCGGCGACGGGCCAGCGCCTGCATCACGCTGTCCTTGCCGACACCGGACGGCCCGACAACCGCGATCAGCCGTCCGGTGTTCATGCCGCCACCTGCGGAGAGAACCCGGTCACGTCGATCTGGCGGTCGCAGACCCGGTCGCGCGCGGCCTCGTCATGGAAGATGCCAATGATCGCGCTGCCCCGCGCCTTGGCCTCTTCGATGAGGCCGAGCACGGTTTCGCGGTTGGTCGCGTCGAGGCTGGCGGTCGGTTCGTCCAGCAGCATCGCCGGGAAGTCATGGGCAAAGCCGCGCGCGATGTTGACCCGCTGCTGTTCCCCGCCCGAAAAGGTCGTCGGGCTCAGGTCCCACAGGGTGCGCGGGATGTTCAGCCGCTCCAGCAGCTCCTCGGCCCGGGCCCGCGCCGTATCGACCGGCGTGCCGACGGCCAGCAGCGGCTCTGCCACGACGTCGAGCGTCGGCACCCGGGGCACGACCCGCAGGAATTGGCTGACATAGCCCAGCATATGGCGGCGCAATTGCAGTATCTCGCGCGGGTTCGCGGCGGCGACATCGGTCTCGCCTACCCAGATATGGCCTGAGGCGGCCAGGTAATTGCCGTAGATCATCCGCATGAGCGTAGATTTCCCGGCGCCCGAGGCCCCGGTCAGCGCCACGCATTCGCCCCGCGCGACGGCCAGTTCGGCCCCCCGCATGACAGGGATCACGGCGCCGCCCTGGTTGTGAAGGGTGAAGGTCTTCGAAAGGTTCTCGATCCGGATCATCTGTCCTGTTCCCGATATCTGGTGGTGTCGTCCCGTCGGATGGGTCGACCAAAGCTCTGCCCGTCCGCCCAGGACAACGTTTCGTGCCGCCCCTGCCCGCCAGGACCCGTGGCAAAGATGCCAATCATCATGCCGCTCATACCTGCAGCACGCTCGACACCAACAGCTGTGTATAGCCATGCTGCGGATCGTCCAGCACCTGGTCTGTCAGCCCGGCCTCGACCACATGGCCGTCCTTCATGACCATCAACCGGTCCGCCAGAAGCCGAACCACGGCCAGGTCATGCGTCACGATGATCGCCGACAGCCCCATCTCGCGCACCAGCCCGCGCAGCAGATCGAGCAGCCGGGCCTGCACCGACACGTCAAGCCCGCCGGTCGGTTCATCCATGAACACCAGCCGAGGCCCGGTCACCAGGTTGCGCGCGATCTGAAGCCGCTGGCGCATCCCGCCGGAAAAGGCCGACGGGCGATCGTCGATCCGGTCGCCCGAGATCTCGACCCGGCCCAGCCAGTCCAGCGCCTCTTCGCGGATCGTGCCGTAATTGCGCGCCCCCACGGCCATCAGCCGTTCGCCCACATTGCCACCGGCCGAGACGTTCATCCGCAGACCTTCATGAGCATGCTGATGGACAAAGGCCCAGTCGGTTCGCCCCAGCATGCGCCGCTCAGGCTCCGACATGGTCACCGTGTCCTTCATCCCGTCGGCGCGGGTGTCGAACAGGACCTCGCCGCGATCCGGGGTCAGCTGGCCCGCCAGCGAATTCAGTAGGGTCGTCTTGCCCGACCCGCTTTCGCCGACGATGCCCATGACCTCGCCCGGCCATAAATCGAAGGAGACATCGGAGCAGCCGATCCGGCTGCCATAGAACTTGGATACGTTGCGCACGGACAGAAGCGGCGTCATGTCAGGCCCTCCAGGAAAGTCAGGATCTCGTCCGCCACGGCATCGGGCAGATCAAAGGGCAGCATGTGCCCGGTTTCGAACAGTTTCACATTGTCAAAGGCAGCGCGGTCCGCCGCCCCCGTCAGGATCGAGGACGTGCCGATCAGCGACAGGACGGGCATGGTCAGCTGCCCCACCAGCGGCCGCCCGTCAAAACGCAGCGCCGCCCGCATCGCGTCCATCAGGCCCTTCGGCGGCGTCGCCGCGATGACAGACCTCAGCGCCGGGCGCAGGGCGCGATTAGTGGACATCCGCGCCACGATGGGCGCAAGGCCACCCGGCCCCGGCACCCGCACGATCGCCGGCGACAGGCGATGCCCCAGCCCGCGCAACAGCCAGCCCGGCAGGCGCAGGGGCGCATCGACCAGGACAAGCCCCGCACAGCGCTCCGGCAGGCGGGCGGCGATCTGCATCGCCACCATGCCGCCCAGGGAATGGCCGCCGATAACGAACCGATCCGGCAGGTCAGGGATCAGGGCCTCGGCATAGGCCTCCACCCGCGCGGCACGGGCGCGCGGCGCCTGGCCGTGGCCGGGCAGATCGGGCCAGGTCCCGCCGATCCGCTCGGACCAGGGCAGCCCGCAGACCGCCGTGCCATGCAACCAGATGGTCGGGATCACGTCGCGCCCTCCCGGCCTTTCGCATAGCGCGCCAGCCGCTCGGCCAGGGTGCCGGTATGCAGTTCAAACAGGTGGTTGTCGGGACCATAGAAATAAAGCGACCGCCCTTCCCCTTCGACCCGCGGGCGCGGCGGCAGCAGATCAAGGCCCAACGCTTCGATCCGCGCCCGCCTGTCGTCGAACTCCGCCTCGTCGATCCTGAAGGCCACGTGGTTGTAGCTCCGCTCTGGCAGCGGTTCGCCCTTCATCGTCGCGACCCAGACACCGCCGATGTCAAAGAACCGCTCTTCGGAGATCGAGAATTGCTCGGCCCCGCTGTCATAGATGCAGCGCGCCTTGAACACCTGCTCCAGCATGCGCTGAGTGGCATCCAGATCGGACACGATCAGGGTGATATGGGACAGGCCCGCGCTCACTCCGCCGCCTCCGCCGACAGGCGCCCGCGATGACCCGCCGCCTGGCGCGTCGCGCAGTAATCGGTGTCGGAACAGACGAACATCCGCCCGCCCGCATCGTCGATGATGACCTCGTCGAGATAGCTGTCCTCGGCCCCGCACATGTCGCAGGGATGCTCGGCCTTGGACGGATCGAAGGGATGATCCTCGAAATCGAGCGAAACGACCTGGGTATAGGGCGGCAACGCATAGATCCGCTGCTCCCGGCCCGCGCCGAACAGCTGGATGCCCGCCATTTCCATCTTGGGATTGTCGAATTTGGGGATCGGCGACGGGTCCATGACGTAGCGCGCCTCGACCTTCACCGGATAGGCATAGGCGGTGGCGATGTGCCCGTGGCGCGAGATATCCTCGTACAACTTCACATGCATCAGGCCGTATTCCTCCAACGCATGCATCTTGCGGGTCTCGACCTCCGAGGGTTCGAGGAACCGCAGCGGCTCCGGGATCGGCACCTGGTAGACGAGGATCTGGCCCTCTCGCAGCGGCTCCTCGGGGATGCGGTGACGGGTCTGGATGACCGTCGCCTCCGACGTCTTCTCGGTCACCGCGACCTGCGCGGTCTTCTCGAAGAACTTGCGGATCGACACCGCATTCGTCGTGTCGTCGGCCCCCTGGTCGATCACCTTGAACGTGTCCTCTGGCGTCAGCGTCGCGGCACTCACCTGCACGCCGCCGGTGCCCCAGCCATAGGGCATCGGCATCTCGCGGCTGGCAAAGGGCACCTGGTAGCCCGGCACCGCCAACCCCTTGAGGATCGCACGGCGGATCATCCGCTTGGTCTGTTCGTCGAGATATGCAAAATTGTAGTCAGACATCTCAGGACCACCCCGCATGGATATGATTTTCTTTGGCTTTTTCGGCCTTCTGGCGACCATCGTGGCGGTCATCATCGGCCTGGCCGGCTACACGGTCTTCTTCGGTCGCGGCAAGGACATGCCCAATGCCGGCGTGCGGATGCGGACCCGCGTGACCCGCCATGGCATCCTGCATCGTCCCGGTCGTCTGCCCCGCAAACGACCGCCCGGGGACTGAGCGGAACCGCCCCTTCATCTTGCCGGAAATACTCCCGCCGGAGGCATCCGACCTTGCAAGCGGCACGGCGGTAAGGACCATGCTCATTCCGCCGCCTCCTGCTGCACGGGCCTTTGCCGCTCTTCCGCCTCGCGGCGCAGTTTGCGGATCAGCTCAAGCTCGGACTGGAAATCGACGTAATGTGGCAGCTTGATATGCTCCAGGAAGCCGGTCGCCTGGATGTTGTCGGAATGGTAGAGGACGAACTCTTCGTCCTGCGCCGGCGCACCGACATTGTCCTCGCCCAGTTCCTCCCACCTCAGCGCCCGGTCGACCAGCGCCATTGAGATCGCCTTGCGCTCCGTCTGCCCGAAGACGAGGCCGTAGCCGCGGGTGAATTGCGGCGGTTCGGTCTTCGATCCGGTGAACTGGTTCACGGTCTCGCATTCGGTCACCACGATCTCGCCGATCTCGATGGCAAAGCCCAGCTCGGGCACCTCCATCTCGACCGGCACGGTGCCGATGCGCAGCTCGCCCACGAAAGGGTGGTTGCGGCCATAGCCGCGCTGCGTCGAATAGGCCATGCCCAGCACGAAACCCTCGTCGCCCCGCGTCAGCGCCTGCAGGCGCAAGGGGCGTCCGGCGGGCAATTCCAGCGGCTCGCGCGTCAGGTCACGCGGGGTGTCGGCTTCGGGTCGGTGCTCGCCCTGGATCAGCCCCTCCCGATCCAGGAATTCCGTCACATGCGGTGTCGGCTCCTGCCGGGCCTCGGCTGTCGCGGCCTCGGGCGGCTCCAGCCCTTCGGCCGCCAGCGCGAAATCCAGCAGGCGATGCGTGTAATCGAAGGTCGGGCCCAGGACCTGGCCGCCCGGCGCATCCTTGAACGTGGCCGAGATACGTCGGTCGCAGGCCATCGCCCCGGTATCCACCGGTTCCGAATAGCCGAACCGTGGCAGGGTCGTGCGATACGCGCGGATCAGGAAGATCGCCTCGATCAGGTCCCCCCGCGCCTGCTTGATCGCCAGCGCCGCCAGGTCGGGATCGTAAAGCGAGCCTTCGGCCATTACCCGGTTCACCGCCAGCGCCAGCTGTTCGCGGATCTGCGGGATGCTCAGTTCCGCGACCGAGACATCGCCGCGCCGTTCCTCGGCCAGCCAGTCATGGGCATTGTCGATGGCGCGTTCGCCACCCTTTACCGCCACATACATCAGATCACCTCCGTCGAGCGGGGCAGCGCGGCCAGGTCTGACCCGCTGGTGAAGAAGAAATCCCGCCCCAGCGGGAACAGCGCATGGTTCGCGCGGAACACGTCCGGGTCCGGCAGGTTCAGCGCCGCAACATCCTTGATGCCGGGGCCGCGCAATTGCGTGCCCTCGGCTCGCAGGTCATCGCATTCGACGATCAGCGTGGCCGACCGGTCGGGATATTCCGAGGTGCCGATGGCAAAGCGGTCAATCGGCATCAGGTCGTCCCAGTGACCTAGGGCAAAGACGGCCTCTCCGGCACCGACCAGCGGCGCGCCGGTGTGGAAGGTGACCCAGGCGCGCACCGCCTCGTTGTCCAGCGGACCGGCCAGGTGCAGCGGCGTTTCGGGATCACAGAGCGTCAGGATCAGCGTCGCCGCCGCGGCGGACATCGGCGTAGGCCCCTGCCCGCCTTTGATCGCCTCGATCCGGCCGGGCCGGGCCATGGCGTTCATTGCCGCGCGGAACGCGTGCGCGGCATCCACCGGCGCATTTGTGAAACCACCTTCTAGAAGCTGGGCGTCCATCATGCCTCTCCCCGGACCATCGTGAAGAAATCGACCTTCGTTGCCGCGGCCTTCTCGGCCCGCCTGTTCGCGCGGGCTTCTGCTGCCGCTTGCAGCGGCTCCAGCAGGCCCTTGCGGACCGTGCCGGCCCGGTCGCCCTGCATCAGCGCATCCGCCAGCGCGGCGATCTCGGCCTTGCGGCGGTCGCGGCCCTGAACCATTGCGTGGCCCACCGTGCCATCAGTCAGCTTCAGCGACCCGCGGGTCACCGACATCTCGCCCAGGTTGAAGGCCGCACCGGTTGCCCCGGCCCGCCCCCGCACCATCACGCCACCCACTTCGGGCGCACGCAGCCAGGCGAAGTCGGGCGCCAGGCCCAGACCATCCCAAAGCGCCGCCAGCTCTGCCGCCGGGGCCCTGGCCAGAAGGCCCATCCAGGCCTTGCGGTCCGCGTTCTCTTCCGTTTCGAAATCTTTCATCTAGACACCTTGCCGAGTTGTCTAAGGATCTATACAACTAGACAAATGTTTAGACCCCTTTGCCCGAACGCTCAACCCCGGACGAGGTGAAACTTTCATGACAGCCCCCCGCACGCCGCTCTGGAAATCCATATCCGCGGCCCTGACCGACGACCTTGGCAACGGCCGTTACGGTCCCGGAGACAAGCTCCCCACCGAGGCGGAACTGGCCAGCCGCTTTGGCGTCAACCGCCACACGGTGCGCCACGCGCTGAAGGATCTGTCCGATCGCGGGCTGGTCCTGTCGCGGCGCGGCGCGGGCGTCTTCGTCACGCAAAGCCCGACGGAATATCCCATCGGCCGGCGCGTGCGGTTCCACCAGAATGTCCGCGCGGCGGGCCGCCTGCCCTCTCGCAAGACACTCAGCACCGAAACCCGCGCCGCCGACCCGCGCGAGGCCCGGGCGCTGGACCTGCCCCAGGGCGCGCCGGTCCATGTGGCCGAGGGGCTGTCGCTGGCCGACGACCAGCCGCTGGCGCATTTCCGGTCGGTCTTTCCCGCCGACCGCATGCCCGACCTGTTGGTCCACCTGGCCGAAACAAGCTCTGTCACCGAAGCGCTGAAGGCTTGCGGCGTCACCGACTATACCCGCAAATCCACCCGCGTGACGGCCAAGCTTGCGACCGCCACACAGGCCCTGCACCTGCAATGCCGCGAGGGCGATCCGGTGCTGCGCACGATCTCCCTCAGCGTCGATCTTCAGGGCCATCCGGTGGAGTACGGTCACACCTGGTTTTCCGGCGATCGCGTCACCCTGACCCTTGGCGATGACGAGGACGTGTAGAAATCGTCAGCAAAACAAGCCGCTTTTGTCATCGCAGCGATACATTGATCCCTTATCCACAACCAAAATCTTTGAGCAGGCCGAATCCAATGCCGACCATATTGCCCTCCTACCCTGCCCTGCGCTTCACCGGCGCAGAGATCCTCAGGGACGGCGAAATGCAGTCCCGTTCGATCGCCATTGCCGACGGGCGGATCACCCGTGGCCCCCTGACCGAGGTCAACCTCGCCGGTTACATGATCCTGCCCGGCATCGTCGATCTGCATGGCGATGCCTTCGAACGCCACATCGCGCCGCGCCCGACCGCGCCGTTTCCGTCCTCGACCGGGCTGCGCTCGACCGACCGGGATGCGGCGGCGAATGGCGTAACCACCGCCTATCTCGCCCAGAGCTGGAGCTGGGAAGGCGGCAAGCGTGGCCCCGATTACGCGATGGCGATGATGCAGGCGCTGGACAGCTACCGGCCCCAGGCGCTGACCGACCTGCGCCTGCAAATCCGCTGCGAAACCCATACGGTGGACACCGCCGACCGGCTGCTGGCGGCGATCCAGAAATTCGGCATCGACTACGTGGTCTTCAACAACCACCTGGACGAGGCCGATCACCTGGCCTCTTTCAACCGCGACGAGCTTTATGCCTGGGCCAAGAATGCCGGGCGCACGGTCGACGAACACCTTGAGGTCATCAAGCAGGCCCACCGGCAGAGGACACAGGTGCCGCGCTACCTGTGCCGCCTGGCCGACCGGTTCGACGAACTGGGCGTGATCTACGGCTCCCATGACGACCCCGACGGCGAAACCCGCGAGACGTTCTCGATGATCGGGGCGAAGATCTGCGAATTTCCCACGGCCCGCTCCGCCGCGGCACTGGCCCGCGCGGTCGGGGACCCGGTGCTGATGGGGGCGCCCAACATCGTCCGCGGCGGGTCGCAATCCGGCAACATCGCCGCCGAGGACCTGGTGCGCATGGGGCTCTGTGATGCGCTGGTGTCGGACTATTACTACCCCGCCCTGCACCTGGCCGCGTTCCACCTGGCCGATATGGGCGCGCTGACCTTCCCGCAGGCCTGGGCGATGATCTCGGAAGCGCCGGCGCGCATCCTGCGCCTGCCTGATCGCGGGCGGCTGGATCCGGGACGCCGCGCCGACCTGACGATCATCAACAGCGAAACCCGCGCCATCGAGGCGACGATCTCCGGCGGGCGCATCACCCACCTGGCTGGCGAGGCCGCGCATCGGTTCGCCTTTGCCTCCATGGGCGCGCAGATGGCGGCTGAATAACCCGGGCCGCCATCCGCAACAGGCTGTCGGAAAACCGTCACGAAGCCTTCAGGAAAGTGTCGTCCAATCGTCAATTCCGCGTTGCCGGGACATGACCATATCCCCTCACACAACAACAAGGGGACTTTCCTGACATGAAACCGCTTTCCATTCTCGCCCTGGCCGCCGCCAGCGCCATCGCCGCCCCGGCCCTGGCCGACGTGCAGCTGGGCCCGCGCCCGATGTACCTGACCGACGCCCTGCCCGAGGGCGCGCTGAAGGACAAGCTGCAGGCCTGCACCGGCCCGTTCGAGCCCTCGACCTTCTCCATCGGTCATCGCGGTGCGCCCCTGATGTTCCCCGAGCACACGGTCGAATCGAACCGCGCCGCAGCCCGCATGGGCGCCGGCATCCTGGAATGCGACGTGGCCTTCACCGCCGACAAGGAACTGGTCTGCCGTCACGCCCAGAACGACCTGCACACCACCACCAACATCCTGGCCACCGACCTGGGTGACAAGTGCACCACGCCCTTCGCCGCCGCCGATGGCGACACGCCGGCCGCCGCCGAATGCCGCACCTCGGACATCACGCTGGCCGAATACCGCACGCTGAACGGCAAGATGGACGCCGCCAACCGCGCCGGCACCACCGTCGAGGAATACATGGACGGCACCGCCAACTGGCGCACCGACCTCTATTCCACCACGGGCACGTTGATGACCCACGCGGAATCGATCGAGCTGTTCAAGTCGCTCGGCGCGAAGTTCACCCCCGAACTGAAATCCCCCTCGGTCGAGATGCCCTTCGACGGCTTCACCCAGGAAGATTACGCGCAGAAGATGATCGACGAGTACAAGGCCGCCGGCATTCCCGCCTCCGACGTCTGGGCGCAGAGCTTCAACCTCGACGACGTGCTTTACTGGATCAAGGCAGAGCCCGAGTTCGGCGAACAGGCCGTGTTCCTTGTCGAATGGTATGACGGCTTCGACCAGCAGGATCCCGAAAGCTGGCAGTGGGACTTCGCAGAGCTGAAGGCCCAGGGCGTCAACTACCTGGCTCCGTCGATCAACATGATGGTCACCGAAGAGAACGGCGAGATCATGGCCTCCGCCTTCGCCAAGGCCGCCAAGGCCGCCGATCTCAAGCTGATCGCCTGGACCCTGGAACGCTCCGGCCCGCTGGCCTCCGGTGGCGGCTGGTACTTCCAGTCCGTGACCCCGGCCATCGACAATGACAGCGACTACCTGGTGGTGCTGGACGTGCTGGCCCAGGACGTGGGCGTCGAAGGCGTCTTCTCCGACTGGCCCGCCACGGTCACCTACTACGCGAACTGCATGGGCCTCTGAGGCCTGTCAGGGGCGCTCCCCGGCGCCCCTCTTCCCCAGTGCAGCCCCTAAGGCGCGGCCCCGGCCGCGCCTTTTTTCGTTTGGGGGCCTTGCGCCGCGCGGCAACGATAAGCGGTGTGACAACCGTGCTGCGTGGGGGATCAGAACCTGACAGGCGTCGACCTTAAGCCCTGCACGGAGCGTTGACCCTGCCCGTCCAAGCATCTGCCTCCGAGGCGAGCACAGTGACATGTACGCTGGAGCGCAGCACTCAGCCGCAGGAAAGTCCCGGGCCGTGCCCTCCACCGGCAGAGCCGAGGGCCAAGCGCTAGCCCTCGTATTTCTCCAGGAACGCTTCTGCGGTCAGGCCCCGGAAATCCGCCAGCGCCTCGCGCAGGCGGGCATGGTCCCAGTCCCACCAGGCCAGCGCGATCAGGCGCTCCGCGATCTCCGCGGGCTGGCGCAGGCGCATCATCCGCGCGGGCGTGCCCGCAACGATCGTGTAGGGCGCCACGTCCCTGGTCACGATCGCACCCGAGGCAACGACCGCCCCATGTCCGATCGTCACCTCGGGCTTGACCTGAGCATTGTGCCCCAGCCAGGTGTCATGTCCGATCACCACGCGCCGCGACCGGCGATGTGCGAAGAAATCGGCGTCGTTCTCCACGTCGTCCCAGTAATCCGCCGAACGGTAGAGGAAATGATGGCAGGCGGCAGTATCGAGCGGATGATCCGTAGCCCCGATCCGCACGAAACTGGCGATATTGGCGAATTTGCCGACGCTGGCATTGGCGATATCGGCATAGCGGTCGCAATAGGAATAATCGCCGATCTCGGAATGAGCGACGCGGCTGCCCTGCCCGATTTCGACGAAACGGCCGAGCGTGGTCTCGGTGAGCGTGGCACCTTCGTGGATGAAGGGCTTGGTTTCGGACAATCTGGGCATTTTTCTGCGACCTCCCGGAACCGCGTCACCCGCCGGACGCCTCCGGCGGGAGTATTTCTGGCAAGATGAAGCGGGATCAGTGCCCGGACTCGTCCGCTGCGATCAGCTTGCGCCGCAGCCAGCCCGAGAACCAGTCCATCACGAAGACCATCAGCACGACGAGGACGATGTAGTAGGTCACTTCCTCCCAGTCCTTCTGGGTGATCATCGCCTGGGTCAGCAACAGCCCGATCCCGCCGCCCGTGATCGCACCGATCACGGTGGCCGAGCGGGTGTTGGATTCGAAGAAGTAGAGGATCTGCGACAGCAGCACCGGCGTCACCTGCGGGATCACCCCGAAACGGTAGCGCTGCACCGGTTTCGCGCCGGTCGATTGCAGCCCCTCGATCTGCTTGCCGTCGACGTTTTCCAGCGCCTCCGAGAACATCTTGCCGAAGGAGCCGGTATCGGTGACCAGGATCGCCAGTGCGCCGGTCAGCGGTCCGGGCCCGAAGGCGCGGGCCAGGACGATGGTCCAGATCAGCGCATCCACGCCCCGGAACAGGTCGAACAGGCGGCGGAAAAACTGCCGCACCACGACGAGCGGCGTGAAGTTGCGCGCGGCAAGAAAGGCCAGCGGCAGCGACACGATGGCCGCACCGAACGTGCCCAGGAAGGCCATCAACACGGTTTCGAAGAGCGCCCATGCGACATCGGCATGGCGCCACATGTTGTTGTGCCAGAACCCGTCCCAGATCGCCCCGGCCTCGCCCGACAGGGCGCGCGACATCAGCGTGCCCGGCCCCATCCCGTGATAGGGGCTGTCGAGAGTGAAGAAGAACAGCTCCCACCCCGTTTCATAGCGGAAAAGCTCGGATTTGCGGCGGGTGATGGTCAGGCGGCCTTCATCGGTGGTGATCGCCACGCGGTTCTTTGAGGCGTTGATCCATTCCGGCAGGTCCTCCGTCGGGAAGGTCGCGTTGGCCCCGCCATTGCCGGGCCGCGCGGTGACCAGACCGTAGCCGGGGATGTCGTAGGAGACCTCCTCGGGGCCGAAGGTCACGATGCCGCCGCCATCCAGCGTGATCACCGTCGTTTCGCCCAGGGCGACCCAGGCGGGCGCTTCGCCCGCGGGGTATTCGCCCTTGCGTTCGCCCTCGATCGCGACCTCGACCTCGCCGGAGCGGTTGTCGCGGGTCACGTGGGTCTTGTAGCTGTAGCTGTCGCGGATCAGGGTTCGGCCGTTTTCTGGGTCGGCGTCGCGGATCAGGCCCGGCACGTCGAAGGCGAAGAAGGCGTAGACGAGATAGGCCAGGATCAGCAGCGGCATCCCGAAAGAGATCATGCGCTTGCGTTTGAACAGGGCCTCGGCCTGGTCCTTCAGCGGCGCGGCGGTGTTGGTGGCGGTCATGGTCATGCGAGCATCTCCTGCTTGCGGCCATGGGTCAGCCGGTCACGGAAATAGGAGGACACCTGGTCGAAGGTGACGATGGTGGCGAAGAGCAGCAGGAAGATCGCGGCGCTTTCGTCATATTGCCCCTGCCCCCAGGACATGGCGTTCTTCAGCTCGTAGCCGATGCCGCCCGCGCCGACGAAGCCCAGGATGGCCGAGGCACGGATATTGATCTCGAAGCGCAGCAGGGCATAGCTCAGGTAATTGGGCGCCACCTGCGGCACCACGCCCAGCAGCATCCGCTGCGACCAGTTGGCCCCGACCGAGGACAGCCCTTCGACCGGTTTGAGCGAGGCGTTCTCGTTCACTTCCGAGAAGAGCTTGCCCAGGGCGCCGACCGTGTGGAAGGCGATGGCGATCATCGCCGGAACCGGGCCACCGCCCAGCACGAAGATCAGCACCAGCGCGATGACGATTTCCGGGATCGCGCGCATCACGTCCATGATCCGGCGGAAGACCGGGATCAGGCGCGGCCAGCGCGCCATGCCCCGGGTCGACAGCATCGACAGGATCGCACCGCCGATGGCCCCGATCAGGGTCGACACGGCGGCGATGTTGATCGTCTCGATCAAGGCCGGGAAGAAGGTCACGAGGTGACCGGGCAATTCGTGGATCTTCTCGGAGGCCTCGGCGATGACCGTGCGCGGGAAATCCAGCACGTTGGTCCAGCCATCCCAGAACCCGCCCGCGTTGCGGGCGTCGGCGACCATGAAGCCGGACACCATCAGGGCCACGAATATGGCCAGCAGGATGCCGGAATAAAGACGCTTGCGGCGTGTCAGAGCCATGTAATCGTCGCGGATATTCGTCACGCGCGACCCGGCGGTGGTGCTTATCTCTGCCATGTCGGAAGGGCCTTTCGAAAAAATGGCGGGCCCCCTGGGGGACCCGCCGGAAACATCAGCGATTACTGGGATTTCGCTTTGCGTGCTTCGATGATGGACAGGTACGCGTCATGGGTGATCGCGTCGAAGCCCAGGGATTCACCGGCCGAGATGTTGTAGGTGCAGTCCTGGTCCTTCTCGTACATACCGTCGATCAGGTTGGTCATGGTGGTCTTGACCTCGGTCGGCAGCGCCTTGCGCAGGACGATCGGGCCTTCCGGGATCGGCTTGGAGCGCCAGATTTCCACCAGGTCGTTCATGTCGATCAGGCCGGCATCCACTGCCTTGCGCAGCGCGCCGGAGTTGAAGCCGTCTTCCCAGTTGCCCTGGCCGTCGGCCCAGGTCACGCCGCCGTCGACGTCACCGTTGTTCACTGCAACGATGGTCTGCTCGTGACCGCCAGTGAAGACGACCTCACCGAAATAGTCACCGTTCTCCATGGTCGCGCCGGTTTCGGTCGGGATCTCGATCGACGGGATCAGGTAGCCGGAGGTGGAGTTCGGGTCACCGAAGCCGAACTTCTTGCCTTCCATGTCGTCCAGCGAGGCGATGCCGCTGTCCTTGCGGGCGAACCCGATGGAATGGTAGCCGTAGGAGCCGTCCAGGTTGATCTTGACCAGCACCGGCTCGACCGCTTCGGGATCGTCCAGGAAGGTCTTGGCATAGCCGGACGCGCCCAGCCAAGCCATGTCGATGGTGCCGCCCAGCAGGCCCTGGATCACACCGTCGTAATCGGCCGGCGCGAACAGCTTGACCGGAACGCCAAGTGCTTCTTCGGTGTATTCCTTCAGGCATTCATGGCTGTTCAGCCGGTCCTGGGCGTTCTCACCGCCGAGGATGCCGATGCGGAATTCCTCGATCTGGTCCTGGGCCATGGCGGCGCCGGTCAGTGCGGTGGTTGCCAGGGCGGCGGCGATCAGTTTTTTCATCTTGGTAGCTCCCATAGGTAGAAAAGCCCCGTCCAGACTGGGCGGGGCCGATGAAATTCAGGCAGGTACGGTGGCGACGTTGGACGCCCGGCCGACAGCGTCGAGCTGGGTCGAGGTCGCCTCTTCCGAGAAGCTCGCATCCGCGCCATAGATGTCGCGGGCGGCCCCAGTGGTCAGCTGCTCGGGGCGACCGTCAAAGACGATCCGGCCGTGCAGCATGCCGATCACCCGGTCGCAATAGCGACGCGCGGTGTCGAGCGTGTGGAGGTTGGCGATCACGGTGCGCCCGTCCTCCTCGTGGATACGGCGCAGCGCGTCCATGACGATCTGCGCGTTCATCGGGTCGAGCGAGGCAATCGGCTCGTCGGCCAGGATGATCTTGGGGTCCTGCATCAGGGCGCGGGCGATGGCCACGCGCTGCTGCTGGCCGCCGGACAGGGCCTCGGCCCGTTTCGGGGCGTGATCGGCGATACCGAGGCGGTCCAGGATGTCGATGGCGCGGTGGATGTCTTCCGTCGGGAACAGGTTGAACATCGTCGCCAGGGTGGACCGGCGGTTCAGCGTGCCGTGCAGCACGTTCGACACCACGTCCATCCGCGGCACCAGGTTGAACTGCTGGAAGATCATCGCGCAATCGGCCTGCCAGGCGCGCTTGTCCGCACCGCGCAGGGCGGTGACGTCCCGGCCTTCGAAGGTCACCGATCCGCTGGTGTGGTCCGTCAGGCGGTTCAGCATCCGCAGCAGGGTCGATTTCCCCGCGCCGGAGCGGCCGATGATGCCGATCATCATCGGGCGGTCCACCTCGATCGTCGCGGCATCCACCGCCGTGTTGGAGCCGAATTTCTTCGTCAGTTGCTCGATGCGCAGCACGCTATATCCCCCGTGTCTTCACGAGGCGTGCTAGGCGCCGACGAATACGGAAATGTATCGGTTTGGCGAAACTTTTGTGACGGATGCCGGGCCGCGTCTTTTCCCCGTCCGGCGTCGCGACCAATGCCTGCAAAGCGGGCGGCGGATCGCGAAGACTTGTCGGACGCCGGCCCCCGGCCTAGCCTGATCGCCACGCTTTCAGGAGGAGAAACCGCCATGACTATCGTCGCCGTTTTCCGCGCCCGCCGGACCGAGGCCGGCGATGGCCCGGATTATTACGCGCATCTCGAACAGATGGCCGCCCTGGCAACGGCGATGCCCGGCTACATCTCTCACAAGGCCTATCGGGCCGAAGATGACGAACGCCTGACCTACTTCGAATGGGAAGACATGGACAGCCTGAACGCCTGGGCCCGCCACCCCGACCATGTCGCGGTCAAGCAGATCGGTCGCGAGAGGTTCTATGCGGATTACCACCTGCAAATCTGCGAGGTCAGCCGCGAAAGCCGGTTCAACCGGTAACGGGCTGGCGCGGAGCAGCCGGGCGCCATGGCAAGCGGCCCGTCGTGCGGTCGGCCGTCCCGAGGCGCGATCGCAGACCTCAGCAACGTGGTGACGTAAGGCCCGAACCCTGTCTCACCCCGCCCGCACCATCAACCGCTCCAGCCCGTGGAAATGGTAGGTGTCGCCATAGCGCGGGGTCTCGACCAGCTTCAGATCGGGGCAGCGCGCGGCCAGCACCGGCAGCGCCGTGACCAGCTCCAGCCGGGCCAGCGGCGCACCGATGCAGAAATGCAGCCCGCCGCCGAACCCGGAATGCGTCCGTGCGGGCCGCGCGGGATCGAACAGGTCGGGATCGGCAAAGGCGGCGGGGTCGCGATTGGCCGCGCCCAGCAGCAGCGCCACCTGGTCGCCGCGTTTGAAATCATGCCCGAAGACGCTGACATCCTCGTAGGCATAGCGGGTGAACATGTGCAGCGGCGGGTCGTAGCGCAGCACCTCCTCGACCGTGGCGGCGATGCTGTCCGGCGCGGTCAGCTCGGCCAGCCGTTCGCGATGCGGGTCCGACAGCAGCGTCGCCATCCCGTTGCCGATCGTGTGCACCGTGGCCTCGTGCCCGGCATTCAGCAACAGGATGCAGGTGGTGATCATCTCGTCGGTGGACAGCTTCTCTCCGTCCTCCTCCGCCGCGATCAGCTGGGTGATCAGGTCGTCGCGCGGATCGTTGCGGCGGGCGTCGATATAGCGGCGCATGTAATCGGAAAACTCCGCCGCCGCGCTGGCCGCCGCATCCTCGGTCGCGCGGGTGCGGCTGGCCATGTACATCGCCACCATCGCGTTCGACCAGCGCAGCAATTGCGGCGCCATGTCCTCGGGCACGCCCAGAAGCCGGGCGATCACGATCACCGGCAACGGTGCGGCAAAGGCCGGCAGAAGGTCGAACTCGCCCTCCGGGAAATCGTCGATCAGCCGATGCGCCAGAGCCTCGATATCCGGGCCCAGCGACGCGATCCGGCGCGAGGTGAAGGCCCGCAAGACCAGCCCCCGCAGGCGGGTATGGCGGGGCGGCTCCAGCTCCAGCATGGAATGCGCTTCGATATCGTAGAAGGGCGTCAGGTGGTCGGGGATGGCCGGCGCCATTTCCACCGGGACCTCGCGGCCAAAGCGGCGATCCTTCAGCAAGGCCTGCACCGCGTCATGGGTGAAGGCCGCCATCATCCCGTAATCCTGCCACTCGTGCAGCGGACCGTCTGCCCGCGCGCGGGCATAGAACGGGTACGGGTTCTGGACGAAATCGGGATCGGTCGGGGATTGGATCAATTGGGCCATGCGCGCTCTATCTGATGGGTGACTTCCCAAGGCAAGGGGGGGATCGGTATAAGGACGCAATGACACGTTCCTACCTGCGGCGCGCCGCCACGATCGCGGCCTTTCTCTGCCTGACCCTCGCCGTCGCCTGGGCGGTCTGGCGCGGCAGCTATGCCCAGGCGCTGGACCCGCTGACCGAACGTGGCGAGGCGGACCTCGCCCTGACCGTCGACCGACTGACCGGACAGCTGCAACGCTACCAGGACCTGGCCGTTCTGATGTCCACCCACCCCCACCTCACGGTCCTGTCGGACACCGCCGGCAGCCCCTTCGCCCGCAACCGCGCCTCGGAATTGCTGCTGGCCGCGGCGGACCGGACCACCGCGCTGAACCTCGCCTGGTTCTCGCCCGAGGGCGCGATCCTGGCCGAGGCGCGGGCCGGCACCGTCACCCCGCAGGAGGTGTCGGCCTTCCGCGCCTCCGCCACGTTCCAAAGGGCGCTGACCGGGGCGCTTGGCACCGGGATCGGCTATTACGGGCCGGAGCGTCTGCGCAGCTACATCTTCGCCGCGCCCAGCTTCGGCATTAACGGCGGCGTGCGCGGCGTGCTGGTCGTGGCGGTGGATATCGACCACGTCGAAGGCGTCTGGCGGGGGGATCGGCCTTCGGTCTTCTTCACCGACGATGCGGGCCGCGTCTTCATCACCAACCGGTCCGAGCTGCTGAACTGGCGCGAAACCGCGGGCAGCTTTCTGCCCCCCGAAGGGGACCCCGTGCCGGTGCGACGCAGCAATATCAGCGGGCACGAGATCTGGCGTGCGGATCTGAGCCCCTATGTCCCCGACCCCGCCCTGCGGCTGGGCCGCGAGATGCCGCAGATCGGCATGCACGCCACCGCCCTCATCGACGTGACCCAGGCCGGACGGCTGGCCGCGCTGCAGGCGGCGGTCGTCGCGCTGGTGCTGCTGGCCTTCGGGGCGGTGATCTTCTGGGCCACGGAACGCCGCCGGGTGCTGGCGCGGGCCAATGCCCAGCTGGAAAACCGCGTGCTGGCCCGCACCGCGGAACTGTCGGGCGCCAACATGATGCTGCGCCGCGAAGTCACCGAGCGGCAGGAGGCCGAGGCCGCGCTGAAACAGGCCCAGGCCGACCTCGTCCAGGCCGGGAAGCTGTCGGCGCTTGGCCAGATGTCGGCGGGCCTCAGCCACGAGCTGAACCAGCCGCTGATGGCGATCCGTCAGTTTGCCGAGAACGGCGCGCTGTTCCTCGACCGCGGCAAGACCGACACGGCGCGCGCCAACCTTTCGCGGATCGAGGAGCTGTCGGGCCGGATGGGCCGCATCATCCGCAACCTGCGCGCCTTCGCCCGCCAGGAAAGTGAACCGGCGCGGCGGGTCGACGTGGCCCAGGTCATCGCCACCGCTCTGGAAATGACCGAAGCACGGCTGGCAAAGGATGCGATCACGCTGCACTGGACGGCCCCCGACACCCCCATGCCGGCGCTGGCGGGCGAGGTGCGGCTGGTCCAGGTGCTGGTCAATCTCATCACCAATGCCGCCGACGCGATGGCGGGCACCGAGCGGCGCGAACTGACGCTGTCGGTCACCGACACGCCCCGCCCCACGATCCGCGTCGCCGATACCGGACCGGGCATCGCCCAGCCCGAACGCATCTTCGATCCGTTCTATTCCACCAAGGAGGTCGGCGCGAGCGAGGGGATGGGGCTGGGCCTGTCGATCTCGTATGGCATGGTGCAGAGCTTCGGCGGCGCGATCCAGGGCCGCAACCGCGAGGATGGCGGCGCGGTCTTCACCGTGGAGCTGGAACCGGTGCCGGGTGAACGGGCAGCCTGAGCCGCCAGGGCCCCTTGATCCGGGACCTGTCCGGTTTGACGGGACAGGATGCCTCCGGCGGGAGTATTTTTGGCAAGATGAAAAGGATCCGGCGCGGGAGCCGACGCGGTGCGCGATTTGTGGCGGCGCGGGTTACAGCAGCTTGAGGCTCGCGCTGAGATCGGGATAGGCATCGACGGCGGGCGAGATGACGATCTCCTGCAGCAGGCTCCGCAGGTCCTGTGCGACCTGGGCGGGCACGTCTTCCAGGATGCCCTCGCGCGCCATCAGAACGATGCGCCGCGTCACCGGGGCGAAGGGCAGACCGCGCAGTTCCAGATCTGGCAGCAGGCGGCGCGCGCGCATCAGCGCCAGCGGCGGCAGGATCGTCCAGCCGACCCCCTGCCCGACCATCGCCAGGATCGCGTGGTAGCTGTCCAGTTCGAAGCGATGCGCCAGGGTCAGGTTCTGCTGCGCCAGGTGGGTGGCGATCAGCCGGCCCATATGGTGGCGCGTCGTGTACTGGATCAGCGGATGCGCCTTGAGCTGTGCCAGCAGATCCTTGTCGGGGTCGGTCATGCCGCGCGGGGCGGCGACGACGAAGCCTTCGGACAGGATCGGGTGGATCTCGGCCCAGGGGGGGGCCGGGCCCATTTCGGCGGTGACGATCACGTCGAGCGCCTCGGCCTCCAGCTGATCGTAGAGACCGTGGGAGGCGCCGGTTTCCAGCAGGAACTGGCAGCCATCCAGCCGGTCCGCCATGCGGATCAACAATTGCGGGGTCACGTCGGCCTCGAAATCCTCGATCACGCCGAGGCGCAGGCGCCGCAGCGCCGATCCGCCCGCCACCGCCAGTTCGGCCCGGGCCTGTGCGGCCTCGTTCAGGATCGACTGGGCACGGCGGCGGAACGCCTCACCGGCGCGGGTCAGCGTGACGGGGCGCGCATTGCGCACCAGGAGCGGCACGCCAAGGGCGGTTTCCAGATTGGTCAATTGCTGGGACACGGCCGAGGCCGAGGCGCCAAGACGCCGCGCCGCGGCGGTGATGGACCGTTCCTCCGCCGTGGCCACGAAAACCTCGATCCCCCAGAGCGTGATCCGGCCGGGGCTCGATTGCATGGATCAGCTCATCTTGTTCAGCTTGCTCTGAAGCTCTGCCAGCTGCTTCTTGATCGTGTCGAGGTCATCGTCCTTGCCGGACTTCTCCTCGCTGCCCTCCTCCTGGCCGGGGCCGGACCAGTTCGACGCCAGGCCGCCGGACATCGCCTTGAGGAAGGCCTCCTGCTGGGCCTGCATCGCCTCGAACCCGGGCATCTTGGCCATCGGGTTCATGGCGTTCATGTTCTCCATCATCTTCGACTGGCCGTCGCGCAGCATTTCGAAGGAGGAGGCCAGGAATTGCGGCACCACGGATTGCGCCTGGGTCGTGTAGCTGCGGACCAGATCCGTCAGCACGCCCAGCGGCAGAACGTTCTCTCCGCGGCTTTCATGTTCGGCGATGATCTGCAGCAGGTATTGCCGGGTCAGGTCGTCACCGGATTTCAGATCGACGATCTGAACCTCGCGGCCATCCCGGATGAACCCCGCGATATCCTCAAGCGTCACGTAGTCGCTGGTCTCGGTATTGTAGAGGCGTCGCGACGCGTAACGTTTGATCAGAAGCGGTTTTTCGGTATCAGCCACGGGTCATCCCTCCCATTGCAGCACTGCAGCACAGCTTATGGTGTCAGCGCAGAATTGCAAAGGGTTTCCAACCGATGCACGAAAACTGCAGGTGCAGCGCAAGCGCTACCAGAGCCGTTCCTTCGCATAGTCCGGATAGCCCGCATCATAGCTGGCCCCGTCGAATCCCTCGTCGACCTCGCGCACGAAATCGCCCGCACTGGGCACGTTCGGCGCGTCTTCGATCCCGGCCCAGAGCCTTGAGCGCATCAGCGCCTTGGCACATTGGAAATAGATCTCTTCAACCGTGACGCGCAGAACGGTCCGCGGCTGGCGGCCTTTCTTTTCGAAAGAGGCCAGCAGGGCCGGGTCGGCGCTGACCGCCCCTGCCCCGTTGATGCGCACGACATTGGTCGATCCGGGCACCATGAACATCAGGCTCATGCGCGGGTCCCGCACCACGTTGCGCAGGGAATCGATGCGGTTGTTGCCCATCCAGTCGGGCAGCAGCACCGTCTGCGCATCCGCGATCCGCACCACCGGGCCATCGTCGCCGCGCGGGCTGGCATCGGTGCCCTCGGGTCCGACGGTCGACAGGATCACGAAGCGCGAGGCCTCGATCCAGCGCGCATAGGCCGGGCTGATCCGGGTCAGCACCTTGTCGATCGAGCGCGGCACGGCATCGCCGTAGATCGCTTCGAGGGTGGCAATGTCGGTGATCTTGTCCATCAGGTGTCTCCCCTTGGCCCAGCGGCGGGCGCGGGCCCATTGTCCGCCGGCACCGTGGTAGCGCCATTGCCGCAGGCGGGAAAGCCTGAAAGCCCGGGCTTGCGCAGGGGGACAGCCCTCAAACGCAAAGCGGGCGGGTCCTTGCGGACCCGCCCGTTCCTGTCACGTCCCGGTCTAGGGAGGAGAATGGGGACGTGGCTGAAATCTTACTTCGCTGCGGCCTTCTTGGCGGCTGCGGTGGTGTCCTTCGTGGCTTTCTGAACGGCCGCGGAGGTTTCTTCTGCCATGTCCTTGCCGGCGGCCATCATCAGGTCGACGGTTTCGGTCTGGGCTTTCTTCGCGATCTCGGCGAAGGCGGCCATGTGCTCGGCAGCCATTTCGGCGGACGAGGTGGCGAAGTCGGACATTGCCTTGGCGTAGTCGGCCGGCTCTGCCTTGACCTTGGACAGCTCAGCCATCTTGGTCAGGGTGTCCTTGGTCCACTTGGACGACACTTCGCTGGACTTTTCGGCTGCTTCCAGCGCAACGCCGGACAGTTTTTCGTTCAGTGCAGCGGAGGTCTTGAAGCTGTCTTCAAAGGCCTTCGTGTCGACGGGGAATGCGCCCATCATGTCTTTCATCATGGTGGTGAAGTCTTGAGTGTTGGCCATCGTTGAATTCCTCTCTCAGGCGACGGGAGCCTTCTGATTGCTCCCGTGTATTGCGTTTCCTGAGACAGAATATGAATGCTGCGGCGCAGAAAATCAAGTCTTTTTGCTGCACCGCAGAAAATTCAGCATTTCCGGCACGATGGCGACCGCCGCGCCTTGGCGTCAGGCCGGAAGGGGTGCCGCCACGTAAGTTCCGGGGGCCGGACAGAGCGCGGGGTGAGTCGAATCTCCCGGCTCCCGCGCGGGCACCATCTTGCCCGATTGCGCCTTGATCCAGTCGCCCCAACGGGGCCACCAGCTGCCTTCGTGGAATTCGGCCTGGGCCATCCATTCCTCCGGCGGCAGGGTGAAATCCTCGTTGGTGTAGTGGCCGTATTTCTTCTTCGAAGGCGGGTTCACGATCCCCGCGATATGGCCCGACTGGGACACGATGAAGGTGCGATCCTTGGACCCCATCTTCTGCACGCCACGATAACTGGCCTTCCAGGCGGCGATGTGATCGGTCTCGCAGGTGACGGCATAGACCGGCAGGGTCACGTCCTTCACATGCAGCGTTTCGCCCAGCAGGTCGATCCCGTCGGTGACGAACTCGTTGCGCTGGCACAGCTGGCGCAGGTACTGCATCGACATCTTCGCCGGCAGGTTGGTGCCGTCGCCGTTCCAGAACAGCAGGTCGAAGGCGGGCGGGGTTTCCCCCATCATGTAGCTGCGGATCGCCGGGCGATAGATCAGGTCGTTGGAGCGCAGGAACGAGAACGTCCGCGCCATGATATGACTGCGCAGGATCCCGGTCTGGGCCACCTCGGCCTCGATCCCGTCGATGAAATCATCCTGCAGGAAGGGCGTGAAATCCCCCTGGTCGGCGAAATCGGTCAGGGCGGTAAAGAACGTGGCGGTGTTGACCGACTTGTCCTTGCGCTTCTTCATCAGCGACAGGGTCATCGCCAGCGTCGTGCCGCCGATGCAATAGCCGATGGCGTTGACCTTCTTCTGGCCGGTGATCTCCTTGGCGGTCTCGATCGCCTTCAGGTAGCCGTCCTCGATGTAATCCTCGATCCCCGTATCGGCGTAAGACCGGTCGGGATTGACCCAGGACACGACGAACAGGGTGATCCCCTGTTCCGTCACCCATTTGATGAAGGAGTTCTGTTCCTTCAGGTCGAGGATGTAGAACTTGTTGATCCACGGCGGAAAGATCACCAGCGGGATCGCGTGGACCTCCTCGGTGCGCGGCGCGTACTGGATCAGCTCGATCATGTGGTTGCGAAAGACCACCTGCCCCTCGCTCGCGCCGACGTTCTCGCCGACCTTGAAGGCATCGGTATCGGCCAGCCGCACCATCAGCTCGCCGTTATTGGCCTCGATATCGGCGACCAGGTTCTCCAGCCCTTTCACCAGGCTCTCGCCCTCGGTCTCGACCGCACGTTCCAGCGCGTCGGGATTGGTGGCCAGGAAATTGGTCGGGGCCATCATGTCGACGATCTGCTGGCTGAAATACCGCAGCCGGGTCTTTTCCGTATCGTCCAGCCCCTCGGCATCTTCCACCGCGTTGCGGATCGCCTGGGCGTTCAGCATGTATTGCTGCTTGATGAAGTTGAACCAGGGATGGCTCTGCCACAGCGGGTTGGAAAACCGCGCATCGCTGGGGGTCTTGTCCTCGGGGGTTTCCAACCGGCCCTTGGCCAGGGCCTGCTGCGCCTCGAGGAAATGCTGCACGGATTTCGACCAGAACTCCGCCTGGTGTTCGAAGACGCGGGCCGGGTTATGCATCACTTCCTGCCACCAGGCCGCCGCGCCCTTGGTGAAAACCTCCGGATCGGGGGCGTTCAGCGCGGCGTTGACAGGGCTGCGTTTCTGCAACGCGGCGGTCAGCCGCTGGGTCAGGTCATCGACCTTGGCCAGGTTGGCGTTCAGCCGCTCCAGGGCGGCATGTGGGTCATCTGCCACGGTGTCCCCGTGATCCGAGCCGTTTTTGGCTCCGCCGTTATCATGAGTTGCCATGTTAACATTTCCCCCCTAGATTGCTGCTATGCAGCATCGGTATGGTGCACTTTTGTAGGCCTCCTCCTCCGGGGCGCAACGTGACACAAACGCCGAACTTGCCCGTTCAGATCCCCCGGGAGACGCACATGCGCTATATGGCAACTTACGATTTTATGGAGTCGATCCGCAACACCAACCAGTGGTTGGGCGCGACGGCTTTCTCGATGGCCTCCTACCCCGCTTTCTCTCTCGTTCCCAACCCGGCCCTGCACTGGCTGGCGGCCTGGGGCGAGGTCACGGAACGCTCCTTCCAGCGGATGGTGGCCAAGCCCGACTGGGGCATCCACTCGATCGCCTGCCAGGATGGCCGCGACCACCTGGTGTCGATCGAACCCGTCGTGACCCGGCCCTTCGGTGACCTGATCCACTTCAACGTCCAGGGCCGCGAGGAACAGGAGCGCAAGATCCTGATCGTCGCCCCGATGTCCGGCCATTACGCGACCCTCCTGCGGTCCACGGTCGTATCGCTCCTGCCCGATGCCGAGGTCTATATCACCGACTGGCACAATGCCCGCGACATCCCGGTTTCGGACGGCAAGTTCGATATCGAGGATTACACCCTCTACCTTGTCGATTTCATGAAAGAGCTGGGCCCCGACATCAACGTGATCGCGGTCTGCCAGCCCGCGCCGCTGACGCTCGCCGCCACCGCCTATCTGGCCGAGATCGACCCAGAGGCGCAGCCCAACACGCTGACCCTGATCGGCGGCCCGATCGACCCGGACGCCACCCCGACCGAAGTGACCGATTTCGGCCATTCCGTCACCATGGGCCAACTGGAAGAAATGATGATCCAGCGCGTCGGCATGAAGTACAAGGGGATCGGCCGCCGCGTCTATCCCGGCCTGCTTCAGCTGACCTCCTTCATCTCGATGAACGGGGAAAAGCACGCCAAGGCGTTCCAGGACCAGATCTTCCGCGTCATGAACGGCGAGGCCTCTGATCACGATCACCACAACCGGTTCTACGACGAATACCTCGCCGTGATGGACATGACGGCGGAATTCTACCTCACCACCGTCGAACGCATCTTCAAGGCGGGCGAGATCGCCAAGAACGAATTCGTCGTCGCCGGCCACAAGGTCGATATCGGCAAGATCACCAATGTCGCGGTCAAGACGGTCGAGGGCGAGAATGACGATATCTCGGCCCCCGGCCAGTGCGTCGCGGCGCTCGATCTCTGCACCGGCCTGCCGGACAAGATGAAGGCCAGCCACCTGGAACCGGGCGCGGGCCATTACGGCATCTTCGCCGGCTCCTCATGGCGCAACAACATCCGCCCGCTCGTGCTCGATTTCATCGACGCCAATGCCGGCGGCTCCAAGACGGCCCAGCCGGCCAAGACCACCAAGGCCGCCGCGAAAAGCGACGCGCCGGCCAAGTCCGGCAGCCCCAAGCTGAGCGTGGCCAAGTAATCAGCCCTCCGGTCCTTCGGGACCGGGGCCAAAATCACAAGGCGCGACCGGTCCGATCTGAAGTGCCTCAGATCAGCAGACCCGCCGCGCCTTCGTGTTTCAGCAGCGCCACTTTCGTCTCGACCCCGCCGGGGGCGGAAAATCCGCCCAGCCCCGTGGCGCTCAGCACCCTGTGACAGGGGATGATGACGGGGATCGGGTTGCGCCCGCAGGCCTGGCCCACGGCCTGGGCCGGGCGGCCCAGCTGCTTCGCCAGGTCGCCATAGGTGCGCGTCTCGCCGAAGGGAATCGCGCACAGGCAGTCACAGACCCTCTGCACCAGGTCGGCCTCCTCGACCCGCAGGGGCAGGTCGAAATCCTGACGCGTCCCGGCGAAATAGGCCGCAACCTGCCCCGCCGCCTCGCACAGCAGATCGCAGGGCGCACCGCCTTGCATCTTGCGCCAGCCCGCCGCGACGATGGCCCCGCCCGACGCCCGCATGTGGAACGGGCCGAATGGCGTCTCGACAAGGTGAATGGTGGTGGATTCGGTCATTGCCGCAGTCTAGCCCTGCGCGCAGTGGCTGTCTTGCCCCCGAAATTGCCCCCGAATCCGCCCTGCCCGGCGCCGTCCCACAGGTCTCGCACCAAAGAAAAGATGCATATGCACAAGTTTACGCCGCGCCCTGCGTGACATGCACGTCAACTCCTGCCACAAGAGTCGCGGACGAAAGATAATTGCGTAACTGACCGGACAGTCAATAAACTGCCGGACGAGTCGGCGGTCATTCGACCGCACCAAGGGAGGACAACACATTGGCATTGCCCGAGCAACTTCAGAACCTGCGGATCCCGCTGATCGGCAGCCCGCTTTTCATCATCTCCAATCCGGACCTCGTGCTGGCCCAGTGCAAGTCGGGCGTGGTCGGGTCCTTCCCGGCGCTGAACGCGCGCGAAAAGGACGGCGAGGAGATCGAGCTGGAGAAGTGGCTGACCCGCATCAACGAAGAGCTCGACGCCCATAACCAGGCCAATCCCGACAGCCCCGCCGCGCCCTATGCCGTGAACCAGATCGTGCACCGCACCAATGCCCGGCTGGAACGCGACGTGGAGATCTGCGTCAAGCACAAGGTCCCGGTCTGGATAACCTCGCTGGGCGCGCAGGAATGGGTCTACGAGGCCGCGCATTCGGTGGGCGCCATCGTGCTGCACGACATCATCAACGACACGTTCGCGAAAAAGGCGATCTCCAAGGGCGCCGACGGCCTGATCGCCGTGGCGGCGGGCGCCGGTGGCCATGCAGGCGCGCTGTCGCCGCTGGCGCTGGTGCAGGAGATCCGCGAATGGTTCGACGGCCCGCTCTACCTGTCCGGCGCGATTGCCAAGGGCGACTCGATCCTCGCCGCCCAGGCCATGGGCGCCGATGGCGGCTATGCCGGGTCCGCCTTCATCGCCACCGAAGAAGCAAACGCTGTCGAAGGCTACAAGCAGATGATCGTCGAAAACGGCGCCTCCGACATCGTCTATTCCAACCTCTTCACCGGGGTCTGGGGCAACTACCTCAAGCCCTCCATCGCGGCGGCCGGCATGGACCCCGAGGCGTTGGAACGCTCCGATCCGTCGGCGATGAATTTCGGCTCGGCTGAAGGATCGAAGGCGAAGAAGTGGAAGGACATCTGGGGCTCCGGCCAGGGCATTGGCGCGGTGGATGAAATCCTGCCCGCCGCCAAGCTGATCGACCGGATGGCCGCCGAATACGAGGCCGCACAGGACCGACTGGCCAAGACCCTGGGCTGGACCCGCGCCTGACCCAAAGGTCGCCCCGCCTGACGGCGGGGCGACATCATCAATTTGGGATTGGAGCCCAGTCCTGCCCTACCGTTGTTTGGACTTTCGGTCCCCTTTGGCCGCAAGCCCCCGATCACTATTCCGCAAGGAGTGAGGGGGATTTCGAAGGGATCGTCCCGGACGCACGGGCTCAACTGAAAGCAGTATGGGAGATGTCTGCTTTGCGGTTCAGGGCGCCTGATGCTGTGGGGACGGACAGTTGCCGTTCCGTCAGAGGGAGGGAGCGGCATCACAATGGATGACTAGGGCCACTGCGGGCAGGAAGGGCGACACTCATCCCATGAACGTGTTCGGCAACAACGCCGCGGCAAGCCTGTTGAGGTTCTCGCGCAGCGCGTCCCTCGAGGACGGGCCGCCAAGATTGACCCGCAGGTATTCGCCGGGATCGCCCTGCACGGTAAACGCATCCGAAGGCATCAAGCCGATCGGGCGACGCGCCATCCGGGCGACGATATCCGCCCGCGTCACGCCTTTGGGCAGGCTGAGCCAGATGTTGAAAGCGTTTTCCGCCGACTGATAGCTGTGCCCTGCAAGAACGTCGTCCGCGATGGCCTGCCGGGCCGCGGTTTCAGACCGAATGAACCGCCGGATGCCGTCGGCCGTGCCATCCTCGATCCACTGGGTGGTCAGCGCCATGGACAGCGGCGAAGGCATCACCGACAGCGCCCGGATCGCCTGTGACAGGTGGTGGGCGCAACGCGGGGTCGGCGCGATGGTGTAGGCCAGACGCAGCCCCGCGCCGATACATTTGGCCAGACCGCCGATATGCCAGGTCAGGTCCGGCGCGGACAGCGCGATCGGGGCCGGCGCACGGGCCGGAATGAAACCATAGGCATCGTCCTCGATCAGGTTGAGGTCGTGATGGCGCAACCGTTCGGCAATGGCGAGCCGGCGGTCTTCGGGGATCGTCAGGGTCGTCGGGTTCTGCAGCGTCGGATTCAGGTAGAGCGCTTTCGGCGCGTGCAACCGCACCGCCTCGTCCAGCGCCTCGGGCAGGATGCCTTTCTCGTCTCCGGCGATGCCGATCAGCCTGAGCTGAAGACGCCCGGCGATATTGCGAATCCCCGGATAGGTGATGTCCTCGCACAGGATCACGTCGCCGGTCCGGGCAATGACCGACAGGATCGCCGTCATCGTTGCATGAGCGCCCGGTGTCACGGCGATCCGGTCCAGCGAGGGCACCATGCCCCGCATGCTGAGCCAGCTGGAGGCCGCGACACGGTCGCGTTCCGATCCGGTCGAGGACTGGTAGCGCAACAGGTCGATCAGGTTGTTCGAGACATAGCCCAGCCCCTCCTGCATCCGCCGTCGCAGCTCCGGGTCCACGGGTTCGGGCGGCATGTTCATCGCCAGATCCTCTTCGCGGGAGCGTGCCGGATCGGGGGCCGCGCTGACAGAGGTGCTGCGGACGAAGGTGCCGCGACCGACGTGGCTTTCGACATGACCACGGGCCTGCGCCTCGGCATAGCCGCGGGACACGGTGGTGAAGTCGATCTTCAGCCGCTCTGCCAGACGGCGCTGCGGCGGCAGGCGGTCGCCGGGCTTCAGGCGCCCGGCCCGGATGTCGGCGGCCAGGGCCTCGGCGATGGCGATGTAGCGCGGCTTGCCGCTTTCGATATCCGCAGGGGTCCAGTCGATCATTCTTTGCTCCATTCTGACCCGTGCCTACAGAAACCCGCCGGAAAATTGAAGCGGATTGTATGGATTATTGGTGGCAATTGATTCGTGTGGTAGATTGAGGACACTCAGATCGAATGCGGCAGACAGAATGTGATTACGCAGCACGCAGGTTTAGACCAAGCATGCTTGGGTTCTGAGCAAAAGTGAATCCAGATCGGGCATTTAATTGTATGTACATTGCACTGATAATTGATTCATACAATTCTCAGAGCGCACAAGATGATTACCCCTCAGCAAGGAGATCATCATGCCCGCAGTTACCCAGGAAGCGCACAAGGACGGCGACTATTTCGTCAATTATGAGGAAAAGGTCTTTGAAGACGTCAAAGCCGAAGAAGGCGAAAAGGCACTTGTCACCTTCCATACCGTCGCCTTCGAAGGCTCCATCGGCCTCGTGAACATCCTCAACGCCATCCGGCTGAACCGGAAAGGCTACGAAACCTCGATCCTTCTGTATGGCCCCGGCGTCACCCTCGGCATCCAGCGCGGCTTCCCGACGCTGGGCGACGAAGCCTTCCCCGGCCACCAGAACTTTGCCGCGAACCTGAACAAGTTCATGGGCGAAGGCGGCAAGGTCTATGCCTGCCGGTTCGCGCTTCAGGCGCTCTATGGCCATGGCGAGCCGTCGCTGCTGCCCGGCATCACGCCCATCGCGCCGCAGGACGTGCTGGACTGCATCCTTCTGCACAAGAAGGACAACGCCGTGATCATCGACACCTGGACCGTGTGATCCCGCAGGGCTCACGCCCTTTCCGCCGGGTCGGCCCCGCCCCTTCCGCCGACCCGGCCCCTTCCGACCGGAGGTATTCCATGCGAACCGACACGATCCGCGCCGCGGCCGTCCAGATCGCCCCCGACCTGTCGGGCCGGGCCGGCACGATCGAACGGGTCCTCAATGCGATTGCCGAAGCCGCCGACAAGGGCGCGCAGTTCATCGTCTTTCCCGAAACCTTCGTGCCCTACTACCCTTACTTCTCGTTCATCCTGCCGCCCGTGCAACAGGGCGCCCCGCATATGGACCTGATCGCCGAGGCCGTGGTCGTGCCCTCGCCGGAAACGCAGGCGGTGGCCGATGCCGCCGCCAAACGTGGCGTGGTCGTGGTGCTGGGGGTGAACGAACGCGATCACGGGTCGCTCTACAACACGCAGTTGATCTTCGATGCTGACGGCACCCTGGCGCTCAAGCGGCGCAAGATCACGCCCACCTACCACGAACGCATGGTCTGGGGCATGGGCGACGGTGCGGGCCTCAAGGTCGCGGATACCGCCGTCGGCCGCGTCGGCGCGCTGGCCTGTTGGGAGCATTACAACCCGCTCGCCCGTTACGCCCTGATGACCCAGCACGAGGAAATCCATGCAGGTCACTTCCCCGGCTCCCTCGTCGGGCCGATCTTCGGGGAGCAGATCGAGGTCACGATGCGCCACCACGCGCTGGAAGCCGGCTGTTTCGTCGTCAACGCCACCGGCTGGCTGACCGAAGAACAGATCGCCGAAATCCACCCCGACCCAAAGCTGCAGAAAGGGATCCGGGATGGTTGCATGACCTGCATCATCTCGCCCGAGGGACGGCATCTGGCCGATCCCCTGACCGAGGGCGAAGGCATCCTGATCGCCGATCTCGACATGCGGCTGATCGCCAAGCGCAAGCGCATGATGGACAGCGTCGGCCATTACGCGCGGCCCGAGATGCTGAGCCTGCTGCACGACACCCGCCCCGCCGTGACCCGCCACACCCGAGACGACGCGCCCTTTCCCGACCCCGCCTTTCAGGAGGAACAGGATGTCTGACCTAGCCCAATCCGATCTGATCAATGAACTCCAGACCCACGGGATGCGCCTCGTCGATCCCCGCGCCGGACAGGAAAGCCGACGCGGCGGCGCAGGGCCGTCGGACCACAAGGCGATCACCATCGGCGACACGACCGTGATGATCCCCGTGCACACCGCCCCCAGCTTCGAAAGCCCATACCTGGTCGAGGCCCCGGACGACACCGGCGCCGCCCGCGTGACACGGGATGGCGAAGAGGTCGCGCAGGTCCGTTTCCCGACCAAGGCAAAGTTCTATGCCCTGAAGACCGCCGACGGCATCCCCTACAGCCAGATCGCCGCGCTGCATTCCCGCGACGTGCTTGCGACGACAGTACTGCAAACCTGCATCCGCTACGAAAGCCGCAAGAAGACCTGCCAGTTCTGCGCCATTGGCCAAAGCCTCGCCGCCGGGCGCACCATTGCCCACAAGACGCCCGAGATGCTGGCCGAGGTCGCAAAGGCCGCGGTCGAGATGGACGGCGTCAAGCACATGGTTCTGACCACCGGCACGCCGAAGGGCAAGGACCGGGGCGCGCAGGTGATGGTGGACAGCGCCCGCGCGATCAAGGCCGCCGTCGACCTGCCGTTGCAGGGTCAGATCGAGCCGCCCGAGGATGATGCCTGGCACCAGCGCATGTTGGACGCCGGCATCGACACGCTCGGCATGCACCTCGAGGCCGTAACGCCCGAGGTGCGCGAGCGGATCATGCCGGGCAAGGCCACGGTTCCGGTCGAGAAATACCTCTCCAGCTTTGAGGCCGCGGTGAAGGTCTTCGGTCGCGGCCAGGTCTCGACCTATATCCTCGCCGGTCTGGGCGACACGCGGGAGGCAATCCTCTCGATGGCCGAAACGCTGACGGAAATGGGCGTCTACCCCTTCGTCGTGCCTTTCGTCCCGATCTCGGGCACGCCGCTGGAAAGCCACCCGACACCATCGTCCGAATTCATGGCCTCGATCCTCCGCCCGCTCGGCCAGATGATCGCGCGCAATGGCATCCTGTCCTCGGACATGAAGGCAGGCTGCGGCAAATGCGGGGCCTGCTCCGCGCTCTCCACCTACGAGAAACTGGCGCCCGACTCTGCGCCCATGCAGGAACGGAGGATCGCATGATCGAGCTTGAACCCCGCGCCTTCCACTGCCCCGGCTATTACATCCGCGCGGCCTCCAAACGGTTCGAAGCGGATGGCGCACAAGCCCTGCGACACCGGACCTTCGTCGAGGAACAGCGGATATTTCCCGACCATGATCGGGATGAGATCGACCTGATCGCAACTCATCTGGTGGCGCTCTCGACCTATGCCCACGAGGCCGATCAGGTGGTTGGCACGGTGCGCATCCACGAAGAAAGTCCTCGCCTCTGGTGGGGGTCGCGTCTGGCCGTGGACAGCGCCTTCCGCGCTGTAAGCCGTCTTGGAACCGAACTGATCCGGCTGGCCGTCTGCACCGCCAATGCGCGGGGCTGCGACACCTTCCTCGCCCATGTTCAGATGCAGAACGTCCCGCTCTTCGAAAAGCTGCACTGGACGCCGCTGCAAAAGGTCACGATCCACGGCACGCCGCATATGAAGATGCAGGTGGACCTGTCGCATTATCCGCCCTGCGCCGATCCGGTCACCGGCTGGTACCACCGCACGCAGAGCCGGGCCGCGTCATGATGGTGCATCCCGTCCCCTCCGCCCTTTCGGCCATGGCCGAGGCGCTGCGCAATCATCCCTCCATCCGGTCCAAGCTGGGGATCGCCGACGCGACCCGGGCGCTTGGACTCCGCGCCGAGAGCACGGGCCGCATCGGGGACGACGCCGCCGCCCTGCCCAACGGCGCGGGCTGGGACCTCGTGGCCGGCGAAGGGTTCATCCCGGCCTTCGTTGCGGACGATCCCTGGTTCGCGGGCTGGTGCGCCGTGATGGTGAACCTGTCGGACATCGCGGCCATGGGCGGCCGCGCGACGGCCCTGGTCGATCAGGTCTGGGCCCCGGATGTGGACACCGCAGCACCGGTGCTGCAAGGGCTGAAGGACGCCTCCGCCGCCTACGGCGTGCCGCTGGTCGGCGGACATACGAACCTCGCCGCGCCCTCCATCGGACTGGCGACCTCGGTCTTCGGCAAGGCGACGGCGCTGATCACCAGTTTCGACGCGCAGCCAGGCGACCTGCTGATCGCCGCCGTGGATCATCGCGGGGCCTATCGCAACTTCGACAATTTCTGCGCCGCGCTCGACGCCCCGGCGGACCGGCTGCGCGGCGATCTGGACCTGCTGCCCACGCTGGCCGAAGACGGTCTGGTCGCGGCAGGCAAGGATATCAGCCAGGGCGGCATCGCCGGGACGGCGCTGATGCTGGCCGAATGCTCGGGCGTCGGGATCGAGATCGACATCGACGCCGTGACCCCGCCTCCGGGCGTGCCCATCGACCGATGGCTGCGCAGCTTCCCCAGCTTCGGCTTCCTGCTCTCCGTTGCGCCCGACCAGGCCAATGATATCACCGCCCGCTTTGCCGCGCGCGGGATCGAGGCCAGCGCAATCGGGCGGATCACCGAAGGCAGCGCCGTCACCCTGACCCGGGCTGGCGAAACCGCCCTCTTCTGGGATCACGCTGCCACCCCCTATCTGGGCCTTGGCGGGCAGTCCGATGCCTGAAACCTTCTGGACCGTACGCTGGCCCGACGGGACAGAGGAACAGCTCTACTCCCCATCCTCCGTCGTGACCGACCTCTTCGAGCCGGGGCTCAGCTACCCCGTTCCCGATTTCCTGCATCGGTCCCGCATCGCGATGGAGCGCGCGTCGAACCGGGTCAAGGCCCGCTATGGCCACCCCTGTTCGCTGGCCATGGGGCAGCTTGACCGGATCGAACAGCGCATCGCCGGCTTCGACCCAAAGGGCGCGCCCGTCACCTGCCTGAAGATCACCCAATGAGGAGTGAGACGATGAAAGATACCCAGACCCCGCATATCCCCGTCGTGATCGTCGGTGGCGGTCAGGCGGGCCTCTCGACAGCCTACTGCCTGAAGCAGAAGGGGATCGACAGCATCGTCTTCGAGCGCAACAAGGCGTTCCATTCGTGGAAGGTGAACAGGTGGGACAGCTTCTGCCTCGTCACCCCCAACTGGCAATGCCGTCTGCCGGATTTCCATTACACGCGCGACTATGGCGGGACCGATCCCCATGGTTTCATGCTCCGGGATGAAATCACCGATTACCTCGACGCCTTTCTCGACCGCACCGCGCCCAACCTGCACGAAGGGGTCGTCGTGACCCGCGTCGCGCCCGTGGAAAGCGGCGGCTACGTTGTCGAAACCAGTATCGGCACGTGGACCAGTGACCAGGTGGTGATCGCGACCGGCGGTTACGACACCCCGATCGAGCCCGATTATGCCAAGAACCTCACGCCCGACGTCTTCCAGATACACTCCGTCGACTATCGCAATGTCGATCAGCTCCCCGAGGGCGGTGTGCTGATCGTCGGCACAGGTCAATCCGGTGTGCAGGTCATGGAGGATTTCACCCGCGCCGGGCGCGACGTGCACCTCGCCGTGGGCCCTGCCCCCCGCAGCCCGCGGAAATACCGGGGCCGGGATGCGACCGACTGGCTATTCGATGCGGGTCACTACGACATCACCATCGACCGGCACCCCGACCCGGTCAAGGCGATGACCCAGACCAACCACTACATGTCCGGCCGCGACGGCGGGAAAGAGATCGACCTGCGCCGCTTCCATGTCGACGCGGGCGTGTCGCTCTACGGTTCCCTTGCCGATATGGACGGCACCACAGTCCGCTTCCTGCCGGACCTCAAGAAGAACCTCGACGACGCCGACCGGTCCTATGTCGGGATCCGTGACCAGATCGACGCCTATATCGCGCGCGAAGGAATCGACGCGCCGGAAGAGCCGCCGTTCAAGAAGGTCTGGGAACCTGAGGAGGAGATCACCGAGATCGACATGACCGGACAGGGCATCACCTCGGTGCTCTGGGCCATCGGCTTCCGGCCCGACTATTCCTGGATCGAGGCGGATGTCTTCGAGGAACGCGGCAAGCCGGTCTACAGGCGCGGCGTGACCGATCAGCCGGGCCTCTACTTCATCGGCCTCGGCTGGTTGAATACCTGGGGATCGGGCCGTTTTTTGGGAATCGAAGAGGACAGCAGATACCTGGCAGACTGTATCGCTTCGGCTTGCCGGGTCACCTCGGGCGCTGTTGGCAGGTAAACGCAAAGCCTGACCTGACCTGCGCGTCCAGCCTTTTCGACCTAGTGCGGGTCCAGTTTGCCAATATCCTATGCGGCTTGTTTATCGCAGATCGCCATCACCGGAGGGTTGCGGTATCCGGCTCGGTATGACCCGCGAGCCGGATGGTCGAAGGGGGCCAGGGGGCTCTGCCCCCGTCGCTGCGCGACTCCCCCGGAGTATTTCTGGCAAGATGAAGAGGGAACAGGGCCTTTGCGGCCCTGTTTCTTCTTGCCGGCCCGGCGTCCCTGTCAGCCGGTGCGGCGCCCCTGCCCGGCCTCGTCGAAGCCCTGGAAGGTTGCGACTTCGCCGGTCTCGCGGCGCAGGGATTTGACCGCGTTGGCCTCGAAGGTTGCGTCGGGCCAGCCTAGCGCGACGCAGGTCAGGATCACCTGGTCCTCGGGGATATCGGCGCATTCGCGCACCACGGGCGATTGCATGATCCCCTGGCCGTTGATCACCGCCCCGAGGCCGCGGCTCCAGGCGGCGAGGACCAGGCCATAGGTCGCCGCGCCCGCGTCGAAGATGGCGACGGGGCCGTGATCGTTCAGCGCCCGGTCATAGGTCACCACGACCGAAACCGGCGCGTCGAACTGGCGGAAGCCGCGCATCACCCAGTCCTGCCGGCGCTCCGCATCGTGGCGCTCGATTCCCATGGCCGCAAAGAGCTGCTTGGCGATCTCCACCTGGCGGTCGCGATGCACGCCCTCGTACTTGCCATGGGCCGGGATCTCGCGCGAGGGGGGCACGCCGCCCAGCATCCGTTCGGTATTGCCCTTGCGCACGTTCTCCAGCACCTCACCGGTCAGCACGTGAAAGTGCCAGGGCTGGGTGTTCATCGAGGACGGCGCGTGGTTCGCCAGTGTCAGGATTTCCTCCAGCAACTCCCGCGATACCGGGTCATCGGTGAAACCGCGGATGCTGCGCCGCTCCTGCATTGCCTCGTCGAGGTCCATCTTCTTCTCCTTGCCTTGTCCTGTCGCGAAGGGCGCAGCCCCATGTGCCACGCCCCTGCTTCATCTTGCCAAAAATACTCCCGCCGGAGGCCATCGCCCGCGAGGGCGATCCCTCAGGCGGCCAGCCCGCCCGCCTCGCACAGCCGGTCCATGTGGAAATCCCGGTCGCCCCAGGCGATCTCCAGCATGGTCAGCCGCTTGAAGTAATGCCCGATCGCGTATTCCATCGTCATCCCCACGCCGCCATGCAGCTGGATCGACATCTGGCCCACATTGCGCGAGGCATCGCACATCTTCACCTTGGCCGAGGACAGCGCCAGGTCGCGCGCGGTTTCATCCTCATCCTCGCACATCACGCTGGCATACATGGCCATGGAGCGGACCTGCTCCTTCTCGACCACGGCGCCGGCGGCGATGTGCTGCAGCGCCTGGAACGACCCGATGGGGCGGCCGAACTGTTCGCGGCCCTTGATGTATTCCACCGTCTCGTCGATGGCGACTTCCATGCAGCCAAGCGCCTCGGCGATCGACGCCGACAGCGCGCGCGCCTCGGCCATGCCGATGGCGGTCTCGGCCGACACCCCGCCGGTCAGCGGCTCGCAGGGGGTGCCGTCAAAGGTGATCTCGGCGGCGCGCTTGCCGTCCTGGGTCTTGTAGGCCCGCGCCTCCATGCTGTCCGCGCCCTTGCGCACGAGGTAGAGGCCCAGCCCATCGGCGCCCTTGGCCGTCACGAAGATCAGGTCCGCCTCGGCGCCGAAAGTCACCACCGTCTTGGTGCCCGACAGCTTGCCGCCCTGTTCGGCGGTCTGGATGTCCTCGCCGCGGTCGATCATGCCGGGTTCAAGATGCGCCCAGGTTGGCATGATCTCTCCGCCGATGATCCCCTCGGCCAGACCGGCGCGCTGTTCGGCACTGCCCGCCTGCAGCAGCGCCGGCGCAATCGCCATCGCCTCGGCCCAGGGTTCGTTGGCCAGCGCGCGGCCCATGGCCTCGCCCACGATCATCGTCTCGACCGACGACCCGCCCAGGCCGCCTTCGTCTTCGGAAAACGGCAGGGCAAAAATCCCCAGCTCGGCAAAGCCGGTCCAGATGTCGCGGTCCAGCCCGCCTTCCAGGCCCATGTACTTGCGACGTTTCTCGAAATCGTACTTGTCGGCCAGGAAGCGCGTCAGGCTGTCCGACAGCATGCGCTGTTCATCACTCAGTTCGAAATTCATGTGTCCCTCCTCAGAGCCCCAGGATCGCCTTGGAGATGATCCCCTTCTGCACCTGGTCCGAGCCGCCGTAGATCGACGATTTGCGATAGTTGAAATAGTTGGGCGCGGCGCGTTCGGCCCAGTAGGGCCCGATCCGGGCATTGTCGCCCTCTTCGCCATCGGTCCAGGGCAGCGCCTGTTCGCCCGCCATCTCGACGAACAATTCGGTCATGCGCTGCACCATCTGCGCTCCCTTGATCTTGATGACCGAGGTCGCAGGATCGGGCTTGGACTGGTCCGCCCCCGCCTGCATCGACGACAGCACGCGCATCACGGTCATTTCCAGCGCCTTCAGCTCCACCTGCGCCTCGACATACTTGTCGCGGAACCGCGGATGATCCCAGAGCGGCTTGCCCCGCACGATCCGTTCCTTGGCGATCTCCTTCAGCTGCTCCAGCTTGGCCTGGGACGACCCGACGCGCGGCGCGCCCAGGCGTTCATTGCCCAGCAGGAACTTGGCATAGGTCCAGCCCTTGTTGACCTCGCCGATCAGGTTCTCGGCCGGCACTTTCACATCGGTGAAGAAGACCGAGTTGATCTCGTGCCCGCCATCCATGGTCTGGATCGGGTGCACCTCCACGCCCGGCGACGTCATGTCGACCAGCAGGAAGGAGATCCCCTCCTGTTTCTTGCCCTCGTTCGAGGTCCGCACCAGCAGGAAGATCCAGTCCGCGTGCTGGGCATAGGTCGTCCAGGTCTTCTGGCCGTTGACGATCCATTGCTGGCCCTCCTCGTCCCACTTGGCCGAGGTCTTGAGCGAGGCCAGGTCGGACCCGGCGCCGGGCTCCGAAAAGCCCTGGCAGAACCAGTAATCGAGGCTGGCGATCTTGGGCAGGAACTTCTTCTTCATCTCGTCGCTGGCAAACTGGATCAGCACCGGGCCGATCATGCCGACGTTGAAGCCCTGCGGATCGGGCGCACCGGCGCGCTGGTTTTCCTGCTGGAAGATGTACATCTGGGTCACCGACCAGCCCGGCCCGCCCCATTCCGCCGGCCATCGCGGCGTGGCCCAGCCCTTTTCGTGCAGCGCCTTGTGCCATTGTACGGTCATGTCCTTGGTGGGCGCGTTGCCCTTCTTCAGATGCTCGCGGGTTTCATCGGGCAGGTTCGCCTCGATGAACTCGCGAACCTCCATCCGGAACGCCTCTTCTTCGGGGGTGAATTTCAGTTCCATGTCAGCTCCTTACACGGCGTTCTTCACGCAGTTTCCTCGGCCGCGCTGGCCAGTTCCTGTTCCTTCAGCATCTTGCGCGATGCCTTGCCCACGGCGGTCCGGGGCAGTTCGTCCCGGAACTCCAGGTGGCGCGGGATCTCGTGCCGGCCCAGCTTGTCGGCCAGGAAATCCTGCAGCTCTTCCAGGGTGAATTTCGACGCGCCGGGGTTCAGCATCACGAAGGCCTTGGCGCTTTCGCCGCGATAGGCGTCGGGGACGCCGATCACCATCGCCTCCAGCACGTCGGGATGCTGGTGGATCGCGTTCTCGATGGTCAGCGGGTAGACGTTGAAGCCGCCCGACAGGATCAGGTCCTTCTTGCGGTCGACGATGAAGAACCAGCCGTCTTCATCCATGTAACCGATATCGCCGGTCAGGAAGTAGCCGTCCTTGGTATAACAGGCGGCGTTTTCCTCGTCCGAGCGGTTCCAGTAGCCCTGCGTGACGTTCGGCCCCTTGATCGCCATCTCACCGGATTGGTTGGGGCCCAGTTCCTTTTCGCAATCGTCCACGTCGACGATCTTCATGTCGACGCCCGGCACCGGAACGCCGATCGTGCCCAGCTTTTCGTCCGGCATCCCCTTGGGGACGGTCGTGCCCGCCGGCGAGGTTTCGGTCATGCCCCAACCACCCCGGATCTTCAGGCCCGTCAGCTGCTTCACGCGGTTATAGACCTCCACCGGCAGCGGCGCGCCGCCCGACCCGACATATTCCAGCGAGGACAGATCGCGGCTGTCGATATCGGGAATGGCCAGGATCGCGATCCAGGTCGTCGGGACGCCGCCGAGGCTGACGATGCCCTTCTCCTCGATCTCCTTGATCGCGCTTTCCGCGTCGAAGCGCAGGCGCAGGCACATCGTGCCGCCCTCGCTGACGCGTTTGATCATGCCCGAGCTCAGCCCCATGATATGGAACAGCGGCGAATAGCCCAAAGCCGGTTTCCCCGGCTTCGAGGACGGTTCGTTCTTGCCCATCTCCGAATACATCTGCGACGTCGTGGCAAGATTCGAATGTGTCAATATTGCCGCCTTGGGAATGCCCGTCGTGCCACCGGTATATTGCAAAAGTGCAATATCCTCGGGCGCCGTTTCGGCCGCTTCCATGGGCTCCGCGCTGTGTCCGGCAAGCAATTCCTCGATCCCGTGGGCGCCCGGCAGGACCGGACAATCGCGCCCCTGCGCCGACACCGGATCGGGGCACAGGTAGAGCGGCGGACAGCTCCCCTCCGCCAGCAGCGCGGGGAAACGCCCGGCGAATTCCGGCGTGGTCAGCGAAATCACCAGCTTGGCGCCGCTATCCTTCAGCTTATGCTCGATCTCGCGCGTGGCATCGAGCGGCGACAGATGCGTCACCGTCGCCCCCGCCCAGAGCGTCCCGAAGAAGAAGATCGGATGCCAGGGACAGTTCGGCAGGTGCAGCGCGACCCGGTCGCCCTTTTCGATGCCCGCCGCCTTCAGCGCCCGCGCGGCCTGACTGACCAGCCCGTGCATCTGCGCATAGGTGTATTCCTTGCCGTAATACTCGATCATCACGATGTCCGAGAATTCGGCAAAGGCCCGCGTCATCCGGTCGTTGACCGTCTGCGGAACGGGCTGGAAATGCGGATCAACCCCCTCGGCGTACCATTTGTACCACGGACGTTCCCTTGCGCTCATCATCCCCTCCCCTGGGTGATCAATTTCCTGGAACGGCACCGGGGCCGCCCCGGCCCCATTCGGGCCGGGTTCGCGACATCCCTGATATGTTCCTCCCTGCAAAACCTTTCCGCATCGCAGAAATGGATTTTGCACTCAGACCCACGCTAATTCATGCCGTCGGCAGGCGTCAATGCCTATTGACCGCGCGGTAGAAAACCTGAACCATGCGCTTAAAAACGGGAGGAGAACATGCTGGATCGCAGATGCGACAGCCTGGCCCAGGCCTTTGAAGGCATTGGCGACGGCGCCCGCGTGATGGTCGCTGGTTTTGGCGAGGCGGGCCGTCCCAACATGCTGATCAAGGCGCTTTTGGACAGCGGGATCAAGGACATAGACCTGATCTCGAACAATGCGGGCGACGGTGAAACCGGCCTCGCCGCGCTGTTCTACGCGGGCCGCGTGCGCAAATTGACCTGCTCTTTCCCGCGCGGCGCGATGCGCGAACTGGCGATGGAGCTTGTCACCTCCGGCCGGATGGAGCTCGAGGTGATGCCCCAGGGCACCCTGGCCGAGCGGATACGCGCCGGTGGCTGCGGAATCCCAGCCTTCTACACCCCCACCTCCTTCGGCACGCTGATCGCCGAGGGCAAGGAAACCCGCCATTTCAACGGGCGCGGCCATGTGCTGGAAACCGCGATCACCGCCGAAATCGGGCTGGTCAAGGCGCACAAGGCCGACCGCTACGGCAACCTGACCTTCGAAAACCTCGCCCGCAATTTCAATCCGCTGGTCGCCGCCGCCGCCACCTGCACCATCGTCGAGGCCGACGAGATCGTCGAACTGGGCGATATCGACCCCAACAACGTCCATTCCCCCGGCATCTTCACCAATCACCTTTTCACCACCCGGCCCGTCCCCGAGGACAGCTGGCAGGATTGGAAGGAAACCGCATGACCCCGCTGACCCGCGACGGCATCGCCGCGCGCCTTGCCCAGGACATCCAGGATGGCTGGCACGTCAATTTCGGCATCGGGATGCCGGAACTGGTCGCCAATTACCTGCCCGAGGGGCGCGAGATCCTGCTGCATTCCGAAAACGGCATCCTCGGCATGGGTCCCTACCCGGACGAAAAGGATATCGACTGGACGCTGATCAATGCCGGCAAGAAACCAATCACGATGATCAAGGGCGCCTCGCTCTTCGATCATGCCTGGTCCTTCGGCATCGTGCGCGGCGGCCACCTGGAACTCTGCGTGCTAGGCGGCTACCAGGTCGCGCCCAACGGCGACCTGGCCAATTGGGCGCGCGACGCAGATGACCCGCTGCCCGCGATCGGCGGTGCCATGGACCTCGCCGCCGGGGCGCAGCGCATCTATGTCATGATGACCCACAACGCCAATAACGGCGCGGCCAAGCTGCTGACATCCTGCACCTATCCGCTGACCGGCGCGGGCATCGTCAAGAAGGTCTTCACCGACCTCGCCGTGATCGAGGTGACGGATGACGGCTTCCTCGTCACCGACATGATCCCCGGCCTCTCCCGCGAGGAATTGCAGGCGCGCTCCGACGCGCCGCTGGCCTTTTCCGACACGATCGCAGACCTGACCGACCGCGCCGCATGACCCATCACCCCAAGGACCCGACCGTGGCAGAGCCCTATCTGCTGCAAAAGACACTCGGCTATCGCATCACCAGGTGGGAGGTCGACCTGGCCGAGGTGCAGCTGGATCTCGAAGAAAAGCACATGAACCGCAACATGACGCCCCACGGGGGCATCTATGCGCTTCTGCTGGATACGGCCTGCGCCTTCTGCGGCTCCTGCCCGCCCGAAGGACAGCCCTATCGCGTGCCGCAGACCCTGTCGCTCAACACCTCGTTCCTGGGCGTGCCCAAGGGCCAGCGGCTGATCTGTACGGCCCGCAAGATCGGCGGCGGCTATCGCAACTGGTTCGCCGAGGGCGAGGTGCTGGACGAAACCGGCACCCTGCTCTGCCGTGGCTCGGCCACGCTGCGCTACCTCTCGCCCAAGGGCGCGTCATGAACGCGCCGCAGGGAAGCCCGGGCTATACCGGCATGCTCCGCCTCATCGGCTTTGCCTTCGACAAGCGGTACGAGGGCGGGATCGAAGGCCATCTCGATGTGCGCGAGGATCACGTGAACCGCGCCGGCACCGTGCATGGCGGTGTGTATGCCACGATGCTGGATGCCGTCTGTTCCGGGGCCGGCATGTATTGCCCTCACCCCGGTCGGATGCGCGTCGCCGTGACCCTGTCGCTGACGGTCAATTACGCGGGCGCCTGTTCAGCGGGCCGGATCTTTGCCAAGGGCTGGGTCACGAAACAGGGCAAGTCGGTCTATTACTCGGCGGGCGAGATCCGGGACGAGGATGACAACCTGCTGGCCCATGCGGTCGGCACGTTCAAATACGTCATGAACAGCGGCGGGCCCGAGGGCATCCCGAACCCGCGCGAAAACGGTTAACCGTTCCTCGGGGCATCGTTCCGGCGCACCGACGCAATACCGACGTGATACCGACGCAATACCAATGCCGGTTTTCAGGGCGTGTCAGGCGGCCTCAGCGGGCCGCCTGGATCGCCTGCCAGACCCGTCCCGGCGTCGCGGGCATGTTGAATTCCGACACCCCGACCTGCGCCAGCGCGTCCATCACCGCGTTCATGCCGGCGGCCAGGCCACCGACCGATCCGGCCTCGCCCACGCCCTTGACGCCCAGCGGGTTGAGGCCCGTGGGAACCTCGAAAAACCCGCAATTATAAGGCGGTAGGTCTTTGGCGCGGGGCATGGCGTAATCCATGAAGGACCCGGTCAGCAGCTGCCCGTCGCCCTCGCCATAGCGCACTTCCTCCAGGAAAATCTGGCCCAGAGCCTGCGCCACACCGCCCTGGATCTGCCCCTCCGCGATCTGCGGTTGCAGAACCCGGCCGATATCCTCGACCCCCGCATAGGCCACCACGTCGATCTTGCCCGTCTCCGGGTCCAATTCGACCTCGCAGATATGGCATCCGTTCGGAAAAGTCGGCGCCTCGGGCGAGAATTCTCCGTTTGCTTTCAGCGGGATACTCTTCTGCCCGGCGATCTTGGCGATCTCGGTCAATCCGATCTCGCGGTCGGTGCCGGCAATGCGGAAGACGCCCTCGCTGTATTCGATATCGGCGACGTCGGCCTCCAGCTCCTCACCGGCCAAGCCTTTGGCATCAGTCAGAATTTGCTCGACCGCGCCCTTCAGGGCAGACCCGCCCTTGATCATCGCGCCCGATCCGCCCATGCCACCGCCCTTGGCCATGACATCGGTATCCCCTTGCGCATACGTGATTTTTTCGGCCTCGACCTCGAACCCTTCGGCGGCCAGGTCGATCAAGGCGGTCTCAAGCCCCTGCCCCGCCGAAAACGCCCCCGCCGCGACCGAGATCGTGCCGTCCTCATGCAGTTCGATATTGGTCCAGTCGGCCCCGCGACGCCCCCACATACCGCCCGCCGTCTCGATACAGAGCGCCAGGCCAAGCCCACGGATTTTCCCTGCCGTTTCAGAGGCTTGCCTGCGCACCTCATAGTCGCCAAGGGCTCCGCGTTCCATCCCGGCATCCAGCACTTTCTCAAAGGCGCCGCTGTCGTAGCCAAAGTACCAATGCGCGGGCCACGGCATCTGGTCCTCTGCGATCAGGTTGCGGCGGCGCAATTCGAACCGGTCATGGCCCAGCTCCCGCGCGGCCTTGTCGATCAGGCTTTCGATGATGTAGGTCGCCTCCGGCCGCCCGGCCCCGCGATAGGGGGCGACGGGCACGGTATGGGTCAGGTAGGCCTCAAGTCGGCCGGCAATGACGGGCGTCGTGTAAACCCCCGCCACACCACCGAAATTCAGAACCGGCGGCAATGTCCGGGCCGAGGCATAGGCGCCTGCATTCAGCCGCAGGGCGACGGTCAGCGCGGTGAAGTTGCCCTCGTCGTCGAGGCCCAGTTCAGCGGCGAATTCCAGGTCGCGCCCGCCTTCGTCGGACAGGAAATCCTCGCTCCGATCCGCACGCCAGCGCACCGGGCGATCCAGCTTGGTCGCGGCCCAGAAGGTCAGCATCTCCTCGCGCAGGGGGCCGGATTTCATCCCGAAGGCCCCGCCCACATCACCGGCAACCACCCGGATTTGCTCGATATCCTTGTTGAACGCCGCCGCCAGCGCGCCCCGCATCGCCGGCGGGTTCTGGTGGCTGGCATAAAGCGCGTAGCGTCCGCCGGGTTCCGGACGGGCCATCGCGTTGCGCGGCTCCATGGTCACGGCGGTGACCCGCGAAATCGGCGCCTCCAGCCGGACCCTGTGGGCCGAGGCCGCCAGCGTCTCTTCCGCCTTGTCCCAGTCCCCGCGGCCCCATTCCGCCGCCAGGTTGCCGGGCCGGTCCGCATGGACCAGCGGCGCGCCATCGGCCCGTGCCTCGGCGATGGTCACGATGGCCTCTCCGTCCTCGAGGTCGGGCATCACCGCTTCAGCGCCATCCATCGCGGCCTCGCGGGTTTCGGCGATGACCATGGCCAACGGTTCCCCGACGAACCGCGCATGGCCCGAGGCCAGAAGCGGCCGCGGGGTTTCCGTCCATTCCTTGCCGTCCGGGCCTTTCAACGCCATCGGCGTCGAAACCGGGCCAATGCCATCGGCCTCAAGGTCCGCAGCCGTGTAAATCGCAATGACGCCAGGCAGTTGCAGGGCATCTTCGGTGTCGATCTCTCCGACCGTCGCGGCGCCGTAGGGCGAGCGGACGAAAACGGCCCAGAGCGCATCCTCCACTCGAAGGTCATCGGTGTAGCGGCCCTGCCCCGTCGTCAGGCGATGATCTTCGATGCGCCCTTTCCGGATCGTATCGTGCTTGGTCATGGAGTTCTCCTTTTCCCGCCGCAGCGGCTGAGCTGGCCCGCAATACATGCCCGGGTCACGTTACTCATCTCCGCCCGGGGGTCAAACGGTAGGATTGCAAACAGTTTACAATATGAAGGTCCGCCGCAGCGATGCCCGCCGACGCGGCACAGCTCACAGGACCTTCTCCTGCAGGGCTTCCAGCGCCTGCCTGGCTTCCTGCATCAGCTGATCGACGATCTCTCCGGCGCCGAGCCCCGCATCGGCATGGGCGATGGCGGCGGAACAGGACATCAGCCCCTTGTCCATCTCGCCGGTGCGATAGGCGTGTTCACGGGCATAATTGCCTTTCACCAGCTCACCGAAATCCGAATGGGTCACGGGCTGGCCGGTCATGGCCAATTCCAGCCGCGCGACCTCTTTGGCGGTTTCGTTGCGCAGGACGCGCCAGGTATCCTTGATGGATTGCAGGACGGCGATCGTGTCATCCATGCCCGCCTGCGTCATGCGTTCGGTGTAGTTGGGATGGATCTCGATCTCTTTCGCAACGAGGAACCGGGTCGCCAGCACCGCCGCGTCGGCCCCCTGCGCGAGGGCGCCCAGCACCTGCCGCCCGGTGCCGATGCCACCGCCGAGAGCAACCGGAATATCGACCTCTTTCAACAGGTTGGACAACAGGATGTGGCTGGGATGCGGATTGATGCCCGGATGTCCCCCTGCCTCCATCCCGACCAGGACCAGCGCGTCGACCCCGTCCCGCGCCGCCTTGACCGCGTGGCGCAGCTGGGTGGATTTGTGCATCACCGTGCCGCCGCGCGCCTGGATGCGGCCGATCAGCTCTCCGGGATGCGATCCGGCGGTTTCGAAATGGCGGATGCCACGATCGAGCGCGATCTCCACTCCTTCTTCGACGATGTGATTGGGCCGAAACCTCGATATCGAGAAATTGACGCCGAAGGGGTGCCCCTCGGCCAGTTCGATGCACTGCTCGAGCCCCTTGGTGAAGGCGGCGCTGTCCTCGTAGCTTTTGCCGGTGAGGAAGGCCATCGCCCCGGCCCGCGCACAGGCGGCGACGAACGGCGCCTTGGACATCCACATCATGCCACCGACGATGATCGGATGCGGCACCTCGTACATCTCGGTCAGGCGGGTCTTCAGAACAGGTGTTGGCATGGCGACCCCCTAATAGCTCCGGACCATCAGAACGGTCGCATCAGCGCCTCCCACACGATCCGATGCAATCTCCTGATATTCCGGAGAGGTCTGGAAGGTCATGGCTGAGTCCCGGTCAGGGAATTCCAGAATGACCACCTTGTCATTCGGCCAGTCGCCTTCCAGCACCTGCGCCTCTTCCTCGGCCGCGACCAGCCGTCCGTTGAACTTGGCAAAGACCGGCGCAAAGGCGTTCTGGTACCGTCGATACCGGGCCTCGTCCGTGAACTTCAGCTGCGCAATGATCATCACCGGCATCTCAGACCCCCCGGAAGACGGGTTTGCGCTTCTCCACGAAGGCTTTCATCCCCTCGCTCCGGTCTTCGGATTGCAGCACGATCGCCGCGTTGAGCCGTTCATATTGCAGCCCTGCCTCCAGCCCGACCTGAAGGCCCGTATTGACCGCGCCCTTGATGAAGCTGACCGACAGCGGCGGTTTCTCGGCGATCCTGTCGGCCAGCTCAAGCGCGGCGTCCATCAGCTGTGCCCCCGGCACGACCTTGTTGACCAGGCCATGGGAAAGCGCCTCGGCCGCGTCTATGTGACGGCCGGTGAACATCAGTTCCTTGGCCAGCGGCGCACCGACGAGGCGCGGCATGCGTTGCGTGCCGCCAGCCGCAGGGAAGGCGCCGAGATTGACCTCGGGCAGGCCCATCTTCGCGTGGTCGGCGGCAATGCGGATATCCGTGGACAGCGCGATTTCCATACCGCCGCCAAGGGCATAGCCGTTGATCGCACCGATGACGGGGCGTTCGAAATTCTCGATCAGCAGGGTCAGGTCGTGGGTGTATTTCTGCTTGGCGTAATACTCCGCCAACGGCAGCTTGTTGGCCGCGCGTTCCTTGATATCCGCCCCGGCGCAGAACGCCTTGTCACCGGCGCCGATCAGGATCACGCAGCGCAGGTCGCGGTCTTCCAGCAGCTTGTTCTGGAACAGGTCCCAGAGGTCGGGCTTCATCGTGCCGCCCAGGGTGTTCATCCGGTCGGGACGGTTCAGCGTGACGATTGCCACGCCGTTGTCGCGACGCTCCACCAGAAGGGTTTCGTACTCGTACATCTCAGACCTCTTTCTGCAGGATATGGGCGATGGCGATGGAGCCGAGGCCGATCATGTGGGCCATGCCGATTTTTGCGTCCGGTTGCTGCCGTTCGCCGTTGCGCCCGCGCAATTGGTTCACGATTTCATGGATTTGGCCGATGCCCGTGGGCCCCAGGGGATGGCCCTGCCCGATCAGCCCGCCCGAGGAATTGACGCAGCATTGCCCGCCGATGGCCGAACCGCCGGCGCGCAGGAAATGCTGGCCCTCGCCCTTGGGGGCCAGGCCGAAGGTTTCCGTGTAAAGGATTTCCTCGATGGCGAAGGCGTCGTGCAGTTCCACGCAATCCAGATCGGCGGCCGTGATGCCGGCCTCCTGGTAGACCATCTCGGTCACCTCCTGGGCCAGGGTGACCGACGGAATCTCCCGCCCCTGCTGCGGTTTCTCCGATTGCAGGGCAGAGGCCGTGACGCGGATCGGTTCGGCGGTGATGCCGAGGCGCCGGATGGCCTCTTCGGAGCAGACGATGGCGGCAGCGGCGCCTTCGCCGCGCGGGCAGCACATCAGCGACGTCGTCGTCCCCGCCACAGTATTGGCGGCCAGAACCTGTTCCACGCTGCGCGGTTTCTGGAACTGCGCAAAGGGGTTCTTCGAGGCGTTGGTGTGGTTCTTGGACGCAACCAAGGCGAGGTCCTCGCCGGTCAAGCCCTTCTCCTTGCTCAGGTATTCCGCCATGATCGCGTATTTCACCAGCGGGATCGCGGCCGTGTCGGACAGGCGGTTCACGGCCTCCTTGCTGACGGCGCGCACCTGGTCGCCGTACTTGTCCACTCCGACGGCAATCGACACGTCCCGGCGGCCAAGCGCGACTTCGTGCACCGCCATCTGGAACGCCGACGACCCCGAGGCGGAGGCATTTTCCACCTGCGTACAGGCCAGCCCGGTCGATCCGAGATGGTTGAACATGATCCGCCCGGCGGCCATGCCAATGCCGGTGCAGCCGATATAGGCGCTTTCAACCTCGGGAAAGGCGATGCCGGCATCCTTCAGCGCCGCGCGCACCGCCGTCAGCCCCATGTCGATATAGAGCGTATCCGACACGAACTGGTATTTGTGCATGCCGACGCCGATCACGTAGACGGGCCGTGCCTCTTTCAGGGTCACCATGGTTCAGCCCTCCGCCGGTGCGAAACGGCAGGCGATCATCGTCGCCTCGCCCTTGGTGATCTCGACCGGCACCGCCTGCAGCATCATGCCGTCGGAATATCGCTCCTCGGTCCCGTCCAGCATGATCTCTTCGATCATGCCCGGTGCGATCTCGGCCTCGCCGACAACGACGGGCGGCGTCATGCCGGGGATCAGCTTCGTATGGATGGTCAGGAAGGTCAGCAATTGCGCCCGCCCGTCCATCATCTCCTCGCTCACCTGGTCGGGTTCGGCACCGCATTTGGGGCAGCCATAGCGCGTCAGCGGGAAGCTCAGCTCTTTGCAGCTGGCACAGCGACCGCCCCGCAGGACCAACGTCCTGCCATCCTCGCTGAGCCGGTACAGGTCCGGTTTCTCCAGCTCCATATCGGGGCCCTCCTCCTTCGCCTCGACAAAACTTACTTAACAGTAGAATTTAGATCACACCTTCGCAATCTTAAAATATTGCCTTTTTAATTATCAGATGGCAGCTTGTTGAACAGCAAGTAAGTATTTGAACCTGGAGGAGAGGTTTCATGGACATGAATTTACAAGGTCGAGTCGCGGCCATCACCGGCGGCGGCGGCGCAATCGGCCGCGCCTCGGCCAAGATGCTGGCGGCAGAGGGCGTGGCTGTGGCCCTGCTTGATCTGAGCGAGGAGGCCATGGCCGATGCCAAGGCCGAGATCGAGACCGACGTGAGCGGCGCCAAGGTGCATACCCATCTGTGCGACGTCACGGATGTCGACAGCGTGAAAGCCGCCTTTGACAGCACCGTGGACGCCCTTGGCCCGGTGGATATCCTGGTGAACAATGCCGGCTTCGCCCGCGACAAGTACATGACCAAGATGGTCGAGGAAGACTGGGACATCATCCATGCGGTGGTGCTGAAGGGCGCGTTCAATTGCTGCCGCGCCGTCCTGCCCACGATGATGGAGCGGAACTGGGGCCGCATCGTCAACATGTCCTCCATGGCCAAGGAGGGGAACAAGGGGCAGACGAATTACTCGGCCGCGAAGGCCGGGTTGGTCGGCATGACCAATGCGCTGGCGCGCGAGGCGGGGCCGTTCAACATCACCGCCAACGCGATCGCTCCGGGCTTGGTGGCGACACCGCGGCTGAAGGCGCGGCCCGATTTCGACAAGCTGGAGGCGCGGGCAAAGACGCTGACGCCCCTCCCCCGGCTGGCCGACGAATATGACGTGGCGCGGATCGTGCTGTTCTTCTGCTCCGAACTGGCGGATTTCATCACGGCGCAATGCCTGAACGTCAGCGGCGGTCGCTGATCGCGCCCCGAACCGGCAGGCTGGCGCGCGCCGATCCCTATCCGCGCGCCGCCCCTGCATTCAGTATGTTCCGTCCGACACGTTCAGATCGGGGGCGGAGGGACTGATCGGACCCATTCCGTGCAGGCGCACCGGAAACGGCGTGATCGGGCCGGCATCGCTGTCGATCATCAGGCCACGGGCCTTGAAATGCGCGCTTTTTGCCGCTTCGTCGACCCCGAGGACCGGAGAGGCCGGAACATCGTGCTTTTCGAACAGCTCCATGGCCGCGTCGCGGGTCATCGGAGCGATTTGCTGGGCGAGACGGGCGTTGATTGCCTCTGCCTCGGCCCGCCTGCGCTCCAGCGCGTCGTAATCGGGCGTATCGAACGGCCCCATATCCAGCGCCGCGCAGGTGTTTTTCCAGAAATGCGTCTCGAGCGAGGCGACGGAGACCGCGCCATCCACGCAGGCGAACACGCCATAGGCCGGGCGCACCAGCGCGACACGGCGCTGCGCCTCAAGGTCGTGGATATCGCCGTGATTGTACGGACCACGCCGGGTGTTGACCCAATGCGCCAAGCAATCGGTGATCGACAGATCGATATGCTGCCCCTCGCCGGTTCGGTCACGCTGGATGATCGCCGCGAGGACCGAGGACAGCCCGTAAAGGGCCCCGCCCAGATCGGCGACCGGCAGGCCGAACGTGTGTTCCGGCGCGCCGTCCGGCGTCCCGCAAAGCGATGTCACCCCGGCCAGCGCCAGGTAGTTCAGGTCATGCCCCGGCGCCTTCACCCAGGGGCCGGTCGCGCCGAATCCCGACATCGAAATATAGACGCAGCCCGGATTGACGGCGCGCACCTCCTCCCACCCCAAGCCCAGGCGATCCATCACGCCGGGACGGAAGCCTTCGATCATCACGTCCATCTGTTGCACAAGGTCGAGCGCCCGGGCACGGTCGGCATCAAGTTTCAGGTTCAGTGCCAATGAGCCCTTGCCTCGGTTAACCAGCTTGAACAAGCCGGGGGAGGATCGGCGTAGCCCATCTCCATGCTCCGGCCGCTCGACCTTGACAACCTCTGCCCCCATCTCGGCCAAACACTGGCTTAGAAACGGTCCGGGCAGAAGCTCGGAAAAATCAATAACTTTAAGGCCTTCCAGGGGAAAGCTCATGCTTTCACCACGATGACGGCGTCCAGCGCCATCACTCCTTCTCCTTCGGCACCGACCCAGACGGGGTTGATATCCAACTCCTCCACCCGGTCAGACTGCGCCGCCACGTAATCCGAAACCTTGACCACCAGCCCGGCCAGGGCATCGAGATCACGTGGCGGCTGACCGCGATAGCCCGTTAAAAGCTTCGCGGATTTCAATTGATTGACCATTTGCAACGCCTTGGCCTTGGTGACCGGCAACATGGTGCGGGTCACGTCCTGGAACATCTCGACATAGATGCCGCCCAGACCGAAGGTCATGACATGGCCGAAAACGGGGTCGCGGGCGACGCCGACGAAAGCTTCAACCCCACCGTGTGGCGCCATCGGTTCGATCAGGACCCCGTCGAGCGTCGCGTCCGGATGTTTGGATTTCACATTTGCGATAATTTCACTGTGGATAACGCCAGAATTATCCACATCCACATTCAATTTCACACCACCGGCATCGGATTTGTGAGTGATCTGGCCCGACACGATCTTCATCGCCAGGGGGCCGCCCATCCGGGCCGCGATCTCCTCGGCCTCACGCGCGGTGGTTGCAAGCTCGGGCGCTGCAGCGGGAATGCCGGCGGCGGCCAGTTCGCGCTTGCCTTCGATCTCGGTCAGGGTGCGGGTCAGCGTGTCCACGGCGCCGGCGCCCGCGTCGATCACGGCGGGCCGCCAACTGGCATCGCGGCTGGCCAGCCAGCTGCCATAGTCGATCCAGCGCCGCAGCGCCTTGCGCATGTTGCGCAGCGACCGCATCGGCGTCAGCCCACCCTCGGCAAGGGTGTGATAGCCATCCCCCTGCCGTTCCGACATCCAGATCGGCACGATCGGCACGTCGGTCTGGGCCTGAACGGCGATCAGTGACTCGCCGTTGATGACCGAGTAATTGCCGTAATCCATCGGCAGCGGTGCCAGGACCAGGCCGACATTCGCATCCGTCGCCGTCGCCAGCAGCGCATCGCGATAGGCGTCGGGGTGCGAGATCGAGATCGAGGTCGTGTCGACCGGATTGCCGATGGCCGCGTAATCCGGCAGGCCGTCCGCCAGGCGCTGCGTCGTTTCGGGCGTGAAGGTGGCCAGTTCCAGCCCCCCTGTCCCGACATTGTCGGCGCAGAGCGACGCTGCCCCGCCGGACGAGGCGAAGATGGCGATCTTTTCGTCGCCCGTGGGCAGTTTCCGCGCCAGCAATTGCGCCACGTCGACCAGTTCGTCCAGGTCGTCCACCTCGATCACGCCGAGGTCGCGGAAGACGGTCGCGTTCACCTCGGCCGATCCGGTGATGGAGGCAGTGTGCGATGCGGCCGCCTTGGCCCCGTATTCGGACCGCCCGACCTTGAGCCCCACCACCGGCTTGCCCATTTCGGCCGCCCTGAGGCAGGCCGCGGCAAAGCGCGGGCCGTCCTTGAAGCCCTCGATCAGGCAGCCGATCACCTTGACCTCGGGATCGCCGGCCATGTGGTGGATGAAGTCGGCCACCTGCAGATCGCATTCGTTCCCGGTCGACGCCCAGTTGGTGAAGCCGACGCCCCGATCCTTGTGCTGGACCATGTTGCGCCCCAACCCGCCGCCCTGCGTCGCCAGCGCAATGGAACCGGGGGCAATATCGTTGCGGTAAGCGGGCGAAAAGCTCATGCCGAGGGGCATGTTGAAGTTCACCAGCCCAGGGCAGTTCGGCCCGTAGATGCGGATGCCGGTGCGCTGCGATATCTCGACCAGCTTGGCCTCTTCCGCGCGGCCCCAATCATCGGCTTCGGAAAACCCGGAGGTCAGGATGACCGCAAACTTCACCCCCATTTCGCCTGCCTGTTCGACCGCCTCGCGCACGAACTTGGCCGGTATGACCACCAGGATGACGTCCACCGGTTCCGGCAGCGACGCAACATCGGGAAAACAGGTCAGCCCCATGACGTTGTCCTGCTTGGGATTCACCGGGTAGAGTTTCCCTTTGAAATCAGAGAACTCCATGATGTTCTTCATCGCGTGATTGCCAATGGAATGCTCTTTTTCCGACGCCCCGATCACCGCCATGGAGCGTGGGGCGAAAAGATGCGTGAGGTCGGGGAACGCGTAGCCTGTTGTCATGTCCTTCATCACCGCCTCCTCAAACGATGGCCGACATGCCGAGGATTTCCCGCCCGGCAATCAATGTCTGAATTTCGGATGTGCCCTCGGGGATCATGCCGCCGCGCGTGTCGCGGAAGATGCGTTCCACCGGGTAGTCGCAGGAATAGCCCAGCCCGCCATGGACCTGCAGCGCCATATCCGCGACCTCGAACGCCGCCTGGGTGGCGTAATGCTTGGCGATGGAGCAATCCTCCCGCGCCTCCTCCCCGGCATCCAGCCGAGCCGCGGCGGTGTAGCCAAGCGCGCGGGACGCCTTCACCCGCATCGTCATGTCCACGATATGCTTCTGGATCAGCTGGAAGGACCCGATCGGCTTGCCGAACTGCTTGCGCGTCTTGGCGTATTCGATCGACAGGTCCAGCGCCGCCTGCGCCTGCCCGACCGCACCCATGGCGATGTTGACCCGCGCGGTGTTCAGCCCGGCCAGCGTGCCGGCCAGTGCCGCACCTTCGGGGCCGACGCGGTTTTCCTCGGGCACCTTCACGTCGTCGAACTCGAGCTCTGCCGTGCCGGTGGGCCGCAGGACCATCTTTTCGACCTTGCGGGCGGAAAAACCCGGCATGTCCTTTTCCACGATGAAGGTCGACAGCTCTCCGTCGCAGGTGTCGGAATAGGTCTTGGCCACCATCAGGCAGATATCGGCATTGACGCCGTTGGTGATCCACAACTTGCGGCCCGAGATGTGGTAATAGCCATCCTTCAGCACCGCCCGCGCCTCGATCCCGCGGACATTCGATCCGACATTGGGTTCGGTCAGGCCGGTGCAGGTCTTCAGCTTGTTCTGCAGCAGTGGAGCGAGGTATTTCTCCTTCTGCAAGTCGCTGCCGTAATTGGACAATTTCTGGATGGAGCCGTTGGTGATATTGACGATGGTCCGCAAGGACCCCCAGCAATAGCCAGCGCTTTCCATCATCATCGCCCAGGTCACGTAAGGCAGGTCAAACCCGCCATCGGCCTCGGGGATCTTGCCGCCGAGATAGCCGAACTCCTTCAGGTCATCGAGGATTTCGAAGGGAAAGGTCGCGGATTTCTCGTGGTCGACAATGCGCGGCGTCACGTTGGCGGCCAGCCACTTGTCGATCTGGTCCTTCAGCATCTGCTGTTCGGTATCAAGCACGGCAGACATCAGATCATTGCCTCGTAGAGTTTGGTGATATTTTCGGCCGGCATGTCCCGCCCGTTGCGCTGCGTCGCCTGGCTGAGCAGCGCCATTTCCGTCAGGCGCGGGATCTGGCTGCGCTCCAGCCCGTAATCCGCCAGCGTCGCGGGCGCCTCGGTCAGCGAGGCAAGGTCGAGCGCTGCATCGTAGATCGCCTCGCAGGCTTCGCGGTCATCGTCGGAAGCGGTCAGGCCCAGGCGTCGGGCGGCCAGGGCGTACCGCCCCGACAGAGTTTCGAAATTGTAGCGCAGCACATGCGGCAGAAGCGTCGACAGCACCTGCCCGTGCACGGTCGAGGCCACGCTTTCCACCGGCGTGCACAGCCCGTGGATGCCGTCGACCCCCTTTTGACCGATGCAGAAACCGCCGAGATATGATGACATCATAACACCTGCGCGGGCATCAAGATTTGAAGGCTCTTCCACTGCAGTTCGCAGGTGCTGGATCGACAGGCGCATGGAGGCCAGGGCAAGCTCGTCCGCGATCGGGTTGACCTGGTTGTTGGTGAAGGCGCCGATGGCGTGGGCGAAGGCGTCGAAGCCAGTGCAGGCGGTCATGCCGCGGGGCAGCGACAGGGTCAGTTCGGGGTCCATGACCACGGTGGTCGGCTGCAACAGCCGCCCGCGGATCACGAATTTGCGTTCAGGGCTCTTCAGCACCGCGCCCAGCGAACATTCCGACCCGGTGCCCGAGGTGGTCGGCAATGCGTAGAACGGTGGCACCGCCCGGTCCGATTTGTCGACGTCACGCTGGAACGAGGCAAAGGCCTCCTCCCCCGTCAGGATTTCCGCCATCGCGCCCTTGGCCGTGTCGATGCTCGACCCGCCGCCAAGCGCGATCAGCGCGTCGTAGGATCCGGCCTGCCACATCTCGCGGGCTTCGCGGACATTGGCGGTGGTCGGGTTTGGATTGACGCCGGTATAGGCGTCATGCGCCACACCGGCGCGATCCAGGGCGGAGGTGACCCGCCCCAGAAGGCCCGCAGCCTCCACCCCCGCATCGGTGACGATCAGGGCGGCATTCTGACCACGTGTGGCCAGGACATCGCCCAGTTGATCGACACGGCCTGCGCCGAACAGCGCATCGCCGGGCCAGTTGAGGGTGAAGGTTGCGGATAGTGTCATGGTCTCACCTGCTGAAGAAAAGTTCAGGAAGATAAAGCGCGATCCCGGGGAACAGGATGATCAGCAGAACCCCGATCAGGGTCACGATCACGTAAGGAATCACGGAGGCGTAGATATCGCCCATGGTCACGCCCGGCGGTGCCACACCCTTCAGGTAGAAGAGGTTGAAGCCGAAGGGCGGGGTCATGTAGCCGACCTCCATCATGATGATGAAGAGGATGCCGAACCAGATCGGGTCGAAGCCCGACGCCTGCACCACCGGAAGGAAAACCGGCAGCGTGATCAGCATGATACCGACCGGGTCCAGCACCATCCCGAAGAGGAACAGCACGAACAGCATGAAGGCCAATGCGCCCCATTTGCCGCCCGGGATATAGGCCATCAGGTCCGAAATCAGCGATTGCGCCCCAAGCGCCGTATAGGCGGTCGAGAAGGCATGCGCCGCGAACAGGATCCACATGACCAGCGCGGTCAGCTTCAGCGTCGCGATGGCCGCCTCGTGGATGACCTTCCAGGACAATTGCCGGTTCACCGCCGTTGCAAACAGCGCGCCGAAAACACCGACGGCGGCCGCTTCGGTCGGGGTTGCGAACCCGCCGAAGATGGCACCCAGAACGATGACCACGATCATGATCGGCAGGATCACCGCCTTGAGCGACCGCAGTTTTGGCCCCCAGCCTGCGCGCTCCTCTTTCGGAAGCGCGGGGCCCATATGCGGCTGCAACCAGCAGCGCACGCCGATATAGATCGACACCAGTACGAAGAGCGTGAGGCCCGGCCCGATCCCGGCTGCGAACAGACGGCCCACCGACACTTCGGTCAGCAGCGAGTAAAGCACCATCAGGATCGACGGCGGGATCAGGATGCCCCAGCCCCCGCCGGCGTTGATGGCCCCCAAGGCAAGTTTTTTATCGTAACCCCGCTCCAGCATCTTGGGCAGGGCGATGGTGCCCATGGTCACGACCGCCGCGCCGGAAATCCCGGACATGGCAGCGAAGATCACGCAGATCAGCACGGTCCCGATGGCCAGACCGCCACGAAGACCGCCCCACCAGACGTGCATCATGTCGTACAAGTCATTGGCGACCCCTGATTTTTCCAACAGGATCGCCATGAACACAAAGAGCGGGATAGCCATGAGCGTGGGGTTCGCCATGGCGTCCCACATCTTGGAGCCGATCAGGTAGAACCCGATCGTGCCCATCTCGTACCACAGGAATGCAGCCGAAATACCGCCCAGCACGAAGACCAGCGGGGTCCCGATCAGGACGAAGAAAAGAAGGGCGCCGAAGAAGATCAGCGTCAGAAGTTCGACACTCATACCTCGGCCTCCTCACCATGCGGGGTTTCATCGGGCGCCTGGACGCCAAAGACGTCCTCCGGCACCGGAAGGCCCATCAATATGCGGATATCGCCCCACAGACGCACGAAGCCCTGCAGCAGCAGAAGCGCCGCGGCGACCGGGATCAGCGATTTCGTGGGCCAGAGATAGGGTTTCCAGAGCGAGTTCGATCGCTCCATGTCCTCGATGGCTTCCAGCGCGATCTTGAACCCTTCCCAGAACAGGATCCCGACGAAGAAGATGAAGAGCGGCCAGGTCAGAAGGTCGATCAGCGCTTTCTTCTTCTGGCTGAAGCTGCCGTAGAAGATGTCGACGTTCACGTGTCCCCGTTCGGCCAACAGGTAGCCGCCCCCGAGGATCGCGTAGCCACCAAAGATCAGGACGGCCAATTCGGCAGTCCAGATCGCGGGGGCCCCAACGACGTAGCGCATGACCACATCGGCCAGCAGAAAGACGAAAAGGATCAGAACGGCGAGGGACACCCACCTTCCGATCCAACGGTTAAAGCTCGTGATGGCACGGGCGACCTGAAACATTCTCTGAATTCCCGAAAGCATGCAGTGCCGCATCGGACCCGCCCGACAGGAGGCAGATCCGCAAAGCACTGGCAGTCATGTCGTGATGGGGCCGCGAAGGATGCCGCGGCCCCGGATGCGGACTTAGAGGTAGCCGAGATCCGACATCAGGCCGGTATAGGCCGCATGCGCACGCTCTGCGATTTCGCCCTTGGCCTTTTCCTTCTCGAGGATTTCGGTCGAGGCTTTCGCGAACATCTCCAGCACGTCGTCCGGCAGCTGCATCACTTCAACGCCGTTCTCTTCCATGCCCGAGGACAACGCGATGGCTTCCTTGTGCATGTATTCGGCCGAGCGGCGGAAGAAGCGGATTTCCATCAGGTCGAGGATCGCCTGGCGCAGGTCTTCGTCCAGCCCCTGCAGCTGTTCCTCGTTCAAGATGAACGCGTCGATGGTAAAGCCGAGTGCGGGCTTGCAATGGTATTTGCAGACCTCCCACAGCGACATCGACTTCGCACCGATGGCCGCACCCCAATGCGCGCCGTCCACCACGCCCGAGCTGAGCGACTGGTAGAGTTCGGAACCGGGGATGTATTGCGGGGCTGCACCCGCTGCCGCCAGGTAGTCCAGCATCGTGCCCGAGGACCGGATCTTGAGCCCCTGGAAGTCGGCCGCGCTTTCGATCTTCTTCGAAACGACCATTTCCGTCGGGTAGGACTTCTCGGACATCAGGCGGACGCCGTCGGGAATCAGTTCCTCGTTGACCATGTCCTCGATCCCGAGGTTCTTGGCCGCCTGCTGCGGTTCCCAGTTCTCGCGGAAGGTGCCGGGGATGCCGTACAGGAAGCCGGCCGCCTGCGCCTTGTCGAGGATATAGGACGGCGACACCGTCCCCATCGGCACGACGCCCTTGCGGATCAGGTTGTAGATATCCGGGCCCTTGGCGAATTCGCCGGCGCCGAACAGTTCAAGCTTGAACGCGCCTTCGGTGCGTTCTTCCAGCGCGGTCGCCAGGACGCCAAGACTGTCGGTGAAGGAGCTGGACGCCTTGGGCCAGTGCGATTGCACGCGCCATGTCACCTTGCCCTGCGCGATACCTTTGCCAACAAGCGCCGGAGCGGCGAGAAATGCGGCACCCGCGCCGCGCAGCAGGGCACGACGGTTCACATTCTTAGAATTGGTCATATAATCCTCCCTAGACCATATATGGATCCGGTCGCGGCTGCATCGGCCAGGCAATCCGGATCACAGAGGGAGTACAGGATATATTTCTCCCATTGTCTCCCCCCGCAAACCGATCAGAACACTTTTTTACTCATGCGTCAATAAAATGCGCTAGGCTGCTTTTCAGTGACTCGCCGGACGAAAACCAAGCTGGGGAGTTGAAATACTTGCTGCTTCGTGCAAATTCCGCGTAGCAGAATTGATCGGATGGACCATGGCCAACTGGAATGGGGCCGTTGCCTCGCGCGAAGAGATCAGGGAATTGAAACGACGCGCCGCCCTCAAGGTCGCGGCTCGGATTTTCAATGAAAAGGGCTATCACGCCACCTCTCTCGACGAGATCGCGGACGAGATCGGGGTGACGAAGACGGCGCTCTATTATTACTTCAAGAACAAGGAACAGCTTCTCTACGAATGCCTGAAGCTGACCTATAATTGCGGCCAGACCGCCCGGCTTGAGGCCGAGGCCAAGGACGGCACAGCGTTCGAGAAATTATGCCATCTTTACAAGCGGTTCATGGAACTTCTGATGGAAGAGCGCGGCGCCTATACCACCATGGCCAACATCCGCGCCCTGCCCGCCGACCACCAATCCGAGCTGCTGGACCGGCGAAAGCACCTGGACCGCTACAGCCGCATGCTGATCGAGAAGGCGATCGAGGAAGGTGCCGTGCGCAATGTCGACGTGCGGGTGACGTCGAACTTCTTCCTCGGCGCGGTAAACTGGATCCTGCGCTGGCACACCGAGGATGACGAGATGACCCCGCAGGAGGTCTCTTCACATTTCCTCGACCTCTTCATGAACGGGATCGTGACGCGGGGCTGAACCCGCGCCGCCGCCCGCCGGGTCGCGACCTCAATTCGTGATCAGCGAATAGGAGGTGGCGATGCCGCTCTTGTTCTTCACCTCGACCGTGTAGCCTTCGGTCGCGCCGGGCCGCCAGCCGCAATAGGCGATGGCGCTGATATCGGTGTCGGAACAGACCAGCCGCCCCTGCTTGTCCCGCACGAAGACGTTCAGGTCGGCGGACGACTTGGCCCCCTCGATATAGACATCCGCATATTCGCCGCCCGTATAGGTCATGGGCGGATAGCTGTCGGTGCCCCCCGCGCGGATCGTGGTGATCGAGTAGACCTCGCCCGAGGTCACGCCCTTGGTGCCCGCAAACTTCACGTCCTCGGCCAGTTTGGCGATCACCTCGTCCCCCGGGGCCAGTTCGCGAGCCGTGTCCAGCATATCCTGCCAAGACATCAGCCGGTCATAGGTCGGGTCGGAGGGTGCGGGGCCATCCTTGACCGGTTCGACATCGACGCGGCGCGCCAGCACCGACTTGCGCAGCCGCGCGGCGGCAATCGCCAGCATCGGGTCCTTCAGGTCCACCGCGGCCTCGTAGAGGCGGGCCGACAATTCGGCGTTGCGCACGGGGTTCGCGGACAGGGTCGTCGGCAGCAGGATCAACGCCGACAGGCTCAGCGCGGACAGGGTTGATAGGCGGCAGCTCATATCGTTTCCTCCAGGTCACTTGCGCTGATAATGCGAAGCAGGAATAAGATTTCAAAGGATTTCTTCCGGATCGGGCCAGTATGACGACACTTGTCACATGAACGACCCCGCCGCCTGGGGTAGGCCTAGAGGAAACGAAACGGACAACCGCATGCAATCGAGCAGAGTTTGGAGCCTCACCGCCCTCGCCGCCTGCCTGGGCCTTCTGATCGGCGCCTGGCTGGTCCGCGATCCGCAACGGGACGGCGAGGCGATCCGCAGCGCCCTGAACGCCACCCTCGTGCTGCGCCACGCCGAGAACGGGGCTTTCCTCGGCTCCGGCACGTTGTGGCGGCGCGGCGATGTCGCGCTGACCAATGCCCATGTCGTGGCCGGGCAGGATCGCCTGCAGGTCGTGACGCGGGACGGCGAGAGGGTGATGGCCCGCGTAGCCGCCCGCGACAGCGACCGGGACATCGCGATGCTGCACCTCGACACCCGGCTGGATGGCGGGTTGAAGCCCGGTGACGCTCCGGCCACCGGCGACGCGATCTTTGCCACAGGCGCACCACTTCAGACCGAGTTCACGGCGACGCGTGGCATCATCTCGTCCACCGGGCGGCAGGTTTTGCCCTCGGTCCCCGTGCGTTATCTGCAGCACGACGCGGCGATCAATCCCGGATCCTCCGGCGGACCGCTGGTCGATCGGTCGGGGCGGCTGATCGGGCTGAATTCCCGCATCGCGGACGGGTCGCGCTATTTCGTGGGGATCAGTTATGCCATCCCCGCCGACATCCTGGACGCCTTCGCCGAGGGCGACCTGCCCGCCCTGCCCGATCTTGGCCTCGCCCTGCGCCCCATCGACGCCGGCATCGCCCGCGCGCTCGCGGTGCCCGAAGGACGTGGCCTGCTGGTCGATGACGTTGCCCCCGGCGGCGCGGCGGCCCAGGCGGGTCTCGAACCCGGCGATATCCTCCTGCAGGCGGCGGGCACCACGCTGAACCAGCCCGGCACGCTCTCCATGACGCTGGCCGAGGCCGGGGACAGCGCGCGCCTCGACATCGCCCGCGGGGAGCAACAACTGAGCATCGACCTGCCCCTCACCCCGAAACCGCAGGCCGACACGATCCAGACCGCGCAACGCGCCGCCCCGACCCCGCGCCCGATCGCAGCTTTCGGCGTCACCCTCGCCGCAGACGGCACCGTCGACCAGATCGACGAAACCGGCGCCGCCTATGCCGCAGGCCTTGCCCAGGGCGATGTGATCGAGGCAATTGACGGCGTCCCCTTCTCCGATCCCGATTTCAGCGTCGCCCCTCCGGCCCTGCTGCGCCTGCGCCGGGGCGACAGCCACCTGCACATTCTGCTAGACCCGTCGCGTCGCACGATGCGGCCGCTGGGGGGGGCCAATGCGCTCGACCCCGACGTGACCCTGTTCTGATCCGAAGGACATATCGCCATGACCGACCTTCCCCGCATCCTGATCGTCGAGGATGACAGCGTCGCCGCAGAGGCGCTGGCCCAGGCCGTGCGCGATATCGGGGCGGCCCCGACCATCCAGACCACCTTTCCCGCCGGCATCGCCGAGGCCGAGACCGGCGCCTACGGAGTCATCGTCTTCGACCGCATGCTGCCCGGCGGTGACGGGATCGACGCGATTGCCAAGCTGCGCGCGGCCGGGTCCACGGCGCTGGTCATGGTCGTATCGGCCCTGGGGCGCGCCGCCAACAAGATCGAGGGGCTGGAAAAGGGCGCGGACGATTACCTGGCCAAACCCTTCGACCCCGACGAGCTGCGCGCCCGGCTCCGTGCCCTGCTGCGGCGGCAGGCGATGCAGGTGCTGGACAACGATCTTGTCACCTTCGGCGATCTGCAAATCCGCATGAAGGCCCGCACCGTGCATGCCGGGCAGACCCATATCGCCGTCAGCCCCAAGGAATTCGAGCTGATTTCCTATTTCGCCCGCAATGCCGGGGACGTGGTCACGCGGATGCAACTGCTTGAAAACGTGTGGAACCTGCATTTCGATCCGGGCACAAACGTGGTGGATGTGCATGTGGGACGCCTGCGGCGCAAGCTGGAACAGGCGCTTGGTCATCCGGCGATCCACACCGCGCGCGGCGAGGGCTATGTCTTTGACCCCGCCCCGCAATAAACGCCGTCGCCTGACCTTGGCCCGATCCGCCAGCCTGCGCATGACGCTGCTGGTGGCCGGTGGGATCATCCTGCTGTCGCTGGGGGCCATGGCGCTGCAATACCGGGTCACCGCCGCCTCGCTGCAGACCCGCCAGGCCGAGCTTCTGGCCGCCGACCTGGAAAGCTTTGCCGCCATCTATGAACAGCGCCGCATCCCCGCCCTGCGAGAGGCGGTGGAGTTCCGCGCCCGGTCCACCCCGCCCGGTACGGCCTTGTATTTACTGCAGGATCGCAACGGCACGACGCTTGCCGGCAATGCCGCCGCCTGGCCCGACGGGGTCGAGACGACGGGCGACGGCTTCGCCTCCGAACCACAGCAGAGCTACATGTTGCCCGGCCCCGCAGGCCCCGTCACCTATCGGGGCGTCGCGCGCACCCTGCCCGGCGGGTTTCCCTTCCTGGCCGCCCGCGCCGAGACGCCGGCGCTGGCCACCCTGACCGATCTGCGGCGGCTGATCTGGCAGGTCGGGATCGGGCTGGTCGTGCTGTCGCTGCTGGCCGGGTGGCTGGTCAGCCGGTTTACCCTGGGCCGGATCGCAAGGCTGAATTCCCTGGCCGACCGCGTGGCCGAAGGCGACCTGGCCGCCCGCCTGCCCGGCCCCAGATCGGGTGACGAATTCGGCGCCCTGGAAGCCCATGTCCACGCCATGCTGGACCGGATCGAAACGCTGGACCGCGCCCGCCAGCGCCTGGCCGACATGATTGCCCACGAGTTGCGCACGCCCCTGAACCGCATCCGGCAGCGCCTGTCGTCCCTGACCGGTCAGGACGAGGCGTTGGAGCGGATCGACGCCGACATGGCCTCCACCATCCGGATCTTCGACAGCCTGCTCGACATCTCCTCGGCCGAGGCCGCGCGAGGGCAGCGGCCCGGGCTGGTCCCGGTCGATCTGTCCGCCCTGACCGCCGAGGTGGTGGAGTTGTACGAACCATTGGCCGAAGACGGCGATATGACCCTAACCGGCGATATAACCCAAGGATGCCAAATACTTGGCGAACGGAACCTGGTGGCGCAGGTGCTGTCGAACCTGATCGACAACGCGATCAAGTATTGCCATCCCGGCGATGCGATCCGGGTCAGCCTGCACCTCGACGGCGACCGCATCCGCATGGTCATCGCCGATACCGGGCCGGGCGTGCCCGAAGACCTGCGCGCCAATGCGTTCGAGCTGTTCACCCGGGCCGAACGCGACGCGGACAAGGCGGGGCATGGGCTGGGCCTGGCGCTGGTGCGGGCCATCGCGACGCGCCACGGGGCCAGGATCGACCTGCCCGCGACCGAAAAAGGTTTCAGAATCGAAATCGCCTGGCCTATGCTTCACGACACCTGATCGGGGGACAGGCCAGATGCTCAACCGTTTGATATGGTTCACCATACCGGCGTGGCTTGCCGGCTGTGCGGCGCTCAATCCGCCGCTGAACGAGGTGCTCCCCGAGGGGCGCAACCTTTCGCTTGTCGAAACCGAGGCCGTGGCGGCGGCGGCGGACGATATCTATGTGGGCCTGGCCTTTTCGGGCGGCGGCATGCGGGCCTCGGCCTTTGCCCATGGCATGTTGGAGGAGTTGCGCGCGGCCACGGCGACCGGCGACGATCCCGACGGTATCCTGTCGAATGTGCGACTGGTCACAGGCGTGTCGGGCGGGTCGGTGACGGCGGCCTATTTCGGGCTGCACGGGCCCAAGGGGGTCAGCCGGTATCGCGACACCTACTTGATCAAGGACGCCGAGAAATACATGGCGAACAGCCCGATCAACCCGATCACGATCGCCAAGGGGTTGTCCGGCGGGGCCAATGGACGGCAGACCTTCGGGCGTTTCCTGGACGAGACCCTGTTCCATGGCGCGACCTTCGGCGACCTGCGCAAACGGTCCCGGATCAAGACCTGGATCAACGCCTCGGACGTGGCGAACCAGACGACCTTTCTCTTTTCCCCCGAGACATTTGACGCACTTTGTTCGGACCTGTCGAACTTCCCGATCTCGGATGCGGTGGCGGCCTCTGCCGCCTTCCCGCTGGTTTTCTCGCCCATCGTGATCGAGACGCATCGCAACAAGTGCAGCTATTCGGAACCCGACTGGCTGACCGCGGCCCGGTTCAACTCAGAGGCGACCTACGCCATGCAGGCCCACGGCGCCGCGCTGGAAAGCTACGCCCAGTCGCAGGACGTCAAATACGTCAAGCTGCTGGATGGCGGCATCACCGACAATTTCGGCACCACCGGATTGGCGGTCGAACGGGCGCGGGCGCAGGTGCCGTATGCGCCGCTGACGGCGCAGGAAGCGGTCAAACTCAAGAGGTTGCTGTTCCTCGTCGCGGATGCGGGGGTGCAGCAGGACAACAAGTGGACGCAGAAGCTGCGCGGTCCGGGCGGGGTGAACCTGGCGATGTCGATCGCGTCCTCGGCCATGTCGGCGGCCTCGCGGACGGGCTATGACGCGATGCGGTTGCAGCTGGACAAATGGCAGGCGGACCTGGTCGAATATCGCTGTTCCCTGAGCCGCGGAGAGGTCGCGCGGCTGCGTGGCACGGCGGCGGGTTGGGACTGCAAGGACTTGAAATTCTTCGTAGGTTTGATCTCGTTCAAGGATGTGCCCAAGGGCATGAAGCGCAAGCTGGACGACATTCCGACCCGGCTGCGACTGAAGACCGAAGAGGTCGACCTGGCCATCGAGGCGGGCCGGATCGCGACCCGGACCAATGCCGAATTCAACGGGTTCCTGGTGGCCAGCGACCGCGGCGGCGACGCGCCGGGAGAGCGCGGGCGACGCCAGATCCCGGCCGGGGCTCGGCTGATCGTGCCGGTCAAACGCTGATCGTGACCCCACCGAACGGGACGTCGGTATTGTGTCGGTATCACATCGGTATCGCGTCGGTGCGGGATCGGTTTGGGGCCGGATGGGGTTTTGACGCCCCATTCTGCGGTGTAGCGCCATGGAGCAGCGCTGCGTCGTGAGTATTTTCGGCAAGATGAAGCGGGGGATCGGCGTGGGCAGGCACGAGGCGCGCGCCGATCCCTTGCGGGTCAGAACCGGGGCGTGTCGGTGACGTCGAGGATACGGTCAGAGGCCTCGTGCGCCGGGTAGCGCGCGCGATTTTCCGGATCGTGGCCCGCGACGACACGGTAGCTGTTCCCGGCGAGGGCGCGGAGGGTGACGTAGCCGCGTTTTTCGGCCTCCGCGTCCTTGGTGACGGGGAAGACGCCGTCGGGGCCATCGTTTCGGTAGAAATGCAGGGCGTCGGAGGCGAGGACGACGGGGCCAGAGGGCCCTTCGACCCGCAGCACCATCTGGCCGGGCGTGTGGCCGCCGACGAGATGCAGGGAGAGGCCGGGCAGCGGGCGGGCTTCGCCCTCGATCAGCTCGAGTCGGCCGGTGTCGAGCAGGGCCTGGAAGCGGGCGAGATCCTCGGCCTCGTAATGGGCGCCCTGCAGGGGGTCGGTCATGTCCGGGCCGTTTGCAAACTCCCACTCTGCCTTTTGCAAAAGGAAGCGGGCATTTGGGTAGAGGTCGGAATTGCCAGCATGGTCGTAATGCAGGTGGGTCATGATCACCAGCGCGACCTGGGCCGGGTCGATGCCCAGAAGCGACAGGGCCTGATCCGGCGGCAGCACCGCCTTGCGGCCCCGGCGGGCGGCAATATCGGCATTGAACCCGGTATCGACGATCACCGGTCCGTCCGGCCCGAGCAGCACCCAGAAGGCATAGTCGATCTGCTGGGGCCGCGTGTCGCCGGGATGGGCGGCGTAGCAGGTGCCGTAATCGAGCATCGTGTCGGCATAATGCACGGCAAGGATACGGGTCCAGGTCATGGGTGATCTCCGATCAGCAGGGGGGCGGCGGATGGCGCGGTGCCGATCTGCCAGAGCGCATCGCACCAGGCCGGGGCCGTTGGGCTGTGCGGGGCGACGAGGCCCAGGAACTTGTCTGTGATCGCCGCATCCGTCACCGGGATATCGGGCGATCCGGAGGCTTCGGGCGCGAAGGCGGTGAGGTCGCCCTGTGCCGTGCGGATCGTCACCCGGGCCGGGCGCTGGCGCGGGTAGAGCGCGTCCATTTCGCCCGTCGCACGGATGGTCAGCCGGTCCTGCAGGCGTTCGGCATGGCCTTCGCCCAGGGCGGCGGGTTCGAAATCCGCCAGCGCCGCCCGCCCCTTGGCCGCGCCCTGGGCCAGCACGTAGGGAAAGGAGAGCTGCGCCGTCGCCATGTCGCCCCAGCCGGTGCCGGCATGGGCGGCGGCGATGGAATAGGTTTCGACCTCGATTGCCAACATGTCGGTGTCGGTCAGCGCATGGTTTTGGCGCAGCCGGATCAGCGCCTCGAGCGCGGGTTGCAGGTGGCGGCAGCAGGCATGGGGCTTGATGTAGCACTGGGTCATCCGCCAGCGGCCCGGCAGGTCGAGCCTCAGGCTGTCCGGGGCGAGGCCTGCGAAGGCCTGGGCATAGCCGGAGGGGCGTTCGAGGATGGCCTGCGGCGCGGTCACGCCCCGGGCTGCCAGGCGCGCCGCCATCAACCCGCCGCGCGCGGCGAGGCCGCCATGAAGGCGCTTGACCTCTCCGCCGCCGCCGAGGAAGGCGAAGAGGCCGCCGGCCTCTGACGCGGCGAGGCCGAGGGCGCGTTCGGCGGTCGCCCCGTCGAAGCCGCGCAGCCGCGCGATGGCAAGTGCGGCGCCCAGCGGCCCGACGGCGGAGGTCGGGTGGAAGCCGTGATCGCGCAGCGCGGGGTGCAGGGTGGCCGAGAGGGTGCAGATCACCTCGTACCCGACGGCGTAGGCGGTGAGGAAGCGGGCGCCGGTGACGGGATGGTCCAGCTCCTCGGCCATGAGGGCGGGCAGGATGGCGACGCCGGGATGCACGGAGCCCTCGCGGTAGCCGTCGTCGAGTTCCAGCCCATGGGCGGCGGTGCCGCAGAGATAGGCGTGATCGGTGGCAAAGCGGCGCGCGGCGTGGCCGGGCAGCGGCAGGTCGCCCTCGGGTTGCAGCGGGGCAAGGCGCGCGGCCACCCCCTGCCCCAGCCCGGCCACGGTGACGCCCAGCGTGTCGACGAGATGGCGGGTGGCGGCGCGCAGGATGTCGGGCGGCGGATCGGCCCGCAGGGCGAAGTCGACCAGGTCCGCCGTCGCGCCCATTACCCGGCCGGAGCAAGGCGGAAGGCCTGCCCCCCTTCCTGCACGCGGGAGATCGAATGGAACGGGATATGCCCGGCGCAGAGCAGCGCACCGGTGCCCGCGCAATGTTCCATCACCTTGCGGCGGGATTGCGCGGCGAGGTCCGGATCGGCATCGGCGCGCATCACCAGGTCGGGCATGTCGAGCTGCACCGGGTGGTGGATCACGTCGCCGGAGACCACGGCCTCAGCCCCGCTGGCGCGGGCATGGATGCAGACATGGCCCGGGGAATGGCCGGGGGATGGAGAGAGGAACACCTCTTCTCCGATTTCGGTGAGGATCTGCGCGGTGTCCGAGACGAATTCGGCCTGGCCATGGTCGACCACGGGCAGGACGGAATCGGCGATGGAGCCGTGCATGACCTTTTTCGGGTCGTCCACCCGGTCCAGCCAGGCCTTGTAATGGTCGAACTCGGCCCGGTTCATCACGTAGCGCGCATTGGGGAAGGTGGGGACCCATTCGCCGTTCACCAGCCGGGTGTTCCAGCCGACATGGTCGGTGTGCAGGTGGGTGCAGAGGACGATATGGATGTCTTCGGGGCGCAGGCCGAGATCGGCGAGCGATGTCAGGAAGTTATGCGACCTGAGGTCATGCTGCCACTGGGCGGAGGGGCGGCTCTTGTGATTGCCGTTGCAGGTGTCGACCAGAATGTTCTGGCCACGGGCGCGGATCAGGTAGGCCTGGAAGGCCATGCCGACGGCGAGCGTGTCGGGGTGCAGCAGTTGCGGCCCCAGCCAGTCGGCATTGCGCTGCTGGTCGGCATGGGTGAGATCGGGGAAGAGAAACTCGCGCGGCATCAGCCGGTAGCGGATTTCCGGCACGAGGTCGATCCGCATGGCGCCGATATCCAGCCCGGTCAGCATGGGGCGGACCTGCGGCGCGGATGGGCGCGGGATGCGGGGCGCGCGGTCATGCGGCCCCCTGCCCCGGGATCGGGGTTTCCTCCATCGAGGCGAGGCCACGTTTCCACTTGGACAGCCACCAGGAATAGGGGGCGGGCCAGTGGTCCCAGTTGGTGCAGCCCAGGGTTTCGGCGGCGTGGTGCGCCCAGTAGGGATTGAAGAGCGCCTGGCGACCGATGGCGATCAGGTCGGCGGTGCCGGATTGCAGCAGCTCCTCGGCCAGTTCGGGGGTGCGGATCAAGCCGACGGCCTGGGTCATCAGCCCGGTTTCCTCGCGGATCTGGCGGGCGAAATGGGCCTGGTAGGCGGGGCCGCGCGTCAGGTTGGAATTGGTGGCGCCATGCACCATGTTGCCGCCCGAAGAGCAATCGACCACGTCGACCCCGGCTTCTTTCAGCGCGGCGGCGAGGACGAGGCTGTCTTCGGGTTCCCACCCGCCGTCGATCCAGTCGGTGGCAGAGATGCGGGTGAAGAGCGGCACGTCCTCCGGCAGGGCAGCGCGGACGGCGCGGGCGACCTCGAGCGGGAAGCGCATGCGGTTTTCCAGCGATCCGCCATATTCGTCGTCGCGCTTGTTGGCGAGCGGGGTCAGGAAGCTTTGCAGCAGGTAGCCGTGGGCCATGTGGATCTCGACCATGTCGAAGCCCGCATCCATCGCCCGCCCCACCCCGGTGACGAAGGCGTCGCGCACCTCGTCCATATCGGCGCGTGTCATGGCGCGCGGCTCCAGCCAGCCATCGGTGAAGGCCAGCGCGGAGGGCGCGAGCGGCGTCCAGGTCTCGTCCCCGGCATCAAGGTTTTCCTGGGTCAGAGGCCCGTTGCCCTGCCAGGCCCGCTGGGTCGAGGCCTTGCGCCCGCCATGGGCCAGCTGAAGGCAGGACTTGAACCCCATGTCGCGGATCTGCGCGGTGATCGGACGGAAGGCATCGACGTGGCTGTCGTAATAGATGCCGGTGCAGCCATTGGTGATCCGACCCGTGCGGGTGACGGCGGTCGCCTCGACAAAGATCAGCCCGGCGCCCCCGAAGGCGAACTTGCCGTAATGTGTGCGGTGGAAATCCGTCACGTGGCCATCTTCGGCCGAGTACATGTCCATGGGCGGGATCACCACGCGGTTGGCGAGCGTGACACCGCGAATGGTGAGCGGCGTGAAGAGAGAGGGCTGGGTCATGGCTGTCCTTTGCTGGATCGGGACGTTTTCGTGTTTGGGCCGGTTCTGTTTGGCCCGGTTCTGCCGGGTCTTTGGCGGCGTGGCGGCCAGTCCGTGTCGTTCAATCGGTCAGGTGCCGTGGGGCGCCAGGATCTGGCGCAGTGCCTTGCCCTGGGCCAGACGGTCAAATCCTGCATTCATGTCCTCGAAGCCGAGATAACCGTCGATCAGCTTGTCGACAGGCAGCGCCCCGGAATGGAACATCTTGAGGAAGCGGGGGATGTCGCGCACCGGTACGCAGGATCCCATGTAGGAGCCGATCACCGCCTTTTCGTTCGACACCAGGTCCCCGTGTTCGAAGGAGAACTGCGCCCCCATCGGCGACAGCCCGGCCGTGACCAGACGCCCGCCCCGGCGCAGCACCGCATAGGCGCTTTCCATTGCCTTGACCGCGCCGGCCAGTTCGACGGCCACGTCGACCCCGCCGCCGGTCAGGTCGGCGACCTTGCTGGCAAGCTCCGGGTCGGTAGCATCGAAGGCGTGGGTCGCGCCGAGCTCCAGCGCCTTGTCGCGCTTGGCCTCGGTCAGGTCGATGGCGATGATGGTTTCCGCGCCCGAGGCCTTGGCCCCCATCACACCGCAGAGCCCGACACCGCCGAGCCCGAAGATCGCCACCGACTCGCCCGCCGCGATGCGGGCGGTGTTCAGCACGGCCCCGGTGCCGGTCATCACCGCGCAGCCGAAGACGGCGGCATCCACGGCCGAGATCGGATCGTCGATCACCACGACGGAGCCGCGATTGACCACGGCATATTCGGAAAAGCACGAGATGCCGGTATGGTGGAAAAGCTCTTCCCCGTCCGCGCCGCGCGCCCGCGTGCCGCCCGACAGCAGCGCCCCGGCGGCGCGGGCCGCAACAGAGGTCGTGCAAATCTGCGGCCGACCCGACTGGCACATGGAGCAGCGCCCGCAGGACGGGGCAAATTGGAATACCACCTTGTCACCGGGGCGAACGTCGTCGATGCCACCACCGACCTCGACCACCTCGCCCGCGCCTTCATGGCCCATCACCATGGGCACGGTGCGTCCGCGGGTTCCGTCGATCACCGACAGGTCGGAATGGCACAGGCCACCGCCCATCACCTTGACCACCAGATCGCTTGGTTTCGGGGGCAAAAGCGAGATCGTCTCGATTTGCAGCGGCTGGCTTTCCGCGTAGGGCGCGGGCAAGCCCAACTCCCTCAGCACCATGGCCTTGCTGGTCAGCATGTCGGTCTTTCCTCCCTGTCCGCGCGCCCCTCCGGCGCGGATTTTTCGCGATCATAGACCGGTATTTGCTCATCGCGCAACGGTATACCATTCTGCGCGACGCTTATCTGCGCCTCGGTTTCTCCCAGGTGTCGTCGGTGACGCCATCACGGCGCATCACGTGTTTCTGCACCTTGCCGCTGGCGGTCTTTGGCAGATCCTCCATCACCCGGACATAGCGGGGCACCATGAAGTGCGGCACCCGGGGGGTGAGCCAGTCGACCAGCGCCGCCGCGTCGATGCTGCGCCCGGCCACCGGGGTGACGACGATCAGCACCTCGTCCTCGGTATCCTCGGACGGAACGGCGACGGCGGCACATTCGCGGATATCGTCATGGGCCAGCACCTCGCCCTCCAGCGCGAAGGAGGAGATGTTTTCGCCCCGCCGTCGGATCACGTCCTTGGCGCGATCGACGAAATAGAAGCGCCCGGCCTCGTCCTGGCGGAAGCTGTCCCTGGTGTGGAACCAGCCATTGCGCATCGCCTGCGCCGTGGCGTCGGGGCGGTTCAGGTAGCCCTGCATCAGCGCCCAGGGCCGGGCGGAGCGCAGGATCAGTTCGCCGGTCTCGCCGCGCGGGCGTTCGATGTCGTTCTCGTCGACGATCCGCGCCTCCATCCAGGGCCGCAGGGTGCCGGCGAGGCCCTTCTGCTGCAGGCCGTCCTCGGGCGGGATGGGACCGGCATGGAGCGGCGAGGAGATCTCGGTCATGTTGTAGATCGTCCAGACATCAACGCCGAACCGGGTGGCAAAGGCGGGCCCGTCCTCCCCGAACGGGACGATGAAGACATGGGTCAGCGGGTGGTCGCGATCATCGGGGCGCGCGGGCGCCTTGAGCAGGAAGGCCGCCATCACGCCCAAGAGCAGGGCGAAGGTCGATCCGGTGTCGCGGATGGCAGGCCAGAACCGGTCGGTCTTGAATTCCGACATCATCGCGATCGACAGGCCGCGCGCCAGCATTGCGTAGACATAGAGCGTTGATCCGCAATGAAAGATCGGGCCGCAGATCATGCAACGATCCTGCGGACCGACGCAGTCGAAGGCATCTGGCCCCATCGTGTAGAGCTGCGTGTAGCTGGAGAGCACGCCCTTGGCATGGCCGGTCGTGCCGGAGGTGTACATGATCGCCTGGGTGTCCCAGGGCTCGATTGGCCGGTCGAGGGAGAGGTCGCCGGGCGTCTCGGGATCGACCAAGCGGCGCACGTCGAGGCCGGGCAAGGCGGGGGCGCCGTCCTCTTCGACCAGGCGGACGCGTTGCAGGGTGCCGGGGGCGATGTCGGCGATGCGCTCGGCGAGGTCCGGTCGCGCCACCATCAGCGCCGCGCCGCAATCGCCCAGCACATGTTCCAGCGCGCCGCCGACCAGCGCGGTGTTCAGTGGCACGTAGACCGCGCCGATATAGTTGATCGCGAACCAGGTGGTCAGCAGTTCCGGCCCGTTGCCGAGGAAGGTCAGGACCGGATCGCCCTGCCCCACCCCTTCGGCGCGCAGGGCGGCGGCGCGGCGGCGCACGCGGTCGCGGGTTTCGGCATAGCTCCAGACCGGGCCGTCGTGGAAATGAACGAAGGTGTCCTCTCCACGCTCCTCTGCATGGCGGTCGAGCATGTATCGCAGGACCGCGCGATCGCGGTCCAGGGCTGCCTCTGTCGGCACGGCGGTGTCCTCCCTCTTCGGCCCGGTCTCCCTCCGGGCGCTGTTGGGGCAGCATCGGTCACGGCGGCGCGGTTGTCCAGAAAGGCGGTGCGCCGGGCCGCGGCGCGGCATCCGGCCAAGGCAAGTTGCGGAATTGGTCGGTTATTGCGGCATTATTTCAACACCTTCCCCCAAAGAGTGCGAAATGCCGCCGATGCCCACAAAAAAGTAAACCGTTATACTCAGGGTTGTCATAAGATTTCTGCAACGCAGAGCGGACCAGTCCGCCACAATGATTTCATCCTGCAACGCAAGAGCAGCAACGGTTCAGGTGACATGAAACAGATTAATGTATTGGGCCGTTCGGCCAGGGTCCTGGCCATGTGCGGTGCCTCCGCGGTGTCGATCATCTGTGCGACGCAGGCCACCGCGCAGCAGAGCGGTTTTTCAGGCGAGGCCTGGGCCGCGGGCGTCAGCGATCCCTACCTTTACCAGCGCGAACGCTTGGGAACCGACAACCGAGCCGAGGCCGGGGTGGCGCTGCGTTTCGCCAATGGCGGTTTCTCGTCCCAGGTCAACCTGAACGTGGATGACGACCTTGAGCTGAATTACGACGGGTCCTTCGTGGAATACAGCGTCGGCAATGCCACGTTCGGCGTCGGCGCGGTGGAGCGGAACTGGTCCTTCTCGCGCCGGACCTCGCTGATCCTGTCGAAGAACGCGCGGCCGATGCCCTCGGCCTATATCAAGCTGGGCTCGGACGAGGCGCCGACCAATTCGGTCCTGTCCTGGGTCGGCCCCTGGTCGTTCGAGTTCTTCAACGGCTGGACCGAAAGCACCGTGAACCCCGCCGACTCCAAAGTGATGGGCATGCGCCTGACGCTGGAACCGATCCGCGGGCTGGAACTGGAATTCGTGCGCACCGCGCATTGGGGTGGCAAGGGCTTCGACAACGGGTTCACCGGGTTCCGTGACGCGCTGTTCAACAACACCAATGTCGGCGCTGCCGCCAACGTGGACCAGCTGGCCGGGTTCGGCCTGTCCTACACCCTGCCCGAAGAGGTAGCGCCGATCCGCATCTACGGCCAGTTGATCGGAGAGGACGAAGCCGCCGGCCTGCCCTATTGCTTCATCAACCTGGGCGGCGCGGAATGGTCAGGGACGATCGGCGGACGCAACACGGTGCTGGGCGTGGAATATATCGACACCCGCGCCAGCCGCAGCCCCGGCGGGTTCTGCGCCCCCAACACGGCCTATAACAACAACACCTACAAATACACCAACTACGACACGGTGATGGGCGCCCCCATCGACAGTGAGGGCAGGTCGATCGAGCTTTTCGGCGAAACGCAGCTGTCGAGCGAGCTGAGCATGGACTACTCCGTCGGCCATGTCCTGATCAACGGCACGGGCCTGGCCACGCACCGGTTGTCGAGCACGCGCCAGGAAGGCTGGACCGGGTCGCTGGGCATGACCTGGGAACGCAACGACCTGTCGATCAGCGGCACGGTCAATTACCAGAGCTTCGACCTGGACAATGCCGCGATCCCCAGCGGTGTCAGCCTGGGCCTGATGGCATCCAGGAAGTTCTGAAACTATTTCCGGAACTTGCCCTTAATTGAGTGATCGCAAGGCTTGAACTGAACAAGCACTTCATTTTGCCGAGCAAAATTCGGACGTCAGGTTTTCGGCGTGTCACGATGAGGCCGCCGCTGACAGGCACCAATAACGTCTCGGAATCGCAAAGGATCAGAGTTTCAGCCGAACCAGGCGGACGCAGGCAAAATGGTCTCGGAAGTGCCTTTAAAGGCTCCCAGAAACAGCAATGATCCGATGCGATACCAATCTCTTACCTTGAGAAGTGGTGCCCCCACACGGACTCGAACCGCGGACCCACTGATTACAAATCAGTTGCTCTACCAGCTGAGCTATAGGGGCATCTTTGGTGGCGCGTGTCTACGCGCTGTTGGGCACCCGATCAAGAGCTTTCCGATCAGCGGTTGGCGCGGGCCAGGAACGCCACGGCGACCAGTCCGACGGCCATGACGAGGAGCGCGCCGGGGGCGGCTTCGCCGAGCTGTTCAAGGCTGGCCTGTTCATGCACGCGGGTGGCCAGCGTGTCGTAGTTGAACGGGCGCAGGAGCAGGGTCGCGGGGAGCTCCTTGACGCAGTCGACGAAGACCAGCAGCAGCGCGGAGGCGAGAGAGCCGCGCACCAGCGGGGCGTAGACCTCGCGCAGGACGCCGCCGCGGCTTCGGCCGAGGGACCGTGCAGCCATGGGCAGCGAGGGCGAGACGCGGCCGAACGCACCGTCTGCCGCGCCCTGGGCGATGGCGAAGAACCGTACGGAATAGGCCAGGACCAGCGCGAAGGCGGAGCCGGTGAGGATCAGGCCGATATCCTGGCCGGTCAGCGCCTCGACCCCGTCGGCGAGGCCGTGATCGAGGCGGGCCAGCGGGATCAGGATGCCGACGCCCAGCACCGCGCCGGGGGCCGCGTAGCCGATCGTCGTGACCGGCATCAGCTGGCGCGGCAGGCGCATGCCGGACAGGCGCACGCCGTAGACCAGGAAGACCGCCGCACCCACGGTGACCAGCGCCGCGACGCCGCCGACCGACACGGTGTGCCAGAGCGCCAGCAGCAACCCGCGATCCGCCCAGGCATCGAGGTTGTCGACGGCATGGGACAGGATCACCGCGGCGGGCAGCACGAAGCCCGCGAGGATCGGCACGAGGCAGAGCGCGGTCGCGGTCCAGCCCGCGCTCCCCGTCAGGCGGCGGGGCACGACGGGACGGTGGCGGCTGGAGAGCATGTAGAAGCGCGAGCGGCGGCGCGAGAGTTTCTCGATCAGCAGCAGCGCCACGACGAGGGCCAGCACGACACAGGCGATCTGCGCGGCCCCGGCGGCGGAATTGCTTTCGAGCCAGGTGGTGAAGATGCCGGTGGTCAGCGTCTGCACGGCGAAATAATCGACCGTGCCGAAATCGTTGACCGTTTCCATCATCACGATGGCGACGCCGGCGGCGATGGCGGGACGGGCCAACGGCAGGCCGACACGGCGGAACCGGGCGAAGGGCCCGACGCCGAGGGACATCGCGACCTCCTCTCCGCCGCCGGATTGTTCGCGCAGGGCGGCGCGGGTCAGCAGGTAGACGTAGGGGTAAAGCGCCGCCGAGATGACGAGGATCGCCGCACCCAGCGACCGGATCTCGGGGAACCAGTAGTCGCGGGCGCTGGTCCAGCCCATCAGCCCGCGCAGGAAGGTCTGCACCGGGCCGGCATATTCCAGGAAATCGACCAGGGCATAGGCGCCCACATAGGCCGGCACGGCCAGAGGCATCAGCAGCGCCCACTGGATCCAGCGCGAGCCGGGGAAATGGTAGCGCGCCACCAGCCACGCGGCCCCGGTGCCCATCAGCGCGGTCAGCGCGCCCACCCCGAACATCAGGATCAGCGTGGTGCGCAGGTAGCGCGGCAGGGTCGTCGCCCAGAGCTGCGCCCAGACCGAGGCGCCTTCGCCCTGCCCCGTCAGCGCGGCCACGCTGGGGGCGAGCGCGATCCAGACCACGGCGAGGATCGGCGCGACCACGACCAGCGCAATCAGCGCCGCGCCCGCGGACCAGAGCGAGGGCAGGCGCGGTTTTGTCCGTCGGTTGGAGGGGTCTGATAATGCGGCCATATGTGCCTGTTGCCCGAAACGGGTTTTACTGTCCAGACGATCCAATATAATCCCATGCCAGAGCAACCCCAGACCGGAAGGAGATGACGGCCATGCAGATCGTCCTCCATTTAGGCGCTCATTGCACGGATGAAGGCCAGCTGGTCACCACACTGGCCCGTAATCGCGATGATTTCCTGGCGCGCGGCGTGTCCGTGCCCTCGCCCGTGCGCTACCGTGTCCTGATCCGCGAAGCGCTGCACGCGCTGGAGAACGGCCCGCCCGCCGAGGATGCCCGCGACATCCTGCTGGACGCGATCCTGGAAGATGACGAGGCCGACCGGGTCATCCTGAGCAACGAGAATTTCTTCGGCATGCCGCGTATGTCGATGAGCGACGGGCAATTCTACCCGACCGCCGAACAGCGGATCGCCGATTTCCGGCAGCTGTTCCCCGGCGATCAGATCGAGCTGTTCCTGGGCATGCGCGATCCCGGCACGTTCATTCCGGCGGTGCATGCGCAATCGGCCGGCGTGGCGCTGGAACGGGTGCTGAACGGGTCGGACCCGCGAGAGCTTCGCTGGTCGCGGCTGATCGAGCGGATCAAGGGCGTGGCCCCCGACATGCCGGTCACCGTCTGGTGCAACGAGGATACCCCGCTGATCTGGGCGCAGATCATCCGCGAGATGGCCGGGCTGGAGCCGGGGGAGAAGATCAAGGGCGGGTTCGACCTGCTGACCGAGATCATGTCGCGCGAAGGCATGAAACGTTTTCGCGCCTACCTGAAGGCCCATCCGGTGATGACCGAGGCGCAGAAGCACCGCGCCATGGCGGCGTTCCTGGACAAGTACGCGGACGACGAGGCGCTAGAGGAAGACTTGGAATATCCGCCCTGGCCTGCTGAAGTTTATGACGACGTGTCAGAGGCTTACGAGGCGGACATGGAGGTGATCGAGGCCATGGACGGGGTGAAACTGATCACCACCTGAGCCATGGCGGGCGCTTTGACCCGCGCCCTGGTGCCGCGCCCGGTCCGAGCCGGGCGCAGGCGGGTCAGCTCATTCCCAGAGCTTCCTTGTACATTTCCAGAACCGCCTCTTCCTCGGCGATGTCATCGGGTTCGCGCTTGCGCAGCGCGACCACCTTGCGGATCACCTTGGTGTCGTAGCCGCGCGATTTCGCCTCGGCCATCACCTCTTTCTGCTGGTCGGCGATGTCCTTCTTCTCGGCCTCGAGCCGTTCGAAGCGTTCGATGAACTGGCGCAGTTCGTTTGCGGTGACGCGGTAATTCGCCTCGCCACTGTTTTCCATCACGTCGGGATTGTCGGTCATCGCCTGAAGCTCCTGCTAGGTCACGCGGGTGGGCGGGCGCGGGCCGCCCCGGTCGGTCTGTGGGCCTGAGTAGCGCCCTGTCCGGGGCTTGGCAAGCGGCCTGCGATGGCTTAGGCGAAGGCCGGATCATTCGGCGCGGGATGCGTGCAAACCGGGGGCAAATGCCATGGAAATCCTCATCTGGATCGGAGCCGCGATTTCTGTCGCCGGGATGGCGGGGCTGATCTACTGCATCGCCCGCGTCGCCCGGGCGAAACGCGCAGGGTTGGACGATGACGCGCTGCGGGCCGAGGTCGGCAAGGTGGTGCCGCTGAACCTGGGCGCGCTGTTCCTGTCGGTGGTCGGCCTTATGGTGGTCGTGCTGGGCATCTTCTTCGGCTAGGCGCCCCGCCCCGATACGGTTACGCGGCGAGTTTCGCGCGGCCGCCGAGGTCAAGCTCTTGGAACCGTCGGCCATTGCGCTGCAACTGGACGAGCAGCGGATGCGGTGTCCAGAGGTCGGCATCCAGCTGAGCAAGCATCTGGCAGCGGCGCAGCACGGCGAACAGGCCCATCTGGTCCGCCTCGCTCATCGGGCCGCCTGTGTCGCGGGGATAGCCCCAGCCCTGCAGCAGGGCCACGTCCACATGCATCGGCCGCGCGGCGCGGCCATTGGCGATCAGCGCACAGCCCGCATTGACAAGTGCCGCGTGAATGGCCCCCGCGATGTCCTGCGGGCGGGTCAGGTCGGGTGCGTCCCGCATCCCGTCGCCGCGCGCGATATCCGCGAGTTGCACCAGCGGCTGAGTGTCGCGCCCTTCGGACCGGGCGGCCATGCGGTCGTTGATCAACAGATGGCTCAGCCCCTCTGCCCGGCTGGCGGCGGCGCTGCGGGACAGGTAGGCCGGGCCGTTCTGGCGCGCGGCCAGGTCATAGGCGCCGCGACGATAGCCGTGCGCGCGCATGGCCGCGTCGATCTCTGCCGGGGCGAGGCCGGCGCGGATCAGCGCGTCGGCGGCGGACAGGATCGTGTCGCCCATCGTCTGGGTCAGCATGACGCCCCCGGGCTTGCTGCGCAGCAGGAGCCGGCCGAGTTTCCACAGACCGGCCTGCGCGGTGGCGATGGCGCTTTCGGTGACGTCGCCGCCGATGCCCAGTTCGGCCAGGCGGGCGGGGAAATCGCGGTCGGCATAGGACAGGGCGATGACCCGTCCGCGCAGCTCTGGCGGGGCGAGCGCACTGCAATCCAGGTGATCGGTCAGGCAGAGCAGCACGGCAGAGGGGCCGACACCGGGTGCCAGGCTGTGCAGGCGCTTGCGGGTCGCGTCGGCCTCGTCCGGGCCGTCGACAAAGATCACCTCGGCCTGCGCCAGGGCGCCGGTGGAGGAGGTCGCGGTCAGGCGTTTGAGGATCTGGTCCGCCACGGCCGGGGGTTGATTGCGGGCCTCAACCGCGCGGCGGACATGGCGGATCACGTCGTTGCACATGGTTTCCGCCTTGATCGGGTTCGGGTCGATCACGGTGACGGTGCCGCCGGCCAGCAGGATCGCCCCGGTCAGGCGACTGGTGGCGACCGTCGCAGGCGCCACGGCATAGCGGGTGACACCCGGCAAAGTGCGACCGGTCAGGCGGTTGCAATGGTTCTCGCTCCACCTGGCGCGGCGCAGACCGCGGGACCGCGGAGAGGTCAGCGCCTCTTCGAACATGGTTTCCTCGAGCGCGATACCGGCCTCGAAGGGGAGCAGCTGGGCGGCGGCCACGGCCTCTACGATATCGCGTTCCAGTTGGCCTGCCTTGTCGCCCAGGGCCGTCTGGCGGGCGGCGATGGCGCGCTGGTAGGCGACCGGGTCTGACAGCCCGTCCTCGCGGTCACAGCTGCGTTGCCAGCTTTGGTCACGGGCCAGTTCCGCGGCGAAATCGACGGCTTCGTCCAGGGCGACGGCGCCCTTGACCATGCGGTCGCACAATGCCTGGAGCGGCGCGGAGTTGATCGGCACGGCGCGGGCATTAAGCAACAGGTCGAGCGTCGCGTCGGCGCCCAGAAGACGCGGCAGGCGCTGCGTCGCCCCGCCCTGTGGCGGCAGGCCGATGGCGAGGTCCGGCAGGCCGATGCGGGCCTTGAGGGTGGCGATCCTGGCATGGCAGGCCAATGCAAGGTCCAGACCAGCAGCGGCGGCATGGCCGTCGATCAGCGCGACAACGGGCTTTTCCATCCGTTCGACCTGCAGGCAGAGCTCGGAAAGGCGCGGCGCCTTGGCCTCGGCTTCGAGTTCCTTGAGCGGGATGCCGACGGCAAAACTGCCGGCCGGGCCGCAGATCACCACGCCGTCGACACCGTCATCCGCCGCCGCCCGGTCGAGGGCCGCCGAAAGCTTTCGTCTTGTGCCAACGGACAACGCGTTGATCGGCGGATTTTCCACCCGCAGGACCGCAACGCGCGCACGGACGCTGTAGTTGACCTGAGCTGCCAACGCTTTTGCCTTTTCTACCCCTACGTCCCGTTCGAACTTTTTGCCGAATTCAGGACAGTGTCACGGTTAATGCCAAAATTGTTGCGCAAAGGTCAACAATATTAACAACATGATTGCCGAAGAACCTTACCGATCACTCAATTTATTACGTTGGATGGGGAGAAAAGAAAACGGCTGCCGAACATCCTGTCCGACAACCGTGACTTTGCATAGAAGACGGACCGCCGGCCCGGTGCCGGTCAGACCGGCATATTATCGAACCGGGCCTCGACGGCCTCGGTCGTAAGCTCTTCGAGCAGGCGCCGCATGGACCCGGGCGCGGCGCGACCGGCCCTTGAATAGGCGCCCATGACCTCGTGAACGCGGTCAAGGTAGTGGTGACGCGAACCGGGCACCTGGGCCGTGATGTCCGAGATCAGTGTATTGGTGATGTGATCAAGCTGATCGGCATTCATGTCGTCTCTCCTCCGTGTTCCGTGCCCGAACCAGGGACGCGAGCGCACCCTGACCGAACGATTGATCCTTGCCCCCATGTCAAGGCATGCCAACGAGATGCCGGAAAAGCGCTGCAACCATCCCTCCCAAGCGATGCAGCACTGAAGGAAGGATAGCAAAGCTGTCGGCAAAGTCCATCACGCAATCCCCCATTTCGGTTGCGTTGGTTTGTTTTCGCTCAACCAAAACGATTATCTCACAGCCCCCCTTGCAACGCATTCAATAAATGATATATGTAATTTCGAACAGAGATTGGAGTAACCCATGTCCCCGGAAGTGACCGCCTTCTTCGATGAGGCCACCAACACGATTTCCTATGTTGTCCGCGACCCGGCGGGCAGCGCCTGCGCGATTGTCGATTCCGTCCTGGATTTCGACTATTCCTCGGGTCGGACCGACACCCGGTCCGCCGATGCGATCATCGCCTTCGTGCAGGAAAAAGGCTATGACGTTCAGTGGCTTCTGGAAAGCCATGTGCATGCCGACCACCTCTCTGCCGCGCCCTATATCCAGGAAAAGGTCGGCGGCAAGATCGGGATCGGCGACCGTATCACCGTGGTGCAGGACACGTTCGGCAAGGTCTTCAACGAAGGCACCGAGTTCCAGCGCGACGGGTCTCAGTTCGACAAGCTTTTCGTCGAGGGCGACAGTTTCCACATCGGCCAGTTGCGCGGTGACGTGCTGCACACGCCGGGGCACACGCCGGCCTGCCTGACCTACGTGATCGGCGATGCCGCTTTTGTGGGCGACACGCTGTTCATGCCGGATTTCGGCACGGCGCGCTGCGACTTCCCCGGCGGGTCGTCGGAGATGCTGTTCAACTCGATCCAGAAGATCCTCGCCCTGCCGGACGAGACCCGCATCTTCGTGGGCCACGACTACAAGGCACCGGGTCGCGACGAATACGCCTGGGAAACCACGGTCGGCGAGCAGAAGGCGCTGAACATCCATGTCGGCAGCGGCAAGTCGGCCGAGGATTTCATCAAGATGCGCGACGAGCGTGATGCGTCCCTGGCCATGCCCAAGCTGATCATCCCTTCGCTGCAGGTGAACATGCGCGCAGGACAAATGCCGCCGGCGGATGAAAAAGGCGACGTCTTCCTCAAGGTGCCCGTGAACAAGCTGTAAGCCCGGGCCCCTTTTCCACCCTCACCCCTCATCGGCGGATGCGAACCCGCCACCGCGCCCCCTGCCCCGGGGGCGCGCCTCAACGGACTTTGAAAGGAAACAGGTATGCAACCTGAATGGATCATGGGCCTGATCGGAGGCCTTCTGATCGGCCTGGCCGGCGCCGTCTTCCTGCTGGGCAATGGCAGGATCATGGGCGCCAGCGGCATCGTCGGCGGGCTGGTCGACGGATCGGGCCGCGCGGATCGCAGCGACATGTGGCAGCGGATCGTCTTCCTGGCCGGTGTCTTCGTGACCCCTGTCCTGCTGATGCCGTTCGTCGGCACCCCCGACACCAACGCGACCAGCAACATCGCCGTTCTGATCGCCGCCGGCCTGCTGGTGGGCGTCGGCACGCGGCTGGCCAATGGCTGTACCTCGGGCCATGGGGTCTGCGGGATCTCGCGGTTTTCGTTCCGCGGCATCATCGCCACGGTTTTCTACATTCTGGCCGGGGGCCTGACCATGGTCGCCTTCCGCCATCTGCTGGGGGTGATCTGATGCGCCTGTTCTTCTCGCTTCTCTCCGGGGCCCTGTTCGGCGCCGGGCTCTATATCTCGGGCATGACCGACACCAACAAGGTGCAGGGCTGGCTGGACGTGTTCGGCGCCTGGGATCCGACGCTGGCCTTCGTGATGGGCGGGGCGATCCTGCCGATGATGGTCGCCTGGCGGATGACCCGGTCGATGCGGCCGATCGCAGGCGGACAGTTTCCGCCCGCCCCGATGCCGGAGCTGGACCGTCGCCTGATCATCGGGTCGGTGCTGTTCGGCATGGGCTGGGCGCTGGCCGGGCTGTGCCCGGGGCCGTCCATCGCCTCCCTCAGCTTTGGCGGGATCGAGGGCCTCGTCTTTGTGCTTTCGATGGGTGTCGGCATGTTGTTCGCGCCCTCTGTCCGGGCGCGTCTGGACAGTATGGTACCGGCGGAATAACGTCCCGACATGGATATTCGCACCGTTACCCCCCGCTATTCCGTGACCCCCCAGATCGCCCCCGAAGATATCGGTGCGATCAAGGCGGCGGGGTTCACCAAGGTCATCTGCAACCGCCCCGACGCCGAGAACCCGCCCGAATTGCAGGCGGCGGCGATGGAACAGGCGGTCAAGGCCGAAGGGCTGGACTTCGTCAGCATCCCGCTGACGCACCAGACCATGACGCCGGAAAACATCACCCTGCAGGAAGAGGCCGTGGCGAGCGCCGAGGGGCCGGTCCTGGCCTATTGCGCCTCGGGCACCCGTTGCACGGTGATCTGGTCCCTGGCCCGCGCGGCCGAAGGAATGAGCGCAGACGAGATCCTCAAGACTGCCGCCGATGCGGGCTACGACCTGTCGGGCCTGCGGCCGCGCCTGGAACAGGGCTGACGCGTCTGGACATCAGGTGACTTGCCGGGGCGACTGATCGCTTCAGTCGATTTCCGGCAGGGACGCCATCGGGAAGGCGCCGAGCTCTGGCAGCTCCGGCGCCTCTTCGTTGTCCGAAGCACCCATGGCGGGGAAATCGCCCAGGTCCGGCAAATCGCCCAGGCCGGGCAGATCGTCGAGCGAGGGCAGATCGCCCAGCAGGTCGTCCGTCGTTTCCTCGGCCGGTTCGGGGATCGGCGCCGGCATTGGGGGCATTTCGGGTTCCGGCTCCGGCAGGTCGAGGCCGGGAAGGTCGATGCCGGGCAGATCGGACGCCAGTTGAGCCGGAGCCTCTTCCGCCGCTGCAGGCCCCGAGGCCGGGGAGGAGGCAGGCATGACGTTGGGCAGGTTCAAGCGCACCGCGCGCATCCCGTTGATCTGACCCAGTCGCGAGGTGGCCACCCGGTGATGCGTGCGGCTTTCGAGCGCGGTGTCGGCCAGGGCGTCGCGCGGGATGGGCAGGCATTCGCCGGGCTTGAGCTGGCTGACGGCCGAAAGTGGCACCGTCATGCGGAACAGGACCGCATCCAGTTCCGCCGGGGCGCTGAGCACCTGCGCCTCAAGCCGGTTGGCCCCGGCCTGGGCATCCGGGACATCCGCGACCACCACTTCGGGGACGGGCATGATCAACACCGCCTCCCCTTCCCGCTTGGCGGCGAGGTCGATGGAGAAGCGGAAAACGTGGAAATCGGTCGCCTTCAGCGCCAGCGACAGCATGCGCACCGATTCCATCATGGAGCCGAAGCGGTAACCGCGCGACCAGGCGGCAACCCCGACCTCGTCCAGCATGGCGTCGAAACGTCCGAGGGAATCATCGATCAGCGGCGCTATCATGGCGGCATCGGTGCGGGTGGAGCGGCGGGATTCCGGCACCTGCGGAGAGACCCGGCCCATGGTCTGCGCCTCGATCAGGCCCGCAACGAGAGGGAAGTCGATCAGCATGGCGCCGACCGCCCCTTCGGGCCCGTCGAGCAGGCAGATCAGACCATCGTCGGACAGGCTTTCCAGCATGGCTTCGGCGGTTTCCTCGGCCAGCGCGATGCCGGTTGCCGCGAGGGCGAGATCCCACAGGTCATCGGCGGCCCGCGCCAGAGACAGGCGCAGTGCCTTGGCCGGCGTCATTGCACGCGCCTGCCATTGTTCCCGCGCCGCACTTGCCTTGCGTCGCAACACCGAATTGGGAGAGCCCTGTTCCATCAACTCCAGCACATCTTTTCCGCACCCATATCGGCACATTAGGCGGCACTTGGTTACCATCCTATTGATGCAGGTGCGGAAACTGACCTATTGCGCGGCCATGCGGACGGGCAGCGGCAGGCGGACGCGGAATGCCGCCCCCTGCTGACCGGGCAGGTAGAGGATGGCCCCGCCGAGGCGGGCCATGATCTCGCGGCAGATGGCAAGTCCGAGGCCCGCGCCGCCAGCCTGCTGGTCACCGATCCGGCTGAATTTCTCGAAAATCACATCCTGCGCCTCGGCCCCGATGCCGGTTCCGTTGTCGATGAAATCGACCAGCAATTGCCCGTCCTTGACCTGCGTATCGATGGTCAGGACCGGGTGGTCGGCGTCGCAATATTTCTGCGCATTTGCGATCAGGTTGATGAAGACCTGGGCCAGCCGGTCCATGTCCGTATTCAGCGTCACGTCGTTCAGACCCTTGCGGACAAGGACCATGCGCCCCGTCTCGGCCCCGGTCGCGGCGATGGCGTGGTCCAGGATCTCGCTCAGGCCGCCCTGCCGGATGTTCAGGTTCACCTGCCCGTTCTCCAGCACAGACAGGTCGAGCAGATCGTCGAGCAACCGGGTCAGGCGGATCGCCTCGCCGTGGATGATACCCGCATATTTTGCCTTGCCCGCATCATCGAGCCCCTCGGTATCGCGCAGGATCTCGGAAAAGGCACGGATGGAGGTCATGGGCGTGCGCAATTCGTGGCTGATCTGGCTGAGGAAGGCGTCCTTCTGCACCGACAGGGCGGTCAGCTTTTCGTTGGCGGCGCGCAATTGCCGGGCGGTGCGGGCAAGTTCAGCCGATTTCGCCTCGAGCTGGGAGGAATGTTCCATGATCTGCGCAGTTTCATCCGCAACGGCCAGCAGGTCCTGGACCGACACATTGGCCCCGCCGGTGATTTGCCCGATCATCGCGTGCGCCGTGGCGGCGCCGACCGATCCGGCCAGTTCGCGTTCCAGCATCTGGAGGAATTCCGGCGTCGGTTCGGGCAGATAGCCCTGAAGTCCCTGGGCCTGCGCGGCGCGGGCAAAGAGCGCCTGCGCCTCCTGCGCGCCGACGATGCGCTGCGCCATGATCATCAGGTCCTCGCTCTGCGCCATGCCGCCGGACCAGCTTCGGGTGGCGGCGGAATGATCGAAGACATTGACGAATTGCGCGCCCTGCAACCGTTCCATCGGCGTGGGGAAGGTGAAGAGCGAGCCGGCGACGAAGGCCAGTGTGTTCAGCAGGAGAGACCAGAAGACGCCATGCACCAGCGGGTCCATCCCGGAGATGCCGAACATCGACCAGGGCCGCAGCCAGCCGATGCCGAAGGGGCCGCTTTCCAGCACCGAGGCGGGCAGGATCACGTCGGGCCCGAAGCTGGGAAGGAACAGGCACCAGAGCCACAGCGTGCCCCCCAGGATCAGGCCTGCCAGCGCGCCGATGCGGTTCGCGGCGCGCCAGAACAGCCCGCCGATCAGCGCCGGCAGGAACTGCGCCACACCGGAGAAGGAGATCAGGCCGATGGCCGCCAGCGCCGTGCTGCCGCCGGAAATGCGGTAATAGAGGTAGCCCAGAAGCAGGACGCCGATGATCGACAGGCGACGCGCGAGGATCACCACGTGGCGGACATCGCCCGACACCATCGCGCCGCCGCCCTGCGTCGACAGCCAGATCGGCATGACGATGTGGTTCGACACCATGGTCGACAGCGCGATGGAGGCGACGATCACCATGGATGTGGCCGAGGAGAACCCGCCGAGGAAGGACAAGAGCGCCAGCCCGTTATTGCCAAGCGCCAGCGGCACCGACAGCACGAAGAGGTCAGGGTTCGAATCCGCAGGAAGAAGCGCCAGCCCCGTCACCGCGATCGGCACGACGAAGAGGCTCATCAGCAGCAGGTAGAGCGGGAAGGCCCAGGAGGCGGTGCGTAGGTGCCGCTCCTCCTCGTTCTCGACGACGAGGACCTGGAACATCCGCGGCAGGGTCAGGAAGGCTGCCGCCGACAGGCAGGTGAGCCCGGCCCAGCGGTCGCCCTTGATCTGCCAGTCGCCCAGGGGCGAGGCGTCGATGCGGGCGAAGGTGTCGCCGATCCCGCCATTGATCCCCCAGACCACGAAGATGCCGACGGCCAGCAGCGCGAACAGCTTGACCACCGCCTCGACCGCGATGGCCATGACGACCCCGTGATGGCGTTCGTTGGCATCGAGGTTGCGGGTGCCGAACAGCACGGTGAAGAAGGCCAGTCCCGCCGCGACCCAGAAGGCGGTGGAGTTCTGATCGCCCAGCGGCCGCGCCGCCGCATCGGCCTGCGAAAAGCTGGCCACCGACAGGGTCACCGATTGCAATTGCAGCGCGATATAGGGGGTGGTGCCGACCACGGCGAGGATCGTCACCAGCACGGCGAGGCGGTTCGACTTGCCGTAGCGCGACGAGATCAGATCGGCGACCGAGGTGATCTTTTGCGACCGGCCGATCCGGACCATCTTGCGCACCGCCCAGAACCAGCCGACCATGACCAGCGACGGCCCGATATAGATCGTCAGGTATTCCATGCCGGACCGCGCCGCGTAGCCGACCGCGCCGTAGAAGGTCCAGGCAGTACAATAGATCGACAGCGACAACGTGTAGACCAGCGGCGAGCGCAGCCAGGCCGCCTTGCCGCGCAAAGCCGCACGTTCGGCGCCGAAGGCCACGACGAACAGCAATGCGACATAGGCCAGACAGACCGCGATCAGCAGGTTGAGGGAGGCCATTACACCTCCGACTGCGATTGGGGTGGTGTGGCCTGCCCTGCCCCGTCCTCTTCCGGTCCGGGCTGCGGTTCAAGGCGGCGTGCCAGCAGCGCGGCCGCGGCGATCAGGGCCAGCCAGACACCGAAGACGTAGATCATGGCGATGGAGGTTGTGGGCGTGCCCGGCGCCTCGCCTTGCGGCCAGAGCAGCGGGATCGCCATCAGGATCGCCCCCAGGATCGGCAGCAGCCGCGCCGCGTCGGCCAGGCGACGCTGGCGATAGGAATGACGCGCCAGGAACAGGGGCTGGCGCCGCTTGCTCATGGGCGGACCAGGTCGTTCACGGCCTCCAGCACCTCGGCATTGGAGAAGGGTTTCGACATGAAGCGGCTGGCGCCCAACGTCTGCGCCATCTCGCGGTCCTTGGTCTGGCCGCGCGCGGTCAGCATCAGCACCGGCAGGTCCGCGGTTTCGGCCGCGGCACGCAGGTCACGCAGGATGTCATAGCCGGACCGCCCCGGCAGCATCACGTCCAAGATCACCAGATCGGGCCGCCGCGATTGCACCGCGCTGACCGCATCCACCCCGTTGGAATGCGTGGCGACGCGCCATCCGTCGCGGGACAGGATAAAGCTGATGGCTTCGATGATATTGGGTTCGTCCTCTATCACCAGAACGTTCTTGGCCATCTGGTCCTCCCCTCCCGTCAGCGCCAACCTGATATTCTTGTTATCGAATTGTTATCCGTCTTCCCACCCTTTCTGTCAAAAGCGAATCCGCGGCATTTTCGCGTGGGGCCATGGCGGATTGCCCTGCGGCGCGGTCAGCGACGTTCTGCCATGATCGAGGGTTCGCGCCGGGCGGTGCAGTTTTCCCGCGGGCAGATACGGCAGGTCACGCCGACGCGCGGCACCCGGCCCGCGGGACGGGTGGCCGGCCAGATCAGCATGTGGGTACGGAAGTTGGGTGGCTCGTCCGGGCGCGGCGTCTGGCGCGGCACGGCCAGCGCATAGGTGACGAAGGTGCCCTCGGCCCGGCCGGCCATCTCGATCACCTGGCGCAGGGGCAGCATGGGCCGGTGCAGCGCCTGGAAGAGCGGCCAGAGCGGACAGGCCGCGCCGTAGCGGGGCAGCGGGAAGCCTTCGGCCTCTCTCCGTTCCAGCAGGGTGCCCGAGGCATCGGCGACCACGATACCGGGGGCCGCCGGCAGAAGGTCGGCCCGCAGATCGGCGGGCAAGGCCACGAGGCGGCGCATGACCAGATCGGCCCCGACGCCCAGCCGCTGGGCCAGGTCGGTCGGGTCGGGACCTTCGGGCGGCGCATCCTCCAGCGCGCGCTCGGCCTTGAGCGCGGTGAGCAGGTCGTCGAGCGGAAGCCGGGCGGCATCGTCGGCCAGCCCCTCCAGCCGGTCGCGCAGCAGGTCCTGCGCGACGCCGGTGCCCATCTCGGCCCGACCAAGGACCTTTGCCGCGCCCTGCCCCGTTTCGAGTTCGGGGAAGTGCCAGCCGGAGGTGTCGAGAAAGGCCTGCACCTCGTCCTGCGGGGAATGGCCCGTCGCATCCTGCCGGGTGCCGGCATCGAGTTCATCGACCAGGCGCTGCGCGCCTTCGGCCAGGCGGGCGCTGTCCTCGTGGATGTTGCGGTGAAACCGGTCGCGCCATTCGCGTTCCAGTTCCCTGGTTTCCACGAGAATGGACGAGGCCGAATGAATGGCGGTGACGGTCGACAGGACCTCGTGCAGGGAGGCGGCAAGATGCGGGTCGTGGGCCAGGCGGTCGGTCAGGGCCTCGACCGATTGTTCCAGCTGGCCGATGCGCGCGTGCTGGTCGGCCAGCAACCGCGCCCAGCCGGGAAAACGGCCCGCCAGTTCCTCGACCCGGTCGGTTTCAGAGCTGTCGAGCTGACGTTCGGCGGCGGCTTCGCGCAGGGTGGCGGTCAAAGCAGCCTCGGCCCCTTCCGAGAGCTGCGCAGGCTCGACACCCAGGACTCCGGCGATGTCGAGCAGCAATTTCCCGCCGATTCTGCGGCGATTGTGTTCGATCAGGTTCAGGTAGGAAGCCGATATTCCGGATTGTCGCGCCAATTCCGCCTGGCGCATGCCGATCACTTCGCGTCTTTCGCGAATCCGGCTGCCGGTCAATCCGGATCGTGGCATGGCTTTTCCTCCGAGGTTTCAACGGCTTTCTGCAGTGCGAAATAATTTCTTTACAATGCATACCAATGTATTGTGCATTTGTTTACAAAAAAATCCATTAGTTAAAGGGAGTTGTTGCGCGATTTTCCTCGACCCTGCGATAAAGTCTTTGCACTAATGTGCCGGCGGCGTGCTTGAGGAGGCGTGCCGCGACCAACACATTCGGGAGGAAACTCATGACCAAGACGACCATGTCACGCCGTGGCGTGCTGAAGACCGGGGCTATTGCAGGTGCAGGGCTCGCGCTGCCGACCTACCTGTCCGCAGCCAGCCACGCCGGCTTCACCAACGCCCCGCAAGGCGACACCGTGACCCTGGGCTTCAACGTGCCCCAGTCCGGCCCCTATGCAGACGAGGGCGCCGACGAGCTGCGCGCCTATGAACTGGCCGTCGAGCACCTGAACGGTGAAGGCGATGGCGGCATGCTGAACACGTTCAGCTCCAAGGCGCTGGAAGGCAACGGCATCCTGGGCAAGAAGGTCGAATACGTGACCGGCGACACCCAGACGAAGTCGGACGCCGCCCGCGCCTCTGCCAAGTCGATGATCGAAAAAGACGGCGCCGTGATGATCACCGGCGGTTCGTCCTCCGGCGTGGCGATCGCCGTGCAGGGCCTCTGCCAGGAAGCTGGCGTCATCTTCATGGCCGGCCTCACCCACTCCAACGACACCACCGGCAAGGACAAGAAGGCGAACGGTTTCCGTCACTTCTTCAACGGCTACATGTCCGGCGCGGCGCTCGCACCGGTGCTGGAAAGCCAGTACGGCTCCGACCGGAAGGCCTATCACCTGACCGCGGACTACACCTGGGGCTGGACCCAGCAGGAATCGATCGCGGCCGCGACCGAGGCCCTGGGCTGGGAAACCGTGAACAACGTCCTGACGCCGCTGGCGCAGACCGACTTCTCGTCCTACATCGCCCCGGTCCTGAACTCCGGCGCCGACGTGCTGGTCCTGAACCACTACGGCGGCAACATGGTCAACTCCCTGACCAACGCTGTTCAGTTCGGCCTGCGCGAGAAGATGATCGACGGCAAGCAGTTCGAGATCGTCGTTCCGCTGTTCTCCCGCCTGATGGCCCGTGGTGCAGGTGAGAACATCAAGGGTATCCTTGGTTCCACCAACTGGCACTGGTCCCTGCAGGACGAAGGCTCCAAGGCGTTCGTGCAATCCTTCGGCACCAAGTACGGCTTCCCGCCGTCCCAGGCCGCGCATACCTGCTACGTGCAGACCCTGCTGTATGCAGACGCCGTGGCCCGTGCCGGGTCCTTCAACCCCTGCGCCGTCGTGGAAGCCCTGGAAGGCTTCGAATTCGACGGTCTGGGCAATGGCCCGACCCTGTACCGCGCCGAAGATCACCAGTGCTTCAAGGACGTTCTGGTTGTGCGCGGCAAGGAAAACCCGACCTCCGAATTCGACCTTCTCGAGGTCGTCGAGGTCACGCCGCGCGCGCAGGTCGAATATGCACCCGACCACCCGATGTTCGCCGGCGGCACCCTGGGCGAGTGCAACCCGGGCGCCTGATCGGACAGATCGGGGCGCGCGCAGCCTGACGCGGCGCGCGCCCCACCCCATCGACGGATGCGGACCTGACGCATCCCCACCCCCCGCAAGACGCGGCTTTCCCGGTAGGGTGCGTGGTTTTCCATGCACCATGCCATTGTGATTCCAAAGGACGGGACAATGGACGCCATCATCCTGCAAATCCTAAACGGCCTCGACAAAGGGTCGGCCTATGCGCTGATCGCCCTTGGCCTGACGCTGATCTTCGGCACGCTGGGCGTTGTGAACTTCGCCCATGGCGCGCTGTTCATGATCGGCGCCTTCTGCTCGGTCACGCTGGCCAAGCTGCTGAACCTCAGCTTCGAGACCGTCGACCCGACGCAGAAGGACTTTCTGGGCAACCCCCTGAAAGTGAAGACCCCCTATATCGAAAGCTGGTTCGGCCCGGAGGTCGGCGCCACCATCATCGACTGGTCGGTCCCGCTGGCGATCCTTTTCGCGATCCCGATCATGCTGGTCGTCGGCTACGTGATGGAACGCGGGCTCATCAAGCATTTCTACAAGCGTCCCCATGCCGACCAGATCCTGGTGACTTTCGGCCTGGCCATCGTCCTGCAGGAAATCATCAAGTTCTATTTCGGCGCCAACCCGATCCAGACCCCCGCCCCCGACGCCCTGTCCGGTGTCGCTTCGGTCGGTGGCGCGGTCGGGCTGAACATCGCCTACCCGATCTGGCGCCTGTGCTACATCGCCTTCTCGCTGCTGCTGATCGGCGGGGCCTTCGCCTTCCTGCAATTCACCACCTTCGGGATGGTCGTGCGGGCCGGCATGGCCGACCGCGAGACCGTGCAGCTGCTGGGCATCGACATCGACCGCCGCTTTACCATCATGTTCGGCCTGGCCGCTGCGATCGCGGGCCTGGCGGGCGTGATGTACGGGCCGATCAACGCGCCGAACTACCACATGGGCATGGACTTCCTGGTGCTGTCCTTCGTGGTCGTGGTCGTCGGCGGCATGGGGTCCCTGCCCGGTGCTGTTCTCGCGGGCTTCCTGCTGGGCATCCTCGAGGCGTTCGCATCCACCACCTGGGCGACCACCACGATCCCCGGCATCAACCAGATCATCATCTACCTCGTTGCAATCATTGTCCTGCTGACGCGTCCGCGCGGCCTGATGGGCAAAAAAGGCGTGATGGAGGACTAATCAATGTTTGGCCTTACCAAGAAAGACCTCAGCCTGCTCGGGATCGTCGCGATCCTGACGATGGCTGCCCCCTTCATCCTGAACCCGTTCCCGACGGAAAGCGCCATGGCGCAGTTCAACGCGGGCTACCCGGACCTGATGCAGAAGTTCGTGATCTTCGGCATCTTCGCCATCGGGTTCAACATCCTCTTCGGCCTGACCGGCTACCTGTCCTTCGGTCACGCCGCCTTCCTGGGCGTGGGGTCCTATTCCTGCGTGTGGATGTTCAAGCTGCTGGGCTACAACGTGCTGCCGGGCATCGCCCTGTCGATCGTCGTGTCGGGCCTCTTCGCCCTGCTGATCGGGGTGATCACGCTGCGCCGGTCGGGCATCTACTTCTCGATCCTGACGCTGGCCTTCGCGCAGATGTCCTTTGCCCTCGCCTATTCGGTCCTGTCGAACCCCAAGTTCAACCTGACCAACGGTGAGACCGGGCTTCAGGTCTATGCCGATGACCCGCAATGGTTCCACAGCGCCAACCTGCCCGACCTGCCGCACCTGTTCGGCCTGTCCATGCGCGCCACCCACCGGATGACGCTGGGCGGCTGGGAATTCCAGTTCAACGCGGGCTACTACATGTGCGCCATCATCATGCTCGTCTGCTTCTACCTCGCCATCCGCATCTTCCGGTCGCCCTTCGGCCTGATGCTGCGCGCGGTCAAATCGAACCAGCAGCGGATGAACTACACCGGCCTGAATTCGCGTCCCTACACCCTCGCAGCCTTCGTCATCTCGGGCATGTATGCCGGGCTGGCCGGTGGCCTTCTGTCCGCGGTCGACCCGCTGGCGGGCGCCGAGCGGATGCAGTGGACCGCATCGGGCGAGGTCGTCCTGATGACCATCCTCGGCGGTGCCGGCACCCTGATCGGTCCGGTTCTGGGCGCGGGTCTGATCAAGTATTTCGAGAACATCTTCTCGAAGATCAACGAAAGCGTCCTGCACAGCTGGTTCGGGTTCCTGCCCGACGGGCTGGAGGATTTCGTGATCACCATCGTCTACCCCTTCGTGGGCAAGGGCTGGCACCTGACCCTCGGGCTGATCTTCATGCTGGTCGTGATCTTCCTGCCCGGCGGCCTGATCGAAGGCGGTCAGCGCATCGGGCGCCTCTTCCGGGGCAAGAAAGCGTCGAAGGCCGGGAAATCGGCCACGACCGAACCTGCTGAATAAGGAACCAGAGAGATGGGAATCCTCGAAGTCAAAAACGTGAACAAGCGGTTCGGCGGTCTGCAGGCGCTTGGTGACGTGAACCTGAGCGTGGCGGAAAACAGCTGCCACGCGATCATCGGGCCGAACGGCGCGGGCAAGTCCACCCTGCTGAACTGCCTGGTGGGCAAGCTGATCCCGGATACCGGGTCGGTGATGTTCGACGGCCAGTCCGTGCTGGGGCGCAAACCCTACGAGATCAACCAGATGGGTATCTCGCGGGTGTTCCAGACGCCCGAGATCTTCGGCGACCTGACGGTGATGGAGAACATGATGATCGCCTGTTTCGCGCAGCGGGACGGTGCCTTCAAGATGCACGCCATCGGGTCGATGTGGAAGGAAAAGGACATCGTCGAAAAGGCGGAGCACATGCTGGAAAGCATGAACCTGGCCGAAAAGCGCGACATGCACACCGCGTCGATGTCGCGGGGTGACAAGCGCCGGATGGAGATCGCGATGTGCCTTTCGCAGGAGCCGCGGCTGCTGCTGCTGGACGAACCGACCGCCGGCATGGCGCGGGCCGACACCAACAACACGATCGACCTGCTCAAGAAGATCAAGGAAGAGCGCGACATCACCATCGCGATCATCGAACACGACATGCATGTCGTGTTCTCCCTCGCCGAGCGGATCACGGTACTGGCCCAGGGCACGCCCCTGGTCGAGGACACGCCGGAGAAGATCAAGGGTCACCCGAAGGTGCGCGAAGCCTATCTTGGCGAAGCGCAGGTCGCGTAAGGAGCCGAACTCATGAACGTCAAACCCGACTTCTCGAAGGGCAAGAACTACGCCGAAACCGCTCCGGCCTTCCTGTCCGTGTGGAACATGGAAGCCTATTACGGCGAAAGCTACATCGTGCAGAACATCAGCTTCAACGTGCACGAAGGCGAGATCCTGGCCCTGTTGGGCCGCAACGGCGCCGGCAAGACCTCGACCTTGCGGTCCATCGCGCGGATGGACAATCCGCAGGTGACGCACGGCGAGATCTGGCTCGATCACCAGCCGCTGCACAACATGTCCAGCCACCAGGCGGCGCAGGCCGGGATCGGCCTCGTCCCCGAGGATCGCTGCATCATCCCCGGCCTGACGGTCGAGGAAAACCTGCAGCTTGCGCAGATTGCACCGCCCATCGGCTGGTCGCTGGACCGTCTTTACGACCTGTTCCCGCGGCTGGGCGAGCGTCGCAAGCAGGAAGGCGTGACCCTGTCGGGCGGCGAACAGCAGATGCTGGCCATCGCCCGGGCGCTGGCGCGTGACATCAAGGTGCTGCTGCTGGACGAACCCTACGAGGGCCTGGCCCCTGTGATCGTCGACGAGATCGAAAAGACGCTCCGCATCATCAAGGAGCAGGGCATCACTACGATCCTCGTCGAACAGAACGCCGTGCGGGCGCTGGAACTGGCCGACAGGTCGGTCATTCTGGACACTGGCTCCGTCGTGTTCGATGGTAGCGCCGAAGAGGTTCTGTCGAACGCCGATCTGCGGGCCGAATACCTGGCCATCTGATCCGGGATCGGCAGGGCCAAATGGACAGACATGGCAGGCCTTTGTCCCTAGGACTTTGGTCTGCTGTGTGACCCGGAACTTCTGCTGTAGGAACAGCTTCGGTTCCATAGGCGCAATCCGCAGGCGTCCCTGGTGGGACTGGACGCCGATCGGAGCAATTGCCCTGGTTGAATGTCCCATCTCCGGCGACGGGTGCCGAGGAGCAACGCCCGTCCGCCTCGAAAAAGACTGAAGGAGCGATCATGACCGATCAGACCTACCCGCCCGCCGCCGATATCGTGAAGAACGCACATATCGACATCGCCACCTACGAAAAGATGTACGAGGCCTCGGTCAGCGACCCGGACACGTTCTGGGGCGACGAAGCCCGCAAGCGGCTGGACTGGATCGAACCGTTCACCAAGGTGAAGGACACGAACTTCACTCTGGGCGAAGTGTCGATCAAGTGGTTCGAGGACGGTGTCCTGAACGTCGCGCATAACTGCATCGACCGCCACCTGGCGACCCGTGGCGACCAGACCGCGATCATCTTCGAACCCGATGATCCGGAAACGCCCGCCCAGCACATCACCTATAACGAGCTGCACGAGAAGGTCAGCCGCATGGCCAACGTGCTGCTGGCGCAGGGTGTGATGCGCGGCGACCGCGTCATCATCTACCTGCCGATGATCCCCGAAGCGGCCTATGCCATGCTGGCCTGCGCCCGGATCGGCGCGATCCATTCGGTCGTCTTCGCGGGCTTCAGCCCCGATGCGCTGGCCAACCGGATCAACGATTGCCAGGCCAAGGTGGTCATCACCGCCGACACCGCGCCCCGTGGCGGCAAGCGGACCGCGCTGAAATCGAACACCGACGCGGCCCTGCTGCATTGTTCGGACAAGGTGCGCTGCCTGGTCGTGAAGCATACCGGCGACCAGACCACCTGGATCGAGGATCGCGACGTCGACGTGAAGGCGATGATGGAACAGGTCGCGCCCGATTGCCCCGTGCGGCCGATGAATGCCGAGGATCCGCTCTTCATCCTCTACACGTCCGGCTCCACCGGGAAACCGAAGGGAGTGGTGCATTCCTCGGGCGGGTACCTGCTTTATGCGTCGATCACGCAGGAGCTGACCTTCGATTACCATGACGGCGACGTCTTCTGGTGCGGCGCGGATGTCGGCTGGGTCACCGGCCACACCTATATCATCTACGGCCCGCTGGCGAACGGCGCGACCACGCTGATGTTCGAGGGTGTGCCGACTTATCCCGATGCGTCCCGCTTCTGGCAGGTGATCGACAAGCACAAGGTGAACCAGTTCTACACCGCCCCGACCGCGATCCGGGCGCTGATGGGCGCCGGCACTTCCTTCGTCGAAGGGCATGACCTGTCGTCGCTGAAGGTGCTTGGCACCGTTGGCGAACCGATCAACCCCGAGGCCTGGAACTGGTACAACGACAATATCGGCAAGGGCAAACTGCCCATCGTCGACACCTGGTGGCAGACCGAAACCGGCGGCCACATGATCACCCCCCTGCCCGGCGCGACCCCGACGAAGCCCGGTTCCGCCACCAAGCCCTTCTTTGGCGTGCAGCCCGTCGTGCTGGAACCGACCAGCGGCGAAGAAATCCACGAAACCAAGACCGAGGGCGTTCTGGCCATCAAGGACAGCTGGCCCGGCCAGATGCGCACGGTCTACGGCGATCACGAGCGGTTCGAGAAGACCTACTTCTCGGACTACAAGGGCTATTACTTTGCCGGGGACGGCTGCCGCCGCGACGAGGACGGCTATTACTGGATCACTGGCCGGGTCGATGACGTCATCAACGTTTCGGGCCACCGTATGGGCACGGCAGAGGTCGAATCTGCCCTCGTCGCGCATTCCAAGGTCGCCGAGGCCGCGGTTGTCGGCTACCCGCACGACGTGAAGGGCCAGGGCATCTATTGCTACGTCACCCTGATGAATGGCGAAGAGCCCTCGGACGATCTGAAGAAGGAGCTGCGCAACTGGGTCCGCACCGAGATCGGCCCGATCGCGTCGCCCGACCTGATCCAGTGGGCGCCCGGCCTGCCCAAGACCCGGTCCGGCAAGATCATGCGCCGCATCTTGCGCAAGATCGCCGAAAACGATTACGGCGCGCTTGGCGATACTTCGACCCTGGCCGATCCGTCTGTGGTCGATGACCTGATCGAGAACCGGATGAACAAGTAAACCGGTTCGACTTTTCGAATTGATCAGGCCGGGGCGTTCGCGTCCCGGCCTTTTCGTTTGCGTCGAGGCCGCGGGGGTCGGCCATCGGCGGATTCGTGCACGACGTCGCGTCGGTCGACACAATGATGGGAACTGATCCGCGTCAGCGCCGTTTTCTCACCAATCGCACTCGCGAAGCAAACGCACTAGCGAAAAGGAGAAGTTCTGATGAAACCGCTGAAAACGACCCTTTATTCGACCGCAGCCATCCTTGCCCTGATTTCCGGCCCGGTGATGGCCCAGGACACGTCCGTGTCGGGCGATGTGTCCGGTTCCGCCGAAGTTGGCGTGGAATCCGGGGACGCCGTGTCCAACACTGCAGATGCAGTTGAAAACACTGGCGAAGAGATCGCAGATACCGCAGGCGACGCCGCCGACGCCGTGGAAGAAACCGCAGAAGACACGGCCCAGGCCGCTGAAGATGCTGCCGAAGACACTGCGCAGGCCGCAGAGAACACCGCTGAAGAGGCCGGCGACGCCGTGGCCGACACTGCCGAAGACATGACGCCGGACGCCAATGCGGAAGCCGAAGCCGAGATGACCGCCGAGTCGGACATGTCGACCGATGGCGGCGAGATGGGCGCTGAAACCCAGGCCGGTGCTCTGGTTGGCATGAACGTCGCAAGCTCTGCCGGTGAAGATATCGGCGAGATCGACCGCATCGTCGACATCAACGGCGAAACCATGGCCGTGATCGGCGTGGGCGGTTTCCTTGGTCTTGGCGAACATGACGTCGCCCTGCCCGTGACCGAGCTGATGTATGACGGAAACACCATCACTGCCATGGGTTACACCCAGGAGCAGCTGAAGAGCATGGCCGAATACAACGCCGAGCTGGCGACCGAGGTCGACAGCGAAGCCACCGTTTCGCTGGGCCGTTCGTAACGCCATCCGGCGGGCTTGAACGCCGCTTTCGGGCCGTCCCTTCGGGGGCGGCCTTTTTCCTGCATCGCCAAGGTTGCACGGGACCGCTTTTCACCCCGCCTTGCATCGCCTATAAGCGGGCCAGTTTACGGAAGCGACCGGCGCGCTTGCGCCTCTTGAAACCTCTGGCGAGGAATGCATGACCAACAAGACGAACGAGGCCGATGTGGCCTTCATCAAGGCTCTGGCCGAACTTCTGCAGGATAACGGATTGACCGAGATCGAGGTCAAGCGGGAGTACGGGGAGGATGACAGCCTGAACGTCCGGGTCTCCAAGAAAATCGAATACGCGGCCGCACCGGCCCCGGTTCAGGTGTCGTCCCCCGCGGCAGCCCCGGCCCCCGCAGCGGCCAGCCCGGCGCCCGCGGCCACTACCGACGAAGACCCGGCGATGCATCCCGGCGCCGTGACCTCGCCGATGGTCGGCACGGTCTACCTTCAGCCGGAACCGACCGCCCCGGCCTTCGTCAAGGTGGGTGACAGCGTTCAGGAAGGCGACACGCTGCTGATCGTCGAAGCGATGAAGACCATGAACCACATCCCCGCGCCCAAGTCGGGGACCGTCAAGCGTATCCTCGTCGAGGACAAGGCTGCCGTCGAATATGGCGCGCCGCTGATGATCATCGAATAAGGGCCATCCCATGTTCGAGAAAATCCTGATTGCCAACCGTGGCGAGATTGCCCTGCGTGTCATCCGCGCCGCGCGCGAGATGGGCATCCGGTCCGTGGCCGTGCATTCGACCGCCGATGCGGATGCGATGCATGTGCGCATGGCCGACGAATCCGTCTGCATCGGCCCGCCGCCGGGCACCGAAAGCTACCTGCATATCCCATCGATCATCGCCGCCGCCGAAGTGACCGGCGCCCAGGCGATCCACCCGGGCTATGGCTTCCTGTCGGAAAATGCCGCCTTCGTGCAGATCGTCGAGGATCACGGCATCACCTTCATCGGCCCCACGGCGGAACATATCCGCGTCATGGGCGACAAGATCACCGCGAAGGACACGATGAAGGCGCTTGGCGTGCCTTGTGTGCCCGGATCGGACGGCGGCGTGCCCGACCTGGCCGCGGCCAAGGCGATCGGCAAGGAATTCGGCTATCCCGTCATCATCAAGGCAACCGCCGGCGGTGGTGGCCGTGGCATGAAGGTGGCCAATTCCGAAGCCGAGATGGAACGCGCCTTCCAGACCGCGCGGTCCGAGGCCAAGGCGGCCTTCGGCAATGACGAGGTCTATATCGAGAAATACCTGACCACGCCGCGCCATATCGAGATTCAGGTCTTCGGGGATGGCAAGGGCAAGGCGGTCCATCTGGGCGAACGCGATTGTTCGCTGCAGCGCCGCCACCAGAAGGTGTTCGAAGAGGCCCCCGGCCCCTGCATCAGCGCCGAAGAACGCGCCCGGATCGGCAAGGTCTGCGCGGACGCGGTCGCCAAGATCAATTATGCCGGCGCCGGCACGATCGAGTTCCTGTATGAAAACGGCGAGTTCTACTTCATCGAGATGAACACCCGCCTTCAGGTGGAACACCCGGTGACCGAGGCGATCTTCGGCGTCGACCTTGTGCGCGAACAGATCCGAGTGGCCGAAGGGCTGCCGATGTCGTTCACCCAGGACGATCTGACGATCAACGGTCACGCGATCGAGGTGCGTCTGAACGCGGAAAAGCTGCCCGATTTCGCGCCACGTCCGGGCCGGATCACCGCCTTCCATGCCCCCGGCGGGCTGGGTGTGCGGATGGATAGCGCGCTCTATGACGGCTATACGATCCCGCCCTATTACGACAGCCTGATCGGCAAGCTGATCGTGCATGGCCGCGACCGGAACGAGGCCCTGGCCCGTCTGCACCGTGCCCTGGGCGAATTGATCATCGACGGGGTGGAAAACACCGTGCCGCTGTTCGATGCCCTGCTGCAGGAGCCGGATATCCAATCAGGATCCTACAATATCCATTGGCTGGAACATTGGTTGGAAACCAGTTTCGCCAAGTGATATGGCCCCCGACCTGAATACAGGTTACACTGTAGCGGGTAGCAGGGGCAGGATAGAACGTGAAGGACACGGATTCAGAGCTGACGCCGGATTTGTTGCTGCACGCATACATGTCCGGCGTGTTTCCGATGTCGGAGCATCGCAACGATCCCGAAGTATTCTGGGTGGAACCTCGGCGGCGGGGTATTTTTCCGCTGGACGGGTTCCACACCTCGCGATCCCTGGCACGCACCCTGCGCCGCGATGACTACCAGGTGACGATCAACCGGGATTTCGAGGCTGTTCTGGATGGCTGCGCAGACCGGAACGAAACCTGGATCAGCGGGCGGATCGCCCAGCTTTATTCCGAACTGCACCATATGGGCCATGCCCATTCGATCGAGGTCTGGGATGGCTCCGACCTGATCGGCGGGGTCTACGGCGTGGCCCTGGGCGGGGCGTTCTTCGGCGAAAGCATGTTCTCGCGCCGCACCAACGCGTCAAAGATCGCCCTGGCCTGGCTGGTGGCGCATCTGAAGAATGGCGGCTTCGTGCTGTTCGACACGCAATTCCTGACCTCTCACCTCGCCTCGCTTGGCGCGGTCGAGGTGTCGCGCGCCGAATATCGCGCGCGCCTGGCAGATGCGCTGATCGTGGATGCGGATTTCACCGCCCCTGCTCTGCCCACCGGCGGTCAGGAGGTCGTGCAGCTCAATACCCAGACGTCGTAGCGGAAGTGGTCGAGCGGGTTCAGAGCCGGGCTTGACGCGATCATCCAGCCGGAAAAGACCGGGTCGTTGGACTTGGCCGGTTCCGTGATGGTCATGAAGGCATAGGCATCGCCTGCCTCGTTCCCCTCGGGATAGCGGCATTCCCACATCGTGATCGACAGCTTGCCCATCATCGCGGCAGAGCCCGACGGGATGGTGATGTCGACCGTATCCCCGTTGATCTTGTCGAGGCCACGCAGACGCGCACCGGTGCCAACGGACGCGTCCTCCTGCGCCAGGACCGGTTGTGCGGTCAGCAGGGCAAGGCCAAGGGCTATCCAGCGCATCAGCTGCCCTCCCCGCCGGCGACGAATTTCATCAGGAGCGAGACAAGGCTGACGGCGCCCTGGGTGTCCAGAACCTCGTCCCCGGATTCGTAGTTGAAGGGCGACCCGCCGGGCAGGATTTCCACGAAGTTCCCCCCCAGCAGCCCTTCGGACGAGATCACGACCGAACTGTCATCGGGCAGGGTCACATGATCTGCGACGGTGAAACGGGTCACGGCGCGGAAGGTCTGCGCGTCCAGGTCGATCCCGGTGACTGACCCGACCTTGACGCCCGCCAGCCGTACATCCGTGCCGACATTCACGCCCTGGGCCGACCGGAACGAGGCGCTGAGCGGATAGCCCGCGCCAGAGCCGGAGCCGATCCCCGCGATCTGCCCGGCATAAACGGCAAAACCGATGGCCAGGGCCAGGACAGCCCCGCCGACGACAACCTCGGTGGTGTTCTGGGACATGGTTCTGGCCCTTATTCGGGGCTCCAGGCCTCGTAATCGCTACGGTCGGCCGGAACCGGCTGACGGATCGACCCTGCGGGTGCATAGGCCTGCGGCGTGCCGGTCAGGTTCGGCAGGTGCGGCTTTTCCCAATCCTTGTGGACGAGGGGGCGGTCCTTCGGCGTTTCGTCGAAGGTGTAGTGCAGCCAGCCATGCCAATCGGGGCCGATCCGGCTCGCCTCGACCTCACCATTGAAGATCACCCAGCGTTTCTTGCCGTCTGCGGACTGGTAGAAGGTATTGCCCAGCTCATCCTCGCCCACTTTGGTGCCCTTGCGCCGGGTATAGAGCATGGTGTTCAGCGTGCCGCCGTTCCACCAGGTCACGGCGCTGAGGAAGGTGTTGAGAATGCCCATTTTCAAGCCTCCGAAGGTCTTTCCCCTGATATGGCGTATTCGCGGGACAAGGTCCAGCAGAGAGGTGTCGCAGGTCGGGATTCAGCCTGCGAGCGCCGTCACCTCGATCTCGATCCGGTATTTCGGGTCAATCAGGCCGCATTCGATCATCGTCGCGGCGGGCGGGTTGTCCCCGAATGCCTCGGACAAGATCGGCCAACAGGGTTCGAACTCGGCCCGGTCGGGAAGGTAATAGGTGACACGCACCACCTTTTCAAAGGACGAACCGGCCTTTTCCAGCGCATCGCCGATCACCGACAGGGCCGACTTGCACTGTTCCGTCACGCTGTCGCCCTGCCCCACCGTTCCGGCCACATGGACGAAACCGCCGGCAACCACGGCCCGGCAATACCCGATCTTCGCTTCGAATGCGCCGCCGGAATGAATGCGCTGAATTGTCATGAGTTCCTCACGAAAAAGGGCAGGATCGCTCCTGCCCCTTGATTGATATGCTTTGGCGGTCAGCCCGCCGTCGCCTCTTCCTTCTTGGCGTCGGCGTAGATCATCAGCGGGTTCGCATCCGAGGTCACGGCTTCTTCGTTCACGACAACCTCGTTGACGTCATCCATACCCGGCAGATCGAACATCGTGTCCAGCAGGATGTCTTCGAGGATGGAACGCAGGCCACGTGCACCGGTCTTGCGTTCGATGGCCTTCTTGGCGATGGCCGACAGCGCATCGTCAGTAAAGGTCAGCTGCGCGTCTTCCAGTTCGAACAGGCGCTGGTACTGCTTGACCAAGGCGTTCTTCGGCTCGGTCAGGATGGTGACCAGCGCGTCTTCGTCCAGGTCCTCGAGCGTCGCCAGAACAGGCAGACGGCCGACGAATTCCGGGATCAGGCCGAACTTGAGCAGATCTTCGGGTTCGAGGTCCTTGAAGATTTCGCCGATGCCGCGTTCGTCATTGTCCCGAACCTCGGCACCGAAGCCCATGGCAGAACCCTTGCCGCGCTGCGCGATGATCCGGTCGAGACCGGCAAATGCACCGCCGCAGATGAACAGGATATTGGTCGTGTCCACCTGCAGGAACTCCTGCTGCGGATGCTTGCGCCCACCCTGCGGCGGAACGGAGGCGACGGTGCCTTCCATCAGCTTCAGCAGGGCCTGCTGCACGCCCTCGCCCGACACGTCGCGGGTGATCGAGGGGTTTTCCGACTTGCGCGTGATCTTGTCGACCTCGTCGATATAGACGATGCCGCGCTGCGCCTTTTCGACGTTGTACTCGGACGATTGAAGCAGCTTGAGAATGATGTTTTCCACGTCCTCGCCCACGTAACCGGCTTCGGTCAGCGTGGTGGCATCGGCCATGGTGAAGGGCACGTCGAGGATGCGGGCCAGCGTCTGGGCCAGCAGCGTCTTGCCGCAGCCCGTCGGGCCGATCAGCAGGATGTTCGACTTCGCCAGTTCGATATCGCCACCCTTCGCAGAGTGGTTGAGGCGCTTGTAGTGGTTGTGCACCGCGACGGACAGAACCCGCTTTGCCACCGCCTGGCCGATCACGTAGTCGTCCAAGACATCACAGATTTCCTGCGGGGTCGGCACGCCTTCGGAGGATTTCAGGCCGGTGGCCTTCGTTTCCTCGCGGATGATGTCCATGCAAAGTTCGACACACTCATCACAGATGAACACCGTCGGACCGGCGATCAGCTTGCGCACCTCGTGCTGGCTCTTGCCGCAGAAGCTGCAGTAGAGCGTGTTCTTGCTGTCGCCGCCTGAATTGTTCGCCATCTTGTACCTCTCGCCCCGCCTCGGGGCTTGTCCGTCGGCCGCCCCGCACGATCATGCGGGATCGGCCTGAATTTATGACAGCCTAGGCCAGCCGATGGCCTACCACAATGTCAAAAATACGTCACGAAGCGATCGTGACGCAGGCGTGATTACGCCTTGTCCTCATCGGATTTCGGGCGCGTCTCGAAGATCTCGTCGATCAGGCCCCAATCCTTGGCTTCCTGTGCCGTCATGAAGTTATCGCGTTCCAGCGCATCGACCACCGTTTCGTAATCCTGGCCGGTATGCTTGACGTAGATGTTGTTCAGACGCTCTTTCAGCCGCTCGGTGTGCTTGGCGTGGATCATGATATCCGTCGCCTGGCCGCGATACCCGCCGGAGGGCTGGTGCACCATGACCTCTGCGTTCGGCAGCGCATAGCGCATGCCGGCCTCGCCGCCTGCCAGCAGGAGCGAGCCCATCGACGCCGCCTGGCCGATGACCAGCGTGCCGACCTTGGGCTTGATGTACTGCATCGTGTCATAGATCGACAGGCCTGAGGTCACGACGCCACCGGGGCTGTTGATGTACATCGAAATGTCCTTGGACGGGTTTTCCGCCTCGAGGTGCAGCAGCTGCGCCACGATCAGGCTGGACATGCCGTCATGCACGGGGCCCGAGACAAAGATGATGCGTTCCTTCAGCAGGCGCGAAAAGATGTCGTAGGCCCGTTCCCCGCGGCTGGTCTGTTCGACCACCATCGGCACGAGGGTATTCATGTAGTTTTCGTAAAGGTCGTCCATCTCGAACCCTGCCTCCTGATACCTTCCGATCCCTAACGGATCAGGTTCTAACAGAGTCTTAGTTACGCCGCAGACCGGCTGCAAGGGCAGCACGGGCAATCTTAAACCGACGGTAAACACGGGGTGTGGTGGCGGTGGCTTGCCCAAGCGACCCGAAAACCGTACCCGACCTTGACCGGGTGCCGCTGGGGCCCGGTCATCGCGGCCTTGTCACACCCCTGTCATCTTGGCGATGGATAGGCGGCAGAAACGGAGAGATGCCATGACCGACGACCGCCGCTACGCGATCTACTACGCGCCCGAGCCCGGACCGCTGGCCGATTTCGGTGCGGCGTGGCTGGGATGGGATCTGCATGCGGGTCGCACGGTCGCGCATCCCGACCTTCCCGGCCTGCCCCACCCGCTGGCCGAGATCACCGATACGCCCCGCAAATACGGGCTGCATGGCACGATCAAACCACCCTTCCGACTGGCAGAGGGGCGGACGCTCGATGACCTGCGGGACGAGGCGCTGGCGCTCTGCGCGGCCCTTCCCGTGTTGGCGATGGAGGGGCTGAAGCTTGCCCGGCTGGGCGGTTTCCTCGCGCTGGTGCCCGAAGGCGATACGGCGCCGCTGGCCGCCACCGCCGCCCGGATGGTCGACGGGCTGGACCATTTCCGCGCCCCGGCAGGAGAGGCAGAATTGGCCCGGCGCCGCGCCAAGGGGCTGACCGACCGGCAGGACGCGCTGTTGCTGAAATGGGGCTACCCTTACGTGATGGAGGAATTCCGGTTCCACATCACCCTGACCGGACGGCTGCCCAAGTCCGAAGCCGCGCAAACCGAAGCCGTCCTGTCAGAGCGGCTCGCTCCGCTGCTGCCGATGCCCTTTGTGATTCGGGGGCTGATTCTCGCCGAAGAGGACGATCTGGGCCGGTTCCGGCTGATCGAAACGCTGCCGTTCGGCGTGTAAACGCCTAATATATTTACCAAACGTCAACTATCTTGGACCGCGAGGTCAAAAAATTGCGCAAAAGGCCCGAAATGTGTTAAGATACTACCCATAAGGATAGTATAGATTTTTCCATTACCAAGAACGCGGCGACCCTCTGGGTTGCCGCTTTTTGTTTGTCGTTTTCGCATCCTGGATGATGTTCCTCACCCGCCCTGTTCGGCCCGGTATCTTGCGATGACCTCTGCCGCTTTCTGCGGGTCGGGACGGTCCGGACGATAGGGGTGCGAGGCGCTCAGACCGCCACAGACCGGCAGGGCCTGCCCGGTGATGTAGGACGCCATGGGCGAGGCGAGGAACAGCGCGACGGCAGCGATCTCCTCCGGCTCTCCGCCGCGCTGCAACGGCGTGGCCGAACCGAGCGCGGCATTTGCCCCGGTGGCGCGGGCGTAGTCGTAGATCGGGCGGGTCATCTCCGTCTCGATCAGGCCGGGGCAGATCGCGTTGACCCGAACGCCGGTTCCGGCCAGCCCGTAGGCCGAGGTCTGCACAAGGTTGATGACCCCGGCCTTGGAGGCCGAATAGGCCGGCGGCCCGGCATTAGCCCGCATGCCCGCAACGCTCGCCGTGGCGATGATCGCGCCGCCGCCGCGTTCGGTCATCAGGGGCGCGGCGTGTTTGACGGCCAGGAATGGACCGATGAGGTTCACACGCAGCACCTCGGCCCAGATATCGGGTGTGCTTTCCTCGATCGTGCGGACGCCGCCGGTGATCCCGGCATTGGCAAAGAAGATATCCAGCCCGCCCCCGATCGCGACGGCCTTTTCGATCGCGGCCAAGACGTCGGGTTCAGCGCCTGCATCCATCTCCATCGTCTCGATGCGCCCGCCGCCCTCCACCGGGCCCGCCAGCGCCGCGACATCCGCATTGCGGTCGCAGGCCAATACCGTGGCGCCGGAGCCCGCGAACATCAGCGCCGTGGCGCGACCGATCCCCGATGCGGCACCGGTGACGATCGCGACCTTGCCGGTCAGATCGGTTCCTGGGTTTGTCATGTCATTTCCTCCCGTTTCGACCATCACGGCCATACTGACATTTCGAATTCGGTTTCGCGCCCACGCCGGCGGGGACCGCGAAAATCGCCGCAGCGCGGCGGTTCAGCTGCGTGACAGCGCCGCCGGTGCTTGCTATTCCTCGTTACATGGCAAGCGTTTCCGCCCCCCAGCCGATATCGGCGCCCGACCCGCAGGACAGCGGCACCGAAACCTCGGACCGGTTCCGGGCCAAACGTGACCGGATCCTCGATGCGGCGGCGCAAATCATCAACGAAAAGGGCCTGCGCGGCCTGACCTTCGTGAGTGTGGCCGAGCTGGTCGAGATGAACACCACCTCGATCACCTACTACTTCAAGCGCAAGGAATTGCTGGCCGCGGCGACGCTGGAACGGTCGATCGAGGACATGCTGGACGCGGTGACACGCTCGGCCCGCGAAGCGACGCCCGAAGCGCGGGTCAGCCGCCTTGTCCGCATCGTTCTGGACAATATCGCGGAGGAGCGCACCGGCACCCGCCCGGCCCGCGCCCGCCTGTCGGACATGCGCGCCCTGAACGAGGAACTGCGCGACGAACTGGGTGTGCAATATATGAACATGTTCCGCCAGGTCGTTGATTTCTTTGACGTCCCGCGGGGCGACAAGGGGCGCGAGATCGCCTGGGCGCGCACCCATGTCCTGCTGGATACGCTGCATTGGTGCCGCATCTGGATCTCGAAATATTCCGTCGGGGATTACGACCGCGTCCATGCCCGCCTGATGGAGTTGTATCGCTACGGCTACGCCACCGATGACGCGCAATGGGCGCCTGCCACGCTGGACGTGCAGGACATCGACGACAGCACCGACGAGATCAACCGCGAGACCTATCTGCGCGCCGCCACCGTCACGATCAACGAACGCGGCTATCGCGGCGCATCGGTCGAACGGATCGCAGCCTTCCTGAATGTCTCCAAGGGGTCGTTCTATCACCATCTCGACGGCAAGGACGACCTTGTGCTGGATTGCTTCGACCGGTCCTATGGTCGGGTCAGCCGGGTGCAGCGCGCGGCGATGGCCCTGCCTGGCACGTGGTGGGACAGGCTGTCGGCCGCGACGGCAACGCTCACCGAGGTACAGTTCGATTCTCGCGTACCGTTGCTTCGGATCACCGCCCTGACCGCCCTGCCCCGCGAGATGCGCGGGCCGATCCTGCGGCGGTCGGACCGCATGGCACAGCGCTTTGCCGGGATGATGATCGACGGCATCACCGAAGGCTCCATCCGCCCGATCGACCCGCTGATCGCGTCGCAATGCCTGGTCTCCTCGTTGAACTCGGCCTTCGATTTCCGTCGCTGGGCCGAACACCGGAGCGATCCCGAAACCGCGATCCGGTTGTATTCCCAGCCCCTGGCGTTCGGATTGTTCGGACGCTAGGCGCTACTCTGCCGCCATTTCGACCGTGTCGTCGCAGCGCTGTTCCGGCGGGAAGACCACGGCCTTGCCCTCGGTCGAGAAATCCAGCGAACCATCATCGACCTTGCCGCGCTTGAGCGTCTTGCGGTCCCAGAAATATTCCTGTTCGTGCACCCAGGGAAAAGCCGTGCCGTGTTTCGGCAAACGGTCCCTGACCCGCAGGAAATAGCCGCTGGTGAACTTGATTGCGGTGGAAATTGTCGCGAAATCCTCGGACCCGGCGCGGGGCACGGCCTGCACATATCCCTTTTCGCCCATATGCTTGAGCAGACGGCAGGCATATTCCGCCACGAGGTCCACCTTCAGCGTCCAGGACGCGTTGGTGTAGCCCGTCACGTAGATGAGGTTGGGCATGTTGGAATACATGAAACCCTTGTAGACCAGTAGCTTGCCCGGATCGACGTCCTGCCCGTCCACGGCATATTGCGCGCCACCCAGCGTTTCCAGCACAAGGCCTGTGGCTGTGACGATGATATCGGCTTCGATCTCGGTCCCGTCCTGCATCCGAAGGCCGGTTTCGGTGAAGGTCTCGATCTCGCCGGTGACCATGGTGGCCTTCTTCTGGCGCAGGGTTTCGAACATGTCGCCATCGGGCACGACGCAGATACGTTGCTGTCCCGGCCAGTAGGGCGGCGTGAAATGGTCCTGCCAATCGGGAACGTCCTGCGCCAGTTCCTTGCCGACGCCGCCGATCAGCAGCTTTTTCATCCCCTTGATGTCGCTCACGAATTTCTTGCGGCGCAGGCGGCCGGCCCAGATAATCTTCCACCGGGTCAGCCAATAGCCCAGCTTGCCGGGGAAGATCGTCTTCAGGATATTGCCGATGCGGTCCTTGGCGGGCCGGTTGATGACATAGGTCGGCGTGCGCTGGATCTGCCAGACATGGGCGGCCTTTTCGGCCAGGGTCGGCGTCAGCGTCACGGCGGTGGCGCCAGATCCGATGATCGCCACCTTCTTGCCCGCATGATCCAGGTCTTCGGGCCAGAATTGAGGGTGGACCAATTGCCCCTTGAAGCTGTCATAGCCCGGGAAGTCGGGCAGATAGCCTTCGTCATGCCGATAGTACCCGGCGCAGGACAGGATGAACCGGGCGGTCATCGTCTTGGTCCCCTCGGGCGTTTCAACGGTCAGGGTCCAGAGCGCGGTCGACGTATCGTAATCGGCGCGCTGCACCTTGTGTTCGTAAAGGATGTGGTCGTCGATCCCGTATTCGCGGGAGGTTTCCTTGACGTAGTTCAGGATCGACCCGCCATCCGAGATCGCCTTGGCGTTCTTCCAGGGTTTGAACGCGTAGCCCATCGTATGCATGTCGCTGTCCGACCGGATACCGGGGTAACGAAACAGATCCCAGGTGCCGCCCATACGCGGCTTGGTCTCGAGGATCGCGAAATCCTTGTCGGGGCATTCGACCTTCAGATAGCGGGCAACGCCGATGCCCGACAGCCCTGCCCCGATGATGATGACGTCGTGATCCGGATTGGTCATTTTACATACCCATTCTTCAAACTCCCGATCTGTCTAGCAGCCCACCCCGGCCCCGGCTAGTGCGAAAATTATTTCCGCAAACTGCTTTTTGCGCCATCACGGCCTTCCACCTTCCCGGAAATCTGCCTAATCTGCCCGACAAGCTGGCGCGGCCAGCCATTCTGGGAGGAGACAGGAATGACAATCGCCAACGTCAATGGCATCGACATCTATTACGACGTGACAGGGCCGGAGACGGCCAAACCGCTTCTTCTGATCTCGGGGGTAGGCACGCAGAGCACGCGCTGGCCCGACGACTTCGTCGCGCCGCTGGTCGACCGCGGCTACCGCGTCATCCGGATGGATAACCGCGACATCGGGCTGAGCCAGAAATTCACCGAATTCGGCGTGCCGGACTTCAAGGCGCTGCTGGCGCAGAAGGCCTCGGGCGCTGTGCCGGACACACCTTACACCCTGTCTGACATGGCTGCGGACGGGATCGCGCTGCTGGATCACCTGAACATCGACAAGGCGCATATCTGTGGCGCCTCGATGGGTGGCATGATCGTGCAGCTGATGGCCATCGAACACCCCGAGCGCATCCTGTCGGTCACCTCGATCATGTCGAATACCGGCAACCCCGACCTGCCCCGCGCCACGGACGAGGCGATGGCCGCCCTGACCGCCCCGCGCCCGGACGCGACGGTGGATCGCGAAGGCTTCCTCGCCTCGGTGATCCACACCGCAAAGGTCATCGGCTCCCCTGCCCACCCGATCGCAGAGGAAGACATCCGCGCCGGGGCGGAACGCGACCTCGACCGGTCCTACCATCCCACCGGGTTTTCCCGCCAATACGCTGCAATCCTCGCGACCCGCGACCGGCGCGAGGAACTGAAAAAGCTGACCATCCCGATGGCCGTGATCCACGGCGTGCAAGACCCGCTGGTGCCGGTGCATGGCGGTCGCGATACTGCCGCGAATTGCCCGACGGCAGAGCTGATCGAGATCGACGGCATGGGCCACAACATCCCGCCCGGCATCTATGACCAGGTGATCGACGGGATCGAACGCGCCACGCTGCGCGCCTGATCCCCGACCAATCCCCAAACACTCCAATCACAAAGGCCGGCGCGTTCCCGCACCGGCCTTTTTTCATCTCCGTCGGGCGTCGCCGCTCAGGTCTTGCGCCGCAGCATGCCTTCCTGCGACAGGGTCGCGACAAGGCGGCCGTCGCGGGTAAAGATACGGCCGTGGGTCAGGCCGCGTCCGCCGCCGGTCCAGGGGCTCTGCATCCCGAAGAGCAGCCACTCGTCCATGCGGAAATCGTCATGCATCCACATCGCGTGGTCGAGCGAGGCAAAGCGCATCCCCTTCGAGAAGAACCCGACGCCATGCACGCCCAGTGCCACGCCGAGCAGCCCCATATCAGACGCATAGACCAGTGCCGCGCGATGCAGGGCCTTGTCATCGGGCATCGGCACCCGCGCCTTGATCCAGCGGAAGCTTTCGCCGTCAAAGGGTTCCATGTCGTAGGGCGGGCCAAGGCGGCAGGGCCTGACCTCGATCGGGCGCTCCGCCTGGAGGAAACGCTTGACCATCTCGGGCACCTTGTCGGGGTATTTCTCGGCCAGGCCCTGTTCGTCGAGCAGGTCCTCGGGCTCGGGCATATCCGCTGGCATGGCAGAGGCGTGGTGCATCCCCTCCTCCTGCACCTGGAAGGATGCGGCGAGGTTGAGGATGGGCTGGCCGTTCTGGATCGCGACGACCCGGCGGGTGTTGAAGCTGCGCCCGTCCATGTCCCGCTCGACCCGGTAGAGCACCGGCTTGGTCGCGTCGCCCGCACGCATGAAATAGCCATGGAGCGAATGGTTCACCCGGTCGCCCTCGACCGTGTGGGTCGCGGCCATCAGCGCCTGTCCCAGCACCTGCCCGCCAAACATCCGCCCCTCGCCATTCGGCGTTTCGATACCGCGGAAGAAGTTGTCCTCGATCCGCTCGACGGTCAGGATCTCGGTCAGGCGGTCATCGGCATGGCGGGTCATCGGCGGCTGGCTATCGTCGTTCATCACGCTCTCGTCGTTGTTTCACAGGGTCTGGTTCTGCCAAGGCCCGGTGGATTGCAAGCTGTTTTTGATGTCTCACACCGATGCGGCCCCGAAGTCTCCGGGGCCGCACACTGGCAATCAAATGCTTTGTCGGAAGGCGTCAGCCGGCCTCTGGCACCAGCGGGTGGTGGCAGGCGACGATATGGCCACGGGTGATCTCGCGCAGCTCCGGCATCACGGCCTTGCACTGCTCCGACGCCCTGGGGCACCGGGTGCGGAACGGGCATCCCGAGGGCGGGTTGACCGGCGATGGCAATTCCCCGGGCACGAGGTTGATCTCGCGTTCCGGTGCGTCCGGATCGGGTTCCGGCACGGCATCCAGCAGGGTGCGGGTGTAGGGATGCACCGGCTGACGATAGATCGTCTCGGCATCCGCCAATTCGCATAGCCGCCCCAGGTACATCACCGCCACCCGGTCGGAGACATGTTTCACCACCGCCAGGTCGTGCGAGATGAAGAGCATGGTCAGGCCCAGCTCTTTCTTCAACTCTTCCAGCAGGTTCAGCACCTGTGCCTGCACCGAGACGTCCAGCGCCGACACCGCCTCGTCACAGACCAGAAGATCGGGTTCAAGGATCAGTGCCCGCGCGATGGAGATCCGCTGGCATTGCCCGCCGGAGAATTCGTGCGGACGCCGTTCCATCGCCTGGTCGGCGTTCAGGCCGACTTTCTCCAGCATCTCGGCCACACGCTGCGTGCGTTCCTCTTCGGTGCCGATGCCGGCAATTTCCAGCGGTGCCGCGACGATGTCGCGGATGTTCATGCGCGGGTTCAGCGAGGCAATCGGATCCTGAAAGATCATCTGGAACCGCCGCCGCGCCTGTTGCAGCGCACGCCCCTTGAGGCCGGTCAGGTCCTGCCCGTCCAGCGTGACCTTTCCACGCGTCGGGCGCGGCAATTGCATCACCGCCCGCGCGGCAGAGGATTTGCCGCAACCGGATTCCCCCACCAGGCCAAGGGTTTCGCCCCGTTTCACATGGGCAGTGAAATCGGTCACCGCATGCACCTTGCGCCCGCCTTGCAGCGGGTATTCGACCGTCAGGTTGTCGATGGCCAGGAATGTATCGATCTTGCCGGGCTCCGCGTTCACGCCGCCACCTCCTCGCCCAGGGGTTTCACACAGGCATATTGATGCGCGCCCGGCCCTTCGAGCGGGGGCACCTGTTCTTCGCATTCGGGCCCCGCGAACTTGCAACGCGGCGCAAAGGGACAGCCCTGGGGCGGGTTGATCAGATCGGGCGGCCGCCCTTCGATCGCGTCCAGCTTGCGATGCGGCGGGTCGGTGACCTTGGGGATCGAAGACAGAAGCGCGGCCGTGTAAGGCATGCGGGTGTTGTTGAAAAGCTCCCTCACCGGCGCCTTTTCGACGATCCGCCCCGCATACATCACCGCGACCTCGTCACAGCGGCCGGCGACCACGCCCATGTCGTGGGTGATCAGGATCATCGCCATGTTGCGTTCCTTGACCATGCGTTGAAGCAGGTCGAGGATCTCGGCCTGCACCGTCACGTCCAGCGCCGTGGTCGGTTCGTCCGCGATCAGCAGGTCAGGCTCGCAGGCAATCGCGATTGCAATGGCCACGCGCTGCCGCATCCCGCCGGACAATTGGTGCGGATACTGGTTCACCCGCACATCGGGTTGCGGCAGGCCGACGGCGCGCAACAGCTCCACCGCCTTTTCCTTGGCCGGGCCCTTCTTCATGCCCATGTGGAACATCAGCACTTCCATGATCTGCTTGCCGATGCTCAGCACCGGGTTGAGCGAGGTCATGGGGTCCTGGAACACGATGGCCATTTCCGGACCACGCAGGCGGCGCAGTTCCGTCTCGGACAGGCGGGTCAGGTCCTTGCCGTTCAGGATCACCTTGCTGTCGGACGGCACGACCGAATTGCCCGGCAGCAGGCGCATGACCGAGCGTGACAGCACGGATTTGCCCGAGCCGGATTCACCAACCACGCCCAGGGTCTTGCCCCGCTCCAGCGTGAAGGACACGCCGTCCACGGCGTTCAGCATGCCCCGCGCGGTGGCAAAGGCGGTGCGCTGGTTGCGCACGTCGAGAATGATTTCTCCCATGACAGCCTCCTCAGATCGCGCCTTCGCGGACATCCGCGAGGCGGCGGCGGATTGCATCGCCCACCAGGTTGAAACACAGCACCGTCAGGAACATCACCAGCGTCGGATAAAGTGCGATATGCGGGCTGGTAGACAGGACCTCGCGGCCTTCGGCAATGATACCCCCCCAGGAAGGGGTCGGCGCCTTGACCGACAGCCCGAGGAAGGACAGCGCGCCTTCGATCACGATGGCGATCGGGATGTCGATCAGCACGAAGGCGATCAGCGGCCAGATGATGTTGGGGAACACCTCCTTGCGCAGGATGCGGAAATCGGACGCGCCCATGGCCTTGGCCGCCAGCACGAATTCCCGCCCCGCATAGTTCAGCGTCGCCGCCCGGGTGATCCGCGCCGCCGTGGGGATGAAAAGCAGCCCCAGCGACAGGCACACCATGAAGAGCGAGCCACCGAACACGACGGAGAAGAGCAGCAGGATCACCAGGCCGGGGATCGCCAGCCAGGCGTCGATCATGATGCCGATCACCTCGTCGGCCCAGCCGCGGTAATAGCCCGCGATCATGCCGAGGATCAGGCCCAGACCAACCCCGATGAACGGCGCGGCAAAGCCCACGGTCAGCGACACGCGGCCGCCATAGATGATCCGGCTCAGCAGGTCGCGGCCCAGGTTGTCCGTGCCCAGCGGGTGCCCCTCGACCGGCGGGGACTGGATGTAGGCCCAGTCGATCTCGTCCGCCGGCGGCAGGCCCCAGAGCGGGGCAAAGACACAGGCGACGGCAACGATGATCAGCCAGATCATCGGGATCCAGAAGTAGAGCCCGAAGGACCGCGACTTGCGATGCATCGCGATGGCCAGGGCGTTGCGGTCGATCTGCGGTTTGCCGTCGTCTTTGTCGGCGTTTCCGGAAGAAGTCACGTCAGCCATGAGAGCCTCTGGTTCTGACCCGCGGATCGAGCCAGGCATAGGCGATGTCCACGAGGAAGTTGGCGGTCACGAAGGCCAGGGCAAAGAAGGTCACGCAGCCCTGGATCACGACGAAATCGCGGGTGTAGACGGCATGGATCAGCAGGCGACCGACGCCTGGAATGCCGAAGATCTGCTCGATGATGATCGTCCCGCCCAACAGCCGCGCGACCTGAAGGCCCAGAAGGGTGATCATCGAAAAGGAAGAGGGCCGCAGCGCGTGGACCCACAGGATGCGCAGGTTCGACATGCCCTTGGCACGGGCCAACGCGATGTAGTTCTCCTGCAGGACCGAGATCATCTCGACCCGCAGGGTCCGCATCAGGATGGTCCATTCGACCAGCGCCAGCGACAGCGCCGGCAGGATCATCGGCTTGAGATTGGCCCAGAGACCAGAGGACAGCGGCTCGTACCCGGTAGCCGGCAACCAGCCCAGGCCAAGCGCAAAGACGAAGATCAGCAGGATCGCGGTCATGAAGGACGGCATCGATACGCTGGCAAAGGCCAGGGCCCCGATGATCCGGTCGGCGCGCCCATTCGGCCGGAACGCCGAAGCCATGCCCGCGGGGATCGCCATGGCCAGCGCCAGGATCTGCGCCAGCAGCATCAGCTCGAACGAGACGGGGAACCGGTCGGTGACCGCGTGCCAGACATCTTCGGAACTGATGAAGGACGTGCCCCAATCGCCCACGAAGACGCCGCCGACCCATTCGAAGTATCGGATCACCACCGGCCGGTCGAGGCCGAGCTCTTCGCGGATTTCCTGCACCTCCTCTTCCGAGGAATCCATGCCCGCCATTTCATAGGCGACATCGCCCGGCAGGACATTGACCAGCAGGAACGTGACAAAGGTAACCGCCGCTAGGACGATGGCCAGACGGCGGAGCCTGTAAAGCAGATAGCGCATATGCCCTCCCCTATTCCACCGGTCTGCGGGGCCGGTGGACGCATGATATCCCGGCGGCGCACTTGGCCGCCGGGACAGAGGTCAGATCACGACTGTTCGTCGATCCAGGCGCGGGTCACATCGACCGCACCCCGGTACGGGGCCGGAACGCCCTTGACCCGCGGCGTGGTGAAGGCGTGGTACCGCCCGCCACCGCGATAGAGGATGCCGCCGTCATCGTTCATGATCGACACCATCTCGCATTGCAGGTCCAGCCGCTCTTCTCGGGTGGTCGCGACGCGCATCTGTTCGGCCACCTCGGCCAGCTTCGGATCGTCGAAGCCGGTCAGGTTGTAGGACGAACCGGGCATCGCGTAGGCGTAGAGCTGCGGGCCCATGTCGGCGCCGTCGGCGATCCGCCAGCCGGAGATATCGAAATCGTTGGTGAAGACGCGCTTCACCAGCGTCGACTGGTCGACCGGCTGCAGCTCCAGCGGGATACCCGCTGCCTTGGCGGTCTGCTGGTAGATCTCGCCCAGTTCACGGCCGCGCGGGGTCGTGGTGTGGATCATCACGATGGTCGGCACCTCGGTATTGCCGGTGTCGGCCTTCCATTCCTCGATATATTCCTTCGCCTTGGCGATATCGAAGCCGCGATAGTTCACGTCGCCGCAATCCTTGACCGGACCCAGCGGATGTTCGACCGCGGGGCGGGTGTTCTGCCACGAGATCTTGACCAGCGCATCCTGGTTCCACGCATGGGCCAGGGCCTTGCGCAGCGCAGGATGGTTCAGCGGCTCCTTCTTGCCGTTCAGCAGGTTAACCGCCGCACCCGCGCCTTCCGATACCAGCGTGACCAGCTTGTCATCCTGCTTGGCCTCGACGATCGACGGACCACGGTCGGTCCACATCACGTCCACCTCGCCCGAACGGAGCGATGCAAACCGGGTCTGGGTATCGGGCAGAATGCGGAAGGTGATCTTGTCGAGGTTGATCTCGTCCGCGTTCCAGTAGTCGGGGTTCCGCTCTACGATGATCCGATCGCCCGAGGCCCATTCCACGAACTTGAACGGACCGGTGCCCACGGGGCTGCGGTTCTGCGTGTCGGCCTCGACCGCCTCTTTCGCCGGGATCGGTCCGGACATGGAGGTCGTCGCGAGGTAAGGCAGAAGCGCCTGCCACGGATGCTTGAGGTGGAATTCCACAGTCAGCGGATCGACCGCTTCGACCTTCTCGATCGAGGCGATGAAGGTCCGCGAGCGCGACTTGTTCTCGGGGTCGAGGATGCGGTTGTAGTGATGCGCCACGTCCTCGGCATCGAAATCGCTGCCATCGTGGAATTTCACGCCTTCGCGCAGCTTGAACGTCCAGACGGTCTGATCGTCGTTATGGGACCATTCCGTGGCCAGCAGCGGTTGGGGCTCGTTGGTTTCCGGGTCCCAGTCCAGCAGCGGCTCCTGGATCGTGCGCATCACGATCTCGCCGGTCTGCCCCAGAACGCCGCCCTTGATGGTGCCGAAGCCCCGGACGTCCGTTTCGATTGCCACGGTCAGTTCGCCACCTTTCTTCGCCATCGCGTGGGATTCGGCAAAGCTGGGTGTTGCGGCCAAAAGGGCCATGGCCGTCGACGCGGCCAGAGTCATAGGCAGACGGGGTGTCCGCATGGTCTTTCCTCCCTGATTTTTCCTCCAACCGCTCTCCTGACGGTTATCCGGATATTGGAGGCGTTTCCGGACCTTGTGAATACCCTATCTTCAAATTTTTCGTTATTTGCGGGTATTTGCATGCTGGATTCATCTATCTCGAAAGCCACTTGCGGAAACAAAATTCGCCATGCGAGATAAGGAGGTGAGTCATTATTTTTATATATTTTCATTAGGTTAGCCCTCAACCCAATCACGCAACCTGTCATAACAACCAGTTGAATTCCGTGATGCGGAACCGATCTCGGCCCCTCTGCACTGCAGCAAAAATGCTGTGCAAACGCAGCACCGGCCCAACATACCGGATCTTTGAATTTCCGTGAATCAGCCAAAAACATACCCGCAAGCATGCGAAAGCCGGACCATGTCATGGCCCGGCTCACTCCCGTCATGGGGGCATTCAGCTACGCAACGTCACTCGTGGGTCGGTCTCTTGCCTGATGGGGCGCGGTACGGGCGGGTCACGTCGCGCAGGCGTGCCTCGACCGCTTCGACGTTCAGGCGGATCGCTCCGTCGCCGGCAAGTGTCAGCAGGACCTGCCCCGCGGGGGCATCGTCACCGGCTGTGAAATCGACCGACAGAAGCGACAGGATCACGTCCTTGTCGGACCGGTCGATGCCCTGGCTGGATACCTGGAGAACGTTGTCGAAGACCAGCAGCGACTGCACGCGCTCGACGCCATGCCGCTCCACCCCGCGATCTTCCCACCTCACCCGGTTCAACAGGATCGAGAAACGGCGCGCGCCGGGCTGCCAGCGCATCTCCGTGACCGGAAAGACCGCGTCCTGCGCGAGCGCCGACAGGACCTTCAGATCCTCGCCATCCATCGCACCGAGGTTCAGCGGGGCCTCGCGTCCGTCTTCGAAACTGGCGTCGCTCATGTTTCCTTCACCCGTTCGATCTTGGCACCGCAGGCCATCAGCTTTTCCTCGACCCGCTCATAGCCGCGGTCGAGGTGATAGACACGGCGCACGATGGTTTCGCCCTCGGCCGCCAGCCCCGCCAGGATCAGCGAGACCGACGCCCGCAGATCCGTCGCCATGACCGGCGCGCCTTTCAGCCGTTCGACACCGGTCACGGTGGCCGTGCCGCCCTGCACGTCGATCGTCGCACCCATGCGGGTCAGTTCGGGCGCGTGCATGAACCGGTTTTCAAAAATCTTCTCTTCCAGAACCGATGTGCCATCCGCCGTGCAAAGCAGCGCCATCATCTGTGCCTGCAGGTCGGTCGGAAAGCCGGGGAACGGTTCGGTCGTCACGTTGACTGCCTTGACCCGGTCGCCGCGGCGACGAACCAGCAGGCCGGTCTGGGTTTCCGTGACCTCGACCCCGGCCTCGTCCAGTTTCTCGACGAAGGAGGACACGAGGTCCATCCGACCGCCCAGGCATTCCACCTCGCCGCCACAGATGGCGGGAGCCAGCATGTAGGTGCCCAGTTCGATCCGGTCGGTGACCACAGGGTGGGTCGCGCCGCTCAGACGGTCGACACCCTGGATGGTCAGGGTCGATGTCCCCTCCCCTTCGATCTGCGCGCCCATCTTGCGCAGGCAATGCACCAGGTCGACGATCTCGGGCTCGCGCGCAGCGTTCTTCAGGACCGTCGTGCCCTTGGCCAGGGTTGCTGCCATCACCGCGTTCTCCGTTGCGCCGACGGACACAAGCGGGAACTCGAACGTGCCGCCCTTCAGCCCACCCTTGGCGCGGGCATGGACGTAGCCGTCCCTCAGGTCCAGCTCCGCCCCCATGGCCTCCAGCGCCCTGAGATGCAGATCGACCGGACGCGCGCCGATGGCACAGCCGCCGGGCAGCGACACGACCGCCTCTCCGAACCGGGCCAGCATCGGACCAAGGACGAGGATCGAGGCGCGCATCTTGCGCACGATGTCATAATCCGCCTTGAAGTTGTCGATCCCGTGGGACGACAGGGCCAGCACTTTGCCCTCCTGCAGCGCAGTGACCTCGGCCCCCAGCGATTGCAGCAGCGTGGTCATGGTGCGGATATCCGACAGGCGCGGCGCATTGGTCAGCGTCAGCGGCTCCTCGCTCAGTAGCGTGGCCGGCATGAGGGTCAGGCAGGCATTCTTGGCCCCTGCAATCGGAATTGCGCCGTGAAGCGGCCCGTTTCCGGTGACGATAATCTGATCCATTGCCTTGCCTTTCGCCTGCACATGCGTTCGACGCCCCCCGGGGCCCCGATCCGCCTTATTCGGTCTCGTCCGATTCCGCCCCGGCCTCGCCAGAGGCCGCCCGCTTGCGCGCCTGCGCCTTGCGCCGCGACAGGTTCGCCTTCAGCGCCGCTTTCAGCCGATCCTCGCGGGTTTGCGCGGCTTTGGCGGGCTTGTCGGAAGAGGTGTTATTATCACTCATACCCCCTCCATAAATGAGACCGAAAAAAGGGTCCAGATTGCGCTTGCAGTATCCGACGATTGCGTCTAATCACCCGCCACGGCCCATTTGGGACCTGCGCCGCAGTAGCTCAGTGGTAGAGCGCACCCTTGGTAAGGGTGAGGTCGGGAGTTCAATCCTCCCCTGCGGCACCACCCCCCTTAGTTCAATCCGGTACAGTCACGCGTCAGCTGATTTGCGCCCTTGCGTGGGCTTGGTATCCGTCCCCGCCTGCCAAAAAGAAAAAGACCGGCGCGGCGGCCGGTCTTTCCAGGTTAGCTTTGCGGGCGTTCCGCCCAGCCTGCGAATATCCGCTCCAGTGCGACCACGGCGTAGTAGAGCAGGATCCCCAGCACGGCGAGCGCGATCAGAACCGCGAACATCAGCGGATAGTTCGAATTCGTCTGCCCCGACAGGAACAGCGCCCCCAGCCCGCGACCATGGGGCGAGATGATCTCGACCAGGTTGGTGCCGATGAAGGCCAGCGTGACCGAGACTTTCAGCGCGCCGAAGAATTCAGGCAGGGTCTTGGGAAGCGCGATCTTGCGGAAGATGGTGAACCGGCTGGCCCCGAGCGAGCGCAGGATGTCGCGGTATTCCGGCTCCAGCGTCGACAGGCCGATGCCCACCGACACGGCGATCGGGAAGAACGAGATCAGGAAGGCCATCATCACGGTGTTGAAATTATGCTGGCCGATGAACAGCAGCGCCAGAACCGGCACGAGCGTGGCCTTGGGTACCGCGTTGAATCCCACCAGCAGCGGGTAGAGCCCGTCCCGTGCAATCCGCGAAAACCCCATGATCATGCCCAACAACGTCCCGCAGACCACCGCCAGCAGCAGGCCCAGAACCGTCCGCCACAGCGTCTGCCAGCCACCGATCAGGAACAGGTTCCAGAACCGCGAATACGCTTCAGGCAGGTCGGACGGAGAGGCCATCACGTAGTTCGGCCAGCCATTGGCCCAGACCAGCAGCTCCCAGACGATCAGGAACAGGACGATGGCGGCCACGGGCACGCCGACTTTCTGCACGTTTCTCATGACTGCACCGCCGGTTCCGGTTGCCGCCCCTGGGCGATTTGGATCTGTTCCCGCAGGGCGGCCAGCATGTCGGAACAGGCCGGGGTATAAAGCCCCTCCAGCTTCCGTTCGCCGCCCTCACCGGGATATTTCACATCAAGCACGTATTGCGTTGTGGCGGGACGCCCCGACAGCACGATCACCTGGTCGCCCAGGTAGACACTTTCGCGCAGGTCATGGGTGATCAGCACCGCCGTGAACGGCTCTTTCGCGCGCAGGGCATGCATGGTCTGCCAAAGGTCTTCGCGGGTGAAGGCATCCAGCGCGCCGAAGGGCTCGTCCATGATCAAGACGTCGGGCTTGTGCACGATGGACCGGCACAGGGAAGCGCGCTGACGCATGCCGCCCGACAGTTCCGACGGGCGCTTGTCCTCGAAACCGTCGAGACCGACCAGCGTCAGCAACTCCATCGCCCGGTCGCGGCGCTTGGCACGCGGCATCGTCGGCGCGACGATTTCCAGCGGCAGGATCACGTTGTCCATGATCGTGCGCCATTCCAGCAGGACCGGGTTCTGGAACGCCATGCCCACGGTCTTGCGCGGGGTCTTCACCAATTCGCCATGAAGCCAGACCTCGCCCTCGTCGGGCTTCATCAGGCCGGCCACCAACCGTGTGAGCGTGGACTTGCCACAGCCCGACGGGCCGACCACGGCGGCGAACTCCCCCTCCGGCACGGAGACGTTGAGGTTGTCCAGCACCGGCAACGGACCGTCCGGCGTCTGGTAGGCGTGGGTCACGCCCTTGATCTCGATAAGATTTGTCATTGGAAAGAAGCGGGGCCGGCGTTTCGGACGCCGGCCCCTGCCCTGTTATTGCAGCATCAGGCTGCCGTCATCGGGCAGATAGCTGTCGTCGAAATAGAGCGAGGCATCGGGTTCCGACTGGAACTCATAAACCGCCTTGGTCTGCTCGATCGCCTTGGCCATGCGGTCGGCGTCGATCATGCCCAGGCCGTTTTCCTTGACGAAATCGGTCAGGACGTTGTCCTCCAGCACCATGGCCAGGCGCTCCAGCTCAAGCTCCTTGTCGGCGGCGGGGTTGCGTTCCAGCAGCGCGTCGATACCCGCTTCGGGATCGGCGATGACAGAGGCCCAGCCCTTGGCGACGGCGCGCAGGAAACCGGTGACGGCCTCGGGGTTCTCGGCGGCAAATTCGGTGTTCACGATCACCGCGTTGCCATACAGCTCAAGCCCGTAATCCGACATCAGGATGACCGAGATATCGTCGACCGGGACGCCCAGACGCTTGGTGTTCAGGAAGGACGAGAAGGAATAGCCGGTCACGGCAGCGACCTTGCCCTCGGCCAGCATCGGCTCGCGCGTCGGGAAGCCCACGGGCTCAACGGTGATGTCATCCATCACCAGCTCGTTCTCGGCGGCGAAGATCGGGAATTGCGCCCAGGCGCCATCCGGCGGCGGCGCGCCCAGCACCTTGCCCATCAGGTCCGACGGCTCCTCGACGCCCAGCGACTTGCGGCCCACCACGGCAAAGGGCGGCGCGTCATAGGTCATCATGATTGCGGTGACCGGCGCGCCGGGGTTCTGGTCGACAAAGCGCATCAGGCTGTTGATGTCGGCAAAGCCGATCGGATAGGCGCCCGTGGCCACTTTCGGGATCGCGTCCAGCGACCCGGCCCCTTCCGCGATCTCGACGGTCAGGCCCTCATCGGCGAAATAGCCTTCGTCCAGCGCCACGAAATACGGGGCCGCCGGCCCTTCGAATTTCCAGTCCAGCGCGAAATTCATCTCGGTTTGCGCGGAAACGGCGCCTGTTGCGCCGATCGTCGCGACGGAGGCAGCGAAAGCTGCAGAGATTAGTCGGTTGAACACGTCACTCTCCCTTGGATTGGTTCGACAACATTTGTCGTGCCCTGCGGGAGACGCGAAACAGGCGCTTCGGACTCGCCGATCACTTTGTCCATACGGTCCAGAATTGCGCCCGCAAATTAATCAGGGCGCCCGAAAATTGGGCGCCCCGCAATAATGGCCGATCGTCTGCGGACCGGATCAGTTTCGTCGTGGAATGCGGACCATCAGGTCCTCGTAGCCCCGCACGAAGACCGAGAATGTCCGGGACGGTTCCTGCAGGACCTCGATCACGGGGAAGCGTTTCAGGATCTCTTCCCACAGGATCTGCAACTGCATCTCGGCCACGCGATTGCCGAAGCAACGATGGATGCCGAAGCCGAAGGACAGGTGCGACCGCACCTTGTCGCGGGTGATGTCATAGGCGTTCGGGTTCTCGAAGTGCCGCTCGTCGCGGTTGCCGGAAACGTACCACATGGCGACACGGTCGCCCTTGCGGATCGTCTTGCCGTGCATCTCCACGTCTTCCTTGGCAGTCCGGGCCATGTGGGCCAGCGGGGTCTGCCAGCGGATCGTCTCGGACACCATGCCCGGCACCAGCGACGGGTCGGCACGCAGCTTGTCATATTGCTCGGGGAACCGGTTCAGCGCGTAGACCGATCCCGACAGCGTGTTGCGGGTCGTGTCGTTGCCCCCGACGATCAGCAGGATGACGTTGCCGTAGAAGACATGCCGCGGCATGGAGGCCGTGCCCTCCCCCTGCGCCAGCATCGACACCAGGTCGAAACCGCCATCCTTCTTCTCGCGGTCGCGCCACAGTTCGTCGAAGGCGGCGAAACAGGCGTCCATCTCGGCCTTCTTGTGCTCCCAGCTTTCGACCGGGCCATGGCCGGGCGAATTGGTGATCATATCCGACCAATGGGTCAGCTTGCGCCGGTCCTCGAACGGGAAATCAAACAGCGTCGCCAGGGTCATGGCGGTGAATTCCTTGCTCACCAGGTCGACCCAGTCAAAGGGCTCACCAATGGGCAGGCTGTCCAGCAGCTTGGCCGCGCGTTCCCGCAGCAATACCGACAGAGTCTTGAGGTTCGGCGGCTGCACGACCGGGCCGACGGCCTTGCGCTGCGGGCCGTGGTCGGGCTGGTCCATGGTGATGAAACCGACGCCGTCATTGCTCTGAAACCGGTTGAACTCGATCGTTTCGGCGGTGCGCAGCGTGATCGCCTCGGCCGAGGAGAACCGCTTGTGATCAAGATCGACCGCCGCGATGTCGGCATAGCGGGTGATCGACCAATGCGGTTCGTAATTGCCGGTATCGCAGTAATGCACCGGGTCTTCGTTGCGCAGGCGTTCGAAATAGGGCCACATCGTATCCATCGCGAATTGCGATGCGCGGGCGACGTTCAGCGTGTCCAGCGGCTGCGCGGCAGCATCCTGGCGCGCCTCGTCCAATGTCGGGCGTACAAAATCTTCCATATCAGGCCTCCCTCCTGACCCCGCGCGTTGCCGTCGCGGGCCCGGTCATTGGACCCCGAAAGCGCGGTGCCACGCAAGCCCCCTGACAACCTTCCGGTGCGTCACATGGGGCCCGGATCGCCCTAGAAGGACAAGAGAAAACCCGCCGCGCATGTGGCGCGGCGGGCTGCATCCAAGGGCTTGACCGGATCAGGGCGCGGAGGGCGCGCCCCGGGCCGGCATCATTCCGCCCAATCCCAGGGCCGGGTGAATTTCCCCAGCAGAGAGGTGATCGCCATATCGTCGACCTCGCCGGTCTTCTTCACCTTGGCGGTCAGGCCACGCTTCTTGTCATCCACGACCTCGACCACTTCGGCGGGCAGACCCGCTTCAGAGAGGGCTTCATTGTAGATGCGCCGGATCGCACTCTTGCGCAGGTCCGGCTTGAAGACCTTGCCGACGGCCGTCTTGGGCAATTCGTCCAGGATCTCGATATGCTTGGGAAAGGCCGCGCGTTCGTGGATATGCTTGCGCGCATGTTCCATCAACTCGTCCGTGGTGACATCCCCGCCACCGACCAGTTCGACATAGGCACAGGGGATTTCGCCGGAATGCGCATCGGGCTGACCGATCGCGCCGGCAAAGGCCACCGCCTGGTGGGACAGCAGCGCCTCCTCGATCTCGGCGGGGTCGATGTTGTGGCCGCCACGAATGATCAGGTCCTTGGCACGGCCCGTGATCCAGACATAGCCGTCCTCATCGATGCGCCCAAGGTCACCGGTCCGCAGGTAGACGCGGTTGGTCTCGTGTCCCTCGTGATAGAGGTCGCGGTTCTTGACCTCCTCGGTATAGGTCGAATGGGCGTTCACGCCGGGGTTGGAGACACAGATCTCCCCCACCTCGTCCACGCCGCATTCGCGCAGCTCCTTGGTGGTGTGATCGAAGATGCGCACATCCGTGTAGGGGAACGGGATGCCGACCGATCCGATCTTCTTCTCGCCCGCCACGGGGTTGCAGGACACGAGGCAGGTCGCCTCGGTCAGGCCGTAGCCTTCCACTATGGTGACACCGGTTGCCTTCTCGAAGCGGTTGAACAGTTCCTGCGGCAGCGGCGCAGAGCCCGAGAACGACGTCTTCACGGTCGAGATATCGGCATCCACAGGGCGCTGCATCAGCGCCGAAATAGCGGTCGGCACGGTGATGATGAAGGTGATCTTCCAGCGCTCGCACAGCTTCCAGAAATTGTCGAACACGCCCTCGCCGCGATAGCCCGACGGCGTTGGGAAGACGACATGGGCGCCGGATTTCAGCATCGCCATGAAGATCACGTGGCAGGCAAAGACGTGGAACAGCGGCAGCGGGCAGATCACGTTGTCGTCTTCGGTGAACAGAAGCTGATGCCCGATCCAGCCATTGTAGACGATACCGGAATACTTGTGCTGGGCGACCTTGGGCATGCCCGTCGTGCCGCCGGTGTGGAAATAGGCCGCGACCCGGTCCCGCCCGCTGTCTTCGAAGGACAGCGTCTTGGGCTGGCGCTTCATCTCGGCCAGGAAATCCTTCACGTCGGCATGGTGGTTGATGCCGTTCTTGGGGCGGATGAATGGCACGATCCAGCTTTTCGGCGGGGTCAGGTAGCGGTTCAGATCGACCTCGAGGATCGTGTGAACGCCGGGGGCATGTTTCACCGCCTCGGCGGTCTTCTGCGCAACATCCGAGCTGGGGAAAGATTTCAGGGTCACGACGACCTTGGCCTTGGTCTCCCGCAGGATGGCGCCGATCTGTTCGGGCTCCAGCAGCGGGTTGATCGGGTTCACGATCCCCGCGATCATCCCCGCCACGGTGGCGACGGCGGTTTCATTGCTGTTGGGCAACACCAGGGCCACGACGTCTTCCTCGCCGATGCCCAGCGACCGGAACAGGTTGGCCGCCTGGCAGGTCTTGTCGAAAAGCTCGGACCAGGTATAGGTCTCGGCCTTGTCGTCGGGGCCGGACATCAGCTGGAACGTCAGGGCGTTATGGGCCGGGAACTTTTCTGCCGTCTCCTTGATCATCTGGTAGACGGTGACCGGAACACCCCGCTCCTCGTAGGGCATCTCGTTCTCGATCGCGAGATTGTCGGCAAGCGACGTCATCGGCATTTCAGTTCCTCCCAAAACCGAATTCGGAAAAGTCGCCCAAAGATGGGGGACAACGCCTGTTAACGCAAGCTTGACCCTGCGTTGACGTTTGCGGAAGCCTGAAACGAAAAATCCTGATCGGGTCGCGGGATCACATCCATGCCGAGATGACTGCGATCGGGGCAAAGACCCGCCGCAATTCCGACAGATCACTCGGGATGGGGCACCACATCCGACAAACCTTCGGTAAATTGCAGCTTCGCCAGCCGCGCGTAAAGCCCTTCCTGCGCCACCAGCTCGTTATGGGTGCCCTCTGCGACGATACGGCCGCGTTCCATCACGACGATGCGGTCGGCCTTCTTGACGGTGGACAGGCGGTGCGCGATCACGATGGTCGTGCGGCCTTCGGCAACGGTTTCCACCGCCTGCTGCACCAGTCGCTCGCTTTCCGCATCCAGGGCCGAGGTCGCCTCGTCCAGCAGCAGGACAGGGGCGTCGCGCAGGATGGCCCGGGCAATGGCGATGCGCTGTTTCTGGCCGCCTGACAGCATCACGCCGCGTTCGCCCAGCGGGCTGTCATAACCGTCGGGCAGCTGGGTGATGAAGTCATGGGCCGCAGCGGCACGCGCGGCCGCCTCGACCTCCGCATCCGAGGCATCGGGCCAGCCGAAACGGATGTTATCGCGCGCCGAGGCTGCGAAGATCACCGGGTCCTGCGGCACCAGCGCCATGGTCCGGCGGAAGGCCCGACGCTCCAGCGTCTTCAGATCGGCACCGTCCAGCCGCACCTGACCCTTGGCCGGGTCGTAGAACCGCAGGATCATCTGGATCACCGTCGACTTGCCCGCCCCGGACGGGCCGACCAGCGCCACGGTCTCGCCTGGCTTCACATGAAGCGTCACGTTGTCCAGTGCCGGTTCGGCGGGTCGCGAGGGGTAAGAGAATGTCACGCCCTCGAAATCGATCGCCCCCCGCACCGGTTCCGGCAGCGCCAGCGGCGCATCGGGGTCCTGGACCTGATCGCGGATCTGCAACAGCTCCACCAGCCGTTCGGTCGCCCCGGCGGCGCGCTGCACCTCGCCCCAGATCTCCGACAGGGCCGCGACGGAGCCTGCAACCATGACCGAATAGATCACGAACTGCACCAACGCGCCGGTCGACATCTCGCCCTGACGCACGTCATGGGCGCCGATCCACAGCACCCCGACCACGCCCGAGAAGATCAGGAAGATCACGATCATCGTCATCACGGCCCGCGCCGTGATCCGCTTGCGGGCGGAGTTGAAGCTTTCCTCGGTCACCCGGTCGAACTCATCCCGCGATCGCCGCTCATGGGTGAAGGCCTGGACGGTCTGCACCGACAACAGCGCCTCCGACGCGTTCCCCGACGAGGCCGCGATCCAGTCCTGGTTTTCGCGGCTCAGCACCCGCAGGCGTCGACCCAGCGTCAGGATCGGTACGATCACCGCCGGCACGATCAGCAGCACCAGCCCCGTCAGCTTGGCCGAGGTGAACAGCATCAGCACCAGCCCGCCCATGAAGATCAGCATGTTGCGCAGCGCGATCGAAATGGAGGAGCCGATTACCGACTGGATCAGCGTCGTGTCGGTGGTGATCCGGCTCAGCACTTCGCCGGTCATCGTGGTTTCGTAGAAGGCCGGGCTCATCCCGATGACCCGGCCGAACACGGCCTTGCGGATATCGGCCACAACCCGTTCGCCCAGCCGCGTGACCAGCGCGTAGCGTAGCCCCGTGCCAAGGGCCAGAAGCCCGGCAAAACCAATGGCGGCGGCGAAATACTGGTCCAGCAGGCCCGACGCATCCGACCCGAAATTGTCGACCACCCGCCGCACGGCCAATGGCAGCATCAGCGACACCGAAGCCGTCAGCACCAGCGCCAGGAAAGCCGCACCCAGCAACAGGCGGTAGGGGCGCAGATAGGGCCAAAGCTCGGCCAGCGCCCCGACGCGGCGGCTCTTCTCGCGGTCTTCAGCGGTTGGGCTCAGGGTCGGGCGGCGCGCCATGGAGGGGTCCTTGCACTGGTCTAGGGGCCTGCCCGGGGCCGGGCTCCCGCTACATGGCGGCCCCGTCTCTCCGGGTCAACCCGCGGCCCGCCACCCGGTCGCATCTGACGCACCACGCCCGCCGGGCTCTCAGCCGTCGCGATGCCGCCCCGCCGTCGCGCCGGCATCCACGGGCAGAACCGCCCCGGTGACCCATCGGGCCGCGTCCGAGGCCAGGAAGGCCACGGCATTGCCGACATCCCAGCCCGATCCCTCGACCTGCAACAACGACCGCTTGCGCCGCGCGTCGCGGGCTGTGTCGTCCATGCCGCGGGTATAGACCATCGGCGTGTAGACCATGCCGGGGCAGATGCAGTTCACCCGCACCCCGTCACGGCCGTGGTGGGTCGCCATGGCCCGCGTCATCTGCACCACCGCGCCCTTGGACGTCGGATAAAGCAGCTTCGGATGCCCGCCGATCAAACCGGCGACGGACGAGATATTGACGATGGATCCCGCCCCCTTCTCGATCATGCCGGGCAGGCAGGCCCGCGCCATCAGCACCATCGAGGACACGTTGACCGCCATCGCCTTGTCCCATTCGGCCATGTCGACATCCAGCGCCGTGCCGTCCGGTCCACCGATCCCCACGTTGTTCACCAGGATATCCGGCACGCCCAGTTCCTCGGTGATTGCGGCAACCGTGTCCTTGCAGGCCGCCTCCTCCGCCACGTCGCAGGCATAGACGGCCGCCGTGCCGCCCTGTGCCTCGATCATCGCCAGCGTTGCCTCGGCCCATTCCCTGTTGGCATCGATCAGGGCCACTTTCGCCCCGTGCCGCGCCAGCAGGATAGAAGCCGCGCGCCCATTGCCGATCCCGTCGGCCCGCGACCCGGCCCCCGTGACCACCGCCACCTTCCCCGTCACCGCAAAGGCCGAGGGTATCTCCGCGCCGCTCATGCCGTGGCGCCTTGGTTCGAATTCGTCATGTCTGTCTCCTCCCAGAGCCCGGGCGCATCGCCCGACTGAGCGGAAATATTACTTACCGTTCGGTAGAATCCAAGAGCCGAGGCACCAAACACGAAAAAACCCGCCATCGGGCGGGTCGCAGGGCCATTGGCCTGGGCGGAAAATCTGGAGCGGGTAGCGGGAATCGAACCCGCACGACTAGCTTGGAAGGCTAGGGCGCTACCATTACACCATACCCGCTCAACAGGAGTGGAGGATATTCCACACCCGCCCTGCCCCGTCAAGCCGGTCCTGCGCCGCTGCGGCATTATCCAAATGTTACGGATTTGGCCCTATTGCTCGGCAAGGTTTCCATTGCGACCGGGATGGGGTGAATGACAGGCGCAGCGAAAATCAGATGCCTCGTGGTCGAGGACAGCGAGGTCGACCGCCTGCGCTTCAGCCGCATCTTTTCGCATGCCAAACCCGCCTGTTCGGTCGATTTCGCCCCCAGTCTCTCCAGCGCCCGGACCAAATTGATGGACGAGGATTACCAGATGATCTTCCTCGACAATTCCCTGCGCGACGGGCTGGGCGCGGATTTCGCGATGGAACTGGCCGGCAGTCGACGGATGGGGGCGATTCCCATCGTCATGGTCAGCGATTGGCCCTCGCCCTTCATGTACGCCAAGGCCCGCTCGGCCAACGTGAAAGAGGTGCTGACCAAGGACCAGTTCAATTCGAACGTCCTGCAGGGATTGCTGCCCTACGGCATGACCCGCCACTGAAAACGGCCCAGAAAAACGGCCCGGCGCGATGCCGGGCCGTTTCGGGTTTCAGCTCGGACGACTAGTTCAGCCGCCATAGCCCCCCGGTGTCGGGGTCACGACGATGACCGCCTCGCCGGCCTCCAGCTCTGTCTGGTCACAGGGGGCAAGGGTTTCGACCTTGCCGGACAGGCGGCGCACCTGGGTCTTGCCCCGGCGCCCCTCTGCCCCGCCCATCAGGCCCTGCGGCGCGTGGTCCCGGTGCGAGGACAGGATCGACAGGTCCATCGGCTCCAGGAACCGGATCACGCGGGTCGTGCCGTCACCGCCACGCACCCGCCCTGCCCCGCCAGAGCCTTCGTCGATGCGGAAATCCTCCAGCATCACGGGATAACGGCTTTCCAGGATCTCCGGATCGGTCAGGCGCGAATTGGTCATGTGGACATGCACCCCGGCCTGGCCGTCAAATTCCCGCCCGTCATTCCAGCGCCCCGCCGGGGACCCTGCGCAGATCGTCTCGTAATACTGGTAGGTCTCGTTGCCGAAGGTCAGGTTGTTCATCGTCCCCTCGCTGTTCGACATGGCGCCAAGCGCCCCGAACAGCGCGTTCGTCACGTGCTGAGAGGTCTCGACATTGCCCGCCACGACCGCCGCCGGATAGGTCGGCGCCAGCATGCAGCCTTCGGGCACGATGATCTTGATCGGCCGCAGGCAGCCCGCATTCATCGGGATCGGCGCCTCCACCATGACCCGGAAGACATAAAGAACGGCGGCCCGCGTCACCGGCTCGGGCGCGTTGAAGTTGTTCTTCTGCATCGGCGAGGTGCCGGTGAAATCAACGACCGCCTCGCCCGCCTCACGGTCAATGGTGATCTTCACGCGAATGACCTGGCCGGTATCGGTGGGATATTCGTATTCGCCATCCTCCAGCCGGCCCAGAACGCGGGCGACCTCGGCGGCGGCATTGTCCTGCACGTGGCCCATATAGGCCTGCACGACGTCCAGTCCGAACAACTCGATCATCCGACGCAGCTCTGCCGCGCCACGGGCATTGGCGGCGACCTGCGCCTTCAGGTCGGCGACGTTCTGATCGGGGTTGCGGCAGGGCCAGGCATGGTCGGTCAGCACCTCGCGCAGCGCGGCTTCGCGGAACCGGCCATCCTCGACCAGCAGGAAGTTGTCGATCAGCACGCCTTCTTCCTCGACGCTGGTGGCGCGCGGCGTCATCGACCCGGGCGCGATCCCACCCACATCGGCGTGGTGCCCGCGCGAGGCGGTCCAGAACAGGATTTCGTCTTCCTCGAAGACCGGCGTCACCACGGTGATGTCCGGCAGATGCGTGCCCCCGTTATAGGGCGCGTTCAGCGCAAAGACGTCGCCCGGGCGCACCTTGCCCGCATTCTGCCGGATGATCGCCTCGACCGAACGATCCATGGAGCCCAGATGCACCGGCATATGCGGCGCGTTGGCCACCAGCGCCCCGTCCCGGTCGAACACCGCGCAGGAAAAATCGAGCCGTTCCTTGATGTTCACCGACCGTGCGGTTTTCTGCAGCGCAACGCCCATCTGTTCGGCGATGTTCATGAAGAGGTTGTTGAACACCTCCAGCAGCACCGGGTCGGCCTTGGTGCCGACCGCATCGGCGCGGTTCGCGGCCTCGACCCGGGTCATCATGACATGATCGTGCCCCGACACCTCGGCCCGCCAGCCGGGTTCGACGACAATGGTCTGGTTCGTCTCGATGACCAGCGCGGGGCCCTGCACGTGACGGCCCGGCGTCAGCGCGTCGCGCCGCACGATCGCCGCCTCGTGCCAGGTGCCACCCGAAAAGACCGGGACGCGCGCCTCGATCTCCGCGGCGCCCTCGGTCAGGTCGTGGCTGTCATCGGTGCCCGCATGATCCGGCGCCTCGCCCTCGACCTCGACCGCTTCGACCACCAGCTGCGTATCGGGATCGGTAAAACCGAACTCCGCCTTGTGCGCCGCTTCGAACTCTGCGCGGGCGGCGGCCTCGTCATCGGCCCAGCGGACCGGAAGCGCCGTGTCGGTGCCCGCATAGCGCAGATGCAGGCGCCGCCGGATCTCGACCTCGTCGCTGACGCCCTGTTCGGCCAGCGCCTGGCGCACCTCGCCTTCCAGCCGCTCGAGGGCGGGCCCGATATCCGCGGTCTCGCCAAAGACCGCCTCCAGCCCCTGTTGTCGCGCCTCGGTCACGCGGGCCAGGCCTATACCGTAGGCCGACAGCAGGCCCGACAGCGGATGGATCAGCACCTGGCTCATGCCGAGCGCATCGGCCACCAGGCAGGCATGCTGCCCGCCCGCGCCGCCGAAGGCGTTCAGCAGGTAGCCGGTCACGTCATGCCCCCGCTGGACCGAGATCTTCTTGACCGCGTTGGCCATGCTTTCGACCGCGATGCGCAGGAACCCTTCCGCGACCTCCTCGGGGGCCTTGTCGCCGGCAATCTCGGCGAACTTGGCGGCCACGGTGTCGCGGTCCAGTGTCTGGTCCTGGTCGGGGCCGAAGATGGCGGGGAAGTAGTCGGGGTTCAGCTTGCCCAGCATGACATTGGCATCGGTCACGGTCAGCGGGCCACCGCCCCGGTAACAGGCCGGCCCGGGATGCGCCCCCGCGCTGTCGGGGCCCACCCGGAACCGACCGGGATCGGCATGCAGGATCGACCCGCCCCCGGCGGCCACCGTATGCACCTGCACCATCGGCGTGCGCATCCGCACGCCGGCCACCTGCGTTTCGAACGCCCGCTCGAAGGCGCCGTCGAAATGCGCCACGTCGGTCGAGGTGCCGCCCATGTCAAAGCCGATCACCTTGTCATGCCCGGCGATCTGCCCGGTGCGCGCCATGCCCACAACGCCACCCGCGGGCCCCGACAGGATCGCGTCGCGCCCCTTGAACCGGTCCGCCGCGGTCAGCCCGCCGGAGGACATCATGAACAGAAGCGTGGGACCCGCCTGATCCGGCGGTGTCGCGCCCAGGGCCTTTGCGACCCGGTCGACATAGCGCGACAGGATCGGCGTAAGGTAGGCGTCCACCACCGTCGTGTCGCCCCGCCCCACCAGCTTGATCAGCGGCGACACCTCGTGGCTGACCGAGATCTGGCCAAAGCCCTCTTCCCGCGCGATGCGGGCCAGCGCCTCTTCATGGGCGGGGGCAGCCCAGGCGTGCATCAGCACGATGGCAACCGCGTCGATCCCGTCCGCCTTGGCCGCGGCCAGCGCCGCGCGGGCGCTTTCGGGGTCCAGCGCGGTTTCGACGCTGCCATCGGCGCGCACCCGTTCCTCGACCTCGACCACCTGCTCGTACAGCTGTTCGGGCAGCGTGATTTCCTTGGCGAAAATGTCAGGCCGGTCCTGGTAAGCGATCCGCAGCGCATCGCGGAAGCCCCTGGTGATCAGCAGCAGGGTCCGGTCGCCCTTGCGTTCCAGCAGCGCATTTGTCGCCACGGTCGTGCCCATCCGCACGGTGCCGACGCGGGCCGGGTCGATCTCATCTTCCCCCAGATGGCGGCGAATCCCCTCGATCGCCGCGTCCTCGTAGACGCCGGGATTCTCCGACAACAGCTTCATCGCGGCCAGGTTGCCGTCGGGCGATCGCGCAATAACATCTGTAAACGTGCCCCCGCGGTCGATCCAGAAATCCCATTCCTTGCGTGCCGATTGCTCAATCATTCATCTAATTCCCGCATGATGCCGTCATTTTGCTTACAATTTGTTGACGAAACTTAAGTGAGTCTGTCAAGGTCCTGTCACGTCACAATGCAATCGGCCGGGCAAACGCCCCGGTCGGCTGCTCAGAAAAACGACATCCAGGGAGAAAGACCCATGACCAAGACGCTACGTATGCCTCTCCTCGCCGGGGCCCTTGCCGCATTGGCCGCACCGGCCATGGCCGAAACCTGGGACATGCCCACGCCCTATGGCGACAGCGTGTTCCACACCCAGAACATCATCCAGTTCGCCGAAGACGTGACCGAAGCCACCGGTGGCGATCTCGAGATCACCGTGCATTCCGCCGGTTCGCTCTTCGCCCACCCGGAAATCAAGGATTCGGTCCGCCGAGGCCTCGCGCCCATCGGCGAAACGCTGATGTCGCGCCTGGCGAACGAAGACCCGATCTTCGCCATCGACTCGATCCCCTTCCTGGCCTCGAACTACGACGAGGCGATGAAACTGTGGGATGCCTCCCGCCCGCTGGTCGAGGAAAAGCTGGCCGAGCAGGGCCTGACCCTTCTCTATGCCGTGCCGTGGCCGGGGCAGAGCCTTTACACCAGCGGCCCGGTCGAAAGCACTGCGGACCTCGAAGGAGCGGCCTTCCGCGCCTATAACAACGCGACCGAGCGCCTGGCGCAGCTGATGGGCGCCGTGCCGACCCAGATCGAAACCGGCGACATCCCGACCGCGTTCTCGACCGGCCGCGCCGACGCGATGATCACCTCGCCCTCCACCGGCGTGTCCTCGCAGGCATGGGATTTCGTGTCCAACTACACCGAGCTTCAGGCCTGGCTGCCCAAGAACATGGTCATCGTGAACACCCGCGCGCTGGACGCCCTGTCGGACGAGACCAAGGCCGCCCTGATGGAGGCCGCCGCCGCAGCCGAAACCCGCGGCTGGGACATGTCCAAGGCCGAAACCGCCGAGAAACTGGCCGAGCTCGAGGCCAACGGCATGACCGTCTCCGATCCCTCCGACACGCTGCTGGAAGAACTGGCCGCCATCGGCGAGACCATGACCCAGGAATGGCTGGAAGAGGCCGGTGACGAAGGCAAGGCCGTCGTCGACACCTATAACGGTCAGTAATTCCACCTCTGACATCCGGTCGGGGCGGTACCACGCCCCGACCATCCAGACCAATCGGCCGGATCACACCCGGCCCCGAGGGGAACGGCCCATCATGCGACAGACACTCGACCGGCTCTATTCAGGAGCATTGATCCTTGCCGCCGCCGCATTCGCCGCCATCGCGGCGCTGGTGCTGGTGCAGATCATCGGCCGCCTGATCGACCGCGGCGCCCGCGCCCTCGGCGCCGTGCCGCCCGGCATCACCGTACCCTCGTTGGCCGAAATCGGCGGGTTCCTCTTCCTGTCGGCCGTGTTCCTCGGCCTCGCCGGCACCTTTGCCCGGGGCGGCCATGTGCGCGTCAGCCTGCTGACCGGCGCCCTGCCCCCGACCATCGCCCGCCCGCTCGAGGCGCTGGTCCTCATTATCGCGGCGGGCCTGTGTGCCTTCGCCACCTGGTCCTCTTGGCTGCAAGCCTGGGATTCCTGGGTCTATGACAGCGTGTCCTTCGGGATGGTCCGCGTGCCGCTCTGGCTGCCGCAGGGGGTGATGACCTTCGGGCTGGTCCTGCTCTGCATCGCGTTGATCGACAGCCTTGTCACCGTGATCCGCGGCGGCACACCCCACTACGCCGAACACGAACAGGGAGAGGCCTGATGGAAATCGCAACCCTCGCCCCCCTTCTCATCGTCGTCCTGTTCGTCGCGCTGGCGGCAGGGCTCTGGATCGGTTTCGCGCTGATCGCCGTGGGGCTCGTCGCCATGGTTGCGGCCTCCTCGGCTCCGGTTACTCTGGTCTTTGCCACCAAGGTCTGGGGCAGCCTGACGATCTGGGATCTGACCTCGCTGCCGATGTTCATCTGGATGGGGGAAATCCTGGTCCGGTCGCGGCTGTCCTCGGACATGTTCGAAGGCCTTTCGCCCTTCACTCGTCGCCTTCCTGGCCGCCTGCTGCACGTCAACGTGCTGGGCTGCGCGCTTTTCGCCGCCGTCTCGGGCTCCTCTGCCGCGACGACCGCGACGATCGGCCGGATGTCCGTGCCGGAACTGCTGGCACGCGGCTATGACCCGAAAATGGCCATCGGCACGCTGGCGGGCGCCGGCACCTTCGGCTTCCTGATCCCGCCCTCGATCATCCTGATCGTCTACGGCGCCGCGACCGAGCAATCCATCGCCCAGCTGTTCCTGGCGGGCCTGCTGCCCGGCCTGATGCTGGCGCTGATGTTCTCCGGATACATCATGATCTGGGCCCTGCTGAACCGGTCCCGCATGCCCGAGGCCGAACCCGCGGCCGATGACAGCAACAGCTTTGCCGCCCTGATGCGCCTGCTGCCCGTCGTCGGGCTGATCGTCGCCGTCATCGGGTCGATCTATGCCGGCATCGCATCGCCCACCGAGGCAGCGGTGATCGGCGTCACCGGCGCGATGCTGCTGGCCTGGGCCACCGGCGCGGCCAGCTGGAAGGGGATGGGCGACAGCCTGCTGGCGGCCTCGACCACGACCTGCATGATCGCTTTCATCATGGCCGGCGCCGGATTCCTGACCGTCGCCATGGGCTATACCGGCATCCCGCGCGCACTGGCCGCCTGGATCGGTGCCATGGGCCTGTCGCCCTATGCCCTGCTGGCCGCGCTGACCGTGTTCTTCATCGTGATGGGCATGTTCCTCGACGGGATTTCCATGGTCGTGCTGACCGTGTCGATCATCCTCCCGATGGTCACGCAGGTCGGGCTGGACCCGATCTGGTTCGGCGTCTTCCTCGTGATCGTCGTCGAGATGAGCCAGATCACCCCGCCCGTCGGCTTCAACCTTTTCGTGCTGCAGAAGATCACCGGGCGCGACGTGCTGACCCTGGCGGGATATGCCGCGCCCTTCTTCCTGATCCTGGTGATCGCGGTTGCGCTTCTGTCGATATTCCCGCAGATCGCCCTCTGGCTGCCCCGGACAATGTGATGAAAATGACCGAAGAAGACCGTTTCAAGATCGGCCCCGTCGTCTCCTCCGCGCATCTGGCGAACTCCGCCATGCCGGAGGTGTCCGAGATGGAGTTCGCGCTGGCCATGGGCAACCACGCCTTCCAGCGCTGGATGACCCGCTGCATGGACGCCGCCGGCCACCCCGGCATGGCGCCGCTGGAAATCCAGGTGCTGCACCTTGTCCATCACCGCGAACGGCCCAAGACCCTGGCCGATATCTGCCTCGTCCTGAACATCGAGGACACGCATACGGTCAATTACGCCCTGCGCAAACTGACCGAGCGCAAGCTGATCACCTCGGGGCGCAAGGCGAAGGAAAAGACCGTTTCGATCACCGAAGAAGGCGCAGAGCTTTGCCGCCGCTATGGCAAGGTGCGCGAGGCGCTGTTGATCCGGTCCCTCAAGGAAACCGGCATCGACCCGGCGGATGTGTCGCGCCTCGCCGCGCTGCTGCGTGCCATGTCGGGTGGCTACGACCAGGCGGCCCGGGCTGCAGCCAGTCTCTGACGTCGACGCCCTGCCAGGCCGTGTGGTCTCCGCGCACGGAAAAAGGCGCTGCGAACGTGAACGTCACCTCGCAGCACCCTGATCCGCCTTCGAATTCCTTCGGCAATGTCAGTGGCTGGATTTCATCGCCTGCCGTGCGGCGGCCCCTGCGCCAAAGCCCTGCGCAAAGGCAGCACCCAATCCGCCCGTGGTCATCGCGGCGGCGGTGGTGGGCGGCACATAGCCAACAGGTCGGCGCGTACCGAACGCTACGACGAGGGCCCCAAGTCCGAAATAGACCGACCCGATGATCAGAGCGGCATATTGCGCGTCATGCGCCTCGGCCAGAGCGATCCAGGCGGCGACGGTCAGGAACCCTGCCCCGATCGCCATCAGCAGAAGGCCGCCCAGGCCAAAGCCCGCGCGGCGCATTCCAAGTTTCAGCGACATCAACATGCGTCGCTCCTTACCGGCGGGCCGAAATCAGACCCAGCACAAAGCCGATACCGGCCGCAATGCCGACGGCAGCGGCGGGGTTATCGCGCACGGCCCCTTCGGCCTGCGCATAGCTTGCCTTGACCTGCGCTTCGGCGTCACGGCCAAGCGCTTCGGCACGGTGGCGCATTTCGTCCGCCTTGCCCGACGCAGTGTCGCGGGCATAGCGGCCACGGGCCCGGCCATACTCGGTGACGGTGCGGGTCAGCTCTGCCATATCGGCCTGCAGCGCCGAAATCTGTGCCTTGACATCGTCCGAAGTTGCTTCAGTCTTCATCGAGGTGTTCGTGCCATTATGGGCCATTTGAAACTCCTGTTGTTTCACGTCCTTTGCATCTCAACGACCTCACCCCAAGATTGGTTCCGAAACCCGTTAAATCGCTTGGAAAAAGGCGATTTCCGGGCACATTTTGGCCATATTCAAACTTTAATAAATCGTCATCGAAACAGGCATTTACAGATTGTTATCCAATGAACGAACAGACCACTCACTCCAAGTCTGTGCTGGGGATACTGCGCGTATTGCTGGTCCTGACGTTGCTCAGCATGTCCGCGACACCCTCGCAGGCGCAATGGTGCTGGTTCGGCTGCTGGGAACCAGAACCTGAGCCAGAACCCGAACCGGTCGAACCGACTGGCGTCATGCACGTCGTCTACATGGTCGGCAACGGCTTCATGCCCGACGAGATCCACGCCCAGCTGGGCGATACCGTGAAGTTCTACCAGCTCGCCTACACGACCCAGCGGGTCGAGGCGACGGACAATTCCTGGACGAGCGATTACCTTTACAAGGGTGACAGCTGGCAGTTCATGATCGACCACGACACCGGCCTGAACTTCGAAAAGAAGGTCAGCAGCTGGTCCTGGACCAACATGACCGGGCGGCTTCTGCTGGAAGACATCCCCGCTGTTGTGGACCTCGGCGACCTGATCAATCACAACGGCCAGATCATCGGCAAGGACGGCAAGCCCAAGGGTAATGCCGCGGGCCTCGGCAAGACACTGGCCATGGTGGGTGGTGTGGTCAACAATGTCGGTCTGGGCCTTGGCCTGAACACCGATCTCGGCCTGGGTAACAACTGATCGTCACGCGTCCAGCGGTTCGATCAGCCCCTCGCCGGTGGCACGGTTGGAATTGACCTCCGTCCCGACGCGGTACATGTCGTAGACCTCATCGGGCGCGGCCGTCATCAGACGGGCCGCGCCTTTTCCGTTCTCGCCCAGCCACAGGCCCCAATCCTCAGGCTCCAGCAGGACGGGGATGCGGTTATGGATCTCCGCCATCTGGCCTTTCGCCTCTGTGGTGACGATGGCGCAGGTGGTCAGGAGCTGCTCGCCCTTGTCCCAGCCCTGCCAGATGCCGGCCACCACCATCGGCGCGCCATCGCGACGGTGGATGAACCAGGGCAGCTTCTGATCGCCCGCCCGGTCCCATTCATAGAACCCGTCCATCGCGATCAGGCAGCGCCGTTCCCGTGCCGCCTGCCGGAAGGCCGGTTTCTCGGCCACGGTTTCGGCGCGGGCATTGATCAGCAGCGGGCCGTCACTCGGCGTCTTGTACCAATGCGGGACAAAGCCCCACCGCATCGCCGTCAGCCGCCGCCCGCCCTCGCCCAGCGAACAGACATTGATCGGAACGGTTGGGCAGACGTTGTAATTGGGCACGCCCGCCAGATCATTGGCGGGCTGCGCCTCGAACAATTGCGCCATCGCATCGGGCGGCAGGGTTACGGCAAAACGTCCACACATGGGACGAGGCTAGCGGCAGGCGCGCGCCAGGTCCATCAGCGCCAGGCCTTGCGGGCCATGTCGATCCGGGCCTCCATCATCGACATGTCCTTCATGATGTCGCGGCGCTTGACCTCATCGGTGACGCCCGCCAGCTCCCCGCGCAGGCGCTTCAATTCGCGCCCCAGCGTGATGAATTCCGGCTCGGCCCCGTTTTCCTCCATGATCCGGCGGATCAGGGCGTTCTCGGGGTCGTCCACGCGGGGCAGCGGCTTGCCCGCGCCGGGCAGGTTGTTAAACTCGCCCTTGGCTTCGGCCTCGGCGATCTTGGCCGAGATCAGGTCGATCAGGGGATGGTCCATGGCGTCACCTCTCGTCCCAATGTTGGGCTTCGCGGGATCAAGTCAAGATGGGGCAGGTCAGGACAGACCTCACTTGCGGCATGATTTGCGGATCTCGCGGTCCAGAAGCTCCGTCTCGACCAGCATGCAGCGGTCGCGGGCCTCGTAGTAATAGCCGCGCGCATACCATTGCACCGCCGTCGGTTCGTCCCCGTAGGACAGCAACCACGCGCCGCGCAGGTATTTCACCGCCCATTTCAGATTGGTTTCGGCATCCAGCAGGTCATTCGGCTGGCCCTGGAACCCCATGCCGCGTGCCGTGGCCGGCAGGATCTGCATCATCCCGTAATAGGGACCGTTGCGCGCATGGGGGCGGTAATCGCTTTCGCGCTGAATGACGCGGTGGACCAGCGACCGGGGCACCTCGTAATGGTCGGCATACTTATTCACGAGCACCCGCAGCTCGGCCGTCTCATTGGGATAGAGCGGCGGCGCCGCCCGCGACACTTCGGGCGCCTGCGTCGGGGCACATCCCGCCAGCAGACCCAGACCGACCGACAGGGCCAGCGCCGCCCCGCACCAATTGCGCCGTTTCACCATTCCGCGATTCCGTTTGTTGTTTGCGTGACCGCTATGGCACCAGAAATGCCCTTTCAGACAAGGGGCAGACGTCACCACCCCGCCCGATGCGCGCCCTTCCGCGCAAGACCCGCACCTACAGCGGCCCATGCGCTGCCAAACCCGACCCCTGCGCAGCAATTGTGCGGAATTAGAGAAGTGTATTTTCCCCGCGATACGCCACCTTGTCTTCAAGCACACAAAGCGGAGGAGCCCCGATGACAGACCTGAACGTAACCAAGGAAGATGGCGAACGGAAAGGCCGGTTCGTCGTCACCCTCGACGGCCACGAGGCCGAACTGACCTATTCGCGCATGAACGCCACCACGATCATCGCCGATCATACCGGTGTGCCAGAGGCCCTGGGCGGCCGGCGCGTCGGCATCGCCCTGGTCGAAGCGCTGGTCGCCGATGCCCGCGCGGAAGGCTACCGCATCGTCCCGCTCTGCCCCTTCGTGAAGGCACAGCTGTTCCGTCACCCCGAATGGTCGGACGTGTTCGTCTGATCCGCCACAGGAGGTCCCCATGAGCTGGAACCCGACACATTCCCCGGATTGCGAAACCGAAGCCGGGCTCGACGCCCTGGAAACCGTCATCATCCCTCGTGCCCGCGATCTCGGCGGGTTCGAGGTCCGCCGCGCCCTGCCTTCGAAAGACCGGCAGATGGTCGGGCCGTTCATCTTCTTCGACCAGATGGGCCCCGCCGAATTCATCACGGAGGGCGGCATCGACGTGCGCCCGCATCCGCATATCGGCCTGGGCACCGTGACCTATCTCTACAAGGGCGAGTTCGAACATCGCGACAGCCTCGGCACCCACCAGATGATCCACCCCGGAGAGGTCAACTGGATGCTCGCCGGGCGCGGGGTCACCCATTCCGAGCGGACCTCGGCCCAGACCCGCGCAACCCGGCACAGCCTTTTCGGCATTCAGACCTGGGTCGCCCTGCCCGAGGATCGCGAGGAAATGGCCCCCGCCTTCGAACATCACGGCGCCGACGCCCTGCCCCTGCTGGAAGAGGCCGGGTCCTCGGCCCGGCTGATCCTGGGCACTGCCTGGGGCGAACGCGCGCCGGTCACGATGCAGTCCGACATCTTCTATGCCGATGTCACCCTCGCTCCCGGCGGGCACCTGCCGCTGCCCGACGACCACGAGGATCGCGGGATTTACGTCACCCAGGGCGAGATCGAAATCGCGGGCGAAACCTTCGAGGCCGGGCGCATGATGGTGTTCCGTCCGGGCGACCGCATCTCGGTCAAGGCGGGACCGCAGGGCGCGCGTGTCATGGCGCTTGGCGGCGAGACGCTGAACGGGCCGCGCTACATGTGGTGGAACTTCGTCTCGTCCTCGCCCGACCGGATCGAAGAGGCCAAGAAGGACTGGAAGGCCGCCGACTGGGATAACGGCCCTTTCCGCCTGCCCCCCGGCGACGAGGAGGAGTTCATTCCGATCACCGACGACATGGACAACATGAAGATCAAGCGCTGAGCCCGCTCGGCCCCAATCGCGCAAAAGAAAACCCCGCCGGTTCGCACCGGCGGGGTTTGCCGTCCCATAGGGGCGGCGCTTACTTCTGGGTGATGCGCCCGTCCGTGTAGGGCGTGTATGGCGCGTTCGCGGCCAGGAACTCCGCCGTCACGTCAGCCAGGTCGGGGCCGAAATCGTAGGCGTTCTCGGCGTCCTTGAACATCGCGTAGCCGTCGCCGCCATTGCGGACGTAGTTGTTGGTCACGGCCAGGTAGGTCGCCTCAGGGTCGATGGGCGCAAAGGCATCGCCGTCCATCACCATCACGTCCGACACGCGGCTGCCCGGTTCGGCAGAGGCGTCGAAGGTGAATTTCAGCCCTGCGACCTGCGGGAAGCGGCCTGCGCCGTCGGCAACCTGGCTGACACCGTTCTCAAGCGCCTCGATGATGGTCGCGCCATCGGTTTCGAAGGTCGACAGCGTGTTCTGGAACGGCAGCACGGTCAGCACTTCGCCCATGGTCACCTCGCCCGCATCGATGGAGGCACGCAGGCCACCGCTATTGGCAATGGCGATCTGCACGCCCTGATCGGCCACGCGGTCCAGCATGGCATCGGCCACCAGGTTGCCCATCGAACATTCCTGCGCCCGGCAGACGTCGCGGTTGCCTTCGATCGCTTCCGAGGTCTCGGCCACGACGCGGTTGCGGATTTCATCCAGCGGCGCGGCGGCTTCGGCGATGCGGGCCTTGGTGGCCTCGTCCTCGGTCACGGCCGCGTCCATGATGATCGGCGCGCCAGTGGCTTCGGTCACGTTGCCCTCGTCGTCGAAGGTCACGTTCAGCTCGCCCAGGAACTTGCCATAGGCATAGGCGGACACGATGGCGGTGTTGCCCACCATGGTCGGATACGGGCCTTCGGCGCGGTCCATGTCCCCCAGCAGCGTGTTGGTATGGCCGCCCACGATCACGTCGACCCCGGTGGTGTTCTCTGCCACCGTCTGGTCCACGCCATAACCCGAATGCGACAGAACGATGATCTTGTTCACGCCCGCTTCGGTCAGCTTGTCGACCTCGCCCTGAACGGCGTCCGACGGATCGGTGAAGATGATGTTCGGCCCCGGCGAGGCCAGCTCGTCGGTGTCCTGCGGCGTCAGGCCGATCAGGCCGATCTTCTCGCCGCCCTGCTCGATCACCGTGGATTTCATCAGCACATCGGCCAGCAGCGGCTCGCCCGAGACATCGGCGTTGGACATCAGGACCGGGAATTCAACCGCATCCATGAAACCGCGCAGAACTTCGGGGCCATCGTCGAACTCGTGGTTGCCCACGGTCATCGCCGTGTAGCCCATCTTGTTCATCATCTCGGCGGCCAGCTTGCCCTTGTAATAGGTGTAGAACAGCGTGCCCTGGAACTGGTCGCCGCCATCCACGAGGATGGAGTTGTTGGACCGGCCGCGCGCCTCTTCGATCGCGGTAATCAGGCGGGCAGAGCCACCAAAGCACTCACCGGCATCGTTGTCCTCGGCCGAACAGCCGCTGTCGTATTTGGAGATCGGTTCGAAACGGGCGTGGAAATCGTTGGTATGAAGAATGGTCAGCGAATAATCCGCCATGGCCACACCAGAGGTGAGGGCCAGGGCAGCGGCGCTGGTCAGCAGACGAAAAGACATGGAAATTCCCCTGTTGGTAGAGTTGTGCAGAAGATGCTGCACCGCAACTCGAACCGAGTCAAAGCACATTGCGGGCCCGGTGGCACGGGTTTGCCAATGACCTTGGGGCAGCCGCCCGATCAGGCAATTGCTTAGGGCTGTCGACCGCGTCGGGCCGATCCCCTGCCCGGGGCGCCCCCCAAGACCCTTCAGACCCAGTAGCGCCCGCAGTTTCCCCGCCGCCACGGCATCCGTGCACTTGACGATCACGGAGCGTCGGGGCATCCCCAATTCATGCTGATCTACAAGATATTTCGTGCGCCGGAATGGCAGCACCTCGCGGAAACCGGCCAGACCGATGGTGCCCCAATCGACCTGGCCGACGGCTACATCCACTTCTCGACCGCCACCCAGGCCGAGGAAACCGCGGCCAAGCATTTCGCCGGGGCCGAGGGGCTGATCCTCGCCGCCGTCGATGCCGCCCCCTTGGGCGACGACCTGAAATGGGAGGTCTCCCGCGGCGGTGCCGAATTCCCTCATCTCTACCGCCCCCTGCGGCTGGAGGATGTCACCTGGCACGAAGACCTGCCGCTGGTCGACGGCGCACACGTCTTCCCGGACCGTATGTCATGAATTTTCTCGAACAGACCGGCATGGGATTGCTGCGCCGTATGGACCCTGAACAGGCCCACCGGATCGCGCTCTTCGCCATGAAATCGGGCCTTGCCCCCCTGCCCGGCCTGGTCACCTCGCCGCGCCTGCGCACGCAGCTGGCCGGGCTGAACCTGGCCAATCCCATCGGCCTGGCCGCCGGGTTCGACAAGAACGCAGAGGTCCTGTCGCCCCTGTCCCGCGCCGGTCTGGGCTTTATCGAGGTCGGCGGCGTCACCCCGCGCGCCCAGCCCGGCAATCCGCGCCCCCGTCTCTTCCGCCTGACCGAGGACCGCGCCGTCATCAACCGTTTCGGGTTCAACAATGACGGGATGGAGGTCATCGCCGACCGCCTGTCCCAACGCCCCCGCGACGCGGTGATCGGCCTGAATCTAGGCGCCAACAAGGACAGCGACGACCGGGCCGAGGATTTCGCCCGCGTCCTGTCGCGCTGCGGTGAATTCCTCGACTTCGCCACCGTCAATGTCAGCTCTCCCAACACCGAGAACCTGCGTGACCTGCAGGGTGCCGCGGCGCTCGACGCGCTGCTGGCGGGCGTGATCGAAGCGCGGGATTGGCTGCCGCGCCGCATTCCCATTTTCCTCAAGATCGCCCCCGATCTGACCGATGCGGAAATCGTCGACATCGCCCGCGTGGCCACCAATCGCGGCCTCTCGGCGATCATCGCCACCAACACCACGCTCGACCGCAGCGGCCTCTCCAGCCCGCATCGCGAGGAAAAGGGCGGCCTCTCCGGCGCGCCCCTGTTCGAGAAATCGACCCGCGTACTTGCCCGCCTTGCCCAGGTCACCGAAGGCCAGATCCCGCTGATCGGTGTCGGCGGCATCAGCTCGGCCGAAGACGCCTATGCCAAGATCCGCGCCGGCGCGTCGGCGGTGCAGCTTTATTCGGCCATGGTTTTCCACGGCCTTTCGCTGGGGGCCGAGATCGCCCATGGCCTCGACCGCCTGCTGGAGCGGGACGGCTTCGCCAATGTCGCCGACGCCGTCGGCACCGGGATGGAGGACTGGCTATGATCCTGTGGCACAACCCGCGCTGCACCAAGTCGCGCCAGACCCTCGCCCTGCTTCAGGAAAACGGGGTGGAGCCCACGATCCGCCTTTACCTCCAGGATCCGCCCGACACGTCCGAGATCCGCGCCGTTCTGGCCAAGCTGGACATCGCCCCGATCCAGATGATGCGGGTCAAGGAAAAGGCCTTCAAGGAGGCCGGGTTGAGCCGCGACAGCGACGATGACACGCTCATCGCCGCCATGGCCGAAACCCCGATCCTGATCGAACGCCCGATCGCGATCACCGACACACGCGCCGCCATCGGTCGCCCGCCCGAAGACGTTCTGGCCCTGCTCTGACCGCCTCGGGCCAGCACGCACGCCGACCTCTCGCAACCCATGATTGATCCCACAGACACCGCCTGAGGGGCAGCGCGAACCTGCTTCGACCTCACTTGATAACGGAACAGACCGCCGATCACGGTCGCGAAACGATTCGCATCAGGGGCGGCCGCTGTCCCCGAAACCCATCCGCAACTGCCCAAAAAACACGCAAAGTGTGAACTCGGCCCCTCTGCCACGGTGCCGGGCGCCGGTTTCCGGACGCCCTTCGGAGAGTGGGGAATTCCTTACTGTCGACTCAACACAGGGTTGTTGTAGTTTGATTGACGTTAGGTAAGGCGAATTTTTCATCCCTTTTTCCCGGAGGACGTCATGTCTCTCTTTTTTCAATCCCACGGCGGCAATAATCGCCGCTCCGCCCCACCCAGAAAGTCCGCGCTTCAGGCCCGGGCCCTGATCCCTGCCGATGGCGACATCGCCGTCGACGAGGCCGGCGATTTCGGCTTCATCCTGCCCCCCTCGGGCGATCCGGGCGATTACCTGCCCGATGACGTCCTGGCCGAACTGGACGAGCTGGGCGACCTGATGGTCCCCGCGGCCAATGCCGCCTCGCCCGACGTGACGCCGGATTCGACCATGCCCGCGGTGATGACCTATTGGGGCCAGTTCCTGGATCACGAGCTGACCGCGCGCACCGACCGCGAAACCCAGATCTCCTCGATCGAACACCCCGCCCCGACCCATACGGCGGACCAGATCGAAGCGCAGCTCAAGAATGCGCGCTCTCCGCGGTTCGACCTGGATTCGGTCTATGGCGGCCTGCCCGTCGGCCTTCAGGACAGCGCAGAGGCAGCCGCGGCCTATGCCGATGCGGCCCGCGTGATCTCGGGGATGCGGCACCCGAAATACCCGGCCAAGATGCGCGTCGGAACCTGTGCCCCCCATGGCCCGATCCCCGACGGGCTCGACCCGCACCGCGACCTGCCCCGCTTCGGCCAGGTCGAACATTCGGTCAAGCAAGCCTATCTCGACATCCTGGCCCGCAACCTGTCGCCCGCGGATGTGGCCAAGTTCGAGGCATCCCTCGACAGCCGCGCGCTGATCGGGGACATGCGCAATGACGAAAACCTCAACATTGCGCAATTCCACCTCAGCTTCCTGCGGTTCCACAACCGCGTCGTCGACTTCCTCGAGGCGAACGACACCGGCTGGCTGCCCGATTTCCATTCCGCCCAGGCCCTGACCAAGCTGCATTACCAATGGCTGATCGTCGAAGGTTACCTCAAGACGGTCTGCGACCCGGCCGTGGTGCAATCGGTGCTGGCGGCCCGTGCCAAGCATTTCTTCGACTTCCGCGCCGCCCATGCGGACCGGATCGGCACCAAGACCCTGGGCGACGCCATGGCGATGGAATTTTCCGTGGCCGCCTTCCGCTTCGGCCATTCGATGGTGCGCGATGCCTATGATTACAATGGCAATTTCGGGCGCGGCGGGGCGGCGGACAAGGCGCCCTTCGATCAGATCTTCGCCCATACCGGCGGCGGTGGCTTCGATGGCCATGGCAAGCTGCCGCGCGAACGGATCATCGACTGGTCCCGCTTCGTCACCGCCGATCCCGACAGCGCCGACGGCCATCCGGCGCGCGCGGCCCGGCGCATCGACACGCTGATCGCCCCGCCCCTCGGCGACCTGCGCAACGAGGGCGGCGAGGAAGAGGACGAGATGCTGAAAAAGCTCTTCCGTCAGCTTGCCCGCCGCAACCTGCGCCGCGGTTTCAGCCTGCGCCTGCCCACCGGACAGGCCCTGCATGCCTACCTGAAATCCACCGGCGCGGTCACGACCGACCCGATCCCGGATGTCGGCGCGATCCTCGACAACAAGCCCAACCTGACCGGGTTCCTGCAAGGCACGCAATCGCGGCTCTTCGAACGCACGCCGCTCTGGTTCTACGTCCTGGCCGAGGCCGAGGCAGCCGGCGGCGACCACCTGGGCGAGGTCGGCAGCTGGATCGTGGCGAGCACCTTCGTCGCCATCCTGCTGGCCGATCCCGACAGCGCGCTGTCAAAGGATTTCGACCCGACCCACAGCCCGCTGCGCCTGCCCGATGGCAGCCCGATCGACAGCATCGAGGCCTGGATGAAATTCGCCCTCGTGCTCGAATGAAACCCCGGCCGGGCCGTCACACAGGCGGCCCGCCCCCCGAACAGACGCCCCAAGGCGCTGACATGACAGGACAAAGAGGACTTCAAGGATGATAGACAGACGCGGACTCCTTCTGGGCCTCACCGGTGCCCTCGCCCTGCCGGGGCTGTCAGGCTGCGCCCAGGTCAGGCGGTTCTTCCAGCCCGAAGTGTCGCGCACCGCCATCGACATCCACACCCATTTCTTCAATGGCCGCGACGTGCCCGTGGTGGGCTTCCTGAAACAGACGATCATCCGCGATCCCCATGCGCCGGTCGATCCGGACATGACCACGGATGCCTTCCTGAAACTGCTGACCTCGATCCTGCTGGTGAACACGCCGACCGCGCGGGCCGAACTTGACGAGCTCGGCGGTCGCGTCGCCCCGATCCCGCGCGATGACCTGATCCGCCGCGACCAGCAGAACGTGGCCGACGGCATCGCGCAATTCGCCGCTGCCGCCGGACCGCGCCCGACCGGCCTGTCGACCACGCGGCGGGACGAGGACCGCCTCCTCGACCGTATCGCTGAGGAGGTCGGAACCCCCGGCCTGCGCAATTCGCTGCAAACCCCGCAGGCCCAGGCCCGGACCCTCGCAAACCGCATCTATGACCGGGGCGCCGGGGGCCTCACCACCGGGCAGCCGCGCGATTACCTGCATTACTCGCCGCTGATCCAGACGATCCGCTGGGCCGGGCTGCTGACCCGGTCGCGCATCGACATCCTGGCCGAACTCGACCGGCTCTATGGCGGTCAGACCGGCATCCGCATCTTTTCGCCCTCGCTGGTGGATTTCGGCGCCTGGCTTGTCACCGAAGAGGACGTGACCCCGATCGAGGACCAGATCGAACTGGTCGCCGCCATCGCGCGCAAGCACACCTCGTCGCTGATCCTGCCCTTCGCCCCCTTCTGCCCCCTGCGCGCCGCGCTGGAACGCGAGGACGACCCCTCCGTCGATCCGCTGCGCAACGTCAAGCATGCGGTGCTCGACCTGGGCTTTCTGGGGATCAAGCTCTACCCGCCCATGGGGTTCCGCCCCATCGGCAACAACACCGACCTGACCTGGGTGCCGCGCAAGCCTCGCGACGGCCCCCCCGCCCTGGATCGTGAGCTCGAGGCGCTCTACGCCTGGTGTGTCGAGAACGAGGTGCCGATCAAGGCCCATGCCAACAATTCCATCGCCGCCGGCCCCAATACCGGGACCTTCGCCGATCCGGCGGGCTGGCAAGTGGTGCTGCGCGATCCGCGGTTCAAGAACCTTCAGCTGAACCTGGCCCATTTCGGCGGCTTCGACGAAACCGGGCACGACGACGCCTTCACCTCAGGCTCGGATTGGGAGGCGACGATGGCCGCGATGGTCGGCGAATTTCCCAATGTCTATTTCGACCTCGGCTACTGGACCGATGCCGCCGAGATCGACAATGACGACCGCCAGCGCGTGTTGGACCGTACCGCCGCGCTGATCGCATCGACGCCCAAGATGCTGGACCGGATGATGTATGGCTCCGACTTCTCGATGATCGGCCGCGTGCCCAGCCATCCCGCCTATCTCTCCGGGCTTCACCAGACCTTCGACGATCTCGGCCTCACCCCGGCCCAGACAGAGGCCGTCATGGGCGGCAATGCCGCCGCCTATCTCGGGCTCGATCGGCGCGGAAAGCAACGCGCGCGATTGGCCCATGTCTACAAAACCCACCCTATTTACCAGGACATTTTCGAGGATTGACAGATGCTTACCCCCGTTCTCCGCCCCACCCTTCCGCTGCTTGTCGCGCTGGCCCTTGCCGGTCCGGCCACGGCCCAGCCGGTTGATCCCGACACTGGCGACGCCGCCCTGGCCGACCTCGCCGAAGCCGCCCGCGAGGCGCGATCCGGCCTCAGCTTCGAGGAATTCCGCGACCAGACCACCTATATCCCCGAGACGGGCAAGTATTACGTCAACGGCGATACGCCCATCCGCAACGAAAAGCTGCTGCGCGAATTCTGGGAACAGAACGTGCGCAACAAACCCGTGCCCCCCATGGGCGAGACGCCCGAATTCACCGTCATCAATGTCGGCGGGCTCGATCAGCTCTGGGGGCCCGTCGAAAAGCACAACCTGACCTATTGCGTCAGCACCGCCTTCGGCAGCCGCCACGCGCTGGTCGTGGGCGACATGCAGGCCGCCGCCGCCGCGTGGGAGGCCGTGGCCGATCTCGATTTCTCCTACATCGCGTCGCAGGACGGCGATTGCGACGCCGCCAATGACGAGGTGATGTTCGACGTGCGCCCGGTGAATGCGGGCGGGCAATTCCTGGCCGCCGCCTTCTTTCCCAACGACCCGAGAGAGGCGCGCAGCGTGGTGATCGACCCGTCCTCCTTCTCGCTGGACCCCAATGGCAACCTGACCCTGCGCGGCATCCTGCGCCACGAACTAGGCCACGTGATCGGTGCGCGCCATGAACATGTCCGCCCCGAGGCCGGCACCTGTTTCGAAGATAATGACTGGCGGGGCGTCACCGATTACGATGCGTTTTCGGTCATGCATTACCCGCAATGCAACGGGCTGGGCGACTGGTCGCTGCGCCTGACCGAGACCGACAAGAGCGGCGTCGCCTGCCTTTATGGGGCCGCCGCGGGTTTCACCATCGACACCGATATCTGCACGCCCGAGGCCGGCACCAACGCCCCCGAAAGCGAAAGCTTCGGCCCCTTCACCGTGGCGCAGGGCGAAACCCGGCTCATCACCTCCGTGCCCGTCACCCCCGGCACCGTCTTCCGGGCCGAGATGACCGGCAGCGGCGATCCCGACCTCTATGTAAAGCTCGACGGTCCGGCGCTGATCTCCAGCTACGATTGCCGCCCCTACACGTCAGGGGCCGAGGAAACCTGCGACTTCGTCGTGCCCGCCAACCGCTCCACCGCCTTCATCGCGGTGCATGGCTACACGGACGGCGAATTCACCGTGACCGTCACGGCCACCGCCCCGCTGCCGCAATGATCCGCACCTCCGAATGAAGACCCAGATGATGAAAAGGAGACCCCCGATGATCCGACGCAGCCTTCTGGCCTGGACCGCGCTCCTTGCGGCCTCCACGGCCTCCGTCGCGACCGCCGAAATGGCGGTGCCCCAGATCACCTTCCAGTGGCAACCCGACGCCGCCAACGCCATCGAATTGTCCAACGAGATCGAGGCGCTCTACCTCGCGCTCTATAATTCCGGCAACCTCACCGTGCGCGACGCAGAACTGGGCCAGCCCCCCTTCGTGGAATCGCTGATGCGCCAGGAACAGGTGATGCATGGCGCCCATTTCCCCGTCGCGCTGGACGCGATGATGTGCGACCTGAACCCCGACCATTGCCGCCGCACCCTGCGCCCCGCCGGGTCAGGCGAGTTGCGGGACCTGACGGCCCATGTGGGCGGCTACGTCCCCAGCCGCGGCCGCTGGTCCCTGCGCGGTGGCGAGACGCTGAACATCCCCGATTACGACTTCATGACCACCACGACGCTGGAACGCATCCCCGCCCCCAAGGGCTGGACACCCGATGCCTTCGTCGCGGATCAGGGGCTGGATTGCTCGGCCTTCAAGGCCAGCTGCGAAGACGTCGTGCGGCGCTTCAACCCGCAGCTTCTCAAGGCGCCCGCCTCGGGCAACGTGGCGATCACCGTGCCGCAACAGCAGATCGGCACCACCGTCGCCCTGCGGCCCGACACGCGCTCTAGCTATCTCAACCAGCTGAAAGAGGTGATGAACCCCGACCAGTCCGGCAGCATCGCCCAGCTCAGCTTTGACGAGGGCAGCACCTTCTCCCCGACCTGGAATCAGACACTCGAAAGCCGCTCCCCGGCGGACCTGGCGATCGAGGCGATCCGCCAGAACGTTCAGACCATCGGCACGATCCAGAATTTCGGGGTCGGCGACGAACCCTTCCTGCACAGCCAGATCGGGCTGTTCAAACTGGTGAACCACCCCTTCGCCCGGCTCGAGGACCTGGACGAAACCCAATCCCAGCCGGTGCATGTGGCGGTGATCGATTCCCGCCTGTCCGACGGGCATTGCGACCTGCCGGTGATCCGCCTGTCCGACGGCACCGACCTGGCACCGCCTGCCCCCGAAACCGATGCGGAGACGACCCCGACCCCGGTGTCGGACACCACAACGCCAGCGCCGCCCCCTGCCGACACCTGCGCCACCATCGACCACCTTGCCATGTCCGATGCCGATCACGCGGCGGGCGTGGCCGGCGTCATCGCCTCGCGCGCCAATGGCAAGGGCATGGTCGGCATGAACCCCCATGCCCGGCTCTGGATGATGGCGTTCGACCGCAACCGCGTCGCCGATCAGCAGATCGACAACCTGATCCTGCAAATGCAGATCGCCATCCCCGAAGACGTGCGCGTCGCCAATCTCAGCTTCGGGGTGCAGCCGCGGCTGTCCAACCCGGGCCGCATGGCCAATGCGATGGCGGTTCTCGGCTCCCGCATGCTCATCGTGGCCGCGGCCGGCAATGAAGGCGAGAAATTCGACGCTCAGCATTGCCCGGTCCTGCCCGCTTGCCTGAACGATCTGGACAACGTGCTGACCGTGGTCGGGCTGGACAGCGACATGGACGATCCCGGCCTCTGGACCTCGCAATCCGCGGGTTCCAATTCCAACCCGGCCTTCGACATCGGCGCGCCCGCGGAAAACATCCTCAGCACCGCGACAGGCAACCGCTTCACCCACCAGGCCGGCACCTCCTTCGCCGCGCCGCAGGTCACGGCGGCGGCCTCTCTCGTCTTCTCGACCGGCGAATATGTCTACGGCGACGAACTGGCCGGGGCGCAGCTGTCGCCCAAGATCGTCAAGGATCGGCTGATCTACACCTCGGATTTCTTCGCCGGCCTGTCTGGCGCGGTCCGTGCCGGGCGGCTCAATGTCGGGCGGGCGATCAACGTCCGCGAAGCGCAGTTCGAGTTGTTCGACGGCCGCACCATCACCGGACAGGTGCTCGAGGCCCCGGACGAATTCGTCTGCCGTACCCCGATCGCAGGCCAGCAATTCCAGAAATGGTACAACCTGCGCCGCCTGTCCTGGAACGAGACCAAGCAGCGGCATTTCCTCTTCCGCCATGTCGGCAGCGACCTCGGCGGGCGCTACGGGGTGCTGGAACGCGATGCCTCCTGCCTGGTGCGCACGCTGTCGGCCCCGGTCGAGGTGCTGGTGCGCCAGAACAACGGCCCCGGAGAGGTCGTGAGCTTCCAGTTCCGCGACATCCGCGACTACACCTCGCCCCTGTTCGACCAATGACCCGGCTGCCGCTCCTCCTGCTCGCGCTTGCGGGCCCCGCGATTGCCCAGGACGACAGCGCACGCCCCGGCCCCGTGCTCGAGGCCTATGTCGACGGGCTGATCGAGGCCCGCGACATCCGCATCGGCGCCGCCGAACGCACCGGCCCGTCCCCCGTCCCGTGGAGCGACGAGATCAGCGTGCCCGGCTCCGACTATATCCGCCTGCACCTGCGCGTCGAAGGCCCGCCCTTCCCGCCGGATGCCACCCTGCGCCTGCTGGGCGCGCTGGATCAGGACGTGGCGATCCCGCTCGACCGGGTCGGCCCCGATGGCATGTGGAGCGACCTGATGCCCTTCGGTCGCGCCCGCATCGCGCTGGTCGCGCCCACGCCCATCGACCCTCAAAGCACGCTCTTCATCGACCAGCTGATGATGCAAAGCACCAAGATCACGCCCTATTCCGTGCATGGCATCAACCAGCTGACACCGATCAACGATGCCGCAGTCCCGGCCGACCTGCGCGCACTTGGCGCGCCCGTGGCCTTCCTGTCCTTCATCGAAGGCGGCTTTGCCCGCACCTGTTCGGGCTTCCTGATAGGTCCCGACCGGCTGATGACCAACGAACATTGCATCAACAGCGCCGCAACCTGCGCCTCGATGACCGCCGTTTTCGGCTATGAATTCGATACTGAGGGACGGCTTGGCATGGGGCCGCAGCTGCGCTGTCGCGATTTCGAAGCGGCGCAGGTGAACGTCACGCTCGATGCCAGCGTCGTCACCCTGACCGGCGCGCCCGGCCCCGAATACGGCCAGGTCGACCTCGCCATGCTCGGCGACGCTGCCGATGGCCCGATGGTGGTGATCCAGCATCCCGGCCCGCAGCCCAAGCAGATCTCATTTCTCGATTGCGACGCGGGCGAGACGCGGATCGCCGGCCGCGGGCCCGAGACGGACTTCACCCATACCTGCGACACTGCCGGCGGGTCGTCCGGCGCGCCGATCTTCGATGTCAGCGGACGGTTGGTCGGCCTGCATCATTTCGGGTTCCAGGATGGCGAGGCCTGGGACAGCAATCGCGGCGTCCATGCCGACCGCATCCAGGACTGGCTAAGCCCCGACACCACGGCCTACCCCGCCGAAACCCCACCGGAGTGACGCAGGGCGGAACCGCTCAGGCCTCCACCCGGTCCGCGTCCCGCTCCAGCCCGGGATACTTGATCGCCAGCGTCACGCCGCGCGCCGCGAACGAGATCAGCAGCGCCGCCCACAGCCCGTGATTGCCCAGCCACGGCATCAACACCGCCAATGCGATGCCATAGATGACAAAGCTCACGGCCATCATGTTGCGCATGTCCACCGACCGCGCCGCCCCGATGAAGATGCCGTCCAGCATCCAGGACGCCACGCCGATGATCGGCGCCGCCACCATCCACGGCAGATAGGCCCGCGCTGCCTGCTGCACCGGTTCGGATTTCGCCATCAGGTCGATGATCATCCCGCCGGTCAGGGCAAAGACCACGGCCAGCACCACGCAGATGATCAGCCCCCACAGCCCCGTCAGCAGCGACCCGCGCCGCAGCGCAGCCCGGTCGCCGCGCCCCAGGGCCTGGCCCACGAAGGCCTCGGCGGCAAAGGCGAACCCGTCCAGCGCATAGGCGGTGATGAACAGGAACTGGATCAGCACCTGGTTCGCCGCCAGTTGCACATCGCCGAAATCCGACCCGAAGAACATGAAGGACAGGAAGATCACCTGCAGCAGCATCGACCGGATCAGGATGTCGCGATTGACCAGCGCCATCCGGGTCAGACGCACGCGGTCGAACACCCTCTCCCAGTCGCGCCAGGCGGGCACGCGAAACGCCGCGCGGCAATACCACAGGCCCAGGGCCACGCCGCATAGCTCGGAAATCACAGTCGCCACGGCCACGCCGCGCACGCCCCAGTCGAAGCCCAGCACGAACAGCACGTCGAGCCCCATGTTCATGCCGTTCATCACCACCTGGATGCCCAGAACGGCCCGGGTCCGTTCCTGCGCGATCAGCCAGCCAGTGATCCCGTAGATGGCAATCGCCGCCGGGGCCGACCAGATGCGGATCGCCATGTATTGCCGCGCCAGCCCCTCGACCTCGTCACTGGCGGGCGAGATGCGGAAGGCGCCCCAGAAGATCGGCCATTGCAGCACGATCAGCGCCAGCCCCCCGGCCAGCCCGACCATCAGCGCGCGGGTCAGCAGCGCGGCGACCTCGGCGGTTTCGCCCCGGCCCACGGCATTGGCGGTCAGGCCCGTCGTGCCCATCCGCAGGAAGCCGAAGATCCAGTAGATCGCCGTCAGGGTGACGCCGCCGATCCCCACGGCCCCGATCGGGGCCGCCGCACCCATCTGGCCGACCACGCCGGTATCGACGGCGGCCAGCAGCGGCACGGTGGCGTTGGACAGCACGATCGGCAGGGCGATCTGCAGCACCCGCCGGTGGGTGATCGGGTCCGCCATGTGCGCCTGTTACCCCGACGACCGGTCGGGCATCAGGAAATGCCCTGTCGCCTGGGCGAAGGGACGGTCGCGATTATCCTGCCAGGCCTCCACCCGGACCGAGGCATAGCGCCGCCCGGATCGCGTGATTTCGGCCCGGGCATAGGCGTCGCGCGGCAGGCCGGACCGCAGGTAATCGACGGTCAGGTCGATCGTCTTGGGCCATTTCGGCTGTGCCTGGCGCACCAGGTCGGCCGGATCGTTGTCGCCGTTCTCGATCTCGTCCCAGATCATCGACCAGCCCAGCCCGACAATCGCCGTCGTCTCGAGAAAGCCCGAGGTCACCCCGCCATGCAGCGCCGGCAACAACGGATTGCCGATCAGCTCTTCCTTGAAGGGCAGCACCGCGGTCAGCTCGTCACCGCGCCGTTCGAACTGGATGCCGAGGAACCGGATATAGGGAATGCCGTCGACCAGCGCCTTCAGCGCCGCATCCCGCCGTTGCTTGATGACCTGCACCGGCTCCGGCCGCTTGTTGCCCGCCCCGCTCATGGCCGCGCCTGGAAGGTAAAGGCCCCGGTGGCCGAGGCCACGGGCCGGTCGTCGTCATCGTCCAGCGCCACCGCCCGCACGAAAGCGACCGAGCGTGTCACCTGGTAGCATTCCGCCCGCGCCCGCACCGATTGTCCGGGCGTCGCCGGGCGCATGTAGTCGATCCGCAGATCCAGCGTCGCCGTGCCACCCGCGCTGCGCGGATGCGAAATCACCGACGCCCCGCAGGTCGTGTCCAGCAAGGCCGACACCGCGCCCCCGGCCAGCACACCGGTCGCGGGATCGCCGATCAGCTTTTCGGAATAGGGCAAGGTGAACTCCGCCCTGCCCTGGCCGACGGACCCGGGCTCCAGCCCAAGCGCCTTGGCATGGGGCAGCGCATCCATGAATTGCCGGGTCAGCCGGTCATTGTCTTCCGGGCTGCGGGGCTTGGACGGATCTGGGGGGATGGCAGTGCTGTCGTCGGTCATTCTTGAACCCTTTCCCCGGCATATGACCGGCATTCCCGCCAAGGGGCAAGTCTTGCACCTGCTTGCCCTTGCAGATCGTCGTGGCTCGGGTCAAAATGACCCTGCGTCACATTGGGGCGCGACTTGCTGGGCAACAAGGTCGGAGCAGCCGTTGAATGAGTGAAACACGCCTGAGTTTCAAGGAGATGTGCGCCAGGTTCGAGGTGACCCCACGCACCCTTCGCTATTACGAGTATATCGAGCTTCTGCACCCCGAACGCGAAGGCCGGTCCCGGTTCTACTCGGCCCGCGACTGCGCCCGGATGAAGCTGATCCTGCGCGGCAGAAAATACGGTTTTCCACTTGAAAACATCCGCCAATGGCTCGACCTCTATGACGAGGAAGGCTCTGCCGCCCAGATGCAAAGCTGGGTGGAAAACGCCGACACCCAACTGGCCGAACTGCGCGAGCAGCGCGACCAGATCGATGAAACCATCGCGGAGCTTCAGGCGTTGCGCGATCGCACCGCGGCCAGCCTCGCCGCCTATGACGAATCAACCGAGGCCGTGCAGGACATCGTCGAGGACTGACCTGCCCCGGCGTCACCCCTGCCCCGCAAATGCCTGACCCAAGGGCATGCGGCTGACTATGAAAATTTCGCGAAACCCGGACGAATTTGGCTGATCTTACGTCAACTTGGAAATGACGCGACGTTTGGCTTACGTTAACGTCAATCAGTGTTGTAAACAGAGACAGGTTCTGTTTTTGACCGTCCGATCAAAATTCATGGATGTGACGAGATGGAAAACGAGCGACAGATGACCATCCGCGAGATGTGCGACGCGTATGACGTGACCCCGCGCACCCTGCGGTTCTACGAAGCGAAGGAGCTTTTGTTTCCGATCCGCGAAGGCCAGAAGCGCCTGTTCACGCGGCGTGACCGGGCCCGGCTCAAGCTGATCCTGCGCGGCAAGCGCTTCGGCTTCAGCCTGGAAGAGATCCGCCAGCTACTGGATCTCTACGACATGGGCGATCAGCAGCACACCCAGCTGGTGAAGACCTACGAGATCGCCCAGGAACGCCTCGCGGAAATGGAAAGCCGTCGGGATGAGCTGAACGCAGCCATCGACGACCTGAAGCAACAGATGGACTGGGGCGCGCAGATGATCGCCTCGTTCGAAGACGACAAGACCGCGGCCGAGTGATCCAGAACACGATCCCGACCGCTCAACGTTAGGGAGAGAGCAATGCCGACCTACACCGCACCTGTCAAAGACATGCAGTTCGTCATCCACGAGGTCCTCAAGGCCTCCGAGCAGGATATCCCCGGCTATGACGAGCTGGACCGCGATTTCACCGCCGCGATCCTCGACGAGGCCGGCAAGATCTCGTCCGAGGTCATCGCCCCCCTCAACGTGGTCGGCGACCAGGAAGGCGTGACGCTGGAAAACGGTGTCGTGCGCACCCCGAAAGGCTTCAAGGATGCCTTCGACCAGCTGCGCGAAGGCGGCTGGACCGGCCTCGATTGCGATCCCGAATATGGCGGTCAGGGCATGCCCTACATCCTCGCCACCGCGACCGGAGAGATGTTCTCGGCCGCGAACATGGCCTTCATGATGTATCCCGGCCTGACCCACGGTGCCTATTCCGCGATCCATGCCCACGGCTCGGACGAGCAGAAGCAGACCTACCTGCCCAAGATGGTCTCCTGCGAATGGACCGGCACCATGAACCTGACGGAACCGCATTGCGGCACCGATCTGGGCCTGATGCGCACCAAGGCCGAACCGCAGGACGACGGCACGTACAAGATCACCGGCCAGAAGATCTTCATCTCCGCCGGTGACCACGACATGTCCGACAACGTGATCCACCTGGTGCTGGCCAAGATCCCCGGCGGCCCCGATGGCATCAAGGGCGTGTCGCTGTTCATCGTGCCCAAGTTCATCGTCAAGGACGACAACACCCCCGGCGAACGCAACTCCCTCTCGGTCGGCAAGATCGAAGAGAAGATGGGCATTCACGGCAACGCCACCTGCGTGATGAACTACGACGGCGCCACCGGCTACCTGCTGGGCGAGGAACACAAGGGCATGCGCGCCATGTTCACCATGATGAACGAGGCCCGGATGGGTGTCGGCATGCAGGGCCTGTCCCAGGCCGCCGTCGCCTATGAAAACGCGCTCGCCTATGCCAAGGACCGCCTGCAGGGCCGCGCCATCACCGGTGCCGAAAACCCCGATGGCCCGGCCGATCCGCTGATCGTGCATCCCGATATCCGCCGCTCGCTGATGGACCAGAAAAGCTTCGTCGAGGGCGCCCGCGCCTTCGGCATGTGGGGCGCCACGCTGATCGACCGCGCACACCGCAAGGGCGACAAGCAGGCCGAGGGGCTGATCTCTCTGATGACCCCGGTCATCAAGGGCTTCTTCACCGACGAAGGCTACGACATGACCGTGCTGGCCCAGCAGGTCTATGGCGGTCACGGCTATATCGAGGAATGGGGCATGTCCCAGTTCACCCGCGACGCCCGGATCGCCATGATCTACGAAGGCGCCAACGGGGTGCAGGCACTCGACCTCGTGGGCCGGAAACTCGCCTCGGACGGCGGCAAGCCCGCCATGGCCTTCTTCGAAGAGATCAAGACCTTCATCAAGGAAAATTCCGACGACGAAGACCTCAAGGCCGGCTTCCTCGACCCGCTCAAGACGGCGTCCAAACAGCTGCAGGAGGCCGCGATGTTCTTCATGCAGAACGGCATGAAGAACCCGAACGAGGCGCTGTCCGGGTCGTATGACTTCATGCACCTCTTCGGCCATGTCTGCCTGGGCTACATGTGGGCGCGGATGGCCGTCGCCTCCAAGGCCGCCCTGGCCGCCGGCGCGGATGACCGCGACTTCTACGAAGCCAAGATCGCGACGGGCCGCTACTACATGGCCCGCCGCCTGCCCGCCTGTGCCATGCATGTCGCCCGGATCACCTCCGGTGCCGACCCCGTCATGGCGCTCGACGCGGCCAATTTCTGAGCCGGGGATCAACCCCGCGCCATGTTCGGCCACGCGGCCGGCCAACAGGGGGCGAAACGCCTCCACTCACGGACCGGGAGCCCCCGTCGCACCTGACGCGGCGTTGCGGGCTTCCACAAGGCACGGTGCCTGTGCAAGGGGTTGCACAGGCACCGGATCGCCCCACAGATAGGGGCAAAGGGAGAGGTCCATGCCAAAACGTTTCCGCCTGACCCGACGCTTCCCCGTCGCCATGACCGAGGACGGCTACCGCCGCCTGAAACGGTTCGCGCAGGAGGCCGGTCTGGACGAAGGCGAGGCACTCTCGTTCCTGTTCGAAAATTTCGACAGCGTCACCGACGAGGACAACCTCACCCACCGACTGCGCCTGTTCAATTCCGAGCTGGAGGATCGCAAGCGATGAGGGTCGTACGCCACAATCCGGTCGTTGCACGGGTGGATAGGGTCCAACGCCTCCGGCGGGAGTATTTTTGGCAAGATGAAGATGGATCAGCACGCCGATCCACCCCGGCGGCCCGTGACACGCGTCGCGCCATCCCGAACCAACCGGGGCTTCACCTTGCATACCCATCGGCTCTCCAGCCTGTGGCACGTGAGCAATCTAAGGCGATTAACCTTAATGCTTGATGAATCATCCCCCTTCATCTTGCCAGAAATACTCCACGGGGGTGCGGGGGTGTGAAACCCCCGCTGTCGGAACGGTCCAAGGGAGGACGGGACATGATCAAACTTTACTGCTTCGGAGAAAGCGGCAATGCCTACAAGGCCGCCCTGCCCCTCGAATTGTCGGGCCTCGAGTGGGAGGCCGAGAAGGTCGACTTCTTCGGCGGCCAGGCGCGCAGCCCGGAATACCAGGCGATGAACGTGATGGGCGAGGTGCCGGTGCTGGTCGATGGCGACCTGACGCTCAGCCAGTCCGGCGTCATCCAGATGTACATCACCGAGAAATCGGGCAAATTCGGCGGCTCCAGCCGCGAGGAAAACCGCGAGATCACGCGCTGGATGTTCTGGGACAATCACAAGATGTCCTCGCAATGCGGCACCCAGCGGTTCCTGATGAACTTCCTGCCCGAGGAAAAGCGCCCGCAGGAGGTCATCGCCTTCAATGCAGGCCGCCTCAAGGCCGCGTTCAAGACGCTCGATACCGCGCTCGAAGGCCGCAACTGGCTTGTCGGCGACGGCGTCAGCCACGCCGATTTCTCCTGCTGCAGCTACCTTTTCTACCCCGAACCCTTCGGCTTCGACCGCAAGGACTGGGGCAATATCGACCGCTGGCTCTCGAATATCGAAGGGCTGGACGGCTGGAAACACCCCTATGACTTGATGCCCGGTCGGCCTTCCGACCGCGGCCTGTAATCCCAAGGAGGCAGACATGACAGACGCCTATATCTACGACGCCGTGCGATCCCCGCGCGGCAAGGGCCGCGCCGACGGCTCCCTGCACGAGGTGACCTCGGTCGCGCTCGGCAAGCAGATGCTGAACGCCATCAAGGAGCGCTCCGGCCTCGACGGCCACGCGGTCGAAGACGTGATCTGGGGCAATGCGACCCAGGCCATGGAACAGGGCGGCTGCCTGGCGCGGACCACCGTGCTGGCCTCCGACCTCGACGAACGGATCCCGGGCCTGTCGATCAACCGCTTCTGCGCCTCCGGCATGGAAGCCGTGAACCTGGCCGCCAACCAGGTCAAGGGCGGCGCAGGCCAGGCCTATATCGCCGGCGGAGTGGAATGCATGTCGCGCGTGCCCATGGGCTCCGACGGGGCGGCCGTGGCGGTCGATCCGACCGTGGCCATGGACAGCTATTTCGTGCCGCAGGGCATCTCCGCCGACATCATCGCCACCGAATACGGGTTCTCCCGCGATGACGTCGACAGTTTCGCCGTGGAATCCCAGAAACGCGCCGCCGCCGCCTGGGACGACAAGAGGTTCGACAAGTCCATCGTCACGATCCGTGACGTGAACGGCTTGCCGATCCTGGACCGCGACGAATACATGCGCCCGGGCACCGACATGCAGTCGCTCGGCTCGCTCAAGCCGTCCTTCAAGGAAATGGGCGAGGTGATGCCGGGCTTCGACAACGTGGCCAAGCTGAAATACCCGCATCTCGAGGCGATCAACCACGTGCACCATGCGGGCAATTCCTCGGGCATCGTCGACGGTTCGGCCGCCGTGCTGGTGGGCAACAAGGAATTCGGCGAACACTACGGGCTCAAGCCCCGCGCCGTGATCCGTGCCACCGCCAAGATCGGCACCGACCCGACCATCATGCTGACCGGCCCCGTCCCGGCCACCCAGCGCATCCTCGAACAATCCGGCATGTCGATCTCCGACATCGACCTCTTCGAGGTGAACGAGGCGTTCTCCTCGGTCGTGCTGCGCTTCATGCAGGCCTTCGATGTCGACCATGACAAGCTGAACGTGAACGGCGGCGCCATCGCCATGGGCCACCCGCTGGGCGCGTCCGGTGCGATCATCATCGGCACCCTGCTGGACGAGATGGAACGCCGCGGCCTCGGCACCGGCCTCGCAACGCTCTGCGTCGCGTCGGGCATGGGCGCGGCCACGATCATCGAACGCGTGTAAGGGAGACGGAACAGATGTCTGAATTCACGATGGAAAAAGGCGCCGACGGCGTCGCGATCATCACCTGGGACATTCCCGGAAAATCCATGAACGTGCTGACGCTCGACGGCGCGGCACAGCTTGACGCGGCCATCGACGACGCGCTGGCCGATGACGCGGTCAAGGGCATCGTCATCACCTCCGGCAAGGATGCCTTCGCCGGCGGCATGGACCTCAACGTGCTCGCGGGCATGAAGGAAGACGGCGCCCAGGGCGTCTTCGACGGCGTCATGTCGCTGCACCACATGCTGCGCAAGATCGAACGCGCGGGGATGGAGCCGAAGACCAACAAGGGCGGCAAGCCGATCGCGGCCGCCCTGCCCGGCACGGCCATGGGCATCGGTCTCGAACTGCCGCTGGCCTGCCACCGCATCTTCGTCGCTGACAATCCCAAGGCCAAGATCGGCCTGCCGGAAATCATGGTCGGCATCTTCCCCGGCTCCGGCGGCACCACCCGCCTCGTGCGCAAGCTGGGCGTGATGGGCGCCTCGCAATACCTGCTGCAAGGCAAGTCCGTCGATCCGAAGAAGGCGAAATCCGCCGGCATCATCGACGAGGTCGCCGCAGACCCGGTCGCCGCGGCCAAGGAATGGGTTCTGTCGGAGCCCAAGATCGTCAAGCCGTGGGATGAAAAGGGTTACAAGATGCCCGGCGGCGCGCCCTACCACCCCGCGGGCTTCCAGACCTTCGTCGGCGCCAACGCGATGGTGAACGGCCAGACCTGGGGCGCCTTCCCGGCCGCCAAGGCGCTGCTCTCGGCCGTCTACGAGGGCGCGATGGTCCCCTTCGACACCGCGCTCAAGATCGAGGCCCGCTGGTTCACCTCCGTGATCCTCAACCCGTCCTCGGGGGCGATGATCCGGTCGCTGTTCCTCAACAAGGAAGCGCTTGAAAAGGGCGCCAACCGTCCCGACGTGGCTGACCAGACCGTCAAGAAGGTAGGCGTCATGGGCGCTGGCATGATGGGGGCCGGCATCGCGCTCGTCTCGGCCCAGGCCGGGATCGAGGTCGTGCTGATCGACCAGAAGCAGGAAGCGGCGGACAAGGGCAAGGCCTACGTCGAAACCTATTTCGAAAAGGGCATCAAGCGCGGCAAGTCCACGCCGGAAAAGGCCAAGGCCGCCCTGGACCGGATCAATGCCACGACCGATTACAACGCGCTGTCTGACGCCGACCTCATCATCGAGGCCGTGTTCGAAGACGTGGGTGTGAAGGCGGAAGTGACCAAGAACGTCGAAGCCGTGGTGCCCGAGGATTGCATCTTCGCCACCAACACCTCGACCCTGCCGATCACCGATCTGGCCAAGGCGTCGAAGCGGCCCGAGCAGTTCATCGGCATCCACTTCTTCTCGCCGGTCGAAAAGATGGCGCTGGTCGAGATCATCAAGGGTGCAGAAACCGGCGATCGCGCGGTGGCCAAGTCGCTGGACTACGTGCGCCAGATCCGCAAGACGCCGATCGTCGTCAACGATGCGCGCTTCTTCTACGCCAACCGCTGCATCATCCCCTACCTCAACGAAGGCGCCCGCATGGTCGCCGAAGGGGTGGAACCGGCGTTGGTCGACAATGCCGCGCGTCTGCTGGGCATGCCCGTCGGCCCGCTGCAGCTGATCGACGAGACCTCGATCGACCTGGCGATCAAGATCGCCACGGCCACGAAACAGGCGCTCGGCGACAAGTACCCGGCCGACAACAAGCCCGTCGATGACCTGATGATGGCGCTCTACAACGATGGCCGGCTTGGCCGGAAATCCAATGCGGGCTTCTACAGCTACGACGAAAAGGGCAAGCGCACCGGCCTCTGGGACGGTCTCGACGCCCTGACGCCGACGCTGGACGACCAGCCCGACGTGACCGAGGTGCAGCATCGCCTGATGTTCGCACAGGTGCTCGAAGCCGTCCGCGCGCTGGAAGAAGGCGTGCTGGAAGACATCCGCGAAGGCGATGTCGGCGCGATCCTCGGCTGGGGCTTCGCGCCCTGGTCCGGCGGTCCGTTCAGCTGGCTCGACATCCTCGGCGCGGAATACGCTGCCGAGCGTTGCGATCAACTGGCGCAGAAATTCGGGCCGCGGTTCTCCTGCCCCGACCTGCTGCGCGACATGGCGTCGAAGGGTCAGAGCTTCTATGGCCGCTTCGGCCCCGAAGCCGCTGCCGCCTGATTCAGGCCGGCATCGCAAGACCAAGGAAACCGCGGCCCCCGGGTCGCGGTTTCTGCGTTTCCGGGATCGTCAGACGCCTCCGGCATCATGGCGACAACCGACGGGCGCACCGACGCAATACCGACCGGATACCGACGTGATACCGACGTGCCGTTCGGTGGGTTTACCTGGGGTCTGTTCGGGGAATTTCGTTAACGCGCCGCGCGGCGCAACGCCCGTCACCGCAACGCGAAATGCCGCAACACGATAAGCCGCAACATGAAAAAAGGGCCACGGGGATGCCGTGGCCCAAGTTCTCTACAGGCGTAGAGTCAGGTTCGCACAGAGACAGGTGCGAGGGGTTCGGAAATGACGGGGGACGGGATCAGGCGGCCTTGGCCAGTCCTGCGTCCAGCTCGGCGCGGATCGCGTCGACCAGGTCTGCGTCTTTGTAAGCGGTCAGGGTTTTGTATTCACGGCCACCTTCCGGGCGGTTCAGCATGCCTTCCAGGTCGGACCGGGACGGGCAGACGCACATGGCGCCGGACGCGGCAAAGATGACCTCGTCGGTTTCGAACTCGAGGGTGACAACGGTCATCGGGGCCGACGGGGCCACACGGGTAATGCCCTGAATACCTTCGAGGTCTTTCGCCTGCATCAGGACGAAGGGATCACCGAAGGCTGCCTCGGCGGCGTCGCTTTCGACCAGCACGGCCTGATGCGGCAGCAGCATCATGTCCTGTGCGTTGCCGATGGCGCCAGCCGGGACAAACAGCGGATGGAGAGAGCGGGGGCATTCGGCGGAGGCGAACCACAGCGGTTCGCGACGAACGGCGCGCACTTGCTGCAGGCCATTGTCGAATGTGACGACGCGGGCACCGGGTTCGAGCGTCTCGATCTTCTGGAACCCCATGGCAGTTGCAATCTTCGTGCCTTCGACGAGGCCGGAGCATGCGCCCATCACGGCGCCGTCATAGGCCCCGGTCAGTTCGGTCATGCGGCGATTGATCTGCGGTGCCGTCTTGAAACCTTTGGTCATTTCCTAACTCCCGTCTGTCGGCGTTTTGCCGTTTGGTGACAGGATCAAGATGACTTCGTTAAGGGGCCAGTTCTGGGTCCAAATGAGGCAACTTTGCGATCACGGGCCCATTTCCGACACGATATTCGCGCTCTGCGGGTGATTGTCCCGACAGCGGCGACAGTCACGTAGCGTCAAACCGATAATCGAAGCGTTTTATGTCCTCGGCGCAGAGACGGGAAAGCAGATTCGAATCCGATTCGTCGTAAAAGCGCCGATAATCAGCACCCTGGCCGGTGGTGTTCACCTTGGGCAGTTCCAGCTTGAAGCCCAGATGCGCCTCCAGCGGCGCGACATCCTCGGCGAAATGTTCCAGCCGGATGAACAGTGTCGGCCGCTCCTGCCCGCTCGCATCGGTGACATAGCTGCGCGCCGGGCTCATGCGAAAGCTCTTGCCGATCAGCGGGTCGTTGAGGAACGGACTGAACGCCTTTTCCTTCGCGATGCGCACCGCGGGATGGTCGAAGCTCTGCTGTTGCAGCCAGTGGTAATAGGACACGACCCGCGCCCAGGGGTTCCGCACGAGGGTGAAGATGAACAGATCGTCCAGCTCTTCGGGCCGCACCAGCCCGTCCAGGTCCCGCAGGGTCGAATGTTTCCAGAGCCGCCCACGCGTGGCGATCCCCTTGACCTTTCCGCGCCGCTTCACCGCCTTGGGCGTGTCGCCCAGCATGATGTCGTCCTTCATCGCGCGGTCCTCCAGCGCCAGGGCAAGCGAGGTGCCCCCGGTCTTGGGGATGTGGATGAACAGGTATTTTCGGCCGCGCGACAATATCATGCCCTGCATTAGGCCCGCGCCGTCGATCCGTGCAAGCCCCGGCACGCGGTTGTGGCCCCGCCCCGGTCGGGCTATGGCTGATCCGACCTTACCGGACCTCCCTCATGGACCCCATTTTCCTGCTGATCCCCGCCGCGCTTCTGGTCGGCACGTCCAAGGGCGGGCTGGCCTCTGCCGGGTCGCTGGCCGTACCGCTGACCGCCCTGCTGATGAACCCGGTCGAGGCGGCGGCGTTGCTTCTTCCGGTCTTCATCGTCACCGATTGGGTCAGCGTTTACCTTTACCGTCGCGACTTTTCTCCGCGGAACCTGAAAATCCTCATCCCCTCCGCCCTCCTCGGCGTGGTGATCGCGGCGTTCATCGTCACCTGGACGTCAGAGGCATTTTTGCTGATCGCAACGGGGCTTATCGGCTTCTGGTACTGCCTGCGCGCCTGGCTGACGCGGCCCGATCCCTCGCCCCGGCCGGCGCGGCTGGTGCCGGGGATCATCTGGGGGATGCTGGCGGGGATCACGTCATTCATTACCCATACGGGCGGTCCGCCGGCCCAGGCCTACCTGCTGCCGCAGAACATGCCGAAGCTGGTCTTCGCTGGCACGATCTCGATCACCTTCGCGGCGATCAACCTGTCCAAGCTGCCGGGCTATTACGTCACGGGCCTTTTCGAAGGCCTGAACTGGTCGATCGTCGCCATCCTGATCGTCACAGGAGTCATGGGCACGGTGCTGGGGCGCCGGCTGACCATGATCCTGCCGCAGGCCGCCTATGTCCGGGTGATCCAGGTGCTCTTGTTCGGCCTGTCCGTCGTGCTGGTCACGAAAGGCGGCGCTGACCTGATTGGCTGATCTGGGGAATTCCATACTGCGGAATTCTGCGCTATGGCGTTGACGTTGGATCATGAATTTCAGGGAGGACACCATGGGCTGGATGGCCGATGAAACCGGGCTCGAAAAATGTGAGGCGAATTACGTTCCGCTGACCCCGCTCAGCAACCTGCGCCGGGCCGCACGCATCTGGCCGGAGCGCGAGGCGCTGGTCTACCGGTCCTTCCGCAAGACCTATGCCGAATATTACGAGCGCGTGACGCGTCTGGCCTCTGCGCTTGCCGGCATGGGCGTGAAGCCCGGCGACGTGGTCGCCACCATCCTGCCCAACCTGCCCCCCCATGCAGAGGCGCATTTCGGCGTGCCCGCCTGCGGGGCCGTGCTGAACGCGATCAACACGCGGGTCGAGGCCGACACGATCGCCTATATCCTCGACCATGGCGGGGCCAAGGTCGTGCTGTGCGACACCCAGTTCCTGCCCGTCCTGGCCGAGGCGATGGACCGGATGGAAGGCCCCGCGCCGCAGGTCATCGAATGCCCCGATGACGAGGCCGGGGTGCATGCCCATTCCGACTACCTGAAATACGAGGACCTGCTGGAAAAGGGCGATCCGTCCTTCGACTGGATCATGCCCGAGGATGAATGGGAGAGCATTGCGCTCAACTATACCTCCGGCACCACGGGGCGGCCCAAGGGCGTGGTCTATCACCACCGCGGCGCGCATCAGAACGCCATGGGGCAGATCCTGTCCTGGCGGATGCAGCTCTACCCGCGCTACCTGACCATCGTGCCGCTGTTCCATTGCAACGGCTGGTGCCACACCTGGATGATCCCGTTGCTGGGCGGCACGGTCGTTTGCTGCCGCGACATCACCGCGCCCGCGCTGTTCGATGCCTTCGCCGATGAGGGCGTGACCCATTTCGGTGGCGCGCCCATCGTGTTGAACATGTTGGTCAACGCCCCCGACGACCAGAAACGTGACTTCGACCAGACGGTGGAGGTCTTCACCGCAGGCGCCCCGCCCGCCCCCGCCACGCTGGCCAAGATCGAACCGATGGGCTTCAACGTGACGCAGGTCTACGGGCTGACCGAGACCTACGGCCCCGCGACCGAAAGCACTTGGGATGATGACCTCTGGGGGGATCTGACCGGCGATGACCGCGCCGCCAAGAAGGCCCGGCAGGGCGTTGCCATGCCAGCCTATGAACATATCACCGCCATGACCTCGGAGATGGAGCAGATCCCGATGGATGCCGAGGCAACCGGCGAGATCATGATGCGCGGCAACGGCGTGATGAAGGGATATCTGAAGAACCCCGAAGCCACGAAAGAGGCGTTCAAGGGCGGCTATTTCCACACCGGCGACATCGCGTTGCAGCATCCCGACGGCTATCTTCAGATCGCCGACCGGGCCAAGGACATCATCATTTCGGGGGGCGAGAACATCTCCTCCGTCGAGGTGGAAAGCACCCTGATGGGCCACCCTTCTGTCCTGCTCTGTGCCGTGGTGGCCAAGCCGGACGAGAAATGGGGCGAGGTGCCCTGCGCCTTCGTCGAACTGAAGGACGGTGTCGAAACGTCCGAGGCCGACCTGATCGCTTATGCCCGCGAACGCCTGGCCGGGTTCAAGACGCCCAAGAAGGTCGTGTTCCAGGAATTGCCCAAGACCTCGACCGGGAAAATCCAGAAGTTCGAGCTGCGGACCGCGGCCAAGGCCCTCTGACCCGCGAAGGATCGACTGCGGTCCGGGAACGCTGCAAGCACCCGGACCGCAGGAAACCGATAGTGGAGCCTCTCGCCTCTACCCAGAATGACGAGGTTCCTCCCTCCGACCATCAGTCATAGGGGGTGCCGAACGGACGGCGTAGGGACCGCCGCCGGCCCGCAACGTGACGGTACTCACGCTGCGCCTCCAGAAGGGGCCTCTATTCCTTAACAAATGATTAACGGGACCGCGTCTCGCTTAATCAATGATTGCAAATGCAGGTTTTCACCTGAATTGCTCCCATTTCCCGCACATGTTATTCATATCCGTCAAAAGGCCGAGCAGCCGGCGCGATTGCCGGGCCCTAGCACGACCCCGCCCAAGCGCCCGGCGGTGATCGCAGCGACGGACAAGGCCAGATAAAACAGGTCGTTACAGGTCCGAACCATGACAGCACTGACCGAATACCAGCGCCTCGAGGCGGCGGGGCTGTGGCGCGAAACGCCCCAGTCGCAGCGGCGCGATGTCATCGTCTCGATCGGCGAGGCGACGCTGATCCTGTCCGACACCTCCGACCGGCCGTTAACACATTGGTCCCTGCCCGCCCTCGTCCGCGCCAATCCCGGAGAGTTCCCCGCACTCTACCATCCCGACGGCGATCCCGGCGAAACGCTGGAACTTGCAGCCGAGGAAACCGACATGATCACGGCGCTGGAAAAGCTGCGGACCGTGATCGACAAGCGGCGCCCTCATCCCGGACGGCTGCGCCTGGTGCTGCTGGCCGCCATGTGCCTGGCCATCGTGCTGGGCGGTCTCTTCTGGCTGCCCTCGGCGCTGCGCGGTCATGTCGTCAACGTCGTCCCGCAGGTCAAGCGCGAGGCGATCGGCGCTGCCCTCGCCGAAGAGATCGCCCGAGTTTCCGGCCCCCCCTGCGGCGAGAATGACGGCCAGGTCGCGCTGGACAAGCTGGCGAACCGCGTCGCCACCGACGACCGCCCCCTGACCCTGCGCGTCGTGCGTCAGGGCGTGGATGGCGCGCTGCTGCTGCCCGGTCGCCAGGTCCTGCTGAACCGCGCCCTGATCGAGGATTACGAGGAACCCGATGTCGCCGCCGGTTATGCGCTGGCCGAATTGCTGCGCGCCGACAGCCATGACCCGCTGGCCGACATGCTGGACACTGCCGGCCTTGGTGCCTCCTTCCGGCTGCTGACGACCGGCGAGGTGCCCGAGGACGCCCTGCGCGCCTATGCCGAACACCTGGTCACCCGGCCCCGCCCGCAGCCCGAGACCGAGGCGCTTCTGGACCTCTTCGAAGAGGCGCAGGTCCGGTCCAGCCCCTATGCCTATGCGCTGGATATCACCGGCGAATCCGTCCTTACGCTGATCGAGGCCGACCCCTTCGCCAATGCCGCTCCGCCGCCGCTTCTGTCGGATGGTGACTGGCTGCGCCTGCAATCCATCTGCGGCGGCTGAGCCCCTTAAGGCACGTCCCGAAATATTGGCGCCCGATTTCAGGCGGCAGGACGGGCCGGAATCGCCTAACCTGCGATCATGATGTTCGACCTTCCCGACCCGCAAAGCTGTTACGACGCCTTTTTTGCCCGCGCCCCGGAAACCTCCGGCCGGCTCTGGGTCGGCGTGACCTCAACCGGAATCTTCTGCCGCCCCGGCTGCCCGGCGCGACAGCCAAAGCCCGAGAATTGTCGCTGGTTCGACAGCGTCCAGGGCTGCCTGGAGGCCGGGTTCCGCCCCTGCAAGCGCTGTCGCCCGTTGGAGCAGAACAGTCCCGACCCGCAGGTCACCCGCCTGCTTGCCGCGCTGGAGGCCGACCCCGCCCGCCGCTGGAGCGAAGGCGATGTGGCGGCCCTAGGGGTCGATCCGTCCACCGCACGGCGGGCCTTCAAACGCGCCTTCGGCATGACGTTCCTCGACATGGCCCGGATGCCCCGTTTGCAGGCCGGGGCGCAGCATCTCAAACAGGGGGCCAAGGTGATCGACGCGCAGCTGGAGGCCGGGTTCGACAGCGGGTCGGGCTTTCGGGCGGCCTTTGCCCGGTTGCTGGGCCTCTCGCCCGAGGCCCTGATGCCCGGACGCGAGCCGCCGCTCTTGCAGGCCGACTGGATCGACACCGATCTCGGCCCGATGATCGCCGTGGCGAACGATCACAGCCTGCACCTGCTGGAATTCGCAGACCGCCCCGCCCTGCCCCGTGAACTGGCCCGGCTGCGTTCGGCCGTCGGCAACCGGCTGGCCTTTGGCCGCACCGCCCCGATGGACCAGGTCGCGGACGAATTGTCCGACTACATGACAGGCCGCGCCGCGCGGTTCGACACGCGGCTGGCGCTGCATGGCACGCCCTTTACCCGACAGGTCTGGACCGAATTGCAGACCATCCCGCCCGGCGATACCCGCAGCTATTCCGACCTTGCCCGCCAGATCGGCCGCCCCACGGCCACCCGCGCCGTCGCCCGCGCGAACGGGGCGAACCAGATCGCCATCCTGATCCCCTGTCACAGGGTCGTCGGGGCGGACGGGTCGTTGACCGGCTATGGCGGCGGGCTATGGCGCAAGGAACGGCTGATCGCGTTGGAGCAAGGCTACGCAAAGGCCCGCGCCTGACCCTCACGGAAACGAAAAAGGGCCCCACGACGGGGCCCTTTGATTTCAATGCGATGTGACGCGGTCAGCGGGTGACACGCCCCTGGTAGCCAGAGCGGCGCGCCGCCGCCATGGCATGGGCCAGGTCCGCATCCGAGGCGAAGGGCCCTGCGATCACGGTATTGCCACCGACCCGAACACGCAGGCCGCTATTGGCCATGTTCTGGGCAACGCGCCGGGCGCTCTGGCTGTCGCGGACGCCGACCTTGACGTAACGCGCGGCTGCGACGGGGGCCGGGGCCGGTGCGCTGCGGGACGAGAAATGCCCCTTTTTCACGACGTGCTGGCGCTGAACCGGAGCCACCTCGACCGGCACCAGGCGGCGCGGCACGGTCTGGGTCCAGACCATCTCCATCTTGCGCTTGCCGGCCAGGGTCTGTTCGGCGCGGCGCGGGTTCAGGCGATCGTCTTCCCACAGCGGCTTGTAGCCTTTGGGAACGGAGACGCCTTCGCGCGCCAATGCACGCTCTTCGTAGACATGGCGCGGCACGACCCGCGCCTGCGGCGACACCGCCTGCTGCGAGGTCCGCACGCCGGGCACGACGCGGCGCACCTCGGTCCGGGGCACTTCAAAGACGCGGCGGGTGTTGGTCGGGGCCGCTGCGATCACGCGCACCGGGGTGTCGCCGTCGTAGCTGGGCACCGAGGGCGCGCCATAGGTCCGGGGCGCATAGCCCGGTGCCGCGAGCCGCGGCGCCGGAGCGGTCATCGGCGCGGGCGCGGAATTGCCGTAGGGCGAATAGACTGCCTGTGGGCCACAGCGCACGTCGTCGCCGATCATGTATTGCTGCGACAGGGCCGACATGCCGGTGCAATTGCCACCGACCTGAACGGCGGCGCGCGGCGCGGCACTGGGGCGCACGGCGCGGGGCGCTACGTCGGGCGTCGGAGAGGCGATGCCGCGCACGACCTGCGACGTCACGATGCGCGCGGTCTGGGCCGGGCCTGCGCCTGTCGGCTCTGCCGGTTGGATGACGCGGGGCTGCGGTGCCGGTGTGGTGTTGCGGACCTGGCGGGTCTGCGGCACGCGGGCCGCCGGCGTCGGCCGCGGAGCGGGAGCTGCGGCGGCAGTGCGCACCTGGCGCGGAGCCTCGGCGGCGGGGGCCCCGTCTTCGGGGGCGGCCGCGCTGATCACCGGCACATTGGCGGGGCGAGCGGACGGCGCTTCGGCGGCGCTGGCGATACCGGTGGGCTGGAAGCCGCAGACGACGGTGCGGTTGCGCGCGACGCGCGGCACCCAAGTCGTTGCCCCATCGACACCCGCACGGATGTAGACACAGCCCTTGCTGTCGACGTATTGCTTGCCCTGATAGGATTCAGGCGGGTATTCCGCCGGTCCGGAATTGTTGCGCAGGCTTTGCGCTGCGACGGGTCCGGCGCCCAGAACCGCCGCCAGAACCATCAGTGAAATACCGCGTTTAAACTGCTTCATGCATACCCCCCGGGGTTGTACCGCGATCCTGACTCAATCCAATTGCGGAGTAAAGTGATCCTTGGCCTATTTGGTGCCGAACATGCGGTCGCCCGCATCCCCTAGTCCCGGAACGATATAGCCCTTGTCATTCAAATGGCTATCCAGGGACGCCGTGACGATCGGTACATCCGGGTGTGCCTCTTTCATGCGGGCCACGCCTTCGGGGGCCGCCAGCAGGCAGAGGAAACGGATATTGGTGGCGCCCGCGTTCTTCAGCAGGTCGATCGCCGCGGCCGAGGAATTACCCGTGGCCAGCATCGGGTCGACGGCGATGACAAGGCGATCTTCCAGGTTTTCCGGCACCTTGAAGTAATATTGCACTGGCTGAAGCGTCTTTTCATCCCGGTAGAGCCCGACAAACCCGACCCGGGCCGAGGGGATGAGCTCCAGCACGCCATCCAGCAGCCCGTTGCCCGCCCGCAGGATCGAGATCAGGGCCAGCTTCTTGCCCTCCAGCACCGGCGCGTCCATCGGCTCAAGCGGGGTATCGATGCGCTGCGTGGTCATCGGCATGTCGCGGGTGATTTCATAGGCAAGCAGCTGGCTGATCTCGCGCAGCAACTGGCGGAAGGACGCGGTAGAGGTGTTCACGTCCCGCATGATGGTCAGCTTGTGCTGGACCAGGGGGTGGTCGACAACGGTCAGATGTTCACTCATGCGGGTGGTCCTCAAGTCTCTTGGCAATCTTCGCCTTGGTATCCTCGTCACAGAAGGCCGCCGCAAGAGCGGTTTGCGAAATCTCGTGGAAATCCGCGGCGCCCCAGCCGAAAGCGCGCTCCAATTCCTCGTATTCGCGCGTCATCGTGGTGTGGAAGAAGGGCGGATCGTCCGTGGACACCGTCACCTTCACCCCGCGCTCGCGCAATTTCTGAATCGGATGCTGGTCCCATTTGGGGTAGACGCCGAGCGTGACGTTCGATCCCGGGCAGACCTCCAGCGTGATGCCATCCTCGGCCAACCGGTCCACCAGCGCCAGATCCTCGATCGCGCGGACGCCGTGGCCGATGCGTTCCACCTTCAGATCGTCCAGCGCGTCCTTCACCGATTGCGGCCCGCCCCATTCGCCCGCATGGGCGGTCAGGCGCAGCCCGGCCTCGCGTGCCATGTCGAAGGAATAGGCAAAGTCGCGCGGCTTGCCCTGCCCCTCGTCGCCCGCGATGCCGAACCCGGTGATCCAGTCCCCGGCGGTTTCCGCCGCACAGCGGGCCGAGGCCTTGGCCTTTTCGGGGCCGAAATGGCGGATGCAGGTGACGATACCGCGCAGGATGATGCCATGCTGCGCCTCGGCCCGGTCGGCGGCGTCCTGCATCGCGTGCAGGTATTCGCGCCACGCCCCCACATCCGAGCCGCCGCAGAAATCGGGGCTGACGAAGGTTTCGCAATAGACGACACCGTGGGCCGCGCTTTCCTCGAGCACGGCAGTGACGAGACGCGCGTAATCCTCGGGCGATTTCAGCACCGAGGTGGCGGCCTCGTAGACCGACAGGAAATGCACGAAATCCCGGTAGGCATAGGAGCCGTCCTCGCGGAAGATACCGGACAGATCGACCGATTTCTCCTTGGCCAGACCCCGGATGAAGGCGGGCGGCGCGGCCCCTTCCAGATGCAGGTGGAGTTCCAGTTTCGGCAGCTCGGAAAGGCTCATGAGGCGTCCCAGTCGATATCAAGGTGGCGCGCGGCCATGTGGGCCACGCCGGTGAAGGGGATCAGCCCCAATTGCCCGGGCCCCTGCCCCGCAACCAGCACCGGCACCCGTTCGCGGGTGTGATCCGTGCCGGACCAGGACGGGTCGTTGCCGTGGTCGGCGGTCAGGATCAGCATATCACCCTCGCGCAATTTGGCGATGACCTGTCCGATCTCTCGGTCAAACCATTCCAGCGCCCGGGCATAGCCCGAGATATCGCGGCGATGCCCGTAAAGGCTGTCGAACTCGACGAAATTGGCAAAGGTCAGGCTGCCCTCCTCGGCGGTGTCGATGGCGGCTGACAGGTCCTGCATCAGCTTGTCATCCGTGCCCTTGGTCACGTCATCGATCCCCCGCATCGAGAAGATGTCGCCGATCTTGCCGATTGCATGAACCGGCCGCCCCGCCGCCTGCACCCGGTCGCAGAGCGTGGGCGCCGGCGGTGCGATGGCGAAGTCGCGGCGGTTGGAGGTGCGGGCAAATGTGTCCGGTGTCTCGCCCAGAAAAGGGCGCGCGATGACGCGACCCACCTTCATGGCGTGCAGCACCGGCGCGATGTCACGGCAGAGCTGCAGCAATCTCTCGAGGCCGAAATGCGTTTCATGCGCGGCGATCTGAAAGACGCTGTCGGCAGAGGTGTAGCAGATCGGCTGGCCGGTCGCGATATGCGCCTCCCCCAACTCCTTGATGATGGCGGTGCCGGAGGCGTGGCAATTTCCAAGAATGCCATCGGTGCCCGCCGCCGCGCAGACCTTGCGGGTCAGCTCAGCGGGGAAAGCGGGGGTCGTATCGGGAAAGTAGTGCCAGTCCCAGGGCACCGGCACGCCGGCCAGTTCCCAATGCCCCGAGGGCGTGTCCTTGCCCGGGCTGATTTCTGTCGCGGCGCCCCAGGTTCCCGTCGGCTCTGCCTCCAGTCCCGGCGCGTCCTCGCCAGATGCCAGGTTCACCGCCGCCCCCAGCCCGAGCGCATCGAGGTTGGGCAGATGCAGCGGCCCGCTGCGCCCGTCCTCCACCTTACCCCTCGCGCAGGCCTGCGCGATATGGGCCAGGGTGTTGGCGCCGGTATCGGGTGTCTTGCCGTTGAAGAAGCGGTCGGCATCGGGCGCCCCGCCAATCCCCACGGAATCCATCACGGCCAGGAAGACACGGGCCATCAGCCGATCCCCTCGCGTACCAGCGCCGGGACCTCTGGCGCGGTGTCGCCCAGGGTGATCGCGGCCTGCACGTCGCGCACCGCGCGCGTGGCGCTTTCCATGCGCGAGGCATGGACGCGGCCCAGTGGCTGGCCCTTCGTCACCTTCGTGCCCAGGGGCAGAATATCCGACAGGCCCACGGCATAATCTATCGGGTCGCTTTCCACCTTGCGCCCCCCGCCCAGGTCGACGACCGTCAGGCCAAGCGCCTCACCATCCATCGCGGTGATGTAACCATCTGCGGGCGCGGGAATTTCCCGGATCACCGTCGCTTCGGGCAGAAACCGGTCCCAGTTCTCTACGAATTGCAGCGGCCCGCCCATGGCGGCGACCATGCGCCCGAAATGCTCTGCCGCGCGGCCCGACGTGATCGCCTCCACGATCTTCGCATGTCCATCGGCGGCGTCCTCGGCCAGGCCTGCCCCCGCCAGAACGACACCGCCAAGGGCTGCGGACAGGTCCAGCAATGGCCCCTGCCCGCGCCCGGTCAGCACCTCGCAGGACGCCCCGACCTCCAGCGCGTTGCCAAGAGCGGGGGCCAGCGGCTGGCTCATGTCCGAGATCAGCGCGGCAGTGTTGCAGCCAGCCTCGTTCGCAGTCGTCACCAGCGCCTCGGCCAGCGACTTCGCCTCGTCCATGTTCTTCATGAACGCGCCCGAGCCGATCTTGACGTCCAGCACCAGCCCGTCAAGGCCCGCCGACAATTTCTTGGACAGGATCGACGCGGTGATCAGGTCCAGGCTCTCCACGGTCGAGGTCACATCGCGGATCGCGTAGAGCCGCCGGTCCGCCGGGGCGATATCCGCGGTGGCCGACACGATGGCGCAGCCCGCCTTGGCCACGACCGACCGAAACCGCCCCTCGTCCAACGAGGTCACGAGGCCCGGGATCGCCTCCATCTTGTCCAGCGTGCCGCCCGTATGGCCCAGCCCGCGCCCCGAAATCATCGGCACGTAGGCCCCGCAGGCCGCCAGCGCGGGGGCCAGGACCAGCGACACGCAATCGCCGACACCGCCGGTGGAATGCTTGTCCAGCAGCGGGCCGTCCATATCCCAATGCAGCACCCGCCCGCTGTCGCGCATGGCGAGCGTCAGGCCCACGCGGCCCTCATCCGTCATGCCGTTCAGCAGGGCCGCCATGGCAAAGGCACCGGCCTGGGCATCCGTCACGCTCTGATCGGCCAGCCCGTTCGCGAACCAGGTCAGTTCCTCGCGGCTGGGTGTCTCGCCATCCCTGAGCCGCGCGATGATGCGCCGCGCATCCATGTCAGCCCTTCTCCATATGTCCTGCGTCGAACCGGCCAGGCAGCAGGTCCGCGAGGGTCATCGCCTTTTCCAACCCGTCGGTCGTGGCCATGGTCAACGTCACGCCGCCCTGGGCAAATTCCACCAGCTTCTGGCGGCAGCCCCCGCATGGCGGCACCGGGCTGGGGCTGTCGGCGATCACCGCGGCTTCGGTGAACTCGGTCTCACCGGCGGCCACCATCGCGGCGATCGCGCCCGCCTCGGCACAGGTGCCTTCGGGATAGGCCACGTTTTCCACGTTGCAGCCGGTATAGATCGTGCCGGATTTCCCCCGCAGCGCCGCACCGACCTTGAAGTTGGAATAAGGCGCATAGGCCTTTTCGCGCACCTCGCGCGCCGCTTGCATCAGATCCATGCTAATCTCCCAAATGGTTCGCGCAGTCTTGGGCGCGGCGCAGGGCAATGCAAGGGGGGCAGAATGGTTTTCGTCGCGGCACGGGCAGACCCCGCCGATCCCCTCGCGTCAAACCCTCGGCCGCGTCACCCCCCGTGCGGTCAAAACCCTGTCACGGGGCACGATCTAACATGTCGCAGAACATCCGGGTTCCACCCGTCAAGAATATAGTTTAACGCTAAACCATCATCGCGGGAGGCGCCATCATGTCCACGGAAACCAACAATTCGGCCAAGGAAATCCTGCGCCAGGCGGCGCTGACCTATCACGAGACGCCCCGCCCCGGTAAGCTGGAGGTCCGCGCGACCAAGCCGCTGGCCAATGGTCGCGACCTCAGCCTAGCCTATTCCCCCGGCGTCGCCGAAGCCTGCCTCGAGATCAAGGAAAACGAAGTCAACGCAAGCCGTTACACTGCACGCGGCAACCTTGTCGCGGTGGTGACCAACGGGTCTGCGGTGCTGGGGCTCGGCAATATCGGTGCGCTCGCCTCAAAGCCGGTGATGGAGGGCAAGGCAGTGCTCTTCAAGAAATTCGCTGGCATCGACTGCTTCGATATCGAGGTGAACGAACCCGACCCCGAACGCCTGGCCGATATCGTCTGCGCGTTGGAGCCGACCTTCGGCGCCATCAACCTCGAAGATATCAAGGCGCCCGATTGCTTCATCGTCGAAAAGCTGTGCCGCGAGCGGATGAACATCCCCGTTTTCCACGACGACCAGCACGGCACGGCCATCGTGGTGGGCGCCGCGGCAACCAATGCGCTGCATGTCGCGGGCAAGAATTTCGAGGACATCAAGGTCGTCTCGACCGGCGGCGGCGCGGCGGGGATTGCCTGCCTGAACATGCTGCTCAAGCTGGGTGTGAAGCGCGAGAACGTGTGGCTCTGCGACATTCACGGGCTGGTCCATGAGGGCCGCGAAGAGGACATGAACCCGCAGAAGGCCGCCTACGCCCAGCCGTCGGACCTGCGCACTCTGGACGACGTGATCGAAGGCGCGGACCTGTTCCTCGGCCTGTCGGGGCCGGGCGTGCTGAAGCCCGAACAGGTCGCCCGCATGGCCAGCCGCCCGATCATCTTCGCCCTCGCCAACCCCACGCCCGAGATCATGCCGGACGAGGCGCGCGCCGTCGTCCCCGACGCGATCATCGCCACGGGCCGGTCGGATTTTCCCAACCAGGTCAATAACGTGCTCTGTTTCCCGTTCATCTTCCGGGGCGCGCTGGATGTCGGCGCAACCGAGATCAACGACGAGATGCAGATCGCCTGCATCGAAGGCATCGCCGCCCTCGCCCGTGCCACCACAAGCGCCGAGGCAGCCGCCGCTTACCAGGGCGAACAGCTGACATTCGGCGCCGATTACCTGATCCCGAAACCCTTCGATCCGCGCCTGTCGGAAACCGTGTCCTCCGCCGTGGCCAAGGCCGCGATGGAATCGGGCGTCGCCGTCCGCCCGATCGAGGATCTGGACGCCTACCGCGAGCGCCTGCGCTCTTCCGTGTTCAAATCCGCCCTGCTGATGCGCCCGGTTTTCGAGGCCGCGCGCACCGCCTCCCGCCGGATCGTCTTTGCGGAAGGCGAGGATGAGCGCGTGCTGCGCGCCGCACAGGCGATCCTCGAGGAAACCACCGAACAGCCCATCCTGATCGGCCGCCCCGAGGTCATCGAATCCCGCTGCGAACGGGCTGGCCTGAAAATCCGCCCCGGCGCCGATTTCCACATCGTGAACCCGGAAAACGACCCGCGTTACCGCGATTACTGGGGCACCTATCACGAGATTATGGCCCGGAAGGGCGTGACCCCGGACCTCGCCAAGGCGATCATGCGCACCAACACCACGGCCATCGCCGCCATCATGGTGCATCGCGGCGAGGCCGACAGCATGATCTGCGGCACGTTCGGCGAATATCGCTGGCATCTCAACTATATCGAACAGGTCCTGGGACGCGGCACGCGGGCGCCTCAGGGCGCGCTGTCGCTGATGATCCTCGAGGACGGTCCGCTCTTTCTGGCCGACACCCACGTGCAATCCGACCCGACCGCCGAACAGCTGGCCGCCACTGCGATCGGCGCGGCGCGGCATGTCAAACGCTTCGGCCTGGCTCCGAATGTCGCGCTCTGCGGCCGGTCCCAGTTCGGCAACCAGGACACCGAAACCGCGCGACGGCTGCGCGACGCGATTGCCATCCTCGACAATGCTCCGCGCGATTTCTGCTACGAGGGTGAGATGAATGTCGACAGCGCGCTTGATCCCGAACTGCGCGAACGCGTCTTCCCCGGCAACCGGATGCAGGGTGCGGCGAACGTGCTGATCTTTGCCCATGCCGATGCCGCGTCTGGCGTGCGCAACATCCTCAAGATGAAGGGCGGCGGGCTGGAGGTCGGGCCGATCCTGATGGGCATGGGCAACGAGGCGCATATCGTGACGCCGTCGATCACCTCGCGCGGGCTGTTGAACATGGCCGCGATTGCGGGCACCCCGGTGGCGCATTACGGCTGATCCGATTCCCCCGGGCCCGCGCCGGACTTTGCCGCGCAGGATTGCAAAACTTTGCAAAACGGCGCGGAATATGCAGATCGAATCCTGTAAACACTAAGGTTTGCAAAAATTTGCAGGCCGATTTCGCTTAGGACTGCAAACTTTCCGCGCCAAAGCGCCGCGTTTTTTGCTTCCCTTGTTGCGAGCCGTGCTATCCCTCCTCTACGACAGCGGCACGGCTGGAGGAGGAGGATTTCCATGGGTTACAATGACGTCTATGCCAACTGGCAGAAGGACCCCGAAGCGTTCTGGATGGAGGCCGCGGAGGCGATCGACTGGGATCGCAAACCGACCAAGGCCCTGGATGACAGCAACGCTCCGCTTTACGAGTGGTTCTCCGACGGCATGGTCAACACCTGCTGGAACGCGGTGGACCGCCATGTCGAAAACGGCCGCGGCGAACAGACCGCGATCATCTATGACAGCCCCATCACCCATACCAAGCGCGAGATTTCCTTCGTGGAACTGCGCAACCGCGTCGCCACGCTGGCCGGCGCTCTGCGCAAGAAGGGCATCGAAAAGGGCGACCGCGTCATCATCTACATGCCGATGGTTCCCGAGGCGCTGGAGGCGATGCTGGCCTGCGCCCGACTGGGGGCCGTGCATTCCGTCGTCTTTGGCGGGTTTGCCGCCCATGAACTGGCCGTGCGTATCGACGACGCAAAACCCAAGGCGATCATCGCGGCGTCCTGCGGGCTCGAACCCGGGCGCGTGGTGCATTACAAGCCGCTGCTCGACGGGGCCATCGACCAGGCCACGCACAAGCCCGATTTCTGCGTGATCTTCCAGCGCGAACAAGAAGTTGCAGAACTGACCCCGGGTCGAGACGTGAACTGGCACGGCTTCCAGTACGGGGTCGAACCGGCGGAATGTGTCCCGGTCGAGGGCAACCACCCGGCCTATATCCTCTACACGTCCGGCACGACGGGTCAGCCCAAGGGCGTGATCCGCGCGACCGGCGGGCACCTCGTCGCGCTGAACTGGACGATGAAGAACGTCTACAATGTCGATCCGGGCGACGTGTTCTGGGCCGCCTCCGACGTGGGTTGGGTCGTCGGTCACAGCTATATCTGCTACGGCCCGCTGATCCACGGCAACACCACGATCGTCTTCGAGGGCAAGCCCGTCGGCACCCCCGATCCCGGCACTTTCTGGCGCGTCATCAGCGAACACAAGGTGAAGAGCTTTTTCACCGCCCCGACCGCCTTCCGCGCCGTGAAGCGTGAAGATCCGAAGGGCGAGTACCTGAAAAAGTACGATATTTCCTGCCTCAAGACGATCTACCTGGCCGGCGAACGCGCCGATCCGGACACGATCAACTGGGCGCATGACCTGACCGGCCTGCCCATCGTCGACCATTGGTGGCAGACGGAAACGGGCTTTGCCATCGCCGCCAACCCTATGGGGATCGAGCCGCTGCCGATCAAGGTCGGTTCGCCCTCCGTCGCGATGCCGGGCTATGACGTGCAGATCCTGGACGAGGCCGGCAACCAGATGAAACCCGGCGAACTTGGCGCCATCGCGATCAAGCTGCCCCTGCCCCCCGGCACTCTGCCCGGTCTGTGGAACGCCGAAGAGCGGTTCAAGAAGAGCTATCTCAACACCTTCCCCGGTTACTACGAAACCGGCGACGCGGGCATGATCGACGAGGACGGCTACCTCTACATCATGGCGCGCACCGATGATGTCATCAACGTCGCTGGCCACCGCCTGTCGACCGGCGCGATGGAGGAGGTCCTGGCCTCTCACCCCGACGTGGCGGAATGTGCGGTGATCGGGGTGTCCGACCCGTTGAAGGGCCAGTTGCCCGTTGGGTTCATGTGCCTGACCAAGGGCGTGAACCGGCCCCATGAGGACATCGTCCAGGAATCCGTCAGCCTCGTGCGCGACCAGATCGGCCCCGTTGCCGCGTTCAAGCTGGCGGTGATCGTGGACCGCCTGCCCAAGACCCGGTCGGGCAAGATCCTGCGTGCGACGATGGTCAAGCTGGCGGACGGCGAAGAGTTCAAGGTGCCCGCGACGATCGACGATCCGGCCATCCTGGACGAGATCAAGGACGCGCTGCAAACGATCGGCTACGCAAAGTAATCCGGCACCGACGAAGCGACGCAAACGAAAACGGGCGGGGAAATCCCCGCCCGTTTCGCTTTGGTTCAAAGGCCCGGCTCAGTGCTTGGCGATGAACTCATCAACTTCGCGCTCGGCCTCGTCCTTGGCGTAGCCGTAGCGTTCCTGAAGCTTGCCAACCAGTTTCTGATGATCGCCTTCGACCTGGTCGAGGTCGTCATCCGTCAGCTTGCCCCATTGCACTTGGGCTTCGCCCTTGATCTGTTTCCAGTTACCTTGGATTTGATCCCAGTTCATATCGGTGTCCTCCTGACTTTCCGTTGTCAGGGAAACGCCACAGCCCGCGGCAGGGTTCCGACAAGATCAGAGGTCGAGGCCCCAATCCTGGCCGTTCAGATCCTGCCCGAAGCTATGGTGCCGCGCCTCTGACATCAGGGTGAACCCCCGCGCCTGGTAGAGCCGGCGCGCGCCCGCCAGCACGTCGTTCGTCCAAAGCTCGAGCCGGGAATACCCGGCCTCCCGGGCAAAGCCGATGCAGGCATCCACCAAGCGGCCCCCAAGGCCATAGCCACGCGCGGCTTCCTCGACATGCAGAAGACGCAACTGCGCGATATCAGGGGATTTTTCCATGACAAAGACGGCGCCTGCCATCTGGCCGTTGACCTCGGCGATCCAGCCGTTTTCGCGCGGGTTGGGCTGGCGGCGGGCATAGGCGCCGAGGATTTCCAGCACCAGCGCCTCGTAATCGCCGTTCCAGCCGTATTCCCGGACATAGAGCCGGGTCTGCGCCATCACCACCCAGCCCAGATCACCGGGATCGAGCGGGCGCAGATTCACCACCGACATCAGACGAATTGCTCGCGGATCAGGCGTTCTTCCAAGCCGTGGCCGGGATCGAACAGGATCTTGTGGGTGATGCGCGGTTCGGACTGTATCTCGACCGAGATCACGTTGGGCACCGACCGGCTGTCGGCATCCGCCATGACGGGGCGTTTCTCGGGCTCCAGCACGTCGAACCTGACCAGCGACGTCGTCGGCACCAGCGCCCCGCGCCAGCGGCGGGGCCGGAAGGGCGCGATGGCGGTCAGGGCCAGCACGTCCGCCTCGATCGGCAGGATGGGACCGTGGGCGGAGTAATTATAGGCGGTCGACCCGGCGGGCGTGGCCAGCAGCGCGCCGTCGCAGACCAGTTCCTCCATCCGGACATGGCCGTCCACGGTGATCCGCAGCTTGGCCGCCTGGGGGCCGGCCCGCAGCAAGGACACCTCGTTGATGGCCAGCGCGTCCTGCATCTTGCCATCGGCCCGCGTCGCCCGCATCGACAGCGGGTTGATCCGGGCGATCTCCGCGGCCTTCAGCCGCTCCATCAGGTCGTCCTCGTGATATTCGTTCATCAGGAAGCCGACGGTGCCGCGATTCATCCCGTAGACCGGGGCGGGCAGACTCTGGGTACGGTGCAGCGTGGCCAGCATGAACCCGTCCCCGCCAAGGGCCACGATCACGTCGGCATCCTTCTCGTCCACATTTCCGAACCGGGCAATCAGCGCTTCCCGCGCCTCTCGGGCCTTGGGGCCCCGGCTGGCGACGAAGGCCAGTTTCATGTCGTCTCCCCTCAGCGCGGTTGGAGGTCAGGGACTCGGCAGGTTTCCCATTCGATCCACGGCGTTCCGAAAGAAGCATAAAGTCCCGCAACGTGCCAGCCCTGCCGCAAACTTGATATGAAGCGTCACTTTCGCCCCTTTCAGCGCGGCCTAGGATTGGCTAGGACAGGTCCAACTGGACGTATAGGAGACGCGCCATGAAAGACGCCATCAAAGACGAAGGCTTTTTCACCGAAGCCCTGGAAACCCGCGACCCGGAAATTTTCGGCGCGATCCGCAACGAGCTTGGCCGCCAGCGTGACGAGATCGAGCTGATCGCCTCCGAAAACATCGTATCCGCCGCCGTCATGGAAGCGCAGGGTTCGGTGATGACCAACAAATACGCCGAAGGCTATCCGGGCAAGCGTTACTATGGCGGCTGCCAGTATGTCGACGTCGCCGAGGAACTGGCCATCGAGCGCGCCAAGCAGCTGTTCGGTTGCAACTTTGCCAACGTGCAGCCCAATTCCGGCAGCCAGATGAACCAGGCCGTGTTCCTGGCCCTGCTGCAGCCCGGCGACACGTTCATGGGCCTCGACCTGAATTCCGGTGGCCACCTGACCCACGGTTCGCCCGTCAACATGTCGGGCAAGTGGTTCAACGTCGTGTCCTACGGCGTGCGCCAGCAGGACGAACTGCTCGACATGGAAGACGTCCGCGCCAAGGCGCTTGAGCACAAGCCCAAGCTGATCGTCGCCGGCGGCACCGCCTATTCCCGCGTCTGGGACTGGCAGGCCTTCCGCGACATCGCGGACGAGGTCGGCGCCTACCTGATGGTCGACATGGCCCATATCGCGGGCCTGGTTGCGGGTGGCGTTCACCCCTCGCCCATCGGCATCGCCGACGTGGTCACCACCACCACCCACAAGTCGCTGCGCGGCCCGCGGGGCGGCATGATCCTGACCAATGACGAGGCGATCGCGAAAAAGATCAACTCCGCCGTCTTCCCCGGCCTGCAGGGTGGCCCGCTGATGCATGTCATCGCCGCCAAGGCCGTGGCATTCGGTGAGGCGCTGCGCCCGGAATTCAAGGATTACGCGGCCCAGGTCGTGGCCAACGCCCAGGCGATGTCCGACCAGCTGATGAAGGGCGGGATCAACGTCGTCTCCGGCGGCACCGACAACCACCTGTGCCTTGCGGACCTGCGCCCCAAGGGCGTGACCGGCAAGGCGGCAGAGGCCGCACTTGGCCGCGCCCACATCACCTGCAACAAGAACGGCGTGCCGTTCGACCCGGAAAAACCCTTTGTGACCAGCGGCATCCGCCTTGGCGCGCCTGCGGGCACCACCCGCGGCTTCGGTGAGGCCGAGTTCCGCCAGATCGCCGACTGGATCGTCGAGGTCGTGGACGGGCTGGCCGCCAATGGCGAAGCCGACAACGGCGAGGTCGAGGCCAAGGTGCGCGGCGAAGTCGCCGAGCTCTGCGCGCGTTTCCCGCTCTACGCCGAGATGTAAGCACTTCCCGCACCGGGATTATTTCAAGGGCCGTCCGTCGTGACGGCCCTTTTCATTTGGCGCTTTGCCGGGCTTTGGGTAATCAACCTCATGGCTACGGATCGCGACATATCGAAATACATGTCCTACGTGCTGCGCCACGCGCCCGAGAGCGCCGGCCTGCAGCTAGATGCGGGCGGCTGGTGCGACGTTGAGGCGCTGATCGCCGCCGCACCGATGCCGCTGGACCGCACCCGCCTGGCCCAGGTGATCCAGGGCAGCGACAAGCAGCGCTTTGCCCTGTCACCCGACGGCAGCCTTGTCCGCGCCAACCAGGGCCATTCGATCCCCGTCGATCTGGGGCTGGTGCCGGTCCCGCCGCCCGCACAGCTGTATCACGGCACCGCCCGCGCAAACCTCGCGGCCATCCGGGCCGAAGGGCTGAAACGCGGCAGCCGCCATCACGTCCACCTGTCGCCGGACCCTGAAACCGCCCGCAAGGTCGGAATGCGGCACGGCACGCCGGTTGTCCTGATCGTGGAAAGCAGCGCCATGGCATTGAACGGCCACGATTTTTTCCGCTCCGAGAATGGCGTCTGGCTGACCGATCACGTGCCGCCCCGCTATCTGGCACCCGATGACTGACCCCGCCCACCAGCCATTGAGCATCGAACGCCGCCTGGGCGACGCGATGCGCGCCCGCCTGCCATTCGCGGTGGCGGAACTGGTGATGTTCATCCTCAAACAGGGCTGGGCCGCGCTGTTCGGCGTGCTTCTTCTGGGGGCGATCCTGATCAGCCGGGCGGTCTGGCAACCGGATTGGCCGATGGCCCGCTACGATGCGCTTTTCGTCTTCGCGATCGGCGTTCAGATCCTGTTCCTGCGGTTCCGGCTGGAAAGCTGGGAAGAGGCGCGGGTGATCGCGCTGTTCCACCTGACCGGCACCGCGATGGAATGGTTCAAGGTCCATGCGGGCAGCTGGGCCTACCCCGAGCCGGGTATCTTCAAGCTATTGAACGTGCCGCTTTTTTCCGGGTTCATGTATGCAGCCGTGGGCAGTTTCATGGCCCGCGTGATCCGGCTGTTCGACATGGTCTTTGCCCCCTTCCCGCCGCTCTGGACATTGTGGGCTTTGGCCGTGGCGATCTACGTCAACTTCTTCGCCCACCACTTCCTGCCCGACATCCGGCTGGTGCTGTTCGCGGCGACGGTTCTGCTGTTTGCACGGACACGGATCTGGTTCCGGATCGGCGGCTGGTACTGGATGCCGCTGCCGCTGGCCGCCTTCCTGTCGAGCTTTGCGCTCTGGGTGGCTGAAAATATCGGCACGCTGACAGGCACCTGGCTATATGCCGGCCAAAGCGTTCTGGACCGGGTGAGCTTTGCCAAGATGGGGTCGTGGTACCTGTTGCTCTTCGTCAGCTTTGCCACGGTGATGGTCGTGACGCGCCAGTCGATCCGGCGCGCGCCGTTCAGACCCAGCCCCGCCACATCGCAAAGAGCAGCAGAAGACCAAAGAAAACCAGCAGGTTGAAGGCCGTCGCGGCGAGCGCGCCAAGCACGGCGCCCTTGCGGCGGTCGGCCATGTCGACGCTCTTGATCCCGGCGATCAGGCGGTCGAACTGCTTGTCCAGCTTTTCGCCGTCCAGTTGCTGCTGAAGCTTGGGATGCTCGGCCAGCGGCTGTGCCTTCACGATCTCGCGGCCGGCCAGACGCGCCTTGCGCGGTAGGCGGCGCCCGGCCTTGCGCAGCCCGGCCTTCAGCGTCTTCGGATCCCCGCCGAAAGTGCGTTTCAGAAGCGTCTGCGCCTCTTTCAGGCGGGTCTGGAAATGGGCGGGGTCGAACACGGTGACAGCTTTGGCTCAAATGGTTTCGGAACCTTTACCCCGCCCGGCGCCAAGGCTCAACTGCGCTGGCCATCCCTTTGGAATGCAGGTACTTTCGCTGCATGTTGAACATGATCCGCCATGATGGTCCCGACAATGTCACCCCGCTGGTCATCGCCCACGGGCTGTTCGGCTCTGCCCGCAATTGGGGGGTCATCGCCAAGCGGTTGTCCAAGGTGCGTCCCGTGATCGCCGTGGACATGCGCAACCATGGTCAGAGCCTGCACGACCCCGATCACAGCTATCCCGCCCTGGCCGAGGACCTGGCCGAGGTGATTGCCGACCTGGGAGAGGCCGACCTTCTGGGCCATTCCATGGGCGGCAAGGCGGCGATGGTGACGGCCCTGCTGCACCCGCAGGGGCTGCGCCGGCTGATCGTCGCGGATATCGCGCCGGTGGCCTACGGGCATACGCAGATGCAGTTCATCGACGCGATGGAGGCGGTGGATCTGTCGCAGGTCTCGCGCCGGTCGGACGCGGAAACCATGCTGGAAGATCAAAGGGTTGAACCTGCCCTGCGCAGTTTCTTCACCCAGTCGCTGGACGTGCCGAACAAGGCCTGGCGGCTGAACCTTGCGGCGCTCAGGGACCAGATGCCGCATATCCTGTCCTTCCCCGAAATCGAGGGCCAGTTCGAGGGGCCGACTCTGTTCCTGTCGGGCGCCAATTCCGATTACGTCAGCCGCGAGTATCGCGACCGGATCAAGGCGTTCTTCCCCGAGGCGGTGTTTGCCAAGATCCCCGGTGCAGGGCATTGGCTGCATGCCGACAAGCCCCGGGAATTCGAGGCCGCCGTCGCGGCCTTCCTGGCGGCCGGGGATTGAGGGAAAAAACTCAACCCCCTGAAATTAAATATTAAAGCTGATCCGCAACACCCGGGTCCGTGGTGGGCGCAGACACATCATCGCCGGCCGATCCGAACGCGGGTTCACCTTCGCCGGTGAGGGCGGGATCGACGGATTGTTCAGAGGAACCGGGATAGGCGTCGTCACCGTAAGCATCATCACCGTAGGCGTCGTCGCCGTAGCCGTAATCGTCGCCGTCATGATCATACCCGCCAGAGGGGACATGAGCCGGAGCGTTCACGACCTGCAGTGCGCGGACCTCGCGTTCCACCAGGGCTTCGACCTCGGGCAGGGACGGGTCGGAGCGTTCGATCTCGGCCACGACGCGGCCCAGGGCGGCCTGCAATTCTTCCGTCGGAATATTGGCGAGGTCGTCGCGGTCATGCCCCGGGTAGCTGTCGGTACCCTGGGTCGAGATCACCTCGCCCGTGGTCGACACGGTGGGATGCGGCCGGGTGAGCGACCAGCGCGGGCCGCCCATATAAACAGCTGAAAACAGCACCTTGGCCCGTGTATCGGGCGTGCCGCCGACGCGGAGCGCTTCGTAGAACATGCGGTGCGTGTCCTGCCAGTTGCGGGTGTGGAAATAGGGTGTGTCCTCGTTTCCGATCCCGCAATAACTATCATGGATCGCGGCGGCGTTGCGGTATTCGGCGCGGTTCGGGTCGCCGACAACCTTGGTGAAGATCGGCGGAATCGAGGCGCCATCGGTCAGGATGCCTTCGGGCGCGATCCAGACGCGGCCGGTGGCGTCGACGAAGCGCAGATCGTCGGCCAGCGGTTTGAACGGATAGGGCCTGTCCGGCAAGTTGATGATTTGGCTGGCCAATTTCAGCGGTGCGTTGGCAAAGGCGCAGATTGCGGCGGCGGCCCCGGAACAGAAGGTGCCGCCCTTGCCGGGTTGCGCGGTTTCGGTCCCTGAGATCTGCACGCAACCGGACAGCAGCCCTGCAGCCAGGAGGGCGGGAAAAAGTGATTTCATTTCAATACCCTGTCGAGTGACTGGATTCGTTTGGTCTTTAATACGGACAGGTTAGGCGAATTGTTGCCACTTCGCCAGTTTTGAGCGCGAATGACGCCTCGTCATCCCCGTTGCGTGGCTGAAATAATTAACAAGGCGGGCGGCGTTGCGCGGCCCGGATGCGACCGGACGGTCGCCGAGTCCCCGTTCACCCTTGGAAAACACGCGTTTTGGCACGTCGGTATCGCGTCGGTACAACGTCGGTATTGCGTCGGTGCGGGATCGGCAGAGGCCGGGGTTAACGCTGCGCGCGGGCGATCATGACGCCCGCGCCCAGGCAACACCTGGTCAGGCGCGGTAAAGCCGTGCCGCCACCGCCCAGGCCACCGGCAGCGCCGCGATGAAACCAAGCGCGGCGGCGATCAGGATCGGGCGCAGCGTGTCCTGGCCAATCACCAGGGCCACCACCACCGCCGACCCGGCCAGGGTCGTGCCGATCAGGGAATAGAGCATCATGGCAAGGCGCAACATCGGACTCTCCTCATGCGGATGACATGAGGAAAACATATCATTTTCGGAATGCATCTGCCTTGATCTGGATCAGCCCTGCCCCGCCTTCGGCCCCGCACCCGGCCTCGGTCGCGAGGTCATAGCCGACCGATGCCTCCTGCCGCCGGTCGAGCTGGGACAGGACGAATTCGCGATCCTCGTCCGTGAAGTCGATATCGAGCGCGGGAGCACGCGGCCCGACCTGGCGATTGACCTCGGCAAAGGCCGGCGCGTCCGGCATCGGGAAAAGACCGCTCAGCGTGTCGACGAAGCCCTGCTGGTCGGCGACCACGTCCTCGTATCGCACGAAGACCGCGTTGAGGTTGCGGGCCAGCAGCGACAGGTGACCCTGCAACTTGGTGTTGCGCAATTCGACCACGTTGCGGAAACGGCGCCCGGTGATCGGGTGGCGATCCAGCTGCAACACGGTGCCGCGACCGAGCCTTGGGTCGAGCTCGTATCCATGGTCGAACCAGCCGGAATTGCGCGGGGTGTAGACGCTTTCCCATTCTGCGCGCAGGAAGTCGGGAAAGGGTTTGCGGGCGATGTCCGGGGCGACCTCGAACGGGCCGCGATAGAAGCTTTTCAGCCAGTCCAGCGGGTGCCGGACGACCCCGATGAACAGGCATTTCAGCGGCATGACCGGATAAGCCGGAAGCCCGTGTTTCCAGCCAAAGCGGTTGGTCATCTGCAACCCGGTATTCCGCCCGAGGAGGCGGTGCACCAGGTTGGTGCCGGAGCGGCGTTCCCCGAATACCTGCGCCATCTCGAGCGGCGGCGCGTCTTCGTTGCGGGTCCAGCCGACAAGGGGGAAATGGGGCGCGACCTGATCCATGGGGCACTCTCTACGACAGATAGTGCGGAGAGAGTACCGGGATGGGGCATTATCGCAAGGGATGGTGGGTCCAGGCGCGGCGTCAGGTGGTCGCGGGGCGGTGCCCGGCGGTGCCGCCGAGCGGGGGAACCTCTGAGCTGCGATAGCGCGGCCATATGGGCGGTTCAGCGCAGGCCGCTCTGCCCGATCCGGGTGCCGCACGCGATTTGCCTTTCGGCAATTCGCTTTCGCGCACTGCGGTCATCAGCGCGAAAAATGGACAACCTCAGTTGTCCATTTTGAGAGCGCTGATAAACGCCTCCTGTGGGATATCCACCTTGCCGAACTGGCGCATCTTCTTCTTGCCGGCCTTCTGCTTGTCCAGCAGCTTGCGCTTCCGGGTCGCGTCGCCGCCGTAGCATTTGGCGGTCACGTCCTTGCGGAGCGCGGCGAGGGTTTCGCGGGCGATGACCTTGCCGCCGATGGCGGCCTGGATCGGGATCTTGAACATGTGGCGCGGGATCAGGTCCTTGAGCTTTTCGCACATGGCACGGCCGCGCATTTCCGCCCGGTCGCGGTGGACCATCATCGACAGCGCGTCGACGGGTTCGTCATTCACCAGGATCTGCATCTTCACCAGGTTGTCCTGGCGGTAGCCAATCAGCTGGTAATCGAAGGAGGCATAGCCCTTGGTCACCGATTTCAGGCGGTCGTAGAAATCGAAGACGACCTCGTTCAGGGGCAGGTCATAGACCGCCATGGCGCGGCCGCCGACATAGGTCAGGTCTTCCTGGATGCCGCGGCGATCCTGGCAGAGCTTGAGCACATCGCCGAGATATTCGTCGGGCACCATGATGGTGGCCTTGATCCGCGGTTCCTCCACGTGGTCGACATGGGTCAGGTCGGGCATGTCGGCGGGGTTGTGCAGGTCGATCTTCTCTCCGTCCTTCATGAAGACGTGGTAGATCACCGAGGGCGCGGTGGTGATGAGCTCGATATCGTATTCGCGTTCGATCCGGTCGCGGATCACCTCGAGATGCAGCAGCCCGAGGAAGCCGCAGCGGAAGCCGAAGCCAAGCGCCGCCGAGGTTTCCATTTCATAGGAGAACGAGGCGTCGTTCAGGGCCAGTTTCTCGATCGCGTCCCGAAGATCCTCGAATTCGGCGCTGTCGACGGGGAAGAGGCCACAGAAGACGACCGGGATCGACGGTTTGAAGCCCGGCAGCGGTTTCTCGCAGCCCTTCTTTTCGGTGGTGATCGTGTCGCCGACTTTGGTGTCGCGCACCTGCTTGATCTGGGCGGTGAGGAAGCCGATTTCGCCGGGGCCGAGTTCATCGACATTCTGCATCGCGGGACGGAAGACACCGATCCGGTCGACGCCGTATTTCGCGCCGGTCTGCATCATCTTGATCTGGTCGCCCTTCTTCAGGACGCCATCCATGATCCGCACCAGAACGACCACGCCGAGATAGGGGTCATACCAGCTATCGACCAGCATCGCCTTGAGCGGCGCGTCGCGGTCGCCCTGGGGCGCGGGCAGCCGGGCGATGATCGCCTCGAGCGTTTCCTCGATGCCGATGCCGGACTTGGCGGAAACAAGCATCGCCTCGGAGGCGTCGATGCCGATCACGTCCTCGATCTGTTCCCTGACCCGGTCCGGTTCCGAGGCCGGCAGGTCGATCTTGTTGAGCACCGGCACGATCTCGTGGTCGGCGTCGATGGCCTGATAGACATTGGCGAGGGTCTGCGCCTCGACCCCCTGGGTGCTGTCGACGACAAGCAGGGAGCCCTCGACCGCGCGCATGGAGCGGGAGACCTCGTAGGCGAAGTCGACATGGCCGGGGGTGTCGATCAGGTTGAGGATGTATTTCTCGCCGTCCTTGGCGATGTATTCGATGCGGACGGTGTTGGCCTTGATGGTGATCCCACGCTCGCGTTCGATGTCCATCGCATCGAGCAGCTGTTCCTTCATCTCGCGTTCCGACACGGTGTTGGTCGACTGGATCAGGCGGTCGGCCAGGGTGGATTTCCCGTGGTCGATATGGGCAACGATGGAGAAGTTGCGGATATGGTCAAGCTCGGTCATGGGGTGCTCAGATAGCAGAGGATCGGGGGGCGTGAAAGCCTGTGGCTGACGCCCCTTGGTCGGAGGCATTGGCGCCTTCTACATTAGGTTGTCTGGCGGGGGAAGCGGCTTGATCGCGGGCGCGGCGACGTGGCCGTTTCGCGCGGTGGCGGGGGCAGTGTCGGGGGTTGTCGCCGGGGCCGTGCGGGGCCAATCTGGCGCGACCATTGGAGGAGCCCCGGACATGTCGCACCCTGCCCCCGTTCTTGCCCCCGTGATTGCGCCTCCGGCCCGCGCCTTTCGCGGAGAGCTGACCGATCCGGATCGCTGGGCGGTCTGGCAGCCGCGGGCGGGCGATATCCTGGTCTGCACCCCGCCCAAGGCCGGCACGACCTGGAGCCAGACGATCCTGACCATGCTGGCCCTGGGCACGACCGACCTGCCGGACAAGGTGCCGGTGCTGTCGCCCTGGGTCGATGCCGATCTGGGCGTTTCGGCCGAGGATGTCGCCGCGGCGCTCGACCGGCAGGAGGGGCGGCGCGTGGTCAAGACCCACACCCCCGCCACCGGCTTCCCGGTCTGGGAGGGCGTGCGGGTGATCGCCGTCTATCGCCATCCGCTGGATATCCTGTTCTCGGTCCGCAAGGCGGTGGCCAACCGGATCAGCGCCAGTCCCGACCACCCGATGAAGCTGCCCCTGGAGGCCTCCGCGCGGGTCTTCCTGGAAAGCCCGGCGCGGTTCGACGATTTCGACACCGACACGCTGGCGCTGATCGTGGCGCATTACCTCGAGACGGTGCAATCGGGGCGGGTGCCGGGGCTGGGCCTGTTTCACTACGCCGACATGCTGCGCGACGGGCGCGGCACGGTGCGGCGCATGGCGGAAGCCGCCGGGATCGACGCATCGGAGGCGCTGATCGACGCGGTGACGGCGGCGACGGAGTTCGGCGCGATGAAGCAGAAGGCCGCGGATTACGCGCCGGTGGGCGGGACCGGGTTCTGGCATTCCGATGCGGCGTTCTTCGATTCCGGCACGTCGGACAAATGGGCGGGGCAATTGTCGGAGGAGCTGCTGGCGCTTTACGACCGGCGAATGGCAGAGCTGTTGCCGGACCCGGAGCAGCGGCGGTGGCTGGAGGTCGGCTCCGGCGGGTGAGGCTTGGTGGGCTTGGTGGCGTGTCAGCGCCTGCCGTGTCATGGCCGGTGGATGCAGAAATCTCGTCCCTTGCCGCGTTATTACTGAGGGCTGCGCCTGCATGGGCGGGCGCGAATGCGCCTGCCGAGGGGCAGGCAGGCGCAGCCCGGCGGTGCCGCCGGGCGGGGGATAAGATCCGAGGGCTGCGCGCTGATCCTTAGGCCGGTACCGGCTGGTAGGACCGAGAGACCCCGGCATTGGACCCAAGCCCCTGCCCCGGCACATAAAAGGGCGCCACGGGGGCGCCCTTTTCCTGCCTCGGGTCGGGCGGCTTCGGGGCCGCCCTTGCTGCATGGCTAGGCGCTTACATGGCGCCCAGGGCGTTGCGGAAGGCGGCGAGGATCTCGGACCCCTTCTTGCCCCGCCCATCGAGTTCGGCGGCCCATTCGTCGCCGACATTGGACATCATGTCGGCCAGCTTGGCCTGGTCGGCCTCGGGCAGGTCGACGAAGGTCACGCCCTGTTCGGCGACGAAGGCCTTGTCGGCGTCGGCAGAGGCGTCGGTGGCCTCGCAGCCGTTGAGCGTGGCGGCGGCGCCGGCCTCGGTCAGGGCTTGCTGCACGTCTTCGGGCAGTTCGTCGTATTTCGACTGCGAGATCATCCAGGTCGCGACGAAGGCGCCGAAATTGGTGCCCTGGGTCGCGGTCTTGATATGCGGCGCCAAGTCATAGGGCTTGATCGACCCGATCGGGAAGGCGATCGCGTCGACGGTGCCGCGCGACAGGGCCTCGCGGGTTTCGGGGCCCGGCACGGCGACCGGGACGCCACCCAGCTTTTTCACTCCGGCGATCTTGGGCGCGCCGGTCACGCGGACCTTCCAGCCGTTGATGCTGTCGAGGCCGGTGATCTCTTTCGAGGCGAAGAGCTGATAGGGCGGCAGGACCAGCACGGCCAGCGCGCGCACGCCCTGTTCCTGGTATTCGGCCACGTCGAGCGCGCCGCCCGGCTTGGCGATTTCCCAGAATGCCTTGGTGCCTTCGCAGGAATTGGTGAAGGCCTCGGGCAGTTCCCCGACCGAGCTGAGCGGCAGCTTGTCGGCGGAATAGGACGCACCGACATAGGCGATGTCGGCCACGCCGGATTGCACGAGCGAGAGCATGTCCTTGGCCTTGCCCAGCTGCTGCGCCGGGAAATGTTCGAAGGCGACCGCGCCGCCGGTGGCCTCGGTCGTGGCCTCCATCAGCGGTTCGGCGACGCCGGTGGTCATGTAATGGCCGACCGGCAGGCTGTCTGCCAGGCGCAGGGTGATGTCCTGCGCGGACACGGCGGTGGTCGTCAGTAGCAGGGCCGCAAGGGCCGTCGTGGTCTTCCTCATTGTTCTTCCTCCTCTGTCGAACAATAGAACGCGGCTACCGCATCGTTGACGGCAGCCACAGGGTGATCGCCGGAAACGCGGCGAGCAATGCGATGACGATCAGGTGCGCCCAGACATGGGGCGCGACGCCGCGGAACAGCTCTCCGAGCGGGCGGCGGGTGTAACGGGCGACGACGAAGACGTTCATGCCCAGGGGTGGCGTGACCATGCCGACCTCGGCGGTGACGACGACAAGCACGCCGAACCAGATCGGGTCATAGCCCATCTGCAGGATCAACGGCAGGATCACCGGCACGGTCAGGATCAGGATCGCGATCTGGTCCATGAAGAAGCCGAGGATCAGGTAGCCGAGCAGGATCACCGCCAGGATCACCCAGCGAGAGGTTTCCAGCGCCCCCACCCAGGTGGTGATGTCGTTGGTCACGCGGGTCAGCGTGAAGAAATAGCCGAAGACATGGGCGCCCAGGATGATGAAGAGCACCATGCAGGTGGTCTGTGCCGCCGAGCGCAGGGCGCGCAACCCGTTCTTCAGCGTCAGCTGGCGTTCCCATGCGGCGATCAGCATGGCGCAGAAGGCGCCGATGCCCGAGGCCTCGGTCGGGGTGGCGATGCCGGAATAGATCGTGCCGGTCACCGCGAAGAACAGGATCAGCACCAGCCCGACCCGCTTGAGCGAGGCGAATTTCTGGCGGAACGTGTAGGACTGGCCCAGCGGCGCTGCCGAGGGGTCGCGCCAGACCAGGAAGGCGATGGTCAGCATGATCGTCACGGTGACGATCAGGCCCGGGATCACCCCGCCGATCAGCAGCGACCCGATCGGGATGTCGGCGATGATCCCGTAGAGGATCAGCGCGATCGAGGGCGGGATCAGCATGGCCAGCGTGCCGGAAATCGCGACGACGCCACAGGCGAGCTTGGGCTCGTAGCCTTCCTTCAGCATTGCAGGGATCGAGGTCGAGGCGAGCGTGGCGGCGGCCGCGGTGGACGAGCCCGAGATCGCGCCGAAGCCCGCACCGGCCAGCGCGGTGGCCATGGCGACCCCGCCACGCAGGCGGCCGACCCAGACGGTGGCGGCGCGGAACAGGTCGTTGGCGACGCCCGATATGATGACGAATTCGGCCATCAGCAGGAACATCGGGATGGTGATGATCTCGTAATCATTGGCGGTCGACAGGGGTGCGGTCTTGAGGATGCCCTGAAGGATCGGCCAGCCGCCGAACATGTAGAGCCCGACAGCCCCCGACACGCCCATGGCAAGGGCCACGGGCAGGCCAAAGACAAGCATGGCCACGAGGACAAGTAGCGCGACGGTCACGGTCATTCGGCATGCTCCGACTTGGTGGACGAGGTGATGGGCGGGGGCGGCAATTCGACGTTGGGCCGCCCGGAAACCGCTGAAATCGCGTGGAAAATCGACCGGTAAGCGCAGCGCAGGACCAGCGCCCCCATGCCGATGGCCAGCACCGCATGGGCGACCCAGGTCTGGAAGGGCACGACACCGGCGATGCGGTCATCGGCCATGAAGGCGCCCTCGGCTTCCCAGATCTCGAGCCAGGTGATCGCGGCCAGGAACAGGGTCGAGGCGGCAAAGCCCAGCGATTGCGCCGCGTGGCGCAGGCGGAACGGGATCAGCGGCACGAAGACGTCGAGCGCGATATGTCCGTGCTGCTGCATCGTGTCCGAGAGCGCGAAGAAGAACACCGCCCCCACGAGGTAGAGGCCGATCAGGTCGAAGGACCAGACAAGCGGCGCGTCGAACACATAGCGCAGCACCACGTCGGCCATGACGATGCACATGATTGCGGCCATGGCGAGGGTCGACAGGAAGACGAGCGCCGTTTCCACCTTGGCCAGCAGGGCGGAGGGCAGGTTCAGCGGGACCTGGTCGTTACCGGGCGCGGCCATCAGGACGTCCCCCCGGCGGTGGCCATGATCTTTTGCGCGGCGCGTTCGTGCGGCTTGTCGATCATCTGCCCGTCGATGCGCACCACCCCTGCCCCGGGATCGGCGGCGAAGGCCGCGAGCACCTTCTTCGCCCAGGCGAGTTCCTCTTCGGTGGGCGTGAAGGCGGTGTTGACCGGCGCGACATGTTTGGGGTGGATCACCGCCTTGGCGCCGAAGCCGTCGCGGCGGGCCTCCCGCGCCTCGCGGGTGACGACGTCGAAGTCGTCCAGCACGGCGCAGATCGTGTCGATGGCGACGACACCCGCCGCCGCGGCCCCGGCCAGGCAGAGGTTGCGGGCCAGGCGGAAGGGTTCGTGGAACCCTTCGCGCGCGCCGTTTTCACGGGCGCCCAGATCGGCGGACAGGTCCTCGGCCCCCCACATCATGCCCCAAAGCCGTTCGTCGCAGCCCGCGTAATTGCCCAGCGTGAAGAGCGAGGCGGCGGTTTCCGTGGCGATGGCGATGATCGGCGTCGGCGGCAGGTCATGGGCGGCCTCGAACGCGGCCAGGTAATGGGCGACGCGGTTCAGGTCGTCGGGGCCCTGGCATTTCGGCAGCGCGATCCCGTCCGGGCGATGCGGCATGATCGCGGCGAGGTCATCCAGCGTCATCCCGGTATCGAGCGCATTGACCCGGACGAAGAGCGCCGGGCCATCGCCTGGCTCGTTACGGGGCTCATCACGGGGCGCATCCAGCATGTCGGCCACGGTGCCGCGCGCCGTGACCTTGGCGGTGGCGGCGACGCTGTCCTCGAGGTCGAGGATCAGGGCATCAGCCTCACCGGCGCGGGCCTTTTCGAACTTGCGGGGGGCGTCGCCCGGCACGAAGAGGAACGAGCGCATCATGCGGCCTCCGGCCGTTTGCGCATCAGGGCCATGCGCTTGCACTGGCCGACCAGCGTGCCGTCCTGCTTGAGGCAATGGTGTTCGAACTCGACCAGGCCCTGGGTCGGGCGGGATTTCGACGCGCGGGTCGACAGTACCGTGGTTTCGGCGCGCAGGGTGTCGCCGTGGAAAACAGGCGCGGGAAACTTGACCTCGGAAAAGCCGAGATTGCCGATCGTGGTGCCCAGCGTCGTGTCCTGCACCGTCAGCCCGACCATGATCGCGAAGGTGAACATGGAGTTGAACAGCGGCTGTCCCCATTCCGTGTCCTTGGCAAAGTTGAAGTCGATATGCAGGGGCTGCGGGTTCATCGACATCAGCGAAAACATCATGTTGTCGGATTCCGTCACCGTGCGCGTCAGCTCGTGACGGAAATGCAGACCTTCGTGGAATTCCTCGAACCAGAGACCGGCCATGAGCGTGTCCTTCAGTAAGATTTCGGCAGGCCCAGCACGCGTTCCGCGATGTAGCAGAGCGCCAGCTGGGGCGAGATCGGGGCGATGCGGGGGATCAGGCTTTCGCGCAGGTAGCGTTCGACGTGATATTCCTTGGCATAGCCAAAGCCGCCATGGGTCATCACCGCCTGCTGGCAGGCATTGAACCCCGCCTCGCCGGCCAGGTATTTCGCCATGTTCGCGCTGGCGCCGCAGGGCAGGCCCTGATCGTATTCCCAGGCGGCCTTCATGGTGACCAGCCAGGCGGCCTCCAGTTCCGACTGGCAGATGGCCAGCGGATGCTGGATGGCCTGGTTCTGACCGATGGGCCGGTTGAACACGTTGCGGTCCTTGGCATAGGCGGTGGCCTTTTTCAGGGCGGCGAAACCCAGGCCCACGGCTTCGGCCGCGATGAGGATACGTTCGGGGTTCATGCCCTGCAGGATGTACTTGAAGCCCTCGCCCTCTTCGCCGATGCGGTCGGTTTCGGGGATCTCGAAATCCTCGAAGAAGAGCTCGTTGCTGTCGACGGCCTTGCGGCCCATCTTTTCGATCTCGGACACCTTGATGCGGTCACGGTCGAAGGGCGTGTAGAAAAGCGACAGGCCCTGCGTCGGCTTGGTCACGTCCTCGAGCGGGGTGGTGCGGGCCAGAAGCAGGATGTTGTCGGCGACCTGCGCGGTCGAGATCCAGACCTTCTGGCCGTTCACGACATATGTGTCGCCGCGCTTGTCGGCGCGCAGCTTCAGCTGGGTCGTGTTGAGGCCGGTATTGGGTTCGGTCACGCCGAAACAGGCCTTGGCGCGGCCCTCGGCCATGGGGCGGATCATGCGGTTCTTCTGCTCGTCCGTGCCGAAGACATCGACCGGTTTCAGCCCGAAGATGTTGATATGCACGGCAGAGGCGCCAGACAGCCCTGCCCCGCTTTCGGCGATGGTGCGCATCATGATCGAGGCCTCGGTCACGCCGAGCCCGGCGCCGCCCTGATCCTCTGCAGTGCAGATGCCGAGCCAGCCTTCGCGGGCCAGCGCGTCGTAGAAATCGGTCGGGAAGCCGCCCTCGCGGTCCTTTTTCAGCCAGTATTCGTCGCCGAAGCCCGCGCAGATCCGTTCGATCGCGTCCTGGATGGCCTTCTGGTCGTCGGACAGGGAAAAGTCCATGTTATTCAGCCCCTTCCGTCTTTTGCGCATCCGGCAATGTCAGCGCCCCGCTTTGCGCCAAGGCGGTGATTTCGTCGGCGGTGAAGCCCATGCGCGACAGCACTTCGGCCCCGTCGGCGCCCTGGCGGGGGGCCAGGCGTTCGGGTGTGGCCGGGGTGCGCGAGAAACTGGTGGGAACGGCCATCTGGCGAATGCGTCCCTCGGTCGGGTGGTCGACCTCTTCGAAGAAGCCGACCTCGCGCAGATGCGGATCCTCGAGCACGGATTCGAAGGAATGCATCGGCAGGGCCGGCACGTCCGCGCGGTCGAACAGGTCGAGCCATTCGGCGGTGGTGCGGGTCTTCATCAGGGTGCCAAGCTCAGCATAGACCTCGTCTATATGCTCCATCCGGGCGGCAAAGGTGGCATAACGGGGGTCGGCGGCAGGCATGTCGGGGCGGCCTAGTTCGCGGAAGAACCGTTCCCAATGGCCGTCATTGTAGATCAGCGCGCAGACGTAGCCGTCCTTGGTTTCATAGGGTTTGCGGTCGGGCGACAGGTGCCGCTTGTACCCGCCGTGATCCAGCGGCGGCATGAAGGTCAGACCGCCCAGGTGATCGGCCAGGATCATCGAGAGCATGGTCTCGAACATCGGCACCTCGACCTTCTGGCCCTGGCCGGATTTGCCGCGTTCGATCACCGCGGCGAGGATCGCGTTCACCGCGGACATGCCGACGATGCGGTCGCAGATCGCGGCGGGCACGTAGGCCGGCTGCTGGCCGGCGCGTTCGAAGAGATGCGGGATGCAGACCCCGCCCTGGATCAGGTCATCATAGGCCGGGCGCCCGGCATAGGGACCCTGCTGGTCGAAGCCGACAAGGGCAGCATAGATGATCCGGGGGTTGGCGGCGCTCAGCGCCTCCCAGGTCAGGCCCAGGCGGTCCATCTTGCGCGGGCGCACATTGCTGAGCACGACATCGCAATCGGCGACCATTCGCAGCACCGCGTCGCGCCCCTCGGCCGTCTTGAGGTTCAGCACGATGCTTTGCTTCGAACGGTTCGAGTTGAGGAACATCGCCCCCATCCCCGCCGAACGCGATGGCTGGATTTCCCGCACGAGGTCACCGGCCGGCGCTTCGACCTTTATGACCTCGGCGCCGTAATCCCCGAGAATCTGCGATGCATACGGCCCCATAAGCACGGAGCTGAGATCGAGGACGCGAAGTCCGTCGAGTGGTCCCATTTTGCCGTCTCCTCCCATTTGTCCATATATCTGGACAAATACAGCAATATTTGGAACAAGTAAGACAGAGCGCGATTCACTTGTCAACGCGCGTCTGGATCAGAACCGGCAAACGGGGCAGAAGAAGTCATGGCAGTCAAACAGATCGAAAACCTTCTGGCCTTGCTGGAATTCTTTGCCGAGCGACAGGAGCCCGCGACGCTGGCAGATGTGGTCCGACATTTCGACTGGCCACGATCCAGCGCTCATAACATACTGACAACATTGGCAGATGCGGGATACCTGTACGAACCCCGCGCACGCGGCGGGTACTACCCGTCATCCCGCTGGCAGCAATTGTCCGAAGCCTTCACCGAGGCCGAGCCGGTGCCCGAGGCGCTGCGCCGGATCATCGTCCGGCTGGGGGAAGAGACCGGGGAAACCACCTGGATTTCCGCCCCGAACGGGCAATTCGCGGTGTTCCTGGCGGTGGTCGAATCGTCGGCCGCCGTGCGCTACGCGGCGCAGCTGGGCAACCGGGTGCCGATCCATGTCACCGCGTCGGGCCAGACGCTGCTGTCGCAGATGCCCGAACGTGACCGCGAGGTGATCCTGCGCAAGACCGAATATGGCTGCTGGGGGCCCAACGCCGCCAAGTCGGTCGACGAGGTGCGCGAGCAGATGGCCGAGGCCGGGGCGCGCGGCTGGTTCGTGTCGGCGTCCAACTACTCGCCCGACCTGGGCGGGGTGGCGGTGCCGATCGTGCTGGGCAACCGGATCTATTCCGTGACCGTGGCCGGGCCCCTTTATCGCGTGACCGACAAGTTCGAGGAAAACGCCCTGCGCATCCACCGCGCCATCGCGCAGGAGCTGGGGCCGGATCATTCACGCAAGACCCTGACGGGGATCACCATTCCCGACTGGCAGGGGGCGGCGCTGGACTGATCCGGGCCGCGCTCAGGACGGCATGGAGGTCAGGCAGCGCACCAGTTCCAGCGAATTGCGAACGCCGAAACGGGTCATCAGCCGGTTCTTGTGGACATGCACGGTGCGCGGAGAGATCTCGAGCCGCCGGGCGATTTCCTTGGCGGTCAGGCCCTCGACCAGCAGCATCCCGACCTGCCGTTCGCGCCGCGACAGGGCCAGGACGGGACGTTCGGCCGAAAGATCCGCAAAGCTCCAGACCGCGCGGGCCAGAGGGGTGGCGGGGTCGAGCGCCTGCCCCCGGACACGGCACCAGAACAGCCCGCCATCGCGGCGCTTCATGATCCGTTCGTCGACATAGGCGCCATGGGCGCTGAGCTCTTTCGTCCAGTGCTGGCCGGTATGGTCGAACTCGTCCAGCGAGGGATAGAGCATCGCCAGCGACTGGCCCTGAAGGGCGGCGTCGTCATAGCCGAAGAGCGCGGCGAAGCGATGGTTGAAGCGCCGGATCATCCGGTCCTCGGAATAGAGCAGCCCTACGGGGGCGTGGTCGAAGATCGCGGAATCGAGGTCGGTCAGCATCGCGGGGTTCGCCATTAGGTAACTTTGCGGACTACCGGGGCGCGGCGCAGGGGGCCAAGATCGCGCCCAAGGTAGGAGAGACATCATGCAACCATGTATCACTGGCTGGGGCCACACGAAATTCGGCGCGCTGAAAGAGCAGAGCCTGGAAGACCTGATCATCGCCGCCGCCGACGAGGCGCTGACCCATGCAGGCGTCGCCGCCGAGGATGTCGACGGCATCTGGCTGGGGCATTTCAATTCCGGCATGGTGCCGGATGCCTTTGCCTCTTCCTTGGTGATGGGGCTGGATGACGGTCTGCGCTTCACCCCCGCGACGCGATGCGAGAATGCCTGCGCGTCGGGGTCGGCCGCGATCTACAACGCGCTGAACGCGATCCGCGCGGGCCAGACCAAGATCGCGCTGGTGATCGGCGTGGAGAAGATGACCGACCTGGATACGGCGGGCGTGACCAAGGCGCTGGCCGGGGCGTCCTACCAGAAAGAGGAAAGCGGCGTGTCCTTTCCGCAGATCTTCGGGCGGATCGCGGGGCAGTATTTCCAGCGCTTCGGCGACCAGGGCGCGGCGCTCGCGCAGATTGCGGTGAAGAACCATGCCAATGCGATGGCCAACCCCTTGGCACATATGCAGAAGGCGGTGAATTTCGAGTTCTGCAACGCGGTGTCGGACAAGAACCCGATGATCGCCGCGCCGCTGCGGATGACCGATTGTTCGCTGATCTCGGACGGGGCGGCGGCGCTGGTGATCGTGGCCCCCGAACTGGCCGAGGATTTCCCGCAGGCCGTGACCTTCCGCGCCGCGGAGCAGGTGAACGATTTCATGCCGATGTCGCGCCGCGACATGACCGAGCTGACCGGGCCGCGCGTCGCCTTTGACAAGGCGTTCGCAGCGGCGGGTGTGGGGCTGGACGATATCGGCTTTGCCGAGGTGCATGACTGCTTCACCATCGCGGAGCTGATGATCTACGAGGCCATGGGCCTGAAACCCAAGGGCCACGGCGCCGAGGCGGTGGCCGAAGGGATTGTCATGAAGGGTGGCAAGCTGCCGGTGAACCTGTCGGGCGGGCTGAAGGCCAAGGGCCACCCGGTGGGCGCGACCGGCGTGTCGATGCACGTGATGGCGGCGCGGCAGGTGACCGGCAATGCCGGCGACATGCAGGCCGACCGCTCGGATCTGGGGCTGGTCTTCAACATGGGCGGATCGGGCGTCGCCAATTACTGTTCGGTGCTTGAGGCGGCGAAATGAACCCGGCGGAATGGCTGGCCCGGACGGCGCGGGACCGGCCCGACGCCCCGGCGCTGTTCGTGGGCACGCGGCTGGTCGCGGATTACGCGGGCTTTGCCGCGCAGGCCGCCGCCATCGGCGCAGCGCTGGTGGCGCGGGGGATCGGGCCCGGTGACCGGGTGGCGATCTTCCTGCCCAATTCGGTCGATTACCTGCCGATCTTCTACGGTATCCTCTACGCGGGCGCGACGGCCGTGCCGGTCAACGGCAAGCTGCACGCAAAGGAAGCCGCCTGGATCATCGCGCATTCGGGCACGCGGTTCGTCTTTGCCAAGGACCCCGAGGCCTTGCTGGCAACCGGCGATATCGGCGACACGCCCTGCATCGCGCCGGGATCGCCCGAACTTGCCGCGATGCTGGACCATGCCCCCCTGCCCTGGCCTGCGCCGATGGCGGGCGGGGACGTGGCGTGGCTGTTCTATACCTCCGGCACGACGGGGCGGCCCAAGGGGGCGATGCTGACCTGCCTGAACCTGATGGCGGCCTCGCTGAGCTATCTGGCCGATGTCGATTACGTGCTGGCCGAGGATGCCGCGCTCTATGCCGCGCCGATGTCGCACGGGGCGGGGCTCTATAACTTCGTGCATGTGCAGCGCGGTGCCCGCCACGTGATCCCGGACAGCGGCGGCTTCGATCCGGGTGAAATCCTGGAATTGGGTCGCGAGATGCGCAACGTGTCGATGTTCGCGGCCCCGACCATGGTCAAGCGGCTGGTCGATGCGGCGCGGCATGCGGGGTCGGACGGCGACGGGATCAAGACGATCGTCTATGGCGGCGGGCCGATGTACGTGGCCGATATCAAGGAGGCGCTGGCCGTGCTGGGGCCGAAATTCGTGCAGATCTACGGCCAGGGCGAAGCGCCGATGACGATCACCGCCCTGTCGCGCGGCGATATCGCCGACAGCAGCCACCCCGATTGGGCGGCGCGGCTGGCCTCGGTCGGACGGGCGCAATCGGTGGCGGAGGTGCGGATCATCGGTGCGGACGGCGCCCCCCTGCCCCCCGGCGAGGTCGGAGAGATCGCGGTGCGCGGCCCGCAGGTCATGGCAGGCTACCTCGACAATCCCGAGGCCAACGCGAAGAGCCTGAAGGAGGGCTGGCTGATGACCGGCGACCTGGGGCACCTGGATGCGGGCGGCTACCTGACGCTGCATGACCGGGCCAAGGACCTGGTGATCTCGGGCGGGTCGAACATCTATCCCCGAGAGGTCGAAGAGGCGCTGCTGACCCATCCGCACGTGCGCGAAGTGTCGGTGATCGGCGCGCCCGATCCGGAATGGGGCGAGATCGTCGTGGCCTTCGTGGTTTGCGACGGCACGCCGGAGACCGGCGCGCTGGACGAGGTCTGCACCAGCCAGATCGCCCGGTTCAAGAAGCCCAAGCGCTATGTCTTCGTCGACGAGCTGCCGAAGAACAATTACGGCAAGGTGCTGAAGACCGACCTGCGGGAGCGGCTGGCGACCGAGGCGGGCTGACACGCAAACAGGGCGGGTACGATACCCGCCCTGTTCTTTGTTGTTTGGCCTGCTTGTTAGGCCTGCGCCTTACTTCTTGGGCAGTTCCACGATGCAGGAGCCGACGGCGGACATCTCGCCGTCCTGCTGTTCGGCCCGCTGGGTGATCTCGACGTAGAACTTGCCGTCCTTGTCGAACTTCCGCGCGACCTCGCCGTGGATCAGGATGATGTCGCCCTCGGGGTTGTGACGGCGGACCTGGCATTTCGCCTGGCTGAGATGGCCGTCATCGCCCATCCAGTTGGTGACGTGATGGGTCAGCCAGGAGGCGCGTTCGGGGCCGTAATCGTAGGCACCGGGGGCACCGACCTCGAGCGCGAAATCCTCTTCCCAATGCACACGTTCGGGGCAATCGGGGATGCCGAAGCGGTTCTTGATGCCCGCGCCGGGGTGCTTCTGCTGAAGCTTCCAGGCCATCTTGTTGGCGCGGATATAGAGCCCGCCCCAGCCCTGGGCATAGGCGATGAAGCCGGTGACGGTCATCGGGCCCTTGACCATGGTGGGCAGCGCGTCGCCCACGGTCACGTCATCCCAGTACCGGGTTTCGGCGCCGCGGATTTCCTCCTGCTCGTAATACTTGGTGTAGCTGTCGAGCTCTTCCTGCGTGTAGACGCGGGGCTGGCGGTTCTTGACGTCGGTGTACTTGGTGCCCTTTTCGGCGGCGTGGTTGCGTTCGGTCCGGAAACACCAGCTGTCGGCCGCGGCCAGCTGATCGCCGGTCTTCGCGTCGTAGAAATCGACGTGGTAGATCTGCTGCACGGCGCGGCCGGCAAAGCGGGTCTCGTGTTCGATCAGGTCCTTCAGATAGGCCTCGGTCCGCAATTCGGTGTTGCGGGCGATCGGTTTCATCCATTCCCATTCCGAGCCCGACCACATGGCGTGCACGCCCGGCAGGCCGCCGACATAGCCCGAGATGATGCGGCTGGTGGAAAACAGGAACGAGGGCAGCGCGATCACGTCGCCGAATTTCGTGCCCTTCGCATAATCCGGGTCGCACCAGAGCGGGTTGTCGTCGCCGATGCCGTGGGCGTAGTGGCGGATATTGTCGCGGGTGGCCTCGTAGCACCAGGGCTCCACGGTGTTCTCGATCTTCACGCCGATCCGCTTGGACAGGTCATCGAGCCCTTCCTGCGTGATACGGGGGAATTGTCTCTGGGTCATGTCGTTCATCTTGGTCTCCTCCAAATGCTGGTTATTCAGGGATTGCTCAGGCGGCCGCCTTTGCCTCGTTGTCCCTGAGGATCTTGCGGTTGACCTTGCCCGCGGGGGTCTTGGGCAGGTCGGTGACGATCGCGACGTGGCGCGGGTATTCGTGGCGCGAGAGGGTCTGGCGGACGAGGTCCTGTATCTCTTCGACGAGGCCCGGGCTTTCGCTGTCCTTCAGCACGACGAAGGCCTTGACCACCTGGCCGCGCACCTCGTCCGGGACGCCGATGGCGGCGGCTTCGGCCACCTTGGGATGGCGCAGGATCGCGTCCTCGATCTCGACCGCGCTCATCGTCCAGCCGGCGGAGATGATGACATCGTCGGCGCGGCCGGCATGGTAGAAATACCCGTCCTCGTCGATCCGGCCGAGATCCTTGGTCGGGAACCATTCGCCCCGACGCATGACCATCAGCTCGCCGATCTCGCCGGGCTGGGCGGGCTTGCCCGTGGCGTCATGCACCTCGACCACGTTGCCGGGCACGGCCTTGCCGAGCGATCCGTCGCGGACCTCGAAATCCTCGGCGCCGGGGTAATTGGCCAGGATCACCCCGATCTCGGTCGTGCCGTACATCGAGCAAACCGTGGTGCCGAACAGATCGTCGACATAGCGGGCGGTTTCGCTGTCGATGGGTTCGCCGGTGAACGTGAGCTTGTCGAAATGGTAGGTGAAATCCTCGGCCCGGCCGCAATTGCGCATCATCCGGTAATGGGTCGCGGCGGCCGAGAGGTTGGTGATCTCGAAATCCGACAACGCCTTGCACAGGCGCACCGGGTCGAACCGGCCCGAGAAGGTGCCGGTGGACACGCCAAGCGCCAGCGGTGACAGCGTGCCGTGCCACAGGCCATGGCCCCAGGCGGGCGAGGACGGGCAGAAGAACCGGTCGCCCGGGCGGATCCCCGTGGCATAAAGCGCGGCGACCATCAGCGTGACGATGGAGCGGTGGTTGTGCTTCACCGCCGCCGGCAGCGCGCGGGTCGTGCCCGAGGTGTATTGCAGCACCGCCAGGTCGCTGCCCGCGGTGTTGCAGGTGAAATCGGTGGGCAGGTCGGCCAGAGCGTCGAGGAAATCCTGGTCGACGACCACGACCTCGGTCCCGCCGGCCTCGCGCGCCTCGGCCTCTTTCTCGCGGCTGGTGAACAGCAGCTTGGGGGTGCAATCGTCGGTGCGCAGGCGGATGCCGTCGGGCCCGAAAAGCGTGAACATCGGCACGGCCACCGCGCCCATCTTCATCGCGCCGAACATGGCGGCGTAGAAGGCCTCGGTCGGGTCGAGCATCACCGCGACCCGGTCCCCCTTGGCCACGCCCTGCCCCAGCAGCCAGTGAGCCAGTTGCGACGACAGCGCGGACAGCGCGTCGAAGGTCACGATCTCGTCCCGGCCGTCGGAATGGGCGATGGCCACTGCCGTGGCGCCGGTGCCCGCGTGCCGGTCGACGCATTCATGCGCGATGTTGAGGCTGTCGCGGTCGCCATCGAACAGGTCCCACAGGGCCTGCGGGCTGAAATGGCGCTGCGCATCGGCGTAGGACGTGTACTCCGTCAGCTTGGTCATCCGTGATCTCCTCCTCCTGGCCGCCTTGGGGGCGGTGGCGCGGGTGGCGCCGTTGCTCTCAAGGGTGGGAAATCGGACGGATTGTTGTCAATTCGGGTTGCTTATTGTCCTGACGCAATGGATTGCGTTCATGCCTGCGGGAAATGCCTGTTTTACAGGGGGTTGGTCGGATCGGGCGTGTGCGGGGCCTGAACTTCCGCGCGGGCCATTGTCTGGGCGCAACGGCGCTGCGGGATTCGTCTGGCCCGGATTTCGGGGGGTCAGGCGGGGTCGGCCAGCGACAACTCTGCCACCTCGTCGCGGGCGCGGAGCATGCGCGCGGCGAGGCTGTCGAGGCCCTGCGCCTCCATCCGTTCGGAGATGCCGACGGCGACGAGGCTGCGGGTCATGCGACGCGCGGCGTTCAGCACCGGCACCGCGACCACGGTGACGCCGGACATGTAGGCGCCGCGATCCACGGCAAAGCCCTGCTCGCGCGTCTCGGCGACCTGGTCGAGCCAGGCCTCGTAGCGCGGGGGATTGTCCCAGTTGAGTCGCGCGAAATCGGCGCGCAGCCTGTCAGGGTCGAGATCATTGAACGCCGCGTAGCAGCGCCCAGTGGCCGAGATCAGCAGCGGAAAGCGGCTGCCCAGGTCGACCTGAAGGCTGAAGCGCTGCGGTACTTGGCTGATCGCGACGACGACCATCTGGCCGGCTTCGGTCAACTGGGTTGCCAGCACGGTGGCGCCGGAGCTTTCCGACAGGCTGTCGAGATGCGGCTGCACGAGCGAGATGAAGGCGTTGCGCTGGATCGCGGTGCGCGCGATCGGCAGGATGCCGACGCCGATCGTGTAGCGCTTGGTCTGCGGGTCAAACTGGACCAGGCCCTCGTCGGTCAGCACCCGCAGGATGTGCAGGCAAGTGCTGGGCACGAGGCCGAGGTCGCGGGCCATCGGGTTGACGCCGACCGGGTCCTCGGCCCGCCCAAGGTAACGCAGGATCGCCACGGCGCGGGACACGGCGGGGACGGCACGTTTGACCGGATCGCGAGGGGTGTCGGGCATGGCGGGCGTCCTCTGGCAATGGCGTTGTCATTGGACAATGGGTTTGGGCGGGGCGTCAACGGGGTGTTTGGTCTGGGGCAGTCGGGCAGGTTTGGAACACGTGCCAGGTCTTCGACCGTTCCGAGTCTTGCCGTCTGTTCAGCGGCAATTGTCCTGGGGACCGCCCGGCGGCACCGCCGGGCAGCATAGAGGATCCTCACCCCTGCCCCTTGGCCACCCTGCGCAGGTAGGCGAGGTAGCCGATGGCGATGCGGCTGCCGCCATTGACCGGGATGGTGATGCCCGACACCCATTCCGCCTCATCGCTGGCCAGGTAGAGACAGGCAGAGGCGATGTCACGCGGCTGGCCGAGCCGCCCCATGGGCACGGTGTCGATCTGTTTCTGGGCGCGGTCGCCCGACAGGATCGCGGTCGTTTCCTCGGTCACGATGACGCCGGGGGCGACCGCGTTCACCCGGATGCCCATGTGGCCCCATTCCACCGCCATGGTCATGGTCAGGTTCTCGACCCCGGCCTTGGCGGCGCCGTATTGGCCCGTCATCGGGTTGGGGTGAGAGCCCGAGCGCGAGGTGATGTTGATGATCGACCCGCCGCCCGTCTGCCGCATCGCCCGCGCCGCCGCCTGGGCGCAGAAGAAGGCGGATTTCATGTTGAGATCGACGACCCGGTCCCATTGCCCCGCGTCGAGGTCGATCAGCGCGCCGACATCGTCGCGCGCGGCGCTGCCTGCATTGTTGACCCAGCAATCCAGCCCGCCGAACGCCTGCTGCGCCTTGTCGACAAGGGCTTGGGGCGTGTCGGGGTCGGTGATGTCGGCCGGCATCGCCACGGCGCGACCGCCGGTTTCCGCGATCTCGGACACCACGTCGTCCAGCGGATCGGGGCTGCGCCCGGTCACCACGACGTCCGCCCCGGCCGCGGCCAGTGTCAGGCTGATGCCGCGCCCGATGCCGCGTCCGCCGCCCGTCACCACGGCGACCTTTCCCGAGAGATTGAACATGCCTCCTCCTCCTTGGCTGTTTACTTTCGCTAATTCGTCAGTTAGCCATTTCATATCGCTTGCTGACCAGTTAGCGAAATAGAATAGGAGAAGGCAATCGCCGATTGGCATTGCCCAGGGAGGACACCATGAAACTTTCACGCACCGGCCTGGCGCCGGTTTTGAGCACTTGTTCGGCGTTTGGCCTGGCCGCTGGATTGACCGTCGGCCTGACGTTCGGGCTTTCGGGTACGGCGATGGCCAAGGAACTGCGCATCGCCACCGGGACCGCATCCCAGAACGGGCTGAACAGCGGCGTCGTGGTCTTCGCGGAAGAGCTGGAGCGGCTGTCGGAGGGCGAATACACCTCCGAGGTCTATCCCGGCACGCTGCTGAAATTCGCCGAGATGACAAACGGCATTCGCGATGGCATCGTCGATATCGGCTACACGATCCCGGCCTATAGCCGCGCGGAATTCCCCTATACCAACATGGTGACGGATGTGGTCACGGCCTCGCCGGACGTGGTGGTGATGACGGCGGTCATCAGCGACTACATCCTGAACGAATGCGAGCCCTGCCGCGAGGAGTTCAAGTCGCTCAACCAGGTCAACCTGGGCTTCAGCGCGGTCGGGCCGTATTACCTGATGTCCAAGGACAAGATCAGCTCCATGGCCGATTTCGAGGGCAAGACGATCCGGGGCGTCGGCGCCTTCGGCCGCTACGTGGAGGCCATGGGCGCCAAGGCCGTGGTGATCCCGTCGGGCGATATCTACGAAAGCCTCAACCAGGGGACGCTGGACGGCAACACCCAGGGCCTGGACACGCTGAAGAGCCTGTCCTACGGCGATGTCGTGGATTACGTGCTGAACGTGCCGATCGGGCTTTACCTCGGATCGTCGGTCTTCACCGTGAACCGCGACCTCTGGGAGGACATGGGCGCCGACGGGCAGCAGATGCTGCTTGAGGCCGCGGCCACGGGCCATGCACATGTCACCGTCACCTATTACGGCGAGAACCAGCATTACCTGAAGAACCCCGCCGATGGCGGCGTTGAGGCGGTGGAACCCGATGCGGAGCTGCAAGCCGCGACCGAGGCCTTCTACACGACCGAGCTGGACACGATCGGCAAGCTGGCGGTCGAGAAATACGGCCAGGAGGACGCCCCGGCCCGGATCGAGGAGATCATGGCGCTGGTGGACAAGTGGAAGGCGGCCTTCGAGGGCGTGGACACGACGGATGTCGATGCGGTGGCGCAGGTCTATTACGACCAGCTGTTCAGCCAGATCGACCCCGGCGCGTTGTGAGGTGCATGTGACATGGGCCTGATCGGACGGATCCTCAACCTGCTGGCACGCGGCCTGGCCCTGATCGGGGCGCTGTGCGTGCTGGCGATGATGGTGCAGGTGACACTGGACGTGCTGCTGAAGAACCTCTTCAACCTGCGCGTTCCGTTCACCCAGGCGCTTGTCACCCGCTGGTACATGGTCGGCGCGGCGTTCCTGCCGCTTGGCCTGACCGAAATCCTCGACCGGCATATTTCGGTCGAGGTGCTTTACCAGACCCTCGGCGCCCGCCTGCGGCGGGTGCTGGGGGGCGCCGTCTGCCTCTTCGCCGCGGGGATCGCCGCGACGATGACCCTGCCGCTCTGGGAAGAGGCAATGACCAAGTTCCACGCCGGCGCCTTCGAGACCGAGAACGGCGAGGATATCGCGATCTGGGGCGGCTATTTCTTCCTGCCGGCGGGCTTCGCGCTGATGACCCTGATCCTGGTCTACCGCGTGATCGTGCTCTGGACCCCGCTGCAAAGCGGGATGGAAGAGGTCCCGGTGGACCGCGTCGACGACATGCGCGACGCCATGCGTGAAGGGGTCTGATCCGTCATGGAACGCGAAATCATCGGATTGATCGGCCTCGGCCTGATGCTGGGGCTGCTGGTGCTGCGGGTGCATATCGGGATCGCGCTGATCTCGGTCTCGACCGGCGGGATCTGGTATCTCATCGGCTCGCGCCCCGCGCTCGGGATGCTGTCAAACCTGCCCTATGACTTCACGGCCAGCTGGACGCTCAGCTCGGTGCCGATGTTCCTGCTCATGGGCTATGTCTGCTATTACGCCGGGCTGACGCGGGGCCTCTTCGAGGTGGCCCGCAGCTGGCTCGCCTGGCTGCCCGGGGGGCTCGCCGTGGCGACGATCTGGGGCTCGGCCGGGTTCGCCGCCGTGACCGGGTCCTCCATCGCCTGCGCCGCCGCCATGGGCCGCATCGCCATCCCCGAGATGAAGCGCGCGGGCTACGACATGCGGCTGGCCACCGGGTCCGTCGCCGCCGCCGGGACGCTCGGCGCGCTGATCCCGCCCTCGATCCTGCTGATCCTCTTCGGGGTCTTCGCCGAGGTGCCGATCGCCAAGCTGTTCATCGGCGGCATCGGCGCGGGGCTGACCACCGCCGTGCTCTACATGACCGTCGTCATCGGGCTGGCCCTGTGGAAACCGCACATGGCCCCGCGCCTGGCCGAGAAGCCGCCGCTCGACCAGCGGATGCGCGACCTGCGCGAGACCTGGCCGATCCTCGTCCTGCTGGTCGTGGTGATCGGCGGCATGTTCGGCGGGTTCTTCACCGCGACCGAGGCCGGGGCCGTCGGGGCCTTCGCCGCGATCCTGATCGGCCTTGCCAAGCGCTCGCTCAACCTCTCGGGCCTCTGGGAGGCGCTGAAGGAGACGCTGCTCACGACCTCCTCGCTGTTCCTCATCGCGATCGGCGCGATCCTCCTGACACGGTTCCTGACCCTGTCGGGCACGGGCCACATGATCGCCGACGCGATCATCGCGATGCAGGCCAACACGCTGGTCCTGCTGATCGGGATTTCCTGCATCTACCTGATCCTGGGCATGTTCCTGGACCCTCTGGGCGCGATGCTTCTGACGGTGCCGGTGCTGCTGCCGATCCTCGACAATGCGGGGATCGACCTGATCTGGTTCGGCGTCTTCCTGGTGAAATTTCTGGAAATCGGCATGATCACCCCACCGATCGGCATGAATGTCTTCGTCATCAAGGGGGTGGTGGGAAACCAGGCCAGCCTGACGACGATCTTCCGGGGCATCTTCCTTTTCCTGGCCGCCGATGCCATAGCGGTTACGCTGTTCATTGCCTTCCCGCAGATCATCCTGTTCCTGCCGGGACTGATGCAATGACGATGACCCGAAACGACATGCCCAACGTGAACGGAGTATAGGTTGCCTGGTTCCAACGACGCGGAGACCCCGACGGTCCAGCTTGGCCCGAAACAGCGGCGGCGGGAGATATCCGACCGCAAGATGCTGCGCGCGGCCACGTCGCTGATCGGGCGCAAGGGCACGGCGGGCGCGAACCTGGCACAGATCGGGATCGATGCGGGCTATTCCCGTGGCCTGCCCGTGCAACGGTTCGGGACCAAGCTGAACCTGCTGGAGGCGGTGCTGGACGCGATCCAGGACCGGTTCATGCGCCACGTCGAAAAGCGCGTGGGCGACCGCCGGGGCTGTGACGCGCTGGTCGAACGGATAAGGTTCCAGCTGGAGGCGGTGCGCGACATGCCGGAAAGCGCCGTGGCGCTCTACCAGCTGATCGTGGATTCCACCGGTTCCATCCCCGAGCTGAAGCCGCGCATCGCCGAACTGCACCGCGCCTATCGCGAGAACCTGCGGCATTACATGCTGCAGGCCGAGGAGATGGGAGAGCTGCGCGCCGATGTCGATATCGAACAGAGCGTGCGGGCGATTTCGGGGACGATTTCGGGCATGAGCATCCAGGCCATCGTGGACGGCACGACCGACCGGCTGGGCGAGGATGCCGGCTTCATCGCCGATCTCTTCGTGTCGCGGGTGGCACGGGCGGATCGCAAGACGGGTGCCGAAGCGGACGACACCTGACCCTGCGGCGCTTGGCCGGGTTTTGCAGGCCCCCTATACCGGGGACAGATAGAGACGCGTTTCAGATGAGGGCGGGCGCCGGGCGTCCGCCGAAAGGGAGAAGAGACATGATCCTCGACGAGAACCAGGAAATGGTGCGTGACATGGCCCGCCGTTTCGCGACCGAAAAGCTGGCCCCGAAGGCCGCCGAATGGGACCGCACCGGCGCCTTTCCCAAGGACGAGATCGCCGAGATGGGCGCGCTTGGCCTGATGGGCATGCTGGTGCCCGAGGACTGGGACGGCGCGCTGTCGGATCACGTGGCCTATGCCCTGGCGCTGGAGGAGATCGCCGCCGGCGACGGGGCCCTGTCGACCATCATGTCGGTGCACAATTCCGTGGGCTGCGTGCCGATCCTGAAATACGGCAATGACGACCAGCGCGATACTTTCCTGCGGCCCATGGCGCGCGGCGAAAAGCTGGGCGCCTTCTGCCTGACCGAACCGCATGCCGGGTCGGACGCCTCGGCGCTGAAGACGCGGGCGGAGCGGACCAATGCGGGCTGGCGTCTGAACGGGACCAAGCAATTCATCACCTCGGGCCAGAACGCCGATGTCGCCATCGTCTTTGCCGTGACCGACCCCGAGGCCGGCAAGAAGGGGATTTCCGCCTTCATCGTGCCGACGGACACGCCCGGTTATCGCGTTGCGTCGCTTGAGAAAAAGCTGGGTCAGACCCTGTCGGACACCGCCCAGATCGCCTTCGAGAACCTCGAGATTCCGGCCGAGAACCTGCTGGGCGAAGAGGGTCAGGGCTATCGCATCGCCCTGTCGAACCTCGAGGGCGGGCGTATCGGCATCGCCGCGCAATCGGTGGGCATGGCGCGGGCCGCGCTGGACCATGCCGTGGCCTATGCCAACGACCGGGAGAGCATGGGCACCACGCTGATGGGGCACCAGGCCGTGGCCTTCCGCCTGGCCGACATGGCCACCAAGGTCGAGGTCGCGCACCAGATGGTGCTGCACGCCGCCACCCTGCGCGATGCGGGCGTGCCGGCGCTGAAAGAGGCGTCGATGGCCAAGCTCTTTGCCTCTGAAATCGCGGAAGAGGTCTGTTCGGCGGCGATCCAGACCTTCGGCGGCTACGGCTATACCCGCGATTTCCCGGTCGAACGCATCTACCGCGATGTGCGGGTGTGCCAGATCTACGAAGGCACCAGCGACATCCAGCGTCTGGTCATCGCGCGGGCGCTGGCGGCCTGAGCCCTAGCGCCGCACCGCCAGGCGTTTGCGGGTTTCGGCGATTTCCTCGGCGATGATGGTCTTCCACTCGGCGATCCGGGTCTCGTCGACCTCGGGCGCATGAGCGGCGATGGAAATGGCGATGTCGGGTTCGGCGGCATGGGCGTTGACGCCCACCCCCAGCCCGTAGATCGACCGATAGGCGCGGCCCTGGCTTTCGGAAAACCCGGTGCGTCGCGCCTCTGCCACCGCTTCGCGGACGCGGTCGGGGGTGAGGTCGGCAAAGGCCTCGAGATCCGGGGTCACCGCCGCGATGATCCGGTCGACGGTTTCATCCGGCAACCCCGCCAGCAGGGCCGTGGCCCCTGCCCCGACGCCGAGGTAGCGACGCTGGCCGACCTCGACCGGGATAACGCGGATGACGGTGCGGCCCTCGGCCTTGTGGACGCAGACGGCCTCCATCCCTGAACGGCGCATCAGGTAGGTGGTGACATTGGCCCGCTGCGCGACCCGATCCACCGCCGCCGCCCAGGGCGCCAGTTGCAGGACGTTGTCTGTGACGGCGAGGCCAAGTTCGTAGCTGAGCATGCCGATCTCGTAGCGCCGGGTCTGCGGATCGTAATAGGCGAGGCCGGTATCCGTCAGCGCCTTGAGGATGCGATGCGCGGTGGAGCGTGGCAGATCGACCGCCTGGGACAGGTTGCGCAAGGTGGGCGGTTCGTCCCCCGCCACATGCGCGATGCGCTGCAACATCGTCGCCGCACGGCGGATCGCCTGTGTCCCGTCCTGGTTCGCCATGTTTCCCCCCTCTTTCAGCCGATCGCGATCATACCTGACCCAAGGGCAGAATCCATCCCAATAGGTGGGAATACCCGCCTGTTCACGTCTGGCGCAGCACGGCCAACCCATCGACTGCGACACAGCGATCCGGCAGGCAGATCAAGGGGTTCACGTCGAACTCGGCAATCCGGTCGGGGAAATCCACCGCAAGACGCGACAGTGCCGCGATGGCCTGGGCGACCCGGTCTATGTCCACCGCCGGCGCGCCGCGATAGCCGTCCAGCAGCCGCGCCCCGCGCAACGACCGCAACATGCTGCGGGCCGTGGCCGAGTCGACCGGCGCGAGCGCCGTGGCCGTGTCGGCCAGCACTTCGGTCAGGATCCCGCCCAGACCCACGGTCAGCACCGGGCCGAAGCCTTCGGCATTGCGGAACCCGGCGATCAGTTCGAGCCCCTGGGGCACCATTTCCTGGACCAGGATACCGTCGATCTGCGCGTCTGGATGGGCCTTGTGGCAAGCGATCATGATCCGGTCATAGGCGGCGCGGGCCTCTTCCGGGCCGTGGATGTTCAACTCAACCCCGCCAATATCGCTCTTGTGCAGGATGTCGGGGCTGTCGACCTTCATCACCAGCGCGCAGTTGAACTCCTGCGCGGCCTCGGCCGCGTCGGCGGCAGAGGTGACACGACGTTCCGCGGGGACCGGGATGCCATAAGCCGACAGGATCGCCTTGGAGGCCATTTCGCCAAGCGCCCGGCCGGTCGCATTTTGCAGGATCGGCTCCACCTCGGCGCGGGCCATGGGGGTCAGCGCGGTATCGGGGGTGGGATGCGTGCGGGCCGCGCGGGCGGTCCAGGCGCGGATGATCTCGAACCCGCGGCGCATCGAGGACACGACGGCCACGTTGGGATCCTGTTCGGCCTCGCGCCGCCCCGGCCCCTCCATCAGCTGGGTCAGCCAGACATAGACGATGGGCTTGCCATGTTTCGCGGCCAGTTTGCTGAGATGGGGCTGGCGCACCGTGGCGGTGTCGTAGGCATAGGAATAGCCGTAGATCAGCGCGCCATAATGCGGATCGCCCAGCAGCGCGTCGGCGCAGGCCAGCAGCGTGTCCATGTCGTTGATGACCCCGGCGGTCACGTCGCAGGGATTGCGGGCGGGCACGAAGGGGGGGATCAGCTCTTTCAGCCGGTCGACGACGGCGGGCTGCGGCTGGGGCATGGGCACGCCGGTGATCTCGGCGAAATCGGCGGACATGATCGCCGCCCCGCCTGACCCCGACAGCATCGCCACCCCGTCGCCCTTGGCCGCCGGGGCCTTGGCAAAGAACCACGCGGTTTCCAGCAGCGCGTCGAAATCCTGGACCGACACCGCGCCGCCCCGGTCGAACAGCGCCTCCCACAGGTCCGACGACCCGGCCAGCGACGCGGTATGGGACATGGCGGCGGCGGCGCCTTCCTCTCCGACGGCCATCTTGTAGACGATCAGCGGCTTGCCCGCGTCCCAGGCGGTCTGGGCCGCCGCCAGGAAGCGCAGCGGGTCCGAGATACCTTCGAAGGCGCAGGCGATGGCGGTGCAGCTTGGGTCCGTCGCCAGCGCCGAGACCCAGTCGGCCACGTCCACATCCGAGGAATTGCCACAGCTGACCACGTGGCTGAAGGCGACGCCACGCTCCATCGCCTGGGCCAGCGCGAAGCCAAGCGCGCCGGACTGGCAGACCAGGCCGATGGCCGGGCCGTCCGACAGGCGGCCTTCGGGTGTGCCGGCAAAGGTGACGCGCGCGCCGCTGGTATAGTTCAGCAGCCCCACGCAATTGGGGCCGAGGATGCGCACCCCGGCCTCGGCCGCGCGCCGGGCGATGCGATCCTGCGCGGCGCGGCCCTCGTCGGTGGCGACCTCGGAAAAGCCCGAGGCATAGATCATGACGGCGGGCACGCCAGCGGCGATGCAATCCTCCAGAAGCGCCTCGATCGAGGCGGCGGGCGTGGTCAGCACGGCCATATCCGGCACCTGCGGCAGCGCGTCGAGCGAGGGGTAGCAGCGGTGGCCCGCAATCTCGTCGTATTTCTCGTTCACCGGGTAGAGCGCACCGTCGTAGCCCGCGAGGTTTTCGATGGTACGCCCACCGAAGGATCCGGGCCGGGCAGAGGCCCCGATTACCGCAATGCTTTGCGGGTTCAGAAGCGGCAGCAGGTCGTCGCGGGTATAGGGCGCGCGTGTCATCAGGTCTGTCCTTTCCGCGGCGAATTGGCGGTGTTGAAGGCATCGACAGCGGCGGCATGGGCGTCCGACACGATCATGCGACCCTGCATCTGCGCCTCGGCATCGAGCATGGTGGCGTGATCGGCGGTTTCGGCCTGGCGCAGCAGGGATTTCATGCCGGCCCGCGCCTCTCCGGGCCAGGCGGCGATGCCGGTGGCAAGGGTCAGGGCGCGGGGCAGCAGGTCGGCGGGGGCGGTGACCTCGACCACCAGCGACAGGGCGTGGGCGTCTTCGGCGGACAACACCCTGTCGGTAAAGATGATCTGCCGCGCATGGGCCGGACCGGCGAGGCGCGTCAGCTGGTAGGACAGGCCGAAATCGCTGACGAGCCCCTGTTTCAGGAAGGCGGTTCCAAAGCGCGCGCCCTGCGCCGCCAGCACGATTTCGCAGCTGAGCGCGACGGCGAAACCCGCCCCGTAGGCCGCGCCGTTTACCGCGGCGACGACGACCTGCGGCATGGTGGCCAGACACGCCGGGATGCGGTGCATCAGGGCCAGATCGTCCCGCCGCTGGGCGAGGGACTTGTCGCGGTTGCGTTCCATTTCCTTGACGTCGCCACCGGCGCAGAAACCGCGGCCCGCGCCGGTCAGGATCACTGCGCCGATGCCGTCATCGGCGGCGACGTCCTCGAGCGCGTCCAGCAGGTCTCGGGCCAGGTTCATGGAAAGGGCGTTCATCCGGTCAGGCCGGTCGAGCGTCAGCTGGGCCACGCCGGGGGCGGGATCGGTGCGGGTCACGTACATGTCACGCCCCTGCCCCGGCCACGAGGGCCGCCGCGATGCGCCGAAGCTCGGGTTTCTGCACCTTGCCGACGGCGTTCATCGGGAGGGTGTCGACGATTTCCAGCCGTTCGGGGAATTTCTGCCGGGCCAGCCCCGCCGCCTCCAGATGCGCGGACATCTCTGCCATGTCGAAGCCCTGCCCCGGATGGGGAACCAGGAAGGCGACGACGATCTCGCCCCGCTCTGCATCTGGCGCGCCGACGATGGAGACATTGGCGACATCGGGATGTTGCAACAGGATGTTCTCGATCTCCAGCGGGGCGATGTTTTCGCCCTTGCGGATGATGATGTCCTTGCTGCGCCCCGTGATGACGATGAAGCGGTCCTCGACCAGCCGCCCCAGGTCGCCCATCAGGAAGAACCCGTCCTGCGTAAAGGCGCCCTCGTCATCGGCGGGGTCGAGGTAGCCGATGAACATCTGCGGGCCGCGCACCGCGATTTCGCCCTCGGCCCCAGGCTCGACCGGATCGGAGCCCGCGAGGATCTGCAGTTCCACCGCCTTTTCGCCGTCGGTATCGGCGCGGGCCTCTGCACTGGCGCGGTCGCGGATGCCGGGAAAGGCCAGCGGCACTTCGGAGGAGCCATAGGCGCGCGAGACGACCGCATTTGGAAAGGCGGCAAGCCCACGGCGGACCAGTTCCGGCGGGACGCTGGCCCCGCCGCAGATGAAGCGGCGCAGGCTGGGCAACGTGGTATCGGCAGCCTCGGCGGCCCCGAGAAGGCCCTTCAGGAACGGGGTGGCGCCGGCCATGAATGTCACGTGGTCGTCGTCCATGACCTGCACGGCGCGGGCCGGGTCCCAGCCCTCTTCGAGGATCGTGCGGCAACCGGTGATCCAGGGGAATTCGAACGCGTAGATCGATCCCCCGATATGCCCGATGGGCGACGGGACATAGAGCACATCGCCCTCGCCCATGCCCCAGAGATCGACGGTCTGCCGCACCACCGCGTCGATGGAGGCATGGGTGTGGATCACCCCCTTGGGCCGCCCGGTGCTGCCGGAGGTGAAGATGATCAGCTTGGCATCATTGCAGGGCGGCAGGTCGGGCGCGGCTGGGGCGTGATCCAGCAGCGCCTCGAACCCGTCGGGATCGGTGTCGTCGCGGACCGAGAGGATCAGCCGGGGCGCACCGTCGAGCCCCTCGACCATGGCGCGGTAATCGACGCGGGGGCTGGCGGGCGGCACGAAGATCGCGTCGACCCCGCAGGCCGGGAGGATCGCCCCCAGTTCGGCCGCTCGGTAGATCGGCAGCAGCGGCACGATGCGCCAGCCGAACAGCGCACAGGCCATGTTGATGACCGCCGCCTCCCACCAATTGGGCAGCTGGAACGCGATGCGGGCGCCTTTTTTTACGCCGCGGGCCTGCAAAGCGCCGCCCAGACGGCGGGCCATGGCGACCATGTCGTATCGGGTCAGGTCACGTCCGGCCTGGGACAGCACGACGCGGTCCGGGTCTTCGGCTGTGAGCGCCAAGGCGATGGCGCCCAGCCCCGGTTGCGGCGGAGCGATGTGGCGCCCCTTGGCCTCAAGCTCGGCCAGGCGGTCGGCCAGAGCGTCGGCCCCGGCATCGGCCCCGGTGTCAGCCATCGGGGCGGGTGTCATGGCTTCGGCCCGGTCTTGCCCTTGCGCACGAAGGCCGCGACCCGGTCGCGGTGGTCGTCGGAGCGGACCGAGAGGGATTCGTAGGCCATGCCCGGATCCATCAGCGCATGGGCGATGCGCTTGAGTTCGATATTCATCGTGACCTTGGTCCAGCGGATCGCCTGTTGCGCGCCAGCCAGCAGCTTGGCGCAATAGGCATCCACCGCATCGTCCAGATCGGCCGACGGTACGACGTGGTTGATCAACCCGATCTCGGCCGCCTGTGCGGCGGTCAGGATATCGCCGGTCATCAGGTATTCCTTGGCGCGGTGGAAACCGACCAGCGCGGGCCAGATCACCGCCCCTCCATCGCCCGCCACCAGGCCGATGGCCACGTGCGGATCGCCGATCTTGGCACTGTCGGCGGCAAAGGTCACATCGCAGAATAGCGCGATGGTCGCGCCCAGGCCCACGGCGGGGCCATTGATGCGGGCGATGATCGGTTTCTCGATATCCAGCAGGGTGAAGACGAGCCGTTTCGCGCCCTCCGCCTCTTCGGCGAAATCGTCGGGGTGGTCGACGAAATGCTGCATCCGGGCGATATCGCCCCCGGCGGAAAAGGCGCGCCCGGCCCCGGTGACGACGATCACGTCGGACCCGGGATCGGAGCCGGCAAAGGCCAGCGCCTGGGTGATCTCGCGGTGCATGGCGGCGCCAAAGGCGTTCAGGGTCTCGGGGCTGTTCATCGTGATGGTCAGCCGCCGCCCGTCCCGCGTCAGCAGCAGGGTTTCGTATTCCGGCAGATCACTCATGCCGCGCCCCAGCGTTCATCCGCATAGGCGAGGTAGGACGCGGCGGACCCGCCCAGATCGGCGCGCAGCAGCTTGGCCCGGTAGGACCAGCGGTGCAGCGGATGTTCCAGCGTCAGGCCCATGGCCCCCATGAACTGGTGCAGGTCATAGGTGATGCGGGTGGCGATGCCCTGGGCGAAGCCAAGGGCCAGCGCGGCATCCTGGGCAGTGCGGCTTTGCGCGGCTTTCAGCATCTGCAACTTCGCCCCCTCGATTTCGACAGCACCCGTGGCCAGGCGGTGCTGCACGCCCTGGAAAGCGCCAAGCGGCTGGCCGAATTGCTTGCGGTCGCGGACATGCTCCAGCACCGCGTCATGCCCGGCCTGCAACACGCCCGTCAGCTCTGCCGCGATGGCAATCCGCCACAGGGTATCAAATTCTGCCGGATCGACATCCAGCTTTTCCCAGTCGAGCGCGGCCCGGTCGACATTTCCCATCGGATAGGCATAGAGGCTTTCGCTCGGTGTCACCGCGCCTTCGGGCAGGTCGGCATAGCGCACCGCGTCCGCGGTGATCGACACAAGGCCCCTGGCCTGCGGCAGGTAACGGATCGCGCCGCGCGCCTCGCCATGGACCACGGCCAGCGGGCGCGGCAGATCGCGGCCCGCATAGGGCCGGATCAGGGCAGAGGCCGCGCATTCGAAACAGACCGGCGCACGGGCGGCTTCGTACACCATCAGCGCGGCGGCGACGGGGCCGAGATCGGGTTCGCGGGCGGCCTCGTAGAACCCGTTCTCCTCGAGCTGGGCATCGAGCGCCGTGCCCAGGTCGTAGCGGCCCCAGCCCTCGACCGTGTTGAATTCGGCGGTGGCGAGCATCTGTTCCAGCACGGTGGCAAAGGTCGCCTGGTCTTCGTTCAGCGCAAATCGCATGTCAGGCTCCTTTCGGCAGGTTCAGGTGGCGGCGGGCAATCAGGTTCAGCTGAATCTCGGCCGCGCCGGCGGCGATACCGGTGACGATGGCGCGTTCGTGATGCGACAGCATCGACATGTGGTCGGCCCCGGAAAACGCATCGGGCAGGAAATCCATGCCGAAATCCGCCACGGCCTGTTCCGCCGCGATCACCGCGACGCGGGCCAGGTTGGATTCGTTGCCTGGCGGTTCGTTGCGGGCGCGGCCATCGACAACGCGGTAGACCTGCAGGCGGGCGGCCTCGCAGGCGGCGGCAGCGGCAGAGGCCCGGCTTCGGACGATGGAATCGGAAAACGCGTCGCGTCGCTTGAGTTCGGCGACCATCGCATCCAGCTCCGCCGTGCCCATCTCGTAGCGCGGGATGCCGACACGTTCATTGGCCAGGGCGTAGGAAATGATGCTCCACCCCTCGCCCTCTTCGCCCAGGCGGCAGCTTGCCGGCACGCGCACGTCGGTAAAGAAGACCTCGTGGATGTCGCCATGGCCGATCAGGCTGGGAATGGCGCGCACCTCGATGCCCGGGGTGTCCATCGGCACCAGGAAGATCGCGATGCCCGACCGGCCGCCTTCGGCCCCGCCGGTCTGGGCCAACAGGAAGCAGGTGGAGGCGAGCCCGGCATAGGAGGTCCAGATCTTCTGGCCGTTGATCACGTAATCCTCGCCCTCGCGGACCGCGCGGGTCCTGAGCGAGGCAAGGTCGGACCCCGCATTGGGTTCGGAGAACCCCTGACACCAGATCGCGCGCCCCTCTGCCATCGGCGGGATGTACTGCGCCTTCTGAGCGTCAGAGCCGTATTTCATCAGGACCGGACCGATCCAGTTGACGTTCATGTATTGCGCGCCACGCGGTTCGCCGGCGCGCCACATCTCCTCGCCCAGGATGAAATGCTCCCATGGCGGCCGCGCGGCGCCGCCCCATTCCTCGGGCCAGTGGGGGATCAGCAGGCCTTCTTCCGCCAGCTTGGGACAGAAATTCAGACTGAACTCCGTCTGTTCCGGCGAACCGGGACCATGGCGCGCGATTTCATCCCAATTGTCGGGCAGTTCGCGATCCAGAAAGGCACGGATGCGCGCCCGATAGGCCGCATCTTCGTCGGTCCAGGTGAAATCCATTTTGGTTCTCCTCCCATTATCTGGGACAGCTATCTCCTCAAGGCCATGCAGACCATGGCGCTGAGAATCCCCGCTGTCAACCGGAGGATGCTTGACCTGTAGCACTATCGGCGTATACCCTTGCAAAACAACGCCCGTATCTAGCGAGGAGGACGCCGGATCATGTGGAAAAATAATCCCATATATCGGGACAATATTCAGAGCATTGCACCCTCATGCATCTGACCCCCGACGCAGACGACCGGGCCTTTCGCCTGCGCGCCCGCGATTGGCTGGCCGCCAAAGCCCCGACGGACCGCGCCCCCGCCGATGGACCGCCATCGCGCCACTTTGCGCTGGACTGGCTGGGCCAGCTGCATGCGGGCGGATGGGCCGGGCTGGCCTGGCCCGAAGCCTATGGCGGCCAGGGCCTGTCGCCCGGGCGGCTGATCCTGTGGTACGAGGAATACGTGCGGGCCCGGGCGCCCTCGACGCTGGACTGCACCTTCGTCGCGCTGAACCATGCAGGCCCGACCCTGATCGCCTGCGGCACGGAAGAGCAGAAAGCCCACCACCTGCCCCGCATCCTCGAAGGGCGGTCCATCTGGTGCCAGGGCTTTTCCGAACCGGGCGCGGGATCGGACCTGGCCTCTCTCAAGACGACGGGGCGGGTCGAGGGCGACCACCTGATCGTCAACGGCCAGAAGATATGGTCGAGCTTTGCCGACATCGCGGATTACCAGGAGCTGCTGATCCGCACCGAACCGGGATCGAGCCGCCACAAGGGGCTGAGCTGGGTGATCTGCGACATGTCTTTGCCCGGCATCACCGTCCGCCCGATCCGCAACATGGCCGGTGCCACGCATTTCGCCGAAGTCTTCTATGACGACGTGGCCATCCCGCTGACCGAGGTCGTGGGCGACCTGCATGACGGCTGGACCACGGCCATGACGACGCTGGCTTTCGAACGGCGCACGGCGGCGATGGCGCTGCAACTGGAATTGTCGGTGAAGATCGAGGACCTGATCGCGGTGGCCGCGCCCCGACCCGGCACCGCCATGGCCGAGACCCTGGCCGATCTGCGCGCCGAGGCGGCGGCGATCCGGGCCATGACCTACCGCGTGGCGCTGCGCGACCCCGCGACGCCCTTCGACGGGTCGCTGGTGCGGCTGGCCTTTGCCGAACTGGCGCAACGCATCCACCGCACTGGGACCGAGATCATGGGCGCCGAGGCGCTGATCGACGGGCCGTGGATGCACGATTACCTCGAAAGCTATTCCGAGACGATTGCCGGCGGCACCGCCGAAATCCAGCGTAACATCATCGCCGAACGCATCCTTGGCCTGCCGAGGGAGCCGCGCCCATGAGCATGGACCTGACCCCACCCGAAGAGATGCGCCAGATCCTCGACGCCGCGCAGTCGATGCTGGATAGCCACTACCCCGTCTCGCGCCTGCGTGAAGGCGCCAGTGCCGATGACCCCACCCCGCTGGCCGAGTTCGGGACGTTTATCCTCGCCCTGCCCGAAGATCAGGGCGGTGCCGGGTTTTCCATCGTCGAGGAGGCTCAGCTGCACGTCGCCCTTGGGCGGCACCTGCTGTCGCCCGCGATCCTGGCCGGCGCGGTCGCCCTGCGGCTGGCCCGCGAGGTCGGGCAGGACGATCTGGCCGACCGGATCGGCGCGGGCGACGCGGCGCTGACCCTTGGCATCGCCAGTGACGGGACGGTGACGCTGATCGACCCGGACGGCGCGGACCAGGCCCTGATCCGCGATGCGGAAGGGCTGGCGCTCGCCCCGCTCGAGGGCCACGAGATCACGCCGGTCTCCGGTCTGGGCCAATCCCGCCAGGTGGCGGAACTGGCGCTGACCCCCGCCAATTCCGGGCGCGGAAGCGCGGCGGTCACGCACCTGCACGGCCTGCTTTGTGCGGCGCAATTGCTGGGCGTTACGCAGGGTGCCCGCGACCTCGCCGTCGACTATGCCAAGACGCGCGAACAATTCGGTCGGCCCATCGGCAGTTTCCAGGCGATCAAACACCACTGCGCCAACATGTCGATCCAGGCGGAGATGCTGTCGGCGCAGTTGGACATGGCCGCCATCGCCCTGCGCGACGGCGCCGAGGATGCCGCGTTCCAGATCGCCGCCTTGACCCGGCTGGCCCCGCGCATCGCGCTGGAGACCGCACGCCTGGGCATCCAGATCCATGGCGGCATCGGATTTTCGGCCGAGGCGGACGCGCATCACTACCTCAAGCAGGCCCACCTTCTGGGCCTGTGCCTGGGCCGGGCCGACCTGCTGGCCCTGCCCGCCCCGATGGCCCCGACACGGAAGGAGACGACATGAGCGATCAACCCGTTGCCCTGATCACCGGCGCCTCGAGCGGGATCGGCCTGGCCACCGCCCGGACCTTCCTGGAAAACGGCGTGCATGTGGTGGGGGTGGCCCGCAACCCCGCCAAGCTGGACAATGCCGCCGAGGGCCTGACCGGCCTGCCCGCCCGCTTTGTCCCCGTGGCACTGGACGTGACGGCGAATGACAGCCCGGCCAGGGCCGTGGCGCAGGCGATCGACACGTTCGGGCGGCTGGATCACCTGGTGAACAATGCCGGGATCGGCAGCCCCGCCCCGGTGCACGAGACCGACGACGACACGCTGGACCAGTTCCTGAACATCATGCTGCGCGCGCCGTTCCGCCTGGCCCGCGAGGCGCTGACCGCCTTTGGCGACACGGCGACGATCGTCAATGTCTCTTCGACCTACGCGATCCTCGGGGGCTTGCGCGGCGGCGCCTATTCGGCGGCCAAGGCGGGCCTGAACGGGCTGACCCTGCACATGGCCGCGCAATACGGCGCGGCGGGCATCCGGTCGAACGCGGTGGCGCCGGGCGTGATCCCGACGCCGATGACCGAACACCGGCTCGAGGCCGAGGCCTTCCGCCGCATGAACCACGACATGACCCCCGCCGCCCGCTGGGGCCAGGTGGAGGACGTGGCACAGGCGATCTGGTTCCTGTCCTCGCCCGCATCGGGGTGGATCAACGGCCAGGTCCTGGCGGTCGATGGCGGCTGGACCGCGACCAAGTACCTGAGCGAAGAGGCCCTGACCGCCCCGCGCGAGTCCACAAGCCCGGACTGGACCCATTCCGGCCGGCCACCGAAACGCGACTGAACAGGGAGTGCGGCACAGCCGCAGGGAGGGGACATCGCGATGAAGCTATTCGAAGCCCTGGCACAGGCGCTTGCGCAGAACGGCGACGGCCTGCTGTTCGGCGTGGTGGGCGACGCCAATGCCTACATGGTCGACGCCTATGCGCGCCGCGATGGCGCGCGCTACGTGGCGCTGGCCAATGAAAACGGTGCGGTGCTGGCCGCCATCGGAGCGGCCATGATCGGCGACGAGGTAGGCTTCGCCACCGTCACCCACGGCCCTGCCCTGACCAATTGCGTGACCGCGCTGACTGAGGGGGTGCGGTCGAACACGCCGATGGTGCTGCTCTGCGGGGATACGCCGCCGGAAGATCGCGAGAACCTGCAGAATATCGACCAGAAGGCGGTGATCCTGTCCTCGGGCGCCGGGTTCGAACAGATGCGCAGCCCCGCCACCGCGCTGGAGGACCTGGCCCGCGCCGTCCGCCGTGCCCGCGCCGAACGCCGCCCCGTCGCCTTCAACATGCCCGCGCAGATGCAATGGCAGGAGGTCGAATATCGCGACACCTCGTGGCATGTGCCGGCCCTGCCCCGGGTCGAGATCGAGGGCGAGGCGTTGGACAATGCCGTGGGCATCATCGCCGCCGCCCGTCGACCCGTGATCCTGGCCGGACGCGGGGCCATCGACGACGACAGCCGCGCCGCGCTTCTGCGCCTCGCCCGACGGATCGAGGCACCGCTGGCCACGACGATGCGCGCCAAGGGCCTGTTTTCGGGCGAGGATCACGTGTTGGGCGTCCATGGCACGGTCAGCACGCCCGCCGCGTCCGAGGTCATCCAGAAGGCCGATTGCCTGATCGCCTTCGGGGCCTCGCTGAATTTCCACACCACCGCGCAGGGGTCGTTCATCGACGGCAAACGGGTGATCCAGGTGGCCGACCGGGCGCAGGATCTGGCTGCGAACGCGGTGCCCGACGTGGCCATCCTGGGCAGCGCGCCCGCCGTGGCCGACACGCTGCTGCATTGGCTGGACGAGGCGGAGATCCCCGGCTCCGGCCACACCACCGACCTGCCGGCCCAGGGCCTCGACCAGCCCGAGATCCGGGCGATGTCGGATATCCGCGAGGGCTGCGTCGATTTCCTGACCGCGCTGGACCGCCTGAACCGGCTGCTGCCGCAGGAGAGGACCCTGGTCACCGATGCGGGCCGCTGGATGGTGCGGTCATACGGCCTGCTGACCGCGCCCGGGCCGCGCGACATGGTGACTTCGGCCAGTTTCGGCGCCATCGGGCTGGGCATGGCGACCGCCATCGGTGCCGCTGCGCGACGCCCGGACCGGCCCACCGTACTGTTCTGTGGCGATGGTGGCTTCATGCTGGGCAACCTGGCCGAGTTCAACAGCGCCACCCGGGAAGGTCTGGACCTGATCTGCGTGATCTTCAACGACGGCAGCTATGGCGCCGAACATATCCAGTTCCGCGACAAGCAACTGGATCCGGCGATCACGCTGTTCAATTGGCCCGACTTCGTCTCGGTCGCGCGATCGCTGGGCGGGGACGGCACCTGCGTCACCTCGGCCGCCGATCTGGACGCTCTGCCCGAGGCGATTGATTCCCGCGACCGCACCCGCCCCTACCTGATCGACGTCCGCCTGGACCCCGACCGCATGACCATGTGGTGAGCCGTCTCACAATTCGGAAAGATATCTCACTATATGGAACACGCAACGCAATCTTTCCCGATTATTCGCTTCCCGTTGTGCCGCACACGCACCCCGCAGAACCCGGATATTATCGAAATAAATCAACAACTCACCTGCAATACAGGAGAAACCCGACCCCGGAACACGAATGAGACACGCCATCACCGCCTGACGGAGCAGCAGAAAAAGTTGTCCCACAAAGTAGGAGGTGTTAGCGTTTTTGCCAGGAGGGGAGACACCCCGCCAATTTGGATTTGCCGCCAAGGCAAAGGGAGGAATGAATGACAACTCAGATGACGTGGGCACGTGCTGCCGCGGCTGCGGCCTTTGCCGTAGGCACCCTTGGAACTTCCGCTCTGGCACAGGATGCCTGGCTGGAAGATCTTGAGCCGATGACCCTGAAACTCGCCGATTTCTCGGGCGACCAGAATGCCAACTTCGGCAAGGCGATGGTCGCGTGGGAGGAATCGATCACCGAATTCACCGACGGCAAGATCACCTTCGAGAACTACTGGTCCTCGTCGCTGCTGGGCGCGCTGGACACGCTGGAAGGCGTGGGGGACGGCGTGGCCGATATCGGCCTGATCATCCCGTCCTACATGCCGCAGAAACTGCCCGTGGCGTCGTGGATGTTCGGCATGGGCGCCGCGCTGTCCGGCTCGACCGTGCATGACGTGGCCGCCGGTGGCGCCACCGCGCTGGAAACCCTGCTGACCTACGAACCGATCACCCAGGAATACGCGTCCCACAACGTGGTGGTGATGCAGGCAACCGCGACGCCGGCCTATAACCTGCTGTGCAACAAACCGATTTCCTCGATGGCCGAAGCCGAGGGCAAGCGCGCCCGCGCCATCGGGGCCGTCTGGTCCACCACCGCCGAAGCGCTTGGCATGACGCCCGTTTCGATCTCCTGGGGGGAGGCCTACGAGGGGCTGCAGCGCGGCGTCTTCGACTGCATGGTCATCAACCCGAACCAATATGCCGACGGCCTGACCCTGAAGGACGTGGCGCCGGAATACGTGCCGGTCACCATGGCGCAGCTTCAGGCGTCGACCTGGGTCATGAACAAGGACATCTGGGACGAGTTCCCGAAAGAGCTTCAGGATTTCATCACCCAGGCCAACGTGAAGGCCGCCTATGACATCTGGCAAGGCTACATGGAGATCGAGGCCAAGGCCGGTGACCTGATTGCCGCCGGCGAGGTGATCCACACCAACGACATCTCGGAGCTTGAGCCGGTCGCCGCCGCGCAGCGGGCCGAGTTCATCGCCGCCCTGCCCGGCACCGCCCCCGCCGCGGTCGAAGACCCCGAGGCCTTCGTCGCCAATTACCAGGACCGCATCGCCTACTGGACCAAGGCGCTGGAGGATCAGGGCTATGCCGTTGCCGCCCGCACCCCCGAGGCGATCATGGAAGCCTTTGCCGGGCTCAGCGATGTCGACCTGAAGCCCTTCTATGATAAGTTCAACGCCGAGGTCACACCCGGCCTGATGGACTGAACCATAGAGTGAATTCAGGTGCCGCCCCCGCATCGGCCGGGGCGGCACCGAACGGAGCCGAAATGTCTGATACGACCGAGTTTTCCGCTGATCCGGACCCGGCCCTGCTGCGGCTCATCGACCGGATCGCGCTTGGCCTTGCCCTGATCGCCGCTGTCGCGCTGATCCTGCTGGCGCTGAACGTCTTTGCCGACGTGATCGGCCGCGCCTTTCTCAAGAAACCGCTGCCCGGCACGCTGGAAATGACCGCCCAATGGTGGATGCCGACGCTGACCCTGCTGGCCTTTGCCTATACCGAGAAACGTCAGGACCATATCAAGGTGACCATCCTTCTGGACACGCTGCCGCTGCGCATGCGGCAATGGATCGAGGGCGTGTTCGGCCTGATCGCCACCGCCCTGCTTGTGGGCCTTGCCTGGCACGCCCTGGCCGAGGCACAGGACAGTTTCGGCTACATGGAAACCACGTCCTCCCTGCCGCCCGTCGCCATCTGGCCGTTCAAATATGTCGCCGTCCTGGGCGTCGCGGCGCTGGCGCTTCAATCGGCGGCGACCTCCTACCGGTATTTCACGCGGCGCCTGCCCGCCGCGACCGTACCCGAAGGTGAAGCCGTATGAGCCTGACCCGCACCAACCGTGTCGGCATCACCGTCTTCGTGGTGGGATTGGTGGTCGCCGTCGCCTCCTGCCTGGCGATGCTCTATGGCGACCTGCCCAAACAGGTGATCGGCATCCTGATCGTCGTCCTGTCCATCGTGCTGCTGCTGATGGGCATTCCCGTCGGCGTCGCCATGTTCGGCGCGGCGCTCCTGGGGCTTTACGCGCTCAGCGGGATGCGGGTCGTGACCTCGACCATGGAGGGCGTCGCCTACGACGCCACCGCGTCCTGGTCGCTGTCGGTGATCCCGATGTTCATCCTGATGGGCATGGTCATGTGGAAGACCGGCCTGACCACCACCGCCTTCGAGGCCGCGCGCCGCTGGCTGGGCTGGATGCCCGGCGGGCTGGCCGTGGCCACCAACTTTGCCGGGGCGGCGCTGGCTGCCTCCAGCGGCAGCACCATCGGCATCACCTATGCCCTGGGTCGCGTGTCGATCCCCGAAATGCTGAAATCCGGCTATCACCCGCGCCTTGCCGTCGGCTCGGTCGCGGCGGCGGGTACGCTGGGCCAGATCATCCCGCCCAGCCTTTTGCTGGTCGTCTATGCCGGGGCGGCCTCCCTGCCCGTGGGGCAACAATTGCTGGCAGGCGTGATCCCCGGCCTGATCCTCGCCTTCGCCTTTGCGGCCGTCATCATCATCCAGGCGACGCTGCGCCCTTCCCTCGCCCCGCGCGTCGACATGAGCGGCGTCACCTGGGCCATGCGGATGCGGTCGCTGCTGGGCGTGCTGCCCATCGGCATCGTCATCGCCATCGTGATCGGCGGGCTGTTCGCCGGCATCTTCACCGCGACGGAGGCCGGGGTGTTCGGTATGCTGGCCGCGCTGATCTTCGGGGTGCTCTACCAGCTCTCCAACCGCACCCCCTGGCCCGAGATCTGGCACATGGTGCGCGACAGCCTGATCGGCACGCTGACCGGCACGGCCTCGGTCTTCCTACTGATCGTGGGCGTCGCCGTGCTGACCCGCGCCATGGCGCTCAGCCAGGTGCCCAACTTCATTGCCCGTGAGGTGACCGAACTGGGCCTTGGCCGGGTGGAATTGCTGCTGATCCTGATCGTCGCCTACCTGATCCTCGGCATGTTCATGGACACGCTGGCGATGATGCTGTTGACGATCCCCGTCCTGATGAAACCGCTGGAGGCCGTGGGCGTCGACCCGCTTTGGTTCGGGGTCTTCCTCGTCGTCATGGCCGAGGTCGGGTTGCTGACGCCACCCCTGGGCATATTGACCTTCATCGTGCACCGCATCGCCTCCGACCCGGAGGCGAACCTCGGCCGCCAGATCAGCCTGGGCACCGTCTTCCTGGGCGTCGCGCCCTTCGCGCTGGCGGCGATCGTCGTGATCGGGCTGCTGATCGCCTTCCCGCAGCTGGTCACCTGGCTGCCACAGGGCAGCAGCGGCAACTAAACGCTGGGGCCGGTCCCCACCGGCCCCTCACCTGACGCTTTTGTGATCGCCGACGCATGACGTAAGGTCCGGTCGGACTATCTCCCCTCTCAACCAGCCGGAAACGGACCCAACAGACGGGAGAGAGAGATGATCAACAGACGGACCCTGCTGAGCAGCGCCGCCGCCCTTGGCGGTGCCACGCTGATCCGCCCCTATGCCGCGATGGCCGAAAGCCACGGCGCCATGGGCGGCGACATGTTCAAGACCGCCAATGGCGAGATCGCCATTCACCCGGTCAGCCATGCCTCCTTCGTGATGGAGACGCCGGGCGGCGTGATCTACAACGACCCGGTCGGCGGGGCGAACCTCTACGATGATTTCCCGGCACCCGACCTGATCATCATCACCCACCATCACGGTGACCATTTCGATCCCGACACGCTGACCGCCGTCGCGGGCGATGCGCCGCTGATCGTGAACCCCGAGGTTTTCGAGAAACTGCCCGAAGCCCTGAAGGCCAAGGCGACCTCCATGTCCAATGGCGACACCGGTGAGGCGCTTGGCATGACGGTCGAAGCCATCCCCGCCTACAACACCACCGAGGACCGGCTGCAATATCACCCTGAAGCCCGCGACAACGGCTATATCCTGGGCGTGGACGGGCTGCGCGTCTACATTGCCGGCGATACCGAGGACATCCCGGAAATGCGCGCGCTGACGGATATCGACATCGCCTTCGTGCCGTTCAACCTGCCCTACACGATGGACGAGGAACAGGCGGCCAGTGCGGTAGCCGAATTCGCGCCCAAGGTCGTCTATCCCTACCATTACCGCGACAGCGACCCGGAGCTTTTCGCCCAGATGCTGAGCGAAACGGATGCCGGGACAGAGGTCCGCATGGGCCCCTGGTACGGCTCCACCACTTGATCCCGGTTCTTTCGGTTTCATCGGCGCGTTCCCGCGAGGGAGCGCGTCTTTTTTTGTCCGCCGGTCGGGACGCGCGGCACATTTTACCTCAAGAACGGGAAACAACCTCTTGAGTATGCACGATATCCTGCGCTCAAATCCATTTGCATACATATATCTGGACGATCGGCGAAAGCCCGCCACGGTTAAACCGGTTTGCGTCAAGTATTGTTGAAAATTTTCCAACAATTCGGCATTCTGTCGACAGAGCACAGCTCTGAACCAGAAGAGGGGCGGCCCGATCCGCCTCCGGCAGAACGAGACAAAAAAAGGCAGTGAACATGCGTTTCCCGCTTATCGCGGCAACGGCCGCGCTAATCCTGACCACCGCCGTCGCAGCAGAGGCCGGACCGGTCAGCCGCGCCTGCTTGGCTTCCGACAGCAAGGCCCGCAGCTATGCCCTGTGCCGGTGCCTACAACAGGTGGCGAACCAGACCCTGGATCGCTCCGACCAGCGCCTGGCGGCCAAGATCTTCCGCAAGCCGCAGATGGCACAGGACATCAAGATGTCCGACAGCCGGTCGCATGAAGTGTTCTGGACCAAGTACAAGTCCTTCGGCGCCACCGCGTCCCGGTCCTGTTCCTGAGCCGGGCAGCCGGCTGATCCAAGCCTGAACCGGCCCTGATCCCGGGCCGGACGGCCCCTTGCGCCTACAGCTCCAGGATCAGCCCCCGCGCGCAGCGCTCGATCAGGTCGAGCGTGCCGTCGAAGTCGCGGGTGTAATAGGGATCGGGCACGGCCTCTTCGCCGCTTTCCCCGTAATCCGTCATCAGCCGCACCGTGGTATCCGACCCTTTGGGCCGATGCGCCTCGACATCCCGCAGGTTGTTGGCATCCATGCAGATGATCAGATCGAACCGGTCGAAATCCTGCGGGCCGAATTGCCGCGCCCTGAGCGGTGACAGGTCATAGCCCCGCGCACTGGCCGCCGCCTGCATCGGGCCGTAGGGCGGCTCGCCCACATGCCATCCCCCAGTGCCGCAGCTGTCCAGTTCCAGATGCGGCGCCATCGCCCGCACCACGCCCTCCGCCGCCGGTGAGCGGCAGATATTTCCAAGGCAGACAAAGAGGATGCGTTCGGTCGGGGCCATGGTCTATCCTAAGCCAAAGACCGCAACGGATCAAAGGGGGATCACCATGGAACGGATCGTGATACTGACCGGCGCCGGGATTTCCGCAGAAAGCGGGATGGGCACCTTTCGCGGCGCGGGCGGGCTGTGGAACGACCGCCGTGTCGAAGATGTCGCCACGCCCGAAGGCTTTGCCCGCGACCCGGCCATGGTTCAGGATTTCTACAACCAGCGCCGCCAGAAGGCCCGCCAGGTCGCCCCGAACGCCGCGCATGAGGCGCTGGCTCGGCTGCAACGCGACTATCCCGGCGAGGTCACCCTGATCACCCAGAACGTGGACGGGTTGCACGAGGCCGGCGGCTCCCCCTCGGTCATCCATATGCATGGGCGGCTGGACGGCGCGCTTTGTGCCGCCTGCGATCACCGATGGGACGCGCCCGAGGTGATGGAGGTCGCCCATCCCTGCCCCGCCTGCGGCGCGGGCGCGGGCCGCCCCGATGTCGTCTGGTTCGGAGAGATGCCCTATTTCATGGACGAGATCTTCGAGGCGCTGTCGCGCTGCACCCTCTTCGCCGCCATCGGCACGTCGGGCCAGGTCTACCCCGCCGCCGGTTTCGTGCAGGAGGCCTTCCGCGCCGGGGCCCACACGGTCGAGATCAACCTGGAGCCCTCGGCGGTGGTGTCGGATTTCGCCGAAACCCGCTTCGGCCCGGCCACCCAGACCGTGCCCGCCTGGGTCGCGGACGTTCTGGGCGGGTGACGCCCCGCCCAGTTGCGCCGGGGCGGCAGCGGGACGTTCCCGCCACCGCCCCCTAGCGACTCAGTCCTCGGCCTTCATGCCGTGATCCATGGAATCGTGGTTCATCCCGCCATGATCCGGCTGGCGTTCCAAGTCGACCTCGATCTCGACCTCGATCTCGCCGGCCTGTTCGAAGACCAGCGTGACCGGAATCACCTTGCCCTGTTCGAACCGTTCGGTGAGGCCCATGAACATCACGTGGTTGCCCCCGCGCTGCAGCATGGTCGTGTCCTGCGCGGGCACCTCGAAGCCGCCTTCGACCTCGCGCATCTTCATGACGCCGTCGCCCGCGTCGATATGGGTGTGAAGCTCCACCCGCTTGGCCACGCCGGCCTTGGCGGCGATCAGGCGGTCGGGCGTATCGCCGGTATTCACGATTTCCATGAAGGCCGCCCCGGCCATGGCCATAGGGCTGGCGGCGCGGGCATAGGCGTCGCGGATCTCGATCTCGGCCCAGGCTGCGGTTGCGGAAAGGGCAATGGCGGAAAGGCCGGCAAGGGCCAGTGTCTTGGTCATCATCTTGTCTGTCCTGTGATGGGAATTTCGGTCGTTGGGGATCAGCCCAGGACCGGCGGCCCCCGAACGCGGACAGAGGCCGGGCCGCGCGACACGGCGGCCGCGATGACAACCGAGGCGGCGATCGCACGGGATTCGGCTTCGCGCGGCAGCGCCAGGACCGGGTCGAGGTCCAGCGCGAGAATCAGCGACAGCGCGAAATCGGGGCAATAGACCGGCGGGCCGGTAGGGGTCCCGTTCTCATCTACGTAGACCATGACCGGGCCGGTGCCCGTACACAGCTCCATCTGCCCCGCAGGTCCGGGGGCGGCATGGGCCACGGCGGCCGCCTGCGCGGTGGCAAGCAGCAGAAGGCTCAGGACGGCCGGAAGGATATGGGTGCGCAACCAGGTCACCGGTCTGACATAAGCCACGGACACGCGCAGGGGAAGCGTGACAAAGCGAAACAGCCCCGCCTTCCAGGGAAGGCAGGGCTGCGCAAAAGCGATCGTCTCAGGATCAGGCCTCGGCCTGGACCTTTGCGATTTCTTTTTTGACTTTCAGCGCAGTAGCGGAAAGCTCCGCATCATTCGCCTTGGCCAGGAACTTGTCCAGCCCGCCACGGTGGTCCACGGTGCGCAGGGCCGCTGCGGAGATGCGCAGCTTGATGTTACGGCCCAGGGCTTCGGAACGCAGGGACACGTCGTTCAGGTTCGGCAGAAACCGGCGACGGGTCTTGTTATTGGCATGGCTGACATTGTTGCCCGTCATCGGGCCTTTACCGGTCAGTTCGCAACGGCGCGACATGGGTCACTCCTCGTCTCTACTCTCGGGGCGAAGGGTCGCGCCCACTTTCGGAAAACAATAGGGCACCGCCGAAGGCCGCGCCCAAAATTCAGTTCGCGCGTGATACGCGCCTTCCCGGGTCGCGTCAAGACCCGTGCCCGGGGATTTCGTCACCTTGTTCCGGCAATATCCCGACCATGCGATCCCGGGGCGATCCCGGGCGGCCCGGATCACCCGCCGATCTTGCTCAGCATCTCCTGCGCAGCCCCGGTCGCGGTCATGTCGCCGACCGCCACGGCCTCGGCCAGGCGGGCCATGTCGCCACGCGCTTCGGAGGTGTCCAGCCGCGCCAGCAGCCCGTTCTTGACGTCCTCGCGGAACCAGTAGCGCGCCTGCTCGGCCCGCCGCCCGTCGAAATGACCCGACGTGCGGCGCCAGTCGGTCAGGGCCTGCATTTCCTCCCAGGCCTTTTCGAGCCCGGTATGTTCCACAGCAGACACGGTCATCGCCTTGGGAAAACCGTCCGGATCCTGCGGGCGCTTGCGCAGCAACCGCAGCGCCCCGGCGTAATCGGCGCAGGTCCGGGTCGCGGTTGCCTTCAGATCGCCATCGGCCTTGTTGATCAGGATCATGTCGGCCATCTCCATGATGCCGCGCTTCACCCCCTGCAATTCGTCGCCTCCCGCCGGCGCCAGCAGCAGCAGGAACAGGTCGGCCATTTCGGACACCATGGTTTCCGATTGCCCGACGCCCACCGTTTCGATCAGCACCACGTCGAACCCCGCCGCCTCGCACAGCGCCACCGCCTCACGCGACCGGCGCGCGACGCCGCCCAGCTGGGTCTGCGACGGCGAGGGACGGATAAAGGCGTTGGGATCGCGCGACAGCTGCTCCATCCGGGTCTTGTCACCCAGGATCGACCCGCCCGACCGGGCCGAGGACGGATCAACCGCCAGCACCGCGACACGCAGCCCCTGCCCCGTCAGCATCATGCCGAAGGCCTCGATGAAGGTCGATTTGCCGACACCCGGCGTGCCCGACAGCCCGATGCGCAGGGCCTGCGGGGCCTCGGGCCGCGTCGCCAGCCGCTCCATCAGCGCCACGGCCTGTTTGCGGTGATCCGCCCGGCCGCTTTCGATCAGCGTGATCGCGCGCGACAGGCTGCGCCGATCCCCGGAGGCCACCTTTTCCGCCAGGCTTTCGATATCCATGTGATCCCCTTTTTCGCGGTCCGGCCCCGGTTATGCCCGCTTGCCCCCGGCCCCACAAGCGGGCTCTCGGCACCCGTCCGGTGACTGGCATCCGCGCCCGGGATATCGGATAAGGCCGCATGACCCGCACGCCCCTGCCCATCGACGCCATCCTGCCCGACCTGATCGACGCCCTGCGCGCGCAGGGCCGCGCCGTGTTGCAGGCCCCACCCGGCGCCGGCAAGACCACCCGCGTGCCGCTCGCCATGCTCGAAGCCGGGCTGACCACCGGCCGCATCCTGATGCTGGAACCCCGCCGCCTGGCCGCCCGCGCCGCCGCCGACCGCATGGCCGCGACCTTGGGCGAAGAGACCGGGCAGACCGTCGGCTACCGCATCCGCGGCGACAGCGCGGTGTCGAAAACCACCCGGATCGAGGTCGTGACCGAGGGCATCCTGACCCGGATGATCCAGGCCGATCCCGACCTGCCCGGCATCGGCGCGGTGATCTTCGACGAGTTCCACGAACGCTCCCTCAACGCCGATCTGGGCCTCGCGCTCTGCCTCGAAGTGGCCGGCGCCCTGCGCGACGACCTGATCCTGCTGGCCATGTCCGCCACGCTCGACGCCGCCCCCGTGGCCGAGCTGATGCAGGCACCGATCCTCACCTCCGAGGGCCGCGCCTTCCCTGTCGACATCGTGCCGCTCGACCGCCCCCTCGACCGCCGCGCCCGGCTGGAAGAGGCGGTCAGCGCCCGGATCCTCGACGCGCTGGCAGAAACCGAGGGCGGCGTGCTGGTCTTCCTCCCCGGGGAGGGCGAGATTCGCCGGACCGAGGCATTGCTGAAACCCCGCCTGCCCGCGAGCGTCCAGCTGCACACGCTCTTCGGCGCCATGCCATTGGCCGCGCAACGCGCCGCCATCCGCCCGGCAGAGACAGGCCGCAAGATCGTGCTCGCCACCTCCATCGCCGAAACCTCCCTGACGATCGAGGATGTGCGCGTCGTCGTCGATGCCGGCCGCGCCCGCCGTGCCCGGTTCGACCCGGGTTCCGGCATGTCGCGCCTCGTCACCGAACGCGTCTCCCGCGCCGAGGCGACTCAGCGCGCGGGCCGCGCGGGCCGTGTCGCGCCCGGCAGGTGCTACCGGCTCTGGACGGCGGGCGAGGACGGCGCCCTGCCCGCCTTCGCCCCGCCCGAAATCGAAACCGCCGACCTCGCCCCACTGGCGCTGGACCTCGCGCTCTGGGGCGCGGGGCCCGACGGCATCCCCCTGCTCAGCCCGCCCAATGCCGGCACCTATGCCGAGGGCGTCGCGCTGCTGACCGATCTGGGCGCGCTGGATGCGGGCGGACGGATCACCGATCACGGCCGTGCCCTGGCCCGCCTGCCCACGCATCCGCGCCTTGCCAACATGTTGATCCGCGCAGGCCGCGGCGCCGCCCCCCTTGCCGCGTTGCTGGCCGACCGGGACCCGCTGCCTCGCGCCGCGCCCACCGACCTCGCCCTGCGGATCGAGGCGCTGAACGATCCCAAGCGGTTCGCCGACACCCGGCCCTGGGCGCCCGATCGCGGCGCCATCGCCCGCATCCGCGAGGAAAGCCGCCGCCTCGCCCGGCTTGCACCCGATGCGCCTGAGGGACACCGCCTCTCACTCGCCGAAATGGCGGCGCTGGCCTATCCCGACCGGATCGGCCAACGCCGCAAGGGCGAGGCGCCGCGCTATGTGCTGTCCGGCGGCAAGGGGGCCGTGCTGCCCGATGGCGATGCGCTGACCAACGCCCCCTTCCTCGTCGCCACCGATCTCGACGGCGACCCGAGAGAGGCGCGGATCCGCCAGGCCGTGCAGATCACCGCCTCCGAGATCCGCGCGACCTTCGGCGATCGCGTCGCCTGGGTGGACAGCTGCGCCTGGTCCCGCCGCGACCGCCGCGTGGTGGCGCGCCAGCAGGAACGGCTCGGCGCCGCCGTGCTCGACGACCGGCTCTGGAAGGACGCGCCCGAAGACGCCATAGCCCGCGCAATGCTGGACGGCGTGCGGGACCTGGGCCTCGTGCCCGGCGACAAGGCGCGGCTCTTCCTCGCCCGCGTCCGGCTCGCCGGGGCAGAGGCCGGACTGCCGGATTTCTCCGACACCGCGCTGATGGACAGCCTGGAGGACTGGCTGCTGCCCTTCCTCGGCGGCCTCCGCGACGCCGCCGCCTGGCGCAGGTTCGACCTGCTGCCCGCGCTCAAGGCCCGGCTCGACTGGGACCAGGCCCAGGCGCTGGACCGGATCGCGCCGGCCTCCTTCACCACGCCGCTGGGGCGCAAGATCGCCATCGACTACGCCTCGGACCCGCCCGAAATTTCACTGCGCCTGCAAGAGCTTTTCGGCCAGACCACGCATCCCGCCATCGGCGGCACGCCCCTGAAACTCACGCTGCTCTCACCCGCCGGCCGGCCGATCCAGACCACCGCCGACCTGCCCGGCTTCTGGACCGGCTCCTATGCGGATGTGCGCAAGGACATGCGCGCCCGCTACCCCAAGCATCCCTGGCCCGAGGATCCGACCCAGGCCGACCCGACCCTGCGCGCCAAACCCCGCGGCAGCTGACCCCCGAAGACAAGAGAGGGCGGCATGCCACCCGGCGCGCCGCCCCTGCTTCATCTTGCCGAAAATACTCTCGCCGGAAGGCGAAATCCGCGTCTTGGGGCGCTGCCCCCCGAACCCGAAGATCAGACCCCCAGGCACCATCGCATCACGGCCTTCTGGGCATGCAGACGGTTCTCGGCCTCGTCGAAGATCACCGATTGCGGCCCGTCCATCACCGAGGACGTCACCTCTTCCTCCCGATGCGCGGGCAGGCAATGCATGAACAGGGCGTCCTTGCCCGCCGCCGCCATCAGCGCATCGTTCACCTGGTAGGCGCGCAGCATGTTGTGCCGCCGCTCGCGCGAGGATTGGGCGTCATGCATCGACACCCAGGTATCGGCCACGACCAGGTCCGCGCCGTCGACGCCTTTCCAGGGGTCACGCTCGATGCGGACATTGGTGCCCGCCGCGCGCGCCTCGTCCATGTAGTCCCGGTCGGGATCCAGCTGCTGCGGCCCGCAGAAGGTCAGGTTGTAGCCGAATTGCGTGGCACCATGCAGGAAAGAGGCGAAGACGTTGTTGCCATCCCCCATCCAGGTCACGTTGCGCCCGGCAATCGGCCCGCGATGTTCCTCGAAAGTCAGGATATCGGCCATGATCTGGCAGGGATGGCTGCGGTCGGTCAGCCCGTTGATCACGGGGACCGAGGCATATTCCGCCATCTCGTGCAGCACGGATTCGTCGAAGGTCCGGATCATGATCAGGTCGACATAGCGCGAAAGGACCCGCGCGGTATCGGCGATCGTCTCGCCATGGCCCAGCTGCATGTCATTGCCCGACAGCACCATCGTCTCGCCGCCCATCTGGCGCACGCCCACGTCAAAGGACACGCGGGTCCGGGTCGAGGGCTTCTCGAAGATCAGCGCGACCATGTGGCCCGCCAGCGGCTGCTCGTCATCCATCATGCCCTTGGGGCGTCCGGCACGAGCCTGTTTCATCTGTCCGGCCTGGTCGATGATGCCGCGCAGCGCATCCTTGTCGGTGGTGTGGATATCCAGGAAATGGTTCATCTTTTTCGGTTCCTTGCGGTCGGGGTGCCGGCCCGGCATATCGACATATCTATGCGGCCGCCCCCTTTGGATTGGTGGCTATGTCCTGCGCCGCGTGGCGCGACAACCCTGTTCAGATCGTCGGGACGGGGTCCGAAAGGCCCCGCAAAAGCGGGCCGGCCTCCCGTCCGTCCTGGTTTCGTCGTCGCGCCGAACACGCGCGGGGACCGGGCCGCCCCGTCACCCCCCGCGGATCATCGAGGCCAAACAGCCGGAACGCGACCTCAGCCATCGCCCGCCACCCGTTTCGCCGTGGCGTCGAGCCGGGTGATCGCCTCCGCGATCTCCTCCTCGGTCAGGGTCAGCGCGGGCAGCAGACGGATCACGTTATCCGCAGCCGGCACGGTGATCAGCAGCTCCTCATAGGCCGCCTTGACGACGTCGGCATTCACCGGCTTGCATTTCAGCCCCAGCATGAAGCCGAAGCCGCGCACCTCCTCGAAGACATCCGGGTTCTCGGCGACCAGCCCTTCCAGCTTTTGCCGGAACAGCGCCGATTTCCGCCGCACCTCTTCCAGGAACCCCTTCTCTGTCAGCGCCTTGACCACGGCCAGCCCGACGGCGCAGCCCAGCGGGTTGCCGCCATAGGTCGATCCATGGGTGCCGGCCTTCATGCCCGATGCGGCGTCTTCCGTGGCCAGCACCGCACCCAGCGGAAAGCCCCCGCCGATGCCCTTGGCCGACAGCACGATATCGGGGCTGATGCCGGCCCATTCATGGGCAAACAACCGGCCGGTCCGGCCCATGCCGCACTGGATCTCGTCCAGCATCAGCAGCGCGCCGGTCTCGTCGCACATGTCGCGCAGGCCCTTCAGGCATTGATCGGGCAACACGTTGATGCCGCCCTCGCCCTGCACCGGCTCCACCAGGATGGCGGCGGTCCGGTCGGTCACGGCGGCTTTCAGCGCCTCGTGATCGCCCCAGGGTACCTGCTTGAACCCCGGCAGCAGAGGGCCGAAGCCCTTGACCATCTTCTCGGTGCCGACCGCCGCGATCGCGGCCGAGGACCGACCATGGAAGGCCCCGGAAAAGGTGATGATCTCGATCCGGTCGGGATCGCCCTTCTCGTACCAGTACTTGCGCGCCATCTTCACGCCCAGCTCCATGCTCTCGGTGCCGGAATTGGTGAAGAACACGGTGTCGGCAAAGCTCTCCTCGACCAGCAGATCGGCCAGCGCCTGCTGCTGCGGGATCTCGTAGAGGTTCGACACATGCCACAGCTTCTGCGCCTGGTCAGTCAGCGCCTGCACGATGGTCGGATGGGCATGGCCCAGGGCCGCCACCGCGATGCCCGACCCGAGGTCGAGGAATCGGCGGCCGTCTTCCTCGATCAGCCAGGCGCCTTCGCCCTTCACGAAGTGAAGCGGCGCACGGGAATAGGTCGGCAGAACAGACGGGATCATCGCGTCATCCTTTGCATAAAAGAGCCCTGAGGAAGCATGTGCTTCGGGGCAAAGTCAATATTGAGGGGGATGGGGTGCGCCGGGATGGCGCGGACAGGCGGTCGGGACGTCAGGCGCGGATGCGTCGACGTCGGATCGGAAGGATATGGAACCGCGTTGTCATGGCGCGATCCATATCCCAGCCCCAGGCCGTTGCAAAGCGCGAAAGCGTCGCGTTGCGCGGCTGCGTGAATTCCGCCACATCACCGGACATGGACTGGATCGATCTTGCCGTGATCCTCGCGGCCCTCGCGGTCGGAGGCATCCTCACCCTGCCCGCCCTGGCCCGCGCGCCGCTCTGGCGGGCGGCGCTGACACCGCTTGCCTCAATCATCGGCAGCGGCTTCCTGGTGCTGGGGCCGATCCTGGCGATCAGCTATGGCCGCTGGGCGCCGCTGGCGATGGCCGCGCTCTGCGTTGCTGCCTATGCCCTGGGCGGGGCGGTCCGCGCCAATATCGCCCGCCGCGCCGCCGGCCCCCGGACCCGGGCCGAAGAGGCGCTGGACCGCGCGGCCTCCTGGGTGCTGGCCTTCGCCTATATCATCTCGGTCGCCTATTACCTCGGCCTCTTCGGCGCCTTCGCGCTGGAACGGACCGGCATCGCCTCCGACATCTCGCAGCGGGGGCTGACCACCGCGGTGTTCCTGGTCATCCTCGTCACCGGCTGGACAAAGGGCTTTGCCGCGCTGGAACGGATGGAACAGGTCGCGGTGTCGCTGAAACTCGCCGTGATCGGCGGGCTGCTCGCGGGGATGGCCACGGTCTTTGCCACCGCCTCCGGCCCCGCTTCCCCCGGCCTGACAGACGCGCCCGCCAGCGTCACCGGATGGGCGGCACTGTCGCTCGCCTTCGGGCTGATCGTCACCGTGCAGGGGTTCGAAACCTCGCGCTACCTCGGTGCCGAATACGACCCCGCCACGCGCAACCGTTCCATGCGCCTGGCGCAGATCGTCTCAACCGCGATCTACATGGGCTACGTGCTGCTGCTGACCGCGCTCTTCGATCCCTCGCACATGTCGATGAGCGAAACCGCCATCATCGCGCTGATGGACCAGATCGCTCCCAGCCTGCCGCTCCTGCTGATCCTCGCCGCGTTGGTCGCGCAGTTCAGCGCGGCCGTGGCCGATACCGGCGGAGCCGGCGGCCTGCTGGCCGAGCTGACCTCGGACCGGATCGCGCCGCGCACCGGCTATGCGCTCCTCGCCGCCTTCGGCATCGCCCTGACCTGGAGTGCGGACATCTACGCCATCATCGCCTATGCCTCGCGGGCCTTCGCGCTCTATTACGCGCTGCAATGCGCCATCGCGGCGCGCGGCCACTGGACCGAGGCCCGCCTGCCCGCCCTTTGGTACAGCGCGCTGAGCCTCACGGCCCTCGCCATGGCGCTGTTTGGCACGCCGGTCGAAGGCGGCTGACCGGCCAAACGAGCCGCCACGTCCGGCCCCGCCCCTCTTCCATCTGGCCGATGAATATCCTGGCGCGCCTGGCTGCTGTCCCTTGATCTGTACCGTTTTCCAAAGGCCTGAATTCGCAGTTGAGCGCAGCGACCGACCCGAGGGAGCGCTGCCCGGCATTGCCGCCGAGCGGTTCGGATAATCGGGGTTCAAGAAATACCGCGATGCTCGGACACGACATCCGCACAGCCGTCGATTGCGATTAGACCGCGTTCAGATGCGACGGCAGGGGGATCACCCGCCCTGCCACGCCGCTTAGCAACGGTCACTCCGTCGCCGCCGCGCCCTCGCTGTCGCCGGTATCCTCGCCCGTTTCCTCGCCAGCGGCATCCGTGGTCAGCGCCCCATTGGTCCAGGTCCCGCTTTCCTCTTCGCCCGAAGCGTATTTCATCGTGCCCTCGCCCTGGCGGCGGCCATCCACGAAGAACCCTTCATATGTGTCGCCGTTGGCATAGGTCGCCACGCCCTCGCCGGTGATCTCGCCGTTTTCCCAGGCGCCGGTATAGCTGAACCCGTCGGCCATGGTGATCGTGCCCTGGCCGTGGCGCTGCCCGGCGACGAAGCTGCCCTCGTAGACCGTGCCGTCGGGATAGGTCGCGGTGCCTTCGCCCTCGCGCTGGCCGTCGACCCATTCACCCTCATAGCGGTAGCCGTCGGGGTAGGTCATCACGCCCTGGCCGTGATTCTTCGCGTTCTGGAACTCGCCGACATAGGTCAGGCCGTTGGGATAGGTCGTCGTGCCCTGCCCGTCGATCACGCCATCGGTCCACTCGCCCTCATAGGTCGCGCCGTCCGGATAGGTGATCTTGCCATAGCCGTTGGCCAGGTCGTTCTCGAAGGCGCCCTCGTAGACCGATCCGTCGGGATAGGTCACGCGGCCCTGGCCCTCGATCTTGCCCTGCACCCACTGGCCCGAATAGACATAGCCGTCCGACCCGGTGAAGGTGCCCTGGCCGTGACGCAGGTCGTCGACGAAATCACCCTCGTAGACGTCGCCGTTGGCATAGGTCACCTTTCCCTGCCCCTGGCGCTTGCCGGCCGACAGCATGCCCTCGTAGACATCGCCATTGGGCTGGGTCAGCTTGCCCTCGCCGTCGATCTGGCCGTTCACCCAGGTGCCTGCATAGATCAGCCCGTCAGGCATGGTCAGCTCGCCCTGGCCCTCGCGGGCGCCGCGCACGATATCGCCCTTGTAGACCGCCCCGTCGGGATAGGTGATCGTGCCGGTGCCTTCCTTGACCCCGTTCACCCATTCGCCGTCGTAGACATAGCCGCCCGGCGCGGTCATCACGCCGCGGCCATGGTGCATTGCGTTCAGGAACTGCCCCTCGTAGCGGGTGTCGTTGGCATAGGTCGCCACACCCTGGCCGGTGATCTTGCCCTCTTGCCAGTCGCCCTCGTAGGTGCCGCCATCCGAGAAGACGATCTTGCCGACGCCGTCGGGCTTGCCCTTGGCGAACTCGCCCTCGTAGATCGAGCCATTGGGGAACTTGGCCATGCCGCGGCCGCGAATCTCGCCCTCGACCCAGTCGCCGGTATATTCATATCCGTTGGGCAGCCGATAGGTGCCGGTGCCATGCTGCAGGCCGTCCTTGAACGTGCCCTCGTAGACGCCGCCATCCTCGTATTGCTTGGTCTGCACCTCGCCGTCCTGCGCCAGGACCGGCCCGGCCAACGGGGCCGCCGCAAGGCCCGCCGCCAGGGCGGTGGCGCTCAGAAAAGTGGTGAGATTGTTGCGCATAGTGGCTCCGATGTCTCCCTTGCTCGGCCTATGGAACGGGTCCCGAGTGCTGAAAACCTAGCCGCGCGCCCCTTGGCCCGCAATGCCTTTTGCCCAATTCGCCTTTCCCTCACGCAGACGTGCCGGTAATCAGGCCCCAAGGACGAAAGCGAGGCCCCCGATGACCGACAGGTTCCGTATCACGCTGGCACAGCTCAACCCCGTGGTGGGTGATATCGCCGGAAATGCCGCCAGGGCCCGCGAGGCCTGGGAAAAGGGCAAGGCCGCCGAGGCCGATCTCGTGGCCCTGCCCGAGATGTTCGTGACCGGCTACAACACCCAGGACCTGATCGAGAAACCGATCTTCCATCAGACCGCCATCGCCGCGATCGAGGCGCTGGCCAAGGATTGCGCCGACGGGCCCGCGCTGGCCATCGGCGGCCCGGCGCTGGAAGGCGCGGGCCTCTATAACGGCTATTACATCCTGCGCGGCGGCAAGATCGCCAGCCGCGTGCTCAAGCACAACCTGCCCAACGAAACCGTCTTCGACGAGGTGCGCCTCTACGACAGCGGGCCGCTCGGCGGGCCCTATTCCGTCGGAAATACCCGCATCGGCAGCCCAATCTGCGAGGATGCCTGGCACCCCGAAGTGCCCGAAACACTGGCCGAAACCGGCGCCGAATTCCTACTGGTGCCGAACGGGTCCCCCTACTACCGGGGCAAGATGGACACGCGCTTCAACCAGATGGTGGCGCGCGTGGTCGAAACCGGCCTGCCGCTGATCTACCTCAACATGGTGGGCGGCCAGGACGACCAGGTCTTCGACGGCGGCTCCTTCGGGCTGAACCCGGGCGGAGAGATGGCGTTCCACATGCCTGTCTTCGACGAATGCTACGCCAATATCGACATGGTGCGCGGCGACGAGGGCTGGCGCATCGCGGCCGGCGACAAGGCGCATATCCCCGACGATTGGGAACAGGATTACCGCTGCATGGTGCAGTCGCTGCGCGATTATTGCGGCAAGACCGGCTTCGGCAAGGTGCTGCTGGGGCTGTCGGGCGGGATCGACAGTGCCATCGTCGCCACCATCGCCGTGGATGCGCTTGGCCCCGACAACGTGCGCTGCGTGATGCTGCCCTCCGAATACACCTCGCAGCATTCGCTCGAGGATGCAGAGGCCGTGGCCAAGGCGCTTGGCTGCCGCTACGACTACGTGCCGATCTCGCAGGGGCGGCAGGCGATCACAGAAACCCTCGCGCCGCTCTTCGAAGGCACCCAGCCCGACGTGACCGAGGAAAACATCCAGTCCCGCCTGCGCGGACTGCTTCTGATGTCGCTGTCCAACAAGTTCGGGGAAATGCTGCTGACCACCGGCAACAAGTCCGAGGTCGCGGTCGGCTATGCCACGATCTACGGCGACATGGCGGGCGGCTACAACCCGATCAAGGACCTCTACAAGACGCGCGTCTTCGAGCAATGCCGCTGGCGCAACGCCAATCACCGCGACTGGATGATGGGCCCCGAGGGCGAGGTCATCCCCGACCGCATCATCACCAAGCCCCCCTCCGCCGAGCTGCGCGAGGACCAGAAGGACAGCGATTCCCTGCCCGATTACCCGGTGCTGGACGCGATCCTGAACATCCTCGTCGACCTTGACGGCTCGGTCGAGGATTGCGTCGCCGCCGGCTATGCTCGCGAAGATGCCCAACGCGTGGAACACCTGATCTACATCAGCGAATACAAGCGCTTCCAGTCCGCACCGGGCACCCGCCTGACGAAACGCGCCTTCTGGCTCGACCGCCGCTATCCCATCGTGAACCGCTGGCGCGACCGCGGTTGAGCCCGCCGGACCAGCCGTCTCCTCCGGTTCGCCCCCCCTCTCATCGGGGAGGGGTCCAGGCGGCAGCCCAAACGCCCCACTGACAGCCAGCCCGGAACCCGTTAGGCTCCGCCCATGCCCCGCCTGCTGATCGTCTACCATTCCCGCACCAACGGCGCCCGCCAGATGGCCGAGGCCGCCCGTGACGCCGCCGCGGAAGAGATCGAAACGACCTTCCTGCGCGCCCGCGATGCATCCCCCCAGGACCTGCTGGACCATGACGGGTATCTCTTCTGCGCGCCGGAAAACCTCGCCGCGATTTCGGGCGAGATGAAGGAATTCTACGACCGCAGCTATTACGAGGTGCTGGGCAAGATCGAGGGCCGCCCCTATGCCCAGATGGTCTGCGCCGGATCGGATGGCGAAAACGCCGCCCGCCAGACCGCCCGCATCGCCCAGGGCTGGCGCCTGCGCAAGGTGCAGGAGGCGATCATCATCTGCGTGCACGCCCAGACGCGCGAGGCGATCCTGGCCGAGAAAACCATTTCAGACGAGGATCTTGCGCTGTGTCGCGACCTCGGCGCCGCACTCGGTGCGGGCCTCGCCATGGGGGCTTTCTAGTCCGCCGGACGCGATACCCGCAGCGCCACTGCGCGCCCGCAGCAAGCGCCCAGGCGCCGACACCACGCCGCGCCGCCTGTCATTCCCACCAGGGGTCGATCTCGGCGATATCGTCGTCCGACCAGCCGAAATGATGCGCGAATTCATGCACCACGACATGGGCGATCAGCTGATCCAGCGTCACGGCGCCCCGGTCCCGCCATTCCGCAAGGATCGGTTCCCGATACAGCCAGACGGTGTCCGGCCGGTCAGCCATGTCCCAGACCGATTTCTCGGTCATCGGGATCCCGTCATAGAGCCCGGTCAGCTCCATCGGAGAGGACAGGCCAAGGTCGCGGGCCTCCTCCGGGTCGGGCAGTTCGGCAAGGCATAGCCGCACCTGTCGCGCATGGCCCCGGAACGGGTCGGGGAATTCCTCCACCGTGGCCCGCATCACGGCCATGAAATGGTCCTGCGAGACATCCTGCGACGCGTCCTCGGGACCGCCGCGCAAATCCGGATCGGGCGGTGCGCTGTTCATGCCTCACGATATGGCGGCGGCGACAGCCGCGGACAAGTGCCCGCAAGAGCCGCTTGCGCGCAAGCTCAGTCGAAATCGCAGCGCCGCGGGCTCAAAGGCTGATGCGTTCCTCGATCCGGTCATGGATCAGCCCGGCCACCCGCGCCAGGCCCGAACGGACCACACGCCCCTCGGCCTGATCCTCACGCAGTTCGTCCACCGCCTGCAGCAGGACGTGATCCTCTGCCGCGCTGGCGATGCCGTGCAGGAACTGCGTGGCATAGGTGATCGTCGCGCTGTCGACATCATGGCTCAGCGCCTCGGCGACATGGACCAGGTCATCGCGATAGGCCAGCGAATCCGGCTTGATCTCGGTCGTGTCGGCGACGCGCGGCCCCATCGGTCGGCGGTCTTCGGGCAGGTGTTCCAGGATGGCAGCCTGGAATTCGGCAAGGTTGCGGATCGGCTTGGCCAGGAACCCGTCGGCACCGGCCTGCATCGCGGCCTCTTCCATGCCGGTATCGCCGGAGGTGCCCAGCAGGACCCCGACGCGCGGCAGCGACCGTGCGAGTTCCGCGATCAGGTCCAGCCCCGAACCGTCCGGCAGGCCCAGGTCGACGATCACCGCCGAGGGCCGGTAGACCTGAAGGTGCCGGTGCGCGGACCGCAGGCAATCGGCCCGGCGGATACGCGCGCCCGACCGCAGGCACAGCAGGCGCATCGCCTCGCTCGCGTAACGGCTGTCCTCGACCACCAGGATGGTCATGCCCAGCAGTGGCCTCTGGGTGGTTGCGACATGGTCGCGCGGTGCAAGTTCTCGGTCGTCCATGGATGTCTCCTTTCTGGTTCAGACATGCCCCTTTGCACCAACGCTATCTCCATGATGCTGAATCGAGCGTTAACGCCCGCTCACCCGCCCCACACTTTCGTGACGGAAATGCCACGGCGCGGTCCCCCCGCGTCCCCCTGACGCGCTTGCCCTTGCGCCCCCCAGACCCCATAACAACGCCAAATCAGAGAGGAGAGAGACCTGATGATCGGCCGCCTGAATCACGTTGCCATCGCCGTTCCGGACCTGGAGGCGGCAGCAGACCAATACCGCACCGCGCTTGGCGCCAAGGTCGGCGATCCGCAGGACGAACCCGATCACGGCGTCACCGTGATCTTCATCGAACTGCCCAACACCAAGATCGAACTTCTCTACCCGCTGGGCGAAGACAGCCCGATCCAGGGTTTCCTCGACAAGAACCCCTCGGGCGGCATTCACCATGTGTGCTACGAGGTCGACGACATCCTGGCCGCACGCGATCACCTGAAATCCACCGGGGCCCGCGTCCTGGGGTCGGGCGAGCCCAAGATCGGCGCCCATGGCAAGCCGGTCCTGTTCCTGCACCCCAAGGATTTCAACGGCTGCCTGGTGGAACTGGAGCAGGTCTGACATGGGGATCACCTCTGCCCTCGTCCTCTTTGCCGTCATCTGGTGGCTGACCCTGCTGATCGTCGTGCCGATCAAGCTGAAGACCCAGCAGGACATGGGCACGGTCACGCCGGGCACGCAATCCGGCGCGCCCGAGATCCATCACCTGAAGAAAAAGCTGCTGATTACCACCGGCATCGCCGCGGTTCTGTTCGTGATCATCGCGGGGATCATCGTCTCGGGCTGGATCACCGTCGCCGATCTCGACTGGTTCGGACGCGGCACCCCCGCCCCGCGCTAGGGGCTCGCATCGTTCAAGGGTCCCGCGCCACGGCGCGGGACGGCCTTCCGGCAAGGGCTCAGCGTGCGTCCAGCTTGTGGAACAGATGCGTGAAGGTCGCCGCGCCGATGATCGGGATCACCAGGTTCACCAGCGGCAGGGACAGCGGCATCGCCATCAGAATGCCGGCCGCCCAGATCGTCCCCATATGCTTGCGCCGCAGCAGGATCGCACCCTCGCGGCCGACCCGGCGCATCGCCGCCAGAGTGAAATATTCGCGCCCCAGCAGGAACCCGTTCATGCCCCAGAAGATGAAGACGGCGAAGGGCGGGAAGAAGGCGTAAAGCACAAGCGCCATCAGGTTCGCGACGATGATCACCCCCAGAAAGGCCAGCGTGTCGCGGATCGCCTCGGTCAGCGGGGTGTGTTCGACGGGCGGCAGATGCGGGTAATGGCGATCCTCCACGGCCTCTGCCACGTCCTCCAGGAACATCGAGGTGATGGCCGAGGCGACCGGCACCATCAGGAAGACCGACAGCAGGATCATCACCCCGATCGACGACCAGGTCAGCAGGTCCTTCAGCCACGTGACCTCGCCCACCAGCGGGATCGTCGCCTCTTCGCCCACGGCCCATTGCAGGAAGCCCAGGAAGGCCGCGTAGGCCCCGAACAGCAACGCGATGGTCAGCCCGATCCCCAGCAGCAGCACGCGCCGGAACCGTGGATCGCCCAGCTGGCCGAGCGCCGCGAAGAACGACGAAAGGATTACGCCGACAGCCATGTGGTGATCCCCTCCACCTCGGGGCGCGGCCGCTCTGCCGGTGCGGTCTTGAAGCTGCCGATATGCACAATGCCCGCCACCTGTTCCGACGACGAGAGGCCCAGCCCCTCCTCGACGAAACCGCGGTCGAAGGAAATCCAGCCGGTCACCCAGCCCGCGCCCCAGCCCGAGGCCAGCGCGGCATTGACCAGGCTCAGGCACACGGCCCCGGCCGATAGCGTTTGTTCGCGGGGCGGCACCTTTTCGGCCTCGACCGGGCATTCCACCACGACCACGGCCAGGTTGCCCCGGTCGAACTGACCGCGCCCCTTGGCCACGCCCTCCTCGTCCTTGCCCAACGACCGCGCCCGCGCCTCGGCCAGGTCCGCCAGACGCGCCATGGCGGGTTTCTCGATCACGATGAACCGCCAGGGCACCAGCGCGCCATGATCGGGCGACCGCGCCGCCAGGGTCAGCAGCTGGTCAAGCTCGGCCTTGTCGGGCACCGGGGTGGTCAGGACCTTGGGGGAGTGCGAACGTCGCGCGGCCAGGAAATCGAGCGCGGCGGAATTGGCTTCGGGCATGGAAATCTCCGCTTGTTTCGAGGCAGATATCGCCCCTCGCGCGGCGAAGTTCAATGCGCGCGATCCGATGCAAGGGCCGGCGCCCCCGTCAAAAGGAGCGCCGGGCCGCAGGGGTCACAGACCGAACTCGCCCGCAAACTCACCGATCAGCGCGCTGATATGGGCGTTGGCGCGGTCATTGGGCTGACGCGCGGCCACAGTCGGCGCCATCGGATCCGGCGCGGTGCGGGACGAGCCCGACAGGACCTCCAGCACCCGGTGGCCGCAGAAGGGCACGTAGACCTCGGAATAGCCGCCCTCATGCACCATCAGCAGCTTGCCATCGCACAGCCGTTCTGCCGCATCCTTCACCTGCCCGGTCATCGCGCCGAAGGTTTCGACGGTGCACATCATCTGGGCGATCGGGTCATAGATCCCGGCATCGAACCCGCTGGCCACGATGATCACGTCGGGCTTGTAGCGGTCCAGCGCCGGCAGCACGATCCTCTCCATCGTCTCGAGGTATCCGACATGGCCCACGCCCGGCGGCAGCGGGATGTTCATGTTGAATCCCTCGCCCGCCCCGCGCCCCTTGTCGGCCACGTCGCCGGTATCCAGCGGATAGTTCTTCTCCTGATGGATCGAGATCGTCAGCACGTCGTCCCGGTCGTAGAAGATATGCTCGGTCCCGTTGCCGTGATGCACATCCCAGTCCAGCACCGCCACCCGGCCCGCCAGGCCGCGCGCCTTGGCGGCCTCGATCGCGATGGCGATATTGGCCATCAGGCAGAACCCGTTGGGCCAGTCCGGCAGGCAGTGATGCCCAGGCGGCCGCGACAGCGCATAGGCATTGTCCAGATCGCCCGACAGCACGTCCAGCAGCGCCTGCCGCGCCAGGCCGGCCGACAGGGTGGCGATCTCGTAGCCGCCCTTGGCAAACGGCGTCCGCAGGCCCAGCTCTCCGCCGCCCGCATCCGACATCTCCTTGAACTTATCCAGGTATTGCGCCGGGTGCACCCGCTCCAGATCGGCGCGCGGGCACATCTCGGCCGACCGCATCGCCAGGTCCTCGGTGATCCCCGTCACGCTCATCAGGTTGCGCAGCCGCCGCTTGGTCTCGGGGCTTTCGGGCAGCCCTCCGGCGGCCAGCGGCTGCACCAGACCGCCCAGCGGAAAGGTCAGCGCATAATTCCCGCCCGCATGCCAGAAGCACCGCTCATCCCAGTAGAAGCCTGTTGACATCGACCATCCTCTCTTTCACGTCGGACCGACCTTGACCCGGCATCCGACCGGGCTGCAAGCGCGGATCCGCTCCCATGGCGAAAGAGCTTCCCGATCTCACAGACCACGCCCAGAGCGGCGCCGAAATCGCCGTGCGGGTGACGCCCAAGGCCTCGCGCGACCGCATCCTGGATGACGACGGCGCGCTGCGCGTCTACGTCACCGCGGTGCCGGAAAACGGCAAGGCCAACCAGGCGGTGCAGAAACTGCTCGCCAAGGCGCTCGGCCTGCCAAAATCCCGGCTGGAGCTGATCCGCGGCCAGACCAGCCGCGACAAGGTGTTCCGGATCACGGAGTGAAAAACGGCCCGACCGACGGGCCGCTCCGCCTCAATCCTGTTTCGACAGGACCAGCGAATAGCTGCCCTCCGGCAGGTTCATGGCCGCCGCCAGGTCGCGCAGCTGCGACATGGAGATGGTGATTTTCTGGACGCAATCCTGGCGCTCGTCATATTGCTCGACGGTGACGCATTCCTGGAACGCGTTGATCACCAGGTCCTCCTGCAAAGGGGCCTCGCCGTCATCGACGACGGTGATCAGGGTGGAATCGAATTCGTGCTCGATGGTGAACATGTCTCGACGGTACGGCCTGCCCGACCCGCCGCGCAAGCGCGCAAACCGGTCACGCACCGCCGACAGGCACAAGCCCACCGTTGCATGGTTGCATGTCATGCCGAAACGCCCGATAGAATGGCGTTCGACCCCACAGATCAACTCAGCCGACCCCGCAGGTGGTGATGCGCAAACTGATACCCTTCAAGGCTCTCGTGATCCTGGCCGCGCTCGGCCTGGCCGGTTGTGCGATGCCGGTGCCGCCCTCCGCGCCGGGCAATGCCGACACTCCGCTCGCCGATCCGACCAAGGAGGCAGTGCGCGTCGCCGCCAGGCGCTTTGTCACGGCCGCCGAACGGATCGAACCCGTGGCCGAGGCCGCCTGCCGCCGCCAGTCGCCCGATCTGAACTGCGATTACAAGATCGTTGTCGATGACCGCCCCGACGCCCCGATCAATGCCTTCCAGATGCGCGAGAAATCCGGCCAGCCGGTGATCGCCGTCACCGTGCCGCTGATCGCCTACGTCCAGAACGAGGATGAAATGGCCTTCATCCTCGCACACGAGGCCGCCCACCACATCGCCTATCACCTCGACCGCCGCGAAGAGAGCGCCCGCGCCGGCGCCCTGATCTTCGCCCAGGCCGCGGCCACGATCGGCGGGGGCAATGTCGGCGTCGACACCGCCGCGCGGCTTGGCGCCGTGGTCGGCGCGCGCACCTATGCCAAGGATTTCGAGCTTGAGGCCGACGCCATCGGCGCCCGTATCGCCCGCGATGCGGGCTATGACGCGATCAACGGCGCACGCTATTTCGAACGCTCCCCCGATCCGGGCAACCGTTTCCTGGGCACCCACCCGCCCAACTCCCAGCGGGTCGAGGCCGTGCGCCGCGCGCTGGCCAACTAGGGTCACCATCGCGCCGCCCCGGCCCGGCCCCTGCACATCTGTTCCCACCATTTGATCCGGATCAAAGCCCGAATCGATTCGTCCCCTTACGCCTGTCTCCAGACAAACGGGGGACGACCGTATGGCACCTTTGGGAAAGATCACCGATCACATCTGGCTGGTCCGGCGCATGGCCCGGGCCACCGGCACTGATCTCAGCACCGCAATGCAGGACGGCGAGATCAGCAACCAGGATTGGTCGCAGATGGTCACCAATTGCCGCGGCTGCGCCTGTGCCGGCGCCTGTTCCGGCTGGCTCGACCAGCACGAACTGGACGGCACGCGCGACGATGCCCCCGCCTATTGCGAGAACCGGGTCACCTTCGACCGGCTCTCCCGCCAACCCGCCTGATCCCCACATCAGGCAACAGGAGATAACATGGGCTTCTTCAGCAAACTCGACAAACATGCCAGCCTGTTCCAGGGCATGGCGCAGCGCCTCGGCGTCGATTTCGCCGACCGGATCGGCCAGGCCCCGCAGACCAGCGGCGATTACCGCCTCGCGATCCTCAGCTGCACGTCCTGCCAATGCGCCGGCGACTGCGCCACCTGGCAGAACCAGCATGACAATGCGGACGCCGCGCCCGGCTTCTGCCGCAACAAGAGGATGCTGGACAGCCTGGCCCAGGCCTGACGGCCAAAGAGATACCGATTGTCACCGAGGCGCACGCCGGGTTTGAGGGAACCCTGGCACATCGTGGGGCTGCCTCGTGAGGATCGGACACGCGCCGGTGTAGGGTTGAGGGGCCCCGCACCGGCGCTTTTTATTGCCCCATACGAACCTTGAGGGGGAACGTCAGACCAGACGGCCCCAGAGGTCGTATTCGCTGGCCTCGTCGACCTCGACCGTGACGATATCGCCGGGCGACAGGGCCTCTGCCCCCTCGTCGATGAAGAGGTTGCCGTCGATCTCGGGCGCATCGGCCTTGGTGCGGCAGGTGGCGACGCCATCGGCATCCACCTCGTCGACGATCACGTCCTGGCGGCTGCCGACCTTGGCGGCCAGCTTGGCCTCGGAAATCGCCTGTGCCTTTTCCATGAACCGGTCCCAGCGGTCCTGCTTGACCTCCTCGGGCACGTGATCCGGCAGGTCGTTCGACCGCGCCCCATCCACGTTCTCGTATTGGAAGCAGCCGACGCGATCCAGCTGCGCCTCGTCCATCCAGTCCAGCAGGGTCTGGAATTCCTCTTCCGTCTCGCCCGGATAGCCGACGATGAAGGTCGACCGCAGGGTGATGTCGGGGCAGATGTCGCGCCATTCCGCGATCCGGTCCAGCGTGCGTTCGGCAGCCGCCGGCCGCGCCATCCGGCGCAGCGTGTCGGTATGGGCGTGCTGGAACGGAATATCGAGGTAGGGCAACACCTTGCCCTCAGCCATCAGCGGGATCAATTCGCGCACATGGGGGTACGGATAAACGTAATGCAGCCGCACCCAGGCGCCCAGCTCTCCCAGTTCGCGGGCCAGGTCGGTGACATGGGCGCGCACCTCGCCCCCCTTCCATGGTGACAGGTCATGGCGACGGTCCACCCCGTAGGCCGAGGTATCCTGGCTGATGACCAGCAATTCCTTCACCCCCGCCTCGACCAGCTTTTCGGCCTCGCGCAGAACCGCGTTGGCGGGGCGCGACACCAGCCGCCCGCGCATGTCGGGAATGATGCAGAACTTGCACTTGTGGTTACAGCCCTCGGAGATCTTCAGATAGCTGTAATGGCGCGGCGTCAGCGACACGCCCGAGGCCGGCAGCAGGTCGATGAACGGATCGGGCGCGGGTGGCACCGCACCATGCACCGCATCCAGCACCTGCTCGTATTGATGCGGCCCGGTCACGGCCAGCACCTTGGGATGCGCGCCGGTGATGAACTCGGGCTCTGCCCCCAGGCAGCCGGTGACGATCACCTTGCCGTTCTCGGCCAGCGCCTCGCCGATGGCGTCCAGGCTTTCCGCCTTGGCCGAATCGAGGAACCCGCAGGTATTCACGATCACCGCATCCGCCCCCGAATAATCCGGCGAGATCGCATAACCCTCGGCCCGCAGGCGGGTCAGGATGCGTTCGCTGTCCACCAGCGCCTTGGGGCAGCCTAGCGACACCATCCCGATCGAGGGCTGGCCCTCGCGGCGGCTGTCATCGAAGCGCGGCGTCGGCGCAAGGTCGGGTCTGAGATCAGGAGGATTCTGGGCCATGACGCCGCCTATAAGGGCTTTTGGCTCTTTTGCAATGGGCAGCCTCGGGGTTGAGCAGCTGTGACTTGCCGCGCGCCGCCCCCGTGTTAGTCTGCCCCTGCTGATCTGAGCGAAAACTTGCTGCGGGAGCGGGCATGCGTCTCATCAAATTGCTATTCGGCCTTGTCGTGGTCTTTGTCCTGGTCCTCGTGGCGGGGCTTCTGCTGTTGCCGGGCGACCGGATCGCCAGCATGGCCGCGGATGAGCTCAGCCGCCGCACCGGGCGCGACGTGCAGATCGCGGGCGATGCCAATATCTCGTTCTGGCCGGAACTGGGCGTGACCGTCGGCGCGCTGCGCATCGCCAATGCGGACTGGTCGGAAAACGGCCCGCTTTTCCAGGCGCAATCGGTGACCATCGGTGTCGATGCCGCGGCCCTGATCGGCGGCGACATCAAGATCCGCGGCCTGCGCGCTGAAGGGCCCGAGATCCTGCTGGAACGCAACGAAGACGGCGTCGGCAACTGGGAAATCGCGTTTGGCAATGGCAGCGAAACCGTCGCCGGGACCAGCGACAGCGCGCCCGCCGCCTCGTCGGCCGAACCGGCCGCGCCGCCCGCCTCGCGCCTGTCCGCCTTCACCCTGGACGAGGCCAGGATCACCGGCGCCTCGGTCTACCTGCTGGACCGCCAGGCCGGCACCGAATTCAGCCTGCGCAATATCGACTTGGCGCTGGCCTATCCCCGCGCGGGCGGCCCCGCCGATGTCACCCTGACCCTGCGGCCCAATGGCGAACCGATCACGCTGGACGGCCAGGTGCAGAACCCGCTGGTTCTGGCCGATGGCCGGATCAGCCCCGTCGTGATGGACGTCACCGCCCCCGGCGCCAAGGGCCGGTTCGAAGGCCGCGCCAGCATCCTGCCCGAAGCGCAGGGCAGCCTGTCGCTGGATGTCACCGATACCGGCAAGCTGGCCGTGGCGCTGCGTCAGGCCAATCCCGGCCTGCCCGCCGGGCTGGGCCGCGACGTGAAGCTGACGACGCAGCTGACCCTGACCCGCGATGGCCAACTGGCCCTGCGCGAGGGGCAGATCACCTCGGGCACGAACAAGGCGACGCTGGCCGCCGATCTCGATACGTCGGGTGCGCGACCCCGGCTCAACGCGCAATTGGTGGCCAACGCGCTGGACCTCAGCGCCCTGACCTCCGGGCCCGCGGCGTCGGGCAATGCCGCGGCCCCTGCCGCGGCGGGCTGGTCCACCGCGCCCATCGACGCCTCTGCCCTCGGGCTGATGGATGCCGAAATCGCGCTGACCGCCCCGTCGGTCAAGACCGGCATCACCGATCTGGGCACCACCCGCATCCTGATCACCATCGACCGCGCCCGCGCCGTTGCCTCCCTGCGCGAGGTGCAGGCCTTCGGCGGCACCCTGACCGGAGAGCTGGTGGCCAACAACCGCTCCGGCCTGTCGGTCGGCGGCAAGATCAATGCCAGCACCATCGCCCTGCAAAAGGCCCTGACCGACCTTGCTGGGATCACCCGCTTCACCGGCGACGCCTCGGCCAATCTCAGCTTCCTCGGGGTCGGGCAGAACATGGCCGCGATCATGAACTCGCTGTCGGGCGACGGGTCGATCTCCACCGGGCGCGGCACGATCGAGGGTATCGACCTGGACAAGCTTTTCCGCTCCGGCGATGTCACCGGCGGCACCACGATTTTCGAGGAAACCACCGCCAGTTTCTCCATGCAGGACGGCGTGGTCTCGAACGACGACCTGCGGATGAAACTGTCGCTGATCGAGGCGACGGGTGAAGGCAAGATCGGCCTCGGCCAGCAGAATATCGACTACCTCTTCACCCCGATCGCCGCCCAGGCCCGCGACGGGCGCGGCCTGGCCCTGCCGGTCACGATCCGCGGCCCCTGGGCCAAGCCCAAGATCTCGGTCGACCTGGAAAAGGCCATTCAGCTGAACGCGGCAGAGGAACGCAAGCAGCTGGAAGAAAAGGCGAAACAGGAAATCGGCAAGAAGCTAGGCGTGGAAATCCAGGAGGGCGAACGCCCCGAGGACGCCCTGAAACGCAAGCTCGAGGAAGAGGCCAAGCGCGGCCTCCTCAACCTCTTCAAGTAAGCCTCAGACCAGGCGTGCCGCCAGACGCTGGCGCGCCGCCTCGTCCAGGCCGATCCGCTCAAGATAGGCCACCGGGCCACCATACTTTTCGTCCAGATGCACCAAGGTCTTGGCCATCGTGTGCGGCTCCGACGCGATGACACGGCGGGCGCGGTCGGCACTGGCGCCGCGCTCCTGAATGGCGCTGCGCAGCCGGTCCATCAATGGCTTGCCCAGCCGTTCGGTCAGCGCGTATTCGGCCACCACGACGTCACGCGGCACGCCCGCATTGGACAGAAGCAGCGCCGCGATGATCCCGGTGCGGTCCTTGCCGGCGGTGCAGTGGAAATAGACCCCGCCCTCTTCGGCTTCCGCGATATGCCCCAGGACCGAGGCGATGTTGTCCTGGCATTCGTCCAGCGCCCGGCGATAGCGATAGCCCATGTCGAACCCGCCCTCGTCGCGATCCGCCTCCTGCGCCATCTGGTCGATCGGCGCCAGCCCGGCATAGAGCGGGATGTTGACGTAGCTGACCCGCGGATCCCCGGCCAAGGGGTTGGGATCGGTGTCGACCTCGCCCAGCATCCGCAGGTCGACGACATGGCGCAGCCCGCGTCCGATCAGGTCGTCGCGATGCGGCGCCTCGATCCCTGTCAGGGCGCAACCGCGCCAATACCCGTCATCGCGCGTCATCTGCCCCGACTCCGTCCGGTAGCCGCCCAGCGACCGGATGTTGTGCACGCCGGGATAGGGCAAGGCTTCGGTGGTCAGGGCAATCGTCATGGGCTGTCTCCGCGTTTTGGCGGCAAGGTGGGGGCAAACGCGCCGGATGACAAGCCCATCCTGAGACTTGTCAGGGCCGCACCGCTGCCCCCGTCAGGACCGCCCGACATCCCCCGGCGCCACGGCGACCGACTTGATCACCGCGTAGCATTCCGTGCCCGGTGCCAGCGCCAGCGCCTCTGCCGACCGGCGGGTGATCCGCGCCAGGATCAGATCCTTGCCGGCGGCCAGCTGCACCATCACCCCCGGCCCCTGCCCGTCATGCAGCGTCGTGACCCGTGCCGGCAGGATGTTCAGCGCCGAAATTCCCTCGGGCCGGGTCAGCGACAGCATCACGTCCTGCGCCTCGATCCGCACCCGCAGCCGCCGCCCCTCCGCGCCACCGACACCGGGCAGGATCAGCCGTCCGCCCGACACCGCGACCTCGGTCAGCCCGTCGGCATGATGCGCGGTGATCTGGCCGCTCAGCAGCGCCCCGGCGGCACGCGGCCCCAGCATCGGCGCAAGGCCGGGATCGGCGAACAGCGCCTCGGCGGGTCCCGCGCGCACCACCTGCCCCCGGTCCAGCAGGACCAGCGTATTGGCCAGCCGCGCGACCTCCTCCACCGCGTGCGAGACGTAGAGGATCGGCAGCCCCGCCTCGTCCCGCAGCCGTTCCAGGTAGGGCAGGATCTCTTCCTTCCGCGCCTGGTCGAGCGAGGCAAGCGGTTCGTCCATCAACAGCAGCGCCGGGTCCGACAGCAGCGCCCGCCCGATCGCGACCCGCGCCTTTTCACCGCCCGACAGCGCACGCGGACGCCGGTCCAGCAGCCCTTCGATGCCCAGCAGATCGGCGATCCGGCCCAGATGCCGGTCATCCGGCGCGCCGAATAACAGGTTTCCCCGCACGCTCAGATGCGGGAAAAGCCGTGCGTCCTGAAAGACATAGCCGACCCTGCGGCGATGCACGGCCACGTCGATCCCCGCCGCCCGGTCCAGCAGCACCCGGTCGCCCAGCACGATCCGCCCCTCGCGCGGGCGCAACAGCCCGGCCACGGCGTTGACGACCGAAGTCTTGCCCGCGCCCGACCGCCCGAACAGTGCGGTCACGCCGCCCTCGGTCTCGAAGGTCGCCGCCAGCGCGGTGTCGCCCAGCTGATGCCGGATATCGACGCTCAGGCTCATCCGCGCACCCGCCGTGCCATGGCCCGCGCCAGCGCCTCCGAGGCGACCAGCGCCACCGTCGCGATGACGACCGAAATCACCACCAGCCGCAGCGCCGCGCCCTCGCCGCCCGGCTGCTGAAGAAAGGCATAGATGGCCGAAGGCAGCGTGCGCGTCTCGCCCGGGATGTTGGACACGAAGGTGATCGTCGCCCCGAACTCGCCCATGGCCTTGGCAAAGGCCAGCACCGCCCCCGCCAGCACGCCCGGCAGGATCAGCGGCAGCGTCACCGTCACGAAGACCCGCAGCCGCGAGGCGCCCAGCGTCGCCGCCGCCTCCTCGAGCCTTGGATCGACCGCCTCGATCGCCAGCCGGATCGCGCGCACCATCAGCGGGAACCCCATGACTCCCGCCGCAAGCGCCGCCCCGGTCCAGCGAAAGGCAAAGACGATGCCGATGGATTGCAGCGCCTGCCCCAGCGGCGCGGCGGGCGACAGCGACAGCAGCAACAGGTAGCCGACGACCACCGGCGGCAGGACCAGCGGCAGATGCACCACCACGTTCAGCAATTCGCGGCCCCAGAACCGGCCCCGCGCCAGCGCCATGGCCACCGCGATGCCCAGCGGCAGCGCCAGCACTGTCGCCCAGAAGGCCACGCGCAATGACAGGCGCACCGCCTCCCATTCCTGCGGACCAAGGCCCAGGATCATTCCGGGTCGGCCCGCTGGAACCCGGCCTCGTCGAACACGGCCTGCGCCGCCTCTGTCATCAGGAACCCGAGAAAGGCATGCGCCTCGGATTGCGCGTCCAGCGTCGCGGCGCCGGGATAGACGATGGGCGGATGGCTGTCCTTGGGGAACAGCCCGCGCAGATGCGCCCGCGGCTCCGCATGGGCATCGGTGCGATAGACGATCCCGTAGGGCACCGCACCCGTCGCCACCAGCGCCAGCGCGGCGCGCACGTTGTCGGCCTCGGCCAGCTGGTCCTTCACCGACAGCCACAGCCCCAGCTGCGTCAGCGCCGCCTTGGCATAGAGCCCCGCCGGCACCGCATCGGTCAGCGCCACGGCCAGCCGCCGCCCGTCCAGCATGCCCTCGAGGTCCATATCGGCGTCGATGCCGATGCCTGCGCCCGGCCGGAACGACACCAGCGCCAGCCGGTTGGTCCAGATGTTGCGGCGCGAGGATGTCTCGATCAGCCCCTTGCCCGCGAGGTCGTCCATCCAGCCCGGATTGGCCGACAGGAAGATATCCGCAGGCGCCCCCGCCTCGATCTGCCGCGCCAGGGCCGAAGACCCGGCATAGGAGATCACGACCTCATGCCCCGTCTCGGCCTCCCACAGCTCGGTTACCTCGTCCAGCGGCCCGGCCAGGCTGGCCGCCGCGAACACCAGCACCCGCTCCGCCCGCACCGGGGCGGCGAAGGATGCAACAATCAGAAGACAGGCCAGAAATCGCGTCATGGCCGCATGTCACCGCGCAGCCGCGGAAGTTTCAAGCGCAAAAGACCGTGATCGCGCCGCCCGGCCCCGCCACCATGGTCGCAGGCCGGCCCTGCCTTGCGGGGTCCCGCCCGAGCGTGCATAGAGATGGCCCAACCCCGCAAGGATCGCCGCCCGCATGTCCGTCCCCCTGACCACGCTCAAAGACCTCGCCGCCCTGCCCTTCGACGACGTGATCGACGTGCGGTCCCCCGCCGAGTTCGCCGAGGATCACATGCCCGGCGCGATCTCCCTGCCCGTGCTCGACAATGACGAACGCGCCCGCGTGGGCACCATCTACAAGCAGCAGGACCCGTTCAGCGCCCGCAAGATCGGTGCGGCGCTCGTGTCGCGCAACGCCGCCCGCCATATCGAGGGGCCGCTCGCCGACCGCACCGGCGGCTGGCGCCCGCTGGTCTATTGCTGGCGTGGCGGGCAGCGCTCGGGCTCCTTCGCGTCGATCCTGCAGCAGATCGGCTGGCGCGCCGACACCGTCCAGGGCGGCTACAAGGCCTATCGCCGCCTCGTCGTGGCGCTGCTGCATGACGACCCGCTGCCCTTCCGCCCCATCCTGATCGACGGCAATACCGGCACCGCCAAGACCCGCCTGCTGACCCACCTGCAAGATCAGGGCGCGCAGGTCATCGACCTCGAGGGGCTGGCCGAACATCGCGGATCGCTCTTCGGCGGGCTGACCGGGCCGCAACCGGCGCAGAAGATGTTCGAAAGCCGCCTCGCCGCCGCGCTCACCGCGCTCGACCCCGCCCGCCCTGTCTACCTCGAGGCGGAAAGCAACAAGATCGGCGACCTGCTGATCCCCGGATCGCTGTGGAAGGCGATGCTGGCCGCGCCGCGGGTCCAGATCTCCGCCCCGCTCGACGCCCGCGCCCGCCACCTGATCGACACCTATGCCGAACTGACCGCCATGCCCGAGGCGATCGCGGCCATCGTCGAAAAACTGCGCCCCTACCACGCCGCCGACCAGATCGACGCCTGGCAGACGCAAGCCCGCAACGCCGATTTCGCCCCCCTCGCGGCCGAGCTGATGCGCCTGCATTACGACCCGCGCTACGCGAAAAGCGCAGCCCGCCGCAGCGGCACGCCGACGCCCCTCGACCTGCCCGACCTGAGCGAGGACACTCTCGCCCGGACCGCCACGCAGATCCTGGAAAATCCGCCGATTTCCTAGCCTATGTCAAAGTGATGGAGGGCGGCCCCGCCATCAGCGTCCCGATCCGTACGGCACCCACGCCGCGCGCCTCCAGCCGGGCCAGAACCGCCGCGCACTCCGCCTCGGGCACCGCCGCCAGCAGGCCACCGGCCGTCTGCGGGTCGTGCAGCAGGTCGTGCAACGGGCTTTCCGCGCCAAAGACCGGCGCATGGCTCCGGTTCGCCTCGAACAGGGTCGACCGCACGCCGCGCCGGGCCAGGTCCAGCGCACCCGCATGGATCGGCACCGCCTCGCCCCAAAGCTCCGCCGCGACGCCGGAGGCACGGCACATCGCCAGCAGGTGCCCCGCCAGGCCGAAGCCGGTGACGTCGGTCATCGCATGGGCGCCCGACAACACCGCTGCCGCCTCGGCCTGCCCCGCCGCCATCGCCGACCAGAGCGCGGCAACATCCGCGCCCCGCGCCTTGCCCTGCATTTCAGCCGCCAGCAACACGCCCGACCCGATCGGCGCCGTCAGGATCAGCGCATCGCCCGCCTGCGCCCCGCCCAGCGTGATCGGCGCGCCGTCGCACAGCCCGGTGATCGAGAACCCGATCGTCAGCTCCGCCCCCATGGTCGAATGACCGCCAAGGATCACCCCGCCCGCGCGGCCGAATACATCGCCTGCCGCGCTCATGATCTCGGCCATCATGCGCGCCTGCACCGGTTCCGAGGCGCGCGGCAGGATGATCTGGGCCAGCGCCGATTGCGCAACGCCGCCCATGGCCCGGATATCGCCCAAAGCGTGCTGCGCGGCGATCCGCGCCATCTGGCCGGGGTCTTCGGTAAAGGCGCGCAGGTGATCGGTGGTCAGAACCTGCATCTGCCCGCCGATCCGCAGGATCCCCGCATCGTCCCCGGGCCCGGTCAGCACATCCGCGCGCTCCGGCTGGGTCATCCGCGCCAGCACGTCGTCCAGCACGCCCGCACCGACCTTGGACCCGCAGCCCGCACAAAGCGGCGCCGCCTGCACGATCTCCGCCGCGCCCAGCGCCGCACCTTTGGGCGGCGGCGCGGGGCGCATCTGCGGCAAATCCGTCAATCGCTGCATGAAGCGGCGGTCGATCCGGTCCTTCCAGCGCCAGATCGCGCCGCCCGCCGGGGCCAGTGGCAGGGCGGGATATTTCTCGGCCACCGCGCGCGGCCCGCCCAGCGACACCAACCGCAGATAATGACGCTGAGGCCTGAAGGGGCGCAGGCCGCCCCCCGTCACCATGGCACGCAGGTTATGGGCCAGAACCTTCGCCGCGCGCACTGCAAAGACGCCCGCCTTGGGGCGCGGCGCATGGGTCAGGGCCGCGCAATCGCCCGCGGCAAACAGCCTGTCCTGGCCGATGACCTGCAAGGTATCCCTCACCTGAACGAAGCCATCCTCGGTCGGCAGGCCGGTCTCCGTGACCCAGCCCTGCGGTGTCGCCCCAGCCGCGCCCACGCAGAACCCGGCAGGTACGCGCTCACCGGTCTCCAGCACCGCCTCCGTGGCGGTCACTTCGACGACGCGGCCCTCGATCAGCTCGATGCCGGCGCGGTCCAAATCTTTTTGCAAGCGAGCGGTCAAGGCCGCCCCCGCGCCGCTCAACCCGCCGCTGCCGATCAGCCGAACCGGCACGCCGGCCCCGACACGATGGCGCATGGCCAGGGCAATCTCCGTCCCGCCCAGCCCGGCACCGATCACCGCGATGTCCGGCTTTTCGTCCTGCGCAAGGTAGCGCGCCCAACCCCGCGCGAATTGCGGAAAGGGTTTCACCGGATGCCCATGTTCGGCAAATCCCGCGACCTTCGGCAGATCGCTGGTGATCCCGATATCGAGCGACGCGACATCATAGGCAATCTCGCGCGGGCCCTCCGCCGTCTCCACGTTGATCCGCCGCCCGTCCGTATCGACGGAAGAAGCCGCGCCAAGGATGATCCGCGCCCCGGCGAACCGCGCCAGCCGCACCAGGTCGATGCCGATCTCGTCGGCCGTATAATGCCCCGCCACGTGGCCGGGCAGCATGCCGGTATAGGTGGTCACGGGGCGCGGGTCGATCAGGGTCAGGCGCAGCCCCGGCACCGGTTTCATCCCGAACATCCGCAGCACCAGCGCGTGGGCATGGCCACCGCCGATCAGCACGAGGTCCTGGGTCAAGGGGGTCTGGGTCTGCATGGGTCATTCGCCTGGAAGGATCGCTTCTGCCTACCCGCTCCGCCCCGCCGCGTCCATGTGACGAGAAACCTCGCTCAGCCTCCTCCGACCCGGTTTTTGCCCCTCAGCTGGACGAGAAACACGCTTTGTCGGGGGTGTTCCTGTGGATAAGTCGGAAAAGCTGTTTTGAGATGCGCCCTTGCGGCCGGTAGCTGATGGGGATAAGTGAACGCTGAGTGATGCCTGCGGTTTTCGAGCGATCCTCTCGTCTTCCGGGCAGCTTCAGACCAAATCCCGAAGCGATCACCGGCCTCGCACCTCAAGTTCCAAAATCTCCAAAATTGTTGGGTAAGTGACACTCACGCGGCATTTTCATTCGTTTCCTCTCCGCCGCCGGTCGACTTTTAACAAGTGCCGACCGCCGCCTCCCGGCGCGTTTCACTCGAAACCGACGGCGCACCGACGCAATACCGACGTGATACCGACGCAGTACCGACGTGCCAAATGGCCGGTTTCCCGGCTCACCAGGTATCGACGAACGGACGCCCTCCCCGGGCAGGCGGCGGGGCGACATTGCGCGCATTTGCGATCCAGGCCCGCGTCTCCGCCGGGTCGATGACACCGTCGATCTCGGTGGCCGAGGCATAGGCGACGGCCTTGCCCTGGGCGTACATCCCGGCGACCAGCTTCTGATAAAGCTCTTCTTTTTCAACGGGATCGCTCACCGCTTCCAGCTCCTTGCGGAACCCCAGGCGCACGGCCCCTTCCAGCCCCATGCCGCCAAACTCGCCCGTCGGCCAGGACACGGTCAGCGCCGCCTCCTTGAAGCCGCCAGCCACCATCGCCATCGCGCCCAGTCCATAGCCTTTGCGCAGAACGACACCATAAATGGGCACCGTCAGCGACGCACCCACAACAAACATGCGACTCACATGCCGCACCAGCGCCGTCTTCTCGCCCTCCGGTCCGACCATGAAGCCGGGCGTATCGACCAGAGAAATCACCGGCAGGCCATAGGCCTCACAGAGCTGCAGGAACCGGGCCGCCTTGTCCGCGGCATCCGCATCAATTGCGCCGCCCAAATGCTTGGAATTATTGGCGATAAGCCCATAGGGCTTACCCTCGATCCGCAGGAAGGCGGTGACCATGCCCGGCCCCCAGCCGCGCCGCAATTCCAGCACCGACCCGACATCCGCCAGCGCCTTGATCACGTCGCGCACCTCATGCACACGCAGCCGGTTCTCGGGCACCAGATGGCGCAGAAGGCGCGTGTCGCCCTCCTCCCACTCCGTCAGGTCGCCCTGGGTGTATGAGAGGTATTTGCGCGCCGCCGCCGTCGCCTCGGCCTCGTCCGCAACCCTCAGATCCACAACGCCATTTCCCCATTGCACGTCGATCGGACCGACCTCCTCGGGCTTGTAGACGCCCAGCCCGCCCCCCTCGATCATCGCGGGGCCGGCCATGCCGATATTGCTGGCCTCGGTCCCGATGATGACATCGCAGCAGCCCAGCAGGGCCGCGTTTCCGGCAAAGCAGCGGCCCGTCACCACGCCGACCACCGGCACCTGTCCCGAGAGTTCGGCAAAAGCCGCAAAAGAAGGGCCGTCGAGACCCGAAACCGTGCTGCGCTCGGTGTCGCCGGGCCGCCCCCCGCCGCCTTCGGCATACAGAACCATGGGGATCTTGTGCTTGCCGGCCAGCTGGAAGATGCGGTCGAGCTTGCGGTGATGGCGCTGCCCCTGGGTCCCGGCCAGCACGGTGTAGTCGCCAATGGCCAAGGCGGCACGCCCGGCTTCGGGGCCAAAGAGGTCGCGGTTGATCGTGGCAGTGCCGGTGAGGATGCCGTCACCGGACGTGTTCGCCTGAAGGTCTTCGAGGCTGCGACGGCGGGCCTGGGCGGCCACGGCAAATTCGCCGTATTCGTTGAAGCTGCCCGGGTCGACGAGGTCGGCGATGTTTTCCCGCGCGGTGCGCAGGCCCAGCCGGTGCCGCTTGGCGACCGCCTCGGGGCGGCTTTCGTCGCGGCCAAGCGCCTGACGATCCAGCATTTCCTGCAAATCAGGGCGGATGCGATCAAGGTCGATATCGTCGACATCCACCTGCGCGGCGGCATCGCCTTCGACCGGGTCCAGCGCGGCAAGAGGTGCACCATCCATCACCGTGTCACCGGGGGCGATCAGCAGTTGAGTGACACGGCCAGCAACGGGGGCGGTGATGACGTGTTCCATCTTCATCGCCTCGAGGATCGCGACGGGCTGACCGGCGGCGACGGCTTCGCCCTCCGAGACGCGCCATTCGGTCAGGGTCGCCTGCATCGGGGCGGCGACCGGAACCTGCCCCTCGGGCAATTCGGTGACCTGCCGACGTTCCGTGCGCGTTTCGGCCTGCGGGAAGCGCGGGGCTGGCAGGGCCTGCGCCGCCCCGGCCAGATCGGCCGCGTGATCGCCGATGAACCGCGTGGTGACGGCCGACACGACAAGCTCCGGCCGGTCGAGGATCGCGCGAAGCCAGGCAAGGTTCGTGGCCGGTCCGTCGATCCGGAACTCGGCCAGCGCGCGGGCGGTGCGGGACAGCGCGGCGGAGAGGCTGGGCCCCTGCCCGATCACCTTGGCCAACAGGGAATCGTAAGCAGTACCAGCGACATAGCCGGCAATGCCGTAGCCATCGACGCGAATGCCCGGCCCGGCGGGTGGGTCGTAGGCGGCCAGCGTCCCACCGGAGGGGCGGATGTCGCCATCGGCCGCGATCTCTTCCAGGCAGACGCGGGCCTGAACGGCAAAACCGCGCGGCGCGAGGTCGAGGGCGAGGTCGTCCAATGTCGCGCCCCGGGCGATCTGCAACTGGCAGGCGACGAGGTCGAGACCATAGATCACCTCTGTCACCGTATGTTCGACCTGGATGCGGGGATTGGCCTCGATGAAGAAGACCTCTCCGGTCGCGGTATCGAGGAGGAATTCGAACGTGCCAAGGCCACGGTACTGCCCCGCTGCAGCCATGCGCGTCGCATGATCGGCCAGCGCATCGCGGGTGGCGGCGGGAAGTTCGGGGGCCGGTGCGATTTCGACCACCTTCTGGTGGCGGCGCTGCAAGGTACAGTCGCGGTCACCCAGCGTGACGATGCCGCCCTGCCCGTCGCCCAGAACCTGAACCTCGATATGGCGGGCGGCGGCGATGAAGCGTTCGGCATAGATCGCGCCGTCACCAAAGGCGGCTTCGGCTTCGGAGGCACAGCGGGCATGGGCCTCTGCCACCTCGGCCGGGTCGGTCACGACGCGCATGCCGCGACCGCCACCGCCGGAGACCGCTTTCAGCACCATCGCCGCGCCAACCGGCAGGGTGGCAAAGAAATCCGCGGCGCCCTCTGCGTCGATGGCCCCGGTGCCCGGCAGGACCGGCACGTCATGATCCTGTGCAAGCGCACGTGCCTTCAGCTTGTCCCCATAGAGCGCGAGGCTTTCGGCGCGCGGACCGACGAAGGTCAGACTCGCCTTGTCCAGCGCCGCGGCGAAGTCGCTGTTTTCGCTCAGGAAGCCATAGCCCGGATGGACCATGTCGCAGCCCGACGACTTTGCGGCCGTGACCACCGCGTCGATATCGAGATAGGCCCGCGCCCCGCGCCCCGGAAGCTCGACCGCAGTGTCGGCCCGCAGCACATGCAGGGACCCGGCATCGTCGGCGGGATGAACCGCCACGGTTTCGATCCCCAGTTCGGCGGCGGTGCGGGCGATGCGCAGGGCGATCTCGCCCCGGTTGGCGATCAGCAGGCGGGTCATTGGGTCTCCTTCGGCGTCGGGCAGTGTCTGGCGGCCGGTATCGGGGGAAATCGGGTGCGCTCGGGCCCTGTCGCACATGGTCGATCGGCCAAAAATCGCTCCTCCCTCATCGGCCCCTCCCCGGCTGATGACGCAAAGGGAAGATGATTTTACCCTGGAGTCAACAACCCATCCCTCAATGCAAGCAGCGCGGGCGTTGCGGAAAAAATAGGCACTCGAAAAATCCACGTCTCAAGGGAATGCAGGAAATCGGGCAAAAAAACGGCACGTGGATCATCGTGGAATTTGCTATTTCAAATCACCACTCTAGGCTTGAGGTATGGACGAGAATCAAATCTTCGATGAGATGTGGGGCCGTACGGAGACACTCCGTCCGCCTTATTCAATGTTCAAGGAATGGTTCGACGGCGAGGACCCCAGCCGCCTGCGTGCAAAACAGCGCGAAGCTGAGGAGTTGTTCCGCCTGACGGGCATTACCTTCAACGTCTATGGGCGTGCCGAGGCAGAGGAGCGCCTGATCCCCTTCGACATTGTCCCGCGCATCATTTCGGGCCTGGAGTGGCAGCGTCTGTCGCGCGGCATCGAACAGCGGGTGCGGGCGATCAACGCCTTTCTCTACGACATCTACCACAAGCAGGAGATCGTGAAGGCCGGGCGCATTCCCGAACACATGATCAGCCAGAACGAGGCCTTCCTGCCCCATATGGTAGGGGTGAACCCGCCCGGTGGCGTCTATACCCATATCGTCGGAATCGACCTCGTGCGGACCGACGACAACCAGTTCTACGTGCTCGAGGACAATGCCCGCACGCCCTCCGGTGTCAGCTACATGCTGGAGAACCGTGAGACGATGCTGCAGATGTTCCCGGAGCTGTTCGCCAACAACCGCGTCAAACCGGTGGAGACCTATCCGACCAACCTGCGCCGGTCGCTTGCCGCCTGCGCGCCGCCCGCGACGACGGGCAATCCAACGGTTGCGGTTCTGACGCCAGGCATCTTCAACTCCGCCTATTTCGAACATTCGTTCCTGGCCGACCAGATGGGTGCGGAGCTTGTCGAGGGGCATGACCTGCGGGTGGTCGATGGCCGCGTCGCGATGCGCACGACCGAAGGCTACAAGCCGATCGACGTGCTTTATCGCCGGGTGGATGACGATTTCCTCGACCCGCTGAACTTCAACCCGGAAAGCCAGTTGGGCGTGCCGGGGATCATGGACGTGTACCGCGCCGGCGGCATCACTATCGCCAACACGCCCGGCACCGGGATCGCGGATGACAAGGCGATCTACAGCTACATGCCCGAGATCGTCGAGTTCTATACCGGTGAACGCCCCCTTCTGGAAAACGTGCCGACCTATCGCTGTTCGGAACCGGATGCGCTGGCCTATGTGCTGGACAACCTGTCCGAACTGGTCGTGAAAGAGGTGCACGGATCGGGCGGCTACGGTATGCTGATCGGGCCCACGGCCACGAAGAAGGACATCGCGGCCTTCCGCAAGAAACTGAAGGCGCGGCCGGGCAATTACATCGCGCAGCCCACGCTGGCGCTGTCGACCGTCCCGGTCTTTTCGCGCGCCGGATTGTCCCCGCGCCACGTCGATCTGCGGCCTTTCGTGCTGGTCAGCCCCGACAAGATCGACATCACGCCAGGCGGCCTGACCCGCGTGGCGCTGAAGAAAGGCTCGCTGGTCGTGAACTCCTCGCAGGGCGGCGGGACCAAGGATACCTGGGTGCTGGAGGACTGATGCTCGGCAAGACGGCAAATGGTTTGTTCTGGATGTACCGCTATCTCGAGCGGGCGGAAAACACGTCTCGCCTTGTCGAGACGGGCCAGAGGATCGCGCTGACGCGGCTAGGGTCGTCCGAAGCGGAATGGCGGTCGATCATGCAGACGGCGGGCGTCCTGCAGGGGTTCGAAGAGACCGGCGAGGAACTGAACGGCGAGGCCGCGATCGACTGGATGCTGCGGTCCAAGGCCAACCCCTCCTCGGTCCTGACCTCGATCGAGGGCGCGCGGCAGAATGCGCGGCTGGTGCGCACGGCCCTGACCCACGAGGTCTGGGAGGCCGTGAACGGCACCTACATGGCCGCCAAGAAACTGTTGGCCCGAAAGGTTCCCGAACGCGACCTTCCCGAGGTGCTGGGCAAGATCCGGCAGCGCACGGCGCTGGTGCGCGGGTCGACCCACGGCACGATGCTGCGCAACGACATCTACAATTTCGCCCGGATCGGCACCTTCCTGGAACGCGCGGACAACACCGCCCGGATCCTCGACGTGAAATACTACGTGCTGTTGCCCTCGGTGATGTCGGTGGGGTCCTCCATCGACAACGTGCAATGGGAAACCATCCTGCGGTCCGTGTCGGCCCGTGGCGGCTTCCGCATGGCCTATGGCAACAATTACGACCCGGTCGACATTGCGTACTTCCTGATCCTCGACAAGCGGATGCCGCGATCGCTGGCCTTCTGTGTCGGCAAGATCCGGGACAACTTGAACTACCTCGCGGAGAGTTACGGCACCAACCCGCCCTCTTGCGAGAAAGCGTCCTTCATCGAGCAGCGGTATCTGTCGCACAACATAGACGCGGTCTTTGACGAAGGCCTGCATCAGTATATCGAGAAGGTGCTGAACCTTATCGGAGACCTGGGCGGTCAGATCGAAGTCGATTACCGCTTTTACGAGTGACCATGCGCCTGAAAATCGTTCACAAGACCCACTATTCCTTCCAGCAGCCCGTGTCCTACGGGTTGCAGCAGCTTCGGAAGACGCCCAAGTCGCGCCATCAGCAGATGGTCCACGCCTGGGAAACCGAGATCGAAGGCGGCAAGAAGGAACTGTCCTATACCGACCACCACAACAACACGGTCGAACTGATCTCGTTCGATCGCGGTGCGACGGCCATGACCATCGTGTCCCGTGGCGAGGTCGAGGTCGAGGAAACCCACGGGGTCGTCGGCAAGCATCTCGATTCGTCGCCGCTGTGGATGTACCAGGCGCAAACGCCCCGCACCAAGGCCGGCGCGGGCATCCGCAAGCTGGTACGCGAGGTCGAAGGCGAGACCGAAGTGCAACAGATGCATTCGCTGATGAAGGTCGTCGGCAATGCCATCGAGTACAAGCTGGGCGCCTCGGAACCGGAATGGACCGCCGAAGAAGCCCTGACCGCCGGCCAGGGTGTCTGCCAGGACCATGCCCATGTTTTTCTGTCCTGCGTCAGAGAGATGGGGCTGCCCGGTCGCTATGTCTCGGGCTACCTGATGATGGATGACCGGATCGAACAGGACGCAATGCATGCCTGGGCCGAGGCCTATCTGGATGGCCTGGGCTGGGTCGGGTTCGACGTCTCCAATGCGATGTCGCCGGATATGCGTTACGTCAGGGTCGCGACAGGGCTGGACTATTCCGACGCCGCGCCTGTAACTGGCACCCGGATCGGTGGCGAGGGAGAGTCCCTTGTCGTTCAGATCGAGGTTGCACAGCAGCAGTAGTGAAAACGTGACATGACGTATTGCGTGGGAATGGTCCTCGACCGCGGACTGGTGTTCATGTCCGATACCCGGACGAATGCCGGGCTCGACAACATCTCGACCTTCAAGAAGATGCATCACTGGGAAGAACCGGGCGAACGCTCGATCACCCTGATGACCGCAGGCAACCTGGCCACCACCCAGGCCGTGGTCAGCCTGCTGGACGAACGCACCAAGGCCCCCGATGACCGCGAACCGTCTCTGATGGCCGCGCCGTCGATGTTCCAGGCCGCTCGGATCGTTGCGGACACGCTACAGAAGGTCATCCAGAAGCATTCCCGGTCCGGCCAGGAGGCCAGCAACGCCTTCAACGCGACGATCATCATGGGTGGCCAGATCAAGGGCGGGCCGACGCGGCTGTTCCTGATCTATCCCGAGGGCAATTTCATCGAGGCCGGGGACGACACCCCGTTCTTCCAGATCGGCGAGATGAAATACGGCCGCCCCATCCTGGTGCGTGCCTATGAACCCACGATGTCCTTTGACGAGGCGATGCGCCTGCTGCTGGTGAGCTTCGATTCGACGCTGAAGGCCAACCTGACTGTCGGCGCGCCCTTCGATTTCCACGTCTACGAGGCCGACACGTTCAAGATCGGTCATACCGGCCGGATCGAATTCGACGATCCCTATTTCCAGGCGATTTCTGTCGGGTGGGGCGATGCGTTGAAAACGGCGCTGCTGAGCCTGCCCAAATACGATCTCTGATCCGTCAACGCGCTGAAGCTTAGGTTCTGACGGTCCGGCATTCCATGGCGCGGGCTATGGTGCCACTATCAGGCCCCTGCTGTTCGTCATGCCATCCCGACGGGAAACCACCCAACGAAGGTTGCTCGCGGTCTGTACCAAACCGCTACCTGCCGATTTCTGAAAATCTGGACCCGATTATCGTTCGTCTTGCGAAGGATAAATGGTGCGGTCGAGAAGACTCGAACTTCCACGGGAGTTACCCCACAGCGACCTCAACGCTGCGCGTCTACCAATTCCGCCACGACCGCACTGTCATGTTGGTGACGGGCGTATAGCGACCCGTTTGCAGGATGTGAAGCGGAAAAATCATCTGTTGGAGAGGGGATGCCGATTTCTTGCGGGGGGTGCGGCCCGCACGCGGCATTGAACCCTGCCCCGCCTGCCTCTATGTCGATCCAGCAGCACAGAAAAAGGGGCCCTGCCGTGCCTGAATGGATCACCTCGCCCGGCCTGACCGAGTATGACGACGCGGTCGCCTGGATGGAGGATCGCGTGGCCGCCATCCACGCCGGCGAGGCGGAAGAGGCGATCTGGCTGGTGGAGCATCCGCCGCTCTATACCGCAGGCACCTCGGCCAAGCCCAGCGACCTGGTCGATCCGGAGCGGTTCCCCGTCCACGATACCCGCCGCGGAGGCCAGTACACCTATCACGGGCCGGGTCAGCGCGTCATCTACGTGATGCTCGACCTCAACACCCGCGGCAAGGATGTGCGCCGTTTCGTGGAACAGCTGGAAACCTGGGTGATCGCCACGCTCGACAGTTTCAACATCCGCGGCGAGATCCGCGATGGCCGTGTCGGTGTCTGGGTGCCCCGCCCCGAAAAACCGCCCCTGCCCGACGGATCGCCGCGCGAGGACAAGATCGCCGCCATCGGTATCCGCCTGCGCAAATGGGTCAGCTATCACGGGATTTCGATCAACGTCGAACCGGAGCTCGATCATTTCGACGGTATCGTGCCCTGCGGTATCTCGGGCCACGGCGTCACCAGCCTGGTCGATCTGGGCCTGCCCGTGGCGATGACCGATCTCGACGCCGCCCTGCGCGCCAGTTTCGACGACGTGTTCGGCACCTGAGCGAGCGACCTGCGACAATTCACCGGACCCCTCGCCTTGTTGCCTGGCGGAGGAATGCGTTATCTGTGGGATAAGGACGCGCAAACCTTATCTGAGGATGTAACATCATGACCCCCAAGCTGACATTGGCCGCCGCCCTGATGGCGCTTGCCGCGCCCGCTTTCGCGGACAGCCATGCCATGGGCGATGCGGAGGCCGGCGAGAAGGATTTCCGCAAGTGCAAATCCTGCCACACCATCGCCTCTGCCGACGAAACCTTCGTGAAGGGCGGCAAGACCGGCCCGAACCTCTACGGTATCGTCGGACGCACCGCCGGCACCGTCGAGGATTTCCGCTATGGCAATGACCTGGTCGCCGCCGGCGAAGCGGGCCTCGTCTGGGACGAAGCCAGCCTGACCGAATACGTGCAGGATCCCAAGGCATTCCTGCAGGACTACCTGGACGATGGCTCTGCCAAGTCGAAGATGAGCTTCAAACACCGCTCCGACCCCGAGGACGTGATCGCCTATCTCGCGACCTTCTCGGAAGAGTAAGTCCGGCTTTCTGGCTACGAACCAAAGGGGCGGTCCGTTGGGGCCGCCCTTTTTCGTCTATTCGTTCGCGCGGACACGCGACCGGGAACCGCCCTAAGGCGCGATCAATGTTCAAGTGTCGTGAGAAATGGCGCACCCGATAGGATTCGAACCTATGGCCTCTGCCTTCGGAGGGCAGCGCTCTATCCAGCTGAGCTACGGGTGCCGCGAGGGGCGTCATAGGATAATACGCCCCGCCCCGCAATCCGAAATCGTGCGGGGCGCGGGCAAATGCAGTCGGATCGCCCGATCAGGCCGGTTTCGTTGCCTTGGCGATCATCGTCATCTGCGGGATCATCTCGTCGACCGAGACGTCCTCGAACCCGGCCTCAGTCAGTTCCGTCGCGAGCGTGCCGCTGTCGACCGAGCGTGCCTCGGGCGTGAAGGCGGTGTGCTGCAACTGCCAGAGCGCGGCCAGACCGGGTCCGGAGCGGTCGGCATGGACCATGAAATCGTGGATCAGCAATTGCCCACCCGGCTTCAGCGCCTTCATGGCATCGGCGATCAGCCCCTCATGCATGTCACCCGGCACCCCCGACAGCAGGTACGACATCAGCACGATATCCTGCCCGCCCGGCCAGCCGGTCTTGAGCGCGTTGCCATCGACATATTCGATGCGATCGCTCAGCCCTGCCTTTTCCACGTAGCCGCGGCCCAGTTCGGCGACATTGGGGAATTCGACGATGGTGGTCTTCAGCTCGGGGAACGCCTTGCAGAGCGTGATGGCAAAGGCCCCCGTGCCGCCACCCACATCCAGCATGCTGCGCGCCTCCGACAGGTCCAGACGGCGCGCCAGCTGACGTGCGGGCCCAAGCGACCCGGCATGCTGGCTTTCGGAATACAGCCGCGCTTCCTCCGGATCGGAGAACCATTCCTCGTAAGACCCGGTGGCATCCTCGCCCAGGTCGCCCTTCACGGCCGGAGCCAGCTGATCCATCAGCGGATACATCTGCTGGCCGACCTGTCGGGCCAGGTAATCGCTGAAATCGTATTTCGCACCCTTCACCAGGAACGACTCGGCCGCCGGGGAATTGGCGAACTTGCCGTCCTCCACCGTCAGCAGCCCCAGCCCGGCCAGTGCCGTCATCAGCGTCTCGACCCGGTCGCGGTGAACATCGGTGGCCTCGGCCACCTCGTCCGCGGTCTTCGGGCCTTCCGCCAGCTTGCTGAACAGGTCCAGGTCGATCGCCAGGAACAGCGCCTTTGACCCCATGAAACCGAATGCAATGTTTGAGATTTCGTCGGCTTCGGTGGCTGGGGTCATGGGTCTCTCCTGTCTGGTTTCGATGCCGGACCGTAACAAGCCGGTCCCGGAAGGGCCATGCCTGGGGCGGAAGTAAACCGGCTTCCGGGCAGGAGGCGCCGGGAGTGCCGCATTCTCAGTCAGAACGGCGGGACTGGTGTGCAATGCGGGACGCGTGATAGAGATGACCTATCAAAATTATCGGATGTGAACGGACATCATGATCGCCAAGCTGGAAATGCTGATCGCCCTGGCAACCGAACAACATTTCGGCCGCGCCGCACAAAGCCTGTCGATAACCCAGCCGACCCTGTCGGCGGGCATCAAGCAGTTGGAGGATCACCTGGGTGTCAAGCTGGTCGAACGCGGATCCCGCTTCGGCGGGCTGACACCCGAAGGCCAGCGCGCGCTCGTCATGGCGCGCAAGATCGTCGGCGATGCCCGCCGCCTGCGCGACGAGATGCGGGTCAAGCGGGATGGCCTGGCCGGGAGGCTGCGCGTCGCGGTGATCCCGACGGCCCTGACCTGGGCCTCGCACCTGGCCGCGCGGCTGAACGACAAGCATCCGAGGATCGGGCTGACGATCCGCTCCGCCCCGTCGCAGAACGTGCTGTCCATGCTGGAAAATCTCGAAATCGACGCCGGCATCACCTATCTCGACAACGAACCGCTGGGCCGCGTGTCCTCGGTTCAGCTCTATCGCGAAACCTACCGTCTGGTCTGCCGGTCCGATCATCCGATGGCAGACCTGCCCGGCGTCAGCTGGGGCCAGATCGCCGGGCAGAAGCTGTGCCTGCTGACCCCCGACATGCAGAACCGCCGCATCATCAACCGCAATTTCATGGAGGCCGGAGCCGCGCCCGAGGCGATGATCGAATCCAACTCCACCGTCGTGCTGGCCGCGACCGTGGCGCGCGGCGACTGGGTCACGATCCTGCCCGGCGACATGGCCGACTTCCTGGTCACCGGCATGCCACTTGTCGCCATCCCGATCGAAGGCGCGGCCATCGCGCACAAGGTCGGGCTGATCACCGAACACCAGGAACCCCACACCCCCGTTCTGGCGGCCCTGATGCGAGAGGCGGCCGCGCTCGCCAGTTGAACGGGATTTTTGATCGAAGGAGTTGATAGATATTCCCTATCGACCAACGAAACCGCGATATTGATTCCTGATCGCCCTTGGGTCACGCCTGCGCAAAAGCCATGGGGGGAGCCGATGCGCCAGGACCTAGCCACACCGGACAGCGAAACGATCCGTGCGATCATCGCGGCGGAACGCCACCGCGAGGGGCCGCTGCTGCCGATCCTGCATGCGCTTCAGGCCGAATATGACCACATTCCCGAAAGCGCCCTGCCCCTGATCGCCGAGGCGCTGGCCCTGACCCGGGCCGAGGTTCACGGCGTCGTCACCTTCTACCATGATTTCCGCGAGGCCCCCGCAGGGCGCCACGTGGTCAAGGTCTGCCGGGCCGAGGCCTGCCAATCCATGGGCGCAAATGACATGGCGGCACGACTGCTCGACCTGCTGGGGCTCGACGGCTACGGCACCCTGCCCGACGGGTCCGTGACGGTCGAACCGGTCTATTGCCTGGGCCTCTGCGCCTGCGCACCTGCGGCGATGGTCGACGGCACGTTGCTGGGCCGCGCCGATTCGCCCGCAATTGCCGCCAAGCTCGCCAAGGCGGAGGCACCGGCATGAAGGTCTACATCCCCCTCGACAGCGCCGCCGTGGCGCTTGGCGCCGACGACGTGGCCGATGCGATCCGGGCCGAGGCCAGCGCGCGCGGCCTCGACGTGCAGGTCATTCGCAACGGCACCCGCGGCATGGTCTTCCTCGAACCGTTGGTCGAGGTCGACTGCGGCGCGGGTCGGATCGGATATGGCAACGCGAGCCCGGCAGATGCCGGCGCGATCCTCGACGGCACGGCTGACGACCTCGGCCCGGTCGAAGATATCCCCTATCTGGCGAAGCAGACCCGCCTGACCTTCGCCCGCTGCGGCGTGATCGACCCGCTGTCGCTCTCCGACTACGAGGCCCATGGCGGCCTCGCCGGTCTGCGCCGCGCCATCGCCATGTCGGGCGAAGAGATCGTGGAAGAGGTCAAGACCTCCGGCCTGCGCGGCCGCGGCGGCGCGGGTTTCCCCACGGGCATCAAGTGGGACACGGTGCGCCAGGCACAGGCGGATCAGAAATACATCGTCTGCAACGCCGACGAGGGCGACAGCGGCACCTTCGCCGATCGGATGATCATGGAGGGCGACCCGTTCTGCCTGATCGAAGGCATGGCCATCGCGGGCCTCGCCACCGGCGCGACCAGGGGCTTCGTCTACCTGCGCTCGGAATACCCCGTCGCCATTGGCGTGATGGAAGAGGCCATCCGCCGCGCCCGCGGCGCGAAGGTGCTGGGCGATGACGTGCTGGCATCCGGCCGCACCTTCGACATGGAGGTCCGCGTCGGTGCCGGCGCCTATGTCTGCGGCGAGGAAACCTCGCTCCTCAATTCGCTCGAGGGCAAGCGCGGCGTGGTCCGCGCCAAGCCGCCCCTCCCGGCGCTCGAAGGCGCCTTCGGCAAGCCGACCGTGGTGAACAACGTGATCTCGCTCGCCACGGTGCCGGTCATCTTTGAAAAAGGCGCACAGCATTATGCCGATTTCGGCCTCGGCCGGTCGCGCGGCACGATCCCGCTGCAGATCGCTGGCAACGTGGCGCGCGGCGGGCTGTTCGAGACAGCCTTCGGCATGCCCCTCGGCGACATCGTCAACGACATCGGCGGCGGCACCGCCAGTGGCCGCCCGGTCAAGGCCGTGCAGGTCGGCGGCCCGCTCGGCGCATATTTCGCGCCCCACCAGTTCGACACTCCCTTCGGCTACGAAGAGTTCGACGGCGAAGGTGGCCTGATCGGCCATGCCGGCCTCACGATCTTCGACGACAGTGCCGACATGCTGGGCATGGCCCGTTTCGCCATGGAATTCTGCGCGGTCGAAAGCTGCGGCAAATGCACCCCCTGCCGGATCGGCGCCGTGCGCGGCGTCGAAACCCTGGACCGCATTGCGGCGGGCGACCCCGCGGCGCAGGAGGTCCTGACCGATCTCTGCGACACGATGACCAGCGGCTCGCTCTGCGCGCTCGGCGGCTTCACCCCCTACCCCGTCATGTCCGCCCTGCGCCTCTTCCCCGAGGACTTCGGCGCCACGAAGGAAGCCGCGGAATGACCCCCCGCTTCATCTTGCTGGAAATACTCCGGGGGAGCCGGCCACGGGCCGGCGGGGGCAGAGCCCCCTCCCCGATCCGCCATGAGGCACGCACATGACCGACAAGGCAAAAGGCCCCGCCTCCTACTTTCCCTCGATCGAGGTGAAATACGGCCAGCCGGTCGAACACTGGCTGCAAATGGTCCGGGACCGCGCGGACCTCAGGCACATGGAAATCGTGACCTACCTGAAGACCGACCACGGTCTTGGCCACGGCCATGCCAACGCCCTCGTCGCCCACGAACTTGCCACGCTCAAAAAGGATAAAGGCTGACCCCATGAAAGACTTCATCCTCCCCCCCAAGGACTGGGACATGGGCACCCCGCTGCCCAAATCCGACGCGACCGTCACGCTGAAGATCGACGGGTTCGACGTCACCGTGCCCGAGGGCACCTCGGTCATGCGCGCGGCGATGGAGGCGGGGATCAAGATCCCCAAGCTCTGCGCCACCGACAGCGTGGAGGCCTTCGGCTCCTGCCGTCTCTGCCTGGTCGAGATCGAAGGGCGCCGCGGCACCCCCGCCTCCTGCACCACGCCGGTGACCGACGGCATGGCGGTGACCACGCAATCCGACAGGCTGCACAAGCTGCGCAAGGGCGTGATGGAGCTATATATCTCCGACCACCCGCTCGACTGCCTGACCTGCGGCGCCAACGGCGATTGCGAGCTTCAGGACATGGCCGGCATGGTCGGCCTGCGCGACGTCCGCTACACCAAGGGCGACAACCATTACGCGCCGACCGCGGCGGGGTCTCTGTCGCTCAACGACATCCGCGCCAAGGTGCCGGACGGGTCCGACAATGCCCGCTACATCCCCAAGGATGACAGCAACCCCTACTTCACCTACGACCCCTCCAAATGCATCGTCTGCTCGCGCTGCGTGCGCGCCTGCGAAGAGGTCCAGGGCACCTTCGCCCTGACGATCGAGGGGCGCGGCTTCGACAGCCGGGTCTCCTTCGGCGGCGCGTCGGACAGCGTGTTGTCGTCGGATTGCGTATCCTGCGGCGCCTGCGTCCAGGCCTGCCCGACCGCCACGCTTCAGGAGAAATCTGTGATCGAGATGGGCACGCCCGACCGGTCCGTCATCACCACCTGCGCCTATTGCGGCGTCGGCTGCTCGTTCAAGGCCGAGCTGAACGGCGACAAGCTGGTGCGCATGACCCCCTACAAGCACGGCAAGGCCAATCGCGGCCATTCCTGCGTGAAGGGCCGGTTCGCCTACGGCTATGCCTCGCATCCCGACCGGATCCTGAACCCGATGATCCGCGACAGCATCGACGAGCCCTGGCGCGAGGTGACCTGGCAGGAGGCGCTGGAGTTCACCGCCACCCGCCTCAAGGGCATCCGCGAGACGTACGGGCGCAAGTCGCTGGGCGTCATCACCTCGTCGCGCTGCACGAACGAGGAAACCTACCTCGTCCAGAAACTGACCCGCGCGGTTTTCGAGAACAACAACACCGATACCTGCGCGCGCGTGTGCCATTCGCCCACGGGCTACGGGCTGGGCCAGACCTTCGGCACCTCCGCCGGCACGCAGGATTTCGACAGCGTCGAGGACACGGATGTCGTCATCGTCATCGGGGCCAACCCGACCGATGGCCATCCCGTCTTCGCCTCGCGCCTGAAAAAACGCCTGCGCGAAGGGGCGGAGCTGATCGTGATCGACCCGCGCCGCATCGACCTGCTGGCCACGCCTCACATGAGCGGCTCGCACCACCTGCCGCTGCGCCCGGGCACCAATGTCGCCGTTGTCTCGGCGCTCGCCCATGTCATCGTCACTGAAGGACTAGCCGACGAGGCCTTCATCCGCGAGCGCTGCGACTGGGACGAATTCCAGCATTACGCCGAATTCATTCGCGAAGACCGCCATTCGCCCGAGGCGACCGAGATGCTGACCGGCGTGCCCGCGCAGAAACTGCGCGAGGCGGCCCGCGCCTTTGCCAAGGGCGGCAACGGGGCGATCTATTATGGCCTCGGCGTCACGGAACACAGCCAAGGCTCGACGACGGTCATGGGCATCGCCAACCTTGCCATGCTGACCGGAAATATCGGGCGGCGCGGCGTGGGTGTGAACCCGCTGCGCGGACAGAACAACGTGCAGGGGTCCTGCGACATGGGCAGCTTCCCGCATGAACTGCCCGGCTATCGCCACGTGAAGAACCCCGAGGTCCGCGCGATCTATGAAGACCTGTGGAAGGTCAAGATCGACCCGGAACCCGGCCTGCGCATCCCCAACATGCTGGATGCCGCCGTCGAGGGCACGTTCAAGGGCCTCTACGTCCAGGGCGAGGACATCCTGCAATCCGACCCGGACACGAAACACGTGGCCGCGGGTCTCGCCGCGATGGAATGCGTCATCGTGCATGACCTCTTCCTGAACGAGACCGCGAATTACGCGCATGTCTTCCTGCCCGGTTCCAGCTTCCTGGAAAAGGAAGGCACCTTCACCAATGCCGAACGCCGCATCAACCGCGTGCGCGAGGTGATGAAGCCGATGAACGGCTATGCCGACTGGGAGGTGACGCAGCTTCTGGCCAATGCCATGGGCGCGGGCTGGCACTATACCCACCCCGCCCAGATCATGGAGGAAATCGCCGCCACCACCCCCGCCTTCGCCAATGTCACCTACGACATGCTGGAGGAAAAGGGATCGGTCCAGTGGCCCTGCAACGACGACGCGCCCGAGGGCACGCCGCTGATGCATGTCGACGGCTTCGTGCGCGGCCAGGGGCGGTTCATCGTCACCGAATATGTCGCCACCGACGAGAAGACCGGCCCGCGCTTCCCGCTGTTGCTGACGACGGGACGCATCCTGTCGCAATACAACGTGGGCGCCCAGACCCGGCGGACCGAGAACTCGGTCTGGCATGGCGAGGACCTGCTGGAGATCCACCCCCACGATGCCGAGAACCGCGGCATTCAAGAGGGCGCGTGGATCCGCCTCGCCTCCCGCTCGGGCGAGACGACGCTCAGGGCGACGATCACCGACCGGGTCAGCCCCGGCGTGGTCTACACGACCTTCCACCACCCCGACACCCAGGCCAATGTCGTGACCACCGATTACTCTGACTGGGCCACGAACTGCCCTGAATACAAGGTGACGGCGGTGCAGGTCGCGCCCTCCAACGGGCCGTCGGAATGGCAGGAGGATTACAACGCCCAGGCCGCGCAATCGCGCCGCATCCTGCCGGCCGCGGAATGAGCCGCGACACCTCCTTCAGGGCGACGGGCCTGCGGATCGGGGGCGGAGAGACCGCCCCCGTCACCCGCGCCCTGCCCGAGGAGGTGCCCGTCGCGCTCAGCTACGAGGGATCGACCCAGGCAGTGATGATGGCCACGCCGTCCGACCTTGAGGATTTCGCCGTCGGGTTTTCCCTGACGGAAGGCATCGTCGCCACCGGTGATGAAATCGCGGAGCTGCACGTGCAGGACCACGAGACCGGCATCGACGTGCAGATGTGGCTGGCCGGCGATCGCGGGGCCGAATTGTCCCGCCGCCGCCGCGCCATGGCCGGGCCCGTGGGCTGCGGTTTGTGCGGGATCGACTCGCTCGACCAGGCGATGCGGCCCCTGCCCCGCGTGACCGCCCGGCCCGTTCTGGATACCGACCTGATCATCGGCGCCACCGATGCGCTGCGCGCGCTGCAACCGCTGCATGACGAAACCCGCGCGGTCCATGCCGCCGGGTTCCTGACCCCCGACGGCCTGCATTTCGCCCGCGAGGATGTCGGCCGCCACAACGCGCTGGACAAGGTGATCGGCGCACTGGCCCGCAGCGGCACTGAGGCTGCCAAAGGCGCCTTCGTGATGACCTCCCGTGTCTCCATCGAACTGGTGCAGAAATGCGCCCTTGCGGGCTGCGGTATGCTGATCGCCGTGTCGGCTCCGACCGCCCGCGCCCTGCGCCTGGCCGAAGAGGCCGGCATCACCCTTGTCGCGCTCAGCCGCAATGGCCAGGCCGAGGTCTTCACCCATCCCGACCGTGTCACCGGAGAACCCCATGTCGCCTGAAAAGATGGTCACCATGGCCAACCAGATCGCCACGTTTTTCAAATCCCAGCCCGGCGCGGACCAGGCGGAGCGGGTGGCCGATCACCTGAACGATTACTGGGAGCCGCGGATGCGCCGGCAATTGGCCAGCCATGTCGCGGCGGGCGGAGAGGGGCTCGATCCGCTGGTCCTGTCGGCGATGGACCACCTGTCGGTCCCGGCCGAGACCGCGTGATTGGCCGCATCGGCGTCACCCTTCGGAGATAGCCGGAGGCGGCCCGCTCGTGGCACGCTCCTGCACGCCTCCGGCGGGAGTATTTCCGGCAAGATGAAGAGGAATCGGTGCGCCCGGCAGGGCAATGTCAGGCGCCGATCCGGACCAGGTGATTGTCCCAGGCGCGCGGCGCCTTGCGGGTCGGGGTCAGGCCCTGGTCGGTGACCGTCAGGATCCCGCCCAGCCCGTCCGTCGCCAGTAGCCCCGCAGGCGCGGCCGCGAGGCCGCAGATATCCGACCGCGACAGGCTTTCCTGAAAATTCCCTGCCTTGTCAAACAGATGCAGGCAGCCGCCACGCGGCGAGGTGATGCCAACCCGCCCCCCTGCCATCGCGATGCTGCCCGCATAGCCCTGCATGGCCAACTGATCCACCAGCCCGGCACTGGCCAGGACCGGCGCCTCACCCCGGCGATGCAGCCCCAGAAGCGGCACCGGATCGGACAGGTCGCCCTGCCATTGCATCGCGAATCCCGTGACCTCGCCATCGGTGGCGATGTGACGGATGGAGTTCTGATGCAGCTCCTCGGGCAACTCGACCAGTTCGACCGGGCCGCTGTCGTCGAGATAAGCGAGGTTCGGGCGCATCGTATCGAGGTTCAGCTTGTCCCGGCCCCGGTCGGGATGGGTCAGGATCCCGCCATTCGCCACGACCAGCCGGTCGCCGGGCAGTGCCAGGATCTCGTGCGGACCGATGCCGCCCGAGGCGAGCTCTCCGATCCGTCTGTAGCCGGCGCGGCGGGACCAGAGGCCGATCCGCCCCTGCCCCGTCTCGATCTCGTTCTCCGTGGTGCAGAGGATGTCACCGCCTTCGATAAAGGCGCCGTGGCCGTAGAAATGGCGCCCCTCCGGCGCGGTCAGGCGGTGCGCGACAGTCCCGTTAGCGCAGTCGATGACCAGCGCGAAGGTACCGGGGCGGCGGGCAAAGGCCACGGCCTCGGGCGCGGTCGGATGGGCAGCGGCGGCATGGCCGCGACCGGGCAGCGGGATGCGGAAGATATCCGCCCCGTCCGCCGCGAGACCAAAGAGCGCATAGGCCCCGTCCGCTTCACGCGCGGCGGCCAGGTGGGTCGGCCCGCCCGCATCGGCCCAGGACAGCCGCGGCGCGGCGGCGGAGGCCAGCAGGCTTGCCAGGAAGGTGCGGCGGGTGGTCATGGGGGACCCTTCAATCTCCGTCGGTGGCGTTGAACCCGGCGGCCACGCCGAATTGCGGACCGATCTCGGCGGCGGCATAGGTCTTGGCGGTCTTGATGTGCTGTTGCAGGATCTCGACCTTCAGGCGTCCGGCCGGGTCCGCCACGCCAGCCAGGACCGGATCGTCCAGTTCGCGCGCGAGGTCGAGTACGGTGGCGAAGGCGGCCTCGGTTTCCGGGATCGGGCCGTTGGCGAGGTGGCGGGCCAGGTCCTCCAGCGCCTCGACCGACAGGATCACGTTGCGCAGGGACCGGCCCGAGCGGCGCGCCTCTGCCCGTTCGGGGCGGGGCCGGTCGAAACTGCCCATCGGCCGGCCAAGTCGTTGATCCGCCGTCCATTCGAGCCCCGAGACCAGCGCGGTAAACAGCTCCTGCGCGGCTTCCTTTTCGGTCAGGTAGGTGGTGTTGCCAGCCTCCCCCGCGGTTTGCAGCGTCGTGGCATAGTCGGACCAGTCGGCGCGGGTTTCAGCGGCCATGCGGGCAAGATCGGCCGAGACGGCCTGAACCAACTCGCAGCTGTAGCTGCCCGCGTCATAGCCTGCGAAATCCGGATCGAAGAGAAGGTATTCCAGCGCGAACAGGCCCCGCCCGGCGACCGAGACCTCGGCGAAGTCCTCTGCCGTGGCGGTGGCTGCGTCCTGATCCGCCACGAGCCGTGCGACCGTGGACCGGACCATGCCGCGCTTGTCGGGCCAGAAGGCGATGGCCAGCGCCCGGCCCTGATCCTCCAGCGGGCCGAAGGTCAGGTGGCTGACGCCCATCCAGGCATCAAAGGCCTCCTGGTAGGCGGGCGCCACGGCCTGCGCCGTGCAATCCTCCGCGGCGACATCCGACAAGGCGTTGGCCGCGTTGGAGAATTCCGTGAACCCCGGCAGGATGTGATCGGTGATCGCCGCATCGACGTCCGCATGGGCGGGGGCGGCCAACAGGAGGGTTGCGAGGGCGGCGCGGCGGATGGCGTGGGTCATAGGCTCTCCAGGTAGCGGATCAGGTCGGCGCGGTCCTCGGGGGTCAGGCCGGTGACATGGTCGCGGGCGGCCTCGGCCTCTCCGCCATGCCAGAGCACGGCCTCGAGCAGCGACCGCGCGCGCCCGTCATGCAGGTAGAAGCTGTGTCCGTTGACCTGCGGCGTCAGGCCGATGCCCCACAGCGGCGGCGTGCGCCATTCACGGCCCGTGGCGCGGCCTTCGGGGCGGTGATCGGCCAGGCCCTCACCCATGTCATGCAGCAGCAGGTCGGTGAAGGGCCAGATCAGTTGGAAGCTTTGTTCCGGCTGATCCTCCAGCCGGTGTGTCACGTGTTTGGGCGTGTGACAGGCGATGCAATTCGCCTCGTGGAAGACGCGCTTGCCGTTCAGTACGGCCGGATCGTCCATGTCGCGACGGCCGGGCACGCCCAGGTTGCGGCTGTAGAATGTCACGAGATCAAGGCCTTGCGCGTCGATCTCGGTCCCGCGGGCGGTGTCGTTACCATGCGGCGCGGCGCGGCAATCGGCCTGGGCTTCGGTACAGTCGCCCCAAGGCGTGTCGAAGAGCGGGGTGGAAATGCCGATGTCGCCGGCGAAGGCCGCAGCGCTTTGTTCCAGCACCGTGGGCGCGCCGGCCTTCCAACCGAAGCGGCCCAACATGGGGCGGCCTTCGGCGAAGGACCAGACGATCGAGGGGCGGCCGGAAATACCGTCGCCATCCGCGTCCTCCGGGTCGGCCTTGGCAAGGATATCGACGGCCGGGATGGCCTCGAGCAGGCCCAGCCCGATCATCTGCGGGGCGACGCGCGGCGACAGCATCGCGCCCTCGCCCAGCGGGCCGTAGCCGAGGTCGGCGGCCTCCCAAGTGGGGCGGCGCAAAATGGCCGGGGCCTCGCCTTCCAATGGAATTTCAATGTCTTGCCAGGTGACGGAGAGCCGGTATTCCGCCGGGTAACCGGGCGTTCCGAAGTCCTGCAACTGGCCGCCATAGGTCGGGTCGGGGCGGGTACGGGGCGTCGGGTCGGTGGGATCGGCGGAGAGGAGGAAGGCCTCGATCTCGGACATCTCGGTTTCCGGGCTGGCGGGAACGGAGATGCGCAGGAACATGGAGGTCGCCGCATCGTGCGGGCCGGCGGGGGGATGGCCGCGGCCGTCCTTGAGGTGGCAGCGCTGGCAGGACCGGGCATTGTAGAGGGGGCCGAGACCGTCGGAGGCAAGGGTCGAAGAAGGGCTGGAGACCCAGAGTTTCTTGAACAAGCCGTTGCCGAGCTTGAAGTCGAGCTCCCGCTCAAAGCTCATGTTTTCAGAGGCTTGCGAGAAAGCGTCGGCGTCTGTGCGGGGGCGGACGGTGGCGGCGCCGGCGGGGTTGGCCTCGAACGGCTCCGGCGCGGTGAAATCGTCGGTCGGCGCGGTGACGGCGGCGATGCGCGCGGCCTCGGCTTCGGTACGGGGGATCACCTGCAGGAAGGGATCGCGCAGGTCCTGTGCCGCGGCGGCCTGGGAAATTCCCATCAAGATCAACGAGGTGGCGAGTGCATGGCGCATCGGCTTGCTCCTTGATCCGGGGTTTGGCACGGAAATCCGACTGTTTCAATCGGTTTTAGCGCCCCTGCCCTGCGGCATGCTGTCGGAGGGGCCAGGCGACCCCCGCAACACCCACCGAACGGCACGTCGGTATTACGTCGGTATCGCGTCGGTATCCGGTCGGTGGATTTTCGGCCGGGTCGGCGCCCGGCCCAAAACCCTTTTCCGCCGAACCACTCCCCGCAAAACCCGTACCAGCCCCCCGAAAAACGCAGTCGCGCCGCGAGGGGGAGGATCCTCGCGGCGCATCTGACCCGCATGGGGCCGATCCCTGCCCGCCACCCCACAGGGAGGAGAGGAGAGCGGGCAACAGGCAGGGAAAGCGCTTACATCTTGCCGCCGAAAACGGGGAAGACGCTGGCATCGCCGTAATCCGCGATCGGCGTCGCGTTGCGCAGCGCCTCCATGTCCTCGTCGGAGATGGTGAAGTCGACATCGGCGTTCGACTTCATGTGATCGGGGTTGCCGGTCTTGGGCAGCGGCAGCAGGCCCAGTTGCAGCAGGTAGCGGATGCAGAGCTGCGGCACGGAGACACCGTATTTGCCGGCGATGCCCTTGATCTCTTCATTGTCGAGCACTTCGCCGTGGCCGATGGGCGAATAGGCCTCGGCCAGCATGTCGTTGCCCTGGATGAAGTCGATCAGTTCGAACGGGGTGTTCGAGACGTGGGCCAGGATCTGGTCGAGCATCGGCTTGACCTTGGCGTTTTCCAGCAGGTTCTCGAGGTCCTGTTTCTCGAAGTTGGACACGCCGATGGCGCGCAGCTTGCCGGCCTCGTAGGCCTCTTCCATGGCTTTCCACGCGGCGAGGTTGCCTTCGAAGAAGCGGTCTTCGCCGGCGAAGTTTTCCCAGGGCTGCGGGCTGTGGATGATGAGCAGGTCGATATAGTCGAGGCCCATCGTTTCCAGCGACGCGTCGATGGCGGCCTTGGCGCCGTCGTAATCCTTGATGCCGGCATCCAGCTTCGTGGTCACGAACAGCTGGTCGCGCGGGACGCTGGCGCTGCGCACGCCTTCGCCGACGCCACGTTCGTTCTGGTAGGCCTGCGCGGTGTCGATGTGGCGGTAGCCGAGATCGACGGCCTTGCGGACCGCTTCGGCCACGTCGTTGTCTTCGATCATCCAGGTGCCGAGGCCGAGTTTCGGGATCTCGACGCCGTTGGAGAGGGTGTAGGTTTCGTTCAGAGTGGTCATCTGATCTTCCTTTCTTCATGGCCCGCAGGCCGAATGCGTTGGACGGGCCGAAGCCCCAGGCGGCGGGGCCTTGCCGCGTCGTCTGAGGGGTATGTGGGGCAAGTGGGCGAACTTGATAACCGGCGTGATTATCAAGGTACTCATGAGGGAGCTTCATCAATCGGGATGGAACTTTAGGCCACCCCCGCGCATGGGCGGGTCAGATTGACAGGTCGTCGCCCGTGATCGAGGGTTCGAAAAAGTCCTTTGGCAACAAGGAGAAGGCCTTGTCCGTCCGCTGCGCCGACAAGATACGGTCACAGCGGAAGGTGCGCGGGGCATCGCGGGTCCGGTCGAAGGCCACCACGTACCAGACCGGGTATTTCAGCAGCAGGTAATGCGGCGCGACTTGGCGGTCCGACGTCTGACCGTCCTCCCGCCGGTAGCGGATTTGCAGCTCGGTCTGGGTGATGAAGGCCTGGTGCAGGGCCTGCACGACCCGGTCGGGCGGCGCGTCGGCGCCTGTGTGGACACCTGCCTGGACGAAGGTCGAGGCCGTGCTGCCGATCATGATCCGGGATTTCAGCCGGTCCACCTGCCTGCGTTTCTCGGGCGAGAAGGACGCCACCAATTGCCGCCGGACCGATCCGAGGCTGGCGAGGAAGATCGGCGATTGCATCTGTTCGGCCACGGCGATGCTGATGAGCAGATCGACCGCCTCGGCATAGGCCAGGTTCAACCGGCCCACGCCCCAGTTCCGGTCCAGCCGTACACCGCCGCCGCGCCCGCGATCCGCGTCGATCTGCATGCCCTGTTCGCGCATCAGCGACAGGTCGCGCGCGATGGTTCGCGTGCTGACGCCATGCTGTCGGGCGAGGTCGGCGATGGTGCAATGGCTGTCCTGCTTGAGCTGAACCGCCAGCAATTCCAGCCGCCGCATCCTGTCATGTGCGCTGGATCGGGACATGAAACAAATAGGACATAAAATGTCCGGTTTAACAATATGAGCCGGGTCAGGCGGCGTGCGCGGGCGGTCCCGGACCCTGGCGGGCGTCGTCTGTAGGAAACAGGAACCGGATCAAGACCTATGAAACTGAATTACGCCGTGGTCGGCACCAATGACATGGCCGCCGCGAAAGGCTTTTACGACGCGCTCTTCGACGGCATGGGCCTGCAGAGCTTTGCTCCCTCGGACCGCATGACCTACTGGATGGGCGCGGATTTCGCCTTTGCGGCCGCGATCCCCTTCGACACGCAGCCCGCGACGGTCGGCAATGGCACGATGATCGGGTTCTGCGTCGGCGATGCCGAGGACGTAGCGCGGATACATGCCCGCGCGCTGGAGCTGGGCGGCACCTGCGAAGGCGCGCCCGGACAGCGGGGGCCGAAATTTTCGTCCTATGTCAGGGATTTGGACGGCAACAAGCTGTGTCTGTCCGATTGAGGGGCGGGCCCCTCTCGCGGATTGCTTTGCACTCCGCTGCCCGTCAATGCGGCGCTGCCGGGCGTTGCCGCCGGGCGGGGTCTGATGAAAATGTGGAGCCGCATCTGCGGCCCCTTCGATCTTGTTTGGCCCTTTATTCGGCCGCTTATTCGGCTGCGTCGGCTGGTTTCGCCTGCAGCTGGCCGTATTTCTCTTCGCCCAGTTTCTCGTAGAGGTCGAGCTGGGTTTCGAGGAAGTCGATATGGCCTTCCTCGTCGGCGATCAGGGCCTCGAACAGGTTCTTGGAGACATAATCGCCCACCTCTTCGCAATGGCGCCGGGCGGTCATGTAGAGATCGCGGGCGCCATGTTCGGCGGCGAGGTCGGATTCGAGCGTTTCCTTCAGCGTCTCGCCGATCTTGAGCGGGTCGAGCTTTTGCAGATTCGGATGCCCTTCGAGAAAGATGATCCGTTCGATCAGCTTGTCCGCGTGGTGCATTTCCTCGATGCTTTCTTCGCGGGACTTGGCGGCCAGGTGGCCGAAGCCCCAATCCTCCTGCAGGCGGTAATGGAGCCAATACTGGCTGACCGCCGTCAACTCGCTGCGCAGCGCATCGTTGAGGAAATCGATAACTTTGGGATCGCCCTTCATTTTGCCGTCCTTCCGGGTTGGGTCCTCCTAAGGTTGCGCAAGATGAGGGGAACTTCAAGGCTGTCGGACCGGCCCATCGTGTCCATGAAGAGCGGCAGGCAGCCGCCGCAATCGGGCTTCTTGCCGAGGGCACGGTAGACCTTGCCGGGGGTGATGATCGTTTCGGGGTCGGCGGCGCGCATCCAGTCCATGGCGGCGTGGATGTCCCGGTCGGAAATGGCGTTGCAATGGCAGACGATCATGGGGGGCTCCGGTCGGGCCGGGTCAGCGAGACCCGGGCCCGTGGCAGGTGGGATTACTGGAAGACGGCGTTCGGGTTGTCGAGGCTGTCGGAGCCTTCGAAGCCGATCTGGTCGAGGTCCAGCGCGGTGACGACCCGTTCGATGGAGGCGGTCTGGTCGACCAGGGCCTGGACGGCGGACATGATGATCGCCTCGCCGGCCTCGTTGCCGCGTTCGAGCATCTGGTCATAGGAGAACCCGCCCTCGGCCGCGGCCTTGAGCTGACCCAGCTCGCCCATCGTGTGGTCGAGCGCGGCGCGCAGTTCGGCGTCCACGGCCGGATCGGCGGCGGCCACCAGCGAGGACAGCGAGGTGCCGGTCACGACGCGGCCGTCGATGCCGACATATTCGCCCATGTAGACGTTCCGGATGCCCAGCCCGTCATAGTAATGGCTGTTATGGGTGTTGTCGGAGAAGCAGTCGTGCTCTTCCTCGGGGTCGTTGAGCATCACGCCCAGCTTCATCCGTTCGCCGGCCTGTTCGCCGTAGGAGAGCGAGCCCATCCCCGTCAGCATCGCGACGATCCCGGCATCGGGGTCGGCCAGCAGGGTGTCGCGGGCCTCACCGCCCTCGGCCCATTGCGCGGCCATCCAGTCGAGATCGGAGATCAGCAAGTCGGTCGCGGCGATCAGGTAGGCCGCGCGGCGGTCGCAATTGCCGCCCGTACACTCCTCGCCGGTGGCGTAGTCGGTATAGGGCCGGTCCCCTGCCCCGTGATCGGTGCCGTTCAGGTCCTGCCCCCAGAGAAGGAACTCGATCGCGTGGTAGCCGGTGGCGACGTTCGCCTCGACCTCGTCGGCCTCGTGCAGGGTGTCGGCCAGAAGCTCGGGGGTGATGGCGGTGGCGTCGATCTCTTCGCCCGACAGGGTGAAGGTCGGGTTGGCCACGACGTTGAGCGCCGCGAACTGGTTCTCGTCCGTCGGGCCGCCATAGGTGGTGTCGACATAGTCGATCAGGCCTTCGTCCAGCGGCCAGGCGTTCACCTTGCCTTCCCAGTCATCGACGATGGCATTGCCGAAACGGAACGCCTCGGTCTGCTGGTAGGGCACGCGGGCGGCGATCCAGGCGGTGCGGGCCGCGGCCAGGGTTTCGGCGGAAGGCGCGTTGATCAGCGCCTCGACCGCTGTCTTCAGCGTCTGGGCCGAGGTCAGGCTGTCGGTATAGGCGGCCTGGGCGATGTCGGCATAGGTGGACAGGACGGCAGGCTTGTCCTGCGCCATGAGCGGCGTGGCGAGCCCGAGGGTCAGGCAGGTGGCTGTGCGAAGCATCTTGGTCATGAGGGGTCCTGTTCTTGAAATTCAGTTGAGCCGGGTGCCCGGAGGCGGCGCCGACCGGTCGAGGTCGAGGCCCAGCGTCTGGGCCAGCGAGACGGCCAGCGGCGCCATGTCGGCGCGCAGCAGCAGGCAGGCGATCATCATCGCATCCTCGCGTTCGCCCTGGATCGCCGTGGCGCAGAAAAGCGCGAAGACGGCCTCGTCCGCGCCGACGCAATCGCAGCCCAGGCTGTGACGCAGGAGCGGGCGGCGCGCGGTCTGGATGACCATCGACATGAGGTCCTGGAACCGGTCCATGAAGGCCTCGGCCCGGGCCACGCCCATGCGGTCGATCACCTGCTGGCCAAGCGCCGCCTGCCCGTCCGGCCCGTCGCACCACAGGCGCAGGGCGCGGACCCACCAGGCCTCGATCCCCGGAAGCTGGGAGATCTGGCCGACAGGGCTGGCGCCGCGATCATGCCGCATGGCGGTTGCCTTGGGTTCGGGCCGTTTGGGCGGGCCGGGTCTGGATTTGGGTCATCGTCTTGGAGCCGTTTCGATTCCGTCACGGCTTTCCTGACTTTTTTGGTCGGTGAAGTCAATTCCGACTTTTTTAGTCGGACGTTGACAGGTGGGGTTTGAGGAGGCTTGGGGTGGTGTGCCTGGCGGTCAATGCATTGGCTTAGCTTGGTAATTTTCGGCATGGCGAAACTTGGCGCAGTTGGAGGCATGCGGGTAGAGGCATTGCGTCGCGGCGCAGGCAGGCGCGATTTTCGGACAATAATCTCTCGTATGGTCGAAGTGATGAGGGCAGCGCCGGCCCGCGGGGTGGCGCAATAGCGCCGCCCGTCCCACCAAAGGTGGTCCGGATCATGCTGGCGCGCCACTGGCGCGACGGGGGCGGGCCCCTCTCGCGGATTGCTTTGCAATCCGCTGCCGGTCGATGCGGCGCTGCCCGGCGGTGCCCGCCGGGCGGGACTTCAGGACATAGACCCAGGAAAGATGCCCCCTTCCCCCTCCCCTACACGGTTGATTTCCCGGCCCCCTTTGCTAAAAACGCGCGATTTTGCATGGGCACGAGGGGGAAACGGGATGGCCGGGAACGAGGTTCTCATTGCAGGCGGCGGCATTGGCGGGCTGGCCCTTGCGCTGACGCTGCACCAGATCGGCGTGCCCGCACGGGTGTTCGAAACCGTGGAAACCCTGCGCCCGCTGGGCGTCGGCATCAACCTGCAACCCAATGCGGTGCGGGAGCTGTTCGACCTGGGCTTTACCCGCGACGACCTGGACCGGATCGGCCTGCCCGCCAAGGAATGGGCCCTGGTCGGCCTGCGCGGCCAGGAGGTCTATGCCGAACCGCGTGGCGAGGCCGCGGGCTACAACTGGCCGCAATATGCCGTGCATCGCGGGGCGCTGCAGATGATGCTCTATGACAAGCTGTGCGCCCGCGCCGGAGCCGAGGCGGTCACCTTGGGCGCGCGCGTCGCCGGCTACCGGCAGGGCGCGGATGGCGTCACGGCGCTGGTCGAGCACAAGGATGGCCGGGTCGAGGAGGTCGCGGGCCGGGTGTTGATCGGCGCGGACGGGCTGCATTCGGCGGTGCGCGCGCAGATGTATCCCGATCAGCCGCCGATCCAGTGGGGCGGCGCGGTGATGTGGCGCGGCACGACGCAGACGAAGCCGATCCGGACAGGGTCCTCCTTTGTCGGGCTGGGCACGCATCATCACCGCATGGTTCTGTATCCGATCTCGCATCCCGATCCCGACACCGGGCTGGTGACGATGAACTGGATCGCCGAGGTGACCTTCGACAATTCCGAGGGCTGGCGGTCGGGCGACTGGAACCGGCAGGTGCGGCACGAGGAATTCGTGCATCATTTCGAGGGCTGGACCTATGACTGGCTGGACGTGCCCGCCCTGCTGAACGGGGCCGAGAATGTCTGGGAATACCCGATGATCGACCGCGACCCGATCCCGTCCTGGGTCGATGGCGCGGTGGCAGTGATGGGCGACGCGGCCCATGTGATGTACCCGACCGGATCGAACGGGGCGAGCCAGGCGATCATCGACGCCCGCGTGATCGGCGCTCAGATGCTGGCGCATGGCGTGACGCCGGCGGCCCTGTCAGCCTTCGATGCGGAGCTGTGCGAGAAGGTGTCGGCGCTTGTGCTGCGCAACCGGGGCGCCGGGCCGTTCGGGCTGCTGAACCTGATCGACGAGCGCTGCGGCGGCGAGTTCGACGATATCGAGGCGGTGGTGCCCAAGGCCGAGCGCGAGGAATTCATGTCCGTCTACAAACGCGCGGCCGGTTTCGCCATCCAGACCCTGAACGAAGCCCCGCCGACCATCGCGCCGGGCGCGCGGGTTGCAGGGGAAATGGCGGGGTGAGCGCGGGCTCAAGGCTGTAGGTCGCCCCCCGGCACGGCGATGCGTGGCTTGCGTTTGACGCGGCCCTGCCTAGGGAGTTCGCCGGGGGTAAAAGGGCGGATGCCTCACCCAGCCAGTTCGGCGCGGGTTTCGGCATAGCGCAGGAAGGCGTCGAAGCTGTCGGGATTGGCCATGGAATCGCGGTTCACGACCTTTTCAGGATCGCCCCCGAGCAGCAGTTTCTTGACCGGGACCTCAAGCTTCTTGCCCGACAGGGTGCGCGGGACGTCGGCGATCTGCACGATCTCGTCCGGCAGGAAGCGGGCGGAGACGGCATTGCGGATCGAGAGCCGGATCTTTTCGGTCAGCGCCTCGTCGAAGGCGACGCCCTCGGCCGGGACGACAAAGAGCACCATGAAACTGTCGCGACCCAGGAATTCGAGGTCGATGACGAGGCTGTCCATGACCTCGTCCAGGCCTTCGACCGCGCGGTAGATCTCGGACGAGCCGAGGCGCAGGCCGCGCCGGTTGATCGTGGCGTCGGAGCGGCCGTAGATGACCGAACCGCCCTCGGGCGTGATCTCGATCCAGTCGCCGTGGCGCCAGATGCCGGGATAGGTGTCGAAATAGCTTTCATGCAGGCGAGAGCCGTCCTCGTCGCCCCAGAAGAAGAGCGGCATGGAGGGCAGCGGTTCGGTGCAGACCAGTTCGCCGACCTCGCCGATCAGCTCGGTCCCGGCCTCGTCGAAGGCGCGCACGGCATTGCCCAGGGCGCGGCACTGCATTTCGCCGGCGCGGACGGGCATCATCGGGTTGCCCAGCACGAAGGCGCCCGCAAGGTCGGTGCCGCCGCTGATCGGGGCGAGCCAGAGGTCCTGTTTGACCTCGGAATAGATCCAGTCGTAGCCCTCCTGGCTGAGCGGCGAGCCGGTGGAGCCGAGGGAAACGAGCGCGGAGAGGTCCAGTTCGGCCCCCGGGCGGATACCGGCCTTCTGGCAGGCCATGAAGAAGGCCGCTCCGGCCCCGAAATAGGTGAGGCGTTCATGGGCGACCATGCGCCAGACCTCGTACATGTCGGGGTGGTTGGCGGCGCCGTCGAACATCGCCACCATCGCGCCCTGCGCCATGGCGTTCCATTGCGAATTCCACATGATCCAGCCCGAGGACGTCATCCAGCAGAACCGATCCTCGGCGCCGATATCCTGGTGCAGGGCCTGCTTGGACCCTTCCAGCAGCACGCCGCCATGGCCGTGCACGATGGGCTTGGGATTGCCGGTGGTTCCGGAGGAATAGACGATCCAGATCGGGTGCGAGAAATCCACCATCTCGATCCGGGGGCTTTGCGGGGCCGAGATCAGGTCGGACCAGAGCGTCCAGCCCGCACCGTCGCCCAGCACCGGGACCATGACCTTGTGGGTCAGGCCGGGCAGTTCGGCGGCGATCCCCTCCATCACCTCGCGGCGGTCGATCTGGCGACCGGCATGGACATAGCCGTCCTGGGCGATCAGCACCTTGGGGTCGATCTGGCGGAACCGGTCGATGATCGCGGTATGGCCCATGTCGGGGGCGCAGAGCGACCAGACGGCGCCCAGCCCGATCGTCGCCAGAAAGGCGACCAGCGCATCCTGGGTGTTGGGCAGGACGGCGACGACCCGGTCACCGCGTTCGACGCCCATGGCGCGCAGGGCCGCCTGGACCGAACCGACGCGGTCGCGCAGCTGTGCCCAGGTCATTTCCTCACGGCCGAAGGTTTCCGATTGCAGCACCAGCGCGGTGGCGTCGGGCTTGTCCTGGGCGTGGCGCAGGATCTGCGCGGCCATGTTGGTGGTGGCACCGGGGAACCAATCGGCGCCGGGCATCTTGCGTTCCGGCAGCACCTCGGTCCAGCCGGCGACGGGGAGGTTGCAGAACTCGATGATCGAGGTCCAGAACCCTTCGAGGTCGCTGACCGACCATTCCCACATGTCCTGATAATCGGCGAAATCCAGACCGCGATTGTCCTTGAGCCAGCGCTGGTACTGCGCCAGGCGGCTGGCCTGGGCGCGTTCAGGGCTGGGGGTCCAAAGTATGGGGCGGTCTGTGGCGTCTGTCATTCGGTCCTCCTCAGCACCCCGTCGAAGAACGCCGCGAGGGCGGCGGTGTCGGTCAGGGGCAAAATCCCGGCAACGTACTGGTCCGGGCGCACGATCAGCAGGCATCCCTCCTCCGGGTCGATGCCGCGCATGTCGTAGATATCCATGCCGGATTTCCGATCGGGGGTGAAGACCTTCTCGGTGTCGGGCAGGCCGTAGCGCCCTTTCGCCGGTTTCAGCAGCGGGTGCAGGTCGTCGATGTTCACGTCATGGTGGCTTTGCCCGATGACGGCGCGCAGGTCGATCATCGCGTCGATATCGGCGGCTTCGGGCGTGTAGCGCAGCAGCGGCAGGGCGGGGTCGGTGGCCAGCGCCTCGCAGAGTTGCCAGAGCGGGCTGTCGGTGTCGCGGGGGTCCTGCGATCCGGCGAAGGCATAGAGCCGCCAGCGCCCATCCGCGAGCGCGGCATGGCCCAGCTGCATCGGCTTGCCATCCGCGAGCCGGATCACCTGGGCCGAATGGAACCGCTTGCCGATCACCTGCCCGGTGGCCAGCGCCTGGTGCCTGTCCTCCATGACCAGCGCGGAGGGGGCATATTGCACGGCGGTGCCGGCGGTGTAGCGGCCATGCTTGGCGAAGTAATCCTGGAAGGCGGCGGCATCGAGCGCTGCATCCGTGCCTTCGGCCTGGTCGCCGCCTGCCTCTTCGGAAAAGCGCTTGGCCCAGTGGCGGTCGAAATCGATCAGGTCGGCGGCGACGCCCTGGCGTTCGGCGGAATAGCTGTGCAGCAGGTCCGGGTCCGCCTGGCCGCGCAGCACGGCGGCGAGTTTCCAGCCCAGGTTGAAGGTGTCGCCCATCGACACGTTCATGCCCTGCCCCGCCTTGGGGCTGTGGGTGTGGCAGGCATCGCCCGCGATGAAGATGCGCGGGGTCTGGGCCGGGCCGGTGCTGTCGTCGAACTTGTCGCAGAGCCGCTGGCCGATTTCGTAGACCGACCACCAGGCGATTTCCTTCACGTCGAGCGTGTAGGGATGCAGGATGCGCTGCGCCGCCGAGACCAGTTGATCCGAAGTGATGTTGCGGCTGGCGACGCGTTCATCGGCGGCCAGCTTGTCCATCTCGACATAGAGCCGGACGAGGTATCCGCCCTCGCGCGGGATGATCAGGATGTTGCCCTCGCTGGCCGAGCGGATCACCGATTTGAAGCGCAGGTCGGGGAAGTCGCTGACCGCCAGCACGTCCATCACGCCCCAGGCCTGGTTGGCCGCGTCGCCGGTCAGCTGCCGCCCGATGGATTTGCGCACCGTGCTGCGCGCGCCGTCGCAGCCCACGGCGTAGCGGGCCTGCACGACCTGTTCGCCGTCGGGCGTGTCGAAGCGCGCGGTGATCGGGTATTCGGCGCTGTCGTCGCGGCTGAGGTCGGTCAGTTGCCGGTTGTAGAGCGGCTCCAGCCGGCGGGGGGAGTTGCGCATCACCTCGAGGTAGAAATCATGCACGCGGGCCTGGTTGAGGATCAGATGCGGGAATTCCGACAGGTCGTCCTCGACATCCTGGATGCGGCCCGAGCGGGCGATATGGCGCGGCTGGTCGTCATCGGGTTTCCAGAAGGTGGTTTCGTTGACCCAGTAGGCCTCCTGCATCAGCTTTTCGGCAAAGCCGAAGGCCTGGAACATCTCCATCGTGCGGCAGGCGATGCCGTCGGCCTGCCCCAGTTCGAGCGGCCCGGGTTTCTGGTCGACGATCATGGTCGAGATCCCGGCAAAGGCCGACAATTGCGCCGCCAGCGTCAGGCCAGCGGGGCCGCAGCCGACGATCAGCACATCGACCTGGTCGGGGATGCCCTCGGGCAGGTTTGGGGCGGCCGGTTTGACGCGCGGGTCGCCCGTGCGGAACCCATCAAGGTGAAACTGCATCGAAACCCCTCCCTCTGATCAGACGCATTCCAGTTCTTGCACCTGTTTGGCGCGGGGCTCAAGCCGGAACGGGAAAAGTTTGCTCGGGCGTGAGGAAGGCACCGGCCGCGCGCAGGCGGTCGATGGTTTCGACGGCAGAGAACGCCCCGCCTGCGGTCAGCGATGCGGCGATACCCGCCGCCTGCCCCGTGGCCATACCGGTGCCCATGACCCGGATCGCCGCGCCACCCTTGCGGTCGCCATCGGCGAGGCGTCCGGCACAGAAGAGGTTGGGCGTGTCGACCGAATGCAGGCACGAAAGCGGGATCTGGTAGGTCGCCTTGTCGGGCGGGTAATCGAAGCTGCTGACAAAGCTGTCGCGGTCATGCCATTCCGCGCCCCAGGCGCCAAGCGCGATGCAATCGTCAAAGCTGCGGCGGCTGGCGATGTCGTCCCAGGTCAGGCGGGTGCGGCAATTCAGGTGGCGGGATTCGCGGGTGCCGATTTCCGGCCCGGTGGAGACGAGGTAGGCGCCCTCGCAGCCCTCGATCGTCTGGATCGCGGTCAGGTATGCCCAGGCCTGGCGGCGGGTGTCGGCCTCGGCCCGGCTGAGGGACCCGGCATCGCGCGGGTCGTAATCTGCGGAGGCGAGGTAGACAACCATGTCCCCCGAGAAGGGCAGCCGGACGATCACGCAGCGATCCTTGGTCACGGTGCCCGGCGGGAAGCCACGCGCCGCCACCGCGTCCGAGATCTGCTGGGCGGTGACGGTGACGCCCTTGGGAATGCCGCCGAACCGGGTGCCGAGCGTGCCCAGGTTCACCCCGTCCTCGTTGCCGTAGCGGGTGCTGGCCCCGCCATGGGCGGCCATGTCGCCATCGCCGGTGCAATCGACGAAGGCCCCCGCGGTGACCGTGGTTTCGCCGCCATGATCGGCATAGCGGACTGACGCGATCCGGTCGCCGTCGCGGGTGGCGCCGGTGACGAAGGCGCCGAACCGGGTGTCGACCCCGGCCTCTTCCGTCATCTGGTCGAAGATGCGCTTCAGCGCCTCCGGCTCGAACGTGGCAAAGACCCCGCGGAAGCGTTGCGGCGGGGTGATGGCGTCGAACTGGCGCAGGCGGTCGATCACCTCTCCGGGGATGCCACCGACGGCCTGGTGGGCGGTTTCGCCCAGCGTGTAGAGCCCGCAGAGCGTCAGCACGTTGCGCACCGCCGCCGCGCCACCAAGGCAGCCATGGCGTTCGATCAGCAGGGTGCGCGCGCCGTCCCGGGCGGCCGCGATGGCCGCGGCGGTGCCGGCTGTGCCGCCGCCGGCGACGATGACGTCGTAATCGGTGCTCATGTCCGCCACCCCAGCAGCCGTCGTTCGATGATGGCGATGGCGCCGCTGACCAGCACGCCCAGCACCGACAGGATCACCACCCCCGCGAACAGACGTTCGAGGTCATAGAGCGACCCGGCTTGCAGGATATAGGCGCCGATGCCGTATTCCGCGCCCAGCATTTCCGCTGCGACCAGCAGGATGATGGCGATGGCCAGGCTGATGCGCAGCCCCGACAGGATGCCGGGCATGGCGCCGGGCAGCACGATCTTGCGCACGATGGAGAACCACGAGAGCCCGAAGCTCTGCCCCATGCGGATCAGAGTGCGGTCCACGTTGTCGACCGCGCCATAGGTGGCCACGACCGTGGGGGTGAAGGTGCCGAAGGCGATCAGCGCGTATTTCGACCCTTCACCGATGCCGAACCAGATCACGAAAAGCGGCAGCAGCGCGATCTTGGGGATCGGGAAAAGCGCCGCGACCAGCGGGACCATGCCCGCGCGGATGTAGGAAAAGAGCCCGATCAGGATCCCCACCGACACGCCCAGCGACACGCCGAGCGCCGCCCCGACCGCGAGGCGCGACAGCGACGGGCCGAGATGCTTGAAGAGCAGGCCCGAGGCGTAGAGCTCCTGGAAGGTTTGCAGCACGTCCGAGGGTTTCGGCAGGGTCAGCGCGGAGATCCAGCCTGCCCGCGTGCCCCATTCGGCGATGGCGATCAGGACGAGGAAGACCACGAGCCCGACCCAGCGGCGCGGTTTCGGGGCAAAGCCGCCACCGCGGAAGCTGACCGGGCGGGCGGTGCCGTCCTCGGGCTTGGCCTTGGTGGCGGGGATCGTATCGAGGGTGGCGTCAGACATTGATCAGCTCCGCATCGGCGGCGCGGGCTTCGTCGCGCATGAGTTGCCAGAGGTGTTTCTGCTGCCGTTCCAGTTCCGGGTCGCCGTATTCCCGCTCGCCCAGGGGCGTGTCGAGTTCGACGATCTCGCGGATCTGGCCAGGACGGCGCGAGAGCACGACGATCCGGTGGCCCAGGCGCACGGCCTCGGCCAGGTTGTGGGTGACGTAGACGGCGGTGAAGGGCTGGCGGGTCCAGAGGCTGACGAGGTCGTCCATCAGCAATTCCCGCGTCTGGCTGTCGAGCGCGGAGAGCGGTTCGTCCATCAGCATGACGGCGGGTTTGACCGCCAGGGCGCGGGCGATGGCGACGCGCTGTTTCATGCCGCCGGAGAGCTGTTTCGGCAGGGCCTTGGCGAAATCGCTCAGCTTGGTCCGGGCCAGCACGTCGTCGATGATCGCGCGGGCGCGGGCGCCCTTGATCCCGTGATCCTCGAGCACGAGGGAGATGTTCCCCTCGACGCTGCGCCAGGGCAGCAGGGCGAAATCCTGGAAGATGTAGGTGAGCGGGTTCAGGCAGCCCTCGGGCGGGTTGCCGACCTGCACGACACGGCCCTGGCTGGGCCGTTCCAGCCCGCCGATGAAGCGCAGCAGCGTGGATTTCCCACAACCGGAGGGGCCGACGATACAGACGATCCTGCCATCCGGGATGTCGAGGGTGATGTCGCGCATCACCTCGAAATCGTCATAGGAATGGCTGATGTTTTCCAGCCTTATGTCCATGTGGCCTCCGGTGGTCTGGGTGAGGTGATTGCGTGCGCTGCTGCGAAATCGAGGGACGCGCCCGACCCTGGCTGGGCGCTTTGGTGGGCGTCGGCTGGGGGTGCGCATTCAAGCAGCGGTGTTGTTCGAGCTGTACAGGTCATCGCCAATGCGCCCTCCCGGGGGGAGGGTCGGGCGCGGCCCGGGCTTTCAGCCCGTGCCATGGTAGCGGCTGGTGATTGGGCGTATGGGGTGGCAGCGGTCCATGCGCAAGCAAAGGCACGGGACCCGCAGGTCCCGTGCGAGGGGGCAGAGAGGGTCCCTGCCCGGCTCATCAGCTCATCGTCTCGACATAGGAGGTGTTGACGAGGTCCTCGATCGTCACGCCCTGGTCGACGTAATCGCCGGCCTTGAACCATTCCAGCTGATCCTGGACGGAGGCCATGTTCAGCTTGGCGCCCTCGTTGATCCGCATCGTGCCGTTCACGATCGACGGCTTGGCCTTTTCGAAGGGGCGGTCGGCATAGACGTATTGATGGATCAGCTTGACCATCTCGTCGACGCCGGCCTCGCCATCCGCCATGTCGATCATGGTGGAGTTGTAGTCGGTCACCCCCTTGGAGAACCCGGCGAGGAAGGCCTCGGTCTTGTCGCGCTGGTTCTCGGCATTGTCGGTGGAGGTGAAGACGGTCGTGGTCTGGTAGCCCGGCAGGTAATCCTGCACCGCGCCGATGATATGCACCGCGCCCGAGCCGGCCAGCGGCTTGGCGATGTGGGGCACGATGTTCCAGGCGTCGATCTGGCCCGACTTGATCGCGCCGATCACGGCGCCGACCTTCTGCAGCGGCTTGAAGGACATGGAGATGCCTTCGGCCTGGGCGATCTTGTCCCCGACATAGTGGAAGGACGACCCGGTCTGGGTCACGCCATAGGCCTTGCCGTCCAGCATCGCGGGGCTGGTGACACCGGCCTGATACGCCGCGTCGGAGGCGAGGATCTGCTGGCCGTCGATGCCCTCTTCCTCGATCAGCGCGCCGCCGATCACCTTGATCGCGCCCTTCTGCGCAAGGCTGATCAGGCCGCCGGAAATCGCGGTCACGGCATAGTCGATATCGCCCGAGGCGATGGCGACGGCCATGGGCTGGGCGGCCTGGAAGAATTCCAGCTCGACGTCGAGGCCGGCATCGGCGAAGTACCCGCGATCCTTGGCCACGAAGCTGCCGGAATGCGAGGTGAAGCGCAGTGCGCCGACCTTGATCTTGGTGTTCTGGGCGATGGCCGGTGCGGCCAGCGCGGTGGTGGCGGCAGCGCCACCGAGGATAAGTGCCTGACGGCGGTTCAGCTTGATCATCTGGTCTCCTCCCTATGATCTGGGTTTCGGGGGTTAGCCCCCCGTCTTCAATTCGGCCGCGATATCCTGGTCCAGGATCGCGACCGCGGTTTCGGTGTCGCGCGCCAGCACGGCGTCAAGCAGCGCGCGCTGCCGCGCCGCGCGGGCGGGAAAGTCGAGCCGTCCCTCGCGCAGCAGCGCCAGGCGGAAGCGGCGGCTCTGGTCGAAGAACTTGCGGTGCAGGTCGATGAGGCGCGGGCTGTGGCAGGCCTCGATCAGGGTGGCGGAAAAGGCGCGGCAGGCCTCGTCCCATTCCAGCGCGGTCAGGTCGTCGGGGTCCCGGGCGACCCGGTCCTCGGCCTTGCGCAGGGCGTGGTGGGCAGCGATCACGCGCCCCTCCCAGCCGGTATCGCCATGGGCGATGGCCAGGGTGAGCGCGACGCGTTCCATCTGGCTGCGCACCAGGGTGATGTCGCGGAGGTCTTCTTCTGTCGCGGAGGTGACGCGGAAGCCGCGTTGCGCCGTCGCCTCGACCAGCCCTTCGGCCGAGAGCATCCGCAAGGTTTCCCGCATCGAATGGTTCGACCCGCCATAGCGCTGGCGCAGCGCTTCGATCTTGAGTTTCTGGTTGGGTTGCAGCGCCCCGAACGAGATGTCGCGGCGCAGGGCAGAGGCCAGCATGGTGACGACGGTGTCGTCCTCTTTTTCCTCGCGTCGGAAAATCACCTGGCGCTCCTCCCAAAACGTTGGAGATTTCTGGAGGTGTTGGACAGTCTTGTCAACCGGCCGGTCAGTGTCAGATGCGGGGGCAAAATGTCGGGCCGAACGCAAGGCAGCGCCGACCGGAGGGGTGGCGCTGCGCTTGGATCGTGTCGGTCGAATAACGGGGGGAGCCGAGGTCAGCCGGTCATGTCCGCCAGCAGGCCACGCAGCAGGTCGATGTCCTGCGGGCGGGTCAGCGTGGGGGCGTGGCCGCATTCCGCGATCTCGGTCACTGCGGGGCGCGGGCCTGAACCTGCGAGGCGCTCCGCGATACCGGGCGTCAGCAGGTCCGAGGTCGCGCCGCGGATGACATGGGTCGGCAGGGTGATCCGTTCCCAACGGTCCCAGGTGGTCATTTCCTGCGGCGAGGCGGTGAACTGCACGGTGATGCGCGGGTCGTAATGCAGGGTGAAGGTCCCCTGCCCCGTCCGCCGCACGGAGGTGCGTGTCATCCGCCGCCAATACCCTTCGGAGGCGGGTCCGAAGGGCGTGTATGCCGACCGAAACCAGGCCTCGGCCTCGCGCAGCGTGGCGAAGCGCGGCGCGGAAGAGGCATAGGCGAGGATTCGGTCGATCGCCTCCTGCGGGACCTCGGGGCCGATATCGTTGATGATCAGGCAGGACAGCCGGTCGGCCAGCGGGCCGGAGGCCATGCGCATGCCGATCTGCCCGCCCATGGAGGTGCCCAGCCAGGCCGCGCGGTCGATGCCGTAATGGTCCAGCAGGTCGGCGGCGATACCGGAGTAATATTCGATCGAATGCTCGGCCTCGGGGTTTTCCGACCAGCTGGACAGGCCGCGCCCGATCGTGTCGGGGCAGAGCACGAAATAGCTGTCGGACAGGGCCGCGGCGGTTTCGTCGAAATCCCGCCCCGTCCGCGCCAGCCCGTGCCACATGACCAACGGCGGGGCGGACGGATCGCCCCATTCGGTCACGTGGATTTCGTGATCCAGCACGGGGACATAGGCGAAGCGCGGGCCGTTCCCTGCGGTGTCCACCGGAAGGCCGGTCATGCCCGTGCCCCCTTCTGCGCGATGGTGCCGGCGATACCCTTGGGGAAGAAATACACCAGCAGGATGAAGATGATCCCCAGCCAGAAGAGCCAGCGGTCGGGGTTCAGCACCTCGGGCAGCAGCGGGATGTTCGCCGTCGCCTCGGCCGCCGTGCCCATCAGGTCGCGCAGGTAGTATTGCGCCATGACCATCAACACCGCGCCGATCACCGCGCCCCACATGGTGCCCATGCCACCGATCACGACCATCAGCAGGATGTCGATCATGATCGCGAAGCTGAGCGTCGTGTCGGGCCCGGTATATTTCAGCCAGATCGCGTAGACCGTCCCGGCGAGCGAGGCCAGCAGCGCCGCGATGACGAAGACGAAGGTGCGGTAGGCGACGACGCGGTAGCCGATCGCCTCGGCCCGGGCCTCGTTCTCGCGGATGGCCTTGAGGACGGTGCCGATGGGCGAGCCGACAAGGCGCAGCATGAAGAGGAACATCGCCAGCGACGTGAAGAAGACGAAGTAATAGGCCGCAAGCTTGCCATTCAGACGCACGCCGAAGATGCGCACGACCTTGCCTTCTTCGTCCACGAACAGCTTGGTCGCGGTCTTGAAGATGTCCGGGGAGCGGTAGGTGATCCCGTCTTCGCCGCCGGTGAATTGCGACAGCTGCGAGGCCAGGACCAGCGCGACCGAAGCGGTGGCGAGGGTGATCATGGCGAAGAAGATCGCCTTGACCCTGAGCGACAGCAGCCCGACGGCCACGGCCACCACCAGCGACACGGCCATGCCGGCCACGGCGCCCAGTGCCACCGCGTCCCAGCCCGGCCCCATCTGTTTCAGCGCGATGGCCGCGCCATAGGCGCCGAAGCCGAAGAACATGGTATGGGCGAAGCTGACGATGCCGGTATAGCCGATCAGCAGGTCATAGCTGGCCACCAGCACGATGAAGACGCAGATCCGGGCGGCCACCTCGAGAGAGCGGACATCCTGGAACAGGAACGGGGCGAACAGCAGGAGCGCGGCAATCACCAGCACGGCGGCCTTCACGATCACGGAGCCCTGGGTCGAAGGAATAGCGTTCATGTCGGGCCTCACTTCACCGCCGGGCGCAGCCCGTTGGGGCGCCAGAGCAGGATAATCATCATCAGGATCATGTTGGACGCCAGCGCCAGTTTCGGCGCGAGGAAGCCCACGTAGTTCGAGACCAGCCCGACCATGATCGCGCCCAGCAGCGTGCCCTCGACCGAGCCGAGACCGCCGATGATCACGACGATGAAGACGACGATCATCATCTCGGCGCCCAGCGACGGGGTGATCAGCGTTTCATAACCCGCCCACATGGCCCCGCCCATGGCCGCCAGCGCGGAGCCCGCCATGAAGACGCCGATGAAGAGCCGGTCGATGCGGAAGCCCAGGGCCTCCACCATCTCGCGGTTCTCGACGCCGGCGCGGATCAGCAGGCCCAGCCGCGTGCGGTTGAGCGTGAAGTAGAGCGCGAGGTAGACGATCAGCCCCAGCAGGAAGGCGAAGGCGCGGTAGACCTCGATGGTGACGTCGCCGATCAGGAACGCGCCTTCCAGGAAATGCGGCCGTGGCACGGACATCGGCGTGCCGCCCCAGATCGCCAGGATGGCCTGTTCGACCACGATCAGCGCGCCCATGGTGATCAGGATCTGGCGCAGGTGGTCGGAATAGACCGGCTTGATGATCACCGTCTCGAAGAACCACCCGGCGGCGAGGCCGAACAGGATCGCGGCGGTGAAGGCGATGAAGAGCGCGGCGGAGTTCAGCAGGACCGAATCCGAGCCCAGCCAGCCGCCCATCCAGGCCAGCACGGTAGCGGCAATGAAGGCGCCGAGGCTGACAAAGGCGGAATGGCCGAAGTTCAGCACGTCCATCAGGCCGAAGACGAGGCTGAGCCCCGAGGCCATGAGGAAGATCATCATGCCCATGGCCAGCCCGGCGACGGTCAGCGTCATCCAGGAGGACGGCGCGCCGATCAGCACGAAGGCCACCAGCGCCACGGCGAGCGGCAGCAGGTTCACCCCGCCGACCCGTGTCAGAGTTGCATTCATCTGGTTCATTCTCTCCCCCTTCAGACCGACAGGCTGAGCAGGCGGTCCTGCAATGCGCGGTCGGCCACGAAATCGGCCATGGAGCCGGCATGGGCGATCCGGCCGTCATCGATGACGGCCATGTCGCGGCCCAGCGACTTGGCAAATTCGAAATTCTGTTCGACCAGCAGGATGGTCGTGGTGTCGGATATCTCGCGGAAGGCCTCGGCCATGGCGTCGACGATGGCGGGCGCGAGGCCCTTTGTGGGTTCGTCGATCAGGATCAGGTCCCGCGGTTCGATGATCGCCCGGGCGACCGAGAGCATCTGTTTCTGCCCGCCCGACAGGGACCAGGCCTGCTTGGTCCAGAACTTCTCCAGCGCCGGGAACAGGCGGTAGATGCGGTTCAGGCGGTCGCGGTCGAACTTGCCCTTGGCGGTGGCGAGGACGAGGTTTTCCTCGACCGTGAGACCGCCGAAGATGCCCATGTTCTCGGGCACGAAGGCGATGCCCAGGCGCGCGATGTCGGCGGTGTGCAGGGCGGTGATGTCCTGGCCGCGGAACATGACCGAACCGGGCGACGGCCGCCACATCCCCATGATCGAGCGCAGGGTCGTGGTCTTGCCGGCACCGTTGCGGCCCAGCAGGACAAAGACGCCGCCCTCGGGCACGGTCAGGCTGATGTCATGCAGCACGGCATATTCACCGATATTGGTCTGCATGTTGGTGAGGCTGAGAAGGGTCATGCGGCCTCCGTCGATTTGCCGAGATAAACGTCGCGCACGATCTGGGAAGACATGACCTCCTCCGGCGGGCCATCGGCCAGCAATTCGCCGTTGTGCAGCACGATGATCCGGTCGGCCAGCGCGCGGACCACGTCCATCTTGTGTTCGACCAGAAGCACGGTCTTGGTGCGGTCCTTCTTGATCTCGGCGATCAGGTCCAGCACGTCGGGCGCGTGATCGAGGCTCATCCCCGCCGTGGGTTCGTCGAACATGTAGATGTCGGGCTCCATCGCCATCAGCAGCGCGACCTCGAGCTTGCGCTGGTCGCCATGCGGCAGCGCCGAGGCGGGCTGATGCGCCTTGTCGGTCAGCTTGGTCGCTTCGAGATAGCGTTCTGCCTTCTCGGTCAGCTCGGTCAGGGCCTCGACCCGGCGCAGCAATTTCCAGCCCGCACCGGAGCGTGCCTGCACGGCGAGGCGGATGTTTTCCAGGACGGTCAGGCCGGGAAAGAGGTTGGTCAGCTGGAAGGCGCGGCCGATGCCGTGATGGGCGCGGGCCGAGGGGGCCATCGCGGTCAGGTCCGTGCCATCCTTCAGGACCTTGCCCGAGGTGGCGGTCAACTGACCGGAGATGAGGTTGAAATAGGTGGTCTTTCCGGCGCCGTTGGGGCCGACGATCACGGTCAGCTCTCCGGGGCGGAATTCGCAGGAGACGGCGTTGACGGCGACATGGCCGCCGAAGCGGATCGTCAGGTCCTGCGTGACAAGGGACGGTTGGGTCATTTGGTCGGGTCCGATCCGTCGGAATTACGGTGTGAAGCGGTCTGCCGCCCGTCGCCCTGTCCCTTGCATGGGATGGGTCGGAGTGGGTGGCCGGCCGTTGCGCGGCGGGCCATCACGGTGTTCAGGCGGGGGTGGTGTCCCGGCCCGCAGAGGGGGCCGGGACGGGTGCGATCAATTCTCGCGGCCGATGGGGATGTTCATCTCTTCGGCGGGGATGATCCGGACCTTTTCCGGGATCGCCCATTCGACGTCATCCTCGACCTTGATCTTGAAGTGCAGCATGTCCTGCAGGGCCTGGTGGTCCTCGGCGCGGAAAGTCATCCCGCCCTTGGGCGTGTCCCAGGACATGCCTTCCATCGTCTCGATCAGGGTTTCGGTGTCCCATTCCGGGGCCGCTTCGAGGGCCGCGACCACGGCGAGCGCTGCGGACATGCCACCGGCGGTGAAGAAGTCCGGCGGGCTGTCGAAGCGTTCCATGTGGGTTTCGACGAGCCAGTTGTTGATCTCGTTGTCGAAGGCTTCGTAGTAGTAATAGACCGCCCCCTCGAGACCCGGGAACCGCTTGTAGGTCGGCAAGACTGGCAGGATATGCCCGCCCATCGAGATCTCGATGTCGTAGCGGCCCGGATCCATCGCCTGGATCTTGCCCGGCGCGTCGCCGCCACCGGCGATGTAGATCAGGATGACCTTGCGGCCTTCTTCATCCTTCAGCGCGTTGAACATGCGTTCCGCCACGGCGGTGAAGTCGGTGGTGCCCTGGGGCACGTATTCCTCGGTCACGACCGTCGCGCCGGAACCGTCGAGCGCGGCCTTGAAGGCCTCGATCCCGTCACGGCCGAACGCGTAATCCTCGGCCAGGGTGGCAACGACGAGGTTTTCGTCGGGCTGGAGCGCGAGCGCCTGGGCCTGCATGTCCATCGAGGAGTTGCGCGAGGTCTTGAACACGTAGCGGTTGCTGTCGGGGCCGGTGAGGCTGTCGGCCACGGCGGGCTCGACGATCAGGATCTTCTCGTATTCCTCGGCAATCGGCAGCATCGCCTGGGTCACACCGGACGAGGTCGCGCCAACGGCCAGCAGCACTTCGTCATCGCCATAGGCCTCGGCCAGGACGGCGCGGGCCACGTCGGGCTTGAACTGGCTGTCCTTGATGACCAGCTCCACCGGGCGGCCCTTGATCTCGTTGGTGCCGCCGGTGGCATATTCGATCCCCAGCTCGAACCCGGTCTGGGCCTGCTTGGAAAATGCCTCGAAGGCGTGGCCGGAAATGCCGTGAACCAGGCCGATCTTGACCGGGTCCTGGGCCTGCGCCGGCACGGCGATGGCGAGCCCGAACAAAGCTCCGCCAATCAGTTTGAACACTGACGTCATGGGGTCCTCCTCCCTATATGGGAACGGCGGGCGGTCATTGCGCAGCCCCGTCCCGTTCTCTAACTTCCTTGTGGCGTGAAAGGTCACAGACGGACCGTCGAGAGGCAATATTGTGGAAATACGTATCGAGGACAGCTACCGCTCGGGCCGGTTCGAGGAGATCGCGTTTCTCTATGCGCCGGTCGGTCTGGTGGTGACCGAGAACCGGGTCATCCGGGATTGCAATTTCGCCTTCGCAGAGATGTTCGGCTATGACCGGGACGACCTTAAAGACGAATTGTTTTCAAGTCTTTATCCCAGCCGGGAGGAGTTCGTGAACATCCGCGACCGGGGCGTGAACCGGCTAAGGGAGACCAACACGTACTGGGACGAACGGATCATGGCGCGCAAGAACGGGGCGCTGTTCTGGTGCCGGGTGCGCGGCCATTCCTTCACCCCGGACGACCCGTTGCAGCGCGCCGTCTGGAGCTTTGCGGACCTGTCCGAGATCCGCCCCTATTCGGCGTTGACGCGACGGGAACGCGAGATCGTGTCCTTCCTGGCGGACGGTCTGACGAGCAAGGAAATCGCCCAGCGGCTGGATCTGTCCTACCGGACGGTCGAGGTCTACCGCGCGAAGCTTTTGAAGAAGTTCGGGGTGACCAATACCAACGCCCTTCTGCAGGCGCTTGGCGATATCGAATCGGCCCATGTGGTGAACCGCGGGGCGGAGGGGGAGTGATCCCCCTGCCCCGCGCGGCGCCTCAGCCGAAGAGTTTCTTCGCCTCGTCGGCGGTGTAGCGCCCCAAGCGCACATCCTCGGCCACGAGGGCCGGATCACGCTGCGTGGCCGGGCCGTAGCCGCCGCCGCCGGGCGTACGCACATGGACGCGGTCGCCGGCCTTCAGGGCGATGTCCTGCGCCTTGGACAGGTGCTCGGGCGTGGTGCTTTCGCCGTCGCGGGTGACCACGACGCGGTTCACCCCGCCATCGCCGCCGCCCAGCACGCCCTGGGGGCCGAACCGCCCGTGATCCATGACGAAACTTGCCCGCGCCGTCCCCTTGAGCAGCTCCACCTCGTAATCTAGCCCGAAGCCGCCGCGATGCTCCCCCGCCCCGCCCGAGCCCTCGTGCAGGGCGTAGCGATGATAGAGGACGGGGAATTGCTGTTCCATGATCTCGACCGGCGGGGATTTGGAGATGCCGATGGTCGAACACCCGTTCGAGATGCCGTCGCCGCCCTCGTAGCCGCCATAGCCGCCGCCCGAGATCTGGTACATCACGTAGCTGCGCCCTTCCTCGGGCACCTCGCCCCCCAGGGCAAAGTTGCCCGACGTGCCCGCCGGGGCCGCGGTGACGATGTCGGGCAGCGGGTCGACAAGGGCGGCAAAGACCGCCTCGGCGATGCGCTGACTGACCTCTGCGGCGCAGCCCGAGACCGGGCGCGGATATTGCGCGTCGAGGAACGTGCCCTCGGGGCGAATGATGTTCAGCGGCTCGAAGGCGCCGGCGCTGATCGGAACGTCGGGAAAGATGTGGCGCATCGCCAGGTAGACCGACGACAGCGTCGTCGCGAGGACGGAGTTCATCGGCCCGGCGCAGGGGGCCGATGAACCGGTGAAATCGAAGGTCAGGCTGTCGCCGTCGCTGGTCACCGCAAGGCGGATTTCCAGCGGTTCGTTGACCACCCCGTCACTGTCGATGAACGCCGTCGAGCTATAGGTGCCCGCCGGGATGCGCGCGATATTGGCGCGCATCTGCTGGGCCGCGCGGTCGCGCAATTCGGTGATCGCGGCGCGCACCGTGTCGTCGCCGTAGCGATCCAGCAGCCGGGTCAGGCGCGCCTGGCCGACATACAGCGCGGCAGCCTGGGCCTTCACGTCGCCGATCCGCTGATCCGCCACGCGGATGTTGGAGCAGATGATGCCGTAGATCTCGGGATCGAGCGTGCCTTCCTTGAAGAGCCGCACGGGCGGCAGCCGCAGGCCCTCCTGTTCGACCGCCGTGGCAGAGGCCGAGAACCCGCCGGGCACCGCGCCGCCGGTATCGGGCCAGTGCCCGGTATTGGACAGCCAACAGAAGATTTCGCCGTTCCGGTAGACCGGCATCGCAAAGCGCACGTCCATCAGGTGGGTGCCACCCAGGTAGGGGTCGTTGACGATGTAGATGTCGCCTTCCCTGGGCGCGATGGCCCGGCCGTCGCGGATCATCTCGATCAGGGTGGCGGTGGAATATTGCATCGTGCCGACAAAGACCGGCAGGCCCATGGAGCCCTGGGCGATCAGGCTGCCATCCTCGGCCGAATAGATACCGTCCGAGCGGTCGTTCGCCTCTGCGATCACCGGAGAGAACGCAGCGCGGGAGAAGCTCAGGTCCATCTCGTCGCAGACCTGCTGAAGGCCGGACTGGATGACGGTCAGGGTGATCGGGTCGATACTCATGTCAGCTCTCCTCGTCGGGTCTGTCCTGCGGCGCCGGACCGTTCCGGCGTGGCGCAACCCGCATCCCGGCCCGTCTTCCGATCTTCATCTTGCCAGAAATACTCCGCGGGGGTCCGGGGGCGCGAAGCCCCCGGTGGCGGGACGCAAATCCTCTGTGCGCCGCTCATCCCCCTGACCCCACGGTCACGATGAGGTTGCCGTCGTGGTCCTGCACGGCGGTATCGCCCGGCTCCATCACCAGGGTGCAATCCATCTGTTCCACGATGGCCGGTCCGGTCAGGGTCGCGTCGGCGGGCAGGTGATCGCGCCAGTAGACCGGCGTGTCGGTCCAGCCGTCGAACCAGACGGAGCGGGTGTCGGTGCGCGCCTCTTCCAGCGTGGCCTTGCGGGCCGACGCGTCGATCAGCAGGGACAGGTCGACCTCGGGCCGGCGGCCGATGACGGAGGTGTTGACGTTGACGAGGGCAGCGCGGATTTCCGGAAGCTCCACCTGGAAGCGGCGGAAATAGGCGGCCTCGAACAGGCGCTGAAGCTCTTCGCGGCTGGGCGTCGCCGTGGGCAGCGGAACGCGCAGCAGGTGGGTCTGGCCGATGAACTGCATGTCGACGGAATGCGACACGTGCAGGTCCGCGATCTCGACCCGTTCGCGGTCGATCGCGGCGCGGCCGTCCTCGACCTGGCGGGTGAAGGCGGCGTGGACCTCGTCCATGTCGCACAGGTCGAGCGGCTGGTTCACCGTCTGCACGAAATCGTGGCGTAGGTCGGCGACGATACAGCCAAGCGCGTTGGTGATGCCGGGCCGCGCGGGCACCAGCACACGGGGCACGCCCAGTTCGCGCGCGATGGCGCAGGCATGCAGCGGACCAGCCCCCCCGAAGGCGAAGAGCGCGAAATCGCGCGGGTCCTCGCCCAGGGAGATCGACACCATCCGCACCGCGTCGGCCATCTTGGCTGTGGCGATGCGCAGCACGGCCGAGGCCGCCTCGACCGCGTCGATGCCCAGCGGATCGCCGATCTTCGCGGCGAAGGCATCTCGGATCGTGTCGAGCGACACGTCGCCCGAGATCGTGTTCAGCTTGCCCGGGTTCATCCGGCCCAGAAGCATGTTGGCGTCGGAAATCGTCGGCTCCTCCCCGCCCTTGCCGTAGCAGATCGGCCCGGGGGTGGAGCCGGCGCTGTCCGGCCCGACCTGAAGCAGCCCCGCCGCATTGACCCGCGCGATCGACCCGCCCCCGGCGCCGACGGTGCGTACATCGACCATGGGGACGTGGATCGGCATGGCATATTCGATCTCGATCTCGTGGCTGACGGCCGGGTCGGCGCCGCGGATCATCGCCACGTCGGTCGAGGTGCCGCCCATGTCGTAGGTCAGCAGGTCGGGAATATGCGCGCGCCGCCCGGTATAGGCGGCGGCCATGACCCCCGAGGCGGGGCCGGACATGACGGTCTTGGCGGCCTCTTCGGCGACGATCCGGGCAGAGACCATGCCGCCATTGCCGTTCATCACCAGCAGGTCGCGGGCATAGCCGCGTTCGGACAGCCGGTCGGCCAGACGTTCCACGTAGCGGCGCAGCAGCGGCTGCACGCTGGCATTGACGGCAGCGGTCACGCCGCGTTCGAATTCGCGGCTTTCCGACAGCAGCGCATGGCCGAGGGTGATGTTGCCGTTGGGCCATTCCTCGCGGGCGATCTCTCCGGCGCGGGCCTCGTGGGCGGGGTTGGCATAGGCGTGCAGGAAGTGGATCACCAGCGCCTCGCAGCCCTCATCCGCCAGCTGGCGCAGGGCGGCGCGCAGGGCGTTCTCGTCCAGGGCCGTGTGCACGCTGCCATCGGCGAGCATGCGTTCGGGCACTTCGAGCCGCAGGTCGCGCGGGATCAGTGGGCGGAACTGACCCTTGAGGCCATAGGCGTTCGGGCGGGTGCGGCGGCCAAGCTCCAGCACGTCGCGAAAGCCGCGCGTGGTGATCAGCCCGGTCTTGCAGAGCTGGCGTTCCAGCACCGCGTTGGTCGTGGTGGTGGTGCCATGCACGATCAGGTCGAGCGCGGCGGCGTCGACCTCGGCCGCGTCCAGTGCGGCCAGCACACCATGGGCCTGGTTGTCGAGCGTCGTGGGCACCTTGGCCAGCCGCACGCGGCCGGCGCGGCTGTCGTAATGCACGAGGTCGGTGAAGGTGCCGCCCACGTCGATCCCGGCGAAACTGCCGGTCAGCTCGGTCTGGTCTGTCATTTGCTGGCCCTGTCCTGCCATGTCTTGCCCGGTCGTCCGGGATCCTGGTGTCGGTCTTGCTGCATGGTCACGCCGTTGCCTGGTCACGGGCCGCGAGGATCGCGGCGCGGACCCGGTCGGGCGTGGCCGGCAGGTGGTGGATGCGTGCGCCGCTGGCATGGGCGATGGCGTTCAGCACAGCGGGCGCGGTCGGGATCAGGCAATGTTCGCCCAGCCCCTTGGCCCCGTAAGGCCCGTGGGCATCGCCGGATTCGATGATGATCGACTGCACCGGCGGCACGTCCCCGATGGTGGGGATCAGGTAGTCATGCAGGTTCTCGGTCCGGCCGGGCAGGAATTCCTCCATCAGCGCAAGGCCGAGGCCCTGGGCGATGCCGCCCTCGATCTGGCCTTCGACCAGCAGCGGGTTGATGGCGCGGCCCACGTCATGGGCGGCGGTGAAGTTCAGCAGCTTGACCGTGCCAAGCTCCATGTCGACCTCAAGCTCGACCATCTGGGCGGCGGTGCCGAAGACGGCATAGGGTTCGCCCTGCCCGTTCTCGTCCAGCGGCAGGGTTGGCGGGTCGTAGCTTTCGACCACTTCCAGCGCGTAGCCTTCGGCCTGCGGCAGGTCGATGCGGCGGGTCACGCCGTCCTCGGTCAGTTCCACGGCACCGTCGGCAAAGGCGATCACCGCGCCCTCGCCCACATTGCCGAGGCGGAGGATCTGGCTGCGCAGCGCCTCGCCCGCAAGGCGCGCGGCATTGCCGGTGATGAAGGTCTGGCGGCTGGCCGATGTCTTGCCCGCGTCGGGGGTGACGTCGGTATCGGGGCCGATCAGCGTGACCTGCGAGACCGGGACGCCAAGCGCCTCGGCGAAGATCTGGGAGATCACGGTGTTGGACCCCTGGCCGATATCGATGGCGCCCTGGTGCAGGATCAGGTCCCCGGCCGGGGTCACGCCCGCGCGGATGGTCGAAGGGTTCGACATGGAGGTGTTGCCGCAGCCATACCAGCCGCCTGCCACGCCGACACCGCGTTTGCGGTCGGCATGGGTGGCGTTGAAGGCCTCGGCCTCGGCCAGGGCGCGATCCCAGGCGGGTTTCAGGGCGTCGAAACAGGCGTCGATGCCCATGCCGGTGTCAAAGACCTGGCCGGTGACGGTAGGGGCGCCATTGGTCAGACAGTTCATCCGGCGGAAGTCCAGCCGGTCCATCCCCAGCTTTTCCGCCAGCAGATCGTAGAGCTGTTCCTGCGCGACCGCCGATTGCGGTACGCCGAAGCCACGGAAGGCGCCCGAGGGGGCGGTGTTGGTGTGGATCCCGGCGGAATTGGCCTCGTAATTCGGGGTCAGGTAGGGGCCGGAGGCGTGGATCGGCACGCGGTTGGCCACGGTTGGGCCCCAGCTGGCATAGGCGCCGGTGTTGAAGGTGCCGTCGAAGCGGGCGGCGAGGATGCGGCCGGTTTCGTCGGTCCCGATCTCCATATGCACCTCGGAGGGGTGGCGCTTGGTCGAGGTCGCGATGCTTTCGGTGCGGGTATAGGCGATGCGGACCGGGCGGTTCAGCTTCCACGCCGCCAGCGCGACGAAGGGCTGTGCGGTCAGATCGAGCTTGGACCCGAAGCCGCCGCCGGTGGCGGTCGGCACGATGCGCACGGCCTCGGGCGGCAGGCCCAGGATCCCGGCCAGCCCGTCGCGGTTCATGAAGGGGGCCTGGGTGCAGCACTGCACCTCGATCCGGTCGCCGACGCGGCGGGCGGTGGCGGCCTCGGGTTCGATATAGGCGTGTTCGATGAAGCCGGTGGAGAAATCGCCCGACACCACATGCGCCGCTTGCGCCATCGCGCCCGCCGCGTCACCCCGCCGGACGAGGCCGCGGCACATCAGGTTGTCGGCGCGGGTCGGGTGCAGTTGCGCGGCCTGAGCGGCACCCTTGGGGGTCAGGTTGGCGGGGCGTTCCTCCCACGTGACGGGGAAGTCCGGCAGGGTGGCGAGGGCTTCGGCTCTGCCGACGATTGCCGCCACGGCTTCGCCCTTGAAGCGGGTTTCGCCTTCGGCAAAGACCGGCTGGTCCTCGAACCCGGGGATGGTGCCAAAGCAGTTCTCGCCGGGCACGTCGGCGGCGGTCAGGATCAGGTCCAGCCCGGCCGCATCGCGATAGGCGTCGAGATCGCCGAAGGTAAATCCCGCGCGGTGGAAGGGCGAGCGGATGACGCGCAGTGTCAGGGCATCGGCTGGGGCCACGTCATCGCCGAACAGCTCTGCCCCCGACACTTTGGGCCAGCCATCGAGCCGCGCGACCGGGGCACCGACCGCGCCATCCGCCGGCGCGTCATCCGTCGGGGCTGCGCCGCCCGCGTCCAGAACCGCCGCGATGATCTTGCGATAACCGGTGCAGCGGCAGAGCACACCGCCCAGCGCATCGGCAACCTTGTCTTCGGTCAGCACCTCGCCCGAGCGCAGGAGGGCTATGGCCGACACCATCATGCCCGGCGTGCAGATGCCGCATTGCGCGGCCTGGTGGCGCTGGAACGCCTGGGCGAGGCGCAGCGCATCTTCATCCGCGCCGACCAAGCCGGCCTGGGTTTCGACCTTGCGCCCCTCGGCCTGACCCGCAGCGGTGATGCAGGCGCAGACGGGTTCACCGTCCAGCAGCACGGTGCAGGCACCGCAATCGCCGGCATTGCAGCCGACCTTCACATCGCGCGCCCCGGCGGAATTGCGCAGCATGTCCGACAGGCGGGTCGTCGGCGCGGCGGCCAGAGACATGTCGGTGCCGTTCAGGGTGAAGGCGATCTGGCCCTTGGGTTCATCCAGCGACATGCGGGGGCTCCATGGCTTGGTGGATCGTGCGGGTGACGAGGGTCCGAACCGCATCCTGGCGATAGCTGGCCGAGGCGCGGACATCGGTGATCGGGGTCAGGTCGGGCAGATCGGCGGCCTGGACCAGCCCGGCGACAGCAGCGGCATCGGCGCCGACCAGCGCCTCTTCCAGGGCGGTGGCGCGGAACGCGACCGGCGAACAGGCCCCGACCGAGATCGCCGCGCGGGAGATCACGCCGTCGTCGGATTTGATGACGGCGCTGACCATGGCGATGGAAATGACGAGGTAGCGGCGCGAGCCGAGCTTGAGAAACGCGCCCTGCCCCGCCCGGTCGGGAATGAGAAGCGCGGTGATCATCTCTCCGGCCCCGAGGTCGACGGCGCGCGGGCCCTTGATGAAGTCCTGAAGCATGACGGCCCGGCGGCCTTCCGGGCCCATGATCTCGACCTGGGTGTCGAGCGCCATGAGCGTGGGCACGCCATCCGCCGCCGGCGAGGCATTGCAGATATTGCCCGCGAGAGTGCCGGTGTTCTGGATCTGGACCGAGCCGACCTCTCGCGCCGCGAGTTTCAGGCCGGTGAAGAGCTGCGGCAACTCGGCCCGGACGATATCGGTCCAGGTCGTGGCCGCACCAAGTCGCCAGATGCCATCGCGCAGAGAGATGTCGCGCAGCCCCTCGATCCCGGTGACGTCGATCATGCATTCGGGCGGCGTTGCATCGCGCAGGGCCGGATAGACGTCGGTGCCGCCGGCCAGAATCGTGCCGCCGCCTTCGGCCAGAAGCGCCAGGGCGGCATCAATCGATTCGGGGCGTTGCAGCGTCATATGGGCCTCTCCGATGCGCCGGGACGGGCCCGGAGCTTCATTTGTGTGCAAACGATATGAACGCAGCCTAGGGAGTTGCACGAAAAGTTGTCAATCGTCATGGCAGCGTTCCGGCCCCGCGAAGTGGAAAAAGCAGAATTCGTTTGTGTACGAATGAATATTGACGCAGCATCTGCCGTGAAATGTAGCACAAGGAGCACCGCGATGACCGATCTTGCCGACGATCTGATCCTGGAAGGCGCCCCCGCCGGATTCGGCCTGCCCGCCGGCTGCCACGCCCTGACCGTCACGGAGGTGCAGCATTACACGGACCGCCTGTTCCGGTTCCGGGTGACGCGGCCCGCGAGCTTTCGGTTCCGGTCGGGCGAGTTTGTGATGATCGGGCTGCCCAACGCGGAACGGCCGGTGATGCGCGCCTATTCCATCGCCTCCCCCGCCTGGGACGAAACGCTGGAATTCTACTCGATCAAGGTGGCGGAGGGGCCGCTGACCGAACACCTTCAGAAGATCCGAGTGGGCGACACGGTGCTGATGCGCAAGAAAGCGACCGGCACGCTGGTCCTGGATGCGCTGAAACCGGGCAAGCGGCTTTGGATGCTGTCGACCGGAACCGGCATCGCGCCCTTCGCCTCGCTGATCCGCGACCCGGACACCTATGAGCGATTCGAACAGGTGATCCTGTGCCATGGCTGTCGCGAAGTTGCGGAACTGGCCTATGGTCAGGAGATCGTGGAGGCGACGAAAAATGACCCGTTGGTGGGGGAATATGCGGCGGATCGCCTGCATCTGTATAATGCCACCACGCGCGAGGCCTATCCGGTACAGGGGCGCATCACCGACCTGATCACGTCGGGCGCGGCCAGCAAGGCCTTGAACCTGCCGATGATTTCGCCAGCGGACGACCGTGTGATGATCTGCGGATCGATGGCGATGCTGAACGATTGCCGGGACATCTGTCTCAATTCCGGCCTTGAAGAAGGCGCCAACAACCGGCCTGCTGAATTCGTGGTCGAAAAAGCCTTCGTGGATTGAGCCATGCGGATGCGCACTTCAAAACTGTTGACATACAAACGATCGCCGTGCGTTCGTATACAAACGAATATCCCCGCGATGCGGCCCGCCCCAGACCTAGCCCGACCCCCGGTTCAGACCCCGGAGCATGCCAAGTGACAGACGCACCGACAAAGCGCAGCCAGGCCGAGAAACCGGACAAGATCCGCTGCGATGCCTGCCCGGTGATGTGCTACATCGCCGATGGCCGGTCCGGCGCCTGCGACCGCTATGCCAACGAGGGCGGAGAGCTGGTGCGTCTGGACCCGCTGACCATCCTGGAAAACCGCGAGGACACGCCGCTTGTCCCCTTCCTCGACCGAGAATGGGACGGAGAGATCGTTTCCGGCGAGGATACGTTCATCACAGCTGTCGGGTCCGGCACGACCTATCCCGACTACAAGCCCGCGCCGTTCATCGTCGCGTCGAAGGCCGCGGATGCCGACATGATCACCGTCGTGACCGAGGGGATCTTCTCCTACTGCGGGGCGAAGGTGAAGATCGACACCGACCGGCACCTTGGCTCGGAATGCGCGTCGGTGCGGGCCGAGGGTGAAGTGATCGGACATGTCACGACGTCGGAATACGGGTCGCAGATGCTGTCGCTGGGCGGCGTGAACCACCTGACCGGCGGATCGAAGAAAGAGGGCCGTGCGACCTGCAACGCGCTGCTGGCCCTTTGCAACGGCGAAGCGGTCGACATGACGATCGACGGCGGCGCGGACCTTCAGATCACCGCGGGCGAGGCCCCCGTGGTCAACGGTCAGCCCGAGGAACGGATGCGCGTCGGCTGTGGCTCGGCCACGGTGGGCATGTTCGCCGCCCAATGGATGGGGCTGGTGGACGAGGTCGTCGTCGTCGATGACCACATCACCGGCGTCATGTCCGAACACCAGGCCGGCAAGGTCATCGGATGGGAGCCATCGGGCATCCGCATCAAGGGCCGCCGATCGACGCCGGGGCGGTATTTCCAGGTTGCGGAACCCGGCACCGGCTGGGGCGGCACCGACCTGACCGATCCGCTGACGATCCTGGACACCTGGCAGGAGGCCAAGGGCGCGCGCCCGGGCCTGTCGCTGCTGATGGTATCCACCACTGGCGAAAACGCCGCCTATTACGAGCTGAACGAGGACCTCGTGCCGGTTCAGCTGGACATGCCCGACCGCCTACTCCCTTCTGTCCGGCGCATCGAAGAGAATTGCGAGCCCTCTCTGGCTTCGGTTCTGTTCATGGCCGGGGCGGGCGGGTCGCTGAGGTCAGGCGTGACGGAAAACCCGGTCTCCCTGACCCGGTCTGTCCAGTCGCGCCTGACCCGCGTGACCGTCGGGGGCGCGCCGGTCTTCATGTGGCCAGGTGGTGGGATCACCTTCATGGCGGACGTGACGCAGATGCCGAAGAACGCCTTCGGTTATGTCCCCACCCCGGCGCTGGTCGCCCCCATCGAATTCACCATGTCGGCCAGCGATTACGCCGCGCTTGGCGGGCACATGGATTACGTCATGCCGCTGGAAGACGCGCTGCGCGGCGCGAAGGGGCGGCAGAACGATCACATCCTGTCGGGCCAGCGGGCGGAGCGGCGCAAGCCCGGATCGCCCTGGCCGGTCACGCGTGCGGATGCCCGCAAGGAGACATCCGAATGAGCTTTATCGAAACCGCCCGCGCCACCGCGATGCCCGACGGGCGGCTGCGCCTGAGCCATGGCCCGATCGACATGATCGTGACCGCCGAGGGGCCGGAGGCTGCCGTGCGCGCGGCTTACCATCGGGCGCAGGCGGCGTTCCTGCCGCTGCTAAACCGGCTGGTCGAGGAATTGCCGCGCCTGCGCAGCGCCGAGGGGCCGGACCTGTCGGGTCCCGTGGCGCGTCGGATGCAGGCCGCGACCGAGCGGTTCCGCCCGACCTTCGTCACGCCGATGGCGGCCGTGGCTGGGGCCGGGGCGGATCACGTGCTGGCGGCGATGCTGCAGCCCGGTCACGGGCTGACCCGCGCGCATGTGAACAATGGCGGGGATATCGCGCTGTGGACGTCTGGGATGCCGCTGCGGCTGGCCATCTGCGAGGACCCGGTGACTGGTGCAGCCGGGGCGCGGGCCGAGATCGGGCCTGACAGCGGGATCGGCGGGATCGCAACCTCCGGCTGGCAGGGGCGGTCGCATTCTTTGGGCATCGCCGATGCGGTGACCGTGCTGGCCCGCGACGCGGCCAGCGCCGATGCCGCCGCGACCCTGATCGCCAATGCCATCGACCTGCCCGGCCATCCCGCCGTCACCCGCGAGCGAGCCTGCGACATCGCTCCGGACAGCGACCTCGGCGACCGGATGGTCGTCACCGGTGTCGCGCCGCTTTGCGACCGGCAGATCGCGCAGGCCCTCGACGCGGGCGAAGCTGTGGCGCAGGATTACCTGGACCGGGGGCTGATCCTGTCGGCCTGCCTGGCCGTGCAATGCGCGCGGCGGATCGTCGGCGGCGCGATTGCGCCCGTCGCCGGACTGACCGCGCAGAAGACGAAAGACCTGACCGATGCCTGAACCCCAGATCCGCAAGACCGCGATCCTGACCGAGACAATCTATCACGAGGGCGGCCCCGCCCCCGAGGTGCCGCAGCGCCGCGCCGCCTGCATGACCGTGATCGCGAACCCCTTTGCCGGGCGCTATGTCGAGGATATCGCCGGGTTCATGGAAGACCTGAAGCCGCTGGGCGCGCAGATGGCGCAGGACCTGATCGATGCGCTTGGCGGCGATGCAGCGGCCGTCGAGGGCTATGGCAAAGGCGCCATCGTCGGCACTAATGGCGAGCTGGAGCACGGCGCACTGTGGCATGTGCCCGGCGGCTACGCCATGCGCGAGAAGATCGCGGACAGCATGGCCATCGTGCCCTCGACCAAGAAGGTCGGCGCGCCGGGGGCGCGGCTGGACGTACCGGTGACGCATACGAATGCCTCTTACGTTCGGTCGCATTTCGACGCGATGGAAGTGGGGCTGGCGGATGCGCCCAAGGCCGACGAGATCCTGCTGGTCCTCGTCATGACCACCGGGCCGCGCATCCACGCCCGTGTCGGCGGCCTGGCCGCGGCGGACGTGAAAGGCGAAGACGGGCTGAGATGACGGCACGGCGGATCATCACCCTGGTCGAGGAGACACGGACCGAGATGGGGCAAACCCTGCCCCGCCCCTCGCGTCGCGCCCTCGCCGCGTCGGTGATCGCCAACCCTTTCGCGGGCCGGTTCGTCCGGGACCTGTCCGAACTGATGGAAACCGGGGCCGAGCTGGGCCACGTGCTGGGCGAGGCTGCCCTCGCCGCCCTTGGCTGCGAGGCGTCCGAGGTTCAGGGCTATGGCAAGGCCGCCCTGGTCGGCGAGGCCGGGGAACTGGAACATGCCGCCGCGCTGCTGCACCCCAAGCTGGGCGCGCCCCTGCGCAACGTGCTGGGCGGTGGCAAGGCGCTGGTGCCGTCGTCAAAGGCAATCGGCGGTCCGGGCGACGTGCTGGACGTGCCGCTAGGGCACAAGGATGCGGCCTATGTGCGGTCGCATTTCGACGGGATGCGGATACAGCTGCCCGACGCGCCCCGCGCCGGTGAAATCGTGGTCGCCGTGGCCCTGCAGATCGAGGGGCGCCCCCTGCCCCGCGTCGGCGGGCTGACCCACGAGGAGATGGTCGGGGAGGACGGGCTGAGATGAGCTTTGCCACCCCGAAGCCAGGAATGCCCGCGCCGTGCGGGGAAGAGCTGGCATCCTATTGGACGCGGCCCTCAAACCGCGCCCCAAGACCCTGAACCCGAAGGAGGAAGACCGATGACGAATTTCGTGCGCAACGCCTGGTACGTCGCAGCCTGGTCCACCGAGATCGACGATGACCTCCGACGGTTCACCATCCTGGGCGATCATATCGTGATGTTCCGCAAATCCGACGGCACAGTCGCCGCGCTGGAGGATCGCTGCCCGCATCGCCTGCTGCCGCTGTCCAAGGGCAAGCGGATCGGCGACAATGTGCAATGCGGCTATCACGGGCTGACCTTCGACGGCACGACCGGCATGTGCACCCGCGTGCCGGGCCAGACAAACCTGCCGAAATCTGCCTATGTCGAACGCTTCCCGATCGAGGAACGCCACGGCATCGTCTGGATCTGGATGGGCGATCCGGACAAGGCCGACCCGGCCAAGGTCTTCGACATGCCCGAATTCACCGATCCGGCCTGGAAAGTGCATCACGGCGACGCCCTGCACCTGAAATCGAATTACCTGAACGTGGCCGAGAACCTGGTCGACCCGGCGCATGTGAGCTTTGTCCACCCGACGACGCTGGGCAATGCGGCGTCGGAAAACGTCCCGGTCCATGTCCAGACCGAAGGCGAGGCCATCGTCGCCTGGCGCTGGATCCGGGATGCGGAGCCCATCGGGTTCTTCAAGAACTTCGGGGGGTTCACGGGTAATGTGGACCGCTGGCATTACTACTACCTGCACACCCCCTGCACGGCGGTGATCGATTTCGGATCGGTCGAGACGGAAAAGAAATGCGCCGAAGAGGACCGCAACGAGGGCGTCCGGATCTTCGCGCTGCATTTCATGACGCCGGTGACGGAGACCTACACGATCGACCGCTGGCTCCATATCCGCAACACGGCGCTGGACGACCCGGAGGCCGAAACCAACATGGATGCGATGTTCCGCAAGGCCTTTGACGAGGACAAGGAGATCCTCGAGGCCGTGCAGGAAGAGGAGAACCGCCCGCAGAAACGGCGCCCCATCCGCATCGCCATCGACAAGGGTCCGCTGGTCTATCGCAAGCGGATCAACGACCTGCTCGAACTGGAGCGGACCGAAGACCTTGCGAGCGATCCGTCGCCCGCATTTGTCTACCACGACTAACCGGCGTAAGACCGGATCACCAAGGTTGCCCCTAGGGCAGCCATACCAACAGGAGAGACCCTCATGAACCTCACGCGACGCATGATGCTCGCCGCGGCCACCGCCCTGGCGCTGGTTCCGGCGGCAGGCATGGCCCAAGAGACGATCAAGGTTGGCGAGATCAACCATTACAAGCGGATGGCGGCCTTCGCCGAGCCCTACAAGATGGGGATCGAACTGGCGCTGAAGGAAATCAACGCGGATGGCGGCGTGCTGGGCAAGCCGCTGGAATTCGTGTTCCGCGATGACCAGGGCGACCCGGCCGAGGCGGTGAAGATCGCCGAGGAACTGATGACCCGCGATGGCGCGGTGATGCTGACCGGCACGATCCTGTCCCATGTGGGCCTGGCGCTGTCGTCCTTCGCGGCCGAGAAAGGGTACCTGTACCTGGCCGCCGAACCGCTGGCCGACAGCCTTGTCTGGGCCTCGGGCAACCCGAACACCTTCCGCCTGCGCGCCTCGACCTGGATCCAGGCGGCGATGCTGGCCGAGGAAGCGGCCAAGACCGACGCGGTCAAATACGCCACGATCGCGCCGAACTACGCCTATGGCCAGGACGCCGTCGCGGCCTTCAAGGAGAACCTCAAGCGGCTGAAGCCCGAGGTGGAGTTCGTGGCCGAGCAATGGCCGGCTCTGTTCAAGATCGATGCCGGCGCCGAGGTGCAGGCCATTGAACGCGCCAAGCCGGACGCGATCTACAACGTGACCTTCGGCACCGACCTGGCCAAGCTGGTCCGCGAAGGCGGCGACCGTGGCCTGTTCGACGGGCGCAATGTCTATGGCCTGCTGACCGGTGAGCCCGAATACCTCGACCCGCTGGGCGACGAAGCGCCCGAAGGCTGGTTCGTGACCGGCTATCCCTGGTACGCCTTCGAAGACGGCACCCCGGAAAAAGCCTTTGTCGACGCATACATGGAAGAGACCGGCGAAACCCCGAAAATCGGTTCGCTCGTCGGCTACCTGACCGCGCAATCCATCGCGGCGGCCATCGAAAAGGCCGGTGCCACGGATACTGCCGCGCTGATCGAAGCCTTCGAAGGGCTGGAGATCGAGGACACGCCGATCGGCCCGCTGGCCTATCGCGCCGTCGACAACCAGTCCACCATGGGCGCCTATGTCGGCACCCTGGCGCTGGAAGACGGCAAGGGCGTGATGGTCGACTGGGAATACAAGACCCCGGACGGCTACCTGCCCAGCGACGAAGAAATCACCGCCATGCGTCCGGCTGAATAAGCCCGACCCCGGCGGCGCGGCCCGTCCGCGCCGCCGGAACCGCACGCCCCAGAGACGGGGCGCTGGCGGGGTGAGACGCCCCTTCCCTTTTCACCGCCGTGACCCGGCCATCCCCAGATGGCGCGTGCCTGTCCGGCGACCCGACCGATCCTTCCGCACCCGGCCCCCGGCCCGGTTCGGACAGACCTGCAAGACCAGAGGTTCCCTGCCCCCATGGCCTTTCTATTCGCCCAGTTCCTGACCGGACTTGCCAATGCCTCGTCCCTGTTCCTCGTGGCCTCCGGGCTGTCGCTGATCTTTGGCGTCACGCGGATCGTGAACTTCGCCCATGGCTCTTTCTACATGCTGGGGGCCTTCATCGGCGTCACGCTGATGGAAATCCTGCCCGGCCATTTCGGTTTCTGGGGCTCGATCCTGCTGACCGGCCTCGCGGTCGGGGTGATCGGCGCCTTTGTCGAGATCGTCGTGCTGCGCCCGATCTACCGCGCACCCGAGCTGTTCCAGCTGGTGGCGACCTTCGGGGTCATCCTGGTGATCCAAGACCTCGCGCTGATGATCTGGGGCGCGGAGGACCGGCTGGGACCGCGCGCGCCGGGTCTGCGCGGTGTCTGGCGCATCTTCGGTGAGCCCGTTCCGAAATACGATATCGTGCTGATCGCGATCACGCCCTTCATCCTGTTCGCGCTGTGGTACCTGATCACCAAGACGCGGGTCGGCGTGCTGGTGCGCGCCGCGACGCAGGACCGCGAGATGGTCGGCGCACTTGGCGTGAACCAGGCGTGGCTGTTCACCGGGGTCTTCGCGCTCGGCTCTGCCCTCGCCGGTTGGGGCGGTGCGCTGCAATTGCCCAAGGGCGGCGCGGACTTGCTGATGGATTTCAACATCATCGGCGCCGTCTTCGTCGTCGTGGTGATCGGCGGGATGGGGTCCCTGCCCGGGGCCTTCATCGCGGCCGTGCTGATTTCGGTCCTGAACGTGCTGGGCGTCACCTATATCCCGCAATCGACACTGGTGCTGATGTTCGTCGTCATGGCCATCGTGCTGATTATCCGTCCCTACGGCCTGCTGGGCCGCGAGGAGGTCGCGGGCGAACATGGCCAGGTCGGCGCGCCGGAAACCCCGATCCGTCCCTACGGGCCGACGGGTCAGGCGGTGATCGCGGCGCTGTTGCTGGTGCTGGCGGCGCTGCCGCTGGTGGTCGACCAATTCGTGCTGATCCTGATGATCGACATGGTGGTCTTTGCATTGTTCGCCGCGTCGCTGCATTTCATCCTCGGCACCGGCGGGCTGGTCAGCTTTGGTCATGCCGCGTTCTTTGGTGGCGGGGCCTATGCGGCGGCGCTGCTGGTCTTCCATACCGGAACCCCGATGGAGCTTGCCTTCCTCTTTGCGCCGCTGGCGGCGGGTCTGTTGGCGCTTGGCATCGGGTGGTTCTGCATCCGGCTGACCGGCGTCTATTTCGCGATGCTGACGCTGGCCTTTTCACAGCTGGTCTGGTCGCTGGCCTATCAGTGGCGCGCGGTGACGCGGGGCGATGACGGGCTGGTGAATATCTGGCCGTCGGACTGGCTGAGCGAGACGATCCCCTATTACTACTTCACCCTGATCCTTGGCATCGGTGGCATCCTGTTCCTGCGCCACGTCATCCACGCGCCCTTCGGCTATGCCCTGCGCGCGGGTCGTGACAGTCCACGGCAGGCCGAAGCCATGGGGATCAATGTCAAGCGCGTGCAATACGCGGCCTTTGCCCTGGCGGGCGTCATGGCCGGGCTGGCCGGTGGCATCTTCGTCTTCTCCAAGGGGTCGGTGTTCCCGACGGAGCTTGAGATCGCGGCCAGCTTTGACGCGCTGATCGTGGTCTTCCTGGGCGGCGTGAAGACGCTGGCCGGCGGGGTCGTCGGCGCAGGCTTCATGACCATGGTCGAGGATTGGTTGACGCGGCTGGAATACTGGCGGCTTCTGCTGGGCCTGGTCATCATCGCGGTGGTCATCATCGCGCCCGAGGGCATCGTCGGGTCCATCCGCACCGCCTGGAACAAGTACCGCGGCACTGAAGAGGAGATCGCGAAATGACCGAGATCCTGCGCGTCGAGAACCTGAAGAAGAGCTACGACGGCTTCCTTGCGGTCAACGGGGTGTCCTTCTCCGTCGAACAGGGCGAGCTCAAGGCGCTGATCGGCCCGAACGGCGCCGGCAAGTCCACCTGTTTCAACATGCTCATGGGGCAGCTGAAACCGACCGAGGGCGATGTCTGGTTCGACGGGGAAAAGATCACCGGCAAATTGCCGAGGGAGGTCTGGCGGCGTGGCGTCGGGCGGACCTTCCAGATCACCGGCACCTACCAGTCCATGACCGTGATCGAGAACGTGCAGATGGCACTGATGAGCCATCACGGCAAGCTGTTCTCGATCCAGCCCCGGGCATGGAAGCTCTACCGGGAAGAGGCGTTCGAATTCCTTGAAACCGTGTCGATGCAGGATCAGGCCGACCGGCCCTGTTCGATCCTGGCCTATGGCGACCTGAAGCGGCTGGAACTGGCGATTGCCCTGACGCACCGCCCCCGGCTTCTGCTGATGGACGAACCGACCGCGGGCATGGCGCCCTCGGCCCGGGTGGAACTGATGCAGCTGGTGGCGGATATCGTGCGCGACCAGGGGGTCAGCGTGCTGTTCACCGAGCATGACATGGACGTCGTCTTTGCCCATGCCCATCACATCATGGTGCTGAACCGGGGCGAGCTGATCGCCGACGGCAACGCCACCGAGGTCCGCAACAACCCGCAGGTTCAGGAAGTCTACCTGGGCGGCGGAACGCTCTTCAAGGAGGCCGAGGATGCTTAACGTCGAAGGCATTCACAGCTATTACGGCAAGGCCCACATCCTGAACGGCCTGTCGTTCGAGGTGCGCCGGGGCGAGGTCGTGGCACTGCTGGGCCGCAACGGTGCGGGCAAGTCCACAACGATGAAATCGGTGATGCAGCTCGTGCGGCCACGCACGGGCCGGGTCATGTTCCAGGACGATGACCTTGTGGGCCAGCCGGCCTACCGCGTCGCCAAGTCCGGGATCGGCTACGTGCCCGAGGATCGCCGCATCTTCACCGACCTGACGGTTATGGAAAACCTCGAGGTCGGCCGCCAGCCCAAGCGCAAGGACGCGCCCGACTGGACCATCGAGCAGCTGTTCGAGATCTTCCCCAACCTCGCCGAGCGCCGGGGCAATCGTGGCAAGCAGATGTCGGGCGGCGAACAGCAGATGCTGACCATCGCGCGGACCCTCATGGGCAACCCGGCCCTGCTGCTGCTGGACGAACCGTCGGAAGGGATCGCCCCGGTCATCGTGGAACAGATGGCCGAGACGATCCTCAAGCTGAAGGCCGAGGGGCTGACGGTCATGATCTCGGAGCAGAACCTGCATTTCGCGCGTTCGGTAGCGGACCGGGCGATCATCATCGAAGGGGGCGAGAAGAAGTTCGACGGCTCCTTCGCGGAGCTGGAGGCGCATCCGGAGATCCGCGATGCCTACCTGTCGGTGTGACCGGGTGCGGCCGGGGGACGTGGCGTGGTGCTGGGCGTAGTGCCGGGCGTTGCGCCTTGTCCCCCGCCCCTGCCCCGGCTAATCCGGTGACGGGAGGACCTGCGCGTGACGAGTGAGCTGAAACCGAAGACCAGTGCCGAACATGGCTACCGCTTGGACGAACAGATCGGGTTTCTGCTGCGCAAGGCCTATCAGCGCAATTCCAACATCTTCCTTGAAAAGGTTCCGGGCAAGCTGACCACGACGCAGTTCGCGGTGATGCATCGCCTGGCCGAGGATGGCCCGATGTCCCAGAACCTGCTGGGCCGATCTGTGGCGATGGACGGGGCTACCACGAAGGGCGTGGTCGACCGGCTGATTGCGCGGGGGCTGGTCCAGACGCGCCGCGACCCCGGGGATCGGCGGCGCTATCTTGTGTCGCTGACGCCCGACGGGGTGGTGCTGATCGACGCGGCCGTGGAGGCCGCGATCGAGGTGACGACAGAAACGCTGGAGCCGCTGAAACCGCGCGAACGCGAAACGTTGTTGCGGTTACTGGCACGGATCATGTGATCCGCCCGGCGGTCAGGCGGTGGCCGTGGCGCCCAGAGAGGCGACAAAGCCGGCCAGTTCGACCTCTGCGAAATCCAGCACGACATCGTCGGTCAGCAAGCCGTCCTCGACCTTGGTGTTGGCCATTGTGACGAGGATTTCCTTGCACGGATAGACCACCGCCAGCATCCCGTTCAGGATATATTTCAGGTGCGATTGCGCCCGCACACCGCCAAGCGCCCCGCCCGATGTCGAGACGAGGAAGCAGGGCTTGCCCTTGAAGACCGACTCGTAGGCCGGGCGAGAGGCCCAGTCGATGGCGTTCTTCAGCACACCGGGCACGCTGTAATGTATTCCGGCGTCACGAAGACGAGGCCGTCGGCCTTGCGCACCTCCTCGATGAAGGCGCTGACGGCCGGGTCCTCGGTGAGATCCGCATCGTAATGCGGCAGCGCGCCGGGGTCGGCCGTTGCGTGGGTGGTGCCCTCCGGCAGGCGTGCGGCCAGGGCGCGGGCGGTCGCGCGAGAGGACGAGGCGGCCCGCAGGCTGCCCGGGATCATCAGGATGTGAGGCATGGAAACTCCATTCAGATCAGAGCCTTGCGAGCCATGTCGAGATCGGCGGGAAGACGATCAGGATGGCCAGCGCGACGACCATTGCCAGGACAAAGGGAAAAGCGCCACGGAAGATGTCACCGACCGACAGGTCCGGATCGTCGATGGCCGACTTGATCGTGTAGACCGACAGGCCGAAGGGCGGCGTCAGCAACCCGAGCTCTACCGCGACGACGGTGAGGACGCCGAACCAGATCAGGTCGAAACCCGCGGCCTCGGCCACCGGAAGGGCGATCGGCAGGACGATCAGCATGATCGAGATCGAGTCGATCAGGCAGCCCAGGATGACGATGAGGATCAGGTAGAAGATCAGGAACCCGAACGGCCCGATGGAACTGTCCAGGAAGAACGACGCCAGTTCACGCGGAACGCCCGACAGCGCGAGCATCCGCGAAAAGAACGTGGCGGCGAGGATCAGGAACAGCACCGAGACGGTGATCTGCCCGGTTTCGACCATCAGGTTCCAGAGCGTCCGCTTGGGCAGGGATTTGCGCAGGATCGCGATGACCAGGGCACCTGCGGCACCCGCCGCGCCGGCCTCGGTCGGGTTCAGGAACCCGCCGTACAGACCGCCCAGCACGATCAGCATCAGCGACAGGATCGGCACCGCCTTGCGGAGCAGTTCACCGAAGGAGAAATCCTCGTACTCCGTATGGTCGTCGGCATTGTCGAAGACGAAGTTCTTGCGCTGTTTCGCCAGCAGCAGGATCGTCACGGCAAAGACCACCGAAAGCAGCAGCCCCGGCCCCACGCCTGCGAGGAACATCCGGCCCACCGATTGCTCGGCCAGCACGGCGTAGACGATCATCAGCAGCGAGGGCGGGATCATCATGCCCAGCACCGACGACCCGGCCACCACGCCGGTGGCGAATTTCTTGGAATAGCCATGGCGCGTCATCTCGGGCACCGCGACGCGGGAAAATACGGTGGCGGAGGCGATGGAGATCCCCGTGATCGATGCGAAGACGGCGTTGGCAAAGACCGTGGCGATGCCCAGCCCCGCCATGACCCTTCGCAACATCTTCTGGAAGACGTCGAACGTGTCCTTGCCGACATTCGAGACCGTCACCAGCAGTCCCATCAGCACGAAGAGCGGGACAACGGCGAAAAGGTATTCGCGCAGGCTGTCATTGCCGACCGCGCCCAGCATCCGAAGTGCAACGACATCGTTGCGGATCATCGACACGCCGAAGAACGACACGCCCAGCATGGCGATCCCGATCGGCATGCCGAGATAGATCAGCACGACCAGCCCGCCGACGGCGGTATATCCAATTTCGAGGGGGCTCATCGCGTGACCTCCGCCAGGCCCGCAGCGGCGCGGGCCGAATGTATCGCGCGGGAGACGAATTCCAGCGCGGCGACCGTCAGGCCGACCAGGATGAACAGGCGGAACGGCCAGGTGGGCAGCGTGCCCAGCCCCGGGGTTCCGATGAATTCGCCCCGCTCCCAATCGGTCGAGAGGACGTCGAGCGTGGCCCAGGCCATCATGCCAACCATCACCGCCCCCACGATCGAGAAGGCCACTTCAAGCGCGGCGCTGGCGCGGGGTCGTTTGCGGCGCAGCGGGTCGATGAACAGGCCGGCACGGGCCAGTCGGTCGGCGCGCACCGTCGCCGCGAATTGCAAGCAGACGATCATGACAAGCAGCAGCGCACCCAGTTCCGAGACAAGTGGCAGCGACGCCCCCATCCCGTTCCGCGCCACGATATCGGCACAGATGATGATCATGAGCCCGGCAATCAGGGCCGTGCCGAGCGCGGCCAGCGTGTTGACCACGCCGCCCCAAATCCGCGCTGGCAGGGAATGGCGCCGCGTCCGGGCGCCATTCTGTTCTGTGTCAAAATTGGTCACGTTCCGGGTCCGCGATCAGAGTTCATCGTCCCAGGCGCGCACCGGCTCACCACCGCGTTCACGCACCCCGTCGATATAGGCCTTCATGAATTCGCGGGCGGGTGTGCCACGCTCTTCCAGACCATCGGCCCATTCCTTGGCGATGTTCGGCATGGCCGTCACCCAGGCCTCGCGGTCGGCTTCGCTCATGTCGGTGATCTGGACCGGCGGGTTCTGGTCTGCGCCGGCCTCGACCATCTTCTCCAGCGCCATTTCGTGGCGTTCGTTCAGGTCCTTGCCGTGGCTTTCCGTGTAGTATTCACCGGCCTCGATCATCGCTTCCTGCACCTCTTCGGGCAGCGCGTCCCAGCTGTCGCGGTTGATCGCCACGGCGCCCGAGAACGCCACGCCCATGTCGACGCGGGTGATATGCGGTGCGACCTCGTAGATCTTGGCGGGCAGCACGCCGAGCGCCAGGGACAGCACGCCGTCGGACACGCCGGTCTGGATATCGGTGTAGAAGGTCGTCAGCGCGCCATCCACCGCGTTCGCGCCGGTACCACGCAGCCAGTTGCCCAGCACGCCCGGTGCCGACAGTTTCATCCCATCAAGATCCGCAAAGCCCGAGATAGGTTCCTTGGTATAGACGTCATAGCTGTCGGTGCCGGTGAAGCCGAGGACCTTGAGGTTGTACTGCTCCCACTCGTTGCGGAACGCCTCGTTCGTCTCGAACAGCTCCGACATCACCTCGAGCTGGACAGCCGCATCGGCGGTGGTGAAGGGTGCGTAGGACGAGGCCTGGCTCATCGGCAGCTTGGCCGGTTCGAGGAACGAAAAGACCCAGCCGATATCGGTGATCCCCTGTTCGACGCTGTCGAGCGTCGCGTTTGCCTTGTAGAGCTGACCGCCGAAGGCTTCGTTCCATTCGATCTGGTAATTGCCGGCTTCGGCCAGAATCTCGTCCGTGCGGGCCATGAAGTGGGTCTTGATCATGCCGACCCACGGAATGACGGTCGGGTGGCTGGAGGCCACGGTCAGGTTGATGGTTTCCTGCGCGAATGCCGCGCCGGGCAGGCTGAGCGCGCCGACAAGCGCAGTGCGTAGCATAAGGTTCATGATTTCTCCTCCCTGAGAATTGGTCAGACGATCTGGAAACTCTGGCTCGACATATCGAGCCGGACCGTCACGGTGCCTTCGTTGATCATCCACGGGCGCACGCGGAATTCCCGCGCGCCCGCCTTGTGCATCGGATCGCTTTCCGCGATCCGGATCGCCGCCGCCCGCGAGTCTGCGCGGATGACGACAAGGCCTTCGCCTTCCCAGCTTTCCTCGTCGTCGGTCCACAAGGGACCGGCGGAATAGAGGATGCCGTCTTTTTCAAGCTGCACCTGGAAGGCCAGGTGTTCTTCGAGCGTTTCGAAGACCGGGCCCATTCCGTTCACCGGCGTGGTGAAGATCGCGTAGAGCTGCTTTTGCAGCATGGCCTTGCTGGCCTCTTTCACGTCGCCTGCCGGCACGGATTTCACGAAGTCTGTCATGGCTGCCTCCCCTTCCCTGTGCCGTCAGCCAGCCTTGCGCTTGGCGATCTCAGCCCGGATTTCCGCGCCATGTTCGTCCAGCTGCGGCGGGGCCAGCACATCGGTTTCGGCGGCACCGTCGAAGTTGTAGGGCGGTCGCACGGTGGTGAAGGTCCCGATCTCGGCGCTTGGCGCGCTGACCTTGATGCCAAGGTGCTGGGCCTGCGGGTCTTCCAGTGCTTCGGAACTGTCATAGGCCGGCGAATGCGGCACTTCGTTCTCGCGCAGCAGGTCGCACCATTCGTCGCGTGTCTTGCCGGCGAAGACCGGGGTGAAATGGGCGATCAGCTCGTCCTGGTGTTCGATGCGCTGCAGACGTTCGTTGAAGCGGGGATCGTCGTTCAGCTGTTCCTGCCCGGTGGCGGCCAGCAGACCATCCCAGAACTTTTCCGGGCTTGAGAGGTGGAAGGCGATCCATTTCCCGTCGGCGCATTCGAACGTGTAGCTTTGCGACACGGTCGGGCGCGACAACGGGCCCATCACCTCGCCGACAGAGTAGTAGTGGGTGAAGCTGTCGAGGTTGAAATGGCACATCGCCTCGAGCATGGAGATGTCGATGCGCCGCCCTTCCCCGCGCTTCTCGCGTTCGAAGAGCGCCGCGATGCAGGCCATGGCGGCATATTGACCGGTGACCGCGTCGGCGATGGCCGGGCCGATGACACGTGGATTTTCCGGCGGGGTCAGAAGGCGCAGATAGCCGCTGGCGGCCTGGGCCACGGAATCGTAGACAGGGCGGTCCTTGGCCGGCCCCGAGGCGCCAAGCCCCGAGATCGCGCAATAGACCAGCTTGGGATTGATCTTGCGCAGCTCCTCCTCCCCCGCGCCGAGGCGTTCGGCGACGCCGGGGCGGAAGTTCTGGATGAAGATGTCGGCGCTGGCGATCAGGCCATGGAACACCTCGAGGTCATCGTCCTGCTTGGTATCCAGCGCGATGGACCGCTTGTTGCGGTTGTAGGTCTGGTAATGCGGCGAATAGAGCCCGCCCTTGAACGCACGGAACGGGTCGCCGGTGCCAGGGCGTTCGACCTTGATGACATCCGCGCCGAGATCGGCGAGGTGCATGCCGCAGGCCGGACCGGTGATGTAGGTACCGAGTTCGACGACACGGACACCTTTGAGGATCTTGACCATGGCTTGCCTCCTCAACCGCTGTTCTTGGACGACGGTTTGCCGTCATAGGTGATCGCCTGATCCGCCACGTTGGACATGATGAACCCGATGGAACGCAGGCTTTCTTCGTAGAGATGAGCCGACAGGCCGGCAGCGCGGGCCAGCAGCGGTACGGCCTTCACTGCCTGAAGCGGGAACCCGGCATCGAGGATCGTCGCGGGAATCGCCCCCGACACGTTGATCGGCAGCGGGCGGCCCGTGATCTCGGGGGCGTGTTTGCCAAGGATGCGCAGGCAGTCGACATATTTCCCGCTGACACCGATCTCGTCCGCCAGGGCCAGCAGGACGTTGGCACGCGGATCGCCGGTATTGTGCTGGGGATGGCCCAGACCGGCGACCTTCTTCTTGGCGGCGGCCAGGTCCTTGAGGCTGGCAATGGCGGCGGTTTCCACATCGGTGCCGTCGGCCTCGGCCTTGTCCAGCACCTCCTGCAGGTAATAGGCGGCAGCTTCGGACGAGCCGGCGACGACGCTGCCCATGCCCAGAAGCCCCGCGGACATGGCGCCCTGCCAGGCATCCGGCCCGGCGGCGAGCGTCATGCGCGCGGCCTGAACGGAGGGGACGAGCCCGTGTTCGGCGATGGCGACCAGGCAGGCATCCATCATGCGGCGCTGCTTTTCGTCGGGGCGCTCGCCCAGCACCAGCAGCCAGAAATAGTCGGTGAAGTCGATCTTCCCGATCAGTTCGTCGCACAGATCTTGGCCGCGCACGGTGATGCTTTCGGCGTCGGATGTCGCGATGGCCGTGTAGCTTTGATCTTGTTTTCCGATGCGCATTACGTATCCTTTTTTCGCATAGCGAAGTTTTTTGCTCTTGCCGAAAGACTATGACCCGGATTAGGGTCTCGTCAAGCATGATTGTTGCGAGGCGGGGAATCGGCTCGCAACGAACGCAAAGGGAGGGCGCGATGCGCGACATCAATCAGTACAAGATCACCGAAGCCGTGAAGGACAGCTTCCAGACCGAACCGGGTAGCCGTTTCGAGCAATTGCTGCATAGCCTTATCGAGCACCTGCACGACTACACGCGCGAGAACAGCATCACCCACGACGAATGGATGCGGGTGCTGAACTTCCTCTACGATTGCGGGAAGATCTCCACGCCCGAGCGGCATGAATTCATTCTGCTTTCCGACGTTCTGGGCTTTTCCGCGCTGGTCGACATGCTGAACACCCGCGGCGGCGCGACGGAGGGATCGAACCTGGGGCCATTCTACCTGGACGACGCGCCCGTCAAGAAACTGGGCGCCGATCTGTCCGAAGGCCGCGACGGTGCGATCGTGCTGGTCCATGGCAAGGTCACCGATACCCTGCACAAGCCGCTGGCGGGCGCGATCGTGGACACCTGGCAGGCCGATGGTGCGGGCACCTACCCAATCCAGGAACAGGAACACGGGCAGGACAAAATGGACCTGCGCGGCAAGTTCACCACCGATTCGGAAGGCCGCTACTACTACACGACCGTCCTGCCCAAGCCCTATACCGTGCCCTATGACGGCCCGGTCGGGGAATTGCTGCGGGCCGGCAACCGTCACTCCTGGCGCGCGGCGCATCTGCATTACATCATCCGGGCCGAAGGCATGGCCGACATCACAACCGAGGTGTTCTTCGAAAATACGGAATACATCGACAACGATGCTGTCTTCGGTGTGCGAAAATCGCTCATCGCCAAGGTTCAGCCGATCCGGAAGGCCGATCAGTTCGATTACGAACTTGACGTAAAGCCGGATGCGGTCTTCGAGTTCGACTTCGTACTCGCACCAGAAGGCTGATCCGTTTGACCAACCCCGCCGACAAACCGTCCGAATTCGTAGACAGCCTCGCCAAGGGCCTCGCCATCCTGGATAGCTTTGACAGCACACATCCCGAGATGACCCTGAGCGAGGTGGCCAAGACCGTGAACCTGTCCCCCGCCGCAGCCCGGCGGAGCCTGATCACGCTGGAACATCTTGGCTATATCGGACGGAATGGAAAGCGGTTCCACCTGACCCCCAAGATCCTCACGCTTGGCTCTGCCTTCTACGGCGCCACGCGGATCGAGGAGGTCCTGCAACCCGAGCTGCGTGGGCTGATCGAACGGTTCGGCGACGCCTCGTCCATCGGGACGCTGGATGGACATGACGTGATCTATATCGCCCACGTCTCGGTCCAGCGGGCCCGACGTGCGGTCGCCACCGTCGGCGCACGCTACCCGGCCTTTGCCACGTCAATGGGACGGGTACTGGTCGCGGGAATGTCCGAGGAGAAGCGCCTGGCCTGGCTGGCCGGGTTGGCGCCAGAGGCCCTGACATCGAAGACCTGTATCGACCCTTGCCGCCTTGGCGAGGAGATCGAGCAGGTCCGCGAAAACGGCTATGCCACGACGGTCGACCAGCTGGATTACGGCATCACGGCCATCGCCGTGCCGATCCGTAATGCCGAGGGGCAGACCGTCGCCGCGCTCAACAGCTCTGGCTATACCGGGCTGGTGACACCGGAACAGCTGGTCGAGGAACGGCTGCCGGAACTGCGCGCCACGGCGTCTCACATAGCCCATCAGCTCACTCGTTACCCGGTCCTCGGATCGGTACTGGCCCCCTGATCCCGAGAGGGAAACCACCGGGGCCGACCAAGACCTGACACTGCAATTCTGGAGGAGAGAATACATGTGCAGACTATGCGATCCCCGGCGGCCCACGCTGCCCTGCCCCACACGGCGCGATTTCCTGAAAGCCAGCACGGTCGGCGGGGCCGCCTTGGCCGCCGGCGCGACCCTTGGCACTGCGGCATCAGCCCAGCAGGCAGCCGAAAGCTCCATCCCCGACGGGATGGGCGAAGCTGGACGGCGCGTTTTGATCCGCGGCGGCGTTGTCCTGTCGATGGATGATGGCGTCGGCAACTTTGCGACCGGCGACGTTCTGATCGAAGGTGGCAACATCGTCGAGGTCGCCGCACGGATCGACGCGCCGGATGCCACAGTGATCGACGCGGCCGGCAAGATCGTCATGCCCGGCTTCATCGACACCCACCACCACCAGTTCGAAACCGCCCTCCGGAGCCAGCTGGCCCACGGGATCCTTATCAATGACGGGCGCGAGGTGAACGCGACCAATTACTACGAGACGATCCTGCAGCAATTCTCGATGGCCTACCGGCCGGAGGACGTCTACATCAACGAGCTGTTTGCCGGCATCGCGCAACTGGACGCAGGCGTGACGACGGTGATGGATGTCAGCCAGATCCACCACAGCCCCGAACATTCCGACGCCGCTATAGAAGGCCTGGCCGATGCCGGCCGTCGCGGTGTCTTCGGCTATTTCGAGGGACATGGCGACCGGACGAAGTACCCCCAGGATGCCCGCCGCATCAAGGAGCAATACTTCGCCTCGAACGATCAGTTGCTGACCATGGTGATGGGCGGCGAGATCTATCTGCCCGGTTATGAAACCTCCTGGCAGATCGGGCGCGAACTCGGCCTTCCGATTGCGCTGCACGTCGTGGGCACATTCGGCATGGCAGGAACCTTCGACGCCCTGGCCGAGGCCGGTGAGTTCGGCGAGGACAACATCTTCATCCACATGACCGGCATGTCCGACATGGCCTGGCAGCGGGCGGCGGATGCAGGGGCCCATGTTTCCCTGGCCGTGCCGATCGAAATGCATATGCGCCACGGCACGCCGCCGATCCAGAAGGCGCTGGACCTCGGGCTGTCGACCTCGCTGTCCTCGGACGTGGAATGTACGATGACGGCCGATCCGTTCACACAGATGCGCGGTCTTATCACGCTGCAGAGGATGTTCGTGAACGAAGCCGCTCTGTCCGGAGCTGACGACTACCCTGCCCTCATGCAATGCGCCGATGCTCTGCGTCATGCCACGATCGAAGGCGCCAAGGGCCTCAAGCTGGACGGCGTGACGGGCAGCCTGACGCCCGGCAAGGCTGCTGATATCATCCTGCTGGATGCAGAGGCACTGAACGTCGCGCCGCTGAACAACGCCGCAGGCGCGGTGGTAACGCTGATGGAACGGTCAAACGTCGATACCGTCCTGGTCGCTGGCAAGCCGAAGAAGTGGCAGGGTCAGATGGTTGGTTTCGACGTGTCGCGCCTGCGTTCCGAACTGGAAGCCAGCCGCGATTACCTGTTCGAAACTGCGGGCGTCGAAAAGGACCTCTTCGCCCTCTGAGAACGCAAAAACCCCCGGTCATACAAGGACCGGGGGTTCTTCTATCCGTTGCGCCACAGCCATTTGGCCGTCGGCCTACACCCTGACGCACTTGTTGTGTGTCTTGCAGTGTAGATTTTGTATTGGATATTGATCGTATGAGAGAACGAGGGGCTTTCTAGGTCTGGCGGCGACCTACTCTCCCACGTCTTAAGACGCAGTACCATTGGCGCGACAGCGCTTAACGGCCGAGTTCGGGATGGGATCGGGTGTTTCGCTTGTGCTATGACCACCAGACCAAGAAAGACCCTCACTCAAGCTCCGCTTGAGTGGGTTGCAAGAGCGATTTGCGAAGCAAACGCGTTGCAACTCCGTGGAGCTTGAGAAGGTGTTGTCCAAGTCAACTGATACACGTTTGTGTGTATGCTTTTGATTGTCCGTTTCAGCCATTGCCTGGCTTCTACTGGATCAAATCAAGCCTATCGGGCAATTAGTACTGGTCAG
>NZ_AQQX01000030.1 GCF_000768315.1 Pseudooceanicola atlanticus
AGTTGCCAACTGGCTTACCCGTCTAGCGTCTCAGGGGAATCTTGCAAACGGAGTCATCGGCGAAAAGCTGCATCTAGCGAGTTCGATACGTCCGCTTGGTCGCATTTAGACGCCGACGTGAAAACGACAGAAGGGCCGCCCAAAGGCGACCCTCTCTCATTCACACGTCTGCCGTCTTCTTCGCCGGATCGGCGACCCGCATCACGGTGAGCCCCTTCGCCTCGGCCTTCTGCCCGAGGTTCAGCGCCACCCCGTTGCCACCGAAGAGCACAACTCCCGTCGCGGCGAACTTGTCGTCCAGCATCTCGTCGTTGCATTTGAAGGGCGCCGCCCGCCCATGCGCGGACCAGCGCGGATCGAAGCGCGCCTGCGCGACGCCGCGCGCCCGAGCCCACCGGGCGGCGATCATCTCGGCCCCGTGCTTGCCGCCCTTGTGGCAGAGGAAGATCTCCTGATTGCGCCTCTCGCGGATCCGATCCCGAACCTTGTCGAGCGTGTTGAAGATGACGTCGATATCGGTCCAGTCGGTGGCACCCGAGACGATCAAAGGCACCCCCTCGACCTTCGACTTAGCCGCCGTCTCGCGATCATGCTGTTCCAGGAGCTGCTTGGCCTCGAAGACCGCCCCGGTCTCCTGCGCCCGGACGCTCGCCCGCGAGCCCGCGGCGGGGATGAAGGCATGGCCGGTCTCGACCTCGTAGCATTCCGCCGCCGCCTCGGCCATCGTCTCGACGGCTCCGACGATTTCCCTCAGCTGCAGGATGCGGACCTGCGCCTCTTCGAGCGCAGTCTCGGCGATCTCCGATCCATCGTGCGATTTTGCGAGTGCTCCGATCTTGTCGGCGGTGCGGTCAAGCTCCTTACCGAGGGCGACCTTGCGGCGCTGCAGGATCGTGGCGAACCCATGCGCGAGCGGTTCGATCTCGCCCTCGAGCCCCGTGCCGCGCAGCTGCCCGAGCAGCGCTTCGAAGGTCTCTCGGGTGATGCTGTCCTTCAGGATGTCGTCTTCGGGGATCGGCAGGACGGCGCCCTTTTCCGTCAGCCCGAAGAGTTCGATGGTCTCGTAGGCGGTTGCGTTGTCGTAAGCCATGTCGGTATCTCCAGATGGTTGTGGAGCCACCACGTGAGTGTGGGGGCATGGCCGTACGTCTGGTTCACCGAAACTGTCCGGGTCAGGGACGGCGCAGCCGCCGGCTTGCCGGGCGCAAAAGTTTTCCGGGCGCATCGCCCACCACAGGCAGGCCATCGAACACTGGGCTGACACCTCCGCGCGCACCGCCCTTGCCGAAAAGTTTTGCGATCCTTGAGGCGGGCTGATTTGGGGGCCATCCGGAGGATATGCTTCCGCGCTCATGTGTGTGTGTTTGACGGTAGGTTTGCCCGACACGAGCAGGCAAACGCCGCGACCGGACGCGGGAGACGGATGAAGTGGAGGGATGGTTTTGGCCTCCGGTCAAAACAGACCGAAGCGCAATCCGTCGGAGCGGCCGGGGAGCGACGTGCTCGCGAGGCGGGCAAACCGGGGGTCTGGGTGCTGCGCCGCGGTGAGGCCGCATGGCCGAATGCGCGATCGGCCAAGGGCCGATATCTCCCCTGCGACACGCGAAGCCGAGCAGGGGAGGCCGTCAGGCATCTGGCGCCACGTTCAACGCTGAGAACTGCGTTCGCTGCAAGTGCCCATCAGGTTTCGGTTGCTCAAGCAAACCACATGGAACAAGATGGGAACAAACAGGAGCCTGAGCCGTGGTTGATGACATCGACATGCCGCCGGAACTGGCGGAAGCCCTTTACCGGCAAAACGAGATCGACCGGGCAGCGGCCGGGCAAAAGGCACCAGTGTCGGGTTTCACCTACAAGGGCGTGCGGCTTGAGAGTAGAAGGGCGGTCCTTCGTGAACTGGAAGATATGAAAAATATCGTCGAGGCCATGCCCGAACTCATGTCCCGGCGTCTGGAAACAATCTGGTGCGACTCCAATGCCGGCGCGACCTACAGTGTAACCGTGAAAGACAGGCTTTGGATCCCCGATCTGAAATGCGCGATTTCGGAGGCGGTCGTGGACGCGATTGGCGGGCACAACTGCGTCACCCTTGAGGGTGACGCCCCCGTCGGGATGGAAATTGACCCGTATTGGCCCGGCGAATACCCTTGAAATCGTGACCGAACGGGCAAGAAAGAGCGCCAACTCGGCCGCTTTGCGTTGACTGGTTTTCCACCCCATGGGTAGGGTGGATTATCAACCCCACCTCTGGTGGAATCTCGTGCACCTAAGCAGCGTGTTCCAATCACCGCAAGTCCGGGAGTAGCGGAATACCGATATTCGGGTGGGGTGGAAATCCTACCACCCGAAGGCCCGGCCAAGCCATTGAGACGCCGCCCAAGCCTCCGTAGATCGAAGGACAAGGAGGCCCACAATGGCAAAGACAACCACGACCAGACCAAGCAAGACGCGCAAGACGGCGCCGGAAAAGTCCTCGACCGAACGTATCTTCGGGCCGAAGGTTTATTCGCATGGATATACCGGCGTTCCCAATATCCTGCTGCGCGCACAGAACCGGCTGGGGATCACCCCTACGCAGCTGACTATCATCGTCCAGCTTCTCGGCTACTATTATGATCCGCTCCGCCCGCCGTTCCCGACGAAGCGCGATCTTGCAAAGCGCATAGGCATCACCGAGCAGACGATCAGGATCAACATCAAGGCGCTCGAGGAGGCCGGGTTGGTCACGCGCGAGCAGTGGAAGACCAGCGTCGGCGACTACGGGCCGAACCGGTACCACCTGACAGGGCTGATCAACAAGCTGAAGAAACTCGAGCCGGATTTCGAGGAGGAACGGAAAGAACGGGAAGAGGCGCGGGCCCTCACCGAGACGCCGCGCGCCAGAGCGAGCGCGCGTGCCAGAAAGGCCAAGAGCGATGGCGGCACAGAATAAGCGCATCCTCTGTTTCATCGACGAATGCGGAACCGCCGGAGACCCCGGCTTCGCGCTCGGATGCGTGATGGCCTGGGCACGGGACTGCGGGCGGGTCGACAAATCCTTGAGCGATCTGCTGGAGCCGAACGTCAACGAGCTGCATGCAGAGAACCTGAGCCGGGAATACCTGCAAGGCCTTCTGGCGCGTTTTGCCCAGGCCGGCAGACCCGAGGGCATGATCCTGATGAACAGGCTGGGAACGATGACCGAGGGCACGGCGCCGACGATCTACGCCGGAAATGTCATCGAGACTGTCAAGGTCGCTGTCGGGCAGTTCCGGAAGCTGAACAGGATTCGCGGTCAGGGCCTCGGTAACGTCGAACTCATCCTCGATCTGAACCACCACAACACGGACCCCGAATTCCAGCGGATCATTGCGGAGGCGTGCCAGCATGACGGGCGGTTCAAGGCTGTGAACCGCATCAGCCAGATCGACTCTGCGGCATCGCGCCTGCTGCAGCTCGCCGACGTGGTCGCCTATGCGCGCAGGTGGGTTCACCGCGGCGAAGCGAATGCGAAAGGGCTTCACGAGACCTAAGGGATCCAGGTACTTTGAATCAAAAAAACCGCCCTCGGGGCGGTTCTTAAGAGCGGCTCGCAACCGAACCCTTCGAGGTTCGGGTCACCGCGACGCTCGGCCTGCACACGGCATGACGGGTCGCCGACAGCATCGCTATCAGAGCAGTACGTAGCAGGGACAGGGTAAAGATTCAACTGTTGCACCCTCCCAGAGGCAACGCGGGAATCGAACGCCTTCACAAGCGCCTGGAATGGATCAGTGAGGAGGAAGCGCGATCCGCGTTGGTAGGAGGCATCGCAGCCCAGGGCAGTTTCCAGCCAGAGCGGGATAGGATCATCCAGAGGAGCGACAAACTGTTGGATGAATGGACCGCCTTGATCAAGGCGCGCAACCGTCAGGAGTAACGTCTGAACTGCCGCGACCCTAATCGCCCAACATCCCCGCCGCCCGCATGCTGAACGCGGCCTGCTCCCGCCCGAAGCCGACGATGAGGTGATCGTGGACGGTAATGTCCATCACCCTGCAGGCGTCAACGATCTTCCGTGTCATGTCGATGTCGGCCTGGCTTGGCTGCGGATCGCCGGAGGGGTGATTGTGACAGAGGATGAGAGCAGAGGCATCAAGCACGAGAGCCGAACGCATGACTTCGCTGACATAGACCGGGACGTGAGCGATGCTGCCCCGTGACATGATCCTGTCACGGATCAGCTTGTTCTTCCGGTCCAATAGCAGCACCCGGAACACCTCGACCCGTTCGCGGACCGCGTTCAGAGCCAGGTAGTCGGTCAGCATCGTCCAGGATTGCAGCACGGCCGTGGCCCGGGCATGCTTGCGCAGGATATCTCGTGCCGCGTCGATGGTTGCGATTTCGGCCTCGGAGAGGCCCGGCGCGGGCGGATCGGCTATGTCGATCAGGTCATGTCGTGTCATATCGTTTCCAATGATTTGAGAGGAGCGCGACGGGCGGCGTTCAGATCATCCCGGAGATGACGAGGCCGGATTTCATGGAAGCGCGGCCGCAGGCCTCGCGCGAGCCGGCGCGTTGATCCGGTTCGAGATCGGCGGTGTGATCGCAATCGGACGCCACGCAGATCGCGGGCACGACACTGCCGAGCGTATGGTCTCCCAGAAAGTCCGCGACCTCGGCGTAGCCTTCGGCCTCGGCGAGCGTGCCCAGCTTGGGATGGGAGAGATTGAACATATGTCTATTCCTTTGATGGGGAGAAACGAAAAGAGGGGAGCCGCGCTGCTGCGGCTCCCCTCGCGAGGCGTGCCTCTTGGGGACAGGAGGCACGGGTGACAGGCGCCCTGGTTCCCCGGGGCGCTCTCTCGCTGCGGTAATGCTGCGCGTCAGCCCACCAAGGCGAGAGCGGTGTTGTCAGACCGCTCCTGGCCAACGCCCTCGACGAAGGGGATGATCGAGAAAGTCTGGCCACCGCGCTGCTCCTCGTTCTGCACCGCATTCACCCGCAGATCACCATCGGGCGTGTTGATGAGGAGCGAGACGTAGTCGTTACCGGTGCGATTGCTTTTCGCCATCCAGGCCGAGCCGACCCGGATCGGGCGGCCGCGCGGCGAACTCACCTCAATGCGGTAGTCGGGATGGGTCTCCTCGGTCTTGAACGCGTTTTCGATGAGCATGAAATCGAGATCGAACATCATGTTGGCGACGTAACCGGCGAAGGCGTTGTCCGCATCCATCGCCGTCAGCTCGCCCGAGATGGATCCGGATTTCATGATGCCGTTCGAGACCAGCGGGATGATCTCGTAGTCGCCGCTCTGTGCCTCCCGCGCCTCCTTGCTCTGCACCGCATTGACGCGGAACGGGCCGAGGCCCACGTCGATCTGCATCGAGAGGTAGGGATTGCCGGTAGTATTGCCTGTCTCGTTCCAGGCCGTGCCGATGCGCACCTTGCGCCCAGACTTGTTGACGGCCGTCACGTCGAAATCCGGGCTCCGCTCGGACATCTTCGTCCGGGTCTCAAGCTGGATCGCGATGTCGAACCGGGTGGAGTGGATCATGCCGGTAAAGGCTGCGGCTGCGGTGTCGGCGGTTTTGGTCAGGGTTCCTGCGAACATGCGTCTTCTCCTTGGGTTTGCCGCTGCCCGGCTTCCTGCCTGAGCGCGCGGGATTGCTTTTCCGACCCCTCATGGGATCGCAAAAACCCAAAGCCTCCTTTCCTTTCTCTCCTGCCCGTCAGCCCGTCTCGGCGTCAGGATGGCCCTCCGACGTCGCCCCTCGCACCTCCCTTCCCTGCTCCCCGTCTGCTCCACGCGTGGACACCGATGTGAAGAAGTCGGCCTCGTCCCCGTTCAGACGACGGCCACTCCGGTCGGTCAGACCGATTGTGCTGCCGTTCCACACATAGGTGATGAGGTATTGGCCGAGGGTATCGCGATGCACCCGGTAGCCTTCGTTCGCCCAATGGACGGATTTGCCGGCATCCACGGCGGCCTTGATCTCCGTGACGTTCATTTTGATCTCCAGCTCCAGTTTTGACCTTGGGAACGCGGCGCGCTCAGCCCGCTATGTAGGCATCATGCCCGCAACGCTGGCCCGGCATCGGTGATGTGACGACGCCTCGCTTCCAGGCCAGGGCGAGGCGCAGGGGACAAAAACCCGTCTCGGCGCGTGGGCGGCGACGCCGCCGCCCACGTCCGATGGATCGGTACCGCTTAGGCGGCGCGATCTGTCGCTCTGGGAGAGCCCGCCCCCACGATCCGGCCGAGGATCGCGGCGGTCTCGACACCCTCCCCGTGCGGCACGAAGACCCGGAGCTGGTAGGCGATGATCTCGGTGAAACAGCCCAGAGCTTTCAGCCCGTCGAACGCACCCCGATCGGCCCCGTCGATCTCGAGACGGGCCGCGCCCGCGACCCGGCGGCGGGTGAGCGTGAGGCCCCGGCCCAGATCGACCGGCGCGGTGGAGCCGAGCGCCGCCGTCAGCATCTCCTGCGGGGTCTTCGGTGTGCCTACCATGAACCGGGCACGCAGCGCGGCCGCACCGTCTTCGCTGACGGTCCGGCCGATCATGCTGCCCTGCCCTTCCGGCGTGACCCGGTAGATGCGCTCGTTGCCCGAGGGGATGTCCTTCCAGATCGGCAGCAGGAGCCCGGTGAGGAGATAGAGCTTCGTCGTGGTGGTTTTCGGCAGGCTCTCGGCCTCAGCTTCCCAGAGACGCAGGAACTCGGGACGCGCGATCTCCTCCCAGGCCGAAGCCTGGTACTTCCCCTCCTCGACATAGGTCGATCCAGTCGGCCGTGTGACCTTGCGCATCAGCGTGACGATTTCCTCGTCATAGATCTGCATGGGCCGCGACGAGATCAGCGCCGCGCGCCCCGAGGCGCGATTGACCATCGGTCGCTTGTCGTGGTTTCGGTTCACCGCGTCATCCCCCGCAAGGACATGGACAGGGTCCGTCACCTCGAGCCCGATGATCCGCGTCACCGCCCCGGACCGTGGACAGGTCCAGAGGTCCTCAGCCGAGACCTGCTTGATCCTCTCGCCGCGCAGGGTCTCGACCCCGAGATCGAGCGTGCCTGCGGCCCGCGCCCGTTCGGTCTGATTGGCAATCCGGGTCATGAACTCGGCGAAGAGCGCGTTCTGCATATTGATCGGCAGCGCCAGCACCCGGTTCAGGAAGCGCTGGATGGGCGGCAACTCCTCCAGCAGCACGCCATCCTGATCAAGCAACCGAAGCGCGGTCCAGTCCGCGAAACACTCGTAGCTCATCGCCCCCGCGCGCCCGGCGGCGAGATCCGCGTAGTAGCCGCGCAATGCGGCCCGCGCGATCGGGCTTTCGAGATTGTCCTCCTCGCGGAACATGCCCTGCGAGCCGGTCTCGCGCTGCCCCTTGGTGAGCGCCCCCAATTGGTCGAGCCGCCGGGCAATCGTCGAGGTGAAGCGCTTCTCGCCATGAACATCCGAGGTGCAGACCCGAAAGAAGGGCGCGCTGACCTGGGCCGAGCGATGCGTGCGGCCGAGCCCCTGGATCGCCGCATCGGCCCGCCAGCCGGGTTCCAGCAGGTAGTGCCGCCGCCGCTTCTGGTTCTTTGCCGATCTGGCCGCATGATAAGACCGGCCCGTGCCACCGGCGTCCGAGAAGATCAGCACGTCCTTCTCGCCCTCCATGAAGGCCCGGGTTTCCGAGGAATTGCTGCTGGCGGATCGCTTCTCGATGAAGAGAGACCCGTCCCGGGATTTCAGCGGCCGGACCGAACGTCCCGTCACCTCGGCCACGGCCTCGTCTCCGAAGGCCCAGAGGATCTGATCGAGCGCAGAAGGGATCGGTGCCAGGGCCATCAACTCCATCATCGCCGCATCGCGCAAGGCTACGGCCTCGCGCGAGACGACCAGAGCGCCATCCGCGTCTCGAAGCGGCTCTGCCACCATGTTCCCGTCGATCTCGACGAGTTTCTGGGCGTGGATCGGGAAAGCCTGTTCGAGGTAGCCCAGAACGTAGTCGCGCGGGGTCAGCGCGCCCTGCGTCAACTCATCCTCGGGGTCCATCGCCTCCAGGCGCCGCTTCAAGAGGCTTTCGCCGGTGGAGACCACCTGGATGACACAAGCATATCCCTCCGCCAGATCCTCGCCGATGGCGCGAATGATGGTCGGGGCCTTCATCCCGAGGAGCAGGTGGTTGAAGAAGCGCTGCTTGGTGCTCTCGAACCGTGATTTCGCAGCAGATCTCGCCGCAGAGGCGTTCGTCTGACCGGAGGCGTCGTTGACGCCGGTCGCGGTCAGTGCCGCCTCGAGATTGTGATGGATTGTCCGGAAGGCACCGGCATAGGCGTCGTAGATCTCGATTTGGGAGGGCGTGAGCGCATGCTCGAGCACGTCATATTCCACGCCGTCAAAGCTGAGCGCCCGCGCCGTGTAGAAACCGAGTGTTTTAAGATCGCGCGCCACCACCTCCATCGCCGCCACCCCGCCGGCCTCCATCGCGGAGACAAAGCCCTCACGGCTCGGGAAAGGATAGTCCGGCCCCTGTCCCCAGAGACCGAGGCGGGAGGCATAAGCCAGATTGTGCACGCTCGTGGCCCCGGTCGCCGAGACGTAGAAGACCCGTGCCCGGGGCACTGCCAACTGCAAGCGCAGCCCGGCGAGACCCTGCTGGGAGGGTTTGACGCCCCTGCCCGCCTCAGACCCGGCGGCGTTCTGCATGGCATGTGCCTCGTCGAAGGCCAGCACGCCGTCGAACCCCTCGCCCATCCAGTCGAGGATCTGGCCGAGGCGCGTCGTCCCACATTTGCCCGCCGAGCGCAGCGTCGCATAGGTGACAAAGAGGATGCCGTCGCCCATGGATATCGGCTGGTCGGGCTTCCATTTCGAGAGCGGCTGAATATCTGCAGGCGAGCCGCCGAGATCGGTCCAGTCGCGGATCGCGTCCTCGATGAGCGTGGCGGATTTGGAGATCCAGACCGCCTTGCGCCGTCCCGTGAGCCAGTTGACCAGAATGAGCCCGGCGCATTCCCGGCCCTTGCCACACCCCGTCCCGTCGCCGAGGAAATATCCGAGGCGATAGGCCCGGGCTTGCCTGTCATCGTCGTCGCGGGTCATTCGGGTCTGGTCCTCATCGATCGTGAACCTGCCCGGCAGGTCGCGTTCGTGCGCGTCGTTCGCCATGACGATGGTCTCGAGCTGGGCCTCGGAGAGATGGCCCTCCTCGATCAGGCGACCGGGCAGCCGCAGACCAGCAGCGGCGGCGTTCGACGGCACCGGCGGAGCCACCGACGCCATGGCGATACTCTCGACCAGCGGCGTGGGATGCTCCTGCGCGCCCGCAATCTCGATCCGCTGAGGACGGTAGCGAGCATAGATGTCTGAAACCGGGGTGTTTTCGCGGGGGGCATCGAGGGCGGTGAAGGCCAGCGGGACGGCTGCCAGGGCTTTGGGTTTGCAGGTAGAGCTTGCGACAACCCGTCGGCTGCGTACGGCGGGAGTAGTGCCCTGACGCGGGATGGCCCGGACCTGTGCACGCGACTGACGCGGAACGTCAGATCGGGTCGCGGCGATATCATCGACGATGTGCTGCGCCGCCTCCAGATCGGCCGCAACCGCGCGGACGAACGCGACCTCCTCCTGCACCTTGTCGAAAACCATGAGCTGGGTCTCCACCGTGGTGCCGAGTTTGCGGTAGACATGGCCAGGGATCGTGAGAGCGAGACGCGGCTTTGCGATGGCAGAGGCCCGCGCCCAATGGGCCGCATCCCGCTCCGGCGAAAATCCCGTCGGCATGATCGCCACGAGCCTGCCGCCGGGGGCAAGCCGCTTGGCGGCGGCGATCAGATGCTTCGCCGCGACATGCCTGTCGCGCGACCGGTCGACCGATGAGGCGAAGGGCGGGTTCATAACGATGACGCCCGGAAGATCAGGTGTGGCCAGGAGGTCGTCGATATGCTCCGCGTCATGGCCGGTCACCTCGACCGCAAAGACCGCCTCGAGAAGCGCGCGGCGGAAGGGATCGATCTCGTTGAGCATGGGCTTGCCACCCGCGCGCAGGGCAAACCCGGCCAGCGCGCCGGTGCCGGCCGAGGGTTCGAGGAAGATCTCATCAGGACGTACGGCCGCAGCGCGTGCAACCAGCGCGGCATAGGGCAACGGAGTGCTGAATTGCTGCAGGCGGATCTGCTGCTCAGAGCGCCGCGTCTCGGTCAGGAGTCGCGAGGCCAGCAGTCCGGTAGAGCTCAGCGCGTCTTGGCCAGTCCCCTGTACGACCTGCATGACCGCAGCGGCCTGCATCGCGTCATAAGCCATGCGCCAGGACCAGGCGCCCGCGGCATCGCTGCCGCCATAGGTCTCACGCATGAGCCGTGCCAGAGACGAGCTTCTAAGCGGTCCTTCGGCGAGCGCGCTGCCGATCAGAGGCAGGGCCTGCCTGAGTCGAGCATGTGATGGGACAACGGAATCGGTGTTCAGCCTACGATTGGCCATGGGGTCTGTCCTTCCAGTCAGGTTACGGGTCTGACAGGACAGAAAGCCTCCTTTCCACTTTCAGAAGCGCGGAGGCAGCTTAAGCTTCGGAAGCTTGGAAGATCAATTCGGTGAAGCGCCCCGGCCGCCCTGGAAGGCGGCGAGAGCGGACGTCAACTTTGCGGATATTTGGGGATCAGGACCGGTTCGACAGCTTCAGTCCGCCTGCGGTGCGGAGGCGCTGCACCTCGCGCAGGATCGCGTCGGTGAAGGCCGGACTGAAAGAGCCGCGCGGTGTCCGCTCTTCGAGCGTATAGGAGGTCTCGAGAATATCGGCGTTCAACTCGTCCAGGATCACCCAGAGCCGGAGGTCGATCTCGAGGCCCGCACGCCGGGCCTCGGTCTGAGGTATTTCCAGCGCCGCCCGCCCCGAACCCGGAACCTTGCTGGTGATCGGCGCGATGAACATGACATGCTGACCGGCTTGATTGGTGACGACGAGCACCACGCAGGACGGCCTCTTCTTGCGACCTTCCGTCTCCCCTCGATCTGCCTGCCATTTCCAGAGATAATGATAGTCGAAGACCTGCCCCGCCGCAGGAAAGTCAGCGGTCACGGAAATGCTCTTCAATGCCCTGATCGAGAAGGCTCCCGAGATCCTCTGGCATATCAGCCACATCGAGTGCCACCTGCGACCCGCGCCCGGCCGTTAGGGCCTGGAACCGCTCCATCGACATGACCACAAAGCGTGGCTTACGGTGTTTCGTGATGGCGACCGGGGCTACGGTTGCCGCCTCGAATAGATCGCCCGTATTTCGGGTCAAATCCCCCGCTGCGAACTGTTTCATCCTGGCTCTCCACGCATTCTCAAACTTAATGTGAATATACAGAATTTCCCAATATTCTGCAAGAGGCAGGCTGAAAGGCCCTCTCTTAAGATGGTGCATCGTCAGATCCCCGCCCGGAAAAGAACTCCGCCAGGACCGGGCTTGCCGCACCCTTCGCCGAGCTGAGACGCTCCGATCCGGCCAGAGAGGCCTTCGACAGACGCACGAGACCGCCGGTTTCCTCGATGCGGTAACACCGGCGTTTTTGCCCTCCGCGCCGGTAATGGGTGGCGGTCACGATCTGGCAGGTGCTGCCGTCGGTCAGCGTGACCGGCGCTGCAAGCCGTATCCGGTCCCCCTCATCGTAGTCCGGGATTGCCGCCCAGTCCCGGCAGCGCCGGCGCCAAGCATGGGCATAGCTGTCGGGATCCTTCAACTCGGAGAGCAAGGCCAGAAGGCTGACGGGCGCCCGCGACTCCATCGGGCCGGAAGCCTCCTCCATATCCTTGTAGCCCCAGCAGCCATCGTCGTAGCGCGTCAGGAAGACAGCCCCGAAGGTGATCGACCCGTCGGCGTCGGTAACGTAGGTCGCATCCTCAACCGGCGCGCCATCAAGTGTCGTTATCCTGGCTGCGGCATACCAGGCCGAGCCCACCTTGCAGGCCTTGAGCAGGACTGCCTTGCGGGTATCGGTCTCGAAGCTACAGAGCCGGTCGATCTCCGCCTTCTCGTCCGCGTAGGTCCTCACGCGGCGGTCGGTGTAGAAGAGCCAGCCCATTATGCCGCCCTCCGGTCATCGACCTCGATCAACGCGTCGAGCGGCACCCGGTAGGGCAGCATCTCGTCGAAATCCTCGCAGTTGCCGCGATTCTGCACGAGCGCCTGGGTATCGGTGGCGTCCATAAGGATCACCCGGAACGTGCCTCCGAGACCGGAGGGGACATCATAGGTGCCGCCGATCAGGTAGTCGGCTGCACGGCGGGCAAAAACCCGGATCGTGTGGCCATCGGTCGCCAACCGAATGGTGTCCTGTCCGCGATCAATGAGCATCTGCACGTCGTCGAGAATGTCGGTGTAGAACTGGCCCGTCAGATCACGAAACGCCGCTTGCCGGGCCGCCATCCAATCGGTGTCCCGAAACGGGTTGATGCCTGCGGCGAAAGCATAGGAGGGGTCGGCGCGTTCCTTCGTGACGATCCGCGTGGTGGAGCCATCAATCCCGTTCGAGCGTAGATGGACACCATTGCCGACGATCAGGATCAGGGCGGGGTTGCCGACCGGGCCATTCCAGTTCGGCAGGAAGGTGGAGCAGCCGCGCGCATGCGCGATCTGGGCCGCGACGTCCGCGGCGGAAAAGCTGAGAAGTGCCATGGGAATTTCCTATGAGTTTGAGAGAGGTGCGACCCGCACCGGCGATCCGGTGCGGGTCGGCTGCTCGATTAGGCTGCTTCGGCGACCTCGGTTTCGCCTTCGGTCGGCTCGGCGCCAAGGGCTTCGAAAGGTTCGGTGCCCGAGGTTTGCATCATCGGCGGGCACCAGGCCGCGACCGCCGCCCGCTGCGCATCGGTGAGCGTGGCGAAGGGCTCGGCGAAGAGCTTGTCGCAGAAGGCGACGACTTCCTTCTTGGTCGAGGACGCCAGGGTCACCGCCTCCTGCGTGAGTCCCAGCTCCTCGCCGAGGATTTTGAGGAGCCATGCCTTCTTGAAGCGGTTGAAAAGCGCCGCGTTCGGCGTCCAGTGCGCCCGGATGTCCGGCATCACCTCGATCTCGAAGTCATGCATCAGGCTGTCGCGCTGCCGGTCCCGGGCCAAACAGGACTGCGTGGTTGCCGCCGTGGCGTAAGCCACGAGCTTGGCCTTCTCATGCGCATCGAGAGCTCGGAACTGGGCGAATTGATCGGCGGGGGACTTCGCATCGTCCGCCCAGGAGAGATCGAGCGCGTCATGCGCGGAAGCCACCTGTTCGAGGGACGTGCCATCGATCTCGTCCATCTTGACGTGGGTACGATACTCCTGACGCGCATCGACCTTGATCGCCTGGGTCACGCCCATACCGCTGGTCAGCACGTCGGTGACCAGCTTGAAAAGCGTGAGATCGAGTGTCGCCTCCGGGTGCATCGTCATGGCGGCGCCGAGCGCCATCGCCCGCTCGGTCTTAAGATCCTCGGTCAACGAGGCGGGGTAGGTGATCTCGTCGCTGTCCGTCGCGCCCTCATCCACAGAGGTGCCAGGCGCATTGCCGGACCTCTCCGGCTGGTCTTCGGGACGCACCAGCCCGACATGCAGGGAGATCTTGCCCTGCGCCCAGGTGGCGATCACGCCGGAGCGCGCAAGATCCGCGATGCTGTAGGCCTCCTGCAGATCCCGTGCCTCAGCCTCAAGCGCATCCACCCGTTCGTAGAGCGCATTGTAAGCCTCGTCCGCGAGGTCTTCGTTCTCCATCTCGCGCTCGAGCTTCTCCAGCTCGGCGGTGATCTCATCGACGCGTTGCTGGCCGCTTTCGTCGGGTTCGACCGGCCCCGGATAGACCCGGCCGAATTCAGCCATGGCGGCGTAGTCGTACCGGATCACCGCATCGGCCCAGGCAAAGCCCACCTCCGCGCGCGCCTCCTCGGCCGCGGCGGTGAGTTTTTCGATGAGAATGGTCTCGACCAGCGTAGAATCCTCGAGCACGGAATGCTCGTCCAGGAGGTCCGCCGCGATGGCGCCGCCACGCGCCTCGTAGTCCTTCCGCACAAAGGCCCCGATATCGTCACTGACCTGCACGCCACGGGACTTCAGTGCATTCCGGACCGTGTAGGCCTGCAGGTAGCTGCCCTCCTTGGTGAGCGCGTCGAAAACTTCTTTCTGCACTTCTTGGCTCGGATGATCCGCGAAGGCTTTCATCACGTCGAGCGTGATCGCCTTTGCACGTGCCGCCGCGCGGATCTCCGGATGGATGAGCCCATAGCGCAGTCGGCCTTTGACTGCTGCGACCGTGGTGCCGAAGGTCTTCGCGATGGTCTCTGGGGTCTGGCCGTCGACCTCCATCATCCGCGCGAAGGCCTCGAACTCGTCGATGGCATTCATCGGCGCCTGGGTGATGTTCTCGGCGAGCGACAGCGCGGTGGTTACGTCGCAATCGTCCGGGACCAGGCGACAGTCGATCTTGGTGCGGCTGGTGACCCCCTTGGCCGCCTTGTCCGCGACCAGTTCCATGAGGGCCGCATGACGCCGACCGCCTGCGAGGACCCCAAACTTGCCATCGATTTGCTGAACGAGCAGCGGCTGGAGCAAGCCCAGCACCGCGATGCTGGCCTTCAGATGCGCGATGGTGTCAGAGGCGTACGCCTCAGGGGACTGTGCCCGCACATTCGCGGGATGGGCTGCGAGATCGCCGATGGCGACGGAAACGGGCTGGAGGGCTTGTGTCATGAGATGTCCTTCTCTGGGTTCTGCGCCACCCGGACATCCCGGGCGGCCTGACCGATCCCCGGCTCCGGGAACCAAAAGGACAAAAGGCCCACTTTCCCTTTCGAAGGGTCAGCGGGCCTCTCGGAGTTGGTGAAGGAGGTGCGGCGCCTCTACCAGTCGTGCGCCATCATGATGGTCAGAACACGCGTGGTGGTCTCGGGGTTGTCCGGATCCTCGGCGCCATAGCGGAAGTCGGAGTCCGCTTCGTAGAGATCGAGTTTCCAGAACACGGTCTCCCCACGGATCGTGACCGCCCCGAAATCATGCCAACCATCGGGATCGTTCTCATGCTCGAAAGTCTCAAACTCCCCGGTGGCTTTCACGGCCTCGGCCATGAAGCCCTCACCGGCCTCCATCAATGACCGGGTCACATGCATCCGGCCCTGGACGGGCCGATCCGGTGGCATCCCGAGGCAGGCAAGTTTGCGGAAGGCGTCGTTCTGCGCGGCGATGGCGGCCGCGTCGGGCGATTTGAACGCGGCAGGTTCAGGATGGCTCATGGGTCTGTCCTTTCCGGATGGGTTGAAACCACCTGACCCAAGGCCTCCTTTCACTTTACTTCGGGGGTCTCAGTCGCGGCGGGCCCCTGCCTCACGTAGCCAGTTTCCCCTGCCCCGCCTCCGGCGCCGCGACGAGATAGTCGCAGGCTCGTTGCGCATCCGCCGCGTGTTTAAAAATCGCCCGCTTGTCAGACCAAAGCACACGCAGCCAGTTGTCCAGATGGACCTTGTTCCCCAACTGCGCGTTAGTACCGTCAAGTCGATCTCGAACCCTGATGACTCCAACGGTGAGGCTTATTAGGTCTAGTATTGCATCATCCCACAACTTAAGAAAGGGTATGACACCCAATCTTTAGAAGGCCATGGCTGCGCGTTTTATCCCTACCTCAGAGGCGGCTCGACTGACGGGCCTCCCAGTCGCGACCTTTCGCGAGTGGACGGTTCGCCGTGCGCTCATCGCACCCGACGTAGCTCCGGCGGGCAAAGGGTCTTCGGCAAAATTCGCGTGGCAGACTATTCTCGTTTTGCGTATCGCCGCTCTTCTCAAGGCCCGCCTGCACATCGAACTGCAAGCACATCGGGACTCGCTCGCCAAGCTTCGTTCGCTCCTCGGGCGAACTTCTTTCGTAAAGCTCTGGGGTTGTCGGCTTTTCTATGATCTCGATGGCAATTGGCAGATATTCGGCCCATCAGATGAGGCCGTTCACGACGATTCAGTTGTGTTGGTACTCGATCCACATCTCGTAATTCTACGAGACGGTTTCGCCCTTCCTCGGCAACCTAGCCCAGAACAGCTCGAACTCTTTACTCTAGACGCGATGCATGGCGAAGGCAGGCAGCGTATCGAGGCAGCCACCTTCAGGCGATCGGCATGAAGGGCTCGGACAAACACGCGCTTCGCTGGCTCGAGCAGCTTGGCTATACTGCCGAGCCACGCGTCCTCCATGTCCGCGGAAGCACGGTCGAAAAGACGCATCCGTTTGCTTTGGAAATCGAAACGCTCCTGAAGCCTGATGGCGCAATCCAGGCGCGCGCGGTCTTCGACGTCGAGGGCGTCCCTACGGTGATCTTCGTTGACGAGAATGGCGGTACAGGGGACCGCCCCACGCTCGACGCTATCCGCAAACGCATCTGGAACCAAAACCTCGCGACGGTGGTAATCGAGCTCGGCGAGACGGAGGCCAAAGCCGTCCCGGTGAGGCGTCTGGCAGATGCCCAAGAGACGTTGCGAATCGAGGATGCACGCGCGGACGGCCCGTTCTCGGCGCTAGACGTGGCGAGCGCGAACCTCACACGAAGGAAGCCCACATGGTTCGACATGAAGGCACGGGTCGATGCAAAGCTGCTCGCGAACCTGAGCCGGGCGGTCGACAACATTACTCGGAACGGCCTCGAAGAGTCGGCGAACCTAGACGAGGTGGATGGGCGCGAGCTCGCTAATCTCCTTATGGGGCAAGTCCTCTTCATCTCCTATCTCGAGCACCGCGGTATTGTGGGCGAGACCTACCGGTCCCGGCGAGACGTACGAGCGATGCATGGTCTTGTGGCTGAGGCGGATCGCGATGGCGTGCGGCGGTTGATTGAAAGTCTGCGTGAAGATTTCAACGGCGATTTCCTCGGCGACGATCGCCATCATCCCTGGAATGCCCTAGCAAAGACGGGGTTCGAGACGCTCAACGCCTTCCTACGGCAGACTGATCTGGAGACAGGCCAGCAAGCGTTCTGGAACTACGACTTCTCCTTTATCCCCGTGGAGCTACTTTCGGGCCTCTATGAAACGTTCTTGTCCAAGGCAGAACAGGCGACTAATGGCGCGTACTACACGCCACGCAACCTTGCAGTATTAGCAATCGATCAAGCATTGGACGCCTCGACCGCGCCTCTTGAAGAGACAATCTTCGACGGCGCTTGCGGGTCAGGGATCCTTTTAACGACAGCGTACAGGCGTCTGATCGCGCTTTCTGAGCATGCGGCGGGGACGCCGCTCGGCTTCACGGAGCGCGGGGAGCTCCTAAAACGATCGATCTTTGGTGGGGACATCAATCCGATGGCCTGCCGCGTCACCGCGTTCAGCCTTTATCTATCGTTGCTCGAAGGGCTCGACCCCAAGGATATCTACGAGGCCCAAGAGAAAGAAGGGACTCGACTTCCATCGCTCGAAGGCACGAACCTCGTCCGCGGTCGTAAAGATGCAGACTTTTTCGCTGAGGCGCACCGATTCTCCGGTCGAAAATTCTCTATGGTCATCTCGAACCCGCCATGGGCAGAGCCTGCGGGCGGCACTTGGTCCTCAATGGACGACTGGGCAAAGGCGGCTGGCCTACCAGTCGCTCGTCGGCAAATCGCCGGAGCGTTCACTGAGCGGGCGCTCGAATTCCTGGCGGAGAGCGGCGTGGCCTGTTTCATCCTGCCGATTGGACAATTCCTAGCCCCGACAAGTGCCGACTATGTAGAACGTCTCTTCCGCAAGTATCTACCGCTCAGGCTGACGAATTTCGGTGACTTGCAGAACCTCCTATTTCCGAGCGCGGAGAACACTTGTCACGTCTTTCTAGGCCAGCGGCGGACCACTGAGGTAAACCAGCCAACTCCTATGGAAGCGTTCGAATATCTCGTGCCCAAGGCAGATTTGAGCTTGGTTTACGGCCGACTCACAATGCAGTCAGCCGATCGCCATAGAGTGCTGACCCAGTCGGTGATCGACGATCCAAAGCTGCTGGTGGCGTTGATGTGGGGTGATGCAAATGACCTTGCAATTTGGTCGCGTCTCACAATCCGTGGCCGTCTCGCAGACTTCTGGGAAGGCCCACAGCTCTTCAGAAGGTGGGTCAAGCGCAAGGGCATCCATCGGATGGACAAGTCGCGGCAAGCCGTGAGCGCTGAGCCTTTGCGGGCGATGAATTATGTTAGCGTCGAGGCGCTGCGAACGGGGTCTCCAGTTCTGCACCGCGATCTTCTCGGATCGTGGCCCGAGGAGAACGAGACCGTGGTTGGCTTGTCGGACGGCGTCCAGCGCGTCTTCGACGGACCACGCGTGCTCTTCCCAGATGGGTTCTCGCGCGAGGAGCCAAACATTCGCGCGGTCTATTTCGATGGCCCGGCGTCGTTTACAAGCAGCGTCGGTGTAATCGCAGGGAAGCCCGAACACGCCGAGTTGCTGAAATTCTTGGCCGCCTACCTGCGGTCCGCGCTAGCTCGCTACTTTCTCGTCATTAACGGTTGGAAGCGTCTTACCGACCGTAATGCTATGCATCTAAAGGATGTCGAGGGCTTCCCCTTCTTCACGCCTGAGGGCGCCCCGGACCCGAAGGCGGCAAACGCTGCACTTCGAAAAGTGGTCGGTCTCATCGACGAGATCGCCGCAATGCCCGAGCTCGAACAGAAGCGCGCCTACGAAGATGTTAGGGCGGAGATCGATGGTGAGATTTTCCAGTACTTCGGCCTTTATGAGGAAGAGAAAGCACTCATCCTGGAGACTTGCGAGGTAATACTTCCGTCCGTGCGACCGCGGAACTACAGGAGCCTCGACACGCCAATTCAGCGGCCTGCGACGCAAGAGGATTTCGACTGCTACGCTAAAGGACTGGCAGATGCCCTGACTTCTTGGCGGGAGCGAACTAGCGGACAAGGCCGCTTCCGAGTCGAGGTATTTGCATCCCAAGGTGATCGCCAAGGAAGGTTGGGGATCGCGCGGGTGCATTACGAGGAAGCGCCCACCGGGCCGCCACTGGCTAAGGCTCGACTAAACGACGCAGCTGTAATCGAGACCCTGCGAGTCCTGCGCGAGGCGGGCCTACAGATGATTCCGAGCGGGGAATACATGGGACTGGTCCCCGATATCCACATTTGGGTCGGTGGCGATCTCTACGTTGTGCGGCCGCTTGCGCGTCGCAACTGGACTCTCAGGCAAGCCCTACGCGACGGAGAGAGAATCGTTCGGGACGTACAGCAGCGGGTGCCGGAGCCTCGAGAAAGGCAGAGCGCGTGAGCAATCAAGGTGCATGGCGGGCAGCGTTTCCGATCCGCCCGGCAACGGAAGCTGTCGAGGCGATCATTGAGGGTTGGACGAGTTTGGCGGCGAGCGAGCTTCCGCATTTCAATCCTCGGACGCGCGAAGAGAAGTTGACAAAGGCGCTGAAAATTCAAGTAGAGCGGGACGTCGCCCGAAGGCGGGGCCTACTCGGCGGATGGACGGCGGAGAACGTAATCGGCACGGTTGATCCCTCCACCGGCGAGATCACAGAGCAGCGACGAACTGACATCTCCTATCATTGGAACGATGCGCACCGATCAATGAACCTAGTGTTCGAGTTCAAGCGCGTCGGTCGAGGGAAGGGCCACCGGGACCATTATCTCGGCGCCAACGGCCTAGAGCGTTTTGTTAACGGCATATACAGCGAAGGGGAATCCGTAGCGGCAATGGTCGGGATATTGCTCGATCCCAAGGACGAGGTGGTCCCACCACTGCGCCAGATGCTCGAAGAAATCGATCAAAGTGGGCCGCTCCAGTTGCGTAAAACACCCGCAGGTCAGTCGTGTATCGACCCGTCCGGTCTATTTGCCAATGCACAGTTTGAGCTACTCCCCATCTCTTGGACAGGATCTGGCGTAAATTAAGCTAC
>NZ_AQQX01000031.1 GCF_000768315.1 Pseudooceanicola atlanticus
TGAAGTTTATGTAAAATAATAACGCTTCTCTTCGGAGTTCCGAAAGCGTATTTTGTGACATTTATTCACCGACGCACTACGATGCTTGAATAAGAAGCCGGCATCTAGAAAATCCTGACCTGCGTACCAACCTCCGCCAAATCAAAAAGCTCCGCAATGTGCTCGTTATAGAGGCCGATGCAACCGTTGGAAGACTGGCGTCCGATCTTGCGAGTGTCGCCGGTGCCATGAACTCGATAGTATTGCCAGGAAAGATAAAGAGCGTGTGTCCCGAGGGGATTGTCCGGACCCGGAGGCCAATAGTCCGGCCACTCAGGATTGCGTTCTTTCATGGACGGCGTGGGTCGCCAACTTGGGCCTTCGACCTTCCGGATAACGCGAGTATAGCCACGGCGCGTTAGTTCTTCAGACGCCGGTACGCTTGATGGATAGAGCTTATAGACGCTTTCGTCCTCAGACCAGAATTGAACCGCCCGCGAATTGATATCGCAAAGGATTGCACCATGTTCAAGATCATCGAAGTGCTCCTGCCAAGAGTCGACTTTGAACGATGAGATGTTTCTTCGCACGGCATTTGGCTCTGGCTCTTGGGCGCGAAGCAACCCTGGCACAGATAGGATTCCGGCCGCAGCCGTGCATAGAAATTGGCGTCTTGAGCGGACATCGAGCTTCATACTCTTAGCCTCTTTTCTGATTACTCTTTAATTGAATTGGTAGTGCCTCTAGTAGCTAGAGGTTCAATAGGTGCAAGGTTGACGTTTTCGTGAGTTAACCTGTCTACAGGTAGCGTCTCGTCTTTGCACAGTAGTTATCGAACTCGCGCCCAAAGCGCTCGCGCAACCAGTGCTCCTCGGCGAAGGGCGCGATCATCAGTACGGCAATCGCCAGTATTCCTACCACCAGAGCAATTGGTGATGCAGAAAGAACCAGCCACCCAAAAACCATGAAGGCATCGGCAACATATTGCGGGTTGCGCGAGTAGCGATATAGGCCGTTTGTCTTTAGCGTTCCCTCGGCACCACCCGTTTGCGCAATCCCGAATCTATTAACGGCACTCCAAACCACGACATTCGACAAGACGACGATTGGGATGCCCAACCCATATCGCAACCAAGCCGGCAACACCATTTGGCCCCAACCAATAACTCCAAGTGCGATCAGTGTCCCGAACAACGCAAAGGTTGGAACCCAGACGACGACTGGCGTCCAGGCACTGTAGGTTTTCGGCGGCCATATGCGTCTCGCAGGATAAACAATCGACCAAACCAGCGCACCGAGAGTAGCTGCAGCAATCAGAAAACCGATGATGACAAGCACGGCAGACATCTAAGACCTATTGACCCTGGCGCTTGTCATGACCGAACAGTGGAGCCTCGGCATCACAGGCACCTGTGCGCTCAAACTCCAGAGTGGAGTGATTGATCCCAAATTCTGCACCAATCTGCGTCTTTAGCTCTGCCTTGATCTGTTCCAACCGGTCCCATGCGGCGTCTTCGACCACGACATGGGCATCGAGCGCCGGCGCATTTTCTTCCATCTGCCACAGGTGCACATGGTGCACGTCCCTGACGCCATCTGTTTGGCGCAGGGCAGCCACCACCTGCTCCCCGTCAATATCCGGCGGAGAACCGAGCATGAGGGTTCGGACAGGGCCACCAATCTCAGTGAAGGCCAGGTACAGAATGTAAATCGCGATCCCGATTGTGATTGCGGGATCAACCCAACGCATGTCATAAAGTATGATCAGTGTGCCGCCGACAATCACGGCGACCGAGGCCAGCGCGTCCGAAAGATTGTGCAGGAACAAGGCGCGGATATTCTGGCTGCCCTTCTGCATCGAATAGGTCAGCGCCGCCGTCAGGGCGTCGACGACCAGCGCCAATCCCGCGATGATAACGACAGTCCACCCTTTAACTTCGGGCGGTTCAAACAGGCGGATGCCGCCTTCGTAGATAAGATAGAGCCCGATCACGATCAGCGTTGTGTAATTGATCAAGGCTGCCACCGTCTCGATCCGGCCATAGCCAAACGTCATCCGTTCATCGGCTGGCCGACGTGCAATCTTTCGGGCTGCAAAGGCAATGACGAGCGCGGCCATGTCCGAGAAGTTGTGAAGCGCATCCGCGATCAACGCGAGTGAGCCTGCGAAAATGCCGCCCACGATCTGGGCGACGGTCAGAAGTCCGTTGGCCCAAATCGCAATCGCCACGCGGCGATCCCCACTGGACGGGTCCAAATGGGCATGGCTGTGACCGTGGTGATCATGTGGCATGGGTCTCTCCCCCGTGCAGGTGCGCAACGGACGCGTCGGGTTTCAGACGGCCCGCGCGGAAGGCCCGAACGCGGGCGTTCATCCAATGACGGATGATGTTGCGGTAGAGCCATCCACGCAAACGGCCGAACTTCTGCTCATGTTCTGCATAGAAGGCGTCGGGGGTTTCGAACGTTCCAAAATCACGAACGATACCGGTTTTCTGAATATAAGTGCTGCCGCCGCTCCAACTGACTGGTGGCGCACTCAGGCAATCCGTTCCGGCCCCGTAGCCGCAAAGGCTTTCTGTTTCGCTGAATTCCTTCTGAAGCGACTGCAGGAAGGGGGCGTCCAGAATGAAGCCTTCGAGATTGATCCAGCCCTCTTCTGTTTCGACTTCGACCCACGAGTGCAGAATTTCGGACGGTGCGAGGGGGTAGACCAGTTCGGGCACCACGCCACGCTGCAGGGCCTTGTGGATGGTGAAGCCGTGCAGTCGGCAGCGGATGCCTACGCTGCGCAGCAGTGCCATGAGAAGCGTCCCTTTCGTGTTGCACTGCCCGTAGCCGTCGGTCAGCACCGCAGAGGCGGGAATGTCGTCGACGCGGTTGTAGCCGAACGCAATCTCGTTTCGCACAAAGTCATAAACCGCGCCAATCCGGTCGACACGGGCAAGGTCATGCCAGCCACGATCTCGTATCAGGTTCGAGATTGAGGGCGAGTCAAAATCCAGCAGTCTTGTCGCGGTTAAATAGGAAACGGTGGGTGCCACAGGGTCTCTCCTCGAATCGTTCACGAGGAGTCTTAATCTCTACAGTGACTAGAGAGACAAGCCTTTTCTCAAATGTCACTTTCGATCATGATTTTATCCGATCGTGCCAAGGGCCGGGAAGGTTTCGAGCAGCCAGAAGGCAAGGCGGCTGATTTGACCTGTCATCACGCCGATACCCATCAGCACCATCAGACCGCCCGATATACGATAGAGCCATCGACCAGCCGCACCGATCCGCTTTAGCCTGCCTGCAATCTCGTTGGTGAAGAGCGCTATGATCAGAAACGGCATTCCAAGTCCTGCGGAGTAGATTGCCAGCAAGGCCATCCCGTCCGCTCCAGATGTCGCGCTCACTGCCAGGATCGACCCGAGTACAGGGCCTATGCAGGGCGTCCAGCCAAAGGCAAAGGCAAGGCCCAAAAGGTAGGCTCCGACGGCGCTGCCGCCGTCAACTTTCACGTCGGGCCTCGTGTCACGCATCATGGCGGGGATCTTGATCGCGCCCATCATGACAAGTCCGAACAAGACGATCAAAAAGCCACCCGCAAGCCCGAGTTCGTATTTCCAGCGCAAGAGCATCCCGCCCAAAAGACTTGCCCCGGCCCCGAGCGCCACGAAGACTGTCGAAAACCCGAGCACGAACCACAAACTCAGGACCACGCTGCGCGCCCGTTCGGCAATGCTGCGCGCCGCCCCGGATTTCGCGGCGGGCTGTCCCGCGATGTAAGAGACGTAGCCAGGTGCAAGAGGCAAGACGCAAGGCGACAGAAAGGATATAGCGCCACCCAGAAAAGCCGCGACGATTCCAACACCTGAGATTTCGAACATTCAATTCCTGCCTTGCTTTAGCCTGTGAAACGCGCACCGTTGTAAAAGCTAAAGCTACTGTAGGAGCAATGCCGTTTTTTACGCTCCGCGGGGTGCCGCGAGGATGATAGCGGCACCCAACAAGCATACAGCGGTGCCGAGCAGATCCCACCTGTCCGGCCGGTGCCCTTCGGCGAGCCACATCCAGAGAATGGACGCGGCAATATAGATCCCACCATAGGCCGCAAAGGCGCGTCCCGCAGCCACAGTGTCGACCTGAGCCAGAAGCCAGCCGAACGCCACCAGCGCCGCCACACCGGGGACAAGCCAAAGAGGGGACGCGCCAAGACGCCACCATGCCCAGATGACAAAGCATCCGGCGATCTCAGCCAAGGCCGCGAGCGGATAGACGAGCACTGCGGTCATCTCAGGCGCCGATCTCGTCGTGGTCCGTCAGGCACTCGGAATGGTCGCGCAACACCTCCAGCACACGGCAATCCGCCGTGTGCCCGCCGCTGCATTCATGCACCATCCTCTGCAATTCCGTCCGAAGGGCTTCAAGTCGGGCCATACGTTGCTCAACCTGCTTGAGTTGTCGGCGAGCGATCGCATCGGCCTCCGCGCAAGACTTGTCCGGATGATCGCTGAGATCGAGAAGCTCACGGATCGCGTCCAGCGAGAACCCGAGTTGCCGCGCATGCCGGACGAAAGACAAGCGGTCAAGCTCACTATCTCCATAGCGCCGCTGACCGCCAGCCGATCGCCCCGGCTCGGGCAAGAGTCCGATCTGCTCGTAATAGCGGATCGTCTGCACCTTCGTCCCGGTCTTTTTTGCCAAAGTGCCGATTGTCAGCATATCACCTCTCCAGACTATCTACAGCCCGTGTAGCTTTAAGCGTTTTTTAGCACAAGTTCCGCCTGGCATCTCACAGATCGGTGAACATCGCTCTTCCGTCCACAATAGGTCTTGAACCTACAGTAGCTAGAGGGTGTAGACGCGCCTAAAATATAGAATCAAATTCTGGCGGAGCGGCGTGAAGCTTTCAGGTCTTCAAAAAGTACTATGGGTTTTGGCGGGCGTCGCGGCGCTCGTTTTCATCTGGCTGTTACTGTGGGCGGACTATCGCGCCGATCTTGCCCAAACCGAGACCGAACCACCTTTCCTTGCGCAGTTTGAGCTGACGGATCATACGGGCATGATCCGCACCGAAGAAGACTTTGCGGGTCGCTGGATGCTTGTGTTCTTTGGGTTCGCCAATTGCCCCGATGTCTGCCCGACGACGCTTGCAGAGGTGGCGGCGGTCATGGATGGACTTGGCGAGGATGCCGCAAAAGTGCAGCCGATCTTCATCTCGATTGATCCCGAACGCGATACGCCAATGACTCTTGCCGACTTTGTGCCGCGCTTTGATGCAGGCATCATCGGTCTGACCGGAACATCCAATCAGATCGCTGAAACCGCTGAAACCTTTCCGATCTACTTCGAACGGATCGAAGAGGCCAGCGCGCCGGATGGCTATACAATGGGGCACACATCGCACCTGTTTCTTTTTGATCCGCGGGCGGGCTTCGCCAATTCCTGGCCCTACGGCACACCCGCCGAAGAGATCCTTGCGGATCTGAGAGAGAGGATCTGATCGCCATGACCCGCCTTTCCGGAGAAACGGCGCTTGTTCTTGCTTGGATCATTGCGCTTATCGCATCGCTTGCCGTGCTCTTTATTGGCGAGGTGCTTGGTCAAACGCCTTGCGTCCTTTGCTGGTTCCAGCGCGCCTTCATGTTCCCCCTGGCTATCGTTCTTGGGCTCGGGCTGTGGTGGCAGGATCCGCGCGTGGGACGCTATGGCGTTGCACTGGCGCTTGGGGGGGCGGCAGTGGCGTTGTATCACATCGGCCTCTATGTCGGGCTGATCCCCGAGGCGATCCAGCCCTGCACGGCGACCGGCCCCTCTTGTACCGACGACAACCAGGTGGTCTTCGGCATTCCGATTCCGCTGATGGCGCTTGTCGCCTTCACGATGATCGGGATGCTGTCGGCCATTTCACTGAAGGAAAAACAAACATGAATCGACGCGGACTCATTCTATCCGTTCTGGCTGTTGGTGCCGCAGGTTTTGGCGGCGCGGCCTGGTATGCCACCCGCCCCCAACCCATGGCAGAGGCAGTACCTGTCGCGCCCGAAGTGAACGATTTGCTGATCCGGTCCTATTCCCCGATCCTCGGCCCCGAAACGGCACCTGTCACGATTGTCGAGTTTTTCGATCCAGCTTGCGAGGCCTGCCGCGCATTCTATCCCGTGGTCAAAGATATAATGGCTGAGCACGGTGATGCGGTCCGTGTCGTAATTCGATACACTGCCTTTCATGGGGACGCTTCGGTGGAAGCGATCCGCGTTCTCGAAGCTGCGCGGATGCAGGATGTGTTCGAACCCGTACTGGAAGCGGTCCTGCGCGAGCAGCCGCGATGGGCGTCCCATGGCACTCCGGCACCGGGTTTGATCCTTGAGATTGCCGCAAGCGGTGGTCTGGATGTCGAAGCGGCTCGGACACAGATGCTGGCCCCCGGTGTCGTGGCAGTGCTCAACCAGGACGGCGCTGATGTCGAAGCGGTAGGCGTGCGACAAACGCCCACGTTCTTCGTTAACGCCAAACCGCTAGACCCGTTCGGTGAGGCCGAACTACGGCGGCTGGTGGCTGCGGAAGTTGCGGCCAGCCAAAATTGACGCTCGGTTAGATACAGGAGAATTGTTCGTGAAAAAACTACCCTACATCAAGGGCTTGAGCCTTCTCTTACTGCTCTCGGGCACGTCGACTCCGGTATTTGCCGGTTCGGAGGATGTGGTCGTCGAAAACGCGTGGTCCCGTGCTTCAATCGGCGTCAACCGCCCTGGTGCCGCCTATATGACTGTGCGCAACACCGGTGAAGACACGGTCACGCTGACCGGGCTTACAACACCATTGGCCATGATGCCCGAGATCCATGAGACGAAAACCAACGCCGAAGGCGTCAGTTCAATGGCGCCTGCTGGCGAGATCACGATTGAACCGGGCCAAAGCGTTGCGTTGAAGCCGGGCGGATTGCACGCCATGCTCATGAAGCTGCAAAACCCGATGATCGAAGGCGAGACCTTTCCGCTGACACTGACTTTTTCGGACGGTGGTGAAGTGACTGTCGAGGTCCCAATTCTGGGCATCGCCGCGCGCGGGCCGGAGAGCTGATGCAGCGTCGGCATGTGGTCCAATACGGTGCAGCCGGTGTAGGCGCTGTCGCTCTGATGCTCGGCGTCGGTTGGTGGCGGGTGGATGGTCCCGGTGCACCAAAACCGGCCGGCCAAAGGCCTCTCCCCCTGTCGGCGATGGATTTCCGACTGACCGATCACGAAGGCAATGAAGTGGGCCCAGAAACCTTGATCGGACGCCCGACCATGGTGTTTTTCGGGTTCACCTACTGCCCGGATGTCTGCCCCACAACATTATCGGATATCTCAGGCTGGCTTGAAGATCTCGGAAACGAAGCCGCGCAGATGAACGTGGTCTTTATCACAGTCGATCCGGCGCGGGACACGGTCGAGGCCATGGCCGAATATGTCGGCTATTTTCATCCGGCTATTCGCGGCTGGACTGGGCCGGCAAACCAGATTGCCCGCGCTGCAGAAGGATTTCGTGCCTCGTATGAGCGCGTCCCGACCGAAGGCGGCGACTATACAATGAACCATACGGCAAGCGTATTCCTGTTCGATGCCAAGGGTGAACTTGTCACCATGATTGACTATCACGAGCCAAGAGAATTCGCAGTGCCGAAGATCCGGCGTGCACTGACAGAATACGTAGAGGGGGCAACATGAAGATTAGAATTGTTTTGGCGACCGTGGCAATCGCAGGCGCTTTTTCGCTGACCGCCATCGCCATTTCTGGCGTTCTTTCTAAAGAGGCAGTGCCTCCTGCGATTGCTGAAGCGACCCTCTGGACTCCCGATCCGCTCTCGATGCCTCAGATCGCCGACTACGATGTGACACCGCCCGCTGCATTTCACGCCGACAATGCTAGCCCAATGCGACCTCTGCCGCTCTTGCAATCTGTCTTCGCAGAAACCGCCTTGCCCGAGATTGAACCGCCTTTGATCACCTGGTCGCGTGAGATTGCGTCGGGCGAGACTCTGGATGCGGTCCTGGCGGACGCGGGTATCGCTGCGCCTGCGCGCGCCGAAATCGCGCTCGCGCTTGGAGCAGAATATGATCTGCGCCGATTGCGCCCGGGCCACGAGATCACCGTGATCTCAAAGGTTGACGGAAATCCGAGCCGCGTGGAACTGGCAGTTGACAATGGGGTGCGGATCGAAACGGTCTTTGGTCAGAAATTTGTCACACGCGTGTTGGAGCCAGACCCTGAAATGGTAACGTTCGCGGGCGAGGCAGTGATCGAAAGCTCTATCTTCGCGGCGTTGGACAAGGCGGGCATCCCTGCTCGCTTTGCGGTCGACATGGCGCAGATGCTGGGCGGCACAGTGGATTTTCGACGCGAACTTTCCGGTGGCGAGACGATGCGCCTCCTTTGGCGCGAGGCACGGGACGGCACCCAGAGAATTGGTCAGCCTGAGCTTGCCTTCGCTGAGCTGGATCTTGGTGGATCGGTCTACGAGATCGTCTGGCCGGACGACGGCAGCGGTCAAGCGACGATCTATGTCGACGGAGAAGTGCTGCGCGTGTTTGCGCAACCGGTGGAAGGAGCGCGGCTGAGTTCCGTCTTTGGCCGTCGCACACACCCAGTCTATGGGAATGTGCGCATGCACACCGGCGTCGACTTTGCCGCGGCAAGCGGTACGCCGGTAAAAGCAACGGCGCCCGGACGCGTGAGCTTTATCGGACGTCGTGGTGGATATGGCCGGGTGGTGGAGATTGCGCATGGATCCGACACACTTACACGCTACGCACATCTCAGCGAGGTGCCGGACAGCCTCGAACAAGGGCAGCGCGTGATGGCCGGAGACATGATCGGTCGCGTCGGTGCGACCGGCACCGCGACCGGTCCCAATCTGCACTACGAGATTCTGGTGGATGGTCGCCCGACCGATCCTCTTTCAGACGAGCGACTGGCAGAGGCGGCCGAGCGGGATGCAGACGACACTGCTGCGCTTGAACGACTGTCTGAGGCGCGTTCGCTACTCGCTGAGAGGCTCGCCAGCGAATTTGTGCAAACAACAACCGAAAGGCTTTAATCCATGAAACGACTGGCTCCCGCCCTTGCAGTCACGCTGGCCATGTTTCCCGCGGCACAAGCTGTCGCCGATGCGATCCAGATCGAAGTCCGGAAGACAAATGGCTGCGGGTGTTGCCTGTCCTGGATGAAGCACCTCGAGGCAAACGGCTTCGCACCGACAGGCGAGGACATGTTCGGGGGATCTCTTGTGCGCTTCAAACTCGACAATGGCGTGCCTCAGCGCATGGTCTCCTGCCATACGGCTTTGGTCGACGGCTACGTGATCGAGGGTCATGTGCCGGCATCAGACATTCAGCGTTTGTTGGATGAGCGTCCAGATGCGGTGGGGCTGGCGGTGCCGGGAATGCCCTATGGCTCGCCGGGCATGGGACCGGAGGATGATCGTGAGGCTTATGACGTCTTCCTGATCCGCGGCGATGGATCGACCGAGATCTTTAGTAGCTATTCGGCCGCTGATTGACGTATCGGCGAGACCTCAGCGCTTGGAACCCTTCTCCCCAATTACCCTTGGCTTTCTTGGAAGCCTGGCCGCCGGATTGCTGACAGCGGTCGGGGCGACCCCTGTTCTTTTCGGGCGCATCCCCTCCCGGGCTACGCGCGATCTGCTGCTTGGCTTCGCAGCGGGTGTCATGCTCGCTGCATCGTTCTTCTCGCTGATCATCCCGGCTCTCGACGCAGCCGAAGGACAGTCCGACAACGGTGCTCTCCCGGCGGCCATCGTTTGTGTTGCGCTCCTGCTTGGCATGGGTGCCGTTGCTCTGATGAACGAGCGGCTGCCGCATGAGCATTTCAAGACCGGGCGGGAAGGCCCAGACGCTGCTTCGCTGCGCCGCGTCTGGCTCTTCATCATTGCGATCACGATCCACAATTTCCCCGAAGGACTCGCCGTTGGTGTCGGGTTTGGGGCTGACGGTTTCTCTGGTGGCTTGCCGCTTGCGATTGGCATCGGGCTGCAAAACGCTCCCGAGGGTCTCGCAGTAGCGGTCTCATTGCTTGGTGAGGGATATTCCAGGCGCCGTGCGTGGGGGATTGCCGCCCTGACAGGTCTTGTCGAGCCGGTAGGCGGGCTTCTTGGGGCTGGGATCATCAGCATCTCGCAGCCGCTGTTGCCATGGGGCCTCGCCTTTGCCGCCGGGGCGATGCTCTACGTCATCAGCCACGAAATCATTCCGGAAACCCACCGTTCCGGCCATCAAAACAGGGCGACACTCGGTCTCGCGGTCGGCCTCGTGATCATGTTGTTCCTCGATGTATGGCTGGGATGATGAGATGAAACAGTCCCATTTCCAAGGTTTCATTGCGGCTGGAAGTGCTTTTCTTGTCGATCAGGTGACAAAAGCAATTGTCGTCGCCAATGCGGCAGATTTGAGCGCCGGAATTCCGGTCTTTCCCGGTTTCAATCTCATCTACCTGCGCAACGATGGCGTGACATTCGGATTACTTGGTGGAGCGCCATGGTGGAGCCTTACAGTGTTGGCCCTCGCTGTCTGTGGCTGGTTGACCGTCATGTTGGTGCGCACTGCCAACCCGGTTGAGGCTATCGCCTATGGTGCGATTATCGGTGGCGCGCTCGGCAACGTCCTCGACCGCATCCGGTTTCGGGGTGTGACGGACTTCCTCGATTTCTACGCCGGATCCACGCATTGGCCCGCCTTCAACATGGCGGATGTTTTCGTGGTCGGCGGCGTGGGCCTACTGCTCATAGCCCCTTGGTTGAGCGCCAAGTTTCAGACTGGCACATGATGACGGGCTTGCGACCACTGACGGGTCGTGGCCGTTACATTTCCCTGCGATCAGGGATTAGCTTTATGGCGGGCGGTTTAACGGTTTTAGCCCTTCCACCATTCTCATGGCTCATCGTTGTTCCGGTCGCCTTCTCAGCACTTTTTCTCATGCTCCGGCAGGTTTCGACAGCGCCTGCCTTCTTCATCGGCTGGGCCTTCGGAATAGGCCAGTTCGGGTTTGGAGTTTCCTGGATCGCCGAGAGCTTCTACGTCGATTCCGAACGTTTCGGTGCCCTTGCGATTCCGGCAGTCGCGGGACTGTCCGCCGGACTGGCCATTTTCCCGGCTCTGACAGCGATGCTTTTTGCTGCCGTGATGCAGCGCCGGGCTGTCGGCGGCATTGCAGCGGGCCTGCTGCTTGCAACCTGCTGGGTCGCACTGGAATGGCTGCGGGGGCATGTCCTGACGGGGTTTCCGTGGAACCTTGCCGCTTATGCCCTTGTCGATCACGCCGCCCTGCGCCAAACCGCCGCCTGGGTCGGAAGCTATGGGCTAAGCTTTCTCACGGTCTTTATCGGGCTGTTGCCCGGTGTGTTGATTGTGGCGGCACCAAATAGACGCGTGCCTGTTCTCGTGCTCTTCGCCGTTGCGGTGATGGGCCTCTGGGGTGGCGGCGCGTTGCGTTTAGGGACAAATTTGCCGACGACGGACATCGCTTTGCGCATCGTCCAAGGCAATGTGCCGCAAGTCGAGAAGTGGGCGCCGGGGAGCCGCGAGCGAACACTGGAAAAATACTTGAGCTTGTCTGCGCGACCTGGACGCTTCGACCTGCTGCTGTGGCCGGAAACGGCCTTTCCCGGTTTTCTGGACGAGGACGCCTTGGCGCGCAGGCGGTTATCCACGGTTCTGCCAGACGGCAGGATCCTTTTGACAGGAGTGCCTGACCGCGTAGAGGGCGATGGGGAAACCCGATATTTCAACACGGTTCAAGCCTATGACGGCAACGGCGAAATTCTGACGGGATATGCAAAACATCATCTTGTTCCGTTCGGGGAATATGTGCCCCTGAGAGGCTGGCTGCCGATTGAGCGGCTCACCGAAGGTTTGGGCGATTTCACGCCAGGACCAGGGCCACGCACGCTGGCGATCCCGGGTGCGCCTCTGGTCGCGGTGGCGATCTGTTACGAGATCATTTTTCCGGGCCAGGTGGTCGATGACCTTTTTCGCCCCGACTGGATTTTCAACGCAACAAATGATGCCTGGTTCGGTACCAGCATCGGCCCCGAGCAGCACCTCGCCTCCGCGCGCATGCGCGCGGTCGAAGAAGGGCTTCCTGTGGTCCGGGCGGCCAACACGGGGATTTCCGCGATCATCGACGCCAAGGGAGAGATCATCGCGCGCCTCGAGACCGGACAAACTGGAGTCATAGATGCCAGCCTGCCGACAGCGCTTGCGCCTACACCTTACGCACGTTTCGGTGATTGGACATCGCTGGCGCTCATCTGTGCGGTCTGGGCCTTAGCCTTTACCGTCGGATCGGCCAGACGATGTTTCAATTCAGAAAAATCAAAATCGGAGGAATCGTGATGCTGGTGCTCGCAGGCTTTGTCGGAGGGGCGCTCTGGGGTGGCTACCTGGCGCAACGGCGGAAAGGGAACCGCCTGGATATACTTCAATACGCGACAGGCTTCGGTATTGCTTTCGGCCTACTCGCTTTTTTCGCCTCGGTGATCCTCTTGCGCATCACGTCTTGAGAATGCTTTGGCACCGGCAACGAATTGAAACGACTGTTCAACATATTACTGTACTTGCTCCTGGCGATTTTTGCATCAGGACTGGCCGTATCCGGTGTCGTCTACTTTCTTTTGCGCGCCTCCGTCCCCGACTATGACGAGGATTTCAGTGTTGCGGGAATCGAAGGTCCAGTCGATATTCTGCGAGATGCTGCGGCCATACCGCACATTTCTGCAGACTCCGCTGCGGACGCCTATTTCGCGCTTGGTTTCGTTCACGCTCAGGACAGGCTTGGCCAGTTATTGAGGGCAAGGCGGGCAGCGCAAGCCTTGTTGCCACTTGACCAGACGATCGAAGTCGAGCCTTCGACAGCCCAAGCGCTCGACGCATATGCCGCAGGTGTCAACGCGTGGCTTGGTCTGGTATCCGAAGGCGGGCGCGGCAGAGGCTCACCCGATCTGTTGATCGCGGATGAGAGAATGATCGCTGCCTGGAGACCCGTCGATAGTCTCAGACTTGCCCAAGCGTTTCTGAACGATCTTCAACCCGAGAGACGCCAGAGTGACCTGTCCGGCTTGTCAGATCGACCTCTTTTGCCCGAGCTGTTTGTGACCTCGCCCAAGGTCAGCCTCGATGCTTGGGCGTTGCCTGGAGACAGAACAGCTTCGGGAGCACCAATTCTCGCCGCCGATATACGTGGCCCCTTATCGCTGCCTTCTGAATGGTACCTGGCGGATATTCAACTCCCGACCGGAGCCGCGATTGGGGCTACAATGCCGGGTGTGCCCTTCATTGTCGTCGGTCGCAGCGAACGCGTCGCTTGGGCGTTCCGATCTCTGTCACTGACTGCCCTTAAAGAGCCAGTGAGTCCCACCGCTGCCAAGGCCGGCAATTTTCTGATGATGCTTGACCGTCTGGCGCGGTCCGCCGATGTGAACGATGCTATGGACGCAAGCATGAACCTGGCACCAGCCGGATTGGAGATTCTTGCCATCGGCCGAGAAATCTTTGCTCGCTGGCCTGACAGGGAGGTCGAAACGCCTTTATCGTTTCGAGACGCCCGTCTGGCAGCTCTTGATGTGCGGCAACCGATATTCTCGGTCGAGGGCGCGATTGCGGCGCAGCGCGACACGGTCAGCACTGCCGCGCGGGCGCTTCTTCCTATAATGGCAAAAGAGCTCTGGTTCGTGGGTTCCGCAGGCGCTCTCAAAGAGAACCGCGCAGATGAGCTTCGCGGCGATATTCTGGGTCAACTTGCCCAATGGAATGGCGACATGGATCGCTTTTCACCGGAACCGCTCGTGTTCTGGGCCTGGGCGCGCGCGTTGCAAAAACGGATACTTCAGGATGAATTTCCATCCGCGACAACGGTCTGGGCCAGGCCAAATGCCGATATCCTATTTGCGGTGCTTTCAGATCGCGGAGGGAGCGCAATCTGGTGCGACATCCGCCCGTCCACCCGCATCGAGACCTGCCAGGATCAGGTTCGTGCGGCCCTGGATGATGCCATCGGCTGGCTTGTCGACCGCTACGGACCCGATCCGTCAGATTGGGTCTGGGGCGAAGCACACGCTTTGAATATGGGGTGGGCGCCAATCCGATCGAGTGGGATCATCAGCGATCTGCTGTCTCTCGAAGCCCCATCTTCGGGCGATCCATACACACTGATTGCAACGCTGTTCTCTTCTGACAATGACCGCCCCTTCGCGGCCAGCGCGGGCACCAATTTTCAGGCGGTCATGTCGTTTTCGGAAGAAGCCGGATCCTATTTCATCGCGCCAGCCGGTCAGTCCGGCCACCCGCTCTCACGTTTCTATGAAAACCTTTTTCTCATGTGGATGCAGGGCAAATATCTCACGATGTCCACTGATCTGTCCTTGGCCCGGGGTGGCGCTGTGGGAACATCCCGACTTTCACCGGTATCCGTCGATACGCCGACAATACAAAATGACAGGAGCCGATGATCACTTACTTCCTCCTTTTCGACCCGTTTGGGTATGCGATTTCGCCAGTGTCCCTTGTTTCCGTCAGCTTGGCCGCATGGGTCTACATGCGCGGCCTAGTGCGATCCGCTCGCATTCGCGGGACGGTGTCTATGTGGCGGCAAGCCCTGTTCCTCGCTGGCTTGACCTGCATTCTCGCGGCCACAAATGCGCCTCTGGCTTCGTTGGGGCATAGCCTCTTTTCGGTGCACCAAGTGGAGCACCTTCTCCTCCGCCTTGCAGGACCACTACTCTTCGCGGTCTCTCAGCCGTGGCGATTATTGCAAGCCGGTTTGAACAGACGGTGGAGTCGATACCTCGGCGCTCTTGGAAAATCTTTTGCATTTCGGTTCTTGGCACATCCGGTAACCGCCACTGCCGCGCTCATCACATCGCTCTTTATCTGGCAGATTCCAGTGCTTTACGGACTTGCTCAGCGCATCGCGGCGATCGAGGTGTTCGCCCATTTTGCGATGGTGCTGGCAGGGATCTGGTATTTCGGCATGCTCTTCGACCCGAGAGATCCCCCTGAGGGCGCGAGGCGCGGCGCAAGGCTGATCTCCGGTTTCGCGGTGATCGTTTCAAACATTTTTCTGGGTTCCTTGACGACACTCAAAGAGGTGAGCCTCTATGCCTCCTACCAAACGGCGGGAACCGGGTTTCTCGATCCCCTGTCCGACGAAACCATGGGTGGCTACACGATCTGGGTCCCGTCCTCGATGCTGATGATCGCCGCGATCATTCTGGTCATGAACGGGTGGAACGCGGCCGAGGTGCGTCGCTGGAATTCACGATACGAGTTGGTGCGAGGGTCAAACTCCGCGGCGCTCGAGTTTCCGGAAACGGCCGAAGAATTGCGTCTGAAAGTAGCAAAGCCAAACCGCGACATGGGCCGGACGCTCGCCATAGGCGCCTTGGTCATGTTCTTGATCGTCATGACGACGGTGATGACAATTGTCTATGCGCTTTGAACAGAGGACCAAATCAAGGGCTGCACCCGCGTCTTTTCCCGCGATCGACATTTTCGCTGCTCCGTCGTCGCAGTCAGGGATTTTGGGCACACTATCTCGGGCTGGCCAAGCTCAGAGGACACGAACGATTTTCTGCACTAAAGTTGACCATCAGAACAAATGCCAACCCACCAGCCTTTGACTGCTGACGCCGCCGCCTCCTGAGTCTTGCTTTGCTGAATTTCGCGAGAACTTGATGCTGCGCTACTTGCCGCTCTGAGATTGCAGGAGGGCGTGTTCGAAGGCCTCCAGCGTGGTCGTGCTGACGTGATGCTCGATCCCCTCCGCATCGCGTTCCGCAGTCTCTTCGTCGATTCCCAGGCTGAGGAGAAACGCGACGACGATCCTGTGCCGCCGGCGGCAGGCCTCGGCCAGCTCCCGACCGGCATCCGTGAGGAATATGGCGCGATAAGGTTCCCGCCGCACCAGGCCAGCAGCCTTGAGCCGCGAGATGTTCTTGGTCACGGTCGGCGGCTTCACTCCAAACCGTTCGGCGATTTCCACCGGCCTTGCCTCTCCGCGCGACTCGATCAGTTCGGCGATCAGTTCAACGTAATCTTCCGCCATTTCGCTCTCATGTGCCTGACGCACGGTCGCGAACCCCTCAGCCTGTGCTTCGGGAGCCCTGTCGACAGTTTCGAACGGTTCATGTTCCTGTGATTGCAGCTTTGTCATACTTGAGACTTTGCAGGGAAACTGCAGGATTGACAACTTGTTTGCTTAGGGTAGATAAGTTAGCCATGTCTAACTTTTGAATTCGGAGACTGCAGTGATTCAGAAATTCCTTGGAGCGTTCATTGCTGCACTCGCAAGTGCGCTCGTCCTGTCCGGACCTGTCGCTGCGACGCCTGCCAAGGAGGCTCCATGGCTTCCCGAGGCGGCGGCCTACCGGTTGACTCTCTTCCTCGGAAATCTCGAACCGCTGCCCTGGGATGACGTCGTGACCGCCTGGGCCGAACCCTACCGGGGTTCGGAATTCTCTGTCGGTGCATTAGCATGGCTGGACGGCAGCAGCGACATCGGACCCGCCCCCCTTCTGGACGCCATCACTCGCAAGGACCGTCAGGCGGTTTTCGCCGAGGCGACACGGCTCATCGCGCTCAGGATCGAAGAGGAACTGGACCGGGTTCTCGCGACCGAAGACCCTGCGACGGCACAGCAGGCCTTGCGAACCGCACGCGAACTCTACCGTGCGTTCGAGGACGGCGTCGCGGCCGCCGATTCGGAGGCTGCGAGACGGATCGGCCTGGCTTGGCTGGAGCTCAATAGCAGCACCGGGTTCTCTGGCGTACTTGGCGCAGGCTCGACATCTGCGGATCGCGAAACCATGGAATCCGCGCGCGCTGTCATCTCCGGCTATCTCGCCGAGAATTACCTCGTTGACGACTTTGCTACGCGTCGGGCGTTAAGCGCCCTGCCGGAAACCGCCGTGCTCAGCGGTCGCGCCATCGAGGTGCCGCCAAGCCTGCCACCGGGCTCCGACATTTTCGATCAGGACCCGTTACCACTGCTCGTCCTCAACTTCGAGGAGCAGGGCATCGACGAGACCGATCTGCCGCTTGTTGCCTACGGCGACATGCTGTTCGACAGTGCGCAAATCTTCGGCAGCCCCGCGCGCGATCTCGGGATCACCTGCTCGACCTGTCACAACCGCTCGGACATCAACCAGCGGCTTTTCGTTCCGGGCGCAAGCCACCAGCCAGGCACGATCGACGTCGACGGCGCCTTTTTCAACCCGATCTTCAACGACCGGCGCGACGACCCGCTCGACATTCCGAGCCTGCGCGGCTTGCGTTTTACAGGTCCCTACGGCCGCGATGGCCGTTTCGCCTCCCTGCGCGATTTCACCCGCAACGTGATCGTCAACGAGTTCGGCGGGGATGAACCGACGCCCTTCATGATGGACGCTCTCGTCGCCTACATGCTCGAATTCGACTTCCTGCCGAATTCCATGCTGACGACTGATGGCCGCCTGACCGACACGGCCCAAGCGGCCGCCCGGCGCGGCGAGGAGATCTTCAACCGGCCCTTCGCCGGGCTCGGCGATCGGTCCTGCGCCAGTTGCCACGTGCCAGACGCGAACTTCCTCGACCGGCAGGCCCACGACATCGGCTCCGTCGCGCCGGGCTACGAGGGGGCTCGCGCCGGTGCGCTGGACACGCCCACGCTGCTCGGCACGGCCTATACCGCCCCCTATTTCCACGACGGGTCATTGCCGACGCTGGCCGCCGTCGTGGACTGGTTCGACGAGACGAAATCGCTTGGGCTGACCGAGGATGACCGCGCCGATCTGACCGCCTATCTCGAGACCGTTGGCGCGGCAGACGAGCCCTATGAGGCCTTCGACACCGAGAATACCGCTTTCCGGCTGGCATTCGCCGAACTGACGACCTTCGCCTCGACAATCGATACGCTACTGCCGCGGCGGGACGCGGAGCATATCCTGCTGCTGACCGACACCGTGGCCGCGGACCTCTCGGCGGACGCCAGTACCATGTCGAACCTCCCCGCCCGGCCCGAGGTCTATGCGCTGGCCGAACGTCTGGCCGCGGTCGGCGCCGCTGTTCGCGTGGAAGACTGGGAGGCCGCTGAAGCAAGCTGGACCGCGTTCAAGTCCGAAGCCGACGCAATCGAAGAGAGGGCATTCTGATGCCAGTCCATCTGACCCGCAGAACGATACTGACCTTGATCGGCGCGGGCGCGGTGTCTTTGGCGACACCTCTCGCCGCGCAGGACGATGCACTGCGGCTTGCCTTCATCCCGCAGGAGAACCCGGAGAAGCTGCTTGGCGATATCGAGGCCATCACCGGCTGGCTGGCCAGTGAGATCGGCGTCCCTGTCGAAGGGTTCGTTACCATCGACCATGCAGCGGCGGTCGAGGCGCTGCGAAACGGCGACGCGGATATCTCCTTCATGGGCGCCCTGCCCTTCGTTCTGGCCGAGGCCGAGATCGGTGCCGTGCCGCTCCTGTCCGAAGTCTACCGGGGCGCGCCGAGCTACACGGGCCGCATCTTCGTGCGCCGCGACAGCGGCATCCGAGCGCTCGCCGACCTGCGCGGGCACGACATCGCATTCGCGGATCCGATCTCGGAATCGGGCTATCTCTATCCGCTCGCCGAATTCGTTGAGGCCGGGCTGGTCGAAGGCCCCGGAGAGGCAGAGGCATTCTTCGGCCGCATCTTCTTCGCGGGTGGTTACCAGCAGGCGATGCAGGCGATGGCCGAAGGCCTGGTCGATGCCGCAGGCGCCAGCCAGTATGCCGACCTGCTTCTAACGCCGCAGCAACAGGCGGAGGTAGCCTGGATCGCGGAAAGCGCGCCGATCCCGAGCCATTTGGTGATCGCTCGCCCGGGGCTCGATGCCGCTCTGCGGGACCGTTTTGTCGACGCAATGCTGCGGCTCAACGAGCCGGAGCACCGCAACAAGCTGGGCTTTCTTTATGGACCGGATGGCTATGTCAGGGCCGACGGGGCCGCCTATGACGGCGTACGCGATATGGCGAAGCAATACGGGCTGTTGCGATGAGCACAGCTATCGAAATAGACGACCTGAGTTTTGCCCATACGGGCGCGGACCTCCCGGCGCTGGAGCGGGTCTCGTTTCGGGTTTCGGCGGGCGAGAGCGTCGCTTTACTCGGCCCGTCCGGGGCGGGCAAGACGACCCTGCTGGCACTGCTCGACGGCAGGCTCCAAGGCTGGAGCGGGCGGGTATCGGTTCTGGGTGCGCCGCTCGATCCCGACCTCCCGCCGCCGCGCGCGCGCCGCCCGGACACCGGTTTCGTGTTTCAGGAGTTTGCTTTGGTCGAACGCTCCACGGTTCTGCGTAACGTCCTCAACGGGCGCCTGGGACGCATGCCGCCACTGCGGGCCCTGCTGGGATCACCGACCGCGCATGATCTGGAGATTGCGCGCACGGCACTTGCCGATTGCGGCATTGCTGATCTTACCGAACGCAGGGTCGACAGTCTCAGCGGCGGTCAGCGGCAGCGTGTGGCCATCGCGCGGTGCCTGGCCCAGGAACCGCGTCTGATCCTCGCCGACGAACCGGTGAGCAATCTAGACCCCGAGCGTGCCGGAGAGGTCCTGGCGCTGCTGACTGGGGCGGCGCAAGCGCGCGGCGCGACGGCGCTGTTTTCGTCGCACCAACCCGATTTGGCACGGCGTTTCGCGCGGCGCATCATCGGCATTCGTGGCGGG
>NZ_AQQX01000032.1 GCF_000768315.1 Pseudooceanicola atlanticus
GGAGCCGTGAATCACGCGCTGTGGGGGAAATCAATGCATCCTGACCCTAGTCCGCAGAAATGAGGGCAAACGACCGTGAGGACTGCACCCGCGGCAATTGCCGCTTCGGCGGCTGTGCCGCCTTGGCGAAGAATCACGAGGCCGGCCTCTGTTGCCAGCGGATGCGGCGTGCATACGACCCCTTCGGCAGAAGATGCTGAAACGGACATGCGACCTACCAGGGTTTCGTAAGGGATGCGGGGGATCGTTGCCGCCCGGCAAGACCTGCCACTGCCACGAGGGCCAGTAGGTAGGGCATCATTATCAACAGAGCACTTGGTACGTTGAAGCCTATGGCAGGCAACTGGAACTGAAGGGCATTGGCAGCGCCGAAAAGCAGGCATGCGAGGATCGTGCGCAGAATGCGCCAGTTGCCGAAGATCACGGCGGCAATAGCCAGGTAACCGGCTCCCCGGGTCATGCCTTCGGTGAAGGAATGGATGTCACCGATGGACAAAAAAGACGCCGCCAAGTGCGGATAGAAGACCTGTGGCCATGATTGCCCCGGTGCGCAACCAGCGTACGGGTATGCCCGAATTGGCGACGGCGCGCGGTTCGTCCCCCGCTGCGCGCAGGGCAATGCCGAGGCCGGTCCTGTACATCACCCACCAGATCGCGAAACCGACCACGGGGATCATGTAGACCAGCCAGATTTGCGAAAAGGCTGGACCGATGGCGGGGAGTTGGGTCAGTGGCCAAGGCTCCCACTTGTCCCATCCTGGGATCACTTCGCGTGAGCGTGCCCCGAAAAGCAGACGGTAGCCCAGGGTCGTCGCACCGAGTACGAGGATGTTGATGCCGATGCCAGTGACGATCTGATTGGCGCGCATGACGTTCGTCATGAATGCCTGTAGGCCGGCTACCGGTAACACGGCGATCAGGCCGAAGAGCATGCCGAGCATCGGGCTGCCAGTCATCCATGATCCTACGGCGCCCGCGAAGGCGCCTGTCAGCATCATACCCTCGACGCTCATGTTCAGGACGCCCGCTTTTTCCGAGATGTATTCTCCCATTGCGGCGAAGGCCAACGGGGCAGACAACCGCAGTGTGGATGCGAGAAAAAGCCCTATCAGGTCCCAGCTCATCTGCGTTTTCCTTCCAGCCAATAGGCAGCGCCAGCGACGAAGATCACGATCAGGCCCTGAACGATCTGGACAAGTGCCGTCGGAACGGAGGCTGCCATTTCCATCATGATCCCGCCGGACCGCAGGAAGCCGAAGAGAAGCGCGCCAAGGATGACCCCTGAGACACGTCCTCGGGCCAACAGACCGACGACCAGACCGTCGAAGCCGTAGTTGGAGGAGAAACCGGCCTTGAGCGCGTATTGCTCACCTTGGATCATCATTGCGCCGGCCAGGCCGCCGAAAGCGCCGGCAATCGCCAGAGCCAGGACCATGTCGCGGTCGACGGATACTCCGGCGCGCAGAGCTGCGGTTGGGTTCTCTCCGACCATCCGCAGACGGAAGCCGAAAATCGAGCGTCCAAGCAACACCCAGGTGAAGATGGCCAGGATCAATGCGACTATTGCGCCCGCAGTCACGGGTGATGCATAGGATCCGGTCAGCAGAGGAATTTGTGTTGTCACGGGAATGGAAAGGGACTCGGGCAGTGTTGCGGCGGAGGTCATGGGTTGTCGCAACAGGACCGGCGACTGGACCGACCAGTAGACAAGCCAGATTGCGATGAAGGACAGTAACAGGGTCGAGATGACTTCGTTCGTGCCCGCCCTGACCTTGAGAAAGCCCGCAATACCGGCCCAAACAGCCCCTGCAATGCAAGCGGCGACCATGGGGTAGAGAAAGCTAAATGGCCAAAGCAGACCTTCGGCTCCACCGTAGAGCGCGACAGCCGTCGCAGCCATTCCCCCGATGGCGATTTGACCCTCGCCGCCCACATTGGTCAGGCCGGCACGGGCCGCTATGATGAAGCCCAACCCAACCAAAGCGAAGATCACGGCGCGGTTGATAGATACCGAGATCGAATACCCGGTCCCAAAGGCGCCCTGTACAAAGGCCGTCACCGATTGTGAGAGAGACGCGCCGGTGGCAAGGATCAACAAGAGGCCGACAAAGAAGGCTGCAAGAACCGATAGGATCTGGATGGCACCGGGGATCTGCGTCAAATTTCTTTTGGTCATGCAGCTTGACCCGCCATCAAGGCGCCGATCTCTTCTCGGCTTGTCTCATTCGCGTTGCGCTGCGCCACGATGCGACCACGGTAGATCACGAGGATGCGGTCAGAGGCGGCCAGAACTTCGTCCAGCTCTGAGGATATCAGCAGCACCCCAACGCCATCGTCACAGGCCTGTCGGATCATGTCGTAAACGGAGTTGACGGCGCCGATATCAAGACCGCGTGTCGGCTGCGCTGCGAGGAGGAATTTCAGGCCTGGTGTTGTCAATTCGCGCGCCAGAACAGCCTTTTGCTGGTTTCCGCCGGATAGCCCTGCAATCGGAATGTCCGGGCCGGAGGCGCGTACGTCGAACCTGGACATCAACTCGGCTGCATCAGCCTTCATCCGCTTTCTGTCCAGCAAACCGAAGCGCGTGTAGGCTGCGACCCGGTTGTTCAGGATATTGTCGGTTACACTCATGCCTTCGGCGATTGCGACGCCATGGCGATCTTCCGGAACAATCCCGACCCCATGTGATGTCGCGTTGCGTGCCGGGGCATGGGTCAGGTCATAATCACCGGCAAACCAACGTCCTTCCGTCGGTCGGAGTACGCCGCCAAGGATATTGCCCAATTCGGTCTGGCCGTTTCCCTCGACACCGGCAATGCCGACCACCTCACCTGCAGTCACGGTGAAGCTCGCTTTGTCGAGGCGGAGTGCGCCCATAGCGTCGCGATAGCTCAGGCCGTCGGCCTGCATGACATCCGGGCCGCGCCTCCCGCCTTTTCGCAGTCGTTGGCGGGCGGCATCTGGCAAGTCTTCGCGACCGATCATTGCGCTGACGAGTAGGTCCATTTCTTTGGCCGGAGCATCTGACTTAGCGACAACCTTGCCGGTCCGGATGACGGTGACACGGTCCGCCGCGCTACGGATTTCGGCCAGCTTGTGCGTGACCATGACAACGCCGCAGCCTTCGTCCGCGACCTTGCGACAGGTTTTCAGCAGCGCTGAAATTTCTTCGGGCAGTAGGACTGCGGTCGGTTCATCCAGGATCAGCAGCCTTGGCCGTCGGACAAGGGCCTTTACGATCTCGACCCGCTGGCGTTCGCCGACAGCCAGGTCTCCAACTCGCTGGGTCAGGTCCAGCTTCAGCCCGTAGCTGTCTGCCAGGGCTTCGATCCTTGCCTGTGCAGACTTGCGATTCAAGCGTTTCAGCGTGCTGCCCAGCAAAAGGTTGTCCAGAGCCGACAGGTCCGGGGACAGTGAAAAATGCTGGTGCACCATGGCGATCCCACCGTCCAGTGCATCGCGAGGCCCGCCCGGATCGTGTGGAGCACCAAGGTAGTTCATTTTGCCATCAGATGGCGCGTGCACGCCAAAGATCAGATTACAGAGCGTCGATTTCCCAGCCCCGTTCTCTCCGAGTAGGCAATGGATTTCGCCTGCGTTCAGGTCGAGGTCGACGCCGCTCAGCGCCATGAAGTTACCGAACGCCTTGCTGATGCCGCGCATACTGAAAAGAGGCGCGGCATCCAAGGACAGCGGAGGAAGATTGTCCGCCGCCATATCTCAGCCTTCCAGCGTCGAGATTTCGCCGTCGAGCAGTTTCTGCATGATTTCCTCGAGCGTGGCCTTCATCTCTTCATCGCCTTCACAGACGATCATGTCAGAGGCGTCTTTGCCCATGGCGAGGCCGAACGGCATGTAGCCTGGTTCCCACGTGCCTTCGACCAGCTGATCGATGGCGTATTCTACCTGGTAGCCGACGCCAGTGATAGAATAGGCAATGTAGAGCGGGTCGGTGCCGCAATAATTGGAATAGCTTCCGATGATGTGCGTGCCGTTTTCGGTTGCCGCCTGTTCCATGCCGCGCAGGCCAAGGTTCAGGATGTGATAATGCACGTCCGCCCCCTGATTGATCGCGGCGAGTGTGGCTTCCTTCGATCCGGCGACATCGTCGAAGTCCCCGGTATAGGCCTCGAAGTATTTGATGTCGGGGTTGATGTATTTCGCGCCCGCGCCAAATTCCTTGCCGGCATTAACGATCGACGGGATCTCCATTCCTCCGACATAGGAGACGGCCCCGTTTTCCGACATCATCGCAGCAGCTGCGCCAGCGACAAACGCGATCTCGGCCTGCTTTACGTCATAGCCCGCGACGTTCGAGGCCTCCATTCCTTCGTTCCCGCCGACGATGGAGAACTTCGTGTCGGGAAATCGCTGAGCGATCTTGTAGACGGCCTGCTGGGTCTGACCGCCGACGCCAATGACGAGTTCGTTGCCCATGGCCAGTTGGGTCAGGGCCTGCTCCATATCGGCGTAGTTGATGTTTTCGATCATCTGCACTTCGAGGTTTTCGCCATATTTTTCCTGTGCGGCGAGCAGGCCGTTATATCCGGACTCCATCCAGCCTTTGTCGGACTTGGAGCCTGGGATCAGGATCCCGACCTTATGCGCATCGGCCGCGATGGCGGAGGTGGATGAAAGAAGCGCCGCCGAGACGGCGGCAATGGCTACAAAATGACGTCGGTTCAGCATTTCTGGTCCTCTCATGATACCCAGTGTGAGCCCGTCCTGTCTGCGCGTCTTGATGCTTTGACCATCCGGGTTGAGAGGAGCCAAACCCGATTCTTTTCGATCACGAAGGAAAGACCGACACGGGAGATCGGTTTAGTAAGTAAATGTTTACTTTTTGAGCGAGCGTGCGGTTTGGGCGCTTGATAATAGGACATTTGGTCAAAGATTACGGGGTCTGTTCACACTTCTGATGGGCAGTTGCGAACGCACAGCGCAGTGTCGATCCAGTCATCCGGACAGGAGATATTCGCAATGAAAGACGATACCACCGCCATGAAGGACGCCGGTGCCCTGGGCATCGGAAGGACGTTCCACTGGAATGCCACGCCAGATACCATCGACATGTCGATGAGAGAACCGGAACCACGGCGCATCCACATCTCGACCGAACCGCAAACGGTCATCTGTGATCTCAATCGCACCGCCATAGTCGTTATCGACATGCAGAACGACTTTTGCACCAAAGGCGGCTGGGTTGATCATATCGGTGGCGACTACGAACCCGACCGGGCCCCGATTGAGCCGCTGCAAGCACTATTGCCCGAACTGCGCGAAGCGGGCGTCCCTGTCATCTGGGTAAATTGGGGCGTCCGGCCGGACGCTGCCAACCTGCCGCCCAATCAGATCCACCTCTATAAGCCCACGGGTCGTGGCACCGGCATCACCGAGGACTTGCCGAACGGCCACAAAGTGCTGACCAAGGACAGCTGGGCTGCTGCAACCGTCGACGAACTGGCCCCACATCCCGAGGATTATCAGGTCGACAAGCACCGCATCAGCGGGTTCTGGGATACTCCCCTGGATTCCATCCTGCGCAATCTGGGAATCAAGACCGTGATGTTCGCGGGTGTGAACACAGACCAATGTGTAATGATGACGCTCACGGATGCGAATTTCCTGGGCTATGGTTGCATCATGGTCACCGATTGTTGCGCCACGACGTCTCCGGAATTCTGCACCGAGGCTTCGATCTGGAACGTCAAAAAATGCTTCGGTTTCGTCTGCGATTCGCGTGCAGTTCTGAAAGCGTTGAAGGAACCGGTGTGATCGGTGACAGCCCCTCGATCGCGGATACGGCGTTTATCCCCGGGGGACGGTTTGATCTACCGGGCAAGCGAGGCGGGCCTTTGTCGGGCCTGACCTTCGCTGTGAAGGATCTGATCGATTTAGAGGGCAAAAAAACCGGTGCCGGCAATCCGGATTGGTTGGCTGCGTCCCCTGTGGCGCAGGTGAGCGCGCCTATGGTCCAAACATTATTGAATGCCGGTGCTCACTGCATTGGAAAGACGATTACAGACGAACTAGCCTTTAGCCTTGAAGGTCGGAATGCGCATTATGGAACACCGGTGAACCCCGTCCGGCCCGACTGCCTCCCCGGCGGGTCGTCCAGCGGATCGGCCGTCGCCGTCGCAGCAGGCGCCTGTGATTTTGCGCTTGGCACCGATACCGGTGGCTCAGTCCGCATTCCAGGGGCTTTTTGCGACCTGTTTGCCATCCGTCCAAGTCATGGTGTCCTGGACATGGCTGGCGTGACCGCCTTCGCGCCCAGCTACGATACGATCGGATGGTTTGCACGTGACGCCTCAACGCTTGCCAGGATCGGTGACGTGCTTCTGCCGGCGAGACCTGTGCCGCCTGTTCAGGAGGTCTTTGTCGCGGAAGACGTTTTTGCCCTGTGCAATACCGACCACGGCACTGCCCTTGGTCGGGAAGCAGAAGCGTTTGCCACAATCGAATCCGGTTGTCTCTTTGCTGCGGATTGGCAGGACTACCATCAAGTCTACGCCCGCTTGCAGGCACGCGATATCAGGCTAAGCCTCGGTGAGGCTTTGCGGAACATACAACCAATTTTCGCCCCGGATATGGCTATGCGGTTCGACGAGGCACTGGCCGATACGGCCCCGACCACCCGAGAAGAGACGCTGAGGGAACATTTCTCCGTCGCCCTGCGCAAAGCACTCCCGCCGGGTCGCGTGGCCATAATCCCGACAGCGCCGGTGGCCGCGCTGTCTAGGAACGCGGATGGCGAGACAATCGGTGATTTCTATCCACCTGCGCTTGCAATCTGTGCCTTGGCAGGACATGCCGGAGCCCCGCAGGTTCAGATCCCGACACAATTCGGTGGCCTATCCCTGATCGGTGCTCCGGGCACAGACCGCGCTCTTCTGAGATACGTAGCAAGCTGGCAGATCAATAACCGATGACGACAGATAAGACATCCAGCAGACCCAAAGTCAGTACAGAAGAACGGATCCGTGCCGCTGCGCATCAGGAGTTCGTGGCTCATGGTTTCGCGGGTGCGCGGATCGAGCGTATCGTGAAAAGGGCCAAGACCAATCCACGTATGATCTATCATCATTTCGGAGGAAAATCAGGTCTTTACCTCGCAGTGCTCGAAGGCAGTCTTTCAGGTCTGCGTGAACGTGAGATGTTGGTTGATTTCGCACATGAACCGCCGATTGCTGGCCTGTTGAAGCTGTTCGACTTTCTGAACGAGCATTTCCGTCGGACACCGGACTTGGTTCGTCTTCTGACGAATGAAAACATTGAGAGAGCACGGCACATGAAGGAGTCGCAGGTTATCGGGAAGATGTCCTCCCCAGTTCTGGAACAAATCGGTGTGCTTCTGAACCGCGGCGAAAAAGCCGGATGCATCCGGCCAGGGATCGATCCACTCGTCCTTTATGTGCAATTGGTAGCCCTTACTCAGTTCCACATCTCAAACATGCACACGCTTTCGACAATCTTTGCTATCGATATCAGTTCCGAGGAATGGAGAGACAAACATAAGGAAGCGACCCGCGCCATGATCCTTGCATACTTGGAAAATGACAGCGCCCCATCCAATGAGCACCTGTGCTGATGGTTTGTGGCGAAACGTATATTGGTAGTGCCGCCACTCGCAAGGTCAGCCCCGGATCATCCGCCAGAGGCTGAGCGCCATGTCAGACAGATCGCCCGTCCGTGCCAGAAGGTGTTCGCGGGCGAGACCGGAGTCGGAGGCGGCGTCGAGGCGGGTCAGAAGACGGTCCAACCGGCGGCGATGCGTGCCGGTGGCGACCTGAAGCGGATCGGCCAGCAGTCCCGCGAACGTCGTGACGAGAGATCCGAGCATCGCCAGGACCACCCCCGTACCCAGCACGAACCAGGGCGACAGGGCCGTCGGGAAAACCCCGTAATAGAGCCTGCCGAGCCCGGGACCGAGGGCGAAACTGTCGATCGCGGTGCTGCGGGCGCGCAGTTCGGCCATGGGTCCGGCGAGCGAGATGATGCCCGGCGTCGCGGCGGAGAACAGCAGGTAGCCCGACAGCAGCACGAGGAGCGTCGTCACCATCTCGGCCACAGCACCGCGGGTGGCTGTGTAATCGGCAATCTCCGCGCGGACGTGGTCGGGCGTGGCGTCGGGGCCGATGCCGCGGTGGTCCAGGTCGGCGATGAACGCAGTCACGGCTGTGTCAACCTGTGCGGCGACGGCGGTTTCAAGGAAGATGCGCCGGCTGGACAGCCAGGCCGAAAACGCAGGCCAGCGCGCCAGCCGGGTCAGCCAGGCGAGAATGCGGGTCAGCAGGAAGACCGGGGCCAGCAGCACGTTGATCGGCGCGCGCAGCAGATCCCAGCCAAGCGCCGCGCGATGCAGGCGCAACGTGCCGCGCAGGCCAAATTGCTGCCGGGCGAACGCGCGGATGGCCTGGCTGCGGGGATCGGCGGGGCGGGTCATGGGGTGCGCGGCTCCGGTCGGGGCCTTCGGGGTCAGAGGGCGGCGAGCTCCGACTGGATGGCCTGGGCGGCAAGGCGGGGCTTGTCGGCCTTCCAGACGGGGCGGCCGACGACGATGTGATCGGCCCCGTTGGCGATGGCGGCTGCAGGAGAGGCGACGCGTTTCTGATCGCCCAGATCGGCGCCGTCGGGACGCACGCCCGGGGTAACGATCAGGCGGTTCGCGGCTTCGGGCAGGGCACGGATATCCGCGGCCTCCTGCGGGGAGGCGATGACACCGTCGGCCCCGGCCTCGAAGGCGCGGCCGGCGCGTTCGATCACCAGATCGTGCGGTGTGCCCTCGATCATCAGCCCGTCATCCAGATCGCCCCGGTCGAGCGAGGTGAGGATGGTCACGGCGAGGATCTTGGTCCCCGACCCGGCCGCGCCCTGCATCGCGGCGCGCACGACATGGGGGTCGCCATGCACGGTCAGGAAGTCGATGTCGAACTGGGTCAGACCGCGCACCGCCGCCTCGACCGTGGCGCCGATATCGAACAGCTTCATGTCGAGGAAGATACGCTTGCCGTGCTCCTGCTTGAGTTCGTTGGCGAGCGCGAGGCCGCCGCCGGTCAGCATGCCGAGCCCGATCTTGTAGAAACTGACCGCGTCACCGATCTGTCCGGCCAGGTCGAGCCCGGCCACGGCATTGGGCACGTCAAGCGCGACGATCAGCTTGTCGGAGGCGGGGGCTTTGGCAGGGGTGACGGACATGGGCAGGGTTCCTTGGCGCAGCATCTGTGGCCTTGTCACCATGCGCGGCTGTCCGGTCAAGGGGCGCATCCAGATCGATGCCGACCTGCTGGACGAACGTGCCCTGAAAAAGCGACCGACGGAGAGAGATGCCTCGGGCAAAAGCACCATGCCCTCCGCCGGCCTGGATGGTGGCCCGCTGGCAGACGGACGCACCGACCCGCCCCACGAGACAGGCCAGGGCGGGATTCAAATTTCGGCAAGGTCAGGCGGCGCGGAGCAGCCGTTTCCAAAGCGCATCGGTCGCTGCGGTCACCTCGGGCGGGAGGTAATCGCTGAGAACCGTGTCGGGCCGATGGGAATGCATCGGGCGATTGTCGCGGCTGTGGCGCCTGCGGGCCAGTTCCGACAGGCGGCGGGACACGACCCCGGCATCCATGTCGAGCGGCGCGCGCAGGGCGCAGGGATAGGTGTAGTCGAGCCCGTTATCCTTGACGGTCACGCGTGCTTCGAAGGCCCGCGTGGCGGGATTGTAGGCAATGTTCCGGATTTCGGTCGTGACGTTCATCACTGGACCCTCCTGATTGCTGTTCGATACCCCCTATGTGGGGGCGCCTTGCAGACAAAACCCGTGTTATGGTGCTTTTGTTCCTGAAATCGCGGTCACATCGGCTTGAACCCGCCGATGTGGCTCCCCATCTGAAGATCAAGGTTCCGCGGAGACACGCCTGAACAGGGTGCTCCCAGAGGGACGCTTGTCAAAGAGGAGAAGAACCATGGACTTGAGCAAGTTCACGGAACGGTCGCGTGGGTTCATCCAGGCCGCCCAGACCATCGCGATCCGCGAAAATCACCAACGCCTGGCCCCTGAACATATCCTGAAAGCCCTGCTGGACGATCCCGAGGGCATGGCCGCCAACCTGATCGCGAAGACCGGGGGCGATGCCAAGGCCATCGTCACCAATCTCGACGCCGCGCTGAAGAAGATCCCCGCCGTGACCGGCGATGCCGGGCAGGTCTACATGGACAATGCCACGGTCAAGGTGATTGCCGAGGCCGAGAAGGTCGCGCAGAAAGCCAAGGACAGTTTCGTGCCCGTCGAACGGCTGCTGACCGCGCTTGCGCTGGTCCGGTCGCCGGCCAAGGACGCGCTGGAATCCGGCGGTGTCACGGCGCAGAAGCTGAACGAGGCGATCAATGACGTCCGCAAGGGGCGCACCGCCGATTCCGCATCCGCCGAGGACACGTTCGAGGCGCTCGAGAAATACGCTCGCGACCTGACCGCCGCCGCCGAGGAAGGCAAGATCGATCCGATCATCGGGCGCGACGACGAGATCCGCCGCTCGATGCAGGTGCTGTCGCGCCGGACCAAGAACAACCCCGTGCTGATCGGTGAACCGGGCGTCGGCAAGACGGCGATCGCGGAGGGCATGGCCCTGCGGATCATCAATGGCGACGTGCCCGAAAGCCTGCGCAACAAGCGGCTTCTGGCGCTCGACATGGGTGCGCTGATCGCCGGTGCGAAATATCGCGGTGAGTTCGAGGAACGGCTGAAGGCCATCCTGAAGGAAATCGAGGCCGCTGCCGGTGAGATCATCCTGTTCATCGACGAGATGCACACGCTTGTCGGGGCCGGGAAGGCCGATGGCGCAATGGATGCCGCCAACCTGATCAAGCCGGCGCTGGCCCGCGGGGAGCTGCACTGTATCGGTGCGACCACGCTGGACGAGTACCGCAAGTATGTCGAAAAGGATGCCGCCCTGGCCCGCCGGTTCCAGCCTGTCCAGGTGAGCGAACCGACGGTCGAGGACACGGTGTCGATCCTGCGGGGCATCAAGGAGAAGTACGAACTGCACCACGGCGTGCGGATCTCTGACTCGGCCCTGGTGGCCGCGGCGACCCTGTCGAACCGCTACATCACCGACCGGTTCCTGCCGGACAAGGCCATCGACCTTGTCGACGAGGCGGCGAGCCGTCTGCGGATGGAGGTCGACAGCAAGCCCGAGGAGCTGGACCAGCTGGACCGCCAGATCCTGCAATTGCAGATCGAGGTCGAGGCGCTGAAGCTGGAGGACGACCAGGCCTCCCGCGATCGGCTGGACGGCCGCGAGAAGGAGCTGGCCGAACTTCAGGAAAAGAGCGCGCAGATGACTGCCCAGTGGCAGGCAGAGCGTGACAAGCTGGCCTCGGCCCGTGACCTGAAGGAACAGCTGGACCGGGCCCGCGCCGATCTGGAAATCGCCAAGCGGAACGGTGACCTGGCGAAGGCCGGTGAGCTGTCCTACGGGATCATCCCGCAGCTGGAGAAACAGCTGGGCGAGGCCGAGAAGCAGGAAGCCGACGGTGTCATGGTCGAAGAGGCCGTGCGTCCGGAACAGATCGCCCAGGTGGTCGAACGCTGGACGGGTATCCCGACGACCAAGATGCTGGAAGGCGAGCGCGACAAGCTGCTGCGCATGGAAGACGGTCTGCACAAGCGGGTCATCGGCCAGAATGCGGCCGTTCGTGCCGTGGCCAATTCGGTGCGCCGGGCCCGTGCCGGCCTGAACGACGAGAACCGCCCGCTTGGGTCGTTCCTGTTCCTCGGGCCGACCGGTGTCGGCAAGACCGAGCTGACCAAGGCCGTGGCGGAGTTCCTGTTCGACGATGACAGCGCGATGGTCCGCATCGACATGTCGGAATTCATGGAGAAACACTCCGTGGCCCGGCTGATCGGTGCGCCTCCGGGCTATGTCGGCTATGACGAGGGCGGCGTGCTGACCGAAGCGGTGCGGCGCCGGCCCTACCAGGTGATCCTGTTCGACGAGGTCGAAAAGGCGCATCCGGATGTCTTCAACGTGCTGTTGCAGGTTCTGGACGATGGTGTGCTTACCGATGGCCAGGGCCGGACGGTCGACTTCAAGCAGACGCTGATCGTGCTGACCTCGAACCTCGGGTCTCAGGCGCTGAGCCAGCTGCCCGAAGGGTCGGATGCCAGCGATGCCAAGCGTGACGTGATGGATGCGGTGCGGGCGCATTTCCGCCCCGAATTCCTGAACCGTCTCGACGAGATCGTGGTCTTCGACCGGCTCAAGCGCGAGGACATGGACGGGATCGTCGATATCCAGTTGCGCCGCCTGCGCAAGCGTCTGGCGGGTCGCAAGATCAACCTTGAGCTCGATGGCGATGCGCTGACATGGCTGGCCGATGAAGGTTACGATCCGGTGTTCGGGGCACGTCCGCTGAAGCGGGTGATCCAGAAGGCCGTGCAGGATCCGCTGGCCGAGGCGCTGCTGTCCGGCGAGGTCAAGGATGGCGACACGGTGCCGATCTCGGCCGGGCCGGACGGGTTGATCATCGGCGACCGGGTCGGACGCTCCGACCGGACGAAGCCCGACGAGGCCACTGTGCACTAAGGCGCTGAACTCAAGGAGAAAGCCCGCCGTATCCCGGCGGGCTTTTTCGTGCCCGGTGGCTTTCCGCCGGTCCTGGATGTCCGGGATCGTGCCGCCGCCCCGGTTCTTGCTAGGCTCCGCGGTAATCAAGGAGGTGTGCCATGGTTTCCAATTTTACCAGCGGGGCGCTGGCCAGTGTCGTGTCGGTCGCTTTGGCCGGATGTATTCCGCAAGCTGGGGACAGTCCGGAGGGGCAGATCCCGGCGTCGCTGCATGGTCATTGGGGGCTGGTCGAAAAGGATTGCGATCTGGACCGTGACGACAACAAGGGGCTGATGGTCGTGGGTCCCGACAGCCTGACCTTCTACGAATCCCGCGCTGTGCCGGCGCCGGGCTTGCAGGTCGGGGCAGACGAGGTCGCCGGACAGTTCAACTTCACCGGAGAGGGACAGAGCTGGACCCGCAATCTGCGCCTGCGCGTCGAGAATGGCGGCGCGATCCTGATCCGCGAGGACCGGGGCGGAGAGGCGCAGCGCGCGCCGCTGCGGTATCTGAACTGCAACTGGGTGTGACGGCTTTCTCTTGTCGGAATGCTGCCTTACGGTCATGTCCAGAGAATGAGCCAGTGGGGGTCGGATGAGCGACGGCAAGAACGACAGGGACGACTTGAATGCCGCTTACGGCAAGATCCACCATGGCGTGGGCGGCGCACTGACCGGGGTCGGAGTATTTGCGCGCCACATCTGGAACCTCGAGATGAAACTGCTGCGAAAGATCGGAGTGATGCCCCTATTTCGGCGCACGTGGTGGCTGTTCGTCGTGCTGGCGATATTGTTGCTGATGTTCGTGACGCCTCTGGGCGCTGTCTTTGTCATTACCGCGCTTTGCGGCGCCACAATGGATCCGAAGCCGGAGGACGATTTCATCGTGCCCTTGCAACGCGATCCGTCGGGCTGGTAGGGCGCGGCCCCGGACAGGCCGGGACCGCTGGGGTCGGAGAGGACCCGTTCCTTCTTTCGTGATTATTCGGACGGCATGATGACGCTGTCGATCACGTGGATCACGCCATTGGATGCCTCGATATCCGGGGTCACGACGGTGGCGTCGTCGATCATGACGCTGTCACCCAGCGACACGGTGATTTCCTGGCCCTGAACGGTTTCGGCCATCATGCCGTCGCTGAGGTCGGTGGACATCACCTTGCCCGGCACGACGTGGTAGGTGAGGATCGCGGTCAGCTGGTCCTTGTTTTCCGGCATCAGCAGCGTGTCGACCGTGCCCTCGGGCAGGGCGGCAAAGGCATCGTCGGTGGGTGCAAAGACGGTGAAGGGGCCATCGCCCTTCAGGGTCTCGACCAGGCCGGCGGCCTCGGCTGCGGCGAGCAGGGTCGTGAAGGACCCGGCATCGGCTGCGGTGTCGACGATGTCCTTGGAATGGCTGGCGGAGAGAGCCGGGCCTGCGATCATCGTGGCGGCGGTCAGGGTAAGTAGCGTTCTGCGGAACATTGTGATTTCCTCCTGATTGGGTTGCTGCCCTGTGTGGCATTGATCGGATTACGGAGGACCGGGCCGCCCCGATCACAGTCACATTTTCGCGCAGACCCCTTGAGATTTGCGGCCGGTCGCTAAGCTGCGGCCGCGTGCGATTTCCAATGACGATGTTGTTATGACTGGCGGCTGATCCGGGTGGTTTCGGGTGGCGATCCGGGGTGATCCGCGTCGCAAGACCGGGGCCTTTCAACCGAGGTCATCAGGTCTTTGCCTCGCGCCCGCGCGCGCGAGCTATACTATGGGCCGAGAATTTCCGCGGCACCCGAGGCGAAGCCGCGCGGAATGGCGGGTTTGTCTTGCTGCTTTCACGTGAAGCGGACACTGTGCCGACAGCACAACGCCATCAGATATCGGGAGAATTCGAATGGGCTTTGTCGGATCGGCACTGGAATACCTGGCCCTGCTTTTCCTGCTGGTCATCGGGATCGGCGCGCTGACCCTGCTGGTGCTGTTCTTCCTGGACCGGACCCAGACCGATGACGCGATCCGCCGGAATTACCCGGTGATCGGGCGGTTCCGATATTTCTTTTCCACGCTGGGCGAGTTCTTCCGCCAGTATTTCTTTGCCATGGACCGGGAGGAGATGCCTTTCAACCGCGCGCAGCGGGAATGGGTCTATCATTCGTCCAGCGGCAAGGGGAACATGGTGGCCTTCGGGTCGACGCGGAACCTGTCGATCCCCGGCACGCCAATTTTCGTCAACGCGTCCTTCCCGCCACTGGACGACCAGTTCGCCGCGACCAAGCCGCTTGTGATCGGGCCCTATGCCAAGCAACCCTACGAGGCGCCGTCGATCTTCAACATCTCCGGCATGTCTTATGGCGCGATTTCCCGCCCCGCGGTCGAGGCGCTGTCACGCGGCGCGGCCGAGGCAGGGGTCTGGCTGAACACGGGCGAGGGCGGGCTGTCGCCCTATCACAAGGCCGGCAATTGCGACATCGTCTTCCAGATCGGCACCGCGAAATACGGGGTGCGCGACGAACATGGCAACCTCAGCGACGAGAAGTTGCGCGAGCTTGCCAAGAACCCGCAGGTCAAGATGTTCGAGCTGAAGCTGGCCCAGGGCGCGAAGCCCGGCAAGGGCGGCATCCTGCCCGGCGAGAAGATCAACGCCGAGATCGCGGCGATCCGGGGGGTCGAGATGGGCAAGGACAGCCTGTCACCCAACCGCCATCTGGATATCCGCAATTTCGGAGAGCTGCTGGACCAGATCTCCCATATCCGGCGGGTCACCGGCAAACCGGTGGGGTTCAAGACTGTGATCGGGTCCTCGGACGCCTATGAAGGGCTGTTCCAGCAGATCCTGGAACGCGGTGCGGTGCACGCGCCCGACTTCATCACGATCGACGGTGGCGAGGGCGGTACCGGGGCCGCGCCGATGCCGCTGATCGACCTGGTCGGCATGCCGCTGCGCGAGGCGTTGCTGCGGATCGTCGACCTGCGCGACAGGTTCGGCCTTCACGACCGCATCCGCATCGTCGCCAGCGGCAAGCTGGTCAATCCGTCCGACGTGGCCTGGGCGATCTGTGCGGGGGCGGATTTCGTCACCACCGCGCGGGGCTTCATGTTCTCGCTGGGCTGCATCCAGGCGCTGAAATGCGACAAGAACACCTGCCCCACAGGGATCACCACCCACCAGCCGCATCTGCAACGCGGCCTCGTGGTCGAACAGAAGTACAAGAAGGTCGCCAATTACGCCAAGCAGATCGTGAAGGAGGTCGAGACCATCGCCCATTCCGTCGGCGTCAACGAACCGCGCCGGATGCGGCGGCACCATGTGCGGGTCGTGCAGGCCAATGGCGATTCCATCCTGCTGTCGAAATTGCGGCCCAGCCACGATGCGGGCGACGTGAACAAGGCGCACCTTTGAGCCGGGTAAAATGTTTCAATCTCGCCACGAGGGTTTGAGGAGAGGTCATTAGGCCGAAACTTCGAACCGGGGTATTGCGTAAGTAAAGCAAGTGACCCCGAAGGGAGAGGTATCGATGGCCCGCATCAGCAATAGCCATATCTGGAAGAGCAAGTTCAAGGACCGCGACGTGACCGATGAGGGTCTCTACCTCAACCGGCGTCAGATCATGGCGGGCGCGGCGGGGCTCGGCCTCGGCTCGATCGCGGGTCCGGCGCTGGCGGCGCCCGAGGGCCTGGAGCCCAATCCGCTGGAAGACATCACCAACTACAACAATTACTACGAGTTCGGCACCGGCAAGACAGACCCGGCCAAGTATGCCAGCGCGCTGACCACCGAACCCTGGACGATCAAGGTCGACGGCATGGTCGACAAGCCGGGCGATTACCAGCTGGAAGACATCCTGAGCCAGGTCGAGATCGAGGAACGCATCTATCGCCTGCGCTGCGTCGAGGCCTGGTCGATGGTCATCCCCTGGAACGGGTTCGAGCTGAACCAGCTGCTGGAGCGCGTCGGCGTCCAGTCGGGCGCGAAGTATGTCGCCTTTGAAACCGCGACCCGTCCGGACGAGATGCCCGGCCTGCGGTATCCGGTTCTCGACTGGCCCTATCGCGAAGGCCTGCGGCTTGATGAGGCGATGCATCCGCTGACCATCATGGCCACCGGCATCTACGGTCAGGACATCCTGGAACAGAATGGCGCGCCGATCCGGCTGGTCATTCCGTGGAAGTACGGCTTCAAGGGGATCAAGAGCATCGTCCGCATCACCCTGCAGGACGACATGCCCTTCACCTCGTGGAACGATGCCAATGCCCGGGAATACGGATTCTATTCCAACGTGAACCCGGAGGTGGATCACCCCCGCTGGTCCCAGGCCACGGAACGGGTGATCGGCGCGGGACTGTTCAGCTCGCGCCGCGAGACGGACATGTTCAACGGCTATGGCGAAGAGGTTGCGAGCCTCTATTCCGGCATGGACCTGAAGGCGAATTTCTGACCCCCACACTGACGACGACACTGACCCAAACGGGGCCCGCCAACTCGCCGGGCCCCGGAAGATACGGAAGGCGGAAAGAATGACGGCACGAAACGACCAGATCAAAAGCGGCAGCGCGTCGGTCGGTGGGGCCGGAAAATCCGCCGGACCATCCATCACCGACCGCATCAACAAGGCCACGCGCAGTGTTCCGGCCTGGCCTCTCTATATACTGGGAGCGTTGCCGCCGGTTTGGCTGTTCTACATGGGCGTGACCGGCGGGCTGGGCGTCGACCCGGTCAAGGTGATGGAACACCAGATGGGGGAATGGAGCCTGTGGCTGCTGATCGCCGGGCTCTGCATCACGCCGCTGCAACGCTATGTCGGTATCCGGCTGATCAAGTATCGCCGGGCCATCGGTCTGCTGACCTTCTTCTATGTCCTGGCGCATTTCCTGGTCTGGCTGGTGCTGGACGTGCAGATCATGTCTCAGATCCTCGCCGATATCGCGAAGCGGCCCTATGTGACGGTCGGCTTTGCCGCCTTCCTGATGCTGATCCCGCTTGCCGTGACCTCCAACAACTGGTCGGTGCGCAAGCTGGGGCCGGGTTGGCGCAAGCTTCACCAGATGGTCTACGCGATCGCGATCCTGGGGGCGTTGCACTTCATCATGCTGGTGAAGGGCTTCCAGATCGAACCCTTCCTCTACATGGCGGCGATCCTCGGCCTGATCGCCCTGCGTCTGCCGATCTGGTTCCCGGCGCTGCGCCGCAAACGGAGCGCCTGACCCCGGGACCCGCCGATTCACCCCGATTCACCCGCGAGTCGGGGGGTGAATCGGGTGACGCGTGGGAAGCGAATGCCGAGATTCTAGGCTCTCTTGGGGGTAACCCTGTGGATATCGCAAGATCTGGTGTTTCCTCACGCGAACGAGAGCGAAGCTAAGGCGCTAACAAGGCGGGCTGGCGAAAAAAAACGTCGCTCAACACTATGTTTTCAAAAGATAATCCAAGTAATTGAAGAAAAGATGACGACTTGCCGAAAAAAGCCCTTGCGGACATCCGGCCCTATCCGTAAATACCCCCTCACCGGCGGCGCTGAGGCGCACAACGGTGGGCCAGACGGAACGACGGAGCGATGCTCCTGAGGGAGGCGAGGCAAAAAAACACGGAGAGACTTGACGCGGGTTGCGCCACAAAGTAA
>NZ_AQQX01000033.1 GCF_000768315.1 Pseudooceanicola atlanticus
ACATAAACTTCATTATGCGACTTTATACTTAGCGTTGCGATAGTATATTATTGTATGTATGCTGAACTCCTATCACGGAGGCTCCACAGCATGCGCCATTTACTCAAGAAGCTCCTCCCCTCGGTCGCAGTCGCTTTGACCGTGACAGGTTCTTCGCTGCCAATACCCGCCCGCGCGCAGACATACCCGATCGATTGCGCGATCCTCTTGTGCCTGTCTGGCGGCTGGCCTGCTTCCGTCCCTTGCGCCCGAGCCCGCGCCGAATTTATCCGGCGGATTACACCTTGGCCGGTCGAACCACCGCTGCAAATCTGGCGCTGTCCCATGGGCGCCTCCTACGAAAACGATCGGTTAAAAAACAACGCTGGCGGCATCTTTGAAGCCTTGTACCGAACCGACAGCCGTCGACCGCTTCAATCCTTGCCAGTAGATAATCTCGTTCCCACCGACCTCGCCCTGCGGCTCGTTCAGGACCGCGCGGACATCGATATCAGCGGGCCGGAGTTCAATTTCGTGCGGTCCATCCGCGTCTTCGATGTACGGTATGCACGACAGCACGAGTCCGGGCGCGATGGGGATTGTAACCGAAGCGCGACCGTGGTCCTCGGCACCTACGGGACCCAAGGCAATTTCTCATGGCAGCGATCTTCGATAACTGCCCTGCCCGAGGCCCATGTGGGACTTGAACGTTGGGGCGAGCATTGCCCTGGCATTTATCACCGATCCGTCTTCGTCGATTGGCGTGACTATGACGGCAACTACGGGTTCGAGCAGGTGAACTACTGACCTGCCGCTACGTAGATTTGTCATGGAAGACGGCTTCTTTGGCTTGCACGACCGCACCGCATACGCTTCGCGGTCCACATGCTGTTTGGCGTTTAGGCAAACACCGCGGGTTCGCTCTGTTCACCCGTCGTCGCTTCTTCCGATCCTCGTCAGCGCATCGAAGTCGATTTCTTGCTTCTGTTCGTCACTTATATCCGGCCGGGTTTCCGATACCGGCTGGGGCCCTTGGACGTCCCACATCACCGCATGTGAGCCTGTCCTCCAGCGATAAACCCAACCAACAACACTGCACCCATCGGTCCCGATCAGATTGGCGATCGCGACGCCCTCACCCTTATCTTCGTTCACTGTTTACTGGCTTCCTGCACTGCGGCGCTGCGAATTGCGGCGTGGGGTTGCAGAGCGTTCACTACGACCGCGCGCCGGGCTTCTTTGATGTTGGCTAACTGGTCCTCGATGAGGAAATGATCATCAGACCGGGAAAGTGGGTTCCCGTGTTCTCAACAATTCATTGGCTTCAAATCCTGTGGTCGGGCTCCGTGGCGGCTTCAACGATCGCCAGAACCTCGAACGGGTCAAAGCCGATGGCGCGCGCCAAGACGACCAGCTCGACAACGTCGACCCGGCGCTGGCCGCTCTCAAGGCGGGCAATAAGGGACTGGTGGCATCTGAGCCTGTCTGCCAGGTCTTTCTGACCAAGGCCCGCTTTGACACGGGCGTCGACCAACGCCTGACAGAGTGCCACTTGTCCCTTGCTTCTGATTGTCTTTGCCACGCGTCACATACCTTTTGTGACGTCGCTAGCGGATGAAATCTGTTATCTAAAAAGTAGATATATGAGGGTGTTATCGGCGTCTGGTTTCCATGGGCTGCAAGTCTGATGCTCCCGAGGTTGCCCATCAATCCCCTACCAATTGCAGGAACCGGCCATATTCCTCGCTGACTTCGCGCGCTTCCTCGAAGGCGCGGGCCCGTTCACCGTCGAGGCAACGGAAGTAGCTCTGGATATCCTGAATGTAATCTTCGAAGTCGCCGCGGATGATATCCGCATAGTCCCGCGCGGCCTGCGAATCGCTTGGCAGGAAAGGACGGGATGGCGCAAAGCAGGATTCCGCCAAAACCGGCCCAGGAACGCAGATCAGAAGGGCCATAGCTTGCAATGGGAGCAGGCATGTCAACCTTGGGTTTCTCAAACCTGTTATCTCCTTGATCGCGGACACTGGCCGTGACTAGTGTTTGCGTAACCAAACTACAGCCAAAGCACGATATTACATCTTGCGGTTGATAATATACTATCGTAACTCTGGGCTTCAAGTAGGAATGCCTGGGGTCGCGCCATTGGAGAAAGCGTGAGCCGGGCCATGAACTGGGACATCGAAGCACCAAATGTGGTTACGGAAGCCAGGTTCCGCGAACTCGTGGAAAGCGGCTATAGCGCAGAAATCCTGTGCCAAGAGTCGGCACACAAGAAAGGCCCCAGCTATTACGGGGTCTGGATCATGCGTGTTGTCTCTGATGACGGGGTGGAAAAGCTCCTCGTCACCGCCCGCACGCGGACGACCTACAACGATATCAAGATCCGCGAGTTCAAGACGATCTCCGGCGTGGTGTCTTTCTTCATTGGCCTTGGTTTTGCGCATGTCGACCTGCCGCTTGAGGCGGGGACAAGCCGTACGCACAAATTTGCGCCGCCAGACAAAGCCCCATCAGACAAGGGCGCTGGCAGCTAACCTCGTCTGTCTCTGGCTGGTCGCAGCACCTGCCTCAGCGCAAATGGTCCTGGTCATGGAGAGCGACGGCTCCCTGACCCCGTCCCGCTCTCAGAGCAGCTTTGCTCGAAACTACAATGAAGGGATTGGTCAGAGTTCGGCCTCCGATGGGATCGCGATCTTCGGCGAGGTAGAGGCCGAGCAAGAGGGCGTCCAAGTCGCGGCCCTTGCCCGCCCGACTCCCCTGCCCCGCGCCGATGTCCTCTCCGGGATTCAGACCACGGCCTTGCGCTATGCCGGCCATCCCGGCCTGCGTCGCGCGGGGCTTTCCGTGACGGATTGGCTAGCTCTCTATCGAGCCAATATCGAGGTTGAGAGCGCCTACCGGCAGGATGCGATTTCAAGTGCAGGTGCCATTGGCCTTGGTCAATTGATGCCAGCGACGGCGCGTGATCTGGGCGTCGACCCGCGTGACCCTCAACAGAACCTCGACGGCTCTGCCCGCTACCTCGCGATGATGCTGGAGCGCTTCGGCGATCCGCATCTGGCGCTGGCGGCCTACAACGCCGGTCCCGACGCCGTGCGCCAACACGGTGGCATTCCCCCTTACCGAGAAACCCAGAACCACGTGGCCCGTGTCATGGCCGTCGTGGCCCGATTGGAAGGATCAAATTCGTGAAACAGATTTCAAACCTCTTTGTCGCCTCGCTGGCGCTATTCCTGTTCATTGCCGAGCCCGCCCTTGCACAGAGCATCGATCTCTCCCCGATCCAGAGCTTGTTGCAGGGCATTGTCGATGCGCTGACCGGCCCTCTTGGTGTGGTCATCGCCACACTCGCGGTCCTCGGCGTTTTCTTGAGCTGGTTCTTCAACATCATCGACCTGCGCCAAGCGCTTTGGGTCCTCGTGGGCATCGCTGGTGTTGCCGCCGCTCCCACCATTGTTGCCGCGGTCTTCGCCGGTGGCTGAACGCTCGCCCCTCTTTCTGGGCCTCGTGCGCCCGCCGAAGCTTCTGGGCCTGCCCATCATGTACGCGATGGTCTGGCTCTTCGGCTCTGTGCTCTTGTTCGTCTGGGTCCAGCACATCGCGGTGCTGGGTTTCGCCGCCCTGCTCTATCCGGTGCTGTGGAAGGCCGCAGATTGGGACCCGCGTTTCATCGACGTGATGATGACGGCCCTGCAGGAGACACCGCCCACGCGCAACAGGTCCATCCATGGCGGGGACAGCTATGCCCCGTGATGACGCCCGTGGTGCTGCGCTCGATGCCCGCACAATGACGCCAGACTGGTATGCGCGCGAGACCCGCCTCGCGCATATGCTGCCCTATGTAAGCCTCGTCGACGACCAGACCGTGCGGACCCGGGTGAACGAACTCTTCCGCTGCATTCGGCTCGAGGGGATCAACAGCTACACGACCGACGATGCCTATCTCGACAAGGTGACGGCGCTTTTTGCCCGCATCGTCGCGCAGCTCGGGCCGGAATTCAGCTATTACGTCCACAAGGTCTCCAAGGCCATCAAACCTGATCTCGACCCGATCCGTGAGGACAGCTTCGCAGGCGAGGTGGACCGGCGCTGGCGCGCAAAACTCGAGACCAGCGGGCTGCGCGACAAGACGCTGACGCTCACCGTCATTCACCGTCCGCCCCCGAAAAGCCTCCTGCCGTTCCTGAGCCGCAGCGCGCCGGACCGACTGAAGGAGGAGACCCGCAAACGCCTGCAGCGCCTCGGTGAGGCCGTGAACGTCTTCCTCTCGGGGCTTACCGAGCTCAAGCCGCGCCTGCTGTCGGCTGCATCGGGGGAGTTGGTGGGGTTTCTGGGGGCGCTCAACACCGGAACAGAGCTGCCGCTCTACCCGGCCAACACCTACGGCTTTTTGTCCTTCAACGTCGCCAATACCCGCGTGACGTTCCACGGCGAGCATTTCGAGCTCTCGGAAGGCGTGGTGGGCCATCGCTACGGCAAGAGTTTCACCATCGGGGAATATGCTGAGGCCACATCCTGCACCATGTTCGACATGCTGAACCTGCCGGTCGACATGATCGTCACGCACTCCTTCACGCCGATCAATTCGAACCTCATGGCGGGCCGCATCAAGCGGCAAAAGCGCCAGATGCAGGCGAGCCAGGACGCCGCCCTATCGCTTATGGAAGCGCTCGACATCGCCGCCGATGATCTGGAGGCCAAACGCCAGAGCTTCGGTGAGCACCACATGGTCGTGACGATCTTCTGCGAAACGCTCGAAGAGCTGCAGACGCTCAGCGCCGAGATCGTGAATGCCGCCGCGACCGAGGGCGTGAAAATGATCGGCGAGCGGGTCGCCGCAAAGGCCCATTACCTCAGCCAGCACCCCGGCAACCAGCCCAAGCGTGTCCGCGCGAGCGCCGTCACCAATCGCAACTTCGCGGATTTTGCGGCCTTCCACCGGACGCAGCTCGGCAAACCCGCAGCACTTACCCCTTGGGGCCGGGTCGTCACTTATTTGCCCACGCCGGAGCAGAGCGCCTACCGGTTTTCCTACCACGAGCAGGGCAGCCCGGACAAAGAACCGACCAGCGGGCATACCCTGATCATGGGTCGGCCCGGGTCGGGCAAATCGGTGCTGTCCGCCTTTCTGATGACGCAAGCCCGTCGCGCAGGCGCGCGGATCTTCGTCTTCGATTACCGTCTTGGTATGGAGATGGCGGTCCGCGCCAATGGCGGGCGCTACGCGTCCCTGAACGCCGGTCAGCCCACGGGCCTCAACCCGCTCTGGACCGAGACCGATGCGCGCGGCACCGCCTGGCTCTCGGACTGGCTTGTCACCCTGCTCTACCGCGCCGACAAGCCGCTCACTCCTGCCCAGACCAATCGCATCCAGGAAGTCGTGCGCCAGAACGCGCAGGCCACAAACCCGGCCCTGCGGAACTGGCGGGATTTCGCATCGCTTTTTGTGTCCACCGACGATGGCGGCGATCTGCACCAGCGCCTGCTCGAATGGACCGAGGACGGCCGCTATGGCTGGATCTTCGGGCAGAGCCTCGAGGACACGTTCTCGCTCAAGGGCGATGTGGTGGGCTTCGATCTGACCGGCATTCTCGACAGCGAGGCCGACAAGGAACGGATGGCGGTCCTGTCCTATCTCTTCCGCCGGGTCGAGCGCGAAATCGAGGACCGCCGCCCCACCATCATCGTGATCGACGAGGCCTGGAAGGCCCTCGATAACGCGTATTTCGCCGAGCGGCTGTCGAACTGGCTGGTGACAGCGCGCAAACAGAACACGGTCGCGGTGATGATGACGCAATACGCAAGCCAGCTCGAGCGCACCCGGACCGGCAAGACCATCATCGAGGCGGTGCCGACGCAGATCCTGCTCCCCAATATCCGCGCGCAGCCAGCGGACTACGCCATGCTGAACCTCACGGAGAAGGAGCTCGATGTCCTTCTCAACACGGGCAGCAACAGCCGCTTGGCGCTGATCCGCGACGATCAGGGCTCGATCGTCGTCGATGCCGATCTGAGCGCGCTTGGACCCGATCTCACCATCCTTGGCGGCATGGAAAAGGGCGAAGCGCTTGTCGGCGCCGATTACCGCGACCGCCCTGATTTCTGGAGGCTTTCATGACCCGTATTTTGATGTTCGTTGCCGCGCTCGGTGCGTTGGCCTCCTGTGCCCAGTACCAGGAACCGCAGGCCAATTGCTTCACCTTCCTCGCCTCCACGACAGCCATCTCGCCTGATTGCACCTTCACGCCCCTTGGCGCACCGGAGGGCGACATTGAAGTCTAGCCTGCCTCATATCCTGGCCCTTTGCCTGCTGCCCGGTCTCGCTTTGTCTCAAGGCGTGCCGACCAATGACAGTGGGCTGACCGCGCGTGACATCGTCGAGACTGGCGATCGCGAGGCTGACTTGGCCGTTCAGGCCGACAAGCTTGCCGTGCGCGAACTCATTGCCGAGATCGAACGGGAGCAGCTGGAAACCCTGCAACGCATCCTCGATGCCCAGACCAGCTTCGGCGGTCAGGGCTTGCCGGCTATGGTCTCGGGGCTGGAAAGCGGCAGCGGGGATCCGGCCCGATCAGTCGAGGCGGTCTATGGCAATGCCGACATCGACCCCAATCCCGGCGGTGCGCAGATGTTCGGGGATGCGGCGGAAAACATCGAGCAGCTCATTATCCGCGTGGCTCAGGAGACCAGCGGCTTTGCCGGCGTTGGCCGCGCGGGCCTCTCCCCGGTCCAATGGCGCGCACTCCTACAGGCGCTGATCTGGCAGGAAAGCCGTTTCACCATCGGTGCACGCTCTCCCGTCGGCGCCTTTGGCCTCACCCAGATCATGCCCGGTACCGCCAGCGATCTGGGCATCAATCCGGAATACTATGACAGCCCCTACCTGCAGGTGCATGGCGGTGCACGCTATCTCGCGACACAGCTCAACACCTTCGACGGCAATATCATCAATGCGCTCGCGGCCTATAACGCGGGACCCGGCCGGGTTTTCGAGTATGGCGGCGTGCCACCCTTTCGCGAGACCCAGCACTACGTCCAGGTGATCCCCGAACGCTATAACCTCTATTTGACCCGTATCGGCGGGATCGAAGCGCTTGGCACGATCGACCCCGCGCTTCTGGCCAATGCCAACCTCTCGCTCACTGGGCACGGCGCGGCCTTCTATGGCAACAACTCACCCGCCGCGATCAGGCAAGCCGCCCTACGTATTGCGGATATCGTCGAACGGATTTCCGAGACCGAGGATGTGCAGGAGAGCGTTGCGCTCAACACTTATGCCCGCGCCGAACTCGTGCGTCTCGTGGCCGCCCGCATCCGGCTTCAGGCCGCCCGCACCCGCGTGCTCTCCGCCGAAGAGCTGGCCCAGGCCAGCGCCCGCATGGCCGAAGGCGCGTTCATGGATTTTACGATCAGGGAGATTGAATGATGGGACATCTGCTCTTGAGGACAGCTTTGGCCACGACACTTGGGGTTGGTCTGCATCTTGGCGCCCTATCCCCCGTCCTCGCGCAAGGCGTGCCCGTCGTCGATACCCAGAACATCGCGCAAAACATCCAGCAGCTGCGGCAGATGATCGAGGACGAGATCTTGCAAAACGAGCAGCTGACGCAGCTCCGCGAACAGCTCGGCCTTCTCACGGACCAACTCGCGGAGCTGCAAAGAACCTACGAGGCCCTCACCCGCCTCGCCGAGCTTCCAGAAATCATCCGCACCGAGATGGAAGACGAACTCAATGGCCTACTCGACCAAGAGTTCGGCGATATCCTCGCCACGATTGAGGCGATCAAGACGGGAGATTTCTCGGGCCTCTCGGGCTCCGGCGCGGGCGAAATCGAAACCCAGATGGATCGGGTGCTGGCCGATCTCGGATTTGACGATGACACCCTCTCGGAAATGGCCACGAGCGGCAATCCCGGGGCCAACCGCGTGGCGACGCAGGCCACCACCGGTGCCCTTGTCTCGGCGGCAGCCCAGAACAGCTATGAGGATGCCGGCCAATCGCTCGAGCGGGTCGACCGCCTTGTCGGGCTCATCGACGACATGGACGAACTAAAGGAAAGCATCGATCTCAACACGCGCGTGACCGCGGAGCTCGCCATTGCACTGGTCGCCATGTGGCAACTCGAAGCCATCCAGACCGTGGGCGATGGCACCGGCGGCGTGATCGATGCCGCCACCATCGCCGAAGAGCAGCGCTTCATGGACTTTACGCTGCCGGACCTGCGCGCAGACTGATTTGAGGCATGACGCGTGGCGAGTGAACAGGAAATCATCGAAGAAGAGCTGGTCTATGGTGCTCTGCGCCGTGAACGCCTCTGGCAGCGCCTTGGGCTCATCGGGCTCATCTTCGGCATTCTCGGATGCCTGAGCGCGGCGGCTGTCGCGATCCTCGATGTCGATCCGCCGCCTGTGGTCGTGCCCTATGATCCCGCCACCGGCTTTGCCCTGCCCGAGGCTTCGGTGGGCGCGACGTCTGTCACAGCCAACCAGGCGATCATCGAGGCGGAGGTCTTCCGCTACGTGACCGACCGCGAGGTCTATAACCAGCTCGACAACGACCTGCGCATCCGCAGCGTCCTGCGCCGCTCGGACGGAGCTGCCGAGAGCGGGTTGCGCCAGATCTGGAACAGCGCCAACGAGAATTACCCGCCGACCGTCTATGGCCCCAACGCCAGGCTCGACGTGGAAATCCTCAGCATCAACCGGATCGGAACCAACCGCGCGACGGTCCGCCTGCGCAAGCGCCTGACGTCCATTAACGGCACCCAGACCGGCCTCTTCACTGCGACGCTTCTCTTCGAGTTCCGCCCGGAGACCCGCCGCTCCATCGACGAGGTCTGGACCAACCCCTTCGGCTTCACCGTGCGCGAATATTCCATCCGCTCCGACAGATTGGAGAACTGACGTTGTTGTATATGAGATCGCTTATTTTTGTCATTGCCCTGTTGCCCGGCCTCGCCTCTGCCGAAACCATCCCGCGTGGCGGTCCCAACGACAGCCGAGTGCGCTTGGCCACCTACCAGGAGGGTCAGGTCTACCGTCTCAGCGTGTCGCTCACCCATGTGACCACGGTCGAATTCGGTGAGGGTGAAAGCATCCGCTCGATCATCGCGGGCGACACGGAAGGCTTCGAGATCGATGGCGTCCCCGGTGGTCAGGCCTTTGCAATCAAGCCCGTCGCGCGCGGTGTCCATACCAATGTGACGGTCTACACGAACAGGCGAAGCTACTATTTCAACGTCGAGGAGGTCCGCAGCCCGACCTTCTACGTTGTGCAGTTCCGCTACCCTGACGACGCTGCGCGCCCGATCCGGGCCATCGCCGCCCAAGCGCCGAACTACAATTACGGCGCCAGCGCGCGGACCGAGTTCACGCCAACCCGCATCTGGGATGACGGGACGTTCACGTATTTCGCCTTTCCAAGAAACGCACCTGTGCCAGCGATCTTCCGCTACGCGGGCGGCCGTGAACGCACGGTCAACACGCAAACCCCTGAGGACGGTGTGATCCGCGTCAGCGGCGTAAACCGCCAATGGGTCCTGCGACTTGGCGAAGAGGTGGTCTGCATCGAGGCGATCCCGCCCGCGGAGGCCGCCTCATGAGCGATACCGAGAACACCGAGCTGGAAAAACGCCTCGCCGCCCTTGAGAAAGGCAGTGCCCGCGCCCCCACGGCGGCGCAGCGCCGGTCGCCCCTTCTCGCGCTGATCGTGGTCCTCGTCATCGGCGCGGGTGGTGCCCTGCTTTATCTTCTCTCACAGCCCGACGAAGAGGAAGCCTTGCCGACGGCCACCCCGGATGTCTTCCAAAACGAGGGGGACGGCTTTGGCGCCATCGAGACCTTGCCCCCGCCCGAGCCCGAGGTTGTGTTTGTCGGACCGGATCCAGTCGAGCCCAACGCGGAGCTTCTGGCGCAGATCACCGCGCTGCAGGCCCAGATCGAGGAGTTGCGCAACGCCCCTGAACCAGTTGTCGAGGAAGACACCGCTGCCGCAGATGCGATTGACGCGCTGACCGCGCAGATCGCGGCCCTGCAAGCCGCGTCGGAAACCGCGCAACAGCAGTTTCGCGATGAGCTCACGGCGCGCGACCGCGAACTGGAGCAACTCCGCATGGACCTTGAGCTCGCGCAGCTTGAGGCCAACCGGCCCCTTCCGGCACCCATCGGGCCCACCGAGGACGAGTTACGCGCGCGGGAAGAAGAGCGGCTCCGGCGCGAGGAAGAAGCAAGACGGCTCGCGGAACTTGAACGCCGCGCCGCGGAGGAACGCGCCTTCCAGGAGCGGCGCATCGCCTCGCCGACCATCGCTTTTGGCGGTGCCTCCGGAGCGAATGAAACAGCTCTGACCGAACGCACTTTTGGCGAGGTGACGGATTTCGTGCTGAACGGGGCGCTGCCCTCTACCGTGACGCAGGCCGAGGTGATCGCCAATCCCTCCAACACGATTCTACAGGGCACCATGATCCAGGCCGTCATGGAAACTGCCCTTGACAGCTCCCTGCCCGGCCAGACCCGTGCCGTGGTGTCCGAGGATGTCTACAGCGTCGATGGCGCGCGCCTCTTGATCCCCCGCGGATCCCGTCTCATCGGGCGCTACCGCGCTGGCGTCGATATCGCGCAGCGCCGCGTGACTATCGCTTGGGACCGGATCATCCTGCCCGCGGGCCAGACCGTCCAGATCAGCTCCTTCGGAGGTGATGAACTGGGCCGTTCTGGCGTCACCGGTTTCGTGGACACACGCTTCGCCGAGCGTTTCGGGTCGGCCGCCCTGATCTCGCTGATCTCAGCAGCACCCAGTGCTGCCGCCTCCGAAGTCCAGGATGAGACTGCCGCCGACGCTCTCGAAGACGTTGGCGATGATCTGGCAGATGCCACGGACAGCGTCATAGGCGATTACCTCTCCATCGGCCCCGTCATCTATGTCGACCAGGGCGCCCGCGTCACGGTCATGGTCGACCGCGATCTGGAGATATTCTGAGCCCATGTCGCTGAGCTATCTCGAAACCTCGCTCGACCGGATCGACGCCGCCGCTCGCGACGATGTCATCGAGATCTGCATCAACCCTGATGGCACCTGCTGGGGCGAATTCCAGGGCGATCACTTCATGCGGAGGCTGGACCAGGCGTTGACCGCAACAGAAGTGAAGGACCTCGGCAACCAGATCGCCTCTTCCGCCAACACAACGATGAGCAAGGACCGCCCGATCGTCTCGGTCTCGATCACCTACAAGGGGCGCCCGATCCGCGCACAGGTCATCACCCCGCCTGCCGTGCTCTCGGCCATGTCGATCAGCCTTCGGTTCTTCTCAAGCCTGCCGCTTGACGGGATTGCGCTTGATTTCCTTTTTGGCAAGGAACGCAAGCTTGAAGAACTCCGCCTCGAGAAAACCCACGAACTGCGCGAAGTGGTGGCCGCGGGCGTGATCGACGATGCGCTGGCCTTTTGCGTCGACAACAAGCTTAACATGATCGTCTCTGGCGGCACCTCCACCGGCAAGACCGTGGCTGCACGCAAGATCCTCTCGCACGTGCCATCCGAGGAACGCATCGTCACCATCGAGGAAGCCGCCGAGCTTCTGCCGACCCAGCCCAATGCCGTGACCCTCATCGCCAATCGCGATGCGGAGTTCCAGACCGCCGATGTGCTGCTCACCGCAACGTTGCGCATGCGCCCCGACCGGATCATCCTGGGCGAGGTGCGCGGCAAGGAAGCCATGACCTTCCTCGAGGCGATCAACACTGGCCATGGCGGCTCAATGACCACGCTGCACGCAGAAACCCCGCAACTTGCCGTGCAGCGTCTGGCCATCGCCGCACTCAAGACCGAGATCCCGATGACCTATGCCGACATGATCCAGTACATCGAGAACTCCATCGACGTAATCATCCAGGCCGGTCGCCATGATGGCAAACGCGGCATCACCGAATTCTACCTCCCCGGCACCAATGAGATCGGAGCTTCCCAATGAAAACCTTTGAATACGATATCCTGTCCTTTCCCATGACCCGCAAAACCAGCCTTGCCGACATGCAAGCCAGCCTGAATGCCAAAGGTGCGGAAGGCTGGGAGGTGGTGTCGATCAGCTCCTCGGAATTCGCGAATGTTGGGCACACGGTCTTCCTGAAACGCGAAACGACCACCATCGGAGCCACGGCATGAGGCTGGCACGGCTAAGCGTTGCTTTGACCGGAGTGGCCCTGAGCCTACTGGCTGTCCCCGCCTTCGCCGAGCGCAATCTAGTGCCGACGCTCGATCGCAGCTTCAACGTCTGTCCGGACCGGCCCGCTGAGCCCAGCTGGATGCAAGGAATCCCCCTGCGCCAAGCCTATCAGCGCGTATTGGTCCAGGACATCTATCGCGCCCAAAACCTCGAGCGGATTGTCGAGTCCGGCAGCTGCGATTGCGAGACCCGGTTCCCATCTTGGGACGCAGCTGAGGCGGTGTTTCGTGAGCGCCACGCCAGTGGCGAACGCTGGGAAATGCTGGAAGCTTCCGAAACCTACAATCGACGCGCCAACGACGTTCGCCTCGAGGCCAAAGCCATCTGCGACGCTGCGGGCAATTGGTAAGGCTGATCCCCGATGAGCGTCGTCACATATTTCGTTGAAACCTCCCAAGGCTATCTCGACACCGCGGCGGAAACCCAGTTCGGTTCCGTTGCAGCTACTGTCGGCACGCTTCTGGTGCTGGGAACAACATTGGTGGTGATCCTTGTGTTCCTCAACATGATCTACCAGTACAAGGCGATGGACGGGCGCACGGCATTCTGGCTCGCGGTCAAGATCGGACTGATCGGGATATTCGCGACTAACTGGGTGCAGTTCAACGCGCTCTCATCCGCCATCCTTGCCGGGATCGACAGCATTGCAGGGGCGCTCGTGGCCTCGGTCGGTGGTGGGACTCCCGGCCCTTCTGGTACCTTCGCCGAAGAATTCGACCGGTTGATCGCCGAGTTGGGGGACTATTTGAATGCCGCTGGTTCCGAGTTGAACTGGATGGCAGGGGCCATGCTCGACATTGTCGGGGTGCTGCTGCTTTCCATCCTCGGCGGGCTGGCCGCCTTCATTCTCGTGGCCTCGCGTTTGATGATCGCGCTTCTGATCGGGATCGCGCCGGTCATGATATTCCTGACACTCTTCGAGGTGACCAAAGACTACTTCGCGCGCTGGCTGTCGGCGCTGGTTTCCTTTGCGCTCTACCCCATCGTCGTCGCCGGCGTGTTCGCGACAATCACCGGCGTTTCCTCCGCACTCATCGGCGAGCTTGGCGATCCTGAAGGCGCCTCAAACATCGGCGCGCTCATTCCCTTCTTCATGATGGTTGACCTGCCCCCTGTTGGTCCCTCGTTCATAATGAGAGTCTGCAGGTT
>NZ_AQQX01000034.1 GCF_000768315.1 Pseudooceanicola atlanticus
CGAGGTCCTGCCCGGCATCGGTGAGGAATATCGCGCGGTATGGCTCCCGCCGGACCAGACCAGCAGCCTTGAGCCGCGAGATGTTCTTGGTCACGGTCGGCGGCTTCACGCCAAGCCGCTCGGCGATCTCGACCGGTCTGGCCTCCCCGCGCGTCTCGATCAGTTCCGCGATCAGTTCGACGTAATCCTCCGCCATCTCGCTTTCATGTGCCTGACGCACGGTCGCAAAGCCATCGGCCTGCGCCTCGGGAGCCCGGTCGACCGCTTCGAATGGCTCACGCCCTTGTGATTGTAGCTTTGTCATACTCGGGACTTTGCAGCGAAACAGCGGGATTGACAACTTGTTTGCTTCGGGTAGATAAGTTAGCCATGTCTAACTTTTTACTTTGGAGGCCGTGGTGATGCGAAATATTATGAGAGTGCTGCTCGCCACACTCGCAAGTGCGCTCCTCCTGTCCGGACCTGTCGCCGCGACGCCGGCCAAGGAGGCGCCTTGGCTTCCCGAGGCAGCGGCCTACCGTCTGACGCTCTTTCTTGGAAATCTCGAGCCTCTGCCCTGGGACGACATCGAGACCGCCTGGACGGAACCCTACCGGGGTTCGGAATTCTCTGTCGGGGCGCTGGCGTGGCTGGACCGCAAAAGCGATATCGAGCTACCGAAACCGCCGGATCAATGACCGTGCGCCAGTGCTCCTTTCGCCATCTGCTCGCCCGCCGGTTCTCCGCCTGAAGGCCCGGCCTCAACCTGATGGCCGTTCAGGAGCCGAAGTGCGTTGGCGACCACCAGCAGAGACACGCCTACATCCGCAGCAATGGCGCCCCACATTGAGGCCATACCGAACGCGGTCAGCCCGACGAACAGCGCCTTGGTCGCCAGCGATATGCCGATATTCTGGTGGATGATCGTCATGGCACGGCGCGAATGGCCGATAAGCCAGGGTACCTTGCCGATGTCGTCGGTCATCAGCGCGATGTCGGCCGTCTCGATCGCGGCATCCGATCCGACAGCGCCCATGGCGATGGCATAATGCGCCCGCGCCATGGCCGGTGCGTCATTCACACCGTCGCCGATCATCGCCACCATGTCGTGGCTTTCGACGAGTTCCTCAATGGCCGTCACCTTGTCTTCTGGCAAAAGTTCGGCGCGCACCTCGTCGATGCCGACTTCGGCTGCCACCGCGCGCGCGGTGCGTTCGTTGTCGCCCGTCAACATCACGATGGTCTTCACACCCTGCGCATGCAGACGCGCAACGATCCCCTTTGCATCTGGGCGGATGCGGTCGCGAAGCTCCAGTACGCCGGTCACGCCGGTCTCGTCACCCACGGCAACGAGGGTGCTCCCTGCCCCTTCGATCCGATCCCGCAGATCCGCCGGAATGGCATTGCCGAACCCCTTCTCTTCGGCGAAGCGATCCGAGCCGAGCCAGATAGCGCGCCCGTCGGCGCGTCCTTCCAGACCGCGCCCGGGCACGGTACGGGTGTCCTCTGCGGCAGACACGGAAACACCATCGGCTTCGGCGCGCGAGAGGATGGCGCGTGCCAGCGGGTGTGAAGACCGCGCCTCCAGGCTTGCTGCCAGCGCCATGAGATCGCGTGCGGAAACGCCGACCAGTGGGTGAACCGCCGCCACCTCAGGCTCGCCCATGGTGATCGTCCCGGTCTTGTCCATCGCCAGTGCCGTGGTCCGCCCCGGCGCCTCGACATAGGCGCCGCCCTTGATGAGCACCCCCGCCCGTGCCGACGCGGTCAGCGCTGCCACGATGGAGACCGGCGTAGAAATGACCAGCGCGCAAGGACATGCGATGACCAGAAGGACCAGAGCATTGTAGAACCAGTAGTCCCAGGCGCCGCCGAGCAGCAGTGGCGGCACCAGCGCGATGGCGATCGCCAAAGCCATCACGATGGGTGTGTAGATGCGCGCGAACTTGGCCACCCACTGTTCGACCGGCGCGCGGCGGGCATGGGCATCGCCCACCATGCGAATGATTTTCGCGAGCACCGTGTCCGAGGCGGCCTTCGTCGCCCGCACCGTCAGTGTGCCCTCGCCGTTGATCGTGCCGGCATAGACCTCGTCGCCTGGTTCCTTGGGCACTAGCGCGCTTTCCCCAGTAATTGGGGCCTGATCGACGGCCCCTGCCCCGTCCACGACCTCACCGTCGAGGGGGATCCGGTCGCCGCCGCGCACGATAAACCTTGCATTGACTGCCACGGCCGCGGCCGGAACGTCGGATTCAGATCCGTCGTCGTAAAGAACCCGCGCCGTTGGCGGCGCCAGATCGAGGAGCGCGGAAACCGCATTACGCGCCCGCCCCACGCTCCAGCTCTCAAGATAAAGCGAAAGCGAGAAGAAGAAGGCGACCGTCGCGGCCTCAAAAAACTCGCCGAGGCCGATGGCGCCCGCGACGGCCACCACCATGAGCAGGTTCATGTCGGGGCTAAGCCTCCGCGCCGAAGACCAGGCCTTGGGCGCGACAAGCCAGACGCCAAAAAGAATCGCGACGGCGAAGATCCCTGCTTCCACCATAGGCATAGGCACCTCGCCATGGCCCGCAAAGAGCCCGAGCGCGCCGCCCATGCCGGTCTCGACAATGTGAAAAAGGAATCCCGCCGCCCAGAAGCCGCCGCTCAACGAGGTAAAGCGCTTCTGACGTGCCAGATGCGCCGCCTGGTCCTCTGCTGCGTTGTCGGCATCCCATGGCTTGGCGCTCATGCCGGTCGTTGCGACCAACTGCGTGACTTCGTCGTCTGGTATCCTCTCGGCGCTATCGAGGATGGTCATTCGCCCGTTGATCACGTCGAATGCCAGGTGTTCGGTTCCGCCCACTTTCGGCCCGACAACCCGGTTCAGGATCGCCACCTCTTCGGCGCAATCGAGCCCGGAGACCTGAAAGCTCCTTCCGCCAGACGGCGCTGGCGCCGTGGACGCGACGTCCTTGCTGGCGTCGCAACAGGAGTTGCCTCTTGGGTCAGAATGCTCTTGATCACCCGGATGGCCGTGATCGTTGCGGTTGCCGTCGGAAGACATGGATTGACCTCAGGATTCATTGATTCCACATTGACATAGCCCCTACAGTAACTAGAGCTTCAAGGGCAACAAGTGGATATTCGTCCAGCAAGAAAGGCGCCCTGCGGAGGCTTGAAGCTAGCCGCCCCCTTGAAACGACGCGGTTGGAGCAACGCTTGCCGGTACGAAGCGATCAGAATGAGTGAGGTAGACATGCAGAAACGAAACGCGCCGATTATCGCAGCGACATTGGTGCTTGCTGGCTGCGCGGTGCCAACGCTGGACGACGGCGGCGCTCGCAACGAAGTGGGAAGTGTTCCCGAGGCCGTCATTGCCCTTGCTGCGCCTGGTCAGGATCTCACCACGGCGCGGCTTCGTCCCGAGGATGGCTGTTATTGGTATGAACACAGCGGTCCGGTGGAAAACACCTTGGTTCCGCTACGCTCGGCAGGTGGCAACCCCATCTGCACTTCGCGCCAGTCCTGATCAGCCCATAGATGCGTCAAGCCCACGCGTAACACATGATGCGCCAGTCAACTTCTCGGGGTGACGCTGTCTTCCGCCGAGTACAGGAATGCCGTCGAGCCAATCTCGACGTTGGGATAGAGATCATTGATGTGTGCCATGACCATTCGGACGCAGCCGGAACTCGCACGGCCGCCAATGCTTCTTGGATACGGTGTCCCGTGAATCCTTAGATAGGTGTCTCGGTCGCCGACGAAGAGATAGAGGGCTCGCGATCCGAGCGCGTTTTCAGGTCCGGGTTCCATACCGTCAGCGATATCGGCGTAAAGCTCTGGGTCGCGGTCGATCATGTTTTGTGTCGGCTGCCAATGCGGCCACCTGACCTTGCGCTTGATCGTATAGGTGCCCGGTTCGTAAAGTTTACCGCGCGCGATCGCCACGCCATAGCGCATCGCCGTGCCGCCTTCTTCGATGTGGTAGAGATAGCGCGCAACAGCATCGACATGGATATCACCGGGTACAAGTCCGTCCTTCGCGAGGACCCGCTGTGGCAGGAAGCGAGGGTGAAGGCCCCAAGGGTTGGACGTGGCCGGGTCGTAGCCGGGAGGTGTAACCTGTGCGTCCCAAGCTGCCTTCTGCGCATCGGTAGGCCACGTGTCTGCAAGGAGCGGGCTGGATATCGATGCCGAAAACAGCGCGGTGGTCGTCTGGATGAAATGTCGTCTTGTCAGCATATAGATTGCTCCGTTCACGCATTGGACGGCAAACCGAACCTTACCCCGAACGCAGTGTTGTTCGCCCGGGAAGGAGTGAGGCGTTATTGGCAACTTGCTCCATGGTGCCGTTCTTTGTCGGTGGCTTAACTCCTAAAGCTACTAGAGGTTCAAGAAAATTTTCTGTTATCAATAGACGCTGCTACTAATGGAGCTATCCGATCCGTCCCAGAACCGGAAATACGTCGAGCATCCAGTATGACAGCGCGCTCAACTGCCCTGTCATCATCGCCAGCCCCATCAAGATCATCACTATGCCCGCAAGCTGGTGGAGGCGGCGGCCAACCCGGCCGATGGCCCGCAACCGTCCCGCGATCTGGTCGGTGAATCCGGCCACGATCAGAAACGGTATTCCAAGGCCGGCGGAATAGACGGCAAGCAGCATGATACCTTCGCCCATCGTGGCACTCGCCGCACTGGCTGTCAGGATCGCGCCGAGGATCGGGCCGATGCACGGAGTCCAGCCGAAACCGAAGGCAAGACCGAGGACATAGGACGCAGCGGGTTGGCCCCCGGGGATGTTGAGATTGAATCGGAAGTCGCGTTCCATGACCGAAACACGCGCGGCTCCTATCATGAAGAGCCCGAAGAAAATGATGATGCCGCCCCCAACGAGGTTGAGTTCATACCGCCACCGAAGCAGGGCCTGACCCATTGCAGTCGCGGATGCGCCAAGTCCCATGAAGATGGTGGAGAAGCCGAGGACAAAACACAGGCTCAGCCAGACCGCGCGCGACGGCGAAGCGCCGACCACCCCGCCCTCAGCGGCTGTGCGCCCGGTTACGTAGGAGACATAACCTGGCACAAGAGGTAGCACGCAGGGGGACAGAAATGATATCGTGCCGGCTAGGAGGGCGGCGGTGAGGGCGCGCGCCAAGTGATGTCTTCGTCGACCCAGATCAGCAGGGACCCCCGCTTGCGCAGCGATGCGTTGTAGCTGGACCAGTTGGTCGTACGATAGCGGGCGGGAGATGGGTTGCTCATGGAATGCGGCTAACAGCATGGGTTCGCGAAGGGAATCCTGAGGCGTCAGACTTGTGCAACAACGCCCCGTATCATCGACCTAGTGGTGCCCACATGGCAGGCTATTTCAATGGATAGATTTTTCTCTATCAGTATGCCCGCGGCTCAGTTTGTTAGAAATGTCCTGCTGTTCAGCTTCGCTGCATTACTGCCGGTCCTGTTGTTCTACGTCTTACTGGCTCCGGGCTTTGCTCCGGCTCTTGCTGCCGGCGGACCGGCACTCATGCGCTTACTAAGGCAGGTTGCGACCAACGGTTTGCCCGTGGTTTTTGCCGTCAACTATGTCAGTTTTTTCCTTTTCGCTATGACAAAGCAACCAAAGGCGGGCTCAAGAGACACGGCGTTTTTCGTGCTGGTCGATGTCTTGCTCAGAGCCCTTCTCTTTCCAGGTCTCCACGTGCTGATATACGTTCTATCTGCCGACTGGTTCGGGTCATTCGGCGGCAATCGTTCAACCGCTTTGGCGGTTGTATCCCCGACTCTTGCGCGTTCGGCGTTTTTCGAGAACATCTCCGGCGTTTACCTCTATGCGACTATGATAAGCGCGTTGCCGCTCTACGTCTCGGCTTTCGGGCGGTCGGAATTTCTTGGACCGGTTGTACGTCGCTTGCCCATGAACACGGGCGTGATGCTGCTTGCCCTGGCTGCGTTTGCCTTGTCGGTCGGGCTGATCACGATCGGCGCACAAGGCATCGCATCTCTTCAGGCCAGGTGATGGCAGGCTAATCACCGTGGGCGGGGGCGGGGGCGACTTGCGGTGCCACCCATTGCGACAAGTAAACGCGCTCGAAGGCGAACACAGCGATCATCCCGACAGCGGCGTAGAGAACGATCATCGGGTCGCTTTGAAGCTTCATCACGGTGAAAGCTGCCAGTACTATCGCATCGAGCGCCAGGGCAGTCAAAAGCACGATACCGAAGGCGCCGACGTCTGCTCGACGATAGCGGAACACGCCCCAATGTATGATCATGTCCATGACGAGGTAAAAGAAAGCACCGAGGGATGCGATCCGGCCTAAATCAAAGAGCACGGCCAACGTCGCGGCGATGACGACAGTATAGACCAGGGTGTGGCGTTGGATGGGACCTGGCATACCGAAGTGGCTGTGCGGGATCATTTCCATGTCGGTCAGCATCGCCAGCATACGCGACACCGCGAAGACGCTGGCCAGAACGCCGGACGCCGTTGCGACAGCGGCCAGGATCACCGTGAGTATGAAGCCGGTTTGTCCAAGGGCGGGCTGCGCCGCTTGTGCCAGCGAATAGTCACGCGCTGAGATGATCTCCTCGATCGTGAGACTCGAACCGACCCCGTAGGCGACCAACAGGTAGACGACGACGCAGATTCCGATAGAGAACATGATCGCTCGGCCAACATTGCGATTTGGTTCAGTGATCTCGGCTCCGCTGTTGGTGATCGTGGTGAATCCCTTGAACGCAAGGATGGCCAGCGCCGTAGAGGCGATGAACCCCGTGAGCCCGTAGGATTGTGAGGTCTCGGACGCCGCGGCGAACGCAAAACCACTGGACCACAGGGCCGCGATGCCAAACAGAGCTATGCCTCCGATCTTGATCGCGGCCATGATCAACGAGAACAGCCCGACCGAGCGGTTTCCGGCCATGTTCACCAAAAAGGCGAAAACGATCACGGCCACAGCCAGAGCGGGGACCAATGGGCCACCTTCGATATCGAAAGGGCGCAGGACATAGGTGGCGAAGGTTCGCGCGACGAGGCTTTCCGCGATCACCATGCTGAGCGCCATCAGCAGTGCGGCCCCGCCCGCGATGGCTCCGGGGCCATAGCATTTCTGCAGGATCATGGCGATGCCACCCGAGGACGGCCATTTGTTCGACATCCTGATGTAGCTGTAGGCGCTGAAGCTTGTGACGACCGCGCCGGCGATGAATGCAAGCGGGAAAAGCGGGCCGGCGAGCTGCGCGATTTGCCCCGTCAACGCAAAGATTCCAGCGCCGATCATCACGCCTGTCCCCATCGCAACGGCTCCGCCCAGACTGATGGAATTTTCGCGGTACGTTTCTTTTTCGCTCTGCATAAATGGCCCCCTTTTAATTTTGGTTCATCCGAACGCTGTTGCGCGCTTCTAGATACGAACGCCGCGAAGGCGCAGCGAATTGAGCACCACCGAGATTGACGACGCGCTCATGGCGAAGGCAGCAAACATCGGACTGATGAGGATGCCAAAGAAGGGAAACAGAACTCCCGCCGCGACCGGCACGCCGGAGGCGTTGTAGATCAGCGCGAAGAACAGGTTCTGGCGGATGTTGCGCATCGTGGCCCGGGCGAGCCGCCGCGCACGCACGATACCATCAAGGTTGCCCTTGACCAGCGTGACGCCCGCGCTTTCGATGGCCACATCGGCGCCGGTGCCCATGGCGATGCCGACATCGGCCTGCGCGAGCGCGGGGGCGTCGTTGACGCCATCCCCGGCCATGGCGACCTTGTGGCCCGCCTCTTGCAACTCAAGGATGATCCGCGCCTTGTCCTCCGGCAGCACGTCGGCCCGGATCTCATCGATTCCGAGCCGCGTGCCGATGGCCTTGGCCGTGCGTTCGTTGTCGCCGGTCGCCATGATGACGCGGAACCCCAGTTCATGCAGATCCTCGATGGCTTCTGGCGTGGTCTCCTTCACTGGGTCGGCGACAGCAACTAGACCGGCGATCTCGCCATCCAGCACAACGAACATGACCGTCTCGCCTTCGTCGCGGCGGGCATTGGCCTTGGCGGTCAACGCGCCCGCCTCGAGCCCCAATTCGCGGATCATCGCCAAATTGCCGAGCGCGACCGCTTTGCCGTCAACGACCCCCTTGACGCCCTTGCCAGTGACCGCCTCGAAGTCCCGTGCCTCGTCCATTTTGACATCTCGCTCCTCCGCACCCCTGACGATCGCTTCGGCCAAGGGGTGCTCCGATCCGCGCTCAAGCGATGCGGCGAGACGCAAGACCTCGGCTTCGTCGTGGCCGGGTTGCGGGAGTACGTCGACAAGCCGCGGCTTGCCTTCGGTCAACGTGCCGGTCTTGTCGACGATCAGGGTATCGACTTTCTCGAACCGCTCCAGCGCCTCGGCGTTCTTGATCAGCACCCCTGCCTGAGCGCCCCGTCCTGTCGCTGTCATGATCGACATCGGTGTCGCCAGGCCAAGCGCACAAGGACAGGCGATGATCAGAACCGCCACCGCCGAAATCAATGCGTAGGAAAGCGCAGGCGCGGGCCCCCAGATCGCCCAGGCGATGAAGGACAGGACCGCGATACCGATGACGGCCGGAACGAAATATCCCGCCACGTTGTCGGCGTATTTCTGGATCGGGGCGCGCGAGCGCTGCGCGTTCGACACCATCTCGACAATTTGAGCCAGCATCGTGTCGGACCCGACACGCGTCGCCTCCATCACCAGACTGCCGGTGCCATTGATCGTCGCGCCGGTCAGCGGGTCGCCCTCGGTCTTCTCGACCGGCACGGGTTCACCGGAGATCATGCTTTCGTCGACCGAGGACCGGCCGTCCAGAACCACGCCATCGACCGGCACCTTGTCACCGGGCCGCACGCGCAGCCGGTCCCCGACTTGCACGTCCTCCAGCGGGATTTCCTCCTCGGATCCGTCGTCCCGGATGACCCGCGCGGTCTTTGCCGCCATGTCGAGAAGCGCGCGGATCGCCTTGCCGGTCCCCTCGCGGGCGCGTAGTTCCATCACCTGGCCGAGCAGCACCAGCGTCACGATCACCGCCGCCGCCTCGAAATAGACGCCGACATGGCCTTCGGAGTCTCGGAACCCATCAGGGAATATGTCCGGTGCGAGAACGGCAACGACGCTGAAGAGCCAGGCGGCAAGAACGCCCATGCCGATCAGGGAGAACATGTTGAGGTTCAATGTGCGGAACGAAATCCATCCGCGTTCCAGAAACGGCCAGCCGCACCACAAGACCACTGGCGTTGCCAGGATCAATTCGATCCATTGTGTGGTGCTTTCGCCAAAAAAAGTCCGGACTGCGGGGAAACCGACGAATGGCCCCATCGTGAGGACAAGGAGCGGGATCGTCAGGACTGTGCCGACCCAGAACCGCCGTGTGAAATCCACCAGTTCGGGATTTGGACCTTCATCGCCCGGCACACCGGATTCCAGTTCCAATCCCATACCACAGATCGGACACGCGCCCGGATCAGGCTGCCGCACCTGAGGGTGCATCGGGCAGGTGAAAATGGGACCATCATGTCCTGTAGGAACCAGATCATATCGGCCATCGGCCGGCGTGGCACCCGCGTGGTGTTCGTGATGATCATGTGCTGAATGGACCTCGAGCTCCGATTCCGGCACGAGGTGCATCCCGCATTTCGGACAATTGCCGGGCTCGTCCTGCCGCACCTCAGGGTGCATGGGGCAAACGAATACCGAAGAAGCTGCTGTGGTTTCAGAACTGTCGGGAGTGCTCATTTTGCGGTCCTTTCCGAGAATGCTTCTCTTGCCTAGGGCTTCCATCCGCGGGAGGGTCAAGAGAGATCAGTACGGCGATTACATTGCGGCTCTGCGGGGTGGCGCTGTCCGGCCCCGTTCCCGCCGGGCGAACACGATCAACGCCAGCCCGACCAGCGCCATTGGCATGGAGAGCAACTGGCCCATGGTCAAACCCCACTCACCAAAATGAAGCGCATGGCCGATCGGGTTGTCCGCCGTCACAAATTGTTGGTCCGGTTGCCGGAACATCTCGACGAAACTTCGGGCAAGACCATAGCCGGTCAGAAACACGCCAGCCAAGGCACCGGGCATTTTCAGCCAGCCCCGGCCCCAAGCGAGATAAATGAGCAGTATTCCAAGAATGAGCCCCTCCAATACCGCCTCGTACAGCTGGGACGGGTGTCGGGCGCAGAGGCCGCTAACCCCTGGGCAGGCCTGCGCGACTTCGCCGGGAAAGATCACCGCCCAGGGAACGTCCGTTGGACGCCCCCACAACTCATTGTTGGTAAAGTTCGCCAGCCTTCCAAGAAACAAGCCTGGTGGTGTTGCCAAAGCCAGCAAGTCGCCAGTGCTGAGCAATGACGCGTTCTGTCTAAGGCAGAACAGCAAGGCCGCGATGACAACTCCCGCGAACCCCCCGTGGAAAGACATGCCGCCTTGCCAGACCATCAGAATTTCCAAGGGATTGGCGAGATAATATGCGGGCTGGTAGAACAGTACAAAGCCCAGGCGACCACCAGCAATCACGCCGATGATGATCCACGTCAGAAGATCTTCGATCTGCGTTCGGTCAAGCGGCGGTCCAGCTGACGTCCAGAGCGCGGGACGGCTTATGGCACTCGAACAAATGCGCCAGCCAATCAGGATACCGAAGATATAGGCTAGCGCGTACCAGCGGAGTGCGAATGTGACCCCCCCGATGTCGAAGGAGAAGAGGTCGGTTCCAATATCCGGAAATGGCAATCCCGCTGGCAGCACTGGGTGAGTTCCTCATCAGGAATTTACGTGGGGATTAGATGGCATTGATCGAGCACCGCTAAAGGCGCTCGATCTGCGACAGGGCATCCAACGCCCATCCCGCCATCACGCGGTGTCGAGGGCGTCCCGAAGGAGATCGCGGACTTCGCCGGCGACCGCGTCCAGGTCTTGGTTCTGCACCGCCTGCATCGAAGCGACAGGATCGACCGCGCTGACCTCGGTGTCGCCGTCCAGTTGCCGCAGGATAACATTGCAGGGAAGCATCGCACCGATGCGAGGCTCGATCTCGATGGCTTTGTGCGCCATGCCCGGATTACAGGCCCCCAAGATGCGGTAAGGCGGCATGTCCGCATCAAGTTTCTTTTTCATCGTCGCTTTGACGTCAATCTCAGTCAGAACGCCGAAGCCCTTGTCTGCCAAAGCATCCCGAACACGCATCTCTGCGTCATCGATTTTGGTGTCTTTCAGGACGCGATCATAGGTATAGGCCATGGGAATTTTCCTTTCCGTGTCTCTATTTGTTGGCATACCGAGGCTAAACGGTTCAGGTCGCGGTTCGGTTCAATGTCCCGACCGCGAATGGTTTTGGGGTTGTGAGGACGGGTGCCGGAAAAAAACCGGCACCCATTGGCTCAGTTGTCCTGCATCATGGAGCCGTTGCCCATGCCCTGACCGTTGCCAGGCCGCGCAGGCGCATCTGCCATATTCGACCGCATCATCTGCATCCGCTCCATCCTATCGGCAGGAGCGGCCATCTCTTCCGGCGTCACCGCGCCGTCGCCATCGGCATCGAGGTGTTGGAAGCGATCCACCATCATTTCGCGGATCATCGCGCTGTGGAGAGCTTCAAACTCGGTAATCGAGAGGCTTCCATCCCCGTCGCTGTCAAACTCGGAAAGCTTGGCCTGCAGCTGCGTGCGCATTTCTTCCGGCGTCGTTGTGCCGTCTCCATCAGTGTCGAACATTTGCATCATGCCGCCAGCCATGCCTGGGCTCATCATACCACTGCCCATGCCTGCGCCCATCATGCCTGCGCCCATCATGTTTCCGTGCATGCGCTTCATCATGTCCATCATTCCGCCCATGTTCCCCATCATACCGGGACCACCGTTCTGCATCATGCCTGGTCCGCTCTGGGCGCCAAATTGTCCCCCACGCCCGTGGTTGGCGTCCGCGAATGCGGCACCGCCAAGGGCGGTTGCAGCCAGGGTCATTGCAGCGAGTAAAGTGTTGCGTTTCATTTCGATCACCTCGTGTCAGTGTTGCGATACCCAGCATATGGGGGGCACCTGCAGATGCGGAATGCCACGCGAGCCGGTGTTTTGTATCGCGAGGTCACAAAGGCGGGGTCTGTTACAAATTGCGACAAATCAATTCGGGGCGAACGCTCCTCTTCATCTGAAACATGCGATATCCAGAAAAAAAGGTGTCGAGGATCCGTATACCAACCGAAACCGAACCCATGTTTCGGTAGAGGTGAAATCCGGAAGAGTTGATGTCGAGATTGCTAGAGGCCCTGAATATCCCGAAAATTCAATCATTCAACCCATGGCAGGAGGCTGCAGGGTGCTCTTTTTGAACCGCATTTTCTCAGTTCTAACCTTGGTAATTTTGGCGGGGTGCGGTGCAGGAAACGACATGCGCCCGGATGCTTCAGCCGAAGTCATCAGTAGCGCATCCTACCGTCACGATGGACCGGCCGCGCTGACGTTGTACACCATGATCAACAACAGGTCCGGGGCGGGTGCGCATAGCAGCGTCATGATTAATGGGTCGCAGCGTGTTATCTTCGATCCGGCAGGAACGGTCCGGCTGAGCGCTGTACCGGAACGGGGAGATGTGCTTTATGGCATTACTCCACAAGTGGCCGATTTTTATGCGCGGGCTCATGCTCGCGAGACCTACCATGTCGTCATACAAGAGATCGATGTGTCTCCCGAAGTCGCGGAGCAGGCTTTGCGCCTTGCAATTGCCAGCGGCCCAGCCGCTTCCGGTTTTTGTAGTGCCAGTACCTCCGCGGTACTCAGACAATTACCAGGATTTGAATCCATCGGACGCACATTTTTTCCAAAGCGCCTGATGGCGGATTTTGGCAAGTTGCCGGGCGTGCGAACCACAAAGCTGTTCGAGAACGATGAGGACGACAAATCCGTAGCGATCGCACAGTTCGAAAGTTCACTTGCGACACAGCCGTGAGTGTTCGTCCAACAATTCATTGGAAGGTGTCCCTGCACGACGCAGTCCTCGGCGTGTGAGCCAAAGATGCAATAGGTTAGCTTCGAGCGGTAACGCTGTCTTCGGCCGAGTAAAGGAACGCCGTCGATCCGACAGCGACATTCGGATAGAGATCATTGATGTGGGCCATCACCATGCGCACGCATCCCGAACTGGCCCGGCCGCCAATGCTGCGAGGGCTCGGCGTTCCGTGAATTCGAAGTGACCTGCCCCCTGTTGGTCCCTCGTTCATAATGAGAGTCTGCAGGTTG
>NZ_AQQX01000035.1 GCF_000768315.1 Pseudooceanicola atlanticus
TCGCTCTTGCGGCAACCGTCATCTACTGGTTATGAATCCTGACCCTAGACATTGTCATTGAGCAATAGCCCGACACTGGCTGCCCGCTCCAATTGTAAAATCTACATACCGATCAGATCCGCTCTATCGAGGGTGTTCTGCAGCAGACGCACTACGGCGATATCGATCATCTTGCCCTCGTAGGTGACCGCGCCCAGGCCTTTCTCCAGCGCTTCGTCATAAAGCGCCTTAATTTCACGCGCCCGATCCACATCGTCCTGTGCAGGCGAGAAAACTTCCTGTGCGATGGCGACCTGGCTGGGGTGTATCGCCCATTTTCCAACCGCACCCAGCATCTGCGCGCGCTGGCATTCGATGCGGAACTGATCGGCGTCGGAGAAATCCGGGAAGGGTCCGTCCACTGCGTCGATGCCATTGGCGCGGCAGGCCATGATCAGCCGGTGTCGTTGGTAGTGCCAAATGTCTGCGGGGTAATCACCCTTACCCTCGATCTCGGCAAAGGGGACGCCCTGGCTGGCCGAATAGTCACCGATACCAAAGATCAGAGCCTCGAGCCGTGGCGTACAGGCGGCGATCTCGTTCACGGCGACCATAGCCTCGACCTCTTCGATCAGGCATTCCAGCCCGATCTTCTTAGTTAGGCCCAGATCCGCCTCGAGCTGGCTGAGCAGCTTGTCCACAAAGAGCAGATCGGCGGGGGTGAAGGGCTTGGTCAGCATGATCACATCGACATTCTCCCGCGCGCCGGTGACCACCTCAATGATGTCGCCGTAGCAATAGGGCGTGCCGGTGTCGTTGATGCGCACGCAGCGAATGGTGCGGCCGAAATCGAGGGTGTTCAGCGCCTCGACCACCATGCCGCGCGCCTCTTTCTTACGGTTCGGAGCCACGGCGTCCTCAAGATCGAGAAAGACGTAGTCAAGGTCCATCCCAGCGGCTTTGCGCATCATCTTTTCAGAGCTTCCTGGCACAGACATCTGGCAGCGCCGCAAGCGCTTGGGGCGGGTATAGTACTTCATTGTTTTCTCCTAGGAGACCACGCCAGAGGCGTGGAGTTGGGCAATCTCGTCCTGTCCGAAGCCGATTTCGGCCAGGACCCGGTCGGTATGTTCGCCCAGCAGCGGGCCGCGGTTGCGCACGCCGCCGGGGGTTTCGAGCAGGTGGATCGGCGTGTTCACGATCTGCACCTCGCGGCCGCCGGGACCGGGCTGTTCGACGGTGGCCAGCATGTTGCGCGCGGCGACATGGGGATCGGTGACGATGTCGCCCGCGCGGTTCACCGGTCCGAGGGGGATGCGCCCGCCGAGACGCTCCATAATCTGCTGCTTGGACAGCCGCGCGGTCCAGTCGCGGACCAGCGCCTCGGTCTGGGCGCGGTGTTTCACCCGATCTTCGTTGGTGCGGAACCTGGGATCGGTGGCAAGGGCGGGCTGGCCCATCTCTTCGGCCAGGATCGCCCAGAAGTGATCGCGCGGGCAGCCGATGGCGACATGGCCGTCGGTGGTGGGGAACAGGCCGAAGGGGCAGAGCAGCGGGTGGCTCGATCCCTCGGGGCCGGGGTTCTCGTCGAAATACGAACTCTGGTAGACGATGCGTTCGCAGACGGCGAGGACCGAGTCGTACATACCCACGTCGACGAACTGGCTTTCGCCGGTGGCGCGGGCCCGGTGCAGCGCGGCCAGCACCCCGGTGGCCAAAAAGAGCGAGGGCACGGTGTCGCCGATCCCGGCGCCGATCTTGGTCGGCTCACCCCCTGCCAGACCGGTGATCCCCATGATGCCGCCCATGGCCTGGGCGACCACGTCAAAGGCGGGCCAGTCGGCATAGGGGCTGCGGCCGGTCCGCGCGTCGCCAAAGCCGCGGATGCAGCCATAGACCAGACCGGGTCTGAGCGCGCTGAGGTCCTCGTAGGACAGGCCAAGACGGTCCATCACCCCGGCGCGGAAATTCTCGACCACGATGTCGGACCGGGCGGCGAGACGGCGGACGATCTCTTTGCCCCCGGCCGACTTGAGATCGATGACGATGGATTCCTTGTTGCGGTTGATCGACTGGAAATAGCCGCCGAACCCCTTGGGATCGTCATTGCCGGGCAGGCGGGCCGAGGGGCGGACCATGTCGCCCTCGGCGGATTCGACCTTGATGATGCGGGCTCCGAGATCGCCCAGCACCATGGTGGCAAAGGGACCGGCCAGCATCGCGGTGAGGTCCAGAACGGTGATGCCGTCCAGCGGTCCGGCGGGGGCCGTGTCGCTCATGCCGCCACCCGGCGGCGGATCAGCACGGTCCGTTCCAGTTCGCAGACCAGCTTGTCCTGCTGGTTGATGCCATAGTGCTTGAACCGGATGATCCCGGCGTCCGCCCTGTCGGCATCGCGTTTTTCCAGCACCTCGGTAAAGGCATAGAGCGTATCGCCATGATGCACCGGGGTGCGAAGCCGGATGGCATCCATGCCCAGTTCGGCGATCACCTGCTCGCCGGTGTCCTGCGCGGCCAGCCCGACCACCAGCGAAAAGTTCAACCCGCCATAGACAACGCGGGTATCGAACCCCGCGACGCCCTTGAAGGCGTCCTTCATGAAGTCCTCGTTGAAATGGGCGTGGGCGGTATTCATCACCAGATTGGTCAGCAGCACGTTGTCCATCTCGGTCATGGTCTTGCCGCGGGCGTGGCGGATCACCTCGCCGGGTTCGAAATCCTCGAAATAGGTATCGCGCGAGGTCAGGTCAGAGGGGGTCATAAACATGGCATCACCCGTAGGTCTTGGAATAGGCGTTGCGGGCGATCTGCTTGTCGATCTCGGAGCGGCCCAGCAGGTTGTCCGAAATGATCCGCTGCTGGATTTCCGAGGTGCCCTCGAAGATCTTGGTCAGCCGCGCGTCGCGCCAGTGGCGTTCCACGGCAAAGAGTTTCGTATAGCCCGCGCCGCCATGGATCTGCAGCGATTCCGATGTCACCTCTTCGGCGATCTCGGAGGCGAAATATTTCACCATCGAGGATTCGGTATCGCAACGCCTGCCCAGGTCGATCTGGGTGCAGACATGATAGAGCAGCTGGCGCGCGGCCTCGATCTTGGTGGCCATGGTGGCGATCTTGAAGCGGATCGCCTGGAATTCCGCGATCGGCACGGCGAATTGGCGGCGGTCCCTGGCATAGGCAATGGCATCGTCCAGCGCGCCCTGCGCCAGCCCGATGGAGCGCGCGGCGGTATGGGCGCGGGCGGTTTCCAGCCCGGCGGCCATCATGTAGAACGCCTTGCCCTCGTCGCCGATCATTGCCCTGGCCGGAACGCGGCAGCCATCGAACGACAGCTCAAACGTGTTCCAGCCGAAATAGCCGATCTTGGGGATCGGCGCGCCGCTGCAGTTCGCGGGAAGTTCGCCGCGCGGTTTCTCGACCAGAAAAGCCGAGATGCCCAGGTGCCGCTTGTCGGCGGCGGGCGGTGGCGAGGTGCGGGCAAAAACCAGGATGGCATCGGCGCCATCGGCGAAGGTGCACCAGTATTTCTGACCCGAGATCAGCCAGTCCTCACCGTCCTTGACCGCACGGCAGGCAATCGAGGACAGGTCGGACCCGGTGTTCGGCTCGGACAGGGCATAGGCCACCAGCATGTCGCCCGAGGCGCTGCGCGACAGAAGTTCCTGGCGTCGCGGATGATCCTTGCGCAGCCCCTCCTTGTAGAACGTGCCGTTGCCACGCGCGATGAGCGAGGCGACCGACATCCAGCCGCGCGCCAGCTCTTCGGCGACGAGGCAGTATTCAAAGGCACCGAGGCCCTGACCGCCTTCGTCCTCGGGGACGGTGATGCCGAAGAGGCCCAGATCGGCCATCTTGGTGATCAGCTCGGGCGGGATGGTGCCGTGTTCGGGATCGAGCCGGTTGGCGGCGGGCAGCACCTCGTTCCGGGTAAAGTCCCGTGCGAGGTCGCGGATCATCAGGCGTTCTTCGGTGAGGTAGCCCTGGTTGGGGGTCAGCGGTTCGGTCATGGTCTCTTCCTCACGAGATTGGCGCGCTCAAAGTCGATCACCGGCGCGCCGGTTTCATCCAGCCCGGTGGTCGCCCAGGTGACGATGCCGTAGTCCGGGCGGCTTTTCGGTTCCCGCCGGTCGATCACGCGGGACCGGGCATAGACGGTTTCCCCCACGATCACCGGCCGGTGGTGGGTCATCTTGTCGACACCCAGAAAGGGGCCGCCGATTTCCGACAGATCCTCGACCGAGAGGCCGAAGATCGTGTTGAACACCAGAAGCGGGCAGACCACTGCCCCGGCATGACCCTGGGCGCGGGCGAAATCGGCGTTGGTGTAGATCGGGTTGTAGTGCAGGGTCAGCGTGGTGAAGACGGTATTGTCCGCCTCGGTCAGCGTCCGGCCCCAGTGATGGACAAAGGTCTGATCCAGCGCAAAGTCCTCGTAATAGTGTCCGCGGTGCCACGTCCGGGCGCGCGATTTGAGATCGGTGACGATGGTGTCCGTCATCTTGTTGCCTCCAACAGCTGTTTCACCGGGGCGTCTTGCTCGATGAGGGTGATGATGCGTCGGGCGCGCCCCGGTCCGAGGACCGGGTCGATGATGCGGCCGGCCTTGTCGCAGAGCGCCTGCCACTGCGCATCGGTGTCCGTTTCCGGGACGCCGGTGTCGAATTCGACCTCGGCCGTGCGCCCGTCGGTCAGCTGCGCCGAGACCTGAGACCACATCAGCGCCGAGGCGGGAACATCCTCTCCGATCACGCGGACGCGGTTGCGCAGCGCCTGCATCGCTTCGGTCCGGGCATGGTCCACGTCATAGGCGCCGAGATCGGCGGTATCGGTCCGGGACAGGACCATGCCGGCGACGTGGCGCAGGCTGAACTTGCATTCGAGATCCGTGGCGGGGTCGTCGATATTGCACGATCCCAGAATGGCATTGGGCACATGCAGGGTCAGGCGATCGATGCCGTCCGCGCCGTGATCGGCGACCAGCACCTGGATGCATTCGATGGCGGCATGGGTCAGGTAGCAGGCGGCGTGGCGTTTAAAGAGCGTCTGTTCCACCGCGAAGACACCCTGCGGCGCGGGATCAAAGACCGGCGCGGCGGGGTTCCGGCCATGGGCCTGCAGAAAGCCCTGCGCGGTCTCGATGGCGTCTGGATTGGCGCTCAGCCCGTTGGCGACCAGCCGCGTGGCAAGGTATCCAGCCTGTGCCGCCGCGCCTACCTGCACCGGCTTGGTCATCGTGCCGAACATCGATTTGAGCCCTGCCGCCCGCGCCGCCGCAAAGCCGAGCGCATGGGCGGTCTGATCCGCCGTGAACCGGTCGAGCGCGGCAAGCGCCGCCGCACTGCCAAAGGTGCCGATGGTGGCCGTGTTGTGAAACCCCTGCGCATAGTGATCGGCGCCGATCATCGCGCCGAGCCGCGCCGCGACCTCGTAGCCGCGCACCAGCGCGTCGAGCACCGGCCCGACCGGCAGATCGCGGGTCTCGGCGCGGGTCAGCAGGGCGGGCAGCACAGCGACGGTCGGATGGCCGACCATGGCGGAATTGACATCGTCGTAATCCAGCGCATGACCCGCCGCACCGTTGACCAGAACCGCCCAGGCCGGGCTGATGCGGTCGTGATGCCCGACCACCGAGGCCGCGCCGGTGGCGTCTTCGCGTGCGGTGGCGAGGGTCGCGGCAACCAGCGGTTCGCTGCGCGCCGCGATGGTGACGGCGGTCCAGTCCAGCAGGCAGTGCCGTGCCCAGGTCAGGGCCGATGGTCCGACCGGCAGGCTGTCGGCCCGGCCGATCCAGTCGGCGACCGACCGGGTCAGCGGCAGGGGGGGTGTGTCAGCGTCCATAGAACATCTCCGGCAGGAACAGCGAGAGCTTCGGGATGAAGGTGACCATGGCGAGAAGCACCAGCAGCAGGGCGATGAACGGCAGGACCCCGCGCGCCACCCGGTCGACCGGCGCGCCGGTGGTCGAGGCCATGATGAAAAGGTTCAGTCCGACCGGTGGCGTCAGCAGCGCGATCTCCATGTTGATCACGATGATCACCGCGAAATGCACCGGGTCGATCCCGAGCGGCGCAAGCAGCGGCAGCACCAGCGGCACCACGATCAGGATCACCGCGATGGTTTCGAGGAACATCCCCAGCATGAACATCACCAGGTTGATCAGCAGCAGGAAGTGCCAGGCCGAAAGCTCGTTCTCGGTCACGTAGTCGACCATCTGCCGCGCGAAACCTTCCGAGGTGATCCAGTGCCCGAAGGCGAGCGCCCCGATGGTGATAAAGAAGATCACCGCTGTGGCCTGGATCGCATCGGCCAGTATGCGGGGAAGCTCGGACAGGGTGCAGCCCTTGTAGAAGACGACCGAGACGACGATCGAGACAAAGGCGGCCATGCCGGCGGCTTCGTTGACCGTGACCAGGCCGCTGTAGATCCCGCCGAGGATGATCAGCGGAAGCAGCATCGCGGGCAGGGCGCGGCGGTTGACGGCCCAGAATTCGGCTCGGCTCATTGATGATCCGGCGGCATAACCGCGACGACGCGAGACATAGATGATCCAGGCCGCAAAGATGCCAACCTGCAGCATGCCGGGGATCACCCCCGCAAGAAACAGCTGCGGCACGCTTTCTCCGGCGACCACGGCAAAGAGGATCATCGCCAGCGAGGGCGGGATCAGGATGCCGAGCGTCCCCGAAGATGCCACGACCCCGAGCGCGAACTTTTCGTCATAGCCGGTGTCGCGCATGGCCGGGACCAGCAGCGTCCCCATGGCCATAGCGGTGGCGACCGACGAGCCGGAGATCGCCGAAAAGACCATCGTGGCCAGCACGCAGACCAAGGCAATGCCGCCGCGCACGCCGCCGATCCAGCTATAGGTGAAATCGACCAGCGCCTTGGCGATGCCGCCCCGCTGCATGAAGGTCGCGGCGATCACGAAGAAGGGCACCGAGACCAGCGTGTCGGATTTCAGGTGGTCGATAAAGAGTTGCGGCAGGGCGACCATCGGACGGCCTTCGGCGGCAAAGAGCACCAGCGAGACGATCCCGAGAACGAGGAAGACGGGAAAGCCCGCGACCAGAAGGGCGAGAAACCCGGAAAGGGCGGCGATCGGGGACATCAGAGACCCTCCTGCACGGCGGGGAACCCGGCGGATTGCTGATGCCCGGCCTCCGAAGGATAGGGATCGGCGCCGCGAAAGATGACCTGCCACAGCAGCAGCGCATAGCGCAGCGCCATCGAGGCAAAGGCCAGCGGCACGACGATATAGAAGATCCATTGCGGAAACTGCAGCGAGCTGTCCGAGCGGATGTCGATCATGCGGGCAAAGGCGACCATGTCGATGCCATAGCGCGCGACGATGCCGCAATAGACCAGACCCGCGATCAGCGAGGCCACGTCGGCGGTCCGGCGCACCGTATCGGGCACCATGCGGATGAACAGATCGGCGCGGACATGACGCCCCTGGGTGACAAGGGACCCGCCGCCGATCAGCACGGCGCTGACAATGAGGTAGATGATCACCTCGCCGCCCCAGTCCGTCAGCATCGACGGCACCAGGTAGCGGGCCAGCACCTCGTAGACGACCAGAAGGATCGCCACGCCTGCGACACAGCCCATGACAAGGGTTTCAAAGCGGCTCAGCGCTTTCACTATTCGGTTCATCGGTCGCTTCCATCAGCCAGAGTACATCGGTGTCCGCAGCCCCCTTTCGGAGCTGCGGCGCGCGTTCACTCGGCGAGGTCTTTCTGCGCCGTTGCGACGATTGCGGGATCAACCCGCAGTTCTTCGGCCAGACGGTCCTGATCGGCCATGAGATCGGCACGCAGCGCATCGAGGTCGGCTTCGGCCGCCGAGATGTTCGTCATCCCGTGGCTAGCCGCCTCTTCTGCCGCCTTGGCCTGAGCTTCGGCTGCGGCCTCGCGGGCTTCGGCCACGCCTTCGTTCCAGGTGGTGCGCATGATCTCTTGGAGATCGGCGGGCAGGTCGTTCCAGGCCTTGGCGCTGACCAGGGGAACGTATTGATAAAAGGCGTGATAATCGGAATAGGAGTGTTTCAACCCGCTGTCCCACAGCTTGGCCGAACGCACCGATTCAAAGGTGGTCATCAGGCCGTCTATGGTGCCCTTTTGCAGCGCCTGCGGCACATCGGGGAAGGGGATCGAGACGCCTGTCGCGCCGAATTTCTCGAACCGGGCGACGGCCACGGCGCCGCCGGGCGACCGCATCTTGAGCCCCTTGATGTCCTCGGGCACCTCGACCGCGGTTTCGGTAAAGAACATCGCGCCAAAGCCGAGGTCCATCCAGTTGCCCAGAACGACGACGCCGAGTTTTTCTTCGGTTTCTTTCGCCAGCGCGGTTCCGGTTTCACCATCAGTGGCCTTGTACTGCTCTTCACGCGGCAGACCGTAGAACATCGGAAGGCCAAGCACGTTATAGTTCGGTACAATCCTAGCGAGATTCCAGTGGCCCGGCAGCGCCATGTCGATGGCACCCTGCGCCAAGGCCGTTGTCACATCACGGTCGTTGTACTGCGATCCTCCTTCGAAGAAATTGAACTTGAGCCTTCCGCCCGAGGCCTCTTCGATCTTTTTTGCAATGTTATGGGCCAGCACATTGCGAAGATGCGTCGGGCCTGTGTCGAGTGACACATCAATTGTGTGCTCCTGTGCGGAGACCGACGCGGCGGAAATGAGTGCGGCCAGCGCCGCTGAAGCGAATAGTTTCATTTTTTCCTCCCTTGCGCCTCCTCCGGCGCGGTGCAGTGTCATGCCGAAAAACGTCAGCACTCGGAACATAACAAAGAGGAAATTTATTGGAACTTATTAATATTTAATTTGTTATCAGAAAATCTGACCAAGTCCTCAAGTTTTTCCCTCATTGGATTGTTTCGAGAATCCTGGCATGCAGCCGGGGAAGAGTTTCGCTGATATGTGCGACAAGGTCGGCAGCAGCCTTACTGAGCTGCCTGTTTGGGTAGGTTACTATGCCAAGTACATTGTACAGATCAGGGTCCGTGAGCTTGATCGCTTTGACCGCATGGCTCTGGCAGCGGCTCGCGATCAGACCGGTGACGATAATCGGTGAAACGCCCTGTTCGACGAAGCCCAAAAGGGTCGAGACATCGCGTACTCTGATGCCGGGCGGCATTGGTTTTGCGGCATGCCGAAGCTCAAGCTCGACATGACCGAAAAACGAAGATTCGCCTTTGAGGATCATGAAGTTGTGCTGGGCCACGTCGGTCCAGTCGAGCGACTGCTCGGCGAACAGTTCGTCCGAACGAGGGACGGCGGCGACGATGGGGTCATTGATCAATTGCCGGAAGTTCAGATCGGAACCAGGGTCGGGCCTTGTGCCGATTCCGAATTCCACCACCTGCTCTTCGACGAGCCTGTGCACGATGGTCCCGTGACCGTCGTGAAGGTCGAACCGGCAGGAGGGGAACCTCTCCTGAAACTCGGACAACATCATGGGAAGAACCGACCCTGCCACGCTGGTGACGCTTGCAAATCGGACTGTCGTCGCTCTGTTCTGGGACATACCCATGGCAAGGCTTTCGAGTGCTTCGAATTCCCGTATCAACTGTTCAGCCCGAGGGAAAAGTTCCTCACCCGCGGGGCTGAGCTTCACCTTGTGAGTTGACCGTTCGAAAAGTGTCTCGCCGATCAGGTCTTCCATCTTCTTGATACGTCGGGTGATCGCGGGGGATGTCACAAACAGTTTGTCAGCTGCCTGTGTGAAGCTGCGGGTTTTGGCAATCTCCAGAAAGGCACGCAGATCGTCGATGGAGAATGTCACGGCATGACCTTTGCCAAAGCGGGACGCGATTTATCTGGGAGCGACATTCAGAACCTCGCCCATCCTCTCAGGTACCGTAACCGAAAACTCAGCTGGCCCGGCGTCCAAGAATATCTGCCTAACAGTATTAATCAACGAAAACAAATACTTCGGTTTATCCGCGCCATACATGTCCGCAATTACCACTGTAGCGAAAGGCAGATCGTCGATTATCGGGATCCGCTTGAACGGATGCCGGTCGGTCTTGCGGTCTCCAAAGGGCTTCATATGCAAAATTGAACAACCTAAGCCAGAGGCCACGGCAGACCGGACGGTCTCTGAAGACCGCGATCGGAGCACGATCCTCGGCCTCTTTGCAAAAATATCGAACATTGCCATATGAAAGTTCGCGACCCGTTGCGGTTCAAGCAAAATATAGGGTTGCTCCGACAACTCCTCCAAAGTGACATAGGCCTGTTCTGCCAGGGGATTGTCGTTGCCGATGACTGCGTGAGGCGGCAACCGGCAAATCGGAAGGACATCTTCTGCCTGATCAAATCCTAGGTCATACGCGATGACCACATCGACTGCACCTTCGATCAGCCATTTTTCAAGCTCGTCTGTCCAGCCTTCGTACAGCACGATATGCGGAGTTGTTACGTTAAGCGGTCGGCGATTGCCAGCTCTCTGATCGAAACGTAGATCACAGGGATGCAGACACCTTCCATCAGCTACAAGCGGCACCGGTTCCCGTCCTCGATCATCGCCCACGCGGTCTGGCTGTATGTCCGGTTCAATCTGAGCTTGCGGGAGGTCGAGGAGATGCTGCTCGCACGTGGCATCGACGTGTCCTATGAAACCGTTCGGCGCTGGACGGTCAAATTCGGGCCGCAGATCGCGAGGAACCTGCGGCGGCACCAGAGCCGCCCCGGCGACATCTGGCACCTTGACGAAGTCGTGGTGAAGATTTCCGGCAAAACGTTCTGGCTCTGGCGCGCCGTTGATCAACATGGCGCCGTTCTGGACGAGATCCTCCAGTCCCGGCGGGACAAACGGGCCGCCAAACGGCTTTTGCGCAAGTTGATGAAACGCGCGGGATCTGTTCCCAAGCGGATCATCACGGACAAGCTCCGCTCATATGGCGCGGCCAAGCGCGAGCTCGTGCCCGGGCTGGATCATTGGTCGCACAAGGGGCTGAACAATCGCGCCGAGAACAGCCATTTGCCGTTTCGAAAGCGAGAGCGCGTGATGCAGGGTCATCGCTCACCCGGCGGCCTGCAACTCTTCGTGTCCATCCATTCTGTCACCCGCAATTGTTTCTCCGTTCCACCTCGCTGACGCGCCGCCCTGACCATTCGCTACCACCGGATGGAAGCTCTCCGCGCGTGGAAAACAGCCGCCAGCATCGCCTGAAGCCCGCATCAATGGCACTGACCGCCACCCCTTCGGTTAACGTGACAACTCCGTTGCGACAGCTCCGCTATCTCAGCTTCATCATTTCGTCCCTGAAGGCTTCCATCGGGGTTCTCCATCCCAAGCACTTCCTCGGGGTTCCGTTCAGGCGGTCGCAAATCGCCTTCATATTGCGATTTGAGAGCGCCGCCACGGGCGTGTCCCGTGGTAGGTAACGCCGGGCCCGCTTGTTCAGGTTTTCGACCGACCCTTTCTGCCAGGGTGCCTGAGGATCACAGAACCAGACCTCGGTGCCGATCCCGGGCTTGAGCTTGCGCCAGCTGCGGAACTCGATCCCCCGGTCGAACGTGATCGACTGGCGTGCTGGTTGGGGCAGGGTGTCCATCACCGCCATGAGCCGGTTCATCAGATGCGTGGTGCTCTGGTCGTTGTTGCGGAACAGGACGACGAAGCGGGTCTTGCGCTCGACCAGCGAGGCGATGTTCGCGTTGCCCTGGGAGCGCTCGAAGATCATCAGATCACCTTCCCAATCCCCGAACGTCTCGCGAGTCTTCACATAGTCCGGGCGTTCGTGGATTGACCTTTCTGGCGGGAAAACAAGACCTCGCGGCCTGCGGGCGTGACGCGGCTGGCGCTTTTTCCGCCGCGTGGGAAGGTGCCGCGCGAGTTCTTCGGACTGGCCGTCCGGACCGTAAACAAAAGCGTAAATCGTCTCGTGACTGACGCGCATAGTCTGGACCTGTGAGCGATACTTGAACCGCGACTCCTATTGCCTGCGAGGGTAGGGGCGCCGTCCGATCTCCTCCATCATTTTCTCTCGGAAGACCTCGGCCGGGGTTTTCCAGCCGAGGCATTTCCGGGGCGTATTGTTGAGCTGGTCGCAGAGCTTCTTCAGTTCGTGGTCGGTCATTTTGCTTATGTCGCGCTTTCGGGGCAGCCACCGGCGGACGCGCCGGTTGGTGTTTTCCACCGTGCCTTTTTGCCATGGCGAGGAAGGGTCACAGAACCAGGTTTGCGTCCCTATCTCGGCCTGCAGATGTGGCCAGCTGACGAACTCGGTGCCGCGGTCGAAGGTGATCGATTTCCGGGCCAGATGGGGCAAGTCTTGCACCGCCTTCATGATCTTGCCCATGACTGGCTTTGTGCGCTTGTTGGGGTTCTTCAGAAGAACGGTGAACCGGCTGACGCGCTCGACAAGGGAAGTGACATTGGTCTGGCCAAGGTCCTGTTTGAACAACATCAAGTCACCTTCCCAGTGCCCGAACTGACGGCGATGAGCAACGTCGTCGGGACGGAACAGAATGCTGACGTCGCGGTCGAACTTCGGGGCCTGACGCTTTCTGGCACGGCGCGGCCTGCGGGCCTTACGATGTTCTGGCAGGTACCACCACAGCTCCTGCGCGATGCCTTCCTTCGAGTAGATGTAGCGATAGATCGTCTCTTGGCAGACCCGCTTCCTTGCGCGCTCGAAGATCATGCGGTTACCGATCTGCTCGGGCGTCCATCCGAGCTTGATCCGGTCCACCACGGCCTTGCACAGATCCGGATGCCGGATCAGCTTTCTCTGCACGGACCTGCGTTTCTGGGTCTGCAACTGGGCTGCATGGCCGAAATACCCGGCATATTTCTTCGGAAAGGCATCATCGGCCCAAAAGTTACGCTTGATCTCTCGGTGATTGGTCGACTTGTGGCGTTTCAGAACCCGCGCCATCTCTCGGACAGGGACCTTCGCGTGCCACCAATCCTCGATTTTCCGGCGTTCTTTCAGACTCAGTTGCGTGTAAGCGGCTCCCATGGCACGATCTCCTGATTAGATAACCCATTGGTTTCTAATAGGAGTCGCACTTCAAGGTAGCGCGCACCGTTGATGGCTCAAGGGTCGTTGCGACAGTTTCCTCTATCTCAGTTTCATCATC
>NZ_AQQX01000036.1 GCF_000768315.1 Pseudooceanicola atlanticus
GGCGGGAGCCATACCGCGCGATATTCCTCACCGATGCCGGGCAGGACCTCGCGGAGATCTGTCGACGCCGCCACAGGGTCGTCGTCGCCTTTCTTCTGAGCCTGGGAATCGACGAAGAGACCGCGGAACGCGATGCGGAAGGGATCGAGCATCACGTCAGCGGGACGACATTGGAGGCGTTCGAGCGACGGCTCAATCAGAAATGAGCTCGCCTAGATGCACATTCGCGCGATTCTCTATCGGGACCTCGAGCTATCAGGTCTTCAAGCCGCTGACACGTTTGCGCAATTTCGAAGCTCGCTAGCCGAGAACCCGCGACAGCACGATGGTTGCAAACAGGGCGACAAGTCCGAAGGCGATCGCAGACGCTACCGCATATTGGAGGATATCCAGGTGATTCCCCCTCCTCCGTCGTGCCAGATAGCCACCCCAGATCGCGCCTCCGATAGCGCTCACGATCACAAGCATCAGGATACCTCCGTTCCAAAATGCCGCGCATCGGGATCTCGTCCGAGCAAACTGGCCAGCCAGCCGAAGACCCAGCACCCAAAAACAAGAACCAACAAGGTCCAGTCGCCGAACCGCGCATAGGGCGTTGGAGTACGCGCGCCCGGCAGGCCGGCATCAATGGTGCCTGTTTCCCCGGTATCAAGACGCGCGACGACATTTCCATTGGCGTCGATGATCGCGGATATCCCAGTGTTGGCCGCCCGGACCACGGGAAGTCCCTCCTCGACCGCGCGCATCCGCGCGGAGGCGAGGTGCTGCTCGGGTCCGATGCTGGTTCCGAACCAGGCATCATTTGTGGCGTTGAATATCCAGTCGGGGCGGAAAAGGTCATCGACCACGTGGCCCGGAAAGATGATCTCGTAACAGATCGCCACCGCGACCAGAGGCGCGCCAGGGATCGCCAGCGTGCGCGGCCCTGGTCCCGGCGTGAAATCGCCCAACCCTTCGGTCAGCCGCTCGATGGGCAGCCAGCCTTTCAGGGGCACATATTCCCCGAACGGAACAAGATGATGTTTTGCATACCCCGTCAGAACCTCGCCGCTGCCGTCATAGGCCTGAACCGTGTTGAAATATCTGGTTCCCCCATCGCCCTCCACTCGGTCAGGCGCACCTGTCAGTAGGATCCTGCCGTCTGGCAAAGCTGCAGATATCCGCGCGCGTGCCGCAGCATCTTCGTCCAGAAAGCCGGGGAAGGCCGTTTCCGGCCAAAGCAGCAAATCGAAACGTCCGGGTTGCGCGGACAAGCCCAGGTATTTTTCCAAGGTTCGCTGGCGGCTGCCCGGTACCCACTTCTCGACTTGTGGCACATTGCCTTGGACGATGCGCAAAGCAACGTCTGTCGGCGGCACGTCCTGCCCTGACCGAAGCGCACCGCCAACCCAGAAACCCGCCACAGCAACGGCGAAGAGCACGAGAACAGGCGCGCGTCTCTTTGGCGCCGCCACAGTCAACACACCTGGCAATATGCCGATGAAGACCGTGAGAAAGCCCAAACCGTAGCTTCCGACCCAGGCGGCGGGTTGGCGCAGGGCGGCATAGTCGACAAGGGCATAAGCGGCAAGGTTCCAGGGAAACCCTGTCAGGACATGACCCCGCAGCCATTCCGTGGCCACCCAGCAGGTTGCAAACAGCAGGCCTGCCGCAATGCCGCCGACAGCTCGGCGCTGCATGATGGCGGCAAAAAGCATCGCCGCCATGCCCGGGAAGATGGCAAGTCCGGCGGACAGACCCGCGACCGCCGGAATCGCCAGTGCGCCGAAACGTTCGGCATCGACGTAAAAGCTCTCGGCGATCCAGGAAATTCCAATCCCGAATTGGCCCAGTCCGAAAGCCCAACCGACAAGGAAAGCGCGCGAGGTTGAGATGTTCCGGAGAACGATAAAGAGCACGGAGAAGGCTACAGGGACCGCGATGAGCCAAGAAAACGGCGTAAGAGTCAAAACCGTCAATCCGCCGGCAGCAAGGGCAAGACCCATGCGCTGGAACAGGTTCAGGTCCTCACTAACGAACTGCGGCAATCCCGGCTTCATGAATCGGTCTGAAGTCGAGCGCCAACCCACGGCGCAATGAGCAGCAGCATCACGCCGCCAACCACAAAAACATCGGCCATGTTGAAGGCAGGCCAGTGCGCCGTCCCGATGTAGAAATCGAGGAAATCCGTCACCGCACGATAGCGCAGGCGGTCCAGAATATTGCCGAGTGCACCGCCGATGATCGCACCATAGGCAATGGCCTCGACCCGGCTGCTGGTACGGACCAGCATGAACGCCAGCCAGACGCAGATGCCAAGCGCCAGTAAGACAAGGCTCCACCACGGCGCGCCGCCGAGAAGCCCGAAGGTCACTCCGTCATTGCGCAGGTAGATGAGATTGAAGCCGGGAAAGACCGATACGCCGGAACTAAGAACAGTCGCATTGGACACAACGATTGCCTTCGTTGCCTGATCGACAAGAAAGGCGATCAGCGCAGCAAGCAGACCGACGAAGAGGCAAGTTCTCATCAGCTTATCCCAGCCAGACGTCGAGGAACAACATGATCACAAGACCAACGGCGAGGCCGAGCGTCGCCCTGTTCTGATGGCCGGATCGGTGGGTTTCCGGAATGATCTCGTGGCTGATGACGTAGAGCATCGCACCTGCTGCGAAGGCGAGACCCCAGGGCAGCAGCGGTTGCGAAAGACTGATAATCCCTGCGCCGAGAAGTCCACCGACGGGCTCGACGAGACCGGTCAGAGCGGCGATGCCCCAGGCGCGAAGCCTGGAATAGCCCTCGCCGAGCAACGAAACCGCCACCGCCAGACCTTCGGGGGCATTCTGTAATCCAATACCGATCGCAAGTGGCAACCCGCCCGACAAACCGTCAGCCCCGAACCCGACGCCGACGGCAAGCCCTTCGGGAAAATTGTGGATAGTGATCGCGATGATGAAAAGCCAGACGCGCCGCAGCGATGCGGCGTCGGGACCTTCCCGCCCCGTCTTGAAATGTTCATGCGGTAGCCGTTCGTTCATCAGAGCGATCGCGCCCATGCCAAGCAGGATCGCAACACATACGATGGCCGCCGGGAGAGCACCGTTGTCGAACTGTCCTTCAGCTGCGTCGAGAGCCGGGATGATCAGCGAGAAGAACGAAGCCGCGAGCATGACACCCGCCGCGAAGCCAAGCAGCAGATCGCGCGTGGCCCGGGACGGGATGCGCCCAAAAAGAACGGGGACCGCCCCGACCGCGGTCAGCGATCCGGCGGCCAGGCTTCCAAGAAAGCCAAGCGCTATGGGGGAGAGGGGTTCCAATTGTTAAGGTTCTGCCGCGAGTTCAGTCAGGAGCCGAGTAGCTGGTGTAGACCTCGGTCGATCCGTCTTCGTGGATCAGGAAGACATCGTAAGCCTCCCGGTCGTCCTCCGGTCCCATGCCGGGCGACCCGTAGGGCATTCCCGGCACCGCCAGGCCTACCGCGTCTGGCCGGTCCTCCAGCAGGCGTTGGATGTCAGCCGCCGACACGTGGCCCTCGATCACATAGCCGTCGACCAAAGCCGTATGGCAGGAGACCATGCGCTGCGGCACGCCATTGTCGAGTTTGAAGCGCACAAGAGATCCTCCGAACATGTCCTCGCCCATCGGCGCGAAGCCATTCTCCTCGAGGTGCTTCATCCAGGACAGGCAACAGCCGCAGCCGTTTGTCTTCCGGACGTCGATCTGAATCGCCTCTGCGACGGCCTGCGCCGCAGGAAGCAAGGCAAATGCGATGGCAAGGGCGGGAGTAAATCGTTTCATGGATCAAAGCCTTTCGGTTGTCGTCTGTGCAAATTCGCTGGCGAGCCTCTCAGCAAGAAGTGAACGCGCCTCACGCAGTCGCTCAAGCGCGGCCGTGTCGTCCGCTTCACGCTCGGCCGCCTCTGCCAATCGGTCGTCAGAGAGAGGGTCGGTTGGGCGACCGTCCACCAGCACTTCGTAATGTAGGTTGGGGCCTGTCGCGGTACCCGTCGCACCGACCCGCCCGATCATATCTCCGGCCATCACGCGTTGCCCTTGTGTGAGCCCGTCCGGTACGGCGCTCAGATGCGCATAGCGCGTCAGGGTGTCGGAGCCATGAGCGATCTCGACGACCCGGCCATACCCACCGCGTCGGCCGATGAAGCTAACGCGGCCCGGCGCCGTCGCCTGTACCGGCGTGCCGCGCGCCGCCGCGAAGTCGACTCCTGTGTGCATCCGTACATTGCCGTAGACCGGATGGGTGCGGCGCCCGAACACAGAACTCAGCCGTGCACCTTCGACCGGTTGCGCAAACACGCGCAGGACTTCTCCGTCGACATAGATCGTCGCTTGGCCGCTGCCGTCGTTCGGCCAGACGATTTCATAGACCGAGCCATCGATATCCAGTGCGGCAAAGGCAAGCTCGGGCTGACCAATCCTCTTGTTCCCGTCTCGGGCCTCGCGCCAAAGGAGGCGCATCGTCTCGCCACCCGCAAGATCACGACGGAAATCCACGGTGCCGCCCAGCATCTGCGCCAGGTCCACCGCAAAACGGGCGGGGATGTCTGCCGTGTTCAGGGCGGCGAAAATCGAGCTCTCGATCACCGCCTCGCCGGCGAAAGTCACCAATTCGGGATCCGGGTCCAACACGCGGGCGGCAAGCTGTTCGCCGAAGACCGCCTCTATCCGGACACCGTCTTCGACGGCGAGCTCTACACGACGCGGGTTGTCGTCCGTTGTGGAAACCACCGTAATGATGTGACCCGGACGCAGACGGCGCAGATCGTATTCCGTGCCAATCGCCAAGGCGATTTCGGCGCGATCCGAAGCATCCAGCCCCGCATCGGAAAGGACCGCATCAAGCGTCTCGCCGGACGCAATCTCCCGCGACCAGGTGACCAGCGGGGGCTCGATAGATGGCAAGGAGGTATCAGCGGGGGAAACGGTCAGGAGCGGCCGGGGTCTGAACTCGAATGCGATATCCGCCTGGGCGAGTGTAGGGCGGACCGAATTGGTTTCGGTAATCCGAGGCGGCGCAAGCGGATTGGGAGTCCAGAGGGTCGCTTCAGCAATCGCAGGGGGCACCGGTTCTTTGGACAGAACGCCAGAGATGGCGATGGCGGTCACCGAAAATGCGCCTGCGACCGCAACGGCCGCCAAGACAGTTCTTATCTTCATGTTGCCCCCTCTACGTCTTCTGTCAGTGCGCGCTGGATCTTCGGCACCGCGAATTCTCTTTGCTCGTGATAGTCGATCATGGTGACGAGCTCACCCTCGGCATCGAACAGGAATACGCTTGCCGTATGGTTCATCGTATAGCCGCCGCCCTCAGTCGGGACGCGCTCAAATGAGGCACGAAACCCTTCTGCAGCGCGGGCAATTTGGTCTTCCGGCCCCGTCCAGCCACGAATGACCGGATGAAAATAGCCGACATATTCGGCCATGGCCTCGACCGTGTCCCGCTCCGGGTCGACCGTGATGAAGACCACGTTCATCTCTGATGCTTCGTCGCCCAGTTCCTCAAGCCAGCCGGAAATATCCGATAGGGTCGTCGGGCAGACGTCCGGGCAGTAGGTGAACCCGAAAAACACCATTGTGGGACGACCGATCAGGTTGCCAGGCCCTACCTCATTTTCCTCGTGGTCGGTCAGCCGGAACTCCATCGCCGATAGGGGCAGGGGCCGCTGCCCTTTTGGTTCAGGCGCACCGGGCCCGTCCACCCGCCACCAGCCCACGAAGAGCGTCAGGCCAAGAACGCCGGCACCGGCTGCGCCGTATAGAAGGAGCTGCCGACGTTGCATCAGCCCTCCGGTCCACGCGCGGCGATTCCGAGGATTGGGACCTCGACCGTCACCTTGCCGCCATCCGAGAAGGTCAGTGTCAGCGGGAAATTCTCGCCTTCGGTCATCGGCTCTTGCAGCTTCATGAGCATGGCGTGCAACCCGCCCGGCTCCAATGCCACGCTTTGGCCGGGCTCAATCGTGATCTCGCCTGCAGGCGCCATGGAACTGACGCCATCGGAGTTGGTTTTCGACTCATGGATCTCGGGCATCATTGCCAGCGGTGTCGCAAGTCCGGTCAGCGTAACGGCGTCTTCACCCGTGTTGCGCACGGTCATATAGGCGGCACCTGGCCTGTTGACGCCGATCGAGGCGCGGGACCACGCATTCTCGACCACGACATCCTCCGAACCGGCCAGTGCGGGGGCCGACAGCCCTGCAACCGTCAAAAGCACGGCCAATGCATTGGTATATCTCAACTTCTTCACCACTCGTTTCTCCTGCCTCCGCAAATCAGCTTTGGCTTGCCGCAACTTCCACTGCCACCAGCCTCTGCAATTCGGCCTCACCGAACGGATCGAGAGGCTTGCCGTTCACGAAGAACGTGGGCGTTTGGCGGACCCCGACTGTCTCGACATCGGCGCGGTCCTGGTTGAGCACCGCCACAACACCGGGGGCCAGCATCTGTGTCCGGGCAGCTTCGACATCCAGACCTCCGCTTGCTGCAATCTCAAGGATCAATCCGGGTGCCGGGGTCCCGTGAGACGCCCATCTGGGCTGCTCTCGCAAGACTGCCTCGAGCACAGGTTCAAACACGTCCTGCATGCGCGCCGCCTCGAGCACACGGATCGCTTCTACCGACGCCTCGCCGTGAAAAGGCGTATAGCGGATTACAACGCGCACCGCGTCTCCGTGCTCCGCCATGATATCCTCGACGACCGGATAGAAAGCGCGGCATGCCTCGCAGGCCGGGTCGAAGAATTCAACGATGGTTACGGGCGCATCCTCGGGCCCGAGGATCGGGGAATAGGGTCGGATCAGCGCGTCGGCCATTTCAGGGTCGATGGGATCGGACGCGGCAATCGGGTCGGGGCGGGTGGCATACCAGGCGGCACCGCCGAAACCGGCGACCCCGAGCGCGAGAACGGACAGGATGAGGCCGCGTCGCTTCATTTTTGTGTTTCCTTCAGTGAGAGAGCCGACAGCAGACCGATCATCGCGAAGGCGACGAGCGCCATCAAAGGAATCGGAATGCCGAAGACCAGTTGATTGTCGTCGGTACAGGATGGGCCGGTCGCCGTGCAGGGCTGGATACGCTCGGGGATAACGCCGACATAGAGGCCCAAGTGCCAAAGCGCGACGGCGGCACCGCCCAAAGCCAGCGCGATCCCGTAGCGACCCACGCGCCGATCCTGCCACCACAGCCCAAGCCCGAGGATGATGGCCAAGGGGAACATGAAGGCACGCTGGAACCAGCAGAGCACGCAAGGTGTCTGCCCCAGAACCTCGCCGATGAAGAGCACGGCAAGCGACGCGGTGAGCGCGATGATCCAGGCCAGGCCAAGGGCCGTCTCTCCGGAAAGTCGGGTCATGACGATCAGATCCTCTGTCTCAGATCGGCGAGGATCTCTTCGGCGGGCGTGCCGTAGGGCCAGGAGTCCGCGAAGCCTGCTTGCGTGTCGAAAAGGAAAAGATGCGACGTGTGACCCATCGTGTATCCGCCCGGCGCAGTCGCCTGCTCGATCCGCTCAAAGAATATCGGAAAGGTTTCGGATGTCGCGGCGATCTGCTCCGGTGTACCGGTCAGCCCGATGATCCCTGCGTCGAACAGGGGCACATACTCGGCAAGTGCAGTCGGCGTATCCCGCTCCGGATCAATCGTTATGAAAATCGGCTGAACCATTGCTGCCTCATCGCCCAGGCCCTCCATCACGGCCGCGACTTCGGACAGTGTTGTCGGACAGACGTCGGGGCAATTGGTGAAGCCAAAGAAGACCAGCATCCAGCGCCCTGCGAAATCTTCGTCCGTTTGGACCATGCCGCGATGATCGGTCAGTTCGAAATCAGCAAGAAACGGTGGTTCACTCTCGGTGCGGGCAAGATCGGCACGGTAGTCGGACCATAGCAACAGCCAGATGAAAACGAACGCCGCCGCGCCCGCCAACACCCACAATACCTTCTGAAGACCTGAAAGCCTCACGCCGCTCCGCCCGAACCTGATTCTATATTTTGTGTGCGTTTACATCCTCTAGCTACTGTAGGTTCAAGCGTGATTGTCATCGATCGGCCAACAATCACCGATCTGTGAAACTCGGGTGAAGCTTGTGATGCGCACCGCATAAAGCTACACCCACTGTAGGTAATGTGGGGAGCGGAAATGCTGACGATTGGGACGCTGGCGAAGAAGACCGGAACAAAGGTGCAGACCATCCGGTATTACGAGCAGATCGGACTTATGCCTGAGCCCGGCAGGACCGAGGGGGGCCAACGACGCTATGGCGACGCCGAACTCGACCGCTTGTCATTCGTCCGGCACGCACGGCAACTGGGGTTCTCGTTGGACGCGATCCGTGAGCTCCTCGATCTCAGCGATCATCCGGGAAAGTCCTGCGCTGAGGCGGATGCAATAGCCCGTCGGCAACTCAAACAGGTCGAGCAACGATTGGCGCGGCTCGAGGCGCTGCGGACGGAATTGAAGCGGATGGTGCATGAGTGCAGCGGCGGACAGACTTCTGATTGCCGTGTGCTCGAGGTACTGCGCGACCATTCCGAATGCCTGACCGACCATGAAGAGATCGGCGCCTGAGCAATTTCGACGACCTTTGATCGGAACGCAAAAAGCCCGGTGTTAGTTACTCATTGGCAATTCACTAATTTGGATACCCGGCATGGCGGAGCAGAGAAACGCAACGGAAAGACGCACACTCTGGATCGTGCTGGGTCTCAACATCGGGCTGGCAGTCGCTTTCTTCGCCTCGGGCGCATTCGGCGAGTCAAGCGCGCTTATCGCCAATGGCCTCGACAATCTGTCGGACAGTTTCGTCTACGCGATCAGCCTCTTCGCGCTGTCCCGCTCCGCCAAGTGGAAGCGCGGAGCGGCGAACGTTTCGGGCGGCCTGCTGATCCTCTTCGCCCTTGGAATCCTGTATGACGCGTGGCGCCGCTACGTCGGCGGATCGGATCCTCTTGGCACGATCATGATTGTCATGGCGCTGGTAGCGGCGGCCATCAACGCACTTTGCGTCTGGCTGCTGGCACGGCTTCGCGATCCAGACGTAAACATCCGAGCGGCGAATACGTTCAGCTGGAACGACTTCGCGGCCAATCTCGGAATCGTCGTCGCAGGCGGGCTCGTAGCCTGGCTCGGAACGAATTGGCCGGACCTTGTCGTGGGCGTGATTGTCGCCGGCATCGCGGCCTGGGGTGGCGTCGGAATCCTGAGAGACGCGCATGGTGAACACCACAAGGCGGTGCACAATGACGATCAGGTAACCAAGGACTCGGCCTGAAATCGGGGCTTGAAGCTACAGTGACTGTAGCAACTACATATTCTCGTGAACGATTCGAGGAGGTATCCCGTGAACCCCGCCGACCCTCATTTGGCCAAAACCCGGCTGCTGGATTTTGACGCGACCTCAATTGCAAAACTGATCGAGGAGCGCGGCTGGGCAGACCTTCCCAGCGACGACCGAATTGGGGCCATCTACGATTTCGTCAGGAACGAGATTACCTTCGGCTACAACCGCGCCGACGACATTCCGGCGTCCGAGGTCCTCGCAGATGGCCACGGGCAGTGCAACACCAAGGGCACGCTCCTCATGGCCCTGCTGCGTGGCGTGGGAGTTCGCTGCCGACTGCACGGGTTCACAATCCACAAGGCGCTTCAGAGAGGCGTCGTTCCGGAACTCGTCTATCCCCTCGCGCCGTCCGAAATCCTCCACTCCTGGGTAGAGGTGGACTTGGGCGACGGATGGGTCAATCACCGCCAGAACTTCGGATTTGTGCGCGACTTGCTCTATCGCCACGTCATCCGTCACTGGATGAATGCCAGGGTTCGCCGCATCCGCCGCGGAATCTTGCCGCCGGTCCCCGGATTCGATCGGCCGAACCACCGCCATGAGGAGACGAACCGTGCCGCATGATCACGGCCACGCCCACATCGATCCTCAATCCGGTGATCGTCGCGTCTCCATCGCCATCTGGGCCAACGGCCTCCTGACGGTCGCGCAGATCGTCGGCGGGATCCTTTCCGGCAGCCTCGCGCTGATCGCGGATGCCCTCCACAATTTCTCGGACATGGCGTCGCTGGTGATCGCCTTCTTCGCGCGTAAGATCGCTCGCCGCCCGGCGGACAAGCGCATGACCTTCGGCTATGGGCGGGTAGAAATCGTCGCAGCGCTCATCAACTACACGACACTTATCCTGATCGGCTTCTACCTGATCTACGAGGGTGGCATGCGCATGATCGACCCACCAGAGGTACAGGGCTGGACGGTGGTGATCCTGGGCGGTGTGGCACTGGTCGTCGACACGTTGACGGCGCTGCTCACCTATTCGATGCAGAAAGGCAGCGTGAACATCCGTGCGCTCTTCCTGCACAACCTATCGGACGCTTTGGCCTCCGTGGCGGTCATCATCGGCGGCTCGCTCATCCTCCTCTACAACATGCGGTGGGTCGACCCGGCGATCACCATCGGCATCGCTCTCTACATCCTCTACCTCGCATTTACCGAGATCGGCGGTCCGATTCGGACGCTGATGCTCGGCAGTCCACCGGACATCGATAATGAAACCGTCGTTCAGGCGATGCGGGGTGTGGATGGTGTCGCGGACGTTCATCACGTGCATCTGTGGCAGATGCAGGAGCACGAGGCGGCTCTGGACTGCCACGTCGTGCTGACAGCGGACGGCTGGGGTCAAATCGAAAAGATCAAGGCCGCGATCAAGGACCGGCTGAAGGACGATTTCAGCATCGGTCATTCGAGTCTGGAATTTGAGCACGAAGACCGCGCACACGAAAACGCTGACCTTTACGGTCACGGCAAACCGGAAAAAGAGGAGGAAAACCATGTTCACCGAGACACTGACAGCTCATGACGACACGATTGGCCTCGCCTGCGAGGGCAAGCTCAGCGAAAGCGACCTGAAACGGATGCACGCCCTGCTTCATGAGCGCCTGCAAGAGACAAGTAAGCCCGGCCTGGTTCTCGATCTCACGAGGTTCGAAGGCTACGATGGGCCGTCCGCTCTGCTCGAAGATCTGAAAATCGACACAGCCCATAGGAATGACTTCCGCCGCGTCGCTGTGGTGGGCGAAGGGGCTTTGTTGGAGTGGGGAACCAGGTTCGCCGACGTGCTGACCACGGCAGAACTCCGTTAGTTCGACCCGGCGGAAATGAAGGCGGCAATCGCCTGGGCAAGTGAAAGGTAGAGTAGCTTTCAATCAGATGCCTTCGCAGAAGACAGCATCTGTTCGAAACCATAAACAAAAGAACTACAGCAGTTGCGAGACCCAAGAGCAATCCGAAAGTTCTGAACATGGTCGCTCCTTTCGCAAAGGAGTAACTTTGGTACGGTGGCACTGCCCTTGCCGGGGCATTATCAAATCGTAATGTTTTAGCGGCTCAGGGCGCCAGTTGGTTAACATAAACTTCA
>NZ_AQQX01000037.1 GCF_000768315.1 Pseudooceanicola atlanticus
CTGCAAATCATAGCTTATGTCAGTGTCCGAATTTCGGGGGGTAGCTCAGTTTGATACAGAGCACGACCGTGCGGCGCCCGCAGGGCCGCCCCACGGATCGATCCATGTTTCACACATATTTCTCGCGTTCGGCTATCCGACCACAACGCGGCGTCCAAAGAAGACCGCTGCCTCCTGAGGGACAAACCAGCAGGTGGTCTGGAACTGACGCCTACAGTATTGCGCATTGGGACGCTTGGAGTGGGAGCAATTAAACCCATCTCGATTGCAAAGGCTAGCACGGACGCGAACCTAGAAAATGATTATGACTCAATTGGATCGTCGCCGTTTCGAGGCCTTGGCAGGATACACGCGACATCCCGCGATCACGTTGCTCACGCGGGAATTAGATTGGTTTAGCGATCCCGGAGAGCGCGTTCTCGGGACGCTCGTGTGGGACCGGATTGACGACGACTACGGTTGGGCAGTTTTTGGACGCGATGCTGTCGATCGGTTTCGGGCAATCCAAGCCAACACCTCTTATTCGACTGCCCGTGGCGCCTACGATGCGCTCATGCAAGCCATGGCACAAAACGCGACCAAGCCCGACGAGGCCTTCCACCAGGGCGATGAAACCGGCGCCGCCGTTGATTTCTTCGTACCCGTGATCGACGATGATCGTTTCCACCCGGCCTTCCGCATGTTGCTCGAGGACAGGAGGTACTCCCCGGCACGGGAAATAATCTCAGCCATGATGCGCTACCACGAAGACGTCGATGGAAACTTTGTGCAGAAGTTCCAAGCAGCGGGCTGGGATGCACTGCTCTGGGAACTCTACTTATTCGCAACTTTCAACGAGCTTGGGTTCGTTCGCGTGGGCCAAGGTCCAACCCCCGATTTCGTCTTGCGAGGAAACCAAGGAAGTCTCGCCATCGAAGCCACGAGCGTGAACCCATCCAGTGCTGGGCCAAACGCGGTTCCCGAAGATCCCCAGGCCTTCAAGGCATACCTCGAGAACTACGTACCTATCCGACTATCCACGGCTCTCAGGTCAAAGCTCAATCACAGGCCACCTTACTGGGAACAAGCGGGCGCGGAGGGCATTCCCTTTTGTATCGCCGTACAGGATTTTCATCTCCAGGGTTCCATGAGATACCTGACGTCCGCGGCCACGGAATACGTCTTCGGAGTACGGCACTGGATAGAGGGCGGTGAACGCAAGATTGCCAAGATTGGCATGCACCGCCACGGAAAGAAACGGGCACAATCTGGGTTCTTTGAGCTCGCAGGGGCCGAGAACGTCAGCGCGGTTTTGATCAACCCGCAGGGCACCATCACCAAGTTCAACCGACTGGGCATCGCGGCCGGGTTCGGCGATCCGCGGGTCAAAATGGTGCGCATGGGAATGAAACGTAACGACAACAATTCACAGGCCCCCTTCCCAACCCCCTTCGAAGAAGAAGTCGGGCCAAAATCGACCGAGACGTGGGTGGAGGGAATGGTGGTCCTTCATAACCCGAATGCACGTATTCCCCTCAATCCAGATCTCATACCCGGGGCAGCGCATGAATTCCTCCAAGAAGACGGGAGCATCATGTCATTGTTGCCGGACTTTCACCCCTTCCTTTCGCAAAGCATTGTCACGCTCGAAGACGAGGATAAACCCGAGATGGCTAACCTGCACGAATAGAGAGACCGGCATCGTCGAGTTGCTCACGGTCGGGGAGGTCGCCTAGGGTTTTCAACCCGAAGGCGACAAGGAACTGTTCGGTGGTGACGAAGGTATAGGGTGCCCCGCGCCGCGGCGACCGAGGCCCAGTCCCAATCAGCTCTCGCGCATGCAGCCGCCCGATCAGGTCGCGGCTGATCTCCTTGCCGAAGATGTCCTTCAACCCGTCGCGGGCGATCGGCTGGTGGTAGGCGATGGCGGCCAGCACCGCGATGTCGAATTCGTTTAGATCCAGCAACTGGTTGCCGACATCCGCTGCCGCGCGGATCGCTGGCGCGTAGGCCGCCCGGGTCCGGAACATCCAGCCGCCGGCGACTTGAGCGATCTCGAAGGTCCGCCCCACCAGATCGGCGGTAAGGTCCTCGACCAGAAGATCGACCGACACCCCCTGCCCCACGACCCGCGCCAGATCTTCGCGCGGCACAGGGGAGGCAGAGGCAAAGAGCACCGCCTCGATCCGGCGCATCCATTCGCGCCAGCGCAACTCTGGCGGCAGATCCGCTAGGTCCCGGTCAAGCTCAGGGTCGCGTCGATGTCTGGCCATGCTCATACCCCGTAGAACCGGAAGGTATCGCGGCCCGTCAACTCGCGCACCGCGCCAAGATCGACCAGCCGGTCGCAGAGCCGTCGCGCCGCGCGATTGGGCAACGGCAGGGAAGACGGGGCCACGGCGTCGCGGGCCAGGAACATCTCCACCGCCTCCCCTGCTCCCCTGGCCCGCAGCCGGGGCGCGACCGCCTTCAGATGTGCCGCCCGGCGGGAAAGGTCGGCGGAGAGGCGCAGGGCATCGACCGCCGAGGTAAGAAGCGCCCGATGGCAGGCCATCCGCAGGTCCTCGCCCCGTTTCCGCAGATCGGCGCGCGTCAGGCCCGCGGCCAGCAGCGGCACCACATGGGTCCAGCCAAGGGCCTGGGCGAGGGCCGCATCGGCCAGGATCAAGGCGGTCACATCGGCACGCGGCGCCTCCGCCCATACCGCTTCCAGACCCATCGCCGCGCGGGTCATCGGAGTTCCCCGTCCCGCGTCAAGCCAGCTCGCAATCCGACTTGCCTCGACATGCGGCAGCGCGCGGGCAAGCGCCTTGACCGACACCGGCCGTTCCACCGCGCGCCGCCAGGCGAGGTACATTGCCCCCGCCGGTCCCGGCAGGTCCCCCGGACGCAGCAGATGCACCGCGTCGCGCAGCTCCGCTGCCCGCTCCGGACGCCCGGAAAACGCGACGCAGGCCGCAGCGGCACGCAACGCCAGCCTGTCCCGCAGCAGGGCGAGGGGCACCGCTTCGCGTTCCAGCACAAGATGCAGCTGGCAAAGCGCAGCACCCGAAAAGAACGCAGCATCTTCAAGGGCTTCCGCGCGCGCGGAAGAGATCCAGGAGGGTGTCCCGGACGGGGTGCCAGGGGCGCTGAGGGGATCCGGCCGGGCAAATGTCATGGCCGCAGCCTACAGGTGCGCGGCGCTTTTAGCCAGATAATAGCGCAGTAACCGCCCCGGCTTGCCGGACGCTGTCATGTCCAGTAAGTTTGCCTTATCGGACATGAAAAGATATGCTCCGCGACATGTCAGAAGATCACGAGAAATCGAGCTCAGAAGCACCAATCGGGTCTTCGTCCAGCGAGGACAACGAGAGAGATTGCTCTGACGTCGAGGATTTGACCCGCCTCCACTTTGGGATCGGTTCACACCCCGTCGATCAGGATGTCCATGGCGCGCTTCAAAGCGTCGCGGTGATCGGCCAGAGATCCAACTTGGTCCCGAAGCTCCGCGCCCGGCACCGCGGCCAGTTCCTGAACCCGCACGATCAACGTCGTCCCTTCAAAAGCGACAGCGGGCGTGAGACCCGGAAAGGCCACATACCGGCTTGCCTCGCGCAATGGCGCCACGATACGAGAGGCGTCAATGCCGATCAGATCGGTTTGCAAATCAACGACAAGTTGGCCACCCTTGAGGCGATACAGATCGAACTGTGCCATACCAAGTGGTCCTCAGAAACTGCGGAAGGCCGCGAGGGGCAAACCTTCCTTGGCGATCTCTTCGGCATAGGTGTCGATTGCGGGTTGGTTCGCCTCTCGCCAAAGGCGGTTGCGTTCCACCTTGGCGGCTTTGATGATCGCCGCCTCGGCCAGCCGCGACATGTTGAGGCCAAGCGCCCGCGCCGATTCCGCGACATCGGCGTCGAGGGTCAGATTGACTTTCACGCGGCCCACAGAGACCTCCCGGAGAATGCGTATGGATGAGGAGTATAAGTCAGGTGCAAGTCCCGATCAAGACAAGAGCGACCGGATCACACTCCCCGCCTCTGTGGCCAGTTCCGGCACACTTGACCGCCTCGTCGACACGGCCCGCGACTATGCGCGCTCCGCGGCCTCGGAGAACACACTCAAGGCCTATGCGAAGGATTGGGAACATTTCGCGCGCTGGTGCCGGATGAAGGGCACCGAGCCGCTGCCGCCCTCCCCCGAGATGATCGGACTGTATCTCGCGGATCTGGCGTCCGGGTCGGGCCCCTCCCCTGCCCTATCGGTCTCGACCATCGACCGGCGCCTGTCGGGTCTCGCCTGGAACTACGCGCAGCGAGACCTCACCCTCGATCGCAAGAACCGCCACATCGCCACCGTTCTGGCGGGGATCAAGCGCAAGCATGCGCGCCCACCGGTGCAAAAGGAGGCGATCCTGGCCGAGGACATCCTCGCGATGGTGGCCACCCTGCCCTTCGATTTGCGAGGCTTGCGGGATCGGGCAATCCTGCTTCTGGGCTATGCCGGAGGTCTGCGCCGCTCGGAAATCGTCAGCCTCGACGTCCACAAAGACGACACACCAGATTCTGGCGGTTGGATTGAGCTCTTCGACATGGGCGCCCTCCTGACCCTCAATGCCAAGACCGGTTGGCGCGAGGTCGAGATCGGCCGCGGCTCGAGGGATCAGACTTGCCCCGTGCATGCTCTGGAACAGTGGTTGCACTTCGCAAAGATCGACTTCGGCCCTGTCTTCGTCGGCACATCTCGCGATGGCAAACGTGCTTCGGAAACGCGGCTGAACGACAAACATGTGGCCCGCCTGATCAAGCGCACGGTCCTGGATTCCAGCATAAGATCCGAGCGGCCCGAGAAAGAGCGCCTGGCGCTGTTCTCAGGTCACTCGCTGCGCGCCGGCCTCGCCAGTTCAGCCGAAGTGGATGAACGCTATGTCCAGAAACAGCTCGGTCACGCCTCCGCCGAAATGACCCGCCGCTACCAACGCCGCCGCGACCGGTTCCGGGTGAACCTTACCAAAGCCGCCGGCCTCTGACCCCCAGCCCCATCACGCGGCCTGCCCGCTGAGCCTGCCATAGAAGCTACGCTCGAGGTGCAACTCCCCTGCCCCTGCTTTCTCGACCATGCCGCGCAGATATCCGCCCGGCGAGGAAACTTCTCCCGCGCTGTGCTTCTCGAAGACAAGGGCAAACGCTGCCGTTGCCACCTGAGTGCCCATTCGGTCTTGCGCCACGTTCCAGGCATGTTCCGAGATCCCGATCATTGGCCTGAGTTGCCCCGCAACCCGGTGCAAATCGCCCCAATCCTTCAGGAACCCGCCCATATTGCGGGCCCAAGATGCAAACTCCGGACAGGCTTGCATGATGGTTGGCAGATCCAGCGCCGTGCGCTTCTTGCGCACCTCGACAACCCAGTCTTCCAGCTCCCTATCAACTTGATCTTCGGGCTGGGCATTGGGCACCACGGCCGCCGCTTCCTCTTTTTCTGAGGAATTACGTATTACAGGATTAAGTTGGTTTGTAATTAGTATATGGGGGTCGGAAATGACCTCCCTGGGGTTCATTTCTTGAGTTTTCTCAGAAACTTGTTCCTTAGTTTGCTGCATATTTTCCACAGGCTCAACCGCCTGAATTGCCTTGAGATAGGCGGCTTCAACACGCTCCTGAAGCTCCTTGAACCAGGTCAGCAGCCGTGCCAGTTGATCTGAGGCTTCATGGCGGCGCGGAAGCCGATCCAGAAGCTCATCAAAGAGGCCCGTGAACTGTGTCCAGGGCCCGCGCAACGCGCTGCTGACTGCGGCTTCGATTCGTGCGCGGATCATCCGGCGGGCGACCGTGATTTGACGCTTCAGACGCTGGCAGAGCTCGCGTTCGGCCTGCAACTCGGCATGAAGCTCCTCGAACTCAAGGGCGCGAGCCGAAAGCGGCGACAGATCGAAGCCATAGGCCTCGACGATGCGGCCATTGGCGTCTCTGCGGCCCCACCGCTTGCCATTGGGGCTGTCCTGGAAGGAAATCACACCGAGCTCGGCCAGTCGCCGCGCATGGCGCTTGAGAGCAGAGAGCGAAAACCCGGTCTGCTCCATCAGATAGGCGTTCGACGCCCAGACGATCGGGCGCTGCCCCTTTTCCCAGTCCTGGGCCTGGGTGAATGCCCCGAGCGTGTCGAGGAGCATCATGTCTCCGGCCTTGAGGCCGATGTAGGCCCCTACCCGCTTCACGGCCACGAAGGCCTGCGTTTTGGGAATGGCTACCTGTTCACCGGCTTGGGCAAGCTGCTCTGCGATGCCAAGACCCGGTGTCGGCTTGCGCCAACCTGTATGTTTCATGCCTGTTTCTCACCTCCAGTTATGTGGAGGCAAAAGAAAGCCGTTCGCCGAAGTGGCGTTCTTGTTGACAGTGATTCGCGGGAGAGATATCTTCTAAGCGACCAAACTTTTCAGATTAGCTCTCAGGCCACGCTGCTTGGGGGCTTTTCTTTTGCCTAGATCATTGTTCTGACTGCTCCTCTTTCGTCGCGAGGAATTCACTGTACAGCTGATCGAGTCGGCCCGAGAGAAAGTCCCCGAACTCGGTCGAGTCTTGCGCCGTGAGTGAAATGCTGAATGCCTTTCCGGATCGGCCGATGACGCCTTTGATGCGGCCTTTGCCGGCGGTCCAAGTACGTTTCTTGGGCGTGGCACGCGTTTTTCGGCTTTTCGGCGCCCTGCCCGCTTCTGCTAGCTTGCTGTGCAGGAACTCGAAGCGTGCATCGCTATCGAGACCCTGAAAACCGTCGAACTCCAAAGCTCCTTTGAGGATCTTCTCATTCTTGGGCTCCGAGGCCAACTTCTTGAAATCCTCCCAACGATCACGCCCGATCTGCTTGGCTGGGCCAATCTGTTCGATGACGTTCCGCGGGACGTTCTGCGCCACTGAAAGCATGCGCGAAAGCAAAGTACCGTCAATGGTCAGGGCGGACTGGATCACGTCCTTTGCTTGCCCCATATCCAAAAGGCTCTTCGCAAATAGGGCCTTCTCAATAAATGAGAGATCTGCGCGCGCAGTGTTCTCCTGCCCTTGAGCAAGAATGTGGGCCACGTCGTCCATCGGCTTTACAACTGCGCGAACCTTACGGCCGAGCGCCGATGCAACTCGCACACGGCGATGCCCGAAGACGATCATGTAGCGACCATCTGCTTCTGGATGCGGTCGAAGCAATACCGGTGTGTCCTGGCGACCGGCCGCGATCGATGCTTTCAGTTCGTTGAACGCAATATCGTCATCACTAAGCCGATCCGAGACGAATGACACATCGATCAATTGCGGATCGATCTCGACAATGGTCTCGCCTTCAAGAAGACGCTTCGAGTTCTCCGCAAGGCTATCAATCGAAACCTTCATCGATTTCGATGCACCGCGCATTGCGTATCCAGAGCGACCGGAATCCTTGGGCTGCTCCGGCGAGCCGGCCATGACGCTCTTCAGGAGGTCTTTGCGCGCCATCAAGCCATCTCCTTTTCGTCAGAATCCAACCTACGCGCTGCGCGCATTTCGACAGTTGCACGGCTGTCAAAACTGGCTCTCTGCACGGCTGTCAAAACCTCATTCATTCACGCCCCCAAGCCTTGTGGATCAGTTCGGCGATCGCGTCGTTCACATCATTCAAAGAAGTCACTGCGCGGTCGTAAGTAGTCCGCACGAACTGAGACCGCTCAATTTCGTAAAGCGTCTGTTTGGTGATCCCAGCGTCGGAGATCGCCGTAGATTTTAGCACAGGAGCCGACAGCATCTGATTTGGAAACATCGCCTGGAGGAACCCAACCATCTGCTTCTGGGGGCCGTCCGTTGGTTCAAATCGCGTTACAAGGTAACGGAACCACTTCAGGCGCATGTTCGCTCCAGCGTCACGGATCGTCTTCATGATCCCGCCCAGCATCAGGAGAAATTGGCTCATCGACATGACGTCCAGCATCTGAGGATGGACCGTCACAATGACCGAGGAAGAAGCCGTGAGAGCAGTGAGTGTGAGGTAGCCCAGCTGAGGAGGGCAATCGATCACAACCACGTCATAGCGGTCATCAACCTCGCTAAGCGCCTTCGATATACGAGTGAAGAAGGTACGGCCCTCATGGGGATCGCTACTCGTCAAAGCAACAGGGGTATCGTATTCGTACTCTTGAAGCTCGAGACTTGCCGGAACGATATCTAGGTTGGGAAAATTTGTTGGCCGGATCACCTCTGTGATCGGCTTGCGCTCGTCATCATACCGAAGTGTCTCGTAGAGCGAAGGCACGTTGTCGAGTTCAGGCTGAATGCCGTGCAAAGCTGTGAGCGACGCTTGAGGGTCCAAGTCGATCGCAAGAACTCGATGCCCTTTCAACGCCAAGTGCTGCGCGAGGTGAGCGGCGGTAGTGGTCTTTCCCGAGCCCCCTTTGAAGTTCACGACAGACACGACGTGCAGTTCTTCGCCAGGTTGCCGATAGGGGACATAACGGCGTTTTCCGGGGCGGCCATGCTTGTCGAGATAAGCTCTCAGTTCCAGCATCTGCTCGGCCGAGTAGCTGCGCCTCCCGGACGACGATGTTTCAGGTTCAGGACCTTTGCCTTCGAGATGAAGCTTCTTAATGGTCGACTGCGTCACGCCGAGATAGTAGGCAACCTCGGCCAATGAAAACTGACGTAGACCTTTTTGAGCGTCGGGAGGATACTGTTCCTGACGCAACATATTGAGGCGGTCGGAAATCAACTCTCCTTGCTGTAGGATGATCTCGTCGAAGGATTGATCCTTCGTATCAGCCGTAAAAGACCGTTCTCGCATCTGCCTGCCCTCTAAATATCGCTTTTTCGGCGATTTCGCTCTTTAAACTGTCATCTACACAGAAAAATGAGTCTTAACAACGATTTTCACCCGATGGCTCGAACTCCACCGAGACACCTGCTGGCTTAGATGTTCCGACAAATTGTAGTGATCGCGGAAGATGGCCGCCCAATATATGGGAACTTCTTCGACATCAGCAGATCAGAAGTTGACCTAAACTTCGCGTCTCTCCCGTCGCAATTATTTGCTTTTATTGCCTTTTCTATCTTTGCACGGCTGTCAAAACGGAACCAACTCGAGGCATAGACGCGCCTGTGCAAGCCCGGAAAACCAAGACAAGGAAGCAGTATGTGTCAGCACGAACTCGGATCCGATCTGCAATCATTTACTTCGGCCAAGCGTATCGACCAGGGTACTCTAAAACATAAGCAAGTCTTACCAGAGGGAAGATAAACAGCGGGAATCGGCTGGGTAGCCCCAGCCGATTCTATGCTTCACGCTGCGTCTTTGGGACCCCAGGGGATGACGGCCTGCAGGGACAGATCGTCCTGGTTCGCGGCCTTGCCGAGGTTGGCGTTGAAGCCGTGGTCGCGGATGGTCAGCGTGAAGTAGTCGGCGCTGGTCTCCTTGTTCTGCTTCTTCCAGATGCCGCCGCACTAAACCAGCTTGCCGCGCGGGGAGCGGCCGAGGACGCGGTGCGCGGGGGCCAAAGGGTTCGTGCTCGCGACGGGTTCGACCGTGATGTCGAGGTCGAAGGTCAGCGTCGAGATGGAGCCGACGCCCTTTGCGGTTTCGATGTCGGCGCTGGTGAATTTGATGCAGCTCGTGGTCATAGCTCTTCTCCTTGTTTGTGTTGCAATGATGGTCACCTGGCAGCTGGCCAAGGCCCGGCCACACCGAAGGCGAAGCGTGAGCGGAGAGGGGCGGGCGCCGGTCTTTTTGGTCCGCGAGGAATGGCCCACCCCTGTTCTTTGGTGGGTTAGGGGAAAAAAGATCGGCGGCGACCTTTGTGGACGGGACGACAGCTGCGACCAGCATGTCATGCAACTCAGACAAAGGGTGAGCTACTCCCCATCTCTTGGACAGGATCTGGCGTAAATTAAGCTACTCG
>NZ_AQQX01000038.1 GCF_000768315.1 Pseudooceanicola atlanticus
GGTGTGTATGCTTCTGATTGTCCGTTTCGGCCATTCCTGGCTTCTACTGGATCAAATCAAGCCTATCGGGCAATTAGTACTGGTCAGCTGAGTACGTTACCGCACTTACACCTCCAGCCTATCGACGTGGTCGTCTACCACGGCCCTCAGGGATACCTTGTTTTGAGGGGGGCTTCCCGCTTAGATGCCTTCAGCGGTTATCCTGTCCGATCATAGCTACCCAGCACTGCCGTTGGCACGACAACTGGTCCACCAGTGGATCGTTCACCCCGGTCCTCTCGTACTAGGGGCAACTCCTCTCAAGTATCCTACACCCACGGCAGATAGGGACCGAACTGTCTCACGACGTTCTAAACCCAGCTCACGTACCTCTTTAAACGGCGAACAGCCGTACCCTTGGGACCTGCTCCAGCCCCAGGATGAGATGAGCCGACATCGAGGTGCCAAACACTGCCGTCGATATGGACTCTTGGGCAGTATCAGCCTGTTATCCCCGGCGTACCTTTTATCCGTTGAGCGATGGCCCTTCCACTCGGGACCACCGGATCACTATGGCCGTCTTTCGACTCTGCTCGACTTGTCAGTCTCGCAGTCAGGCTGGCTTCTGCCATTGCACTCAACGAGCGATTTCCGACCGCTCTGAGCCAACCTTCGCGCGCCTCCGTTACGCTTTAGGAGGCGACCGCCCCAGTCAAACTACCCGCCACACAGGGTCCCGGGCCCCGATAAGGGGTCGCGGTTAGACATCAAGCGAAGCAAGGGTGGTATCTCAAGGGAGGCTCCACCGAGACTGGCGTCCCGGTTTCGAAGCCTACCACCTATCCTGCACATGCTTGGCCTGATGCCAGTGTGAAGCTGTAGTAAAGGTGCACGGGGTCTTTCCGTCTAACCGCGGGAAGCCTGCATCTTGACAGGCAATTCAATTTCGCTGAGTCGATGTTGGAGACAGCGGGGAAGTCGTTACGCCATTCGTGCAGGTCGGAACTTACCCGACAAGGAATTTCGCTACCTTAGGACCGTTATAGTTACGGCCGCCGTTTACCGGGGCTTCAATTCGGAGCTTGCACCCCTCCTTTTAACCTTCCGGCACCGGGCAGGCGTCAGACCCTATACGTCGTCTTGCGACTTCGCAGAGCCCTGTGTTTTTAGTAAACAGTCGCCACCCCCTGGTTTGTGCCCCCAGCCAAAACTTGCGTTGAAACTGGGCCTCCTTCTCGCGAACTTACGGAGGTATTTTGCCGAGTTCCTTCAACATCGTTCTCTCAAGCGCCTTGGTATTCTCTACCAGTCCACCTGTGTCGGTTTCGGGTACGGTCCTACGGAGGGCTATTTCCAGGGACTGCTAAACGGCCCGACCAATCCGATAAGGTCGAACAATCTTCGCAATCCGTCACCATCTCCTGGCCCAGGAATATTAACCTGGTTCCCATCGACTACGCCTTTCGGCCTCGCCTTAGGGGCCGGCTTACCCTGCTCAGATTAGCTTTAAGCAGGAACCCTTGGACTTTCGGCGACAGGGTCTCTCACCCTGTTTGTCGCTACTCATGTCATCATTCTCGCTAGTGATCTCTCCACGGGATCGCTCACGCGCCCGCTTCATCGAAAGCTCCTTGCGTCCAAGTCCTTCCGAAGAAGGATAAGGACGCATGGAACTATGTCACACTACGCTCTGCTACCATGCACTATGTGCATCCTCAGCTTCGGCTCATGGCTTGAGCCCCGTTACATCTTCGCCGCAAGACAGCTTATTTAGACCAGTGAGCTGTTACGCTATCTTTAAAGGATGGCTGCTTCTAAGCCAACCTCCTGGTTGTTTTGGCCGTCTCACCTGCTTTCCCACTTAGCCATGAATTAGGGGCCTTAGCTGGAGGTCAGGGTTGTTTCCCTCTCCACTACGGACGTTAGCATCCGCAGTGTGTCTGCCATCTAGTACTCCCGGGTATTCGGAGTTTGGTTAGGATCAGTAAGCCTGTGGGGCCCCATTACCCATCCAGTGCTCTACCCCCCGGGGTATTCGGATGACGCTCTACCTAAATAGATTTCGCAGAGAACCAGCTATCTCCGAGTTTGATTGGCCTTTCACCCCTAGGCACAACTCATCCCGACCTTTTTCAACAGGTGTGGGTTCGGACCTCCAGTAAGTGTTACCTTACCTTCATCCTGGTCATGCCTAGATCACTCGGTTTCGGGTCTGATCCATCTAACTCGACGCCCTATTAAGACTCGCTTTCGCTGCGCCTACACCTAACGGCTTAAGCTTGCTAGATAGACCAAGTCGATGACCCATTATACAAAAGGTACGCCGTCAGCACTCGAGGTGCCTCCGACTGATTGTAGGCGTCCGGTTTCAGGTACTGTTTCACTCCCCTCGTCGGGGTGCTTTTCACCTTTCCCTCACGGTACTGGTTCGCTATCGGTCAGTAAGGAGTACTTAGCCTTCGAGGGTGGTCCCCCGATCTTCAGACAGGATTTCACGTGTCCCGCCCTACTTAATACGTCCAATCGAGCTTCCTATACGGGGCTGTCACCCGCTATGGCCACGCTTCCCAACGTGTTCTAGTCACTCTCATGGCTCGGCTGGTCCCCGTTCGCTCGCCGCTACTAGGGGAGTATCATTGATTTCCTTTCCTCCGGGTACTTAGATGTTTCAGTTCCCCGGGTTTGCTCTTAAAACCCTATGTATTCAGGTAATAAGTACCTGTTTCAGAACGATATTGAGTGGCCGAAGCCAACAATATCAAACTGTCAGGTGGGTTGCCCCATTCGGAAATTCATGGATCAAAGCTTATTCTCAGCTCCCCATGACTTATCGCAGAGTATCACGTCCTTCATCGCCTCTTACTGCCAAGGCATCCACCAAACGCCCTTCTCGTGCTTGATTTGATCCAGAAGAAGACAGGCTTGCGCATGTCGCGGTCGTTAAGCGGGCTGGTTGGTCCGCCGACCTCTGTTCCGGATCAAAAGCATACTATCCCGCTCGAACCGGATCGGTTCGAACTTGTGGCAACTTCCTTAGAAGTCGCCTGGTTAGTGTACTTGACTTGGACAACGGTTGTTCTTTTCGAAGGGTAAACCTCAGATGGCCCGGCTAGGACCAAAATCAGCGTGCCCGAAGGCGCCCAACGTTCCTGCTGCTTACTTACAGCCGGAAACAACGTTGTGTTGATTTCTCTCTATACGATGTCAATGCGTCCGATTGGACGGAAGAACACCAAGTTGGTGCTCTTCGATCAAATCGAAGTCGATGTGAAGTGGTGGAGCCTAGGAGGATCGAACTCCTGACCTCCTGAATGCAAATCAGGCGCTCTCCCAGCTGAGCTAAGGCCCCACGTTGAATTGCTCCGCAATTCAACGAGTGCGGCAGCGTATCGCGTAGCGATGCGCGAGAGGCACCCGGTGCAAATCTAGGAGCTTGTCCGGCCAGCTATCGGTGATTGCGCACAATCACCTACCGCGCACCGTGTGGTGCAAACGGAGATGCCGGCCGCTTTTCAGCAAAGCTGAAAAGCTTGGTGGGTCGAGGAGGACTTGAACCTCCGACCTCACGCTTATCAGGCGTGCGCTCTAACCACCTGAGCTACCGACCCATACGGGCGGTGGCCCGTGTTCTTGTCTGAAGAGATATGAGGACGGCCTGGTCCGTCTGATATAGACCGGCAAAGGTACCGGTCTTTGCTAAGTGTTTCACGAGTGATGCAAGCATCGCTTCCAGAAACATCCTTAGAAAGGAGGTGATCCAGCCGCAGGTTCCCCTACGGCTACCTTGTTACGACTTCATCCCAGTCGCTGAGCCTACCGTGGCCAGCTGCCCCCTCGAAAGGTTGGCGCACCGTCTTCGGGTAAACCCAACTCCCATGATGTGACGGGCGGTGTGTACAAGGCCCGGGAACGTATTCACCGCGTCATGCTGTTACGCGATTACTAGCGATTCCGACTTCATGCTCTCGAGTTGCAGAGAACAATCCGAACTGAGATATCTTTTGGGGATTAACCCACTGTAGATACCATTGTAGCACGTGTGTAGCCCAACCCGTAAGGGCCATGAGGACTTGACGTCATCCACACCTTCCTCCCGCTTATCACGGGCAGTTTCCATAGAGTGCCCAGCCGAACTGCTGGCAACTAGGGATGTGGGTTGCGCTCGTTGCCGGACTTAACCGAACATCTCACGACACGAGCTGACGACAGCCATGCAGCACCTGTCACTGCGTCCCCGAAGGGAACGGTCCATCTCTGGACGTGGCACAGGATGTCAAGGGTTGGTAAGGTTCTGCGCGTTGCTTCGAATTAAACCACATGCTCCACCGCTTGTGCGGGCCCCCGTCAATTCCTTTGAGTTTTAATCTTGCGACCGTACTCCCCAGGCGGAATGCTTAATCCGTTAGGTGTGTCACCGAGCAGCATGCTACCCGACGACTGGCATTCATCGTTTACGGTGTGGACTACCAGGGTATCTAATCCTGTTTGCTCCCCACACTTTCGCACCTCAGCGTCAGTATCGAGCCAGTGAGCCGCCTTCGCCACTGGTGTTCCTCCGAATATCTACGAATTTCACCTCTACACTCGGAATTCCACTCACCTCTCTCGAACTCAAGACTACCAGTATCAAGGGCAGTTCCGGGGTTGAGCCCCGGGATTTCACCCCTGACTTAATAGTCCGCCTACGTGCGCTTTACGCCCAGTAATTCCGAACAACGCTAACCCCCTCCGTATTACCGCGGCTGCTGGCACGGAGTTAGCCGGGGTTTCTTTACCAGGTACTGTCATTATCATCCCTGGCGAAAGTGCTTTACGACCCTAGGGCCTTCATCACACACGCGGCATGGCTAGATCAGGCTTGCGCCCATTGTCTAAGATTCCCCACTGCTGCCTCCCGTAGGAGTCTGGGCCGTGTCTCAGTCCCAGTGTTGCTGATCATCCTCTAAAACCAGCTACTGATCGTCGACTTGGTAGGCCGTTACCCCACCAACTATCTAATCAGACGCGGGCTGATCCTTCACCGATAAATCTTTCCCCCGAAGGGCGTATGCGGTATTACTCACCGTTTCCAGTGGCTATTCCGCAGTGAAGGGTACATTCCCACGCGTTACTAACCCGTCCGCCGCTAGACCCGAAGGTCTCGCTCGACTTGCATGTGTTAGGCCTGCCGCCAGCGTTCGTTCTGAGCCAGGATCAAACTCTCAAGTTGAAAAGCTGTTACCAGCTTATCCTTGACGTTCGAACCTCTGCACATCTGTGTCCCAGCCGGCTGGCCGGGACGTCTCTGTTTGTTGTGCTTCTGGTTTTCATCAGAAAACCGGAAACCGTCCAAACAGTGAAGCTGACACTCCATCATCGACCGAAGCCTAGGAGCGCGAGTTATGTGCAGTTGTTTGTTCATCGAAATGAACCAAACCGCCCACATATCTCTTCAGATACCATCGATTTTAAATAGCGTGGAGACAAAATCTACCGGAAGCGCCCCTTTACTTTGTGGCGCAACCCGCGTCAAGTCTCTCCGTGTTTTTTTGCCTCGC
>NZ_AQQX01000039.1 GCF_000768315.1 Pseudooceanicola atlanticus
CCCGATTTGGCACGGCGTTTCGCGCGGCGCATCATCGGCATTCGTGGCGGGCGGATCGCCTTCGATGTGCCGACCTCCGAGTTGAATGACGATGCGACAGCGGAGCTCTATCGGGAGGTTGAGCCAATCCCCGGTATCGGCCTCAGGGCGGTATCCTGATGGTGTTCCGCGGGTTTGGCGGCTTTACGACGAGTGGTCTGATCGCCGCCGCGGTCCTGTGGTCCTTCGCCACGACCGACGTCGAGTTGTCGCGTCTCATGTCGGCCGGCCCGCGGATCGCCGATTTCCTCGGTCGCATGTTTCCGCCTGACCCGACAGTGATGGCCGAGATCAGGAAAGGCAGCGCGGAAACGCTGAGAATAGCGATCCTCGGCTCCCTCGGTGCGGTGATCCTGTCGATCCCTCTGGCCATCCTCGCCTCCGAGACCATGGTCTCGCGTATGGTGTTCGGCCCTGTGCGCGCGCTGCTAGCCTTTATCCGGGCCGTGCCGCTGATTCTCGTGGCCATGCTCATGGTCGGCGCAGTCGGGCTCGGGCCACTGCCTGGCATCATCGCGGTGGCCTTTCATGCCACCGGGATGCTCGCAAAATTCTATGCCGAGGCAATCGACGGCGTGTCCCGCGCGCCGATCGCAGCACTGGAAAGCGTCGGCGCCGGACCGCTCGTGCGGCTCAGGCATGCGATCTGGCCGCAGATGGCCCCGGTCATCGCCCGGGACACAATCTTCCGGTTCGAACTGAACCTGCGCGAGTCGCTAATCCTCGGCATCGTCGGCGCGGGCGGGATCGGCTTCTACATCCAGACCTACGTGCGTTCCTTCCAGTACGACAAGGCCGCCAGCGTCACGATTGCCGTTGTCGTCATGGTCATCGCCATCGAAGCGCTCAACGTTGCGCTGCGCCGTCGCTTCACCTGACGATCAGGCATAAATGTCTATGGGGGTTCCGTCCCTGACCATGGCGTAGATTTCCTCGATCTGCCGGTCGGTGACAGAGATACAGCCCGCGGTCCAGTCGCGTACATTCACAGGGTCAATCCCGCGTCTTGGGCCGCCATGAATGAAGATGTCCTTTCCCGGAGATCGGCCTTGCGCCTCCGCAAACGCGATGTCGGCCTCATTGGGATATGAGATGCCGATCGAGAGGTGGAAGAGGCTGTCCGGGTTGCGCCGGTCAATCACGTAGGAGCCCTCCGGCGTGCGGCCGTCCCCTTCGAACTGCTTGTGGCCTTCGGGCGCGAAGCCCAATCCGATGGGATAGGTCCGCAAGACATCATCCGCGCCGTCAAGAACCAGCAGCCTCTGCGCCTTGTACATACGCAGCCGGGTCACTTCGGGTCCGTTGTAGGACCGGAACTTGCTGGCACAGCCTGACAGGAGGGCGGCCAATCCGCCCAACAGCAAGACCCGCCGTGGAATTCTGGTATTCATCACTGCTCAACGCCCCTTTTGCGAGGTCTAGTTGATGTCAGACGTTACTCTACCGAAACCGCCGGATCAATGACCGTGCGCCAGTGCTCCCTTCGCCATCTGCTCGCCCACCGGTTCTCCGCCTGAAGGCCCGGCCTCAACCTGATGGCCGTTCAGGAGCCGAAGTGCGTTGGCGACCACCAGCAGAGACACGCCTACATCCGCAGCAATGGCGCCCCACATTGAGGCCATGCCAAACGCGGTCAGCCCGACGAACAGCGCCTTGGTCGCCAGCGATATACCGATATTCTGGTGGATGATCGTCATGGCACGGCGCGAATGGCCGATAAGCCAGGGTACCTTGCCGATGTCGTCGGTCATCAGCGCGATGTCGGCCGTCTCGATCGCGGCATCCGATCCGACAGCGCCCATGGCGATGGCATAATGCGCCCGCGCCATGGCCGGTGCGTCATTCACACCGTCGCCGATCATCGCCACCATGTCGTGGCTTTCGACGAGTTCCTCAATGGCCGTCACCTTGTCTTCTGGCAAAAGTTCGGCGCGCACCTCGTCGATGCCGACTTCGGCTGCCACCGCGCGTGCGGTGCGTTCGTTGTCGCCCGTCAACATCACGATGGTCTTCACTCCCTGCGCGTGCAGCCGCGCAACGATCCCCTTGGCATCGGGGCGGATGCGGTCGCGAAGCTCCAGTACGCCGGTCACGCCGGTCTCGTCACCCACGGCAACGAGGGTGCTCCCAGCCCCTTCGATCCGATCCCGCAGATCCGCCGGAATGGCATTGCCGAACCCCTTCTCTTCGGCGAACCGATCCGAGCCGAGCCAGATAGCGCGCCCGTCGGCGCGTCCCTCCAGACCGCGCCCGGGCACGGTGCGGGTGTCCTCTGCGGCAGGCACGGAAACACCATCGGCTTCGGCGCGCGCGAGGATGGCGCGTGCCAGCGGGTGCGAAGACCGCGCCTCCAGGCTTGCTGCCAGCGCCATGAGATCGCGGGCGGGAACGCCGATCAGCGGGTGAACCGCCGCCACCTCAGGCTCGCCCATGGTGATCGTCCCGGTCTTGTCCATCGCCAGTGCCGTGGTCCGCCCCGGCGCCTCGACATAGGCGCCGCCCTTGATGAGCACCCCCGCCCGGGCCGACGCGGTCAGCGCCGCAACGATGGAAACCGGCGTAGAAATGACCAGCGCGCAAGGACATGCGATGACCAGAAGGACCAGAGCGTTGTAGAACCAGTAGTCCCAGGCGCCGCCGAGCAGGAGTGGCGGCACCAGCGCGATGGCGATCGCCAGAGCCATCACGATGGGTGTGTAGATGCGCGCGAACTTGGCCACCCACTGTTCGACCGGCGCGCGGCGGGCATGGGCATCGCCCACCATGCGAATGATTTTCGCGAGCACCGTGTCCGAGGCGGCCTTCGTCGCCCGCACCGTCAGTGTGCCCTCGCCGTTGATCGTGCCGGCATAGACCTCATCGCCCGGCTCCTTTGGCACGAGCGCGCTTTCTCCGGTAATGGGAGCCTGATCGACGGCTCCCGAACCCTCCACCACTTCACCGTCGAGGGGGATGCGGTCGCCGCCGCGCACAATGAAGCGATCGTTCACGGCGACCTCTGCCGCAGGCACATCGGTTTCGCTGCCATCTGATCGGATCACCCAAGCTGTCGGCGGCGCCAGATCCAGCAAGGCCGATACCGCGTTGCGGGCCCGCCCCACACTCCAGCTCTCAAGGTAAAGCGAAAGTGAGAAGAAAAACGCAACCGTCGCGGCCTCGAAGAATTCGCCCAGCCCGATGGCACCCGCCACTGCGACCACCATCAACAAGTTCATGTCAGGGGAAAACCGTCGCGCGGAAGACCAAGCCTTGGGCGCGACCAGCCAGACCCCGAAGAGAATTGCCACCGCGAATAACCCTGCTTCCGCGAGTGGCATCGGCATTTCTCCGTGCCCTGCGAATAGCCCGAGCGCACCACCCATGCCGGTTTCGACGATGTGGTAGAGAAAACCTGCCACCCAGAAGCCGCCGCTGAGCGCGGTAAACCGCTTTTGACGTGCCAGATGCGCGGCCTGATTCTCTGCTGCGTTGTCGGCGTCCCACGGTTTTGCGCTCATGCCGGTACTCGCGACCAGTTGCGAAATCTCGTTGTCCGAAATCCCGACTGCGGTATCCAGAATCGTCATCCGCCCATTGATGACATCGAACGCCAGATGCTCAGTCCCGCCGACTTTTGGACCGACCACCCTATTCAGGATTGCCACCTCTTCGGCACAATCCAGACCGGAAACTTGAAAACTTCGCCCATTCGACGGGATGGATTCTGCCGGTCCCGTGTTGGCTCCAGCACCGCAGCACGCAGCACCATCTCCATGAGAGTGGCGAGCTACGCTCGCATGTTTGTGATCATCAACATGATCGTGACTGCAGTCAGAGCTGTGCTTGTGGTCGTGGCGGTGGCCATTGGAAGACATGGGATTGACCTCGGGATTCGTTCATTCCACATTGAGATAGCCCCTACAGTAACTAGAGCTTCAAGAGCTAAAACAAAAACTTGGTCAAGTAAGGACACCGACCTGCGGAACCTTGAAACGCGTTGCCAAGTCCGTGGACGCGGCTGACCTGCCAAAGAGTGAGATAGACATGCTTCAAAAATATACGGTGATCATGGTTTGAGCTACTCCCCATCTCTTGGACAGGATCTGGCGTAAATTAAGCTA
>NZ_AQQX01000004.1 GCF_000768315.1 Pseudooceanicola atlanticus
GTTGGCGCAGACTCTACATTAAGGTGAGGGATTTCGCGGGGGGCAGGTCAAGGGCCTTAGGCGCTGTCCAGAACAGCGCAGGTCGGCCCAATGCAGACTTTCATCGGTCGACATGTGGCCGCAGTGCAGCTTCACTAGCCCGGACATTCGAAGCGTCCCGCAGCATTTGTGACAGGGCAAGGTCGGAAATCAGAGGTTCGCGGCGCAGCGGCAATTTTAGAGGTGCCCCGCATTGATAGGGCAATCTACACATGCTCTGCTATGTGCGCCGAGGATCACGCCCCCATCCTCGGCAGCAGACTCCCTTTTGACAAGTTGGTCTGCGAAGGCCTTGTGTGTAAGCAGTCAGCGCTACACGACCATCAAATACCGAAGCATTAAAAGGCGAGCGACGCACATGCCATTTCCGTCGGGCGTGGCCTCCACCGTCAATACAACTAACGCGACCGTTTCTTGTCAAGCTCCAAGGTCAAGTCAAAGCCTGACCAATCAATGAACCAGTGCGTATGGCATTGGCCAAGGTCGCGCATGAAACTCGGTGACTTACCCGCCGCCTTTGACAAGGTTTGTTTTTCTACTGGCTTAAGATGCGGACAGGTCGCCAAGTCTAAAAAGGTTATGAGTAGCTCTGCGTCTTTCTGCAGGTCGTGCTGTCGATTTCTGAAACGCTCAGCGAGTGCATCAATCAGACCCTTTTTGAAATTAGAATATCTGGCCTGATTCCTGATGTATAGAAGGCATACATCAGCTGTAAACATATCAATGTCTGAAAAATTTATTTGCCCCGAGGCCCTGTCAAACTCGGCGCCCAAAAAAAGGCATAACTGCTCTTGATTGTACCGATAGTATCTCCCCAACTTCATGTTGGCCAAAATCAAGTAAAGAGTTTCGATTCGCCTCGTTTCGGAGCCGCTGTACTTTCGTAGACACCAATGCAGGTTGTCCGCAATAGATTTGAGAACCCTTTCCTTGGTGTCAAACCCAACAATGATCTCATGTATCTCATCTACAATCATGCAGATTAATCGAGTAAGTCTAACTGAAAAATTCACCTTGGGGGTGGTTGCAAAAACGAAAAAGCTGAATTCTATCAGGTTTTGAAGATTCCTGCTTAAATCCACTTCTGACAGCGGCATATCGGTTATACCGTTGTCCTGAAATTCTTTCATCGCCCTCTTGTGGGAGCGCAGCCATGAGGCAGTTCTCCACTCAAGGTTGGAAAGCGTGAAGTTTAGCAGACTTGCGTAGGTTGTGCTTGTAGACTTTATAGCGGCCTTGAATTCAACGATTAGCTTATTGGCGCTAATTTTGTGATCTGGATAGCGAATATCTCCGGCGGATTCTTGTGCATAATCTTTCTGCTCTGGATTTAGATGGCTGCTGAGAATCTCCTTAATCTTATTTTTTGCTATAGTCTCGTTTGTTATGATGGGTTTCTCAATCGTGTGCTGCTTCTCTCGGCTAAGAGACAGTTTGAAATCTCGTAGCTGCGCCTCCAAAGTGTCGCAAAACAGCTTTGATGTGGCCTCTGAGTTGTAAAAGAGGAAATAGTCATCGACATATCGAAAAGCCTCGTAGTCCTTCCTGTGAAACGCACTTTGCCCACTTACGCCCATTCTCAACTGCTTTTCGACTTCTCCATCTACCTTTTGAAGAATTAGCTCAGCAAAAATTCTAGATATTTCCGGCCCAATGATGATGCCATTTGTCTCGCCATCATTCATGTTTTGCATCAACTTATCAATTTTCGAGGCGAAAGTGCGCGAAGCGGTCGTATCATCCCTAGTGATCGCGTCCTTCTCAACTTCTTTTGACAGTATTGCCCAGGAGATGGAGTGCGAATAGATGCTATCGAAGCACCGACTGATGTCGAGCTTTAGAAGCTTGTCAAATTTTTTCTCGGCATTGTGGTATAGCTTGGATTCATAGAAGCGATAAACGTTGCTGTACCTGTGATATCTAAAGAAGGACCCTAGGTGGTCGTACTCTTTGTGGCTTTCCTCTAAGAAGTGAAAGCCCTGAGCCATTCTTTTTCCGTGAATTAGGTCATTGAAGTAAATTAATTGTGCTACAGAATCTGGCTTTCGGATGGAAAAAGGGCTGATTCCGGAGTAATAAAGTATATCTGAAGAGTATTTTCCGTAAAACTCAGACGCTAAAAATTGATTGACCGGGTGAGGTACGGATAGCCGTCGGAAGGACGCCTCTTTGTGGCTAATGTCAAATGAGTACGCGCGGTTCCGACTGGAATAGTCTTTTAGCTTTATACGTCGCATTTTTAAGGTGTCGCCGTTTCGGGTGAAGCGGCCGCCAGACGTACTTCCACCGTCCACAGCCACTTCAAAATGCTCCACGCGGTTAACGTCATCGATCCCTTGAAGCACAAAGGAAATAGCGGAATCATATTTTGAGTTGTTCGCTGACCACTCGATGTAGGTTTTGGTTTTCTTACTACCAGGAACTGCATGAGTTACTAGCTTGGGATTGGTTTTCTGAAGGAAGTCGAAGAAACCTCCAGAATTGAAACCTGGCGGCACCTCAAATGGTAGGAGCTCGGTGAGAACCGGTCGAAAGCTCCTCGACTTGGACAGACTAACCTTTTTCCGCATAGGACCACGCTCCAACAATTTTATTCATTTCATCGCGGTCGCCTGGCTTCTTATGCCGGTTAAACCTGACCATTCGACGACGCATGAAGCCGATTTCAAAAGAAAGCTTATTGACCTCTGATTTTAGTGTGGGTTTTGCGGAAAGCTCTCTCCAAGCCCAAAGCGACAGAATCATGTCCAAGTCCCTCAACTGAGTGAGGTCGGTTAAAATCGGATTTGAGAAATATATCCCAGTATGCGCATTGCGCTTGGCGTTGCTCAGTTGAGTGTTTCCTGTTAGAAAGCGAAGTCTAGCAAGAAGCGACCTATATGCTCGCTTTTCATTTATGGATTTGTCCCTCTGGTATTCTTTCAGGGTCCTAATCAGCCTGGTGCGGTATCGGTCCATCTTTTTTTGAGAGAGTGCGACTTTAGAATTTTCTCCGCTACAGTGAAACACGCAACCAAGTTACTCTAAATTTGGCCTCTTCGAGAGAGAGACCTCGTATGTCTTGCCCTCATTTACCTCCAGACCAAAGGAAATAATGACCTGAGAGACACTGGGAAGGCGTGGTTGACTGTCTAAGTGTTTAGGTTGTGCAAAGAATACAATAATGTCGTCAACATATCTTGCGTAAAAGCACACGCCTTCTAGCTGCTTTATTTTTTCATCTAAGTCGCGCATGTAGAGCTCAGCTAAATCCGCGCTCACGTTCACTCCTCTCGGGATGCCCTTGTCCGTTCCGCCATTTGCAGTCGCATAGGTCTCTAGTACTTGCTTCAATATTCTTCTAGATTTTATACTCAAAAGGGAATCAAATTCAAGCTTCTCGATTAGCTTTTCTTGTGGGGCAGACTCATAAAAGGTCTTAATGTCCGCTCGGACAATATGATACTTGTATCCGTCCATTGCCATATTTAGGATTTGCGAGCATATTGCACTCCCGCTCGATTGCTTCACCCTATAAATTCGCCGGATGTTAATCGCAGTCTGCTTTAGTGCATAGTATTCGTCAGGCGTCTCTCCATACGCATAAGTCGGCTTTCCATTCGCGAAACCTGAGTGGAGTGATACGGAGAAAGATTTGCTTGATATTATTTCAGATATTCGTTGAAGTTCGTGAGTAAGAAGCTCACGCTTTCTTTTCTTTTCTGTCTTTAGGTTTTTGAATAGATTTCTAGCTTGCTCCTTGCGGGCCGCGGTTAGCTTTGAGCTTTGGGAGCTGTGCTTTTTGTAAAAATTCCTAATCGCACGTGCCTTCCGGTCAATTCTTAGGTTGGCCCGGTGAACGTTTGGGAAAAAGTCCTTATCTTTATTGACGCCGTTGCGGTTGTCTAAGTCATTGACTTCGAGAAAGCTTTCTGCAGAGTAAGCTTGTTGGCTCACGGTTTTCGACTGTTTTAAAATTCTAGGACACTTCTGTGAGCTTCGATCGAAAGTGTCAGAATTTCAAGCCCTTGCTGGAAGGGGTTTCGTGCTTTGATGCAGATCAATGGCTGAATTGAGGTGATGCGGCTTGATGGGGCTGCGCGGGGTTCATCGGCTTCGGTTTGGGCGACGCCGTCGGTGAACGTGCCGCCTTCGATCGTGTGCGGCAACTGGTTCTGGCAGTTCAGCTGGCGCCATTTCTGCGCTCTGACCAGAGTGGAGACTATCAGTTTTGAGGTTTTCTGTGAGTGGGCTCCCTTAGTCTGGATAGTGCGATGACGGACAGTTGCTAAGAGGCTCATGATCAGATTCGAGGCCCTCAGGGCACCTCGATATCGTGTCTGGTTTCTACGCACGGCATCCAATTTTGATCCCTGCAGCGAATGTCGGCTACCCGCCCTCCCTGTAGGTGCCCCAGGGTTCCGCGGCGCGATCCTGGTCGAGTGTCCGCTTCCGTGATCTGGCTGAGCTCAGTTCGCACGCGCAGAGAAGGTCCGGAATCCGCCCTTCCGGCCCGCCTGCTGGCGCGTGAGTTGCCAGAGCTTCCTCCTCCCTACCGTAACTAGCAACTAAAGTACTTACATCCTTCGTCGGATACCGTCACGACACGCCAAGCTGTTCCGCAATACGATCCGATCTGAGGTCGATTGGGTGGGCTCGCCAGCCTCGCGTCCGAATGTGCCCCACACACGCAACCGACCGCGCACCGACGTAATACCGACGTTGTACCGACGTGATACCGACGTCCCGAAAAGCGCCCTGTTCCGCCGCCAGTTGACACAAAACGTGAACACGTGTAGAACAAACGTTAACAGAAAGGGCGAGGGAGTAGTGCCTGTGCTGACCAAGAAGCAACTAGACCTGCTGGAATTCATCCACAAACGGGTGCAGCGCGACGGCGTGCCCCCCTCTTTCGACGAGATGAAGGAAGCCCTTGATCTGCGGTCGAAATCCGGTATCCACAGGCTGATCACGGCGCTCGAGGAACGCGGTTTCATCCGTCGTCTCGCGCACCGCGCCCGTGCCATCGAGATCGTGAAACTGCCAGAAAGCCTCGGCGGTGACGCGAACGGCTTTGTTCCCCGCGTCATCGAAGGCGGCGCACCCGATCCCGAACCCGCGCTCAGCCCCTCCCTCCCCGTCGAACCTGTCCACGCGCTCGAGCTTCCGGTTATGGGGCGTATCGCCGCCGGTGTCCCGATCGAGGCGATCAATCAGGTGTCGCATCACGTCGCCGTGCCGGGCTCCATGCTGGCGGGCAACGGCAATCACTTCGCGCTTGAGGTCCGGGGCGACTCGATGATTGATGCGGGGATCAATGACGGGGACGTGGTCGTCATCCGTGAAACCCAGACTGCTGATAACGGTGACATCGTCGTGGCCCTCGTCGAAGACCAGGAGGCGACACTTAAACGCTTCTTCCGCCGCACCGGCCAGGTCGAACTGGTCGCAGCGAACCCTGCCTACGAAACCCGTGTCCTGCCCGCCGACAAGGTGAAGGTGCAGGGCCGTCTGGTGGGCCTGATCCGCACCTACTGATCGTTCGACGGCCAAAACGGCCTTTCGCGAATATCTTCGGTATTCCAAAGCCTTCGGCCCGCAACCTCGCGGGCCGTTTGCTGTTTCAACCCGGCTTCCGACCGGATCAGCGACACGGCCCCCATGTCCCGCAAACGCGCCGGAGAATAGACCGCGCAGGGCAAATCCCGCGGCGGATCATGGGTCATGACCAGAACCTCGCCCGCTGTGCAGGTCACCGAATCCGCGGCGCGCTTGCCGGTCAGGTGACGCACCCTGCCCTCGCCGGACCAGAGAGCCGCTGCAATGGCCTGATCCGCGGCCGAACCGTCATTTTCCAACCAGACGGAAGCGACGAACCCCGCCCCGCGCGGCTTGCTGAGGGCGCGACCCTCGGGGCCAAGCACGCCGACAAGCTCTCCGCGCGAGGCGATCAGGATGTCCGGACGCTGCGCCCCGGCCCAGAGCCAGATCATCGCGACCAGCGGCAGGACACCCAGCCATCGCAACCATCCCTGCCAAAGGACCAGGATCAGACCGCCGATAGCGTAGAGCGGCAGGACCGCCGGCCCGGGCGCCGGGACGTGTCGGACGGCCTCCGGCCAGGCAGCGACCTCTCTCGCCACCAGCAGGATCCAGTCGAGGCCCCAGCCCATGACCCAGAGGGGGATCGCCTCCAGACCGAACGGCATCAGCGCCAGTGCAACGACACCGGCCGGCATCACCAACACGCCCATCAGTGGCACCGACAGCAGATTGGCGATCAGCCCGTACTGTGACAGCGTGTTGAAATGCGCCGCGCCGACCGGGGCTGTCGCGCCCCCCGCCACGGCGGAGGAGAGGATGACCGTCAGCACCGCCGCCACCGGTTTCGGCAATCCGCGTCCCTTGCCGCGCAACAGCCCGAAGACCGCGACCAGCGCAGTCGTCGCGGCGAAGGACATCTGGAAACCCGGGGATAACAGCGCCTCGGGGCGCAGGATCAGCACGACCAGCGCCGCAAGGGCCAGCGCCCTGAGGGAAAAGGCCCGGCGCATCACGACCAGCGCCAACAGCGCCACGGCAGCCATGACATAGGCCCGTTCCGTCGCGATGGCCGCGCCGGACAGGACAAGATACCCGGTCGCCGCAGCAAGAGCCGCCAGCGCCGCGATGGACCGCAGCGGCCAGTTCAGCGCCACCGGCCGGATCGCCGCCCCGATCATCCGCAAAGCGGCAAAGACAAAGCCGGCCACCAACCCCATATGCAGCCCGGAAATCGCCAAGAGGTGCGCGAGGTTCGTCTGCCTGAGCGACTCGATCAGCGGCTGCGGCAGGGCGGAGCGGTCGCCGGTCAGGATGGCAGACGCGAAGGCCCCGGTCTCCTCCGGCATGGCCGCGCGTATGCGGGATGCCAGCGTCAGGCGCAGGGACAGCACGCGCATCGCACCGGGCTGCGCTGGATGCAGGGTCAGCACCGGCACGCGGGTGTAGCCGATGGCGCCAAGGCCCTGAAACCACGCATGTCTTTGGAAATCGAAGCCGCCGGGTTCAACCGGACCACCGGGCGGTGACAGATGCGCGGTGGCCAGTATGGTTCGGCCCGGCTCCAACCGCGTGAAGCCCTGGTCGCCGTGCAGGGAGATACGGACGCGGTCCGGCGTGCGGGCGGGCGCCACGTCATCCAGCCGCACCCGGTCGAGGGTCAGGCGCACAGCATCGGAGGCCGAGCGGTCGATCCCGATGATCCGTCCCTCCACCGGGCCATAATAGCGAAAGCCCAGCACCGGCGCGGCCATCATATGCGCGCGCACCGCCCCAAGAACCAGCCCCGCCGCGACGAGCGAAATCAGCCAGAGCGGCGGCCCGATCAGGGCCCCGCCGCGCAAGGCGAGGCCGCCGATGGTCACTGCGACAAGCCCGGCCAGACCGATCAGTGCAATCCCGGGTTCTTCGGGCAGCATGAAATAAAGTCCGATGCCGAATGCCAGGCAGACCGGCACCCAGGGAAACAAATGCCCGCGCTGGATCAGCAGCAGCTGGGCCAGACGCTGCCGTCGGGACAGGGGCATCTCGGACGGGTCCTGCGGCACTTGTCACCCCCCTTCGGGCCAGCTAGATAATGCCCAGCTTGGCCCTCCCCTGGTTAATGAAAGGTTACAATCGACCGTGTCCACTCAACCCGAGACCGTCGAAACCGTTACCCGTTTCGCCCCTTCCCCCACTGGTTTCCTGCATATCGGCGGCGCCCGTACGGCGCTGTTCAACTGGCTGTATGCGCGTGGCCGTGGCGGAAAATTCCTGCTGCGGATCGAGGATACGGACCGCGAAAGATCGACCCCCGAAGCGACCGAGGCGATCCTGAAGGGCATGGAATGGCTGGGGCTGGACCACGATGGCGACGTGATCAGCCAGTTCGACCGCGCCGACCGTCACCGTGAAGTCGCGCTGGAGCTGCTGGAGGCCGGCAAGGCCTACAAGTGCTTCGCCACCCAGGACGAGATCCAGGCCTTCCGCGACGCGGCCAAGGCCGAGGGGAAATCCACCCTGTTCCGCAGCCCCTGGCGCGATGCCGATCCCGCGACCCACCCGGACGCGCCCTACGTGGTGCGTTTGAAGGCGCCCCGCGACGGCGCCACGGTGATCCGCGACCAGGTGCAGGGCGACGTGACCATCCGCAACGACCAGCTGGACGATCTTGTCCTGCTGCGCTCGGATGGCACGCCGGTCTACATGCTGGCAGTGGTGGTCGATGACCATGACATGGGCGTGACCCACGTGATCCGGGGCGACGATCACCTGAACAATGCCGCCCGCCAGATGGCCATCATCGAGGCCATGGGCTGGCCTGTTCCCGTCTACGCACATATCCCGCTGATCCACGGCCCCGACGGAAAGAAACTGTCCAAGCGGCACGGCGCGCTCGGCGTCGAGGAATATCGCGACATGGGCTATCCGGCCGCAGGCATGCGCAACTACCTTGCGCGGCTGGGCTGGAGCCACGGGGACGACGAGTTTTTCGACGACGCACAGGCCAAGGAATGGTTCGACATCACCGGGATCGGCAAATCGCCGGCTCGGCTGGACTTCAAGAAGATGGACAATATCTGTGGCCAGCACATCGCCGCCACGGAGGATGCTGCACTGCTGCATGAACTGGAAGGTTTCCTGGCTGCAACGGGCCGCCCCGCCCTGGAACCGGCCAAGCGCGAGATGATGCTTTCGGCGATGCCGGTGCTGAAAGAGCGGGCCAAGACATTCCCCGAACTGCTTGATAAGGCTCACTTCTGCCTGACGGATCGCCCGATCGGGGTCGAAGACAAGGCCGCCAAGAACCTGACCGAGGACAGCCGCGCATGGCTGTCCGATTTGACGCCGCAGCTGCAAAGTGCTACGTGGGACCGTCAGACCTTGGAGGGCCTATTGAACAGCTTTGCCGAAGATCGGGGCCTCAAGTTTGGACAATTGGCAGGACCCTTGCGCGCCGCACTCGCCGGCCGGGCCGCCACACCCAGTGTTTTCGACATGATGCTTGTTCTCGGACAGGAGGAAACGCTCCTCCGCATCGGAGATGCAGGGGCGTAACGCTCCGGCAACTCGCACCATTTAGAAGGGGCGCGCGGCGCTTACCCGCGCGGAATAGAGGAAGGGAAGTATGACTGATACGAACAAAACGGCAACTCTGACACTCGATGGTCAGAACTATGAACTGCCTGTACTTTCGCCGAGCGCCGGACCCGATGTGATCGACATTCGCAAGCTGTACGGTCAGGCGGATGTGTTTACTTATGACCCCGGTTTCACCTCCACCGCGTCTTGCGAAAGCGCGATCACCTATATCGACGGCGAGGAAGGCGTGCTGCTGCACCGCGGCTACCCGATCGACCAGCTGGCCGGCAAATCGCATTTCCTCGAAGTGTGCTACCTGCTGCTTTACGGTGAACTGCCCTCCGCCGCGCAGCTGGAGGATTTCGAGAAGCGTGTGACCAACCACACCATGGTGCACGAGCAAATGCACCGGTTCTTCACTGGTTTCCGCCGTGACGCGCACCCGATGGCCGTCATGGTCGGCGTGGTCGGCGCGATGTCGGCCTTCTACCACGACAGCACCGACATCTCGGACCCTTGGCATCGCGAGGTCGCCTCGATCCGCCTGATCGCCAAGATGCCGACGATTGCTGCGATGGCCTACAAGTACTCGATCGGTCAGCCCTTCGTGTACCCGCGCAACGACCTCGACTACGCGTCGAACTTCCTGCGCATGTGCTTTGCCGTCCCGGCCGAGGAATACCAGGTCGACCCGATCCTGAGCCGTGCGATGGACCGCATCTTTACCCTGCATGCGGATCACGAGCAGAACGCCTCGACCTCGACGGTGCGTCTGGCGTCGTCCTCGGGTGCGAACCCGTTCGCCTGTATCGCTGCCGGCATCGCCTGCCTCTGGGGCCCTGCCCATGGCGGTGCGAACCAGGCCGCGCTGGAAAGCCTCAAGGAAATCGGCACGCCGGATCGCATTCCGGAATTCATCGCCCGCGCCAAGGACAAAGACGACCCGTTCCGCCTGATGGGCTTCGGTCACCGCGTCTACAAGAACTTCGACCCGCGCGCGAAGGTGATGAAGCAATCCGCAGATGAAGTGCTGGACCTGCTGGGGGTCGAGAACAACCCGATCCTCGCCGTCGCGAAGGAACTGGAAAAGCAGGCGCTGGCCGACGATTACTTCGTCGACCGCAAGCTGTTCCCGAACGTGGACTTCTATTCCGGTATCATCCTCGAGGCCATGGGCTTCCCGACCTCGATGTTCACCCCGATCTTCGCGCTGTCGCGCACCGTCGGCTGGATTTCCCAGTGGAAGGAAATGATCGAGGATCCGGGCATGAAAATCGGCCGTCCGCGCCAACTTTATACCGGTGCGACCGCGCGCGACTATGTCGAGGTCGAGAACCGCTAAGTCACTAGCTGACTGCACAAGATCAGGAACCGCCGGGCCCTGCCCCGGCGGTTTTTTCTTGGCCCGACTTTATAAGGCGGGGGCCAGGACCAGACCGTTCTGCCGCCGACCATGCGCCTTGCGGCGTGCGAAGCGGGCGGTCAGGTCGCGATACTCCCTGCCCCGCCCCAGGCGCCGGGCCGGCTGACGCGCGGGCGGGCAGGTGGTGAAATCGGGAAACAGCTCTTCCAGCTCGCGGCGATGCGCGCGGGGCAGATCGCGCGCAGCGGTTTCGCCGATCAGCATGCTTTCGGTGGGCATGCCGTTGGCATAGATGACCTCGTGCCGGTCCAGCAGGATATGCCGATAGGTGACCCCGTCCCCTGCCCCGATCCGCCGCACACCGGGCAGGAAATCCAGGTGCTTCACGGCGATCAGCAGGTCGATGTCGCCGCACATCTTCTCGACGATGCGGCCGCCGGTCAGCAGGCGGTGCTGAGGCGACAGGGTCAGGTCGCGCATCGGCAGCCCGGCCCCGAAGCAATCGGCCTTCACCCTGTAGGGGCGCAGGTGTTTCTTTTTCTCGAGATCGGCCCCGGTTAGGACTGTCGCCCCGATCCAGCGGATCGGTTGGGGTCCGTGATCACGGGTCATGACCAGATCACCCACCTTGAGCGCGGTGATCGGGCGGTTGCCCTCAGGCGTGCGGATCATCGCGTCGTCGGTGAAGCAGGCCACGAAATTCAGGTCGTCGCGGGTCGTCTGGAATAGCCCGCCGTAATCGGTGTTGTCGACGCTGGTGATCTGGAAGGACGTCACCGCGCGATCGTCCAGCGTGGTCTGGGTGTCCCAGATCGTCAGGAACAGCGCGCCGGTCTGATCCTGGAAGACAGCGAAGGTTCCGGATTCGGTCGACCCGTCGTTGTAGGTGATGATGCCCTGGACCTGGGCCGCGGAATCCATCTGTGTGGTGACCGGCCCGTCACCCACATCGTAGCTGATCGTGTCGGGCGTCCCCTGATCCGCATGATCCAGCGCCACCTGATCTTCGGCGTCGGAACCACCATCGCCGCTAGGGCTGTTGGTCGTCACGTCCGTGATGTGCTTGTAGAGCGGATCGCCCGAAGACCCGTAAGTGGTCACCAGGGCGCCCGGATTCTCCATGACATTGTTACCCTCATCCGTATCCAGATCGGCAAACGTGCCGAGATAGAGGGTGGAAATCGTGACGTTCAGTGCCATTTTCTGCTCGTTTGTGTGGCGGCTCGTGATTTGCCCCTTAGGTCACCCATCAAGCCGGCGGCACTATGAACAGAAAATGACAATATTGCGTTTAAGGTAATATTGTTTACCTGATCTTTACAACTCAAGGGTGCAGATCAGCGCCCCTCGAAATGCGGCGGGCGCTTTTCGATGAAGGACATCACGCCTTCCTTGAAGTCGCGGGATTGGCCGCAGGCGCCCTGTGCCTTGCCTTCGTGATCCAGCTGCCCTTCCAGGGTTTCACCCCAGCTGCCGCGCAGGGTTTCCTTGATCTTGCGGAAGGCCATGGTCGGCCCCTTGGCGAGGTAAGCCGCACGGGATTGCCATTGTTTTTCAAAGGCATCGTCCTCGACCGCTTCCCAGATCATGCCCCAGGCATCCGCATCCCGGGCCGAGATCTTCTCGGCGAACAGCGCCGCGCCCATGGCCTTGGGCGACCCGATCGAGCGGGGCAGCCAATAGGTGCCAGCTGCGTCCGGGATCAGGCCGATCCGGCTGAAGGCCTGCAGGAAATAGGCGCTTTCGCTGGCGATCACGACATCGCAGCTGAGCGCGATATTGGCGCCCGCACCGGCAGCGGCACCATTCACGGCGGCGATGGTGGGGATCGGGCTGTCGGCGAGGGCCCGGACCAGCGGCTGGTATTCGTCCCGCAGGGTGCGTTCGAGGTCGGGATTGGCCACGTCGCCGCTGTCGCTGAGGTCCTGGCCCGAGCAGAAGGCCGGCCCGTTCCCCGTCAGCACGATCACCCGCGCCTTGTCGGCAGAGCTGCGGACCGCATCGGTCAGTTCGGCCCGCATCAGGCCGTTCAGCGCGTTGTATTTTTCCGGGCGGTTCAGCCGAATGACCGCGATGTCGTCGGCGATATCCAGGGTGATGGTCTGATAGGTCATGGTGGCCTCCCTTGTCTCGGGCCCATCCAATCGGAACGGACCCGAGACGCAAGGAAAACCGAGCGTCAGCGGTCGAGAATTTCTTTCAGCCGCGCCTCTTCATCGGTGCTCAGCACCTCTTCCTGGCCCTGGCCCCGCTTGCGGACATAGGCAAAGCCGATCCCGAAGGCGAGCAGCAGCATCGCGGGCCCAGCCAGCCACAGGATCATGTTGGTCCCGCCGGTGCGCGGCTGCAGCAACACGTATTCACCGTAACGCTCGGTGACGAAATCGATCACTTCCTCATCCGTGTCGCCCGCCACCAGCCGTTCGCGCACCAGCAGGCGCAGGTCGCGGGCCAGGTCGGCATTGCTGTCGTCGATATTCTCGTTTCGGCAGACAAGGCAACGCAGGCCCTTGGACAGCTCGCGCGCGCGGGTTTCCAGCGCCGGGTCGTCCAGCACCTCGTCGGGCTGCACCGCGAGGGCGGTCATCGGCATCAGGACCAGCAACAGGATCGTCAGAAAGCGTTTCATTCCGCGGGCACCCCCTGCCCCTTGTTCGGCGTGGGCGTGCGACGGGCGCCAGCCGCAACGCGGTAGCGGCGATCCGACAGGCTGAGCGCGCCGCCGATGGCCATCAGGATGGCACCGCCCCAGATCCAGTTGGCCAGCGGTTTGACATAGCTGCGGAAGGCCCAGCCCCCGGCATCCTGCGGATCACCGATCACCACGTAGACGTCCCGCATGATGCCATTGTCGATCCCAGCTTCGGTGGTGGGCATCCTTGCGACCGGATAGAAACGCTTCTCGGGGTTCAGTTGTCCGATCTCGCGCCCATTGCGCGACAGGGTCACGTGCCCGGTCGTCGAGATATAGTTCGGGCCCTGTATCCGCTCCACGCTGTCCAGTGTGATGTCGTAGCCGGCGAGGGTCAGGCTGTCGCCTTCCTGCATGACGCGGATATCCTCGCTCTGCCAGGCCAGCATGGCGGCAATCCCGGCGACGGTGACGCCCAGACCCGCATGAGCCGTGACGCGACCGTAATCATTGCGTGGCAGACGCAGCAGTCGCCCCGCCCCGCTGCGCCCGGTGCGCGCCCACAGGTCCGTCGCGGCCCCGGCCACCAGCCACGTGCCCAGCATCAGGCCGATGGGCCCAAGCGCGGACCGCCCCGTTTGCAGCGCGAAGACCAGCGCCAGAACGGCCACGGCCAGGATCATGGCGGGCATCAATTGCCGCATGACGCGGCCCAGCTTGGCCCGTTTCCAGGCCATCATCGCGCCCACAGGCAATGCCAGGCCAAGGCCCACGAAGAAGGGGGTGAAGGCCATGTTGAAGAACGGCTCCCCGACTGAAAGCTTGCGGTCGAAGGCAAGCTCGGAAATCAATGGCCAGATCGTGCCGACGAAGACGACAAAGGCGGCCACGGCCAGCAGGATATTGTTCAGCACCAGCATGCTTTCCCGGCTGACCAGCGAAAACACCCCGCGCGAGGACAGCGCCTCGGCCCTTGCAGCGAACAGGGTCAGCGCGCCGCCCATGAAGATCGCCGTGATCCAGAGCAGGAATACACCCCTTTCGGGGTCCGTCGCGAAGGCATGGACCGAGGTGATGATGCCCGACCGGGTGATGAACGCCCCGATCAGCGAGAAACCGAAGGCGACGATGGCCAGAAGGATCGTCCAGCTTTTCAGGCTTTCGCGCTTTTCCACCACGATGGCGGAATGCAGCAGCGCGGCCGCGATCAGCCAGGGCATGAAGGACGCGTTTTCCACCGGGTCCCAGAACCAGAAGCCGCCCCAGCCCAGCTCGTAATAGGCCCACCAGGAGCCGAGCGCGATGCCGATGGTCAGGAACACCCACGCAGCCAGCGTCCAGGGCCGGACCCAGCGGCCCCAGGCCGCGTCCACGCGCCCTTCGATCAGGGCGGCTACGGCAAAGGAAAACGCCATCGAAAGCCCGACATAGCCCAGGTAGAGGAACGGCGGATGGAAGGCGAGACCCGGGTCCTGAAGCAGCGGGTTCAGGTCGTTGCCATCCAGCGGCGGCTCCGCCAGGCGCAGGAACGGGTTCGAGGTGAAGATCAGGAAGGCGAGGAAGGCCACGCCGATGGCCCCCTGGACTGCGATGACCCGCGCCTTGAGCGTGGACGGCAACGCCCCGCCGAACCACGCGGCGGAGGCACCGAACAGCGCCACGATCAGCACCCAGAGCAGCATGGACCCTTCGTGATTCCCCCAGACACCGGTGATCTTGTAGAGCATCGGCTTCAGCGAATGGGAGTTCTGCATCACCAGCCGCAACGAGAAATCGGACGTCACGAAGGCATGGGTCAGCGCGGCAAAACTGAACGCGATCAGCAGGAACTGCGCATTGGCCGCGGGTTCTGCCACGGCCATCCAGCCCGGCCAGCGCCGATGCGCACCGATAAGGGGAACGACCGTCTGCACGATAGCGACAGCCAGGGCGAGGATCAGGGCAAAGTGGCCGAGTTCATTCAACATGGGGCATGTATAAAGCCCCATGCGATTTCGGCCAATGACTTCGCACGGATCGGGCGGATCACATTGTCGCGGGGGCGCCTGGTGGCGGGGTCATTCGCCCCCGCCCGGACCCTGTCACCGCGTCACGCCGCACGACTGGCCCGCCAGTCGCTGAGGGCAGGATTGGGATCGCGCGCCGCGGCCTGCTGGGCCTCGTCCTCCAGGCTGCGCAAGACCTTGGTGTTTTCGACCACCTGTGGAACGCGGGCCATGGTATGGGCGATATCCTTCTGGAATTGCTGCCCTTTCACCTGGTGACGTGCCCCGAAATAAAAGCTGACCACCGCCCCCATCAGCCACCACAACGCCTCTGGGACCAGGGCGAGGCCCTGCATCCGTTCCGCGAACCAGATCGGGTCCACCATGGCGGCGACGAACAGGCCAAGCGTCCCGAGGGCCAGCATCGGGCGCGGCAGCCGGTTGATCCCGTCCATCACCTGGTCAAACCAGCCGCGGCGGGCCCGGAACTCGGCCTCGTGCTGGCGGATCACGGCGGCAAAGCGGTCGCTCTCCCGTTGCCCCGCGGCCTCGGCATTTTCGCGAAAGACCTCGGCCGTTTCGCGCACCGCATTGCGCCCGCCGCCGAAGACGAGCGTCAGAACCTGACCGATCAACCCCATGACGCCACCCGTTCCCGAAAGTCACGGTCGGACATGTGGTAGCGGGGGGATATGAACTCCTCCGCCCGCGTGATCCAGCCACCTTTGCCGCCTGCCCGGCTGCGTGCATATTTGCGGCTCGCAGGGCGGCGGTCGGCCAGGGCGAAGTAGTAATTGCGCCGCGCGATCCCATAGGCGTCGGCGATATGATCCGGGGCGGCCTGCGCCGCCGCATGGGCCGCTGCAATCGTCTGCGGCCCGATTGCGCCATCAACGGTGATGTCGTGATCCATCCGGCGCAGCAGACGTTGCAGGATCTTCACCGCGTTGCGACCGGCATTGACCTGCATGTCAAAGACGCTGGCCCAGAGGACCTCTGGCAGATCAGAGATGCGGGGGCCGTGAAAGTATTGGTCGACGAAGAGCTCGACGGCCTGATCCCGGCTGAGCGCGCGGACGTCACGGGGGGTCACCGCGCCATCGCCATCCAGGTCCAGCCCAAGCCGTCGCATGGTGCCAATGGTCACGCCGAAATTGGTGGCTCCGCCCGGATCGTCCGGGTCGTTCACATAGCCGCCTTCCCGGGCCACGATCGCCCGGGCCATCTGCCTGATCGTCTGATCCATGAGGCCCTCCCGCAAGACACATTTGATGCGGGAAGGCTGGGCAAGATGGGTTAACGGAGGCTCTAGCTACCGCCCGTTGCGTCCTCTGGCTCCTGGTAGACGCCCTGTTCCTTCAACGCGTCCACGACCTCTTTCGGCATGTAGCTTTCGTCATGCTTTGCAAGGATTTCAGTGGCTTCGAAGGTGCCGTTCACCAAGCGCCCGGTGCCGATCATGCCCTGGTTCTCGGCAAAGAGGTCGGGCAGCAGGCCGGTGAAGGTGACCGGGATCGTGGCGTTGCCGTCGGTCACGGAAAAGCGGATCGCCTCTCCCTGGCCGCGCTGCAACGACCCTTCGGAGACCAGCCCGCCCAACCGGAAGGTTTCGGACGGCGATGGCGGTTCCTCGGCCACCTGGGTCGGCGAGCGGAAGAAATTGATGCCGTCCTGCATCGCGTAACCCACCAGCCCGGTTGCGATGGCCAGGGCCACGAAGGCCAGGACGATGATCTGGATACGGCGTTTCTTCTTCAGACCCTTCATGGCGTCACCTCATGGGAAAAGCGGAGCCATCATCAGCCCGGTCGTCTCCTCGATCCCGAGCATCAGGTTGGCGTTTTGCAAAGCCTGGCCCGACGACCCTTTGCAAAGGTTGTCGAGCACCGTGACGATGGTCGAGCGGCCCTCGATCCGGTCATCCTTCACCCCGATATGCACGAAGTTCGAGCCGCGCACGTCGTGGGTCGACGGCATCTCGCCGAACGGCAGAACCTTCACGAAGGGCTCGTTGGCATAGGCATCGTAGAAGGCCTGCAGGATTTCGCCCGACTCGCCGCGGACATAGCAAGTCGACAGGATGCCCCGGTTGGCGGGGATCAGGTGCGGCGTGAACTGGACCGTGACAGGTTTGCCGGCGATGGCCGAAAATTCCTGTTCGAACTCGCCCATATGCCGGTGGGTGCCGCCCACGGCATAGGCGTTGTAGCCCTCGGACAGCTCGGCATGGAGAAGGTTTTCCTTCAGGCTCCGCCCCGCCCCCGAGACGGCGCATTTCATGTCGAGGATGATATTGTCGAGGTCGATCACCCCGGCCCCGATCAGCGGACGCAGCGTGAACTGGCCCGTGGCCGCGTTGCAGCCCGTGCCGGCGACCAGCGAAGCCGCCTTGATCTCGTCTCGGTAGAATTCCGTCAGGCCATAGACGGCCGACTTCTGAAGCTCCACGGCGGCATGGTCATTGCCGTACCATTCCTTGTAGGCGGCCGGATCGCGTAGCCGGAAATCGGCCGACAGGTCGACGACCTTGGTGTGCTGCGCGATATGCGGGATCACCTCTTGCGAGGTCTTGTGCGGCAAGGCGCAGAAACACAGGTCGATCTGCGAGAAATCGATCTGTTCCCAGGTCACCAGCGTCGGCAGGTCCAGATGACGCAGGAAGGGAAAGACCGTGGACATGGCGAGCCCGGCCTTGGAATTGGCGGCAAGCGCCGTGATCTCCATCTCCGGGTGGGAGGAGATCAGCCGGATGAGTTCGGCGCCGGTATAGCCCGACGCACCGATGATTGCGATTTTCTTGGTCATGAGGCCCTCTTGAAGCCTTGGGTCGCCATTTTCATGGCGCATAGATAAGGGGTCGGCGTGGAAAACGCCACTCAGGCTGCGGTGAACGTGATTTTTCGTCGCAAGAACTGGGTCGCCCGCGAGGACACCTTGGCCGGGTCCCCGGTCGTCAGGAACAGGTTCTCTGTGCCCTTGCCCAGGAATTCCGGGCGGCGGTTCAGATAATCCTCGAGGCTGGCCGCCACGAGGTTGGCCTGGGAATAGACGTCCACATCCGCGCCCAGGGCGTCCTGGAACACGTCTTCCATCAGCGGATAATGGGTGCAGCCCAGGATCGCGGCCTCGGGTTTCGGCATCTTGCGCTTCAGCGCGTCCACGTGGGACCGCACCAGCGCCTCGGCCAGGATCATGTCGCCTTCTTCGATCGCATCGACCACGCCGCCGCAGGCCTGCGCCTCCACGTCCACGCCGATGGCGCGGAAGGCCAGTTCGCGCTGGAATGCGCGCGAGGCGACGGTGGCGGGCGTGGCGAACAGGGCCACGTGCTTGACCGCCACTTCGCGCGGCGGGGAATTGTCGCCCCATTGCCGTTCGGTCAGCGCCTCGATCAGCGGCACGAAGACGCCCAGCACCCGCTTGTCGGTGGGCACCCAGCCCTCCTGCATGCGGCGCAGAGCGGCGGCGGAGGCGGTATTGCAGGCGATGATCACCAGGTCGCATCCGGCCTCGAACATGCGGGACACGGCGGCGGTGGTCAGCTCGTAGATATCGTCGGCATCGCGCACACCGTAGGGCGCGTGACCGTTATCCCCGAAATAGACGAAGGGGACGTCCGGCAGGCGTTTCTGCACCGCATTCAGCACGGTCAGCCCGCCCAGGCCGCTATCGAAGATGCCTACTGCCATCGCTTTGCCCTAGTAAACCCTGCGGGGCTCGTCCCCGTTTCGGTGCTTATCCTCGAATTCGAACCCGTATTCAAAGGATTTCAACGGCTCAGGCGAAAGCTCGTAGGTGCGGTGGCGCAGGAAATCCATCAGCGCCCGCGTATCGCCCGACCGCGCCTGCAATTCGGACCGGGGTATCGGGTCGCCGATCACCACCTCGACCGGCGTGCCGATGCGGGACCGGAATTCCTTGATCAGCAACCCCATCCGCAGGGTCGAATGCAGGTGGCTGGCCAGTTGGAACAGGCGCGAGGTATGGCCCGCAAAGAACATTGGCACCACCGTCGCCTCGCTTTTCGTAATCATCCGGGCGGTAAAGCCGCGCCAGCCCGGATCCATCGGGCGCGAGAAGGGTTTCAGCCCGGTCGACACCGTGCCGCCCGGAAAGACACCGATCGCCCCGCCATCGGCCAGATATTGCAGCGCGGCTTTCCGTGTCTCGATGTTCTTCTGAACCGCCTCCCGCGTCTCGTCGAAGGAGATCGGCAGGATGACGCGGTTGATGTCCTCGGCCTTGCGGAAGACCTGGTTGGCAAGGATGCGGAAATCACCGCGCCGCTCATGCAGCACATGGCCCATCATCAGCCCGTCGAGGATACCGTAGGGGTGGTTCGAGATCAGGATCAGCGGCCCGGTGCGCGGGATATTCTCAAGCGACCCACCCGCGACCCGTAGGCTCAACTTGTAACGCTCGACCATGACGGACCAGAAATCCCGCCCCGAGGCAATTTCCGACGCATAGCCGTCCGCCCGCTTGATCAGGCCGGGACGGCCCGTGACGTTTTCCATCATCCGGATCAGCGCCCGCCCGCCCTTCGTCGCCGCGGAATGCGCGTAAGAGATATCGCGGGCAATCTGCCGGTTGCTGGGTTTCTCGGGTCTTGAGCTCTGCGCGGTCATGGCAACACCAAGGGGCCTGTTGGAGAGGATGTAATCCCCTCCAACGCTTCGATCCAGCCTTCTTCGCCGAAACGGGCGGCTTTATTCCGCCGCCTGCTTCATGCCGCCGCCGGCGCGGAAACTGGCCAGCAGGTCCTCGCGCTCTTTCGCGGCCTTGGTTTCGTTCGCCATTTTCACCGGACCGAAGCCACGGATCTTCAGCGGCAGTTCGGCAATCGCCACGGCAATGTCGCGGGTCTCTGCGCTGACCTTGGGCAGGATTTCGGCCATGTCCTTTTCGTATTGCTTGATCAGGGCACGTTCCATCTTGCGCTCTTCGGTGCGTCCGAACGGATCGAGCGGCGTGCCCCGCAGCGCCTTCATCTTGGTCAGCACGCGCAGCGGTGTGCGCATCCACGGCCCGAACTTGCGCTTGGCCGGGCGCCCGGCTGCGTCCGTGCCGCTAAGCACGGGTGGCGCCATGTGGAAGGACATGCGGAAATCGCCGTCGAATTGTTCCCGGGCCTTGTCCTCAGTTGTCAGAAGCAGGCGTGCAACCTCGTATTCGTCCTTGTAGGCCAGCAGCTTGTGATAGCCCTTGGCGACCGCAAGGCGCAGGCCCTCGTCCTCAATCCCGTCCACCAGCTTGCGGAACCGCTTGGAAAGTCGCTTGCCCTGGTAAGCCACCAGGTGATCGGCGCGGAAGTCGATCTTTTCCTTCGGGCTCATCGGCTTGGCGACGACCTCTCCGGCGACGCGCTTGGCGGCTTCCTCGGGGAAGAGCACGGCCCAGCGACCGATCTCGAAGGCTTCGAGGTTCTTTTCGACAGCCGCGCCGTTCAGCCGCACGGCCTGTTCGATCGCGTCATGCGACAGCGGCACGAGGCCGTTCTGCCAAGCCGCGCCCAGCACCATCATGTTCGAAAAGATCGAGTCCCCCAGCACCTTGCGCGCCAGTTCCGAGGCGTCGAACAGCGAAAGCCGATCCTGCATCCGCGCCGACAGCTGCATTTCCAGGCGGTCGAAGGGCAGCTGGAATTCCGTGTCGCGGGTGAAATCGCCGGTGATGATCTGGTGGGAATTAACCACGGCGCCGGTCTGGCCCGTGCGGGTCAGGCCAAGCGTCTTGGCACCGGCGCTGACAACCAGGTCGCCGCCGATCAGGGCATGCGCCTCGCCGGTGGCGACGCGGATCGCGCTGATATCCTCCGGCTTTTCGGCCAGACGGACATGGATATGCACCGCGCCGCCCTTCTGGGCGAGGCCGGCCATCTCCATCATGCCAGCGCCCTTGCCATCCAGCTGCGCCGCCTGGGCCATCACGGCCCCGATGGTCACGACGCCGGTCCCGCCGACGCCGGTGATGACGACGTTATGGGTGCCGTTGATCGCGGGCAGCTGCGGGTCCGGCATGTCGGGCAGGTCGATCCCCTGCCCTTCGGCCTTCTTCACCGTCGCGCCTTCGAGCGTCACGAAGGACGGGCAGAACCCCTTCAGGCAGGAGAAATCCTTGTTGCAGGCGGATTGGTCGATGGCACGCTTGCGGCCCAACTCGGTCTCTTCGGGAACGATGGCAACGCAGTTCGACTGCACGCCGCAATCACCGCAGCCTTCGCAGACATCCTTGTTGATGAAGACGCGCTGATCGGGATCGGGGAAATTGCCCCGCTTGCGGCGGCGCCGTTTCTCGGCCGCACAGGTCTGCACGTAAAGAATGACCGATACACCGTCGGTCTTGGCCATGTCGCGCTGGACACTGTCCATCTCGGCCCGCTCATGCCAGCCGATCCCCTTGGGGAAATCCTCGCGCCGCGGCTCTTCCTTCTCGTCATAGACCACATCGAGCTTGCTGACCCCCATGGCCAGCAATTCCTTCGCGATCTTGTCGGGGGTCAGGCCGCCCTCGTTCTTCTGGCCGCCGGTCATCGCTACGGCATCGTTGAAGAGCAGCTTGTAGGTCATGTTCACGCCCGACGCGATGGCCGCGCGGATCGCCTGGACCCCGGAATGGTTGTAGGTGCCGTCGCCCAGGTTCTGAAAGACGTGGGTGGTTTCGGAAAACGGTGCCTCGCCGATCCAGTTCGCCCCTTCGGCCCCCATATGGGTGAAGCCCAGAGTCGAACGGTCCATCCACTGCACCATGTAGTGACAGCCGATCCCGGCATAGGCGCGCGACCCGTCGGGCACCTTGGTCGAGGTATTGTGCGGACAGCCGGCGCAGAAATACGGCAGGCGTGCCGCGATTTCGGGGGCGTTGTCGTTGCGCTTCGCCTCGTCCAGGGCGGACATGCCGGCCTTGATTCCGTCGGTCTCGCGCCCCTCTTCCAGAAGGATGGCGCCCAATTTCTGGGCGATCATGATCGGGTCAAGCGCCTGCTTGGTCTGGAACAGCTCAGGCCCGTGCATGGAGCCCGCACCGCCACCCTTGTGCCAGCCATAGACACGGCGCCCGTTGCGGTCGTCAAAGATCGCTTCCTTGATCTGCACCTCGATCAGCTTGCGCTTTTCCTCGACCACGACGATCAGGTCCAGCCCATCGGCCCATTCGTGGAAGCTCTGCATGTCCAGCGGCCAGACCTGCGCGACCTTGTAGGTGGTGATGCCCAGCCGTTCGGCCTCTGCCTCGTCAATGCCCAGCAGCGACAGCGCATGGGTGAGGTCGAGCCAGTTCTTGCCAGCCGCCACGAAGCCGATCTTGGCCCCCGGCTGGCCCCAGACCCGCTTGTCGATGCGGTTGGCACGGGCAAAGGCCTCTGCGGCAAAGCGCTTGTGGTCGATCATCCGCGCTTCCTGTTCGGGCGGACTGTCGGCCAGGCGAATGTTCAGCCCGCCTTCGGGCATCTCATAATCCTCGGGCGTGACCAGCTTCATCCGGTGCGGATCGCCATCGACGACGGCCGTTGCCTCGACCGTGTCCTTCATCGTCTTCAGACCGACCCAAAGGCCGGAAAACCGTGACAAGGCATAGCCATAGACACCCAGATCGAGGATTTCCTGAACCCCGGCAGGGCTGACGATGGGCATGTAGGCATCCACCAGCGCCCATTCGGATTGGTGCAGCACGGTAGAGGATTCACCGGTATGGTCGTCCCCCATGGCCATCAGCACGCCGCCATTGGGCGAGGTGCCCGCCATGTTGGCATGTTTCATCGCATCGCCCGACCGGTCGACGCCCGGACCCTTGCCGTACCAGAGCCCGAAGACCCCGTCGAACTTGCCCTCGCCGCGCAGCTCGGCCTGCTGTGCGCCCCAGAGCGCGGTGGCGGCCAGGTCTTCGTTCAGGCCTTCCTGGAATTTCACGTCCGCCTGGGCCAATTGCTTGGCCGCGCGGTTCATCTGCATGTCGACCGCACCCAGCGGCGAGCCGCGATAGCCGGTCACATATCCTGCGGTGTTCAACCCCGCCGCCTGGTCGCGTGCTTTCTGCATCAGCATGAGGCGGACAAGTGCCTGGGTGCCATTCAGCAGCACAGGGCTTTTTTCGATATCAAAACGGTCGGATAGCGAAATGTCTTGCTTGGTCATGGGAACCTCCAGCCTTCAAGATAGCCCAATAATGGGTCAAGTTATATGACCAAATTCGGATTTTCCGCCAAAAGCCCTTAACCTATGCAATGCTAGGGGCTATGGCACAGGAGATTTCAAGAACTCTGGCTAGGCGAACGGATCGTTACGAGTATGGACTGGGACAAGCTAAGAATATTTCACGCGGTGGCGGATGCCGGCAGCCTGACCCATGCCGGTGATGCGCTCCACCTGTCGCAATCTGCCGTGTCCCGCCAGATTCGCGGGCTCGAGGAATCGCTGAACGCCACCCTGTTCCACCGCCATGCCCGCGGCCTGATTCTGACCGAACAGGGCGAGTTGCTGTTCGACGCCACCCGCGCCATGGCCAAGCGGCTCGACACCGCCACCGCCCGCATCCGCGACAGCGAAGAAGAAGTGTTCGGCGAATTGCGCGTCACCACGACGATCGGCTTCGGCACGTTGTGGCTGGCCCCGCGCCTGCCCAAGCTTTACGAGAAGTATCCCGACCTCAAGATCGACCTGATGCTCGAGGAACGCGTCCTTGACCTGCCCATGCGGGAGGCCGATGTCGCCATCCGCATGAAGGAACCCTCGCAGGCCGACCTGATCCGCAAGCGGCTGATGTCGGTGCGCATGCGTCTTTATGCATCGCCGGACTACCTGGACCGCGAAGGCCGCCTGACCCGGATCGAGGATATCAGCAAGCACCGCCTGATCTGCCAGAACCCGAGCGCGGCCCAGGTGTCGGCCGGCGCGCGGCTGGTGCAGGAACTGCTCAGCTACGAGGTTCCGTCCCTGCTGACGGTGAACAATTATTTCGGGGCGCTTCAGGGCGTCATCAACGGGCTGGGGATCGGCGTTCTGCCGGATTACCTGGTCGAGGATTTCCCGACCCTCGAACGCGTCCTGCCCGAGATCGAGTCGCAGGAAGTTCCCGTCTTCCTCGCCTTCCCGGAAGAGCTTCGCCATTCCAAGCGTATCGGCGCGTTCCGCGATTTCGTGCAGGAAGAGATCATCACGCATCGCCGCCACCTGCGGGAGCAGCGCCCCGACGAGGTCGACCGCACGAAGTGAGGCATGCACAACACGCATGTCAGCCTTGCCCCGCCTGCGTCATTTTGGTTCTTGAACGACTCTAAACCGGGGCTTATGTGCACCCGTGACGGTGATGCTGCCTAGTGTTTCATCACCTTCATACCTCCCTGTTGGACTTGGCCGGACTTTTGTCCGGCCATTTTTTTTGCCCTCTTTACATTCACCCGAATCGACGCCTGCGAAAAGCGACTCATTCCACGCGCGTTCCGGTGGGCATCAGACGCCAGAACTGACCCGAAAAATCACCGCAGGGCACCAGGTGCGTCGCGTTGTTGTCCGGCCCGCCATTGACCACGTCGAGGCAGAAATTACCGCCCCGGAACATTGTCGTCAGCCGGTATCGGTCCGCCCCGGCATTGGTGATCCGCCACAGCTGACCCGAGAAATTGCCGCAGGGCGTCAGTTGGGTCTGGTTGTTGCGCGGCCCGCCATTCACCACGTCGAGGCACATCGCGTCACCGCGAAACATCGTGGTCAGACGGTAATGCCCGTCCTCTGCCGGGATCACATGCCACAACTGGCCCGACACGTCGGCCGCCCCTGCCACTTGGGTAAAGTTGTTGCGCGGACCGCCATTGATGACGTCCAGCGGCATGTTCAGGCTTCGGAATTCGCTGCTCAGCCGATGATATATAGTCGGATCAAAGCTCTGCGCCTGCGCGGCTGCTCCGCCCAGGAAAAGGGCGGTCACTACAGTCAGTAAAGTTTTCACACGAATCTCCCCAAAGATCGCGACGCCAAATCGGCGTCGGACGGACGTTAGCACGCGGTTTCAACACGCCAACGTTCAATCGCGCCTCTGGCCTTCCTTCCCCCCTTCCCCCTATCGCCCCCTTGTCGTAAACGGGGCCAAGTTGCCAAGGGGGATACCATGCAGGAACCGGCCATCACCGAAGAGCTGATCTCGAGCCACGGGATCAAGCCCGACGAATATGCCGAAATCCTTCGCATCCTGAACCGGGAGCCGACCTTCACGGAGCTCGGTATCTTCTCGGCCATGTGGAACGAACATTGTTCCTACAAATCGTCCAAGAAATGGCTGCGCACCCTGCCCACCGAAGGCCCCCAGGTCATCTGCGGCCCCGGCGAGAATGCCGGCGTGGTCGATATCGGCGACGGACAGGCCGTGGTCTTCAAGATGGAAAGCCATAACCACCCCTCCTACATCGAACCCTACCAAGGTGCTGCGACCGGCGTGGGCGGCATCCTGCGTGACGTCTTTACCATGGGCGCGCGTCCGATCGCGGCGATGAACTCTCTCTCCTTCGGGGAAAAGGACCACCACAAGACCCGTCAGTTGGTCCATGGCGTGGTCGAGGGCGTGGGCGGCTACGGCAATTGCTTCGGCGTGCCGACCGTCGGCGGCGAGGTTCGGTTCGATCCCGCCTATAACGGCAATTGCCTGGTCAACGCCTTCGCGGCCGGCCTCGCCGATGCCGACAAGATCTTCTACTCCGCCGCATCTGGCGTCGGCATGCCGGTGGTTTATCTCGGCGCCAAGACGGGCCGCGACGGTGTTGGCGGGGCCACCATGGCCAGCGCCGAATTCGACGAGACCATCGAAGAGAAACGCCCGACCGTTCAGGTCGGCGACCCCTTCACCGAAAAGCGCCTGATGGAGGCGACGCTGGAACTGATGCAGACCGGCGCCGTCATCTCGATCCAGGACATGGGCGCCGCGGGCCTGACCTGTTCCGCCGTGGAGATGGGCGACAAGGGCCAGCTCGGCATCCGGCTCGACCTCGACGCCGTGCCCTGCCGCGAAGAGAACATGACCGCCTACGAGATGATGCTGTCGGAAAGCCAGGAACGCATGCTCATGGTCCTGCGCCCCGAGAAGGAGGCCGAGGCCAAGGCCGTCTTCGACAAATGGGACCTCGATTTCGCTATTGTCGGGGAAACCCTGCCCGAGGATCGCTTCCTGATCGTGCATCAGGGCAAAACCTGGGCCGACCTGCCCCTGTCCAAGCTGTCCTCGATGGCCCCCGAATACGACCGCCCGCACCAGGCGACCCCGGCGGCGGACCCGCTGGAAGACCTGCCCGCCGTCGACCCGATCGACGCGCTGAAGGCGCTGATCGGGTCGCCCAATTACTGCTCGCGCCAGTGGGTCTATGAACAATATGACAGCCAGGTCATGGCCGACACGATGCGCATTCCGGGCTTCGGGGCGGGCGTCATCCGCGTGCATGGCACCGAAAAGGCGCTAGCCTTCACCTCGGACGTGACCCCGCGCTACGTCAAGGCAAACCCGGTCGAGGGCGGCAAGCAGGCGGTGGCCGAGGCCTATCGCAACCTGATCGCCGCCGGTGCACGCCCCCTTGCCACCACCGACAACATGAACTTTGGTAATCCCGAAAAGCCCGAGATCATGGGCCAGTTTGTCGGTGCCATCCAGGGGATCGGCGCAGCCTGCATCGCGCTCGACATGCCGATCGTGTCGGGCAACGTGTCGCTCTACAATGAAACCGATGGCCAGGCGATCCTGCCGACCCCGACCATCGGCGCCGTCGGCCTGATCGAAAAGGCTGACGAGGCGATCACCGGCATCGCCCGCGAAGGCCACCTCGCCATGCTGATCGGCACGACCGACGGGCATCTGGGTCAATCAGCCCTGCTGGCCGAAATCTTCGGCCGCGCCGAGGGCGATGCTCCCGCTGTCGATCTGGACGCGGAAAAGCGCAACGGCGATTTCATCCTCGCCAACCGGGACTGGATCCGCGCCTGCACCGACCTGTCCGATGGCGGGTTGGCCCTTGCGGCCTTCGAAATGGCCGAAGCCTCTGGCGTCGGTGTCGTGATCGACGAAACCGACCAGGCGCAGCTTTATGGTGAGGACCAGGGCCGTTACCTCGTGGCCTGCAACTTCGACGCCGCAGAGGCGCTGATGGTGGCCGCCGGACAAGCGGGCGTGACGGTCACGACGGTGGGCCGTTTCACCGGCGACCAAGTCAGCATCGGGGGTGCCAGCGCGCCGCTGTCGGACCTGTCGGCGCTCTATCGCGGCGCCTTTGCCGACACCTTCGCCTGACGCAGGAGACGGCACGGGCGGCCTGTGCCCCCCCCGTGACCGTGATATCGCAGCCACCTGACCGGCCGGCCCTCCCCTTGCGGCGCTGCCTGTCAGGGTCTACATCTTACACACAGATCAAGCCCGGAGTTCCCGAATGCCCATCCAGGCACATGAAATCGAAGCCCTCATCCGCGAAAGCTTCCCCCAGGCCCGGATCGACGTCCAGGGGGATGACGGTCAGCATTTCGCCGCCACCGTCATCGACGAAAGCTTCCGCGGCAAGAACCGGGTGCAGCAGCAGCGCGCCGTCTACGCGGCCCTCAAGGGCAAGATGGACGGTGCGAACGGAGAACTGCACGCCCTGGCCCTCACCACCCGCGCGCCCGATTGAGCGGCGCCCATTGCGAGACCTCACATGACCGACGCAAAGACCCAGATCGACGAAACCGTCAAAGCCAATGACGTTGTCCTGTACATGAAGGGCACCAAGTCCATGCCGCAATGCGGCTTCTCCTCCCGCGTGGCGGGGGTTCTGAACTACATGGGCGTGGATTATTCCGACGTGAACGTGCTGGCCGATGACGCGATCCGCCAGGGGATCAAGGAATATTCCGACTGGCCGACCATTCCGCAGCTCTACGTGAAGGGCGAATTCGTCGGCGGCTGCGATATCATCACCGAGATGACCCTGTCCGGCGAACTCGACACCCTGTTCGACCAGAACGGCGTCTCCTACGACAAGGACGCGGCGGAAAAGATCCGGGCCGCCAACGCCTGACCGCCTGAACGCCTGAACGCCTGAACGGTTCTGACCGAACCGGCTGATACCAAAAGAAAAACCGGCGGAACGCTCAGACGTTCCGCCGGTTTTTCTTTATCGTTCAAAGTAATCGAAGCGGTCACTCCGCGTTGGTCGACGCCTTTTCCTCGACCTGTGCCGCCAGGCTTTCCGCCCGCGCGGCCAGTTCGGCCAACGTGTCGGTGACCGAAGACGGCACGACAGGCACCTCGACCCGTTCGGGCGGTGGTGCGGGACGATTCTGGGCGGCTTCGAGCGAGGTCTTCAGCCGCTCGTTTTCCGCCTTCAGCGCCTCGATCTCGTCCTCTTGGACCTTAAGGCGATCTTCGACACCCGCGGTGCGGTCAGCCAGCATCAGCCCGGCCATCAGCAGCATCCGCGCCTCGGGGATGCGCCCGGTCTGGGCGATCAGGGCGGAGGCCTCGGTGTTCAGCATGTCGGCGGCAGCCTGGAGGTAATGTTCCTCCCCTTCCTGGCAGGCCACATCGAAGGACCGGCCACCGATCAGGATTTCCAGCTCGGGCATCACACGTCCTCCTTGCTGGCCATGAGTTCCGCGGCAGGGCTGACCATCGGCGCCAGCGCGTCGATGATCGCGCGGGCCTCTGCCTCGCTGGCGGATTGTGCGGCGCGCAGGCCTTCCAGCTCGGTCATCATCGCCTTGTTGATCAGGTTCGCATCGCCCAACTGGCTTTCATTGGCGCTGCGCAGCGACTGGTTCACCTCGCGCAGCTGCGCGTTGTTCTTGCGCAGGCGGTTCATTTCCCGGTTCATCTCGGCCAGGGCGGTTTTCTGTTCCGCAACCTGCGCTTCCAGCGCTTCGATGCGATCCTGGGCTTCGGTGTCGGGCTCGGCCACTGGGGTCGCGACCGGGGCGACGGGTTCGGGGGCCGGCGCGGGGGCCGCGGCGGCCTGTTCGACGGCCTCGCTCAGGCGGGCAATCTCCGACTGCGCCTCGCTCAGCTTTGCTTCGGCATCCGCGAGGGCGGTGCGCTGATCGGCCAGCGCGGATTGCTCCGCCTCCAGCGCGGCCTTGGCTTCGGCATGGGCACCCTGCTCTTCCGCCAGCGCGGTTTTCAGGCTTTCCACTTCCTCCGGATCGATGCCGGAGGCCGAAGGAGCAGCGACGGGCAGAGCTTCGATGCCGTCGCCGATCCGATCCATCGCCGCGGTCAGACGTCGCTGAAACTCTTCGATATCACTCATTGCCGGGGACGCCCCTTGTGCCATTCTTGTTCGGTCCGCCTGCGGACCATGTTGGACGGGCTGGCGAATCACCAGCCCGGTCGTATTTGGGCCAAGTCTACCGAAACATGAAGGAAAGCCCAAATGCCTCTGGAACGATGGGATAATTTCGGCTGGCCGCTCCGACACACGCGATAGCGCGACGACAGGCCGCTTGCAACTCGTGGACTGGCTGGTATTGAGCGCTAACACCGCCACAAATGGACCCAAAGGAGCCGATTCCCGTGGATCTCGAAGCCCTCCGTTCCGCCAATCCGGACCATTGGTCCAAGGCCACCGCCATCCGCGCCCTGACGCTCGACGCCGTGGCTGCCGCCAATTCCGGCCATTCCGGCATGCCGATGGGCATGGCCGACGTGGCGACCGTCCTGTTCGAGAAACACCTGAAATTCGACGCCTCTGCCCCACTCTGGCATGACCGCGACCGGTTCATCCTGTCGGCGGGCCACGGCTCCATGCTGCTTTACTCGCTGCTGCACCTGACCGGCTACGAGGATTTCCCGCTGGACGAGCTGAAGAACTTCCGCCAGCTCGGCGCCAAGACCGCCGGCCACCCGGAGAACTTCCTGGCCAACGGGATCGAGACGACGACCGGTCCGCTGGGCCAGGGTATCTCCAACGCCGTGGGCTTTGCCATCGCCGAGGAAATCCTGCGCGCCCGCTTCGGCAAGAAGATCGTCGACCATCACACCTATGTCATCGCCGGCGATGGCTGCCTGATGGAAGGCGTCAGCCAGGAGGCGATCGCCCTGGCCGGCCGCCAGCAGCTGTCCAAGCTGGTCGTGCTGTGGGACAACAACAACATCACCATCGACGGCACCGTCGACCTGGCGGACCGCACCGACCAGATCAAGCGCTTCGAGGCCTCCGGCTGGGACGTGCGCGAAATCGATGGCCACAACCCCGAGGAAATCGACGAGGCGCTGACCTGGGCCAAGACCGGCAAGCGTCCCAAGATGATCGCCTGCAAAACCCATATCGCCCTGGGCCACGCCGCGCAGGACACCTCCAAGGGCCATGGCGCGCTGACCGATGCCGATCAGCTGCAGGCCGCCAAGATCGCCTATGGCTGGGATGCCGGCCCGTTCGAAATCCCCGCCGACGTGAAGTCCGCCTGGGAGGAAATCGGCCGCCGTGGCACCGAGGACCGCTTCGCTTGGGAAGCGCGGCTGGAAGAGATCTCGGACCGCAAGCGCGCTGAATTCCACCGCACCATGAACGGTGAAGCGCCGAAGAAACTGGGCGCGGTAATCCGGGCCTTCAAGAAGCAATGCGCCGAAAGCCAGCCCAAGGCGGCCACGCGCAAGGCGTCTGAAATGGTGCTTGAAGTGGTCAATCCGGTCCTGCTGGACACCGTCGGCGGTTCTGCCGACCTGACCGGGTCGAACAACACCAAGACCGGCGACATGGAAGTCTTCGACGAGACCAACCGCGACGGTCGCTTCATCCATTACGGCATCCGCGAACACGGCATGGCCGCCGCGATGAACGGCATGGCGCTGCATGGCGGTATCCGCCCCTATTCCGGCACCTTCATGTGCTTCACCGATTACGCGCGCCCCGCGATGCGCCTGTCGGCCCTGATGCAGCAGCCGGTCGTCTACGTGATGACCCATGACAGCATCGGTCTGGGCGAAGACGGCCCGACCCACCAGCCGGTGGAACACCTGGCCATTTCGCGCGCCACGCCGAACACCCTGGTCTTCCGTCCCGCCGACGTGGTCGAAACCGCAGAGGCCTGGGAACTGGCCCTGACGCAGACCGGCACGCCTTCGGTGCTGTCGCTGACCCGCCAGGGTCTGCCGGCCGTTCGCAAGGATCACAAGGCCAAGAACCTGACCGCCCAGGGCGCCTACGTGCTGGCGGATGCTGAGGGCAAGCGCCAGGCCATCCTGATCGCCACCGGCTCCGAGGTTGCCATCGCGATGGAGGCCAAGGCCCTGCTCGAGGCCGAAGGCATCGGCACCCGCGTCGTCTCCATGCCCTGCATGGAACTGTTCGCCGAACAGGACGAAGCCTATCGCAAGCGCGTGCTGCCCGCGGGCCCCGTCCGCGTCGCGGTCGAGGCCGGGATGCGCATGGGGTGGGATCGCTGGCTGCTGGGCGAACGTGGCCGCGAGAAGAAGGCCGATTTCGTCGGCATGTCGAGCTTCGGCGCTTCCGCCCCCGCAGAGGTCCTCTACGAACATTTCGGCATCACCGCAAAGGCCGTGGCCGGCAAGGTCAAGGCCCTGCTCTGATCGGCCCTGCGTTCGAAATTCAGAACCGCGCCGCCCCCGGGCTGGCGCGGTTTTTCTTTGCAGGGGGTATGCGCGGTCCTCGAAGCTGACCGGCGATGCGCCTGCCTGTCCCGGGGTGATTCCCCTCGCCACGGCATTCACGCTGCAGCGCAGCACCAGCCCTCCCATTGTTAGCGCCACCCCCGGAAACGGTTAGCGCCACCACATGGGAAACCGGCCAAGTTATCGCTAACACATTGTCCAGAAAGCGCTTTTTTTCTTACCCTGATGGGGGAGTCGCTGTATAGACCGGACCAAATCCCATTCAGGAGTTGTCCCATGACCGTCACGCTTGGCATCAACGGATTTGGCCGCATTGGCCGCAGCACCCTCGCTCATATCGCCGAGAAGGCGCGCAATGATGTGCAGGTCGTGAAGATCAACGCCACCGGCCCGATCGAAACCAACGCCCACCTGCTGCGCTACGACAGCGTGCATGGCCGCTTCCCCGGCGAAGTGAAGGTCGCGGGCAACACGATGGACCTGGGCCGCGGCCCGATGGAGGTCTTTTCGACCTACAACCCCGATGAGCTTGACTGGTCCGGCGTCGATGTCGTGCTGGAATGCACCGGCAAGTTCAACGACGGCAACAAGGCCAATGTGCACCTTGAGCGTGGCGCGAAGAAGGTCCTGATCTCCGCCCCCGCCAAGAACGTGCAGAAGACCATCGTCTTCGGCGTGAACCACCGCGACCTGGAAGTTGGCGACACGATGATCTCCAACGGGTCCTGCACGACCAACTGCCTGGCCCCGCTGGCCAAGGTGCTGGACGAGGCGATCGGGATCGAGTCGGGCATCATGACCACGATCCATTCCTACACCGGCGACCAGCCGACGCTGGACCGCCGCCATAACGACCTCTACCGCGCACGCGCTGCGGCGATGTCGATGATCCCGACCTCCACCGGCGCCGCGAAGGCCCTGGGCGAGGTGCTGCCGAACCTGAAGGGCAAGCTGGACGGCTCTGCCATCCGCGTGCCCACGCCGAACGTCTCGGCCGTGGACCTGACCTTCATCGCCCAGAAGGACGTGACCGAGGCCGACGTGAACGAAGTGGTCCGCGAGGCCGTCGCAGGCCATATGGGCGCCGTGATGGGCTATGACCCGGAACCCAAGGTTTCCATCGACTTCACCCATACCGAGCAGAGCTCGATCTTCGCGCCCGACCAGACCAAAGTGACTGGCAAGCGCCTGGTGCGCGTCCTGGCCTGGTACGACAACGAATGGGGCTTCTCGGCGCGCATGGCCGACGTGGCCGCCGCCATGGGCCGCCTGGTCTGATCGACCTGCCCCGAAACAAGAAAAACGCCCCGCTGGCCTGGCCGCGGGGCGTTTTTCGTTGTGCGCTTGTCTGGACCGGGCCTCAGGCGCTGCGGGCCGCCGACAGGACGGGGCCCCGGATCAGGTCCATCAAGTCGCCGAAATAGCCCCCGGACCGGGCCGGGCGCATCGGGTCCGACGTGATGGCAACCACGGTTTCCAACTCGGGCATCACGCAGATCACCTGGCCGCCATAACCGCGCGCCAGGGCAAAGCGCCCTTCGCCCTGCCCGCCCAGGAACCAGCCATAGCCATAGGACATGCCTGAAAACGGCGACCGGCCGCGCGGTTCGAACGACCTGTCCAGCCAATCCTGGCTGATGACCCGCGTGCCATCCAGTGTGCCGCCCTGGCGCACCATTTCCCCAATCCGCAGCATCGCGCGCGGTGACAGCGCCATCTCGTTTCCGCCCATGAAACGGCCCTGCGGATCCCGCGTCCAGGGCGGGATCGACACGTCCAGCGGATTGCCAAGCCATTGCCGTGCAAGGGAAAGCAGGCTGTCGCCCGTGACCTCGGACAGGACAGCACCCAGGATATGGGTTGACCCGGTGGAATAGAGCATCCGGCCACCCGGCTCCGCCACCATCGGCCGGCCAAGCGCGTCGGCCACCCAGTTGCCGCTGGCGACCCAGGCCCCGTATTCCGGGCCCGACGTCCGCTCCAGCCCGGCGCGCAGGGTGACCAGGTCTTCGAGCGTGATATCGGCCACTTCGGGCGCCGCATTGGCCGGGATCAGGCCCGGGGCCAGTTCCCCGATTGTCGCGTCGACGCCCGGCACCACCTCGCGGTCGATCGCCGCGCCCAAGAGCAGGGCGACCAGCGTCTTGGACACCGATTTGACATTGGCGGCGGCACTCAGGCCCGGACCGCGCGGCGCCTCTGCCACGACTGTTTCGCCGCCCTGCGCCACCAGGATTGCGTGAAGCTGGTCATGGCTTCGGGCGGCCTCTGCCACGGCCTCCCACGACGTCGCGGTCTGGGCAAGGCCGGGCCGCGCCAATGCGAGGGTTGCGGTGGTCATGGCCAGAAAGGCGCGGCGGTCGGGGGCAAGGGCGTGGATCTTTGTCATGACGCACAGACATGCAGCCCCCTGCCCAACCATCAAGCAACGCCGCCTCACAATAGCGTGTCACCCTGGCCCTGCATCGCCGCAGGACCCGGTTTGCGGTGAGGGGTTATTTACCTCCCGGGCCTTATTGTATAGGCTTGTTAGCGTTAACGGAATCTTGCGCAGCGAACGGGGACCAGCATGACCACCACTCTCGCCATCAACGGGTTCGGACGGATCGGCCGCAACGTGCTGCGCGCCATAGCGGAATCCGGCCGCAAGGATGTGGAGGTCGTGGCGATCAACGACCTCTACGACACCGAAACCAACGCCCACCTGCTGCGCTTCGACTCGGTCCATGGCCGCTTTCCCGGCGAGGTGACGGAAGGCCCCGATTGGATCGACCTCGGCGCGGGCAGGATCACGGTCAGCGCGGAACGCAATCCCGCCGATCTGCCGTGGAAGGATGTGGACGTCGTGCTGGAATGCACCGGGCTTTTCACCGCCCGCGACAAGGCCGCCGCGCATCTGGATGCAGGCGCGGGGCGCGTCCTGATCTCCGCCCCCGGCAAGGAGGTCGACAATACCGTCGTGATGGGCGTCAACCATGGCTCTCTCGCGGCGGATCAGACGGTGATTTCCAACGCCTCCTGCACGACCAATTGCCTGGCACCGGTGGCCAAGGTTCTCAACGATACCGTGGGGATAGATCGCGGTTTCATGACGACCGTGCATTCCTACACGGGCGACCAGCCGACGCTGGATACCGGTCACAAGGACCTCTACCGCGCCCGCGCCGCGGCCATGTCGATGATCCCCACGACCACCGGGGCCGCCAAGGCCGTCGGCCTTGTCCTGCCGGAGCTTGCGGGCAAGCTGGACGGCGTGGCGATCCGCGTGCCGACGCCCAATGTCTCCTGCGTGGACCTGACCTTCGACGCCGGGCGTGATACCACCGTGGACGAGATCAACGAGGCGATGATCGCCGCTGCCAACGGGCCCCTGAAAGGCGTGCTGGACGTGACGGACAAGCCGCTGGTGTCGATTGACCTGAACCATGCCCCGGCCTCTTCGACCTTCGCACTGGACCAGACACGTGTGATGGACGGCCGTATGGTGCGGATCCTGACCTGGTACGACAATGAATGGGGCTTTTCCAACCGGATGGCCGACGTGGCGGCCCTGATGGGCAAGCTGGGGTGACGGCATGCTCTGCCTGAAGAACGCCGCAACTACTCGAATGCATCTTTGGTCTCATATGCCAAAAGCTTGATTTCGTTGCGGCCCTCAGGCATAGCGTGACCCCACGACATCGCACGGGGAAGCGCATGACGAATCCGATCGCTCTGGTTCTGGGCGCCATCATTCTCGCCCTGGTCTTTGTCGATTGGCAGCTCTTCGACTGGACCTACGGCCTGTTCCTGGCCCGGAAATTCGCCGAATTGCTGGAATGGATCGCCTTCTGGCGCTAATGGACGGTGCAATCGAGCTGAAAAATGCCCAATCCTACGACTGTTGTTCTGATTGGCCTGCTGGTTCTGGTGGGCTTGGTTATCCTCGGGCTGATTGCGTTTGTCTGGAATTTCAAACGCCGCGCTGAACGGCTTGCCCCGCCGCGTGGCGCCTTTACCCGCATCTCGACCGGACGGCTGCATTACCTGGATTGCGGGTCCGGACCGGCGATCGTCCTGATCCACACGCTCGACGGCAACCTGGGCCATTTCGATCTTGGCGTGATCGACGAATTGGCCAAGAATTTCAGGGTTATAGCCGTGGATCGGCCGGGGTCCGGCTATTCGGACCGGCCCACCCATGCAGGGGCCAATATCCGCACCCAGGGCCGCCAGATGATCGAGCTGATCGAGAAGCTGGAGATCGACAATCCCCTGATCGTGGGCCACGGCATCGGCGGCTCCATCGCGCTGGCGCTGGCCGTCGAACGGCCCGACCTGATCTGCGGGTTGGCGCTTTTGTCGCCTGTGTCGCTGCCCATCGACCCGGATGACGAAGTCGACGCCTTCAGCGATTACCAGATCGGCACCAATGCCTCGCGCTGGATCCAGGCCTGGACCACGGCGGTCCCGCACCGCATCCGCCATCCCGGCAACATCGAGGACCGCGTTTTCGGCCCCGATATCATGCCACCGGAATTCCTGATCAAGGGCGGCGCGATCCTGTCGCTGCGGCCGAACGCCTTCTTCAATGCCAGCCGCGACTATATGGCCCTGTTCGAGGACCTGCCCGGACTTTCCCGTGATTACAAACGCTTGGCCGTGCCCGTGCGGATCCTGTTCGGCAGCGAGGACCGCCTGCTGAACCCCGATCACCACGGCACGACGCTGGTGACGCGTTACCCGCAGATGGCGCTGAAGATGGTGGAGGGCGGACATATGCTGCCGCTCACGCATCCCGAGGATTGCGTGGCCTTCATCCGGGACAGTGCGGCGGCCCTGAAGGACCGCCGGTTCATTTCCCGAGCTTCGCCCGAAGTTTATCGTTGACCGCCGGGGTCACGAATTTCTGCACATCCCCGTCAAGCCGGCAGATCTCCTTGACCAGTTTCGAGGCGATGGCCTGGTGCTTGGCATCGGCCATCAGGAACACCGTCTCGACCTTGCTGTCGAGCGAACGGTTCATGCCAACCATTTGATATTCATACTCGAAATCAGCCACGGCGCGCAGGCCGCGAACGATGATCGACGCGCCGACATCGCGGGCGCAATGGATCAGGAGGTTCTCGAACGGGTGGGCGACAATCTCGGTCCCCGTCATTTCGGAGAGCTTGTCGCATTCCGCCTCGATCATCGCGACGCGTTCTTCCAGCGAGAAGAGAGGCCCCTTGTCACGGTTGATCGCGACGCCGATCACCAGCCTGTCTACAAGAGCGGAGGCACGGCGGATGATATCCACATGGCCGAGGGTGATGGGATCGAAGGTACCGGGGTAAAGACCAATGCGCATGGCGTCCTCTCGTCATCGCGATTTCGGCGCACGCAACATTATTGCGCCACGGAATGCAAGGGGGTGCGGGATATTAGTTTTACCGCCCGGCCTGCCCCAGGGTTAACCGACCGAACGGGACGTCGGTATCACGTCGGTATCCGGTCGGCATTGCGTCGGTGCGAAATCGGCGCCGGCGCGTCACCGCGAGGCGTAGATCGCCGTGATCAATGCCCCGCGATCATCCCTTCCAGCGCGTCGCGCTCCATCGACAATTCGTTCAGGCGCGCCTTGACCACATCGCCGATGGTGACGATGCCGATCAGCTTGCCATCCTCGACCACCGGCATGTGACGGAAGCGGCCATCGGTCATCCGGCGCAGCACCTCGTCGGCGGTGTCGCGGCGGGTGCAGCAGATCGGGTCGGCGGTCATCAGGGCGCTGGCGGCCTCTTCGAGGATCGAACCGCCACGGCGGGTCAGCGCGCGGACGATGTCACGTTCCGACAGGATGCCGTCGGCCGTGTCGCCCTTGGCCGAGATCACGACGCCCCCGATCCGTTTATCGGCCAGCAATCGCACGACCTCGGCGATTGTCGTGCCGGGCTTGGCCGTCACGACCCCGTCAATACCTTTGGATTGAAGGATTTGCTGTACGATCATCGGGGGGTCCTCCTCTGACTCCGCTGATTTTGGCGGCCCCGCGGGGGCCACTCGTACAGTTAAGCGTCTGACGCCTGCGACATTTTGTCAAGCTCGCCTTCAAGTCGAGCAACCTCCTGCCGAAGGCCTTCGGTCAGTTGTGCCGCAAAACGGTTCATCCGCTCCAGCCGCGCATCATCGGCGTGGCGCACCAGGTAGAAGGCGCGGGAAATATGGACCCGGTCGACCAGCAGCCGCTGCAATTCCGGGGCGGAGGGCAGCGCGAAGTCATGCACGATGCCCAGCCCGGCCCCCTGCCGCAGCCAGTTCAGCTGCACCAGCACCGAATTGGAGGCGAGCGAGACGCGGGTCAGGCCCAGTTCGCCCAGGTAGTCGAGTTCCTTGTCGAAGATCATGTCGGGGATGTAGCCGACCATCCGGTGCCCGTGCAGCGCGTCAAGCGTCGTGATCGGCGGGTGCCGGTCCAGGTAGCTGCGCGCGCCCGCGAGATGCAGGTGATAATCGGCGATCTTCTGCACCAGAAGGCGCCCGGCCGAAGGCGGGCTGACGGTGACGGCCATGTCGGCCTCGCGCCGGGACAGGTTGAAGAGCCGCGGCAGGGCGACGATCTGCACTTCGAGTTCCGGGTTGTCGGCGGCGATGCGGGCGCAGACCTGGGGCAGCAGGAAATTCGCCGCCCCATCCGGCGCGCCGATGCGGATCTGGCCCGACAGGCGGCCCGCCTGCCCCGCGATCTCTTCGCCCGCGGCCAGAACGGCCTGTTCGGCGCGCAGGGCGTGATCCATCAGCCGCTGGCCCGCATCGGTCAGCGCGTAGCCCTGGGGCGACTTGGCAAAGAGCGCGGCGCCGATCTGTTCCTCCAGCCGCGCGATGCGGCGGCTGACGGTGGCCGGGTCGATGCGCAGACGGCGCCCCGCCGCGGACAGGCTTTCATCGCGGGCGACACCCAGAAAAATGCGCAGATCATCCCAGTGCATGGCGGCCTACCTTTGCAAAAACGCAAAACCTCTTTGCCCTATTTCCCCTTTTCGCCGCAAAACCGCAACTCTATCCTTCGCGCAATCGATGGAGGATCCCATGCAAGAAATGACCCATTATATCGGCGGCGAACATGTCAAAGGCACGTCCGGCCGCTTTGCCGATGTCATGAACCCGGCCACCGGCGAGGTTCAGGCCAAGGTGCCGCTGGCCTCGAAAGAGGAGCTGGACAAGGCCGTCGAAGTGGCCGCCGCCGCACAGCCCGCCTGGGCCGCCGTGAACCCGCAGCGCCGCGCCCGCGTTCTGATGGCCTTTGTCGGCCTGCTGAACCGCGACATGGACAAGCTGGCCGAAGCGCTGAGCCGCGAGCATGGCAAGACCTTCCCCGATGCCAAGGGCGACGTGCAGCGCGGGCTGGAAGTGGTCGAATACTGCATCGGCGCGCCGCAGATGCTGAAGGGCGAATACACCGACAGCGCGGGCCCCGGCATCGACATCTACTCGATGCGCCAGGCGCTTGGCGTCACCGCGGGCATCACGCCCTTCAACTTCCCCGCCATGATCCCGATGTGGATGTTCGCCCCCGCCATCGCCTGCGGCAACGCCTTCATCCTGAAACCGTCGGAGCGTGACCCCTCGGTCCCGCTGATGCTGGCGGAGCTGATGGAAGAGGCCGGGCTGCCCAAGGGCATCCTGCAGGTCGTGAACGGCGACAAGGAATCGGTTGATGCGATCCTCGACAACGAGGTGATCCAGTCGGTGGGCTTCGTGGGCTCGACCCCGATCGCGGAATACATCTATTCCCGTGGCTGTGCGGCCGGCAAGCGCGTGCAATGCTTCGGCGGGGCCAAGAACCACATGATCATCATGCCGGATGCCGACATGGACCAGGCCGCCGACGCGCTGGTCGGTGCGGGCTATGGGGCTGCGGGTGAACGCTGCATGGCAATTTCGGTCGCGGTGCCGGTGGGCGATGAAACCGCCGACCGCCTGATCGAAAAGCTGATCCCGCGGGTCGAGAAACTGAAAGTCGGACCCTACACCGCCGGCGACGACGTGGATTACGGCCCCGTTGTCACCAAGGCGGCCAAGGAAAACATCCTGCGGCTGGTGCAAACGGGCGTGGATCAGGGCGCGAAGTTGGTGGTTGATGGCCGTGATTTCAGCCTGCAGGGCTACGAGGACGGTTTCTTTGTCGGCGCGCACCTGTTCGACCACGTGACCACCGACATGGACATCTACAAGACCGAGATCTTCGGCCCCGTCCTGTCCACCGTCCGCGCCAAGACCTACGAAGAGGCGCTTGGCCACGCGATGGACCACGAATACGGTAACGGCACCGCGATCTTTACCCGCGATGGCGACACCGCGCGCGACTTTGCCAACCGGATCAATATCGGGATGGTGGGTGTGAACGTGCCGATCCCGGTGCCGCTGGCCTATCACACCTTCGGCGGCTGGAAGAAATCGGCCTTTGGTGACCTGAACCAGCACGGCCCGGACGCGTTCAAGTTCTACACCCGGACGAAAACGGTGACGGCGCGCTGGCCCTCGGGCCTGAAAGAAGGCGGCGAGTTCCATTTCAAGGCAATGGACTAAGTCAAAAAGTCGCAACCTGTATACAGGCTTGGATGTAGCGTTGAACCAATCGGTCAAATATGCATTCTGGTGGGTATGGTCTATCCTGACCATACCCAGCCAGAGTGTTCCGAGCCAATTCAATGCCGCTGACCTACACAATTCTGCCCGAGATCGGACTGGTCTACGTTCGTTACTGGGGCGTGCTGAACGTGCAGGAAACGACAGAGACCTTCGCCCGGTTTTCCCGCGATCCGCTGTTCCGGCCCGATCTGAAGCATCTGATCGACATGAAGGACGTCGTCGAATACGAACGATCCTTCCTCGACCTCATGAAATTGCAGGCAAATGTCGCCGACACGATCCTGAAGGCACCCACCCCGGTGCACCTGGTCTATTACGCGCCGACCCGGATGAGCCTGTCGCTGGCCCGCACCATCCTGAAATCCTGGGACGGGCTTGGATCGGTGATCGGGCGGATCGCACAGGACGAAGAACAGGCGCTCGTGATGCTGGGGCTGGGCCATCAGCGTTTCGCCGACCTGCCGATGAACCGCGTCTGAGACGCAGACACCCCTATTGCTATCCGGATACCGCGCGGCTTTAGCGCGGCGGTTCGTGACGTTCTTGGAGGAGGACAGGAATGGATTTTGCACTGAGCGAGGAACAGCAGGCGATTTTCGACATGGCCCATGCCTTCGGCCAGGACCAGATCGCCCCCCATGCCCGCGCCTGGGAAGAGGCCGGCACCATCCCCAAAGAGCTCTGGCCCGAAGTGGGCGCCCTGGGGTTCGGCGGGCTCTATGTCTCGGAGGAGAGCGGCGGCGCGGGGCTGGGACGGCTGGACGCGACGCTGGTCTTCGAGGCGCTGTCGATGGCCTGCCCCTCGGTCGCGGCCTTCCTGTCGATCCACAACATGTGCGCCAAGATGATCGACGCCTTCGCGGATGACGCGCTTCGCGACCGGGTGATGCCGGGGATCGTGTCGATGGACACCGTCCTGTCCTATTGCCTGACCGAGCCGGGATCGGGGTCGGACGCCGCCGCGCTGAAGACCCGCGCCGAGCGCACCAATGAAGGTTACCGGCTGAACGGGACCAAGGCCTTCATCTCGGGCGGGGGATATTCCGACGCCTATGTCGTCATGGCGCGGACCGGCGACGCGGGGCCGCGCGGTGTGTCCACGCTCTATGTCGAGGACGGCACGAAGGGGCTGTCCTTCGGCGGTCTGGAGCAGAAAATGGGCTGGAAGAGCCAGCCGACGCGCCAAGTGCAGTTCGACAATTGCGATGTTTCTGGCGGCAACCTGGTTGGTGAAGAAGGTAAAGGTTTCACATATGCGATGATGGGGCTGGATGGCGGCCGTCTGAACATCTCGGCCTGTTCGCTGGGGGCGGCGCAGGCCGCGCTGGACATGACGGTGGCCTACATGGCCGAACGCCAGGCCTTCGGTCAGCCGATCAACCAGTTCCAGGCACTGCAATTCCGCCTCGCCGACATGGAGATCGAGCTTCAGGCCGCCCGCACCTTCCTGCGCCAGGCCGCGTGGAAGCTGGACCAGGGCGCGCCGGATGCGACCAAGTTCTGCGCCATGGCCAAGAAGTTCGTGACCGAGGCCGGGTCGAAGATCGTCAATCAATGCCTGCAATTGCATGGCGGTTATGGCTACCTTGCCGATTACGGGATCGAGAAGCTGTTGCGCGACCTGCGGGTGCACGAAATCCTCGAAGGCACGAACGAGATCATGCGCCTGATCGTGGCGCGTCAGATGGTGGCAGCATGAGCGAAGAGATAGATATCCGCATCGTCGGCAAGGCCGGGCGGATCACCCTGAACCGCCCCAAGGCTTTGAATTCACTGACCTATGACATGGCGATGGCGATCGACGCCGCACTGAAGGACTGGGCCGGTGATCCTGCGGTCGCGCTTGTCGTGATCGACGCGGAAGGCGACAAGGCCTTCTGCGCCGGCGGCGATATCCAACAGCTCTACGAGCGCGGCACGGCCGGGGATTACGCCTATGGCCAGACCTTCTGGCGCGACGAATACCGGCTGAACGCACGGCTTTCGGAATTCCCCAAGCCCATCGTCAGCTTCATGCAGGGCTTTGTCATGGGCGGCGGTGTCGGCGTCGGTTGCCACGTCTCGCACCGGGTGGTGGAGGACGCGACGCAGATTGCCATGCCCGAATGCGGCATCGGCCTTGTGCCCGATGTGGGCGGGTCGCTGTTGCTGGCGCGGGCGCCCGGCCGGCTGGGCGCCTATCTGGGCCTCACCGCCGCGCGGATGGGCCCCGGGGATGCGATCGCGACGGGTTTTGCCGATCTGCATATTGGGCGCGACCATTGGGGCGGGCTGATATCCGATCTTGAAAATACCGGAGATATCAGCGCTCTGGACGGCAAAGCTCATGCAAATAGCGCGACGCCTTTGATGGAGAACTTCACCCAGGTCAACGATCTGTTCACCGGCGACCTGGAGGCGATCCGCGCCGCGCTTGCCGCGGCCGAGGGCGATTTCGCGGCATCCGCGGCCAAGGCCGTGGGGCGCAACTCTCCCCTCGCCATGGCCTGCACGCTGGAGATGCTGGCCCGGCTGGAGGGTGTGACCGACCTGCGCGAGGCGCTGGCGCTGGAATACCGCTTCACCGCCCGGGCGATGGAGCATGGCGATTTCCTGGAAGGCATCCGCGCGCAGATCATCGACCGGGACCGCAACCCGCAGTGGAAACACGACACGGTCGCCGCCGGGGACGTGGCGGCGATGCTCGCGCCCCTTGGCGCGGAAGAGCTGACTTTCGAGGAGGAAAGATCATGAAAATCGGATTCATCGGATTGGGCAACATGGGTGGCCCGATGGCCGCCAACCTGGCCAAGGCCGGGCACGAGGTTACGGGCTTTGACACCGCGAGCGTGTCGGTCGAGGGCGTGAGCCTGGCCGCCACGGCGGCCGAGGCCGCTGCGGGCCGCGACGTGGTGATCACGATGCTGCCCAATGGCCAGATCCTGCGCGCGGTTGCAGGCGACATCGTCCCGGCGATGGATGCGGAGACGGTGTTCTTGGATTGTTCGACCGTCGATGTCGCCTCGGCGCGCGACGTGGCGGAACAGGCTGAAAAGGCGGGACTTCTGCCGCTGGACGCACCGGTTTCCGGCGGTGTTGGCGGGGCGCAGGGCGGCACACTGACCTTTATGGTCGGCGGCTCCGAAGCGGCGTTTACGAAGGCGAAACCCCTTTTCGACATAATGGGCCAGAAGGCGGTTCATTGTGGGCCGTCCGGAAACGGTCAGGCGGCGAAGATCTGCAACAACATGATCCTCGGCGTGACCATGATCGCGACGTGCGAGGCCTTTGCCCTGGCGGACAAGCTGGGCCTCGACCGGCAGGCGATGTTCGACGTGGTCTCCACCTCGTCGGGCTACAGCTGGACGATGAACGCCTATTGCCCGGCGCCGGGCGTGGGGCCGCAATCGCCGGCGGACAATGGCTATCAGCCCGGCTTTGCCGCGGACCTGATGCTGAAAGATCTGCGCCTGTCGCAACAGGCGGCAGAGGCGGCGGATGCGGATACCCCCATGGGGGCCGCGGCTGCGGCGCTCTATGCCCAATTCGTCGAAGACGAGGATGGCGCAGGGCGCGATTTCTCGGCCATGCTGCCCCGGTTCGAAGGACGCGGGCGCGGCTGAGGACACAAGACGCGGGTCGGACCGGTTGAGGCTGGTCCGGCGGCGGTTTCGCAACATGGCGGGCCAGAAGGCCTGTCCAAGGCATGGGCAAAGTCCTGCCATAGCGATTGCCGCGAGGGAACCGAACAGGGCGATGGCGACTTGATCCCCCAAGAATTGGAGGTTCGAGATGAAGAAACTGATGATTTCCGCCCTCGCCCTGTCCCTGGCCGCACCGGTCATGGCGCAGGCCAATCCCGGCAAGGGGAACGGTCACGCCAAGGGCAATGGCAACCAGGCCGTGCAACAGGTCCGCGCGCCCGGCAACGTCGCCAATTGCCCGCCCGGACTGGCCAAGAAGAACCCGCCATGCGTCCCGCCGGGGCAGGCGAAGAAGCTGAACGGCTACGACGATTACAGCCTGCGCGTGGGTGACGTGCTGGACCCGGACGGGTTCGGTGACCGCTACATCCTGGTGCGCGATCCGGGTGGCTACGGGCTGGACCCCTATGGCACCTATTACCGCGTCGGTGAAAACGTGTACCGCGTGGACCGGGAAACCCAGGAAGTGTTGGCACTTGTCGGTGCAGTCACGGCGGTCCTGAACTGATTGTTTCCAAATCGCGTCTTTTCCCCCCTTGCCGCGACGTGTCAAAGTTGACGCGTCGCTGCTTGGGGGAGCGCGCATGCCAAGACCTGCCATTCTGGGCCTAGTATCGGCCCTTTGCCTGACGATCCCAGTCACGGAGGCTTCCGCACAATGTGCGGCGAGTGGCGCGCGTGTGCGTTGCGTCTACACCGGCCCATCGGCGGACGCCGGCGACCGCAGGGATATCGGGGCCCGTTTCGTGACCGCGACGCGACCCGCGGCTGGTTCGGCTGACGGCGTGCGGCGCGTGGGCCGGGTTGTGTGGCCCCTGCCCCGGACCCATTCCTCACCTGACCGCATCTACACGACCGGAGAGGTCCTGCCGGGCGATGTGCTGATCCTGATCGATCCGACGCGGTATGGCCTACCGAGGCCGCGCGACGGGTGGACCTATTTCCAGATGGGCCGCCAGATTTACCGCGCCACCATGCGGGGGCGCGAGGTTTTGAACCACGTCAATCCGCATATCGCCGGGTATTGAGAACCGGCCCCGGCTGACCGTCGCCAAATGAATGAGCGCTTGAAACGCGGCGGATCACTCCGCCGCGACGCGCCCGGCCTTGAGCATCGGTTTCAGGTAATGGCCGGTATGGCTGCGCTCGACCTCGGCCACATCTTCGGGCGTGCCGGTGGCCACGACCTCACCGCCGCCATCACCGCCTTCTGGGCCGATATCGATCAGCCAGTCGGCGGTCTTGATGACGTCGAGATTGTGTTCGATCACCACGACGGAATTGCCCTGATCGACCAATTCATGCAGCACTTCCAATAGCTTGCGCACGTCTTCGAAATGCAGACCGGTGGTCGGTTCGTCGAGGATATAGAGCGTGCGACCGGTCGACCGTTTGGCCAGTTCCTTGGACAGCTTGACGCGCTGCGCCTCTCCGCCCGAAAGGGTCGTGGCCTGCTGGCCGACCTTGATATAGCCGAGGCCCACGCGCACCAGCGCATCCATCTTTTCGCGGATCGAGGGCACGGCAGAGAAAAACTCCTGCGCATCCTCCACCGTCATGTCGAGCACATCGGCGATGGACTTGCCCTTGAACTTGATCTCGAGCGTTTCGCGGTTGTAGCGCGCGCCCTGGCAGGTCTCGCAGGTGACGTAGACATCCGGCAGGAAGTGCATCTCGATCTTGATGACACCGTCGCCCTGGCAGGCCTCGCAGCGGCCGCCCTTGACGTTGAAGCTGAACCGACCGGGCTTGTAACCCCTTGCTTTCGCTTCGGGAAGTCCGGCGAACCAGTCGCGGATCGGGGTGAAGGCGCCGGTATAGGTGGCGGGGTTCGACCGCGGGGTGCGCCCGATGGGGCGCTGGTCGATATCGATCACCTTGTCGAGATGTTCCAGCCCCTTGATCGTCTCGCAGGGCGCGGGCGTCTGGCGCGCGCCGTTCAGCCGCATCGAGGCTGTCTTGAACAGCGTTTCGATCGTCAGGGTCGACTTGCCGCCGCCCGACACCCCGGTCACGCAGAGAAACTTGCCCAGCGGGAAATCCACCGTGACGTTCTTGAGGTTGTTGCCGGTCGCCTTCGACACGGTCAGCTTTTTCTTGTTGCCTTTCCGACGCTTGGCCGGAACCGCAATCTCGCGCGTGCCGGCAAGGTACTGCCCCGTCAGGCTGGCGGGATCGGCGGTGATCTCGTCCGGGGTGCCCTTGGACACGACGTTGCCGCCATGCACGCCCGCGCCCGGGCCGATGTCGAAGACGTAATCGGCCTCGCGGATCGCTTCCTCGTCATGTTCGACGACGATCACGGTGTTGCCCTGGTCGCGCAGGTTCTTGAGCGTGGTCAGAAGCCGGCCATTGTCGCGCTGGTGCAGCCCGATGGAGGGTTCGTCCAGCACGTAAAGCACGCCGGTCAGCCCCGACCCGATCTGCGAGGCCAGCCGGATCCGCTGGCTTTCGCCGCCCGACAGCGTGCCGGAATTGCGCGACAGGGTCAGGTATTCCAGCCCGACATTATTCAGGAACCCAAGGCGTTCACGGATTTCCTTGAGGATCGCGCGGGCGATTTCGTTCTTCTGGTTGGTCAGGTTGTCGGGGACGGTCTGGCACCAATCATAGGCCTCGCGGATCGATTTCTCGACCACGTTGCCGATATGGAGCAGGTTGTCCGCATCGCCGGAGGGACCGATGCGCACCGCCAGCGCCTCTTCCTTGAGGCGGTAGCCGTCGCAGGTGCCGCAATGGCGGTTGTTCTGGTATTGCTCGAATTCCTCGCGGATCCAGTTGCTGTCGGTCTCGCGGTAGCGGCGTTCCATGTTGGGAATGACGCCTTCGAAGGTGCGGGAGACCTGGTAGACGCGCCCGCCCTCGTCATAGCGGAACTGGATTTCCTCGTCGCCGGAGCCGTGCAGGAAGACCTGCTGGACATGGGCCGGCAGGTCCTTCCAGCGGGTTTTCGGGTCGAATTCGTAATGCTTGGCGATGGCTTCGATCGTCTGCAGGAAATAGGGCGACTTGCCCTTGCGCCAGGGCGCCAGCGCGCCGTCGGCGATGCGCAGGGTGGCGTCGGGCACGATCAGCCGTTCGTCGAAGAAGAGCTCGACCCCAAGGCCGCCGCAATCCGGGCAGGCCCCGAAAGGCGCGTTGAAGGAAAACAGCCGCGGTTCGATCTCAGGGATGGTGAAGCCACTGACGGGACAGGCGAATTTCTCGGAGAAGGTGAAGCGTTCGGGCTCGGGCTCCACCCCGTCGTCATCGGCGCGCGGTGCGGTTTCGAGGATCGCGATCCCGTCGGCCAGGTCCAGCGCGGTGCGGAAACTGTCGGCCAGCCGCGTTTCCATGCCTTCGCGCACGACGATCCGGTCGACGACCACGTCGATGTCATGGCGGAACTTCTTGTCCAGCGTGGGCGGTTCGTCCAGTTCATAGAACGATCCGTCGACCTTGACCCGCTGGAATCCCTGCTTTCGCAGTTCCTGGAATTCCTTTTTGTATTCGCCCTTCCGGTCGCGGATGATCGGGGCGAGGAGATAGCCGCGCGTGCCCTCTTCCATCCCCATGACGCGGTCGACCATGTCCTGGACCTGCTGCGCCTCGATCGGCTGGCCGGTGGCGGGGCTGTAGGGCGTGCCGACGCGGGCAAAGAGCAGACGCAGGTAGTCGTAGATCTCGGTCACCGTGCCGACGGTGGAGCGCGGGTTCTTGGACGTCGTCTTCTGTTCGATGGAAATCGCTGGGCTGAGGCCCGAGATGTGATCGACGTCGGGCTTTTCCATCATGTCGAGGAACTGGCGCGCATAGGCGGACAGGGATTCGACATAGCGGCGCTGGCCCTCGGCATAGATCGTGTCGAAGGCGAGCGACGACTTACCCGAGCCGGAAAGCCCGGTGATCACAACGAGTTCGTTGCGCGGAATATCCACGTCGATGGATTTGAGGTTGTGTTCGCGCGCGCCGCGCACCTCGATGTTCTTCAGCTCGGCCATGGGCCCCCCGGGGATGATTGCCCTAGAAATAGTCGAGACCCCGCGCCCGTCCAAGCGAAAAAGAAGAACATTTCGTGAACTTTCGCAGGCAGGTCTTCACATTCCATTTCTTGAATGCTATATGCGTCGGGAACCGGCATTCCACAGGAGCCCCAAGATGCTGTCCCTCTTTTCCCGCAGCCCGGCGCAACCGGGCCTCACCGCCGCCGATGTCGTCGCCGACCCCGATGGCATCCTTGTTCTGGACGTGCGCGAGCATGGCGAGGTTTCGGCCTCGGGCAAGGCCAAGGGCGCGTTGCACATCCCCTTGATGATGCTGCAATTCCGCGCCGATCCGGCGCATCCCGATCACGAACCGCTGTTGCAGCGCGATGCGCGGATCGCCGTCTACTGCGCCTCTGGCGGGCGGTCCCATGGCGCTGTGCAGATGCTGCGCAAGCTGGGCTATGACGACGTCCACAATATCGGCGGACTGGGTCACTGGGCCCAGGCCGGCGGCGCGATCGAGCGTTGAAAAATTGGGCGGGGGCCGGTTTTCGCCGGTCCCTGCGTCGCTTTGTCCGGCCCTGATCCGCAGGGATCCGGGGCCGGTCAGGTCTTCTGGGCGATGGCCCAGGTCACCATCGGGAAATCCGGATCGTCCGTCAGGTCGTCCTCGCCCTCGCGGTATTCCGGCGGCCAGGGCGTTTCCAGGTTGCGCTGCGCCGCATGCCGATTGCCCCATTGCGCGGAGCGGATCGCGCTGTCCTCGAACCCGCATTCGATCAGCAGGTTCTTCATCCCCCGCGCCGACCACCGCGAACAGTCGATCGGAGCGCCGTGATAGGGGATGAAGAAGGGCGTGGCGACGTAGAAATGCGCGCCCTTCCGCAGCATCTTGTAGACGTTCTTGGTCGCCGCGTAGGGGCGGTCGAGGTGTTCCCACACCTGGTCGGCGATGATCAGGTCGAACTTGCGCGGCTTGCCGTCGGCATCGGTGAAGGGGCCTTCGCAGATGTCGTAGTCCGGGTAGCGGAACTGGTCGTAGGACTTGAACTTGAAGCTTTCCCCCCATTTGCCCGAGATCTCGGCCACGCGGAGTCGGTCGGGCCCCAAGGCATTGACCCATTGGCGCGAGGATTTTCGCATGACGATGCGGTTGATGCTGGGCATGGGCGGTCTCCTTGCCCGGCACTGAAGCAAGCGGGGGGACGCGACGCAAGCGCCGGGGCGGGTGTTCGGGGATGTCAGTTCCGGGGTGTGCGGTCAGGGCCTCAGATCCGGGGCAAGGCCATCGGGGTGGCACTGTCGCACCACCCCGCGGGCCCCGGCGGCATGGGCCGGAGGGCTGCCCCAAACCAGCCTTGTCCGACCGCCACCAGGACGTGGGTTGTCAGGGGTTGTTGGCCGTATTGCCGCCCGTCTGCAGCGACCTGGACGCGGAATGCCAAGGGCAGTCCCCGGCCGCGGGTGGGGGCGAGAGCCCCCGCCCAGGCGGGCGGTCGGGGGCTGCCCGGCGGTGCCCGCCGGGCGCGAGGCAGGATCGGAGATACGCGTGACGCCGTGGCGCGCCCCGGCGAGCAGAGGGAGAGAAGATATGATTGGCGTTGCCCCGCGCTCCATGCAGCCTCCCCTCACAACGGCGGCGGCAGGACGACGGGCAGGTCGGTCTGCGGGTGCCGGCCGACCGTGACATCGCAGCCATAGGCGCGCGACAGCGTCTCGGCCGTGATGATCTGCGACACCGGACCGTCGGCCAGCACGCGGCCCGCCTTCAGCACCAGCACCCGGTCGGCAAAGAGCGCGGTGAGGTTGAGGTCATGCATCACCGCCAGCACGCCGCCTCCGGCCCGGGCATGGTCACGGGCGATGCGGATCACCTGCATCTGATGCGCGATGTCGAGGGCCGAGACAGGTTCATCTAGGAACAGCCAGCGCGGCCCGTCGGGACCGGACGGATCGCGCACCTGAAGCAGCACGCGGGCCAGTTGAACCCGTTGCTGTTCGCCGCCCGAAAGCTCCTGGTAGAACCGGCCGCCGTAATCGCCCAGCCCGACCTCGGCCAGGGCATGGCGGATCGGCACCGGGTCGCGGGCGGCGGGGCGGTCAAGGCCGACGACCTCGGCCACGGTGAAGGGGAAGGACAGCGGCGTTGCCTGCGGCAGCACCCCGCGCATCCCCGCCAGTTCATGCGGCGCCATACCCGACAGGTCACGCCCGCCCAGGCGGATCGTGCCGGTATGGCCGATCTCTCCGGTCAGGGCGCGCAGGAGGGTCGTCTTGCCCGACCCGTTGGGCCCGACGATGCAGGTCACCTGCCCCGTCGCCGCCCCCATGTCGATGCCGTCGAGGATCGTCTTGCGCCCCAGCTGCACACCGACATTTCGGGCGGTGAGGCCTGTTTCGGTCGCCGGGTCGGAGGACGGGTCCGGGTGGATGTCGGTCATCAGGGTCACAGGTCCAGTGCTCCTTTCTGGCGGAAGAGGATCCACAGGAAGACCGGCGCACCCAGAACGGCGGTGACGATCCCGATGGGCAGTTCCGACGGAGCGATAATCGTACGGGACACGATATCGGCGAGCAGCAGCAGCGCAGCACCCAGCAGGGCCGAATTGACCAGCAGGTGCCGGTGATCGGGGCCGGATGCGAGGCGCAGCAGGTGCGGCACGACGATGCCGACGAACCCGATGCCGCCCGACATGGCGACGGCGGCACCGGTGGCGGCGGCGACCGACAGGATCGCCACGTTCTTGACCCGCTGGACATGGATGCCGAGGTGGAAGGCCGCCGCCTCGCCCAGGGCCAGCGCGTTCAGGCCACGGGCCAGGAAGGGTGCGGCGATCAGCGCGGGCAGCATGATCGGCAGACCGGTCAGCACCTTGGACCAGGTGGCCCCGGCCAGCGATCCCAGCCCCCAGAAGGTCAGGTCGCGCAGCTGGGCGTCATTGGCCATGTAGACCAGGATGCCCGACACCGCGCCGGCCAGCGCCCCAAGGGCGATGCCTGCCAGCAGCATCATCGCGACCGAGGTCCGCCCGGCCCGCGTCGCCACGCGATACAGCAGCAGGGTCGACCCCCAGCCGCCGAGGAACGCCGCGGCGGGCACGATGTAATAGCCAAGCGCATCGGCCAGCGCGACGGGCAGCAGCCCCGCCAGCACGATGGCGGCAATCGCGCCAAGGCCCGCCCCTGCCCCGACCCCGACGATGCCGGGATCGGCCAGCGGGTTGCGGAACAGCCCCTGCATCAGTGCACCGGACACGGCGAGCGAGGCGCCCACCCCGATGCCCAGCAGGGTGCGGGGCACGCGGATTTGCCACAGGATGACACGGTCGGCCAGGGCGATCTCCTCGCCCCGGGCCAGGGCCGCGAGGGTCGACCAGAGCGACGTGCCCGCCGCCCCGATCGCCAGGCTGAGCAGCACCGCACCGGCCAGCATCAGGGCCAGCAGGATGGTCAGCAGACGCGCGCGGTCGGCGCGGTCTCCGCTGGCCTCGGCGGAGGCGGAAAAGCCGATCGCGACCATCCGATCAGCCCTGCACGTGCGACAGCGCCCGGGCCAGGTCGCGCACCGCCTGCGGCGTGCGCACCGAGAAGCCCAGCAGGTACATGCCGTTCATCCGCACGACGGCGCGATTGGCCGCCGCCGGCGTGGTGGAAATCGCCGGATGGGCCAGCAGCTGATCGTTGGCGGCGGCGTGGTCGCCGTCGCGGTCCATCATCAGGATGACATCGGGGGCAGCCTGGGCCACGGCCTCGTCCGTCAGGGGCTTGTAGCCCTCGAAGGCGTCGACCGCGTTGGTCGCCCCGGCCAGCCGGATGATCCCGTCGGCGGCGGTGCCGGTGCCGGAGGCCAGCACCCTGCCCCCCTGCATGGACAGGATGAAGAGCACCCGCTTGCCCGAGGCGTCGATGCCGTCAAGCGCGGTGTCGAGGTCGCTGGCCACCTGGTCGGCCAGCGCCTGCGCCTTTTCCGGCACGTCCAGCGCCGCGCCCACCGTGGTGATCTTGGACAGGATCGCGTCGCGGGTGAAGCCGTCGGGCACCTCGGCGAAGGGGATGGCGGCGCTTTTCAGCAGCTCCACCGCTTCGGGCGGGCCGGCGCCCTCCTCGGCCAGGATCAGGTCGGGCGACACCGACAGGACCCCTTCGGCGGACAGGGCGCGGATATAGCCGACATCCGGCAACTCTTCCGCGGCCGCCGGGTGGTCGGACGTCGTGTCGCGGGCGACAAGGCGGTCTTCTTCGCCCAGGGCATAGACAATCTCGGTCACGGCCCCGCCGAGCGAGACAACGCGCGAGGCTGGATCGGCCAGCGCCTGCCCGGCCAGCGCCGCGGTGAAGGACAGGGTCAGAAGCGCGGGACGGATCATTCCGCCACCTCTGCCGCCGGGGCGTTGTCCGCATCCTGTGCGTCATCTGCAGAGGGCATGGAGGCGACAAGCTCCATCCAGGCGTCGTTATGGTCGACCTCGGCGGTGCGGTGGCCGAAGACCTGGGTGATCAGGCCGCCCTGGGCATCGAAAGCCTCGACCGAGACGGCAGGGCCACGGCGGGTCGGCTTGGTGACGGCCCAGACCTCGGCCACGTGATCGCCGCGCAGGTGCATGTCGAAGCCCGGATCGAGCACGTTGAGCCACGGCCCCATGGTCGAGATCGGGCCGATCGGGCCGGACTTGATCTGGATGCAGCCTTGGTTGCCGACGAAGATCATCCCCGGCACCCCGGTTTCGCCCATCCGGATCAGCAGCGCGCCCAGCCCTTCGGCGTTCAGGCGGCGGGCATAAGGCTCACCGGCCATGCGGTAGGCGCCCAGCCGGTTGATCTTGAGCCGCCGGGTCAGCATCAGGAACTGGTGGGTGTCGGTCAGCGCATCCCATTCCTGGCGCAGCTTGTCGGCCTTTTCGGGATCGGTGCGGGCGTCTTCGACGGCGGGGCGCGGTGCCGTTTCCAGCCGGTCGGAGCTGTCGCCGGTCGCGAGGCTGTCGCGCAGCGCATCCCAGTCGGAGGGGTCGGCATCGAGCGGCAGGTAGACCTTGTGGATCGCGTCACCGGCGGCATCGAAGACCTGGAAGGACCGGCGCAGGCCCTGCTTGGTCTCGGCCTCGACCGCGAAGCCGTGCACCCAGTGCTTGGGGAAGATCCGCAGGTCAATCTCGTCGCCCAGCACCAGCGCGGCGTGATCCCCGGCGCGGTAGCCGCCATAGGTGCCGTGCACCTCGGAGACGATGGAATCGTTGCGCGTCAGGGCCATCAGCCGGCCAAGGCTTTCCAGCCCGGGCAGCAGGCGGTCGGGGTTCGGGTCGATCCGGGTGACGCCATGGCCGGTGCGCGCGGCCAGCAGATGCGCCTCGGACACCGAAAGCGATTCTGCCAGGTCACGGGGGCGCAGGGTTGCCTCGGCCTGGGCCTGGCGCAGCGCCTGGGGGTCGTTTGCGGGAATATCGGTTTGCACAGCCATCGTGGGATCCTTTGCGTGCTGGCGGTTGAGACCTGGTCAGCTGGCGCGCGGATGCGGCTGGCGAGCCGGATCGGATTGACCCGGCGACATTTGTTGACAACTTTAGTCAGATAAAATAGCCAATGCAAGAGCCGGGCCCATCAACCGGCCAAAATCATTCAAAAATCGCCAGCCCCGCGCCAGCCGAACCCACGAAAAACTGGAAGGGGACACTATGCCCGTGCAATCCATGCGCGCGCTGCTGATGTGCAGCGCCGCCCTTTGTCTTGGTGCCCAGAGCGCTGCCGCGCAGGACCAGACAGACCCAACCCTCGCCACCCAGGACACGATTGTGCTGGAGGCGATCAACGTCGACAGCAAACGCGCCGTCCAGACCGATGAGACAACCTCCGAGACCGTGGTCGACGCCGAAGAGATCGAGGATCGGCAGGCTGGCACCATCGCCGAACTGGTCGATAGTGTCCCCGGCGTGAACCTGATCAACGGCGGCTCGCCCGTCGGATCGGGGATCAACATCCGCGGCTTTGGCGCCGGCGGCACCTATGGCACCGACCAGAAGGTCGGCATCCAGGTCGGCGGCGCGGCCAAGGGCAGCGAAGAGCTGTACCGGATCGGCACGCAGCTGTTCACCGATCCCGCGCTCTACCGCGAGGCGGTGGTCAAGCGCGGCATGGGCGGCACCTTCGAATACGGGTCGGGCAATTTCGGCGGCCTGCTGCTGCTGGAACCGATCCAGGCCAGCGACATGACCGGCGGCGAAGACGGCGTGCGGCTGCGCCAGACGCTGCAATATTCCTCGAACGGGGACGGACTGGTCAGCTCCACCACCGGGGCGGTGCAGCATGGCAACCTGGAAGTGCTGGGGAATTACACCTACCGCAAGGAAGGCATCACCACCGATGGCTCCGGCGTGGCGCGGTCCTTGCAGGGCTACGAACTGCCCTCCTGGCTGGTCAACGGACGGCTGACCTTCGGCGATGCGGATCAGCACGAGATCAGCCTGCTGCTGTCGGAAACCCAGACCGACGAGTCGGACGTGCCCTACGATTCCTTCGGCACCACCGGCGGCAGCTTTGGCAACGTGGACCGGCAGACGCGGGACAAGACCGCCGTGCTGCGCTACGATTTCAATGCGCCGGATACGGACCTGGTGAACCTGCGGGTGGAATTGTCCTATTCCGATCAGCAGATCGACCAGGAATACGTGCCCGGAAGCTCTACCTGCGAAGGCCCGGGCATGCCCTGCGGGATGCCCTTTCCGGCCGGTGGCTTTGCCTCGGTCAATGCCGATCACCGTTACCAGACGACCGGCCTCACGGTGCGCAACGTGGCGCGGTTCGACACCGGATCCATCGCGCATGAACTGCGCACCGGGGTGCAGTATTCGCATCGCGAACGGCTGGACGCGGCCTCCGCCCCCGGCGGGATCGACGAACGCGTCGCGGTCTTTGCGGTGGACGAGATGCTGATCGGCAATGCCGTCACGCTGATGCCCGAACTGCGCTACGAACATCAGCAGATCGGCGGCGCGACCTATGGCAATTACACCAATGACGCGCTGATGGGCGGGATCTCGGGCTCTGTCGCGCTTGGCGGCGGGTTCAAGATGCTCGCCGGTGCCTGGTACAACGAGAACCTGCCGATCCTCGACGACCTGAGCACGCCCGCCTACATGACCCAGTCCGAGAAGGCGACGACCTACGAGGTCGGCTTTGCCTATGACGGGGTCGACGTTCTGGCCGCGGGCGATGCGCTGGCCTTCAAGGCGGTGGCCTACCGGACCAACATGTGGGACGTCACCAGCTATACCACGCCGACACGGGTGCCCTACACCACGGTCGACCTGGAAGGCATCGAGATCGAGGCAGCCTGGTCCCATGGCTCGGGCTTCTATGTCGACATGAACGCCAATATCGCGCGCGGCAGCGGGTCCGCGGCGGGCACGCGCTACGATTGGGGCGGCATCCCGGCGGACGAACTGCGCCTGACGCTGGGAAAGAAGTGGGACGACACGTTCGACGTCAGCTGGGAGATGGTGGCCGCGGCCGACATGACCCGTTCGACCACCCCGACGCCGGGCTACGCGGTGCACAACCTGCGTGCCGTCTACCGCCCCGAAGCGGGCGTGCTGCGCGGGGCCGAGATCCGCGTGGGCGTCGAGAACCTCTTCGACCGCGACTACCGCCCGCACCTGGCCACCCGCCAGGCCACCGGCCGCAACATCAAGGTCACGCTGGCCAAGACGTTCTGATCGGGCCGACCGGCCCCCTGCCCTGAAAAAGAAGGACCCGGCGCCATGGCGACCGGGTCCTTTGCGTTTGGGAGTGGGTGTCGGGCGACCTGAAGACCTTGGCGGCCGATCTGCCGAATACTTTTTCCCGGCAAAATCTGGTAGGATGCCAACATACCGGACAAATGGGAATTTTCACCGCATGACCGATTATCCATTCGACCTTGGCGCCTATTCCCGTCACGTATCGACACAAAGCGCGGACGCTCAGACCTGGTTCGACCGGGGCCTGAACTGGACCTTCGGCTACAATCTCGAAGAAGCCGTCCGCTGCTACCAGCGCGCGACAGAAGCCGACCCGTCCTGTGCCATGGCCTGGTGGGGCATCGCCTACGCCGTCGGCCCCCATTACAACATGCCCTGGTGGAGAATGGACCCGGCCGGCCAGGCTGCATCGCTCGAAGCGGCGCGTGGCGCGCTGCAGCAAGCGCTCGGGCTGATCGAAGGCGCGTCGGCGTCGGAGCGCGCCCTGATCGAGGCATTGCAGGCCCGCTATCCGCACCCCACGCCGGCCGACGACATGAGCCCCTGGGACGATGATTATGCGGATGCCATGCGCCGGGTCCATGCGGCCTTTCCCGACGATCTGGACGTCGCCTGCTTCTTCGTCGAGGCCATGATGAACCGGACGCCATGGCAGATGTGGGACCTTGCCACGGGCACCCCGGCAGAAGGCGCCGACACACTGGAATGCCGCCGCGTGCTGGAACGGGCCTTCGAACGGGCCGAGGCCTGGTCCCATCCCGGCCTGCTGCACCTCTACATCCATCTCATGGAGATGTCGCCGACGCCCGAAGCGGCGCTTCGAATGGGGGATGCCTTGCGGACCCTGGTGCCGGATGCGGGCCACCTCATCCACATGGCCACTCATATCGACGTGCTTTGCGGCCAATACCAGAATGTCGTGCACTGGAATCAGGCGGCCACGGCGCCGGACCTGCGGTTCTTTCAGCGCGAGGGGGCGGAGAATATCTATACCGGTTACCGTCAGCACAATTACCATTTCACCATTTACGGCGCGATGTTCCTGGGCCAGATCGGCCCCGCCCTGGAGGCCGTTCGGGGCCTGCGCGACACGACCCCGGAAGAGGTGCTTCGCATCCCGTCGCCGCCCATGGCCGACTTCTTCGAAGCCTATCTGAGCTTCGAGCCGCACATCCTCGTGCGTTTCGGACGCTGGCGCGACTGCACCGAGCTGGCTTTGCCCGAGGATCAGGAGCTCTACTGCACGTTGACGGCGTTCGTCTGGTATGCACGCGCGTTGGGGCATGCCGCCTTGGGTGAAATTGCCGAGGCCGAGGCGGCGGAGGCAGAATTTCAGGCCGCTCGGGGCCGAGTTCCCGAAACGCGGGTGCTGCACAACAACACCATCGTCGACCTCCTGGACATTGCCGACGCGATGCTCACCGGCGAAATCCTCTACCGCAAGGGCGCCTTCCCGGCCGCCTTCGACCATTTGCGGCGCGCCGTGACGGTGGAGGATTCCCTGCCCTATGACGAACCCTGGGGCTGGATGCAGCCCACACGCCACGCGCTAGGCGCATTGCTTTTCGAACAGGGGCAAATCGAAGAGGCCGAAGCCGTGTTCCGCGAAGACCTTGGTCTGGGCGGCACGATGCGCAGGGCCACCATCCATCCCGACAATGTCTGGGCTCTGAAAGGGCTTCACGATTGCCTGCAAGCACGCGGCGAAACTGTGGAAATCAAGCAAATCAAACAGCGCCTCGATCTCGCCCAGGCCCGAGCGGACACCCCGGTCAAGGCCCCATGCGGATGCGCCCAGGCGGCATTGGTTGCCGAGTGAGGTTTTGCTCCTCGGGGCTTTCGGTGGTCCGTTAGCGAAGTTGCGCCTCAACGTCCGACCTGCCTTGGCACGTTGTTCGCGGCGTCCGGATAGTGGTCCATTAATTGTGGCTACGTCAGGTTTGTGCCGTTAGAGCCAATCGCTACCGTTCAGCAAATCCGCTTCAAGCGCCACGACCGTTTTCATCGCGATTGGCCAGCGGTATCGCGCCCAGAATCCTTAGACTTTTCCCATTTGTCGAATGCACCTGATAGCCGCGCTTCTTCGACGCGCAAGGCCGTTTCTATCTGCTCCAGCTCGCTCAATTTACTCTGCAATTCAGAGGCTTTTCGAAGGTTTATCTGCCGGCGCCATCGACGCCATAAAATGCGGGATATCGCGAGGCAAACCATCAAAAACAAGGCAAACCAATTTGGGTTTTCAAAACCGGCGGCAGACAAAAAGAACCGAATTACCACGAAGGTAAACAGAACTACCGCGATTTTTCCGAGGATATTGAACTCGTGGATGCGCGGGCCGTAGACTCCATTGCTATCGGTAGTCCAAGAATCATTGTGACCTTCCATGCTCATCCACCTTATACAGCTGACTTGATTAGTTGAGCACGATGATAGCTTTTTTGCTCCAGCACACCAACGGTTGAAAACCAGTAAGTTCCATCAAGTCCGTATGATCAGCGAAAATCTTTAGCAAAACCAACTCCTGTTGACTCAACCGAAACGAACATCGGCGAGCAGGCGCTTTGGCCGCACCGCGCAACTTGGCCGGTCAAACAATGCTGCACGACGCCATGGATGACCATATAGGGGCAGTTGCGCCACTGCAGAACCGATTTGCGCAGATGTCCGATAGCGGCCACGCGCGCCCCAATTGGCCGAAAACTCCAGACGGGCGGTCTACTGAGGCATTAAATGACCGTTTTGACCTCAAAAGGGCCATGCCGCAACCTGAATGGACTTCTGCATTGCGAGTTGCAGAACGCTCCATTTGCTTTTATCTTAATCACATGCTCAATGTCGCCGACGCCCTAAGGTCATTGCTAACTGCTAATGCTTTCATAGCATTTGCGATCGCCTTCTATTGGCATGCAAGGGTCATCTTCACGCTATTCAATATCTCGAACTGGGACGGTGCGTTTCTTCCGTGGAAGGCTTTGAGAAACCCAGCCAGCTTTCAAAACAGTTTCCGCCGGTTCATTGCGGGAGAAATTTTTCCCGAGCTACGGCGAAAGTGGTCTATGGCTATCGGATATGTGGCAGTGAGTTTCTTGGTGCTCTTCTTGGTGGATGGTTTTTTACAGATAGTCGCCCCAGAACACCTTCTGTGACAGGAGCGCCAGTGGAGCATCGCCAACAAAGCTGCCGTTCAATTTGTGTGATCCAACGGCCGCTCCGTCCGCATAGCGGCCATCCGCCCCGAACACGCAGCAACGTCCTCCGCCGCCTTGGGGCCACCTAAGCGCCCCTGCCCCCCTCAAACCAACCGGTCCGCCAACGTCTCATGGCAATACCGGCTGATCTCGCCGGCACGGGTCAGCCAGATGTCGTCGCGCCGGGCCGCTACATGGGCCAGCGCGCGGCGCAGGTGGCGCAGGCGGTAGGGCTGGCCCACCAGGTAGGGATGCAGGGCGATGCCCATGACCAGCGGCTGGGCCACCGATTGCTCCAGCATCTCGTCGAAATTGTCGATGATCATCTCCGCGAAATCCCGCGCCCCGTCCTTGCGGGCGACGATAGCGGGGATGTCGTTGACCTCCTGCGGGTAAGGGAGCGAAAGGAGCCGCCCGGCGCGGGTGCGTATCCAGACGGGCTGGTCGTCCATGCACCAGTTCAGCGTGTAGCGATAGCCCGCCTCGGCCAGCAGGTCGGGGGTGACATGGCTTTCCGATATCCAGGGGCTCAGCCAGCCCTCGGGCGCCACGCCTTCGGCACCGGTCAGGATATCCGTCGCCTCCTCGATCAGGGCGCGTTCCTCGGGTTCGGGCAAAGGTCCCTGGCGTTCGGCATTGGTGCGGCCATGGCCCGCGATCTCGTCCCCGCGGCGGCGATGCGCCTCCAGCAGCGCGGGGGCGTAGTCGTACATGGCGGAATTGACCAGCACGGTGGCCGGCAGGTCGAGCCGGTCCAGCAGATCGAGCATCCGCCACGCCCCCACCCGGTTGCCGTAATCGCGCCAAGCATAGTTCAGCACGTCGGGCTGTTCGACCGCGGGGGCCAGTTCAGCCCCTGCCCCTTCGCCGAACGCGAAATGTTCTAGGTTCACGCCCAGGTAGACCGCCAGCCGCTTGCCGCCGGGCCAATCGTAATCGGGACGCCGGTCGATCGGCACGTAATCGTAGCGGCCGTGGCCCGGCAGGCTCACAACGGCGCCTCGGCCAGGCCATGGGAATGCAGCAGGATTTCCGCGCTGTCGTTCCAGACCTGAGTTTCGGTGATCCGCCCGTCGCGCACGGTGAAGATGTCGATGTATCGGTTGGTCTCGAACGGCGTGCCATCGGGCCATTCGCCGTAAAGGTAGCCGGTGTTGAAGACCCGTACCTCTCCGGTTTCGGGGTCGAGCGCGGCATCGGTGCGCAGGAACCGCTTCTTGACCCAGGCATAACGCCTGGCGTTGAAGGCGGCGCTGTCGGCGGGGCCGGACATGCGCCGCCCGCCGGTAAAGGTCATGCGGAAATCGGGCGCCAGCCAGGCCGAGGCGCCCTCGGGGTCGGGCACCATCGACAGCTCGAGATAGGTTTCGACGACTTTCTTGGCCTCGGCCACCGGATCGCTCATCACGTCCTCCTCAGGATGCCAGGGCGACATAGCCCGCCGCTGCCTGAGCCAGCCAGGCCGCCGCCGACACGCCGTCGATCAGCTGCACCCCGGTGCGCGCCTGTAGATCGCCCTGCAACGGCGCCATGCCGGCACAGCCCAGGATCACCGCGCCGGCGCCGTCCTCGTCCCGTGCGCGGCAGATCTCGGTCGCGAGGGTCGCGCGGGTGGCGGGGCTGCCCTCGTCGATCTCGAGCACCGGCAGGCCACTGGCCCGGACCGAGGCACAGGCCCCCGCGAACCCCATGGCGGCGATATTGCCCTCGATCACCGGGATCGACACGGGCAGCGAGGTCACGACCGAGAACCGCCGCCCCAGCATCAGCGCCATCAGGTAGCTCGACTGGCCGATCCCCAGCACCGGGCAGCTGGCCGCCGCCTGCGCCTCGGCCAGGCCGGTATCGTCGAAACAGGCGATCACGATGGCATCCGCCCCCTGCACGCCGCGCACCAGGCGCAGCACCCCGGGCACGGCCGCATCGCCATCCTCGGGCCCTTCGATGGCGGGCGGGCCATCGGCATTGGTCAGGGCCGTGATCTCGGCCCCGGGCATGGCCTGCCGCGCGACCTGCGCGATCCCGGCGGTCATGGACGCCGTGGAATTCGGGTTGATGTAGACAAGACGCATCACACACCCTTGCCCGCGTCAGAGCCAAGCCGGGCTCGCCGTTTCGCCATCACCCAGGCGCCCAGCAGGAAGACCCCGATGATCGCAAAGGAAAACAGTGTCGTCAGCGTGCCAAGCGCGTAGATCACCGGCGAGGTCACGTTGGTCGTCATGCCGAACACCTCGAGCGGCAGCGTGTTGTAGCTGCCCGCGGTGAGCAGGGTCCGGGCAAATTCGTCATAGCTCAGCGTGAAGCCGAACAGCGCGACCCCGATCAGCGACGGCGCGATGATCGGCAACACCACGTGACGGATCGTCTGCCAGGAGGTCGCCCCCTGGTCGCGCGCGGCCTCCTCATAGCTCTTGTCGAAGCGGTTGAAGACCGCGAACATGATCAGCAGGCCGAAGGGCAACGTCCAGGTCAGCTGCGCGCCGAAGCCCGACGTGGCCCAATGCACCTTCAGCCCCAGCTGGTTGAAGATCAGCCCGATCCCCAGCGAGATCAGGATCGACGGGATCACCAGCGAGGTGATCGCGACGTAGAACAGCAGCCCCGAGCCGACGAACCGCTTGCGGAAGGCCAGCCCCGCCATGACCGACACGACCACGGTGGTGACCATGACCATCAGGCCCAGCCCCAGCGACCGGCGGAAGGCGCCCCAGATATCGCCCACGGCCTGTTCCTGGAACAGGTCGCGGAACCAGTGGACCGACACGCCCCGCATCGGGAAGGTCAGCCCGCCCTGCGGCCCCTGAAAGCTGAGGATGCCGATGGTGATCGTGGGCCCGTAGAGGAACAGCACGAACAGGCAGAAGAAGGCGGCGAGGACGTAGAACGAGATCGGACGCTTTTCCATCTCACAGCTCCTTGCGGATATTGACGAAGCGCAGCAGGATCCCGATGACCATCAAGACGGTCAGCAGCAGGATCACCGCCGTCGCCGCGGCCGACGGGTATTGCAGCAGCGAAATATCGTTCGAAATCAACCGTCCGACATTGGCGCGCTGCGATCCGGACATGAAGCGCACGGTGATGAAATCGCCCATCACCAGCGTCACCACGAAGATCGTGCCGATCATGATGCCCGGCTTGGTCAGCGGCAGGATCACGTGGCGCAGGGTCTGGAACCCGCTGGCGCCATTGTCGCGCGCGGCCTCCAGCAACGACCCGTCGATCCGCATCATCGTGTTGAAGATCGGCACCACCATGAACAGCGTGTAAAGGTGCACGAAGGCCAGGATGACCGAGAAATCGGAATAGAGCAGCCATTCCAGCGGCTCGTCGATCAGCCCCCAGTCGATCAGGGTCGAATTGGCGATGCCGTTGCGCCCCAGGAAGGGGATCCAGGAAATCATGCGGATGATGTTCGAGGTCCAGAACGGGATCGTGCAGAGCAGGAACAGCGCGATCTGCATGGTCTGCGACCGCACGTGGAAGGCCAGGAAATAGGCCACGGTGAACCCGATCGCCAGGGTCAGCGCCCAGGTGATCGCGGCATATTTGAAGGTGGCAAAGAAGACCCGGTAGGTCACTTCCGACCCGAAGAGAAAGGCGTAATTGTCCAGCTGGAAATCGGGATAGATCGAGAACTCGGTCGCGCCCCAGAAGCTCACGATGACGATCATCACGATGGGCGCCAGCAAAAAGCCGATCATCACCACGCTCAGCGGTGCGGCCTGCAACCAGCCCAGCACGTCCGGGCTCAATTTCCGCCCGGCGCGCTTTGCCGGCGCCGGCTGTGCCGGAGGCGCGTCGCCTGCCATGTCTGTCACCGAATTGGCCATGAGCGGACCATCCTCTTCATCTTGCCGAAAATACTCTCGGGGGGTGCGGGGGGGCAGACAGCCCCCCGCCTGCGCCGCGGGCCGCGTGGCCCGTGGCAATCAGATCGTGTCACGGGCCCCGCAGGGCCCGTGGCCTTTGGATCAAGCGGTCTTTGGATCAGGCGGCGATGAACTCGTTCCACTTGCGGACCATGTACTGGTTCTCGTCCATGACGGCGTTCCAGCACGCGACCGATCCCATGCGGTCGTAGAAGGACCCGCCATCGCGGACCTCGCCGGCCTCGGCCAGCTTGTCGCCGGTGGGCGAGGTGATGACGTCGGTGGCTTCCTTGCCCTCGAACCAGTAGCCCCACTCGTTTTCCGACATGAACTCCTTCGAGGTTTCCGGAACGGCCGAGTAATAGCCCTGGCGCATCAGGTAGCCGCCGACCCAGCCCGACAGGTACCAGTTGATGTATTCGTAGGCCGCATCCAGCTCCATGCCGGACAGCGACGACGACAGGCCGATGCCGCCGCCCCAGGACCGGTAGCCCTCTTTCAGCGGCTGGTAGACGCAGGGGATGCCGCGCGACTTGACCGCGGTGATGGCCGGCGACCACATGGACTGGATCACCACTTCGCCCGACGCCATCAGGTTCACCGACTCGTCGAAGGTCTTCCAGAAGGCGCGGAACTGCCCGTTGCGCTTGGCTTCGGTGAAGATCGCGAAGGTGGCGTCGATTTCCTCCTTCGTCATGTTGCCCTTGTCGCCATACTGGATCTCGCCCATGGCCTCGCAGACCATCGCCATGTCCATGATGCCGATCGAGGAGATGTCGAGGATCGAGGCCTTGCCCTTGAATTCGGGGTTCAGCAGCTCGGTCCAGCTTTCGATCGGACGGCCGATCAGGTCGGGGCGGATGCCCAGCGTGTCGGCGTTGTAGATCGTCGGGATGAGGGTCATCCAGTTGGTTTCTTCGTCCGCGAAGGTCTTGGCGCCCGGTTCGGGGATGAAGCCAACGGTATGCGGCGCGGTGCCCTGGGCGATCTCGGAGTCGGGCGTCAGCTTGCCCGAGCGGAAGATGCCGACGATCTTGTCGTAATTGGCGATCTTGGAGGTATCCATCGCCTGCAGGTTGCCGGTCGGCCAGACCTTCTTGCAGATCCAGTATTCGATATCGGCGATGTCGAAGCTGTCGGGCTGGGTCGCCGCGCGCTGCGTCACGCTGTCGGAATCGAGCGCGGTCATCTCAAGCGTGAAGCCCAGGTCTTCCTTCACCTTGTTGGCCACGTCGTTCAGGTTCGACACGCCGGTGCCGAACTGGCGCAGCACGATGTTCTTGGTGTCCTGCGCCCACAGCATCGGGGCGGGGAACGCGCTGGCCGCGAGGGCTGCGCCACCCGCCTTCAGCATGGAGCGGCGGGAATATCCGACCTTGGGTTTTGCCATTGTAAGTGTCCTCTCTGTCTTCGGGATTGGTCTTGTTGATGATCGGCCGTCAGGCCTGGAGGCGGTGGACCCGCCCCTCGTCCCAGGCGAGGCTGACCGTCTCGCCCGGTGATTTCGGTGCCTTGAAGAAGGCGTCTTCGGGCAGGACGGCAAAGACCTCCTCCCCGGCTTCGGTGCGGGCCGACAGGGCCACCGTGGCGCCCTGGTATTCGACCGCCACGACCGTGGCCGGCAGACCGGCCTCGCCCAGGCTGATCTCGTCGGCGCGCAGCGCGACCTTGTGGCCGTTCAGGCTGATCACGTTGTGGCCGCCCATGAACCGCGCGACGAATTCCGTCTTGGGTGCGCCCCAGACCTCGCGCGGGGGGCCCGATTGTTCGATCACGGCGTTGTTCATCACCACGACCTCGTCGGCCAGCGCCAGCGCCTCGTCCTGGCCGTGGGTGACGTGGATGAAGATGATGCCCAGCTCGCGCTGGATGCGCTTCAGCTCCACCCGCATCTGGATGCGCAGGAACGGGTCGAGCGCCGAAAGCGGTTCGTCCAGCAGCAGCACCTTGGGCTGGGTGATCAGCGCGCGCGCCAGGGCGACACGCTGCTGCTGCCCGCCCGACAGCTGCGCCGGCAGGCGGTCGCCAAAGGACGACATCTGCACCAGGTCCAGCATCTCGTCCGCCTTCTTGTGGCGGGTCGCCTTGTCGACGCCCTTCATCCGCTGGGAAAAGGCGACGTTGTCACGGACCGACAGGTGCGGAAACAGCGCGTAGTTCTGGAACATCATCGCAGTGCCGCGCTGCGCCGGCGAAAGGCCCGACACGTCCGTGCCGTCCAGCAGGATCGACCCCTCGCTGACGCTTTCATGCCCGGCGATCATCCGCAGGGTCGAGGACTTGCCGCACCCCGACGGCCCCAGCAGGCAGACATAGCTGGCCGGTGCGAATACATGGTTGATATCGTGCACCGCGACCGTGTCGCCGTAGCGTTTCGTCAGGTGCACCAGTTCCAGATCATAGCCCGTCCGCATCGCCGCTCCTCGCGTTTGACTTGCATCGACCATGTCGCGGCGGCGCAGCATTGGTGCAGGGCTTTTGCAGGTTTCGGGGTCAGAAAAATGTCTTTGCCCAAGTATTCACCACTTTGCCCATCAATGCGCACATTTTAGAGGACATTTTTGTATACAATACTGCCGACACATTCACGACGCGGCGATCTGGTTGCGCCGGACGCGCCTTCGCAGCAGAATCACTGCAAGACCTGAGAGGTGCCATGAACGAGTTGAGATCGAGCCCGGCCACCGCCGAATCCGTCGCGGCGGACCTGGAGCGGGCCATTCACGAACATCGGCTGCCGCCGGGGACCAAGCTGGGCGAGGACGAGCTGGGCGAGGTTTACGGCATCAGCCGCACCACCGTGCGCGCGGCGCTGCAAAGCCTGGCCCATCACCGGCTGGTGGAGCTGCGGCGCAATCGCGGCGCCTTTGTCGCCCAGCCCACCGTGCGCGAGGCCCGCGAAGTGTTCGAGGCCCGCGCCCTGCTGGAGCCGCGCACCGCGCGCTCGGCCTGTCAGCGCATGGATGCGGACAAGTTGCAGACCCTTCAGGATCATATCGACGCCGAACATGCCGCCATCGACGCGGGCGATGCGGGCCGGGCCGTCTACCTGTCGGGCCAGTTCCATATCGAGATCGCCCGCATGGCCGACCAGGCCACGATCGAGGCGATCATCTCGGAACTGGTGGCGCGGTCCTCGCTGATCATCGCGCTGTATTGGCAACGCCGCGCGGCGCTCTGCGAAAGCCATGCCCACCACGCGCTGATCGACGCCTTCGCCGCCGGCAAGGACGACCTGGCCGAGGACCTGATGAAATCCCACCTGCTGGACCTCGTCACCTCGCTCGACCTGCGCAACCGCACCTCGATCCCCGGATCGCTGCGCGAAGCGTTGAGCCAATGACCGCGCCGCTGTGCCGGACCGCGCGGGGCAACGAGATCGCCCTGATGCTGGACTGGGCCGCGGCAGAGGGCTGGAACCCGGGTCTCGAGGACGCCGCCGCCTTTGTCGCCGCCGATCCCGAGGGGTTCTTCGTGGCCGAGGTCGCGGGCGAAGTGGTCGCCGCGATTTCCGTCGTGCATCACGGGACCGATCACGCCTTCCTTGGCCTCTACCTCTGCCGGCCCGATCATCGCGGGCGCGGTATCGGCTATGCCCTGTGGCAGCACGCGCTGGATCATGCGGGCGACCGCAGCGTCGGGTTGGACGGGGTCGCGGCACAGCAGGCGAATTATGCGCGGTCCGGTTTCATCCGCACCGGCGCGACGACACGCTACGAAGGCCGGCTGACCGGCACGCCCTCGGACCTCGTGCGGCCGATGATAGCCGCGGATGCCGCGGCCGTGGCGGAGCTCGACAGGCAGGCCAACGGCTATGCCCGCCCCGCCTTCCTGACCGCCTGGACCGCGCCACAGCCGACGCGGCGCAGCTGGGTGCTCGAGGAAACCGCCCTGCACGGGGTCGTGACCGCGCGCCGCTGTCGCGACGGGGTCAAGATCGGCCCGGTCATCGCGCCGGATGCCGATGCCGCGCTCGTGCTGATCCGCGCCGCCCTGGCCCAGATGCCGGAAGAGCCGGTGATCATCGACCTGCCCGAGGCCAGCCACGACCTGGCCGATGCGCTGACCGCCCTGGGGTTCGAGGCGACATTCGCCACCGCCCGCATGTGGCGCGGCCCCGCGCCTCAGGCCGGGCCCACGCTTCAGGCCATCGCGACGATGGAACTGGGCTGATCTAGCGCTCGCCCCGTCGATAGGGTTGCATCAGCGCCTGCGGCACCCGCGCCCGGCGCGCCATCACGATCAGCGCGACGATCGACAGGATGTAGGGCAGCATCAGGAACAGCTGGTAGGGCACGCCCTCCACCACCGTTTGCAGGCGCAGCTGGAAGGCGTCGAAGAAGGCGAATAGCAGCGCGCCCAACAGCGCCCGGCCCGGCCGCCACAGGGCGAAGACCACCAGCGCCACGCAGATCCATCCCCTGCCCTGCACCATGGTCGGGAAGAAGGAATTGAACGCCGCCAGCGTCAGGAACGCCCCGCCCATCCCCATCAGCGCCGACCCGGCCATGATCGTGCCGATGCGCAGCCAGATCGGGTCGATCCCCTGTGCATCCACCGCATGGGGGTTTTCCCCGGTCATCCGGATCGCCAGCCCCAGCGGCGTGCGATACAGCCCCCAGGCCAGCACCGCGACAAGGATCAGCGCCATGTAGGTCGGTGCCGTCTGGTTGAACAGCACCGGCCCGATGAAGGGGATGTCCGACAGCACAGGCACGGCGAGCGGGCGGAACGGCTCCACCGTCGGCGGGGACGATGCCGTCGGCACCGCCAGGCGGAACACGTAGTAGGAAAAGCTCGACGCGAAGAGCGTGATGCCCAGCCCCGTCACATGCTGCGACAGGCCCAGCGGCACGGTCAGAAGCGCATGCAGGAACCCGAAGGCCGCCCCGCCCGCCGCCGCGGCCAGTATCCCCACCCACAGGTCGCCGCCCGAATAGACCGTCAGCCAGCCCACCATGGCGCCGAAGGTCATGATCCCCTCGATCCCGAGGTTCAGCACCCCCACCCGTTCGCACAGCAGCACGCCCAGCGTGCCAAGGATCAGCGGCGTGGCGATGCGCAGCACCGCTTCCCACATGCCGACGGAGGACAGGATATCGAGAAGAACGCTCATCTGCGGATCCTGTATTGCGCAAGGAAGATCGCCACCAGCATCGTCAGCAGCGACATCGCCACGGTGACGTCGGCGATATAGGACGGGATCGACAGGGCGCGGGACATCGAATCCGCCCCCACGAACATCACCGCGGAAAACAGCGCCGCGGCAATCACCCCGATCGGGTTCAGGTTGGCCAGCATCGCGATGACGATGCCGGAATAGCCGTAATTGGGCGACAGGTCGGTGGTGACATAACCCTTCACGCCCATCACCTCGATCGCCCCGGCAAGGCCCGCCAGACCGCCCGACAGGCAGGCCACGGCGATCAGCGTGCGCCCCAGCGGCACACCGGCAAAGGCGGCGGCGCGCGGGTTCAGCCCGGCGGCGCGGGACCGCATCCCGAACACCGTGCGCGATTGCAGCCACCAGACCACCACGGCCATGACCAGCGCGATCAGCAGCCCCGCATGCAGGCGCGACCGGGCCAGCAGCTTGGGCAGCTCTGCCGCTTCGGGCACCGGCACGGATTGCGGCCAGCCGAAGGCCAGTGGATCCTTCATCGCGCCTTCGATCATCAGCGACACGAAAAGCACGGCAACGAAGTTCAGCAGCAGGGTCGTCACTACCTCGTCCACGCCGAATTTCAGGCGCAGGCCCAGCGGCACCAACAGCAGGATCATCCCCACCACCGCCCCCGCGATCAGGCACAGCAGGATCGCCAGCGGCGCGGGCAAGGCGCCGATGGCCGGGATCATGCCAAAGGCCGCTACGGCCAGCGCGCCCAGGTAGAACTGCCCCTCGCCGCCGATATTCCAGAGCCTTGCGCGGAACGCCACCGCCGCCGCCAGCCCCGTCAGGATCAGCGGCGTCGTGCGCGTCAGCGTTTCCGATATGCCCAGGCGCGACCCGAAGGCGCCCTTCAGGATCAACCCGTAGGCCCGGATCGGATTGGCCCCCGCGATGGCGATCAGCAGGCCCGCCACGATCAGCGCCGCCAGCACCGCGCCGATGGGCGCCGCGATGGTCAGCGCGCGGGAAGGATGGTCGCGACGTTCAAAGCGCATGGGCATCCTCCGCCTCGATGGCCTCGGCGGCGGTCCAGTCGCCCGCCATCATCAGCCCCAGCAGCCGCGCATCGGCGCGTTCCGCCGGGATCGCGGGCGACAGCCGTCCGTTCACGATGGCGCGGATGCGGTCGGACAGGGCGATGACCTCGTCCAGGTCCTCGGAAATCAGCAGGACGCCGGCGCCGCGGCCCCGGGCCTCGAGCAGGCGTTCATGGACCCCCGCGATGGCCCCCTCGTCCAGCCCCCGGCTGGGCTGCGCGGCGACCAGGATCGACGGCCCGGCATTCAGCACGCGGCCCAGGATCAGTTTCTGCATGTTCCCGCCCGATAGCAGCCGGATGCGCCCGTCGACACTGGCGCCCCGGACGTCATAGCCCTTGATGATCTCTTCGGTGGCGGCGCGGGCGGCGGCACGTTTGACCACGCCCCGGGCCGAGAAATCCTCGGACCAGATCCGCTCGAGCACCGCGTTCTCCCATGTCGCCATGTCTCCGATGGTCCCTTCGGCATTGCGATCTTCGGGGATGCGGCCGATCCCGGCGGCGATGGCATGGGGCACGTCGTGGCGCGGCACCTCCTGCCCGTCGATCAGCAGCGTGCCACTGTCGGGCGGATACAGCCCCGAGACCAGCCCCGCCAGCGTCGTCTGCCCGTTGCCCGACACCCCGATGATGCCCAGCGTCTCGCCCGCGCGCAGGCGAAAGCTGACCCCGTGGAGCGATGCCCCGCCCTTGCCGCCAAGCGCGAGGTCGACGCCCTCCAGCAGCACCTTGCCGGGCGTCGCGGGGGGCCGTTCCGGGCGCTGGACCTTGCGGCCCACCATCAGTTCCGCCAACTCCTCTTTCGAGGTTTCGGCGGTCCTGCGTTCGGCCACGACGCGGCCCCGGCGCAGCACCACCACCCGGTCCGAGGCCGACATGACCTCGTGCAGCTTGTGGCTGATGAAGATCAGCGACAGCCCGTTCTCGGTCATCTGGCGCAGCGTCGCGAACAGGCTGTCGGCCTCCTGCGCGGTCAGCACGGCGGTCGGTTCATCCAGGATCAGGATCCGCGCGTCGTTATAAAGCGCCTTGAGGATCTCGACCCGCTGGCATTCCCCGACCGACAGGTCCGACACCCGCGCATCCGGGTCGACCTTGAGGCCGAATTTTCGCGACAGCTCCACCAGCTTGGCGCGTCCCGCAGCGCGGTTGGAGCGGAATTTCCAGAGCGGTTCGGTCCCCGTCAGGACGTTTTCCAGCACGGTCAGGTTCGGGGCCAGCGCGAAATGCTGATGCACCATGCCGACACCCGCCCGGATCGCCGCGCGCGACTTGCCGGGTGGCAGTTCAGCGCCCTCGACACGGACGGTTCCTTCGTCCGCGGTGTAATGGCCGAAGAGGATCGACATCAGCGTCGTCTTGCCCGCGCCGTTTTCGCCCAAGAGCGCTACGATCTCCCCCCGGTCGAGGTGGAGCGAGACATCCTCGTTCGCGGTGACATGGCCGAACCGCTTGGTGATGCTGTCGAGTTCGAGGACGCGGGTCATCGGGCGCACCGGAGTTGTGCCAGGCGTTCCTCTCGCACGGGCTGAAAGCCCGGGCAGCGCCCGACCCTCCCCCCGGGAGGGCGCATTGGCGATGTCATACGCAGCACGGACGCCAAGGATGCTTTTAAGCCTGCAAACAGGTCATACCGCCCGAACGCCCACCCAGGGTCGGGCGCCGCCCTTTGCGCAAAGCGGCGGACATGCGAATGGCGCGACGGTCCCGTCACGCCATCCACCGTTTCTTCGTCAGCGGCGTCAAAGACTTACGCCGGTTCGTCGAAATTGCGGGGCACCTCGAACTCGCCCGCCTTGATCGCCGCGCGGACCTCTTCCATCTTGGCGACCGCATCCGCCGGGGCCACGCCCTCGACATAGGAGATGTCGTTGCCGCCGTCTTCCATCAGGCTGAGCGGGGTGTAGTTCTTGCCCACCGGGTTGCCGGCGGTCGCATCGGCCAGCGCCGCGTCGACCAGCGGCCGGAAGGACCACAGCGCATTGGCGAACACCGTGTCCGGGTAGCGCGGCGTGTAGTCGATCAGCGACCCGATCGCCTTGATGCCCCGCTCCTGCGCCGCATCCGCGGTGCCGATGCGTTCGCCAAAGAGGATGTCCGCCCCGGCATCGATCTGGGCCAGCCCGGCCTCGCGCGCCTTGGGCGGATCGAAGAAGGTGCCGATGAAGCTGACAAGGTGCTCCACATCCGGGTTCACCGCCGCCACACCATCGGCAAAGCCGTTGATCAGCATGTTGACCTCGGGGATCGGGATCGCGCCGACGGATCCGACAATGCCGCTTTCGGTCATCGCGCCCGCCAGCATGCCGGCCAGGTAGGCGGCTTCCCAGTTCCAGGTGCCGAAGACGCCGAAATTGTCGCCCGCCGCCTCACCGGACGACCCCATGAGGAAGGCGGTGTCGGGATAATCGCCCGCCACCTCGCGCGCCTCGCGCTCCACGGCATAGGATTCGCCGACGATCAGGACGTTGCCCGCCTCGGCATATTCCCGCATCGCGCGGGGGTAATCGGTGCCCGACACGCCTTCGGAGAAGGTGTATTCCACCACCCCTTCCTCGTTCGCCTGCACCATCGCGGCATGCAGGACCGAATTCCACGCATTCTCGACCGGAGAGGCATGGATCCCGGCGATTTTCACCGGGGTCTGGGCGCGCAGGATCGAGGGCGCGAAAAGCGTCGTGGCCCCGAGGGCCGCGCCGGTGCCAAGCAGGCGACGGCGGTTCATGAGCAATCTGGACATCTGAATTCTCCCGTGTCGGCCCGGTTTCCGATCCGGGCGGTCTTGTTGGCCCCCGCGCGGCTGGGCGCGGATGGCGACTGGTCCCATCGGGCACGCGGCGCGCCCGCCCTGTCAAGATCGCGGCGCGCGCGGGGGTGACCATACAGGGCCGTATTGCCACCAAATTGGGCAATTCCTGACCATTTGGTCAAGAGACAACTTCCCCGTGGTCACCCGCCCCCACCGGTCAGGCCCCCTTCAACAGCCCGTCATCACCGTGTCAGCTGGCATGGACCGGCGCGTAGCTGGCCGGGTCCAGCGCCTCGGGCCGCCCGTCCAGCGACAGGCGGCTGACCTCGGGCGCGGTTTCGGCGATGACCCTGCCCCGGCGGATCACCTTGATCCGGTTGGGGCGCAGGCGGATCGCCTCGGCCGGGTCCTGCGCCTGAAGGATCACCATGTCCGCATGGCAGCCGACCTCAAGCCCGTAGCCCTCCAGCCCCATGATCCGGGCCGAATTCACCGTGACCGCGTCGAACATGGCGCTCTTGTCGGCCACCGATCCCATCTGGGTCGCGTGCACGGCCATATGCGCCACGTCCAGCAGATCGCCGGTGCCCATCGAATACCACGGGTCCATCACGCAATCCTGGCCCAGCCCCACGGGGATCCCCATCTCCATCAGCTGCGGGATGCGGGTCAGGCCGCGCCGCTTGGGATAGGTGTCGTGGCGGCCCTGCAGCATGATGTTGATCAGCGGGTTGGGGATCGCGGCCATCTGCGCCTCTGCCATCAGTGGCAGCAGCTTGGAGACATAGTAATTGTCCATCGAATGCATCGAAGTCAGGTGCGACCCGGCCACCCTGCCCTGCAACCCGAACCGCACCGTCTGCGCGGCCAGCGTTTCCACGTGGCGCGACATCGGGTCGTCGGTTTCATCGCAATGCATGTCGACCATCAGCCCGCGATCGGCGGCGATCCGGCACAGCGCCTCGACCGAGCGGGCGCCGTCCTCCATCGTGCGTTCGAAATGCGGGATGCCACCGACCACGTCGACCCCCATGTCGAGCGCACGGCCCAGCGCCGCCTCGGCCTCCGGCCCCCGGTAATAGCCGTCCTGCGGAAAGGCGACGAGTTGCAGATCGAGATAGGGTTTCACCAGGTCCCGCACCTCCAGCAGCGCCTCTGCCGTGACCAGCCGCGCATCCGAGACATCGACATGGCTGCGCACCGCCATCAGCCCCTTTGACACGGCCAGATCGCAGTAACGCAGGGCGCGTTCGATCAGAGCCTCTTTCGACAGGGTGGGTCGCAGCTCTCCCCACAGGGCGATGCCCTCCAGCAGCGTGCCCGAGGTATTCATGCGCGGCAGCCCCAGCGACAAGGTCGCATCCATGTGGAAATGCGGATCGACGAAGGGCGGGCTGACCAGCAGGCCGCCAGCATCGATCACCTGCCCGGACTCGGCGGAGATGCCCGGTTCCACGGCGGCGATGCGGCCGTCCTGCACGGCAATGTCGATACCCTTGCGCCCGTCGGGCAGCGTGGCGTTGCGGATCAGCAGGTCAAACATGGGCGGGGCCTTTTCGTGGGTCAATGTCGCGTCTTTCGGTTCGCGGCCAGCCTAGGCGCAGGGCAAGGGCATGTCATCACGGGAAAATTCCGGTATGGCCCCGGCGCGCCCGGATCGGCGGCAGCTGCCACCGAATTGGCCAGACCCGGCCCTAGCCCGCGGCCACATCCATCGCCCCGGCCAGCTGGCGGGCAAAATTCGCGGCGGCGACCGGCAGGGTGCGGCCCCGCATCTGCGCCAGGTACAACAGCCCCGGCGGCACGTCGCGGGTGTCGATGGGCCGGGTCACGACCGGGCCGCCCTCGTCATCCGAGGGCAGGCCGATGGGGATCTGGAAGGTCAGCATCAGCTCGGGCCCCGGATAGCAGCGCAGGAATTCGAAACTGTCCGACTCGATATCCGGCACGATCGAGACCGAGGACCGCCGCATCGCGATATCCAGCAGGTAGCGCACGCCGAACTCCTCGCTGGGCATGCCGACGGGAAACTCCGCAACATCCGACAGGCGCACCACCGGCTTCACCGCCAGCGGGTGGTCGCGCACCATGACCACGTGGACCGGCTGCGGCGCCGTCGCCAGGACCTGCACATCGGCCAGCCGCACCGGTTCGAAGACCAGCGCGATATCGGCTTCGTGGCTGATCAGCGCGCGTTCGGCCCGGTAACGGTCGCGCAGGTTCACGTCGAAGGTCACGCGCGGATGTTCGGCCCGGTAGGCGGAAATCTCGCGCGGCATGAAATAGGGCAGCAGCGCCTGGCTGCAGGCGACCCGCACATGGCCGCGCCGTTCGCCCTTCAGGTCCGCGATCTGCGACCTGACCCGTTCCAGGTCGGCGCGCTGGCTGCGGATATGCTGGATCAGCAATTCCCCGGCGGTGGACAGGCGCACGCCGCGCGGCAGCCGCTCGAAGACCGGTGCGCCCAGCTCTTCCTCCAGCGCCAGCAGGCGGCGGTTCAGCGCGGTCGAGGTGATCGCCAGCGATTCTGCCGCGCCCCGGATCGACCCGGCCCGGTTGATCGCGACGATGAAATCGAGGGTTTCCAGGTGGCGCATGGGGACTGCTGCATTTCTTGCATCGCTCTGCACCGTTCTTAGCAGCAGACATCACCAGTGCATAGCCTAACCTGAGTTCCAACCGGCCCCAGAATCGCCGGATCGACCAGGAGAGGGTCCCATCATGCTCAAATCGCTTACACGTCGTCACTTCCTGTCCACATCCGCCGGCTTTGCCGGGGCCGCGGCCCTTGGCGGGCTGTCCGGCCCTGCCCGCGCAAGCGGCGACCTGACCGTCGGGTTCATCTATGTCGGGCCGCGCGACGATTACGGCTACAACCAGGCCCATGCCGAGGCCGCCGCCGTCATCAAGGCCATGGAAGGCGTCACCGTCATCGAAGAGGAAAACGTCGCCGAGACGCAGGACGTCCAGCAGACGATGGAGTCGATGATCAACTTCGACGGCGCCTCGCTGCTCTTCCCGACCTCGTTCGGCTATTTCGATCCCCATATCCTCGAGGTCGCGCCGAAATATCCCGATGTGCGTTTCGAGCATTGCGGCGGGCTGTGGTCCGAAGGCATGCCCACCAATACCGGCAGCTATTTCGGCTATATCGGCATGGGCCAGTACCTGAACGGCATCGCCGCCGGTCACGCCACCAAGACCAAGAAGATCGGCTTTGTCGCGGCCAAGCCGATCCCGCAGGTCCTGCTGAACATCAATTCCTTCCTGCTGGGCGCCCGTTCGGTCGATCCGACGATCACCTGCCAGGTCATCTTCACCGGCGAATGGTCCATGGCCGTGAAAGAGGCCGAGGCGACCAACGCGCTGGCCGATGCCGGGGTCGACGTGGTCACCTGCCACGTGGACGGGCCCAAGGTGGTGATGGAAACCGCTGCCTCGCGCGATTGCTTCATCTGCGGCTACCACGCCAACCAGTCCGACCTCGCGCCCGAGAAATACCTGACCGGCGCGGAATGGAACTGGGCCACGGTCTACAAGGACATGGTCGAAAAGACCCTGGCGGGCGCGCCGATCGACAATTTCGTTCGCGGCGGCCTGGCCGAGGGCTTCATCAAGATGTCGCCGCTGGGCCCGGCCGTGTCCGACGCCGCCCGCAACCAGTTCGAGGCGACGAAGGCCAAGATCCTCGATGGCGGTTTTGCCGTGATCGAAGGGCCGCTCAAGGACAATGCCGGGAACGAGATCGCCCCGGCCGGCACCGCCTACGAGGAAACCGACGTCGCGCTGGAATCGATGAGCTACCTCGTCGAAGGCGTCATCGGATCGACATCGTAAGATGTCGGTGGCGGGCGACCTTCCCAAGGCCGGGGCGCCGTCGCGCGCCTGGGTGATCCCGCTTGCGGCGCGGATCGAGGGGCTGCTGCTTCCCGTGGCGGCCCTGCTGGCGGGGTTCGCCGCCTTCGCCCTGTTCCTGCTTCTGCTGGGCAAGAGCCCGGTCGATTTCTTCGCACTGGTCTACAAGGCGGGCTTCGGCACCGCCTTTTCCTGGTCCAACACCCTGTCCCGCGCCGCGCCGCTGCTGCTGGCCGCGCTCTGCGTCGCGGTCCCGGCGCGGCTGGGCCTGGTGGTGATCGGCGGCGAAGGCGCCATCGTGCTGGGCGGCGTGATGGTGGGCGGGCTGGCCCTGCCCCTGTCGGGCTGGCCGCCGCTAATCGCGATGCCGCTGCTGGCTTGCATGGCCGCCCTGGCCGGGGCGGTCTGGATCGGCGCGGTCGGCGCGCTCCGGCAATGGCGCGGGGTGAACGAAACCATCGCCTCCCTGCTGATGGCCTATATCGCCATCGCCCTGATGAACCACATGGTCGAGGGGCCGCTGCGCGATCCCGCCTCGCTCAACAAACCCTCCACCGCCCCCCTGGCCGAGGCGCTGCGCGTCGGCGACCTGCCCGGATGGAACGTGCATTGGGGCCTCGCCGTCGCGGTGCTGGCCTGTATCTTCGCCTGGGTGCTGATCGACCGCACCACGATCGGGTTCGCCGCCCGCATCGCCGGCGGCAATATCCGCGCGGCCCAGGTCCAGGGCCTGCCGGTGGGCAAGCTGGTGATCGGCTTCACCGCGCTCGGCGGCGCCTTTGCAGGCCTCGCGGGCTATTTCGAGGTCTCGGCGGTGCATGGCTCGGCCAATGCCTCGCTGGCGTCGGGCTATGGCTATACCGGCATTCTCATCGCCTTCCTGGCGCGGCACAATCCGCTGGCGATCATTCCCGTCGCCCTGCTGCTGGCGGGGTTCGAGGCCTCCTCGGGCCTCGTCCAGCGCCGGATGGACCTGCCCGATGCCACCATGACCGTCCTTCAGGGCTTCGTCTTCGTGGCGATCCTGGCCAGCGAAACCTTCACCGGCCGGCTGAACCTGGCCGCCCTGCTGACGAAGGGAGAGCAGAGATGAACGGCGATATCGGCCTCTGGGCGGTGCCCCTGGCCATGCTAGGGGGCGCGATCCGCGTCTCCACCCCCTTCCTCTTCGTGTCCCTGGGCGAGGTCATCACCGAACGCTCGGGCCGGATCAACCTCGGGCTCGAGGGCACGCTCGTCTTCGGCGCCATGTCGGGCTACGCGCTGGCCTTCCTGACCGGGTCGGCCTGGATCGGCGTGCTGGCGGCGGCGCTGGCGGGGGCGATCTTCGGGTTGGTCCACGGGCTGCTCTGTTCGCTGCCGCGCGTCAACGACATCGCCATCGGCATCGCGCTGATGCTGCTGGGAACGGGGCTCGCATTCTTCTTCGGCAAACCCTTCATCCAGCCGGTGGCGCCCGACCTTCCGGCGATCAACCTGGGCTGGTGGTCCGACCTGCCGCAGGTGCAGGCGGCCCTGCGGGTGAACGTGCTGTTCCTGCTGGGCTTCGTGCTGGCGCTGGCGCTGGCCTGGATGTTGCGCCGCACCCGAATGGGCCTGATCCTGCGGGTCGTGGGCGACAGTTCCGACGCCGCCCGTGCGCTCGGCATCCGCCCGGCCCGCGTCCGTATCCTCGCCACCGCATTCGGCGGGGCCCTGGCCGGGGTGGGAGGCGCCTACCTCTCGCTCTTCTACCCCGGTTCGTGGAACGAGGGGATCTCCTCGGGCCAGGGGCTGATCGCCGTGGCGCTGGTGATCTTCGCCCGCTGGTCGCCGGTGAACTGCTTCTTTGCCGCGCTGCTGTTCGGCGCGGCCGGGGCGCTTGGCCCGGCGCTGCAATCGGTCGGCGTGACCAGCGGCTATTACCTGTCCTACGCCGCGCCCTTCGTCCTGACCCTGGTCGTCCTGATCCTGTCCTCGTCGAAATCCGGCGCCCTGACCGGCGCGCCGCGCGAATTGTCCATCACCAAGTAAGTGGAGCCCGAAATGAACGACATGTCCGACACGCCCGCCGGCACCACCATTGCCTCCACGCCCTATCCCTGGCCCTGGAACGGCGACCTGCGCCCGGAAAACACCGCGCTGATCATCATCGACATGCAGACCGATTTCTGCGGCCCCGGCGGCTATGTCGACAGCATGGGCTACGACATCAGCCTGACCCGCGCGCCGATCGAACCGATCAAGGCGTTGATGAAAGCGTTCCGCGACAAGGGCTACATGGTGATCCACACCCGCGAAGGCCACCGGCCCGACCTCGCCGACCTGCCCGCGAACAAGCAATGGCGCTCACGCCAGATCGGCGCAGGGATCGGCGATCCCGGTCCCTGCGGCAAGATCCTCACCCGGGGCGAACCGGGGTGGGAGATCATTGATGACCTCGCCCCGCTCCCGGGCGAGGTCATCATCGACAAGCCCGGCAAGGGATCCTTCTGCGCCACCGACCTGGAGATGATCCTGCGCCTCAAGGGCATCGACAATATCGTGCTGACCGGCATCACCACCGATGTCTGCGTCCACACCACCATGCGCGAGGCCAATGACCGTGGCTTCGAATGCGTGATGCTGACCGATTGCTGCGCCGCCACCGATCCGAAGAACCACGAGGCCGCGATCAACATGATCCACATGCAGGGCGGCGTTTTCGGCGCAACGGCCCTGTCGACCGACCTGCTCGCGGTGCTGCCGTGAGAGACGCGGCGCCCCTCGACGCGCCCGGCACGGCCGCCCCGCATCGCGGCCGCGCCATCGGCATCGAAACCGTCGGCATGACCATGCGCTTCGGCGCCTTCACCGCCCTCGACGACGTGTCGATCGAGGTGAAGCCGGGCTCGTTCCACGCGCTGCTGGGTGAAAACGGCGCGGGCAAGTCGACGCTGGTGAAATGCATCATGGGGTTCTACCACGCCAGCGCCGGCAACCTGCTGGTCGACGGGTTCGATGGCGATATCGGCGACCCGCGCGACGCCCATGCCAAGGGGCTGGGCATGGTCTACCAGCATTTCACCCTGGTCCCCGCCCTCACCGCCGCCGAGAACCTTGTGATCAGCCGCGCCGACGTCCCGGCCATCGTCAACTGGGACCGGGAACTCGCCGACCTGACCGCCTTCATGGAGGCGATGCCCTTCAAGGTGCCGCTGACCGAACCCGTCCACCGCCTTGCCGCCGGCGAAAAACAGAAGCTCGAGATCCTCAAGCAGCTCTACCTGGGCCGGGGGTTCCTGATCCTCGACGAACCGACCTCCGTGCTGACCCCGGACGAGGCGGACGAGGTGCTGGGCCATGTCCGCAAGCTCTGCGAGGCCGGGGACCTGTCGGTGCTGATGATCACCCACAAGTTCCGCGAGGTGACCGCCTTTGCCGACGAGGTGTCGGTGCTGCGCCGGGGCAAGCATGTGGGCAGCGGACGCGTCGCCGACCTCAGCCATGCCGACATGGCCGCGATGATGATGGGCGATGCCAAGCCCGCCGCCCCCGCGCCCCGTGCCGCGACCGAAGGCGCCACGGTGCTGGACCTGTCCGGCATCCGCGCCCGCGACCGCTCCGGCCTCAAGGAGATCGCCATCGACGCTCTGTCGGTCCGGGCCGGGGAAATCGTCGGCATCGCCGGGATCTCCGGCAATGGCCAGATGGAGCTGATGGAGATCCTGACCGGCCAGCGCCCGATGACCCGGGGCAGCATGCAGGTCAACGGCGCGCCCTATCGCGCCAGCCGCGCGCAATCGCGCCGCCTGAAGGTCCGATACCTGCCCGAGGAACCGCTGCACAATGCCTGCGCCCCCCGGATGAGCGTCGCCGAGAACATCGCCTTCCGCAGCTTCGAGGCGCGCGGCGACGACACCCGTCTGTGGCTCGCCAATGGCGAGATGCGCCGCCGCGCCGACCACCTTGTCGCCGATTACAAGGTCAAGACGACCTCGGTCGACAGCCCGATCGCGGCCCTGTCGGGTGGCAATGTCCAGCGCGCCGTGCTGGCCCGCGAACTGGACGGAGAGGTCGACCTGCTGATCATCTCAAACCCCTGTTTCGGGCTGGATTTCACCGCCGTGGCCGAGATCCGCGCCCGCATCATGTCGGCGCGCAACACCGGCACGGCCGTCCTGCTGATGAGCGAGGACCTGGACGAGATCCTCGAACTCTCGGACCGCGTCTGCGTCATGTCCGAAGGCGCGCTGGTCTACGAATGCAGCGCCGCCGAGGCCGACATCGCCACCATCGGACAACATATGGGAGGTCACGCATGATCTTTGACGCCCGCCCCTTCGGGCTTTCGGCCGATCCCGCCACCACCGCGCTGATCGTGATCGACATGCAGCGCGATTTCATCGAACCGGGCGGCTTCGGCGCGTCCCTGGGCAATGATGTCAGCCTATTGCAAGCGATCATCCCCGCCACCGCGCGGCTGATCGCGGGCTGCCGCGCCGCCGGTATTCCGGTGATCCACACCCGCGAATGCCACCAACCCGACCTGTCCGACTGCCCGCCCGCCAAGCGCGACCGCGGCAACCCGGACCTCCGCATCGGCGATCCCGGCCCCATGGGGCGTATCCTGATCGCCGGCGAACCCGGCGCGCAGATCATCCCCGAACTGGCCCCGACACCCGGCGAAAAGGTCATCGACAAACCCGGCAAGGGCGCCTTCTACGCCACCGACCTGGGCGAATACCTGGCCGGGCTGGGTACGAAGACGCTGATCTTTGCCGGCGTCACCACAGAGGTCTGCGTGCAGACCACCATGCGCGAGGCCAATGACCGCGGGTTCGACTGCCTGCTGGCCGAGGACGCGACCGAAAGCTATTTCCCCCGCTTCAAGCAGGCCACGCTCGACATGATCCGCGCCCAGGGCGCCATCGTCGGCTGGACCGCCAGCGTCGACGAGATCCTGTCGGCCCTCGCCCCGGTCGGGGCCTGACCGCATGACCGAGACACAGACCGATCCGCAATCGGCACTCGACCCGGTGATCGTGACCGACCTCCTCAAGGGCGGCTGGCGCGACATGGCCTTCGCGCCGTTCCGCCCGGGGATCGAGATCTGCACGATCCATGCCGGCCCGCCCCACGTGGCGCTGCTGCGCTATGCCCCCGGCGCCGGTGCCCCGCGCCACCGCCATGCGGGGCTGGAAACCATCCTTGTTCTCGACGGAAGCCAGAGCGACGAGAACGGGCATTACGACACCGGAAGCCTGGTGCTGAACCCCGAGGGCAGCATCCATTCCGTCCGGTCCGACGAAGGCTGTGTGGTTCTGATCCAATGGACCCGCCCGGTCGAATTTCTGGAAGGCGAATGAAGATGGATGCAATGACAAGTCTCACCCCCGATCTGGGGATCAAGACCCTGCACGAGGGCTATGCGAACGGGGCCAGTCCGGCCCGCATGATCGACGCGGTCTATGCCCGGATCGAGGAAGTCGGGGATCCCGGCATCTTCATCACCCTGCGCGACAAGGCCGATGTCGTGGCCGAGGCCGCCGCCCTGCCCGCCTTCGATCCCGTGGCCTATCCGCTCTGGGGTATCCCCTTCGCGTCAAAGGACAATATCGACGTAGCGGGCCTGCCCACCACCGCCGCCTGCCCCGCCTTCGCCTATGACGCCACCGAAGATGCCTTTGTCATCGCCCGGCTGCGCGCCGCCGGGGCGCTGGTCATCGGCAAGACCAATCTCGACCAGTTCGCCACCGGGCTGGTCGGCGTCCGCAGCCCCTATGACATCCCGCGCAATGCCATCGACCCCGACATCGTGCCCGGCGGGTCCTCCTCCGGCTCGGCTGTGGCGGTGGCGCAGGGGATCGTGACCTTCGCGCTTGGCACCGACACCGCGGGATCGGGCCGGGTGCCCGCGGCGCTCAACAACATCGTCGGGATCAAGCCGACGCTGGGCCTGCTCAGCGCCAGCGGCATGGTGCCCGCCTGCCGGACGCTCGACACGATCTCGATCTTCGCCACCGGCATCGCCGATGGCTGGCAGGCGCTGACCGTCGCCTCGGGCCATGACCCGGCCGACAGTTATTCGCGCCCCCTGCCCGCGCCCGCGCTCGACATGCCGCCCGTGCCGGTGATCGGCGTGCCCGATGCCGCCTCGCGGGAATTCTTCGGCGATACGGTGCAAGAGGCCGCCTTCGCCGCCGCTCTCGACCGCCTTGCGGCCCTCGGCGCGCAGATCGTCGAGGTCGACCTGGCCCCCTTCTATGCCGTGGCCGAGATGCTCTATTCCGGGGCCTGGGTCGCCGAACGCATGGCCGCGATCGAGGAGCTGATGCGCACCAACCCCGACGCCGTGCACCCGGTGACCCGTCAGATCGTCGGCGCGGCGGATGACCTGAGCGCCGCGGATGCCTTCCGCGGCATCTACCGGCTGATGGACCTGAAACGCGCCACCGAACCGACGCTGAACCGGATCGACATGATGAGCGTGCCGACGATCCCGACCTTCTATTCCCGGGCCGACCTGGACGCAGACCCGATCGGGCCGAATTCGCGGCTGGGCACCTATACCAACTTCGTCAACCTGCTGGACATGTGCGGGCTGGCCGTGCCGACCGCCCCGCGCAGCGATGGCCGCCCCGGCAGCGTCACCCTGCTGGCACCGGCGGGCAAGGACGGGCTGCTGGCCAGCTGGGCCGCCGCCATCGAAACCGACGCCGCGATCAGCCCCGGCGCAGGCCTGTCGCGCCCCGCCCCGCTGGTCACCGACGCCACCTCTCCGGGACCGGAGGAGATGCTGGTCGCCGCCGTCGGCGCGCATATGTCGGGCCTGCCGCTCAACCACGAACTGACCGACCTGGGCGCCCGCTGTCTTGGCCCCGCCCGGACCGAAGCGGCCTACCGGCTGTTCCGCCTGCCCGGTGGCCCGGTGCCCAAGCCCGGCCTGCTGCGCGACCCCGATGGCACCCCCGACGGCGGAACGGAGATCGAGGTAGAGCTCTGGGCGCTCGACCGTGCCGCCATGGGCCGCTTCATGGCCGGCATCCCCTCCCCGCTGTCCATCGGCACGATCGGCCTGGCCGACGGGCGCAGCTGCAAGGGGTTCCTGGTCGAGGCCGCGGCGGTTCAGGGGGCCGAGGATATCTCTGCCCATGGCGGCTGGCGCGGCTTTCTTGCCGCCCAGCAGGCCACCGCCCCGGCCTGATCGCCAGGCACAAGACCGTCCCGGTCACACCGGGGCGGTTTCGTCCGCGAACAGCGCCATCTGGTCCGCATAGGCCTTTTCGAAGGCGGGCCGCGCGATCGCCCGGGCCATGTAGGCGCGGCAGGCATCGTGCCCCTCCAGCGCGTCGAACCGGTCGATCAGGCGGAACACATCCGCCATCAGGATATCGGCCACCGAAAACGTGCCCGTCAGCCACTCCCGCCCGTCCAGCAACTGGTTCATATGGGCCAGCCGCCCGGCCAGGAACCGTTCGATGATCGCGCGGCCCGGTGTTTCCTGCTGGTCATCGGAAAACCGGTAGAGCACCCAGGGCAGCCCGGCCATCTCGACCGAGTTCAGCGCGGCAAACACCCATTGCGTCACCGCGCTGCGCCCGGCCGGGTCGCGAGGCATCAGCACCTCGCTCTTTTCGCCCAGATGCAGCAGGATCGCACCGCTTTCGAACACGACCTGGTCCCCGTCCTTGATGTAGGGCACCTGCGCGAAAGGGTGATGCGCCAGGTGATCCGGGCCGCGGTCCTTGAACGGGGTCGTCTCCACCCGGTAGGGCAACTCCGCCTCCTCCAGCGCCCATCGGACGCGCAGATCGCGGACATAGCCGCGTGGCACTTCGGGCACCCAGTCATAGGTCGTGAGGATAAGTTCCGACATCGCGCGTCTCCCGGTTTTGCCCCAGCAAGCGCGCTGTCGCCGCTCAGGTCAAGCGTCAGCCCCCCGGCACCCGCGGATCGGCAGGCCCCTGCGACGGGTCCAGCCCGTTTGCGCGCCACGACCCGTCCCACGGCACCGCATCGGGTAGGCCCGGTTCACCGGCTCAGACCTCGGGATCGTTGCCCGCGATGATGCTGCGATACAGTTCCGGATCGGTCGCGCCCTCGCTGCCGAAGACCAGGATGCGCGAATTTTCGTTGATATCCAGCGACATGCGCCGCTCCGGCTCCCGGCAGCAGGCCTCGGCCGCAGCCAGCCCCGCCACGGCGGATTCGCCGGCCACGATGGACATGTCCGACAGCCGCCGCATCCAGCGCGGCACTGTGGAATCCGGCAGCCCCACCACCGCATCCGCATGATCGCGCAGGATTTCCCAGGCCAGAAGGGACACCTCTCCGCAGGCCAGGCCCGCCATGATCGTGTCCAGATCGCCCTGGACCTGGACCGCCTTCCCCTTGCTGTAGCTCGCCACCCAGCAGGCCGCCTGCAACGGATCGGCCAGCACGACCAGCGGGCGTTCATTGCCGAACCGCCGCTTGTAGAGCGCGGCCACCGCCGCCGCCATGCCGCCCACGCCGGTCTGCAGGAAGATATGCGTCGGCGGTTCGTCCAGCGCGTCCAACGCCTCCTCCGCCATGATCTCGTAGCCCTGCATGACGTCGCGCGGCACCTCCAGGTAACCCGGATAGGAGGTGTCGGAGACGATGAACCACCCTTCCCGCGTCGCGGCCTCCTGCGCCTCGCGCAGGCTGTCGTCATAAGTGCCGGTGATGCGCCGCACCTCGGCCCCGTAGCGCCCGATCGCCTCGCGCCGCGCTTCCGAGACATGGGCATGGATGTAGATCACGCAGCGTGCCCCGAACCGTTCCGCCCCCCAGGCGACGGACCGGCCATGATTGCCGTCGGTCGCGCAGCAGACGGTGATCTCGCCGGCTTCGGGATGAGCCTTCTCGATGACCTCCTGCATGGTGACCGGACGGCCCAGCCGGTCGCTCAGCTGCGACTGCAGCAGACGCGCCACCGCATAGGCCCCGCCAAGCGCCTTGAACGACCCAAGGCCAAAGCGCGGCGCCTCGTCCTTGTACCAGACCTTGGCGACGCGAAACTCCGTCGCCACCTCCGTCAGTTCGTGCAAAGGCGTCGGCGCATAGCCCGGCCAGCCGGTAATCGCCTCGCGCGCCGCCATCAGCCCCGCTTCGGACAGGATCGCGTTCTGCGTCTCTGTCCATTCCGCGTCGACCCGGCCCAGCCGGTTCGCGACAAAAATGGTGTCCCTCGCCAAGATCGGCTCCCTTCCGAAAACGGCAACGCGGGCCTCGGTGGGCCCGCGTCTTCTGGTTTTCGAAACAGAGTTTCAAACTTTTCCGAAACTTGCAATCATTCCGGGAAAAAACTGAGTGTTTCTCTCAGAGCCTTCCCGTATCCGATCAGAAATGGATCGCCCGTCCATAGGCGTCCAGAACGGATTCGTGCATCATCTCCGACAGGGTGGGATGCGGGAAGACCGTGTTCATCAGGTCCTCTTCCGTGGTCTCCAGCGCCCGGCCGACGACATAGCCCTGGATCAGTTCCGTCACCTCTGCCCCGACCATGTGGGCGCCCAGAAGCTCCCCGGTCTTTTCGTCGAAAACGGTCTTCACCATGCCCTCGGATTCGCCCAGGGCGACGGCTTTGCCGTTGCCGATAAAGGGAAATTTGCCGACCTTGACCTTGTAGCCCTGCTCTTTCGCCTTGGCCTCCGTCAGGCCGACACTGGCCACTTGCGGGTGGCAGTAGGTGCAGCCGGCAATCGCCTCGGGGCGCACCGGATGCGGGTGCCCGCCGGCGGCCAGTTCCGCCACCATGACGCCTTCGTGGCTAGCCTTGTGCGCCAGCCAGGGCGCGCCCGCGATGTCGCCGATCGCATACAGCCCCTCGACGCCGGTGCGACAATATTCGTCAACCACAACGTGTGTCCGGTCGATCTTTACGCCCAGCTCTTCCAGGCCCAGGTCCTCGACATTGCCGACGATTCCCACGGCCGAGATGACCGTGTCGAACTCCATCTTCTCGACCTTGCCGCCGGTTTCGACATGGGCCGTGACCTTGCCCTTGGCGCGGTCCAGCTTCTTGACCGCGGATTTCTCCATGATCTTCATGCCCTGCTTTTCGAACTGCTTCTTGGCGAAGGCGCTGATCTCGGCATCCTCGACGGGAAGCACGCGGTCCATCACCTCGACCACCGTGGTGTCGGCGCCCAACGTGTTGAAGAAGCTGGCGAATTCGATCCCGATCGCACCCGACCCGATGACGAGAAGCTTCTTCGGCATCCGTGTCGGGTTCAGCGCGTGGCGATAGGTCCAGACCAGGTCGCCATCGGCCTCAAGCCCCGGCAATTCGCGGGCGCGGGCGCCGGTGGCCAGCACGACATGCTTGGCCGACAGCTCTTCGGTGCCCTTGTCAGTCTTGACCGACACCTTGCCCTTGCCCGTCACCTTGGCCGTGCCCATCACGACATCGACCTTGTTCTTCTTCAGCAGGTGCTTGACCCCACCTTCCATCTGCTTGGCCACGCCGCGCGACCGGCTGACGACCTTGTCGAGGTCATAGTCGATCTTGTCGGCGCTCAGCCCGAAATCCTTGGCCCGCTCCATCAGGTGGAACACCTCGGCCGAACGCAGCAGCGCCTTGGTCGGAATACAGCCCCAGTTCAAACAGATACCGCCCAGGTTCTCGCGTTCGACCACGCAGGCCTTCAGGCCCAGCTGGGCCGCGCGGATCGCCGCGACATAGCCCCCGGGCCCTGCCCCGATCACCAGGAAATCATAGGTTGCCGCCATGGTCGCGTCCTCCGTCCGACAAGATAGTTTGACGTTAAACTATTTTCTGATCGCCCTCAACACGGCATTCATGGCCCGCATCGTTTTGCCACGTTTGCCCCCTGAATGCCGGGCATTGCCCAAGTTATGTGGCCTCGCGGCCCGGGCTGTCCAGCCTTTGGTTCTGAGGGGGGGATCGGTTCGTGGCGCCCGAAAGCTGCTATGGAAACGAACCACGATCAACGCGATCCGTCTGCATCCCGCACCGAGGGCAGCGCCGTCCCGCGGGGACGCGCCAAGGCGCCGCCCGGCTTATCCGCCGGACGGGACGTCGCTATCAGCTGTTCAGGAAACCGGCGAAGGCCAGATCGTCAGGCCGCGCCTTCCAGCGCCCGCACGGTGCTCCCGTAGCCGCCTTCGTCCAGATAGGCCTTCTCCCCCGCCGTTGCGCGGCGCGACAGCGCCTCGTTGCGATAGGGGAAGCGGCCGAATTTGCGGATCACCTCGCGATGCGCCTTGGCATGCAGCAGGTTGGCTTCCGCCTCCATCCGCTCTGCGATCAGGCGCACGCAGCGGTCCTGGTCGGTCAGGCTCTCGGAATGCATCAGCGGCAGGTAGAAGAATTGCCGCGCCGGTTCGTCGATCTTCAGGTCCCAGCCCCGGTCGATGGCGCGCTTCGTCACCGCCAGCGCCAGCGGGTCGCTGGAGAACGCCTTGCCCTCGCCCCGGAACATGTTGCGCGGGAATTGATCGGTCAGGATCAGGTAGGCCAGCGCGCCGCTCGGATAGGTCAGCCACAGGCCATAGGCGCCGTCCATGGCCGCCTCCCAGGCCGCGCCGAAACGGTCGCGGATCTCCTGATCCAGCGCCTCGCCGCCACCATACCAGCCCTCCGGGCCGGTCTCGTCCAGCCAGAAATTCAGGATCTCCTCAGGGCTTACCATCTGTTCCTCCTCGGGTCGCGCACCTGAAGCCAGTGTCGCAAATCCTTTACAGATCGCAACGTCAAATCAGACCAGTTTCGACGCTATCATGCCGCATCCGATGTATTTTTTTCGGCCTCTGCCGCTTCCTCCGCGGCTTCCTCGGCCGCTTCGACCGCCCATTCCTGGGCGGCTTCCAGGGCGACCGGGGTCGCGGACATCATCACCGGGGCATAGGCGTTGCTGTCCTCGACCGACGGTGCCGGGCGCTGCGTCATCCGGTAGCCGGCATAGGCGGCCATGGCAAAAAGCAGCGCGCCGATGAACACCCAGAACCCCGCAGGGCCCATCACCGTCATGATGTAACCGGTGACGATCGGCCCGGAAATCGCGCCCAGACCGTTCAGGAAGATCAGCCCGCCCGAGGCCGAGGCCATGTCCTCAAGCTCGAGGAAGTCGTTGGCATAGGAGATCAGCAGCGAATAAAGCGGGTTCGACATGCCCCCCACAAGGAAGGCCGCGATCATCAGCCCGGTCAGCGTGCCGAAGAACATGCCGATCACCGCGCCCAGGGCGCCGATGATCGCCACGATCATGATCAGCTTGCGCCGGTCCATCCGGTCCGACAGCCAGCCCAGCGGATATTGCAGCACCGTCGCGCCGACATAGAAGGACGCGATGAACATCGAGATCTGCGTCAGGCTTAGCCCCGCTTCGGAGCCATAGACCGCCGCCATGCCGAACTGCGCCGAAAACGCGCCGCCCAGCAAGAAGACCCCCACGCAGGACAGCGGCGACACCCCGAACAACCGCTTCAGCGTCATGGGTTCGGTGCGTTCAAAGGCCGGCGTCGGTGAAATCGACAGCAGGATCGGCGCGAAGGAGATCGAAACCAGCACCGAGGGGATGACGAACAGGATGAAGCCCGACGGGTCGCCCACCAGCAGCAGGCCCTGCGCCGCGACGATGCCCAGCATCTGAACGATCATGTACATCGACAGCGCCTTGCCCCGGTTCTCGTTCGAGGCGGCGTTGTTCAGCCAGCTTTCCGCGGTGACGTAGACGCCCGAGAAACAGAAGCCGATTATCACCCGCTCCAACGTCCAGACCCACGGGTTGGCCCAGACCGGATAGAGGATCAGCACGGCCGAGATGAACGACCCCAGCGCCGCAAAGACCCGCACATGCCCGACGCGGCGGATCATTTCCGGCGCCATGCGCGACCCGCCGAGGAAGCCGAGGAAGTAGGCCGACATGACGATCGACATCTCGAAGGTCGAAAACCCCTCGATGCCGCCGCGCACACCCAGCAGGGTCCCCTGCAGGCCGTTGCCCACCATCAGCAGCATCAATCCAAGAAGCAGCGCCCAGGCGGATCCCAGTACTTGCAGCATCGTCTTTCCTTTCCTGGCCCGCTCCCCGCTATGCCCCGAAAGGACCAGCCACGGTGCCATGCGTCATGTTCATGCGCGACATTCGATGTCGTCCCACTGGCACAGGGGTGGTTAAGGGATCAACAGCGATGCGTCGCCGTAGGAGAAAAATCGGTATTGCGTGCCGACCGCATGTTCGTAGATCCGCCGCACCCTGTCCTGCCCCATCAGCGCCGAGACCAGCATCAGCAGCGTCGATTTCGGCAGGTGGAAATTGGTCATCAGCGCATCGGTGACGTGGAATTCGAAGCCGGGATAGATGAAGATGTCGGTCTCTCCGCGCCAGGGCTCGATCCGGCCCGACCGGGCCGCGCTCTCGATCAGGCGCAGGGCGGTGGTGCCGACGGGGATCACCCGGTGGCCGGCCTCCCTGGTGGCCGCGATCTCGGCCGCGGCCTCGGCGGTGACCTCGCCCCATTCGGCATGCATCTTGTGGGTGGTGACGTCCTCGACCTTCACCGGCAGGAAGGTGCCCGCGCCCACATGCAGCGTGACATGGGTCATCTCCACGCCCCTCGCGGCCAGCGCCTCAAGCAGCGGGGCGTCGAAATGCAGCGACGCTGTCGGCGCGGCCACGGCGCCGGAATTGCGCGCCCAGACCGTCTGGTAATCGTCCTTGTCCTGCTCGTCGGGGGCACGCAGCGCGGCGATATAGGGCGGCAGCGGCATCGCCCCGGCCTCGGCCAGGGCGCGGTCGAAATCGTCGCCGGTCAGGTTGAACTTCAGCTCGCCCTGCCCGTCCTTCTTGGCCACAAGCTCCGCGCTCAGCTCGGGCGAGAACCGGATCACCTCGCCCTCCCGCACCTTCTTGAGCGGTTTGAGCATCGCCATCCAGTGACCCTCGGGGGTGGGTTCCAGCAGGGTCGCCTCGATCCTGGCCTCGACCGGCCCCTGCGCCGAAGACCGCCCCCGCACGCCCCCCAGCCGCGCCGGGATCACGCGGGTATCGTTCAGCACCAGCCGGTCACCGGGGCGCAGCCAGGTGACAAGGTCGGTCACGACCTGGTCATGGATCGCGTCCCCTTCGGCCACCAGCAGCCGCGCCGAGGATCGCGGCCGCGCAGGCCGCGTCGCGATCAGCCCCTCGGGCAGGTCGAAATCGAAATCGCTCAGTTGCATCGCATCTTTCCCGTCACGGCTCTCGCGCCCCCATGTCGGGCAAAAGCGGGCGGGGTCAAGACCCGGAGGGGGAATAGGCGGAGCAGATCGTCACCCCGCCTCTCGCAAGAAAGCGGCGATCCCTCCGGTCGCGCCCGAGCCATGCCAAAGGTCGCTCACCCGAAAACCATCCCACACAACCTTGAACAGGACAGCGCAGCCAGACGGATAACCAACACATTGCTAAACCCGGAGAGCCCCATCGCCCTCAATTCACCTCCGGCGCCGGCCTACGAAAAATCTCGCGGAAAATCCCCGGCGTGAACAGCGACAGCGGGTTCACCGACACGCGCGGATCCGACACCGGCCCCCGCAAGCCGTAATTGAACCCGATCAGCCCCTCGCCCCGGCGCGACACGACCTGTCCGATCCCGTTGATCAGGTAGAGCGGCGAAAACACCCCCTGCATGTCCATCTGCTGGGTGCCAAGGTCATAGACCCCATCCATCGTCACCCCCATCGACGCCCCCACGGCGGAGGAACTGCGCAGGATCACCTGCGATGGCGACAGCCGGAAATCCGCCTGCACGTCGCTGAACAGGATGCCCTTGCCCGACATCTGCTCCAACAGGCCCACGATCGACAGGGTCGACAGAAGCGACGCCATGGCGGGCGCATCCTGCAACCAGATATCCTTGACGCTCAGTCGCCCGTCATAGCTGCCCTGCCCCCCGGCGGGCAGCAGGGTCAGCTCCAGCGCCCCCTCCGCGCCCTTCTTCAGCAGGCCAGCCGCCGACAGGGCCGCCCCGGCATTCGCGGCCGTCAGGCGCACCGCGGTGCGGCCATCGCGCGGCACCAGTGTGCCCTCGATCGGCGCGCGGCCATTGATCGACCCGGTGAACCGGCCCGACAGCCCGCCCTGGTTGGTGAACTCGCCCCGCATCCCGCGCAGGGCAATCGTGTCCGAGATCTGCAACCGGTCCAGCGTCAGGGTGATCGGCCCGCCCTGCCCGCTGCCGCCGCCCATGCTGACATTGCGCAGATCGACCGACCCGCCAGAGACCGACACGGCCGGCGCCGCGCCCTTGCCGCGCCCGGTCAGAACCACCGGCGCGTTCAGCCAATTGCCGATCCGAACGCTGGAGAACCGCGCCCGATCCAGCCCGCCGCCAGCCCGCAGCGACACGTTGCCCTGTGCCGACAGGCCCGGCGCGTCGATGCGCACCAGGTCGATCCGGGTGGGCGTCGCCAGCTCTCCGGCGATCTCCAGCTGGCCGGTCGCACCGCGCGACATCGACCAGTCCAGATCGTCCAGCCGCAGCCCCAGCCCCTTCAGGTCCGAGGTCAGGCGGAACTCCGGCAGGGTCCCCCGCGCCATGTCCACCTCGATCTCGGCCCGCGCCGCGCCGCTCAGCGTGCCGGGCGGCAGGCCCAGGTTGAAATCGCGTGCGAAATCCTCCGACAGGGTCAGCCAGCCCGCCACTTTCGACCGCCCGCCAGCCTCGGGACCCAACTGCCCCTCCCACGCACCGCCAAAGGGGATGGCGCCCATCCGCCCCTCACCTGCAACCCGCAGGACGGTCGTGTCGCCGGTGACCTCCAGCCGATCGGCGGTCAAGGTCTTGCCCGGCACGATCCGGTCGCTTTCCACGTCGCGCAGCACCCCGGAATAGGCCACCCGGATCTCGTCGGGCTGCAACTTCTTCACAAGGTTGAAGTTCAGCAGCGCATCCAGGCTCGCCTGCCCCGAGGCCATGTCCGGCGTCCGGTTTGCCTTGCTCAGGTATTCGAACGGCTCCTGGTCCAGCATCACCAGCACGTCGCGCAACCCGCCATCCAGCTTCAGCCGCACCTCCGCCGGGCCGCGCTTGACCGTCACGTCCTCGTAGATGAACGACGTCCCCGCCACCGCCAGCGGCCCGCCGCCCGGCGCATAGACCTCGCCGCCGTCGGCGGTCACCACGAAGCGGTTGTCGCGCAGCTCGGCCCGGCCCGACCCGCCCTCGATCGGCGGCAGGGTCTTCATGAAGGTCGTGATCAGCTCCTCGAAGGTGAACCCGACATAGAGGTCCGGCTGTTTCATCGGCTCGGACCGCAGGCCAAGCTGGATGTCCCGGATCACCCCGTCCAGCACGTTGCGCGCCACCCATTCCCGCGTCTTGTCCAGCGCCGAGGTCGGCCAGAGCTCCAGCAAGTCATCCGCGCTCAGCTCCGCCATCCGCCCGGTCAGGCTCAGGTCCCAACCCTCCTCCCGCGCATCGGCCCAGCCCGACAGGCGCAGCGTCTCGCCCCGGTCGCGCAGGTCGAGCCGCCCAAGTTCCAGCCGAAAGGGCGACAGCCGCAGCCGCATGTCCGCCTCCGCCCCCTCGAGGTAGAGCGGCACGGGATAGATCCCCGCCGGGTTCGTCGTCAGTTCGGTGATGCGCAGCTGGCCGATCATCGCCTCGGGCACGCCGTCGGCGATGTTCTCCAGCACGATGCGGCCCTCGGCCACGGCGGTGACCCAGGCGCTCTGCACCGACAATTCGTTGAAGCTGACGGCCTGCATCCCCGGATCGTACTGGAAGTAGCTTCGCGCGGACCGGAACGGCACCGGCTCCTCCGTGCCCTCCGGCGCCAGCGCCCCCGCGCCGATCTGCAAGGTGCCGTTCAGCGGCCCGATCTCTCCGTCAAGGCTGGTGGTCAGCCGGAACGCACCCGAAATCGGCGCATCCAGGATCCCCAGCCAGGCCAGGCCCGCGCTCTGGGTGGCGATGTCGCGGGCGGGCATGTCCTCGACCTGCACCGCCACGGTCACGGCGCGCGACCCGATCCGGCCCGTCACCGTGCTTTCGATCGTGGTCACGTAGGACCGCCCGCCCAACAGCGCCAGGTCGGCCCGCAACCGCAGGTCGTCGCCCTGCCGGACCAGTTCCAGCCGTCCGCCGTCCACGGTCCAGGCCCGGCCCGACCGCCGGTCATCGTAACGCAGGGTCAGACCCGACCCCTCGATCCGCACGAGCGAGGCAAAGACCGGCTGGCTCAGCATCGCGCCAAGCGCGTCCAGCGACTCGCCGACCTCGCGCGCCTCGCCCGTCCCCGCCTCGGCCCCGTCCGGAGCCGGCGGCCCGGCGACCCGCGCGCCGAAGGCCACGCCATAAAGCCCGTCCTCGTCGCGCTGGAACTGCACCCGCGCGCCGCTGACCCGCACCACGCTGGGCCGGATCTCGCCCTGCATCAGCGCCTCGGCGTCAAAGCTCGTCCGCACGTCGGACAGGGTGATCGGCTGGCCCCCGCTGCGCGGCAGCAGCGCCACGTCGCGCAGATGCAGGCTCGGCTGCCAGCCCTCGCCCAGGGCGACGCTCAGATCCCCGAAGCGCACGGCCATTCCCGGAAGGTCACGGGTTGCCCGGTCCTCCACCCGGTCGCGCAGCCAGTCCGGCGCGGCGATCTCGTTCTCCTGCAGATGCCACAGCGCGGCGCCTGCCAGCAGGACCGGCACCAGCACGACCACGGCAACCACGCCCAACAGCCAGCGCCACGCCCGCCGGCGGCGCGGCGGCGGTGCCTCCGTCGCCGGCGTTTCCGTGCTGTCCGTGTCGTCGCTCAAATGGCGTATCCCCGATCCATCGACCCGTATCGGTCCTGTCATGGCCCCGTTCGCATCCCCCGAACCGAGCCACCTCTTTTCCCTACGCGTCCGCGTCCTATTATGCACATCACATAACAGGTAGAGGAAGGCCATTCACCATGTCTGATGCGATGCCCGCCACCGGCGATACCGCGCCCGATTTCACCCTGCCGCAGGATGGCGGCGATCCGGTCACGCTGTCCGACCTGCGCCCCGCGCCTGTCGTGCTTTTCTTCTATCCAAAGGACGACACGCCCGGCTGCACCACCGAGAACAAGGATTTCACCGCCATGGGGGCCGACTTCGAGGCCGCAGGTGCAAAAATCCTGGGCGTTTCAAAGGATAGCGTGGAAAAGCACGCCAAGTTCCGGACCAAGCATGACCTCGCCACGACGCTCCTGTCGGATGCCGAAGGGGATGTCTGCGAACGCTATGGCGTCTGGGGCGAAAAGAAGATGTACGGCAAGACCTTCATGGGCATCACCCGTGCGACCTTCCTGATCGACGGCGAAGGCCGGATCGCGAAGGTCTGGCCCAAGGTCAAGGTCGCCGGTCATGCCGAAGAGGTTCTGGAGGCGGTGAAGGCGCTCTGATCCACAGCTTTGCAAACAGGTGATGCCTGGATTTGCAAAGTAGTCAGACCAAGCGATCTTGCCGGAACCAGGCATCGCTCGCCCGGCTCCGGCACCTCTCCTCCCTGGCGGTCTCCACCGTCCGACTGGTCGCTTTACGACGCGGCCAGCCGGGCCTCCCGCCATGTCTGCCCGCGCCACAGGATCATTCCCGACAGCGCTGTGACAGACAGTCCGGCATCGGCCAGCCGTAGCAGGTTCGAAGGAACGAACCCGCCAGAGAGAGCATAGCCAACGTCAGCCAGACAATATGCGCTGAACAGCAGCACAACGCAGCAATATTCCTGGCGCAGTCCCTTCCGGACCAGCAGCAGGAACAGAACGGACGCCAGGGCCAGCGCCGCGATCTCAATGTGTTGTGCCACTCCCATCATCAATCCGGAGGTCAGGCCGAACAGGGCCACCATCGAATTCAGTACGATCATGTAACAGGTCGCCCTGATCGCAATATACACAACGAATCCTCACTCATTTCACCCACAGGTTGAATGCTGGTGCCCGATTGTGGCCAAAAAATGTCTCGGTAAACAGAATCTGACGCTAGTTAGGAGCAATCCCGGTTTTGCGCTGATCATTGCCGAGAGTATCGCCCGATACCGGCGAAACTCGGCTGACGTAAGGTTAATAAACCCCTTGTTTGCTTTACCAAAACGTCACTCGACGCCTCACCGGCACGACTGACACAGCCTGAAGCCAACTGTCGGCAATTTTGTCCGAGACGCGATACCGGGCCTTCGCCGCCTACGCCCGTCGGCACAACCAATACTAATCTTTCGCAGGCCTGATCTTCAGGACCTAAACACAGGACCACAGCCGCCCCCTGTTTGCCGGCCTTTCGCCCGACGTCTACACGGTCCCGGTAAGGTGCTTGCCCTGATCGCCGGGCCAAACCTTTACCTTCTGCCTACGCTCCGTCACGGTGCCGCAACCTGCAACGGCTGCGCCGATGCTGCACTGCAGTACCGACGTGATACCGACGTGATACCGACACAGGACCGAAGGGCAGATCGCCATGACCCAAACCCTTGCCGAAATGGCTGTCGAGGTGCTGACCACCGCCGACGGTCGCGAAAAGACCGCCCTGGCGCATCGTCACGCCGCCGCATGGCGCGCCTCCCGCTCCGGCGAGGCACCCGAGATCCCCGTGGGTCAGGCCAGCCCGCCGTTGCGCCCCTCCCGCCCCGAAAAGCCCGAGCTTCTGGACCCGCGCGACGTGCCGCGCCGGCGGCCCGGATCGCTCAAGGGGCAGATCGCCATCCTGCATGCCGTCGCGCATATCGAGCTGAACGCGGTCGACCTGCACTGGGACATCGTCGCCCGTTTCACCGATGTCGGATTCCCGCCGGGCTTTTACGACGACTGGGTGCAATCCGCCGACGAAGAGGCCAAGCATTTCAACCTTGTCTGCGATTGCCTGGAACGGCTCGGCTCCCATTACGGCGCCCTGCCCGCCCATGCCGGAATGTGGCGCGCGGCCGAGGATACGGTGGACGACATCCTGGGCCGCCTCGCCGTCGTGCCCATGGTGCTCGAGGCGCGCGGCCTCGACGTGACCCCGGGCATGATCGAGATCTTCCGCAAGGCCGACCTGCCCGACGTCATCGCCGCGCTGGAAACCATCTACGCCGAAGAGGTCCACCACGTCGCCTATGGCTCCAAGTGGTTTCACTGGCTTTGCGGGCGCGACGGTCTGGACCCGAAACCGATTTTTCACAATCTCGTGCAACGCTATTTTCACGCTTCGCTTAAACCGCCCTTTAACGAGGAAAAACGTGCGGAGGCTGGATTGCCGCCCGATTTCTACTGGCCCCTCGCCGCCGAAACCCCTCCAAAAGGATAGAAACTGACCACCAAAACCGTGTCTAAGGCCCTCAATATCGGCGATTCTTTGCCGATACGGCAATTTTCCACCGTTTCCGCGAATCACCCGGCCAAACGCCTTGCTCCAAGCGAATCATGTGTTTAACACTTCGCGGGACGCAGGTGTCGGGGGACATAGACGCTGCGTCGTGGGGACTGGGACAAAGGGCGCATCACGTGCGAACACGACTTGCTATTCGGGCACACGCTCTATTGGAGCGTCACTTTCCTGAACGCCGGCTATTCCTGAGATCGGACAACGACACTCGCTTCATCCGTCTCAAGCCGCTGACCCAGCTGATCGGTTTTTCCGGCACCGCTGCGATCATTGCCTGGTCGATCATCGCCACCTCGATTCTCCTAATGGATTCAATTGGTTCCGGGAATTTCCGGGAGCAGGCCAAGCGCGATCAGCGGATCTACCAGGAACGCCTGAATGCCATGGCCACCGAGCGTGACAGCCGCGCCGAAGAGGCGCTGGCGGCCCAGGAACGGTTCAACTCCGCGCTCGAACAGATCTCCGTCATGCAGTCCCAGCTGCTCTCCGCAGAGACCCGCCTGCGCGAAGCGGAAACCGGTCTCGGCGTCGTTCAGGCCACCCTGCGCCGCACCATGAAGGAACGCGACACCGCCCGTCAGGAAGCCGCGACGCTCAACGCCCAGCTTGGCAACACAGAGACCGCCCTTCCCGGCTCCGCCCTCGCCGCCGCGAATGAGCAAGCCCTTGATTTCATGACCAACGCCCTGGCCAACACGGCGCAGGAGCGTGACCAGGTCACCGCCGATGCCCAGGACGCGCTGACCCAGGCGGACGAGCTGGCCCACCAGATCACCATGCTGCAGGACCAGAACGACCAGATCTTCCGCCAGCTGGAAGAGGCGATGACCGTCTCGATCACGCCGCTGGACAAGATGTTCCGCAAGGCCGGCATGAACACCGACAACATGATCCAGCAGGTGCGCCGCGGCTATAGCGGCCAGGGTGGCCCGCTCACCCCGATCTCGCTGTCGACCATGGGCGAGGAACCCTCGCTCGACGCCAGCCGCGCCAACCGGATCCTGAACCAGATGGACCGGCTGAACCTCTACCGCATCGCCGCGGAAAAGGCCCCCTTCGCCACGCCCGTCAAGGCCAGCTACCGTTTCACCTCCGGCTTCGGCTATCGCCGCGACCCCAAGAATGGCGGTCGCCGCATGCACTCAGGCGTCGATTTCGCCGGTCCCGTCGGAACCCCGCTCTATGCCACCGCCGACGGTGTCGTCGTCCATGCGGGCTGGCAGTCCGGTTATGGCCGCCTGGTCAAGATCAAGCACCAGTTCGGCATCGAAACCCGTTACGCCCATATGTCGCGCATTCGCGTGAAAGTGGGTGAAAGAGTCTCGCGCGGGGATCGGATCGGTGATATGGGAGCATCCGGACGGGTCACTGGCCCCCATCTGCACTACGAAGTCCGCGTTGGCGGGCGCGCCGTGAACCCGATGATCTATATCAAGGCTGCTAACGATGTTTTCTAAAAGCAAAATCAACGAACCCGGCCCGAAGGCAGGCGAAACTTCCAGCCCGGCGAGCCCCGCTGCCTCCGAAGCCACGACCCCGAAATCGACGCCGGAATACAAGCCCACGGCCCCCAAGGCAAAGCCGCCGGCCTCCGTGCTGTCGTCTGACCTGCATGTCACCGGCAACCTCAAGACGACCGGCGACGTGAATGTCGAAGGCACCGTCGAAGGCGACATCCGCGCCCACCTGCTGACCATCGGTGAAACCGCCACCATCCGGGGCGAAGTGATTGCCGATGACGTCGTCATCAACGGCCGTATCGTCGGCCGCGTCCGTGGCTTGAAGGTACGCCTGACTTCGACCGCCCGCGTCGAAGGCGACATCATCCACAAGACGATCGCCATCGAATCCGGTGCGCATTTCGAAGGCTCCGTGCAGCGCCAGGACGATCCGCTCTCCTCCGGTGCCAAGCAGGCACAGAAGCCCGCGGCAGCCGCTGCGCCGGCCGCGCCCGCTCAGGGTCAGGCCCCGGCCAAGCCGGCTGGCCCGTCTTCCTGATCGGACCCATAACGACCTACCAAAAACCCGGCCCAGCGGCCGGGTTTTTTCGTTCCCGCCCGGCGGCTTAACCGCCCGTGACCTGGTTGAAGCAGAACACCTGGACCGCCATGTTGCGCAGCTTGGCATGCGGGCCGGTCGCTGTCCCAAGGCTGCGGAATCGCGGGTCGAAGATGTTCTTGCGATGGCCGCGTCCCGGCACCCCGTCATCCACGATCAGTTGGATCACCACCCCGCGCGGATCCGCTATCCCGTAGGAGATATTCTCGCCGCAATAGGGCCGCCCGCGCACATGCCGCGCCACCCGGTCCGACGGCCCCTGCCCGCCCGGGCCGACATGGCCGAACCCGCCCCTTGGCCCCTGGTGGGCGACGTGATCCTGCGCCGCCGCCGACAGACAGCCCGACACGTCCAGAGCGGGCACAGGCTTCTGGCGCTTCAGGGCGCGCACGGCCTCTGTCACCGCCGGGCGGCCTTCCTGCATCACCATGGTGACATTGCCCAGCTTGTAGCGTTTGCCCTGCAGCCCGGCAAAATACGCCTCGACCAGCGCGGCATAGCCATTGGGATCGGTGCGGGCGAGGTTGACCTCGTCGGCCAGAACGCGGGCCTGGGCGCTGATCGCACCGCCCCCACATTGCAGCGGCCCGGCCTGAGCCAGCACGGGGCCGGCCCACAGCGCCATCACCCCGGCCAGTGCCCAGGCGCCAAGATTACGCTTCCAGTTCTGCATCCCAGTACAGGTAGTCGATCCAGCTTTCATGCAAATGGCCCGGCGGGAATTTCCGCCCCATATTGCGCAGCTCTTCCGCCCCCGGCGCACGCGGCGGCTTGCGCAGGGACATGTTGGCCCGGCGTAGCGATTTCGACCCCTTGCGCAGGTTGCATGGCGAACAGGCCGCCACGACGTTTTCCCACGAGGTGATCCCGCCACTGGCGCGCGGCACCACGTGATCGAAGGTCAGATCGCCCTTCGATCCGCAATACTGGCAGCGGAATTCGTCCCTCAGAAAAAGATTAAAGCGCGTGAAGGCCACGCGCTTTTGAGGTTTGACATAATCTTTGAGGACGACGACCGAGGGTATCCGTATCTGGGTACTCGGGCTTCGGACACAGGTGTCGTATTCCGCCACGATGTCGACCCTGTCCAGGAAGGCTGCCTTCACCGCCTCCTGCCAGGGCCACAAACTCAAGGGGTAATAGGAGAGCGGCCGGTAATCCGCGTTCAGAACCAGTGCGGGGTGCTGTTTCAGCGCCGCCGGCTCCCTCACGAATTCGGTTCTGAAATCTCCGTCCATCTGCAACACGCTCCCGCCCTGTCTGCCTGTTCCGGCCCCAGGGCGGGGAGACCCGCCCCAACCGTATCATCGACTATATATCGGGTCTGACCCAAGGCAAGCCCCCGATATGCAGCTTATCCACAGGGCTACCGGGATTCCGTGACAACGCCGTGACAATAGGCGATCCGATGGATCGGACCGGGGCCCTGGTCACGACCGATGACCGGTCGCCGCCGCGGCGCAGGTCGGATGCAGGTGCTCAGGTGTCAGACGGCAGCGCATCGACGACGAAGGCGTTCAGCGTCGACCCGGATCGGCGCAGCACGGCAAGCTGCTGAAAGGCATCCGAGGCCCAGAAGGCCTGGGCGCGGCTACGGTCGGGAAACTCGAGGATGAAGGCCGCATCCGGCACCGTATCCTGCCCTTCCAGGGTTTCGGGGTCCCCCCCGCGCACGAGGAAACGCCCGCCATGATCCGCTACGACACCGGGTATCTTGGCGAAATAGTCCTCCATTCAGTCGCGACTGTGGATCTGCATCCGTCCAATGACATAGGCGGTCATGAGGCACTCCCTTTCGAGGTCTCCGCAAGGGTCATAGACACCGCCCCGGCAGGTGGCAAACGCGCCGGCTCCGATGCGCCCTCGCGCCCCGGAACCGGGCGCGGCCAAACCTGCCTAGTACAGTTATCCGGTCCAGCCTCTCAAAGGTCCTTGATGCGGTCCGGTTCGATCATCTTGAGCTTGCGGTTGGACACGCCCAGCGGCGCCATGCGTTCGCCATGCGCCTTGAAATTCGGGTGGGCGGAATGTTCGCGCAGGCAATCCTTGTCCTCCCATTCCTCGTAGACACGGAACAGGTTAGGCTGGTCGACACTCTGCCAGAAGCGGTATTCGATGCAGCCGCGTTCGGATTTGCAATTCTCGGCAGCGAGGGCGAAATTCGCCTTCGCCTGCTCTTCATTGCCCGGGGCCACTTCCATCGTGCCGGTGATGATGATCATGTCTCTCTCCCTATGACGTCGCGGCACAGTTTCACGAACTGACCGCGCGGTAAAGAGAGTTACCGAACCCTCACAACCCGCACTTGTCCCGCATGAAGGCCAGCGCCACCGACAGCCCGTCGGGTGCGATGCCATGGGCGGTGCCCTTCATCACGTGGGCGTAGACCTCTTTCCAGCCGGCTTCCTGCAGCGCCTCGGCGGCGGCCGGCAGGGATTGCGGCGGCACCACGTCGTCCTGGTCGCCATGGACCAGCAGGACCGGCGGGCGCGACACGGTTTCGTCCGACAGGAGTTCAGGCTTCAGCAAACGGCCCGAGAACGCGACGATCCCGGCCACTTCATCCTCGCGGCGCGGCGCCACGTAGAGCGACATCATCGTGCCTTGCGAGAACCCGAACAGCACCACCTGCTCCGGCAGCACGTCTTCGTCGACCATCAGCGCATCGAGGAACGCGTTCAGATCCTCGACCGATTGCATCATCGACCGTTCGGCCTCTTCTTCCGAGGACCCATCCATCCATGGGATCGGGAACCACTGGTAGCCCATCGGCGCGCCCGGCACATTCTCCGGCGCATCCGGCGCCACGAACAGCGTGTCGGGCAGATGTTCTCCCAGCACGTCCGCCAGTCCCAGCAGGTCGGCCCCGTTGGCGCCGTAGCCATGCAGGAACACCACGACCGACCGCGTCGTTCCCGATACCGGGTCCTTGCGGCCCGCGTTCAATACCCTCGTCACTGGATGCCCTCCCGTCGTTTTTCCTGTGCGTACAGCTCCCACAGAAGCCGTGCCGCAACGGCCCGCCAGGGTGACCACGCCTCGGCCATCTGCCGCAGGCGCCGCTCATCCGGGCGGTCCTGTTGGTGGTAGAGGATGCGCGCCGCCTCCTGCAAGGCCAGATCGCCCGCCGGAAACACATCGCTTCGCCCCAGGGCGGTCAGCGCGTAAATCTCCGCCGTCCAGCGGCCGATGCCCTTCAGCGCGGTCAGCTGCGCGATCACCGCCTCATCGTCCAAATGCGCCAGCGCGTCGAAATCCAGCCCGCTTTCTGCCAGCGCCAGCGCATAGCGGATCTTGGGGCGGGAAAACCCCAAGGCGCGCAGCCCGTCCTCCCCCGCCGCGCGGACCGGTGCGGCGTCGGTCAGGCCCGCCTCCTCGACCCGCGCCCAGATCGCGCGGGCCGAGGCGGTCGAAACCTGCTGGCCGACGATCGCCTGCAAGAGCGTGGCAAAACCCGCCGGCCTGCGCCGCAAGGGCGGCCGCAGCGCGGTGAGCGGCGCAAAGGCCGGGTCCAGCCGCGCCAGCGCCGCCGCGCCTTCCGCGATATCGGCCTCTGTCTCGATCCGCCTCACGACGCGTGCTCCCGCGCCCAGTGCAGCGCCGTTTCCACGTCCTCGGCCACATCCACGCCCTCGGGCAAGGGCGGCCGTTCGATCATCGCAACCGCCAGCCCCAATTGCCGCGCCGCCACCAGCTTGGCCATCGATGACGCGCCGCCCGCGTTCTTGGTCACGACCCATTCGATACCGGTCAACGCGAACAGCGCCTTTTCCTCCTCCACCGGGAAGGGTGGCCGACCCTGCACGCAGCGCCAGCCATCGGGCAGGTCGCCCGGCGGGTCGATGCTGCGCAGCACCACCTCGCGCCCCTCAAGCCCCTGATACCGCGCCAATTCCTTCCGCCCGACCGACAGGAAGATCCGCGTGCCCTGCGGGATGACACGCGGCAAATCCTCCGGCCGAGCGACAAAGGTCCAGCGATCCCCCTCGCCCGCCTGCCAGGTGGGGCGCTGCAATCGCAGGTAGGGCAGCCCCAGATCGCCGCAGACCCGCGCCGTGCGGGGCGTGATCTGCGCGGCAAAGGGATGGGTCGCGTCGATCACGGCGGTGATCCCTTCTTCCGACAGGTATCGCCGGAACCCCGTCTCGCCGCCGAAACCGCCCACCCGGTGCGGCAGCGCAATCCGGTCGATCTCCGCCACGGCCCCGACGAAAGAGGCGCAGGCCGCGACCCCCGCCCCCGCCAGCCCTTCGGCCAGGGCCCGCGCCTCGGCCGTGCCGGCCAGCAGCAGGATCATGCGCGCCCCACGATCAGGCCCTGCCGGTCCACGGCGATGATCTGAACCTGGCTCTCCTGCACCATGGCCTGGGCCTTTTCACGCGCCTCGTGCACGATCCACTCGACCAGGGGCGCGCCCAGCCTCTGATGCACTTCCAGCACGGTGCGCGCCTCGGCGATCCACTCGGCGTCAAGCGCCCTGGCCAAGGCCGCGAAATCCACCTGTGAACGCCCCGAATGCAGGTCGATCGCGCCCTGGGCCAGCTTGGTCAGCTTCCCCAGTCCGCCGCCGATCGTCACCTTCTCGACCGGGTGCCGGGCCAGGTATTTCAGCATGCCCCCGGCGAAATCCCCCATATCCAGCATCGCGTGATCGGGCAGACCCAGTTCGGCCTGCACGCTGCGTTCCGAGGTCGCCCCGGTACAGCCCGCCACATGTTGCAGGCCCTCGGCCCGGGCCACGTCGATGCCCCGGTGGATCGAGGCGATCCAGGCCGCGCAGGAAAACGGTCGCACGATGCCGGTCGTGCCCAGAACTGACAGCCCGCCCTCGATCCCGAGCCGCGGGTTCCATGTCTTAGCGGCCAGCGCCGCGCCCCCCGGAATGCGAATGGTGATCTCGACATCGGCCGCGCGCCCCTCGCGCTGCGCCAGATCGGCGACGACGGCCTGCATCATCTGGCGCGGCACCGGGTTGATCGCCGGCTCCCCCGGCGGGATCGGCAGGCCGGGGCGGGTCACCATGCCGACACCCTCGCCTGCACGGAACACCACGCCCCCCTCGGACGCCGCGACCCGCGCGATGATCATCGCGCCATGGGTGACATCCGGATCGTCGCCCGCATCCTTGACGATCCCGGCCTCGGCCCAGCCCGGCCCCTCGGCCCGGTGGGCCACCACGAAATCCGGCCGCTCGCCTCGCGGCAGGGTGATCCGGACGCTGTCCGGATGCGCGCCCCGCCACAGAGCGATCAGCGCCGCCCGCGTCGCGGCGGTGGCGCAGGCGCCGGTGGTCCAGCCTCGGCGCAGGGGGGTATCGGGTTTGCGGCTCATCCCCCGCACCATAGCGGCGGCGCGGCGCGAGGCCAGAGGGTGCGAACGCCTCCGGCGGGAGTATTTTCGGCAAGATGAAGGAAGATCAGCTCCCCCGACCACCCGGCGCGCCACCGCGAATGGGGCGCATCCCCTGCTTCATCTTGCCAGAAATACTCAAAAATGCGGGCGCGCTCAGCCAGCGACACCGCCCGGGCGGCGCGCGGCGGCGAGGATGTCCAGCAGCGCGGCCTCGCCTAGGACCACGGGATTGCCCTTCATCGAGGACGCGCCCTGCGCGGTGTGCGCCCAATCGGCATCCGCGCCGCGATCCTCGGGCAGGAAGGGCAGCCCCTGCGCGTTGATCCAGGCCTGAAAGGTGGCGAAAGCGTCCTGGGGCGGGGCGCCGAAGGCGGCGGCGATCCAGCCCCGGACCTCGTCCATCCGCGCCATGTCGGCCCCGGCGGCCTCCAGCGCGGTGGCGTTGGCGCGCAGGCAGGGCACAAGGAGTCGACCGCAGATCACCCCATGGGCCATACCGGTCGCGCCGCCGATCACCCCCGCCAGCCCGTGCACCGCGCCCAGCCCCGCATTGGCCAGGGCGATCCCGCCGGTCACCGAGGTCAGGCAGAGCGCATCGCGCGCCGCCGCATCCTCGCGCTCCATCAGCCTGCGCAGCGCAATCAGTCCGCGCGGGATCGCATCCCGGCAGAGCGCATCGGTCATCGGGTTGGCACGGGCCGACAGGTAGGGTTCGATCACCTGCGTCACCGCATCCAGCCCCGAGGCCAGGGTGACCGGCGCAGGGCAATGATCCGTCAGCGCCGGGTCGACGATGGCCAGGTCCGGCAACATCCGCAGATCGCGCAGCGACACCTTGCGCCCGGCCTCCGGCACGCCGATCACGGCGTTCTTGGTGGCCTCGGCCCCGGTGCCCGCCGTGGTAGGCAGGGCGACGAAGGGCAGAGGCGCGGCGTCCAACGGCCGCCCCGCCCCGACCCCTTCCAGGTGATCCAGCACGGCGCCCGGCTGCGGGATCAGCGCCGCCAGCGCCTTGCCCAGGTCGATCACAGATCCGCCGCCAATTGCGACGACCAAGTCGATGCGCTGCCCCCGCAACGCCGCGAGGGCGGTTTCGATCTGCGGCAGGGTCGGTTCGCCCTGTCCGGTTTCCTCCGTCACCTGTGCCCCGGCGGACCGCAGTTCGGCCGCGAGCGTGTCGGCGAAGGCCACGGACCGGCCACGGACCAGCAGGACGGATCGCCCTCGCTCCAGGATCAGGCCCGCTGCCTCGGACGCGCGGCCGCGGCCGAACAGCACCTGCCCCGGCAGGGCCAGGGAAAAGCCCGGCTGGCTCAAAACGCCTGCGCCGCCGCGACGGCGCGTTTCCAGGCGGCGTATTTCCCTTCGCGCCGCGCCTCGTCCATCGCGGGGGTGAATTGCCGCTCCAGCGCCCAGGTCTCGGCAAAGCCCGCCGCATCCGGGTAGAGCCCCGCCCTTTGCCCGGCCAGCCAGGCCGCGCCCATGGCTGTGGTTTCCAGGATATCGGGCCGGTCCACGGCAGCGCCGGTGATATCGGCCAGGAACTGCATGGCCCAGTCCGACGCGCTCATCCCGCCATCGACGCGCAGGGTCGGCGCGTCGCCTTCGCCCCCGTTGCCAGCCCCGGTCGCGGCCCAATCGGCCCGCATCGCCTCAAGCAGGTCACGGGTCTGGTAGCCGACGCTTTCCAGCGCCGCCCGGGCCAGCTCTGCCGGGCCGGAATTGCGGGTCAGGCCAAAGACCGCGCCGCGGCATTCGGCGTTCCAATAGGGCGCGCCCAGACCGGTAAAGGCGGGCACCAGTACGACGTTCTGCCCGTCATCGCTGCGTTCGGCCAGCGGCTGCGTCTCGCTGGCTTCGCGGATGATCTTCAGCCCGTCACGCAGCCATTGCACCACCGCGCCGGCGACAAAGATCGACCCCTCCAGCGCATAGGTCGCGCGTCCGTCGAGCTGGTAGGCCACGGTGGTCAGCAGCCGGTTCTGCGAGGCGACCGGCGTCTCACCGATATTGAGCAGGGCGAAACAGCCCGTGCCATAGGTGGATTTCATCATGCCCGGCTGGAAACAGGCCTGCCCGATCGTGGCCGCCTGCTGATCGCCCGCGATGCCCAGGATCGGGATCTCGGCCCCGAAGAGATCGGCCCGCGCCATTCCGAAATCGGCGGCGCAATCGCGCACCTCGGGCAGCAGGGCCATCGGCACGTTCAGCATGTCGCACAGCTCCTGCGACCATTCCCCCCGATGGATATCGTAGAGCATGGTGCGCGAGGCATTGGTGGCGTCGGTGACATGGACGCGGCCACCGGTCAGGTTCCAGACCAGCCAGCTGTCGACGGTGCCGAAGGCCAGCTCTCCGGCTTCGGCCCGGGCGCGGGCGCCTTCGACATGGTCGAGGATCCAGGCCGCCTTCGTACCCGAGAAATATGGATCCAGCAGCAGGCCGGTCAGGTCGCCGACGCGGGCCTCGTGGCCCTGTTTCTTCAGCGCTTGGCATGTTTCGGCGGTGCGCCGGTCCTGCCAGACGATGGCGTTGTGAATGGGTTTGCCGGTGGCGCGGTCCCAGATCAGCGTCGTCTCGCGCTGGTTGGTGATGCCGATCCCGGCAATATCGGCGGCCTTCAGCCCCGCCTTTTCCATCACCGCGCGGCATGTCGCGGCGGTCGAGGTCCAGAGGTCCCCCGGATCGTGTTCGACCCAGCCCGAGGCCGGATAATGCTGGGCGAATTCCTCCTGCGCGGTGGCGGTGATCTTCATCTCGCCATCGAAGAGGATCGCGCGGCTGGATGTGGTGCCCTGGTCGATTGCCAGAATATGGGTCATGGCCTGCCCTCCCCTTGCCTGCCGCACCCCGGCCATGGGCGCGCGCTGCAGGATACAGAAAAGGCCGGGGCCCGAAAGCCCCGGCCTGTCATGCGCGGCCGATCAGTTCCAGGACTGGATCAGCTCGTCATAGGAGACCGTCATCGGCTCTTCGTCCTCGTTCTCCAGCTTGGGCTTGGGCGAACCGGGCTGCGAGAGCCAGTATTCCGGGTCCTGCTCCTCGTTCATCTTCGGACCGAGGTCACCCTGCACACCGGCGCGTTCCAGGCGTTCCAGCACCCGCTCCTGGTCGGCGCAGAGCGAATCCAGCGCCTCCTGCGGGGTCTTGGCACCCGACATCGCGTCCCCGATATTCTGCCACCACAGCTGTGCCAGCTTGGGATAATCGGGGATGTTGGTGCCCGTGGGCGACCAGGCCACGCGGGCCGGCGAGCGGTAGAACTCGACCAGGCCGCCCAGCTTGGGCGCGCGTTCGGTGAAGCTGTCGTGCTGGATCGTCGACTCGCGGATGAAGGTCAGGCCCACATGGGATTTCTTCACGTCCACGGTCTTCGAGGTCACGAACTGGGCATACAGCCAAGCGGCCTTGGCCCGATCCACCGGGGTGGATTTCAGCAGCGTCCACGACCCCGCATCCTGGTAGCCGATCTTGGTGCCTTCTTCCCAGTAGGCGCCATGCGGCGACGGGGCCATGCGCCATTTCGGCGTGCCGTCGTCGTTCAGGACCGCATCCGCCCCGTCGCCCACCATGTCGGCGGTGAAGGCGGTGTACCAGAACATCTGCTGGGCGATATTGCCCTGCGCGGGGATCGGTCCGGCCTCTGAGAAGGTCATGCCGGCCGCGGCGGGCGGAGTGTACTTCTCAAGCCATTCGATCGCCTTGGTCACGGCATAGACCGCCGCAGGCGCGTTGGTCGCGCCGCCACGGGCCACGCAGGAACCGACCGGCTGCGAATTCTCGTTCACCCGGACGCCCCATTCGTCGACCGGCAGGCCGTTGGGTTCGCCCTTGTCGCCCATCCCGGCCATGGACATCCACGCATCGGTGTAGCGCCAGCCAAGCGAGGGGTCCTTCTTGCCGTAATCCATGTTGCCGAAGACATCCTCGGCCGGGCCGCCCGCATAGGACATGTCGCGCCCGGTGAAGAATTCCGCGATGTCCTCATAGGCCGACCAGTTCACCGGAACGCCCAGGTCATAGCCATAGGCGGCCTTGAAATCTTCCTGGGTTTTCGGATGGTTGAACCAATCGTAGCGGAACCAGTATAGATTCGCGAATTGCTGGTCCGGCAGCTGGTACAGCTTGTCATCCGGCCCGGTGACAAAGCTGATGCCGATGAAATCGTCCAGGTCGAGATCGGGATTGGTCACATCCGCGCCCTCGCCCGCCATCCAGTCGGTCAGGTTGCGCGCCTGCTGATAGCGCCAATGGGTGCCGATCAGGTCGGAATCGTTGATGTAGCCGTCATAGACGTTCTGGCCCGACTGCATCTGCGTCTGCAGTTTCTCGACCACGTCGCCTTCGCCGATCAGGTCGTGGGTGACCTCGATCCCGGTGATCGCGGTAAAGGCCGGGGCCAGCACCTGGCTTTCGTATTCATGCGTGGTGATGGTTTCGGACACGACGTTGATCGACATGCCGGCCATCGGGGCGGCGGCGTCGATGAACCACTGCATCTCGGCTTCCTGCTGCTCGCGGGTGAGCGTGGACATGTCGCCGATCTCTTCGTCCAGGAAGGCCTGCGCCGCCTCCATGTCGGCCCAGACCGGCCCGGCCATCGCCAGCGCCAGCACCAGGGCGGTGCTACTTTTCAGTGATATCCTCATGTTTTCCTCCCTTGGAATATCGAGGTGTCCGGCGTCTCCTTCGCCGGTTTGGTCGGGTCTAGACCCAGCGGAACACCGCCGCGGCATAGACCAAGGCAATGACGAGCCCCCACCATTGGGCGAGGTCCGTCCATCCGAGCCAGGCCAGGTTGAGAAAGGCCGAGCCGAGAAGCGTGATGAAAAGCCGGTCCCCGCGGGTCGTCTCGATCCCCAGCACGCCGGTGCGCGGGGTTTCGGGGAACCGGATCGCGAGGATCGTGAAGATGACGAGAAGCGAGGCGATGACCAGGAAGAAGATCGCCGTCGGCCAGGTCCATGCCATCCAGGCCATGTCAGAATACCTCCCTGATGAATGTTTGTTGCGCCGCCACCAGCGGACGCACCCGGCGCGGATGCGCCACGCCCGACCTCCCCCCTGGGAGGGCGTCCCGGCGATGCCCCGCACAGCCCTCGCGACGCACCTGCTTCGGGGCGCCCGCGCCAGCCCGGACCGGGCGAACGCCCCCCCGAGGCCGGGCCTGCCGCATCCGCTGAACCGTCAGCCCCTGCATCACACCCTCCCCAGGGCAAAGCCCTTGGCGATGTAGTTGCGTACGAAATAGATGACCAAGGCCCCGGGCACGATCGTCAGGATCCCCGCCGCCGCCAGCACGCCCCAGTCGATGCCGGATGCCCCCTGCGTCCGCGTCATGATCGCCGCGATCGGCTTGGCGTCCACCGTGGTCAGCGTGCGCGACAGCAGCAGCTCGACCCAGGAGAACATGAAGCAGAAGAAGGCCGCGACGCCGATGCCCGACGCGATCAGCGGCATGAAGATCTTCACGAAGAAGGACCCGAAGGAATAGCCGTCGATATAGGCGGTCTCGTCGATCTCTTTCGGCACGCCGCGCATGAACCCTTCCAGGATCCAGACAGCCAGCGGCACGTTGAACAGGCAATGCGCCAGCGCCACCGCGATATGCGTGTCGAACAGCCCGACCGAGGAATAAAGCTGGAAGAACGGCAGCGCAAAGACCGCGGGCGGCGCCATCCGGTTGGTCAGCAGCCAGAAGAACAGGTGCTTGTCCCCCAGGAACCGGTAGCGCGAGAACGCATAGGCCGCAGGCAGCGCCACCGAAAGCGAGATCACGGTATTCAGCACCACGTAGGTCAGCGAATTCACATAGCCCATGTACCAGGCCGGGTCGGACAGGATCGTCGCGTAATTGGCCAGCGTCAGGTCCTTGGGCCACAGCGTGAAATCGCCCAGGATCTCTGCGTTGGTCTTCAGGCTCATGTTCAGCAGCCAGTAGATCGGCAGCAGCAGGAACAGCAGGTAGAGCGTCATCACCACCGCGCGGGAATTCACCCGGGACAACAATCCCTTGCGCGGGGCGACATAGGCCGGGGCCTGGGTTTCGGTCACGTTTGCCATCCGCTCAGCTCCCCCGATTGTCCAGGTTGGTCATGACCGTGTAGAACACCCAGGAGATCAGCAGGATCACCAGGAAATACATGATCGAGAACGCCGCCGCGGGGCCGAGGTCGAACTGGCCGAGCGCCATCTTGACCAGGTCGATCGACAGCAGGGTCGTCGCATTGCCGGGCCCGCCGCCGGTCACCACGAACGGCTCGGTGTAGATCATGAAACTGTCCATGAAGCGCAGCAGCACGGCGATCATCAGCACGCCCATCATTTTGGGCAGCTCGATATAGCGGAACACCTTCCAGCGGCTCGCCTGGTCGATCTTGGCCGCCTGGTAGAAGGCGTCGGGAATGGATTTCAGCCCCGCATAGGCCAGCAGCGCCACCAGCGACGTCCAGTGCCAGACATCCATCACCACGATGGTGATCCAGGCCGCGACCGTGTCCTGGGTGTAATTGTAATTCACCCCGATCCGGTCCAGCACGTAGCCCAGCAGCCCGATATCCACCCGGCCGAAGATCTGCCAGATCGTGCCCACCACGTTCCACGGGATCAGCAGCGGCAGCGACATCATCACCAGGCAGAACGAGGCCCAGAAGCCGCCCTTGGGCATGTTCAGCGCCACGAAGATGCCCAGCGGCACCTCGATCGCCAGGATGATCCCCGAGAACATCAACTGCCGCCCAAGCGCGTCCCACATCCGTTGCGAGGCCAGCATCTCCTCGAACCATTCCAGGCCCGCCCAGAAGAACTGGTTGTTCCCGAACGTGTCCTGGACCGAGTAATTCACAACCGTCATCAGCGGGATCACCGCCGAGAAGGCGACCAGCACCAGCACCGGCAGAACCAGGAACCAGGCCTTCTGATTGGTCGTCTTGTTCATCTCGCCCCTCCTCCCGTTCGGCCGCTCATGCCGCCGCGCCGGTGGGTTTCACCCGCCAGTCATCCGCGTAGACGTTCACCCGCGCCGGATCGAAGGCGACACGGGTCATGTCCGCGCCAATCTCGTCATCCTCGCCGGCGATGATGTTGATATCGGTGCCGAAGAAATCCGCCCGGATCACCTTGTGGCGGCCGACATCCTCGACCCGGCGGATGTTCACCGGCAGGCCCTCGCTGTCGGACAGGCGCGCATATTCCGGGCGCACGCCGATCTCGACCCGGCCCCCCATCGGGCCATAACCCTGGCCAAGCGCGATCTCCGCCCCGTCGATATAGGCGCGGTCGCCCTCCACCTTGGCGGGGATCACGTTCATGCCGGGTGAGCCGATGAAATAGCCCACGAAGGTATGTTCCGGCGTCTCGAACAGCTCTTCCGGGGTGCCGATCTGCACCACGCGGCCGTCATACATGACCACCACCTTGTCGGCGAAGGTCAGCGCCTCCGTCTGGTCATGGGTGACGTAGATCATCGTGTGGCCGAACTCGTTGTGCAGCGATTTCAGCTGGGTGCGCAGCTCCCATTTCATATGCGGGTCGATCACTGTCAGCGGCTCGTCGAACAGCAGAGCGTTCACGTCCTTGCGCACCATCCCCCGACCCAGCGAAATCTTCTGCTTGGCATCCGCCGTCAGGCCGCGCGCCTTGCGGTTCAGCATGTCCTCCATGCCGATCATCCGGGCGATTTCCTGCACGCGTTCAGCCACATAGGCCGGGCTCTCGCCGCGATTGCGCAGTGGAAAGGCCAGGTTGTCGCGCACGCTCATCGTGTCGTAGACCACCGGGAACTGGAACACCTGCGCGATGTTGCGCGCCGCTGTCGGGGCATGGGTGACATCCGTATCCCCGAAAAGGATCCGCCCCTGCGACGGCTGCAAGAGCCCCGAGATGATGTTGAGCAGCGTGGACTTCCCGCAGCCCGAGGACCCCAGCAGCGCATAGGCCGCGCCGTCCTCCCAGACATGGGTCATTTCCTTCAGCGCCCAGTCGTCCTCGTGCCCGGGATTGGGCAGGTAGGAATGGGCCAGCTTGTCGAGCGTGATCTTTGCCATGTCCCCTCCCCCTCAGGCGGCCAGCGCATAGGCGGCAGGGGCGATCAACGCGCCGTCCTCGCCAAAGATGTAAACGTGGCGCGGGTCCAGCCAGACGGTCAGCGCCTCTCCGATCGGCAGGTCATGCACGCCGTGGATCAGCCCGACCCAGCGTTCGCCCGCATGATCCAGGTGCACGAAGGTTTCCGACCCGGTCAGCTCTGTCACCACCAGCTTCGTGCGGAACTGCATCGCCTCGGAGGCGTGCTGGCCGATCTCCAGGTGGTTGGGGCGGAACCCGGCGGTGTAGCGGCCATCGGGCAGGTCGGCCAGCTTGCCGGCGGCGGGGGCCGACTGCCCCTCCCCGAACATCAGCTTGGACCCGGTCTTGGACACCTGCAGGAAATTCATCGGCGGATCGCTGAAGACCCGTGCCGTCGTCGCATCCACCGGCTGGCGATAGACCTGCGCGGTCGGGCCGAACTGCGTCACCCGGCCCTCCCAAAGGGTCGCGGTGTTGCCGCCCAGCAGCAGCGCCTCTTCCGGTTCCGTCGTCGCGTAGACGAAGATCGCGCCGGAGGCCTCGAAAATCCTTGGGATTTCCACCCGCAACTCCTCGCGCAGCTTGTAGTCGAGATTGGCCAGCGGTTCGTCCAGCAGGACCAGACCGGCATTCTTGACCAGAGCCCGCGCCAACGCACAGCGCTGCTGCTGACCGCCCGACAATTCCAACGGCTTGCGCTCCAGCATCGGCGTCAGCTTCATCAGCTCGGCGGTTTCGCGCACCCGGGCGTCGATCTCGGTCTTGCTCACCCCCATCAGCCGCATCGGCGAGGCGATGTTGTCGTAGACCGACATCGACGGGTAGTTGATGAATTGCTGATAAACCATCGCCACCTTGCGGTCCTGAACCCGCATGCCGGTGACGTTTTCACCATTCCACCAGACCTCGCCCTCCCCCGGCACGTCCAGCCCGGCCATCAGCCGCATCAAGGATGTCTTGCCCGACGAGGTCGGACCCAGCAGCACGTTCATGCTGCCCTGTTCCAGTCGCAGGTCGGTGGGGTGGATATGCACCTGCCCCTCGACAACCTTGCGAACGCCTTTCAACTCCAGAGCCATCGCTCCCCCCTATTCCGCCGCGGCACGGGCCGCGGGACGCTGGTGATCCATCCAGGCCCCCAGCGATTTGATCTCCTCCGGCTTCAACCTTAGGCCGAGTTTCCCGCGCCGCCAAACCACGTCTTCGGCGGTCCGCGCGAATTCCTTCTGCATCAGCCACAGCACTTCGCGCCCGGTCAGCGTCGCGCCGAAATCCGGGCCAAGATCCTCGGCCGACGCCGCCTCGCCCAGCACATCCCGCGCCTCTGTCCCATAGGCGCGCACCAGGCGCTGCGCCCAGAACTCCGACAGGAACGGGTAATCCGCCTTCAGCCCCTCGATCTGCGCCGAGACACCTTTCACCGGGAAATCGCCGCCCGGCAGCGGCACGCCGGCCGTCCAGGCGCCCTTGGGCATCGGCAATTGCGTCGCGATCTTTTCCAGTGCCGCTTCGGCCAGCCGCCGGTAGGTCGTGATCTTGCCGCCGAACACGTTCAGCATCGGCCCGCCCGCCCCGGTTTCCAGCTTCAGCGTGTAATCCCGCGTCGCGGCCGTAGCGCTGGCCGCGCCCTCGTCGTATAGCGGGCGCACACCGGAATAGGTCCAGACGACATCCTTTTCCGAGATATCCTGCGCCAGGTATTCGTTCGCAAAAGCAATCAGGTAAGCCGTTTCCTCCGGCGTGATCCTGGGCTTCGCGCTCAGGTCCTCATGGGCGGCCTCGGTGGTGCCGATGAGGGTGAAATCCTGCTCGTAGGGGATCGCAAAGATGATGCGCCCGTCCGTGCCCTGGAAGAAATAGCACTTGTCGTGGTCGAACAGCCGCCGGGTCACGATATGCGACCCGCGCACCAGCCGGATCTTCTCCTGCGTGTTGCGATGCACCTTGGTCTGCAGGAAGTCCGCCACCCAGGGACCGCCCGCATTGACGATCATGCGGGCCTTGAATTTGCGGGTTTGCCCGGTCTCTGCATCGCGGGTTTCGATCCGCCACAGGTCGCCGTCACGACCCGCCGAGACGACCTCGGTCCGGGTCAGGATCTTGGCGCCACGCGCCTGGGCATCGCGCGCGTTCAGCACCACAAGGCGGCTGTCATCGACCCAGCAATCGGAATATTCGAAGGCGGTTTCGAACCGCTCCTGAAGCGGCTTGCCCTCGGGCGCGTCGCGCAACTTCAGCGTGCGCGTCGCCGGCAGGATTTTCCGCCCACCCAGGTGATCGTAAAGGAACAGGCCCAGCCGGATCAGCCAGGCCGGCCGCCGTCCCCGCATCCAGGGCATCACGCCGCTCAGCAGGCGCGAGGTCGGGGTTTCCGCCTCGAACCGCATATCCTTGTGGTAGGGCAGCACGAACCGCAGCGGCCACGAGATATGGGGCATCGCCCTCAGCAGCACCTCGCGTTCGATCAGCGCCTCGCGCACCAGGCGGAACTCGAAATATTCCAGGTAACGCAGCCCACCATGGAACAGCTTGGTCGACGAGGACGAGGTCGCACCGGCCAGGTCCCCCATCTCGGCCAGCATGACCTTCAGCCCACGACCGGCCGCGTCCCGCGCGATGCCGCATCCGTTGATGCCGCCGCCGATGACGAACAGGTCGGTCACATCGCTGTCGGGCTTGTTCGCCACCTACGCCTCCCCCGCGCTTGTCGTGGTTGTTGAGCAGATTTATGGCAAAGCGACTTTCCCGCAGCAACAGTTTATTTTCGTTTATGTTCGTTTTTGCGCAAACACCGAAAATCAAACACCTTTCCCTGACGCCGCATAGCAGCAATTACGGTGCTGCAAATGCAAATAAGTCCAGAACCTTAGCCCGATGCGGCGAATCCTTGGCCCTTGCGGCGGTTGTCAGGCGGTGCATTTGATGCAAGCGTGAACGCAAAGAAACGAAAACAACCGATCCCGACATGTCCCAGACCTTCCGCCACCCCGAGATCCTGGAAATCGCCCGCCGCGACGGCAAGGTCACGGTCGAAGGGCTCGCCACCCATTTCAACGTCACCCTCCAGACGATCCGCCGCGACCTGTCGGACCTCGCCGATAATGGCCAGCTGGAGCGCGTCCATGGCGGCGCCGTCCTGCCCTCCGGCACCACGAATATCGGTTACGAGGAACGCCGCTCGCTCAATGCCGATGCCAAGTCGACCATCGCCACCGCCTGCGCCGCCGCCGTGCCCAACGATGCGTCGATCTTCCTCAACATCGGCACCTCGACCGAGGCGGTGGCCCGCAAGCTATTGAATCACCGAAACCTTCTGGTGGTGACCAACAACATGAACGTGGCCAACATCCTGGCCGCCAATGCCGATTGCGAGGTCATCGTGACGGGCGGCAACCTGCGCCGCGCCGATGGCGGGCTGATCGGCAACCTGGCCTCGTCGACCATCGACCAGTTCAAGTTCGACCTTGCCGTGATCGGCTGTTCAGCCCTGGATCGGGAGGGCGATCTGCTGGATTTCGACATTCAGGAGGTCGGCGTCAGCCAGGCAATCCTGCGCCAGGCCCGCAAGACCTTCCTCGTGGCGGATCATTCGAAATTCACCCGCTCCGCCCCGGCGCGCATCGCGTCGCTTTCGGCAATCGACACGTTCTTTACCGATCAGCCCCTGGCTCCCGACCTGGCGCGCAAATGCGAACATTGGGGGACGGAGGTCATCGTCGCCTGAAAGCAAGCCAATTCGCTTGCTATTCTCAATGGCAAGCCAAAAAGCTTGCCCAAAATTACAGCGGCGGAATATCCCCTTCCGCCCGCCCCGCATGGAAGTCCGCTTCCCATGCTGCAAAGGCCCCGTTGCCGATCGCGTCCCGCATCCCGGCCATGATGTCCTGGAAATACTGGAGGTTATGCCAGGTCAGCAACATGCCCGAGATCATCTCCTGCGACCGGAAGACGTGATGCAGGTACGCACGCGAATAGTTCCGACAGGCGGGACAGGTGCAGTTTTCGTCCAGGGGCCGCGGGTCATCGGCATGGCGCGCATTCTTGATGTTCACCACCCCGTGCCGCGTGAACGCCTGCCCCGTGCGCCCGGACCGTGACGGCAGCACGCAATCCATCATGTCGACGCCGCGCTTCACCGCGCCCACGATATCATCGGGCTTGCCCACGCCCATCAGGTAGCGCGGCTTGTCCTCGGGCAGCTGATCGGGCGCGAAATCAAGGCACCCGAACATCGCCTCCTGCCCCTCACCGACGGCCAACCCACCGATCGCGTAGCCCTCGAACCCGATCTCGCGCAGGGCGGCGGCGCTTTCGCCGCGCAGGTCTTCCTCCAGACCGCCCTGCTGAATGCCGAACAGCGCATAGCCCGGCCGGTCGCCAAAGGCCTCGCGCGACCGCGCGGCCCATCTCATCGACAGGCGCATCGACTCCTCTATCCGCGCGCGATCCGCGGGAAGCGCCGGGCATTCGTCGAAACACATCACGATGTCGGAGCCCAGCAGCCGCTGGATCTCCATCGACCTTTCCGGCGACAGCATGTGTTCCGACCCGTCGATATGGGATTTGAACCGCACCCCGTCCTCGGTCAATTTCCGCAGCCCGGCCAGGGACATGACCTGGAACCCGCCGCTGTCGGTCAGGATCGGTTTCGACCAGTTCATGAACGTGTGCAGCCCCCCCAGACGGTCGATCCGTTCGGCCGTCGGGCGCAGCATCAGGTGATAGGTATTGCCCAGCAGGATGTCCGCGCCGGTCTGCGCCACACTTTCGGGCATCATCGCCTTGACGGTCGCGGCGGTGCCCACGGGCATGAAGGCCGGCGTGCGGATATCGCCACGCGGTGTCGTGATCCGGCCCAGCCGGGCCTTGCCGTCCTGGGCAAGTTTTTCAAAGGCGAAACGGGTGGTCATGAGGCGCTCCGATGGTTGCGGCTCTTCTGGCCGATCCGCGTCCGGAATGGAAGGCCTCCGCCCGCGCGCTTGCCCGTTACAATCCCATTGTAGAGACCGGGCAGAGGCTGTACGTCCCGCCTCCTCTAAGGCTTTTCCTTGCCCCCGTCCCCCGGATCCCGCACAAATCCATCATGACCGATACCGAACATACCGACCCGTCTCCGCTCATTCGTCTCGGCTGGGAGGAGTGGGTTTCCCTGCCCGAACTCGGCCTGCCCACCCTCAAGGTCAAGGTTGATACCGGGGCCAAGACCTCGGCCCTGCATGCCTTCGATATCGAAACCTTCGGCCGCGCGACCGAACCGCATGTGCGCTTTACCGTGCATCCGGTGCCCGGACGCGACGACCTGGTGATCCCTTGCTCGGCCAAGATCACCGACCGGCGCGAGGTCACGTCGTCCAACGGCGACACCGAAATGCGCTATGTCATTCAAAGTCCGCTGGAAATCGCCGGTGAGACCTGGCCGATCGAGATCACTTTGACCGACCGGCGTGGCATGGCCAGCCACATGTTGCTGGGGCGTCAGGCGCTTGGCGATCGGGTCGCCGTCGTGCCGGGTGAACGGTTCTGCCAGCCCGAGCTCAGCTACGAAGTTTACCATTCCGCCCGCGTCCGCAAGGCGGCGCCGAACCGCGCCCTGCGGATCGCCGTGCTCAGCCGCGAGGACAATTATTCCACCCGCCGTCTTGTCGAAGAGGGCGAGAAACGCGGCCACGGGGTGGAGGTCATCGACACCACCCGCTGCTACATGGCGATCAACGCGCTGGCGCCCGAAGTGCATTACGACGGCAAGCGCCTGCCCCGTTACGACGCCGTGATCCCGCGCATCGGCGCCTCGATCACGCCCTACGGTACAGCCGTCATCCGGCAGTTCGAAACCATCGGTACCTATTGCGTCAACGGGTCCGCAGGGATCACCGCGTCACGCGACAAACTCCATGCGCATCAGGTGCTTGCGCGTCATCGCATCGGCATGCCCGCGACCGCCTTCGCCAATTCGCCCAAGGATACCGGCAACCTGATCGGGCTGGTCGGGTCCGCCCCGCTGATCGTCAAACTGCTGGAATCGACCCAAGGGCGCGGCGTCGTGCTGGCCGAAACCCGCAAGGCGGCGGAATCGGTGATCTCGGCCTTCCGCGGTCTCAAGGCGAACTTCCTGGTGCAGCATTTCGTCAAGGAGGCGGCGGGCGAAGACATCCGCTGCGTCGTGATCGGCAACAAGGTCGTCGCCTCGATCAAGCGCAAGGCAGAGGGCGACGATTTCCGCTCCAACCTGCATCTGGGCGGCACCGCCACCGCGGTCCGGATCACGAAAGAGGAACGCGATACCGCCCTGCGCGCCGCCCGCGCCTTCGGCCTGAACATGGCAGGCGTCGACCTGCTACGCTCGGAATCGGGACCTAAGGTGCTCGAGGTCAATTCCTCTCCCGGTTTCGAAGGGGTCGAGCGGGCCTCGCAGAAGGACGTGGTCGGACGGCTCTATGACGAGATCGAATCCAAGGTCCGCCCCGCCCCGGTTCGCCGTCGCAAGACAGCAGGCTGATCGGCTTGTCTCAGGCGCCGGTTCCCTGCGGGACCGGCCCATCGGCCCAGTCCGATCATCTGGGTTCAGGCCTGCATCCCCGTGCCCGAATCCGAGGTTTCGGCATCATCGGCGTGAAAAAATCCACCGACGCAATACCGACGTGGCACCGACGTCATACCGACGTCCCGTTCGGTCACAAAACCCGTCCCCCTCTGGACCTCGCCTTCCACAAATCCTATATATTCCGTCAGGAACAAGGCAGGACGACATGACGGACACGCAAGAGCCTCTCGAAGGCGCCCCCCTCATTGCACCCTCGACAACCGACCATCCGCTCTACGATACGGTGGTCGATGCCTGTCGCACGGTCTATGACCCTGAAATTCCTGTGAATATCTATGACCTCGGCCTGATCTACACGATCGACATCTCGCCCGAGAACGAGGTGAAGGTGATCATGACCCTCACCGCGCCGGGCTGCCCCGTCGCCGGGGATATGCCGGGTTGGGTGGCCGATGCGGTCGAACCTCTCGAAGGTGTGAAACAGGTCGATGTCGCCCTGACCTGGGAACCGCCTTGGGGCATGGACATGATGTCCGACGAAGCCCGCCTTGAGCTTGGCTTTATGTAAGTAAAATCGCTTTCCTTTTCGCAGGGAAAGCGATTTTGGTTTCCTTCGCGCTTTGCAAGTGATATGCCTTGCAAAGATCGGAGTTTGCGATGCCTGCCCCTCGCCTCGTCCTGACCGGAGATCTTGTCGCGTCTTCGGCCCTGTCGCACGACCGTCTTTCCATGGCGCTCGATGCCCTGTCCGAGGCTGCGGCGCTGCTCGAATACTGGTACGACGCCCCCCTGCATTTCACCCGACATCGTGGCGATGGCTGGCAGGTCTGCCTGCCCGTCGACCTGTCGGCGCTGCGGGCTGCACTGACCTTCCGCGCAGCACTGCGCCAGGTCGACAAGACCCTTCAGACCCGGATCGCCATTGCCGAGGGCAGCGTGGACATTCCGCCTAGCGGCGATCTGAACGCCGCTTCGGGCACCGCTTTTACCCTGTCCGGTCAGACACTTGACGCGATGGAGAAACACGTGACCATCGCCGATGCCCGGGACGGCGCATTGGCCGCCACGGCAGAACTGGCCCACCATATCTCCGACGACTGGACGCCGGCCCAGGCCCGCGCCGTGCTTCCCATGCTGGCCCCGGAACGCCCCACCCAGGACGAGGTCGCCTCCGCCCTGTCGATCACGCGACAGGCCGTGCGCCAGGCGCTGCTGGCCGCCGGGTTCCCCTCGCTCTCTGCCGCCCTGCACCACCTGGAAGCGGCATGATCGACACGTTCGTCGCGTTGCTGCTGGCCCATGCCCTGGCGGATTTCCCGCTGCAATCGGATGCGCTGGCCCAGGCCAAGCAGGACCGCTCCCCCCGCGCCCTGGCCCTGCATGCCCTGATCGTCATGGCCACCGCCACGCTGGCCATCGCCCCCACTCGGGCCGAGGCGCTGATCCCCCTCGCGGTCCTGACGCTCGCCCATATTCTGATAGATATCGCAAAGACTTACGCGCCGAACACGCTCGCGTCCTTCCTGGTCGACCAGGCCGCCCATATCGGCACGCTGGTCGCGATCGCGGTCCTCCACCCGACGCTCTTCGGACAGGGCCTCTACGCCGACACCCCCCTCCTGCCCAGCATCATGACCGCAATCGCCGGCTTGATCATCGCCACCCAGGCGGGCGGTTACGCCGTCGGCCTGCTGGTCCGCCCCTTCGGCCGCGCCTTCCGCGCGGAGGGCCTGCCCCGCGGTGGTGTCATGATCGGCCTGCTGGAACGCGGGCTGATCTTCCTGTTCGTGCTGGCCGGTCAGCCCTCTGCCGTGGGCTTCCTGATCGCGGCGAAATCGGTGCTGCGGTTCGATGCCAGCAAACGCAAGCAGAAGGCTGCCGAATACGTGATCATCGGCACCCTTGCATCCTTCGGATGGGCGCTGATATGCGCCTATGCAACGCTCGCATTGCTCGATCACCTCCCGCCCCTTGGCATCAAGGCCCTGAAGGACTAGATCTGGCACAAAGGAGACCTGACCATGTTCGGCATTCCCGGCAAACAAGCTGTCACCATCACCCCCCGCGCCGCGGCGCAGATCGTCAAGCTGATGAAGCGCGACGGCCATGAGGGGCTGCGCATCGGCGTCAAGAAGGGCGGCTGTGCAGGCATGGAATACACGATGGATTACGTGGACCAGGTCGACGCCAATGACGAGTTGGTCGAACAGGATGGCGCCAAGGTGATGATCGCCCCGATGGCGCAGATGTTCCTCTTCGGGACCGAGATCGATTACGAGACATCGCTGCTCGAATCCGGCTTCCGTTTCAACAACCCCAACGTCGTCGAGGCCTGCGGCTGCGGCGAGTCGATCAAGTTCGCCGAGAGCTGACATGGCCGTGTCTCAAGAGGTCCTCGAACATGCGACGGACCTCTTTGGCGCGCTTGGCCCCCTGCGCACGGGGCGGATGTTTTCCGGCGTGGCGCTCTATGTCGAAGAGGATGTCATGTTCGCCATGATCGCCTCCTCCGGCACGATCTACATGAAATCCGACCACAGCACCCTGGCGCAATTCGAAGCGGCAGGATCGCTTCCCTTCACCTATACCCGCGCCACGGGCCAGCGCCAGGTCACCTCCCTGATGTCCCTGCCCGACAGCGCCGCCGACGATCCGGATGAAGCCGCCCAATGGGCGCGCCTGTCCCTGGGCCCGGCCCGCGCGGCGGCGGAAAAGAAGCGCGCCGAAAAGGCACGCAAAGCCGCGCGCAAAGCCTCCTGATCCCGGCCCGGAACGCCCATGCGAACTTGACCTCGGCCGCCAATCCGCGAAGATGCCCCGAACCAGAAGAGGGAGAGCATGATGCGGCGGAAACTCGCGGCCGGTAACTGGAAAATGAATGGCACGAGCCAATCCCTGGACGACCTTCAGACCCTCTCCAAATCCCATCCCAATCCGTCCGTCGATCTGCTGATCTGCCCGCCCGCAACGCTGATCGCCCCGGCGGTCCAGACCCTCGGCAACAGCGCGATCCATATCGGCGGCCAGGATTGCCACCACCAGACCGACGGCGCCCATACCGGGGACATCTCCGCCGCGATGCTGCGCGATGCCGGGGCCACGGCGGTGATCCTGGGCCATTCCGAACGCCGCGCCAGCCATCACGAAACCTCCGAAAGCGTGCGCGACAAGGCCCGCACCGCGCAACGGGCCGGTCTCATGACGGTGATCTGCCTCGGCGAAAGCCTCGGCCAGCGCCAGGCGACCAACACGCTCGACATCATCGGCGCGCAGCTGTCGCTCTCGGTGCCTGACAGCTCCACCGGGGAAAACCTGGTCGTAGCCTATGAACCGATCTGGGCCATCGGATCCGGCATGACCCCCACGCCCGACCAGATCGGAGAGGTCCACGACTTCATGCGCAGCCGCCTCGAACGTCGGTTCGGCCCCGGCGTGGGCCGGTCGGTCCGACTGCTCTATGGTGGGTCGGTCAAGGCGGCCAATGCACAGGAAATCTTCGACATTTCCAATGTCGACGGCGCGCTGGTCGGCGGCGCCTCCCTGACCGCGGATGATTTCACCCCGATCATCAACGCCCTCGAAAACGCCTGAAACCGGGACCGCCACCCCGGCTTCATCTTGCCCAAAATACTCAAATCCCGCCCTCACAACGCAAAACGACGCCCCGGATCGGGGCGTCGCCTTGAAGATGTCAGAACCGGGAATGCGCGGTAGCGCACCTTTGGGTCCCGTCCCCTCAGTTGGTCACGATCTCGGGTCCCATGACCACGGTCGGCAACCAGGTCGAGATGATCGGCACATAGGTCACCAGGATCAGGAAGACGAAGAGCACGGCCAGGAACGGCGCTGCCGCCTTCACCACCCGCATCATCGGCATCCCCGCGACACCGGAGGTCACGAAGAGGTTCAGGCCGACCGGCGGGGTGATCATGCCGATCTCCATGTTCACGACCATGATGATGCCCAGGTGGATCGGGTCGATCCCCAGCTCGATCGCGATCGGGAAGACCAGCGGTGCCACGATGACCAGCAGGCCCGACGGCTCCATGAACTGGCCGCCGATCAGCAGGATGACGTTGACCACGACAAGGAACATGACCGGGCCGAAGCCCGCATCCAGCATGGCCCGTGCCACCGTCTGCGGCACCTGCTCATCCGTCAGCACGTGCTTCAGGATCAGCGCGTTGGCGATCACGAACATCAGCGTCACGGTCAGCTTGCCGGCCTCGAACAGCGTCCGGCGCGTGTCGGCATGGAAGAACGCGGTGACCAGGGCGATCGGCTTCTTGTAGAGCGGCAGGTTCGGGCGGTCGTCCCCTTCCGTCGACAGCGGCCCCATGTCGCGATAGATGAACACCGCAGCGATGAAGGCATAGACCGATGCGACGGCCGCGGCCTCGGTCGGGGTGAAGATTGCGCCGGTCACGCCGGGGATGCCGTAGATCCCGACCATGATGATGACGATCAGCATCAGACCCCAGAAGGCATCCTTGAAGGCCAGCCAGATCTCCATGAAGCCCTTCCACTCGCCTGCCGGCATGTCGCGGATCCGGGCCATGATGTAGATGGCCAGCATCAGCATGCCTCCCGCCAGAAGACCGGGGAAGACACCGGCCAGGAACATCCGGCCCACCGACACGTCCGTCGCGGTGGCATAGACCACCATCACGATGGAGGGCGGGATCAGGATGCCCAGCGTGCCCGCGTTACAGATGACACCTGCGGCGAAATCCTTGGAATAGCCCGCCTGGGTCATCGCCCCGATCACGATCGACCCGATGGCGACCACGGTGGCCGGCGAGGACCCAGACAGGGCCGCAAAGATCATGCAGGCAAAGACGCCCGCGATGGCCAGCCCGCCGCGCAGGTGCCCGACGCAGGCGATGGAGAAGCGGATGATCCGTTTCGCCACCCCGCCCGTCGACATGAAGGACGACGCCAGGATGAAGAAGGGGATCGCCAGCAGGGTGAAATGCCCCACGAAGGCCTGCATCAGCGTCTGCGCGATGGAGGCCAGCGACGTGTCCGAGAACCACAGCAGGAACAGCGCAGAGGACATGCCCAGCGACACGGCGATCGGCACACCGATCAGCATGAGCCCGATGACGAGCCCGAAAAGAAGACCGACTTCCATGACTTAGCCCTCGCCCCGCTGTTCGCGGACTTCCGCGAGTTCAACTTCGACCTCGTGCGAGGCCACGATCCGGTCCGACTTACCCTGCCAGATCGCCACGCCCGCCATGACAAAGCGGAACAGCAGCAGCGCCATGGTGAAGGGCAGGATCATGTAGGGGATCAGACGCGGAAGTTTCTCGTATTCGTCGCCGTCGTTGAACACGTCCTCCATCCAGGCGAGGAAGCCCGGATGCGGGATGTCGTTGACCTCGTACCAGCCCTTGGGGCGGAAGCTTTCCTCGAACCCGGTGGGGAACCAGCGGCCGGTGGTCTGCGGCAGGTTGGCGAAATTGGCCCAGTAATCCCAGGCGCCCTTCAGCAGCAGGAAGGCAAAGGCGATGCAGACCGTGATCGAGATCAGGCCCAGCACCCGGCGCACCGGGGGCGACACGATGTCGATGATCGCATCCACGCCCAGATGGGCCCCTTTCTTCACTGCGTAGCAGGCCCCCAGAAGCGCCAGCCAGGCGAACAGGAACACGGTCAGTTCCAGCGCCCAGAGCAGGTTGCTGTTGAACACGTAACGCGCCACGACGTTGGCGAAGGTCACCAGCGTCATGATGCCGAGGATCGCGGCGATCACCGTCTCCTCGAGCTTGTCGATAAAGCTTTCGCTTCTGCCGGGATGCATCTTGTCCCCCTTCCCTGGAAACCCTGTCTGTCAAAGACGTGCCACCTGTCGCGGTGGCGGCCTGCCGCCTGGTGCCGGGGATCACCCCGGAGCGGCAAGCATCGGGGGCGCGGGTCTACCCTCCCGCGCCCCCGGCCCTGTCAGGCCCGGATCGCACCGGGCCCCGACAGGTCACATCTGGGCGTTGATCGACTGTGCAGCGTCGATGTTGTCCTGGCCCACATCTTCCTTGAACTGGTCCCAGACGGGCAGCATCGTGTCGACCCATTCCTGGCGCTGAGCCGCGTCCAGGGTGCGGACGGTGCCGCCGGCGTCGATGATGGCCTGCTTGGCCTCCTGGTTCACCTTGGCGGATTCGGCGTTCCGGGTGGCGGTCACTTCGTCCATGATGGTCATGAACTGGTCGCGCACTTCGGCGTCCAGGCTGTCCAGCCAGTCGACGGAGGCCACGACCAGGTAGTCGAGAACGCCGTGGTTGGTTTCGGTGATACCGTCCTGAACTTCAAAGAACTTCTGGCCGTAGATGTTGGACCAGGTGTTTTCCTGACCGTCGACAACGCCCTGCTGCAGCGCGCCGTAGACTTCCGAGAATGCCATCTTCTGCGGCGAGCCGCCGATCGCGTCCATCTGGGCAACCAGCACGTCCGAGGATTGCACGCGGAACTTCAGACCGTTGGCATCGCTCGGCGACAGCAAGGGCTTGTTGGCCGACATCTGCTTCATGCCGTTGTGCCAGAAGGCCAGGCCCTGCAGGCCACGCTTCTGCATGCTGTCCTTCATCGCGGACCCCGCGTCGGAGGCCTGGAACGCGTCGACGGCTTCGATGTTCTTGAACATGAAGGGCAGGTCGAACAGGCGGAACTGCTTGGTGAACTTCTCGAATTTCGACAGCGAGGGCGCGGCCAGCTGCACGTCACCCTGCAGCATCGCTTCCAGCACCTGGTCATCGTTGTAGAGGGTGGAGTTCGGATAGACCTCCATGCAGGCCGTGCCGTCCATCTCTTCGTTCACGCGCTTTTCCAGCAGCGAAGCGGCGATCCCCTTGGGGTGCTTGTCGGTGTTGGTGACGTGGGCGAACTTGATGACGATCTCGCCATCGTCGCAGGCAGCAGAGGCTGCGTTTGCGGTGACGGCCAGGGCCAGTGCCGTGGCGGCAGTGGTCAGGAATTTCATGTCGGGCTCCTCCCGGTTGGTTGATTCGCTGAGGTGTGACCTCTGGAAGGAGATTTGACGCTTGGTGAAAATCCGCTCAAGGGACGGTGAACAGCTTTGATGGCGGCGCGTTTTTCCACGCCTTTTCAATGACTTGCGTCGGGCGCATGGCGTCACGGCGCTTTCTGCATGGCAGCATTGTGCGAAAAACCACACAAGGGAAAACGGCACCTGTGCGGAAAACCACACAGATTGAGCCCGTCCGGTTTGCGCCCTATCCGCCGCCGCGCCGGAAATCCTCCGGCTTGAGCCCGTACTTGGCCAACTTATCGTAGAAGGTCTTGCGCGGCAGCTTGAGCGCCTTGGCCGCGTCCGACGCCTTGCCGTTCTGCCGCCCGAGAGCGGCGGCCAGAAGCGAGCGTTCGACCTGCGCCATCTGTTCGGCCAGGCCGAGTTCCTTGGTGGTGCTCAGGTCTTCGGGCATACCCAGAACGAAGCGCATGGCCGCCGACATCAGCGACCGCGCATTGCCCGGCCAGTCCTGCGCCATCAGCGCGGTTTCCTGTTCCGGCGTGATCTCGGGCGGGTCGATGCCCGCCTGTTCCGCCGCCTGCGACACGTAATGGCGGTAGAGCACCGGGATATCCTCGGGGCGGTCGGCGAGGCTGGGAATATGCACCTGGCAGATTTCGAGGCGGTAATAGATGTCGGGCGACAACCGCCCTTCCTCCACCAGTTTGGCCAGGTCCTGGGTCGCGCCGGCGATCAGCCGTGCGCCGCCCCGTTCCAGCGCATCACCCAGGGCCAGTTGCGTATCCTCGGGCAGGTTGCCGATCTCGTCGAGGAACAGCGCCCCGCCCTGGCAGGCCTCCCAGGTCTGATCCAGCTGCGCGCGGGCCAGGCCGGCCGCGGCGCGTTTGACGAAGGGCCCCTTGGATTGCGGAGAGGTCAGGTGGATGACCTCGGCGATCTTGCTGACACCGGTGCCGGGGGCGCCCGTGACCAGAACCTCGGCCGCGGTGCGGGCGGCCTGGCGCACCTGGTCGCGCAGCGCGTGGCTGGCGGCCGAAGTGCCGAAGATCAGCCGCGCGGCCGGGTCGCCGGCCTCCAGCTGCTGCTTCAGGCGACGGTTCTCAAGAATGAGTTGACGGGTGTGCAGAGCCTTTTCAAGAACCGCCAGCATATCCTTGGAGGCGCAGGGTTTTTCCAGAAACCCGAAGGCCCCGCGATCCATGGCCGACACCGCCATGGGAATATCCCCTTCGCCGGTCAGCAGGATCACCGGCAGATCGGGATCGACCTTGTGCGCGTGATCCAGCAGGAAGAACCCGTCGCGCCCCGGCATCCGGATATCGGACAGGATCACACCGTCGAAGGCAGGTGCGATATGATCCTTGGCCTCGATGAAGGATCCGGCGGTCATCGCGTCGAGATCGGCCAGCTCCAGCGTCTGGGCCAGCGCCTCTCTCACGGCGGCATCGTCGTCTACGATCAGGACTTTGCGGGTCATGGCCCCATCATGCGGATGCGGGACGCGGCGTCCAGTCAGAACGCTTCGGGCCTGGCCTCGCGCGCCATGTGATCCAGCACGGCATTGACGAATTTGGGCTCCTTCCCTTCGGGGAAGAACGCGGTGGCCACGGCGACGAATTCCGTGATGACCACCTTCGGCGGCGCCTCGCCCTGAACCAGTTCGGCCCCGGCGGCGCGGAACAGCGCCCGCAGCGTCGGGTCGATCCGGGCGATCGGCCACTTGGCCACCAGCGCGCGGTCGGTCATCTGGTCGATCTTGGCCTGGTAATTCACCGCGTCGGTCATCACCTTGCGGAACAGGTCGACATCGCCCTCGATCATCTCGTCGCCTTCATAGACGGCGCCGAACCGATGATCCTCGAATTCCGAGATCACGCGCTCCACCGTCTGGCCGATCGCCTCCATCTGGAACAGCGCCTGCACGGCATAGAGCCGGGAAGCGCTTTTCATCTTGCGGCGCTGGTTGCCCGACAGGGGCAGCGGCGCTTGCGGGGTCGGCAGGTCTTCGGTCATCGGGGCCTCAGGCGGTTGCGGAGCCATTCGTGTCTCCGGCGAGTTGGATTTCCTCGCTGGCGGGGCGGAAGCCCACGGCCTTGCGCGGAGCGCCCCATTTGCGCGAAAGCGTCAGCAGATGCAAGGCCGCAGCAGCGGCACCGCCGCCCTTGTTCTGATCCTTGGTATCCGCGCGCACCACGGCCTGCTCGCGGTTCTCGACCGTGAGGATGCCGTTGCCGATGCACAGGCCCTGAAGACCCAGCAGCGTGATCCCGCGGGAACTGTCGTTGCAGACGGTTTCGTAATGCGTCGTCTCGCCCCGGATCACGCAGCCAAGCGCGACATAGGCATCGAAATTGGACAGCCGTTCGGCAATGCCGATGGCGGTCGGCACTTCCAGCGCGCCGGGCACCTCGATCAGCTCGTGAGTGGCGCCCCAGGCCTCGATCTCGGCCTTGGCACCGGCGATCAGGTCATCGGCGATGTCGCGGTAATAGGGCGCGACCACGATCAGCACCTTGGTCGGCTTGTCGACAGAGCCACGCGGCATCACGTAATGGGTTTCATGTCCAGCCATGGATCAGGCTCCTTCAATCCGGCGGGTGTCCACGATCTCGAGCCCGTATGCATCGAGGCCGACGATATTGGGGCGCGGCGAATTGGTCAGCAGGATCAGCTTGTGCACCCCGAGCGAGGACAGGATCTGCGCCCCCAGCCCGTATTGCCGCAATGTCTGCGGAGAGGCCTCGTGCTCGGCCACGACATGCATCGTCAGGTCGCGCAACAGCACCACGATGCCCCGCCCTTCCTTGGCCACGTCGCGCATCGCGTCGCGGAAGAGGTCGGCTCGCTCCTGCCCGCCGATGCCGACGACATCCTGCATCGGGTCCATGGCATGCATCCGCACCAGGACCGGGTCATCGCCTTCCACATCGCCCTTGATCAGCACGATATGTTCGGCGCCCTGGGTTTCGTCGGTATAGATGCGCAGGGTCCAGTCGCCGCCGAACTCGGTCGTGACCGTTTCCTCGGACCGCACGCGCACCAGGTTGTCATGGCGACGGCGGTAGGAAATCAGGTCGGAGATCGTGCCGATCTTCAGCCCGTGCTTCTGGGCAAAGGCGATCAATTCCGGCAGGCGCGACATGGTGCCGTCCTCGTTCATGATCTCGCAGATCACGCCCGAAGGGTTCAGACCGGCCAAGCGTGACACGTCGACCGCGGCTTCGGTATGGCCGGCGCGGACCAGCACGCCGCCCTCGCGGGCGCGCAGCGGAAAGACGTGGCCGGGCGTGGCGATGTCCTGCGAGCCTTTGCCCGCGTCGATGGCCACGGCGACGGTGCGGGCGCGGTCATGGGCGGAGATGCCGGTGGACACGCCTTCGCGTGCCTCAATCGAGACGGTAAAGTTGGTTTCGTGCCGCGAGGAGTTCTGCGACGACATCAGCGGCAGGCCCAGCTGATCGACACGCTCGCCGGTCATGGACAGGCAGATCAGGCCACGGCCATGGGTCGCCATGAAGTTGATCGCCTCTGGCGTTGCCATCTGCGCGGGGATCACCAGATCGCCTTCGTTCTCGCGGTCCTCGTGGTCAACAAGGATGAACATCCGGCCGTTACGGGCGTCCTCGATGATCTCCTCGATAGAGCTGATCGCATCGGACCAGCTTTCTTCGACGGGACCGGGTGTCTCGTAGGTGGTGCTGTCGGGCATGGCGGCCTCCGTTCTTCCCTCCCCGCGCAAATAATGCCTGTAACGCAGAAAGGCCAGTGCGGCGCTGCGTTATTCGCATCTGCCGGTTAAGCGGCCCGCGGGCGGCCCCCACCCCGATCCGGTTATTGCTGCAAAACGATCTTTGTCGCCAAAGCTGTTGCTCATCCGCGTCTTCACGGCCTAGCCTGTCCCGGTCGCCACCAATCCGGCGACATATGGGAGGAGACATCATGAATATCTTGAAAACCGGCCTCGGCGCCGGTGCCATTGCCATTGCGTCCTGCATGGCCCTTGCCGCGCCGCTGGCGGCCGAGCAATTGCCGCGGGGCGATGCTGCGGCGCTTGGCTTCGATCCGGACCGGCTGGCCCGCATGGACATGGCGTTCAACGCCGCGATCGAACGGGGCATGATGCCCGGCGCCGTGGTCATGCTGATCCGCGACGGTCAGATCGCGCACCTGTCGACGCAAGGCCTGCAATCCCCTGACGGCAAACCGATGACCGAGGACACGATCTTTCGCATCTATTCGATGACCAAGCCGGTCACCACCGCCGCCGCGATGATGCTGGTCGAGGAGGGCCGGCTGATCCTGAACGCGCCGGTGGCCAGCTACATCCCGGCCTTCGCCGAAATGCAGGTGGCCACGGGCAATGAAAACGCCGATGGCACGCCCGAAACCCGCCCCGCGACGCGCAACATGACCGTGCGCGACCTGATGCGGCACACGGCCGGGCTGACCTACGGCTTCTTCGGTGCGGGCCATGCGCGCGATGCCTATAACGAGGCCGGCGTGGCCAATCCGGAACTGACGGCGATGGAACAGGCGGAATTGCTGGCCTCGCTGCCGCTGGAGCATGAGCCGGGCACGACCTGGGAATATTCCCGCGCCACCGATGTCCTTGGCGCCGTGGTCGAGGCGGCGTCGGGCCAGTCGCTGGGCGATTTCCTCAAGGCGCGTATCTTCGACCCGCTGGGGATGGTGGATACCGATTTCTACGTCGACGACAGCGCCAAACACCCCCGCATCGCCGAGGCCTTCCCGGACCAGGCCAAGATCGGACCGTTCGACATGTTCGACCCGCGCGTGCGGATGGCATCGGAATCCGGTGGCGGCGGGCTGGTTTCGACCGTGCATGATTACAGCCTCTTCGCGCAGATGATGCTGAACGGTGGAGAGCTGAACGGCACCCGCCTGCTGTCGCCCAAGACGATCCAGCTGATGACCGCCAACCACATGGACGGGATCCAGCCGGGCAAATACTACCTGCCGGGTCCTGGCTACGGCTTCGGTCTGGGTTACGGCGTGCGGCTGTCGGACGGCAACGCGCCCTCCTTCGGCAGCGCGGGTGAGTTCTACTGGGGCGGCGCCGCCGGCACCTTCTACGTCACCGATCCGCAGGAAGACCTGATCGGCCTGATGATGGTGCAAACCCCGGCCAACCGGGTGCCGCTTCGCCTGATGTTCAAGAACATGCTCTACCCGGCCATCGTCGACAGCCGCGTCGACTGATCCGGCCCGATACGACGGTCCGGCCCCGTGACACATGGGGCCGGGCCACCCGACAGGTCAGAGCGCGAAGTAGCGATCCGCCTCGACCATACCGCCCAGACGACCGGCTGCGACCCAATCCGCCTCAAGCCCCGTTCCGATGACGACCAGCCCAGCCGCGGGCCGGCCCTCCTGCGCTTTGGCGAGGGCGCTGCGGATGCGCGGGAACGCCGCCAGCAGCGAAGGCGCCGCGTGCACGGCATCGAAGAAGGGCCGCAGACGGTCGACGGCGATCCGATCCAGCGGCGCATGCAGCATCGCGATCCGCGCCACACCCTTGAGGGCAGACAGCTTTTCCACGATCTCGTCGGAGGGGTCCGGCCGGTTCGGCGTGATCCGCAGCCCGGTGGAGGAAAACAGGAAGCCGCTGACATCGCGCCCCGACGTCGCCCGGATAGAGGCATAGCTGGCGTAATCCAGCCCCAGTTCCCGCGCCCGGGCCACCCGGCGGCGGGCCATGTCGGGGGTCAGCTTTTCCCGCGCCGCCTGTTGCTTGGCGCGGGTCCAGCTGTGAATGCGCCAGGATCGCCCGGCCTCCATCGATGGGCCGAGGTTGTGGCCGATGCCCGGTGGCGGTGTCCCGGTCAGCTTTGCCATTCCTGAAGCCGCGCGACGTAACGCGCCAGGGTGTCGATCTCGAGGTTGATCCGGTCGCCTTCCCTGGCGAGGCCCCAGGTCGTCACCGCCTTGGTATGCGGGATCATGTTGACGCCGAATTCCACCCCGTCGACATCGTTCACCGTCAGCGAAGTCCCGTTCAGCGCGACCGACCCCTTGGGCGCGATGAACCGCGCCAGCGCCTCGGGCACGCGGAAGGTCGCGCGGGTGCTGTCGCCCTCGTCTTCCAGCCGGATCAGTTCGGCAACGCCATCGACATGGCCGGACACGATATGGCCGCCCAGCTCGTCCCCGACCTTCAGCGCGCGTTCCAGGTTGATCTTGCGCCCCGCCTCCCAGGTGTTGTGGGACACGTTGGTCTTGCTGACGGTTTCGGCGCTGATCTCCACGTCGAACCAGTCGGGCCCGGTTTCGATCACGGTCAGGCAGACGCCGTCACAGGCGATCGAGGCGCCAAGGTCGATGCCCGACGTGTCGTAGCGGGTCCCGATGCGGGCACGCAGATCGCCCTGCTTGATGACCTGACGGACCTCTCCGATATCGGTGATGATGCCGGTGAACATGGCGTGGGTTCCTTCCTTGGCGGATCGACGGGCTAAGGGCCTTCGCAATAGGTGCTAGCCCCGTGCAGGCTGGCATGCAATCCCTTGACCTCGCCATATTTTTGCCCCCTTGAATTGTTAACACTTTTCCTGGGTGACACGAAAGTGAGCGGGATATGCCTGCAGATACGGCACAGAACAGGGTGTTTCTTTTTCTCCAGGGGCCACACGGGCCCTTTTTCCATCGTCTGGGGAAGATGCTGCGCCTTGCCGGGGCCGAGGTCTGGCGGGTGGGCTTCAACGCCGGCGACCGCGCCTTCTGGTTCCACCCCAAATCCTACATCCCCTACCGCGACAAGCCCGAGGACTGGCCCGACCGGTTCACGGCGCTGGCACAGGAAAAGAACGTCACCGATATCGTGCTGTACGGCGATGTGCGGTCGATCCATTCCGAAGCGGTCAAGCGGGCCAAGGCCATGGGGCTGCGCGTGCATGTCTTCGAAGAAGGCTACATGCGGCCCTATTGGGTGACCTACGAACGCGGCGGGTCGAACGGCCATTCGCGGCTGATGAAGATGACCGTGCCCGAGATGCGCAAGATGCTGGAGCTGTCGGACATGGACACCGCCCTGCCCCCCGCGAAATGGGGCGACATGCGGCACCATGTGTTCTACGGCGCGCTCTACCATTGGTTCGTGATGTTCCGGAACGGCGATTACCGCAATTTCGAACCCCACAGGTCCATCGGCGTGGCGCGGGAATTCCAGCTTTACCTGATGCGGCTACTGTTGATGCCCTTCATCGCTTTGGAGCGCGGCATCGCCTCCATGCGGATCCGGCGCGGCGGCTTTCCCTATCACCTGGCGCTGCTGCAACTGGAACATGACAGTTCCTTCCAGGCGCATTCGCCGTTCAACACGATGAGCGATTTCCTCGACGTGGTGATCCGAGGCTTTGCCGAGGGTGCCCCGCGTCACCATCACCTGGTCTTCAAGGCCCATCCGCTGGAGGACGGCCGCGTGCCCGTCCGCCGCGAGATCCGGCGCATCGCCCGCGAATGTGGCGTGAAATCCCGCGTCCATTATGTCCGCGGGGGCAAGCTCGCGCAGCTTCTGGCCGATGCCCGCACCGCCGTGACGGTGAATTCGACCGCGGCGCAGCAGGTTCTGTTCCGGGGGATCCCTCTCAAGACCTTCGGCGACGCGGTCTATGCCAAGCCCGAATTCGTCTCGACGCAGTCTCTGCCGGACTTCTTCGCCCAGCCTTCGCGCCCTGACCGCAAGGCCTACCAGGATTATCGGCGCTTCCTGCTGGAGACCAGCCAGGTCGCGGGCGGCTTCTACTCGGCCCGCGCGCGGCGGCAATTGCTGCGCCAGGTCGTCGACATGATGCTGGCGCCCGAGGATCCCTACGATGCGCTAAAATCCGGAACCGCGACCCCGCGGCAACAGTTGCGGGTGGTTCACTGACTGCCCGGCAACGGAAGGACTAGCGTTTTGGCTGTCTTTCCGTTAGTTTAACAAAAAAAGATCGAGGCAGAAAATAGGTCGAGGAGACCGAGCAGTGAAATTCCCCATGTCCAGATGGGCACGGCCCATTGCCGTTTTGGCGGCAGTGTCGATCGTGGCCTCATGTAACGTTCTGCCGCGCGTCGGTCCCAACAAGCGTGAAATCTTTGCCGGATCGGTCCAGCGACAGGGCGATGCCTTCATCGTTTCGGTAAACGACCGCGTGACCCGCGCGACCTCTGTCATTCCGGCGCTTGGCTTTTCGCAAAGCTTCATCAACGCGCCGACGCTCGGCTCCGACACGATCCGTCCGGGCGACACGGTCGGTCTTTCGATCTGGGAAAACGTCGATGACGGCCTGCTGGCCAGCGAAGGCGCCAATGCCACGGTGCTGGAAGAGGTCCAGGTGGACGGCGCGGGCTTTATCTTCGTGCCCTATGCTGGCCGCATCCGCGCTGCCGGCAACACGCCCGAGGCCCTGCGCCGCATCATCACCAACCGGCTGGAAGAACAGACCCCCGATCCGCAAGTCCAGGTGACCCGCGTGGCCGGCAACGGCGCGACCGTGTCGCTGACCGGGGCCACCGGCCAGGGCGTCTACGCCATCGAGCGCCCCACCCGGACACTGTCGACCATGCTGGCCAGCGCAGGCGGCGTGACCATCGAACCCGAGATCGCCCGCGTCACCGTGATCCGCGGCCAGGAACGCGGCACGATCTGGTTCCAGGATCTCTACAAGCACCCCGAACTGGACATCGCCCTGCGTGCCGGGGACAAGATTCTGGTCGAAGGCGACACCCGCAAGTTCACCGCGCTTGGCGCCACGGGTACGCAATCCCTGCTGACCTTTGAAAGCCAAACCCTGTCCGGTCTGGAGGCAATTGCCCAGGTCGGCGGTCTGCTGTCGCGCGCCTCCGACCCGACCGGTGTCTTCATCCTGCGCAATGAATCCGCCGAGATCTCGAACCAGGTTCTGGGCCGCGATGACCTCGTCGGGGCCCAGCGGATGGTCTACGTGCTGGACCTGACCCAGCCCAATGGCATGTTCCACGCCCGCGATTTCGCGGTCCGCGACGGTGACACGCTCTACGTGACCGAAGCGCCGTTCACCCAGTGGAACAAGGCGATTTCCGCGCTGACCGGCACGCTCGGCTCGGTCAATACGCTGTCCACCGCAGCCGGCAACTAGGGGCCGGTGGCCCCGGTCGACCTCTTCCCCGATCAAGCCGCCGCGGCGCCCTCGCCCCGGCGGCTTTCCTATTACAACGCGGGCTTCCTGCGTCAGAAACGCATCCGCCGCATCCTGGAATTGTCGGGCTATCAGCTGCGCCTCGGCCGCCATGCGGAAGGCGACGCCGTCGCCGTCTGGGGCCGGTCCCCCTATGCCGCCCGAGGCGAGGCCGTGGCGGACCGCACGGGCGCCGATATCGTCCGGATCGAGGACGCCTTCCTGCGGTCGATCCACCCAGGACGCGAGGGCGAACCGCCGCTCGGCCTCGTCATCGATCAGGCCGGCATCTATTTCGACAGCGCGCAACCCTCTGACCTGGAACGGCTTCTCAGGACCCATCCGCTGGACGACACCGTCCTGCTGAACCGTGCCCGCGCCGGGATCGCCCGGCTGCGGGAGCACCGGATTTCCAAGTACAACGCCCATGACCCGGACGCCCCCGCGCCCGAACCGGGCTACGTGCTGGTGATCGACCAGACCCGCGGCGATGCCTCTGTCACCCATGGCAATGCGGATGCGAACACGTTCAAGGAAATGCTCTACTGGGCGCAGGAGGATCACCCCGCGGCCCGCATCGTCATCCGCACCCACCCCGAAAGCGCCGCCGGTCATCGCCCCGGCTATTTTGGCCCCGAGGATGAGACCGACCGCATCTCCTTGTCCTCCGATCCCGTCTGCCCCTGGACGCTGCTGGAAAACGCCGTCGCGGTCTATTGCGTAACCTCCCAGATGGGGTTCGAGGCGATCCTGGCGGGCCACCGCCCCAATGTGTTCGGCCAGCCCTTCTATGCCGGCTGGGACCTGACCGAAGACCGCCACCCCCTGACCTTCCCGCAATCGCGGCGCGGGCGCAGCCTGACCCGGGTGCAGATGTTCGCCTGTGCGATGCTGGAATATCCCACCTGGTATCACCCCTGCGAGGACCGCCTGTGTTCCTTTGAAGAGGCGATGGACTGGCTGGAGGCCCGGGTGCGCTCCTGGCGCGAGGATCGCCATGGCTGGCAGGCGTCCGGCATGCGCCTGTGGAAACGCGGCGTGATGCAGAAGGTCTTTGGCCAGGAGGTGCCGGTACGGTTTTCGGACGACGCACCGACGCCACCACGCCGCGCCATGGCCTGGGCCAGCCAGGCCCCCGAAGGCGCCGATGTGGTGCGGGTCGAGGACGGGTTCCTGCGGTCCCGCGGGCTGGGCGCTGACCTTGTGCCGCCCCTGTCGCTGGCCTGTGATGACCTGGGCATCTACTATGATCCGACGCGCGAAAGCCGGCTGGAACGGATGATCGCCGCGCGCGCCGAACTGCGCCCCGATCAGCGGGACCGGGCCGAGCGGTTGATCCGGTCGGTGATCGACGCGCGGCTGACCAAGTACAACCTCGGCGGCACGCCCCCTGCCCTGCCCATGGGCTATCGCATCCTCGTGCCGGGCCAGGTCGAGGACGATGCCTCCATCCGGCTGGGCGCGGGCGAGATCCGCACCAACCTCGACCTGCTGCGCGCCGCGCGCGAGGCGCATCCGGACGCCGTGATCCTCTATAAGCCGCACCCCGATGTCGAAGCGGGTCTGCGGACCGGGGCCGTTGAAAACGCGGAAGATTTCGCCGATCTCGTTCTGTCCCATACCGATCCCGCCAGCCTGCTGGGCGATATCGACGAGGTCTGGACCATGACCTCGCTGATGGGGTTCGAGGCGCTGTTGCGCTGCAAGCGGGTGACAGTGACTGGCACACCATTCTACGCGGGCTGGGGCCTGACGCGGGACCTGGGCCGGGTGCCCGCCCGACGGCAGGCGCGGCCCGGCTTGTCGGGCCTCGTCCATGCGGTCCTGATCGATTACCCTCGCTACTACGACCCGGTCAGCGGCCAGGCCTGCGCCGTCGAAACCGCCGTCAGACGGCTAGCCGAGGGGCGAGTGATGCGGGGCGGACCTGCGCTTCGGTTACTGGCCAAGATGCAGGGGCTGGCCGCCGGGGCCAGCTGGATCTGGCGCTAGTCAGGCGCGCGGCCGGTCCCACACATGCAGAACGTCACCGCCCAGCACCCGGCTTTCGCGGAGGGTGAACCGCGGCGCCTCTGCCAGCCGGGCAAGGCCAAGCGCGCCGAGCGAGGGCAGCCCCTCTGCCCCGATGGTGACACCCGCGGTCATGCCGACCAGCCGGTCCACCAGATCGGCATTCAGCAGCGCCGCGGCCAGCGCTCCGCCCCCCTCGCAGAAGACACGGGTTAACCCTTCATTGCCAAGCGCTTGCAGGACCGAGAGTGGGTCCAACTGACCGCCCGAGACATCGCAGGACAGAAGGCGCGCGCCCACGCCTTCCCAGGCTTCGCGCAGCGCCGGATCGGCGTCAGAACCATGGCAGAGCCAGACCGGAACCTCTTTGGCCGTGCGGGCCAGGTTGCTCATCAGCGGCAGGTCCAGACGGCGGGAGATGACGACGCGCACGGGCTGACGCTCCACGCCCATGTCGCGCACGGTCAGCGAGGGATCGTCCGCCCGCGCCGTGCCGGCCCCGACCATCACCGCGTCATGGCGATGGCGCATCATGTGCACCAGCCGCCGCGCCTGCGGCCCGGTGATCCACTGGCTGTCGCCGGTCGCCGTGGCAATCCGCCCGTCGAAGGAGGACGCGAGCTTCAGCGTCACGAAGGGACGGCCCAACTCGGTCCGCATGAAGAACCCGGCGTGATCCTCCTCTGCCTCATCGACGCAGAGCCCGGTCGACACCTCGATCCCCGCCTCGCGCAACGCGGCAAAGCCCTGCCCCGCGACGCGCGCATCGGTATCGGCCAGCGGCGCGACGACACGGGCGACCCCGGCCGCGATCAGCGCATCGGTGCAGGGTGGCGTCTGGCCGTGATGGGCACAGGGTTCGAGGGAGACATAGGCGGTGGCACCGCGTGCGCCCTCCCCGGCCTGGGCCAGGGCCTGCGGTTCCGCATGCGGGCGGCCGCCGGGGGCCGTGGTGCCTCGTCCCAGGACACGACCATCCTTGACGATGACGCAGCCAACGGCCGGGTTGGGCCAGGTCTGCCCCATGCCGCGCCGCCCCAATGACAGGGCAAGGCGCAGGAAGCGCCGGTCCTCGGCCTCGGTCGCCATGGGTGGCGCTCCTGTCGGTTACTCTTCGGGAAGGTGATCCGGACGCAGTTCGCTCACGAACTTGTCGAAATCGTCAGCAGCCTGGAAGTTCTTGTAAACACTGGCAAAACGCACATAAGCGACGGTGTCGATCCGGGCCAGCGCCTCCATCACGATCTCGCCGATCGTCTTGGAGGGGATGTCGGTCTCGCCCATGCTCTCCAGACGTCGCACGATGCCGGAGATCATCTGGTCGATGCGTTCTGGCTCCACCGGCCGTTTCTGCATCGAGATACGGATCGACCGTTCCAGCTTGTCCCGGTCGAAATCTTCGCGGCGGCCATTGGACTTGATCACGACGAGGTCGCGCAACTGCACCCGTTCATAGGTGGTGAAGCGCCCGCCACAGGCCGGGCAGAACCGCCGCCGCCTGATCGCAACATGGTCCTCGGCCGGCCGCGAATCCTTCACCTGGGTGTCTACATTTCCACAAAACGGGCAACGCATCGTCTATCAGTCCCCTTGTCACCGCCTCATCCGTGGGGTTTGCCCCCACTTATCCACAGCTACTATAGGACAGCCCCAACAGTTTGGGTAGGCCCGAAATCACCCGGCAAGATGTGCCGCGACCTGGCGCTGATGCGGGCGGGTGCGATGTTCGACCACATAGATCCCCTGCCAGGTTCCCAGGACGGGGCGACCGTCGCGCACGGGGATCGACAGGCTGACCGGCATCATCGCGGCCTTCAGATGCGCGGGCATGTCGTCCGGACCCTCGTAGGTGTGGGTCAGGTAGGCCATGGACGGATCGGTTGTCGGGGGGACGAGGCGGTGAAAAAAGGCCGTAATATCAGTGCGAACCTCCGGGTCCGCGTTCTCCATCACGAGGAGGCTGGCGGAGGTATGGCGGATGAAGAGGGTCAGCAGGCCATCGCCACTGCCCGCGGTCCATTTCAGGACGTCGCGGGTGAATTCGTAGAGGCCGGGGCCATTGGTGGCGATGGTGAAATCGGTTTGCATGGCCCCTTTATGAGGGGTCCTGCGTTAACGGTCCACTCTGCGGTCGTCCGCGACATCCTCGCGCGCTTCGATCACGCATTGCACGACCGGAAGAGAGGGCGCGGCGCGTTCGCCAAGGTGGGCCTGCTGGCCCATCGGGGGGACACCGAGGACCTGGGACAGGGTGGCACGGCAGGCGTCAACCTCTTCAGCAGAAACGTAAATTTCCACCGGCTCCTGCTTGGTCTGGGTCAGGATCGCGCCGGGGCGTTGGATCGGTTCGGGGTTGATGTTCGCCAGAGCGGCAGAGGCGAGCGTCAGACCCGCGGCGGCGACGGCGATAATCATTCTGGTGGTCATGTCTCTGCTCCTGTCTTGAAGTCTTAACGAACAGAGAAAGGTTATGGTTTCCTGACGAATGCGTGTTTTTAGGTGACGCGGCGGAAAATAGCGCATCGAATTGTACTGGTTTTCCAAAACACAACCCTTTGGCGATCTGCGGCGCAACACGCACCGAACGGGACGTCGGCATTGCGTCGGTGCTCTCGGCGCTCAATTCCCCTCGGTAACGGATCAGCAACCCGAGGCCCGGTAGGGTGGCCCGAATATCGAAACCGAAACGGCCATCGGATTGATATTCACGCGACGTGCTGCGCGGCGTCAGGATCGCGGGCAAGGGCAGCCCGGTCAGGCGCAGGCGGGCGACCTCGATCAGAAGGACGCCGTCCCTGGCGGTCAGGGACATCTCGATCCGCAGGGGGCCAAAGCTTTCGACCGCCCTGCCCCGCTGCGGGTCATAGCGCAGGCGGGATCGCGTCACTCTCTGAGTGAAATGGCGGGTCCAGACATGGCCGCCGTCCGGATGAGGTGCGATGTCGAGCGTGAAGGGCGCGCGACCGGCGGGGGGCGGGAACCCGGCCAGCCGGGCCACGAAACGAGCGAGCGAATTGCCACCCTCGATCACGACCCAGCCGGTAAAGCGGCGCGGGGCATCGCCGGCATGCAGATCACGCACCACATCGGGCACGGACAGCCCGTCGCGGACGATCAACTGGCCAAAGGCGTCGGGCACGCGATGCCACCGTCGATGAACCGGGCGGTGATGTCAGGGCTTGGTATCAGGCAGGTCTCGGCCCGGCCGAAGATCGCGTAGCGGTTACGCGCGATGAGACCGTAGAGCGGGGATTTGACCGCCTCCGGCAGGACCCGCGCCACCGACAGCATGGGCCAGGGGCGCGGCAATTTCGCCATGACCGCGGCGAAACTGTCGATGCCGCCATGCACATCGTCCCCCGTCACGACAAGGTTGGTCTGGTAATCATCCGTCGGCAGGCCGAGATCGTGAAACATCTGCGTGCCCAATTCGCTTTGCGCGATGACGAAATGGAAATGCGCCCGCCGGTCATGGCGCAGGACAAAGCGGAAGAACCCGGAACATAGCACGCATTCCCCGTCGAAGACGATCACGTCGCGCCCGGCAAGCGCGTCCTGAACGGCGGGGGAAAAGGCGGAACGGGTGGGCATGGCGCTATCGGCGGCGATCAGACCGGATGTGAGGAAAAGAAGAAAGGCGCCCGAAGGCGCCTTTGATCACTGGTCCAGGAAGCTGCGCAACTTGCGCGAGCGGCTGGGATGTTTCAGCTTTCTCAGGGCCTTGGCCTCGATCTGGCGGATACGTTCGCGGGTGACCGAGAATTGCTGGCCCACCTCTTCGAGCGTGTGGTCGGTGTTCATGCCAATGCCGAAGCGCATCCGCAGAACCCGTTCCTCGCGCGGGGTGAGCGAGGCCAGAACCCGGGTCGTGGTTTCCTTGAGGTTTTCCTGAATGGCGCTGTCCAGCGGCAGGATCGCGTTCTTGTCCTCGATGAAATCGCCGAGCTGGCTGTCTTCCTCGTCCCCGATCGGGGTTTCGAGAGAGATCGGCTCTTTCGCGATCTTCATGACCTTGCGGACCTTTTCGAGCGGCATCTGCAGCTTTTCGGCCAGTTCCTCGGGCGTGGGTTCGCGACCGATCTCGTGCAGCATCTGGCGACCGGTGCGGACCAGCTTGTTGATCGTCTCGATCATGTGGACCGGGATACGGATCGTGCGGGCCTGGTCGGCGATGGAGCGCGTGATCGCCTGGCGGATCCACCAGGTCGCGTAGGTCGAGAACTTGTAGCCGCGGCGGTATTCGAACTTGTCCACGGCCTTCATCAGGCCGATGTTGCCTTCCTGAATGAGATCAAGGAATTGCAGGCCACGGTTCGTGTATTTCTTGGCGATCGAGATCACCAGGCGAAGGTTGGCTTCGACCATTTCCTTCTTGGCCTGCCGCGCCTCTTTCTCGCCCTTCTGCACCTGGTTCACGATGCGGCGGAATTCGGAGATATCGAGGCCGACATACTGACCGACCTGCGCCATGTCCGAGCGCAGTTCCTCGACCTTGTCGGTCGAGCGTTCGATGAACATCTGCCAGCCGCGGCCGGACTTTTCGCCCATCCGCTCGAGCCAGTTCGGATCCAGTTCGTGCCCGCGATATTCGTCGATGAATTCGCGGCGGTTGATCCGGGCCTGGTCGGCCAGCTTCACCATGGCGCTGTCGATGGCCATGATCCGGCGGTTGATGCCGTACAGCTGGTCGATCAGCGCCTCGATCCGGTTGTTATGCAGGTGAAGCCCGTTCACCAGTTCCACGATTTCCGAGCGCAGCTTCTGATATTCGGCCTCGTCAGCCTCGTTGAAGGTGTCGTCCTCGTTCAGCGTGGCCGAGATCCGGTTGTCCTGGATTTCCGACAGGACGGCGAAGTCCTGGGCGATCCGGTCCAGCGTTTCCAGAACGCGGGGCTTCAGCGCCGCTTCCATGGCCGCGAGGGACATGTTGGCCTGATCGTCCTCGTCCTCGTCGTCATCCTTGGCAATGGGATTGCCGTCGGCGTCATATTCGGGTTCGTCGCTTTTCGCTTCGGGCTTGGCGTCGGCGGTGTCGACGACGGGAGTGTCGACCTCCCCTTCCATCTGGTCGCCGAAGGTGGTTTCCAGATCGATCACGTCACGCAGGAGAATGTCTTCGGACAGAAGTTCGTCGCGCCAGATGGTGATGGCCTGGAAGGTCAGCGGGCTTTCGCACAGCCCCAGGATCATCGTGTTGCGGCCGGCCTCGATCCGCTTGGCGATGGCGATCTCGCCCTCGCGGGACAGCAGTTCGACCGAGCCCATCTCGCGCAGGTACATGCGCACCGGGTCATCGGTGCGGTCCAGTTTCTCGGCGGAACCGGAGGAGACGGCGACGTCGCGGTTGGAGGAGGTTTCGACCACGGCGGTCGATTTGCTTTCCTCTTCCTCGGCCTCTTCGTCCTCGATGATATTGATGCCCATTTCCGACAGCATCGACATCACGTCCTCGATCTGTTCGGAGGAGACCTGGTCGGGCGGCAGAACCTGGTTCAGCTGATCGTAAGTGATGAAGCCGCGTTCACGCGCCTCCGAGATCATCTTCTTGATCTGGGTCTGAGACATGTCGAGGGAGACTTCCTGCTCCTGATCCTCGACCTGGTTCTCGTCGTTATCCTTGGGGGCCATGCTCTGCTCCATTCTCTCGCCGCGCGCGTTCTGCCGTGGCGTGGGGTCGGGCGTGATTCGCTTGGTCCGAATCAATAGCGTGATTCGCGCCCGCGCACACCCGGCTACCGTTAATTCTTTAGGGAATCGTTACCGAAAAAGGTCACTTTCGCCCTTTGTCGAAGCGAATCGTCTCCATCAGGGCGTCGAACGCACCGCGTTCCTGACGACTGATTCGCGCGCCATTTTCCCCAAGATCATACTCCGCCTTGTCCTTCTGCTGGGGCTTCACGGACTGGTTCAGCGCCTCCGCCGCCTGGGTCAGGCGCCAAGTGACGGCCTCATCCGCGGTCCCGGACAGCTCCTCCTCCGCCTCGGCGATCTCGGCGCGCAGCCCCTTGCGGGCCTGCTGCTTGGCAAGTTCCTCGGCCAGGGTCATCTGCGCCACCTCGAGGTTGCCGGGGTTCCGGATCGTCGGACAGATGGCCACATGGGGCCGCGCCAGCAGCTGATCAAGAGCATCGGGGCCGAGTTTTTCCGCGATCACCTCGCGCAGGCGCTCCGGCCCCTCGTCGCAATGGGTCAGGATTAGGTCCCGCATCCGCGTGAAATCGTCATCCGAACAGGTCATCCGCTCGATCTGGGATTCGAACATCGGGGTCGCGGCGGGGGTGACGCAGAGCGTGGCGAGGATCACCGCCTCGCGCAGCTGGTCCTCCCCCTCGGGCGTGGCGGCGAGGTAGGAATTGCGGGTCGTGCTGCGGATCGGCAGGCGCGGCTTGGCGCCCCGTGGCGTCCAGGTGCTGTTGCGCTGCGGGCGGAACAGCTGGAACCGCATCTCCTTGAGAGCATCGCCGTAATGGCGCAGCAGCGACGGGTCCGGGATGACCTTGATCTTGTCGCGCAGGGCACGGTCCAGCGCGGCGCGGCGTTCGGGGCTGTCGAAACTCCGCCCCTCGGTTTCGCGCCGCCAGAGCAGGTCGACCATGGGCATCGCCGCATCGAGCAGTTTCTGCATCCCCTCCGCCCCCTCGGCCTTGATCAGGTCGTCGGGGTCCTTGCCTTCGGGCAGCAGGACGAAGCGCAAAGATTTACCCGCCTCCATCAGCGGCAGGGCCAGGTCGACGAGGCGGTAGGCCGCGCGCAGGCCCGCCGTGTCGCCGTCCAGCGCAACGATCGGTTCCGGCGAAATCGCCCAGAGCATCGCCAGCTGGTTCTCGGTGATCGCGGTGCCCAGAGGCGCGACCGCGCCCCCGAACCCGGCCGAGGACAGCGCGATCACGTCCATGTAGCCCTCGGCCACGATCACCGGCTGCCCCTTGCCCGCGGCCTCGCGCGCGGGGCCGTGATTGTAGAGCGACCGACCCTTGTCGAAGAGCTCGGTCTCGGGCGAATTCAGGTACTTGGCCTTGTCGTTCGGATCCATGGCCCGCGCCCCGAAGGCGATGCAGCGGCCGCGCGGATCGCGGATCGGGAACATGATCCGGTTGCGGAACACGTCGTAGGGGTTGCGGCCCTTGTCGGAGGGACGCGCCAGTCCCGCGCGCAGGATCATCTCGGCCGGGACATCCTGGCCGCGCAGCTTGTCCCACAGGTTCTGCCAGCCCTCGGGGGCAAAACCGATCTCGAATTTTTCCAGCCGGTCGGGCGTCATGCCGCGCTTGTCGAGGTAGCGCCGCGCCTCGGCCGCCGCCCCGGAATTCAGCATCATGCGGAAATGGCGCACGGCCATTTCCATCACATCGGCCAGTTCCGCGCGCTTCTCGGCCTTTTCCTGGGCACGGGGGTCGCGGGCGGGCATCTGCATGCCGGCCTCCTGGGCCAGCGCCTCCACCGCTTCCATGAAGCCCATATTCTCGCTGTCCTTCAGGAAGGAAATCGCGTCGCCCTTGGCATGACAGCCAAAGCAGTAATAGAATCCCTTTCGGTCATCCACATGAAAAGATGCGGATTTTTCCTGGTGGAAGGGGCACGGCGCCCACCAGTCGCCCTTGCCCTGGTTGGACTTCCGCATGTCCCACATGACCTTTTTCCCGACAACCTGGGACAGGCTGACGCGATTGCGGATCTCGTCGAGGAAACCGGGGGGCAGACTCATGGGGCGATTATCCGAAGAGCACGGGGCCGAGTCCAGAAGGCTTCGGTCACGATTGAAAGGCTGTGGCGGAGACGCTGATGTAGCGCCCTGCCCGCCGCCGTGCCAGAGGGATTTTTGCGCAAGCGGAAAAGGTTTCCCAGGGGAAGCTGTTCCGCTTGCCTATTAGGCCTACCCCGCGGCGACCCGCTCCATCGCGGTTTCGATCGCATGGGCCAGCGATTTCGCCATGGAGCGGAAGCCGATGATGCGCAGATTGTCCGGTGCGGTGCGGGTGATGGCGACCATCATGTGCTCTGCCTCCGTCCGGATGGCGGTGCCGACGGGACAGGCCGACAGGCGCAGATCGACCGGCGTCAGGCGGGCCATCACGGCCGCCCCGTCCGGCCCGGTCAGATCGAAGACCGCCCAGCCATCGGATTGATCGGTGAGGGCCGCGTGGGCGGACAGGCCGGCTCCGGGCGTGACACCGCTCAGCAGCCACATGTCCCGGCCGAACCATTGCAGGCTGGTCGACCGGGATGTGGTTAACGTGCCCGTCGCAGGCAAGACCAACCCATGTGCCTTTTCAAGGGTTTGCGACACGGCCTCAACCTTACCCGCATAGGGCGCGATCGTGGTCAGCGGGCCCGGGGCGACAAGATCCAGCGTCATTGCGCCATGCCGTTTCGGCAGGCCGGACAGCGCCGGGCGGGCGGTCAGGGTGATCTCTGGCTCAGCCACGGGCGCGTCCTCCATCAGGGTCCAAGAAGGCGGGATGCACGACCTCGCAAAGGGTCGAGACGCCGCGCAAATGGTCCACCATGCGGACCTTTTCGCCGTAGCGCTCCGGCCCCTCGGTCAGCAGCGCCAGACCGACGAAATGGCCCAGCGTCGGCGAGAACGCGACGGAGCTGACGGTGCCCTGGGCGTTCACGCGGGTCGCCTCGGCCTCGGGTTCGAAGAGGAAGGCCCCGGAGGTCAGTTGCTGCACCGCGCCCACCGGCTTGATCCCGACGAGACGGGGGCGGGTCGGATCGGTCAGCCCCTCACGGCCCGCCGCGGCGCGGCCGATGAAGTCCTTCTTCTTCGACATCATGCCTGCGAGGCCAAGGTCATAAGCCGTTGTTCTGCCGTCCAGTTCCGCGTGGGTCAGCAGCCCCTTCTCGATCCGCAGGACGTTGAGCGCCTCCATCCCGTAGACGCCGCCGCCGCGCGCCTCGGCCTTGGTGACGAGGCAACGGAAAAGGCTTTCCCCGTAGCGGGCCGGCACGGCGATTTCATAGGCATGTTCGCCCGAGAACGAGATCCGGAACAGCCGTGCAGCGATGCCACCGACCGAAACCTCGCCACAGGCCATGAAGGGCCAGTCGCCGTCCGCAAGCGGGGTATCCAGCACCTCGTTCAGCAGCTCGCGCGATTGCGGGCCGGCAATGGCGGTCTGCGCCCAGTGTTCGGTGACAGAGGCCAGCCGGACATCCAGATCGGGGCGCAGCACCTGGGCCGCGAATTCCATGTGCCGCATCACCTCGCCCGCGGCGGCGGTGGTGGTGGAGACGACGTAGTGCCCCTCGCCAAGACAGGCGCAGGTGCCGTCATCCATCACGTGCCCATCCTCGCGCAGCATCAGGCCATAGCGGGTATTGCCGGGCTTCAGCGTGGACATGTTGTTGGTATAGACGAAATCGAGAAACGCTGCCGCATCAGGGCCTTGCACGTCGATCTTGCCAAGGGTCGAGACATCGCAGATGCCGACCGCGTTGCGGACATAGCCGACCTCCCGGTCGCAGCTTTCGCGCCAGGTCTGTTCGCCGGATTTCGGGAAATAGCTGGGGCGATACCATAGGCCGGCCTCGATCATCGGGGCGCCCATGGACAGGGCGACGGGATGCGCGGCGGTGAAGCGTTCGGCGGCAAAGCCCTTGCCCTGCCCCCCGGCCCCAAGCGCGGCGATAGAGACGGGCACGAAGGGCGGGCGGTAGGTCGTGGTCCCCGTGCCCGGGATCGAGCGGCCGGTCGCATCTGCCAGAGCGGCCAGCGCCGCGACATTGCCGGTCTTGCCCTGGTCCGGGGCCATGCCCTGTGTAGTGTAGCGCTTCATATGTTCGACGGAGCGGAAGTTCTCGCGCGCCGCCAGCTCCACGTCCTTGACGGTCACGTCGTTCTGGAAATCCAGCCATTTCCGCCCCTTACCAGGCATCACCCAAAGCGGACGCCCCTCGCCTGCCGTGTCCTCGGCCTGCGGAAGATCAGGCGGCGTGGCCTGGCGGCCCAGATTGGCCAGGGCCTGCACCGCGGCATCGCGCCCCGCAGACAGGCAAGCGAAAGTGGTTGCCTCACCGTTGCACGCCCCCGCCGGGATCAGGCCGGGCACTGCCCCCTCGGACGGGACGAAGGCGGCGATATCGTCGCGCCAGACGGGCCGGCCATTGAGGTGACAGGTCAGGTGGACGGACGGGTTCCAGCCGCCCGAGAAGGCAAGCAGATCGGCTTGCACCTTCTCCAGCACGCCATCGGCGCGGCGGATCGCAACGGATTCGACCTCGCGCCCCTGAACGCCCTCGACCAGCCCGCCGGCATGGAAACGCACCGTCAGGTCACAGGTCGCGCCAGGCCGGGCATCGACCAGCGCCGCGACGTGCACGCCGGCGCGCAACAGGTCGGCGGCGGTGCGATGCGCCTCGTCCGAGGCCCCGAAGACCACGGCAGAGCGGCCGGGCGCCACGGCGTAGCGATTCACATAGGTTCGCACGGCGCCCGACAGCATGACGCCGGGACGGTCGTTATTGGCCAGCGCGACGGGTCGCTCGATACCGCCCGCGGCCAGGACGGCGCGGCGGGCGGTGATGCGCCAGAAGGTTTCCTCGGGCCGGCCGCGACCGGGTACGACGCGTTCCAATGCACCATAGGTGCCCTGATCGTAGACGCCGGTCACGGTCGTGCGGGTCATCACCCGGACATTGGGCATCGACGCCAGCTGCGCGACGATCCCGGCGGCCCAGTCGGCACCGCTCTGGCCGCCGACCTCTTGCCGGTCACCGTTCAGGCGCCCGCCGGGCAGGTGATCCTCGTCGGCAAGGATGACATCGGCCCCCGCCTCGGCCGCCGTGAGCGCGGCCATCAGGCCCGTGGGCCCCCCGCCGATCACCAGCAGGTCGCAGAAGGCATAGGCCTTTTCGGTCGCGATCGGGGTCTTGGTGCGGTCCAGCCGTCCCAGCCCGGCAGCGCGGCGGATCACCGGCTCGAACACCCGTTCCCAGACCCGCCAGCCCGGCAATTTCGGCCCCATGAAGGTCTTGTAGTAGAAGCCCGCCGAGAAGAAGGGCGCGAAGAGGTCGTTCACCTCCATCAGGTCGAAGCCGACATTGGGGAAACCGTTCTGGCCGAACGCCTCAAGCCCCTGGCGGATCTCGACCATGGTCGCCCGCGCATTGGGTTCGGACCCGGCCCCGAGGCCAAGGGTCACCAGCGCATTGGGCTCCTCGCTGCCCGCACTCAGCACGCCGCGCGGACGGTGATACTTGAACGACCGGCCCAGCACACGCTGCCCGTTGGCCAGCAGCGCCGAGGCCAGCGTGTCCCCGGCAAACCCCTGGTAGGCATGACCGTCGAACCGGAAATCCACCGGGTGGTCGCGGTCGATCAGGCCGCCGTCGATCCGCTTCATGGCGCGCCCTCCCCGACCGGGCGGACGGCGCGGATGTCATGGGTCACGGTGTCCCGTTCGACCAGCAGCCAGGCGGCGCAGCCCATGTCATGGGTCCAGTATTCCCGGCTGAGCCCCGCTGGGTTCTCGCGCAGGTGGATATAGGCGTCCCAGTCCGGGCCCCAGTCGCCCTCGGGACGGGTCAGCGTCGCGCCCCCGAAGGTGAACTCGCGCAGATCGCGCTCGCCGCAATGCGGACAGGTCAGTCTCATTCCGATCCCATGTTCATCTTGCCAAAAATACTCGCGCCGCAGGCATCCCGCCCGCGCAACCCGCGCTTAGTGCAGGTTATGCTGCGCCCCCTTGCCCTCTTCATCCATCAGCCCGCGCCCGGTGGTGAACCGGTCCAGCCGGAAGCCCGTGGCGCTGTCATGCGGGCGGTCCGTCGCCAGCAGATGCGCCAGGGCAAAACCCGATCCCGGCACCGCCTTGAACCCGCCATAGCACCACCCGCAATCGAGGTAGAGCCCGTCGACCGGCGCGCGGTCGATGATGGGCGAGCCGTCGGGCGTCATGTCCATGATCCCGCCCCAGCTGCGCAGCACCTTGGCCCGGCCGATCATCGGCATCAGGGTCATGCCCGCCTCCATCACGTGTTCGACCGTGGGCAGGTTGCCGCGCTGCGCGTAGGAGGGGTAGAAATCCAGGTCGCCGCCAAAGACCAGCCCGCCCTTGTCGGACTGGGAAATGTAGAAATGGCCCATGCCGAAGGTGATGACATTGTCGATCACCGGTTTCAGCCCCTCGGTCACGAAGGCCTGCAGGACATGGCTTTCGATCGGCAGGCGCAGCCCGGCCAGCGCCGCCACCTGACCCGACCGGCCAGCGGTGACGATGGCGACCTTGCGGGCGCGGATCGCGCCGCGGGTGGTCTGCACGCCGGTCACCGCGCCGCCCTCTGTGTCGATGCCGGTGACCTCGCAATTCTGGATCAGGTCGACGCCCCGGTCCGACGCGCCGCGGGCGAAACCCCAGGCCACCGCATCGTGCCGCGCCGTGCCGCCGCGCGGATGGTAGAGCGCGCCGTGGATCGGGAACCGGCCGTTGTCGTAGTCGAGGAAAGGCAGCTTTTTCTCAAGCGCCGCGCGGTCCAGCAGGAACGCGTCGTCGCCCTGGTTGATCATCGCATTTCCGCGCCGGACGATGGCGTCGCGCTGGCCGTCGGAATGGTACAGGTTGAACAGGCCGCGCTGTGAATGCATCACGTTGTAGTTCAGGTCGTCTTCCAGCGTTTCCCACAGCTTGAGCGAATGGGAATAGAACTCGGAATTGCCGGGCAGGAAGTAATTGGCCCGCACGATCGTGGTGTTCCGCCCCACATTCCCGCCGCCGAGGTACCCTTTCTCCAGCACCGCGACATTGGTCAGCCCGTGTTCCTTGGCCAGGTAGAAGGCGGTGGCCAGCCCGTGCCCGCCGCCACCGATGATGACGATGTCATAGGCCGGTTTCGGCTCCGGATCGCGCCAATGCGGCCCCCAGCCCCGGTTGCCGGTCAGCCCTTCCTTCAGGACGCGCAAAGCATTGAAACGCATGGATGCCTCCGATTACCCGCTGACCAAAGCAGGGGTTCGCGGGGAATGCAACGCCGGGTCGCGACAAAGCCCGGTCGCTTCGCGACCTCTGCGCAAGTGCTGCGCAAGTCGGGGCCCGGTCGCTTCGCGACCTCTGCGCAAGTGCTGCGCAGGTCGGTGTCTGGCCGGTGCGTCGGCAGAGGGGCGCGGTTTCGCAAAGGCGTTTGACTTCTGTCATGCCGGTGTCGCGGGGGTCCGGGCATAAGCGGAGCGGGGACGCGCGAGAGGAGGACCCGATGACGATTCGCATCCTGTGCTATTCGCTGACCGGCAATACCCGCCACGTGGCCGAGGATCTGGGCCGCGCGCTGGACGCTCCGGTGCACCTGATGGAGGCGCCGGGGCCCGAAAAGCCGGGCCTCTGGTCGATCCTGAAACTGGGCTACCGGGTGATGACCCGCGCCAGGGCCAGGGTACGCGTGCCGGAGATCGACTGGGCGGCGAGCGAGACGCTGATACTGGGCGGGCCGGTCTGGATGGGGCGCCTGTCGGTGCCGATGCGCACCTGGCTCGAAACCCGCCCCGCCTTGCCCGACCGGGTCGCCCTGCTGATCACCTCGGGCAGTGCAGAGCGGCCCGAGACGTTGATCGAGGAATTCACCAGGCTGACAGGGCGCGTGCCGGTCGCGGTCCTGCATGTGCCCGAAGCCGCGGTGAAAGCCGCGGATTTCGCCCAGCCCGTCGCGTCGTTCTGCCGTGAGGTTCTGGGCCGGTCGGAGCGCGAGGTCGCGGATGCGCCGCAGCCGGACCGTGAAATGGTGGAGTGAAACGACGGGCCCGAACGGCGCTCAGTAGAGACCCAGCCCCAGCACGGCCATGATCGCGACGATCGCGGTGCAGATGATCGACTGGCTGATGATGTTGCCGCGCACCAGTTGCCCCATCCGCTCGTGATAGGTGACTTCGTTCTGCATCGCGATGGCGACCTGCTGGCGCAGGCGACCGCCCAGGGCCTCGCTCAGGAAGGTCAGGAGGAACGCGCCGATCACCAGCAACCCGTAGGCGTCCAGCAATGCGCCGAAGCTGGGGATATTGCCCGACATCCAGGCGCGCGCGCCGCCTGCCAGGATCACCATGCCGCCATTGAAGCCCATCATCGGCGCAACCTTCATCGCGACGGAGGCCCAGATCGCCCGCGCTTCGGGCGCGTTCAACTGGGCCAGCGCGGGCAGGAAGCCCCAGGCCAGCACCAACGTACCGCCCATCCAGATGGCGGCCGTCAGCAGGTGTACATAGTGAATGATCGTCGTCAGCATGACCTATCCCGCACGTTTGCGCGGGATAGACCTTAACGAAATCCGAATTTCAAGCGTTATCACAAGCCTTTGGCCCGGTAGGAGGCCGCAACCTTGTCAATGGCCACGAGATAGGCGGCGGTGCGCAGGTCGTCGACCTCTTCCTTGTCGTGCCAGAGACCGCGCATCGACTGGAAGGCAATGCGCATCGTGTCGTCGAGACCGGAGCGCACCAGCTCCAACTCGTCCGCGCCGCGCAGGTATTTCGCCTTGAAGTCGGGCGTCATGGACCACGCATCACCCAGATGCCGATCGAGCCGTTCCAGTTCACGCACGATCAGTTCGTGCCGCGCCTCTTCCTGGCGGCGCTGCATCCGGCCGAAGCGGATATGGCTGAGGTTCTTGACCCATTCGAAATAGGACACCGTGACGCCGCCCGCATTGGCATACATGTCGGGGATGATGACGGTGCCGCGCGCCCGCAGCACGTCATCGGCGCCGGCAGTGATCGGGCCGTTCGCGGCCTCGATGATCAGCTTGGCGCCGATCCGGTCGGCATTGGTCATGTTGATCACCCCTTCCATCGCGGCGGGGATCAGGATGTCACAGGCCTCTTCCAGCACCGCGCCGCCTTCGGCATGGTGGTTGGCGTCCGGGTAGCCGGTCACGCCGCCGTGGCGCATGATCCATTCCTTGACCTTCTCGACATCGATCCCCGACGGATCAAAGAGCGCGCCGTCGCGTTCGATGATACCGGTGATGATCGCGCCGTCCTCTTCCTGCAGGAACTTGGCGGCGTGGTAGCCCACATTGCCGAGGCCCTGGACGATGACGGTCTTGCCCTCGAGCGTGCCGTCGAGCCCGGCCTTGGCCACGTCGAGCGGTTCGCGGAAGAACTCGCGCAGGGCATATTGCACGCCCCGGCCCGTCGCCTCCACCCGGCCGGCGATGCCGCCGGCGTTCAGCGGCTTGCCGGTAACGCAGGCGCGGGAGTTGATGTCGGTGGTGTTCATCCGGTTGTACTGATCACTGATCCAGGCCATCTCGCGTTCGCTGGTGCCCATGTCTGGGGCGGGCACGTTCTGGGCCGGGTGGATCATGTCGCGCTTGATCAGCTCATAGGCGAAGCGGCGGGTGATCTGTTCAAGCTCGTGATCGTCCCATTGCCGCGGGTCGATACAGAGCCCGCCCTTGGAGCCGCCGAACGGGGCCTCGACCAGCGCACATTTGTAGGTCATCAGCGCCGCCAGTGCCTCGACCTCGTCCTGGTTGACGGAGGTGGCGAAGCGGATGCCGCCCTTGACCGGCTCCATATGTTCGGAATGGACCGAACGATAGCCGGTGAAGGTCTGGATCTGGCCCCGCAGGCGCACCCCGAAACGCACGGTGTAGGTGGCGTTGCAGACCCTGATCTTTTCCTCGAGCCCCGGGGGCAGATCCATCAGCGCCACGGCGCGGTTGAACATCAGATCCACGCTTTCGCGGAACGTCGGTTCCTGCGGGTTTGCCATGCTTGCCATCGTTTCCTCCTCCTGTTGCGACGCAACGTAACATGGAAATATCAAATCTCCGTGTGCCGGATTCTGCATTCCCGCGCTTCCAAAACGCGTCATTGTGCACGTACGCGAACAATGTTTCGCGAACACCGGGTTTCGTTTTCAATAAAAGCGTATTCCACTTTGGCGGCGCAATACTGCCAAATTTCGGCCTGATTTCAGCGTTAACAATTTCTTTGCAACAACAGCGGCGAACGCACCACTCACTCCGAAGGGCCTGTATACAAGGGCTTTTGAGGAGCCAAAAATGCGAGTCGCGCAAGGGTAGACCGATGGATCGCAAGGCGAAGTTCAAGACCGGTATCCAATTCAAGCTGGACCGGAACAAGCACAAGTTGCGTCAATTCCTGGGTGATTTCGCACGACAGGAAGACGGTGTGATGCTCGCATTCGTGCTGTTCCTTCTTCTTATCATGATGACCGTGGGCGGCGTCAGCGTCGACCTGATGCGCGCCGAGATGGAGCGCACCCGCCTGCAGCAGACCCTCGACAGCGCGGCCCTGGCCGCTGCGCACAAAGACAACACGCTCGACCCCAAGACTGTGGTCCTGGACTATTTCAGCAAGGCGAACCTCGCCTCCTACATCTCGTCCGACGACGTGCAGGTCGAAGGGGTCGCCGGGAACCGCGCCGTCGAGATCCGGCTGGACGCCATGGTCAAGACGCAGTTCCTGGGCAATATCGGCTTCGATGAATTCAAGGTGCCCGCCGCAGGACGCGCCGAGCAGGAAATCGGCGACGCCGAAGTGTCCCTCGTGCTCGATATCTCGGGGTCCATGCGCGACAACAACCGGATGGTGAACCTGCACAGCGCGGCGAAGGATTTCGTCGACACCGTGCTGACGGCCGAGACCCGCAACAGGGTGTCGCTGTCGCTGGTGCCCTATACCGGGGACGTGAATGCCGGCCGCGAGATCTTTGCCCGGCTGAACGCGCGGCACCTGCACGAATATTCCTACTGCCTGCAATTCACCCCGGCCGACTTCACCAAACCCGGCATCGACCCCGAGGACCACTACCTTCAGGGCCAGCATTTCTCGCATACGGACGGGTCGTTCACCAACATCTCGTGCCCGACGCAGAGCTACGAGACGATCACGCCCTTCAGCCAGAACGTCGACGCCCTGAAAACCCAGATCGGCAAGCTGACCTGGCGCGAGCGGACCTCGGTTCACGTGGGCATGAAATGGGGCGCGGCCCTGGTCGATCCGGATATCGAGCCGGTCATCACCTCCATGGCCAGCGCCGGTCTTGTCGACCCCGCCTTCTCGGGTCGTCCGGCCAGCTATGACACGCCGACGCTGAAGACCGTCGTGCTGATGACCGACGGTGTGAACACGACGACCTACCGGATCAAGGATTTCGCCTACGACACGCCGGATATGCGCTATCACTGGGCCCGTCATCCGGTCGAGAACTGGGATGAACAGGTCGACGGTTCGGTCGAGCACGAATTGTTCGAGCCCTATTACGACAACGCGATCGGCAACACGCTGCTGCAGAGCGTCTGCACCGCGGCCAAGAACAAGGGCATCATCATCTGGACCGTCGGGTTCGAGATCAATGACAGCGCCGCCACGCAACTGGAACGCTGCGCCTCCTCCGACTCGCATTTCTACCGGGTCGAAGGGCTGGAAATCGGCGAGGCCTTCTCCTCCATCGCGCGGCAGCTGAAGCAGCTGAGGTTGACACTCTGATGCGGTTCGGGTTTTCGATATTCCGCCGGGCACGGGCCTGGGCAAGGGACGAGAGCGGTTCGGCCGTGGTGGATTTCGCCATCATGTTCCCGATCTTCCTGATGTTCATGCTGTCCTCGGTCGAGATGGGCATGATGACCTTCCGGCAGACCATGCTGGAACGGGGCCTGGACATGGCCGTACGGGACCTGCGCCTTGGCACCGGCGGGACGCCGACGCACGATTCCATCAAGGACGCGATCTGCGACTATTCCGGCTTCCTGCCCGATTGCTCCAATTCCCTGCGCCTTGAAATGCGCCCGGTGAACCTGCGGGCCTATGCCGCCCTGCCCGATGCGATCACCTGCATCGACAAGTCCGAAGAGGTCCAGCCGGTACATCAATTCGTCAATGGCGGCGCCAATGGCCTGATGATCCTGCGCGCCTGCATCAAGATCACGCCTGTCTTCCCGAATATCGGGTTCGGCAGCCAAATGGAGGTCGATGGCAACGGCGACATGGCGCTGTACTCGGTCTCTGCATTCGTGAACGAACCGAGCTGATCCGATGGCCAATTTCCACCCCTCCCCCCTGCGCCTGGCGCGCGCCCGGCTTCGCGAAGGCTTCCGCGCCTTTGCCGAGGAAACCCGCGGCACCGTGGCCGTGGAATCGATCATCCTGCTGCCGCTGGTGGTGTGGATGTACCTGGCGATGTTCACCTTCTTCGACATGCTGCGGATGCGGTCGATGACGCAGAAGGCGACCTTCACCGTGGCCGACGCCTATTCGCGGGAAACCTCGAAGATCAACGACACTTTCGTCAGCTCCTCCTTCAGCCTGTTCCAGCAGATGGTGCGCGACAATTCCGCGGGCCTGCGCGTCTCGGTGCTGCGCTATGACCCCGACACCGACCGTTACCTGGTGTCCTGGTCGCAGAAACGCGGCACCAGCGGCGGCGCGGCGCTGAACGAGGCCGCGGCCAACGCGATGAAGGACCAGCTGCCGAACATTGCCGCGGGCGACGAATTCCTGCTGGTCGAGACCTGGAACAACTACCAGATCCCCTTCAAGATCGGCATGGACGATTTCGAGATGAAGTCGCTGATCTTCATGAACCCGCGCTTCACCTCGCAGCTGAAATGGGATGACGGAACCGCCTGATCGCGGGCCTATCTCGACGGACAACAGGGCGGCCCGGGGCCGCCCTTTTTGGTCTGCCGCTAGGTGCGGTGGCTCAGTCGTCCTGGCCGCCCTTCGCCGCTTCGGCATCGGCGGCGCGTTCGGCCAGTTTCACCGTCAGGATATCGGCCATCAGCTTGGCCTCGGCCGCGCGGGTGATGCCGCCCACGCCGATCCGGTTGCCCAGCCGCCAGTAGAGGCCGGGTTTCCACATCCGCCCCAGGCTGCGCTGCGTGCGCACGAGGAACCCGTTGGACGGCTTGAAGGCAAAGGTGCCCCGGTCGACGGACACGATATCCTCCATCGCGGCGAGGCAGGTGCCATCGCTGTCAAACAGCCCCTCTTCGCGCAGTTCGACGCGATGCGCGGTGGCGCGGTACATCAGCCAGGACGCGGCCAGCGCGGCCACGCCCATCACGATGACCAGCCCGTCCAGCCAGGACCCGCCGCCCCCGGCGATCCCCATCCGCACCAGCAGCAGCCCCAGCCCGGCCAGCACGCCGACCCCGAAGACTCGCCGCCCCTGCGAGGCCGCCACATTCGCCAAAATCTCTGCGCTCATCTCATCCCCTTCCGGTTCCGATCCCGTTAGGGGCTGCGGCGCGGCGATGCAAGCGCGCAGGCCGTCGGCGACCCGACTGAGGCCCGGCTTTGCCCCATTGTGCGCCCCGGCACAGATCCCCTGTATCCGCGAACGCAGCCGGGACTTGGCGGATGGTTCGCGCTGCCCTAGCTCTGGGACATCAGGATCAGGAGAACGCTCATGTCCATTCGTCCGACACTCGAAACCCGTGCCGCCATGGAAACCCTCGAAGGGGCCGGGGTCAAACTGCACCGCGCCTTCGGGTTCCACAAACCCAGCGAACTGGACCCGTTCCTGCTGTTCGACGATTTCCGCAACGACAGCCCCGAGGATTTCCAGAAGGGCTTTCCCTGGCATCCGCATCGCGGCATCGAGACGATCACCTATGTCCTTTCGGGGTCGGTGGAACATGCCGACAGCCTGGGCAACCAGGGCAAGCTGGGCGCCGGCGACGTACAATGGATGACCGCCGGGTCGGGCATCCTGCACCAGGAGATGCCGCAGGGGAACATGTCGGGCCAGATGCATGGCTTCCAGCTTTGGGCGAACCTGCCGCGCGACCTTAAGATGACCACGCCCCGCTACCAGGACGTTGAAGCCAAGGAGATCCCCGAGATCATCGACGATGACGGCACCGCCGTGCGCGTCGTCGTGGGCGAGTTCTGGGGCAAGCGCGGCCCGGTCGACGGGATCGCCGCCGATCCGCAATACCTCGACATCTGGATCCCGCCGGGGGTCAAGAAGACGCTGCCGGTCGACACCTACCGCCGGGCCTTTGCCTATATCTTCGAAGGCTCCGCCGCCTTCGCCGATGCCTCCGCCCCCACCGGCGTCCTGCTGGAGAAAGAGGTCGGCGGCGAGGAGGTCAACATCCGCGACATGTCCGGCAACCGGACCCTCGTTCGGTTCGGCACCGGTGACGAGATCACGGTGCAGGCGGGCGAGGAAGGAGTGCGGTTCCTTCTGATTTCCGGCGCGCCGATCCAGGAGCCTGTCGCCTGGCATGGGCCCATCGTGATGAACACGGGCGAGGAATTGCAGCAGGCCTTCCGCGAATTGCGCAACGGCACGTTCATCAAGCCCGCGCATTGACCCTGTGCGCTGTCCTCTCCGGAGGTATCCCGGGGAGGACGGTCAGGCCGCGACAAGGCGGCGGGTCATGCCCCAGTAGATATCCTCGATCTCGTCCAGGCTGAGGCGACCGGTCTGGCGGAACCAGGTGTTCACGCCCGTCAGCATGGCGATGATCGCCATCGTCGCGATCCGCGGATCGGCGACCGCCACCGCCCCTGTCCCCTGCCCGTCCACCAGGATCGCGGTCAGCGTATCCTCGTAACGGCGGCGCAGCGCCTCGATCTGCGCGAAATTGTCGGGCTCGAGGTTGCGCAGCTCCATGTAGGCAATGAAGACCGCGTCGGGCCGTTCGGCGTGAAACCGGATGTGGAAGCGGGTGAAATCCTCCAGCGCCTGCATCGGGTCGGCACGTAGCGGCAGCGCCGCCCGCGCCTCGAGCAGATCGTCGAGATGCGCGCGCATCAGGTCCGCCAGCAGGGTCTGCTTGTCCGGGATGTAATTGTAGAGCGCCCCGGCCTGCACCCCGACCTCCGCCGCGATCTGGCGCATGGAAACCGCCGCATAGCCGTGCCGCGCAAAGAGCGACAGCGCCGCCTCGCGGATACGGGGGGCGGTGAGCGCCGAATGGGAGCCTGCGGTCCGTGCCATGCCCCCGTTGTAACTGAACAAGCGTTCAGATCAAGCGGCGCGGGCCTTGCCTCCCCCCTTCGTATGGCTCACACTCGGCCCGGCGAGCAAAAGGGGCGGATCACGGATGACAGCGCGGGCGATCATATGCGGCATGGTGGCGGCGCTGAGCCTGTCGGCCTGCGCCCAGTTCCCCGAACTGGACCGCGCCATCCCGGCCGATGAACAGCGCGGCCCCTATCCCGACCTCGTCCCTGTCGGCGGGCTGCTGGCCCAGGCCGAAAACCCGCGGATCGAGGACGATGACGCCGACAACCTGTCCGCCCGCGCCGCCGCGCTGAAGGCCCGCGCCGCGCGCCTGCGGGCCTACTGAGCGCGCCACGCCCTGCGCGTTGCGGCATCCCGATGCGGTGCCATCTGCCCGACAAACCCTCAGCGCGGCCTGATTGTCCGCCCGGTTGCCGCAAAGCCCCCCAAAGGCCCCAGTGCCGCGTTGCAAGCCCCGGGGGAAACCGCTAGAGCCGCCTGAAGGACATGACAGACAGGAGAGCGGGCATGAGCGGCAAGCTGCGCCTTGGGATTGCGGGTTTGGGCACCGTCGGGGTCGGGGTGATCAAGATCATCCGGCGCGAGGCTGCGATGCTGACGGCCCGGACAGGCTGCGAGATCACCATCTCTGCCGTGTCGGCCCGCACCCGTGACAAGGACCGCGGCGTGTCGCTGGACGGCTATGACTGGGAAGACGATCCCGTCGCCCTGGCCACCCGCGACGATGTCGATGTCTTCGTCGAATTGATGGGCGGCTCTGACGGGCCCGCCAAGGCCGCGACCGAGGCCGCGCTGAAGGCCGGCAAGGACGTGGTCACCGCCAACAAGGCGATGCTGGCGATCCATGGTCAGGCGCTGGCCGAACAGGCCGAGGATGCGGGCCGCGTGATCCGCTACGAGGCCGCCGTGGCCGGGGGCATCCCGGTGGTGAAATCCCTCGTCGAGGGGCTGGCCGGGAACGAGATCACCCGCGTCATGGGCGTGATGAACGGCACCTGCAACTACATCCTGACCCGGATGGAAAGCGCGGGCCTGCCCTACGAGACCGTCTTCGAAGAGGCGAACCAGCTGGGCTACCTCGAAGCCGATCCCGAGCTTGACGTGGGCGGCATCGATGCCGGGCACAAGCTGGCGATCCTGGCCTCGGCCGCCTTCGGCACCCGCGTCGCCTTTGACGCGATGGAGCTTGAGGGCATTGGCCGGATCACCATCGAGGACATCCGCGCCGCCGCCGATATGGGCTACCGGATCAAGCTGCTGGGTGTTGCCCGGATGACGGGCCGCGGCCTGGAACAGCGCATGTCGCCCTGCCTGGTGCCCGCGACCTCGCCGCTGGGTCAGCTGGAAGGCGGCACCAACATGGTCGTGCTGGAGGGCAATGCCGTCGAGCAGATCGTGCTGCGCGGCCCCGGCGCCGGCGAAGGCCCGACGGCCAGCGCGGTTATGGCGGATGTCTGCGACATCGCCCGTGGCGTGCGCCTGCCGGTCTTTGGCCAGCCCGCCTCGGGCCTGGAGGAAGCGACGCCCGCGCGCTCCGTCACACCGGCGGCCTATTACCTGCGCATGACGCTTCAGGACAAACCCGGTGCGCTGGCCAAGGTGGCGACGGTGTTGGGCGAGTCGGGTATCTCGATTAACCGGATGCGGCAATACGATCACGAGGGCGACGGCGCCCCCGTCCTGATCGTGACGCACCGCACGTCCCGCGACGCGTTGGACCGGGCGCTTGGCGCGATGGACAAGACCGGCGTCGTGGAGAGCACCCCGGTTGCGATCCGGATCGAGGAAGTCTGAGAACCGGCGCGGTTCGCCGCGCTGGCGCTGCACATTGGCATCTGGCTGATTGCTTTGCCCCCGGGTTCGCCCGGGGGCTTTTTGTTGGGATGCCGCTTATTTTATTTAACGAAAGCAGGACTCTGTGACGGCCGTTAAGCTTGGTCCTTGTTTCATCTCCGGCAATCACTGACCCATGAATGTCCTCTCGCAATGAGGGCCGCGACCGACCCGAGGGGCGCACGTTAGCGCCAGCCGGTGTTGCCGCCTGGCGGGGGCTCTAGACCGGCAGATGCTCCGAAACCAGGCTCTGCCAAACGGGATTCGAGCGCCCTTCGATCAGTCATTCGTGACAAGGGACAATTCCTCATAGCGGCTTAGTCGTTTTCCCAAACATCCAAGACCCGCCGCCTTCGAAACACCCCGTCGGTCTTGGCCCCCACACAACCAGGCCCAGACGATTACACCCTCCCCAACCTCCCGCTTGCACCGCCCCCGGAAAGCGCGGCAATAGAGGGCATGGATTTTCTCGATGTCTCCGCTTCCCTGACCGGGCGCCGCTGGGTCGCCCCCGCCCCCGAGATCGCCCGCGCCGCCGAGGCCCTGGCGCAGGAAACCGGGCTGAGCCCCGCGCTTTGCAACGTGCTGGCCCGTCGCGGCGTCCCGGCGGCAGAGGCCGAGCGATTCCTCGCCCCCGCCCTGCGCGATCTGCTGCCCGATCCGCGATCGCTCAGGGACATGGAAACCGCTGCCGCTCGCGTCATCCAGGCGGTGAAACAACGCCAGCGGATCGCGATCTTCGCCGATTACGACGTCGACGGCGGCACCTCGGCCGCGTTGCTGCTGGACTGGCTGGGCCAGATGGGGCGTCAGGCGACGCTTTACGTGCCCGATCGCATCGACGAGGGCTATGGCCCCAACGTCCCCGCGATGCAGGCGCTCGGGCGCGAACACGACCTGATCATCTGCGTCGATTGCGGCACGTTGAGCCACGAGCCCGTGGCCGCCGCCGGCTGCGACGTGGTCATCCTCGACCACCACCTGGGCGGCGAGACGCTGCCCGATTGCGTGGCCTGCGTGAACCCCAACCGGCAGGACGAGGACGGCGCGCTGGCCCATCTCTGTGCCGCGGCCGTGGTCTTCCTGATGCTGGTGGAGGCGAACCGCCAGGCGCGCGAGGACGGGGCCAAGACCCTGCCCGACCTGATGGCGATGCTCGACCTCGTGGCGCTGGCCACCGTGGCCGACGTGGCCCCCCTGATCGGTGTGAACCGCGCACTGGTGCGCCAGGGCCTGGTGGTGATGGCGAGGCGCGCCCGCCCCGGCCTGGCCGCCCTGGCCGACGTGGCCCGGATGGACACCGCCCCCACGGCCTATCACCTGGGCTACCTGCTGGGGCCGCGCATCAATGCGGGCGGACGCATCGGCAAGGCCGACCTGGGCGCGCGGCTGCTGTCCACCGCCGACCCGCACGAGGCCGCCGCCATGGCCGATCGCCTGAACGAACTGAACGCCGAACGCCGCGAGATCGAGGCCAGCGTGACCGCTGCCGCCATGGCCCAGGCCGAGGAACGCGGGCTGGACGCGCCGCTGGTCTGGGCCGCGGGCGAAGGCTGGCATCCCGGCGTCGTCGGCATCGTCGCCTCGCGCCTGAAAGAGGCCACCAACCGCCCCTCGGTCGTCATTGGGCTGGACGGGGACGAGGGCAAGGGATCGGGCCGCTCCATCGCCGGGGTGGACCTCGGCGCCTCGATCCAGCGGCTGGCGGCGGACGGGCTGCTGATCAAGGGCGGCGGGCACAAGATGGCCGCCGGTCTGACCGTGGCACGCGACGGGCTGGACGCCGCCATGGAACGGCTAAGCGAATTGCTTGCGAAACAGGGAGCGGGCCTGGGTGGGCCGGCCGACCTGCGACTGGATGCGATGCTGATGCCCGGCGCGGCGACGGTCGAACTGGTCCACCAGATCGAGGCTGCGGGCCCCTATGGCGCCGGAGCCTCTGCCCCGCGCTTTGCCTTTCCGGATGTCACGATCAGCTTTGCCAAGAAGGTCGGCGAAAGCCACCTGAAGCTGCGCTTCGGCGACGGGCTGGGCGCCTCGATCGACGCCATCGCCTTCGGCGCCTTCGACGGACCGCTGGGCCCCACCCTGTCGGCCCGCGACGGGCGCCGCTATCACCTGGCCGGGCGGCTCGAGATCAACTCCTGGGGCGGGCGCCAGCAGGTCCAGCTGCGCCTCGAAGACGCCGCCCCGGCCAGCATCGCCTGAGCGCCCTCACGCGCCGTTTACGGGACCCTGCGGCCCCTTCGCCCGAGCAGCGGCGACCCGGCATGTCCCAAACGTGCCGCGGCCCGTTGCGACCCCGACCTTCGTCCCCCAGATCGTGGAGAGCGGCCCCCGCAACTCCCCATCGTCATCTCGAATCGCGCTGCCCCGCGCCGCCGAACCGGCGGCCCCCGGCCTGCTCCAAAGCTCCCACCTTCGCCCATGGCCCAACCGATACGGCACATCGGCCTTTCGATACCGTCGCCCACCCTGCCGGCGTCAGAATTTGCACCCGACTTGCCACGACCACCATGCGCGAAGCCCAGCAAAACAAGGGCGAAATGGAGACCTGCAGAAAATCTCTCGAAACCGCCAAATTTCCCCTTGCAGAGATCCGCGGCTTTGCCTAAAAGCCCCCTCACGCCAAGCGCGGCCCGTTCGTCTATCGGTTAGGACGCCAGGTTTTCAACCTGGAAAGAGGGGTTCGATTCCCCTACGGGCTGCCACTTGGCGCGGTATCTTACTGACATATCAAAGCACTATACAACCGGCCCGGATCGTTGCCGATCAGGTTAGCCGTCTCGACTGTCCGTCCGATCATCTGTGATGGCCGCGCGTCCACGGCTCACTCACCATGGACGCAAAACGGCCTCCCGCGCCTCAGCCCTCGGCGAACCGGTTCCGCGTACGGTTGGCGAAGGCCACAAGCGACAGCATCACCGGCACCTCGACCAGCACGCCGACCACCGTGGCCAGCGCGGCGCCGGAATTCAGACCGAAGAGGCTGATCGCCACGGCCACCGCCAGTTCGAAGAAATTCGACGTGCCGATCATCGCACAGGGGGCGGCGATGCGGTGCGGGACGCGCAGGGCGAAGGCCGCGCCGTAGGCCAGCGCGAAGATGCCGTAGCTCTGGATCAGGATCGGCACGGCGATCAGGGCGATGACCATGGGCCGGGCCAGGATCACCTCGCCCTGCAACCCGAAGAGGATCGCCACGGTCGCGATCAGGCCGATCATCGACAAGGGCTTGATCCGGGCCGAAAACGCCTCGATCGCGGCTTCGCTGCCCAGCAGCCGCCGGGTGATCAGCCCCGCCACCAGCGGCAGCACGACATAAAGCACCGTGGCCAGCACCAGTGTCTCCCACGGGACGGCGATATCGGTCACACCCAGCAGGAAGGCCACGATGGGGGCAAAGGCCACGACCATGATCAGGTCGTTCACCGAGACCTGCACCAGCGTGTAAGTCGCGTCGCCCCGGGTCAGTTGCGACCAGACAAAGACCATCGCCGTGCAGGGCGCGGCCCCCAGCAGGATCAGCCCGGCGGTGTATTGGGCGGCATCCTCGGGCGAGATCAGGGGCGCAAAGACATAATCGAAGAACAACACGGCCAACAGCGCCATGGTGAAGGGCTTGATCAGCCAGTTGACGATCAGCGTCACGATCAGCCCCTTGGGCTGGCGCGCCACGCCCGCCACGGCGCCGAAATCGACATTCACCATCATCGGATAGACCATCGCCCAGATCAGGACCGCGACGACCAGGTTGATCGAGGCCACCTCGGCCCCCGCCACGGCCTGCACGAGGCCCGGCGCGGCCACGCCAAGGCCGATCCCCGCGATCATCGCCAGGGCGACCCAGAGGGTCAGGAAACGTTCGAATGTGCTCATGCCGGGGCCTCGTCTGTCTGTGCGCTCAGCCGGCCCGAGGTCAGGGCGGCCAGCGCCACCATCACCGCCGCGGTGCCAAGCACAAGGGCCAATCCGCCGATCTGGTAGGTCAGGCCCGACAGAAGCGTGCCGATGAGGCGCCCGCCCGCATTGGCCATGTAGTAAAACCCCACATCCATCGTCACGCGTTCAGACCGCGTGAAGGCGAGGATCAGGTAGGAATGAAGCGAGGAATTCACCGCGAAGATCGCCCCGAAGGCCAGCAGCCCCGCCACCAGCGTCACGGTCAGCCAGGTCTCGGGCCCCGGCGCCAGCCAGACCGCCAGCGTCAGCGCGGCGGGCACGATGAATAGCGCAGCGGCCCAGCCACGGGCAGCGCGGATCAGGTCGGCCTCGGGCCGGCGAGCGGCGCGCAGGATGCGCGGTGCGCTGGCCTGCACGGCCCCGTTCAGGATGATCCACAGCGCCATGAAGGTGCCGATCATGAAGAACGCCGCGCGGTTGCCCTCTTCGGTGCCGTCCGACAGCACCGCGTAGAAATAGATCGGGATGCCGACGACGAACCACACGTCCCGCGCGCCGAACAGGAACACCCGCGCCGCCGACAGCCAGTTCACATTGGCGGATTTCGAGAAGACCTCGGAAAACTTCGCGCCCTTGCGGCCCCGGGGCAGCCCGGCGGGCATCAGCACGGCCACGGCCACCAGGATCGCCGCCAGCACGATTGCCATGGCCAGCACCGCCCAGGTAAAGCCCAGCGTGGCCAGCAGCGCCGCCCCCAGCAGGAAACCGACGCCCTTCACCGCGTTTTTCGATCCGGTCAGCACCGCGACCCAGCGAAACAGGCCCCCGCCCTCGGACGGGGCCAGCAGCTTGACCGCGGACTTGGACGACATCTTGGCCAGGTCCTTGGCCACGCCCGACGCGCCCTGCACGCACATGACAAAGGCGACCGACGCCCAGATGGCCCAGCCCGGGTCCAGCTGCGTCAGCGCGAGCAGAGCGACCACCTGTATCCCGAGCCCCGCGTAAAGGGTCGAGGTCAGGCCGAACCGCGCCGCGATCCAGCCCGCGGCCAGGTTCGTGACCATCCCCGCGATCTCATACAGCACGAAAAGATAGGCCAGCTGCACCGGCGAAAAGCCCAGCGTGTGGAAATGCAGCAGCACCAGCATCCTGAGCGCGCCATCGGTCAGCATGAAGGCCCAGTAGGCGGCGGTGACGGCGATATAGGCGGACAGGCCTTCGGGGCGGGAGGTCACTTTGCGGCTCCGGTGATTGCGAGAGACCCGGCGGGACAGGTGCCTGCTGGCTTGGAACCCCTCATGCAAGGCTGTCCCCGACCATCAGCGCCACGTCCACCAGCCGATGCGCATAGCCCATCTCGTTGTCATACCAGGCATAGACCTTCACCTGCGTCCCGTTCACCACCATGGTCGAGGGCGCATCGACGATCGAGGACCGCACATCGTTGGTGTAATCGGCCGAGACGAGCGGCCGTTCCTCGTAGCCCAGGATGCCCTGCAACGGGCCGACTGCGGCGGCCTTGAAAAGCGCGTTGACCTCTTCCACGCTGGTCTCCCGCTCCACCTCGAAGACGCAGTCGGTCAGCGAAGCGTTCAGCAGCGGTACCCGCACGGCATGGCCATTCAGCCGCCCCTTCAGCTCGGGGTAGATCAGCGTGATCGCGGTGGCCGACCCTGTCGTCGTCGGGATCAGCGAATTCAGCGCGGATCGCGCGCGGCGCAGGTCCTTGGCGGGGCGGTCCACGATGGTCTGGGTGTTGGTCACATCGTGGATCGTGGTCATCGACCCATGCCGGATCCCCAACCCCTCGTGGATCACCTTGACCACAGGCGCCAGGCAATTGGTCGTGCAGGACGCGGCGGTGACGATCCGGTGCTCTGCCGGTTCATAGGTCGCGTCGTTCACGCCCATCACGATGTTCGCCGTCGGCCCGTCCTTGACGGGGGCCGAGACGACGACCTTTTTCACCCCCGCGTCGAAATAGGGGGCGAGCTTCGCTTCGGTCTTGAAGGCGCCGGTGCAGTCGATCACCACGTCCACGCCCTCCAGCGGCAGGGCCGACAGGTCCTTCGTGCCGATGAAGGGGATGCGCGTGCCGTCGATTGTCACGCTGTCCTCATCCGCGGCAAAAGTCGCGGGCCAGCGGCCATGCACCGTGTCGAACTCCAGCAGATGCGCATGCATCGCGGCATCGCCGGTGGCATCGTTGATCCAGGCGATCTTGGCGCCGCGCTCCAGCAGCGGCCGCAGGGCAAGCTTGCCGATCCGGCCCAGGCCGTTCACTGCATAGGTGGTCATGCGGTTTCCTCGTTTCTCAGGCGGCCGATCTCGTCGACGGCGGATTGCAGGGCGATGCGGTCCAGGCTTTCCACGGGCAGCGCGGTGAAGGCCTCGATCCGGTGTTTCAGCGCGCCGTAGGCATGCTGGAACGCCAGGCTCTTTTCCGCATCCGTGCCCGTGACCTTGACCGGGTCGGGCATGCCCCAATGGCCGCTGATGGGCTGGCCTTCCCAGGCCGGGCAATCCTCGTTCGCGGCCTGGTTGCAGACGGTAAAGACGAAATCCAGCCCCGGCGCATCGGGGCCTGAGAACTCGCTCACGTTCTTCGCCCGCAGGGCCGAGGTATCGTGCCCCTTGTCCCGCAACACCTTGAGCGCGAAGGGGTTCAGCTCCGAATAGGGTTTTGTGCCAGCGGAGAACACGGTGAAGCGATCCCCTGCCATGTCGCGCAGCAGGGTTTCGGCAAAGATCGACCGGGCGGAATTCCCGGTGCAGATGAACAGCACATTGTACTTTCTGTCTTTCGTGGGAACGGGCATGGGAACAGGTCCTGTATCAAAGGGCAGACAAAGGTCGGGACGACCCCGGCAGCAATCGGCGAACAGGTAACCGAAGACCTGTCGCACGTTTGCCATGTCGATGGAGTAGAGAAGCGATGTCCCAGCCCGCTCCTGCGCCACCAGCCCGACGCGCTGCAGCGCGGCCAGGTAAGTGGACATGGTGCTGGCCTTGATGCCAAGGCTCGCCGCCAGTTCGCCGGCCGGAACCCGGTCGGGATAGCGGCGCATCAGCAGCCGGAACAGGTCCAGCCGGTGCGGATGGCCAAGCACGGCCAGGGTATCGTGAGTCTCTATTTCCATATTTCATGGATATATGAAATATGGCGAGGCCGACAGTGAAACTTTTGCGACGTTTCGATGAAAGCGCGCTGCCTCGACAGCCCGCTAGCGCGTCACCACCACCCGGTCATCCGCCACCACGTCCCGCCAGTCAGAGGCCGTGCCATCGGGCCAGATCACCCGCAACCGACCGGCCTCTGCGGCACCCAGTCCGAAATGCTGCCAGCCCGCCTGCCCCCCGGCATGGCCGCCGCCCACGGTGATCTCCCGCGTCTGGATCGCGCCGCCGGCCTCGAGCTCGATGAAGGCGCCGACCGCATCGGGATTGGGCGCGGGCTGGGTCACGTCGACCAGCAGCCAATGCCCGCCCTCCGTCACGTTCTCATGCACCTCCATCGCGGCCCGGCGGTTCACCACCGCCAGGTCCAGCCGCCCGTCCAGGTCGAAATCCATCAGCGCAGCACCCCGCGACCGCGCCACCGACGCGACACCGGCGGGACCGGAGCTTTCGGCGAACCGCCCGTCGACCAATTGCAGCAGCAGCGAATTCGGGTCTTCCATCGCGGCAACCGGCATCTGTTCGACATTGCCCTTGGCCACGAAAATATCGTCGCGCCCGTCGTTGTTCACATCGCCAAAGGCCGCGTGCCACCCGGTCGAGGGGCGGCCATCGCTGCCCAGATGCGGGCGATGCGCCGTGGTGCCCCGGTCATAGGTCGCATCCCGCCAGGTCGGCCCCCCGGCGGCCGGATCGAAGACCTGGAATTTCTGATCGCCCATCGAGGTCAGGTAGACATCGGAAAACCCGTCCCCCGTCACATCGCGCGAGGCGATCCCCATGCCCCACAGCGCATAGGGCAGCCAGCCCTCCGCCTCGGAATAAAGCCGAGGGGTTTCATCCATCCGCCACAGCTGCTCCTGCCCGCCCCGGACGTAATAGTGACGGTCGTTTGAGACACGCAGATCGGCCCGCCCCACCCGCTGCCAGTCGGAAAACAGCATCGACAGCGCGCAGAACCCCGGCTCCAGCCGCTCGGGCGGGCCGTAACGCTCGCCTTCGGGACGGTAGAGCAGCGTGGCATCGCAAGCCTCGAACGGCCCGTCGGGATCGCTGCGGTCGACATAGGTGCCGAAGGCCAGGGTCGGCAGGCTCTGCCCCGCCTCCCAGGTCGCGGAAAACGCCGTGGTCCAGTGATCGTCCGAGGTGAAGCCCAGCCCCTCGAACGGTGCGAAGCCGCAATCCGGAAGGCCGCGCAGCAACAGGTCCGACCCGACCCGCAGGATCGCGAGGTCCTGCCAGCCGTCCCCGTCGATATCCAGCGGATAGGCCCCGGTCACACCGGTCAGCGCCAGCGCCCCGGGCGTGTCGGCGGCAAAGGCCACGCCTTCGCCCGATCGGTTGCGGAACAGCGTCGCGGGATTGGCCCCGCCCGCCGCGTAAAGCTCGGGCCGCGCATCGCCATCGCAGTCGAAAGCCGCCACGCCGCCGCCGACGAAATGCTCCCACCCGCCGTCATAAACGTGGTTGGCGATCTCGACCGGCGCGAAGACAGGCTGGACCGGATCGGCCAGCAAAGGACCAGCCAGCACTACGGACGCGCAGGAGGCGAGGATCAGCGCGCTACGCCGCATCCTCCGCTCCTTCCCCGCGCAGTTTCAGGAGCGTCACCATCTCGATCCCGTGGGCCGTCGCCCCCTTGGCCCACATCATTTCGTTCAGGTTGCGCACCGTGATCTCGGGCAGCGGCGCGTCCACCTGCACCGTGTTCTGGCGCAGCGCGTTCAGCAATGTTTCGGAATAGGGATGATCGAAGGGCGGCCGCGACCGGGCCAGCACGATGTGCTCCGGATCGAAAAGGTTCACGAGGTTTGCCAGCGCCACGCCGAGGATCTGCGAGGCCCGGTCCAGCACCTCCTGCGCCAAGGTATCCCCACCCCGCGCGGCATCCAGGATGTCCTGGATCGTCTTGGCCGCATCCACCTGCCGCCCGGTGAAGGCATCACGCACCATGGCGTAATCCCCGACATAGGCCTCGAGACAGCCACGCTGGCCGCATTGGCACAACGCGCCGCCGAACTGCACCTTCATATGGCCGAACTCTGCCCCGCAGCCGCGCTCGCCTCGGTACAGCTCGCCGTTCAGAACGATCCCCATGCCGACGCCATGTTCGATCGTCACCACCAGGAAGTTGCGCAGCCCCTTCCCCGCCCCGAACAGGTGCTCCGCCTTGGCCACGAGGTTCGCGTCATTGTCCAGGAAGGTCGGACACGGCAGGTCACGGCGGAAGAGCGGCGCGAAATTCACGTTGCGTTCGGTGACCGAGGACGACCAATGCATGAAGCTCGACTCGCCATTGACGAAACCCGGCATGCCCAGCGACAGGCCCGCGATCTGGTCCGGCGACATGTCCAGCGCGGCGCAGGCCGCGTCCAGTGCTCGGCGCACCTCCTGCACCAGCTGGTCGGGCGACATCCGCGACTGCGCCAGCGGCGAGACATAGGTGCCGATCTCGTCGCCCTTGAAATCGGCGATCATCACCAGGATCGCGTCGCGGGCGACCTTCATCCCGGCCACGGCCAGCGCATCCCCGTTGATCTGCAACATCACCCGGGGCCGCCCCCGCTGCACGTTTTCCGAAGGTGGGCGCTGTTCCTCGCGGATCAGCCCCGCCTCCAGCAGCGCCACGCAGGCCGAGGTCACGGTGGCCGGGCTGCTGTCCAGCGCCTGGGCGATATCGGTGCGCGAAATGGCCCCTGCCGACCGGATGCATTGCAACACCCGCAGGCGCGTCGCATCCCGCGCGTCCAGTGGCCCCGGCGGCGCGAACTCCGTGGTCATGTCCCTGTCTCCTCCAACTCCCGAACCGCACATTAGCATTTTTTACTCGCTGAAGAAAATTTAATTTTCTCGGTGAAATAATTGTGTAACACTGAGGCGTCAGCGCAGAATCGATGAGGAGTCGACCGCGCCCCGACACCGACATAACGGGAGGAACACCATGAAACTCTTCGCAACCACTGCACTTGCCGTGCTGCTGGGGACCGGGGCCTATGCCCAGACCATCGGCGTGAGCTGGTCGAATTTCCAGGAAGAACGCTGGAAGACCGACGAGGCCGCGATCGTTGCCGCCCTCGACGCGGCCGGCGCCGAATACATCTCGGCCGACGCGCAATCCTCGTCCAGCAAGCAGCTGTCCGACATCGAAAGCCTGATCGCCCAGGGCGTCGACGCGCTGATCATCCTGGCCCAGGACAGCCAGTCCATCGGGCCCGCCGTGCAGGCCGCCTATGACGAAGGCATTCCCGTCGTCGCCTATGACCGCCTGATCGAGGACAGCACGACCTTCTACCTGACCTTCGACAACGTCGAGGTCGGCCGGATGCAGGCGCGTGCCGTGCTGGAACAGCAGCCCACGGGCAATTACGTGATGATCAAGGGCTCCCCCACCGACCCGAACGCGGATTTCCTGCGCGGCGGCCAGCAGGAAGTGCTGCAGGCGGCCATCGATGCCGGTGACATCACCATCGTGGACGAGGCCTATACCGACGGCTGGCTGCCCGCCAACGCACAGCGCAACATGGAACAGATCCTGACCGCCAACGACAACAATGTCGACGCGGTCGTGGCCTCCAACGACGGCACCGCCGGCGGCGTCGTCGCGGCGCTGACCGCGCAGGGCATGGATGGCATCCCCGTCTCGGGCCAGGACGGCGACCACGCCGCGCTGAACCGCGTCGCCAAGGGCACCCAGACCGTTTCGGTCTGGAAGGACGCCCGTGAACTGGGCAAGGCGGCAGGCGAGATCGCCGTGGCGCTGGCCGGTGGCGCGTCGATGTCCGATGTCGAAGGCGCGGTCGAATGGACCTCGCCCGCCGGGACCGAGCTGACCGCCAAGTTCCTCGAACCGATCCCGGTCACCGCCGACAACCTGACCACCGTCACCGATGCCGGCTGGATCACCGTCGAGGCGCTGTGCCAGGGCGTCACCGACGGCCCGGCGCCCTGTAACTAAGACCACACCCAAAGACCCGGAGCGCGGACGGCCCCACGCCGCCGCGCTCCGCCACCCCGATCGGAGGTTCCCTTGGCCCACCCGACATCCCAGGGCCTGCCCGCGCAGGCCAGCCGCAACTGGCTGCAGAAGCTTGAACTCGACATGCGCCTGCTGGGCATGATCGGTGCGTTCGTCCTGCTCTGCATCGGTTTCGACCTCTTCACCGACGGCCGTTTCCTGACGCCGCGGAACATCTTCAACCTGACGATCCAGACGGTTTCGGTGGCCATCATGGCCTGCGGCATGGTCTTTGTGATCGTCACCCGCCATATCGACCTGTCCGTCGGCGCGCTGCTGGCCACCTGTTCGGCCATCATGGCGATGACCCAGACGCAGATCCTGCCCTACATGCTGGATTTCGGCCTCAACCACCCCGCCACCTGGATCATCACGATCCTTGTCGGGCTGCTGGCCGGCACGATCATCGGCGCCTTCCAGGGCTTGCTGATCGGCTACCTGACGATCCCCGCTTTCATCGTGACGCTGGGCGGGTTCCTCGTCTGGCGCAACGTGGCCTGGTACCTGACCGGCGGCCAGACCATCGGCCCGCTTGACGAGAATTTCCGCCGTCTCGGCGGCATCAACGGCACGCTGGGCGAAACCTGGTCCTGGGTGCTGGGCGTAGTGCTGACCATCGCCGCGCTCTGGGTGCTCTGGACCTCGCGGCAGGCCCGCGCGCGCCACGGCTTCGTGGTCAAACCGCTCTGGGCACAGGGCGTGCTGTCGGCGATTTTCGCCGCCGCGATCCTGGGCTTCGTCGCCATCCTGAACGCTTATGAAATCCCCTCCCGCCGGCTGGAGCGCATGTTCGAAGCCCGCGGAGAGGTCATGCCCGAAGGCCTGACCATGGGTTACGGCGTGCCCTTCTCGGTGCTGATCCTGATCGCGGTGGCCATAGTGCTGACCGTCGTTGCACGGCGCACCCGATTCGGGCGCTACATCTTCGCCACCGGCGGCAACCCGGACGCGGCGGAACTGTCGGGCATCAACACCCGCAAGCTGACCGTGAAGGTCTTTGCCCTGATGGGCTTCCTCTGCACACTGTCGGCGGTGGTCGCCTCTGCCCGCCTCGCCAACCATTCCAACGACATCGGCACCCTGGACGAATTGCGCGTGATCGCGGCTGCGGTCATCGGCGGCACGGCGCTGTCGGGCGGGTTGGGCACGATCTACGGCGCGGTGCTGGGGGCGCTCATCATGCAGGCGCTGCAATCGGGCATGGCCATGGTCGGCGTCGATGCGCCGTTCCAGAACATCGTGGTGGGCGCGGTGCTGGTGCTGGCCGTGCTGATCGACATCCTCTACCGCAAGAAAGTGGGAGCATGACAATGGTCGACAGAAGCGGAACCCCACTGGTCCAGATGCGCGACATCTCCGTTGCCTTCGGCGGCGTCAAGGCGGTCGACCATGTCAGCGTCGACCTCTACCCCGGCGAAGTCGTCGGCCTGCTGGGCCATAACGGCGCCGGCAAGTCGACGCTGATCAAGGTCCTCTCGGGCGCCTACCAGGGCACCGGCGAGATCCTGATCGACGGCAAACCGGTCGAGATCACCAATCCCCGCGATGCCCGCGCCAACAATATCGAGACGATCTACCAGACGCTGGCCCTGGCCGATAACCTCGACGCGACCTCGAACCTCTTCCTCGGACGCGAACTGGTCACTCCCATGGGGCTGGTCGACGACGCCGCGATGGAGGCCGAGTGCCGCAAGATCATGGGTCAGCTGAACCCCAACTTCCAGAAATTCCACGAACCCGTCTCCGCCCTGTCGGGTGGACAGCGGCAATCCGTGGCCATTGCGCGCGCGGTCTATTTCAACGCCCGCATCCTGATCATGGACGAACCCACCGCCGCGCTCGGCCCGCACGAGACGCAGATGGTGGCGGAACTGATCCAGCAGCTCAAGGCGCAGGGCATCGGCATCTTCCTCATCGACCACGACGTGCATTCGGTGATGGAGCTGTGCGACCGCGCCTCCGTCATGAAGAACGGCCAGCTGGTCGGCACGGTGAACATCCCCGATGTGACCGACGATGACCTGCTGTCCATGATCATCCTGGGCAAGATGCCCGGTGCCTCCGCGGCCTGACCGCCGGCACACTTCAATTCTCCCGCACCGTCCCGGCCCCGCCGGGGCGCCCTGCCCCTGACCAGCCAAGGAACGAGCACAATGAGCACAGGATTTTTCGACGGTATCGACAAGATCGCCTACGAGGGTCCCGACAGCACCAACCCGCTGGCCTTCCGCCACTACAACCCCGACGAGATGGTCATGGGCAAGCGGATGGAGGATCACCTGCGGTTCGCCGTCGCCTACTGGCATTCCTTCGCCTGGGAAGGCGGCGACCCGTTCGGCGGCCAGACCTTCATCCGGCCCTGGCACCCGCAGGACGACATGGGCCGGGCGAAACTGAAGGCCGATGTCGCGTTCGAGATGTTCGACCTGCTCGGCGCGCCCTTCTTCTGCTGGCATGACGCCGATATCCGTCCCGAACAGGGCAATTACGCTGACAACCTGCGCACACTCGAGGAGATCACCGATTATATCGGCGAGAAGATGCAGGGCTCCGATACCGGGCTGCTCTGGGGCACCGCAAACATGTTCGCGCATCGCCGCTGGATGTCAGGCGCCTCGACCAATCCCGACCCGGATGTCTTCGCCTTTTCTGCCGCCACCGTGAAGGGTTGCCTGGACGCGACGCACAAGCTCGGCGGGCGGAACTACGTGCTCTGGGGCGGGCGCGAAGGCTACGAGACACTGCTGAACACCGATCTCGGGCAGGAACTCGACCATATGGGCCGCTTCCTGTCGATGGTCGTCGATTACAAGCACAAGATCGGCTTCAAGGGCCAGATCCTCGTCGAACCGAAACCGCAGGAACCGTCGAAGCATCAATATGATTTCGACGTCGCCACCTGCATCGGCTTCCTGCGCAAGTACGGGCTGGAAAGCGAGGTGAAGCTGAACATCGAACAGGGCCACGCGATCCTCGCCGGCCATTCCTTCGAACACGAACTGGCGCTTGCCGCGTCCGAGGGGATGCTGGGCTCGATCGACATGAACCGTAACGATTACCAGTCGGGCTGGGACACCGATCAATTCCCCAACAACACGCCCGAGGTCGCACTGGCCTATTACCACATCCTGAAATCCGGCGGCTTCACCACCGGCGGCACCAATTTCGACGCCAAGCTGCGCCGCCAGTCGCTGGACCCGCAGGACCTGATCGCCGCCCATGTCGGCGGCATGGATATCTGCGCCCGGGGCCTCAAGGCCGCCGCCGCGATGGTCGAGGATGGCGGGCTGGAAACCGCGCTGGCCGACCGCTACGCCGGATGGCAGAGCGACGCGGCACAGCAGATGCTGAACAGCGACCTCGGCTCCATCGCCGCCCGTGTCCTGTCCGAAGGGATCAACCCCGAACCGCGCTCCGGCCGGCAGGAGATCCTCGAAAACTACGTCAACCGTTTCGTCTGAGGGGGACGCCATGTATCTGGGACTGGACCTCGGCACCTCCGGCCTCCGCGCCATCCTCGTGGACGAGGCGGGCATCGTTCAGGGCGAGGCCGAGGCCAGCTTTGACCTCGCCCATCCCTATCCCGGCTGGTCCGAACAGGACCCGGCCGCCTGGGTGACCTCCTGCGAAACCGCCGTCGCCGCCCTGCGCCGCCACGTGCCCGACGCCTTCGCCCGCCTTCGCGGCATCGGCCTGTCGGGTCACATGCACGGCGCCATCCTGCTGGATGCGGGCGACCGGGTGCTGCGCCCCTGCATCCTGTGGAACGACACCCGCTCCACCGCCGAGGCCGCCGCGCTGGATGCGACACCCGGCATCCGCGAGATCACCGGCAATATCGTCTTCCCCGGCTTCACCGCACCCAAGCTCGCCTGGGTCCGCAAACATGAACCCGACCTCTTCGAAAAGGTCGCCAAGGTCCTGCTGCCCAAGGATTATCTGCGCCTCTGGCTGACCGGAGAGCATATCTCAGATTTCTCCGACAGCGCCGGCACCGCGTGGCTGGACGTCGGCGCGCGGGACTGGTCCGACGCCGCGCTCGAGGCCGGCGGCATGCGGCGTGACCAGATGCCGTCGCTGGTCGAGGGCAGCGCGCCCGGCGGCACGCTCCGCCCTGCCCTGGCCGAAGCCTGGGGTCTGTCGCAGACCGTCACCGTCGCGGGTGGCGCGGGCGACAATGCCGCCGCCGCCTGCGGGTCGGGCTGCCTGGGCGAAGGCACCGGTTTCGCCTCTCTCGGCACCTCCGGCGTCTTGATGGCGGGGCGCGACAGCTACAGCCCCGACCCGGCCTCTGCCGTGCACAGCTTCTGCCACGCCGTGCCCGATCGCTGGTACCAGATGGGCGTGATCCTGGCCGCGACCGACAGCCTGAACTGGCTGTCCCGCAACCTCGGCCAAAGCCCGTCAGAGCTTGCCCGCGCCCTGCCCGACGCGGCCACCGGCCCGTCCGCGCTGACCTTCCTGCCCTACCTTTCGGGCGAACGGACCCCGCATAACGACAGCGCCATTCGCGGCGCCTTCATCGGGCTCGACGTGTCCTCTGACCGCACCGACCTCACCCGCGCGGTGATGGAGGGCGTGGCCTTCGCCCTTCGCGACAGCCTGCTCGCGCTCAAGGGCACTGGCGCACGGTTCGACACGCTGCTCGCCACTGGCGGCGGCGCGCGGTCGCGTTTCTGGCTGACGACGCTGGCCAGCGTGCTGGACCTGCCGCTGTCGCTGCCCAAGGGGTCCGAACTGGGCGCCGCCATGGGGGCCGCGCGGCTTGCCATCTGTGCAGCCGACGGAGCTGATCCGAATGATGTCATGACCGCCCCCGAAGCGGCCGAAATCATCGCTCCCGATCCTGCACTGCGCGGTGCCTACGAGGACGCCTACCAACGCTACCGCGCGCTCTACCCGCTCCTCTCCGGACTGGGCTGAGATGCAGCGCGTCCTCCTTCAGGACGGGGACATGCGCGTCGCGCTGCTCGATCACGGCGCGATCACCCAGGGCTGGTGGCTGGGCGACCGCCCCCTGATCCTGGGTTATGACGATCCGGCGGCCTACCTGACCGACCCGTATTTCATGGGCGCGATCGTCGGCCCCGTCGCCAACCGCGTCGGCGGCGCGGCCTTCACACTGGGCGGCTGGCCCCACCTGCTACAGGCGAACGAGGGGCCCAATCAGCTCCATGGCGGGCCGCACGGCTTCTGGTCCCGGCCCTGGGACATCCAGGTCGTCACCGCGACCATGGCCCGCTTCGTCCTGCATGCCGGCGATGGCGAAGGCGGCTATCCCGGACCGGTCGATGTCACGCTCACCGTCCGGCTCACCGCCCCGCGCCTGACCTACGATTTCTGCGCCCGTCCCGGCCAGCCGACCCCGATCAGCCTCGCGCAGCACAATTACTACACGCTCGGTCAGCCCGGCATTCGCGCCCATCGCCTGCATCTGCCCGCCTCGCGCACCCTTGCCCTCGATCCGCAACAGATCTCGACCGGCGACCGCATCGCCGTGACCGACGCGACCGATTTCCGCGAAGCCGCCCCGCTCACCGCACCGCTCGACGATTACTACATTTTCGACCCGATGACCGAGCCGCGGGTCACCCTGACCGCCCCAGACGGCCTGCGCCTCCATCTGCGCAGCGACCAGCCAGGGCTTCAGGTCTATACCGGCCAGGGGCTCGGAGCCCCCTTCGCACCTTTCGATGCCGTCTGCCTTGAACCGTCGGGTTACCCGGACGCGGTGAACCACGGCAGCTTTCCCTCTGTCATCGCCACACCCGAAGCGCCCTATCGCCAGGTACTGCACCTCGATATCCTGAGGCCAGAATGACCTTCGTTGACGGCCTCCCCAGCGCGCCCCGCGCCGACAAGCGATCCAATCCGCTAGGGGCCACCTGTTCCGAGACACTGGCCGGCGACAGCCTGCCTCTCGACGTCGCGACGCAATCCGCACAAGTCGCCGCATCCAGCCCCGCCGTAGCCTACGAACGAGGCGAAACCATTGACGTGGTTCCGGCAGCGCCGCGCAAATCAAGACTCCGCACCGACGCATTCCTGACCGCCCTCGCCCTCCTCGCTGCAACCGCCATCCCTCTGGCGGCACAGGACCTCGGTCCGCGCCCCACCTTCCCCGAAACAGACCCCAACCGGGTCGAGCTTGGCTGGCTCCTCTTCTACGACCCGATCTTGTCGGGCAACCAGGCGGTCAGCTGCGCCACCTGTCACCACCCGGATTTCGGCACGTCCGACGGCGTGTCCCTCGCCATCGGCGATGGTGGCCTGGGTCTTGGCCCCGAACGCGTCGTGGACCCCGACAACCCGCCAGAGGAGCGCATTCCCCGCAACGCCCCCGGCCTGTGGAACCTCGGCGCCAGCGAATTCACCCGCTTCTTCCACGACGGGCGGCTGGAGCTGGACCCGACCCAGCCAAATGGCATCCGCACCCCGCTTGGCGCCGATATGACACTCGGTTTCGACAGCCCGCTGGCCGCCCAGGCGATGTTCCCCGTCCTCTCTGGTGACGAGATGGCCGGCCATTACTCGGAGAACGAGGTCAGCCGTGCCGTCCGCCAGGGTCTGCTCAGCCAACCCGGAGGCGCATGGGACAAGATCGCGGCCCGTGTCGCCGCGATCCCGGAATACAGGGATAGGTTTGACAAAGCCTTACCGGGAGAGCCGATTTCCTTCACCGCCATCGCCAACGTCATCGCCGATTTCATCACCTTCGAATGGCGTGCCGTCGATGCCCCCTTCGACCGCGCCATGCGGGGCGAAATTGCCCTGCCGGAGGACGCCCGGACCGGCCAGGATCTCTTCTACGGCGAGGCCGGATGCGCCACCTGTCATTCTGGATGGCTGCAGACCGACCACGCGTTCCACGCGATCGCGATGCCGCAATTCGGACCGGGCAAGGCCGCCCGCTTCGAACCCCATGCCCGTGACGAGGGCCGGATGAAGGTGACCGGCGACCTGACGGACGCCTATGCCTTCCGCACACCTTCGCTGCGCAACGTGACGCTCACCGCGCCTTACGGCCATTCCGGCGCCTATCGGACACTCGAGGGTGTGATCCGGCACCATCTCGACCCCGTTGGCGCTCTGCATCGCTACCAGATCGACGAGGCCATCTTGCCCGATCTGCCAGGGGCGGAGGATACCCGTATCCTCGACACGCCCGCCGATCTAGACGCCATTGCCGCCGCGAACAGCCTCGCGCCCAATCCACTGAGGGAGACAGAGATCGCCGCGATTCTGGCGTTCCTCGGCACGCTCGAGGACCGCGCCGAGCGCCTGGGCATCCCCGAGAAGGTCCCCAGCGGCCTGCCTGTTGTCGGCCGTTGACAGAGACGAAAGAACAGCAGCGGGGCGGACGTCTGGTCGCCAAAAGATCGCGCGCCCAAGCATATCCTACCCAAAATAGCGCTCACTTTCTCCGTACGATACTTTCACTTTTGTGATTATTTTTACTCCAAATTCTCAACTGAAACAGCTACACGGCATTAAAAACGATTATTTATGCCAACCAATCCCAGCACCGACCCGCGCCAGAGCTCCCCCTCGAAAATCACCTCGTCCACCTCCAAATCGCCGTGCCTCCCGTAGCGTCAGCCCCATGTCCAAAGCCTGTGCATTTCGAATTTATGTTTTCGGAAAGGAAAGGCATCCCGCTTGCAGCCTCGTCCGCCATCCGCTTTAGTCAGGGGGCAGGAGGGACTTGCGTGACACAGGAAACAGCAGTCGAGGCCATCGCGGCCGCCAGACATTACGGGACCGGATCGACCGCCGTGAAAGCGCTGGACGAGGTGTCGATCTCGATCCGGAAGGGGGAGTTCTTTACCCTTCTCGGCCCCTCCGGCTGCGGCAAGACTACCCTGCTGCGCCTGATCGCAGGATTCGAAACACCGACATCTGGGCAAATCCTGCTCTCGGGCAAGGACATCACCCACATTCCGCCGAACGAACGGCGCGTGAATACCGTGTTCCAGAGCTACGCGCTTTTCCCGCACCTGACCGTCGCCCGCAACATCGCCTTCGGGCTCGAGATGCTGGGCCGGCCCAACGCAGAAATCGACAATCGCGTCAAAGAGATGCTGGCCCTTGTTCAGATGGAACAAATGGCCGAACGCAAGCCAGCCATGTTGTCCGGCGGCCAGCAACAGCGCGTCGCCCTGGCCCGCGCTCTGGCCCCGGCCCCCGAGGTTCTGCTGCTGGACGAGCCGCTCTCCGCCCTCGACCTCAAGCTCCGCAAGGAGATGCAGCTGGAACTCAAGCGCCTTCAGACAAAAACCGGAATCACTTTCGTTTTCGTCACCCACGACCAGGAAGAGGCGCTCACCATGTCCGACCGGATCGGCGTGATGAAATCGGGCAAGCTGCTTCAGGTCGGCGGTCCGCGCGACATCTACAATGCCCCGGTCAACCGTTTCGTGGCGGACTTCATCGGCGAGACGAACTTCCTCAAGGGGCAGCTGGCCAACGGTCAGGTCACCCTCGCCACCGGCGAAACGCTCCCCCTGCCCGATGCAACGGGCAGCGGAGAAGTGACGCTCGCGATCCGCCCCGAACAGATCCGCATCGCGCCCGACGGGCCGATCACCGCCAAGCTGAAACAGACCGTCTATTTCGGCACCGACACGCATTGTCACCTGGCGCTTGCCGACGGCTCTGAAATCGTGGCCCGGCTGCAAAGCCCGCCCTCTGGCGAAACCGGCCTGCAAGAGGGCGAAACCCTGCGCATCGCGCCGGTTCAGGGCGCGGTCCAGATCCTGCAGGAGGATTGAGCCATGGCGATGCCGAAACATGCCCGCGACGGCTGGCTGCTTTCGATCCCCGCGCTGATCCTTCTGGCCTTCGGCGCGGCGGGGCCGCTTCTGATCGTCTTCATCTATGCCTTCCTCGAACCCGGCGATTTCTCGGGCGTGGTCTGGAATTTCACGACAGAAGCCTGGTTCCGCGTCTTCTTTGAACGCGATATCTTCGACGGCACCGTGTCGATGGCGGATGCGCATCTGACGATCTTCTGGCGGTCGGTGAAGCTTTCGCTGCTGACCACGCTCATAACCTTCCTGATCGGCTTTCCGATGGCCTGGTTCATCGCCACGCAGCCGCCCAACCGGCGGCCCGCCTGGCTGTTCCTGATCACCATACCGTTCTGGACCAACCTTTTGATCCGCACCTTCGCGATCCTGGAAGTGCTGCGAAATCAGGGACTTCTGAACTCTTTCCTGCTATGGCTCGGGGTCATCGACCAGCCCTTGCAGATCCTTTACACCGACAATGCGGTGCTGATCGGCATGGCTTACGTCTACCTGCCGCTCATGGTTCTGCCGCTTTTCGCCGCCATCGACCGGTTCGATTTCCGCCTGATCGAGGCCAGCTATGACCTCTATGCCTCGCGCTGGCAGGTGCTGCGCCGGATCATTCTGCCGATCACGCGGCCGGGCATCGTCGCGGGTTCCATTCTGGTCTTCGTGCCTTCGCTGGGGGCCTATGTGACGCCGCGCATTCTGGGCGGCGGCAAGAACATGATGGTTGGGAATTTCATCGAATTGCAATTCGGCCAGGGCCGGAACTGGCCGCTTGGCGCGGCGCTGTCGATGCTGCTGCTGGTGATCGTGCTGGTGGCGCTGCTCGCCTATGTGCGCGTCACCTCGGGATCGGAGCGGCGCGATGCGTGATCGCAAGTTCTCAATCACCCGGATGCCGGGCTTTGCCACCGTCGCCATCGCCGCCTTCGTGCTGCTCTACGTGCCGATTGTGACCATGGTGATCTATTCCTTCAACGCGTCGGATTCCGTCGCGCTCTGGGGCGGATTTTCCCTGCGCTGGTATGCCATTGCCTGGGAAAACGAGTTCGTGCAGCAGGCCACGATCCGGTCGCTCGTCATCGCGGTGTCGGCGGCGCTGATCGCCTCCGTTCTGGCAACGCTGGCCGCGCTCGGCACCACGCGGCGGCCGTCCTTCAAGGGACAGACGCTGATCTACGTGATGATCAACCAGCCGCTGATGGTGCCCGAAATCGTCACCGCCGTGGCGCTTCTGATCTTCTTCGCGGGCATCAAGGTGGCGACCGGCTATACCGGGCTGCTCTACCTGATCATCGCCCATGCGGCGTTTTGCGTGCCCTTTGCCTACCTGCCGATCCGCGCCCGATTGGAAGGGATGGACCTGACCCTGGAACGTGCCGCCGCGGACCTTTACGCGACGCCGTTCCAGACCTTCCGCCGTGTCACCCTGCCCCTTCTGGCCCCCGGCATCGCCGCCGGCGCCATGCTGTCCTTCGTGATTTCGCTCGACGATGTCATCATCACCGAGTTCGTGAAATCCGCGGGCCAGGACACGTTGCCCACCTACATGCTCGGCCAGCTGCGCCGCGCCGTCACGCCCGAGGTCAACGCGATCTCGACCGCGTTGCTGGTCTTGACGGTGCTGCTGCTGACCGCATTCTTCTTACTGACAAGAAAGCGGGACTAACCCGCCCCACTGACCGGTCGGCCGCACCGACGTAATACCGACGTGATACCGACGCTAAACCGATGCCGTTTCGACGGCGTTAAAACCAGGGAGTAAATCCATGAAAATTCTGCTCACCGGCACCGCGCTGACGATGGCCCTCGCGGGTCTCGCCCAGGCCGAAGGGTCGCTCAATATCTACAATTGGGGGAACTACACCAACCCCGAGCTGATCGAGAAATTCGAGGAAGAATACGATGTCGACGTGACCATCACCGACTTCGACAGCAACACCACCGCGCTGTCCAAGATCGAGGCTGGCGGCCATGGCTTCGACATCGTCGTGCCCACTCATTCCTATGTCCAGATCTATGTGGGCAAGGACCTGCTGATGAAGCCGGGCATCCCCGAGATGGAAAATTACGGCAATATTTCAGAGGTTTGGAAGAACGTCGATTGGGATCCGGGCCGCGAATACACGGTGCCGTGGCAATGGGGCACGACCGGCGTCGCGGTGAACAAGACCGCCTATGACGGCGACATCAACACCTCTGCCATCTGGCTCGACACGCCGGAGGAACTGAAGGGCAAGGTCAACGTCGTGCCCGAGATGCAGGACATCATGAACCTGTCGGTGATGTATATGGGCGGTGAGCCCTGCACCAACGACAAGGAGCTGCTGCGCCAGGTCCGCGACAAGCTGGTCGAGGCAAAATCCGATTGGATGTCAATGGATTACGGCATGACCGAGAAGATGTCGAACGGCGACGTCATGGCCTCGGTCAACTGGAACGGCTCCACCTTCCGGGCGCGTCTGAACAACCCTGACGTGGCCTATGGCTACCCGAAGGAAGGCTACATCGTCTGGATGGACAACGTTGCCGTGCTGAAGGATGCGCAGAACGTTGAAAACGCAAAGCTTTTCGTGAACTTCATCATGGATCCCGAGAACGCCGCCCTGATCTCTTCCTTCGCGCGCTACGCGAACGGGATCGACGGGTCCGAGGAATACATGCCGGATGAAATGAAATCCGCCCCCGAGATCGTTGTCCCGGAGGAGCTGAAGGCGGCCGGCAAGTTCACCTCCTCCTGCCCGAAAGAGGTTCAGGATCTCTACACCGCGATCTGGACCGACCTGCAGAAGTAAGCCCCTGCGGCAAACGAGAACGGGCGCGATCTTCGCGCCCGTTTTCCATTCCCTATCAATGTGTTGAAGGCGTTTCGATCAATCCGCCTCGACCGAATTGGTCAACGTCCCGACCCCCGGAATGTCGATCACGACCGTGTCGCCGTCCTTCAGGAACTTGGTCGGCGTGCGCGCCATGCCCACGCCCGACGGCGTCCCCGTTGCGATGATGTCCCCCGTCCGCAGCTCCATGAAGGTCGACACGTAGGCGACCAGTTCCGGTACCGCAAAGATCAGGTCATCCACACCGCTATCCTGCACCACCTCACCGTTCAGCGTGGTCGTCATGTGCAGCTTGTCCGGTGCCCCGGCTTCCTCTGCCGTGGCGATCCAGGGGCCGATCGCGCCGGAGCGGTCGAAGTTCTTCCCGGGCGCGAACTGACTGGTATGGCTCTGAAAATCCCGGATCGATCCATCGTTGAGAATGGTATATCCGGCAATCGCCTCCATCGCCTTGTCCTGCGGAATGCGGCGGCCGCCCTGCCCGATCACGATGGCCAGTTCACCCTCGTAATCCATCTTCTCGGATTCCGCCGGCTTGATCATCGCCTCACCTGGTCCGACCAGGCTGTCCTGCGTGCGGGTGAAGACGACGGGGTATTTCGGTTCCGCATGGCCGGTTTCCGCGGCATGGGCCCGGTAATTCAACCCGATGCACAGCACCCGCGCCCCCGGATCAAGCGGCGCGACAAGGCTGGCGTCGGCCTCGATCTCGGCATGCACGGCCTCACCGGCCAGCAGGTCCGCGAGCGTGGAGGCGCAGTGCGCCTCCTTCGGCAAGGTTTCTGTCCCCGGCTCCAGCATCGCCCATTGGGGCCCGTGCAGCCCGCTGATCTTGGCTATCGGCATGTCCAACTCCCTGATTTCATGGCCGATCCCGGGACCGACGCGTTCCTTGACTGGCATGGGTATACCATCTGGAACGCCGCTGACCAGACGCCTGCGCTGTTGACCGTGCGGTTGGTTGTCGATGAACATGGCGCATGCAAGTTGCCTACCTCACACTCCACACCGCGCCCAACCGTGCCAGTGATCTTGCCAGCGCGGTCTCGGACCTGGGGCGGCAGCCTATCGTAACCGCCGGGTTCGTGCCGCAGATCGGGGACAGCATCAATCGGCTCTACCTGCTGCTGCGCGCAACCACGGCGGCGGAAATCGACGCGCAAGTCTCTGAAATCATGGCTCTCTCCGACGTGACGCAATCCGGTCTCCACGCGCTGTCACCGGTGCAAGAACGCGCCCTGACCCTGTTGAAGGCGGACAGCGCCATGTACACCAACCGCTGGTTTCATGTCCGAGCCGACGGGGCGGCGGCGTTCGAAGCCGATACCCAGTCCGCCTGGGACGCGTTCGAAAGCGGCACTGAGTCCGGTGTTGTCGGCCTGTGGAAGAAAGCGGAATTGGACGGAGTCGTCAGCTATCTTCTGATCGCACGCTACGCCGATTTCGCCACGTGGGAGCAGTCGAGGTTCTGGAACCGGCCCGCCGCGGAACAAAGTGACGACTGGGTCGAGAAATTCCGCCGCCGTCGTGAGAAAATGGTAGATTCCTCTGTCATTGCAATGCGTTGCGCCATGGTGACGGGCACGGTCTAGCGGCCTTGCGCCAGAACCTTCCTGTCCTCCGCCCGGTGAAACCGATGCTGCGCGCGCCCGGCATGTTTGGCGTCATAGAGCGCTACATCCGCATCGGCCAGCATCACCTCGGCCCGCGGATTGGCGTAGTCGGTGGAGAGCGTGGTGCCGAGAGAGGCCGAGATATGGCAGGGCTGCCCCTGGAAAATGATGGGCTGTTCCAGCCGGTCGATCAGGCGGCGAGCCAATTCCTCGATCCGGGTGCGATCGCATAGGGCATGGAAAATAAGGACAAATTCGTCCCCCCCTACGCGGGCGACAATGTCGTCGCCGCGGGTTTCCTCGACCATGATACGCGCGACGGTTTCGAGCACATGATCGCCCGCCGCATGGCCCATCGTGTCGTTGACCGTCTTGAAATAGTCGAGGTCGAGATGCATCAGTGCGAATTCCTGCCCCGCATCGATCAATCTGTCCAATACGTGATCCAGCGCACGACGGTTCTTCAACCCGGTCAGCGTGTCGGTAAATGCCTGTTCTTCCGCGGCAATCTTGGCGATCTGCAACTGGCGGGTCAGCTTGCGAGAGGCCTCCATCGCGGCGGATTTCGCCTCTACCAGGAAAAGCATTTCCACTGTCGGGTCCGTCGCCGCGAAATCGGCATTGGTCAGCGCGTAGTCGCGCACCGCATCCAGGATCGACAGCCCGAAGGACAGGTTCAGCAGCGCGCCCCCTGCCCCCCAGGGCACAAGAACCCCCTGCATATCCGTGCGGGGATTGTCGCGCATCCGCAGCCGCAGGCGCGCCTTCTGGCCATTGGCGGCGCGCAGGTCCTTCATCGTGGCGATGTGGCGCGGATGGGTCATCTGGAACAGTTCAAGAAACCGTTGGCCCGACAATGACTTGTGCGGCCAGAGCTTTTGCAGCGTCGGGCCGGTATGGCGGATATGGCCAGTCGCATCGACAAGGCAATGCATCGGGCAAAGCACATCCAGCGCGGCCAGGACATCGGGGTCAGAAAGGCTCATCCGCTGCGCGCCCCCAATTCGAACCGGCGGCCTTCGGCAAAGGCGGCTTCGACGAGGGTGATCTCGATCTCTTCCCGGCCCTGGGTCACGCCGCGGTGGTCGAGCATGACCAGCGCCCCGTAGTCGTCCGCCATGGCACGCAGGATGCCGACCATGACATGGCCAAAGCCCGGCCCGATCCCCATCCGGGCGGAATCGACGCTGAGCACAAAACGGCCATCCGCCTGGGCCCGCAATTCCAGCTGCGGCAGGATCAGATCCGACACGGCCAGTTGCGCACGCCCCGGCAGGTCGTCGAGAGAATGCAGGAAATCCTCGTAACAGATACCGGCGAAGCGCAGGAGGCGGCGTAGCGCCTCAACATTCGGGTCGGAGACGAGGTAAGTCCCCAGATCCTCAAGCAAAACGGCGCGCGGCTTGACCAGTTCGACAGATATCGCATCAAGCACGGCAACGGTGATCTTGTCCTCGTAGATCAACATCGCCTCGAAATCCGGGAAGGCCAGGCCTGCACGACGCACCACGGCCTGCCAGATATCCGGCCCGTAAGTGTCCCGCACGAAACACTGGATCGCCCTGTTCATCAGACCGTGCATGTGGTCCTGCCTCATCCTTCTGTTGCGGGGATGATGGCGGCAGGGATTTAAGATTGACCGAACATACTCAATTGTCACGAAATTGCGCGCCCCGGCCTTTCGGACAGGCGGTCAGAAATCGGTGGGCGCGCCGCCCTCGGCCTTGCGGCGTTCGGTGAATTCGGTCAGCGCGGCAAGGTTCGCATCGGGCATCGGTGGCGGCGTGAATTCCTCCATGATGGCCTTGAACATGACGTGGGCACGTTCGGCCGTCCACATGCCGCCCTTGGCCTGCCAGCCCTCGAAATTCTGCCATTCACTGACCGATGGCTGCCAGAAGGCAGTGGCGAACCTGTCCTGCGTGTGCTGGATGCCGAAGAAATGTCCGTTCTGGCGCACCTCCGCCATCGCTTCGAAGGCCAGGTCGCCCGGCTCCGTCCGCCAGAGACTGGGGTCGAAATAGCGTTGGATTTGGCTCAACACCTCGCAATCCATCACGAATTTCTCGGGCGAGGCGATCAGCCCGCCCTCCAGCCAGCCGGCCGCGTGGTAGATCAGGTGGGTGCCCGACTGCACCCCGGCCCAGAGCGAATTCGAGGTCTCCCACATCGCCTGCCCGTCCGGCACGTTGGCCGCACAGGCGCCCGAAGACCGCATGGGCAGACCGTAGAACCGGCACATCTGGCCGGTGATCTGCGTGGCGCGCATGTATTCGGGCGTGCCGAAGGCCGGCGCGCCGGATTTCATGTCCACGTTGGAGGTGAAAGTGCCGAACACGCAGGGTGTTCCGGGCCGGACATACTGGGCAAGCGCAATCGCCGACAGGCCTTCGGCGAGCGATTGCGCCACGGCCCCGACCATGGTGACGGGCGCCATGGCCCCGGCCAGGGTAAAGGGCGACACGATCAGCGCCTGCCCGCGCCGTGCCATCCGCATCCATCCGTCCAGCATCGGGTAATCGTGCTTGAGCGGCGAGGTGGAGTTGATGTTGGTGAACATGTGCGGGCTGGCGCGGAACTCGTCCTCCGTCAGGCCGGCGGCGAGGCGCACCATCTCCATCCCGTCCTCGATCCGCTCGGTGCCGAGCGCATAGGCATGGGGCACCTTGTCGGTCAGCGTCAGCTTGTCATAGACCGCGTCGAGATGGCGGATCGACGGGTGCAGATCGACGGGTTCAACCGGGTAGCCACCGATGAAGTGGATGCAGTTGAAGTATTGGGAAAGCCTGAGGAAGTCGGCGTAGTGCGTGCGCTGGCCGGGGATTTTCCGCCCCAGTTCAAGATCCCAGTAATTGGGCGGAGAGGACACGTTGCCGAACAGCACGTGATTGCCGCCCACCCTGACCTGATGCGCCGGGTTGCGCGGGGTCATGGTGAATTCGGACGGCGCGTGGGACAGCATCTCCATCACGAAGTCGCGGCCCATATAGACGATCTCTCCGTCCACACGGCAGCCGGCTTCGGCCAGGATCCGACAGGCTTCGGGGTTCAGGAAGGCGACACCGATCTCTTCCAGCACGCGCATGGCAGTGTCGTGGATCGCCTCGATCCCCTCCTGCGGCATGGGCTCGGTGGGGCGGTCGGGGTTGACCGGAACGTGCCAGGGGGCCTGCGTGACAATTGCGGGTCCACGACGCGCCGCATGCCCGGCCCGTCCGCCGCTGCGCCGCTTTTTCTTGAGCTCAACATCCATGCCTGACCCTCCGGTTGGATCAAGCAAACGCGCTTCGCCGTCGCCGCTCTGGCCGTTTTGCGACACGATCCGTCGGTTTTGACCCGCGCGGGGGTGGGAATTTCGCCTCAGGCAGCGTCGAGCCAGTCGGGCAGATGGCCGATATGGGGCAGGATCACGTCGGCATGGGGCGACAATTCCGCCGGTCCCGCCAATCCCGTCAGAACGGCGATTGTGACCATGCCGGCGGCGCGCCCGGCGATCAGGTCATGAGTGCTGTCGCCGACCATCGCCACGCGGGCCGGGTCCAGGCCACAGGCCGACGCAAAAGCCAGCAGCGGGGTCGGCGCGGGTTTCGCGCCATGTCCGCTATCGAAACCGATCAGCATCCGGAACCTGTCGGCCACCCCCGCCGCGCCCATATGAGCCCGCGCCGCATATTCGGAATCGTTGGTCATCACCCCCAGTTGCAACCCGCGTCCCGCAAGCTCTGCCAGCAGCGGCTCGAGCGGCACCGGCGGCTGCAAGGGGGCAGAGGCGGCGCGGATCATCATCTCCTGCTCCAGCTCATCCACATCCCGCCCGGGAAGCGCGCTGGCGATGCATTCCGCAGCTTCGCGATTGGTCCCGGCGATGATCGGGCTGGTCGGCGCGAACTGATCGGTGGCCAGGTCGAAATGCGCGGCGTCGGCAATGCGGCGGGCCAAGGCGTCATCGCCATCGGCCAGGTCGCGGATCAGCGACGCCGCCCAGGCGTTCCACGTGGCCGCGAAATCGAACAACGTGCCGTCCTTGTCGAAGAGAATTCCATCCAGTTTCATCACCCTGTCCCCGCCTGCCCTGCTTGCCTGTAACCCCTGTCATCAGCGGAGAGATCCGGCGATGCGCGGCGAAGATGCGCTGCCCGGGACGGCTTGACAACCGTGTCGCCGTGCGGCCCTCTCGCCATATGGCTGTTTCCGGTTCCGACCACCCCGTTTCGTCCGAAAATGATGCGCCCTACCGGCTGCATGAATCGCTGGGCTATCACCTTTCGCTGGCCGCCCGCCTTCAGGAACGGCGGCTGGAAGAGCGCCTGCGCGAGATCGGCCTGAACCGCACGACATGGTGTGTCCTGCTCGCCGTCGCCAATGAGGGCCTGTCGCAACCCTCTGATATCGCGGAGTTTGTCGGGATCGACCGCACGGCCACCTCGCGTGCCCTGCGCGGGATGGAGGCCGATGGCCTGTTGGCGCGCCGCTCGGGCAAGGAAGACCGCAGGACGCGGCAGATCACGTTGACGCCCAAGGGCGAACGCGCGGTTGCCGAGGGCACCCCGCATGCCCGCGAAAACGGGCGCGTGATCGCCGGACAGCTGAGCCCCGAGGAACATCAGGACCTGATGCGGATGCTGCGGCAGTTGATCGACGAAAACCCGGGGTTGTCGACGCTCTGATCCAGCGGCGGCAAGCGTCAGGTCCAGTGGACCTGTTCGCCCCCCGGCAGCGCGGCCCGTGCCCGCATCGGAACGTCATAGGCCAGCCCCTGCGCATCGCAGCATTCCACCACCCAGGCGTCATCCATCAGCAGGAAATCGAGCACGGACCCCAGGAATTCCGGCTCTGCGGCGCGGTCGCGCAGCTCACCCTCTCCGACACCGGTGGCGCCCAGGAAGACAGGCAACAGCTCGTCATTGCCAATCAGCCAGGCCAGGCAGCCAAGCGCGGCGGTTTCAGCCTGTTCCTGTTTCATCCGATACCTCGTTGACCTAGCGGAATGTCGCCGATTTCAGAAAGTAGCCGAAGCTATGGCAACGCTTTCTTAACCAGTTTCAACAAATGATCACCACACGCAATCTTGCGCAAGGCGGAGGCAGAATGCCCGGACGTATCCTGATAGCAGATGATCGATTTGCCTCGCGGCTGATGTTGAGCGCGCTGTTCGGCGGCGCCTATTACGACATCCTTCAGGTCGATCGCAGTGACGCGGTACTGCCCACGGCACGGGCGGAGCGTCCAGGTGCCATCGTCATTTCCGACTGGATCGCCGGCGAAGGCGCGCGCAGCTTGTGCGACGCGCTGCGTCGTGATCCGGCAACGTCGGATATCCTGCGCATTGTCGTGACGGACCGGATCGACCACGGCCGCAACGCCACGCTGATCGACGCGGGCGCCGATGACGTGATCGCGCGGTCCTGCCCGGACGAGGAATTCCTGGCCCGGATGACCCGCCTGCTGCAACACAAGTCGCAGCTTGCAGAATTGCAATTACGCGATGTCGCCCCCCGCCCGTCCGGGCTGGCCGAATTCGACGCCCCGTTTCACGGCCCCGGTCGGATCGGCCTCCTGTCCTCCCGGCCAGAGGCGCAGGCCTGGGTCACCGACCTGCACAAAGTATTGGGCCGAGAAATCTCGGCGAAGCCGGATCTTCTGAGGGGCGAGTCAGAGCTTCCGTCCGGCACGGACGTCCTGCTGATCGACTCCGAGACGCTGGGCACGGACAGCACCCTGCGCCGCGTGGCCCAGACCATGCGCCTGTCCGAAGCACGGAGGCCGCAGGTCATTGTCCTGAGCGATCCGAACACGCCCAGCCTCGCGCGGCGGGCGCTGGAAATGGGCGCGCACGGCATCCTGCACACGCCCTTCGACCCGGACGAAGCCACGGCCCGCATCCGCCTGCACCTGCAGCGCCGGACCGAATTGACCCGCCTGCGTGCGCGGCTGCGCAACGGATTGCGCTCGGCCCTGCTGGACCCGCTGACGGGGCTCTACAATCGCCGCTATGCCCTGCCCCGGCTGGACCAGCTGATGCAGGAGGTGCGGGCCGATCAGAGCCCCGCAGCGCTCATCATGGCCGATCTCGATCACTTCAAGTGGATCAATGACACCCATGGCCACAGCGCCGGCGACACGGTTCTGGCCGCCGTCGCCAATGTCATCCGGTCCCAGATCGACGGGATGGGCTTTGCCGCCCGGATCGGCGGAGAGGAGTTCCTGCTCGCCCTGCCCTCGGCCGGGAAACTGGCCGCGCTGACGCTGGCCCGCCGGATCAAGGCAGAGGTGGAGGGGATGGTGACAAAAGCCCCTGCCGGGCAAGAGGACCTGAAGGTGACGCTGTCGATCGGTGTCGCGATCATCACGCCCGATGCGCTGATCCCGGGCAGCACCGCATCCAAGGAAACCGCACGCTTCATGGCCCAGGCCGATGCCGCGCTGTACGAGGCGAAGCAGAAGGGCCGCAACCGGATCTGCGGCGATGTCGATATCGTCACGCGTGGCGGCGTGTCGCCCGGCAAGCTGGCCCTGCGCGGCTGACGCCGTCGCGGGCCAGGCGGTCAGTCGCGGTCGTACTTGCGCGGCGGCTTGCCCTCGGCCATCCGCTGAACTCCCTCCTCCAACCGGTCCGCAAAGGCGGCACGGTCCTCGGCGCTCATCTCCACGATCCGCTCCATCAACAGCCGTTGGCCAAGGGCGATGCGGTCCGTGGCCGCGTTCAGCTGGCGATCGAGCGATGCCTGGACCCGCGCGGCATCGAAAGGATTTGCCCGCAGCGCTCCGATCACGTCGCGGTAATCCGCCGCGATCTCTTCGCGCGAGGGGCGGTCCTTGCGGTATTCGCGTCGCAGCGCCTGGCCAATGGCATGGCGATCCTCGTGGGTAAGCGCAAAGGTCAGCGGCCCGCCCATCCGGTCGACACGCGGCACGCGACGGTCCGGGCGGTCGTTCAGGAAATGCCCGACCACCGCGCCTGCCACCAGCAGGTTCAGCGCCAGCGACACGAACAGAACGATCCGAAGCAGGCCGCGACGTCGAGGTTTTTCAGGGGTTTGCGAGGTCATGATCCCTCCGCCAGGTTGAGCGACAGCATGTAACCCGGGATCGGGTCCACGAGATAGATGTCGTCTTCGGTGGTTTCGGCCGCACCGGTCAGGTCAGAGGCCAATGTCTGCAGCATCGCCGGCGGCACCGCCCCGATCCAGAGCCCGGCCACCCCGGCCGTGGCCAGGCCGGCCAGCGCGGGCCAGCCGCCGATCGTCGCGATCAACTGGGACCAGAAGCCGCGGCGCGCAACGGGCGCCGGGGCCGCGGCACGGCCCGGTTGCATGTCCAGCGCCTGCGCGGTCATCCGCGCCAGCGCGTCGTCGGACAGTCGCGGCCTGTCCCGCCGGGCCGCGTCGAAGAAGACCTCGAGGCCTTCGGGATCATCACGTCTGTCAGTCATCGTCACGGTACCCCAGTGTTTCCTTGAGCCCCGAAAGCGCCTTGGCCAATCCCCGCTTGCCCCGCGCCGTCAGGCTTTCGACCGCTTCAACACCGATCCCCATGACATGGGCGATGTCGGGGTTGGCCAACCCCTCCAGGTGGCGCAGAACGACCGCCTGTCTCTGCCTGTCAGGCAGCGTCTCCAGCGCGTCCTGCAAGGCCTCGGCCCGCGCACGGACCTGCATCTGTTCGACCACGCCCGGCTGCCCGTCCTCGGGTTCAGGGATGGCGTCGATATCCACCGTGCCACCACGCCGACGGCGGTGGCGGTCGGTCACCAGGTTGGCGGTCACGCGATAGAGCCAGGTGGTCACCTTGGCCTCTCCCTGCCGCCAGTCCGGCGCGATCTGCCACAGGCGCATCAGCGCCTCCTGGGTGATGTCCTCGGCCTCGGCCGCATCGCCCAGCAGGCGATAGGCATGGGCATGGACAACCGGGGCCAGGCGCGCGGTCAACAGACGCGCGGCCGCCGGATCCCCGTTGGCATAGAGCACCAGCAAGGCATCGTCGTCCAGTCGGTCCAGATCGTCGAAGGGCATCTGCGTCATGTCCAGCGGGCGTAACCTGTTCCCATGGGCCGCGCAATCGGGCCCGGAGGAGGATCGGCCCCGACGCACCTGCGCCCCGGGGCCGATCCCTGCTGCTCGGCTCAGTTGTCGCGGTGACCTTTCATCCAGCGCTTGCCGTGTTCGCCATGCTCGCCGTGGCGGCGCTCCATCTTCTTGGCGCGGTCGCCGAAGCGCTCGCGGGCCTGGACCAGTTCGTCTTCCGAGATCGCGCCGTCATCGTCGCGGTCAAGGCGGGAGAACATCATCGCGCTGCGCGGCGGGTCCATTTCCTCGGCCGACAGCATGCCGTCGCCATCCGTGTCCATGCGTTCGATCATGCCCTGCATGCGGTCGTTCATCCGCTGGGCGCGCTGCGCCTCGGCACGGGCGACCAGTTCCTCGACCGACAGCACGCCATCGCCATTGGTGTCGGCCTCGGCAAAGCGGGCCGCACGGGCGGCGGTCATTTCGTCCTGGGTCACCTTGCCATCGCCATCGGTATCGGCGGCGGAAAAGTCGAACATCGGGCCACGGGGGCCGCGCGGGCCATCGCCGCGATCCTGTGCGGCCAGCGGCAGCGCGGTCGCGGTGAGGGCCAGGATCAGGGCGCCGGTCAGAACTTTTGTGCGTTTCATTTCAGATCTCTCCGTCTTATTGACTGCTTTTCAGAAGCGACCCGCGGCTCTCTCCGCTGGCCTCTCGTACACTCATACGGGGGGCGGGATCTTTTCCGTCGCGGACCTGTAGATTTTTTTCTTGGGCCCCGGACGCCCCACGGCGACAGCGCGACATCCCGACGCAAGGACATTGCGCGCACTTTCAAAACAGGGTGGGGATCGCCAGTTTGGGCCTCGTGTCGCTACCGGCACCCGGAACACTGCCTGTCATGGCCCCGCCCTGCCGCGCCTTCGCGAGGATGCAATGAAAGATACCCAGATGGTCCAAGACCCTCATCAGGTGACCGAAGAACGTCCGGTCTGGCCCGCATTGCGCCGGGGCTGGCGGCGGAAATGTCCCAATTGCGGATCGGGTCCGCTGCTGAAGGGTTATCTCAAGGTGCGCGATCACTGTCCCGTCTGTCGGGAAGAACTGCATCACCACCGCGCGGATGACGGGCCGGCCTACCTGACGATCCTGATCGTCGGCCACCTGATGGCGCCGTCGCTTCTGATGGTCTTCACGGCCTTTCAGCCCGAACCGCTGGTGCTGTTCACCTGTTTCGCTATTGGCACGGTCGCGCTCTCCCTCTACCTTCTGCCGAGATTGAAAGGGGCGCTGGTCGGGTTCCAATGGGCTCGGCTGATGCACGGTTTTGGAAAATCGCGCTGATTTCCGCCCCGCGGACCCCGGTCCGCATTCTGGGAGGAAGAGCCGTATATGAGTAGTACCGAAACCGTTTCCGCGCCGATCGACAAGTCGCAGATCCGCAACGCCGCCACCGTGATCGCCCTGCGCGACCGCAAGACAGAGCCGAAGGTCCTGATGGGCCAGCGCGGCGCCAAAGCGGTGTTCATGCCCAACAAGGTGGTTTTTCCCGGCGGCGCGGTCGATCCCGGAGACGCGGGTATCCCGCTGGCGGCCCCGATCCCGATGCCCTGCGCCGACCGGCTGGAGGAGGAGAGCGAGCCGGGCCTGGTCCATGCGCTTGGCGCGGCGGCGATCCGCGAATTGTGGGAAGAAACCGGCCTGATCCTGGGACGCCCCGGATCCTGGGCGTCACCGCCACCGGCCGATTGGGAAACCTTCGCGGCCACCGGCCATATCCCGGACGCATCCGCCCTGCGCTTCGTGTTCCGCGCGATCACACCGCCGGGCCGCCCGCGCCGGTTCGATGCGCGGTTCTTCGTGCTGGATGCGGACGAAGCGGTCGTCAGCGACCTGGACGATTTCAGCGCCGCCTGCGACGAGCTGTCGAACCTGCAATGGATCCCATTGGCCGAAGCGCGCAGCTTCGACCTGCCTTTCATCACCGAGGTCGTCTTGGCCGAAGTGCAGCAGCGCGCCTCGGATCCGACCCCGCCCGCCAGCGTCCCCTTCTTTGCCAACAACGCCGAAAACCGGGCGTTCAAGCGCCTGCGCGGCCTGGTCGACCTGAAGAACCGGCCGGACTGAGCCAGACCGGCCCTGGCCGGCTCAGGTCACCGCGACAAGTACGATGACGGAAACGGTGATGAGCGTGATGCCCACCACCTCTTTCCGCGTCACGCGTTCGTGGAAGAACAGGACCGATGCGAACAGCGACAGGATCACCTCGAGCTGGCCGAGCGCAAAGACATAGCCCGCATTCTGCAGGCTGAAGGCGGAAAACCAACAGAACGAGCCGCCCAGAGAGGTCAGGCCGATCCAGCTGGCCCGCCGCCAGGCCTTGGCCACGCGCGTGATCTCTCCGGGTTCGCGCACCAGTAGCCACGCGCCCAGGCACAGGTTCTGCACCAGCAAAACCCCGCTGAGCGCGATGAGCGCCCGCAGCCATGGCTCGCCCTCGACGGCCAGCGTCGCGCCGCGATAGCTGACGGCAGAGATCGCGAAGAACAGCCCCGACACCACGCCCAGCACCACCGCGCGCCCGGTCAGGATCGACCACCAGCTGGCGCCTTCGACCTTGGGCGGGTCCGACAGGAACAGCACGCCGAGCACCCCCAGCACCATGGCCGCGAACCCGGCCCAAGAGACGCCCTCGCCCAGGATCACGATGCCGACCAGCACGGTCAGCAGGACCTCGGATTTCTTCAGCGTGATGCCGACGGCGAAATTCCGGCTCTGGAAAAGCAGGACGACGCAGACAGTGCCGAGGATCTGGGCCAGCCCCCCGGCCACCGCATAGAGCCAGTATCCCGCACCGAAACTGGGCCAGTCGGCCAGGATGATCGCGGTCGCGACCCAGACGATCGGCGCCGAATAAACGAAGCGCGCCATCGTCGCGCCGCCCGCACTCAACCCGCTGGAGGCCATGACCTTTTGCAGCATGAAGCGGGCCGTCTGAAACACGACCGCGCCGAGGGTATATATGATCCACGCATCCATATGCGTGCTATGGGCTATTCCGCCGGCGGCTTCCAGAGCGGATGCGGAACGGGATCCTTGGCGCGCATGAAATACTTCGCGAAGATTTCCCCGTAGCTTCCATAGCGATAGCCGTCATTGCGCCGCAGGAAACGGTCACGGTTCTGAGCATAGAGCCGGGGAAGTTCGTACCACGGTCGGTTGGGATGCGCGTGGTGCACGACATGCAGGTTGTTGTTCAGGAACAGCAGCGCCAGCGGGCCGCGATCCTCGACGATGACGGTGCGGCCGCGTGCGCGTTCATGGGCGCGATGCTCCAGGAAGGTGCGGATTTTCTGCAGGGCGTGGCTGAAATAGGCGGCCAGAAGGTAGGCCCAGACCGGCATATCCGCCACCCAAGCCAGCCAGGCGATCACCGGCACCAGCGCGGGCAGATGCCAGGCCCACCCCCGTGCAACCGCGCGGTCACCGGCCCGCCAGGCCCGAAACTCCAGCCGCAGGAAGCACAGCGTGCCGATGATCGGCCCCAGGATCATCCGACCGGCCAGCGTGTTGTTCAGGCTTAGCGCAAATTGCTGCACCGGTCCGAGCGTCGTCCAGATCGCCGGGTCCCAGAAATTGCTTTCGGGGTCGTCGTATGGGTCGGTCAGGTTTTCGTCGCGGTGATGCGCCAGATGGGTGTCGCGGAACCGCAGGTAGGGCACGATCAGGCCGACCGCCGGAAAGACCAGCGCCTCGTTCAGCAGGCGGTTGCGGAACGGGTGGCCATGGATGATCTCGTGGCAGAGCGACGAATGCATGGAGATCGCGACGCCCGTCACCAGTATCGCCAGCGTCAGCGACCATTGGGCCAGCACCGTCGTGCCCAGCCCGATGGCCAGGTAGGTCAGCACGATCAGCGAAAGGGTCGGCCATTCGACCCGGCGGGCGCTGCGATCAGACATGCCGCCCCCATCCGATCCGGGCCCAGAGCCGTTCGTAGAAGGCGTACATGACAAAGCCGAGCGCCGCATTGATTGCTGCCATCGACCCGCCGACCGTGAGCGACCCGGTAAAGGCAAAGCCCACAAGCGCCATGATGACGAGCCCCAACAACGTCCAGAGCCCCGATTTCACGAGGGTGCGCAGTCGCGTTTCCATTATCCCTTATCCCCATTCCGCCGCGTTGATCGCGGTCTGCGTGGTGTCTGTCTCAGGGGTACGACCGGCGATCCGGGCAAACCATTCAGTATGTGATTAACAAAACTCTCAGATGGTGATATTTGTCACGTTATGAGTGATGTGATCGACAAACGTGTGCGGGCCCGACAATTTCGGGCCAGATTGAGCCAGGCCATGCGCGCTGAAGGCGTCAGCCAGTCCGCTTTGGCGCGCGCGGTCGGCGTGGATCGCTCAACAATTTCGCAATTGCTGACGGGCGACGGGGCCAGGTTGCCCAATGCGCAGGTCGTCGGGGCCTGCGCGGCGGCGCTTGGTGTCTCGGCCGACTGGCTGCTGTCGCTGTCCGAACGGCCCGAAACGGCGGCGAATCTCCTGGCGACCTCCCTGTCGATCACGACAGCGCCCCGGGCATTGGTCGACGAACAGATTTTCAACTGGCACCAGGAGGCCGCCGGCTACAAGATCCGCCACGTCCCGGCCGCGCTTCCGGACATGTTCAAGACAACAGAGTTCCTGCAATGGGAATATTCCCCGCATCTCGGCCGCACGACGGAACAGGCGATCAACGCTTCCGAAGACCGTCTGTCCTGGATGCGCCAGGCCAATTCCGATTACGAGATCGCCCTGCCGCTGCATGAAATGGCCAGCTTTGCCTGGGCAGAGGGGTACTATTCCGGTCTGCCGCGCGACATCCGGCTGACGCAGATTGACCGGTTTCGCGACCTGTCACGGACGCTTTATCCCCGGCTGCGGATGTACCTGTTCGATGCGCGGCGGCTGTTTTCCTCGCCTATCACGGTGTTCGGTCCGCTGATGGCCGTGCTCTACTCCGGCCACCACTACATCGTCTTCCGCGACAAGGAACGGGTCCAGGCCCTGACCGAGGATTTCGACAACCTGGTGAGAGAGGCGACGATCACCGCGCGGTCCCTGCCCGATCATCTGGATAGCCTGCGCCGGATGATCACCTAGGCCGGATCGCCGATCGCCCGCGCGAGACCGTCGGGGGGCGGCAGTTTACCCTGCGCCTCGGCCAGGGATTTCAGCCGTTCCTCGAGCATCGCCGGCATCTGGGCCGACCGGCGGGTTTCCAGATCCACGTGCAGCAGCATGTGTTCGGCCGTGGCCAGAAGCCGGTCGTCAGACCGCAGCTCGTGCCACAGATGCATCTTCTTGCCCCCGCCCGAGATCACCCGCGTCTCGACCCGGATCGGGGCGCCTGCGCGCACCTCGTCCAGGTGGCGGATATGGGTTTCGACGGTGAAAAAACTCTGCCCGTTCTCGATATAGGCGCGGTCGCAGCCGACCAGCGTCATCATCCGGTCCGTGGCATTGCCGAAGACATCAAGATACCTCGCCTCGGTCATGTGGCCGTTGTAATCCAGCCAGTCCAGCGGCACCGCCCTGTTGATCGTCCGCACCGGAGCGCCGAGGTCGATGATATCGTTGAACCGCACCGGCACCCCGGCCCCGTCCAACCGCGTCGCGTCGACCTCGTTCTGGACCTTGCCGGCGCCCCAATCCTGCCAGCCCAGAGCCCGGATGACGGCGACAAGGTTCTTGTCGCGTTGCGCCTCGAGCTCTGCAATTGTCAGGTCGCCGGACTGGGCGTCAGACTGGCTCGCGATGGTCTGAACCAGGCTGTCGTCCATCGTGGGAACATCGGTCAGCTTGCTCCACGGCCATTGCAGCGCAGGGCCGAATTGCTGAAGGAAATGCGCCATGCCGCCTTCGCCGCCGGCGATGCGGTAGGTTTCGAACAAGCCCATCTGGGCCCAGCGGAGGCCAAAGCCCAGGCGGATCGCGTCATCCACCTCCGAGGTCGAGGCGACCCCGTCCTTCACCAGCCACAGCGCCTCGCGCCACACGGCCTCCAGCAGGCGGTCGGCGATATGGGCGGGCACCTCGCCCCTGATCTTAAGCGGCGCCATGCCCAGTTCCGACAGGATATCCTGTGCCCGTTCCACCAGCGCGGACGGGTTCGCCTGGCTTGCCACGATTTCGACCAGCGGCAGCAGGTAGACCGGGTTGAACGGGTGCGCCACGATGATCTGGTCGGGCCGGGCCGATTGTGCCTGCAGTTCCGACGGGGTGAAGCCCGAGGTTGACGAGGCCAGGATCGCCCCCTCGGCCATGTGCCCCTGGATCGCGCGGTACAGCGTCTGCTTCAACTCGATACGCTCCGGCACGCTTTCCTGTACCCAGTCGGCATCGCGGACGGCTTCGGACATCAGGCGCGGGAAGCTCAGGTCGCCCTCTTCCGGCAGGGCCACCTCGCCCAGGCCGGGAAGGGCCAGGCGCGCCCGGTTGATGACCTCGCGGACACGGTCCTGTGCAGCGGGTTCCGGGTCGAACACCCGCACATCCCAGCCGTTCAGCAGGAACCGGGCCGCCCATCCCGCACCGATCACACCACCACCGATGATTGCAACAACCCGCGTCACCGTTACCCCTGTGCCTCCTGTCTGACCAAACCCAGTTTTTCCCGCATCGCCGCGGGGCCCATCACCGTCGCGCCCATGGCCTCGATAATGGTGACCGCGCGCGTAACCAATTGTGCGTTCGTCGCAGTAACGCCACGCTCAAGCCAGAGGTTGTCCTCCAGCCCGACGCGCACATGCCCCCCCGCCAGGACGGAGGCCGCGACATAGGGCATCTGGTGCCGCCCCAGTCCAAAGGCTGAAAACGTCCAGCCCGCGGGGATATTGGCCGTCATCGCCTGGAACGTGGCCAGATCATCCGGCGCGCCCCAGGGCACCCCCATGCACAATTGCACCAGGGCGGGGTCACGCAGGATCCCCTCCTCGACCAATTGCCGGGCAAACCACAAATGGCCGGTGTCGAAACATTCGATTTCCGGCAGCACATCCAGGTCCGTGATCCGCCGCCCCATGTCGCGCAGCATGCCCGGAGAATTCAGCATGACATAGTCGTTTTCGGCGAAGTTCATCGTGCCGCAATCCAGCGTGCAAATCTCGGGCCGGCACTCTGCCACATGCGCCAGCCGGTCGGCCGCGCCGATTATGTCGGTGCCCTGTCCGGGCGGCAGGGGCTGGTCGGTGCCCCCCAGCACGAGGTCGCCGCCCATACCCGCTGTGAGGTTCAGCACCACATCCGTGTCTGATGCGCGGATCCGGTCCGTCACCTCTCGGTAGAGGGCCAGGTCGCGCGAAGGCGCACCGGTTTCTGGGTCACGCACATGGATATGAACCGCCGCCGCACCGGCGCGGGCGGCCTCCAGCGCGCTGTCTGCGATCTGGGCCGGGCTGCGCGGAACATGGCTAGATCTGTCCTGCGTCTGACCGGAGCCGGTCACGGCGCAGGTAATGAAGACCTCTCTCGACATCGACAGCGGCATGACAACCCTCCAACCCACAGGAAGGCGTGGATCGAAAGGTAGCGCAAGCGCCAAGGTGACGCCGAAGCGCTACGCCTGACGAAGTGTTGTATGCAGGTCACCAGCACAACCGACAGCTGCGCCAGGACCTAGGAAAACCGCTTATTTCAATACGGCATCGGATGGTCGCGATGCACCAGATCGATGTCTTCCAGCACCTCTTCGTCAAGCTCCAGATCGACACCGTCGAGGATGTGCTGCAGCTGATCGCGCGTGGTTGCGCCAAAGATGACGGAGGCCATGAAGGGACGGCTGGCCGCCCAGGCCAGCGCCATGTGCACCGGGTCAAGCTCGTGCTTGAACGCGACATCGAGGTAGTCATCGACCGCCTTGAAGACCCGGTCGTTCTTGCGCCCGCCGAGTTCCGGAACCAGCGACATGCGCGACCCATCCGGGACGGCATGCCCCTGGTACTTGCCGGTCAACAGCCCGGCGGCGAGCGGGGAAAACGCCATCAAGCCAACATCTTCGGCCAGGCACAGCTCTGCCAGGTCGGTGTCGAACAGGCGCGCCAGCAGGGAATATTCGTTCTGGATGGTGACCGCACGCGGCGTGTCGGTTTCCCCCGAAAGACGCAGCCATTGCGCCATGCCCCAGGCGGTTTCGTTGGACAGGCCGAAATGCCGGATCGTGCCGCGCTTGCGCTCGGCCTCGAGCGCGTGAAGGCATTCGGCCATGTCGTCCAGCACCGCGTTTCGGTCGATCCCGGCGGGATTGTAGGTCCAGTTCTGGCGGAAATGGTAGGAGCCGCGATTGGGCCAGTGGAACTGGTAGAGGTCGATGTAATCGGTCTTCAGGCGGCGCAGCGATCCCTCGATCGTTTCGCTGATCGTCTTGGCAGAGATCGGTTCCCCTTCCCTCACGGCCTTCATCCCCTCGCCGGAATGCTTGGTCGCAAGGATCACATCCGCGCGGTGGCCGCGGGATTTTTCCAGCCAGAGGCCGATGATGCGTTCCGTCCGGCCGATGGTTTCGGGCTTCACCGGGTTGACCGGATACATCTCGGCCGTGTCGATGAAGTTGATCCCGCGATCCAGCGCCATGTCGATCTGCGCATGGGCATCCTTCGTCCGGGTCTGCGAGCCCCAGGTCATCGACCCCAGACAGTAGTTGGAGATCGAAATATTGGTCCGGCCAAGGCGATTTTTTTGCATCCGGGTCCCTCGTCAATGCAGTTGGGGTAACGGGAAGAAGTTACCAAATGTCTGACGGCACTTAGGCTATCTTGGCAATTTGTCCAAATTTCTACGGGAAATTCGATTGAGAACATTTAGCGAACACCATACATTGTCGGCATGTCTGCTGCCATCCATCCGCTGCTGTCACGTCGTCCGCACAGGTCACCGCCTGCGCTCGATCTTGGCGCCGGGGCGTCGCTGGCCCTGTCCCGCCTGCACGAGGCATGTGGCGAGGCGCGGCGCAGTTTTGCCATGCTGGTGGCGGCACGGCTGGGGGCAGCCGGTCGGACAGGGCCGATCTGGTGGATCGGTCCGGAATGGCAGACAGAATGTCTGCTGGCCGACGGGGTCGCCGGTTTTGCCGGCGCGGGTCCGGAACGGATGATCTTTGCGCATCCCAAACGCGAAGAAGACGTGCTCTGGACCCTGGAAGAGGTCCTGCGCAGCGGCAGCGCGGCGCTGGCGGTGGCCGACCTTCCCGGGATGCCCGGGCTGACCGCTGTCCGGCGGCTGCACCTGGCGGCGGAAACCGGCGCAACAGAGGGGCGCAGCGCCCCGCTGGGCCTGTTGCTGACCCCCGGCGATGGCGGGGCGCAAGGGGTGGAAAGCCGCTGGCTCATGCAAAGCGCGCACCATAGCGGCAACCGCACCCGCTGGCGGCTTGAACGGTTACGCGCCCGGATGGAACCGCCCCGCAAATGGTTGGTCCATCGCCACAAGGGCGCCTGCATCCTTGCCGCGCCCGAACCACCCGCCCCGCCCAAAACGGCATCGGAGGTCGCATCCGGACTGGCATAATACCCACCGACACGGCAAAGCAGGATCATGCGCCTGATCCTCACCCTCGCCCAGCTCTTCCTGTCGGTCATCCTGCTCCAGCTCTCCTCGGGCGGGCTGGGCCCGCTCGACGCGCTGTCGGGACTGGCCGAGGGGTTCTCCAGGCAGCAGATCGGTCTGCTCGGCTCGGCCCATTTCCTGGGCTTCTTCCTGGGGTGCTGGTGGGCGCCACGCCTGATGGGCAGCGTCGGCCATGCCCGGGCCTTCACCGCCTTCGTGGTGTTCGGGGTGATCGGACTGCTGATGCACATGCTCATCGTCTCCCCCCTACCCTGGGCGCTGATGCGCGTGCTGTCAGGGCTGTGCATCGCCGGCAGCTACACGGTGATCGAGGGCTGGCTGATGGTCCGCGTGACCAAGGAAACAAGGGGCCGCACAACCGGCATATACCGCGTCGCGGATATGGGAGCATCGCTGATGTCACAATTGCTGATCGGGTTCCTCACCCCGGCCACCTACGCGTCCTACACGATCCTGGCGCTGGTCTGCTGCGCCGCCATCCTGCCGCTGACCCTGACCACAGCCGTGCAACCCACGATGTCGGAGGCGCCGCGCCTGCGCCCCGTCATCGCCTGGCGCACCTCACCGCTCGCCGCCGTGGCGGTGATCGTCGCCGCGCTCTCCGCCGCGACCTTCCGGATGATCGGCCCGGTCTACGGCCAGGCCGTGGGGCTGGAGCCGCGGCAGATCGCATGGTTCCTTGCGCTCTTCATCCTGGGCGGCGCACTGGCCCAAATCCCGGTGGGCTGGCTGGCCGACCGGTTCGACCGACGCCGCGTGCTGGTCGGCATCTCCGTCGCAGCGATCCTCAGCTGTATCGCCTCCTCGCTCACCGGCGGAGGCAGCGCGATGGCAGCACAGATCAACGCCTTCTTCTTCGGCATCGCCACCTTCCCGGTCTATTCCGTCGCCGCCGCCCATGCCCACGACTTCGTCAGCGATGACGAACGGGCGGAGCTATCGGCCGCGCTGCTCTTCTATTACGCCGCAGGCGCGATCTTCGCCCCCTATATCGCCGCCTGGTTGATCACCGGGTTCGGGCCGTCGGCCTTGTTCGTCATGGTCGCGGCCGGGCACCTGGCACTTCTCCTCTTCTCGTTCAGCCGCATCCGCGTGGGCCGCACGCCGCGCAAACGCACCGCCTATATCTGGGCGCCGCGCACCTCGTTCCTGGTCGGGCGCCTGACCCGGCGTGCGCGAGAACGGGAAAAGAGCTGACATCCCCCCTCTGGCACCATCCGCGCCCACGCGTTAAAGGGGGGCCGGAGCGTCGCAAAAGGGCATGACATGGCACGGCATCTGATCACCTCGGCAATTCCCTATATCAACGGGGTCAAGCACCTGGGCAACCTGGTCGGATCGCAATTGCCGGCCGACCTCTATGCCCGTTACCTGCGCGGGCGCGGCCATGAGGTCCTGTTCCTGTGCGCCACTGACGAACACGGCACCCCGGCCGAACTGGCCGCTGCCAAGGCCGGCCAGGATGTCGCCGAATATTGCGCCGAAATGCACGAGGTCCAGGCGCGTCTGGCCGAGGGGTTCCGGCTGAGCTTTGACCATTTCGGCCGCTCGTCCTCTCCGCAGAACCACGCGTTGACGCAGCATTTCGCCGGCCGTCTCTACGACGAGGGGCTGATCACAGAGGTCTCGGAAACCCAGATGTATTCCAAGGCCGACGGACGCTTCCTGCCGGATCGCTATATCGAGGGCACCTGCCCCAATTGCGGGTTCGACAGCGCGCGGGGCGATCAATGCGACAATTGCACCAAGCAGCTTGATCCGGTCGACCTGATCGATCCGCATTCGACGATTTCCGGGTCCAAGGACCTTGAGATGCGCGAGACCAAGCACCTCTACCTGCGCCAGTCGACGATGAAGGACCAGCTGGATGGCTGGATTTCCGCCAAGTCGGATTGGCCGGTCCTGACCACCTCGATCGCGAAGAAATGGCTTCACGATGGTGACGGGCTGCAGGATCGCGGCATCACCCGCGACCTCGACTGGGGCATTCCGGTCAAGCGCGGCTCCGAGGATTGGCCGGGTATGGAAGGCAAGGTCTTCTACGTCTGGTTCGATGCCCCGATCGAATACGTCGCCTGCGCGCAGGAATGGGTCGATGCGGGCAAGGGCAGCGATTGGGAACGCTGGTGGCGGACCGACAAGGGCGCCGACGACGTGACCTACACCCAGTTCATGGGCAAGGACAACGTGCCGTTCCACACCCTGTCCTTCCCGGCGACGATCCTGGGCTCGGGCGAGCCGTGGAAATTGGTCGATTACATCAAGTCGTTCAACTACCTGAACTACGAGGGCGGCCAATTCTCCACCTCGCGGGGGCGCGGCGTCTTCATGGACCAGGCGCTCGAGATCCTGCCTGCCGATTACTGGCGCTGGTGGCTGCTGAGCCATGCGCCCGAAAGCTCCGACGCCGAGTTCACCTGGGAGAATTTCCAGGTCTCGGTGAACAAGGACCTGGCCGACGTCCTGGGCAATTTCGTCAGCCGCGTGACCAAGTTCTGTCGGTCCAAGTTCGGCGAAACGGTCCCCGAGGGCGGCACCTATGGCCCTACCGAAGAAGCACTTATTGCCGATCTGAACCAGAAACTTGCCGCTTACCAGACGCACATGGAGGCAATGGACGTTCGCAAATCCGCCCAGGAATTGCGGGCAATCTGGGTGGCGGGCAACGAATACCTGCAATCCGCCGCGCCTTGGGCCGCCTTCAAGGAAGACCCCGATCGGGCGGCCGCCATCGTTCGGTTGTCGCTGAACCTGATCCGGGTTTACGCAATCATCTCGGCACCGTTCATTCCGGATGCCTGCGACACGTTGAAATCGGCCTTCGGCATCGAGGATGCAGCCTGGCCCGATGACATGTCCGATGCTCTGGCGGTTCTGCCTGCTGGCACGGAATTCACCGTGCCCGAAAACCTGTTCCGCAAGATCACGGAAGACGAGGTCGCCGACTGGTCCGCGCGGTTCTCGGGGCAGCGCAACTGAAGTCCTGCCGAACGATCAGAATGCGGTCCGTCACTGAACGGCCCGCCTGAATGGCAAAACCCCCGGCAGATCAACTCTGCCGGGGGTTTTCTTTTTCACATTCCGAGCCATGAGATGCACCCTCAGAATTCGTCCCAAGGCTGCGCCGAAGATGCCGGGGCGAGCGCGCGAACCGTACCGTTGGTCACCTCTCGCACAGCGCGCTTTGGCGTATCGAGCGATTTCCGTTTCGGCTGGGCGGATTGATGCAGCTTGAACTGGGCCGAGGCGGTGACGAGCGCACTGGCCTCGGAGGTCAGCGCATGGCTGGCCGCGTTTGTTTCCTCGAACATCGCGGCGTTCTGCTGCGTAACCTGGTCGAGGTCATTCATGGCCGTATTGATCTCGTTCAAGCCGGCCGATTGTTCCCGTGCAGAGGTCGCGATGGTCGTGACTCGTGCGGAAATGTCCGCGACGGCGCTGACGATCCGGGCCAGAGCGTCACCGGTCTGGTCGACCAGGTCCACCCCCGTGCGCACCTGTTCCCCCGAGGCCGAAATCAGTTCGTTGATCTCGCGCGCGGCTTCGGAGGACCGCTGCGCGAGCGCCCGGACCTCCGTCGCGACCACGGCAAAGCCACGGCCAGCATCCCCTGCCCGGGCAGCCTCCACCCCGGCGTTCAGAGCCAGAAGGTTGGTCTGGAAGGCGATATCCTCGATCACCGATGTGATCTTGGAGATCTCCTGGCTGGAGGCCTTGATCGCGTCCATCGCTGTCACGGCCTGCTTTGCGACCTCGCCGCCGGTTTCGGCCTGTGTCTGCGCGGTGGCCGCGATCTGGCTGGCCTCGTCCGCGCCAGCCGTCGCGGATTGAACAGATGCAGTCAGCTGGTCGAGGGCGGCTGCCGTTTCTTCCAGCGTCGCGGCCTGGTGCTCCGTCCGGCGTGCCAGGTTGTCGGCGCCGCTGGTAATGTCCGCAGCCTCCGAATTGATGGACTTCGCATTCTGAACGACCGCGCCCATGGCATCATGCAGGGATCGGACGGCCTGGTTGAAGTTCTGCCGGAGCTGTTCGTAGGCCGCGCCGAACGTCTGCGTCAGCTGGACGGTCAAGTCGCCACCCGCCAACTGCCCCAGACCAAGCTGCAGGGCATCGACAACCTCCTCCTGCTCCTTGGCGCGCTGCTTGCGGTCTTCCTCCGCCGCGATGGCCGCATAATGGGCGTCGGTGACATCGGCCCCGATGAACACGACCCGCACGACATCACCGTCGGAATTCGTGATCGGCGTCACGATCCCCTCAGCCACCGGTTTGCGCGCGTCTTGTGTCGGCAGCTCGAAACGACCCGAGATGATCTCGCCGTTCATCACCTTGGCGGTGTTCTCCTTCTGCTGCTGCTCGGAAGAATTGACCGAAACCAGCGCCTGGGCCGACGTTGTGCTGCGCAGTTGCGCATCGGTCAGCCCGGTGGCCGACAGGAAGGCATCGTTGAAATCTGCAACCTTGCCTTCCTCGCCGAGGTCGACGCGAAGCTGGTACTTTTCGATAGCACCGAGGATCGCGGCGTTAAGGGCCTTTTCCGAGACATCCTCAAGCTCAAGCACATAGCCAATGACCTCTCCGGTCTCGTTGCGGACGCCATCCATCCGCAGGTCCAGCCGGTTGCGCCCCCAGCGACGCTGTTTGGCGATCGGCAGGGTCTTCCTGCCGGCGGCCACGTCGGCAATCAACGTCCGGCATCCGGGAAGCGACATGAGCCCTTCGGAGGTCAGCATGTCCTTGTTGAACCGCGCCCAATCGTCCCCGGCTTGCGCCGCAAACGTACCCAGCAGGCTGTCACAGGCCCCATTCATGTAACGCAGTTTCATGTCCGGCCCGACCAGCATCAGGGCAGAGCCCGTTCCGCCGATGGCGGCGCTGCGGAACGCGTTTTCTTCCTGGGTGAGTTGTGCCTGTTGGAGATCGGCCTGGAGCGAGGACAGGGCACCGGCGATTGCGCCGATTTCATCCGCACGGCGGCGGCCCGGCACCTCGGTCGACAGGTTGCCACTGGCAACATCCTGCATGGCCTTGGCGACGGCCATCAGCGGGCGCGACAACCAGAACCAGAGAAGCAATCCAGCAGCCAACAGAGCAACAACGAAGACGATACCGGAGAGAAGAATGTCGGTGATGTGTTCGGCCCGCATCGCCTCCATCCGGATGTCCGGCGTCCAGGCCGTTGCAATGATGCCCGCCGGTTCGCCATCGCGGCCGAATACCACCGGTTCGGCGACGATCCAGCCATTGGGGCCCGTCTGGGTCGAATGCGATCTCAGCGCCTCTCGGGCCAAGGTCAGGGCAGCCCCCCTGTCAAAGCCGGGTTCGTCGGAGACGTAGACCTCGCGCCCGTCTGCGGACAGGACCAGACCGCCGATGACTTCGCCCCCGGTATCGGCACGCAGGGCCGCGAAAGTTTCTTCGATCTGCTCGATCTTGCCGAACCGGACCGCGCCGCCAAGCTGCCCGCCGAGGAAGATGGTGGTTTCGGACGCCCGTTGCGCCACGAATTCGCCGATCATCCGCGTCGTTCGAGCATTCGACAGGAATTGAGAGGTAAGCACGACGATCAGGATGCAGACTGCAACCACCACGGTGCCAACGGAAAAAGTGGATTTCAACGAACGGAAAACGGCCACGCCGCCGGCTTGCCTGCGCATGCTGGCATCCTTTCACATGTAACGGGGGTGGTGGGGCGACAGCCCCACCGGTCTTCAATCAGAACAGCATTTCGGCGTTCAGGCCGACGGTCGCCGCGCCGATGACTTCGCCACTGGTGGGGTCGACGATGGTGATGGACACTTGGCCCTGATAGGTCTGGGTGGAATCATCGTATTCGATGTCGCTGACATGAATGGACCCGGCGCCCAGGCCATAGGTTTCGCTGAACTTTTCCTCGTCGCCCTGCCAGTAATCCGACGTCGTGTCAGAGGCAGCGACGTTCAGGCCGCGACCGTCCATCAGGAAGACCTCGGTCATGATGCCGTCGGAGCCTTCGACATGGCGGCGCAGGAAGTCCGAGGTCGGATTGTTCAGCACCGGATCGATCAGCGGGCGACTTGCAAGGCCGACCTGCTGGCGCCAGTTGCGATCCATTTCGTCGATCTGGGGCTGAGACAGCGCGCGGGTGCGCATGTTCTGGGCCCGGATCGCATCGACGACGATCGGATCGTTCACCCAGCTCATGTTGTCACGGGCAAAGGATTTCATGGTTTCGGTATATTGATCCGCATGGACCCCGTGCGCAGAAAGCACGAGAGCAGCGGCCAGCCAGATTGGTTTCATTGCGGCATCTCCTGATAAGTGGAACCGCGATGACCATGAGGACGAAGGCTTACCGTCAGTTTAATCGCAAAACGAAAGCCAAATAGACCCCGGAAAATGCACGAACAATTTTCATCATGCGACGCGCCCCCGCGTCGCCAGCGCCTGGCGGCCCCTTCTCAGCGGTCGAGATACGCGTCCAACGCGGCCTCGACACCGTCGGACCAGATCATCCGCAGCCACCCGTCGAAGGCCTTGGCGAAAACCTCGTTTTCCCCAAGCGTTCCATAGATTTGGCGCAAATTGAGCCACGCCAAGGGTGTCTCCCGCACCTGCCGCGCAAAGTCTTGCAGGTCATCCCAGACGGGATCGTTGGGGACGATCTGGGTGCCATCCTCTCGTGTGCCTTCGCACATCCGCGCCCAGAGCGCCTGGGACAGCGCCAGCCCCTCCACCGGGGTGCCCGCAGCCAGGGCATCGCGGATCACGGGCAGGACCGCGCCGCTGTGGCGCGAGGACCCGTCAAAGGCGACACGGCGAACGGTGTCATGGATCTCGGGGTTGGAAAACCGCACCTCGATCAGGTCGACATAGGCCGCGGGCGTCATTCCGGGCACGGGATGAACCTGCGGTACGATCTCATCCGTGGCGACCTTGCGGAACATCGCACGGATCCGGGGATGGGCCATCGTCTCGGCGATCGTGTCGATCGACAGGACCTCGGCAGGCGCGGCAATGATCTGGTGCCCGCCATTCAGCAACCGTAGTTTCATCGCCTCGAAATCATGGACCTGGTCAGAGAATGTCGCGCCGACGCGGTCCCAATCGGGGCGGCCCGCGCAGAAGTCATCCTCGATCACCCATTGGCGGAAATTTTCGTGCGTGACCGGGGCGTTATCCTCGACCCCCATCTTGCGAACCCGGGCCAGTTCCCGCTCTCCGGTGGCGGGCACGATGCAGTCGACCATGGAATTGGGGAAACTCGCCCGCGCCTCGATCCAGTCCGCCAGTTCCGGATCGGACAGGCGGGCAAGTGTGACGACGACCTCTTTCAGGCGCTGGCCGTTGCCCGGCAGGTTATCGCAGGATTGACAGGCAAAGGCCCCGACGCCTGCGTCCCGACGCGCGCGCAACGCCGCGACGATGGCGCCAAAGGCGGTGCGGGGTGTATGCGGATGCGCCGCGTCATGCGCAATATCAGGATGATCCACGTCGAAGGATTTCGTCGCCGGATCAAGGTAATAGCCCCCCTCCGTCACGGTCAGTGCCACGATGCGGATCGCAGGGTCCGACATTTGCGCAATCAGCGGACCGTGCCCTTCGACGATCGGGACGTAGCCGATCATCGAGCCCACGACCTCGGCCGAGACACCCGCCGGGTCCAGTTCGATCAGCGTCGTCAGGTAATCCTGCTCCACGAGCTTGAGCCGCTGCGCCTCGTCATACGGCCGTACGCCCGCACCGATGATGGCCCAGTCCAACGCCTCGCCCTGCTGCATCAGGCGGTGCAGGTACCAAGCCTGATGCGCCCGGTGGAAATTGCCCAGCCCGATATGGACGATCCCCGGCGTCAGCTGCGACCGGTCATAGCGGGGGCGTTCGATCCCCGCGGGCAGATCATCCAGGGTGGCATTGCTCAGCTTCATCATCTTTGATCCTCGGGCGCGGCGCGCCTCAGCTCATCCAGTTGCCGCCGTCGACGTTGTAGGTCTGGGCGACGATGTAGGCGGCCTCGTCCGAGGCCAGGAACACGGCCATGCCGGTCAGGTCCTCGGCCCGGCCCATGCGGCCGAAGGGCACGGCGGCGCCGACCTCCTGCTTCTTCTGGCCGGGGGCCTTGCCCTCGTATTTCGCAAAGAAGGCGTCGACGCCGTCCCAGTGTTCGCCGTCCACGACACCGGGGGCGATCGCGTTCACGTTGATCCCGTGCCGGATCAGGTTCAGACCGGCCGACTGGGTCAGCGAGATCACGGCCGCCTTGGTCGCGCAGTAGACCGTGACCAGCGCCTCGCCCCGCCGCCCCGCCTGGCTGGCCATGTTGACGATGCGACCGCCCTGCCCGCGCTCGATCATGTGCCGGGCCACGGCCTGCATGGTGAAGAGCGTGCCACTGACATTGATGTCGAAGGTGCGGGCGTAATCCTCGCGCGTGATCTCGTCGATCGGGGCGGCGGTGAAGATCGCGGCGTTGTTGATCAGGATGTCGATGCCGCCGAAGGCATCGACGGTCTGCGCGACCGCCGCGTCGATACTGTCCTGCCGGGTCACGTCCATCTCGACGGCGATGGCCCCGTCGCCCAGCCCTGCCGCCGCCGTGCGGGCCCGGTCGATATCGATATCGCCGATCGCCACGCGCGCGCCCTCGCGCAGATAGGCCTCGGCAAAGGCCAGGCCGATTCCGCGCGCTGCACCGGTGATGAGCGCGGTTTTCCCCTCAAGCCGCATCATTCGATCCGCAGCCCTTCGGCGTCGAAGCGATGCATGACGTCCTCGCGCGGCGTCAGATGGATACGGTCGCCGTGGTTGAAACCGACCTCGCCGCCCGCCCGGACGGTGATCGTTTCGGCGAGGCCCGTCTCATGGATATGGAAGAACGTGTCAGACCCGAGGTGTTCGCTCACCCCGACGACGCCGGACCAAGGCCCTTCGGTTTCGGACACGTCGATATGTTCCGGCCGGATGCCGACGGTGTGGGCGTTGTACTTGGCCGCCTCGGGTCCTTCGATGAAGTTCATGGTGGGGCTTCCGATGAAACCTGCGACGAACTTGTTGCGCGGGGTGCGGTACAGTTCCAGCGGGCTACCGACCTGTTCGATCACCCCGGCCTGAAGCACCACGATCTTGTCGGCCATGGTCATCGCCTCGACCTGGTCATGGGTGACGTAGATCATCGTCGTGGCCAGCCGCTTGTGCAGCTCGGAGATCTCCAGCCGCATGCCCACCCGCAGGGCCGCGTCGAGGTTCGACAGCGGCTCATCGAAGAGGAAGGCCGCCGGTTCGCGGACGATGGACCGCCCGATGGCCACGCGCTGGCGCTGACCGCCGGACAATTGCCCCGGGCGGCGATCCAGGTAGTCGGTCAGGTTCAGAACCGATGCCGCGGCCTCGACCCGGCGGGTGATCTCGGCCGGGTCCATCTTGGCCATCTTCAGCGGGAAGGCGATGTTCTTGCGGACCGACATGTGCGGATAGAGCGCGTAGGACTGGAACACCATCGCCAAGCCCCGTTTCGCGGGCGGCACGGCGGTGGCATCCTGGCTGTCGATGCGGATCTGGCCGCTCGACACGTCCTCCAGCCCCGCGATCAGGCGCAGCAGCGTGGATTTCCCGCAGCCCGACGGCCCGACGAAGACCGCGAATTCCCCGTCTTCGATGGTCAGATCCAGTGGCGGAATGACCTCGACCGCGCCGAAGCTCTTGGTCACCTTGTCCAGAGTAATGCGTCCCATTGGTTCTTCCTTTTTGTTGCCCGACCGCGACGCGGCGCGTGGGCCCTTACTTCACGGCGCCGAAGGTCAGTCCACGGACCAGCTGTTTCTGGCTGAACCAGCCAAGGATGAGGATCGGCGCGATGGCCATGGTGCTGGCCGCGCTGAGCTTGGCGTAGAACAAGCCCTCGGGGCTGGAATAGCTGGCGATGAAGGCCGTCAGCGGACCGGCCTTGGCCGCGGTCAGGTTGAGCGTCCAGAAAGCCTCGTTCCAGGCGAGGATGAAGTTCAGCAGCAGGGTCGACGCGATGCCCGGCACCGCCATCGGCGTAAGCACGTAGAGGATTTCCTCTTTTAGCGTGGCGCCGTCCATCCGCGCGGCCTCGAGGATCTCGCCCGGGATTTCGCGGAAATAAGTGTAGAGCATCCAGACGATGATCGGCAGATTGATCAGCATCAGCACGATGACCAGGCCGACCCGCGTATCCAGCAGCCCCATCCGGATGAAGATCAGGTAGATCGGGTAAAGAACCCCGACCGCCGGCAGCATCTTGGTCGACAGCATCCACAGCAGGATGTCCTTGGTCCGCTTCGAGGGCACGAAGGCCATGGACCAGGCCGCCGGTACCGCGATGATCACGCCCAGCAGGGTCGACCCGCCCGCGATGATGATCGAATTCCACAGGAACCGGGCATAGTTCGACCGTTCCTGCACGATGGCGTAGTTCTCCAGCGTCCAGTCGAAGAACAGGAAGACCGGCGGGTCCGAGATCGCCTGACCTTCGGTCTTGAAGCTGGTCAGGATCGTCCAGAGGATCGGGAAGAAAATCAGCAGGCCGATGGCCCAGGCCAGCGCGGTGTTGATCGTCTTGCGGCGGGTGGTGACAGAGCGTGCCATGATCCGGTCCTTCCTCAGGCGTCCAGGTTCTTGCCGACGATCCGCATCAGGAAGATCGCGACGATGTTGGCAAGGATGATCGCGTAGACCCCACCGGCAGAGCCGAGGCCCACGTTCTGGCTTTCCAGCACGCGCTGGAAGATCAGGTAGGTCAGTGTCTTGGTCCCGAAGGAGCCCTGGGTGGTCACGAAGATCTCGGCGAAGATCGACAGCAGGAAGATCGTCTGGATCAGCACCACGACCGTGATCGCACGCCCCAGGTGGGGCAGGATGATATAGCCGAACCGCTTGAGCGGCGGGGCGCCGTCCATCTCGGCCGCTTCCAGCTGTTCACTGTCCAGCGACTGGATCGCGGTCAGCAGGATCAGCGTCGCGAATGGCAGCCATTGCCAGCTGACGATCATGATGATCGAGGGCAGCGAGGCTTCGGTCAGCCAGGCGATCGGTTCGGCGCCCACGGCCTTCCAAAGATGCGCGAAAAGGCCGTTCACCGGGTCCATGAACATGTTCTTCCAGACCAGCGCAGACACGGTGGGCATCACGAAGAACGGTGCGATCACCAGGATCCGCACGACCCCCTGCCCCCACATCGGCTGATCCAGCAGCATGGCCAGCAACACGCCGAAGACCACGGTGATCGCCAGCACGCCGCCCACGATCAGCAGGGTCGCCTGCACGCTGGGCCAGAATGAACTGCTGGACAGGAAGCGGGCATAGTTGTCGAACCCGACCCATCCCAGGTCGCCGCCCCGAAGCGGCAGGTATTTCTTGAACGAGAAGTAGATCGTCATCGTCAGCGGGACGAGCATCCATCCCAGTAGCAGTACCACCGCAGGGGCCATCATCAGACGGGCCGCGGATCGTGAAGCCTTGGTCGCCATGGGGCACCTCCTCCGGTGACAGCCTTTGATGCTGCCGGTTGTCGCTGATTGACGTGATGGTGTTGGAAAACAGGGGGCGCGTCACGCCCCCTGCCTCGACGGCCTCAATAGCCGGCGGCTTCCATGGCGTCGGTGGTCAGGGCCTGTGCCTTTTCCAACGCTTCGTCCGCCGATTGCTGCCCGGCAAGCGCTGCCGAGAATTCCTGGCCCACTTCGGTCGCGAAGCCCGCGAATTCCGGAATGGCCACGAACTGGACACCCTGGTACGGCACCGGATCGACCGTCGGTTCGATCGGGTCGGCGGACTGAATCGACTTCAGGGTCATCTCCGCGAAGGGGATGTCCTTGTAGTTCGGGTTCTCATAGAGCGAGACGCGCGCGCCCGGGGGAACGTAGGCCCAGCCCTCTTCCGAGGCCACAAGCTCGATATAGGCCTTGGATGTGGCCCATTCGATGAACTCCTTCGCGGCACCTTCGTTGTCGGTGCCCGCCGGGATCGCCAGCGCCCAGGCCCAGAGCCAGTTGCCGCGCTTGCCCTTGCCGGTATCGGGGGCCAGCGCGAAGCCGACCTTGTCGGCTACGGTGGAATCGTCGGGGTTCGTCACGAAGGAGGCCGCGACGGTCGCGTCGATCCACATGCCGCACTTGCCCTGCTGGAACAGCGACAGGTTCTCGTTGAAACCATTGTTGGACGCGCCCGGAGGGCCGGCCTTGTCCATCATGTCGAGGTAGAAGGTCAGGGTTTCGTTCCAGGCGTCGCTGTCGAACTGCGCCTGCCAGTTCTCGTCGAACCAGCGCGCCCCGAAGGAGTTGGACATGGCGGTCAGGAAGGCCATGTTCTCGCCCCAGCCGGCCTTGCCGCGCAGGCAGATGCCATAGATCTCGTTGTCCTTGTCGGTCATCGCGACGGCGGCGTCACGGATGAACTCCCAGGTGGGCGCTTCGGGCATCTCCAGCCCGGCCGCTTCCATCAGGTCCGTCCGGTACATGATCATGGAGCTTTCGCCGTAGAACGGCGCCGCGTAGAGCGTGCCGTCATAGCTCAGGCCGTTGCGCATGGCGGGCAGCAGGTCGTCGACGTCGTAATCCTCGCCCAGGTCATCCAGGGCGACAAGCCAGCCGTTCTTGGCCCAGATCGGCGTTTCGTACATGCCGATCGTCATGATGTCGAACTGGCCGCCCTTGGTGGTGATATCGGTCGTCACGCGCTGGCGCAGGACGTTTTCCTCAAGCGTGACCCACTCGACCTCGTGGCCGGTCGCTTCGGTGAAATTGTCGGTCAGACCCTGCATCCGGATCATGTCGCCATTGTTCACGGTTGCGATGGTGATCGTGTCGGCCTGCGCTGCCGCAGCAGTTACAAGGGTAAGCGCAGTAGCCGCACGAAGTGCGTTCCTCAAAAACATCCGAATCCTCCCTAAGTTTGGATGTGTGACGGCAAGGCTAGGCAGAACTAAACGCGCTGTCAAAATAAATTTTACGCGCGGCAACTTTTGACGGAGATCAGGCCGAACTGCGCATGACGAGCCGCCCTTCAAAGAAGGTATCCTCGTGGGCATGGACCTCACCTTCTATAGCACGAAACAGGATCTCGACCGACCGGCGCGAAATGGATTCGTAATCCTGCGCCACAGTCGTCAGCGGCGGGCAAGTAAAGCGCGAGAACGGGTGATCGTCCTGCCCCGCAACCCGGATCTGGCAATCCTCTCCGATGCCGACGCGGATATTCTGTTCGTAACATGCCGTCAGGAAGCCGATCGCAAGGCGGTCATTGCTGCACAGGATCGTGTTCGTGGAAAACGCACCGGAGGCCAGTGCCCGCCCACCTTCGCGGCGCCCGATCTCTTCGAAATCCCAGCCCTCGCCCTCGGCCTGGAAGATATGCGGCGTATGGCCCAGCTCCTCCATCGATTGGATGTAGCTCTGCCGCCGCTTGTTGGCGTTCGGGTTCGACGGGTGCTTCATTTCGAAGAAACAGGGCGGTTCGCCCGTACGGCACAGGTAATCCACCATAAGGCGGACGAATTGCGGGTTGTCCGACCCGACAAAGGCCAGCCCCATCCCCTGCAAGTGACTGTCGAACAGGACGGTCGGAATTTGTTCGCAGAACTTCTCGACCGCGCGCCGGTCCGACGCACGTCCCAGCGGCGCCAGAAGGACGCCCGCGGGCTTGATCGACCGCAGGCTGTCGAAGATGTCATTCTCCAGCGCCGGCTGCCCGTGCGAGGAATGCAGGCTGGGCCTGTAGCCAGCCGCAATGCAGCGCTGTTCGAGGTTCCTGGCGATCTCGGCAAAGAACGGGTCGGCCAGATAAGGCACCACGATACCAACGTTTTTCGTCAGCTTGCGGTTCTGGTTCATGGCAAAGATGTTGGGCGTGTAATCGTAGGTTTCCAGCGCCTTTTCGACCTTCGCCCGGGTCGAGGCCCGCACGCTGGCCGGATCATGGAAATACTTCGACAAGGTCGGGCGCGAGATGCCGCTGACCGAGGCGAATTCGTCCATGTTTCTGATCTTCTTGCCCGTCATCCCAACCAAGTACCGTCAAATTTTCTTGAAGCGAAGAAAAAACTTGTCATACCTCAACCATTTCTTGCCGCGCGTAAAAAATCAACTGTCATGTCCCTGAACTTCGTGTGATTATGTAGCCGGAGCAGCGCGATGCGATCATCTCGCTGGCGGAGGAACAGAGCGACCCGCCGGTCGCCGAAATAAGGGAGGATCCAATGATCCTGTGTTGTGGCGAAGCCCTGATCGACATGATCCCGCACGGGACGACAGCCGGACGCGACGGCTTCGTGCCCTTTCCCGGCGGGGCCGTGTTCAACACCGCCATCGCACTTGGCCGTCTCGGCGCGCCTGCGGGTCTGCTGACCGGTCTCTCCTCCGACCTGTTCGGCCGCCAGTTGCGCGACGCGCTGCATGCCAGCCACGTCGACAACGGCTATGCCATCACCTCGGACCGGCACACGACCCTCGCCTTCGTGCAGCTGCAGAATGGCCACGCAACCTACGAATTCTACGACGAAAACTCGGCCGGTCGCATGCTTGCTCCCGCCGATATGCCCGAGATCGGGCCGGAAGTGACAGCACTCTTCTTCGGCGGCATCAGCCTGATGAGCACTCCCTGCGCCGATGCCTATGCCAGCCTGCTGGACAAGGCCGGGAACGACCGCGCGGTCATGCTGGACCCGAATATCCGCCCCGGTTTCATCACCGATCCCGAGGCTTACCGCGCCCGGCTGACCGCGATGCTGGCCCGCACCGATATCGTCAAGGTGTCCGACGAGGACCTGGACTGGCTGCTCCCCGATGCGGGCGACCTGCCCCGCCAGATCGCATCGCTGCACGACATGGGACCCGCGCTGGTCGTCCTGACCCGCGGCAAGGATGGCGCGACCGGGTACTTGTCGAGCGGAACCGAGGTCAGCGTCGCCGCCACGCCAGTCGAGGTCGCCGACACCGTCGGGGCGGGAGATACTTTCAACGCCGGCCTGCTCGCCCGCCTGTCGGATCTGGGGGCCCTGACACCTGAGGCGTTACCAAATTTGTCCGAAGATGACCTCCGCGCAGCCCTCACGCTCGGCACCCGCGCGGCAGCCATCACCGTCTCGCGCAGCGGGGCGAACCCGCCATGGGCGAAGGAACTGGGCTGAGATTTATCGGAAATCGCCAGAAGTCTTCGTGGTACCCGCGGCCGGACTCGAACCGGCACGGCATAAGCCTAGGGATTTTAAGTCCCCTGTGTCTACCATTCCACCACGCGGGCCCGTCGGCGTGCCAACGTCTGGCGGACATTACCTGCCCGCGCGTCCATGCGAAAGACCGCATCCCGGCTCTCGCCCCAAGAATTTCGCGCCGTGCGCCCGGCGCGGGACCACCGTGTCCCGGCTGCCCGCCCCATGTGACAAATGCTGTCCGGTCAAGGCTTTGGCTTGACCTCTGCGGCGCGACGGAACAGCGTTGATCCATGTTTCCTCTGCGCGACCATAACCCGTCGGGGCGCACGCCCTATGTCACCTGGCTGCTGATCGCCGCCAACGTGGCCATTTTCATTTTCTATTCCACTGCGCTGCAATCCCCGGCGGCCCTGAACGCCTTTTTCGCGGACTGGGCGTTGATCCCGGCGCGCGTGTCCTCCGGGGACGGCTGGGGGACCTTCTTGACCTCGATGTTCCTGCATGGCGGCTTCATGCACCTGGCCGGTAACATGCTGTTTCTGTGGATCTTCGGCGACAACCTCGAGGATGAGATGGGCCATTTCGGCTATCTCGTCTTCTACCTCGCCTCCGGGCTGGGGGCGGGCCTCGCGCAATATATCGCGGCGCCCTATTCGCCGGTGCCGATGGTCGGTGCCTCGGGGGCGATCGCCGGTGTGATGGGAGGCTACCTGCTGCTCTTCCCCAAGGCGCGGGTCGACATCCTGTTCATCTTCATCGTGATCTTCAAGGTCATTCCCGTCCCCGCCTGGGTCATGCTGGGCATCTGGTTCGGACTGCAATTCTTCAACGGGCTGGGCGCGGATTTGAACGCGGGCGGCGTCGCCTACTGGGCGCATGCAGGTGGCTTCATCGTCGGCTTCCTGCTGGCCATGCCGATCTTTTTCAGGCTTGGCGGCACCGCATTCTGGAGCCAGACCCACGGCCATCCGCCCCACCCCGAAGCGGCCTACAATTTTGAACGGACCAACGTGCCCCGCGTGCGGAGACGAAAATGAACGTGCAGCACCTGACCTGCCATTGCGGCGCCGTCGAGCTCGAGGTGGAGCTGGCCAGCGGCCTGACAGGCGCACGGCGCTGCAATTGCAGCTTCTGCCGGCGGCGCGGCGCCGTGGCGGTCACCGCAGCCCCCGACGGGGTCCGGGTCGTGAAGGGCGCGGAGAATCTGACGCTCTACCAATGGGGGACGCAAACGGCAGAGCATTACTTCTGCAAGACCTGCGGCATCTACACCCATCACCGCCGGCGCGGCGATGCGGGGGAATATGCGGTCAACCTCGGCGCACTCGACGGGGTTGACCCGTCGAAGCACGGGCCTTTCCCCTGGTTCATGGGGCGGGACGTTCCGCTGTGATCGCCGCGGCGATCAGGCGTTGCGGATCACCTTGGAGAATTGTTCGAAGATCGCCTCGTTGGCGCCGATGACCTCGCCGCTGGTCAGGATATCTTCACCCGGGCGCAGCGCATCGACCAGGCCGCCCGCTTCGCGCAGGATGATCAGTCCGGCCGCCATGTCCCAGGCGTTCAGGCGACGTTCCCAGAACCCCTCGTAGCGGCCGGCGGCCACGTAGGCGAGGTCGAGCGCGGCCGATCCCCAGCGACGGACGCCGGCACAGGCCGGCATCAGGCGCGCAAGGTCCTGAAGAGTGGCTGGCAGGTCCGAACGGCCGCCAAAGGGCACGCCGGTGGCGAAGATCGACTCGATCATCCGCGACCGCGACGACACGCGGATCCGGCTTTCGTTCATCCAGGCGCCCTCACCCTTCTCGGCAAAGAACATCTCGTCCTTGGCGGCGTCGTAAACGACACCGGCCACGATCTGGCCCTTGTGTTCCAGGGCGATCGACACGGCCCAATGCGGCAGGCCGTGCAGGAAGTTCGTCGTGCCGTCCAGCGGATCGACGATCCAGCGGCGGGTCGGATCACGGCCCGCCTCTTCGCCGCCTTCCTCACCGACCCAACCATAGGAGGGGCGGGCTTCCATCAGCTCTGCCTTGATGATCTCCTCGGCCGCGATATCGGCACGGCTGACAAAGTCGCCGGCGCCCTTCATCGACACCTGGAGGTTCTCGACCTCCCGGAAGTCCTTGACCAGGCTGCGGCCAGCCTTGCGGGCGGCTTTCTTCATCACGTTGATATTGGCGCTGAGGGTCATGGGCGGGCTCCTGTAACAGGTGGCGCGTATAGACCGCAGGGGCACACTTGCCAAGGGGGCAGGACGATGCAGGGCCCTGCCCGCGCCGGGACGTCATTTTCGGCGTGTGTGAACTCATGGCCGACGGCGCTCCCAAGCCCCACCATGGCCCCGATCCATCCGCCCGTAACGCCCTACCCGCGCTGCAGCTTCACCGCCTCGGTCCGGGCCAGGCGCACGAAATGGGCCAGGTACGGCTTGTCGGCTTCCTCGGCCCGCGTGGCGGCGAACATCCGGCGCGTCATGCCCTTTTCGGTCAGCGGGCGGGTGATGAAATCCGGGCTGCGCCGGGCATCGTTCAGCACCCAGTCCGGCAACACCGACACCCCCCGCCCCGAGGCGACCAGCATCAGGATCATCGGCGTCAGTTCGACCTTGCGGATATGGGCCGGTTCGACACCTTCGGGCTGCAACAGCATCTTGTAGACATCCAGCCGCGTCTTATCGACCGGGTAGGTCAGCAAGGTTTCGTCCTCGAAATCCTCCGCCTCGACAAAGGGCTTCTCGGCCAGGCGATGCCCTGCCGCGGCGACGAAGACCGGCGAATAGTCGAAGAGAGGCCGGAACGAGAAATCCGGATCGTCCTCCGGGTCGGAGGAGATCACGACATCGACCTCTTCCTTGTGCAGCGCCTCCATCGCGCCGAAGGACAGGCCAGGGCGGATGTCGACATCGACCTCGGGCCAGGCGCGGCGGAACTGTTCCAGCACCGGGAACAGCCAGTCATAACAGGCGTGACATTCCAGGGCGACATGCATGCGGCCTGCGATGCCTTCCTCCAGCGCCTCGAACTCCGCCTCAAGGGCGTCGATCTCGGGCAGGATACGTTCGGCCAGGCGCAGCATCCGGTGCCCCGCCGCCGACAGCTTCAGCGGCTTGGACCGGCGTACGAACAGCTCCACCCCCGCCTGGTCCTCCAGGCCCTTGATTTGGTGAGACAGCGCGGACTGTGTTATATGAAGGATGTCCGCGGCCTTCTGGAGCCCGCCTGCATCATGAATCGCCTTAATTGTGCGGAGATGTCGGAACTCTATGTGCATCCAGTAGTTTGGCTCATGATATTCGTGAAGTTTATGAGCTTTTCTCACAAACCCGAATTTGCGACAAGAGATGAAATAAGAGGGGAATCCCATGACCACGCCTGCTGTCTCTTTTGAATTCTTTCCGCCCAAGAACCTGGAAGCCTCCTTCCGTCTCTGGGACACCGTCCAGGTGCTTTCGCCGCTGAATCCGAACTTCGTTTCCGTGACTTACGGCGCCGGCGGCACCACCCGTGACCTGACCCGCGATGCCGTTGCGACCCTGCACAAGAATGCCGGTCTGAACGTCGCCGCGCACCTCACCTGCGTGAATGCCACCCGCGAGGAAACGCTGGCCATCGCCGACGGCTTTGCCGAGGCAGGCGTGACCGAGATCGTCGCCCTGCGTGGTGACCCGCCGAAAGGCGAAGGCAAGTTCACCCCGCATCCCGACGGTTTCGCCAACTCGGTCGAGCTGATCGAGGCGCTGGCTGACAAGGGCAAGTTCAAGATCCACGTGGGCGCCTACCCCGAACGTCACCCCGACGCCGTGTCGGACACCTCTGACGTCGACTGGCTCAAGCGCAAGCTGGATGCCGGCGCGACCGACGGGATCACCCAGTTCTTCTTTGAAACCGAAACCTTCCTGCGGTTCCGCGACCGCTGCGAAAAGGCCGGTATCACCGCCCCGATCATCCCCGGCATCCTGCCGATCGAGAACTGGAAGGGCATGCGCAAATTCGCCATCGGCTGCGGCGCGCACGTTCCCGCATGGTTGGACGACGCCTTCGACAAGGCCGCCCGCGACAACCGCGAAGACCTGCTGGCCACCGCGCTCTGCACCGAGATGTGCACTGCCCTGATCGACGAAGGCGTGGACAAGCTGCACTTCTACACGCTGAACAAGCCGGAACTGACCCGCGACGTCTGCCACGCCCTCGGCGTGACGCCCGAGGTCGACCTGCGCGACGTCGCCTGAGACCAAAATCCGCTCTGCGGTTGATCCTTCCACGCAGCGGGACTACGCTCCCCCTGCGCGGGAGGATTTTTCATGGATGCACAGGTGAACATGGGCCACGGCAGCGCCCGGTATTCCGGTCTGGAAATGATGCAGATGATGCTGGCCGGGGAACGCGAAGGCCCCGCTATCGCCAAACTGCTGAATTATCGGATCACCGCGGTCGAAGGGGGCCGCGTCGTGTTCACCGGCACCGCCACACCGGAATATTGCAACCCGATGGGCACGGTGCACGGCGGCTGGTACGGCACCCTGCTGGACAGCTGCATGGCCTGTGCCGTGGCTACCCGCGTCCCTGCCGGATCGACCTATACGACATTGGAATACAAGGTGAATATCATCCGCCCCATCCCCCTCGGGATGGAGGTCGACGCCATCGGGCTGGCCCAGCATGTGGGTCGCTCCACCGGGATCGCCAGCAGCGAGATCCGGGGCCGCGAAGATGGCAAGCTATACGCCACCGGCTCCACCACCTGTATCGTGATGCCCCTGCCCGGCTGACGGGCGGCACCGGACCGCGTCAGGCGGTCAGACCCTGCGGCAGGGTCAGCCCCCGCTGGATGGCGCTTTCGTGCAGACGTTCCGACGGGTCCTCTCCGACCACCCGCTTGTGGCGGATCAGGAACATCTTGCCAAAGCCGCGCCACATCCCGACCGACGGCGCCTCTGCATCCGCGGGGAACCGGTCGCGCCAGCCTTCGGGCAATTTCAGCCCATGCAGCTCTGCCTGGGCCAGCATCCACAACAGCGGCAGGTTCGCCAGCGGCCGCGCCGGGGCAAAGCCGCCCAGATGCCCCCCCACATCGCCATGGGTGCCACCGAACCAGACCTGTTCCAACCGGCCGGACCAGTCGGGATCGCTGCTCCACATGACGGGGGCATAGACGTCGCGGGTTTCCTCAAGCGCCAGGGCGTGGAACCCGGCCTTCACGCAGCGGGACAGGGCATGGTTGTGAAAGGCATGGCGTGGTTCCGTCAGTTTCCACAGGAACGGCAGGCGCAGGCCCAGAGATTTCACCGTGTCGAAGGCGCCGATCATCTCGACCACCGCATCCTCGTGGCAATTCATCCGCGAAAAGGCCCCGGCGGCCTGGCTCTTGCCGCCCGCCTGGTAGTGGCGATAGGCCAGCTGGATGTTGCGTTCCGTCGCCTGATCGGCGCGCACCAGCCCGACCCGATCCAGGATGCCCGCCAGTGACCGCACCGCGTAGGCGCCTCGTGAATAGCCGAACAGGAAGATCCGGTCCCCGGGCCGATAGCGCGAGGCCAGGTAGCCATAGGCGCGGCGGATTTGCCGGTTGATGCCACGCCCCATCAGAACCTCGTGGGTGTTGCGCCAGCTGCGCCACTGGATCCCCGCCTCGTAATAGAGCGACAGATCCGGCCCCATCTGTTCCGACAGCAGCCGGTAGATCAGGCCGACATTGCTTTCGTCACCCTCTTCCATCGACGACATCGTCCCGTCGAGGATGACAACATGCGTAACCGGCCCGCGCCGGGCACCCGGTGCCGACCGGCGCTGACGGAACAGCCAGCGGGGCCGGACAATCCTCAGCAGTCCATCACTGAGCCGGTTCAGCATCCTTCAGCATCTCCCAGACCCGCAGCGGCGTGAAGGGCATGTCGGCCCGTGTCACCCCGCGCTGTGCGAGCGCATCCATCACCGCGTTGGCGGTGGCCGCCATGGCGCCGACCGTGCCGGCCTCCCCGCAGCCCTTCATTCCCATCGGGTTCGCGGTCGAGGGCACGGGTTCGGTGGTGAACCCGACAAACGGCACGTCCTTGGCCCGCGGCATCGCGTAATCCATGAAGCTGGCCGTCAGAAGCTGGCCATCCTCGTCATAGGTGACGTTCTCGCAGATCGCCTGCCCCAGGCCCTGGGCGACGCCGCCATGCACCTGGCCCTGCGCCAGCATCGGGTTGATCAGGTTGCCGAAATCATCGACGACCGAATAGGCCACGACCTCGACCCGGCCGGTATCGGGGTCGACCTCGACCTCTGCGACATGGGCGCCGTTCGGGTAGGACCGGCCCGGCAGTTTCGCGGTTTCCTCGTGGCGCAGCAGGTCCTCGCGGCCCGCCTCGCGCGCCATTTCGGCGACGTCGACCATCGTCGGCGCGGCGTTCGATCCCTTGATGCGGAACGCCTCGTCGTCAAAGCTGACATCGTCGCGCTTCACGTCCATCTTGTCGGCCAGGAAATCGCCGAACACATCGACCATCTTGCCGACCACGGCCAGCGTCGCGTTGGATTGCGTGGTGACGGACCGCGACCCGCCGGTCCCGCCGCCCTTGGCGATCCGGTCACTGTCGCCCTGAACGACCCGGATATCCTCCATCGGGATGCCGGACTGATCGGACAGGAACCGGGCATAGACCGTTTCATGGCCCTGCCCGTTCGACTGGGTGCCGACATAGATCGTCACGGTGCCATCCTCGTTGAACTCCACTTTCGCGGTTTCCGAAGGATCGCCCAAAATGCTTTCGATATAGTAGCACAGCCCCAGGCCGCGCAATTTGCCCTCGGCCGCACTGGCCTCGCGCCGGGCGGCGAAACCGTCGCGGTCGCAGAAATCGGCGGACCGGTCCAGCAGGCGTTCGAATTCGCCCACATCGTAAAGCTCGTCGGTCACGGTCTTGTAGGGGAAGGCCTTGGGCGCGATGAAGTTCTTCTTGCGCAGCTCCCACGGATCGACACCCAGGTCGCGCGCCGCGTAATCCATCGCCCGCTCCAGCAGGAAAATCGCCTCGGGCCGCCCGGCCCCGCGATAGGCATCGGTGGGCGTGGTGTTGGTGTAATAACCCTCGGCCTCCAGCAGCGCGGCCTGGCAATCGTAGACCCCCATCAGGACGCGACCGAACAGGTAGGTCTGGATCATCTGCCCGAAATTCGAGTTGAAGGCGCCAAGGTTGTACTTCGTCTTGACGTGATAGCCCGTCAGCTTGTGATCGGCGTCAAAGGCCAGCGCGACCTCGTGGGTCAGATCGCGCGCGCCATTGTCGGCCAGCATCGACTCGGTCCGGTCCGCCATCCAGCGCACCGGCCGGTCCAGGAACCGCGCCGCATAGGCTGCCATGACATGTTCGGGATAGAGCTTGGCCTTCATGCCGAACCCGCCGCCCACATCGGACGTGGTCACATGGACCTGCTCGGTCTCTAGGCCCATCAGCTTGCCCAGCTCCCGCTTGGGACCCCAGACGCCCTGACCGTTCATTTCCAGGTGGATACGGTCGTCTTTCCACTCGGCAAAGCCGCCGCGCGGTTCAAGCGACGCGACCATGACGCGGTTGTCCACCACCTCGGCCCGCACCACGTGGGCGGCGGCATCGAAGGCGGCCTTGGTCTCGTCTTCGCGGCCCAGCAGATAGTCGACGCCCAGGTTGCCCGGCGCTTCGTCGTGCAGGTCGACATCGCCCTTGGCCAGCGCCATCTGGGCCGGCAATTCGTCATAGTCGAACTCGATCAGGTCGGCGGCATCCTTGGCCGCCTCCAGGGTCTCTGCCACGATCAGCGCGACTGGCTGGCCCACGAAGAACACCTTGCCCTCGGCCAGGATGGGATGTTTCGGGTTCGCCCCCTTCGTGCCGTCGCGGTTCGGCGCCAGCGTGCAGGACAAGCCGTCGGTGATTCCCGCCGCATGCAGGTCCTCGGCCGCGGCCACCAGGTGCACGCCATCGGTTTCCCGCGCGGCATCCAGGTTCAGTTCGGTGATCGTCGCATGCGCCACCGGAGAGCGCAGAACGTATAGATGCAACGCACCGTCGGGGGTGATGTCATCGACATAGCGCCCATGGCCGGTCAGCAACCGGACATCTTCGACACGCGTGACAGACTGGCTAAGCCCGAACTTTTCCATGGCATCCTCTCCTGCGACCTCAGGGGCGACACTAGCGGGCCGAACCAGAGTGTCCAGAGGGGAGCGGATCAGAACGCGCTGACGGCCACCGGACGGTCCAGCCCGTAACCGTTGAACCGCGTCGCGATGGACAGCGAATAGGCCCCCATCCCCGAAACGATCACGTAATCACCATTCTGCAGATCCCGCGGCAACGGCACCGGCGCGGGCAGACGATCCAGGGAATCGCAGGTCGGTCCAAAGATAATCCGTTCCACCGGCGCTCCGGCCCGGTGCGTGCCGTCGGGCGACAGGCAGGTCAGCCGGTCGGTCGGCCCGATATCACGCAATTCGGAAAGCCCGCCATAGATGCCATCGTTCAGGAAGACCGCGCCGCTGTCACGGATCGCCTTGACGCGCGTTGCCAGGCAGAACGCTTCGGCCACCATGGCGCGGCCCGGCTCGCAGACCAGCGCAGGCGCATCCGCCCCGAAGGCCCGCGCCACGGCCCCGGCGATCCGGGCAAAGATCACCTCGAGGTCCGGCGCATTCCCCTGCCTGTGTGCCGGAAACCCGCCGCCCACGTTCAGCCGGGCGAGCCGCACCCCGGCGCGCGCCGCGATCTGCGCCGCGGCCTCGATATAGGCCACCCAGGCGGCAGGATCATCGCATTGCGTGCCCGGATGAAAGGTCATCGCCAGTGGCACGCCCAGATCTGCGGCCCGGCGCAGCAAGTCCTCCGCCTCCACCGGCGTGGCGCCGAATTTCGACCCGAAGTCGTAGGCGGCCCCGGCGACCGGCAGCTTGAACCGCACCGCGATCTCGCAGCCCAGCCCGGCCACCGCCTCCAGCCCCGCCCTGTCGTCGACCGAGGCCGAGGCGATGCCGAAATCCCGCGCCGCCGCGATCTCCGCCTCCGATCGGACCGGGTTGTTGTAATGCAAACGCGCGCCCGGATGCGCGGCCCTGACCGCAGCCATCTCCGCAGGCGAGGCCACGTCGAACGTGTCGATCCCCGCCGCGACGAGGTTGTCCAGCACCACCGGGTCCGGGTTCGCCTTGACCGCATAGGTCACCAGCCCCGGAAACCCGTCCTGGAACCGACGTGCCTGGGCGTGCAGCATCTCGGGGCAGAAAAAGAGAACCGGCTGATCGGGCCGGTTGTCGTTCAGATATCCTTCGGGCGTGGTCAGCGGGCTGTGCTTCATCTGTGCGGGTCTCCTGTTGCCTGTCCCTTCATGGTGGTCGCGATTCCTGTCGATTTCACCCGTCACTCCGCCTAAACTGAGTCAGGTTCGGATCATATCGACGGAGAAACCATGCAGATCGACGAAACCGACCGGCATATCCTCAAGGCGCTGTCCGATGACGCCCGCCGCTCCGTCGCGGAACTCGGGCGTCAGCTGGGCCTCGCGCGCTCGACCGTGCAGGCGAGGCTTGAGCGGATGGAACGCGCCGGCATCATCGAGGGCTACACCCTGCGCCTTGGCGCCGCCGCGCGCCCCGCCGTCCGCGCCACCGTCCTGCTGACGCTGGAACCGCGCTCGGAACCCGAGGTGCTGAAACGTCTCTCTGCCATGACCGAGGTCGACGCGGTGCACACCACCTCGGGCCGCTACGACCTGATGGTGCAGATGTCCTCGGCCACGACCGAGGCGATCAATGACGCGCTCGACCGCATCGTCGCGGCCCGTGGCGTCCGGTCGACAGAGAGCCTGATCCACCTGTCGACCAAGCTCGACCGGCGGGGCTGAGCCGGACACTGCGCGACCACGAAGCCCAAACCAACCAGCCCCCAAGGCGCCCCATACCCCATCCTGACACACCCCACACGCGAAGCGCACTTTCCCTCGCCCGCGGGATTGGGTATGCCCTTGCCGGACCAACAATCCGGACCAAGCAAGGGCGACGATCATGGCGATGGAAAAAACCTTCAACGCGGCCGAGGCCGAAGACCGGATCTACAAGGCCTGGGAAGAGAGCGGCGCCTTCAAGGCCGGCGCCAATGCCTCCCGCCCGGAATGCTTCAGCATCATGATCCCGCCGCCCAACGTGACGGGCTCTCTGCATATGGGGCACGCCTTCAACAACACGTTGCAGGACATCCTGATCCGGTGGAAGCGGATGCAGGGCTACGACACGCTCTGGCAGCCCGGTACCGACCATGCGGGCATCGCCACCCAGATGGTGACCGAACGCGAGATGGCCGCGAACCAGGAACCCTCGCGCACCGAAATGGGCCGCGAGAAGTTCATCGAACGCGTCTGGCAGCAGAAGGTGAAGACCCGCGGCACCATCATCGGCCAGCTCAAACGCATCGGCGCCTCCGCCGACTGGTCGCGCGAGGCCTTTACCATGGGCGGCGCCCAGGGCGACCCGGACCGCGACAGCGACGCGCCGAATTTCCACGACGCCGTCATCAAGGTCTTCGTCGACATGTTCGACAAGGGCCTGATCTATCGCGGCAAGCGGCTGGTGAACTGGGACCCGCATTTCGAAACCGCGATCTCGGATCTCGAGGTCGAGAATATCGAGACGGCGGGCCACATGTGGCACTTTAAGTACCCGCTCGCCGGCGGTGCGACCTACACCTATGTCGAGAAGGACGAGGACGGCAATGTCGTGCTGGAAGAAGAGCGCGACTACATCTCCATCGCCACGACCCGGCCCGAAACCATGCTGGGCGACGGCGCGGTGGCCGTGCACCCCTCGGATGAACGCTACGCCCCGATCGTCGGCAAGCTGTGCGAAATCCCTGTCGGGCCCAAGGAACATCGCCGCCTGATCCCGATCATCACCGACGAATACCCGGACAAGGATTTCGGTTCGGGCGCGGTGAAGATCACCGGCGCGCATGATTTCAACGACTACCAGGTGGCCAAGCGCGGCAATATCCCGATGTACCGCCTGATGGACCCGAAGGCGCACATGCGCGACGACGGCAACGATTACGCCACCTGCGCCGCCCGCGCGCAGGAGATCGCCAACGGCGCCGAGTTCACCGAGGCCGAGGTCGACACCCTGAACCTGGTGCCGGACCACCTGCGCGGCCTCGACCGGTTCGAGGCCCGTGCCAAGGTCGTCGAAGAGATCACCGCCGAAGGCCTGGCCGTCATGACGCGCCCCGACGACCCGCGCCTTGGCAACGCCCCCAAGAAGAAGAAGGACGACGACGCCCCCGTCACGGACGAGGCCCCCTTCCCCGTCCCGCTGGTCGAGGCCAAGCCGATCATGCAGCCCTTCGGCGACCGCTCCAAGGTGGTCATCGAACCGATGCTGACCGACCAGTGGTTCGTCGATGCGGAAAAGATCGTCGGCCCTGCCCTCGATGCCGTGCGCGACGGCCGCGTCCGCATCATGCCCGAAAGCGGCGAGAAAACCTATTTCCACTGGCTCGAGAATATCGAGCCCTGGTGCATCTCGCGTCAGCTGTGGTGGGGGCACCGTGTGCCGGTCTGGTACGGGTTCGACCTGGCCCGCCACGGTTTCCGCGATGACGAGGCCGACGGCGCGCTGGACCTGGTCGAACTGACCCGCCTGCTGTCCGCGCAGGAACTCGCGCCCGGCACCGACCGGCTGCATTGCGCCCATGATTTCGACGCCGTCACCGGCCAGTTCAACGATGTGCTGAACCGCCTGCCGACGCCGCTGAACCACGCCATCGTGACCGAGGTCGCCGACCGCGACGAGGCGATGTCGGTGCTGGCCGCGTCGCTGGCCGAATACACCGCCACACAGGACCCGACCAAGGTCGTCTACCCGGTCTGGCGCGACACCGACGTGCTGGACACCTGGTTCTCGTCCGGGCTCTGGCCAATCGGCACGCTGGGCTGGCCCGAACAGACCCCGGAACTGGCGAAATACTTCCCGACCTCCGTGCTGATCACCGGTCAGGATATCCTCTTCTTCTGGGTCGCCCGGATGATGATGATGCAGCTGGCCGTGGTCGACGACATCCCGTTCCACGACGTCTACCTGCATGGCCTCGTCCGCGACGCCAAGGGCAAGAAGATGTCCAAGACCATCGGCAACGTCATCGACCCGCTTGATATCGTTGACGAATACGGCGCCGACGCGCTGCGCTTCACCAATGCGGCGATGGCCTCGCTGGGGGGCGTCCTCAAGCTCGACATGCAGCGGATCGCCGGCTACCGGAACTTCGGCACCAAGCTCTGGAACGCCACCCGCTTTGCCGAGATGAACGGCGTCTACCTGACCGGCGCGCCCTCTGCCGACATTCCCAAGGCCGAAGCGACGGTGAACAAGTGGATCATCGGCGAAACCGCCCGTATCCGCGAAACCGTCGATGCGGCCTTGGCCGCCTATCGCTTCGACGATGCCGCCGCCGCGCTCTATCGCTTCGTCTGGGGCAAGGTCTGCGACTGGTATGTCGAATTTGCCAAGCCGCTGCTGAACGACACCGCCCCCGAACGCGAGGAAACCCGCGCCGTCATGGGCTGGGTGCTGGATCAATGCCTGATCCTGCTGCATCCGATCATGCCCTTCATCACCGAGGAACTGTGGTCCGAAACCGGTGACCGCGCCAAGATGCTGATCCATGCCGACTGGCCGACCTACGGGTCCGACCTGATCGACAGCGAAGCGGATCGCGAGATGAACTGGGTGATCTCCCTGATCGAGGACATCCGCTCGGCCCGCGCCCAGATGCATGTCCCCGCCGGCCTGCACGTCCCCCTTGTCGTCACCGACTGGAGCGAGACGGAACAGGGTGCCTGGGCCCGCAACGAAACGCTGATCAAGCGGCTCGCGCGCGTTGACAGCCTGACCTGGGTGGAAAGCTTCCCCAAGGGCTGCATCACCGTCGCCGCCGAGGGCGCGACCTTCGGCCTGCCTCTCGCCGACATCATCGATGTGAGCGAGGAAAAGGCCCGGCTCGAGAAATCCCTGCAGAAGCTCGCCAAGGAGATCGGCGGGCTCGAGGGACGCCTGAAGAACCCCAAATTCGCCGAAAGCGCACCCGAGGATGTCGTGGCCGAAACCCGCGACAACCTCGCCGCGCGCAAGGACGAAGAGGCCAAGCTGAAGGCCGCCCTCGACCGCATGGCCGAACTGGGCTGACGACTGACCATGACCGGGGCGGCACGTCTCGCCGCCCCGTTTTCATGCCCGATTGACTTTGCCGCGCGCAGGCGTAAATGGCGCAGGCCGGATGCCTGTGTCCGGCCTCCTCCGGGCCTTCCATGATTCCGCTTCAGATGTCCTCCGGCGACCTGATCGCCGACCGCCGCGCCTATTACGCAGAGGCGCTTGCCACCGACGATCCCGCCGCGGCCTGCGATCTCTATCTCCAGGCGCTGGACCTCGCCCCCGATTGGGCCGCCGGCTGGTACCGCCTGGGCGTCCTGCGGGCCGATCATGGCCTTCCCGGTGCGGCAGAGGCCTTCGAGCGCGCCATCGCCAGCGACCCCGCCGACCGTCTGGGCGCGGCCCTGCGCCGTGATATGCTGCGCGACCGTGCCCTGGGCGATACCGTGCCCACGGCCTTCGTGGAAACCCTCTTCGATCAATACGCGGCCAGTTTCGACACCGCGCTGGTCGACCGGCTGGACTATCGCGCGCCGCAACTCCTCCGCGCCGGGCTGAACGGTCCGCAGGGCCGCGTGCTCGACCTCGGGTGCGGCACGGGGCTGATGGGGGCCGAACTCCGCCCCCTCTGCACCTATCTCGAAGGCTGGGACATCTCGGCCGAAATGTTGCGAGAGGCCGAGGCCAAGGCGCTCTATGACCACCTGGACAAGCGCGACCTGTCGGCCCTCGCCCCCGTCGACGCCACCTGGGACCTGGTCACCGCCGCCGATGTCTTTGCCTATCTCGGCGCACTGGAACGGATCACCGCCTGGGTCTCTGCCGCCTTGCGCCCCGGGGGCCGCTTCGCCTTCACGGTCGAGGCGCATGACGGGCCAGAGCCCTATCACCTGCGCCCCAGCCGTCGCTTTGCCCATTCGGAAAAGGGGCTTCGGGACCTGCTGGATTAGGCCGGGTTCACCGCCACGCTCACCCGCGCCACCCTGCGGATGGACCGCGACGCCCCGATCGAGGGCTTCGTCGTGCACGCCGTGAAAAACGCCCCCCTGCCACGACATGCCGAGGATGGCGAAGACATGGCCGCCGCCTGACCTCAGGCCCCGACGGCACGCCCCTCGCGCATGTCGATGGCCCGCACGCTCAGCGCCGCCACAAGGCCTATGACGCTGGCCAGGCACATCAGGAAGGGCAGCATGAAGGCGCCCGTCTCGATATTGACGACCGCGCCGGTCACCGTCGTGGTCAATGCGCCCACGAACACGATCAAGGCCGAGGACAGGCCAGAGGCCGAGCCCGCGATATGCGGCCGGATCGACATGACCCCGACATTGGCATTGGGTGTCGTCATGCCATTGCCTGCCCCCGACAACACCATCGCCCCGAAGAACAGCGGGATCGACAGGTAGCCCATCAGGATCAACGCCGCCGCCAGCCCTAGGCCGGTCACTGCCACGATCCGCCCCACGATCATCATCGTACTCAACTGGAAATGCCGCGAAATCCGGCTGGAGATCGCAGAGCCGATGATGAAGCCCAGCGTGATCGTGCCCATATAGGCGCCCAGTTCCGCGGTGCCCATCTCGAAGGCCGCCGACACGACCAGCGGCGCGCCCGACACGAAGATGTGGAAGGTCGACACCGAAAACGCCGCGCACAGCGCATAGCCCCAGAACCGGCGCGAGGTCACAAGCTCCGGATATTCGCGGAATTGCGACCCGAAATCGGTGGACTGGTTCTGGTTCGTCTCGCCCAGATCGACATAGCACAGAACCAGCAGGGCCAGACCCGACAGCGCATACAGCACGAAATTCGCCCGCCAGCCAAAGGCCGCATCCATAAGCCCGCCGATACTGGGCCCCAGCATCGGGGCGATGGCCATGATCATTGCCACCGTCGCCATCTTTGAGGCCGATTCCCGGTCGTCATACTGGTCCCGCACGATCGCCCGGCTCAGCGCCATGCCGGTGGCCGAGGCGCTCTGGAACATCCGCGCGACCAGGAACACCGTGATGTCCGACGTCACCGCGCAGACCACCGAGGCCAGGGTGAAGATGCCCAGCCCCCACAGGATCACCGGACGCCGCCCGTAGCGATCCGACAGCGGCCCCATCAGCAACTGGGTCACCGCCGTCATCAGCAGGTAGGCCCCGACCGCGATGCTCATCACCCCGTAGGAGACCTCGAAATCCTCGGCCATATGGGCCAGCGACGGCAGAAACATGTTCAGCGTCAGGACCGAATTCCCGGTCAGAAGGATCAATGTCAGAAGATGCGGAGCCGAAGAGGCGGGACGAAGCATGAAACGTTTCCAAAAAGTCCCGCTCATCTGACCCGGAAACTATGCAAATGGCAAACAGGTATTCTGCAAACCGGGGGTTTCGGGCCTAGGCTTCGGGCTCTTCCGCCTCGGGGTCGGCCTTGCCCACACCCTTGAAAACAAAGCGGAACGGGATCGCCCAAAGGACACCCAGAACGATGTAGACCAGCAGTTCCAGCCACAGCGGCGGACGGTCCAGCCAGGTCATCACGGTCACGGCAACCACGATGTATAGCGGCAGGCCCAGCAACAGGATCACCAGCGACCAGCGACGTCTTGCCTTGTAACTCAGCGCCATGGGGGCTCCCTTCCGGTCCTGCAGGTCCGGGGCAGGTCCGCCCGCCCCGGCATCGTCGTGTCGAAACATAGCCCGCAGGGCCGCCCGTCAAGGCGGCCGAGGGCTTCACATCCTTGCCGGATCAATCCGCGAAGGGGTCGGTGACCAGGATCGTGTCCTCGCGCTCCGGGCTCGTCGACAACAACGCGACCGGGCATTCGATCAGCTCTTCGACCCGGCGCACGTACTTGATCGCGTTGGCCGGCAGATCGGCCCAGCTGCGCGCGCCTTCGGTGCTGTCGGACCAGCCGGGCATTTCCTCGTAGATCGGGGTGCAGCGGGCCTGCTGATCTGCCGCCGTCGGCAGATAATCCAGCCGCTGGCCGTCCAGATCGTAGCCCACGCAGATCTTCAGCGTTTCGAACCCGTCCAGCACGTCCAGCTTGGTCAGCGCGATGCCGTTGACCCCCGATGTCGCGCAGGTCTGGCGCAGCAGCGCCGCATCGAACCAGCCACAGCGCCGCTTGCGGCCCGTCGTGGTGCCGAATTCGTGGCCGCGCGTGCCCAGCCGCTCACCGTCCTCGTCATGCAGCTCGGTCGGGAACGGGCCCTCGCCCACGCGGGTGGTATAGGCCTTCACGATCCCCAGCACGAAGTCGATCGCACCCGGGCCAATCCCGGTCCCGGTCGCCGCCTGCCCCGCGATCACGTTCGACGAGGTAACAAAGGGATAGGTGCCGAAATCGATGTCCAGCAGCGCGCCCTGCGCCCCTTCGAAAAGGATGCGTTTGCCCGCCTTGCGCTTCTCGTTCATCACCTTCCAGACCGGGGCCGCATAGGGCAGGATCTGCGGCGCGATCTCGCGCAGCTGCGCCAGCAGCGCCTCGGCGTCGATCTGCTCCAGGCCCAGGCCGGCGCGCAGCGCGTTGTGATGCACCAGCAGACGGTCGACGCGGGTCACCAGCGTCGCATCATCGGCCAGGTCGGCGACACGGATCGCCCGGCGACCCACCTTGTCCTCGTAGGCCGGGCCGATGCCACGGCCCGTCGTGCCGATCTTGGCGACGGAATTCTGGTTCTCGCGACCGCGATCCAGTTCGCCGTGGATCGGCAGGATCAGCGGGGTGTTCTCGGCGATCATCAGCGTTTCGGGGCTGATCTCGACGCCCTGTTCGCGCACGGTCTCGATTTCCTTGACCAGGTGCCAGGGGTCCAGCACCACGCCATTTCCGATGACCGACAGCTTGCCGCCGCGCACAACGCCCGAGGGCAGCGCATGCAGCTTGTAGACCTTGCCGTCGATGACAAGCGTATGCCCGGCATTATGACCGCCCTGGAATCGGACCACCACATCGGCCCGTTCAGACAGCCAATCGACGATCTTGCCTTTTCCTTCGTCACCCCACTGGGCACCGACGACTACGACATTGGCCATGGCACTTCCCTCCGGCTCAGGTCAAACCCGCGCCCTTTTAGCCAAAGCCGCCGGGAACCGAAACCGAATTCTCCGACCCGCGACGAATGAGTCAGAAGGCGATCCGGCAGCGCGCGCCCGTCGGCACCTCTCCGCCCGGATTTTCGACCTCCAGCCGCACGCCGAACGTGCCGCTGGCCGCATCGAAGAAGCGATCCACGACAACGACTTCGGCGGGGAACGAGCCCTCCAGCGGCGGCTTCAGCGTGACCTCGTAGCTGTCGCCCACGGCGATGTCGCCGAACAGGCGGCCAGGGGCGAATACCTCCACGTTGACGGGATCCGTTTCGATGATCTCCATCAGTTCGCTCTGTTCCGAGGCATATTCCCCGGCCGAGGCATCGACCGCGACGACCAGCCCGGAGACAGGGCTCAGCACCGATCGGCGTGCCAGCAGCGCCTCGGCCTGGCGCACCTCGATCCCGGCCAGCTGCCGGTCGAACTCCGCCTGTTCCAGCGCCAGCTGTGTCAGGGCCAGCTCGATCTCCGCATCTTCCAGGGCCGAGGTCGCGGCGACATTGCGGTCCGACAGCCGCTTGACCCGTTCAAACTCCCGCTCCCGCAGCGACAGCCGGGTCTGCTGGGCCCGCACGTCGACATCCGAGCCCGCACGGGTGCGCGCCAGTTCCAGCTGAAGCTCCTCCACCTCGGTATCGAGCCGCAGCAGCAGGTCACCGCGGTCCACCATGTCGCCGCGCCGCACCGGCAGATCGCGGATGACCCCTTCGGCGCTCGACGTGATCGTCACGCGGGATGCGGGCTCCAGCACGCAATCGACCATGTCCTGCGCGGCGGCCGCCGTGGACAGTGTGCCAATCAGAACCGCCAGGGTCACATGTCTCATTCCGATCCTCCCAGGAATCCCAGAAATCCATCCCTTTGCAGGTCAAAGCGCAACAGGTCCAGCCGCGCCCGGGCCATCAACCGCTCCGCGCGTTTCTGCGCCTTGCCGACGCCACGCCAATCGCCCAGCATTGACCGCGTGCGGCGCGAGCCGAACTTGTCGATGATCCCGTCATCCCGCGCCACCATGATCTCGCACGATCCCGGGTCGCCCTGGCGCGCGCAGCGGCCCAGCACCTGGCGGTCGATCCGGCCGGCCTCGTTCACCTCGGTCAGGATGACGTGCAACCCGCCGGCCTGCCGCACTGTCTCGTCCAGCATGATGTCCACGCCGCGCCCGGCCATGTTGGTGGCAAGCGTGATCCGCCCCGCCTGCCCGGCCTGGGCGATCACCTCGGCCTCGTCCGCATCTTGGGCGGCATTCAGCAGCGCGGGCTCCAGCCCCGCCTCGCGCAGGTGGCGGTCCAGCTCCGTGCTGGCGCGGATCGTGCGCGTCGCCAGCAGGACGGGCCGCCCCTGCCCCGCGATCTGGCCCGCACGCTTCGCCACCGCCTGCCACTTGCGTTCCTGGTCCTTGAAAATCCGCGGCCGCAGGTATTTGCGGCGCGACCGTTTCGGCGGCGGCAGGGCCAGTACACGCAACCCGTAGACCGCGCGAAACTCGCCCGCGACCTCCTTCGCCGTGCCCGTCATGCCCGCCAGCTTGCGATAACGGCGGAAGAACCGCTGATAGGTCATCCGCCCGCGTGTCACCCGCCGCCCGGTCACCTCGACGCCCTCGCGCGCCTCGACGATCTGCTGGAGACCGTCGCCAAGCGCGCGGTCCTCGGCCACCCGGCCGGTAAACTCGTCGATCAGCGCCACCTTGCCGTCCCGCAGGATGTAATGTTCGTCCCGCACGAACAGGTGCCGCGCACTCAGCGCCTGCACGGCGGCATGGTTGCGCCGGACGGAGTTGCGCCAGATGCCGCCCAACTCCTCTCCCGCATCGGCCAGCCGCGCCTCGCCGCGCGGGGTCAGGTCCAGAACGCGGCGCTGGTCGTCGACCGTGTAATCGCGCCCCTCCTTCAGGGGCTCGGCCAGGGCAATGGCCTGATGCGCCCAATCCGGGTCCGCCTCCGCGGTTTCGGAGATGATCAGAGGCGTGCGGCATTCGTCGATCAGAACCGAATCCGCCTCGTCCACGATGGCGAAGGGCAGCCCGTTCATCGTCAGCGACGCCGCCCGTGCCTGCGCCGCGTGCACCGTTTCCAGCGACAACCGGACCGACCCCTGCGCACCGCCCAGCGTGATCCGGTTGCGCAGGTAGTCAAAGGCGATGTCCTTGTTCGACGCATAGAGCACCCGCGCCCGGTAGGCCGGTGCCCGGGTCTGCGGCGGGACATGGTGCACGATCAGCCCGGTACTCAGCCCCAGGGCGGCAAAGAAATCGGCAAACAGCGCATGGTCGCGTTCAGCCAGGTAATCATTGGCCGTCACCACGTGAACGTCCTCGCCCGACAGCCCGGCCAACCCGGCCGCCAGGGCCGCGGTCAGGGTCTTGCCCGACCCGGTCTCCATCTCGACCAAACGGCCCGAACAGATGGCCAGCGCGCCCATCACCTGGGTCCGAAACGGGGTCAGCCCCTGCACCTCGCGGCAGATGGCGGCGATCAGGCCAAGCGCGCGAAGGCTGTGCCGGCGCATCACGCGATCCCGGCGCAGGCGCGGCCGGATGCGCTCCAGCTCGGCCTGCAGGTCCTCCAGGCTGCGCCCCTGGGTACGTCGCACGATGCGCATCACGCGGGCCGCCGCCAGCCGCAGGCGCATCCGCGACAGCGGGTCCCGCAGCGGCGCGATGGCCGTCTCGCTCATCGCGGTCAGGTGGTAGCGCCAGTCCACGGGCCGCACGCCGCTTTCGGCCTGGGCCATCTGACGCAGTTCCCGCAGACGCGGCACCTGTGCGGCGCGGCCCGACAGCTGGGGGGGCGTTGCGGCGTCAGACATTGAACCGCCTCAGGAAGACCTGCCGCACCCGGCGATAGACCCGCGTCGCAATCGGCTCGTCTCCGTGATCGATCCGCACATGCACGCGCATGCCGATCTCGGCCTCGCGCAGCGGGGTCTCGGGGGCCACGTCGAATTGCAGGATCGGCTCCAGCGTATGGGGCTCCGGCCCCCGTTCGGGATCGACCGCAAAGCGCCCGCCCCCTTCCATGGTCAGCGCGCGCGAGGCGATGCGCTGGCCCAGCGTCGGGACCTCCCTCACGATCCGCGCCGGCACGACGGCGTCCAGGTCATCGGCCGTGCGCAGGGCCAGCGACCGGCTACGCGACCGGATCAGATCCGCCTGGTCCTGATGTACCGCCACGCGCACGATCAGGTCCTCCGGATCGACCAGGTAGCCCACCACGTCGCCACGGCTCAGATACGCGCCCTCCAGGTCGGCGGCCCCCGGCATCACGAACAGACCGTCACGCGGCGCATGCAATGTCATCGAGGCAAGACGGTCGCGCAGCGATTGCGCCTCCTGGTCCGCCCGTGCCGCCTGCGCCCGCCAAAGCCGCATGTCATAGGCGCTTTCGCTCAGCGCCTGCTCATAGCGCAGCCGGTATTTCCGCGCCTCCGCCTCTGCCGCCTCCAGCCGCGCCTCGGCCAGCGGGTCGGTGATCGTCAGGATCGGGGCGCCCGCGGCCAGCCTCGCGCCGGGATCGCTCAGCACCGCCGCGACCTCTCCGGGTTCGGTGGCGTGGACCGTCGCCTCGTAGGGCGCATAGACGACCCCCTGCGCGACCGTGCGGTAAGGCACCGGCAGGAAGCCCAAGCCCCCCACCAGCAGCAGGCAGATCACGGCGACCACCGCGATTGCCCGGTGCCGGATGCCGCGCAGGCTGTCGCTGGTGGCGACGAACCGCAGGTGTTTCAGGATCGGCACGATGAAGATCAGGGTCACCGACCACATCGCCAAAAGCGCGCCAAGCGCGAAGAACCGCGTCGCCACGACCATCACGATGGTCAGCGAAATCAACAGCCTGTAGCAGAAGGCCGCGATGGAATAGGTGAAGAACCAGAACCGCTCGCCCCGCGCGCGCACCGGCGATTTCGCCTTGGCATTGCCGAACAGGTAGCGCTGGATCAGGTAGCCGATGAACCGGTTCGACCGCATCGACAGGTTGGGGATCTCCAGCAGGTCCGAGAACACGAAATAGCCGTCGAAGCGCAACAGCGGGTTGCCGTTGAACAGCAACGTCGACACGCCGCCGATCAGCATGACGTTGAACATCGCGGCCCGCGCCAGCCCGTCCTCCATCTGCGTCCACAGCAGCATCGCTGCCGCCGACAGGCCCAGTTCGACCAGGATCCCCGCGCCCGACACGAAGATGCGCCGCCACTTGCTGGTAAACGCCGCCGAGGCCGAGGCATCGACGTAAGGCACCGGGATGAAGACCAGCATCATCACCCCGACCTCGCGGACCTCCCCGCCCCATTTCTTGACGGCAAAGCCATGGCCCAGCTCGTGACACAGCTTGACCAGCGGATAGACCAGCACCAGCAGGACTAGGCTCTCGGTCGCCAGCACCCGGTCGATCAGGTTGCCGGTCAGCGCGTCCCAGTTCCGGCCCGCCGCGACCCCGCCCGAGATCAGCAGCGCCAGGTAGGCCAGCCCGCCGATCACCCCGAAGAAGGGCCGCGCAAAGGGCCAGAGCGCATCCAGAAGCGCATTGGGATCGAACAGCGGAAACCGCACGGCCAACGGGTTCAGGAACCGCGACAGAAGCGTCTTCCGCCGCACCTTGCCAGCGCGTTCCGACATCGCGTCGACATCGGGCAGCCCATTCGTGTGCAACAGGTCCAGCGCCGCCAATTGCGAGATCAGCGCCAGCATTTCGTCCTGTGCGGGCGCGGCATCGCCCAGTTCCGCACAGGCCGCATCCCAGACCTCGCCCAGGGTGCGGCGGCCATCCATCTGCGCGATCAGCCAATGCCCCGCCTCGGAAATCCGGGTGAACTTGCCGGTCAGCGGGTCGCGTATGACATACCAGACCTGGCCGCGGAACATCTGCCGGGTGACCTCGGCCCGGCGCGGCAGGACGGGGCGCAGATGGGCGGCGCGATACCAGCTCTGGCTTTCGAAACTCGTGGCCATGGCGCGCTCAGGGCGTCCAGCGCCACAGGGCCAGGCGGATCCAGTCGATGATCGGCTGCGCCCAGACCTGGATCAGCAGACGTTCCTCGACATCCACCTTGGCGACCCCGCGCATGCCCGGCCGGATCTGCGGGCTGCTGTCCAGAAGCTGCCCTTCGACCATCGCGACATTGCGCCCGTCATTGGCCTCCAGCCGCGGGGTGATCCGCGTGACCTCGATCGCATAGCCCTGGTCGGGCAGCGAGGACAGGACCAGCGTGCCGGTCTGGCCGATCCGGATATCATCCAGCTGGATTTCCTCGACCTCCAACGCCACCCGGTAGCTTTCCAGCGGCGCGATCTGGAACAGCTCCTCGCCCCGGCGCACGGCCCGGCCGATGGACTGGCTCAGATCGCCCTCGATCACCAGCGCATCAAACGGCGCGATCAGGGCCGAGCGGGCAATCTGCCGTTCCACCAGCGCCGCCTTTGAGCGCGCCTGCTCGATCTCGGCCGAGGCGATCCGCGCCGCAGCCGCGTTCCGCTCGCCAAGCGCGCGGTCATATTCGCCCTCGAACCGGCTCAGATCGGTGCGCCAGCGCAGCAGCTCGATCTGAAGGTCGCGCTCGTCCAGCCGGGCCAGCGGTTCGCCTTCGCGGATGACGTCGCCCGCCCTGACATATTGTTCGGCGATATGCCCGTCGAAGGGCGAGACCAGCGACCGCACGACCAGCCCCTGCACCTCGGATTCCGCGGAAACCCGGTAATCGCCCCGCGCGATGGCAAAGAAGGCAACGATCGCGATCAGCGCCAGCGCCACCAGCTTGCGCCCGATATAGCCGGGGCCAAGCAGCCGTTTCACCTGCCGCCAGAGCGAGGCCGCCCCGATCCGCAGGGCCGACCGGTCCGCCCGCCGCTTTTCGTCCAGCAGCGGGGCCAGCGCGGCGCCCACGGCCTCCGCGATCATCAGGTCGAGGTCCTCGAATGTCTCTCCGGGGCGTTTCTCGAGATGCAGCGCCCCCATGATCCGCTCACGCACGAAAAGCGGCACGGTCAGCAGGTCGCCCGTGGCCTTCATCCGCGCCAGCTCCGCATGCAGCGTCGTCACCGCATAGGCCATGCCCTCGCGGCGGGGGTGCAGCACGGTGCCTTCCTGGTCCGTCGCCTCCGCCATCGCCTGGGCCAGCTTTTCGGAATAGAGGCTGTCCATCCGGAAATCGGCCACGTCCGACACGGCCTCCAGCCGCACCCGGCGCCGCTTCAGGAAGCCGACGGCGACCTGCGAACAGTCCAGCCGCCGGGCCAGTTGGGTCACGGCGGCAATTGCGGCCGCGCGGGTATCGGCAGCGTCCAGCGCCGCGCCCAGCACGTCCAGAACCGCCGCCTGTTTCTCGCGTTCCAGCTTGTCCGACAGCGACAGATCCCGCCGGATGGCCGAGGTGATCCACCCCGCGCCCCAGCTCAGCGTGCGAAAGATGCGGCCGGGATCGGGTTGCGCGACCGGAAACTGAAACGCCGCCGCGCCCATCACCTCGCCATCGACGATCAGCGTCTTGACGAGGATCCGGCCCTCGATCACCACGTCGCGGCTCTTGTCCAGCGCTTCTTCGACCGCATCCGCGATCTCGGGGCTGGGGCGGTAGTCCTTGGGCCATGTGGCCACGGGGATCATGCCCTGCCCGGTCTCCAGCACCAGCGCGGCGCAATCCAGCGCGCCCAGGTCCCGGATCTGCAAGGCAAGCCAGACCCGCGCGAAATCGCGCAGGTCCCGATCTTCGGAAAACCGCGACCACAGCGCCTGGTCCAGTACGGAAACCTCGGCGCCCTGACCCGGCCCGGCCTGATCTCGGCTATCGGCCATGGATCACCCTGCCGTTGTTGGGGATCAGTTTTCCTTGCCGTTGGCCTTCGCCGCGGCAGCCGCCGCCTGCAGGCCTTCCAGCTTGATCTCGCCGAACCGCTTTTCGTACTGCGCCAGAACCGCGCCCATCAGCACGAACAGGCGCTTGGCCGCATGGGGGTTCAGCACGACCCGCTCTTCCAGCTTCACGTCGAAGGTCTTGGCGGCGGTCGGGTTCCAGGTCTGGTTGGTGCCGAAGAACAGCGTCACCTCTTCGCGGGTGGAGGCCGCGTTCACCACGTTGGCATAGGTGGTGCGCATCTGGCTGTCGTCCCAGTTGACCACCGGTGCCGCGGGTTGGCCGACCTCTGCGGCGGTGGCCTCTGCGGTCTTCTCGGTATCGGTGCTCTTGTCAGACATTGTCTTCCTCCGTTCTAAGTCCTTGTGTCCCGAACGGAGCGCCGTTTCCGGCGCCCCTAGGACCAATGTTGTGATTAAAACTCAACCAGTTGGGCGAAACTATGACTATTCAGCCGCCCATTTCACGCGGCCCTTGCCATTGCCCTTGCCGGGACTGGTGGTCTGCGTTTCCTCCGGCTCCACGTCCTCCACAGAGTCGAGCAGCATGGCTTCGTCCTCGGTGACCATGCCATCCACCCTCGGATCGTAATAGGTGTTCTGGCTTGTGTCATCCTGCGTCTGGCCGGATTGCGGCTCCGCATCGGTATTGGCCGGCTGGAAGAGACCCAGGCGCTGCGACGGATCAAGGAAGCCGCTCATCAGGTCGCCGTCATCCATGGAGTGATCCATGTCCAGTGCGTGGCCCAGCTCGTGCATGAGGATGGTGAGCAGATCGTACTTGCCCTCCGCCTCGCTGCCCGCCTCGGCCTCGCCCTCGGCATCGAATTCCTCGTCCGCCTGCGCGGTTTCATCGAGGAAATAGCCCAGGCCGGCCCCGTCGATATCCAGGGTGATCAGGCCCTCGCCATAGGTGGCCAGGGTATCGCCCTGCAGATCGCCGATCGCCAGGTCGATCGCTTCCAGATCCCTGATCTGCGACCGCGACAGGTCCATGGTCATGGCCAGCCGGCGGATCGCCTCGTCCATCAGGGCCTGGGCGTCTTCCATCTCCAGCGCCTCGGCGCCATCACCGACTTCGCCGCCGCGCAGCGCCTCAACGATTTCCACGGCGACCCGGGCGTCATCGGTCTCCAGCTTGAAGCTGTCGAAGGACGCAGCACCGGCCTTGGCGATCAGCCCGCTCTGGCCGTCGACACCGACCGCGTTGAACGCGTGGGAGCCGTAAAGCACCCCGTCCACGCTGGCCGATACGGTGGAGCCGGAGATCAGCAGCGTCAGCTCGTAATCCGTACCCGCCTCGATCCCGGTCGACACCGTGGTGGCGTGATCCACGACCCAGCGGCCATTGCCCTCGTAATGCCCGATCTCGACCTGGTCGGTCTGGGCATTCAGCATCACGAACTTGAACCGGTCGGCCGATACGAGGTCGAAGACGATCCCGCCCTGCGCCCCGGTCTGCACCTCGGCGCTCAGCCGCAGCTTGGCATTGTCCGACAGCGAGAACGCCCCGGCGGCATAGCCCGCATCGGCGGCCAGATCGACCGTCGACAACGCGAAGCCCCCGGTAGCATCCGTGCCATAGGCGCCGCCCGCGACGGCCCAGCTGCCCTCGGTCACGCCGGTGAAGGCATCGGCACTGCCGTCCTCGAAATCCTCCAGCTTTTCAAAGCTAAGCTCGGGCGGCAGCACCTGAACCGTCAGGTTGTCGAGCGTGGTGAAGGAGTTATCCGACCCCGCCCCGACCATTCCGGCATTCAGGCCCTGCGGCAGGCCATCCACGATCCGCGGATCGAACGTGTGGGACACGGCCTTCTTGCCATCGACCAGCAGCGTCACGGTCGTGCCGTTCACCGCCACCAGCACGTCGTAGAACGTGTCGGCCCAGAGCTTCATGTTGGACTGGACGTCGACCTGCCAGCCCCATTCCGCACGGTGACCGATCTGGATCTTGTTGGTGTCGGGGTTGATGCCCGCGAACTTGAAATCGTCCGGCGACTGGTAGTCGAAGATCAGGAAGGCGTTCGAGTCGTAGCCACCCTTGTCCTTCGCCGCCGCCATCGAGGCGGTGATCTCGAAGTAGGTCGGCAGGTAATCCGAGACATGGTAGACGCTCACGCCGTCCATGCCGACCGCTTCGGGGGCGATCGTGGCCTTGCCACCTTCGGTGGACCAGGTGCCGCTATCCGCCGCCAGCCCCACCAGCGCATCCGCCCCGTTGAAGCTCTCGGCCTCCATCACGTCACGCTTGCCGCCCGCGATGTTGCCCGGCTGCGGATCGTCCGGCGCACCGGTCTGATCCTGCCAGAAGGCATCCTGCTGCTTGACCGCGCCGATCTCGCCATAGGGTTCGCCATTGCGCGATGCCGCGCCATCGACGACCCGCGTCGTGTCAGCGCCATCGGCCTCGGACAGATCATAGAGGTAGTCGAAGATCTGCGGCTGCACGTTGCGGCTGATCGTGAAGGCACCGAAGGGCGCGAAGGGCACCAGGTAGGAGTTGAACTCGCCCACCCAGTCGATCAGGCGGTCGCCGCCGGTATTGCCGATCAGGATATCCCGTCCGCCGCCGCCAAAGGCGATATCGGCATAGGAATTCGCGGTATCCGGCGTGTCGTTCGCCCCGCCCGCGTCATGATCGTCATCCGCGTTCAGCAGGTCGTCGCCGAAGCCGCCATAGATATGGTCGCGCCCGGTGCCGCCCACCAGCCAGTCATGGCCCAGATCGCCAAAGATCACGTCATCGCCATCCGATGCCGTCGCCGGACCGTCCCCGATGATCGGATCGGTTGCCGCGCCGTCATTCGGGTCGAAGTTCAGCACGAAGGGCACCGCCCCCGGCGTCGACGGATCGACGAATTCGAAGGTCACCGGGTCGATCCAGACCTCGGGCCGCGGGTTGAACTCGTCATAGGCCGCGAACTCGTTCGGACGCTGATCGCCCTGCCCATAGGCCAGGATGTCGCCCGGATTGCCCGGATTGTCGAACGTGTAGGGCAGCGGCAGGCCACCGACGAAGTACCGCATCGCCTCGGCGCCCGAAATCGCGTCGGAGCCGTAGCCGCCATGCAACGAGTCGCTGCCAAGGCCGCCAAAGATGATGTCGTTGTCGTCGTTGTCCACGTCGGCCGAATTGTTCACCCGGTCCACCAGCCCCGGCACATCGCCCTCGGCCTGCGGGAAGAAGGGCGTCAGGTCGACGGTCTTCTTCAGGTAGCCTTCCAGGTGGATGGTCGATTGCTGGATGTTCCCGGGGGTCGAGATCACCTGGTTCACATCGACATAATCGATGCCGTAGATCGTCTCGGATTCGGCCGCGACGCCGGTGGCCAGGTTGCGCGAGGTATAGATGCGGCCATCGCTGCCGATCACCCCGTCCAGCCCCGTGCCGCCGGAAATCCAGTCATTGCCCAGGCCGCCGATGATGTCGTCGTCATCCGCATCGCCAAAGATCGCGTCGTCCCCGACCTGGCCGTAGACGCTGTCATCGCCGCCTTCCGCGTGGATTTCATCCGCCGCACCATGGCTCGGCCCGCCAAAGGCATCGCCGCCCTCGGTGTAATCCAGCAGGGACGCGCCGCGGATCACGATCCGGTCGCTGCCGCGCGACAGCTCGCCCACGCCGTAATGTTCGGACGCCACGTCGTCCATCGCGTCGTAGGTGAAGGCCATGTACTGACCGGTATCGCCCAGGATGCGGTAGATGTCGCCATTGTCGCCCATCACCATGTCCGCATCGCGGGAATGGCGATCCTCGACCAGGATGTCGGTCACCTCACCGGCCACGCCCGACGGCGCCTCGGTATATTCGTGACGCTCGATCCGCTGGCCAGAGCCACCCAGGATCATGTCCGACCCGGTGCCCAGATCGACGCCGCCGACGAGCAGGCCGAACCGCTCGGTCGCGTCCAAGCTGAACAGCGAGGAATTGTCGCCCACGATGTCATCCTGGCCCAGACCGCCAAAGATCACGTCGTCGCCGCCATTGCCCTCGATGTAATCGTCATCGTCGTAGATCGTCTCGAAGCTGGCATTGACCTGCAGCACGCCATCGGCATCGCGGAAGGCATAAACGCCATCCGAATTGATCCCGTCGGCCAGCATCCGGTCGACATCCAGCAGCGCCGTGCCAAGGTAGCCGGCCTGCGAGAACACGCCCTGCACGCCGCCATCGCCCTGGATCACGTCATCGCCCAGCTGGCCGAAGATGCTGTCCTGCGCCGCGCCGCCGGCAATGTAATCGTCCCCGTAAAGGCCGTTATCGGCCCCATTCTGATCGTGGTCCAGCAGCTCGATCTCGTAATCGCTCCAGACCGCCGTGCCATCGGGATTGGCAAAGGGCGTGCCAGTGATCAGCAGGATGCCCTCGACCGCGTCGCCGGTGGACATCTCGCCCGCATCGACGCTGTAAAGGCGCCCGTCCTGCAGCTGCGTGTAGCGCGGATCGGTGAAGTCGCCCAGGAAGGCGCCCCGACGATCCAGCTCCACGTTGTCGCCGAAGATCAGGTCGCGGCCCGCAAGCCCTGCCTGTGCATCGTCGCGACCCTCGGCATTGTCGCCGTCGATCACGTCCGCGCCAAAGCCGCCGATCAGCACATCCTCGTGCTCGTCGCCAAAGATCGTGTCGTCGCCGCCGAAGGCATTGGTGTCATCGACACCGCCCGCATTCTGGCGGATCGACAGGAACTGCACCTGGCCGCCCAGCACCCCGGCATAGCCGTGGTCGCCCAGCACCGTGTCGTTCTGCGTGCCACCAAGGATCAGGTCGCCGCCGGTGCCGCCCAGGATCAGGTCGTTGCCGGTATTGCCGGAGATCGTATCGCTGTCCCCCCGCTCCTCGGTCGAGGATCCGGCGGTGAAGGCGATAGTGCGCACCACGGTCTCGAACCCGTCGACGCCCCACAGCAGCTCACCATTGTCGCCCAGGATCGTGTCGCCGCCATCCTCGGCGGAATCCGTGCCCAGGCTGTGATCGCCACGGATCAGGTCGGCGCCCAGGCCGCCCAGGATGATATCGCCACCCGCATCGCCGGTGATCGTGTCATCCGCATCGAAGAGCGGCTGGTCGGTATCCAGGCTGCGGACCTCGGACAGCGCACCGCCCGACAGGATGATCTCGGCATTGTCGCCCAGGACGATATCCGCCCCGTCGATAGCGGTCTGATCGTCGCCCTCGTTATTGCCGTGGATCAGGTCGCCGCCATAGCTGCCGATGATCCAGTCCGACCCGGCATTGCCGGTGATCGTGTCGACATCGCCCAACGTATCTTCAAAGCTGCGAAGCTCGGCGATCGTAACCCCATCGGTGTCATAGATCAGTTCGCCATTGTCGCCGACGATGCGGTCGTCGCCATCCACGGCGCCAACCACCGTATCGGCATCACCGCGAAGCTCGTCCGACCCGACACCACCAAAGATCGTGTCGCCACCGGCATGGCCATGGATCGTGTCGTTGCCACCCGTGGCCACGCTGACCTCGCGGGTTGCCACGCGGCTCAGCAGGGACACCGCGCCCGCGGTCACGGCAAAGTCGATCTCGGCCGTGTCACCGAAGATCAGGTCGCCGAAATCAAGCCCGCCGCTGAAGCGGCCGTCGCCGTCGATCAGGTCGGCATCCGACCCGCCAACGATGGTGTCGGCCCCGGCATTGCCCTCGATCGTGTCGGCGCCATCGATGTCTTCCAGCACACCCTCGATCCGCTCGATCGACGACCGGAGCGGCGCGTCGCTGTCGTCGAAGGCATAATCGATCCGGCCATGGTCACCCAGGATCAGGTCGCCACCATCGGCATCGGAACCGATCTCGCCGAAGTCGCGCCCGGCGATCTGGTCGCCGCCCAGGCCGCCCAAGATCGTGTCGCTGCCGGTATCGCCCTCGATCAGGTCGGCCGCGCCCTCACTCCGGTAGGTTTCGACCGCGCCGATGATGCCATCGGTGTAATCGACAAAGCCCACATCCCCCAGGATCAGGTCATCGCCCGCCCCGCCCGAGATCTCGTCGGTGCCCGCGCCGCCGATGATCAGGTCATCGCCGTCATCGCCGGCAATCGTGTCGTTGCCACCGGTGCCGATCTGGATGGCAAAGATGCCATCGCGGAAGGTCGGAACCACCTGGCCCGGCACGCTCGGCGCCGGATCGACACCGCCCAGGAAGGCGTTGCGCACCATGCCTAGGTCGCCAAACCCGATATCGTCGCCCGCGCCCAGGGTGATGTCGTCATCCCCCTCGCCGCCCATGACCGTATCGTCGCCTGCGCCGGTATCGATGACATCGTCACCCCCGGCCCCGGCAATCGCCAGGATCAGGCCGGCCTGCCAGCTGAACCCGTCCGCCTGGTCCTCCGGCAAGGAGGAAATGCGGAACTTGCTGGTCGCGTCCAGATCCACGGCCAGCGGCGGCAGCACCTCCAGCACCTCGTTGTTGTTGTCGGTGATCAGCATCACCGGGGTTTCGAACCCGGTCCCGTCGTTGATGTCCACAAACAGGCCCTTCAGCCCGATATCGCCGGTTTCGTAGGGATCGAACACCGTGCCGTCGGACAGGTCCGCCACCGGGAAGATGTTCTGGTCGGTGTCGATATTCGTGCGCACGTCGAACTGGTCGTCGACGAAGCCCAGGAAGGCCTCCGGCGCCACACCCAGTCGCGTCACGATGGACCCGAAGCCACCGAACAGGTTGACCGGCGTCGGCTCCATGTCACCGTCCAGCAGGAAGGAAATCGCGTTGAAGTAATCGACACGGCCCAGGTCGCCAAAGACGATGTCATCGCCCGCGGCGGTGGTGATCGTGTCCGACCCCGTGCCGCCGAAGACGACCAGACCGCGGTCACCGGTGGCGGTCAGTTGATCGTCCCCACCCTGGAGGTCGACGGAGAGAGCGCCGTCAGCGGGGTCGATGATGCGCCAACCGGTGGCCACGGTTCCGGCCTCGAACTCGACCGGGTCTTCCAGTTCCAGCTCCGTCCCTGCAGAGCCGGCGATCCAGCGCTCGATCTCCTGCGTCGCGCCATCGGCTTCGATGGTGATGATCAGCTTCTGGCCCAGGTAGAAATCGTCTTCCTCACCCAGATCGGTGCCCATGTCGAAGATCGTCTCGAAACCGTTGCCCGGCCCCGGGTTCTCGATCGACACGACATTGCCGTCGCGCATGGGCAGATCGTTGGCGATCAGGTTCACCGTGACCGTGTCGCCCACCGGCGCCCCGACCAGCGGGTTGTCGGGCAGAAGCGTGGCATCCACCGGCACCTCGGTGCCCGTGCGGATGATCGTGCGGGTCTCGTAGCCATCCGACCGCGTCGGCGTGCCGATCACCTTCAGATCGTTGTAGCCGGAGCCCAGGGTGATATCGAGAACCTCGAGCTCGCCAAAGGTGATGCCACCTTGGCGGGCGCGTTCGCCGATGACTGTGTCGGGGCCCATGTTGAACCCGAACAACCGGTTCGAGGTCAGAGTGCCGCTGCTGTCCGCCGGGCTGTCATCGTCCTTGACGAACAGCACGTCGACCGACACCAGCTCGTTGACAAAGAAGTTCAGGCTTTCCGAGGTGATCGCATAGCGGTTCACCAGATCGTCCAGGCTGGTTTCCGGTGTATCCTCAGGCGCCGGATGCCCGGCATTTTTGGGATCGTTGACCGCGTCCAGCGGGTTGAAGCTCTGCGTAAGCTGCTGCTCCCCGACCGGGGACAGGTCGTAAGGCGCATTCAGCTGGAAGGTCACCGTGCCCGCTCCGTCGTCGATCGACACGGCGGTGATCAGGCGGAACTGGTCCACCGCTTCCGGGGCTGCCGGCGCGCGGGTGATTTCCAGCGTCTTGCCGACCAGCGCCTCGATCTCCGCATCCGTGGCCGCCCCGCCCGGATAGCCGGCATCGCCGGGCTCCAGGTCATCGGGATTGGCGCGCAGGCGCAGGTCGATCATGACCTCCGCTGTCAGGTCGCTGCGGCTGATCGTCAGCGCAGGCGCGCTGTCGGAATTGTCGATATCCGCCTCACCGAACTCGCCCACCGGGGCCTTCACGTTGATCTCGCCCGGCAGCATCAGCGGGTCGGCCAGGCCAAAGAGCGACCCGTTGCCGCCGGCCCCGTTGGTCACGACCGGACCAAGGATGCCCGCCAAAGTGGCCGGCCCCGGCGCAAAGACCTGGGTGTCGTCGCCATCGACCACCGCATCGTCGACCGCACGGACGAACACCTGCACCGGGGTATCCCAGTTGGTGTCGTCGAAGGAGATGGTGAATTCCATCACCGGATTGCCGGCCTCGTCGAACAGCAGGTTGCCGCTGTCATCCATCGCCTGCGACTTCAGCGCATCCATCGACGCACCGACATAGAGGTCGGTGCCCTGGATGACCGCGAAGACCTCGACCTGGATATTGTCGAAGCGGATGCCGCCCGTCTTGGTCGTCTTGGTGATGATCTCGCTGACATTGATGTCGACCGTACCCGCCACCGGCGCCGAGGTCAGGCGCAGCTCGTAGCTGTCGGTCGCCCCGCCCTCGATCACATCGGTGCGGCCCTGGGTCTCGCGGACCAGCAGGGTCGGCGCGTCGTCATCGGCAATCCGCACCAGCACGGACCCGCCAAAGGCCTCCTGGTAGGTGATCTGTGAATAATCATACTCGATCTCGACGATGCCCGAGACCTCGACGATATCGTCGCCGTCATAGAACAGGATCTGGTTCGACCCCTCGATCAGCTCGAAATCCACGCCTTCGGTCAGCGTCACGCCATCCAGCGTGACCGAGGTGATCGCATCCGGGCGATAGGTCAGCCCGACCGAGCTCTGCGGGTTGGTCGCGTCAATATCCAGCGTCAGAGTCTCGCTGTCCGAGAAGGACGCGGCTATGCCCGAGAAGTTCGAGAAGGAGAAGTCGATCTTGGCCGTATGCGCACCCTCGCGCAGCTGGTCATCGACCGCCCAAACCTCGACCAGGTGGGTCAGCGTGCCGGAATCGTAATCCAGCGACGTCAGCGACGTGCCAGTCGGGCCCTCGCCCGCCGCCACGACCTTGACCTGCGTCGCGTCGTATTCCAGGTCCAGCGTCAGGCTCTGCCCGCCGGTCAGCGGCTGCGACAGCGACAGGGTCAGCACATCGCCCTCGCCATCCTGATCGCCATCCGCGCCCTCGATCACCGCGGTGATCGTCTCGTTGTTGTTGCTGCCATCGACCGCGCCGGATCCGTCCAGCTCGTCGGTCTGGTCGATGATCAGGCCAGGCATGTCGTTGTCGTTCACCAGGACCTCGACCACCTGGCTGTTCAGCCCGTCATAGCGCGCGATGCGGAAGACGGAGTCCGAGTCCGGGTCGATCGACCAGATGCTGTTCAGGGTCAGCTCCGTGCCATCGGTATCCAGGATCAGCATCTCCTGACCCGCGCCGGTGCCGCCGATGATCTGCAGCGTGAAGCCGGTCAAGTCACCGTAAACGCTCTCGAAATCGATCAGGCTGCCATCGGCTGCATTACCGGTGAAGATCGTGCGATCGTCAAAGATCTCCTCGGCCTTCATCTCGTCAGAGCTGTTATGCGTGCCGGTGATCGAGTCATCCAGACGGATGTTGAAGACGGTGTTTTCGGTGCCCCCCACGGTCGGCACCTTGCCGTCGTCCCAGGGCTTGTTCAGCGTCAGCGTGTAGCTTGCGCCATTGTCGACCACGCCGACGATGAAGCGGTAATCACCAAAGCTTTCGCCCTCAACGATCGACAGCGCTTTGCCCAGCAATGCGTCCTGCGCGATGCCCAGCTTGGCGATCGTCATCTCAGCATTGGCATTGTCGACCGAGATCAGGTCGCCATCCACCTCACGCCCCTGCACCGTCTGCCCGGAGGAGAACGTGTGCGTGATCACCGCATTGGTCGGCCCTTCAAAGGCATCGTCGTCGAAGTCGAAATTCTCGGGATCCGAGAAGGTGTCGCCCGCGATGTCCTGCCGCGTGAACAGCCCGCCGGGGTAGTCGTTCATCACGCCATCGGCGATCACCTGCACTTCCTGGGCCGTGGCCCAGTTGGCAGAGGTGAATTTCAGCACGACCGAGGACCCGTCGAGGCGGGTTTCCGCATCCAGTTCGGTCGAGGCGACGCGGAAGGCATAGATCCCCTGCTGGCGCGCGCTCGGGCTGGGCAGCGGGGCCCCGACGGTGACGAAGACGTCCTCTGTCGGCTGCCGGGTCAGGCGCACCGTGTAGGTGTCGCCGGTCGCGTCACCCTCGGTCACGATGGTCGACCCCTGGGTTTCGGTCAGGATGGCGAAGGGCGTGTCGTCATCGGCCACGTTGGCCGAGATGCCGAACACCGTCTGCCCGTCATAGCGTGCATCGCCACCTGCGGTCATCTCGTGGGTTATGATGCCGGAATGGCCGCGGAAATCGTTGGACACGACCGGCGGGGTTTCCCCGCTGGTAAAGAACGTGTCGTCGCCCAGCCCGCCGAACAGCTCGGTCAGGACGGATTCCAGCGTGGATTGCAGGAAGAAGCGGTCATTGCCTTCCGCCCCGTCGATCCGCAGGCTCTCGATATTGACGAAATTGACGTTCAGCCCGGCGCCAAAGACACCGTCATCGGTGATGACGAAATCGTCGCCGAATTCCGTGCCGATCACGATCAGCGTGTCGAACCCGTCGCCGCCATTGATGTTCACCGGCGCATTCACCGCGTAGCGAACCAGGTCGGCCCCGTCGCCACCGGTCAGGTCGGTGCGTTCGCGCTGCGGTTCCTGGCTGCCGACCAGGGCAAAGGCGCGCACCTCGAAGATGTCGTCGCCCGCCTCGCCGTTCAGGCTCAGAACGGCCTTGTTGTGATAGACGGTAAAGCTGTCATCGCCGATCCCGCCATTGATCGTCATCGGGAAGCTGATCCCGTTGGACAGCCAGCCGCGCGTCACCTCGATGGTGAGGAAGAAATCGTCCTCCGCGATGCCGGTCGGGATGCCGTGGATTTCCTCGTTCACGAAGCGCGACTCGCGGAACAGCTGACCGATCTGGAAACTGTCATTGCCGCTGTCGCCGTAGACCGTGATCTCGGCCGCTGTGTCATCGCTGGCAAACACGTCGTCGCCCGCGCCGCCCGAAACGATGATCCGCTCAAGCGTGCCATCGTAATTGATCCGCTCGACGTTGAACGGCCCGTTCAGGTTGGCGATGAAGGCGTTGTTCAGGCTGACATTCGCGCGCATCAGGATGTGGTCGGCCCGGTCGGTGCCGTTGACCTCCAGCACGTCGACATCGCTGTCGTTCAGCCCGCCATCGGAAATCTCGATCAGGGATTCTGTCGTGCCGCCGGACAGGTTGACGCGGTAGGTGTCTGCCCCCTCGCCGCCATTGACGGAATCCGCCCCCTGGGCCGAGATGATGACATCCGCCCCGGCCTCGCCGAACGCGGTGTCCGCTCCCGTGCCGCCGTCCAGCACGTCATTGTCGTCGCCGCCGCGCAGGCTGTCGGACTGGCCTTCGCCCAGCAGGGTATCGTTGCCCGTGCCGCCGATCGCGGTATCCGCGCCCGCGCCCAGGTAGACCAGGTCGTCCCCGGCCCCGGCATCGACATCGTCATTGCCTTCCTGGCCGAAGATCAGGTCGTTGTCGGCGCCGCCGGTGATCACGTCACCCGCCCCGCCCGAGGCCAGCGCGATCCGCCGCGCCAGCTGCACGATGTCGCTGGAATTGTTCAGCGCGCTCATGTTGCTCAGCAGGTCATCGGCGGGCGCGTTCAGCAGCGATTCCAGGATGCCCCCGATATCGCCCAGCAGAAGGTCGGCCCCCGTGCCGCCGTCGATCGTGTCGAACCCGGCCCCGCCAAAGACCGCATCGGCCCCGGCGCCCGCCGTGATGTCGTCATTGCCGCCCGAGGCAAAGATCACGTCGTTGCCGTCGCCGCCGTCGATCGTGTCCTTCTCGCCCTCGTTCAGCTTGTCGGTCTTGCTCACGCCGCCTTCATGCAGCGCCAGCACGTTGGACAGGATCTTCTGGCCGGTCGGGTCGATGAACCGGATCTCGCCGCCATCGGACAGGATCAGGTCATGCCCCGCCCCGCCCAGTACGCTGTCCTGGCCGCCGCCGCCGATGACGATGTCGTCACCCGCGCCGCCTGCGACCGTGTCACGGCCCGCATTGCCCAGCAGGTCGATCTTCAGAACGCCCGGGTAGAACTCCACTTGGTCGCCCAGAACAAGGTCTTCGCCCGCGCCGCCATCGACGGAATCGTTGCCGGCCCCGCCCTCGACCAGGTCGCGCCCGCCAGAGCCGGTGATCGTGTCGTCGCCCAGCCCGCCGATCAGGCGGTTGAACGTCGTGTTGGACCCGGTGCCACCGCCGGTGAAGGCGATGATATCGTTGCCTATTCCGCCCTCGACATCGAACAGCACCTCGTCGCCGTTCCAGCCGATGAAGTTGATCTCGTCATCGCCCGCACCACCGCGCACGACGATCGCCTGACCCGCCTTCACCTTGTAGGAGAACTTGTTGGACGAGGTCGGGCTGTCCGCTCCGAACCCGTTGGGATCGGTATAGACGTCGACGGTGTATTCGCCGTTCGACAGGCCGCCGTTCTTCTCGATATAGACCGTTTCGCCGAAATCGGTGGCATTGCCCAGCAGGCGCTGCTCTGCAAAGTCGCCGATATTGATGATCAGGTCGCCGGTGCTGGCTTCGGAGGCCACGACAGGCGGGCGGAAGAAGTCGATCTCGAAGTCGAGGATCGTGATCGGGTCGACCAGGTCGAATTCCTTGTCGATCTCAAACAGGCCGAAATCGATCTTGAGGAAGGCGAAGAGCCGGGCAAAGATCTCGCCCGTGACATCGAAAATTGCCAGCGGGGCCAACAGCTTCTCGCCGTCGCCCGGCGCGCGCAGCTGGTTCTCGAAATTCGAGGCAAGCTCGCTGATCCGAACCTTGCCGTCATTGTCCGGATCAAACAGGTCGAACAGGATCTCGATGAACAGACCCCCGGCCACACCGGCCCGCGCAATCCCGAGGTTCAGCTCCGCCGCGGCGGTCACACCGCCCAGGAAGCGCAGTTCCGGCACGTCGGCGCCGGTGCCGTCCGGGTTCTCGGTATCCGAAATGAACAGGCCGTTGAACAGCAGCAGCGGATTGCGGAAATCGGTGTCCACGAAGTCCGAAATGCCCTGCGTGTCATAGCCGAAGGCAAAGTCCGCGCTGAATTCGATCACCAGCCCCAGCGACACGCCCAGCGGCCCGAAGATCGAGAAGAAGAAGTTCTGTTCGAAGCCGACGATCAGCGGGTCCAGATCGAAGGTGATCAGCGTCGCCGGATTGCCCATCAGCAGGCCGAAGATCTGTTCGGGCTTGTTGATGATCGGGAAATCGAACGCCCCGCCCGCCTTCAGCTTGGTCACCGTCTTCGCTGCGTCGGAATTCTTGTCGCCACTGGTCGAGGCCGCGGAGGCCAGCTCGTTGTTGAAGAAGGCCGTCGCATCGTCGATGAAGCTCTGGTCCTCGCTGCGTTCATTGAACAGATCCAGCCCGCTGAACCCGTCGGCGAACGGGTTGTCGGTCGCGGTGCCGCCGATCTGGTCGAAGATTACGAAATCGCCCACCGGGATCACAAGGTTCAGAACGCCCGGCTCGTCGCGCAGGGCGGCGATGTCGTTGATCAGGGTGATCACCTCGGCCAGCGTCTCGATCAGGCCAGCATCGAAATCACCCAGGGCCGCGGCCAGGTCCAGCATCGTCAGGTCGACGCCAAAGATGTCGATCAGCGGGATCGGCGCGGTCAGGAAGTCGATAAAGGGTTGAAGCGGCTCGGTATATTCCGCCACCGCGTCGACGATCGGACCCAGCACATCGGTCACGAACTCGCCCAGGTCCAGCCCCACGCCGGTAAAGGCCAGGTACTTGATGCCCACGTCCAGGTCGGCCTGGTCGGTGCTGCCGCCGATCAGGTTGTATTCGTCGCTGAAGCTCCACAGGAAGTCGAAGCCCGAGATGATCGACGGGAAGCCATTGGCCAGCGCGTCGCCCACCAGGTCCTCGTCCAGGCCCAGCGTCAGGTCCAGCGCCGCCGCCGCGGTCACGTCGATGCCCATCATCAGGCCGATGCCGCCCAGCTCGGTCAGGCCGATCTGATCGGCGGATTCCCCGCCCAGCAGGATATCCAGCCCCACTTCCGCGGTAATGCCGGTATCGGTGCCCTCCCAGGCGCCCGCGCCGGCGCCCAGACCGCTGTCGCGGTTGTCCGCGCTCAGGCCAAGGAAGCCCAGCTTGCCGGTGATGTTGGTGTCCTCGGACAATTCGGCCCGCGCGTTGAAGTAAACCTCGTCCTGGCCATCGGCCTCGTCGAAATCGAAGTAGAAGCCCTTCTGCGCCGACAGGCCGAAGCCCAGCCGGATGCCCCATTCGATGAAGAAGCGCAGATCGCCCTCGGTCTCCAGGCCCAGGCCCGGAATGCCGATGTCGAAATCAAGCGGCACATTCGCCAACTCTTCCTCGCCATCGCTGCCCAGGTCGAAATCCCACGAGATATCGGCAAGTTGGAAATCGCCCGTATCCAGCGCCTGCTGGAACCCATCTGCGTTGAGAAGGATGTAATCCCCGGCCCCGCCAAGGCCGGTCTGGTCAGCGACATCCAGCTCCTTCAGCAGGTCCAGCCCGTTCGGGCCCAGCAGATCGAAGATCAGCTTCGAGATGATGTTCTTGTCCGGATCGGCAAAGTCGTCCGCCGCGTCCTCGATCGTGTCCAGCGCCAGGCGCAGGTTGCCCACGAACCCTTCGCGGAAGTCGCCGATGAAGTTGGCCGCATCGCCAAAGCCTTCGCCCACGACCGGCAGGTTCAGATCGGCCAATTCGCCAAAGATGTTCTCTTCCAGCAGGCCCAGGAACGTGTCGAACCCGTCGACCGCCAACCGGACATTGTCGAAGATCGACAGCTCGGCAAAGTTGAACCCGTCCAGGAAACCGGTCAGCGCGGTTACGTCGATGACCACATCCGTAGTTGCGGGCGCCTGTTCGCCCGGTGCTCCGGTCAGGATCGTCAGCGCGTCCAACCCGTTTTCGGCAAAGCTGTCCAGCGCCCCGTATTCCGACCCGATCCCGCCATTCTCGGCGCCATAGGTCGTACCGATCAGGATGTCGCCGATATGGTTGCTGTCTGTCGGGAAGAAGACGGGCAACCGGCCCGAGATCTCGCCATAGGCCCCGGCATTGATGCCGTCGACCTCGAAGGCACTCAGCAGGCTGGTCGTGCCATTCGTCAGATCGCCCAGGCTGACCCGCCCGTTGGTAAAGGCCGCGCCAACCGATGCGATCTGCGCCCCGGCGCTGACCGCGATCTCGGCGATATCGCCGCCATTGTTGCCGATGGCCAGCGCAAGCGGCCCAAGCCCGGCATTGAAGGCCAGGTTCTGACCCGATGCCTCGATCCGCGCGCCCAGCCCGGTTTCCTCAAGCACGTAGAACGCATCCTGGACCCCGGTGGCCTCGTCGCCATCGGTGACATTCCCGGCCAGTTCGCCCAGGTCGATGCCCAGCCCGATGGACAGGAAGATCCCGCCCTCCGCCGCCAGCCCCGCAGAACCGGAGAAGTTGATCGGCCCCAGATCGCCCAGATCCTCGAAGATGTCGCCCGCGAACGGGATATCCGACAGCCCGACATTGATCGCATCCGAAAACGCCGCCCCGATATTCAGCGAGAAGGTCAGCATCTCCTTGCCCGCATCGGTGTCGTAACCGATGACAAAGGCATCGTCCGGGGCATCGTCGCCGCCGCCGGTCTGGTAGACGATGTCATAGGCCTCTTCGAGCGTCTCGGCACTCAGCCCGATCGCGTCGTTCAGCGCATCCTCGACGAATTGCAGGCTGCCGGCCGGGTTCTCGCGCAGCCCGTCGATGAAGTCGCGCAGATCGCTGGCCAGCGAGAACAGATCCGACAGCGACCGGTCGATGACCGGAATGTCGACATCCATGAATTCAAGGCCTTCCATCTCGGACAGGAAGCTTGCCAGCATCTCCAGCGCGTCCAGCAACGTGTCCAGATCGAAAGAGCCAAAGCCCACATCCGACAGCGCCCCGAAATCGGGCAGGTCCACTTCGGCCGTCGGGCGCACCGTGATGTCATCGAAATCGGCCAGCGACTGGCCGGGGCTCAGCGCCGTGACCTCCGGCCCGTCCACGGACACAAAGGTCGCGTCATCCAGCACCACGGTCGACACGCCACCGGTGAAATCGACAGATTCCACCTTGGCCTCGAAGAGGGAATCCGATCCGGCCAGCGCAAAGCGCACGATGGCCCCCTCGGGCAGCAGCCCGGTGAAATCCTTGTCCACGACGAAAGTATCCGCGCCGGTCACGGCAAAGCCGCCCGCCGCGTCCAGCCTTGTCTTCATGAACGGATCGCCCAATGCGATCAGGTCGATGGAGGCCGAAACGCTCGACCCGCCCAGCAGGTCATTGGCAATCGCCTCGAAGCCCGACGACCCCTCGGCCAGCGACAGCTCGAGGCTCGCCCGGCCGAACTGCGTCTCCACACCCGGGCCCGGATCGACATCCGCGGTCGGGATCAGCTCGGGGAAGACGAACAGATCGAACAGCGCGTCCAGCCCCTCGTCCCCGGCCCGGTCGATCACGTCGATCACCTCGCCCAGCGTGACGATGCCGTCTTCGGCCGGTGCGCCCGTCCCGGCATTGAAGCCCAGGTTCAGCTCTGCCCCGAACAGCGCCTCGCCCGTCAGGTCCACCCCGACGAAGCCCAGCGATGCGCCGGCATCTATGCCGCTCTTGACGATGGCCTTGCCGCCCGACTGGTTGGCCGTGCCGACATCGACGGCCACGTCGCCCGCCGCGACGATCCGCACACCTTCGACCGCATCGCCGAAGATCGACCCGGTGGCGACCTCCTTGATGAAATACTCGCCCGCGGCGATCCCGGCCACGTCGCGGATCTCGATCGCGACCCAGTCCGCCTCGTCCATGGAGCCGGACACGAAATCGCGCAGGTCCAGCGCGGCCGAGAACAGGATGTCGTCGCCCGCCAGTTGCAGGTCCTCGACCAGCCGCCCGGCCTGGGCCGAGAAGTTGATGGAGGCCAGGTCGCTCTGCGTCGCGCCCATCGCCGGTTCGGACTTGATGAAGAACCGGTCGACCAGGTCGATGCCGCCGATATCCGCGCCCTGCACGATCCCGTCGGGGCTGTCATCCTCGTTCAGCGGGTTCGCATCCACGCCGATCAGGCCCAGATCCACTGCCGTCGGCGATCCGTTCACGCCCGACAGCATCATCAGCGTCCGGGTCGCGTCGTTGATCTTGACCGAAATGCTCTTGCCGCCCTCGTTCTGCGGGGTCAGCGGATCGTCCGGCGTCAGGAACACCGCGTAATTCGAGGTTCCGGGATCATCGGTGACCGCACCGGCCGCCAGGCCCAGCGCATCTTCGATCGCATCCGAAATCGCGCCCAGCACATCGGCAATCGAGGTCGCATTGTCAAAGCTGACACGGATGTTGAAATCATCCCCCGGCCCGTCATCCTTGACCGTCATCAACAGGTCGTCGGAATCCGCCACCAGGTTGGTGCTGAAGCCCAGTTCCGGCACGGCCGAGGTCAGCTCCATCTCCGTATGGCTCGACCCTTCGGCCAGCGACAGGACCAGCCGTGACCCCTGGAAGCCCACAGTGATGTCCGAGGACAGGTCGACCTCGGAATCGTCGCTCAGGTCAGTCGCGGTCTGCAGCGCGGCCTTGATGTCCGCCACCAGGTTCACGATCGAGGAATTCAGCGACAGCAGCTGCCCGTTGCGCACCGACAGCGTCGCACTGGCCTCCAGCTTCACCTCGTAGGTCTTGGCGCCGTTATCCAGGTCGATGGTGATATCGACATCCTCACCGACCACGCCCGCGGCGTTGAACGGCTGGATCGTCTCGGCCGCTTCCAGCGTATTGCCGGTGGTCGATCCGGTCTGCCACAGACCCAGGATCGCGCTGGCCGGATCGGTATCGAAATCCTCGACATCGCTGTCGATTTCCATCGTATGCGCGGCAGCACCACCCGTGTAGGTGAAGACCAGCCGCACCAGTTCCTCGATGGGTGGATTGGCATCGGCAGGCGGGGCCACGTCGACAAAGCTGGCCGTCACGCCGGCAGGCAGATCGTCGTTGATCTGCGCCAGGATATCGGCCTGGAAATCGTCGAAGGTCAGCAGCGTCGCCTTGCTCAGATCGACATCGCTCAGCGTCACCACGTGGTCCGTCTCGACCCCGTCCTCGGTCAGGACGAAGGTGAAGGACATGTCGGTCTGCGCCACCGGCGCCTCGTCCGCGGTCAGCGCCTTTTCGGTCTTCTGCGTGATGCCCAGGTCGGCCAGCAGCGTCGCGAGCTCAAGGTTGCCCGCCGGTCCCGGCAGGCCACCGCCATTCGACCCGGTCGACAGGTCGAAGCCCAGGCCCAGGTCAAGCGACGCACCGCCGGAGATCACCAGCCGCGAGGTCGAGTTGATGTTCAGCAGGTTGCCCAGGTCCAGTTCGAAATCCGTCGGCAATTCGACATCGAACAGGTTGGTCCCGCCCAGGTCCACCTCGTACAGCAACTGGTCCGAGGCCGCGTCGTAGAAATCCGACAGGTCCGCATCGTTGAACGCGCCCGCCAGCACGCCGATATCGTTCAACCGGCCCAGGAAGCCCTGGATCGAGTCGAAGGTCGGCGCGTTGAACCGGTCGATCAGCTTGGTGACGTCGTCGCCGATGCCGGTGTTTTCCTCAAGCGCCGCTTCCAGCAATTCGAACTTGCCATCGAACGGGTCCGGCGCGGTCGAGGTCGTGACCCGGATCGTCGCTTGCAAGGCGGCCCCGCCCAGCAGCAGGTTGCCGGTCAGGAAATCCAGCGCGGATTCCGAGCCGTCAAAGATCATGCCATCGCTCAGCGCGTCGTTGATCGACAGGCCCAGCGGCGTCAGGTTGCTGCCGCCGATGATCTGGACGTTGGTGACCGTCGGGTCGATCCAGTCCAGCCGGAACCCGGTGCCGAACCCTTCGAACCGCAGATACGCATCAAGCCCCGCGGCCAGCAGGGCATTGTTCAGGTCGGTGACCAGGCGGTCGTCGCCGTCCTTCTCCCCGTCCCCGCCGTAATCGTACAGCAGCGCGTTCGACACGACTTCGCCGATGCGGGCGATATCGTCCAGCGCCCCTTCGAGGAACGGGATGTCGATGCCCGACAGCAATTCGCTTTCCGCCGTATCCTCCAGCCAGAGGATGAAATCGGCCACGGCGCGGACGATCTCGGTCGGGGTCAGGTTGTTGAAATCAAGGAAGTCCTGCTCGAACCCGCCCGAGAACGTGACATCCGGGGCCGATCCGTCGAAGAGCGTGCCGTTGATGTCGATATCCAGCGTCGCGGCCGCGCCGCCGCCGAACAGGTTGCCCGACACGGTCAGCGTCAGGTCGACCACGTAACCCTGGTTGCCCGCCGCCTCGAAGACGAAGGTGTCGTTGTTGAAATTGTAATCGAACCCGCCCAGCACGAAGCCCAGCTCGTCCAACACGTCGGACGCGCTGTCGCCACTGGCAAAGTTCACCACGCCATCGTCGATCAGCGCCACGTCCAGGAACACGTCGCCTGCGGCCGAGCCCTGCACGACACCGACCTTGGCGTCGATGGAGATGCCCGTCGCCTCGACCTCGGCGCCCAGGTCGAAATCGTCGATGGTGCCGCTGAACGACGCCGCGGCCGGGTTGGACACATCCACCGTCAGGTTGGCGGCGAACCGGAAGGCCGCGGCCATGTCCAGCCGCACATCGCTGTCGAAGGACAGGCCCTGCGCATCCGCATCCGCGCCGAAATCGAACGAGAACCCGGTGGTCCGCGCCGCCTCGAAGTCGAAATCGAAGGTAAAGGTCGTCGCGTCCTGCAATGTCAGCGCGACATTGTCGAAGCCGAATTCCAGATCGCCCAGCCCGGTCAGCCGGTTCAGGATCTGCTCTTCCACGATGGTGGTGAAGGTGCTGGCATCAAAGCCCAGCAGATCATGCGCCAGGTTCAGCGCATTGCCGTCCCCGGCCTTCACGCGCACTTCCTTGACCTCTTCAGTCACCGCCTGGAAGGCCAGTCGCCCGGCATTGATCGTCGGCGCCACCAGCCCGGACAGATCGCCCGACCCGATCGCACCCGACACCAGCGCGTTCAGCGCACCAAGCGCGTCCAGCGCGACGCCGTCGACCACGGTGCCGATCTCGTTCGACACATCCACGGCGCTAAAGCTGATCGCCTGCACCTCGGTCGCGACATTGCCCTCGGCATCCTCGACCAGCGCTTCCAGGTCAAAGCTGAAATAGGCGCCCACGGTACCCAACTCGCCCAGCAATTCCGCCGCCGTCGTGGCGACGCGGCTCATTACGGCGGGGGCGATGCCCTCGACCAGGGCGGTCGCCGCGGCAATCGCGTCCTCGATCTCACCAACCTGAAGGCCATCGGCCAGCCGCGCATTGATTTCCTTGAGGATTTGCGCCCGCGCATTGTCCAGCGTGTCATAGAGATCCAGCGCCCGCGCCAGCGTCACCTCGGCCTGGCCAACGATGTTCGACCCACCCACCAATGGCAGCGCCTTGATCAGGTCCAGCGTATCGCCCGCCTCTTCCAGAACGGAGGCGAAGGTGCCAAAGATCTCGTCCACCGCGGCCACCACGTTGGAGGCATCCAGCACGATGCTGTCCCCCGTGATCGAGGTGAAATCGCCGATATCGGCCAGCGTCGCGACACCGGTCGTCGACAGCAATTCCTGCGTGGTGATCTGGTTGCCCACGACCTCTGTCGTGTTCAGCCCGCCCGCCGCAGGAACCGCGACGACCAGCTCGTCCGCACCGGCCCCGCCATCGATCCCGATCGTGCCATAGCCCGATTCCAGGGTGATCGTGTCGTCCCCCGCGCCCAGGTTCACCTGCAACAACCCATCCAGGTTGGTGCCGGACACGCCGCCGATGGTGATGTCGTCCGCGCCATCGCCTAGGTTGATCGTGACCGAGGTCACCGCCCCGTCGATCGCCAGGTTGTGGGTTTCGATCCCCGGCCCGTCCAGCACGAAATTGTCGGTCGCGCCGACGGTGTTCTGGTAGGAGAGGCTGATATTCGTGTCCTCGGTCGCGCCGAAATCCAGCACGATATCGGGCGCGCCGACCACGTTGATCGGCTCCATCCCTGTGTAAAGCGTCGTCAGCCCGCCCAGCGTGATGCCACCCGCATCGGGCGCCGTCGGGGTGAACCCGACCGCAAGGCCGCCGGCCTCGATCTCGACAAGGTCGAACCCGCCATCGCCGCCTTCCAGCCCGCCGGTGGATTGCGCGCCAGAAAGCAGGCGGAAGATATCCTCGTTATCGGCGCCGCCGGTCAGCGTCTCGACACTGTCAAAGCTCAGGCCTTCGGTCGAACCACTGTCGATCCCGTCGACGATCCAGGTCGCGTCGATCCCGTCCGCGCCGATGATCTGGTCGTTGCCGCCATTGCCGGCGAACCAGATACCGTCGGGGAAGATATAGCTTCCGGCCTCGTCCATCCGCAGGACGTCATCGCCCTCGCTGCCCTCGATCTCCACCGAGGAGGTTTCGGCCCGGGCCTTTTCGGCCACCAGCACGCCCGAGAAACTGTCATGGATCTGGATCATGTCGCTGGCGGCATCCAGCGACAGGGTCAGGTCGTTCTGATCCGCCATCATCGCCACCGCGAAGGGGGCAAGGTCTGCCGAAAGCAGGATCCGCGGCTCCAGAGGTTCGACCTCTGCCTTCTGTACCTGTTTCCGCGCCTTGGGCTTGGTCAGGAGTGCCGTGGCCGCTGTGCTACGAAGGAGCGGCTGTCCAGCCGGTTTTCGCGCCGCCGGCTTTCCGGCTGCGGGGATCTGGCCCCCCTGCGGTTCGCGAAAATCAAAGCTTGGCTGACGTGAGAAATCACGCATGGCTACACTCCTGCAATTTTTCGTTCCGCGGCCGAACCGGCTTGGCTCGCCCGTGGACTTCGTAATGCTCGGCTCTCGCGCCCCGATCGGATCGAAATCCCTGCAAGACGCTAATGAAATAAACTTGCCTCGAAGATGTATGTAACGAACGATTCATCTTCTGGTGTCGTAACGTAAACCGGCGATCAACAATTTGTCACCCGCCAGACCTAGGCCATTTTGTGTCAGTGAGGCTGGGGGGCGTCAGCAAACAAACGCCGATCCGATTAACCGGCGAAGCGCCCATATAAACATCTGATAATAATTGGATTCTCGGCGATTCCGCCACGCAAGGCTCTTGCGCTCTTCTACGCAAAATCCCGCCAAGACCGGCGCCCTTTCGGCGAAATGCCGCCCACAAGATGTAGAATGGAACCAATCCGGCCAAGGTAAACCAGATTGTTCCAAATCCACCCAAAAAGGTTAACAAGATCAACCGCCGCGTGCATCTTGCAGCGCAGGTAACGCCCTTCTCGATATCCATTTCCGGATAGGTTCTGGACAAGCCAGACACCGTCCGCCAAACCTCTCCCAGCTCTGTGATGCAAGGGGGAGAAGTCGCATATGGGATTTGTGCTGCGTTGGATTTTCGCGCTGGTTCTGGTGGCCGCGACATACAACCCGACCGAGTGGAATTACATCGCCTGGATCACCCGATCCTGGCCCGACCAGATGCCGCTGGCGGTACTGCTGGGTCTGCTGCTGCTGGTCGGCTACATCATCTACCTGCGCGCCACGCTGCGTTCCATCGGGGCGTTTGGCATGGGCCTGATCCTCGCGATCTTCGCGGCCCTCGTCTGGGTGCTGATCGATTTCCAGTTGCTCAATCTCGACGATCCCGGGCTGAACACCTGGCTGGCGATCCTGGCCCTCTCCTTCGTCCTGGGCATCGGCCTCAGCTGGAGCCTGGTGCGTCGCCGCCTCTCCGGTCAGGCCGACGTGGACGATGTCGACGAGGTCTGACGGACCCGCCTGCCCCGCATGCAGACCCGCGCCGGATCGGTCCCACGGGGCCGACGAGGCAGCAAACAATGCCCTCTACCGGCTCCACCCCCTTGCGGCACTGGCCCAAAGGGCCTAAGTAGCCGCGGAACTGTTGGCACCGTCGATGCACCGACGTAATACCGACGTAATACCGACGTAATACCGATAGGCCCTCCGCATGGAAAATGTCGTCCTGATCATCCACCTGCTTCTGGCGCTTGCGCTGATCGGCGTGGTGCTTCTGCAACGCTCCGAAGGCGGTGGCCTTGGCATGGGTGGTGGCGGTGGCGCCATGACCGGCCGCGCCGCGGCGACGGCCCTGGGCAAGGTGACCTGGCTGCTTGCGGCGGCGTTCTTCGCCACCTCGATCTCGCTGGTGATCATCGCGGCCGGCAAGTCCGACAGCTCTTCGGTTCTGGACCGTCTGGCACCCGCCAGCTCTGCCCCGGCAGAGGATGCAGGCGACACGCCGTCCCTGCCCGGCGGTGGCTCCCTGCTGCCCCCGTCGCCCTCGACGGACGGGTCCCTGACGCCGTCGGCCGACTGACACGAACTTTCCGCTTCGGCGGCTGATCCACCATCCCTTGAGGCCGCTCTTGCGGCCTCAACAGTATGTAGCGGTACGGATGGACAATCCGGCCCGAATCTGATAGGTCTCAAATCCCGTGATGATGCGGCCTTTTCGGGCCGTTTCGGACATGATTTGCGATCTCTCGCAGCAAGACTTCACGGGAGCCTTCTTACATGGCGCGGTATATTTTCATCACGGGCGGCGTTGTGTCGTCCCTTGGTAAGGGTTTGGCATCGGCGGCGCTCGGGGCGCTCCTGCAGGCCCGTGGGTACTCGGTCCGCCTGAGAAAGCTCGATCCCTACCTCAACGTCGATCCCGGCACGATGTCGCCCTTCGAACACGGTGAGGTCTTCGTCACCGATGACGGCGCCGAAACCGACCTCGACCTGGGCCATTACGAACGCTTCACCGGCGTCGCCGCACGCGCCACCGATTCCGTGTCTTCCGGCCGTATCTATTCCAACGTGCTGGAAAAGGAACGCCGCGGTGACTATTTGGGCAAGACGATCCAGGTCATCCCGCACGTTACCAATGAAATCAAGGACTTCATCAATATCGGCGATGATGAGGTCGACTTCATGCTGTGCGAAATCGGCGGCACTGTCGGCGATATCGAGGGCCTGCCCTTCTTCGAAGGGATCCGCCAGTTTTCGCAGGACAAACCCCGCGGTCAGTGCATCTTCATGCACCTTACGCTTCTGCCCTGGCTTGCCGCCAGCGGCGAGCTCAAGACCAAGCCGACGCAGCACTCCGTCAAGGAACTCCGCTCCATCGGCCTGCAGCCGGACATCCTCGTCTGCCGCTCCGAACAGCCGATCCCGGAAAAGGAACGCGAAAAACTCGCGCTGTTCTGCAACGTCCGTCCCGACAGCGTCATTGCTGCCTATGACCTGAAATCCATCTACGAGGCGCCGCTGGCCTATCACCGGGAAGGCCTGGACCAGGCCGTGCTGGATGCCTTCCAGATCGCCCCGGCCCCCAAGCCCGACCTGCGGGTCTGGCAGGACGTCTACGACCGCATCCACAACACCGACGGATCGGTGAACATCGCGGTGGTGGGCAAGTACACGCAGCTGGAAGACGCCTACAAGTCGATCAAGGAAGCCCTGGTCCATGGCGGCATGCACAACCGCATCAAGGTCAACGTGGAATGGGTCGATGCAGAGGTCTTCGACAAGGCCGACGCCGCCCCCTACCTTGAAGGTTATCACGCGATCCTCGTCCCCGGCGGCTTCGGCGAACGCGGGACCGAGGGCAAGATCAAGGCGGCCGAATTCGCCCGCACCCGCAAGATCCCCTATCTGGGCATCTGCCTCGGCATGCAGATGGCGGTGATCGAAGCCGCCCGCCACCTGGCCGGAATGGACAAGGCCGGGTCCGAGGAATTCGATCATGAAGCCGGGGAAAGCCGTTTCGAACCGGTGGTTTACCACCTCAAGGAATGGGTGCAGGGCAACCACGCGATCAAGCGCAAGGTCGACGATGACAAGGGCGGCACGATGCGCCTGGGCGCCTATTCTGCCACGCTGGCCGAAGGGTCGCGCGTGTCGCAGGTCTATGGCTCCACCCAGATCGAGGAACGTCACCGTCACCGCTACGAAGTCGACGTGAAATACCGCGAAAAGCTGGAAGACTGCGGCCTGTGGTTCTCGGGCATGTCCCCGGATGGCCGCCTGCCCGAGATCGTCGAGGTGAAGGATCACCCCTGGTTCATCGGCGTGCAGTTCCACCCTGAACTTAAGTCGAAACCCTTCGACCCGCACCCGCTATTCGCGGATTTCGTGCGGGCCGCAAAGGACGTGTCCCGACTGGTCTGATCCCTTTCGGGGTCAGCCTCAGAAGTTGAAGCTGAACCGCTTGGTCAGGCCGACACGCAGCTTGAACTGGTCCCGGTCGCCCTGAGCCACGATGGGCGATGCGCCGGCATCGCCGGTCAGGCGGGTCCAGGTCAGCGCGCTGTCGATGCCCCATTCGTCGTTGAGCGCGTAGAACGCCCCCAGTTCGATCCCCGCCGACAGCGCCCCGCCGGAGGGCGTGTAGGCAGCCAGACCCGAGGCGCCGGATTCGGCGGCCGTCACGCCGAAATAGGTCCGGGCATAACGGTTGTCGCCCCAGAACACGCGCGGCCCGGCGCGCAGGCGCAGATCGGGCGTCGGGTTGAAGACGGCGTCGATACCCGCCTCGCCAACCCACGATTCGTGCCCGATCACGCCATAGCGCACATCGGCGAAGGCCTGCACATTGGGCGCGGTGTAGCCGATCCCCATGCCCAGTTCGACCGACTGATCCACGACCGAAAGGCCCGCGAGTTCGGGATAATCGGCCGGGTCACGCTTGCCGATATAGCGAAAAGACCCCCGCAGACCGAAGCCATAACGCTTCGCCAGAGGGTCCGCATCGCCGAATTCGAACTTACCAAGCCGCAGATATTGCAGGGAAAAGCTCGCATCCGGGCCAACCTCGTATTCCTTCGAGCCGAAATATCCCGGAGCAACCGACGCGCCCCCACGCAGGGTGAAGACCAGATCGGGGGACCCGATATCAGGCGCCTCCTGCGCCATCGCGGCAGCGGGAATGAGGGTCGAGGCCAAGATCGCAGCACGCAGCATGAGGGGTCCTTTCCGTGAGCCGTTACAAGGATTTTAGAGCGGCCAGCGCATACTACAAGCGATCTGATAGTCGATCCTTCACCGACATCACTCTGACGCGTCGGGCGCAGGCACGCTCTCGCGCAGCGCCGCGTTTTCCGCTTCCAGCGCTTCGATCCGCTCTGCCTGCTCTTCCATCGTGTCCGTCAAGTCAGCCAGCCGTTCGCGCATCTGCGCCAACTCCGTATCGCGAAGGTTCGCCTCGTCCCGGAGGGCACGCAAGTTGTTGGACAGGAGAGACATTTCGCGGCTCAGCGCCCGTGTGGTCATCAGCGCATCCCGCGCGCAGCGCGCCGCGTCGAAACAGGCCTGTGCCGCCGATCGATCAGGCAGCGGGATCGTCAGGGCGAGGCAACAGGCAAGAATGGCTGGACGCATCGGTTTCTCCTTCGCGGTTTGGCCTTGAACCTAGCGCAAAGCCCCGCAGGTCGAGGTCAGACGCGAAAATTGCGTCCATGCGCGGCACTTGCCCCGAGAGAAGGCCACGGACGACTCGAAACCGTTACGTTCGCGTGGTTCACTCTGCCCGGAAACAACCTGCTTGCCCTGGCGCCGCCGCGCGCCGGGCGATTTGCCGTGACGAAAGGTACGCTCATGTCCCCCGAAGATTTCAACGATGCTGAAGACTGGCTGGAATCCGAGCTTCGGGACGAGTTGGACGAGGATTACGAGATCGAGTTGGAAGACGCTGTCCTGTCGATGAAAATCCGCGAGATCTATCGCAAGGCGCATGGCGAAACGATCCCGCGTCAGACCTATTTCAAATCGCTGCTGCGGCTGCAGGCCGAATTGATCAAGCTGCAGGACTGGGTCATCGCCAATAACGAAAAGGTCGTGGTGATCTTCGAGGGGCGCGACAGTGCCGGCAAGGGCGGCGTGATCAAGCGGATCACCCAGCGGCTCAACCCGCGCGTGGTGCGGACTGTGGCCCTGCCCGCCCCGACGGAGCGCGAGAAATCGCAGTGGTATTTCCAGCGTTACGTGCCGCATCTGCCGGCTGGCGGCGAAATCGTCCTGTTCGATCGGTCATGGTACAACCGCGCCGGGGTCGAGCGCGTGATGGGCTTTGCAGACGAAGACCAGGTCGAACAATTTTTCCAGGACGTTCCGGAATTTGAACGGATGCTGGTGCGGTCAGGGATCAGGCTGGTGAAATACTGGTTCTCGATCACGGATGAAGAACAGCAGATGCGCTTCCTCATCCGCATCCATGACCCGCTGAAACAGTGGAAACTCAGCCCGATGGACCTGCAATCGCGCATCCGGTGGGAGGATTACACCCGCGCCAAGGAAGACATGTTCGCCCGCACCAACATCCCCGAGGCACCGTGGTACATCGTGCCGGGCAATGACAAGAAACGGGCGCGGCTGAACTGCATCGACCATCTGCTGTCGCTCTTCCCCTACGAGGAAGTGCCCAGCGATGAAATCGCGCTGCCGGAACGGGTCTATAACAGCGATTACGAGCGGCATGTGCTGCCGCCCGAATTGTACGTTCCGTCGAAATATTAGGCGGCTGTCGCCTTAGCTGGACGACTGGCGGCCGGGGACGAAGAGCGGGGTGAACAACCCCTGGATGAACCCGTGCCGATGGCCGCCGAGGGCCTTGGGCTTGCGGTTCTTGGCCAGCCCGGCATCGGCGATCACCGGCGCCAAGATCTTGGCGTCGAAGACCCAGCGACCGCGGCGGCCAATCTTGGCGTCCTCGCGTTGATGAGCCAGCCAATCGGCAACCTGTGCAGGGTCCCGCATCTGACGGGCTGCGATTGGCAGGTAAAACCCGCAGTTAATCCGCTGGCACAGCACGTCCAGGACAGCGTGGACTTCACGGCTGTTCTCGGGAAATGCGTTGCGGGGCAGCAGATTCCAGCGGCGCGGATGGAATGCGAAAAACAGTGTCAGGGCGGTGCCGAGATCGAGTTCCTTGCGGGCCGCGATCCAGCGGATGACGGACATGTCGGTATTGTCGACGTCCAGCTTGCGAACAAAATTGCACAGCATGTCGGGCTTGAGCTTCTTGAGCATGGAGATCTGCCGCTCAGGGGACATGCTCGTCCAGTCTTTTTGCACAATCGCCAGCATTTGCTAGGCCTTCCCTCTTTCCGGGGCCCCGAATTGGCGGGGGCGGTTTCCTTGGCATTCTTGCCGTTATGACGCAGCGTTACATCCGATTGCGGCAAAACTTTGGCAGCGCAACTAAAAGGCGAACAACTGCAAAGAGAGTGAATCAATTTGACGCATCTGTGTACGCAAGAGCGCCCTCCGCATGCCAAACGACCATTGGCTGCCCCTGCTTCTCCGACTATATGCGCCATATGTTTGCCGACTTCTTAACGCGTCTCGTGCGCCCCGATCCCGAACCGCTTGCCGAAACCGATGCCCGCCTCGCGCTGTCGGCGCTTCTGGTCCGCGTGGCCCGCAGCGATGGCCATTATGACAGTGACGAACGCCAGATGATCCACCAGATCGTGGCCCAACGTTACAAGCTTGATCAGGCTGCCGCGACGACCCTGACGGGTGAAGCCGAACTGCTGGAGAGCGAAGCGCCGGATACTGTGCGCTTCACCCGCGCCATCAAGGACGCCGTGCCCTATGAGGAGCGCCTGGGCGTGATCGAGGCGCTGTGGCAGGTCGTCATGGCCGATGGCCAACGCGACCCCGAAGAGGATGCGCTGCTGCGCCTGTCCGCGTCCCTGCTGGGCGTGACGGACCAGGACAGCAATGCCGCACGCCTGCGGGTCACCCGCACATGATCGCCAGCCTTCCGATGTATGACCGCCCGGAAACCGCGGCGGCAAACGATGCGCTCTGGGCGTTGATTCGCGATGACCTGCGGGGCGCCGGCATCGACGCGCCCGACAGCCTGACCCGTGGCCCCGACCTCTGGGCGGAATGGGAGGCGCCGGACCTTCTGCTGTCGCAGACCTGCGGCCTGCCCTACCGGGCGCGGCTCAAGGGCCAGGTGACGATCATCGGCGCACCGGATTACGGGCTGGAGGACTGCCCGCCGGGCTATTACGCCTCAAAGATCGTGGTGCGGGCCGAGGATGACGACACCGATCCCTCCGCGTGGAAAACCAAGACCCTGGCCTTCAACGAAACCCGGTCGCAATCGGGCTGGGCGGCCGCGCTGAACCATGCAGAGAAGCTTGGCACCGCATTTGCCCACAGCATCGAAACCGGGGCGCATCTGCATTCCGTGCAGGCCATCGCCGAAGGCCGCGCGGATATTGCCGTGGTCGATGCGCAAAGCTGGCGGATCATCTCCCGGTGGGAACCCGCGGCAAATGCGCTGAAGATCATCGGCCAGACCGATCCGACCCCTGCCACGCCCTTCATCACCGCGATCAGCCAGCCCGACGATGTAAAGACCGCGCTGCGCGGCGCGTTGGAGCGTGCCATCGCCGCTCTGCCCGAGGACGCCCGCGCCCTGATCAACCTGCAGGGCATGGCACAGGTCCCGGAAGAGGCCTACATGGCCGTCCCCACCCCCGCGCGGTAACGAAACGCGCGGCGCAGGCGCCCGGTCGGCATGCTTGTTTTTTCAGCATATCGTTGCGTCATACGCCCGGGACCCGTTGCATTTGCTCAAAAACTGCGCCCTACTCCCCGGGTCCAGACGGGAAAGACAACACTTTGCAGCAGCCACCGGTCATAGAGATCCGTGATCTTCACAAGAGCTATGGCACACTTGAAGTCCTCAAGGGTGTGACGATCACCGCGGAACGCGGCAAGGTCGTGTCGCTGATCGGGTCCTCCGGCTCCGGCAAGTCGACCCTGCTGCGCTGCGCCAACCTGCTGGAGGACAGCCAGTCTGGCGAGATCCTCTTTAAGGGAGAGGCCGTGCATTGGCGCGGCACCGGCATGGCGCGGCGTCCGGGCGATGCGCGCCAGGTGCTGCGCATCCGCACGAACCTGTCCATGGTGTTCCAGCAATTCAACCTGTGGGCGCATATGTCGATCCTGCAGAACGTGATGGAAGCCCCCATGACCGTCCTGGGCCGCGACCGGGCCGAGGTGGAACCGAAAGCCCGCGAATACCTGGCCAAGGTCGGCATTGCCGACAAGGCCGACGCCTGGCCAGCCCAGCTGTCCGGTGGCCAGCAGCAGCGCGCCGCGATTGCCCGTGCGCTGTGCATGGAGCCCGAGGCGCTGCTGTTCGACGAACCGACCTCTGCCCTCGATCCGGAGCTGGAACAGGAGGTCGTCAAGGTCATCAAGGACCTCGCCAACGAAGGCCGGACCATGATCCTTGTTACCCACGACATGCGGCTGGCCGCCGATGTCTCGGACGAGGTCGTGTTCCTGCATAAGGGCCTGATCGAGGAACAGGGCCCGCCAGACCAGTTATTCGGCGCTCCGAAATCGGAACGCCTCCGCCAATTCCTCAGTGCGACGCAGAGCGCGTGAGGCGACAGACCGGGACAATCCGGCCAAGTTCAACAACGGGAGCTTAACATGAAGAAACTGATCCTCAGCACTGCGGCGCTGGCGCTGACCGCCGGTCTGGCCACGGCCGAGAGCCACGCCACCACCGTCCGCCTGGGCACCGAGGGCGCCTACCCTCCGTTCAACTTCATCGACGATAACGGCGAGATTGCCGGGTTCGAACGTGAATTGGGCGACGAGCTCTGCGTGCGGGCCGAAGTGACCTGCGAATGGGTCACCAACGACTGGGATTCGATCATTCCGAACCTGGTGTCGGGCAACTACGACGTCATCATCGCCGGCATGTCGATCACCGACGAACGCGACGAGGTGATCGACTTCACCCAGAACTACACGCCGCCGTCGAATTCCGCCTACGTGGCCCTGTCCGAGGACGTGGACCTGGAAAACGGCATCATCGCCGCCCAGACCGCCACGATCCAGGCCGCCCACGTCGCCGAAGGCAGCGCGACCCTGATCGAGTTCGCAACGCCCGACGAAACCATCGCCGCGATGAAAAACGGCGAGGCCGACGCGGTCTTTGCCGACAAGGACTACCTGAAGCCTTTCGTGGAAGAGACCGGTGAGTTCTACTTCGTCGGCGAAGACGTTCCGCTGGGTGGCGGCGTCGGCATGGGCCTGCGCGAAAGCGACACCGAGCTGAAGGAAAAGTTCAACGCCGCCATCACCTCGATGAAAGAGGACGGCACGCTGAACACCATGATCACCAAGTGGTTCGGCGACGACGCCCAGACCTACTGATCCCGGATCAGGGACCCGGGCGGTGCGCCGCCCGGGTTCGACCCCAATGCCCATTTCAGACAGCAACGCGGATTTTCCATACGGGCCCGGCCCCGTCATGCAGGCCTGCACCGGCCCTTGCATCCACGTGCCTGTCTTTCCCCTGGCCATTCACCGTGATCGACGCCCACGCGGCGGTCTGACGCCCGTGATGGTGCCTCACTTCGCCAAGGCCGCACCAATGCCGGCCCAGCCCGCCTGACGAGGACCCATGTTCGCCTACTGCGCCGATCCGCAATCACTCGAAGGGCTGGCCTGGCTGTCGTGCTACCTGACGACCGGCAAGCACCTGCTGTTCTACCAGAGCTTCGCCTTCATCGTCGCCCTTCTATTGGTGACCGCACCGCTGGCGCTTGGCGTCGGCTTCATGGGCGCGCTGGCGACACGGTCCCAGTTCGCGCCGCTGCGCTGGATCGGGACAGTCTACACCTCGATCGTGCGCGGTGTGCCGGACATCGCCTTCTTCCTCTTCATGCCGCTGGCCATCGACCAGGGCCTGGAATGGATGCGCCACAAGATGCGCTGCCCGGACTGGGACGAACCGATCCGGCAGGGCAGCGATTTCGTCGTCTGCGCCTCGGCCAAGCTGCCGCTGTCCTCCTCGCCGCAATGGGTACATGAATATTACGGTGTCGTGCTGGGCATGTCGGCCTTCGCCTTCGTCTTCGGCGCCTTTGCCGCCTACGTGCTGGCCGGTGCCATGAACGCCGTGCCCCGGGCCCAGATGGAAACCGCAGAGGCCTATGGCATGACCCGCCGCCAGGCTACCTGGCGCATCCTCGTGCCGCAGATGTGGGTCTATGCCCTGCCCGGCCTGTCGAACCTGTGGATGATCCTCATCAAGGCGACGCCGCTGCTGTTCATCCTCGGGATCGAGGATGTCGTCTACTGGGCGCGTGAACTCGGCGGGCGCAAGACCAGCGCCTTCGACTTCCCGCATCCCGACTGGCGGCTGTGGTACTTCCTGGCGTTGCTCGTCTTCTACCTTGCGCTGACCAAGGTGTCCGAGATCGGCTTCAGCCGCCTGGCCCGCCGCATGTCGCGCGGCCAAGCCACTGCCGCCGGCGTGAAGGAGGCCCGCGCATGACCTGTCTCGAAACCATCCAGGCCTATGCGCTGCGCTCCATCGGGATCGGCGAACGGCTGCTGCCCCGGTCCGATTTCACCCTGTGCCAGCAATTCACCCTGATCGGGTCGGGCGTGATCTGGAATATCTACTTCGCCCTTTTCGCGCTGATCCTGGGCTTTGCCCTGTCGGTATCGGTCGGGCTGGCCCGCAACGCCAATAGCGCGCTGATCCGCAAACCGGCGGACTGGTTCGTCTTCGTCTTCCGGGGCTCGCCGCTCTTCATCCAGTTCTTCCTCTTCTACGAGGCCTTCACCCTGTTGCCGAAACAGGGGATCGAGCTGAATCTGGGCTTTGTCGAGATCACCGCCGGCACCCGCTGGCTGACCCGCGCCTGGGCCGGGGCGCTGATCGTGCTGTTCCTGAACACCTCCGCCTATGCCGGAGAGATCTTCTATGGCGCCCTGCGCTCCATCCCCAAGGGCGATCTTGAAGCCGCGGATGCCTATGGCTTCTCGGGGTGGAAGAAATTCCGCAAGATCACCTTCCCGACCATGCTGCGCCTTGGCTGGCCAGCCTATACGAACGAGTCGATCTTCCTGTTCCACGCCACGACGCTGGTCTATTTCAGCTCGTTCCCTGCCTGGCAGCAGAAGGGCGACGCCCTTTACTATGCCAGCTATTTCGCGGACAAGACGTTCAATCCGTTCATTCCCTACCCGATCCTGGCCGGCTATTTCATCCTGCTGACGCTGGCGATCATCTGGGTCTATGGGCTGATCTACCGCCACCTCAACCGTCACCTGCCGCAGGCGTCGCGGCCCCGTCTGCGCGCCCGGCCACAATTGGTCCGTTAATTCCATGGCCCTGGGCCCGATTTCCACTTTCCGTGTCGCCGCCGCCGATCTGAATGGCCAGATGCGCGGCAAACGCCTGCCCCGCCCCACCTTCGACAAGCTTGGCGATGGTGTGCGTATGCCGCTCTCCGTGCTCAACGTCGATGTCTGGGGCGCCGATATCGAGGACAGCCCGCTGGTCTTCGAATCCGGCGATGCCGACGGCATCCTGCTGCCCACCGATCGCGGCCCCGTCCCGATGCCCTGGCTGGACAGCCCCTCGGCCCTCGTCCCGATGGAGATGTTCCACGAAACCGGAGAGGCCTTTGCCGGTGACCCCCGCCATGCCCTGGCCAATGTGCTGAAACGCTACGAGGCCTATGGCTGGACCGTGCAGGCCGGGATCGAGATGGAATTCTACCTGGTCGACGACAGCGGCGACACGCTGGCCCCGCCACTGAACCCGCTGACCGGGCGCCCCTTGCAGGGCAACGCGATCCTGTCGCTGCGCCAGCTGGATGCCTTCGACGGCTTCCTGTCGGCCGTCTACGACGCGTCCGAGCAGATGGAGCTGCCGGCCCAGTCCACGATTTCCGAGGCCGGCCTGGGCCAGTTCGAGATCGACCTGGACCATGCAGACGCAATGCGCGCCGCCGACAATGCCTGGCTTTTCAAGGCACTGATCCGTGGCATGGCGCGGAAACACGGGATGGCCGGCACCTTCATGTCGAAACCGCTGCCCGACGAATCCGGCACCGGCATGCATGTCCATTTCTCGGTGCTGGACGCCGCGGGCAACAACATCTTCGACAATGGCGGGCCCGAAGGCACGGCGCTGATGAAACATGCGGTTGCCGGCTGCCTTGAGGCGATGCCGGCCTCCACCCTGATCTTCGCACCGCACGGGCCGTCCTACGACCGGTTCGTGCCCGGCGCCCATGCTCCCGTCGGCGCCTGTTGGGCCTACGAGAACCGCACCGCCGCGCTGCGCATTCCCGGCGGGTCGTCCAAGGCGCGGCGCATCGAACATCGCGTCGCGGGCGGGGACATCAACCCCTACCTGGCCCTCGCCGCGATCCTCGGCGCCGCGATCACCGGGATCGAGGATGCCCGAAGGCCCCCCGCGCCCATTTCCGGCAATGCCTACGACATGGACCTTCCGCGCCTGCGCCCCGACTGGGCCTCGGCCATCGACACGTTCGAAACCGACCCGACGATTGCCCGTATCTTCCCCGAATTGCTGATCCGCAACCTCACCCTGACCAAGCGTCAGGAGATGCGCAGACTGGCCGAAATCGCGCCGGAAGATCACTGGAAAACCTACCTGGAGGCCGTCTGACGCCCGCCTCGACGGCTCCCCCGACGGCCCCCCTTGCCGCCCCCCGAGCGCTCCTCTACCTTCGCGCCATCAACCAAATCAGGTGATCCATGCTCATCGGCATTCTTCAATGCGGCCATTTCCCCGAAGATCTTCAAGGGGAAAGCGGCGATTACGACGCGATGTTCGAACGGCTGCTGGCCGGCGAAAACTTCGATTACGCGACCTACAACGTGGTGGACGGCGACTTCCCCGAGGGACCGGAGGCCTGTGACGGCTGGCTGATCACCGGCTCCCGCCACGGCGCCTACGAGGATCACGACTGGATCCCCCCGCTCGAGGACCTGATCCGCGCCATTCGCGACGCCGGCCGCCCGCTGGTCGGGGTCTGCTTTGGCCATCAGATCATCGCCCAGGCCCTGGGCGGCAAGGTCGTCAAGTTCGACGGTGGCTGGTCCGTCGGCGCCCAGACCTACCAGTTCGAGGACGGTCCCCTGACGCTGAACGCCTGGCACCAGGACCAGGTCGTCGCCCTACCCGACGGTGCGCAGGTCCTTGCCTCGTCCGAGTTCTGCGCCAACGCAGCCGTGGCCTATGGCGACCGCATCTACACGGTACAGGCGCATCCCGAATTTACCGCGACCGAGGTCGACGGGCTGATCCGCAAACGCGGCCCCGGTGTCGTGCCCGACGCCCTGCTGGCCAATGCCGCAGACAACCTGAACGCCCCGCTCGGCAGCAGCACGATTGCCAAGCGGTTCGCCGCCACCTTCCGGGGAGAGAAATGATGGACGACAACTGGATCGCCTCCCTGCCCGAAGCGGCGCAGGCCTATCTCGAAGGGCGCCGCCTGGACGAGGTCGAATGCGTCATCGCCGACCTGCCCGGCATCGCCCGGGGCAAGGCCGTGCCCGCCTCGAAATTCGCGCGGCAAAGCAAGTTTCACCTGCCCAATTCGATCTTCTTCCAGACGATCACCGGCGATTGGGGCGACGCGGCGGGCGAGGAAGGGTTCATCGAACCCGACATGATCCTCAAACCCGACATGTCGACCGCAACGGCGGCACCCTGGACCGGCGACTGGACGCTGCAGGTCATCCACGACGCCTATGACCGCAAGGATAACCCGATCCCCTTCGCGCCTCGTAACGTTTTGAAACGGGTGGTGGATCTCTATCACAAGCAGGGCTGGAGACCGGTCGTCGCGCCCGAAATGGAATTCTACCTCGTCGCCCGCAACCTCGACCCGGCCAAGCCGATCGAACCGATGATGGGCCGCTCCGGCCGACCTGCCGCCGCGCGCCAGGCCTATTCCATGACCGCTGTCGACGAATTCGGCCCCGTGATCGACGACATCTACGACTTCGCCGAGGCGCAGGGCTTCGAGATCGACGGCATCACCCAGGAAGGCGGCGCCGGTCAGCTGGAAATCAACCTGCGTCACGGCAACCCGATCAAGCTGGCGGACGAAGTTTTCTACTTCAAGCGCCTGATCCGCGAGGCCGCCCTGCGGCACGATTGCTTCGCCACCTTCATGGCGAAACCGATCGGTGACGAACCCGGGTCGGCCATGCATATCCACCATTCGATCCTCGACCTGGAGACCGGCAAGAATATCTTCACCGGGCCGCAGGGCGGCGAAACGGATGCCTTCTACAACTTCATCGGCGGCCTGCAGCACCACCTGCCCCAGGTGATCCCGCTGCTTGCCCCTTACGTGAATTCCTATCGCCGCTACGTGAAGGATCACGCCGCGCCCATCAACCTTGAATGGGGCCGCGACAACCGCACCACGGGCATCCGCGTGCCAATCTCGGACCCGGCCTCGCGCCGGATCGAAAACCGGGTCGCGGGCATGGATTGCAACCCCTATCTCGGCATCGCCGCATCGCTCGCCGCCGGCTATCTTGGCCTGATGCGCGAGGAACGCGCCGAAAAGCAGTTCCGTGGTGACGCCTACGAGGGTGACGGCGACTTCCCCCGCACCCTGGGCGAGGCACTTGGCGAAATGGACGAAGCAGAGGGCATCGCCGAGGTTCTGGGCAAGGAATTCTGCCGCGTCTATTCCATCGTGAAGCGCACGGAATACGAGGAATTTCTGCAGGTTATCTCTCCTTGGGAGCGTGAGCACCTGCTGCTGAACGTCTGATGCGTCCGGCCCGTCGGCACCGCCTGGATCGCGCGTCAGCGCGGGACCGGTCGCGGCGCGTCCGCGCGTCTTCTTGAACCGCCAACAGACAAGGCAGAGCCCATGAACCTGCTGCACGCCAACGACAAACCCGGTGCCTATCCCGAAAGCTATTACGCCGCGACCGCGACGCAATTGCCGCCCTTTCCCGTCCTGAAGGGCGCGCAAAAGGCCGACCTTTGCGTCATCGGCGGCGGATATACCGGGTTGTCCGCCGCGCTGCACGCCGCTCAGGCCGGCCTCTCCGTCATTCTGCTCGAGGCGCAGCGCGTCGGCTTCGGCGCCTCGGGGCGCAATGGCGGGCAACTCGGCTCGGGTCAGCGGCAGGACCAGATGGAGCTGGAAAAGATTCTGGGCCCGGACAATGCCCGGCACTTCTGGACCCTCGGCGAAGACGCCAAGACCCTGGTCAAGACCCTGATCGCCAAGCACAATATCGACGCAGAGCTGAAACCCGGCGTCGCCTGGACCGGTTTCAGCGACAGCGAGGTGCACCACCTGCACGATTACGCAGCCCTGCTGCAATCGCGCTACGATTACGACCAGATCGAGGTCTTGGACCGGAACGCCTGCCAGGCCACGATCCCCTCCCCCGCGTACAAGGGAGGCATCCTCGATATAGGCGCGGCGCATCTGCATCCTCTGAAATTCGCCCTCGGCCTCGCCGCCGCGGCGCGGGACGCGGGCGTCACGATCCACGAGCGGTCCGAAGTGCACCACATTGCTCACGGTACACCGGCAACCATTCGCACCGGCGCAGGTCACGTGGAGGCCGACCACGTCATCCTGGCCTGCAACGGCTATCTCGGCACGCTGGAGCGCAAGGTCGCCAACCGCGTCATGCCGATCAACAATTTCATCGCCGTGACAGAGCCGCTCGGGGATGCGGCTGACAAGGTCCTGGCGCGCGACATTGCCGTGGCAGACAGCAAGTTCGTGGTGAATTACTACCGCCTGTCTGCTGACAAGAGGTTAATTTTTGGCGGCGGCGAAAGCTACGGCTACCGCTTCCCACGCGATATCGCGGAGAAAGTGCGCAAGCCGATGGCCGAGATTTACCCGCATCTGCGCGACGTCCGCATCGACTACGCCTGGGGCGGGACGCTGGGTATCACCATGAAACGGCTGCCTTTTTTCACTCGCCTCGCGCCCAATATCCTGTCCGCTTCGGGCTATTCCGGCCACGGTGTCGGCACCGCGACCCATGCCGGGCAATTGCTGGCCGCCGCGATTGCCGGTCAGGCCTCGGGGTTCGACGCGATGGCCAGCCTGCCGACCCCACGCTTCCCCGGCGGACCGGGTTTCCGAACGCCTTTGCTGATCGCGGCGATGTCCTGGTTCGCCCTGCGTGACCGCCTGGGTCTCTGAACCCACCTGTGTCCACCTGTCCGGAAATTTCAGTTGGCTCCTTCGGGGGGATCGTTTAGGTTTCCAGAAAAGACACTTCAGGAAAGCCGAAAAGATGAGTCTCCCTCCGAACGTCTACGATGCAGAGCCCATCCCCGAAGCCGCCCGCGAAGAGATCGAGCGCCTTCTCAGCTCCGGCGACCTGTTCCGCTACACCGCGCCCGAGAACGCGCCGGTGACACTGCTTGAAACCGAATTCGCCGAGATGATGGGCACGAAATACGCGCTCGCCGTGTCGTCCTGCTCCGCTGCCCTGTTCCTGTCGCTGAAGGCTCTGGGCCTGCCGCGCGGCGCGCGAGTGATGATCCCGGCTTTCACTTTTGCGGCAGTTCCGTCTTCGATCGTCCATGCGGACTGCGAGCCGGTCCTGTGTGAATGCGGTGACAATTATCGCATCGACCTCAACGACTTCCACGCCAAACTTGAGGGCGTTCAGGCGGTCATCATCAGCCATATGCGCGGTCACACCTCTGACATGAATGCGATCATGGAGGCCTGTGACGCCCGCGGCATCCCCGTCATCGAAGATGCGGCGCATTCGCTGGGCACCGAATGGAACGGGCGCAAGATCGGCACCATCGGCAAGATCGGTTGCTTCTCCTTCCAGTCCTACAAATTGCTGAATTCCGGCGAAGGTGGCATCCTGATCACCGACGATGCCGATGCAGTGGCCCGCGCGATCATCATGTCCGGCGCCTACGAGCATATGTGGAAGAAGCACAAGGCGCGGCATGGCGAGAACTCCAACGATCTTGTCGAGGCGCTGGAGCGGTGGCAGAACCAATTGCCGCTCTACAACCTGCGTCTGTCCAACATGTCCGCGACGATCGTTCGCTCGCAACTGCCCGAAGTTCCGCGCCGCGTGCGCGACGGGCGGCGCAACCACGATCACGTGGCCGCGATGATCGCGGCCTCCCCCTGGATCGACGTGCCTGAAAAGCTTGAGGACGAGGTGCGCGCTCCGGATTCCCTGCAATTCAACCTTGTCGGCCTGAGCGATGACGAAACCCGTGCCTTCCAGGACGCCGCGGCTGCCCGAGGGGTCAAGGTACAGGTTTTCGGCATGTCCACGGACAACGCCCGCGCCTTCTGGAACTGGCAATTCATCCAGGATCTGCCCGAGCTTCCCAAGACCCGCGCCATGCTGATGCGCGCCTGTGACACCCGCCTGCCTGCCCGCCTGACGCTGGAACAATGCGAAACTGTCGCCGAAGCCCTGATCGCCGCGGCAGAAGACGTGATGGGTGAGATGGTGGCCTACGGTACCTGACCGGGCGTCCCCAGAGTCGGTAACTTACAGAGGCGGCCAATTCGGCCGCCTTTTCAATGCCTTCTACTTCCGCTTCACTGTCGTGGGGCACCCGAGTATGCATTTTCTTCGCCAAGATTGACAATGTCCTGACTAGCTTCGCGTGAAACATCACGTAGCCTCGGGTCGCACATTAACGCGATGAACTGATTTTAAATCAAATTTATCAGTTAGTTAACCAGGTTCATCCACTTGGGATTTCAGTAGGTTGGGCGATGTTGGTCATGTGTGACCCCATCAGGCTTAACTGTCCGTTTAGGGACGTAAAAAAAGCGGCCCCAAGGCCGCTTTTCCGTTTACCATTTGTCAGGTGATCAGTCCACGAAGGCTTTTTCGACCACGTATTGCTTCGGATCGGAATTGGCGCCTTCCTCAAGCCCGAACTCCTCGAGGATTTCCTTGATCTCGATATTGAAGGCCAGGTTGCCGCAGACCATGCCGCGATCCGCTTCGGGGTTGATCGGCTCGATCCCGAGGTCCTTGAAAACCGTCCCGTCGCGCAAAAGGTCCGTGATGCGGCCCATCTTGGGGCTCTCCTCGCGGGTCGTGGTCGGATAATAGCGCAACTTGGCCAGGTTCTCCGCGCCGATCAGCTCGTTCAGCATCTCATCATTGCGGATTGTTTCAATCAATTCAGCGCCATAGGTCAGCTCACCAACTTCCCGGCAGGTATGGGTAATGATGACCTCGTCGTAGTCCTCATAGGTCTGCGGATCCCGCAGCAACGACGCAAAGGGGGCAAAACCGGTGCCGGTTGCGAAGAACCACAGCCGTTTGCCGGGCAGCAGCGCGTCGTGGACCAGCGTGCCCACGGGCTTCGGCCGCAGGATGATCTGGTCGCCCACCTCGATATGCTGCAGTTTGGAGGTCAGTGGACCGTCCTGAACCTTGATCGAGTAGAACTCCAGTTCTTCATCCCAGGACGGCGAGGCGATCGAATAGGCGCGAAGCAAGGGTTTTTGCTTGCCCGTTTTCGGATCGGGGTCGCCCATGAGGCCGATCATCACGAATTCACCCGACCGGAAGCGGAGCGAAGCAGGACGCGTCACCCGGAACGAGAAAAGCCTGTCAGTCCAGTGCTTTACAAAAGTCACGGTCTGCGCGTCGGGCAGCGTGGGAACCTTGGGTGCGGGTTGTTGATCGGTCAAGAGAGCCTCGGTCATGTGTTTTCGGGGCGTTATCGCCCCCCTCTAGCGTCTTATGCGAATTTTGGAAAGTGTTTCAGCCCGCGCGCAGCCGCGACTGATAGTCATGGGCGCGCCAATCGGCACGGAATTTCCACTCTCCCTCGGGTTGGCGCGCGGCCAGATCGTCGGAGATCTCGACCTCGTCGAAGCCGGACCGCCGCGCCATGGCGTATTGGTCCGAAATCACGTGGCCAAAGGCGCGCAGCTTTCCGGTATAGCCCCGGCGCCGCAGGACGCGGGCGATGGTGAACCCCCGCCCGTCCGAAAAGCTGGGGAATTCAACGCGGATAAGCTTGAGGCCCTCGCTCAACGCAACCTCTTCGGGTTGCGTATCCGAGGGCAGATCCAGCACCTCCGCCTCGTTCAGACCGTCCGCCCAATCGGCGGCGGCAAAGCCATCATCGGTGACGATCACGCTCATGATCCGCCTCCTCTCACCATTTTTCCGTTCACGAAGTGGATGCCACATTCGTTCTTGTCTTCACCGCGCCAGCGTCCGGCGCGCGGGTCCTCGCCCGGGGCCACCGGAGAGGTGCAGGGTTCGCACCCGATGGAAGGATAGCCCTTGGCCACCAGCGGATGCCGCGGCAGCCGGTTTTCCTCCATGTAGGCGCGGATATCTTCGGGTTCCCAATGCGCCAGCGGGTTCACCTTGATCCGGTGCGGGCCATCCGCCTCGAAGAATTCCAGCGCGGAGCGGGTGGAGCCCTGAAAGCGTTTCCGCCCGGTGATCCAGCCGTCGAACTGGGTCAAAGCCTGCTGCAAGGGCCGCGTCTTGCGCAGCGCACAGCAGCTGTCGGTATCGAATTGATGCAGCGTGCTGTCCGGGTCTTCCTTGGCCAGTTCCAGCGGATTCGCGCGGATCACGCGCAGATCCTGCAGATGCAGGCGCTCCGCTAGTTCCGCTTGATAATCAAGGGTTTCCTGGAACAGCATCTGCGTGTCGATAAACAGGACAGGTGTCTTGGGATCGACCATCGAAACAAGGTGCAGAAGCACGACCGATTCCGCTCCGAAGGACGACACCAGCGCGATGCGACCGGCCTCGGGGTCGCGCAAGGCGCCCTCCAGGACCGAGGTCGCGCCGTGATGTCGATAGCGATCATTCAGCGCTCTCACCCGTTCTGCCTGCTCCGGCAGATCGGGCGAGTTGAAATCCATTGCAGCTTCAGGCGGCACGGGTCTTCGCTTTCTCGTCCTCGTAGAGGGCGGCTTTGAACGGGTCGGCGCCCACGCGGCGATAGGCCATCAGGAAGGTCTCGTCCGGGCCTTCGCGCAGCTCCAGATAGGCGCGCACGATGCGTTCGATCGCGTCGGTGATTTCGTCATAGGCAAAGCCGGGGCCGGTGCGCTGACCGATCTCGGCGGTTTCGGTGCCGTCGCCGCCGAGGGTGATCTGGTAGTTTTCCACCCCGGCCCGGTCGAGGCCCAGAATGCCGATATGCCCCACATGGTGATGCCCGCAGGCATTGATGCAGCCCGAGATCTTCAACTTCAGCGGCCCGACATCATGTTCCATCTTCAGGTCTTCGAACCGCTGCGCGATCTCCTGCGCGACGGGAATGGACCGCGCGGTGGCAAGCGAGCAGTAATCCATGCCCGGGCAAGCGATGATGTCCGAGATCAGACCGACATTGGCGGTGGCCAGCTTGGCCTCTTTCAGTGCGGCATAGATCGCCGGTAGGTCCGATTTGTGGACATGCGGCAGGATCACGTTCTGCTCATGGCTGATGCGCAGTTCGTCGTGGCCGTATTTCTCGGCCAGGTCCGCCATCAGGCGCATCTGGTCAGCCGTGGCGTCGCCCGGCGTATCCCCATGTTTTTTCAGGCTGATCGTGACGATCGCATAGCCATCGACGCGGTGCGCCGTGAGGTTGGTATCGGCCCAGGCGCGGAAGATCGGGTCGGCCTCGCGGGCGGCCTCGAACGTGTCGGTCGGGCCGTTGCGGAAGGCCGGCGGGGCGAACTGGCGCTCGATCTCGGCCAGCATCTCCTGGTCGACGCCGGAGAAGAGCGGCTTGAGCTCGGCAAAACGCGCCTCGACCTTGTCGCGGATCGTGTCGATGCCGTTCTCGTGCACGGTGATCTTGATGCGTGCTTTGTACTTGTTATCGCGCCGGCCCAGCGTGTTGTAGACGCTGACGATGGCTTCCATGTAGGGAAGCAGATCCTCTTTCGGCAGGAAGTCACGGATGACCTTGCCGATCATCGGTGTCCGTCCCAGGCCACCGCCGACCAGCACTTCGTAGCCGGCCTCGCCGTCGCGTTCGATCATCCGCACGCCGATATCATGGGCGCGGGTCACGGCGCGGTCGTTCGGGCTGCCGGTGACGGCGAACTTGAACTTGCGCGGCAGGAACTGGAATTCTGGGTGGTCGGTGGACCATTGGCGCAGCAATTCGGCCACGGGGCGCGGATCGGCGATCTCGTCACGGGCGGCACCTGCGAAATGGTCCGCGGTGACGTTCCGGATCGTGTTGCCCGAGGTCTGGATGGCGTGCAGGTTCACCTCTCCGAGCGCGTCGAGGATATCGGGCACATCCGGCAGTTTCGGCCAGTTATACTGGATGTTCTGACGCGTGGTGAAATGGCCGTAACCCTTGTCCCACTTCTCGGCGATCACGGCCAGCTGGCGCATCTGCGCGCTGCTGAGCGTGCCGTAGGGGATCGCGACCCGCAGCATGTAGGCGTGCAGCTGCAGGTACAGCCCGTTCATCAGGCGCAGCGGGCGGAATTCCTCTTCGGTGAGCGACCCGTCGATGCGGCGCTCCACCTGCTTGCGGAACTGGGCGTTGCGCTCGGCCAGGAAGGCGTGGTCGAATTCGTTATACTGATACATCTTATGCCTCCGCCTGTTTGCCGTGGTGGTAGTTGGAGGGGCCGGTACGCCGGAAATCCTCGCGGAAATGGGTGGGCTCGGGGCCGCCGTCACCGGCGACCATGTCGGCCAGGTACGGGCCCACGACCTCTGCGGCGCGGCGTTCGGCTTCCAGCAGGCGCAGATCGGCCACCGCTTCGTCGGTGATCAGTTCCGCCTGCTTGAGATCACGGGTCCATTGGTCGTCAGCGGTCAGGTAGACGACATCACCTTCGAGAAGGGCGTTGGCGGTAACCACTTTGGGGGTAAAGGCGCGCGGCATCAGACCTGCTCCTGTCTGGTTTGGCTTTGAATGGGGGCGGCGACGCCCGGGATGACGCTGGTTTCGACCGGCTCGAGGCCAAGGCGCGCAATCAGCTGATCCGGGATCGGCCGGGTGGAAAGGTAAAGAACGTGCTGACCGCCCTGCGCATGCTGGGCCAGAAGGCGCGGCAGCGGAGGCACATGGGCGGTGTCATGGATGGTGACGAAATCGGCCTCGCGGCGGGCAAGCTCCAGCACAGCATCGGCGATGTCCGCGTCATGCACGACAACGTCGGCGGTGTCGAGCGCGCGGCGCGTCTTCATCACCAGCAGATCGGGGTCGTCGGACCCGGTCCAGGCCAGCGTGACCCGCGGCGTCTGCTCGCGACCGGCCTGATGGGCCTGCAACAGCGTTGTCAGGGCATGATCCAGGTCGTGCCCTTCGGCATGGGCCTCGGGCCCGGCATGGTCGAACCATTCGGCCCAGAACTCGCGGCGGGCGGCGCCGTGGGGCAGAACCTCTGCCCGGTCGCGGAAATGCGCCGCGGCTTCGGCCAGGTCACCGGTTGCGACCGGCAGCTGTGCCTCGAGCGCGGCCTTGACCTTGCGGGCCAGCACGGGCGCGGTGCCTTCGGTCCCGATGGCCACGGTCAGCGGCGCACGGTCGACCATGGCGGGCGTGATGAACTGTGACGCGGCCAGGTTGTCGACGACATTAACCAGCACGCCAGCGTCACGGCCCAGCGACGCGGTGCGCGCATCCTTGGCGTCGTCCTCGTCCGCCGCGTAGACCAGCTGTGCCCCGACCAGATCGAGCGCGCGCAGCGCCCGTGCCTTCAGGATCAGCTGACCGCGACGGGCCCATGTGCGGATTTCCGGTGCCGCATCTTCGGCGTAGACTTCGATCCGGGCGGGCGTCTTCATCAGCAGGCGCAGCTTGGCCAGCGCGGCCGCGCCTCCGCCGGACAGAAGCACGCGTGTGCCCTGCATCGACAGGAAGATCGGGAAATGCTGCATGGACGCCCCCTTTCCGGGTCGGTTGACTTGAGACCAACTTAGGAAATAATCCCCCCAACCCGCTAGGTATCCGGGGAAATAAGGAACTCTGTTCCAGCAAGCGCGACCAGCCGGGTCGGAATCCCGGTAAAGCAAGGAAAACAGGAATGGCGACCCGACTGGACGAGCTCGACCGGAAAATCCTTTTGCAACTGCAGCAGGACACCACACCCTCGATCGAGGAAATCGCCAAGAAAGTAGGGTCCTCCAAGACCCCTGTGTGGAACCGGATCCGCAAGATGCGCGATGCCGGGATCATCACGCGGGAGGTGGCGATTCTCGATGCGGAGACGCTGGGGTTCGAGGCCTGCTTCTTCGTGCTGATCCGCACGTCGGAGCACGACGCCTCCTGGCAGGCGGCCTTCCTCAAGGCCCTGCGCGAACGCCCCGAAGTGCAGGAGGCACACCGACTGGCCGGCGACATCGACTACATACTCAAGGTCCGCGTCCAGAATGCCCGCGCTTACGATGCGTTCTACCAGGCGCTGATATCGGAGGTGAAGGTCCACAACGTGACCGCGCTGCTGTCGATGGAAGAGATCAAATCGACCAACGCCCTGCCCCTCTGACCGGGCGCTCGGGGCTTAATCCAAAGAAAAAGGGCCGGTCGATGCGACCGGCCCTTTGCGTTTTTATGTCAGAGGCTTAGCCTTCCAGACCAAGCGCCTGCCGCACCTGCTCCAGCAGGGTGGAGAGCTGGTCGGGATTGTTCCGCGCGCCCTCGATCCCGGCCTTCAGCGCGCCTTTCTGGATCACCCCGATATCGGAGGCATCGATCAGTTCGATCACCTGGTCGAAGTCGAACCCGTCCACCGTCAGCAGGTCGGTGATGCTGGCCACGGACATGCCGGTTTCCTCGGCCAGAGCCTCGACCTCGGCGCTGGTTTCGGTCGTGGCGGCGTCGGCCGCATCCGCGGTTTCGGCCGCGGCGGTTTCGGCGGTTTCTTCCGCGGCTTCGGCGGTATCGGCTGCGGCGTCAGCAGCCTCTTCGGTCGCGGCGGTGGTTTCCGTGGCCACCTCTTCCGCGGCCTCCGCAGTCGTTTCCGCGGCCTCGTCGGCAACCTCCGCCGTCGCTTCGGCAGTGGCCTCTACGGCCTCTTCCGTCGCTTCGGCGGCGGCGGTCGCGGTGTCCTCGGTCACGTCAGCGGCGGCTTCGGCGGTGTCCTCGGCTGCGGCGACGGTGTCTTCGACGGCTTCTTCGGTCGCTTCGGCGGCGGTTTCAGCAGCCTCACCCGCGGTGTCCATCACGGTCTCGGCCGTGTTTTCAACGGCTTCGGCCGCGTCAGAGGCCTGGTCCGCCGCATCGCCGGCCAGCGCCATCGCATCATCGGTGGCCTCGGCGGCAGCATCAGCTGCGTCGCCTGCGACCTCTTCGGCGTTCTCGGTCGCCTCGCTCACGGCTGCGCCGACGGTTTCTGCCGCTTCTTCAGCGGTTTCCGCGGCATCGGCAGCCAGTTCCTGCGCCTCTTCGACCGCTTCTTCGGCCACTTCGGCCGCAGCTACCGCAGTGTCCTCGACCGCGTCACCGACCGAGTCGGCGGCGTCTTCCAGCGCGGCAGGGGCATCGATGTCCTCTGCGCTTTCGGCAACGTCGGTGGCCATCTCCTCGACCACTTCCGGCTCACGGATGTACCAGGCGATCCCGCCCACGATCACGAGGCCAATCAGAACGGCAATGATTTTCTGCATTTGAGAATTCCCTTCCTTTGGTCACCTGCGCCCATTCTAACGCAAGTTGGCCGACGCCGCCCACAAAATGCTGCGAGGCAGAGATTCGGCTTTGGCAGGACGTTTCCCCGATTTGCCGCTTGAAAGAAACCCCTGCCAAGTCTACTTTGTGCCTTCAAAACCACGGCCACAAAAGGACCAAGAAAATAGCTCGCAGACCACACAACGCGCCGCCGACCCGTGATACCGGCCCCCGCGTAAACGAACGCATTCGCGCAGATGAAATCCGCCTGATTGGCGCCGACGGAGAGAACGTTGGTGTCGTGACTCCGGCCCGCGCCATGGAAATGGCCGCTCAAGCAGAGCTGGATCTTGTCGAGATTTCCCCGAATGCCAATCCGCCTGTCTGCAAGATCATGGATTTCGGCAAGTTCAAGTACGAACAGCAGAAGCGGGAATCCGAGGCGCGCAAGAAACAGAAGATCATCGAGGTGAAGGAGGTGAAGTTCCGCCCCAACACCGACACGCATGACTACGAAGTGAAGATGCGCAACGTCTTCAAATTCCTTGAAAAAGGCGACAAGGTGAAGGTCACCCTGCGGTTCCGCGGCCGCGAGATGGCGCACCAGAACCTGGGCCGCGAATTGCTGGAACGGGTCGCCGAGGACATCAAGGAAGTCGGCAAGGTCGAGAACATGCCGAAGATGGAAGGCCGCCAGATGATCATGATGATCGGCCCGGTCACCAAGTAATCCCAATTTGACGTCATGATGAAACGGCCCTCTTTTGGGGGCCGTTTTTGTTTGCATTCAAGGGTTTGGGGCGGCTGGCTCGGGCAATGCTGCGCGGTTGGTCACGGCTTGTTAAGCCGCCTGCTCCGGTCACGAGGCTGGGGCCGGGTCGGGATTTCCTTGAGCAGGCCACCCACCCCCATCCCGGCGATATCGTCGCCGGAGACGGGCAGACCGCAGGCAATCCGCGACAGGATCCAATCGGCCCCGTTCAGAGACGGCGAACGCGCGCAGCCTGGCAAGCCGATCACCGGACGGTCGGATAAATCCCCCAGGAACAACAGGTTGCCCGGATCGACGGGCATTCCAAACCGCGTCACCTGGCCGCCCGCATCGCGTACGGCACCGGGTGCGACATCATCGGGATCGGACGTGGCAGAGCCTGTCAGGATCAGCACCAGGTCCTCCGGTGCGTCCTTCTGGAGCTCCGCCGTCAGCGCCGCGCGATCATGGGCCACGGTGCGGGTTTCGGTCAGGTCCATCCCCAAAGCCTCGACCCGGTCCCGGATGGCCTTCACGCCTTTTTCCCCTGCTCCACCAGGGATTTGCGTGACGATCAGACGGGCCGTGCACAGCCGCGTCCGCTCCAGCCGGAGGGACGGCGCATCGGCCAAGAGGCTCTCTGCCGCTTCTACCGCGCTGCCCGGAACCGCGTAGGAGATGATCTTGACCGTTGCCACCATCCCGCCCGCGCTCATCTGCCGGTAATTCGGCACCGTGGCGAGCGTCAGCATCGGGTCGATGCGGTTCAGCGCCTGCAAGCGCGCCGCGTCCAATCGCACCACGCCAGGCCCCGTGGCCAGCAGGTTCACGCGCCCCGTAAAGGCCTCTGTTATCTGCAGGTTAGCGGCATCCGGGTCCGGCACGAGAGCAGCCGCAACCCGTGCTGCAGCGGTATTTTCATCGATATCACCAGGCGCCAGACGGGCGACGATGACCTCTGTCATGCCGGCCTCTGCCATGGCCGAAATGTCATCGGCAGACAGGACCTGCCCCTTGCGCAGACGGCCCGAGGACAGGGCCACGGAATGGGCGAGGATGGCGCCTTCGGCCTCCTCAAGGTCGACCTTTCCGAACTTCATGTCAGGCGCCTTTTCGCAGGACCCGAGTGATCTCGCCCATGATCGAAACCGCGATTTCGGCGGGGCCCGCAGCACCGATATCGAGCCCGACAGGGGCGTGGATGCGGCCGATCTCGGCCTCGCTAAAGCCCTGACCTTCAAGCCGTTTCACCCGTTTCGCATGAGTCCGCGTCGACCCGAGCGCGCCGATATAGAACGCGTCCGACCGCAGGCCCAGAACGAGAGCCGGATCGTCGATCTTGGGGTCGTGGGTCAGCAGGACGAGCGCGGTGCGGGTGTCGATGCCCTCGCGGGTCAGAACCTCGTCCGGGTAGTCCTCCAGGATGCGTTCCCCAGGGAAACGGTTCTCGGCGGCGAAGGCGGGGCGCGGGTCGATGATGACCGGGTCGTAGCCCGCGATGCGCGCCATCGGCAAAAGGGCCTGAGCGATATGCACGGCCCCCACCACCATCATCCGCAGCGGCGGGTTGTGGATGGCGACGAAGGTCGTGCCGTCCTCGAGGAAGGCAGACCGATCGGCGCGGAACTTTTCTTCATGCGTTTCAAAGCCTTCCAGGCGACGTTCCCAGGTTTGGGTGTCGATCACATGGGCCACGGGGCGGCGTTCGGCGCGGGCTTCGCACAGGGCGGCGAGGTGATCTTCGGGCAGGCCGTTTTCGAGGCCCACGGGCTCCAGAAGGATGCGGATCGTCCCACCACAGGCAAGCCCCACGGCAAAGGCGTCATCGTCGGAGACACCATAGGTCAGGATACGGCTGCCACCCTCTTCAAGTACCTCAAAAGCCTCGGTAATTACCGCACCCTCGACGCAGCCGCCAGAGACGGAGCCGACCAGCTCCCCCTCGCCCGAGACGGCGAGCATGGCACCGACGCGGCGCGGTGCGGAGCCCCAGGTTTCGACCACGGTCGCCAGCGCCGCGCCCTTGCCGGCGCGAAACCAGTCGAGCGCCTGTTCGGGTATCTGATCCATGAGACTTCTCCTTTTCCGACCGCGATCGTCGCAGAAAATTCGACCCACCCCAAGTGGCGGAAAGTCGACCCTGCCCCCGATTTTCGGAGGGTCGGTACGACGTCGGTATCGCGTCGGTATTACGTCGGTGCATTTTTGCGCTGGATCAAGACATCATTAACCAATTTCCGGCATGACAGTCCTGCGGCCCATGCATTCCTTTCCGGAACGTCTTCTTCCCCAGTCGGGCCGCGACACTGAAAAAGGCCGGGCAGGTTACCCTGCCCGGCCTCGGAAATGTCCCCGGTCCAGAATGGCCCGGTTCGTATCGCTTAGCTGTCCGTCAGCAGCGTGGTGATGCGGCGCACGGCGGCGCGGCGGTTCTCGCGCTCGGCAGACAGGGTGCGGATCTTCAGGTCGTATTCGCCGTAGCCCTGAACAACCATGTTCTCGGGCGGCACGTCGAAATACTCGGTCAGGGCCAGTGCCACGGATTCGGCGCGGCGGTCGGACAGGGCCAGGTTGTAGCTGGCAGAACCGACGGCATCGGTGTGACCTTCGATCAGGAAGACCTCGCCCGGGTTTTCCTCGATCCGCTGACGCATGGCGGTCCCAAGCGCGGCCAGTTCCTCTGCCTCTTCAGGCCGGATCGCGGAGGAGCCGGTTTCGAAGGTGATGTTGTCCACGTCGATCTCGGGCACCAGCTGGCGCACGGCGTTGATGTTGCGCACCTGGCTGAGCGAGAAGGTACGGTTCACATCGGCCGGCATCTGGGCCTGTAGCGCGGCGCGCAGTTCGTCTTCCTGCGCCTGCTGGAAGTTTATCGAACGGTCGGCTTCGGACACCTGCGGCAGCTGGTTCACCTCGACCCGCTCGACAGTGCGGGTGTCGTCGAAGAGAACGACCTGCTGACCGTCGGGCAGGATGCGCGTGCGGCGCAGCACGGTGCCATCGGCGGCACGGATCGTTTCGATCTGCACGCCATTGTCGCGCGTGGCGACCGTCCGGGTGGAGCCGTCGTCATAGGCAAAGGTGCGCACGTCGGTCCCGGGGCGGCGGATCAGCGTGTCGTCGTTCTTGTAGACACGGTAGGAGCCGTCCGGCTGCTGCACGACCACGCGGTCGCCGGAATTCGACACGACCTCGTTGCCGTTCGACAGGATCTGGCCGACAGCGAGGGCACCAAGACCAAAGAGGGCGATCTTGCCCAGATCGTTCAGGCCTTCATTGTCGTCCAGCTGGTTGGCGACGCCATCATCCTGGGTGTTGGCCGCCTGCTGATCGGTCTCCTGTGCCGTGGTCTGCGCATCGGCCGCGGTCTGGAATTCCTCGGTCGAAGAGCGGGTGTCCTCTTCGGTCACGGTTTCCTCGACCACTTCGGCACCTTCGGTGTCGGTCGCGGTTGCGGCCATGGACCCGGATTGCGCCTCGGCTTCGGCCGCCTGGGCTTCGGCCTGCTGTTCGGCGACGGCCTGCCGGTCGACCTCGGCCTCGGCGGTTGCTTCGCCATCGCTGGCGGTGGCGCCCGCATCGGCAGTCGTTTCGGCATCGGCCGTCGCGTCGGCATCTTGCGCCGTAGCGGTTTCGGCGTCGGTCGCGGCCTCCGCGTCAGCGGCGGTCTCAGCTTCGGCTGCGGTTTCAGCTTCTGCTTCGGTTTCAGCTTCTGCTTCGGCAGCGGCTTCGGCATTGTCTTCGCCGGTCAGCGCGTTACGGACGTTGTCGACGGCCTGTTCAAGCGCGCCGGGCTCTTCCTCGGTCACCGGGGCGGCGTTGGCGTCGGCATTGGCCTCGGCCGTGGCATCCGAATTGGCGTCGGCCGGGGCCTCTGCATTGGCCTGAGCCTCTGCTTCGGCGGCCTGGTCGGCCTCAAGGTCTTCACGAAGGGCATCTGCGGTCTGGTCGACCTCTTCGGTCGCGCCTTCGGCAGCGTCTGCGGCCTGTTCGGTTGCGGCCTCGGTCGTATCGGCGGCCTGCTCGGTCACGGCTTCGGCCGTGTCGGCAGCTTGATCTGCAGTCTGTTCGACCGCCTCGGCAGTTTCCTCGGCGGCGGTTTCAGCCGTCTCGGCGGGCTCTGCGGCGGCTTCAGCCTGGGCGTTGGCGTTGGCCTGCCCCTCGGCATTCGCGTTGGCCTGGCCCTGACCGCCAGCATTGCCGGCATTATCGTTCACGTCGCCGTTGCCGGTCACCTGGTCCACGGTGTCCTGAACCGCGTCCACGGCCTGGCCGAGCAGCCCCTTGGCCTCGCCCTCGGCCTGTTCGGGGAGGGATTGGGCCTCTGCGGCCTGCATCTCTTCCAGTTTCTTCAGCTTGAGGGCCTCGATCTCGGCCTCGGTCATGCCCTCGGTGTTCACCTCGAGTTCAACGTCGTCGAGCGTGACCTGGGCAATGGCGGCATGCGGAACCGCGAGGCTGAGGCTCAGCACGATCGCGGTGGTCGATTTCAGAAATGTTCCGGTCATGGGGTGTAGTCCTTTCCTGGGCCGCATCGGGCGGCGCTTAGGAAAGCAACGTCGGATCATCGCAATAAGTTCAATGTTATCGGATAGCGCGAGGGATTTCAGCCTCTTAGCGCAGCCAGCATCCGGGCTTTTTCGCCCATGTCATCGGGGCGCGACAGCGATTGGGCGAGGTCTTCGATGGAAGCGATGGAGTGCCCGGCCCGAAACGTGTCCACGTGCGGCATCATCGCGGCGATGCCCCGGGCGCGCGGCGCGAAGCCGTCATAGCGCAACAGCGGGTTGAGCCAGATCAGGCGCCGCGACGACAGGTGCAGGCGCTGCATTTCATGGGCCAGCGCATCCGGGTCCCCCCGGTCGAGCCCGTCGGTGATCAGCAGGACAACCGCCCCCTGCCCCATGACGCGGCGCGACCAATCGCGGTTGAAGGCGTGCAGGCAATCGCCGATCCGGGTGCCGCCTTCCCAATCCTGCGCCTCCGCCCCGGCGGCGGCGAGCGCGGCATCGACGTCGCGATTGGCGAGGTGGCGGGTGATGTTGGTGAGACGCGTGCCGAAGGTGAAGGCGTGGACCTTGGCCCAGCCGGCGCCTTTTTCATTGGCCACCGCGTGCAGGAAATGCAGCACCATCCGCGAATATTGCGACATGGAGCCGGAGATGTCGCAGAGCGTGACCAGCGCGGGCCAGCGGGTGCGCGGGGTCATGCGGGCAAGGCTTTGGATTTCGCCGCCCGTGCGCATCGCCGCGCGCAGGGTGCGGGCGCCGTCGATCCGCGCGCCGCGGGCGCTGGACTGGCCGCGACGAGTCTTGAGCGGAGTGACCGGCAGCGTGAGCCGCGAGAGCATCCGCTTCGCGCGGGCGATTTCCTCGGTCGACATCTGTTCGAAATCGAGTGAGCGCAGGCGCTCTTCCTCGGACATGGTGAGGGAGGCGTCGACCTCGATCGTGGTCTCCTCCTCGCTCTCGTCCTGCTCGGGCCGGTCGACGGGGGCATCGGCGCCGTCGAGCAGCGCCTCGGCGGCACGTTTTTCGGCGGCTTCAGCGGCGCGTTCCTCGGCCACACCGCGCAGGGAGGGCAGCATCATGGACATCATGTGTTCCATGTATTGCGGGTCGCGCCAGTAGAGCCGGAAGACCTGGTTGAAGATCTGCCGGTGATCCGGGCGGGAGACGAAACAGGCGTGCAGGGTCCAGTAGAAGTCGGATTTCTCGGTGAAGCCCGCGGCCTCGACCGCGCGGATGGCGTCGATCACCCGGCCGGGCCCGATGGGCAGGCCGGCCTTGCGCAGGGCGCGGGCGAAATGGGTGATGTTCTCCGCCAGGCGGGGATGTTCGGGCAGGTCGAGTTGCGGGAATTCGGGCATCAGGTCAGGCCGGGGTTCGGGTGGAGAGGTCGCACAGGTGGGGGATTTTGCATCCCCCACACCCCCGGCAGGATATTTGGGGCCAGATGAAAGGGGCGCGCGCGCCGGGTGGCAAGCGGAATAGCTTGCTCGCCTCCGATGGAGGGCAAGCGATCTTGCCTGCTTTCAGGCAGTGGATATGCAGGCCGGATGGTCACGGGTAGCGACTGATTTCGATGAGATTGCCATCGGGATCGTTGAAATAGACCGAAGTGAACGGCCCGCGGGCGCCGGTCTTTTCCACCGGGCCTTCGACGATCGGGACGCCCTCGGCAGTCAGGCGGGCGATCGTGTCCTCGGGGGCCGCGTCGGTAAGCAGGCAGAGATCGCCGGAGCCGATACAGGCATGGTTGCGCGTTTCCTGGCCCAGCGATTGCAGGTTGATCTTCTGCGCGCCGACCTGGAGGGCCAGACGGCCCTCGCCGAAACGGACCACCCGAAGCCCCAGCACACGGGCATAGAAGGCCGCGGCCCTTTCGGGGTCGCGGACGGTGAGGACGAGGTGGTCTATGCTCTGGATCATCTATGCCACGCGCGCCGATCAGGCCGGGCCGATACTGGCGCGGGCCTCGTCCAGAAGGCGCTTGGCCTCGGACCCTTGCAGGCGGGCGATGTCGTCCTGGTATTTCAGGATCGCGCCCAGCGTGTCGGCGATGGTCTGCGGCGACAGCTCGATCACGTCGAGGGCGAGCAGGCATTTGGCCCAGTCGATGGTTTCCGCGACGCCGGGTTTCTTGAAGATATCCTCGGTGCGCAGGCGCTGGACGAAGGCCACGACCTCGCGCGAGAGGGTGTCGGCGGCCTCGGGCGCGCGGGCGGTGAGGATTTCCATCTCGCGGGCGAAATCGGGGTAATCGACCCAGTGATAGAGGCAGCGGCGCTTGAGCGCGTCGTGAACCTCGCGCGTGCGGTTGGAGGTGACGATGACGATGGGTGGTTCCGGTGCCTTGATCGTGCCAAGCTCGGGGATGGTCACCTGGAAATCCGAGAGCGCCTCGAGCAGGAAGGCCTCGAAGGGTTCGTCGGTGCGGTCGAGCTCGTCGATGAGCAGGACGGGCGGGCCGGCGGGATCGGGGCGCATCGCTTGCAGAAGCGGGCGTTCCGTCAGGTAGTCGGGGCTGAAAAGCTCTGCCTGGAGGGCGTCGCGGTCGGCGCTGCCCGAGGCCTCGGCCGTGCGGATCGCCACCATCTGGGCCGGGAAGTTCCATTCGTAGACGGCAGAGGCCGCGTCGAGCCCTTCGTAGCATTGCAGGCGGATCAGGCGGCGACCGAGGCCGGCCGCGATGGCCTTGGCGATCTCGGTCTTGCCGGTGCCGGGTTCACCTTCGAGGAAAAGCGGCTTGCCGAGGGTCAGGGCCAGGAAGACCACGGTGGAGAGCGCGCGGCCCGCCACGTAATCCTGGCCTGCCAGCATGTCGCCGACCGCCTCGATGCTGTTGGGTATCGTCATGTGGACCTCCGTCGGGGAAGAGTGCATGGGCGGGGCGGAGCGTCAAGGGCCGGAGGGTTGTACTTTAGGCGCAGGGGGACGCGGGACGCGCGGGCAGCGTTGACGGCGCGGCAGGCAAATGCGAAACTGCGCCCAAGTAATTAACGATGGGTCGGGCATAAAGCTGCGACCCACGCAACCCGGGCAGCTATCGGGCCGATATAATGATTGTTCACGTCCCCTTACAGGCGGGGGTGCAGCCATGCGCATAACCGCCGTGACCTGTGTGAAGAACGAAGGTCCCTTCCTGCTGGAATGGATCGCGTTCAACCGACTGATCGGCGTGACCGATTTCCTGTTCTATTCCAACGATTGCGACGATGCGACGGACCGGATGCTGGATGCTCTGGCCGGGCATGGCGTGGTTGTGCACCTGCCCAACCCCGCCGAGGGGCGCAATTACCAGATGGAAGCGCTGAAGGATGCGCGCAAGCAGCCCGTCCTGGCCGAGGCGGACTGGGCCTGGGTGGCGGATGTGGACGAGTTCCTGAACATCCATGTAGGCGATCACACGATCCCCGCCCTGATCGAGGCCTGCGGCAATCCGCAGGCGATTTCGCTGAATTTCCAGTTCTTTGCCAATGCCGGGATCGAGGGGTTCGAGGACCGCCCGGTGATCGAGCAGTTCACCCGCTGCCACAACCCCGACATCTGGTGCGGCGAGTTCGCGATCGAGGTGAAGAGCCTGGTGCGCAGCGACTTCCCGCTGCAATATTTCGGCGCGCATCGCCCGTTCTTCAAATCCAAGCTGCCGCCGAAAAAGCGGCCCTCCTGGACCGACGGGTCGGGGCGGAACGTGCCGCACAAGTTCCTGATCGCCGCCAATGAACGCCGGATCCGCAAGTTCCCGGCCCAGGGCGCGCGGACCCTGGCGACGCTGAACCATTATGCGCTGCGGTCTCTGGACAGCTACCTGGTGAAGAACGACCGGGGCGACGTGAACCGCGAACACCGCGCCTTCGACGACACCTATTGGCGCGAGCGCAACGATATCGCGGCCGAGGATCGCTCGATCCACCGCTACCTGCCCGCGCTGCACAAGGAAATGGACCGACTGAAGGCCCTGCCCGGCATCGGCGCGCTGCATGACGAGGCCTGTGACTTGCACAGGGCCAAGCGCGACGCGCTGCTGGCGCAACCCGAATACCAGGCGATGAAACAGCAGCTGAAGGAGGCCGGCACGATCTGTCCGGCGGAAGAGGCACTGCTGATCTCGCTGGGGCTGACGCCGCCGCCCTCGCCCTATGCCTTGGCAGAGCCGGAGGCCACCGGATGAGCCCGCGCCTGCGGGTGATCAATCTGGGCCTGCCGAAATCGGGCACCACGACCCTGGCCCGCGCCCTGCGCCGGGCCAACCTGCATGTCGCCGATCACCGCATCCAGCCGCAGCAGACCGCCCGCGAAGACCTGCACGAGGTGTTTGTCGGCGACCTGCTGTATCGCGGGCTTTACCACGCGGATGATCCGCTGGCCGACTTGGACGAGTTCGACGCGCTGAGTGAGATCTCGGCCCTGCGGGAGCGGCATCCGATCTGGCCGCAGACCGATTGGGGGCTGATCGAGGCGATCCGCGCCTGTCATCCCGGCGTCCGTTTCGTGGCGACCTGGCGCGATCCGCTGGAGCTGAGCAATTCGATGCTGGCCTGGACCAACATGGTGACCCGGCTGGAACGCGCGGCGATCCCCGGCCTGCCGGTTGGCTATGGCGAGACGACGGCGGAGCGTGTGCGCTGGATCGAAGGGCATTATGCCACGCTGGAGCGGTTCTTTGCGGGCGATCCGCATTTCCTGCACCTGCCCGTCGGGGCGGAGGATGCGCGGGACCGGCTGGCCGCCTTCATCGGGCGCGACGTGCCGTGGTGGGGTCAGGCCAACCGCAACACGAACCCCGATCTGCCCGAGGATGATGCGGCCAGGGGCGACGGGACCGATGACGATGCCGACGGGACCGGGGCCGAGACCGTCAGGGAGACGGATGAGACATGAAGATTCACCTGCATATCGGGCTGGACCATTGCGGTGCCCAGCGTCTTCAGGACGTGCTGGCCGAGAAACGCTCGCAGCTTGAGGGCAAGGGCGTCCTGTTTCCGCGCACGCCGGGCGCGAAGAACCACACCCGCCTGTTCATGGCCGTCACGGCGCCCGATGCGGTGGACCCTCTGCGCTTCAACCGCGGCTTCATCACCGAGGAAAAGCAGACCGCCCTGCGCGACCAGATCGCCGAGGGTCTGGCCCGCGACGTGGAGGCCGCGAAGCCCGAGGTGCTGATCCTGTCGGCCTCGCAACTGGGCACATCGCTGACCAGCCGGGCGGAGCTTGAGACGCTGCGCGACCTGCTGACCCCGCTGAGCAAGGACATCACCGTCACCGCCCATGTGGACGAGCCGGCGCGCCTGCTGGCCCGGGCCTATGCCGCGCAGGTGATGGAGGGGCGCGCCCGCGGGCTGGACCTGGAAACCGGCCTGGTCGATGCGCCGGACTGGTGGGAGGCCTGCCTGGCCCTGGCCCCTGATCCGGCCGCGGAACGCGGCCAGTTTCCCAACATCCAGACCCCGGCCTTCTGGCTGGATTACCAACGCCTCGTGCGCCATTGGGAGGCGACCTTCGGCGCGGGATCGGTACGGCTGCGCAGCTATGATCCCGACCGTTTCACCGGCCCCGACGTGGTCGACGAACTGGCCGCCTGTTTCGACATCACCGAACAATTCGGCAAGGCCGATCCCTGGACCCCGCCGGCAGAGCCCTCGGCCGCCTGGGTGGCGCGCTCGCGGCAGATGAACGACCTGCTGCTGCGCCTGCTGTCCGAGGGCAAGCACGTGCTGACGCGCACCTACTGGAAGCGGTTCATGGACGAGATCGCCATCGACGGCCCGCCGATCGCCTCCGGCACGCTGGGCTTGATATCGGATCGGTTCGCGCGGGATCGCGAGGGTCTGTGCGCCGCGCATCCCGGGCTGGACCCGGCCCGGATGGAACCCGACGCCCCCGAAGGCCCCTGGCGGGAGGCCGGAACGCGCAACGGCTACCGCGCCTCGCAATACCTGCTGGGCTGGATGTGGCGGGTCGAGCGCAGCACGGCCGACCATGCCAAGGCCAAGCTGGCCGATATCGCCGAACTGAACGGCGAAGCCCCGCAGGGTGAGACACGGGCGAAGATCAAGGAGGCCGTGACCCCCGAGGCGATGAAGATCATGTCGCCGCTGGCGCTGGAGAAATTCGCCTCGCTCCAGACCTCGTCGTTCAAGCCGCATAACCGGCTCGGCCGCGTCAACGAGGAAGAACTGGCCGCCCCGTTCGAACCTGCCTATCCCACTGCGCCCGCCCCGGTCCGGCCCCTGCCCGCGGGCAGCACGGGCCGCGTCATCGTCGGCTGCATGAAGAACGAGGCGCCCTATATCCTGGAATGGATCGCCTATCACCGCGCGGTCGGCTTCGACACCTTCCTGATCTACACCAACGATTGCACCGACGGGACCGACAAGATCCTGGCCCGGCTGGACGAGCTGGGCATTGTCCACCATCGCAACAACGACAAGTGGGAAGGCAATTCGCCCCAGCAATACGCGCTGGACAATGCGCTGGAAGAAGACGTGATCCGCAACGCGGAATGGATCGCCCATATCGACGTGGACGAATTCGTCAACATCCGCTGCGGCAATGGCACGCTGGACGATTTCTTTGAACGGGTGCCGGCGGCGACCAACGTGTCGATGACCTGGCGGCTGTTTGGCCATAACGGCGTGACCGCGCTAGAAGACCGACCGGTGATCGAGCAATTCACCGCCTGCGCGCCGAAATACTGCCCCAAGCCGCATACGGTCTGGGGCTTCAAGACGATGTTCCGCAATATCGGCGCCTACGAGAAACTGTCCTGCCACCGGCCCAACAAGCTGGTCGATGACAAGATCGACCAGGTGGCCTGGGTCAACGGCTCCGGCCTGCCCACCACCAAGGAGCAGATCAAGAACGGCTGGAGAAGCTCCAAGAAATCAATCGGGTATGACCTGATCCAGTTGAACCATTACGCGCTGCGGTCGGCCGAAAGTTACCTTGTCAAACGGCAAAGGGGGCGAGCCCTGCATGTCGACCGGTCGATCGGGCTGAACTACTGGATCCGGATGGACTGGAGCAATTACACCGACGTCACGATCACCCGGAACCTGCCCCGCCTGCGCGCCGAGATGGGCGCGCTGATGGCCGATGACACGCTACGCGGGCTGCACGAGGCAGGCTTCGCCTGGCACAAGGCCAAGGCCGAGGAATTGCACGGCATCCCCGAATTCCAGGAGCTGTACGAACAGGCGCTGGAGATCAAGCTGACCGAGACGGAACGGGTCGCCATCGCGCTGGCCCTCGACCTGGAGAGCTGAGCATGGATGGCAGCCAGTACGATCCCGCGGTGATGTTCCCCGGCTCTTCCGATCTGAAGAAGCGCGAGGCGCTGGCGCGGCAGAAGAAACCGACGCATGTGACGTCCTACGGGGTCCGGTTCGCCACCGACATGCCAGTGCTGAAGCCGCGGGTGCGGCGGGCGCTGGCGGATGAGGTCTATGAGCTGAACGAGACCCGCGCGGCGCTGGCCGTGGTGAAACCCGGCGAGAGGGTCGTCGAACTGGGCGCCGGGCTGGGCTACATGTCTTCGGTCATCGCGCGGAATTGCCGCCCGTCCGCGGTGCATGCCTTCGAGGCCAATCCCGACCTGATCCCCTGCATCCGTCGCGTCCATGCGGAAAACGACCTGTCGGATGTGCGCGTGCATCATGCGCTGCTGGGCGAAGTGGCGGGCGAGGCCCCGTTCTACATCCGCCGGAACTTTGTCGCGTCATCGCTGTCGCCCGAGCCGTCGCAGGGCGTGGTGCGGGTCGAGCGGGTCCCGGTCCTGCCGGCGCGCGAGACGATCCGCGACCTCGCCCCGGATGTGCTGATCTGCGATATCGAGGGTGCGGAGCTGCGTGTACTGCCGTTGCTGGACCTGTCCGGGCTGCGCGCCGCCATCGTGGAACTGCACCCCCAGATCATCGGCCATCGCGGGGTCGGCGCGATCTTCGACCTGTTCCACGGGGCGGGGCTGATCTACCACGCGAAACGGTCCTGCGCGAAGGTCGTCTCCTTCGTCCGTCCCGCCTGATGCGCTGTCTTGCCGTTCTGACCGTGCGCAACGAGGGCGCCTTCCTGCTGGAATGGCTGGCCCATCACCGCGCGGTCGGGTTCACCGATTTCCTGGTGTTTTCAAACGATTGCCAGGACGGGACCGATGCGATCCTCGACCGGTTGGAGGAGATGGGGCAGATCACCCATATCCGCAACGATGGCCCCTATGACCAGGGCGGCATCCAGTTCACCGCCTACAAGGCCGCCGACAAGATGGAGATCGTGAAACAGGCGGACTGGATCCTGACCCTGGACGTGGACGAGTTCGTCAACATCCACGTGGGCGACCGGACCCTGCCCGCCCTGTTCGACGCCCTCCCCGAGGCCCACGCGATCACCCTGACCTGGCGGTTGTTCGGGTGCGCGGGCCAGGCGCGGTTCAAGGACGAGCCGGTCACGCAGACCTTCCTGCGTGCGGCCCCCGTCAAGATGTACTGGCCCTGGCGATCGGCCATGTTCAAGACGCTCTATCGCAATGACGGGACCTATCGGAAAATGGGGGTGCATCGTCCGCGCTCGCCCGATCCGGACCGGGTCGAGGCCGCGCGCTGGTTCGATGGCGAGGGCCGGGAACTGGACGCGAAATTCCGCACGCAGAGGATTTTCAGCAATTACGGCCGGTCGAATTACGGGCTGGTCCAGTTGAACCATTATCCGCTGGGCGCGATGGAGAGCTATATCCTGAAGGCCGCGCGCGGGCGGGCCGTGCATTCCGATCACATGCTGGGCGTCGACTACTGGGTGGAGCGGAATTTCAACCAGGAGGAAGACCGCTCGATCCTCGACATGTCCGACCGGATGCAGGCCGAGCTTACCCCCCTGAAGGCCGATCCGGAGCTTGCCAGGTTGCACGAGGCCGCGGTGACCTGGCGGCGAGACAAGTTCGAGGAACTGATGATGCTGGAGCCCTATCGCGCGCTCTTTGGCCGGCTTCTGATGACCCCGCCAACCCGTGCCCTGCCGATGAACGAGGCCCGATTCCTGGTGCGCTACGCCAATCTTGCCCGAGAAATGAGCGCAGGCGGCGAAGAAAACGCCTGATCCACATCTGATTATTGAATGTGATCGGAATCCCGAGAAACGCCATTAACCAACTTTAAAGTTGTGTTAACGTTGCGTCGGGACAATTGAAGTACGCAGTAATTCTTGGGGGCTGCCATGCGAGACGACGTCTTGCCCAATATGGATCTGTCTGGATTGTCCAAATCCGATTGGATCCAGCGTATCGGTGACATTGCGGAACTGACGGGGTATTTTCAGCCCCTCGGCGACGACCATTTCGCGACTTTCGTGGATCAGGGCCGCGTGTTGCTGGTGACATTCGAAAAGATCGACACGATCCGCGGGATGACAGATGCGGCACAGCCACTGGGCTGGCCGATCGCGCGGCGCGAGGGCTGGTCGCATCTGCTGCTGGCCTGCGACGGTGACACCTGGTTCCGCGATCCGCAGGTTTACGGCTATTTCGACCGGCTGTGCGATGATGGGTTCTTCGAGGATTTTGACCGCGTGGTTTTCTACGGCGCCGGAGATTGCGGTTACGCGGCGGCGGCGTTTTCTGTGGCCGCGCCCGGGGCGACGGTGATCCTCGTGAACCCGCAGGCGACGCTGGACGCGGAAGTGACCGGATGGGACACGCGATTCGTCGGCCAGCGGCGGCGCAACTTCACCGACCGTTACGGCTATGCGCCCGACATGATCGACGCCGCCGAACAGGCGCACGTCTATTTCGACCCTGACGTGATGCTGGACGCAGTGCATGCCGCGCTTTTCGCCCGACCCAACGTGCATCTGCATCCCTGGCGCGCGGGGGCCGATCTTCAACAAGCGTTGATACTGAGTGGACAGCTAGAGCCGATCCTAAACGCGGCAGCCCGTGGGGAGCTCTCAAGGGCCATCTTGGGCCGGATCGGGCGGTCTCGGCGCGATTATCGCCCGTATTTGAAGCGTCTGGTCGCACGGCTGGAGGCTGCGGGGCACAACGACCTAGACCGTATCGTATGCCGCAACGTGACCGCGCGGATGAAAGCGCCTGGATTCAAGAAAAGGCTGAAGCGGCTGGAGACCCCTCCTGTCCCGGCAGTCGGAGACGGGCAAAGCAGCCAAACCGGCGCATGACCCTTCCCAAGTGCGGATGGCTTGTGTAAGCGCATCGTCATGACCAGCAGCCTGACCATCCGCCGCCCCGACGACTGGCACCTTCACCTGCGCGACGGCGCGATGATGGAGGCCGTCCTGCCCGAAACCGCCCGCCATTTCGCGCGTGCGATCATTATGCCGAACCTGGTGCCGCCGGTGGTGACCGGGGCGCAGGCCGCGTCCTATCGCGACCGGATCCTGGCCGCCCTGCCCGAGGGCATGAGCTTTGAGCCGCTGATGACGCTCTACATGACCGAGGAGACCGATCCCGATGATGTGGCCGCAGCCTACGAGGCGGGCATCGCACGCGCAGTGAAACTCTATCCGGCCGGGGCCACGACCAATTCGGCCTCGGGCGTGCGGGATTTCGACAAGGTCCGCCCGGTGATGGAGCGGATGGCCGAGATCGGCATGCCATTGTGCATGCATGGCGAGGTCACCGATGCCGAGATCGACATCTTCGACCGCGAGGCGGTGTTCATCGAACGCGTGCTCGATCCGATCCGCCAGGCGGTGCCGGGGCTGAAAGTGGTGATGGAGCACATCACCACCGCGCAGGCCGCCGATTACGTGCGCGCGAATGCCGACGGGCTGGGCGCGACGATCACGACGCATCACCTGATCATCAACCGCAACCATATCCTGGTGGGCGGGATCAAGCCGCATTACTACTGCCTGCCCGTCGCCAAGCGCGAGATCCACCGCGAGGCGCTGGTGGCCGCCGCGACCTCGGGCGATGCGCGGTTCTTCCTGGGCACCGACAGTGCGCCGCATCCCGATCACCTGAAGGAACATGCCTGCGGCTGTGCCGGGTGTTTTACCGCGACCAACACGATGCCGCTGCTGGCGCATGTCTTCGAACAGGCCGGGGCGCTGGACTTCCTGGAAAGCTTCACCTCGCTGCACGGGCCGGCCTTCTACGGGTTGCCCGCGAATACCGGGACGCTGAGCCTGGCCAAGTCGGACACGCCCACCGTCTTCCCCGACAAGATCGAGAGCGCGACCGGACCGGTCACCGTCTTCGACCCCGGGTTCGACGTGCATTGGTCGGTCACCGACTGACACTCACCGCCCCCTGCCCCTGCGCCGAGATTTCCGAAAAGGCCCGACCATGATCCCCAGTTCCTACCCCGCCGCCGAAGAGATCGCCCGCCTGAGCGCCGGGATGCTGCTGGATATCGAGGCGGTCCATTTCAACGCGCGCGAGCCCTACACCTACGCCTCCGGATTGCAGGGCCCGACCTATATCGACTGCCGCAAGCTGATCTCGTTCCCGCGCATCCGCTCGACCCTGATGGATTTCCTGACGGTCACGGTGATGCGCAATGCCGGGCTGGAAAGCTTTGACAATATCGCGGGCGGCGAGACGGCGGGCATCCCCTTTGCCGCTCTGGTGGCCGAACGCATGGCTCTGCCGATGACCTATGTGCGCAAGAAGCCCAAGGGCTATGGCCGCAACGCCCGGATCGAAGGCGCGATGAGCGAGGGACAGCGGGTGCTGCTGGTCGAGGATCTGACCACTGATGGCGGCTCCAAGATCAGCTTTGTCGACGCGATCCGCGACACCGGGGCCAGCTGTGCCCATACGGCGGTGATCTTCTATTACGACATCTTCCCGGAGACGACGAAGACGCTGGGCGATCATGGCGTGACCCTGCATCACCTGTGCACCTGGTGGGATGTGCTGGCCGAAGCGCGCCGCCGCGGCGCCTTTGACACCGAGACGCTGGACGAGGTCGAAAGCTTTCTCAAGGCGCCGCGCGCCTGGCAGGAGGCCCGCGCCAAGGGCTGAGCCCGGCGAAACGATTCGAGTGTGACGCGGGTTTCATGCATGGATCGCCCCGTCACGCGATCAATTTGCGCATGGCTTACCTTGGGTCAATTTTGGGTAAGTTAATACGCCCTCGTATGCTTTCCGCATGGCGGCATATCGAATGAGCAGGTTTCCCCCAGCCTTTCGCAAAATCGGGGAAAGCGGGCGACAAATGCCACCAGATATGGTAGCGTGGAAACATACATCGCTTATCCACAGCTTTTCCAGATTGCGTGAATATGGGCGCATCCGGTAACTCAAATTCCTACCAAGGCATGGTCGGACTGGGACAAGACCAAAGGTCGAACCGACGTGCTGGGGAAGACGAAGGACAGGCAAGGGGCTGGGGTGACGGTGCGCCGAGACGCGCCGCACTCCCGGGTTCCCTATTCGACGGGACGGGGCCAGGCAGATGAACGAGATCACGACTTTCAACGCCACCGGCGTGCAGGCACCGGACGTGTCGCAGGCCGACACGATGCCGCATTCGATCGAGGCGGAACAGCAGCTGCTGGGCGCGCTGCTGACCAACAACGACACCTATGACCGCATCGCGCAGGTCATCAACGCCGACCATTTCTACGAACCCGTACACGGCCGTATCTTCGAAGTCGCCGCCGCACGGATCGCCAAGAACGCGCTGGCGACCCCGGTCACGCTGAAGGCTTTCCTCGAAGACGACGAAGGGCTGAAGGAACTGGGCGGGCCGGCCTACCTGGCGCGCCTCGCCGGTGCCGCCATCGCCGCCTACGCGGTCCGGGATTACGCGCAGATCATCTATGACCTGGCGATCCGGCGCGAGCTGATCGGCCTGGGCCAGGACATCATGGCCGAGGCCAAGCGTGTCGACGTCAAGAACGAGCCCAAGGAACAGATCGTCGCCGCCGAACAGAAGCTGTACAAGCTTTCGGAACAGGGCTCGGCCGAGCGCGGGTTCCAGTCCTTCCTCTCCGCAGTGACCGAGGCCGTGAACGTCGCCAACGCCGCCTACCAGCGCGAAGGCGGGCTGGCCGGTGTATCGACCGGGCTGCTGGACATGGACAAGAAGCTGGGCGGCCTGCACAAGTCGGACCTTCTGATCCTCGCGGGGCGTCCGTCGATGGGCAAGACCTCGCTGGCCACCAACATCGCCTTCAACGTCGCCAAGGCCTATCGTCGCGGTCGCCTGCCCGATGGCAGCGAAGGCGCGGTCGAGGGCGGCGTGGTCGGGTTCTTCTCGCTCGAGATGAGCGCGGAACAGCTGGCCGCGCGGGTCCTGGCGGAAGCCTCGGAAATCTCGTCCCACAAGATCCGCCAGGGCGACATGTCCGAGACCGAGTTCCGCCGCTTCGTCGAGGCGGCCAAGACGCTGGAAGCCTGCCCGCTCTTCATCGACGATACCCCGTCGATCCCGATCGCGCAGCTGGCTGCCCGGGCGCGGCGCCTGAAGCGGATCCACGGGCTGGACCTGCTGATCGTCGACTACCTTCAGCTGGTGCGCGGCACGGCGGAGAACCGGGTCAACGAGATCGCCGAGATCTCCATGGGCCTGAAGGCCATCGCGAAGGAGCTGAACATACCCGTCATCGCGCTGTCGCAGCTGTCGCGCCAGGTGGAAAGCCGCGACGACAAGCGGCCGCAGCTGTCGGACCTGCGGGAATCGGGCTCGATCGAACAGGATGCGGACTGCGTCATGTTCGTGTTCCGCGAGGAATATTACGTGGAGCGGGAAAAGCCCTCGGATGACCGGCTGGACGAAATGGCCGCCTGGCAGGACCGCATGGCCAACCTGCACGGCAAGGCCGAGGTGATCATCGGCAAGCAGCGTCACGGCCCCATCGGGTCGGTCGAGCTGAGCTTCGAGAGCGAGTTCACCCGCTTCGGCAACCTGGTCAAACCCTGGCAGAACAGCGCCGATTCCGACTACTGATGATCCGGATCGAGCGCATTACCGGGGACAATGCCGGCCTGCTGGCCAATATCGCCGGGGATGTGTTCGACGGGCCGATCCAGGCCGAGCGACTAAGCGCGGTGATCGCGTCCGAGATGCACCTGCTGCTGGTCGCGGTCGAGGGTGACCTGGTCGTGGGCCAGTGCCAGGCGATGATCCTGCTGGGCCCGGACCGCCCCCCTGCCCTGTACGTGGAAAACCTGGGCGTCACGCCCGAGTTCCGCCGCCAGGGCATCGCGCGCGAATTGATGATGCGCGCCTTTGGCATCGGCAAGCAGGCTGGCTGCGACCGCGGCTGGCTGGGCGTGGAGCCGGATAGCGAAGCCGCGCGGCCCTTCTATGCCTCGCTGGGCCTGAATTTCGAGACCGTCGAGTTTGCCGATTTCGCCCTGAGCTGAGGCATCCCCGCTTCACCTTTTCGTGCGGATGCCGGTTTGTCTGGACAGCGCGGGGTCCCGGGCGGGACACTGGATCATGCTTCGTATCCTTGCCCTGATCGTCGCCCTCGCCCCCGCATATCTGCAGGGCGCAGGGCCTGCCGCCGCCCAGATGGAACCCTACGATCCCAATTCCATCGAGGTCGATGTCGAATTGCTGCTGCTGGTGGACGTGTCGCGGTCCATGTCCCTGAACGAGCTGGACATCCAGCGCCGTGGCTATGCCGAGGCCTTGCTGTCGGACGAGGTGCTGGGCGTCATCGCCGACGGGATGCTGGGCCATATCGCCGTGTCCTACGTGGAATGGGCGGGCGCCTATTCGCAGCGGGTGGTCATGGACTGGACGATCATCCGCAGCCGTGAGGATGCCACGATTTTTGCCGAGGCGCTGACCAACCATATCGCGCCGGGGATGCGGCGGACCTCGATTTCTTCCGCGCTGATGATGGGGGCCGAGCATTTCCGCGACAACGGCTATACCGGGTTGCGCCGGGTCATCGACATCTCGGGCGACGGGCCCAACAATGCCGGGCGTCCGGTGCTGATCGCGCGGAACCGGGTGCTGGAACAGGGCATCATCATCAACGGCCTGCCGCTGATGACGCAGGAGGGCACCGGATCGCAATGGCAGTTGGATGACCTGGACCTCTATTATGCCGATTGCGTGATCGGGGGGCCGGGCAGTTTCGTGATCCCCGTCACCGACTGGTCGGAATTTGCCGCCGCCGTGCGCAAGAAGCTGGTGCTGGAAATCGCTGCCGCCCCGGTTCCGCCGAAACGGGCCGAGGCGCGGATCATCAAGGCGCAATCCGGCGGCTATGATTGCCTGATCGGCGAGAAGATCTGGGACAATTACATGCGCGGTTGGGAGCCCTGATCGGCGGCCTGTCGCCGGACCGTTCGCCAGACAGTTCAGGCCACCCCACGGGCGGCATCTGCCCATTGCATGACCGCCTGCGATCACAGGCCGCGACACACGCCCGGCGGACCGGGAGGGGCGGCGATCTTACCTCTTGCGCCTTACCTCTGCCCCGGCCACAAAGCACCCCATGAGCACTGCCCGCCTGACCATCGACCTCGACGCGCTTGCCGCCAACTGGCGCGCGCTGGATGCCGTGTCTGCCGACACGACCGAAACCGCCGCCGTCGTGAAGGCCAACGGCTATGGGCTGGGCGCGCAGCCGGTCGCCCGCGCCCTGGCCAAGGCCGGCGCCCGGCGCTTCTTTGTCGCCGTGGCAGAGGAAGGCGCCGCCATCCGCGAGGCACTTGGCCCCGGCGTCGAGATCAACGTCTTCTCGGGGCACATGCGCGGCGATACGGACATGATCCGCGATCTGAACCTGGTGCCGATGATCAATTCGATCGACCAGATGCTGCGCCACGTTGAGGCCCTGCCCGGCCATCCTTTCGGCATCCAGCTGGACACCGGCATGAACCGCCTGGGGATGGAGCCCGCCGAATGGGCCGCCCTGCGCGAGATCGCGCTGGAACAGAACCCCACGCTGATCATGTCGCACCTGGCCTGCGCGGACGAACCCGATCACGACATGAACCTGATGCAGCTTCAGGCCTTCCGCGAGATGACTGACGGGCTGGCCGTGCCGCGGTCCCTGTCGGCGACAGGCGGTATCCTGATGGGGCCGGAGTTTCATTTCGACGTGACCCGCCCGGGCATCGGCCTGTATGGCGGGCTGCCCTACGAAGAGGCGCTGACCGTCGTTCGCCTGGATCTGCCGGTGATCCAGCTACGCGAGCTGGAAGCCGGGGAAACCGTGGGCTATGGCAACACCTGGACCGCGCCGGGCCCTACGGTGATCGCCACCGTCGCGGCGGGCTATGCCGATGGCATCCACCGGATCATCGGCCCGAACACGCATCTTTTTGCCGGTGACGTCCCCTGCCCGATCCGCGGCCGCATCTCGATGGACCTGATCGGGGTCGAGGTCACCCACCTGACCGAGGAACCCGGCGGCCTGACCCTGCTGGGTCCGCAGCAAAGCGTCGACATGATCGCCGATAATGGCGGCACGATCGGCTACGAGGTTCTGACCTCGCTCGGTGGTCGGATGACGCGGCGCTACAAGGGGGGCTGACGCCGTGATCCGGTTGCTGGGAGGCATTGGCGCGCAGGTTCTGGCGATGCTGGCGGTGATCGGACGGGTCACGCTCTATGCCCTGTTGACGCTTCGCCACCTTGTCACCCCGCCCTTCTATGCCCGTGAATTCGGATCGGCACTGCTGCAGATCGGTTGGCTGTCGCTGCCCGTCGTCGGGCTGACCGCCTTTTTCACCGGCGGCGCACTTGCCTTGCAGATCTATGCCGGCGGGTCGCGCTTCGACGCGGAGGCCGTGGTGCCGCAGATCGTCGCCATCGGCATGGTCCGCGAACTGGGGCCGGTGCTGGTCGGGCTGATGATCGCGGCGCGGGTGACTTCGTCCATCGCCGCAGAGATCGCGACGATGAAGGTCACCGAACAGATCGACGCGCTGGTCACGCTGTCCACCCATCCGATGAAATATCTGACCGTGCCCCGCGTTCTTGCCGCCTTTGTCACCGTCCCGCTGCTGGTGGGGATCGGAGACATCATCGGCATCTTCGGCGGCTACACGGTGGCGGTGCGGTCGCTGGGCTTCAACGCCTCGACCTACCTGCAGAACACGGTGGATTTCCTGGAACCGCTCGACCTGATCTCGTCGCTGGTCAAGGGCGCCGCCTTCGGCGTGATCGCGGCACTGATGGGCTGCTATTCGGGGATGAATTCGGGCCGTGGCGCGCAGGGCGTGGGCCGGGCGACCAAGTCCTCGGTCGAGGCGGCGTCCGTGCTGATCCTGGCCGCGAACTTCCTGCTGACGGGGGTCTTCTTCTCGATATGATCCGCTTCGACGATGTCCACAAGGCGTTCGGCGCCAACCAGGTCCTGCGGGGGCTGACGCTCGAGGTGCCGAAGGGCGAGAGCATGGTCATCATCGGCGGCTCTGGCACGGGCAAGTCGGTGGCGCTGAAATGCGTGCTGGGGCTGGTGCAGCCCGATCGCGGGCTGATCGAGGTCGATGGCCGTGACGCGACCGAAGGTGACCGCGATGCGTTCCTTGCGCGGTTCGGGATGCTGTTCCAGGGCGGCGCGCTGTTCGACAGCCTGCCGGTCTGGCAGAACGTCGCCTTCCGCCTGCTGCGCGGAGAGCTGAAACGCCCCAAGGCCGAGGCCCGCGAGATCGCGGTCGAGAAATTGCGCCGCGTCGGGCTGAGCCCCGATGTCGCCGACCGGTTCCCGGCGGAATTGTCGGGCGGGATGCAGAAACGCGTGGGCCTGGCGCGGGCGATTGCCGCGGACCCCGAGATCATCTTTTTCGACGAACCGACCACGGGGCTGGACCCGATCATGGCCGGCGTCATCAACGACCTGATCCGCGAGATCGTGGTCGAGATGGGCGCGACGGCAATGACGATCACCCATGACATGACCTCGGTCCGGGCCATCGCGGACCGGGTGGCGATGCTGCATGGCGGGAAGATCCGCTGGACCGGGCCGGTGGCGCAGATGGACAATTCAGGCGATCCCTATCTCGACCAGTTCATTCATGGTCGGGCCGAGGGGCCGATCGCCGCCGTGCGCTAGACGCCTCTGGTATCCGCGCCTGCGCCGCCCCATCTGCTAGGGATGCGCGTGACCGTGATCCTGAACCTCGCCCTCCTGGTGCTTTTCCCGCTGTCCTGGGCTGCGCCGCTGGTGCGGGCGGGATTGCTGCCCTTGTTCGGATTGTCCGAGATCTCGGTCCTGTCGGGCATCGCGTCGCTCTGGCAGACCGATATCGCGCTGGCCCTGCTGGTGGCGCTGTTCGCGCTGGTCGCTCCGATGGCCAAGACGCTGGCGCTGGCGTTGATCCATGCGGGCCGCGCCCCTGCCACCTGGTTGCCGGCGCTTGGCTGGCTGGGGCGGCTGGCGATGGCCGATGTGTTCCTGATCGCGCTCTATATCACCCTGGCCAAGGGCATCGGCATGGGCCGGATCGAAACCGCCTGGGGGCTCTATCTCTTCACCGGATGCATCCTGGCATCGCTCTTCGTTTCGGCCCGGACCAAGCGGGCGATGGCGTAAAGCGGGACGCGTTAGGGAACTCTTTGACGATTTGCGCGTAGATAAGCGAAGAACCGCCGATCACGCGGGTCTGTAGCCAGGGAGTGCCGCGCCATGACGATCCAAGCCTTGAAGACCGCAACCGCCACTGCCCAAGCCGTCCTGCAGCCGATCGGCGTTGCCGCGATCCTTCTGACGACCTTGGGGCTTATCACGCTGACGGGCCTTGCCTTTGGCGGCGTGGTGCCCTGGCCGGAATTCTCGGTCACCTATGCCGGGGCCGAATACCAGGCGGGCATGATCGCCCAGATCGCGCTGACCGGCCTGATGGTCGTGCTGTGCACCTACCTGCCCGGCACGATGCGCGTGCAGCGACTGGAAACGACGCATCGCCGGTTCCACATGAACATGGAGGACGTGACCCGCGCCTACCATGCCGCCCATGCCGCCGACAGCGCGGGCAAGTTCCAGACCCGGCATGAATTCGACGCGGTGCGCGAACGCATCGCCTATCTGCGCGACCACCCGGACCTTGAAGGGCTGGAGCCGCAGATCCTCGAGATCGCCGCGCAGATGAGCCAGGTGAGCCAGGATCTGGCCGACACCTATTCCGACGAGAAGATGGAGCGCGCCCGCGGCTTCCTGCGCCAGCGCCAGGAAGAGGTCGCCCGCTTCGAACAGCGGCTGGAACAGGCACGGGCCGCAGTGCTTGAGATCAGCCATTGGGCCCGCCAGGTCGAGATGGAGGAATCGGTCGCGCGCAGCCAGCTGGACCGCCTGCAGGACGAGTTGCGCGACGTCATGCCGGAACTGCTGCCCGCCGCCGCGCGCACAAATCCCGCGCAGGACCGCATCATCGACCTGTCGACCCGCGCCGTCGCCAATCGCATTCCCGGCGAATGACGCTTCCCCCAGCGGGTTGAATTGGCCCCGATGCGCCGCTTGGGCGCGGGCTGGCAATTGACCTGATCTGCCCCCTCGGGCACAAGACTTGGCATGGCCAAAGCTGTCGTCTCCTATACCTGCCAATCCTGTGGCGAACATTTCACGAAATGGTCCGGGCGCTGCGACAATTGCGGCGAGTGGAACACCATCGTGGAGGAAAAGCCGCTGGCCTCCGGCCCCGGAAAGGCGCTGACCGGCAAGCGTGGCCGCGCCCTGGCGTTGACCGACCTCTCGGCGAAGGAAGCGCCGCCGCCGCGCACCGCGTCGGGCCTGGCCGAACTGGACCGGGTGCTGGGCGGCGGGCTGGTCCCGGCCTCGGCCATCCTGGTGGGGGGCGATCCGGGCATCGGGAAATCGACGCTGTTGTTGCAGGCCGCGGCGCGCTTTGCCTCCAACGGATTGAAGACATTCTACATTTCGGGCGAAGAGGCCTCGGCCCAGGTGCGGCTGCGCGCGGCGCGGCTGGGGCTGCAGGAGGCGCCGGTCAAGCTGGCGACCGAAACCTCCCTGCGCGACATCATGACGACGCTGGACGAGGAGCGCCCCGACCTGGTCATCATCGATTCGGTACAGACCATGTGGTCCGACACCGTCGACAGCGCGCCGGGATCGGTCAGCCAGGTGCGGTCCACCGCGCAGGAGCTGACGACCTTTGCCAAGCGGCGCGGATCGGCGGTGATCCTGGTGGGTCACGTCACCAAGGAAGGCCAGATCGCCGGCCCCCGCGTGGTCGAGCACATGGTCGACACGGTGCTGTATTTCGAGGGCGAGCGCGGCCACCAGTTCCGGATCCTGCGCAGCGTCAAGAACCGCTTCGGCCCCGCGGATGAGATCGGCGTGTTCGAGATGACCGGCACCGGCCTGTCGGAGGTCACCAATCCCTCTGCCCTTTTCCTGAGCGAGCGCGGCACGCCCGCGCCCGGATCGGTCGTCTTTGCCGGGATCGAGGGGACGCGCCCTGTCTTGGTGGAATTCCAGGCCCTTGTCGCGCCCACCCCGCATTCCCAGCCGCGCCGCACGGTGGTGGGCTGGGATGGCGGACGGCTGGCGATGATCCTGGCCGTACTGGAGGCGCGCTGCGGCATCCCCTTTGCCGGGCTCGACGTCTACCTCAACGTCGCGGGCGGGCTGAAGGTCAGCGAACCGGCCGCCGACATGGCCGTGGCCGCAGCGCTTCTTTCGGCGCGCGAAGACACGGCATTGCCTGCCGAAAGCGTGGTCTTTGGCGAGATTTCCCTCTCGGGTGCGCTGAGACCGGTGGGTCAGACCGAAAACAGGTTGAAAGAAGCGGAAAAACTTGGTTTCTCCTCAGCCATCGTCCCGGCGGGCGGCAAGTCCAGCAGCCGGGACGGAATGCGCCTGATGGAGATGCCGGATCTGACGGCCGTGGTGGGCGAGATTTTTGGCGCCGGTTGAGCGCACAGGCAGAAGGACGGGCGGATGGAAGGTTTCACTGTAGTCGATGCGATCGTGGCGGCGGTCATCATCCTGTCGGCGCTGCTGGCCTATTCGCGCGGCCTTGTCCGCGAGGCGCTGGCCATCGGCGGATGGATCGCGGCCGGCATCCTGGCCTTCATCTTTGCCCCGCAGGTGCAGCCGCTGGTCAAGGAAGTCCCTTTCATCGGCCCCTTCATCTCGGACAATTGCGAATTGTCGATGATCACCGGCTTTGCCGCGGTCTTTGCCGTGGTGCTGCTGATCGCGTCGCTCTTCACGCCCTTGTTTTCCTCGGTCATCCAGCGGTCAGCCCTGGGTGGGCTGGACCAGGCGCTTGGCTTTCTCTTCGGCGTGGCGCGAGGGCTGCTGCTGGTGGCGATCGCCTTCTTCGTCTACGAGACGATCTTTGCCACCCAGCACACTGCCGTGGTCGACGAAAGCCGCTCTGCCCTGGTCTTCGGCCAGCTGACCGGCCGGATCGAGCAGGAAAACCCGCAGGAAGCGCTCGGCTGGGTGACCCGCCAGTACGAACAGCTGATCGGCACCTGCGAGAGCTGATCGCGCCTTTGACCTCCCTGGCCTAGCCCTGGCGGGCCAGGAACTCCTCCACCCCCTCGAACAGCCGCTCCCAGGCCGGTTCGTGGTCCAGGATGACGTGGGAATTGGTGTCCAGCGGCAGGAATTCCGCGCCCGGAATCATCGCCGCGATCTCCTGCCCTTCGGAAAACGGCTGTACCGCGTCGCCCCGGCCATGGGCGACGAGGGTGGGCACGCTGACCTGCGCGACACGCTCCCGCACATCGAGGTGATTGATCGCGCGGCGCAGGGCCGCGGCATTGTCGGGTGAGGCCGAGGCGAGCTGAAGCTCGATCAGGTTGCGCAGGTGTTCGGGGCGTCCATTGGGCAGCATCAGCGTCGTGAAGGCCGACATGAAGGCGCTGTCGGGCTGGCCCCAGCCCTGCCGGATCAGTTGCAGGAAGGTTTCAGCCATGGTGTCGCCGCTCTCGCGGTCGCGCAGGGCGGCGCCGCGCAGGAACCCCGCATGCAGGATCAGGGCGCTGACCCGCTCGGGATGGCGCACGGCAAAGGCGATGGCGGCGGGCACGCTTTGCGACACCGCGTAGATCGCGAACCGGTCGAGGCCCGCGGCGTCCGCGACGATCTCCATGTCCGCCACCATCGTGTCGAGGTCCGGGGCCGGGTCGCAGCGTTCCGACAGGCCGGTGCCGCGCGGATCATAGCGGACAAGCCGCCGACCGGCCGAAAGACGTTCCAGAAGCGGGCGCCAGATCGGGCTCTCGATGTCGCGTTCCAGGTGCGAAAGCCAGTGACCGGCGCGCAGCAGCGGCGGCCCTTCCCCGATCTCGGCCCAGGCGAGGCCGGCGCCGTCGGCGGTGCGGGCCATGCGGATGCGCTGGCGCAATGGCGGATCGGGGCGCGTGGGATCGGGGCGTTCCGTGCCGTTGATCTTGACCGGCACGGCCAGTTGCAGCCCGCGCCTTGTGATCGTGCGGATCACCGCCTGGCGGCTGCCATCGTCGCCCACGGCCTGACGCGCGGCGTTGATGCGGCTGGAAATCGCCGCCTCGGACACGATACGACCCTGCCAGACCGCGTCGATCAGCGCGTCCTTGGTCACCAGCGCACCGTCGCTTTCCACCAGCAGGCGCAGAAGGTGAAAGACCTGCGGTTCGACCTTCACGGGCTCGCCCGCGCGGGTCAGCGCGTGGCGGTCGGTGTCGAGGACGCAATCGGCGAAACGGTAGATCATGGGGCGAGTGTTGCCCTGCCCGCCCGCGATCTCAAGGAAAACCGCGCGATCTGGAGGGTTTCCCAAGGCTTTCTCAAGATCACCGCCAAGCGGGGATGCGGGCCCGGGTCCAGGATGGAGCCATCAGATCAGGGAGATCATCATGGACGAATTCGACACCCCCATCCGCCTGCGCCCCGACGGCAGCATCGACACCGCCTACTACATCGCCCGCAGCCGCGAACTGCGCAGCCGCCAGGCGCTGGACATGGCGGCAGAGGCCGGGCGCACACCGGGCCGGTTGACCCGCCTTCTGGGCCGGGTTCTGACGCTGACCCGCATCGCCCGGGCCTGAAAATATGGGCTTTCGGGCGATTGATGGGCATCACACCGGCAGGGCCGCGGCAGGACGATCACGATTGCTCGTCCCCGGGCATTGATTTGTGATCCTTTCGTGACACCGCGGCGCTGAGGTCATAAGAGGGGGGCAAGGATGCGACAGGATTCGGAGCTCGCCTTGTCCCACGACACTCTCGCCCCCGCCCAACTGCCGGACGACACGAAGGATTTGCCCCGCCACCCGTGGGACGATGACAAGCTGCATGAAGAGTGCGGCGTCTTCGGCGTGATCGGCGTCACCGATGCCTCGAACTTCGTCGCGCTTGGCCTGCACGCGTTGCAGCACCGTGGACAGGAGGCCGGCGGCATCGTCTGCCATCGTCCCGATCACGGTTTCAACTCGGCCCGCCGGTTCGGCTATGTCCGCGACAACTTCACCTCTCAGGACGTGATGGAAACCCTGCCCGGGCCGCTGGCCATCGGGCATGTGCGCTATTCCACCACCGGGTCGAAAGGGTCCACCGCGATCCGCGACGTGCAGCCCTTCTTCGGTGAGTTCTCCATGGGCGGCGCGGCGCTGGCCCATAACGGCAACATCACCAATGCCGACGCCCTGCGCCGGGAACTGATCGAGCGCGGCTCGATTTTCCAGAGCTCGTCGGACAGCGAATGCATCATCCACCTGATGGCGCGGTCGCTGCAAAAGGACATCCCCGATCGGATGGAAGATGCGCTGCGCCGGGTCGAAGGCGCCTTTTCGGTCGTCGCCATGACCCGGACCAAGCTGATCGGCGTGCGTGACCCGCTGGGCGTGCGCCCGCTGGTTCTGGGCAAGGTCGCGGATGGCTGGTGCCTGTCCTCGGAAACCTGTGCGCTGGACATCATCGGTGCGGAGTTCGTGCGCGAGGTCGAACCGGGCGAGATGGTCGTGATCACCGATCAGGGCGTCGATAGCCGCTTCCCCTTCCGTCGCCGGAATTCCCGGTTCTGCATCTTCGAACATGTCTATTTCAGCCGCCCCGATTCGATCATCGGCGGCCGGTCCGTCTATGAAACCCGCCGCCAGATCGGCGTGGAACTGGCCCGCGAGGCCCCCGTCGAGGCCGACCTGGTCTGCCCGGTGCCTGACAGCGGCACCCCGGCGGCGATCGGGTTTTCCCAGGAAAGCGGCATCCCCTACGCCATGGGGATCATCCGCAACCAGTATATGGGCCGGACCTTCATCGAACCGACCGAGCAGATCCGGAACATGGGCGTGCGGCTGAAGCTGAACGTCAACCGCGCGCTGATCAAGGGCAAGCGGGTGATCCTGGTCGACGACTCGGTCGTGCGCGGCACCACGTCCCGCAAGATCAAGGAGATGATCCTGGATGCCGGCGCAGCCGAGGTGCATTTCCGCATCGCCTCTCCGCCGACGGCCTGGCCGTGTTTCTACGGCGTGGACACACCACAGCGCGAGAAACTGCTCGCCGCGACCATGTCCGAGGAAGAAATGCGCGAGCACCTCGCGGTGGATTCGCTGAAATTCATCTCTCTCGACGGGCTGTACCGCGCCGTGGGCGAGGCCGAGGGCCGCAAGGACGACTGCCCGCAATTCTGCGATGCGTGTTTCTCGGGTGAATACCCGGTGGAACCGTCGGACATGATCGAAAAGGGATTCGAGCTGAAAGCCGCGGAATAACGCGACAGGCCGGCTGACCTCGGCAGGGCCCCGTGGGTGTGACCCCGCGGGGCCCTTTTTCGTTTTGGCGCCCCCCCTTGAACCGGCCTCGTGCCGTAGCGTCCATCGCCCTGATCGGCGGCGGGGCGCCGATCAGGGCATCGGGACCGGCGCCCTTGCGCGCAAGGGTTATCAGGCCCCTTTCCCTCGGCGCGGGGATCGGGCATTGGCCCGCTCCGCACGCTGCGCAGAGGAAAGAGGCACAGATGGCAAGCACACCGCAGAACGTGGCGAAGATCGCCACCAAGACCGACGCGATCGACATGTCCGGGATGTCCCTGCTGGGCACCATGGTCGAGGCCAGTGGCCCGAAGGCCCTGTTGCGCCTGTCGACCGGCCAGGTGCGCAAGGTGGCTCCGGGTGACCGGGTCGGGCTCGCCCAGATCCGCGCCATTGGCGCCGGGATGGTCCAGGTCACCGGGCTGGGCGGCACCGATACGCTGACCATGCCGTAGGGCTGATGGCGGCCCTGCCCCGTCGCACGCCCCTGCCGCCCGAACGCGCGGGCAGCACGGGGCGCGACACGGCGGCTCTTGACGCTGTCGGGCAAAGCGGCCAAACCCGCGCCATGACAGACAAGATCGCCCTGATTACCGGTGCCTCCCGCGGGCTTGGCGCGTCGCTGGCCAAGGCGCTGGCGCCGACGCATCACATCGTTGCCGTCGCCCGCACGGTCGGCGCGCTGGAGGAACTGGACGACACGATCCGCACCGCCGGCGGGGCCGTCACGCTGGCGCCCATGGATATCACCAAGCCCGACGCGATGGCGCAGCTGTGCCGGTCGATCCATGACCGCTGGGGCGGTGCGGCGCTCTGGGCGCATACGGCGATCCATGCCGCACCGCTGTCGCCGGCCGCGCATATCGACGCCAAGGATTGGGCCAAGTCGGTCGAGATCAACGTGACCGCCATGGGCCACCTGGTCCCCTATATCGCCGCCCTGCTGGGCAGCGAGGGCACGGCGCTTTTCTTCGACGACGCGGCGGTCGGCACCAAGTTCCACGGCGCCTACGGCGCGACCAAGGCGGCGCAGATCGCGCTGGTGCGGTCCTGGGCGGCGGAAAGCGCGGCTTCGGGCCCCAATGTGCAGGTGCTGACGCCCTCGCCGATGCCCACGGCCACCCGCGCCCGGTTCCATCCCGGTGAGGACCGGACCAACCTGATCCACCCGGATCAGGAGGCCAAGCGGCTGCTGGCCGGCATCGTCTGAGCCATGACCAGCGCGGAGATATCAGCCTATATCGCCGCGCAGCCCGAGGCGCGCGCGCAGGCCCTGACCGCCCTGCACCATTTCCTGGCCGACCGGATCACCCATGCCGGCGTCGCGGCCGAGGATGTCATGTCCTACAACATGCCCGGCTTTCGCATCCTGTCAGAGCCCGGCCGCGGATCGGTCCTGCTGGGTTATGCGGGATGGCAGGCGCATCTGGCGCTCTATCCGCATTCCGGCACGATCCTGTCGCAGATGACCGACCTGACCCACGGGATGAGCCAGACCCGCGGCGCGCTGCACCTGCCCATCGGCACCCTGCCCTCGGAGCAGATCGTCGACCGGATGATCACGCTGCGCCTGGAAGAACTGTCCTGAGCCACGCCGAAGGCCCGTTCGGCCTTTGTCTGCTTGCCCGTCGCGCCCCCCATCGGTATGCAGAGCGAAATATCACGGCAGGGGCAGGACATGCGCATACTCATCACCAATGACGACGGGATCAACGCGCCGGGGCTGAAGGTCCTGGAGCGGATCGCGGAAGAACTGGCGGGGCCGGAGGGCGAGGTCTGGACCGTGGCGCCCGCCTTCGAACAATCGGGCGTGGCGCACAAGATCTCCTACACCCATCCGATGCTGATCTCGAAGATGGGCGAGCGCCGCTATGCCGCCGAGGGTGCTCCGGCGGATTGCGTCATGGCGGGCCTGCACGACGTGTTGCAGGACAAGCCGGTGGACCTGATCCTGTCGGGGGTGAACCGCGGCAACAACTCGGCCGAGAACGCGCTCTATTCCGGCACGCTGGGCGGGGCGATGGAGGGCGCGTTGCAGGGCTACCGTGCCTTCGCCCTGTCGCAATACCTGGGGCCGAACAATTTCAACGCCGACGATCCCTACGAGGCCGCAGGCGCGTATGGCGCCGACTTGATCCGCAAGGTGATTGCCGCCGAACCCGAGGAGCAGAAGGATTACCGGCTGTTCTACAACGTCAATTTCCCGCCCTGCCCCGCCGACCGGGTCAAGGGCGTGCGCGTCGTGCCGCAGGGGATGCGCCCGGGCACCAAGTTCACGACGGAACCGCACAGCTCTCCTTCGGGGAAGACCTTCCTGTGGATCAAGGGCACGAACCAGCGGGTTGCGGCCGCGCCCGATACCGATGCGGCGGTGAACCTGGACGATTACATCTCGGTCACGCCGATGCGGGCCGACCTGACGGCACATGAAATGCTGGAACCGTTCAAGGTGATTGAGTAAGACCGATCAACCCATGACCGACGACGCCACCATCGCCGAACGCAAGATGCAGTTCCTGTTCGCCCTGCGCTCGCGCGGGGTGACGGACAAGGCGACGCTGGAGGCCATGGAGAAGGTCGACCGGGGCAATTTCGTGCGCGGCATCTTTGCCGCCCGCGCCTACGAGGACATGCCGCTGCCGATTGCCTGCGGGCAGACGATCTCGCAGCCCTCGGTCGTCGGGCTGATGACCCAGGCGCTGAAGGTCGAACCGCGCCACCGCGTGCTGGAGATCGGCACCGGGTCGGGCTACCAGGCGGCGATCCTCAGCCAGATGGCACGGCGGGTCTACACCATCGACCGGCATCAGCGGCTGGTGCGCGACGCGCAGGCCCTGTTCGACCACTTGGGCCTGGGCAATATCACGACCTTTGCGGCCGATGGCAGCCACGGCCTGGCCGATCAGGCGCCCTTTGATCGTATCATTGTGACCGCCGCCGCAGAGGACGCCCCGGGGCCGCTCTTGGCTCAGTTAAAGATTAACGGTATCATGGTGCTGCCAGTCGGGCAGTCGGACAACGTGCAAAGCTTGATCCGGGTGACGCGGCTGGAAACAGGTTTCGACTACGAAGAGCTTCGGTCGGTGCGGTTCGTGCCCCTGGTCGAAGGTCTGGGGAAAGAAGATTAGGCGGAAAAATCCGCGCAAGAGACGGGCCTCCGGACATCGGGGGACGATGAGGGATCGAACAGATGCAGGACATGAAGAGCCTTGGCCGCGGCGGTATCCTTCTGCGCGGACTGATGACTGGAACCGCCATTCTGGCGCTGGCAGCTTGTGAAAACGGGCTCGACCTGGACATGCGCGGCAATCTCGGCGGATTTTCGACCACGGAGGCAGCACGGACCGCCACCGCCAACCGGCCCCGCCCCGATGATCGCGGCATCATCTCCTATCCCAGCTACCAGGTCGTCGTGGCACGCCGCAACGACACGGTGCAGGACGTCGCCAACCGCATCGGTGTGGGTGCCGCCGATCTGGCCGCCTATAACGGCCTGAAGGTCACCGATCCGCTGCGCGGCGGCGAAGTGCTGGCCCTGCCGGGCCGTGTCGCCGAACCCTCGCCCGCCACCGGCGCCATCGGCACCGGGCCGATCGTGCCGGCGGATCAGGTCGATATCTCCTCCATCGCGGGGGCCGCCATCGACCGGGCCGGCGATCAGCGCGTGGAGGTCACCGAATTGCCGCCCGCACAGCGCCCGCAGACGGGCGAAGAACCGGTGCGCCACAAGGTGCAGCGCGGCGAGACGGCCTACACGATCTCGCGGCTCTACAACGTCTCTGTCCGCTCGCTGGCGGATTGGAACGGGCTGGACCAGAACTTCACCATCCGCGAAGGCCAGTTCCTGCTGATCCCCGTCGCCGAGGAGGAACCGCCCGTGCGCGAGGTCGCGGAAACGACCGAACCCGGCCAGGGGTCGCCGACGCCGGTGCCGCCAAGCGCCGCGGCCCCCCTGCCCGAGGAACGCACGGAACCCGTCGCCGCCGCAGCCCCTGCGGCCAGCACGACGGCCGCCGCCGCCACGCCGCAACCCACGCCCAAGCCGCAGCCCAGTGCGGCGCCGAACCTGGGCCAACAGCAGACGGCAAGCTCTTCGGCCGCGATGGCCTATCCGGTCAATGGCCGCATCATCCGCGAATACCAGCGGGGCAGCAGCGACGGCATCAACATCGCCGCCGATCCGGGTACCGCGATCCGCGCCGCCGATGGCGGAACCGTGGCCGCGATCACCTCGGATGCGGACAACAAGAAGGTCATCGTTGTGCGCCACCAGGGCAAGCTGCTGACGATCTATTCCAATGTCGACAACATCGTCGTCAAGGAAGGCACCACCGTCGCGCGCGGCCAGAAACTGGCCGAGATCCGCGCCGGGGCCTCGCCCTACCTGCATTTCGAGGTCCGCAAGGGGCTCGAAGCGGTCGATCCAATGGATTTCCTGCAATAATCGACGGAACGGGCCGCCCTTCGGGGCGGCCTTTTCACGTCGGGTGCGTCAGCCGATGGCGACGCCGTGGCGGCCTGCCAGGTCGGTGAAGAACTGCCATGCGACACGGCCCGACCGGGACCCGCGCGTCGCCTGCCATTCGATCGCCTCGGCTCTCAGGACATCCGGGTCGATGCGCAGGCCGTGGGCGGCGCAATACCCGTCGATCATCGACAGGAACTCGTCCTGGTCGCAGGGATGGAAACCCAGCCACAGGCCGAACCGGTCCGACAGCGATACCTTTTCCTCGACCGCCTCGCCCGGATTGATGGCCGAGGAACGCTCGTTCTCGATCATGTCGCGGGGCATCAGGTGGCGCCGGTTGGACGTGGCATAGAACAGGACGTTATCGGGCCGCCCGGCGATGCCGCCATCCAGAACCGCCTTGAGCGACTTGTAATGCTGGTCGTCATGGCTGAACGACAGGTCATCGCAGAACAGCAGGAACCGGTGGGACGACTCGCCCAGGATCTGCATCAGCCGGGTAACGGTGGGCAGGTCTTCGCGCTGAAGCTCTACGATCTTGAGCGGTTGGCCACGCGACAGGATCTCGGCATGGACGGCCTTGACGAGGCTGGATTTCCCCATGCCCCGCGCGCCCCAGAGCAGGGCGTTGTTGGCGGGCAGCCCTTGCGCGAATTGCAGCGTGTTGGCCAGCAGCGTGTCGCGGGACCGGTCGATGCCGACCAGCAGGTCCAGAGCCACGCGGGACACCTTGGTGACAGGCTCCAGACGCTCGGGATCGGTCTGCCAGACAAAGGCATCGGCCCCGTCGAAATCGGGAGAGGCCAGCGGCGCGGGGGCCATACGCTCCAGCGCCGCGGCGATCCGGTCAAGCGGGTCAGTCATTCTTGCGGTCGTCTTTGTCGCTTTCGTCGAATTCGTCCATCAGCGGATCGTCGAAGTCTTCTTCCGCATCGGCGGCGGCTTCGGCATCTTCGAATTCGTCGTCGTAATAGCCCTCGGCGCGCAGGCGTTCCTCGCGCTTGGTTTCGACGCGACGCACCAGGAAGATCGAGATTTCGTAGAGGCCATAGACCACCACGAAGAGGATCGCCTGGGTGATGACATCCGGCGGCGTGACCAGCGCGGCGAGCACCAGGATCGCGACGACGGCGTATTTCCGCACCGCGCCCAGCCCTTCGGAGCTGACCAGCCCGGCCTTGCCCATCAGGGTCAGCAGCACGGGCAGCTGGAAACACAGCCCGAAGGCCACGATGAACTTGATCGTCAGCGACAGGTATTCCTGCGCGGAGCCCTGGAAGGCGATGCCGGCGGTGGCGTTCTGCACGTCCCCGTCATTCAGCACGGTGCCCGGCTGCTGGAAACCCAGGAAGAAGTCGAAGGCCAGCGGCGTCACCACGTAGAAGGCAAAGGCCGCACCCAGGAAAAACATCGCCGGGGACGAGATCAGGAAGGGCAGAAACGCGCCCTTTTCGTTCTTGTAGAGCCCCGGCGCCACGAACCGCCACATCTGGAAGGCGATATAGGGGAAGGACAGGACCAGCCCGCCCAAGAGCGAGATCGAGATCGCGACGAAGAAGCCTTCCTGCAGCTTGATCAGGATCAGCCCGCAATCGGAATGGCCACGTTCGGCCAGCGCCGAACACAGCGGATGGGTCAGGAAGTTGAACAGCGGGTTCCAGATGGTGAAACAGATCACCATGCCGACGATAAAGGCGCCGGCCGAATGCATCAGGCGCGTCCGCAACTCGGCCAGGTGTTCGATCAGCGGGGCGGAGCTGTCTTCGATTTCGTCGCGTGCGTCGGGCGCGCTCATGCCTTGTCCCCGGTCTTGGAGGTTTCCGTGTCGGGCTGCGCATCCGGCTGCGCCTCGGCCTGGGAGGCCCCGGCGGCGGGCGGATCGGCGCGCACGGGCGTGTCGGGCTGCGCGTCGGTCTGGGCGGCCTCTGCCGCGGCGGCGGCTTCGGCCTCACGGCGCTTGGCGGCCTTGTCGGCGGAGGCGGCGTGGATCTTCTTGGCCTTCTCGGCCCGTTCCTCGGCCAGCTTCGCGGTGTTGGAGCCCGGTTCCCACTTGGTGAAATCCGTGGCCTCCTTGACCTTGTCGAGACCGTATTTCGCCGGGTTGGACAGGCCGCGCAGGCTGTCCGTCGCCTCTTTCACACCGGAGGCATCGGCGGCGTCCTCCATCGCGCGGGAGAATTCCCGCGCCATGCCGCGTGCCTTGCCGGCAAAGCGGCCCATGTTGCGGAACAGGACCGGCAGATCCTTGGGACCGACAACGATGAGGGCGACAACGCCGATGACCAGAAGCTCGGTCCAGCCCATTCCGAACATGGGGGGATCAGGCCTTGTCTTTTTCTTCCGGGGTCACGTCACGGGCCTCGTCGGCCTGCGCGTCTTCCAGTTCCTTGGTGCCGTCGCTGACACCTTTCTTGAACGCGGTGATGCCTTTGCCGACCTCGCCCATCAGCGATGAGATCTTGCCGCGCCCAAACAGCACCAGCACGACGACGGCGATCAGCAGAAGGCCAGGAAGGCCGATATTGTTGAGCATCTTGTCTCTCCCCTTGGCTCCGGCCTGGGATCAGCCGGGTCGAAAGTCCCGATGTATCTAATGGCTCAAAGGTCGGAGGGGAAGGTGTAATCCGGGGATTGTGATAGATTCTGCAATGACGTGCCTGCCATGGTTCACGTGGTGACCCAAAGGCGCAGGACCCTGCCGGGCCCTGCACGCGATTCATGGATTGGGGAAGGGCTCTGCCCTTCTTCCGCCGGGCGGGGCCCGCCGGAATTCATCCCGGAGTATTTCCGGCAAGATGAAGATCAGGAGGCGGGGAAAACGAAGCAGCGATCGCGCCGGATGGTCAGCCAGAGCGGCTTGCCCGGACGCGGCAGGAAGACATTGGGCACCGTTGCCTTGATGATCGACCCGTCGTGATCCATCCGGAACTCCACCAGGCTTTCATTGCCCATGAAGCGCGCCCGGACCACCACGCCGCGGGCCGGGGTGCCGTCCTGCGCCGTCGACAACGGGCCGGAGCCGTTGCGGTCGAAGTCGATCTTGAGGTGCTGGGGCCGGATCACAATCTCGACCTCCTGCCCCTCGGGCACGCCGGGGGCGAGGAACTGGCCGAAGGGTGTTTCCGTCAGCGCGCCGCGGACCGTTCCGCGTATCACGTTGATATCGCTGAAGAAGGCCACGGCCTCCTTGTCCTTGGGGGCGTTGTAGATGTTGTAAGGCGCGCCCTGCTGGACGATCTTGCCATGGCGCATCAGGGCGATGTCGTCGGCCATGCGCATCGCCTCGTCCGGTTCATGGGTGACCAGCAGAACGGCGGCATCGGCATCCTTGAGAACCGACAGCGTGGTGTCGCGAATCTCGTCCCGCAGGCGGTTGTCGAGGCCCGAGAAGGGTTCGTCCATCAGCATGATGCGCGGATCGGGGGCGAGCGCGCGGGCCAGAGCGACACGTTGCTGTTCGCCGCCCGACAATTCATGCGGCCAGGCGTCGATGAAGCGGCGCAGGTTCACCCGGTCGAGCATGGTTTCGACCCGCGCCCGCTTTTCCCCCGCACTGCCCGTCAGCCCGAAGGCCACGTTTTCGGCCACCGACAGATGCGGGAAGAGCGCGAAATCCTGGAACATCAGCCCGATGCGGCGGCGTTCCGGCGGGATGCGGAAATGGGTGTCGCAGATCAGCTCTCCGTCGACCCAGATCGACCCGCTATCCTGCATTTCGACCCCGGCGATCATGCGCAGGGTGGTCGATTTGCCGCAGCCCGACGGGCCCAGCAAACAGGTCACCTGGCCCGGCATCACCTGCAGCGACACGTCATCCACGACGGCGCGACCGTCGAAACGGCGGGTCAGGTTGCGGATTTCGAGACGGGGAGTGGCGGCCACGGACTTTCCGATGAATTCTCTCGGGATTTTCGGGGGAGGTAGCAGCCACCGCGCAGCACGGCAAGCCCCGTGACGGCCGGCGTGGCGGCCTTTGACGCTAGCGGGTCAGCTCGACAACGCCGGTGGCGCGGATGCGGCCGTTGACCTGGATCTCGATCTCGTGCGGGCCGGGATGCAGCGTGTAGGTCGAGGATTGCGCGGGCAGCTTGTGGCGTTTCGAAAGCGTCAGAGGGGTCCCGGCCTTCAGTTCGGTCACGGCCAGCTTGTGGACCTTGCGCCGCCTGCGGTCGCCGGGGCCTGCGAAATGCAGCACGTAATCGACCAGGACCGGCTGATCCTCCGGGCAGGTGAGGGTCACGGAGAATTCCAGCGCCTCTCCGATGCGGGCGGTGGCGGGCAGATCCAGATCGCCCGATATGATCGCCTCCATCCGGTAGCCCAGCAGCGACATGGCGCCGGGATGGCCCTTTTTCACGAGGTCGCGCAGGGCGTGGCGGGTGATCCAGGCCAGCTCTGCCGGGTCCTGCTGGCCGGCCGTCTTCCAACGGTTCAGGGCCGCGAGGACGGGACGGACATCCTTTTTCGAGATGTCATTGACGTGGTTCGCGACAGAGCGGGTGACAAAACGCGCCCGATCGGCATGCAGCCTGTCCAGCAGCGGCATGGGGCGGGCCATTTCGGTCGCGATGCCGATGCCCCAGGGCAGGCGCGGGCGTGTGCCTTCGCTGACGAGGCGGCGGACATGGTAGCTGTCATGCCCTGCCCAATCTTCCAGCCGGTCGAAGGTGGCGTCGGGCCAGCGGTTGATGAAGGGCCGGATCGCGTATTCCATGGAAAAGCGCTGCGTCAGCGCCTCGATCAGGTCAAGCGCGCGGGCGGGATGATCTTCCAGCCCCTGCAACACCGCGTATTCGCCCAAGGGTGCGAAGATGAAATCGCCGAAATCGTCATCCGTGCGCGTAGGGTCCAGCGGCGGCGGCAGCGCCGCGTCGATCATGTCGGCGGCGGCGGGGAAATCGCCCGGCAGGGCCAGCACCAGGTTTTCGGCGATCCAGGCGATGCGCTGCTTCAGCTCCAGTTCGGGGAAGCGGGCCAGAACCCGCGCCTCGAAATCCGGATCGAATCCGGGATCGACGGCACGGAACAGGCCGGCCAGGTAGCCGACCTTGTCTGCATTGAAGAGCTGATCCTTGAGGGAATAGCCCTGCGCCATGGCGTGACCTCAGGTGGTTGAGTTGAAGGCCCCACCGTCGAGAAGAACGTTCTGTCCGACCATGAAACCGGCATGGACCGAACACATGAAGGCACAGGTCGCGCCGAACTCGGCCGCGGTGCCGATGCGGCCCGTCGGGTTGGCGGAATCGCGGGCCTTGGCGGCTTCTTCGACCGTGATGCCCTCGCGCTTTGCGGCGGCTTCGGCCAGCGAAACGGCGCGGTCGGTGTCGTGCAGGCCCGGCAGCAGGTTGTTGATCGTCACGCCGAACTTCGCGACCTGGCGCGAGGTGCCGGCGACATAGCCTGTCAGGCCCGCACGGGCCGAATTCGACAGGCCCAGCTGCGCGATCGGCGACCGGACGGAGGCCGAGGTGATGTTGACCACCCTGCCCCAGCCCTTGTCGATCATGCCGGGCAGCTGCGCCTTCATCAGCGCGATCGGGGTCAGCATGTTCGCCTCGAGCGCCTTGATGAAATCGTCATGCTCCCAATCGGTCCAGAAGCCCGGCGGCGGGCCGCCCGCATTGTTGACCAGGATGTCCAGCTGACCGGAGGCATCCAGCACCTTGGCGCGCCCCTCTTCGGTGGTGATGTCGGCGGCGACGGTGGTGACCTCCACCCCGTGGGCGGCGCGGATTTCCTCGGCCGTGGCCTCCAGCGCATCGGCGCCGCGGGCGTTGAGAACGAGGGTCACACCGGCCTCTGCCAGCGCCATGGCGCAGCCCTTGCCCAACCCTTTGGAGGAGGCGCAGACCAGTGCGCGCTTGCCTGCAATACCAAGATCCATATACATTCTCCCTCGGGCTGGGGGGCCCGTCTTCGTCTGTTTGGCCATCGGTTTCCAAGCCGTTGGCGCCCGTTTCGCAACAATGACGGCAAATAACCCGGTACTCGCCAGTTTGCCGCCACAATCGCAACCTAGACCTTACTCATGCCGAAGAGACACGGCTGAGGAAAGGTCAAAAAAAGAATGATTTCTGCCATCGCCAAGCCAGCCGCATCGATCCCGGTCCTTCATGCCGCCGATCTGCCCTGCGTCAACGGGGCAAACGAAGGCGACGATCTGACCTTTGCCGAAGAGCTCATGCTCGACGATACCTACTGGTGCGCCGAGGATGCCCGGCAATTGCGCCTGGGGATCGAGGCGAGCGACAATGGCGACATCACCATTGGCCACGATACGGCTGCGGGCACGCCGGGCGCGGGGCTGCACCTGGACAGCTGCCTGACCTTCATGTCGCCCAACGGCCAGACCACCGAGGTGCTGATCCTCGTCGAGGTCGACATGTTCGGCGATGCCGCCAATGTCTACGCCATGCCCTTTGCGCCGCTGGCGCCGAAGACGGATTACACGCTGGTCGGGATCGAGATCGAAGGCGCGGCGCGCAAGTTCGCGGAAATCGCATGTGTCTCGTTCACGCGCGGCACACAGATCACCATGTCCACCGGCGCGCAGCGCGCCATCGAAACGCTCGAGATCGGCGACCGTGTCCTGACCCGGGACAATGGCGTGCAGGAAATCCGCTGGGTCGGGCATTCCACCGTTCGCGCCGTGGGCGAATTTGCCCCGATCGTGATCGCTGCCGGGACACTGAACAATACCAACGACCTGATCGTCAGCCCGGACCACCGGCTGTTCATCTACCAGCGCGAGGACGCCATTGGCGCCGGCCGTCGCGAGGTTCTGGTCAAGGCCCGTCACCTGGTCAACGGCACGACCATCGTGCAGCAGGATGGCGGCTTCGTGGAATATTACCAGCTGCTCTTCGACAGCCACGAGATCATCTACGCGGAGGGGATCGCGGCGGAAACGCTGCTGGTCGACACCCGCACCCGCGCCGCCCTGCCCCCGGAACTGGACGAGGTCCTGGCCCGTGCCATTCCGCATCACAGCGACAGCCTGCACGTGGATTTCGAGATCCAGAAGACCCTTCTGGACAAGCCCGACGCGGCCGAGCTGCTGCGCGCGGCCTCGCGGCGGGCCGGCGCCCGGTAAGACGCCCTAGCGGTCGCGCACCATGTGTGTCAGCGCCGCCCCGGTTTCGTAGTAAAGCCCCTTCGCCCCCGTGAACCGTTCCGAATAGCGGTCGATCGGAGCCATCGGCAGTCCGTCCTCGCGCCCGGTCAGTAGCGCCTCGGCCATCGCCTTGCCAAACAGCGTTCCCGTTCCGATACCGCGCCCGGAATAGCCGAATGCACTCAGCCCATTGGGGCCAAGCCGCAGGATTTTCGGGATGTGATCCGAGGTCGAGGCGATCTTGCCCTGCCAGGCATAGGCCAGCGGCACGTCGCGCAATTGCGGGAACAGCGCGGTCAGCTTGCGCCGCGCCCAATCCCGGTGCAGCCCCGAGGCCCCGTGATCCAGCCGCCCGATGGCCCCGATCAGCACCCGCCCCGCTTGGTCGCGCCGGAAGGAGGACAAGACCATCGCCGTGTCCCACCCGCCTTCGCCCCCCGGCAGGACGCTGTCACGCAGGTTTTCGGGCAAAGGTTCGGTCGCCATCTGGAAGAAATGCATCGGTGCGAACCGGTCCGTGTGACCACCATAAGCGTTGACCGCCTCGATCGCCGCCTCGGCCCGTATCTCGTGCCCGCCCGCGCGGAGCACCCAGCCCTGGCCGTCATGGTGCAGCCCCTCCGCCCGGATCTGTTGCACGATCCGTGCGCCCGCCGCGATGGCCGCCCGTGCCAGCCCCTGGGCATAGGCCTTGGGCTGCACGGTTCCGGCCCGCGGATCGAACAGCGCGCCATGCACCGCGTCAGACCCGACCCGCGCCCGCGCCTCGGCCGCATCCAGCAGGACCACCGGCGCCCCGATGGCACGCAGCTGGTCGTGACGGGCCTGCAGATCGCGCTGCCCCGCCGGGGAATGCGCGCAATGCAGCGTGCCGTTTCGCAGCGCCTCGCACTGGATCTGGTGCGCCTCGATCAGGTCGAAAACCGCCGAAGGGCCGCCGGACAGGGCCGTGTTCAACCGATCTGCCGCCTCATCCCCCATCCGCTTGGCCACCTCGCCCGGTGGCAGCCAGAGGCCGGCATTCACCAGCCCGACATTCCGCCCGGATCCGCCATGCCCGATTTCTCCGGCCTCGATCACGCAGACCGAGGCGCCCGCCCGCGCCGCATGCAGCGCTGCGGACAGACCGGTATAGCCGCCGCCGATCACCACCAGGTCGACCCGCAGATCACCGTCCAGCTTTTCGGTCTGCACGGGATGGCCAGTGTGATCCCAGAGGCTGCCCTGCAGGGCGGTCATGGGCGATCAGTCGATATCAAACACGACCCCCTGCGCCAGCGGCAATTCGCTGGAATAGTTGATGGTGTTGGTCGCCCGCCGCATGTAGGCGCGCCACGCGTCAGAGCCCGACTCACGCCCGCCGCCGGTTTCCTTTTCGCCACCAAACGCGCCGCCGATCTCGGCCCCGGAGGTCCCGATATTCACATTTGCGATCCCGCAATCGGATCCCCGTGCGGACAGGAAGATCTCCATCTCGCGCAGGTCGGTGGTGAAGATCGACGAGGACAACCCGCCGCCGACCTCGTTATGCATTTCCAGCGCATCATCCAGATCGCTGTATTTCATCACGTAGAGGATCGGCGCAAAGGTTTCGCGCAGCACTGGACCGGCATGGTCCGGCATCTCGACCAAAGCGGGTTTCACGTAGTAGGCGCTTTCGGGGCCCACGGCCTCGCGCTCGCCGCCATGGACGGTGCCGCCAAGGCCTTTCGCCTCCTCCAGCGCCGCCTGCATGCCCTCATAGGCCGTCTTGTCGATCAGCGGGCCGACCAGCGCCTGGGTTTCCAGCGGGTTGCCCACCGTGACCGATCCATAGGCCTTTTTCAGGGCCGGCACGATCTGGTCATAGACCGACTCGTGCACGAAGAGCCGCCGCATCGTGGTGCAGCGCTGCCCTGCCGTGCCCATGGCGCCGAAAGCCACCGCGCGCAGCGTCATGTCCATATCCGCCGAGGGGCAGACGATACCGGCATTGTTGCCGCCCAGTTCCAGGATGCACTTGCCGAACCGTGCCGCCACTTTCGGGCCGACGATCTGGCCCATCCGGGTCGACCCGGTCGCAGAGATCAACGCCACCTTGGGGCTGTCGACCAGCGCCGCGCCGACCTCTGGCCCGCCGACCAGGACCTGGCTCAGGCCGTCGGGCGCGTCGCCGAACCGTGCCATTGCGCGCTCCAGCACCGCCTGGCAGGCCAGCGCGGTCAGCGGCGTCTTTTCCGACGGTTTCCAGATCACCGGATCGCCACAGACCAGCGCCAGCGCGGTGTTCCAGCACCACGGCGCGCAGGGGAAGTTGAAGGCGGTGATGACCCCCACGACGCCCAGCGGATGCCAGGTTTCCATCATCCGGTGGCCCGGCCGTTCGGTGGCGATGGTCAGACCGTACAGCTGGCGCGACAGGCCCACGGCAAAGTCGCAGATATCGATCATTTCCTGCACTTCGCCCAAGCCTTCGGAGGGCGATTTGCCCGCCTCGATGCTGACCATGCGGCCCAGGTCTTCCTTGGATTTGCGCAGCTCTTCAGCGAAGAGGCGCACCAGCTCGCCCCGGCGCGGCGCGGGCACCATGCGCCAGGTGCGGAAGGCCTGCCCGGCCAATGCGATGGCGGCCTCGGTCCCGGCGACGTCATGGGCGGCAAGGCTCGCCACGGCCTCTCCGGTGACCGGAGAGATCACCTCCATCCCGCCAGCAACCTCGAGTTCCGCGGTCACGCCGCAGGCCTCCAGCGTTTCGGATGTCACGGCTTTCAGCGGTTTGGTCAGCATGTCGGGTCCTCTGTCAAAATGGGGTCACGGGGCGCGGCATGTCGCATGGCCTGCGGGACAGGCCGGGCGCCCTTTTGCCGGCACCCTAACGCCGATCCGGCGACGGCGTCCAGATCACCCGTCCGGCGACGCGACGCAAAGCCGAAAGGCTTGCGTTCCGCGGGTCATTTTGCGCCGGGCGGGCAACCGTCCCAGCTTGCGCCGCCCCGCGCCCGGGGATATACGCCCGCCCATGCTGGACACGCCCACGAACCGCCCCGACCTGCCCCCCGAGATCGCGCGCCGCCGCACTTTCGCGATCATCTCGCATCCCGATGCGGGCAAGACGACCCTGACCGAAAAGTTCCTGCTGTTCGGCGGGGCGATCCAGATGGCCGGCCAGGTCCGCGCCAAGGGCGAAGCCCGCCGCACCCGGTCGGACTTCATGCAGATGGAGAAGGATCGCGGGATTTCGGTCTCCGCCTCGGCAATGTCGTTCGATTACAAGACCTTCCGGTTCAATCTTGTCGACACGCCCGGCCACAGCGACTTTTCCGAGGACACCTACCGCACCCTGACCGCCGTGGACGCGGCCGTCATGGTCATCGACGGGGCCAAGGGCGTCGAGTCCCAGACCCGCAAATTGTTCGAGGTCTGCCGCCTGCGCGACCTTCCCATCTTGACCTTTTGCAACAAGATGGACCGCGAGAGCCGCGATACCTTCGACATTATTGACGAAATCCAGGAAAACTTGGCGATCGACGTCACCCCCGCTTCCTGGCCCATCGGGGTTGGGTCGGACTTCATCGGATGCTACGATATCCTGCGCGACCGGCTGGAACTGATCGACCGCAAGGACCGCAACCGCGTCGCCGAAAGTATCGAGATCAACGGCCTCGACGATCCCAAGCTGGCCGACCATGTCCCCGCGCATCTGCTGGACAAGCTGGTGGAAGAGGTCGAGATGGCCAAGGAATTGCTGCCGACGCTGGACCCGCAATCGGTGCTCGAAGGCCATATGACGCCGATCTGGTTCGGCTCTGCCATCAACTCCTTCGGGGTGAAGGAACTGATGGACGGGATCGGTGCCTATGGCCCCGAACCGCAGGTCCAATCCGCCGAACCGCGCAAGATCGCGCCGGAGGAGACCAAGGTTTCCGGCTTTGTTTTCAAGGTGCAGGCCAATATGGACCCCAAGCACCGGGACCGCGTCGCCTTTGTCCGCATGGCATCCGGTCACTTCAATCGCGGCATGAAGCTGACCCATGTGCGCACCAAGAAACCGATGACGATCTCGGCCCCGGTGCTGTTCCTTGCTTCCGACCGCGAACTGGCGGAGGAGGCCTGGGCGGGCGACATCATCGGCATCCCGAACCACGGCCAGCTGCGCATCGGCGACACGCTGACCGAGGGCGAGGCGCTGCGCGTCAGCGGCATCCCCTCCTTCGCGCCGGAACTGCTGCAATCGTGCCGCGCGGGCGACCCGATGAAGGCCAAGCACCTGGAAAAGGCGCTGATGCAATTCGCCGAGGAAGGTGCCGCCAAGGTTTTCAAGCCGACCTTCGGCTCGGGCTTCATCGTCGGCGTTGTCGGCGCCCTGCAATTCGAGGTCCTGGGATCCCGGATCGAGCTGGAATACGGCCTGCCCGTGCGCTTCGAAGCGTCCCAGTTCACCTCGGCCCGCTGGGTGAAGGGCGACCGCCAAGCTGTTGATAAGTTTGTGAATGCGAACAAGCAGCATATCGCAGAGGATCATGACGGCGATGTCGTCTACCTGACGCGCCTGCAATGGGATATCGACCGCGTGGACCGGGATTACCCGGATATCCAACTGACCGCGACCAAGGAAATGATGGGCTGACAGGGCGTTGCGTTGCGGCGCCCCCTCTTGCCACATGGCCTGACGCGCGCCACTCTGCGCCCATGACAGCCGTTTCGCCCTCGAATTTTCCTGACGCCGAACAGGGTGTGGATAACCCCGAGGGCTTTCGCCAGATCAGGCACTTGTACTGGGACCTTCACCCCCTTCCGCTGCCCCCCGCCGGTCCCCCCACATGGGAGGTCGTGGCGACCGTCAAGGCGCCCACCGATCAGATCGCACGCTTCGCCGCGTGGCACCTTGATCTGGGCGCCGACCGTGTCACGCTCTATTTTGACGCGCCCGATCCCGCACAGATCGACGCCCTGCGCCATCCCCGCATCACCGCCCATGCCTGCGACGCCGCCCATTGGGACAAGCGACGTGGACGGCCCGAGACGCATCAGCTGCGCCAGGCGCGGAATGCCACGGAAACCTGGCGGCACTGCAGCGCGGAATGGCTGGCCCATATCGACGTCGACGAATTCCTATTGCCCCCGGCCCCAATGGCGACGCTTCTCGCCGAAGCTCCGGCGGATTGCGCCATGATCCACCTGCCCCCGGTCGAGCAATTGTCCGGCGGGAACGGGCACCTCTTCAAGCGCACCGCCCGGGCTGCGGGGCACAAAAGCACCGTTCTGTCGGACGTTTATCCGACTTTCGGGCAATACCTGCGCGGCGGCTTCCTCAGCCACCTCGAGGGCAAGCACCTGCTGCGCGCCGGTGGCAAACCCCGCGCCGAAAGGGTTCGGTTCGGCATTCACGGCGCATTCTGGCAGGGGCAGGAGATCTCCAACCGCGTGCACTGGCCCGACCTGCCGATGGGCCATGCCCATGCCCCGGACTGGCAGAGCTTCGTTGACCACCTGGCCTTCCGCCGCAGCAAAGGGTCCTACCGCAATCGCGACAAGACCGGCTTCAGACTGGCAGAGCTGATTGATTTCCTTGAGGAAAGCGAAGGCGAAGCCGGGATACGGCAGCTCTATTCCGAAGTGGCAGAGGCGACACCTGACCTGATCGCCCGCCTCGACGCCCATGGCATGTTGCTACGCTACCCGCTGGACACCGTCACGGCACTGAAACGTCATTTCCCGGACCTAGCCCCATGACCACCTGGGGCCTTGTCACCACCGTCCGCGCGCCGTTGCGCACGGTCCTCGACTTCGCCGCCTGGCATCTGGAGCTGGGCGCGCATCGGCTGTTCCTGCATCTCGACGAACCCGACCCCGAGACCTTTGCGATCCTGCGTGCGCATCCCCGGATCCGCCCCATCACGACCGATGCAACCTATTGGAAACGCATGGGGAACCGCCCACGCAAGCACCAGGTGCGCCAGACCAAGAACGCCACCCGCACCTATGAAAAACGCGCCGATGTCGACTGGCTGGCCCATGTCGATATCGACGAATTCCTGATCCCGGATGAGCCGGTCGCCGACATCCTGGCCCGCCTTGGCCCCGACACGCAGGTCGCCCGGATGCGCCCGATGGAGGCGCTGGCGCCGCAGGTCGAAGGCGAAAACCACTGGAACTTCAAGACCCTGACGCTTGACCCCAAGGAGCGCCGCAAGGTCTCGACCGAGGTCTGGCCGACCTATGGCCCTTATCTGAATGGCGGTTTCCTGTCCCATGTGGCCGGCAAGATCTTTGTCCGCACCGGCCTGCCGGAGCCTGAATTCAAGATCCACAACATCTACTCCGCCGGTACGGAAAACCCCGGGGCGCAGGAATTGCCGCAAATCCAGCTGGCCCACATGCATGCGCGCAACTGGACCGATTGGCTTGCCCAATATCGCTACCGGCACGAGGCCGGATCGTACCGTGCCGAATTGAAACCGAACCGCCCGCGCGACAAGGGCGGCCTGTCCCTGCACGAAGTGTTCGCCATGATCGAAGAGGAAGGCGGAGAGGCCGCCCTGCGCCTTTTCTTCGACGAGGTCTGCGCCGCCACACCCGGCCACCTCGACCGGCTAACCCGCGCGGGCTTGCTGCGGCGCATCCACCTGCCCTTCGACGAAGTGCGCGAACGCCACTTCCCCGGCGCAACCTGACCGGGTTGACCGCTTTAAAAGTTTGACCAGACAGGGTTTTTTGGGCTATGCCCGCCGCACTTGGGCCAACCTGACTTCACTCTCAGAGCCATCCGGGCAATTGGTCCTTTTTCGCCGCGCGGGCCGAGACGTGTCCGCAAACAACGGATACGCATGACAAAATTTACTGATCTGAACCTGGACCCCAAGGTCCTCAAGGCCATTGCAGAGGCCGGCTACGAATCGCCGACCCCGATTCAGGCGGGCGCGATTCCCCCTGCACTCGAAGGAAAAGACGTGCTGGGCATCGCCCAGACCGGGACGGGCAAGACCGCGTCCTTCACGCTGCCGATGATCACCCTTCTCGGCAAGGGCCGTGCCCGGGCGCGGATGCCGCGTTCGCTGGTGCTGGCGCCGACGCGGGAACTGGCTGCCCAGGTGGCCGAGAACTTCGACACCTATACCAAGCATATGAAGCTGACCAAGGCGCTGCTGATCGGCGGCGTCAGTTTCAAGGAGCAGGACGCGCTGATCGACCGTGGAGTCGACGTGCTGATCGCCACGCCCGGCCGTCTGCTGGACCATTTCGAACGCGGCAAGCTGCTGCTGACCGGCGTTCAGATCATGGTCGTGGACGAAGCCGACCGCATGCTGGACATGGGCTTCATCCCTGATATCGAAAAGATTTTCAGCCTGACGCCCTTCACGCGCCAGACGCTCTTCTTCTCCGCCACCATGGCGCCCGAGATCGAGCGCATCACCAACACCTTCCTGTCGGCCCCGGCGCGGGTCGAAGTGGCCCGCCAGGCCACCACCTCCGAGACGATCGAACAGGGTGTGGTCATGTTCAAGGCCTCCCGCAAGGACCGCGAAGGCAGCGAAAAGCGCCGCGTCCTGCGCGACCTGATCGAGGCCGAGGGCAAGGCCTGCAAGAACGCGATCATCTTCTGCAACCGCAAGACGGATGTGGATATCACCGCGAAATCGCTGAAGAAATACGGCTACGACGCCGCACCAATCCATGGTGACCTGGATCAGTCGCAGCGGATGAAGACGTTGGACGGGTTCCGCGACGGGACGCTGCGCTTCCTCGTCGCTTCCGACGTTGCGGCGCGCGGGCTGGACATCCCCGATGTGAGCCACGTGTTCAACTTCGACGTCCCGTCCCATGCCGAGGATTACGTGCACCGGATCGGCCGCACGGGCCGCGCAGGCAAGAACGGCAAGGCCGTGATGATCTGCGTGCCGCGCGACGAAAAGAACCTGGCCGATATCGAACGCCTGGTCGAACGCGAAGTGCCCCGCCTGCCCGTACCGGGCGCAAGCCAGCCCGAGGCGGCAGAGGCGCAGGACGCTGAAAAGACCGAAGAAAAGCCCAAGCGCAGCCGCAACCGGTCGCGCAAGAAACCCGAGGATCAGGCCAACGCGCCCAGCCCCCAGGCCAAGGAAGAGAGCCCCGCGCCTCAGTCCAAGGACGACACCTCCGAACCCGCCGAAGAGGCGAAGTCCGGGGACGAGGGCAAGTCGGATCGCGGCCGGTCCCGCGGCGGCCGCGGCCGTTCGCGTCAGGACGACAACAAGGTCGTAGGCATGGGCGATCACATGCCCAGCTTCATCGCCCTCAGCTTTGAACAGCGCCGCGCGGGCTGACTAGAAAGAATGTGACGCAAATCAGCATCACATTCGCCTGCCATTTTCAGACATCCGTAACCAAGCCAGCCATAGCTTGCCCCTGCGTGTCCTATTCAGGCGCGCAAAGGGGGCAATATGGATGACGCATTACGCGTGATCGACCAGCGGCGCTTTGTCCGCTACGACGTCAATTGGGTCGGTCAGGCAGTATTTCCAACGGGCACGACGACGATCCGCGTGCTGGACCTGTCACTGGGCGGGGCGCGGATTGCGTTGCCCCTGCCCTTCGCCAGCTATCAGGCAGAGATCCGGCAATTAAGGCTGCCGGATATCGCGCTGCTGGCCTGCAGTCGGCGTTGGTCGACCGACCGGCTGGTCGGGGTTCAGTTCGACCAACCGGAACAGGCCTATGCCAGCCTCAGGACGATCATCGCCCAGCTGGAAGACAGGGTCAGGAGCTCAGCCGGCTGACAACGACGGTCACTTCGGGTTTCTTGCCGATCTCGTCATTGGCGCTCTGCCGGACGACCTTGCGCAGGGCGTCCTCGATCTTGTCGTCATCCGACAGGGTCTTGGCGTTGGCGCGCCCCAGGAACTGGCTCAGGTCTTCTTCCAGCACGTCCTGGAGGGAGGCATTGGAGCGTCCGGTTTCCGGCAGCCCCATCAGGTCGCACCAGGGGTCACCCAGCGGCTCGTCCGCTTCGTCCAGCACCACAGTCACGGTGACATGGCCGTTCAGCGCCATGCGGATACGGTCGCGGACGATCCCGTCCAGCGCCCCGATCTGTACCGACCCGTCCTTGTAGGTGCGCCCGGTCTCGACATAGTCGACCACTTCAGGCGCATTGCCCGACAGGGACACCATCGTGCCGTTGACGGCCAGCACGCCCTTGCGCCGGTTCGCCTCGGCCAGCTTGGCATGTTCGCGCAGGTGGCGGTGTTCGCCATGCATCGGCACGACGATCTGCGGGTTCACCACCTCGTGCATCTTCAGCAGGTCAGGGCGGTTCGCATGGCCCGACACGTGGTAGCGGCCGGAACTGTCATCAACCACGTCGACGCCCATTTCCGAGAAGGCGTTGATGATGTGGATCACGCCCTTTTCGTTGCCGGGGATGGTCTTGGACGAGAAGAGGAAGGTATCGCCCTCCTTCATCGTCAGCCCCATATGCTTGCCCCGCGACAACTGGGCCGAGGCCGCGCGCCGTTCGCCCTGCGACCCGGTAACAATCAGCATCAGGTTCTCGCGCGGGATGTCCTTGGCGTCTTCCGGTGCCACGACCTTGGGAAAATCGGACAGCACGCCGCTTTCGATCGAGGCCTCGATCATCCGGCGCATCGCCCGGCCCAGCAGGCAGATCGAACGGCCCGCGGCCTCCCCGGCTTCGGCCAGGGTCTTCACCCGCGCCACGTTGGAGGCAAAGGTCGTCGCGACGAACATGCCCTTGGCTTCGCTGATCAACTTGGTGATCTCGGGGCCGACGATGGCCTCCGACCGGCCTTCATTGTCCGAGAAGACATTGGTGCTGTCGCAGATCAGCGCGCGCACGCCGGGGGCGGCAACCTCGCGCCACAGGTCTTCGTCGAAGGGTTCGCCGACCAGCGGTGTCACGTCCAGCTTGAAATCGCCGGTATGGATCACGCGCCCCTCGGGGCTGTCGATCACGAGAGCAGAGCTTTCGGGGATGGAATGCGAGATCGGCAGGAAGCCGATAGTGAACGGGCCGGCCTTGATCGTGTCGGGCCAGGCATTGGCGATGGTCACGGCATTGTCGCCGATCCCGTATTCCGCCAGCTTGCCCCGCGCGATATTGCCGGTGAAGGCCCGCGCATAGACCTTGGGCGCGCCCAGCCGTTCGAACAGGTGCCCGATCGCGCCGACATGGTCCTCGTGGGCATGGGTGATGAACACCGCTTCGAGCCGGTCACGACGTTCTTCCAGCCACGCGATATCGGCAAAGATCAGGTCGACGCCCGGGGTGGTGTCCATGTCCGGGAAGGCCACGCCGATATCGACAAGGATCAGCCGCTCTTCTCCCGGGGCGCCATAGCCATAGACATAGGCGTTCATGCCGATTTCGCCGGCGCCCCCAAGGGGAAGATAGATCAGCCGTTCATTGCTCATACGTTGCCCATTTCGCGATTGTAGTCGTGGATGATCCTAAGTCCGTGGATCGTCAGGAATTCGTCGAATTCGTCATAGAGGGTATCGCCCTGACCGAAGAGCGGCGCAAGGCCCCCGGTCGAAATTACCTTCATCGGGCGGTCATATTCAGCCTTGATCCGTTCCGTGATCTCGCGGACCAGCCCGACATAGCCCCAGAAGACCCCCGATTGCATGCAGGCCACCGTGTTGGTGCCGATGACCTTCTGCGGTTTGGTCACGTCCACATGGGGCAGCGCGGCCGCCATTTCATGCAGCGCCTGCAGGGACAGGTTCACCCCCGGCGCGATGATCCCGCCGACATAGGCACCATCCTCGGCCACCACGTCGAAGGTCGTCGCGGTACCGAAATCCACCACGATCAGGTCGCCGCCATACCGGTCGAACCCGCCCGCCGCATTGACCAGCCGGTCCGGCCCCACGACCGTGCCCTCGTCCACGCGGGGCTGGGTCGGCAGCAGGCATTCCGGTTTGCCCACCACGTAGGGGCGACAGTTGAAATAACGATCCGACAGGACGCGCAGGTTGAACACCACCCGCGGCACGGTCGAAGAGATGATGACCGCGTTGATATCCATCGGGATCTTGTGATGGGTCAGCAGCGTGGACAGCCAGACGTAATACTGGTCCGCCGTGCGCTGATGCTCCGTCGAGGTGCGCAGCGTGCACAGGAACTTTTCCCCGTCCCAGATGGAGAACACGGTATTGGTGTTGCCGCAATCGATCGTCAGAAGCATGGGTCCCCTCCCCCGTTTCAGAAATAGATATCCGCCGCCGCGATGGCCTGTCGCCCGGCATCGGTCGTCAGGATCAGCTGGCCGGTGGCGTCAATCGTCTCGAACCGTCCCCGCGTCTCGGACGTGCCGGTGCGGGCGGTGATGTCGTTGCCCAGATGCGCCGCACGATCCAGCCAGGCGCGGCGGATCGGCTCGAACCCGTAGGTGGCGAACTGGGTCTCGTAACGGGCAAAGGCGGCGGCGAGGAAGGTCAGGAACTCCTCCGGCGCGACCAGGGCCCCGGTGACCGAGGCCAGCGCAACCGGCGGCACCGCCCGCGGCTCCAGACTGTCGATGGCCGGCACGGCGGCCAGGTTCACCCCGACCCCGATGGAGGCACCACAGACCCGGCCGCCCTTCTGCAAGGTTTCCAGCAGGATACCGGCCAGCTTGCCACCGTTCAGCAGCACATCGTTCGGCCATTTCAGCGTCAGCCCCTCGACCCGCCCGGTCGCGGCGACACAGGCGTCGAACAGGGCCAGCGAAGTGGTGAATGAGCGCAGGGCGATCCGGTCCGTCGGATCGCCGGTCGGCAGGATCAGCGTGGTCGCGAAATTGCCCGCGGGCATCGCCCAAGCCCGGCCTCGCCGGCCGCGCGCCGCAGTCTGGTTCAGCGCCAGTATCCAGGTTGGACGCGACACACCCTGGGCAAAGCGTCTCTGCGCCTCGTCCAGGGTGCTGTCGATTTCGGTCAGGATCACGCGGTCATGGCCCTCGGGCCAGACCGTTGCCTGTGTCATCGGATCAGTTGACCAGAGACGCCGCCGCAGCCTGCGCCATATGGTCGATCCCGAAGAGGTTCACGACCCCAAGGACCATCACCGCGGCCGAGCCCATCAGCAGCGCCCAGAGAACCGGGGACTTGCCGCTCTCGACCGTTGCGCCTTCGGCCCCGAAATACATGAAGAACACGATCCGCAGGTAGTAGAAGGCACCGATGGCCGATGCGACTGCCGACAGCGCCACCAGCCAGACCATGTCGGCCTGAAGCGCCGCCTGCCAGACACCCAGCTTGGCGAAGAAGCCCAGGAAGGGCGGCACGCCCGCCAGCGAGAACAGCAGAACCAGCATGGCCAGCGCCCGTGCCGGTTCGGCCTTGGCATAGAGGTTCAGCGACGCGATGTCGGTGACCGGCTCGCCGTCGCGCTGCATCGCCAGGATGAAGGCGAAGGTGCCGACATTCATCGTCACGTAGATCGCCATGTAGACCATCATCGCGCTGACACCGGCCGCATTGCCCGCCGCCAGGCCGATCAGGGCATAGCCCATATGCGCGATCGAGGAATAGGCCATCAGGCGCTTGATGTTGGTCTGGCCGATGGCCGCGATACCGCCCAGGAACATGGACAGGACCGCGATCAGCGCCACGACCTGTTGCCAGTCGCCGACGGAATTGCCGAAGGCGTCATGCATGACGCGGGCGAACAGCCCCATGGCGGCAATCTTGGGCGCGGTGGCGAAAAAGGCGGTGATCGGGGTCGGCGCGCCCTCGTAGACGTCCGGCGTCCACATGTGGAACGGCACGGCCGACACCTTGAAGGCAAAGCCCGACAGCATGAAGACGATCCCGAAGAGCAAGCCGATAGCCACCGGCCCCTCGCCCGCAGAGGCGATGATGCCCGAGAACAGCGTCGTGCCGGCAAAGCCATAGACCAGCGACATGCCGTACAGCAGCAGACCCGAGGACAGCGCGCCCAGCACGAAGTATTTCAGGCCCGCCTCGGTCGACTTGATGTTGTCCCGACGCAGCGACGCGACGACGTAAAGCGCCAGCGATTGCAGCTCCAGCCCCATGTAGACGGCCATCAGGTCCCCGGCAGAGACCATGACCATCATGCCCACCGCCGACAGGGCGACCAGCACCGGGTATTCGAACCGAAGGATGCCGCGGCGTTCCATGTATTCCTGGCCCATGATCAGGACCACGGCCGCCGAGATCAGGATCGTGACCTTGGCAAAGCGGGAAAACGCGTCGTCGACGAACATGCCGCCGAAGGCTGCGTTGCTGCCCTCGCCCGTCGTGGCGATCCAGATGGCGACCAGCGCCATGAACCCGGCGGTGATCCAGACCAGGGCCGAGGCCAGCTTGTCCTTGCCGGTGTAGACCGCGCCGACAAGTGCCAGCATGGCAAAGAGAGCGATCAGGATTTCCGGAAGGATGATGTTCAGATCAGCCTGCATCGTTCAGACCTCCCTCAATGCGACGCGGCGGTGGCGACCTGCGCATCGCCCAGGCGATCCGCGGCGGCCAGGGCCGTTTCATGGTTGTCGATCAGCGCCTCGACCGAGGGCCCGATCACATCGGTAACAAGGCTGGGATAGACCCCCAGCAGCAGGGTCATGACGACCAGCGGGGCAAAGATCCACTTCTCGCGCGCGGTCATGTCGGAGATCGACCGCAGGCTCTCCTTGATCAGGTCGCCCATGACGACCCGACGGTAGAGGTAGAGCGCATAGGCCGCCGACAGGATCACGCCCGAGGTCGCGACCAGCGCCACCCAGGTGTTGACCTGGAAGATACCGACCAGCGTCAGGAATTCCCCGATGAAGCCAGAGGTCCCCGGCAGGCCCACATTGGCCATCGTGAACAGCATGAAGATCAGCGCATAGGCCGGCATCCGGTTCACCAGGCCGCCATAGGCGTCGATATCGCGGGTATGCATCCGGTCATAGATCACGCCGACACAAAGGAAGAGCGCGCCCGAGATGAAGCCGTGCGACAGCATCTGGAAGATGGCCCCGTCGATCCCCTGCTGGTTCGCCGCGAAAATGCCCATGGTGACGTAACCCATATGCGCGACGGACGAATAGGCGATCAGCTTTTTCATGTCTTCCTGCACCAGCGCGACCAGCGAGGTGTAGACGATGGCGATGGCCGACATCCACAGCACCAGCGGCGTCATCACGTCCGCCCCCACCGGGAACATCGGCAGCGAGAACCGCAGGAAGCCGTAGCCGCCCATCTTCAGCAGGATCGCGGCCAGCACGACCGACCCGGCGGTCGGCGCCTGCACGTGTGCGTCCGGCAGCCAGGTATGGACCGGCCACATCGGCATCTTCACCGCAAAGGAGGCGAAGAAGGCGATGAACATCAGGGTCTGCACCCCGCCCACGATCTGGATGCCCAGGAGCGAGAACGTCTCGGACCCAAACTGGTGCGTCATCAGCGTCGGAATGTCGGTGGTGCCCGCATCCGCGTACATCGCGACCATGGCCACCAGCATCAGCACCGAGCCGAGGAAGGTGTAGAGGAAGAACTTGAACGATGCGTAGATCCGGTTCGCGCCCCCCCAGATGCCGATGATCAGGAACATCGGGATCAGGCCGGCCTCGAAGAAGAGGTAGAACAGGACCAGGTCCAGCGCCATGAACACGCCCAGCATCAGCGTTTCCAGCATCAGGAAGGCGATCATGTACTCCTTGACCCGCGTGTTCACGCCCCAGGAGGCGGCGATGGTCAGCGGCATCATGAAGGTGGTCAGCATCACGAACAGGACCGAAATCCCGTCGACGCCCATCTTGTATTTCAGCCCCATCAGCCAGTCGCGTTCCTCGACGAACTGGAAGCCCGTATCGGAAGCGTCGAAGCCGAACAGGATGAACAGCGACACCAGGAAGGTGATGACCGTTGCGATCAGCGCGACCCATTTCGCATTGCGCGCGCCCGCCGCATCGTCGCCGCGCAGGAAGATCGCGAGGATCAGCGCCGCGATGGCCGGCAGGAAGGTGACGATCGAGAGAAGGTTGCTCATTATTCCGCCCCTCCGGTCATCGTCATCCAGGTCACGAAGACCGCGATGCCGATCACCATGGCAAATGCGTAGGTGAAGATGTAGCCGCTCTGCGCCCGGCCCGCGAGCCGGGTAAAGAAGGGGATGATCCCCATGGCCAGACCGTTGATGCCGCCGTCGATGACGTTGCCGTCGCCCTTCTTCCAGAAGAACTTGCCGATCCACATCGCGGGCCGAATGAAGATGAACGCGTAGATTTCATCGAAATACCACTTGTTCAGCAGGAACAGGTACAGCGGACGGTTCGCATCGGCGACCCGTGCCGGCATCGACGGGTTCCAGATGTAGAACCACAGCGCCGTCAGCAGGCCGATCACCATCGCGATGAACGGGCTGACCTTGACCCAGGTCGGGGCGTGGTGCGCTTCGTCCATGACGTGGTTGTCGGGATGCATGAAGATCGCGCCTTCGGGGGCCATGCCGGTCGCGGCATGGGCCACGTCCTCGCCATGGCTGTCCGCCGCGGCGGTCTCACTGTGGTCGTCGGTCGCGGCCTCGTCACCGTGGCTGTCCGCAGCTGCGGTTTCGCCGTGATCGCCGGCCTCTTCGCCATGGCCGGCATCCGCCTCTGCATGGTGGGCGGGAATGCCGAAGAAGGCGTTCACCCGGTCATGCGACCCGAAGAAGGACCCGTACCAGACCATGCCCGAGAACACGGCGCCAAGCGCCAGGACACCCAGCGGGATCAGCATCACCTTGGGGCTTTCATGCGCATGGTCATGCGTATGCTTGTCGCCCCGCGCCTCACCGAAGAAGGTCAGGAAGATCAGGCGCCAGGAATAGAAGGACGTGAACAGCGCCGCGACCACCAGCATCCAGAAGGCATAGCCCCCCGCCGTGCCGGCCCAGGCGCTTTCGATCACCGCGTCCTTGGACAGGAAGCCCGCGAAGCCGATATGGGTCAGCGGAATGCCCACCCCGGTGATCGCCAGCGTACCGATCATCATCGCCCAGAACGTGTAGGGCAGTTTCTTGCGCAGGCCGCCATAGTTTCGCATGTCCTGCTCGTGATGCATCCCGTGGATCACCGACCCGGCACCCAGGAAAAGCATCGCCTTGAAGAAGGCGTGCGTGAACAGGTGGAACATCGCGACCGAGTAGACACCGACGCCTGCGGCCACGAACATGTAGCCCAGCTGGGAACAGGTCGAATAGGCGATCACGCGCTTGATGTCGTTCTGCACCAGGCCCACGGTCGCGGCGAAGAACGCGGTGGTGGCGCCCAGGAAGGTGACAAACACCATGGCCTGCGGGGCGTATTCCATCAGCGGCGACATCCGGCAGACCAGGAAGACGCCCGCGGTCACCATGGTCGCGGCATGGATCAGCGCCGACACCGGGGTCGGGCCTTCCATCGCGTCCGGCAACCATGTGTGCAGGATCAGCTGCGCCGATTTGCCCATGGCGCCCACGAACAGCAGGAAGGCCAGCAGGTTCGCCGCATTCCACTCGGTCCACAGGAAGGTGATCTGGGTTTCCGCCAGCGTCGGGGCGGCGGCAAAGACGTCGTCGAACTGGATCGAGTCGGTCAGGTAGAACAGCCCAAAGATACCAAGCGCGAAGCCGAAATCCCCGACCCGGTTGACGATGAAGGCCTTCATCGCCGCCGCGTTGGCCGAGGGCTTGCGGTAGTAGAAGCCGATCAGCAGGTAGGAGGCGACACCGACGCCTTCCCAGCCGAAGAACATCTGCACCAGGTTGTCCGAGGTCACCAGCATCAGCATCGTGAAGGTGAAGAAGGACAGGTAGGCAAAGAACCGGGCGCGGTAGCTTTCCTCGCCGTCCTTGAAGTTCTCGTCATGCGCCATGTAGCCGAAGCTGTAGAGGTGCACGAGCGCCGAAACCGTGGTGACCACGATCAGCATGATCGAGGTCAGCCGGTCCAGCCGGATGCCCCAGGAGGTCGACAGCGACCCGCTTTCGATCCAGCGCAGCAATTCGATGTGCTGGGTTTCCGGCCCGTGGGTCAGAAAGACGATCCAGGACAGGAAACAGGCCAGGAACAGCAGGCCCGTCGTGACCCACTGCGCCCCGCGGATCGAGATGATCCGCCAGCCGAAGCCCGCGATGAGAGCCCCGAAAAGGGGCGCGAATAGGATGATCGACACCATGGGCTCAGCCTTTCATCACGTTGACGTCTTCGACCGCGATCGTTCCGCGGTTGCGGAAGAAGCAGACGAGGATTGCAAGGCCGATGGCGGCCTCGGCGGCGGCGACCGTCAGCACGAACAGGGTAAAGACCTGCCCGGCCAAATCGCCGTGATACCAGGAGAAGGCGACAAGGTTGATATTCACCGCCAGCAGCATCAATTCGATGCTCATCAGCAGGATGATTATGTTCTTCCGGTTCAGGAAGAGCCCGAAGATGCCGATGACGAATAGCGCTGCGGCCACCGTCAGGTAATGTTCGATCCCAATCATCAATGTCCCTCCGGGTCGTGCCCGTCTTTGGTTTGTCTCGTCGACCCCTCGGGGCCTTTGTCTTCAGCCCAGCGGGCTCTTGCGTGCCAGCAGCCCGATCCGGGCCAGCTGGGCTTCGGTCCAGTTCCGCGACCGCTCGGGCAGCAGCGTCAGCCCCTGCCTGATCGCCCAGGCACCGGCCAACAGCTTCAGCGCCCAGAACGCCGCGTAGGCGGCGATCCCTGCGGGCGAGAGGAGAAAGGCGAACAGATCGCTCACACTCTTCCCCCTTTAGGCGGCGATGCCGGCCGCGCCCGTGGCGATGGCGGCCAATGTCATCGCCAGCGCAGGCACCATGCCGCGCCGGCCGGCGCGACGCTCGGCCAGCATGACCAGCGGAATGGCAGCCGCGAAGGCCACTGCGAACCAGCTCGCCACCGGCATTACAGGCCCTGCCCCGGCTTGACGTCCTTCAGCTCCATCGCCTTGGCCGGGTCGCGCCACATCTGGGCCAGAACGTTCTGGCGCTTGACGTCGTCGCGGTGGCGCAGGGTCAGGACGATCGCACCGATCATCGCGACCAGCAGGATCAGACCCGCCAGTTGGAACAGGATGAAGTACTGATCGTAGATCAGCAGGCCCAGGCCTTGCGTGTTCTCGCCCTCGGGCATCAGCGCCAGGCGGTTGCCTTCGGCCATCGCCGAGGTTTCCCAGCTGCCATAGGCCAGGCCGAACTGCATCAGCAGGATGACCCCGATCAGCAGCGCCAGCGGCATGTATTTCGCCATCTCCGCCTTCAGCGCGGCAAAGTCGACATCCAGCATCATCACCACGAAGAGGAACAGCACCGCGACCGCGCCCACGTAGACGATGATCAGCAGCATCGCGACGAATTCCGCGCCCATCAGCACGAACAGCCCCGCCGAAGAGAGGAAGGCCAGGATCAGCCAGAGCACCGAATGAACCGGGTTCCGGCTGACAACGGTGAACAGCCCTCCCGCCAGGGTCGACAGAGCGAACAGATAAAAGGCCAGCGTTGCGGCAGTCATTCTTGGTCCCCTTCCTTTTGCGCGGCTTCGTGATCGCGGATCACATCCTGCGCGATTTCGCCCGCCCGGGTCATGGCGGGTATGCCGGCAAACATCGACATCTGTGCGATGCATTCGGCGATTTCCTGTTTCTTTGCCCCCAGCTCAAGCAGGTGGCGAACGGTCATCCGGATCTGTGCTTCGGCCTGGGCGCCCTGCATGGTCAGCCCGGCCAGCGTCAGGTACAGCCGCGTCTTGGCATCCAGACCTTCGGTGTTGAAGGTGTTGCCAAAGGCCATTTCCATCCATTCCTTGGGCATGGTCGGCCAGAGCGCGTCGAATCCCTTGGGGGTAAAGCTTTCCAGCGCCGGGTTCATGGATTTCACCATCTCCTGCGCCTGCTGCATCATCATCTCGAACGGGGTCTTGGGATCGCTCATGCCGCGCCCTCCCCGCTCCGGGCCGCCACGCAGCGCACCGCACCGGCGCGGAAGATGCCGGCGGGCTGGCTTTGGCTATGGCGGTCAGTGTCGGACATGGCGTGTCTCGGGTCCTTCCGGATCAGCGGTACGGCGCGTCAAGCTCGAGGTTGCGGGCGATCTCGGCCTCCCAGCGTTCGCCATTGGCGAGCAGCTTGGCCTTGTCGTAGAACAATTCCTCGCGCGTCTCGGTGGCAAACTCGAAGTTCGGGCCTTCGACGATGGCATCCACCGGGCAGGCTTCCTGGCAGAAGCCGCAATAGATGCACTTGGTCATGTCGATGTCGTAGCGCGTCGTCCGGCGCGAGCCGTCCTCGCGCGGTTCGGCGTCGATCGTGATCGCCTGAGCGGGGCAGATCGCCTCGCACAGCTTGCAGGCGATGCAGCGTTCCTCGCCGTTGGGATAACGGCGCAGGGCGTGCTCGCCGCGGAACCGCGGGCTCAGCGGGCCCTTCTCATGCGGGTAGTTCAGGGTGCCCTTGGGTTTGAAGAAGTACTTCATCCCCATCTTGAACCCCTGCCACACGTCCCACAGCAGGAAGTATTTTGCAGCGCGGGTATAGTCGACTTGGGTCATGATTACCCTCCAATCGCCCAGCGGGCATAGGCGCCGCCGAACAGTTCGAATTTCGCAAGGAACGCCACGATGACCACCCAGACCAGCGACAGCGGCAGGAAGACCTTCCAGCCAATGCGCATCAGCTGGTCATAGCGGAAACGCGGCACCACGGCCTTCGTCAGGGCGAAGACGAAGAAGACCACCAGCATCTTGAGGATGAACCACAGGATGCCGTCCGGCAGGCCGGGGATCGGCGACAGCCAGCCGCCCAGGAACAACAGCGACACCAGCGCGCACATCAGGACGATGGCGAAGTATTCACCGATCATGAACAGCAGGAACGGGGTCGAGGAATATTCCACCTGGTAGCCCGCCACCAGTTCGGATTCCGCTTCGGGAAGGTCGAAGGGCGGGCGGTTGGTTTCCGCCATGGCCGAGATGATGAAGAGGAACATCATCGGGAAATGCGGCAGCCAGTACCACGAGAAGATGCCGTAACGCCCATCCTGCGCCGCAACGATGTCGCCAAAGCTCAGCGACCCGGTCGAGATGATGACGCCGATGATGATCAGACCCAGCGACACCTCGTAGGAGATCATCTGCGCCGCGGACCGCAGCGAGCCCAGGAACGGATATTTCGAGTTCGAGGCCCAGCCGCCCATGATCACGCCGTACACCTCGAGAGAGGAGACCGCGAAGACGTAGAGGATGGCCACGTTGATATCGGCCAGCACCCAGCCGTCATTGAACGGGATCACCGCCCAGGCGATCAGCGCCAGGGTGAAGGACAGCATAGGCGCCAGGAAGAACACGAACTTGTCCGCGCCTGCCGGCACCACGATCTCCTTGGTGATGTATTTGCCGAAATCCGCAAAGCTCTGCAGCAGGCCGAAGACGCCCACGACGTTCGGGCCCTTGCGCAGCTGAACCGCCGCCCAGACCTTGCGGTCGGCATACAGCAGGAAGGCCAGCGCGATCAGCAGCGGCACAACCAGCAACAGCACCTGACCGACGGTCAGCAGAACGATGCCTAGGGGGTGGGTGGTAAAGAAATCAGCCATAGGTCCTCACACCGTCGGTATTCCGTTGTTCTTGCAATTCTCGACCGTCACTTCCGCGTCGATCGTGCGCAAACCGGCGGGGATGGCCGCCGAGATGGTATAAATCGCATCTGCCTGCCAAGTGCCAGCCACTTCGGCAGTTTTTGTGCGCAAATGCCGGGCAAATCCGAAGCCTCGGATCAGCGTATACTGCGCCGCGGCGCATTCGGCATAATCGGTAACGTCCTGGGCGTCCCGCGCGCCGCGCATCGCGACGTGAAACGCCACTAGGTCGTCATCCAGCAGCCGGGTTTCGACCGCGCCGTATTCCGGCGAAAAGGGCAGCGACTCGCGCGCCTGCACCTCGGCCGCGCGGGACACTTCGTCCCGGGCGCCGCAGGCGGCAAGCAGCGAAGCCGCGATTATGAGCCCCGTCCGGATCACTCTGCCGCAACCGCCGTTTCGCCACGCGCCGCCGCGTTGGCCGACAATTCCGCCATCACCTCGGACGCACGGGCAATCGGGTTGGTCAGGTAGTGATCCTTGATCGCGGTGACAAAGCTCGCCTCGCCCAGCTTGCCGGCATCGAGCTTCGTCCACTCGTTTTCCGGCACCTGGTCGATCATCTTCAGATGCGGCACGGCCTCGACCAGCGCCTTGCGCAGCTGCGCCATCGAATCGAAGGGCAGCGTCGCGTCCAGCTCGGCCGACAGGGCGCGCAGGATGGCCCAGTTCTCTTTCGCGTCACCGGGGGCAAAGCCGGCACGCAGCGCCAGCTGCGGACGGCCCTCGGTGTTGACGAACAGGCCCTGTTCCTCGGTGTAGGCGGCGCCCGGCAGGATCACGTCGGCGCGGTGCGCACCGCGATCACCATGCGACCCCTGGTAGATCACGAAGGCACCTTCGCCGATCTCGACCTCATCGGCGCCCAGGTTGTAGATCACCTCGGCCCCGTCCAGCGCGGCCTCCATGCCCCCCTCGGTCACGGCGCCCACATCCATCGCACCGACGCGGGACGCGGCGGTGTGCAGGATCAGCAGCTTGCCGTTGGTCTTTTCGACCACGTCCATCGCGGCAGCCAGAACGGCGGCGCCGTCGGCCTCGCGCAGGGCGCCCTGCCCCACGATCACCAGCGACGGCGCATCCTTGATGGCGCCGAAATCGTGCTTGGTCAGATCGTCCAGCGCTTTCCGGTCATTGCCCATGTGGGTGTATTCGTAGGTCAGCTCTGCCGCGTCGCCGATCAGGCCGATATTGGCCCCGTTCAGCCACGCCTTGCGGATCCGCGCGTTCAGCACCGGGGCCTCGACGGCCGGGTTGGTGCCGATCAGCTGGATGAACTGGGCAGTGTCGATCTCTTCGACCGTCGCGGTGCCGACATAGGCCGAGCGGTTGCCGGCGGGCAGCTTCGCGCCATCGGTGCGGCACTCGATCTTGCCGTCCAGGCTCTCGACCAGCTGTTTCAGCGCAAAGGCGGCCTCGACCGGGGCCAGGTCGCCGACCAGGCCGGTGACATTCTTGCCCTTCATAGCGTTGGCCGCGGCCGACAGGGCCTCGGGCCAGGTGGCGGGCTTCAGCTTGCCGTCGACGCGCACGTAAGGCCGGTCCAGCCGCTGGCGGCGCAGCCCGTCCCAGACAAAGCGCGTCTTGTCGGAAATCCATTCCTCGTTCACGCCGTCATGGTTGCGCGGCAGGATCCGCATCACTTCGCGGCCCTTCGTATCCACGCGGATATTGGACCCAAGCGCATCCATCACGTCGATGGTTTCGGTCTTGGTCAGTTCCCACGGACGGGCGGTGAAGGCGTAGGGCTTCGACACCAGTGCGCCCACCGGGCACAGGTCGATGATGTTGCCCTGCATGTTCGAATCGAGCGTCTCGTTCAGGTAGCTCGTGATCTCCGCATCTTCGCCGCGGCCGGTCTGGCCCATCTTGTGGATGCCTGCGACCTCGGTGGTGAAGCGCACGCAGCGGGTGCAGGAGATGCAGCGCGTCATGTGCGTCTCGACCAGCGGGCCGAGATCCAGATCGTCCGACGCCCGCTTGGGTTCGCGGTAACGCGAGAAATCGACGCCATAGGCCATCGCCTGGTCCTGCAGGTCGCATTCGCCGCCCTGGTCACAGATCGGGCAATCCAGCGGGTGGTTGATGAGAAGGAATTCCATCACCCCTTCGCGGGCCTTCTTGACCATGGGCGAATTGGTCTTGATCACCGGCGGCGCGCCTTCCGGCCCGGGCCGCAGATCCTTGACCTGCATCGCGCAGGAGGCAGCCGGCTTCGGCGGGCCGCCGACCACTTCGACCAGGCACATCCGGCAATTGCCCGCGATGGACAGCCGTTCGTGGTAGCAGAACCGCGGCACCTCGACCCCGGCCTGTTCGCAGGCCTGGATCAGCGTCAGGCGCGGATCGACCTCGATCTCCTGGTCGTCGATGATGATCTTGCGAAGGTCAGACATGGTCGCTCACTTTGCTCTCAACTTGGCCGGCCCCGCACAGATGCGGGACCCGGTATGGATGGGGTGCCAGACACGGGGAAGTCCCCCCGGCCGGCACCGAATTCACGTCGCGGCGGACAGATGGCCCGCCCGGGCGCAGGATATGCCGCCGCGAAGCCATCACCGAAGGAACACTCCGATCTGGCTGTTGCGCGCCATTTCCTGGCGGCCCAATTCACACAGCGACGCGGTCTGTTTCGGGTCCAGGCCCTGCTGGCGCATGTATTGCGCCCCCATGGCCCGCATCCGGTTCTTCTCGTCTTCGCTGTCCACGTAGGCCTTGATCTCGGACTCGCTGTAGCCAAGGTCCAGCGCCTTGTTCTTCAACGAGTTGAGAAAGGCCAGCCCCTTCAGCGTCCGGGGCTTGATATCCGAACACTTGTTGGAAATCTCGATCGCCATGGCCACGGCGAACATGGGCCGGTCGATCTCGGGCACGTCGCGCAACGGCGTCTTGGCCGCCGCGGCACCGGCACCCAGGCTCAGGATCAAGGCGGCGAAAATCATGCGCATTTGGGGTCTCCCTTTCTGGCACACAGGGACGACCAATATGGCCGCCCATCTGCTGCGCAGATGGGTTCCGCACCGCTCGTTATGCAATAACAAGCGGGGTAAGCCCCTGATATGCGGGAAAATCCGCTCATTCCGCCGCGACCCCGCAGGCATGATCCTTCCACAAGCCGTTCTCGCGCAGCCAGGCCCAGCCAAAAGCCTCGTCGCTGGCGCCGTGTTCGTTCAGATGATCCAGCCGCGCCAGAGCTTCGTCCAGCGTCGGGCGGTGCCCCTCGGGCACCCACCACATGACGAAATGCATCTTGCCCATCACCTCGAACCATTCGGCGCGGCGGTTGTAGAACTGCCGGTGCACCGTGTTCCAGACGAAGTTCTCGAGGCTCGGCAGATCTTCCCAGACCGTCAGGTTCGAGACGAATTGCGGGTCGCCGTCGATCTTGGCCTCGGTATTGCCGGTCCCCGGCTCGCCCGAGCCTTCCATCATCCACACAAAGCCCGGCATCCGTTTGCCCAGCCCGTTGATGCGGTCGAGGTTGTTCATGAAGTCGGCCACGCGCGGGTCGTCCGTCGGGGCGACCAGGCGGCCGACATTCAGCTCGGCCAGGTGATATCCGGGGCGGCTTACCATCCCTTGCACTCCCCCGGCATGATCAGGTCGCCGTTCACGATGGGCAGCGCCGCGTCATCCTCGACATCGGGGCTGACCTCCCAGTCGATCTCGGACAGGCCGTATTGCTTGATGCAGTATTCCACCGCCTGGTGCCGTGCGGCCTCGCGGGCACCGGACAGGCTCTGCCCGGCATCGTTCACCGTCACGACGAAATTCGCGCGATCCTCGCGGTCGCTGTCCAGCTTCGCCCGGAACCGCACACCCTCATAGGTCTGGCGCGCGCCAAAGACATTCTCGCTCGCGTTCTTCACCCGCGCGCAAGAGGCCGTCGTCACCATCGACGCGGCAATCACCGAAACAAGCACAAGGCGTTTCATGCTGCACCCCCAAGGCCCGGGGCCCCTTCCCCCACCTGCGTATGACGCGGCGGGGCCACTTTGCGTTTTTCCAGAACCACGATCGAATCGTAGACATGCAGACCGGCGACATGACCGGCCGTGGCCGCGGTTTTCTCGCCTTCGGTGTGATACCAGTGATGCATGTCGTCGATGATCTGCTTCACATCGCTCATGAAGCTGTCGCGGGTCTGATAGCCCCCGCCGAAATCGCTCCAATAGGCGCAATGCAGATCCTCGATCATGTAGAGCCCGCCTTCGGACAGGCGCGGATACAGGACTTCCAGGCTCTTGCGGATATGGGCCGAGACATGGCTGCCATCGTCCAGCACCAGGTCGATTCCGCCCATCTCGTCGACAACGGAATTCAGGAAATCGGGATCGTCCTGCGACCCGATCCGCACCTGGCCCGCCTGGCCGTCGAACCGCACACAGGACGGGTCGATATCGATGCCGAAGATCTGTGCCTCGGGGCCCAGGTACTTGCGCCACATCTGTAGCGACCCACCCTTGGACACGCCGATTTCCAGCATCCGGATCGGACGGTCGCGAAAGCCCGAGAAATAGCGCTCGTAGATCGGAAGGTAGTGATGCCACTTGTGCACCAGCGGACCGGTATTGCCCCAGAAGAGCGACTCGAGGTCGGACACGGCCCCGTCGGGCCGCGCACCCTGGTACGCGAATTGGTCGATCGGCGCCATGGGGGCGCGATCGGCCGGCTTGCGTCCGGGCATCCTGATCCTCAAGGCCGCCATCTGCGCGCTTACTCCGCTGCGACGGGGGCTGCGCCCCGCTTGTGCTTGATCCGGTCCTCGATCTCGGGACGGAAGTTCTTGATCAGGCCCTGGATCGGCCAGGCGGCCGCGTCGCCAAGGGCGCAGATCGTGTGGCCTTCGACCTGCTTGGTCACGTCGAACAGCATGTCGATTTCCTCGACGCTGGCATCGCCGGTCACCAGGCGGTCCATCACGCGCATCATCCAGCCGGTGCCTTCACGGCACGGCGTGCACTGGCCACAGCTTTCATGCTTGTAGAATTTCGACAGGCGCCAGATCGCCTTGATGATGTCCGTGGACTTGTCCATCACGATCACCGCGGCAGTGCCCAGGCCCGAGCCCAGCTCCCCCCGCAGGTAGTCGAAGTCCATGATGGCGTCCTTCATGTTCTCGCCGCGCACGCAGGGAACAGAGGACCCACCCGGGATCACCGCCAGCAGGTTGTCCCAGCCGCCCCGGATGCCGCCGCAATGCTTGTCGATCAGTTCCTCGAAGCTGATCGACATCGCCTCTTCGACGACGCAGGGGTTGTTCACGTGGCCCGAGATCGCGAACAGCTTCGTGCCCGCGTTGTTTTCGCGGCCGAAGCCTGCGAACCATTCCGGGCCGCGGCGCAGGATGGTCGGGACGACGGCGATGGATTCGACGTTGTTCACCGTGGTCGGGCAGCCGTAAAGGCCCGCGCCCGCCGGGAATGGCGGCTTCATCCGCGGCATCCCCTTCTTGCCTTCCAGGCTTTCCAGCAGCGCGGTTTCCTCGCCGCAGATATAGGCGCCGGCCCCGTGATGCAGGTAGAGGTCGAAATCCCAGCCGGATTTCGCGGCGTTCTTGCCCAGCAAGCCCGCGTCATAGGCTTCGTCGATCGCCGCCTGCAGCGCCTCGCGCTCGCGGATATATTCGCCGCGGATGTAGATGTAGCAGGCATGGGCGTTCATCGCGAAGGACGCAATCAGGCAGCCCTCGATCAGCGTATGCGGATCGTGGCGCATGATCTCCCGGTCCTTGCAGGTGCCGGGTTCGGATTCGTCGGCATTCACCACCAGGTAGGCCGGACGTCCGTCGCTTTCCTTCGGCATGAAGGACCACTTCAGACCGGTGGGGAAGCCCGCACCGCCGCGACCCCGCAGGCCCGAGGCCTTCATGTTGTCGATGATCCAGTCACGGCCCTTCTTGATGATATCGGCCGTGCCGTCCCAGTGCCCGCGGGCCTGGGCCCCCTTCAGGGTACGGTCGTGCATCCCGTAGATATTGGTAAAGATGCGGTCCTGATCCTTGAGCATGGTCTACCCTTTGTCATCCCGGCGCGCGCGCCAAATCTGTGAGGCCACCACAAGCGCCCAGACAAGCGCCCCGATGGCCATGAAATCGAAAAGAAAGGCAAAGCGCCCCGGCATCCCCAGTTGCGGCCCGATCACCTGGGCCCCCATCCAGATCAGCATGGCGCCTGCGATCACCAGGGCCACGGTCCGGCCCTTCTTCGCAATTGCCTCGTCCTTCTCACTCATTCGCTACCTTCAGTACACGTCGCCCTTGTCGACGCGCTTTGAAAATTCCGTCTCCTCGCCAGTGGCGAGCTTGCTGGCCTGGTCGACCCAGCTGTCGCGGCTGACCCGGCCCTTGAACCCCTTGAGGTTCTGATCGACCCAGGCCACCTCGTCGGCGCTCCAGGCGGCGATCTGGTCGAAATGGTAATAGCCCATCTCGTTCAGCATGACCTCCAGCTTGGGCCCGACGCCCTTGATCCGTTTCAGGTCGTCCGCCCCGCTGTCCCTCGGCGCGTCCAGACCCTTGGGCTTCACGCCCTCGCCCTCTGCGGCAACCGGAGCGGCGGGTTCGGCGCTGGCCGGAACCGGGTCCGCGGCAGGCTCTGCCGGGGTCACCGCGCCCGTGTTGGCCGGCGCATCGGCGGCAGGCGTTTCCGCCGCTTCGGCTTCCACCTCGGCCTCAGCATCGGTCTCATCCGCACCGGCCTGCTCAGGCTCCGCCGCCATCGCCGCACCGGCCGAAGGGGCCGCGACCGGGGCCGGCGCCGCTGCCGGGGCGCTCACCGCATCCTCGGATTGCGGGGCGCCGCTGCTGGCGGGCGCCGAGGCCTCGCTGTCCTTGCAGACCAGCGTGAGCAGCGCGTAACCGACGACCGCGGCGATCACAACGGCCAGGACCAGGGCCCAGAAAATCGCAAGACCCGGCCTCATCAGCAGGTAAGCCAGCAAACCGACGATCGCAGCGATCGCCCAGCATATAGTCTTGCAATTCGTCCCCATGGGTCCGTTCCCCCGTCCTGGTCCTTATTATCTTACCTTATTCGTATACGTCGCCCTTCTTCACGCGATCCGCGAATTCCGTTGTCCCGCCCGAGGCGAGGATTTTTGCCTGATCGATCCAGTTGTCCCGGCTGGCACGGCCCTTGAACCCTTTCAGGTTCTGGTCGATCCAGGCCAGTTCCTCGCCGCCCCAAGCGGCAATCTGGTCGAAATGATAGATGCCGAGGCTGTGGCACAGCTTTTCCAGCGCCGGGCCGATCCCCTTGATCGACTTCAGGTCGTCGGGACCACCCTCGCGCGCGGCGTCCAGCCCCTCGGGCTTGGTGCCTTCGCCTTCGACCGCCGTGACGCTGCCCGGGCCCGAGGACGCGGCTTGCAGCGCCGCTTCCTGTTCGGACGTGTCAGCCGCATTGGCGGTTTCCGGTTCCGACTTGGAGGGCGGGTTGGCCGCGGATTTGGCCTTTGCCTCCTGTTCGGTCACGCCGGTCTTGTCGGCGGACTTGCCCTTTGCGGGACGCGGATCGGCCGGCTTCGGGTCCACCGACCCGGCGGCGCCGCTTTTCAGCCAGGGGGTCAGGATCGGCACTTCGGTGCCGTCGATCCGCTTGACCGTATCGCCGATTTCCACGGCCAGCGCGGCGCTGGCGTTGTGGGCGGGCTTGTCGGCCTCGTAATCTTTCAGCGAGGTCAGACCCATCTTCGGCTCAGAGGTATAGCGGCCATTCTGCGGCCCCGGCACCGGAACCTTGCCCTCGGCCAGTTCCTTCAGGATCTCGCGCAGACGCTCGGCCGTCAGGTCCTCGTAGTAATCCTTGCCGATCTGGGCCATCGGCGCGTTGGCGCAGGCGCCCAGGCATTCCACCTCTTCCCAGGAGAACTTGCCGTCCTCGGACAGCTGATGCGCTTTCGGCGCGATCACCTCCTGGCAGACGCCGACCAGGTCCTCGGCGCCGCAGATCATGCAGGACGTCGTGCCGCAGATCTGGATATGCGCGACCGAACCGACCGGCTGCAGCTGGAACATGAAGTAGAAGGTCGCAACCTCCAGCGCCCGGATATAGGCCATGCCCAGCATCTCGGCGATGCTTTCGATCGCCGGACGGGTCAGCCAGCCTTCCTGCTCCTGGGCACGCCACAGCAGCGGAATGATGGCCGAGGCCTGGCGGCCTTCGGGGTATTTCGTCATCTGCGCTTCGGCCCATTTCTGGTTCTCGGGCGTGAAGGCAAAGCTCTCGGGTTGCTCTTTGTGCAGGCGTCGCAGCATCAGGCGCAGGCTCCGGTCGTCAGTTTCACACTGCCGTCGTCAAGCTTCACAGCCTTGTCGGTGGCAAGTTTGAAGGCGGTCATCTCTAGCACCTGCTGGCGGGTCATCCCGGTCTGGATTTCCACCGGCAGGTAGTCCTTTTCGGTCCGCAGGGTGCACCCGACCGAGGCCACGGCTTCGTCGTAGGACGCGATGGCATCGGCAGGCACGCCCTGGGGCGGCATCGCACAGGCGGCCGTCAGGGCCAGGGTGGCAAGCGCAGCGGAGGCGCGAAGGATGGGCATCAAGGGGCCTCCGGGGCAGGTAACATTCTTCATACGGGTCATGGCGAAACGATCCCCATGTCTTCCTCGCACAGCACCTCAACGGTGCCCGCGAACAGATCGAGACGGCGGATCATCTCTCCGGCATCGGCATGGGCCGACACGCTGTCGGGATAAAGCGCATGAGGCAGGACATGGTCGAAATAGGCACGGGCCAGGTCCGCAGGGCCGTAGCCCTCGAAGTCCAGGTCGACCATCTCGTTGAATTTCTCATGGCCGATTTCCCAGGCCAGGCCCTGGGTGGCCAGGTTGAACTCGTGGCTCAGGGACGTCAGCGCCCAGGTCTCGATCTCGTGGCGCTGCTCGAGGGTCAGCCGTTCGGCCTCGCCCAGCTCCACCAGGTTGAACATGCTGTAGACCAGCGCGGGCACGCTCCGACAGGTCGCCTCCTCCATCGCCACGGCCGAGGCCGGGACGCTCAGAAGGCAGGCCGCAACAGCGGCCCCCATGACCCTATCGGAGGCGACGCGGATCATCAGCGGTCGATCTCCCCGAACACGATGTCCAGCGTCCCGATGATCGCGGCCACGTCGGCCAGCTGATGCCCCTTGGCGATGTAATCCATCGCGGCCAGGTGCGGATAGCCGGGCGCGCGCAGCTTGGCGCGGTAGGGCTTGTTTGTCCCGTCCGACACGATGAACACGCCGAACTCGCCCTTGGGCGCCTCGACCGCGGCATAGACCTCGCCCGCCGGCACCTTGAAGCCCTCGGTGTAGAGCTTGAAGTGGTGGATCAGCGCCTCCATGGAGGTCTTCATCTCCCCCCGCTTCGGCGGCGTGATCTTGCCACGGGCCAGCACGTCGCCCTGCCCTTCCGGCGCGCGCAGCTTGTCGATGCATTGCTGCATGATCGACGCGGATTGGCGCATCTCCTCGACACGGCAGAGATAGCGATCGTAGCAATCGCCGTTCTTGCCAACGGGGATCTGGAAGTCGAACTCGTCATAGCATTCATAGGGCTGCGCACGGCGCAGGTCCCAGGCGAGGCCCGACCCGCGCACCATCACGCCCGAGAAGCCGTAATTCTGGATGTCTTCTTCGGTCACGACCCCGATATCGACGTTGCGCTGCTTGAAGATCCGGTTCTCGGTCAGCAGGTTGTTCAGGTCGTCGATGAAATCGTAGAATTGCGGCAGCCAGGCTTCGATGTCGTCGATCAGCTTGGGCGGCAGATCCTGGTGCACCCCGCCGGGGCGGAAATAGGCCGCGTGCAGACGCGCCCCGCAGGCCCGTTCGTAGAAGATCATTAGGTCTTCGCGCTGCTCGAACCCCCAGAGCGGCGGCGTCAGCGCACCGACATCCATCGCCTGCGTGGTCACGTTCATCAGGTGGTTCAGGATCCGCCCGATTTCCGAGAACAGAACCCGGATCAGCGATGCGCGGCGCGGCACCTCGACCCCGGTCAGCTTCTCGATGGCCAGGCACCAGGCATGTTCCTGGTTCATCGGCGACACGTAATCGAGACGGTCGAGATAGGGCAGGTTCTGCAGGTAGGTCCGGCTCTCCATCAGCTTCTCGGTGCCACGGTGCAGCAGCCCGACATGCGGGTCACAGCGCTCGACCACCTCGCCGTCCAGCTCCAGCACCAGGCGCAACACGCCGTGGGCCGCCGGGTGCTGGGGCCCGAAGTTCAGGTTGAAGTTGCGGATCTTCTGTTCGCCCGTCTGGGCATCGCCGAACTGATTGGAACCGTCCATCATGTCAGACCTCCGTCTGCAAACCAAAGCCGAGGCAATTCAAGTGGCGCGTGCCCGCTCCGCCTCCCACGGCAAGAGCATGATGCTCCCCCGTCGGACCGGACACGCGCCCACCCTTCGCTACCTCGTGGATATCGGGGAAATGCAGGATCAACCGGCCTTCCCCTCTTCTTTCTTCTCGTCACCGGGCAGGATGTAATTGGCCCCTTCCCAGGGCGACATGAAATCGAACTGGCGGTATTCCTGGACCAGTTTCACCGGCTCGTAGACCACCCGCTTCTGCACTTCGTCATAGCGCACCTCGGTATAGCCCGTGGTCGGGAAATCCTTGCGCAGCGGATAGCCGCGGAACCCGTAATCGGTCAGCAGGCGGCGCATGTCCGGATGGCCCGAGAAGATGATCCCGAACATGTCGAATACCTCGCGCTCGAACCAGTTGGCACTCGGATGGACATTGGTGATCGACGGGATCATCTCGTCCTCGCGCAGCGCGCAACGCAGGCGGATGCGCTGGTTCTGGTACATCGACAGGAAGTGATAGACCACGTCGAACCGCTTGGCCCGCTCGGGGTAGTCGACGCCGGTGATGTCCACCAGGGTCGAGAACTTGCAGGTCGCGTCATTGCGCAGGAATTCCACGAATCCCTCGATGTTGGACGGGGCGACGTCGATCGTCAACTCGTCCAGGGCGATATTCCAGCCCAGCACGCAATCGGGGCGTTTCAGCTCGATATGGGTGCCGAGTTCCTTCAGCGCTTCGCTCATCGCTCCCGCTCCTTATCGCGTGATCGTACCGGTGCGGCGGATTTTCCGCGCCAGCTGCATGATGCCGTAAAGCAGGGCTTCGGCGGTCGGCGGGCAGCCGGGCACGTAGATGTCCACCGGAACGATCCGGTCGCAGCCGCGCACCACGGAATAGCTGTAGTGATAATAGCCGCCGCCATTGGCGCAGGACCCCATCGAGATCACGTAACGCGGCTCGGGCATCTGGTCATAGACCTTGCGCAGCGCCGGCGCCATCTTGTTGGTCAGCGTGCCGGCCACGATCATCACGTCCGACTGGCGCGGAGAGGCGCGCGGCGCGATCCCGAACCGTTCGGCATCGTAGCGCGGCATGGAGGTGTGCATCATCTCCACCGCGCAGCAGGCCAGGCCGAAGGTCATCCAGTGCAGCGACCCGGTCCGGGCCCAGTTGATCAGGTCCTCGGTCGAGGTCAGCAGGAAGCCCTTGTCCTGCAATTCCTTGTTCAGCGCCTGGGTGGCGTGCTCCTTGTCGCCGCCCGCGGTGTTGGCGCCATAGGCGGCCATGTTCGACGGGCCGCCCTTGACGCGCGGGGTCTGGGTGCCGTCACCCTGAACCTGCGTCACATGGGCGTCATCCTTGGTCACTGCCATTCGAGGGCCCCTTTCTTCCATTCATAGGCAAAGCCGATCGTGAGGACGGCCAGGAAGACCATCATCGACCAGAACCCGGCCATGGAGATATCCTTGAACGCCACCGCCCAGGGAAACAGCATCGCGATTTCCAGGTCGAAGATGATGAACAGGATCGAGACGAGGTAGAACCGGACATCGAACTTCATCCGCGCATCGTCGAAGGCGTTGAACCCGCATTCATAGGCCGACACCTTTTCCGGGTCGGGATTGCGGACCGCGATGATCGCCGCAGCAATGATGAAAACAAGGCCCAGTCCGATGGCAATGACAAGAAAGACGATAATGGGAAGGTATTCCCTGAGCATCACTTCCACGTAGAAGGCTCCTTTCCTGAGGGCGGCCGGACCCCCCCGGGTCCTGCTAGCTGCTAGCGGGTTTACTCCCGCCCCTTGGCAGGGTCAACCAAAGCCGCCCATATTCCGCAATTGGAATGCTGCATTTGCAAATTCCTGACTGCCTTAAGACATCGAATGATTTCAAAGGGGTTACGCGATCCAATTCCCGAGTCTTTCACACAGGTATTTCCCGATCTCGCCCGCGCCGCATCCCGCCCGGAATCCGCCCGGAATCCAAAGCCTCGACCACCGGAAAACCCCCGCAAAAGCGCCCCTTGGCACCCCGCGCCCTCTTTCATCTGGCCGGTAAATATCCCGGGAGGTCCGGAGGGCTGGCCCTCCGGCCCCGGCCAGCCACGCGGCGCCGGGTTCGGCCCCGGCGCGGGACGGGCAAAACTTGACGCAAAGTCACCGCGAAAAAATCGGCGCCGACAGGGGGCCAGCCTCAACAAGATATGAAGCCGGCTCACGAATCCGCGACCTGGCCCCGCATCGCCCCGAGGCGCAGCTCACGCCTGCCAGGACGGCTTCTTCTTGTCGAAGAACGCCCCGATCCCCTCGGGCGCCTCGGTGCCGGACCAGCAGGCGACCAGCTCTCCGATGGAATGCTCGATCACCTCCTCGGTGATCGGCGGACCCAGGTGACGCAGCAACGCCTTGGCGCGGGCCACCGCACCCGGCGCGGTCTCCAGGTAGGGCGCGACCTCGGCCTCCACGGCCTCGTCCAGCGCCTCTTCGGAAACGACACGGGACAACAGGCCCAGCTCCATCGCTTCCGCCGCGCCGAAACGGCGGCCCGACATGAACACCCGGCGCGCCCGCGCCTCGCCCATCCGTGCGGCGACGTAAGGCCCAATGGTGGCGGGGATCAGCCCCAGCCGGGTTTCCGTCAGCGCCATGGTCACGGCCTCGGACCCCACGGTCACGTCACAGACCGAGGCCATGCCGACCCCGCCGCCGAACGCATTGCCCTGCAGCCGCCCGATCAGCGGCTTGGGCATCAGGTTGAGCGCCTGCAACATGTAGGCCAGCGCACCGGCCTCGCGTCCGCGCTGTTCCGGCGGCGCGTCGAACTGGTCGCGCATCCAGCCCAGATCGCCCCCGGCGCAGAAGGTCCGCCCCCGTGCCGCCAGGATCACCACGCGCACGCTCTCATCCGCGCCCAGCTCGTCCGCCGCCTCGTGGATCTCGCGGATCATCTGCGCGTTCATCGCGTTGTGCTTGTCCGCCCGGTCCAGCCACAGCGTGGCAACCCCACGTGCATCCCGGTCTATGCTCACCGTCTCGGCCATGTCCCCTCCCTTTCCTCGCTCTGTCTCAATCGCCGGACCCGCTCAGGCCGCGGCACCGCTGCGCATCGCACGCGCCATCGCCGCCGCCTCGACCAGCACGTCGCGGTCCAGCCCGGTCTCGTAGCCAAGCGCGATCAGCCGGTCATGCACCGCTTCGGTCGCCACGTTGCCCGCAGCGCCCGGCGCATAGGGACAGCCGCCCAGCCCGCCCACGGCGGCGTCGAAGACGCGCACACCGCGCTCCAGCGAGGCTTCGAGATTGTCCAGCGCCCGGCCCGACGTGTCGTGGTAATGGCCCGCCAGCCGGTTGGCCGGTATCTCTTCCAGCACGGCGTCCAGCATGGCCCCGATGCTCTCGGGTGTGCCCTGCCCGATCGTGTCGCCCAGCGAGATCTCGTAGCAGCCCATGTCGCGCAGGGCCGCCGCCACCCGCGCCACGGCGCCCGGCGGGGTCGCCCCGTCATAGGGGCAATCCGTCACGCAGGAGATATAGCCGCGCACCGGCAGCCCCTCTTCCCGCGCGGCATCGGCCACGGGGGCGAACCGTTCCAGGCTCTCGGCGATGGAGGCGTTGATATTGGCCTTGGAAAACCCTTCCGAGGCCGACCCGAAGATCGCCACCTCGTCCGCGCCGGCCTTCACCGCATCCTCGAACCCGCGCATGTTCGGCGTCAGCGCGGCATAGCGCACGCCCTTGGCGCGCCAGATGCCCGCCAGAACCTCGCCCGATCCGGCCATCTGCGGCACCCATTTCGGCGACACGAAGGACGCGCATTCGATCCGGCGGAACCCGGCACCGCTCAGCCGGTCGACCAGCGCGATCTTGTCGGCGACGGGGATGTCACGGGCCTCGTTCTGCAACCCGTCGCGCGGGCCGACCTCGAAAATCTCGACGTAATCTGCCATTCAAACCTCCCAGGCGGGGTAGAAATCCTGCGTGTAGATGCCGCGCCCCTCTTCGGGCAGCGCTTCGCGGAACCCGGGGCGGTCGGTGATCCGCTCGTACCATTTCTCGGTCTCGGGAAAGCCGTCCAGCTTGGCAAAGAACTTGGCCAGGTAGACCGCCTGCCCCACCGCGATATCGGCCGCCGAAAAGCCCGAGGTCAGCAGGTAGTCGCGGTTCTCCACCGGGGTCGACAGACGCCCCTCGATCGCGGCGTAGCATTTCTTCAGCCGTGCGGCCTCCAGCTTCATGACCATGGGCGAGCGCATCGTGTCGTCATACAGCGCCACATGCTGCTGGGTCAGGGCGGCACTGTGCTGGGTGATCGTCTCCGCGAAATGCAGCCAGACCAGCCAGTCGGGCCGGTCGAGGTCGCCCATCAGCCGGCCCAGCCCGCGATCCTGGAACCGTTCGCACAGGATCTCGGTGATGGCGCCGCTTTCGAAATAGGTCTCGCCGTCCATCTCGATGGCGGGCACCCGGCCCGCAGGCGACATCACCAGGAATTCCGGGTCACGCAGCGACTTGTCGAAGGCATGCGGCACCACGCGGAATTCGGCCTCCAATTCGTGCAGCAACCACAGGATCCGCATGGACCGGGTCTGGGGACAATGATGCAGGGTGATCAAGAGCGTACCTCGTAGAAGTCTTCGGCCGGGAAATTCGGGCTGCCGTCCAGCTCGCGCGCGGCCTTGTAGGCGGGGCGGGCATGGACGCGGTCCAGATAGGCCAGGATGTTGGGGAAGGTTTCCAACCGGACATAGCGCCGCGCCGCGAAGAAGGAGAAGCTCATCATCGTGTCCGCCGCCGAAAAGCCCGAGGGCAGGATGAAATCCTGCTTGGCAAAGCGGCTTTCGAACGGGGCCAGCGCGCCGGCCAGCCGCCGCGCCTCGATCTTCACGACCGTGTCGGACCTTTGGGCGGGGTCGCGCAGGAATATCCATTGCAGGTTCAGGTTGGCGATCAGATGCCCCGCGGTTTCCGCGTAATGCATCGCCTCGAGGAATTCCACGCGTTCGGGATGCCCGACCTCGCGGCCCAGCCCGTATTGCGGCCGGGTCTCGCACAGGTATTCGGTGATCGCACCGCTTTCATGAATGACCTGTCCGTCGATCTCCAGAGCGGGGATTCGCCCGGCCGGAGATTTCTCGAGGAAATCCGGCGTGCGCAGCGACCCGTCCTGGATCGCATAGGTCCTGATCTCCGGGGTCAGCCCCATTTCCTGCAGCAGCCACAGCACCCGAAAGGACCGCGACGCCGGCACATGATGCAAGACGATAGACATTCCTTAACCTCCGATTGGAAATGCCGGGGTCCCGTCCCGCGTCAAAGGATGGGTCATTCATCCTCCAGCCGGATCAGCGGGGCCCCCGCTTCGACCTGGCTACCTTCGGATACCAGAACCTCGGCCACAACCCCGTCTCTCGGCGCCGTGAGGGAATGCTCCATCTTCATCGCCTCCAGCACCGCCAGCCGGTCGCCCGCGCTGACGCTCTGACCGGCCTCGGCCCGCATCACCTTGACCAGCCCCGGCATCGGCGCCTCGATCAGGTTGCCGCCCGCCGCGGCCTCGGCGACGCGGTCCAGCGGGTCGATCCGCTCGAAGGCCTGTCCGTAGCCGTCGAACACCGTGACCTTGTGGCCCTCGACGTGGTGCGCGGGCGCGGTGTCACCGTCCAGCGTCCAGCCCGCCGCATCGTAAAGCGCCTCGACCACAATCCCGTCCGGCAGCGTCACCAGGTGCGACCGGCCCGAGCGTGTCACCACCCGGCATGTCAGATCCGCATCGCCCCGGCGCAGCACGACGTCCCGTCCCAGCGGCGCCCACATCACGAACCCGTCCAGCGGGGCCGGAGCACCGTCCAGCCCCAGGGCCACGAGCGCCGCCCAGGCCATTGCGGGTGCCGTCGGCTCCGGCGCCGCGGCCAGCGCGTCCAGGTCCCGCCCGATCAGGCCGGTATCGACGTCGCCCGCGGCAAAGCCCGCATGACCCGCAAGGGCCCCCAGGAAGGCCAGGTTGGTCACCGTGCCCGCCACCTGCGTCTCGCGCAGGGCCTGGCCCAGCCGCTTCAGGGCAATGTCGCGGGTCGCGCCATGGGTGATGATCTTGGCGATCATCGGGTCGTAATGGGGGCTGATGACATCGCCCGACCGCACGCCCGTGTCGGACCGCGCACCGGCCGGAAACGCGAGATGCGCAAGCCGCCCGGTCGCGGGCAGGAACCCCGCCGGCACGTCCTCGGCATAGAGTCGCGCCTCGAAGGCATGGCCGGTGATCGTCAGATCCTCCTGCGCCACCGGCAGCGGCTCACCGGCGGCGACGCGCAGCTGCCATTCCACCAGGTCGACCCCGGTGATCGCCTCGGTCACGGGATGTTCGACCTGCAGGCGGGTGTTCATCTCCATGAACCAGAACCCGTCGGGGCGCAGCCCGTCCGACCCGTCGACGATGAATTCCACCGTGCCCGCACCCTTGTAGCCGATCGCCTCCGCCGCACGCACGGCGGCCTGGCCCATGGCGGCGCGCATCTCTACGGTCATACCGGGCGCCGGGGCTTCCTCGATGACCTTCTGGTGGCGGCGCTGCAGCGAACAATCGCGCTCGAACAGATGCACCGCGCGGGTGCCGTCGCCAAAGACCTGCACCTCGATATGGCGCGGCTTCTCGACGAATTTCTCCACCAAGACGTCGGGGTTGCCGAACGCCGTCCGGGCCTCGCCCCGCGCGCTTTCCAGCGCCTCGGCAAAGTCTGCGGCGCGCTCGACCAGGCGCATGCCCTTGCCGCCACCGCCCGCGACGGCCTTGATCAGCACCGGATAGCCGATCTCGTCCGCGGCCTTCGACAGCACGTCATCCGACTGGTCCGCCCCGTGATAGCCCGGCACGACCGGCACCCCGGCCTCTTCCATCAGCGCCTTGGCCGCATCCTTCAGCCCCATGGCCCGGATCGCCTTGGCTGAGGGCCCGATGAAGACCAGCCCGGCCGCCTCCACCGCCTCGACGAAATCGGGGTTTTCCGACAGGAAGCCATAGCCCGGATGGATCGCCTGCGCCCCCGTCGCCGCCGCGGCGGCCAGGATCGCCTCGGTCCGCAGGTAGCTCTCGGACGGGGCCGCGCCGCCGATATGCACCGCCTCGTCGGCCAGCGCCACGTGGCGCGCCCCGGCATCGGCATCGGAATAGACGGCCACCGACCGCACCCCCATGGCCCGCGCGCTTTCGATCACGCGGCAGGCGATCTCGCCTCGGTTCGCAACCAGGATCGTGTCAAACAGAGCCATCGTCAGGTCCTTTCGCTTGTTCGCCCGTCACGGGGCCAGCCGCCGTATCCGTCTTGCCGGTCCCGCCGCCCGAAGGCGGATAGGACCGGTACCGGTGGCGATAGATCAGATTGGGCCGGTCGCCCTCGAGCAGGTAGAAGATGATGAGGATCAGCACGACCACGTTGCCCATCCCCACCGCGTTCAGGTAGCGGATCGAGGCGAGGTGATAGAGGATCGTCAGCGCCGCGACGACCACCGTCACCGGCATCGCATAGGGGATGCGCAGATACAGACCCGCTGCCAGCAAGGCCGGCACCAGCACCCCGGCCAGCCCCATGCCAAGGGGCACCTGCCCCGCCATCAGCCCATAGGCCCAGCCCAGCGCCAGCAGCGCGAAATAGCCGATCACCAGCCACATCGGCCCGCCCGGCTTTCCCTTGGGATGCCCATGCGCCGCCTCGCGCCCCACATGCACCCAGGTCACGCCGGTTTCTTCGTCCGACAGGCGCTCGCCTGCCTGGCCCTGGTCCCGCTCCGCCATCACCGACGCCACCCGCCGCCCAGCAGGCCTTCGGCCTCCGCAGCGATCCGCGTCACGATCTCTCCCGCGCCGGGTAGGTCATGGATCAACCCCACCGCTTCCCCGGCAATCGGCGGCGCCATGCTGGCATCGCCCTCCGCCGCGGCCCGGGCATAGGCCTCCGCCTCGCCCCCCGCGGCGCGCAGCCCCTCGGGATCCTGCTGCCAGCGCCGGGTAAAGTCGTTCTCGACGGTGCGGATGGTAAACGGCGCCGGCCAGTCCAGCCCCCTCGCGATATCGGGCAGCGACGACCGCAGCGTCGCATCGCCCCCCGCGGCCACGGCCGCCTCCAGCATCGGGCGCGGCGCCAGGCATTCCGCACTGGCCCAGAGCCGCGTTCCGACCAGAACGCCATCCGCCCCCAACATCAGCGCCGCCGCCAGGCCGCGCCCGTCGGCAATCCCGCCCGCGGCCAGCAACAGCACCTCCGGCGCTGCGCGGTTCAGGTAATCCGCCACTTCCGGCACCAGCGTCATCACGGCCCGGTTCGCGCCATGGCCCCCGGCCTCGCCGCCCTGCGCCACGATGACCTGCGCGCCCGCCTCGACGGCCTCCCGCGCATGATCCAAAGTCTGCACCTGGCAGATCAGCGGCACGCCCGCCGCCGCGATCTCCGCCGCAAAGGGGCGCGGATCGCCGAAGGACAGGAACAGGCAGGCGGGATCGCGCTCCAGCACCCGGCCCAGTAGCTCCGGCTGCTCCGCAAGTTTCCACGTGATGAAGCCGCAGCCCACCCGCGCATTGCCCGCCGCGCGATATTCCCGCTCCAGCCAGTCCGCATCGCCATAGCCGCCGCCGATCAGGCCCAGCCCGCCGGCCTCACTCACCGCCCGCGCCAGCGCCCCGCCGGCCGCCAGCGCCATCGGCGCCGACAGGATCGGATGATCCAGCCCGAAGGCTTTCGTGAGACGTGTCTCGATCATGCCCACGCCCCGCTTTCATCTGGCCGGTCAATATCCCGGGGGAGTCGCCCCGCAGGCGACGGGGGCAGCGCCCCCGCACCGGCCGCCAGGCCGGCCCGGGTCCCAGACCGGGACCGACCTCGGCACCGACGCGATACCGACGTGATACCGACGTGATACCGACGCGGCAAAAGAGGGGAAAAATCACATCCGGAAGACACCGAACTTCGTCTCCTCGATCGGGGCATTCAGGGTGGCCGACAGGCTCAGCGCCAGCACGTCGCGGGTCTGGCGCGGGTCGATGATCCCGTCATCCCAAAGCCGCGCCGACGCATAAAGCGGATGCGACTGCCGCTCGAACATCTCGATGGTGGGGCGCTTGAATTCGGCCTCCTCCTCCGCCGACCAACTGCCGCCCGTCCGCTCGATCCCGTCGCGTTTCACGGTGGCCAGCACGCCCGCCGCCTGCTCCCCGCCCATGACGGAGATGCGCGAATTGGGCCAGGTCCACATCAGCCGCGGCTGGTAGGCGCGGCCTGCCATGCCGTAATTGCCCGCCCCGAAAGAGCCCCCCACCAGCATGGTGATCTTGGGCACCTTGGTCGTCGCCACGGCGGTCACCAGCTTGGCGCCGTGCCGGGCGATACCCTCGTTCTCGTATTTCCGCCCGACCATGAAGCCGGTGATATTCTGCAGGAAAACCAGGGGGATATTCCGCTGAGAGCACAACTCCACGAAATGCGCACCCTTCTGCGCGGCCTCGGAAAACAGCACGCCATTATTGGCTACGATGCCGACGGGGCAGCCCATCACATGGGCGAACCCGGTCACCAGCGTCTCGCCGAAACGCGGCTTGAACTCGTCAAAGCGCGAGCCGTCGACGACCCGCGCGATCACCTCGCGGATGTCGTAGGGCGTGCGCAGATCGGCCGGCACCACGCCGATGATCTCCTCGGGGTCATAGGCCGGATCCTCGGGGCTTTCCCAGCGGACGGTCTGCGGTCGCTGCCGGTTCAATCCCGCCACGGCGCGCCGCGCCAGGCTAAGAGCATGGGCATCATCCTCCGCCAGGTAATCCGCCACGCCCGACAGCCGCGTATGCACGTCCCCGCCGCCCAGATCCTCTGCCGAAACGACCTCCCCCGTCGCCGCCTTCACGAGCGGCGGCCCGGCCAGGAAGATCGTGCCCTGTTCCTTCACGATGATCGTCACGTCCGACATCGCCGGCACGTAGGCCCCACCCGCCGTACAGGAGCCCATCACCACCGCGATCTGCGGGATGCCCTTGGCCGACATGTTGGCCTGGTTGTAGAAGATACGGCCGAAATGGTCGCGGTCCGGGAACACCTCGTCCTGGTTGGGCAGGTTGGCGCCGCCGCTGTCGACCAGGTAGATGCAGGGCAGATGGTTTTCCTCCGCAACCTCCTGGGCACGCAGGTGTTTCTTCACGGTGACCGGGTAATAGGTGCCGCCCTTCACGGTCGCATCGTTGCACACGATCATGCAATCCTGACCCTGCACGCGGCCGATCCCGGTGATGATCCCGCCGCCCGGCGCCGCGCCGTCATACATGCCATGCGCCGCCGTCGCGCCCATCTCGAGGAAGGGCGATCCGGGGTCCAGCAGGGCCGCCACGCGGTCGCGCGGCAGCATCTTGCCCCGGCTGACATGGCGGTCGCGGGATTTCTGCCCGCCCCCGGCCGCCGCGGCCTCGGCCGCCTCGCGGACCAGCTCCAGCGCGGCCAGGTGGTTCTCTCGATTGCTGCGGAAATCCTCCGACGTGGCAATGGCTTGGGAGATCAGCTTCATGGGGCCTCCTCGGACAGATGGGATGAATGGGTCAAACGAAGGAAAGCGATCATGCTTGCGTCTCCGCCACGGCGCGGGCCTTCAGCTCCTTGCGGATCACCTTGCCCGTCACCGTCATCGGCAGGGCATCGACAAAGGCGATCTCGCGCGGGTAATTGTGCCCCGAAAGTCGGGATTTCACATAATTAACAATGTCTTGCTCCGTGTCGGGCGATGGATCAACGCCATCCTTCAACACGATGTAAGCCTTGACGATTTCGGTGCGAAGCGGGTCCGGCTTGCCGACCACTCCCGCCGTCGCGACGGCAGGATGGGTCAGCAGGCAATCCTCGACCTCCCCCGGCCCGATCCGGTAGCCGGCCGAGGTGATGACGTCATCCTCCCGCCCAACAAAGCGCAGGAAGCCATCCTCGATCACGCCGCGATCGCCGGTCAGCATCCACTCGCCGCGGAACTTTTCGGCCGTGGCCTCGGGTTTTTCCCAGTATTCCAGCATCATGGAGGCCGATCCGCGCCGCACGGCCACGTCGCCTTCGTCCCCGGTCACCGCGCCGCTGTCGTCGATCACGGCGACCTCGTGCCCCGGCGCCGCGCGTCCCGCACAGCCCGGGCGCGCCGCAAAGGACGCGGCGCAGGAGGACACGACCATGTTGCATTCGGTTTGGCCGTAGAACTCGTTGATCGTGACGCCAAGCGCCTCGCGCCCCCAGGCCAGCATCTCGGCCCCGAGCGGTTCGCCGCCGGAGGCGACCGAGCGCAGGCCGGGGATCGTCGCACCCTCGGCCTTGAGCATCCGCAGCGCCGTCGGCGGGAAGAAGATGTTGCGGATACCGGTGCTTGCGATCAGGTCCCGGCATTCCGAGACCGAGAATTTGGCCATGCGGGCCGCCACCACCGGCACGCCAAGCGCCAGCCCCGGCATCAGCACGTCGAAGAGCCCGCCGATCCAGGCCCAGTCCGCCGGGGTCCACAGGCAATCGCCCTCCCGGCCCAAGAAGTCATGGCTCATCTCCACGCCCGGCAGGTGGCCGGTCAGCACTCGGTGCGCATGCAGCGCGCCCTTGGGCTTGCCCGTCGTGCCGGAGGTATAGATCAGCACCGCCGGGTCCTCTGCCGCCGTGTCCAGCGTCGGCGTCAGCAGCTCCGGCACGCCATCCTCCGGCACCAGCGCCTGCGCCAGCCCCTCCAGCATCCCGGCCCCTTCGGCATCGCTGACGGCCAGGGTCAGCCCGCTATCCTCGATCCGGCTGCGCAGGGCATCCTCGCGGAAGAGCTTGAAAAGAGGGACGGAAATCGCGCCCAGCTTCCAGATCGCGATATGGGCGGCGGCGCACCAGGCATCCTGGGACCGCAGCACGCCGACCCGGTCACCACGGGTCACGCCGTGATCCGCCAGGCCCGTAGCCAGCTGTTCGGCCATCTCGCGCAGCGTGCCATAGGAGACGTCGCGCCGCCGTGCGCCGGTCATGTCGATGATCGCGGTGCGGGCCGGGCTGCGCGCCGCCCAGTCATCGCAGACCTGCGCCGCCATGTTCAGCCGGGGCGGAATGTTCCAGGCAAACCCGTCACGCAGCGCGTCATATGAAAGCGTCCGGTCCAGCATCAGCGCGGGCTCAGCCGGGTGGTCCGGCCCCATTGGTCGACGGAATAGCGATAGGTCTGCGCCCCGCCACGCGGGCGGCAGATGACGCTCAGCCAGGCCAGCCCCGGTGCGGGGCGGGCCGAACAATCGGTCATGCTGGCATCCTGGCCCATCTGGCGCTCCATCCTCACGTAATCCTCTGCGGCGCGGGTGATGGCGTCGGTTTCGCTGCGGGTGATGACGTACCAACCGACCCGAAGGCCAAGCACGATCATCAATCCTGCCAGCGCGATCACCATGATCCGAACCATCCTCCCTGGCGCCCTCCTCCGGGCGTCGCCTCAGCTCATCGAGGCCATAAGCTCCCGCCCGATCAGCATCCGACGGATTTCCGAGGTCCCCGCCCCGATCTCCATCAGCTTGGCATCGCGGAAGATGCGGCCCACCGGGTTGTCGTTCAGATAGCCTGCCCCGCCCATGGCCTGCACCGCCTGGTGCGCCACGACCATCGCCTCCTCGGAGGCGTAGAGCACGCAGGCCGCCGCATCCTGGCGGGTCACCTCGCCCCGGTCACAGGCCTTGGCGACCTCGTAGACATAGGCGCGGGCCGAGTTCATCTTGGTGTACATGTCGGCGATCTTGCCCTGCATCAGCTGGAAATTCCCGATGCTCTGGCCGAACTGCTTGCGTTCGACCATGTAGGGCATGATCTCGTCCAGGCAGGCAGCCATGATGCCGGTGCCGATGCCCGACAGCACGACGCGTTCGTAATCGAGGCCCGACATCAGAACGCGCACGCCCTTGCCCTCTTCGCCCAGCACATTCTCAAACGGCACTTCGCAATTGTCGAAGATCAGCTCGGCGGTGTTGGACCCGCGCATCCCCAGCTTGTCGAAATGCGGCGAGGTCGAGAACCCCGTCATGTCCTTCTCGATGATGAAGGCGGTGATGCCCTTGGAGCCAGCCTCCGGGTCGGTCTTGGCATAGACGACCAGCGTGTCGGCGTCGGGGCCGTTGGTGATCCAGTACTTGTTGCCGTTCAGCACGTAATAGCCGTTGCGCTTCTCCGCCTTCAGCTTCATCGACACGACGTCGGACCCGGCCGAAGGTTCGGACATGGCCAGCGCGCCCACATGCTCGCCCGAGATGAGGCCAGGCAGGTATTTCTGCTTCTGTTCTTCGGAGCCGTTCAGCTTGATCTGGTTCACGCAGAGGTTCGAATGCGCCCCGTAGGACAACGACACGGAGGCAGAGGCGCGCGCGATTTCCTCGACCGCGATGACATGGGCCAGGTAGCTCATGCCCGACCCGCCATAGGCCTCGTCCACGGTGATGCCCAGCAGGCCCAGATCGCCCATCTCTCTCCAGAGGGCGGGCGGGAATTCGTTGCTGCTGTCGATCTCGGCGGCCTGCGGCTTGATCCGTTCCTGCGCGAAACGGTGCACCATGTCGCGCAGCGCGTTCACGTCCTCGCCCAGATCGAACGTCATGGAAGCGTTGAACATGGCGGGCCTCCTCTCCCATTTATTGAACACTTGTTCATATACCAACCACAGGCCGCGAGTCGGGTCAAGCGGAAGGAACCACGGGCGGCGCGGCATCGTTGGTCTTCCAAATGGCAGCAGCCAGATAAAGGAGATCACCATGAAAGATTTTGCGACCAAACTGACGGATACCTTCTGGGACCGGATCGGTGACGCGCGCGCCGGCATGCTGGACGTGTCGGGCCGGGCAATTCCGATGTCCCCCTATGCCGACCGCGAGAACGGCGTGATCTGGTTCATCACCGCCGACGGGTCCGATGCGGCCCATACGGCGCGCGGTGCGGGCCGGGTCCGCTACCTGATCGGCGATTCCGCCGCCAAGATCTATGCCGATATCGAAGGCAGCCTGACGGTCGCCGACAATCCCGACAAGCTGGACGAACTGTGGTCCCCCGTGGCCAGCGCCTGGTTCGAGGATGGCCGCGAGGATGACGACGTTCGCCTGCTGGCCTTCCGTCCCGCCACGGCCGAGGTCTGGGCCACCGACGGCGCGGCCGGGTTCCTCTACGAGGTGACCAAGGCCAACCTGACGGACGACACGCCGGATGCCGGCGACCACGGCAAGATCACGTTCTAAGCGTCCGATCCCAAGCCAATGCAGAACGCCCCCAAGACCGGGGGCGTTTTCGCTGTCAGGTCAGGCGGTTGCGCCGGCCTGCCAGACGGCGCTGACCTCGGCCCGGATGATCCGGGCCAGCAGCGCGCAATCCTCCAGCGAAAAGGTCAGCGGCAGGCGCATGTCGATGATCCCCCGCAGCACCCGGTCGGTCTGCGGCAGCCTGTCGGACGGCGCATAACGCCAACTATCATAGCGCGAGGTAAAGCCCGACGGCTCCGCGCCGCCGAACCATTTCAGCTCCACCCCGCGGGCCTTGCAGCGGTCGATCACCTCGTTCACGGCCTTGTCCGTCCAGTCCAGCAGCAGCACCTGGATCGAGGACCCGACATAGCGTTCCTTCGCCGGGCGCTCGACGATGCGCAGGCCCGGCGTGTCGCGCAGACCGGCCTCCACCGTCCGATACCGTTCGTTCCACCGCTCGCATTGCTCGTACAGGCGGCGCAGTTGCGGACGCAGGATCGCGGCGCGTAGATTGTCCATCCGGCCCGAGACATTGGGCGTCACGTACTTCACCTTTTCGAACACCTCGGGCCCCGGAGCCGCCAGGTGACGATCATAAAGCATGTAGCTGCCCGACAGGATGATGGCCCGCGCCATCAGCTCAGCATCGTCGGAAATCAGGAAGCCACCCTCGCCGGAATTGAGGTGCTTGTAGGTCTGGGTGGAATAGCAGGCCATGGCCCCATGCCGCCCCGACATGACGCCGTCCCAAGCGCCGCCCATCGTATGCGCGCAATCCTCGATCACGGCCACGCCACCGGCATCGCAGATCGCAATCAGCCGGTCCATGTCGCAGATATGCCCGCGCATATGGCTCAGCAGAAGCACCTTGGAGCCACCCTGCCCCACCAGCGCCTCGAGATGATTAAGGTCGATCAGCAGATCCTCGGTCACGCCCACATAGACCGGCACCGCGCCCAAAGACGCGATTGCACCGGGCACCGGGGCCAGCGTGAAGGCATTGGTCAGCACCTTGTCGCCCGGCGCCACGCCGATGGCGCGCAGGGCCGTGGCCATGGCCGATCCGCCCGACGCGGTGGCCAGCGCGTATTTCGCGCCCATGGCCGCGGCGAATTCCTGTTCCAGCAACGCGACCTCGCCCGCCTCGTCCTCGGCCACGTTGTAGCGGTGCAGACGCCCGCTCTGCATGACCGCGACGGCCGCCGCGATCGCCTCGTCGGGGATCGGTTCCTGCTGGGTGAACGAGCCTTTGAACGTTTCGGTCATGGGGCCTCCTGCGGGCCAAGTGTCGAATGCGGTGCGGCCTGCGTCAATCCACCTCCGTCGGTGCCCTCAACGGAACGCCGCAGGGCCAGATACACCACCAGCGCCAGCGCCAACAGCCCCGCCGCGATCACGAAGGGGGCACCGGGGCGCGGGGTCGCCGCCTCGGGCCGGACGAACCAGCCGAAAATCTGCGAGAAGAAGATCGTGCCGAACAGCATCGCCAGGTTGGACAGGCCGGAAATCCCGCCCTGCAATTCGCCCTGCGCGTCATCCGGGACTTCCTTGGTCATCACGGCGGTCAGGCAGGGATGCACCAACCCCTCGAAAGCGACGAAGACCAGCAGCGCCAGCACCATCGTCAATGTCGTCGCCAGCCCGAACCCGAGCGCCCCCAGCGACGCGATGGCCAGCCCGATCACGACGATCCGATGCTCGCCCAACCGGCGGACCAGCGGCCCGGACAACAGCCCCTCGGTCGTGGCGGTCAGGATGCCGAAGGCAGCCAGCGTCACGCCGATCATCGCCTCGCTCCAGCCGAATTGCGCAATGCCCCAGAACGCCCAGAGCGTCGGGTAGATGGCGCCCGCGAACAGGTAGAGCCCCAGCACACCGGTCAGCGGCAGCACCGTCGGATAGCCGCGGAACACCTTGAACATCCCGAACGGGTTGGCACGGCGCCAGTCAAAGCGGCGCCGGTTCTCCGGCGGAAGGGTCTCGGGCAGGACGAACCAGCCGAAGACGAGGTTCAGCGCCGACACGCCCGCCGCCGCCCAGAACGGCACGCGCGGCCCGAACTCGCCCAGCAACCCGCCGATGGCCGGCCCGATCACGAAGCCCAGTCCAAGCGCCGCCCCCACCATGCCGAAGGCGCGGGCGCGCCGCTCCGGCGTGGTTATGTCGGTGAGAAAGGCAAAGGCGATCACGTGGCTCGCCCCGCAAAGCCCCGCGATGACCCGGCCCGCAAAGATCAGCACCAGAGTCGGCGCAAGAGCCGAAAAGACATAATCGACCGCCAGCCCGCCGATGGCCAGCAACAGCAGCGGGCGGCGGCCATAGGCGTCCGACAGGCTGCCCATGACCGGGCCGAACAGGAACTGCGCCAGCGCATAGGCCGCGAACATCCAGCCGCCGATCACCGTGGCCTGGCCCAGATCCGTGGCGCCCACATCGGCCAGCAAGGCGGGCACGACCGGCAGGATCAGCCCCAGCCCGATCATGTCCAGCAGCACGGTCACGAAGATGAACAGCACGGCGGACCGCGGCGCCAGCGACACGGTCGCGGCAGCCTCGGTCAGCTCTTCTGTCAAAGGGGTCCGCGGCTCGGACATGGGAAGGAACCAAGGGTCAACCAGTTGAATGCGACGCGGTTAAGCGCCGCGTTCATCGGGGTCAAGCAACGGTTTGATGAAAGGCTGACGACGCGTCAGGACCATAGCCCCGCGACCACACCCGGCAGGTGGTCGAAATGCTCCAGCAGCACCTCCGGGTCCAGCGCGGCCATGTCCTCTCCGCTCGGGCCGAAGGTCACAAGGATCGAGGGCACCCCCGCGGCGCGCGCGGTGTTGCGGTCAGTGTCGCTGTCCCCCACGAGGCAGGCAATTGCCGGATCACCGCCCGCGCGGCGCACCGCCTCGCGCAGCGGTTCGGGATCGGGTTTGCGCACCGGAAGCGTATCGGCTCCGATCAGCGCCGCGAAAGCGTCCAGCACATTGAGATCGCTCAGCAATTGCCGTGCCAGCGCCTCGGGTTTGTTGGTGCAGATTGCCACGTTGTGGCCTGATGTCTCCAGCGCCGCGACGGCCTCCATCGCGCCGGGATAAAGCCGCGTATGCACCGCGATTGCCCCCGAATAGGCCTCCAGCAGCAGGGGATATTGGCGGTCGATCTCGGCCTCGTCGCCCTCGCGCCCGATCCGCGCCATGCCCAGCCGCAGCATCGCCCGACCGCCGCGCAGCGCGGTGCCGGCATCGGCAGGCGTCAGCACCTGCCCCGCCCCCATGCCGACGAAACAGGCATTCGCCGCCGCCAGCAGATCGCCACTGGTATCCGCCAGCGTGCCGTCCAGATCGAAGACCACCGTGCCCATCATTCCTGCCCCTTCATCGCGCGGAATTCCGCGCGGTCCTGTTACGGGCCGAAACCCAAGTTGATCCGAATTCGCGTCGCCCGCCCTTGCAAGCAAACCCCATCCGGATAAAACGAGCGAAAGCCAAAAACAATGCAGGGGCACCAGGCAAAATGAGCACCGCACTGATCATTCTCGCCGCCGGACAGGGCACACGGATGAATTCCGACCTGCCCAAGGTGCTGCACAAGATCGCGGGCGCCCCGATGCTGGTCCATGCCATCCGCTCGGGCGAGGTGCTGGAACCGTCCCGCCTTGTCGTCGTCACCGGCCATGGCGGCGAAGCCGTGGCCGCCGCCGCGACCGCCTATCAGCCGATGGCCGAAATCGCCGTGCAGAGCGAACAGAAGGGCACCGCCCACGCGGTCGCCCAGGCCCGCACCGCGCTGGACGGGTTTGATGGCGATGCGATCGTCCTTTATGGTGATACCCCCTTCATCCAGCCCGAGACGCTCGAAAAGATGCAGGCCGCGCGCCAGGCCCACGACATTGTCGTCCTGGGGTTCGAGGCCGCCGATCCCGGCCGTTACGGGCGACTTGTCATGGACGGGGAAAAGCTTGAACGCATTGTTGAGTTCAAGGACGCAACGGATGAGGAACGGCAGATAACGCTCTGCAATTCCGGCGTTGTCGCCGCCAGGGCCGATCTGCTGTTCGACCTGATCGACGGGGTGGGCAACGACAATGCCTCCGGCGAGTACTACCTGACCGACATCGTGGGGCTCGCCCGGTCGCGCGGCCTGTCCGCCGGCGCCGTCACCTGTGACGAGGCCGAAACGCTGGGCATCAATTCCCGCCCGGAACTGGCCCGGGCAGAGGCGAAATTCCAGGACCGCGCCCGCGCCGAGGCGCTGGAGAACGGCGTCACCCTGGCCGCACCCGATACGGTCTTCTTCGCCTTCGACACGGTGATCGGCCGCGATACCGAGGTCGAACAGAACGTCGTTTTCGGCCCCGATGTGACCGTGGAATCCGGCGCCCATATCCGCGCCTTTTCGCATCTCGAGGGCTGCCATGTCAGCCGCGGCGCGACCGTCGGCCCCTACGCCCGCCTGCGCCCCGGCGCGGAACTGTCCGAGGACGTAAAGGTCGGAAACTTCGTGGAAATCAAGGCCGCCCGGCTGGATCGCGGCGCCAAGGTCAGCCACCTGTCCTATGTCGGCGATGCCGAGGTCGGCGAGGATGCGAACCTGGGCGCCGGCACAGTGACCTGCAATTACGACGGCGTCATGAAGCACCAGACCCGGATCGGCGCCCGCGCCTTCATCGGCTCCTCGACCATGCTGGTCGCGCCGGTCTCGGTGGGCGACGACGCGATGACCGGATCGGGGTCGGTCATCACCGAAGACGTCGAACCGGGCGCGCTGGCCATCGGCCGGGCCCGCCAGGTGACCAAACCGGGCCTGGCCCGGCGCCTGTTCGAAATGCTCAAGCAGCAAAAGGCAAAACGCGACAAGGGGGCCCAGTAAATGTGTGGAATCATCGGGTATCTGGGCAGCCACGAAGCCGCCCCTTTCCTTGTCGAGGCGCTGAAACGGCTGGAATATCGCGGCTATGACAGCGCCGGGATCGCCACGATCAACAATGGCAAGCTGGAACGCCGCCGCGCCGTCGGCAAGCTGGTGAACCTGTCGGATCTGCTGGTCCACGACCCGCTGCGCGGCAAGTCCGGGATCGGCCATACCCGCTGGGCCACCCATGGCGAACCCTCGACCCGCAATGCCCACCCGCATCAGGCCGGCCCGGTCGCGGTGGTGCATAACGGGATCATCGAGAACTACCAGGATTTCCGCGCCGAATTGGCCGAACAGGGCATCGGCTTCGACACCGATACCGACACCGAAACCATCGCGCTGATGGTCCGCCACTACATGGACCAGGGCGACAGCCCCCGCGCTGCCGTCGCCCGCATCCTGACCCGGCTCGAAGGGGCCTATGGGCTGCTGTTCCTCTTCGACGGCGAAGAGGACCTGCTGATCGCCGCCCGCAAGGGTTCCCCCCTTGCCGTGGGGCATGGGGATGGCGAGAATTACGTGGGTTCCGACGCGATCGCCCTGGCGCCCCTGACCGACAGGATCACCTATCTGGAGGAGGGCGACATGGCCATTGTCACCCGCTCCAGCATCGAGATCCGGGATGCGAATGGCGAACAGGTCCACCGCGAGATGCGCAAGATCCACATGGATGCGGCCCGCGTCGACAAGGCCGGGCACAAGCATTTCATGGCCAAGGAAATCGCCGAACAGCCGCAGGTGATCGGCGATGCGATCAGCCATTATTTCGGCTCCGGCACGGATTTGCATCTGCCGGGTGACGGCATTGATTTCAATGGCATTTCCCGCATGATCCTGGTGGCCTGCGGCACCGCCTACTATGCCTGCCTGACCGCCAAGTACTGGATCGAGAAACTGGCCGGCATCCCGGTCGAAGTCGATGTCGCCTCTGAATTCCGCTACCGCGAACCGCCCGTCGGCGAGGATGCGATCGCGCTCTTCGTCAGCCAGTCCGGAGAGACCGCCGACACCCTGGCCGCCCTGCGTTACTGCGCCGGCAAGGCCCGAACGATCCTGTCGGTGGTCAATGTCCCCGAAAGCTCCATCGCGCGGGAAAGCGACCTGGCCCTTCCGATCCTCGCGGGCACCGAAATCGGCGTCGCCTCGACCAAGGCGTTCTCCTGCCAGTTGACCGTCCTGTTGATCGTCGCGCTCGAGGCCGCCCGCCAGCGCGGCCGCCTCGACGCCGACCGCCAGGCCGAGATCGTCACCGCGCTGCGCGGCCTGCCCGCCCGGCTGAACCTGGCGCTGGACACCGAGGCGATCACCGAACGCCTGTCCCAGGAACTGGCCGAGGCGCAGGACGTGCTGTTCCTGGGCCGGGGCCAGATGTATCCTCTGGCGCTCGAAGGGGCGCTGAAACTCAAGGAAATCAGCTACATCCACGCAGAGGCCTATGCCAGCGGCGAACTCAAGCACGGCCCGATCGCCCTGATCGACCAGAACGTGCCGGTGGTCGTGATGGCCCCGCGCGACCCGCTGTTCGACAAGACCGTGTCGAACATGCAGGAGGTCATGGCCCGTGGCGGCAAGGTGCTGCTGATCTCCGACAAGGCCGGGATCGAGGCGGCCGGAGACGGCATCTGGCGCTCCATCGAGATGCCCGTTGTCGAAGACCTGCTCTGCCCGATCCTCTACGCCATCCCGGCGCAATTGCTGGCCTATCACACCGCCGTCGCCAAGGGCACGGATGTGGACCAGCCGCGCAACCTGGCGAAATCCGTGACGGTGGAATGACCGCCCCCGGCGATGCCGAGGCGGCCCTGACCGCCCTGCGCGCCCATGCCGAACCCGGCCGGGCCGAAGGTTCGGCCGCCTATCACAAGGTGCCGCGCCCGCATCTGGGCGTGCCCAACCCGGCCATCAACGACCTGACCGCCGAATGGCGCCGCGCGCTGACCGTCGATGACCGCGTGGCCCTGGCCCGCGACCTCTGGGCCACCGATATCCACGAGGCCCGGATCGCCGCCGCCAAGCTGCTGACCCAGGCCCGCATCCGCCCCGATGACGGGGTCTGGCGGCTGATCTGTGACTGGGTGCCCGAATTCGACAGCTGGGCCATCGCCGATCACGCCTGCATGGCCGGGCAGCGCCGCATCATGGCCGATCTCTCGCGTCTGGACGAGGTCGAGGGCTGGACCCGCTCCGATCACATGTGGACGCGACGCGCCGCGCTTGTCATCACGCTGGCCCTGACCAAGTCCAACCACCCGTCCGAGGCCGAGGCACAGGCCCGCGACCGCATCCTCGGCTGGGCCGCCGGCTATGTCACGGACCCGGACTGGTTCATCCAGAAGGCCGTCGCCTGGTGGGTGCGCGACCTGTCCAAGCACGACGCGGCGCGCGCGAAGGCCTTCCTCGACGCTCATGGCGCCGCGATGAAACCCTTCGCCCGGCGCGAGGCGTCGAAATACCTCAGCGGCTGACGACCAGCTCCGGCAGGCCGGTCAGCGGCGCGCCCAGCTCCTGCATCGCGGCCAGCGACACGCGCGACCCGGCGGTCGGCGGACCGTCCAGCGGAATCAGCTGCGCCTCTACGCTGCGGCCGGTTTCGGGATAGGTGATCGTCCCCGTCCCCGCCTGTCGCACCAGCGGCGTCTTGATCCACATTCCCGGTTCTGCCGCATTGCCCAGCGAGGCGACGGTCGTGCCCAGTCGTCCGCTGGCAGGCGGCGTCGCGGCGGCGGGCTGCGCCGCCTCGACCACGTCAGCCGGGGCATCCATCGCCGCGGCCTCTGTGCCCGGGCGGGCCTGCGGGCGCGTGCCGGCAAAGGGCCCGGCGGGGGCCGACGCATCGACCGCACCGGGCCGATCCGGCTTGGGCTGGACAAGACCGCAGGACGCGGCCAGCGGAACGAGAAGGAAGAGAGCGTATTTCATGGCCCCGATCATGGAGCGCCCGCACGGCCAGCGCAATGGCCCGCACGCCCCTTGCGACCAAAGCCCATGGCACAACCCCGTGATCCCGCTTGCCCCGCCCGGCGCGCAGACCTAATGTCCCGACCATGACAGCACCCCTCATCGACCCCTTCGCCCGTGCGATCACCTATCTTCGCGTCTCGGTCACCGACCGATGCGATTTCCGCTGTGTCTATTGCATGGCGGAAAACATGACCTTCCTGCCCAAGAAGGAGCTTCTGACGCTCGAGGAACTGGATCGCCTGTGTTCCACCTTCGTGGGCCTCGGCGTGCAGAAACTGCGGATCACCGGGGGGGAGCCGCTGGTGCGCCGCGACATCATGAAGTTCTTCCACTCCATGTCCCGCCACCTCGACAGCGGCCAGCTGAAGGAACTGACGCTGACGACCAACGGCTCGCAGCTGGAACGCTTCGCCAAGGACCTCTACGCCGCCGGGGTGCGTCGCGTGAACGTGTCCCTCGACACGCTGGACGAGGAAAAATTCGCCCGCGTCACCCGCTGGGGCCGCCTGCCCCAGGTGATGCGCGGGCTGGACGCCGCCCAGGCCGCCGGGCTCAAGGTCAAGCTGAACGCCGTCGCCCTGAAGGAATTCAACGAGGACGAGCTGTTCACCCTCACCGAATTCTGCGCCGAACGCGGCATGGACATGACCTGGATCGAGGTCATGCCGATGGGCGATCTCGGCAACGAGGACCGGATCGGGCAATATTGGTCCCTGCGCGACCTGCGCAGTGAACTGGCCAAGCAATATACCCTGATCGACCTTGCCGAACGCACCGGCGGCCCCGCCCGCTACGTGCAATTGCAGGAAACCGGCCAGAAGATCGGCTTCATCACGCCGCTCACGCATAATTTCTGCGAAAGCTGCAACCGCGTGCGGATCACCTGCACCGGAGAGATCTTCATGTGCCTCGGCCAGGAAGACGTGGCCGACCTGCGGATGCCGCTGCGCGCCCATCCCCATGACGACGCCCCGCTCGAGGCCGCGATCCGCGCCGCGATTGACCGCAAGCCGGAAGGGCATGATTTCGACTATTCCCGCCAGAAGGCCGATGGCCAGGTCTCGCGCCACATGAGCCATACGGGCGGCTGATGCGGCCCGAGGGGACCGTCTTCTACCAGTTCTATCGCGGTATCTCGGCCCTGGCCGCGCCGCTGATCTGGCGCCGGGTTTCGGCCAAGCTCGCCCGCGAAGGCGTGCCCGAAAATCGTCGCCGCGAACGCCTGGGCCACGCGACCGAAGACCGGCCCGATGGTCGCCTGATCTGGTTCCACGCCGCGTCTGTCGGGGAAAGCCTGTCGATCCTCACGCTGGCCGACCGGCTGATGACGCGGATGCCCGGCGCCCAGGCGCTGATCACCTCCGGCACGGCCAGCTCGGCTGAGATCCTGTCCAAGCGCATGCCCGAGGGCTGCCGCCACCAATTCGCCCCGCTCGACAACCGCGCCGCCCTGCGCCGGTTCCTCGATCATTGGCGCCCCGATGCGGGCATCTTTGTCGAAAGCGAGATATGGCCCCAGATGCTGGTCGAGGCGCAGTCGCGCGGGCTGAAGCTCGCCCTGGTCAATGCCCGCATGTCCCGCACCAGCCTGAAGAACTGGGCCCGCTTCGATCACACCGCGCGCTACCTGCTGTCGCTTTTTTCGCTGATCCGCACCCAGGACCAGGCCACCTGCGACGGTTTGTTGGCGCTTGGCGCCGATCCCGCGACCACCGCGCTTGGCCCCAACCTGAAATCCACCGCCGCCCCCCTGCCCGTGGATCCCGACGCGCTGGTGGCGCTGGCCGATGCGCTGGACGGCCCGCTCTGGCTCGCCGCCTCGACCCATGAGGGCGAAGAGAAGCAGGTGCTCAAGGCGCATTTGGAGGCCCGCAAGACCCATCCCGACCTGCGCCTGATCCTCGCCCCCCGCCATGTCGAACGCGCCGAGGCCATCGCCGAGGAGATCCGCGCCCAGGGCCTCACCGTGGCCCGTCGCGGCGCGGGCGAAGCGCCGGGCGAGGCGGATGTCTACCTCGCCGATACCCTGGGCGAGATGGGGCTGTGGTTCTCCCTTGCCCCCGTGGTCTTTATCGGCGGCACTTTCGGCCCGGCCGGCGGCCACAACCCCTACGAGCCCGCGCAATTCGGCGTGCCCCTGCTCGCCGGCCCCCGCTACGCGAATTTCACCGACGTCTATGCCGAGTTCGAGGCCGCCGCCGCCCTCGATATCGTCAAGAAACCCAAGGAGCTCGGCCGCCAGGTCGCCGCCCTGCTGTCGAACCCGCTGGAGGCCGCCGAAAAAGGCTCCGCCGCCCGCGCCATCGTCTCGCGCCAATCCAGCGCGCTCGACGACCTGACCGAGTTGCTGCAGGCGAAGCTGTTCGGCTGAGTGGGTCGACGGGTGTGATTGGAAGGGGTTAGCGACCGGCCGCCGCCCTATGGGCGCGCTCTCAGAACCCGCACGGAATCAAGCCAAAGGCGCCGTGCGAGCGATCGTACATTGTCCGCCATTGGTCCGAGGACAATGGACGATGCCGCCCCCACCGGGGCGGCGCTCGCACGGCTTGTGGACGCAATAACTCACACCTGTTGACCGCCGTCCCAAACGCCCCCCTTCCCGCCCCGCCCGCGCCGGTGTAAGCCGAAGACATGACCGCTCCGGACCTCTCCCGCATCGACGTGATCGCGCCGAATTTCAAGCGTCGGCTCTCTGGCGTGACCTCCACCGTCGTGCGGCTCGTGCCGCTTCAGGCGCGCGAGATCGGCATCGCCGCCGTCGCCCCCGAAATGCCGGATCAGGTTCCCACGATCCCGCCCGCGCGCCTCGTCACCATGTCGCGCAAGGGGCCCCACGGCGCCCGCGTTTTCCATGCCCGCCGCAATATCGAGATGATCGCCGGCCTCGCCCTGAAACACCTGTTGCGCAAAAAGCTGCGGCTGATGTTCACCTCCGCCTCGCAGCGGCACCATACCGGGCTGACCAAGTGGCTGATCCGGCGGATGGAGGCGGTCGTCGCCACCTCTGCCCGCACCGCGACCTACCTCGAACGCGAGGCGACGGTGATCCATCATGGCATCGACACCGACCAGTTCTCGCACTCCGACGACCGCGCCGCCCTGCGCCGGTCGCTGGGCCTGCCGGAAAACGCAGCGATCGCAGGCTGTTACGGGCGCATCCGCGCGCAGAAGGGGACGGATGTCTTCGTCGATGCGATGCTCGACCGGATGGATCGCGACCCCGCGCTGGTCGGCATCGTCATGGGCCGCGCGACCGAGAAACACCAGGGTTTCGAGGCTGACCTGAAGGCCCGGATCACGGCCCGTGGCCATGCCGACCGCCTGCTCTTCAAGCCCGAAGTGCCGGTCTGGCAGATGGCCGACTGGTACCGTGTGCTCGACCTCTACATCGCGCCGCAAAGGTGGGAGGGCTTCGGCCTCACCCCGCTCGAGGCGATGGCCTGCGGTGTCCCCGTCCTCGCCACCCGCGTCGGCGCCTTCGAGGAGCTGGTGGCCGACGGCACGACCGGCGCGCTGGTCCCGCCCGACGACATCCCCGCGATGACCAGGGCCGCCGACGCGCTCTTGTCCGATCCCGACGCCCTCACCCGCATGGGAGACGCCGCCCGCACCCATGTCCTGACCCATTTCCGGATCGAGGACGAGGCGAAGGCGTTGATCGAGATCTACCGGGCGCTGCTGGCCAAGGGCTGAGCCCTGCCAGCACCGCGACGATGGCGTAGGTCAGGTCGGGGCCGGATCATCTCCCGCATCCCCCGTCCAAGACGCCAACCGCATGGGACAGCCCAGGGCCAGACCCGGCCCCGGACCAACACCTCTCAGGCCGCCGGCATCCGCTGTTCGACGATCCCGGCCCACCAGGAACAGCCGGCGGGGATGGCCTCGTCGTTGAAATTGTATTCCGGCGTATGGACATTGGCGCTGTCGCCATTGCCGACGAGGATATAGGCGCCCGGCCGTTCCTCCAGCATGTAGGCGAAATCCTCGCCGCCCATCGTCACTTCGGCCACGTCGCAGGCGCCCGCGACCGATGACGCGACCGAAGCCGCGAATTCCGTCTGTTCCTCGCTGTTCACCATGGTCGGATAGCCGGGGATCCAGTTGATATCCGCCCGCGCGCCGAAGGCCTCGCAGGTCGAGGTCGCAATGGCCTTCAACCGGGTTTCGGCCAGTTCACGGGTCTCTTTCGACATGGTGCGGATCGTGCCACGCACGGTCACGCTGTCGGGGATGACGTTGAACGCCTTGGACGAGCTTTCGATGGAACAGACCGATACCACGATCTGCTGGATCGGGTCGGCATTGCGCGACGCGATGCTTTGCAGCGCCGACACCATGGTCGAGGCGGTGACGATCGGATCGACCGTGCGGTTGGGCTGCGCAGCGTGCCCGCCCTGCCCGACCACGGTGATCTCGAACTGGTCGGTGGAGGCAAAGAACCCGCCGGGCCGGATCGCGAACTGGCCCGTGGGGATCCCCGGCCAGTTATGCATGCCATAGACCTCCTGGATGCCGAAGCGCTCCATCATGCCGTCGTCGCACATCTCCTTGCCGCCGCCGCCGCCTTCTTCGGCGGGCTGGAAGATCACCACGACCGTGCCGTCGAAATTGCGCGTCTCGCTCAGGTACTTGGCCGCGCCCAGCAGCATGGCGGTATGGCCGTCATGGCCGCAGGCATGCATCGCCCCCGGCGTCTTGGAGGCATAATCCACCCCGGTCTTTTCCAGGATCGGCAGCGCATCCATGTCGGCGCGCAGCCCGATCACCTTGCCCGACCCGTTGGACTTGCCCTTGATCACGCCGACCACGCCGGTGCGCCCGAGGCCGGTGACGACCTCGTCACAGCCAAAGGCTTTCAGCTTTTCCTCGACAACGCTGGCGGTGCGCACGGTGTCGAACAGGATCTCGGGGTTTTCATGCAGGTCATGCCGCCATTCGGTGATCTCGGGCAGCATTTCGGAAAAGCGGTTCTTCACGGGCATATCGAGGGTCCTTCTTTAGGCCGTGGCTCAGGCCACCGGCATCCGTCGTTCCACCAGTTCCGCGAACCAGGAACACCCGGCCGGAATGGCGTCATCGTTGAAATCGTATTCGGGGTGGTGGACCGCAGGGCGATCCACCCCGTTGCCCAGCATGATATAGGCGCCGGGGCGCGCCTCAAGCATATAGGCGAAATCCTCCGCCGCCAGGACCGGTGCGGCCTCGCGGTCGACGCGGCCCGACACGGCCTCGGCCATGTCGGCGGCAAAATCGGTCTGGTCGGGGCTGTTCATCGTCACCGGGTAGCCGCGGGCATAGTCGATCTCGGCCTCGGCGCCAAAGGCGGCGGCGGTGGCGGTGACAAGGCTGCGAATGCGCGCCTCCGCCATCTCCCGCAATTCGGGGTCGAGCGCGCGGACCGTACCGCGCAGCGCCACCGCGCCGGGGATGATGTTGTGCGCCTCTGTGTCGGATTTCACCGTACAGACCGACACGACCAGCGACTTGGTCGGATCGGCGTTTCGGCTGGCTACGCTTTGCAGCGCGACGATGACATGGGCCGCGGCAACGACCGGGTCGACCGTGGTATGTGGCTGCGCGGCGTGACCGCCCACGCCCTTGATCTGGATGTTGAATTCATCGGCAGAGGCCAGCAGCGCCCCGGGCCGGATCGCAAACTCGCCCGCCGGAATGCCGGGCATGTTGTGCAGTCCATAGACCTCGTCGATGTTCCAGCGATCCATCAGCCCGTCCTCGACCATGGCCAGGCCGCCTGCCCCGCCTTCCTCTGCCGGCTGGAAGATCACGACGACCGTGCCGCCGAAATTGCGCGTCTCGCTCAGGTATTTCGCGGCGCCCAGCAGGATCGCGGTATGGCCATCATGGCCGCAGGCATGCATCGCCCCCGGCGTTTTCGAGGCATGCGGCAGCCCGGTCTGTTCCGTCATCGGCAGCGCGTCCATGTCGGCGCGCAGCCCGATCACCTTGCCCGATCCGCCCTCGCGCCCCTTGATGATGCCGACGACGCCGGTGCGTCCGATCCCCTCGACCACCTCGTCACAGCCGAAGTCGCGCAGCTTGTCGGCCACGATGCCCGCGGTGCGGTGCACCTCGTAGAGGATCTCGGGATGTTCGTGGAAATCGCGCCGCCAGGCTGTGATCTCGTCGTGCAATTCGGCAAAGCGGTTGCGGATCGGCATGTCACGCCCCCTGTTTCAGATGGTCGATCAGCCGCTGCATGAAGCCGTGTCCGGCCTCGAACTGAGCGACCTCGATGAATTCGTCGGGCTGGTGCGCCTGGTTGATGTCGCCCGGCCCGCAGACCACCGCGTCAAAGCCATGGGCCTGGAAATACCCGGCCTCCGTGCCATAGCTGACGACGTGCTGGGCATTGTCGCCGGTCAATTGCCGCACCAGGGTTTCGGCCTTGCCGCCCGGTTCGGCCATCAGGCCGGGGCCCGCGAACCGTTCGGTCAGTTCGATGAAGCAGGACGGGTCGATCGCCTGCATGTCGGCCTCGATCTCGGCCACCTTGTCGCGGACGCGCTTTTCCCAGGCCGCCGCATCGTCGCCCGGCACCAGCCGGATCGAGAAGACGAAATGGCAATCCCGCGCGGTGATGTTGTGGGCGGTGCCGCCCTCGATCATGCCCACATGCAGGTTGGACCAGGGCGGATCGAAGACCGCGTTGATGTCCGACGGCGTAGCGGCGGCGCTTTCGGCGTTCACCTCGTTGGCCCACTGGATCAGCCGCGCGCCCTCCATGATCGCCGACACTCCGCGATGCGCCAGCGAGGAATGGATCTCGAAGCCGCGCACATGCACGTCCCAGGCCATGCCGCCCTTGTGGCCGGTCACTGCCTGCATCGTCGTCGGTTCACCGATGATCGCGGCCGAGGCGCGGGGGAACTTGTCGCCCGCATCCTTCAGCAGAGGGTCGGCACCGATCAGCCCGATCTCCTCGTCATAGGTCAGGGCCAGTTGCAGCGGGCGCGCGATGTCGCCGTGCTGCGCCTCGACCATGGCCCAGATGGCCAGCGCGTCGAAGCTCTTCATGTCGCAGCAGCCGCGCCCGTAATACTTGCCGTCCCGCTCGGTCACGGTGAAGGGATCGCTGGACCAGTCCTGCCCGTCCACCGGCACCACGTCCGTATGACCTGACAGGATCACACCGCCCTCTTCCATCGGGCCCGCATGCGCCCACAGCCCCGCCTTCGGTTCGCTGTCGTGGAGGTGGCGATAGACCTGCACGCCGTGGCCCTCCAGGTATTCCTGCACCCAGTCGATCAGCGGCAGGTTGCTGTCACGGGAAACGGTCGGAAAGCTCACCAGCTTTTCCATGATGTCGTAAGGGCTGAGACGAGAGGTCATCCAGTGGGGTCTTTCTTGTGGTCCGGCTATGTGCGGGGCGCGCAGGGGATCGGCGCCGCGACGGCGCGCGGGGGCCTGATCCGGCTTGCCACACCGAACCACTCCGCGCCGCCAAGTGCAAGCGGCGGCGACACCGCCATGGTTGCAAGCCCGGGCTTCCGGCCCGGCGACGCGAGGTCAGGTGGTGAGATTGCGGGCACAGCGACGCGCATCCCGCACAGCGGCGCGGCTCAATACCCGCTGTCGGTGGTCAGCACGTAGTGATCCTCGCCCACCTTCTCGTAGACCGAGGGTTCGGGGCGGTAATCGAGGTCGTGGATCGGCGACGGGATCGGCTTGAAGTTCAGCTCGTGCTCCGATTTCCGCCGCGTCGGATCGGCGATCGGCACCGCCTGCATCAACGCCTGCGTATAGGGATGGCGCGGGTCTTCGAACACCGCCTGGCGCGACCCGATCTCGACGATACGGCCCAGATACATCACGCCCACCCGGTGGCTGACCCGTTCGACCACCGCCATGTCGTGGCTGATGAACAGGAACGACAGGCCCAGCTCGGCCTGCAATTCCAGCATCAGGTTCAGCACCTGCGCCTGCACCGACACGTCCAGCGCCGACACCGCCTCGTCCGATACGATCAGCTTGGGGTTCAGCGCCAGGGCACGGGCAATCGCAATCCGCTGTCGCTGGCCGCCGGACAATTCATGCGGATAACGGCGCATGAAATCGCGTGGCAATTCGACCCGGTCGAACAGCATCTCGACCCGGGCCTCCATCTCGGCCCCGCTATGGGTGCCGTAATTGCGCATCGGTTCCGACACCTGGTCGCGCAGCATCATCTGCGGGTTGAGCGAGGCGAACGGATCCTGGAAGATCATCTGCATGTCCAGCCGGGCCTTGCGCAGGTCCCGCTGGTTCAGCGCGATGATGTCCTTGCCGTCCAGCCGCACCTCGCCCGATTGCGGCTCCACCAGACGCAGCAGGGACCGGCCCGCCGTCGACTTGCCGCAGCCCGACTCGCCCACAAGGCTCAGCGTCTGGCCCTTGTTGATGCTGAACGACACGTCCTCGACCGCGTGCACATTCGCCACGGTCCGACGCAGGAAACCGCCCTTCACCGGGAAGCGCGTCACCAGGTTCTTCACGCTCAGCAGCACCTCGTCGCTGCCGGGCACGGGCTTCACATCGCCGCTGTCGACACCCAGCAGGCGCATCGGTTCCGGCGCCGCCTTGCCGCGCATCTCGCCCAGCTTGGGCACCGCGGCCAGAAGCGCCTTGGTGTAATCATGCTGCGGATTGCTGAAAATTTCGGCAACCGGCCCTTCCTCGACCTTGTGACCACGGAACATCACGACGACCCGGTCGGCCATCTGCGCGACCACGGCCATGTCATGGGTGATGAACATCACCGCCGTCCCGGTTTCCCGTTTAAGGCGATCCATGAGGGCCAGGATCTCGGCCTGGATCGTCACGTCCAGTGCCGTTGTCGGCTCGTCCGCGATCAGCAGCCGCGGCTTGCAGGCCAGCGCCATGGCGATCACCACGCGCTGGCGCATGCCGCCGGACAATTCATGCGGATATTGCGACATCCGGCGTTCGGGTTCGGGGATGCGCACCTCGCGCAGCAGCTCGATGGCGCGGGCATTGGCCTCGGCCTTGTCCATGTCCATGTGCAGTCGCAGACCCTCGCTCAGCTGCCGCCCGACGGTGAAGACCGGGTTCAGCGCCGTCATCGGCTCCTGGAAGATCATGCCGATCTCGTTGCCGCGAATCGTCCGCATAAGACTTTGATCCGCATCGGCAATATTCATCTCGCCGCCCTGTTTGCGATCGAACAGCAACCGCCCGCCGGCGATCTTGCCGCCGCCGAACTCCACCAGCCGCATCAGCGACAGGGACGACACGGATTTGCCGGACCCCGATTCTCCGACGATGCAGACGGTCTCGCCCGGGTTCACCTCGAAGGAAACGTCCTGAACGCCAAAGACCTCTCCGTCCTTGGTCTGGAAGGAAACGCGCAGGTTTTCGATCCGGGCGATCGGGGACGGCTTGGTCGCCTCGGCGGTGTTGGGCTGGTCCAGCATGGGGGATCCTGTCCTGAAAGGTGTCCCGACGCTAGCGACGGATTGCGCAAATTGTCAAACGGAGGTGTTCCTTTACCTAGGGTTCGTGCAGGACCGGGCTTGCAATTTATACGAATCCGCTTTTCGATACCCGGTATGCGTGGGGCCCCACGTGGTTTCCCTGTTCGGACGTCGCTCGGAACAGGGTTAACTTTATGGATTGGCCTCATGGCTCAACGCCGCGCCGCCGACAGAAGCGGTCCGGTCAGTCCAACAATGGAGTAAGTTATGAAACTCAAGTCCCTGTTGCTCGGCGCCGTTGCCGCCACGGCACTGGCGCCCGCCGCCTTTGCCGAGCGCGGTGAGGACGGCCACGTCAACATCATCTATTGGCAGGCCCCGTCGATCCTGAACCCCTATCTCTCCAGCGGGACCAAGGATATCGAATCCTCGTCCATCGTGATCGAACCGCTTGGCCGCTTCGACCAGGACGGCAACATGGTCCCCTATCTCGCGACCGAGATCCCGACCGTGTCCAACGGCGGCGTGTCCGAAGACCTGACGACCATCACCTGGAAGCTGAAAGAGGGCCTGCTGTGGTCCGACGGCACCCCGGTGACCTCGGCCGACGTGGCCTTCACCGCGGAATACTGCATGCATCCCGAAGGCGGCTGCGCGCAAGCCGCCAAGTTCGAGGGCGTGTCCTCGGTCGAGACGCCGGATGACCTGACCGTCGTGGTCAACTTCTCCGAGCCCAAGCCGAACCCCTATGGTCCCTTCATGGGCGGCCAGTCCCCGATCCTGCAGCAGGCGCAATTCGCCGACTGCCTCGGCGCCCGTGCCCCCGAATGCACCGAGGCCAACTTCGGCCCGATCGGCACCGGCCCCTTCGTCGTGGACGAATTCCGCCCCAACGACGTGATCTCGCTGTCGGCGAACCCGAACTACCGCGACCCCGCGAAGCCCGCCTTCGCCACCATGACCTTCAAGGGCGGCGGCGACGCGGCCGCAGCCGGTCGTGCCGTGATGGAAACCGGTGAATTCGACTACGCCTGGAACCTCCAGCTCGCCCCCGAGGTGATCGAGGAAATGGCAGCCGGCGGTCAGGGCACCCCGGTTTCGGGCTTCGGCACCCTGGTCGAACGGATCGAGATGAACCTTACCGACCCGTCCCCCGACCTGCCGGAAGGCGAACGCGCCACCGCCGCGCATCCGCACCCGATCCTCACCGACATGAAGGTCCGCAAGGCCCTGTCCATGGCGATCGACCGTCCGCTGCTGGTGGAAATCGGCTACGGCCAGGCGGGTCGTCCGACCTGTAACCTGGTGCCCGCACCGGAAATCTACGCCTCCGACAACACCGAATGCCTGACCCAGGACATCGAAGGCGCCAAGGCGCTGCTGGAAGAGGCCGGCTGGACCGACACCGACGGTGACGGCATCCGCGACAAGGACGGCGAAAAGCTGTCGCTGCTGTTCCAGACCTCCACCAACGCCGTGCGCCAGGACTTCCAGGCCCTGATCAAGCAGTGGTGGAACGAGATCGGCGTCGAAACCGAGCTGCGCAACATCTCCGGCTCGGTCTTCTTCGGTGGCGACCCGGGCTCCCCGGACACGTTCCAGAAGTTCTACGCGGACGTGGAAATGTACGCCAACAACTTCGACGGCACCGACCCCGAATCCTACCTGGCACAGCGCACCTGCGACAAGTTCCCCCGCCCCGAAAGCCAGTGGCAGGGTGAGAACATCAACCGCTTCTGCGACGAGGAATTCGACGCCCTCGTGGCCGAACTGGGCCGCACCGGCGAGATCGAGCAGCGCGCCGAGATCGCGAAAAAGCTGAACGACATGGTGACCGCGGACAGCTACGTCGTCGTGCCGCTGGTCGACCGTGGCCGTGTCTCCGCACATTCCAACACCCTGGGCGGTGTGATCCTGAACACCTGGGATTCGGAACTGTGGAACGTCGCCGACTGGTATCGCATCGACGAATGACCTGACATGATTGCGCCCCTGCGCCTTGGCGCGGGGGCGTTTTCATATCCTCAGCCTCCCCCACCCGCCCCCCGGACCGCACCGGCAAGCCATCGCCCACGATGCCTTTCCCGCGCAGCCCAAAACCGGACGCAAAGCCCAGATGACCAGACCTCACGGTTCCCAACCGAAAGCTCTCCAGCCATGCTGACCTTCACGATCCGCCGTCTGGTGCTTGCCGTCCCGACGCTCCTGTTCATCTCGCTGGTCATCTTCGGCCTGCTGCAACTGGCGCCGGGCGATCCCATGGCGCAGGTGCCGCTGACCGTCCCGCCCGAGGTGAAGGAGAAGATGCGCGAGGCGCTCGGCCTCGGCGATGCCTGGTACATCCAGTTCTGGAAATGGATCGTGCAGTTCTTCTGGGTCGAACCGCAGGTGCTGGTCGACTACGTCTTCGGCACCAGTTTCTCCGAAGACAAACTCCGCGTCCTGTCCTGGCAGACCCGTTCGCCGGTCATGGAAATCGTGATCCAGCGGATCCCACAGACGCTCTGGGTTGTCGGCACGGCCTACGTGGTCGCGGTGCTGATCGCCCTGCCCATCGGCATCTACTCCGCCTACAAGCAATATTCCGTCTTCGACAATATCGGGACGTTCATTTCGATGATCGGTTTCTCGGTCCCGCCCTTCTTCTCCGGCGTGCTGGTCATCGTGATCTTCTCGGTCATCCTGGGCTGGTTCCCGTCGATCTACGACACCACCCACCAGGTCACCGACTGGGACAGCTTTGTGGTGCAGCTGCGCCAGATGATCATGCCGGTCATGGTACTGGCGCTTCAGGTCACGGCCCAGATCGCGCGGTTCATGCGCGCCTCCACGCTCGACAACCTCAACCAGGATTACGTGCGCACGGCCCGCGCCAAGGGCCTGGGCGAACGCGTCGTCGTGCTGTCGCATGTTGTGCGCAACTCGATGATCCCCGTGGTCACGGTCATAGCGCTTGGCATCCCGCAGATATTCGGCGGCGCGATCATCACCGAACAGGTCTTCAAGGTGAACGGGATCGGCCAGCTGCTGATCACCGCGATCCAGGCCAATGACCTGCCGATGGTGCAGACGCTGACCTTCATCTTCGCCGTGCTGATCGTGCTCTTCAATCTGATCGCCGACGTGCTTTACGGCATCCTAGACCCGCGGATCCGCTATGACTGACAATTCGACACAGCAACCGCAGATCGAACCCGGCCCCGGAGAGGCGCAGGCCGCCGACATCCTTGTCGCGCCCATGCCCACCACCCCGCCGCGCAGCCAATGGGCCGAAGTCTGGAGCCAGTTCCGCCACCACAAGGGTGCCATGGTCGGCGCGGTCGTGTTCTTCCTCATCGTCGCCATTGTCTTCCTCGGCCCGTTCTTCTGGACGATCGAGGCGACCTATATCGACATCCGCGCCCGTAACCAGGGCCCGTCGCTCGCCCATCCCTTCGGTACGGATCAGCTGGGCCGGGACATGCTGGCCCGGATGATGGCCGGCGGTCAGGTCTCCATGTCCGTGGGGATCGTGGCCATGCTGCTGGCGCTGTTCCTCGGGTCGTTCGTCGGCGTGCTGGCGGGCTATTTCAAGGCGCTGGACAACCTGCTGATGCGGACGACGGACCTGTTCCTCGCCCTGCCACTGCTGCCGCTGCTGCTGGTCATGGTGATGCTGTTCCGCGATCCGCTGTCCAAGGCCTTCGGGCCTGAAACCGGCATCTTCATCCTGATCGTCGTGGCCATCGGCCTGACCTCCTGGATGCCGACCGCGCGGATCGTGCGCGGCGACGTGCTGGCCCTGAAGGAACGCGAATTCGTCCTGGCCGCGCGTTCGATCGGCACGACCAACGGGATGATGGTGATCCGCCACATCCTGCCCAACGTGATCTCGCCCATCGTGGTGTCTGCGACGCTGGGCATCGCCAACGCGATCATCACCGAAAGCGCGCTGTCCTTCCTGGGCCTCGGCTTCCCGCCCGACTTCCCGACCTGGGGCCGGTTGCTGTTCGACGCGGTCGACTACATGCAGCAGAACCCCGAACGGGTGATCCTGCCCGGCGTGGCGATCTCCCTGACCGTGCTGTCGGTGAACTACCTGGGCGACGGCCTGCGCGACGCGCTCGACCCGCGTATCCGCGGCCGCTGAGGGCCCGCTCGGAACATTCGGCGCAGGCCCCCTGTTGACCCCCAGAGGATCCGAAAGGGGGCCACGCCATGACCGACACGCTGAATTTCACCGAAACGCCTGCCAGGGACCGCGACCGCACGAAGGCGCGGCTCTACCGGATGGTGATGCCAGATCACCTCTGCCCTTTCGGGCTCAAGTCGAAATGGCTGCTGGAACACAAGGGCTACGAGGTCGAGGATCACCCCCTCACCACGCGCGAGGAAACCGACGCCTTCATGGACAAGCACGGGGTCGAAACCACGCCCCAGACCTTCATCGAAGGTCAGCGCATCGGTGGCTATGACGAGCTGCGGGCCTTCTTCGGACAGGCGCTGAAGGGCGAGGATGAAACCTCCTACCGTCCGGTCATCGCCATCTTCTCGGTCGCGTTCCTGATCGCCGCCGCGCTGATGCTGCGGGCGGGCAATATCGATCCGCTGTTCCTGCTGACCGGCTTCGTCGCGGTCGCGATGGTCCTGCTGGGCCTGCAGAAGCTGCAGGATGTCGAGGGCTTCTCGACCATGTTCCTCAACTACGACCTGCTGGCGCGGAAATGGGTGCCTTATGGCTACATCTACCCCTATGCCGAAACGCTGGCGGGGGTGCTGATGGTCGCGGGCCTGCTGCCCTGGCTGTCCGGCCCCCTGGCGCTCTTCATCGGGACGGTGGGCGCGGTGTCGGTCTTCAAGGCCGTCTACATCGACCGCAGGGAGTTGAAATGCGCCTGTGTCGGCGGCGGGTCGAACGTGCCGCTGGGCTTCGTGTCGCTGACCGAGAACCTCATGATGATGGGCATGGGCACCTGGACCATTCTTCAGGCGCTGCTCTGACAGCCCTGACTGGCCACTGAACCGTCAGCGCCGAGAAAAGACCGACGCAGTACCGACGTGATACCGACGCAATACCGACGTCCGTTCGGTGCATTAAAAAAGGCGGCCCGGGGGCCGCCTTTTCCATGTGTCGTGGTGGTCGCGATCAGTCGATCTTGGGCAGCAGGTTGCCGATCGAGTCCTTCGCGTCCCCGTAATACATCCGGGTGTTGTCCTTGTAGAACAGCGGGTTCTCGATCCCCGAATAGCCGGTGCCCTGCCCCCGCTTGGAGACGAAGACCTGCTTGGCTTTCCAGCATTCCAGAACCGGCATCCCCGCGATCGGAGAGTTCGGGTCTTCCTGCGCCGCCGGGTTCACGATGTCATTGGAACCAATGACAATTGCCACGTCGGTGTCGGGGAAATCGTCGTTGATTTCCTCCATTTCCAGCACGATGTCATAGGGCACCTTGGCCTCGGCCAGCAGCACGTTCATGTGCCCCGGCAGACGCCCGGCAACCGGGTGGATCGCAAAGCGCACTTCCTTGCCTGCCGCCCGCAGCTTGCGGGTCAGCTCGGCCACGTTCTGCTGGGCCTGGGCCACCGCCATGCCGTAGCCGGGGATGATGATGACGCTGTCGGCCTCCTTCAGGGCCTGCGCCACACCGTCCACGTCGATGGGCTTCTGTTCGCCTTCCACTTCCATCGCCGGACCCGCCGAGCCGCCGAAGCCGCCGAGGATCACGCTGATGAAGGACCGGTTCATGGCCTTGCACATGATGTAGGACAAGATCGCACCGGAGGAGCCCACCAGCGCGCCGACCACGATCAGAAGGTCATTGCCCAGCGAGAAGCCGATCGCCGCAGCCGCCCAGCCCGAATAGGAGTTGAGCATCGAGACAACCACCGGCATGTCCGCGCCGCCGATGCCCATGATCAGGTGATAGCCGATGAACAGCGCCATCACCGTCATCAGGGCCAGCGGGAAGAAGCCGCCGGTATTGGCGTACCAGAACAGGCAGATCACCGAAATGATCGCCGCAGCCGCGTTCAGCACGTGGCCACCGGGCAGCTTGGTCGCCGCGGAGGTCACCTTGCCGGCCAGCTTGCCATAGGCGATCACGGAGCCGGTGAAGGTCACCGCACCGATGAAGATGCCGAGGAACAGCTCGACCTTGAGGATGCCGATCTCGACCGCATCCTTCTTGGCCACCAGGGCAGCAAAGCCCTTGAGCGTTTCCTTGGCGGCCTCGTCCATCGCCAGGACGCGGACCAGTTCGATATGGGCGTTGAAGCCCACGAAGACCGCCGCCAGGCCGACCAGCGAGTGCATCGCCGCGACCAGCTGGGGCATCTCGGTCATCTGGACGCGCTTGGCGACCACGAAACCGATGGCCCCGCCCGCAACGACCAGCAGGATCGACAGGATCCAGAGGCCGGAGCCCGGGCCGATCAGGGTGGCGAAGACCGCCAACGCCATGCCCACGATGCCGTACCAGACGGCCCGTTTCGCGCTTTCCTGCCCCGAGAGACCGCCGAGCGAGAGGATGAAGAGGACAGCCGCGACCACGTAGGCCGCTGTCGTGAATCCGAAATCCATGTGTCCCTACTCCTTACGATTTCTGGAACATGGCGAGCATGCGCCGTGTCACGAGGAAGCCGCCGAAGATGTTGATCCCGGCCATGAAGACCGAAAGGGCGGCAAGGAGGATCACCAGCCACGAGCCCGAGCCGATCTGCATCAGCGCGCCCAGGATGATGATCGACGAGATCGCGTTGGTCACGGCCATCAGCGGGGTGTGCAGCGAATGCGACACGTTCCAGATGACCTGGAAGCCCACGAAGACCGCCAGCACGAAGACGATGAAGTGCTGCATGAAGCTGGCCGGCGCGACAAGGCCCGCCGCCAGGATCAGGATCGCACCGACAGACAGCAGTGTCACCTGTGTCTTGGTCTCTTTCTTGAAGGCCGCGATTTCCTGTTCCCGCTTTTCTTCGGGGGTCAGTTCCGGGGCCTTTTCCTTCTTCGGCTGGGCCGCGATCGCCGCGACTTTCGGCGGCGGCGGCGGCCAGGTGATCTCTCCCTTGTGGGTCACGGTCGCGCCGCGGATCACGTCGTCTTCCATGTCGTGGTTGACCACGCCGTCCTTCTCGGGCGTCAGGTCCGTCATCATGTGACGGATGTTCGTCGCGTAGAGCGAGGAGGACTGGGTCGCCATCCGGCTGGGGAAGTCGGTGTAGCCGATGATGGTCACGCCGTTATCGGTCACGACCTTCTCGTCGGGCACGGTGCCCTCGGCATTGCCGCCACGTTCCGCTGCTAGGTCGACGATGACCGATCCGGGCTTCATCGACTTGATCATATCCTCGAGCCACAGCTTGGGTGCCTCGCGGTTCGGGATCAGGGCGGTGGTGATGACGATGTCCATCTCGGGCGCAAGTTCCCGGAACTTGGCCAGCTGCGCCTCGCGGAATTCCGGCGAGGACACGGAGGCATAGCCGCCCGAAGCGGAGCCGTCCTGCTGTTCTTCCTCGAAATCCAGGTAGACGAATTCGGCGCCCATGGATTCGACCTGTTCCGCCACTTCGGGGCGCACGTCGAAGGCATAGGTCATCGCACCGAGGCTGGTGGACGTCCCGATGGCGGCCAGACCGGCCACACCGGCGCCCACGACCAGGACCTTGGCCGGGGGCACCTTGCCCGCGGCGGTCACCTGGCCGGTGAAGAACCGGCCGAAATTGTTGCCGGCCTCGATCACCGCGCGGTAGCCCGCGATATTGGCCATCGACGACAGCGCGTCCATCTTCTGGGCCCGGGAGATCCGCGGCACCATTTCCATCGCGATGACGGTGGCACCCTTGGACTTGGCCAGTTCCATGCCTTCTTCGTTCCCGGCCGGGTTGAAGAAGGAAATCAGCGTCTTGTCCGCGGTCAGGCGCTTCAGCTCGGTCTCTGTAGGCTGGCGCACCTTGGCGATGATGTCGACCTCTTTCCAGAGCGCGGCGGCGGTCTTGATGACCGTCACGCCTGCCTCTTCATAGGCCGCGTCGGAGAACCCGGCGAGCGATCCCGCCCCGGTTTCGACGTAACATTCATGGCCGAGCTTTTGGAGTTGCAGCGCCGAATCCGGCGTCATGGCAACCCTGGCCTCCCCTTCGAACACTTCTTTGGGCGTTCCGATTTTCACCTGTGTCGTCCCCCTTTATGAACAACTTGGTCAGTCTGATGTCGGAATTTTCCGACAGTTTGTATTCCGTTGTGCGCAATATTATTGCGCGGCATCATTGCCGATTTGCCCTTTCTGCGGCGCAGAGTCAAACCCATCGACGTGTCTTTTGGCAGTAGCGTGCGAATTCGGCACGGAATTTTCTGCGCAGCCCGTCCTCCTCGGGAATGATGAAACGCGTTTCGATCACCCAGATGAAAATCGGGATCAGGATCAAGGATAGCACGGCGTCCCAGTAAAGCACGAAACCGGTCAGGATCAGCGCGTCGCCGACATAGATCGGGTTGCGCGACCGGCTGAAGATGCCGGTTGTGACCAGGTGGTCCGCCTCCTGATGCGGAATGACCGTCGTGCGTTGACGGCGCATCTCGTAGATGGCCAGCGCCAGAAGCAGCAGCCCCGCCCCGACCAGCAGGCCGCCCAGGAAATCCATCCAGACCCCGCCCAGGCCAAGGCCCAAAGTCAGGAACCGTGACTGGCACCAGGCCAGGACCAACGCCCCCACCAGCCAGACCGGCGGCATATCCAGCCATTTCCACGCAGGCATTATCATTCCCCTGGACGACACCCGGCAGAGCCTATGGTGCCGGGGCCGGACGCTCAACCGGAAACCTGCGGTTTTGCCTGACGAGCGACAGGGTTGCGCTTTGACGGGCGCTCTCTATGGTCGGGCCGAAATCAAATCCGCAATGAGGGAGGAGCGGCCATGGATCTCAAGGGCAAACACGCGATCGTCACGGGTGGCGGCACCGGGATCGGCCTGGCCGTGGCCAAGGCCCTTGTCGCCGAGGGCGTCGAGGTCACCATCACCGGCCGCCGCCTGGAAGTGCTCAAGGAAGTGGCAGAACCGGGGATGCACCCGATGGTCATGGACGTGACCGACGAACAGCAGATCATCGACGCGACCCAGGCTGCCGTGGATGCCCGCGGCCCCATTCAGATCTGCGTGGCCAATGCCGGGATCGCCGAAGGCCGCAAGCTGCACAAGACCTCGTCCGAGTTCTGGCGCAAGATCATGGCCACCAACCTGGATGGCTGTTTCTACACGGTGCGTGAAAGCCTGAAATCCATGACCGACACGGATTACGGCCGGGTCATCGCGATCTCCTCCATCGCGGGGCTGCGCGGATCGGCGGGCGCCGGGGCCTATGCGGCCTCCAAGCACGGCGTGATCGGCATGATCCGCTCCTTCGCCGAGGACTTCCTTGGCAAGCCCTACACGTTCAACTCCATCTGCCCGGGCTATGTCGACACCCCCATCGTCACCCGCAACACCGACGCGATCTCTCAGCGTGCCGGGGTCAGCGAGGCCGAGGCGCGGGACATGATGGTCAGCCTGAACCGCCACAAGAAACTGATCCTGCCCGAGGAAATCGCCGCCACCGCGCTGTGGCTGTGCAATCCGGCCTGCGAAAGCGTCAACGGATCGGAAATCGCCATCGGCGGCGGCCAGATCTGACCCTGCAGCGTTGCGCGGCCTGTCAGGGTTTCAGGCTGCGCGCCATCAGACCCGCGAAGACGCCGACACGGTCCAGGTAATCCTGGAAACTGCGGGCGATGGTCTTCTGACCGAACTGGCCCGCGATAATCGCCTCGGCCACGGCTGCGGCATTGGCGTCGGGCAGCACGACCCGGCCCGCCGCGGCCTCTCCGTCGAGCCATTCGGTCCAGATCGCGGCGATCTTTGCATTGCCTTCTTCGGCCAGGCGCGCGGCCTCGCCCGATTTGATGGCCAGCATCTCCTCGCCATGTGGTGAGTCCAGCAGCATCTTGGCCAATGGCCCGACCCGCGCACAGCATCCCGCCATCACGGCCTCCTGCACCGGGCGGCCGGGGCGCAGCGCCTCGCGCAATTCCGCGGCCTCCATGTCGAAGAAGGCGACAACCCCGTGGGCGAGGATGTCATCCTTGTTGCGGAAATACTGGTAGAGCGCCGCACGCGACATGCCCGCCCCCCGCGCAATATCTTCCATCGAGGCGCGCTTGACCCCGTACATCGAGAAAACCTCGATCGCGGCGCTCAGGATACGACCCTGCTTTTCGTCAATGTTTGGAAAGATTTGCGCGTTCATGAAGACGATCTGACAGAATTCGCAAAATTTGTCAATTGACACACTGACAATTTGGCTTGATTTTGTCAGCATGTTAACGGGAGGCGATTCCATGGCCAATCTGACGATCAATGGTGAAACCCGGTATGTCGATCTGCCGGACGAGGTGCCCCTGCTCTGGGCCTTGCGGGACGGGCTGAACATGACCGGCACGAAATTCGGCTGCGGGGTCGCCGCCTGCGGCGCCTGCACCGTGCAGATCGACGGAGAGGCCGTGCGGTCCTGCCAGGTCGCCGTCGGCGATGTCTGGGGCGAGGTCACGACGATCGAAGGGATCGGCACGCCGGACAACCTGTCCGTGCTTCAGGCAGCGTGGGTCGACCACCAGGTCGCGCAATGCGGCTACTGCCAGTCGGGCCAGATCATGCAGGCCGCCGCGCTGCTGGCCGAGAACCCCTCCCCCAGCGATGCCGAAATCGACGATGCCATGTCCGGCAACCTGTGCCGCTGTGGCACCTATCCCCGCATTCGCGCCGCCATCCATGACGCCGCATCCAAGATGCAGGAGGCCTGATCCATGTCCCGTATCGGTAAGATCGCCCGCCGGACCTTCCTCATCGGGTCAGCCGCCATTGTCGGCGGCGTGGCCTTCGGGGTCTATGCCGCCCGCAAACCCGCGCCCAACCCGCTGCGCCCCGAAGAGGGCGAGGTGGCGCTGAACCCCTATGTCCTGATCGACGCCGACGGCGTGACGATCATCGTGCCCAAGGCCGAGATGGGACAGGGCGTGCAGACCACATGGGCCACGCTGGCCGCAGAAGAGCTGGATATCGCTCCCGCCGATCTGCGCATCGAACACGGGCCTCCGGGCAAGGCCTATTACAACCGCGGCATGGGCGGTCAGATCCTGCCGGTGCCGGAATACAAGCTGTCGGGCTGGCAGGAGGCGCTTGGCGAACAGCTGAGCGTGGCCGGCAAGCTGTTCAACATGCAGGTGACCGGCGGCTCGACCTCGACCGTCGACGGTTATGAAAAGATGCGCCATGCCGGGGCCTCTGCCCGCGAAACGCTGAAAGAGGCCGCGGCACAGCAACTGGGCGTGGCCCGGTCCACGCTGAAGACCGAAGGCGGCGCTGTAGTCGCCCCGGACGGCACGCGCCTGCCCTACCCCGAGCTGGCCCTGGCCGCGGCCGAGATCGACCCGATTGTCGCCGACCTGCGCCCGCGTGGCGATTGGCGCCTGCTGGGCCGCAGCCAGCCGCGCCACGACCAGGCGCCCAAGGCCACCGGCACGGCCGAGTTTTCCATCGACGTGCGCTTGGAGGGGATGAAATTCGCGGCCCTCAAGCGCAATCCCTATCAGGGCGGCGCGATGAACGGTTTCGATCCCGCAGACGCGCTGGCCATCCCCGGCGTCGAACAGGTCGTCGACCTGGGCGATGGTGTCGCCGTCGTGGCCAACAATTCCTGGTCCGCGATGCAGGGCGCCGAAGCGGTGGTATTCGACTGGGGCGCGGGCAATTATCCCGCCACCACGGACGCGATCTATGCCCGGTTCGAAGAAGCGCTGAAGGGCGATGCCAATTCGACCCTGCTGGATCAGGGCGACGCCGACACCCTGCCGCAGGGCGCGCAGGAGGTCAGCGCCGATTACCAGGTCCCCTACCTGTCGCATGCCCAGATGGAGCCCCTGTCGGCCACCGCGATCCATCACGGCGACCGGATGGAATTATGGTCGGGCAACCAGATCCCCATTCATTGCCGTGCCGCCGCGGCAGAGGAAGCCGGCCTGGATGAAATCGCGATCACCCTGCACACGACCCTGATGGGTGGTGGCTTCGGGCGGCGTGGCTTCACCGACTTCACCCGCTATGCCGCGCGCCTGGCCACGAAGATGCAGGGCACACCCGTGCAATTGCTGTGGTCGCGCGAAGAGGACATGACCCACGGCTATTACCGCCCCGGCGCCATCGCGAAGTTCCGCGGCGCGGTGCAGGACGGCAAGGCGGTGCTGGTCGACGGTCGGATCGCCGGGCAATCCGCCACGGCCAGCTTCATGAAGATCCTGCTGGGTATCGCGCCGGCAGGCCCCGACAAGATCCATGTCGAAGGCGCCTTCGACCAGCCTTACGCCATTCCCAATGCGCGCATTCGCGGTTACCTGGCCAAGTTCGACCTACCGGTCGGTCCCTGGCGGTCCGTTGGCGCGTCGATCAACGGGTTCATCTTCGACAGTTTCATCGACGAGATGGCCCATGCAGCGGGCGCCGACCCGCTGGATTTCCGCCTGCAGATGATGCGCGAGGAAGACCCGCGCTCTGCCGGGGTGCTGGAAGCGGTGCGCGATATTTCCGGCTGGACGGGCAAGACGCCTGAGGGTGTCGGACGCGGTGTCGGCTTCTGCTATTCCTTCGGCACGCCGGTGGCCGAGGTGATCGAGGTTCACCAGACCGAGGACGGCATCAAGCTGGCCAAGGCCTGGATCGCCGTTGATCCCGGCCTCGCCATCGACCCTGCCAATATCGAGGCGCAGATGTTCGGCGGCATGATGTTCGGCCTGTCGGCGGCGATGCACCAGCAGATCACCTTTGCGGATGGCGCGGCGGAACAGATGAACTTCTACGATTTCGACGCGGTGCGGATGAACACCGCGCCCGAGGTCGTGGAGGTCAAGATCATCGAAAGCGGCCACCGCGTCTCGGGTGTCGGCGAACCCGGCACCCCGCCGGCCGCCTCGGCGCTGGCCAATGCGCTGTTCGATCTGACCGGGCAACGCGCCCGCCGCCTGCCACTGGCAGACCAGTTCGACTTCGTGGTCTGACAGGCCACCGAAACGCGAAAGGGCCCCGATCTCGGGGCCCTTTTTCGTGCGGTTGCGACAGGTCTCAGGCCGTCCGGGCCAGCGGCACCGGTTGACGCCGGTCCATCCAGGCCCGCGCCGCATCGCCGAAGGCCGAGAATAGCGGCCGCGACACCGGGTCCTCTGCCGCGTTGTATTCCGGGTGCCATTGCACACTGAGCGTAAATCCGGGCGCATCCTTGATATAGGCCGCCTCTGCCGTGCCGTCCGGTGCGGTGCCGTCGATGATGAACCGCTCGCCTGCGCGGATCACGGCCTGACCGTGCAGCGTGTTCGTCATGACCTTGCGCGTGCCGTAGAGCCGATGGAACGGGCCGCCTTCGGAAAAGGTCACCTTGTGACGAAGGGCAAACTTCTCTTCGATCGTGCCCTCGGGCGGCATGCGGTGGTTCATCTTGCCCGGCAGATCGCGGATTTCCGGATGCAGGGCTGACCCCATGGCGACCGCGACCTCCTGGAACCCGCGGCAGATACCGAAGACCGGCTGGCCACGTTCCACGCAGGCCCGGACCAGCGGCAGGGTGATCGCATCGCGGGCGCGGTCGAACGTGCCGTGCGCTTCGGTCTCGTCCTCTCCGTATTCCTCGGGGTGAACGTTGGGACGCCCGCCGGTCAGCACGAAACCATCGAAGGTTTCCAGCAACTCGTCGACCGACACGAAACGTGGATCGGCCGGGATCAGCAGGGGCAGGCCATCAGTCACCTCTGCCACGGCGGCCGAGTTCATCACGCCGCCCGCATGGGTGCGATAGCTGTCATTGATGACGTGAAGATTGGATATGATGCCGATACGCGGTCTGGCCATGATCGTCCTGTCTGCTGTTTGTCAGGAAGATAAGACCAAACCAGCTGTCTGCATAGGTCCGTGGCTGTGCGCAGGTGCAGGGTCACCCCGCACAGCCTGTCAAATGTGCAGAAGCCCACGCAAAGCGGGCGTCGCCCTTATTCCATCGCTTCCACGGCGCCGGTGCGGCCGTCGATCTGCACTTCGGCGCCCGAGGGATCGTCCCCGCGCACGAAGGCGGTGAAGGTGATGGCTGCGCCCATCAGCCCCCCGAAGACGAGGGCGGCTAGAATCCCCCAGATCGGGGCGCGATGGCTGGCTGCCTGGCGTTCGACATTGGTTGTCGGTGCGGACATGGCTTTCTCCTTCAATTGCTCTTTGAAGGTAAACGTCCGACGGCCCGCATCGGTTCACTTCAAGTTTTCGTAAGGTCAGACGTTTGAGAAATCCGCCCCGCACCCTGAGCGGCCTGCACGACCGCATGACAAGGCCGTGCGCGCCCCGCGCCTCCCCCTTGCATCCCCCGCGCGCGGCTGGAACAAGTCATGTAACCCGACATGACAGGAGCTCAGGCGATGAAAGATACCGACACCGGTGGCCCGACCATCTATCTCAAGGATTACCAACCCTTCGGTTTCGTGGTCCGGGACGTGTCGCTGCGCTTCGTGCTGCACCCAACGGCCACGCGCGTGCACAGCCGCATCACCTTTGCCCCGAACCCTGACGCGACCGCCCCGCGCGACTTCTTCCTCGATGGCGAGGACCTGAAGCTGATCGAGGCCCGGATCGACGGCACCCCCGTCACCCCCGAGGTGACCGCCGAGGGCCTGCGCTGCGACGTCCCCGAGGGAGAGTTCGTCTGGGAAACCGAGGTCGAGATCGCCCCGGACGAAAACACCGCGCTTGAAGGGCTCTACATGTCCAACGGCATGTATTCGACCCAGTGCGAGGCGCAGGGCTTCCGCAAGATCACCTATTACCCCGACCGCCCCGACGTCATGTCCGTCTTCACCGTGCGGATCGAGTCGGACCTGCCGGTGTTGCTGTCGAACGGCAACAAGGTGGCAACCGGCGAAGGCTTTGCCGAATGGCACGATCCCTGGCCCAAACCGGCCTACCTGTTCGCGCTGGTCGCGGGCGAGTTGCTGAACCTGCCGGGCAGCTTCACCACCCGGTCGGGCAAGGAGGTCGAGCTGAACGTCTGGGTCCGCAAGGGCGACGAGGACAAGTGCGACTTTGCCATGGAGGCGCTGAAGAAGTCGATGAAATGGGACGAGGATGTCTACGGCCGGGAATACGACCTCGACATCTTCAACATCGTTGCCGTCGACGATTTCAACATGGGCGCGATGGAGAACAAGGGGCTGAACATCTTCAACTCCTCCGCCGTTCTGGCCAGCCCGGAAACCGCGACCGATGGCAATTTCGAACGGATCGAGGCGATCATCGCCCATGAATATTTCCACAACTGGACCGGCAACCGCATCACCTGCCGCGACTGGTTCCAGCTGTGCCTGAAGGAAGGGCTGACCGTGTTCCGCGACAGCCAGTTCACCGCCGACATGCGCTCGGCCCCGGTGAAACGGATCGGCGATGCGCTGGACCTGCGCGGGCGCCAGTTCCGCGAGGATGGCGGCCCGCTGGCGCACCCCGTGAGGCCCGAAAGCTTCAAGGAGATCAATAACTTCTACACTGCCACCGTCTATGAAAAGGGCGCGGAGGTGATCGGCATGCTCAAGCGTCTCGTCGGGGACGAGGCCTATGCCAAGGCGCTGGACCTCTATTTCGACCGCCATGACGGGCAGGCCTGCACGATCGAGGACTGGCTGAAGGTGTTCGAGGATGCGACCGGCCGCGACCTGTCGCAATTCAAGCTGTGGTATTCCCAGGCCGGCACGCCCAAGGTCACCATGTCCGAGGATTGGGATGGCGCGACCTATACGGTCACGCTGAAACAGCAGGTGCCGCCCACACCCGGCCAACCGGAAAAGGCACCACAGGTGATCCCCTTTGCGCTTGGCCTGCTGGACCCGTCCGGCAAGGAGGTGCAGCCCACCACCCTGCTGGAACTGACGGAGGCAGAGCAGAGCTTTACCTTCAAGGGCCTCAAGAATCGCCCGATCCCCTCGCCCTTGCGCGGCTTCTCGGCCCCGGTCATCCTGGACCGCGAGACCACAAACGAGGAACGCGCCTTCCTGCTGGCCCATGACACCGATCCCTTCGCCCGGTGGGAAGCGGGGCGGCAACTGGCCAAATCCGCGCTGATCGCCATGATCGACGGCGGCCAGGCCCCCGACGCCGCCTATCTGGACGCGCTGCGGCAGCTGGTGAAGGATGAAACGCTCGACCCGGCCTTCCGCGCACTGACCATGGCCCTGCCATCCGAAGACGACCTGGCCCAGACCTTTGCAGATATGGGCCGCACCCCGGACCCGCAGGCGATCTGGGACGGCCGCGAGGCGATGCGGGGTGCCGTCGCAGAGGTGCTGAAGGACGATCTGACCCTGCTCTACGCCGCCAACACGGTGACAGAGCCGTTCCGCCCGGATGCCGAACAGGGCGGCAAGCGCAGCTTTGCCAACGTGATCCTGTCGCTGATGACCCGGCAGGACAACGGCGACGCCGCCCGCGCCCAATACGCCGCCGCCGACAACATGACCCAGCAACTGGGCGCGCTGTCGGCCCTGCTGGCCAATGACCTGGGCTCGCTCGAACTCGGGGCCTTTGCCGATCAGTGGCAGGGCGAACGGCTGGTGATGGACAAGTGGTTCGCCATCCAGGTTTCGCATGCCCGCCCCGACCAGGCGGCGCAGGTGGCGTCGGACCTGACGGAACGCCCGGATTTCACCATGAAGAACCCCAACCGCTTCCGCGCGGTGATGGGGGCCCTGGCGATGAACCAGGCCGGGTTCCACCATGCGTCGGGCGCGGGGTACAAGCTGCTGGCGGACTGGCTGATCAAGCTCGACCCGCTGAACCCGCAGACCACGGCGCGGATGTGTTCGGCCTTCCAGACCTGGCGGCGCTACGACGCGGACCGGCAAGGCATGATCCGCGAGGAGCTTGAGCGCATCGCCGCCCTGCCCGGCCTGTCCCGTGACACCAGCGAAATGGTCGGCCGCATCCTGGAGGCCTGACCGCCGCGATGGCCCACAACGTCACCCGCTTCTACCGCGGGGCCCGGCGCCATCCCAAATGGGACATGGGTACGCCGCCGGGCCGCCGCCCGCCCCGCCGTGGCGGCAGCGCGCGGCTGGTCAAGTGGCTGATCTTCGGTGCGGTTTTCGTCCTCGCGGGACTACCGGCCGTGGACGCGGTCAACGGTGCGATCAAGACCGAAGGCACCTGCAAGGTCGTCCGCGTGATCGACGGCGACACGGTTGACCTGTGGTGTGGCGGGGCCGAGCTGGACCGTGCCCGCCTGACCGGCTTCGACACGGCCGAGATCTTTTCGCCGCAATGCCTGTCTGAACGGGTGACCGGGCTGCGCGGGCTCTGGGCACTGAAGGTCGAGCTGCTGACGGCCAGCACGATCCGGGTCAGCGGCGACCGGCGCGACCGCTATGACCGCCGCCTTGTCGCGCTGCGGGTGGACGGCACCCCGTTGGCCACCCGCATGATCGACCGGGGCGTCGCACGGGCCTATTCCGGCGGACGCCGCGCGCCGTGGTGCAGCTAAACCCTCGGCAGGTTTGCGCCTGCGGCCAAGGGGTGGTCTAGTCCCGATATTGGACAAGAGGAATCGCCCATGAACCGCACGCTTCTGATCACCGGCGCCAGTTCCGGCATCGGCGCAGCCTGTGCCATACGCGGAGCGGCGTCCGGCACCCATCTGCTGCTGCATTACGGTGCCAACAGGGAGGGCGTGGAAGAGGTGGCCGATACAGCCCGCATCGCCGGGGCCGAGGTCACGCTGATCCAGGCGGATGTGGGTAAATCCGACGACATCACCCGCCTGGGCCGCGAGTCGGCCGAGGCCAGCGATCCGTCTCTGCCGCTGCACCTGATCAATAATGCCGGGGTCGTCGACCAGACCGCGACCATCGCCGACATGACGCCCGACCGGCTGCACCGGATGTTCGGCATCAACACAATCGGCGCCATCCTCGTCGCCCGGGAGGCCGTGGCCCTGATGCGGCGCGGACAGGGCGGCGGTGGCATCGTCAACGTCTCGTCCACCGCGGCGCGGAAGGGGATGGGTGGTCAATATATCGACTACGCAGCGTCGAAGGGGGCCATCGATACCTTCACCATCGGCCTTGCGGATGAGCTCGCCCCCGAGGGCATCCGCGTCAACGGCGTGCGCCCCGGCCTGATCGAAACCGATATCCACGCGAAGGGGGGCGAACCCGACCGCCTGTCGAAGATCGGGGGCACGCCTCCGCTGGGCCGGCCCGGCACGGCGCAGGAAGTCGCCGATGCGATCCTCTGGCTGCTGTCGGACGGGGCCAGCTACGTGACGCGGACCATCGTGGACGTCGCAGGGGGCCGCTGAGGTGGAAATCCGCGTCAATTTGGGCGGAAATCCACTCATCCAAACAGGGGGTTCTGCCCAATTTTGATGATCCTGCCTTATTACTGAATTTTCGCAAGGCTATGAAATCATTCGGGTAATTCTAAAACCCGAAAAATTCATCTTAAAGTTTGGTAATACTTCGGTCCAGATTGCGCCGAAGTGACGGCCATGGTCATGGGGATAACTCTTATTCTCCCCGACCCCGCCTTTTTTCGGCCCGAAAGGGCGGCGACAACCGCGTCAGATAACGTTGGAGTTCCTGATGCCCGGTTTCGCAGATATCACCGCCAAACTCGCCAAGCGTAGCCAGGCGCAGGTGGCCCGGGACAAATCCACATCCGCCGAAACGCCGATCCGGCTGGAGCTTTCCGCCCTGCCCGTCCGCGACGAAACCAAGCATGACCGGGGCCGTAACGTATTCTTTTCGCGGGGACAATTCCTGGCCCGCCAGGACCGCTGGGATGTGCTGGGCCGGCTCATTGCCGAAACCGACCGCAACCGGCTGACCACACCGTCGGGTGTCTCCATGGCGTCGCTTCTGGCCGATGGTGCCCGCGCCGATGCGGTCAGCCAGGCCCGCACCGCCATCGCCGATGGCGGCCAGTCGACCCCCGCCGGGATCACCGCGCTGGAAGAACTGATCGAGGATCACGCCGAGACATGGGGCGTCGCCCTGGTCGTCGCCCGTGCGCAGATCGAATGCGCCTGGGCCTGGCAGGGACAGGTCGACCCCTATGCCTTGCCCCACAAGCCCAAGCCCGATTTCCACGATTGCTTTGCCCGCGCCTTCGAACTGATCGACTATGCCGGTGACCGCGCGCCCAAGAGCGCCGAGATCGCGGCCTCCCGCTGCGACCTGCTGGCTGCCGACCCGATGGCCGAGGCCCGCGTGGACCTGTTCCATGCCCGCGCGATGGAGGCCGACCCGGAAAACCCCGGTCGCCTGCGCGCCTACGGTGTCCACCTGCTGCCGCGCTGGTTCGGCACCCATACCCGCCTCGCCGCCACGGCGGAGGACATGGCCGTCAACGATGCCTGCGACTGGGGCAACCGCGCCTATACCTGGATGTGGTTCGATGCCCTGCGGCTCGACCCCGGCTCGGCCGCGGTGATGGAAGCCGACCGCTTCATTGCCGGCATGCATGAAATCCTCGAGATCAACCCGGCGCCGCACATGGCCAACCTGATGGCCGCCTATGCCGCCGGCATGTCCGCCGCCACCGCGCCCGACGACCTGTCGGCCGAGGCCCGCAAGGTTCGCGCCCGCATCCATGCCGCGCTGCCGGAACTGCTGGACGCCTACCTGACCGAACTGCACCCCCAGGTCTGGGCCCGTGCCCATGCCCTGCCCGGCTCTGCCCATGTCGGTCCGCTCAGCCATGGCCGCATCGCCGCCGCCGCCGCCCAGGCCCGCCAGGCGATCGACAACGCGATGAGCGATCGCGACGAGGCCTGAGCCCCGCGCGACCGCCTTTCCTGCAACGACGTCCGGGGCCTCTTGCCCCCCTGCGCCGCCTCGCCTAGAACGCCGGGGTGACAGACGCGGAGACGGCCATGCTCGACCTCACTTACGAGACCCCCAAGCCCAAGGTGATCGCCGGGGCGAAACATGACTGGGAACTGGTCATCGGGATGGAAATCCATGCCCAGGTGTCCTCCAAGGCCAAGCTGTTTTCCGGCGCCTCGACCGAGTTCGGCGCCGAACCGAATTCCCACGTTGCCTTCGTGGACGCGGCCATGCCCGGCATGCTGCCCGTCATCAACGAATTCTGCGTGGCGCAGGCGGTGCGCACCGGGCTGGGCCTGAAGGCGCAGATCAACCTGTGGTCCGCCTTCGACCGCAAGAACTATTTCTACCCCGACCTGCCGCAGGGCTACCAGATTTCCCAGCTTTATCATCCGATTGTGGGTGAAGGCGAAGTGCTGGTCGAAATGGACGAAGGCATCGCCCGCCTGGTCCGCATCGAACGCATCCACCTCGAGCAGGATGCCGGCAAGTCGATCCACGACATGGACCCGAACATGTCCTTCGTCGACCTCAACAGGACCGGTGTCGCGCTGATGGAGATCGTCTCCCGCCCCGACATCCGCGGGCCCGAGGAAGCGGCGGCCTATGTGACCAAGCTGCGCCAGATCCTGCGCTACCTGGGCACCTGCGACGGCAACATGCAGAACGGCAACCTGCGGGCGGACGTGAACGTGTCGGTCTGCCGTCCCGGCCAATACGAGAAGTACCAGGAAACACAGGACTTTTCCCACCTGGGCACGCGCTGCGAGATCAAGAACATGAATTCCATGCGCTTCATCCAGGCCGCGATCGACTACGAAGCGCGCCGCCAGATCGGCATTCTCGAAGCGGGCGGAGAAATCGTCCAGGAAACAAGGCTTTACGACCCGGACAAGAACGAAACCCGATCCATGCGCTCGAAGGAAGAAGCGCATGACTACCGCTATTTTCCCGATCCCGACCTGCTTCCGCTGGAGATCGAACAGGGCTGGGTCGACGATATCGCCGCCTCACTCCCGGAACTGCCGGACGAGAAAAAGGCACGCTTCATCAAGGAGTTGGGCCTGTCGGATTACGACGCATCGGTGCTGACCGCCGAGGTCGCGAACGCTGATTTCTTTGAGAAAACCGCCGCGGGGCGGGACGGGAAGCTGGCGGCGAACTGGGTCATCAACGAATTGTTCGGCCGGCTGAAAAAGGACGAGAAGGACATCACCGAAAGCCCCGTCTCTCCGGACCAGCTGGGTGGTATCATCGCCTTGATTTCAAAGGGAGATATCAGCGGCAAGATCGCCAAGGACCTGTTCGAGATCGTCTATGTCGAAGGCGGTGACCCGGCGGTGATCGTCGAGGAACGCGGGATGAAGCAGGTGACCGATACCGGCGCGATCGAGGCGGCGGTGGACGAAGTGATCGCTGCGAACCCTGCCCAGGTCGAAAAAGCCAAGCAAAATCCGAAGCTTGCGGGCTGGTTCGTGGGCCAGGTCATGAAGGCGACCGGCGGCAAGGCCAACCCCAAGGCGGTGAACGAGATCGTTGCGGCCAAGCTGGGTTTGTAACCTGATATCAGAGACTTGAGATAAAGGGCGCCCCATCGGAGGCGCCCTTTTTCGTGCCCGCCGCAAGACTGCGCAACACCCACCGAACGGGACGTCGGTATTGCGTCGGTATCACGTCGGTAGTGCGTCGGTGCGGGTTCAGCCCTTCGGCGGCCTCGGCCTGATGCTCCCCAACCAGAAGCTGGCCCGTCTTTTCGCGGACCGGCAACGGAACCGGTGCCAGCCGCCAGGGCGCGGCGTCACCGGAACCGCCTTGGAAGAGGTCAGTCGCCTGCGCGACCGCTTCCTCGACCACATCACCCATAACGCCTCTCTTTACCCCAAAGTCAGATCAATCTACCAACGGGTCAACTAAGCCGGAGGCGCCGAGAATGACCGCAGACCCCTATCGCAAACCCATGGCCGGAGAGATCGTCGACGGGCGGTTCCTGGGCGAGGAGATGGAGATCAAACCGGAGTGGATCGACTTCAACGGCCATCTCAACATGGCCTATTACGGGGTGCTGTTCGATGTGGGCTGCAATCACGGGTTCCGGGCCCTGGGCTTCGGCGATGCCTACCGGCGCGACCATGGCTTTACCACGATGACCGCGGATTTTCGCATCCGCTACCTGAGGGAGCTGCACCTGGGCGACCGGGTCAGGTGTTCGTTCCGCGTGGTGAAAGTGGGCAGCAAGGCGTTTCATTATTGCCAGGAATTGATCCATTCCGACGGCTGGGTGTCGGCCACGGCGGAAACGGTGAACCTGCATGTGGATATGAAGGCCCGCAGGGTTGCACCCTATACGGAGGCCCGTAGGGTAGCGCTGCACCAAATGGCCGAAGAACACAGCAAGTGGCCGGTCCCCGACTGGGTGGGGCTGCCGCTGGGAGTACGAAATTGAGCGAGATTTTCCTGTCCCCCGAAATGGACATCAAACCCGAATGGATCGACCAGAACGGGCATCTGAACATGGCCTATTACGGCGTGCTGTTCGATACCGGCGTGGACGAGGCCTGCAAGGAACTGGGGCTGGGCTGGGAATACACTGCGCAGGGCACACACACGACCTATTCGGCGGAGTTCCGGATCCGGTATCGGCAGGAGCTGCACCTGGGCCACAAGGTCCGCGCGTCGTTCCGGCTGCTGGATGTGGGGCCCAAGGCGATCCATTTCTGCCAGGAGCTGATCCATTCCGACGGCTGGGTCGCGGCGACGGGGGAGGGAATCTCTCTGCATATCGACCAGTCGGGGCCGCGGGTCGCGCCGTATCCGGACGATATCAAGGCCAAGCTGGATGCGATGCTGGCGAAACATGCCCAAATTCCGGTCCCCGACTGGGTCGGCGCGCCGATGCAGATCAGAAAGTGACCTAAGGTCAGGATTCGCTGACTTAGCCCCCATCCGACCTGTGGTATCCTGTCGGCATTTGAAGGGCATGGGCGACTTGTCCCCCGTGCAGGAATTGCCTGAACCGGCCCCTCATTTCCGGGGCCATACCTCTGATCTGACGATTGGCCGGGGGACCGGCCTGCCACTGGATTGTCGCGATGACGGAAGAGATGACCCTCCTCCTGCGATGGACCGGCTTTGTCGGGGTGATTTTGTACCTCGCCGCCTATTTCGGCGTGCAGACCGGGCGGATGAGCCCGGCGGGCTGGGTCTATCCCTGGATCAATATCGCCGCGGCGAGCCTTGTTCTGCTGAGCATGGCCGCGGACTGGAACCCGGCCTCGGCCGTGATGAACGGGGTCTGGATCGCCATAGGGCTGGGTCACGTATCGCTGCGGGTGGTGCAACGGAGAAGGTGGGCGGCATGGCGGCCACGGGACCGCGCCATGGCGCTGGCCCCGGAGGTCGTGGCGATGGACCCGCCGGTCGAGGACATCGCGCCGCGCTAGGCCCGAGGGCTCGGCCCAAGCCGCGGGAATGCGCGGATTTTCCCCTGAATTGACAAGTTTTGGTTCGTTTTCGGCCTCGAATTGTGGCTAGGTTAGAAACAATCGAGACTGGCCGGTCTGATAAGGTCTGAAGGCACGGCGCGGCAAGAACGGGTATGAGATGAGCAGCTACGAGTACAAGGTCGTCACGGCGCCCAGCAAGGGACGCAGGGGGCGTGGGGTGAAGGGGCCGGACGGGCGCTTTGCCTTTTCCCTGGAATTGCTGATGAACGAAATGGCCGCCGAGGGCTGGGAATACCAGCGCGCCGAGACCCTGCCATCCGAGGAACGCAGCGGGCTGAGTTCGACCCAGACCGTATATCGCAACGTCCTGATTTTCCGCCGCAAACGCGCGGGCGACATGAGCGCCTACGACCCCCGCCTGATTGAAGGGCCCGAGGCCGGGACGATCCTTCTGCCCCCCGCCGCCCCGGACGAGGATAGCCAGGGCGAGAGCGACGAGAGCCTGGCCGGCATGCTGCGCCGCCGGGCGAGCCGGTTGATGACCGGCAGCGCACGCGACGATGCCCATGCCTACGAGGACGAGGACGGGCTGGCCGCGGGCGACAGCAATGCGGCGGCCAGCCTGGCCGACCGGTTTGCCCGTATCGACGAAGAGGAAACCGTGGCCGCCGAGGCGGACACGCCGGCGCCTGATGCGCAGGCGGACCAGGGTGATGCCCGTGCAGAAGCCGACGGCGCGGCAGCCGATGCACAGGACGCTGCCACGGACGCGGAAGACCCGCAGGGTGACGAGGTCAGCAAACAGCCGGGACGCGGGCCGGTTGCGGGCAATGGGCCGCTGTCGCACCGGGCGGCCGCCGAATAAGACACACTCACGGCGACGAAAACCGGGCCTCGCGGGGCCCGGTTTTGCTTTGCTTGCGGGGATGTGCGGCCCGGATGGTCGCGACCGCCGCTGAGGATCAGGCCGACAATTCCAGCGCCAGGGCGTGGATGCGACCGATCAACGCGGGACCAAGCGCGGCATGCACGGCGCGGTGACGCTGGATGCGGGATTGTCCGTCCAGCGCCGCGGCCTTCATGCGCACGCGAAAATGGCTTTCCCCGCCCTCCTGGAACCCGGCATGGCCGCGATGTTCCTCGCTTTCATCGAGCACTTCGAGCTGCTCTGGCGCGAAGCTTTGCTCAAGACGTTCGCGTATCTCTGCCGACACTGACATTTTTTCTGACCTCGCCTCTTCAATCTGCGGAAAGTCAGTCTAAACTGCATCGCCTGACTCGGAAAGGACAACGCATGGCCAAGAGCGACCCCTTCGGATTCGACATGTCGGTTTCTTCCGCGAAGAAGAAGACCAATCGCGGTCGTCGCGGCATGTCAGGCGCCTCTGAGACCTCGACCAAGGTCTGTGAACATCCCGGCTGCGAAGAGCCGGGCAAGTACCGCGCGCCCAAGGCGCCGGACGTTCTGGACGATTACTACTGGTTCTGCCAGCAGCACGTCCGCGAATATAACCTGAAATGGAACTTCTTCGACGGCACGACCGAAGCCGAGATGAATGCCCAGATGACCAAGGACAAGGTCTGGGAACGCGACACCAAGCCCCTGGGCGACCCGGAAGCGCGGGCCTGGGCCCGGCTGGGCATCGACGACCCGCACCAGGTGCTGGGCCAGAACGCGACCCGGAACCCCGGCAAGAACGCGGATGGCCAGACCACGAAACGCCTGCCCTCGACCGAGCGGCGCGCGGTCGAGATCCTGGAAGCCAAGGACCACTGGTCAAAGGCCGAGGTCCGCAAGGCCTACAAGGCGCTGATCAAGGTGCTGCACCCGGACATGAATGGTGGCGACCGCAGCCAGGAAGAACAGCTTCAGCTGGTGGTCTGGGCCTGGGACCAGATCAAGGACAGCCGCAACTTCAAGTGAGGGTGGCGGGGCCGGCACCGGCCCCTGTCCCTTGGGCGGCGCGGCCGGCGACGGCCCCTGCCCTCCGCCCCGGCGATCTGACAGGGCCCTCAACAGGACAAGAAAAAAGGCGCGGCAGGAAATTCTGCCGCGCCTTCAGTTTTTCTGCACTATGCTCTCAGCGTCGATTATCGTCGAACATCAGGTCCTTGGACGTCAGGAAGATAATCTCTTCCTTCGCCTCGGATGCAGCCTGCCCCTCCAGAACGCTACCACCGGCGGAGACGAGCCCCGCCGCAACGATGGTAAGAAGGAGGGAGGTTCTGCGAGAGCAGATCATTTCTCTCAACAATGGACTAACCTATTCATTTCATGCGCCATGGTGACGCTATCAATGTACTTACTCAATGTGACGGTTGTGTCAAACCAACCGCAGCATCTTTATGCTGCAAGTGCAGCAGGAATTTGAAAAAAAGTATAACTTCTCGGCATATGCCCCGCAGCATCCGCGGATTTCCGCCCATTTTCGAACATCAGATACTTTCGACGGGACCGACCGCAAGGACATCGCCGGTGGGCGCCCCGGTCGGGGAACCGCCCTCGGGTTCGTCGGAAATGGCCAGCACCGCGTTCGGCAGGCGGGCCGCCAGATCGGCGGGCAGCACGACGCTTTCACGCTCGCTGCCATTGGGCCAGACGAGGACGGAGACGGGCGCCTGCCCCTCTGCGATCAGCCAGAATTCCAGCGAACGGCCGGGCGCCGCGGCGCCTGAGCGCTGAAGAACCTCGAGCGCGCCGGTATCCACATCATAGGCGGCGGCAAAGACGACGCTTTCATCCTCGGCCGCGATTCGGGCCTGGAATTCGGGCGCCGCGGGGGTCATGACCCCGGAATTCAAAACCACCCAGGCCAGGCCGGCAGCGACGAGACCGCCGGCGGCATAACCGAAGAGACCGCGCAGCGACTTGGGCCGGCGCAGCAGCGACAGGAAGCCGGTACCGCCGTCCTGTTCCGCCAACTTGGCCTCGATCCCGGCCCAGACGGCGGCGGGAGGGACGACCTCGGGCCAGTCGTCGGTCATGGCCACGAAATCCTCGGCCCAGGCGGCGACGGCGGCGCGGAAGGCCGGGTCGCCATTCAGACGCGCCTCGGCCTCGCGCCGGTCGGCGGCGGGCAGAAGACCCAGGACGTATTCGGCCGCGATGATGCGGTCGTCGTCGTCGCTGATGTCGGAGGCGTCGGTCATTCGCTCAGGCATTCCTTCAATTTCAACAGGCTGCGGCGCAGCCAGGTTCGCATCGTGTTGAGCGGCACGTCAAAGCGCGACGCGAGCTCGGCATAAGTTTCGCCTTCGATATAGGCGCGGCGGACCGCTTCGGCCCGGTCGAGCGGCAGGCGTTCGAAACAGGTCAGGATACGGGCCCTGTCGGAGGAGGCCATGGCCAGCGCCTCGGGTCCGGGCGCGGCATCCGGCAATTCATGGGCTTCGTCAAGCCCTGCCCCGCTGGCCCGGCGGGCGCGTAGACGGTCGATGGCGTGGTTCCGGGCGATGGTGATCAGCCAGGTCATCGGGGAATAGCCCCCGGCCCTGTAGCGATCCGCATTGCGCCACACCTTGATGTAGATTTCCTGCAAGGCCTCTTCTGCTTCGGCTTCTGACTTCAAGATACGCAGCACGACACCGAAGAGTTTCGCGGAGGTGTGACCATATAATTGCGCAAAGGCCGCGCGGTCCTTTCGCGCGGCGCCATCAATCAGCGTCTCGATTTCCTCCCGGGTGCTCATCTTTCTCCTTCGGCCGGTCTGGGTTGAGGCATGCCGCCGCGAACCCGAATTTTGCCCTTTCCCTCAAATCCCGCTTCGATATGTTGCGGGTTGGGCCGGGAACGAGACCGGCAGAGGTGAAAGGACAGATCGACCATGGCCGAGGGTATGACCGATATCAACGCTAAACCGACAGAAGATATCTCCGTCCGGGAGGTGTTCGGCATTGATACGGACATGACGGTGAAGGGCTTCGAAGAACCGTCGGACCGCGTTCCGGAGCGGGATTCGACCTACAAGTTCGACCCCGACACGACGCTGGCGATCCTTGCAGGGTTCAGCCACAACCGCCGCGTGATGGTGCAGGGCTATCACGGCACGGGCAAATCGACCCATATCGAACAGGTCGCCGCGCGGCTGAACTGGCCCTGTGTGCGGGTGAACCTCGACAGCCACATTTCCCGGATCGACCTGATCGGTAAAGACGCGATCAAGCTGCGCGACGGCAAGCAGGTGACCGAATTCCACGAGGGGATTCTGCCCTGGGCGCTGCGCAACCCGACCGCGATCGTGTTCGACGAATATGATGCCGGCCGCGCCGACGTGATGTTCGTGATCCAGCGCGTTCTGGAACATGACGGCAAGCTGACGCTGCTGGACCAGAACGAGGTCATCACCCCGAACAAGTATTTCCGCCTGTTCGCGACGTCGAACACGGTGGGCCTGGGCGACACGACCGGCCTTTATCACGGCACCCAGCAGATCAACCAGGCGCAGATGGACCGCTGGTCGCTTGTCGCCACGCTGAACTACCTGAGCCACGACGCCGAGGCGGCGATCGTTCTGGCCAAGGCGCCGCATTACAACACCGAGGCCGGCCGCAAGACCGTGAACCAGATGGTGGTGCTGGCGGACCTGACCCGGACCGCCTTCATGAACGGCGACCTGTCCACGGTGATGTCGCCGCGGACGGTGATCACCTGGGCCCAGAACGCCGAGATTTTCCGCAATATCGGCTACGCGTTCCGCCTGACCTTCCTGAACAAGTGCGACGAGCTGGAGCGCCAGACCGTGGCCGAGTTCTACCAGCGCTGCTTTGGCGAGGAACTGCCGGAAAGCGCGGCCTCTGCGGCCAGCTGATCCGCTCTTCCTTACGGGACATGAAGAAACGGGCGCCTTTCGGGGCGCCCGTTTCCGTTTCGGCTGACTTGTGAGAGTCGGTCCGGCCCTTTCGGGCCGGGATATTGGGCTGGGGCGCCTTATGCGGCTTCCTGTGCCGCATCCGCATCGCGGGCGGCCATGGTGGCATTGGCCCACCAGACGAGGTCGTCCAGCGCCGCGGTGGCGGAGGGCGCGATATGGTCCGCGATCTCCGAGATCGGCTTGTCTGCGCCCATCGGGTGCACGGTCATGAAGTCGCCGCCGCCGATATGCACGGCATTGCGGGTCGGGACCATCTGCAGTTCGACACCGATCAGACGCAGCTGTTCGACAGCGCGGGCCGCGCCGACGCCACCATAGCCGATGGCGGTGAAGGGTTTGCGAACCCATTCCTTGTACGCCTGGTCCAGCGCGTTCTTCAGCGCCGCGGTCAGGCCGTGGTTGTATTCGGCCACGGTGAAGATGAAGCCGTCAAACTCGGCGATCTTTTCCTGCCATGCCACGGCCTTGGGATCCGAGGAGGGCATCCACATGTTCGACGCGGCTTCGTTGAAGAGCGGCAGGTCGAAATCTTTCAAGTCGACCAGCTCGACATCCATGTCGGTGCGGGCCTGGGCCTGTTCCAGCATCCACTGGGCGGGTTTCTCGGCGAACCGTGCGTCACGGGTGGAGCCGATGATGAGGGCGATACGGGGTTTGCGGGACATCTGATGTCTCCCTGTTTGCGTGTGTTACGACACCCATATTGCTCTCTTCGCATGCGCAGAAAACGCCGTTGGCCGCACAGGATCTGTGCGGGGCTGCACCCTCCTGCCCGAGGGTCAGCTTGGCGGGCCGGCTGCGCCATTCGCACCCCAAAAGCAAGGAAAACCACCTCATTCGCGCAAGGTTTTGAGAATATTTTTCATGCATGCTCAAGAAATGTGCGCTACGCTTCGACATATGGAACTGGTGCGATCCCTTGCGATCATCGCGTGCCTGGCCCTTGCGGGCAAAGGCAGCGCCGCGCCGGAGGATCAGAGCCTTGGACACGCCCTGTCCGATCCGGTCGTGATCTTTGCCGGATGCGCCGGCCGGTTTTCCGCCGAATTGGAACATCGCTGGCTGATGAGCCGCGATCCCGGTCGCGCCCGGCATCGCCGCCAGGCCATGGTGGACCTGCTGGACGCCGTGCGACCCTCCGACCGCGGGCCCGAGATCCTGGCCCGGCGGCTCGAGGCGAAACATGCGCAGGCGCAATTGCTGCAACGGGCGGAATTCAGCACCGACCCGGCAGAGGCCCGGATGGCGCGGCAAAGGGCCCGCCGCGCGGTTGCGGGGTGCGAGGCGCTGCTTCTGAGCTGACGCGACTTTTGCCTGCCCCTGTGGCAGGATGGCGGGGATCGCCCCACCCCGGACCCCGCGCCATGAACCCTGCCCAGAACCGCCCCGACCCAGCCCCGCCTCCGCGATGAGCGGCCTCGGTTTGCCCCTGCCCGGACGTCCCGCGCCCGACGCGCCACAGGACGCACAAGACAAGACCCGCCCTGCGACGCGCGAACCGCTTGCCGAGCGCCGCGCGGGATGCTTTACCTCTGCTATGAGCAAGTCCAGCGACAACCCCGCCGATCCGTTCAAGAAGGCCCTGGCCGAGGCCACCAAGGTCATGGCCGACGACCCGGAATTGAATGTCAGCTACACGGTCGACCCGTCGGGCAAGACCGCGGATTCGATGCGCCTGCCGCAGGTCAGCCGCCGCATGACCAAGGAAGAGGTGCTGATGGCGCGCGGCACGGCCGATGCGCTGGCCCTGCATCACCGTTATCACGATGCGGGCACCCATACGAAATACGCCCCCCAGGGGCAGATGGCGCGCGACCTCTACGAGGCGATGGAAACCGCCCGTTGCGAGGCCATGGGCGCCCGCGACATGCCCGGCACCGCCACCAATATCGACGCCAAGATCGGCGCCGAGGCCAAGCGCGCGGGCTATGCCGGGATCACCCAGGCCGCGGATGCGCCGCTGCCGGTCGCCGCGGGCTACCTGATCCGCCACCTCGCCACGGGCCGCGAGATGCCCGAAGGCGCCGACAACGTCATGGATCTGTGGCGCGGCTTCATCGAACAGCAGGCCGGCGGTACGCTGGAAAACCTGCAGGAAAAGCTGTCCAACCAGTCCGAATTCGCCAAGTTCGCCCGCCGGATCATCGAGGATCTGGGCTATGGCGACCAGCTGGGCGAAGACCCCGACAGTGTCGATGACGAGGATCAGGACGCCGCCGAGGATGGCGAAGAGGAACAGGACGAGCCCGACAGCACCGGCCAGTCCGAGGAAGAAGACGAGGCCGAGGCCAGCCCCGAACAATCGCAGGACGAACAGCAGGACCCGTCCGAGGCCACCGTCTCCATGGACGACATGGCCGAGGAAGAAATGGGCGAAGAGGCCGAAATGCCCGAGGGCGAGGCCCCGCTGGAGCCGCCGCCGCCCCCGCCCGTGTCGGATGCGGATCCCAACTACCTGATCTATGCCTCGGATTTCGATGAAGAGGTCGCCGCAGAGGACCTGGCCGACCCGGTCGAGCTGGAACGCCTGCGCGCCTATCTCGACCAGCAGCTGGAACCGCTGAAGGGCGCCGTTGGCCGCCTGGCCAACAAGTTGCAGCGCCGCCTTCAGGCACAGCAGAACCGGTCCTGGGAATTCGACAAGGAAGAAGGCGTGCTGGATGCCGGCCGCCTGGCCCGTGTCGTGGCCAACCCGACCACGCCGCTCAGCTTCAAGGTCGAGAAGGACATGGAGTTCCGCGACACCGTGGTGACGCTGCTTCTGGACAATTCAGGCTCGATGCGGGGCCGCCCGATCTCGATCGCGGCGATCTGCGCCGATGTTCTGGCACGCACGCTGGAACGCTGCTCGGTCAAGGTGGAAATCCTGGGCTTCACCACGCGCGCCTGGAAAGGCGGGCAAAGCCGTGAACGCTGGCTGAACGATGGCCGCCCGCAGCAGCCCGGCCGCCTGAACGACCTGCGCCACATCGTCTACAAGGGGGCCGACGCACCCTGGAGACGTTCGCGCGAGAATCTCGGCCTGATGATGAAGGAAGGGCTTCTGAAGGAAAACATCGACGGCGAGGCGCTGGAATGGGCGCATCGGCGGATGGTGAACCGCCGCGAGGCGCGCAAGATCCTGATGGTCATCTCGGACGGGGCCCCGGTGGACGATTCGACACTCAGCGTGAACCCGGCGAATTACCTGGAAAAACACCTGCGCGACGTGATCGCCATGGTGGAAAAGCGCAAGGCGGTGGAATTGCTGGCCATCGGTATCGGCCATGACGTGACCCGCTACTATGACCGCGCGGTGACGATCACCGATGTGGATCAGCTGGCCGGCGCGATGACCGAACAACTGGCCGCGCTGTTCGACAGCGATCCGCGCGCCCGGGCGCGCATGGTCGGGATCAAGAAGGCCTCCTAGGCTTCATCTTGCCGGAAATACTCCGGGAGGTCCGGAGGGCAGCGCCCTCCGGGGGTGCCACCCGGACCGCCGCCCGATCAGGTGCGCGGCACGGCCACGCGCCAGAGGCGGGTCAGCTGCGCCCAGAGCGTCATCACCGCCTCTTTCCGTCTGGCGCGGGCGACCATGCGGCGGTGCGTCAGCATCGCCTGGGCCTCGCGTTCGTTTTCCGTCGGCGGCGCCAGGAACGGGCCGCGGTGGTGCATCATGGCTGTGTCGAACTGGGGCAACATGGCTTTGTCCTTTCGGTGTCTGCCCTGATCCTGCCCGGCCCTGCCCCGCCTTGCTTGAAGGTCACGCAGAGCTTTCCCTTAGCTTTCCCCTAGAAACCCCCAAGATCTCTGCGCGCTTGCCCGTCACCCCAATTCGGGGCCATATCCGGTCATGATCTATCGCTTCGACAGCTGCCTTCTGGACACCGACCGACACGTGCTGATGCGCGCGGGCGATGCTGTGCCGGTGGAGCCGCAGGTCTTCGACCTGCTTCTGCTGCTGCTCAGCCATCCCGACCGGCTGGTGACCCGCGACGAAATCGTGGAGGCCGTCTGGCAGGGGCGGATCGTCTCCGAATCCGCCATTTCCGCCCGTATCGCCTCGGCCCGCAAGGCCGTGGGCGATGACGGCAAGGCGCAGCGCGTGATCCGCACCGTGGCGCGGCGCGGCCTGCAGATGGCCGTTCCCGTGGAGGTCGAGGCCTCGGACACAGGAGACGCAGCGCCAAAGCCCGCCACGCCCCCGCAGGCCCCGCGCATCCGCTATGCCCGCACTTCGCGCGACCGGCCCATTGCCTGGGCGGTGAATGGCGATGGCCCGCCGCTGGTCTGCGCCAACATGATCGGCACCGATCTGGAACAGGATTGGGCGCTGCACGCCAATCGCGCCATGTGGGAAATCCTAGGCGAACGGCATTCCGTGCTGCGCTACGACCCGGCCGGCACCGGCCAGTCCGGCGAGGACGGGCCCGAGCTGGATTTCGACCGCCAGGCCGAGGACCTGCACGCGGTGGTCGAGGCCGCGGGTCTGAACCGCTTCGTGCTCTACGCGGAATCCGGATCGGTCCTGACGGCGGTGCATTTCGCCGCCCGCTATCCCGACATGGTGCGCAAATTCGTGATCGTCGGCGGCTATGCGGAGGGCTGGAACCACCGCCGGACCGGCGCGTCGGGCACCCCCGCCATGATGGAGATGATCCGCGAAAGCTGGAGCAATCCGACCGGCGCCTTTGCCTCCAGCTTCATGCTGGCCTACCTGCCCGAGGGGCCGCTCGACGTGGTGCATGACCTGGCCAACAGCATGCGCAACGCGATCGACCGCGAAAACGAACTGGCCCTGCGCGAATTGCAGCACCGAACCTCTCTGCTGCCGCTGCTGCCGCAGATCACATGCCCGACCCTGATCCTGCATGGCCGCCGCGACGCCGTGCATCCGGTCAGCGAAGCGCGCAAGCTCGCCGCGGGCATCGCGGGCGCGGAACTGATGACCTTCGACACCGCCAACCACCTGCCGGTGCCGGGCCATCCGCTCTGGTCCGATTACGTGACGGCGATCCTCGACTTCCTGGGGCGCGACTGACAGCATCTGGCATCCCGCGCCCGTTCCGGTAAGAAGGGGGGGCACCCTGATCCCGGAGGTCCGCATGTTCCAGTCATTCGACAGCCCTACGTCACCCGATCAGGGCCCGCCGCGCCTGGCCGCCCTGCGCAAGCACATGAAGGACATCGGCATCGACGCCTTCCTCGTGCCGCGAGCGGACCGGTTCCAGGGCGAATATGTCTCGGACCATGACAACCGTCTGGCCTGGCTGACCGGCTTCACCGGCTCTGCCGGGGTCTGCGCCGTGACGCAGGACGCGGCGGTCGTGATGGTCGACGGGCGCTACAAGGTGCAGGTGAAGGCGCAGGTCGCAAAGGACTTCACCCCGGTGAACTGGCCCGAAACCACGCTGACCGACTGGCTGTCGGACACGCTGTCGACCGGCGCGGTGGTGGGCATCGACCCCTGGCTGCACACGATCGAGGAAGTGGGCAAGATGACCCTCGCCCTGCCCGGTCTCAAGTTCCGGGCCATCGCCAACCCGATCGACGCGGTCTGGGCCGACCAGCCCGACCCGCCCATGGGCCAGATCATCGCCCACCCGCTTGAATTTGCCGGCGAATCCCATGCCGACAAACGCGCCCGCCTGGCTCGTGACCTGGCCGAGCGGGGTGATGGCGCCGCGATCCTGACACTGCCGGATTCGGTGGCCTGGCTGTTCAATATCCGCGGCTCCGACATTCCGCGAAACCCGATCCCCCATGCCTTTGCCCTGCTGCGCGCCGATGCCAGCGCCGTGCTGCTGACCGAGCCCGGGAAATGCACGGGCCTAGACGATCACCTAGGCCCGGATGTCACCGTCGCCGCGCCCGACCAGCTCGAGGCGCTGATCCGCGACACCCAGGGGCCGATCCGGGTGGACCAGGCCAGCGCTCCGCGCGCCCTGGCCGACATGTTTGCCAAGGCGGGCGTGGAATATCGCCATGGCCCCGACCCCGCGCGCCTGCCCAAGGCCTGCAAGAATGCCGGCGAGTTGCAGGGCATGCGCGACGCGCATCTGCGCGATGCGGTGGCGATGTGCAACTTCCTGGCCTGGTTCGACACGACCGAACAACGTGTGTTGACCGAGGTCGACCTGGTCACGACGCTGGAAGGGTTCCGCAGCGAAACCAACATGCTGCGCGAGATCTCCTTCGACACGATCGCGGGCGCGGGCCCCAATGGCGCCCTGCCGCATTACCGGGTCACCACCGAAACCAACCGCGAGCTCGCGGACGGAGAGCTGATCGTGGTGGATTCGGGCGGGCAATATCCCGACGGCACCACCGACATCACCCGCACCCTCGTCGTCGGCGACGCGGGGGCCGAGGAAAAGCGCGCCTTCACCCTGGTGCTGAAGGGCATGATCGCCATGTCCCGCGCCCGGTTCCCCCGCGGCGTGGCGGGCGCGCATCTGGACAGCCTGGCGCGCTATCCGCTGTGGCTGGCGGGGCTGGATTACGACCATGGCACCGGCCATGGCGTGGGCGCCTACCTTTGCGTGCATGAAGGCCCGCAGCGTCTGGCACGGACGGGCGACGTGCCGCTGCAGGAGGGCATGATCCTGTCGAACGAGCCCGGCTATTACCGCGAGGGCGCCTTCGGCATCCGGATCGAGAACCTGATCGTCGTGCAGCAGGCCCCCGCGATCGAGGGCGGAGACGACCGCGACATGCTGGATTTCGAGACGCTCACCTGGGTGCCCATCGAAAAGCGCCTGATCGACCTCGACCTGCTGGACCGGGACGAACGGGACTGGCTGAACGCCTATCATGCGGAATGCCGCGACAAAATCGGCTCTCTGCTTTCGGGGCAAACCGCGGTATGGTTTCATGCTGCAACTGAAAAACTCTGACAGAAACGATACATCTTCACCCGGTTGTCACATGCGCCGGGCATGGCAAGATAAGCCTCTTGGGGAGGGCAAGACATGACTGATATCACGATCCAACCGGCCGAAGGCACGTGGACCGTCCGTTCCGGCGGCGCCGTCCTGGGGGAAAGCCGCAAGGCGCTGATGCTGACCGAGGGCGATTATCCGGCGGTCATCTATTTCCCGCGCGACGATATCGCGATGGCGTTCCTCGACCAGACCGACCACACCACCCATTGCCCGAAAAAGGGCGACGCGACCTATTTCTCCATCGTGACGAAAAGCACGACCCATGAGAACGCCGCCTGGTCCTACGAAACCCCGCTGGAAGGGATGGAACAGATCGCCGGCCACCTGGCCTTCTACGCCACCGATTTCGTGACCGTCGAACGCGTCTGACGCCCGACTGTTCCGCGCCAGGACCCCGCCCCTCGTGGCGGGGTCTTGCGTTTCATGGGGGCCTCTCGTGCCACCCACCTGCTTCATCTTGCCGAAAATACTCCGGGGTGGCCGTCAAAGCGCAGCTTTGATGGCAGGGGCAGCGCCCCTGTCCGTCCCCTCCTCCCACGTCGGCCCCTACCAGCGGGGCGCAACCATCAGCTGTGTTCTTCCGCCGCCGTGGCCGCCAGCGCCCGGTTATAGGCCCTGAGCGCATCGACATGGTAAAGCGCGCCCAGCAGTTCCGGCGGCTGGTCCGCACCCTGCAATTGCACCACCGGCAGGAACACCGCGCCGGTCCGGTCGAAGGCCGGCAGGGCGCTTTCCAGCGTCGCCTGCGCGTCGAGGTAATCGCCGGCGTCGATCATTTCCCAGCAGGTTTCCTCGGGGGCGGCCCGCTCCGCATCGCGGCGGCGCATGGCGCTGGCCACGCGCACAAGGCCCAGCAGGTAGGCCTGCGGCCCGGCGGCCAGGTGCACCCCGCGCCGTTCGATCTGCGTCAGGAAGAAGCTGCGATCCACCAGCCGGGTCCCGATGGCAGTCGAGATCGACACGGTCACCATCACCGCCAGCGCCGTGGCCCAGTCGCCCGTCAGTTCGAACACGATCAGCGTGGTCGAGATCGGCGCGCCCAGCACCGCCGCCGCGACGCCGCCCATCCCCGCCAGCGCATAGAGCGACGACGACCCCGACACGTCCGGAAAGATCGAGGTCGCGATCAGCCCGAAGGCCAGCCCCGTCAGCGCCCCGACCATGAGAGAGGGGGAGAAAACCCCGCCCCCCATCCGTCCGCCGATGGTAATCGACACAGCCACGGTCTTGATCACGGCAAAGACGATTGCGTCCCACAACCCGATCCGTCCGGTCAGGGCCAGCGATGTCGTCTCGTAGCCGACGCCGATGATATGCGGGAACCAGATCGCGATCATGCCCAGCAGGGCCCCGGCAATGGCGGGCCGGATGAAACGCGGCAGGCCGATGCGGCCCTGGATATGGGTCGCCACGTCCTCGGCCGCGAAGATCGACCGCATCAGCATCCCCGCCACCACGCCGCAGACCGCGCCCAGCAGCAGGAAGGCCGGCAATTCCTCGTAGAACTGGAACATGGAGGCATCGGGCAGCGTGAATTCCGTCACCCCGCCGAATTCCAGCCGGTTGATCACCGTCCCCGCGACCGATGCGATGACGATGGGCGCGAAGGCGTGGATGGCGAAGTGGCGCAACACGACCTCGAGCGCGAAGAGAGCCCCGGCAATCGGCGCGTTGAACGAGGCCGACACCGCCGCCGCCACCGCGCAGCCCAGCAGGTCGCGCCCGGTCACGCCATCCGCCTTGAGCCAGTGCAGCACGCGGGACGAGATCACCGCGGCCAGGTGGACCACCGGCCCCTCCCGCCCCGAGGACCCGCCGGTGGACAGCGTGATCAGCGATGCGGCAGCCGAGGCCAGGCCGGCCCGCCCCTCGACCCGGCCATCATTGAGCGCGGCGCCCTGGATCACGTCGGCCACCGAACGCACCCGCCCATCAGGCGTGAAGACATGCAAAATCGCCCCCACCACCAGCCCGCCCAGGATCGGGATCGTCAGCACCCAGTACCAAGGCAGCGTGCCCGCCCAGCTGTGCAGGTGGGTGATGTCGTCGGTGCGGTAGAGAAAGGCCTGAAGCCATTCGATGCCCTTGCGGAAGAACAGCGCCGCCGCCCCGCTGGCGATCCCGACAGCCAGGGCGATGAACCAGAACTGGATCTGGTTGGGCCCCCTTGTCAGGACGACATGCCAGCCCCCCCGCAGATGGGCCCAGGCGCGGTCAGCGGCCTCGGACAACGAGGATCGGCTGTTCTGCGACATGACGCGGGGCGGGTCCCTTTCTTGTGCATTCGGGCAGGCCTGGCAGCACTCCGATGCCCTTTCCAGTTCCCTGCACCTGTCTTAGAAGGGGCAAGCCCTACGAGGAGAGATGGAACATGGCATTTGAGACGGCTTGGGCCGAGCTTTCGGAAGTCTTAGGCGATCGCGTGACGCGCTCCAAGCCCGAAAGGGACGCGCATGGCGCCTCAGAGACCTATTTCCCTGTCGCTGCCCCCGACGCGGTCGCCTATCCCGAAACCACCGAAGAGGTCGCGGCGCTGGTGCGCATCTGCGCGGCCCATGGCGTGCCGGTGATCGGCTACGGCGCGGGCACCTCGCTCGAAGGGCAGTCGCAGGCGTTTTCCGGCGGCGTCACCGTCGATTTCGCCCGCATGAACAAGGTGCTGGAGGTCAGCCAGGGCGACATGCATGCCCGCGTGCAGCCCGGCCTGACCCGCGAGGTCCTGAACGAGGAACTGCGCGCCACGGGCCTGTTCTTCCCGGTCGATCCGGGCGCCAATGCCACGATCGGCGGCATGGCCTCGACCCGTGCCAGCGGCACGACGGCGGTGCGCTATGGCACGATGCGCGACAATGTCATGGCGCTGGAGGTCGTGATGGCCGATGGCCGGATCATCCGCACCGGGTCGCTGGCGCGCAAATCTTCGGCCGGATACGACCTGACGGGGCTATTCGTCGGCTCCGAAGGGACGCTGGGCCTGATCACCGAACTGACGCTGAAACTGCATGGCCAGCCGGAGGCGATCACCTCGGCCGTCTGTGCCTTCGACACGATCGGGGACGCGGTGCGCGCGGTGACCGACACGATCCAGATGGGCATCCCCATGGCGCGGATCGAGTTCGTCGATGCGGCCACGGTACAGGTTTTCAACGAGTATGCCGGCGCCGGCATGGTCGAGGCTCCGCATCTGCTGGTCGAATTCCACGGCTCGGAAAGCGCCGTGGCCGAGGATGCCGGGACCTTTGGCGAGATCGTAGGCGATCACGGCGGGCACGGGTTCAAATGGGCGGCCGATGCGGAGGAACGCAAGGCGCTGTGGACGCTGCGGCACAATGCCTATTGGGCCATCGTCAATGCTCGCGCGGATACCCGCGCCGTAGTGACGGATATCTGCGTGCCGATCTCGCGCCTGGCCGAAGCCGTCGAGGCGACCCAGGCCGACCTGGAAGAGCACAACATTCGCGGCCCGATCCTGGGCCATGTGGGCGACGGCAATTTCCATTCGATCCTGCTGTTCGACCCCGCCGATCCGGCAGAGCTGGAGCGCGTCAAGGCAGCGTCGGACCGGATGGTGCAGCGCGCGCTCGAAATGGGCGGTACGGCCACGGGCGAGCATGGAATCGGTGTCGGCAAGAAGGCCTTCATGGAACGCGAGCACGGTGAGGGCTGGCAGGTGATGGGCCAGTTGAAGGCCGCGCTGGACCCCGACAACGTCTTCAATCCCGGAAAATTGGTTCCAGATACATCTACTTGATGCGCAACGGCGTCAGCCTGGATGGCAAAAATGTTTCCAAAGAGTTAGGCGGGGCGTAAGCTGACCCAAGGTTCTGCCAGGTCACAAGCCCAGCCAAGTCCTTTGAAGTCTTTTGCCGCCATGCCGCTTACATCGCTCATTTCCAATGCCTCTGACAGGTCCGACAGCGTCACTGCGCGGGATATGGAATTGCGGGCCGAGCTTCTGGGCAAGCTCTACGGCGCGGCGCTGGAGCCCGAGCGTCTGGACGATGTGCTGGAGGATTGGGACGCGCTGGTCGTTCCGCAATGGCACCTGCCCTCGCGGTCGCGCCGGGCCATGCTGGAGGGCAGCGGGTTGCTGCCGCATATGCAGCAGCTGAACCGGATGCTGAACCACGTCCGCCGCGCGGCACCGCTGAGCGCCGAAGAGGCCGAGTTGAAGCAGTTCCGCCGCTCGGCCGCCTTCACGATCAATGGCGCGCTCAAGATCTCTGCGGCGAACGAGGCCGCGGTCGAGATGCTGGGCGTGGGCGCGCGGCAGGGTCTGCACGATCTGACCCTGCGCGCCGATGACCGTGCCGTGCTGGCCCGCGTGGCCGACGGCATGCTGAACAAGCGACCCGGCGCGACGGAACAATCGCGGCTGGTGCGCGCCCGGCGGGTGCCTGACGATCACCTGATCCTGTTGCAGATGCGCCTGGTCACCCCCGAGAAACAGCCGAAATTCGTCCTGGTCGTCACGACCGAGATGTACTGGCCGGAAGGGTCCGAAGCGACCCTGCGCGACGCCTTCGGCCTGACCCAGGCCGAAACCGAGGTGCTGATGGCCCTGACCCAGAGCCGCACGCTGAGCGACATCGCCGCAGCGCGGGGCCGGTCGGTCGACACGATCCGCACCCAGATCAAGGCGATCCAGACCAAGACGGAGGCGCGGGGCCAGAACGAACTGGTCAAGCTGGCGATGACGACGATGGATTTCGCCCCCAGCGATCCCGACCGGATCGGCCCGGCAAGCGATGCGCCGGCGGCAGCGCCCCGTGTTTCGCGTGGTGGGCAGGAATTGCTGCCCCTGCCCTATCGCAGCCTGACGCGCCCCGACGGGCGGCGGGTGGACTACCTGGAATTCGGCGCGACCGATGGCCGGCCCGTGATGTATCTCAGCTCGAACCTCGGGCTGTGCCGCTGGCCCGCGGATGCCGAACGGATGGCGATGCAGATGGGTCTGCGGGTCATCGCGCCGATCCGTCCCGGATTCGGCGGCTCCACCCCGCTGCGGCGCGGGCAGGATCGCGTGGGCGCGGTGGCGGCTGACATGATCGCCCTGCTGGACCATCTGCGTATCGCCTCGGTGCCCCTGCTGGTGCTGGATGAGGACATGATCTTTGCCGCGCGGTTGCATCATATCGCACCCCGTCGGGTGACCGCCGTGCTGGGCTGTAGCGCGCTGCTGCCGCTGACCCGGCCCGAACAATACGAACGGATGGGCCGCTGGCACCGCTTCATCCTGGGCACGGCACGTTATACGCCGCAGGTGCTGCCCTTCATGATCACCACCGGCTTTGCCATGGCCCGCCGCATGGGCAAGGCGGAATTCGTGCAACTGGTCTATGCGGGCAGCAAGGCGGATTGCGACGCCACCATCACCCCCCGCATCCAGGAAGCGCTGGACAGCGGATCGGATATCGTCCTGCGCGAGGGGTTCGACGCGGCCAAGGCCTATGCGGCCGAGGTCACGGCCATGCATCGCAACGACTGGAACGACGAACTGGCGGAAATGTCCGCCAACGTGCCCATGATCAACCTGATCGGCACCGAAGATCAGGCGATTCCCCCCGCCACTCTGGCCGAGTTCCGGGAGGCCCATCCGGGCATCAAATTCGAATCCGTGGCAGATGCGGGATCTTTCCTGTTTTTCCAGAAATGGCCGCTGGCCCTGGAGCATCTGGAGGCGCTAATGCGCGTCGAAAATGCTCCGACCGCCAGCGAATAACCGCCAGAACCACCCCATACCCGCCGCTTATCACCCGATTGGGGTATGACGAATTACTGAGATTTCATTAATTTCGAATCCGTAAGCGGTACCTTGTTTGGCCTCGATCCGGTCCTCCGGGTCGGGGCTATTTTTTGTTTGCCACGGGCAGACGACAGGTGCGTGACGGGGACGGCCGCTGGTAAGACCGCTGCCCGCTCAACCACCGAAATCAGTGAGAAACTCAGCCCAGCAGCGACAGGGCCGCCGCGCGCGCCTCTGCGGTGATGCGGTCGCCGGACAGCATCCGCGCGATTTCATCGACCCGTTCGTCGCTGTCGAGCGACGTGACGGTCGACAGAGTCGCTTCCCCCTCGACCCGCTTGGCAACGCGCCAGTGATGCGCCCCGAGTGCCGCGACCTGCGGGCTATGCGTCACCACCAAGACCTGTCCGGTGCTGGCCAACGCGGCCAGACGCCGCCCGACCGCGTCGGCGGTGGCCCCGCCCACGCCGCGGTCGATCTCGTCGAAGATCATGGTGACGCCGGGCGTGTCGCCGGTCAGGCAGACCTTCAGCGCCAGCAGGAAGCGCGACAATTCCCCGCCCGAGGCGATGCGGTTCAGCGCGCCTGCCGGTGCGCCGGGATTGGTGGCGACGGTAAAGGTTGCCTCGTCCGAGCCATCCGGCCCGGGATCGCCGGCGGTCAGGGCGGTACGAAACTCCGCCCGCTCCATCTTGAGCGGGGCGAGTTCCGCCATCACGGCCGCATCGAGCCGCGCCGCGGCCTCGGCCCGCGCCTCCGACAGGGTTTCGGCGGCTTCGGCATAGGCGGTGGCGGCCTGTTTCGCGGATTTCTCAAGCGACGCGATATCGTCCGCGCCCTGATCCAGCCGGTTCAGGCGGTCGCGCAGCAGGTCCGCGAAATCGGCCAAATCGTCGGGGGCCACGGAATGCTTGCGGGCGAGGCCACGGATCGCGAAGAGCCGCTCCTCCGTCGCCTCAAGCTCCAGCGGGTCGAAATCCAGCGCTTCGAGGCAGCGCTGCACCCCGTCGGCGGCTTCGCCCAGTTCGGCCATGGCACGGCCCAGGGCGGCGACCGGATCGTCCAGCTGATCGCCGGTATGTTCGGCAGCACCGTCCAGCCAGCGAAGCGCGTCGGACATCGCCCCCTCTGCCCCGTCGGAGCCGAGTGCTGCATGGGCGCGAGCCACGTCCTCGCGCACCTTTTCGGCGGATTGCATCATGCGGCGGCGGGCGTCGAGGTCGGCTTCCTCCCCCGGTTCGGGAGCCAGCTTGTCCAGCTCTCCGACGGCGTGGCGCAGGAATTCCTCTTCGGCCTGGACCTCTTCCAGCGCGGCGCGGGCGGCCTCGAGCGCCTTGGTCGCCTCCTGCCGCTTGCGCCAGGCCAGGCGCACGGCATCGGTCAGGTCAGGGCGGTTCATGTAGGCATCCAGCAACGCGCGATGGCCCCGTGGGTTCAGCAGCCCGCGATCGTCATGCTGGCCGTGCAGTTCCACCAACGTGTCCGACAACCGCCGCAGCACCTCGCCCGAGGACCGGCGATCGTTGACCCAGGCGGTCTTGCGCCCGTCGAGCCCGTTGACCCGGCGCAGGATCAGTTCGGGCCCGTTGGGGATCCCGGCCTCTTCCAGAACGGCATGTGCGGGGTGATCGTCGGGCAGGTCGAACCAGGCGGTGACCTCGCCCTGCTCCGCGCCCTGACGGACCAGGTCGGCGCGGCCACGCCAGCCCAGCACGAAGCCCAGCGAATCCAGCAGGATCGACTTGCCCGCCCCGGTTTCGCCTGTCAGCACGTTCAGACCTGGCTGGAACTCAAGCTCCAGCCGGTCGATGATGAGCATGTCCCGGATATCCAGCCCGCGCAGCATCCAACTATCCTGTCATGTCCCCCGAAGGGTCGGGGTCACAGCCACTTGCCGTTGATCATCTGACGGTAGATCTTGGACAGCCAGTTATCCCCGAACATCTTCATCTCAAGCCCCTGGCCGGTCAGCAGGTTATAGCTGTCCTCGTACCATTCGGTGGACTGGAAGTTGTAGCCAAGGATCGCGCCGGCGGTCTGCGCCTCGTCCGTCAGGCCGAGGCTGACATAGGATTCCACCAGACGGTGCAGCGCCTCTGCGGTATGGGTCGTGGTCTGGAAATCCTCGACCACGACGCGGAACCGGTTGATCGCCGCCGTGTAATGCTTGCGCTTCAGGTAGTAGCGCCCGATCTCCATTTCCTTCGACGCCAGGTGGTCGAAGGCGAGGTCGAATTTCAGGATCGAGGACCGCGCGTAATCGCTTTCGGGATAGCGTTCGATCACCGTGCGCAGCGATTGCAGCGCCTGGAAGGTCAGGCCCTGGTCGCGGCCGACCTCGTCGATCTGGTCATAATACGAGAGCGCCAGCAGGTATTGCGCATAGGCGGCATCGTCATCTGTCGGGTAGAAGTCGATGTAACGCTGCGCGGCCGAGCGGCTGTTCTCGTAATCCTTGTCGTTGTGATAGGCGAAGGCCTGCATGATCAGCGCGCGCTTGGCCCATTCGGAATAGGGGTAGAGGCGTTCGACCTCGCCGAAATATTCGGCGGCGCGCTCGTATTTGCGGCGATTCATCTCGAATTCAGCGCGGCCGTAGATCTGTTCCGCGGTGAAGGACTCGATCGGTTCGCCGCCCATGCCCAGACCGTCGGTTGATTGTCCGCCGCAGGCTGCCAGCGCCAGACACAATACAACCGGCATCGCCAGCCGTCTGGCCCGACCTGCGCCGCCTGACATTGTTGACTTCACCACTTGCCGTGCCCCGTTCGTCTTATTGGACTTTCCCACTGCGACCAGCCGGTCATAAACCCTGTCGGCCCCGGAGGTCCACTAGGGTCTATCACAGAAATTCCGGGGGGCAAATTGAGTTTCACCCCGATTTCGGCGGTGCTTCGCAAAGGCTTGGACCGGGCCGATCAGGCGACGGCGGGGATCTCTGCCGCGCAGACGCCGGCCCCCGGCAGACGCGACGCCATCGGGATATCGCAATCCACGATGCGGAAGTTCTGCGGGTCCGAGAAGAGTTCACGCAGGAGCGTGTTGGTCAGGCTGTGCCCGGCCCGCGTGCCGGTATAGAGGCCCAGAACCGGGCCACCCGCCAGCGCAAGATCGCCAAGCGCATCCAGCATCTTGTGGCGCACGGGTTCGTCCGTGCGACGCAGGCCGCCGGGGCTGACAACTTCGTCGCCTTCGAATACGACCGCGTTTTCGCCGGGGATGCCGCCCAGAGCCAGGCCCTGCTGCTGCATCGCATCCACATCCGCCTGGCGGCAGAAGGTGCGGCTGTCGCACAATTCGCGCACAAAGGTGCCGTTCTCCATCGTCAGGTGCTTTTGCTGCACACCGATGGCGGCGTCTTCGAAATCGATGGTGAAGGCAATCTCCATCACGCGGTTCGGTTCCAGACGGGCCCTGGCGGCGCCGTTGCTGACCTCGACCGGGCGCAGCACCTCGATCGCGCGGATCGGCGCGGCCTGGATCATCAGCCCGGCCTTGAGGAATTCTTCGACGAAGGGGCGCGCGGAGCCATCGAGGATCGGAACCTCGGGGCCGTCGATGTCGATCATCGCATTGTGAATGCCGCAACCGGCCAGCGCCGCCATAAGGTGTTCGATGGTCGAGACATAGGCCCCGGCCGCGTTTTCGATCTTGGTGCAAAGCGGGGACCGGTTCACCTTGTCCCAGCGGGCCTGGACCATCTGGTCGCCCAGCAGGATATCGGTGCGGCGGAACCAGATGCCGTGATCGGCCGCGGCAGGGCGCACGACGAGCCGTGCCGGTTGCCCCGAATGGAGCCCGACGCCCGAGAAGTGGACCGGTGCCTTGATCGTCTTTTGCACGTTAACCTCGCATCCCCTGCGCTTTGCTGGTCCTTGCCTTCATCCCCGAAGGCGGACCGCGCCTCTTGGTGTCCAATAGGTAAATACCCGCGGGCGAAGGCTCAACTCACTCTTTGCAACGGAGTGAAACATCCTTGCAATAAAGACGCGGGAGATCGCCTATGGGTTCCGCCCTCTGACCCAAGCCATTGATCTTAAATGAAAACGACCGCCCGAAGGCGGCCGCTTGAAGTCAAATGTGACGTCGTGTCAATCCGGCGATCAGTTCGCCTGACGGCGCAGGAATGCCGGGATTTCGATGCGTTCCTGATCCGGATCCTCGGAGTGATCGGGCGCCGCCTGGGCCGATTGGCCGCGGAAAGAGGGCTGCTGACGGATCGGCTGCGGGGCCGGCGTCGGCGCCTGTTTCGGCTCACCAGACATGCGGTTGATCAGCGAGTTGATCCCGAAGCGCGGCTTTTCGGCGGCCGGTTCTTGGGACTTCGGTGCCTTGTTTACGGCTGCCTGAAGGCGGGCCAGGGTTTCGGCCGACGGCTCGCCCGTGCGGGGCGAACGGGGGGCGACGAAATCCTCGGCCGCGTGGTCCGCGGCTGCGGTGGAATGCGGCTGGCGCGGCGGAACCATCTGGGCCGCTTCCGGGCGGTAGGCCGGGGCGGGCAGATCGTCTTCGTCATCGGCGAAGAGGTGATCCTCTTCATATTCGGACGAGGCGGTTTCGGCGTCGAAATCGGTGAAGAGCGACGGCTCTTCGATTTCCGGCTCGGGCTCTGCCACGGCGGCGACGACTGGTTCTGCAACCGGCTCGGGCTCGGCGGGCGCTTCGGCCTCGACCGCCTGGGTCAGCGGCTCTGCCAGGCGGCGACGCGGGGTCGGGATGTCATGCGGCACTTCGGCGGCGTCGATGCCGGTGGCGACGACGGAAACGCGCATCGCGCCCTGCATGTTGGTGTCCAGAGTGGAGCCGACGATGATGTTGGCGTCCGGGTCGACCTCTTCGCGGATGCGGTTGGCCGCTTCGTCCAGTTCGAACAGGGTCAGGTCTTCAGCGCCGGTGATGTTGATCAGCACGCCGCGCGCGCCGCGCAGGCTGATCTCGTCCAGCAGCGGGTTCGCTATCGCCTTTTCGGCAGCCTGGATGGCGCGATCTTCGCCCTCGGCCTCGCCGGTTCCCATCATGGCCTTGCCCATCTCGTCCATCACCGCGCGGACGTCGGCGAAGTCGAGGTTGATGAGGCCCGGGCGGACCATCAGGTCGGTCACGCCCTTCACGCCCTGATACAGCACGTCATCGGCCAGAGAGAAGGCTTCGGTGAACGTGGTCTTTTCGTTGGCGAGGCGGAAGAGGTTCTGGTTCGGGATGATGATCAGCGTGTCGACCATCTTCTGCAGGGCTTCGACGCCTTCCTCGGCCTGGCGCATGCGCTTGGCGCCTTCGAACTGGAAGGGCTTGGTCACGACGCCGACGGTCAGGACGCCCAGTTCACGGGCGGCCTGCGCGATGATCGGCGCGGCGCCGGTACCGGTGCCCCCGCCCATGCCAGCGGTGATGAAGCACATATGCGAGCCGGCCAGGTGGTCGACGATCTGTTCGATGCTCTCTTCGGCGGCGGCCGCGCCGATCGTGGCCTTGGCGCCAGCGCCCAGGCCTTCGGTCACCTTCACACCCAGCTGGATGCGATGCGAGGATTTGCTTTGCTGCAGAGCTTGGGCATCCGTGTTGGCCACAACGAAATCGACGCCATCAAGCTCCTTGTCGATCATGTTGTTAACCGCGTTGCCGCCAGCGCCGCCCACACCGAAAACGGTGATGCGGGGCTTCAGCTCTTCCTGTCCGGGGACCGAGAGATTCAGTGTCATGGTTTCTTCCGCCTGTAGGGCCGCCTTCTGACGGCGTTTTTCATTGCCTGCTGCACCCGATTGTAACGCCTTGCAAGGCTCGGGTCACGAAAAAATGGTTAAAAACACACTAAATATGGCAGTTTTTTCAAAGGGATTTGCGGGATTTTGCCGATCTGCCCACATATTGCGTTCACCAATTATCCTTGAACCAGCGCACGGCGCGTTTCAGCGACCGGGCCGGGTAGCGATCGATCGGCAGGTCGAAATCCCACCATTCATCCTGAGGATGTGCCGCGAACAAGCACATGCCCACCGTCGCCGCGAAACCCGGACCCGTCGCCGCCTGCGGCAGGCCATGCACGCGCAGCGGGCGGCCTAGGCGGACCTGCTGGCCCAGGATGCGGCTGGCCAGCCCATCGAGGCCGGGGATCTGGCTTGCCCCGCCGGTCAGCACGATCTGTTGCGACGGCAGGTGGTCGAAGCCTGCGGCGTCCAGCCGGTAGCGCACCTCTTCGAGGATTTCCTCGACCCGCGGGCGCATGATGCCGATCAGTTCGGCCACCGACACTTCGCGCCGGTCGTGGTTCCAGTCGCCGGTTTCTGATTTCAGCTCGATCTTTTCCAGGTCGTCGCGGCCGGTGGCCACCACCCCGCCGTAGAAGGTCTTGATCCGTTCCGCGTGGGACATCGGGATCTGCAGCGCCATGGAGATATCGCCGGTCACGTGATCGCCGCCCATGCGCACCGCATCGGCATAGATCATGTGCTTTTTCATGAAGATCGAGATGCCGGTCGTGCCGCCGCCCATGTCGATGCAGGCCGCGCCCAGTTCCTGTTCGTCCTCCACCAGTGACGAGACGCCGGTGACATAGGCCGAAGAGGCGATGCCGGCCAGTTCCAGGTCGCAGCGCTTGAGGCAATGGACCAGGTTCTGCACCGCGACGGAATCCACCGTCAGCATGTGCATGTCCGTGGACAGCGTGTTGCCGATCTGACCGCGCGGATCGTTCAGGCCGGACCGGTGATCCAGCGCGAAGTTCACGGGCTGGGCGTGCAGCACCTCGCGGCCCTCGCCGTAATCGGGCACGTCACAGGCCGCCAGCACGCGAGAGATATCCTGTTCGCTGACCGCCTGACCTTCAACATCGACCTCGCCCGCCAGCCCATAGGAGCGCGGACCCGCGCCCGAGAAACAGGCGATGACGTGATCGACGCGGATATTGGCCATCTTCTGCGCGGCCTGAACGGCGGTGCGGATCGCGCGCTCTGCCTCGGGCATGGCTTCGATCTCGCCGAAATTGACACCGCGGGACCGCGTGGTGGCGGCGCCGATCACCCGGAACCCGGCCTGCCCCGCCATGGAGCCGACACCGTCGCCCGGCGCATCGCCCACCTGGTCGAACCGCAGCACGAGGCAGGCAATCTTGGAACTGCCCACATCCAGAACCGCAACAACACCGCGCTGCATCGCGGCCTTGCGCATGTTGCGCATCGCTCTTTGGGTTTCGTAAAACATCGTCATCAGTTTCCAGTCTCCACCACCCAGTCGTGAACCTTGCGCCATTGATCCAGGGCATGGGCATTCATCCGCAGCGTCGGGCGCGCGGCAATCCGCATGTCCACCGCGGCCAGGTCGCGGTTCAGAACATCCTGTGCCTCGTGCAGGGCGATCACCCGCTCGAGTGCGAAATCCGGCCGGTCCTGCGGCAGCATGATCCGCAGGTCGGGGCTGAGAATGACATCCCAGCGGCGTTCGCCGACCCGGACCAGCCCGCGCAGGCGGTCCTTCATCGGCGCCATGATGTTGATCAGGCGCACGGCCTCCGCCACGTGCCGATCCGCACCGTAGCCGGCAATCACCGGCAGGTCCGGGCGGTCGGCGCGGGTCTGCACTGCGCTGATGGCGATGCCTTCGATATCCAGAACGTCGATCCCGTCACGGGTGCGCCACAGGGCAACCGGCGCGCGTTCGATGATCGACACTTCCAGAACGCCCTTCTGGCGGATGCGCGCGGCGGCTTCGGCCACGGCGGGCAGGTCCTCGACCGACCGGCGCAGCGCGTCGAGATCCAGATCGAAGGTGCTGATCGGGAAATCCAGCTGGGCGATTTCGCGGATATCGGCCTCGGTCCCGCCCGTGGCGCCTTCGACCGCCATCATGCGGACCATGAATTCAGGCCGCGTCTCGAAATCGTTGCGCAGGTCCTGAAGGCCCAGGATGATCGCGTCGCGCCGCGCATCGTTGGACATGTAGAGCGCGACCAGCCCCATCGACACCACGAAGGGCACCAGCACCCGCAGGGTCAGGCGATAGGCCGGGGTCAGCATCAGCCGCTGCATCCGGTAGGCCGCGCGGGACGGTGCCGGATCGGGCCGGGCCGAAGAGGCGGGACGCTTGGCGATCAGCGGTCGCATGAGGCGTCCTCCACCAGCCAGCGGCACAATTGACCAAAGGAAATCCCCTTGGCCTGTGCATGTTCGGGGGTCAGCGAGGTCGGCGTCATGCCCGGCTGGGTGTTCGTTTCCAGCAGGATCAGACCGTCGAGGCCCTTGTCCTCGTCCCAGCGGAAATCGGTGCGCGACACGCCCCGGCAGCCAAGCGCCTTGTGCGCGCGCAGGGCGTAATCCATGCAGGCCTCGGTGATCTCGTCGGGCAGGATCGCGGGGCAGACATGGTGCGACCCGCCGGGCGCGTATTTCGCCGTGTAATCGTACCAGCCCTCGGTGATGATCTCGGTCACGCAGAGCGGGCCGGGATCGCCCTCTTCCACGCCCATGACCGACACGGTCAGCTCACGGCCCGGCACGTAGGCCTCGACCATGACGATATCGGGCATGTCATCGGCCAGCTTCGGCGGGCTGTTAGCCCCTTCGGCCACCAGGTACACCCCGACGGAGGAGCCTTCGTTGTAGGGCTTCACCACGTAGGGCGCGGGCATCACGTGATCGGCCGTCACATCGTCCTTGCGGGCCAATTGCGATGCGGCGACGGGCAGGCCGTGGGCGCGGTAGACCTCCTTGGTCTTTTCCTTGTCCATCGCCAGGGCCGAGGCCAGGACGCCCGAATGCGTGTAGGGCAGCTTGAGCCATTCCAGCATGCCCTGAACGCAGCCATCCTCACCCCACCGACCGTGGAGCGCATTGAACACCGCATCAGGAGAAATCTCGGCCAGCCGCGCAGGCAGATCGGGGCCTGCATCGACCTCGACCACTTCGTAACCTTCGCCCCGCAAGGCGGCTGCGCATTCGCGCCCGGTTGACTGCGACACCTCGCGCTCAGACGAGGGGCCACCCAACAAAACCGCCACTTTCGGGGGTGTCCTGCTCGACAATCCCACGTTCGTGCCTCAAGTCCCGGGCCTTTTTCGGCCCTTGTTAAGCTGTTGAACCTTTTGGAGGTCCTGTATTCTGCTCCGCGCTCGCGTTCAGCCCTCTTCCGGGGCCGGTTCACCGATGCGCATGATTTCCCATTCTAGCGTCAATCCGGATGTTTGGAAAACTCTTTTTCGCACCTCTTCGCCCAATCCTTCGAGGTCTGCGGCGGTGGCGTTATCCAGATTAATCAAAAAGTTCGAATGTTTCTCGCTCATCTGCGCGCCGCCCCGCCGCGCGCCGCGCATTCCGGCGTCGTCGATGACCTTCCAAGCCTTCAGATCGTGCACGTCATCCGCCCGCCCGGTCGAGGAAAACCCGGCCGGGTTGCGGAAGGTCGATCCGGCCGTCCGGTCCTTTGTGGGTTGGGTTTCGTCGCGTTTTGCCAGCTGGGTTTCCATGCGGCTGGCCAACTCCTCCGGGTCGCCTTTGGACCCGTCCAGCACGACCTGCGCGACGACCCAGCCCTCGGGCAGGTCGGTCTGGCGATAGGCGAAGTTCAGGTCACCGGCACTCAGTTCGACAACCTCGCCCTTGCGGGAAACGGCGGTCGCGCTGACGAAATGATCGGCAGTGTAGCTGCCGTAGCACCCCGCATTCATGCGCAAGGCTCCGCCGATGGAGCCGGGAATGGTCCGCAGGAAGGTCAGGTCGATCCCCGCCTCGCCCGCGCGCTTTGCCACATGCGCATCGAGCGCGGCTGCACCCGCCGTGACGCGGGTGCCCTCGCAGGTGATGGAGTTGAACCCGCGGCCCAGCCGGATCACCACGCCGCGCAGCCCGCCATCGCGCACGATCAGGTTCGACCCGACGCCCATGGGAAAGACCGGGATATCCGCGTCCAACTGGCGCAGGAAATCCGCCAGGTCATCGATATCGGCGGGTTGGAACAGCCATTCCGCGGGGCCGCCAACGCGCAGCCATGTCAGGCCCGACAGGTCCCGCTCTGGTGTCAGGCGGCCGCGGATTTCGATCTGGTCAGGACGGGGCATGGCGTCTCCTTCGGGGCTTGCGCCGGGATAGCAACCGGCGCGGCCAAGGTCCAGCGATGCCCTGCGCTCAGCCCCCTGCGAGGGTCAGGCTCAGCGCGCCCAGCGACAGGATCAGCCCGACCACCGGCACCGCCATCGGCACGCGGAACGGGGCCTCGGGCGCGCGGCGTTTCAGCAGGATCAGCACCAGGTTCACCACCACGAAGACCGCCAGCAGCACCGATGACGTGATCCCCGCCAGCGTGGCAACGGGCAGCACCAGCGCCCCGGCGATCACCGCCAGCCCGACAAGGATCGAGGCCCGCAGCGGCGTGCCAAGCCGGGGATGGGCATGGTGGAAGCCGGCGAGCCAGGCATTGCGCGCGCCCAGCCCGAACAGCACCCGCGCCGCCATGACGATCTGCGCCAGCACGCCGTTCAGCGCCGCGATCAGCGCGATGCCCGACAGGAACCGCGCCTCGCCCCCCTGCCCGGCCTGCCAGACCAGCGCCAGCGGCCGTTCGCTTTGCGCCAGTTGGTCCAGCGGCACGGTCCGGACCGCCGCAAAGGCCACGATGGCATACAGGACCGAGGTCACGGCGAGCGAGATCAGGATCGCGCGCGGCAGGGTGCGCGACGGGTCCTGCACCTCTTCGGCCATGTTCACGATGTCCTCGAACCCGATGAAGGCGAAAAAGGCCAGCGCCGCACCGGTCAGGATGGCAGGCATCATCGGCACCAGCGGCGGCGGGGCGGCAAGCTCGGGCACCGGCGGCGCCTGGAACCCGGCCCAGACGACAAGGCCCAGCCCCGCGACCTCGATCAGGGTGAACAGCCCCGCCAGCGCCAGGCTTTCCAGCACGCCGGCGATGGCCACGGCCACCAGCGCGGCGCCGATCACGATGATCGCGGCCTCTGCCGGGATGTCGAGGATCAGCCGAAGATACCCCACCCCGCCCCGCAGCACCGCGGCCGCTGACACCGTCCCGGCGGCCACGATGGCCAGCCCGATCAGCGTGGCCAGCCAGGGGCGGCGCAGCCCTTCGGCGACGTAGGCGGCCTCTCCCGCCGCTTCGGGCAGGCGGGTCGAAAACTCGGCATAGGACAGCGCCGTCGGCGCAGCGATCACCCCCGCCACTACGAAGGCCAGCGGGGCATAGATCCCGGCCTGTGCGGCCACGGCCCCGACCAGCACATAGATACCGGCGCCGACCATGACACCTATGCCATAGGCGGTCAGAAGCGCGGGGCCGATGCGGCGTTTCAGGGTGTCGGGCATGGGGTCAGCCTTCCGGGTGTCGGCGAGAGGGATAGGCCCTGCCTAGCGCCCCACATCCAAGGCGACATTGATCGACATCATGCCCGGTGGCGTCATCCGCGGCTGGCGAATATTCGCAGGACCTGTTCGCCGATCCATTGCGCGCCGTACCGCACCGGCCAGCGCAGGACCCACATCCCCGCGACCAGCACGATCAAGGCGATCCACGGCCCGTTCTGCACCCAGACCCAAGCCAGCAAGGGCAGGCCAAGCGCGATCATCGCGTAGGCGAAGCGCCAGTGATTGTCCTTCGACGGCATCATCGCGACAACGTTGGCGACGATGGCCCAGAGACAGGCCAGGACCAGCGACAGGGTCATTCCCCGTCCTCCGGCCGCCATTTCGGGGCGCCGTTCAGCCGCGCCCAGAAGTATTTCAACGGGTTGCGGAACATCGACAGGAAGGCCAGCAGCGCCGGAAGACCCGCGACCCAGCCATGCTGGTACCAGATGAAGGCGATCAGCAGCGGTGCGGCGATCAGCAGGGTGATGCCCGGCACGTATTGGCGGCGCATCGGCAGCATCGCGGTGACGGCCGCCGCCAGCACCCAGAGGCACCCGAGGATCAGCGCCGCACTCATGCTGCGCCCCGGCTCAGTGGAAAAACCACAGACGGCGCGCGGACCGGCCCCAAGGCGATGCCCGAGGGGGCCGTTGCGCGCCCATCCCTCATTTCGACAGGCGCTTGGGCAGGTTGTTGGCCCAGGCCGAGATCGTCCCGGCCCCGAGGCAGACCACCATGTCGCCGGGTTGCGCCTGTTCGCGCACCAGCGCCTCCAGGTCGTCCTCGGTGCTGATGGCGCGGGCATGGCGGTGGCCATGGGCGATCAGTCCGGACACCAGATCATCGCGCGAGGCACCTGGGATCGGGTCTTCGCCCGCGGCATAGACCTCGGCGATGGCGACGACATCGGCATCGTTGAAACAAGCGCAGAAATCGTCAAAGAGCGAATGCAGGCGCGTGTAGCGGTGCGGCTGGTGCACGGCGATGACGCGGCCTTCGCTGGCCTGGCGCGCGGCGCGCAGCACGGCGGCGATTTCCACCGGGTGATGGCCGTAATCGTCGATCACCGTGACGCCGTTCGCCTCGCCCACCTTGGTAAAGCGGCGATTGACCCCGCCGAACTCGGCCAGGGCCTTGCGGATTTCCTCGCGCTTCATGCCCAGATGCCGGGCCACGGCAACGGCGGACAGGGCGTTCGACACGTTGTGATCGCCGGGCATCGGCAGGGTGCAACCCTCGATCTTTTCGCCTTCGGCCTGCAACAGGATATCGAAATGCGCGACGCCGGCCTTGTAGGTCAGGTTCACCGCGCGAATGTCGGCCTGGGCGTTGAAACCATAGGTCGTCACGCGGCGGTCGGTGATCTTGCCGACCAGTGCCTGAACCTCCGGATGATCGGTGCAGCAGACGGCCAGCCCGTAGAAGGGAATGTTGGACACGAAATCCAGGAAGCCCTGACGCAGCGTGTCGAAATCGCCCCAGTGATCCATGTGCTCGGGGTCGATATTGGTGACGATCGCGATGGTGGCGGGCAGCCGGTTGAAGGTGCCGTCGCTCTCGTCGGCCTCCACCACCATCCACTCGCCCTCGCCCATCCGCGCGTTCGAGCCATAGGCATGGATGATCCCGCCATTGATGACCGTCGGATCGAAGCCGCCCGCGACCATGACCTCGGCCATCATGGTGGTCGTGGTGGTCTTGCCGTGGGTGCCCGCAATCGCGATGTTAGACTTCAGCCGCATCAGTTCAGCCAGCATCTCGGCGCGGCGCACGACGGGCAGACCACGGCGGCGGGCCTCGTCCAGTTCCGGGTTGCCGGGCTTGATCGCCGACGAGATCACGACGACCTCGGCCTCGGCCAGGTTCTCGGCCGCCTGGCCCTCGAAGATCAGCGCGCCAAGGTCCTGCAGGCGGTCGGTGATCTTGGAGCGTTTCAGGTCGGACCCCTGCACCACGTAGCCATGGTTCAGCAGCACCTCGGCAATGCCCGACATGCCGATGCCGCCGATACCGACAAAGTGGATCGGCCCGACATCGCCGGGAAGTTTGGTTGCAGCATTCACGTCGATTCGCCCCTCGTATTTCATTCCTGCGGCGCGTCCCCGCCGGTTTTCCCTTGTTCGGCAAGCACCTGGACCATACCGGCCAGGTCCTGGGCCGCATCGGGCCGCCCCACGGACAGCGCTGCGCGGGCCATTTGCTCTGCCCCCTGGGGGTTCGACAAGACCCCGTGGATCTGCTCGGCAAGGGTTTGCACGTGGAACTGGCTTTCCGGCATCAGGATCGCGGCACCGGCCTCGACCAGGCCACGGGCATTGGCGGTCTGTTCGTCCCGGATCGCCGCCGCAAGCGGCACCAGGATCGAGGGCCGCCCGATCACCGTCAGATCCGCCACCGTGGACGCACCGGACCGGGCGATGACCAGCTGGGCCTCGCTCATCCGCTTGGGCACGTCATGGAAGAACGGTTCGACATCGGCGTCGATGCCCTGTTCGGAATAGAAGCCCGCAACCCGCTCCACGTCTTCCTCGCGGGCCTGGTGGCTGACGCGGATATGGCGCAGGATTTCGGACGGCAGCTCGGCAATCGCCGGGGGTACGACATCCGACAGGATCCGTGCGCCCTGCGACCCACCCATGACGAGGATCGACATCGGGTAGTCGCCCGGCGCGATATATCCCGCGCCCGCGCGTTCATGGATCGCCGCGCGCACCGGGTTGCCGGTGTGGTGGCCATCGACGCCCTCGGGCAGTTCGGTGGGCCAAGTGCCACAGGCCACGCGGTCCACACGCTTGGCAAACAGCTGGTTCACACGCCCCAGCACGCCGTTCTGTTCGTGGATCATCCGCGGCTTGCGCAGGATCGTGGCCGCCGCCATCGCCGGGATCGCCGGGTAACCGCCGAAGCCAACAACCACGTCGGGCCGGTCGCGCAGCATCCGCCAGCACGAGGCCAGCGTACCGCCGACGATACGGAACGGCACCAGCAGCTTGGCCGCCGCGCCACCGCGCGCGAAGGTGGCGGAGGCATGGACCTCGATCTCGACCGCCGGGGGGAAGCCCCCGGTATAGCGCGCGCCCCGCGCATCGGTCGACAGCTTGACCCGCCAGCCGCGGGCCAGCATCGTTTCGGCCAGCGCCTGCGCGGGGAACATGTGCCCGCCGGTGCCACCGGCGGCTATGACGAGCAGCGGTGCGTTCAGGTTCATCTCTTGCGCCCCGCCGCCAGAAGATCACCGATCTCGCCTTGCGGACGGGTGCGGGTGAAGGCCAGCAGCATGCCCACGGCAATGCCCGACGCGATCACCGAGGACCCGCCATAGGAAATGAAGGGCAGCGTCATGCCCTTGGCCGGCAGCAGCCGCACGGCCACGCCGAGGTTGATCATCGCCTGCACGCCGATCGTCGAGACGAGGCCGATCCCGGCCAGCCGGATGAACGGATCGCGTTCGCGGGTCAGGCGCAGGAAGGACCGCAAGACCAGCCCGGCGTAAAGCAGGATGATCAGCAGGACCAGCGCCAACCCGTATTCCTCGGCCGCGACGGCGATGATGAAATCGGTATGGGCATCGGGCAGTGACATCTTCACCTCGCCCTGGCCGACACCGACGCCGAACAGCCCGCCTTCGCGGATCGCGTTGGTGGCATAGCCGATCTGGGTGGTCGGATCGATTTCGGGGTTGAGGAACCCGTCGATCCGGCGCGCGAAGTGCTGCGAATTGTTGTAGGCAAAAACGCCCACGGCCACGACTGCGCCCGCCATGCCGATCAGCAGGGTCAGCGGCGCACCGGCCACGAAATACATCACGCCCCAGCCGAACAGGACCAGCGCCGCCTGGCCGAAATCCGGCTGCATGGCGAGGAAGAAGACGATCACCGTCATCAGCAGGAAGGACCACAGCCGCCCCGGCGGTCCGTTCAGCTCCTGCGCGGCGGCTAGCATCCAGGCGGCCACGACCACAAAGAGCGGCTTGAGGAATTCCGACGGCTGCAGCGAGGCAAAGCCCAGCGAATACCACCGCGTCGCGCCCTTGCCGAAATCCGACCCGAAGATCGGCAGCAGGATCAGCGCCACGAAGGACACCGCAAAGGCCATCACCGCAAGGCGGCGCACCAGTTGCGGCGACATCACCGAGGTCACGACCATCGCCGCCATGGCCAGTATCCCGAACACCGCCTGACGGGTCACGAAATGGAACGGCGGATAGCCCACCCGCTCGGCCAGCGGGGGCGAAGCCGCAAGGCCCAGCAGCAGGCCGATCCCGAACAGGATCAGCACGGTTGTCAGGGACCACCGGTCGATGGTCCGCCACCATTTGGGAAGAATCGGCTCACCGTCCCGCAAGGGGAGCGTGCCGTACACCATTTCTGTCATTGGACTGCCGCCTTCTGCCTCTGTCCTGTCCCGTTTTTCGGGATCTAATGCCTTAGTTTAGCGAAATTTGCCGCTCAGGGCCAGTCAGAATACGCCAATCGGCGTCATGACGTGCAGGGAAAGCGCCGGTTTGCGCCCGACACCGCCCGATTGCGCTGCGCCCCGGTTTCGGGCATGGCCCTGTCATGCAATTCGACACGATCATCCTGGGCGCCGGTGCGGCAGGCCTGATGTGCGCTGCCCATTGCGGCGGCCGGGCGCTGGTCGTCGATCACGCCCGCGCGGCCGGCGAGAAAATCCGCATCTCCGGCGGCGGGCGCTGCAATTTCACCAATACCGGCTGCGAACCCGCCAACTTCCTGTCGGAAAACCCGCATTTCGCCAAATCCGCCCTCGCCCGCTACACCCCATGGGATTTCGTCTCGCTGGTGTCCGAACACGGCATCGCCTGGCACGAAAAGACCCTGGGCCAGCTATTCTGCGACGACAGCGCCAAGCAGATCGTTGCGATGCTGCTCGACATGATCGCGCAGGCCGGGGCAGAGCTGCGCCTGCGCTGCGCCATCCGCGAGGTCCGTCACGACGGCAGCCGCTACCATGTTTCGCTGGACCATGACGGGCGCCAGGTTCAGGCCACGGCCCGCTCGCTGGTCGTGGCGACGGGCGGCAAGTCGATCCCCAAGATGGGCGCGACGGGGCTGGCCTACGACATTGCCCGCCAGTTCGGCCACCACCTGACCGACATCCGCCCCGCGCTGGTCCCGTTCACCTTCCCGGACAAGCAATTCGCGCCCCTGTCGGGCGTCGCCGTGCCCGCCCGCGCCCGGGCCGCAAACGGCCCCAGCTTCGACGAGGCGCTGCTGTTCACCCACCGGGGCCTCTCCGGCCCGTCGATCCTTCAGATCAGCTCCTACTGGCATGAAGGCGAGCCGGTGCATCTCGACCTGCTGCCCAGGACCGACGCCTTCGCCGCACTGAAATCCGCCCGGTCCGAGGCCGGTCGCCGCAGCCTGTCCCGGGTGCTGGCCACGCTCCTCCCCGCCCGCCTGGCCGATGCCATCGCGGCCGATCTCGCCCTGCCCGGCAACCTCGCGGATTGTTCGGATGCGGTGCTGCACCAGGTCGCCGCCCGCCTGCACGACTGGCAGCCCCTGCCGCAAGGCACCGAGGGCTATCGCACGGCCGAGGTCACGCTGGGCGGCGTGTCCACAGACGGGCTCTCCAGCGCGACGATGGAATCCAAGACCCGGCCGGGGCTCTATTTCATCGGCGAATGCGTCGACGTCACCGGCTGGCTGGGCGGGTACAATTTCCAATGGGCCTGGGCCTCGGCCATGGCGGCGGCGCAGGCCCTGCGCGCCGCCTGAGCGCTCAGGCCCCCAGCTGCGCCCGCACGCAGGCCGCGAAATCATCGCCCCGCTTCTCGAAGCTGTCATACTGGTCGAACGATGCCGCCGCCGGGGCCAGCAGGACGGTCTCGCCCGGCTCCGCCTCGGCCACGGCGCGCTCCACGGCACGGGCCATGTCGGTGCAGACCTCGGTCTCGACGCCGCGCAGCTGCACCGCGAATTGCGCCGCTTCCCGTCCGATCACATAGGCCTTGGCCACCGACGCGGTCGCGGGCAGCAGGGCGTCCAGCCCGCCCTCCTTCTCCAGCCCGCCGCAGATCCAGCGGATCCGATCGAACGCCCCAAGCGCCTTGGCCGCCGCATCCACGTTGGTCGCCTTGGAATCGTTGACGTAGCGCACGCCGTCCCGCTCCGCGATCAGCTGGCTGCGATGCGGCAGGCCGGCAAAGGAATGCAGCGCCTTCTCGATCACCCGCGGCGCCAGGCCCAGGCTGCGACAAGCCGCATAGGCGGCGCAGGCATTCTGGTGGTTATGCTCCCCCGGCAGGCCCTTGATCTGGCGCAGGTCGATCGACCCGACCTGCTTGGCCTTGCGCCATTCGGTCAGGAACCCCTTGCGGGCATAGACCAGCCAGCCCGCCCCCGTCAGCTTGCGCCCGACAGACACCCGGATCACCCGGTCATCGCCCGGCGCCTCGCCCAGCTGGTTCGCCAGGTAAAGCCCCTCGGCCTCGTCCACGCCGATCACCGCGCGATCCGGCCCGCCCTCGGCAAACAGCCGCCGCTTGGCCGCGAAATACCCGCCCAATCCGGCATGACGATCCAGGTGATCGGGGCTGAGATTGGTGAAAACCGCCACATCCGGCGTCAGCGCCCGCGCCAGGTCGGTCTGGTAGCTCGACAATTCCAGCACCACGACGCCGCCATCCTCGGGCGGGTCGATATCCAGCACGCCGCGCCCGATATTCCCGGCCAACTGCGCCTCGCGCCCCGCTTCGACCAGGATGTGATGGATCAGCGCCGAGGTGGTGGATTTCCCGTTCGACCCGGTCACCGCCACGACCCGCGGCTCGACCTCGTAATTGTGCCAGTCCTGCGTCGCGACCGACCGGAAGAACAGCCCGATATCGTTGTCGACCGGGATCCCTTCCTCCAGCGCGGCCGCCACGACCGGGTTCGGCTGCGGATAAAGATGCGGGATCCCCGGGCTGACGATCAGCGCCGCCACCCCTTCGAAGGCACGGGCGCGGGCCAGGTCCACCACGGCGAAGCCCTCGGCATCCGCCGCCTCACGCGCGGCGGGGTTGTCGTCCCAGCACACGGGCACCGCACCGCCCGCCCGCAGGGCGCGCGCCGCCACCAGGCCCGACCGGCCCAGCCCCAGCACTGCCACCTTCTGTCCTTCGACACCTTTCACCGGGATCATGCCACGGCCTCCAGCTTGGCGGCCCGCGGGCCGCAGGTCCTACCGCCCCCCTTCATCTTGCCAGAAATACTCTGCAGGGGGGTGCGGGGGGATGCAAAATCCCCCCGCGTCGCGACGCTGCAACCAGCGCCACGCTCGTTTCAGCGCAGTTTCAGCGTCGCCAGCCCGATCAGCGCCAGGATCAGAGAGATGATCCAGAACCGGATCACGATGGTCGGCTCGGCCCAGCCCTTCTTCTCGTAATGGTGATGAATCGGGGCCATCAGGAAGACCCGCTTGCCCGTCCGCTTGAAGTAGAGCACCTGGATGATCACCGACAGCGCCTCGACCACGAAGATGCCGCCGACGATGCCCAGCACGATCTCGTGCTTGGTGGCCACCGCGATCGCCCCGATCGCCCCGCCAAGCGCCAGCGACCCGGTATCGCCCATGAAGACGGCCGCGGGCGGCGCGTTGTACCACAGGAAGCCCAGCCCCCCGCCGATCAGCCCCGCCACGAAGATGATGATCTCACCCGTGCCCGGCACATAATGCAGGCCCAGATATTCGGTAAAGTCGGTGCGGCCCACCGTGTAGGCGATGATGCCAAGCGCCCCGGCGGCGATCATCACCGGCATGATCGCCAGCCCATCCAGCCCGTCGGTCAGGTTCACCGCATTGGCCGCGCCCACGATCACGAACATGGCAAAGGGCAGGAAGAAGATGCCGAAATTCAGCAGCACGTCCTTGAAGACCGGCAGCGCCAGCCGGAATTGCAGATCGTCCGGGTGCAGCGCCGTGGCCCAGTACCCCGCGATCGCCGCGATCACCAGGCCCAGACCCATGCGCACCTTGCCCGGCACACCGGCCACGTTCTGCTTTGAGACCTTGGCGTAATCGTCGGCAAAGCCGATCAGCCCGAAGGCCAGGGTCACGAACAGCACCACCCAGACATAGCCGTTGTCCAGCCGCGCCCAAAGCAGCGTCGAGGTCACAAGCGCCCCGACGATCAGCAGCCCGCCCATGGTCGGCGTCCCGGCCTTGACGATATGCCCCTCGGGGCCGTCATCGCGGATCGGCTGGCCTTTACCTTGCGTCCGCCGCAGCACGTTGATCAGGGGCTGGCCGAAAATGAATCCGAAGATCAGCGCGGTCATGAAGGCGCCGCCGGCCCGAAACGTGATGTATCTGAACAGGTTGAAGACGTCGCCGCCATCGGACAGGGCAGTCAACCAATACAACATCTAGCGTTCTCCTCGGCCCAAGCCTCTATGAATCTGGCGCGGGATGGCCCAATTTACGCAAGGCGTCAACAACCTCGCTCACCTTCGACCCCTTGGAGCCCTTGACCAGCACGACATCGCCGGCATCGGCCAGGCGTCCCGCCGCCTTGACCAGATCCTTTGCCTTCAGCGCGAACCGGCCCCGTTTTTCCGCCGGAAGCGCCTCGTACAGCACCTTCATCCGTTCGCCCACGCAATGGACGACATCCAGCTTGTCGATGGCGGGCAGATCGGCCAGCCCGGCATGCATCTGCAACTCTTCCGGGCCCAGTTCCAGCATCTCGCCCAGCACCGCGACGCGGCGTCCGTGCTTGTGACGCCCCAGATTGTCGCGCGGCCGCGCCGCCGCGATGACCTCCAGCGAGGCCGCCATCGACACCGGGTTGGCGTTGAACGCGTCGTCGATCAGCTCGAAACTCATCGCCTCGTCCAGCGGGTCCAGCAACAGCCGTTCGCGCATGCCCCGCCCCGCAGGAGGCACCCAGCGGGCCAGGTCGGCACAGGCCATCGCCCGGTCCAGGCCTAGCGCCTGCACGACCGCCAGCACGCCAAGCGCGTTCAGCGCATAATGCCGCCCCGCGGCGCCGACCTTGAACAACGCCGACGCGCGCCAGATCCGCGCCTCGGCCACCGTGGTGTCATCGACGATCTGGACCGACATCAGCCGGTGATGGTTGCTCCGGGCCTCGCCGAAGGTCAGGACGCGCGCCCCGGCCTCCTTGGCGGCGCTGCGCAGGATCGGCGTGGTGTCGAGGTCGCCATTGATGACCGCCCAGCCATCGGGCATCAGCCCGGCAAAGATGCTGGCCTTTTCCCGCGCGATCCCTTCGATATTGTCGAAAGCCTCGAGATGCGCGGTGCCGACGGTGGTGATCATGCCCACATGCGGCCGCGCCAGGCGCGACAGCGGCGCGATCTCGCCGGGGTGGTTCATCCCGATCTCGATCACCGCGATCTCGGTCTCGCGCGGCATCCGCGCCAGGGTCAGCGGCACGCCCCAATGGTTGTTGTAGGACGCCTCGGCGCAATGCACCCGGCGCTGGCCACCCAGCACGACACGCAGCATTTCCTTTGTCGAGGTCTTGCCGACTGACCCGGTGACGCCCACGACCTTGCCGTTCATCCGCGCGCGCGCCGCCCGGCCCAGGGCCTCCAGCCCGCGCAGGACATCCGGCACGATCAGCAGCGGCGCATCCGGCGCAACGCCCTCGGGCACGCGGCTGACCAGCGCCGCACCTGCGCCCTTTTCCAGCGCCTGCGCCACGAAATCATGCCCGTCGCGCGCCGCCGACAGCGCGACGAACAAATCGCCCGGGGCAATCGTGCGGGTGTCGATGGACACGCCGGTGACGGACCAGTTGCCCCGCGCTTCACCGCCGGTGGCGCGGGCGGCCTCGTCTGCGGTCCAGAGCGTCATGTCAGGCGCCCGTCAAGGGCCGCAACCGCCACGCTGGCCTGTTCGCAATCGTCGAAGGGAAAGACCGTGTCGCCGACGATCTGGCCCGTTTCGTGCCCCTTGCCCGCGATCAGCAGCGCATCACCGGGGCCAAGCGCATCGACCGCCCGCAGGATCGCCTCGGCCCGGTCGGCGACCTCGGTCGCCTCGGGCGCGCCAAGCAGAACGGCCTGACGAATGGCCGCCGGGTCCTCGCTGCGCGGGTTGTCGTCGGTGACGAAGACCAGGTCGGCATATTCCGCCGCCGCCTGCCCCATCAGCGGGCGCTTGGTACGGTCACGATCGCCGCCCGCGCCCACGACGCAGACCAGCCGGCCCATCACATGCGGCCGCAGCGCCTTCAGCGCCGTCGAAACCGCGTCGGGCGTGTGCGAGTAATCGACGAAGACCGCCGCGCCATTGGTCCGCTTCGCGGCCAGTTCCATCCGGCCATGCACCGTCATCAGCGAGGGCAGCACGGCAAAGACCTCGTCCGGGTCCTCGCCCGACAGGATCGCCATGCCGGCCGCGACCAGCACGTTTTCCGCCTGGAAGCCGCCGATCAGGTCCAGCTTGGCCTGGTGCACCTCGCCGTCGAAGGTAAAGCGGATCGTCTGGCTGTCCGCGTCGAAGCGACGACCCAGGATCTGCAACTCCGCATCCTCGCCGCTACCCACGGTCAGCACGTCCAGACCACGATCCGCCGCGATCTCGGCCATTTCGGCCCCGCGCATCCCGTCGATATTGATCACCGCCGCCGCATCGGGCGGCAGGACACGGGTGAAGAGCCCCGCCTTGGCGTGAAAATATTCTTCGAAATCATGATGGTAATCCAGGTGGTCCTGGGTCAGGTTGGTAAAAGCCCCGACCTTGAGAACCACCCCGTCCAGCCGCCGCTGGGCCAGCCCGTGGGACGAGGCCTCCATCGCCGCATGGGTCACCGCGTCGTCCGACAGCTGCGCCAGGGTGCGGTGCAGGGTGATCGGTTCGGGCGTGGTATGCATCAGCGGCAGCGACACGCTGCCCTCGACGCCCGTGGTGCCGATATTCACCGCGTCGCGGCCCGTCATCAGCCAGATCTGGCGCAGGAAGGTCGCGACCGAGGTCTTGCCGTTCGTGCCGGTCACCGCCGCCATCACCGGCGGCTGGCGCCCGAACCAGAGCGAAGCGGTATAAGCCAGCGCCTGGCGCGGATCCTCGGCGATCACCAGGGCGGCGTCGCTGGCCTCCAGCTCCTCGGCGGCGATCCGCGCGCCCTCTGCGTCGGTCAGGATGGCCGAGGCCCCCTGCCGCAGCGCATATGTGATGAATTCGGCCCCATGGACCCGCGTGCCGGGCATCGCGGCGAACAGGTAACCGTCGCGCACCTCCCGGCTGTCGACGGCGAGTCCCGTGATCGTGACGTCCCGTCCTGCCTTGGCAGACAGGCCCAGCTGGCCCAAAGTCTGCGTCCGCCCTGTCTCTGCCACCATCACCCCCGCCTTTCCGGCTTATTGCGATGTGAGCGTTATATCAGCGAGGGGGGCAGGTGCAATCTCGGGCCGCAGCCCCAATAGCGGCGCGACGCGGGTGATCAGCTCGGCCGCGACCGGCACCGCGGTCCAGCCCGCCGTGCGACGCGGCTCGGACCCCGAGGTCTCCACCGCCTCGTCCAGCGTCACCACCAGCACGTAGCGCGGGTCCGAGGCCGGGAACATCGACGCGAAGGTGCTGATCGTCTTGTCCTTGTAGTAGCCGCCCATCGGCTTCGGCTTGTCCGCCGTACCGGTCTTGCCAGCCACCTGGTAATGCTCGATCCGCGCAAAGGACGCGGTGCCGTCGGTCACCACCTTGCGCAGCAAGTCCTGCGATTGCTGCGCCGCCTTGGCCGACATCACCTGCGGGGCCGAGGCCGCCTGCGATTGCTGCGCCGCATTGCGCAGCAGCGTCGGGCGCACCAGCTTGCCGTCATTGGCGATGGTCGCATAGGCCGCCGCCAGGTGCAGCGGGCTGACCGAAATCCCGTGCCCGAAGGACACTGTCATCGTCGTCAGTTCCGACCAATTGTCCTGGTACAGGGGCTTGCCGCCCGCCGCCTCGATGATCTCGAGCGGGGTCGCCTCCAGCAGGCCCAGCCTGGACAGGAAATCCTTCTGCCGCTCCGCCCCGATCATCTGCGACATCCGCGCCGTCCCGATGTTGGAGCTTTCGACGATGATCTCCGTCACGCTCATCTCTGAGCCGTAATCGTGGAAATCGCGGATGCTGTGCTTGCCCCAGCGGATCGGGCCGCGGGTGTCCAGAACGGTCTCTGGATTGACCACCCCCATGTCCAGCGCCTGTGCGGCGGTGAAGATCTTGAAGGTCGAGCCCAGCTCGTAGACCCCCTGCACCGCCCGATTGAACAACGGGCTGTCGTCGGGATGCCCTTCGGTCGGGGGCGCGGGCCGGTCGTTCGGATCGAAATCGGGCAGCGACACGAGGCTCAGCACCTCGCCGTTCTGGGCATCCATCAGGATCGCCGCCGCGCCCTTGGCGTTCATCAGCCGCATGCCGCCGTTCAACACCTGTTCGGTCGCCGCCTGCACCGTCAGGTCGATGGACAGGTTCAGCGGCCGCCCGCCATTGGCCGGATCGGTCAGGTATTCGTCGAACATCTTCTCGATGCCGGCGCTGCCCTTGATCTCGGCCGCGTGCACGCCTTCCTCGCCGTAGCCAGCCCCGCCCAGGATATGCGCCGCCAGTGCCCCGTTGGGATAAAGCCGCATCTCGCGCGGGCCGAACAGCAGGCCCGGCTCGCCGATATCATGTACGGCCTGGCGCTGTTCCGGGCTGATCTTGCGCCGGATCCAGACGAAGCGCCGCTTGCCGGTGAAATCCTTGGTCAGACGCTCAAGATCCATGTCGGGAAAGATCGCGACCAGTTCCTGCGCCGCGCGTTCCGGCTCCACCATCTGCTGGGGATGCGCATAGAGCGAATAGGTTTCCAGGTTCGTCGCCAGGATGCGGCCCTTGCGATCCAGGATATCGCCGCGCTGCGCCACGATGGAGGCCCCGGCCAGCGAGGTCCGCGGCTCTGCCGGTTCCGAACTGGCGACCATGCCCATCTTCACACCGACCGCGCCGAAGGCCAGCGCAAAGACCGCGCCCAGCACGAAGATCCGCCCTTCGGCCCGGATGCGCGCCTTGTCCCGCATCTCCTCGTGGCGCAGGCGCAGGTTCTCGCGTTCGATCGCGTCGGGGTTTTCCCCGTTCTCGCGGGCTTCCAGGATACGCGCCAGCGGGCGCAGCGGGATGCGAAGCGACGGGCCGGTCATTCCGCGGCCTCCTCTGCGGCCAGGGTCGACACGTCGACGGGGTTGTTCAGCTCAAGCTCCGGCAGGGATTGCGACGCGGGGTAATCCACCTGGTTCGCCTTGCCGAATTGCTCGGGCCCCAGCGGCAGCAGACCCAGCGGCACGAAGTTCAGCTCTGCCAGTTCGCGCAGGCGATCGGGGCGGTTCAGATAGGCCCATTCGGCCCGCAGCACCGCCAGCCGGGCGCGCGCCTGGCCGATTTCCATCTGCAGCCGCTCGGCTTCGTCGGCGACCTGCTTGGTCTTGTAATTCTCCTGGTAGGCCCAGAATCCCAGCCCGATGAGGGCGGCGAAGGACAGGATGTACAGCAGCGTTCTCATGGCAGTTTCCCCTGGAATACCGGCATGCCCAATGCCTTTCGTTCGATCGTTCCCGCCGGGGCCTCGGTCCGGCGCCCGACCCGCAGCAGCGCCGAGCGTGAGCGCGGGTTCACGTCCAGTTCATCCGCGTCCGGCCCCGTCGCCTTGCGGCTGGCCAGGGTAAAGCGCGGCGCATCCTCTTCGGCCTGCGGCGCATAGCGGTTCGCGCGCCCCATTCCGCCCGACCGGTGCTGGAAGAAGCGTTTGACCATGCGGTCCTCGACCGAATGGAAGGTGACCACGGCCAGCGCGCCGCCGGGCTTCAGCGCGCGTTCCGCGGCCATCAACCCTTCGGCGAGTGCGCCATATTCGTCGTTCACCGCGATCCGCAGCGCCTGGAAGGACCGCGTCGCCGGATGCGACTGGCCCGGCTTGGGGCGCGGCAGGCAGCCCTCGACGATCTCGGTCAGGCGCAGGGTCGTCGTGATCGGCTCGATGGCCCGCGCCTTGACGATGGCACGCGCGATCCGGCGGCTTGCCCGCTCTTCGCCATACAGATAAAGGATGTCGGCCAAGTCGCCCTCGGCCATGCCGTTCACCAGATCGGCGGCGGTCGGCCCGTCCTGGCTCATCCGCATGTCCAGCGGGCCGTCCTTCATGAAGCTGAATCCGCGCTCTGCCAGGTCCAGCTGCATGGACGACACGCCCAAATCCAGCACGATTCCATCCAACATTTCGCCGGCGATCTCGTCGAGATCTGCGAAGTTCCCCTGATGGATTTGCAACTTTTCCGCGTATTCGCCCGCCCAGCCCTGCGCCATTTCCAGCGCCAGCGGATCGCGGTCGATGCCGATGACCTTGTCGGCGCCCGCCTCAAGCAATCCCTTGGCATAGCCGCCTGCCCCGAAGGTGCCGTCCAGCCAGGTTCCGGTGACCGGCGCCACCGCGCGCAGCAAGGGGCGCAGCAGGACGGGGATGTGCGGCGCGTCCGGGTGATGGGCGCTCCCGGTCATGGCTTACTCCGCGGCCGGGGCCGGGTCGGCATCCGGCCCATGCAACAGGTCGTCGACGAACTCGTCGGGATCGAAGTCGAAATCTTCGTCCTCGCCTTCGCTGACGTAATCTTCGCGCTTCCACAGCTGGAAGTTCTTCAGGTTGCCCAGGAAGGTGACCATCTCGTCCTTGCCCAGGCCCAGCTTGTCGCGGATCTTCTGCGGCACCACGATGCGGCCCGTTTCGTCGACGGTCACGGTGGTGGCATGGTGAACAAAGTGGCTGAACGCCGCCTTCACCTTCGGGTCCTTCAACCGGCGCCGGGTCAGCGGCTCCTGGATTTCGGAAATTGTTTCAACGGAGTAGCCCTCGACGTAGCCGTCAAGCTTGGGGCCATAGAGCAGAACCATGCGGGTGGTTTTCGACTCGGGCGTCCATTCCGGATCCTGGGTCTCCAGCACCTTGCGGAAGTCACCAGGAATCGACAGGCGGAACTTGCTGTCCACCTTGAAGTCGTGACTGTCCTGGAACCGCTTGATGTGGTCCACCTGGGTGCCCTTGCCTCATTCCCCCCGGATTACATTGTCCCGACCCTGAAACGGAAAACGGCGGATAGGAGCTGCTGCCACTGCCCTATCCGCCGCCCTCGTCCCGTCTCCGGGTATGTCCGACTGCACGCGCCACCTGGGGGGATGTCTGCTCGCCCGCGCGCCGGATCTCTTGGTTCGATGAAAGCGGGTGCCTGTATGATCACTGCCTTGGGTTTTTATGGGGTCTTGGGTGCCCCGTGATCCCGTCTCATCTGATGCATTATGGATGGCATGGGTTTGGATGGGACGCAAGATAAAATCTGCCCGAAACCCTTGGCTCACAGGCTTATCCACAGGCAAATGGCCGTTAAGGATTTCATGATATTTGGCAAAATGCCGCTTATATCCACATTCATACGAAACTAAACACAAGATATAGACGTTCGGCAGGTCAGCCCAATCAATCCCACTCCATCCAAAAAAGTTTCACCCACCGGTGTTTTCACCAGCATTCCGGGGTGGATCCCGGTGCTGAAACCCTGCGATTTCCATCAATCACACTCGAATCACGGGGTCGAGACCGCTTGATTTGTTCAGGATTCCGCCGAGTCGTGGATGCAACACCCTGCCCGGACCAATCGATCCCAGCGGCAGGCCCGGGTCCATCCCAACCCATCCCATCCCACCCGTCAGGGCGAATGCGCATCACAAGCTGTAGTGAAGAACCGGCAGCGCCCGGCCGGGGATCGAGGCGGAGGGCGCCTGACCCACCGGCACCGCGCCCAGCCTCTGATAGAAGAGAACAGCCTGCGGATCGGCCTCGATGACCAGCACCCGGCCACCACGCTCCCGCGCCGCATCGATGGCCCAGGTGAACAGCGCCCGTCCGATCCCACGCCCCATGGCACCCGGATCGACGAACAGCTTTTCCAGCCAGACCCGATCCCCCTCGATCGAGATCTGGGCCAATCCGCTGGCAGGGCCGTCAGCCGGCCCCGCCACGATGATGGACCAGGCGGCGACCTGGCCGGGCGTGATCGTCAGCTCCGCCCGGCAGGCCTCTATGAAGTCGGGGTCATAGCCCCAATGCGCCTTGGATCGCAGGCACAGCGCCGACAGCGCCGCCCATTCGCTATCCCTCGGCGCGCGCAGTTCAGGCCATGCCGCCACGGACAAGGCCCTCTGCCAGCCGGGCATAGGCCTCGGCCATGGGGCTGTCGCCCACGGCAATCGGCGTGCCCTCATCGCCCGCCAGCCGGGTGTCGAGGTCCAGCGGCAATTGCGCCAGCAGCGGCACGCCCATCTTGTCGGCCTCCGCCGCGACGCCGCCATGGCCGAAGATATGCGCCTCGTGCCCGCAATTGGGACAGACATAGGTGGACATGTTCTCGATCAGGCCCAGAACCGGGGTCTTGAGCGTCGCAAACATGTCGATCGCCTTGCGCGCATCCAGCAGCGCCACGTCCTGCGGGGTCGAGACGACCAGCGCGCCGGTCAGTTCGGACCGCTGGCACAGGGTCAGCTGCACATCGCCCGTCCCCGGCGGCAGGTCGACGATCAGCACATCCAGATCGCCCCAGTTCACCTGCCCCAGCATCTGTTGCAGCGCGCCCATCAGCATCGGACCGCGCCAGACCACGGCCTTGTCCTCTTCCACCATGAAACCGATGGACATCATCGTGACGCCATGGGCGTGCAGCGGTTCGATGATCTTGCCATCGGGCGATGCGGGCTTGCCCTTGGCGCCCATCATCCGCGGCTGCGAGGGACCATATATATCGGCATCCAGCAGCCCCACCTTGCGCCCGGCCTTGGCCAGCGCCACCGCCAGGTTGGCCGACACGGTGGATTTGCCCACCCCGCCCTTGCCCGAAGCGACGGCCAGGATGCGATCCACACCGGCGGGCTTGGTCGGGCCGGCCTGCGGTGTCGGATGTCCGCCCACCTTCAGCTGCGGCGCGCTTTGCTGTTTCGGCGCGGCCTCGTGGGCGGTCAGAACGCTCGACACGGTTTCGACGCCAGGCAGGTCGCGCACGATCGCCTCGGCCGCGGCCTGCATGCCGCTCATCTGGCGCGCCATCTCGGCCGAGGGCGCCTCGATGACGAAGCGCACGGTGCCGCCATCGACACTCAGCGCGCGGATGAAATCCCGGCTGATCGGGTCGCCGCCATCCGGCAGTTGCAAACGACGCAGCGCGTCGCGGATTGCGTCTTTATCTACGGGCATTTCGGGCCTCCTGATCGGTCTTTCGCCCCTTCTATCTGGGCAGCGCCCGGGATGCCACCAACGCAACACCCGCAAAAGACGTGGCGTCACCCTGACTTTCTGCACCTGCAACATGCACAAATTTTAACCATAAAATTTATTCGAACCACTGTTTTTGCTGAGTTTTTTGTGGGTGGTTGGCATATGCAACTAGCGCATAGCTGCGTTGCGGCATTGGGCATTGTGCGAGCGCAGAAAAAGGGTAATTTCTAACTCAACAAGACGCCGCAAGGGCAATCCGGTCCAAACGGCACATTCGAAAGGCAAGACAAATGGCAATGATGGCCGACACCCGTAGCGCTGCAATCGTGAACCCCGGTTTCTTCACCCGCATGGTGAACCGCCTTGAGGAACGCTTCACGCAATACGCGGCCTACCGCAAGTGCGTTGCAGAACTTTCCGCCCTCTCGGACCGCGAACTGCGCGACCTGGGCCTGCACCGCTCCATGATCCGCTCCCTGGCTTACGAAGAAGCCTACCGGAGCATGTAATTCAGAGTTCGGACGGTCCTCTCCTCCTCCCTGGACCGGTCGAAAACAGCGACGGCATCTCTCCTCCTCCCTGATGTCGTCGCACCTTATCCCCGGAGCCGGGTAAGACGCTCCGCAAAGAATGCATCGGCCCTCTCCTCCTCCCTGGGTCGATGATAGCAAGTCCGGCGGCCCCTCTCCTCCTCCCTGGGGTCGCCGGTACTGCACAACCAGATCGGTGGCCCTCTCCTCCTCCCTGGGCCATCGTGAAATGAACGGCGGCGCCTCTCCTCCTCCCTGGCGTCGCCGTTTCTTCTTTTCAGCCCCCCTGAAATTCTGGATGACGGCGCAGTACCTGTTGCGTCACGCCTGTGATGACGGCGCAGTACCTGTTGCGTCACGCCTGTTCGGTGCCGCGCAATAGGGGCTCTGCCCCTGCCGCCAAAGCTGCGCTTTGACGTCTACCCCGGAGTATTTCCGGCAAGATGAAACAGGGGGGTGCGCTCAGAAGGGGATGTCTTCGCTCGACATGACGAACTTGGCGACGACCTTCTTGGGGCCGGCCTTTTCGAAATCCACGTCCAGCTTGTCGCCCTCGATCGCCGTGATCGCGCCGTAGCCGAATTTCTGGTGGAAGACACGGTCGCCCACCGTGTAGCGGCTGACCGCATCCAGGTCGATCACCTGGTTGCGCGCTTCGCGCGGCTGGCTGACCGGGCGCTGACCCGCGCGGGCCTGCATCCGTTTCCAGCCCGGCGAATTGTAGACATTCGCATCGGCCGCGCGCTGGTGGATCGTCGATTCCACCTGCGCCGCCGCGCCGAACCCGCCGCCATAGAGGCCGGGGGGCGTCAGCACCTCGACGTGTTCCTCTGGCAATTCATCGATGAAGCGCGAGGGCAGTTGCGATTGCCACTGGCCAAAGACCCGACGGTTGCCCGCAAAGGAGATCGTGCAGACCTCCTCGGCCCGGGTGATGCCGACATAGGCCAGGCGGCGCTCTTCCTCGAGCCCCTTCAGCCCGCTCTCGTCCATGGAGCGTTGCGAGGGGAACAAGCCGTCCTCCCAGCCCGGCAGGAAGACCACCGGGAATTCCAGCCCCTTGGCCGCATGCAGCGTCATGATTGACACTTTCGCACCGCCATCGTCGGTCTCGTTGTCCATGATGAGAGAGACGTGTTCCAGAAAGCCCTGGAGATTGTCAAAGTTCTCAAGCGCTTTCACGAGCTCCTTGAGGTTCTCCAGCCGTCCGGGCGCTTCGGGCGTCTTGTCATTCTGCCACATCGCCGTGTAGCCGCTTTCGTCCAGCACCATCTCGGCCAGTTCGATATGGCTGACATCCGCATGGCCGGTCATCTTGCCCCAGCGATCCAGGTTTTCGACCAGCGCGCGCAGCTGCCCCGCGCCCTTGCCGGTGATCCCGCCTTCGGTCAGCAGGATTCGCGCGCCCTCGATCAGGTTCACGCCATTGGCCCGCGCGGTCATCTGGATCTTTTGCTGCGCCTTGTCGCCGAGCCCCCGCTTGGGTGTGTTCACGATGCGCTCGAAGGCCAGGTCATCGGCGGGCGACACGACCAGCCGGAAATAGGCCATGGCATCGCGAATCTCCATCCGCTCGTAGAAGCGCGGGCCGCCGATCACGCGATAGGGCAGCCCGATGGTAAGGAACCGGTCCTCGAAGGCGCGCATCTGGTGCGAGGCGCGGACGAGGATCGCCATGTCATCGGCCGAAAACGCGCGCATCCCGCGGGTGCCGCCCTGCATCGCCTCGATTTCCTCGCCGATCCAGCGGGCCTCTTCCTCGCCATCCCAATGGCCGATCAGGCGAACCTTCTCGCCGCCCGTCGCCTCGGTCCACAGCTCCTTGCCCAGCCGGCCCTCATTGCCGCGGATCACGCCGCCGGCCGCGGCCAGGATATGTTCGGTCGAGCGGTAATTCTGTTCCAGCCGGACCACCTTGGCCCCCGGAAAATCCTTTTCGAACCGCAGGATGTTGCCCACCTCGGCGCCGCGCCAGCCATAGATCGACTGGTCGTCATCGCCCACGCAGCAGATGTTCTTGTGCCCGCCCGCCAGCAGCCGCAGCCACAGGTACTGGGCGACGTTGGTATCCTGGTATTCGTCGACGAGGATATACTTGAACCAGCGCTGATACTGCGCCAGCACGTCCTCGTGGGTCTGGAAGATCGTCACGACATGCAGCAGCAGGTCGCCGAAATCCACTGCATTCAGCTCTCTCAGCCGCGCCTGGTACTGGTCGTAGAGTTCGGTCCCGCGGTTGTTATAGGCGGACGCCTCGGCCGAGGGCACCTTTTCCGGCGTCCAGGCCCGGTTCTTCCAATGGTCGATGATCCCGGCCAGTTGCCGCGCGGGCCAGCGCTTTTCGTCGATATTGTTGGCGTTGATCAGCTGTTTCAGCAGCCGGATCTGGTCGTCCGTATCGAGAATCGTGAAGTTCGACTTCAGATCTACCAGCTCCGCGTGGCGGCGCAACAATTTCACGCAGATCGCATGGAACGTGCCCAGCCAGGGCATGCCCTCGATCGACTGACCCAGCATCTTGCCAACGCGGGTCTTCATCTCTTTCGCGGCCTTGTTGGTGAAGGTCACGCTGAGAATTTCATTCGGACGCGCCCGGCCGGTGTTCAGCAGGTGCACGATGCGCGATGTCAGCGCCTTGGTCTTGCCCGTGCCCGCGCCCGCCAGCATCAGCACCGGCCCGTCCAGCGCCTCCACGGCTTCCCGCTGGGCCGGGTTCAGATCGTCCAGGTACGGCGTGGGGCGCGCGGCCATGGCGCGCGCCGACAAAGCGGCGCCTTCAAAGGCGTCTTGATCATCGAAACTGCTCATGTCGTCAGAATACCGCGCCGTGTCGAAAAACGAAAGAGCATGTTCACGGCTTGTTCGCACCTCTTTTCGCTTGCCTGTCCCGGGCCGTGCGCCAATGATCCGCCATCATGAGCATCGACTTCCGCTACCCCCAAATCTCCGACCTCCGCCGCCGCGCCCGCGCCCGGATCCCGCATTTCGCCTTCGAATATCTCGACAGCGGCACCGGCGATGAACTGGCCATGCGCCGGTCCCGCGCCGCCCTGGACGAGGTCATGCTGACCCCCAAGGCGCTGCTCGGCCAGCCCGAGATCGACCTCTCGACCACGATCATGGGCCGCCGCTACGGCGCGCCGTTCGGGGTGTCGCCGGTGGGTATGACGGGGCTCTTCTGGCCCGATGCGGAACAGCTGCTGGCGCGCAACGCGGTGCGCCACAACCTGCCCTTCGGGCTCTCCACCGTCGCCGCCGCCGCCCCCGAAGATGTCGGCCCGGTGATGGGCGACCAGGGGTGGTTTCAGCTCTATCCCCCTGAAGATATTGACCATAATCTCGACCTGCTCGACCGCGCCCGGGCTGCGGGGTTTCATACGCTGGTGCTGACCGTGGACGTACCCGGCCCCTCGCGCCGGGAACGGTCGCGCCGCTCGGGGCTGCAGACCCCGCCCCGGATCACGCCACGAGTCTTCCTGCAATCGGCGCTCCGCCCGGTCTGGTCGCTGACCATGCTGCGCCAGGGCATGCCGCGGGTCCGCACGCTCGAGAAATATGTCGAAAAGACCGGCCGCACCGGCCATGTGGGGCTGGGGCGCCACCGCGCCCCCACCCCGGATTTCCTGCGCATACTGCGCGATCACTGGGACGGCCCGATCGCCGCCAAGGGGGTGCTCGATCCCGAGGATGCGGTGATGCTGCGCGACCATGGCGTCGACATCATCTGGGTCTCGAACCATGGCGGGCGGCAATTCGACGCCGCCCCCGGCGCGCCCACGGCCTTGCCGGGGATTCGCGCCGTGCTGGGCGAGGACGCACCGATTCTCTATGACGGCGCGGTCGGGTCCGGGCTGGACGTGCTGCGCGCCATCGCGCTCGGCGCCGACATGGTCATGCTGGGGCGCGCCTGGCTCTGGGGGCTGGCCGCGCTTGGCCCCTCCGGCGCCGATCACGTGACCCATATCCTGACCGACGACATGCACAGCGCCATGACACAGATGGGTATCGCCACCCCGAAAGAGGCCCGCCAGAGGCTCTGGTCCTGATCCGCCGGGCGCATCCCCTGCTTCATCTTGCCCCAAATACTCCGGGGTAGCCGTCAAAGCGCAGCTTTGGCGGCAAGGGGCAGCGCCCCTTTCCGCGCGTGAAATTTGCAAAGCCGTTTGTGTCCGCGCGACCCGCACGCCACGGGCCAGCCACGGCGAAGGCCCAACACGGCCTGCCCCGCCTCGTGCAGGCCGCGCCAGGACTTTACAAAATTTGCATTCTGCATGTCGGCAAGTTTGCTTTTCGCAAATCGCCCCTTGCGCTGCGGCGCGGCATGTCGTTTGCTCTGCTGATATTTCCCTCACATGGAGAAGACCCCATGGCCGACTTCCAGAAAATCCTGATTGCCAACCGTGGCGAAATCGCCATCCGGATCATGAGGGCGGCCAATGAGATGGGGAAGAAAACCGTCGCCGTCTACGCCGAGGAAGACAAGCTGGGCCTGCACCGCTTCAAGGCGGACGAGGCCTACCGCATCGGTGAAGGGCTGGGCCCCGTCGCCGCCTATCTCTCGATCGAGGAGATCATCCGCGTCGCCAAGATGTCCGGCGCCGACGCGATCCATCCCGGCTACGGGCTGCTCTCTGAAAACCCAGATTTCGTCGATGCCTGCGACGCCGCCGGCATCACCTTCATCGGCCCCAAGGCCGCCACGATGCGCGCGCTCGGCGACAAGGCCTCCGCCCGCAAGGTCGCGGTCGAGGCCGGCGTGCCGGTCATCCCCGCCACGGACGTGCTGGGCGATGATTTCGACGCCATCACCAAGGAGGCCGAAGAAATCGGCTTCCCCCTCATGCTCAAGGCCTCCTGGGGCGGCGGCGGGCGCGGCATGCGCCCCGTCACCAACGCCAAGGAGCTGAAGGAGAAGGTGCTGGAAGGCCGCCGCGAAGCCGAGGCCGCCTTCGGCAACGGCGAGGGCTACCTGGAAAAGATGATCACCCGGGCCCGCCATGTCGAGGTGCAGATCCTCGGCGACAGCCACGGCAACATCTACCACCTCTACGAACGCGACTGCTCGGTCCAGCGCCGCAACCAGAAGGTCGTGGAACGCGCCCCCGCCCCCTACCTCAGCGAGGCGCAGCGCGAAGAGCTCTGTGAACTGGGCCGCAAGATCTGCGCCCATGTGAATTACGAATGCGCCGGCACCGTCGAATTCCTTATGGATATGGAAACCGGCAAGTTCTACTTCATCGAGGTGAACCCCCGCGTCCAGGTCGAACACACCGTCACCGAAGAGGTCACGGGCATCGACATCGTCCAGGCCCAGATCATGATCGCCGAGGGCAAGGCCCTGTCCGAGGCGACCGGCAAGGCCTCCCAATACGATATCAAGCTGACGGGCCACGCGCTCCAGACCCGGATCACCACCGAGGATCCGACCAACAACTTCATCCCCGATTACGGCCGCATCTCGGCCTATCGCTCGGCCACCGGCATGGGCATCCGCCTCGATGGTGGCACGGCCTATGCGGGCGGCGTCATCACCCGCTATTATGACAGCCTGCTGGTCAAGGTCACCGCCAAGGCCGCCACGCCCGAGGCCGCGATCCGCCGCATGGACCGCGCCCTGCGCGAATTCCGTATCCGCGGCGTGTCGACGAATATCGAATTCGTCATCAACCTGCTGCAGCACCCGACCTTCCTGAACAACCAGTACACGACCAAGTTCATCGACACGACGCCCGAGCTGTTCGACTTCAAGAAACGGCGCGACCGCGGCACCAAGGTCCTGACCTACATCGCCGACATCACCGTGAACGGCCATCCCGAGGTTCAGGGCCGCCCAAAACCGCATCCGGACCTCAAGCCGCCGCGCATCCCGCCGATCAAGGGCGAGGTGCCGCTCGGCACCCGCAACCTGCTCGAGGCCGAAGGGCCCGAAGCGGTGGCCAAGTTCGTCAAGGAACAGACCGAGCTGCTTTTCACCGACACGACCATGCGCGACGGGCACCAGTCGCTGCTGGCCACGCGGATGCGCTCCATCGACATGATCAAGGTCGCGCCGTCCTATGCGGCCAACCTGTCGCCGCTCTTCTCGGTGGAATGCTGGGGCGGAGCCACCTTCGACGTCGCCTACCGGTTCCTGCAGGAATGCCCCTGGCAGCGCCTGCGCGACATCCGGGAAAAGATGCCCAACATCCTGACCCAGATGCTGCTGCGCGCCTCCAACGGGGTGGGCTACACCAACTATCCCGACAACGTCGTGCAGGAATTCGTGCGCCAGGCCGCCGAAACCGGCGTCGACGTGTTCCGCGTCTTCGACAGTCTCAACTGGGTCGAAAACATGCGTGTCGCCATGGATGCGGTCATCGCATCCGGCAAGATCTGCGAAGGCACGGTCTGCTATACCGGTGACGCGCTCGACCCGGCCCGCGCCAAGTACGACATCGCCTATTACGTCAAGATGGCGAAGGAGATGGAGAAGGCCGGCGCCCATATCCTCGGGATCAAGGACATGGCCGGCGTCATGACAGCCCCCGTGGCCGAGGTGCTGTTCCCCGCCCTCAAGGACGCGGTCGACATCCCGATACACTTCCACACCCACGACACGTCGGGCGCGGCCACCGCGACGATCCTCACCGCCTCCGCGGCCGGTGTCGACATCGTCGATGCGGCCATGGACGCATTGTCGGGCAACACCTCCCAGCCGACCTTCGGATCCGTGCTCGAGGCGCTGAAACATGGCCCCCGCGCCAGCAGCATCGACATCGCCGCCGTGCGAGAGGTCTCCAACTACTGGGAGGCCGTGCGCGGCCAGTACGCGGCGTTTGAATCGGGCATGCAGGCCCCCGCCTCCGAGGTCTACCTGCACGAAATGCCCGGCGGCCAGTTCACCAACCTCAAGGCGCAGGCGCGCTCGATGGGGCTCGAGGAACGCTGGCACGAGGTCGCCCAGGCCTATGCCGACGTGAACCAGATGTTCGGCGATATCGTGAAGGTCACGCCCTCCTCCAAGGTTGTCGGCGACATGGCCCTGATGATGGTCTCGCAGGGGCTCACCCGCGCCGATGTCGAGAACCCCAAGAAGGATGTCAGCTTCCCCGACTCGGTCATCGACATGATGAAGGGCAACCTCGGCCAGCCCCCCGGCGGCTTCCCCGAGGCGATCGTCAAGAAGGTGCTCAAGGGCGACAAGCCCAACACCGACCGCCCCGGCGCCCACCTCGCCCCCATCGACCTGGAGGAAAAGCGCAAGGAGATCAGCAGCACCCTCGACGGGATCGAGATCGACGACGAGGATCTGAACGCCTACCTGATGTATCCCAAGGTCTTTACCGATTACGCGGTGCGCCACGAAACCTACGGGCCGGTGCGCTGCCTGCCGACGCTGACCTTCTTCTACGGCATGAAACCCGAAGAGGAGATCACCGCCGAAATCGACCCCGGCAAGACCCTGGAAATCCGCCTTGTCACCGTGGGCGACACACAGGATGACGGCGAGGTCCGGGTATTCTTCGAGCTGAACGGCCAGCCCCGTGTCGTCCGCGTGCCGGACCGCAAGGCAACCGGGTCCAAGGCAGCCCAGCCCAAGGCCGATCCGGCCAACCCCAACCACGTCGCGGCCCCCATGCCCGGCGTCGTCGCCTCCATCGCCGTCAATGCCGGCGCCGAGGTCAAAGAGGGCGACCTGCTGCTGACCATCGAGGCGATGAAGATGGAAACCGGCCTGCATGCCGACCGCGACGGCACGATCAAGTCCGTCCATATCACCGCCGGTGCCCAGATCGACGCCAAGGATCTACTGGTCGAGTTCGAATAACCCGGTCCGACCCTTTGCAAACCCGAACCGCCGGCCCCGCGCCGGCGGTTTTTGTTTGGGGCGCGAGGAGCGCACGGGCCATTCTGCGGTCGCCCTGACCCCAAGCCTGGCCCCTCCAGGCCCCAAGGCTGGCCGCAGCCGCTCGGCCCGTCACAGGGCCCTCTCGCCCGGTCCCGCCCTGTCCCCTGCCGCCGCCTGAACGGCGTCCTGTGGGCGCGGCCTCTGGCTGTCGCAAACCGCAAATCCACCGACCGGATACCGACGCAATACCGACGTGATACCGACGTACCGTTCGGTGCTGAAACCGTGTCGCAGGGTAAGGCAAAAAATTTTGCGATCTTCCCGAAATTTCCCCTTGCGCCCCCCTGCGGTTCTTTATACATGCTCCCCTACCCAACGGATGCGGGCGTAGCTCAGGGGTAGAGCATTACCTTGCCAAGGTAAGGGTCGTGAGTTCGAATCTCATCGCCCGCTCCAATTTTCCTCCTGTTTCAACAGGTTGGACGAAAAGGTCACCTTCGGGTGGCCTTTTGTCGTTCAGGCCATCGCCGACCTGCTGCGACGCACCCTTGCCCCGTTCACCGTGGCGGGACTAAGGTCGGGCATCATCTGGCACATGGGGGTCCGAATGGCGAAACAATCCAGTATTCTCAAGGCCCTGGCCCTATGCCTCCCCCTGCCCCTGCCGGCTCTGGCTGACCTGGCCCCGGTGCCTTGCGTCATCCGCCCCTATGACATCGTCGACCTGGCCAGCCCCGTTGCCGGCATTGTCGGCAGCGTGGAGGTCGAACGCGGCGATACCGTCACCGCCGGTCAACTGGTCGCCCGAATGGATGCCACGCTGGAAGAAGCAGAACTGGACGTGGCCCGCGCCCGCGCCGAAGACATGTCCGCGATCGACGCCGCCAAGGCCCGGCTGAAGCTGCTTGAGACGGTGGCCGAGCGGACCGAAAAACTGTCTGAACGCAACGCTATAGCCGACAGCGTCGCCGAGGAGGCCCGGGTCGAGGCAGAGGCCGCGCGCCAGACCGTGCTGCAACGCGAAACCGAACGCCGCATCGCCGGGATCGAGGCCCGCGCGGCCGAGGCCCGGTTGCGCCGCAAGGACCTGATCAGCCCGGTCAACGGCGTCGTCACCGACCGTCTGCTGTCGCCCGGCGAATACGGCACGACCGAGGAGCCGCTGCTGGTCATCGCCCGCGTCGATACGCTCCGGGTCGAGGCTTTCGTGCCGATCGGCTACTATCCCGACCTGACGCTCGGACAGGTCGTCACCATCGAACCGGAGGACCCGGTCGGCGGCCAGCACCCCGCCCGCATCGCGGTGATCGACAGGGTCTTCGATGCGGCATCGGGCACGGTCGGCGTGCTGATGGATTTACCCAATGATGACCTGACAATTCCGGCCGGCCTGCGGTGTAAAACAGTTTTCCAATAGCAGCATCGCCAATTCGGAAACGCAATTTTTCCTTGTGACGTTGGCTCTTTGTCGTATCGTCACCTCATTAATCAATTCGATTCTAAGCCCACTTGCCAAGGGTCACAGGTACTATTTGGGGGCCGTTCACCTTCCGGTTGAGGCCCCGTCACTGGGTTTGTACGGGGGATTGCGCATTGCCGCGCGATGAGGACGTCGATTTCGAAAAGGGGTGTGTCTCTAATAAACGGGAGACGCTTGAAAATCCGGCCGAGATAGAGGCCGGCCCCTCGCTGCATTTCGAAACGCTGGAACCGCGACTGCTTCTGTCGGCCGATTTCCTGCCCGTCACCGGCACCATCGACATACCCGGCGAGGAAGAGGCGCATGTCTTCACCCTGACCGAGGCGACGGCGGTTCACATCGACGATCTGAGCGCGGCCAATGTCGAGTGGCGCCTTCTGAGAGAGGACGGACGCGTGGTCGCCTCTGCCGATGCGGGCGACGGGAACAGCGATACGAACGGGCACCGGGCCGACATGATGTCGACCCTGGCGCTGGCCTCCGGCACCTATACGTTCAGCGTCGGCGGGATCGGGTCTGCGACCGGCAGCTACCGATTTGAAATCAAGGACTTGTCGCAATCCATTCCGGTCAGTTCCGGAACATTGATCGAAGGCCAATTGCCCACGGGCCGGGAAACCCAGCTTTATTCCATTTCCGCCGGACAGGGCGATATTCTGGATTTGAAATTAGAAACGTTGTCGGGCGGCATTTGGTCCGATGTCGGAGTGCGGATCACAGATCCTTTCGGCAACAATTTGATCGACGAGGCTTTTTCGGTCAGTGACACGCCATTGACCACCGGAATTCTCAATGTCGGCGGCACCTACATCCTGTCGATCGAGGGCGAGCGGCTGCAATCCGGTCCGATCGATTTCGGCGTGACCCTGACCCGCAGCCGGGCGACCACGACGACACCCACCGATGGCACGGAAACGCCGATCGTCCTGGGACAGGACATCGACGCGACGCTGGCCGATATCGACGACGTGCACCGCTATTCGATCAGCAGCGCCAATCCGGGTCTGTTCCTTCTGACGCCGCACAGATCGTCGAGCAACCTGTTCTGGATCAACGCCACGATCAGCGACACGTTGGGCCGGTCGCAGACCCAGGTGATCGGAAATGGCGACCGGCTGTTTCACCTGCCCGCGGGCGACAACCTGCTGGAAATACAAAGCATCAACGCCTCCAACCTGAGCTACCGGATGGCGTTGCGCTCTGTCACCGGAGCGCCGCAGATCGCCTATGGGGACGTGTTCGAACCGCATCTCGTGCCCGGATCGGACAGCGAGGTCTACCGCTTCGACGCCCAGGCAGGCGACACGTTCAGCGTCACGACCTCCGTACCGGGCGCCCAGCATTTCGTGAACCTGGACCTCTACGATGCTTCCGGGCAAAGGCTGACGACCAGCCAGGACATGCTGGGCCGCACCACGGTGGACCGGGCGGGCACCTATTACATCCTGGTGCGCGGGGACATGGACAATATCGCCGAACGCAATGCCGCGTTCCGGCTGGACAAGGTGACGGATGAAACCCATGCCCTGACAATCGGACAGACGGTATCGGGCGACCTCAAGGCCGGGTCCCGGCATGTCTACGCCTTCGACCTGGACAGCGCGACGACGTTGGCGGTGGACACGCTGCAACGGGCGGATGTGCAGTTCCTGATCGAGGGGCCCAACGGCATCGCGCTATCGGCCACCGACTTCGACACGGCCTATTCCCAAGCGAGAACGGTATCGCTGGGCGCAGGCTCCTACCGGCTGGTCATCCAGCCCGAGGGGCGATTGCAGGGCGACTACAGTTTCCGCCTGCTGGATTTCGCCGATGCCCCGACCCTCGCCCCGGACGCGCCGATCAGCGTCACCCCGGACGCGGATGGCGGCGCCGCCATTCGCCGCATCGCGGTGCCGGAGGGCGCGGATTTCCTGCTGGATGTGACCGCCAACCCGGGCCGCGTCACGATCTACTCGCAATCTGGCGAACAGCTTCATACGACCACCAATGACTGGACCCTGGGAACGGTACGGGGCTCGGCTGGGCGCGATATCTACGTCGTGTTCGACCTGGACGCAGATGGCGGCATGTCCGAATTCACCGCGACGCCATCGCTGCGCGCTATCACAGAAGCCCCCCTGACCCTGGGCACGCTGGTCGAGGCGGTGATCGACCATCACCGCGACCTGCGTCGCTACACCTTCACGCTGGACAGCGCGGCGAAGTTGATGATGGACAGCCGGTTCGACGGCTCCAGCGCGGCTCGGTTCCGCCTGCTGGACGATCAGGGCAATGTCCTGGTAGAAGAGCCGGCCGACCTGAACTCGGCCAGCCAGTTCCTGTCCTTGCAGGCAGGCGATTATGCGCTGGAGCTGTTCTTCAGCAACGATACCGCCGGGACGATTCCGTTCCTGTTGAAGGACGTGACGGACGCGCCGCTGCTGGACCTGGACATGATGGTCACGGTGCCCGTCATGCCCGCCCGCGGCAGCGCCGTCTACAGGACAACGCTGGACGGGTCGACGCCACTGCACCTGGCGCATCGCAACCCCGTCGGAAACAACTTCACCCTGCGCCTGCTGGACCAACACGGGCAAGAGGTGCATGCCACCAGCGGCACCGATGTCTCTATCCCGCAGATGGGATTGTCCGGCACCTATTACGTCGTCGTCGAAGGCTACCAAAACGGATCGGCGACCGAGGCCGGATCGCTGGATATCGGCCTGTTCCAAAGGACGGAAACGACCCGCGACGTCACGCTCGGCACCCGCATCGACGGGGCTCTGTCGCAACCGGGGGACCGCCACCGGCTGAGCTTTGAGCTGGCGCAGGACACATGGCTGCAAGTCGACAGCCTGATCGGCTCCGGCGTCATGTCCTGGGCGGTGGAAACGGCCAATGGCGACCAACTGGCCAGCCGAGATTTCGACGACATGCCATGGGGGCGCGAGGCATTGCTGCGCCTCTCGGCTGGCCGATACGATATCGTCATCCGCGGCGATGACGGGGCCACCGGGGATTATGCGCTGGCGCTGCGAAACCTGGATGCGGCACCCTCCCTGCCCCGGGATACCGATGTGACCTTGAACCTGGAGGCCGAGGGCAGTCAGGCCTTCGCCTTCGATGTGGCGGCGGGGGATCTGCTGCGGCTGGAGCCCGGATCGCTCAGCGCCTTCGGGGTGTCGACGGCCAGCCTGACCGTGCAGGTCTTCGACGCGGTCGGGCACGAGATCCATCGCGGCAACTTCGTCGCCACCGATCTGGGGCCCGCGAAATATTCGGGGCGTTATACGCTGCTGATCAATGCGAACCATTCCGTGGCCGCCGCCGTGACACCGATCCTGCGCCTGGCCGATCAGGGCAGCGCTCCGACCATCCCGATGTCCGGCGACCCGGCCGTTTTGGGCGAGGTCATCACGGGCCAGATCGACACGCCCGATGGCAGCGAACAGCGGCTTTTCACGCTGACCGAGACGACGCGACTGCTGCTCGACAGTCAGTCGAACAACGCCAATATCTGGGTCCGGGTGGACGGGCCGCATGGCGCGATCACGGAGGCCTATCGCCTCAGCAGCGGGGTCACCTATGCCGGGCTGGGCAGCACCAATCCCGCTGTTCTGACACTTCAACCGGGCACGTATGCGCTGACCTTCTACGCCACCAGCGGCGCGGTCGGCGGCTATGCGCTTGGCCTGGTTGATGCCGACGCGACCGCCGAGGCGATCACCGACGGCACCCCGGTCGAGGCCGTGATCGACCCGGGCAACGCCCTGAAAACCTTCAGCTTCACCGGCCAGGCCGGGGACCGGGTCATGCTGTCGGACGTCACCGTGACGGGCGGCAGTTCCAGCGCGGGGACGTTCCAGCTGATCGATCCGGACGGGTTTGTCACGACCTTCGAGGGCAACCGGGCAAGTGTCTCGCTTTCCGACACCTTCCCCGCGACATTGCCCAAATCCGGGACCTACCTGCTGCGGATCGCGGGCGGCATGACCTCTCCTGCATTCTCGGTCGACTTCACGTTGCGCCAGGACAGGGTGCGCACGCAGGCCCTGACAATGGGAGAACTCGTCTCCGCCTCTCTGGACACGAAGCTGTCGCAAGAGAATTATACCTTCTCGTTGGCTTCGGATACGGCGCTGTTCCTCAGCGCCAAGGGCAGCGACGGACAGATACAATGGCGCCTGCGATCGGCCGACACCGGGGAGCTGTTGCGCAATTCCCCGAACCTCGACGGGATCAGCAATGTCGGCGACGCCATGATCTGGGCCGGCGCCGGGGATTACGTGCTGGAAATCCACAGCGAAAGTTACCGGACGCGCGGAGACTACGTTTTCTCACTGACGGACCTCTTCGCAGCGCCCGCGGCGAGTGATCTGGACCAGATCACGCTGGATGCCCAGCCAACGCCGCAGATCACGACGACATCCGTCACGCTGGAGGCCGGCAAGCGCTATTACTTCGATACCGTGTCGACCTCGACCGCCAGTTTCTGGATGCAGATGGGCCTTGTCTCACCATCGGGGCGGCTTCTGTCCATCGACAGCATCAGCAACGACATCGGCGCGATCGAGGCACCGGAAAGCGGGCAATACACGATCTTCATATGGATGAACCGCACCTTGGACACCCCCGCCGGCACGGTGACGCTGGCGGTGCGGGAACCGGTGCGCAGTTTCGTCGACAGCCCCCTGAACCAGACCCTCAGCGGAGAGATCGAAGGCGCCGGAGACAGCGTCGTGCACCGGTTCACCCTCCCCAAGGCAGGGTATTACTATTTCGACAGCCAGACCGGATCCTCGACCTTGGAATGGGCGCTGCGCCGCAATGGGCTCACCGAACAGAGCGGGCTGCTGAACAGCGATTCCGGCGTGAACACCTCCTACCTGCTGGCGGCGGGGGATTACGAGGTGGTCATCACGGGACGGGACAGCAACGTCGGTGAGTATCGGTTCGGGCTGATCGACCTGGGCGCGGCCCCACTTCTTCCCGCCGACGGACATGTCGAGGACACGCTGGTGCCCGGCGCCGCATTGCGGGCCTATCGGATTCCGGTGGTGGCGGGCGACGTGCTGTCCATCGACGTGGACTCGGTCTCGGGTTCCGCGACCCGGCGCCTGATATCTCCGACCGGGCAGCAGATCGTCCAGGGGTATTTCGGGTTCGACACGGACCGGGCCGTGCTGACAGAGACCGGCGAGTACCTGCTGTTGATTGGCGGGGCGAGCGGGACGCTGTCGGAGACCCGTTATGCCTTTGACTACACGACGCTTCGTGCACCGGCTCCGGTCGACATTGGGAAATCGGATACCGGCGCGGACCTCGGTATCACTGGCCTGACGACCGACGGGCCGGTGCGCGCGAACAGCCCCGTCACGATCCGCTGGACCCTGACCAACTCGGGCGATCAACCGTCGCAGGACGGCCTGGACAGGATCGTCATCCGCAACCCCGAACGATCCGCCATCCTTGCGGTGGTCGAGGTGCCACAAGGCGGGCCGCTCGCCGCCGGGGCAAGCCGCGCGCGCGAGGCTGTGGTGCAATTGCCCGGCGGCCTGTCGGGCACCGGAGAGCTGACGATCTCGGTCTTTGCCGACGCGCTGAACGCCACCCGAGAACCGGGCGCAGAGGGCGGCGAGGCGACGATCACCGTGACCTCCACTCCCGAGACGCTGGCCGATCTGGTGGTCGAGGATATCACCTTCACCCCGGCGGTGAACTGGCAGCCCGGGGATGACGTCACGATCTCCTGGACCTTGCGGAACCAGGGCGGCGCCCCGGCATCCGAGGCCTTTGTCGATCAACTGCGCCTACGCAACCGGTCGACGGGGGCGGAACTGGCGCTGATCGACGTGGGGTATGACGGACCGGCCATCGCGCCCGGCGACACCGTTGCCCGCTCTGCAACCGTGACCTGGCCCGGCGGCCAGAACCAGGTCGGTCAGTTCACCGTCATCGTGACGACCGACACCGACAATACGGTGGACGAGCTGAACACCGACGGTGACGCCGAGACGAATAACACCTCCTCTGTCGACGTCGTCTCAGCCCCCGATATCATCGCCGAGAACCTGCGCGTGCTGACGGAAAACCCGCAGGCCGGGGGCCAGGTCACTATCGCCTATGATGTCGTCAATATCGGCAATGGGGCGACCCGGTTCGGCTGGACCGATCGTATCAACATCTACAACCAGGCCGAATTCGCGACCGCCCACAACTCCATCATCGACCATGGCGGCCCGATGCTTGGCCCGGGTGAGAGGGTAACACGGCAGGTCACCGTGACGCTGGCCGACGGCGTCGCCGGCACGGGCGAGCTTCGGCTGCTGGTCCAGACCAACCGGGACGAATTCGGCCGGCGCGGGATGCTGGAGCTGACGCCCGACGGCGCGAGCGGCTACGAAACCGGAACGGTCGTGACGTTCCAATCCGCCGCCCGCAGCTATCCCGACCTTCGGGTCCGGAACCTCGATGTGGCCGACAACGCGCTGAGCGGGCAAAGCCTGGCCATCGGCTGGCGGGTGGAAAACGGCGGCGTCCGGACCGACGTGTCCTCCTGGGTCGACCGCGTGGTGCTGTCCGGTGACACGATCATCGGCAATGGCGACGACGTCATCCTGGCGGAAATCCCGCGCGATGGCGCGCTCGATCCCGACGGGTTCTACGATGTGGCGACAGAGGTCGACCTGCCATCCGGCCTGACCGGCACCTACCGGATCGCCGTCATCGCGGATGTGGGGTCGGACGTGACCGAACCCGACACGCGCAGCGACAACATCGCCCTGTCCGAGATCGGGCTGACCGCGCCGATTTCCGACCTGAAGGTAGAGATCGTCACCGCCCCGCCCGCCGCCGGCTATGGCGACAGCGTCGCGCTGGAATGGCGGGTGCGGAACCTGGGTGTTGACCCTGCGACGGGCGGTTGGACCGATGCCGTCTATGTCTCGACCGATGCGGTGCTCGACGGAAACGATATCCTGCTGGGCGAGGTCGCGCGCACCGGACCGCTGGCCGCCGGCGACAGCTACACCGTCACCGGCAGTTTCGATCTGACCGGCGCGCTGACCGGGCCGGTGCATTTCCTGATCGTGACCGATCGCGGCGACACCATCTTCGAAGGCGCGGACGAGGCCAACAACGTCACCGCCACGATCGGCCAGACGACCCTGACCGTCGGGCCTGCGGCCGATCTGACCGTGGCCAGCGTCACCGCGCCCGAAACCGCCTCGCCCGGGCGGGAGGCGGTGATCCGGTGGAGCGTGCGCAACGACGGCGCCGGCATCGCCCGGTCGCCCTGGGTCGACAACGTCTACCTGTCGACCGACGGCGCCCTGGACGGGGCACAGCTGATCGGATCGGTTGCGCGGTCCTTCGACTTGGATGTCGGCGAAAGCTACGAGGGCGAACTGACCCTGCCCTTCCCCGATATTGCGCCGGGCGGCTATACCGTGCTGGTCCTAACCGACGCCGCGAACCGGGTGTTCGAGGCCGGGGATGCGCCGAACCTTGCTGCGTCCGACGACAAGGTCGCGGTGGACAGCCCCGACCTGAGGGTGACGGCGCTCGATGCCGTGGGCCAGGTGACCTCGGGCCAGACGATCGACGTCGACGTGACCTTTGCCAATACCGGCCCGGGCACCGCCCAGGCCGATCGGCGCGACCTGATCGTGCTGTCCCTGGATGACGTGTTCGACGATAGCGACGTGGTGCTGGCCGAATGGCAGCGCACCGAAACGCTGGAGCCGGGCGCGATCATCGAAGACAGCGTGACCGTCACCATCCCAATCGAATTGTTCGGGGACTTCAACCTGCTGGCGGTCAGCGATGCCGATGGCGATGTGATCGAGGCCAATCCCGACAACAATGCCACCGCCCGCGCCCTGCGGGTCGACCTCGCGCCTCATGCCGACCTCGTGGTGCGGGATGTCGAGGCGCCGGAATTCACCGCGCGCGACCCGGCGACCATTACCGTCAGCTGGCGGGTCGAGAACCAGGGCACGGGCCGCGGGGCCGAAACCGGGTGGGTCGACGTGGTCATGGCCTCCCGCGATGACGTGATCGGCAATGCGGACGATTTCGAACTGGGCCGGGTCGACCGGTTCGGCGGTCTTGGGCTGGGCCTGGGCTACGACGCCTCGCTCGACGTGGTGATGCCGCCGCGTTTCTCGGACCGGCTGACGATCTACGTGCAGACGGCCCAGGACGCGCCCGTGTTCCAGGCCGGCAAGACCGACAACGACATCGCCACCGTGCCGCATCCGGTCGACGTGATGCCGATCCCCTATGCCGACCTGAAGGTCGAGGAGATCTCGGCCGATCCGGGCGGGCAGAGCGGCCAGCCGCTGACAGTCAACTGGACCATCGCCAATCGCGGCATCGGCACCACCAATACCGGGAGCTGGAACGACCGCATTTCCGTCTATTCGGATGCAGCGGCGACCAACCTGCTGACCTACCAGGAGTTTACCCATGTCGGCGCGCTGGCGGTGGATGACCTCTACGAACGCAGCGCCCAGATCCGCATTCCCGACGGGGTCGAGGGCCCGGTCTACATCCGGGTCAGCACGCGGGGCCCGTTCGAGTTCATCTTCGACGACAACAACGCCTCCGACATCGTCAGCAGCACGATAGCCCTCAGTCCGTCCCCGGATTTGGAGGTCACAGAGATCGCGGTGCCGCCTGACGCAGAGGAAGGTCAGGCCATCGACATCGCCTGGCGGGTCGACAATACCGGCGAGGCCGCGACCTCGGGCAGTTGGACGGACGCCGTCTACCTCGTGCCGCTCGACACCACCAAGGCTCCGATCTTCCTGGGCCGTTATACCAGTGATGCGGTGATCCAGCCGGGTCTGTTCTATCAGCGTACCGAACGGATCACCCTGCCGGGCCGGGTGTCGGGCCCTCATCGGCTGGTCGTGATCACCAACGACCGCGCGACGCTTTATGAACATGGGGACCGCGCCGACAACAACCGGACCCAGGACGACGCGATCCTGACCATCGCGCCCTCTCCGCGGCCCAATTTGACCGTCGCCAAGGTCGAGGCGACGGAAACGCCCTCCGCTGGGGGGACGGTGACGGCGAACTACGAGATCACCAACCAGGGCGCTGTGGCCGCGACGGGGCGCTGGATCGACCGGGTCTACCTTTCGCTGGACACCACCCTGGGCAGCGATGACCTGCTGATCGGTCAATTCGAAAACGTCTCTGCCCTTGATCCGGGTGAGACCTACGGCCTGACCACCGACCCGATGACGATTCCGCTGCGCTATGGCGGCAAGGCCTACGTGCTGGTATCGACCGATGCCTTCAGCCAGGTCGACGAATATCCGAACGACGGGGACAATGTCGCCAGCCAGGAGATCCAGATCACCCCGGCCCCCAAGCCCGACCTGGCCACGGACCGTGTGATCGCCCCGACCCAGGTCGTCGCCGGGTCAGAGATCGAGGTCAGCTACACGGTCACCAACAAGGGCCTGAACGAGACCTTCACGGGCCGTTGGACCGACACGATCTGGATCGCACTGGACCCGCGCCGCCCAAGCACCCTGAAGAAGGTCACCGATCCGGGCGACGTGGATTTCGGCAAGGGCAACAGCGCGATCCTGCTGGCGACGATCCCCCGCAACGGCGTGCTGGGTCAGGACGACAGCTATACCCGCAAGGTGAAGGTCCGCATCCCGGACACCCTGCCGACCGGGCGTTATTTCATCACCCCCTGGACCGACAGCACCGACCTGGTGGTCGAGGACACGCTGGCCGGCAACGAGAACCCCGACGACCCCGACGAATTCGACAGCAACAATTACAAGGGCCGCGCGATCGACGTGATCGGCTTCACCCCGCGCCTGCCGAACCTGGTGGCGCAGGACGTGACAAGCAGCCCTGCCGTCGTGTCGGGGCGCGAGGCGCTGACCGTGTCATGGGCCGTCGAGAACCTTGGCAGCGGCGCGATTGACGGGGACGCCCTGTGGCGCGACGTGGTCTACCTGTCCGACAACCCGGTCTACGGCGCCCCGGGGGCGACGACTTGGCGGATCGGGGCCTTCGAACGCACCGGCCCGCTGGATGTGAACGCCCGCTACACCCGCAGCGAAACCATCGACCTGCCCCCGGGCGTGTCCGGGCAATACGTGCATGTGGTCGTCGACCAGGGCACCCGCGGCATCCCCGGCATCGGCGAAAGCGACGAGACCGACAATGTAGCCAACGGCACTGCCGACGTCACGGCCGCCCCGGGCGACCTGCGCGTGGTCGATATCACGCCGCCTCCCGACGGAACCCTGTCGGGCGCCGAGGTCGAGGTCAGCTGGACCGGCGAGTACCTGGGCCCCGACATGTGGGAGGGCACGGTGTCCTGGCGCGATGCGGTCTGGATCAGCCCGGATCCCGTGCTCGATCTGTCGCGCGCGACACGGTTGGCGGTCACCACGATCGTGCCGAACGCCCCGCTGAAGGATGGCGATCAATATACCGGCCGCGCGACGGTGACCCTGCCCGCCGGGATCGACGGGCCCTACTTCATCCACGTGATCGCCGACGCCGCCGCCTCAGGCCGGCAGGCCGAGCGGGAGGCGACAAGCGGCAATGCCGAGGCCGCGGCCGATCTCTATGCCGGGTCCGTGTTCGAAGGGTCGGCGAACGACAACAACATCGCCACCGCCGAGTTCCAGGCCGTCTTTTCCGAACCCAACCTCGAATTCACCCAGATCACCCTGCCCGACGACCTGAAGGCGGGCCAGGAGGTTCCGATCTCCTTCACCGTGACCAATACCGGCACGCGGGTCGCCCAGGCAGAACGCTGGTACGATCGTGTCTTCATCTCGCGCGATGGCGGGCTGGACGGATCGGACCACCTGCTGGCCACGTTCGAACGCTTCAACGCGGTGCTGGAACCCGGCGAAAGCTACACGGTCGAGGACGTGATCACCCTGCCCGTCGGTATCGAGGGGCCATTCCACATCCTGTTCGAAACCGACAGTCGCACGGCGGATGGTGGCATCTATACCCGCTCGGACGTGGCAGAGGGGTTGAACGGGCTGCGCGCGACGTCCCGGAACCCGGTCAACGAGTTCCAATTCGAGGGCGACAACCTGAAGGTCTTCGAGCGGGATATCGAAGCCTCTCCCGGCCCCGACCTGCGGGTCGCCCAGCTTGAGGTGCCCGATATCCTGATCCGGGGCGAACGGCTCGAGATCACCTATCGTGTCACCAATTCCGGCAGTGCGACGATCCCGAGCCAGGGCACCTGGACCGACCTGATCTACCTGTCGCGGGACGAGGTGCTGGATCCCTCTGCCGATATCTTCCTCGGCTCCCATACCCATGACGGCGGGCTGGAGGCAGGCGATCATTACGACATCACCCGCGACCTGACCCCGCGCTTTGCGCTGAGCGGGGAATACTATGTCTTCGTCGTCACCGACCGTGCCACCGCCCGCGCCCCCATCGGCGCCGTCTACGAAGGTGGGTTGGAGCGGAACAACAGCCTGACATCCGCCACCCCGATCCGGTTCCGCGAGCCACCGCCCGCCGACCTCGTGACCTCGGATGTGGGGGTCACCGGCGACATGATCGTGGGCGAAGAGATCACGATCACCTACCGGGTCACGAATAACGGCACCAGCCCCGCATCGGGCCGCTGGACGGACGCCATCTACATGTCGACGGATGCCGGCTTCGACCTGGGCGACCGGTTGGTCGGACGGGTCGAACAAAACCGCACGCTGGCACCGGGCGAAAGCTATACCGGCACCCTGACCACGACGATGCCCGTGGCCGCCGAACGCGCCTACCGGTTCATCGTGCGCAGCGACGTGCGCAGCGAAGTGAACGAAGACGGCGCGACCGCGAACAACCTGGCCGCGACAGAGAACTCGATCTATGTCACCACGCCGGATATTCCGCTGGGAAGAGCCACTCCGGTTGACCTGGCAGCGGGTGAGGAACGGCTCTACCGCGTGACCACGGGGCTGGGACAGACCCTGCGCACGCGGATCGCCGCGGCCGACCCGGACGCGCAGCTGGAGATCTTCGTCAAGTATGACGGCCTGCCCACCGGCACCGATTACGACGCGATCTACGACACGCCCCTCAGCGCGGTGCAGCAGGCCACCATCGGCAGCACCCTGCCCGGCGAATATTACATCCTCGTCCGCAATATCGGCGACACCGACCAGGACGTCGCCCTGCTGCCGGAAATCCTGCCCTTCCAGATCACCGATGTCCGCCAGGATCGCGTCGGCGACGGGCGTTACGTCACCACGGTGGTCGAAGGGGCCAGCTTTGCCCCCGGGGCCGTCTTGCGCCTGACCCGGCCCGGCGTCGCCAGTGTCCTGCCGATAAACCAGGAGGTGCTGGATGGCTCCCGCATCGTGGCGGTCTTCGACCTCGCAGGGGCAGAGCGCGGGCTCTACGATGTCGAGGTCATCAACCCCGATGGCGAAACCGCGGTGAAACCCTACCGCGTGCTGGTCGAGCGCGCGATCGAGAACCAGGTGGGTCTGGCCCTGGGCGGCCCGCGGATCGTCCCGGTCGGACAGACGGGCAATTACGCGCTGACGCTGCAGAATTTCTCGAATATCGACACGCCCTATGTCCATTTCACCTTCGGCGCGCCGAACATGGGACAGGCGGAAGGCGTCTATGACCTGCCCTTCCTGAAATTCACCACCAACCTGTCGGGCGACCCGGCGACGGATGCCGGAAGCGACGTGCCCTGGGCCGATCTGGGACCGATCACGAATACGACCGGACACATGCTGGCGCCCGGTTTCGCCTACGACCTGCCGACCGGCGGGCTGGCCGCCTTCAGCTTCAACATTCAGACCTACCCGGTGCTTCAGGCGCTGGTGGACCGGGATTTCGAACAGGTCCGCGAATACCTCTACGACGCCCATCCTGAGCTGCGCGAAGGCGGCGCATTGGATGCCGGGCCCGACGCCCTGGCAGATGTGAACCCGGTCGTCGACCTCATCTTCCGCGATCCGCGGGTCGAGGTGCTGGACGATGCGGTGCGTCTTTACGCCCCGTTCCAGTTTCACGTCCTCGCCGCGGCCACACCGTTGACGCGCGATGAATTCGTCGCCCTGCAATTGGCCGAGGCCGACCGCCTGCGCGATGCGATCCTGGCCGACCCGGAGGCACAGGGCGCGCTGGCCGCGATCGCGGGCGACGCCACCGCTTGGCGCAGCGGCTACCTGGCCGCGCTGGAAACCGCCGGCATCCTGCGCCCTGACGGAGAGGCGCCCCCGGCCCGCGAACGCGGCGAAGTGGTCAGCCTGCTCAGCACCTTGTCCATGGGCGTCCTGCTGAACGAAGAGGCCGACGCCTTCCGCACCTCGACCGACCTGGTCGCCTTTTTCGCCAAGATCCGCGAATGGTACGGCAATGACGAAACCCTGCTCGCCGATATCGCGCGCTACGACATCCGCTCGGGCGAGAACGTGCCGCCGCTCGACATCCCCGTTCCGGCCTTGCCGGAGGCAGACGACTACGCGCTTGGCCTGACCTATCCGACGCTTTTCCAGGCTTTCAACGTCTTCTCGCCGCTGGCGGGCGAGGACGTGGTGGACAATATCGGCTCGGATCTCTCGACCTCGGAGCTCAGCCCGCTGGACCTGGGCCGGTTCCTGGAAGAGCTGGAGGCCGCCAACCGCAACGCGGCGATGCTGGGGCCGCAGGGCTATGGCGAGGACCAGATCGTCCCGGCCAATACGCGCCTACCCTTCGAGATACGCTTCGGCGACGCACAGGGCGGCCAGCCCGTGCAGGAACTGCGCATCACGACCGAACTGGATCCGAATTTCGATCCGCGCAGCTTCCGTCTGGGGTCGCTGCGGCTGGGCGATGTGGTCATCGAGGCACCGGAAAATCGCGCCCTGTTCCAGACCGACCTGGACCTGACCGGCACGCTTGGCTACGTGCTGCGCCTGTCCGCCGGTATCGACGTGGCCAGCCGCACCGCCACCTGGCTGGTGCAGGCCATCGACCCCGACACCGGCGAAGTCGCCACCGCCGGGCCGGGCCTGCTGACCGGCGACGACCCGACCGGGGCTGTGACCTACGCGGTCACGCCCGGCGCGCGGATCACGGATGGCACGCGGCTGATCTCGATCGCAAAGGTCGACTACGACACCCGCCCCAGCGACCTGACCAACGAGGTATCCCAGACCGTCGACACGGTCGCCCCCGCGACGGCCCTGACCGTGCAGCGTGTCACCGGCACCGACAGGTACGAACTGTCCTGGACCGCAAGCGATGCGCGATCCGGCGTGCGCCATGTCAGCCTTTACGTTGCGACGGATGGCGGCGATTTCCGCCTGCTCGAGGCTCAGAGCGAGGCAAGCATCCATACCTTCGTGGGCGAGGCCGGACATAGCTATGAATTCCTGGCACTGGCCACCGACAATGCAGGCAATACCGAACGGCCGCCCGCAGGGATCACTGCGCCGGATGACGGGTTCGCCGTCAACCTGGGCGGCACCGAATTCGGGCCCGCCACCTCACCCACGCCACTGGCCGCCCCCGCGCCCACCGATGCCGTGGCGAACGACCTGTTCCTTGAAGTGCTCGAAGGGGTGACGGCCCCCAATGCGCCCTCCGCGCCGGCCTTCTACACCCAGGTGGCCAGCCCGTTCTCGGCGGCGGCCTTTGCCCGCGGGTTCCCCGATCTGGACCTGGCCGGGATCGGACCGACCGCGCTGGCCGAGGCTCCGGATGGTAGCATCGTCGTCATCGGCGGCCCGCAGCGCAGCGCGCTCTACCACCTGCCTGCCCGCGGCGGCGACGTGTCGGGACAGGGCGATTTCGGACAGACAGCGGCCCCGATCTATGACATGGCCTTCGGGACGGATGGACGGCTCTGGGCGATGTCGGGGCGGCAATTGCTGCAACTCGATCCCACGACCGGGGCGACGATCGCGGCCTTCGGCGAGGGTCTGACCCAAAGCCTTGCCATCGCCGCGGACGGCCGCATCTATGTCGGTTCCGGCCGCGGGATAGAGCTGTTCGACCCCACGACCGAAACCTTCACCTTCTTCTCGGATCAGCGAGTCGGAGACCTGGCACTGGACCCCACCGGCACGCTCTGGGCGACCAGCTGGCCGGAGCAGGGCGATATCCTGCGCTTCGACGCGTCCGGTCAGGCCGAGATCGTCCAGCAACTGAACATCGCCGCGGAGTCGATCACCTTCGGCCGCGCGGGCACCCGGCTGGAAGGGTTGGCTTTCATCACCAGCGATATTGACCGTTCGACCGGGCTGGGAACGCTTGCCGTGCTCGACCTGGCGACGCAGCGGGTCGCGACGCTGGCCATCGGCGCGGCCAGGGGTGACAGCCTGGTCGCCACCTCGGACGGGCGCCTGCTGATCGCCAACGGTGCAGGGATCGACGTGGTCAACCCGACCTCCGCCCCCGAGGTCACCGCGATCAGCCCCGGCGACGGCGCAATCCAGATCGGGCTGGTTTCGGAAATCCGCGTGACCTTCGACAGCGACATGTCGGCAGAGGACGCGACTGCCGAAGGGTCGGTCCTGAATACCGACAATTACGTGCTGACCACCGAAAGCGGCGTCGCGATCACGATCCTAGATGTCAGCTACGACACTGCCACGCGCACCGCTACGCTGACGGTCGACGGTCTGGAAACCGATGTTTACACACTTGCCATCGCGGAAACCGTCACCTCCCTGTCCGGGCTGTCGCTGGGCCATGAGGTCGCCAGCACGTTCCACGTCCTCACCGATTTCAGCGCCGTGGTGGATATCCAGTTCGACCGCACACGGCGGGACCGGCAGAACGGCACGATCTCGTACGATGTGACGGTGACAAATACCGGCGGGGCGGAACTGGCGCTGCCGCTGCGCCTCGTGATGGACCCGGCGCGCTATTTCAGCGGTGCCGCGACCGAAGGCGTCGGCGACGGCGACCTGTGGCTGATCGACCTGGGCACCGGTCAGGAGCCCGGCGCAACCTTCGCCCCCGGTGAAACCCTGTCGGCCACAACAGCCACCTTCCTTGCGCCCGAAGGTCTGCACCTGGGGGTGGAGCATGGCGTCTATGCCCTGCCCCCCGCCAACACGCCGCCCACCCTCTCCGAGGACCCGCTGGAATATGCGACCGTCGGAGAGGAATACCGCGCCACACTTGCCATCGAGGATGCCGAAGGCGGCGAGTTTGCCTTCGTTCTGATGCAGGGGCCCGAGGGGCTGAGCGTCGATCAGCAGACCGGAGAGGTCGTCTTTGTCCCGACCGCCACCAATGCGGACCTCGAAAGCGTCGTGATCCGGGTTTTCGACGCCGCCGGGGCCTTTGCCGATATCGCCTGGACGATCGAGGTCGAGGGCGGCGATGGCGTGCCGCTCTTCTTCGATCCGGTGCAGGAACTGACCGTGGCCGAGGGCGAGCGGCTGGACCAGGTCTTTATCGCCACCGATCCCGAATTTGCCCAGGTCACGATCCTGGCCGAGGATCTGCCCCCCGGCGCGGTCTTCGACAGCCGGTTCGGGGTTCTGTCCTGGCAGCCCGATCACACCCAGTCGGGCCAGTACACGATCCGTCTGGTGGCCAGCGACGGTGCCCGCTATTCCAGCCTGCCAGTGACGATCAACGTGACCGATGCCAACGCCGCGCCGGTTCTTGCCCCGCAGCCCGAACGGACGATCCGTCAGGGCGATCCGCTGCGGTTCACTCTGCGCGGAACCGATGTCGATCCGGGCGCGCAGCTTTACTACTACAGCCCGATGCTGCCTGCGGGTGCGACGCTCGACCCTGAAACCGGGGTGTTCGAATGGACGCCTTCCTACGTCCAGTCGGGCACCTACGATATCCCGATGCGGGTCAGCGACGGCACCACAGCGTCCGAGATCACCGCGACCATCATCGTAGAAAACGCCAACGCCGCCCCGGTCTTCCGCGATCTCGGCACCTTCACCCTGGTCGAGGAACAGCCCTTCGGCCTGAAGCTGGCCGCCTTCGATCCGGACAATCCCAACAGCCTGCCGCCGATCCGGCTTGTGGATGGCACGCTCCATTTCCCGGCCGACGCGCCGGGACAGCATCCCGTCACTTACACGATCGATGGCCTGCCTGATGGCGCGACTTTCGACCCGGAGACCGCGCAGTTGTCGTGGATAACCGACCTGGACCAATCCGGCCGGTACGAGCTGACCGTGACCGCCACCGACGATGGCGACGGCACCGGCACGCCGGCCACGACCAGCGCGCAGTTCATCCTGGATGTGGCCAACCTGAACCTGCCCCCGGAACTGCCGGAACAGGAGAACCGAACACTCGATGCGGGCGCGACACTTGATATCCCCGTTGGGGTGGTCGACGGCGATGGCGGCAATGTCGATGTGACCGTGACGCTCGTGCCGCTGGCCAGTGCCGACAGGGTTGGCATCGACGTGGAGGCGCTGATCCTCGGGCCTGACAGCGGCTTTGCCACCCATGTTCCCGGCGAGAATGGTGGCCTCATCCGGCTTACCCCCTCTGCCTTCGACCGCGGCGATTACCTGATCACCATCACCGCCACGGATGATGGCGGCGGCGAGGCATCCGATATCCGTCGCGACGAACAAAGCTTCATCCTGTCGGTCGAGGCCGCCGCAGTTCCGCCGCGCCTGTCCATGCTTGGCCAGGCCGTCGCCGTCGCGGGCGAAACCGCCACGCTGCCGATCCGCGCCGTCGACGCCGATGGCGATCCGCTCACCTTCTCTGCCGAGGGGCTGCCGCAGGGGGCCACGCTGGTTCCCGGGGTCAGCTATGGCACGGCCACGCTCAACTGGTCCCCGACGGCAGGCCAGATCGGGATGCACACGATCAAGGTGATCGTGGAGGATGACGGCAATGGCGGCACCGGCCCCGTCGGTCGGGACGAGGTCACGCTGACCCTGACCGTGCGCGACAGCAACGCAGCCCCGGTCCTGTTCCCCGTGGGCGACCAGGTCGTGGCCGAGGGCGAATTGCTGGAACTGACGCTGGGCGCGCTGGACGCGGATGGCGATCCGGTGACCTTCCTGGCAGAAAACCTGCCCGCCGGGGCCCAACTTGACCCGTCCACCGGGGTGCTGACCTGGCTGCCAGGCGGGTTCGATGCCGGGCTTTACGAGGATATCGTCCTCACGGTCACGGACGGCCATGGGTCAAATTCGGAAACGATCTCGATCGAAGTGACGAACACCAACGCCGCGCCCGTGCTGACGCCCCTGCCACCGCAACGGGGGCTGGAGGGCGAGGCCCTGTCCTTCACGATCCTGGGCGGCGATCCGGATGCCGACCCGATCCTCTTCGAAACCGTGACACCATTGCCTGCCGGGGCCGATTTCGACCCGGGCACCGGGGTCGTCAGCTGGACACCCGGTTTCGGCGATGCCGGCACCTATGAACTGGCCTTCGCTGCCGTCGACCCCTCGAGCGCGCGCAGCGAGATGACGGTGCGGGTGGTCGTCGACAACGTCAATCGCGCGCCCACCCTGTCGGTCCAGAACCGCCTTGCCACCCTGGGCGACACGCTGGTCGTGCCCGTGTCCGGCGCCGATCCGGACGAAGACGACACGCTGAGCTATCGGATCGAAGGCCTGCCTGCCGGAGCGCAATTCGACAGCATGTCCGGCGTGCTGACCTGGACACCGAGTGTGGATCAGATGGGCGACACCCTGCTCTACGTGACCGTCACCGACGGCATGGCAGAGACGCGGCGCCCGCTGCTGATCCGGGTCACCGCCACGCCCGAGCCCCCCTCCGTCACGCTTCTGGCGACGCCCGATTTCCCGGTGCCGCCAGGACAGAAGATCACCCTGCAGGTCCTGACGGAAAGCCTGGGCCGGATCGGTGAGACCCGCGTTCTGGTCGACGGCAATGCGGTGACACTGGGGCCCGACGGCAAGCTGACGCTCACCACCTCCGTTCCCGGCCGGATCGTCGTCCGCGCAGAGGCGGTTGGCGAAAACGGCGCGGTCGGGGTCGCGGAAACCGTCCTGCGCGTCCGCGATCCGGCCGATACCGCGCCGCCTGTCCTGTCTCTCGTCCCGCCTGCTGGCAACGCCCCGATCACCGCTCCCGTCGATCTTCTGGGCAGCGTCGAGGACGCCGCGCTGGATGAATGGAGCCTGACCGCCCGCCACCTTCTGTCGGGCCGGGACATCCTGCTTGCCTCGGGCACCGAAACCGGGGCCGGTGCGCTGGCACGGATCGATCCGGCGGAGCTTGCCAACGGGTTCTACCGGCTGACGCTGCGCGCGGTGGACCTGAACGGACGGCAGAGCGTGACGGAAACGAATGTCGAGGTTTCGGCCGCCGCGAAGTCGGACCGCACCGTGCTGACCCAGGTCGACACGGTGATCGAAGTGGCCGGCAACAGCTTTGCCCTGACCCGCGGCCACGATCCGCTTCAGCCCGGTCGTCCGGGGCAATTGGGGGCGGGCTGGGTCGCCGGCTGGCAAAGCGTGGACATCGAGGTCGAACCCGGCGCGACGGGCCGCAGCGCGACGAACGCGCCACAGGGCATGACCACGGGCAGCCGCCTGCAACTGACATTGCCGGACAACACGCGCGTCGGCTTTACCATCGGGGCCGAGGTCGAACGGTTCGGCGGTGGCACCCTGGCGCGGCCGACTTTCACGCCGGATACCGGCGGCACGGGCTGGACCCTGACAGCGGCGACACCCTTCCTGGCGCTGTCCGGTGGCCGCTTCTTCGACCCGTATAGCGCCGAGCCGTGGGACCCGGCACTGGCCCGCGCGGCCCTCTTCACCCTGACCGGCCCGGATGGCACGGCATATGGCGTCACCGGCAAAGGCACGATCCGCACCGTTACCTTCGCCGACGGCACGATGCTTCGGATAGGCGACAGCGCCATCTCGCACGATGGCGCGGTTCTGGTGTCCTTCGAACGCGACGGGGCCGGACGGCTCAGCGCGATGGAGCGCGCGGATGGCCAGCGGATCGTCTACGGCTATGACGGCGCCGGGCAGCTGACCATGGTGCGCGAGGTCGGCAGCGGGGCGGCGGCACGCTACGCCTGGTCCCCCGAAGGCACCCTGCTGGCCGATACCGCGACGATGCAATGGTTCGACCCCGACGAGCCCGGCACGGCCCGTCCGCTGGCCGCGCTTGCGCCGTCGCTGGCCGAGGCCGGAACGACGCCCTTCGCAGCCACCTTCGGCACTGACCGAACGGCCCAGATCGCGCTGCACCTGCGCGGCAGCGAGGTGGCCGATGGCCCGATCCTTCTGACGCTGATGGTCGAAGGCCCGGTCGAGGATGCAGTGTCCCTCACCGGGCTGACCGTCCTGACCCGCTCCAGCGCCGATGGCGTCACCACGCTTCTGCTGAGTGCGGAGACCGCCGGGCTTCACCTGCTGGGCCTGAACGGCGCGCAGGGGACGCGCAATGTCAGCCTGTCCCTGCTGGGCGATCTGAACGGCGATGGCCGCGTGGACGCGGCGGATGCGGACGCCTTGCCCGCCGATCTGAACGGCGATGGCGCGTCGGACAATGTCGATACCGGGCTTTACGCTCGGATGCTGGGGCGCAGTGCGAATATGGGTCCGGAGGCGCTCGCCCCCGATATCGGCGCTTATTCCGGCTTGCCGGTCGAGATCGCCCTGACCGACATCGCCGCCGACCCCGCGGGCGACGCGATCTTTGCCGCGATCCTGTCGGCAACCGGGGGCACTGCACGGATGTCGCGTGACGGCCGCAGCGTGGTCTTCACCCCGGCGGACGATTTCACCGGCGCCGCGACAATCCGGCTTGCCGTGGATGACGGCTATTCCACGGCAGAGATCGACCTGCCCGTCGAGGTCACCAACCCGACCCTCACCGCCATCGACATCATCACCCGCGAACCGCGCCTCGCCCTTGGGCAGGCGTTGCCGCTGCGCTTCAGCGGCAGCTTTGCCGACGGCGCGACCGGGGTTCCGCTGCCGCCGGATTACCTGACCCTCAGCCTCAGCGACACGAGCATCGCAGCGCTGACGGAGGACGGGCAGATCCGGGGGCTGGACCACGGCACCACCACGCTTATCGCCAAACGCGGAGAGGCGACGGCCGTCACGGTGATCAAGGTCGGGCAACAGAGCGACGCGACCAACTACCTGAGCCTGCTTGGCTTCACCCCCTTCCCCGCCTCGCTGACGCTCGGGCTGGGGGGGCCGGGTGAAACCATCGGTCTGCTGGGGCCCGACGATCAGCCGATCACCGAAGAGGACGGCCCGGCTCCCGCCTTCTACACCTCCGACGCCAGTGTCGCGACGGTCGACGCGGACGGCCATGTCACCGCGCAAGGTACGGGGTCGGCGCGGATCACGGTCATCTACCAGGGGGCAGAGGCCTTCGTCGACGTGGCCGTCGCCGCGCCGCAGGCCTCTGGCAGCATGATCGGCGCCGAGGGCGGCGTGATCGAGAACGCGGAAGGCTACCAACTGCGGATCCCGCCCGGGGCCTTGCAGGAAGGTTTTGCGGCGAAGATCACCGCGATGGACCAGAGCGAACTGCCCTACGCCTATATCGAGCCGGGCAATGGTTTCGAATACGGCGCCGCCTTCGACATCGATATCGGCGACCTGATGCTGGCACAGCCGATCCAGCTGTCCATCCCGACGAATTTCGACGAAGGCGATACGGTCGTCTTCCACAAATCTGCACCGCTTCCGACCGCGGAAGGCTGGGTCTGGGGTTGGGAAGAGGTGGCGACCGGGATCGTCGATGCCAACGGGTTTGCCCACACGGTATCTGTCGCGGGCGAAGGCATATTCTCGAACCAAACCGCCCTGGTGTCCAAGGTGCCGACCGGAGGCACCACCCGTGCCAATGGCCAGGTTTATGCCAACCTCGAACTTGGCCGCGACATGACCACGGCGATGACCGGCAAGGTCGGCAACACCACGATTGGCAAGACGCAGAACGGCAATTTCGTCACGATCTCCTATCCGACCGGATCGACCGATATCTTCCTGGCCAAGATCGACCCGTCCGGCCTGATCCAGGGCCAGACCCAGACCATCGACATCCAGCCCGGCGGTGCGTCCTTCCTGGCACAGATTTCCATGCAGGACCTGGACGTTCCCGACCAGACCATCCTGCCCGCGATCTCACAGGCCTCGGTCACCCGGTCGATCGACAACGTGGTGAAACTTACGCTGACGGGCCTCGACTTCACCTCGGGCCTGACGGCAAAGCTGGACCCGAAAGACCTGAACACCATCCTCGACCAGATACCCTGGACCTGGGTGGTCTTCGGCGATCTGTCCGACGATCAGCAGGACACGCTGACCAACCGTATCCAGGAGCTGAAACGCGAGAAGGACCAGGACCCGCAGATCATCCGCCTGTCCGGCGACATCGTCGCGATGGAGGTCAGGCCTACGGCCATCGAGGGCAGCAGCAGCCAGGAAATCCAGATCCCGGAAGTGCCCCGCGATGTGTCGCTTGGCGGGTCGCCGGTCCAGGTCCTGCGTTTCGACCCCGAGATCAAGCTGGTGAAAGAAGGCGAAAAAGCCCCCAAGGGCGCCAAGGCCGGCCCCATGGACAAGAGCTATCACGGCTACGGTGCCGCCCGGTCGAACCAGATCACGCTGGGCAATAACGGCGAGGCGACGATCGCACTGGTCCAGAACGGGTCGCTGATCGACGAGCAGGGCCACACGGTGGCCGCAGGCGGTGTCGACAAGATGGTGCTGCTGGAACGCGACCCCAACGTGAACGACGACATTCCCGCGCCGGTTCTGGAAATCCCCATTGGCCATCTCGACGAAGACGGTGCGCCGATCGTGACCAAGGGCACCGCCCTGCCCCGCAACGTCGCCACCCTGGCCGAGGCCAACCTGGCCTTTGTCACGCTGCAGAATGCCGGCGGCGTAGCGGTCGTCGACCTGGTGAGCGGCGCGCAGATCGACATCGACACCGAAGGCGATCCGGAAAAGGACACGACCACCGGCTTCATCCAGCTGGGCACCAGGGACGAGAACGGCAAATCCTCTGCCGCGCCGTTCGACATCACGCTGGATCCGACCAACCGCTACCTTCTGGTCAACGACTATTTCAACGACCGCGTCTACATCATCGACATCGCCGAGGGCGACAACCAGTACAAGGTCGTGCACACGGCCGGGCGGCTGTTCGACTATGGCAGCCGCCACATGTCCTACACGCCGGACGGCACGCAGCTGATTTTCACAGGCACGCGCAACTCGACCTTCTCGGGCACGGGCGAAGGCACGATCCTGATTTTCAACATGCCCCCCATCCGGGAATTCCTGGCCAACCTCGACACGTCTTCGAACGAGATCAACACCGCCACACGGCTGTTCCACCCCGACAGGATCGCCGCGCAATTCACCTCCCTGCCGCAGAAACATAATGGCGTCGAAGGCTCCACGACGATCCCGCTGCGCCAGCCCTACGACGTGCGTACCGTCGTCAATTTCGACGGCTTGACCTACGCGATGATCACCGACAAGTCGGCGCACCAGGACATCAACGGCGTGATCGTGCTGCGGCGCGAGGGCACCAGCTGGACACTGTTCCAGACCTTCGACTTCAACCTGCTGACCCCCGGCCCCCAGAGCATCAGCAACAACAACGTCGACGTCCTGTTCAATGCCAAGCGGGACAGCTTCGACATCAACGACGCCGCGGGCATCGCGATCAGCCCCGACCTGAAATATGCCTTCGTCATGGGGCAGAACCGGTTCGAACAGGACAACCCCACCCGCGACCCGCATTACACGGCCGGACGGTTCAGTGACGTGCTCTGGCAGGAGGTCTACCAGGCCGGCAGCAGCATTGCCCTGATCAAGTACCCTTTCGGCCTGCCGGAAGACAACAACCTGCCCGAGGGCGCAGAGCCGCGGATCGCCGGGACGCTGCGCCCGATCTCGAACGCCTTCGGCACCGGTGTGGCGATATCGGGGGATGCTCGCACGCTGTATGGCGGCTACGGCTCGACCGGGTTGATCGGGGGCTATGACATCGACGCGTTGCTCGAGGTCAGCGACAGCTATTTCGACAGTGAGTCGACCGGCATCAGCCTGCGGCCCTATTACTTCGCACTGAACGACCTGCGCGTGAACGATGGCAGCGTCTTCGGCCCGGACCCCTATGTGAATGTCAGGACTGCGGCCGTGACCTGGTCCTCGCGCGACGGGATCAACGAAGATATCGACATCGCCGCCGATTACGCGATCTACCGCGAAGGCTTCAGCACCTACACGACCCGCCCCAGCGTGGAAGGGTCCGACAATGTCCCGATCTCGGCCAGTGGTCGGGTCGAAAACGTCATCAGCCAGGCGCCGTTCCTCGGCCTGATCTCTCCGGTCCCGTCGGACGGCCCGCTGACCGACAACCGCCCGACCTTCACCTGGAACCTGGGCGAAGAAGAACTTGAATCGACCTTCTTCCTCGCCGTGGTGCCGCAAGGCGCCGGGCTGTTCCCGGACGAGGTCGACGACGAGCTTTTCGCACGGCTGAAGGACGAGAACTTCCTGTGGGATCCGTACCAGGACATCAACGTGGCGATCGCCACCTCTGACGTTCCGCAGGACACGTCCGATACCGGGCGGCTGCTGTTCCGCGACGGTAACCGCAACCGGATCTATGCGCGCAAGTTCAAGGCGCCGGGCGCCGATGGCAACGTGTCCTTCCGCCTGCCCCCGGGGCTGGAGCTGACACGCGGCCAGACCTATTTCTGGGGCGTGATGGCCCAGGACGAGGAAAACCGCCGGGTCAAACTCTCCCAGAGCTTCACCGTCGGCGCGGCCGAGGAACCCACAAACCCGACAAGTCAGTCGATCGACAACGTCACCGTCATCACCCACGATTTCAGCCTGTTCCATGGCGGCGGCCCGACCGAGAGCCTGACCTACACGCTGGGCCATGACATCGCGACCAACAACAACGGCGTGCTGGCCCTTCATGACCCTGCGACGGGCAAATTCACGTCCCTGACCAAAGGGCGGACCATTGGCGATGGCAAGGGCGGGCCGGTCGTTCTGCTGATGGACTGGCAGTCGGAAAGCACGATCAACGATGCCGGCTTTGCCGAGGGTGCGGCCTCGGCCATGTTCGCGTCGCTCGCCCACCTGGACTACCTGCAAAGCGGCAAGCTCTTCACGTCCGCCAACTGGCATTTCATCGGCCACGGGCGCGGTGCCGTGGTGAATTCCGAGATCGTGCAACGGATGTTCGCCACTTACCCGGCGATGAAGGGAAGCGACATCGACGTGCAGTTCACCACGATCGACCCCTTCGACGGCGTCGACAAGACCAAGAACCTGCCGATCAAGGCCTATCTCGACGGGCTGGCCGCCGCCGCCAACGTCGGTACGATCGCCGCCGCGGTCGTGTCGCCCCCCGTGGCACTGGCCCTGCAACGGGTCAGCAAGGCGGCCGGCGTGATCGGCAGGGCGGCCAATGCCCTGGGCTTTGCCAATATCGACTGGACCGACTTCAAGGACCCGGAGGTCCGCATCTGGGACGGCATCGATTTCGCCGACAATTACTACCAGAACGTTCCGCAGGAAATTCCCAGCTACGACAGCCTGCTGCACAGCCTGACAGTGCCCAAAATCCCGATCCTCAAAGAGCTGTTCAAGCCCAACCCGGACCAGTTCAGCCTGACGGTTTCGGGACGCGCCCTGGACGGCGCCGATATCAACAAGCGTCTGACCGGACTGCCGGGCTTCGTCGAGGACGACAACTGGCCACGGCTCGACTTCGGGGCGTTTGGCGAATTGGGCATCGGCTGGGGAACGGCCCACAACCGCGCGCTGACCTATTATGGTGGCACTGCCGACCTGAACCGCGGCAGCTATGCCGTGGCGGGCGGCGCCCCGGATCCGATCTGGCGGTCGCTTTACGATTTCGACCGGATCGAGGGGCCGACATCCTCTTTGGGCACGCTGTCCCGGTTCTACAGCGATACCTCACCGGCGCGCCTGAACCCGTTCAGCTGGTACCGGGCGCGGGAATTCGAAACCGACGTGACCTTCGGCACGGTGACCAAGGGCGCCGAAGGGCTGCGCGCCACCAGCCCCAAGGTCGACCGCAGCCCGTGGGAGGGCATCGGCACCGGCTATTTCTACAGCGACCTGGGCGGTGGACTGTCCGAGCGGCCGAAGAAAAAGGATGCCAAACGCCCCGATGCCGCCAAGACGATCAACACCGAGATCGGTGATGCCTCCGTCCCGATCCCGCTGATCTACAACGGCGATTTCGAAAGCAGTTTCCGGGCAATCTACGGTCGCGTGCCGTTCCCCTTCGGCGACAATCCGCACGGCTACGAAGTGGCGGGCTGGGCGTTCCACGGCGGCAGCGGCGGCTTCCTTCAGGCCGTCACCGATTTCGCTCATTACTTCACGACCGACGAAATCACCTTGTCTGGATTTGGAGACGACACCGGGAAGCGCGCCCTGGACACCTTGAAGGATACAGTCGCCGGCGTCCTGAAGAACATTCTGAACATCGCGCGGAGCCGCCTGACTGGAGAAGGGGCCCAAGTTACTGCGAAAGGCATACAGGAGGCATTCTCGGCCGCGCTGTCCTCCGGCATCGACGATTTGCTCAAGAAAGATGTCGACGACCTTGGAATACGGAACCTGATGGAGGTCCTGCGCAAGTCGATCCAGGCGTCTCGGAAAGAGCTCAAGGACGCCGTGGGCGATACGAAGATCGCCAAGCCTAGCTGGCATGAGGCGCTCGGCACGGACTCCACGAAGAAACTGTCGATCGGCAAACAAATGGGAGCCGCTTTGCTGGAAAGCCTGATCCCGATCTTCATCAGCTATCTGCAAGCGAATTTCCTGGATCACAAGCTGGCCCTGATCGGCAAGTCCGAATACCAGTCCAATCGGTTCGTCATGCCCAAGGTCGGGACGATGGGCTTCACGGTCGATTTCGACCGGGTACAGGGTTTCTTGCCGGGACCTATGACCCTGACCACGTACTTCGTCGATATGAACGGAGAGCAGACCTCCCTGAAACCTGTCGGGGGCGGAGAACAGCACTGGACCGATCTCAGCACCTTCAACGGGCAGGCCTTCCGCGTGACGCTGGAAGTCCCGGACTCCATCCGCAACCGCGCGGGCTACCTGAAGTTTTCCTACGCCCCCTCGGAGACCGCGTCGCGAAACGTTCTTCTGATCGACGATATCGGGCATGGCGGGCTGAGCATTACTGACAACAGCGTCTATCACGACGATGCCACGCTGTTTTTCAACAACGACATGAGCGACACCACCCTGGCGACCAAGAATGCGGACCTGCGCCTGATCTCGAAGGATTTAGGCTACAAGCTGAACGACAAGAACCGCAATCGCTTCGTCGTCAACAATTTCAGCACCGCGCCGCAGCGGTTCCGGCTTGAGGCCGCCGACGGGCTGGCAGATTGGGTCTCGATCCGCCGCACGGCTCCGGCCAGCGTCGGCAACGCCGCGGCGCTCGACGGCGTATTCACGAAGAACGACGACCCGGTCACCGCAGACATCACCTTTACCAATGGCACGTCCAGCGATGTGACGCTTCAGGGCCAACAGCGCATCGCCTTTGAAATCACCGCCGCCTTCCCGCTGGAAGAGCTGAAGAAGATGACCGCGTCCGGGCTGAAGAGCGAAACCATCGACGTGGTCGAGCTGAGCGCCCAAGGCGTGGAGATGGCCCGCACCACGGTGTCGCTGCACTACCTGCTGGACATCGCGGACCAGAACACGATGGACGGTGTCCTGGACATGGGCAGCGTCAGGGAAGGCAAAAAGACCGAGATTGATCTGCCCGGCACCGATGCGCTCGACGTCGCATTGAAGAGCCAGACGCAGAATGACGGCATCCTGCGGACAGGCGCCACCTCGACCTGGTTCAAGCTGGACGGCGGATCGGGCGGCGAAGGCGATGCCAAGCTGACCTTCGAGCCCAAGAAGATGCCGCCCGACCGACCCGCTATCGACGCCGAGACCGAACTGGACCTGAACGTCGGCGGCAAGGGCATCGGCAGCATCAAGGTCAAGGTCCAGGCCCGCAAGGAACAGACGCTGGGGATCAACCGCGTTTCGCTGGACAATCGCCTTGCGGCGCTCCGGGCGACCTTGGGAACCGCGCGTTTCCCGGGGGCCGACATGGCGCTCAATACCGGCGAACATGCTGACTTCATCAAGCTGATCTACGCCCCGATCGTCGCATCGCTTGAAAGTGGCGCGGCCCTGCAATTGTCGGATGCCGACAAACAGAAACTGAACAAGGCGGTCATGGCCAGCGTCACCGCCGTGCTGGGCGACTTCGTGAAATCGGACGTCCTGGAACTGACCGACGCGGCAAAATCCGGCGCGCGGGTCGACTACCACTACGAGGCGCTCGATCAGGACGAACTGACCAAGGCCCTGGCCTGGACCGAAAGCCAGGCAGCGCGCGGCAACCCCGCCCCCGGCGCGTCGGGCCGGCTGGATGTCGACCGCGAGACCTTCGGCGGCCTGACCTCGACCGACAAGCCCTACACGCTACGCGCGGATCTGAACGACACCCAGGTCCTTGCGCGGCTCCGCCTGGCAATCAACCGCGACGTCGAAGAGAACGGGCGCGCGATCTCGGTCCCGGTGGATGCCGCGATCCGGTCGCTGTTCTACGATGTCTACGCCGACCGGACCAAACGCGGCACCACGACCTCATGGGCCAATACGCTCGGCGATCTCGGGGAACGGATCGGTTGGTACGTGGCGCATGAATTCCTGCACACGCTGGGGCTGTTCGACGAATACAATGCCGATGGGCAGGTGATGCCGCAGGGGACCGCCAATACGGTCATGTCCTCGGAATATGCGACCGCGCTCAGCGACAACCAGAAGAAACTGGTCGCCATCGCGCTGAACGACACCGCGAACATGCCCAAGGCGTCCGAGGCCCGCGCACTCGCCGCCTGGTACCTGCAACTGGCCGAGGCCCGCAAGGATGTCGACAGCCAATACGTCTCGGCCCCGGGTGGCGACGGCGCGTCGGGCGGGCCGTTCAGCAACGGCGATTTCGCGGTCTCCGATCCTTCGGATGACGCCATGGGCTGGACCCTGTCGGGCGTCGCGCAGATCGACGCCGGCACGCTGACCCTGTCCGAAGGCGTGCCGAACGATGGCCGGGCGCGTCAGGATTTCCACCTGCAACCGGGCGAAGGCACGCTGACGATCCGCCTGCGCCACAACCTGCAACCGGACGGAGAGGACGGTCCCCAGGACGCCTTCGAGATCGCCCTGGCCGCGCAGACCGACACCGGCACCACTCCGATCTCGCCCATCGGGCTGAGCAATGCGGATGCGGCCTTCAACCTGCAGGCCGATGGCAGCGTCTATGCCGGCGCGGGGGTCAGCGTCACCGGCCTGACCGGCACCGGCATGGCCTGGCCCGGCGACCAGATCACCGTGCGCATCGACCTGAGCACCGTGCCTCAGGACGCGCTCCTGTCGCTCTATCTCGACATGATCGGGGCCAGTGCGCTCGGCTCTTCGGTCGAGGTCCTGTCGGTCTCGCTGGACGCCGCCGCGAACCGTACGCCGACGGCGCGCGACGACCAGACCAGCGCCATTGCGGGCCAACCGGTCACGATCAACCCGCTGGTCAACGACACCGACCCCGACGGCGACCCGCTGACCGTCACGCTGCAAGATGCCCCGGCCAACGGCACGGCAGCGCTCCAGTCCGATGGCACGATCATCTACACCGCGCAGGCAGGGTTCAGCGGCACCGACAGTTTCACCTACACGGTCAGCGACGGAGAATTCTCCTCCGCCCCGGCCACGGTCACGATCCAGGTCGGCACGACCAATGCCCCGCCGGTCGCCGCGAACGACATCGCCAGCGTCACCCGGGACGAAACGGTCGACATCCCCGTCCTGGCCAACGACAGCGACGCAGAGGGCGACACCCTCACCCCGGTCATCGCCACCGCCCCCGCAAATGGCACCGTCACCGTTCTGGCCAACGGGCAAATCCGCTACGTGCCGACCACCGGCTTCACCGGCACGGACAGCTTCACCTATACCGTCTCGGACGGTCAGCAGAACAGCGCCCCGGCCACCGTCACGATCACCGTAACCGACCTGCCCAACGAAGCCCCGACCGCCGGCGCCGACAGCGCCACCGTCACCTCGGGCCAGTCGACGATCATCGCCGTTCTCGCCAATGACAGCGATCCCGAAGGCGCCACCCTGACGCCGCGGATCACCACGCAGCCCAACCACGGCACCGCGACCGTCCTTGCGGATGGCACGATCAGCTATTCCGGAAATGGCGGCTATACCGGCCCCGACAGCTTTGCCTACGTTGTCTCGGACGGCCTGCAGGACAGCGCGCCCGCCACCGTGTCGATCAGCGTCACCGCGCCGCCCAACGGCCTGCCCGTATCGCTGGCCGACAGCACCACCGGCCCGGCCTTCAGCCCCATCGTGATCGACGTGCTGGCCAATGACAGCGATCCGGACGGCGATACGCTGAGTGTCACGATCACGGCCGCCCCCGCCAACGGCACGGCGACGGTGCTGCCGGACGGGCGCATCAACTACGTGCCGAACGCGAATTTCTGGGGCAGCGACAACCTCAGCTACCGCGCCAATGACGGACAGGATGACGGGCCGGAAACGCTGGTGACGATCACCGTCGAAGCACCCGAGATCGGCATCAACGACCCGGGCCCGCAGACCGTGGCCGAGGGGCAGACCCTCAGCCTGGCGCTGACCACAATTGCCGTTCAGGGACAGGCCGCGCCCGTATTCTCGCTGGTCACGGCGCCCAGCGGCGCGACGCTGACCGAGGGCGGGCAATTGCGCGTCGTCGCCACCGATGGGCCACAGGACCTGACCCTCGACATCCAGGCGGAATATGCCGATGGCCGTATCGCAACCCGGGCCCTGAGCGTCAGCGTGACCAACGTCGCGCCCTCCGGTGCCGTGACCCTGCCCACCGGGGTGCGGGCGGAATTCCCGGCCCAGATCGGCTTTGCCGCCGCCGATCCCGGGCTCGATACGATCACCGAATGGATCATCGACTGGGGCGATGGCCGTTCGGGCACAGTTGCGGGCGACGAAAGCACGGCGACGCATACCTATGATGCCGAGGGCGATTACATCGTCACAGTCACCGCGCGGGACGAGGACGGGACGCATCAGATCGGGACCCGCACACTGACCGTCCTGCCCACGACCCTGCGCGTCGAAACCGTCGACGCCGCGCCCGATGGCATCGACATCCGGTTCAACGGAGCGATCAGCAACGGGCCGCTCAACCTCTACGGCCCCGCGGATCCCGGCCCGGCCCCGGATGTCGTGGTGACGGCCGGCGACGGCACGGTTATCCGCGGCTCGCTGCTGGTCTCCGGCACCGACAGCCTGCGCTTCGTCCCGACCGAGCCGATGCCGGCGGGCGATTACACGCTGCGCATCCTCTCGGGCAGCGCGGCCCTGACCGGACCCTTGGGCGACCTGGACGGCGACAGCGATGCCTCGCCCGGCGGCGCTTACGAAACCACGTTGACGATCACCGGCACCGGAGGCGTCATCGCCATGGCCGATGCCATCGCCGGACCCGGGCAGAGCTTTGTCGACCCCGATGGCCGCGCCGGTCTGCCCATCGGATTTGCCAGCGATGGCGGGGTGCGCAGCCTGGTCTTCACGCTGCTCTACGATCCCGCCGCAATCGAGGTCACCGACATCCAGGCCGAGATCACCGGCGCCAACGTCACCACGACCGAGGCCGCACAGGGCGCGCTGACCCTGATGACCCTGAGCGTGACCTTCGCCACCGCGCTGGAGGCCGGACAGCACGATGTTCTGCGCCTCTTCGGCCGAACGCTCGCCGGGGCCGCTTACGGGGCCGACGGTCGGGTCGCGCTGAACCTCGTGTCGGTCAACGGCACCGCGACGGATCGCGCAGGGTACGATGCGCTGCATATCGCGGCGATGGCGGGCGACGTGACCGGGGACGGCAGTGTCGACAGCGCCGATGATGCGGCACTTGATGCGATCATCACGGGCGTCAGGGACGGGTTCGCCGCCTTCCCGCGGATCGACCCGACCCGCCTGACGACCATAGCCCGGACCGATACCGGGACGGAGACGGGCGGCGAAACGCCCTCTGCCGGAACACCCTCCGCCTCGGGCGGCGGCTCGGGCGGGGCGTCCGGTGGCGGCGCGTCCTTCAGCTCCGCTCCGCGGATCGCCACTGGCGGCAGCTCTGTCCAACTGGCCCGAACCGGCGTCGCAATCGGCGGTGGCGGCGGCGACCTGGATGCGATCCTGAATTTCGGCCCGCTCGATCTGGAGCCGATGGAGCCCGAGACAACGGATCGGTCAGAGCCCGAGGACGACCTGGCCGCGCTGTGCATCTTCAACCAGATCGACCTGCCCTTCGAGCTGCTCTTCGCCCTGCGGCGAATGGGCGGAGATACATTCCTGAGCGAATGGTGCGCCTTCGACCTGGCCGCACTGGAGGAGCAATTCCCCGGTTCCGCCGTGACCCAGAACGCCCCCACAGACCCCGAACCGGCGGCAGAAGACACCGACCTCCGGGTCCTTCCCGCCGACAAGCGGCTCTGGTGTGGCGAGGACCTGCCGCTTGAAATGGCCGAGGCGCTTGACGCGCTCTTCCGCGCTTCGCGCGACGGCGAACCGCCTGCGCAATGGTGCGTCGTCGCGACCGAACGCGATTTCAGCCCAACGCCCCGCCCCGTCCCGGTCGAGGCGAAAACCGACAGCCCGGCGCCCGAACTCGAGGCCGCCGTGCAGGACAACGCCATGTCCGCCAGTGACTTCGCGCTCTTCGCCTCTGCCGCCGCGCTGCAAGCCAGCGCGCAGGCGAACCCCCGCAAACCGGCCCGCAAGGCACGGCCGGGCGACTGGGGCACCGACAGGATCCCGGCTGAGTGACCGCCTCCACGTCGCACACGCCCGGCGCTGCCCCGCAGGATGCCGATTGGGCCCGGTTCCTGACCCCGGGCTCCGGCGTCGAATTCGTCGAGGCGTGGTTCCGGCTCTTCTGTCGTGACATGCCTGGCCTGACTCGCGCGATCCTGCTTCTGGAAACAAACGAGGGGCAGATGGCCACCGCCGCGCGCTGGCCGCAAAGCCCCGCCGCCGCCGAGGACCCCGAGGCCGATGCCCTGCGCGCGGCCTGCGGCGCGGCCCGGCAGGAGGGCCAGGTGACACTCCGGCCCGTCAACGACCAGACCCGCGCCATTGGCCTGCCGGTGATCGTCGCGGGCCGGGCGCAGGCCGTGCTGGGCCTGATCGCCCCGGGGGCCATGCAGGCCCAGACCCTGCGCCGCGCACAATGGGGGATCGGATGGCTGCACGGCCTGATCGCGGAACGCAACGGCGCCGATGCCCTGCACCGCGCCGATGCCCTGGGCGAGGCCGTCGGCGTTCTGGCCGCGCTGGAAGACGGCCCCACGCTCGAGGCCGCCCTGCGCAGTCTCGTCAACGAGGTGCAGCCGCTGATCGGCGCCGACCGCGTGTCGGTGGCCCTGCTGCGGCGCGGGCGGCTCAGGCTGCGGGCACTGTCGCAATCGGCCGACGTGAAACCGCGCACAAGACTGGCCCGCGGCCTCGTCCAGGCGATGGAGGAGGCGCGCCTGCAACTGCACCCCGTCACCTACCCCGCGGATCAGCCGACCTCTGTCACCGCCGCGCATCGGGCGCATGCCACGCGGGCCGGGACCGTGGCCATGATCTCTGTCCCGCTGGTGGTGCGCGGGCGGCTTATCGGTGTGCTCAGCGCGGAGCGGATGGAGGCCGACGCCACACCGTTCGACCGTGCCACGGCCCGGAAATTCGAAGATATCGCCGACCTCTCCGCCCCTCTGATCGGGATGAAGATGCAGGCGCATCAACTGCTTGCCGGTCGGCTACCGCATTGGACCGCCCGATCGGCCACCGCGCTGTTCGGCCCGCGCCACCCGGGGATCAAGATCGCGGCACTCGCGCTGGTCGCCGTGGTTGCATGGCTGGCCCTGAGCCAGACCACCCTGCGCGTCACCGCCCCCGCCCGGATCGAGGGCGCGGTCAGCCGGGTCGCCGTCGCGCCCTTCGACGGCTTCGTCGATGCGGCTCCGATCCGCGCCGGGGACAGGGTTCAGGCGGGTCAGGTGCTGGCGCGGCTCGATGACCGCGACCTGCGGCTTGAACTGACCAAGTGGGAAAGCGAAGGCGCCCGGCTGGAACAGGAACGCAACGCCGCCCTGGCGGAGGCCGACCGCGCCACGCTGGCCCAGTTGGCCGCGCGCATCGCCCGGGTCGAGGCCGAAACCGAACTGGCCCGCCTGCGGCTGGACCGCGTCGCGATCCGCGCGCCCCTCGGCGGCCTCGTGGTCGAGGGCGACCTGAGCCAGCAACTGGGTGCGCCGGTGGAAAAGGGCGATCCGTTGTTTCGTATCGCGGGCGGCGACGGGCATCGTCTCAGCCTCGATATCGGCGAATACGACACCCGGCTGGTGACCCCCGGAGCCACCGGTACGCTGGCCCTGACAGGTCTCAGCAACCGTCCCATCGGGATCGAGATCACCCGCCTGGCCGAGGTCGCGACCACCGCCGAAGGCCGCGCGATCATCCGGGCGGAGGCGCGCCTGATCGACCCGCCCGCCGGACTGCGCCCCGGCCTTGAAGGCGTCGCCAAGATCGGCGCCGGCGAGGCCAGCCGGCTCTATGCGCTCTGGCGACCGATCATCGAACGCACCCGCGTCCTGCTCTGGACCTGGCGGCCATGAGCGGCGCGTTCCACTCGCAGCTCTGGTATCGGGTCGCACCGCTGAAACCGGCCCTGAAACCCGGCCTCGACATCGCGCTGCACCGCTACCTTGGCAAACCGTGGTTCGTGATCCGCGACCCTGTCGCCGCGACGCACCACCGCTTCACCGCCGAAACCTACGCGATTGTCGGCGCGATGACCGGCGACGCCACGCTGGAGGAGATATGGCAGGCCGCCTGCGATCGCCTGGGCCCCCGGGCGCCGTCGCAGGATGACGTGGTGCGGCTGCTGATCCAGCTCTACCAATCCGACCTTCTCAGCGTCGACCTGATCCCCCTGACCGAGGAACTGGTGCTTCGCATGGGCAAGCAGCGGACGCAGAAACGCCTGAAATTCCTCAAGAACCCCATGTCGATCCCGCTGCCGCTTTTCGATCCCGACCGCCTGCTGGAGGCGCTGGCACCGCTGGTGCGCGGGGCGGCGGGCTGGGTCTGGATGGTGGCCTTTCTTGCGCTGACCCTGTCGGCCCTCATCGTCCTGCCCGCCAGCTGGGAAGACCTGACCGCCCAGGGCGTCCGCGAAATCCTGGCCCTGCAGAACCTGGCATTGATGGCCCCGGTCTACATATCGGTGAAGGCGATGCACGAACTGGCCCACGGGCTGGCGCTGAAACGGTATGGTGGCGAATGTCACGAGGTCGGGCTGATGTTCCTGGTCTTCTTCCCTGTGCCCTACGTCGATGCCTCCGCTTCTGCCGCCTTTCCTTCGAAACGGGCGCGCGCGCTGGTCGGTGCCGCGGGCATCATGGCCGAAGTCGCAATGGCCTCCGCCGCGCTTTTCCTGTGGCGCGCCGCCGAACCGGGCCTGTTGCGGGACGCGGCCTGGAACTTGATGCTGATCTCGGGCTTTTCGACGCTGGCGGTGAACGGCAACCCGCTGTTGAAATTCGATGGCTACTACGTCTTCTCCGACCTGATCGAAATCCCGAACCTGGGCCAGCGGGCCAATGCCTGGTGGGGCAAGGTGCTGAAAAAGCGGCTCTTGTCGACACCGACCCAGGATGCGCGCCGCGAAACACCGTTCGAGGCGCGGGTGTTCTTCTTCTATGCGCCGCTGGCCTTCGTCTACCGACTGGCGATCATGATCTCGATCTCGCTCTATGTGGCCAGCAGCTACTTCGTCGTCGGAGTCGCGCTGGCCTGTATGTCGGTCTTCCAAGGCCTGATCCTGCCCGCCTTCAAGGTGCTCAAGCACTTCTTCACCGATCTGCGCCTGGCCGAGAAACGCGGCCGCGCGGCCTGGATCGGCGGCGGTGTGATCGCATTGGTTGCCCTTGCGCTATTCGCCGTGCCGATGCCCCTGCGCCACCATGTCCAGGGCGTGGTCTGGCTGCCCGACAACGCCTATCTGCGCCCCGAAACCGGCGGCACCGTGGCCCGGGTGCTGGTCGCGCCCGGCACGCGCGTCACTGCCGGCCAACCCATCCTGCAGCTTGAGGACTCCGACCTGGTGACCCGGCAAAAGGCCTTGGCCGCAGAGGTGGCGGAGGCCCGCCAGACCCTGCGCATCGCCCAGGTCAGCGACCGCACCGGCATCGCCATCGCCGCCGAAACCCTGCGCCAGGCCGAGACTGAGCTCGCCCGCGCAGACGAGGCCCTCGCCGGGCTGACCCTGCGGGCCGGGCTGGACGGGCGCGTCGACCTGCCGCCGGCCTCCGACATGGTCGGCCAATACCTCGCCCAGGGCAGCACGGCCGGGCATATCCTGCCCGCGACGACCCGCAGCATCCGCGCCGTCGCGCCCGAGCACATGGCCGAACTGATCGACCGCCGCTATGTCAGCGCAGAGATACGGCTGGCCCTGCGCCCCGCCACGCAGCGCGCCGCCGTCACGCGGATCGTCCCGGCGCTTGGTCGCGACCTGCCCAGCCCGGTCCTTGCCCGCGCCAATGGCGGTCAGATTGCCACCGATCCGACGACCCCCGACAGCCCGGTCGATCCCCTGATCGTGCTGGACCTCGACACCGACACGCCTTTGCCGGATGCAGTTTTCAACGGGCGCGTCCATGTCCGGCTGGACTTCGGAACCGAACCCCTGGGCTATCGTGGCTGGCGGGCCCTGCGCCGCTCCTTCCTTCGGCATTTCGGCGATGTCTGACCTGTCGGTCCTGCCGCCCTGGCGACAGCGCCCATGGATCGGGCGCGACCGCGCGCCGACCGCCTGCCCCGAACGACGTCATCCGCGTCTGAAATGGTGGGACGAGGCAGCGCTGGTCGCCCTCACCCGCCTGCACCCCCGAGCCCGCCCGGTCAGCCCCGGCGACTGGCGCTTTGCCGGCCGGGTGATCCGACGTGGACGGCGACTGGCCGATCTCGACGACGCGGCGCTGCAGAAGGCCGCCCAAGCCCTGCGCCCCGCCCTGCTGGAACAGGGGCTGACCGGCCCCGCCGTGACCGACAGTTTCGCCTTGGTCCGCGAGGCGACGTTCCGTACCCTCGGCTACCGTCACCACAAGGTGCAGATCATGGGCGCGCGCCACATCCTGGCCGGGCATCTGACCGAAATGGCCACCGGCGAGGGCAAGACGGCCACCACCGCCCTTGCTGCCTGTACCGCCGCGCTGGCCGGTGTACCGACCCACGTCGTCACGGTGAACGAATACCTGCGGGAACGAGATTACGAGACGCTGCGCCCGATCTACGACCTGCTCGGCCTCAGTTCGGCCCAGGTCGCGCCCGACACCGATCCCGCAGCCAAGGCAGAGGCCTACCGCGCGGCGATCCTGCACGTCTCCAACACCACGCTCGTCTTCGACTACCTGCGCGGACGGCTGGGGCGCGATGACCTGGTTTCCCCCCAGCGGCGCGCGGCGATGCGCCTGGCCCAGGGGGCGGCACCGCCCGTCACGCCGCCGGGTCTCAGCTTTGCCATCGTGGACGAGGTCGACAGCATCCTGATCGACGAGGCCCAGACACCTCTCATCATCGCCGCCCCGCATCAGCAGGTCGGAGCCGAGGATTGCGCGCTGGCCCTCTCGGTCGCGCGTGGCCTGCGGCAAGGTGCCGATTTCACCATCCGCGCCGATGCCCGCCGCATCGACCTGACCGACGCCGGTCGCCAGCGCGTCGCCCGCGCCATCGACGCAGCCGCCGGGCTCTGGACCATTCCCCGCGCGCGGGAGGAACTGATCGGCCACGCGCTGTCGGCCCTGCACCTGCACCATCGCGACCAGCATTACATCGTGACCGAGGGCAAGGTGCAGATCGTCGACGAGTTCACCGGCCGGGTGCTCGCCGACAGGCAATGGCAAGCCGGGTTGCACCAGATGGTCGAGGTCAAGGAAGGGCTGACGGTCAGCGAGGCGCGGCGCACCCTGGCCCAGATCACCTACCAGGAATTCTTCCGCCGCTACCTGTGGTTCGGCGGCATGTCCGGAACGCTCAGCGAAGTCGGGCGGGAATTGTCGCGGGTCTACGACCGCCCGATCGCCCGCATCCCCACGAACCGAAGGCTGCGGCGCCGGCACTTCCGCACGCGCCTGTTCCGCGGCGAGCCACGCAAGATCGCCGCCATCGTCGCCCGTGCCCGCAGGATGGCCCGCAAGGGTCGGCCCGTCTTGATCGGCACGCGATCCGTCGACGTGTCGGAACGGATCTCGGTGGCCCTCGGCGCCCATCCGCACCAGGTGCTCAACGCCCGCCAGGACGCGGAGGAGGCCCGGATCATCGCCACCGCCGGCGTGGCGGGGCAGATCACCATCGCCACCAACATGGCCGGGCGCGGCACCGACATCAAACTGTCCGACGCCGCCCGGCAGGCGGGTGGGCTGCACGTGATCCTTTCGGAATTTCACGAAAGCCGCCGTATCGACCGGCAGCTGATGGGGCGTGCCGGGCGGCAGGGCGATCCCGGCTCGACGGAGGCGTTCGTGGCCGTGACCGACCCCGTCCTGCGCCGCTTTGCCGGCGGGCTGTGTGCCTTTGCGCGACTGATGCCCTGGCCGGTGCCCGGGCGACTGCCGTCGATCCTGGCCACGCCACTGCGCCGCAGCGCCCAGGCACGGGCGGAACGGCTGGGCGCACGCAACCGGGCCGCCACCCTGCGCCGGTCGGCACGCCTGGCCGATCTGATGGCCTTTACCGGCCACCGCACGCAGTAACACCCCGCGATCTGCCTAATCGCTAACCCACTGACATTGCAGCAATCCCGCCCGTGCATTGCGGTGTTCCGGCGTCAGGGTTGACACACAGACGCACAGGCGCATCATCCTTGCCATATCCCTTTTGCGGGACATCGGGACAAGCGATGGACCAACATCCGCCCGCCTTTGGCCGAGCAGCAAACAGTCAATACGGTGCCGCCAGCGCATCGCCAACGAAAGATCCGACGCCCGGAAACGGGCCAGACGGACCGGGAGGAAAGACATGACCAAACATTTCACCCTGCGCTCGGCGCGCGGCCTGCTTCTGGCCGGAACCGCGTTGGCATTCGGCCTGGCCGGGTCGGCAGAGGCGCAGAACCTGCGGTTCTGGACCACCGAGGAACAGCCCGAACGCCTGGCCCGCCAGGAACAGATGGCCGCGGATTTCGAAAAGATGTCCGGCGTCGCGGTCGAGGTGATCCCCGTTACCGAAAGCGAACTGGGCACCCGCGCCACCGCCGCCTATGCGGCGGGCGATCTGCCCGACGTCATCTACCACACGCTGCAATACGCCCTGCCCTGGGCCGAGGCCGGCATCCTGGACCCCGACGCCGCGACCGAGGTGGTCGAGGATCTGGGCATGGACACTTTCGCCCCAGGCGCGCTGGACATGGCGGCCTTTGATGGCGGCGTGGCCTCTGTCCCGGTGGATGGCTGGACCCAGATGATCGTCTACCGCAAGGACCTGTTCGACGAGGCGGGGCTTGAGCCGCCCACCACCTATGCCGCCGTCGAGGCCGCCATAGACGCGCTGCACAATCCGCCGGAAATGTATGGCTTCGTCGCCGCGACCAAGGTCGACGACAATTTCATGAGCCAGGTGCTGGAACATGTCTTCCTGGCCAATGGCGTGTCGCCCGTGGGGCCCGACGGGTTCCAGGAACTGGACGTCGCCAAGACCACCGAAGTGCTTGAATTCTACAAGAAGATCGCCGACGCCTCCCCGCCGGGCGACCTGTTCTGGAAGCAGTCGCGCGAGGTCTATTTCGCCGGCAACGCAGCGATGATCATCTGGTCGCCGTTCATCCTGGACGAACTGGCCGGCCTGCGTGACAGCGCGCCGCCGACGATCAGCGATGACCCCACCTCGGCCGAGCTCGCCTCGAAAACCGGGATCGTCACGAACTTTGCCGGACCGTCGAATCCCGATGGCGCGGCCTGGGCCGAAATGAACCTCTTCGGGATCACCGCCGATGCAGAGATCGACGATGCGATTGATTTCGTGAAGTTTTCCATGGGCGACGGCTACATGAACACGCTGGCCATCGCCCCCGAAGGCAAGTTCCCGATCCGTCGCGGCACCGCGGAAGAGCCCGACAAGTTCTCCACCGGTTGGGCGTCCCTGGACGTGGGCGTCGACCGCAAGGCACCGCTGGGCGACCTCTATGCCGCTGATATGATTGACCAGATCGTCGGCGGACTCGACGTGGCGAAACGCTGGGGTGTCGAGGAAGGGCAGCTGGCCCTGGCCTCCAAGATGGTGAATACGCAGGCGATCAACCGGCTGGTGCGGGAATATGTCGACGGGGCGCGCAGTGCCGAAGACACCGTCGCCGCCATGAACGAGGAGCTGGCGAAGGTCGAGTGATCCCTCGCCGCGGCCGGTCGGACCTTGGCGGTTCGGCCGGTCAAGCCCCTGACGTTCAATGACAAACTCCACCGAACCGGCCCCGATCCAGCCGCCGCCCCAGGCCCGACCGCCCAAAGGGCGCGGGCGACTGGCGCGGCGCGAGGCGCGCCTTGCCTGGCAATTGTTGCTGCCGACCCTCGCGGCGGTGTCGCTGGCGGTGATCGTGCCGCTCTTGGCGATCTTCTGGATATCGTTCAAACCGGTCGGCCTGGCCGACCTGCGCCCGCCCGCCCCCGTCCTGCGCGAGTCGTTGCGCGGCGACGGAGACGACATGCGCGTCGAGTACCGGCTGCGCAATTCCTCGCAGGATCAGCAAGTTACCGGCGTCACCCTACGCGACACCCTGCCCGACGGCGTGGAGCTGAGGGGCGAGCCAGAGGCGCCCTGCCAGGTGGAGGCGCGCGAGGTCTTCTGCGATTTCGGAACGCTGGAAGGCGGAGACCGGGCCCGCGTCGCGATCCCACTCCGCGCGGCGGGCGATCCGGACCTGGTCGAGGAAGCGGTCGAAGGGTCGCTGCCCACGGTGACCGGCAATGCCTCCAACATCTTGACGAACCTCGATTTTACCTTCGAGAACTTCATCCGCATCTTTGACGGGGCAGAGTTCTGGTCGGTCTTCTGGGTGACGCTGTTCTACACGTTCTTCGGCACGGCGGGCGCGCTGATCGTCGGGTTGTTTGCCGCGATGCTTCTGGACAAGTCCTTCAGGGGACAGGGAATTCTGCGCGGGCTCTACCTCTTTCCCTATGTCGCGCCGGTGATCGCGGTGGCCTTTACCTGGGTGACGCTGTTCGATCCCTTCTCGGGCTCGGCCAATGCGCTGCTCTTGCAGATGGGCGTGACTGGCGAAGCCATTAATTTCTTTGGAGAAAAGCCCCTCGCCCTGATCATGGTGACGCTCTTCGAGGTCTGGCGCTATTTCCCGCTGAGCTTCCTTTTCATCCTCGCGCGAATGCAGTCGATTGACACCGACATGTTCGAGGCCGCGGATATGGACGGGGCGTCGCCCTTCCAGAAATTCTGGTACCTTAGCGTGCCGCAACTGCTTGGAATCCTTTCGGTTCTCTTCCTGTTGCGGTTCATCTGGACCTTCAACAAGTTCGACGACATCTTCCTTCTGACCGGCGGCAATGCCGGGACGCGGACCCTGACGGTGAATGTCTATGAACAGGCCTTTGCCGTGTCGAATATCGGTGCGGGTGCGGCGGTGGCGGTGGTGATCTTCCTGTGCCTCGTGATCTTCTCGGTCTTCTTCTTCCGGGTGATGAGCCGGGAGGAAGGGTTGTGAGTCTGATGCCCCGCAGAACCGCCAAAACGGCATCGGTATCACGTCGGTATCACGTCGGTATTGCGTCGGTGCGTGCGTCGGTGCCGGGCGGCGTGGCCCTGCGGCGCGTGAGGCGTGGAACATGCGACCGTCGCTGGTGGGGGACGCTGTCCCCCGTCGCCTGTGGCGCCTCCCCCTGGGATATTTCGGGTCAGATGAAAGCAGGGGGTCCGGTATGGGTGGGCTGAGGTCGGGATACGTGACCGGCGTGCTGCCGGGGGTGCTCTGGACCTTTGTCGTGGCGACGACGGTGGCGGTGGCATGGTCCTTTGCGACCGGCGATGCCTACCGGCCCTCGCTGATCTGGTCCGCGGCGGCAGGCGCAGGGCTGGGGCTGGCGGGCCTGCGCTGGCGGCGCGGCGGATCGCGTATGGCGATCTGGGGTGCCATGGCGCTGGTCGTGGTGGCGGGGCTGGTCGCGAGCTGGTCCCCCGTGGCGGTCGGCGACAGCGCGACGGCCACGGGCCGGGTCAGTGCGCTCATCGCCACGGCCCTCGGCTCCGGGATCGGGCTGTGGGTGATCCTGCGCGATTGTACCCCCGGCGCGCTGAGCCGCCATCATTTCGAGGCCGCGTTGATCCGGTTTTTGACCGGGTTCGGCTATATCTTCTTCACCGCGATCGTGCTGATCCCGTTCTACGTGATGGTCATGACCTCGTTGAAATCGCAGCAGGCTCTGTTGCAGAACCCGCTGGATTTCAGCCTGGACCTGTCGCGGGGCTGGGACCTGCTGCGCTCCTACCGGGAGTTGCTGACCGATTACAATTTCGGCCGCTACCTGTGGACGTCCTTCGGGGTGTCGGTGGCGACGGTGGCGATCACGCTGGCCTTTTCGATCCCCGGCGCCTACGCGGTGGCGCGGCTGCGGTTCCGGGGGCGGGCGCTGTTCTCGCGCTCGATCCTGCTGATCTACATGGTGCCGATGATCGTGCTGGCGCTGCCGATCTATATCGGCTTTTCGATGGTGGGCCTGCGCAATTCGCTGTTCGGCATCGTGCTGATCTACCCGGTCACGACGATCCCCGTCGCGCTTTACATGTTGCAGGGCTATTTCCGCGGCCTGCCGGCGGAGGTCGAGGAGGCCGGGCTGATGGACGGGTTGAGCCGGCTGGCGGTGATCTGGAAGATCACCCTGCCGCTGTCGCTGCCGGCGCTGGCGAGCGTGTCGCTTTACGTCTTCATGATCGCCTGGAACGAGTTCCTGCTGGCCTTCATGCTGCTGGACGATCCGTCGAAATTCACCCTGACGCGGGGCATCGCGTCGCTGAATTCCTCGGAGATCCCGCGCCAGCACCTGATGGCGGGGGCGGTGATCGCGACGGTGCCGATCATGGCCCTGTTCCTGGGGCTGGAGCGGTTCATGACCAAGGGGCTGACCGCCGGGTCGGTGAAAGGATGACGATATGAGCGCGATCACGTTGCAGGGGGTCGAGAAATGGTTCGGCGATGTGCAGGTCATCAAGGGGATCGACCTGGAAGTCGCGCCGGGCGAATTCGTGGTCTTCGTGGGCCCGTCGGGGTGCGGCAAGTCCACCTTGTTGCGGATGATCGGCGGGCTTGAGGAAACATCGCGCGGGCAGATCCTGATCGACGGGCGCGACGTGACGGACCAGCCGCCGTCGGGGCGCGGGCTGACGATGGTGTTCCAGTCCTACGCGCTCTACCCGCACATGTCGGTGGCCGAGAACATGGGCTTTTCGCTGAAGACCGCGGGCGCGCCCAAGGTCGAGATCGACGAGAAGGTCGGCGCGGCGGCCGAGGTGCTGAAACTGGACGCGTTGCTGGATCGAAAGCCCAAGGACCTGTCGGGCGGGCAGCGCCAGCGGGTGGCCATCGGGCGGTCGATCGTGCGCGACCCCACGGCGTTCCTCTTCGACGAGCCCTTGTCGAACCTCGACGCCGCGCTGCGCGTCGAGATGCGTTACGAGATCGCCAAGCTGCATCACCGGCTGGAAAAGGCGATGATCTATGTCACCCACGACCAGGTCGAGGCGATGACGCTGGCCGACCGGATCGTGGTGCTGGAGGGCGGCAAGATCGCCCAGGTCGGCACCCCGAGAGAGCTATACGAACGGCCCGCGAACCGGTTCGTGGCGCAGTTCATCGGATCGCCCAAGATGAACGTGATGCCCTGCGCGCCCAAGGGCGGCACCTGGGAGGCCTCGGGCGTGCGCGACGGCGACGGCGCGCCGGACGCCGCGGTGGAGCTGGGCGTGCGGCCCGAACATATCTCGGTCGTGTCGGTGGGCGAAGGGGCCTGCGACGGGGTGGTCGAGGTGGTGGAATACCTGGGCGCCGATACCTTCCTGGTGGTCGATTGTGGCGATGTCGGGCGGCTGACCGTGCGGGTCGCGGGCGACACGATGCTGCGGCCCGACACGCGGGTCGGGCTGGCCTTCGACCCGGCGCGGCTGGTCTTTTTCGACAGCGACGGAATCGTCCTTTAGGGGGCGTCGTTTGACGGGCCGTGAGGCGTCATCCCCGGGGCTGGCCCGGGGATGAATTTGGTGCGTGGCGCCCTGCCCTAGCCGGCCTTGGCCAGCAGCGTGGCGTTGCCGCCCGCGGCGGTCGTGTCGATGCAGACCGCGCGTTCATGCACGAAAAGCGACGGCGCGATGCGCGCGGTGATGAGCGGCAGGATCGCGCCCTCGCGGGCCGCAAGGGCGGCGCGGTAGGGGGCGGTCTCCATCGCGACGACGGCGTCGATATCCAATTTCGTCAGCGCCTCGGCCGGGCAGGTCCCGTCGATGGCGGCGAGCGGCACCTTGGCCGCGACCAGCGCCTCGAGCGTGGCGGGCGCGCCGGGGGCCACGGCCAGCACCGCGTTGCCTGTGCCAAGCGCCTGCACCACCTGGTCCATCAGCACCTCAGGGTCCGACGACAGGCACAGAACGGTGCCGCGCGGCACCAGCGTCAGCCGGTTCGATTCCCCCGTCGGTCCGGGCAGGTCGATGGGGCCCATGTCGAGCGCGGCGGTCGCGCTCATCGCGTCGGGGATGGCGCCGCGCAGGGCCGCGCGCAGGGTCGAGATACGGTCGCCCCGCATCGGCCAGTCGCCCGGGGCCAACTGCGCCAGCGCCTTGGTGATCTGGTCGGCGGGGACGTCCTTGCCCTCGGCCACGACCGGATCGGAGGGTTCCGACTTCGGCTTTCGGAACCGCGTCAGGTAAAGCGGGCCGCCGGCCTTGGGACCGGTGCCCGACAGCCCCTCGCCGCCAAAGGGCTGGGACCCGACGACCGCGCCGATCTGGTTGCGATTGACGTAGAGGTTGCCGACATGGATGCCGTCGACCACCTGCTGCACACGCCCGTCGATGCGGGTGTGCAGGCCGAAGGTCAGGCCATAGCCCTTGGCGTTCACCGCCGCGACCACATCGTCGATCTCGTCCGCGTCGAACCGGGCGACGTGCAGGACGGGGCCGAAGATCTCGCGCTCCATTTCCTCGATGCCGGAAACGCGGAAGACATGGGGCGGCACGAAGAGCCCGTCGCTGCCCTCGGGCGCCTCGAGCTGTTTCAGCAGGCGGCCCTTGCCCTCCATCTCTTCGCAATAGGACAGGATGCCGTCGCGCGCCTCGGCGTCGATGACGGGGCCGACATCGGTCGAGAGGTTCCAGGGATCGCCCATGCCGAGCGCCTCCATCCCGCCATAGAGCATGTCGAGCACCCGTTCCTCCACGTCGCGCTGGACGTAGAGAATGCGCAGGGCCGAACAGCGCTGACCGGCGGATTGGAAGGACGAGGCGAGGATATCACGCACCGCCTGTTCAGGCAGTGCCGTGCTGTCCACGATCATCGCGTTCATGCCGCCGGTTTCCGCGATCAGCATCGCATCGGGGGCGGTGTCGGCCAGTTGCCGGTCGATCAGTTTGGCCACCTCGGTGGAGCCGGTGAAGCAGACGCCGGCGATGCGCGGATCGGCAGTCAGCGGGGCCCCCACATTCGGGCCATCCCCCGGCATCAGCTGGATCACGTCCTCGGGCAGCCCGGCCTCGTGCATCATCTGCACCGCGCGGGCGGCGATCAGCGGGGTCTGTTCCGCGGGCTTGGCGATCACCGCGTTGCCGGTGGCCAGGGCCGCTGCGATCTGGCCGGTAAAGATGGCCAGCGGGAAGTTCCAGGGGCTGATGCAGGCGATCAGCCCGCGCGCCTCGCTGTCCTTTTCGGCGCGGGGGGCCTGGTTGGCGTAGTAGCGCAGGAAATCCACGGCCTCGCGGATCTCGGCCACGCCGTCGAAGAGGCTCTTGCCCGCCTCGCGGGTGCAGAGCGCGAAGATCTCGGGCGCATTCGCCTCGTAGAGGTCGGCGATGCGGCGCAGGATATCGGCCCGTTCGGCCACCGGGGTGGCAGCCCAGCCGGGCTGTGCGGCGACGCCGCGGGCCACCGCATCCTTCACCGCATCTGCGGAGGCCTCAAAGACCGTGCCGACGACGTCTTCGGGGCGGGCCGGGTTGGTGATCTCGCGCGGGGTGCCGGTGTCGGCATCGCCCGCGCTCCAGCGGTGTTCGGCGAAGGGGGTGCGCCCTTCTTCGATCCTTGCCAAGTCGCGCGGATCGGTCAGGTCCCAGCCCTCGGCCGCCAGCCGTCCCTTGCCGTAGATGGCGGACGGGTGGGAAATCGCCGGGTTGGGCGCGCCGTCGCAGACCGTGAAGGGATCGCGGGCGATGGTTTCGGGGGCCACGCTTTCATCGACGATCTGGTGCACGAAGGACGAATTCGCACCGTTTTCCAGCAAACGCCGCACAAGGTAGGCCAGCAGGTCGCGATGCGCGCCGACGGGGGCGTAGATGCGGCAACGCGAGCCTTCGGCCTTCAGCACCGTGTCATGCAGCGCCTCGCCCATGCCGTGCAGGCGCTGGAATTCGAAGCCCGACCGGTCCTTGCCCGCCATGTCGAGGATCGCGGCCACCGTATGGGCGTTATGCGTCGCGAATTGCGGGTAGATGCGGTCGCGGTAGGCCAGCAGCTTGTGCGCGCAGGAGATGTAGGAGACATCGGTATTGGCCTTGCGGGTGAAGACGGGAAACCCGTCGAGGCCCATGACCTGGGCGCGCTTGATCTCGGTATCCCAATAGGCGCCCTTGACCAGGCGGACCATGATCTTGCGGTCCAGCCGCGTGGCCAGTTCGTTCAGCCAGTCGATGACATAGCCCGCGCGGGGGCCGTAGGCCTGCACCACGACGCCGAACCCGTCCCAATCGGCCAGGCTGTCGTCGGAGAGCACGGCCTCGATCACCTCGAGCGAGAGGTCGAGGCGGTCCTGTTCCTCCGCGTCGATGTTGAACCCGATCCGTGCATCCTTGGCCGCGCGGGCCAGTTGCAGCGTGCGGGAGGTCATCTGCGGCAGCATCTCGTCCCGGTGGCTGACCTCGTAGCGGGGGTGCAGCGCCGACAGCTTGACCGAGATGCCGGGATTTTCGCGGATGTCGGGCTTGTTGGAAGATTGCGCGATGGCGGCGATGGCCTGGGCATAGGCCCCGTGATAGCGCATCGCGTCATCCTCGGTCCGGGCGGCTTCGCCCAGCATGTCGTAGGAATAGGTGTAGCCCTCGGATTCGCGTTCACGGGCGCGTTTCATTGCCTCGCGGATGTCGCGGCCCAGCACGAATTGCGCCCCCATCTCGCGCATGGCGCGGCCAACGGCGGTGCGGATCACCGGCTCGCCCAGCCGGCGGACCATGCCACGCAGGGTGCCGACGACGCCGTCGCCCTGTTCGTCGTCCAGAACACGGCCCGTCAGCATCAGCGCCCAGGTCGAGGCGTTCACCATCATCGAGCCGCTGTCGCCCACATGCGCGCCCCAATCATGCGGCGCGATCTTGTCCTGGATCAGGTCGTCGATGGTTTCGGCATCCGGTACGCGCAGCAGCGCCTCGGCCATGCACATCAGGGCGACGCCTTCCTTGGTGGAGAGGCCGTATTCGGCCAGGAAGCTTTCCATCATCCCCGGATCGGAGGAGGCGCGCACCTTGCGGATCAGGTCGGCGGCGCGATCGGCGATCCGCGCCCTGTCGGCATCCGACAGATCGGCCGAGGCGATCAGCCTCTCGAGGCTGGCAGCCTCCTCGGCCAGGGTGGCGTCACGCATTTGGGTCCGGATATCGTCGAGCATGGTTGGCACCTCCTGGGGCTAACGTATGGCATCAGCATAGCGCGACCACCCCGGCGATGTGGTCTGAAATTAGGCCGTAGAGGCGCCGTTATGCCTGTACTTGAAGTTTTGAAAAGGTCATATTCTCCACCATGACCGACACGGCAGATCATTTGGACCGTATAGACCGCCGCATCCTGGCCGCATTGGCCCGCGATGCGCGGCTTTCCATGGCGGCGCTTGCCGAAAAAGTGGGCTTGTCCAAGACCCCGGTGCAGACGCGGGTGAAGCGGCTAGAGGGCGAGGGCTATATCCTTGGCTACCACGCGGCGCTGAACCCCGAGCGGCTGGGCCTGGCGCAGGTGGCCTTCGTGCAGGTCACGCTGGGGTCGACCGCGTCCGAGGCGCTGGAGGCCTTCAACCGCGCGGTCCGCGACGTCCCCGAGATCGAGGCCTGCCACATGATCGCCGGCGGGTTCGACTACCTGATCAAGGTGCGCACCCGGGACATGGCCGCCTATCGCCGCACCCTGGGCGACACGATCGCCGCCCTGCCCCATGTCGCGCAGACCTCGACCTTCATGGTGATGGAAAGCGTCAAGGACAGCGCCCCGACCGCGGCTTTGCGCGGCTGAGGGGGCGGGGATCGCCCTGGCGGGCGATGCCTCCGGCGGGAGTATTTCTGGCAAGATGAAGCGGGTGGATGCGCCCGGTTTGGGGCCGTCCTGCGCGGTCTGGGGGGAATCACCTGTCGGGGATCGGGCCGGGTGCGCTGTGGTCAGGGCGGTCGGTGGGGCCCGGGGCAGCAGGTCCAATTTTATGAAAATGCTTGGCTTTTGCTGGGTTCGCCGCGGCGCGGCGGAGGTGGGTTGTTGACATACAGGCGTTTCAATAAGACGTTTCAAACATGCGCTTGAACAATCGCCCCAGATCCGGTGACACGACCACGGCCATCTTGAACGTGGCCGAGGAGATGTTTGCCGAACATGGCATCGACGGGGTGACCACACGGGCGCTGTCGGAACGGGCCGGCGTCAACATGGCGGCGGTGAATTACCATTTCGGCAACAAGGACAACCTGACGCTGGAAGTGTTCCGCGACGTGGCCCGCCGCACCGTGGAGCGCCGCCTGGCGAGCCTGGCGCGGATCGAGGCGGAGGCCGAGACGGAGGGCCGCGCGCCCTATCCCCGCGATGTCGTGGAGGCCTTGGTCGACGCCTATGTCAACGAGGACAGCCCGCGCACCGGCATCCTGCTGGCGCATCTGGTGTTGCAGCATCGCGTGCGCCCGACCGAATGGACCCGGGCGATCGTCCGCGAAGAGCTGGACGGATTTGCCGTCCGCTACATGGAGGTGTTGCACCGAGCGGTGCCGCATCTGAGCGAGCGGCAGCTGCATTGGCGCTATCACCTGATGGTCGGCGCCGTGATGATGAGCCTGAGCGACCAGCGCTCGGACGGGCGGATGGGCCGCCTGTCGGGCGGTGTCGCCGATCCGCAAGATTTCAACCAGTTCAAGGAGGAGCTGGTTGCGTTCCTGACCGCATCGCTGGGCGGGCCGGACGGGTCCGGCGCCGGCGGGGCACGACCTGTGCGGGAGGACACCTGACCCGCCTGCCGCGCGGGTCATCACCGAACCGAGCCGGACCACCGGCCGAACGTTCCCGGTCCGGGCGACCGCGCCGGGGAAACCTCAGGGAGGAGGACACATGACCAAGTATACCACAACCGCCCTCGCGGGCGTGCTGGCCGTTGCGGGCGCCCTGCCCGTCGCGGCGGAGACCTGGAACTTCACCATCATCGCGGGCCACCCGCCGCTGACCAAGGGCGTCTCGGCGATCAGCACCCATTTCGTGCCGGAGGTCAGCAAGCGCGTGGCCGAGCTGGGCCATACGATCAACTGGACCGAAGCCTATGCCGGCGCCGTCGCGCCCCCGACCGGCGTGCTGGAGGCCGTGGAAAGCGGCGTGGCCGAGTTCGGCTATGTCCCGCAGCTCTTCGAAGGGGACAAGCTGCCGCTGGACCAGATCACCTATATCACGCCCTTCGGGACCTCGGACCTGATCAAGGTGATGGGCGTCATCGACAAGCTTTACGAAGAGATCCCGGCGATGGACGAGGCCTGGGCCGACAATGGCCAGAAGGTCCTGGCGCCAGTGGGGATCGACACCTATCACTTCGTGACAAAGTTCCCGATCGAGACCGTCGACGATCTGAACGGCCACAAGATCGGCACGGCGGGCCTGGCGCTGAACTGGCTGAAGGGCGTGGATGCGACGCCCGTGGCGGGCGCACTGCCCGATTTCTACAATTCCATGTCCACGGGGCTCTACGACGGGATCATGACCTTTGAATCGGTCGTGGCCCCCTACAAGTTCTACGAGGTCGCGCCCTACATCACGAAGATCAATTTCGGCGCGCAATATGCCTCGGCCCTGACGGTGAACCTGGACATCTGGGAAAGCCTGCCGGAGGACGTGCAGCAGATCATCCAGGAGGTCGCGGACGAATATCGAGACATCGCGGCCGAAAGCTATCGCGAAGGCGGCGAGGCGTCGTTGCAGAAGGCCGTCGAGGGCGGCGCGACGATCAACGAATTGTCGGATGAACAGCGCGCGGCCTATGCGGCCAAGCTGCCCAACATCGCCCGTGAGTGGGCGGAACAGCTGGACGCGCAGGGCAAGCCGGGGACCGAGGTGCTGGAGACCTACATGCGCCTGTCCAAGGAAGCCGGGATCGAACACGCACGGGACTGGGCCGCAGAGTGACCGATACCGCAGACATCAACCAGCCGCCCGGGAGACCGGGCGGCCCTGTCGTCCTGTGGCTGAACCGCGTGACGCTGGCGCTTGCGGCGATCGGCGGGCTTGGCACCCTGGGCATCATGGCGATCATCAATGCCGACGTGATCGGGCGCGGTGCCTTCGGCACCCCCGTTCCCGCCACGGCCGAGATCGTCAGCGCGGCCATCGTCGCCATCGTTTTCCTCCAGTTGCCGCAGGCCACCGCCGCGGGGCGCAACGTGCGGTCCGACATGCTGCTGAACCGGCTGGGCCGAAATGACGGCCGCGCGGGCGCGGTGCTGGACATGATCCACCATGCCGTCGGCACGCTGATGCTGGGCATTCTGCTGTATTACATCGCGCCGGGCATCCTCGATTCCATCGAAGGCAACGAGACCGTGGGCCTCTACGGCATCTTCACCATGCCGCGCTGGCCCTTCGTGGTCTGCGTGCTGGCGGGCTGTGCGCTGACGCTGGCGCAATACGCGATGCTGACCATCGGCTTTGCCATCCGCGCCTTCGGGCCAGGCCATGACGGAGGGGCGGCGCAATGACCGGTGTCGAGATCGGGATCTATTCCATCGTCGCGATCCTCGTGCTGATCCAGCTGGGGATGCATGTGGCCATCGCGCTGATGACCGTGTCCTTCTTCGGGGTCTACCTGGTGAAGGGAAAGATGATCGTCGCCGGCGCCCTGCTGAGCCAGGCCGCGCTGGACGGGGTCGAACGCTATTCCTTCGGGGTGATCCCGCTGTTTGTCCTGATGGGCGTGCTGGTCGGGGTCTGCGGCCTGGGCCGGGACGTGTTCGACGTGGCGGGCCAGATGTTCCGCAAGTTCCGGGGCGGGCTGGGCATCGCCACCGTCTTTGCCAACGCCGTCTTTGCCGCGGTCAACGGGACCTCCATCGCCTCGGCGTCGGTCTTTACCAAGGTCGCGGTGCCCGAGCTGATCCGGCAGGGCTATACCCCGCGCTTTTCCGTGGGCGTTGTCGCCGGGTCGTCGGTGCTGGGCATGCTGATCCCGCCCTCGCTGCTGCTGATCCTCTTCGGGATCATCGCCGAGGTGTCGATCGGGGACCTGTTCACCGCCGGCATCGTGCCGGGGCTGATCCTGGCGTTTTTCTTCTGCGCGGCGATCGTGCTGCTGGCCCGGTTCTTTCCCGGCTTCACCGGCAATCCCGGCGCGTCGGACCTGACGATCATGTCGCGGGGCACGATGCTGCTGAAATCCGCGCCGATCATCCTGCTGATCGTGCTGGTTCTGGGCGGCATCTACGGCGGCTTCTTCACCCCGACCGAGGCGGGCGGTGTCGGCGCGCTTGGCGCGCTGGTCATCGCGATGATCAAGGGACGGCTGACGGGGCGCGAGATCTGGAAGATCATGCTGGAGGTGGGGCAGGTCACGGCCTCGATCACCTTCCTCATCATCGCCGCCCACATGTATTCGCGCCTGCTGGCCCTGACCGGGCTGCCGAACGCGATGACCGGGCTGCTGTCCAGCTGGGAGCTGGGGCTTTACGGGGTACTGGTGCTCTACCTGATCGCCATCGTCCTGCTGGGCACGATCCTCGACAGTTCGTCGATCCTGCTGATCCTGCTGCCGCTGATCCTGCCGGTGATCCAGCCCTTCGGCGTGGACCTCGTCTGGTTCGGCATCATGACCATCATCGCGGTGGAGGTGGGGCTGCTGACGCCCCCACTCGGCGTCGCCTGTTTCGTCATCAAGGCGAACCTCGAAGACGACCGCATCACGCTCAACGACATCTTTGCCGGGGCGGCGCCCTTCGCGCTGATCATGGTCTTGCTGGTGGCGCTTGTCATCGGCATGCCCTGGCTGGCCATCGGCCTGCTCTAACGGAGGACATCACATGCAAACCGACACGAAACGCGAATTGCAGGAGCTGGGCAATGGCCTTTACGCTTGGGTGCAGGGCGATGGCAGCTGGGGGTGGAGCAATTCCGGCCTGATCGTGGGCGAGGACGGGCAGACGCTGGTCGTCGACACGCTGTTCACCGGGGCGCTGACCCAGGACATGCTGGACGCCTATGCCCGGGCCGAACCCTCGGCCGCCAATATCGACGTGCTGGTGAACACCCATTCCAACGGCGACCACACCTTCGGCAACCACCTGGTGGGCGATGCCCGCATCATCGCCTCCGAAGCCGCGCGGGAAGAGATGGAGGAACGCCCCGCGAGCTTCTTCAAGGCCGCCGCCGCGGACCCGGCCGCCTACGGCGTGTTCGGGGAATTCCTGCACAATTACATGGGCAAGACCTTCGACTTCTCCGATATCGAACACGTCCCCCCGACCGAGGTCTTCAAGGGGTCCCGCACGCTGACGGTCGGCGGGCGGACCGTTGAACTGATCGAGCTTGGCCCCGCCCATACCCGCGGCGACATCATCGTCTACCTGCCCGACAGCAAGGTCTGCTATACCGGCGACCTGGTGTTTCATGGCGGGCATCCGATCATGTGGGCCGGCCCCGTCGGCAACTGGATCGCCGCCTGCGATCATATCCTGGGGCTCGATGCCGATATCATCGTGCCGGGCCATGGCGCGGTGTCGGACAAGAAGGCCGTGCAGGGCCTGCGCGACTACTTCACCCATATCCTGGCCGAAACGAAGAAATGCTACGAGGCGGGGCTGAGCTGGGAAGAAGCCGCGTTCGAAGTGGGCTATGCCAATTTCGACAGCTGGCTGGACCGCGAACGCGTCGTCGCCAACGTCGCCACGATCTATCGCGAGCTGTCGGGCGGCAAGGTGGACCCCGCGCAGGAAGACGTGCTGCGCCACATGCTGCGCTATTCCGCCGGGGCCAAGTGCCCGCATGACGAAGCCTGCGGTTGCGGCAAGGCGCACTGATGCTCGAGCTGCTGAACAACCCCATTTCCACCTGCTCGCAGAAGGTCCGCCTGACGCTGCACGAGAAGGGGCTGGAATTCACCGACACCCGGATCGACTTCCGCAAGAAGGAACACCTGACGCCGGACTATCTGGCGATCAATCCCGACGGGGTGGTGCCTTCCCTGCTCCATGACGGGCGGCCGGTCCTGGATAGCTCGGTCATCATGGAATATCTCGACGAGGTCTTCCCCGAGGTCCCGCTTTCGCCCTTCAGCGCCTATCACAAGGCCAGGATGCGCAAGTGGCTGCGCTTCATCGAAGAGGTGCCGACCGTCGCCATCCGCATCCCCTCCTTCAACCAGGTCTTCGTGCGTCACCGCAAGGACCTGTCGGACGAGGACCTGGCCAAGGACACCGATGCCCGCACCCTGCGCCGCACCTTCTACCGGGAGATGGGGCGCGACGGGTTTTCCGATGCCCGGCTTCAGGAAAGCTATGACCGGCTGTCGGAAACCGTGACCCGCATGGACAAGGCGCTGGCCGATCACGAATGGCTCTGCGGTGACCTGAGCCTCGCGGATTTCTGCGTCGTGCCGACCATTGACCGGATGCGCGACCTGGGCCTCGATCCGATCTGGGACGACAAGCCCCACATGCAACGCTGGTGGGCGGCCATGCAGGACCGCCCCGCCTACCGCGCGACCTATTACCCGGGCACGCGCGTCACCGACATCTATGACGACATTGGAGGTCCGGCATGAAGCTCGTGACATTCGAACCCGCCGCCGGCGGGGCACAATCCATCGGCATCCTCGACGGCGACCAGGTGGCCGTCCTGGACGCGACGCTGCACCCGTCCTTCACCTCGATGCTGGCGCTGATCGAAGGCGGCGACGAGGCGCTCGAGGCCGCCCGCAAGGCGCAAGGCACCGCCACGAAGGTCGGTCTGGAAACCGTCCGCCTGCGCGCGCCCCTGCCCGAACCGGTGCAGATGCGCGACTGCCTGACGTTTGAGCTTCACCTGCGCCAGTGCCGCTCCACCATGAGCAAGATCAACCCCGATCTGCCCGACCTCGAACCCGAGGACGTGCCGCTGCCGCAGGTCTGGTACGACCAGCCGGTCTATTACAAGGGCAACCGGTTTTCGGTCTCCGGCATGGGCGATCAGATCCTCTGGCCGCGCGGCGAAACCCGGCTGGATTACGAGCTCGAGCTGGGCATGGTCACCGGCAAGGGCGGCATGGATATCAGCGTCGAGAACGCCCAGGACCATGTCTTCGGCTTCCTGATCTTCAACGATTTTTCCGCCCGCGATCACCAGATGCTGGAAATGGGCGGCGGGCTGGGACCGGCCAAGGGCAAGGATTGGTCCACCGCCAATGCCATGGGCCCCTGCCTGGTCACCAAGGACGAGATCGGCGACGGCTCGGGCCTGGCCATGAAGGCCCGCGTGAACGGCGAGGAATGGTCCAACGGCAATTCCAAGACCATGCATCACAGCTTTGCCGACATCCTGGCCCACGTGTCCCGCGACGAGGAAATCCGCGCCGGGGAATTCTTCGGCTCCGGCACGGTCGGCGGCGGCTGCGGGCTGGAGTTCAACCGCTTCCTGTCCCCCGGCGACGTGGTCGAGCTCGAGATCGAGGGGATCGGCATCCTGCGCAACAAGGTGGGTCCGCGCCAGTAACCATGTTTGTGGCTGAAACAGGGGCCGGTCCGTCTGGGCCGGCCTTTTCCGTTTTGGAGAATTCCGACGCATTTTATGGAAATCGGCGGAACGAAGGGGGAAAATTAATTCTATCGTAAGATACGGCCCTCAACCTGCCTCAGTACTGCCGAATTATTGCCGCGTTTCCCCGCACGGGGCCGCGGATTGACTGAGGAATTCTGCCATGGCCCAAGCTCAACCCGCATTTCCGGACCTGTTCCCGCCGCAGGTCGATACGACCTTCCGCATCCTCTCCATCGACGACGACCCGATCGACCGGATGCGCATCCGCACGCTATGCCGCAAGGCCGGTGTCGGTGACGATATCGACGAGGCGCACAACATCACCGAAATGCGCGCCCTGCTGGACGAGGGCGGCTATGACATCGTCTTCATCGACTACCACCTCGGCCTCGAAACCGGGCGGGAGGCGCTGGATGTGCTTCTGCAACACGAGGATCAGGCCAACGCGATCCCGATCATGGTCACCTCCGTCACCGATCACCAGGTGGCCATCGACGCGATGCGCGCCGGCTGCTCCGACTACCTGGTGAAAGAGGAAATGAGCGTCGAGACGCTGCGCAAATCCATCGTCTCCTCGCTGGAACGGCGGATCCTTCTGTCGGCGGTCAGCGAGATGCGGATGGCCCAGACCCACATGAAACGCATGGTGGAACGGTTCTCCTCCACCTGCGGGCCGGAAATGCGCGCGGTCCTTGGCGCCATGCTGCGCCAGATCGCCGAACTGAAGGAAGATACCGCCCAGACTGAACTGGGCGGCACCCTCACCGCCGCCTCCGCCGGGTGTTCCGCCCTGTTGGAATTCCTCGATGACCTCGACACCGCGCTGCATGCGGCGCGCCCCATGGGACCCAGGCTCTTCTCGGTCTGAGGGGGCCGTGATGCCGATCCGCTTTCCCTGGCCTCGCAGCCTCAGCAGCCAGCTCGTCGCCATGGCGACCGTATTGACGCTGGTCGGGACGATGGTCCTGACCCTGCGCAATCATGCGGACATGCAGTCCCTGCTGACACGTCACGGGTTCGACTGGCTGGAACGCACCACGACGCTCTATTCCGGGCGGATCGCGGACGCCTTCGACGACATCCGGATCGAAGGCGAACGGGCGACCCACTATCCCCCGATCGGCGGCCTGATCCGCAGCAGCACCGCGCCGGATGGCATCGACCCGCTCGACGGCTCCCGACAGGAGGAATGGCGCAAGCGGCTCGAGGTTCTGTTTGCCTCCGTCATGTCGGCGCGGCCCTACATCACCCAGATGCGCTTTGTCGGGGTCGCGGATCAATGGCGCGAAATCGTCCGCGTCGACCAGGCCGAGAGCGGAACCGTCGCCACCATGCCCCACCTGCTGCAACGCAAGGAAGGGCGCCCCTACCTGGCCCGCCTGGCCAGCGATCCGGCGACCGACAGCTATTTCGCGCCGCTCTCGCTGAATTTCGATCACGGGCGGGTCGACGATACGGTGACGTTGCGCGCGATCCACCCGGTTCACACCCTCGACGGAACGCTGTTCGGCGCCGTGATCATCAACAGTGATTTCGAGGCGCTGCTGCACAGCGCCGAACCCGATGTCGATCCGGGCCTGGACGTCACCATCCTGACCGATCATGGTGACTACCTGACCTTCCGCCACGACACGCCGCGCCCGGTCTTCCATTTCGGTGCCACGCGCCTGGCGAACCCGGCCCCTCCCTGGACCGATGGCACCGGCACGGTCCAGACCCTCCTGTCTGACCGCCTACTGCGCGGCGCAGCGATCCCCGTCGCCGACCTGCCCTTCGAGCTGCGCATCGTCACCTCAGTGGCCGAGGATTACCTGCTCGCTCCCGCCACCGCCGATCTGCGCCGCAACGCCCTGATTGCCCTGTCGATCATCTCCCTGACCTCGCTGGCGATCTTCGTGCTCAGCCGCCATGTGACCCGACCGCTGGTGGCGCTGCACAACGCTGTCACGCAACGCCGCGACGCCACCGACCCGATCACCGTCCCGCCCACCGGGCCCGATGAAATCGGTCAACTCGCCCGAAGCTTCACCGACATGGCCAACCGCCTGATCCGCGATACCGGGCGGCTGGACGCGATCCTGTCTCACGCCGCCGACGGCATCGTGACCATCGGCGAAACGGGCCTGATCGAAGAGGTCAACCAGGCCGCTCTCGACATCTTCGGGTATGACGACCGAGCAGATCTTGTGGGCCGTCCGATCACCGATCTGATGGCCCAGGCCGATGCGCTTCGCCATCCTGACCATATCGCGACCACGACGCTCGCGCCGGGGCAGGCCACGCGCATGGGACAGGGCCGCGAATTCACCGCCCGGCGCCAGGACGGACATGAGGTCCCCGTTCATGTCGCCCTCTCCTGCACGGCCTACGAGGGAGGGCGCCATTTCATCGGCATCATCCGCGACGTGACCGAAGCCCGGCGCGCCCGTGAACAGCGCGAAGCCCTGATTGCCGCGCTCGAACGCTCCAACGCGGAACTCGACCAATTCGCCTATATCGCCTCGCATGACCTGAAGGCGCCTCTGCGGGTCATCGACAATGCCTCCCGCTGGCTGGCCGAGGATCTGGAACCGCACCTGACCGAAGACACCCAGGAAAGCCTCGACCTGCTGCAGAATCGCGTGGGCCGGATGGAACGGCTTCTGGACGATCTGCTGGAACATTCCCGCATCGGGCGCAGCCACACGACGGATGAGGTCGTACCAGCCCGCCAGTTGATCGCGGAGGTCATCGGACTCTGCCACGTGCCCGACGGGTTCCGGGTGGAGCTCGGCCCACGTTTCGGCGATCAACCGTTGCCTCGCATGCCCCTTACCACGATCCTGCTGAACCTCGTCGGCAACGCGATCAAGCATCACGACACCCCGAACGGCGAAGTCCGGGTCACACTCGTCGATCAGGGCCCCGACTGGCAGTTCCGGGTCACGGATGACGGCCCCGGCATCCCCCCGCAATATCACGAGAAAGTCTACCAGCTGTTCCAGACCCTGCGCCCGCGCGACCAGGTCGAAAGCAGCGGCATGGGCCTAGCCATCGTGCAGAAACATGTGCGTCTGGGCGGTGGCCGGATCGACCTGATCTCGGATGGCGAACGCGGCACGACCTTCGTCGTCACCTGGCCCAAACCCGATATCACCGACCAGAGGAGGACCGCATGACTGCACCCCCACCGTCCGAGGCGATGAACATCATCCTCGTCGACGATGATGACGGCGACGCCAAGGCGATCCGCCGCGCCTTTGCCAAGGCCCGCATCGCCAACCCGATCACCCGTTTTGTCGACCCGGTGGAGGCGCTGGCCTTTCTGCGTCGCGAAACGGGAACGCCGCCCGGCCAATATATCCTGCTGGTCGATATCAACATGCCACGGATGAGCGGGCTGGAAATGCTCGACGCCCTGCGCGCGGACCAACGTCTGCACGATGCCGTGGTCTTCATGCTGACCACCTCGCAGGATGAACGCGACCTGATGGTCGCGCATCATCACAACGTGGCCGGCTACATCGTGAAACAGAATGCGGGTGCCGATTTCCTGGCCCTGCTGGACACGCTCGATCATTACTGGCGCATCGTCGAACTGCCCGACATGCGCCGCAGCGCGTTGGAAGTGGGGTGACAATGGAACAAGGCCTGACCGCTCTTATCATCGACGACGATCGCGGCGACCGGATGCAATTCCGCCGCCTGCTGCGCGATTGCGGCCATCCGCTCCAGGTGCAGGAGGCGGAGGACCTGGACGCGCTGAACGCCCATGGCGACCGAAGTTTCGATGTCATCTTCCTCGACAACCTGCTGCCCGGGCAGACGGGCCTGGAGGCGTTGGAGGACGTCCGGCGCACCTGGCCCGATGCCGCGGTCATCCTGATCACCGGCCAGGGGGATGAAGCGATCGCCAAGACCTCGATCCAGCGGGGGGCGACGGATTACATCCCGAAATCCAATGCCACCGCGCCCGCCTTGACCCGCATGATCGAAAGGGGTGTCGAAAAGATCCGCCTGCTACGGGAGATCGAAGCCCATCGCCAAGAGCTGGAGACATTTTCCGACGTGCTGGTACACGACATCAAGGCACCGATCCGCGCGGTCACCTTCCTGTCGGAACAGATCGGCGAGGCGCTGGAGGGCCGAGACATCGACCAGGCCGCGGAGTTCAACCTGCTGCTGGACCGGTCCATCCATCAGATGTCCGACCTGGTGCAAAGCCTTGCCAGCCACCTGCGCCTGCAGCGCGGCATGGCGCCCCATCGCCCCGTGCCGATACAGGACATCGTGGGGACGGCCGTAACCGCGCTGGCCGTCGATATCGGCGAAAGCGGCGCAGAGATCGAAACCATGGTGGAGCCGTTCACCCTGCCCTGCGACCCAGCCCAGATGGCGCAGTTGCTTCAGAACCTTCTGGGGAACGCGATGAAATATAGCGCGCCGGATACGCCCCGGATCACGCTGACGGCACAGGTCGGAGAGGGTGCGGCCCGGATCAGTATTGCCGATCTGGGGATCGGGGTGCCGCCGGAACAGGCCTCGCGGGTTTTCGAGCCGTTCCGCCGCCTGTCGAACGGCGCCGATCAGCCGGGCACCGGACTTGGGCTGGCCACATGTCAGAAGATCGTGGAGCGGCACGGCGGTCGGATTTGGTGCGCGCCGAACACTCCGCGCGGGACGGTTTTTCACGTCACCCTGCCCTTGGCGGAGGAGGCAGAGGATGCGCCGGTTGGCAATGCACGGCTTCTCCATTGAAGACGCGTGGAGGCGACCCGACCATGAGATCGGAAAGGGCAAAATCCTTCGGCAGGTCCAGCGCACATTTCCGCCATCGGCCCGTCAGCGCGGACCGTGGGGCGAGACCAGAGAGACCGCGGAGCAAACCGCCCTCCGCCCTTCCTGCCAAGGCAACGGCGCCCCCGCATCGCGAGGGCGCCGCCATTGCCATCAAACCTGTTGCGGATCAGGCGACAGTCAGCACCGGGTCCAGGAAGTCCGTCTGCCCCGCCAGGACCACGCGGCCACCGTTCGACAGGACCAGTTCCATCGCGTCGATCACCCCGTCAGCGCCGATATCGATTTCGTTCACCTCGGCCACGCTCATGTTGTCCTGCAGAAGGATCTGGTCGATCCCGGCCTCGTAGTCGAGGATATCGACCTCGACAGTGGTGGAGGTGAAGACGAAGGTATCGGCCCCCGCATCGCCCTGCACCTGGTCGTTGCCGGCGAAGGACATGATGATGTCGTCGCCGTCACCGCCCGCCAGCGTGTCATCCTCGTTCGACCCGAAGATCAGGTCCGCGCCATCCGTGCCCACGCCGTTCACAGCGACCGGAGCCCGACCCAAGGTTTCCACGGTGACGATGTCGCGCTGATCGGCGGTGGTCGCCAGGTTGCCGTCGTAATCGAGCGTCGTGGTGACGGTGAAGGTGTTCGCCTCACCGAGCTTTTCCGCCAGATCGGTGATCGCCGCGAGGTCCAGAACCTGTGTGTTCTGGTCGCCGGAGAACGCGGTTTCGTCGGCCACCTCACCCAGATCGACCCCGTCCACGCTGAGCGACACAGACGCCGAGGCGATGTCGATGGCAAAAAGCGGCGAGGCCTGCAACGCATCGGCCAGGTCGGAGAACCCGGTCAGGGCCGGCATGATCCCGTCGCTGTCCACCGTTTGCGAGATGATGTTGGGCGTGTTGGGCGCAAACTGGGTCCCGACACCGAAGGCCTCGACCGTGGCCAGCCCTTTGAGCAAGGACCCGTACTGCGTCAGCAGGTCTTCCTGCTGCGCCGTGCCGCCAGCGCCGCCGGCATAGGGAATGCCGTCGGTGATGAGATAGGCATAGTTCACATCCCCGGGCTCTGAGAACAGGCTGAATTCCCCGTACGCGACCCGGACGGCATCGCCGGTCCGTGTCACGCCGCTCTGGAATGGCAGCCCCGCAACCACCGCAGCAACCGTGCTGGGATTGGTCCCGTTCGGAAAGCGCAATTCCAGCTCGACCTGGCTGGAAAAGCTGATGATCGAGAATTGCAGGTCGGTCTGCGAGCCGGAGAATTGTCCGGCCAGGTTGAGGACCGTGTCCACCACGGCCTGTTTCTGGATATCCCACCCGGAGCTTCCGACGCTGCCGGAACTGTCGAGCATGAACATCACGTTCACCGCCTCGGCTCCGCCGGCGGAGGACAGGTCGACCGTGACCTGGCCGGTATTGGTCACCTCGGCCTCACCACCCTTGCTGTCCCCGACAAGAACATCGGTGTTCGGCCCCACATCGACCGACACGGTCGAGACCGCGGTTTCGCCCTGGTCGTCGGTGATCTGGATCGCGAAGGTCTCCGTCCCGGTGAAATCGGCATTGGGGGTGTAGTCGAAGCTGCCATCGGCGTTCAGCACAAGCGTGCCGTTCTCGACCCCGAAGCCCGGCAGGACGGAATAGGTCAGCGGGTCCATTTCCGGATCGGTGCCCGGCACCTGACCGTTGAGCGTGGTCACGTATTCGGTGCCAAACATGGCGGAACCGCCGACCGGACCGTCATTGGCCCCGTGGATCGTGACCGTCACAGTTTCGGTGATGACGCTGTTCGACTGCCCCTGTCCGTCATTGATCGCGACGGTGAAGTCGATATCGCGGGTCTCCCCGACCTGCAGCGATTGCACTATGGGCGAGGCATCGTTGAGCACGAAGTCCCACTCCCCGGTCACGGCATCCACGGTGAATTGGCCATAGGTTGTCAGCGCGTCGCCGGAATAGGTCAGCGTATCCAGGCGATCCACGTCCTCGGCCACGACCTGGCCCGAGGCATCGGGCTGGCCCGGTTCGCCCACGCCCGCCTCCTGCACCTGTCCGGTCAGGGTGGAGGCCGACGTCACCACGACGGGAGCGTCATTCGTGCCCAGGATGCGGAAATCGAGCTCGGCGCTGCCGCTGCCATCCTGCGAATGCAGGACGAACTTGTCCCACACCACTTCGTTGAGCGAGAGGTCCTGAACGGCGGAGTCGTCGAGGTCTATGGTCCAGTTATCCGGCGCGACCCATTCGAAGACCGCGTAGCCGCCCTCGCTGTCGACGACAGGCTCGTCCAGGAAGGCCTCGTTGGCGTCGACATCCGCGACGGAAATCGTGGCGGTCGGGGGGGCAACGTAGGTCAGCCCGTCCTCGACCAAGCTGGGGGTCGCCCCGTTGAGCGCCACATTCACTTGCCCGGCATCGTTCTTGCCCAGAATCTCGACAAGGAAGGTCTGCACCCGGCCATCGGCAAAGGTTGCCGTGACCGTTTCGACGGCCGTGTCGCCCTCGTTCAGCGCCTGTGTCGCCGGGCTGCTATTGTCCAGCGTGTATTCGAAGGAAATGCGGTCGGACGACACCGGGTTGAAGGTCATCGTGCCGTAGGTTGCCGTCGATGACATCGTCGGCAGAACAACGGCGCTGTCGGGGTCGATCACGTCAACAAACCCGCTGACGACCGGCACGCCCGGCCCCGTCTCACCGGCCTCGACCACCTGTTGCGCACCAGTCCAGCCGGGAACGATCACCGCCGGATCGTCAAAGCCCTGGATCACGAAATTGACCAGCGCGCGGGTCCCGTCCGCGGTCGAGACTTCGGCCCCGGTGGAGAAGAGGGAAATCCCGGACCCGCCCTGGCTCGGCGCGGTCATTTCCCGGATGAACGCGGCAGTGTCGTCAAGCTTGAAGGACCAGTTGCCGCTCGCGTCGATCGCGAAGGTCCCGTAGCTGGGCTGCACGATCACATTGGTCAGGAAATAGTCTTCGCCCTGGTCGACATCAGTGACCGCAAGCTTGCCGGTCAAAACCGACGTGACCGGTGCTGCCACGATCGAAGCAGAAGTGTCGCCTTGCACCTCGGCGGCATCGTTCGTGCCCTCGATGGTGACGCTGAATGTCTCGATCGCACGTCCGTCGAAAGATCTGACTTTGAAGCTGTCTTGCCTTGTATCACCCTCGCCCAGGGATTGAACCAGCTGGCTCATCAGGGAATAGGTTACGGTGCCGTCTTCGCTGACTGTGACCTGGCCCAGGCCATTATCCGACAGTAACGTTTCGGCCCACATTTTGTCCTCACCGGCATCCGGGTCGATGACCTGGATCTGACGGGTGAAGGACGTGGTCGTGTCTTCCTTCACCGACCCGGTGAAGTCGCCGACCAGCTCCGCCGCATCGGACCGCGGCTCGACATAGACGGAAACCGTACTGGGATTGGATTCGAACTCGCCGTCGGTGACAGTGTAGGTAAAGCTGTCAGAGCCGTTCCAGTCTGTCGCAGGATTATACTCGACCAGACCATTCGAACGCACCTCTATCGTCGCACCGCTGCTCAGGACAACGCTGTCATACAGGTTCACGGCCTGCCCGTTGATGCTGGCGATTTGCAGGGTATCCCCCTCGAAGTCGACATCATTCGCCGCCAAGTCAAAGGTCCGGTACGTGTCCTCGACCATCGAGAACGAGTCGATCGTGGCCACTGGCGGCGTGTTGTCGTTCGTGCCGTTGATATTGATCGTGATGTCCTGGGTGGCCGTCGCATAGCCATCGAACACCTCGACCCGGTAGGTCAGGGTCAGCGTCTCGCCCTCGTTCAGATCGTCAAAGGCCTCGTCGCCGCTGTCGAACAGCCAGGCCCGGCGCGCTTCGGTCTCGTAGCCGGCCAGAACCGGATCGGCCTGGATCGTCAGCATCGACAGCAGCTCGCTCTGCGGGGGCAGCGGCGGCACCGTGCCCGTCGCGGTCAGCCCGACGACACTGGCGGTCACGACATCCTTGGTGTCGATGTCGTAGAAGGTCAGCGCCGCCTGCACGGCCAGCCCCTCATCGGTTTCGGTCAGGGTGGCGCTGTCACGATCCCCCGCCTCAAGACGGATCTGCGGCGCGTCGTTGGTGCCCAGAACACGGCCTGTGACCGTATACGTGGCGCTGCCGTCGATCGAGGTCAGGACGAGCTCGTCGGTCACCTCTTCGCCTTCGGCGAGGCCCTGGATTTCAGGCAGCACGTTGTACAATTCATAATAGACATTGCCCGAGGGCGTGATTGTGAAGAGCCCATGGGTCCCCGCCACCGATCCCGGCTGCAGCCCGGCCTCGCCCGCATCCGGGTCGACGACGGTGTAGTACTGCGACGCCATCTCCAGCACGTCTTCCTTCACGACAATCTCCGCGGGGCCGCTGATCGTGGCCACATCCTGCGCGCCCGCCACTGCAACGCTCAGCGTCGCGGTCGAGGTCTCAAGTTTGGTCACCTCGACCTCTTCGGTCAGCACCAGGTCGTCGACGGCACCGGAGCCCTTGATCCGGACCTCCAGCTTGGACACCCCGTCCAGATCGATATCGACGATCTTGACCTCTCCGTCGCCAGTCCGTCCGGTCTGGATCAGGTCGATGAGCTTGCCGCGATCGTCATAGGCCTTGATCCAAGCGCCCTTATCGATGTCGATGAAAGTCAGGCTTTCGACGCGCGTCGGGGCATCGAAATCGAAGGTCAGCGTGCCGCCCTTGCGGGCCGCGTCGGGATCGCTGCTGTCATTGTCCTCGGACACGATCAGCATGTTGCCCTGCCCGGCCACGCCCAGGTCATCGTCGCCCCCGGTCGGGTTGTCGGCATCAAAGACCATCGCGTCATTGTCGCGGTCCCACCACGGCCAGCCGCCGTTTTCGTCCCCGGAAATGGTCATGCCCGCGATCTGGCCGGACACCACGTCGCCCGCCGACAGCCCCTCGAAATCGACGGTACGGGTCTGAAGCTCCGTCACCTGGATTTCGCGGGCAATCGTCACGTCGACCGCGACCGTATCGGTCTCGCCGTCCTTCATGTCCTCGAACCCGCCATCGGGATCGAAGGTAAAGCTGCCATCGGCCATCACCGTCAGCGTCCCGGTCCGGCCATCGGTCGAGGTCACGCTGACCGGCGTCCCGACAGCACCGCCAGCCACGGAGGACACGAAGGCCGTGCTGGCATACTGGTCATTGTCCAGTACGTTGCCGCTGATCGCGTTGTCTTCGTCCGTGGCCACGTTGTCATCCACGGCGACGGGGCTGGGCTCGGGCGTATCGGCGCTCAGGTCGGCATAGGCGTAGTCGGAAGTGCCGGCGTTGAACTGGTCGACCACCGTCAGCTGCGCCCCCTCCGGCGGCACCGGCCCCGAGAAGGTGTAGAAGTCGTGGCTGTCGGGCCCGAAGCGGCGCTCCACGTCGATCTGCAACAGGGTGTACTGGTTGCCCGCCGCGTCCTCGACGATATGGACCCGTTCGATCATCACCCGGCCCACGGAGTGCGACCCGCCCGAGCCGTCGCCGATCTCCGCCCGCTGCTGCGACCGGTCGGCAGAGATGCCGTTGGCCCACCACTTGTCGCCGGACAGGTAATCGTCGTTGTCTTTCACCTTGATCTCGGCCCGGTCCCCGCCCGGAATGACAAAGCTTTCGCCCAGGGAAAGGGACGAACCGAAAGACAGATCTGAACCGGGTATCGCGCTGAAAGAAAAGGCCATGGGGGGCGCTCCTGCTAATAATAATCTTGTAAGAACCGGGACTTGGAAATGATCACTGACCGGAAATTTGGGCTTTAGCCGCGCGAAGCCTACGCAATTCGCCCGATCCGACAAAGCCATCCGTCGCCGCTCGCGCAGGTAAAACCAGTTAAACCTTTGTTGATGTTAAGTAATTTTCTTAACCTCTCGCGCCGCGCCGATGCCGCCGCTTGACGCCAAGCAGCATCACCGTAGCAGGACTGACCCGCAGGGACGTTAAATAGGTATATCCAAGCCGAATCGTTTCGGCTGGTCGCACAATGTCTCATGACGGCGAATTTTTCGCGGACCTCAGAGCGCTGACAGGCGCACCGACGCGATACCGATGTGATACCGACGCAATACCGACGTTGCGCGCGCCGCGTTAAGGACACCCGCCAAGATTTCTTTAGCCAATTGAAATCAAAGAGATTTAACCTCGTCCGCGCTCATCACATGACAATAGATCATGTTGATGACCCGCAACTCGTGCTCATGCAATTCCTGCGTCGCAGCAGCGCAGCAATCCTCGATGACGAGCACGTCGAAGCTCTCGTCCGCCAGGCTCCGCACGGTCGAGGACACGCATTGGTCGGTGAAGATACCGGCGCAGATGACCCGCTCGATCCCCATATTGTGCAGCACCATCCGCAGGTTGGTCCCCGTCAGGGCGGAATCGGTGGTCTTGGTCACCACGATCTCGTCATCCATCGGGCCGACCGCATCGACGATCTGGCTGTCCTCGCGATCCTTCGGCAGCAGCAAGTAGTTGAAACCGGGCTTCTTTTGCGAAAGGGACCGGTCCCGCCCGTCCTCTTTCAGGCAGGCGATGCGGGCATGGATGACCTCGATCCCCTGCCCCCGCGCCCAATCCTGCAAGGCCCGCGTATTGGGGATGACCGTGTCGTTCATCCGGTCGAAGAAAGGCTGCCAGCGGGCGGCCTCCGCCGGGTCGTCGGGCACCTCGAGATAGGTGTTCTGGATGTCAATGACGAGCAGAGCCGTGCGCCCGGGATCAAGACTGATATCCTCGGGCTCCTCCGCGGTTTCGTAGTAGAAGGAGCGCCAGTCCGTCTTCCACCCCATGGTCAAATTTCCTCAAGCGCTTCAAGGCTTTCGGGCAGGATCTGACCGCCATCCACGACGATCTGCTGACCGGTGATATAGGCCGCCTCGTCGGATGCGAAGAAGAGCGCGGCATTGCCGATATCCTCCACCGCGCCCAGGCGTTTCAGCGGGATCGAGTTCGCCATGGTGGCCAGGTAATCCTCGCCCAGGTCCTGCAGGCCTTCGGTGTAGATATTGCCGGGCATCACCGCGTTGATCGTCGTGTTGTACTTCGACAATTCCATGGCCGCGGTCTTGAGGAAGCCCAACTGCCCCGCCTTGGACGCGCCGTAATGGGACCAGCCGGGGAACCCCGTCACCGGCCCGGTGATCGAGGAGGTCACCACGACCCGGCCCTTGCCCTGCGCCTCGAACTCGGGGATGCAGGCCTTCACGCAGAGGAAGGTGGATTTCAGGTTGGTCGACATGACGCCGTCCCAATCCTCGGGGCTCATGTCCACCATCTTGATCTGGGGGAATATTCCGGCGTTGGCGCACAGGATGTCGACGCTGCCATAGGTGTCCTTGGTCGCCTTGATCAGGCCCTGCACCCCGTCCCAGTCGGCGACGTCGCACAGGTGATAGGCGGCGGTGCCCCCGGCGCTTTCGATCTCGGCCACGGCGGCCTTCGCGGCCTCTTCGCCGCGGGCCGCGATCATGATCCTGGCGCCCTGCGCGGCAAAGACCTTGGCAATGCCCTTGCCGATGCCCTTGGAGCCGCCGGTGACGATGGTGGATTTTCCTGCGATTGAGGTCAGCATGTCGATCCCTTTCGTAAAATCAATCGGTTGGACGCAGGCGCCGGATCGCCCACGCAAGCAGTAGTGCGCCGAGAACCAGCACGGCAGAGGTCAGAACGGTCAGCATCCCCACGGTCGGCACCAGCGGCGAATAGCCCGACACCATCTTGGCAAAGAGCCATTCGGGCAGCGTGCTGTCCGCCCCCGTGGTGAAAAGCGACAGCGGGAAGTTCCCCCAGCTGAGGAGGAAGGCGAAAAGCCCGGCCGAGGTCACCCCCGGCATCAAGAGCGGGATCGTCACCTCGCGCAGGGTCTGCCATTGGCTGGCCCCCATGTCGCGGGCCGCTTCCTCGAGTGCGGCGTCGAAGGAAAAGGCGCGGATCGACACGATCAGCGTGGCGATCGGGGCGATCCAGACAAGGTGCGCGACGATGGCTGTCTTCCAGCTGGGCACGATGTCCAGCGCGTTGAACCACATCAGCAGCGCCAGCCCCAGAACGGTCTGCGGAAAGAAGATCGGCAGCAGAATAAGCTTTTGATATGTCTTGCGGAACCGCCAGCTGTAGCGCGCGAAGGCCAGCGCGCCGAAGAACCCGATCACCATGGACAGGATGGTCACCAGCCCCGCCACTTTCAGCGAGATGATCAGCAGGTCGCGCACCGTGTCCGAGGTCACGGCCTCTTCGTACCAGCCATAGGCGTAGCGGCGGATCGGGAAGGACAGGTAGCGCGCCTTCGAGATCGAGGCGAGCCCGACCGACACCAGCGGCAGGTAGAGGAAGGCCAGGATCAACACGCCGTAGGCGACCAGCAGGCCGGATCTGAACCGCGTCGTCTTCATGCCTTGCGCCCCATCATCTTGTCGAGGTCGGCCTTGGAAATCGCCCAGATCGCCACCGTTCCGATGATCGCGATCAGGACCATGGCCAGCGCCGATCCCAGCGGCCAGTTCTGCCCGTAGGTGAAGGCGGTCTGCACCTCGTCGGCGATGGTGATGATCGCGCGTCCGCCCAGCAGCTTGGATTCAGCCATGGCGCCGGCGGCCAGAACGAAGGTCAGAAGCGAGCCGACCATGATCCCGGGCATGGCCAGCGGCAGGTCGATCTCCTTCAGGATCTGCCAGCGCGTGGCGCCCAGGTCATAGGCCGACTGACGCGCATCATCGGGCACCATGGCGATGCCCTGCGCCAGCGGGAACAGCATGAAGGGCAGGTAGACATAGACCAGGCCGAAAACGATGATCGGCCCGTTATAGAGCGGCGCGTCGAACCCGACGCCGGTCCAGTGTCGCCAGTAGCCCTCGATCAACCCGCCCTTCATCAGGGTCAGGACCCAGCCGAAAAGGCGAATGTTTTCAGAGACAAACAGCGTCATGACCACGCCGATCGTCAGGACCAGGGTGAACCGTTTGAAGACCTTTGCCATGCCGAAGGCCAACGGCCAGCAGATCACCAGCAGGATCAGCGTGGCGACGAACGCCATGAAGAGAGACCAGGCCACGGATTTCCAGTAGCCCTGCTCCAGCACCGTGCGGTAGGCCGAGAAATCGGGCATCTGGGTCAGGCTGAACACCTTTTCCGGCATCGCCGAAAACGCCGCGACCAGGCAGATCGGGGCGAGGAATGCGAGGAACAGGAAGATCGTCAGCGGGGCCGAATAAAGCAGCCCGAGATTGCGCTCACGCCGCTGCATTCGGGGTGTCCTCCGTGCTTTGGGCATCGGCAATCAGGTGCGCGGCCTTCAGGTCGCAGCCAACCGTCAGGCTGGCGCCCACCCCACCGGGCACGGCGTTTTCGCGCAGCACCTCGACCCCCATTTCGCGGCCCGATGCCAGGGTGATCCGGTACTGCACGCGGGAGCCGAGAAGGTATTCGGCCTCGACCACGCCTTCGAAGGACAGGTCGGCGCTGTCGCCCTCGCCGAGGCGGCGCAGGCTTTCGGGGCGGATGGTCAACGTGCCCGTCTGCCCGGCCAGGCTGGCGCCGGCGCTGTCGGACATGGTGACATCGCTGGCCGTGCCGTTCACGAGATCGAAGAAGTTCACCTCGCCCATGAACTCGGCGACGAAGCGGGATTTTGGCCGGGCGTAGATCTCCTCCGCCGGGGCGATCTGTTCGAAATGCCCGGCCTTCATGATTGCGATGCGGTCGGACATGACCATCGCCTCTTCCAGCGAATGGGTGATGTAGATGAAGGTCTTGCCGGTGCGGCGGTGCAGGTCCTTCAGCTCTTTTTCCAGCGTCTTGCGCAGCCGGTAATCCAGGGCGGATAGCGGTTCGTCGAAGAACAGGATCTCGGGGTCGAAGGCCAGGGCGCGGGCCAGGGCGACGCGCTGTTTCTCACCGCCTGAGCATTGCTGGATGCGCTTGGAATAATAGTCCCGCGGCAGGCGCAGGGTGTCGAGCAGCTCGAGCGCGCGCTCCTTGCGCTTGGCGGGGGCAACACCCCGCAGCTTCAGCGGGAATTCGATATTCTGGCCGACGGTGCGATGCGGGAACAGGGCCAGCGACTGGAACACCATGCAGGTCGGCCGCTTGTTCGCGGGCACCACGTCGATCCGTTTGTCGCGCAGCCAGACGGACCCGTCGGTGGGCTCGTCCATGCCCACGAGAATACGGATCAGCGTCGTCTTGCCAGAGCCGGAGGGGCCGACAATGGCCAGAAACTCCCCGTCGTCGACGTTCAGGTCGATGCCGTGGAGCGCGGTGAAATTTTCGAAGGTCTTGGTCAGCGCATTGATGCGCAGAATGGGGGTCTTGGCGGTCATTGGGTCCGTCGATCAGGTAAAAGCGCGGCCGCCCGAGGGGAAACAGGCGGCCGCAAGGGATCAGCCGCGGCGCAGGACGGTGTAGATTTCCATCAGCTTGTCGTAATCCGCGACCTCGTCGTATTCGACCGAATTGGCGCTTTCCTCTTCCAGCGAGTCCCACTGGATCGCGTCCAGTTCATCGCTGTCCCACATGGCGAAGACGTCCGGATCGCCCATCTGCGCGACCGGGTTGTAGGTGCCTTCGGCAAAGCCCACGGCCTTGGCGATCTCGGGCTTCTGCACGAATTCCAGGAAGTCGGCGGCCAGCGGGCTGGGATCGGGGTTGTTGACCAGCGAGGTCAGCTCGGCCCAGACGACGCCGCCCTTGCCGTCGATCGGCCCGGATTTCGGCGTGATGCCACGGATCTGGGTCATGCCGTCCAGGCGCGCGGGCGATGCGGTATAGGTGCCGCCGGTGAAATAGGCGTCGATCTCGCCGTTGATCAGCGCGGTGTTCATCGCCACGAGGTCGTCCGACATCAGCTTGGCCCCGGCAAAGATCTTGGCCGCGGTGTCCTCGAACGCGGTAAAGCCGGCCTCGTCCAGGGACTCGAACGGGTTCAGGTCCGCGGTCAGGCACATGTGCATGATGTTCCAGTTGTCATAGGTCAGGATGCCGAAGCGATCCGCCATGTCCGGCTCCAGGAACAGTTTCCAGCCCATGTCCTCGGCCATTTCGCGGCTGATCTTGTCGGTGTTCACCACGAAGGAGAACGGGCCGTAGCGCTGCGGCATGCCGATCAGCTCTTCATCCTCGGCGAAGGCCAGCGGATAGGGCGGGTTGCCGTATTCCGGGGTCATCTTCTCGAAGAAGGGCATGAAGCGCTCCTTGTCGAGCGGCTTGATCAGGCCGGCGGGGTACAGCTGACCGCGCGCCCAGGGCTGGTTGAGGTTGATGAGGTCCCAGACATTCACCTCGCCCGCGCGCAGCTTGTTGATCATGTCGGGGTCGGAGGTGCCGGATTCCGCGCGCACGGTGGCGCCGGGGTTCAGATCGCGGAACGGGCCCAGCACGTCATCGGTATTGTAGCCCTCCCAGCACAGGATGTTCAGCTCGTCAGGCCGTGCGGCCAGCGACATGGACGGCTTGAGCAGGGAGGCGGCGCCTGCGGCACCCAGACCTGCGGTGAAGGACCGGCGGGATAGTTTCATGGTTGGCTCCATATCTGTCGGACGCACGGGAACAGGCCCCGCGCCTTCAGGAAGGCCCCGCAGGCAAGGCTGCAGAACCGGCTATCTTGTCATGCTTGGCGGCTCGAAATGGTCGCCTTGAGGTCAACGGTTCCAAAAGATTTCTGCGCTTGCAAGAGAAATGTTGCAAGTCGCAGATTTTTTGTTTTACTGAGCAGGAAAGTGACGTTGCAGTGAGGAAAATTTAGCCGTGCTCTACCAGGAAGATTTCATCGAACGGCTGCAGGCTGGGCTCAATACGCTCCTACCTTACTGGAATTTATCGAAAAAAACTGACCTGAAATTGCTGACCGTGTCCGAGAACGCGACATTCATCGCCCGTGACCCGGATCGCGAGAACCCGGTAATTCTGCGAGTTCACAGACCAAACTACCACAAACCCACAGAAATCGAGTCGGAACTGGCCTGGATTTCTGCGCTGCGGCTATCGGGCGCCGTCGACACCCCCGCGCTGATTGCGACGCGCGAAGGCAGCTACCTGACATCCTTCGAGGATGGCGCCGATACCCGCCATGTCGTGGCCTTCGAATTCATGACCGGAGAAGAACCCGACGCCGATGCCGCGCTGGTGCCGGGCTTTGCCCTGCTGGGCGAGATCTCGGCCCGCCTGCACCGGCATGTGGAGGGCTGGGACAAGCCCGAAGGCTTCACCCGCAAGACCTGGGATTTCGACAGCGCCTTCGGGCCCGAGCCACTATGGGGGGATTGGCGCGCCGCACTTGGCCTGACGGCCGAGGGCCAGGCGGTGCTGGACAAGGCCCTGACCAAGCTGGAAGACCGCCTGACCGCCTACGGCAAGGGCGCAGACCGTTTCGGCCTGATCCACGCGGATCTGCGACTTGCCAACCTGCTGAAGGACGGCGACCACTTGGGGGTGATCGACTTCGACGATTGCGGCTACTCCTGGTTCATCTACGATTTCGCCGCCGCGATTTCCTTCCATGAACTCAACCCGATCGTGCCCGACCTGCAGGCCGCCTGGCTTGAGGGTTACCAGAAGGTGCGCCCGCTGAGCGCCGAAGATATCGGCATGATCCCCGATTTCATCTTCTTCCGCCGCCTGCTGCTGACCGCCTGGATCGCCAGCCATTCGGAAACCGAAACCGCGCAGGAGGCCGGGATGGCCGATTACACGGAGGGCACAATCGCCCTGGCCCGGACCTACCTGGAGAGCGGCGCATGAGCCGTGCAACCGCATCGGGCCAGGTGCGCCAGATCCTGGACATGAACGCCTTCCGCCCCGGCGATACGGATGCCGAAGCCGTTGAACGGCGGCTGGCCAACCTTGGCGCGGCGTCCGTCCTGTTCTACCGCGAACCGATCGAGATGGTGTCGGCCGAAGGGGCCTGGATGACGGCCAAGGACGGCACCCGCTACCTGGATTTCTACAACAACGTGCCCTCGGTCGGGCATTCCCATCCCCGCGTGGTCGAGGCCGTGTCGCGCCAGATCGCGCAGCTGAACACCAATACCCGCTACATCGTGTCGGTGGTCGACGACTACCTCGAGGCCCTGAAGGCCCATATGCCCGACAGCCTGTCCAACGTGGTGATGACCTGCTCCGGCAGCGAGGCGAACGACCTTGCAATGCGCGTCGCGATGGCCGCGACGGGCGGCACCGGGTTCATCGTGACCGAAACCGCCTATCACGGGAACACGGCGCTGGTGACGGAGGCCTCTCCGTCGGCGCTGAAGCGCGGTAGCCTGCCCGAAACGGTGATCGCCATCCCCCCGCCCAGCGTTCAGCATTCCGGCGAAGACATCGCCGGCGGCTTCCGCCGCAGTGTCGAGATGGCCCTGGCCGAGTTTGCCCGCCGCGGCATCACCCCGGCCGCGTTGATGGCGGATTCGATCTTTTCCTCGGACGGGATATTCGCCGATCCCCCCGGGTTCCTGTCAGAGGCGGTCGACGCGATCCGTGCGGCCGGCGCGCTGTTCATCGCGGATGAGGTCCAGCCGGGCTTTGGCCGGACGGGCGATGCGTTCTGGGGCTTTGGCCGCCACGGCATCACGCCCGACATGGTCACGATGGGCAAACCGATGGGCAACGGGTTCCCGATGGCCGGCATGGCCGTGCGGCCCGATCACCTGGAACAATTCTGCGCGGATGTGGGCTATTTCAACACGTTCGGCGGCAACCCGGTGGCCGCCGCCGCGGGCAAGGCCGTGCTGGACGTGATCCGCGACGAAGGCCTTCAGGAAAACGCCCGCGACACCGGCGCCCTGCTGCTGGAGGGGCTACGCGACGTGGCCCGTGCCGATGCGCGGGTCGCCGATGTGCGGGGCGCGGGCCTGTTCATCGGTGTCGACCTCGCCGAGGAAGAGACCGGCCGCCCCGACCCCGACCTGACCGTGAAGGTGATCGACGGGATGCGCAGCCGCGGCGTTCTGATCGGCGCTGCGGGCCGGTATGGCGCGACGCTGAAGGTGCGCCCGCCCCTGTGCCTGAAACGCGAAGAGGCCGAGCAATTCGTCGAGGCGTTCAAGGGCGCGCTCAGCTGACCAGCAGGCGGACCTCGTTGCGGTCCAGCACCTTGGCGAGCGGCCCCTCGGGGGCCTTGTCGCTGATGATCGTGTCGATATCGCTCCACCGTGCGTAACGGGCCGTGGCCATGCGGTCGAACTTGCTGTGATCGGCCACGACGAGGTTCTGGCTGGATTGCCGCAGCATGGTCGCATAGACGTCTCCGGCCTCGATCAGCGCGTCGCTGGGGCCGTCAGGCGACAGGGCAGAGGCCCCGAGGATCACCCAATCGGCGGAATAATCCTGCAGGAACCGGATCGCCTGAGCGCCGTGCATGGCCCCCTCCCCTGCATGGTATTCACCGGGCACCATGAGGATGCGGATCGTCGGGTTCTGGGCCAGCGCGGTCGCCACGGCAAAGCTGTGGGCGATAACCGTGATGTTGCGCATCTCGAAGGCCATGCGCCGGGCGACGGTCGCAGTGGTGGCGCCCGATCCCATCATGAAGGTCTTGCCCTCGGCCAGTTCCGGCACGGCGCGGCGGGCAATCGCCTCGCGCTCGCTCACCAGCTGGCGTTCACGATGCGACAGGACAGGTTCGTTGCCTGCCCGCAGCATCGCCCCGCCATAGGTCCGGCTGATGAGTCCCTGTTCGGCCAGCTCCTCCAGATCGCGGCGGATGGTTTCCGTCGTCACCTCCAGCCGGCTGGCTAGCGCCTTGACCCGGGTGGTCGGCTCATCGGCGAGGATCGACAGGATCTCGCTGCGCCGCCGGCTTTTCTTGGACAGTTTTTCGACGCTGTAGGGCAAGGCGGGCTCCGACCGAGATAGATGACTTTACGCCCCAACAACGAAGAGGCTGCCTTCGGAACGCCAGTATTTGGGATATTACGCAACCACTTAGCAGCGATCAACACGGGCAAATGCCGCGGGGAATTTACAAATATTTCCAAGGGGATGGGCCACGCCACGGTTTTTCATTCCTAGGCTTGATAGGCGCTGGTTTCATTGCAAAGGCCACCAACAGCAGCACGAAGAAATCGATGCAAACATGACACACATCAATTTATGCGAATGCGTTATCTGCCAAAATTGGGCGAATGGCAGAGGAGAGTCATATGACCACCACTACGGTTACCAACATCTACGACGAGGTGTCCGGGGATGACATCCTGCCGGGCACGGGCGGTCGAGATCGGTTGGTCGTCAACTTTACAATCCCAAACGAAGGCATGTCCGTTGTCGGTTTTGCCGGAAGCGTCGGCACAGGCTATTCTGGCATGTTCGATGGTCCGTTGAACAACAACGTGTCCTTCTCAGGATTCGAGGATTTTTCTTACTACAGCTTCGTCCACGGAACCGACTACATTGTTACCGGTGATGGGGATGATATCATTTCGACCAACGCCGGGAACGATACGATCCTGAGCGGAGGCGGTATTGACCAGGTTGATGGTGGGAGCGGAACCGATATCTGGGGCGCCCAGTTATCAAATGTCACCAGTAACCTCGCATTCAACCTCAACGAAATTTCGACCTACCTCGGAGCCGGCGTCGTTCAGAATGTAGAAGGATTGAACCTGACAACGGGCAGCGGCAACGACTCGGTGACGGGGCATGAAAACGCATTCACCAACGACGAACTCGCGACCGGCGACGGCGATGACATCGTCACTATGCGCATTGCCTACACGGACGATATCCGAATGGGGACTGGTGATGACACGTTAATCCTAACAAACGCGCTCGGCCTTGGTTTCGGAGACACCTCCGTCGTTGGCTTGACGCTGGATACAGACGGGTATCGCGGTCTGTTTGACGGCTATCTCGGAAACAACCTTTCTTTTAGTGGTGTCGAACATTTCTCGTTCACCGATATGAGCGAAGGCAACGACTACATTCAATTCGGGACTGGTAATGACAGTATCGATGCGAGGGTCGGCAACGATACCATCGATTCCGGTAGCGGCTTCGACACGGTCAATGGTGGTGACGGAATCGATCGTTGGAAAGCCGATCTGAGTTTCCTCGACCTTCCGGTGAATATCAATCTGAACGGCCCGTCTAGCTATCATGGCGCCGGGTCTGTCCAGAATGTCGAGTCGATGATCCTGACCACTGGTGGCGGAAACGACACCCTTACCGGGCATCAGACATCAAGCCAGTACGACCATATGTTTTCCGGCGGGGGAGACGATCTGTTGACCCTATGGGTCGGCGGTGACGACATCGTAGCGGCAGGGTCCGGCGATGACCGCCTAATCGTAATTAACGACCTGCCGACTGGATTGGGAGGAACCCAATCAAGCGCCTTCGCGCTTGGAGCGGACGGTTATTCCGGTTTGCTCGACAGTTATCTTGGCAACAACATTAGTTTCTCCGGGATCGAGCATTTCACGTTTACCGATGAGAGCGGCGCTTGGGACAATATCCAGACGGGGTCCGGCGATGACAGCCTGACCACAGGTATCGGCGACGACACCATCTCTTCCGGAGGTGGCCGCGATACGATCGACGGCGGCGTCGGCACGGATCGTTGGGACGCGAACCTATCTGTCGAAACAGACGCTGTCGTGATCGACCTGAACGGACCGACCACCTTTCTCGGGACCGCTTCGGTAAAAAATGTGGAAGGCTTCCGGCTCCAGACCGGGTCCGGCAACGACATCCTGACGGGGCATGAGACATCTCACGTTTCAGACGCCGTCGATGCGGGGAGCGGCGACGACCTGATCACGCTGCGTTTGCGCGGCAATGATACGGTCGCTGGCGGGGCGGGGAACGATCACTTGGTTGTCATCAACAACCGTTCAAATGCCGAGGGCGGCACGACCGTTTCCGGTTTCGCGCTGGACAGCAACGGCTATTCCGGGTTGTTCGACGGATACCTTGGAAACAATATTTCTTTCACAGGGATCGACCGGTTCTCTTTCCTAGACTTAAGCGACGGGCATGATCGGATCGTCACAGGGGCGGGGAACGACTCGCTCAATACAGGTGGCGGCAATGACACGATCCTGAGCGGAGCTGGTGAAGACACGATCGACGGCAGCGCTGGCGACGATCATTGGACAGGCGACTTGTCCGCCGACACCCTGGGCCTGGATATCACCCTGAACGGTTTGACCTCGCTGGTCGGCGCCGGAACGATGCGCAACGTCGAAGGCTTCGACGTCACTGGTGGATCAGGCAATGATCGGTTTACCGGGCACATGATCGCCACGATGAACGATACTGTTCGCGGCAATGGTGGTGATGACGAAATCATCCTCTGGCTGAACGGGAGCGACAGTGCCAATGGCGGCAGCGGATCAGACCGATTGGTGATTGACAATTCGCTGAACGCGGGAGGTGTAACGGTTTCAGGTTTCGAAACTGATGGTTCTGGATATTCCGGGCTGTTCGACGGTTATCTCGGGAACGATATCGAATTCAGCAACATTGAGCACTTCACCTATTTTGGTAGCAGCACTGGATCAGACAATATCCGTACCGGTGACGGCGATGACAGCCTGTTCGGAGGTTCTTCGGACGACACCATCGACAGCGGGGCCGGTGATGACACTGTCGATGGCGGTGAGGGCGTGGACCTCTGGATTGCGGACCAGTCTACGCACACCGCCAGCCTGATCGTCGATCTGAACACGGTATCCGCTCTGCCCGGTGGCGGCAGCGTCCAGAGTTTCGAACGGATGGACCTTGCCTCGGGCAACGGCAATGACACGCTGGTCGGGTACGAAGGCGCGACTATCAAAAAAAGCAACTTGCATGATCGCATTGTTGCTGGTGGTGGCGACGATTTCATCTCTCTCTGGATGGGCGGAACAGATTATGTCGATGGTGGGAGCGGCGATGACAGGTTGAGCGTCGTCAACGAACTCGGCTCGGCTTTCGGTGGAGTGTCCACGGTCGGGTTTGAAGAAGCCGCCGACGGTATTTCTGGAATGCTCGACGGCTATCTCGGAAACAATCTATCCTATTCCGGAATCGAGCATTTCAGCTTTCTCGATCTCAACGAAGGCGCTGACCATCTGCAAACAGGGCGCGGGAATGACAGCCTTATCGCCGGCGGAGGCAATGACACGATAGATTCTGGCGCTGGTGCGGATACCGTGGACGGGGGTGCCGGGATAGACCTGTGGTACGCCGATCAAAGCGAAACGGTCACACCGATAACCATCGACCTTAATGGCTTTTCGGATTTGCCGAATGGCGGCAGCGTCGTTAATTTCGAAGCCTTCCGCCTCAGTACCGGAGGGGGCAACGACACCCTAACCGGTCACCAGTTTTTGAGCGGGTCCAACTACCAGCAATCGGATTCTGTGACGTCCGGTGCAGGGAACGATCAGATCAAACTTTGGCTCGGCGGCGACGACACGGTCAATGGCGGCTCCGGAATAGATACACTGTCCGTTCTCAATGGCCTCGGGTTGGGCGGGATCAGCTTGCACGGATTGACCCAATCCGGCGATGGCTGGTCTGGATTGATCGATGGGTATCTGGGTCACAACATACATTTCACTGGCATCGACCGCTTGGTCTACAGCGACTTGTCCAACGGACATGACAGCATCGCTGGCCTTGCTTTGAGCGACGAAATCGATGCTGGAGGCGGCAATGACACTGTCAATGGCAGGGCTGGCAATGACACGTTGATCGGCGGCTCTGGCAACGACATCTTGAAGGGCGATGCAGGCTTTGACCGGCTGGAAGGCGGCTCTGGCGCTGACACCATGGAGGGTGGCGAAAACGGCGACTTATATCTGGTGGATAATGCAGGCGACGTCATCATCGAAACACTCGAAACGAGCGGGGTCGACAAAGTCGTATCAACCGTCGACGTCACCCTTTGGGAAGGAATCGAGACGCTGGTTCTTGCCGGTTCGCTAGGGTCAGGATGCATTGATTTCCCCCACAGCGCGTGATTCACGGCTCCG
>NZ_AQQX01000040.1 GCF_000768315.1 Pseudooceanicola atlanticus
AGTTGCCAACTGGCTTACCCGTCTAGCGTCTCAGGGGAATCTTGCAAACGGTGTCATCGGCGAAAAGCTGCATCTAGTGAGTTCGATACGTCCGCTTGGTCGCATTTAGAGGCCGACGTGAAAACGACAAAAGGGCCGCCCAAAGGCGACCCTCTCTCATTCACGCGTCTGCCGACTTCTTCGCCGGATCGGCGACCCGCATGACGGTGAGCCCCTTCGCCTCGGCCTTCTGCCCGAGGTTCAGCGCGACCCCGTTGCCACCGAAGAGCACAACTCCCGTCGCAGCAAACTTGTCGTCCAGCATCTCATCGTTGCATTTGAAGGGTGCCGCCCGCCCATGCGCGGACCAGCGCGGATCGAAGCGCGCCTGCGCGACGCCGCGCGCCCGAGCCCACCGGGCGGCGATCATCTCGGCCCCGTGCTTGCCACCCTTATGGCAGAGGAAGATCTCCTGGTTGCGGTTCTGCCGGATGCGTTCGCGAACCTTGTCGAGTGTCGAGAAGATGACGTCGATATCGGTCCAGTCGGTCGCCCCCGACACGATCAGGGGAACCCCCTCGACCTTCGACTTCGCGGCCGTTTCGCGATCATGCTGTTCCAGCAACTGCCGGGCCTCGAAGACCGCTCCGGTCTCCTGAGCGCGAGCGCTGGCGCGCGATCCCGCGGCCGGGATGAAGGCATGGCCGGTCTCGACCTCGTAGCATTCCGCCGCCGCCTCGCTCATCACCTCGATGGCCGCGACAATCTCGCGGACCTGCAGGAAGCGGGCCTGCGCCTCTTCGAGCGCGGTCTCGGCGATCTCCGATCCGTCGTGGGATTTTGCCAGGGCGCCGATCTTGTCGGCGGTGCGGTCGAGCTCCTTGCCGAGAGCGATCTTGCGGCGCTGCAGGATTGTGGCGAGCCCGTGCGCGAGCGGTTCGATCTCGGTCTCGAGACCGGTGCCGCGCAGCTGGCCGAGCAGGGCCTCGAAAGTCTCGCGGACGACGCTGTCGGTCAGGATGTGATCCTCGGGGATGGGCAGCTCCGCGTCTTTCTCCGTCAGGCCGAAAAGTTCGATGGTCTCGTAGGCGTTCGCGTTCTCGTAAGTCATGTTGGTGTCTCCAGATGTTCGGGGAACCACCACGGGAGTGTGGTGGCATGGCCGTACGTCTGGTTCACCGAATCTGTCCGGGTCAGGGACGGCGAAGCCGCCGGCGTGCCGGGCGCAAAAGTTTTCCGGGCGCATCGCCCACCACGGGCGCGTCATCGAAAACTGGACCGCCCTTTCGACCCGCGCCGCCTTCGCCGAAAAGTTTTGCGATCCTTGACGCGGGCTGATTTGGGGGCCATCCGGAGGATATGCTTCCGCACTCATGTGTGTGTTGTTGACGGTAGGTTTGCCCGACGCGAGCAGGCAAAGGGCGCGACCGGACGCGGGAGACGGATGGAGCGGCGGGATCGTTTTGCCCCGCAAAACAGACCGGAGCGCAATCCGGCGGAGCGGCCGGGGCGCGGCCTGCTCGCGAGACGGGCAAACCGGGATGCCAAGTGCTGCGCCGCGGTGAGGCCGCATGGCCGAATGCGCGACGGACCGCAGGGCCGTTCTCGCCTGCGACACGCGAAGCCGAGCGGGGGAGGCCGTCAGGCAGTGGGCGCTTCGGGCCAATTAATGCGATAAGGGTCTGAGAGTGTTACGCCCGGAAGAATGTGAACCCACCTGCAGAGGAGGCGGAAGTTGAAATATCTGATCCCGATCGTCGTGATCCTGCTGACATCACCAGCCATCGCGCAGGTGCAGATCCGGGACGCCGACACCATCGTCGTCTCCGGCACACCTGTGCGTCTGAATGGCGTCGATGCTCCCGAGCTCCGAACGCGGGCGGGCCGGGATGCCCGGCGCTGGATGGTGAACTACCTCGATGGCCGTTCGATAGAATGCGAGCTCAACGGCGAGCGGACCCATGACCGATGGGTGGGCATTTGTTACGCCGATGGTGAGGACATAGGCGCCGCGCTGATCGCGGCCGGTCACGCGCTCGATTGTCGGAGATATTCCGGAGGTCGGTATGCCCATCTGGAGACGCCGGCGGCGCGGTCGCGGATCAGGCGGGCGAGATACTGCTAGCGATACGACTGCCAGGGAGCTGCGCGACGTTCAGTGCGCGAATTTAATCCGACAACATCCCTGCCGCCCGCATGCTGAAGGCGTTCTTCTCCCGCCCGAAGCCGACGATGATGTGATCGTGGACCACGATCTCCATCACCTTGCAGGCCTCCACGATCTTGCGGGTGAGCTCGATGTCGGTCTGGCTCGGATGCGGATCGCCGGAGGGGTGGTTGTGGCAGAGGATGAGGGCAGAGGCATCGAGAACGAGGGCGGCGCGGAGCACCTCGCTGACATAGACCGGGACGTGATCGATGCTGCCGCGAGTCATGACCCTGTCGCGGATCAGCCTGTTCTTCCGGTCCAGAAGCAGCACCCGAAACACCTCGACCCGTTCATGAACGGCGTTCAGAGCCAGGTAGTCGGTCAGCATGGTCCAGGACTGCAGTGCGGAGGTCGAGCGGGCATGCCTGCGCAGGATGATGCGGGCGGCGTCGATGGTCGCGATCTCGGCTTCGGAGAAACCGGATGCGCCTCGTTCGGCGATCTTTTTGGGATCGTGCTGTATCATGTCGTTTCCAATCTTTTGAGAGGATCGCGGCCAGCGCCGCTCAGTTCATGCCTGCGATGACGAGGCCGGATTTCATGGTGGGGCGGCCACAGGCCTCGCAGAAGCCGGCGCGCTGGTCGGGTTCGAGATCGGCGGTGTGGTCGCAATCGGGTGCCATGCAGATCGCGGGCACGATGCTGCCCTGCGCATAGTCCTCCAGGAAGTCCACGACCTCTGCGTAGCCTTCGGCCTCGGCGAGCGTGACCAGCTTGGGATGGGTGAGATTGAACATGCGTCTAGTCCTACTGATGAGGTGATACGAAAAGAGGGGAGCCGCGTCACTGCGGCTCCCCTCGCGGGACCTGCCTCTTGGGGACAGGAGGCGCGGGCCGGTCGGAGACAGGACCGGCACCACCCCGTCAGGCCGTTTTGGGAGGAGGATCAGGCCTGCACGGGCGAAAGCGCCCCGGTTGCCCGGGGCGCCAGTTCTGTAGCAGTCGCTGCCTGTCAGCCGACCAGGGCGAGCCCGGCGTTGTCCGACCGGTCCTGGCCTGCACTCTCGACGAAGGGAATGATCGAGAAGGTCTGGCCGCCGCGCTGCTCCTCGTTCTGCACGGCGTTCACCCGCAGATCGCCATCGGGCGTGTTGATGAGGAGCGAGACATAGTCGTTGCCGGTCCGGTTGCTCTTCGCCATCCAGGCCGAGCCGACGCGGATCGGGTGGCCCTTGGGCGAGCTGACCTCGATCCGGTAGTCGGGATGGGTCTCCTCGGTCTTGAACTCGTTCTCGATGAGCATGAAGTCGAGGTCAAACATCATGTTGGCGATGTAACCGGCAAAGGCGTTGTCTGCATCCATCGCCGTCAACTCGCCCGAGATCGAACCGGACTTCATCGCACCGTTCGAGACCAGCGGGATGATCTCGAATTCACCGGTCATCGCTTCGCGTGCTTCCTTGGTCTGCACGGCGTTGACCCGGAAGGGCCCGAGGCCGACATCGATCTGCATCGAGATGTAATGGTTACCGGTGGTGTTGCCGGTCTCGTTCCAGGCCGTGCCGATGCGCACCTTGCGGCCCGACTTGTTCACCGCCGTCACATCATAGTCCGGGCTTCGCTCGGACATCTTCGTCCGAGTCTCGAGCTGGATGGCGATGTCAAACCGGGTCGAATGGATCATGCCGGAATAGGCGGTGGCTGCTGACCTGCCCCCCGCGAAATCCCTCACCTTAATGTAGAGTCTGC
>NZ_AQQX01000041.1 GCF_000768315.1 Pseudooceanicola atlanticus
AGCAGGCAACGACACGATTGCCGGCGCAGCCGGCAACGACGAGATCACCGTCGGTGCGGGCACCAACACCGTGTCGGGCGGCACCGGAACCGACCGCTTCATCGTCACCGGCGGCACGACCACGATCACCGATTTCGCTGGCGCATCGAATTACGAACTGATCGACCTCTCGGCCTTTGCCGGCGTCGATTTCTCCGACCTGACGATCACCGCCAATGGCGGCAATGCCCGGGTCGAGCTTCCGGCCGGGGCGGCAACGCTGATCCTGACCGGTGTGGCCGATACAGATCTGAGCGCATCTGACTTCATCTTCGAAGGCCAGGATGCACCGCGGCTTTTCACCCTCTCTGCGGGTGCCGACAATTTCACCGGTGGCGATGGCAATGACATTTTCGACCTGGCCGGTGCCCAGGAACAGCTCGATGCCTCGCTCGACACGCTGATCGGCGGCGCCGGGCTGGACGTGCTGCGCGCCTTCGGCAGCCGGGCCGTCACCCAGCTGGGCGAGGCGCGGCTGGACGCGCTGAACTCCATCGAGATCCTCGATCTGACCAACCTGACCGGCAATTACGAGATCACCATCGACGACGAGATCGCCAACCGGTCCGATACCGGGTCGATCCTGGTGCGCTTTGGGGCCGGCAACCTGGATCTCAACACCCGCGGCAATGCCGGCGCCAGCGGCGTGACCTCGGCCGATCAGGTCGTTCTGGAAGGCACCGGTGCAGTGCAACTGGCCTCGGCCAATGCGGGCCAGATGGTCACCATTTCCGACGCAGTCGGCGGCAATGTCACCGCGGGTGACGACGCCACAATCATCGTCGGCGGCGCCAAAGGCGACAGCATCACCGGCAACGAGGGCAGCGACACCCTGACCGGCAATGGCGGCGGCGACACGATCACCGGCGCGGCCGGCAACGACTTCATCAGCGTCGGCACCGGCACCAACACCGTGTCGGGCGGCACCGGCACCGACCGCTTCATAATCGCACCGGGCGGCACTACCACGATTGCCGATTTCGAAGGTCGCGGGAATTACGAACTGATCGACCTCCGCGCCTTCTCCGGCGTCGGCTTCGGTGCCCTGACCATCACCGATGTGAACGGCTCTGCCCAAATCACGCTGCCCGACGGCACCGTGATCAATCTCACCGGCTACGCGGCAGCCGAGCTGGCGCCAGCGGATTTCATCTTCGACGGTCAGGAGGCCCCCGGCCTCTTCACCCTGTCCGCAGGAACGGATGATTATACCGGCGGCTCCGGCAACGACCTGTTCGATTTGATCGGCGTCATCGACCAACTGAACGCTTCGGTCGACACGCTGCGCGGCGGTGAAGGCACTGACGTGCTGCGGGTCTTCGGCGACGGCCAGCGGACGCTGGGCGAGGCACGGCTCGACGCGCTCTTCTCGATCGAGGTGATCGACCTGCTGAACGTTGTCGGCCCCTATGACGTGACCATCGACAACGAAATCGCCTCGCGCTCCGGCTCCGGCAACATCCTGCTGCGCTTCGGCAATGCGGACATGGCCCTGAACACCGTGGGCCTGGACGGGCTGAACGCGCTGACCTCTGCCGATCAGCTGTTCCTCGACGGAACCGGCGCGGTACAGCTGGCCTCGGCCAATTCCGGCCAGAAGGTCTCCATCTCCAATGCGGTCGGCGGTAACGTCACCGCGGGTGACGACGCCACGATCATCGTCGGCGGCAACAAGTCCGACAGCATCACCGGCAATCTCGGCTTCGACACCCTGATCGGTAATGGCGGTAACGACACGATCAACGGAGCCGGCGGCAACGACACGATCGAGGGCGGCGCGGGCCATGACAACCTGACCGGCGGCTCCGATACGATCGGCACTGCGCCCGAGGGGCTGAGCGGTGACGATGTCGCGGCCAATACCGATTTCGACAGCATCCTCGGCGGCCTGGGCAACGACACCCTGTCGGGTGGCGCGGGCTATGACATGCTGGATGGCGGCGCGGGCACCAACCGTTCCACCGGTGGCTCCGGCTCCGACACGTTCCGGGTGACCGCGGGTGAAACCCTGGTGATCACCGATTTCGATCCTGCCGATTTCTACGAACGGATCGACCTCCGGGCGATCCCCGGCGTCGCCTTCGCCGACCTGGCGATCACCAATGATGCCGGCGACGCACTGATCACCCTGCCCGGCGGCGGCACGGTCATCAAGCTGCTGGGCGTGGCGGATACCGATGTCACCCCTGATGCCTTCGTCTTCGATGGCAGCGAAATGGTCACCCTCGCCCAGGGTCTGGGTCAGGCCTTCGACTTCCAGTTCACCGCCGGTGAAGACAGTTTTGCAGGCACTGATGCGGACGAAATTTTCGATCTGTCTGGCGTCCTGTCCAACCTTTCGGGGATCGAGGACACACTGGAAGGCGCGGTGGATGACGGTATCCTTGACACGTTCGACGGCGGCGCCGGCACCGACGTGCTGCGCATCTTCGGCGAAGATCGCTCGATCTCTCCGCTGCGCCTGGAAGGGATGTCCGGAATCGAGGTCATCGACCTGACCGGCGCAACCCTGAACGAGGAAAGCGCGATCTCGGTTACCGTGAATGCGGAAATGGTCGCCCAGTCCGATACCGGCACGATCACCATCCGCCACGGTGCCAACCCGCTCTTCCTGGACACCGAACACGCCCCCGAAGGCTCGGTCATCACCGAAGGCACCGGTCGCGTCACCACCCGCGACGTGCCCGGCCAGACGGTCACCGTCTCGGACCTCGTTCCCGGCGATATCCTGGACGGCAACGATGCCAACGTGATTGAAGGCGGCGCTCGTGGCGACACGATTGATGGCTTCGAACGTCCCGACACCCTGCGCGGCAATGGCGGCGATGACAGCCTGATCGGCGGCGAGGGCGATGATAGCCTGGAGGGCGGCGAAGGCGACGACACGCTCGAAGGCGGCATCGGCAACGACGTCCTGGTCGGGGGCCCAGGTGCCAACCGACTGGATGGTGGCGAGGATTTCGACCAGTACATCATTGGCGTCGGCGCCGAGGGGACCGTGATCGCCGATTACGACCCCGAAAACTTCGTCGAACGCATCAACCTGCAGGAATTGACCGGCCTGCGCGGCCTGGTGGATCTGACCTTCACCAATGAAGGCGCCAATGTCCGGATCACCGGCACCGGGCTCGACCTGGTCCTCGAGAACGTCCAGGCAGAGGAACTCGACGGTGCGGACTTCCTATTCTTCGGCCAGGATCCGCTGATCTACAACGTCAAGGCCGGCACCACCAACGCCCAGCTTCAGCAGCTCTTCGACGGTGCGGTGCCCAATGCCACGATCAACATCGCGGCCGGCACCTATGTCATCACAGAAACGCTCGAGGTGAATCGCGGCGACATCACGATCAAGGGCGCAGGCGAAGACCAAACCATCTTCCGCACCGATATCGCGGTAGAGAATGCAGGCCCGACAATCATCTTCCAGCCCAAGGACTTGCAGGTCCGCTACGGCCAGATCGACCTTGAAGTGGCCGAAGGCTCCAACCAGGTGCAACTGCCTGATATCGAGGCGCTGCGCCTGGCCAACCCCGATCTCGAATTCGACGAATTTGAAGTCGGCGATCTGGTGTTCCTGTTCCAGGAAAACGACGAGGCCTTCCTGGAGGCGACCGGTAACTTCAACACTCCTGACGGCATCGACTGGCGCGAGCCCGAAGCGGATCCGGAAGACCCGACGTCGGCGGAGCTATACTATCTTCGTGAGTTCCGGTCTCGGATTGTCTCGATTGACGAGAACGGGGTTG
>NZ_AQQX01000042.1 GCF_000768315.1 Pseudooceanicola atlanticus
GGAGCCGTGAATCACGCGCTGTGGGGGAAATCAATGCATCCTGACCCTAGTGAATATTTGCCAACCAGAAAGCGCGGCATTCGTCTACTCGCTAACTGATGTCATACTGCCAGAGCTTCTTTCATTCCGTAGGTTTGGCATTGCTTTGAAGGACTATTCACCGTCTTTCCTCGGTGCTGCACTAAAGACATATCCGGCGCCATAGACGGTTCTTATCAGTTTCGGTGTTTTCGGGTCGTCGCGCAGCTTCTTTCTGAGACGACTTATTCGCGCGTCCATACTTCGATCAAAAGGGCCGTCATGGTGGCCCACGGTCGCGTCAAGCAATTGATCGCGGCTCAAGACCCGCCCCGCTGATTCAACGAAAACTTTCAGGAGGGATGATTCCGATGCACTCAGGGTCTCTATGCTACCGTCCGTATGGATCAATATGCATGCGTTGAAATCGGCAGCCCACTCTCCGAATTCTACATTCTGTCCAATCGGTTGAGAATTCGGGGTTGAGGACGACGAATAGCGCCGCAGAACCGCGCGGACGCGCGCAACCAATTCTCTGGGCTCGAAAGGCTTTACAACATAATCGTCCGCTCCGATTTCCAACCCTACGACCCGGTCAGTAACATTACCGCGCCCAGTTACGACAATTTTTGGCAAAGTGCCCAAATTACCAGCGTCTTGAAGGAGAGACATGCCATCACCATCGGGCAAACTCAGATCTATCAAGCAGAGATCCGGAACCTGTTTTTTCATCGCGATCTCTAGCTCCGAAAGTTTTCGGAGACACACAACTTGCATGCCTTGTTGCTTAAGAGTCCGTGATATCAGCTTCGAAATATCTGGATCATCCTCGATCAGGTAGACAAGCGTTCTCATTCTATCTTTACCCGATTTTCGGCGCCGTCATCCTCGTCAACTGTTGTCGTTGTGAGACATGAACGGAGTTCATCTGCCTCAAATGGCTTCTTTAAAAAGATAACATCCGAGGGCAGTTCATCTTCGGTTTGTAGGGACCGATTTCCACTCATTAGAATTACCCTGACTTCATCAAATTGGCTTTTCAAAACATGAGCCAACCCAATCCCGTCCATGGTGCCAGGCATGCCGATATCTGAAATTACGATCGAGATATCTTTGATCTGGCGTATGAGGTTCAATGCTTCGTCTGCATCGCCCGCCTCTACGACCGGGTAACCCAGGCCGGCTATCTTTCGACGCACCGTGCGACGGACGTCAATGTCGTCATCTACCAAAAGCACTAGGCCCGAACTCGTTGGAGAAATCGCTCCGGTGCTTTCGATACTTCTCAGCTTTTTGCCGGACGGGTCAGCCAATGGTTTTTTCGTATTCAGTTCAACGCTTGGCAAGAGGATTGAGAAAGTCGTTCCCTTGCCTAGTGTACTATCAACGAAAACGGCGCCGTTCGATTGTTGCACGAAGCCGTAGACCATCGATAAACCTAGCCCGGACCCTGAACCTGCAGCTTTCGAGGTGAAGAACGGTTCAAAGATCTTTTCCGAAAGATCGGGCGCCATTCCACAGCCATTGTCGTGGAAACTGATTTTTACATAAAGGCCTGTTGGAAGATGCGTCATATCTGCATGATCCAGAGTCATTTCAAAGGGCTCAGATCGAATTTCAATATTCCCCCGTCCGTCGGTAGCGTCGCGTGCATTCAGCGTCAGGTTGAGCATAGCCATTTCGAGTTGCGAAAGATCGACCAGCGCTATGGGGAGATTGTCACTTTGTTCCACAGTAATCGTCAAACTTTCCGGGACTGAGGATTCCAGCAGTTTCGCGATTTCTGTGATCGCCTCGCCAATATCAGTTGGGGCCGGATCGAACTGTTCGCGCCGCGCCAATGACACCAGACGTTTTGTAAGCGAAGAACCACGTCGTGCGGCGGAAATGGATGGAGCCACATATTCTTCGACGAGTTCATCCGAAATAAGCTCGGTCAGGGGATTAAGATTGCCCAGGATAATGGTTAATAGATTGTTGAAATCATGAGATATTCCGCTGGCCATCCGACCAAGTGCATCCATCTTCTGGGAGCGCATCAGCGCATTCAAGGTTGATTTCCGCCGGGTAACATCAATGGATACGAGATAGAAACCGATCACTTCTCCTGACGACGGTTTTTCAGGTCGCAACAGTGTGCGCACATCCTTGAAGCGCCCACCAGGCAGCTCCAATCGCATCTCGAAATCAACCAAAATCCCGCGCCGTGCCTGTTCGAAAAAGCGCGCGGATTCTTCCATGGTATTTGGGTGAAGCACATCGTAGGCGTTCATCCCGACGGCGGCATGTTGATCGACCTGATATGCGCGAGCGAACCGCTTGTTCATGTATAGGAGGGTCATATCCTTATCGACATGCGCAATGCCAGCCGGGACTTCGTCTGCAATCAAGCTCAGACGCTCTTCGCTGAGCTGTAGCTCGCTGCTTCGAAGGTCAACCTGTCGCTGCAATTCTTTGGTTCTGAGGGTGTAACGTGTGGTGTCAGAGTAAGTGGTTACGAAACCGCCATTGGGAAGCGGCGTACCTGCCACAAGGATTGTTGCTCCGCTTGACGTGGTGCGTTCCAACCGGTGCTTTTGAAACTTACGGGCGGTTTCAACCCGAGCGCCGACTTGTTCGGAGACATCCCCCGCACCATATTCTCCGCGTTCGGCGTTGTATCTGATGAAGGACTCGAAGCTTGCCCCACGGTAAGCCATTTCGTCAGGGTAGCCATAGAGGTCCAGAAATTTGGTGTTCCAAGTGACCTGCCCCCCGCGAAATCCCTCACCTTAATGTAGAGTCTGCGCCAA
>NZ_AQQX01000043.1 GCF_000768315.1 Pseudooceanicola atlanticus
CCAAATCTCTGCCGGAAAAACCGGCGGGCACAGCCCGACTGTTATTCCGGATGGCCCCCTTGAGGCTGGCCGGCTGACCTGTTCCAGGCGATCTCTGAAATCCCCCGTCAGGACCGTGCACGGTCCCGACACCTTCCCGGGGACGCCGGCCTAAGGCAGGGGTCCCCGGCCTTGGCGCAGCCTTCCCCGGACCGGGGAAAGGGCCGCCCGTGAGCGGCCCATCCTCGTGGGAGGATTACTCCTGCGGTTCCTTGGAGCTCGGCGGGAACATCACCAGCTCCTGGACCGCGACGGGGAAGTCGAGTTTGAGGCTGAAGAACTCCGAGCCGTCCCCGTTGCGGGTGTTGCGGAACATCGCGCCGACGCGCTGGAAGCGGGTGCGCTCCTGGCCTTCGCTGTCGGTGAACTTGACGGGAACGGTGGCGACGTAATGGTTGGTCATTTGGGTCTCTCCTTTTTGCGATGAGGATCACCCGGCACGGGGCCTGAGGGACGGCCGCAAGGGCAAATGCGGAGGGTCCGCGACCGCAGGGGGTGGAAGCCGTATTTGTACTTGCCTTCGCTGCGCGAAGGGAACGGGCGGCCCGACCCCGTGCGATCCACATCAATGAGCAAACAGGAGTGACCCGGATGCCATCTCGCAGCACAGCCGCCATCGGTCCTGTCGAGTTATGTCAGACGTGACCAGGTCCGCCCCCTCTCATCCAACGTGCCGACGCGATGTTCCGCCCAAGCCCGATCGGCACAACCGCGATCGTCTGCCTCAAGCTCGGCTTCCCTGTCGCCGATCTCCCGATCCGGGGCGGTGATGCAGCCGAGGGTCTGACGGCTGGGCTGTCCGCCCGGACCGGTCGCCGCCATCGTAGGGCGTGGTCGATGCGCTGCGCCCGGCCCAGCGATCTGCACCCAGACGGGCGGATCGCGGGATTTCTGGCGCGCATGAGGGCAACCCCGGCGGCTGGCTCCGTCAGGAGACCGCCGCCGGGGTATGCCGCTCAGCGTGGCCAGAGGCCTCGTGTTCCGGGTGGAGACCGGGACAGCCGGAACCTGCGAGTGCGGTGACGGCGGTACAACCGCCGGCAGGGGCTCGTCTTGACCGAACCAGTCACGGATCATCGTGTGATCAGACCGCAGTATTTTGTCCAGTTGAAAGGACGAGCTGTCCAGCCGGGCTTCGGTCTGGCGGGGCTGACGAGATCATCTTATCGACTTGTTGCTCGACAATCATCCTACGTCCGCCCCCCGAACTTTTCCAAATCGATGATCCGTTCGGGCGGAGTGGCGACCCGTTGCATCATGCAACAATCAGTTCGCAGCTTGGCAATATCGAAGCTGGGGTTCGCTATCTTGAATGCCCAGCTGTTCAGGAAGACGCGTGCAATCCCAGGAATTTCGCCCATGCCGATGATGTCAGAATAGCTGAAGTGCGGATGAGCACCTCGAACGAGTTCTTCGCCACCAATGCGGACATGTACGATGATGGGAACGGTTTCCGAGTGGAGCAGGTGAAGGCCCGATTGATCGCCGAACAACCGCTGCACGACATGCTGATCAAACTCAGAGCCGTGGCTCAAATAGTGGTCGAAGCCATTGGCGAGGCCCGATCGAGATAGACTGAAATGAACTTGTCCTTCCCGTCGGCCTTGCTTGTTTTTCGGGCCGACATCTTCAAGTACCTCGGCAAGTCGGTGTTCCAGGTGATGCCACTGAGGATGGGTCTTGAGAATTTCTGTGAGTCTTTGCCTGCGGTCTGCGGCCACCAACGGACGCAGACCAAGTCGCTGCACAGATAGGATTTCGTCCGGCAGCAAACGTGTACCATGGAAGACGCAGAATTCATGTGCTAGCAGCCAATCGTAAATCGCGTCTGACGCCGTTTCGATGTCCGTATGCCGAACCACGGAGTCGCCCGCATCCTCGATGAATTCAAAATTCGATGAAGCGAGGGTTTCGATCGCTTCCTTGCCTACCAGATCAACTGCCAGTTCGCGGAAAGACCCCTCCCAGGTCTCAAACTGATCGTAGTAAATAGTCATTTCTCTGGGGACCTTTGACAGTTGCCAACTGGCTTACCCGTCTAGCGTCTCAGGGGAATCTTGCAAACGG
>NZ_AQQX01000044.1 GCF_000768315.1 Pseudooceanicola atlanticus
GGCACATTCTAAGCTGGGTTGCGACAAATTCCCTATCTTGCTGAAAAGCAAGGAGAGCGGACATGGCGCACACAGAGCTGGATTTACGTGAGAGACGCACAATCGAAGACATGCTTAACGCGAAAATGCCGGTGAGCAAGATCGCAGCAGAGATCGGCAGGCATCGCTCGACCGTCTATCGAGAGATCAAGCGCAACCGTTTCGAAGATGATGAGCTACCCTACTTGAGCGGCTACTACGGCATGAATGCTCAGAAATACGCATCCGATCGACGCGCACGGCGTCGCAAACTGATCCGACTGGTTGATCTGCGGTCCCATGTCATCGCTCAGTTGAAGATCGGCTGGACGCCGGAACAGATCGCGGGACGCCTCGGTTTTGATGGCCAGCCCGTGCGCGTCAGTCACGAGACGATCTACGCCTATGTCTACAGCGCTGAAGGCCAATCTGAACAACTGGCGCGCCACTTGCCCTGTCGGCGCAAGAAACGGCAACCACGCTACGCCAGGCGTCCCAGAGGCCAAGTATTTCCGCCGGATCGGTCGATCCATGAACGCCCGGACTACGTGAAGACGCGCGAGACTTTCGGCGAATGGGAAGGTGATCTTATGATCTTTGAACGTTCGCAAGGCACGATGAACGTCGCCTCGCTGGTCGAGCGAAAGACACGGTTTGCCGTCCTGTTCCGCAACAACGACCGCAGCTCGACACACTTCATAAACAAGCTGATGGACGTGATGGAACCCCTGCCCCAGCCCGCTCGCCGTTCGATCACCTTTGACCGTGGCTTCGAGTTCCGAGCTTGGCGCAAGCTGAAGTCAGGCATTGGCACCGACAGCTGGTTCTGCGATCCGCAAGCACCTTGGCAAAAAGGATCGGTTGAAAACCTGAACAAACGGGCGCGGCGCTATCTGCCCCGAGACACGCAACTGGCGGCGCTCTCAAATCGCAATATGAAGGCGATTTGCGACCGCCTCAACGGAACGCCCAGAAAGTGCCTCGGCTGGCGCACCCCGACCGAAGCATTCAGGGAAGAGATGATGAAACTGAGATAGAGGAAACTGTCGCAACGACCCTTGAGCCATCA
>NZ_AQQX01000045.1 GCF_000768315.1 Pseudooceanicola atlanticus
TGAGCTACTCCCCATCTCTTGGACAGGATCTGGCGTAAATTAAGCTACTCGTTGCACCTGCTGATCGGGTTGGTTGATATCATTTCTTTGCCAATAGACCAGCGCGGGAGGTTGGCCGCCCAAGGCTGAATGCGGGCGCTGGTGGTTGTAGAAGGTCATCCATTTCCGGATCGCCGCCTTTGTCTCCGATCCGGTCTCCCAGGCATGCAGGTAAACGCACTCGTATTTTAGGGTGCGCCACAGCCTCTCGATGAAGATGTTGTCGAGGAACCGACCTTTCCCGTCCATCGAGATCCGCACGCCAGATCGGCGCAGTCGATCCGTCCAGGCGAAGGACGTGAATTGGCTGCCCTGGTCCGTGTTCATGATCTCGGGCGGGCCGAACTTGTGGATGGCCTCGGTCAGCGCTTCGACACAGAAGTCGGCCTCCAGCGTGTTCGAGATGCGCCAGGACAGAACCTTGCGGGTATGCCAGTCCATGATCGCCACCAGATAGAGGAACCCTCGGCGCATGGGCAGATAGGTGATGTCCGAACACCAGACCTGGTTCGGGCGTTCCACCCGCAGCCCCCTGAGCAGGTAGGGATAGGTCTTGTGGCCCTTCGTCGGCCTGCTCGTGTTGGGCTTCTGGTAAATCGGCATGAGCCCCATCAGGCGCATCAGCCGCCGGATGCGCTTCTCGTTCACCAGATGGCCGTCGTTGCGCAGGTGCCAGGTCATCTGCCGAACTCCGAAGAACGGCGTCTCCAGGAACTGCTCGTCGATCTGCCGCATCAGGCCGAGGTTCTGCTCGGTCTCGCCCTTCGGCTCGTAGTAATAGGATGAGCGTGCGATCGACAGCAGCTTGCACTGCTGGCCGATCGACAGATCCGGGTGGTCAGGCTCGATCATGCAGCGCCTCACTTCCCGCCCCAGGGCTTCAGCTTTCGTTCCAAAAAAGAGTTGGCC
>NZ_AQQX01000046.1 GCF_000768315.1 Pseudooceanicola atlanticus
CTAGGGTCAGGATTCATAACCAGTAGATGACGGTTGCCGCAAGAGCGATGGCCGAGAGGAAGACCTTTGGGCAGCGGTCATAGCGGGTAGCGACGCGTCTCCAGTCCTTGAGCCTGCCGAACATGATCTCGATCCGGTTGCGGCGCTTGTATCGGCGCTTATCGTATTTTACCGGGGTCTTGCGTTGCTTGCGGCCAGGGATGCAAGCGCGTATCCCTTTGTCTTGCAACGCTTCTCGGAACCAATCGGCATCATAGCCGCGATCCCCGAGCAGCCAGTCGACTTTTGGGAGGCTGTTGAGCAGCGCCCTTGCGCCGATGTAGTCACTGACCTGACCGGCGGTGACGAACAGGTCGAGCGGGCGCCCCTGGCTGTCGCAGATGGCGTGTAGTTTGGTGTTCATGCCGCCTTTGGTTCGACCGATCAGACGACCGCGCCCCCCTTTTTGGCGGCCATGCTGGTCGCCGTTCGATGTGCCTTCAGGTAGGTCGCGTCGATCATCACGGTCGTCCGTTCGCCGTGCTCGGCGGCCAGCCCCGCCATCATCCGCGCGAAGATGCCTTTCTCGCTCCAGCGCTTCCAGCGGCTGTAGAGCGTCTTGTGCGGGCCATAGGCTTCAGGAGCATCGCACCACCTTAACCCATTGCGGTTGATGAAGATAATCCCGCTCAATACTCGCCTGTCATCGACCCGAGGCTTACCATGCGACTTTGGAAAGAAGGGTTTGAGACGTGCCATTTGCGCGTCGGACAGCCAGAAAAGATCGCTCATGTCACCGCTCCATTTTCGGAGCCGTGAATCACGCGCTGTGGGGGAAATCAATGCATCCTGACCCTAG
>NZ_AQQX01000047.1 GCF_000768315.1 Pseudooceanicola atlanticus
CAACCTGCAGACTCTCATTATGAACGAGGGACCAACAGGGGGCAGGTCAACTTTTCCAAACTCTAGGGGTGGCGGACTCTACTACGACACTCCTCGCGGCGGCTGGCGCTTAATACAGTGCCAATGCGCGGTTCCGTGGATGACACGGTCGAGATTGCCAACGGGGCTGTGACACTGTGTAGGCCGAGTTGGGAGTAAGTACTTGCGTGTTCGACGGCGCACGTGGGTTGTACAACGCCGGTCGTACTATCAACTGCAGCACTAAGGAGGGAGCTGAAGCCGGTATCCTGTTGCTGAAGAGCTCTGTCTTTGTCGGTTCTCTCGTGGGAGTGCTTTCGTCGCCTGGACCTCCGTGCAGGATGCCGCGGCTCGGTCCATCTACGATCTGGCGCCTGACCTTCTCTGGTTCGGCAGCGACGGCAACGGGACGGGTAACCAGGTTCCGCTGACGACGCGAAACAAAAAAGCGGAACGCCAAGGATACCTCGATGCTCTGAAGGCATTCCAATCTCACAGCTGCGATTCCTCGACCTCGCTTATGTTGCGGCATGAACAGGTGATGCCGCGTCGACACCGATGATCCAGACCATTGTCCAAACGGTCGAACCGTAGGGCAGGGGCTGGGAAGAAGGAAAATCGACCTGAAGACCACTTTTTTTGCCTCGAACCGAAAAAAGCACTTGCGCACCTCCGAACCTATCTCTAAATGCAGCTCTCACCGGCGGCGCTGAGGCGCACAACGGTGGGCCAGACGGAACGACGGAGCGATGCTCCTGAGGGAAGCGAGGCAAAAAAACACGGAGAGACTTGACGCGGGTTGCGCCACAAAGTAA
>NZ_AQQX01000005.1 GCF_000768315.1 Pseudooceanicola atlanticus
CAACCTGCAGACTCTCATTATGAACGAGGGACCAACAGGGGGCAGGTCACCGTCTTCACCAATCGGCGGTAGCCAAGCAGGCTATGGTCGTATTCTCTGCGGAAGCGTGGCTATCGAGTTCCCTCTGGGGATTACCGAGAACGAGCTTGTGAAGCTCGTACAAGTCGCGGGGCAACTCCAATGATTGCGCCGTCGAACACCTACAAGATCTACCTCGCCACGACACCTGTCGATTTCCGAAAGGGCATGGATGGTCTGGCAAACTATGTACTGAGCAATTTCGACCTCGACCCGCTGTCCGGGGCATTTTTCGTTTTCAGATCGAAAGGCCGCGACAAGATTAAGGTCTTGATGTGGGACGGTACTGGCCTTGTGCTGATCTACAAACGCATTGAGGGCGCGGGCTTCGTCTGGCCAAAATTAACGGAGGCAAACATTTCCATGACCAAGGCCCAGTTCGAAGCCTTGTTCGAAGGCCTCGACTGGAGGCGTGTCGAGTCTGCGAACTACCATCGCCCAAAGGTTGCCTAGCTTCACTGAATACAGCGACGCGCTTGATGCTTTCTGATTGGAGTAGGTATCGAAGGTAGCGGTGGTCCCAAAGCGCGTTGAGACCTGCTGAGTAGAATAGCGAATCGGTGGGGTTGTCTCGTTCTCACTGTCGCATCTTGGCTGCATTCCAATATAGCCCCCACAAAAATCGCCCAAATTTTAATCATAAATTGTGACGTGAAATCATCATGTTTCGCGAGATCACAGGAATTCCCCTATCGAAATCGCTAATTGCAAAATTCTCTCTCTGGCTCCTCTTTCAAGGTTGCAAGACCTCCGCATACGCCGCATCCAAATCATACCGAAACGCAGGGAAGCTCACGCATCCGCCTTTGTTAAAGAAAGGCGCAGCGTCTCGCTGCGTTCGGAAGATGAAAGACTCAATCGACAGCCTAGCGGCTGACATCTTGGCCTCCGAATGCGTAAGCGCTCGCCACTTTGCTGATCGAGCGGAAGCGCTGTGGCGGGACGGTCAAAATGAGATCAGAGGCCTCCGTACTGAGCTAGAAAAGGCTAAGACGCGCAGCAAGATGAAGGATAGGAAAATTAGCGAGCTTGAAAGACAGATCGCTAACCTAAAGAAAATCGTCTTTGGCGCAAAAGCAGACCGCAATCCTAATAAGGATCAACTGCAAAAAGGCGATGGGCCATCTGACCAGTCAGTCCGGGGGCATACAGCCAATAGTGCAACGCCAAACTCTGGGAACGATCTGCATGGTCATAGGCAGACACCAAGACGTCTGGCCCAGCGCAATCGAAACGGTCGCGGAAAACGCGAGTTTACAAAATACCTAGAACGGTTCGAAATTTACATGGGTACGACAGACAAAAAATGTCCCTGTGGATGTGGTGGGTCGATACGGGGATATGACATCAACGAAACGTTGGAAATGGTCCCAGCACGTTATTATGTGGCCGTTCGCAAATACCCAAAATATCGATGCCGTGCGGCAGACAAGGTAGTGGGAACACCTTTCATACCACGTATCTTCCCTCAAACTACGATGAGCAACGGATTCTTAGCGAATGTGATTTTCATGCGTTTCGGTGCCCAACTGCCGTGGTATCGGCAGGAGGGGCTACTGAAGGCAAGCGGCATCGACCTCAATCGCAGCACCTTGATGACTTGGTCGAACCGGATAGCCATACAAGCTCTTCAGCCCGTCTACGAATTGCTATTGCGGGAACTGCTTCATAACAGTGCGCGCCTCTTCATGGATGAAACTACCATTCCGATGCTCACGCCGGGCAAGGGGCGAACCATCACAAGCCACCTTATCGCAATTCACCGCGATGATCGTTCCTTTGGTGGCAATCTGCCCCCTATCGTCGCGTATGTACCCAGCAAGACCAGAGCGATGTACAAAATTCATCAACTTCTCAGCGGTTGCACTGCAATCGTGCAGACGGATGCTTACGCGGGCTACGGACAATTGGGGCGAGAAGGGACGGATGTTGAAGGAATCGTCAACCCGAAATGCTGGGCACACACGCGAAGGCATTTCACTGATGAGTATAAGCGAAACAAGACAGAAGACGCCAGAATAGTGATCGAGTTGATCGCAGAGCTTTATGCTGAGGAACTGAAGATAAGGGGCAAGCCGCCCTTTGTTCGGAAGGCTCACCGCCAGAAATACAGCGCACCCGTAATTGCTCGATTAAAGGCATTCCTTGAAGAGTGTTCAGGTCGTCACCTGACAAAAGGCGGCATGGCGAAGGCCATCAGCTATGCGCAAAAGCTCTGGTCAGATTTGGTTCTCTTCGTCGATGACGGTCGTATTGATCTTGACACCAACCCAGTGGAGCGGATGTTCAAGCCGTCGATTTTGCTGCGCAAGAACGCGCTGTTCATGGGCAGCGACGAGGGTGCGGAGGCGTGGGGGATTTTGTCCTCCATCGTTGAGACCTGCAAACTCAATGGGGTGAATGTCGAACTGTACCTGAATTGGGTGCTGGACCAGATTGCAGCCAAGCTGCCTCGCAGCGAGTACGACAAGCTGCTGCCCTGGAACGCTCCGCAGGAGTTCTTGGTTGGCCGATAAAACGCCACAGGCCGAAATGGGTGGCAAGATTATCCGTTGTATCCACGATCTTTTTGTTGCCCGCTGGGGTCACACGTTAGATCATGATGGCTACGTTGAAACCTTCAAAGGTTGTGGCGGTTGAACCGCCACCTCTAACAGCGTGCCTACTATGGATACGCGAATGGCGCAGGAATAGTCGGTAAGGAGTTTACATCAGTGCGATCCGAGGAAGAGTGTTTTCAGGAGCTTATAGAACTGTGCCGAAGTCCGGGCTTTGCACACGCAATCGCGATGCTCTGTTTCCGAGACAATTGGATTGGACTCAAAGACCAGATGACCGGCAAACTGATTGCGGATATGAAATCACCGCAACGTCTAGTGCGAACTGAGATTGCATCGTTAATCGGCGGGCTGCTTGGAGGCCCCGGCTCCACTGAACTCCCTGATCAAGCAGTGATCGCGCAGTATCTAGAGCGAACGGAGCGCCTCCTTGAAGAAATTCATCAATGCATGGTCAAAGATGCTTTCTCCGCACGGAAGGCGGGTACCTCTCCCCTTTCAACTGGAGAGGCGATCAGAGAAGCGGCCTTTTACGCCACCGAAAGCGCTTACGCATTTCAGTACAATGCTTTTTCGGAAATGCGTTACCAGCAGGATAAGCAATGGCTTGCCGACAACGTAGGGTTTACCCCCGAAGATGCCAAAATCATCGCTGATGCGATTGTTGGCATCCAGTCTCAAAAGGCGCAGGATCACCTTGAAAGTCTTAGGCATATTGACCAGAAGTTTTGGACGATGCTTCCAGCATTCGAACTAGAGCAAGGAGCGCTAGTTACTGCTTCAGGCTTGTCAGAAAAAACTGTCGAGAATTTCTTCGATGCTTTCACTTGTGATGTCAGTTTCGATAATGCGACTTTTCAATCCGTTACTGACTTCAATATTACCTCAGCGCGCCCCATCGTCCTCTTGGATGGACGACACTATCTGTTTCAATACGTCAGCCTCACTGAAGCAATTTATGAGTGCCCTGCTCATTGGATGTACCAAGACGCATCATACAGGGCGGCGGCATCTAAAAACAAAGGCAATTTCACAGAAGAAATGACCTTTCAGTTTCTAAAAAGAATATTCGGTGACGATCACGTTTTCCAGAACTTGGATATTTTTGATGGTGCGAATAAGGTTGGTGAAATAGATGTATATGTTTCCTTTGGTGAGATCGGGATCATCTGTCAATGCAAGTCACAAAAGCTGACAGCCGCTTCGCGGAGCGGAAATTTGGTGAAAATTCAAAAAGATTTCCAACTTGCAATTCAAGAAGCTTATGGCCAGTGCCGAAATTGTTTTGATGGACTTCAAGTTCAAAACGTAGTTGTAAGGGACGCGGCCGGAAATGTGGTCGACCTGAAAAGGCCAGAGAGAGTGTTCCCGATTACGATTATTTCGGATCACTATCCGGCATTGAGTGTTCAAGTTCGACAATTCCTGAAGATCAATTCTGCCGAAGGATTTGAAAACCCGCTCTGCGTCGACCTTTTTACTCTAGACGTTCTCTCGGAACTGGTTCCCTCTCCAATCCGGGTCTTAGCATACTTAGAGCGCCGTTCTCTATACTACGACTGGATAATGACGGCCAACGAATTGGCCGTGCTCGGTCATTTCCTAAAAGTAAACCTTTGGCTCGAAGGTGAATATGACATCTTAAATTTGGACGACAGTTTAGCAAGCGATATTGACGCCGCAATGATTGTGCGGCGGGAAGGCCTTCCGGGGCAAGATACTCCGGAAGGACTTCTGACGCGCTTTAAGGACAAATTTGTCGTTCGTGTGATCGATGATGTTGATCGCAATCCAAATGCACTCTGTGTTGAATTAGGGCTATCTCTTCTTGAGATGGGAGAGGACGGTATCAACCAAATTGAGGGGTTGATCTCAAGAATGGCGGCAAGTGGAAAAGGCGATGTCACTCTGCCTATGGAAAATCGCTCGTCCGGCCTAACTATACATTGCAATTCTGATCCCCAGTTCATTGCAGAGCCTGCGCTGCGTAAGCATATGTTACGTCGCAAGTATTTTCAGAAGGCGGACAAATGGTTGGGGCTTAAGGTTGATCCTTTGACCAAGCAAGTGCATTTCGGCGCGTATGTTCGGCAGAAGCATGCATTTGACTATGAGCTAGAACAAATTATGGCTGGAGCGCCGCCATTGGTCAAAACCGAGGATGTCTTGCGGGGGGGAGGGCGACGAAAAGTTGGACGAAACGAGAAGTGTCCGTGCGGGAGCGGCAAAAAGTACAAGCGTTGCTGTGGTAATGGCTAAGCTCGAGACATTGGTAAGATGGCAACGGTTGTCGCGCTTTTCACCCTGAGCTCAGGGCGGCGCCACGACCGTGTCGGTTGTATTTAAAGGCTGAATGCAGCCACTACGCCGCGCGTCGCATGAACGGTCCGCTGAATATTGAATGCGTGAAAATCTATGCCCCGTATTGGCGCTTAGCGCCAATATACAAGGGGGTCAGCGTCGCTAAAAGACCTCAAATCGGGGGGCAGATGCAACGCTTACCTCCGAATGAGGAGACCGACGATGCGGAAGAGCTGACCTGCTGAAAGGTGATCGCAGACGAAATGGTCTATGGCTACAAGTAGCTGCAAGAAGCTGAAGCGAAACCAATTCGTTAGCCGAAGAAATGGTGCCCGGGGGCGGAATCGAACCACCGACACGAGGATTTTCAATCCACTGCTCTACCCCTGAGCTACCCGGGCACGGGGAAGCCGGATGATCCCAGCTTCGGGTTGCGGCGTTCTATGCGCGGGAGGGGAGGTTGTCCAGAGAGATTTTTTGAATTTTTGGAACGTGGTGGTCGGAGCCCTTCGGGTAACGCCGAAGGCTGTGCTGCATGCCAAGACATCTGCTATTTAATGGCCAGCCAAGGGACGATTGTGAACCGGGTTGGAACCTTTGCCGACAAGGATGACATCCACACAAGAGCGTGCAAAGCGCTTGCCGGAACGGTGCTTACAACAATGTTATGCGGAAGCGGTTCGATGAGGCGGTTTCCGCGAAAATGCCGCGCTGATGATGAGGCAGCGACAGAAAGCTCACGTTGCGTAAGCCTGAAAAGTGGCGGAGCTCGAAGGGCTTGGCAGCACCTGCACCGGCCGAGAGGCGCACCGGGAATCGCGGAAGATGGTGCCGACGGGCTGCAAGAGCCCCTTCCAGGGTGCGACAAAATTCTTTGATCTGCGTCAATTGCGGGCATTGCCCGCCCCTGACAATCATTCTAGAACGCGAATAATTCGGGATCCGGCTCGTCCGGGACCAGTGTATCACCAGCAGGAGGCGAGACATGGCCGACGCAGCCGTTCATGGCCACGGACATGAAGACAACCGCGGGTTCTTTACCCGGTGGTTCATGTCGACCAACCACAAGGATATCGGGATTCTGTATCTGATCGTTGCGGCGATCACGGGTCTGATCTCGGTCCTTTTCACCGTTTACATGCGCATGGAGCTTATGCATCCGGGCGTCCAGTACATGTGTCTGGAAGGCGCGCGTTTCATCGCCTCCGATGCGACCTGTACCCCGAACGGGCATCTTTGGAACGTGATGATCACCTATCACGGCGTCCTGATGATGTTCTTCGTGGTCATTCCGGCCCTTTTCGGCGGCTTCGGCAACTACTTCATGCCGCTGCAGATCGGTGCGCCGGACATGGCGTTCCCGCGGATGAACAACCTCAGCTTCTGGATGTACTGCGCCGGTGTCGGCCTGGGTGTCGCCTCGCTGCTGGCGCCGGGGGGTAACGGACAGCTCGGCTCCGGTGTGGGCTGGGTTCTCTACCCGCCGCTTTCGACGACCGAAGGCGGGTATTCCATGGACCTGGCGATCTTCGCCGTCCACGTCTCGGGTGCCTCTTCGATCCTGGGCGCGATCAACATGATCACGACCTTCCTGAACATGCGCGCGCCGGGCATGACGCTCTTCAAGGTGCCGCTGTTCTCGTGGTCGATCTTCGTGACCGCATGGCTCATCCTGCTGTCGCTGCCCGTTCTGGCCGGCGCCATCACGATGCTGCTGACCGACCGTAACTTCGGGACGACCTTCTTCGACCCGTCGGGCGGCGGCGACCCGATCCTGTACCAGCACATCCTGTGGTTCTTCGGCCACCCGGAAGTGTACATCATCATCCTGCCCGGCTTCGGAATCATCAGCCACGTGATCGCCACGTTCTCGCGCAAGCCGATCTTCGGCTACCTGCCGATGGTCCTGGCCATCATCGCGATCGGTGTTCTGGGCTTCGTCGTGTGGGCGCACCACATGTACACGGTGGGCATGTCCCTGTCGCAGCAGAGCTACTTCATGCTGGCGACCATGGTCATCGCGGTTCCGACGGGCGTGAAGGTGTTCAGCTGGATCGCAACGATGTGGGGCGGCTCGGTCGAGTTCAAGACGCCGATGCTCTGGGCCTTCGGGTTCCTGTTCCTCTTCACCGTGGGCGGCGTGACCGGCGTGGTCCTGTCCCAGGCCGCCGTGGACCGTGCCTATCACGACACCTACTACGTGGTCGCGCACTTCCACTACGTGATGTCGCTGGGGGCCGTCTTCGCGATTTTCGCGGGTATCTACTTCTACTTCGGCAAGATGACCGGTCGTCAGTACCCCGAGACGCTGGGCAAGGTTCACTTCTGGATGATGTTCATCGGTGCCAACCTGACCTTCTTCCCGCAGCACTTCCTGGGCCGCCAAGGCATGCCGCGCCGCTACATCGACTATCCGGAGGCATTTGCCACCTGGAACTATTGGTCGTCGCTCGGTGCGTTCCTGTCCTTCGCGTCCTTCCTTCTGTTCTTCGGGATCGTGATCTACGCCCTGACGCGCGGCGCTAAGGTTACCGAGAACAACTACTGGAACGAATATGCCGACACGCTGGAGTGGACCCTGCCCTCTCCGCCGCCGGAGCATACGTTCGAAATCCTCCCCAAACAGGAGGATTGGGACAAAGGGCACGCCCATTGATCGGGCCCTGACGTTCAACAATCTGCATGGGGCCGGGGGGAAACCTCCGGCCCTTTCCCGTTCGGAGCCGCACCGATGCCCTATGAATGGACAACCTCGAAAAGCCTGGAGTTGCGTCCCCACCGGTCGCTGCCCCGCAAGGGATTCGCCGTGGTCATCCTGTTGTTCTTCACGCTGGTCTCGATCCCCCTGACCGCGATGGTCGGGACCAAGACGCTCTGGGGGCTCCTGCCCTTCGCGATGGCGGCCCTGGCTGCGCTTTGGTGGGGTTTGCAACGCAGTTACCGTGACGGCGATATTCACGAAGAACTGCTGCTGCGTCACGACGAGGTGTTGCTGACACGGACCAATCCGGATGGTTCCGGCCAGATCTGGCGCTGCAATCCGTACTGGGTGCGCGTGTCGAATCACGAGACCGGCGGCCCGGTTCCGAATTACATCACGCTGAACGGCAATGGCCGAGAGGTCGAGATCGGGGCCTTCCTGTCAGAAGACGAGCGCAAGGCACTATTCGAAGAGTTGAAGCACAAGCTGGCTCAGATCGGCTGAGTCGCGTCAGGACTTGCGATCCGGCAGATCGTCGTGATCGGTGCTGGCCATCTCGTCCAGCTCATCCTCGCTCATATCGTCATACATCTCTTTCGATGCGCCCTGCAGGTCCTCCGGGTCAGTCTCACCGAGCTTGGCGGACAATGCGGCCCCGGCGGCCTGTTGCTGTGCCTTGGATTGCGCTTTCATCGTTGTCTCCTATTTGCAGGGAAGAACCCTGCACCGGCGCAAGTGGTTCCCCCCTGCCCCGCCCTTGGCGAACGCTGTTGGCAATTCCGGGTAAGACACCTTAGATTCGCATCAAGGGAGGACCGCGTGTCTTGAAGTTCGATCTGGCGGAAGGCGATGGCAATTTCACCGACGGGGCCTGGACCGATGTCTTGGCCGCGGTGGACCGCACCTATGCTGACCTGATCGCCCATCAGCAGAAGCTGGAAGAACAAAGCGAGCAACTGCATGAGTTGCGCCGCTTCATCGGCTCCGTCATGGGGTCCGTGAGCGAGATCATGGCAATCGTCGATCGCGATGGCCTGATCGAAGAGGTCAGCGCCTCCCTCAGCGACACCACCCGGTCCGAACCGGCAGCCTTGATCGGCAGTGACCTGGCGCACTTGTTCGTGCCCGCCGGTGCCAAGGCCATCACCGAAGCTTTGACGGCCCTGCGCCTTTCCCGCAGTGCCGCACATTTCGAGGCGGACGTGATGACCGCAGATGGCCCTGCCCCGTTCGAGATTACGCTATCCGCCCGAGTGAATGACAGCGGTCGTCTGATCGGCGCCGTCCTCGTCGGTCGCCCGCTGGGCGAACTTCGCCAGGCCTATTCGGAACTGGAGCAGTCTCACCAGCGCCTGCAGGAGGCGCAGACGCAGTTGGTGCGTAACGAAAAGCTGGCCTCGCTGGGCCGTCTATTGGCGGGCGTCGCGCATGAGTTGAACAATCCGATCAGCTTTGTCTACGCCAACACCCACGCGCTGGAGCGCTATGTCACCCGGTTCGAGACCTATTTCGAACGCGTACAGGATGGCGCGGAACGCGAAGAACTCGTCGCCCTGCGATCAGAGCTGAAGCTGGAACGCAACCTGCGCAACCTGCGGGATGCGATCCAGGGCGCCAGCGAAGGCGCTGAACGGGTGCGCGACATCGTTGCAGACCTGCGCCGATTGTCGGCCGATGGCACCGCGGCCGCGGATGCGTTCGACCTTGTCGATACGGCCCGGGTCGCGGCGCATTGGGTGGAACGCGGATCGAAAAGCGGCGTCACGACACGCTTCACCGGGCTGGACAACCTGACCATTCGCGGCACGCCCGGCCACGTCCAGCAGATCGTGATGAACCTCGTGCAGAACGCCATGGACGCGGTGCGCGATCTTGATGACCCCGTGGTCGGCATCCATGTCGACCGCGACGCAGACCGCGCCATCCTGACCGTCACGGACAATGGCCCAGGCGTGGCCGCAGAACATCGCGATGCGATCTTTGACCCGTTCTTCACCACCAAGCCGGTCGGACAGGGCACCGGGCTGGGCCTGTCGATCAGCCACAAGATCGCAGAGGAACATGGCGGCAGTCTGTCGCTGGGGCCCGGCCCAGGTGGCGCTTTTCAACTGGCTCTGCCACTATCGACCGACATGCCCCAACCCCAACGGGAGACGGAATGAATCTTCTCTGGCTGCAATCGGCCGGATGCGGTGGATGCACGATGTCCCTGCTCTGCGCCGAGGATCCGAATGTCTTCGACCTGCTCAAGGATGCCGGGATCAACGTGCTGTGGCATCCCTCCGTTTCGATTGAAACCGGCGCAGAGGTGCGCCGCCTGCTGGAGCGGATCGAGAGCGGAGAAATACCGCTCGACCTGCTGTGCATCGAAGGCTCGATCGTCACGGGGCCGAAAGGGACTGGCCGTTACCACATGCTGGCCGGCACCGGGCGCCCGATGCTGGACTGGGTGCGCAAGCTTGCCCCGCTCGCCCGCGACGTACTGGCTGTCGGCACCTGCGCGGCTTATGGCGGGGTAACCTCGGCCGGGGGCAATCCTGCAGGCGCGGTCGGGCTGGCCTATGACGGAAAGCTGGCGGGCGGCGCGCTGGACAGCGGCTTTCGTGCGAAATCCGGCCGTCCGGTGATAAATATCGCCGGCTGCCCGACCCATCCAGACTGGGTCACCGAAACGCTTCTGCTGCTGGCGGATGATCGGTTGGAGACCGCAGACCTCGACCCGCTGGGTCGGCCCCGCTTCTATGCCGATCACCTCGTCCACCATGCCTGCCCGAAGAACGAATATTACGAATACAAGGCCAGCGCGCGCGAGCTGTCGGAGCTGGGCTGCATGATGGAGCACCTTGGCTGTGTCGGGACGCAGGCCCACGGCGATTGCAACATCCGCCCCTGGAACGGCAGCGGGTCCTGCACGCGCGGCGGCTATCCCTGCATCAACTGCACCGCCCCGGAATTCGAGGAACCACGCCACCCCTTCACCGAAACCCCGACCATCGCAGGCATCCCCGTCGGCCTGCCATCGGACATGCCCAAGGCCTGGTTCATGGCGCTGGCCTCGCTGTCCAAGGCGGCTACGCCGAAACGGATCGAGGCCAACGCCCATTCCGACCGGATCGAGGTTCCGCCCGGCGCCGGGAAAGGGCAGAAATGACCGAAAGACAGCTGCTGGTCGGCCCCTTCAACCGGGTCGAGGGCGATCTGGAGATCAAGTTGGATATCCGTGACGGGCAGGTCGCGGCGGCCCATGTGAATTCGCCGCTCTTCCGGGGCTTCGAGATGATGTTGCAGGGCAAGGACCCTCGCGATGCCTTGACCCTGACGCCACGCATCTGCGGGATCTGTTCGGTCAGCCAATCCGCCGCCGCCGCGCTGGCACTGGCTGACGCCGCGGGCACACAGATGCCCGAACAGGGCGCGCTGGCGGCCGCCATCCTGCACGGGGTCGAAAACCTGGCCGACCACGTCACTCATTTCAACCTGTTCTTCATGCCCGATTTCGCGCGCCCTGCCTATGCGGGCCGGGCCTGGCACGATCAGGCCGTGGCGCGCTTCACCGCGCTCGACGGCAGTGCCGCGCGGCAAACGGCGGAGGCGCGGTCGCAACTTTTCCACATCGCGGGCCTGCTGGGCGGCAAGTGGCCCCATACCCTGGCGATCCAGCCCGGTGGCGTGACCCGCACCCCCGATGCACGCATGCGCATCCGTATCCGCGCCACGCTACGGGGGTTCCGCCGCTACCTGGAAGAAACGCTCTTTGGCACAGAGCTGGAGAGTTTCCTGCCTCTCGCGACACCCGACGCGCTGGAGGCCTGGGACACCGGGGATGCTGCGTTGTTCCTGCGCATCGCACGGGATCTTGGCCTGCACCAGAGCGGCATCGGCCCGCGACGCTACCTGTCTTACGGCGCCTATCCGGTCGCCGGAACGCGCGCGATGGCTGCGGGTGTCTGGGAAGGCGGCTCCGTGACCCCGTTCAACCCCGCAGACATCGTCGAGGACCTCAGCCATGCCTGGATGCTGGGCGAGGACGCACATCCGCAATCCGGCCAGACCGTCCCGGACGAGGACATGCGCGACCCGGGCTACAGCTGGTGCAAGGCCCCGCGCCTTGGCGGCCGGATCGCAGAGGTCGGCGCCCTCGCCCGACAGATCGTCGATGGCCACCCTCTCGCGCGGGCCTTGGCAGACGAAGGCAGCGTGCGCGCCCGGATCGTGGGCCGCTTGCTGGAAATCGCACGCACGCAGGTTCTGCTGGAACAATGGGCCGACGCTCTGGACCCTTCAGCGCGCTTCATGACGCCGTCGGAAACCATCAAGACCGGCACCGGCGTCGGGTTGGTCGAAGCTGCGCGCGGATCACTTGGCCACTGGCTACGGGTCGAAGGCGGACGGATCGCCGGCTACCAGATCATCGCTCCTACGACATGGAATTTCTCGCCGCGCGACCGCGACGGAAATCCCGGCCCGTTGGAGGCCGCCTTGGTCGGCGCTGTCGCTGGCCCCGAGGAAGACACCCCGCTCAGCGTCCAGCACATCGTGCGCAGCTTTGATCCCTGCATGGTCTGCACGGTGCATTGAAGATGCCCACCGGGACATCGCCTCAGGGCAGAACCGGCCGGCGCATCCGGGTGCGCGGCCAGGTACAGGGGGTCGGCTATCGTCCTTTCGTGTGGCAGCTGGCCAAATCGCATGGAATCCGCGGGACTGTCCTGAATGACGCGGAAGGCGTGTTGATCGAGGCCACGGGCAATGATCTCGACGCCTTTGTCCGCGCCCTGAAAGACCAGGCGCCGGCCCTCGCCGTCGTCTCTGCGGTCGAGGTCGAACCGGCGGACCTGACTGACACCGAAGATTTCGTCATCCTGAGCTCTGGCGGTCCCGGGGCCGAAACCCGTGTGACGCCCGATGCCGCGACCTGCCCCGATTGCGCGGAAGAGATTCGCGGGCCTGGCCGCCGACGTGGCTATGCGTTCACCAACTGCACCAATTGCGGCCCGCGCTTCACGATCCTGACCGGCCTGCCCTATGATCGGGCCCAGACAACGATGGCGGGCTTCAAGCTCTGTCCTGCATGTCGCGGCGAATATGAAGATCCGGGCGACCGCCGATTTCATGCGCAACCCGTGGCCTGCCCCGCTTGCGGACCCTCCCTTTGGTTTGAAACCGACGGAGAACGACAGGGCGGTGATGTCATCTCTGCTGCCGCAGACAGGCTGCTGACGGGCGGCATCGTTGCGGTCAAGGGGCTGGGCGGGTTTCATCTGGCCTGCGATGCGACAAACGCCACGGCTGTGCAACTGTTGCGGGAGCGAAAGCGCCGCCCGGCGAAACCCTTCGCCCTGATGGCACCATTGGACATCGTCCGGCGCCATGCCCGTGTCGACGATGCCGCTGCCGACCTGCTGCGCAATGCTGCCGCGCCGGTCGTGCTGTTGGAAGCGACGGGTGAAAAGCTGCCCGAGGCCATCGCGCCCGGTCAGGCCACACTGGGCTGGATGCTGCCCTATACGCCGTTGCACCACCTGCTTTGCGACCTTGTCGGCCGCCCGATGGTCATGACCTCCGGCAACCTGTCCGGGGAGCCGCAGGTCATCGGCAATGACGAGGCCCGTGAAAAGCTTTCAGGCTTTGCCGATGGCTTCCTGATGCATGACCGGGACATTGCCCGGCGGCTGGACGATTCAATAGAACGCGTCACACCCCAAGGATTGATGACACTGCGGCGGGCACGCGGGCGTGTGCCGGGAACACTACCGCTGCCCCACGGCCTGCCCCGCCGCCAGGTCATCGCCTTCGGTGGCCAGATGAAATCCGCGATCTGCCTGGTCAAGAACGGCGAGGCACTTCTCGGCCATCACTTGGGCGAACTGGACGAGGCCCTGACCTGGGAAGCGTTCCTGCAATCCGAGGCCGATTATTCGGCTCTCTTTGATCATCGGCCCGAGGCGATTGCCGTCGATCTACACCCGGATTTCCGCGCCACGCGCCATGGCCACGACCGGGCAACGGCCGAAGGATTGCGCGTCCTCGAGGTTCAGCACCACCACGCCCATATGGCGGCCTGCCTGGGCGAGACTAGCTGGCATGGGGAAACGGCCATCGGCATTGTACTGGACGGGCTGGGCCTTGGACCGGACGGATCGGTCTGGGGCGGCGAGGTGCTCGTCGGCGGCTACCGCGACGTCCATCGCGGTTTCAGCTTGGCGCCCGCCCCCCTGATGGGCGGCGATCGGGCCCAGGCAGAGCCCTGGCGCAACGCGCTGGTCCGTCTGGACGAGGCCGGGCTGTCCGATCTTGCCGACCGCCTGTTTGCCGACGCCCCGCTGGAGGCGGCGCGCAGCGCGGTCCGGGCCGGAGTCAATGCGCCGCTGTCGTCGTCGGTCGGGCGGCTGTTCGATGCGGTCGCGGCATGTCTGGGGCTCTGTGCCTTGGGGCAAAGCTTCGAAGGCGAGGCTGCCATGCGGTTGGAGGCGATGGCGACAAGGGCCACCGGGTCGGTACAACCATATCCCGGCGACAGCAGCGGGCATCAACTGGACCCGTCCGCGATGTTCCGCGGCCTCGCCCAAGATCTCGAAGCGAAGGTGTCGCACGACGTCATCGCCATGCGCTTTCACCACTTCGTCGCCACGCATTTTGCCGCCGCAGCGATGCGCTTGGCCGCCGAGAACGACACGCGCACGATTGCCTTGTCGGGCGGCTGTTTTCAGAACGCCCTGCTGCTGGACCTGACCTGTCGGGCGCTTGATGGTTACGACGTGCTGACACATCACGTGACCCCGGCCAACGATGGCGGGCTGGCCTTCGGGCAGGCCCTGGTGGCGCTGGCCCAGCTGGAAACCGACTGACCGGCGCTTTGGTCGGGCGGCCATGCCGCTTCCAGTCGCGACCGCAGAAACACGCCTTCGCACCCGCAGTATCCCGTTGAATACCAAACGGATTTTACCTTCTTCCTGAGGCGCTCCGATTTCCCTGCGCATACCTCCGCATACGCGCGAGATTGCCAAGACCATAAAGAGTCGGAGCCCCACATGATCCGACAGAAGGGAATGGAGGAGACAGCCTTGAGCCAGATCGAGACCTTCTACGACGTGATGCGTCGGCAGGGGATCACCCGCCGAAGCTTCATGAAATATTGTTCGCTGACCGCCGCCGCGCTTGGCCTGGGCCCGTCATTCGTGCCCAAGATCGCCCACGCGATGGAAACCAAGCCGCGCACGCCCGTCATCTGGGTGCACGGGCTGGAATGCACCTGTTGTTCTGAATCCTTCATCCGCTCGGCCCACCCGCTGGCCAAGGATGTCGTGCTGTCGATGATCTCTCTCGATTACGACGACACGCTGATGGCAGCGGCCGGTCATCAGGCCGAAGCAGCGCTGGAAGACACGATCAAGAAGTACAAGGGCAACTACATCCTCGCGGTCGAGGGCAACCCGCCGCTGAACGAGGACGGCATGTTCTGTATCGTCGGCGGCAAACCCTTCGTCGAGCAACTGCGCCATGCCGCAAAGGACGCCAAGGCGATCATCAGCTGGGGCGCCTGCGCCTCCTACGGTTGCGTTCAGGCCGCCAAGCCCAACCCGACCCGCGCGACGCCCGTGCACAAGGTCATCACCGACAAGCCGATCATCAAGGTACCCGGCTGCCCGCCCATTGCCGAGGTCATGACCGGCGTCATCACCTACATGCTGACCTTCGACCGCCTGCCGGAACTGGACCGCCAGGGGCGCCCGGCGATGTTCTACGGGCAGCGTATCCACGACAAGTGCTACCGCCGCCCGCATTTCGACGCCGGCCAGTTCGTCGAGGCCTGGGACGACGAAAACGCGCGCAAGGGCTATTGCCTTTACAAGATGGGCTGCAAGGGTCCGACGACCTACAACGCCTGTTCGACGGTGCGCTGGAACGAAGGCACGTCCTTCCCGATCCAGTCGGGTCATGGCTGTATCGGCTGTTCCGAGGACGGGTTCTGGGATCAGGGGTCCTTCTACAACCGCGTTACCGATCTGACCCAATTCGGGGTCGAGAAGAATGCCGACCAGGTCGGCCTGGCCGCCGCAGGCGTGGTCGGCGGGGGCATCGCGCTCCATGCCGCCGTCTCGGCGCTGAAATCCGCACAGAAGAAAACGCAGACCAGCGTTTCGAAAGAGGAGGCGTAATCCATGGTCGTGCAAACCCCTAACGGTTTCTCGCTGGATAATTCCGGCAAACGTATCGTCGTCGACCCGGTGACCCGGATCGAAGGCCACATGCGCTGCGAGGTGAACGTCGATGACGAAGGCGTCATCCGCAACGCCGTGTCGACCGGCACCATGTGGCGTGGTCTGGAAGTGATCCTGAAGGGCCGCGACCCGCGCGACGCCTGGGCGTTTACCGAACGCATCTGTGGCGTCTGCACCGGCACCCATGCTCTGACCTCGGTCCGTGCCGTGGAAGATGCCCTTGGCATCACCATTCCGGACAACGCGAACTCCATCCGCAACATCATGCAGCTGAACCTGGAAATCCACGATCACGTCGTGCATTTCTATCACCTGCATGCGCTGGATTGGGTCAACCCGATCAACGCCCTGCGCGCCGATCCCAAGGCGACGTCGGAGCTTCAGCAGACCGTTGGCCCGAACCACCCGCTGTCCTCGCCCGGCTATTTCCGCGACGTGCAGAACCGGCTGAAGAAATTCGTGGAATCCGGTCAGCTTGGCCTTTTCAAGAACGGCTACTGGGACAACCCCGCCTACCTGCTTCCGCCCGAGGCGGACCTGATGGCCACGACCCACTACCTCGAGGCGCTGGACCTGCAGAAGGAGATCGTGAAGGTCCACACGATCTTCGGCGGCAAGAACCCGCATCCGAACTGGCTGGTCGGCGGCGTCCCCTGCCCGATCAACGTCCATTCCACGGGCGCGGTCGGCGCGATCAACATGGAGCGGCTGAACCTCGTGTCCTCGATCATCGAGAAGTGCATCGAGTTCAACCGCAACGTCTATCTGCCCGACGTGAAGGCGATCGGCGGGTTCTACAAGAACTGGCTTTATGGTGGCGGCCTGTCGTCCAAGGCATGCCTCGCCTATGGCGACATTCCCGAGAACCCCAACGATTTCTCCCCCGAGCAGCTGCACCTGCCCCGTGGCGCGATCATCAACGGCGACCTCTCGACCGTGCATGACGTCGATCCACGCGATCCCGAGCAGGTTCAGGAATTCGTCGACCATTCATGGTACACCTACGGCGAGGCCGGCAAGGGGCTGCACCCCTGGGACGGCGTCACCGAGGCGCAGTACGAGCTGGGTCCGAACGCCAAGGGCACAAAGACCGACATCAAGGAACTGGACGAAGCCGCCAAGTATTCGTGGATCAAGGCCCCGCGCTGGCGCGGCAACGCGATGGAAGTCGGTCCGCTGGCCCGCTACGTCGTGGGCTACGCCCAGGGCCACGAGGATATCAAGGACCAGGTCGACGGACTTCTGCGCGACATGGACCTGCCGCTCGAAGCGATCTTCTCGACGCTTGGCCGTACTGCAGCACGGGCGCTGGAATCCGAATATTGCGGACGCCTGCAAAAGCATTTCTTCGACAAGCTGGTTCAGAACATCAAGAACGGCGACGAAACCACCGCCAACGTGGAGAAGTGGGATCCCTCGACCTGGCCGAAGGAAGCCAAGGGCGTGGGCATGACCGAAGCCCCGCGCGGCGCGCTTGGCCACTGGATCAAGATCAAGGATGGCCGGATCGAGAACTACCAATGCGTCGTTCCGACCACCTGGAACGGGTCGCCGCGCGACACGGCCGGCAATATCGGGGCGTTCGAGGCCTCGCTGATGAACACCCCGATGGAACGGCCCGAGGAACCGGTGGAGATCCTGCGCACCCTGCACAGCTTCGACCCGTGCCTCGCCTGCTCGACCCACGTCATGTCGCCCGAGGGGGAAGAGCTGACCGAAGTCAAAGTTCGTTGAGGGAGGAACGAATGATGAAACGTCTTGCACTGCTTGCCACCATCATGCCGGGAATGGCATCGGCCCATGGTCTGCACGCCCCGGCGGCCGACCATACCGCAGCCCATGCGGGTCCTGCCTTCGGGGCCCTCGTGATCGCCGCGGCCCTCTACGTTGCCCTGCGCAGCCGGAGGGCGCGGGGATGAACGAGGAACTCGCCACCCCGAATGCGGGTCAGCGGGTGGATGTCTACAGCTCCTCCCCGCTGACCGGTGACGCGACCGAAGCCGACCGCGCCACGGTCACCCGCCGCACCTCGGTCTATGTCTACGAGGCGCCCGTGCGGCTCTGGCATTGGATCAACGCGGCGGCCATCCTGACGCTGATGGCGACGGGCTGGTTCATCGGCTCGCCCCCGCCCTCGATGCAGATTGCCGAGGCCACCCACCAGTTCGTCTTCGGCTATATCCGGTTCGCGCATTTCGCCGCCGGCATGATCATGACCGTGGGCTTCTTCGGCCGCATCTACTGGGCCTTCGTCGGCAACAGCCACGCCCGCCAGATGTTCTATCTGCCGCTGCACAAGAAGAAATGGTGGCGCGAGATCTGGCACGAGATGAAGTGGTACGCCTTCCTGGAATCGAAGCCGAAGAAATACGTTGGGCACAATCCGCTGGCGCAGATCGCCATGTTCTTCTTCATGACCGTGGGGATGACCTTCATGATCGTGACCGGCTTCGCGCTCTATGCCGAAGGCGTGGGCCAGGGGACGGTGATCGACGCGATCTTCGGGCCGCTGCGTGACTGGATCGGCAACTCGCAGGTCCTGCATACGCTGCATCATCTGGGCATGTGGTTCATCGCCATCTTCGTGATGATCCACATCTACGCTGCTGTCCGCGAAGACATCATGTCCCGCCAGTCGATGGTGTCGACCATGATTTCCGGCCACCGCACGTTCAAGGATGACGCGCCGGAGTGAAGGCATTGTTGCTTAGTAAAGAAGGGGCGGCCCATCGGGTCGCCCCTTTTCGTTTGCGCCTGGCAGATCACCGCGCGTTTCGCCGCAAGTGCAAAGCTGACGCCCATTCCCGCGAACACCCGGCAGTCGAGATTCGGGATGCGTGGAAAGAAAGTATCCAAAATTATCTCATTTTGCGTTATAACCTTCCACAGAAAAGACGCGCCGCGAATACATTTTTCCTTTTTAACTCATAGATTTCAGATCCTTACATAAATTTTCGCCCACCTGGAACGCCAGCATCCAATCGCATGCCACAACCGCTAATTTGGCACTCACCCCGCCGGGATGAGGAGCCCGGCCAGGCAAGAAGGAGGATCCCCGTGGGCAAGACCGCACTCGTACTCGGCATCGGAAACGTGCTCTGGGCAGATGAAGGTTTCGGCGTCCGCTGCGTCGAAGAGATGGCGCGCAGCATGGCATTCGGCCCCGAGGTCAAGCTTCTCGACGGGGGTACGCAGGGGCTCTACCTCCTGCCCTTCCTCGAGGCAGCCGACATGATGGTGGTCTTCGACGCGGTGGATTACGGGCTGGTCCCGGGCACCATGAAAGTGGTCGAGGGCGACGAAGTCCCCGCCTTCATGGGCGCCAAGAAGATGTCGCTGCACCAGACCGGCTTCCAGGACGTCATCGCGACGGCCCAACTGATGGGATATTGCCCGGACCAGATCATGCTGATTGGCGTTCAGCCGGTCGAGCTTGAAGATTACGGTGGGGGCCTGCGCGATGAAACCGCGGCCTGCATTCCGGCGGCCATCACCATTGCCCGCGACTGGCTGGCTGCACGCGGCATCCACGCGACCGAAGGGCAGACCCGAACCGACGACCTCGCCGATGCTTCCCTGCGGCGTGAGAATTACGAGGGCGGACGCCCGACCGAAGACGAGGCCTGCCGCACCGGTGATGCCCGCTTCTTCCCGGCCGCGGAATAAGGCTATGTGCGTCGGCATCCCCATGAAGATTTTGTCGGTCGACGGCATCGCCGCGATCGCCACGGACGGCACCCGCGACGAGCTGATCGACCTGTCGCTGACCGGTCCCGTGGAGCCGGGCACATGGGTCCTGACCTTCCTTAGCGCGGCCCGCGAAGTCGTGACCGCCGAAGACGCGGCCCTGATTGCAGAGGCCCTGGACAGCCTGCGCGACATCATGAACGGCGGCGATGGCGGTGACGCCTTCGCCGATATCGAGGCCCGCGGGCCGCAACTCCCTCCCCACCTAGCTGCCGCCCACGCGGCTGGCAAAGCCAACGCCTAAGGAGACACGCATGACCCACCCCCTCGTGGACAGGCTGACGACCGAATTCGGCTGGCCCCGTTTCGACGACCGGGCAAGTCTGGACGAATGGACCCGCACCGACGGCGTCCATGTCGCCTTTGTCCCCGGCGATCCTGCGCGCAACCTGGAAACCCCGGATGTGGCCGTCGTGCTGCCGGAACTGCGCATGGCCTTCCAGGGTGCCTTCGACTGCGCCGTCATCGGCGACGCGATAGAAGCGGAGCTGCGCGAGGAAACCCGTGTGCTCAAGACCCCCTCGCTGATCTTTTTCCGTAACGGGGAATGCCTGGGCGGCGTCGCCCGCGTCCGCGACTGGGACGATTACATGGCGCGTATTCCGCGTTTCCTTGCCACCCCCGAAACGGCCCCGGCCGAGTAACGGAGACAGCAGATGCAGAATTTCCACATGCCGCCGACGGGATATGGCCCCGGTTCCCAGACCGAAGAAGGCGGGGAAGAGCTCGAGTACATGTCCATGCCGCAGGACATGCGCACCTATTCCGCGCGTCTGCCCGATATCGACGCGGCCCCGGCGCCCGCGCTGGATTTCCTGCTGGCGCTTGCTGATGCCTGTGACCGTGTCGCGGCCGGCGGCACGCCCGAGCGGTTCGACCTGTCCCAATTGGGGGGCGAAGCCCGCAAGATCGTCGCCGACACCCTGCAGGAAGGCGAAGTGGCGATGAAGATCCGCGGCATTCCCGCCGTGCGCGTGCAGGAATCGGTCTTCGCCGGGGTCTGGAGCCTGTCCGCCTCCGGTCTCGACGTGGTCGAGGTGGGCCAGGTGCCAGCAGACGCCATTGCCCGCGCGTTCGAGCCCTTCCGCCCGGCCACCGCTGATCGACCCGGCCCCGGCGTGGTTAACGCCCCCGCCCTGCTAAGCGAGTTGCAGGACCATTCGGCCAACCCGGATATCGACCTTCACGTCATCAACCTGTCGTTGCTGCCGCATACGGAAGAAGACCTGGCCTGGCTCGAGGATCGTCTGGGCGAAGGCTCCGTCGACATCCTCTCGCGCGGGTATGGCAATTGCCGGATCCGCGCCACCGCCCTGCCGCGCACCTGGCACGTACAGTTCTACAACTCCACCGATCAGCTGATCCTGGACACCTACGAGGTCACGACGATGCCCGAGGTGGCCCTGGCCGCCCACGAGGATCTGACCGACAGCGGCGCCCGCCTGCGCGAAGTCGTGGAGGCGATCCGATGAGCACTTTCGAAGGTTCCTACCTGGGCGCGACCGACAAGATCAGTCCGCAGGCGATCATGGAATGCAAGGTCTGCTGGACCCCCTACGACCCCGCCGAAGGCGACGACATGCGCCAGATCGACCCCGGCACGCCATTCTCGGCCCTGCCGGAGGACTGGACATGCCCCACCTGCTCCGCCCCGGCGGAACAGTTCATGGTGCTGGAGGATCCGGGCGCGCAGGAAATGATCGAGGCCAATCGGATCAAGGATATTACCGCCCGGCTGGTCGACGATTTCTCCGAGGTCTATCACTCCAAGATGCGGGACGTGCCGCTGGTCAACAAGGCATTGCAGGTCGAGGCCGTCGGCTTTCGCATGTGGCAGGGCCAGATCCTCGGCGTGTTGGTCAGCCCATGGTTCATGAACCTGATCCTGCTGCCCGATGGTGAGACCTGGGAACTTGAAACCGGTGCGAAAGAGGTGATCGGATTCCCTTCGGGCGAGTACGAATTCCTCTACAACACCCGGCCGCAGATCGGCGGTTACAAGGCGTGTTCGCTGTTCTCGCCGATGCATGAATTCACCCGGCAGAAGGATGCCACTGACGTGGCCCGCGCTGTCATGGCCGCGCTGTTCGATGAGGCGAACCGCGCAGAAACGGATCGCTCCGCCGATATCCGCGCCACCCGCGAGCAAGACCTGGCCGCCGCCGAAGCTGCGGAACAACAAGCAGAAGAACCGCCCGTTCCGATCCTGACCGACAAGCCAACCCGCCGCGCAGTGCTGACCGCCGGTCTGGCCTCCGACACCGCGTCCGACGGAGACAGCACCGCAACCAAAGAAACCAGCGAACCCGCCGAATGACCTACGCCGCCGCCTCTTTTCCGACGCTCCGGGCCAAGCCCAGCCCCGCCCTCCCGGTGGACCGGCTGGTCGTGGGCAAACGGACGCATGAGGTGGCGGTACTTATCCCGCGGCTGTTTTCGCTGTGCCGCGCGGCCCAGGGCGCAGCGGTGGCCACATGCCTGGGGCGTCCCGCCGATCCACAGGGCATTGCGCAGGAAATCCTGCGCGACCACATGCTCAAGCTTTGCGTCACCTGGCCCAACCTTCTGGGCCTGGCCCCCCGCTCCGTGCCGCTGATCCGGCCTGCGGCGGGAGCCGGCATTTCACCCGACACCCCCGGCTCTTCTGCGCTTCCCACTTCACTGGCCGGGGAAAAGGACGTGGCGGAGGCAGCGTTCGGCGCTTTGCGCCGGCCTCCGGCCACGTCCGAAGAATTCGAGGCTTTCCTTGCCTCCGGCACCGGGGCTGCGCCGGTACTGGCGCGGATCGACGCCTGTTTCGCGGCCGGAGAGGCCTGCGCCAATGGATTGCCGCCGGTCGATGCAATCAGCATTCTAAGCGGCGCACCGGTTGAGAACTCGACCGCCACACGCCATCTGGATCATCCGGTCATGCGTCATATCGAAACCATGCGCGGCCGAGGCCCCTTGTGGCGTGCGACGGCGCGGCTCTACGATATCGCCATGGCATTGGACGACACCCTGCCCGCGATCGCACTCACCGGCCCGGGCCAGGCTCTTGTCCCGGCGACACGCGGTGCCTATGCCATGCGCATCGACACGGACGGAGAGATCGTGACCCACTTTGCCCGCGTCACCCCCACCGACAGCCTGATCGCGCCGGGTGGCGTGCTGGACCGCAGCCTTGCCACTCTGCCCGCAGAAAAGTCGGGGCTGTGGACACTGCTTCTGAATATTCTCGATCCCTGTTCTCCGGTCCGACTGGAAACCGCAAATGCATGAGATGTCGCTATGTGAAGGGATCCGCCGCGTCGTCGACCAGGCCGCCGACCGCCCCGACGTGGCCCGGGTCACGCGGGTGCGGCTTGAGATCGGCAAGTTCGCGGGGGTCGAAAAACATGCCCTCAGCTTTGCCTGGGAGGTCGTGATGCGCGGCTCCAAGGCCGAGGGCGCGACATTGGACATGATCGACCTGCCCGGAAAGGCTCTGTGCTACGATTGCATGAAAGAGGTCGAGATCGAGGAACGCCTGTCCCCCTGCCCCGATTGCGGCGGTGGCAAGCTGCTGCCCCAGGGCGGCGATGAAATGCAGATCAAGGATATGGAGGTCGTCTGATGTGTACGGTTTGCGGGTGCGGAGATGCGAAACTGGCCGGGGCAACGCATGGGGACGACCATTCCCACGATCACCATCACCATGAACATCACCCCCATGGTCATCACCACGACATACATTTCGGCCACGGCCCCGCCGGCACCGAGGTGCCCGGCATGTCCCAGGAGCGCCTGATTGAGATCGAAACGGGCATCCTGTCCCAGAACGACCGCCACGCGGCGATCAACCGGTCTCGTCTTGCTGAAAGCGGTATCTACGCGGTCAACCTTGTCTCTTCGCCCGGCTCTGGCAAGACCACGCTGCTTTGCGCCACGATCCGCGCCATGTCCGGCCCCGTCGGCGTGATCGAAGGCGACCAGCAGACCACCAACGACGCAGACCGCATCCGGGAAACCGGTGCGCCGGCGGTTCAGGTCAACACCGGCAAAGGCTGTCATCTGGACGGGCACATGGTCGGTCATGCGCTGGACCACCTGTCGCCCGCGCCGGATACCACGCTCTTCATCGAAAATGTGGGCAACCTGGTCTGTCCCGCCGCCTTCGACCTGGGCGAAGACGCCAAGGTCGCGATCCTTTCGGTGACCGAAGGCGAGGACAAACCCCTGAAATATCCCGACATGTTCACTGCCGCCCGGCTCGCGATCCTCAACAAGGTGGATCTGGCGCCGCATTGCGATGTCGATTTGGACCTTTACGAGGCGAACCTGAAACGCGTGAACCCCGCGATCGAGATCCTGCGCGTCTCCGCCCGGACGGGCGAAGGGCTCGATGCGTGGATCGGCTGGCTACAGGCGGAAGCCCAGGCCAAGCGCCAGCGCAAGGCCGCGGAATAATGGCCGAAACACTGCCCACAATCCTTGTCGTCGATGACGAGCCGCATTCCGTGGCGGCGATGCGCATGGCGCTCGAGGATGATTTCCAGGTTCTCGAGGCGCAGAACGCCGCCGAGGCCTGGAACCTGATGGAGCAGAATTGGGTGCAGGTCGTGATCTCTGACCAGCGCATGCCTGGCAAGACAGGGATCGAACTTCTGACCGAGATCCGCGACCGTTGGCCTGATACCGTGCGCATCATCGTCACCGGCTACACGGAAACGAGCGACATGATCCAGGCCATCAACGAGGCCGGGATCTACCAGTTCATCACCAAGCCCTGGCATCCCGATCAGCTGCTCATGGCCGTCCGGAATGCCGCCCGGCTTTTCGAGCTTGCCCGCGATCACGAACGCATGACGCTGGAGATGCGCTATCTTGGCACCGCCGCCTCTGCCCGGACCGAGGAGCGGCGCCGCGTTCTTCAGGCCGGGCTGGGCTTCGACAAGGTGCTGCGGGGGCCGAATTCGCCGCTCAACGCGACGATTGCGCAGGCCCGACACTTCGCCAGCTTCGACGTTCCTGTCCTGATCACCGGCGAACCCGGCACCGGCAAGACCGACCTGGCCCGCGCAATCCATTATGGGTCACTGCGCGCTGACCGACCCTTCTATGAACTCAATTGTGCGGGCCTCGGCGACGAGGCGCTGGCGGCAGAGCTGTTCGGTGCCAAGCGCGGGGCCCTGCCCGGCACCACGCAATCCCGTGCCGGCCTGCTGCAAAAGGCGGATCGGGGGACGATCTTCCTCAACGGGGTCGATGCGCTGTCGCCGCAGATGCAGATGGCCCTGCTGCGTGTCGTGACCGAGGGCGCATTCCAGCCGTTCGGCGCTCACGAGACCCTGACCACGAATACCCGCATCATCGCCGGCGCGCATCGGGACCTGCGCGCCCGCGTCAGCGACGGACGGTTCCGCACGGACCTGTATTACGCGCTGCAAGTGACCGAACTGACCATGCCGCCGCTGCGCGCTCGGGTCGACGACATCATCCTGCTGGCCGAACGATTCCTGCACGAGGCCGCGACCGAACACGGCAAGGTCGCCCGCGGCATCGCCCCCGATGCCGCAACCTTCCTCGAAGCTTATGACTGGCCCGGCAACCTGCCGGAATTGCGCAACGAAATCGTGCGCATGCTGATCCTGGCGCAGGATGTGACCCTGGGCGCAGACCTGATCTCGCGCCACATCCTGCAGGCGCGCGATCCGCGTGACGGTGAACGTGGCAGCGCGCCGGATTTCAGCCAGCTGGACGGCACGCTCAAGGAACGCGTCGAAATCATGGAGATGCGTATCCTGGGCGAAACCCTGACGCGGCTGAAATGGAACAAGTCCCGCGCCGCCGTCGAACTGGGCCTGTCGCGGGTCGGGCTGCGGGCCAAGCTGGACCGCTACGGCATCGAACCGCACGCATCGATTTCAGAGGAGGACTGACCCATGTGCCTGGGTATTCCCGGCCAGATCGTGGCCATCACCGACGAACCCCGCCAGATGGGCATGGCCGAGGTGTCGGGCGTGCGGCGCGAGGTCTCGCTCGCCTGTGTCGCCGACCGTCCCCTGTCCGACCTGATCGGCGAATGGGTCCTGATCCATGTCGGCTTTGCCATGGCCGTGATCGACGAAAAGGAAGCTGAAGAAACGCTCGAAGCCCTGCGCGGTCTGGGCGAGGCGCAGGAAACCCTTGAACAGATGGCCGAGGGCGACCGTGCCCTCGCGGGAGGCATGTGATGCGCTATGTCGAGGAATTCCGCGATCCCAAGGCCGCCAAGGCCCTGATCGCCGCCATCGCCCGCGTGGCCGACCAGATCGGCGCGACTGCGGCAAACCCTGTCCGGATCATGGAAATCTGCGGCGGTCACACCCATGCGATCTTCCGCTATGGCCTGGACAAGCTGGTGCATGAGGGGATCGAGTTCATCCACGGTCCCGGCTGCCCCGTCTGCGTGCTGCCCATGGCACGCGTCGATGAATGTATCGAAATCGCGGAACGGCCCGAGGTCATCTTCGCCACCTTCGGCGATGCGATGCGCGTGCCCGGCGCGAAGGGATCGCTGCTGCAGGCCAAGTCGCGGGGCGCGGACGTGCGAACGGTCTATTCCCCGCTCGATGCGCTGGAACTGGCCCGCCGCAATCCCGACCGCGAGGTGGTGTTCTTCGGCCTGGGGTTCGAGACGACGACACCCTCAACCGCGCTTTCGATCCAGCTGGCCGCGCGCGAGGGGCTGACCAACTTCTCGGTCTTCTGCAACCACATCACCGTGCCCCCGCCGATCAAGGCGCTGCTGGATGATCCGCATATGAAGCTCGACGGGTTCGTGGGGCCCGGCCATGTCTCCATGGTGATCGGCATCCACCCCTACGACTTCATCGCCGAAGATTACGGCAAGCCGCTGGTGGTGGCGGGTTTCGAACCGCTGGACCTGCTGCAATCGGTCCTGATGGTCCTGCAGCAGATCGCCGAGGGTCGTGCGGAGATCGAGAACCAATATGCGCGGGTCGTGCCGGAACACGGCAACCCGGTGTCCATCGCGGCCATCGCCGATGTCTATGAACCGCGTCCCAGTTTCGAATGGCGGGGCCTGGGGGAAATTGATGCCTCCGGCCTGCGGATCCGCGACGCATACCTCGACTGGGATGCCGAGACAAAGTTCGGCATCGGCTACGCCGCCGCTGGTGGCCGTGCACATGTCGAGGAACCCGAAGGATGCGCCTGCGGGTCGGTCATGACCGGACGGATGAAGCCCACGCAATGCCCGCAATTCGGCCGCGGTTGCACTCCCGACACCCCGCTTGGCGCGCTGATGGTATCGTCCGAAGGGGCCTGCGCGGCCTATTGGACATATGGTGGCGCCCGGCTGATCGAGGCCGCTGAATAATTTGCGACAGACCGTGGCTCGTAGCGACGCGGCATCAATGCCTTGGGACGGCGCCCTATGGGGCGGCGCCCTGCCCCACTCAAGATCAGAGGCTGACACAATGAACGCTCAATCGCCCAAACCGTCCCGCCTGCGTGATACCCGCGTGACGCTCGCACATGGCGGCGGCGGTCGGGCCATGCGCGACCTGATCGAAGAGGTCTTTACCGATGTCTTCCTGCCGCCCGGCTCCGAGGATCAGGCCCGCCTGATGGATGAGAGCCTGCAGGAACCGGGAGCACGTCTCGCCTTCACCACCGACAGTTTCGTGGTCACTCCGCTGGAATTCCCGGGCGGCGATATCGGCAAGCTTGCCGTCTGCGGCACCGTCAATGACCTCGCGGTCGGCGGCGCGCGGCCGCTCTGGCTGTCCGCGGCTTTCGTCATCGAGGAAGGCACCGAGATCGCACTGCTCAAACGGCTCGTTGCCTCGATGGCACGTGAGGCCGCAAGCGCTGGCGTCCGCATCGTCACCGGCGATACCAAGGTGGTCGGCAAGGGCGGCTGCGATGGCGTCTTCATCACCACATCGGGCGTCGGGGTCATTCCGTCAGGACGCGAGATCGCAGCGCCGCAAATCCGCGAAGGCGATGTCGCTATCGTGAACGGCGTCCTGGGGGACCACGGTGCCACGATCCTGGCCGCCCGCGGCGACCTTGCCCTGTCCACACCGCTGGAAAGCGACTGCCAATCCCTGAACGCGCTGATGGAGGCGGTTCTGGCCGCGGCTCCCAACACCCGCGCCGCGCGCGATGCGACACGCGGCGGGCTGGCCTCGGCCCTGAACGAACTGGCCGAAGAGGCCGGCGTGACAGTCGTTCTCGAGGAGTCGGCCCTGCCCCTGCGCACCGAGGTTAAGGGCATGTGCGAGATCCTGGGCCTAGACCCGCTCTACCTCGCCAATGAAGGCACGCTGGTCGTCTTCGTCCCCGAGGCGGAGGCCGAAGCCGCCCTCGCCGCAATGCGCGCCCTGCCCTCGGGACACGACGCGGTGATCGTCGGAAAGGCAGTGCCCCGCGGCACAGTGCCCGTGGTGATGCGTACGGCCTTTGGTGGGCAGCGCATCGTGGATATGCTGGTCGGAGAACAACTGCCCAGGATCTGTTGATGTCCAACGCCACGCCGAAATCCAGCAGGGATCACCCGCATCGCGGTGCCCTGGTGGATGAGCTTCACGCCCGTCCCTTCCCGGCAATCTCTGCCCCGGGTTTCGCCTGGTTCGTCGCCTTGCGGCCGGAATTCAGGTCGGATCGGGACCGGGCCGGCGAAAAGGCGCAGCTGGATCGGCTGATCTCGACCGCGTGTCAGACCCCGCCGCCGCCGGACGCGACGCATTGGACCGGCCAGTTGGGGCCGCTGATGCTGAAATGGGAAAGCCATACGGAATTCGTGACCTTCCTGGTCTGGGGCGCCGAGGAAAGCGACGTCCAGGAACTGGCCGAGGACATCCTGTCCCATGCCGAGAACCTGCGTATCGCGTCAGCCCGGTTCCGGATCCAGGTTGCTGAAGGTGACGAACCGATCCTGGAGCGCTTGCGCAAGGATCACCTTCAGGACAGCCTCGCCGCGTCTCGGGTGCTCGATGACCACGCTGTCATCGCCGGGGATTTCCATCCCGATCCCGCAGGCGACATGCGGTTTTCCGTCTATGCCCGTCCGCTGATCGGCCCCGGCAGGATCGGTCGCATCGTCCAGCGCCTGTGCGAGATCGAAACATACCGTGCCATGGCCATGCTGGGACTTGTCCGCGCGCGCGAAATGGTACCGTCCCTGACCGATGCCGAAACCCGCCTTTCGGCCGAAGTGCTGCGGATGAACGACAGCGCAGGCGACGCGGAAACAGCCCTGCGGACCCTGCTGGAGGTTTCGGGCGGGCTGGAGCGTCTGGCCGCGCGGTCGAACTTCCGCATGTCGGCCACCGCCGCCTACGAACGCATCGTCACCAGCCGCATCGACGCCCTGCGTGAAGAGCGGTTCGAGGGGCGTCAGACCTTCGGTGAATTCATGATCCGCCGGTTCGACCCGGCCATGCGGACTGTCGAGGCTACGGAACGGCGGCTGGCCAGGCTGACCGACCGGGCCCGACGCGCTGCCGAATTGCTGCGCACGCGGGTCGAGGTCGACCTGTCCCGCCAGAACCGCGTACTTCTCGAAAGCATGGATCGCCGCGCCGACGAAGCCCTGCGGCTACAGCACACCGTCGAAGGATTGTCCGTCGTGGCGATTTCCTATTATGCGACCGGGCTTGCCCTATATATCGCGGCCCCGTTCGGCGATGCGGTCGGCCTGGGCAAGACCGCCCTCGCCGCACTCATCACGCCGATCGTGGTGTTGCTGACATGGGGCGCATTGCGGCAGGTGCGCAAACGCCTGCACTGAGCGCGGGCACGGGTCAGCTCAGCCGGGCTTTCACCTTCGGGCCGACGGCGCCGAAATCCATCTGGCCGGTATACTTGGCCTTCAGGGCGCCCATAACCTTGCCCATGTCGCGGATCGACTCCGCGCCGGCTTCCTCAACAGCGCCTTCGATGGCCTTGTCGATTTCCTCGTCATTCAGCTGCCGGGGCAGGAAATCCTCGATATAGCCGATCTCGGTGCGTTCCTGTTCGGCCAGGTCGATCCGTCCGCCCTCTTCGTAGGCGCGGGCGCTTTCCTGGCGCTGTTTGACCATCTTGCCGAGAATGCCCAGCACCTCGTCCTCGCCGACGCCGTCTTCGCGGCCCTCGCCGCGGGCGGCGATATCACGGTCCTTGATGGCGGCATTGATCAGCCGAAGGGTGGACAGCCTTTCGCTGTCACGCTCTTTCATAGCGGTCTTGATGGCCGAATTGACCTGGTCGCGCAGCTGCATGGGTCCCCATCCTCTGAAGCTTTGAAGGCCGACCCTAGACCAGCACACCAAACCGCACAACCTGCCCGGTCGCTCGGGGGACGCGACGGAATATCCTGCATTGCAGGATGGACACGCGACAGAGCCGCCGAAACAGGCTCATATCAGGTGTTTTGGCCCCTTGACCCCCCCGGTCGCGCCCCTTACGTAGTGGCCAATTTGCCATTTCACGGGGGACGCGGAATGCCGCACGCATACCAGAAAAAACCGACCGCCTGCCTCGTTCTCGCCGATGGCACGGTCTTCATGGGCCAGGGTTTCGGGGCTACGGGCGTCACCGTGGCAGAGCTGTGTTTCAACACGGCGATGACCGGCTACCAGGAAATCATGACCGACCCGTCCTATGCCGGCCAGATCGTGACCTTCACCTTCCCGCATGTCGGCAATGTCGGCGTGACGCCCGAAGACGACGAAACCGCCGACCCGGTGGCCGACGGCATGGTCGTGCGCTGGACGCCGACCGATCCGTCCAACTGGCGCGCGGTCGGGCAGTTGTCGGACTGGCTGTCTGCACGCGGCCGCATCGCCATTGGTGGCGTCGACACCCGCCGCCTGACCCGCGCGATCCGGGCCCAGGGCGCGCCCCACGCGGCGCTGGCCCATGACCCCGACGGAAATTTCGACATTGAAGCGCTGGTCGCCAAGGCGCGCGGCTTTGCCGGTCTGGTCGGCATGGACCTCGCCAAGTCGGTAACCTGCGCACAAAGCTATCGCTGGGACGAAACCCGCTGGGCCTGGCCCGACGGGTTCGGCCGCCAGACCGAACCGCGCCACAAGGTCGTGGCAATCGATTATGGTGCCAAGCGGAACATCCTGCGCTGCCTCGCCTCTGCAGGCTGCGACGTGACCGTCATGCCTGCCACCGCGACCGCAGAGGAAATCCTCGCCCATTCGCCCGACGGCATTTTCCTGTCCAACGGCCCGGGTGATCCGGCCGCGACCGGTGAATATGCCGTGCCGATGATCCAGGACGTGATGCAGAAGACCGAGTTGCCGATCTTCGGCATCTGTCTTGGCCACCAGATCCTCGCGCTCGCACTTGGTGCAAAGACCGTCAAGATGAACCACGGGCACCATGGTGCGAACCACCCCGTGAAGGACAAGGAAACCGGCAAGGTCGAGATCACCTCGATGAACCACGGCTTCGCCGTCGACAGCCAGTCCCTGCCCGACGGTGTGATGGAAACCCACGTGTCGCTTTTTGACGGGTCGAATTGCGGGATCCGCATGACCGATCGCCCGGTCTTCTCTGTGCAATACCACCCTGAGGCCAGCCCCGGCCCACAGGACAGCTTCTACCTGTTCGAGCGTTTCTCGGCCTCGATGCAGGCGCGCTCGGCCTGAGCGGTCTCGCAGTTCAGAAATTTAAGAAAAGGCGTCCATCCTCGGGCGCCTTTTTTGTTGGGCTTCCGGATGCCATTAACGACCCGTTAACCCCTTGTTGAGACTAAATTAACCGTTTGCACCGAAACGTCTGTAGTCAGGCGTTGAGGGAAGTTAACATGCAATCTCGGGAACTGTGCAAGCTGGACAGACAGTCTCCGGACCATGTCGGTCTGCGCAGGTATCTGACCGATCTTCCTTCGCAGACCGGCATGCTTCGGGAACCTCCCGCCCGATTTGCAGCCAACCCGATACCCGTTGACGCCGCCCGCGCCAATGGCATCGCCCGCGCCCGCGAACGCTTTGCCGAGGGTCAGATTTCAGAGGCCCGGTTGCTGTCCGCGCTGTCCCGCGCAACCGGCCTGCAAATCGTGTCGATGGAGCTGACACCGCCCGATGCCGCCCTGTCCGACATGCTGTCCCCGCAATTCTGCCTGAAACACGCCTGCTTGCCGTGGCGCCAGCACGAAAACATTCTCTGGATCGCCACCTCACGGCCAGAGGATTTCGAAAAGGTCCGCGATGAAATCAGCCGGCTCGAACCGGAGGGCATCCACCTGATCATTCCGGTTCTGGCGCCCCGCGTTGCGATCCAGAACCGGATTGCGAGTGCACACCGCGAGGTCCTGACCGAGAACATGTCGCAGCGTGTGGATATTCGTCACTCCTGCCGGTCCTGGAAACCAAAGGTGCGGCTGAGAATCCTGCAATTGTCCGCCGTCGCCCTGATCCTGGGCGCGATCACGATCTACGCCCCAGAGGTCGTACTGCTGGCCGTGCTCAGTTGGACGATCCTGACGCTGTTCGTGGCATCTGTGCTCAAGCTGACGTCGGCCATCGCCCATCGAACGATCCGGAACGACACGCGACTGGATGTCAGCACGGTCGCGGCGGCAGAACTGCCCTCCATCTCGATCCTCGTCCCCATGTTCCGGGAACGCCAGATCGCCGAAGTGCTGGCCAAACGCATGGAACAGCTGGTTTATCCTTTCTCCAAGCTTGAGGTCATCTTGGTCCTGGAGGAAGAGGACGACGTCACCCGAGACGTGCTTGAACGGACAATACTTCCCAATTGGATGCGGGTCGTTGTCGTCCCGGATGGCCAACCACGGACCAAACCGAGGGCGATGAATTACGCCCTCGATTTCTGCAAGGGCGACATCATCGGCATTTACGACGCCGAAGATGCCCCCGACCCGGACCAGTTGCTGCGGGTGGCCACTCATTTCGCCAATGCGCCCAAGGACGTGGTGTGCCTGCAGGGCGCATTGGATTTCTACAATGCAAAGTCCAACTGGCTCGCCCGGTGCTTTACCATCGAATACAACACCTGGTTCCGGCTGGTCCTGCCGGGCATGGCCAAGCTGGGCTTTGCCGTGCCTTTGGGAGGCACGACCCTCTTCTTCAAGCGAAAGGAGCTTGAAGAACTTGGCGCCTGGGACGCCCACAACGTAACGGAGGACGCCGATCTTGGCTTTCGCCTGGCCCGTGCCGGATATCGCACCGAGGTGATCGACACGACAACCCGCGAAGAGGCCAACAACCGCACGATCCCTTGGATCAAGCAGCGCTCACGTTGGCTGAAGGGATACCTCGTCACCTACCTCGTGCACATGCGCAACCCGGTGGAGCTTTACCGCGACCTCGGGGCGTGGCGGTTCATGGGGTTCCAAGTGCATTTCGTTTCGGCCCTGTCGCAATTCGCCTTGGCCCCGCTGCTGTGGTCGTTCTGGTTCATGCTGTTCGGCATGCCGCACCCGTTGCTGTCTGTTCTGGACCGGTCCTGGATCCACGGCATTGCTTGGATGTTCATCGCCGTAGAAATGCTGACCGTCACCCTGAGCGTTATGGGCACGCACCGGCCCCAGCATCGCCACCTCTGGCACTGGATACCGACCCTGCAATTCTATTGGCCACTCGGCTGTTTCGCGATGTGGAAAGCGCTCTACGAATTGGCCTTCAACCCATTCTACTGGGACAAGACCCAGCACGGGCATTCCTTGCCCGACGCCGATCACTCGACCGACGACACGCCGCCCGAATCCAGCTTCAACCGCGTCACGAACGCCTTGGAAATGTGATCGCGCAGGGCCTGCCCGGCCTTGTCCTCGTCCCGCGCCTCGATCGCGCGGACGATCGCGTCATGTTCGGCCAGCGCCACCTCGTCCCGGCCCACGGCTGCCAATGACGTCGAGGCCATGAGCGCCATCGACCTGTGCACCATATCCAACTGCTGCACCAGGAACCGGTTGTGCGACGCCAGATGGATCTGCTTGTGAAAACGCCGGTTGGCCCGTGCCAGTGCGGACGGGTCGCCAAGATGCGCTCGGTCGGCTTCGACCATGTCGCGCAGAACGCGCATTTCCTCGTCCGTGGCATGACGGGCGGCCAGCCGAGCGGCCAGGGCCTCCAACTCGGTCCGTACGACGTAAAGCTCGGCCAGTTGGTTGTGGTCGAGCGACGACACGATCAGGGACCGCCCGTCGCGGGTGAGAAGGGATTGCGTTTCCAGCCGCTGCAGCGCCTCGCGGATCGGCGTGCGGGACATGCCGAACCGCTCTGCCAACTCGCTTTCCACGAGCCGATCACCCGGCTTGAACCCGCCGTGGTCGATCGCTTCCAGGATCAGGGTATAGGCATCTTTCTGGGCCGGCTTCATTCGCGTTCCTCGTTGCGTCGCGACACCCTATCCGCGCCCAGCCCCCGCCGTCCAGCACAAGCCCTTGCACCCTTTGTCGCGCCCCACTAGCGTCGCGCCATGCCCCGAGACCATTTCTCACATGTGACGACCTGGGTCTTTGACCTGGACAACACGCTCTACCCGCCCTCCGCTCGGCTCTTCGATCAGATCGAGGTCCGTATGACCGCCTGGGTGATGGAGACGCTCGGCCTCGACCGTCCCGCTGCCGATGCCTTGCGCCTCAACTACTGGCGCGACCATGGCACGACGCTGGCGGGGCTGATGCGCAACCACGATCTGGATCCGACGCCCTACCTGACCGACGTGCACGACATCGACTTCAGCGGGCTGGACCGGGACCCTGCCCTGGCTGACCACATCGCCGCGCTGCCGGGGCGCAAGATCATCTTCACCAACGGCACCGCGCCCTACGCAGAACAGGTGGTGGATGCCCGGGGTCTGGGTGGGCTCTTCGACGCGATCTACGGTGTCGAGGAAGCCGGCTATCACCCCAAGCCCGACCCCGAGGCTTTCGAACGCATCTTTGCCCTGGACGGCCTGCAATCCGACCGCGCTGCGATGTTCGAGGATGACCCCCGCAACCTCGCCGTGCCACACGCCAAGGGGATGCGCACCGTGCATGTGGCAGAAAGCCCGGTCGAGGCGGACCATATCCACCACCACACCGACGACCTGACCGCGTTCCTGTCCCGGCTGGTCTGAGATATCTGGTCGCACTGGGACGCAATGTCGCCTACCGGCGCCGGGGAGAAGACATATCTCGGCTGCATCATAGTTGATGGAGCCCTCATGTCCGACATCCCTGCCCCTGCCTCCAATCCCCTCTATCGCCTGCCCATACTCGGCTGGATCGCCCGCGACTTGGCGCGGGATTTCCACGGCAATATCTGGTACGCGGTGGTCATCGTGCTGACCGCGATCGTCCTGGCGGTGAAAACCTGGGGACTCGTGGCACTTGGGCTAACCGCGCTTGCGCTGGTGCCCGTGATCTTCACCTTGCTGATCCTGATCACCGTCGGCAAATAGACCGGGACGCTTTGCCGCTTTGCCCCGCACGTCGTGGGACGTATCTAGACGGCAGGAGGCACGTCATGACCGACAAGGATATCATCGTTTCGGGCGGCGGCGTCGCGGGCCTGACCGCCGCCGCGCTCTTTGGCAGCCACGGATTTTCCGTCCTGCTCTGCGACCCCGCCCCGCCAGTGACGGAGGGAGAGGCCGAGGGCGCAGACCTGCGCACCACCGCTTTCCTGCAGCCCGCCCGCGCCCTTCTGGAAGATGCGGGTTTGTGGAACCGTCTGTCCGATCACGCGGCGCCGCTTCAGATCATGCGCATCGTCGATGCCGGCGGTGAAACGCCCGAACCGCGGGTCGTGCGGGATTTCGACGCCGCTGACATCTCCTCGGGTCCGTTTGGTTGGAACCTGCCCAACTGGTTGCTGCGCCGCGAGATGGTGGCGCGACTGGAAGAACTTCCGAACGTGGAGTTCCGCCCCGGAACCGGGACGTCCACCCTGCTGACGCGTGAACGCGAGGCGCTGGTCGGGCTGAGCGACGGCACACGTCTGCGCAGCCGGTTGGTCATTGCCGCCGACGGCCGGAACTCGCCAATGCGGGAGGCTGCGGGCATTGGCGTACGCACCACCCGTTACGGACAGAAGGCGCTGGCCTTCGCCGTCACCCACCCGATACCGCATGACAACGTGTCGACCGAAATCCATCGCTCCGGCGGGCCCTTCACATTGGTCCCCCTGCCCGACCGCGACGGCATGCCCTGCTCTGCCATCGTGTGGATGGAAGACGGCCCGGAGGCCCTGCGCCTGTCCAAGCTTTCGAAAGAAGAATTCGAGGCGGCGATGATGGAAAGGTCCTGCGGCCTGTTCGGCCCGCTGACCCTCGTCACCCGGCGCACCGTCTGGCCGATCATCACCCAGGTTGCCGACCACATGGCCGGCCAGCGCATCGCCCTGATCGCGGAGGCCGCCCATGTCGTGCCGCCCATCGGCGCGCAGGGACTGAACATGTCGCTCGGAGATCTGCGCGTGTTGCGCGATCTGGCCGTGGCTGACCCGGAAGGACTGGGCAATGCCGCCATGCTCGACGCTTTCGAAAAGCGCCGCCATACGGAGGTCCGCCTGCGCGCCATGGGGATCGACGCGCTCAACCGGGCTTCGCAATTGTCGCTGCAGCCTTTGCGCGACCTGCGGGCGGCGGGGCTGTCGGCCCTCTATGGGTCGGCCCCGGTGCGGCGCATGCTGATGCAGATGGGTTTGGGCGCGCGCGGCGAACCCGCCAGTTGACCCGGGTCAGAGCGGCCCGGATAGCCGCTCTTCCGACAGCATGACATTGGCATCCACGTTGCCGACCCCCGGCAACGTCATGATCCGCCGTCGCAGCACCCGTTCGAAATCCGCAATATCCCGCGCGGTGACGCGCAGCCGGTAATCGTAAAGGCCCAGGACATGCTCTACCGTCTGGACCTCGGGAATGGCGCTGACGGCACGCTCGAAATCGGCCAGGCTGACGCGCCCCTTGGTGCCCAGCTTCACTCCCAGGAAGACGGTGACGCCAAAGCCCAGCTTGGCCAGGTCGAGGTCCAGCCGCGTGCCTGCCAGCACCCCAGCCTCTTCCAGCCGCTGAACCCGACGCCAGGCGGCGGGTTGAGACAGGCCCACTCGCTTGCCCAGGACCGAGGCCGATAATCCCGCCTCTTCGGACAGGGCACGCAGGATGGCGCGGTCGATATCGTCCAGCTCGATCATAGGGGCACCGTCTCATCCGTCTTGATCCGCGCCACATGCATCAATGCCTCTAGGTCGGTGATATGCGGCAGCGTCAGAATGCGGTCCCGGTACAGCGCGTGGTAGTGCTCCAGATCACGGGCGATCAGCCCCAACCGCACATCCACCTGCCCCAGGAAGGTCTGGATCTCCAGCACCTCGGGGATTTGCCGGGCCTCTGCCGCGAATTCGTCGAAGGCGCGCGGCACCGTCTTGTCCAGCGTCACCCGCAACGACACCTCGACAGCGTAGCCAAGGGCCCGCCAGTCGATTACCGCCCGCGCACCGCGCAGCACGCCGCGTTCGCGCAGCCGCTCCAGCCGCCGCCAGCAGGTTGCAGGCGTGACCCCGGCCCGTTCGGCCAATTCTGCACCGCTCAGCGACGGGTCCGCCTGAAGCTGACGGAGTATGCGCCGATCCGTATCGTCAAGCATGATCCATTCACCGAACCTACAACACGTGAATACATTTACCGGAAAATCGCAAAAAACCGCGACGATTGAAAGGCGTTTCCCGCAGAACCTTCTATTCTGCCGCCATCCCGCCGACCCCGGCGGCCATTTCGGAGGAAAGATCATGCGCGTTTACTACGACCGCGACTGCGACATCAATCTCATCAAGGACAAGAAGGTTGCCATCCTGGGCTACGGCTCCCAAGGCCACGCCCATGCGCTGAACCTGCGCGACAGCGGCGCCAAGAACCTCGTCGTTGCCCTGCGCGAAGGCTCCGCCTCCGCCAAGAAGGCCGAAGCAGAGGGCCTGCAGGTCATGGGCATCGCCGAGGCCGCGGCCTGGTGCGACCTGATCATGTTCACCATGCCCGATGAACTTCAGGCCGAGACCTACAAGAAATACGTCCACGACAACCTGAAGGAAGGCGCTGCCATTGCCTTCGCCCACGGCCTGAACGTGCATTTCGGCCTGATCGAGCCGAAGCCCGGCGTCGACGTCATCATGATGGCCCCCAAGGGCCCCGGCCACACCGTGCGCGGCGAATACACCAAGGGCGGCGGCGTGCCCTGCCTCGTGGCCGTCCACCAGGACGCCTCCGGCAAGGCGTTGGAACTGGGCCTGTCCTATTGCTCTGCCATCGGTGGCGGCCGCTCGGGCATCATCGAAACCAACTTCCGTGAAGAATGCGAAACCGACCTCTTCGGTGAGCAGGCCGTTCTCTGTGGTGGCCTGGTCGAGCTGATCCGCATGGGCTTCGAAACCCTGGTCGAAGCCGGCTACGCACCGGAAATGGCCTATTTCGAGTGCCTGCACGAAGTGAAGCTGATCGTGGACCTGATCTACGAAGGCGGCATCGCGAACATGAACTACTCGATCTCGAACACCGCCGAGTACGGCGAATACGTGTCCGGCCCGCGCGTCCTGCCCTACGACGAAACCAAGGCGTCGATGAAGGCAATCCTGCGCGACATCCAGACCGGCAAGTTCGTGCGTGACTTCATGCAGGAAAATGCCGTTGGCCAGCCCTTCTTCAAGGGCACCCGCCGCCTGAACGACGAACACCAGATCGAACAAGTCGGTGAAAAGCTGCGCGAGATGATGCCCTGGATCTCGGCCGGCAAGATGGTCGACAAGGAAAAGAACTGATCCCGCGACACAATCGCATCACAAGATCGAAACGGCCTCGCAAGGGGCCGTTTTTTTGTCCGGATGACCGCGGCGCGGTCCGACCGGTTTCAGATGTCGACGCCCGGCTTCAGCCGATAGGCCGCGTCGATCTTGGGTGCGTCGGTGCACCATTTCTCGCCGTTGGAAATCCAGATCGCGTCGCGGGTTTCCGCCTTTACGACGATCCGGTCCTCGCCCATCACCACTATGTCCTGTGGAAGCAGGTTGAGGAAAAGAAGTAGAGCTTCGGTTGTCAGGCACATCAGAGGGCCTCCTTCGCGGATGGTTCCCCCCTTGCCACAAAGGTGCAGCAAAAGCGGACGTCTGGCCAGAGAGGCGACGACATATGGTATCGCCCGGCGGCCCAGCCCCTCGATATCGTTGAGAACCGCCTAAACTTCCGGCAGCCTGCGCGGAGAAGCTTAAGATTAACTATACCGAACGCACATGGCGGCCAGTCGATTTGTTATGCTGTAACGCCTCCTATCACTCTCCATATCCGCCGCATGACCCACACGATCCCTCTCAGACAGGGCCTGCCGGACGAGATGCAGGTTCTGCTTCGGGCCTATCCGCGCGACACTTGGCCGGATCACCCGAACTTCGCCCGCTCCGTCCGCAACTGGATGGGCGCCCATGAAACCTTTCGCGCCCTGTCGGGCTATGTGCTGGACGACACGGAGGCTTACCTCGACCGCCGTCTCGACGATCAGGACTACGCCGCGCGCCTGGCCAAATACGGTCATGTGCTGGTGCGAAACTTGCATGGCCACCACCATTGGGAGGATACCAAGTTCTTTCCCGAGCTTGGCGCGGCAGAGCGTAACCTGATCCCCGGCCTCGACCTGTTGGAGGCCGATCACACCGCGCTCGACGCGACGCTTGAAAGGTTCACCCGCTCGGCCAATCGCGTCGTGCAACTGGCGCAACTGTCACCAGCCGACATGTCGCCCGAGGTGCCAGAGGTGCATGACAGCGCCCGCGACATCGCGGCCTTGCTGGACAGGCATCTGTCGGACGAAGAAGACCTGGTCGTGCCGATCATCCTGCACCACCAGTTGCGGCGATAACCATGGGCGGAGGCGGATCAGCCTCCGCCACCCTCAGGCAACGGCCTGCACGGCTGCGCAGATCTCGTCCACGACCTCGCGCATCAGGGTCTCGTCGTCGCATTCCGCCATGACCCGGATCAGCGGTTCGGTCCCAGACTTGCGGATCACCAGACGTCCCCGCCCGGCCAGCCGCTTTTCCCCGACCTCGATCGCGGCACGAACGTCATCGGCCTCCAGCGGCAGCGCACCTTCCGAGAAACGCACATTGCTCAGCATCTGCGGCACGCGGTCGAATTGTTTCACCAGCTCCGATGCTTTCTGGCCGGTCTGCACCATGTCCGCGACAACCTGCAAGGCGGCCATCAGGCCATCCCCGGTCGTCGCGTAGTCGGTCATCACGATATGACCCGATTGCTCACCGCCCAGGTTGAAGCCACCCTCGCGCATCCGTTCGACCACGTAGCGGTCACCAACCTTGGTCCGCTCCAGGCGCAGGCCATGGCCGCGCAGGAAATGCTCCAGGCCCAGGTTCGACATCACGGTCGCCACCAGCGCCCCGCCCTTCAGCCGGCCCTGTTCGGACCAGCGCCGGGCCAGCAGGGCCATGATCTGGTCGCCGTCGGCAATAGTGCCGGTCTCGTCGATCAAAATCACACGGTCCGCATCGCCATCGAGGCAGATACCGATATCCGCGCCATGGGCGACGACCGCCTGGGCGGCCACGTCCGGATGGGTCGATCCGCATTTCGCGTTGATGTTGAACCCGTTCGGGTCCACGCCGACCGGCACGACGTCGGCGCCCAGTTCCCATAGGACTTCAGGCGCCGTGCGATAGGCCGCGCCATTGGCGCAATCGATGACGATCTTGATCCCGTCGAGGCGCATTCCATAGGGCAGCGTGGTCTTCAATCGTTCATTATACCGGAATCGGCCGTCGTAGATGTGCTTGGCCCGCCCGATATTCGCGGCCTGGGCCGGTTCGACACCATCGCGCACCAGCGCCTCGATCGTCGTCTCGGCCTCGTCCGACAGCTTGAAGCCGTCGGGGCCGAAAAACTTGATCCCGTTATCCTCGGCCGGATTGTGACTTGCAGAGATCATGACGCCCAGATCGGCCCGCATCGACGAGGTCAGCAACCCAACCGCGGGGGTCGGCACCGGCCCCAGCAACAGCACGTTCATGCCGGTCGAGGTCAGACCCGCCGTCAGCGCGTTCTCGAACATGTACCCGGACAGGCGGGTATCCTTGCCGATCACCACGCGATGCGCGCGGCTTTGATCACGGCGGAAATACCGACCCGCAGCCGCCCCGATCTTCAGGGCCAGCTCTGCCGTCATGGGATGTGAATTGGCGCGGCCACGCACCCCATCGGTTCCGAACAATTCCCGCATCATGCGTCCTTTTCTTCGTATCCGGCCGTCATGGCCAGGTGCAGCCGCAGGGCCTGAGCGGTCTCCGCGCTGTCATGCACCCGGATGATCTGCGCCCCCTGCGCCGCCGCCATCAGGGCCACGGCCAGCGATCCCGGCATGCGCGTCTTCGCGTCCTCTGCCCCGCCGATCGTGCCGATGAAGCGTTTGCGCGACGCGCCCAGAAGCACCGGACAGCCCAGATCGTGAAAGGCCGACAGCCCCCGCAACAAGGTCAGGTTATGGGGCAAGCGCTTGCCAAATCCAATGCCCGGATCAACGATGATCCGGCTGCGCTCGATTCCCGCCCGCTCGGCAACCTCAACCCGCGCCTCCAGCGCCTCCAGCACCTCGACCAGAACATCTGCATATCGCGGGTCCTGCTGCATCACGTCCGGCGTGCCAGAGGCATGCATGAGGCAGACCGGCACTCCGCTTTCGGCAACAAACGGAGCCATCTCCGGGTCGAACCCGAGGGCCGAGACATCGTTGACCATGTCGGCCCCGGCCGCCAGCGCGGCCCGTGCCACCGCCGCCTTCCGGGTGTCGATACTGATGGGAAGGCTGATGCCCGCGGCGCGCAATGTCTCGATCACCGGGACGGTCCGGCGGATTTCCTCGTCTACCGGCACTTCTTCGGCTCCGGGCCGCGTGGATTCGCCGCCGATATCCAGGATGTCCGCGCTTTCGGCCAGACGACGAGCCTGGATGACCGCCGCATCCAGCCCCGAATGATCTCCGCCGTCCGAGAAACTGTCAGGGGTCACGTTCAGGATCGCCATGACACGGGGGCGATCCATCGACAGACCGCAGATATCGGAGCGTACAGTGCTCAACCGGGCCTGATGCGTCTCGGGTAGCGCCTCGGACGGCATGACATGGCCACGGTGTTCGGCGCGGATCGGTTCGACAGAGGCAAACCGCGCATGGGCCTGTCCGGCCAGCGGCAAGCCAACCGGATCAGTTCCGGCGGTAACAATCGGGCGGAACCAGCTCACGCCATGACCTCCGGCGCCAGATGGCGGACGGGGACGGCATCGGCGTCGGCCACATCGCCTTCGGTCAGGACAAGCTCTGCCGCCTCCAATTCCTGCGCCAGCCAATAGGCCAACTCGGAAGGTCCGGCCGACACAGCCGGACCGTCCACCGCGTCCAGAACCATCTTGGACGGCGCCCAGACGCTCACTTGGCCGTTCTTCATCGCCCAGTCGAGCTCTGTGCGGCTGTTGACGACAACGCAGCGCCGGTCGCGTCCGGCCAGCACCCAGGCGTTCTGTTCGATCGCCAGAAGGTCGATCCGCCTTTGGGCCAGGGCGGCCGCGGATTGCGGTGCAGGCAGTTCGGACGGACCACAGGCGAGGATCAGTGGAACCTCCTGTGCCGTCATCCCGTCCAGCCAGGCCGACAGGCCCTCTGCCATGATCGCGGCATTACCAAGGAACACGATGCGGGGCGGTATGGCGTGCCCCTGCTGTTCCGGGGCAAGCGGCTGCGCATCCTCGGCGCTGCGCATGATCTCGACCCCCAGAGCCCCTGCCCCGCGATCTAGTTTCTCGATCCGCACGAAGACGCGCTCGGCCTGTGGTTCGATCAGGATACGGGCGGCGACACGCTCGGCCAGCGTTTCAAGCAGGTTCAGACGTTCTTCACTCAGCTCGGCCTCGATCGCCTCGGTCACCTTGTCGTAGGACAGGATGCGATCCACGTCGTCGGCAATCGGCTGATCGGCCGAGACGACTTCGACCACCACGTTGAACCGCAGCCGTTGCGTGTGGCCGCGTTCCGCCTGGAACGCCCCGATCTCAACTTCGGTGATGTAGTCGCGCAGAGAAATCCTGTCCCGCGGCTCGGCCCCGGCCAGCGCTTCCGCGCGTTCGATCGGATGGCCGAAAGCCTGTGAAACGCGGTCGCTCATGGAACCCCTCCCGTCCGTCTTGCGGGCGGGATACATCGGTGGACGGGGAATGGCAAAGGGAGGCGCGGCATCGCAGCGCCCGTTTGCGGCAATTGCCGTGTCGTCAGTTCTGGGACAGGCGGGTGTGGCGGCGGTAGAAGTGGTGCACGCCAATGGTCGTCGTGCGGGCGAACTTGCGGGCCCAGGACGGCGACACGTTATGAGTGTGGTAGTAGGTAGCCCCGTCGGTCAGCGGACGATCCGCACCACGGGCCATCAGGCTGGCCACCTTGGAGACCTGCGCATAGGCCGCCGGTTCACCGATATGTTCGGGGTGACCATCGCAGGTGTAGGTGAACTGGCACGCGTACTTGCGCCCGGTTCCCTGGTGGATCACGCCGCAGATCGAGTTGGGGAAGGACGGGCTGTCGACACGGTTCATGATGACCTCTGCCACCGCGAACTGCCCGACAACACTTTCGCCGCGCGCCTCGAAGTAAAGCGCCTCCGCGAGGCACGACGCCTGCTCGGTCAGCGACGCCTTCGGCTGTTTGGAAAGCCATTTGCGGGAGTAGTCGATCTTCTGCGTCTTGCGCGCCTTGGGCCGAATCTCGCGGATCGCGCTGGTATCCAGCAGCGACGCAAGCTTGTCGGACCCCATGGCGTTGAGGCCCATTTTTTCAGCACTGGCGATGTCATCCGCGGTGTTTTCCGCGGCGGCGGCGCTCGCGAGCATCAAAAATGCCCCCAGCAAGATACCAATTCTCATTGTCTACGGCCCCGTATGTTCCGGCGTCCCTTTAACCTTAATGAAACGTCGCCTAGCGGAAATGATCGCGACGGTCCAGTCGGGGGGTCTTCTGACTGATCACACTTACTCGAATGTTAACCCGGAACCAGAAAGTGTGCCGGGCGTTTTCCCTTTTACATCAATCCGTTTCGCCCAACTTGTCTCTTACGCATAGCTGGGCTGCAGCAAGCCGCGCGACGGGCACGCGGAAGGGGGAACAGCTGACATAGTCGAACCCTGCCTTGCGACAGAAGGCAATTGATTCGGGGTTGCCTCCGTGTTCACCACAGATGGAAAGCACAAGATCCTTTCGCGCTTCGCGGCCCCGGCTGGCTCCCATCTGCAACAGTTCTCCGACGCCGTCGGCGTCCAGACGGTGGAACGGATCTTCGACGAAAACGCCCTGCTGGACATACTCTTTCATGAACCGCCCCGCATCGTCGCGCGACAGGCCGTAAGTCATCTGGGTCAGGTCGTTGGTGCCGAAAGACAGGAAGGCCGCGTGGGGCGCGATTTCACCGGCGCGGAGCGCGGCGCGCGGGGTCTCGACCATCACGCCCAGCCGGTAGTCGAAATCCCGTCCCGTGGCGGTCCGCACCTCGGCGGCAACGGTTTCGACCCGCGTCTTGACCAGTTCGACTTCGCGTTTCGCCGACACCAGCGGGATCATGATCTCCGGCACGACCAGCGCGCCTTCGCGGCTTGCCTCCAGCGTCGCCTCGAAGATCGCGCGGGCCTGCATGTCGTAGATTTCGGGCATGGTGATGCCCAGTCGCACACCACGCATCCCGAGCATCGGGTTGTGTTCGGCCAGTTCCTCCACCCGGTGGGTCACTTCGGACAAAGGCCGGTCCAGCGATTCCGCAAGCGAGCGCATACCGTCCCGCGTGTTGGGCAGGAATTCATGCAGCGGCGGGTCGAACAGGCGGATGCAGACCGGATGACCCTGCATGATCCGGAACAGTTCAAGGAAGTCGGCCTTCTGCATCGGCAGAAGCTGATCCAGCGCCGCCCGCCGGTCGGCAGAGCGTGAGGCAAAGATCATCTCGCGCATCACGGTCAGACGGTCGGCCTCGAAGAACATGTGCTCCGTCCGGCACAGGCCGATCCCCTCGGCCTTGAAATCGCGGGCCTGCTTGGCATCCGCCGGCGTGTCGGCGTTGGCCCGAACCCCGATATCGCGAAACGCGTCCGCCCAGGTCATCAGCGTCTGAAACGCGTCGTCCTGCGCCGCTTCAAGCAGCGGCGCGGCCCCGTCCAGAACCTGCCCGTTGGTGCCATCGACGGTGATCTGGTCGCCCTCGCGGAAGGTACGTCCATCCGGCGTCGTCACGCATTTGCGTTTCACGTTGAACACCAGGTCCGACGCCCCGACGACGCAGGGTAGCCCCAGGCCGCGACCGATCACGGCAGCGTGGCTGGTCACCCCTCCCCTCTCAGTCACGACGGCGACAGCGGCATGCATGCCGCGGATGTCTTCCGGGGTGGTCTCCCGACGGATCAGCACGCAGGCCTCGTCCCGCGCGGCCGAGGCCTGGGCCGCGGCGGCCGAAAACACGATCTTGCCCGATGCAGCGCCCGGGCTGGCCGCAATGCCGCGGGCAATCACCACGCGTTCGGCATCCGGGTCCACTTGGCGGTGAAGCATCTCGTTCAGCGCGCGCGGTTCGACCCGCAAAATCGCCTCTTCGGGCGGGATCACCTTGTCATCGGCCAGCGACACGGCAATCCGAACCGCAGCGCGAGAGCTTCGGTTGATGCGCACCCCGTCCAGCACATGGACTTGGCCGTTTTCGATGGTGAACTCGGTCTGCATCTCCTCGCGCAGCTTCCGGCGCATCAGCTTGGTGCACTCGATCAGCTGGGCGAAAGCCTCCGGTGCCAGTTCCTCAAGCGAGGGACCGCGCGGGTCCTTTGCCAGGTAGATCGACTGGCCTTCCTTGCGCAGAGCCTCACGCCCCTGGCTCTGGCTACGATACCGTCCGGTGATCTTCGGCAGCCCGGTGGCAGAGCTGACGAGCTGGATCACCCCGGACCCGCATTCGCCCTTGCCCAGCCCGATCGCCATCTCCTGCACGACCAAACCCAGCCCCGCATCTGCCGGCGCGCCCTTGGCCTGGCGCAACAGCCGCGCCGTCGTGCCTTCCCATGCCCGCGCCATGGAGCGCAGAACGCCGCTAAGTTGAACCGCAGGATCCTGCGGGAAGGGTTCTTCAGTTTCGTCCTCATAGGCCGACAGCGCCTGTTGAAGGGCCTCGCGGCCCGTCATCGGCAATTCGTCGAACATGTCCGGATCAAGCCGCGCCACGTGAGTCGAATAGCCCTGAACGAAGCGGATATAGAGAGACGTGGCCGCCTCCACTCCGATCCGATCGCACATGTCGACATAAAGCGCGTCGTTCATGCCGACATTCAGAACGGCCCCGGGCCCGCCCCAGTCCGGATCTTCGGAAGACGGCCGGACGCAAAGCAGCGGCTGCTCTCCGAAATGGCCCAAAAGCTCTGCCATATCGGGGAGCTTTCCAGCAGCGATATCATGGACTTGCGCGAAGGACAGCGCGACCGTGCGCGGCACGGGAAGATCAAGCCGGACAAGGCGCTGCAGACATTTCGCCCGCCCGCCATGGCTGCTCGTCGCGATCGGCGCGGTTTCGGTGATCAGGGTCGGGTTCGACGTCTTTTGCTGCACTGCGGCGGTCCTTCTGGTCGGGGCAGAATACGCCGCTTGTTCCATGGAGCAAGGAAAAGGTTTGAAGGGCCGGGATCAGCCCTCCAGACGCGTCAGATCGGCGACCGACAGGCAAGTCGAGCGGATCGTCGACAACAAATTCAAACGGTTACGGCGCACCACATCATTGTCGGCATTGATCTGCACAGCCTCGAAAAAGGCGTCGATCGGCCCGCGCAGGCCGGCCATTGCAGACATCGCGGTTGCGAAATCCTCGGCTGCCAGTGCTGCATCGATCCGCGGTTTGGCATCGGTCAGCGCGTCGAACAGTGCGGTCTCGGTCGGGTCCTCGGCAAATTTCGGGTCGGCCCCGAATTCATACGCGACACCGTCCTTCTCCTCGGCCTGGCCAAGGATGTTGTTGGCGCGTTTGAAGCCCTGAACCAGATTTTCCCCGTCCTCGGTCTTCAGAACGGCGCCGAGGGCCTGGGCACGGGCGACCAGCAGAACGATATCATCGCTTCCCGGACGCGCGAGGCAGGCGTCGATCACGTCATGACGCAGCCCCTCGTCGCGCAGATGCACTTTCAGACGGTCATGGAAGAAGGACAGCAGGTCGGTCGAGGCATCCGGCACCTCGGTCTCCAGCCGCGCAAGCAGCGGCGCTTCGCCGTCGACCTTGTCGCGGATCGCGCGCAGGGCGGCACCAAAGACGCCATGTTCGGCGATCTCGTCCACCAGCGCCTTGAGCGCCGAAAGCTGGGTGTCGCCGGCATCGTCGTTCAGCTTGATGTTGTGGCGCACCAGTTGCAGGTCGAAATACTGGTCCAGCGGCAACCTCGCCTGCGAGTCCAAAAGGATGCGGATCACGCCAAGCGCGGCCCGGCGCAATGCGAACGGATCCTTCGACCCGGTGGGCTTCTCGTCGATGGCCCAGAACCCGGTCAGCGTGTCGATCTTGTCGGCCAACGCCACGATGCGCGACACTGCGGCCTCGGGCACGGCATCGGTCGGCCCCAGCGGCGAGTAATGGTCCTGCGCGGCGGCGGCGACCGCATCAGGCAGGCCCGCCGCCTCGGCGTAGTAGCGGCCCATAAGCCCTTGAAGTTCCGGGAACTCATAGACCATTTCCGAGGACAGGTCGGCCTTGGCCAGGCGCGCCGCCTGCTCTGCCAGATCGGCATCGGCGCCCATCACCGGGGCCAGGTCCCGCGCCAGTGCGGCAATCCTGTCGATCCGCTCCGCCTGAGAGCCAAGGCGATTGTGGAAGGTCACATTGGTCAGCTGTTCGGTCCAGGCGGTCATGCCCGCCTTGGCAATCCGCAGGTCGTTTTCCCAGAAGAACTTCGCATCCGACAGGCGCGCCGCCAGAACCTTCTGGTTCCCTGCCAGGATCGTCGCCCCGTCATCGCGGGTTTCGCGGTTCGCGACGGTGATGAACCGCTCGATCCGCCCGGTCTTCGGATTCTTCACAGAGAAGAATTTCTGATGCTCTTTCATGGAGGTCTGCAGCACCTCGGGCGGCAGGTCCAGGAAGTCGGCGCCGATCTCGCCCATCAGCACGACGGGCCATTCGACAAGGCCGGCAACCTCGGACAAGAGCCCCTTGTCCTCGACAACTTCCAACCCGGCGGCGAAGGCCTGGTTGGTGGCATCCTGCCAGATATGGTCGGCCCGTTCCTGTGCGTCCAGGATCACCGAGCGGCGCTTCAGCTCTGCCGCGTAACCCTCGAAATTCGTGACGGAAAAACGGCCTGGCGCCATGAAGCGGTGGCCTTCGGACGTGTCAGTCGTGCTCAGGCCTTCAACCTCCATCGGCACGACGGTCGCACCGGATTCATCGCTGAGAATGCAGAGGATGGAGTGGAGCGGACGCACCCATTTCAGACGGGAATTGCCCCAACGCATCGACTTTGGCCAAGGGAAATTGCGAATAACCGAGGAAAGCACCTCTGCCACGATATCGGCGGCGGGACGGCCCGGTTTTTCGATCACCGCGAAGTAGACCTCACCCTTCTTGTCGTCGCGCACCTGAAGGTCCTCGCGGGTGACACCCGCGCCACGCAGGAAGCCCTCGATCGCCTTCTCGGGCGCATCGGTGCGGGGGCCCTTGCGCTCTTCCCTCAGCGTCGGAGAGTCGGACAGCAATCCGTCGACGGCCAAGGCCAGGCGGCGGGGCGTGTGGAAGGCTGCAGCACCGGCATAGGTCAGACCGGCCTCGACCAGGCCATCGGTCACACGCGCCTTCAGGTCCTCGGCGGCGCGCGCCTGCATCCGCGCAGGGATTTCTTCGGAGAAGAGTTCGATCAGAAGATCGGGCATATCAGTCCATCCAGCCAAGCGTGCGGCGCGGAACCGATCGCGGCTCCGCGCCCTGTTGCCGGAGGGCATACCTAAGCCGGGCAGGAGCGTCCATAGAGGGCGGCAAAATTCCCTGAACTATGCACGCGGCAAGGGCTCAGCCGACCTGGCTGGCCACTCGATGCCCCTCGCGCCGGGCCTTCGCCTTCGCCTTGGTCGCCAGTGTCTGCACGTCGTCGCCCGCGCGAGCCGGGACGATGCGATAGCGCGCCTCGACAAAGCAATAGACCGCAAAGCCCAGCAGGCCGACGCCCAGCACGGCCAGCAGCAATTGACCGTGAGGTTGGCTGCGCACGGCCTCAAACGCCTGGGTCATGCCCTGCGCGTCGCTCGGATCCGACGTCCAGCCGGCATAGCAGAGGAACCCGCCGATGATCGCGATGACGATGCCATGGGCGATCAGACCGGCCTTCACCATCGGGTCAAGCTTCTCGCTTGTCGGGGTCGCGCGCATGTTTTCCTTGTACTTTTCCTTCAGCGCCTTGACGCCGTAATAGCCGCCTGCGCCGATGGTGATGACCCCGGCCCCGATGACCAGCCACTTTCCCATGGGCTGTTGCAGCAGCCAGGAGGCCAGCGTCTGTGTCCCCTGCCCGCCGCCGGACCCGCCCGAACCCATGGCCAGTCGCGCTGCAGTGACCGCCAGACCGGCATAGACCGCGCCGGAAAAGGCCTGACCCAAGCGGGCAATCACGCCCTCGCCATCATGACCACGGCGCTCGAGGTCCATCCCCGCGCATATGAAACGCCACAGCGCGTAGGCGACCAGACCGGCCGACAGCGCAAACAGGATCGCGTTGCCGAAGGGCTCACCCTTGAGCGAGGCAAGCGCCGTACCGGTACCGCCGGCCTGCCCGCCGGTCAGGGCCGCCGACACGACAAGGCCGCCCAGCAGGATGTAGGTGAAACCTCGGGCACTGTATCCGACACGCATCATCGGAACGACCCAGGCGGGGGCACGGGATTGGGACATGGGGGCTCTCCTCTCGGGATCGGTGGCGACCCCAGCTTGGCGAGGCCTTTTGCGACCAATGTCCCGCGGGGTGATCCGGTTCCCGAATTCGTGAGCCCCGTGTGAACGAAGAGCCTTATTCCGAAGGCGGTGGCGGGCAGCCTTCAGGCGCGGGCTGTCCGTCGAACACGACCTCGCCGCAGGCGTTGATCTGATGCCAGACATAACCGCGCCCGTCCGGGAAGATCGCGACGATCCGGTCGATCCCGTAATGGATGTTCTCCACCGACAGGAAGGCCCGGGCGTCATCATCTTCCAGCGCTTCGCCGATCTCTTCGGCGTCGAAACATTCAAACCATCCCGGTGCGTTGAGCGGTTCGGCCCGCGGGTAATCCGCATAGGTGGCCGTGGCCTCGTCCAGCGTAAGCGGTGTCGTGAAGCAGGCCCGGTAGCGGATCGGAGAACTGTCCGCGTCTATCGCCTCGAAATCGGAGATTGGCAGCGGTTCGGTCACGCCATCCGCGCGGGTCAGCACGACGTCATCGCCTTGCGCCTCGATCCGCTCGTAATAGCCGTAGACCTGCAGGTAATAGATACCGCCCCCCGCCGCGAGGGCACAGACGACGATCAGAGCTGCCAGAAACTTTCCCATCAGAGCCAATCCAGATTGACCACGGGCCGCTGAACCCCCTTGGCACGCTTGCGCAGAGCGCGGAAATCAGCGCGCATCTTGGGGTAGTTCACTTCGTGGGTTTCGCAGAAGACATAATCGACACGGTCCCGCTCGGGGCTGTCGAAAAGCGCGTTCATCAACGCGATCTCTCCGCCTTCGATATCCACCTTCATGATGCCGACCTGAAGATCGCGGTCCCGCAGGAAAGCCATGAAGTCGATCACTTCGACCTCGGCCACCGGGGTGGCACCGTCGATATCGGGGCTGTCTGGCACGAGAGTGGAGCTTTGCGACAGTCCCTCGGGATTGTCGGCGTAATCGCGATGGCGGAAGATCTGCATCTTGCCGGGCTTGTCGCTTGCCGCAGCCTCGACCACTTCGACGTTGGACAGATGCGCGGTGTTGCGGCGCAACAGGTCCGCCGTCCAGGGATCGGGTTCAAAGGCGTAGACGAAGGATGCCTTTTCGGCCAGCACCTTGGTGAATTCACCGATATTGGCGCCCAGATCGATTGCGACCTTGCCCTCGGTGGCGGCCTGCGCCGCCTTGAACCGCGCCTCGGTCTTGCGCCAGCGCGACCAGCGATCAAAACGCGCGTTCAGCGCGCCCTCGTCTCCCGGAAGATAGCGCTTCAGCTTGAAGCGGATACGCTCTTTCAGCTTGTAGTCGGTCTTGTGGTCCATGGCGCCCTGCCCTTCCCGCTAGGCCAGTTCCGGCGTCCAGCCGCCAGCCTCTGTCTGCACGAAGGCATCGGCGCATTGCTTGGCCAGCGCGCGCACCCGGCCGATATAGGCCTGGCGTTCCGTGACCGAGATCACGCCCCGCGCATCGAGCAGGTTGAACAGGTGAGACGCCTTGATGCACTGGTCATAGGCCGGATGGGCCATGACGATGCGCTTGCCGGTCTTCGGATCCTCGTGGTCCTGTGACAGGATCGCCTGGCATTCGGCCTCGGCCTCTTCGAAATGCTTCAACAACACGTCGGTGTTGGCGACGTCGAAATTCCAGCGCGAATATTCCTCTTCCGTCTGGCGGAAGACGTCGCCGTATTTCAGCGCGATCGGCGCCTGCGGGTCGTTGTAGGGCATGTCCATCACGTGGTCGATGCCCAGAACGTACATGGCAAGGCGCTCCAGGCCATAGGTCAGTTCTCCGGATACCGGGTGGCAATCATGGCCGCCAACCTGCTGGAAATAGGTGAACTGCGACACTTCCATGCCATCGCACCAGACCTCCCAGCCCAGGCCCCAGGCGCCCAGCGTCGGGCTTTCCCAGTCATCCTCAACAAAGCGGATGTCATGCATTTCCATGTCGATGCCGATCGCCTCGAGCGAACCGAGATACAGGTCCTGCAGGTCCGGCGGCGAGGGTTTGATCAACACCTGGTACTGGTAATAATGCTGCAACCGGTTCGGGTTCTCGCCATAACGGCCATCCGTGGGACGGCGCGACGGCTGCACATAGGCCGCGGCCCAGTTCTTCGACCCAAGCGACCGCAGCGTCGTCGCCGGGTGGAAAGTGCCAGCGCCAACCTCCATGTCGTAGGGCTGCATGATCGCGCAGCCTTTCGCGGCCCAGTAGCTCTGGAGCCTGAGGATGATTTCCTGGAAGGAACGGGGTTTTTCGGCGGTCTGGGCCATGGTCTGTCCTGTCATCCGGGTCTGTCGGGCGGCGCCTGTTACCTACGGGGCGTTTCTGGCAGGGTCAATTGGCCGCTCACGCATTATTTGGATGCACGACACGCCGGATTTGATAAAGCTACGATCCAGGAAAAACCAAAAAGACTGGGCACGAGGCTTTGCATATGTTCCCCAAGATCATTCGACTACTGACGTTTGTTGTTATTGCGTTTCAATTTCAAGCCATTGCCCTGCGCGCCCAAAGCGACGAGGTCGTCTGGGTCCAGATCGAGGCGCAGCCCTCCCTGGCCCTCGCCGAGGATGCGATCCGCAGCTACTCCGAAAGCCTGCAGGACGTGAACGGGTTTGCCCTGGGCGGCGGCTGGTACGGGATCGCGCTTGGGCCCTATGCCCGCGATGATGCCGACCGTGTGCTTCAGGTGCTGCGCCGCGAAGGCGCCATCCCGCGCGACAGCTACATCGCCTTCGCCTCGTCCTTCCGTCAGCAATTCTGGCCGCGCGGCGAGAACCAGCTGGCCGATACCGCAGCCGCCCAGCCCAGCCTGGACAGCGGCACTGCCGAACCCGAGCAATCAGCCGAAGCCGCGCCTGTCGTCGCCCCGGAAACCGAGCCCGAACCCGACGAAACCCCCGCCGAGGCCCGCCGCAGCGAGGCGCTTCTGACCCGCGACGAACGCATGGAACTGCAGGTCGCGCTGAAATGGGCCGGCTACTACAACGCGGCCATCGACGGCGCCTTCGGGCGCGGCACCCGCGGGTCCATGGCCGGCTGGCAGCAGGACAACGGATACGAGCCGACTGGCATCCTGACCACGATGCAGCGCAGCGACCTGATGCGTCAGTACAACGCCGTGCTCGAGGATCTGGGGCTGGAACTGGTCACCGACACCACCGCCGGCATCCGCCTGCTGATGCCGATGGACGTGGTCGCCTTCGACCGCTACGAGGCGCCTTTTGCCCATTACTCGCCCACCGGCGACATCAACGCCCGGCTGATCCTGATCTCGCAGGAAGGCGACCAGAAGACGCTCTTCGGCCTCTACGACATCCTGCAGACACTCGCGATCATCCCCGAGGACGGGCCGCGCGAACGGTCTCGCGACGGGTTCACCATCGTCGGTGAAAACGCCCGGATCGTCTCCCATACCGAGGTCTCGCTCAGAAATGGCCAGATCAAGGGCTGGACGCTCGTCTGGCCGTCGGGCGACGAGGAACGCCGCACCCGCCTGCTGGGCGAGATGCAGCAAAGCTACGAACCCGTGCCCGGCGTCATGCCCGCGGCCATGGGTGCCGATAGCGGCCAGAGCATCGACCTGCTGTCGGGTCTGGAAATCCGCAAACCGATCCTGTCGCGCTCGGGGTTCTACGTCGATCAGCGCGGCACCGTGCTGACCTCCTCCGAGGCCGTCGCGCAATGCGGCCGCGTCACGCTCGACAAAAAGACCGAGGCCGAGGTTGTGCTGAGCGACGCGGCCTCCGGTGTCGCGGTGCTGCGCCCTGCAACCCCGATCGCGCCCATGGGTCATGCCCGTTTCGCCACCGCCGTGCCGCGCCTGCAAAGCGACGTCGCCGCCGCCGGCTACCCCTATGAGGGACGCCTCGCCGCACCGACGCTGAACTTCGGCAAGCTGGAAGAGCTTCAGGGCCTCTCCGGCGAAACCGGTGTGGAGCGCCTGTCCCTGAACGCGCTGCCCGGCGATGCCGGCGGCCCGGTCATGGACCAGGGCGGCGCGGTGATCGGCATGGTGCAACCGGCGCAGGCCGAGGGCCGTCAGCTGCCCCCGGGTGTGGCCTTTGCCGTCGACAACGAAGTCCTTGTCTCGGTTCTGGGCCAGGCTGGCCTGTCCGCACAGGCCGCAGAGCCCGACCGCAGCCTCGCCCCCGAGGACCTGACCCGCATCGGCATGGCAATGACCGTCCTTGTCAGCTGCTGGGAGTAAGCTGTCCTCGCGGACGGCTCATTGCAGAATGCTACTTGAAAAAGGCCTTCGGGCCTTTTTCTTTTTGGTTGGGTGACGCGGCGATCACCCGGGACGACCAGGAACCGGACGCCAGCACGGGCTTGGAGGACGGACAGGGGCTCTGCCCCTGCCGCCAAAGCTATGCTTTGGCGGCCACCCCGGAGTATTTACGGCAAGATGAAAGGGATCGGGCGCTCGCAGTTCAGGGCGCGCGACGAGGATCAAGGGCGCAGCAGTGACGGGTGCGTCGCGGTCGGGTCTGGCGGGCGAAGCCGTCTGGCGGAGCCGGTATCGTGTGAAGAGGCGGCGCAGCCGACGCTTCGCCTTTGGATCAGGGGCCTTAGGATCTGGGGCCTTTGGATCAGCGGTTCTTTTGCGCGAGGAGGATCGTGGCACCGCCGCAGGTCGGGTCTTCGACCGTGAAGCTTCGGATCGAGATGCCCTGGCTGTCGAGGATTGCCCGGTATTCCTCGGGCGCCAGGCTGGCATGATAGATCGGGTCGTCCCCGACACGGCCGACTTCTTCCCCCGCCCCCGGACCGACGGTCAGCAGCAGCGCTCCGCCCGGGGCAAGATGCGCCGCCAGTCGCGGCAGCGTGCGGCGCTGGTCGTCAGCCGTCAGGTGAAAGAAGGAATGCCAACCGATGATCGCGTCGAAGTCGCGGTCGAGGGCAAGCTCGCGCATGTCGCCCTCGATCCATTCGGCCTCTGGCATGCGATCACGCGCCAGGGCCAGCATCGCGGGCGCAATGTCGAGGCCCGTGACCCGCGCGCCGCGCGCGATCATGGCGCGGGCAATCGGTTCCCCTGCCCCACAGCCAACGTCCAGGACCCGTGGGGCGGGCCCCAGCACCGCCAGCATCCGGTCGAGCCATGCTGCTTCGTGCAAATGTTTCGCCCGTTCCGCGTCGAACCGCGCCGCATTGCGCTGGTAGATGTCGCCTGTGCGGGCCGCGAGGGCCATGAGGTCGTCGCGCCCCGCCATCGCGCCGCTCAGGCGCGCCAGAATTGCACGGTGAGGATGGCGTAGACCGCCATCAGCTCGAGCCGGCCGATCAGCATGCCGGCGATCAGCAGCCATTTCGCCGTATCGTTCAGCGGCCCGAAATTGCCCGCGGGCCCGATGGTCTCGCCCAGGCCAGGCCCGATATTGGCAAGCGCCGTGGCCGCGCCCGAAATCGAGGTGACAAAGTCGAGGCCGGTCAGGGCCAGCGCCACCGCCAGCAGCCCCATCGACACGGTAAAGAAGACGAAGAACGACATCACCGACCCCATGACATCCGCCGAGATCGGCCGGCCGTCATAGCGCGGGGCAAAGCGGCCATGGGGCATGTGGATACGACGGATCTGGCTGCGAATCGCGGCGAAGAGGATCTGGTAGCGGAAGATCTTGATCGAACAGGCGGTCGACCCGGCGCAACCGCCGATCAGCCCGATGAAGAAGAAGACCGTGATCAGGAACGGCCCCCAGGCCATGTAATTGGCCGAAGCATAGCCAGTGCCGGACATGATCGAGGTGATGTTGAACAGCGCCTCGCGCAACGACGTTTCCCAATGGTTCGGAAAGATATGCAGAAGTGCCACGAAGGTGATCCCCGCAAAAACGACGATCGTCAGCAGGAAGGCGCGGACCTGGCTGTCCGCCGGCAGGGCGCGGCGATTGCCGTTGATCAGCTGCACGTAGCGTACGAAGGGCAGTGCCGCGAGGATCATGAAGACCGAGGCCGCGTATTCCATTGGCCCCGAAAAGGCCCCGAACGAGGCGTCGCGGGTCGAAAAGCCGCCCGTCGAGACAGTGGTCAGGGCATGAACCGTCGCATCGAAGGCGTTCATGCCGAGGAACAGGTAGGTCAGGGCGCAGGCCACTGTCAGCGCGACATAGACGACAGAGATCTGCGCCGCGATCGTCGTGGCACGGGGCAGGATCTTGCCCATCGTGTCGAAGGCTTCGGACCGGAAGATCTGCATGCCGCCGACGCGCAATTCGGGCAGGAAGACCATGGCGACGACAATGATCCCGACACCGCCCAGCCATTGCAGGATGCCCCGCCAGAGCAGCAGGCCGCGCGGCATCTCGTCAAGGCCGGAAAAGACGGTGGAGCCGGTGGTGGTCATGCCCGACATCGCCTCGAAGATGGCATCGACGGCACTGGCCTGGGTGTCGCCGAGGACGAAGGGCAGCGCACCGAAGATCGGCAGCGTCGCCCAGACACCAGTGGTCAGAAGGAAGGTCTGCTGCAGGGTCAGGCCCTCGCGGTTGCCGTTATGGCACGACAGCGCGGTCAGCCCGCCGATGACGAAGGTCAGCAGCGCGCTTTCGGCGAAGGCAGGCCAGTGGCCGCGGCCTTCGGCGATGTCCACGGCAAGCGGCGGCAGCATGGTCAACCCAAGCGCCGCGACAAGCAGGCCGATGACATATCCGACGGGGCGCAGGTCGATCATGAGAGGCAGGGTTGGCTTGGGCCGGGATGGGTGTCAAGCGGCGATCGGCATCGGGTACTGGCATTGCTATTGAACGCCTTTGATCGCCCCGCTGCGCGGGACGATCGGGGGGCTGTCTGCCCCCCGCCGCCGCTGGCGCGGCGCCCCCCGAGGATATTGTCCGGCCAGATGAAAGAGGAGCCGGTACGGGTGCCCTTGCGTCAGGCGGTCGGTTCCGGGGTGAGGGACAGGCCCCCGATGGCCGCGATATGGCCGAGGATCGTATCGAGGCCCTGACCTGTCTTGAGGTTCGTGAAAACAAAGGGCCGTTCGCCCCGCTGGGCGGAGGCATCGCGCTCCATCACCTTCAGATCGGCCCCGACATAGGGGGCGAGGTCGGTCTTGTTGATGACGAGGATGTCGGACTTGGTGATCGCCGGACCGCCTTTGCGCGGGATCTCTTCACCCGCGGCCACGTCGATGACGTAGATCGTCAGGTCCACCAGTTCGGGCGAGAAGGTGGCAGACAGGTTGTCGCCGCCCGATTCCACCAGCACCACGTCCAGATCGGGGAAGGCCTTGTTCAGCTCGGCAATGGCAGCGAGGTTGATGGAGGCGTCCTCGCGGATCGCGGTATGCGGGCAACCGCCGGTTTCCACGCCGCGAATCCGGTCGGAGGGAAGCGCCTGCAGGCGGGTCAGCGCCTCAGCGTCCTCCTGTGTGTAGATGTCGTTGGTGACGACCGCCATCGACAGGCGATCCCGTAGCGCGGTGCAGAGCGCAGCGGTGAGGGTCGTCTTGCCGGCGCCGACGGGGCCGCCGAGGCCGATGCGGAGGGGGCCGTGGGGTGATTTCATGCTGTCCTTCACGATCTGGCTTGTGGATGCGGATGCGGCCTGCATGGCAGACGCAGTACCATGCGGCGATCCGGGGTTGCGAGGAGGCCAGCGCGCCGCGGTCTGGCGGGCGTCGGCTGCGAGTTCAGGATGGATGACGGGCGCATTGCGGGCTCAGCTCTGGAACAGGCGGGTGGGTAGGGTTTCGTGCTGCATGGACGCAAGGTCGAGCGCGAAAGCAGCCGATCCGATCTGGTCGATGTCCCCTGGCGCAGCCTCGGTCGCGACGCTGGCGATCTGCGGGGCAAGGGCAAGGGTGATCCCCTGCCCTTCGGTCTGGCCCAGCGGCACAAGGCGGATCGCGGCGGAGACGAGGTTGGCGACGAAAGCCTGCAGGAATAGCGTCACGGTCAGGTCGAGCGGAAGCTCCGACAGCCTGGCGGCGCGGCCCAGGGCGACCGAATAGGGCGCATCGGGCAGGTCATGGCCATGCAGGGCGCGGATCGTCGCGGCGAAGGCCGCCCCCATGCGGTCAGTTTCCGCCAGCCGCTCGGCAGAGGGCGACAGGGCGCGGGCCAGCGCGATCAGCGCTGGCAAGTCATCGGGCTCCGCGCGGTAGGCCGCTGCCAGCAGGATCGCGTCGGATTGCCCGGCCCCATGCGTCAGCGCGGTATCGATCCAGTCCTGTGCCGTGGTCGCGTCATCGATCGCGCCGTCGGCGATGGCGGTTTCGAAGCCGTGGGAATAGGAAAAGGCCCCGACCGGGAAGGCCGGAGACAACCATTGATGCAGGATCAGCGCGGGATCGACAGACATGAACGGCGCTCAGGGTTCGTCGCGCGGCGCAGCGGCCGCGGCGGCATCAAGATCGTCGTCGTCATGATCGTCATCGTGGTCGTGGGAGTGACCGTGACCGACATGCACATGGACGTGGGAATGATCGTGCCCATGGGTGCGGCCCATGCCATAGGCTCCGCCCTCGGGCATGAAGGGTTCGGTCACCCGTTCCGTCCGCGCGCCCAAGCGTTCCAGCATGTCCGCCATGATCGCATCGTCACGGATCAGCAGGCGACTCTCTTCGATCTGGCAAGGCGTGTGGCGGTTGCCGATATGCCAGGCGAGGCGGATGAGATCGCTGGCGCGAATCTCCAGAAGGTCTTCCTCGGCGGCGATGACCTCGATCAGCGTATCGTCACCCAACACGAAGCAATCCCCCTGATCCAGGGACATTGTTTCCGGGAGATCGACAAGAAAGGCGTCCCCGTGCACCGTCTTCAGCACCTTGCGGCGCAGAAACCGTTCCTCGTAATCAAGCGTGACAAGGTCGGTGGGGATGGATTGGCCGCGCTCGGCGGCCCTGAGGATCCTGTGCGCAGCGGAGAGAGCCGTCATGATACGACCCTCCCCACCGGGGAAACCTCAGCGCATGCGATCAGACGTAGAACAGATCGCGGAATACATAGGCCGGGATACCGTCGCGGGTGATGCCCATCTTGGCCAGTTCGGCGTCGGATTTCGCGTTCAGCGCAGCGATCTGGTCGGTGCGTGCGCGGCGTTCCATGTAGGCGTTGAAGCCACGGCCCAGATTGGCCAGGAAGCCGTCGAATTTGCCGCGAAAGCCGGCGTCGGAGAAAGTCGTCGTAGCGTTTGCCATTGGAAACCTCATGCAAGTTCGTCTGTGGTTTCCTCCCTTGGCACCGAAGATAGGTCAGCAAGTAGGACATGAAAACTGACAATGCCGCAACGCGGCTATTCGTTTGCTGCAATGCAGCGCATTCGGGGACATGTACAGGCTGGGTCATGGAATCCTCGTGGCGGCGTCCGGCGCAAAGGCCTCCCCTCAGAACATGAAATAGCGTTGCGCCATGGGCAGTTCGCTGGCGGGCTCGCAGGTCAGCAGTTCTCCGTCGGCGCGCACCTCGTAGGTTTCGGGGTTCACCTCGACCTTTGGAGTCGCGTCATTCAGCTTGAGGTCCTTCTTGCCGATATTGCGGGTATTGAGCACCGCAATGGTTTCCTTGGCCAGGCCAAGGCTGTCCCGGATCCCCTCGGCCTGGGCCGCGGCCGACACGAAGGTCACGGCGGAATTTTCCACCGCGCGGCCGAAGGCGCCGAACATCGGGCGGGTGTAGACCGGTTGCGGCGTCGGGATCGACGCGTTCGGATCGCCCATCTGGGCCGCGACGATGGAACCGCCGATCAGCACCATTTCCGGCTTCACGCCAAAGAAGGCAGGCGACCAGAGAACGAGGTCGGCGCGCTTGCCTTCTTCGATGGACCCGATCTGGTGGCTGATCCCATGCGCGATGGCCGGGTTGATCGTGTATTTCGCCACGTAGCGGCGCACGCGCATGTTGTCGTTGTCGCCGGTTTCCTCGGGCAGCTTGCCGCGTTGCTTCTTCATCTTGTCGGCGGTCTGCCAGGTGCGGATGATCACCTCGCCCACGCGGCCCATGGCCTGGCTGTCCGACGCGATGATCGAAAAGGCCCCCATGTCGTGCAGGATATCCTCGGCGGCGATGGTCTCGCGCCGGATACGGCTTTCGGCAAAGGCCACGTCCTCGGGGATCGACTTGTCCAGGTGGTGGCACACCATCAGCATGTCGAGATGTTCGTCCAGCGTGTTCACGGTGAAGGGCCGGGTCGGGTTGGTGGACGACGGCAGAACATGCTCCTCCCCGCAGATCTTGATGATGTCGGGCGCATGTCCGCCCCCTGCCCCTTCGGTGTGGAAGGCGTGGATCGTCCGGCCCTTCATCGCTTTCACGGTGTTCTCGACAAAGCCCGATTCGTTCAGCGTGTCGGTATGGATCATCACCTGCACGTCGTAGTCGTCGGCGACCGACAGGCAGCAATCGATGGCACCGGGCGTCGTGCCCCAATCCTCGTGCAGCTTCAGCGAACAAGCTCCGGCCTTGATCTGTTCCTCAAGTGCGGCGGGGAGAGAGGCGTTGCCCTTGCCCGCGAAGGCCAGGTTCATCGGGAAGGCATCGGCCGCCTGAAGCATCCGCGCCATGTGCCAGGGGCCCGGCGTCACCGTCGTGGCCAGCGTGCCATGGGCGGGGCCGGTGCCGCCGCCCAGCATCGTGGTTAGGCCGGAATGCAGCGCATCCTCGATCTGCTGGGGGCAGATGAAGTGAATGTGGCTGTCGAATCCGCCGGCGGTCAGGATCTTGCCCTCGCCCGCGATCACCTCGGTGCCCGGTCCGACGATGATGTCGACGCCCGGTTGCGTGTCGGGGTTGCCCGCCTTGCCGATCTTGTGGATGCGCCCGTCGCGCAGCCCGACATCCGCCTTGTAGATGCCCGTCCAGTCCAGGATCAGCGCGTTGGTGATGACCGTGTCGACCGCGCCTTCGGCCCGCGTCTTCTGCGACTGGCCCATGCCGTCGCGGATCACCTTGCCGCCGCCGAACTTGACCTCTTCGCCATAAAGCGGGCCATTGCCGCCGATCCCGGCCAGGTCGGCGGTCAGGTCGCGTTCGACCTCGATGATCAGGTCGGTATCGGCCAGGCGCAGCTTGTCCCCGGTGGTGGGACCGAACATCGCGGCGTAGTCAGCGCGGGAGATCTGGGTGGGCATCGGCGGCTCCTATGAAACGTCCTGGGCACGCGCAGCGGCCCGGTCTTGTGAATGCGGGCGCTTGGCCCGGTGACGAGGGGAGGACGCGGCGATGGCGGTCATTTCTCCCCTCCGAAATAGATCAGGTCCTGGGTGCGGCGTTCGGTCTGGCGCAGCAGGCAATACAGAACCTCGGTCGTCTGCAGGGTGCCGCCGCGATATTCCAGACCTTCGGCGAAACAGGCCTTGTCGCGAAAATCGATCCAGGCGCGCTGCGCGGTCAGCAAGGCATCGGCGGTCTTTTCCTCGCCCTCGGACAGGTAGGTATCAAGCTCCTCTGCATGGGCCAGCGCAGCCTTCCATGCGAGGTTCAGCGCCGCGTCGGCCGCGTCCAGCTCTGCCCGCGCACAGGCGGACATGTCCGCCGTCGTCACCGGTTCCGCGCAATCCAGCGCGGCGGCCTGCAAAGGCGCAAGGCCCAGGGCAAGGCAAAGGGCAAGACGCTGGCCGGAACGCATCAAAGCTGACCCATAACCTGCTGGTTGAAGCCGTAGATCACCTTGTCGCCCGAAACCGGGATCAGGTTGACCTCGCGCCGCTGGCCGGGTTCGAACCGCACTGCCGTGCCGGCGGCAATGTCCAAGCGCATGCCGCGTGCAGCGGCCCGGTCGAAATCCAGCGCCGAATTCGCCTCGGCGAAATGATAGTGGGATCCGACCTGCACAGGGCGGTCGCCGGTATTGGCCACCATCAGCGTGATCGCCTCGCGGTCACCGTTCAGTTCGATCGTGCCGGGGGCCGGGAACAGCTCTCCGGGGATCATTTGCGCGTCTCCTGGCGGACCCGGACGGGGATCGGTTTCGGCGCGGGGACAAGACCAAGCGCTATCGCCAGTTTCTCTAGCCATTCCGACATCTTAGGTCCCTTTCTTTTTGTGGATAAGTCTGTGGTCAACGAATCGGGTTATGCACGGTCACCAGCTTGGTCCCGTCGGGGAACGTCGCCTCGACTTGGACCTCGTGGATCATTTCGGCGATGCCATCCATGCATTGCTCGACGCTGACGATGGTCGCGCCCTCCTGCATCAGCTGGGCGACGGATTTGCCGTCGCGGGCACCTTCGACGACGGCATCGGTGATAAGAGCGATAGCCTCCGGATGGTTTAGCTTGACCCCGCGCGCCAGGCGCTTGCGGGCCACCTCTGCGGCCATCGAGATCAACAATTTATCCTTTTCACGGGGGGTCAGTTGCATTTCAGAGCATCCATGTCTTGGGAATGTCGGCCCCCGAAAGGGCGTGAATGGCAGGTATCAGGGTGCGGCGCATCTCGAACCCGTCTTCGGCCAGCAGCCGTGCGAACAGCACGCCGGGCCGGACCAGGCTGGCGCCGCCATTCGGGCCAAGCGCGCGGCGCAGGCGATCAACGTAAAGGTCCGCATCCGGCGCAACCAGAAGCAGGCTGGCCATGGCCCCGGCCCCGCCCCCGATGGCGGAACGGTTCATCAGGGCCTGCGGTTGGCCCGACAGGCGCAGGTTGTCGGCAAAGCACAAGTCGCCGCCCCGCATGACGCGCCAGCGGTCCGTCAGATGTCCGGTTTCGACGATTTCCCCCATGGCGCGCCGCCCGAAAATCAGCGGCTCCACGGCAAGGAAACGGGCATCTTCGGCCAGGTCGACCTCGATCCGGCGATCCAGAGCGGCAGCCTCGAACAGGATGGTTTCCTGCGGCAGCCAGTCCATCCGCGCGCCCGCCGCCACCGATAGAGCGGTGCGGACCTGACCGATCTCGCCTGGTTGCGCGCGGTAGATACGTTCAGCGGCCTGGGTGGTCAGAACCATCTGCGCGTCTTCATCGGCACGTGCGGTCAGGTGAAACCGGTCGCCCCCGGTCACGCCACCGGCCGTGTTCAGAACAACGGCCTGCAGCGCTTGCGAGGCACCATGCGGAAACAACAATTTGAAGGACCCGGCCTGGTGCAGATCGCCGATCCGGGACCGCCCCGCGCGCAGCTTGGCGGACAGATCGATGCGACCGCGCGCACGGGGCTGGCTGGCCCTCGGCGCGGCGGGGTCTGACACCCGGTTCATTGTCGCGTCGGCGTTGATCTTCGGTCCCTCCGTCGGACCGAGAGTATCGTCTTTGTCGCCGATGGGGAGGGGAATTTTACCGCCCGCGCAAATTTTGGCCGTGACGGTATGGGCTGCCTAAAAACCGTGCGCAGGTGTGGGGTTGGGCAACTGCGCGCTGACGCCGCCAGACGGGTCGCGTTGCCAAAACCATCGCGGAACACGGCGCCAACCTACCGGGCACAGCAAAAGCGCCGGCGCATCACGAAGGATGACGCCGGCGCTTGATGCCATTGAAACGATTGAGCTTTAGCCCCGATGGATCAGCGTCGAGAAGAAGTTCGGATCAAGGCTGGCCGAGGCAAAAGTCTCCCCTTCCGTCAGAACCGATACCGCGTCGTGGGAATGCAGGCTTTCCTGGTGGCTGGCCGCGATGCGGAAATCGCCAACGCGCTCGTCCGCCTCCAACTGCGCCGCGAACAGGCGCGCCGCATCCTCGACGAAGATCGGGTTGGCGGCGTTCAGCTCTGCAAAGGCCTGTTCATCCTCGCGCTTCACCATGACCTGCGTTTCCGTCGGCACCGCACGGCGCGCCATATCGATCAGGTCTTCGAACCAAAGCCGCTTGTCGTCGTCGTCCAATACCACCGACAATCGCGCGACCGAGCGCTGCGAATGCGGCGTCGCCAACTGGCCCCGATCCCGCCGCGCATGTTCGGACAGTTCCAGTGAGCAGGGGCAGGTCGAGGAATAGACGTAGTCGAGGTGCACGATCCGCAGCCGCTGACCGGCGCTTTCCACCAGTTCGAGCGCAATGTCGTAATACTGATAGCCCTGCAGGCCAGATCGCAGCGACGGCACCTTCATCGGGTACGAAAACCGCATCTGGATGCGCGCATCAAAGCTCTCCAGATCGGCCTTGTAATCGTCCAGCGCCGCCTCGATCACCGCGAAGGAGAAGGTTTTTTCTGCATGTGCATAGAAGGACCGCATGATGCGGCTCATGTTGATGCCCTTCTTGTCCGCCTCAAGGCTGACCGTGCCCGTGACCGAACTCTCCAGCATGATGGCGTCGCCATCGCGGGTCTCGTAGCGGATCGGAAGGCGGAAATTGGAAATCCCCACATGCTGGATGGCCCGGCGCGCGCCCCGGATCAGGCTGGCCGGCCCGTTTTGCAGGTCAGGCAAAGTGGCACGGTAATCGGGGTCGACCGTGAACTCCTCCGGATAATCCCTTGCCAGGGTTGGATAATCGCTGTTGCTCAGCAGGCGCGCAATGGCCGGGTCCAGATCGTTGATCTGCCGATCAGAGGCCTGCGCGGCCCATTTGCGCAACTTGTCAAGCGCGGCTTTTGCCTCGTCGCGGTCGGGCTGCGGCTGCATATCGTTCGGATGGATGTTCATCTGTACCCCCTGTTCCTGGGCGGCTGTCCGGCTGTCACCGACCATAAGTAGGGCGAATGCACCGTGATTGCCAATTTCGTCAGGTATTACGCTGAAACCGGCAGGGCGGATCATTCTTTGCCGCGACGCCGCACCATCACGGAAGGTCCCACCAAAACAGGCAGGACGGCGCGGGCCCCGGACGACCGCCGGGGCCACACGCTGCAGGTCAAATCTTGTCGAGCGCCTGAATCAGGTCGGCAACCAGATCTTCGGGGTCTTCCAGACCCGCCGACAGCCGCACCATCCCGTCCGAAATGCCGAGCGCATCCTTCTGCTCCTGCGGCAGGCGCTGGTGGGTGGTGGTCGAGGGATGCGTGACGATGGACTTCGCATCGGCGAAATTGTTCGAGATCGTGAAAACTTCGAGCGAGTTCAGCATCTTGAAACAGGCCTCCTTGCCGCCCTTCACCTCGAAGGCCACGACGGTGCCGCCAATCGGCGCCTGTTTCATCGCCACCGCATGTTCGGGATGCGAGGGCAGTTGCGGGTACCGCACGACGTTCAGCTTCGGATGGCCTTCCAGCGCCTCGGCGATCTGCATCGCGGTCGCGGCCTGGGCCCGGACCCGCAGGTCCAGCGTATCGAGCGATTTCAGCTGCACCCAGGCGGTGAACGGGTTCATCGCGCCGCCGGTATGTTTCAGGTAGGTCTCGATCGGGCCGCGGATCATCTCTTTCGAACCACAAACGATCCCGCCCAGCATCCGGCCCTGCCCGTCCACATGCTTGGTCGTTGAAATCACGCAGAAATCCGCGCCATACCGCTCGGAATAGGAAAAGACGGGCGTGGCCATCGCGTCATCGACAACGACCAGCGCGTCATGGGCATGGGCCACTTTCACGACATGCTCCAGGTCCACGACCTCGAGCGTCGGGTTGGAAATCCCTTCGAGGAAGACCAGCGTCGTCTTGTCGGTGATCGCGGCCTCCCAGGCGGCATTGTCGGTGCCGTCGACCAGGATGATCTCGACCCCGAAGCGGGCCAGGACCTCCTCCAGCACGTAGAGGCAGGACCCGAACAGCGCGCGGGACGACACGACCTGGTCCCCGCCCTTCAGCAGCGCCATCAGCGCGCCGTTCACCGCCGCCATGCCCGAGGCACAGGCAAAGGCATCCTCGTAACCGGTGATCTGCGCGATCCGGTTCTCGAACATGCGCACGGTGGGGTTGCCGTAGCGGGCATAGATGAATTCATCGTCGCCGAGGTTCTGGAACCGGGCCTCTGCGGCTTCGGCACTGTCATAGACAAAGCCCTGGGTCAGGAAGATCGCTTCGCTGACCTCCCCGTATTGCGAACGGCGGGTGCCGCCATGGACCAGCGTGGTGCGTTTTTTCCAATCGCTCATCGTCACTCTCCGGACCGACCTCTCGGGGGTGGGTCGGTCAAATAAAAACCCCCAGACGCGGCCAAGCGTGGGGGTCCCCGACGACTGACCTTTTAGCGGAATATTTTCCGTGGCCCGCAATCCGGTAACAAATCGCCACGGGTTTCTGTCTAGCGCTGCATCGCGGCAAGGGTCAAGAGTTACCGTTCTGTCACCCAACCATCACCCAAGTTTCGTATCCAGGCCGTAAAGAAACCCCAAATGATGGATCGGGGGCTTCGGGACATGGCCTTGCTACGGGTCAATCTTGGCGAAAACGGCCTGGAACTGCACGAGGGCGGCGACGACCCAGGCCCGACCCTCACCGCGCAGGCGGATGGCAGCGGCCCGATCATCGTGATGATCCATGGCTTCAAGTTCGCGCCCGGCGATCCCGTCCATTGTCCCCATGATCACATCCTGTCACTGGCCCGGGACCACACCTGCTGGAAGGCCAAGAGCTGGCCGCGAGAGCTGGGCCTCGACCGCGACGACCGGCTGGGCATTGCCTTCGGCTGGCCCGCGCGTGGCTCGATCTGGCAGGCCTATGAGCGGGCCGAGGCCGCCGGGCTGGCGCTGGCCGACCTGATCCGGCACTTGCATCGCGCCGCGCCCCACAGGCCCATCCATGCCATCGCTCATTCGCTGGGCGCGCGCGTGGTCCTGTCGGCCCTGCCGCACCTGCCGCCGGGCGCGCTGAACCGGGCGATCCTGCTTGCGGGGGCGGAGTATTCTGGCCGGGCCGAAGCGGCGCTCGACAGCGCGGCGGGACGCAAAATCGAGGTCATCTCGGTCACAAGCCGCGAAAACCGGCTCTACGATCGCCTGCTGGAAAGCGTGATCCCGTCGCCGGAGCGCGGCGACCTGTCGCTGGGACGCCGCGCCCCCGACCGGCCCAACTGGCTGACCCTGCCGATCGACCGCCCCGACCTGCTGACCGGGCTCGCGGCCCAGGGCTTCCGCATCGCGGGGCCCGAACGGCGCATCTGCCATTGGTCCGCCTATCTGCGCCCCGGTGTCTTTGCGCTCTACGCGGCCCTTGTGGCCGAGCCGACACCGCTGCCCCTCACCCGCCTGCAACGGCTGGTCGCAACCGACCCACCACCCTTGCGTCCGGCGCGTCGGCGGTATCGCATGCCGCAGATCAGCCTGCCCCTGCCATTGATGCGGAACGCCTCCTCCTGATCCCATTGATCCAAGGGGCCAGCGATGTCTCAGCGCAGGCGCTTCCCCTTTCATCTGGCCGAAGAATATCCTGGGGGGAGTTTGTCAAAGCCTGCTTTGACAGACGGGGGGCAAAGCCCCCTGCCCGGTCGATCTCCAAGGGAGATCGAAACAAGGGACGTGCCGCCCGTCGCTGGGCGACCGGCGGCACCGAAATACTTTGGCCGAATGACAGGGAGGCCGCGTTACCGGCGGCGATCGCGGCGCGAGGACATGGGCTGGAACGCCACGCCCACATGCGCTTCGCAATAGGGTTTGCCCGCCTGGACCGGCAGGCCGCAGAACCAGAATTTCTCGGTTGCGGGGTCGCCAACGGGCCATTTGCAGGTCCGCTCGGTCAGCTCCATCAGGGTGAGCTTCTTGGCCTTCTTTTCGATCTCGTTGACCTTGGCCAGCGCCTCGGGGCTGATCTCGTTCGCGGAGGGCTGCGGCGGCAGCGGCTGGCCGGCCGGCACGATGGCCTTGCGCGACGGCGCGCCGGCGGGTGCGGCAGAGGTGGTGCGAGGTTCATCATCGGCCTCTTCCTCAACCTCGGGCGCGGCCTTGGCTGCCGGCTGGGCCGCGGGTTTGGCCGCGGGCTTCGGCTTGGCCTCCGCCTTGGGAGCCGCGCTGGCCGCAGGTGCAGCCGCGGCGCCGCCGCCACCGGAACGGTTGGAGAGCCCGAGGCGATGCACCTTGCCGATCACGGCATTGCGGGTGACCCCGCCCAGTTCCTTGGCGATCTGGCTGGCGGATTGCCCCTCGGTCCACATCTTCTTGAGCAGCTCGACGCGTTCATCGGTCCAGGACATGGACGATATCCTTTTCTTGGCTTGGAGGCCCCTTGGCCGGGGCTTTCGTGTCAAAGGCGGCACGCTTTCCGCACCGCCCTTCGTTGGGTCCCTATTCTAATCACCAAGGCCGGAGATACAAGGGAACGATTCGCACGACCTTAAGGCCGAGAAATACCGCCAACGGCCCTTGCGCGCGTCCCTGCCATGACTATAACCCGCATAATTTTGCGCTGCCCCGGGGAAGACCATGCCAAAAAGAACCGATATCTCCTCGATCATGATCATTGGTGCGGGGCCGATCATCATCGGCCAGGCCTGTGAGTTCGATTATTCGGGGGCCCAGGCCTGCAAGGCCCTGCGAGAAGAGGGGTACCGGGTGATCCTGGTCAACTCCAACCCCGCGACGATCATGACCGATCCCGGCCTCGCCGACGCCACCTATATCGAACCGATCACCCCCGAAGTGGTCGCCAAGATCATCGAGAAGGAACGCCCCGACGCGCTGCTGCCGACCATGGGCGGACAGACCGGGCTGAACACCTCGCTGGCGCTGGCCGATATGGGCGTGTTGGAAAAGTTCAACGTCGAACTGATCGGGGCCAACCGTGAAGCCATTGAAATGGCAGAAGATCGCAAGCTCTTCCGCGAGGCGATGGACCGGATCGGACTGGAAAACCCCAAGGCCACCATCGTCTCCGCGCCCAAGACCGAAAAGGGTTACGACATCGCCGCCGGCGTCGCCGAAGCGATGGAGGCGCTGGAAGAGATCGGCCTGCCCGCCATCATCCGCCCCGCCTTTACCCTCGGCGGCACCGGCGGTGGCGTCGCCTATAACCGCGACGATTACGAATATTACTGCCGGTCGGGCATGGAGGCCTCTCCGGTGGCGCAGATCCTCGTCGACGAGTCCCTCCTTGGCTGGAAGGAATTCGAGATGGAGGTCGTGCGCGACAAGGCCGACAACGCGATCATCGTCTGCTCGATCGAGAACGTGGACCCGATGGGCGTGCATACGGGCGATTCCATCACCGTGGCCCCGGCCCTGACCCTGACCGACAAGGAATACCAGGCGATGCGCGCCGCCTCGATCGCGGTTCTGCGCGAGATCGGCGTGGAAACCGGCGGGTCCAACGTGCAATGGGCCGTGAACCCCGAGGATGGCCGCATGGTCGTGATCGAGATGAACCCCCGGGTTTCGCGCTCCTCCGCGCTGGCATCCAAGGCCACCGGCTTCCCGATTGCCAAGATCGCTGCGAAACTGGCCGTGGGCTACACGCTGGACGAGCTGGACAACGACATCACCAAGGTGACGCCCGCGTCGTTCGAACCGACCATCGACTACGTGGTCACCAAGATCCCGCGCTTCGCCTTCGAGAAGTTCCCCGGCTCCGAACCGCACCTGACCACGGCGATGAAATCCGTGGGCGAGGCGATGGCGATCGGCCGGTCCTTCCATGAATCGCTGCAAAAGGCGCTGACCTCGATGGAAACCGGGCTGACCGGCCTTGACGAGATCGAGATCGAAGGCGCGCCAGACAAGGCCGCCATCACCAAGGCCCTGGCCAAGCAGACGCCCGACCGGATCCGCGTGATCGCCCAAGCCATGCGCCACGGGCTGACCGATGACGAAATCCACGGCGTGACCTCGTTCGATCCCTGGTTCCTGGCCCGTATCCGCGAAATCGTGCGCGCCGAGGCCGAGATCAAGGTCAACGGCCTGCCGGTGACCGAGGAAGGGCTGCGGCGCTACAAGATGCTGGGCTTCACCGATGCCCGGCTGGCCCAGCTCTCGGCGCGGGACGAGGAACAGGTGCGCCGCGCGCGGCACAACCTCGGCGTCACCGCCGTCTTCAAGCGGATCGACACGTGCGCCGCCGAATTCGAAGCTCAGACCCCCTACATGTACTCGACCTACGAAGCCCCGATGATGGGCGAGGTCGAAGACGAGGCGCGCCCCTCCGAACGCAACAAGGTCGTCATCCTGGGCGGCGGTCCGAACCGGATCGGCCAGGGGATCGAGTTCGACTACTGCTGCTGCCACGCCTGTTTCGCCCTGACCGAAGCGGGCTATGAAACCATCATGGTCAACTGCAACCCGGAAACCGTGTCGACCGACTATGACACCTCGGACCGGCTGTATTTCGAACCGCTGACTTTCGAGCACGTGATGGAGATCCTGCGGGTCGAACAAAGCAAGGGCACCCTGCATGGCGTGATCGTCCAGTTCGGCGGCCAGACCCCGCTGAAGCTGGCCAACGCGCTGGAAGAGGCCGGGATCCCGATCCTGGGCACCACGCCCGACGCCATCGACCTGGCCGAAGATCGCGAGCGTTTCCAGGACCTTGTGAACCGCCTGTCGCTGAAGCAGCCGAAGAACGGGATCGCCCATTCCGACGCTGAGGCGCTGGAGATCGCGGACAGCATCGGCTTCCCGCTGGTCATCCGCCCCTCCTACGTGCTGGGCGGCCGTGCGATGGAAATCGTGCGCGACATGGACGGCCTGAAACGCTACATCCGCGACGCCGTCGTCGTGTCGGGTGACAGCCCGGTCCTGCTGGACAGCTACCTCGCCAACGCGGTCGAGCTGGATGTCGACGCGCTCTGCGATGGCACCAACGTGCATGTCGCGGGCATCATGCAGCATATCGAGGAAGCCGGCGTGCATTCGGGCGACAGCGCCTGCTCCCTGCCCCCGCATTCCCTGCCACAGGATATCCTCGACGTGGTCAAGCAGCAGACCCGTGACCTGGCTCTTGAGCTGGGCGTCGTGGGCCTGATGAACGTGCAATTCGCGGTGAAGGACGGCGAGGTCTACCTGATCGAGGTGAACCCGCGGGCCTCGCGCACCGTGCCCTTCGTGGCCAAGGCGGTGAATTCGCCGATCGCCTCCATCGCGGCGCGGGTCATGGCGGGCGAGACGCTGGATGCCTTCACCCTGGTCGATCCGCAGACCGGGCGGTTCGCCGTGAAAGAAGCGGTACTGCCCTTCGCGCGCTTCCCCGGTGTCGACACGCTGCTGGGACCGGAAATGCGCTCCACCGGCGAGGTGATGGGCTCGGACACGACCTTCGCCAAGGCCTTCCTCAAGGCACAGCTGGGGGCCGGCAACCTGCTGCCCTCGCAGGGCCGCGCCTTCATCTCGATCCGGGACGAGGACAAGACGGCCGCCATGCTGGATGCCGCCAAGTCCCTGTCGGATATGGGGTTTGTCCTGGTCGCGACGCGCGGCACGGCGGCCTGGCTGAAAGAGGCAGGGCTGAGCTGTGACACGGTGAACAAGGTCTACGAGGGCCGTCCGAACATCGTCGACCAGCTGAAGGACGGAGAGATCGCCCTGGTGCTGAACACGACCGAAGGCGCGCAATCCATCGAGGACAGCCGAGAGATCCGGTCGGTGGCGCTTTATGACAAGATCCCCTATTTCACCACCGCCGCCGGGGCCCAGGCCGCGGCGCAGGCGATCGCGTCCCGCGATGCCGGGGAGATCGTCGTGACCTCGCTTCAGGAGCTGGCGCAGTGAGCCCGCGCCTGCTCTTTCCGCTGCTGGCGCTGATGGCGCTGGCAGCCTGCGGGTCGCCGCTGAGCTCGGGTCCGCTGAGCTCTTTCCCCTTCTGAATTCGCTTTGACGTCAGGGTGTTGGGGGCTCTGCCCCCGCCGCCCTGCGGGCGTCTCCCCCGGAGTATTTCCGGCAAGATGAAGCAGGGGACCCGCGCGGGAAGGTGACGTCGGCGCGAACCTGTCCGGGGTGTCTGGACAGCGGCGGCCGGGCTGGCCTAATTGGCGCATGGCCAAGCTTTACTTCCACTACTCCACCATGAATGCGGGCAAATCGACGGTTCTGTTGCAAGCCTCGCACAATTACCGCGAACGGGGGATGCAGACCTATCTGCTGACCGCGCAGCTGGACGATCGTGCCGGGACCGGACGGATCGCCAGCCGGATCGGGATCGGCGAGGAGGCCGATACGTTCCGCGGCGATGACGACCTTTTTGCGAGGATTGCCAAGCGGTTGGAGGATGGGCCCTGCGCCTGTGTGTTCGTCGACGAGGCGCAGTTCCTGACCTCAACCCAGGTCTGGCAACTGGCGCGCGCGGTGGATGACCTGGGCGTGCCGGTCATGTGCTACGGGCTGCGGGTCGATTTCCTGGGCGAGTTGTTCGAGGGGTCCGCGGCGCTTCTGGCGCTGTCGGACGAGATGCGCGAAGTGCGCACGATCTGCCATTGCGGACGCAAGGCCACGATGGTCGTGCGGCGGGGGCCGGATGGCCAGGCGCTGCGCGAAGGGGCGCAGGTTCAGGTGGGCGGGAACGAGACCTACGTGTCGCTCTGCCGGAGTCACTGGCGCCAGGAAATGGGCGATCCGCACGCCTGATGGCCTCGCTGTCGGGGCCGCGAAACGGCCCCGAAACCCGCATCGGTATCACGTCGGTACAACGTCGGTATTACGTCGGTGCCTTTGCGGTGTCGCCCTCAGTGCAGCGAGACCCGGTCGGTCGACAGCATCGTGTCCATGCCGATGCAGAGCCCGGCGAGCCCCGGCAGGTCGAGCGTCTGGCTGGCGACCTCGTCCACCACGTCGAGCAGGCCGCCGACGAGATTGATCGTCTCGTTCACCGTATCGCCCACCACCCCGATCGTGTCGTCGAGGAACCCGCCAAGCGGGCTGTCCGGATCGGCCAGCGCCGGCACGGCGAGCCGGATGGACGCATCCGCGAAGAGGTAGATCCTGGCCCCCTCCCCCGGCGGGCAGGAGGTCGTGCGCTTCAGCACCGCATCCGAAGGCACCGCGATGGAATTGCCACGCGGCAGAACGCCCAGCAGGTTCGAAATCACCAGCCCGGCCTGGATCGACACGTCGCCATCGATGCGGATCGGGCAATCGCTGATCAGCACCGTGTTCGTCAGATCGAGCGGCCCGTCCAGCACCAGCACCCCGTTGGAAGGACAGGACACATGGAACCGGCCGCCGGTTGCCAGCTGCGCCTCGTCCGTCAGTGCATCGCCGGCCAGACGCGTGGTGCTGTGGATCAGCCCGTTCAGCGCGGAGCGCAGCCCGGGGCCGTCCATGTAATCCGGTTCTCCGCCCAGCAACGACACGTTCTGGATCAGCGAGGTCGGCTGCGGCAGCATGTCGACCAGCAGCGCGTTCACGAAATCCGCGGTGTCGTCGGTGACCCAACCCGGTACGCCGCCGTAATCGATCTGGGCCGAGGCATAGAGGCAGATCCCCGCGAATAGCCGCCCGGACCCGACCTGCAATCCGGCCTTCAGCGACAGGAGCGGATCGACACAGGGCAGGCCTTCATGGGTGCGGATGCGCGCGATGGAGGACACGCGGATATCCCATTCCGAGATGCCCAGCATCGACAGCAGGAACGTGCGCTCTCCATTACCGGTCGATGGCGAGCGGCTGAGCTTGACCCGGACCGCGTTGGCATCCTGAGCGCCCGGCTGGAACGAACCGTTATCAGCATTGTAATGGCCCAACTCGAAACTCTGTTCGTGCCAGGCATCGGCCAGGGTGGTGCCGCCCAGGGAAAAGGCCGTGGTCCTGCGGGCCTGTGCCTCGGGCGTGTCCAGCGAGATCGGTTCGCTGAGGCGGATCGCGGCGCTGGCGGCCGAGACATCGGCGGCGGATTGCAGGATCGATTCGACGCGGTGGCGGTTGGCGAAATCCAGCATGATCCCCCCCACCATCAGCATGATACCGATCCCGTAAAGCATCAGGATGGTCGCGGCGCCGTCCTGCTGCCGGGCGAAGCGGGCCAGGAATGCGCGCAGCATCAGACCGGTTCCCGCAGCATCGCCACGCGGGCCACCCAATCGCCGGGAACCGTGCCGGTGGCGACATTGACAACGCCCGACTGGGCGATCGGCATGCGCAGGGTGACGGAGACCTGGTCGCGATCCTCGACGATGGAGACGCTCACATCGTGCTGCGTCCATTGAAGCCCGTTGCGGATCAACGCCTCGGCCTCGGTCGGGGTCAGTTCGTGCATCGACAGGCCACGCGCGGCGATCCGCGCCTGGTTCCACATCGTGCTGTTCACGGTAAAGGAATGGGAAAAGTCCAAAAGGGTGGCGAACATCACCAGGATCAACGGGATCCAGAGGACAAATTCCAGGGTCGACGCACCGGACGTGTCGCGCATGAACCGCGCGAACGGGGCCCGGCAACGTGCCAGACATCTTAACATAACAAACTCCAGTTAACTGGATTCACTCATACACATTTAAGATGTGGTCAGAGATTCTGGCGGAATTGTGGCGGCGGGGAAATACCCACCGGATTCCCGGTGGATACACACTGTTTCCCGCTCCAGGGCAGGATGCCGCAACGTCATTTTGATCCGAAATGGCGCGGCACACGTAGGATCACGCGACTCGGTTCGGCACCTCTTCACCGGCGAAATAGGCCTTGAGATTGGCGACGGCCATCAGCCCCATTTCCTCCCGTACCTCCATGGAGGCGGTGCCGAGATGCGGCAGCAGGGTGACCTGTTCCATCTTGAGAAGCGCCGGGGTCACCTTGGGCTCCTCTTCGTAGACATCGAGGCCGGCGCCCGCGATCGTGCCTTTTTCGAGCGCGCGGGCCAGGGCCGCTTCGTCGATGATATTGCCCCGGGCGATGTTCACCAGGATGGCATGGGACTGCATGGCCGACAGCACTGTGTCGTCGATCAGGTGGTGCGTCTCAGCCCCGCCCGGCGCGGCGACGATGACCACGTCGGCCTGGGCGGCGACCTCCTCCAGCGGGGCCTGGCGGGCGGGGAAATCCACCGATTTTTCCGACCGGTTGGCATAGAGCACCTGCATGCCGAAGCCGAAGTGACAGCGCCGCGCGATGGCCTGGCCGATGCGGCCCATCCCGACGATGCCGACGGTGCGACCGGTCAGGTGCAGGCCCAGCAGCTGGGTCGGATGCCAGCCGTCCCATTGGCCGGCGCGGACCATGCGTTCGCCTTCGCCGGCACGGCGGGCGGTCATCAGCATCAGGGTCATCGCGATATCGGCGGTGGCGTCGGTCACGGCGCCGGGCGTGTTGGTCACGGTGACGCCGTGGCGGCCGCAGGTATCAACGTCGATATGATTGTAGCCGACACCGAAATTCGCGACCATCCGGCAGCGCGGGCGGCCGAAATCCTGCAGGGTTTCCGCGGTGATGGCATCGCCCAGCGTGACCATCATCCCGTCATAGAGCGCAAAGGCCGCGCGCAATTCGCCCTGCGACATCGGCTTGTTGGAGTTGCGGCACTCGACCTCGAACAATTCCTCTGCGGCGGCCTGGGTGCGCGGCGGCATCGGGCGGGAGATCAGGATGCGGGTCAATGCAGCCTCCCGCCGGGGGCGACGTCCTGGTCGGGGGTGACGAGGATCACGCCGCCCTTGTCGTCGGACACGCCCAGCGTCAGCACTTCGGACATGAAGGGGCCGATCTGGCGGGGCGGGAAGTTGACGACGGCCATCACCGTTTTGCCGACCAGCGTTTCCGGGTCGTAATGATCGGTGATCTGGGCCGAGGTCTTCTTCTCTCCGATCTCGGGGCCAAAATCGATCCAGAGCTTGATCGCGGGCTTGCGCGCTTCGGGGAAGGGTTCGGCACGGACCACGCGGCCCGCGCGGATATCGACCTTGAGGAAATCGTCAAAGCTGATCTGGTCAGTCACGGGAAAGCTCCTTCGAGCGGTCGGCGGCGGCCTTGATGGCGCGGCGCAGCAGCACCGGGAAGCCATCCTCTTCGTTCATCAGCACCTCGAGCGCGGCCTGGGTCGTGCCATTGGGGCTGGTCACGTTGACGCGCAGTTGGTCGGGGCCTTCCCCGGCCTCTTCGGCCAGGGCCCCTGCCCCGGCGACGGTGGCACGGGCCAGGGTGAGGGCGAGATCGGGGCTGAGCCCTTCGGCCTCGCCCGCGGCGGCCATGGTTTCGATCAGGTGGAAGACATAGGCCGGACCGGAGCCCGACACGGCGGTGACCGCATCCATCTGCGTTTCACTTTCCAGCCGGACGACCTGGCCCACGGCGGATAGCAGATCTTCGGCCAGTTGCAGGTGGGTTTCGGTCACCTTGGCATTGCCGATGATCGCGGTGATGCCCCGGCCCACGGCGGCGGGCGTGTTTGGCATGGCGCGGATAATCGGAGTGTCGGCGCCGAACGTGTCCTCGAATTTCGAGATCGGCGTGCCGGCGGCGACCGAGATCACCAGCGTGTCACCGCCACCCAGGGCGGACATCTGCGGCAATGCCTCGCCCATCATCTGGGGTTTCACGGCGATCAGGGCTACGGCGGGGGCGTCTGGCAGATCAGTGTTGATCTGAACGCCGCTGGCCTGCAGCCAGTCCGACGGGTTCGGGTCCTTGACCCAAACGGCCTTGGGCGAAAGACTGCCCTTCAGCCATCCCGCCAGCATCGCGCTGCCCATCTTGCCGCAGCCCATCAGGACCATGCCCTGCCGGGCCACCGCTTCCATCATATCCTTGCTCCCTCTTGGGGGGCGCTTGTGCCGCGCCCCTTGTTGGAGCGAAGTTTAGGCCCGGCCGTAGGCCTCTGCAATGGCGACCTGCATCGCCTCGGCGGGGGGTTGCCCGCCCCAGATATTCAGCTGGATCGCCGGGTAATAGCGTTCGGCCGACCCGACGGCGGAGGCGATCATCGTGTCGATCTGTTCCGGCGTCGCGATCTGGTCCCCGGTCAGGATCAGGCCGTAGCGGTAGACCATCAGCTTCTGTTCGGGCCAGTAGGTGAAGGCCCCGGCCCAGCACTGGTCATTGACCAGGTTGAGCAATTCGTACAATTCGGTCAGCGCCTCTTCGGGCGGTTCCATTTCGAACGTACAGACGAGACGCAGGGTCTGGTCGTAGTTGGACCAGGCCAGGGTCACGGAATAGGTGCGCCACTGACCCTCGACCGCCATGGCGATCTGGTCGTCGGCGATGCGGTCGAAATCCCACTCGTGGTGTTCGGCCAGCAACTCGACGATATCAATGGGATGAAGTTCCTCGGTCAGAAACTGTTCGGACAATGCCATGCGCCACCTCTTTTTGGTTGTAGCGCGCAGGGCGGGTAGACGCCCCTAACGCTAGGTGCCTGCTCTAGAGGCTGGGCGATTTCCCGTAGCCCCTACGAGATATGGTGAGGGCCGGGGGGCGTTGTGGCAAGCTAAAACTTGGGGATAAACGCAGGAAGTTGTGGAATAGTCCAAGAACACCGCAAGAATTGGCGCCGGAATAGCATGACATGTCGTGCAGGTAACGGCCGAACGACATGTAGATGACGATTCGAGTGTTTATTTCGGCGCGGCACTTTGGGTCCGGTCACGCCAGGATCTGCGAAAACCGCCCTCGGTGAGGGCGGTTTGAAGGCATAACGCCCGAGATGTACGCAATTTCTGTCGTGACGCGGTTCGCCTGGCGGCCTTGGCCGAGGTGCGGCGACAGCTGGCCGGTCAGGCGCGCAGCTTTTGGTCCGGCGTCGCGCCCTGCCCCCGTCCGCCAGTATTCCGAGCGGTGCCGGTGGTGAAGCGCGAGCCCGCCTGCATCAGGTCCTGGGACCGGGAGCGTAGCGCGGCGGTGGAGGCGGTGGTTTCCTCGAACATGGCGACGTTCTGCTGGGTGACGGAGTCCAGCTCGTTCATCGCCGCCGTCACCTCGTCGAGCGAGATGGATTGTTCCGAGGTCGCGGTGGCCACGGTATCGATGGCCTGGCGCAGCTGCACGACATAATCGGCGATCTCGCGGATGGCATCGCCGGCATGGCTGATCTGGCGCGCGCCGGCGCCGATCTCGTCCCCGCTGGTGGCGATCAGGGCGTTGATCTCCTTCGCGGCCTCGGAGGAGCGATGCGCGAGCGCCCGCACCTCGGTTGCCACGACCGCGAAGCCCCGGCCGCTTTCACCGGCGCGGGCGGCCTCGACCCCGGCATTGAGCGCGAGCAGGTTGGTCTGGAAGGCGATATCGTCGATCACCGCGGTGACCTTGGAGATCTTGGACGAGCTTTCGACAATCCGGTCCATGGCCGCCACGGCCTCGTCGACCACGGCGCCGCTTTGATCGGCGACCTTGCCGGCGCGACCGGCCATGCCCCGCGCCTCGCCCGAATTTTCCGCGACCGAGCGGACGGAGGCCGAGAGCTGCGTCACTGCGGCGGCTGTTTCCTCGAGCGTGGCGGCCTGGCGTTCGGTGCGCTGCGACAGGTCGGCAGAGGCGGTGGCGATGGAACTTGCCTCCGTCTCGATGGAGCCGGCATTGATGAGGACCTCGTCGACGAGGCTCGCGACCTCGCTCATCGCCTCGTTGATCGACGCCTGAAGCCCGGCGAAGACACCGTCGAACTGACCCTCGACACGCGCGGACAGGTCGCCGCCGGCCATGCGGCGGGAAACGACGGACACCGCCTCCACCCCGCGTTCGACACTGGCCAGCAGGTCGTTGAAATGGGTGACGAAGGCATCAAGCTCTTCTTCGCCGTAATCGCGGTCGATCCGGATTGAGAAATCGCCCGCCACGGCGGCGGCGACGGCGCGGGCCAGTTCGCGCTGCAGGTCTTCCTGGCGGTCCTGGTGTGTCTTGCGTTCGGCGTTTTCCTGGTCGATCCGGGCCTGAAGCGCCTTCTGTTCCTCCAGCAGCCCGGCCTGTTCGGCGGCCATGGCGCGCTGCGTGTCGGCCTGCGCTTCGGACTCGGCGCGGAGCTTCTGGTTGTGGCGAAGGGTGTCGGCGAATTGCGTGGCCACGGTGGCGATGATCCCGATCTCCGTCCGGTCGTTGCGGTCGGGGAAATCGACATCGGTATCGCCTTCGGCCAACTGCTTCATGCTGTCGGCGATGCGGGCCGCGGGGCGGACGGCGCCGCGCGACAGGACGATCGCCACGGCGATGGAGATCATCACCCCGGACACGGCCGTTAACAGCGCCAGCCAGGTGGAGACGCGGCGCACATTGGTCACGCCGCGGTTCAGCGCCTCGGAGGTCAGGTCGTTCTCGATCAGGGTCGCGTTGGAGAGCACGCCCAGCGCCTCGATCGCCGGGGCGTCGGAGACGCGGACCATCGCGTCGATCTTTTCGGCGGTGGTCCCCTCTGCGATGGCGCGGGCGGCAACGTCCAGCCCCTGCACGTAATCCTCGATCATCGCCTCGATCGTGTCGAGCGCCCGATCCTCGCGTTGGCTGTGCCCCCGGGCGCGATATTCTTCGGCCATGGCATGGGCTTCGGCAAAGCTGGTGCGGGCGGCCTCTGCCATCGCGGGGTCCTGATGGAGGAGGTAATCCTTGAAGTGATGCACCGCCCCGTTATAGCCCAGCATGCCGCGCAGCCAGCGCAGGTAGGTCACCTTGTATTGCGGGTTGGTCCCGTCGGAGGTCAGGGCGATCAGGTTGAGCAGCGACTGCCAGGCGGGACCGTCATCCAGCGTCATCGTCTCACTGACCTGCTGTGCGGGCGTGCCGGAGAGCCGCATGATGCGCACCCGGTCGACCGCGGCCTCGTAGGCGTGGACGGTGTCGCGCAGAACGGTGACATCCTCCAGCGTCTCGGGCTTGAGGACGGCGATATTGTCCAGCGCGGCGAGCACCGCCCCGGTGCCACGCTTCGCGGCCTCCGCATAGCTTTTGTCGCCGCGCAGGACCGCGTTCTTGTAGTTGTGGATCATGCCGCCATAGCCCATTTCCGCGGTCAGCGTGGCAACGGCGATATTGTAGGGATCGGCCGAGACGGCCAGGCGGTCCGCCTTGTCCTCGACCTGGCGAACCTGGAACGAGATGAACGCCATCGCCGCCGCCAGAATGAATGTCGCGACCAGGGTCGTGGTGATGATCATCCACGACAGGTTGCGGAGCGAAAGGCGGGACGAAAGGTTCTGAAACACGCGACTATCCTGCAAACGAAGGTTGTCTGCAGCTAAACCGCGTCAGGTAAATGGCAGGTTTAGATCACCCTGCCATTCCCCTCAAATTGAACATGTCAGCCCTGTTTGGCCTCCAGCGCGTCAAGCCGGGCCTTCAGCGCCTCGTTCTCTTCGCGCGCCTTCTGGGCCATGGCGCGCACGGCATCGAATTCCTCGCGGGTGACGAGGTCACGATCGGCCAGCCAGCGGTCGATCATGGAGTTGAAGGCCGTTTCGGCCTCGTCCTTGGCGCCCTGCGCCACGCCCATGGCATTGGTCATGAGCTGGGACATGTCGTCGAAAAATTTGGACCGCTGCTGCATCGCTGTCTCCGTTGTCACGTTTGATCCCTATATGGGCCGCAAACCGGCGCGTCACAAGCCCGTGGGCCTGCCGGAGGGCGGCGCGCGGCCGGTTGACTTCCCCGACGGGCCAAAGGCATGTCACATCCATGATCGCCGTTATCCCCTTCCCCGATATCTCGCCCGAGGTGTTTTCGATTTCCGCCTTCGGGATGGAGTTCGCGCTGCGCTGGTACGCGCTGGCCTACATGGTCGGGATCGGCCTGGGCTGGTTCCTGGCGCGCACGGCCCTGGGCATGCCGCGCCTCTGGCCCGCCGACCAGCCGCCGATGACCCGCGCGCAGCTGGAAGACCTGATGACCTGGATCATCGTCGGCATCATCCTGGGCGGTCGGCTGGGCTTCGTGCTGTTCTACCAGCCGGGATATTACCTGTCGCATCCCGCCGAGATCCTCATGATCTGGCAGGGCGGCATGGCCTTCCATGGCGGGTTCCTGGGCGTCGCGCTGGCCTGGTGGGTGTTCTGCGCCCGCAACAGCATCCCCAGGATGCAGGCGGCCGACATGATGGCGCTGGCCACGCCGGTGGGCATCATGCTGGGCCGGATCGCGAATTTCATCAATGCCGAGCTCTGGGGCCGGCCGACCGATGCGCCCTGGGGCGTGATCTTCCCGGTTCAGGGCGCGCTTTGTGATGGTGAGCCCTGTGCCCGCCACCCCTCTCAGCTATACGAGGCGGGGCTGGAAGGACTGCTGCTGGGGTCGTTGCTGATCGTGCTGGCCTTCGGCTTTGGCGCGTTGCGCAAGCCGGGGCTGATCACCGGGCTGTTCGTCGCGGGCTATGGCGCGGCGCGGTTCGTCGTCGAGTTCTTCCGCCTGGCCGATGCGCAATACATCACCCCCGACAATCCCTATGGCCATGTTCTGCGCCTGACCGACACGGTCGGGATCACGATGGGGCAGATGCTGTCGCTGCCGATGGTGCTGGCGGGGCTGATCATCATCGCGATCGGGCGCCGGCAATGGCGGTGACCCCGCTGATGAAGACCCTGCGCCTGAAGATCGCGGCGGAGGGACCGATGCGGCTGTCGGATTACATGGCGGCCTGCCTGCTGGATCCGCAGCATGGTTATTATACCACCCGCGATCCGCTGGGCGCGGCGGGCGATTTCACCACCGCGCCCGAGATTAGCCAGATGTTCGGCGAGATGCTGGGCCTCGCCCTGGCGCAAAGCTGGCTGGACCAGGGCGCTCCGGCCCCGTTCACCCTGGCCGAGGCCGGGCCGGGCCGTGGCACGCTGATGGCCGACATCCTGCGCGCGACGCGCGGCGTGCCGGGGTTCCACAATGCGGCCGAGGTGGTGCTGATCGAGGCCTCCCCCGCCCTGCGGAAAGCGCAGCAGGCGCTGCTTGAGGGCCACGCGGTGCGCTGGATCGACACCGTCGACCACTTGCCCGAGCGGCCGCTGTGGTTCGTGGCGAACGAGTTCTTCGACGCCCTGCCGATCCGCCAGTTCCAGCGTCAGGGCGGCGGCTGGGCCGAGCGCTGCGTCGCGCTGGCCGAAGGCGAGGACGGGACGGAGGCGCTGAAACCGGGCCTCGCCCCACCGCGCCCGGAAACCCTGCTGGCCGGGCGGATGGAGAACACGAAGGACGGCGATATCGTCGAACTCCGCCCCGCCGCCAATGCCATCGCCGCCACGCTGGGCGCGCGAATCGCGGATCATGGCGGTGCGGCGCTGATCGTGGATTATGGCGGCTGGCGGTCGGTGGGCGATACGTTCCAGGCGCTGCAGGGTCACCGGATGGTCGATCCCTTCGCCACACCGGGCGAGGCCGACCTGACCGCGCATGTGGATTTCGAACCGATCGCCCGCGCTGCCGCGCCCGCCATCGCGGCGCCGCTGGTGGGCCAGGGCCTGTTCCTGGAACGGCTAGGGATCACGCAGCGCGCCCAGGCGCTGGCCGACCGCATGACCGGGGATGCGCTGACATCCCATATTGCCGCACATCGCCGCTTGACCCACCCCGAGGAAATGGGGACGCTCTTCAAGGTACTGGCGCTGACGCCCGTGGGGGCGGCGCCCATCCCCGGTACCGAGGGCCCAGGACCCGCACCCGCATGACGCTGGAGATCATAACCTCACCGAATCTGGCCCCGATCCGCCACGGGTTCTTCACCCGGCGCGGCGGTGCGTCCTCTGGCATCTTCTCGGGGCTGAATTGCGGCCACGGGTCGTCGGACCAGCGCGAGATCGTCGAGATCAACCGCGCCCGCGTCGCCCTGGCCATGGGGGTGGGGGACGGCGACCTGGTCTCCGTCCGGCAGATCCATTCCGCCGATGTGGCCACGCTGGACGCGGTGCCCGACGCCCTGCCCGAGGCCGACGCGATCGTGACGGCGACGCCGGGGCTGGCCCTGGCGATCCTGACCGCGGATTGCCAGCCGGTGCTGTTCGCCGATGCCAATGCGCAGGTGATCGGCGCGGCCCATGCGGGCTGGCGCGGGGCGCTGGACGGCGTGCTGGAGGCGACGCTGGACGCGATGGAGGCGCTTGGCGCCCGGCGCGAGGATATCCGCGCGGTCATCGGCCCCTCGATCAGCCAGCGCGCCTACGAGGTCGGGCCGGAATTCCTCGACCAGTTCCTGATGGAAGATCCCGAGAACAGCCGCTTCTTCGCGGGCGGTGACGGCGACCGGGTGCATTTCGATCTGCCCTCCTACGGGCTGCACCGTCTGCGCAGCGCGGGAATCGGCGAAGCCGAATGGACGCGGCACTGCACCTACAGCGATCCGGACAGATTCTACTCCTACCGCCGGACCACCCATGCCGGTGAGGCCGATTACGGGCGGCTGATCTCGGTCATCCGGCTCTAGGCGCCCCATTTCTGTCGAATTCTGCAAAACCGTTGCCGCGATTTTGTCTTGTATACATGGTTACCGGTTCGTTAACCGCCTATTTTCAAGGCCGTTAAAGAAATCTTCAAATTGCCCTCTTTCGTCCTAGGAAGGCCTCAAACCCCCGGCATATTCGCCTCATACGCCAAACAAAAATCGGCATGGGTAGAAAAATTTAGAGGGTTAGTCATGAAGGCCAAACAGAAACGCTGGATCCAGTCCGTGGTCGCAACCGCCAAGACCACCGATACCAAGCTTCCGTATCAGCGGGGCAACCGCTCTGCCGTTGCAGCCCGCCTGCGACAGGCCGCTGAGCGCAAGGCCGCCTGACAACCCCGACGCATAGGACCTGGCACGTCCCTATCGAGCATAAGCGCGGCCGCCGAAACAGGCCGAGCAACCAAAAACCGGCCCCTTGCCAAGGGTCACCGACAGCGCGTTCTGCACCGCGCCGTCACGCAGGGAAACGGGGTCCTGCTCGGCCCGTTTTCCGCACCCGTTCCGGACCCCGCGCGCCCTGTCGCCGGGGGCCGGTTCCGGGACCTTCGTCGCGCGCAAAGTGACGCGAAAAGGCGATTCGGATTACCCGTATGACGGGAAATCGAGATTGCGGCAGGATTATCCAGACACCACGAAACAATGCCCCGACGACCGAGATGATTGCCGTCCAAGCGTCTTCAATCGGTGCCATTCTTTGACTTTTGCCCCCTCACCCGCCAGATTTTCCCCATCTGAGCCACAGAGTCCTTCTGTGTTGTCGGTGGGGGCCGACACGGATGTGACGCCGAGAAGAAGGTGTTGCTATGTCTGGTCCTCTTTCGTCCTTCGGGACGGATGACTCTCCGCATGCGCGGGTTACTCATTCGCTGCCAAAGATGCGGCGGTTCTACACGATGTCCCTATCCGAATCCGGGGATGTGCACGAAGAGGAGATCCGTGCACCCGCCACGCCGGATTTCGAGGCCGCGTTCAACGCGCTTGCGCACGGGTCGCTGATCGCCACCCGCAAGGGCGAGGTCGCGATCGAGGATCTGCGCCCCGGCATGGATGTCATCAGCCGCGAACACGGTGTGCAGAAGGTGCTGTGGATCGGCATCATGACCCATATGCCCGAACCCGGGAACGGCCCGCTGCTGACGCGGGTGACCTCGGACCGGTTCGGGCCCGGCCAGCCCTCGCCCGATCTGCTGGCAGGTCCCGGGGCGCGGCTGCTGCACCGCCCGGCGGGCATCCAGTTCGAACAGCCGGGCAAGATGGCCTATTCGCCGCTGCGCGATTTCATCGACGGCGACACGGTGATCGGGATCAGCCCGCGCAGCGCGGTGGACACCTACCATGTCTGCGTCGAACGGCACGGCTCGATCCGCGCCGGCGGGCTGGACCTGGAAACCTTCCATCCCGGGCGCGGCCTTCAGGACCGGATGGGCCCGCATACCCGCGAGCTGTTCCTGTCGATGTTCCCGCATGTCCGCAGCCTCGCCGATTTCGGCGCAATGGCGCATCCGCGGATGGCCCGCGCACGGACCGGCGCCGGCGATTACGCGTGATGTCAGATAGTTAGGAAGGGTCGGACGGGTCAGGCCGTCCGGCTCAACCGTTCCTCGAGGATGTCGAAGGGCACGCCCGGTTCATCCTTGGCGCCGCGGATCACCAGCGAGGTCTTCACGCTGGCGACGTTCTCGGCCGAAGTCAGCTGACCGGTCAGGAAGCTCTGGAAGGTCGACAGGTCGGGGGCCACGCATTTCAGGATGAAATCCACCTCGCCGTTCAGCATGTGGCATTCGCGGACCAGCGGCCAGCCGCGGCATTTCTCTTCGAAGGCGGACAGGTCGGATTCGGCCTGGCTGACCAGCCCGACCATGGCGAAGACCTGCACCTCGAAGCCCAGTTCGCGGCTGTCGACCTGGGCGTGGTATCCCTTGATGTAGCCCGATTCCTCCAGCGTGCGGACACGGCGCAGGCAGGGCGGGGCAGAGATGCCAACACGCTTGGCCAATTCGACATTGGTCATGCGGCCATCGGCCTGCAACTCAGCCAGAATTTTCCGGTCGATCTGATCCAGACGGGTTCCCGCCATTTGGGCCTCCAAGAATTTGCGTTTGTTATATCAGCGCGGCGCTAACACGCAATAATATTTCAACGTGACGCAACATCCCGTCCGCATGGCAGGATTGCCACAGGCGCACCCGTCCTTCGGTTGCAGCCTGCACCGGGCGAGATTACATAGGTCGGACCCGCTGCCCAGCCCGCTGCTCAAGAGGTTCCTGCCATGTCCGATACCCGCCACACCCGCGTCCTCATCATCGGTTCCGGCCCCGCCGGCTACACCGCCGGCGTCTATGCCAGCCGCGCGATGCTGAACCCGATCCTCGTGCAGGGGATCGAACCTGGCGGGCAGCTGACCACCACGACCGAGGTCGAGAACTGGCCCGGCGACACCGAGGTGCAGGGCCCCGACCTGATGGTCCGCATGGAAGCCCACGCCAAGGCCATGGGCACCGAGATCATCGGCGACATCATCACCGATCTTGACCTGTCCAAGCGCCCCTTCACCGCCAAGGGCGACAGCGGCACCACCTACACCGCCGACGCCGTGATCCTGGCGACCGGCGCCCGCGCCAAGTGGCTGGGGCTGGACAGCGAAGAGGCCTACAAGGGCTTCGGCGTGTCGGCCTGCGCGACCTGTGACGGCTTCTTCTACCGCGGTCAGGAAATCGTGGTGATCGGCGGCGGCAACACGGCCGTCGAAGAGGCGCTGTTCCTCACCAACTTCGCCACCAAGGTCACCCTGATCCACCGCCGGGACGAGTTGCGGGCCGAGAAGATCCTGCAGGATCGCCTGATGAAGAACCCCAAGATCGAAACGCTGTGGCATCACACGCTGGAAGAGGTCGTGGGCGAGGACAGCCCCAAGGGCGTGTCCGGCGTCAAGGTGCGCCACGTGGATACCGGCGAGATCTCCGAGATCTCGGCCAAGGGTGTCTTCATCGCCATCGGCCACGCCCCGGCGAACGAACTGGTGAAGGACCAGCTGCAATTGCACAATGGCGGCTACGTCAAGGTGAACCCCGGCACGACCGAAACCTCGGTGCCCGGTGTCTTTGCCGCCGGCGACCTGACCGACCACAAGTATCGTCAGGCGGTGACCTCGGCGGGCATGGGCTGCATGGCGGCGCTGGATGCGGAACGCTTCCTCGCCGAGGTCGGCGACATGGAAGACCCGCGCGACACCACCCTGCCGCTGGGCCACGGCGCCCCGGCGACCGAGGGCGCCTGAGCCCCCGCCCCGGCGGGTCCGAACCCGACCGCAGGGTTAAAAATATTGCCTTTGTATAAGGATCTTGCCTAGTCTCCCCAGCATTGGGGGGACTTTTTGACGGTGCATTGCGCCGCCCTCCTGCATTTTGACCTGGAGGGGCAATTTCAATGGGACGTTTCAATTCTCACCGCCATGGCGGTCACGATCACGGCCACCACGGACATGACCACGGGCATGGCCACGGGCGGTTCGATTTCTTCGGTTTCTTCGACAGCCTTCTGGCGCGGCTGTTCCCGGTGCGGGTGGATGACGGGGTTTTCGACTTCGTGCTGGATTCCGACTACACGATTGATTTCAAAAACAACTTCGTTCAGATCAAGGTCGATGGCGGGCGCACGACCAACCTGTCCCTGGCCAAGTGGGAGGCCAATTCCGTCGATGCGGCCGACCTGGACAAACTGACCTTCAAGGATGGTGTGCCGGCCTCGCTGAATATCTCGGGCGTCGGGTTCGTCGGCGCCGATGTCAGCGGCACGGGCGGCGCGGAAACCGGAACCAACATCGACGATTTCCTCACCGAGCAACTGGCCCTGACCGATGCGGGCAGCCTGGCCGAGGCGCTGACCATCGACGGATCGCAGGCCGGCACCTTTGCCGTGCTTTGGGAATTCCTCGACGACGGATATGTCGAAGAGGGCTATTTCGCCTCCGTGAACGAGAACTTCGTGCGGCTGGGCATCGCCTATGCGGAATACCTAGAGGATGGCGGTGCGCCGCTGACCGAGATGATCGGCAAGTTCGCCCCGGACGGGCCGGATGCGGACCTGACGCCGGAACGGCTGCAATCGCTGCATGACAACCTGCTGGGCAATTTGGGCGAGGCACCGATCAATTCGCGCTTTGCCTCCGACCCCGCCACCGGGGCCGAGCTGATTTCCCTGATCGAGGCGATCGACCCGGACCTGCTGGACCGGCCCTATTATTCCGGTAACGACAATTCCGAGGCCGCCTATGACGCCGTGCGCGCCTATGATTTCGACAAGGGCTATGCCCGGACCGATTTCATCGACACGTTCTTTGGTGCCGTTGATGACCGCGCCACCAATGGCGGCGCCGGGGTCGAGATGATCTTTGGTGACGGCAATTCCACCGATGGCTACGCCATCACCCGCCACGAAGGCGCGGGCGTCGAACTGGCGCTGAAGGCCAAGCTGCGCGGCGTCGGCGACCTGGACCCGTCGGACGTCACCTACAATGCCGATGGCACCGCCACCTTCCGGGTGGAGGCCGACCCGGCCTCGGCCGACCGCATGGAATGGAATATCGACTGGGCTGCCACGGTGACCGAGGCCGGGGACGATGACAGCTTTGTCTTCAAGTTCCTCGCCGACGTGGATGGCAGCGCCGCCGAGGATTTCATCGACCTGACTGCCACGGGCAGCGAATATACCAGCAATGGCGATTTGCAGAATTCGTGGAATTACGGCTTCTTCCCCGATACCGACTTCGACACGACCGCGGCCGAGGGGCTCTATACCGTCCGGCTCGAGGCCTATGACGACGGCGCGCTGATCGCCACGCAGGACATCTACCTCGAGGTTCTCTGACCTTCCGCCCGGCGGGCCCTGACGGGGTTTGCCGGGCGCGACATGCGACGGGCGGAAAACCGCTGTTCCACATGCCACCCCATGCGGACCATTTCGGACCAAACCGGGCGGCAAAGGCGGAAATCCTCTCCATTTTCCGCCGCGCTGCAGCATTTTTGCCCATTTTGAGCCGAAAATCCCTGCTTCTCTTGCCTTTGAGCGACCCACGGTCTACGCCCCGGAGCGTGCGAACCGCCGCCGTCCGGGCGGACATTGACATGAATGAGAGTTACTCGATGCAAATTCCAAATCTCGCTCCGATCCCCGAGCTGTTTGTTTCCTACGATTCCGCCCAGAAACTCAAAGTCGAAGCCGCCGACCTGACGAGCTGGGATTTGTCCCCGCGCCAGATCTGCGACCTCGAGCTGCTGATGAATGGCGGGTTCTACCCGCTCAAGGGCTTCCTGACCGAGGAAGATTACAACGGCGTCGTCGACAACATGCGTCTGGCGGACGGCACCCTGTGGCCGATGCCGATCACGCTCGACGTGTCCGAGAAGTTCGCCGACAGCATCGAGATCGGGCAGGACATCGCTCTGCGCGACCAGGAAGGCGTGATCCTGGGCACCATGACCGTCACCGACCGCTGGGCCCCGGACAAGTCCAAGGAAGCGGAAAAGGTCTTTGGCGCCGATGACGACGCGCATCCGGCCGTCAACTACCTGCACAACACCGCCGGCAAGATTTACCTCGGCGGCCCGGTCACCGGCATCCAGCAGCCCGTGCACTACGATTTCCGCGCCCGTCGCGACACCCCCAACGAGTTGCGCGCCCATTTCCGCAAGCTGGGCTGGCGCAAGGTCGTGGCCTTCCAGACCCGCAACCCGCTGCACCGCGCGCACCAGGAACTGACCTTCCGCGCCGCCAAGGAAGCCCAGGCCAACCTGCTGATCCACCCGGTCGTCGGCATGACCAAGCCGGGCGACGTCGATCACTTCACCCGCGTGCGCTGCTACGAGGCGGTTCTGGACAAGTATCCGGGCTCGACCACCGCGATGTCGCTGCTGCCGCTCGCCATGCGCATGGCCGGCCCCCGCGAAGCGGTCTGGCACGGCCTGATCCGTGCCAATTACGGCTGCACCCACTTCATCGTCGGCCGTGACCATGCCGGCCCGGGCTCGAACTCGCAGGGCGAGGATTTCTACGGTCCCTACGACGCGCAGGAGCTGTTCAAGCAGCACGAAGAGGAAATGGGCATCGCGATGGTGCCGTTCAAACACATGGTCTATGTGCAGGAACGCGCCCAGTACGAACCCAATGACGAGATCACCGACAAGGATGACGTGACCATCCTGAACATCTCGGGCACCGAACTGCGTCGCCGCCTGGCCGAGGGCCTGGAGATACCCGAGTGGTTCTCCTTCCCCGAGGTTGTCGCGGAACTGCGCAAGACCAAGCCGCCGCGCTCCAAGCAGGGCTTTACCGTGTTCTTCACCGGCTTCTCCGGCTCGGGCAAGTCGACGATCGCGAACGCGCTGATGGTCAAGCTGATGGAAATGGGCGGCCGTCCGGTCACCCTGCTCGACGGCGATATCGTGCGGAAGAACCTCAGCTCCGAGCTTGGCTTCTCGAAAGAGCATCGCGACCTGAACATCCGCCGCATCGGCTATGTCGCCTCCGAGATCACCAAGAACGGCGGTATCGCGATCTGTGCGCCGATCGCCCCCTACGCGACCACCCGCCGCGCGGTGCGTGAAGACATCGAACAATTCGGTGCCTTCATCGAAGTGCATGTCGCGACCTCGATCGAAGAATGCGAAAAGCGCGACCGCAAGGGTCTCTACAAGCTGGCCCGCGAAGGCAAGATCAAGGAATTCACCGGGATCTCCGACCCCTATGACGTTCCGGAAAACCCGGAACTGCGCGTGGAAACCGAAGGCACCGACGTGGACAACTGCGCCCACCAGGTGGTGCTGAAGCTGGAAAGCATGGGCCTGATCGCCGGCCACTGAGCCGCCGCAGACCCCTGAGTTGGAAACACCCCGGTCCGAAAGGTCCGGGGTGTTTTCGTTTGGCCTGTGCGTGGCGGGCCGCCCTGGGCTGGCGCTTGAAGGGCTGAGATCAGATGATCTCGTCTTCGTCGAACAGCGGATCGCGGGACAGGTGCAGGGCCACGTCCTCGGCCACGATGCCTTCGACCTGGCGCTCGATCTCGGCCAGGTGAAACACCGCGTCGCCTTCGTTCACCACGGGCATGACAGCCTGGCCGACGATGATCCCCGCATTCGGCGCCCGGATCTCGAGGTCTTCGCCGCCGAACGGGCTGGCGACCAGCGCCATCAGGTCGCCCTTGGCCACGACCTGCCCGTCCCGGCGCAGCGTGCGCAACATGCCGCCGCCGGGCGCCCTCAGCCAGGTGCTGCTGCGCGCCAGGAGCGGCGGACGTTTCGGCCCCGTGGGCACCCGGCCCCCCAGCATGCCCCGGTGCCGCAGCACCCGCAGGATACCGGCCAGCCCAATGCGCACGGCGCTTTCGTCGATCCTCAGCCCCTCCCCCGCCTCGTAAAGCAGGGTTTCCACGCCGCGATCCGCCGCCTCGGCGCGCAGCGATCCGTCGCGTTCCTTCGAGGGCAGGATGACCGGCGCGCCAAAGACGCGGGCCAGTTCCATCAGGCCCAGGTTGTCGGGGCTGACCCGGACCTGCGGCAGGTTGGTCCGGTTGATCGCGGCGGAATGCAGGTCAATCCCGAAATCGCAGCGGGCAACGACCTCATGCAGGAAGAGATGCGCCAGACGTGAGGCCAACGACCCGGTTTCACTCCCCGGAAACGACCGGTTCAGGTCGCGACGGTCAGGCAGGTAGCGGGAATGATGCAGGAAGCCGAACGTGTTCACGATGGGCACGACCAGCAGGGTGCCCCGCACCCCGTCCAGCGCCTTCTGGTCCAGCAGGCGGCGGGCGATTTCGACGCCGATCACCTCGTCCCCGTGCACCGCGGCACTGACGAAGGAGACCGGCCCCTCGCGGCGGCCATGGATCACGTGAACCCTGAGCGATACGGGTGTATGGTCGGGCAGCATCGAGACCGGCAGACCGATCGTCGCCCGCTGCCCGGCGGGAATGGTATGGTCACCGATCCGGAACGGCGCGCGTCCCGGCATCAGGCCGCGCCCGGACCGCGGCGCCCGGTCGGCGCCGCAAACGCGTCAGCGGACCCGATCAATGGCCCACTCAATGTACAGTGACAGGGGCCAGGTCGTTCTGGCGCGCCAGCACGAAGGCCAGGTGGCGGTCCTTCACCAGCGCCAGGCGTTCGCCGGTCGCGTCATGCACGGCATAGAGCCGGTCCAGCCCTTCGGCCTGCGCCCGGACATCTTCGGGCAGGTCGGCCACTTCGACCGCGCGGACATAAACGATCCGGTCGGCCTCTTGCTTGAATTCATATTGCGTGTCCATGACTTACCCCCTTCTGATCTGAATGGTCTGGACGATCTTCTCGGGCTCGACCCGGGTCAGATCCACATGAAGCAATCCGTTCTCCATGATCGCTTCGCCGACCTCGACACCCTCGGCCAGCACGAAAGACCGCTGGAACTGGCGGGCCGCGATCCCGCGATGCAGGAAGTGCCGGCCATCGCTGTCATCGCTCTGCCGGCCGCGGATCACCAACTGGCTGTCTTCCAACGTAATGCTCAGATCGCCTTCGGCGAATCCGGCCACGGCCAGGGTGATGCGGTACGATGTCTCGGAGGTCTGTTCGATATTGAACGGCGGGTATCCGTCATTCCCGGTCTTGGCCGACCGTTCCAGAAGCCGTTCCAGCTGCTCGAACCCCAGCATGTAGGGATGGGTCCCCAGGGTCAGTTTCGTCATGACACGTCCTTGGTCTTTAAGCGACAGTCTATCGGGGCCCCTTTCGGCGACCCTGAAGGAAATATGGGCACCCCGCAGCCCCTGCGCAAGGGTTTTACCAATCCATCGCAAGGGCTTTGCCTGACGGTTGAAACTCTTGTATGTTGAAGACCTTGAGCGAAGCAGGGGAATCAAACGGAATGAACGCTGAGAGCGACATTTCGATGAAGACCGAAGAGGTCCTGCGGGTGGAACTTGAAGTGTTCCGCCGCGAACATGCCGATTTGGACGAAGCGATCCAGGCGTTGCACGACCGTGGCACCGCCGACATGCTGACGCTTCAGCGCCTGAAAAAGCAGAAGCTGCGCCTGAAGGACAAGATCGCCGCGATCGAGGACCGACTGACCCCGGACATCATCGCCTGATCGGACGGGTCTGGGACCCTTCGGGCGGCCCATTGGCGACCGGCAGACTTTCCATCCCTGACCCGGGTGCGCGGTAAGCGTTGCCGCCTCCCCCATCCAAGCCGTGCGAGCACCGCCCCACATCGAAGCCGCACAAGACCCCACAACCGATTGCGAAAACCGCCCGAGCGCTTATAACCCGGAACCTGCACCAGCCATGGGGAAGGCCGATGAGCGACATCAAGGTAGGGATCATCATGGGCAGCCAGTCCGACTGGCCCACGATGAAAGAAGCAGCCACGATCCTCGATGAATTGGGGATCGCCTACGAGACCAAGATCGTCTCGGCGCATCGCACGCCCGACCGGCTGTGGTCCTATGGCAAGACGGCCGCCGAACGGGGCCTGCATGTCATCATCGCGGGCGCCGGCGGCGCCGCGCATCTGCCCGGCATGATGGCATCGAAGACGCGTATTCCCGTGGTCGGCGTGCCGGTCCAGACCCGGGCGCTGTCGGGCGTCGACAGCCTCTATTCCATCGTCCAGATGCCAAAGGGCTTCCCGGTCGCGACCATGGCCATCGGGGCCGCCGGCGCGGCCAATGCCGGGCTGATGGCCGCGGGGATCCTCGCCGTGTCCGACCCCGCCCTTGCCCAGCGCCTCGATGCCTGGCGCGAGGCCCTGTCCGCCTCCATTCCAGACGAGCCTTCCGATGACTGATCCCCTTCCCTCCGGTTCCACCATCGGCATCCTCGGCGGCGGCCAGCTGGGCCGGATGCTGTCGGTTGCCGCCGCGCGGCTTGGCTACAAGACCTGCATCTTTGAACCGGGCGGCGATTGCCCGGCCTCGCATGTCGCCAATTTCCACCTCAAGGCGGACTATGACGACGCCGAAGCGCTGAAGCAGTTCGCCCAGTCCGTCGACGTCATCACCTATGAATTCGAGAACATCCCGACCGAGGCGCTGGACCTGCTGGAAGATCTCAAGCCGATCCGCCCGGGCCGCGAGGCGCTGCGCATCTCGCAGGACCGGCTGACCGAAAAGGACTTCCTGACCGAACTGGGCCTGCAAACCGCGCCCTATGCCGATATTCCCGACGCCGCCGCGCTGAAGGCCGCGCTTGCCGAGATCGGAACGCCCGCGATCCTGAAGACCCGCCGCTTCGGCTATGACGGCAAGGGCCAGGCGCGGATCATGTCGCCGGACGACGCCGACACGGCCCTGGCCGAAATGAACGGCGCCCCGGCGATCCTGGAAGGCTTCGTCGATTTCACGTCCGAGGTGTCGATCATCGCGGCGCGTGGCCTCGACGGGTCGGTGTCGTGCTACGATCCGGGCGAGAACGTGCATCGCGAGGGCATCCTGCGCACCACGACCGTGCCCGCCGCCCTGCCCGCCTCGGCCCGCACGGATGCCGTGCTGCTGGCAGCCAAGGTGCTGAACGCGCTGGATTATGTCGGCGTGATGGGGGTCGAGCTTTTCGTGACGCCCAAGGGCCTGATCGTGAACGAGATCGCGCCGCGCGTGCACAATTCCGGCCACTGGACGCAGAATGGCTGCGCGGTGGACCAGTTCGAACAACACATCCGCGCCGTGGCCGGCTGGCCGCTGGGTGACGGGGCCCGGCATTCGGACGTGGTGATGGAAAACCTGATCGGTGACGACATGGACCGCGTGCCCGACCTCGCGAAAGAGCCGAACACCGCGCTGCACCTGTACGGCAAGGCGCAGGTCAAGGCCGGCCGCAAGATGGGTCACGTCAACCGGGTCGGCTGATCCGGTCCCTAACGTCTTGCGACAGGCGGGACTGTCAGGCGCGCGCTGTCCTGCGGTCGTCTTCGGATTCGTCTTCGGCCTTCCGCCCGTCGGCCTCGTCTTCGTCGGTCCCTTCCTCATCGGAGGTCCGCAATTCGAGGTCGCGATAATTGCTGGGGTCGAAATCGTCGGGGTCGAAGGCTTCTTCGTCCTCTGGAATGCCGGTCACATGGGTGGTCCCGGTATCCTCGTCGTAAACCAGCCCGTAGGTGGCGCGGCCATCGGATTTGTAGCGCAGGTATTCATGAACCCCCGCATAGATGAACGCCGCGGCGAAAGGCAGGATAAGAACGGCTGTGATCACTTGGGCTGTCATGAGAGATCTCCCTTGCGGTCATGTCTGTCTGGTCGTGTTCGGGGCCATGCCGGACGGCCCGTGCGAGGCCCCGTTCTCCTTAAGATTGAGTGTCGCATAAACATCAGGTGGTTCAAACCCCGGCTCCGTCAAACCCGTGGCGCATGTCACCGGACATGGCACGATCGTTCGATTTTCCCCACGATTTTGCGATGCCCGGCCTGATCCTCGCGCCCGCCTGCGACCTCATCCCCTGCTCTCCCGACCAAATCTGACTTCCCTCCGGTCACAAAAGCCTTACAATCAGACCATGTCCAGTACCGTTCTTCGCGCCTTTTCCGTTCATCTGCTGACCGCCACCGGCGCGGTCTTTGCCATGCTCGCCCTTCTGGCGGCGGTCGACGAGAAATGGGGCATCATGTTCCTGTGGCTCGTCGTGGCCTTCGCGGTCGATGGAATCGACGGACCGCTGGCGCGCAAATACGACGTCACCACCAACGCGCCGCATATCGACGGGGCGCTGCTGGACCTGATCATCGACTACCTGACCTACGTGTTCATCCCGGTCTACGCGCTGTTCCAGTCGGGCATCCTGCCGGGCATCTGGGCTTGGGTCGTGCTGATCGGGGTCACGTTCTCCAGCGGGCTCTATTTCGCGGGCAGCTGGATGAAGACCGCGGACAAGAGCTTTCACGGCTTCCCCGGCTGCTGGAACATGCTGGTGCTGGTGCTCTTTGCCACCACGCCGCCGCCCGGGGTGATTCTGCCGATCATCACGGCTCTGGCCATCGCGATGTTCCTGCCGCTGCGCTTCATCCACCCGGTGCGGACCAAGCGCTGGCGCCCGGTGTCGCTGTCGGTTGCGGCGCTCTGGACCGTGCTGGCGCTGATCGCCGCGCTGACCCGCTTCGATCCGGGCATGGCGGTGCAGGTCGGCCTGATCGTGTCGAGCCTTTACCTGCTGGGCGCCGGCATGGCGCAGCAGCTGATCGACCGCCTGCGCTGAACGTTCAATACCCGGTTTCCAGCCCGTCCAGGAAGTCCTCGGCCTCCGACAGGATCTGACGCCGCTTGTCCTCGGCCATCTTGTCCCAGCTGGAATAGACCACGCCCATGCGCCGGTTGCCCTTGAACCGGTCGCGGTGGCGATCCAGGAAATGCCAGTATAGCAGGTTGAACGGGCAGGCCCCCTCGCCCACCTTCGTGTCCACCGAATAGGCGCAGCCGCTGCAATAATCGCTCATCTTGTTGATGTAGCTGCCGGACGAGACATAGGGCTTCGACGCCACCACCCCGCCATCGGCCCATTGCGACATGCCCACCGTATTGGGCGCCTCGACCCATTCGAAGGCATCCGCATAGACCGCCAGGTACCATTCATGCACCTGCGCCGGATCGACGCCCGCCAGAAGGGCAAAGTTGCCGGTCACCATCAGCCGCTGGATATGATGCGCATAGGCCAGGTCGCGGGTCTGGGCCACGGCCTCCCGCAGGCAGGTCATGTCGGTCTCGGCGCCCCAGTAGAGCGCGGGAAGATCGCGCCCCTGTTCCAGTGTGTTCGAGGCCACGTAATCCGGTCCCTTCAGGAAATAGATGCCGCGGATATATTCACGCCAGCCCAGGATCTGGCGGATGAACCCCTCGGCCGAGTTGATCGGCACGTCCCCCGCCTTCCAGGCCGCTTCCGCCGCCGCGCAGACCTCCCGCGGCGAGAGCAGCCCGATATTCATGTAGATCGACAACACGCCATGGTTCAGGAACGGCTCGTCCCGCAGCATCGCGTCCTGGTAATCGCCGAATTCGGGGAGCTGGGTCTTCACGAAATGGCTCAGCGCGCGGCGGGCCTGGCCGCGCGTCACGCCAAAGACGAAGCCGTCCAGCGACCCGAAATTTTCGCCGAACCGGTCGCCCACCAGCGCCAGCACCTCTTCGGTGATGGCGTCAGGGGTGAATTCCATGGGTTTCGCCTGCAACAGCGACCGCTCCGCCGGCTTGCGGTTCTCCTTGTCGTAATTCCACTTGCCCCCCGCCGGATCACTGCCCTCCATCAGCAGCCCGCTTTCGCGCCGCATCTCGCGGTAGAACCACTCCATGCGCAGTTCCTTGCGGCCATCGGCCCAGTCCTCGAACCGTTTGTGCGAGGCGTAGAACCGGTCATCCTCCACCATGCGCACGCCCACCGGGCAGGCCTCCAGCGCGTCGATCAGGCGCCATTCGCCCGGCTCGACCGCGACGACCTCCTCCGGCGACAAATCCTGCACCACCCGCATCAGCGCACCGCAGATCGAGCGCGGCGCCTCGTCCCCGTCCAGCCGGAAATAGCGCACATCCCAGCCGCCCTCGCGCAGCTCCTCGGCGAAGTGGCGCATGGCCGAAAAGATCAGGGCGATCTTCTTGGGGTGATGGGGCACATAGCCCGCCTCGTCCGCGACCTCGGCCATGACGACGACATCCTGCTCGGGATCGCCGTCGCGCAGAACGGCCAGGTCGGGCGACAGCTGGTCCCCCAGGACCAGGATGACGCGCCTCACCATTCGACACGCTCCCCGCGCCAGTCGAAGAACCCGCCGCTATCCACCGATCTCAGGTTGCCGATCACGTTCAGCAGGTTCTCCGCCGCTTCCGCTGGCGGCACCGCCGGGTGGCGACCCAGGTACTTGGCGGTCAGGTCGCTCTGCACCGTGCCGGGATGCAGCGCGACGCAGATCGCCTGCTTGTGGCTGCGCCCCAGCTCGATCGCGGCGCCATGCACGATCTGGTTCGCCGCCGCCTTGGCCGCGCGATAGCTGTACCAGCCGCCCAGCCGGTTATCCCCGATCGACCCGACCCGCGCCGTCAGCACTGCAAAGACCGACCGCCCCTCGCGCGGCAGCAGGTCGGCGGCATGGCGCAGCACCAGCGCCGGCCCGATGGCGTTCAGGGCGAACTGCGCCGCCATGGCCGTCCCGTCGATGTCGCGCAGAGCCTTTTCCGGCCCCGCCTCGCCGATTTCCAGCGCGCCGGTGGCCACCAGGACCAGGTCGAACGGGCCCAGCCCCTCCAGCGCCGCCGCGACCGAGGCCCCGTCGGTCACGTCCAGCCCGTCCGCGCTGCGCGACAGGCCCGTCACCTCGCAGCCCTGCCCCCTCAGATGCGCCGCGACGGCCCCGCCGATCGCACCGCTCTCACCGATGATCAAAACACGTTCCATGAAAGGCTTACGTGCGGCGATACGCGCCCGGATCAATCGAAACCATCGCCCGAATGTCCCGCCAGATCGGACCAACCAACAGAAAAGCCCACGCAACGCAGGGCCTGGCCAAAACCCCCTCTTTCATCTGGCCCGTCAATATCCCCGCCGGAGGCACCGCGACGCGTCCGCAGGACGCGGCGCAAAACATCCTGTGCGGCCCCGCCAGGGGCCGCTCCGCTTGGCAACGGCCGACCCTGCCGCAAACGGCGCCAAAGGCGGATGCTGCCCTGCGGCGTGATTGACGGGTTTTCAATCATTCCCCGCGAAGTTATAGAGACACCATGTTGACCCAGGGCCATATCACCACCGCAGCACGCCTTTCGCGTGCCGTTGCCCTGCGCCTACTCCTAATCCGCCTCTGAGCGTGCCACATCCGGCGCGACCGCTCAGGGGTATGCCGTTTCGCGCCATGGCTTTAGGAGAATGAAAGAGACATCCCATGACTGATACCAAACAGGACAAGGTCCTGATCTTCGACACGACGCTCCGTGACGGCGAACAAAGCCCCGGTGCCACCATGACCCACGAGGAAAAGCTCGAGATCGCCGCGGCGCTCGACGAGATGGGCGTGGACATCATCGAGGCCGGTTTCCCGATCGCCTCCGAAGGCGATTTCAACGCCGTGTCCGAGATCGCGAAGAATTCGAAAAATTCGGTGATCTGCGGCCTCTCCCGCGCGAATTTCAAGGATATCGACCGCAATTGGGAGGCCGTGAAACACGCCGCCCAGCCCCGGATCCACACCTTCATCGGCACCTCGCCGCTGCACCGGGCGATCCCGAACCTGACCATGGACGAAATGGCCGACCGCATCCACGAGACGGTCACCCATGCGCGCAACCTGTGCGACAACGTCCAGTGGTCGCCGATGGATGCCACCCGGACCGAACATGACTACCTCTGCCGCGTGGTGGAAATCGCCATCAAGGCCGGGGCCACCACGATCAACATCCCCGATACCGTCGGCTATACCGCCCCCCGCGAATCCGCCGACCTGATCCGGATGCTGCTCGAACGCGTCCCCGGCGCGGACGAGGTGGTGTTCTCCACCCATTGCCACAACGACCTTGGCATGGCGACGGCGAACAGCCTCGCCGCGGTCGAGGCCGGCGCGCGCCAGATCGAATGCACGATCAACGGCTTGGGCGAACGCGCGGGCAACACGGCGCTCGAAGAGGTCGTGATGGCGCTGCGCGTGCGCAACGACATCATGCCCTATGCCACCGGCATCGACACAACCAAGATCATGAAGCTGTCGCGCCGCGTCGCGACCGTCTCGGGCTTCCCGGTGCAGTACAACAAGGCGATCGTCGGCAAGAACGCCTTCCTGCACGAATCCGGCATCCACCAGGATGGCGTGCTCAAGAACGTCGAGACCTTCGAGATCATGAAGCCCGCCGATATCGGCCTGAACGAGGACAATATCGTCCTCGGCAAGCATTCCGGCCGGGCGGCGCTGAAATCCAAGCTCTCCGCGCTCGGGATCGACCTGGGCCAGAACCAGCTCAACGATATCTTCGTGCGGTTCAAGGACCTCGCGGACCGCAAGAAAGAGGTCTACGAGGATGATCTCTGGACCCTGATCCGCGACGCCGAGGACGAAACCCCCGACCGGCTGGAGCTCAAGGATCTCAAGGTGATTTGCGGCACCGGCGGCCAGTCGGCCGAGATGGTGATGATCGTCGACGGCGAGGAAAAGCGCGCCGAGACCACGGGCGACGGCCCGGTCGATGCCTGCTTCAACGCCGTGAAAGAGCTGTTCCCCCACAAGGCCAAGCTCGAGCTTTACCAGGTGCATGCCGTGACCCAGGGCACCGACGCCCAGGCCACCGTCTCTGTCCGCCTGAACGAGGACGGCCGCATCGTCACCGGTCAATCGGCGGATACCGACACGGTCGTGGCTTCGGTCAAGGCCTATATCCACGCGCTCAACCGCCTGCTGGTGCGCCGCGGCAAGGTCGGCGAAGGCGCCGATAACCGCGAGATCAGCTACAAGGACGTCAGCTGAACGCCGTGAAAGGCACGAAACATCAAGGCCCGGCCCCGCGCCGGGCCTTTTTCGTCAACAGTGACGGCGCGCCGCGGCCCCTGATCCCTCAGCCCTTGAACATCGCCTCGATCCGCGCCGCTTCCTCGGCCAGGCCATAGGGCGCGTTGATCACGAAGAGGCCCGATCCGATCATCCTGTGCCCGTCCCGCACCGGCGGGAACCGGACCTCGTGGCGTTCCGTCTTGGTGAACCCCGACAGCTCCAAGGAGGTCAGCATTTCCAGATGCGCCGCATCCCGCAGGATCGGGTACCACAGCGCCAGCACCCCGACGTTCCAGGCCTTGTGCAGCTGCCGCATCACCTTGGGGATCGTCTCGTAATCGGCCTTCACCTCGAAACTCGGGTCGATCAGCAAGAGGCCCCGGCGCGGATCGGGTGGGGCCAGCGAAAGGGCCAGTTCGAACCCGTCCTGGCGATGCACCCGCGCCCGCCAGCCGACCGCGCCTTCCAGCGCCGCATGTTCCTGCGGGTGCAGTTCGGCCAGGTGCATGGTGTCACCCTCGCGCAGCAGATGCGCGGCCAGGGCGGGCGAGCCGGGATAGGCCTCTGCCCCCTCGGCCTCGCGCAGCGCCTCGATGGTCGTGCGATAGGGATGGTCGGGCGCGAAACGCGGCAGCATCCGCCCGATCCCCGCCGCCGCTTCTCCGGTCTTGACCGCCTCGGGCGCGGACAGGTCGTAGATCCCCCGCCCCGCATGGGTTTCGATATAGGTCAGCGGTTTCGGCTTCTCGCCCAGCCGCGCCAGCATCCAGGCCAGAAGGGCATGTTTGTGCACGTCGGCCGGGTTCCCGGCATGGTAAAGATGTTGATAGCTCAGCATGGTCCTCCCCTAGCGCCCCGCAACGCCCGCGGCAACGTGTCCTGTGCGGGGCGAACCGGGCGAAATGGCGCTGATAAACCCGGTCAGGCCCTTTTGTCTGCGCCCTGCCCCCGCTAAAAGGGCGAACAGCCCGCCTCTTAACGAGTCGCAGGGCTGATTGGGGTATTTCGCAGGAACGCGGGGAAAATGGGAATTTTCGACAAGATACCGGGGCTCATTTCCTCGGACATGGCAATCGACCTTGGGACCGCGAACACACTTGTCTATGTCAAGGGCAAGGGCGTGATCCTGTCGGAACCCTCCGTCGTGGCCTACCACGTCAAGGACGGCGTCAAGAAGGTCCTGGCCGTCGGCGAGGATGCCAAGCTGATGCTGGGCCGGACCCCCGGCACGATCGAGGCGATCCGCCCGATGCGCGAAGGCGTGATCGCGGATTTCGACGTGGCCGAAGAGATGATCAAGCACTTCATCCGCAAGGTGCACAAGCGCTCGACCTTCTCCAAGCCCAAGATCATCGTCTGCGTGCCCCACGGCGCCACCCCGGTTGAAAAGCGCGCGATCCGCCAGTCGGTGCTGTCCGCAGGCGCCCGTCGCGCCGGCCTGATCGCCGAACCCATTGCCGCGGCCATTGGCGCCGGCATGCCGATCACCGACCCGACCGGCAACATGGTCGTCGATATCGGCGGCGGCACCACCGAGGTCGCCGTTCTGTCGCTGGGCGACATCGTCTACGCGCGCTCCGTTCGCGTCGGTGGCGACCGGATGGACGAGGCGATCATCTCCTATCTGCGGCGCCAGCAGAACCTGCTGGTGGGTGAATCCACCGCCGAGCGCATCAAGACCACCATCGGCACGGCGCGCATGCCCGACGATGGCCGGGGCGAGTCGCTCCAGATCCGCGGCCGCGACCTGCTGAACGGCGTGCCCAAGGAAACCGAGATCACTCAGGCCCAGGTGGCCGAGGCGCTGTCGGAACCCGTGCAGCAGATCTGCGAGGCGGTGATGACCGCGCTCGAAGCCACGCCCCCGGACCTCGCCGCCGACATCGTCGACCGCGGCGTGATGCTGACCGGTGGCGGTGCGCTGCTGGGCGACCTGGACCTGGCGTTGCGCGAACAGACCGGCCTGGCCGTGTCCATCGCGGATGAAAGCCTCAACTGCGTGGCCCTCGGCACCGGCAAGGCGCTGGAATACGAGAAACTGCTGCGCCACGCGATTGACTACGACAGCTGATCTGCCCACCCTCTTTTGAGTAGGGGAAACTTTGGCGAACGATCGCAAACAGGACGAGGATTATTTCAGACCCCTGCGCCGCCTGCTGGCCGGCGTGGTGATCCTGCTGTTGTTCGGCCTGTTCCTCGTCTGGCGCATCGACAGCCCCCGGGTCGAACGGTTCCGCGCCCAGGTGATCGACCAGGTCGTGCCCTCCTTCGACTGGGTCATGGCGCCGGTTCACGGGGGTTTGAACATCCTGCGCGACTTCCAATCCTATGCTCGGATTCATCAGCAGAATCAGGAACTCCGTCGGGAACTTCAGCAGATGAAGGCGTGGAAAGAGGCCGCCCTGCAGCTCGAGCAGGAAAATGCGCGGCTTCTCGATCTCAACAAGGTGCGGCTCGACCCGCGGCTGACCCATGTCACCGGGGTGGTCCTGGCCGATAGCGGGTCGCCCTTCCGGCAATCCGTGCTGCTGAACGTGGGCGCCCGCGACGGCATCGTCGACGGCTGGGCCACGATGGACGGGATCGGGCTGGTCGGGCGTATCTCGGGCGTTGGCGACAAGACCGCCCGCGTCCTGCTGCTGACCGACACGTCCTCGCGCCTGCCGGTGACGATCCAGCCCTCGGGCCAGCGCGCCCTGATCGAGGGCGACAATTCCGCCGCGCCCCCCATCGACTTCATCGAGGCCCCGGACCTGGTGCGCCCGGGCGACCGGGTGATTTCCTCCGGTGATGGCGGGGTGTTCCCGGCCGGCCTGCTCGTGGGCCGTGTCGCGCAGGATCCGGGCGGGCGCCTTCGCGTGCGCCTGGCGGCCGATTTCGAACGGCTGGAATACCTGCGGGTGCTGCGTCACCTCGGCACCGAAACGATCCGCGACCCCGGGTCTCTGATCGAACCCGATGGGGACCCCGCCGACCCCGCCGCGCTCGATCTCACGCGGGAGGATGTCGATGGCTGATCCGGTCGCCACCTCCGCCACCCGCATCTGGACCATGCGCGCGGCCTATCTGGGGATCGGGCTGGGCGTCTACATGCTGGAACTTGTTCCGCTGCAGACCACGCCGCGCGATTTCGCCGGGCCGGACCTGATCCTGCTGATGACCTTCGCCTTCGCCCTGCGGCGGCCGGAATTCGTGCCGCCCGCGCTGGTGGCGCTGGTCATCGTGCTGGGCGATCTGCTGCTGCTGCGCCCGCCCGGGCTGATGGCCGGCCTCGTCGTCGTCACCACCGAGGCGCTGCGCGCCCGCGCCGACGGGCTGCGCACCCTGCCCTTCACCGTGGAATGGCTGACCGCCGGGCTAGGTCTGGTCGGCGTCCTGCTGGGCTACCGCATCGTCATGGCGATCTTCCTGATCCCGCAGCCGCCGTTGCTGCTTTCGGTCAGCCAGCTGGCCATGTCGATCCTGGCCTACCCGATCATGGTGCTGGCCGTGGCCGCGCTCTTCGGGGTGCGCCGCGTCGCCCTGGGCGAGGTCGACACGCTGGGGCACAAGCTATGAGACGCCCGACCAAGGATACCGCCCGCGGCGCCCGCAAGATCAGCCGCCGCGCGCTGATCGTCGGCGGGCTTCAGGCCGGGTTCATGGGCGTGCTGGCCCTGCGGATGCGCTACATGCAGGTCGAGGAGGCCGACAAGTTCCGCCTGCTGGCCGAGGAAAACCGCGTCAACATCCGCCTCATCCCCCCGGCGCGGGGCGAGATCTTCGACCGCAATGGCCAGCCGATCGCGGTCAACCAGCCCTCCTACCGGATCACCCTGACGCGCGAGGATGCCGGCGATGTCGACGAGGTCATCGCCCGCCTGTCGCACCTGATCGAACTCGACGAGGAAGAGCTGAACCGCGCCATGACCGAGCTGCGGCGCACCTCACCCTTCTTCCCGGTCACCATCGCCGACAAGGTCAGCTGGTCCGACGTCACCCAGATCGCCGTGAACGCCCCCGCCCTGCCCGGCGTCACCCCCGAGGTCGGCCTGACCCGCACCTATCCGATGGGATCGGATTTCGCCCATGTGATCGGCTATGTCGGCCCGGTCTCGGATTACGACCTGGAAAAGATCGAGGCACCGGATCAGCTGCTGTTCATCCCGCGCTTCCAGATCGGCAAGGTCGGTCTCGAATCCAAGCTCGAGGACGAGTTGCGCGGCAAGGCCGGCGCCCGCCGGGTCGAGGTCAACCATGTCGGTCGCGAGATGCGCGAACTGGACCGCCGCGAAGGCATCCAGGGCCAGAACCTCCAGCTGACCATCGACCACGAGCTGCAGAACTATGTGCAGGCCCGGCTGGACGGCGAAAGCGCCGCGGCGGTGGTCATGGACGTCCACAACGGCGACCTGCTGGCCATCGCCTCCGCCCCGACCTTTGATCCGAACCTCTTCGTGCGCGGTATTTCCGTCAGCGATTACAAGGCGCTGACCGAGAACAAGTACCGCCCCCTCGCCGCCAAGTCGGTGCAGGGCATCTACCCGCCCGGCTCCACCTTCAAGATGGTCGTCGCGCTGGCCGGTCTCGACGAGGGCATCATCGGCCCCGAAGACACCTATTACTGCCCCGGCCACCTCGAGGTTTCGGGCCGCCGCTTCCATTGCTGGAAACGCGCGGGCCACGGCCACATGAACGTCGAATCCTCCCTCCGCGAAAGCTGCGACGTCTTCTATTACGAACTGGCCCTCGAACTGGGCATCGAAAAGATCTCGGCCATGGCGCGCAAGATGGGGCTGGGCGAACGCTTCGACATCCCGATGTCCGCCGTCGCCTCGGGCCTCACGCCGACCAAGGAATGGAAACGCCGCGCCCGCGATGCGGAATGGGTGATCGGGGACACCGTGAACTCCGCCATCGGCCAGGGCTTCGTGCTGGCCTCGCCGCTGCAACTGGCGGTGATGACGGCGCGGATCGCGTCGGGCCGCGCCGTGTCGCCGCGCCTCATCAAGACGATCGAGGGGATCGAACAGACCTCCGGCGACGGCGAAAGCCTCGGGTTGAACGAAAACCACCTGCGCCAGGTGCGCAAGGCCATGTTCGCCGTCTCCAACAACCGCCGGGGCACCGCTTACGGGTCGCGCATCATCGCCGAAGGCATGCGCATGGCCGGTAAGACCGGCACCTCGCAGGTGCGCAACATCACCGCCGCCGAACGCGCGGCCGGGGTGCGGTCCAACGCCGACCTGCCCTGGGAACGCCGCGACCACGCGCTTTTCGTCGATTTCGCCCCCTATGACGATCCCCGGATCGCCGTGGCGGTCATCATCGAACATGGCGGCGGCGGGTCGTCCGCCGCGGCCCCCGTGGCCCGTGACATCACGCTTCAGGCGCTTTACGGCGAAGACCCGCCGCTCGATGCCTACCCGACCAAGGATCGCGGCCGGATCGAGGCCCTGCAGGAAAAACTGCGCAAGTACCGTCCCGACGCCAAGACCGACGGAAGCAGCCGCGCATGAGTTATCTCGAGTATAACGTCAAGACCGTGCCCTCCGGCGCGCGCAAGGTGTTGTACCTGAACTGGCCGCTGGTGCTGCTGCTGACGGCCGTGGCCTCCTTCGGGTTCCTGATGCTCTACTCGGTCGCGGGCGGGTCACTGTCGCCCTGGGCCGAACCGCAGATGAAGCGCTTCCTGATCGGCCTGGCAGCTATGTTCGTCGTCGCCATGGTGCCGATCTGGCTGTGGCGCAACCTGTCGGTCGTGGCCTATCTGGGCTCCATCCTTCTGCTGGTCGGCGTGGAATTCTTCGGCGCGGTCGGCATGGGCGCGCAGCGCTGGATCGACCTCGGCTTCATGCGCCTGCAACCGTCCGAGCTGACCAAGATCACGCTGGTGATGATCCTCGCCGCCTATTACGACGCCCTGCCGATCAAGCGGACCTCGCGGCCGATCTGGGTCATCATCCCGGTCCTGCTGATCCTGCTGCCGACCTTCCTGGTGCTGCGCCAGCCCGACCTCGGCACCGCGCTTTTGCTGATGATCGGCGGCGGGGCGGTGATGTTCCTGGCCGGTGTGCACTGGGCCTATTTCGTCGCCGTGATCTCGGCCGGGATCGCCACCGTGGCCACCGTGTTCCAGTCCCGTGGCACCGATTGGCAGCTGATCAAGGATTACCAGTTCCGCCGCATCGACACCTTCATCGACCCGTCCAACGATCCGCTGGGGGCCGGCTATCACATCACCCAGGCCAAGATCGCGCTCGGCTCCGGCGGCTGGACGGGGCGCGGCTTCATGCAGGGCACGCAATCGCGGCTCAACTTCCTGCCCGAGAAACATACCGATTTCATCTTCACCACCCTGGCCGAGGAATTCGGCTTCATCGGCGCGTTTTCCCTGCTCGCGCTCTATGCGCTTATCCTCGTCTTCTGCGTCTCCTCGGCGCTGGCCAACAAGGATCGCTTCGCCTCCCTGCTGACGCTCGGGATCGCGACGACCTTCTTCCTGTTCTTCGCCGTGAACATGTCGATGGTGATGGGCCTCGCGCCCGTCGTCGGCGTGCCGCTGCCGCTGGTCTCCTACGGGGGGTCCGCCATGCTGGTCCTGCTGACCGCGTTCGGCCTGGTGCAAAGCGCGCATATCCACCGCCCGCGCTGATCCGCGGGCGCCCTCCTGATCCCTTCAACCAGCAAAGGTCGCTTCATGCCCGTCAACGTCCTCTTTTCCGCCCCGCCTGCCCTCTGGTCGGAGTACGAGGATCCGCTGGGCCGGGCCCTGTCTGAGGCCGGGATCGACGCGACGCTGTCGACCGACCTGCCCGCCGAGGACGTCGATTACATCGTCTACGCGCCCAACGACCACATGTCGGATTTCACCCCCTTCACCCGCGCCCGCGCCGTGCTCAGCCTCTGGGCCGGGGTCGAGGGGATCGTCGGCAATGACACCATCACAATGCCGCTGACACGCATGGTCGATCCGGGCCTGACCCAGGGCATGATCGACTGGGTGACGGGCCATGCCCTGCGCCATCACCTCGACATCGACTATTTCCTCGCCAACCAGTCCGGCGCGTGGAAACCCAAGGTGCCGCCGCTGGCGACCGATCGCCCCGTCACCGTCCTGGGGCTGGGCGAACTGGGCGCGGCCTGCGCCCAGGCGCTGGCCGGCCTCGGCTTTCCCGTCACCGGATGGAGCCGCTCGCCCAAATCCATAGACGGCATCACCTGCCTGCATGGCGATGACGGCCTGGCCAAGGCCCTGTCCAGCGCACAGATCCTGGTCCTTCTCCTGCCCCGCACCCCGCAGACCGAGGACCTGCTGGATGCCGAGGCCCTGAACCTGCTGCCGCGCGGCGCGGTGATCCTGAACCCCGGCCGCGGCCCGCTGATCGTCGACGACGCGCTGCTGTCGGCGCTCGACCGCGGCGCCGTGGCCCATGCCACGCTCGACGTCTTCCGGGTCGAGCCGCTGCCCGCCGATCACCCCTACTGGGCGCATCCGCAGGTCACCGTGACGCCCCATATCGCGTCCGAAACCCGCCCTGCCTCTGCCTCCCGCGTGATCGCCGACAACATCCGCCGCGCCGAAGCCGGAGAGCCCCTCCTCCACCTCGTCGACCGCGCCCGCGGGTATTGAGCGCCCAAGGGCGCGCATCCCGGCCTCCGCCCGATCCAAGGCAAGTCGACAAGAGAAGACCGGCAACCGTCAGAGCTTGGTCCGTTGAGCTGCGCATCTGGGAGCATCAAAGGGTCTCTGTCGATACCGACACCCCACATCACTCCAAGCCGTGAGAGCGCCGTCCCGCGGGGCGGCGCTCCGACCGATCCGCTCCGGCGCTTTCATGGTGCAATCCACATCTTCGCACATGGCTAGTCGCTAACTTCACCAAAGCGCCGCCCCGTGGGGGCGGGACGGCGCTCGCACGGCGCCTTCGGCTTGATTCCGTGCGGAGAAGAGTGGTGATCGGGAAAAAATTATTTCACTGGGTCGAGAACTTCGTCCCCCACAGCACACCAAATTTCTAAGTCGCAACGGGCCGTCCGCCCCCCCCAAGCCGTGCGTAGAAGAGCAAGGGCGATGCGATCAATTCGATCCAGCACGCTTTAACGGATGCCCCCTCAGACCCCCGCCGCCCCCCGAACCGCCGGGAACCGGTCCGCGATGTCGTGGGCGATGCGGCAATCCTCGGGCTCCAGCGGACCGCGCGCCTCGGCCGCCCAGGGGCGGAACCGCAGCCGGAAGGCCCAGAGCAGCAGCGCCTCCGGCGCCTCGGCCGGGGGCAGGTGATAGCCGATCCGGGCCAGGTCCGCCGCGAAACGCTCTGCATCGACCTCCCCTGCCGGGCCCTCAGACGGCCAGACCGCCAGGCCACGCCGCGCCAGCCGCGCCCAGTCGAAACGGGGGCCGGGATCGGATTTGCGGTGCGGCGCCATGTCGGAATGGCCGATGACCCGCTCGACCGGGATCGACCAGCGCTCGAGGATGCCGGGCAGCAAGGCCTCCAGCGCGGCCATCTGCGGCTCCGGGTAGGGATGCGTCGCGGTATTGGCCAGCTCGATCCCGATGGAGCGGGAATTCACCTCGTCCACATCCGCCCAGGCGCCCAGACCGGCATGCCAGGCGCGGTCGCGTTCATCCACCATCTGCCACAGATGGCCGGTTTCCGAGATCAGGTAATGGCACGACACCGGTGGCAGCCCCTCGGGCGGATCGGTGTCACACAGACGCTCCAGCGCGGCCTCGGCGGTCGCCATGGCCGTGTGGTGCACGATCACGATATCCGGCCCGCCGCCATGGCGCCGTTCGTTGATATTGGGGGACGGGACCCACTCGGCCCCGGGGTGACGATAGCCGCGAAGGCCCAAGCCTCAGCCGCCCGCCGCCTTGCGGAAGGGCCGCGGATCCCAGGAACAGGCATAGCCGTCCCCATCCGGATCCAGCCCCTTGCGATCCCGCTCCGGCCCGCCGGCTTTCAGGAAATCGGTCTGCGCCAGATCGGGCGAAGGATAGCCCGCACAATTGCGCTCATAGCGCGAGGCACCGCCGAAATTGGTCCGCCGGTATTGCTGCTGCCCCACCGCATGCGAGGTCTGCAACGCATAGGCCACGATGTTCGGCCCGGTATTGCTGCGCGCGGGCAACGCCTCGGGCTGGACCTGGGTGTAATTGGCGCGGTTCTCTTCGATCAGGGCACGGTCGCTCGCGATGGAACGCTGCTCGCCCACCGCGTCGAAATCGTTTTCCTGCGAAATGCCCATCTGGTTCACCGCAACCGGCGCCGGGTTCGACGGGCTGGCATCCAGCGGCTGCTGACCGCTGTTGGACCCGGCGCGCGCGATTGCAGCGCTGGCCTCGGCGGCCAGGGCTTCGGCATCGCTTGCCGGGTCGGCGGCATTGGCCGTGCCGGTCCCGTCCAGCGGCTGCGAGGTCACCATCGGCGCCGCCGGCACCGCACTGGCGCGGCCCGCCAGCTGCGCCTCGCGCTGGCGCTGGTACTCGGAATAATCGCCAAAACCGACACCGGCCCCGCTATCGGGAACCACCGGTTGACAGGCTGCAATCCCCGTCAGGGCCAGGGCCATCATCCCCAGCCGGAACTGCCGCTTCGTCATGTCCATGATCTGCTCACCCAAATCTCACCGAACTGCGCCGGTCCAAAAGGAATGGACCGTCTTTACCACCATTTAGCCGGTTTCGCCACAAATCCAGCCGCCTTTTCCAGCGCATAGGCGGTGTTCAGCAGATCCGCCTCTTCCCAGGGCTTGCCGATCAGCTGAAGCCCAAGCGGCAGGCCCTGCTTGTCCAGACCGGCCGGCACCGCGATGCCCGGCAGGCCGGCCAGGTTGACCGTCACCGTGAACACGTCGTTGAGGTACATCTGCACCGGATCGGCGTCCTTCATCTCGCCCAGCCCGAAAGCGGCCGAGGGCGTGGCCGGCGTCAGGATCGCGTCGACCCCTACGGCAAAGACCTCGTCGAAGTCGCGCTTGATCAGCGCCCGCACCTTGCGCGCGCGGTTGTAATAGGCGTCGTAGAAGCCCGCGGACAGCACGTAGGTGCCGACCATGACGCGGCGCTGCACTTCGGCCCCAAAGCCCTCGGCGCGGGTCTTCTCGTACATCTCGGTGATGCCATCGCCCTGGGCCAGCTTGGCGCGGTGGCCATAGCGCACACCGTCATAGCGGGCGAGGTTCGAAGACGCCTCGGCCGGCGCGATCACGTAATAGGCCGGCAGCGCGTATTTCGTGTGCGGCAGCGTGATATCGACCACCTTCGCGCCCGCATCGGCCAGCATTTCCTTGCCGCGGGTCCACAGGTCCTCGATCTCGTCGGGCATCCCATCCATATGATATTCCTTGGGAATACCGATGGTCTTGCCCTTGATGTCACCGGTCAGCGCCGCTTCGAAATCCGGCACGGCCAGATCGACCGAGGTACTGTCCTTCGGGTCGTGCGAACACATCGCCTCCAGCATGATGGCGGCGTCGCGCACGTCCTTGGTCATCGGGCCCGCCTGGTCCAGCGACGAGGCAAAGGCGATCGTGCCCCACCGGGAACAGCGACCATAGGTCGGCTTGATCCCGGTGATGCCGGTGAAGGCGGCGGGCTGGCGGATGGACCCGCCGGTATCGGTCCCGGTCGCCGCGAGGCAGAGGTCCGCCGCCACCGCCGAGGCCGAGCCGCCCGAGGACCCGCCCGGGGTCAGCTGTGCCTCGTCATTGCCACGACGCCACGGGTTCACCGCGTTGCCATAGGTCGAGGTCTCGTTGGATGAGCCCATGGCGAATTCGTCCATGTTCAGCTTTCCCACCATCACGGCGCCCGCGTCGATCAGGTTCTGGCTGATCGTGGATTCGTATTCCGGCTTGAACCCTTCCAGGATCCGGCTCGCCGCCTGGCTTTCGACACCCTTGGTGCAGAACAGGTCCTTGATGCCCACCGGGATGCCGCACATGGCCGGCGCGTCGCCTGCCTTGAGGCGCTCATCGGCGGCGCGGGCCCGCTCCATCGCGATCTCGGGGGTCTTGTGCACGAAGGCGTTCAGCGCGTCCGCGGCGTCAATGGCCTTCAGGCTGGCCTCGGTCAGCTCGACGCTGGTCACGTCGCCCTTGCGCAGCGCATCACGGGCTTCGGCGATGGTCAGTTTGGTCAGCTCGCTCATCGTCTCACTCCACGACTTTGGGGACGGCGAAGAACCCTTCGCGGGCATCGGGCGCGTTCTTCAGGACCTTGTCCTGCTGGTCGCCCTCGGTCACCACGTCCTCGCGCCGCTTCAGCCGCTGCGGCGTCACGCTGGTCATCGGTTCGATCCCCTCGACATCCACCTCGTTCAGCTGTTCGATGAAGCCGAGGATGGTGTTGAATTCCTGCGCGAGCGCGGGCAGAGCGTCATCCTCGACCTTGATACGCGCAAGCTTTGCGACGCGGGCGGCTGTGGCTGTGTCAATCGACATGGGGACTCCCGAACTTGGTTCGGCCCCGTTTACCGCCCTGCCCCCTTGGCCGCAAGCGCTCCCGCAGGGTCCGGCGGGGGTGTCGCGCGCCTTTTCTGCGCTTTGCAAAGCCGTGTGGCGCCGTTTGCAAACCGGAACCGGGCCGGGACTGCGGATTTGACCGCGCTACGCTGGTCGAGCGGGGTTCTGTTGCGGCGGACTTCCGTCCCGGCGGACCGCGAATGTGACATGTCTCTGTTGCCGGATATCGCCTGCTCCGCACGGTCCCTTAACACCCGCCCCGTACCGACGGCATACCGACGCAATACCGACGTGATACCGACGCGATGCCGATGCCGGTTTTCGGCCCCAAGCCCTTGTTAACCCGGCCCTTCCCCCGATTCGGGCGGGCCCGTTAACCTTTGACCAGGAACCGCCACAGAACCTCGATCATCCAGCCCAGCATCACGGCGTTCAGGATGTGCCACATGAAATGCGTCCCCAGCGGCCAACCCGTGCAGACCCCCATGTCCAAGGCCCTGAACAATATGGACAAAACCAGTATGCCTGCCCCGATCGCCAGTCCCTGCGCGACCTCGGGCAGACGGTGCCGCAGCGCCACGGCATAGGCAAAGATCAACAGCGGCACCGGCGCATATCCTGCCGACCCGCCCAGCCCCGGCACCATCGCGAACAAGGGCACGGTCGCCGCCGCATAGGGGAAAAACAGCGCCGTCCCGACCCCGGACCAGACCCAGCTCAGACCCAAAAAGTGCTTATTTGCCAGATAGATATAGGTCAGGATGTAGATCAGGATCGGCACCACATCCGCCACCCCGGCCCAGCGCGTGGCCAGCGTGTGGAAGAGCCCCGACCCCACCCCGATGGCAAACAGGATCGCCGCCAGCACCCGCACCGGCACCACCCCCTCGCCCCGCCGCCAGGCCCAGATCGCCGCGACGATAAAGGCGAGGTTTGTCAATGCGTTGACCGGCTCCGCCCAGAAACCGGGCCCCAGCCTTTCGCAATATCCGTCGACCTGAGCGCTCCATTCCATCGGGGGTTTCCTTATGCCGTTCCTGCGCTACGCTCTCGCCAAAGTCATAGGAGGACAACATGAAAATCACCTGGCTCGGCCATTCCGGCTTCCGTATTGAAATCGCAGGGGAAATCCTGCTGATCGATCCGTTCCTGACGGGCAATCCGCTGTTCCCCGAAGACCGCCGCGCCGAAGCGATCGAGGGCGTTACCCATATCCTCGCCTCCCACGGTCATGGCGACCATGTCGGCGACCTGATCGACATCGCGAAATCCAACGACCTGCCCGTCTCCGGCATGGTCGAGCTGATGGGGTGGCTGGGCAATAATGGCGTCGAAAAAGCCAATGGATTCAACAAGGGTGGCACGATTTCCATCGGCGACGTGAAGGTCACGATGGTCCATGCCACGCATTCCTCCTCCACCCCCGATGGCAGCTATGCGGGCGGGGAATCCGGCTTCATGATCTCGGGCGAAGGCCATACGATCTACTTCTCCGGTGACACCGACGTCATGGCGGACATGAAGATTTTCAATGACTTGCACGAACCCGACATCGGGCTGCTCTGCTCCGGCGGGCATTTCACGATGGACATGAAGCGCGCCGCCTATGCCGCGAAAACCTTCTTTGATTTCAAGACGATCATCCCGTGCCACTACAAGACCTTCCCGCTGCTCGCCCAGTCGGCGCAGGAGATGATCGACGCCCTGCCCGGCACCAACGTGGTCGAGCCCGAAGTGCTGAAACCGATCGAATTCTGATCGTCGGGGGCGGCGACACGCCGCCCCAACCCCTCTGAAATACTGGTGAAAACCGTCAGGTCCTCTGCAGGGCGCAGCCATTGAGGAAGGTGAAGAACTCTGTCCAGTCGATAGGCTTGGGCAGCAGGTTCACCCCCGCCGCGCGGCAGGCCATGTTCAGCTCCGGCCCGCGGTTGGCACTGACGATCCGGGCGGGCACGTCTCCGTGCAATCGCCTGATCTTGTGCAATAATTCCAGACCGTTCATGCCGTCGCCCAGCTGGTAATCCAGCACCAGCGCGTCTGGTCGCAGGTCGATCTCCGACAGCAATTGCAGGCCCTCTTCGCCATTCCAGGCATGGATGACCTCGCCGCCCCAGCCCTCGATGGTGAGGGTCATCGCCTTGGCAATGCTTTCGTCATTTTCCACGAGGAAGACAATTTCCCCGTTCAATTCCGGGGCTTTGCGGCGGACCGGGATCGGCGCCGGCGCCTCTGCCACACCGAGGCGCACGGGCAGATCGACACTGAAGACGCTGCCCTGCCCGGGTTCGGAGAACAGCGACAGCGAATGATCGAGGCTCTTGCAGGCGCGCTCCACGATGGCCAGGCCGAGGCCAAGGCTGTGTTCGGTGTGGCTGGTGTCCAAGCGCTTGAATTCCTGGAAGATACTCGCCTGATCCTCTTTCGCGATCCCGCGCCCGGTATCCCAGACCTGGACCCGCGCCACGCCACCGACCCGTCGCACCCCGACCAGCACCTTGCCCCTGTCGGTGTAGCGGATCGCGTTGGACACGAGGTTCTGGATGATCCGGCGCAGGTAGCCCGGATCGCTGCGCACCGACAGGCCGGAGCCGACGACCCGCAGGTCGATCCCCTTGGCCGCCGCGACGGGTGTCAGCTCGTCCCGCAGCGGGTCCAGCACCGCCGACAGCCGCACGGTGCGGACGTCGAAATTGGGCCGTCGCGCATCCAGCCGCGAGATGTCGAGAAGCGCCTCGATGATCTGTTCGACGCTGGACAGCGCGCTTTCCGCTTTGGTCACAACGTCTTGTTGTTCCACGCTTTCCACGCTGTTGGCGAGGGAATTGATGAACAGTTTCGCGGCCGAGAGCGGTTGCAGCAGGTCGTGGCTGGCCGCCGCCACGAAGCGCGACTTGGAGGCATTGGCGCGCTCGGCCTCGGACAGGGCGATGCCCAGTTCGCGGGTGCGATCCTGGACGCGACGTTCCAGCATCTCGTTCATCTCGGACAGGGCGCGCGCGGCCTCTCGTTCCGCCGTCACGTCGGTGAAGCTGATGACGAAGCCGCGATCCGGCATCTCCTGCGCGAAGACGTTGAGGATCTGGCGTTCCGCGCGCACCACTTCGAAGGCGACGGGGGGACGGCCCTCGTTGTTGTTGGCCCAGCGGACCAGCATATCTCCGTCGAATTCATCAACGAATTCAAGCTGATCGCGCAACCGCTCCAGCAGGATCATGAAGTTGCGCCCCAGGGCGAGCTCCTGCGGGGGCAGGTCCAGCAGGTAATCCATCCGCTTGTTCCAGCCGACCAGGTTCTTGTCCTTGTCGAAGATGCAGACGCCCTGGTTGAGGTGGTCGAGCGTAGCCTGAAGGATGCGGGCCTGTTCATCCCGCATCTTCTCGCGTTCCTTGCGTTCCAGCCGGATGATGTTGGTCACGTCGGTCTGAAGGATCACCGTGCCGCCGCGCGCAGTGCGGTGTTCGCTGACCTGAAGCCAGCGGTCATGGGTCAGGGACACGTTGAAGGTGACGCGATCATCCCGGTGCCGCCGCGTCCGCTGCGTCGCCCAGAGCTGCGGTGTCATGGGCGTGGGCAACGACAGGTGACGGCTGTTGGAGATCAGGCGCACGTAGTTGGAAAAGGTCAGCCCCTCGTGCAGGCGCGGTTCGACATCGGACAATTCGCGGCAGAAGCGGCTGTTATAAAGGACCAGACGGTCGTCGGGACCGAACAGCGCAAAGCCCTCGCTGACGGTCTCGATCGCCTCGATCAGGTTTTCGCGCGCGATCAGGGTTTCGCGGTTCGCCGCCTCGAGCCGGGAATTGGATTCCTGCAGCAGGTCCAGCGTGCGTTCCAGGTCGATCGTGCGTTCGCGCACCTGCACCTCGAGCAGGGCGGCGCGTTCGAACTGGGCATAGGCGACGCCGGATTGTTCGTTCTTTTTCTCGACCTTGCGCATCAGCGCGCCGACGATCTGAAGCAGCTTTTCGTTCTGCCGTTCCAGGGAATCCTTGGGGTCTATGAGGGAGGTCGACATCACGAGGCCTCCGTATCCTTCGCGTAGAGCGCCACGCCGGTCATCGTGTGGTTGACGTGCAGCGGGCCGATCTGTTCGCCGTAGGTCGAAAAGCCGATCACCTTGTGACGGGCCAGGATGTCAGAGAGATCGCGGGTCGCCTGGTTCTGTTCGGCCTGGATGCGGCGCAGGATGCAGTCGCAGCCTAGGATATCGGTCAGCGGCCCTGCCCCGGCGATCAGGTTCAGCTGTTCCTCGAGATGTTCGACGAGGTTGCGGGGTTCGGCCACGGTCAGGACCATGCCCTCGTCCACGGCGGAAAAGAAGACCAGTTCTCCATCCGCGTTGACCTGCTGGATCGCGCGGACATGGTGGCTGTCGCCGATGCGGACGACGACCGGGTGCGAGGCAAAGGTGAAGCGGTCCAGTTGATCGGGATCCTTGCCGACGATGCGGGCATATTCGCGGGCCGCGGGTTCGGCGTTGATGGATTTGACGATGCGCCGGTCCGGGTCGGCGCCGGTCACGACCATCTGCCGTTCCGTGGGCACGAGGTGGTCGATGCTGAAGACCTGCGCCTGAAGATCGGTCTGGATAAGGGTCAGCACGGCCGCGTCCTGGCGGGCCTCACCGTTGAGCGAGACCTGCGTGCGCCCGAAATTCAGCCCATCCCCCGCAGAGCCACCGAAGAGCGGCATGTCCCGCAGGGCGGGCGCGATCAGCGAGGTCAGCGTATCTTCGCGCAGGGACAGCCCGTCGATGGCGAGGAAGGCAAAGCCCTGGGGCTTGTCCTCGTGCTGTTCCTGCAGGGCGACGCGGGCCAGGGCGATACGGTCGATGACCCCTTGCGAGGTCTGATCGGTCAGCCCCTCGATCAGGATCGAGGTGGACACGAAGTGATCTGCCGGGAAGCCGATGGCGATCACCTCGCCCTCGACATAGCCGCCGGCGCCGATCTCTCCGGCGGTGGTGCAGGCGACGACATCGGTGTCGAGGAAATGCGCCCGGAACCGCGAGACGAAAGCCGCGAAGTCGGTATCGGGTGAAACAAAGAGGATGACCAGCGACATGGGGGTGTTCCCCAGGTCTTTCAGCAGTTTTTCAACGGCTTGCGGGTCATGCGCCGACGCCTGCGCACGGCACAGAGAGTGCCGCGACCCCGCTGGCGGGTCGAAGTCCTGTCGCATCAATTGTGGCCTCCCTTCCACAACGATAGAGGCGCTAGTCTTCGCTTGGCAATAGGCTTGTAAACCTGGCCTCATGCGCCACAAGGACGGCCTGGGTGCGGCTTTGAACACCGAGTTTCCGCATGATCGCAGTGACATGCGCCTTCACCGTGGTTTCGGCAATCGACAGGTCGAAGGCGATCTGCTTGTTCAGCTTGCCTTCGCAAATCAGGTGCAGGATGCGGGCCTGCTGGTTGGTCAGCGACGACAGGCGTTCCACGCTCTGGGTATCGACTGCGCTGTCCTCGCCTTCGACGAAGCCGCCGGGCTTGTAGACATTGCCGGCGCGGATCTCGTCCATTGCTTCCTTGAAGGTGCTGCGGCTGGAATGCTTGGGCACGTAGCCCGAGGCCCCAGCGGCGATGGCCGAATTTATCACGGCGTTTTCCGTCAGGGACGAGACGATGATGATCTCGGATTTCTCCGACTTGCGCTTGAGGCTCAACAGCCCGTCCAGCCCGCTGACATCGGGCAGGTTGAGGTCGAGAAGGATGATCGACGGGGCGGGAAGGCCCTCAAGTTCGTCCAGGGCCGCGGCCAGGCTGTTGGCGGTGCGGACCATGGTGAAGTCGGCGACGGATTTCAGGGTCAGTTCCAGCGCATCGCAGAACAGGGGGTGATCATCGACGATCAGCGCCCAACGACCGATGGACGGGTTGGTGACGGTGTCGGACATGGGGACCTGCTGTACTTTCATGAGATCACTATAGCCCCATTTCGCGCGTCGGGATGTTACCAAAAGGTATTATGCCCGCATGCCGGGCACGAAAAAATGCGCCCCCTCGGCGGGGGGCGCATTCCAGGGGGTCAAGCGCGGGGCTTACTTGGCCGCGAACTGCTCCGGGAGGCGGAAGGTCCACAGCAGGCCACCCTGGTTGAGGTAGTTCACCTTCTTGGCGACCTCGCCACCCCAGAGCGGAACCGCGCCACCCCAGCCTGAGATCACGGTGACATACTGGGTGCCGTCCTGTTCCCAGGTGATCGGCTGCCCGACGATGCCGGAGCCGGTCTGGAAGGACCACAGCTCTTCCCCGCTATCGGCGTCGAAGGCCTTGAACTCACCTTCGGGGGTTCCGGTGAAGACCAGCCCGCCGGCGGTCGCCATCACGCCACCCCAGAGCGGGGCATCGTTCTTGTATTCCCACTTCACCTCGCCGGTGTCGGGGTCGATGGCCTTGAGCGATCCGATATGGTCCTCGTAGTTCGGCTTGATCGTGAAGCCGGACCCCAGGTAGGCCGCGCCCTTCTTGTAGGAAATCGGCTCGTTCCAGATATCCATGCCCCATTCGTTCGACGGCACGTAGAAAAGACCGGTATCGGGCGAATGCGCCATCGGCATCCAGTTCTTGCCGCCCAGGAAGGACGGGGAAGAGAAGACGACCTCGCCCTTCTTCCCATCTGCGGCGTCTGCCGGATTGCCGGGACGGTTGGCCTCGTTGAAGATCGGGCGACCGGTGTCGTCGATGCCCTCGGCCCAGGTGATGTCCTTCACGAAGGGCGTGGCCGAAACGAACGCACCGTCTTCGCGGTTCAGCACGTAGAAGAAGCCGTTCCGGTCCGCGGTGGCGTAACGCTGGTTGCCCGAGCGGTCGGTATAGGCCACGACCTCGTTCACGCCGTCATAATCCCAGCCCTCGCGCGGGGTGGTCTGGAAGTGCCACTTGATCTCGCCGGTCGCCGGGTCGATGCCGAGGCGCGAGGCGGCATAGAGGTTGTCGCCCGCATTGCCCTCGACCGGAGTGCCTGCGTTGCGCAGGTGGCTGTTCCAGGGCGCCGGGTTCCCGGTACCGAAGACCAGCGTGTCGGTGTCCGCGTCGTAGGAGCCGCCCAGCCAGGTCGCCCCGCCACCGGTTTTCCACATGTCGCCCGGCCAGGTCGCGTTCAGCGTACCGGTCATTGTGGATTCCTCGCCGTTGAGCGTGCCCATGTGGCCTTCGATCACCGGGCGGGTCCAGACCAGTTCGCCGGTTTCGGCGTCACGCGCCTGCACTTCGCCGACGATCCCGAACTCGCCGCCGGAATTGCCGGTGATGACCAGGCCCTTCACGATCAGCGGGGCGGCGGTATAGCTGTAGCCCGCCTTGTAATCCGCGATCTTCTTGTTCCAGACGACGTCGCCGGTATCCTTGTTCAGCGCAACGATGCGCGCGTCCAGCGTGCCGAAATAGATGTTGTCGCCGTAGATCGCTGCACCGCGGTTCACCACGTCACAGCAGGGCAGGATGCCCTCGGGCAGACGCGCATCATATTGCCAGAGCTCTTCGCCGGTGCGGGCGTCGATGGCGTAGAGACGCGAATAGGAGCCGGTGATGTACATGATCCCGTCATGCACGATCGGCTGGGTTTCCTGGCCGCGCTGCTTTTCCCCGCCCAGCGAGAAGGCGTAGGCCGGCACCAGGTTATCGATATTGTCCCGGTTCAGCGTGTCCAGCGGCGAGAACCGCTGCAGGTGGCGGCCCATCCCGTTGGTCAGCACGTCGCCGGTCGTGGCGGCATCGTTGGCAAGGTCTTCCTCCGTGACCTGTGCCGAAGCCATGCTCGCCGCCACCATGGACGCCGTCAGGGCAAGTATGAATCTGTTCATTGCGTTTCCTCCCATAGGGTCATTGCCGCCCGGCGCGGGACAGACAGCGCGGGACGAACTGGACGGGAGTATTCGGGCAAACACGGCATCCGGGTATTGAACATTGGTCGTACGACCCTGCCCTGCTCTACAACCAAAGTCGCGATGCGACATCCGCGCCATCGGGCTAACCTGTCCGGCAGGGAGGAAACATCATGCACGAAAGCGCTCTGCCGGGGCCGTCTGTGCCCGTTCCCGCATGGGGAACGGGTGGGGAGCCCTATGCGCGCAGTCCGTGGATGATGAACCGAGACATGTTGGTACGATCCTCCTGCCCCTCAGGCCATGCAACCTCTGGCTGCACAAAGACATCGCAAGGAGCATCATCGTGACACGCATCAGAACCTTCCTGGCCGCCGCGCTGTGCGGCCTCCTCTCCACCGGAGCGGCGCTGGCCGAGGCGCCCGTTCTTAAAGTGGCCGTGCTGAAGATCGGTACGGTGAACTGGGAGCTCGACAGCATCCGCCACAATGGCGACGACACGGCCAACGGCTTCGCGCTTGAGGTGCAGGGCATGGCCGGCGGATCGGCCAGCCAGATCGCCTTCCAGGGCGGAGAGGCCGATGCGATGGTCACGGACTGGCTGTGGGTGGCGCGGCAGCGGGCGGCGGGCAAGGACTACGTCTTCATACCCTATTCCCGCGCCGTGGGCGGCCTGCTGGTCAGGCAGGACAGCCCCGCCCAAAGCCTGTCGGACATGCAGGGCAAGGCAATCGGCATCGCGGGCGGGCCGCTCGACAAGAGCTGGTTGATCCTGCAGGCCTACGCGGAGCAGGAATACGAGCTGGACCTGAAGGCCGGGACCGAACAGGTGTTCGGCGCGCCGCCGCTGATCTTCAAATCCGCCCTGTCGGGCGAGGTCGATGGCGCGCTGAACTACTGGCATTTCAACGCCAAGATGCAGGCCGCCGGCATGCGGACGCTGATCGACGTGGCCGACGCGGCGCGGGCGCTTGGCCTCGATCCCGACACCCCGCTGCTGGGCTATGTCGTGAAGGGCGAATTCCTGCGCGACAATCCCGACCTCGTGCAGGGCTTTGCCGCCGCCAGCCGGGCCGCCAAGATGCGCCTGGCCGAGGATGACGCGGAATGGGATCGGCTGCGCCCGATCATGAACGTGAAGAACGACGCCCAGTTCGAGGCGCTGAAGGCCGGGTTCCGCGCCGGCATCCCTGCGCCGGGCCCGATCGACGAAGCCGCCGCGGCCCGGATGCTGGCCCTGATGGCGAAGCTGGGCGGGCCGGAGCTGGTCGGAACCACCGACACGCTGCCCGATGGCGTCTTCCTGAACACGGGCGGCTGATGCTGGACGCCCTGCCCCCCACCACCGTCGCGCGGCTGGAACTTGCCAGTTTCTCGCGCGGCGGGTCGGTCATCCTGCGCAACATCCACCTGGACCTGCTGCGCGGGCAGACCCTGGCGCTGGTCGGCCCGTCGGGGATCGGCAAGACCACGCTGCTGCGTATCCTTGCGGGCCTTGAGGACGGGTATTCCGGGCGGGTTTCGGTCGAGGGGCGGGTTGCCGTCGTTTTCCAGGAACCGGCGCTGCTGCCCTGGCGGAGCCTTCGCGACAATATCTGCCTGCCCACCGGCGCGACGCGCGACGCGGCCGAAGCGATGCTGGCAGAGGTCGGCCTGGCCGGACGCAGCGGCGATTTCCCCGGTCAGCTGTCCCTGGGGCAGCAACGGCGCGTGGCCCTGGCCCGCGCTTTTGCCGCGGCGCCTGACCTTTTGTTGCTGGACGAACCCTTCGTGTCTCTGGACGCGGCCCTGGTGCAGGACATGATGGACCTGTTCCTGAAGCTCAGGGACCGGCACCGGGTCGCGACGCTGTTTGTCACCCATGCAGAAGCCGAGGCGCGCTACCTGTCAGACCGGATCATCCGCTTGCAGGGCAGCCCGGCCAGCCTCGCCCCGCTCAGCGCGATCACCTAGAAAAGCGGCGCGTATTTCCAATCATCGGCATCCGGCGTGACCTCGTCGAGGTCATAGCCCGCGCCTTGCAGGCGTTTGGCCACGTCCAGCCCTTCGGCGGCGGCGGTGTCCACATATTGGCGGCCAAGCGCCTCGTCCTTCGCCACGCCATGGCCACGCATCAGGTCCAAACCGTAATTGAACTTGCCCACCGGATCACCGGCCTCGGCCGCGCGGCGATCCCATTCGGCGGCGGCGTCCGGGTCGTAGTCTCCGCCCAGGCCGTTATTGTCCAACTGGCTCATCCAGGTCATCGCGCCGGTATATCCGGCGGCGGCACAGGCCTCGAAGATCGCGCGGGCCGAGGCATGGTCCCCGGATTTCGTCATCAGGTAACCGCTGGCGCAGACCATCATGTCGATCTTACCCTTGCGGGCCTTGTCGACATTGGATTGCCACGTCATCTCATCCGGGTTGAGCGTGCCGTGGGCGTTCGGGTCCTCCTCGGCCAGGGCGGGGGTCGCGACCAGAAGGGCGGCAAGGATCAGTGCATGTTTCATCGGGTCCTCCTTGGTGCGCAGGATAAGAGGCCTGCGCGCATGGGTCATCCCCGCCATGGTCGTAGTTCGGGTCAGCCCTTGCGACCTTTCAGGCCGCGCGCCGGGTCGTAACCGTAGATCGCGCCGCAGGTGAAAACGACCGTTGCCAGCAGCGTCCAGCCCAGTGCGGCGGCGTTGAACTGGCCGTAGAGCGCGAAGCGGAGCAGCTCTACCGCGTGGGTGAACGGGTTCAGGGCACAGATCGTGTAGAGCAGCTCCGAACTTTCTGCCATTTTCCACAGCGGATAGAGCGCGGAGGACAGGAAGAACATCGGGAAGATGACGAAGTTCATCACGCCCGCGAAGTTCTCCAACTGCTTGATGAAACTGGACAGGACCAGCCCGAGCGCGCCCAGCATCAGCCCGACCACGACCAGCGCCGGAAATAATGTCAGGTAGCCTTTCCAGGGGGGCGTGATGCCGAAAGCCCCGGCGATGGCGAGGAAGGCATAGACCTGAAGGATCGAGATCGCGGTAGAGCCGACGAGTTTCGAGAACAGCAGCCACCAGCGTGGCAGCGGGCTGGTCAGAAGCAGTTTCATCGACCCGGTTTCGCGGTCGTAGACCAGGCTGAGGGAGGACTGCATCCCGTTGAAGAGCATGATCATTCCGCAGAGACCGGGCACGATGTAGGTCTCGTAGGTGATGTAGGTCTGGTAGGGCGGAATGATACTGACACCGAGGGCCGCGCGGAAGCCGGCAGCGAAGACCAGCAGCCAGACCAGGGGCCGGACCAGCGCGGCGACGAACCGTTCGCGCTGATGCACGAAACGCAGGGCCTCGCGCAGGATGATGGCGCGCAGGGCAGTCAGGTGGCCGGTCACGGGGCGCTGTCCTGTAGGTCTGGCGAAATGCGATGACGGTCAGGACCGGCGGACCTTTGGCTTGAAGGGGTTTGATAAACGGAACGTCCTGTCAGGGGCTGGAGGATGCATCCCTGCCCCCGGTTCGCGGCGCGACCAAGACAGGCCGAACCCGAAACCTCCGCCATTCTACGCAACGGATCCCCCGGCCCTTTGAAGCGCAGTTCCGTTTGTGCCCCCGTCGCCGGTCATCGCCAGAAACCGCTCGGCCATGCCCTGCCCTGCGGCGATATCGCCTGCGGTGCCGACGGCCAGAACGCGGGAACGGTGCAGAACGACCAGTTGGTCTTCGGGCCGGATTTCGTCGGTCAGATGCGTCGCCCATAGGACAGAGATACCGTCCGCCGCAAGGTCGTGAACATGGCCGGTGATCGCATGGCGGGCCGCGGCATCCAGACCCACGGTCGGTTCGTCCAGCAACAGGACCTGCGGATCGTGCAACAGGGCGCGGGCGATCTCGGTCCGGCGCTTGTGGCCGCCATTCAGGTGACGCGCCTTTTCCCCGGCCCTCGGCAACATGTCGAGCCGGTCGAGCGCCGCGTCGACACGCCGCCGCGCGTCGCGCCCCGCAATCCCGTGCAGGGCGGCGAAATAGGTCAGGTTCTGGCGCACGGTCAGGTCCAGATCGAGCGTCGTTTGCTGGAACACGATCCCCAGCCTGGCCAGCGCCCGGCGAGGGTGGCGCGACAGGTCGTGCCCCGCGATCTCGATCCGGCCGTGTCGGCTGGTCAGCAGCCGGGTCAGTAGCGCGAAGAGGGTTGATTTCCCCGCCCCGTTCGGCCCCAGCAAAGCGCAGAAGTGGCCCGGCGCGACCGAAAACGACACGTCCTCCAGCGCCTGATTGCCGCCATAGGCATAGCTGAGACCAGAAACCGAAAGCCCGCTCATCCGCGCCGCGCCTGCGTCATTCGATAGTGATATCAAGGCGTTGCGTTTCCCCGATCGTGCCGGGCACCTTGATGTGATAGCGGCCGGGCTTCACCGCGATGAAGCCGATCTCCATCTCGCCCGCCTCGTCGAATTCGACGCTGTCGAGGCCCAAGGGGCGGATCTCCAGCCCCTCCACCACGATCTCGTCGATCCAGATGGCGCGGAAGAATTCCGGGCCGACCAGCGCCAATTCCTGGCTGCCGTCGCCCTGTATCTCGAACTCGTAGTAGGTGCCGGATTTCAGCACCCAGGGCGCGTCGGCGAGGGGCATGCCGGCCGACAGGATCACCGGCGGCAGGTCTTCCTTGTTCTTGCCCGACAGCAGGCCAGCCGCCCCGAAGGACGGACGTTCGTCATCGGCAATGGCGTAAGTTGCGGTCAGCATGGCGATCAGCGTGATCCAGAGCAGTTTCATGGGGGGCCTCATTCAGTGGGGCGGAAGGCGGCACCCCAGGGGAACCGGCCGACTTTGATGGATTTGATGGCTTCGCGGTTGGCGACGTCGATAACGGTCACATCCCCCGAAACCCCGTTGGTGGTGAACAGACGCGAGCGGTCGCGATTGAATTCCATGTGCCAGACCCGGCGACCGACTAGGATGTAATCCTCGACCTCGTAGGTGTCTGCGTTGACGACGGCCACGTGGTTCGACGGGCCGAGCGCGACATAGGCATGGCTGTCGCCGGCGGTGAATTCAAAGCCGACGGGCTGCACGCGGTCGGGATGCACGCCCTTGACCTCGAAGGCGATCTTGGCCTTTTCCGTCTGCGTGGCCGTGTCGAAAACGGTGATCGTGCCACCGATTTCCGAACTCACCCACATCTCGGCCCCGTCCTTGATGAACTCGGCATGGCGGGGGCGGCTGTCGACCAGGGTGTTCGCGAAAAGCTGCTGCGTTTCGGTGTCGATCCAATGCGCCATGTTGGTGGTCTCAGAAGTGGTGATCGCGATCTTGCCATCGGGCGAGACGGCCATGCCTTCGGGCTCCACCCCCACGTCAATCTGGGCCACGACCTTGCGGGACCGGGTATCGACCACCGTGGTGATCGCGTCATCCTCGTTCGCGATATAGAGGTGCACGTCGTCGGGATGCAGCACGAATTGTTCCGGGTCCTCGCCCGAGGGCAGGTCATGCAGGATCTCTCCGGTCTCGGGATCCATCACCTGCACGGCGTCACTGTCAGAGGCGCAGATGTAGAGGTGCGAGAAATCCTTGGAAAAGGTGATGCCGCGGGGGCGTTCGCCGGTCGGATAGGTCTTGATGACCTCGAGCGTTTCGATGTCGATCACGCTGACCGTGTCGTCCTTTTCGTTGGTCACCCAGATCTCGTCGGCCAGCGCCGGGACGGCGGCGAGCGTCAGGATCGTCACAAGAGCGGTCATGGTTTTCATCGAAAGGCCTCGCATTTGCTTTCGGGTTCATCGAGCCCGATCGTGTCGAGCTCGTTCACGCGGTGCAGGAAGCCGTCGAGCGGCGCCTGCGCGACCAGCGCGCGGGGGTGGACGACGGCGATCGGCTGGCGGAGCTGACCGTTCCAGCGGCGATATGACAGCGGGCGTCCCTTGAACCCGGCCAGTTCGAACGCCTCCGACAGGATGTAGGCGCGCAGCTCCGCCGGGTCGGCAGAGCCGGTGCGTGTCACCGCCTCGCCGATCGTGCGCAGGGCGGCCCAGGCGGCGTAATCTTCCGGGGCCATGTCGCGGGCATGGGCCTCGGCAAAGCGGCTTTGCAGTTGGGCGGCGCCCCATTGTTCGATCACCGGGCTCCAGCCCACGGGGCTGAGCCCTTCGGACCCGATCACCGGCCGCGCGACCCATGTGTTGTAAAGCACGTAGCGGCCGAAATCGTGCAGCTCATCCGCCACGATCAGCGCGTCGTAATCGCCCAGGTCCTGGGTAAAAAGCGGGACCTCCTGCGACGCATTGCGGCGCATGTCCGCGTCGAAGGCCCAGGTCTTTTCCTTGCGCAGCTTCAGCCCGAACTTGGAGAGAGAGCGGCGCATCGCGTCGGCATAGGCGATATCGTCCGGATGTGTGCCGGTGATCAAAGCGAGGTCGGTCCAGCGTTTCTGCACCAGAACCTGCGCCAGCGCATCGGTGCGCATCGCGTCTGAGGGCAGCGTATGCAACAGGTTCGCCCGGCATTCCGCATCGCGCAGATGCCCTGCCCCCTCGGATATGTTGAAGAGCAGCGCACCCTCGGCCTCGGGCAGGTCGGCGATGGCCAGCTGCACCTCGGGCGCGGCGTCGAGCAGCAGGAACCGATGCTCGGCCAGCATGGTTCGGGCAGCCGACAGCGGGTCGTCGCCTTCGGGCACGTCACGGTCCGACAAGGCGTAGCTGTGGCCCAGGAACCGCCCTGTCGTCGCGTTGTCTGACAGTCCGGTCAGCGCCCCGGCCAGGCCCAGATCGCCGGGCACCGGGTCGAGGTTCGACAGGGTCGGCGGCAAGGGCTGCGCAACCCTGAGATGTCCGATACTGACCGCAACCTCTGCCACGGCCGCCTGGGCGCAGCATAGCAGAGCGGCCGCACAGAGCATGCGGTTGAGCATTGTCAATTCCTCCCGACCTGCAGCGTAACGACGGCATCGGTCGCGGCGTATTAGACCTTGGTCGCGCTTCGCGCCGGGCCGCAACCAAAGTCGAATACCGCGAAAGATGAGTGCCCCATACAACATCGGGCAATTCATCATTCTGCCGGAGGAGACCAGAGATGACCCAAGCCTTCCCCAAAGCGTTCGGCGCCGCCGCGGCCGCGATCGCGATTGCCACGCTTGCCCATGCCCATGGCGATGTCGCGCCCCAGGCCGTCGATACGACCGGACTGCCCGAGGTGGGCGAGGAATGGCTGACCGAGAACCCCTACCGCGCCGACAAGGTGGGCGAAGATGTCTGGAAGACCTCGATCGAGATCGGCGCATCGGGCTACAATCAGAACTGCGCGCGCTGTCACGGGCTGGATGCTGTGTCCGGCGGGCTGGCCCCCGACCTGCGGTTCCTGGAGGCCGAGGAATACGGCGATGAATGGTACGTGGAGCGGTTCCGCTACGGCTATACCCAGAACGGGATCACCAAGATGCCGGAGTTCGGCGAATTGCTGGGCCAGGAAGCGGCTTGGGCGATCCGGACCTATATCGAAACCCGCCCCGACACCGACCAGATGGAAGAGGTCTCGGCCGAGCTGAAAACGATCCGCGACCAGTTGCAGGGCTATGCCGAGGATGCCAGCGGCGCCGATGCCGATGCGCTGAAAACGCGACTGTCCGAGATCGCGGAGGGGATCGAAACCCTGTCCGGTGCGCCGGTGGCCGATTCCGTGGCCTACAAGGCGGCGAACATGATCGACGGCACCGAAGCCGCCTACAAGGACGCGGCCGAGACGCTGACGATCGGCTTGTCCGCGGCGCATTGAGATGCGTGCGCCTGCCCTGATCCTTTCGGTCATCGCGGCGGCGGGTCTGGCCCTTTCCGGGCCGGTCCGCGCCGCTGATCCTTGCGCCGATTATGTACCGCAGCCGCGCCCGCAGAATGTCGGCCCGCTGGAGGTCGGCCAGGACATGGATGCGCTGATCGAACAGGGTCACATGGCCTTTGCCGTGTACGAGGACTTCCCGCCCTACAGCTGGGAGCAGGCTGGCAAACCGCGCGGCGTTGATATCGAGATCGCGCGCCTGATCGCGGAAGATCTGGGGGTCGAGGCGCGGTTCAACTTCGTCTCTGCGGACGAGAACCTCGACGCCGATCTGCGCAACAATATCTGGCGCGGCGCCATCGTCGGTGGCCGTGTGTCCAACGTGATGATGCGCATCCCCTATGATTCCGCGTTCAAGTGCCGGGTCGAACAGGTGGTCTTTACCGGCCAGTACGCCGCCGAGAGCATTGCCATCGCCTATGACATGGCGGCCTATCCCGACGAGAAACCGGTGCCAGCCTATTTCCGGTTCGACAGCGTCGCGGTCGAGAACGATTCGATCTCGGATTTCTACCTGTCGGGCTTCGCGGGCGGGCAGATGGCAGGCAATATCCGCCGTTTCCCCGACATGGCGCAGGCCATGGCGGCGCTCGACGCCGGAGAGGTCAAGGCCGCCATGGGCCCGCGCGGACAGCTTGAATACGGGCTGAGCGAACAGACCGCGCTGCACCAGCCGCCGCTGGCCGGGTTCGCGGTCAGCCGCTGGACCCTTGGCGTGGCCATCAATTTCCGTTTCCGCCCCCTCGCCTACGCGGTGGACGACGCGGTGCGTTACGCGCTGGAGGACGGGCGTATCGCCGCGATCTACGCCCGCCACGGCCTGACCCATCAGCCCCCGGAACGCTGAGACCTACGCCCTTGGTCGAATATGCCGACCACCCGTTAGTCCCTACGCTCCGATCAAAATGAAGGAATCTGACTTATGAACCTCAGTGATCAGAAACGGATCAGCGCGGATCGCGAGACCGTCTTCCAGGCGCTTCTCGACCCCGAGGTGCTGAAGGCCTGCGTACCCGGTTGCGAAGAGATGTCCGGTACCCCCGAAACCGGGTTCGAGGCGACGGTGACCCAGAAGGTCGGCCCGGTGAAGGCCACGTTCAAGGGCTTGGTGGAGCTTTCGGACATCAACGCCCCCGACAGCATGACGATCTCGGGCGAGGGCAAGGGCGGCGCGGCCGGCTTTGCCAAGGGCGGCGCAAAGGTGCGGCTGGAGGCCGATGGCGGCGCGACGATCCTGCATTACGAGGTCGAGGCGAAGGTGGGCGGCAAGCTTGCCCAGCTGGGATCGCGGGTGATCGACGGCTTTGCCAAGAAGATGGCCGACCAGTTCTTTTCCAACTTTCAGGAGGCCGTGGGCCAGCCGGAAGAAGAGCTGGAAAGCGCCAATGACGCCCCCGTCGAGGGCGAGAAGAAAAAAGGCTGGTTCCGGCGGCTCGTCAGCTGACCGGCCAGAGACATCAAGGGAGGAATGGCATGACCAAGGTAACACTAACCATCAACGGGAAATCCGTGTCCCGCGACGTGGAGGGCAACACCCTGCTGGTGTCGCTGCTGCGCGACGATATCGGGCTGACCGGCACCCATGTGGGCTGTGACACGTCGCAATGCGGGGCCTGCACGGTCCATGTGAATGGCGAGAGCGTCAAATCCTGCACCATGTTCGCCGCCGAGGCCGATGGCGCAGAGGTCACAACGATCGAAGGCATGGCCAATGCGGATGGATCGCTTTCCGTGATCCAGGCCGCGTTCCAGGAACATCACGGGCTTCAGTGCGGGTTCTGCACGCCCGGCATGGTGATGACGGCGGCCAATCTGCTGAAGGAGAACCCCAAGCCCTCGGAACACGAGGTGCGGGCCTATCTGGAAGGCAATATCTGCCGCTGCACCGGCTACCACAACATCGTCAAGGCGATCATGGCCGCGTCCGGTCAGGACGTCAGCGCCATCGCCGCGGAATAAGCCGCCCGGGCGGGCAGCTCTGCCCGCCGGTCACCACATTCAGGGAGAAAACATATGCCCAAGGACACTGGTATCGGTGCCTCCACCCGCCGCCGCGAGGACGTTCGTTTCCTCAAGGGCAAGGGCGAATATACCGACGACATTTCCACCCGCGACCTGGCCCATGCGGCCTTTGCCCGTTCGACAGTCGCCCATGGCCTGATCAAGTCCATAGACACCGCCGCCGCCGAGGCAATGCCAGGTGTGCTGGCCGTGTTCACCGGCCAGGACTTCGCGGACGTTGGCGGCAACCCCGCCGGCTGGCTGATCAACAGCCGTGACGGCACGCCCATGAAGGAACCCAAGCGGCCCGTGCTGGCCCATCGCAAGGTCCGCCACGTCGGCGACGCCTATGCCGCCGTCATCGCCGAGACCAAGCAGCAGGCGATGGATGCGGTTGAGGCCATCGAGATCGATATCGAGGAACTGCCGGCCATCGTCGACGTGAAGGCCGCGCTTTCGGGCGACAACTTCGTGCATGACGAGATCGAGACCAACCAGTGCTTCGACTGGGGCTGGATCGAGGACAACCGCCAGGCCACCGACGAGGCGATCAAGAACGCCCATCACGTCACGACGCTCGAGCTGGTGAACAACCGCCTGGTGCCGAACGCGATGGAGCCGCGGTCTTCCATCGGCGCCTACAAGGAATCGGGTGACGAATACACGCTGCATACCACATCGCAGAACCCGCACCTGACGCGGTTGCTGATCTCGGCCTTCGTGATGGGCATCCCCGAGAACAAGCTGACGGTGATCGCGCCTGATGTCGGCGGCGGCTTCGGGTCGAAAATCTACCATTACGGCGAAGAGGCGCTGGTGCTGGCCGCGGCCAAGCGGACGGGCCGGACCGTGAAATGGACCGCGGACCGGTCGGAATCCTTCCTGACCGACGCCCATGGACGCGACCATGTCACCAAGATCGAACTGGCCACCGACGCGGATGGCAAGTTCCTGGCGTTCCGCACCGAGACCTACGCGAACGTTGGCGCCTACCTGTCGAACTTCGCGACCGCGACGCCGACCTTCCTGCATGGCACGCTGATGGCCGGGAACTACACCGTCCCGAACGTCTACGTGAACGTGAAGGCTGTCTTCACCAACACCGCCCCCGTCGACGCCTATCGCGGCGCGGGCCGGCCCGAGGCGACCTATTCGCTGGAGCGTGTCATCGACAAATGCGCCCGTGAACTGGGCATGGACCCGATCGAATTGCGCCGAAAGAACTTCGTGAAGCCGGACATGTATCCGTTCACGTCGGCCGCCGGTCTGGAATACGACAGCGGCAATTACGACGCGCTGATGGACAAGATGCTCGAGGTCTGCGACCGCGACGGGTTCGAGGCACGGCGCAAGGTAAGCGAAGCCAAGGGCATGCTGCGCGGCTTTGGGGTGAACGCCTATATCGAGGCCTGCGGCATCGCGCCGTCGAACCTGGTCGGTCAGCTGGGCAGCCGTGTCGGCCTCTATGATGCGGCCACGGTTCGCGTGAACGCGACCGGCAACCTGGCCGTCATGGTCGGCGCGCACAGCCACGGTCAGGGCCATGAAACCGTGTTCCCGCAGGTGGTCGGCGAGATGCTGGGCATCGATCCGTCGACCATCGAGATCGTGCATGGCGACACGTCGAAGATCCCTTTCGGCATGGGCACTTACGGGTCCCGTTCCCTGGCTGTCTGCGGCTCTGCCGTGGTGCGGGCAACGGACAAGATCATTGCCAAGGCCAAGAAGATCGCGGCCCATATGCTGGAAGCCTCCGACAGCGATATCGAGCTGAAGGACGGCAACTTCACCGTCTCGGGCACCGACAAGTCCGTGTCCTTCGGCGAGGTGGCGCTGAAGGCCTACATCCCCCACGAATTCCCGCTTGAGGATATCGAACCGGGGCTTGAGGAAACGGCCTTCTACGATCCGGCCAACTTCACCTACCCTTCGGGCGCCTATTGCTGCGAGGTCGAGGTCGACCCCGAAACGGGCAAGGTCCGTGTCGACCGTTTTGCCGCGGTGGACGATTTCGGCAATGTCATGAACCCGATGATCGTGACCGGCCAGGTGCATGGCGGCCTGGGCCAGGGGATCGGCCAGGCGCTGCTGGAAGGTTGCCGCTACGACGAGGACGGCCAGCTGCTGTCGGCGACCTATATGGACTACACCATGCCGCGCGCCGATGACCTGCCCTTCTTCACCGTGGATCACAGCCAGGGCACGGCCTGCACCCACAACCCGCTGGGCGTGAAGGGCTGTGGCGAGGCAGGGGCGATCGGCTCTCCGCCGACCATCGTGAACGCGGTGATCGACGCGCTGCAATCGGGCGGCAAGAACGTCACCCATATCGACATGCCTCTCACGCCGCATGTGGTGTGGTCGGCGATGAACAACGCCTGAGGAGACATCTGAAATGTACGCATTCGACATTGAACGTCCCACAACCATCGCAGACGCCGTCGCGGCCCTGAAAAGCGACGAGGCGCAGCCCCTCAGCGGCGGGCAAACCCTGATCCCGACGCTCAAATCGCGCCTCGCCGCGCCATCGAAACTGGTGTCACTTTCCAGCATCAGCGAAATGGTCGGCCTGAGTGACGAAGGCGGCGTTCTGCGGATCGGCGGTGCCACCAAGCATGACACCGTCGCCAAAGAGGCCGGGGGCTCCCACCCCGGCCTCGCCGGGCTTGCCGGAAAAATCGGCGATCCGGCCGTGCGCCATCGTGGCACCATCGGCGGATCGATCGCCAACAATGATCCGGCGGCCTGCTACCCTGCCGCAGCGCTGGCCCATGGCGCGACCATCGTCACCGACCGCCGGGAAATCGCGGCAGACGACTTCTTCACCGGCATGTTCGACACCGCCCTGGAGGAGGGAGAGATCGTGACCGCCGTCAAGTTCCCCCGCCCCGAGGCGTCGAACTACCAGAAGTTCGAACAGCCCGCGTCGCGCTTTGCCATGGTGGGTGTGTTCGTCGCGAAATTCGCCGATGGCGTGCGGGTGGCTGTCACCGGAGCGTCCGAAGACGGCGTCTTCCGATGGACCGAGGGTGAAGAAGCCCTGTCCGCCAATTTCTCTCCCGATGCGCTGGACGGACTGAGCGTCAGCGCTGAGGGCATGATCACCGACCTCCATGGCAGCGCGGATTACCGGGCGCATCTGGTCAAGGTGATGACCAAGCGGGCTGTTGCAGCCGCGCGCTGACCTCCTCCTCCCCTGTTGGACTGACTGCCCGCGCGAAAGCGCGGGCTTTTTTCGTGGGGTGGGTTTTCGTGAGATCAGGCAGTGAGGGTCGAAAGATCGCCGTTCAGGTCGACCAGCGTGATCCGGTGGATGCCATGGCGGCCGGGCAAGGCGCGGATCATATCCATCGGGGCAAGTGTCAGGGCGGTGGAGAGGCCGTCGGCCAACGTCGCCGACGCTGCCTCCACCGACACCGTCGACCAGCGCGGCTTGGCATGGGCGTGCAGGATGTGACCCGAGCCCCCCAAAGACATTGCCATCGGGCTGGAGGTCGCGATGGCCCCGTCGTGAAGCACACGCAGGCCTAGCGGCCCAAAGGTCGGGTCCTCCAAAGACAGGCGCCATGGCCCGCCCTGCCCCCGGTATTCACCGATATTGACCAGCGTCCGGTCCAACCCTGCACCCCGCAACAGATCGGCGACCAGGTCGGTCGCATACCCCTGCGCGATACCGTTGAGCGTGAGCGACTGGCTCTTGTCCAGCTCCACCGCGTCGCGTGCGACGCGTACGCGATCCCAGCCGATGGCCTTGCGGGCGACCCCGGTATCGCTCCCGTCTGCGAGGGCACGCCAGAGCGCCTGGATGGTCGGATCGAAGAGGCCCGCTGTCATGCGGTTCACCCGGTCCGCCGCCTGCAACAGGTCCAGCATCATCGGGTCGGGTTGCGCGATGCGGCCGCTTCGGTTGAGCCGGGACAGCGCGGAGGTCGGATCGAAAAGGCTGAACTCGGCCTCCACCCGCGCAATTGCGGTCCGGGCCGCTTGCAGGGCGGGCTCGGCAACCTCGCGCGGCCCATGGATCGTGATCGACACATCGGCGCCAAGCGCCCGCCCTTGCCAGGTCGACCTTGCCGCACGCGCGGGTCCGGCGGCCAGGCTCGCGGCCGAAATGGTGAGGAAACGGCGGCGGGTCAGCGTCATCGTGCGGCCATCTTGCTCAGGCCCCTATTTCGACGAGCCTGGATGATCAAAGGCACGCATTGTGCGGGATCATCATGGATGGTCACGCAATCAAGGCATTGGAAACATTCGCTGTAATCTATCGCTCCGCTCGGCCGGATCGCCCCGTAGGCGCATTTCACCTTGCACAGCTGACAGGGCGATCCGCATTCCGCGCGCCGTTCGATCCAATCGCGCCCGCGCAGCAGACCGCCGATCGCCATGACCGCGCCCAGTGGGCAGACATAGCGGCAGAACCCCTTGAACAGGATCATGGACAGCAGCAGCAGACCCGCCGCATAGGCGACGTAGTACCATTCGCGCAGGAAATAGGTAGTGATGGCGGTCTTGAAGGGTTCGACCTCGATCGCCTTGTCCAGACGGGCGGGCGCCGTGAACAGCACCGCGACCAGGACCAAGAGGACCACGTATTTCATCCATTTCAGCCGGCGATCCCAGACCTCTGACACCTCGTATTGCGGCAGGCGCAGCAGGCGGCCCAGGTGGTGGGCGAATTCCTGCATCGCACCGAACGGGCAAAGCCATCCGCAGAACAGACCGCGCCCCCAGAGGACGAAGCCGAGGATCGTCACCCCCCAAAGCGCCAGCGAAAACGGATCATAGAGGAGGAAGGCGAAACTTCCGCCATCCTTAAGCGTGCGGACCACCCCGAGTGGCGTGGCGATGGACAATTGTCCCTGCCCCCACCAGCCGACAAATCCGATGACGAAGGCGAGGACACCCAACCGAATGGGCGTGAAATGGCGGTGCCCGGCCAGCCGGTTCAGTCGTCGCCCCAACAGGAGCAGGAGCCCCGTCAGGAAGAGGCCCAGCACCACGAGGTCGGGCGCCCGGTTGCGCAGGGCCTCGCGCCAGGGCGGAACGGGTTTGCGCACCTCCGGCGTGATGAAGAACCTGTCATCGGTCACATGTGTCGCTGTCAGCTGGACCGAACCGATTTCAGGCTGGAACACACCGTGTTCACGCAACGCCTTGATCTGCAATGTCCATTCCAGGGTCGGATCGAAGCCCAACCGGCGATCCGTGCGCAGGATAAGGGCCGTCCCGTCCCGCACCGCGTCCGGCACGGCGTCGTTCATCTGGACGTAGATATCGGCATCGCGCAGGGCCACGGGAAAGCCCGCCTGTTCCGCGCTCAGTAAATCGGGCGAGGTGTTGCGGACGAAATCATCAGTCACCAGCCCGTGCCGCGCGGTTTCCACCACGAGGATCGGTTCATCGGTCGTCGAGATCTCCATGAAGCCGCGCAATTCGCGCAGGCTGCCCTGGGACAGGACGGCCTCGGCAATCGCTGGGGGGCCGACATCGATGATCCAGAGGTCGAGGTAGACACCGTCAGGATCGGCCTGCGCTTCTGGGTCGTCGTCCTCCCACAGGGTGCCGGCGAAGGCCGCGTCGATCTCGGAATTCAGGACGGTCTTGCGGGTAACCAGACCCTGGTCGAGGAGGTCCTGCCAGGTCAATTCCTCCTCGTTCTCGAGGTCCGGATAGGCGGGCGGGCCGGACGCCACCCCGCCCATCTTCTCGCGCGCGACCTTGAGCGTCGCGGCCAGGATGCTTTCATGCGCGATGCGGACCGACGCCGTCGCCTTGGTCACGCCGTCCAGATAGACGAGCGCGCTGCCATCGGAGCCAGCGCCGTAGGGCGTGCCGACCACCAGGCTGTCCGAGATCGAATGCCCCCGATATTGTTCGAAAAATTTGTGGAACGGCGCCTGGCCCAGCCCCGACACGAAGATCGGTTCGTTGTGGGATATCAGCTGCACGTCGAGGAACCGGCCATCCAGGTCCAGCACGACGAGCACGTTGATCGGCGCACCGGAAAACCCGGGCAGCGGCGCCATCGGTTCGGTTTCGAAGACATATCCGGCCTGGGCCCCGCCGGAATTCAACAGCTCCCATACCCCTTCGTCGTTGATCCTTTCCCCCAGCGACATGGGCGGCACGACAAGAGGGGCCAGTTGATCGCGGCCCAAGGGTTCACCGATCGCCCCCACGGCCATGACAAGCCAGAAAAGGACGGCCCGCATCAGTCGGGAAAACATGCGATCGGCGTTCATGGCGTCAGAGTAGGCCCGCGCAGGGGCCCGCCATATGCGACCTTGGTCGACACTTGGCCATTTGGTGGTGGGCGGATCGCAGGACCCGTGGCAAGCTTCGCGCCATGTCGGATCGCGCCGCCCAATCCCCTGCCCATGTCGTCGCCATTTCGCTGGCGGCGCTGGTCGGACTTTGGGTCGTCGCGGCACGGCTGGGCAACGACCCTTCGGTGCTGCCCGGACCATCCGCGGTCTGGCAGATCCTAACCCAGGAGGCCGCGAGCGGCGAATTGCAACGCCACCTCTGGGCCACGTTGCGTCGGGTGATCCTGGCGTTTTCGCTCGCCATGGGACTTGGGCTATTGATCGGCATCGCCCTTGGCATGAACCCGCGGCTGAACCGGTGGTTCGCGCCCTGGCTGGTGGTGCTGCTGAACATCCCCGCGCTGGTGGTGATCGTGCTCTGCTATCTCTGGATCGGGCTGAACGAGGTCGCGGCGATCACGGCGGTCGCGCTGAACAAGACCGCGATGGTGGCGGTGACCCTGCGCGAAGGCGTTCATGCGCTGGACCGGCAATTGTCGGACATGTCCCGCGCCTACCGGATGCCGGCACTGACGCGGCTGCGGCACGTGATCCTGCCGCAGCTCTGGCCCTTCATCGCGGCCAGCACACGCAATGGCCTCGCCATCATCTGGAAAATCGTGCTGGTGGTCGAATTCCTCGGGCGCAGCGACGGGATCGGGTTCCAGATCCACCTCTATTTCCAGCTGTTCGAAACCGGCTATGTGCTGGCCTACGCGCTCAGCTTTGTCGCGCTGATGCTGGTGCTGGAATACGGCGTCCTGCAGGTCTGGGAAGGCCGCGCCACAAGGTGGCGTACGGCTTAGGTCGTAGGGACCATCGTCGCATTTGAGACCCGGTGCTTTGCCCCTACCTTCGCCGCAAAGATGCTGGAGGAATACATGAAAAGCACCCTGCCCGCCCTGTTGATCCTGTCCGTTTTCGCCGCTCCCGCCCTGGCCGAGGGCGACGCGGATGCCGGCGAAAAGGTCTTTCGCAAATGCAAGGCCTGCCACCAGGTCGGCGCGGACGCGCAATCGCGCACGGGGCCGGTGCTGAACGGGATCGTCGGCGCCCCCGCCGGGGCGGTCGAGGATTTCAGTTATTCCAGCGCGCTGGAGGATGCCGCCGCCGACGGGCTGGTCTGGACCGAGGAAAATCTGGCCGCATTCCTGGCCAAGCCACGGGAATTCATGAAGGGCACCCGGATGTCCTTTGCCGGTCTGCGCCGCGACACGGAAATTGCGGACGTCATCGCCTATCTGGCGACGCAGGAGTGATCCGAAAGGCGGTCCCGCGCCGGGCCGTCACATGACGGCGCCGATCTGCCAGGGGACACATTCGTGATCGCCAAGACCCAAGGCCTCGCTCTTCGTTGCATCACCGGAGGCCGCGGCCAGGATCGCGTCGTAGATCTCATCGCCCTTGGCATCCAGCGTGCTATCGCTTGTCAGGATATCTCCGCAATTGATGTCCATATCGTCGCGCATCGAACGGTACAGCCTGTCATTCGTGGCCAGTTTCAGCGTCGGCGCGGGCTTTGAGCCGAAGGCCGATCCGCGCCCCGTCGTGAAGACGATCAGATGCGCACCGCCGGCAATCTGCCCCGTGGCCGACACCGGGTCGAAGCCCGGCGTATCCATGAAAATCAAGCCCCGCTCGGTCACCGTCTGCCCGTATTCGACCACGTCGGCCAGCGGCCCGTTGCCAGCCTTGGCAACCGCGCCCAGGGATTTTTCCAGGATCGTCGTCAGACCGCCCGCCTTGTTTCCCGGCGACGGGTTGTTGTCCATCTCGGCCCCGTTCATCCGAGTATAGGTTTCCCACCAATCCAGGCGGTCCAGCAGTTTCTGCCCGACGTCCCGGGACACGGCGCGGGACAGCAGAAGGCTTTCGGCGCCGTAGATCTCGGGCGTTTCCGACAGGATCGCGGTGCCGCCCTCGGCGACCAGCCGGTCGACGGCCAGGCCGAGTGCCGGATTCGCCGTGACACCCGACAGCCCGTCCGAGCCGCCACATTGCAGACCGATCATCAGCTCCGAACTGGGGCAATCTTCGCGAGTGATGTCGTTGACCTCGGGCAGCAGGGTTTCCAGCTTGGCCAGGATCGCCTCGATCGTGGTTCGTGTGCCGCCATTGTCCTGAATGGTCAGGCCGTGGAAGGCGTGGGAGCGGCCCTGACCGAACCGTGCCTGCATCTGGGCGATCTGCATCACCTCGCACCCCAGCCCGACAAAGATCGCGGCGCCTGTATTGGGATGGGTCGCATAGCCCCAGAGCACCCGTTGCAGATTATCCCAGCCCGGCCCCTTGGCCGCCATGCCGCAGCCGGTGCCGTGGGCCACGGCGATCACACCGTCGACATTGGGAAAGGCGTCCAGCATCCCCCGCCGTTCCGCCTCTTCCGCCGCCTGTCTGATCACGGTGGCCGAGCAGTTCACGGTAGCACAGAGCACGACGTAATTGCGGATGCCGACCCGCCCGTCCTTGCGCCTGTAGCCCTTGAAAGTCCCCGGCGCACGGGGCGTGACGGCCGCACGAGCGGTATCGAGCGTGCCGCCGATTTCGTGATGGGTCTGATGGGAAGACATGGCCAGGTTGTGGCTGTGCACATGGTCCCCTTCGGCAATGTCCGTCTGGGCGGTGCCGATGATCTGCCCGAATTTGCGCACGGCGTGGCCCGCGGCAATCGGACGGCGGGCGATCTTGTGGGCTGCCGATAGGCCCTTGCGTGCCGCTGTCAGGATCGCGACGTCATCATCGGGGTGCAGAACCAGCAGGTCAGACATGGGCAGCCCCGGCCCGCAGCCCGGCGATCACGCCGCGCAGTTCGGCCAGCCCGCGCATCCGCCCGATCAGCGGATAGCCGGGATGGGTCTTTCGACCGATATCCTGCAACAGCGCATGTCCGTGGTCGGGGCGGAAGGGAATCTCGGCATCCGCCCGACCGGCGTTGCGGCGCTTGCCCTCCTCCTCCAGCAGCGCGGCAAGGACGGCGGGGATATCCGTGTCGCCCTCAAGATGCGCTGCTTCCTGAAAAGACCCATCGGGCTCTTTCGCGACGTTGCGCAGGTGGGCGAAATGGATGCGGTCGGCAAAGCGGCGCGCGATGCGCACGGGGTCGTTGTCGGGATGCGCGCCCAGCGATCCGGTGCAGAGCGTCAGGCCATTTGCGCGACTGTCCTGCATCGCAAAGAGCCGCGCGATATCCTCTTCGGTCGAGACGATCCGGGGCAGCCCTAGGATCGGGCGCGGCGGGTCGTCGGGATGCACGCACATGCGCATGCCGAGCTCTTCCGCAGTCGGGATCACCTCGGACAGGAAGTGGGACAGCGACGCCCGCAGATCGTCCGCTGTGAAGCCATGCCAGGCGGCCAAAGCATCGCGCAGCCCCGCCACATCGAAACGCGCATAGGCGCCGGGCAAGCCTGCCATGATCGCGGTCAGCAATTCCTCGCGGTCATCGGCGTCAGAGGCGTCAATCCAGGCCTTGGCGCGGATCAGGATGTCGGGGGTGTAGTCATCCTCTGCGCCCAGCCGTTCCAGCATGAAGACGTCGAAGGCCGCCATGCGCACCCTGTCGAAGCGCAGCGCGTGGCCTCCGCCAGCCAAGGGCGCGTCCAGGTCCGTACGGGTCCAGTCCAGCAGGGGCATGAAGTTGTAGCAGATGGTGGTCACGCCCTCGGCGGCGAGGTTGGCCATGGATTGCCGATAATTGGCAAAAAGCCCGTCGAGCTTGCCGGCGCCGCGCTTGATATCCTCGTGGACCGGCAGGCTTTCCACCACGGACCAGTGCAGGCCCGGCTGCGCGGCGATCAGCGCCTTGCGGGCGGCAATCGCCTCCCTGCTCCAGACCTCGCCATAGGGCAGTTCGTGCAAGGCCGTGACGATGCCTGTCGCGCCCGTCTGGGCAATCTCGGCCAGGGATATATCGTCGAGCGGCCCGAACCAGCGCCAGGTTTCAAGCATCGGCATAGTCCTTCACGCAGGCATGGGCGCCACGGGCCTCGAGTGCAGCATAGGCGCGGGTCAGGGCGTCGGTCAGGTGCGCGTTTTCGGCCATTTCGGCCGGAAAAATATCGCGGAATGACAGGAAGGACGCGACCCGTTCGGCAGCGCTGCCCGCCTTGTCCGACGCCGCCTTGAGTTGCTCCGCCAGCGGGTCCTTCAGCTCGATCGGGGCACCTGCGTCGTCGGTGCCGCCCATGTATCGTATCCAGCCCGCCACGGCGAGGACCAGTCCGTCGACCCCGCGCCCGGCCGCCAGACCGTCGGCCAGGGTGCCCAACAGGCGTTGCGGCAATTTCTGGCTGCCGTCCATGGCGATCTGCCAGGTCCTGTGCCGGATCGCGGGGTTGCGATACCGTTCCAGCAGGGCCTCGCAATAAGCGGCCAGGTCCTCTCCTTCCGGCTGCGGGACCGAGGGCAGGATTTCATCGCGCCAGAGCCGCCGCAGCATCTGCGCGTAGCCGTCGGCGGCCACCGTGTCTGAAATCGTCTGGAACCCGGCGAGGTAGCCGAGATAGGCAAGCGTCGAATGGGTGCCGTTCAGGCACCGCAGCTTCATCGTTTCGTGGGCGGCCACGTCCCGCACCATCTGCGCGCCAACCTTGTCCCAATCGGGACGCGCGCCGCCGACAAAGCTGTCCTCGATCACCCATTGGCGAAAGGGTTCGCAAAAGACCGCCGCCTCGTCCCGGACACCGGTGGCACGGGCCAACCCGTCGAGATCCAGTTCGGTCGTCGCAGGCGTAATGCGGTCGACCATGGAGGATGGAAAACAAACCTCGGCCGCGATCCAGTCGGCCAGCGCCGGATCGAAAGCGGATGCGAAATCCAGAACGATGCGGCGCGCCAGGGCGCCGTTATTCGGCAGGTTGTCGCAGGATTGCACGGTGAAAGGCGCCACACCCGCCGCGTGCCGGGCGGCGAGGGCCGCGACCAGGAACCCGACGGCCGTCTTCGGCGCGTCGGGATTGGACAGGTCGTGCTGCACATCCGGGTCGTGCATGTTGAGCCTGCCGCTGGCCGGTACGTGACGGTATCCCTTTTCGGTGATCGTCAGGGACACGATCCGAACCGACGGATCGGCCATCGCCGCAACCACGGCGCCCGGGTCCTCCGGGGCGACCAGCACCTGACTTATCGCCTCGACCCGCAGCGGGTGATCCCCGTCGGGGCCACGCGTCACGGCCTGGTACCAGCCATCCTGTGGGGCCAGCTGATCGCGGGCCGTCGGGCTTTGCAGGCTGACCGCCAGGATGCCCCAATCACCACCGGATTGCTGCATCGCCTCGTGGGTGTAAACCGCGTTGAAGGCCCGAAAAAATGCGCCGGGGCCAATGTGAACGATCCCGATTTTCGGTGTCGGCCCGGTCCGTTGCAAGCGCGGGAGGGTCTTGGGATCGTCAGCGGGCAAGCCACCCTCCATCGACGTTCAGAACCGCGCCATGGATGTACCGTGCGGCGGGCGAGGCAAGGAAAGCCGCTGTACCGCCGATATCCTGCGGGTCGCCCCAGCGTCCGGCCGGAATGCGGTCGAGTATCGCCTTGCTCCGCTCGGGATCGTCACGCAGGGCTTGGGTGTTGTTGGTCGCGATGTAGCCCGGTGCGATGGCGTTCACATTGATGCCTTTCGCGGCCCATTCATTGGCGAGGATCTTGGTCAGTCCCGCCACGCCATGCTTGGACGCCGTGTAGGAAGGCACCCGGATGCCGCCTTGGAAGGACAGAAGCGAGGCAATGTTGACGATCGCCGCCGGCGTCTGACCGTCCGCAAGGCAGGCGCGGGCAAAGGCCTGCGCGGTAAAGAACAGCGCCTTGAGGTTCACATCCATCACCGCGTCCCAATCGGCCTCGGTGAAATCGAGGCTGTCGTCGCGGCGGATGATGCCCGCATTGTTGACCAGGATTGAATAGCCCGCGCCCGCGAAGATATCGGCCGCGGCCATCGGGTCGGCAAAATCGAGGATCAGCCCCTCGGCCTCGCCACCGGCGTCGCGGATCAGGCCGAGCGTTTCGTCGCAATCGCGGCGCCCGGCGCAGGTCACCCGCGCGCCCTGCCCGGCCAGCGACAGCGCGATGGCCTGTCCGATACCGGTATTCGCGCCGGTCACCAGCGCACGGCGGCCTTCAAGGGAAAACGGGTTCAACGCAGCTCTCCCGGCTGAACGAAATCCATGTCGGTGTAATCGACATTGTCCCCGGCCATGGCCCAGATGAAGGTATAGCCGCCGATCCCCGCGCCGGAATGGATCGACCAGGGCGGCGACAGGATCGCTTCTTCGTTGGCGACGACCATGTGACGGGTTTCCTGCGGCTCGCCCATGAAATGCATGACGCGCGATGCGTCATCCATGCCCCAGTAGAGGTAGGCTTCCATCCGGCGGTCGTGGACATGGGCCGGCATCGTGTTCCAGACCGAGCCATCGACCAGTTGTGTATATCCCAGGACCAGCTGGCAGCTCTCCATGACCAGCGGGTGGATGAACTGGTTGATGATCCGCTTGTTGGAGGTCGCGGCCTCGCCCATCTCGACCTTGACCGCATCGTTGATGGTGATCAGCCGGTTCGGGAATGTTGCATGGGCGGGTGCGGAGGTCAGGTAGAACCGGCCCTGCCCTTCGAACGTGACCGCCCCCGCGCCGCGTCCAAGATAAAGCACATCGCCCCGTTCCAGCGTCCAGCTGTCACCGCCGGCCGAGACCTGGCCTGTCTCGCCGACATTGACGATCCCCATCTCGCGCCGTTCGAGGAACGTGTCGGTGCGGGTTTCCTCGACCTTGTCGAGGATCAGCTTGCCGCCATCCGGCACGGCCGCCCCGATGGTGAAGCGGTCGTAATGCGTATAGACGAGCCGGATTTCACCGGCGCGGAACATCCCCTCGGACAGGAAGTGCCGGCGCAGGGTGTCGGTATCCATCCCCTTGGCATGATCGGCATGCACGGCGTGGCGGGTTTCGACAGTCAGCATATCAGGCTCCTTTACAGAAAATCGTCGCGGCGGGGGGTGAAGGTGTCGATCAGGCGCCCCGCATCGCGGCAGGTGCAGCCATGGGTCACGCCCGAGGGAATGACAAAGCTGTCTCCGGGGCCGACATCGAATGTCTCGCCGTCCATTTCGAAGGTGAAACGGCCGCTTTCGACATAGGTGGATTGCACATGCGGGTGGCTGTGCAGCGCGCCTTCCCCGCCCGTTTCGAAGGTGAAGGCCACCACCATCAGCTCGGGACTGTCCGACAGGACCTGCCTTGTGCTGCGGTCCAGCTGATGGATGGGGAAGGTTTTGACTTGGGTCATCCGGGGCACCTCAATGAAAGAGCGACGGCAGCCAGAGCGACAGCGCCGGGATGTAGGTGACCAGCATCAGCGTCGCGACCGCCGCCCCGTAGAAGGGAAGGATCGACCGCATCGCGCGGCCCACGGATATGCGCCCCACGGCGCAGCCGACGAACAGGACGGCTCCCACCGGCGGCGTGCAAAGCCCGATACCGAGGTTGAGGATCAGGATGATCCCGAAATGCACCGGATCGACCCCGTAGGCCGTGGCGACGGGCAGGAAGATCGGGGTGGTGATCACGATCAGCGGCGACATGTCCATGAAAGTGCCCAGCAGCAGCAGCACGACGTTCAGAAGCAGCAGGATCACGATCGGGTTGTCGCTGACATCCTTCAGCGCTTCGACCAGGGCGGTCGGCACGCGCATATAGGCCAGCAGCCAGCCGAAGGCGGCCGCGCTGCCGATCACCAGCAGAACCATCGACGAGGTCCGCACTGCGTTGAGCGTCGCATCCACGAAGGCCGTCCAGCTGAGCGTGCGATAGGCGAAGATCGTGACGAGGATCGCGTAGACCACCGCGATGCAGGAACTTTCGGAGGCCGTGAAGACACCGGAGCGAACGCCGCCGAAGATGATCGCGACAAGGATCAGGCCGGGGATCGCGTTGATCAGAAGGCCCATGACCGCGCCCAGCCCCGGGAAGCGTTCCGTCGGGTAGCCGCGTTTGCGTGCGATCCACCACGCCACCACCATCAGCGACAGAGCCAAGACAAGACCCGGAATGATGCCGGCGGTGAAAAGGTCGGCGATGGACAGCCGCCCGCCCGCCGAGATCGAATAGATGATCAGGTTGTGCGAGGGCGGCAGCATCAGGGCGATGATCGAGGACATAACGGTCACGCTGACCGCGTAGTCCCGCCCGTAGCCGCGTTCTGCCATCTGCGGGATCATGATGCCGCCGATGGCCGTGGCATCCGCCGCGGCAGAGCCCGAGATACCGCCGAAGAGGACGGAGGCCGAGATATTCACCTGCCCCAGCCCGCCCCGCAGGTGTCCGACGACACCACCGGCGAGGGCCACCAGCCTGCGGGCGATGTCACCGCGGACCATCAACTCGCCCGCATAGATGAAGAAGGGGATCGCCATCAGCGCAAAGACCGAGATGCCTGAATTCAGCCGCTGGAACACCACCACGGGCGGCAGCCCGATATAGGCGATCGTGGCGAAGGAGGACGCGCCAAGGCAGAAGGCCACGGGCGTGCCGATCAGCAGCAGGAAGGTGAAGGACCCGAAGAGGACGAAGAGTTCCATGTCAGCTGTCCTCTGCCAGCTTGTCGGCGAAGCGGATCGTCGGCAGCCCCACGGCGCGGCGCAAGAGCCGCTCGGCCGAGTAGATCACCAGCAGCGCCCCGCCCGTTATCAGCGCCAGGAAAGCGATCCCGCCGGAGATGCCGAGATTGGGAATGGTGGTGGGCCAGGTCTTGAGCGCCAGTTGCAGCCCATACCCGACCATCCCGCAGCCAAAACCGATGACCACAATGTCGGAAATCGTGTAGGCCACCTGCTTGGCCCGATCCCCGAGAAGGAAAAGCAGCACGTCGAAGCTGAGGTGATTGCCCTCCCGGATACCGGCGGCCGCGCCCAGCAACAGGAACCAGCCCATGATCAGGATGGAGCTGGACTCGGTCCAGGTCGGCGTGTCGTTCAGCACGAAGCGACCAAAGACCTGCCACGCGATGAAGATCGTCATCAGGACCAGCCCGACCCCGGCAATCCGCATCGTCACGGCAGCCACGCGATCCAGGACCGCTGACAGTTTCTCTACAAAATTTCGCACTTTGCCCGCCTCTGTGGGAAGGGACCGCCCGATCGGGACCGGGCGGCCCGCCTTGCCTTACTCGACCGCGCGGATACGCGTGACGAGGTCCTTGAGCTTGTCGGAGGTGACGTGCTTTTCGTAGACGACGTCCATCGCTTCGATGAAGGGGGTCTTGTCGATGTTCTCGACGATCTCGACACCCGCGGCGCGCACCTTTTCCTCGGACGCCTTTTCACGGGCGGCCCATTGTTCGCGCATGATCGGCATGGAATCCTTTGCCGCCTGACGGATCAGCGCCTGGTCTTCCTCGCTGAGGCTGTCGAACTTCATCTTCGACATCACCAGGACCTCGGGCACGATCAGGTGCTGGTCCAGCGTGTAATAGCCCGCGACCTCGTAATGGCCCGAGCTTTCGAAGGACGGCCAGTTGTTCTCGGCCCCGTCGATGACGCCGGTCTGGATCGAGGAATAGACCTCGCCATAGGGCAACGGCGTGGCGTTGCCGCCAAGCGCGTCGACCATGTCTACGAAGACGTCGGATTGCATGACCCGGAACTTGAGCCCCTCGATATCCTCGATCGAGGTGATCGGCTTCTGGCTGTTGTAGAAGGAGCGCGACCCGCCATCGTAATAGGCCAGGCCGACCAGGTCATGGTTCGAGAATTCGCCAAGGATCTCGTCGCCGATCTCACCGTCCACGACGTTGTGCATGTGTTCGACCGAGCGGAAGATATAAGGCAGCGAGAAGACCTTGGTTTCCTCGATGATGTTGTTGAACGGCCCGAGCGAGACGCGGTTCAGGTCGATCACGCCCAGCTGGGTCTGTTCGATCGTGTCCTTTTCCTCGCCCAGCTGGGCGGAATGGAACACCTCCACGCAGATACGCCCGTCCGACCGCTCCTCCAGCATGTCGCCCATGGCCTCGACGGCTGCGACCGTCGGGTAGCCTTCGGGATGCGTGTCCGAAGACCGCAGCGTGATTTCGCAAGCCTGGGCCGCGCCGGCGGCCGCGATGAGAGCCACGAGGCTCGTTGTAACCATTTTCATCTTTTTCTCCTCCCTGAAGATGACTGTCACAGGCGATATGCGTCCTTTGCCAGCCGATACGTGAGGTCGTGAGCGACCTCGAATGCCTCGCTTTCCCCGAGCCGGCCCGTGCCGACGAGGGTGGCGAGGTAGGCACAATCCGACCGCCGGGCCACGTCGTGCCGGGCGGGGATCGAACAGAAGGCGCGGGTGTCGTCGTTGAACCCGGCCGTGTTGTAGAAGCCCGCGGTTTCCGTGACCGTTTCGCGGAAGCGGCGGATACCCTCGTAGCTGTCGAAGAACCACCAGGGCGGACCCAGGCGCAGCGCCGGATAGGCCCCGGCGAGCGGGGCGAGTTCCCGGCCATAGCTGGTTTCGTCGAGGGTAAAGAGGATGATGGTCAGGCCCGGCTCAAGCCCGACGGCATCGAGCATCGGCTTCAGCGCGGCGACGTAATCGGTGCGCCCCGGAATATCAAAGCCCTTGTCCCGCCCGAACTGCTCGAAGACACCGGCATTATGGTTGCGACGCGCGCCGGGATGGATCTGCATGACCATCCCGTCCTCGACGCTCATCCGGGCCATTTCGGTCAGCATCTGGGCCCGGAACAGCTCTGCATCCGCGGCATCGCCCTGCCCCGTGCGCACCTTGTGATACAGCGCTTCGGCCTCGCCCGGCGGAAGGTCGGCGGTCAGGGCGCTCGGGTGACCGTGATCGGTGGCCGTGGCGCCGTGTTCACGGAAGAACGCACGCCGCTTGCGATGCGCGGCCAGGTATCCCTGCCAGGTGCTGGTGTCCTCGTCCGTCAGGGCGCCCAGTTGGTCGAGATTTGCCCCGAAGCCTTCGAAATCCGGGTCGATCACGGCGTCGGGTCGATAGGTCGTGATTACCCTGCCCTGCCAGCCGCTGTCCGCGATCTGGCGATGCCAGCCCAGATCATCCAGCGCGCCTTCGGTCGTGGCCAGCACCTCGACCCCGAACCGGTCGAACAGCGCGCGGGGGCGAAACTCGTCCTGGCCCAGCATCTCGTCGATGCGGTCATAATACATGTCGGCATTTTCGGCGCTCAGCGGTTCGGTCATGCCGAACACCTCAGAAAAGGCATGCGCCAGCCACATCGCGGAGGGCGTGGCGCGAAACAGGTGCTGGTGAGCCGCGAAAAGCCGCCAGATCGCCCGCGGATCGGTTTCGACCGGACCGCCATCGACGCGCGGCACACCCAGATCGGCCATGTTGACGCCCTGCGAGACGAGCATGCGGAACACGTAATGATCGGGGATGACGAACAGCTCTGCCGGATTGGGGAAGCGTTGGTTTTCGGCGAACCAGCGCGGATCGCAGTGACCGTGCGGACTGATGATCGGCAACCCGGAGACGGAATCGTACAGCGCCCGGGCCATGGCCCGCAGGGAAGGCTCCACCGGGAATAGGCGATCAGGTTCCAGCAGCGACATTCAACCCCTCGATTCTCGCAAGTCTTGGCATACTAATATGCTAGTTGATTAGTTGTGTCAAAAAGTGAAATAGTGATAAGCGACCGACACGAAACTTTCGGGGATCCCAGACATGCCGCCCTTGTCCCTGGCGACCATTCAATCCGCACCTGTGACTACGACCGATCAGGTCTTCGAGGCGCTTTACTCCGCCATCGTGTCGTTTGAATTGCCGCCCGGCACCAAGGTGTCCGAGATCGATATCGCCCGTCAGATGGATGTGTCGCGCCAACCTGTCAGGGACGCGTTCTTTCGGTTGTCCAAGCTGGGCTTCCTGATGATCCGCCCACAGCGGGCGACGCTGATCACCAAGATCTCCGTCCAGGCCGTGCAGGAGGCCGCGTTCATCCGAATGGCACTGGAGCTTGCCTGCGTGACCGAGGCCATCAAGCGCCTGGACGATGACGCAATGGCGCGGATCGACGACGTGATCGATCAGCAGAGGGCCGCGGTGGAGGCTAAGGACGGGTCGGCCTTTCACACCTGGGACGACCGGTTTCACCACACCATCTGCGAGATCGGGGGCCGCGCCCATGTCTGGACGCTGATCCGCGAATACAAGGCGCATGTGGACAGGGTGCGCTACCTCTCCCTGCCGTTCAGCCTGGATATCGCGTTCAACGAACATTTGGGGATCCGCGATGCCTTTGCCGCGCGCGACGACGACATGGCGCGACAACTGATGCGCGCGCATCTGGAGCGTATCCTGCGCATCATGGACCAGATCCGCGAAGAGAACGTGGAGTTCTTCGAGGACAGCGCCGCGTGACCCGCTTCCTGTCGATTGGCGAATGCATGGTCGAATTCGCGCCGGATGAGGGCGGTCTCTACCGTAGTGGTTTTGCCGGCGACACGTTCAACACCGCCTGGTACATGCGCCAATTGTGCCACCCGGGCACCGAGGTTCTGTATCATTCAGCCATCGGCGACGATGCCGCATCCGCCGAGATGACGGGCTTTGTCCGCGAGGCCGGGATCGGGTTCGATCCGCTGGTGATCCCGGGGGCGTCGGTCGGGCTCTACATGATTTCGCTGCTGGAGGGGGAGCGCAGCTTTTCCTACTGGCGATCCGCCTCCGCCGCGCGTCGGTTGGCGGAAGGGTTAGAGGCCTGCCCCGCCCTGTCGCCCGGTGACATCCTGTTCTTTTCCGGGATCACGATGGCAATCCTGCACCCGGAAACCCGCGCCCCGTTTCTGGATTTCGTCAGCAAAGCGCGGGCCAACGGGATCACGGTCGCCTTCGACCCAAATCTGCGCCCACGGCTCTGGGCCGATGGTGCAGAGATGTGCGACTGGATCACCCGTTCGGCAGAAGTGGCGGACGTCCTGCTTCCATCCTTCGACGATGAGGCCACTCATTTCGGGGACACGGCGCCCCAAGGCACTGTCACCCGATACCGCGCCCTCGGGGCCGCGACGGTTGTCGTCAAAAATGGCGGCGGCGATGTGCTGGTTCAGTCTGACGGCCATGCCCCGGTTCACGTCAGCCCGCCCAAGGTCATGCAGGTGGTCGACAGCACCGCCGCCGGTGATGCGTTCAATGCCGGTTTCCTCTCCCGCTGGATGCGGAAGGCGCCGCTGCGCGAAGCCGTTGAGGTCGGCTGCAATGTCTCGGCTCAGGTGATCCGGCAACGCGGGGCGCTGACCCGTATCTCCCTCTAGGTCCCGGAATTGACCGCGAATTCGGCGCGCTTTGGCAAACCGAGGCCAGACAGATAATCCCCAACCGCCGCATCCGAGAATTCGTCGACCACCAGATCGGCATCCCTCAACTCTTCCGCCCGCGTATAGAGCGATGGTGACGCGATCACCCGCAACCCCGCCGCCTTGGCCGCGGCGACCCCGTTCGCGCTGTCTTCGAAGGCCACCGCATCGGCGGCATCGACGCCCAGTCGCTCAAGGGCCAGGTGATAGACATCCGGCGCGGGTTTCTTACGTGGCACCTCGTCCCCGGCCGCGATGACCGGAAACACCTCTGTCGCGTCGCGTTGCCAGAGGGCCAGGCCCAGGGCATCCACGTTGGCGCGGGTTGTCGTCGTGGCGATGGCGAGGGCACAACCGATCGCCCGGCCCTGCGCGATCAGAGCGTCGATCCCCTGGCGTGGCGCAATGCCCGACGCGACGATATCGACAAAGGCATCTGTCTTGTCACTGTGCAGCTTCCGGATCATCGCGTCATCGATCATCGAAGCGTCAGGCAGGCTGCCCGCCCAGCTGCGGATACGTTCCTTCCCCCCGTCACGGCCAGCAGCCGACCATAGGTCGCCTGATTCCAGTGCCAGTCCAAGCCCTGCGCGGCGAAGGCCCGGTTGAAGGCCGCGCGATGTGCCTCCTCCGTCTCGGCCAGCGTGCCGTCGACGTCGAATATCAAGGCTTTCAAGGGCATGACTCAGGCCGCGGCACGGGACAGCAAAGCACTCAGGTCACCATAGCGAGAGAACTTGGCCATATGCGGCAGGTCCTCGACCGGGGCCTTGCGATACCCTTCGGTAAACAGCACGAAGGGGATCCCGGCCTGCGCGGCACAGGCGGCATCCACCTCGCTGTCCCCGACATAGATGCCGGATCGTCCCATACGCTCGAAGGCCAGGTGCAGGGGCGCCGGGTCGGGCTTGCGGGTCGGGGCCGTGTCGCCTCCGACGACCGCATCGAAAAGCCCCGCGATGCCCAGCTTGTCGAGGATCTGGTGCGTCGGCTCCTCCGGCTTGTTGGTGCAGATGCCCAGCCGGAAGCCGGAGGCCCGCAATCCTTCCAGACAGGGCAGAACCCCGTCGAAGAGCGCTGTCAGGTAGGTCGGATCGGCGTAATAGGCGCTGCGGAACCCCTCCAGCAGCGCCTCGCGCCGCAACATGCTGATCCCGCTGGCAATTGCCACCTGTTCGATCAGTGCCGGAACGCCATTGCCGATGAAGGAAGTGACCTGCGCCAGGCTGAGCGGGCGGCAATACTGCGCCGCCAGTGCCGTGTTCACCGCCGCCGCGATGCCGGGGGCGCTGTCCACGAGGGTTCCGTCGAGATCAAAAACGATAGCTGTCATGTCAGGCGTCCTCCATCAGGGCCAGCTGGGCCGCATCGCGTATGGCCCGGATGTTGTCGCCGTATGGCGCCGGGTTATCAACCGATCCGCCCCGGAAAACCGCCGAACCGGCCACCAGAACATCCGCGCCTGCGCGCACCAATTCCGGGGCGGTGGCCGGATCGACGCCACCGTCGATCTCGATCTTGATCGGCCTGTCCCCGATGATCTGCTTCAGCCGCGCGACCTGGTCGATCTGCGACGCGATGAAGCTCTGCCCGCCGAAACCGGGATTGACCGTCATCACGCAGACCAGGTCCAGCAGGTCGAGAAGTGGCGCGACGACCTCGACGGATGTGCCGGGGTTGAGCGCCAGACCTGCCTTGCACCCCGCCGTGCGGATCGCCTGCAACGTCCGATGCACATGCGGCCCCGCCTCGTAATGCGCGGTCAGGATATCGGCACCGGCCGCCGCGAAGGCCTCGATATAGGGATCGACCGGGGCAATCATCAGATGCACGTCCATCACGGTGCTGATGTGCCGTCGAATGGCGGCACAGAGGGGCGGACCGAAGGTGAGGTTCGGCACGAAATGCCCGTCCATCACGTCGACATGGATCCAGTCGGCGCCCTGCGCCTCGACCGCCTCGATCTCGGCGCCGAAATTGGCGAAATCGGCGGACAGGATGGACGGGGCGATCTTGATCTGGGGGCTCATGCGTAGGCTCCTTTCTCCGCCAGTGCATTCATGATCGGAACGAATTTACCCGCGGTGAGAGACGCGCCACCAACCAGCGCGCCATCCACGTTCTGCAAGGCAAAGATCGATGCAGCGTTTTCGGCAGATACGGAACCGCCATATAGCAGCGAGATCTCCCCGCCTTGCGCGAACCGCGAGGCCAGCCGGTCGCGGAGGGCCCGATGAACACGTTCGATCTCGTCCTCACGCGGCGTGATCCCGGTGCCGATGGCCCAGACGGGTTCATAGGCGACGATCGTATTGGCCGGCGTCGCGCCTTCGGGCAAGGACGCCGCGAGCTGCCGCGCCAGAACCTCGACCGTCCGACCGCCACGGTACTGCGCCTCTGTTTCGCCAATACACAGGATAGTGCGCAGCCCCGCGCCCCAGGCGGCCCGTACCTTTCCCGCAACCTGCACATCGCTTTCCGCGTGGTTGGCACGCCGTTCGGAATGGCCCAGGATCACCGCCCGCGCTCCGGCCTCGGCCAGCATCGGCGCGGACAGGTCACCGGTATGCGCCCCCGCGTCTGCCGCGTGGCAATCCTGCGCGGCCGGTGTGATCCCGGCATGGCCAGCAACCCGCGGCAACAGGGTCACCGGTGGGGCGATGACGGTTTCGACGCAAGTCATATCGCGCGCGGCGTCGGCGATCCACGCCACCTCCGGCAGCGCCGCGGCCAGTCCGTTCATCTTCCAGTTTCCGGCAATGATCCGTGCTGCCATGTCAGGTACCCTCCGCCGCTGGCCGGTCGATCACCAGCCCGCCGGAGAAGACCCGCGAGGGCCGGATATCCGCCTCGGTGATCGTGCTCAGCGCGGTTGCATCCAGCGGCCCTCCGCCCGCTTCGAACAACCTGTTCGCCTGGCGCAGGCGTGCCCGGTCCAACGCGTTGCGGATCGAACGGGCATTGGCGAAATGCGGCTGATTGCGACGCAGGGAAATATAGTCGGCCAGCGCCGCACTGGCCCCCTTGTCGAGGACGTAGTTCCGCTCTGCCAGCATCGATCCCGCGATCCACTCCAGCTCTGCATCGGAATAGTCGGGAAAGTCGATATGGTGCGCGATGCGGGACCGGAACCCGGGATTGGCGGTAAAAAACTTGTCCATCCGGTCGGCATAGCCGGCCATGATCACCACTAGGTCGTCCCGGTTGTTCTCCATGACCTGCAACAGGATCTCGATCGCTTCCTGGCCGTAATCGCGTTCGTTGTCAGGCTTGTAGAGGTAATAGGCCTCGTCGATGAACAGCACCCCGCCCATGGCCTTCTTCAGCACCTCCTTGGTCTTCGGCGCGGTGTGGCCGATGTACTGACCGACCAGGTCGTCGCGTGTCACGCTGACCAGATGGCCCTTGCGGACATATCCAAGGCGATGCAACAGCCCCGCCATCTTCAGCGCCACGGTGGTCTTGCCGGTACCGGGATTGCCAGTGAAGGACATGTGAAGCGTCGGCGTGTCCTGCGTCAGCCCGAGCGACCGCCGCGCCCGGTCGACCAGAAGCAGGGCCGCGGTTTCGCGGATGCGCTGCTTGACCGGCGCCAGCCCGATCAACTCTTCATCCAGCTCTCGCAGAACCTCCGCCACGCCCGAGCTTTCGTATTCCGCCGCCAGGTCCACATGTTCTGCCGTGCTGGCCGCCAAGTCTGCGCTTTCGCCACCATCCATCACCACTGATCCTCTTCATCTTGCCGAAAATACTCCCGGGGGGAGGTCCGGAGGGGGCCGGCAGCCCCCTCCGGCGGGGCGGGGCGGGGAATCCGGCCCGATCGCTTCACTGGAACGGGTCAGCGGGCATCCCAGGCATAGGTCTGGGACCGGCCCGCCACATCAGTGCGCTGCATGTGCAGGCGCGGCTCCTCCGGCGGGCGGTTGACGATGAAGGACATCATCACCGTCTCGAAGCCGCGCGTCGCGTCGAAACCGACCAGGCGGATATAGCTCTCACCATGGGCCTTCCGGCATTCCTCCAGCTCCATCATCACACCCTTGGCGTCCTTCAGGTCGAACATCGGGTGGCCGAACATCTCCCAGTAGGTGTTCCGGGGATGGGGATCGTCGGTGAATTCGATGCCGACCGCCCAGTCGCGCGACAGCATGTATTCGACCTGCGCGGTGATCTGGTCATCGGTCAGGTCGGGCAGAAAGGAAAAGCATCCTTGGGTGATACGCATTTCGGGTCTCCTGTCAGTGGCCGCCAGGGCGGCCGGCTCCCTCTCCGCACGAAGAGAGGGCTGTGATGAGGGGGGTTACATCGCCGGGGTCGCGGTCGGGACGAAGTCCGACGTGTCCGTCGAGGTGTAGTTGAAGGTGATGTTGCCCCAGGTATCGAGCGCGGCTTCCAGCGGCTTGCACCACTTGGCGGCCTCGCGCAGGATCTCGGGACCCTCGTTGCGGATGTCGCGGCCTTCGTTGCGGGCCAGGATCATCGCCTCCAGCGCCACGCGGTTCGCGGTCGCGCCGGCCTGGATGCCCATCGGGTGGCCAATGGTGCCGCCGCCGAACTGGAGCACCACATCATCGCCGAAGAGGTCGATCAGCTGGTGCATCTGGCCCGCGTGGATCCCGCCCGAGGCGACCGGCATGACCTTCTTGATGTCCGCCCAGTCCTGTTCGAAGAAAATGCCACGCGGCAGGTCGACCTCATTATGGGTCTCGCGGCAAACGTTGTAATAGCCCTGCACGGTCAGCGGATCGCCCTCGAGCTTGCCGACGGCGGTGCCGCAATGCAGGTGGTCGACGCCGGCGAGGCGCAGCCATTTCGCGATCACCCGGAAGCTGATCCCGTGGTTCTTCTGCCGGGTATAGGTGCCGTGGCCCGCGCGGTGCATGTGCAGGATCATGTCGTTCTCGCGGCACCATTTGCTGATCGACTGGATAGCGGTCCAGCCGATGATCAGGTCGACCATGACGATGACCGATCCCAGCTGCTTGGCGAACTCGGCGCGGGCGTACATCTCCTCCATCGTGCCGGCGGTGATGTTGAGGTAATGGCCCTTGACCTCCCCGGTTTCGGCGGTGGCCTTGTTCACCGCCTCCATGCAGTAGAGGAATCGGTCGCGCCAGTGCATGAAGGGCTGGGAGTTGATGTTCTCGTCGTCCTTCATGAAGTCGAGCCCGCCCTTGAGCCCCTCGTAGACCACGCGGCCGTAATTCTTGCCTGAAAGCCCCAGTTTGGGCTTCGTCGTCGCGCCCAGAAGCGGCTTGCCGAACTTGTCCAGCCGCTCGCGCTCCACCACCAGGCCCGTCGGCGGGCCGGCGAAAGTTTTGCAATAGGCAACGGGGAAGCGCATGTCCTCGAGCCGCGCGGCCTTCAGCGGCTTGAACGAGAAGACGTTGCCGATGATCGAGGCGGTCAGGTTCGCGATGGAGCCTTCCTCGAACAGGATCAGGTCATAGGCCACGTAGCAGAAGTACTGGCCGGGGTTGTTGGGCACTTCCTCGACCCGGTAGGCCTTGGCACGGTACTGGTCGCAGGCGGTCAGCCGGTCGGTCCAGACCACGGTCCAGGTCGCGGTGGACGACTCGCCCGCCACGGCCGCCGCCGCCTCGATCGGGTCCACGCCGTCCTGCGGGCTGATCCGGAACAGGGCCAGAACGTCGGTGTCCTTGGGTTCGTAATCGCCGTCCCAATAGCCCATCTGGGCGTATTTCAGGACGCCCGCCTTGTAGCGTTCCTTGCCCTTGATTTCCTTGGGGTTGCTCATCTCGTTCATCTCTCGTCCTCCTTGAACGTCAGGCCGCGCGGGTGGCGGGTTGCATGGGATCGAGCGCCCCGCTGGCATAGCGGCTGGCCATCTCGTCCATCGGGATGGGTTTGATCCGGGCGGCGTGACCGGCCGTGCCAAAGCGTTCGAAGCGATCACGGCACAGGGTTTCCAGTTCCGCCATGGCCGGGATCATGAACTTGCGCGGATCGAATTCCGCAGGCTTCTCCTGGGCCAGTTTGCGGAACTGGCCGGTCATCGCCATCCGGCAATCGGTGTCGATATTCACCTTGCGAACACCCATGCGGATGCCCTTTTCGATCTCTTCGACTGGCACGCCATAGGTCTGCGGCATGTCCCCGCCATGGGCGTTGATCAGGTCCTGCAGATATTGCGGTACGGAAGACGACCCATGCATCACCAGGTGCGTGCCCGGCAGCTTTTCGTGGATCGCGGCGATGGTCGACATCGACAGGATCTCTCCGTCCGGCTTGCGGCTGAACTTGTAGGCGCCATGGGACGTGCCGCAGGCGATGGCGAGTGCATCGCATTTCGTCTGCAACACGAAATCCACCGCCTGGTCCGGGTCGGTCAGCAACTGGTCATGGCTCAGCTTGCCGACGGCCCCCGATCCGTCCTCCTCCCCTGCTTCGCCGGTTTCCAGAGAACCCAGCACACCCAGCTCTCCTTCGACCGAGGCCCCGACGGCATGGGCCGCGCGGGTCACCCGCGCGGTGATCGCGACGTTGTAGTCGTAGGTGGCCGGGGTCTTCATGTCCTCCCCCAGCGAGCCGTCCATCATCACCGAGGTGAAGCCGTGGCGGATCGCCGACAGGCAGGTGGCGTCGTTGTTGCCGTGATCCTGGTGCATCACGACGGGGATGTCGGGAAACATCTCGGCCAGGGCCTGCACCATGTGGCGCAGCATGATGTCGCCCGCATAGGACCGCGCCCCTCGGCTGGCTTGCAGGATCACCGGGGCGTCACAGGCCGCGGCGGCCTTCATGATCGCCAGGCCCTGTTCCATGTTGTTGATATTGAAGGCCGGCACGCCATAGCCATGTTCGGCGGCGTGATCCAGGACCTGTCTCAGCGTTGTCAGTGCCATCTGCGCATCTCCTCCTCAAGCGGCATCTTGGGTCGTCATCAGGGCCGCGACGCCGGGTAGCGTGCGCCCCTCCAGCCATTCGAGGAACGCGCCCCCGGCGGCCGAGACATAGGTGAAATCCTCGCTCACCCCGGCGGCGTTGAGCGCGGCGACCGTATCGCCCCCGCCGGCCACGCTGGTGACATCACCCCGGCGGGTCAGGCGCGCGGCCTCCTGCGCCAGCGCGACGGTGGCCCTGTCGAACGGCGGTATCTCGAAGGCGCCGAGCGGACCGTTCCACAGGATCGTGGCCGAGCTTTGCAGCGCGTCGGAAAAGCGGCGCAGGCTTTCCGGACCTGCATCGAGGATCATTTCGTCCTCGGCACAGCCATCAGCGGGGACCCTGCGATGCGCGGCCCCGGCGGTGAAATCGCGGGCGGTGACCACGTCGACCGGCAACAGGATCTCGCAGCCGCTGCGGGCGGCACGGGCGCGGATATCGGCCACCGTGTCGACCTGATCCGCCTCGTGCAGGGACCGGCCCATGGGATGACCGTCCGCAAAGAGAAAGGTATTGGCCATGCCGCCGCCGATGATGATCCGGTCGACCTTGGCGACGAGGTTCCGCAGCACGGGTATCTTGCTGGATACCTTGGCGCCGCCGACAATCGCGACGGAGGGGCGCCTGGGCGCCTCCAGAGCAGCGGCCAGCGCGTCCAGTTCCTCGACCATGAGCGGGCCGGCAACGCTCGGGATCAGCCTGGCAATCCCCTCTGTCGAGGCATGGGCGCGGTGTGCGCAGGAAAACGCGTCGTTGACGTAGATGTCACCCAGCCGGGCCAATGCACGGGCCAAGGCCGGATCGTTCGCCTCCTCCCCCGGTTCGAACCGGACGTTTTCACACAGAAGCACCTCGCCGTCGGGCAGCGCGCCGGCCTCCTCCTCGGCCTTGGGGCCGCAGGTGTATTCGCAGAACCGCACCGGTCGTCCAAGCGCGCGGGCCAGCGGCTGCACCAATTGGCCGACGGACATCCCGTCGCGCCGCTGGCCACCGGGCCGTCCCAGATGTGTCAGAAGAACCACTCGCGCGCCCTGCACCAACAGCGGCTTCATCCCTTCGGCGAACCGCTCGATCCGGGTGGCATCGGTGACAATCCCGTCCCGGATCGGCACGTTCAGGTCGGCCCGCACCAGCACGCGCCGGCCCCGGACATCCATGTCCGCGATGGTCCGCAGCCCGATCATTGCAGCCGCCCCATGACGACCGCGGCATCGGCCATCCGGTTGGAGAAACCCCATTCGTTGTCGTACCAGCTGAGGATGCGGACCATGTTACCGTCCAGCACCTTGGTCTGATCCAGGTGGAAGACCGAAGACCGGCTGTCATGGTTGAAATCGATGCTGACATTCTTGGCGTCGGTATAGCCCAGGATACCGCGCATCGGGCCATCGGCGGCGGCGATGATGGCCGCGTTGACCTCTTCTGCCGTGGTGGGGCGGGCGGATTCGAAGACCAGGTCGACGACCGAGACATTGGGCGTCGGCACCCGGATCGCGAAGCCGTCCAGCCGGCCCGACAGCTCTGGCAGCACGAGCCCCACGGCCTTGGCCGCGCCGGTCGAGGTCGGGATCATCGAAGAGGCCGCCGCACGCCCCCGGTAGAGATCCTTGTGCATCGTATCCAGCGTCGGCTGATCGCCGGTAAAGCTGTGGATCGTGGTCATGATCCCCTTGTTGATGCCGATGGCGTCGTTCAGCACCTTCGCAACCGGAGACAGGCAATTCGTCGTGCAGGACGCGTTGGAGACGACGACGTCCTCATCCCCCAGCGTTTCATCGTTCACGCCGAAGACGATGGTCTTGTCCGCCCCGTCCGCCGGGGCTGAGACCAGCACCCGGGACGATCCGTTGGCCAGATGTGCTGCCGCCCTGTCCCGCGCGGTAAAGATGCCAGTGCATTCCATTGCCACGTCCACCCCGTCCCAGGGCAGCGCCGAGGGATCACGTTCGGCCGTCACGCGGATCGGACCATAGCCCAGGTCCATGCAATCCCCCTGCACCGTGACCTCGCCCGGAAAACGGCCATGGACACTGTCGAAGCGCAGAAGGTGGGCATTGGTCTCGACCGGGCCAAGATCGTTGATGGCGACGACGCGGATGTCGTTGCGCCCCCCTTCGACGATGGCGCGCAGCACGTTGCGGCCGATCCGGCCAAAGCCGTTGATGGCGACATTGATGGTCATCTTGTCAGGTCCTCACTTCTGGGTCAGGGTCTTGGCCGCCGCGACGACGGCCTCGGGCGTGATGCCAAAATGGGTGTAAAGTTCCGCCGCCGGCGCAGAGGCGCCAAAGCCTGTCATGCCAACGAAAGCGTCATCGCGATCCAGCATCAGGTCCCAGCCCTGACGCACCGCGGCCTCGATCCCGACCCTGGGAGCGGAGCCGAGGATCTCGGCGCGGTAGGCGTCGGGCTGAGTGGCGAAAAGCTCGAAACTCGGGGCGGACACGACCGCGGCCTGCAACCCGGCCTCGGCCAGTCGGTCGGCTGCGGTCATCGCGATCTCGACCTCGGAGCCAGTGGCGATCAGCGTCACGTCACGCCCACCCGCAGGGTCCCGCAGCAGGTAGGCCCCGCGCGCGGTCAGGTTCGCTTGCGTGTGGTCGATGCGCAATGTCGGCAGGCCCTGCCGCGACAGGCACAGCAAAGTGGGTGTCGTCGTTGCGGTGGCCGCGATCTGCCAGGCCTCGGCTGTTTCCACCGCATCGGCGGGGCGGATCACGGTGAGGTTGGGCATGGCGCGGAGGCTCGCGATCGTCTCAACAGGCTGGTGGGTCGGCCCGTCCTCGCCCAGTCCGATGGAATCGTGGGTCATGACGTAGGTGACCGGCACCCCCATCAGCGCCGATAGCCGGATCGAGGGACGGCAATAATCGGCAAAAGCCAGGAAGGTACCGCCATAGGGCCGGAACCCACCATGCAGCGCGATCCCGTTCATCGCCGCCGCCATCCCGTGTTCGCGGATGCCGTAATGAATGTAATCGCCAGAGAAATCGTCGCGGGTCACGGCCCGCTGCCCCTTGCTGCGGGTGTTGTTCGATCCGGTCAGATCGGCAGAGCCGCCCACGGCATTCGGCAGTTTGGCATTGACCACGTCCAACGCCATTTCGCTCGCCTTCCGCGTCGCGACCTTTGGCGCATCGGCACTCAGCCGCGCCTTGTAGGCGTTGATCGCGGTATCGAGCCTCTGCGCATCCGGCGTAGCCATGCTTGCCAGAAAGCCCGTCCGGTTCGGGGCCGCGTTCAACCGATCCGCCCAGGCGCGATGTGCAGCCGCCCCGCGCCGGGCCACATCATGCCAAAGCTCGTAAACCTCGCGCGGGATGTCGAACGGATCGCTCGTCCAGCCGAGGGTCGCGCGGGCTGCCGCGATTTCCTCGGCACCCAGCGGCGCGCCGTGGATGCCGGATGTGCCCTGCTTGCCGGGGGCGCCATACCCGATCACGGTTCGGCAGGCGATCAGGCTGGGGCGCGGATCCTTGCGCGCCGCATCGATTGCGCGGGCGATGTCTTCGACATCATGCCCATCGACCGCCACGACATGCCAGCCGGCGGCCGCGAAGCGTGCCTGCTGATCGGTGGAGGTCGACAGGTCCGTCGCGCCGTCGATGGTGATCCGGTTGTCGTCCCACAGCACGATCATCCGGCCCAGGCCAAAATGACCCGCCATGTCGATTGCCTCGTGGCTGATGCCCTCCATCAGGCAGCCGTCTCCGGCCATCACATAGGTGAAATGATCGACCAGGTCGCTGCCGAAGCGGGCATTTTGCATCCGTTCGGCCAGTGCCATGCCGACCGCCGTGGCGATCCCCTGCCCCAGCGGCCCGGTCGTCGTCTCGATCCCGTCCGCATGACCGTATTCCGGATGGCCCGCCGTGCGCGCGCCCATCTGGCGGAAGCGGCGCAGCTGGTCCATGTCCATATCCGCATAGCCCAGCAGGTGGTTCACGGCATAGATCAGCATTGACCCGTGCCCCGCCGACAGAACGAACCTGTCCCGGTCGGCCCAGCCCGGCGCGGACGGGTCGAGCGTCACAAAGCGGTTGAACAGGACCGCGGCGACGTCGGCCATGCCCATCGGCATGCCGGGATGGCCGGAACTTGCCTGCTCCACCGCGTCCATCGTCAGGGCACGGATGGCATTGGCCATGAGGGTTTCCGAATGGATGGTGGTGTGATCGATCTTGTTCATCTCGGCCTCCGGTCAGGTGCGCTTTGCGTCGCGCACAAGGCGGTCAATCATCGGGGTGAAGATCAGCTGCATCGCCAGGTCGAGCTTGCCGCCCGGAATGACGATGGAGTTCGCGCGGCTCATCCAGCTGTCGTGGATCATCGAGGTCAGGTAGGGAAAATCGATGCCGTGCGGGTTTTTGAACCGGATGACGACAAGGCTTTCATCCGCCGTCGGAATCCACCGGGCGATGAACGGGTCCGAGGTATCGACCACCGGCACACGCTGAAAGTTCACATCCGTTTCAATGAATTGCGGGCAGATGCAATGCACGTAGGCATGCATGCGCCGCAGGATCGTGTCGGTTACCGCTTCGGTCGTGTAGCCGCGGCTGGCGCGATCGCGGTGGGTCTTCTGTATCCATTCCAGGTTGATGACCGGCACGACCCCGATCTTCAGATCCGCATGCCGGGCCAGGTTGACCTCGTCGTTGACGACGGCGCCATGCAGCCCCTCGTAGAACAACAGGTCCGAGCCGTCCTCGAACGGTTCCCAATCGGTGAAGGAGCCCGGTGCCGCGCCATAGCGTGCTGCCTCGTCTTCGTCGTGAACGTAGTGGCGGGTGACGCCCTTGCCGGTTTCGCCGTAGGTGCGGAACACCTCTTCAAGCCGGTCGAGGATGTTGGCGTCATAGGAAAAATGGCTGAAGGTTTCGTCGCCCGACGCCTTCCGCGCATCCAGTTCCGCCTTCATCGCCATGCGGTCATAGCGGTGGAAGGCATCGCCCTCGATCGAGACCGCCGTGACGCCTTCGCGCCGGAAAATCTGGTCGAAGGTGCTCTTGACCGTGGTGGTGCCCGCGCCGGAGGACCCGGTGACGGAGATGATCGGATGTTTGCTGCTCATCTGGCTGTCCTCACTTCCGGAAAAGGCCGCGATTGGCAAAAAGCGCTGCCGCTTCGAGCGGGGGCAGATCGTGATAGACCGCCAGTTGGCCTACCTTCTCGGGCGAGCCGAAGACGAAGGGAGTACGCGCATGCAGGGATTGCGCTGCCTGGGTCAGGATCGGCTCCATCCCGTCGGTCGCCGCCCCTCCGGCCTGTTCGACAAGAAAGGCGATCGGGGCGCATTCATAGACCATGCGCAGGCGGCCGGATTGATAGCCGGGCCGCTTGTCGGAAGGGTAAAGGAAGATGCCGCCCCGGGTGATGATCCGATGCGTTTCAGCGACCAGGGAGGCGACCCAACGCATGTTGTAGTCCCGCGCCCTCGGCCCTTCGGCTCCGGCGAGGCAATCGTCGATATAGGCGCGCACGGGGTCTGGCCAATGCCGGTAGTTCGAAGCGTTGATCGCGAATTCCTGGCTGGCCACGGGCATCCGGATCGGACCGCCCGGCGTCTCGACAAAGCGGCCCTTGGCCCGGTCCAGCACGTAGAGGAACGCGCCGTCACCAAAGGTCACGACAAGGTTTGTCTGCGGGCCGTAGATGATATAACCCGCCGCGATTTGATCCCGTGCCGGACGCAGGAGACTCTCCTCGGCCGTGGCGGCGGCAGGAAAGATGGAAAAGATCGTGCCGATGGAGACGTTGACGTCGATGTTCGACGATCCGTCCAGGGGATCGATCGCCAGGGCAAAGGCCCCATCGGTGTCGATTTCTGCGACGTCCTGCTGCTCTTCCGAGGCATAGTAGCGGATGCCGGTGCCGCGCAGAGCAAGGTGGAACGCGTCATCGGCGATCAGGTCCAGCGCCTTCTGGCCGTCGCCATCGGTATTGGTGCCCATGGAGGCCGCCATGTCACCGGCGAGCCCACCCATTGCGATGCGGTCCGCCAGGTCGATCCCGACGGTGCAGAGTGCCTCCATGATCGGGCAAAGCGATGCGGGGATCCTGCGCGGATCTATCGTTCGTGCCATCTTGTCTCCTCCCGGCGGGCCTTGATCTGGCCCGTCCCGAGTTGAGACCTTCCATTTTCGCTGATTTTATGAAATTTAAAAAGGATCAACCTGAGTTAAGAAAAATCCAACCCCATGATCCCGGCCCTGACCTTTCGCCAGTTGCGCGCCTTGCAGGCTGTTGCCGACCACGGCTCTTTTTCCGGCGCGGCAGAGGCGTTGCGCCTGACCGCTCCGGGCGTTCATACGCAATTGAAAAACCTGGAAAACCTGACCCAGGCCACTCTGCTGGATCGCAGCACGCCCGGCGCGCTGAAGCTGACCCCCGCGGGGCGGTTGCTGGTCGCGTCGGCACAGCGGATCGAGTCGGACCTGTCCAAGACACTGCGCGACATTGACGCATTGGGCGAAGGGCGGATCGGGCAGGTTCGGCTGGGCGTGGTCAGCACCGGCAAGTATTTTGCCCCGATGCTGGTGGCCCGACTCAAACGCGCCAGCCCGGATGTCGAGATCATCCTGGAGATCGGGAACCGCGAACAGATCATCACCATGCTCAAATCGCGGTCCCTGCACCTGGCCATCATGGGACGACCACCGCGCGAACCATTGGTGACGTCCGAGGTGATCGGCCCGCACCCGCATGTGCTGATCGCCGCGCCCGACCATCCGTTGGCCAACGCCCGGGACATCCCGGACCAGACGCTGCTGAAGGAAACATTCATCCTGCGGGAGGAAGGGTCAGGCACGCGGATACTGATGAACCGTTACCTCGACCGGATCGGCGAAGGCGCGCCCTTCGCATCCATTGTCATGGGCAGCAACGAAACGATCAAGCAGGCCGTGATCGCCGGGCTGGGCATCGCGATGATTTCCCAGCACACGGTGATCGAGGAATTGCGCAGCGGCCGCCTGGTCCGACTGGCCGCGCAGGGTCTTCCGATCCTGCGCAACTGGTATCTGCTATATCCGACCGAGGCGGGGCTCAGCCCCGCCGCAAACCGCATCCACGGCCTGATCTCGGAAACCCGGGGGGATTTCCTGCCCGACCTGTAACGCGGATCAGGCCGCCAGGCCGCGCCCCTTCAGCAGCGCCTCGACCCCCGGCAGGCGCCCCCGGAACCGGGTGTATAGTTCTGCCGCGTCGATAGAACCGCCCTTGGACAGGATGTTGTCCTCCAGCGATTTGGCGATCTCCAGATCGAAGGCGCCGCCGGCTTCCTCGAACGCGGCAAAGGCATCTGCGTCCATCACCTCGGACCACATGTAGGAGTAGTAGCCGGAGGAATAGCCGTCGCCCGAGAAGACATGCGCGAATTGCGGCGTTGCGTGGCGCATCGCGATGGCGCGCGGCAGGCCCAGTTTCTCAAGCACGTCGGCCTGCATCGCCATCGGCTCCTCTGGGGCGGCGCCGTCGTGGAATTCCAGGTCGACAAGGGCAGACGCGACATATTCGACGGTCTGGAAGCCCATATCGTAGGTCGCGGCTTCCAGCACCTTGTCCAGCATCTCGCGCGGCATGGGGTCGCCGGTTTCTGCATGGGTCGCGAATTTCTCAAGCACCTCGGGCACTTCCAGCCAGTGCTCATACAGCTGGCTGGGCAGTTCGACGAAATCCCGCGCGACAGAGGTGCCGGACACACCCTCCCACCGGACATCCGACAGCATCTGGTGCAGCGCGTGGCCGAATTCGTGGAACAGCGTCCGCGCATCGTCGTAGGACAGAAGCGCCACCTTGCCCTTGGGCGGCTTGGCAAAGTTGCAAACGTTCACCACAACCGGAGCCTGGCTGCGCGGCCGTTCAGCCTGGGACCGGATCGCGGAACACCACGCGCCCGATCGCTTTGTGCCACGCGCAAAGTAATCGCCGATGAAGACGGCGACATGTTCACCGTCGCGCGTCACCTCCCAAGACCGGGCGTCCGGATGATAGAGCGGTGCGTCGAGTTCCTTGAACTCCAGCCCGAACAAACGATTGGCGCAATCGAACACGGCTTCGATCATGCGATCCAGCTGGAAGTATTGCTTCAGCGATGCCTCATCCAGGTCATGTTCGGCCTTGCGGCGCTTCTCGGAATAAAACCGCCAGTCCCAGCCCTCGATGGGGCCGTTGACGCCGTCTTCGGCGGCCATGGCGGCCAGCACCTCCTGATCCGCCAGTGCCTGCGCTTTTGCCGGTTCCCAGACCTGCATCAGCAGATCACGAACCGCTTCCGGCGTGCCCGCCATTTCGGTGTCGAGCTTGTAGCGGGCGAAGTTATCGTAACCCAGAAGCTTGGCCCGCTCTTCACGCAGAGCAAGGATTTCAGCTGCGATCCCGCGATTATCCGTCGGGCCGCCAAACGCGCCACGGGCGGTCCAGGCCTTGTAGGCCTTCTCGCGCAGTTCGCGACGCGGCGAGAATTGCAGGAACGGCACGATCAACGACCGCGACAGCGTGATGACGGGGCCGTCCTTGCCCTTCTCCTCACCAGCCGATCGCGCGGCGTCGATCAGGAAATCCGGCAGGCCTTCGAGGTCGGCCTCGGTCAGTTCCATGACCCAGTCGCGTTCATCGGCCAGCAGGTTTTGCGTGAATTCCGTACCCAGAACGGCCAGCCGTTCCTTGATCGCCTTCATCCGGTCGGCCTCGGCACCGGTCAGGGCCGCGCCGGCACGGACATATCCACGATGCACCAGGAACAATTGCCGGTCGTCCTGATCGTCCAGGCCCAGTTCCTCCCGCTTGTCCCAGACCGCCTTGACCCGCTGGTAGAGATCGGGATTGCCCGAGATCGCGGCGAAATGCTTGGCCAGCTTCGGCGAAAACTCGCGCTGCAATTCCTGACGGCGTGGAGTCGCATCCGCTCCGGCGACGGCAAAGAAGGAGGAAAGAACCTTGTCCAGAGCCTCGCCGGACGCCTCGAGCGCGGCGATGGTATTCTCGAAATCGGGCTCTGCCGGGTCTTCGATGATCGCGGCAATCTCGGCATTGTGCAGGGTCAGCGCGGTTTCCAGCGCCGGGCCATAATCCTCGTCCGAGATCAGGTCGAAGGGGGGCAGCTGAAACGGCGTTTTCCAGTCATCGAGAAGCGGGTTGCTCATGTGTCAGATCTCCTTTGCGGGAAACCTAAGCCTTGCCCCCCGCCTCCGCCAGCCCCGCATCCGAACTATTGCCCTGACAGACCGGACAATCAGGGCGGCGTTTCACGCCGATTTTACGCGTCTCGCCCCAGAGCCCGTCATAGATCATCATCTCGCCACGCAGGACGGCCCCCGCCCCGGTGATCAGCTTGACCGCTTCCACCGCCATCATCGACCCGACGACCCCCGGCAGGGGCCCGATCACCCCGGCCTCTGCGCAGGATGGCGCAAGGCCAGCCGCCGGAGCTTCGGGGAAGAGGCATTGATAGCAGGGGGCGCCGTTCTTGGGATCAAAGACGCTTACCTGCCCCTCCCACTGGGTCAACGCGCCGGATATCAGTGGCTTGCCCAGGCTGACCGCCACGCGATTGGCCAGGTAACGAGTGTCGAAATTGTCGGTGCCATCTAGGATCAGATCATACTCGGCAAAAAGCGCTTCCGCCTCGTCTTCGACCAGTCGACGGCCATAAGCCCGAACGGTGACGAAAGGGTTCAGCGCGCTGATCCGGTCCACGGCAGATTGCACCTTGGGCCGGCCGATATCCGCGTCGTCATGGATGATCTGCCGCTGCAGGTTCGAGCTGTCGACGACATCGTCATCGATCACCCCGATGGTCCCCACCCCGCTGGCCGCAAGATACATCAGCGCGGGGGACCCAAGCCCCCCTGCCCCGATCACCAGGACCCGGGCGTTCTTCAGCTTGACCTGCCCGGGACCACCAACCTCCCGCAGGATGATATGGCGGGCATAGCGGCGCAGCTCCGCCTCGCGGAACGGTCCCTCTGGCTCCGGCTCCTCGACCACCTGTGCCCGGTCGCGCAGCCAGCCCAGCCCGGCGCGATAGGCGACGATCAGCGCAACCGCGCCCCCCAGAAGCAGCCAGGGCGCGGCAGACCCGCCCGTGGCCAACCGCAATCCATTGCCGGCGGGCAGAACCAGCTGCGCCAGAACGACCGCAACCCAAAGCACAGAGATGCCGATCAGGCGCAGGCGCCGCGGCGCCCCGGTCAACGCGCCCGCGCCCCAGATCACGGCGGCGATCAGAAGGACAAACCCCATCTACCCGCGCCCGGTCGAACCGAAGCCGCCCGCTCCCCGCGCGGTCTCGTCCAGCTCTTCGCTCAAGGTGAAATCCGCCTGCAAGACAGGGGCCACGATCATCTGCGCGATCCGTTCGCCATGCGTCACGACAAAAGGATCGCGGCCCAGATTGATCAGTATCACACCGACTTCTCCACGGTAATCGCTGTCGATGGTCCCCGGCGTGTTGGGCAGGCTGATCCCGTGTTTCAGCGCCAGGCCGGAGCGTGGACGGACCTGCACCTCGTAGCCCTCCGGTATCGCCATGCGCAGCCCCGTCGGGATCAGCGCACGCGCACCGGGTTCCAGCGTCAGGCCGGCGTCGCGATCCGCCTCGGCCAGGTTCGCCCGCAGATCGGCTCCGGCGGCCCCTGCCGAGGCATAGCCCGGCAATCCAAGCGACCGGTCCGCATCGGGCGTCCAGCTCATGGCAATTTCAATCCGCATTCATCTTGCCCCAAATACTCCCGCCGGAGGCGCAGGGTTCAGCCCAGAGCCTCGGCCACCTTGTGGGCCAGACGGTTGGCCACATCCTGTTTGCCCATCCGCGGCCAAGTTTCGGCTCCCTCTGCCGAGATCAGAGTGACAGCGTTTTCCGACCCGCCCATGATCCCTGTTTCAGGGCTCACATCGTTCGCCACGATCCAATCGCAGCCCTTCCGCTCCCGCTTGGCCGTGGCATGGTCGATCACGTCATCCGTTTCGGCGGCAAACCCTACGACCAGCCCCGGGCGCCCGGTTTTCAGCTTTGAAACGGTGGCGAGGATGTCGGGGTTTTCCTCGAATTCCAGCGTCGGCAGCGCGCCCGCGACCTTCTTGATCTTCGAACCGGATTCGCTTTTCACCCGCCAATCCGCCACTGCCGCGGCAAAGATCGCGGCATCGGCCGGCAAGGCACCCTGGACCGCCGATAACATCTCTCGGGCCGATTGCACCTTGATCACCTGGACGCCCTCGGGCGGGGCCACGTCGGCCGGCCCGGTGACAAAGACGACATCCGCGCCCATCCCCGACATCGCCCTGGCAATCGCCGTACCCTGTGCGCCGGAGGATCGGTTGGCGATGTAGCGGACCGGGTCGATGGGTTCATGCGTCGGGCCCGAAGTCACGAGGATCCGCTTGCCCGCAAGTGGGCCCGCCGCCAGAGCGTTTTCCACCGCGGCCACGATCTCGGGCACTTCGGACATGCGGCCCGGGCCATATTCACCACAGGCCATGTCGCCCTCGTTCGGGCCGGTGAACCGCACGCCGTCGGATTTCAACGCGGCCAGGTTCCGTTGCACCGCCGGGTGCAGATACATCCGCACATTCATCGCGGGCGCCATCAGAACGGGCGTGTCGGTTGCCATTAAGAGGGTCGAGGCCAGGTCATCCGCCAGCCCACCGGCCACCTTGCCCATCAGGTCGGCCGTCGCGGGGGCGACGACAATCAGATCGGCCGACCGGGATAGTTGGATATGCCCCATCTCGGCCTCATCGGTCAGGTCGAAGAGGTCAGTATAGACCTTCTGGCCCGACAGCGCGGCCACGCTCAGCGGGGTCACGAATTGCTGCGCCGCGCGGGTCAGAACGGGAGTAACTGTCGCGCCGCGTTCACGCAGTCGACGGATCAGGTCGAGGCTCTTGTAGCCCGCAATCCCGCCGCCGATGATCAAAAGAATGGATTTGCCAGACAGCATCTTCGCCCCCTCTTCCGGACCCGACGGCGAGACTAGGGCCCGGGGGGCAGAGAGACAAGGACCGGCGGACATCCGGGACGAAAGTGCAATCGCGCAATCAGCGGATCAGTTCAGCAGCGCTTCGGCCTCGGTTCCCTTGGTTTCCAGATGTTTGCGCATCTTCTTGAAGGCCGCGGCTTCCAATTGGCGCACACGTTCCTTGGACAGGCCAAGCTCCTGACCGAGGCTTTCCAGCGTCCGCGGCGCGTCACGTAGTTTCCGCTCCTTCACGATCAGCGTTTCGCGGTCGTTCAGTGACGACATCGCGTCGGCCAACCAGATGCGCAGGCGGGTACGATCGTGGTCCGCTTCGACCTGATCCGCGGCCTGTTCGCCTTCATCTTCGATCGTGTCGATCCACTCGCGGCCTTCATCCTCGACCGATTGCGTGGCGTTCAACGAAAAATCCGAACCAGACAGACGCCCATCCATCATTTCCACATCGCGGAGGGGGACGCCGACTTCGGTCGCGATCAGCTGATGCAACTGGTGCTTGTCCAGAGTCTCACCGCGCGACATCGCCTCGCGTTCCAGCTGCGCCTGGACGCGGCGCATGTTGAAGAACAGCGATTTCTGGGAAGAGGTGGAGCCGGTCCGCACCATCGACCAGTTCCGCATCACGTAATCCTGGATCGACGCCTTGATCCACCACACCGCATAGGTCGAGAACCGAACGCCGCGATCAGGGTCGAACTTGTCCGCGGCCTTCATCAGGCCCAGCCCCGCCTCCTGGATGAGGTCGTTCATCGACGCACCGTAACGCCGGTATTTCGATGCCATGGAAATCGCGAGGCGCATGTAGGCGGTCACCAGCCGGTGCAACGCGGCCTCGTCGCGGTCGTCGCGCCAGGCATAGGCGAGTTTCAATTCTGTCTCCGCGTCCAGAAGCTCTGCCTTCATCGCGCGGCGCGACAGGGACATGTCATTTGGATAATCAAGTGCCATTGGCCCCCCCGGGTTGATGGCGGTCCGACCTCAGGCCGAGTGCGCAGGGTCGATACCTTGTTTTGTCGTTACATAAGGGTATACGCACGAGACGCGGGTTTGGTTCACGTAATGGTGCAAATAAATGGCAGCTTCTCTTTCTCTGGTTTTGGGCGGCGCGGCCTCCGGCAAGTCGTCTTTCGCAGAGGCACTGGTGCTGAAGCAGAAGAAAAATCCGCTATATATAGCCACTGCACAGGCTTTCGACCCCGAAATGGAGGCGAAAATCGCCGCCCATATCGCATCCCGGGGCTCCAGGTGGACCACCGTGGAAGAACCTTTCGACCTGGCCTTGGCGCTTGATCAGGCCGACCCCGATCACGCCGTCTTGATCGATTGTGTAACGTTATGGCTGACCAATTTGATGCTGGACAACCGGGATCATGATGCGGCCTTGGGGGAGCTTGAGGCCGCGTTGGAGGGCTGCAAAGCCCCTGTCACTCTGGTCTCCAACGAAGTGGGACAGGGGATCGTTCCCGAAAATGCGATGTCCCGACGGTTCCGCGAATGGCAGGGCCGGACCAATATCCGCCTTGCCGCCCGGGCCGATCTTGTCGTGCAGGTCGTCGCGGGGCTGCCGAACGTACTGAAGGGCACCTTGCCATGACCCGTTTTCACCTTGTCCGCCACGGCCCCACCCATGAAAAAACCTTTGTGGGTTGGCGTGACGTTCCGGCCGATCTGTCCGACCATGCCGCCATCGCGCGCCTGCACGAAGGATTGCCGCAGGACGCGCTGGTGGTTTCATCCGACCTGATCCGCGCCGTCGCCACCGCCGATGCGATCTCTGCCGGTCGCCAACGCCTGCCCCACGACCCCGACCTGCGGGAGTTTGATTTCGGGGTCTGGGACGGCATGCACCACAGTGAGGTCTCGGCCGATTACGCCGATCACAGCCGTGCTTTCTGGGAAACCCCCGGTGACGTCGAGGCCCCGGGGGGCGAAAGCTGGAACGCCGTCGCGACCCGCGTTTCGGCCGCGCTGGACCGCCTCCACGTGGCGCATCCCGAGGCCGATATCGTCGTGGTCGGGCATTTCGGCATGATCCTGACGCAGCTGGGCCGGGCCCGTGGCACCAGCCCCTACGACACGCTCGGCCAGAAGATCGACAACCTGTCCGTCACCTCGCTGCATCGCCATGCCGACGGATGGAACATCCACCGGATCAATCACGTCTTCTGAAACCTCAGGGCACAAAGCTTCATTTCTCCGCTCGCGAGACCCCGGCTAGCGTAGTCGAAACGCGATGCGGGAGAGACTGATGACCTACGACCTCTATATCGGTGACCGGACCTATTCCTCCTGGTCGCTGCGCGGCTGGCTGATGTTCGAGAAATTCGGCCTGCCGGTGCGGACACACATGATTAGGCTCTTCACCGGTAACATGGCCGAACAAATGGCCGCGCTTGCGCCCGCCCGTCTGGTCCCCTGCATGAAGACCCCCGACGGCCTTATCGTCGGCGAAACACTCGCCATGGCCGAATCCCTGACCGAACGGCATCCGGAGGCCGGGTTGTGGCCCGCAGACCCGGCGGCCCGTGCCCTGGCCCGCTGGCTCTGCGCGGAAATGCATGCCAGCTTCACCGCCTTGCGCAGCGCATGTCCCATGCAACTGGTGTGCCAGTATCCCGATTTCGCGCCTTCCGATGACGTCCGTACCGATCTGGACCGGATCAGCACGCTCTGGGCGCTGGCGCGCGACCGTCACGGCGCGAACGGGCCATGGCTGTTTGGCGATTACTCCGTCGCCGATGCCTTCTACGCCCCGGTCGCTGCACGGATCGCCGGCTACGGGCTGGACGTCGACGCCACCGCGCAGGCCTATGTCGCGACCACCCTAGCCGATCCGGCCTTTCGCCGCTGGCGCGCCCAGGGCCTGACCGTGCGCTATGACCCCGATCCCTTCCCGACCGACCTGACCGCAGCCCCCTGGCCAGGTCCGACGCCTTTGTCGGCGAAACCCGTCTCCGAAGGACCTTCCGAGAACGCGCTCTGCCCCTATTCCGGCAAACCCGTCACCGATTTTCTGGACCTGGACGGACGCGTCTTCGGTTTCTGCAACCCGGGTTGCCGCGACAAGACCGTGATCGACCCGGAGGCCTTTCCCGCCTTCATGGCCCTGGTTGACCGAAGTCATTAACCTTCTGGCAAGACCTCTCCCGTTAACCTTGTTTGACGGGGGATATGCCATGATCACCAAAGCCTACACCGTTGCCTTCGAAGGGGTCGAAGCCCGCCAGGTCGAGGTGCAATGCGCCGTGACCGCCGGTTTGCCGGCCTTTTCGATCGTCGGCCTTCCCGACAAGGCGGTCAGCGAGGCCCGCGATCGTGTGCGCACCGCCTTGACCGCCATGCATGTCGCGCTGCCCTCGAAACGGATCACGATCAACCTTTCGCCCGCAGACCTGCCGAAAGAGGGCAGCCATTTCGACCTGCCGATTGCGCTGGCCCTTCTGGCGGCCATCGAGATCCTGCCCAAGGACGCGGTGGAACGCGCCGTCGCCCTGGGCGAGTTGTCTCTCGACGGCGCCCTAGTCCCGATCCTCGGATGTCTGCCCGCCGCCGTCACAGCCGCCGAAGAGGACCGCTCGCTTTTCTGTCCCGCCGCCTGCGGCCCCGAAGCAGCCTGGATCGATCGGACCGAGGTGATCGCGGCCAATTCCCTGCCTGAAATGGTTCAGCATCTTACCGGCCAGGCGCCGATAGCCCCGGCCCAACCGGGCGAAAGCACCGCCCCCGACCGCAGCCGCGACCTCCGCGACGTGAAGGGACAGGAGCGGGCCAAGCGCGCGTTGGAAATCTCGGCCGCCGGTCGCCACCACCTTCTGTTCTCCGGCACGCCGGGGTCGGGCAAATCCATGCTGGCTGCGCGTCTGCCCACGATCCTGCCCGATCTGTCACCCGCCGAGGCGCTGGAAACCTCGATGATCCATTCCCTGGCGGGGCTTCTCGACGGCGGAGGCATCTCACGCCAGCGTCCGTTCCGCGAACCGCATCACACGGCCTCCATGGCCGCGATTGTCGGCGGCGGGCGCGGATCACGCCCCGGAGAGATCAGCCTGGCGCATAATGGTGTGCTGTTCATGGACGAATTGCCGGAATTCCCCCGCACGGTCCTGGAAACGCTGCGTCAGCCCATCGAGACCGGAGAAGTCGTCGTCTCCCGCGCCAATGCGCATATGCGCTATCCCTGCCGCTTCCTGATGGTCGCCGCCGCCAATCCCTGCAAATGCGGATATCTGCCCGACCCGGCCCGCGCCTGCGCGCGCGTTCCGCAATGCGGCCTGGATTACATGAGCCGGATTTCCGGCCCCATGATGGACCGCCTCGACCTGCGGATCGAGGTGCCGCCCGTCGCCTTCACCGATCTCGACCTGCCGCCTTCGGGCGACACGTCCGCCACCGTCGCCGAGCGCGTCGCCGCCGCGCGCAGCGTTCAGGAGAAACGCTTTTCCGATCACCCGCATGCAAGGCTGAACGCCGATGCCGAAGGGAAGTTGCTGGAGGAGATTGCAGCCCCCGATGCCGAGGGCCGCGACCTGATGCACCGCGCCGCGGACCATTACGGCCTGACCGCCCGCGGCTATCACAGGGTGCTGCGGGTGGCGCGCACGATTGCCGATCTCGACCAAAGCGAGACGGTTCGCGAACCGCACCTGGCCGAAGCGCTGGCCTATCGCCTGACCGTCGAAAGCCGCGCCGACCGCGCGGCCTGATCGTCAGCCGCGGCGCGCCTCGATCGCTTCCCAGATCTTGGCGGTGATATTGACCCCGTCGAACCGCTCCAGCTCCTGGATACCGGTGGGCGAGGTCACGTTGATCTCGGTCAGCCAGTCGCCGATCACGTCGATCCCGACAAAAATCTGGCCCTTTTCCTTCAGAAGAGGCCCAATTGCGGCGCAAATCTCGCGATCCCGATCGGTCAGGGCGACCTTTTCGGGGCGTCCGCCCACATGCATGTTGGACCGCGTCTCGCCCTCGGCCGGTACGCGGTTGATGGCGCCGACGGGCTCCCCGTCGACCAGAATGACCCGTTTGTCGCCCTTCGACACGGCAGGCAGGAATTTCTGCACGATCAGAGGTTCGCGGGAGAACCCGGTGAACATCTCATGCAGGGAGGCAAGGTTGCGGTCCTCGGGTGTCAGGCGGAAAACACCGGCCCCGCCATTGCCGTAAAGCGGCTTGACGATGATGTCCTCGTGCTTGGCGCGAAACGCCTTGATCGTCTCCAGGTCGCGCGCAATCGCCGTCGGCGGCGTGAGTTCTGGGAAGTTCAGAACCAGCAGTTTCTCGGGATAGTTCCGGACCCAGAACGGATCGTTCACGACCAGGGTGCCCGGTGCAAGGCGTTCCAGTAGATGGGTCGTGGTGATGTAGAACATGTCGAACGGCGGGTCCTGGCGCAGCCATACGACGTCGAAATCGGACAGGTCGACCATGGTCATCTCGCCCAGCGTCGCATGGTTGCCCTGCTCGCGCCGAACCGTCAGAGACTGCCCCCGCGCCATGATGTGCCCTTCCTGGTAGGACAGGTTCTCGGGCAGGTAGTAGAACAACTCGTGGCCCCGCGCCTGGGCCTCCTCAGCGATGCGAAACGTGCTGTCAGCCTCGATATTGACCGTCTCGATCGGGTCCATCTGAATTGCGACTTTCATGGCCGGGCTCCCATATATGCGTTGGCATATGTGATGGCCGAAAGCCGCGGCGGGCGCAATGGCCCACGATCTGTGTCACCACCATCCGGCGAAGGCATTTTTCAGAAGTTCGACCCGCCCGGTCCCATCGACCAATGCCACGTCAAGCCGCATGTCTGTCATCAACCCGTTCGGTTGTGAGGCCAGAAAGGACTGCGCAGAGGCCGCGATGCGATCTGCCTGCCGCCGGCTGATCCTTTCCGCCGCTTCAGCGTGAGAGCGTGCAGTCTTGACCTCTACGAAGATGATCCGGTCACCGTCGCGGAAGATCAGGTCAATTTCGCCGCCCGGCCCGCGCCAGCGCCGCGCAAGGCAGACGAGACCGGCAGCAGCAAGTTCACGCTCCACGGTTTCTTCGGCGGCAAGTCCTGAATGGTGCGCGACCTGGCCACGCGATTGCCGCGGCGACCCAATCGGATTGGCCCGGTCGACAGGTTCACAATCGCGACAGTGCCACATGATACGCCCCTGACGGGCCGGTGCCGCTAGTCGCGCTGCAGCGCAAGACCCAGTTGATAGACCTTCCGGCGCGGCCATCCGGTGGCCTCCGCCACGGACTGCGCTGCATCCCGCAGCGATTGCCCCGCCCTTAATTCCTCTTGTAGCGCATCATTCACGAATTTTTCGCTAACGTCCTTTTCTCCTGCCCGGTCGATGACCACCACGATCTCTCCCTTCGTGGTCGCGTCGCCCAATCCGTCGAGCAGTTCAGCCAGCGTCCCCTTGCGGATTTCCTCGAATTTCTTGGTCAATTCACGGCAGATTGCGGCCTTCCGCTCTCCGCCAAGTTCGCCGACCGCATCACGCAGGAACTTGTCGATACGCTTGGGCGATTCGTAGAAGACGAGCGTCGCCTGCAATCCGGCCAATTCCCGCAGCGCATCCTTCCGTGCCTTGCTCTGGTTGGGCAGGAACCCGGCAAACAGGAACCGGTCGGTCGGCAAGCCCGCGAGGCTGAGCGCCGTGATCACCGCCGAGACGCCTGGCGCCGTGGTCACCTCATAACCGGCCTCGCGCGCGGCGAGGGCTAGGTCGTACCCTGGGTCGGCAATCAGCGGTGTTCCGGCCTCGGACGCATAGGCGACCGACTGACCCTCTGCCATGGCTTGAAGCAGCCGCGGCCGGGCGCGGTCGCCATTGTGGTCATGGTAGGAAATCAGCGGACGGTCCCCCAGGGGGATCCCGTGGATCTCCATCAGGTGGCGCAGCGACCGGGTGTCCTCGGCGGCCAGGACATCGGCCCCCCGCAACACGTCGATCGCGTGCAGCGTGATGTCCCGGGCCGCACCGATTGGAACGGCGACAAGGGTCAGGCCCGGCGCCGGTTTGCTGGTCGGCGGATTCATAACTGGATCCTCATCCCAAGGCGGCTATGATCGCCGCAACGTTCTATTCGGGAACGGACAATCCACATTGCACCGTCCCCCCCACCAAGGAGTTTTCCATGTTCGCCCTTTTGCGCCGTTCCCGCAAGGCCGGAACCCGAATCGCCGCAGCAATCGCCGCGGTTGCGCTGGCCGCGTGTCAGCCCGTTTCGCTTGGCCAATCGAACGGCACAGGTCCGTCGATCAACACCAACCAGGCCGTCCCGGTCGCCCTGCTGATCCCTCGCAGCGGTGGCAGCGGTGACGCTGTCGTGGCCGCGAGCCTCGAAAACGCGGCGCGTCTGGCCATGTCCGACCTCTCGGGCGTCCAGATCGACCTGCGCGTCTACGACACTGCCGGGAACGAGGCCCAGGCCAGCGCCGTGGCCAGCCAGGCGGTCGCCGATGGCGCGAAGGTGATCCTCGGCCCGCTCTACGGCGCCAACGCCAATGCGGCCGGCCTTGCCGCCCGTCAGGCCGGCGTGAATGTGCTGGCCTTCACCAACAACACCTCGCTCGCAGGGGGCAACGTCTTCGTCCTGGGCCACACGTTCGAGAACACGGCGCGTCGTCTCGCCTCTTTCGCAGCAGGCCAGGGCAAGCGCCGGATCGTCACCGTCTCGGCCGAGAACGCCGCCGGCACGCTTGGCCGCCAGGCAATCACCCAGGCCGCCGCCGCCGCCGGTGCGTCGGTCGTGGGCAACGTCACCTACACCTATTCGCAGCAGGGCGTGATCACCGCTGCATCGCAGGTAAAGAACGCCGTGCAGAGCGGCAGTGCCGACGCCGTCTTCCTCGCCTCGAACACCGATGCGGCACTGCCCTTCTTCGCGCAGCTGCTGCCCGAACAGGGCGTCGACCCGAGCGTCACGCAATATATCGGCCTGACCCGCTGGGACGTGCCCGCCCAGACGCTGGACCTGCCTGGCCTTCAGGGGGGCTGGTTCGCCCTGCCCGATCCCAATCTGAACGCCCAGTTCGAAAGCCGCTACGCGGCCGCCTACGGTTCTGGCCCGCACCCGCTGGCCGGACTGGCCTATGACGGGATCGCCGCCATCGGTGCGCTGGTCAAGCAGGGCCGCAGCGATGCGCTGACCGCCAGCGCGCTGACGCAGAGCTCGGGCTTCCAGGGGGTGAACGGCGTCTTCCGCCTGCGCCCCGACGGCACGAATGAACGCGGCCTCGCGGTGGCAACCGTGCGCGACAAGCGGGTTGTCGTGATCGACGCGGCCCCACGCGGCTTTGGCGGGTTCGGCTTCTGATCGCCCCGTCACACCACGAAAAAATCACAAAACGGGGGCCGGATCAGGTCCCCGTTTTTGCATTTACCCCTTGGCAAAGCCCCCCTGCTACACTCATTACCACCTCATGAAAGACGAATTCACCCTGCCCGATGACCTGATCTGCGACGCCAGCGAAATCCTTGAGCCTGCGACGCTCTTTGCTGATATCGATGCCGCACGCGCCGCACATCCGAAGGACAAGGATTTCCGCGCCGCCGCCGTGACGCTGCTTCAGGAGGCGCAGGAAAAGGGGCGCGAAACGATCGCCAAGGCCTTCCTGGCCGAGCCGCGATCGGCCCGTCCGACGACCCGCGCCTATTGCTGGCTGACCGATCAGCTGATCTGCGCGACGCTGCATGTGGCGCAGACCCACCTGATGCCGAAAGGGTCCGAGCCGGGCAATTTCGCACTGTGCAGCGTGGGCGGTTACGGCCGCGGCGAAATGGCCCCCTATTCCGATGTCGACCTGCTGTTCCTCGCGCCCAGCAAGATCTCGAAGGACCTGGAGGCGCTGATCGAACTGGTGCTCTACCTCCTGTGGGACCTGCACATGAAGGTCGGCCATTCCAGCCGCACGATCCGCGACTGCCTCAAGCTTGGTGCCGAGGATTACACGATCCGCACCGCGCTTCTGGAAAATCGGTTCCTGACCGGCAACCGCGCCTTGGCCACCGACCTGAACAAACGGCTCTGGTCCGACCTCTTCCGCGGTTCCGAAAAGGATTTCGTGGAGGCAAAGCTGGCCGAGCGTCAGACCCGCCACCGCAAACAGGGCGGCCAGCGCTACATGGTCGAACCCAACGTGAAAGAGGGCAAGGGCGGGCTACGCGATCTTCAGGGCCTCTACTGGATCGCGAAATACGTGCACGGCGTCTCGGACACGTCGCAGCTCGTCGCGCTCGATGTCTTCACGAAGGAGGAATATGCCAGCTTCCGCAAGGCCGATGACTTCCTCTGGGCCGTGCGCTGTCACCTGCACCTGATCGCCGACCGCCCCATGGACCAGCTAACCTTCGACATGCAGGTCCAGGTCGCCGAGCAGATGGGATATCGCGACCGGGGCGGACGCCGCTCGGTCGAACATTTCATGCAGGATTACTTCCGCCACGCCACCATAGTGGGCGAGGTCACCCGCATCTTCCTGACCAAGATGGAAGCGGCGCATGTGAAGAACGAACCGCTTCTTGACCGCGTCTTCCGCCGCCGCCCAAAGGTCGGCGACCTCTACGAGGTAATCAACAACCGCCTGGCCGTGGTCGACGAGGATGCGTTTCTGTCGGACAAGCTGAACCTGCTGCGGCTGTTCGACGAAGGGCTGCGGACCGGCATGCTGATCCACCCGGATGCGATGCGGATGGTGACCGCGCATCTGCACCTGATCGACGACGACATGCGCAACGACCCCGAAGCCGCGCGCATCTTCATGGGGACCCTGCTGAACCACGGCAATCCCGAACGCGCACTGCGGCGGATGAACGAACTGGGCATGCTGGCCGCCTTCATCCCCGAATTCGAACCGATCGTGGCGATGATGCAGTTCAACATGTACCACCATTACACGGTGGACGAACACACGATTCAATGCCTGCGCCACCTGGCCCTGATCGAACATGGCGACCTGAAGGAAGAACTTCCCGTCGCCTCCACGATCCTCAAGGAAGGCGTGAACCGCAAGGTGCTCTACGTGGCGCTGATGCTGCACGATATCGGCAAGGGCCGGGACGAGGATCACGCGATCCTCGGCGCGCAGATCGCCCGCAAGGTGGCACCGCGCCTGGGCCTGAAGCCGCGGGAATGCGACACGGTGGAATGGCTGGTGCGCTATCACCTGCTGATGTCGGACATGGCGCAGAAACGCGATATCGCCGATCCCCGCACCGTGCGCGACTTTGCCAAGGCGGTGCGGACGCGCGAAAGGCTCGACCTGCTCTGCGTGCTGACGGTCTGCGACATCCGTGGCGTCGGCCCCGGCACCTGGAACAACTGGAAGGCGGCGCTGCTGCGTGCGCTCTACCGCCAGACCAAGCGCGCCCTCGAGACCGGGCTGGAGGACCTCAACCGCGAATTCCGTGGCCAGGAGGCCAAGCGCAACCTGCGGGAGGCGCTGCCTGACTGGTCCAAATCCGATCTCGACCGCGAGATCCGCCGCCATTACCCGACTTACTGGCAAGGCCTGCACGTCACGTCTCACCAGGTGCTGGCCGAAATGCTGCTGGACCTGCCCGCCGACGAAATCCGGATCGACCTGCACCCCGACGAAGACCGGGACGCGACCCGTGCGCTCTTTGCCATGGTGGATCATCCCGGCATCTTTTCTCGCCTCGCAGGGGCGCTGGCGCTGGTCGGGGCGAACGTGGTGGATGCGCGCACCTACACGACCAAGGACGGCTACGCGACCGCGGCTTTCTGGATCCAGGATGCCGATGGCCACCCCTACGAGGAGGCGCGCCTTGGCCGTCTCCGCCAGATGATCAACAAGACCCTCAAGGGCGAAGTCGTTGCCCGCGAAGCGATGAAATCCCGCGACAAGATCAAGAAGCGCGAGCGCGCTTTCCGCGTCAACACGGCCATCAGCTTCGACAATGACGGGTCCGAGATCTTCACCATCATCGAGGTCGATACCCGCGACCGCCCGGCTCTGCTCTATGATCTCACGCGGACCCTGGCGGAACAGCATGTCCAGATCTCCTCGGCCGTGATCGCGACCTACGGCGAACAGGTGGTCGACACCTTCTACGTCAAGGACATGTTCGGCTTGAAACTCTTCAGCGACTCCAAGCAGAAGGCGCTGGAGGCCAAGCTGCGCGCGGCCATCGCAACCGGTCAGGAAAGGGCCCGTTCGTGAAACCCATCCGGTTGATCCGGGGCTTTCTCACCGTCGGCGTCTGGACCTTGGCCAGCCGGATACTGGGCTTTGTCCGCGACATCCTCTTTGCCGCCTACCTGGGCGCGGGCCCGGCGGCAGAGGCCTTCGTCGTTGCCTTTTCCCTGCCCAACATGTTCCGCCGCTTCTTTGCCGAAGGCGCGTTCAACATGGCCTTCATCCCGCTTTTCTCGAAAAAGCTGGAAGGCGAGGAAGACGCCAAGGATTTCGCCGAAAGCGCGCTGGCGCTGCTGGCCACTATCCTGATCGTGCTGACGGTTCTGGCGAACCTCTTCATGCCCGCCCTCGTGCTGGCCATGGCATCGGGCTTTGCCGGGGATGAACGCTTCGACCTGGCCGTGGATTACGGGCGGGTCACCTTCCCTTATGTCCTGTTCATATCGCTGGCCGCGCTGTTTTCCGGGGTGCTGAACGCCACCGGCCGCTTTGCCGCCGCCGCGGCGGCGCCCGTCTTGTTGAACGTCATCCTGGCCACGGCGATGATCTGGGCCGCACGCTCCGGTGCGGATGTCGGGCGCGCGCTGACCTGGGGCGTGCCGCTGGCCGGGATCGCGCAGCTTGCGCTGGTCTGGATCGCCGCCGCGCGGGCCGGGTTCGCCCTGCGTCTGCGCCTGCCCCGACTCTCACCCGAGATGAAGCGCCTCGCCATCATCGCCGCACCCGCCGCCCTGGCCGGGGGCGTTGTGCAAGTGAACCTGCTTGTCGGCCGCCAGGTGGCGAGCTTCTTCGAAGGCTCGATCCAGTACCTGAACCTTGCCGACCGCCTGTATCAACTGCCGCTTGGTGTCGTGGCCATCGCTATCGGGGTCGTGCTGCTGCCCGACCTGTCCCGCCGCCTGAAGGCAGAGGACGAAACCGGCAGCCGCAACGCTTTCAACCGCGCGACTGAATTCGCTCTGTTCCTCACCGTGCCCTCGGCCGTGGCGCTGGTGGTGATCCCGGAAACCTTGATCTCCGCCCTGTTCCAGCGCGGCCGCTTCACGCAGGAAGACGCCCACGCCACCGCACTGGCCGTGGCGATCTACGGGCTGGGCCTGCCGGCCTTCGTGCTGCAGAAGGTGCTTCAACCGCTCTTCTATGCGCGTGAAGATACGAAAAGCCCCTTTCGCTATGCAGTCGTCGCCATGGTCATCAACGCGGTACTCGCGATCGGTCTGGCCTTCACCTTCGGCTACCTGGCTGCCGCAATCGCGACGACCGCCGCGGGCTGGGTGATGATGGTTCTGCTCTGGCGCGGATCGCGCCGGATGGGCGCCGCCGTCACCTTCGACGACCGGATGAAACGCCGCGTCTGGCGCATCGTCCTGGCCAGCCTGCTGATGGGTGGTGCGCTTCTGCTCGGCGAATGGGTGCTTCGACCGCTTGTGACTGGCTGGTCCCGCGCGGGCGCACTGGCGCTGCTGATCCTCTGGGGGTCTGCCTTCTACTTCGCCGTCAGCGAACTCCTGGGCGCCTTCCGCCTGTCGGAGTTACGTGGCGCCATGCGGCGCGGCTAAGTCGGAACCAGATCCGGGGTCGCGGGTTATCTTCCTGTGAGCGCCTCAACCCGGACCGACCCGATGTATGATCAGACCACGCCTCTTCCTCGCGCAGCTGGCGCCAAGGATGAATTGCGTCCGCTCATCACAGCCTCCGAAATGTTCCCCGCCCTCGAAGAGATGCTGCTGGACGCCAAGGACGAGGTCCTGCTGGCCTTCCGCATCTTCGACGCCCGAACCCTACTTCGCAGCGACCGCGCCCTGGCCCTTGGCCTGACCACCTGGGCCGACCTACTGCCCCACGTCGCGGAAAAAGGCGTGTCGATCCGTCTGCTGCTTGCCGATTTCGACCCGGTCTTTACTGCCGATTTGCATCGCGACGCCTGGGCTTCGGCCGGCCGGTTCGCGCATCGGCTCAGGGACTGCCCGCAGGCCGAGATCATCTGCGCCCTGCATGATTGCTCTCCGGCCCCGCTGTGGCAGCTTGTCTTCAACGGCCCGATTTCCCGCCGGAAGAAAGAATTGGAGAACCGACCGCCGGAAATGCTCACCCGTCCGCAGGCCTCGGCCCTCCAGGGCCATTACCGCCTACGCCCGGTCACGCTGCACCAGAAATTCGCCGTGGTGGACCAGACCCGCGCCATCATCGGCGGCATTGATGTCGACGAACGCCGCTGGGACGACAGCAACCACGATCAGCGGCCCGAAGACACCTGGCACGATGTCAGCATGGCCGTGTCCGGCCCCGTCGCCAGCGACATCCGCCGCCATTTCGCCGATTGCTGGGACCGCGCCCGTGGCGAATGCGGCACGATCTTCAGCGCCCAGGTCACCGACCTGCCCGAAGCGGCCCCCGCCGCGCGCCCGATCACGACGGACGTCAAGGCACCCAGCCTGCTCCGCACCGTCTCAACCCATCAGAAGGGTCCGATCCGTTTTGGCCCGGCGACCCGCGTACGCGAACACGAAACCGCGCATCTGGACCTCTTCGCGAAGGCACGCGACCATGTCTATATCGAAAGCCAGTTCTTTCGGCACATGCCCCTGGCCCGTGCTCTGGCCAACCGGGCCGCGGAAATCCCCGATCTCGAGCTGACCCTTGTGCTCCCGACAGAGCCCGAGCGGATCATCTTCGGTCGTTCCAAGGGCACCGACGCCCGTCACGCGCAGGCGCTGCAATTGCGCTGTCTTTCGCATTTGCGCAAGGCGTTCGGCGACCGCCTTGCCGTCGTGTCCCCCGTGCAGCCCCGCCCCGCGCCCGAAGGCACGCCGATGCCGGTCGAAGGGTCGGGCATCATCTACCTGCATTCCAAGGTGACCCTGATCGACGACGCGATCGGCATCGTCGGCTCCGCCAACCTGAACGGGCGCTCCCTGCTCTGGGACACCGAGGCGTCGCTGATGTTCCACGATCCCGAAACCATCCGCGATCTGCGTCTGCGGCTGGCACGCAAATGGCTGGGCTCCGCCCGCGGTGACCCGGCCAATGCCGACACCTGGACCAGCGCGGCCCGCGCCGCCGCCGATACGGAACCGGAGCAGCGCCTGTCCCGCGTGCTGCCCTATCCAGAGGGCCGCAACCGCCGTTTCGCGCGCTTCGTCCCCGTCCTTCCGGCCGAGATGTTCTGAACCGGAGCCTTGCTCGCTGCGGTCAGTCGGGCCGCCGCAACCGGGCGAGCAGAGCGCGGAACCCGCCCGGCACCAGCACCGGCGCCACGATCAGCCCGGTGACGAAGCCGCCCAGATCCGCGGGCCAGTCCTGCGCAAACCCGAAGAGCAACCCGAAGATCAGCTGCAGCGCCGCCAGCACGGCGATCAGCCGGAAAGCGTGCAATTGCTGCGCCCCGATCTGCCCCAGCCGCACCCAGATCAGGTAGGTATAGCCACCGATCAGCCCGTAGACCGGGGGGAAGCCGCCAAACAGCCAGTCCCCCTCGCCCCCCAGGGCCCACATCGCCAGCGCCCCGCCGATCGTGCTGAGCACATAGAGCAGGAAGACCGAAAAGGACGCCATGATCTCGCCCACGAACTTGCCGAGCGCCAGCAGCATCACCCCGGCAAAGATCGCCTGGGAAAACGACCCGTTCACGAAGGGGTAGGACAGGAACCGCATCAGGAATTCCGGCCTCAGCTGCCCGGTTTCGATCATGAAGCTCGGGAAGGTCCCCTGGAATCCGTAATCCAGCAGCGCCGCCTGCCGCCAGCCGATGGCCTGCGGACCGCCGACGATCCCGCGGCTGCCCAGCTGGAACAGGATCTCGATCCCCATGGTCAGCGCGAACAGCGCCAGGATCAACGGTGGCAACGGGTTGATCGCGCTTTCACGCGGGGGCATCTGGGACATGCGGGCACCTCTTGCTCCGCCCACCATGCTTGACGGGGGCCGGGGGCATGGGTAAGCCAGCGCGGCACGGAAATCCAGTGACCCACAGGCAAAACCCGCCCATCCGCACGCGACAGAGGATCCCAGCATGACCGACGCAAGCCAGACCGCCTTTCAGCCCCGCGTCTTCTCCGGGATCCAGCCCTCCGGCGGGCTGACGCTCGGGAATTACCTGGGCGCCATCCGCCGTTTCGTGGATATGCAGAATGACGCGCAATATGACGGGATCGAAAAGATCTACTGCATGGTCGACCAGCACGCGATCACCGTCTGGCAGGACCCGGCAACGCTGACGCGCAACACCCGCGAACTGGCCGCAGGCTACATTGCCGCCGGGCTGGACCCGACGAAATCGATCCTCTTCAACCAGAGCCAGGTTGCCGAACACGCGCAATTGGCCTGGATCTTCAACTGCGTCGCCCGGATGGGCTGGATGCAGCGGATGACCCAGTGGAAGGACAAGGCCGGCAAGAACCAGCAGAACGCGTCGCTCGGGCTGTTTGCCTACCCGTCGCTGATGGCCGCCGACATCCTGATCTACCATGCGACCCACGTCCCCGTGGGCGAGGACCAGAAACAGCACGTGGAACTGACCCGCGACATCGCGATCAAGTTCAACCACGATTTCGGCGTCGACTTCTTCCCGGTCACCGAACCGGTGATCGAAGGCGCGGCGACGCGTGTCATGTCGCTCCGCGACGGCTCCAAGAAGATGTCCAAATCCGACCCGTCCGACGCCTCGCGGATCAACATGACCGATGACGCCGACGCGATCTCGCAGAAGATCCGCAAGGCCCGCACCGACCCCGACGCCCTCCCCTCCGAGGCCGACGGCCTGGCCGAGCGCCCCGAGGCCCGCAACCTGGTCAACATCTACGCCGCCCTGTCGGATCAGAGCGTCGACCAGGTCCTGGCAGATGTCGGCGGCAAGCAATTCTCGGAATTCAAGCCGATGCTGTCGGACCTGGCCGTGGCCAAGCTCGCCCCGATCTCCGCGGAAATGGCCCGCCTGATGGAGGCCCCGGACGAGATCGACGCAATCCTGCGCGACGGGGCCAACCGCGCCCGCGCCATCGCGGCCCCGATCCTGCAAAAGACCTACGACATCGTCGGCATGATCCGCTGATCCCCGGGGCGCGCCGGCCCGTCGGTTGCGCGCGCCCCAGCTTCACCTTGCCCAAATACTCCCGCCGGAGGCACCCCGGCTGATTTCCAACGGAAATCAGCCCTGAATGGCGTGCGCGGCGCAGCCGCGCTCGATTTCGCAACGGCTCTCCCCGACAAATTCGCACAGAAATTCTGCGTCCCTGCCCGTTATCAGCCGGGCGGCGCGCGCTTATCCTAAGGGCAACGAAAGGATACACATCATGACAAATCCGGTTCATCCGGCCACGCGTATTGGCCATGTTCACCTCAAGGTCGCCGATCTCGACCGCGCCATCGCCTTCTATTCCGGCGTTCTGGGCTTCGAGGTCACGCAGAAATACGGCCGTCAGGCCGCCTTCCTGTCCGCGGGCGGCTATCATCACCATATCGGCCTGAACACCTGGGAAAGCCGCAATGGCACCCCGCCGCCTCCGGGTCATACGGGGCTGTTCCACACGGCGTTCCTCTATGCCGACCGTGCGCAGCTGGCCGATGCCCTGCGCCGACTGGTCGAGGCCGGGATCCCGCTCGACGGCGCCTCCGATCACGGGGTAAGCGAGGCGCTCTACCTCCGCGATCCGGATGGCAACGGGGTAGAGCTTTACTGGGACCGGCCCGAGGCCGAATGGCCCCGCGATCCCAATGGCGATTTGAAGATGGTGACCGAACCGCTCGACGTGCAGGCCCTGCTAGACGACGCACCCGCCGTGTGATCGGGGGAAGCGTCAGCAAACCGTCAAGGCGCTGTCGCAGAATCGTTTCAAACCGAACCTAATCTCCGACCTGCGTGACTGACGCATCCCCTTACCCCCAAGTCTCTTTTTGAGAAGTTTTCCCCCGGCCGCCCGGCCGGGGGTATTCATTTCCCGGTTCCGCCCTGCCATAACTTGCGCGACAGAGAAGGACCCGACATGGCAACCGGCACCAATATCCGCACCTATTTCAACGGCACCTGGCACGAGGGCGACCTGCCCGTGATGAACGCCGCCGATCACGGCGCCTGGCTGGGCACCACGGTTTTCGACGGGGCGCGGATGGTCAACGGCCTGATGCCCGACCTGGAGGCACATTGCGCCCGCGTGAACCGCTCGGCCGAGGCGCTGATGATCACCCCCAACGTGTCGACCGAAAAGATGGTCGAGCTGGTCCGCGAAGGGCTGTCCGCCTACCCCGCCGGGGCCGCGGTCTATATCCGCCCGATGTACTGGGCGCTCGAAGGGGGGCCGCTGGGTGTCGACCCGGCCCCCGGCAAGACCGGGTTCTGCATCAGCCTTGAGGAAATCCCGATGGCGCCCGCGGATGCGGCGACCACGCTGGGGCGCACATCCTTCCGGCGTCCGGTGTTGGCCGACGCGGTGGTGAACGCCAAGGCCGGCTGCCTCTATCCGAACAATGCCCGCATGATCCTCGAGGTTCGCGCCCGCGGCTTCGGCAATGCGCTTGTTGCCGATGCGCTTGGCAACGTGGCGGAATCCGCCACCGCCAACGTCTTCATGGTCCGCGACGGAGAGGTCTTCACCCCCGTTCCCAACGGCACCTTCCTGGCCGGGATCACCCGCGCACGCCACATCGCAAACCTGCGCGCCGATGGCGTGCAAGTGCATGAAACGGTTCTTGGATTTTCCGATTTCGACCAGGCGGACGAGGTCTTTCTCACCGGCAACATGAACAAGGTGACCCCGGTCACCGCCTTCGAGGATCGCCAGTACCAGATCGGCCCGATCACCCGCCGTGCGCGCGACCTTTACTGGGACTGGGCCCAGACCGACCAGAAACTCTGATCGGCGCTCACAATTCCGGGTCGGAGGCGACCCGGACCAGCCCGGTCAGATCGCTCAGGCTTTCGCGCTGCGTCCCGTCAGCGGCGAAATTCGCGGGCGACAGCCAGACGTCATAGGCTTCGCGCAGGGCTGGCCAGTCACGGTCGATCATGGCGAACCACGCGGTGTCGCGGTTGCGCCCCTTCACCACCATGTGCTGCCGGAACACGCCTTCATAGCTGAACCCCAGCCGCTGCGCCGCGCGGCGCGACGGCATGTTCAGCGCGTTGCATTTCCATTCGTACCGGCGATATCCGGCTCCGAACGCCCATTGCATCATCAGGAACATCGCCTCGGTCGCCGCACGGGTGCGTTGCAGGCGGGGCGACATCAGGATGAAGCCGACCTCGATCGACCCGGTCGCCGGCTTGATATTGCAGAACGACGCGAACCCGACCGCCGGGCCGCCTTGGCCCTCGCGGATCGCCAGGAAGTACGGGTCCTTCACCTCTTCGGTGCCTCGGATATACCGGTGAAACTGGGCCGCACTGCCAAAGGGGCCTGCAGGCATGTAATCCCACAGCCAGTCCTCGCCCTCGATCTGGCGGAAGATCAGCGCGGCATGTGCCTCGGCCCGCATTGGCTCCAGATGGACGTAGCGCCCGGTCAGCGTCAGCCCTTCGGGCGGCACCGGTGGCTCGGTCCAGTCCGTGATCACGGGGCCGATCGGGCGGGATGTCGTCATGTCTGTCGTCCTGCGGTCCTTGCCGGGCCACATTAGGACGGAAGGTCGGGAAAAGCCAAGCCGTACCGGGGCTTAGACGAACCGAGCCTGACAGGGTCACGATCAGAGAACCAGCCGCGCCCCCGTTCCCATGTCGAGGCCGGGAAAGACCGCCGTTTCCAGCACGTTACGGTCCAGCCCGAACAGGCCCTGCATGACCGCCGCCGCATGGGCGCGCACGTCCGAGGTCGGCATCAGGTCCCTGCGTTTGTACAGCGCCTCTTCCGCCAGGCCGGGCCATTTGCCATGCATCCGCCCGCCACGCAGCGCGCCACCGGCGAACAGCATCGTGCCGCCGGTGCCGTGATCCGTACCATCGGTGCCGTTGATGCGGGCGGTGCGGCCGAACTCCGTCATCGCGATCACGCCGGTCTTGGCCCAGACCGGGCCAAGATTGTCGCGCAGCGCCAGGATCACCTCCGCCAACTGCTTCAACGGGCGGGTCAGCGCCGCGTTCTGGCGGTTATGGGTGTCCCATCCGTTCAGCGAAAACGCCGCGATCCGCGCATCGCCGCGCAGCCGGTCGGCGGCGAATTCGGCCACAGACACCGCGCCGGAATGATCCTTCGAGACCTGCGCCGACTGCCTGAGCGCCGCCATGCCCTCCAGCATCTCCTCGGGGTCTCCGTCCATGCCGCCCTTGCGCATCAACGCTGCCGTCGGAAGGCTGCCGGCAAGGTCCAGCGCTTCGGCCAGCACATCGCGGAACAGCGGGTCGTCATGCATCACGTGCGCCATCAGCTGTTCGGCCTGCGGGGTCATGGCCAGCACGGATTCCGGCGACCACTCCGCCACCTCCGCCGCGCCCTTGGTCAGCAACATGCCCGACGGCCCGATCGTGTAGGCGGTTTCCGCCTCAACCCCCGGCACGGCCTGAAGCATGCGGTTCAGCCACCCGTCGCGGATCGGCGACTGGCTGTCCGGCACCCCGGCCTCCAGGATGTCCTGGCCGTCGAAATGGCTGCGCTTGTCGCGGTAGGGGGTCGAGGTCGCGTTGACAAAGCCCAGCTCTCCCGCCTTCCAAAGCGCCATCAACGGGGTCAGTCCGGAATGCAGGGCAAAGAAACCATCCAGGTCCAGCGGCCCGCCCTTCGTACCGGGCCGGGGCATGCCGGCACGAAGGCTCGCATAATCCGGATCGCCCCAGGGCTGCACGACGCCCAGCCCGTCCATCCCGCCGCGCAGGATGATGACGACCAGGCGGTTGTCCCAGGGCGCGGCGGCCAGGCTGAGCGGCGCCAGCAACGGGCTGGCGGCAGCGGAACACCCCAGGGCGAGAGAGCGAGCGAGGAAGGATCGGCGGGATGTCATGGAACGGGTCATGGCGGCCTCACATCCTCTGAAACGCGGGGGAGCCGAGGATGATCGCGATACCCTCCGCACGGCTCTCGGCAGCCTTGGCGGCAAAGCGCAGCGGCTCCGGCACGTCACCGCCCAGGGCCATCTCGACGAAGTCACGCGGATCGGGCAGCGGATCGGCCAGGACCGGCGGCACGTTCAGCGCCCATTGCAGCCGCCCCGCCAGTCGCTGGGGGGTGATCCAGTCGTCATCCGCCTCGGGCCAGCCATCGGGACCATCGGGCTGTTCCCACGGCTGCCCCATCAGGGCCAGCGGCTTGACGAACATCAGTTGCATCATCTTCTGACGGCGCAGCGGCAGGTCCCGCGCATCCAGCGCCCGCAGGCCGGAACCGACGAAATCCACCGGCTGCTTGATATTGCCCGGCCCCGTCCAGGCCGCAGGATGATCCAGCATTGCCCTGTACACCTCGGACAACAGGCCATCGCTGTCGCGATACGCCGCCGCCATGGAGGCCACGAGCCCCGGGTCCGGCGCGTCGCCCAGGAAATGGACTGCAAGCTTCCGGGCCAGATGCTCTCCGGTGGAGGGGTGCCGGGCCAGATCCTCCAGCGCGGCCTCGATATCCGCCATGCTGGCCATGCCTGCCCCGCCATAGGAAACGCCCAGCACGGTTTCGGCCCCAGGCTCCGACCAATCAGGCCTGAAACGGAACCCTTCCCCGGCCTTGTAGCTCATGCCCGTCAGCAATTCTGCCAGTTCGGTGACGTCCCGCTGATCGTAATCCGCACCAACGCCAAGCGTATGCAATTCCAGCATTTCCCGCGCCAGATTCTCGTTCAAACCGCCGCGTTTGGCTTTCTTTGCCCGCTGGGAATTCGGCCCGAGGCTTCGCGTCTGGTCCAGTGCCCGGATCATCAGGGGGGCCGTTGCCGCCGCGCGCAGCAGGTCGACGAAACGCCCCGTCAGACGCGGGCGGATGACCTCTTCGACATAAGGGCCGACCGCGTAACGATGAATGCTTCCCTTGCCCTGCGCCGTGAAATGATCCGCCCAGAAAAAGACCAACCGTTCGCGAAATCCATCTTCGGTCGTCACACGACGCGACAGTGCATGGCCCATCCAGGTCAACCACTCGCGCGCAGTTTCCCGGCGCAGCTTCAGCCGGTCTTTCCGCGCCTGTTTGGCTTCGGGGGTCGTCTTGTTGCGCCGTCCCATTTTGGTCAGCCGCGCATATTCGCCAATCCGCACCTCGAATGTCGAAAAAGGCTCGATCGGCCATACCTCTGCCGCCCTGTCGGGGCCAGCAAGACGAGCCATTACCTCAGCCAAGGAGGATGGGGGTGCAATGACAGGGGAGAGGCCACAACCGAAGCGTTTTTCGGCAAGTGCTGGATCGAATGACAAAAGGACGCTCCATATGCCGCGATAACCCAATCATATCATCTTTGCGAACACACCAGATAGCGGAAGTTTCGCCCATTGGCGGGGAACCGCGCCCCTTCACGCAGAGTTGAGCCATGACGACCAGACATGAAGGAAAGCCAGATGCCCTCCATCTACGATGCCATCCAGAAAGATCACGAACGCCACCGCGAATTGCTGAACACCATCGCCGATACTGAAGGCGACAGCGACACCCGCCGCAAGGCCTGGTCGGAGTTTTTCCACGACGTCAAAAGCCATTCCGCCGCCGAAGAAGAGACCTTCTATTCCAAGCTGATGCAGCAGACCTGGGGCCAGGACGCTGCCCGCCATTCCGTGCACGAACATGCGGAAATGGATGAAATCATGGAAGAACTCGAAGAGATGGACATGTCCTCTCCGGGTTGGCTGACCCGCTTCAAGACGCTCAAACATGATTACGAGCATCACATGGAAGAAGAGGAAAACGAAGTCTTCGGCCGTGCCCGCGAAGTCATCGGCGCCGAGGAAAACGACGCCTTCGGCGAAAGGTTTCTCAAGCGCAAGGCACAGGAAAGCAAGCTGGTCGAAGACAAGCGCGAGGATGCGCTCGAAGATTGAGCAACGGGCCTAGCGGCGGGCGAACACGACGTCCCGCCGCTCCCATTCATAGCGGCGATCCTCGGGGACCAGCGACCAGAAGAGATCGCCACCCTTGCGCCAACCATCCAGCACGATCCCCTGCTCCATCGTAGCGCCTTGGGCGGACACGATGACCGTGGAATGGTCGATGCGCAGCTTGTCGGCATTGGCAATCGCGCGGTGCAGGTCAAGGGTCTGGAAATTCTCTGCGGCCAGCCGGTTTTCAAGGTCCTCGGCCCAATGCCAGCACAGGCCCCGCGGCCGCAACCCCATGTTCACCTTGGTATTATGGATCAGCGGCGGGTCCGTCACCTCATATTGCGCGCGCAGCGCCAGCGGATAGGTGATCGCGATTTCCGCCGCCATATCGGCCTCTTGCGGGTCGACATGAGGCCCAAGCGCGCGGATCGCGCGGGCCAGATCGGTAACCTCGGACCGGGTGGAGGCGGTCTCGGCCCCCGGCGGCGGCGCGCTGCAGGCGGTCAGTGCGAGACAGGCGATGATGGCCAGAGAGCGAAGCAGCGTCACGATGGGTCAGGTCCTTTCGCGGCAGGTGATCTAGGCATAGCCCGTCGGCGACAAACGGTCGAGGGGGGATGTTAACTCTTGCTCAAGGGTTTTTGTTCACATATTGTTCTTGATGACCCCCATCCCGGAATGATGCAATATGTTGGACATGAGCAGCGACCCCTCCCAAGATTTGCGAAATTTCCTGAACGGGGACCGGTTCGGCACCGTGATGGCCGATCCGCCGTGGCGTTTCACCAATCGGACGGGCAAGGTCGCGCCGGAACACAAGCGCCTGGCGCGCTATCCCACGATGACGCTGGACGATATCTGCGCCCTGCCCGTCGCCGATCACCTTGAGGATCGGGCGCATTGCTATCTCTGGGTGCCCAATGCGCTGCTGCCCGAAGGGTTGCAGGTGCTGACGTCCTGGGGGTTCGAGTACAAGTCGAACATCATCTGGCACAAGATCCGCAAGGATGGCGGGTCTGACGGTCGTGGCGTGGGATTCTACTTCCGCAACGTGACCGAGATCCTGCTGTTCGGCACCCGCGGCAAGAACGTGCGCACCCTGCCCCCGGGCCGTCGCCAGGTGAACATGATGCAGACCCGCAAGCGCGAACATTCCCGCAAACCGGACGAGCAATATGCCCTGATCGAGGAATGCTCCTGGGGTCCGTATCTTGAGATGTTCGGCCGCGGCGTCCGCGAAGGCTGGACCGTCTGGGGCAATCAGGCCGACGCGGATTACAAGCCCAGCTGGAAGACCTATTCCTACAATTCCGGCGTCGCCGCAGAATAATCCGGGCGGGATAGCCTGACAGTGCGCCTTTGACGCGACTCTCGGCAAGCCCCTGTTTGGAAACGGTTATTCGTCAAAAAGCGACGGTGCGCTCGGCGTCTCCGGCAGCGGGTCTCCCGAGATCGCCGTAGAGGGCAGACCGATCAACAACAGCGGGCAGGGATTGCCGACGCCGCGATGAATCCGGTCCGCCAGCTTGGCCCAATGGGTCGTCGCGGGTCCGAACTTGTCCGACACGAAGAACCGCGCGAAGGCCGCCGCGAAATCCGCCCCCGACGCCATGGCGCGGGCCACGAAATCGCGTTGCCGGGCGGTGCGATCCTTCATGCCCAAGGCCGTCAACGGCGTCTCGTCCTCGATCCCGGAGCGGCGCAGGAAATCCTCGATCCGCGCGGTCATCGTCGCCTGAAGGTCACTGCCCCGCGTCACGATGATCCCGGCCGAGATTATGCCTTGTGCATGTAATCGCTGGAAATTTTCCAGGTCACGATCGAAGAAAGGGTCCTTGTTGTTCCACTCGATCTCCAACGCCAGCGTCCCTGCAGGGGCGCGGCGGATGTGGTCGATCTCGTGGCTGGTGCCGTCGCCGAGGGGGATGCCGTCGAGGGTGGTCTGGATGCGGAAATGGTGTTTGCGCCAGCCCGCCTGGTCGAGTTCGCGGCGCAGACGCTGGGTCGACTTGGCCTCGCCTCCGCCCGAGGCAATCAGCTCCTGCGCGGGGATCGAAACGCGCAGCAAAGCCTCGGTCAGTTCCTTGGTTTCGTTGGGAAAATCGACCGAGAGGATGGCCTCGGCGTGGTTACGGACCATGATGTCGAAGCCGGCCTGGCGGAGCGCGTCGAACATCGGATCAGGAAGGCGAACGTGGAATCATTGCCGCAGATTAAGCGCGTGGCGAGGGGCTGTCAGCCCCGATGAAACGGCGTTTTCCGGGTGTCGGTATCACGTCGGTACAACGTCGGTATTACGTCGGTGCGCAGGCGGTATCGCTAGAGATCGGCGCTGTCCGAGGCGGCAACCGACGCGGGCTGCGCCAACTCGCGCGGCGCCTCGTGGCGCCCGATGGCGGCCAGCAAAGTCGCTGCCGCGATCAGCGCCAGGACGGTGGTCTGCCGATAGGTCAGCCGATCCGGCCCCTGCCGCGGAGGCACACTGACGCGATCCCCCGGATATCCCCGCACACGGCGCGAGGCCGTGCGGCCGGGAACGCGGTCGCCGGCGGATCGTGGGAAATGGAAGAACTTTGCGCGGATCATAAATCATGGTTAACGGCCGAATATGGCTTGAGTTTGGCGACACTTAGCCGGTTCCGGCGCTTGACAGGGCGTGGCCGCCGCCGGACTCTGCGCCGAAGGCAGAGGGCAAGGGACAGGCGATATGGGCCGATGGAGCGGGCTGCTGGCGGCGCTGATCGCCGTGGCGCTGGTGTGGATCGACGGGCTGCGGGACAGCACGCCCTGGGTCGATGCGCATTGGCTGTTTTCCTATGCCGATGGCGTGGTCAAACGCGGATTGCCAGGCTGGGTTTACGGTTTGTTCTCAATCCCCGTGCTAGACAGCGACCTGCTGGTGACGCAACTGGCGCTGGCGGCGGCGGTGGCCCTCGCGTTGGCATTGCGGACCGGTCAGGCGATGGTCGGGTTGCCCCTCGCGACGGGGCTGCTCGGGCTGGTGGCGATCCTGTCTGGGCCGGGGCTGGTGCGCCAGCTATTCGCGGATCCCGGCCGGTTCGATGCGATCGGGTTGGCGTTGATCCTGCTGGGCGCAGTGGCGGTCGATGCCCTGGGCCGGCGCGGCGGTCTGGTGGCGCTGACGGTGCTGTCGCTGGTGGCGGTGCTGGTGCACGAGGCGTTCGTCTTGTGGGTCACACCGGTGGGGCTGGCCCTGTGGTTGCTGCGGCATAACATGGGCCGACGGGACCTGCCGATGATTGGCGGCGCGGCGCTGGTTGTCCTGGCGGTGACCGGCTGGATCGCAGGGCGAAGCTATGGCGACCTGATGCCCTTCGACGCGGCGAAGGCGCTGTTGCAGGCGCGGGCGGATTTCCCGGTCTCGGACCTGTCTCTGATGGTCCAATATCGCGGGCTGGTCGAGAATATCGCCTACACGGCCGAAACCGCCTGGGAGGCCGGGCGGCTGGTCCCCTTGCTGATCGGCCTTGCCCTTGTCGCGGTGCAAACACTGCTGGTCTGGGCCCTGATCGGCCGGGGATGGCACGGCGCGCTGATCGTTGGGCTGTGCCTGACGCCCCTTCTGCTGTTCGGGCTGGGACAGGATCACGGGCGCTGGCTGGCCATGATCAATGCCAGTCTGGCCGCGACCGCGATGGCCGGGCTGCGCGGGCGCAAGCCGCAGATCGGGCCGCCGGTTCTGGCCGGGCTGGCTGCGCTGAGCGCGGTGCAATTGTGGCTGGGGCCGTTCGGCGTTGTCGGGGTGTTTCCGCTGGCCGGGATGTTCTGAACGGGCTTGCGACGGGCCGACAATACTGCCCGGCAGGTTGCCGCCGCGGTTCGAGGCATCCGGCGAACACGGCGGATGTGCCCGCAGATACACCGGCCGGCCCTGCATTCAGCCTGCCAAGCATCTGGTCCGCCCAGCGTCCGGCCCGAACAGCATCCGGCCCGAACAGCATCCGGCCCGAACAGAAAACGCCGCCACGGCGGGGCGTGACGGCGTTCGAAAGTCGCAATCCGGCGCGGGATTATTCCTGCGGAATCACCCGGAGCGACAGCTCCATCAGCTGATCCGAGGTCGGTTCGGACGGGGCGCCCATCATCAGGTCCTCGGCCCGCTGGTTCATCGGGAAGAGGATGACCTCGCGGATGTTTTCCTCTTCGGCCAGCAGCATCACGATGCGGTCGATACCCGCCGCGCAGCCACCGTGGGGCGGTGCGCCGTATTGGAAGGCGTTAACCATGCCGCCGAACCGCTTGCGCACTTCGTCTTCGCCGTAACCGGCCAGTTCGAAGGCCTTGAACATGATCTCGGGTTTGTGGTTCCGGATCGCACCGGAGATCAGCTCGTAGCCGTTGCAGGCAAGGTCATACTGGTAGCCGAGCACCTTGAGCGGATCGCCCTCCAGCGCCTCGAGCCCGCCCTGCGGCATTGAGAAGGGGTTATGCGAGAAGTCGATCTTGCCGGTTTCCTCGTCGGCCTCGTACATCGGGAAATCGACGATCCAGGCAAAGGCGAAACGGTTCTCGTCGGTCAGGCCGAGCTCCTTGCCGATGACGGTGCGGGCACGGCCGGCAACACCTTCGAAGGCCGACGGCTTGCCGCCCAGGAAGAAGGCGGCGTCGCCCACGCCGAGGCCCAGCTGCTGGCGGATCGCCTCGGTGCGTTCGGGGCCGATATTCTTGGCCAGCGGGCCGGCGGCTTCCATTCCGTCGCCCTGGTCGCGCCAGAAGATGTAGCCCATGCCGGGCAGACCTTCCTTCTGGGCGAAGGCGTTCATCCGGTCGCAGAACTTGCGCGAGCCGCCGGTGGGGGCCGGGATGGCGCGGATTTCGGTGCCCTCCTGCTCCAGCAGCTTGGCGAAGATGGCAAAGCCGGAGCCCGCAAAATGCTCCGACACGACCTGCATCTCGATCGGGTTGCGCAGGTCGGGCTTGTCGGTGCCGTATTTCAGCGCGGCCTCGGCATAGGAGATCTGGGGCCATTCGGTGTCGACCGTCTTGCCGCCGCCGAATTCCTCGAAGATGCCCTGCACAACCGGCTGGATCGTGTCGAAGACGTCCTGCTGTTCGACAAAGGACATCTCGAGGTCGAGCTGGTAGAAATCGGTGGGCGAACGGTCGGCGCGCGGGTCCTCGTCGCGGAAGCAGGGCGCGATCTGGAAATACTTGTCGAAGCCCGACACCATCAGCAGCTGCTTGAACTGCTGCGGCGCCTGGGGCAGCGCGTAGAACTTGCCCGGATGCAGGCGCGAGGGCACGAGGAAGTCGCGCGCGCCTTCGGGCGACGACGCGGTGATGATCGGCGTCTGATATTCGCGGAACTCTGCATCCCACATGCGCTTGCGGATCGAGGCGACCACGTCCGAGCGTAGGGTCATGTTGCGCTGCATCGCCTCGCGGCGCAGGTCGAGGTAGCGATAGCGCAGGCGGGTTTCCTCGGGGTATTCCTGGTCGCCGAAGACGATCAGGGGCAGTTCCTTGGCGTGGCCCAGCACCTCGATATCGCGGATGAAGACCTCGATCTCGCCGGTGGGGATCTTGGGGTTCACCAGCTCGGGCGCGCGCGCCTTCACGTTGCCGTCGATGCGGATGCACCATTCGGAGCGGACCTTTTCCACTTCGTTGAAGACGGGGCTGTCGGGATCGCAGAGCACCTGGGTCATGCCGTAATGGTCGCGCAGGTCGATGAAGAGCACGCCGCCATGGTCGCGGATACGATGGACCCAGCCGGACAGGCGAACAGTGTCGCCCACGTTGGAGGCGTTGAGCTGGGCGCAGGTATGGCTGCGATAGGCGTGCATGGGGCGTTCCTTTATGCTTTTTGCGGCGTCCGTCCGGCTTGGGTGGATACACATGTTGCGGGCGCGGAAGTCAAGCGGCTGGGCGTCGCGGAACGCGGTGTATTATGGGTTTCCGCGGGGATCGGGGCGGGTCAGGCCAGCATGGCGGCCGCGGCGTGGTGATCGGCATAGGTGACGCGCCCCCCCGCGACGGTCAGGCCGGGGCGGCCGGTGGCGGGGTTGAGCGCGGTCAGGTCGGCGCGCAACCCGGGGGCGATACGGCCACGGTCCGACAGGCCCAGCATCGCCGCGGGGCCGGAGGATACGAGCGCCCAGGCGGCGGGCAGACCGATGCGCTCGGCCAGGCGCAGGGCGGCCTGGTGCGGCGCCGGGTAGTGGTAGTCGGAGGCCAGCGCGGAGCAGAGCCCATCCGCGACCAGCGCCGCCGCAGAGACCTTGCCGGCATGGGAGCCGCCGCGCACCACGTTGGGCGCGCCCAGCACGATCGGCTCTGACATATCGGCGGCGGCCCGGGCGGCGTCATGAGTTTCGGGGAACTCGGCGACGCGCAGGCCCATGGCGCGAGCGGCGGCGCGGTCTTCGGCGCTCTGGTCGTCGTGGGAGCCGGTGAGCACCCCCTGCCCCGCCAGCCGCGCGGCCAAGGCGGAGAGCGCCGCGGGGACCTCGGCCCGGCGGGCGTGGAGATCGGTCAGCAGGGCCAAGTGCGCCTCGGGCGAGCGGCCGGACTTCAGCGCCTGGCCTGTCAGGCGCGGCGGGCGTTTGCCCTTGTCCAGCGCCGCGTGGGGGATGTGATCGTTGAAGACGACATAGCCGATGGCATGGGCGGCGATCAGCGCCTCGATCCTCGGGTAATCGTCGATCAGATGCGTTTCGACCCGGAGCTGGGCGCGCAGATCGGTGGCAAGGCGGGGCCGGGTATCGTCCAGGGCGGACAGCATCCGGGCGGCGAAATCGGGGCCGCGCATCCCGCCCTCCCAACTGTAGAACTGGGCGAGGTAGGCGGTGGTGATGCCGTTCGATGCAAGCTCTGCCTCGGCCGCGAGCAGCCCGGCGCCCAGGTCGGACATCGCACCGCGCCGGGGTGCGAGGTGACGTTCGAACCCGTCGCCATGCACGTCGATGATGCCGGGCAGGACCTGCCACCCCGGCAGATGCACGGCGCGGCCGGGCTGATCCGGGACAATGACACCATCGGAGATGCCAAGCGGTTCGGCGCGCAGCGCTTCATCGACAAGGATCGTCGCGCCGGTGAGGTGGAAATCGGTCATCGCTCCGGGTCCTCGGTCATGGGGCCTGTCAGGGTTATGACCGCCTCTGACAGGTTGGGCGTGGGCGCGAATTCACCGTCGCGCAGGAAGCTGAGGGTCAGGACGATCACCCGCGGATCATTGGCCATGAAGGTGTGGCTGACCGGCACGACGCGGTGATCCGCCATGCCCTGCACCCGGGTCGAGGCGACCGACACCTTGCCGTCATCGGTGCCGGGGATCACGGTCGAAAAGACCGGGTTCACCGTCGCGCTGCCGGCGATGACGCCCAGCGGGAAGCGCACGGGCGGCAGATCTTCGGTCAGGCCATCGGTGCCCAGCTGCGCCCCGGCGGGGCCGTTGAATTCCCGAAAGAGCCACAGATCGCCGAATTCATCCACGATTTCAGAGCCATGGTTGGGCGGCCCGAGCATGACGACACGGCCCAGGTGGTCCGGCAGGCCGTGGGCCGCCACATGTGTGCGCAAGAGGATACCGCCCATGGAATGGGTCACGAGGTGAGTCGTATCGGGGGCGCACTGGGCCAGCGCATCGGGCAAGGTGCTGTCGGCCAGCGCCGGAATGGGTGCCTCGGTCGAGGGATAGGCGGGGCGGATCACGCGGTAGCCCGCGCGGGTCAGCGCCATGTCCATCGACCAGAACGAGGCCGGGGTACGCGCCAGGCCGTGCAGCAGGATCACGCAATCCGCCGCCGCGCGCAGCGGCAGGAGGCAAAGCAACAGGATCGGCAAAAGGCGGTACATGGGGGGCAGATAGGCGGTTTGGCGCGGCCTGGGAAGGGGCGCGGGGCCTGCCGGCCTAGAACTGGGTGAAGGCGTCCGGATAGATCAGCCTCGCCGCCGTGCCGGCGGTGCGCGGTGCGATCGGGTAGAGCAGCGTGTGTTCCGGCGGATAGTCGGTTTCCAGGTTCTCGGCCGCTTTGCGGGTAAAGCCGAAGCGCTGGTAGAACCGGCGATTGCCCAGCACGGTGACCGCCGGGGCCTTGGCCTGACGCGCGTAATCCAGCCCGTATCGGACCAGTTCGGAGCCGGTGCCGCGGCCCTGGTATTTCGGTTTCACGGCCAGCGGAGACAGGCTCATCCAGCCCTTGGGGGCATAGTGACGGGCAAAGCCGATATAGCCGACGGGACCGGCGCGGTTCACCGCGATCAGTTCGATGGCCATATCGCCAGCATCGCGCAGGCGTTTCACATGGCGGCTTTCGTCATCCGTCCCGAATGCGGCGTCAAGGATTTCGGTCACCGCCTTGCGGTCTTCGGGCAGCAGGAAACGGAGCAGTATGTCGTCGCGTCTGGTTGGCACGTCTGGCCTTTGAACTTGGTGGGATATTCCCGGAAAGGCTGAGAATACACCGTTGGAATTGCTGAAAGTTTGGCACGAATGCTGCAATGGCGCAATGAGTTTGCCGCAGCGCGGCAGATGGGTGCCGGTCGATCGGGAGGGAGCGTTCCGGGGCGGTGTGTTGCCTTTCAACGCAGCTTGATGCGGCGGCCAGGCGGCTCCGGATACGCGCCCGTCCGGGGAAGTCCTTTGATCTGCAAAAGAAAAGAGGCCCCGCGAACGGGGCCCCTTCTTGATCTGTCGGTTGTCGGCGATGGCCAACCGGATCATTCCGCCGAGGCGGAAAGACCGGTTGATGTTCGGGGCTCTCGCGGTTTGCGGACAAACCGCTGTCGCCCCTCCCGGATCATTCCGCCAGGGCGGAAAGACCGGTCTTACATCATGCCGCCCATGCCGCCCATGCCGCCCATGTCGGGCATGCCGCCACCGGCCGCGCCTTCCTTGGCGGGCTTGTCGGCGACCATGGCTTCGGTGGTGATCAGCAGGCCGGCGATGGAAGCAGCGTCTTCCAGTGCGGTGCGGGTCACCTTGGCGGGGTCGATCACGCCGAACTTGAACATGTCGCCATATTCTTCGGTCTGAGCGTTGAAGCCGAAGGTCAGGTCGGTGCTTTCGCGGACCTTGCCGGCCACGACGGCGCCGTCGACACCGGCGTTTTCAGCGATCTGGCGCAGCGGCGCTTCGAGCGCGGAGCGCACGATCTTGATGCCGGCATCCTGATCGGCGTTTTCGCCTTTCAGGCCGTCCAGAGCCTTGCCGCCCTGCACCAGGGCCACACCGCCACCGACGATCACGCCTTCCTGCACGGCTGCGCGGGTCGCGTTCAGAGCATCGTCCACACGGTCCTTACGCTCTTTCACTTCGGTTTCGGTCATGCCGCCGACGCGGATGACGGCAACGCCGCCTGCCAGCTTGGCCACACGTTCCTGAAGCTTCTCACGGTCGTAGTCGGAGGTCGTTTCCTGGATCTGGGTGTTGATCTGGGCAACGCGTGCTTCGATTTCCGCCTTGTCGCCATGGCCGTCGACGATGGTGGTCTCGTCCTTGGTGATGGTGACGTTCTTGGCAGTGCCGAGCATGTCCATGGTGACGGACTCGAGCTTCATGCCGAGGTCTTCGGAGATGACCTGGCCGCCGGTCAGGATCGCGATGTCCTGCAGCATGGCCTTGCGGCGGTCACCGAAGCCCGGTGCCTTGACGGCGGCGATCTTCAGGCCACCGCGCAGCTTGTTCACGACGAGGGTCGCCAGGGCTTCGCCCTCGACGTCTTCGGCGATGATCAGCAGCGGCTTCTGGGACTGGATCACCTGCTCCAGCAGCGGAACGAGCGGCTGCAGGGAGGACAGCTTCTTCTCGTGCAGGAGGATCATGCAGTCCTCAAGCTCGGTCACCATCTTGTCGGGGTTGGTGACGAAGTAGGGGGACAGGTAGCCACGGTCGAACTGCATGCCTTCGACGACATCCACTTCGGTTTCCATGCCCTTGGCTTCTTCGACGGTGATGACACCCTCGTTGCCGACCTTCTGCATCGCGTCCGCGATCATGCGGCCGATGGAGGCTTCGCCGTTGGCGGAGATGGTGCCGACCTGGGCGACTTCGTCGCTGTCGGTCACGTCACGAGCGGCTGCCTTGATCGCTTCGACGACCTTGAGGGTCGCCATGTCGATGCCGCGCTTCAGGTCCATCGGGTTCATGCCCGCTGCGACCGACTTCATGCCTTCCTTGACGATGGCCTGGGCCAGCACGGTTGCGGTGGTGGTACCGTCACCGGCTTCGTCGTTGGTGCGGGAAGCGACTTCCTTCACCATCTGTGCGCCCATGTTCTCGAACTTGTCTTCCAGTTCGATTTCCTTCGCGACCGAGACACCGTCCTTGGTGATGCGCGGGGAGCCGAAGGATTTTTCCAGCACGACGTTACGGCCCTTGGGGCCCAGGGTGACTTTCACCGCGTCTGCCAGAACATTGACACCCTTGAGCATCTTGTTGCGGGCATCGGTGTTGAACTTGACGTCCTTAGCCATGGTTTATCTCCTGACTATATGTTGCGTTGAAGAGGGTCGCGATCTCAGGCGATGACGCCGAGGATGTCGCTTTCCTTCATGATGAGCAGTTCCTGGCCTTCCAGGGTGATCTCGGTGCCGGACCACTTGCCGAACAGGACCTTGTCGCCCGCTTTCACGGCCATCTCGATCAGTTCGCCATTGTCCTTGCGAGCGCCTTCGCCAACGGCGATCACTTCGCCTTCGGCCGGCTTTTCTTTCGCGCTGTCGGGAATGATCAGCCCGCCTGCGGTTTTCTCTTCGCTCTCAACGCGTTTCACAACAACGCGGTCATGCAGCGGTTTAAATGCCATCTCTGAGGCTCCTTGGCTCAAAGTTTCTCCCTATCTCCGGGAACCGGGGGTCGGGCCGGAGGCGTTATCACTCACACCGGGCGAGTGCTAACGACGGGTAGGTAAGGAAGCCTGGAAGCTGTGTCAATAAGGCCGTGTCGCAAAATTTTACGCGGTCGTGATGGCGCGTGATGACAGGGCCGGACACGCCGGGGACCTAAGGGGTCATACCGGCGGGCACAACCCGTTCGGGCCGCAATCGTTGGAATTTTCAGGAAAAAGGTCGGTCCGTCCTAACGGGGCGGTGCCTGTTTGGCAGCGCCTGTCGTATGGGCCTCATTCGGATTTGAAGCAACCCGGATGGAATTGAAGGTCCGCGATTTCGCGGGCGGTCATGCGTTTGATGTCGGGATGCGCGAGCGGGTCGCGCCGGTAAAGCTCTTCAGAGACGGAGAGTGCGCCCCGGTCAGAGCCCCGCCAGGAAAACAGGCGGGATAGGATGGGAAATGTTTGTGTCATGGGGCCAATATGCTATCCCCTGCCCCTGACTGCCATCGACATCGCGATGCAGGTAGTTTAGATTTTCTAAATGCGTAACCTCAACACGATCCCGCTTTCCGCCCTGCGCACGATCGAGACGATCGGCCGGACCGGCAGCCTGGGCGCCGCCGCTGCAGAGCTGGGCGTGACCCCCGGCGCCTTGAGCCAGCGCCTGACCAAGGCCGAGGCCGCGCTTGGCCGCCCGCTTTTCCTGCGCCAGCCCGAAGGATTGCAGCCGACCGAGGCCTGCCAGGCCGTCCTGCCCCGGCTGAGCCGCGCGATGCGCGACCTGTCCGGCGTGGTCGGCGACCTGAGCGAAGCGGCGGATTCGGTGCTGACAGTGTCGGTCGCGCCGATCTTTGCCAGCCGCTGGCTGATCTGGCGGATCGGGCAGTTCACCGCCCTGAACCCGCATATCCGCATCCGGATCGAACCCAAGATCGACGTGGTGGACCTGAACCACTCGGAGGTCGATATCGGCATCCGCGTCGGGCGCGGCCCACGGATGGGCGAACAGGCGGTCAAGCTGCTGGATCAGAAGGTGTTTCCCGTCTGCTCGGCCGAGATGGCAGAGCGCGTCGACCGGCCGGAGGACCTGCTGCGCCTGCCGATCATCCGCGAAAACGATGCGTTGATGGGCTGGGACGTGTGGCTGGCGGCCTTCGACTTGACCCTGCCCCGGCGCACGGACGGGCCGACCTATGCCGATGGCGCGCTGTGCCTGGATGCGGCGATGACCGGTCAGGGCGTCTTCATGGCCTGGGAAACCCTGGCCTGCGATGCGCTGGAACGTGGCCAGCTGGTGGCGCCCTTCGACACGCGAATTGATACCGGGGCGGCCTACTGGTTTGCGACCGGCCAGGCCTCGGCCCGGAAACCGGCGGTGCGCACCTTCCACGACTGGCTGGTGGAAGAACTGGACCGGTCGATCCGCAGCTGGCGCAAGGGGCGCGGCGGCTGATCTGTCCATCGGCGGGAACCCGGCAGGGGCGCTATGCGCTGGTCCAGAGGACGATGCCGAGGAGGACGACATGAGTGTTGCAGATATCTGGGAAGCCGAAGAATTGCTGTGGACCGGCGGGACCGACGCCTTTCGCAACCGCATGGCGGAGGGATGCCTGATGGTCTTTCCGGGCATGGGCGTGCTGAAATGGGACGCCGTGCTGGACGCGCTGTCCGCCGCGCCGCGCTGGAGCCAGGTCGCGATGACGGAACGGCACGAGGAGGCCTCGGACGGGGTGATCGTGCTGGCCTACCGCGCGCGGGGCCTGCGGGACGGGGATGAGCCTTACGACGCCTATTGCTCTTCCACCTGGGTGCAGATTGGCGGGCAGTGGCGGATTGCGCAGCATCATCAGACGCCCTTGGGGTGATTGCATGGTTTTGGCCGCCTGGCCTGCATAGGCTATGACGCCAGGCGGTGGACCCAAGGTCGACCGGTGAGGGTCAGCTCGGCTCTGCCGGGGCCTCTGCCGCTGTCTCAGGCAACGGGGTTTCAGGCACCGGGAACGTGCCCAAGCCTTCCTGGCCGGCGGGGGTCAGGGCGTAGACGCCGCGCTCCACCCGTTCGAACCAGCCGTAATGGTCGTCGCGCATGATCTCGGTCGCGCGGGGCACGGCGGTGGACCGGGCGACCTGGGCGCCCCTGCACGGTCCGTTTTCCGCCAGGAAGGCGGCGCAGCGCAGGGCGTCCTGGCGGTAGGCCGTCACCAGCTTGACCCCGCCGGAGCCGCCCTGGTTCGGATCCCCCACCCGGCGCTGGAATTCCCGCAGCAGCCGCCCCTTGCGCGGTTTCGACTGGCGGGGGGCATAGGGGGCGGGGTCGCAATGCACCTCGACAAAGCCGTCGCGGGCGCGAACGGTGACGAAGCCCAGCCCCAGCCTGCGGCAGAGCGCGACATGCCCGGCAAGCGCCTTGCGTCCGCGAAAGGCGGGCACGGCGAGGTAGACCCAGTCGGTCACCGCCTGCCGCGCGACGCCCTGCTGGACGAGGGTGAGGTTCATATTGCGCTTCATCTCGACGATGACGGGATCGGGGTCCTCGTCGCGCATGGCCACGACATCGGCCCCGGCGATTTCCGATTTCACCTCGTAGCCCTGCCCTTCGAGGAAAGCCTTGATGGGCGGGTAGAGATCGGTTTCGCGTGCGGGGGCCATTGCGGAATCCTGAGATATTCCCGTCCGTTCGGCAAGGCCCCGGCGCGGATCGGGCCGGGATCGGCACGGGGCTGTGACGCGATCGCCGCGGGGCGGGGCTGCCGATCCGGTCCTCGCGCGCTTTTGGCCGGGTGACAGAAGCGATCACCCCTCCTATAAGGGCGCCGATTCATTATACGCAGGATATGCCACACATGACGATCAAGGTTTTTGGCCACAAATCCCCCGACACCGATTCCACCGGCTCCCCGATCATCTGGGCCTGGTACCTGTCCGAGGTCCGCGGCACCCCCGCCACCCCGGCCCTGCTGGGTGAGCCCAACACCGAGGCCGCCTTCGTGATCGACAAGTGGGGCTTCGACAAGCCCGAGATCATCGCCGGCGTGTCCGAAGGCGATCAGGTTGTCATCGTCGACACCAACAACCCCGCCGAACTGCCCGATGCCATCAACGATGCGGACATCCTGCAGATCATCGACCACCACAAGCTGACCGGCGGGCTTGAGACGAAGGGCCCGATCGACATCACGATCAAGCCGCTCGCCTGTACCGCGACCATCATGTACAACCTGATGGGCGACAATGCCGACAAGATGCCCGAGAACATCAAGGGCGCCATGCTGTCCTGCATCCTGTCCGACACGCTGGAATTCCGCTCGCCGACCACGACCGAGCGGGACAAGGCGCTAGCCGAGAAACTGGCCTCGGATCTGGGCCTGGACCTGTCCGCCTACGCGTCGGAAATGTTCGAGGCGAAATCCGACATTTCCGCCTTCTCGGATGCCGAGCTGATCCGGATGGACAGCAAGGAATATGCCGTCGACGGCACCAAGTTCCGCGTCTCCGTTCTGGAAACCACCGCGCCCAAGCTGGTGCTGGACCGCAAGGACAGCCTGATGGCCTCGATGGCGGACGTGGCCAAGGAAGACGGCGTCGACCAGGTTCTGCTGTTCGTCGTGGACATCCTGAACGAGGAAGCGACGCTCTTCGTGCCGAACGACCTGGTCAAGGGCGTGGCCGAGAAGAGCTTTGATGCGACGGTGTCGGGCGACACGGTCGTGCTGCCGGGCATCATGTCCCGCAAGAAGCAGATCATTCCGAACCTCAAGGTCTGAGGACCGCGCCCGGCATCCGCTGTCGGGCCGATGAGTATTTTTGGCAAGATGAAGCAGGGGGCGGTCCACATCGGGCCGCCCCTTTCGCGTGGGAGGACGCGTTTTTGGCGCGCGCTTTTCGACGCATGCGTGCCACCGGGCCGGCGGGACCGCCGATTTCCGGGGCGAAGAACTGCACCGAAATCAGGCAGGCGCGGTGCGCTGGCAACCACCCTTCCCCGGCGTGACTGGCCGCGGGTCGGCCAGGCGGGGCAGCTGTAGTATCATCGGACCTCAAGCAAGGGGAGAGATGTGATGAGCGATCCGTTCCAGGATGTGGATGCTGCCGGGGCCGACTTTGTCGCCAATGTCGTGAAGGTGCTGGAGACCCGGGCCGCGGAGCCGGTGATGGTCGAGATCGTGGAGGCCTACCTCGATCACGCGGATTTCCCCGAGGGCGGCCTGCATATCGAGATCGGCGCCGGATCCGGCGCGGTGACGCGGCGCATCGCGGCCCGGGCGGGCAACGGGCAGGCAATCGGCACCGACCCGTCCGAAGGCCTGATCGCCGCCGCGGCGGAGCTGGGGCGGGATATCGCCAACCTGAGCTTCGAGACGGCGGATGGCACGGCGTTGCGGTTCGACGATGCCAGCGTCGACACGGTGGTCATGCATACGGTGCTGAGCCATGTGACCGCCCCCGAGGCGCTGCTTGCAGAAGCCTTCCGCGTCCTTAAACCGGGCGGCAAGCTGATCATCTGCGACGCGGATTTCGAGAAGACCTCGATCGGGATTGCGGCGGGTGATCCGATGCAGGCCTGCGCCATCTATTTCGTCGAGAATTTCGTGACCGACAAATACCTTGTCGGCAAGCTGCGGGCACTGGTCCGCGCCGCCGGGCTGGCGGTCGAGCATTTCGGCATCACGCCGCGCGTCATCACCGAGGGCGCCGGCGCGATGAGCTGGGTCGGCATAGGCGGCGCGGACATGGTGGCCAAGGGCCTGATCTCGGCCGACCTGCACAAGGCGCTGATCGCGGAGCATGACCGGCGCATGGCCGAGGGCAGCTTCTACGGCTTCCAGCCCTTCGCGACGCTGGTGGCGCAGAAGCCGGGCTGAGAGGTCTCTTTCGCCTTCATCCCCGGGCGGGATTGGTTCATAGAGGCGCGGAGACCCTGACCCGAGGACCCGCATCATGAGCCAGATCATCCACGCCCTATCCGAGGTTTCCGACCGCTATGACGCGCTGTTCGTCGACCTGTGGGGCTGCGTGCATAACGGGGTGACGGCCTACCCTGCCGCCTGCCAGGCGCTGATCGACTATCGCGCCCGCGGCGGCACGGTGATCCTGGTGACGAATTCTCCGCGTCCGCGCGCGGCGGTGGAAATCCAGCTGGACGGGTTCAACGTGCCGCGCGAAGCGTGGGATTCGATCGCGACCAGCGGCGACAGCGCCCGCGCCGCCGCCTTTGAAGGGGTGGTGGGCGAACAGGTGCATTTCATCGGGCTGGAAGAGGAAAAGGCCTTCCTGACCCCGCCAAAGGTGCTGGACAACCCGGTGCGGCTGGACATCGTCCCGCTGGAGGAGGCCGAGGGCATCGTCTGCACCGGGCCGGCCGACCCCAATTCCGACCCCGAAACCTGGCGGGCAGAGCTGCTGCTGGCCAAGACCAGGGGGCTGAAACTGCTCTGCGCCAACCCGGATATCGTGGTGGATCGCGGGGATCACCGGGAATGGTGCGCCGGGGCCGTGGCGCAGATGTACACCGAGATGGGCGGCGAGAGCCTGTATTTCGGCAAGCCGCATCCGCCGATCTACGACCTGGCCCGGCGGCGGCTGGCGGCCCTTGGCAAGCAGGTGGAGACGGCCGGTATCCTGGCCATCGGCGACGGTATCCACACCGATATCAGCGGCGCCATGGGCGAGGATATCGACAGCCTGTTCATCACCGGCGGCCTGGCCGCGGCGGATACCAAGACCACCGACCAGCCCGACCCCGACGCGCTGGCCGCCTATCTCGAAACCCAGCAGGCCGCCCCGACCTATTCCATCGGCTTCCTGCGCTAGGGCGTTTCCGCCTCGCGTCGCCGATTGCGCCCCCTGCGACCAAACGGGGGGTTGATTTTCTGCGCCCGCAAAGTAATAAAGTTGCCCAACCCGGCCCCTGAAGGCCACATTATTACCCACCGATTCGAAGGGCGGAGAGGATGTTGGATAATTTCCCGCGAGGCACGATCTGCATCGAGGACATCGAAATGGGCATGACGCGCCACCTGCGCAAAGTCGTGACCGACGAGGATATCGAGATGTTCGCCCAGGTCTCCACGGACCGGAACCCGGTTCACCTGGACGATGCCTATGCCCAAGACACGATTTTCGAGGGCCGCATCGCCCATGGCATGCTGACCGCCGGCCTGATCTCGGCCGTGATCGGGGAACAGCTGCCGGGTCATGGCACGGTCTATATGGGCCAGACGCTGAAATTCCTCGCCCCCGTGCGTCCCGGCGACATGGTTCTGGCCGAGGTCGAGGTGATCGGCATAGACCATGCCAAGCGCCGCGTTCAGCTGGATTGCCGCTGCATGGTGGACGGCAAGAAGGTGATGATCGGCGAGGCCACCGTGCTGGCGCCGTCGCGCAAGTTCGACTGACCCCAAAGACGGGCGGCGCGGCGGGCCCTGCCCGGTCATGCGCCGCCGCAAGGGCGGCCTTGTCCCTGCACGTGGCAGTGGCGGCGCGACCCGTGTCCGCCGCCTCTTGCGCCCGCCCCCCGCCGGGGATACCCCTTCGCCCATGAGGATCGTGCGCGACTATCACTATACGGGCGAGGCCGACAAAGGGGCCTCTGTCGCCATCGGGAATTTCGATGGCGTTCATATCGGCCACCGGGCGGTCATCGACCTGGCGCGGAGCGAGGCGACACGCCTGGACGCGCCGCTTGGCGTCATGACATTCGAGCCGCATCCGAGAGAGCTTTTCGCACCCGACGCCCCGCCCTTCCGCCTGACCGGATCGGGCGCGCGGGCGCACCGGCTGGAGAAGATCGGCGTCGATATCCTGTATGAGCTGACCTTCAACACGGGCCTCTCGGGCCTCAGCCCCGAGGATTTCGTGACCCGCGTCCTGGTCGAGGGGCTGGGCGTGCGCCACGTGACCGTCGGCGCGGATTTCCATTTCGGCGCGAAACGGGCCGGCACGCCTGATGTCCTGCGCGATTTCGGCGACAGGCTGGGGTTCGGCGTGACCATCGCCGATCTTGTTGCGGAAGGTGAGGAAGAGATCTCCTCGACCGCGATCCGCAACGCCCTCGCCGAGGGACGCCCGCGCGATGCCGCCGCGATGCTGGGCCACTGGCACCGGATGGAAGGCCCCGTCGTGCGCGGAGACCAGCGCGGCCGCGACCTGGGCTATCCGACGGCGAACATGTCGATCGAAGGGCTGCACCAGCCGAAATTCGGCGTCTACGCGGTGCTGGCCGACGTGCTGACCGGGCCCCACAAGGGCAGCTATCACGGCGCCGCGTCGCTGGGCATCCGGCCGCAATTCGACGGGGACGTGCCGAACCTCGAAACCTTCCTGTTCGACTTCAAGGGTGATCTCTACGGCGAAACCCTGTCGGTGGCGCTGGTCGATTACCTGCGCCCCGAGGCGAAATTCGACGGGCTGGACGCGCTGATCACCCAGATGGATGCCGATTGCGCCCGCGCCCGGGACATCCTGGCGGCGCTATGAGCGACGATCCGATCGACAGGTCCGGCCTGCGCCCGCGCTACTGGGAAACCACCCCACTCAAGAAGATGTCCACCGCCGAATGGGAGGCGCTGTGCGACGGCTGCGGCAAGTGCTGCCTCAACAAGCTGGAGGACGAGGAAACCGGCGAGGTCGCCCTGACCTGCGTCGCCTGCCGCCTGCTGGACGACGAGACCTGTCGTTGCGGGCAATACCCGATCCGTCATCAATTCGTGCCCGATTGCATCACGCTGGATGCGGCGACGATCCACCAGCACATGTACTGGCTGCCGCAGACCTGCGCCTATCGCCTGATCTACGAGGGCCGGCCGCTATATGACTGGCACCCGCTGATCTCGGGCCGGGCCGACAGCGTGCACGAGGCCGGCGTGTCGATGCGCCACCGGACCTATTCGGAATACGACATCGCAGACGAGGATTGGGAGGAATATATCATAGAGGAACCGACCTGATGCATCTCGCCTCCGACAATACCGGACCAGTCCACCCGCAGATCATGGCCCTGCTGGCCGAGGCGAATGCCGGCTTTGCCAAACCCTACGGCGCCGACCCCCTGATGGAAGAAGTCCGCACCCGCCTGCGCGAGGTGTTCGAGGCGCCCGAGGCCGCGATCTACCTGGTCGCCACCGGCACGGCGGCGAACTGCCTTGGCCTGGCCACGCTGGCGCCGCCCTACGCGACGGTCTTCTGCTCGCCCAATGCGCATATCCACGTGGATGAGTGCAACGCGCCGGAATTCTACACCGGCGGCGCGAAACTCACCCTGGTCGGGGCCGACGACAAGATGACCCCTGACACCCTGCGCGCCGCGATCGAGGGCGAAGAGGTGCGCGGCGTGCACGGGCCCCAGCGCGGCCCCGTCGCGCTGACCCAGGCGACCGAGATGGGCCAGGTCTATTCCGTGGCCGAGGTCACCGCGCTGGCGGCGGTCGCAAAGGAATACGGGCTGCCCGTCCATATGGACGGCGCGCGGTTCGCCAATGCGCTGGCCGCCACCAATGCCACGCCGGCCGAGATGACCTGGCGCGCCGGTGTGGACGTGCTGTCCTTCGGCGGCACCAAGAACGGCTGCATGGGGGTCGAGGCGGTGATCCTCTTCAACCCGGAAAAAGCCTGGGAATTCGAACTGCGCCGCAAGCGGGGCGCGCATCTCTTCTCCAAGCATCGTTACCTGTCGGCACAGATGGCGGGCTATCTGCGCGACGACCTGTGGCGCGACCTGGCCGCGAAGGCCAATGCCAACATGGCGCGCCTGTCGGCCGGCCTGCAGGATCTGCCCGAGGCGCGGATGCTCTATCCCGCCCAGGCCAATATCGCCTTCGTCGATCTGCCCCGCGCCCTGCATCGCCGCCTGACCGAAGGCGGCGTGGCCTACAATATCTGGTCCGGCAGCCTCGACGGCGCCGATCCGGCCGAACCGCTGCCCGCGCGCTTCGTCACCGACTGGTCCCTGTCCCATGACGATATCGACGCCTTCCTGGCGCTCGCCCGCGGCTGACCACCGAAACGGGGCGCGGCGTCGGTCATCCCGCGCCGCCCCCCTGCTTCATCTTGCCGAAAATACTCCGGGGTAGCCGTCAAAGCGCAGCTTTGGCGGCAAGGGGCAGAGCCCCTTTCCGTCCCCGCGACCCGCGCCGCACGCGTCAGCGAAGAAAATCGACCACCAGGGGCGCCACCTGCGCGGCATGGCTGATCGGCACCATGTGCCCTGCCCCCGGGATCGTGGCAGATCGCGCATCGGGGATCATGTCCTCCAACGCGCGGACGATCCGGCCGCTCGCCTCGGGGCTGTCGCCACCGTCGATCAGCAGGGTCGGCGCAGGCATCCGGGCGATCTTGCCCTCGGCCAGGATTCCCTCGGGATCGCCGTTATTGGTGATCTGCACCGCATGGATCAGTCGCATCATCGTGGCGAAATGATCCTTCTGGGCCTCGTCCAGCTCGTCCCAGGGGCGGCCATCGCCCCAATCGGCCAGGAACAGGCGCGCGGCCTCTTTCCAGTCGCCGTTTTCCTGCGCCTCGGCCAGCGGGCCGGTCCGGGCCTTGTTCGCGGCTTCAAAATCCGGGTCGGCGGCATAGGCGGCGGTGAAGAAGACCGGCTCGATCAGAACAAGCCGCCGCACCAGTTCGGGCGAGACGGCGGCGATGCGCAAGGCGGCCGTGGCACCGAAGCTGTGGCCCACCAGGTCCACCGGCGCCTCCCATTCCGCGATCATGTCGCGGATGATGTCGCAGACGAGGTCCTGGTAGACCCCCTCGCCCGACCAGGGCGCGGAACGGCCATGTCCCGGCAGGTCGAAGGCGCGGCATTCATGGGTCGGCGTCAGCGCCTCGGCCACGCCTTTCCACGCGCCCGCATGGCCCATGGAGCAATGGATCATCAGCGCTCGCCCCGGCCCGCCGGGCCAGGTGCGGATCGCGGTGCCGTGGCCGCCATAGAGCGGTAGGGTCGCCACATCCATCACAGCTTGCCCTGCAGGAAAAGATCCAGATCCTCGAGCCGGTCCTGGCCCCAGAACTTCTCCTCTCCGTCGACGATGAAGAACGGCGCGCCGAAGGCCCCGACCTGGATCGCCTCTTCGGTATTGGCCTCGTAGGTCGTGGCCCCGCTCAGCAGACCGCTATCGGCCAGCCCCGGATCGAAACCCGCCTGTTCAAGGCAGGCGCGGATCACGTCATCCTCGGCAATGTTTCTTTCCTCGGCCCAGCAGGCGGCCAGCAGCCCCTCGACCAGCGCGCCGGTATCGCCGCCGCCCGCGGCCTGAGCGGCGATGATCGCGTAGGAGGCCGGGGCCGGGTTGGTCGGGAAATGCGCCGGATGCGTGGTCAGGGGTAGGCCGGTGCGGATGCGCGCGCGGCGCAGTTCCTGAAGGCGGTAATCCTTGCGCGCCTCCGACCGTTCGTTCAGCTGCAGCCCGCCCGTCGCCTTGAAGACACGGCCATAATCGGCGGGTTTGTACGTCACATCGGCCCCGTGCCGTGCGGCAATCTCGCGGAAACGGGGCATCGCCAGGTAGGTCCAGGGCGAGATGGCGACGAAATACAGGTCGATATGCGGCAAAGGATCCCCCATGGCTTGTTTGGCAAGACCTTATCGGGGTGGTAATCGGGGTTCAACGTCACGAATCTGTCATTTCGCCGCCCGTCCTGCCTATCCTCCTCCTCCCCCACTCCCGGAGCTGCCCCCATGCCCAATGTCGTCGAGCCGAAGCTGATCGCCGGTAATGCCAACCCTCCACTGGCCAACGCGGTCGCGCGGCGCATGTCGATCCATCGCGGCGTGCATATCGACCTGGTCGATGCCCGTGTCGAACGGTTCAATGACGGAGAGATCTTCGTCGAGGTGTTCGAGAATGTCCGCGGTGAGGACATGTTCATCATCCAGTCGACCTCGAACCCGGCGAACGACAACCTGATGGAATTGCTGATCATGGCCGATGCGCTGCGCCGGTCCTCGGCTCAGCGGGTCACCGCCGTGATCCCCTATTTCGGTTATGCCCGCCAGGATCGCCGCACCAAGCCGCGCACGCCGATCACTGCCAAGCTGGTATCGAACATGCTGGTCGAGTCGGGCATCGCCCGGGTCCTGACGATGGATCTGCACGCGGCCCAGATCCAGGGCTTCTTCGATATCCCCGTGGACAACCTCTATGCCTCGCCGATCTTCGCGCTGGACATCAAGGAGAAGTTCAAGGACCGCATGGACGAGATCATGGTCGTGTCACCCGATGTCGGCGGCGTGGCCCGTGCCCGCGAACTGGCCAAGCGGATCAACGCGCCGCTGTCCATCGTCGACAAGCGCCGCGAAAAGCCCGGCGAAGTGGCCGAGATGACCGTGATCGGCGACGTGAAGGACAAGGTCGCGATCATGATCGACGACATGTGCGACACGGCCGGGACGCTGTGCAAGGCGGCCGAACTGCTGCTGGAATACGGCGCCAAGGAAGTCCATGCCTACGTGACCCACGGCGTGCTGTCCGGCCCCGCGGTCGAGCGGATCACCAATTCGGTGCTGAAGAACCTCGTCATCACCGACACGATCGCCGCGCCCAAGCCGGTACAGGATTGCCCTCAGATCCGCGTGCTGCCGACCGCGCCGCTTTTTGCGCAGGCGATCCTGAACATCTGGAACGGCACCTCGGTTTCGTCGCTGTTCGAAACCTCGACGATGGAGCCGATCTACGAGGGCGTGTTCCGCAGCTGAGGCGATTGCCGCCCATGCAAGACCGGTCAAGCGCCGTCCTGTCGGGGGGCGCTTTTCCTTTGCGCGCGCCCTTCTTAGGGTGACGCCCCTTGTCGCCAGCCAGCACGCTTTCTATAAGCGACGACGAAGCCACGGGAGGCATAGATGAGCTTTCGCCAGGACCATCTGCTGGGGATCGAACCCCTCGCCCCGGATGAAATCTCGACCATCCTCGATCTTGCCGACGATTACGTCGCCCTGTCGCGATCCGACGACAAGCATACCGAGGCGCTGAAAGGTCTGACCCAGATCAACATGTTCTTCGAGAACTCCACACGCACCCAGGCCAGTTTCGAACTGGCGGGCAAGCGGCTGGGCGCGGACGTGATGAACATGGGGCTCGAGGCGTCGTCGATCAAAAAGGGCGAGACGCTGATCGACACGGCGATGACGCTGAACGCGATGCATCCCGACCTGCTGGTCGTGCGGCACCCGCATTCCGGCGCGGTCGACCTGCTGTCGCAGAAGGTGAACTGCGCTGTGCTGAATGCCGGTGACGGGCGCCACGAACATCCCACCCAGGCGCTGCTGGACGCGCTGACGATCCGCCGCAAGAAGGGCCGGCTGCACCGCCTGTCCATCGCGATCTGCGGGGACATTGCGCATTCGCGGGTGGCGCGGTCCAACCTGATCCTGCTGGGCAAGATGGAGAACCGCATCCGCCTGGTCGGCCCGCCGACCCTTATGCCCTCGGGCATCGGAGAGCTGGGCTGCGAGGTCTACGAGGACATGGCCGAGGGGCTGAAGGACGTGGACGTCGTGATGATGCTGCGGCTTCAGAAGGAGCGCATGGATGGCGGCTTCATCCCGTCGGAACGGGAATATTACCACCTCTACGGTCTGGACGCCGAAAAGCTGGCCCATGCCAAGGACGACGCGATCGTGATGCATCCCGGCCCGATGAACCGCGGGGTCGAGATCGACGGGACGCTGGCCGACGACATCAACCGTTCCGTCATCCAGGAACAGGTCGAGATGGGTGTGGCCGTGCGCATGGCCGCGATGGACCTGCTGGCCCGCAACCTGCAGGCCCGGCGGCGGGACGGTGCGGCATGAAGGGCGGCTTGAGTGACCGTGCAAAGGAACTTGCCCCGGACGAGACGCTGCTGGACCGCCGCAACGAGGGCTGGCGCGGCGTGATCCGCAACTCGGTCCTGTCGGTGGTGATCGCCACGGTCGTCTATGGCCTGTTGCTTTGGCTGTTGCAGGGCGGCACGACCCTGCGCGAGGTCGCGTCCTTCGCGGCGGTCTTCGCCGTGATATCCGTGGCGATGCAACCGGTGATACGCCGCAGGCAGGATTACATCCTGACCGACCGGCGGCTGCTGGTGGGACCCTCGCAATCCGTGCCGCTTGAGGCGATTACCCAGGTGCAGACCGGGGCCTATTCAGTGACCGTGCATCGCCGTGACGGCGCACCTTTGCGCATCGGCAACCTGGCCATGCCGCAGCGCCTGGCGGTGCTGTTGAACCGGACGCGCGCCACCGCCGCCGATGCGGAGCCGTCGCCATCGTGAACAAGGGGTTCGAACACGAGGTCACGGGCGACGATTGGGGCGGCATCCTGCATCCCGGCGAACGCATCCTGTGGCAGGGTCGCCCGGACGGCCGTATCGTGTTCACCCGTGGAACCTTTGCTCTTGTCGGGTTCGGGCTGGCCTTTTCCGGCTTTGCCGCGGTCTGGATGTCGCTGGCCTCGATGGCGGGCGGGTTCTTCTGGGCGTTCGGCATCCCGCATTTCCTGGTCGGTCTGGGCGTGATCTGGAGCGGCGTGTTCTTCCCGGCCTGGCGACGGCGGCACAGCTGGTACACACTGACCGACCGCCGTGCCTTCATCGCGACGGACCTGCCGCTGAAGGGGCGCAAGCTGACCTCGTGGCCGATCCGTCCCGGCACGCCTCTGGAGATAGACGACAGGGAGCCCGGCACGGTCTATTTCCAGTCCTACCGGGTCACGTCGAAGAACGGTACGCGGAACGTGAAGGTCGGGTTCGAACGGATCGCGGAGGCCGACAAGGTCTATCGCCTGATCCGCGACGTCACCGCCCGGCCCGACGCAGAGACACCCCCCGAAGAGGAGCAGCCCGCATGAGCGACACGACATTGACCTCGGGCGCGCGGGATGCGGTGCACCTGTTTGCCGTCGACATCGACGAGGACGCGTTCTGGAGCTTTGTTCAGCCCGATCCCGACACCGGAGACTGGCCGCTGAAGGACGCGCTTGGCGTCGAGACGCTGGACGCAGGACAGGTCGAAGGCGCGGTTGTCGAGGACCTGGAGGGCATCGGCCTGTCGGGCTTCCTGATCGAGGGGATCGGCGTGGACGAGGCGCTGGTGGCCCATGATCGCGCGCGGCTGGACGCGCTGAGCGGTCCGGTCGCGATCATCCGTGGCGCGGCCTTTGACGGGGCGCATGTGCCGTTGTCCCCTGCCCCGCCGCTGCGCCACCTGGAAACCTATGAAATGGTGCGCGCCGCATCGACCTTCGAGGCGCTGGAAAGTGCGGCGGCCATGGGCACCACCGCCCCTGCGCCACGCACCGCACCGCCGCCCGCCCGCAACCGCTGGCTGCTGTGGATGCTGATCGCCGCGGCGGCGCTGATCCTGCTGGCCCTGTTGACCGGAACGATCCTATGACGCTGACCCTGACCAACCTTCGCCTGATCGACCCCGAAACCGGGGAGGAAACCCGCGGCGGCGTGACCCTGCGCGACGGGGTGATCACCGACCGTCACGAGGGCGTCGGTGGTGGCGTGGATTGCGGTGGACTGTGCCTGGCGCCGGGGATCGTGGATATCGGCGTGAAGGTCTGCGAACCCGGAGAGCGGCACAAGGAAAGCTTCGGCACCGCCGGGCAGGCTGCGGCGGCGGGGGGCGTCACGACGATCGTGACCCGGCCCGACACGACGCCCGCCATCGACAGCCCCGAGACACTGGAATTCGTCGCCCGCCGCGCGCGGGAGGCCTCGCCCGTCCACGTGCTGCCCATGGCGGCGCTGACCAAGGACCGTGCCGGCGGCGAAATGACCGAGATCGGGTTCCTGATGGATGCGGGCGCCGTGGCTTTCACCGATGGCGACAGGGTGATCCGGGACACCAAGGTGCTGTCTCGGGCCCTGACCTATGCCAAGGCGCGCGGCGCGCTGGTCATCGGCCACGTGCAGGAGCCGATCCTGTCGGACGGTGCGGCGGCGACCAGCGGCAAGTTCGCGTCGCTGCGCGGGCTGCCCTCGGTCACGCCGATGGCCGAACGCATGGGCCTGGACCGCGATATCGCCCTGCTGGAGATGACCGGCGCCGCCTACCATGTCGACCAGATCACCACGGCGCGCGCCCTGCCCGCGCTGGACCGCGCCAAGCGCAACGGGCTGGACATCACGGCGGGCGTGTCGATCCACCACCTGACCCTGAACGAATTCGACGTCTCGAATTACCGGACCTTCTTCAAGGTCAAGCCGCCGCTGCGCAGCGAGGATGACCGCCAGGCAGTGGTGGAGGCCGTCGCCTCGGGCCTGATCGACATCATCTGTTCGATGCACACGCCGCAGGACGAGGAAAGCAAGCGCCTGCCCTTCGAAGCCGCCGCCAGCGGGGCCGTGGGGCTGGAAACCCTGCTGCCCGCCGCGATCCGTCTGACCCATTCCGGCGATCTGAGCCTGCCGGAACTGTGGCGCGCCCTTTCGCTGAACCCCGCGAAACGGCTGGGGCTGGACACCGGACGGCTGAGCGTCGGGGCGCCCGCCGACCTCGTGATGTTCGATCCCGACGCGCCCTTCATCATGGACCGGTTCAAGCTGCGGTCGAAATCCAAGAACACCCCCTATGACGAGGCCCGGATGCAGGGCCGCGTCCGCGCGACATTCGTTGCCGGACGCCAGGTTTTCGGAGAAGCCCTATGATCCCCGATATCGTGACACCCCCCGCCGGCCTGATCTTCTGGGCGGTGGCGGGCTACCTGCTGGGTTCGGTCCCGTTCGGCATCGTGATCTCGCGCCTGTTCGGGCTGGGGGACCTGCGCCAGATCGGGTCGGGCAATATCGGGGCAACCAACGTGCTGCGCACCGGCAACAAGCTGGCGGCCGCGCTGACCCTGATCCTGGACAGCGGCAAGGGGGCGGCGGCGGTGCTGATCGCCCGCCTGCTGGCCGGCGAGGACGCGGTGCAACTGGCGGGCTTTGCCGCCTTCCTGGGGCATTGCTTTCCGGTCTGGCTGCGGTTCAAGGGCGGCAAGGGCGTGGCGACCTTCCTGGGTCTGTTGCTGGCCTATGCCTGGCCCGTGGGGCTGGCGGCCTGTGCAACCTGGCTGGTGACCGCGCTGGTCATGCGCATCTCGTCCCTGTCGGCACTGGTCGCGGCGACGCTGGTACCGGTCTGGGCCTCGATCCTGGGATATCCGGAATCGGTGCTGATGACGCTGGCATTGGCGACGCTCATTTTCATTCGTCACCGGCCGAATATCGAACGACTGGTGGCCGGTGAAGAACCGCGAATTGGCGGCAAAAAATAAGATTAATTTGCAATTCACATTAAAACGATTGTAGATCAGAGTGGTAATAGGTGCTTCAGTAAAAACGAAAGGGGGGGCGAGACATGCAACTCACGCCGTCCATGCAGGACTTCATTCTCCATTGGGGGGAAATGGGCACCCGCTGGGGCTTGAACCGCTCCGTCGCGCAGATCCTTGCGCTGCTGCATATCTCTGCTGATCCGCTGACGGCCGAGGATATCGCCACCACCCTGAACCTGGCGCGGTCGAACGTGTCGACGGGGCTGAAGGAATTGCAGACCTGGCGACTGATCCGGATCACCCGGCAATTGGGCGACCGTCGGGATTACTTCACCACGATGTCTGATATTTTCGACATGGTCGAAACGGTAATCGAGGTGCGGCGGGAACGGGAATTCGAACCCACCCTGAACGCGCTGCGCGATATCCAGGGCCAGGCCGAGCAGGACGAAACCCCGGCCGAAGTACGCACCCGTATGGCCGAAACCTACGAGACGCTTCAGGCGCTGGACGACTGGTATGCCGAACTGTCCGCCCTGCCCCGCGCGACACAGTTGAGCCTGATCAAGATCGGCGCCAAGATCGGGTCGATCGTCGGGGACAAGCCGAAGAAGCCCAAGAAGAAGAAAAAGGACCGGCCCGAAGATTAGCTGCGTCCGGTCCCCGATGCCGTAATGGCATGATGTCGCGTCAGTACGAGAATTCCGAGTAGATACGGCTGAGATCGCCGTTCCACGGGCCGTTGTACTGCGCCAGCAATTCATCCGCCGGGCTCATGCCGCTTTCAACGCTTTCCTTGAGCGCATTCAGGAAATGCGTCTCGTCCGGGACGAGGCCACCGGCGCCGGGGCGGGCGCGGGCCTTCAGCCCGGCTTCGGCGATATCGACAACCTCGCGGGCCAGGTCGAGCATTTGGATCCCGTCCACCCTGGCCGCCAGCCCTTCGTCGGCGGCGGCGATGCGCATGGCCTCGCGCTGCGGGGTGGTCCAGTCCTTGACGAGGTCCCAGGCCGCATCCAGTGCGGTCTGATCGTACATCAGCCCGACCCAGAAGGCGGGCAGCGCGCAGAGACGGCGCCAGGGGCCGCCATCGGCGCCCCGCATCTCGATGAACTTCTTCAGCCGCGCTTCGGGGAAGAGCGTGGTGAGATGGTCCGCCCAATCCGACAGGGTCGGTACTTCGCCAGGCAAGGCAGGAAGCTCGCCCTTCATGAAGTCGCGGAAGGACTGGCCGAGCGCGTCGATGTACTTGCCGTCGCGGTAGACGAAGTACATCGGCACATCGAGCGCGTATTGCACCCAGCTTTCGAAGCCGAAGCCCTCGTCGAAGACGAAGGGGATCATACCGGTGCGGGCGTCGTCGAGGTTGCGCCAGACCCAGCCGCGATAGCTTTTGACGCCGTTCTTCTGGCCCTCGAAGAACGGTGAATTGCCGAAGAGCGCATTGGCGACGGGTTGCAGCGCCACGGCCACGCGCATCTTGCGCACCATGTCCGTTTCGCTGGCGAAATCGAGGTTTACCTGCACGGTACAGGTGCGGCGCATCATGATCCGGCCGGCCGTGCCGACCTTGCCCATGTATTCGTCCATGAGCTTGTAGCGGCCCTTGGGCATCAGCGGCATCTGTTCGTGGGTCCAGACCGGTGCGGCCCCCAGCCCGATGAAGCCGACACCGACCTTGTCGGCGATGTCCTTGACGTCGCGCAGGTGGTCGTTCACCTCGTCACAGGTCTGGTGGATATTTTCCAGCGGCGCGCCGGACAATTCCAGCTGCCCGCCCGGTTCCAGAGAGATATTGGCGCCGTCTTTGGTCAGGCCGATCAGCTTGCCACCTTCTTCGAGCGGCGCCCAGCCATGGCCGTCGCGCAGCCCTTCGAGCACGGTCAGGACAGAGCGTTCACCCTCGTAGGGGATCGGCAGCAGGCTGTCGCGGCAATAGCCGAACTTCTCGTGTTCGGTCCCGATCCGCCAGTCTTCCTTGGGCTTGCACCCGCTCTCGAGATACTCGGCCAGCTGTTCGGGCCGTTCGATCGGGCCGCCTCCGGACTGGGGTATAGACATGGGGCCGGTGCCTCCGATCGTTTCTTGGTCCGCACAGGCTTGGGCGGAAATGGCGGGGGTGTCAATGCAAGCGCGGCACTGCGCCTTTCTTCTCCCAGATCACGGTCCGGTGAGGTCGGTTGGTCCGGCGCATTTCATCCAGCATCCGGTCCGTGCGGATACCGGGCAAAGCGGCGAAGATATCAAAGAGCGCATCGGCGCCTTCGGCGTTCAGCGGGATCATCAGGTCGGGCTGGCCGGGCTGTTCCAACGCCCAGACCGGCGGATGCTGGCGGCTGTCGAGCGCAAGGCGGTTGATCTCGCTGATCGCGGCCACACCACCGGTCAGCGGGCCGAAATAGGCCACCTGCCCCTCGTCGACGCGGACCACGCCGGGGCCCTGACCGTCGGCGCGGAACCGGCCGCGCTGCCATCCGGCGAAGATCAGGACCGGGCACAGTAGCACGAGGCCCCAGCCCAGCATGGCGAGGATGCCGAAACTGGTGAGCGCGGCCCAGAGCCCGACGAGCCCGATGACGGCCGCGACCAGCGCTTCGCGCCAGCGCCACAGGGTAGCGCGCAGTTCCGGGCGAACGAAATCCATCACTCGGCGCGGCCCCAATCGCCCAACCGGTCCTGCCACAGGGTCAGGGCGGCCACGGCCGCGGTGTCGGCGCGCAGGATCCGCGGACCGAGCGCCACCGGATGTGCGAAATCGAGGCCATGCAGACGGTCGCGTTCGGCGGGGGAAAAGCCGCCCTCGGGCCCGATCAGGATCGCCCACGGCCCCGGCGTGCGGGCCGACAGCGTGTCGCCGCCTGCCAGTCCCTCGTCACAGAACATCAGCTGCCGGCCCTCGGGCCAGTCGGCCAGCACCCGGTCGAGCCGCGCGAGGTCGGCCACCTCGGGGATGAAGGTGCCGCCGCATTGCTCTGCCGCCTCGACGCAATGCGCCTGCAGCCGGTCCTGGCGGATGCGTTCGGCATTGGTGAAATCGGTCTGCACGGGCAGGATACGGGCCGCCCCCATCTCGGTCGCCTTTTCGACGATGAAATCGGTGCGGGCCTTCTTGATCGGCGCGAAAAGCAGCCAGAGGTCGGGCGGGTTCATCTGCGGCGCGCTCTGCCCGCGGCAGATCAGGACGCCGCCGCGCTTGCCGGCCTCCAGCACCTCGGCCCGCCATTCGCCGTCATGCCCGTTGAACAGGGCGACCGCATCGCCCTGCGACATGCGCATCACACCGAAAAGGTAATGCGCCTGGTCCCGTTCGAGAGGAACGGTTTGCCCCTCCCCCAACGGGTGATCTACACAGAGCCTGACTTTCGCACGTTCCATGAGGCCCTACATATGCCCGCAACCCAGCCGACACCAGAGGGACAGGTTTCAGATGCCGTCAAAGGCAACTGGGTCGACCATTACGCCCCTGCCCCGCTGCGCCCTTACCTGCGCCTGTCGCGCGCCGACCGGCCGATCGGCACCTGGCTGCTGCTGCTGCCCTGCTGGTGGGGGCTGATGCTGGCGATGATCGCCGATGGCCGGGTCGGCTGGAGCGATGCCTGGATTGCGGCCGGTTGCGGCATCGGGGCGATCCTGATGCGCGGCGCGGGCTGCACCTGGAACGACATCACCGACCGCAATATCGACGGGTCGGTCGAACGCACCCGGTCGCGCCCGATCCCGTCGGGGCAGGTCAGCGTGACACAGGCGGTGGCCTGGATGTGCGCGCAGGCGCTGATCGCCTTCGGGATCCTGCTGACCTTCCCGCCGCTGGCCATCGCCCTTGGCGTGTTGTCGCTACTGCCGGTGGCGATCTACCCGTTTGCCAAGCGGTTCACCTGGTGGCCGCAGATCTTCCTGGGCCTCGCCTTCAACTGGGGCGCCATCCTCGCCTGGGCGGCGCATTCGGAAAGCCTGAGCTGGCCGCCCTTTGTCCTTTATGTCGCCGGGATCAGCTGGACGCTGTTCTACGACACCATCTACGCCCACCAGGACAAGGAAGACGACGCGCTGATCGGCGTGAAATCCACCGCGCGGCTGTTTGCCAACCAGACGCCGCGCTGGCTGCGCCGGTTCCTCGTCGGGGCGGTGATGCTGATGGGGCTGACGGTGCTGGGGGCGGCCCTGCCCGATGCCAATCCGCTGGCGCTGGTCGTCGCGCTGGCCGGGCCCTGGGCGTTCGGCTGGCACCTGGCCTGGCAATTGCGGCGGCTGGACATGGACGACCATGACAGGTTGCTGATGCTGTTCCGATCCAACAGGGATGCGGGACTGCTGCCCTTGCCGTTTTTCGCCGTCGCCCTGCTGGTGTGATTGCAAGGGAGGCGCTGAGGGCTTAAACCCCTGCCGATGCCAACAAGACCGGACCCGCCGATGCGCCTGTCCTCCTACGCGATCCTCGCCGCTGCCTTCGTCATCGCCGCCGTGACCTCTGTCATCGCCGCGACCTTTGCCGCCACCACGATCGAACGCAGTTCGGCCAACGGTGTGCGCGCCCAGCTGGACCGCGAGGCGCTGAGCTGGGCGGATGTGACCACCGACGGGTTGCAGCTTCACCTGACGGGCGTCGCCCCGTCCGAGGCCGAACGGTTCCGCGCCATCACCGTCGCCGGCGAAGTCGTCGACGCCACCCGCGTGATCGACCACATGCGCGTCGCCGCGACCGAGGAACTGGCTGCGCCGCGCTTTTCCATCGAAATGCTGCGCAACGACGCGCAACTTTCGCTGATCGGGCTGGTGCCGACCTCGACCAATCGCGAGGCGCTGATCGAACGGCTGAACAAGATCCCGAACCTCGACACGGTGACCGACCTTCTGGAAACCGCGGATTACGCGGCCCCGGAAAGCTGGCAACTGACCATCGACTACGCCATCGCGGCGCTCCGCGACCTGCCCCGGTCCAAGATTTCACTGGCCGCAGGCGAGGTGACGATCAAGGCGATGAGCGACAGTGTCGAGGATCGCCGCCAGCTCGAGGCAGAGCTGAAGCGCAAGGCCCCCGGCCCCATCGATCTGGTGCTGGACATCGCCGCGCCCCGCCCGGTCATCGCCCCCTTCACCCTGCGCTACATCGTCGACGAGAACGGCGCCCGGTTCGATGCCTGTTCCGCCGACACCGAAGAGGCCCGCACCCGGATCCTGAATGCCGCACGCGGCGTCGGCCTGACCAGCGAGGCGCGCTGCACCCTGGGTCTTGGCGTGCCGTCGACCGAATGGGGCGCCGCCGCAAGCTCGGCCATCCTGGCGCTTGGCCGGATCGGCCAGGGCTCTGTCACGCTGTCGGATGCCGATATCAGCCTGATCGCCGCCGAAGGGTCCGATCGCACCACCTTTGACCGCGTCGTGGGCGAGCTGGAAAACGCCCTGCCCGACGTCTTTGCCCTGACCGCCGTGCTGCCCGAAACCGAAAGCACCGAAAACCAGGGCCCCGCCGAATTCACCGCCACCCTGTCGCCCGAAGGCCTGGTGCAGCTGCGCGGCCGCATCCGGGACGAGCTGTCTCGCAAGGCCGCCGACAGCTATTCCCGCGCGGCCTTCGGCAGCGAGGCCGTCTATTCCGCCGCACGGCTGGATGACAGCCTGCCAGAGGGCTGGTCGCTGCGCGTGCTCGCCGGGCTCGAGGCGCTGGCACAGCTGAACAACGGCGTCGTCAATGTCACCGAAGACCGGATCGGCGTGCGCGGCAATACCGGCAACAAGGACAGCAGCGCCGTAATCGCCCGCATCCTGTCGGACCGGCTGGGCGAAGGTCAGGATTTCACGATCGACGTGGCCTACCAGGAGAAACTGGACCCGGTCGCCGCCATGCCCACCCCTGACGAATGCATCGCCGAGATCACCGCGATCCAGGGCGAACGGAAAATCAATTTCGAACCGGGCTCTGCCACAGTGGACGCCGACAGCCGGGGCATCCTGGACGACCTGGCCGAGGTGCTGAAGCTCTGCGGTCCGCTGCGGCTGGAAATCGCGGGTCACACCGACAGCCAGGGCCGCGAAGAAATGAACGAACGCCTCAGCCAGGAGCGCGCGAATACCGTCCTCAGCGAGCTGCGGATGCGCCGGGTCGAAACCGGCAACTTCCTGTCCAAGGGCTACGGCGAAAGCATCCCGATTGCGGACAACGACACCGAGGAAGGCCGCGAGGCCAACCGCCGGATCGAATTCCAGTTAATTCGGACATCCGGCGAAGAGACCGACGAAACGACCCTTGAAAGCCAATCCACTTCCGGCGCAGAAGAGAGCACCGACACATCCGAGGCCGATGCCGAGGACGGATCGGGCGACGAGACGACAACGGAAGAGGACGGCACTGAAGAACCGTCCACGGCTGAGGAGACAACAGAGGATGAACAGAACTGAATTCGTGATCGCCACGGCGGTCATCCTGTTTATCGCTTTCTGCCTTGGCTGGTTCGCTTACTGGCTCATCCACCGTTTCACCCGCGTGTCGAAATCCGACATGGGCGAACTCGAGCGCATGGCCCAGGAATTGCATGAAGCCGAGGAAATCCGCGACCAGGCGATCACCTACCTGCAACAGCGCGAGGCCGAGCTGACCAACCAGCTGAGCCAGACCGAAGCCGAACTGAACGCTGCCATGGAAGGCCTGCGGGAGGCCCGTCACGAGGCCGAGGAACTGCGCGCCTACATCGAACGGGTCAACCACGCGGGCTGACCCGGAGCGCGCCTCTGCCGCGGCCTACCAGCGGTCCAGCGCGTCCTCGTCTTCGTCCTTCGCCGCCACCCAATCGGACCCGTCCGGCCCGATTTCCTTCTTCCAGAAGGGCGCGCGGCTTTTCAGGTAATCCATCAGGAATTCCGCCGCCTCGAAGGCGTCCTTGCGATGCGGCGCGGCGGTCGCGACCATCATGATCGCCTCGCCCGGCTGCATCGGCCCAAAGCGGTGGATGACCAGCGTATCCCCCAGGGACCACCGGGTCACCGCCTCTTCGGCGATCTTCGTGATCGCGCGTTCGGTCATGCCGGGATAATGCTCGATCTCCATCCGGGCCATGCCGCCATCTTCGCGCACGAGGCCGGTGAAGGTCACGATGGCGCCCTGGTCCTTGTGCCCCTCGGCGAACCGGGACGTTTCCGCGCCCAGGTCGAAAGGCGCCTCCTGCACCACGATCCGCATCGCTCAGCCCCCGGTCATGGGCGGAAAGAAGGCCACTTCCCGCACGCCCTCCAGCGAGGCGTCGAAATCCGACAGCTCCTGGTCCAGCGCCACCCGCAGGGCCGAGATATCCTCGAACGCCGCGGCGTAGCGCGGCTCGCGCGCCTTCAGCTCCTCGACCAGTTCGGTGACGTTGCGCGCCCCGGTCTCGACCTTTTCCTTCGGCAGCCCGATCCGCTCGCGGACCCAGGCGAAATACAGAATATCCATCAATCCTCTCCCAGATGCGCCCGCGCCTTGGCGAAGTAGTCCCAGCCGGTGATCGCGGTCAGGATGGCGGCCAGCCAGATCAGCGCGATGCCCAGGTAGCCGCCCCATTCGGCGCGCCACATGATGCCCCGCAGCCCGGTCGGGTCCTCTTCGACACCCGACAGGATAGCCCGGATCATGTCCTGGTCCATCCCGAAGACCGCCATGCCCAGATGGTGATTGAACACGCCCTGCACCAGCAGCAGCGCAATGGCCACCATCTGCACCGCCGTCTTCCACTTCGCCAGCTTCGTGACCGCCAGGGTACCGGCAACGTCGCCCAGGAATTCCCGCAGGCCCGAGACGAACACCTCGCGGAACAGGATAACCGCCGAGGGCAGCACGATCCACACGCCCAGAGGCGACCAGAGCGCCAGCGCCAGCAGAGCGATGACCACCATCGCCTTGTCGGCGATCGGATCCAGCATCGTCCCGATCTTGCTGATCTGCCCCATCTTCCGCGCCAGGTAGCCATCGGCATAATCGGTCAACGACGCGCCCACGAACAGCACGAAGGCCGCCCAATCCGCATAAGGGCGCGGCAGGACAAGGAACACGATGATCACGCCGGGCGCCGCCAGCAGGCGGAACAGCGTGAGGATATTGGGCAAGGTCATCTTCATGAGGCTCTACCTAGCCCGTCCCCCCTCCGGAGGGAAGAAGCCACGCGGCGAAACCCGCGCAACCCCGACCTTCATCTTGCCGGAAATACTCCCGCCGGAGGCACCGCGTCTCTTGCGCAGCAAGAGACGCAACAAAATGGTGTGCACCGCAGGTGCGCCTTTGGATCAGGGCCCCGGGTCCGGGTCCTCAGCCCTTTTCGTGGAAATGCGCGTAGACCGTTTCGGCAATCGCATCGGAAATGCCTTCCACCGCCTTCAGATCCGACAGCCCGGCCCGGCTGACCGCCTTGGCCGAGCCGAAATGCGCCAGCAGCGCGCGCTTGCGGGTGGCCCCGACGCCGGGGATCTCGTCCAGCGGCGTGGCGGACACGGCCTTGGCCCGTTTCGCCCGGTGGGTGCCGATGGCAAAGCGGTGTGCCTCGTCGCGCAGGCGCTGGACGAAATAGAGCACCGGGTCGTTCATCTTCAACGCAAAGGGGCGCTGGCCGGGGCGGTGGAACTCTTCCTTGCCGTGGTCACGGTCGACGCCCTTGGCGACGCCGACCATCGGAATGTCCGGCACGCCCAGCTGGTCGAGGATCTCCTGCACCGCCGAAACCTGCCCCGCACCACCGTCGATCAGCAGCAGATCCGGCCAAAGCTCGCTCTTGCGGTCCGGGTCCTCTTTCAGCAGGCGGGTCAGACGGCGGGTCAGAACCTCCTTCATCATGCCGAAATCGTCCCCGGGGGTCAGGTCTTCGCCCTTGATGTTGAACTTGCGATATTGCGATTTCAGGAACCCTTCGGGCCCGGCGACGATCATCCCGCCGACCGCATGGGCGCCCTGGATATGCGAGTTGTCGTAGACCTCGATCCGCTTCGGCGGACCGTCCAGTCCGAACGCCTCGCCCAGCCCGGCCAGCAGCTTGGCCTGGGTCGCGCTTTCCGACATCTTGCGGGCCAGGCTTTCGCGGGCATTGCGGGCCGCGCCCTCGACCAACTCGGCCTTTTCCCCGCGCTGCGGCACCGCGATCTCGACCTTGCGGCCCAGTTTCTCGGTCAGGGCCTGTTCCATCAGGTCCGAATTTTCGATCGGGTGCGACAGCAGGATCAGACGGGGCGGTTCCTTGGTGTCGTAGAACTGGCCCAGGAAGGCCTCCAGCACCTCGGCCTCGTCGACCTCGGCCCCCGCGCGGGGATAGAAGTCGCGGTTGCCCCAGTTCTGGTTCGCCCGGATGAAGAAGACCTGCACGCAGGCCTGCCCGCCTTCCATGTTCAGCGCGATCACATCCGCCTCGGGCGTGGAGCGCGGATTGACCCCCTGCGCCGATTGCACCTGCGTCAATGCGCGGATGCGGTCGCGCAAGGCGGCGGCGCGTTCGAATTCCATCGCCTCGGCGGCCTCGGCCATGTCCGCGGCCAGCTTCTCCTGCACCTGGGTCGACCGCCCGGACAGGAACCGTTCGGCATCGCGTACGGCCGAGGCGTAATCCTCCTTGCTGATCTCGCCGGTACAGGGGGCCGAGCAGCGCTTGATCTGGTACAGCAGGCAGGGCCGGCTGCGGCTGTCGAACATGCTGTCGGAACAGGTGCGCAGCAGGAACACCTTCTGCAGCTGGTTCAGAGTCCGGTTCACCGCGCCCGCGCTGGCGAAGGGGCCATAATAGGCCCCCTTCCGCTTTTTCGCGCCGCGATGTTTCACGATCTCGGGGAAGTCGTGATCCTTGGTCAGCAGAATGTTCGGAAAGCTCTTGTCGTCGCGCAGCAGCACGTTGTAGCGCGGCTTCAGCTGCTTGATGAGGTTCTGTTCCAGCAGCAGCGCCTCGGTTTCCGTCCGCGTTGTCAGGAACATCATCGAGGCGGTTTCCCGGATCATCCGCGCGATCCGCCCGGAATGCCCCGAAGGCCGGGCATAGTTGGACACCCGCGCCTTGAGGTTGCGGGCCTTGCCGACATAGAGCACCCGCGCCTGCGCATCGAGCATCCGGTACACCCCCGGCGACGAATCAAGCGTCGGCAGGAGGGAATGGATCAGGGCGTGCCCGGTCAGCGTGTCCTGGTTGCTCTGCGTCATGTTCGTTCCCCGGTGATTCCCGCCATGGCTGCAAATTTACGCGGCTGAGAACAAGTGTGAAGCTTTCCACCGTTTCTGTGGATAAGTCTGGGGGCATTCCATTTCCGTTACGAAAAACCCCTTCTAAACTATGACCTTCGACGACCTGCCTAAATTTTAGGCCCTGTTGCAACGCGCTGTTTTTAAATGATAAAAATATTTGCGCGCGACAAGTATATGAAATCATTAAAGTTTTGGTAACGCTTATGTGACGGAAAAACAACGCGTGCAAAACCTGCCGCCACGGCATGCGAAAATACTCATTCTACCCCCTCGACGTCCGGGGTTTTCCACGCAAGGTGCTGCCCCCCATCCGTGCAGATCAATTGCCCTGTCACGCCCGGCGCGGTCAGGAAATAGCGCAGCGCCCCGATGATATCGTCGGGGTTGGAGCCGCGTTCGAGGATCGTGGCCATCTGCTGCTGCAGGAAATCGTCCGCCCCCTGGCGCGCGCCCTGAAGCGTCGGTCCTGGGCCGATCGCATTCACCCGGATGGCCGGGGCCAGCGCCTGGGCCAGGGTCTGGGTCAGCGACCAGAGCGCGGCCTTCGACAGAGTGTAGCTGGTGAAATCCGGCGTCAGCTTGCGCACCCGCTGGTCGATCAGGTTGATGACGAGGCCCTGCGCCGTGGCGCGGCCGTCCTCGTCCCGCAGCGGCGCCGGAACCGCGCGCGCGAAGGCCTGGGTCAGCACGAAGGGTGCGCGCAGGTTGCAGTCCATGTGCCGGTCCCAGCTTTCGCGGGTCACGCTATCCACCTCATCCTTGTCGAAGATCGAGGCGTTGTTGACCAGGCAGGTCAGCGGCCCCTCCAGCGCTTCGGCGGCGGCGGGGACAAGGCGCTGCATATCGTCCTCGGCTGTCAGGTCGGCCTGTACGGTCGCGGCGCGGCGGCCCTTGGCGCGGATCAGCTCCGCCACGTCTTCCGCGGCCTCTGCCGACTGGCCGTAATGCACGGCCACGTCATAGCCCTGATCGGCCAGTTCCAGCGCCATGGCGCGGCCAAGGCGCTTGGCGGCGCCGGTTACGAGCGCTCTGGTCATCCCCTACCCTCCGATGTTGCGTGTCAGACAAGCACCATCGTGACGTAGAGCAGGTAGAGGAAGGTCAAGAGCGCGCCCCACCGACGACCCAGATCGCGCCCCATCAGAACGAAGGGGGCAAGGATCAGCGACGCGCCCAGCATGACCCACAGATCGAAGGTCAGGAATTCCGCATCGACCGGGATCTCGCCGAACAGCGACGTCACCCCGATGATGGCCAGCAGGTTGAAGATGTTGGAGCCGATGACGTTACCCATGGCCACGTCCGCCTGCTTGCGCATGGCCGCGACGACGGTCGTGGCCAGTTCCGGCAGCGACGTGCCAAGCGCCACGAGGGTCAGGCCGATCACTGCATCCGACACCCCGAATTGCCGCGCGATGATCGACGCGTTTTCGACCAGCAGGTCGGCGCCCAGAGGCAGACCGACAAGGCCGAGGACCAGAAAGACGATGATCTTCCACCAGGGCATGTCCGGGTCCGCGCCTTCAAGGTCCGCGATCTCGTCGGCTTCGGCCTCCGCACAGCTCAGCTTGGCGTCCGCCATGTGCTTGCGGGCGGAAAAGAACTGGTCGCCCAGCGTCATCGCCAGGGCGGCCAGCAGGATGATCCCGGTGATCCAGTTGAAGGAGCCAAGGAAGGCAAGGCCGATGAACAGCACCGAACCGGCCAGCATCATCAGGTAGGACCGCTTCGTGTCCAGCTGGCTGGTATGCATGCGCGAGATGATCGCGGGCAGCCCCAGAACCAGCAGCACGTTGGCCGTGTTCGACCCCACCACGTTGCCGAGCGCCAGGTCCGGCTTGCCCTCATGCAACGCCGAGAGAGAGATGATCAACTCGGGCGCGGAGGTGCCGAACGCGACGATGGTCAGGCTGACGATCAGGGCGGGGATGCCCACGCGCAGCGACAGGTTCACCGCACCGCGCACCAGCGCATCGCCGGCCAGAAGCAGGATCAGCAGGCCAAGCCCGCAGAGCAACCAGGGTATCATTTCTTCCTTCCCCCGCAATCGCAGGGCGCCTTGCCGATCCTGTACCGGCCGCATTTGCGGCACTTCAACGACGCGGCCTTGCGGCCCGGCAGGTTCACCTTGCCGAACATGGCGAGCACGCCGATGGCGACGAGAAAGAGTGTGACAATCTTCAGGATCACGTCAGAGGCCGAACCGGGCATAGGCGGCCCGCTCTTCGATTTCGTGGGCGACATTCCCGAGCACGGTGGCCCCGAAACGGGACATCAGGCCGCGTTTGGGGCCGTATCTGCGGAACCGCACCTTGTCGCCGTAGCGTTTCTTCATTTCCGGCACGATGTGACCGATCCCGTCGATCAGGCCCTTGTCCCGTGCCTTGCCGGCCAGCCAGACCTCGCCGGTGAACAGGTCCTCGTCCGCGGGCAGTTTTTTGCCGCGGCGGTCCTTCACATGGTCGATGAAGGCGGCGTGGATATCCTCCAGCAACCCTTCGAGGCGCGCGACATCCTCTTCCTTCTCGGGGCGGAAGGGATCGAGCATGGATTTGGACTTGCCTGCCGTGTGCACGCGCCGTTCGACACCCTGCCGGGCCAGAAAGACATGCGCCCCGAACGAGGCCGAGATCACCCCGATGGAGCCCACGACCGAGGTCCGGTCGGCATAGATTTCATCCGCCGCACAGGCGAGCCAGTATCCACCAGAGGCCGCGACGTCCTCGACGAAGGCGATGACGGGGACCTCTTTTTCCTCGGACAGGCGCCGGATACGGGCCGCGATCAGCGAGGATTGCACGGGCGATCCGCCCGGCGAATTGATGACCAGCGCCACCGCCACGGGCTTGCCCCGGCGAAAGGCCTTTTCGATCAGCGGTGCAAGAACCTGATCGTTCAACGGGCCACGCGGCCCCGAGGCGATCATGCCTTGCAGGCGAAGCACGGCAACGGTGGGCTGCCGTTTCAGAAGGCGTTTCACAAAATCCATGATGCCGATGTAGAGGCCCCTGCCCGTCTCGGCAAGATGACAGGCCTGTCGCCGCGCGAATATCGTCGCGGCAGAGCGGTCCTGCCCGTTTCGGGGCGCCTGATCGTCATGTGCTTGTCACGTCCTGGAGGTTAAATCCCGACCGTCACGACCGGATCCGCCAGCCAGTGCGGAAAATCCACCAGATCGCGCCGAGGCAGATCGCCGTGAAGCCGGCAATCGCCATCAGGCTGACCCCGACCGAGACATCCGCCATGTCGAAGAACGCCCAGCGGAAGCCCGAGATCAGATAGACCACCGGATTGAACAGCGTGATCGTCTGCCAGACCGGCGGCAGCATCGAGATCGAGTAGAAGGACCCGCCAAGGAAGACCAGCGGCGTGACAATCAACAGCGGAACCAGCTGCAATTGCTCAAAATTCTTGGCCCAGATGCCGATGATGAACCCCATCAGCGCGAAGGACAGGCAGGTCAGCACGAGGAAGGCGACCATAGCGAAGGGATGCGCGATCGTCAGGTCGACGAAGAGCGACGCCGTGCCCAGGATCACCAGCCCGATGAACAGAGCCTTCGTCGCCGCCGCGCCGACATAGCCCAGCACGATTTCCAGGAAGTTCACCGGGGCCGACAGCATCTCGTAGATGGTGCCGATGAACTTGGGGAAATAGATGCCGAAGGACGCGTTCGAAATCGACTGCATCATCACGGACAGCATGATGAGACCCGGCACGATGAAGGCGGCATAGGTCACGCCCTCGACCTCTTCGATCCGCGACCCGATGGCGGTGCCGAAGACGACGAAATAGAGCGACGTGGAAATGACCGGAGAGATGAAGCTTTGCAGCAGGGTCCGGAAGAACCGTGTCATCTCGTATCGGTAGATGGCCCAAACAGCGGTGAGGTTCATGCCGCGCTCTCCTTCACAAGGTCGACGAATATCTCTTCGAGAGAGGATTGGCGGGTCGAGATATCGCTGAGCACGATCCCCTCCCGCGACAGCGCGGCCAGCAGCGTGGTGATGCCCGTGCGTTCACTGTTGGTGTCGTAGGAATAGACCAGCTGCGTGCCGTCCTCAGACAATTCCAGCGCGTCCGACTTCAGACCGGCGGGAATGGACTGAAGTGGATCGCGCAGGTCGATGGTCAGTTGCTTCTTACCCATCCGGGCCATCAGCGCGTTCTTTTCCTCGACCAGCAGAAGCTGCCCGCCATTGATGACACCGATGCGATCCGCGATCGCCTCGGCCTCTTCGATGTAGTGGGTGGTCAGGATGATCGTGACGCCCTGGGTTTTCAGGTCGGCCACGATTTCCCACATGTCCTTGCGCAGTTCCACGTCGACACCGGCGGTCGGTTCGTCGAGGAACAGCACCCGCGGTTCGTGGCTCAGCGCCTTGGCGATCAGCACGCGACGCTTCATGCCGCCGGACAGTTCCTTGATCTGGCTGTCTTTCTTGTCCCAGAGCGACAGGCGGCGCAGGATCTGCTCGAGCAACTTGTCATCCCGACGCTTGCCAAAGAGGCCGCGGGTCAGGCGGGTCGCATTCCAGACCGTTTCGAAGGGTTCAAGGTTGATTTCCTGCGGGACCAGCCCGATGGCCGACCGCGCCTGGCGGTATTCGGTGATGATGTCGTGCCCGGCGACCAATGCAGTGCCGCCCGTCGGCACGGTAATCCCGCACACCGTTGAAATCAGGGTCGTCTTCCCCGCGCCATTGGGCCCGAGCAGGGCCAGGATCTCGCCTTCCTCGATTTCGAGGTCGACGCCTTTCAGCGCTTCGAAACCGCCGTCGTAGGTTTTTTGCAGGTTCTTGATTTGCAACACCGGTGCCATGGGCCGCCCTCCTGTTCGCGGCGCGACCCTAACGCTGACCGGTCGGTCGGAAAAGCGGGAATGCGCCCCGTGACACTGCGATAATGCACAGACCGAGGGGTCGTTTGCGGGGTTGAAATCACGGGCGGGTGACCCATTGCGCCACACCCAACTGCGGGCAACCCTGCCGAAGGATCGGCAGGGTCCTGTCCAATCGAAAAGCAAATGAGAGGTTAGAAGACCTCTATATCCGCAGCAGTGACCAGCGCATTCTGTTCAAAAGTCGCAACAAGGATCTGAATCGCCGCCCCGGTGCCATCTGTATCCAGCCAAAGCTGCCCGCTGGCTTGATCGAATATGAAGCGATCATTTGCATCAGATGCAGACAATCCCGTTGCGAAAGCCGACGGGTCCAGCATGCCAACTGCCACGGAATTGCCGAGCAACGAGCCCTTGAACTTCAGAATATCGCCCTCGTCGACCTCGTTTGCGTTGAAATCGATAATCCGATCCACGTTGTCGGGGCCGAGCGCCCGGTCAAAAACGAAAGTGTCCGATCCGGCCTGCCCCTTCAACGTATCGCGCCCTTCGCGTCCCACGATTGTATTGTCGAAAGGTGTGCCTACGATCGTATTGTCTAGCCCATTGCCGATTCCATTGAAGATCGCCGGGGCGCCATCCTTCGTATAGACCGTCTGCATGAAGAGTTTCTCGACATGAGCTTCCAACGCATAACTGCGGTATGCCAGAACGGTATCGTTGCCCTCGTCGAATTCTTCGACGGCAGTATCCCCGGGAGCCCGGATCAAATAGCGGTCATCGCCACGTCCACCAACGAGGGTATCGTTGTTCTTGCCGCCGTCGAGAATATTGTTGCGGCTGTTTCCGGTGATGACGTTGGCAAGCCCATTGCCCGCCCCTAGGATTGCATCGTTTTGTAGTTCCAAATCTTCGATGTGCTTCCGCCCCATCCGGAAGTCGACAAAGGCCATGACCGTGTCGTGACCCGCCCAGTTCCTGCTTTCAGCAACACGGTCGGTTTCCTCATAAACGAACAGCAAATCAGAACCAGGCCCACCAACCAGCAGATCGTCTCCAAGGTAGCCGGAAATGGTGTCGTCACCGTCTCCGCCATAAATGGTATCGTTTCCGAGACTGCCATTGATCTTGTCGTTGCCATGACCCCCATATACGATGTCATTGCCTTCGCCGGAACTAACCGTGTCATCGCCTGAGAATGCCGTAATGACCATTTCCGCCTGGGTTGCCTGTATGCGTTCCCCACGATGCGAACCGTAGATGGTCCAGACCCCGAGATCTTGAACAAGGATATCTTCGAACGCGAAGATCGTGTTTGTGACATCAGGAAGTTGGCCATCCACGATCACATTGCCGGAGGTCATATTGACGGTCACGTTGTGGGTGCCCCGATCGAACCTGTCGCCGAAGATGAGACGATCGAAATCCGGCCCCCCGTGAAGATCCCAGCCCAGCCCTTCAGATACCTTGACGATCACGTCATCGTCGCCGTCGCCAGCAAAGATGTCGTCCGCGCCGCCAAGGCCAAAGATCGTATCGTCGCCCGAAAACGCCTCAATCAACTCTGCACCAGCTGTGCCGGAAAGTTCCTCCGCTCCGGAGGTTCCCTGTATTACGCCCATCGTGGGACTTGTCGCGACGCTCATAATTTCCTCTTTATATGAATAGCGGTCATAATAGGTAACCTGTACGCTTATTCGAGCGCCAATATCTGCCGATACCAAATCGTATGTGGCGGCAGTCTGGTTTAAGATCGGATCGCTGTCACGCAACCACTGGTAAGAAAAGCTGCCCAGTCCGTCGATGTCGGTCAGCCCTCTGGTTATTGCGGCAAGAGTTTCACCGACCCGCACAGTCCCATCGATCAACACTTCGCCTTCAACCGGATTGTTGATATTGGCGATAGAGAACGTCTGAGACGTCAGTCTCGTTTCTTCGGTTTTGAAATTGTCGATATAGGTGACCTCGGCCGACATACGGGCACCGACATCGTCCTGGGTCGTAACATAGGTTGCCCCATTTGCGCCTGGGATGGCCTCCCTGTCACGCAACCATTGTACGGAAACATCCTCGCTATCGAACCCGTCGTATTCCGTGAAGTTCGAGAAATCGAGCGAAAGAGTCTCAGCTTCCTGCTGCGTTCCAGCAATCTGAATGCTGCCGATTGGCGCATAATTCCGCGCTACGCCTTGCATCGTCAGGGTTGACCCGTCCTGGAAAGTGACAACCCTATCTCCGTTCCCGTTGACGCCGACCGTCATAGCATCCAGTTCAGCCTCGGAAAACGCCGAGAGATCCAGAGTATCGCCCGTACGCTGAAAATCAGTGATGATGTCGTGGCCTTCACCCGGTCTGAAGATGTATGTATTTCCGTCCGAAAAAGAGGTTCCTCCCGTGAGGGTGTCGTTGCCAAGCCCGCCAATCAGCGTGTCATTGCCCGAGCCACCCATGAGGACGTCGTCACCACCCTGGCCGTCTATGGAATCATCGTCACCGTCGCCACGGACCGTATCTGCAGCCTGAGTACCAACGAAGGTATCATTACCACCGCGCAGCCAAATCTCACCTGCGCCGACGTATGCCTGAACCGCTGGCAGCAGTAGAACGTCGGCGTTGTCAGTCCCCGTCAGGCGGCCATTGGCAAGATCAAGTTGCTCGACCTCCGAGGAGAGCGGAAGTAGGAGTTGGGCGTAATTGTCCGCCATGGCACGATAGGTGTCGAGCCCATCTTCGCCCAGTAACGTGTCATCGCCACCGTAGCCCAAGATGGTATCGTCACCCGCTCCGGCCAATATTAAGTTCGCATCGCCATCATCGCCGAGAATGTCAGCCTGAGAGGACCCGACGAGGTTTTCAATTCCGATCAATGCCTCCAGCGGGCCTTGACCGTCCTTCGCACCGGTGCTCCCGTCCTGAAGCGAGGCGAAGGCCCCGACACTTGGAACCATCACGAAGGTATCGGTGCCGTCACCTCCCTCGAACCGATCCAACCCGTCATTCTGAACCAGCGTATCATCCCCTGACCCCGCAAGGATGTGATCATCAGCTGATGTTCCAACCAGACTGTCGGCACCTGCGGTGCCCGCGACATCATTGTAACCGGAGGCCGCCTGATAGCTGATCCCCTGGATGCCATCACTGGTATACCAAGTCGCGAATATTCCGTCATCCGTGGCTGCCACGATCGGCCGGTAATTGTTACCGGCGCCGTTGCCCACACGATCTGTAACCGAGACAAATTCCCCCTGAGAACCATCCGCGGCTATAAAGGCCGCGAAACCGTCGGCATTTTGCAGCGCACCCTCGACCGCTCCGGAAGTGTTGAGTTCGATGGCAAGGTAGGCCCCGCCATCGGGGACCGAAACGAGGTTGACCTGTTGGTTCAATGCCGTCGCGCCGAAGGGCATCTCCAAGGGCCGGGCGTCCAGAATGCCGTCGACGTAGGTCACGAGGATATTACGCCCGTGCGTTGTCGTGAACGCCGCGGCGAGGCCATCGCCCCCGAGGGAAGCATATGATTTGTAGACGATCTGTTCGTCAGGCTGAAAAGCGAACGCCTCAACCACCGGTCCATCGCTGATGGCGCCTGTGTCAGGGTCAACGATCTTTAGATGCATCTCCAGCGTTCGAAGGTACTGGTTGTCCGCGTTCGATTGAGACGCATCCTGGAAGAATTGCGCATAGCCGTTACCATAAGAGGCGACACCGTTATGCAGTGGAAAGAACCCCGGCTGTGTCGTGTCGAAAGCCACGACGCTCCCATCGGCGTTGATGATGTATTGGTTCAATGAATCGGTCGCGTACTTTGCCGTGTAGACAACCCTGCCATCCGACAGCGCTGCCAGATCACCGTCCTGCCGCGATGTCGTTCCATTGCCGCTTTCGATGATCGAAGAGCCGAAACGTGCCGTCCCGTCCGCATCGAACATTTGAATGTATGTAGTAGCCGAATTCGTCGACGGCGTGGAAAGGTGTTCCGTCCAAGCCATTGCGAAGCCTCCATCGGGCAGGCCGGCAACGACAGGCATTGTGGTAAAATCCTCGCCGCTAACGAAATCCGCACCAAACGGCGCGGATTCAAAGCTGACGCTACCATCGCCATTAATGACTTGAAAAATTACCTTGGTCTGATCCATACCGGCTGTCGCGCCGACCAACTGAATAAGGCGCACAACAGAGCCATCAGTCAACGATGCGACCATCCTGGCATCGTAGTTCGAATTGAACGCGGTTTCCTGGTAGACTTGAGCCTTGGTCTCTGCGTGCCACGGTAGAGAACCGATTGTCAGATTGACCTGTGTCCCATCCAGACGGGTCACAGTCTCAACTTCGCGCATCAGGGCCAAAGACTGAATTGATGTCACTTCGATCTGCGCCACTCGATGTGTGTAGCCGCCGAAAAGGATCGGATCGACCTCGGTGAATGCGTCGAAGTGAATACCGTCGCCCGGAACGGCTCCGGGGGTTGAGACTTCGACGATATCGAGTCCAGACCCACCGTCTATGCGCTCGTTATCTTCCAGAGGAAATTGAAAACTGCTTGCAGACGTTGGTCCAAAGACAATCGTATCGTCTCCATCCAAGGCACTGACGACGTCTGCCGTGCTTGGTGACGTGATAAGGTCTGCGCCCGGAGTGCCGAAAATCGTAGACATCAGTATTTCCCCCAAAGCAATGCTGCAAAGTCGTTCACTTCGCAAATAGGTCAATCAAATCAGAATGATAGATAAAATTTTATCCCGAAATTCGCACGACCTGAAGAACGGTCCATCCATACTGCATGGCGACCGTCGGCTTTGCAAATCGTAGTTTAAGTCACTGTCCGAATTTCGGGGGTATGGGGAGCTCAATCCAATGTCATCATGCAGAGCGTATCCTGCGAACTCGAGTTCGCAGGCATCAACATTGATCGTGTGCCTCACCAGCTTGCTGTCGACAAGCCCGAGATCGCAGCCGCGTTCGTCGTCTTGGCGTTCCCGTAAGGGCTCCAGAAGCTGGCTCTCGTGTAAGATACGACCTCAAGGTCATCACGAACCAATTTACGAAGACGGGCCAAACACAGATGAGCGAGCAAACCGCCGGTCGCAACAGGTAGTAATCAAACGCTTTCTATTGGCTGGATGGATGGCGGCCAACAGCCGAAATCTTCAAGAAGCGCTACAAATCAAGGGTAAGTGGCGGACCGAGGAGGACGAGCGAAATATCCTCCGAAACAAAGTATTACGAGTTCCAACTCGCACCACTCCCAATTAATGACATCAATGGGTTGGCAGACGGAGTTCCAAGTCCGATCTGAACCGGTAGGACCGACTAACACTGCGAGACATCACGACGCGCCAACGCAATGCTCTCCCCTCAAGAGCTCAGGGCTGACAATGCCTTCAGCGCGGCTTACTCTGCCCTGAACCTATCCCTAAACATGTCTGAACATGCTGATACGCGTCGGGCAGGAGCGCACTGAAAAGATCAACCTGGCGCTCGCTGGCATGCTTGCTACGATCGCCGGTGCTCTGAACGCGGCCGGGTTCTTGGCCGCTGGGGTATTCACCGCGAATATGACAGGCAACGTGTCCGCCTTTGCCGACACCTTGGTCACAGGTGATATCGCTGTGGCGCTCTGGCTCCTGCCGTTGGTCTTCACTTTCATTCTTGGCGCCTATTGTGCTGCGATTTTGGTCCTACGCGGGCTCGCCAAAAAGGTACGGGGCGCGTTCGCCTGGGCAATCGTTTTGGAGGCGTTATTGCTCGCAGCGCTGTCCATCGGGATGACGCTGACAGATGGCACAGTCTCCGAAGTTCTGATGACCGTGTCGCTGAGTTTCGTGCTGGGATTTCAGAACTCGGTCACCACTCTTATTTCGGAGGCCCGCGTACGAACTACGCATGTCTCGGGTATGGCGACCGATATCGGTGTGGGCCTGGCTTCGCTTTCCGGCGATCGTGATCGCAAAAGAGATGCCATCGCGAAGTTGAAGCTGCATGCCATCACGCTTTCATCTTTTGCGATAGGCGGCATCGCGGGCGCCATTGCATTCAATTGGGCAGGCGCTTGGTTTTTTGCGATGGCCGCTGCAGCATTGCTTCTGATCGGCTTGCCAGAGCTACTGCGAGCCCGACGAACTCCCTAGGAATAACCGGCATAAGTTTGCCAGATTGGAACCGCCTTTAATTGGCCGATCGTCGGCATCGTTCTGAGCAGTAAATAACAAGCTCCCAATCACGAGCCCATTTCTTGCGCCAAGCGAACGGTCGACCGCATACAGGACACGTCTTGGTCGGGAGTTCAGACTTTTTGCGCATTTTCATAGATGTAAAGGTTAGACCAATGCGAAGAGCGAGCAAGGCATCATGCTCGCCGTATCGTCAGCTCCCGGCCCATACCGGTTGACCTGCCCCCTGTTGGTCCCTCGTTCATAATGAGAGTCTGCAGGTT
>NZ_AQQX01000006.1 GCF_000768315.1 Pseudooceanicola atlanticus
GTTGGCGCAGACTCTACATTAAGGTGAGGGATTTCGCGGGGGGCAGGTCAGATGCTGGAACTGTTGAGCCTGCGCAAGGGCACGACCCTGACCAAGGAGATGTTCCTGAACCATCTCTATGGCGGCATGGACGAGCCGGAGCTGAAGATCATCGACGTCTTCATCTGCAAGCTGCGGAAGAAACTGTCGACGGCGACGGGCGGCGACAATTACATCGAAACCGTCTGGGGCCGTGGCTACGTGCTGCGCGATCCCGAACCGGTGGAGATGGACGACCAGCGGATCGCCATGGGCGCCTGAGGCTTACGTTGTAAGTCTCGGCGGTGTTGCCCCGGCGACGCCACTCCCCTCTGGACCCTGACCTGCGCGCCCCCTATCACTTTCGCAGCCGGATCTCCGGCATCGAAACGCGATAGGGGGCGCTGCCATGTCTGATCGGCCTGTCGAGGACCTTTCCAAAGCCGAGGCGAAAGAAGAACTCGCCCGCCTGGCCGATCTGCTGGCCCAGGCGAATACGGCCTATCATACGGAAGATGCACCGGAAATTTCCGATGCGGATTACGACAGCGCGAAACAGCGCAACATGGCCATCGAGGCGCGTTTTCCCGAATTGAAGCGCGCGGACAGTCCCTCGGACCAGGTGGGTGCGGCCCCGTCGGACGGGTTCTCCAAGATCACCCACGCGGTGCGGATGATGTCGCTGGCCAATGCCTTCGACGACGAGGATCTGCAGGATTTTGACGGCCGCGTGCGCTCTTACCTGGGGCTGGGCGAGGACGCGGCGTTGGCCTTCACCGCCGAACCCAAGATCGACGGGCTGAGCCTGTCGCTGCGTTATGAGGACGGCCAACTGGTGCAGGCGGCGACGCGCGGCGATGGCAGTGTCGGCGAAAACGTCACCGCCAATGCCCGCACGATCGACGATATTCCCGAAACCCTGACGGGCGCCCCCGCCGTGCTGGAAGTGCGCGGCGAGGTCTATATGAGCCACGCGGATTTCGCGGCCCTGAACGAGCGCCAGGCAGAAAAGGGGGGCAAGACCTTTGCCAACCCGCGCAACGCCGCTGCCGGATCGCTGCGCCAGCTGGATGCGACGATCACCCGGGACAGGCCATTGAAATTCTTCGCCTATGCCTGGGGGGAGCTGTCGGAGCCGCTGGCCGACACGCAATGGGGTGCAATCGAACGGCTGTCCAAACTGGGATTCCAGACCAATCCGCTGACCCGCCGCTGCACCAGCGTGGCCGAGATGCTGGAGCACTACCACGCGATCGAGGAACAGCGCGCGACGCTGGGCTATGACATCGACGGCGTGGTCTACAAGGTCGACGATCTGTCGCTGCAGGGCCGGCTGGGATACCGGTCGACGACGCCTCGCTGGGCCCTGGCGCATAAATTCCCTGCCGAACTGGCCTGGACCCGGCTGGAGGCGATCGACATCCAGGTTGGCCGGACCGGCGCGTTGTCGCCCGTGGCGCGGCTGACGCCGGTGACGGTGGGCGGCGTGGTCGTGTCGAACGCCACCCTGCACAACGAGGATTACATTGCCGGGCGCGACAGCAAGGGCGGCGAGATCCGCGAGGGCAAGGACATCCGCGTCGGGGATTGGGTGCAGGTCTACCGCGCCGGGGACGTGATCCCGAAAGTTGCCGATGTGGACCTGTCCAAGCGGGACAGCGGGGCGGAGCCGTACGTCTTCCCCGAAACCTGCCCGGAATGCGGGTCCGAGGCAGTGCGGGAGCCGGGCGATTCCGTGCGGCGCTGTACCGGTGGCGTGATCTGCCCGGCGCAAGCCGTCGAAAAGCTGAAGCATTTCGTGTCGCGCGCCGCCTTCGACATCGAGGGGCTGGGCGCGAAACAGGTCGAATTCCTCTATTCCATGTGCTGGATTGCGCAGCCTGCGGACATCTTTACCCTTGCGACGCGGGGGGCGGAGGAGCGGCTGGTTCGCGACCCGCGCGAGGTGATCGACTACGCGATGAACCTGCCTGACGACCGGCGGGCCGAGTACCTGCAAACCTTGGCCGAGATGCTGCGCGGCGCCGGTGTGCCGGTGGATGACACGGATACCGACCACCTGATCCAGGCGATCCGCCACCTGGCCGAACGCCCGCTGGACAAGGTGAAGGGCTGGGGCGCGAAAAGCGCCGAGAACCTGTATCAAGCCATTGAGGACAAGCGGAAAATCCCTCTGTCGCGGTTGCTGTTCGCGCTTGGTATCCGGCATGTGGGCGAAAGCGCCTCTGCCCTGATCGCGAACCATTACGGGACCTGGGAGGCGCTGGAGACAGGCATCGTCGAGGCCGAGGAACGCGGCCCGGCCTGGGAGCATCTGATCGGGATCGACGGCGTCGGCGAGGTGATGGCAAACTCGCTGGTGACGACATTTGCAAACCCGGCAGAGCGCGCCTCCATCGACCGGTTGGTGGCGCATCTGAACATCCAGGAGGCCAAGCGCGTGGTCGCGGCGGACAGCCCCGTGGCGGGCAAGACGGTCGTCTTCACCGGCACGCTGGAAAAGATGACAAGGGCCGAGGCCAAGGCGCGGGCAGAGGCATTGGGGGCCAAGGTGTCGGGCTCGGTCTCGGCCAAGACCGACCTGCTGGTGGCGGGGCCCGGGGCGGGATCGAAAGCCAAAAAGGCTGCGGATCTGGGCATCGAGACACTGGACGAGGATGGCTGGCTGGAGCTGATCGGAGGCTGAGATGGCGAGGCGGCCGGAACTCCTTTTCCCGCTCTTCGCGGATATCACGACGCTTCCGGGGATCGGGCCGAAGATTGCCAAGAGCCTGACGCAGCTCGGCGTGGAAACCCCGCGCGACCTTTTATTCCTGCTGCCTCACGGGGTGATCGACCGGCGGCGTCGCGACACGGTCAAGGGCGCGCCGGTGCCCGGGATCGCGACGGTCGAGGTCACGGTTGGCGGCCATCGCCCGGCGGCGCGCAAGGGCGGGGCCTACCGGATCATGGTGCAGGACAGCCAGGAGGATTTCCCGCTCGTCTTCTTCCATGCCCGCGGCGATTACCTGAAACGGCTTTTGCCCGAAGGGTCGCGGCGGATCGTATCGGGCAAGCTGGAACTGTTCGACGGGATGATCCAGATGGTGCATCCGGATCACGTTCTGCCGCCCGAAGACGCCGGGGAGTTGCCGGAATTCGAACCGGTCTACCCGCTGACGCAAGGCGTGACTCAGCGGGTCATGGCAAAGGGCGCGGCGGCGGCATTGGAGCGGATGCCCGACCTGCCGGAATGGATCGACCGGTCGTTGAAAGAGGCCAAGGGCTGGCCCGGCTGGGCCGAAGCGGTGCGCGCGGCCCATGCGCCGACGACCGAAAGCGGACCCTATGATCCGGTGCATCAGCGCCTGGCCTATGACGAGTTGATGGCGCATCAATTGACGCTGGCGCTGGCACGGGACCGGACGCGGAAATCGCGGGGGCGGGCCACGGTCGGGGATGGTAACTTACAGCGTAAGGTTCTGGCCGCGTTGCCGTACAAGCCGACCGGCGCACAGACCCGCGCGGTCGCGGAGATCGCGGCGGATATGGCCGGAGATCTGAAGATGTCGCGCCTGTTGCAGGGCGATGTGGGCGCCGGCAAGACGCTGGTTGCCTTCCTGGCGCTGCTGATCGCGGTGGAGGCCGGGGGGCAGGGCGTGATGATGGCGCCGACCGAAATCCTGGCTCGCCAGCATATGGAGGGGCTGGCCCCGATGGCCGAGGCGGCCGGCGTGCGGTTGGAGATCCTGACCGGGCGAGACAAGGGAAGGGACCGCGCGGCCAAGCTGGCCGACCTGGCGGAGGGCCGGATCGACATCCTGGTGGGCACCCATGCTGTGTTCCAGGCGGATGTGGCGTTTCATGACCTGCGCTTGGCGATCGTCGATGAACAGCATCGGTTCGGCGTCCGCCAACGGCTGGAGCTGGGCCGCAAGGGCGCGCAGGCGGATGTGCTGGTGATGACGGCGACGCCGATCCCGCGGTCGCTGTCTCTGGCGCAATATGGCGACATGGATATCTCGATCCTCGACGAGAAACCGCCGGGTCGGAAACCGATAAGGACGGCCCTGGTGTCGACGCAGCGGATGGACGAGGTGGTGGATCACCTGCGGAAGGCCGTGGCCGAGGGGCGGCAGGCCTATTGGGTCTGCCCGCTGGTCGAGGAAAGCGAGTTGATCGACCTGACCGCGGCGGAAGACCGGTTCAAGCATTTGCGCGCGGCCCTTGGCGACGACGTGGTGGCGCTGGTCCACGGGCAGATGCCACCCGCCGACAAGGACGCGGCGATGGCGGATTTCGTCGCGGGTCGCCGGCAGGTGCTGGTGGCAACGACGGTGATCGAGGTCGGTGTGAACGTGCCAAACGCGTCGATCATGGTGATCGAACGCGCGGAAACCTTTGGCCTGGCGCAATTGCACCAGCTGCGCGGCCGGGTCGGGCGCGGGGACCAGCAGGCGACCTGCCTGCTGATGTATCGCGCGCCCCTGTCGGAGACGGCGGAGAAACGGCTGACCCTGGTGCGCGAGACGGAGGACGGCTTCCGCATCGCTCAGGTCGACCTGGAGATGCGGGGCGCGGGCGACGTGATCGGCACGGCGCAATCGGGTTTGCCGCGGTTCAAGGTGGCGGACCTGGAACGGGATGCGGGCTTGATGGCGTCGGCCCAGGCGGATGCGCGGGCGCTGCTGGTCAAGGACCCGACGCTGGAAACCGACCGGGGCAGGGCGGCGCGCATGCTGTTGTGGCTGATGGGGCAGGACGAGGCTATCCGGTTGATTTCCGTGGGATAACTCATTTTGTTCTCAAATGTTCTTAAAAAGTTCTTTACTTGCGAATCCGGATATGAGAACAAAGTAGCAACAGAGGTTGAGCAATTCGAAAGGACATCGCCATGATCCGACAGATCACCACCCTGGCCCGCCAGTCCCGTGGCACACTGATCGAGGATGCGCTTGGGGTTGCGGCCCTGATGGTCCTGCTTTTCGGAGCGCTTCACCTGCCTGGCCTGACCTGAGGCCGTATCTGTTTTCTGCCCGCGGTTTCGCGTCCGACCTGTCCCGCATTCCCCCATGCGGTGCCTGAGATTGCCTGTCCCAGAATGCCGGTTTTGCCTCATTCCCCCGGTTCCGGCAGGTCGGTGTCCCACGCGAGACCGTATCCTTTCCGCCGCCATCCGCATGGATGTGCGGCGGTTTTTTTGTTCGGAACGCCGGGTGTCAGAACCGGTAGGCGAGGCGCAGGCCACCCCAATGGCGGCCGTCGACGAAGATCGGGGCAGAGACGTCCTTCATCAGGACGAATTCCCCGCCGCCCATGTCGCGGCGATAGACCTGCAGCAGGAAGGGTTCGGCATTGCGTCCGGCCTTGAGCCCGACACGGTCGTCAAAGATGCGGCGATTGCGGCAATGGGCCGTGTTCCAGACCGGGTCCGTGCCCTGCGGCTGCGAGAATTTGCGGTTATGCGTCGGCAGGTAGCCGTTACGATCCACGGCGGCGCAGAAGACGACACGCGGATCGAGGTCAAGCGCGGGTTCTATGATGCCCGGCAGAACGCGGTCGGTGAACCGGGTGAAGCGGGTGACCACCTGTTCGGGGTTCGATCCGGGCACGGGGCGGTATTCTGTATCGAAGAGTTCGTCGATGGAGACTGACCCTTCGCGCAGGGCGGTTTCGAAGGCGGCGCGGATCTCGCCACAGCGGGCCTTCACGGCGTCGATGAAGAGCGCATCGCCCTGGCTGCCGCCGAGGGCGACACTGCCCTGGACCAGGCTTTCGGACGTATCGACAAGGCGCGTGATCCGCTTGTGCGCGTCCTGCACGCCGGCGATCCCGGCGGTAACGGATCGGTCGATCGCGGCGATATTGGGGAGGAATTCACGCAGCGCCTTGTCCGCGTCTTCGGCGTCGCGCGCGATCAGGGTGTTGCGGTTGCTGATCGCCTCCATGTCCTGCAATGCCTCGGTCAGGGCCGCGCCGCTTTCCGCTCCGTGTTCATGCATTTCCTGCGCGCGGCGGCTGACGGAGCCGGATTCCGATTGCAGGCCGGAAATCCAGTCGATCAGCGCGTTGACGTTGCCGGTGATATCTTCCGCCGCCTGACCGGTGCGTTGCGACAATTCGTTGATTGCATCGGCGACGACGGCAAAGCCCTTCCCGGTTTCGCCGGCACGGGCGGCTTCGATCTTCGCGTTGATGGCCAGCATGTTGACCTGCGCGGCAATCACGGCGATCTGGTTGTTCGAGTTCTGCACCGCATCCAGCGTGCCCTGCACGTTCTGGGCGCGTTGGTCGATCGTCTGCACCCAGGAGACGAGGTGGTTGGCCTTTTCCTCGGTCACGGTGAGCTTTTCGCTGGCAGTGGTCAGCTTGGCCAGGGTCTGGGTGATCGTCTGCGACATGGCCGCGAGCGTTTCCATGACGGAGGCGTTGACCTGCACGACGTGGCCCGCCCCTTCGCGCAACTGGCGCAGGGTCTGTTGCTGTTCGGTGGTTTGCGCGGCGATGGCATCGAGGAAGCCGTCGATATCCACCACTTCCGCACCCAGGGCGGAGGCGTTCTGTGCAACCTGGTTCAGGATTGCATTGCGTCGCGCATCGTCGAAACCGGTTTGATCAATATGCATTGCGTCCCGTCCATCATGACGGGATCAGCCCTAAAGCCCAAAACCGAACAACCCGTTAAGCGCAATCCGATTGCGCGACTTCGTCCATCGCATCGGACAGCGCGTCCAGCGTCAGCAGGATGGAGGCATGGCGGTTCTTGTACTCCTGCGCGGGGCGCAGCACCTCAAGCTCTTCGAACGGGGCCGGGGGTGTCGGGCCGTCCTGTTTCAGCATCGCCTTGAGCGCGTCGCGCGCGGCATGGATCTGGTCGCGGTCGCAGCCGATCACCGCGCGCCCGACGATGGAGGCCGAGGCCTGGCCAAGCGCACAGGCCTTCACGTCCTGCCCGAATTCGGCGATGCGCCCGTCCTTGACGCCGACATCGACCGTCACCGTCGACCCGCAGAGCGGTGCGCGTTTTTTCACGCTGGCAGATGGGTTTGACAGCCGTTCCTGGTAGGGAATATCCGTCGCGAGCGCCAGGATACGGTTGGAATAGAGCTTGACGAGGTCGGTCTCTCCGCTCATGGCGTCCTCTCGGTGGTGGCGTGCGGCTTCGATTTCCCTTAGATAGCGCTGCCGACCCGATTTGGAAAGGATGCCCCGATGCGCTTTGATCCCGGCTCTCTCAAATATGATGACAAGGGACTGATCCCGGCCATTGCCCAGGACGAGGGCGGTGCCGTGCTGATGATGGCCTGGATGAACGCGGAGGCCGTCGCGAAGACGCTCGAGACCGGGCGGGTGACCTATTGGTCCCGCTCGCGGCAAAGCTTCTGGATCAAGGGCGAGACCAGCGGGCACGTGCAGGAACTGATCGACATGCGGGTCGATTGCGACAGCGATTGCCTGCTGATGATCGTGCGCCAGGAAGGGCCGGCCTGTCACACGAACCGGCGGTCCTGTTTCTACACCGCCATTCGCGATGGCGAAGAGGTCGAGCTGATGGCGCCGATGGTCTAAAGGCCGACCATCCGCCGGATATCGGCGGGGGTGGCGCCGTCGTCGCGATACTTGGCAATCGCGCGGGCATCGTCGCGCTTGGCCAGGCGTTTGCCATTGTCGTCGCGGATCAGGCGGTGGTGGTGATAGCCGGGCGTCTGAAGGCGCAGAAGCTTTTGTAATACCACGTGAATTCGGGTGGCGTCGAACAGGTCGGCGCCGCGCGTGACCTCGGTCACTTGTTGGGCGGCGTCATCCACCACGACCGCCAGGTGGTAGGAGGCCGCCATGTCGCGCCGCGCCAGAACCACGTCACCGACACCGTCGATCATGTCCTGCGCAGTGATGTCGATGCGTCCGGTCTGCCCGTCGGGACCCGCGCCGGTTTCCTCGAAGCTGGCTATCGGCGCGTCTTGCGGGGTGTCGGGGCCGATCTGCGCGGTGGCCATTTCCATATCGAGCCGCAGGGTCACGCCGCGCGGGCGGGGGTGGTCCTGGGGGGCGTTGCGTTCCCCGGGGTGCCGCCAGCGGCAGGTGCCCGGGTAGATCAACCCGTCGGGGCCATGCACGGGGGCGCCTTCCTGCGGGGCCGACAGCGCCTCGGCGATGTCGCGGCGTGTGCAGGTACAACGGTAGAGAAGGCCGCGCGACCAGAGGTGGTCCAGCGCGGCCTCGTAGTCGGCGGTACAGTCGGATTCGCGCCGGCAGGGTTCGGGCCAGGAAAGACCAAGCCATTGAAGATCATCGTAGATCTGCGCTTCCCATTCGGGGCGGGCGCGGCTTTGGTCCAGGTCGTCTATGCGCAGCAGAAAGCTGCCGCCCGCCGCCCGTGCCCGGTCATGGGCCAGCAGCGCGGAATAGGCATGGCCCAGGTGCAACGGCCCTGTCGGGGACGGGGCGAAGCGGGTGACCATGGTCATGTTGGGCGGCTCATTCCTGATGGCTCATGCTTGAATCACGTCTTGCGCAGCACCATGACGCGCGATTTCAGCCCGATGCCGGGCAGGTGATCGCCGTCCTGCGCGGATTCCAGCGTTGCGCCATCGGTCAGGACGCGGGTGAGCGCGGCCATGTAGGCCTCGTCCTCCAGCGTGTGGCCGTTATAGGAGACGACCAGCAGCCCGCCGGCGGGCAGGGCGTCGACGATCTGGGGCAGGGTTTCGGCAGGCGCCGCCCCGGCCGAGATCGCGCCGGCGGCAGTCACCAGCCTGTACCGACCGATGATTTCGGGATCGAGCGCGCCGCCGGGCAGGCGCAGAAGCTGGGCGTAGACGCCTTTTTCCCTGGCCTTTTCCAGCATGCCTTCGGAGACATCGGCGCCGTGCAGCTGGGTGAACCCGGCCTTGGACAGAGCCTCGCCTGACAGGCCGGTGCCGCAGCCGAAATCCAGCACGGGCTGGTCGCGGTCGGCCTCGGGGACGAAATCGGCGAGGGCGGCGGCGACACGCGAAGGTGTCACGTATTCCTGGTCTTCCAGGTCGCCGTCATAGCTGTCGGCCCAGTTGTCGTAGAATTCCCTGAGGGCCTTGGGGCCCTCCACGTCGTAGATCTTGTCGAGATGTGATTGTGCCATGGCGGCAACAAATCACGCCGTCCGGGCGAGGTCCAGTTCCGCAGAGCGGAGCCAGTCGGACCAGAGCAGTTTTGCCCGATCCGTGTACCCCTTGTAGCGATCCTTGCGGTTCCGGCGCCCGCCCTTTACGCCATCCAGTGGCGGGAAGAGCCCGAAATTCACGTTCATCGGCTGGAAGGTCTTGGCCTCGGCCCCGCCGGTGATGTGGTGGATCAGCGCGCCCATGGCGGTTTCCGGCGGCGGCGGGGGCAGGTCGCGGCCCGCCAGTTCCGCAGCGGCCATGCGACCGGCCAGCAGCCCCATGGCGGAGCTTTCGACATAGCCCTCGACCCCGGTGATCTGGCCGGCAAAGCGGATATGCGGACGGGACCGCAGCCGCATCTGGTTGTCCAGCAGCGTGGGCGAGTTCAGGAAGGTGTTCCGGTGGATGCCGCCGAGGCGGGCAAAGCGCGCGTTCTCAAGTCCGGGAATCGTTTTGAAAACATCGGCTTGCGCGCCGTACTTCATCTTGGTCTGGAAGCCGACCAGGTTGTAGAGCGTGCCAAGCGCATTGTCGCGGCGCAGCTGCACGACGGCATAGGCCTTTTCGTCGGGCTTGTGCGCATTGGTCAGGCCAACGGGTTTCATCGGGCCGTGGCGCAGGGTCTCGCGGCCGCGTTCGGCCATGACCTCGATCGGCAGGCAGCCGTCGAAATAGCCGGCGGTCTCGCCCTCGTGGAACTCGGTCTTGTCGGCGGCCAGCAACGCGTCGATGAACGCCTCGTACTGGTCCTTGGTCATAGGGCAGTTGAGGTAGGCCTTCTGCTCCTCCTCGGTCTCGCCCTTGTCGTAGCGGGACTGTGCCCAGATCACGTCCATGTCGAGGCTGTCGGCATAGACGATGGGCGCAATGGCATCGAAGAAGGCCAGCGCCTCGGCCCCGGTTTCGCGGGCGATCGCCTGGCCCAGCCCTTCGGAGGTCAGCGGGCCGGTGGCGATGATCCAATGGCCGTCGGTGGGCAATTCGCTGATCTCTCCGGCCTCGACGCGCACATTGGGATGGGCGCGCAGCCGTTCGGTCACGGCCGCCGAGAACCCGTCGCGGTCGACGGCCAGCGCGCCACCGGCGGGCAGGGCGTTGCTATCGGCCATTTCCATGATCAGGCCACCGGCCTGGCGCATTTCCCAATGCAGCAGCCCGACGGCGTTCTGTTCGTCATCGTCCGAGCGGAAGGAATTGGAACAGACCATCTCGGCCAGGTCGCCGGTCTTGTGGGCGAAGGTGCCGACATGGGGGCGCATTTCGTGGATCACGACGCGCACGCCCTGGTTCGCTGCCTGCCAGGCAGCTTCGGAGCCGGCCATGCCGCCGCCGACGATGTGGAGTTCGGGTGTATCAGCCATGCGCGCGATGTAGGCCATCGCGGCGCGTTTGGGAAGGGGGATCGGTGCCTGTTGCCGGGTCGTGGGGCCCTAGTTGAACGTGTCCATCGGCAGGCCGGAGGGCACGCTGTCGGGCGCGCCAAGGCGGCCCTTGCCGGCCTCGGGGTCGGTGAGCGCCTCGAGGAAGGTCATCAGCCGAGCAATCTCCGCCTCGGTCAGGTCCACCGGGATGATCTCGGCGGCTTCGGCGATGCGCATGACCTCATCGAAATCCTTCATCGCGCCCCAATCGTCGGCCTCGAGCTTGATGTCGTGCAGCACCGCCTGGCTGAAATCGTAACGCCCGAGGGACCGGATCGGATCGAGGTGGTGACGCACCATCATCTCGAGGTCCTTGTAGGCGCCGTTATGCCCGTAAGGTCCCGTGATCGTGACGTTTCTCAGCGAGGGCGTGCGGAATCGGTAGCGGTCCTCGACATCGCCGGTGACCGCTATGCGGCCCTTATCGGCGTAGGAGCCGACTTCCTTGCCGGGGCCAAGCTGGGGCAGGCCGATGGCGTGGAACTGGTGGTCGGTCTGGAACGGACCGGAATGGCATGAGGCGCAATTGCCCTTGCCATAGAAGATGTCCATTCCGGCTTTCTGATCGGCGCTGAGCGCGTTCTGCTGGCCGCGCAGATACTGGTCGAAGGGCGAATTGATCGACTGGAATTCGAAGGTTTCGAACTCGGCCAGGGCGCGGGCGACGTCGGTGAAATGCAGCGGGCGGTCGCCGATCACCTTCTTGAAGCGCTCGGCATAGGAGGGCACGGCCTCGATCCGTTTGCAGAGCAGGTCCCAGACGCCGCCTTCGCCGCGCAGCTTGCCGTCCATCGCGGCAAGGGAGATCGGGTTTTCCTGATCCTGGCCGGCCATTTCATCATGGCTGGTCGGCGGCATCAGCGCCTGAGCGGCCAGAACCGTGGGCAGGGGGCGTTCCAGCGTCGCATTGGGGGGCATCTTGATGCCGAATTGGGATTTGGGATCGGCCTGGACCCGGCCGTCATGGAACATGGTGGTGAATTCATAGGCCCCGACATTGAAAAGCGCCGGGGCGTTGCGGGGAATGCGGTTATGCGGCGGGTTGTCCGGATCGACGACGCGGGCGGGGCCCAGTTTCGTCGCGCCCTCGCCAAGGCCCAGCGACATGCCATCGGAAGAGGCCAGCGTCGGGTGGTGGCAGGTGGCGCAGGCAATGTTCTGGTTGCCCGACAGGATCGGATCGAAGAACAGGTCGCGTCCCAGATCGACGAGGAATTCGTCTGTCTGCGGAAAATCTGCCTGGGTCACCGCAATCGGCAGATCGCTGGCCAGAGAGAGCGAGGCCTGGAGAGACAGAAAGCTGGCGGTGACCCAAATTCGCATCGCATTCGTCCTAAAATAAATAAATATTTTTCATGCTATGCTGATAACGTACGGCGAAAAAATGCCGAACTGGGCAATAAATTGACCCTGAAATGGAAACAACGCCTTAACCGACTGGGGCCAAGGCGAAATTCCGGGCGAAACCTGTCAATCAAATTTGCCGTGAGGGGCTTTACTCAGCCCAGTCGGGGCGCCGCTTTTCGATGAAGGCGCGAATCCCCTCATCGGTATCGCGCAGCATCATGTTCTCGACCATGACTTGCCCGGTATAGGTGTAGGCCTGTTCGATGGGCATTTCGATTTGGGTATAGAAGGCCTCTTTGCCGATGCGCACGGCCGAGGACAGCTTGGAGGCCAGGGTCTCGGCCAATTCCATCGTCGCGCTTTCTAGCTGGTCCTCTGGGACGGCGCGGTTGATCAGGCCGAGGTCGATCGCGCGGTCGGTGTCGATGAATTCGCCGGTGGTCAGCATCTCGAACGCCTGTTTGCGCGGGATGTTGCGAGACAGGGCGACCATGGGGGTGGAGCAGAAGAGGCCGATATTGACGCCGTTCACGCCAAAGCGCGTGCCCTCTGCCGCGATGGCAAGGTCACAGGTCGCGACCAGCTGGCAACCGGCAGCTGTGGCGATGCCGTGGGGGCGGGCGATGACCGGCTGGGGCAGGGTGCGGATCGCGTTCATCACCGATGCGCAGCGGGTGAAGAGATCCCCGAAATAGGCGGCGCCACCATCTTCGGCCTGGCGACCGGCCTGCATCTCTTTCAGGTCGTGGCCAGCGCAGAAGGCCTTGCCTTCGCCCGACAGGATGACGACGCGGATGTCGCGATCCTCGCGCAGGGCTGCAAGGGCCGAAGCGAGCTCTGCCAGCATGGCGTCGGACAGCGCGTTCAGCTTTTCCGGATGGTTCATGTGAAGATGGGCGATAGACCCGGTGTCGCGACGTTCCAGAATTGCCATCTTGTACCTCCCCTTGGTTTGTCGGAACTCTATGCCGCAATATCGAGGGAGGAAAGCGATTGCCTGTGATGACGAAAGAGGATCTGGAACAATTTCTCGTGGAAGTGTTCCCCCAGGTCCATGCGGATTTCGGCGTGGAAGAGGTGCAGGACATGTTCGTCCGCATCCGCCTGAAGGTCGGAGAGCGGCACCTGCGCCCGGGCGGCACGGTTTCGGGACCGGCCATGTTCAGCTTGGCGGATGTGTCGGCCTACCTGGCGATCATGGCGATGATCGGGCCCAAGGCGCTGGCGGTCACCACCAATTGCTCGATCGATTTCATGCGCAAGCCGGTCAATCATGCCGACCTGATCGCCGAATGCCGGTTGCTGAAGCTGGGCAAGGTCCTGGCGGTGAGTGATGCGCTGCTGTTTTCCGAGGGGATGGAACAGCCGGTGGCCCGGGCCACGCTGACCTATTCCATCCCCCCGGAGCGTTAAGGCATCAGCTTCAGCACGTAGCCGGGCAAGGCGAAGGCCGCCTGGTGCACCTCGGGCGTGTAATAGTCCGGGGTCAGGCCCGAGGCCGTGAACCGGTCCTTCAAGGTGGCGAGCGGGGTCTGCCGCGCGTCGCCATCTGTGCCCCAGCCAAAGGCCATCGGCCCACCGGCATAGGTGGGCACGGTGGCCAGATAGCAGGACGCATCGGCAAAGAGCGCCTGGAAGGCCCGCATCGTGTTGGTCAGCTCGTCGCCCTGCATGAACGGCACGCCGTTCTGGGTGACGATGATGCCGCCGGGGGTCAGGGCCCGCTTGGCATGGCCGTAGAACGTGTCCGAGAACAGGACCTCGCCGGGACCGATCGGGTCGGTGCTGTCGACGATGATGACGTCGAACCCGCCCTCGGTGGTGCGGATGAAATCCGCCCCGTCGGCGATGACGAGGTTCAGGCGCGGATCGTCGAAAGCCCCCTGCGACAGGGTCGGCAGGTATTGCTTGGAAAACTCGACCACGCCGCCGTCGATTTCGACCATGGTGACGTTTTCGACGCTCTGATGGCGCAGCACCTCGCGGGCCATGCCGCCGTCACCGCCGCCGATTATGCAGACGTGACGGGCCGCCCCATGCGCCAGGATCGGCACATGGGTCAGCATTTCGTGGTAGACGAAGTTGTCGCCTTCGGTGGTCTGCACCACGTCGTCGAGCGTCAGGACCCGGCCGAAGGTTCCATTCTGAAAGACCTTCAGACGCTGATGCTCGGTCTCGCTGTCATACAGCATCTCGGAGATGCGCAGCGATTGCCCGTAATCGGCGTGGAGCTTTTCGCGGATCCAGTCGCTCATGCCGCGACCCCGGACTCCTCGACAAGGCCTTCGCCCCGCTTCAGTTCCTTCACGCGGACATCGGCGGTGCCGAAGGCGCGCGACAGCACGTCGACGGCCAGCCAGGGCTTTGCATCGCCGCACATGAACACGTCGAAGGCGCCGTAGCCGATTTCCGGCCAAGTGTGCACGGAGATGTGGCTTTCCGCCAGCACGGCCACGCCGCTCACGCCCTGGGGCGAGAACTTGTGCGTGTGGATGTGCAGCAGGGTGGCCCCGCACGTGTCCACGCAATCGCGGAAGGCCTGCTGAATGCGGCCCTCGTCGTCCAGCCCGTGGCCGTTGACGACCTCGATGATCAGATGCGTGCCGGCAAACACGACCCCGTCGCGCCGGATGAAGTGATCATCGCGGTCTTCGTCGAACACGTCGCGTGGAGAATCGTTCGCGGGGACGAAACCCCCGATGGTGGTGTCTTCCTCATGGGCGCCTGTATCCAGACCGTACCCCAGTTGGAAGAGGTTGGCGTCTTTCATGGCGCTCCCCTTCTAATCCAGTAGTGCGTTCCAGTCGGTTCCTTAGCGCCCCCCATGAAGACACGGGTTGGGATCGGTCCCGAAAGTGCGCCCCACCTATGAACTGAGTGCGAGTCGTGCAAGACTTTTCTGCCCGTGGCAGAGATTTTTTGCCAAAGGGGGCTCATTTGTGTGGGGTATATTAATACCATAATTTCAAGCATCTGATTTTGCTTGTGAAATTTGGTATTTGTCCGCTTGACTGGTGCGATCCGCGCTGTATAACCCGCCCATCAAATCGCCCGGTCGGTGTAACACCCGTCCGGGCTGCCATCTTCCAAAGGGCACCCGAAATGAAAACCTTCTCTGCTACTCCGGCAGACATCGACAAGAAATGGATCATCATCGACGCCGAGGGCGTCGTGCTGGGCCGTCTCGCCTCGATCGTTGCCATGCGGCTGCGCGGTAAGCACAAGCCGTCCTTCACCCCCAACATGGACATGGGCGACAATGTCATCGTCATCAACGCCGACAAGGTGCAGATGACCGGCAAGAAGCGCACGGACAAGAAATACTACTGGCACACCGGCCACCCGGGCGGCATCAAGCACCGCACCGCGGGTGAACTGCTGGAAGGCAAGTATCCCGAGCGTGTCGTGACCGCAGCGGTCAAGCGCATGCTGCCGGGCAACCGCCTGTCGCGCAAGATCATGACCAACCTGCGCGTCTATGCCGGGTCCGAACATCCGCACGATGCGCAATCGCCGGAAGTGCTGGATGTCAAATCCATGAACTCCAAGAACACGCGGAGCTGATAAATGGCTGATCAGATCAATTCGCTCGAAGAGCTGAAAGACGCCGTCACCGACGATATCGGTGGTGTCGCCGCCGCGGCCGAACTGGACGCGCCCCGCGAACCCGTTCGTGACGAACTGGGCCGTTCCTACGCGACCGGCAAGCGGAAGGACGCGACCGCTCGTGTCTGGATCAAGCCGGGCTCCGGCAAGGTCACCGTGAACGGCAAGGAAATGAACACCTATTTCGCCCGTCCGGTTCTGCAGATGATCCTGCGCCAGCCCTTCACCGTTGCCGGTGTTGAAGGTGAGTTCGACGTCTACGCCACCGTCAAGGGCGGCGGTCTGTCGGGCCAGGCGGGTGCCGTGAAGCACGGTATCTCCAAGGCACTGCAACTCTACGATCCGTCGCTGCGTGGCGCGCTGAAAGCCGCTGGCTTCCTGACCCGCGACAGCCGCGTTGTTGAACGTAAGAAGTACGGCCGCCGCAAGGCCCGCCGGAGCTTCCAGTTCTCCAAGCGTTGATTTCCGCGGCCTGTGCCGCTGGATATACGGAAAGGGCCGCCCGGTTGGGCGGCCCTTTTTCGTTGGGCATCTGGTGCGGAGGTCGTGGTGCGCATGGTTCGCGGTGCGTCGAGAGCGTTAGGCGGACGGGCCGCAATAGGCCTGGTGTCGTGACGGGTAGCGGTCCGCGACGTGCTGAGGTCCGGGCAGCGTTGTCGCGGCCGCATCCCTCGCCGTTGTGGCAAGGGGCGCGGTCTGCATGGAGATCGTCAGGATGCGATCCGCGGTGCGGTCGGCATGTCCATCTCCCACTGGGAGCGGGTCGAGGCCGACAGGCCCGAGCGGCTGGCGCCGACCTGGAACCGGCGCACCAGCGCGTCCAACTCGCCGGCGTGGCGATCGAGGACGGTGTTGGCGGCCTGGGTTTCCTGAAAGATGCTGAGGTTCTTCTGCGTCAGGCTTTCTAGGTCGGTGATCGCCGAGGTCACATTGCTGAGCCCCTTGGACTGTGCGCGCGTCGATGTCACGATCTTGTCGAACCGTTGCGTGATCGAGTTCACACCGCCCTGTATCCCGTCCAGCGCCTGGCCGGTTTCCCGCACCAGCGCGACGCATTCGCCGACCTGGGTCGTGCTGGTCTTGATCAGCGTGTCAATCTCCTTCGCGGCCTCGGAGGAGCGTTGCGCCAGGGCGCGGACCTCTGTTGCGACGACGGCGAAACCGCGGCCGGCATCGCCGGCGCGGGCGGCCTCGACCCCTGCGTTTAGGGCAAGAAGGTTGGTCTGGAACGCGATATCCTCGATCACGCCGATAATCTTGCTGACCTCGTTGGACCGCACTTCGAGAGCGTCCATCGCCTCGACCGCGCGGGCCATGACCGTGGCGCCGGATTCGGCTTCGCTGCTGGCGTCGTTCATCAGGCGTTGTGCGTCGCCCGTGTCGGTGGCCACATCCTGGGTGGCGCGGTCCAGCTGGGTCAGCGCCTCGGTGATCTGGGCGAGGGTCGTGGCTTGGCGTTCCGACCGATCGGCCAGCTTTCCGCCGGCTTCGGTCAGGTCGCTGGCCAGGTTGCGGATCGCATCGGACTGGCCACGCACATCGGTGATCGCGTCCTCCAGCCGGGTGGCGGCATTGTTGAAGTAGCTGCGCAGATCGTCGTAATCCGAGGGCAGGTCATCGCCGATCCGAACGCCGAGTTCACCGGCGGCAAGTTGTTGCAATCTGTCGCGGAAGATGTCCGTCAGCAGCACCAGTTCCTGGGCGTGACTGTCGCGCAGGGCGCGGTCCTTTTCCTCGGCCTCGCGGGCGATTTCGGACTGGCGCCGTGCCTCTGCCAGTGCGGTTTCCGCGTCTTTCCGGGCTGTGTCGGCGGCATTCCTGGCTGCTTGCGCCTCTGCCAGTGCGGTTTCGGCGCGGGTCTTTTCCGCCTCTGCCCGGTTCAGGGCGTCCTCGGTTTCCGACATCGCGCGGGCCAGTTCGCTGCGCTGCGCCTGGGCCTGCCGGTTGAGGCGCAGGCGTGTCGCGATTGCAAAGCTGAGCGCGGCGGTTTCCATGATGACGATCACGGCGTGAATGGCCGTCCGTTCCACGTTGAAGAGCATGTCGGAGGAGGGATAGACCAGCGCCGGCATGGCGAAGGACAGGACGAGGTGATGCACTGCGATGGTGCCCGCGGCGACGAAAAGCGCGCGCAGCCCCGACATCATCACCATCGCGGCCAGCGCGGCGAAGTAGACCATGTGCATATCGATCTGCAGCGGGTGGCCCATCAGCGCGGCGTTCAGCGTGATGCACTGCCCGGTCAGGGCCTGCGCGACGATCATGCGGGAGGTCCGTCCCTCCATCCGCAGGGCGGCGAGGGCGACAAGGCCGAACAACGTCGCGCCGACAAGGCTGAGCGTGACGTTGGACCCGACCAGCCAGCCGATCACAGCGACGGGCAGGCCCGCGGCGGCGCTGAGATGGGCCAGCAGGCGGGTTGCGCGGGCCTGCGAGGCTTCGAATTCGTCGGGCTGCGCGACGGCAGGGAGGTCAGGTGCGTTCGTCATAAGGTGTCACATTGCAGAGGATGGCCAAGCGGGTTGCATCGGTGACGGCCCAGGCCCCGGCGTCGCGTAGGGCGCGGGTGAAATCCTGGCCCCCTTCGGCAAAGGCTGCCATGGGCGCGAGGGCCGGGCCGATGATCCTGCCGCCAGCCCGGTCGACGATGTCCTGTGCCTGCTGCCAAGGCGCATGCAGGACAAGCACCAGCCCACCGGAGGGGGCAGGCCCGCCGATCAGCGCGGCAGGGGCCAGCAGAAGGGAAACCAGGGCCAGGACGGCCGTGATGGCAAGATGCGTGTTCATTTGCCCCAGAAATCGCAGCTTTTTCCTACCGGCTGCTTAATTCCGCAGTCCGGACGGCACCGCTATTCGCTAAAATGCGTTTCGATATCGAAAGGTCGTGCGGGGGCTGAGATTGCTCCGCCGGGCCAATGCTTTAGCGTTTGTCGTCATCCGGCGGGATCAGGCCCAGACCACGCAGATAGACCCCGATCCCGGTTTCCAGAAGGTCCTCGGGCGGGAAGGGGGATTGGGTGCCCGGAGAGTTCCGGGCGAACAATTCGACAACCCCGTGGCTGAGCGCCCAGATATGGGCCGAGAACATCGCGGCGGGGGGGCGTTTGTCGGGCGGGATATGCTGCGACAGATCGCCGGCGGCCTTTTCCAGAACGGCACGGGCGCGGTTCGACACGGCGGCGAGGTCGGGGTTGCGATTGACCGAGATGCCGCTTTCGAACATCGCGATGTAATGACCCGGGTACTTGCGGGCAAAGGCCAGGTAAGCGCGGCCCGTCGCCTCGAACGCGGCGAGGGCCGAGGGCTGGCCCTTGTCATAGGCGTATTGCATGACGTCGGCGAAGATCTCGTAGCCCTGCCGGGCGGCTTCGGCGATCAGGTCTTCGCGGCCCTCGAAATGGCGGTAGACGGCGGCGGGGGTGACGCCCGCCTGCTTGGCCGCTTCCGACAGGGTGAAACCGGTTGGGCCCTTGGCCTCGATCAGCTCGAGCGCGGCATCGACAAGCGCCTGGCGCAGATTGCCGTGATGATAGCCGCGCTTCTTAGGCATCCCAGATATCCGGGCCACCGCAGACCTTGTCATCGGCCTTGCCGATCGCCTTTTCGGATTTCCGCTTGTAATCAACGTTTTGCAGCACGTGGCGGATCGCTTCCAGCCGGGCGCGACGCTTGTCGTCGGATCGGATGATCGTCCAGGGGGCGACGTCGGTGTGGCTGCGGTCGAGCGTTTCCTGAATGGCTTGGGAATAGTCGTCCCACTTCTTCAGGCCCTCGACGTCGATCCAGCTGAGCTTCCATTGCTTGAGCGGATCGTTCTCGCGCTTGAGGAAGCGGCGCAGCTGTTCCGCGCGTCCGACATTGAGCCAGAACTTGAAGAGGTGAATGCCCTCATCGACGAGCATGCGTTCGAAGTCCGGGACCTGGGCGAAGAAGTGTTCGCGCTGGTCATCGGTGCAGAAGCCGAAGACCTTTTCCACGACCCCGCGATTGTACCAGGAGCGATCGTAGAACACGATCTCGCCGGCGGCGGGCAGATGGTCGATGTAGCGCTGGAAATACCACTGGCCCTGTTCCGTCTCGGACGGCTTGGACAGCGCCACGACACGCGCGCCGCGTGGATTAAGATATTCCCGGAACCTCTTGATTGTGCCGCCTTTTCCTGCCGCATCCCGGCCTTCGAAGACGCAGACGATACGGGCGCCGCTTTCCTTGGCCCAGGCCTGCATCTTGACCAGTTCGGTCTGCAGCGCCTCGAGGTCTTTTTCGTAGGCCTTGCGCGGCATGCGTTCGTCATAGGGATAATCGGGATTGATCATCTCGTTCTTGTCGGCGCGGGCGATAGCGTTGCGGATCGCCTTGGGCGCATCGTTTTCGTGGAATGCGCTGATCGCACCGTCGAAGGGCAAGTCCATGGAATTCGGCTCCTTTTCACCGAATATGGGATGTTAAGGGGATTAACGCAACGGGCCTTGGTCGTCGGATCAGCGGATCCCGGCCCTGTCGGCGGCGCGGTCGATGGCCTCGACCACCGCAGCCTCGGCGGCGTGGTGGGGCATGTGGCCGATACCCGGCAGGCGCGTCAGCTGGGCGCTTTCGACATTGCGCGCCAACTCCTCCGAATGGATCGAGATCGCGACGGTGTCGTCGGCATCGCCGTGGATGACCTCGATGGGCAGGGTCAGTTCGGGATAGCGCGGGGACAGGGCGCGGAGGTGTTCGCGCAGCTCGGTCCGTTGCTGGGCATTGGCCAGCAGGGAGCGGGGGCGCAGGACCAGCGGCACGCCGATGTAATCGGCGTAGCCGTCGGGTTGCGTGTTGGGAGCGAAGACGCCTTCAATCGCGTTGCGCACGTAATCCTCGGTCACGAAGGCGCCCAGGAGGCGCGACATGACGGGGCCGATCACGGGCCGCGCCAAGGTGGCGTAGAAGGCATCAAGGTCTCCGGGCCAGGGATAGGTGGCCCCGGCGATGGAGACGGCGGCGGACAGCGTGTCGGGGTGATGCACGGCCCAGGCCATGGTGACGGCGCCGCCAAAGCTCTGCCCGGCGACGACGGGTCTGGCCAGGCCCAGCTGTTGCGATGCGGCGACCAGCAGGTCGGCCTGATCCTCAAGCGTGACACCGGAGGCGGCGAGGCGCGGGGTGTGCCCCAGGCCAGGACGGTCGAAGACAGTGACACGGAAGCGGTCGGACAGCTGATCGACCAGCGAAAACGTCATGTCCCGCGTGTTGCCCGATGCGCCATGCAGCAGGACGAGGTCCGGTCCGCTGCCCGTCTGGACATAGTGGATGGGATGGCCGTCCACCTCGACGAACTGGCCCTCGGGGGGATAGGCCTCTTCCGCCGTGGCGACGCGTTTTGACACGCGTACCATGGTGATCGCCGCCACGATGGCGACGAGAAGGGCGAGGGCGACGAGCAGTCTAAGCAGGAGCATCATGGAAGCTGAAGGGAACCGTCTGGTAAATCTCGTTGATCCAGTTGCCGTAGAGCAGGTGGGCATGGCTGCGCCACCGGTTCGTCGGGCGTTGCGAGGGGTCGTCGTTGGGGTAGTAATTCGTCGGGATGTCGATGGGCGTCCCTTCAGACACGTCCCGATCGTATTCCTGTTTCAGCGTGTCGCTGTCATATTCGAAATGGTTGAAGACATAGAGCGCGCGATGTTCCGGATCCTCGACCAGGCAAGGGCCGGTTTCGTCATTGTCCAGCAGGGTGGTCAGCCCCTCATGCTTGTCCAGGTCGGCCTGTCGCACTTCGGTCCAGCGGCTGACAGGCACGAGGCAACTGTCTGAAAACCCGCGCAGATAAGGCGACGGGCGTTCCAGGTTGCGCTGCGGGAAGCAGCCGAAAAGCTTGCGGTCGAGGATATGCTTGGGCACGCCGTGGAAGTAATGGATCATCGCCATGCCGCCCCAGCAGACGCCGAAGGTGGAATGCACATGGGTCTGGGTCCAGTCCATGACCTCGACCATCTCGTCCCAATAGGTGACGTCTTCGAAGGCCAGGTGCTCGATCGGTGCGCCGGTGATGATCAGCCCGTCGAATTTCTCGCCGCTCTCCTTCACCTCGCTGAAGGGGCGATAGAAGCTTTCCATATGCTCGGCTGCGGTGTTGCGGGTGCGGTGTTCGCTCATCCGGATCAGCGACAGCTCGATCTGGAGCGGTGTCGCCCCGATCAGCCGGGCAAACTGAGTTTCGGTCTGAATCTTCTTCGGCATCAGGTTGAGCAGCGCGATGCGCAGCGGACGGATGTCCTGCCGTGCGGCCTGATCCTCATCCATGACCATGACCCCTTCGCGCGTCAGCACGTCGTAGGCGGGAAGGTCGGACGGGATCTTGATAGGCATGATTCAGGCCTTTCGGTTATTGCGGGTAAGCGATCAAAAGTAGGCGCGTGGTCAGCGCGCCTCAAGGGCTTTCGCGATCAATGCGACAAAGCCCTCCTCATCCGCCAGTCGAGAGACCTCGTCTGCGGTGACCGTGACGCCCCGTTTGGCCATCTGCGCGTAGCGGGGCTGACGATGGGCAAGGGCGCGGGCATAGGTGTAGCGAACGAAGGCGTCGGGATCGACCTCGTCCTCGGCCTCGCCGGTTTCCTCGCGATAGGCGGCCCAGGCGTTTTCCAGGAATTTTCCTTGGTAATACATGGGCTTGGGAGCGCGGTCGAAGCGGCGGATCAGCTCTTGCGCATGTTCTTCGCCACCCTTGATCCAGACCAGCAGCGCAGTATCGGTCAGCGCGTTCAGGACCGGGTCATTTTCGTTCCAGGGGTCGACGACTTCGCAGATCGACCCGCCGCTGTCGCACACAAAATTGGCGTAACCATAAAGTGAGGTGGCGCGCTGCGCGAAATGCTCGGTATCCAGCAACGCCTCGATCTCTGCGGCTTCGTGCTGCGCCTGGCGCTTGCGGTATTCGTCGAAGGGCAAGCCGCCCTTGTCCGGATCGCCCGGCTTGCCGAGATAGGTCGACAGCGGCGTGAGGTTGTTGAAGGTGATGTTGGAGCCGATGAAAATCGAATCCGTCATCAGCAGGTTGCGCAGGAACGGCACCTGCATCGCATGGGCCTTGGCGTTGTCGGCGATGTATTCGCCCATGTAACGCGTGCCGATGCGGTAATCGATCGAGTAGTGAAACCAGCTGCCGGAATCGCGCAGCATGTTGGAGATATGGGTCTTGCCCAGCCCGGACATGCCGAAAAGGACCACGCGACGATGCGGGGCGTTTCTCCAATCCTCGGCGGTTTCATAAATCATGTACCGGTCTCCGGAAGTGTCTTCGGTTTCGTGCTAGGGGCTGGGTGGCGAGGGGTCAAACCCCAATTCGCCGGATCGCCCGGATCAACCGCCCGTCGATGACGATCAGCCCGGTGGCGATGAATCCAAAGCCGATAAAATGCCGCGGCAGAAGAACTTCGCCCAGGACGAGGTGCCCCAGAAGGATCGCCACCGGCACCAGCATGAGGGTCACCAGCATCAGGTTGCCGCTGCCCGCCTTGGCCAGGATAGAGTAATAAAGCAGGTAGGCGCCGGCGGTCCCGATCAGGGAGTAATAGCCGATCGCCATCCAGGTCCGCGGCTCGAGCGCGAGGCTGGGCATGCCGTCCACGCCCCAGGCCAATGGGATCATCACCAGGGTCGACCCGGTCAGCATCCCCGCAGAGGCGACCAGCGGCGACAGGCCCGACAGGTTGGCCCGGGCAAAGCTGCCGGCCATCGCATAGCAGAGCGTTCCGGCCAGCACGGCCAGCTGCCCGAGCGAGCGCAGATCGATATGGGCTAGGTTGTCCAGCCCCTTGGCCGCGATGACGCCCGCCACGCCGAAGGCCACGCCAACGGATTTGCGCGCCGTCAGCTTTTCGTCGGCAAAGACGATGGCGGCGACCACGACGCCGAAGACGGCGGTGAAGGAGTTGAAGATCGCCGTCAGGCCGCTTTCGATGTGCAACTGGCCCCAGGCCATCAGCGAAAACGGTAGAACGTTGTTCAGCACCCCCATGAACAGCAACGCGGCCCAGGTACGGGCATCCCGCGGCAATGTCTGCCCGGTAAAGATGACGACGCCCCAGAGCAGGATCATCGCCCAGAGGCAGCGATGCATGACAGAGGTGAAGGCGCCGACCTCGTCCAGGGCAATGCGGATGGACAGGAAGGAGGCGCCCCAGATCAGCCCCAGCAGGATCAGCTGGGCCCAGGCGGCGGTCGAGACGGATTTCTGTTCGATGGCGGTCATGGCCGTATTGACCCCGTCGGGTGCGGGCAGGGCAATCCGTTTCCTGCGCGATCAGGCACGTTGCTCTCCGCGGATATTGGCGTAGTTGGCGCCGAAGATGATGGCGGCCCCGATCAGCACGAAGGGATCGAGCGCTTCGTTATAGACGAGCAGGCCCAGGATCGCGGCCGAGGGCAGGCGCACGAAGTCCATCGGGGCGACAAGGGTTGCAGGCGCGATGGACAGCGCTGTTGTCACGCAGAAATGGGCGAACAGCCCGGCCAGCCCCACCAGCACCGCCCAGGGCAACAGTTCCAGCGACGGCACGGCGAAATCCATGTCCAGCCCGCCGGTCACCAGCCCCAGAACTGCCTGCATCACCGTCAGCCAGAAGAGAATGCAGATCGTCGGCACGTCGCGGGTCAGCCGCTTGGTCGAGATGATCGTGCCGGCAAAGCAGATCGCGCAGAGCGCCGCGGCGATCAGTCCGGGCGACAGGGTCTGCGCTCCGGGTCGGGTGATCAGAAGGATGCCCGAAAACCCGATCAGCGCGGCCAGTGCACGGCGGCGGGTCATCTTTTCCGCCAGGAAAATCGGAGACAGCACCAGCACCCAGATCGGCGAGGTGAATTCCAACGCAAAGACTTGGGCCAGGGGAATCATCGTGATCGCGAAGAACCACAGGTTCTGCCCGGTGAAATGCGCGACGTTGCGCAGCACGTGCAGGCCGAGCCGGTGCGTCGTGATGCGGTGCCACTTGCCCGTCAGGGTGATCACGACGAACATGATGATGACGCCGGTCAGGCTGCGATAGGTCATGATCTCGAATGTATCGAGCTCGGATGCGAGGGCACGGCCCGCCACCGCCATGGACAGGAAGGACATGATCGCACCGGCCATCCACATCGCCGCGCGCAGGGTGGGGGCTGGGGTCGGCAGGTCGGGCAAGGCGGGATTTGTCATGACAGGTCCAATTCGGGAGCCGCGCGACACTACCAGCCGGTCCGCCGCTGTCCATATGCGATATCCGTCGGGGGCGGGGCTGCGGAAATCCGGGGCCTGCGGCGCTGAGCCAGGCCCGATAGGGAAAAAGCCAGTCAAATCGACGTGATAAAGCCTGCCATCGGGTCGGGGGGTGCGGACGTCGGGTAAGTCGAAATATTTAAATGGGAAAGTCACCTTTTGACCCAGATCAAAGTCGGGGGGGCGGCAATTTGTAACTTGGCCTAGAATGGAAGCGCGACTTAAAACCATTCCAATCAGGACCGTTCGGTGTTAGCACCGAGCCGCTCGCCGCCCGCAGGGGCGCAAGTGAAGACGAAGGAGTACTGCCCGTGACCTACGAGGCTCAGCTGGATCAGGCCATTGGCCGCTTGCATGAGGAAGGCCGTTACCGGACCTTCATCGATATCGTGCGTCATAAAGGTCAGTTTCCCCACGCCACCTGGCGCCGCCCGGACGGGTCGGAACAGCCGGTGACGGTGTGGTGCGGCAACGACTACCTTGGCATGGGCCAGCACCCGGTTGTGCTGGAAGCGATGCATGACGCGATCGACACGGTCGGCGCAGGGTCCGGCGGGACGCGCAACATTTCCGGCACGACGCTTTATCACAAGGCGCTGGAGGCCGAACTGGCAGACCTGCATGGCAAGGAATCGGCGCTGCTGTTCACCTCTGCCTACATCGCCAACGACGCGACATTGTCGACGCTGCCCAAGCTGTTCCCTGGCCTGATTATCTATTCGGACGAGCTGAACCACGCCTCCATGATCGAAGGTGTGCGCCGCAATGGCGGGGCCAAGCGCGTCTTCCGGCACAACGACGTCGAACACCTGCGCGAATTGCTGCAGGCCGACGATCCGGCGGCGCCCAAGCTGATCGCCTTCGAATCCGTCTACTCCATGGACGGTGATTTCGGCCCGATCGAGGCAATCTGCGACCTGGCGGACGAATTCAACGCCCTGACCTATATCGACGAGGTTCACGCGGTCGGCATGTACGGCCCGCGCGGTGGCGGCGTTACCGAACGCGACCGACTGGCGCACCGGATCGACATCATCAACGGCACGCTGGCCAAGGCCTATGGCGTGATGGGTGGCTATATCGCGGCCTCCGACAAGATGTGCGACGCGATCCGCTCTTACGCTCCGGGCTTCATCTTCACCACCTCGCTGCCGCCGGCCGTTGCCGCCGGGGCCGCCGCATCCGTGAAGCATCTGAAATCCGACCAGGCGCTGCGCGACCAGCACCAGACCCAGGCGAAGATCCTCAAGACCCGCCTGAAAGGGCTGGGCATGCCGCTGATCGATCACGGCAGCCACATCGTGCCGGTCATCGTCGGCAACCCGGTCCATACCAAGATGCTGTCCGACATGCTGCTGGACGACCACGGTATCTACGTTCAGCCGATCAACTTCCCCACCGTGCCCCGCGGAACGGAGCGTCTGCGCTTCACTCCGTCGCCGGTTCACGGCCCGGATGAGATCGACAAACTGGTCAAGGCAATGGATTCGCTCTGGTCCCATTGCGCCCTGAATCGGCAGGAGCTCGCTGGCTGAGCCTGTGGATGATTTTTCGGGCGGCGATTTTTGCAATCTCAATGCGCCGCTCGAAAATCCCTTATTTCGTTAATTGCGACACAACATTCGGCGTCTCGGCGCTGATGACCCCCAATGTTAAGCGTTTTTGTGGAAAACAACTTGAATCGTGTTAGGGTCATGTAAACAAAGGGCAGGACTCGAATCGGGGTGATAACGGGTCGGCACAATCGCACGACGGGGCAGCGAGATGATGTGGCGCAAATCGAAACCTAAGCTGGAGCAGGATGAGGCCCAGCCCAAGGGATTTGATGATTTCGAAGTGAGGCTCGGCGACATGATGCGCGGCGAGCGCGCGACGCTGGGCAAATCGCTTCTCGATGTGCAGCGTGAACTCCGTATCAAGGCCTCCTATATCTCCGCCATTGAGAATTGCGATCCCGACGCATTCGAAACGCCGGGCTTCATTGCCGGCTATGTGCGGTCCTATGCCCGTTACCTGAATCTCGATCCCGACGCGGCCTTCGCTCAATTCTGTGCGGAAAGCGGTTTCCAGACGGCCCATGGCATGTCTCAGGAGGCCTCCGGCAACCGCAAGAAGGAAGAGCCGATCGTAAAGAAGGGCCTTGGCGCCGATCCCCTGACCGGGTCTGCCACGCCTTTTGTGCCCGTCAGTGAAAGTGTGCTGTCGCGGATCGAACCCGGTGCCCTGGGCTCCGTCGCGGTTCTGATCGCGCTGATCGGTGCGCTTGGCTATGGCGGTTGGTCGATCCTGACCGAAGTGCAGCGCGTGCAGTTCGCCCCCGTTGAACAGGCCCCGGATGTCCTCAGCGATCTGGACCCGATCCAGGCCGCGCCGACCGTCTCCGGCTCCGACCAGGGGCCGCAGGTGGCGATGTCGGTCGAGAAACCCGCCGAAGGCCTGGACCGTCTCTATCGCCCCGAAGCACTGGACGTGCCGGTGCTGGTGGCACGTGATGCCCCGATCTCGACCCTCGACCCGCGCCAGGTTGGCACGCTTGTCGAAGGCACCGAGGAAGAGCCCGCCCAGGTCGGCTCCGCCGAAGACCGCGCCGTGGCAGCCGCGCTTGCCGGTCTCGGGTTGGACGAGGAAGAGGCCGAAACCTCGACCACGCCACAGGTGACCGAAGCCATGGGGCCGGGTGTCACCCTTGTCGCCGTACGTCCCGCCTGGGTCCGTGTCAGCGCCGCCGATGGCACCGTCGTTTTCGAAAAAATCCTCGATGCGGGCGAAGAATACACCGTTCCGCTGACCGAAGAGCCGCCGACCCTGCGCGCCGGCATGTCCGGTTCGCTCTATGCCTCCGTCGATGGCGAATTGCGCGGTCCGCTGGGCCCCGGCACCTCGACCATCCGCAATCTGGCACTGTCCGCAGACGCGATGACGCAAAGCTACGCGGTCGCCGACCTGTCGGCCGACCCGGTTGCCGAGGAGGTGATGCTGGCCAAGGCGCAGCAGCTTGAGGTCCCGCAGGACTGATCCCGCCCGAGCACGGGAATTTGCACAAGGCCCCGTTGTCCCGGGGCCTTTGTCACGTTATCTGAAGCGTGTCACCGGCAGGAGGCAGACATGTCCCACAATCCCGTGCGCCCCTGGCGCAATATCGACCGCCGCGAAAGCCGCCAGATCATGGTCGGCAATGTTCCGGTAGGTGGGGGTGCCCCGATATCGGTTCAGACGATGACGAACACCGACACGTCGGATGTCGCGGCGACCGTGGCCCAGATCCAGCGCGCGGCGGATGTGGGGGCGGACATCGTCCGGGTTTCCACGCCCGATCAAGCGGCGACCAAGGCCCTGAAAGAAATCGTGCGCGAAAGCCCGGTGCCGATCGTTGCGGATATCCATTTCCACTACAAGCGCGCCATCGAGGCGGCAGAGGCCGGTGCGGCCTGCCTGCGGATCAACCCGGGCAATATCGGTGACAGCAAGCGCGTGGCCGAAGTGGTGCAGGCTGCCAAGGATCACGGCTGTTCCATCCGGATCGGCGTGAATGCCGGGTCGCTGGAAAAGCACCTGCTTGAGAAATACGGCGAACCGTGCCCCGACGCGATGCTGGAGTCCGGTCTCGACCATATCCGTATCTTGCAGGACCACGATTTCCACGAATTCAAGATCAGCGTGAAGGCTTCCGATGTCTTCATGGCCGCTGCGGCCTATCAGCAGCTGGCAGAGGCCACCGATGCGCCCATTCACCTCGGGATCACCGAGGCGGGCGGCCTGATGTCCGGTACGATCAAATCCGCGATCGGCCTAGGCAACCTGCTGTGGATGGGGATCGGGGACACGCTGCGCGTGTCGCTGTCTGCCGATCCGGTCGAAGAGGTCAAGGTCGGGTTCGAGATCCTCAAGTCGCTGGGCCTGCGCCATCGCGGGGTCAACATCATCTCCTGCCCGTCCTGCGCGCGGCAAGGCTTTGACGTCATCAAGACCGTCGAGGTGTTGGAAGAGCGGCTGGAGCACATCAAGACCCCGATGTCCCTGTCGATCATCGGCTGCGTCGTGAACGGTCCGGGTGAGGCGCTGCTGACCGATGTCGGGTTCACCGGCGGCGGGGCAGGGTCCGGCATGGTTTACATGGCGGGTGCGCAAAGCCACAAGATGTCCAACGACCAGATGGTCGATCACATCGTCGAACTGGTCGAGAAACGCGCGGCCGAGATCGAGGCCGAGGCGACACCCGACGCCGCTGAATAATCCCTACTTCACGTATTTTTCCAGCACGACCAACGGGATGGACCCGCGCAGCATCATGTCGGGAAAGACATAGCTGGGGGTCGTGTCCAGATCGAGCCGGGCAAATGCCTCTGCCTCCCGTCTTGGGGCGAGGCGCAGCATGCGGTCCTGGACCCATCCTTTGTCGCGGGATAGCGCGGCCAGGCTATCGGGCGTTGCGTCGGGCAGGGCATGAAGTGCCAGCCGTGCCGCGTGGTAGGCCGTAGGCCCCTGGTGATCGAGCAGCGACAGCAGCAATTGTGCTGGGCCGCCTGCGTCGGCAAAGCGCGGCTCGACCCGGATATCGGGATGGCCAGCGACCAGTGTCTCTAGATCGGCCCAGGCGGCGCTGCATTCGGCGCAGGGGAAGCTTTCGAAGAAGAGAATCGTCAGGCGCGGGTCGTCGGCGCCAATGCCACGCGGGGTCGGGGCAAAGACCGCCTCGCTGTCTTCCAGCCGCTTCAGGTCGGCCTCCCTGTTCTGACCATACAGGTCGATGGGCGGCGGGTTCAGGGCGCGGTCGATCGGGGTGAGATCGGACAGGACGGCGGCGCGGACCTCTTTCCCGAACGCCGCCCGTTCCTCGCGTGTCATGTCGAGGCCGGCAGGCTCGGCAGCGGCCGGAAAGGCCGCCACCGCCAGAATGGCCGGCCAGCGCATCAGCCGCCCCGCTGGTCTTCGACGATCTGTTCCATCGCGTTCAGGGGCACGTAGCCGCGCACCATCTGGTCCTGGAACACGAAGGTCGGCGTTCCGCTGACCTTCAGGATATTGGCAAGGCGCCGGGTTTCGGCGATTTCATCGGCCACGGCGGGATCATCCAGCTTGGCGACGATGGCTTCGGCATCCAGGCCCAGACCTTCTGCAATGCGCGACAGGGCGGCCTCGTCCGTGGCGCCGTTATAGCCCATCAGCGCGTCATGCATCATCTCGTAGGCCTCGTCGCCTGCCACCATCTTGGTCGCCACGGCAAAACGCGAACTGTCCAGCGATGCCTGGCCGAGGATCGGGAACTCCTTGACGACAAAGCGGATATTGCCGTCATCGGCGATCAGCTCATTGACCTCTTCGAAGGCTTTCCGGCAATAGCCACAACGATAATCGAGAAATTCGACGACCGTGATATCGCCATCGGGATTGCCGCCGACCCAGGAAAACCCGTCATTGAAGATCGCGTCGGCATTGTCCTTGACCAAGTCCACATCGGCCTGGGCCTGAGCCTGCTGGTTGCGTTCCTCCAGCGCGTTGACGGCTTCGAGGATGACCTCGGGGTTTTCCATCAGGTAGCTGCGAACCTCTGCGCGAAAGGCGGCGCGTTCGTCGTCGTTCATCTGCGTGACGTCGAAGGCCTGAGCGGGCAGGGCGAGGGTCAGTCCCGCAGCAAGAGCGAGAGGGGCGAGACGGGTCATGGCGTTCTCCGGTAAAGGGTCAGTTCTTGGCATTCTTGACTGCATTCAACACATCTTGCGCGCGCCGCCAACCGGCAGATCCGCGCGGCAGCATATCGGCGGCTCTCTGGGCGAGGATCCGGGCCTCCTTGGTGCGTCCGCGCAGGGCGTGGCCCTCGGCTGTGACCAAGGCCGCCATCCCGCGATTGCCCAGCTTGGCATAGGCGGTGCCCAGGTCGCGCAGGGCCAGGTCGTTGCGCCAGTCGCTGGATGTGGCGCGTTCCAGGTAGCCGACGGCCTGCTGGTAGCGCTGCTGTCCGCCCAGGGCGACAAGGGCGCGGCCATAGCCTGCCAGGATCAACGAATTGCGCGGTGCCCTCTGCGCGGCGGCGGCATAAGCGTTGGCGGCTGCGCCCCAATTGCGGCTTTCCATCAGGATCTGCCCGCGGAGTTCATCGTAATAGGGGTCGCCCGGTCGCGCGGCACGAGCCCGGTCCAGCGAGGCCAGGGCCTTGCCGGTCTGGTTTAGGCGGTGAAAGGCCACAGCTTCGCGCATGGCCCGGACATCGGCGGCGGGGCTTTCCTTGCTGCGCTGGAAGGTCCATTTCGGATTGCGCGTAAAGGCGGATAGCTTGCCCTTGGCGCGATCGAACCAATATTCCATCGCCGGATCCGGTTTCGTGGCCTTCTTGTAGCTGGCGGCCAGCCCCTTGAGCGTGCGCAGGCGGTCCCGGGACAGGGGGTGGGACCGAGCGTAGATGTCCTGGCGACGTTCCGGCAGCGCCTCCTGACCGGAGAACAGCTCCATCACGGATACGGCGCCGCTGGTATCGGCCCCGGCGGCGGCCATGTAGCGGATGCCCGACTGGTCGGCGGCACTTTCCTCGGCCCGCGTATGGCCGAAGAAGACACGTTGCGATGATGACGCGACACCGAGCGCGACGCCAGCGGCGGCAGCGCCCTGGCCGGTGGCGGCACCTGCGGCGGCAGACAGCGCCATGCCCAGCAGCGCGACGTTGCGCGCGCTTTGCGCGTTGACACCACGGCGGACGATATGGCCGTTGGCGATATGGGCGGCCTCGTGCGCGATCACGGCCTGCAATTCCGCAGCCCGGGTCAGCCGCAGGATCATGCCGGAATGGATGTAGATCCCGCTGTTATCCAGCACGAACGCGTTGAGATTACGATCTTGCACGACATAAATCCCGACACGCGAAGGACTTAGCCCCGCAGCCCGCAGGATGGGGGCGGCCAGTTGCTGCAACGAATGCTCGATATCGGCGTCCCGGATCAGGGTGGCTGCTGAGGCATTACGCGGTTCTGCGACGAATAGTGTCGCAAACAGAATAACCACCACTCGTGCAATTGACCTCAAGACGCGTCTCCGTTGAATTGGTGACGATACTTTCGGAGATGCATATGCAGGTTTCAAGACGAGGGGACGTTGATCCCTTCATTGTGATGGACATCATGCACATGGCCGCCGAAGCTGAGGCCGAAGGCCGCCATGTGATCCATATGGAAGTCGGACAACCCGGCACACCCGCCCCGTCCACCGCGCGCAAGGCGCTGGCCAAGGCGTTGGACGAAGACGCATTGGGCTACACGCTGACCCCGGGGCTGCCCGAACTGCGCGAGGGAATCGCCAACCTTCACAAGGATTGGTACGGGGTCGATCTGGATCCTGACCGGATCCTGATCACGCCCGGGTCATCCGGCGCCTTCGTTCTGTGCTTTTCGGCATTGTTCGATACCGGCCAGCGGATCGGCATCGCCAGCCCGGGCTATCCGTCCTACCGCCAGATCCTCAAGGCGCAGGGATTGCAGCCTGAGCTGATCCAGACCGAACCGCAGGATGGCTACCAGCTGCGCCCGGATCAGATCACCGATGCGGGGCTCGACGGGGTGATGGTCGCCTCTCCGGCCAATCCGACGGGGACGATGCTGAACCGCGATCGGATGGAAGGCCTGATGGATGCCGCCCGTGAGGCCGGCACGACCTTTATCTCGGACGAGATCTATCACGGGCTGCATTACGGCGAGCGGGCCGTATCGGCGCTTGAGATCGGGGATGATGCGATCGTCATCAACTCCTTCTCGAAATACTTCTCTATGACAGGCTGGCGGGTCGGCTGGATGGTCCTGCCCGAAGAGATGGTGCGCCCGGTTGAGAAACTGGCGCAGCACCTGTTCATCTGCGCCCCCCATGCCAGCCAGATCGCGGCCCTTGGGGCGCTCAGCGCCCGGGACGAGCTGGAAGAGAACGTTCAGACCTATGAGCGCAACCGCGCGATCGTGCTGAACGGTCTGGAAGCAGCCGGGATCAAGCGCTTCGCGCCGCCGGATGGCGGGTTCTACGTCTATGCCGATATCAGCCATCTCGGCGACAATTCGCTGCGCCTTGCCAAGGATTTCCTGGCAGAGGAGGGCGTCGCCGTCACGCCCGGCATCGATTTCGATCCTGAGCGGGGGGCCACCATGTGGCGCCTGTCCTACGCCGCCGATACCAGTGATATCGCCGACGGCATGGAACGCCTGGCCAAGTTCACCGCGCGACGCAACTGACGCCGCGCGGTGCGCCCTTCAGCGGAAGGGTTCGTCGATCCTGAGAAGACGTTGGTGGAACCGGGGGAGCTGATCGTGAGGGATCAGCCCGCCCTGTTCCGCCGTTTCACGGATCAGCTTCTTGTTGGTGCCGATATGCTCGTAGACGGTCCGCTCCACGCGGCGTGACCGCACGGTTTCGCGCACCGACCGCGCGGAATAGCCTTCCAGGAAGTGTCCATCCATGGACGGATACCGCGACAGGAACTGGTAGGAGCAGGTGATGGACCCGCGCCGCGCAGCGATGTTGGCCACGCCTTCCTCCTGTTGAAGGAAGATCCCACGGAATTCCCGGGCAGGCCCCGTCGTCGGCAGGCCCTGTTGCGCCATGGCGTCCTTGGCCTCGTAGCCGCGCAGGAAGGTGTACCCGTCCTCGCGGAAGACCAGGAGCATCCCCAGCATCGCCAGGCTGTCATCCACGAAGGAGCGCCGGGAGAAGCGATAGAGCCCCGAAGGCACCATGTCCTCTGGCACCTGGGTGGAGTTGCGCCCCATGAAATCCCGGATAGCGGGATGGTTCAGCAGCTCGCTACCCGAATCTGGTACGGCTTCGACCGGCTCCAGGAGGATTCGGGCGTCCTTTCCAAAGAAAGTGCATATCCGATGCAGCACATCGGGTCGGGGAAAGCTTTCCCCTGAGAGATACCGGTTGAATTGCGTCCGGTTGATGCCGAGTTCACGGCAAAGCCCCGCAATTGAAGGATATTCGGAGCTCAGAAGACGCAGATTCGCGCCAAAGATGTTCCGTATTTCGACCGGGTCAGTTGGGGTCTGACTCCCATTGTTGGCAGATCGCGACAAATGTCCGTGCTCCGCTTCTTATTGTAGTGTTTCTTCCTGCTGTGACGCTAACCAGCAACAATATTTACGCGTGTTGACGTTATTTGGCGTCAACAATTTGCGTTATAGCGACATTTGCTTTTTGACGCGACACAAAATTTCAAAGATAGGCACATGATTGGTAATGTGCGGACGCCAACGCTTTCCACACACTGGAACTGTAGGGAACGGGATCCGACGAGGTGCGAAATGTACGGTGTCGTATTGTGGAGTGATGCAGATGACCGTCAGGCGGTTATCTGGTGTGAGGACCATGGCGATCTGGCTTTTGTCGATAAAGGCGGACGCGATATGGACGATTGTCCTGGGCTGGCGCCCGGCGATCTGGTTTGTTTTGAACTTCAAATAGATAGCCAGATCCGCAAGGCCATAAACCCAAGCGTTGTGGCCGAGCAGGAATACCCGACATTGGCGTCGGCACTCGATACGGTCGCAGCGGCGGAGCCGACAGGCCCGAGCATGGCTGAGCCACAAATGATGGCGCCGCCGCGGGACGCGACGGCGCAGATTATTCCGTTCCGGGCCAGCGGGGCGATGCGCCGCCGAAATGGCCGTCAGGACCCTGCGCCACGTCTGACCGGAACCCGGTCATAACGTGACGTTAACTAGATTAATTTTTAGGCGGCCGTCCCGCGTGCAAGCGCGGCGACGCCCGTCCGCGCCATTTCCGACAATCCAAGCGGACGCATGAGATCGGCGAAAGCGTCGATCTTTTCCGGCGCGCCGGTGATTTCGAACACGAAGCTGTCGAGCGTGCTGTCCACCACGTTGGCGCGGAAGATATCCGCAAGACGCAGCGCCTCGACCCGCTTGTCACCGTCGCCATGCACCTTGATCAGTGCCAGTTCACGCTCGACCGAGGGGCCCTCGACCGTCAGGTCGTGAACCTCGTGCACGGGAACGATGCGACCCAGCTGGGCCTTGATCTGTTCGATCACCTGCGGCGTGCCGCGGGTGACGATGGTGATGCGCGACAGGTGACCGTTATGGTCGACCTCTGCCACGGTCAGGCTTTCGATGTTGTAACCACGCCCCGAGAACAGGCCGATCACGCGGGCTAGAACCCCCGCCTCGTTGTCGACGAGGACAGCCAGGGTATGGGTTTCGATCACGTCGGAAAAGTTCGGACGCAGGTTGTAGGCCGAATGCTTGGTCGACCCTTTCTTGATGTGCAGAGCGTTCATGTCTGTCTCCGGATATCTGGGGCAGGGCGGTCTCAGACGAGAACCGCGCCGCCTTCCTTGATCGCGTCCTTGGTCTTGGCTTCGCCGAGCAGCATCTTGTTATGCGGCTCGCCCGACGGGATCATCGGGAAGCAGTTCTCGTGCTTTTCCACCAGGCAGTCGAAGATCACGGGGCCGTCATAGTTCAGCATCTCCATGATCGCATCGTCCAGGTCGGCAGGGTCCGAGCATTGGATGCCCTTCGCGCCGAACGCCTCGGCCAGCTTGACGAAATCGGGCAGGGCCTCGGACCAGCTGGAGGAATAGCGCTCACCGTGCAGCAATTCCTGCCACTGGCGGACCATGCCCAGACGCTCGTTGTTCAGGATGAACTGCTTGACCGGCAGGCGATACTGCACGGCGGTGCCCATTTCCTGCATGTTCATCAGCCAGGATGCCTCACCGGCGACGTTGATGACCAGTGCATCATGGTGCGCCATCTGCACGCCGATGGAGGCCGGGAAGCCATAGCCCATCGTGCCGAGGCCACCCGAGGTCATCCAGCGGTTCGGATCGTCGAAGGTCAGGAACTGCGCGGCCCACATCTGGTGCTGGCCCACCTCGGTGGTGATGTAGCGGTCGTGGCCCTTGGTCAGCTCTTCCAGGCGCTGCAGCGCGTATTGCGGTTTGATGACCTTGTCGGAATTCTTGTAGGTCAGGCAATTCACCGCGCGCCATTCGTTGATCTGTTTCCACCAGGCCTCGATCGCCTCGCGGTTCATCTTGCGGCCGCGGGATTTCCAGACTTTCAGCAGGTCCTCGAGCACGTGGGCCACGTCGCCGACGATCGGGATGTCGACACGGATCACCTTGTTGATCGAGGACGGGTCGATATCGATATGCGCCTTGGTCGACCGCGGGCTGAACGCGTCGATGCGGCCGGTGATCCGGTCGTCGAAACGGGCGCCGATATTGATCATCAGATCGCAATCATGCATCGCCATGTTGGCCTCGTAGAGACCGTGCATCCCCAGCATCCCCAGCCAGTTCTTGCCCGAACCGGGATAGGCGCCCAGCCCCATCAGGGTCGAGGTGATCGGCGCGCCGGTGGCATCCACCAGCTCGCGCAGCAGCTGGCTCGCCGCATTGCCGGAATTGATCACGCCGCCGCCGGTGTAGAAGATCGGTTTCTTGGCGTTTTCAAGCGCTTCGACCAGTTCCGTGATCGCCTCCATGTCGCCCTTCACCTGCGGCTGGTAGCGCAGGGTGCCGGGTTTTGCGGGCGGGTTGTAGGTGCCCGTGGCGAATTGCACGTCCTTGGGAATGTCGACCAGAACCGGGCCGGGACGGCCATGGGTTGCGACATGAAACGCCTCGTGCAGGGTCTTGGCCAGCGCGTCGGTGTCCTTCACCAGCCAGTTATGCTTGGTGCAGGGGCGGGTGATGCCGACGGTGTCGGCCTCCTGGAATCCGTCCGAGCCGATCATGAAGGTCGGCACCTGGCCCGACATGACGATCAGCGGGATCGAGTCGAGCAGTGCATCGGCCAGGCCGGTCACCGCGTTGGTCGCGCCGGGGCCGGAGGTCACAAGGACGACGCCGGGCTTGCCGGTGGACCGTGCGTACCCCTCTGCGGCATGCACCGCGCCCTGTTCATGGCGGACCAGGACATGACGAATGTCGTTCTGCTGGAAAATCTCGTCATAGATCGGCAGGACAGCACCGCCGGGATAGCCGAATACCGTGTCCACACCCTGATCCTTCAGGGCCTGAACCACCATTTTTGCACCGCTCATCTGACGTGCCATCGATTTTCTCCGTCTCGCGCCGCCCATCCTGGGTGGCAGGTCTCGCCAACAAAAAAGCCCCCGGTCTGGTGTCCGGGGGCGCATGGGTCTGATCTGGTTCCCGGTGTTACCGGCCCATGCGCCTTATTCCTACGATTACGACCAGTTTGGTCATGCCAGAGGGCTCCTTCGAATTGATAGGGGATGCTTATGGAGTCGCGGCCCCGAGGTCAACCGCAATTCGGACGCAAAAATGTCCCGAAAGGCAAAAAATCTTTCCAAAAGTTGCGCGCAAGACGCAAAATCTTTGCGATTCCGCGATAAAGGGTGCTCTTGAGGTGCTGCCAAGCAGAGACTCAGCGATTTTCCGGGCCCTCCGTGAAGGGCAGAGTGGCAGGGGAACGCGTCCCCCGCCGGGCTGACAGCGGTCAGCTTTGGGGGCAGCTATTATGCATCCGCAAAATGCCTTTCGCTGCAGTGCCGCAACGCGTGCAAATGGCATGTAAATCCTTGCGTCAATTGACAAAGAAAGTGTTTGCGCTAGCCCCCGGCATATGTAGTTTGGCCGCACTCGAATGGCCGGACGGGGACTTTGATGTCCGGTTTTGATCTGTTGGGAGGAAAAAGATGGATCGTCGTTCTTTCTTGAAGACGTCTGCCCTTGGTGGCTCCGCCGTTGCCGCGACTTCGCTGGCCGCACCGGCGATTGCACAGGGTGCGACGACGCTGACCATGGTCACCACCTGGCCGCGCGGACTTGCCGGCGTGTGGGACTCGGTTGAGCGTTTCACCAATAACGTTAACGAAATGTCCGGTGGTTCGCTGATCATCGACCCGAAAGGTGCAGGCGAACTCGTCGGCGCGCTGGAAGTGTTCGATGCCGTGACCGCAGGCCAGGCGGACCTGTACCACGGTGCAGACTACTACTTCGTCGGTCAGCACCCGGCCTTTGCCTACTTCACCGCCGTGCCCTTCGGCATGACCGGCCCGGAAATCATGACCTGGTACTATGCCGATGGCGGCATGGCACTGCACCACGAGCTGGGCGAAATCTTCGGCCTGAAATCTTTCCTCGCCGGTCAGACCGCGGCGCAGGGTGGCGGCTGGTTCCGCAAGGAAATCACCTCTGCCGACGACTTCAAGGGCCTCAAGTTCCGTATGCCCGGCCTCGGCGGCAAGGCACTGGCCGAACTGGGCGCTTCCGTGCAGGTTCTGCCGGGCGGCGAAATCTACCAGGCGCTGTCCACCGGCGCGCTGGACGGGACCGAATGGATCGGCCCCTGGTCGGACGAAAAGCTGGGCCTGCAGGAAGTCTGCGACCACTACTACCCCGCCGGTTTCCACGAGCCGGGCGCGGCCCTGTCCGTCGCGGCCAACCTGTCCGTGTTCGAAGGCCTGTCGCCCGAGCATCAGAAGATCATCGAGGTTGCTGCCGCCGAAGCGCACCAGCACAACTACTCGCTGTTCATCGCCAATAACGGCCCGGCGCTGCAGCGTCTGAAGGACGGCGGCACCCAGGTGCACGAATTCACCCCCGACGTGTGGGATGCATTCGGCGCGGCCTCCAAGACCGTTCTGGACGGCTTCATGGATGACGAAATCTTCGCCAAGATCCGTGAATCCGCAGAAGCATCGATGAACGCGACCGCCGGCTGGACCTCCGTGTCCGACTCCACCTACGTGGCCCAGCGGTCCCGCGTGAACGGGATGTAATGGCTTCTTAAAGCCCATTGAAAACTTCGGGTGCGCGCGGTAATTCGCGCGCACCTTACGTTCCGGGGGGATGGCTCATGCTGAACGGATTGATCTGGCTCGTCACCGAGATGGGCCTTGGTTTCTACAATATCTTCTATGCGCTGACCCATCCGGGGCTGTGGCTGGACTGGTCGAACAAGGAAAGCCTGATCCGCTTCATTTATTATGGCGGGTCGCAGGAGTTCTTCTTCGCGGTTCTCGATATCTTCATCGTTCTGACGGTGCTGGGTATCATCTTTCGAAAATTCATGTGGGCCATGGTCCGCGGGCTGGAAGGCTTTGCCAATTTCATTGGCCGCCTCGCCGCGTGGGCCGGTCTCATCATGGTGGGTCAGCAGGTCATCATCATCTTCCTGCAATCGATCTTCCGCCTGGGCGAGATCACCCTCAGCCCGCTGGGCATCGGGTTCACCTACTCGCTGACCTGGTACACCGAGGGGCTGAAGATCTGGAACGCGGCGGTTGTCGCGCTCTGCGTCAGCTACGCCTTCGTGCAGGGGGCCCATGTGCGGGTCGACCTGATCTACGCGGGCGTCTCGCACCGCGCGAAGAAGGTGATCGACATGTTCGGATCGCTCTTCTTCATGATGCCGGTGGCGGTGCTGACCTGGATGTATTCCTGGTACTTCCTGTGGCGGCACCTGATCACCCCCAAGGTTTCGGCGTCTGACCAGCTTGACCTGATGCTGCGCAAGGCGCGGATCGTGAAATGGAACGTCGAACGTACGGGGTTCAGCCCGGACGGGTTCAACGCCTATTTCCTGTTCAAGATCCTCATCCTGGCCTTCGTGGCGCTGGTCTTCCTGCAGGCCATGGCCTTCTTCTATCGCTCGTTCCTCGAGTTCATGGAAGGCGAAGAGAGCCAAGACAAATACCTCGACCGCGACACGCTGGGCGAGGGCGAAGAAGCCTATGAAGGCACGCATTAAGGGACCCCGGGCATGCTATTCGGATTAGACGGCGTCGAAATTGGCCTGATTATCGTTTTCCTCAGCCTGTTCGGCGGGATCCTGTCAGGTTTTCCTGTGGCCTTCGCCATTCCCGGTGCGGGTCTCATCTCCTTCGCGGTGATCGCGTGGCTCGACAGCCAGGGGCTGTTGATCCACCAGGCGATTGATGCCGGGTCCACGGCCTATCGGGACCTGATCAATTCGGGGGTCAAACCCGACGCGGTGTCAATCTTCCGATATCCGGACCTGCCGCGCGTGGCCCAGCCGATCTTCGATCGGGGTTGGGAAACCGCGATGGACCGGAATATTTCCTTTATCGTCAACCGGATGAACGAGCGCGTCTTTGCCGGTCAGTCGATCGAGACGCTGCTGGCCGTGCTGATGTTCGTCCTGATGGGCATCACGCTGGAACGTTCGAAAATCGCCAACGACCTGCTGACCACCATGGCGCGCGTCTTCGGGCCGCTGCCGGGCGGCCTGGCCGTGTCGGTTGTCGTCGTCGGTGCTTTCCTCGCCGCCTCCACCGGGATCGTCGGCGCAACGGTCGTGACGATGGGGCTGCTGTCGCTGCCCACAATGCTGCGGAACGGCTATTCGCCTGAATTGTCGACCGGCGTCATCGCCGCGTCGGGCACGCTGGGGCAGATCATTCCGCCCTCGATCGTGATCGTTCTGTTGGGCACGCTGGCCGGTGACCTCTATTCGGCTGCGCAGGAAACCCGGGCGCAGAGCTTTGGCTGTTCCGACGCGCTGACCTATCTTGGCCGCCCCGCGGTCGTGTCGGTCGGGACGTTGTTCCAGGCGGCGCTGCTGCCGGGGATTCTGCTGGCCGGGCTCTATGCGCTCTATGCCTTCGGCTATGCGATGTTCAATCCGTCCAAGGCCCCGGCCGTCCATATTGAAGAAACGGACGGTGAGGTCATCACCCGCAGCGAAGGCCTGACCTGGTTCCTCGCCGTGCCGGTGCTGATCATCTTCGGCCTGATCGGGGCCGGGCAGATTGGCCTTGTCGGGTCGCAGGACGTAACCGTGTCGAACTACACCCAGGTCGACAGGCTGGACGCGTTGCGCACCAATGTCAGCGATGAATGCCGCGACGCGATGATCGAGCTGCACGGCCAGGACCGCTGGGACGAATCCGTGTCCGCCCGCGAGGCGCTGGCCGCCAGCGGCGGGACCGAGGAAAGCCGCGAACTGACCGAGGAAGAGCTGGTCGAGGCGCGCGCCGCCGCCACCGCCAATGCCGCGCCCATCGGGTCCGGCGTTGCGACGCTCTTCGGGATGATCCTGCTGACCCTCGCGGTTGCCCGCGGGATCAAGCCCTCGGCCTCCAGCACGCCGCTGGCCATCGGGATGCTGGGCGTCGCGCTGGCCTTCGCGCTGGATTTCGTGGCCATCGGGCCGAACACCTCCGGGGGCACGCGCGTCGTGATCCTGCTGATCCCGCTGGCCATCTGTTTCTGGTCGCTCAGGCACGCCGCGGCGCGACTGGCCGAGAATGACCTGATCCGCGTCGTCTTTCCGCCGCTGGTCCTGATCATCGCGGTGCTGGGCTCCATCCTGGGCGGGATCACCAACCCGACCCCGGCTGCAGCCCTTGGCGCCGCCGGTGCGATCATGCTGGCCGCCTATCGCAAGCTGAAGGACGAAGGGAATTCCGGCCAGATGATCATCTGGGCGACCCTGGCCCTGGCCGCGCTGCTGCTGATCGGGATCAACTTCGACCTGCGGATGAACCAGGAAGTCGTGACCGTCGAGAACAGCATCGGGTTCCTGTTTGCCTATCTCGCCTACATGGTCGCGGGCATCGGTCTGATCTACGGCTGTATCGTGCTGTACCGGAACGGAGTGCTGCAGCCGATCGTGCGGGAAACGGCCAAGGTGACCTCCATGGTCTTCACCATCCTGATCGGGTCGCAGCTGCTGAACCTGGTGGTGATCTCCTTCGGGGGCGAGCATTACATCCAGCAATTCCTGCGCAGCTTCGACAGTGAATTCAAAGTGTTCCTGATCGTGATGCTGGTGCTGTTCGTGCTGGGCTTCGTGCTCGACTTCCTCGAGATCATCTACATCGTCGTGCCCATCGTCGGCCCCGTCATCTACGGCGGCTCCTTCGATCCGAAATGGGTGACGATCATGATCGCGGTGAACCTTCAGACTTCGTTCCTTACGCCTCCCTTCGGCTTTGCGCTGTTCTACCTGCGCGGGGTCGCGCCGCCGTCTGTGACGACGGGCCATATCTACCGCGGGATCATCCCCTTCGTGTTGATCCAGGTGGTCGGTCTGGCGCTGCTGTGGTTCGCACCGGGCATCGTCGCCATCGTGCCGGACCTGATCAGCAACTGATCGGGACCTGTTGGAAACAAAGAAAACCCCGGGCCGGGCGCCCGGGGTTTTTCGTTTGTGCGTCAGGGTGGAAATGTCAGGTGCTGATCGTCGGGGCGGTGCCGCACACAACCTCGACGCAGGTGTCGTCGGTCGTCAGCACGAAGCACCAGCCATCGGTCGCAAGGAAGGTCAGGGGGCTTTCGCGGGCCCAGGCGTGATTGCGCACCATGAAGGTGGCACATCCCTGAACGGCCTCTGACCGCGCGACCCAAAGTTGGGTCAGCCCGCCTTCGTCCTGCACCCGCAGGCCCAGCACGTCGGAGAAGGCAAAGGTGGTGACGCCGCCCTCGGCCGTTTCGACCCGGACGGTGACGGAATTGTCCACGGCTTGCGTGACATTCAGAATATCGAAACGAAGCGTTTCGACCGGGGTTTCCCAGCGGCGGAATTCGATCTGGCCGGAGCCATCGCTCCCGGCATTCATCACCCGAAGGGGGTCCGCAGGTCTGGCAGAGAGATATTGGCGACCTGTTCCGCAATCGGGTCGGTCTTCAGCGGGTGGCGTTCCGCGTCGTAATCGGCCGGGTCGCGCATCTTCTGCCACTTGCCGCCGACATAAAGCTCCACGCCCTTGAACTTGGCCTTGTAGCCCATCTTGGGCGATCCGGGGACCCAGTAGCCCAGGTAGACATAGGGCAGGCCGGCATCGCGGGCGATCTCGATATGATCGAGGATCATGTAAGTGCCCAGGCTGTCATTGGCGCGGTCGGGGTCGTAGAAGGAATAGACCATCGACAACCCGTCATCCAAGACGTCGGTCAGCGACACGCCGGTCAATCCGCGTTCGGGATGGGAATATTCAACGACGCGCGACCGGATCGGAGTTTCCTCGATCATCGCGGCGAATTCGAACACGTCCATATCGGCCATGCCGCCATCGGCGTGACGCGCATCCAGGTAATCGCGGAACAATTCGTATTGTTCTTCCGTCGCCCAGGGCGAGGTCGCGAGACGTTTCAGCTCCTTGTTGCGGTTCATCGCGCGCCGCTGGCTTTTCGACGGGGCAAAGGCCTCCACGTCGATCCGGGCGGACAGACAGGCCGCGCAATCGGCGCAGGACGGGCGGTAAAGTACGTTCTGGGATCGGCGAAACCCTTGTTTTGAAAGGCTGTTATTCAGGCGATCCGCATTGTCGCCACTGAGCGATGTGAACAGCTTCCGTTCCATCCGACCCTCTAGATAAGGGCAGGGCTGTGGGGCCGTCACGTAAAACTGCGGCGTTAACGGAAGAGTGTGGCGCATAGAAAAGGTGTTTGAGGATCAAGAGCGTGTTGTTTCGAACGATACATATGCGCGTCACATTGTCAAAGGGTTCGCGCAATGCGCGTCGGTGGTGACAGAAATGTGCGAAGTCCGGGCGTCATTTCGATCCTCTCCTGCCAGGGTGTCCCGGCCAACGAAATCACGCCCGGAGAGGTTCCGGACGTGCGTGTAGATGTAGGCGAGATATCGCTTTGTCACATTCCGGCGCGGCGATTGATCGCAACGGTGCCAAGGACATTGTCGGTCAGGCCCTGGGCCCGCGGCCCCATCAGCATCATCACGATCGAGATGATCTGCAGGATCGGAAAGGCCAGCGACACGGTATAGCCCAGCGTGTGCAGGAAGGCAGTCGCCGTGTCGAAACGCTGACCGTAGCCGTCGCGCATCTCGACCGCCATCAGCCGCATGCCCAGTGTCGCCGATCCGCCCGACAGGGTCATCCAGCGATAGGCAAAGCCGATCAGCAGGAACATCAGCGGCAGGAAGAACAGGCCCACGAAGGCGGTGAAGGGGAGGATCAGCAGCACCGCGCCCATGATGAGGACGCTGTCCACGATCCAGGCCAACAGGCGTTTGACCGGGATGTCGGCGTAAAACTCGGGTTGGTAATCAGGGTCGGGGATCGCCCAGGGTTCGGCTTGCATGATGGTCTCCGGTGGATGGAAGGGGCCCGAGGGCCCCCTTGTCGTGTCTCTTCGGGTCAGGTTCAACCCGGGGTCAGGCGGTTTCGTCTTCGCGACGGGTTTCGTCCTGGCTTTCTTCACGGGTCTTGCGGGCCCGTTCATCCATGAACTGGTCGAACTCTGCCTTGTCCTTCGCGTCGCGCAGGCGCTCCAGGAAGCTTTCGAACTGTTCCTGTTCCTCTTCCAGGCGGCGCAGGGTTTCGGTCTTGTAGGCGTCGAAGGCCGTGTTTCCGCTGGTTTTCATCGCCGCGTGACCGGACCGGCGCATTTCATAGCTGCGGGAGGAACGGTTGCAGGATTTGCGAAACATGTTTTTGCTCCAGATCATGTAGAAGAGAAGGGCGAGGCCGACCGGCCAGAAGAAGACAAAGCCCAGGACCATCGCAGCGATCCAGGCACCTTTGCCCTTGCTGTCGAGCCAGGCTTCGGATTTCGCCAGCCAGCCCATGGGGGCAGTCTGATGTCCGGAATAGGCAGTTGCGTTGGCGGGGGTCATTGAGGTCTCCGTTTTGGTTGTGATGTGAATTGCTTTCACATTACCTAGATCGGAACCCCACCCGCCTTTCGCAAGGGGTGATGTGAAGGTTTTTTACATTTCTGGACTTATGTCGTAAAATCAGCTGTTTGCGCACCGGAAATTTCCGGTAGGACCGCCGATTTCAATGCGAAAACATGGTGCGGTGTGCCCGCTGCGGCCCAGATTTCCTCGAATTCCAGCAGCCTTGGATCGATCCAGGCACGGATCGGGTTGATATGACCGACCGGCGCGACGCCGCCGATGGCAAAGCCCGTCTGCGCCCGGATCAGCGCGGCATCGGCCTTGGTCAGCGGCTCCCCCGCAATGGCCGAGGCCTTGTCGGCATCCACCTGGTTGCCGCCCGCGGTGAGAAACAGAAGCGCCTGGCCGGTTTCGACCCCGGCTAAGATGATCGACTTGGCGATCTGGTCCAGCTCGCATCCGACGCCATCGGCGGCCTGCTGCGCGGTCTTGGCCTGACCCAGTTCGCGGATTTCCGTTTCGATCCCGGCCTCTTCCAGGGCGCGTTTCACACGCTTCATGCTCTTGCTCATCCCGGTTCGTATCCTCTTCAATTGGCGTCGAATGCGGCATTGACGGTCCTGTCCCTTGGGTGGAATGTCCAGCCATGAATTTCCTCGACCGCCTGACCCGCTGCCCCCGCCCTCAAGACCCGGACCGTGCCGCCGATGCGCGCGCCGTGCTCGACCTGTCTGGCCCTGTGGGCGACCTGATTGCCGGTACCGGCGGGTCCAGCCCTTACCTGCTGGGCCTTCTCCAGAAGGAGACCGACTGGATCGCCCCCGCGCTGGACGATCCCGAAGCGGCGATGGAGGCCGAGTTCGACCGCCTGCGCGAGGTCCCTCCCGATGGGCTGAAATCGGCGCTGCGCCAGGGCAAGCGGCGGATCGCGTTGCTGATCGCCCTGGCCGATCTGGGCGGTGTCTGGCCCCTGCACGAGGTGACCGGACGTCTGACGCGTTTTGCCGATCTGGCCAGCGACCTGGCGCTCAAGGCCTCTTTGCGCCCGCTCGTGCTGCGCGGCAAGATCCCCGGCATGAGCGAGGACGACCTGGAAACCGGCGCCGGGATGGTCACGCTCGCCATGGGCAAGATGGGGGCGGGGGAGTTAAATTATTCTTCCGATATCGACCTGATCGCGCTCTTCGACGATGCCCGGTTCGACGATGACGCCTTTCAGGAGGCGCGCCCGGCCTATATCCGCGCGACCCGCAACATGGCCGCGATGCTCAGCGATATCACCGGGGAGGGATACGTGTTCCGCACCGATCTGCGGCTGCGGCCCGACCCGTCGGTCACGCCCGTCTGCGTGTCCATGGAGGCGGCAGAGCGGTATTACGAAAGCCTGGGCCGGACCTGGGAACGCGCCGCCTATATCAAGGCGCGCCCCTCGGCTGGCGATCTTGAGGCCGGCGCGCGATTTATCGAGGCGTTACGGCCCTTTGTCTGGCGGCGTCACCTGGATTTCGCGGCCATTCAGGACGCCCATGACATGCGCCGCGCGATCCGCGATCACAAGGGCCATCACGGCGCGATCACCCTGCCGGGGCATGACATGAAACTGGGGCGCGGGGGCATCCGCGAGATCGAGTTCTTCACCCAGTTCCACCAGATCATCGCCGGCGGGCGCGACCCCTCGCTGCGCCTGCGTGGCACGGTGGAGAGCCTGTCGCGGCTGGCCGACCGCAACTGGATCGACCGGGACCTGGCGGACAGGTTGGCCGATCATTACCGGGTGTTGCGCGAGGTCGAGCATCGGATCCAGATGGTCAACGACGCTCAGACCCACGCCCTGCCGGCCAACGAGGACGGGCTGGACCGGATCGCGGCCCTGTCGGACATGGACCCGGGCGCCTTCCGTCGCGACCTGAAGGAGCGTTTGCAGGACGTGCACGACACCTGCGAGGCCTTCTTTGCCCGCGAGGCGCCGGGCCGCCCGGACGCCGCCGAACCGGAGCCCGATTTCGAAATCGACGCAGAGCTGGTGGCGCGGTGGCGGGGCTATCCGGCCCTGCGGTCGACCCGCGCGCAGGAGATATTCCAGCGCCTGCGTCCGCGCCTGCTGTCCGCTCTTGGCCGTGCCGCCCGGCCGGAGGAGGCGCTGACGGCCTTCGACGGGTTCCTGGCCGGGTTGCCCGCCGGGGTGCAGCTCTTCTCCCTTTTCGAGGCCAATCCGCAACTGATTGATCTGCTTGGGGATATCACCGGCACTGCGCCGGACCTGGCACGCTACCTGTCGCGGAATTCGTCGGTCTTCGATGCGGTGATCGGCGGCGGGTTCTTTGCCGAATGGCCGGGGGCGGTGGCGCTGACCGAGGACCTGACCCGCGTCCTGGCAGCGGAGGACGATTACGAGAACCGGCTGGACGCCGCGCGGCGCTGGCAGAAGGACTGGCATTTCCGCATCGGCGTGCACCACCTGCGCGGGTTGATCGCCCCGCAGGAGGCCGCGGCACAATATGCCGATCTGGCGGATGCGGTTCTGTCGGCGCTCTGGCCCGTGGTGCAGCAGAATTTTGCCCGCCGTCATGGCCAATGCCCGGGCCGCGGGGCGATGGTTCTGGGCATGGGATCGTTCGGCGCACGGCGGTTGAATGCCCGTTCGGACCTGGACCTGATCGTGATATACGATGCCGACGGGGTCGAGGCGTCCGAGGGGAAACGACCTTTGCCCGCAAGGACTTACTACGCAAAGCTCACCCAGGCGTTGATCACGGCGCTGTCCGCGCCGACCGCTGCCGGGCGGCTTTACGAGGTGGATATGCGGCTGCGGCCTTCGGGCAACCAGGGGCCGGTGGCCACGTCGTTGCAGGCCTTCCGCAGCTACCAGCAGAACGAGGCCTGGACCTGGGAGCATATGGCGCTGACCCTGGCCCGTCCCGTGGCCGGGCCGGAGGCTCTGTGCGAGGATGTAAATGACTGTCGGATCAAGGTGTTGTCCCGATCGCGCGCGGTCGCGGACCTGCGCCGTGATGTCGGCAAGATGCGCTCCCGGATCGAGGCGGCGAAGGGTCGGGTCGGCCCGTGGGAGATGAAGATCGGCCGGGGACGGATGCAGGAGATCGAGTTGATGGCCCAGGCTGGGGCGCTGGCAGCGGGCCGACCCGTCGCGGCGGTCGGCGAGGGGTTGGCGGCGGCGACCTCTGCCGGATGGCTGAGCGAGGGCGAGGCCACCGAACTGACTGAGATCTGGACGCTTTTCTGGGTCGTCAACCTGACGGCCAAGTTGCTGACCGATCAGCCGCTGGACCCCGAGACGCTGGGCCAGGGGGGCTGCGAGATGCTGATGCGGGATACGGGCGCAGAGGGTGCCGCAGCCCTTCAGGACCGGATAGAAACATTGCGAGACCGGGCCGGCACGATCCTGGACGGCGCATTGGACGAGGAGGAACCTTCCGATGAGTAACGCGAAAAACCCCAACGACCCCAAGGGCTTGATCCGAGAGAGCTATCGGATCGACGGGATCGGGGAGGCCGAATGCCGCTCGATCCTGGTGGATTGGGCGCTGAGCCTGCCCGAAGGCGTCACGGCGCGGGATGCGCTGGCCGCGCTGATCGCGGAATATGGCGAGGGCGCGCCTGATCATCCGATGACCGCGCTGATGCAGGAGGGCGTGCAGGCCATGCCGATCTCTGGCCGGCGCGGCGGACGGGCCGGGCGCATGTCGCATTGAGGGGCCAAGCCCTTGATTGCAAAGGGTGACGCCCTGCGACAACCCGCGCTTTGATGTATTCCGAACTTGTGATATGATGGGGCAAAGTCAGGAGGCTGCCATGCCCAAGCTCATCCGTCTCTACATCGTCAACGTGGCCATCGGTTTCGTCATTGCCGCAATCTTTGTCGGTGCCCTTATTGCCTTTGATATCGGTGGGTTACGCCACCTCGTGACCGGGTCCAGCGATGGCTACATGGCGCTGTTCCTGATGTGGTTCTTCAACGGCATCGTCTTTGCCGGGGTGCAGTTCGGCATTGCCGTGATGCAGATGAAGGACGATGGCGGCCCGAAAGGCGGCCGCAAGGTGCCGGTTGCCACGCGGATCCCGGCCATGGTGCGGGCGGTGGCGAAGCCGCGCCAGTGAAATCCCAGTGAAATTCGGGCGAGGGTCGGGGGCGGCAAGCCCCTGATCGCATTGGGTTTTGCGTGAAAGCGGCGGGCCCGCACGCGACCGTTTGGTAGACGCATTCCCGAGGACCTGTTCATACAGGTGGGCGCCGGGTAACCGAACCACGGTCCGGACAGAGCCAGCTCCCTCGGATTTGCTTAAGGCCACCGGAATGTTACCGTTCACGAGAAGGGCAGCACCCGCCTCCAGCCCAGATAGGCCATGCATCCCGGTCCGACAAGGGGGCGATTTTCCGTATCCTCAGAAACCGCGTTAAGGCACCGAACGGGACGTCGGTATTACGTCGGTATCGCATCGGTATTGCATCGGTGCGGGATCGGCATGGGGCAGGCGCGGGCGCAGAGCCCTTTCGCCGGCGGGACCAGTTGAACGTCCGTGATCGCGAGGCTTACTCAGTCACCAGATCGTAGCTTTCCAGTTCCTCGCGGGTGAGGATGTAGATGCTTTGCGGCGGGGTCGACAGGCCGTGGGTCAGCAGCATCGGGTCCACGCCCATCTGGTCGAGATGGCGCATGACCTCGCCCTGGCCGCGCTGGATGTCCTGCACGGCGAGGAAGGCGGGCAGCAGGGTGTTTTCGCCGTAGTAATGCTGGTGCACGCCGATGCGGGCGTCCTCGGCCGCGGTGCGGGTGGTGCCGGCGGCGAAGATGTAGGGGCAGGCCGACAGACAGACCTCTGCGTCGCGGATGATCGTCGCCTTGCCGGCCTGGCGGATGGCGCGGCCGATCTCGAGCGCGTCGCGGACCGACCCGCCGGGGGAATGGATCGCGATGGTGGGCGCGGGGGAGGCCGCGATCTGCGTGGCGATGCGTTCGCCATCGCCCGCCTCGATCCGGCCGGTCAGCAGCGCGACGGAGCCATCGACAGGATCGAGGATCAGCCGGTCGGGCATCGGCCCGGTTTCGACGCCGGGCCCGGCAGGCATGGTCGGGTCATAGCGCCGGGTCTGGTCGCCGGGCCGGGTCGGCTGTTCGAAGCCGGGCGCCCGGGGGCCGGTCGTCGGCAGCGAGAAATCCCGTCCGATATCGCTGAGGAACAGGAAGGCGGCGAGGACCAGCTGAAAGGCCAGCACGCCGGTGAGCATGCGGCGGACGGGGCGCAGCTTTTCCTGGTCGGAGATCATGCCTTGTCCTCGGGGCGCGGGGTGGCGGGGGGCGTGTCCTCTGCCGGTTCGGGTGCGGATGCCTGTTCCGAGGAAGCCGGTTCGGGGGGCGGGGCCGTTGCCGCCGGGGTGGCCAGGAAGGCCGCGTCGACCTCGCGGGCAGCGTGAAGGGCGGCGCGCAACTCGGCGATGGTCATCGTGTCCTCGATCGGGGCGCCCTCGCGGCCCAGGCGGATCAGGCCCTGGGTGATCGCGATGATCAGCACCAGCACGGCGGGCAAAAGGTCGATGGCGATGGCCCCGGCCCAGGAGGGAATGAAGTTGCGGGCATAGAGGATGACCGCATCGGCGGCCGAGATCGGCGTGTAGGTCGATTCCGCCGGGGGTGGCATTGCGATGACCTCGGCGGCGGCGCGTTGCAGGGTTTCGGCCCGCTGCGCCAGCACGTCGAGCACGGAGGTGATCGTGGCCGACTGATCCGAACGATTGGATTCCGTCCGGCCGTCCAGTTCCGGCAGCACGACGGAGGCGGCGAGGTCCTGCGCCGCACGCTCCACCAGAGGCGCGACGGACAGCTGGCGCAGGCGGGTGATGATACCCGCAAGGCGCACGGCCTGTTCGGAAAATTCGACCGAGCGCCCCTCGACCGGGCCGGGTTCGACGGTCAGGGCGCGCATGCGGGACAGCAGCGCATTGCCCTCGGCGAAGGCGGCGGCGACGAGCGGGTCCTGTTCGGCGATCTGGTCTTCGAGACCGGCGAGTTCGTTGGATTTCTGCCGCAGCACCCGGAAGACGGCGCCGCGCCCGGCGAGGCCGGAGAGGGTGCCGGCGGCCTCCTGCTCCGACAGGTCTTCGAAGCTTTGGCGGACGCGGGCGACGTCCCGCTCAAGCCCTTGGGCGGACAGGGCAATTTCGTGCGCGCGTTCCAGCGATCCCTGGTAATCCTGCACGGTTTCGGCGAGGTGCTGTTCGACCGCGGCAGCCCCGGCCAGCGCGGCGGCGTTCAGCCAGGACGACATGGCAACGATGGCCAGCGAGCCAAGCCCCATGGCCCCCAGCAGGCCCATCCGCGAACGGGCGGTGCGCATCGCCGGGAAGAGCCGCATCATGTAGGACCAGAAGACGAAGATGCCGGTCGACACGGCGACGGAATAGGCGATGGCGGCAAAGGCCTTCATCGCGCCATCGCCGTCCAGCAGGGTCGAGACGCCCAGATAGGTGTAGATGCCCGAGGCCACGGACAGAACGCCCAGGGCGGCACCGGTGAAACTGTCGAGCCAGCCAAGATGGCCCTCTAGCTCGCGCGCCATGCGCGCGCCGCGATCGGTTCTGTCGGTCATTTGGTCCCCCCGGTCTGGCATTCGGATGAAAATAGGGCGCGACAGGGCGTTACGCCAGTGCGGGTCTCGTGGGGTTGCGTTTGTTCACGAAATGTTCATCATGGCGTCATGAGCGACGTGACCTCGGATCTGGCTCTGATGCAGCCCGGACAGGTGATCGCCAGGGGCGTGTGCCGCCTGCTGGCGAGCCACGATTTCGGCTGCCTGGAGGAGTTCGTGCCCAGACGTGGCCTGCGGGTCGACGTGATGGGGCTGGGCCCCAAGGGAGAGCTGTGGTGCGTGGAATGCAAATCCTCGCGCGCCGATTACATGTCCGATCACAAATGGCAGGGCTACCTGGAGTTCTGCGACCGGTTCTTCTGGGCGGTTGGCCCGGATTTCCCCGTTGAGTTGCTGCCGGACGAGACCGGGCTGATCCTGGCCGATGCCTGGGGCGGAGAGATCCTGCGCATGCCGGGCGAGACCAAGCTGGCGGGCGCCCGGCGCAAGGCGATGACGCTGAAATTCGCCCGCGACACGGCGCGGCGCCTGCAGGGGTATCGCGATCCGGGCGGGCCGTCTGGCGTGGGGTTCACGGCGTAGAGCGACGGACGGGCCCTCGGAAAACGTTAACCTGTTGTTGGCAGGTTGCGACTAGACCCTTCGTTACGGATCAGCGCTTTTTCTTGCGTCCCACGGATTCGGCGGCCTTGGCGGCGGCCAGGATTTCCTCGGCGATTTCGCGAGCCTCGTCGGGCTCGAAATCCATCGGAATCTCGGTCGTGCCAGCCTCGATGAAGAGACGGACCATACCGGCGTCGGTCGGGCCGATTTGAAGATTTGCTTCGATATCGCGTTCCGTATCGATGCCCATGGGCGCCTCCGTTTTCGAGATGGGCTTGGCTATCGCGGCGGGGAAAAAGTTTCAAGTGGGCACGAAAACAGGGCCATACGGACGGGATTTGAACTAGTGCAACCTAAAGGAGATTTTTTAGTCTTTTGAACAATGTTGACATGACATGGCCACAATCTCGTCACCTTTCGGTTGAAAGCTGATTTCCAAGACATCCGAGGGAAGAAACCCCCAAATGAAATTCATTCGACGTTTCGTCGCAGAAGAAAAAGGCTCCGCATCCCTGCAACTGACACTGCTCGTGCCGGTGTTCCTGGGGGTGACAATGGGCTCGACCGACGAAGTGGGCGCAATGCTCGGCAAGAAGCTGAACAAGTTCCAAAGCTCGCTCGAAGGTCAGATCGCAGCCCCCACGGGGTCGTCGCACTTCATGGGCAAGGCGCCCGGCGGCACCTCCGGTGCGAAGTGGATCGAGGTTCCCTCGGCCGGATCGGTCAGCGACCGGATCATGGCGGTTGTCGCGGGCTGAGGCCCGGTTTTTCCCCCCGGTGAGATTTCCTGTCATAGACGTCTTGCAATCGGTGCGGGACATCTGTAATTGCCCCTGCACGTGCCGCCTTAGCTCAGTTGGTTAGAGCGCTGGATTGTGGATCCAGAGGTCCCCCGTTCAAGCCGGGGAGGCGGTACCACTCCCCCCTGACAGTTTGAAAACAGCGCCGATTGAGGCGGTTGGCCCGCCTTTGCGGGCTGTTTTGTTTTCCGGGTCCGTTATTCGGGCAGGGGCAGTTGCGTGGTGCCGGTCAGCTCGCCATCGGCCGTGTAGACAAGCGCGCGGCCATCATCCGTGACCACCATGTACCAACCGGGGCCGGCGGTGATCGCCTGGGCGATGGCGCCTTCGGGCAGGGTAATCGCATCGGGCAGGGCGGGCAGGGTGGTGCCGCCCTCGCGGAAACGGATGACAATCAGCAGGATCAGCACTAGAAGCCCGACAATCATTACCCCGGCCAGCACCGTCACCAGCGCCCGCAGGAAGCGGAGATGCGGAATATCGGGGTGGTCGTCGTCGAGAGGTGTGTCCGTGTCAGATGAATCCGTGTCCACGCAGGTTCTTTCCGTTCGTATCGGGGCCAATCCGCCCAACCGCCTTGATAAGGCCTTGGCGCGGGATGTGCCAGAGGCGGCGGCCCTGTCGCGCACCCGTCTGGGCCGGTTGATCGCCGAGGGGCAGGTGCTGTCGGGCGGCGCGGCGGTGACGGACCCCAAGGCCAAGGTCGAGGAGGGCGACGTCTTCGACATCACGCTGGAGGCGGCGGCGGAGGTTGAAACGGTCGCACAGGACATCGCGCTGGACGTTGTCTATGAAGATGACTGGCTGATCGTGGTGAACAAGCCCGCGGGCATGGTGGTGCATCCGGCGCCGGGCACGCCGGACGGGACGCTGGTCAACGCGCTGCTGGCCCATTGCGGCGACAGCCTGTCGGGGATCGGCGGCGAAAAGCGCCCCGGGATCGTGCACCGGATCGACAAGGAAACCAGCGGTCTGCTGGTGGTGGCGAAGTCGGATGGCGCGCATCATGCGCTGGCCGCGCAATTCGAGAAACATACGGCAAAGCGGGCCTATCTCGCGGTCTGTCATGGTGTGCCCGACCCGGCGGACCCGCGTCTGCGGGGCGTGAAAGGGGCGAGTTTCGAACCGGGCGGCGTGCTGAAACTGACCACGCAGCTGGCCCGGCACCGCACCGATCGACAGAAACAGGCGGTCTGTTTCACCGGCGGGCGGCACGCGGTGACGCGGGCGCGGCTGCTGGAGGATTTCACGGTCGCCGCGCTGGTCGAATGCCGGCTGGAGACGGGACGAACCCATCAGATCCGCGTGCATATGGCCCATGCCGGGCACGGGCTGGTGGGCGATCCGGTCTATGGCGGACGTCGCCGCGCCGGCAAGACGGTGGGGCCGGAGGTGGCCGAGGCGCTGAACGGTTTCCCGCGTCAGGCGCTGCATGCGGCGGTCCTGGGTTTCGCCCATCCCGAGGACGGTCGGGCGCTTCGGTTCGAAGCGCCCTTGCCCGACGATATGGCGGAATTGCTTGCGGTTTTAAGGCGTTAGGTCGTGTGAGTCATGCTGACTTACTTCGTAAGTTGGCGGGCGCCGCGCAGCAGCCACAGCGCAAATCCAAGCTCTGCCAGAAGCGGGACCAGGTAGGCGGGCTGCATAGCTTCGTTGACCTCGGGCGCGATGAAGCGGGTGGCGCTGCCGAAGAGGTAGACCAGCCCTGCCGCCCCGACCAGGCCCGACAACAGGCGCGGCGCGGTGGCCCTGTGCAGCAGCCAGGCCATGACGAGGCTGTTGAGCCCGAAGAACCACAGCCCCAGGTCATAGCCCGCCGCATGGCGGTCGATCAGGGCCATCGGTGTGGCGGAACCGAGCGCCTCTGCCAGAAGCGGCAGATGGGCGGCGACGATGGTCATCTGCACAAGGCGCAGGACCAGGGCGGCGCGGGCCATGCCCTCGCTCACCGGGCGGAACAGGGTGAAAAGCAGCAGGGCGAGGGTGATGTCGAGCGTCGCCATGACAAGGTCGGCCCCGATGGAGAGACGCCAGAGCGTGGCGTTTTCGGTGATGGCCTGCGCGCCTGCGGCGATCAGCGGGCCGCGCAGGGCGAGTTCGGCGGTGATGCCGAAGGCGATGATGCCGAGATAGGACAGGCCGGCGAGGCGGGCGATTTGGGGTGTTCGGGGCATTGTGACCTCCTGACTGGGTTGGTTAGGGGGTATTCCATGCGGGAAAACATAGGAACTCACCAAATCGGCAGGCATTCCATGCGAAAACGCATGTGAGATGTTTCAGCCCCTCACCCCGGGCGCACGGGGCGACACATCGGCGTGAAATGGCCGAAATGTGCATGCGCTCGCGACCGAAATCGCTTCATGGTGCGTTAATAAATGAGAACTAACGGACTTGAACACGGTCTGTGGCGTTCCTATCTGGATGTTAACGCCCTAAACATTGGGCTTGTGAAGCCCATGAAAGAGGGCATGTGAGAAGGACAGGGTATGGGTAATTATGCCAATCTGCCGGCCCCGACGCCGGAAGGCGGTCTGAACCGCTATATGCAGGAAATCCGGAAGTTCCCCCTTCTGGAGCCCGAGCAGGAATACATGCTGGCCAAACGCTGGGTCGAGGAACAGGACACCGAAGCGGCGCACCAGATGGTGACGTCGCACCTGCGGCTGGCCGCGAAGATCGCCATGGGCTATCGCGGCTACGGTCTGCCGCAGGCCGAGGTGATCTCCGAGGCCAATGTCGGCCTGATGCAGGCCGTGAAGCGGTTCGACCCCGAAAAGGGCTTCCGCCTGGCGACCTATGCGATGTGGTGGATCCGCGCCTCGATCCAGGAATATATCCTGCGGTCCTGGAGCCTGGTGAAGCTGGGCACGACCAGCGCGCAGAAGAAGCTGTTCTTCAACCTGCGCAAGGCCAAGGCCCGCATCGGTGCGCTGGAGGACGGCGACCTGCGGCCCGAGAACGTCAAGCAGATCGCGACCGATCTGGGCGTGACCGAGGACGAGGTGATCTCGATGAACCGGCGGATGTCGGGGGGCGATGCGTCCCTCAACGCGACCGTCGGGACCGAAGGCGACAGCACCATGCAATGGCAGGACTGGCTGGAGGACGAGGATGCCGACCAGGCCGAGGATTACGCCGAGCGTGACGAGATGGACACCCGCCGGGCCCTTCTGGCCGAGGCGATGGACGTCCTGAACGAACGCGAGCGCGATATCCTGACCCAGCGGCGCCTGAGCGAAGAGACCATCACTCTGGAGGACCTGTCGGCGCAATACGACGTGTCGCGCGAACGGATCCGCCAGATCGAGGTGCGGGCCTTCGAAAAGCTGCAATTGCGGATGCGCGAGCTGGCGCAGGAAAAGGGCATGCTGCCCGCCGCGTGATGTGGGCGGGGCGCTTGTGACGCGCCCGAAGCCGGACCTAAGACATGAAAAGACCCGGCCGCCGAAGGGCGCGCCGGGTTTTTTCGTGTCGGTGGGGTTGTGTCTATCAGCCGCCCAGCCGGGCGCGCAGGACGCGGACCATGTTGCCGCCCATGATCTTGGCGATCTGATCCTCATTCATGCCCTGGGCCAGCAGGGCGTGCGTCAGCGCGGCGAGTTCGGACGTGTCGAAGGCCGTCTCGACCGAACCGTCGAAATCGGAGCCGAGGGAGACGTGATCCTCGCCCAACAGCTCCACCGCGGCGGCGATCATGGAGGCAATGCCCTCGGGGGTGATCTGGCCGCAGGCGACCTCGTCCCAGTAGCCGATGCCGATCGTGCCGCCGGTTTGGGCCACGGCCTGCATCAGGTCGTCGGGCAGGTTGCGCTGCGTTTCGCAGAAGGTGGTGACGCCGGTATGGCTGACGACAAGGGGAATGTCCGTCATTTCAATGACATCCCGCACGACCTGCGGGCTGGAATGCGCCAGGTCGAGGATATATGGGCCGGAGGCGACGCGGGTGACGACCTCGCGTCCAAAATCACTCAGCCCGGCCTGGCCTTCGCCGTGCAGCGACCCGCCCAGGGCGTTGTCGAAGAAATGGTGCAGGCCGAACAGGCGATGCCCTTCGGCGATCAGGCGGTCGAGATTGTCGATATTGCCTTCCAGCGCATGGGCGCCCTCGATCCCGAGGATGCCGCCGATGGCGTCTTCGCCGGCGGCGCGGGCCTCAAGCACGGCATCGAGGTCGGCCGCGCTTTCGATCACGGTCAGGCGCGGGTCGGCCTCGGCGAAGCCATGCAGCTTCTGGGCCTGATAGACCGCGCGCTCCATCAGGCTGGTCCAGGTACGCATCGGCCAGCGCTGACCGAAGGCCAGCAGGGTGATGTTGTCCATCGTTTCGGCCGAGTTTTCCTCGTAATTCTGGCCGGCGGGGCTTTTCGTGACGGCGGTGAAGACCTGAAGCGCCACGTTGCCTTCGACCAGGCGGGGAATGTCGACCTGGCCCCAGTCGCCGCGTTCGGTCAGATCGCGTTTCCACAGCAGCGGATCGGCGTGCCAGTCGCCGACGATTAGCGTGTCATGCAGGGCGGCGGCCTCTTCGCTGACGGGGAAGGGGTCGTGATCCAGCACGTTGTTGCGCTGCGCGCCGACATAGGCGGGCGCGAAGGTCCAGAAGCCGATGACGCCGATGATGGCGAGGACGACAAGGCCGAGGACGATCCGGGCCAGCCAGACGAGAAAGCGATACATGGGGTCCCTCCGTTATGGTCCGGCCTGTTCGGCGCGCAGGGCGCACAAGGGGCCGGCATGTTTGACGGAAGGGTAAGCGCAATCGGGGCGGCGCGGCTATGTTTGCGTAGCGTCAGCCGTTGCGGAAATGCCGCCAGAGCGCGCGCAGGTCGATCCAGATCAGCGCGACGCCCAGCGGGAACATCCAGAAGCCGAGGATCGGCAGCATCCCAAAGACGCCGCCGACCATCAGGAGCAGACCGAGGAGCGAGCGGAGGCCCGGGGGCACCCGTGTCTCGACCCAGCGGATGGCCCGCCGCAGCCGGGTGCGCCAATCGGGCGTCTCCGGTTGCGATTTGCGGGACATGTCAGTCCTCCATGGCTTCCAGTTCGTCGATGAAGCCTTCGATCATCGACAGGCCCTTGTCCCAGAAGGTCGGGTCCGAGGCATCCAGGCCGAAGGGGGCCAGAAGCTCCTTGTGGTGTTTCGAACCGCCCGCGCGGAGCATGTCGAAATACTTGTCCTGGAAGCCTTCCGGCGCCTCGGTGTAGGCGGCGTAGAGCGCGTTCACCAACCCGTCGCCGAAGGCATAGGCGTAGACGTAGAAGGGCGAGTGGATGAAATGCGGGATGTAGGACCAGAAGACCTCGTACCCGTCCATGAAGTCGAAGGCCGGCCCGAGGCTTTCCGCCTGCACCGACATCCAGATCGCGTTGATGTCGTCGGGGGTCAGTTCCCCGCCGCGGCGCGCCTCGTGCAGCTTGCATTCGAAATCGTAGAAGGCGATCTGGCGCACGACCGTGTTGATCATGTCCTCGACCTTGCCTGCGAGCAGCGTCTTGCGTTCGGCCTGTGACTTGGCCTCGTCCAGCAGCTTGCGGAAGGTCAGCATCTCCCCGAAGACCGACGCGGTTTCAGCCAGCGTCAGCGGGGTGGAGGACAGCAATTCGCCCTGTTCGGCGGCCAGCACCTGGTGCACGCCATGGCCCAGTTCGTGGGCCAGCGTCATCACGTCCCGCGGTTTGCCCAGGTAGTTGAGCATCACGTAGGGGTGCGCGTCGGTCACGGTGGGGTGGGCAAAGGCGCCGGGGGCCTTGCCGGGTTTCACGGCGGCGTCGATCCAGCCCTTGGTGAAGAACGGTTCGGCGATATCGGCCATGCGCGGATCGAAGCCCGCATAGGCGGACATCACCATGTCCTGCGCGGTCGGCCAGTCGACAGTCTTGGGCGGTTCGATCGGCAGCGGCGCGTTGCGGTCCCAGACCTGCATCCGGTCGAGGCCGAGCCATTTGCGCTTGAGCTCGTAATAGCGGTGCGAGAGGCGGGGATAGGCGTTGACCACGGCATTGCGCAGCGCCTCGACCACTTCGGGTTCGACCTGGTTGGACAGGTGGCGGCCGGTCTGCGCGGTCGGCATGCCGCGCCAGCGGTCCATGACCTCTTTCTCTTTCGCCTGGGTGTTGTGGACGCGGGCGAAGGTCTTGATGTTGTCGCCCAGCACGCGGGCGATTTCCTGGGCCGCGGCCTCGCGCGTGTCGCGGTCGGGGTCGGTCAGCAGGGTCGTCGTGGCCTCGAGCCCCAGTTCCTCTTCGTTCACGTAGAAGCTGAGCCCGGCGATGGTTTCATCGAAGAGCTTTTCCCAGGCATCGCCGACGACGCCCATGTCGTGCAGGAATTTCTCCATCTCGTCGGACAGCTGGTAGGGCTTCATCGCGCGGATGCGGTCGAAGATCGGCTTGTAGCGGGCGAGGTCGGCATTCTCGGCCAGCAACCCGGCCAGGTGGTCGTCGGCAAGGCGGTTGAGTTCGAGCGAGAAGAAGACCAGCGGCGTGGTGTAGGTGGTGATCTTGTCCTGCATGTCGGACAGGAACTTGGCCCGGCCGGCATCGGTGGTCAGCTGGTAGTAGCGCAGACCGGCATAGGACATCAGGCGTCCGGAGACCGTGGTCAGCCTTTCGTCGCGCTGGATGCAGGTGAGCATGCCCTGGGCGTCGAGATCGGCGAGCTTGCCTTCGTAATCGGCGGCAAAGCTGGCGCATTCCTCTTTCAGCCAGTCGAGATCGCGCTGGATCTCGGGCGCATCGTCCGAAGCATAGAGGTCGGTGAGGTCCCATTCGGGCAGATTGCCGAAATCCTTGCCGCCCTTGGGGGCGTTGGCGTCATGGACGGGACGGGGATGGGCTATCATGGTCTCTCCTTCGCTCTTTGGGCCAGAGATAGGCGGGGGCGAAGGCAGCGACAACCCCGGAAAGGGGCGGCGGGGGATGTGTCGCGGGGGGATCGGGCCGTCTGAGCCGGTTTAGGGCGATGGTCGTCGGGTATATGCGATCAAGCTGCATCGCGCGGGGCGGCGCGGCCCCGCGTTGCCGCCGGGCGGTGCTCAGGGGGCCGGGTTTATTCAGCGAACGTCACGCGTGCCGTCGGGCCGAGCGACGATGCGGGCCGTAAGCCGGATTCAGGCTGTGCCCCGGACCTCAGGCCGATTTGGCGGCCCTGGGCGAAGGTTCGGCATGGGTGGCCAGGAAATCCAGCAGGCGTGCGAAAAGTTCGTCGCGCAGCTGGGGCGTTTCCATCAGCACCTCGTGGCGGCCACCGTCAAGCATCACCAACTCTCCGCCCGGCCAGGCATCCATGCGGGAATGGACGCGGGACGGGTCGACGATCTGTTCCTCGGTGCCCAGGAAGGTCAGGCAGGGCATGTCGGGCGAGGGACGCCGCGCCAGGTGCAGGGTTTCGGCGAGCGCCTGACCCAGCCAGTGCAGGGACGGCCCGCCGAGGCTGAGATCGGGATGCGTATTCAGCTGGCGGCGCATGTAATCGTACATGTCCTGGTCCGAGGTCAGCTTGTTGCCCTCGAACTCCGCATCGAGCGGGTAGGGCGCCTCCTTGGTGCCCGGCGACATCAGGTGGCCGAGGCCCAGTCGCGAGCCGCTCCAGCTGAGGACCCAGGCGGCGGGGCGCGTCGGTGCGGCCAGCCGGATGCCCCACATCGGGGCGGAGAAGATCGCGGAATTCACCGGCAGCCCCTCCATCACCGAGCGGAGCGCGATGCAGCCGCCCATGGAATGGCCCAGCACATGCCAGGGCTGCGGCAGGCCGACCTGCGTCGCGACATCGAGTGCCGCGGCAACGTCGTACTGGTAATCGGGGAACAGGCCGATATGCCCGATCAGCGCATTGTCGGTGATCCGGTCGGCAATCCCCTGGCCGCGCCAGTCGATGGCCATCACGGCATAGCCTGCTTCGGTCAGGACGCGGGCGTCGCGACCGTATTTCTCGATATATTCGGTGCGGCCGGGGAAGATCAGGACCGTGCCCTTTTCGCTGGCCGTGTCGGCAGGCCGCCACCAGCCAACGCGAATGCGCAGATCGTCAGAGGTTTTCGCCCAGACGGCCTGGCCGCCGGAGGGCCCTTCGGCCACATCGTCGAAGAACGGTGCCTGATCCATGATCTTCCCCTTGAGACCTCAGCTGAGAACCGAGCCGAGCGCCATGGCCTTGCCCATGTCGCCATCGACCGACAGCTTGCCGGTCATGAAGGCCGACGTCGGGTTCAGTTCGCCCGACAGGATTTCCTGAAAGGTGTCCTGGTCGGCGGTCAGGGTCACATCGGCCTCTTCATCGCCGGCGCGGACCTCGGATCCGTCGATCATGATGGCGCCTTCGCCCTCGACCACGAACTTGGCCGTGCCGCTGAAGCTTTCGCCGTTCATCTTTTCCTGAAGCGCCGCCACAGCGGCGTTAATCACATCACTCATAGTTCACCTTTCCTCGAATTTGGCCCAGAGGGGTTACAACGGGGCTAACAATCCCCATTATGAACGCTACACTCCTAGGTGTTATGGGCGTCTCTATGCATTTTTCCAAACTTGTCGTTGCGGCATCCCTGGCTCTCTGGTCCGGGTCAGCCGCTTATGCGGATCAAAGTGACCGGAGTGCCGAGCTATTGCAAGAACTGCATGACGCGGAGCCGGTCGACGCAAAACGGATCGAGCGCGAGCTGTCCCTGATGTGGCGACGATCGGGGTCCGCCTCGATGGATCTGCTGCTGACGCGGGGCCAGGATGCGCTGGAGGCCGGGGAAATCGACACCGCGATCGGTCATTTCTCGGCCCTGGTCGATCATGCGCCGGATTTCGCCGAAGGCTGGCATCGCCGCGCCACGGCGTTCTACCGGCAGCAGGAATACGGGCTGGCGGTGGCCGATCTGGGCCGCACTCTGACATTGAACCCGGATCATTTCGCGGCTTTGTTCGGCCTTGCGGTGATTCTCGAGACACTGGACCAGGAAGAGGAAGCCTTTGGCGCCTATTCCCGTGTCCTCGAGGTCTATCCGACCCATGAACGTGCGCAGGAAGCCGTCGACCGGCTGCGCCGCACGGCCACGGGGACCAGCCTGTAGCCCCTGCAAGACAGGGCACGACGTCAGAGGAATACATGGCCGGGCAAGCCAGGATCACGGCCGTTCTCGGGCCGACCAATACCGGGAAGACCCATTATGCCATCGAGCGTATGCTGGGATACCGGACCGGTGTGATCGGGCTGCCGCTGCGGCTGTTGGCGCGCGAGGTCTATGACAAGATCGTCGCGATCCGCGGCCCGTCGGTCGTGGCGCTGGTTACTGGCGAGGAACGGATCGTGCCGCCGCGCACCCAGTACTGGGTCTGCACGGTGGAGGCGATGCCCGAGGGCATGGGCACCGATTTCCTGGCCATCGACGAGATACAGCTCTGTGCCGATCCCGAACGCGGCCATGTCTTCACCGACCGTCTGCTGCGGTCGCGGGGCACGAACGAGACGCTGTTCCTGGGCTCGGACACGATGCGCGGCAAGATCGCGGAGCAGGTGCCCGAGGCGCAATTCATGCGCCGGGAGAGAATGTCTCATTTGATGCATTCCAGTTCGAAAAAGATAAGTCGTATGCCGCCACGCAGTGCAATTGTCGGCTTTTCGGTTGATAATGTATATGCCATCGCGGAGCTGATCCGCCGCCAGAAGGGCGGTGCGGCGGTCGTCATGGGCGCGCTGAGCCCGCGGACGCGGAACGCTCAGGTCGCGCTCTACCAGAACGGCGATGTGGACTACCTGGTGGCCACCGATGCGATCGGGATGGGCCTGAACCTCGACATCAATCATGTCGCGTTCTCCGCGCTGTCCAAGTTCGACGGCCGTCGGATGAGAGAGCTTCAGCCCAACGAGCTGGCCCAGATCGCGGGCCGAGCGGGGCGGGGCATGGCGGACGGCACATTCGGCACGACGGGGCAGGCGCCGCCGCTGGACGAAGGCGTGGCCGAGGCGATCATGGAACATCGCTTCACCCCGATCCGCCACCTGCAATGGCGCAACCCGTCGCTGAACTTCGCCACGCCCGAGGCGCTGATCGCGTCGCTTGAATTGCCGCCGCAGGAACAGGGGCTGGTCCGCGCCCGCGAGGCCGACGACCTGACCGCGCTGCGCAGCCTGTCGCTGGATGACGAGGTGCGGGCGCGGGCGTCGAACGTGGAGGCGGTGCGGCTGTTGTGGGATGTCTGCCGGATCCCGGATTTCCGGGGTATCAGCCATGCCGAACATGCCTCGCTGCTGTCGCAGATCTACGCCTATCTTCACCAGAGCGGCCGCGTCCCAGATGACTGGCTGGCGCGCCAGATCCGGCGCATCGACCGCACCGATGGCGATATAGATGCCCTGTCGAAACGGTTGGCGTTTATCCGCACATGGACCTATGTGGCGCAGCGGCGCGGCTGGGTTGGTGACGAAAGTCATTGGCGTGACGAGACGCGCGCTGTAGAAGACCGCCTGTCGGATGCTCTTCACGAGCGCCTGACCCAGAGATTTGTGGACCGGCGCACCAGCGTGCTGTTGCGGCGGCTCAAGCAGAAGGAGGCCCTTTTGGCCGAAGTAAGTGATACCGGGGAAGTGACTGTCGAGGGCGAATTCGTCGGCCGTCTGGAAGGGTTCCGTTTCCGTCAGGATGCGCAGGCATCGGGGGAAGAGGCGAAGACGTTGAACCGGGCGGCCTTGTCCGCGCTGGCCCCGCATTTCCATCTGCGGGCCGATCGGTTCTACAACGCGCCCGATACCGAGATCGATTTCACCGAACAGGGTGGGCTGATGTGGGGCGAACAGGCCGTCGGCAAGATGGTCGCCGGCCCCGAGCCGCTGAAACCCGGCGTGCAGGTCTTTGTCGATGACGAGGCCGGGCCGGATGTCGCGCAGAAGGTGCAGCGTCGCCTGCAGCATTTCATCGACCGCAAGATCGCCGCTCTGTTCGAGCCGCTGATCGGCATGAGCCGGGACGAGGCCCTGACCGGGCTGGCGCGTGGCTTTGCCTTCCAGATGGTCGAGGGGCTGGGTATCCTGCCGCGCGCGCAGGTCGCCAACGAGGTCAAGCAGCTGGACCAGGATGCCCGCGGCGCGCTGCGCAAGCACGGCGTGCGGTTCGGCCAGTTCACCATCTTCATGCCGCTTCTGCTGAAGCCCGCGCCGACCCGCCTGCGGCTGGTGCTGTGGTCGCTGTCGAAGGGGCTGCAGGAATTCCCCGAGGCGCCGCCGCCGGGCCTGGTCACCGTGCCGACCGACAAGGACGCGCCGGATGGCTATGCGACCATGGCGGGCTATCGCGCCGCCGGCGAACGGTCGATCCGGATCGACATGCTGGAACGCCTGGCCGATATGCTGCGCGCCGAGGATAGTCGCGGCGGGTTCGAGGCCAAGGCCGACATGCTGTCGATCACCGGCATGACGCTGGAACAATTCGCCGACCTGATGCAGGGCCTTGGCTACAAGGCCGAGAAGGGCGAGCGAGAGAAGGTCAAACCGGCTCCCGCTGCTGAGGCGCCCGCCGCCGATGCCGCCCAAGGTGGCTCCGGACCGTCCGACAAGGTCGACAGCACGCCACCGTCGGATCCGGCCGCCGAGGATGCGGCCCAGGTGGTGCCCGACAAGCTGGAAGACGAACAGACCACCGCCGGTCAGACCACCGAGGAGGTCCTGGCCGAGGCCGGTGCCGCGCCCGAGAATGTCGAAGCCTCTGCCGAGGCGACGGCGGCCGAGACGGGTGCTGACACGGGTGCCGAGGCGACGGAAGAAGCCGGTGAGCCCGAAACGGAGGTGTTCTACACCTTCACCTGGGGCGCCCAGCGTCAGAACCGCAACCAGAACCGGGGCCAGGCCCGCGGCCCGGCCAAGGGCAAGCGCGAGGATGGCGGCAAGGGCGGCAAGGGCAAGCCGCGCGGCAAGGGCAAACCCCGCCGCGACGACGGGCCCAAGAGCTTCCAGTCGCGTCCGCCCAAGAAGGAAAAGGCCATTGATCCGGACAACCCCTTCGCTGCGGCGCTCAAGGGGCTCAAGACCGACTGATCCGATCATGGAATGCCGTGCTCATGTCTGAAAAGGCAGAGAAATTCCGCCTGGACAAGTGGCTGTGGCAGGCCCGGTTCGTGAAGTCCCGCAGCCTGGCCGCCGCCCTTGTGACCGGTGGCCATGTGCGGGTGAATTCCGACCGGGCCTCCAAGGCGTCCTACGGGGTGCAGGTGGGCGACGTGCTGACCTTTCCCCAGGGCGACCGGATCCGGGTGGTGCGGATCCTCGCGCCTGCCAAGCGGCGCGGGCCGGCCACCGAGGCGCAGACGCTCTACGATGACATGAGCCCGGCGCCCGAACCGAAAGCGCCCAAGATTGCAGCACGGGACGAGGGCAATGCACGCCCGACAAAGCGCGACAGGCGTCAAATGGACCGGTTGCGGGAAAAAGGTCCCAATGATGCGCTTGAATGATCCCTTTTGCCGCTGTAGCAAAACCGAAATGCCGCAAAGGCCCGAGCGGAGTCTTCAATGACCTATATCGTCAACGACAATTGCATCGCCTGCAAATACACCGATTGTGTGGAGGTGTGCCCCGTGGATTGCTTCTACGAGGGTGAGAACATGCTGGTGATTCATCCCGACGAATGCATCGATTGCGGTGTCTGCGAACCGGAATGCCCCGCCGATGCGATCCGGCCCGACACCGAACCGGACATGGAGAAGTGGGTCGAGTTCAACCGCAAGTATTCCGAGATGTGGCCGGTTATCATCACCCGCAAGGATCCTCTGCCCGAGGCGGAAGAACGCGATGGCGAAACCGGCAAGCTGGAGAAATACTTCTCCGAAGCACCGGGCGAGGGCGGCTGAGGCCGCACCGGGGCCACGAGAGGCTCGAATCGACACTGTGACCGGGGCGGCAAATGCCGCGCCGCAACATGGTGCTTCCGATTCGCAGTGATTCGTGTTATACACTTTCTTCGTATGATGAAGACTGCCTGCCCCCCAGTAGCGGACGCTGCCACCCGCTACGCCAAAACCTGATAGCGACCTCACTCTCGGACGGGACCGATTGGCCTCGCCCGTAGACGTGTCGCCTGTTCTGACCGGGGCCTTGTGAAGGACCAAAACATGACCAAAGCGAAAAAAGCCGAATTCAGCCCGAATGACTACGTCGTGTATCCGGCGCATGGGGTCGGCCAGATCGTTTCGATCGAAAGCCAGGAAATCGCCGGCATCTCGCTGGAGCTATTCGTGATTTCCTTCGAAAAAGACAAGATGACCCTGCGTGTGCCGACCAACAAGGCCACCGAGGTCGGGATGCGGTCGCTGTCCAGCCCGGACATCGTATCCAAGGCCATGTCCACGCTGAAGGGCAAGGCCAAGGTGAAGCGCGCCATGTGGTCGCGCCGCGCCCAGGAATACGAACAGAAGATCAATTCCGGCGACCTGATTTCCATCGCGGAAGTCGTGCGCGACCTGCACCGCAGCGATGACCAGCGCGAGCAGAGCTATTCCGAGCGTCAGCTGTACGAAGCCGCGCTTGAGCGTCTGACCCGCGAAGTGGCCGCCGTGTCCGGTGGTGACGAAGTCGACGCCGCCCGCAAGGTGGACGAGGTTCTGATCTCTCGCGCCGCCTGATCGGTTGCGGCCGGGGCTGCCCGGCGATCCATGATTGACGAACGCCCTTCCGGTTCCGCCGGGAGGGCGTTTCGCTTTTGTCGCGGGCTGCATTGCCTGTTTGCAGCTTGGACCAAGCGGTGTAGCCTTGCGCGCAAAGGTCCCGCGCATCATGCGCCATGCAGAGAGATCGACATGAGCAGATTTTCCCTATCCGCGCCGCGCGCGGTCCGTATCGGCACGGGAGCGACCCGATGAGGCTGGCCTTCGTGACCATGGTCTGGCGCGATTACTGGCTGCTGGAAAAATGGGTGTCCCACAACGAAAAGACGGTGCCGCGGTCGCAGCTCTACGTGATCAACCACGGTGGCGATCCGGAGGTCGACCGCATCGCCGCGGGCTGCAACCTGATCCACCTGCCGCGGGACGAGGTGACGCCGGACCTGACGCGCCGCCGCTGGGACCTGAAAGGCGGGCTGGTGACGGGCCTTCTGGGCTTCTACGACATGGTGATCTGCACCGATGTCGACGAATTGCTGGTCTATGTCGGGGCGGAGGGCGATCTGCTGTCCTACCTCGAGGGGGCCAGCCGGGAGACCGAGGCGATCTCTCCGGTCGGGCTGAACATGATCCCGCGACCCGACGATCCGGGCGAGGGGGAGACGGTTCTGGCACGCCATCCCCAGGCGCTGGTTCATGGCAAGTACACCAAGCCGTGTATCGTCAATGCGCCGGTCGGGTTCACCATCGGGGGGCATGGCCTGTTCAGGGGGGATTTCCGGATCGACCCGAATATCGTGCTGTTCCACCTGCATTACGTGACGCCGGATTATGCCGAACGCATGGCGGCGCGGGCCGAGATCGTGGAGCAATCCAAGGACTACAACGCAAAGCAGGAAAACCCGGCCGAGATGCCGGCGCGCTACTGGATCAACTGGTCCAAGCCCGACCGGATCCGCGACAAGGATTTCGGCAATTTCGACCGTGCGACGGAGATGGACGTGTCCAACGGGTTCGAAGAGGCCGCGAAGGTGCTGCGCGGCGCGGTGCAGAAGAAGGGTCGCAAGAAGGTGGTCGAGCCACAGATCATCAATGAAAACCCGCGCAAGGTGATGATCCCAGAGAAATGGCGCGGCGCGTTCTGAGCGCCGGTTCCTTTAGGTTGGAACGCCAATGAAAAAGGCCCGGTCGCGCGATGCGGCCGGGCCTTTTCTATGCGGTATGTGGCTGGATCAGCCGTCGAAATCGACCTGCTGGATCAGTTGCAGCGCCTGCGGGCGCAGCTCGGCGAGGTCCATCAGGTTGACGTCGTCCGCCTCGAACTCACCCCAGCTGGCGACCAGTTCGGCCGGTTCCGAGCCCGGTGCGATCGGGTATTCGTAGTTCGCCTCGGCATAGATTTCCTGCGCCTTGGGCGAGGTCAGGAATTCCATCATCTTGAGGGCGTTTTCCTTGTTCGGGGCGGATTTGGTCATCGCCACACCCGAGATGTTCACATGCGCGCCGCCGTTCTCGAAGGTCGGGAACACGATACGGACGCTGTCGGCCCATTCCTTCTGTTCCTCGTCTTCCAGCATCTTGCCCATGTAATAGGTGTTGCCGATCGAGATGTCGCATTCGCCGGACCAGATCGCCTTGACCTGGGCGCGGTCGTTGCCCTGCGGCTTGCGCGCGAGGTTGGATTTCACACCTTCCAGCCATTCCAGCGTGGCCTCTTCGCCGTGGTGGTGCAGATAGGCGGCCACCAGCGCGACGTTGTAGGCATGGGTGCCCGAACGGGTGCAGATGCGGCCTTCCCATTTCGGGTCGGCGAGGTCCTCGTAGGTGGTCACGTCCCCTTCGGCGACGCGGTCCTTGGAGGCGTAGATGATCCGCGCGCGGGTCGTCAGGCCCCACCAGTGACCTTCGGGGTCATGGTAGGCGGCGGGCACGTTGGCTTCGAGCGTTTCGCTTTGCACAGGCTGGGTCAGGCCGGCCTCGACCACGGCGGCCAGGCGCGAGATGTCGACGGTGAAGACCAGATCGGCCGGGGAGCGGTCGCCCTCGGCGGTCAGCCGTTCCACCATGCCCTTGTCGAGATGCGCGACATTGACCTTGATGCCGGTTTCTTCGGTGAAGGCATCGGTCAGCGGGGCCATCAGCTCGGGCTGACGGTAGGAGTAGAGGTTCACTTCCTGCGCGAAAGCGGGGGCGGCGATCATCAAGGCTAGGCCGCTGGCAAAGGCGGTCGGGCGGATGGTCATGTGGGACTCCTGTCGGGTCGGTTGCAATTGAACCGCTTAAAGCTGAGTGTTTTGCTCGGGTCAATACCTGTATAAAACGATCAGCTTTTTTCGGCGACTTTTGCCGCGTCCCACAGGGCATCCATTTCGGCCAGGTCGCTGTCTTCGGGGCGTTTGCCCTTTGCCGCAAGTGCGGCCTCTATCGATCTGAAACGACGGGTGAATTTCGCGTTCGTGCGACGCAGGGCAGCCTCGGGATCGACGCCCAGGTGACGCGCGAGGTTGGCCATGACGAACAGCAGATCGCCCATCTCCTCCTCGATCTCGTCGGGGCCCAGCTGGTCCTTGGCCTCGACCAGTTCGCCGGCTTCCTCGGTCAGTTTGGCCAGGACCTGGGTGGTCTGCGGCCAGTCGAACCCGACCCGCGCGGCGCGTTTCTGCAATTTCACCGCACGCAATAGGGCCGGAAGACCCACGGCCACGTCATCCAGCACGCCCGAGGCGCCCTTGGCGGCGCGTTCGCGGGCCTTCACGGCCTCCCAGTCGCGGGTCTGCTGGTCGGCGGACTTGTCACGGCTTTCCTCGCCGAAGACATGGGGGTGGCGGTGGATCATCTTGTCCGCGACCCCGGCGGCCACGTCGCCAAAGCTGAAATGTCCTTCTTCCTCAGCCATTTGGGAATGGAAGACAACCTGAAGCAGGAGGTCCCCCAGCTCTCCCTTCAGCTCGTCGATGGAGCCGCGTTCGATCGCATCGGCGACCTCGTAGGCTTCTTCGATCGTATAGGGGGCGATGGTGGCGTAGGTCTGTTCGATATCCCAGGGGCAGCCGGTCTGCGGGTCGCGCAGCCGCCGCATGATCGCGAGGAGCTGCTCTAACCCAGGGTCATGATCGTGGATTTCATCGCGGGCCATTGCAGCCTCCGTTGCTTTGGGATTTGGTGCCAAGGTGACCAGCCGCATCGAAGGAGTCCAGTAGATGCCCGTGATTAACCGCATTGCCGGCTACAGCGAAGAGATGACCGCCTGGCGCCGCCATCTTCATGCGCATCCTGAGCTTGGCTTCGACTGTTTCGACACCGCGTCTTTCGTGGCCGAACGCCTGAAGGAGTTCGGTGTCGACGAAGTGCATGAGGGCATCGCCAGGACCGGGATCGTCGCGCTGATCCGGGGGCAGGGCGATGGCCCGGCGATCGGGCTGCGCGCCGACATGGATGCCCTGCCGATCGACGAAGCGACAGGGGCGGAACATGCGTCGACCATCCAGGGCAAGATGCATGCATGCGGCCATGACGGGCACACGACCATGCTGTTGGGAGCTGCGAAATACCTGTGCGAAACCAGGAACTTCCGCGGCACCGTCGCGCTGATCTTCCAGCCCGCCGAAGAGGATGGCGGCGGTGGCGGCGTAATGGTCGAGGAGGGCATCATGGACCGGTTCGGCATCGGCCAGGTCTACGCGATCCACAATGCGCCGGGCTTTCCGGCGGGGCTGTTCATGACCGGGCCGGGGCCGGTTCTGGCCGCCGTCGACACGTTCCACATCCACGTCAAGGGCGTGGGCGGTCACGCCGCCAACCCGCACGAGACGAAGGACCCGATTCCCTGCACCGTCGCCATCGTTCAGGCGATCAACACGATCATCCCGCGCAACATCTATGCCAGGGACGAGGTGGTCGTGTCGGTGACCCAGATCCACACCGGCAGCGCCGAGAACATCGTGCCCGACAAGGCCTATATCAACGGCACCGTGCGCAGTTTCGACCCCAAGGTTCAGGACCAGGTTGAGGCGCGCCTGAAAGAGATCGTGGCGGGGCAGGCCGCGGCCTTTGGCATCACTGCGGAGCTGGCTTATGACCGGCATTACCCGGCCACCGTCAACGATGTCGCCAAGTCCGAATTTGCCGCCGAAGTGGCCCGCGACGTGTCCGACCAGGTGATCTACCAGGAGGCGCGGGAAATGGGGGCGGAGGATTTTTCCTATATGCTTCAGGCACGTCCGGGTGCGTTCATGATGCTGGGCCAGGGCGAGGGACCGGGCCTGCACCAGCCCGATTACGATTTCAACGACGAGGTCGCGCCGATCGGGGCCTCGTATTTCGTGCGACTCGTCGAGCGCGCCCAACCGGTGGAGTGAGCCATGGCCCTAGAAGATGCCAAGACCCAGATCGACCACGCCTTTACCCGCGACGACCCCAAGGGGCTGTCCTACGAGAACGTCTTTGCCGGGGCGCCGTCCTTTCTGCGGCGGAAATATACCAAGGATCTGAAGGGGTTCGACCTGGCCGTGACCGGGGTGGCCTTTGACCAGGCGGTGACCAACCGCACCGGTACACGGCTGGGGCCGCGGGCGATCCGCGAGGCGTCGCTGCTGCAGCCCTGCGATCCGCCCTATGGCTGGGGCTTCGATCCGCTGAGCGAATTTGCCATCGCAGATTACGGGGACCTGGCCTTCGACTATGCGAAGGTGTGGGAATTTCCCAAGGCTTTACAGTCACATATCGACGGCATCCTGCAGGCGGGCTGCGGGTCGCTGGTGCTGGGGGGCGACCATTTCATCACCCTGCCGATCCTGCGGGCGCATGTGGCGAAACACGGGCCGCTGGCGCTGATCCAGTTCGACGCCCATGGCGACACCTGGGTGGATGACGATGCGGAGCGGATCGACCATGGCACCTTCGTCTACAAGGCGGTGAAGGAGGGGCTGCTGGACGTGGACCGCTCGGTCCAGATCGGCATCCGCACCCATTGCGACGACCACCTGGGTATCCACGTCATCGACGCGGCCGAGGTACATCGGTACGGACCTATTCAAGTCGCTGAAAAGGTTCGTGGAATCGTGGGGGAGGGGCCGGCCTACCTGACCTTCGACATCGACTGCCTGGACCCCGCCTTTGCCCCCGGAACAGGCACGCCGGTCTGGGGCGGATTGTCCTCGGCCCAGGCGGCGGCTTTGCTGCGCGGGCTGGCGGGTGTCACCCTGACCGGAGGCGACGTCGTCGAGGTCTCGCCCCCCTTCGATCACGCCGATATGACGGCGGTGGCGGGGGCCCACGTGGCGACCGAGATCATGTGTCTCTGGGCCTGGACCCGCCGATCCTAGGCCACGTCGGTATCACGTCGGTATTCTGTCGGTATCGCGTCGGTGCGAATGGCGGTGCGGGTCAGGGGATGTTGTGGGCTTTTTTGTGGTCATACCAAGCTTTGAGGAAATCGTCTTCGCTTGCATAGGTACGGCTGTGCCAGTCTGGCGCCGCCACATACCGCGGCAGGTTCGTTGTGTCATCGCCAAAGAGTGAATTGACCTGATCTTGCGTTAGGTGAAGCATGGAAAGGTCAACCTCTCTAAATGCGGCACCACGCAGATTTGCCGCTTCGAGAGATGTGCCGGCATCGAACTTGGCTCCGGAAACCCAAGCCTCATTCAGATGAGCTCGGTCGAGCTTCGCACCATTGAATATTGCGCCGTGCAGGCCAGTCATCGAAAGGTGTGCCCATCGTAGGCTAGCATCGTTAAATTGTGCGAAGTACAGATCAGCATGCTCCAAGTGTGCAAAGTCGACTGTGGCTCGGCTCAGATTTGATTGGTCCATCATCGATGCTTCCAGGTGCGACCAGTGGAGGTCTGCCCCTTCCAGATGCGCCCCTTGGATGTACGCGCCTTCCAAATGCGCCCATCTGAGGTCCGCTCCCTTTAGATGCGCCCGGTCGAGCATCGCCCCCTCCAAGTGCGCGCCTTCTAGGCGCGCTTTATTCAATTGTCCGGATTCCAGGTCTGCGGATTGCAGGTTGGTTTGCCGCAGGTCGAGACGGTAGCCTTGTTTGTCGGCCGGTCGGCGGTCCTGGCTCTCGAGGGTGATCTGGGCAGGATGGCGGCGTTTGAGCACGTCGAGTGCGACGCGAATGTCAGCGCGGGGACGCATGAGACCTGCAGCCACTGCCCGAATGTCGTCCTGATCAGGAAACGGAGCGCGGTCTTCTTCGGCGAAAGCCTCATTCTCCCGTCGCCATTTCTGCACCAGCGTCTCCTGCGCCTCGCTCGCCGGGGCGTTCTGGCGGATATAGGCGCAGAGGATCTCCATGATCTGGATGTGGTCGCGGTCGCTGTCCTGGGCGATACGCTCCAGCGCGTAGATGGCGCCGATGCGGACCTCGAGGTTGGGTTCGGTGGTTTCCACCGTTTCCCGGTCGACGAATGCCGTTCCGTCCGGCCGTCGCGCAGGAATGAGTTTCCCTGTTTCGTCGCGCTTCCAGTCGCCCTTGGCATCTTTCTCGTAAAGCGGGGACTCGATCACGTGTTTCACGGTCTTTTCGGCACCGAGCCCCTCGACGGCCTGGTTGATGCGATCCGTGATCAGGCCTTCTTCGGTCGCGGTGACTTGTCTTTCCGTGGTGAGCACCCGCAACAGGGCGAGGGGAAGGGTGATCAGGCCGCCGAGAGCGGTGAGAAGGCCCACGAAGGAGAGGACGTGCCAGCGCAGTGCGAAGCTGAGAAGCGATTGGATCGTCTGGCCGTCTGACAGGGTTTCGGCCTCGAAATCCGAGGCTTCCGGGATCGACGTGACAAGGCGACCGAGCAGGTAGAGGACGAAAAGGAACAGGGCGAGCCAGATCGGGGCAAGGACGCCCGCGACCGAGCCGAGAGCCTGTATTTGCCAGCGCTCCGATTGCGGTTTCCGGGTGTCGTGCAGGTGTTGCCATGCAAGGACACCGCACCAGGCCATGAGAAAGATCGCGGCCAGGACGCTCCAGAACGTTGTTTCGGAAATCGTGATCGTGACAGTCCCCATGGCTTTTACTTTATCGGGGTGACGCTGGTGAGCAACGAATTCTTAATGGTTGCGGAGGGTCTTTGCCTCGCTCGTGACGCGCAGCGGCACGGGCCGCGCCCGACCGCCCCCATGGGCGGGCGCGAAGACGCGCCCACCCGCGGTCGGGTGCGTCCCTCTGTTGGGCGCAGGGGTTGGGTGAGCCGTTTGTGTTTTTCGCTTCCCCAGTTCGTGAAGCGTAGGCGGGGCGGCCCCCGGGTCTCTGCGGCCCTTTGGTGAAAGCGGGAACCGAAGGCGCGGCATCGCCCCCTCATCGCACCCATCCCGCTCACAATCCCGCAAGGGAGGGGAAAAAGGGGGCTGACGTGTCTTCCGCCGCACCTGCACCGTCTTGCAATCCCCCCCGCGCGCTCATAGGTTCCGCCAAACTTCGCGGGACGCCCGCCAGACAAGAAGGACAGACCCCATGGAAGGTGGCGCAATCGCCCAGATTCTCCCGTTCATCCTGATCTTCGTGATCATGTATTTCCTGCTGATCCGGCCGCAGCAGAAAAAGCTGAAAGAGCATCAGGCGATGGTCAATGCGGTGCGCCGGGGCGACATGGTGGTGACCCAGGGCGGCATCATCGGCAAGGTCATCAAGGTCCGCGACGACGGCGAAGTGGAGATCGAGATCTCCGAAGGCGTCAAGGTTCGGGTCATCCAGTCCACGCTGGCCGACGTGAAGTCCAAGACCGAACCCGCCGAAACCAAGTAATCCCGAGACCTCGGACAAAGGGCTGGCCCCATGCTGCAGATCGATCTGTGGAAACGTATCCTGATCTGGGCGGTGGTGGCCTGTGGCCTGCTGCTGGCCCTGCCGAACGCCTTCTACTCGAAGGTCGAGAGCTACAATGACGCGGTCGCCGTGGGCGAACCGGCAGAGGGCTGGGTCGACTGGCTGCCCTCGGGGCTGGTGAACCTGGGCCTCGACCTGCGGGGCGGGGCGCATCTGCTGGCCGAAGTGCAGGTCGGCGACGTCTACGAGGCGCGGATGAACGGGCTGTGGCCCGAGATCCGCAACCAGCTGCGGGACGAGCGCGACACGATCGGCACGATCCGCTTGCAGGACAGCGCGCCGGACGAGCTTCGCGTGCGGATTTCCCGGCCCGAGGGTATGGACCGCGCGCTGCAGGTCGTGCGTGAGCTGGCGCGTCCCGTGACCAGCCTGACCGGCGCGGGGCAGAACGACATCGTGGTGTCCGCCGATGGGTCCGACGTCGTGGTGCGCCTGTCGGAGGCCGAGCGGCTGGCGACGGACGACCGCACGGTGCGGCAATCGCTGGAGATCATCCGACGCCGGATCGACGAGGTCGGCACCCGTGAACCCACGATCCAGCGCCAGGGCGCGGACCGGATCCTGATCCAGGTGCCGGGCGTTGGCAGCGCGGCCGAGCTGAAGGAGATCATCGGCACCACCGCGCAGCTGACCTTCCAGCCCGTGGTGCGTCGCACCAGCGACAGCGAGGCGATCCCCGGTCCGGGCAACGAGCTGCTGCCGTCGCTGGACGAGGAGGGCACCTATTACGTGCTGGAGGACGCGCCGGTCGTCTCCGGGGACGAGCTGGTCGATGCCCAGCCGTCCTTCGACCAGAACAACCGGCCCGCCGTGTCCTTCCGGTTCAATCCGGCCGGCGCACGGAAGTTCGGCGATTACACCGCGAACAATATCGGCAACCCCTTCGCCATCGTGCTGGATAACGAGGTGATCTCGGCCCCGGTGATCCAGAGCCATATTCCCGGCGGATCGGGCATCATCACCGGCAATTTCACCGTCGACGAATCCACCAACCTGGCGGTTCTGCTGCGTGCCGGTGCGCTGCCGGCGGGGCTGGATTTCCTGGAAGAACGGACCATCGGGCCGGAACTGGGCGCGGATTCCATCGAGGCCGGCAAGATCGCGTCGATCGTGGCCATGGTCGCGGTGCTGGCCTTCATGTTCCTGAGCTATGGCCTGTTCGGCATCTTCGCCAACGTGGCGCTGCTTGTGAACGTCGCGCTGGTCTTCGGCCTGCTGTCGATGATCGGCGGCACACTGACCCTGCCGGGCATCGCGGGGATCGTGCTGACCATCGGTATGGCGGTGGACGCCAACGTGCTGATCTTCGAGCGTATCCGCGAAGAGATCAAAAGTGGCCGAGGCCCGGCCCGTGCCATCGAACAGGGCTATGAAAAGGCTTTGTCGGCGATCCTGGACGCGAACATCACCACCTTCATCACGGCCGTGATCCTCTATGTCATGGGCTCCGGCCCGGTGCGGGGGTTCGCCATCACGCTGGGGCTGGGTATCCTGACCTCGGTCTTCACCGCCTTCTTCGTCACCCGCCTGCTGGTGGTGCTGTGGTTCGACCGCCGCCGCCCCAAGACACTGGAGCTTTGACATGCGCCTGAGACTGGTTCCCCAGGAGACGAAGATCGACTTCTTCAAGAGCGGCCGGCTGGCGCTGATCCTGTCCGCCTTCATGATCGTTGCCTCGCTGGCAGCGGAAGGCATCATCGGGCTGAACTTCGGCATCGATTTCCGCGGCGGCACGACGATCCGGACGGAAAGCACCGAGCCGGTGGATATCGGCGTCTACCGGGACAGCATTTCCGAGCTGGGCCTGGGCGACGTGACCATCACCGAGGTCTTCGACCCGACCTTCGGGCCGGAGCGCAACGTGGCCATGGTCCGCATCCAGGCGCAGGACGGCGAGGAATCGGTGTCGGCGCAGATGATCGCGGATGTGGAGGGCGCCTTGCAGAGCGTGGTGCCGGATATCCAGTTCGTGTCGGTCGAATCCGTCGGGCCGAAAGTGTCGGGCGAATTGATCCAGACCGCCGTGATCGCGGTGCTTCTGGCGATCTTCGCGGTGCTCGTCTACATCTGGCTGCGGTTCGAATGGCAGTTCGCCGTCGGGGCGGTGGCCGCGCTGGTGCATGACGTGATCCTGACGGTCGGCGTCTTCTCGGTCTTCCAGATCCGGTTCGACCTGGCGATCATCGCGGCGCTTCTGACCATCGTGGGCTATTCGCTGAACGACACCGTGGTCGTCTTTGACCGGGTGCGGGAAAACCTGCGCAAGTACAAGAAGATGGAGCTGAAAGAGCTGCTGAACCTGTCGATCAACGAAACCCTGAGCCGGACGGTCATGACCTCTGGCACGACCCTGATCGCGCTGATCGCGCTGATCGTCCTGGGGGGCGACGTGATCCGCGGCTTCGTCTTCGCCATGACCTGGGGCGTGATCGTCGGGACCTATTCGTCGGTCTTCATCGCCGGCGAGATCCTGCGCCGCCTGGGCGTCAAGCGTGACTGGTCCAAGCCCACGGACACCACCGGCAACCAATTCGCCAATATCGATGCCTGATTGGCTGCCGGCCGGGGTTGGCGGGGTCGAATTGGCGATCCTGCTGGCCACGGTGCTGGTGGCCGGGATCGTCTATGGCTTTGCCGGGTTCGGCGCGGCGCTGATCTACATGCCCGTGGCGGCACGGATCGTGCCCATCGACCTGGCCATCGCGGCCTTTGCCGTCTCGGCGCTGGCCTCCTTGGTGACGGTGGTGCCGCAGGCGATCTCCGATATCGACCGGCGCGGCACGACGATCATGATCGGCACGGCCACCGTCGGGGCCTTTGTCGGGCTTTACGTCCTGAAGGTGACCGATCTGATCTGGCTACGCTGGGCGGTGGTGTCGGTGACGACGCTGACGCTGCTGGCCCTGATCTCGGGCTGGCGCTACCGCACGGTGCCGACGGATCGCAGCCGGGGTGCCATCGGCCTCTCGACCGGCTTCGTCGGCGGCGCGACCGGGCTGCTGGGCCCGGTCATGGTGCTGTTCCAGCTGGCGGGCCGGGACGGAGCCGCACGCAACCGGGCCACCAGCCTGGTCTTCCTGACCACGACCAGCGTCCTGTTGCTGCCGCTGATGGCGTTGCAGGGCATCCTGGGGATCGCGGCAATCCCGCTGGGCCTGGTGATGCTGGTGCCCTACGGGTTCGGCACCTGGATCGGCCGCCGCATGTTCCGCCCCGAGGCCGAGCGACTTTACCGCGGCGCGGCCTACCTGTTGATCGCGGTGGCCATCGTGATAGGCCTGCCCCTGTTCGATTGAGTATTCGACTGAGTTTTCGACTGACACCGCCACGAGACCCGGAAGGAGCCCCGAGATGCAGCTGAATGAGATCGATTACGGCAAGGCACGCCCCATCGACGGCTATGGCCCCGGCTTTTTCCGCGTGGCCGGCGAGGCGATTGAGGGGCCGATCCTGGTGACCGCCGATGCGGTGCGCAGCTGGGGCGGCTATGACGACGTGGAAGGCGCGCTGGCCTTTGCGGGCCAGGTGGACGTGCTGTTCGTCGGCACCGGCGCCGAGATGAGCTATATCCCGCCCGCCTTCCGCGCCCGTCTGGACGAGGCGGGGATCGGCGTGGAACCCATGGCCTCTCCGGCGGCGTGCCGGACCTATAACGTGCTGTTGAGCGAGGGGCGGCGGGTGGCCGCCGCGCTTTTCCCGGTCTGATCCTTGTTCGATGCGCCTGGCCTGGCCGTCCCATCCGGGGCGGCCTTTTTGCGTTCCTGCCGGAATATCGGGCGTGGGTCCGGCCGGATCGCCGCTTTTTCTGCCCCAGGGTCAACAGAAGGCTTGCCAGAACGGGGTTTTCGAATTTACGGTAATAATCACGTTAATTGTGGTGGGCCCGATACCGGACCTGGTACTTGTCCCTGACCACGACCCGGATGGATCGGGCGCGGGCCAAAGAGGTCAGAGACCTCGGCCCCCACCCGATGGAGCGAGGAGGCGACGGAATGAACATGCAAGCCAAGGCCCAGGCGCGGCCCGATCGGGGCGGCGACACCGCCGACCTGCTGAGCGAGGTGCTGGACGAGATCCGCACCCGCCGCGCGGAGTTCGAACAGAAGGCCCATGTGCCGCGCGACATGGTCGACCGGCTGCGCGCCATCGGCTGCTACCGCGCCTTCGTGCCGGAACGGTTCGGCGGCGATGCGCTCAGCCCCGCCGCGTTCTGCCGGCTGATCGAAACGATCTCCGCGGCCGATGCGTCGACAGGATGGGTGGCCAGTTTCGGCGTATCCTCGACCTACCTCTCGGCGCTGCCGCCGGAAACCTTTGCCAGGATCTACGCCGATCCCGACACGGTGTTCGCCGGCGCGATGTTCCCGCCGCAGGCCGCCACGCCCGAGGGCGACAAGCTGCGGGTGAACGGGCGCTGGCCCTGGTGTTCGGGCTCCATGGGGGCCGATTACATCGGTGTCGGCATCAAGCTGGAGGGCGAAGCGACGCCACTGCCACGCTCCGCCGTGCTGCCCCGGTCGGAGGTCGAGATCGACGAGACTTGGGACACGATCGGGTTGCGCGGCACCGGCAGCCACGAGGTTGTCGTGACCGACAAGCTGGTGAGCGAGGACTGGACCTTCATCCGCGGATCGGCGCCGCAGATGGACGACCCGCAATTCCGCTACCCGGCCATGGCGCTGGCCGCGCAGGTGCTGGCCGTCGTTGCGCTTGGCACGGCGCGCGAGGCGCTGGACTGGATCCGCTCGGACGCAGCGCAGCGCGCCTCGATCACCGGCGCGCCCAATCCCGGCGCGCGCCCCTATGTGCAGGCCGACCTGGCCCGCGCCGAGGGTATCCTCGCCGGCGCCCGGCATTACTTCTACGACACGATCGAGGCCGGCTGGGACGAGCTGCTGACCCAGGGCGAGGTCTCGGGCGACACGAAGATCGCCCTGCGAATGGCCGCCACCAAGGCCGCCCATGACGGGGCCGAGGCCGCGCGTCTGGCCTTCACGCTGGGCGGATCGGGTGGCATGATGGCGGGGCACCCGCTGGGCCGTTGCATGATCGATGCGGCCTGCGTCGCGCAGCATGCCTTCCTCAATTCCGGCACCTGGACCGCCGCGGGCGCCGGGCTCTTCGACCAACAGACGCCGCCGGGATATCCCTGATCCCTTTCATCTTGCCATAAATACTCTGGGGGGAATTGGCCGCAGGCCAAGGGGGGCAACGCACCCCGACCGACCCGGACAGCCCCACATAAAACCAACAGGAGACCCCGATGACCCAGCCCCTCCGCACGCTTCTCTGCTTCAACAACCACGGCACCTTCTTCAGCCTGCCCTTCGACCAGATCGGTCCGGTCTGGAAAGCCACGCAGGAGCTCATGTCCGAGATCAACAAGATGGAGGGCGTGACCATCGTCGGCACCTTCGACGATGACCAGACCATGGTCGGCGCGTCGCAGGGTTTCCCCTTCACCTGGTACATCCTGGCCGATTTCCCGGATCGCGACGCGGTGCAGGCGGCCTGCAACCTGCTGCGCACCATCGTGGTGGGCGAAGGCAATGACCGGTTGTGGAAATACATGACGGTCGAGGCGCGGATGGGCCGGGCGCTCGAGATTCCCGATCTCTGAGCCGCTCTCGTCACGTGTTTGAAACAGCGGCCGTCCATCACCGGGCGGCCCGGTCCGGAGGGTGCAGATGAGTGATGCGATGCAGACAGCGGTGGTGACCGGGGCGGGCTCCGGCCTGGGAACTTACATCGTAAGGGCGCTGCATGCGGCCGGGTTCCGCGTGGTCGTGACCGATATCGACGGCGCCCGCGCCGAGGCCTTGGCGCAGGAGATCGACCCGACGGGCGACACCGCGATGGCTGCCGCGCTGGATGTCGGCCAGGCCGACGCGTTCCAGGCGGTGCTGGACCGGTCGGTCGAACGCTGGGGATCGGTCGAGGTGCTGGTGAACAATGCCGCCGTCACTGTGGCGCAGCCGGTGCTCGAGATCGACCCGGCCGAGTTCAACGCGGTCATGGCGACCAATGCGGGCGGGTGTTTCGCGGGCAGCCAGGTCTTCGGCCGGCATTTCCGTGATCGCGGCTATGGACGGATCGTCAACCTGGCCTCGCTGGCCGGGCAGAACGGTGGCACGGCCACCGGCGCGCATTACGCCGCGTCCAAGGGGGCGATCATGACATTGACCAAGGTCTTCGCCCGTGATCTGGCCTCTCATGGCGTGACGGTGAATGCCATCGCGCCGGGGCCGCTGGACAGTCCGATGGTGCACGGGATCGTGCCGCCGGACCGGATGGAGGCCTTCCTGGGCAATATCCCTGTCGGTCAGCTGGGCGACCCGGCCTTCGTGGCGCAGCTGGTCGTGTTGCTGGCGGGAGACGAGGCGCGTTTCGTCACCGGGGCGTGCTGGGACGTGAATGGTGGCCTTTTCATGCGGTAAGGCCGCAGGGCAGGCGAGGGACGCGCGATGAAACACATGATCATCCCCAGCGACACGCGGGACCTGACCGTGCAGTCGCGGATCGACGATCGCGGCGATATCGTCCGGCTGGTGCTGGTGGCGCCGGGCGGGGCCGACCTGCCCGAGGTCACGGCGGGCGCGCATATCGACGTGCGGATCCCCGTGGGCGACGCCCTGGTCTGGCGGAGCTATTCGCTGGCAGGCGATCCGGGCGACCGGTCGGCCTGGCATCTGGGCATCCTGAACGAGGCCGAGGGGCGCGGCGGATCGCGGACCCTGGTGCAGACGGCGCAGGGCGGGGCGGTGCTGGCCACCGACGGGCCGCGCAATCACTTCGCGCTGGTGCGCGGGGCAAGACGGTCGGTGCTGATCGGTGGAGGCGTGGGGATCACGCCGCTTCTGTCGATGGGCTATGAGCTGGCCGGGCAGGGCGCGGACTGGTCGCTGCATTACTGCACGCGCGGGCCGGACCGCGCGGCCTTTGGCGATGTGCTGGGAGCGGCGCCCTTTGCCGGGCGCACGCATCTGCATCATGACGGCACCGACAGCGCCTTTGACCCGTCGATGCTGCCGGCGCCGGAGGCGGGCACGCATCTTTACATCTGCGGGCCGGAGGGCTTCATGGATTGGGTGATCGCGGCAGTCAGGGCACAGGGCCATGCGGCCGCGAACATTCACCAGGAATATTTCTCGGCCGTGGTCGAATGAAGCTGCGTGACCTTCCCGGTGGCCGCGCGCGTTTCGGGACTTATCATTACGGGCAGGGCGAGGGCGGCAATCGGTGCCGCGCGGCTCTGCCGCTTGCGGGCGGTATCGTCCGGCTGAAACTGGACATCTGAAGGAGTGGCCATGGCACAGGGTGTAGATCAACAGGCGTTCCGCGAGGCGATGTCCCGGCTGGGCGCGGCGATCACGGTGCTGACGACGGACGGCCCGGCGGGCAAGCATGGCATGACGGCCTCGGCCGTCTGCGCGGTGACGGATACGCCGCCGACCCTGCTGATCTGCGTGAACCGGTCGGCGCGCAGCCATGACGTGATCGACGAGAACGGGGTCGTCGCGGTCAACGTGCTGGGCGGGCGGCATCGCCATCTCTCCAAGGCCTTTGCCAGCAAGTTGGAAGAGGACCGCTTTGCGGGCGGGCACTGGAGCGTGCTGGAAACCGGCGCGCCGGTGCTGGACGATGCCAGCGTGACCTTCGACTGCCGGATCAGCGAACAGAGCAGCGTCGGGTCGCACACCGTGTTCTTCTGCGAGGTCCTGGCGATCCGCCAGCATGACCGGCAGGCGGACGGGCTGATCTGGTTCGGCCGCGACTTCCACCACCTGGAGCCGCAGGAAGAGTGATCAGAGCTGCCCCATCCGGTCGAAGATCCGCTCCAGCAGGGTGTTGAGCGCCTTGTGATCCTCGGGGGTGAGGTCAGCGAGCGCGGTGGCGCGCACCTCTTCCGCGATGGCCAGGGCGATGCCGCGCTGGCGGATGCCTTCGGCGGTCAGCGACACTTCGGTCGCGCGCTTGTCGGTCTGGCTGGGGCGGGTGACGACCAGCCCGTCCGCGACCATGCGCTGTATGATCTTGGTGGCGGTGTTGAGCTTGATGATACAGGCATCGGCAATGCTGCTGACCGACAGCCAGTCATCCTCGTAAAGCGACATCAGCACCCGCCAGCGCGGGATATCTAGCCCCTTGGCCTTGAGTCGCGGCTCCATCACCTGGTGGTATCGGGCCGAGGCCTGGGTGATCCAGTAGAACGGCCAGTCCCGGCGGCGGAATTCCGGGGCGTCTACGGCGCTGTTTTGTGCAGGCTGGTCCATGTCGTCCGTGTTCCGATCCACATTTTTCCGGTCAGGGTGCGATCAAAGTTGCGCCAGACCCTGTAAGATATGGTATAGGTCTAAAACAATAATAATCACGTAATCCGGGGGCGGGTCCCTATTCGCCCTTTCAATACCAACCAACAGGGAAATGACAATATGACCATGATACGCTTTGCCCCACTGAGTGCAGCCCTGGCCGTGGCCGGGACGCTGGCCGCGGGCCCGGCCCTGTCGCAGACGACCTTGACCGTGGCGAACTGGCTGCCGCCGTCGCATCCGCTGGTGTCGGACGTGATCGTGCCGATGACGGAACAGATCGCGGAGGCCACCGACGGCGAGGTCGTGGCCAACATCCTGCCCGCGCCGCTCGGGCCGCCGCCGGCGCATTTCGATTTCGCGGTGAACGGCGTGGCCGACATCACCTTCGGCGTGCAGGGCTATTCCGCGGGCCGTTTCAAGACCACCAACCTGGCCGAACTGCCCTTCCTGGGGGACAGCGCCGAGGTCGTGTCGGTCGCCTACTGGCGCACCTGGGAAGCGATGCTGAAGGATGCGGGCGAATATGACGACGTGAAGGTCCTGGCGGTCTTCACCCACGGCCCCGGCGAGATCTTCGTCAAGGAGGGCGACCTGTCCGGCCCCGATGCGCTGGACGGCAAGAAGATGCGCGTCGGTGGCGGCATCGTGCAGAAGGTCGCGACCACGCTGGGCGCCGTGCCGGTGGAAGGCCCGTCCTCCAAGGCCTACGAATTGCTGAGCCAGGGCGTCGCGGACGGGATCCTGTTCCCTTATGAATCGGTGTCGTTCTTCGGCCTGATCCCGCAATTGTCCGAGGGCCTGTCGGTGCCTGGCGGTCTTTACAACACCTCGTTCTTCATCGTGATGAACAAGGGCAAGTGGGACAGCCTGACGCCCGAACAGCAAGCCGCCATCGACAGCGTCACCGGTGAACCGCTGTCGCGCATGGCCGGCCAGATGTGGGACAAGGTCGACGCTGCGGGCCTCGAGGCCATGGACGGCAAGATCAACGTCGCCGCAGCTTCGGACGAACAGGTCGCGGCCTGGAAAGAGGCACTGGCCCCGGTGATCGACGCCTCCCTGGCGGAGATCGACGAGGCAGGTGTCGATTCGGCCGCCGCGCTGGAGATGTTCATGTCGGAAATCGAAGCGGGCGCCGCTGAATGACCGACAGCCCGAACCGGGATGACGGGGCAGGGGCGGCGCAGGCCGCCTCTGCCGAAGCTGCGGGCGGGACGCGTCCGCAATCTGCGCCGCGCATGGCGCTGGCGGTGATCTGCGGCGTGATCCTGATCGTGATGATGGCGCTGACCGTCATCGACGTGATCGGCCGCTACGGGTTCAACGCCCCGCTGATCGGCGCGACTGAACTGACAGAGCTGTTGCTGGTCTCAGTGGTCTTCATCGGCCTGCCGGCGGTCAGCATGGATGACGGCCACGTTTCGGTCGACCTGTTCGTCAGCAAGATGCCCGTCTGGATCCAGCCGTTCCGGCGGATCTTTGTCGCGCTTGTCTCCTCGGGTGTGCTGGCCATGGTGGCCTGGCGGCTCTGGGTGCAGGGCGACCAGATATCGGGATATGGCGGCGTGACCAATTCGCTGCGCCTGCCGGTGGCGCCGGTCGCGTGGTTCGCGGCCTTCTGCACGGCGGCGGCGATGCTGGTGACCCTGTGGCAGGTCTGGCGCGAGATCCGGGCCCTGCGCCCGCAGACGACATAGAAAGACCCCTGACATGGATTTCCTTGCCTCCTGGCCCATCGGCGCAGTCTGCCTGTTCGCGCTGCTGATCGTGGGCCTGCCGATCGCCTTTGCCCTGACCCTGATCGGGGTTCTGGGCACCGTGTCGATCATCGGCTGGACCCCGGCGCTGTCGCTGCTGGGCACGACCTTTTTCGACCAGGGGCGGAACTATTCCCTGTCGATCCTGCCGCTGTTCCTGATGATGGGCAATTTCGTGGTGCAATCGGGCATCGCCGAAAACCTCTATTCCGCAGCCCATGCCTGGCTGCGGCACCGCCGCGGCGGGCTGGCGCTGGCGACGGTGGTGGCCTGCGGCGGCTTTTCGTCGGTTTGCGGGTCGTCGATGGCGACCGCGGCGACGATGACGCGGATCGCGCTGCCCTCGATGCGGCGCTTCGGTTATCCCGATCACCTGGCCACGGCGTCAATTGCCGCCGGTGGCACGCTGGGCATCCTGATCCCGCCCTCGGTCATCCTGGTCTTCTACGGGATCATGACCCAGCAGGATATCGGCAAGCTGTTCCTGGCGGGCATCGTGCCGGGGCTGATGGGCGTGCTGGGCTACGCCATCGCGGTGTCGATTTCCGTCCGGCTGGACGGGGCGAGCCTGCCATCCGAGCCCAAGCTGCCGCTGGCCGAGCGCCTGCGGGCGCTGAAGGGCACGCTGGGTGCGTTGGTGCTGTTCGTCTTCGTGATGGGCGGCATCTACCTGGGTGTCTTCACGCCGACGGAAAGCGCAGGGATGGGGGCCGCCGGTGCGTTGCTGCTGTCGATGCTGTCGGGCCGGTTCAGCCTGAAAGGTGCACTTGGGCCGCTGTTCGACGCGGCCAAGACGACGGCGATGATGTTCTTCATCCTGTTCGGCGCGCTGACCTTCACCAATTACGTCAACCTGTCGGGCATGACCCGCGACATGCAGGACCTGCTGACCGTCTTCGGGGACAACCCGCTGGCGGTGATCCTCACGATCCTGGTGATCTACCTGCTGCTGGGCTGCATGCTGGAGGGGCTGTCTATGATCATGCTGACGGTGCCGATCTTCTACCCGGTCGTGGCCGCGCAGGGGTTCGACCTGATCTGGTTCGGCATCTTCGTCGTCGTGGTGACCGAGATCAGCTATATCACCCCGCCCGTGGGCATGAACGCCTTCGTGCTGCATGCGGTGGTCAAGGATGTGAAGCTGGGCACGATCTTTCGCGGGCTGGTGCCCTTCGTGGCGATGGACGTGGTGCGGATCGCGCTGCTGATCGGCATCCCGTCGCTGGTGCTGTTCCTGCCGGGCCGCATGTAGGCAGGCCGAAAAATAGGCGGGCCGAAAAAGAACCGGCCGGGCGCTGGCCCGGCCGGTTTGGTGCACCGCCTGGCGCAGAGGCTCACGCCGCGCGGTATTCCGGGGTGGTGGCGAGGAAATCGCCATAGGCCTTCGCATCGGGATAGCTGAAGGTCTCGACCAGGGGATTGGAGCGTTTCCAACGGGTTGCGCCCATATCCTGCATCAATTCATCGAAATGCTGGAAGTGGAACGGGGCCGAGCAGAGGCCGCCATAGACCTGCGCCGCCGGACGTTCCTTGCGCCGCCAGTTCAGCATGAGTTCGATGTTCTGGTTCATCTCGGCCTCGCTGGGCTGGCGGGCGAGTTGCCCGTCCATGTAGCGCACCAGCCAGTTGGCGATGAGTTCCGCCGAGAGCACGGTGCAGAAGGACGAGTTGAAGCCGACAAAGCCCATATCCGGCAGGTCGGGATTCACCGACAGGCGATAGGTGCGGTACTGGCCGTCCGCCTCGATCAGCTTGTCGCGGTATTCCTGCGCCAGGTAGGGCACGCCCAGTTTCCAGCCGACCGCGAGGATCGACAGGTTGCAGGGCAGGGTCTGGCCGGTGGACAGCGTGACCTCGTTCGGGCCGTAGGACTCGATCGTGCCGATGACGGGAGTGATCTTTCCCTCGTTCAGCGCCTCGAAAAGCCCCGGCGTGACGATGGGAAGGGAGCACGACGCCTCCTTCTCGATCGGGGAGGTCGGGACCATGTTGTGCTTCTTCAGGCCCAGTTGCAGTTTCAGCAGGGTTTCCAGCCCGCGGAAATTGGCCCAGACCAGCGGCTTGGTAATGGCGGCGACGGCGCGTTTCAGCGGGTTGCGGCCCCAGCCGTTGAACTGCATTTCCTGCGCCCGCATGTAGAGCAGCCGCTTGAAGTTGATGCCGCCCACGAAATAGGGCACCCGCCAGACGTTTTCGCGGTAGACGAGGTGCACCGACTTGGCGCCGTTCCTGGCCGCGTTCACCGCGATGTCGGTGCCGGATTTGGACGCGCCCAGAACGAGGACATGCTTGCCCTCGCAGATCGTGGGATCGGTGTAATCCGAAGAATGCATGACCTGGCCGCCCGCCTCCTCGAAGGTGTCCTGACCGGGATGGGTGAGGATGTTCTTGTCGGAGAACTGGCCCGTGGCGATGGCGACGAAGTCGAAATCCTCGGTCCATTCATGGGCGCCAGAGCGCAATGTCAGCGTCCAGCCCGGGGCGCCGTCGGCGCGGCGGTCCATGGACAGGACATCGGTGTTGAGCTTGAACAGACGGGCCAGGCGATGCTTGGCGGCGTAGGAATGCAGGTAGGCGTGGACCTGCGGGCCCTTGGGCCATTCCGGATACTCGTCCGGCATCGGCAGGTCGGTATAGCTGTAGAGGTCCTTGGGCGATTGCGTCTGCACGTCCGGGTAGGAGCGCGACAATTCCCAGACCCCGCCGAAATCGTGACTGCGTTCGAAGCCGCAGACCCGGTGGCCCTTTTCGTCGAAGGCCTTGGCGGCGGCGAGGCCAGAGACCCCGCCGCCGATCACGGCCACTTTCTTGCGATTGACCATGATCCGGCTCCTTATTCCGCGTCCGGGGGCGGCAGGAAGTCGACCTCGTGCTCGGCCGAGATGCGGACAAGTTCTTCGGGATCGGTGACGCCGTCGAGCTTGCCGAACAGGTCGAACAGCTTGCGCGAGGGGGCCACGCCGAAGACGCAGGTCGCCTCGGCGCCGGAGCGGTTGAAGATGCCGTGGGCCACGCCCATGGGCATCTTGATCGTGTCGCCGGGGCCGGCCTTGTGCACGTCGGCGCCAAACTCGACCTCGAGATTGCCGGTCAGCATGACGATCCATTCATCCTGCGTGGGATGGATATGCGGCGGCACAAAGGTGCCGTCGGGGATGATCGCGTGCCAGATCATGGCGTTTTCGCTGTGCAGTTTCGGCGTGTAGGTGTGGCCGACGACGTTCCACTGCTGGCCTTCGACGCTGCCGTCGGATGCGGTGATGCCTGGTTCCATGAGGGGTCTCTCCTGTTGATGCGGGACCTGTCTGTCCCGTCGCCACCAGAATGCACGAACTTGCCGCAGCGCGTTATCCAGATTGCGAATCCGAAATGCCGGTTGGTCCTTGAAGCTTGAAATAAATGTGACGATCGCCCAGTCTTTCTGCATGACAGATGCGGGTTTGCATTCGGGAGCGGTGGATCCGGGCCTCTTGGCCGGGTTCCCGATCCTGCGGACCCGCGACCTGTCCGAGGCGCGCGAGGTCGTGGGCCGCGCCTTCTGCGACCATCGGCTGGATATACGGCAGGGCACGGACCTGTCGGTGTCCCATGACCACGTGAGCGGGCAGGGCCTGTCGCTGAACGCGCTGAGCTATGGCGCCGAGGTCGAGATCGATCCCGGACAGCTGGGCCATTTCTACCTGCTGCAATTTCCCGTGGCCGGGGCCGCGCGTGTCTGGCACCGCGGCGAGGAGGTCGATGCCTCGACCCGCGCCGCGACGATCCTGAACCCCGACCGCGACACGCGGATGATCTGGGGCGAAGGGTGCCGAAAGCTGTTGTTGCAGATGGATCGGCATCATCTGGAACAGGTGGCCACCGGGCTGCTGGGCGGCGAGATGCCCGGCCCGATCCGGTTCGATCCGCGGGTCGACCTTACCCGGCCCGATGGGCTGCGCCTGATGCGTCGGGTCATGTCCGCCGCCACCGCCGCCACGCGCGGAGAGCTGTGGGCCGGGCGGCCCGGCCTGCAGGAGGCCTGGGCCGAGCGGGAACTGGCCGCGGAGTTGCTGATGCTGCAGCCGAGCAATGTCAGCCACATGCTGTGGCGCGAGGCCCGCGCGCCCCTCTCGCGGGAGATGCGGCGGGCGCTGGATTACCTGCAGGCCAACATGGCCGAACCGATCTGCATCGACGATATCGCGCTGGAGGCGGGTTTGAATGTCCGCTCGCTCCAGATCGGGTTCAAGGCGGCCTTTGACCGTTCGCCCATGCGCTACCTGCGCGATCTGCGGCTGGATGCGGCCCGGTACCGGCTGAGCCGGCGGACCAACCGCGAAAGCGTGACCGAGGTTGCCTATTCGGTCGGCTTTTCCCATCTCGGCCGGTTTTCGCGCGATTACCGCGAGCGGTTCGGCGTCAGCCCGAGCGCAACCTCCTGATCTATTTGACCCTTTCGGGGATTGGGCCGGTGTTGCGTCGAAGGCCCAGTTGCGAGTGGTTATCATTCGCAGAATCAAGGGGTTGAGCGATGGTGTCCCGAGGGGTAAGGGCAGGGCTCATCAAAGGGGCGCGCCATGTCGACCACCGTGAAACTCGCCATAGGCAGCCTGCTGATCGGGTGCGCCGTGCTGGGCCTGAAGGCCCTGGCCTGGTGGCTGACCGGATCGGTGGCGCTTTTGTCGGATGCGCTGGAGAGCACGGTGAACCTGGCCACGGCCTTTGCCGCGCTGGTGGCGATCCAGGTGGCGGCGCGTCCGGCCGACCAGAACCACCCCTACGGGCATCACAAGGCGGAATATTTCAGCGCCGTGCTGGAGGGCGTGATGATCATCGTCGCGGCGATGTTCATCCTGCGCGAGGCCTTTGACGGGCTGATGGCGCCGCGGGCGCTGGATGCGCCGGTGACCGGGCTAGTCATCAACGGCGTGGCCACGGCGGTCAACGGGGTCTGGGCCTTCGTGCTGGTGCGCCAGGGGCAGCGGTTGAAATCCCCCGCGCTGGTGGCCGATGGCAAGCATTTGTGGACCGATGTCGTGACCTCGGTCGGGGTGGTGGTCGGCGTGCTTGCGGCGGTGGCGACGGGGTGGTGGATCCTCGACCCGATCATGGCGGCGCTGGTGGCGGTGAACATCCTCTGGTCGGGCTGGAAAGTCGTGTCGCAATCGCTGAGCGGGCTGATGGACGAGGCCGTGCCGGAAGAGACCCTGGCCCGCATCCGCGAGATCATCGCATCCGAGGCCGGAGGCGCGGTCGAGGCGCATGACCTGCGCACGCGGCTTGCGGGCAGCGCGACCTTCGTGGAGTTCCACCTGGTCGTGCCGGCAGAGATGAGCGTCTACGAGGCGCATGAGATCTGCGACCACGTTGAGGCCGCGATCGGGCGGGCCGTGCCGGAATGCCGCGTGACGATCCACGTGGAGCCGGAACACAAGTCCAAGCATTCCGGGATCGTCGTGCTGGATTGATCCCCGCGGCGCGGTAAGGCCCATGGCAGGGCGCTGTCCCGACCTTGTTCAAATCTCCCGCCCTGCGGCGCTTCCCTTGTTCCGTCGTTCGAGCGGGCACAAAAAAGCGCCATTCCTTTGGGATGGCGCCTTTGAGTTTTGAACCGGGCCTTAGCCCAAGCGGTCAGCCGTCATTCTTCAGTCGGAAGCGCTGGATTTTGCCCGATTCCGTCTTGGGCAGCGCCTCCACGAACTTGACCGAGCGGGGGTATTTGTAGGGGGCGATCGTGGCCTTCACGTGCTCCTGCAACGCCTTGACTGTCTTTTCGCCGGGGATGTGGTCGGGGGCCAGGACGACATGGGCCTCCACGATGGAGCCGCGATCCTCGTCGGGCTGTCCGACCACGGCGCATTCTGCCACGGCAGGGTGCGAGAGCAGGGCGGCCTCGACCTCCGGGCCGGCGATGTTGTAGCCCGAGGACACGATCATGTCGTCGTTGCGGGCGGCGAAATGCAGGTAGCCGTCCTCGTCCATCCAGAAGGCGTCGCCGGTGATGTTCCAGCCGTCCAGCACGTATTTCAACTGGCGGTCATCGGCCATGTAGCGGCAGCCGATCGGGCCGCGCACGGCAAGGCGGCCGACAGTGCCGCGTTCGACCTCTTTGCCGTCCTCGTCGATCACCTTCGCCTCGTAGCCGTTCACGGGCTTGCCGGTGCAGGCGGGCTTGTGGTCGTCGAAGCGGTTGGTGATGAAGATGTGCAGCATCTCGGTCGCGCCGATGCCGTCGAGCATGGGCTTGCCGGTCTTTTCGATCCATTCCTCGTAGACCGGCGCGGGCAGGGTCTCCCCGGCCGAAACGGCGGCACGCAGGGTCGACAGGTCCGCGCCTTCCTCCATCGCGCGCAGCATGGCGCGGTAGGCGGTCGGGGCGGTGAAGCTGACGGTCGCCTTATATTTCTGGATGATCTCGATCATATTGGGCGGGCTGGCATTTTCCAGCAGCGTCGCCGCCGCGCCGAAGCGGAGCGGGAAGACAGCGAGGCCACCCAGCCCAAAGGTGAAGGCCAGGGGCGGGGAGCCGACGAAGACATCCTCGGGCGTGACGCCCAGCACTTCCTTGGCGTAGCCGTCGGCGATAATCAGGATATCGCGGTGGAAATGCATCGTCGCCTTGGGTGCGCCGGTCGTGCCGGAGGTGAAGCCCAGCAGGGCCACGTCGTCGCGGCCGGTCTTCACCGCCTCGAAGGTCACGGGTTTCTCCAGGGCGAGGCGGTCAAGCTCGGCATCGTGGTTCGAGGTGCCGTCGAAGCCCACCACCTTTTCCAGGTATTCCGAGGTCTTGGCGCAGGTGGCCATTTCGTCCATCAGGCGCGTGTCGCAGAGCGCGAACTGGATCTTCGCCTTGTCCACGATGGCGGTCAGCTCGCCCGCGCGCAGCAGGGGCATGGTGTTGACGACGACCGCGCCGGCCTTGGTCGCGGCCAGCCAGACGGCGACCATGGCGGGGTTGTTGGCCGAGCGGATCAGCACCCGGTTGCCGGGCTGTACGCCCAGATCCTCGACCATGGCGTGGGCCAGGCGGTTGGTCCAGTCGGCCAGTTCCTTGTAGGTGCGGCGGCGGCCATTCCCGATCAGCGCGGTGTGGTCACCAAAGCCCTTTTCCACCATCGCATCAGTGAGTTCCACGCCGACGTTCAGGTAATCCGGGTAGTCGAACCCGTCGAGCAGAAGGTCGGGCCACTGATCCGCGGGCGGCAGGTGGTCGCGCGTGTAGGTGTCGACATGGGCCGAGGGGCCGAGGTTGAGGGTCTGTGCTGCACTCATGGTTTTCGAACTCCCTGTTGCCGGTCCATGTCAGTGTTTTTGAGGCCGGTCGTTTTTGTTCGGTTGGACTATCCCGCCACCGCTGCGTCGAGCGTCTGGCGGGCAATGATCACTTTCTGCACGTCGGAGGCGCCTTCGTAGATGCGCAGCGCCCGGATCTCGCGGTAGAGCCGTTCGACCGTTTCGCCGGATTTCACCCCGTCGCCGCCATGCAGCTGCACGGCGCTGTCGATGACCTTCTGCGCCTCGTCGGTGGCAAAGAGTTTCGCCATCGCGGCCTCGCGGCTGACCCGCGGTGCGCCGCTGTCCTTGGTCCAGGCGGCACGGTAGACGAGCAGGGCGGCGGCATCGACGCGCAGCGCCATTTCCGCGATATGGGCCTGCACCATCTGCAGATCGGCCAGCGGTTTGCCCTGCACCTTGCGCGACATCACGCGGGTCGTGGCCTCGTCGAGGGCCCGGCGGGCAAAGCCAAGCGCGGCGGCGGCCACGGTGGTGCGGAACACGTCGAGCACGGACATCGCGATCTTGAAACCCTGGCCAACCTCGCCGATCAGGGCCGATTTCGGCAGGCGCGCGCCGTCGAAGCGCAGCGTGGCCAGCGGATGCGGCGCGATCGTGTCGAGGCGTTCGGCGATTTCGAACCCCGGCGTATCCGCAGGGACGATGAAGGCCGACAGTCCACGTGCGCCTTCGCCTCCGGTGCGGGCGAAAAGCGTGTAGACATCGGCGATTCCGCCATTGGAGATCCAGGTTTTTTCCCCATCCAGAACCCATGCATCGCCGTCATCGCGGGCGGTCATGGTGGAATTGGCGACATCCGACCCAGACTGGGGTTCCGTGAGTGCGAACGCGGAAATCGCCTGACCCGAGCGGGTCTGGGGAAGCCATTCGCCCTGTTGCGCGGGCGATCCGAAGAGCGAAATGGCCCCGGTCCCAAGCCCCTGCATGGCGAAGGCAAAATCGGCCAGTCCGTCATGGCGGGCCAGCGTTTCCCGGGTGAGGCACAGGGTCCGCACGTCGAGAGGTTTCGGATCGGCCGGGTCCACGGCCGACGGTTTCAGCCAGCCATCGGCGCCCATTTTGGCGACCAGCGAACGGCAGGCATTGTCGGTGTCGTGGTGGTCGATGGGACCCAGCCCGCCGGCCCATTGATCCAGCCCGAGGGCGTGATCCTTGTGGGCAGGCGTCAGGAAGGGCCAGTCGAGAAAGCTTTGATCGGCCATCAGTTGCCCTCGAAGACAGGTTTTTCCTTCGCGACGAAGGCGTTGTAGGCGCGGGTGAAGTCCTCGGTCTGCATGCAGATCGCCTGGGCCTGGGCCTCGGCCTCGATCGCCTGGTCGAGCGACATGTTCCATTCCTGCTGCAGCATGGTCTTGGTCATCATGTGACCGAAATTCGGGCCTTCGGCGATCTTCTTGGCCCAGGCGACGGCCTCGGCTTCGAGATCGTCGGCGGCGACGAGACGGTTCCAGAAGCCCCAGCGTTCGCCTTCGTCCGCGTTCATGGCGCGGCCGGTATAGAGCAGTTCGTTCGCACGGCCCTGGCCGATGATCCGGGGCAGCATGGCGCAGGCGCCCATGTCGCAACCGGCCAGGCCGACGCGGGTGAAGAGGAAGGCGCATTTCGCCTCTGGCGTGGCGATCCGCAGGTCGGAGGCCATGGCGATGATCGCACCGGCGCCGACGCAGACGCCATCGGCGGCGGTGATGATCGGCTTGCCGCAATTGATCATCGACTTGACCAGGTCGCCGGTCATCCGGGTGAACTGCAGCAGTTCCTTCATGGTCATCTTGGTGAGCGGGCCGATGATGTCGTGCACGTCTCCACCGGAAGAGAAGTTGCCGCCATTGGAGGCAAAGACCACCGCCTTGACCTCGTCATCGTAATGCAGGTCGCGGAACCAGTCGCGCAGTTCTGCGTAGCTGTCGAAGGTCAGGGGGTTCTTGCGGTCCGGACGGTCGAGCCGCACGGTGGCGATGCCGTCTTCGATGCTGCAGAGAAAATGCTTGGTGTCGGCTCTCATGCCGGGTCCTCCTCGTCCTTGTGGGTGACCGCGTCAAAGCGGTCCGAGAACATCCGCGCCTCCTCGGGCGTGAAGTCCTCTAGCAATTCGTTGATCCATGTTTCGTGGGCGAGAGCCTGCTTTGCAAAGACCTCCTTGCCCTTTTGGGTGAGCCGCACGAGCGAGGCGCGGCGGTCGCCGGGCACCTGGACGCGCACGACCAGGCCTTCTTCGGCCAGCCGGTCGACAATGCCGGTGACATTGCCGTTGGAGACGCGGAGCACGCCCGAAAGCGCGCTCATCTTCAACCCGTCCTCGAAGCGGTCGAGCGCGGCCAGCACATCGAACCGGGGCAGGGTGGAGCTGAAGTCGCGGCGCAGGCGATCGCGCAGGGCGGATTCGACGCGTCGGGTGCTTTTCAGCATGCGAAGCCACATGCGCAGCCGCTGTTTCGCGGCCATGTCCGCAGCGCCATCGACGGAGCCATCCATGGAACCATCCATGTCGGGCGTCGGTATCTGGCTATTGGCATCTGGCCCTGGCTGCGCCACGCTGGTCTCCTGTCCTGCGGTGGAGTTGATCGAAGGCTAGGCAGGTCCAAATTTTATTTCAAGCAAAAAAAGTTTGAGCTTGAAATATAATTTTTCACGGCTAACGATGAGGGCAAGAAACAGCGATCCGGGGCGGAATATTGTCCCGAGACGTAATAAAACAAGGGAGTCTGACGTGATCACCCACGACGTGACCGATTGGGATGATGCCTATGAGAATGGGCGCAACATTCCGGGTGGTGGCAATTATCCGGCCGCCTGGGTGGAGCCGTCTGCCTCTTTTCGCGCCGCTGCGAAGGCCCGTCTCGACATCTCTTACGGAAAGGGTGACCGGCACGCCTATGACCTGTTCATGCCCGAGGGAACGCCGCGCGGATTGTTCGTCTTCGTGCATGGCGGATACTGGGTTGGGCTGGACAAGTCCTATTGGTCGCACCTGGCGGCGGGACCACTGGCCAGGGGCTGGGCGGTGGCCATGCCGTCCTACGATCTGTGCCCGGCTGTCAGCATCGCCGAGATCACGGCGCAGGTCGGGCAGGCGATCACCCATGCCGCCGGAGAGGTCGACGGGCCGATCGTGCTGTCGGGCCATTCCGCGGGCGGCCACCTTGTCACCGCGATGATGTGCGAAGACAGCCCGTTGCCCGAAGCCGTGCGGGGACGACTGGCGCATGTCGTGTCGATTTCCGGGCTGCACGATCTGCGTCCGATGCTGAAAACCACCCGCAACGAGTTGCTGAAGCTGGACATAAAGAGCGCGGAGGCCAACAGCCCGGCGCTGAAGCGCCCGCTGCCGGGTGTGCGCCTGACGGCGTGGGTCGGTGGCACCGAACGTCAGGAATTCCTGCGCCAGAACGCGCTCTTGGCGAATATCTGGCATGGTCTGGGGGCCACGACGCTGGAGGTGGTCGAACCGGACCGCCACCATTTTAACGTGATCGACGGGCTGGGCGATCCGGGGTCCAACCTGGTCCGGGCTGCCCTGGATCCGGTCACCTGACATCGGGGAAAAAACTTGCATTCCTACCGCGTTACGCCGCTCAATGATCGGGTCCGCGGTGCGATACAGCCAAACAAAAAGACGGCGAAGCCGCGAAAGACCTCAACAAGGGAGTTTCCAATGACCCACAAGACCAAACTGCTTACCTCGACCGTGCTGGCCATGGGCCTGGCCGGGTCCGCCATGGCACAGGACGTGCCTGCCGGTGCCAGCGACGACGTGCTGAAGATCGGCCTCGTCTACACCCTTTCCGGCCCGCCGGCCGCCCTGGGTGAACAGGCGCGTGACGGCTTCATGCTGTTTGCCGAGAAGATCGGCGAAATCGGCGGCATGGAAACCGAGATCATCGTCGTCGATGACGAAGGCCGCCCCGACCTGGCCGCCGACAAGGCGCGCGAACTGGTGCAGCGTGACGAGGTTGATTTCGTCGTCGGCCCGATCTTCTCCAACATCCTGATGGCGATCCACCAGCCGGTCACCTCGACCGGGACGGTCCTGATCTCGACCAATGCGGGGACCTCGACCCTGGCGGGCGAAGGCTGCACGCCGAACTTCTTCGTGACGTCCTACCAGAACGACCAGATCCACGAGGTCATGGGCGCCTATGCCGAGAACCAGGGCTACCAGAACGTGTTCCTGATGACGCCGAACTACCAGGCGGGCAAGGACAGCCAGGCGGGCTTCAAGCATTCCTACACGGGCGGCACCGCCGGTGAGATCTACACCGAGCTGGGGCAGCTGGACTTCTCGTCCGAGCTGGCGCAGATCGCGGCCTTCCAGCCCGATGCGGTCTTTACCTTCATGCCGGGCGGCATGGGCGTGAACCTGGTGAAGCAATACAGCCAGGCCGGCCTGACCTCGATCCCGTTCCTGTCGGCCTTCACCGTGGACGAAACCACGCTGCCGGCAACGCAGGACGCGGCGCTTGGCCTGCTGGGCGGTGCGAACTGGGCCCCGGACATGGAGAACGAGGCCAACGAGACCTTCGTGACCGAATACATCGCCAAGTACGAGCACGTGCCCGGCACCTACGCGATGCAGGCCTATGACGCGGCCCAGCTGATCGACAGCGCCGTGCGCAAGGTCGGCGGCGACCTGACCGACCGCGCCGCCCTGATGGCCGCGATCAAGGAAGCCGATTTCGACAGCCCGCGCGGCGATTTCTCGTTCGGGCCGAACAACTTCCCGATCCAGGACTTCTACCTGGTCGAGGCGGTGAAGCGCGAAGACGGCTATTTCGGCACCTCGATCGTCGAGAAGATCTTCGACGATTACGCCGATAACTACGCCGATCAGTGCGAAATGTAATCGCGGACTAGGCGAGGGAGATTGCGGCCATGATGAACCTCTTCGTGCTCCAACTACTCAACGGAGTGCAGCTCGGGGTGCTGTTGTTCCTGATCGCGGCGGGCTTGACCCTGGTGTTCGGGATCATGGACGTGATCAACCTCGCCCATGGCGTCCTCTACATGGTGGGCGCCTACCTGATCGCCACCTTTGCGGCGGCGACCGGCAATTTCTGGTGGGGCCTCCTGCTGATGCTGCCAGCCGCCGTCCTGGTGGGGATGGTGTTGGAATTCGTGGTGATGCGACGATTATATGCGCGCTCTCACCTCGACCAGGTGCTGGCCACCTTCGGGCTGGTGATGATAGCCAGTGAAGCGGTCAAGATGATCTGGGGCACCTCGCCGCTTTCGGTGCCGATGCCCGAGATCCTGTCCGGTGCCGTGCCATTGATGGGCCCGCTGAAATACCCGGTCTACCGGATCGCGGTGATCGTGGCGGGGCTGGCCGTGGCCGTGGGGCTGTTCGTTCTGGTCAACTACACCCGTGTCGGTATGCTGCTGCGCGCCGGGGCGACCAACCGGTCGACCGTTTCCGCGCTCGGCGTCGATATCAACCGGCTGTTTTCCGTCGTCTTTACCCTGGGCGCCGTGCTGGCCTGCCTGGCCGGTGCGCTGGTCGCGCCGATCCTGTCGGTGGATACAGGCATGGGCGAGAGCGTTCTGATCCTGACCTTCGTGGTCGTCGTCATCGGCGGCATCGGATCGATCAAGGGGGCCTTCCTGGGCGCCCTGCTGGTCGCCATCGTCGACACGGTCGGTGGCGTCTTCGGGCCGATCTGGCTGCGGCAAATCCTGGACCCGGCTGCGGCGGGGCAGGTGGGTCGCGTGCTGGGGCCGATGCTGGTCTACATCCTGATGGCCGTCATCCTGTTTGCAAAACCCGCAGGTCTGTTCGGGAGGCGCGCATGAGCGATCTGACCGCAACCGCGCCGGGCCGGGCCGCGCCGAGAATGGCGGGCCGGGTCAAGGCCGCGATCATCCTTTTCATCCTGTTCGCGCTGATGCCGCCGCTGGCCTCGGCGCTGGACGACCCGTTCTACGTGCTGATCGGCACCCGGATCCTGGCATATGCGATTGCCGCTTTGGCGCTGGACCTGATCCTGGGCTACGGCGCGATGGTGTCCTTCGGGCATGCGGCCTATCTGGGCTTCGGCTCCTACGCGGTGGCGATCCTGTCGAGCTACGGGATCAACGATCTGGGCCTGCAATTGCTGTTCGGGATCACCCTGTCGGCGGTCTTCGCGCTGATTACCGGGGCGATTTCGCTACGCACGCAGGGCGTCTACTTCATCATGATCACGCTGGCCTTCGGTCAGATGGCGTTCTTCTTCTTCATTTCGCTGTCGGCCTATGGCGGGGATGACGGGTATGGCCTGTCCGAACGGTCGACCCTGATGGGCATCGACATCCTGCAAAGCGATTTCGGCCTCTACTACGTCACGCTGGCACTGCTGATCGCGATGTTCGTGCTGTGCCACCGGATCGTCATGTCGCGTTTTGGCCGGGTGCTGACCGGCATCCGCGAGAACCCGACCCGGATGGAGGCGATCGGCTATTCGCCCTTCCGCTACCAGCTGACGGCCTTCATCATCTCGGGCTGCATCACGTCGGTCGCCGGGGTCCTGCTGGCCAACCAGGCGCAGTTCGTGTCGCCGGCCTTCATGTCCTGGCACCGGTCGGGCGAACTGATCGTGATGGTCGTTCTGGGCGGCGTGGGCACGCTGACCGGCCCCATCGGCGGGGCGGTGGCCGCGCTGCTGCTGGAGGAATGGCTGGGCGCGCTGTCGGAACATTGGCGCCTGTGGTTCGGCATCTTCCTGGTGCTGATGGTGCTGTTCTCGCCGCGCGGGATCACCGGGGTACTGGAACGTATGGGCATCGTGAGGACACGCCAATGACCGGCCTGGACGTCAAGAACCTGAGCAAGAGCTTCGGCGCGCTGAAGGTCACGGATGACGTGTCGCTGCGGGTCGAACCCGGAGAGGTGCACGCGATCATCGGGCCGAACGGCGCCGGGAAGACAACGCTGATCTCGCAATTGTCGGGCCAGCTGGCATCGGATGCGGGCAGTGTCAGCATCGGCGACCGGGACATCACCCACCTGTCGATGCCCGAACGGGTCAAGCTGGGCCTGGCGCGGTCCTTCCAGATCACCTCGATCCTGCCGGGCTTCACAGCGCTGGAAAACGTGGCGCTGGCCGTTCAGGCGCGCCGCGGGTCGAGCTTTCGCTTCTTCGGCAATGTCGCCGGCGAGGCCGAGCTGAACGAGGCCGCGATGTCGGCCCTGGCCGAAGCCGGGCTGGACGACCGCGCCGAGGTGCTGGCCAAGTCGTTGAGCCACGGCGAACATCGCCGGCTGGAACTGGCCATCGCGTTGGCGACCGATCCCAAGGTGCTGTTGCTGGACGAACCGCTGGCCGGGGTCGGCGGCGAGGATGCAGAGGCCTTCGTGTCCCGCCTCCAGACCTTCAAGGGCCGGTTCACCATGGTCCTGATCGAACATGACATGGACGCGGTCTTTGCCCTGGCCGACCGGGTGTCGGTGCTGGTCTACGGCAAGCTGATCGCGACCGGCAAACCCGAGGATGTCCGCTCCGACCCGGCCGTGCGCGCCGCCTATCTGGGCGAAGAGGAGGTGGCCTGATGCTGGATGTTGCCGGATTGGAAAGCGCCTATGGCGACAGCCAGATCCTCTTCGGGATCGATTTCCGCGTGAAAGAGGGCGAGGTCGTCACCCTGCTGGGGCGCAACGGCATGGGCAAGACGACGACGGTCAAGTCGATCTTCGGCCTGGTGAAACCGCGGGCGGGCAGCGTCAAGATCAACGGTCAGAACCTGACCGGCGCCGATCCGCACCGGATCGCGCTGGCGGGGCTGGGCTACGTGCCCGAAGGCCGACAGGTCTTTCCCACGCTCAACGTCGAGGAAAACCTGCGCGCCACCGCCCGGCCCGGCAAATGGACGCTGCAGCGCATCTACGAGCTGTTCCCGCGTCTCGAGGAACGCCGCCGCAACATGGGCAACCAGCTGTCGGGCGGCGAACAGCAGATGCTGGCCATCGGTCGGGCGCTGATGACCAACCCCAAGCTGGTCGTTCTGGACGAGGCGACGGAAGGCCTCGCGCCGCTGATCCGCGCCGATATCTGGGCCTGCCTGGAACGCCTGAAATCCGAAGGCGAGGCAATCCTTGTCATCGACAAGAACGTCGATGCGCTGACCAAGTTCGCCGACCGTCACGTCGTCATCGAAAAGGGCCGTGTCGTCTGGACCGGCACGACCGAACAAATTCTGGCCACACCGGATGTGAAGGACCGTTTCCTGCATGTCTGAGCCATCAACAAGGAGCCGCCGCATGATACCTGGTGTCACGAAATCCAATTCCGGGATGGAAGAGATCAGCTGGAACATTCTGGGTCAGACCTATGTGCCCAAGCTGAAATCGGAAAACTCCATGGCCTGGCACGCCACCCTGCCCAAGGGGACCTTCGTGCCGCCGCATATCCACCCCACCCAGGACGAGTTCATCTATGTCCTTGAGGGCCGGTTCGACCTGCTGCTGAACGGCGTGGAAACCTATGCGGAGCCGGGCGACACGATCCGCCTGCCGATGGGCATCCCGCACGGGATCTTCAACAAGACCGACACCACGATCAAGTGCCTGTTCTGGGTCGCGCCGACCCGCCGGCTCTATGATCTGTTCTGGGCGCTGCACAACCTCGGCCCCGAACCGAACCCGGCGGATGTCGTCGCGATCTCGGCCAAGCACGAGGTGGATTTCCTGCCGCCCGAGGAGGAGTGATCCGATGAAGGTCCTGATAGCAGGCGCGGGGATCGGCGGGCTGACCACGGCTTTGATGCTGCATGCCCGGGGCATCCCGGTGCAGATCTATGAAGCGGCACGCGAGGTGCGCGAGGTCGGTGTAGGCATCAACGTGCTGCCCCATGCGATCCGGGAACTGGCCGATCTGGGCCTGCTGGAGGCGCTGGACAAGGTCGGCGTGCGCACCCGGAAACTGTCCTACCTGACCAAGCAGGGGCAGGAGGTCTGGACCGAGTTGCGCGGCATGCATGCAGGCCATGACGTGCCGCAATTCTCGATCCATCGCGGACGGTTGCAAAAGGTCATCTACGACGCGGTGGTCGACCGCCTGGGAGCGGATGCGATCCGCACGGGCCGCCGGCTGGCAGGCTTCGTGCAGGACGAGGCCGGGGTGACGGCGCATTTCACCGATGCCATCGAAGGCGGTGCCGGTCAGAGCGACCGGGGCGAGGTGCTGATTTGCGCCGACGGGATCCATTCCGCCGGGCGCCGCGTCTTCTACCCGAACGAGGGCCCGCCCTCCTGGCAGGGCGTCGTAATGTGGCGCGGCGCCGCGGAATGGTCGGTCTGGGAAGACGGGGAAAGCATGGCGATTGGTGGCGGACTGGGGGGCAAGTTCGTGCTCTATCCGATCGCGCCGGCCCACAAGGGCAAGCAGCTGATGAACTGGGTGGTGAACATCCGCATCAAGGATCCCGAGATTTCGACCCCGCCGCCGGATAACTGGTCGCGCCAGGTGGCGCTGGCAGACGTGCTGCCGCATGCGTTGCGCTTCCACGTGCCGGGCATGGATATCGGCGGTCTGGTCAAGAAGACCCAGACGATCTTCGAATATCCCATGGCCGACCGCGATCCGCTGCCCCGCTGGACCTTCGGGCGCGTGACGCTGCTGGGCGATGCGGCGCATCCGATGTACCCGGTCGGGTCGAACGGCGCGTCCCAGGCGATCCTGGATGCGCGCAGCCTGGCCGATGCGCTGCAGAAATCCGAACATCCGCGCGCCGCGCTCTGGACCTACGAGAAGGACCGCCTGCCCAAGACGGCAGAGGTCGTGCGCACCAACCGCGTCGGCGGGCCGGAACGGGTCATCGACGAGGTCGAGAAACTGGCGCCCGCCGGCTTCAAGTCCATCGATCAGGTCCTGAGCCACGACGACCGCAAGGCCATCGTCGGCGGCTATGCCAACATGGCTGGCTTTTCCAAGGTCACGGTGGCGCGCCGCGCTTCCTGACCCTGTTGTCCCGCGCCGCCCGGAGTGGCGCGGGACACAACGGGCCTTTGGGACCTGATCCTCTTCATCTTGCCGGAAATACTCCGGGGGAGTCGCCCGCAGGGCGGCGGGGGCAGCGCCCCCAAACACCCGTTGGGATGTGAAGACAGGGCAGGCCTTGCGCCGCCTTTGGCGTCGCCAGGGCGGGGGCTCTGCCCCCGCACCCCCGGGATATTTTTCGGCCAGATGAAAGAGGGGCGTGCGAACAGGATCGGACACGACCTGCAAAAGCTTCAAGTGTGAAATTTTAGACTTGAAGTTGTCGGGGCTGTCCCGGAAACTGACCTTGCGTACCGGACTGATCCGGAGCGATTTTCATCATGGCCAGCCGTGGATCATCGCGGTGAGGCAGGCAGGGGAAAGGACCGGAGATGGCAGGATTTTCGCATCGATCGCCGGTCATGTTTCAGCATTGCGACCCGGCCGGTATCGTCTTCTATCCCCGGTATTTCGAGATGATCAACGCGGTGGTCGAGACGTTCTTCGACACGGCGATCGGGTGGAGTTTCCACCAGATGCATTCCGTTGACCGGGTCGGCATTCCCACCGGCAAGATCGAAGCGGAGTTCCACGCGCCTTCGCGTCTTGGTGACGACCTGGACTGGGTCCTGGTCTTCGAGAAGATCGGCGGGGCGAGCGCGGCTTACGTCCTTCGTGCCTATTGCGGCGACGAAGCAAGGCTGACGGCAAGGGGGACGCTTGTCATGGTCGATCTCGACCGGATGACGTCGCGCCGCTGGCCCGAAGCAATCCGACAAAAACTAGAGACATTCCTGGAGGTCCATTCATGAGCACGATGATCATTCACCCCGAAGGCTGGAAACCCGCCAAGGGCTATGCCAACGGCGTCCTGGCGGAGGGGCGTGTTCTTTTCGTGGGCGGCCAGATCGGCTGGAATGCGGATCAGGTCTTTGAAGCGCATGATTTCATTGGGCAAATGACCCAGGCGTTGCAGAATATCCTGGACGTGGTCACCGCTGCCGGGGGCAAGGCCGAAGATATCACACGGTTGACGTGGTACGTGACCTCGAAGAAGGAATACGTGGCACACCAGGCCGAGGTCGGGCGCGCCTACCGGAGCGTTCTGGGCTACCATTTCCCGGCCATGACCATGGTCGTGGTCAGCGAGTTGGTCGAGGACGAGGCCAAGGTGGAAATCGAGGCGACCGCGGTGCTGCCCGCGTAATCGCCGGCAAGAGATCAGGAGCATGTCATGAAATGCGTTTTCGTTCAGATTCAGTGCCATCCCGGCAAGACCTACGAGGTTGCCGACGAGATCGCGCTGATGGAGCTTCATTCCGAGCTGTATTCCACCAGTGGCGAATTCGACCTGCTGGTGAAGCTGTACATCCCCTCGGACAAGGATATCGGTTTCTTTCTCAGCGACTCGATCTTCAAGGTGCCGGGCATCACCCGGACCCTGACGACGATGACCTTCAACGCGTTCTGATCCACCCGTTCGGCCGGAGGCCTGCCCATGTCCGCCTATGATCCGTCCCAGGAAGGGGCCAAGACCTCTTTTTCGGACGATATGAGCTATATCGACTACCTGTCGCTCGACCCGATCCTGGGATCGCAGAAACGCCTGAGCGACGCCCATGACGAGATGCTGTTCATCATCCAGCACCAGACATCCGAGCTTTGGATGCGGCTGGCGCTGTTCGAACTGGACGCGGCGCGGCGCAACCTGGCGGCGGGCAATTTTTCGTCCACGTTCAAGATGCTGACGCGGGTGGCGCGGATCTATGACCAGCTGAACAGCGCCTGGGACGTGCTGCGCACGATGACGCCCAGCGAATACACGCGGTTCCGCGATGATCTGGGGGCGTCCTCGGGGTTTCAGTCGCACCAGTACCGGCTGATCGAATATGTCCTGGGCAACCGCAACAAGGCGATGATGCGGGTACACGAGCACCGGCCAGAGCTCTACGCTATGCTGGAGCGGGAATTGTCGCAGAAATCGCTGTATCACGTGGCGCTGGATGCGTTGGCGGCAGAGCTGGGCGAGACCTTCGACCCGGCCATCTACAGGCTGGATGCGCCGCACCAGGCGGATCAGCAGGTGATGGATGCCTGGGCGCGGATCTACCAGGACCCGGAAGGGCATTGGTCGCTATACGAACTGGCGGAAAAGCTGGTGGACCTCGAGGATTACTTCCGCCGGTGGCGGTTCAACCATGTCACCACGGTCGAACGGATCATCGGGTTCAAGCGCGGCACCGGCGGCACCAGCGGTGTCGCCTATCTGCGCAAGATGCTGGAAGTCGAACTTTTTCCCGAACTCTGGAAAATGCGGGGGCAATTGTGAGCAAGGTGAGCCTGCCGGTGAAGGACCGGTTCGATCTGCCGGAGGGCGTGATTTACCTGGACGGCAACTCGCTGGGGCCGCTGCCCCTGTCGGTCAAGTCGGGCCTTCAGGGCGTGGTCGAGGACCAGTGGGGCCAGAACCTGATCAAGGGCTGGAATGTCGATCGCTGGATGGAGCAGCCGACCCGCGTCGGCAACCGCGTGGCCAGGCTGATCGGTGCGCCCGAAGGGTCGGTCGTGATGGGCGACACGCTGTCGCTGAAAGTCTACCAGGCGGTGTCCGCGGCACTGGAGATGCGGCCCGACCGCAAGGTCGTGCTTTCTGATAACGGCAACTTCCCCACCGACCTCTACATGGCAGAGGGGCTGATCCGGCACCTCGACAAGCGGCACGAACTGCGCGTCGTGGCGCCCGAAGAGGTGGCGGATGCCATCACCGAAGAGGTCGCGGCGGTGATGATCACCCAGGTGGATTACCGATCCGGGCGGATGCATGACATGGCGGCGATCACCGCCAAGGCACATTCGGTCGGCGCCGTGATGATCTGGGACCTGGCCCATAGCGCCGGCGCGGTCGAGTTGGACCTGGAAGGGTCGAATTGCGAATTCGCCGTGGGCTGTACCTACAAGTACCTCAATGGCGGACCGGGCGCGCCGGCCTTTATCTATGTGCGGCCCGATCTGACCGATGGCATCGCCCCGGCGCTGGCCGGGTGGATGGGCCATGATGCGCCCTTTGCCTTCGAGCAATCCTACCGCCCGGCGGGCGGGATCGAACGGATGCGCGTCGGCACGCCGCCGGTGTTGCAGATGTCGGCGCTGGAAATGGCGCTGGAGGCCTGGGACGGCGTCGACATGGGCGACCTGCGGGCCGCGTCCGTGAGGCTCTGCGATCTGTTCATCGCCGAGGTCGAGGCCAAGTGCCCGGAGTTGACCCTGGCCAGTCCGCGGGACGCGGCGCAGCGGGGCAGCCAGGTGTCGTTCGCCTTCGAACATGGCTACGCGGCGATGCAGGCGCTGATCGCGCGCGGCGTGATCGGGGATTTCCGGGCGCCCAACATCATGCGCTTTGGTTTCACACCGCTTTACATCGACGAGGGTGACGTAGTGCAGGCTGTTGATATCCTTGCCGATATCCTGAACACCAAGGCCTGGGACCGCGAGGAATACCAGACCCGCAGCCGAGTGACCTGAGCGCGCGGTTCAGGCCTCGACCGGCTGGACATCCACGCTTTGACGGCTGGATTGCCGGCCGACACCCCGCATCGTCCCGCGTACCGGGGCGATGTCGTCGTAATCACGTCCGTAGCCGATCGTGATGTAATCCGTGCCCGCGAACTGGTTGTTGGTGGGGTCGAACTCGACCCAGCCGACCTCGGGCCCGACCCAGGCGCGGACCCAGGCGTGCATGGCATCGACACCGACGAGTTTTTCCTTGCCGGGCGGCGGGAAGGTGCGCAGGAAGCCCGAGACATAGCCAGCGGGAATACCGACGCCGCGGAGGCAGGCGATCATGATATGTGCGAAGTCCTGGCAGACGCCTGCGCGTTTCTCGAAGGCATCCAGCGCCTCGGTATCCACGTCGGTCGCGTCCGAGGAATAGGTCATTTCGGTATAGATCGCGCGGCCGATGGCCTGCACGGCGTCCAGGGCCGACAGGCCGGGCGCCAAGTGATCGTGGGCGAAGTTGGTCATCACCGTTTCGATGGGCGCGCGGCGCGTCGGCGTGGTGAAATGCAGTGGCGACAGGGGCGTCGCGTCCCGCAGGCTGGCCAGCACGTGGCCCAGTTGGTCGATATCCGGGGACATCATGAAGCGGGCGGGTTCGGTCAGACGTTCGGCGCGGAAGCTGAGGCTGATCTTCACCTCTTCGATGGGGCTGTGCCAGGCGGCGGAAGTGACGTTGTTTCCGAAGAAATCGACGAAGCCGTAGCGTTCCGAGGGCAGGGGCGTCAGCGCCAGCTTCCATTCAGGTATACGCTGTAAGTTCGGGATGTCGATCGGCAGAAGACGCAACAGGTTGCGGGTCTGATCCCTCGGGTGGGAGTAGGTGTAGTCGATCCGCAGGGTGACGTCGTAAAGCATGATCTTATCGCAGGTGCGCGTTGGCCAGCCGGTTGGAGGCATTGGCAATCGTCGCGCGGACCTCCTCCAGCGCCTTGGTCGTGAGGTCTGCGGGTGTGCCGATTTCCAGCTGGGTGCGCAAGGGCAGCAATTCGCGGATGATCGCATTGGGCCGGTCGGCAGTGCGGGCATTGGGCAGACCTTCGGCCAGCATTTCGGCCTCGCGGACCTGGAACAGCAGGGAGCGCGGGTTGCCCGCATCATGGGCCAGCAGGTCGACCACGGTTTCGCGCGTCGCCTCCAACGCGTAGCGGCGGCGATGCGCCATGGCGCTGTCGGCGACCTCGAGCGCGACGTCGAGCGCGCTTTCGGGGGCCTTGGCATCGGCGAAGGTTTCCAGCACGGCGGCCAGCGTGTCGGCGCGTTCCAGCCCGCGCCCAAGTGACAGGAAGCGCCAGCCGGAGAAGCGGTACATGTTTTCTGTCACCACCCCCGAGAACCCGGCGGTCTTGCGCAGCAGCACGCTCATCGCGCGGGCCGCATCGTCGCCGGGGCGCGCGGTTTGGGTCATCTGGCGCGCCGTCTTCACCAGGTCGTTCAGGGCGAACCAGCCATCGGTGGAGAACCGGTCGCGGATCTTCGCGGCGCAGCCATGGGCCCAGAGCAGGCGCTGGATCAGGCCGTCCGGGATCGGCTGACCGGTGTCGATCCCGACGGGATCCAGGAAGTTGCTGATCAGCGCGAGGATCGGATCCTCTGGCGTGTCGGTTGTGGCCAGACGCAGGTGATAGGCGCGCAGCAGCCGCGCGGCGTCTTCGAAGCGGACGATGTAGCGGCCCAGCCAATAGAGGTTGTCGGCGGCGCGCGAGGGCAGGGCGCCGGCCTCGGTCCGGACGCGGCGACCATCGCCGGGGCCGGTGGTCGGCGGCGGGCCGGCAGGTTCGGGCACGCGTTTGTCCGACACGATCAGCACATCCGCGACAGAGCCCCCACGTTGCATGCCAAGCGCGGTCGGATCACCCTCGGGACCGATGCGGGCATATCCGCCCTGCATGAAGGTCCAGCCCCGCGGGGTGCGGGCGGCAAAGACGCGCACGGTCATCGGGCAGGGCACGAGGCGCGGCCCGTCAGGTGTTTCGCGCCAGTTGGGCGTGGTCGAGAGGGTCACCGCCTCCTGCCCGACGAGGTCGGGGGCGGGATCCGCAAGCAGGTGCGCCAGTTCCGGCTCCGCACCGCGCACGGTTTCAGAATTGCTGTCGAAGGGCAGGTCGCGCGACAGGGCCGGGGCGACCATCATCCGGTCGGCATTGTCCGAAACGTAGCTGCGGGCGCTGTCATCGCCGCACCACCAGGTCGCGATATTGGGCAGCTTCAGCGGTTCGCCGGTGATGACGCGGCTGATCTTGGGCAGGAAGGCCATCATCGCCCGCGCCTCCAGCACGCCGGAGCCGAGAGCGTTGACCATCGCCAGGTTGCCCATGCGGACCGCATCCATCAGCCCGGGCACGCCGATCTGGCTGTCGGGATCGAATTCCAGCGGGTCGGCAAAGCTGGTGTCGATGCGCCGCCACAGCAGGCCCAGCGGGACCGGGCCTTCGATCGTGCGGACCATCGCCTCGCCGTTCTGGACGATGATATCCTCGCCCTCCAGTAGTAGCATGCCGAGGTAGCGGGCGATGAAGAGGTGTTCGTAGAAGGTGTCGTTTGCCCGGCCTGGCGTCAGCAGGCCGATCTGGTGTGGCCGGTCACGCCCGAAGGAGGACAGCCCCTCCAACGCGTCACGGAAGTTTTCGAAGAAACCGGCCATGCGGTGCGTATAGGCGCGGGGAAAATCCTCGGGGAAGATGCGGCGCATCGCCATCCGGTTTTCCAGCGCGAAGCCGGCACCCGAGGGCGCCTGCGTCCGGTCGCCCAGGACCAGCCAGCTGCCATCCGGAGAGCGCCCGATCTCGAAGGACAGGAAATGCAGGTACTGGCCGCCACGGGGCGGAACGCCCACCATCTGCCGCGCCCAGCCGGGGTTCTCGGCGATCAGCGAGGCGGGGAGGTGGCCTTCGCCCAGCAACCGTGCGAGACCGTACAGATCCGCCATCACGGCCTCTAGCAGGTCGGCCCGCTGGCTGAGACCGTCGCAGATCTGCGCCCATTCCTTTTCGTGCAGCAGGACCGGAATGGGGCTGAGCGGCCATTCGCGTTCCTCCAACGGGTCCTCGGAATATTGCCGGTAATAGACGCCCGCGTCGCGCAGGTATTGCTTGCCGCGCTCGAACTTGTCGGTCAGGTCGTCGACCGACAGGCGAGACAGCGTGTCGATGAAGGGCCGCCAGACCGGCCGCAAGCTGCCATCGCGGTCGAATAGTTCGTCCGCGACGCCTTGCGTCGGCTCATAGCCCTTCAGGATAGGGCTTGCCGCGCCGGAATCTGTCCGTTGGTCCATAACCTCCCCTTTGCGGGTCATCCCAGCCCTGTCGGGCGGCGCAGGTCAAGCGTCATCGGGAATTCGGGATGTGGGGTTTCGGGTTCGGGCCGGTAAGCGGCCGTGGTATGACCATGCGGTTCGAAACGGGCGAGGCGGCGGGCCTCGGCCTCGTAGCCGTTGACCGGGAAGGTGTCGTAGTTGCGCCCGCCGGGATGGGCCACGTGGTAGGTACAGCCTGCCAGCGCCCGGCCGGTCCAGTCATCGTAGATGTCGAAGACCAGGGGCGCATTGACCGGAAGCGTCGGGTGCAGTGCCTCGGCCGGTTGCCATGCCTTGAACCGCACACCGGCCACGGACACGCCCGAGGCCTGGGTGCGGGTCATCGGCACGGGGCGACGGTTGCACATGACGCGGTAACGGTCCTGGTGCAGCGTTGTCAGCTTGATCTGCATCCGTTCCACGGAACTGTCGGTGTAGCGGACGGTGCCGCCGATTGCGCCCATCTCGCCCAGCACGTGCCAGGGTTCCAGCGCCTGGCGAACCTCGAGGTGGACGCCCTCGGCCTCGATCTGGCCGCAGAAGGGGAAGCGGAATTCCGACTGCGCCTCGAACCAGACGGGATCGAGGTCATAGCCGTGATCGCGCAGGTCGCGCAGCAGGTCCAGCAGGTCTTCCCACAGGTAATGGGGCAGCATGAAGCGGTCATGCAGGACGGTGCCCCAGCGGACCGGCTTGCCCGTCACCGGGGCTTCCCAGCAGCGGGCGATGATGGCGCGCAGCAACACCTGCTGCGCCAGGGACATGCGCGGATCGGGGGGCATCTCGAAACCGCGGAATTCCACCAGGCCCAGGCGGCCCGTGGGCCCGTCGGGCGAGAAAAGCTTGTCGATGCAGATCTCGGCGCGATGCGTGTTGCCGGTGACATCGGTCAGCATGTTGCGCAACAGCCGGTCGACCAGCCAGGGCGGCGGTACATTGCCCGCATCCGGCGCGTTGATCTGGCTGAGCGCGATTTCCAGCTCGTAGAGCGTGTCGTGACGGGCCTCGTCGATCCGGGGGGCCTGGCTGGTCGGGCCGATGAAGAGGCCGGAGAACAGGTAGGACAGGCAGGGATGCCGCTGCCAGATCAGGATCAGCGATTTCAGCAGGTCCGGACGGCGCAGGAAGGGGCTGTCGTTCGTGGTGGCCCCGCCGACGACGACGTGGTTGCCGCCGCCCGTGCCGGTGTGGCGGCCGTCGATCATGAACTTGTCCGCCCCAAGGCGCGACTGACGGGCTTCCTCGTAGATTGCCTCGGTCGTGGCGACGCAATCCTCCCAGCTGTGGGCGGGGTGGATGTTAACCTCGATCACGCCGGGATCGGGGGCCACGCGGATCACGTTGAGACGCGGATCGGATGGCGGCGAATAGCCTTCGATGTGGATCGGCAGGCCAAGCGCCTCTGCGGTTTCCTCGGCGGCGGCGATCAATTCGAGGTAGTCCTCCAGCCGGTCGCAGGGCGGCATGAACAGGCACAGGCGTCCGTCGCGCGGTTCCATCGCGATGGCCGTGCGGACCGCGCCGATGGACGGATCGGTGCCTTCGCCGGACCCGTCCTGCGGCACGATGGTCTGGCGTTCGGTGTCATCCTGCCCGACCGCGCGTGAGGGTTGCTTGTGGCCCTCGGTTTCCTCGGGCATCAGGCGCTTGCGCTCTGCCTCTTCCTCCGCGGCGATGCGGTCCAGTTCCTCCTGGACGAGGCGGCGGCGTTCGGCGACCTCGGCATGGAAATCGGGCAGGGGGCCGCGCACCTCGGACGTGTCGGCGGGGTAGGAATAGGGGTAATGCGCCGGCGGGATATGCGGCAGCGACCCAAGCGGAAGGCGGAAGCCGACGGGGCTGTCGCCGGGCACCAGGAACAGCTTGCCGCGCCGGGGTTTCCACAGCTCCGATTGCCATTTCGACGCCTTGCCCTGCCAGCGCTGGATCGGCAGCACGTAGCCCGCGGCCTCGTCCAGCCCACGGTTGAAGACGCGGGCATAGCGGGCGCGGTCCTCGGGGTTCTTCAGCTTGGAGTTCTCGGGCGTGACGTTGGTGGGAAGGTTTGCTTCCTTCAGGATCCACTCGGCCGGATCCTCGAAGGCCGGCTGGGCATAGTCCGCGTCGAGGCCAAGCGCCTCTGCGAAGCGGCCCATGAACTCACCGGCCTGTTCGGCGGTGGCCTTGCTGTCATCGGTTTCGCGGGCAATCAGGTCGGGGTTCTTCCAGACCGGCTGCTGGTCGTTGCGCCAGTACAGCGAGAAGGTCCAGCGCGGCAGGCTTTCGCCCGGATACCATTTGCCCTGGCCGTAATGCAGGAACCCGCCGGGCGCGAAACGCTGCTGAAGCCGTCGGATCAGCGTATCGGCCAGGCCACGTTTCTGCGGGCCGACGGCATCGGTGTTCCATTCGCCCGACTCGAAGTCGTCGATCGAGACGAAGGTCGGCTCGCCGCCCATGGTCAGGCGCACATCGCCCTTTTCCAGCCGTTCGTCTACATGGCGGCCAAGCGCGTTCAGCCGGTCCCAGGCCTCGTCCGAGAAGGGCTTCGTGATCCGGGGGTGTTCGGCCACCCGCTTGATCTGCATGTCAAATTCGAAATCGACCTTGGGCGCGCCCGCGGCGGTGAAGCCCCCGGCAATCGGCGCGGCATTCTGGTAATGCGGCGTTGCGGCCAGCGGGATATGGCTTTCGCCGGTCATCAGCCCCGAGGTCGGGTCGAAGCCGATCCAGCCGGCGCCCGGCAGGTAGACCTCGCACCAGGCATGCAGGTCGGTGAAGTCGTGATCGGTGCCCGAGGGGCCGTCCAGCGCCTCAAGATCCGGCTTCAGCTGGATCAGGTAGCCCGACACGAAGCGCGCGGCAAAGCCGAGGTTGCGCAGCAATTGCACCAGCAGCCATGAACTGTCGCGGCAGGAGCCGGAGCCGATGGTCAGCGTTTCCTCCGGCGTCTGCACGCCCGGTTCCATCCGGATCGTGTATTCCACGATGTCCGAGACCTTGCGGTTGAGCTCCACCAGGAAATCGACGGTGCGTGCCTCGCTGCGCTCTATCGTGTCCAGCAGAGCAGCCAGCTTGGGCGTCGGATGTTCGGGCTTGCGGTAGATCGACAGATCTTCGGTCAGTTCCGCCGGGTAGTCGAAGGGCCAGGTCTCCGCGGTTTCATCGACGAAGAAGTCGAACGGGTTGTACACGGTCATGTCCGCGACGAGGTCGACCTCGATCTTGAATTCGCGCACGGGTTCGGGAAAAACGAAGCGGGCCAGCCAGTTGCCGTAGGGGTCCTGCTGGTGATTCACGAAATGCCCGCCAGGGCTGACCTTGAGCGAATGCGATATCACGCGGGTGCGGCTGTGCGGTGCGGGCCTGAGGCGGATAATCTGCGGGCTCAGCGTCACCGGCCGGTCGTACTTGTAATGCGTCAGGTGATAGATGCTTGCGTGGATCGCCATGTCTGTGCTCGGTCCTTCGGATTTGGCCGCGGATGCGTGAGGGTGGACGCGTCGGCCTGCGGGTCCGTGATAAGAGTACCCATACCCATAACAGAGTTAATGGACGTCGCCATCGCTGCGAAGCAACCTTTTCGTTTGGGCGTCACCTTGCCGCGATTTTCAGCAATGCCGCGCTACGGGGCCGACTAAGGCCGGTTCAGCATCAGGTGGGCATGGGCGAAGGCGAACTTGCGCCGCACGCCGTCGGGCAGGATGAACGGGTAGACATCCGGCAGATCAAGCGCCCGGTTCACGTGGTTGACCGAGATCGAGATCGCGACGGCCCGGGTCACGAGGTCGCCCGTCTTCGTGTCGGCATAGGCGTCGTAGCCTTGTGGCCTGTCGCCGTGCAGGCTCAGCCCGGCCGCATCGGCGCTGTCGGCCAGGTCCACAAGGTGCAGCAGGTGCGCGATGGTTTCGGCCCAGTCCTCATGCGGGTGGGCGGTGGCATAGCTGGTGATGTGGTCATGGCCCGCCGGGCGCGGTGCCTTGTAATGCGCATCCAACGCGGCGCCGTAATCCGCCCGTTCGTCACCGAAAAGGGCGCGGAACTCGTTCGTGAACCCAACGGACTCGGCAAGGCGCAGGAACAGGAAATGCGCGATCTCGTGGCGCATATGGCCGGTCATGGTGCGATAGAGCTCTCCCAGCTCTTCCTGCCGCTTGGCGAGGACGGGATCGCTGGCCTCTGACACGTTAATGGTGATCAGGCCATCCGCATGGCCCATCGTGACGTTGGTTTCGCCGGTCAGGGTCTGTTCCGACAACATCCGGAAAACGGGGCGCGCGCCCGTATCGGCGTGATTGAACCAGCCCCAGCGGCCCAGGTTGGCGATCACCCAGCGTTTCGCCAGCTCGCTCCGGGTCCAGAGAGGGTGATTGTCCGGCTCTGCCAGATCCGGAACGGTTTCCGTCATCGCGCAGGACCGGCACAGACCGTCCGTTTCAGCCAGCCAGTTGCAGCCGATCTCGTCCCGGTTGGCGCAGAATTGCCCCCCCGATTGCATCCGCTGCGCTTCGGGATCGAAGGCGACAGCGGTGCCGCAACCGCAGGCGAGGTTGTGGAAATAGACCGGGGCGGCGCAGGCCGGGCATTGGAAGATTTGCATGTCGTGATCCTTTGTCCCGTCCTGTCCGGTCGTGTCGTGGCGAACTCGGGCGGTTGGGTCGGGGTTCCCATCGTCGTCGGGTTTTGTCAACTCTTCCCGGTGCTGCGGTGGCGCGAAAGGGCGCGGTCGGGCAATGCAGGGGTGCGGTCTCATGGCGCTTTTCGTGGCAGTCGAAATCGGGTAGCCCGACGCCATGAGATTGATGGTGGTGGATCTGGGCGTGTCCCGCGGGGGCGTGCCGGTGCTGGAAGGGGTGAACTTCTCCGTGGAGGCGGGGGAGGCCTTGGTGCTGACCGGGCCGAACGGGTCGGGCAAGACGACGCTCTTGCGCACGCTGGCCGGGTTGCAGCCGCCCCATGGCGGCAAGATCGTCGTCCCCGACAGCGAGGCCATCACCTATGCGGGACATGCGGACGGCATAAAGGCGGTGCTGAGCGTGCGCGAAAACCTGGATTTCTGGGCCCGCGTGCATGGCGGCAAGGATATTGCCCCGGCGCTGGACGGCTTCGACCTGCAGGCGCTTGCGGACCGGCCTGCGGGCAGCCTCTCGGCGGGCCAGAAACGGCGGCTTGGACTGGCGCGCCTGATGGTCACGGGCCGCCCCATCTGGCTGCTGGACGAACCGACCGTGTCGCTCGACAAGGCCTCGGTCGAGTTGTTCGCGGGCGCCGTGCGCCGACATCTCGAGGGCGGGGGCATCGCCGTCATGGCCTCGCATATCGACATGGGACTGGACGTGCGCGTGGTGGATGTCACGCCCTTCCGTGCAAGGGCGCAGGTGACGCGGACCTTCGACGAGGCCTTCCTGTGATCGCGCTGCTGATCCGGGATATCCGGCTGGCCGTGCGCGCCGGTGGCGGCTTCGGGTTGGGCCTGGCATTCTTCCTGATCGTCGTCGTTCTGGTGCCCTTTGCCGTCGGGCCGGAGACCACACTGCTGTCGCGGATTGCCCCGGGCATCCTGTGGATCGGCGCGCTGCTGGCCTGTTTGCTGTCGCTGGACCGTATCTTTGCGCTCGACCGCGAGGACGGGTCGCTGGACCTGCTGGCCAGCGCGCCGCTGCCGATGGAAGGCATCGTGACCGTCAAGGCGCTGGCCCACTGGATCACGACCGGTCTGCCGCTGGTCGTGGCGGCGCCGGTCCTCGCCGTGCTGCTGTCGCTGCCGGAGGCCGGGTTCCTCTGGCTGGTCCTGTCGCTGCTGATCGGCACGCCGGCGCTGTCGGTCATCGGGACGTTCGGCGCTGCGTTGACGGTCGGGATCAAGCGGGGCGGCCTGTTGCTGTCCTTGCTGGTGCTGCCGCTTTACGTGCCGACGCTGATTTTCGGCGCTGAGGTCGCGCGGCGCGGGGCAGAGGGGCTGGAGGTCGACACGCCACTGTTCCTGCTGGGCGCGATCACACTGTTTTCCGTGGCACTCTTGCCCTTTGCAAGTGCCGCGGTATTGAGAATGAACCTGCGGTAATGTGAATGGTCCGTGTGGATCAGGGGGGATAGAGAGGGCACATGAGCTCGATCTGGGAATATGCCAATCCGAAGAAATTCATCGAGACGGTGGACAAGGTTCTGCCGTTCGTGTCGGTGCTGGCCGCAATCGGGCTGGTCGCCGGGCTGATCTGGGGGTTCTTCTTCACCCCGGACGATTACCGCCAGGGATCGACGGTCAAGATCATCTACCTGCACGTGCCAAGCGCGCTGATGGCGATCAATGCCTGGCTGATGATGCTGGTGGCCTCGCTGGTCTGGCTGATCCGGCGGCACCATGTATCGGCTCTGGCGGCGCGGGCGGCGGCCCCGGTGGGCGCGGTCATGACGATCATCGCGTTGCTGACGGGCGCGATCTGGGGGCAGCCGATGTGGGGCACCTGGTGGGCCTGGGACCCGCGGCTGACCTCGTTCCTGATCCTGTTCCTGTTCTACCTGGGCTATATCGCGCTATGGTCCGCGATCGAGAATGACGACACCGCCGCCGACCTGACCAGCGTGCTGTGCATCGTCGGATCGGTCTTCGCGGTGCTGTCGCGCTATGCGGTGAATTTCTGGAACCAGGGTCTGCACCAGGGCGCATCGCTGAGCCTCGACAAGGAAGAAAACGTCGCGGACGTGTTCTATTTCCCGCTGCTGGTGTCCATTGGCGGGTTCATCCTGCTGTTCCTGGCGCTGGTTCTGCTGCGCACCCGGACGGAAATCCGGGCGCGCCGGATGCGGGCGCTGCTGATCCGGGAGAGAATGTCATGATGCCGGAACTTGGAAAATATGCCGGCGCGGTGCTGAGCTCCTACGGATTGTCCCTGGCCCTGCTGATCGCGCTGATCTGGTACAGCCTGTGGCGCTCGCGCCGCGTTGCGAAATCCCTGAAGGACGTCGAGGATAGGGTGAAGAATGGCTAAGGTGTCTCCGCTGATGATCCTGCCGCCGGCGATTTTCGCCGGTCTGGCCGCAGCCTTCTATATCGGGCTGCAACGGGACGATCCGGACCAGTTGCCCTCGGCCCTGGCGGGCAAGGAGGCCCCGGCGGTCGAGTTGTCGGCGCTTGGCGATCTGCCGGGCTTCGACGACGCGACGCTGCGCGATGGCGAGGTGAAGCTGGTGAACTTCTGGGCGTCCTGGTGTGCGCCCTGCCGGGTCGAACACCCCAATCTCGAAGCGCTGGCCGAGGATGGCCTGGCCGTCTACGGCGTGAACTACAAGGACGCGCCGGACAAGGCGCTTGGTTTCCTCGAGGAACTGGGCAACCCCTACGCCGCCGTCGGGGCCGACCCACAGGGGCGGATGGCGTTGAACTGGGGGCTTTACGGCGTGCCGGAAACCTACGTGATCGACGGCGACGGCAATATCGTGCTGCGCTTTGCCGGGCCGGTGACCCAGCGGGTGATCGAGAACACGCTGGGACCCGCCCTGGCCGAGGCGCGCGGCGAGTGATCCGGGTCTGACCGCGCCGCTTGTCGCAAAAGGTGCCGTCTTTTCTTCAAGCTGTTGATCCCAAAGAAAAAGGCCGGTGCGATGCACCGGCCTTTCCTGTTCGTCGATCCGGCTGGATCAGGAGGCTTTCGCCAGGTCGCGCAGCACGTAATGCAGCACGCCGCCGTGTTCGATGTACTCGATCTCGATCGCGGTATCGATCCGGCACTTGATCATGATCTCTTTCGAGGAGCCGTCACCATAGGTGATCGTGCAGGGCACTTCCTGCAGCGGCTTGATCGTGTCGAGGCCCGAGATCGCGACGGTTTCATCTCCCTTCAGACCCAGGGTCTTGCGGGTGTCGCCGCCGGTGAATTCGAACGGGATCACGCCCATGCCAACCAGGTTGGAACGGTGGATACGTTCGAAGTTCTCGGCGATGACCGCCTTGACGCCCAGCAGGGCCGTGCCCTTTGCTGCCCAGTCACGCGAGGAGCCGGCGCCGTATTGTTCACCACCGAAGATGACCAGCGGGGTGCCGGCCTCCTGGTAGGCCATGGCGGCGTCGTAGATCGAGGTCTGTTCGCCATCGGGGCCCTTGGTATAGCCGCCCTCGACGCCGTCCAGCATCTCGTTCTTGATGCGGATGTTGGCGAAGGTGCCGCGCATCATGACCTCGTGGTTGCCGCGACGCGAGCCGTAGGAGTTGAACTCGCGCACCGGAACCTGGTGATCGGTCAGGTACTTGCCCGCCGGGGTGGTGTCCTTGAAGGACCCGGCCGGAGAGATGTGGTCGGTGGTGACCATGTCACCCAGGATGGCCAGGACCTTGGCTCCCTCGATGTTCGAGATCGTGCCGGGGGTCTTGGACATGCCCTGGAAGTAGGGCGGGTTCTGGACATAGGTCGACGCGGCCGGCCAGTCGTAGGTTTCGCTGTCGGTCGTGTCGACCTCCTGCCATTTCTCGTCGCCCTTGAAGACGTCGGCATACTTGGACTGGAAGGCTTCCTTGGTGACGGTCTTTTCCACCAGTTCGGCGATCTCGGCCTGCGACGGCCAGATGTCTTTCAGGTAGACGTCGTTGCCGTTCTTGTCCTGACCGATCGGATCGTTGGCGATGTCGACGTTCATGTCGCCGACCAGCGCGTAGGCCACGACCAGCGGCGGGGAGGCCAAGTAGTTGGCGCGGACATCGGGGCTGATCCGGCCTTCGAAGTTCCGGTTGCCCGACAGGACCGAGGTTGCCACCAGGTCGTAATCGTTGATCGCCTTCGAGATCGGCTCGGCCAGCGGGCCGGAGTTGCCGATACAGGTGGTGCAGCCATAGCCGACCAGGTTGAACCCAACCGCGTCGAGGTCTTCCTGCAGGCCTGCAGCTTCCAGGTAGTGCGACACGACCTGCGAACCGGGCGCCAGCGAGGTTTTCACCCAGGGCTTGCGGTTAAGGCCCAGTTCACGTGCCTTGCGAGCAACGAGGCCCGCGCCGATCATCACGTAGGGGTTCGACGTGTTGGTGCAGGAGGTGATCGAGGCGATCACGATGGAGCCGTCATGCAGCTGATGCGCGGCATCCTTGTCCTTGTACCAACCCTTCTTGTGGTTGCCTTCGTCGCCCGGGATGTCGCGGGGTTCGGGGGCACCGCCCTCGGCTTCCCAGCGGCCTTCGGCGGCCGGGGTTGCATCCTTGCCGTCGCGCAGGCCTTTGATGAACTTGGCGAATTCGGTCGATGCCTTGTCCAGCGCGATATAGTCCTGCGGACGTTTCGGGCCGGAGATGGCGGGCACGATGGTGCCCATGTCCAGCGACAGGGTGTCGGTGTAGATCGGATCGTAATCCGCGCTGCGCCAGAACCCGTTTTCCTTGGCATAGGCTTCGACCAGGGCGACGGTGTCGTCGTCACGGCCGGTGTTGCGCAGGTAGCGCAGGGTTTCGTCGTCGATCGGGAAGAAGCCGCAGGTGGCGCCGTATTCCGGGGCCATGTTGGCGATCGTCGCGCGGTCGGCCAGCGGCAGGCTGTCCAGGCCTTCGCCGTAGAATTCGACGAATTTGCCGACAACGCCCTTTTCACGGAGCATTTCCACGACCTTCAGGACGAGGTCGGTGCCGGTGGTGCCTTCGACCATCTTGCCGGTCAGTTTGAAGCCGACGACTTCGGGGATCAGCATGGAGATCGGCTGACCCAGCATGGCGGCTTCGGCCTCGATCCCGCCGACGCCCCAGCCCAGAACGGCCAGGCCGTTGACCATGGTGGTGTGGCTGTCGGTGCCGACCAGCGTGTCGGGGTAGGCGACCAGTTCACCGTTCTGGTCCTTGTCGGTCCAGACGGCCTTGGCCAGGTATTCCAGGTTCACCTGGTGGCAGATGCCGGTCCCCGGGGGAACGACGCGGAAGTTTTCAAACGCGCCCTGGCCCCATTTCAGGAACTGGTAGCGCTCCATGTTGCGCTCGTATTCGCGGTCCACGTTCATCTGGAAGGCGCGCGGGTTGCCGAATTCGTCGATCATGACCGAATGGTCGATCACCAGGTCGACGGGGTTCAGCGGGTTGATCTTCTGGACGTCGCCGCCCAGACCCTTGATGCCGTCACGCATGGCGGCAAGGTCGACCACGGCGGGAACGCCGGTGAAGTCCTGCATCAGCACGCGGGCCGGGCGGTAGGCGATTTCGACGGGGTTCTTGCCGCCGCTCTTGCCCCAGTCCGAGAAGGCCTTGATGTCGTCGACCGACACGGTCTTGCCGTCTTCGAAGCGAAGCATGTTTTCCAGGACCACCTTGAGAGCGGCAGGAAGCTTGGAGAATTCACCCAGGCCCGCGGCTTCCGCGGCAGGGATGGAATAATAGGCAATGCTGGAAGACCCGACCGAGAGCGTCTTGCGCGTCTTGGAGGTGTCCTGACCGACTGTGATGGGCATGGTGGCTCCCTTTCAATATGGAAAGCGGGGTATAGCTGGCCCGCTAATGCCCCATTGCGAAGAATGGATCAAGAGGGCGCAGCTGTAAATGTGTACTATTGTATACATAAACCCCGACCCGCTCACGACAAGTGTTGCAGGCGTTCTCAAAACCTTGATTGGCCGTTTCGGATCGCTTTGACTAGGAAAGGAGCAGGAGAGCAACAAAGGGGCGAGCATGTTTGCACGCATCGGAAAGGTCGCAGCACTGGGCCTTGGTCTGGTTTTGGGTGGGATTCCCGCCCTGGCGGAAGAGGACAGACCCGTGGTGGTCGAACTTTTCACCTCTCAGGGATGTTCGTCCTGCCCGCCCGCTGACGCTTTTTTGAGCGTTCTGGCGCCGCGTGATGACGTCATCGCCCTCGGCTTCCATGTCGACTACTGGGATTACATCGGCTGGAAGGACGTCTTCGCCTCGCGCCATTTCTCGGAACGGCAGAGAGCCTATGCCAAGGCGGCCGGTCGCCGGTCGGTCTACACGCCCCAGATGATCATCAGCGGCACCAAGGACGTGATCGGCAATCACCCGATGGATGTGACCGAACTGATCGACGAACATCGCGACCGCCCGACGCGGATCGACCTGGACCTGACCCGCGGGCCGGGTGGCGTGATCACCGTGGATGCAGAGGCGCTCACGCCGTTTCCGCATCCTCTGCTGATTCAGCTTATCCGCTACCTGCCCGAGGCCAAGGTCGAGATCACCCGAGGCGAGAATGCCGGTCACAAGCTGGTCTATTCCAACATCGTGACCGACTGGTCGATCCTGGCGGAATGGGATGCGCGCCAGCCCTTCAAGGCCGATGTGCCGATCAAGGGCGATGCGCCTGTCGTCGTGCTGGTCCAGCAGAAAGGCCCGGGCGCGATCGAGGCCGCGGCACGCCTGCGTTAAGCGGTTCCGTCTGCCGGATCGGGCTGATGGGCCCGGTCCTTCCAGCGACGGTGGATCCAGAACCACAGCTCCGGATGGTCGCGCACCCGCGCCTCCAGCGAGTCATTGAGCGCCTGGCCCATCTCTTCCGGCGTGGAATGCGGGATCGGATCCTCGAACACCAGCCGGAAGCTTAGCCCGTCAGGCTGACGAATCCCGTAACAGGGCACGATCGGCACGTCGTATTTCAACGCGATCTCGGGCACCGAAAGGGCCGTGTAGGCGCGTTTGCCGAAAAAGGTCAGAGGCGCGCCATGATCGAAATGCTGATCGGTCAGCATGGCCATCACGTTGCCTTCGCGTACGAATTTCATCATCTGCGCCAGACCGCGCCGCCCGCGTTCAAAGAGCGGGGTCGACGGCTGCGACAGGGCCTTTTCGTAATGGCGATTGAAATAGACGTTGTTGAGCGGCCGGTAGAGCCCGCCGACATCGCCGAACTTCATTGCCACGAAGGAGCGGACCGCATCGTAATTGCCGAAATGGCCCGAGATGATGAAGACCGAGCGGCCGGCGGCGCGGGCGTCTTCGATCACCTTCCAGCCGGGGCCTTCGGGCGTGACGCTGGCCAGTCGTTTCTTCAGTTCGGCGCCGGAATAGGTTTCGATCAGCGTGCGTCCGGCATTGTCGGGCACCTCGCGGGCGATGCGTTCGACCTCTGCCTCTGGCAACTCCGGCCAGGCATGGGCCAGGTTCTTGCGGATGCGTTTGCGCCAGCCGGCCAGCGGCGCGACCACGCGTGACACGAACCAGCCAACCGCCGGGATGCGCCAGCGATAGGGCAGGGACATGGCCAGCCGGATCACCCCGCCAAGCGCGAGGTTCGCGGTGTATTGGCTGATCCGTTTCAGCGGTGGAAGGGATTTCGGGTCCATGTCCTGTCAGCTCAGCGGCGGTCGTCGGCTTTGACTTCGGCCAGTTTGGGGGCGGCGCGGGTTTCTCGGTGCCAGACATAGATGCCCGCCGCCACGATCACAACGGCCCCGATGATGGTCCAGACATCCGGGAACTCTCCGAAGACCAGCACTCCCCAGAAGGTCGCGACCAGCAGGCCGACATATGCAAAAGGCGCAAGCATCGCCGCTTCGCCGGCGCTGAGCGCGCGGATCATCAGCAATTGCGCACAGGTGCCGAAGACCCCCATCAGCAGCATCAGCCCGATGGTGGGCAGGTCGGGCGTTTCCCAGCGGAAGATGACGAGGATCGACAGGATGATCGACCCCAGCAGGGCACCGTAGAAAAGCGAAGTCCACGGATCCTCGCGATTTCCGACATGGCGGGTCACCAGCGAGAAGGCGGAGTAGAAGACGGCGGCCGACAGCGGAAAGATCGCCGCCCAGGAAAACACGCCGCTGCCCGGGCGGATGATGATCAGCGCGCCGATCAGCGCGGCCGCGATCCCGAAGAGCCGGCGAGGCCCCAGCTTTTCGCCCAGGAAGATCGCCGCGCCCAGGGTGATCAGCACCGGGTTCACATCCATGATCGCGGTGGATTCGGCCAGGCCGAGAAAGCTGAGCCCGGTGAAGAAGGACGAGGTGGCGCAGAGCAGGAAGATCGAGCGCAGGAATTGCAGCTTGGGGAAGTTGGTCTTCGCCACGCTCTTCAGCCGCGGGGCGATCAGGATCAGCACCAGCATCGCCTGGCCGAAATACCGCGCCCAGAGCGCCATGAGCGGCGAGGATTGCATCGACACGGCCTTGGCCGTGGCATCCATCGTCGCGAAGAAGAAGATGGCGCCCATCATCATCAGGATGGCGCGGTTTTGCTGGCTGAGGCGGGCCCACATGGCTAGACCTCCGCCGCCCTGGGATTGGCCCCGGTCAGGGCGGAATGGGTCACGTCGAACATGGCGCCAGCTTTAGGCGCGTGTCGGTTGAGTGTCCAGATGCAGGGCGCGACATGGGCCCGTGATTGGGCCCGTGATCAGTAGGGGCCCGTGATCAGTTTGGGCCCGTGATCAGTCTTCTTCCTCTTCGGCGATGAGAAGGAGTTCGCCGGCGGTTTCCATCCCGCGGATCGTCGTGACGATGCTGGTCATCGCGGCCTCGCCATCCTTGGCCTTGACCTTGCCGGCCTCCTGCACCTCTTCGCGCAGCTGATCGGCCAGGCGGCCGGACATGTTGGAGAGGATGTATTCGGCAGAGCGGTTGGTTTCCGGGGTTGCGGCAGCCGCGGCCAGCGCGGTGACCAGTTCCAGTTGATCCAGCTCGCGGACCACCTTTGGAATGTCGCGCGGGGCGATGCGGTCGGGGATGTTGACGAAGGTGAAGATTGCCTTGCGCACCTCGTCGGCAAACAGCCGGTCGGTTTCATCGAGGCCGTTCAGCACGTCGTCCCGTGTGGCGGCCGTTGAGTAGTTGAGGATCGCGCCGACCCGTTCGACCGGGCCCTTGTCGAAGACGCTGGCGGGTTCCGCATCGATCTGGGCGGCCAGCGACAGGCCGATCCGGTCCAGCGCGTCGGGTGTCACGCTGGAGGTCTGATTTACGGCGTAAGTTATGCGACGCGCACGATCGCCGGGCAGCAGGCCGAGCAGTTCGGCCGCCTTGGAAATATCCAGCTTGGACAGGATGATCGCCGCAACTTCGATGCTTTCGCCCTCGATGATCTTGGCCAACTTCTTGGCATCCTGCGCCTTCAGCCGTTCCCACGGATCACCGGCCTGGCGCACCCCGGCCTCTTTCCGCAGGCGGGCGGCTGTGTGCGGGCTGATCCGGCCATCGAGCACGGAGAGCGCGCCGCCGATGCCACGCGGGAAGGTCAGGCCAAGCGATTCCAGTTCATGGGCGAATTCCTCCACCACCTCGGACAGCGTATCGCGGGTGATGGGACGCATGTCGCCCAGGATGCGGGTCAGGTCGGCCTGCAGATCGTCCGGCAATTCCTGTAGCGGCACGTCTGCCCCATGCGACAGGGCCAGACGAATGATGATTGCCGCTTTCTGCCTGCGTGTCAGCCGAACGCCGCCCCGTGAAAAAGGCGCGTTTTGCGCCAATGGGGTGAGATTGCCCATGCTCTTCCCGATAAATTGCCTGTTTCCGTTTGGAGACAGATAACCAAAGAGGAATGAACAAAGGCTTTAACGCGGACAGGTTCTGCGGCTTATCAGCCGATGCAGAGGTTGTTGACCGGGTCGTGCTTGGACCCGGCGGGGCAGACCTCTTTTTCCGGGGGCCATTGCATCTGGCGGCAGATTTTGGCCTCCGCCAGGACGGGCAGGGCAATAAGGGCGGCGGTCAGGGTGATACGTAGGGACATAGAAGCGCTCCTGTTGAAATGCAGTTACGCTAGCATGACCAATCCATTCCGCACACGGATCATTGTTCCTGAAATCAGGACAATGTGTTTCCGTCAGCTGGACACGACCTGTTCGCAGGTCTTCGTGGCGGAATTCCACTGCGTGCCTTCGATGCAGGATTCGGCCGCATGTTTTTCGGCACAGCTGCTCTGTGCCAGCGAAAATGTCGGCAGAACCATCAAGGCGGATGCAAGAATAAAGCGGGTCATGGCGGACCTCCCTCTCTTAACCTTGGGGAAGCCTACCATGACCCTGCGATTTTCCGAACGGTGAGCCGCACCTGGCCCACGATCTTGTCATTCCTCGCCGAAAACCCGCGCAAAAATCGTGCCCACATGCTTGGTGTGGTAGCCGAGGTCGAACTTCTCCTCGATCTGCGCCGGTGTCAGCGCCTTCAGCACGTCTTCGTCCTTCAGCAGTTCTTCCTTGAAGTCCTTGCCTTCTTCCCAGACCTTCATCGCGTTGCGCTGCACCAGCTTGTAGCTGTCCTCGCGCGACACGCCGGCCTGGGTCAGGGCCAGCAGAACCCGTTGCGACATCACCAGGCCGCGGAACTTGTGCATGTTGGCCAGCATGTTGTCGGGATAGACGACCAGGTTCTCGATCACGCCGGTCAGACGCGCCAGCGCGAAATCAAGCGTGACGGTGGCGTCGGGGCCGATATTCCGCTCGACCGAGGAATGCGAGATATCGCGCTCGTGCCACAGGGCGACATTCTCCATCGCCGGGATGGCCATCGACCGCACCAGGCGCGCTAGGCCGGTCAGGTTCTCGGTCAGGACGGGGTTGCGCTTGTGCGGCATCGCCGACGACCCCTTCTGGCCCTTGGAGAAGAACTCCTCGGCTTCCAGGACCTCGGTGCGCTGCATATGGCGAATCTCGGTCGCGATGTTTTCCACCGACGATGCGATGACGCCCAGCGTGGCAAAGAACGCGGCGTGGCGGTCGCGCGGGATCACCTGGGTCGAAATCGGTTCGGGCACCAGGCCCAGCTTGTCGCAGACATGTTCCTCGACCGCGGGGTCGATATTGGCAAAGGTGCCGACCGCGCCGGAAATAGCGCCGGTCGCGATCTCGGCCCGGGCATCGCGCATGCGGGACAGGTTGCGGTCCATCTCGGCGTAGAAGCGGGCAAAGGTCAGGCCCATCGTGGTGGGTTCGGCGTGGATACCATGGCTCCGGCCGATGCGGACCGTGTCCTTGTGCTCGTAGGCGCGTTTCTTCAGCGCGGCCAGCAGCCTTTCCAGATCCGCGATCAGCAGGTCGGCGGCGCGGGTCAGCTGCACGTTGAAACAGGTGTCCAGCACGTCGGACGAGGTCATGCCCTGGTGGACGAAGCGCGCCTCGTCGCTGCCCACATGTTCGGCCAGGTGGGTGAGGAAGGCGATCACGTCATGCTTGGTGACGGCCTCGATCTCGTTGATCCGGTCGACGTCGAATTCGACATCTTTCGCTTTCCAGACTGCTTCGGCATTTTCCTTGGGGATCACGCCGAGATCTGCCATGGCATCGCAGGCATGGGCCTCGATTTCGTACCAGATGCGGAACTTGGTTTCGGGCGACCAGATGGCGACCATGTCGGGACGGGAATAGCGGGGGATCATCGGGCTCTCCTAGGCTTTGCGGGCCTCTTAGCGTCGGCAGGCAGAGGCGACAAGGGCCGTGAGGGGCGGTAGGATGACGCGCAGCAGGGAGCAGGCGATGAATCTGAACGATTTCGAGGGAATCTGGGCGCTGGAGCGTCAGGTCAGCAATGCGATCGGTCCCGATGCGGTGTTTGCCGGACATGCGCGTTTCGTTCAGGACGAGGAAGGTCTGATCCTGACCGAAGAAGGCCGGATGACGATCGAGGGGCAGGTGCCGATGCAAGGGGTGCGGCAATACCTGTGGCGGCAGGAGGGCGCGGATATCGTGGTCCTGTTCGATGACGGCCGGTTCTTCCACCGGTTCCACCCCGACGGCACGCCAGAGGCCGGCCACGATTGCGCGCCCGACGTCTACCAGGTGGCCTATGATTTCACGGCTTGGCCGGTCTGGACGGCGCGTTGGCAGGTGGTCGGCCCGCGCAAGGATTACCTGATGACATCGCGCTACACCCGGGCGTGATCTGCTTTGCACTTTTGCAAATTAGCCGGATTTGCAAAATCTGGATTTGCAAGTTCCACACGCAGAGAGGCCTTGCAACGCTTGCGTCGTGATCGGTCGTTCGGCATCAAGTTGCAAACTGCATAGTGGAAATTGGAGGAGTGAAATGTCCCATGCATCTCGTCACGGCGTCCTGAGTGATGCCTTCGGTCCGACCGAAGGTGCCGCGCTGCGCCTGAAACAAGCGGCCCTGGTGATCGCCGGGATCGCGGTTCTGGCAATCTGCGCCAAGATCAAGGTGCCGGTTCCCGGCTCTCCCGTCGCTGTCGGCATGGGGACCTTTGCCGTGCTTGGCATCGGCGCGGCCTACGGTGCGCGGCTCGGCCTGGTGACCATCATGGGTTACATGCTGATCGGCATGCTGGGCTTCGACATTTTTCAATCCTCTACAGCCGATCTGAACGGTGTGGAGTATATGATGGGCGGCACCGGCGGCTACCTGCTGGGCTACGTGATGGCGACCGTCCTGCTGGGCGTGCTGGCACAGCGCGGTTGGGACCGGTCGGTGCTGTGGATGGCGCTGGCGATGCTGCTCGGCAACATCCTGCTCTACATTCCGGGTCTGGCCTGGCTGGGTACCCTCTATGGCTGGGACAAGCCGATCCTGGCCTGGGGCCTGACACCGTTCATCGTCGGCGACCTGCTGAAGCTGGCACTTGCGGCCTTGATCCTGCCGCTTGCTTGGAAACTGGTGGGCAAGGCGCGCGGCTGACCAGCCCGGCCAGACAAGGCCAGGTCAAGCCACACAAAAGGAAAGGCGCGCTCCGGGGATCGGGGCGCGCCTTCTTCGTTTCTCCGTGCCGCGCTCAGACCTGGAAGGCGGAGGAGGCGAGCGGACGAATTTTCAGCCGCGTCAGACGGTTATCCTTCCGCGTCAGCACCTCGAACCGGTAGCCGTGAAAGGAAAACACCTGGCCCGCCTGCGGGATCATCTGTGCCTCGTGGATGACGAGGCCTGCGATGGTGTTGGCCTCCTCGTCAGGGAGGGACCAGTCCATGGCGCGGTTAAGATCGCGGATCGTCATGGCCCCGTCGACGATGAATTGGCCGTCCTCGGTATGACGCACGACATGTTCGGCATCGGGGTCGAATTCGTCCGTGATCTCGCCGACGATCTCTTCCAGGATGTCCTCTAGGGTCAGCAGGCCGCGCAGGGCACCATATTCGTCGACGACCAGCGCAAAATGCGTGCGCAGGCTGAGGAACTGGCGCATCTGTTCGTCCAGCGTCGTCGTCTCGGGCACGAAATAGGGCTTCATCGCCACGTCGGTGATGGCGAAATCGGACAGCGCTTCGGTCATCGACTTGCCGTTCTCGGTCATCATCTTGTGCAACGCTCGCAGCAGGTCCTTCGCATGTACGATGCCGATGATGTTCTCGGGATCGCCACGATAGACGGGCAGGCGGGTGTGGTTGCTTTCCAGGCACTGGGCCAGGATGTCCTCGATCGGGTCTTCGGCATTGACCATCTCGATCCGCGAGCGGTGGAGCATGATCTCTTCGACCGCCCGGTCGGACAGGTCCAGCGCACCCAGGATACGGTCCCGATCTTCCTTTTCGACGACACCTTCGGAATGGCCAAGCTGAAGCGCGCCGGCGATTTCCTCGCGAACCGCAAGGATACGGCTGTCGGGATCAGCCTGAACGCCGAAGACCCGAAGGACGGCCCGCACCAGCACCCGGATCGCACCGACAAGAGGCGCCAGCACCATCACGACAGCCTGGATCGGGGCCGAAACCAGCGCCGCCGCCTTTTCGGAATTCGTGATCGCGTAGGTCTTGGGCAGCACCTCGGCAAAGATCAGCACGAGCGCGGTCATGACGAGGGTCGCCAGCGCAACACCGCTATCGCCGAAAACCCGCGTGAACAGGGCCGTCGCCAGCGAGGTGGCGAGGATGTTGACCAGGTTGTTGCCCAGAAGGACGGAGCCGATCAGCTTTTCGCTGTCCTCTGTGATGCCGAGCGCACGTTGCGCAGCCTTGGACCCCTTGTCGGCCTGCGCGCGCAGTTTTCCGCGCGACGCCGCGGTCAGCGCGGTTTCCGAGCCCGAGAAGAAGGCGGACAGGACCAGAAGGCCCATGATGCCCGCACAGGTCAGCCAGAACGCCGTATCGAATTGCGATGTCAGTGTTTCTTCCATTGTACCCTCGAAGTTCTCAAGGGTTATGGGGCCGCGCCCCGCTCGGTTCAAGTCCGTGTCAGTCGACGGGGCGGTTCAGGGGATGGTGGGTTTCCACCAATTCGCGCAAGCGATGCTCCAGGACATGGGTGTAGATCTCGGTCGTGGCCAGGTCCGCATGGCCCAGCAATGTCTGGATCGCGCGCAGATCGGCGCCGTTTTCCAGCAGGTGGGTGGCAAAGGCGTGGCGCAACGTATGTGGTGTGACCTTTTCGGGTGATACCCCAGCTTCGACCGCTATCTCCTTGATAAGGATGTAGAACCTGTGTCGTGTCAGATGCCCCTGCGCCGACCGTGACGGGAAGAGCTGCCGCGACGGTTGTGTGCCGCGGGGGCGCGCGTCTTCCTGATCCTCGCGGATTTTCAGCCAGACGGCCATGGCTTCGCGCGCCGGGGCCGATAGCGGGACCATGCGTTCCTTGCCGCCCTTGCCGCGCACCATCAGCATCCGCGGATCGCCTTTCGCCGCGGCGAGGGGAAGAGAGACAAGCTCGCTCACCCGCATGCCGGTGGCGTAGAGCAGTTCCATCAGGCAGGTATTGCGTACCCGGTCGGTTTCGGCCCGTCCATGGGTGCGGGCGGCGGTCAGCAGCGCCGAGACCTCGTCCATCGACAGCGTCTTGGGCAGGCGCTTCGCGCGACCCGGGCCCCGGATCTCGATCGCCGGATTGTCGCTGCGCCAGCCTTCCTCGAAAGCGAAGCGATAGATCTGGCGGATGGCCGACAGGCGCCGCGCCCGCGTGGCCTGTGACAGGCCCTGAAGGTCGCAATCGGTCAGGTAGGCTTCGACTGCATTGCGATCCGCGGTCGCGATGTCGTGGCCCGATCTCTCCAGCCAGTCGGCAAAGGCTTTCAGGTCGCGCCCATAGCCCAGCAGCGTGTTTTCGGCCGCACCGCTTTCGGCGGCCTGCGCTTCAAGGAAGGTCGAAATCCAGCGATGCGCGGTCACAGCCGACGCTCCAGCAGCAGCAGCTGGATCGCGGCGCGGCGGGCGGTATCCTCCAGCCCGACAGCCCGCAAGGTGCTCAGGGCAGGGGCAATTTCCTTGGTCGCACCTTCGGCCCCACGGGCGTAATAGCTCATCGCTTCCAGGATCGCCTCGCCCAATTGGCCCTGGGCGACGCGCAGGCGCAGGGTGGCCGGAACCTCGGTATCCGAGGCAAAGCCGCGTCGCACCGCCTCTGCCGTGGCAGTGGGCGCGCGGGCTTCGTCCGGGGTTCCGCTGGCAATGGCGACGACAAACTTGTCGCGCGCCGTCTGCGGGGACATTTCCCGCGCCAGCGTTTCATAATCGGGCCCCAGCAGGGCCATTTCAAAGGCGGCGTTGGCGGCCGGGCCGGACAGGTCCATTTCCGCAAGTTGCGCCCCCCATAGCCGCGCGAAGGGCAGCTCCAGCTCGGCCTGCCGGATCGCGGCCCAGGCCGGGGGCAGGGCATCCGACACGGCGTCGGCATCCGCCTCTGTCAGGGCGCGGTCCAGACGCTGAACCGCGCTCACCCGGTCCCACAAGCCACCCGATGCGGCGGGCCGGCGTGCGGTATAGATGCCCAGCAGGCGATTTTCCGGCAGCGCTCCGGTGCGTGCCAGGCGCTCCGCGGCCTCGATTTCGGACCGCCAGCCCGAAATCCCGCGCAGGTCGGCCATCGCATAGGCATTGGGCAGACCCGACGACGGCAACGGCAAGCCGATGGATTCGGTCAGCCGGAAGGCCAGCGGCGTGATTTGCGAGGGCGGCGGCAGGGGCGGTGTATCCTCTGCCAGTTCCTCGTCGAGGTAGAGCCGCAGAAGCGTTTCCTCGGCCGCGGGCAGCAGGCCGAGCGCGGTGGCGTTCTGGAAGGTCAGCAGCGCGGTTTCGTAATCTCCCTGCCGGGCGCGGCAGAAGATCAGGGCCGATTGCGACGGGGCCAGGGTCGGGTTGTCGCGCATGCTGGTGCAGGTCGTGTGCTCTTCACCGGCCAGCAGCGACAGGTCGAACCAGCGCGAAAACAGCTCGGCCGAGGTGGTGGGCCCGGCGCGTTCGATCAGCGCGAGCGCCGGTTCGACCGCACCGAATTCCTGCAACTTGTCGATCCGCGCCAGAAGGAACGGCGTTTCGCCGGCGCTGTCCTGCGGCGGTTCGGCCTCGGCCAGCAGCAGGGTATAGAGCAGCGATTGCATCGCCGGTAGGCGGTCCACATCCAGCTGCGCCAGTCGTCGGCCCAGGCTACGTGCGCTCGAGGCTTGCCAGATATCGGCAGGCAGGCCGGTCACCGATCGGGGCAGCAACCCGACCGCGCCAACCTGCGGCGCATCCAGGGATTGTGTCGTGATTTCAGGCGTCTGAATGGATTGCGCGACAGGCGGTTCGTTGACCCCCGGTGCCGGCAGTCCGGTCGGCTGCGCGCCGGGCAGCGCCGCCAGACCACCGCGTGTGTCCAACCAGTCGATGGCGGAAATCGGCTCCTGCGCGATGGCCGCCGATGCGCCAAGCCCCGCTGAAAAGACGAGCATGGATCGGAGGAATGCCGCCGATCTAATCCGCATCAAGCACCACGGGCTGGCGAATCTCTACTGTCGGGGGGGTGAAGTCCACGCCGAAATACGGACCGACATAGGCGTAGCCGGTGACCCCGATCGCCGCGAGAACAATCAAGAAGATCAACCATTTGATGAGTCGGAACATATTTGGATTGCCTCTTTCGCCCTGCCTTTTTCGGGGAATATAGCTGGCCTTTTGCCCAAGATCACGTCATTCAGCGGTGAACTTTTGAATTTGGTGGAAACAGGCCGGGGACAGGCGGGCACCATGGCGTGGCAGGTCAAGAAAACCATCGTGATGGTGGGCATGATGGGTGCGGGCAAGACGGCCGTCGGCAAGGCGCTGGCGGCGGAACTTGGCGTGCCTTTCCTCGACAGTGACCACGAGATCGAATCCGCCGCCAACATGACCATCGCCGAGATTTTTGCCCGCGACGGAGAGGCGTTCTTCCGCGCGAAAGAGGCCCAGGTCATCGCGCGCCTGCTGGATGGCAAGCCCTGCATCCTGTCCACGGGCGGCGGGGCCTTCCTGGCAGAACCGAACCGCAAGGTGATTTCCGAACGCGGCGTCGCGGTCTGGCTGAATGCCGATCTCGACCTGCTCTGGTCGCGGGTGAAACACCGCGACAGCCGCCCATTGCTGAAGACCGCCGATCCGTTCCAGACGCTCAAGGGCCTCTACGAGGCGCGCGTGCCGCTCTATGCGCAGGCGGACATCATGGTGCGCTCCCGCCCTGAATATTCGGTGCAGGACATGGCGCAAAAAGTGGTCGCGGCAATCGCGGAACGACCCGACATCCTGGAGGCGACATGACTGAAACCGTCCGCGTGGAACTGGCAGAACGCAGCTATGACATCCTGATCGGCGAAGGCCTGATAGAGACGGCGGGCCAACATATCGGCCCCTTGCTGGCGCGTCCCCGTGTGGCTGTGGTAACGGACGACAATGTCGGCGCCGCGCATCTTGAGGCCTTGCGCTCGGGGCTCGAGGCGCAGGGCATCACGATGAGTGCTCTCAGCCTGCCGGCGGGCGAGGCGACAAAGTCCTGGCCGCATTTCGAACGGGTGGTCGAATGGCTGCTGACCGAAAAGATCGAACGCCGCGACGTCGTCGTGGCGCTCGGCGGTGGCGTCATCGGTGACCTTGTCGGGTTCGCCGCCGCCGTGTTGCGGCGCGGGGTGCGTTTCGTGCAGGTGCCGACATCGCTTCTGGCGCAGGTCGACAGTTCCGTCGGCGGCAAGACCGGGATCAACGCGCCGCATGGCAAGAACCTGATCGGCGCCTTTCACCAGCCCTCGCTGGTGCTGGCGGATACCGGCGTGCTGTCGACGCTGCCCCGGCGTGATTTCCTGGCCGGCTACGGCGAGGTGGTGAAATATGGTCTGCTGGGCGATGCGGCCTTCTTCGACTGGCTCGAGGCCAACGCCCCGGCCATGGCCGATGGTGACATGGCCGCCCGGATCCAGGCCGTGAAACGGTCATGCCAGATGAAGGCCGACATCGTCGCGCGGGACGAGACGGAACAGGGGGATCGCGCGCTGCTGAACCTCGGGCACACCTTCTGTCATGCGCTTGAGGCCGCGACGGGATATTCCGACCGCCTGCTGCATGGCGAAGGCGTCGCCATCGGTTCCGCCCTGGCCTTCGAGACATCCGCGCGGCTGGGCCTGTGTGCCCAGGAAGACCCGTCGCGCCTGCGCGCGCATCTGAAAGAGATGGGGATGAAAGTCGACCTGGCCGACATCCCCGGCGATCTGCCGGATGCAGACGCGCTCTATGCGCTGATGGGGCAGGACAAGAAGGTCGTGGACGGCCAGATCCGGTTCATCATGGCCCGCGGCATCGGCGAGGCCTTCGTGACCTCGGATGTGCCGCGCGACGTGGTGATCGACCTGCTGTCGGATGCGCTCAGGGGGCGCTAAGCCCCGAGGGCCGCGAAAAATCCTTGCTTGATCGTGGCGTCCTTGGGCAGCATGAAGGCTGCAACAAGGAGACAGCCATGCCCGCCATCACGCCGGAATGGGTTCAGATGATGGCCAGCTACAATCGCTGGCAGAACGAATGCATGCTGGAGGCGATGGAGAGCCTGAGCGACGCCGACCTGCGCAAGGATCGCGGTGCCTTCTGGGGCTCGATCCTGGGGACGGCGAACCACCTGCTCTGGGGGGACCAGATGTGGCTGTCGCGCCTGTCGCCCGGCGCGACGGCGCCCACCGTCGGGCTGAAAGACTCGGCCGACCTGGCCCCAACCCTCGGCGCATGGGAGGCAGAGCGGTTCCGCACCGATGGCCGCTTCGTCCTGTGGGCCAAGGAATTGAAGACGGTCTCGCTGACCGGGGACCTGTCCTGGTATTCCGGCGCCGCGGGCATGGAGAAACGGGCCCCGCTGTCGTTGATCGTGACCCATGTTTTCAACCACCAGACCCATCACAGGGGCCAGATCCACGCTATGTTGACGCAGGCAGGGGCAAAAACCAGCGATACGGACCTTTTCCTTATGCCTGGTTTCCTTTAGTCGGAACAGCGTATCACTAGGAGGAACAACATGTTCAAAGCTTTGATGGTCGAACGGGACGGGGACGGCCCGGCAACGTCTGCGATCCGCGAGATTTCCGAAGACGATCTGCCCGAGGCCGAGGTGCTTGTCGCCGTCGATTACACGACGGTGAACTACAAGGACGGTCTTTGCATGTCGCCCAATGGCGGTGGCCTTGTCCGCAAGTATCCGCATGTGCCCGGTATCGACTTCGCGGGGACTGTCGAAGCTTCTTCCGATGACCGTTACAAGGCGGGCGACAAGGTCGTTCTGACCGGCTGGCGCGTCGGCGAGGCGCATTGGGGCGGCTATGCGCAAAAGGCGCGGGTCAAGGCCGACTGGCTGGTGCCGCTGCCCGACGGTCTTACGCCGCGCCAGGCGATGGCGGTCGGCACGGCCGGCTTCACCGCGATGCTGGCGGTGATGGCGTTGGAAGATCACGGTCTGAAACCGGGTCACGGCCCGGTCCTTGTGACCGGCGCGGCCGGCGGTGTCGGCTCTGTCGCGACCGCGATCCTGTCCAATCTCGGCTACGAGGTGGCCGCCGTGACCGGGCGTCCGGAAACCGAGAGCTATCTCAAGGACTTGGGCGCCACGACGATCGTGCCGCGCGAAGAGATCAATGAAACCGTCAAGCGCCCGCTGGAAAGCGAAACCTGGGCGGGCTGTGTCGATGCGGTTGGCGGCGACATGCTGGCGCGGGTGCTGGGCCAGATGAAATACGGCGCCTCCGTCTCGGCCGTGGGTCTTGCAGGCGGGGCCAAGCTGCCCGCGACGGTGGTACCTTTCCTGCTGCGCGGCGTGAACCTGCTGGGCATCGATTCCGTCATGCAGCCCTACGAGAACCGTCTGCGGGCATGGGAACGCGTGGCCAAGGACCTGCCCATGGACAAGCTCGAAGAGATGATGGTCGAGGCGAAAATGTCCGATCTTCCGGGCCTTTGCGAGGACATCCTCAAAGGTCAGGTCAAGGGCCGGGTCGTCGCCGACGTGAACGCCTGATCCGGCAAGGCCGGGCTTCGGCCCGGCCCGATGCCTCGAAATCGAGTCTTGCGTGAAAGATGCAGCCGCCGGAGGCGTTCCTCCGGCGGCGCTGTCGTCATGCGACCGTCAGGGGCGCCCCGGTGGGTCGAAAGCGACTTTTGGATGTCGCTTTTTGTGCATTTATGGGCGCTGCCGCCTTTCCGATCGGTAATTTCTTGTTTACCTTTCACGGATTGGTTGTGCGTGAAAAATTGACGCCCAACATATTTCGTCCCGGTCGACGGACCTGCCGCAGAAGCGGGCCGGGGGCGCATTGAAAGGAGGGAAGTTGATGTTTCAAAAGATAATGGTCCCGGTGGATCTGGCTCATGCCGATCGCCTGGACAAGGCGCTCAAATGTGCCGGAAACATGGGCAAGCAATTCGACGCCGAAATTGTCTACGTGGGCGTTACGGCGGCCACGCCCAGTTCGATCGCTCACACCCCCGAGGAATTCGCCGAGAAACTGAAGACCTTCGCGTCTTCCCAGGGCGAAACCTACGGGATCAAGGCCTCGGCCCATGCGATCACCAGCCATGACCCGACCACCGATCTCGATCCGACCCTGCTAAAGGCAGTGGACGAGGTTGGCGCGGACCTGGTCATCATGGCGAGCCATATCCCGAACATCACGGATTACGTCTGGCCGTCCAATGGGGGCACCATTGCCGGTCACGCCAAGGCATCCGTGCTGGTCGTTCGGGACAAGTAACGACGCATGGACGTCGTCACAAAACAATAGGGAACAGTATCCATGACTGATGCAACAGATGATGCCGATCAGGGCATTCCGGCACCGGAAGGTGTCTCGGATGTGATCGACACCGATTACGAGATCGGCCAGGACAATATCGACGGCTCTGTCGGCCCGTTCGGGTTCGACATCCACAATCCCGTCTTCCTGATCTCCGGCCTGGCGATCGTGGCCTTCGTGTTCTACACGCTCGCGCTTCCGGAACAGGCGGGTGCCGCGTTCTCGTGGCTTTTCTCCGCCGTGACCAAGGGGTTTGACTGGTTCTTCCTCGGGGCCGCGAACCTCTTCGTGATCTTCTGCCTCTTCCTGATCGTGACGCCGCTCGGCTCCGTCCGGCTGGGCGGTGCGGAAGCGACGCCGGATTACACCTATGTCGGCTGGTTCGCGATGCTCTTTGCCGCGGGCATGGGCATCGGCCTGATGTTCTACGGTGTGTCGGAACCGATGAGCCACTTCTCCACCTCGATGGGGGGCACCTCGGCCGAAGGTGGCGTGCGGACCGACTGGGCCCCGCTTGGCGCTGCAGCCGGGAACGAGGCGGAATCGATCCGCCTGGGCATGGCCGCGACGATCTTCCACTGGGGTCTGCATCCCTGGGCGATCTACGCCGTGGTGGCACTGGCACTGGCACTGTTTAGCTACAACAAGGGCCTGCCGCTGACGATCCGCTCTGCCTTCTACCCGATCCTCGGCGATCGCGTCTGGGGCTGGTGGGGTCACATCATCGACACCCTGGCGGTCTTCGCGACGCTCTTCGGCCTGGCGACGTCGCTCGGCTTCGGTGCGACGCAGGCAAATGCGGGCCTCAACGAATTGTTCGGCGTCCCGGTCGGACCCACCACCGAGGTCATCCTGATCTCCGCCATCACCGCGGTCGCCCTGATCTCGGTCGTGCGGGGCCTGGACGGCGGTGTGAAGGTCCTGTCCGAGATCAACATGGGCCTGGCGGCTCTGCTGCTGCTCTTCGTTCTCTTCGCAGGACCGACCATCGCCATCCTGACCGGCTTCGTCGACTACCTGGGCGCGTACCTGCAATACCTGCCGGCGCTGTCCAACCCGGTCGGCCGTGAGGACGTGAACTTCAGCCAGGGCTGGACCTCTTTCTACTGGGCCTGGTGGATCTCCTGGTCACCGTTCGTCGGCATGTTCATCGCGCGCGTGTCGCGTGGCCGTTCTGTCCGCGAATTCGTGATCTGCGTGCTGCTGATCCCGTCGCTGGTCTGCGTCCTGTGGATGTCGGTCTTCGGTGGTGTGGCGATCCAGCAGGTTGTCCAGGACGGCTACACTGCCGCCCAGGAAGCGCCGCTTGAGCTCAAGCTGTTCAAGATGCTCGACATGCTGCCGCTGACGGGGATCACCTCGTTCATCGGTATCGTCCTGGTGATCGTGTTCTTCGTGACCTCCTCGGATTCCGGTTCGCTGGTCATCGACACCATCACTGCGGGCGGCAAGGTCGACGCACCGGTCCCGCAGCGTGTGTTCTGGTGCATCTTCGAAGGCGCGGTGGCCATCGTGCTGCTGCTGTCGGCCGGAGGGTTGTCATCACTGCAATCCATGGTGATTTCCACCGGTCTGCCGTTCACGATCGTGCTGCTCATCATGTGTTTCGCGATCTATCGCGGGCTCGTGGCGGAACGCCGCGAACTCTGATCGCGCTGCGCAACGTGCATTGGACGGGCCGCCTGACAGGGCGGCCCGTTTTTCTTTGGGGGCCGTTGAACCGATCCCCGAACCCATGCGTATCTTCTTGAAAGACGAGGAGATCTCATGACCGCCCCCACATTGCTCTGGCTGCGCCGCGATCTGCGGCTCGGTGATCATCCCGCCCTGACCGCTGCGGTCGAACGCGGCGGGCCGGTGATCCCGGTCTTTATCCATGACGACAGCGTGGCCGATCTGGGCGCCGCCCCGAAATGGCGGATGGGCGAGGCGCTGCGTGTCTTCGGCGAGACCCTGAGCGAGAAGGGCTCCAAGCTGATCCTGCGGCGCGGCCCGGCGCGGGAAGTGGTCGAGGCGCTGATCGACGAAACCGGGGCCGATGCGGTCTACTGGACCCGCCTCTACGATCCCGACGCGATCGAGCGGGACAGCCGGATCAAGTCCGCGCTGAAGGACAACGACATTGACGCACAGAGCTTTGCCGGTCACCTGATCTTCGAACCCTGGCAGGTCGAGACCAAGCAGGGCGGGCCTTACAAGGTCTATTCTCCGTTCTGGCGCGCCGTGAAGGATTGGCAGATCGACACGCCGCTGGCCGCGCCGTCGGACATTCGGGCGCCCGGGTCCTGGCCGGACAGCGACGCACTGGACGATTGGCAGATGGGGGCCGCCATGCGTCGGGGGGCCGCCGTGCTGGCGCGCCATTGCCAGCCGGGCGAGGGCGCCGCGCAATCCCGCCTTGGCGCTTTTGCCGCCAACGGCCTGGAGGATTACAAGGCCCGCCGCGATTTCCCCGGAGAGGACGCAACGTCAGGCATGTCGGAATACCTGACCTACGGAGAGATCTCTGCCCGCCAGTGCTGGCACACCGCCTTGCGAGGCGAAGAGGCGGGGAAAAGCGGGGCAGAACATTTCCGCAAGGAAGTCGTCTGGCGCGAGTTTGCCTACCATCTTCTCTATCACACACCCCAGATCATGACCCGCAACTGGCGCGAGGAATGGGACGCCTTCGACTGGAACGAAGAGATCACGGAGGAGGTGCAAAGATGGCAGCAGGGGCGCACCGGCATCCCCTTTGTGGATGCCGCGATGCGCGAGATGTACGTGACCGGACGGATGCACAACCGGGCCCGGATGGTGGTGGCCTCCTACCTGACAAAACACATGCTAACGCATTGGAAGATCGGGATGAAATGGTTCGCGGATTGCCTGACGGACTGGGATCCTGCCTCCAACAGCATGGGCTGGCAATGGGTCGCGGGCTGCGGCCCCGATGCGGCGCCGTATTTCCGGGTCTTCAATCCTGACACCCAACTCGAGAAATTCGATCCGGACGGCCGCTACAAGACGGCCTGGCTGGCCGAAACCGAACGCAATCCTTCTGAAACCGCGAAAAGCTATTTCGACGCCATCCCCAAAAGCTGGAACCTGTCGGCGAGCGATGCCTATCCGGACCCCGTCGTGGCCCTCGATACGGGCAGAAAACGGGCGCTGGCTGCGTATGAAGCGCTCAAAGACGATTGATTGTAAATATTTCGTTAAAAGAAGCTCTTGCCCGTTCGACCGGACGGGTTAGACTTTTGCCAGTCAAAAAGGAGGATTGGTCATGGTCCTGACCGATACCAAAGGCGAAAAGAACCTTCCGCGCTATTTCCCGCAGGTCTACGACATGGCGTCGCGCATGCCGGTCGGGCGCCTGGATTTTCACTTGCCCGACGGTCGCATCTTTCGCGCCGAAGGCGCGCGGCCCGGTCCGGTCGCCGAATTGCATGTCCACAACCCCGATACCTTCGCCCGTCTCGTGCGGGAAGGGGACCTTGGGTTTTGCGACGCCTATATCGACGGCTGGTGGACCTCGCCGGATCTTCAGGCGTTTCTGGACCTTCTGCATGCGGGCAATGACGAGCTCTACGACGGCTTCCCCGGCATGGGCCTGCTCCGCGCCTACGAGCGCATGCGCCACTGGATGAACCGCAACACCAAGAGCCAGGCGAAGAAGAACATCTCGTATCACTACGACCTCGGGAACCAATTCTATGGCCTGTGGCTCGACGATACGATGACCTATTCCTCGGCGCTGTTTCAGACCGGCCAGGAAAGCCTGGAGGCCGCACAGACCGCCAAGTACAAGTCCATGGTCGACCAGATGGGCGTGCAGCCCGGCGACCACGTGCTGGAAATCGGCTGCGGCTGGGGCGGTTTCGCCGAATATGCCGCTAAGGAACGCGGGTTGCGCGTGACCGGCCTGACGATCAGCAAGGAACAGCTGGCCTATGCCCAGGAACGGATCGCCAAGGCGGGCCTGTCGGACAAGGTCGAACTGAAGCTTCAGGATTACCGGGACGAGACCGGCTCCTACGACGGTATCGCCTCGATCGAGATGTTCGAAGCGGTCGGCGAGAAATACTGGCCAACCTATTTCGACACGGTGCGCGACAGGCTGCGGCCCGGCCGCAATGCGACGCTCCAGATCATCACGCTGCAGGACAAACGCTGGGAGACCTACCGGAAGGGCGTTGATTTCATTCAGAAATACATCTTCCCCGGCGGTATGTTGCCCAGCCCGACCGCGCTGAAGGCCGAAGTGGAGAAGGCGGGTCTCGTCGTGCGCAAGAGCATCGAATTCGGTCCCAGCTACAGCCAGACCTTGCGCCGCTGGCACGAGACGTTCAACGACAAGTGGGATGCCGTCGCCGATCTTGGCTTCGATGACCGGTTCCGGCGGATGTGGAATTTCTACCTGACCTCTTGCGCCGCGGCGTTCGAGGGCGGTAATTGTGACGTCACGCAAATCACGATTTCCCGCCCGGCCTGATTTTCCGGTAAAGTCCCGGCTGGCCTAACATTTCGGAGCATCGAACATGCCCACGGCCGCACGCGTTGTCGCTGCTCTGATCGTCGGTTTCATCGCCTTTGTCGTTGCCGGGCAGGCCCGTGCGCAATTGCCCGAGGGCATGGATCCCGGCCGGATGGTGCAGGTGTCGCTGATAATCGGGCTGATATGTGGCTGGACGATCCTCGGACGGCGTGCCGATGGAGGTCGCATGGGGTTTGCCAATGCGATCGGAATCGGGATCAGCGCGGTCGGCATGACCGTCTTCTGGGTGATCCTGCTCCTGGCCGCGAATGAGGCGCTGCGCCTGTCCCTGGCCCGTCGGTTCGATGGTCCGATGGAAGCGATCTACGCCATGTTCCCGATCATGGGCGAATACGGGCTCTACATCCTGAACCAGGAATCGCTGACCTGGTTGATCGGCGGCAGCGTCGTGGCCGGACTTGCCGCGCACATGGCCGGGAAGATGTGGCGCTGATCCGGTGATTTTTCTATTTGGAACATTGCGTTACGAGCCTCTTCTGAAGCGCGTATCCGGAGAGGAACTGGCCCTGACACCCGCCCGGTTGCCCGGCTGGCGAATTGCCGCGGTCAAGGGCAAAGCCTTTCCCATGCTTGTGCCGGACGCGGACGCCATGGCCGAGGGTTTCCTGATTGATCCTTCGGACGAGGCGCGGGCGCGAATTCATCACTATGAAGATGCTTTCGGCTATGTCCCGGTATCGGAAGCAATCGCCACCGCTGATGGCGAGGTCCAGGCGGAGCTCTATCGGCCTAAAAAAGCACCAGGAGTGCAGGATGGGGCGTGGAGTCTCGACGTATGGACCGAAACCAATGCAGAACGTGCTTTGATCGCGGCGGCCGAGATCATGTCTTACCAAGGGCGGTTTTCTGGGGAAGCATTGCAATTTCGGTTCGGCCAGATTGAATCGCGGGCGCGGGCGGAGCAGATGCAGCGGCCAAAGGTCGGATCGGATCGGACCCGCGACCAAGTCATGCTTCATGAAACACGTGCCGACCACGCGGGCTATTTCGTGACGACGACGGACCGCCTGTCGCACCCCACCTTTGACGGCGGCATGTCGGAACCACTCGTGCGGGAAGTGTTCCATGGAGCGGATGCGGCGATTGTGCTTCCCTATGATCCCGTCCGCGACCGCGTCCTCTTGGTCGATCAGTTCCGGATGGGGCCCTGGGCGCGTGGGGCGATCTATCCGTGGCAGCTGGAACCGGTCGCGGGGCGGGTCGATCCCGGCGAAAGCCCCGAGGATTGCGCCCGTCGCGAGGCCGAAGAGGAGGCGGGGTTGAAACTCAGGGACCTGATCCAGGTCGGCTCGGGCTATCCCAGCCCGGGATGCGTCAGCGAATACTTCTACATCTATGTCGGCCTGTGCGACCTGCCGGACGGGACCGAAGGTCATTACGGCGTCGAGGACGAAGCCGAAGACATCCGGACCCATATCCTTGACTGGGCGCAGGCCGAAGACCTTTTGACCCGGGGCGAAGCGGATAACGTGCCTCTTATCCTCGCTCTGGTCTGGCTTTCACGCGAACGGTCCAGATTGCGCGCCTTGGGTTGAGTTGCCGCCACGGCCCGTTTACATCTGCTGGGCAGGTTCGAGAAAGGATAGCGCCATGCGTATTGCCGAAGATCTGGCACAGGCGGTCGGCCAGACGCCGTTGATCAAATTGCGCCGTGTGAGTGAAGAAACAGGCTGCACCATCCTGGGCAAGGCCGAGTTCCTCAATCCGGGCCAATCCGTCAAGGACCGTGCGGCGCTGTGGATCATCCGCGACGCCATCGCCAAGGGCAAGCTCGAGCCGGGCGGGACGATCGTCGAAGGCACGGCCGGCAATACCGGCATCGGCCTGGCGCTGGTCGGGGCGTCGATGGGGTTCAAGACCGTCATCGTGATCCCCGAAACCCAGAGCCAGGAAAAGAAGGAAATGATCCGCCTCGCCGGGGCGGAGCTGGTCCAAGTGCCGGCCGTTCCCTATAAGAATCCGAACAATTATGTTCGGTATTCTGAGAGATTGGCTGCGGAACTTGCCAAAACCGAACAACATGGGGCCATCTGGGCCAACCAGTTCGACAACGTCGCGAACCGCCAGGCTCATATCGAAAGCACCGGTCCCGAGATCTGGGAACAGACTCAGGGCAAGGTCGACGGCTTCGTCGCATCGGTCGGGTCGGGCGGCACGCTGGCCGGTGTCGGCATGGCGCTGCAGCCCAAGGGCGTGAAGGTCGCGCTGGCCGATCCGATGGGGTCGGGGGTCTATTCGCTGTATCGCGAGGGCGAGGCCAAACCCGAAGGTTCGTCCATCACCGAAGGCATCGGCCAGGGACGCATCACCGCCAACCTCGAAGGCTTCACGCCTGACATGAGCTACCAGATCTCCGACGAAGAGGCGTTGCCCTACGTATTCGATCTGCTCTCGGAAGAGGGCCTGTGCCTGGGTGGGTCGTCGGGCATCAACATCGCGGGTGCCGTTCGCCTCGCAAAGGAACTTGGTCCGGGCCACACGATCGTGACCATCCTTTGCGATTACGGCACGCGCTACCAGTCCAAGCTGTTCAACCCTGATTTCCTTCGGGAAAAAGGTCTGCCCCTTCCCGGTTGGCTGACCGAGGCACCGCGGTCAATCCCCGGTGTGTTCTCTGAGTGATCCGGATATCGCGAACTTTTCTGCTCAGCCTGATCGTTCTGATCGGGCTGGGCTTTGCCGTTCTTGCCCAGGTCGAAACACCCGATTACGAGGCGTGGGAATCCGTCGCCACGCGCGCGGAAGAAGCCATCGGCAATGCCGAAGCCTCTGACAACGCGTTTGAAAGCCTGCGCAGTGAGCTGACGGATTGGCGTCAGGTCTTCCTGGCCGCCGAAGCGGTGAACGCAGCACCGATCGCGGCGGTCGAGGCGCAATTGTCCGCCCTGGGTCCCGCGCCGGAGGAAGGGCAGGAAGCGCCTGAAACGCGGGAACAGCGCGACAGGCTGAACACCCGGCTCAACGAACTTCGATCTCCCGCGCAACGGGCCGAGGTCGCCTTTAGCCGGGCCGACGCGATGATCGCCCAGATCGACCGCATCCTCAGGGACCGGCAGACCAACCAGCTGCTGGAACTTGGGCCCACGCCGGTCAACCCGGTCAGTTGGCCGCCCGCGATCGAAAACTTCGTCGAATTCTTCTACCGCACGGCGCTCGATATCCAGACCAACTGGCAGAACGAGTCCAGCCGCACGGTGTTTCGCCAGAACTTGCCGGCCACGCTGCTGCTTCTCAGCCTTGCGGCCATCCTGACGCTGCGCGGGCGCCACTGGGTCGAATTGCTGGTGACATCGGTTCAGGATCGCAGCCGCACCGCCGAACGCTGGCTGGCCGGTCTGATCATGTCGCTGGGCCAGATCGTCCTGCCGGTGCTCGGCCTGCTGCTTCTGGCGGTTGCCGGGCAACTGACGGGCATCCTCGGCCCGCGCGGCATGGTGCTCATGCAATCGCTGCCGGCGGCGGGCTTTGCCTTCTTCGCGGCGCGGTGGCTGGGCGGGCGGATGTTCCCACGCTCGGACACCTTCGAGCCCCCCCTTGAACTGTCGTCGAACGAACGGATCGAGGGGCGTCTGCATTCGCTGTTCCTGGGCCTTGTCCTGCTAATCCTGATCCCCCTGCGGGCGGTGCGGGATTTCGCCGGATGGTCGCCCGAGGTCTATAACGTCCTCAGCTTTCCGGTCCTGATCGTCGCGGGCCTGTCGCTGTTCCGCATGGGGCGGCTGCTGCTGGTGCATGCCAGGACCCAGATCTCGGCCATAGACGAACCGGAATTCCGCTACCGCCTGCTGTCGCTGCTGGCGCGGGCCATGATGATCCTCGCATTCGCCGGGCCGGTCCTTGCCGGGATCGGTTATTTCAACGCGGGCGAAGCGTTGGTCTTCCCGACGATCTACACGATGATGCTGCTATCGCTGATCGTGGTGCTGCAACGACTGGTGAACGAGGTCTACATCCTCTTCACCCGCAACCGCGAGGGCGTCGGCGAGGCGCTGACCCCGGTGCTGGCGGGCTTTGCGCTGGCCGTCGGGGCCCTGCCGATCCTGGCCCTGATCTGGGGCGCGCGGGTGACCGACCTGACCGAATTGTGGGGCCGCTTCCTGACCGGGTTCCAGATCGGTGACACACGGATCAGCCCGACCGATTTCCTGACCTTCGCCATCGTCTTCGCGCTTGGTTACCTGCTGACGCGGCTGGTGCAAAGCGCACTCCGGACCTCGGTCCTGCCCAAGACGAAGCTTGATGCCGGTGGCCAGAATGCGGTGACCTCGGGGCTGGGCTATGTTGGTATTTTCATTGCCGGCATCGTCGCCATCACCTCCGCCGGGCTCGACCTGTCGTCGCTGGCCATCGTCGCCGGTGCGCTGTCGGTCGGGATCGGTTTCGGCCTTCAGAACATCGTGTCCAATTTCGTGTCGGGCATCATCCTGCTGATCGAACGGCCCATTGCCATCGGCGACTGGATCGAGGTCGGCGGTGAAATGGGCTTTGTCCGCGATATCTCTGTCCGGTCGACGCGGATCGAAACCTTCGACCGCACCGATGTGATCGTGCCCAATGCCGATCTCGTATCGGGCAAGGTGACGAACTGGACCCGGGGCAACCTGGTCGGGCGACTGATCGTGCCCGTCGGCGTCGCCTATGGCACCGATACCCGGAAGGTCGAGGGCATCCTGCAAGAGGTGGCCGAAGCCCACCCGATGGTCGTTCTGAACCCGCCGCCCTTCATCCTGTTCAAGGGCTTTGGTGCCGACAGCCTGGACTTCGAGATCCGCGCCATCCTGCGGGACGTGACCGCGATCCTCGTCGTCCAGACCGAAATGAACCACCAGATCGCCGAACGCTTCCATGCCGAAGGGATCGAGATCCCCTTCGCCCAGCGGGATATCTGGTTGCGCAACCCCGAAGCCCTGCGGGGCGAACCGGCCCGGCCGCAGACACCCGTCGCCGATGTCACCCCGTCCGAACGCCGCGCGGCGGCCGCCCAGCTGGATGTGGACGACATGCCGGGCTCCGACACTGACGGTGACAGCGGCGGAGAAGGAGGAGGAGACAGATGACCGAGCCCCTTTTTCGCGAGGACGCCTATCTGCGTGACGCTCCCGCACGCGTGGTCGACATCAACGACCGCGGATGTGTGATCCTCGACCGGACCATTTTCTATCCCACCGGCGGTGGCCAGCCCGGCGATGCCGGACGGCTGACCTGGCCAGGAGGCGAATGCGCGATTGCGACAGCGGTCAAGGGCGAGGATGACAGCGTCGTCCTGGTCCCGACGGAGGGCGTGATCCTTCCCGAAATCGGGACCGAGGTGACGCAGCTGCTCGATTGGGATCAGCGCTACCTGCACATGCGGATGCACACGGCGCTTCACCTGCTGACGGTCGCCATTCCGTTGCCGGTGACCGGCGGCCAGATCGGGGCCAGCAAGAGCCGCCTCGATTTCGTGATGCCCGAACCGCCCGAGGACAAGGCCGCCGTCGAAACCGCCCTGAACGACCTGATCGCTCAGGACCTGCCGGTCACGCAGGAATGGATCACCGAGGCCGAGCTTGACGCACAGCCTGACCTCGTCAAGACGATGTCGGTTCAGCCGCCACGCGGGGCAGGGCGCATCCGTCTGGTGCGGATCGGCGAGGGGCCGGCAACGGTCGACCTGCAACCCTGCGGCGGCACCCATGTCGCCCGCACGGGCGAAATTGGGCAGGTCGCCATCGGCAAGATCGAAAACAAGGGCAAGCAGAACCGGCGCGTAAATATCTCTCTGGCCGGCTAGCGCAAGTCAGGATTTCCGCCACACCCGCGTCACACAACCCGTGATAGCATGACCCCATGTCTGCTCTCGCGAGGTTCTGCCATGGTCGCCTTCAATCACTCGATTGCCCGTTTCGCCGTCTGGAACCTCGCAGGCAATGACAGGTTCCCCGGCGGGGCCGGTACCGGGATTGCCCCCGACAGCAAAAAGGCTCTGCACCAGGCGCTTGGCCTCGCCCTGCTGGACGCCGAGTTCGTCACCCTGGTCGAGATCTTCCCCGAGAGCCATGCCGAACGCCTGCGCGAGTTGCTGGCGCTGAAGGGCCTGGATTACCAGATCACCCATCTGCCCCAGCCCGACAGCCATCTGGGCATCGGGTTCCTGCACAAGACCGGGATCGAGGTCGAAAACCCGCGGTTCATTCCCGGCTCCGAAGGCGATTACCAGGGCGGGCGTCAGGCTTTTGCCGTGGATGTCCGCATCGGTGCCCGGTTCAAGGCCGTCGTCATCGGCGTGCATCTGAAATCCGGGCGGGGCAAGGCCGAACAGGTTCTTCGCGACACGCAATGCAAGGTGATCGGTGACTGGATCGAAACCCTGCATGACACGCCGGGCTACAAACACCACGCGATCCTTCTGATGGGCGATTTCAACATGATCCCCGGCCAGGACGTGTCGAATTTTCATTACCTGGGCGGCGATGACACGATGGACTTCGTCTCCTGCTGGGATTTGCAGGACCGCTATTCGCATATCCTCAGCAGCGGTCGCGCGAACCTTCTGGATGGTTTCGCCGTCAGCCGGAATTACTCCACCCGCTATATCACGGGCAGCCTGCGCCTGTTCCCGATGCACTGGACGCTCAAGATGGGCCGCGCGAAGTTCCGCGAGGAGGTTTCGGACCACCTGCCGTTCGTTGCCTCCTTCAAGCTCTTCTGAATGCTTGGTTTTTATCTCCGACCTCTCCATGTGGCGGTCTTCTGCCGAGTGCCGGTGCGCTTGGAACAGAAGTCCGATTTGGTCTGTTGTCCCGCCACATGACAGGCACCGCAATGTGCCGCGACGCGACGCAAGAGCGTGTCGTCAAAGTAAAGGAGTTCACATCATGTATGCCAAGATTCTCGGTCTGAGCACCGTTGCCGTCCTGACCGCCACCAGCGCGATGGCCACCACCGACGCAACGGCGACCACCGACCTCAACCTGCGCTCCCTGCCGGATCCGCGCGGCGAGATCCTGGATGTCATCCCCGGTGAGGCGATGGTCCAGATCGAGCAATGCACGACCGACACCACCTGGTGCAAGGTCAATTACGACGGCACCGAAGGCTGGGCCTACAGCCCCTATCTGACCGCGTCGTTGGATGAGGAACCGGTCGTCATCTACGAGAACGTCGAACGGTTCGAGGTCGAATCCGTCGACCTGAACGACGATGACCGCGCCGCCGCTGCTGCCGCGGGTGGCCTGACGGGTGGTGCGCTGGCCGTTGCTGCTGCGGGTGGCCCCGCCGCGATTGCCGGCGCCGTGGCGCTCGGCACGATCGCGGGTGCTGAATCCGTTCCGGAGCAGACCGTGACCTACGTGCAGTCCAACCCGCTCGATCCCGTCTACGTGAACGGTGAGGTCGTCGTCGGCGCCGGCATCCCGCAGGAAGTCGAACTGGTGACCATCCCCGAGAGCGACTACCGCTACGTCTACCTGAACGGCACGCCCGTGCTGGTCGATGAGGACCGCGTCATCGTGAACGTCGTGCGGTAACCTTCGTTGCGACCGTTCGAGGCCCGTCCCGCCTGCCGGGGCGGGCCTTTTTTGTGCCCGGATGGGCGGCTTTGTCATTTCAGATCAGGGGCTTGGCGCGACCCAGCGGAAAGCCTGCAATTTTGTGCCGAATTGCGCTTGAACCTCGGTATCAGTTTTGTGTAGACGGGTCGGCGGAGAGGTGGCCGAGTGGTCGAAGGCGCACGCCTGGAAAGTGTGTAGGCGGGAAACCGTCTCGAGGGTTCGAATCCCTTCCTCTCCGCCATACCCCCTTCAGTTTCCCGAGACGGGGTCCCTGTCGGGGTCTATTCCTTCCTGTCGCAAAAAGAAGGTGGCGAGACACTTGCGTGCCTGCCCGGACCCATGGACACTCTCCCAACCATTCCGGGGGGAGGAACCATGGATCAGGTGATCGAAGAGAACCGGGTGCTGGCCACGCTGCAGGCTGAATTGGACTATCCGTTCGCGTCAAACCTTCAGCGCGGCATTTCGGCGCCCAATGCGCCGACGCGGTACCAGGTGGGGTCAAGTGTGGCCTCTGTCCTGGAGGCGATCGGCTCGGTGGTGGCCGACATCGTTCAGGCCAGGGGCGGACCCGCGCAAAGCGTCAGTTGTTCGTCGGCGGCAGCCGTCGCATCGCTGATCGCCTTCCGCATCGGGCAGGAAAAGGACGATAGCGGAGACTGGACGACCCCGGAGCCCGATCCATCCGCGCAGAAGGGGCGCGACCTGACAAAGCCGTTTGCAACCCGGGACGGGAGATATTTCCTGCCGCATTTCGGGTTGCCGCATCTGCAACGGCGGGTGCTGGACGTGTTGGATTGCGACTTGATCGAGGAGGACGTGTCGGCAGCCATCGCCGGCTGGGATGCCCTGGACCTGGAAGAGGCGATTGCAGACGCGCGGGCCTGTGGCGGCATGGTGCGCCGTCGCGAGGAATGGATGCGCCATCCTCACGGTGCGGCGCTCGCCACCCGACCCGTGATCAGCATTGAAAAGATCGGCGAGGCGCCGCCGGAACCGATACCGGGAGGATTGCGTCCGCTATCGGGATTGCGAGTTCTGGACCTGACGCGCATCCTGGCCGGTCCCGTCGCCGCACGTAGCCTCGCTGAACATGGGGCCGACGTGCTGATGGTGGCCGGACGCGATCTGCCGCAAGTGCCGGAATTTGTGCGGGAAACCAGCCATGGCAAACGGTCTTGCTTCCTGGACCCGAAGTCCGGAAATGGGCTGGACCGATTGGTCGAACTGGTGTCCGGGGCCGACGTGTTCTCGCAAGGTTATCGCCCCGGTGCGATGGAGAAGCTGGGCCTGGGCCCGCGGGACCTGGCAACGTTGCGTCCCGGGATCGTCGCCCTGTCAGTCAGCTGTTTCGGGACTGATGGCGCCATGTCGGACAGGGCGGGCTGGGAGCAGGTGGCCCAAGCCGTCACCGGGATGTGCGCGGGGCAGGGCGGTGACGCGGCGCCAACGCTGGTGCCCGTTCCGGTCTGTGATTTCCTGACCGGCTACCTGGGCACACTCGGCACCCTGATCGCATTGCAACGGCGCGCCACTGAAGGCGGGAGCTGGCACGTCGAGGTTTCGCTCTGTCGCACTGCGATGTTCCTTCAGGATCAGGGCCTCGCCGATGAACCCGGCCAATTCCCGAAATTGGAAGATATTGCCCCCTATCTCACCGAAAGCCGGGGGGAGCGCGGGCATCTCAGGTTTGTCGGCCCGGTCCTGCAGATGTCCGGCACTCCACCGCGTTACGAAAGGCCGAGCCCGGTTCTGGGGCAGCATCAGCCGGAATGGCTATGAGTTTGGGATTTATGGCGTGATGGCAATCTGTTAGCGTCTTCCTAGATCAGGGAAGGTCGTCAGTGAGCCAGAAAAATATCACGATCCGAGATGTGGCCCGTCGGGCGGGCGTGTCCGTGGGAACCGCCAGCCGCGCGATGAATTCGGCCCCCGGTGTCATGGCCAAGACCCGCGAGGCGGTTCGTGAGGCGGCGAAGGAGTTGGGCTACCAGCCGAATGCCGCTGCGCGAGCCTTGCGGTCGCGGTCCTCACGGCTGATCGGATGCCTGTTTTCGGACCTGGAAAACCCGCTTTTCGCGCGGCTTTTCAATTCCTTGCAGGACAGGTGGGCCGAGGAGGGCTTTGTCACGCTTCTCTCGGGAACCTCCGGCAAGGTCGAACGGGAACGGCGCACGCTGGAAACCTTCGCGGAACGTGGGCTTGATGCGATCGTGGTCGCACCGGGTCACGAGCGGGATCCGGAACTGCTACGCATGCTGGAGGCCTTCGAAGGTCCGGTCTTCGTTCTGGATCGTGACCTGCCCATCGAGGCGGACAGGCTGTTGTTCGATCACGAGGCGGCGTTGCGTGACGCGGTCGATTATCTTGTCGGCCTGGGGCACCGGAGGATCCTGCCGGTCTTTTCGCACGGTCAGGCCCGTCCCGGTGTTCTGCGGCACAAGGCCTTCGACGCGGCGCTGGCGGATCTGGGCGCATCGGCCCCGATCAAGATCGAACCGGCGACACCGAATTCACCTGTTTTCCAAGAAGTTACAGAGGTTTTGTCTGGCGGCGACCGACCGACGGCAATGATCGTGCAGGGCACACAGGTGCTGTCCTCGACGCTGAACGCGCTGGCGCATCTGCGGCTGAGCTTTCCCGATGACATTTCGCTGATTGCAATCGGGGACAGCGCGTTGACGGTGGACCACGTGCCGCCGATCACGGCCTTGCGCATGGATCGCGATGCGTTGGTCGATGTGGTTGCCAATCGGATCCTCGACCGTATCCGAAACCCCGCGATCTGCGACAGGATTGCACCGACCCTGCGCTATGAACTGGTCGTTCGTGCCTCATGCGGTGCGCGAGGAGATGCCGGTTAACCCTTTGCTTTTGCTTTGGGTTTCATTGGTCTCGCTTCGAACCCGATAACGCCTTCGGTCAACAATGCGTCGAAGTCCGCATCGCTCAGACCCAGCTCTCCCTGCAGAACCTCGCGGTTGTGCTGGCCGACCGTCGGCGAGGGCCTGCGGTTCTGATATCCGGTCGTGGCGTCGCCTTCGACATAAACCGGCACCGGTTGAACATGGCCGCCGATATAAGTACGTTCCATGATCTGCCAGCGGCCTGTCGCCATGAAATGCTGGTCGAAGCCCAACTCGGCCGGGGAGCGTACGATGCCCGCGGGCACGCCGGCGGCTTGGAGCTCTGCCATGATGCTGAAGCCGCGGCCAAGGATCGTCCAGTCGCCGATTTCCTTGTCCAGGCGGTCAGCCTGTTCCCGACGTCCTTTGTCCGTGGCGAGCGCTGGATCGGCGGCCAGGTCATCGCGTTGCATCACCCGACAGAGCGCTTGCCATTCGGTGTCGGACCGAACGGCAATGGTGATCCAGCAATCGTCGCCGGCCATCCGATAGCATCCATGCGGCGCATATCTGGGATGCCGATTGCCCAGTCGCTCGGACACCTGACCGGTGACCGCATGTTCGATGATCGCCTCACCGAAGAGCGGCAATAGGCACTGGGCCTGAGCGATGTCGATATGCTGCCCCGCGCCATTGGCTTTCTGGGCCAGAACGCCCAGCAGTATGGAAGCCGCCGCCGTCATGCCCCCGATCGGATCGCCCATCACCGCGTGGCTCATCGCCGGCGGGTCGGTCGGTCTGCCGTTGACCGAAGGCAGGCCCGAGGCGTGTTCGAGGGTGGAGCCATAAGCGCGACCGTTCCGCCACGAGGTCTGCATGCCGAAGGCGGGCATCGTCAGGACCACGAGCCTGGGATTGACCTCGCGCAGTATGTCGGCGGTCAGCCCGTATTTCGGCATGACATCAGCGGCATAGCTGTCGATGGCCACATCCGCGGTCTTTGCCAGTTCCAGCACAAGCTCCCGCCCACGCGGGGACGAGATGTCGAGCGTGATGCCCCGCTTGTTCCGGTTCATGAACTGCCACGTATAGTGTTTCTCGAACATCTTCTCCTCGTAATAGGGGAAGCGCGTATCGATGCCGCGGAACCAGTCGGGATGTTCGCAGCTTTCGACCTTCACCACGTCCGCGCCAAGATCGGCCAGCTGCCGCACGGCAAGCGGCCCGGCCCAGCCCATTGACAGGTCGAGTATCCGCAGGTTCCGCAATGGCAACCCGTCCGCGACCCGCGCCGGCGCCTTGCGCTGATGATCGGGCAGGGCGGTTGCGTCGGTTGAGCCAGCCAGCGGTGCGATCCCGTCCCGGATGGGCGGCGTGCCTGTCAGCTGGTTGGGCAGGATCGGCACGTCGAAGCGGGCCTCGCCAATGCGAACCGAGCCAAAGCTTTCGCGTTCCTTGTGGAATTTCAGCCCCTTGAGGTCCGCGACGCCGGGCACAATGGCCAGAGGCACCTTGTGCTTCAATCCAAGCTCGAACCATTCCTCGGCCGTTTTCTGCAAGAGCAGAGGACGCAGGATGTCATCGACTTCGTGGCGGCGCTGCTGACGTTTTGGCGAGGTGTTGTAGCGGTCGTCGTCACCCAGCTCTGGTCGTCCCATAATGTCGCAGAGCGCGGTCCATTGCGCAGGTGACATGATCGTCACGCCCAGCCATCCATCCTTGGTCGGGTAGGGGGCGGCGGGATAGGTACGGCCGAAGACGTTGACGTCCTGACGGGGGCGTTTGCCCAGGTCCATCTGCAGGCCGATATCGTATTCGGCGATCTGGGACAGCGCGCCGTGGGTCGAGGCCACGAACCGGCGTCCGCCATTTTCGGCGTCGATCAGGGATGCGGCGGCCGGCAGGAAGGCTGTCAGCGCACCGACCACCGCAGCCTGGCCTTCACGGGCCAGCATGGGGGGGCCTTCGGGCGGCCCGGCTTCGTAGACGACGCCGGCCAGGGACCGGGCGACGGCATCGGTGGCCTGGTAATCCCGGTAGGGACCCGTCGGCCCGAACCAGGTGATCCCGACGATCGACAGGCCGGGGTCGAGCGCCTGAAGATCCTTGTGACGCAGGGTGGAGGCCTCCACCTCGGCCGGGCTGCGACCGTCCAGAAGCAGATCGCAGGAGGGCAGCAGGCTGCGGATCGTCGCGGCCCCTTCTGCCGTGGCCGGGTCGGCGGTGATGGACAGCTTGTTGCTGTTCAACCACGCAAAATAAGCGCTTTCGCTGCCCGATCCGGTCGTCACCTGAACGCCTTCGCGCCGTCGCGGGTCGCCACCTTCGGGTTCGCACTTGATGACCTCGGCCCCGAAATCGGCAAAGAGTTTGCCGCAATAGGCCAGGGTATCTCCCCCGCCGATTTCGAGGATACGGTAAGCGGCGAGGGGGCCGTGGGTCTTCGTCGTCATCTCAATCAGTCATCCGAAAAGAAAATCTGGTCCGCACGCTCTGCGATGCCTTGCGCGGTGTAGCCTTCGGCCGGGTCCCATCCTTCGGAGCGCATCACCTTCAGTTCCGCCAAGCCATTCTTGGCCGCGTGGATGAAGCGCCCGGATTTCGACATGTCGCAGAGGTCCGAGCACATGTAGAGCATCGCCTGCGCCACGGTTTCCGGCATGTGGTTGGGCGGCGAGGGGTTCTTGTCCTGGTCGTAATGCGGCAGGTCCTCGGTCATTCGGGTCAGTGCACCGGGCGACATCCCCATGACCCGGATCCCGTATTTCCGACCTTCGATGGCCAGCACGCGTGTCAGCCCGGCGATCCCGGCCTTTGCCGCCCCGTAGTTTGATTGACCGAAATTGCCCAGCAGGCCGGAGGTTGAGGTCGTATTCACGATGACCCCGCCGCCATTGTCGCGCATCCACTGATAGACCGGCTTGGTCACGCAATAGGTGCCCTTGAGGTGGACCTTGATGACCAGGTCCCAGTTCGCTTCGGACCCCTTGTGAAAGGTTTCGTCGCGCAGGATGCCGGCATTGTTCACCAGGATATCGACGCGGCCCCATTCCGCCATCGCCTGGTCGAAGATTGCCTGGCCACCGGCCATCGTCGACACGTCGTCGCCATTGGCGACCGCCTCGCCACCGGCCGCAACGATGTCGTTCACCACCTGCTGCGCGGGGCCGATATCACTGCCGGTCCCGTCTCGTGCGCCGCCCAGGTCATTGACCAGCACCTTCGCGCCCTCGGCGCTGAAGAGCCGGGCGTAGGCCGCACCCAGCCCATTGCCCGCGCCCGTGATAATGGCCACCTTGTTATCGAGCAGACCCATCTTCGCCCTCCCTATTTCTTACCTTAATTCGCTGATGCCGTTCTTGACGCAGGTGATGCCGCGCGCCTTGATCCGGGCCTGAAAGTGGATCGTCGAGCGTTCCTTCCACAGGTCCACCGTGACCGTTTCGCCGGGATAGACGGGGGCCGAGAACCGGGCTGCGTGGCGGCGGATGGCCGACGGATCCCAATCGGCATAGCTGGCCAGCACGGCGCGGCAGGTGAGGCCGTAGGTGCACATGCCATGCAGGATAGGCCGTTCGAACCCCGCCTTGCGTCCGAATTCCGGGTCGGAATGCAGCGGATTGCGATCCCCGCAAAGCCGGTAGAGCAGGGCCTGTCCAGGCCGTGTCGGGATGTCGAGGCTTTGATCCGGCGCGCGGTCCGGCGGCGCTGGCGTTTCCGGCTGGCCCTTGGTCGGCCCCCCGAAGTTACCGTCCCCACGGGCAAACCCTGTCGATTGAATGGTGCAAAGCGCATCCCCGGCGCTATCCCGCACCTCGGTCTGGCGCAGGATGATCGCGCCTTTGTCGCCTTTGTCCCAGGCGCCAAGGTAGGTGCTGTCGGCAAATGCGGTGCCTTCGGCGGGGAAGGGTTTGTGAAAGGTGATGTCCCGCTGGGCGTCCACGACGAGAACGCGATTGATGTCGATGTCCGGCGGACGTGCCGCGTAGAAGGCGACGGAGGCAAAGGTCGGCACGACCTTTACCGCCGGTACGCGCGGTGTCAGCCATCCTTCGTTCACGAAGGCCAGTTCGTCCTCGTCCAGGGGATCTTCGCCCATGCCGATGCCCAGTGCGTAGAGCATGACATCGCGATCATCCCACCGACATTCGGCGTTCAAAGTCTTCAGGTCGGTCAGGTTCTCGGGAATGCTCATGGATCAATACCCGTGCAGATTGGCAAAGCGTTCGTTCTGCCACGCGGTGTTTCCGAAGAGCGCCTCAAGCGCGCGGGCGCGTTTGAGGTAGAGCCCGGCATCATGCAGATCCGTCATGCCGATCCCGCCGTGAAGCTGGACCATCTGGCGCGTCATCAGGTTGGCGAGGTCATTGGCCATGCTCTTGGCCATGATCGCCACCTCTGTCCTGTCCGGCGCGTCACCATCCACGCTGCGGGCGGCATGTTCGACGACGGATCGGACCAGTTCGATCTGGCAGAAGAGGTCGGCCATACGGTGCTGAATGGCCTGGAATTGTGCGAGAACGGTGTCGAATTGCTTGCGTGATTTGAGGTATTCCAGCGTAGTATCAAAGGCTTGCTGGCTAAGCCCCAGCATTTCAGCGGCCAGTCCAATACGTGCGATATCAAGGGCTTGCTCCAACCGTGGCCCCGCCTGATTCAAAGGGCCGATGAGGGCGTCAGGGGCAACCTTCACACCATCAAACGTCATTTCTGCGTAGTCACGACGGTCCAGCACACCAAGAGGCTTACGCTGAATATGCTTTCCCTGAACGGCGAAGAGACTCAGGCCGTCGGCCGTCCCAGGGGTGCCATCGCTGCGCGCGAGAACCAGGATCAGTTCGGCCTGCATTCCGTCGACGACATGGGTCTTGGTCCCGTTCAGGACAAAGCCATCGTCTGTCTGCGTCGCGGTCAGCGCGGTGTGCCGGATGTCGTGATGCGCGCCCTCATCCACCGCGAGGCACACGCGCAACGACCCGTCGGCGATCGCGGGCAGCCAAGCCATCTTCTGCCTTGCATCGGCCATGTTCGCGATGATTGTCGCGCCCAACAGCGCGGTGGAGAAAAGGGGCGAGACGACAAGCTGCCGGCCCAGTTCCTCCATCACCAGCGTCATGGCGGTCAGGCCGAAATCCGACCCTCCATATTCCTCAGGTATCAGGATGCCGGTCCACCCCATGTCGGCCATGTCCTGATAACAGGCGGGGTTCTGAGCCTGGCCCGCGTCCCGCATCTTGCGAAAGGCCGATACGGGGGCGTATTCGCGGACCCAGCCATCGGCTGCGTCCTTCAGCATGGTCTGTTCGGCGGACAACACGGCCATGAAAGCCTCCCTACTGGTGGTCCTGCATCCCGAGGATGCGTTTGGCGATGATGTTGTTCTGGATTTCGTAAGTGCCGCCGTAGATCGAATGGGCCTTGTTCTGAAGGGTGACCCTCAGCGTCTCCAGTTCGGTTTCGGAATAGCCTTCTCCGTACCAGCCCAGCCCCTTCATGCCCATGATCTCGAGCAGCAATTCGCCGCGGGTTTGCAGCATGATCGATCCGGCATTCTTGAGAACGGAGGTCGCGGTCGAGGGGCCTGCCTTGCTTTCCTCGGCGACGCGTTCGACGGTCAGGCGATGCGCCCGTTCCCACATCTTGTGACGTGTGATCCGCGAACGGAGATCGTAATCGGCGATCCGTCCCTCGCTGTCCCTTCCAACGTATTCCTTGGCGACGACATCGACGGGGCGCATTTCACCATGGGTCTGTTTGCGCGCGCCGATCCCGGAGCGTTCGTGCTGCATTAGCCGTTTCGCGATTGTCCAGCCCTCGGTCAGCCCGCCGACAAGGTTCTCCTTGGGCACTTTGACATCGGTGAAGAAAACTTCGCCGAAGGTTGAATTGCCGGACATCAGCAGAAGGGGTCGCACCTCGATTCCGGGCGATGCCATGTCGATCAGCAGGAACGATATGCCTTCGTGCTTCTTGCTGCGGTCGGTGCGAACCAGGCAGAAACACCAGTGGGCGTGCACCGATCCGGAGGTCCAGATCTTCTGGCCGTTCACCAGGTAATGGTCGCCCTTGTCTTCGGCCCGCGTCTGAAGCGAGGCGAGGTCGGACCCCGCACCGGGTTCGGAATAGCCCTGGCACCAGCGGATTTCGCCACGGGCAACGGGGGGGATATGGCGTTTCTTCTGCTCTTCGGTGCCGAATTCGAGAAGGGTGGGCCCGAACATGTTCTGGGCCATGCCGCCGATCGGAGAGTAGGCGCCTATTTGGGCCATTTCCTCGGCCAGGACCCGGGCCTCTGCTTTGGTCAGGCCGCCGCCGCCCAATTCCTTCGGCCATGTCGGCACGCCCCAGCCCTTGTCGGCCATGGCGGTTTTCCAGGCGGCCCAGTCCTCTCCCTCGGGATAGAGGGGCTGGATCAGGGCCATTTCCTCCGACCGTCCGGCGAGGCTGGGGGGAAAGTTGTACGCCAGCCACGATCGCACGGTCGCGCGGAACCCGGACAGCGCGGGTGCGTCCTGGATATTCATGTCATGTCCTCCCTACGGCGCCTGCCGGATTCTACCGACGGGACAAATGCCATACTGGTGAGCATGCGACAGTGAAACGTTTCCATCAAGGCTTGTGCCGCAGCGAATTTCGCTGCATGCGCGAAGGTGCTTGCCGACACTGGGCTTGGAAAATGACGATTTCAGAGAGGGTTGAGCCGGTTTGCGTGCGGAAAGAGGCCGCATGCCTGACCGCGCATTTCGCGCGCCTAAGCGCGTGCCTCGGCGCTGAATACTGTCTGTCCGGGCATGACGATTCGTATCGCCTGCGGCCTGAACGCGCCTAGGACCGGGCGGCGCGGACCCAGAAAATGATGCAGACAGCCGCGAGGATCGCGTTCCAGGATGCCATCGACAAGCCAAGCATGGACCAGGCGACCTCGTCACAGCGGATCAGCGGGGCGTTGATGACCTTGTCGAAGAAGTCATCGGCAGACATCGTGCCGGGGTTCGATGACGTGCAGGTTGTCGGACCTTGCCAGAAGCCACGTTCGACGCCCGTGTGATAAAGGCCGATGCCGCCAGTCACCGCCGCCGCGAGCGCGCCCAACCAGGCAAGCGCCCGGTTTCCAAGGACGAGGGCCGCGGCGCCGATGGCGATTGCGGCCACATGCGGCCAACGTTGCCAGATGCACAGCTTGCACGGCGCCAGACCGCCAAGGTGCTGAAATGCAAATGCCCCGAGAAGCAGTGCGAGCGAGCCACCGGCGGCGATCAGAACGGAGATGCGAAAGCGTGTCATAGATACCGTACAAGAAGGAAGCCCCCGAGGAGGACAACAAAAAAGATCGTGAAGACCAGGCCAAGCCGTTTCTCGATGAAGGTCCGGATCGGCGCGCCGAAATACCAAAGAAGCCCGGCCACGATGAAGAACCGCAACCCACGCGCGAGTATGGATGTCACGAGGAAAGTGACGATGGGCATGCCCGTCCAGCCGGCCATGATCGTGATGACCTTGAAGGGGAAGGGGGTCACACCCGCGCCCAGGACCGCCCAGAACCCGGCATCCACGAAGCGGGCGTTGAACTCGGCCATGGCATCGGCTTTGCCGAAGGCCGCCAGGATCGGTTCGCCCAAGCCGTCGAAGGCCAGTGCCCCGATTGCATAGCCCAGAAGCCCGCCCAGAACCGAACTTAGCATCGCGATGCCGGCAATCAGCCAGGCGCGCGAGGGCCGCGCGATGATCATCGGGATCATCAGCAGGTCTGGCGGGATCGGAAAGACGGATGCTTCGGCGAAGGAGATCAGCGCCAGCACCCATAGGGCATTGTGGTGATCCGCCATGCGGAGCGTCCAGTCGTAGAGCCTGCGTATCATTGCCATCCTGCCTTTGCCCGGTTGCTAGAAACACGCGGTAGGGGATTGGTCAAGCGTTGCAGCTTTGGCACTGGACGTGGCCCGACTGGAAAGATAGGAAAACGGGCAAGACACCACAGAGTCCTGTCGGTGTCAGCAGGAGCCCAAGTGGCGGAATGGTAGACGCAGGGGATTCAAAATCCCCCGCCTTCGGGCGTGCCGGTTCGAGTCCGGCCTTGGGTACCAGCTCCTCATTCAACCGGATCAATCAGTAGCGTAGGCCAAGCGACCGGCCGGCAGGTTTTCGCGTGCCTGGCGGAGATTCGTAGCGCGCCCAAATTCGGTCGGATTCCGTTTACGATTCGGGACAGGGAATCGGGTACGCGCCATATTCGCGGAACCAATCTTCTCGCCAACCTGCCCATTGGTTCCTGATTTCAGACAACTTTGGGGCGTCTTTGCCGCGAATGTGAGGAAAATTGGGCAGCTTTAAGACGGCCTGTTCGTTTCCGGTTCGGAAACGTGACATCGCCAACCGAGCGGTCATTCGGACCCCGCCGAGAGGTTAAAAGTGCGTTAATTTCCTGTGTGAACAGGGGTTCTGGCCGATGTGAAAGCCGGAAACAATCGGCGGTTCTGGGCGTCAGATTTGGCCTGATCCGGCCGAAAATGTGTCAATTTGGCGAAGGGTTAACATGAATTTACCGATGTTTTTCCCTTTGTTCGACGCGATGCCCGAGTTTAAAACCGAACGTGCCCGACTGGGGGGCGCAAGACTGCTGGCCATGGGGCGGCCACTGAAATGTCATGCATCCGGAAGGATGTGTAGCCTGCGTTTGTCGGGGCCGGGAGAGGTATGTCCTTGGTTTGGCTGACAAATGCTGCGTGGGACCATTATTCCCTACGCCTGCGGGCCTGCACAGAGATCACGATACATGGCGATGGATTGGAGACGGTGTCGCGGCGCGCGCACCGGGCCGCAACACCGGATGGACCACCCGATGGTCCTGACGGACATAGAGGGTGAGAATTTATGACTGGTATCTTTTTTTGGGACTGGTGGAGCAAAGACAAGACGACCACGACCGATAGCCGCGATGGCTATGTCGAAGGGACGTCTGGCAATGACACCATGGGCGTCAACTACGTCGATGCCGACAACGACAAGATGGACGGCAACGACGCCATCCTGCCTGGCGAGACGGGCGACCAGGACATCGTGATCGGCGGTGCCGGCGATGACATCATTCATTCCGGCAGCGGCGACGACGAAGTCTACGGCGGCGGTGACAACGACACGATCAACGCCGGCACCGGCGACGACGTGGTCTTTGGTGATGCGACTCGTGCTAGCGCGCCCGCGGGTTCCGTCTCCAGCTCGTCCGATTACAATACCAGCATCGAAGGCGGCCCGGCCGGCAAGGACCTGATCGAAGGCGGCCTCGGCAACGACAAGATCTTCGGCAATGGCGAAGATGACACTCTGAAAGGTCAGCAGGGCAACGACACCCTGTACGGCAATTCCGGCGACGACAGCCTGGAAGGCGGCGAAGGCAACGACCTGATGTTCGGCGACAACGGTGACCTGAACGGGTCCACCGGCGGGTCCGGCCAGCGCGAAAGCTTCGAATGGGACAAGGCGCCCGATCCCGATAGCTCCGGCGCCATCGACAACGGCGACGATCTGTCCGGCGGCTTCACGCAGAACACCGGTTCCGTGGATGTCAGCTTCTCGATCGTCGGCTCGGCCGGCCACACCGAGACCAAGTTCCAGACCGAACAGCAGAAGGTCCACTCGATCACGACCGACGGGCCCGAAGCGGACAAGTATTCGTCCTTCGAATCCCGCCTGGACTCGGATGACGAGGCGGTTGCCTACCAGTGGGCGTTCTCGTCCGAGGTCGGGAATGTTTCTTTCCGTATCAATGACATCGACGCCGACTCGAAGGTGACGATCAAAGCCTATGACGCGAACAACAACCTGGTGTCGATCGACGTCCGGACGGAAAGCGGCACCCACCTGACGCTGACCGACGAGGACGGCGTTTCCGGCAAGGAAGTGATCAACCACTACGGCAACGATTACGACCCGGATACCGATCCCGATCACTCCGTTCTGGTCAATATCGCCGGCCCGATCTCCAAGATGGTCATCGCGCATGAGCAGGAAGGCCATGACGCGTCGGGCGTGAACGTCACCGACATCTATTTCGACGCTCTGGAAGACACCGGTGCGGGCGAAGACGGCCCCGTTGGCAACGACACGCTTGTTGGCGGCTCCGGCGACGACACCATGTACGGCAATGCCGGTGACGACAGCCTGGAAGGCGGCAAAGGGTCCGACCTGATGTACGGCGACAATGGCCCCGAGGGCACGTCGACCGGCTCCGGCGGGCGCGAAGTCTTTGAATGGGACAAGCTGAACGATCCGAACGGCACCGGCCCCATCGACAACCAGGACGACCTGACCGCCAATGGCGGCAATCTGAACACCGGGTCGGTCAACGTGGCCTTCACCGTGACCTCGGCAAGCCACGACACCACGACGGTGTTCGAAACCGACGACCAGAAAGTGCACTCGATCACCACCGATGGCACTGCGGCGGACAAGAACTCCTCCATGGCGTCGCGCACTGAAGACAACGGTGATTTCGGCAAGTACCAGTGGGCCTTCTCGTCCGAAGTCGAGAATGTTTCCTTCCGGATCAACGACATCGACGCCGACTCTCAGGTCAAGATCTACGCCTACAACTTCTCGAACGAGAAGCTGCCGGTGAACGTTTCGACCGAAAGCGGCACGCACCTGACCCTGTCCGACGAAGACGGTATCGGCGGCAACGAGGTGATCAACCACTACAAGGACGATACCGGTCCCGATACCGATCCCGATCACTCTGTCCTGGTGAACATTTCCGGCCCGATTTCGCGCCTGGTCGTGGAGCATTCGCAGAATGGCCATGACGTGTCCGAGATCAACATCACCGACATCTACTTCGACGCGACCGGTGGCTCCGTGCCTCCGGCCGGTGACGGCCCGGCGGGCAATGACACGCTGATTGGCGGCTCTGGTGACGACACCATGTTCGGCGAAGCAGGGGACGACACCTTCGTTGTCAGCTCCAGCACCGAAGGCAATGGTGACGTGGTCACCGGCGGCAACGGTCCGGACGAAAACGCCGACAACGACGTGCTCGACCTGCGTGGCGCCGGCAAGGTGACCATCACCGAAACCGCAGACGACACCGATGCGGGCGCCACCAAAGGCACCGTGACCTTCGAGGACGGCAAGTCGCTGAGCTTCAGCCAGATCGAAACGATCCTGACCGATCCGCAGAACGACGCCCCGATTGCGAACCCGGACACCGCGACGACCGACGAGGACGTCACGGCGACCAACATCAACGTTCTGGGCAACGACTCCGATCCGGATGGCGATCCGCTGACCGTGACCGAAGCCTCGGCGACGAACGGCTCCGTGACCATCAACGGTGACGGCACGCTGGACTACACGCCGGACCTCAACTTCAACGGCACCGACACGATCACCTACAAGATCACCGATGGTGACCTGACGGACACGTCCACCGTGACCGTGACCGTGGGTGCCGTGAACGATGCGCCGGTGGCCGCGAACGATACGGCGACGACCGACGAGGACGTCACGGCGACCAACATCAACGTTCTGGGCAACGACTCCGATCCGGATGGCGATCCGCTGACCGTGACCGAAGCCTCGGCGACGAACGGCTCCGTGACCATCAACGGTGACGGCACGCTGGACTACACGCCGGACCTGAACTTCAACGGCACCGACACGATCACCTACAAGATCACCGATGGTGACCTGACGGACACCGCCACCGTGACCGTGACCGTGAACCCGGTGAACGACGCGCCTGTTGCGAACCCGGATACCGCGTCCACGGATGAGGACACGCCGGTCAACAACATCAACGTCCTGGGCAACGACTCGGATGTCGATGGCGACCCGCTGACAGTGACAGAAGCCTCGGCGGCGAACGGCTCCGTGACCATCAATGGTGACGGCACGCTGAACTACACGCCGAACGGCAACTTCACGGGCACCGACACGATCACCTACAAGATCACCGATGGCGATCTGACGGACACGTCCACCGTGACCGTGACCGTGGGTGCGGTGAACGATGCGCCGGTGGCCGCGAACGATACGGCGACGACCGACGAGGACGTCACCGCGACCAACATCAACGTTCTGGGTAACGACTCCGATCCTGATGGCGATCCGCTGACCGTGACCGAAGCCTCGGCGACGAACGGCTCCGTGACCATCAACGGTGACGGCACGCTGGACTACACGCCGGACCTGAACTTCAACGGCACCGACACGATCACCTACAAGATCACCGATGGTGACCTGACGGACACCGCCACCGTGACCGTGACCGTGAACCCGGTGAACGACGCGCCTGTTGCGAACCCGGATACCGCGTCCACGGATGAGGACACGCCGGTCAACAACATCAACGTCCTGGGCAACGACACGGATATCGATGGCGACCCGCTGACCGTGACCGAAGCCTCGGCGGCGAACGGCTCCGTGACCATCAATGGTGACGGCACGCTGACGGATATCGATGGCGACCCGCTGACCGTGACCGAAGCCTCGGCGGCGAACGGCTCCGTGACCATCAATGGTGACGGCACGCTGAACTACTCGCCGAACGGCAACTTCACGGGCACCGACACGATCACCTACAAGATCACCGATGGCGATCTGACGGATACGTCCACGGTGACCGTGACCGTGAACGACACCATCCAGCCGGATGGGATCGTGGAAGGCACCGACGGCGACGACACGATCGACGATGCCTATGATGGCGACCCGAACGGTGACTTCGTCGACAATGATGACGCCCTGCCGCCCTTCAGCGGTGATGACGACATCATTTATGCCTATAGCGGCGACGATATCGTCGAGGCCGGGTCGGGCGACGACACCGTCTATGGCGGCGAAGGCGACGACACGATCGACGGTATGTCCGGCGATGACCTGATCTATGCCAGCGACGACGACGACACCGCTGTCCCGCCGGCCCTGGACGAGGAAATCTTCCCGGGTACGCCTGTCGATGCGGACCCGAACAATGACCTCGACGTGGTCAGCGGCGGCACCGGCAACGACACGATCTATACCGGCGATGACCGTGACCTGGTCTCCGGCGACTCGGGCGATGACGAAATCTATTCCGGCATCGACAACGACGAAGTCTACGGCGGCAAAGGTGACGACCTGATCGACGACATCCAGGGCGCCGACACGATCTTCGGCGACTCGGGCGACGACACGATCCTTGCCGGGATCGACACGTTCTCCGATTACGAAGGTGACGATCCGAACCTGCCGAACCCGCTGTTCCCGGGCATCCTGAGTGATCCCAACACGGACGATGGGCGTGACTATGTCGATGGTGGTACGGGCAACGACTCGATCATGACCGGTGACGACGCTGACACGATCTTTGGCGGGTCCGGCGAAGACACCATTCATGCTGGCATCGACGACGACTACGTCGAAGGTGGTGCCGGTGCGGACGAGATCACGGGTGGCCACGGGTCGGACACGATCTACGGCAATTCCGGTGACGACTTGATCAATGCAGGCGACAGTGCGCTGCTTTATGGTCAGTCCCCGGATGATGATCCGCTCGATCCCGATCCGGTGCCGGAGAACGGTCGTGACTATGTCGAAGGGGGTGCCGGCAACGACACCATCCTGGGCCAGGACGATGATGACACGCTCATCGGCGGGTCGGGCCATGACAGCATCGACGGCGGTATCGACGAAGACGAGATCTTCGGCGACAGTGGCGACGACACGCTGCTTGGCGGTCAGGCTGCCGACTCCATCGAAGGTGGGCTGGGCGATGACTCCATCGACGGCGGCAGCGGTGACGACACCCTGCTCGGCGGCCAAGGCCACGACACCATCACCGGTGGCGAAGGCGAAGACTGGATCGACGGCAACTCCGGCGATGACAGCCTGACCGGTACCGGCAAGGCCGATACGATCTACGGCTCCGAAGGGAACGACACGTTGCGGGGCAACCGCAACGATGACGAACTCTTCGGCGGGTCGGGCGATGACAGCATCGACGGTGGCGGCGAGAACGACACCATCACCGGTGGCGCAGGGGCCGACAAGATGTTCGGTGCCAATGACGAGGACCTGTTCCTCGGTGCCACGGCCGGCGACACGATCGACGGCGGCTCCGGTGGTGTCGACTACGATACGCTCGACCTTCGCGGGTCGGCGCCAGCAGGCGGTCGTTTCGAGGTGCACTACACCAGTGCGGACAAGGAAGATGGCTATATCGAGTTCTACGATGCCAGCGACGACCTGAACCCGGTCGGCACTGCGCAGTTCGAAGAGATCGAGAACATCATCCCCTGCTTTACCCCCGGTACGCTGATCGCGACGCCGCGTGGTGAGGTTGCGGTGGAAACCCTGAAGGTCGGCGACCGGGTCATCACCCGCGACAACGGCATCCAGGAAATCCGCTGGATGGGCCAGAAGGACTTGGCCGGTCGCGAGCTGCTCACGAAAGAGCACCTGCAGCCGGTTCTGATCCAGAAGGGCTCCCTCGGGTACGGTCTGCCGGAACGCGACATGCTTGTTTCCCCGAACCACCGCGTTCTGGTGAATAACGACAAGACCGCGCTCTACTTCGAAGAGCGCGAGGTCCTGGTCGCAGCCAAGCACCTGACCGGTCTGGCCGGGGTGGACCGTGTGGAAACGCACCGCACGAGCTACATCCACTTCATGTTCGACCAGCACGAGGTCGTCCTGTCCGACGGGTCCTGGACCGAGAGCTTCCAGCCGGGTCATCAGACCCTGGATGGTCTTGGCAACTCGCAGCGCAACGAGATCCTGGAGCTGTTCCCGGAACTCAAGACCGAAGCGGGCCGCGAAGACTACCATGCCGCTCGCCGGACCCTGAAGAAGCACGAAGCGAAGCTTCTGACCAAGTAATGCAGCGCGTCGGGCCCGACGGGGCCCGGCACAACCCCGACCAGGCGGGGGCGCTGGTCTAACGGCCACCCCGGTACATTCTGCGTGACCCGCAGGGTGAACCGGGGTGGTTTTTATTTTGGTGACGCGCCTCAGGACGGTTTGTCAGCGGCGCTGTTCCGGTCTGAATTTCCGCGGAGCGTCGCAGCGCGATGCCTGTCACGATAGCCCATGTGCCGGTTGCAGTCTGAAGGGCCGTCAAGCGTGTCTGGTGTGCCGCCGTCAGGTTTGACCTTCCCACCACTTGTGATGCTATTGTGAAGCCCTGAAGACAACTTGGGTTGAGAGGATGCCATGGCCGGTGGTTGGTCGCGCGACGGCGCAGTAAGCGAACAGATCGAAGCCTCCATTTCGGACGAACTGGCGCGCATGAAGGCGCGCAAGTCGCCTGTGGGCGAGAGCCTGACCCACTGTGCCGAATGCGAAGAGCCGATCCCCGAGAAACGTCGGGTGGCCTTGCCGGGTGTAAAGCTTTGCATTGATTGCCAGCAGGAGCGCGACGGCCAGGCCAAGCAGCGCGGCGGCATCAATCGACGCGGCTCCAAGGACAGCCAGCTGAAGTGACGCGCTAGCCGTTGCGAGCGCGCCAGGCCGCCCAGGCCTCTGGCGTGTCCAGATCGGTCAATGCATTCCGGCCGGGCAGGGGCACGCGCGTGATCATCTCGCCCGCCAGGATGTCCCGCGCCCCGCGATCGCCGCGCAACTCTGCCAACCGCGAAAACACACGCTGCGGGAATATGACCGGATGGCCGGGCAGGTCATCCCGGCTTGCCCCGCGCAGGATCGATTGCGGCGAGGTTTGCCATTGCGCCGCGACATGATGCAGATCGCTCACGCTCAGGTCCGGCATATCGCCGGGCAGGATCATCACGCCCTTGGGCGTACCCTTCAGCGCCTTGATCCCGGCGCGGATCGAAGCGCCCATGCCTTCCTGCGCCTCAGGAACCGGTACAGGCGTTATGGTCATGCCTTTCAGGGCTTCGGATCGGGGATGATCCAGCGATGGCAATGTCACGTAGACGGCATCCGACACCTCAAGGGCCCGCCCTGCCATCACCTCGATGAGAGGCTTGCCCTCGACAGACTCAAGAAGCTTGTCGGCGCCGCGCATCCGACTGGATTGCCCCGCGGCGAGAAGAAGGATCGCCAGGTCCATAGCCGTCGCTCAGCCCCGCATACGTGCGCCGTCAGTGTCGAAAAGCGGCGTCTCGATGATCCTGGCGGGGCACATGTCACCAAGGATTTCGATCTCAGCCGTCAGGCCGGGCGCGATCAACTCGGTCGGGACGAAGGCATGGGCCATGGACTTGCCTAGATGATGGGAATAGCCGCCGGACGTGCAGTAACCCACGACCTCACCGCCGATCCAAAGCGGTTCATAGCCGCGCACATCGGCCTTTTCGGTGTCGATCTCGAACATGCAGAGCTGACGGGCGGGGCCTTCGTCCCGGGCTTTTTCGGCGGCGGCGCGACCAATGAAATCGGCGGACTTCTTGAACGAGATGAACTTGTCGAGCCCGGTCTCGGCAGGCGTGTAATCCGGTGAGAATTCGTTGAGCCATGAGCCGAAATGCCGATCCAGTCGCAGCGACATCATCGCCCGCATGCCGAAGGGCACCATGCCATGCGGCTGCCCGGCACCCCACAAGACGTCCCACAGGGTTCGCTGATCCAGCGGATCGCAATAAATCTCGTAGCCCAGATCGCCGGTATAGCTGACCCGCTGGACGATGCAGTCGGCCTGACCGATGATCATCCGGCGCACATCGAGGAACTTCATGTCGCTCACATCGCTTCGGGTGCATGCGGCCAGCACGTCCCTTGCCTTGGGGCCGGCAATCTGGAATCCGTTGGATTTGTCCGATATATTAGTGACTTGCACCCCATCATTCAGATGGTCTATGAACCAGCGCAGATGATAGGCCTGCGCCCCATAGGACGCGGTGAGGCGGAATTCCTCTTCGCCAAGGCAGGAAATCGTGAAATCGCCGATGATCCGGCCCGAAGGGGCCAGCATCGGTGTCAGGCTGATCCGACCCTGCTGCGGCACGCGACCGGCCATGATCCAATCCAGCCATTCCCTGGCCTTCGGTCCGGTGACCAGGTATTTCCCGAAATTGTGGATTTCATTGATGCCGACGCCGTTTCGGACACCCGCGACCTCGCGCCCGGTCGGGCCGAATGCGTTCGAGCGGCGGAAGGTCGGCGTTTCATAGCGAGGCTCGTCCCCCTGGGCGAAGTAATTCGGCACTTCCAACCCGTAGTAATGGCCCCAGACAGCCCCCATCTTGTCGAACGTGTCCCACATCGGCGTGCGGCGCCCGGGACGCGCGGCGGGTTTCTCCTCGTTCGGGTAAGCCACTGAAAAGCGGGTCATATAATTCTCAATGACCTTCGGGCGGGTATAGCCTGAGTTGATCCAGTTGCCATAGCGGGCCACGTCGAAGGAAGACGTGTCGCGCTCGCATTCCCCCTCGATCATCCATTGCGCCAGCATCAGGCCGACGCCGCCACCCTGGCTGAACCCGGCCATCACCCCGCAGGCCGACCAGTAATTGCGCAGGCCGGGCACGGGGCCGACAAGCGGATTGCCGTCGGGCGCGAAGGTGAAGGGGCCGTGGATGACGCGTTTGACCCCGGCCTCCGCCAGAACGGGGAAGCGGCGATAGGCGAATTCGATGGAATCCCCGATCTTGTCCAGGTCATCCGGCAACAGCTCCATCGCGAAGTCCCAGGGCGTTCCATCGACCGCCCATGGCTTCGGTTTTCTTTCGTAAAACCCGATACATATGCCCCGTCCTTCCTGTCGAAGGTAAGATTCCCCTGCGGGGTCGACAACATGCGGATGTTCCGTATCGCGTTCGTAGATCTCCGGGATGTCGTCGGTGACGAGGTAATGATGCTCCATCGGGTGGAGCGGCGCGTAGTAACCCGCCATCTGCGCGACCTCACGGGCCCAGAGCCCGCCGGCATTGACCACGTGTTCGGCGTGGATCGTGCCCTTGTCGGTCACCACGTCCCAGGTGCCATCTGGCCGGGGATTGGTTTCCTTAACCATGCAATGGGTTTCGATGGTCGCGCCTGCAAGGCGGGCGGCCTTGGCATAGGCGTAAGTCGTGCCGGACGGGTCGAGGTGGCCATCAAGCGGATCGTAGAGCCCGCCGATGATGCCCTCGATATTGGTGATCGGAGCGATCTTCTTGATCTCTTCCGGTGTGACGATGTGGGTATCGAGGCCCATATGCCGGTGCTTGGCCCGTTCCGCGAGCAATTGGTCGAACCGGTCCTGGCTGTCGGCCATCGTGATGCCGCCGGAATGGTGCAGACCGCAGGATTGGCCCGTGATCTCTTCCAACTCCTTGTAAAGCTTGATCGTATAGCCCTGCAGCGCCGCCATGTTGGTGTCGCCGTTGATGGTGTGAAACCCGCCCGCCGCGTGCCACGTGGACCCGGCTGTCAGTTCGGACCGTTCCAGCAGCATCACGTCGGTCCAGCCGAGCTTTGTCAGGTGGTAGAGGACCGAACAGCCAACGACGCCGCCTCCGATAACGACTACGCGCGTGGTGGTTTTCATGTCATTCTCCCGTCGGTTTTAACCGATCCTCGGACCCGTGCAGCAGACCGGCAAGTGCATTTGCGACAGAAAGTGTCGTTTCCGACCTTGCCTCGGTGCAGTTGCAGGTTTGCATGGCGTCCATGGCGGAAGGTTCGGGGAACAGATCGGGCAAATGCGGCGTTTGCCGTGGAAAGGGACATTGAATGCTACCGACTTTATTGCGCCGCGCGCATGATTTTTCGAGACGTCTGATCGTTCGCGTGGGGCTGGTGGCGTTTCTGTCCGTTCTTGCCATCGGATTGGCCAAGCTGTTCGGCGGTTTCATCCCGTTCGGGATGGGCGACAGGATCGGTGCAGACGCGGTCGATCACATCCTGTCCATCATCGCCAACTCCATGCTGACGGTCACCACCTTTTCCCTGACCGTCATGGTGGCCTCGCATCGCGCGGTGTCCTCGCTCTGGACGCCGCGGGCGCACCAGGTTCTCCTGCAGGACACGACCACACATACTGTTCTGGCGACGTTCGTGGGCGCGTATATCTACTCCGTCATTGTCATCATCCTGCGCGAAACCCAGGTCTTCGAAGGCGAGGAGCTGGTCGTGCTGTTCTTCGTCACGCTTGCCGTGGTCGCGCTGATCGTTTTCGCGATCCTGCGGTGGATTTCGCACCTGGAATTGCTGGGCAGCCTGATCGAAACCGCCCAAAGGATAGAGGACAAGGCAGCTACGGCCTATGCCATGCGCTGCGAATATCCTGCACTTGGCGCGAATGCTGCAAAGGGTAAGCCATCCGGCGATGTCACTGAAATCCTTGCGCGGAATACGGGTTACATCCAGCAGATATACCAGGACGTCTTGCAGGACGCGGCCGAAAGCGAGGACGTGAAAATCCATATCGCGCAGCCCGTCGGGTCCTTCATCCATGCAGGTGAGGTGCTGGCCTGGGTCGAAGGCGATGCCGATCAGATCGAAGATTCAATCCATCGCAACGTGTCCATCGGAACTCTGCGCAACTACGTGCAGGACCCGGAATTCGGACTTCTGAACCTCACCGAGATCGGTCAGCGCGCGCTGTCGCCCGGTGTGAACGACCCCGGTACAGCCGTCGACATGATCCGGCGCATTGCACGGGTGCTGGTGGCAAACAGGAAATGCCCGGCCGACGAGCAGGAGCTTTTGTACGACCGGCTTTGGGTTCAGGACTTCGACACTTCCGTCATGTTGCGGGACTCGATCGGCGCGGTGCTGCGCTGCGGCCTGGACCAGCCGGAGGTCGTCAATGCGGGTCTTCAATCGCTGAAGGCAATGCAGGGGCATGGTGACGCGACACTGGCTCTCGAAGCCGCGCGCATGACCGAAAAGCTGCAGCAGCAGCGCGAGCCGGACGTTTTCGCGGGCGGTTAGGCCCCGATCAGCTCTGTCACGATGGTCGAACTGTGTTCCAGCGTCTTGTGCACGGGGCACTTGTCCGCGATTTCCAGCAACCGTTGGCGTTGATCGGCATTCAGATCGCCCTCAAGACGGATATGGCGGGTAAAGCGGTCCGCGCGGTCTCCGGCGCCCGGGGCCGCGTCCTGAGCGTGGACCTTGTCATGGGTCACGTCCACCTCGACATGTTCCAGCGGCCATTCCTTCCGTCGCGCATACATCCGGATCGTCATCGAGGTGCAGGCGCCAAGACCGGCGGCAAGCAATCCGTAGGGGGAGGGGCCGCGGTTCGTTCCCCCATAGGATTCGGGTTCGTCCGCAGTCAGGTTGTGGGCGTCGCCGATTGAGATGTCCTGCAGGAAACCCTTTGGGTCGGCCTCGCTGACGCGAGTCACACCTTCGGGCACGCCGGGCGGCGGAGGCGGTGGTGCGATATTCAGATAATGCTGCGCCCAGGCGGAAATCACGCTGGCGGCGTATTCCGCATCTTCGGGTTCGGTCACCAGGTGATCCGATTTGTCCAGCGAAACGAAGCTTTTCGGGTGCAGCGCGGCCCGGAAAATCTGCGTGGCGTTGTCGATGCCGACGACCGTGTCGCGGGGCGCGTGAAGCACCATGAGCGGTTTCTTCAGGTCGTGGATCGCCTTTTCCAGCTGGGACGCGGCCACGTCTTCCACGAAGGCCTGGCCGATGCGGATCTTCTGCGCGCCCAGCTGGACCTCGGCCGCGCCATCTGCCTCGATCCGGTCCAGAGCACCGGCAAAATTCTGCGTGACATGGCCCGGATCGAAAGGCGCGCCGATCGTGACGACCGCGCGCGCAGAGGCGATGTCACCGGCGGCCTTCAGGATCGCGGCACCGCCGAGCGAATGACCGATCAGCAATTGCGGGGCCATGCCCTGATCGGCCATCCAGGCGGCGGCGCGGCGCAGGTCCTCGACATTCGAGCTGAAAGTCGTGTTCGCGAATTCGCCTTCCGAATGACCCAGACCGGTGAAGTCGAACCTCAGGACGCCAATCCCGAGAATGGCCAACCTTTGCGAGATGCGCCGAGCGGCCGCGATATCCTTGCCGCAGGTGAAGCAATGCGCGAACAGGGCATAGCTCCGCGTCTCGCCCTGCGGTTCATCCAGACGCGCCGCGAGTGTTTGACCGTCATGGCCGGTGAAGGTGACTTTGCGGCTGGTCATGGGCGCCTCCTGATTGCAGGACGGTTGTGGCCGTTGAACCTTCGAACGGCAAGTCTGTGTGCAGCATTTGACGACAAGGTGACAGACAGAGAGCGTAGCGCGATCCAGCTATGGCCATTTCCGAAACGCTGGCGTTATCTGCCGTTATGGAACCGATCGTTCAAGATACCCTGCCATATGATCCTGTCGAAAAACCGCTGCCGGGCATTGCACCGCTTGATCCGGAGCAGTGGCTGATCCAAGACGATGCATTCACGCGGCAGATGGCCCTGCGTGATCATCTGGTCGCGGATCGGCCCGGTCTTGTCATGGCGATGGAGCAGGGGGCGGAACCGGCCTGTCACGAGCTGCTGAACGCGGTTCTCGATGTTCTGAGGGAACGGCCCGGCTATTCGGTCGGGCAGGGCCATGTCACGCGGCCGGACGGGATTACCGTCGTATTGGATCCGGCGGACCCGCTCAGGATGCTTGGGCGGCTGGTGCAGGAGGATTTCTGCATTCTGGAAAAGCCAGACGGGGCTGAGGAACATATCCTGACCGCGGCAATCCTGTGTTTCCCTGCGGGATGGACGCTGGCGGAAAAGATCGGGCGACCGCTGATCCGCATCCACAAACCCGTGGCGTCCTACGATCCGAACATCGCCAAGCGGGTGCAGCGTCTGTTCGACGGGGTTCAGGTCGGTCGGCCTTTATGGCGGTTCAACGCATTGGACTACCAGGATCCGTCGCTGTTCCAGCCGCGCAAGGAAGGCGTTCAGAAATACGGTGATCCTGTCGAACGCCGCTTCATGCGTTCGGAACGTCAGACCCTCTCACGGTTGCCGGATACGCGCGCGGTCGTCTTCGGCATACACACTTTTGTCATCCGGAAGACTGACGCGTCCTAGCTTCAGAAGAAAGGCAGGAAGCCGAGGGTGGACGATCCGAAGAAGGCGGCGGTCAGGGTCAGGGCGTGGGCCGAGACGCGGACATCTTCACCCTTCAGAGCATTGTAGGCAGCTAGGGGAATTCCGATGGCCGGGTTCATCACGCCAACGGATGCGGTGACGGTCCAGGTGGCAAGACGGGCCGGCAGGTCGATCGTCTCTTCGGTCTTGTCGGCGGGGCAATCGTCGCGGAAAATCTCGGTCAGCTCTTCGGGCTGAGGGCGGATGCCCAGGGGCACGTCCTTCGGCATCGAGGCGATGAGCGTCTTCTGCGTCATCGGACCGGTGGTCTTGTGGCCGGGGCGCACACGACGGGGCATGATCCGTTCAGGCTGCGTCACGTCTTCGGGCTTGCGATAGCGGATCGGGGTGAAGGCCGACTGGAACTTCGCCGCTGCGATGCAGACGTTCGAGGGCTGCCAATCCACGGTCTGGCCACCGGTCTGTTCGATCAGCAGGGACAGGATTTCGGCCAGCAGGGCAACGCGCGTTTCGGGATGCAGGGCTTCGCTGGTTCGAGCCTGTTCGACGCTGACCTGGATACGAGAGGTTTCTTCGTCGGTCAGACCGTCGAGAATATCGATTTTCACCGCAAGAGCCCCGGCATCGATCCGGACCGAGTCGAACGTCGTCGCCGGGTTCGATACGGGACGCAGGCCATAGGCGGTCATCGCTTCGATTGCGTGATCGCGCAGGGGCTGGATGTCAAAAAGACAGTCATCGTTGAAGATGAGGCCGGCTTGGGTAGCTTCTTGCTGTGCGGTGAAGGTCATTTTATTCCCTCGATTTCTTTTCACCTTCGAGTGTGGAAGGGAAATGAGGAATTTTTTGGCCGGGAAAAACGGGTATTTACAACTTTGAGGTGTCTTTGGGGCGGAGCGCCCAGAATCTGCCTCAATTGGGCTGAATTGTGGCGGTGACGCTACGTAACTAGCTGTTTCGACGTGTTTTCGCCACTTGTGTACAGGGATTTCGCGCTGATTGACGGGGCGATCCGTGCACGAAAATGCTGCAAACCTTAATGATTCGCGCTTGAGCTGTTAACAACCCTGCCGTTTCGGCCGCCCTGCGGATGCAAAAAGGGCGCCCGAAGGCGCCCTTTCCGTCGAATTGTGGCACTGCTTAGCAGGAGTAGTAGAGCTTGAACTCGACCGGGTGCGGCGTGTGCTCGTACTCTTCCAGTTCTTCCATCTTGAGGGCGATATAGCCATCGATCTGGTCCTTGGTGAACACGTCGCCGGCCAGCAGGAAGTCCATGTCGGCCTCCAGTTCGGACAGCGCTTCGCGCAGCGAACCACAGACGGTCGGGATGTCGGCCAGCTCCTCGGGGGGCAGGTCGTACAGGTTCTTGTCCATGGCAGGGCCCGGATCGATCTTGTTCTTGATCCCGTCGAGGCCAGCCATCAGCAGCGCTGCGAAGCACAGGTAGGGGTTCGCGGACGGGTCGGGGAAACGAGCCTCGACACGCTTTGCCTTGGGCGATTCCGACCACGGAATACGGACACAGCCAGAGCGGTTGCGTGCCGAATACGCGCGCAGAACCGGGGCTTCGAAGCCGGGGATCAGACGCTTGTAAGAGTTGGTGGACGGGTTGGTGAAGGCGTTCAGCGCTTTCGCGTGCTTCAGGATGCCGCCGATGTACCACAGGGCTTCCTGGGACAGGTCGGCGTATTGGTCACCTGCGAAAAGCGGCTTGCCGTCTTTCCAGATGGACATGTTCACGTGCATGCCGGTGCCGTTGTCGCCTGCGATCGGCTTGGGCATGAAGGTTGCCGACTTGCCGTAAGCCTGCGCCACGTTGTGAATGATGTACTTGTACTTCTGCAGCTCGTCCGCCTGCTTGGTGACGGTGCCGAAGATCAGGCCAAGTTCATGCTGGCAGGACGCCACTTCGTGGTGGTGCTTGTCGACCTTCATGCCGATGCGCTTCATCGTCGACAGCATTTCGGAGCGGATGTCCTGGCCGTCGTCGATCGGGTTGACCGGGAAGTAGCCGCCCTTGACGCCCGGACGGTGGCCGGTGTTGCCCATCTCGTAGTCGGTGTCGGTGTTCCAGGCTGCGTCCAGCGCGTCCACTTCGTAGCCGACCTTGTTCATGGAGACGGAGTATTTCACGTCGTCGAACAGGAAGAATTCGGCTTCCGGACCCATGAATGCGCTGTCACCGATGCCGGAGGACTTCAGGTAGGCCTCTGCTTTTTCGGCCGTGCCGCGCGGGTCACGCTCGTAGGCTTCGCCCGTGTCGGGTTCGACGACCGAGCAATGGATCGCGATGGTCTTCTCGGCGTAGAAGGGGTCGACATAGACAGAGTTCGGATCGGGCATCAGCTTCATGTCGGATGCTTCGATGGACTTCCAGCCTGCGATGGACGAGCCGTCGAACATGAAGCCTTCCTCGAGGAAGTCCTCATCGACCTGGTCTTCCATGACCGTGACGTGCTGAAGTTTGCCGCGCGGGTCGGTGAAGCGGATGTCAACGTAGACCGCTTCCTCGTCCTTGATGAGTTTGAGAACGTCTTTGTTCGTCATTCCCTTTTCCCTTCTGTTGGAATGTTCGTGTTCACAGGGCGTCCGAGCCGGCCTCGCCGGTACGGATACGGATCGCCTGTTCGATCGTGGAAACGAAAATCTTGCCGTCACCGATCTTCTCGGTCTTGGCGGCGTCAACGATCGCCTCGATTGCGCCATCGACTTGATCGTCGTCCAGCACAACTTCGATTTTTACCTTGGGCAGAAAATCCACCACGTATTCTGCACCGCGATAGAGTTCGGTATGACCCTTCTGCCGTCCGAAGCCCTTGACCTCGATAACCGAAAGACCCTGTACCCCGACCTCTTGCAGAGCTTCCTTGACCTCATCAAGCTTGAACGGCTTGATGATTGCCTCGATCTTTTTCATGTCATGGAACTCCTCACGTAATCCTCCGTCGGTGTCAGACCATGTTCACTTATGGCTCACAATTGACCAAGCTCAATCTCGGCACATTGCGCAAGTCGCCAGCACCGGTCGGTGCTGAAATTTGTGCGATGTGATCAAAAAATAAGCGAAATGAAAAAACTATGGCAGGAATGGTGACCGGATCGCAGATGAGGGAGGTCGAAGCCGCCGCAATGGCCGCTGGCACATCGGGTCTGGACCTGATGGAGCGGGCGGGCGCGGGTGTGGTGGAGGAAATGATCCGCCACTGGCCGGCGGAAAAGCCGGGGATTTCAAACCCTACGACCGCAACAGGTGGGCGGCACGTGCTGGTTCTGTGTGGCCCCGGCAATAATGGCGGCGACGGTTATGTGGTGGCACGTCTTCTACGGGACATGGGCTGCATGGTGCATGTGGCAGCTTTCGGGGACCCGGAACGGCTGAAGGGGGATGCAAGAACCAATTGGCAACGCTGGCATGACGGCGTGGCGGAGTTTTCAACGTCGTCGATGCTCGGCGCGGCAAAAGCGGCTGCAATATCCGGCCAAAAGCACCTGCCGATCGTGGATGCGCTGTTCGGGATCGGGCAGCGCGCGCCATTGGATGACGTGACCGAGGTGGTGCAGGACGTCTTCAGGGAGATGAAAGAGGTAGGCATTCAGCCCTGGACCGTCGCCGTCGACATCCCGACCGGGTTGGACACGGATTCGGGGGCGTTTCTGTGTCGGCAGCCGATCATACCGCAATTGGTCGTGACGTTTCACGCCCTGAAGCCGGTTCACCTGATGCCCCACCTTGCAGACGCCGAACGTGCCGTGGTTGATATCGGCCTATGATGGACGACGCCCAAAATTGGCATGAGATTACCCTGACCGCAGAGCGGGTCGAGGCGCTTCGCAAGCGAGCGGATCAGCACAAATACGATCACGGGCATGCCGTTGTTCTTAGCGGAGGGGCAGGCCGGACAGGTGCCGCGCGGCTGGCAGGGCGCGCCGCATTGAGGATCGGAACGGGGCTGGTCACGCTCGGCGTTCCCGGATCGGCTCAAATGGAGGTCGCCTGCCAGGAAACGGCCATTATGTTGCGTCGGGTCGATGATCCGTTGGCCTTGGAAAGCCTCCTTGCGGATGATCGGCTCAACGCGTTCTGCATCGGACCGGGATTTGGTGTCGGCGAGCGGTGCCGCGCTTGCGTCGCCCTGATTTGCGGGGCGAACAGGTCGGTTGTCCTCGACGCCGATGTCTTGACGTCGTTTTCGGACGATCCCGAGGCGCTGTTTGCGCTGGTGTGGAACCGTCCGGTGGTGATGACGCCACATAAGGGGGAGTTCCGACGGCTTTTTCCGGACCTTGCCGGCGCCGATCCTCGTGTGGCTTGTCGCAAGGCGGCCATGCGCGCGGGATGCACGATATTGCTCAAGGGATCTGAGACATCTGTTGCGGATGCAGACGGAGGTCTTGGCGTTCACAATCCGGATGGAAAGCGCGCCGCGCCATATTTGGCAACGGCCGGTTCCGGTGATGTGCTGGCGGGTATGATCTGCGGCTTGCTGGCCCGTGGCTTCGTGCCGGTCGCTGCGGCCGAAACTGCGGCCTGGCTCCATGCAGAAGCCGGACGTCGGATCGGGGCAGGGTTGATCGCCGAAGATCTGCCAGAGGCGCTGCCCGCCATATTTGCCGAAATCGGACTCTGATCTAACAGGGACGGTCAATTGAAAACGGGGCCCACCAATGGTGAACCCCGTTTGTCATTCAGTCAGGAAAGTCAGTCTTAGCAGGCGGTTGCCAGCTCAACTTCAGCTTTCGCGGCAACTTCGAGGCCGCCAGCGTAAACGATGTGATCGGTGTCGAAGACCAGTTCGTAGACGGTCATGACGCCTTTGCCCATGGCGCGGACATACTCGCCATCGACGAGACGTGCGGCGGGCACCAGGGCTTGCTTCTTGCCGAACAGGGCCTCGGCACGCCAGTCGCGAACCAGGATTTCCTGCTGGGCGGGAATTGCGATGTCTGCGTCAGGACGGTTGTGACCCAGCGAGCCGGCGGTGATGTGCACCACGTCGCAAGCCACTTTGCGGGACCGGACGGCCTTGAGAACCGCCATCCCGGTGTCTCGGGTGATGACGCGATCACCCTCGGTCAGGAACTCAACCGGCATTTCACCGTCGAGGGTCATCACCTTGGTGCCAGCGGCGATACCGCGTGCAACATTGTGCTGAGCCTTATTTTCTTCGGCAAAAGCGTTTTCATTCGTGTTCATGGGACTGCTCCCCTTTCTGACTGCCTCTATGTTTTTTCATCAGAATAGGGCAAAACTATGCACCATTCCAGATTTCTCTGCGGCATTGAGGCCTTACGTGTCCGGTTTTCGCCACAATTCGCCCCAAAGCGGATCGCTGGATCTGTGACCGTTGGGTCAAGGTTTCGCATCGAGGGTCCGAAGAAACCGTTAAGACGCGGGGAAAAAGTTGCGTGACCGGGATTTTTTCCCTCTCGCATCGCTCGTGGGCTTTTGCTATCCAGCGCCTCACTGCGGGTGTGGCGGAATTGGTAGACGCACCAGATTTAGGTTCTGGCGCCTTTGGCGTGGGGGTTCGAGTCCCTTCACCCGCACCACTTTGAAATCATTGAGCATTATTTATGTTCTCCTTTTCGAGACGCTGCGATCCAGGAGTGGTTTCGCAGATTGTTTCGCACTTTCCCGATTTGTCCTTGCTTCGTTCCCGCTTCTGCTGGGCCCGCTTGGATGCCTTCTTCTGATCTGCGCCCGAGGCATATTTTTGTGCCATTTCAAGTGTCTGGTGCCCGGTGACAGCTTTGATGTCAGAAATGTCGACGCCCGCGTCGGCTAGCTCTTTGACCGCAGTGTAGCGCCACCCATGAGGCACAAGGCGATGCTCGCCCTGGAACACTCCAATTGCTTTCCGTACATCTTCGATGGCCTTTTGAACCTGGCGGATGCCGATTGGCTGCGCGGGTGACTTCGCCATGATGTGCTGCCCGCTCTTCCTCAGCGATCTCAGGTAGGTACGTAGCCGCTGGGGGCAGTAGACCTCGATCTTTCTGCCCGTCTTCTCCTGTACAACCGACATAAATTCGTAATCATCGTCGAGGTCTGACCAGCGCATCTTGATGCAGTCCCCTAGCCTCTGACCCGTTCCTATCGCCAGCTCATAGGCGGTGCGTGCAAGCTGACGGTCATTCTGATCGCAGAAGACTTCAAACTCGGTGAGCTTGCTGTCCGGCCAATGGCGATATTCGCCCCCCTTCAGCTTCGGGATGTTGACCACTGGATTTGTTGCGATCCAGTCGAGGTCCACCGCAAAATTGAGGAGTATTGACAGCACTGCGATACGCTCGTTGGCCTTGGACCAGGTGTCTTGAAGGGCATTGCGGACCCTAATCGCGTCCGAACGCTTGAAACTGCGAATATCGAGCTTACCGTTCTTCTTGCGGATATCTTCGCACTGCCGCTTGTAGTTCTTTCGGGTGCCGTCCCTCGTCTGTTTAAATTCAGGGCTTCTGTAATACTCGACGATCAAGGCTTCCCATGTCCGATCCAGCTCATTCTTTCGCTTTCCCTTCCCTCGGCGGGCTTGCCAATACGCATCCATGAACTCAGGTGTGTCAGGGTCGTGTGGTGACCTGCCCCCTGTTGGTCCCTCGTTCATAATGAGAGTCTGCAGGTTG
>NZ_AQQX01000007.1 GCF_000768315.1 Pseudooceanicola atlanticus
CAACCTGCAGACTCTCATTATGAACGAGGGACCAACAGGGGGCAGGTCACCCTCAGTCGCCATTTCTTCAGTGTGTTCAGCGAGGCTTTCCGTCTATGATTATGCCATCATAGAAGATGTTAGCGGCACCTGCCGGAGTCTTGAAGCGAAGCCCCCAGTCAGGGCGAGCAAGCAGGTGCTGTGCAACGTCCTCCAAGGATCGGTAGAATACAGCATTCGCTGACTCATTGTGACCATCTCCGGCCGGATGCACACGATAACCCCCTCTCTTGCCAAAGCGATCTACTTTCGTCCTTGCGTCACCGGGGGCATACCAGTGTGGTTCTAAGGTAACGCCTTTCCAATCAACCGTTATTTTCGTCATGAATGACGGCCTTCTTTCGTCAGTTTGAAAATGTTTTTGCGTTGTAAGTGCTACCCGAGAAATTGGACTGCCATCAAGCAGTTGTAGGGTCGACTTCTGCCTATCAAGGCGACCAGCAGGGCAAGATTAGCCCTCACTGCTGACCGAGGACTGCAAGACCATGCCACGGATAATCAGTCCAGTGACGCTGCGCTGCGGCGATGACTATCCTGTTAAATGTCAGCAAAGGGCCGATAGCGAAGAACGCATCTCTCTCGTCGCTCGAGCAATTCCATCCGTGCTTCGCATTTGAAAACGTGATGGATTGGACCCGCGGCTGCGCTCTCTGGCGCGAGGCCGGGTAGCAGGAGGCCCGGTCAAAAGGGCTTCTCAGAGGGGGATGTAGGGAACCGGCTCTCCGGCTCGGGCGGCGGGGGCGTCGGGGGCGCGGACGAGGAGGGCGGAGGCGCCGGAGAGGACCGACAGGAGCGCGCTGTCCTGGCGGGTGTCGGGGGCGATGGCTCCGGTCTGGTCCAGGCGGGCGCGCATGTAATGTTCGCGGGGGCCGTTGGCGGGGATATCCTGAGCCAGCGGAGCCGACAGGCGCGGGACCGGGGCCGCGCCGAGGCCCAGCATGTGACGGATCACCGGCACCACGAAGATGTGGCCGCAGACCATGGCCGAGACCGGGTTGCCGGGCAGGCCGATCATCGCCGCATTGCCTAACCGGCCCGCCATCAGCGGTTTGCCGGGGCGCATGGCGACCTTGTAGAAGCTCTGCTCCATCCCCTGGCCCTGGGCGGCCTGGGCGACGAGGTCGTGATCGCCGACGGAGGCGCCGCCGATGGTCAGGATCAGGTCGGCATCGCGGGCGAGCGAGAAGATCATCTCGAGGCTGTCGATCCGGTCGCGGGCAATGGGCATCAGGCGGGGGGCGGCGCCTGCGGCCTCCAGCAGGGCGTGCAGACCGTAGGAATTCGACGCGACGATCTGGTCGGGGCCGGGGGTTTCGCCGGGCTGCACGAGTTCATCGCCCGTGGGGATCAAAGCGACGGTGGGGCGGCGAGTGACAGTGACCCGGGGCACGTTCATCGCGGCGAAGAGCGCGATATCCGCAGGCGAGATCACCCGCGGGGCGGAGATCGTGTCGCCCTCGCGGAAATCGCCGCCGGCGGCGCGGATATTGGCGCCTTCGCCGTACTCGCCGGTCAGGGTGACCTGGAAGCCGCGGGCGGTCGTGTCCTCCTGAATGACGACGTGATCGGCGCCGTCGGGCACGGGGGCGCCGGTGAAGATGCGCACAGCCTGGCCCGCCGCGACGGTGCCGGCGAAGCCGCGGCCGGCGGCGGCCTCTCCGATCACGTCGAAGGTTGCGCCGGGGGCGAGGTCGGCGGCGCGCAGGGCGTAGCCGTCCATGGCCGAGGCGGCGAAGGGCGGCTGGTTGCGCCGCGCGGTGACGGGGGCGGCGAGGGTGCGGTTGGCGGCACGGGTCAGCGGCACCTCTTCGGTGCCGAGGGGCGCGGTGAGCGCGAAGAGGTGGTCGAGGGCTTCGGCGACGGAGATCATGGGCGGTCCGGTGTCATGGGTCAGGCTTTGGGCGACGCTGGCGGCTGAGGATCCCGGGGTCAAGTCCGAGGATGGTCGCGGGGGGCTGTCCGGGCGCGCGCCGTCTTGGGGGGCTCCGTTGCGGGCCGGCCGGGCGTGGCGTCAGCCGTTACGCGCCCTGATCCGTTCCGGCCTCGTACCGGCCGGACTTGCCGCCATCCTTGAGCCGGACGTGAAGGCCGCCGATCTCCATCCCGCGATCCACGGCCTTGCACATGTCGTAGACCGTCAGCGCGGCGGTGGAGGCGGCGGTGAGCGCTTCCATCTCGACCCCGGTCTTGCCGGTGGTCTTGACCATCGCCTCGATCCGAAGGCCGGGCAGGTCGGGATCGGGGGTCAGGTCGACGGTGACCTTGGTGATGGGCAGCGGATGGCAGAGCGGGATCAGGTCCGCCGTCTTCTTGGCCCCCATGATACCGGCGAGGCGGGCAATGCCCATCACGTCGCCCTTTTTCGCGGTGCCGTCCTGGATCAGTGCCAGGGTTTCGGGCAGCATGCGGATATGGGCGGCGGCCACGGCGATGCGGTCGGTATCGGCCTTGTCGGAGACGTCGACCATATGCGCCTGGCCGGCGGCGTCGAAATGGGTGAGGCTCATAGCCCGACCCCCACGCCGGGGGCGAGATAGGGATCGGCCAGCAGGTCGCGGGTGGCCTGTTCCACGTCGTCCTTGCGCATCAGGCTTTCGCCGATCAGGAAGCAGCGGGCGCCGTACTGGGCGATATCGGCCAGGTCCTCGGGCGTGTTGAGCCCGCTTTCGGAGACCAGGATCTTGTCCTCGTGGGCCAGCCGGGCAAGGTGCCGGGTGGTGTCGAGAGAGGTCTCGAAGGTGCGCAGGTCGCGGTTGTTGATGCCAAGCAGGTTGGATTTCAGCTTGGCCGCGCGGTTGAGTTCGTCCTCGTTATGGACCTCGACCAGGACATCCATGCCCCAGACTTGCGCCGCGGCCTCGAGCTCGGCCGCCTGGCTGTCCTCGAGCGAGGCCATGATGAGCAGGATGCAATCGGCGCCAAGGGCGCGGGCCTCGGCCACTTGGTAGGTGTCGTACATGAAATCCTTGCGCAGCACCGGCAGGTCGCAGGCGGCACGGGCCTGGCCAAGGTAATCCTTGGAGCCCTGGAAGGACGGCGTGTCGGTCAGCACCGACAGGCAGGTCGCACCGCCGGCGGCATAGGCGCTGGCGATGGCGGCGGGGTCGAAATCTTCGCGGATGAGCCCTTTGGAGGGCGAGGCCTTCTTGACCTCGGCGATCAGGCCGTAGCCCCCGCGGGAGGCATGAAGCAGGGCTTCGGTGAAGGGGCGGACGGGGCCTTCTTCCCGGGCCAGCGCCTCGACATCGGAGAGCGGGTAGCGGGCCTTGTCGGCCTCGATTTCGTCGAGCTTGTAGGCCTTGATGCGGTCGAGGGCGGTTTCGGTCATGGGATGCTGGCTCCGATCCAGTTGATTGGCGGCTCTCCCCGAGACGTAAGCCAGTTATTGACGGATGAAAATGGGCGAGACCCGAAAAACCCGCGCCGCGCCGAAAGGGGCGAGGGGTGTGCCGAACGCAGGATCAGGTGGTCGGGGTGGGTGATCCGGTCCGCAAAGGATTGGGCATGGGCGCCCCAGAGGATGTAGGCGCGGGGCCGGTCGTCGAGCCGGTCGAGCACCTGGCGGGTGAGCGTGGCCCAGCCGAGCTTGGCATGGCCGCCGGCCTTGCCCGCCGGCACGGAGAGCGCGGTGTTGAGCAACAGCACACCCTGGCGGGCCCAGGGGCGGAGGTCGCCGCTGGCGGGATGGCCCCCGAGATCGGTCTGCGTTTCCTTGAAGATATTGGTCAGGGAGCGCGGTAGGGGCCGGACATCCGGTTCGACGGAAAAGGCCAGGCCATGGGCGTGGCCCGGTGTCGGGTAGGGGTCCTGGCCCAGGATCACCACGCGGGTCTCGGCAGGGGCGGTCAGGTCGAGCGCCGCGAACCGGTCGGGATCGGGCGGCAGGACGGGGTCGGGGGAGGCCGCGAGGGTTTGCGCGATGCGCGGGTAGTCTTCGGCAAAGAAGGGCAGGTCGCGCCAGGCGGGGGGCAGGGTCATCGGCAAGGGTCGTCCTTGGGGGCGGGCGCGCCGCCCCCGGGGTTGGGGCCGCGCCGGGTCAGGTGGCGGCGGAGGTGATGCGCGCCAGCGCCTCGATCCGGCCCCGGGCGGCACCGCTGTCGATGCTTTCCACGGCCATGTCGCGCCCTTCGGTCAGCGAACCGGCGCGGCCGGCGACGACGAGGGCGGCGGCGGAGTTCAGCAGCACCGCATCGCGATAGGCCGAGGGTTCGCCCGCCAGCAGGGCGCGGAAGGCGGCGCCGTTTTCCTCGGGCGTGCCGCCGACGATCGACTCGAAGGGATGCACGGGCAGGCCGGCCTCTTCGGGGTGGATCTCGATCTCGTTGACCGATCCGTCCTCTTCCAGGGCGGCAACCCAGCTGATGCCGGTGATCGTCAGCTCGTCCGTGCCGTCCGACCCATGCACCAGCCAGGCGCGTTCGGACCCGAGCAGTCCCAGGGTTTCGGCCATCGGGCGGATCAGGTCGCGGGAAAACGCACCGGTCAGCTGACGCTTGACCCCGGCGGGGTTGGTGAGCGGCCCGAGGATGTTGAAGATCGTGCGGGTGCCCAGTTCGGTCCGGGCGGGCATGACATGGCGGATCGCCGGGTGATGCATCGGCGCCATCATGAAGGCGATCCCGGCCTCGGCCAGGGCGGCCTCGACCACGGGCACGCCGACCATGACGTTGACGCCCAGGGCGGCCAGCGCATCCGCCGCCCCGGATTTGGAGCTGAGGTTGCGGTTGCCGTGCTTGGCCACGGGCACGCCCGCCCCGGCCACCACGAAGGCGGTGGCGGTCGAGATGTTCAGCGTGCCCTTGCCGTCGCCCCCGGTGCCGACGATGTCCATCGAGCCCTCCGGCGCGGTGACGGCATTGCACTTGGCCCGCATCACGGCGGCGGCTGCGGCGTATTCCTCGACCGTTTCGCCACGGGTGCGCAGGGCCATCAGGAAGCCGCCGATCTGGGCCGGCGTCGCCTCGCCCTCGAAGAGCAGGTCAAAGGCGGTTTCCGCCTCCTGCCGGGTCAGCGGGCGCTCTGGCGCGGCGGCGATCATCGGTTTCAGCGCGTCGCTCATTCTCCATCCCTTTCCGCCGATTACGGCGCCGCGGCCACTGGAACGCGGCTGCGCTTGTGATATCATCCTGTCATACGGGCCGGTGACCGGTCCGCAGTCGCCCTGGTTCGGGCCGAGACCCGGGGCACATGTCCCGGGGCGGGGCCCGAGGCAAAGTCTGTCCCCCGACGGTCCTGTCCGGCCTTCTCTGGCTGTCCTGGTCCGTGCTTGGTTCCGGTTGCGCCGCTGTCGGCTTGCTGCCCGGAGAGGTCGGCCTTAAATGGGCCGAGCGGAAAGCCAGCGTCAAGAGGGCAGGCTGATCCATGAGGCTGATCCATGAGACCGGGGACCATCCCGGCGGAAGGAGAGCAGAGGTGTTGCGCGGTTTCATCCTTGGGACGATCTGGGGCCTGATCCTGGCCGGTGGCGTGGCGGCGGTGTCATCGCTGAGCCTGCCGTTGCCCGGCGACATGCCGCCCGCGACCGGCGCGGCCGAAGTGCCGGCGGGGTCGGGGTTCATGTCCAACCGGGCCGACAGTCCGGCAGAATTGCCCCGCACCGAAGCCAGCCCCGAGATCGCCGACGTGCCGCGCAGCGAAACGCCCGAGGCCGATGACCTGGCCGCCATCCGGGACGACGCGCTGGAACCGGCGACGCCGCCCGCCATCGGCGGCCCGGAAAGCGAATTGTCCGACCCGCCCGGCACCGGCAGCACCGAGGGCGCGGAGCCCACGGCGGAACAGCCCGTGCTGCCCAACCCGCAGGCCGCCTTGCCCGGCGTGCCGGGGCAGGAGCCGCAGCCCGACGCCGCGACCGAGCCGCGCACCCCGCCGCGCGCCGAGCCGGGCGAGACGATCACGCAGTTCTCCTCCTCCGACCTGGAGATGGCCGCGACCACGCCCGACGCGCCCGAAGCGCAGGCCGATCTGCCGACGCCGCCGGAGGACCCGGCAGAAGCCGGGGCCGGCGCGGGTGGGATGGACGCCGTGGCCGGCGATCCGGCCGAGGCGGTGGCTGAGCCGTCCGACGAACCTGCGGAGCCCGCTGGCGAGGCCGCGACCGATGCAGAGGGGGCCGATGCCACGGTGGCGGAAGCCCCGGTACCTGACGCCACGGGCGCGCCAAATGCCGAAACGACCGAGGACGCCGCTGCCGATCCGGCCGACGCGGCTGTCGCGGACACGGCCGAGGATGCCGACGCCTCGGTCGCCCAGGCTCTGGACCCCGAAACGACCGAAGAACCGGCCGAGGCCGACGCCGAAGCCACCACCGCAGGGACCGGCCTCGCGGGGCGTCCCGCCACGACCATGCCCGGCCAGCGCGCGGTGCCCCTGACCGAGCGCAATGCCACCCCGGCAGAGGAAACCGCGACCGAGGCCGCGCCGGAGGCCGCCCCCGTCGACCCCGATGCCCCCGCGATCGACCGTTTCGCCGCCCCGTTCGACAACCCTGAGGCCAAGCCGCTCCTCTCCATCGTGCTGATCGACGACGGGCTGGCCGAGGACGGGTTCGAACTCCCGCGCAATTTCCCCTATCCGCTATCCGTCGCGATCCCGGTCGACGCCCCCGACGCGGCCGAGAAACAGGCGATGTACCGTGCCGCCGGCCATGAAGTGCTCGCGCTGGTCGACCTGCCGGAGGGTGTCACCGCGCAGGATATGGAAACCCAGGCCGCCGGCTGGTTCCAGGCGCTGGACGAGGCCGTGGCCGTCATGGAAACCCCGGATCGCTCGCTCCAGGCGGGGCGGGCGCAATCGGAACAGCTGGCCGAGATCCTGACCGATAGCGGCCATGGCCTGCTGCTTTATCCCGAGGGGCTGGACACGGCGCGCAAGCTGGCGGCCCGCGAAGGCGTGCCCGCCGCCACCGTGTTCCGCGACCTCGACGGAGAGGGGCAGAGCGGCACGGTGATGCGCCGCTTCATGGACAACGCCGCCTTCCGCGCGGGCCAGGAGGAGGCGGTGATCCTCGTCGCCCGGCTGCGGCCCGACACGGTGTCGGTGCTGCTGCTCTGGGGGTTGGCGGATCGCGCGTCGCGGGTGGCCATGGCGCCTGTTTCCTACGCGCTCAAAGCCTCTACCGAAGAGTAGAATTCAGCGTTGCGATGCCGTCGCGGCAGGTCTATCCCTGAGATATCAGGGAGGATGGCATGAGTGATGGACAAGTGCTGGGCTTCATCGGCCTGGGGGTGATGGGCGAACCCATCTGCCGCAACATGATGCAGAAATCCGGGGCTCGGATGCTGGTCAGCGACCTTTCTGAGGGCCCGGTGGACCGGCTGACCGCCCTGGGCGCAGAGGCGGCGACAGCAGAGCAGATCGCGCAGGAGGCCGACCTGATCTTCCTGTCGCTGCCCGGCGGCCCCCAGGTGGAGGCCGTGGCCGGCGCGCTGATCCCGCAGCTGCGCGCAGGCCAGGTGCTGATCGACATGTCCACCGCCCCGGTCGGCCTGACCCGGCGCCTTGCGGAGGAGGCCGCGGCGCGCGGGGCCTCTTACGCCGATGCCCCGGTCGCGCGCACCCGTGCGGCGGCCGAGGCCGGCACGCTTGCCATCATGGTCGGCGCCGCGGCGGACGTCTTCGCCCGGATCGAACCGATCCTGGCCCATGCCGGCGAGGCGATCCTGCATTGCGGCGATGTGGGCTGCGGTCAGGTGGCCAAGATCCTCAACAACATGGTGCTGTTCCAGAACGTGGTCGCCCTGTCCGAGGCGCAGGCGCTTGGCCGCGCGGCGGGCATGGCGCCCGAGCGGCTCTTCGAGGTGCTGTCGCAGGGATCGGCGGACAGTTTCGCCCTGCGCAACCATGGCCAGAAGGCGATGATCCCCGACACTTTCCCGCAGGGCGCCTTTCCGACGGATTATGCGCTCAAGGACGTCTCCTATGCGCTGGAAATGGCCGAGGAGGCGGGGCTCGTGGCCCCCGGCGCCGAACTGGCGCAGGCGCGGATGAAGATGGCGCAGAAAGTGGGCTTTGCCGCGGAGTATTTCCCCGTGCTCACCCGCCTCGCCGGAGAGCCCACCCGCGACTGACATTCATCTTTTGGCGTGTTCAGGGAACTTCCGGCGTCTTCCGGGCGCATCCCCTGCTTCATCTTGCCGGAAATACTCCCGCCGGAGGCCCCGCCCGATCGGCCCGAAGGGCGGATCGGGCACATGGATGGAATGCCGCAGGCCCATTTGGATCACGACGGTTTTTGCCCCTTTCCCCTCCGGCACATCCATGCAATAGGGAAGCGCCAAGTGAACAACGCCATGGAGGTATCCGATGGAGATTCGCGAGGCCCTGACCTTCGACGACGTCCTGCTAACGCCCGCAGCTTCGAACGTGCTGCCGTCTACGGCGGATACCCGCACCAAGGTCACGAAATCCATTTCCCTGAACATCCCGCTGCTGTCATCGGCCATGGACACCGTGACCGAGGCCCGGATGGCGATCTGCATGGCCCAGGCCGGCGGCATGGGCGTGGTGCACCGCAACCTGACGGTGCAGCAGCAATCCGACGAGGTCCGCCGCGTCAAACGCTTCGAAAGCGGGATCGTCTACAAGCCCATCACGCTGCGCCCCGACCAGACCCTGGCCGATGCCAACGCGCTGCGCGAACAATATCGCATCTCGGGCTTTCCGGTCGTCGACGAGGGCGGCCGCGTCGTGGGCATCCTGACCAACCGCGACATGCGGTTCGCCACGGATGAGAACACCCCGGTCCACGCGATGATGACCGCCGAGGATCTGGCGATCATGCATGAACCCGCCGATCGCGCCGAGGCGCTGTCGCTGATGAAGGCCAAGCGGATCGAGAAACTGCTGATCACCGACAAGACCGGCAAGCTGACCGGCCTGCTGACCCTGAAGGACAGCGAACAGGCCGTGCTGAACCCGACCGCCTGCAAGGACGACCTGGGCCGACTGCGGGTCGCGGCGGCCACCACGGTGGGCGATGCGGGCTTTGAGCGCTCCGAGGCATTGATCGATGCGGGCTGCGACCTGATCGTGATCGACACGGCGCATGGCCATTCCGAAGGCGTGGCCAAGGCCGTGGAGCGGGTCAAGCGCCTGTCCAACGAGGTCCAGGTCGTGGCCGGCAACGTCGCCACCGCCGAGGCCACCCGCGCCCTGATCGGCGCCGGCGCGGATGCGATCAAGGTCGGGATCGGCCCGGGGTCGATCTGCACCACGCGGATGGTCGCCGGTGTCGGCGTGCCGCAGCTGACCGCGATCATGGATTGCGCGGGCGCGGCGGGCGACACCCCGGTCATCGCCGATGGCGGCATCAAGTTCTCGGGCGATTTCGCAAAGGCGATCGCGGCGGGCGCCTCGGTTGCCATGGTCGGCTCGATGATCGCGGGCACCGACGAATCCCCGGGCGAGGTGATCCTCTACCAGGGCCGGTCCTTCAAATCCTATCGCGGCATGGGCTCCATCGCGGCAATGGCGCGCGGCTCGGCCGACCGCTATTTCCAGAAGGACGCGGCATCGGACAAGCTGGTGCCGGAAGGCATCGAAGGCCAGGTGCCCTACAAGGGGTCGGCCAACACGGTCGTGCACCAGCTGGTCGGCGGTCTGCGCGCGGCCATGGGCTATACCGGCTGCGCCACGGTCGAGGAAATGCGCAACAATTGCCAGTTCGTGAAGATCACCGGCGCGGGGCTGAAGGAAAGCCACGTGCACGACGTTCAGATCACCCGCGAAAGCCCGAACTACCGGATCGGTTGACGGCCAGCGCACAGTTGCAATCGGCCGAACCTCGGTCGGTTGCTACCTGATACGGAACCTTTTGCGGTACTCGCTGGCGCTGAGGCCAGAGACACTGCGGAACAGGCGGCTGAAGGCGGAGGGGTCCTCGTATCCCACGGCCCAGCAGATCTCGTTGACCGGCATCTGGCTGCGTTCCAGCAACCCGCGCGCCTTTTCGACCCGCAGCTCCTGCGCGTAGGTGCTGAGCGGCAGACCGGTGGCCCGGGTGAAGCGGCGTTGCAGGCTGCGCTCGGGCAGGGCGCAGCGGGAGGCGAGCGCGGTAACGGACAGATCGCCGGTCACGTTGGCCTCCATCCAGACCTGCAGGTCGCGGATCCTTGTGTCACCGTGATCCAGGCGCGGCCGGAAACTGCGGTAATTGCGCTGCTCGCGTCCCTGCGGGTCGATCAGCATGTGGCGACAGACCTGCGACACGACCTCTGCCCCCAGCCAGCGCTTGACCAGGTGCAGCCCCAGATCGACCCAGGCCATCACGCCGCAGGCGGTGACGATGTCGTGGTCGTCGACGAGGATGCTCTCTGCGTGAAGCTGCGCCTTGGGGAAAGCCGCGCGAAACTCCGGCTCGAGCGCCCAGTGCGTGGTGACCGGTCGCCCGTCCAGGAGGCCCGCATGACCCAGCCAGAAGGCCCCGGCGCATGCGGAGCAGATCAGGGCGCCCGCCTGGTGCCGGTCGCTTAGCCAGGTATGGATCGCCGTGTCTGCGGCCCCGCGCTGCCCCGTCAGGTTCGGCGGCAGCCAGACGGCATCGAAACGCGTGTCGGGCAGCGCGCCGTCGCGCAGGACGTCGTGCAGGATCTGTCCGGCCCCGGTTTCCTTGCCATAGCGGTTCGCGATCTCCAGCAGGTCGATCAGGCCGAGCACGGCCGACATCTGAACCCCCTCGTAGCCAAGAAGGGCGATCCGGGCGCGGATTGGCGTATCTGGCACATCATTTGTCATACGCGCCAATCGTAGGGCGGGGCACTGTGCGCGTAAACAGGGGTCAGGAGGTACTTCAACATGACCCAGACTGCCCTGATCCTTGTCGATATCCAGAACGACTACTTCGCGGGGGGCCGCATGGCCCTGCCGGGCATGGAGGCTGCCGCGACCAAGGCCGCGGCGATCCTCGATATGGCCCGGGACAAGGCCTATCCCATCCTGCACATCCGCCACATCGCGCCTGCCGACGCGCCCTTTTTTCGCAAAGGGACCGAGGGCAGCGAAATCCACGACACCGTGGCGTCCCGGGATGGCGAACGCGTCGTCGAAAAGGCGCGTCCGAACAGCTTTGTCGGGACCGGGCTGGATGACATTCTGCGGGCCGACGGGGTGGAACACCTGATCATATGCGGCGCGATGAGCCAGATGTGCATAGATGCCACAACCCGCGCGGCGGCGGATCTTGGCTACAAGGTCACGCTGGTGTCGGACGCCTGCGCGGCGGCTGCGGTCAGCTTTGACGGTGTCGATGTCGCGGCGGATCAGGTCCATGCGGCGATCATGGCACCGCTCGCAGCGCGCTATGCGACGGTCGTGAAGGCGGCGGACCTCAGCGTTCCGGCCTGAAGGCAAGCACCGCGCAGGGTCAGTCCACCGGGGGGCGGGCCTCTCCGGGCAGGCGGACATCCATCCAGGCGGGCAGGTGGCTTTCGCCGTCCCGCATCTGGCGGATGTAGTCGCGCAACATCTGCATGTAGCGGTTGGCCAGCGGCGAGGCGATGCGGTCGCGGGGGCGGAAGGCGGAGAAGGTGAACTCGATCGGCGGATCGAAGGGGATGGCGCGGACGTCGGGCCAGAAATTCTGGCGCACGCCGAGCGGTTCGACGATGGCCACCCCGACACCCCGCGACACAAGCGCGTTGGCCTCGGCGGAGGCGAAGACCTCGATCCGCATCTTCCGGGCGACGCGGTATTGTTCAAACACGCCATCGGTGATGTGCCGCATCCGGGTGTCGCGGGTGAAGGAGATGAACTCTTCTCCCTCAAGGTCCTTGGGGCCCAGCCGGTCGCGATCCGCCAGCGGATGATCCTTGTGCACGATACAGACCGAACTGACATGGAAGAGCGGTTCGATCTTGAGCGAGGGATGCTGGAACTGCGTCACCGAGAAGCCGATATCGACATTGGCGGCCAGCACGTCCGGCCCGACATTGGACGACATGTCCATCAGCACGTCGACCTCGGGGTTTTCCTTGCAGAAATCCGACAGCGCATCGGCGACCAGCGTCAGGCCGAGGGTCGAGCCGGTGATGATCCGCAGCTCTCCGGTGCGGAAGGTGCGCAGGTCCTCGGCAAAGCGTTCCACGTCGGAAAGCGAGGCAAAGAGGCGCCGGACCTCGTTATAGAGCAGCCGGGCCTCGTCGGTGGGGATCAGGCGGCGTTTCTCGCGCTGGAAGAGCGTCAGCTTGAGGTCGATCTCCAGCCCGGCGAGCATCTTGCTCATCGCGGGCTGGGTGACCAGCATCCGTTCGGCCGCCGCGGTGACGGTGCCGGTTTCCATGAACTGGATGAATGCCTCGAGCTGGCGGTGCGTGATGCGCATGCGTCCGTCCTCCCTGAGCTTACCGTAGTGGCAATGCGCTGAAAGACAACGGGATTTTCCGGTGTCCCTTCCGGGTGCGGGCGCAGGTCATCGGACGGACAGGGGGCGCATCACCGCGCGGCGGGCGGCCAGCGGTCGGCCCAGGGCATCATCGCCTCGAGCGCAGCGGCGATGGAGAGAAGCCGTTCCTCGCTGTGCCAGGGGCCGACGATCTGCATGCCGATGGGGATGCCTGCGGAGGACATGCCCACGGGCACCGACATTGCCGGGTGGCCGCTGGCATTCTGCGGCACCGTGTAGGGATACCATGCCTCGCGCAGCGCGCCGTGGTTCACCCCGTCGACGATCAGCGGTTCGTCCTGTTTCTGGTCGGCGGCCAGCGATGGAGTGGTGATGGTCGGCGTGATGTAGATATCCGCGCCGTCGAACTGCCGCTCGACCTCGTGGAAGATATCGGTGCGGGCCTTCATCGACTTGGCGAGGGATTCGTAGGTCAGTTCGGGATTGGCGGTCAGGGACATCTTCGCCGTCCGGTCGAGCCTGTCGCCGTGGGTTTCCATCAGGTGGCCGAAGCGCGCGTATTGGTAGCCGCGCATGAAGATCAGCGCGTTGTTGATGTCGTAGACCGGGTTGTCGATCTGGCCCACATCCCGCGCGCCGGCGTCGATCATCTGCTGCACCGCGCCCTGCACGGCAGCCTCGACCTCCGGGTCCAGCCAGTCGTTCACGGTGCGCATGACGACGCGGAGGCGCAGGCCCTTGAGCGTTTCGCGCGGGTCGGCGGGCAGGTGGATCGGGCCAGTCGTGCTGCCGAAGGTCATCGGGTCGCGGCGGTCCGGGCCTTTCATGGCGTTGAAGCCCAGCACGAGGTCCGGCACCGTACGGGCCATGACGCCGATCACGGTGAGAGAGCCGAAGACATCTGGCGTCGTTTCATGCGGGATGGCGCCCCAGGTCGGTTTGAGCCCGGTGACCCCGCAGGCCGAGGCGGGGATGCGCCCCGATCCCGCCCCGTCGGACGAGATGTGGATCGGTCCGAACCCCATGGAGGCCGCGATGCCGGACCCGCCGGATGACCCGCCGCAGCTGCGCGACAGGTCCCAGGGGTTGCGGCTGACGCCGTTGATCGGGCTGTCGGTCAGCACCTTGTGGCCGAATTCAGGGGTGGCGGACTTGGCGAAGGGAATGGCCCCGGCGCGGCGCAGGCGGGCGATGCCTTCGGCGTCGTCTTCGGGGGTCTGCCCCTCGAAGGCGTAGGAGGCCATCTCCATCGGGAGGCCTTTGACCTTGAGCAGGTCCTTGGCGGTGACCGGGATGCCCTGCAGGTCGCCCGGCGCCTCGCCTGCGGCCAGCGCCTTGTCGCGTGCCTCTGCCTCGGCCATGGCCAGGTCGGGGTCCATATGGGCGATGCCGTTGGTTTCGGTGTCCAGTCGCGTCACGCGGTCCAGCACGGCACGCATCAGCGCGGCGGCCTTGACCTCTCCGGATTTCAGGCGCGGCAGGAGGTCCGTCGCGGACATGCGGCACAGATCGTCTTCGGTCATTCTGGGGTCTCCTCTCCCTCCGCCATACTGGCGCGTCTGGTCGCGGGGTGCATCCCCCTGCGGCATGTCAAAGGCGCAGGAGCGCCTTCGCGTTTTCGCCAAGCCAGCGATTGGCGATGGTTTCGTCGATGGGCAGGGCGCGGATTTCCTCGATCGCGCGTTTCATCGGCAGCATCGGCCAGGCCGTGCCGAAGAGCATCCGGTCCTTCAGTATCGTGCGTCCGTATTGCATGAGCGGCCCGTAGCCCGAATTCTCGACGCCCAGCAGCTTGGGCCGCATCGCGACCAGCCCGATCGACAGGTTGGGGTGACGCCAGGCCACGGCAAGCAATTCCTCGACCCAGGGCCAGCCGGGCGGGGAGGCGATGACCCGCAGATCGGGGAAGTCGCACAGCACCTTGTCGAGCAGCATGGGCCGCCCGAATTCCGGCGAGGTTTTGAGCGAGAAGTTCATGCCGACATGGATGTTCACCGGGATGTCGAGCTCGATACACTTGGCATAGACCGGGTACATGCGGCGGTCGTCGATGGCGAGTCGGTTCTCGAAACACTGGATGTTCAGGCCCTTGAGGCCCAGCCCGGTCACCGCGTCCTCAAGTTCGCGCAGCGCGGTCATGCCCTTGTTCGGATCGACGCCCGCGAAGCCCAGGAAGCGGCCGGGATGATCCGCGACGACCTTGGCCACCGCTTCGTTCGTGACGCGGCCGCCGAAGGTGGTTTCCACGTCGCGGGCCTTGATCACGGTCAGGTCGATCCCGGCCTCGTCCACGGCGGAAAACCATTGCTCGAGGTCCATGGATCCGCGATCCGCGGCCTTTTCGGCCGAGGCATAGACCCGGCGGTAATTCTTCAGATGCGCCCCGTCGGAGAGCGAGAGTTCGGGGATGGGCGGGGTGGCGCCGTAGTCGATGATCATCGGGATGCTCCTATCGCCAGATCTGGTCAACCCGGTCGAAGGCGCTGGTGCGCTGGTCGTCCCGGTCCTTGGTCAATGCGGTCTTGGCGACCTTGAAAGACGGTGTGCGCGGCATCTCTTCGATGAATTCGAAGTAGCGGGGCACCTTGAACGAGGCGAGGCGCTTTTCCGCGTAGCTGACGATCTGGTCGATCAGGGCCTCGTCGCCCGTGTGTCCGTCCTGGAGGGTCAGAAAGGCCTTCACTTCCTCGCCGCGCATGTCGTCGGGGACGGGCACCAGGGCGACCTCTTCGATCTGGTCCATGTCGCGCAGGACGCCTTCGACCTCGCGGCAGGCGATGTTCTCGCCCGAGCGGCGGATCATGTCCTTCTTGCGCCCGACGATGTAGTGGAAACCGTTCTCGTCCTTGCGGAACAGGTCGCCGGAATGGAACCAGCCGTCGCGGATCGCCTTGGCGGTCGCGTCAGGGTTGTTGTAATAGCCCTGAAAGATGCCGGGGCCCTTGATCAGCAGTTCTCCGATCTCGCCCGGCGGCAGGTCCTGGCCGTTATCGTCGACGATGCGGGTTTCGCGGAAGGGCGAGGCAAGCCCGCAGCTGCCGGACCCGATCATGTCCTCGGCTTCGATGGGGACATACATGCCCGACCCGATTTCGGTCATGCCGAAGGCCTCGCGCGCCTTGAAGCCGAAACGGGCCTCGATCTCGCGATGGGCGGAGGCGCGGACGCCGTAGATATTGGCGCGTTTGACGACGTTTTGGTTGTCATGGGGGGCAGGGGGCTGCTTGCTGGCGGCCTCGGGGAAGAGGCAGAAGTCGATCCGGTGATCGGCCAGCCAGCCCGAGAACCGCGTGGCGCTCTGCTTGCGGCCGACGACCAGCGTGCCGCGCTGGTATATCGCCATCAGCAAGAGCCATTGCGGGTCCATGTAGGTGAAGGGCGTCGTCGCCAGGATGCGGCGCAGGCGCAGGCCGTCGCGCCAGGCATTCACCATTCCCGTGGTCAGCCAGTAGCGATGGGTCAGCAGGCAGCCCTTGGGCAGGCCGGTCGTGCCGGACGTGTACTGGATGTTGACCAGCGTATCGCGGTCCAGCCGGGGCGTTGGACACTTGGCGGCATCGGCGCGGCTGACGCGTTTGTCCCAGTCGGGGGGGCCCACGATGATGACCTCGATATCCAGGTCGCCCTCTTCCAAAAGGTCGGCATAATCTTCGTGGATCAGCAGAAGCCGCGCCCCCGAGTTTTCGACTGCATATGCCAGTTCGCGGGCGGAGGAGCGGGTGTTGACCGGCACCATCACCGCCCCGATCCGGCCCAGGCCCAGCCAGGTCAGCGGCATTTCGGGGATGTTGGGCAGCATGACGGCCACGCGGTCGCCCTGCCAGATGCCTTCACCGGCCAGGAACGCGCCCATCCGCATGCTGTCCCGGCGCACCTCGGCAAAGGTGGCAGAGAGGCCTTCGTCGAAGAATTCCCACAGCGTGGCCTCCGGGCAATCCGCGACCGCTTCGTCGAGGAGCGCGGGGATCGAGTTTGGCATCGGGGCCTGTTCTATCGCGGCGCGGCGGTCTGCAGGGGATTGGTCCGGCGTGGTCAGGGGAACGGGTGTCATCGAAAGGGAATTTCCTGCAGTTCTTGTCATCTGCACGGCGATTTTTCCGTGCGGTCGACCCTACCTAGACAGCCTTCCGTCAGACCCGCAAATTTCGAATTTGGCGCATATCATAACCAGAAGTTATCTTCTCTGATCTCGGCATCCGATTGTTTTTGAACAAGTTTGACGACGACGTGGCGCGTCAGGTTTCCATAAGTTTTTGGAATGATGTGCTGCAGACTTGATATTTGACTTGGGGGGCATCCCCGGCCCCACATTAGGGCCATGTTCGACCACCGATCCACTGATCCCATTCACCACAACCGGAGCCTCTGCGTGCCCGACACAGCTACTTTGTCCCAGCCGATCCTGCAGATTGATGCCGTCACCAAGGAATTCGACGGAACGACAGCGGTCGACCGCGTGACCCTTGATGTTGCCGAGGGCGAGTTCGTCACGCTGCTCGGGCCGTCGGGCTGCGGGAAATCCACCCTGTTGCGCATGATGGCCGGGTTCGAGACGCCGACCTCGGGTCGTATCCTGATGCGCGGCGAGGACATGTCGAAGGACCCGGCCTACGAGCGCGAGATCGGGCTGGTGTTCCAGAACCTGGCGCTGTTTCCGCATATGAACGTCTACGACAACGTGGCCTTCGGGCTGCGGGCCCGCAAGCGGACCGAGGGGCTGGACCGCAAGGTGCGCGACATCCTTGCGCTGGTCGGGCTGGAGGGGTTCGAGACACGTCGTACCGGCCAGATCTCGGGCGGGCAGCGGCAGCGCGTGGCGCTGGCCCGGTCGCTGGTCACGTCGCCCGACGTGCTGCTGCTGGACGAGCCGCTTTCGGCGCTGGACCTCAAGCTGCGGCGGCAATTGCAGGTCGAGCTCAAGCGTATCCAGAAAGAGACCGGGATCACCTTCATCTTCGTCACCCACGACCAGGAGGAAGCGCTGTCCATGTCCGACCGGATCGCGGTGATGAATGCGGGCCGGGTCGAACAGTTCAGCTCGGCCGTGGAAACCTATCATCATCCGCAAACGCGTTTCGTCGCCCAGTTCGTGGGCGAGACCAACCTCGTCGAGGCCCGCGCCGTGTCGCGCGATGCCGTCGGAGCGGTGCTGGCCGTCGATGGCATCGACCAGCCGTTTTCCGTGCCCCTGGTCGAAGGGTCCGGGATCGGGGCAGGGGACAGCGTCTGGATCTCGATCCGCCCGGAATACATGACGCTTGGCCCCAACACCGACCCGGCGCCGACCGGGCCGACACTGACCGGGCAAGTCGTCTCTCACAGCTTTTCCGGGTCCACCGTGACCTATGCGCTCGACAGTGCGGCGGGGCCGCTCTTGGCGCAGGTGCCATTCCGCGCGGGCGAGGGGCATCCCTTTCCGAACGGCGAGACGGTCCAGATCAGCTGGGCCGCCGATACCACAACCGTGATCCCGGGCTAACCGGGGCGATCCAACCCGACATAGAGGACCATCAGATGAAATTCACCAGACGACAGACCCTTGCCAGCGCACTTGGCGCCACGGCGACCCTTTCGATGCCCAGCCGGTTGCTGGCGCAATCCGGCCCGCTTCTGCATGCCTCATGGGGTGGTGGCGTCGGGGACACCTGGACCAACGCCTTTGCCGAACCCTATGCAGAGGAGACGGGGACGGAGGTCCGCATCGTCGAACTGCCCAACCCCGAGGCGCAGTTCCGCGCCCAGGCCGGCAATCCGCAATACCATACCGGGATCGGCACTTTCGTGCAGGGCGTGAACCTGATGCGGGACGACATGCTGGAGACGTTCGGCCTGGACGAGATCCCCAACATGAAGAACATCGACGAGAAATACTGGCTGAAGACCGAGGATGGCCGCATCGCCGGCGTCACCCCGTATTTCGCCTATTACGGGATCGCCGTGAACACCAACGAGGCCCCGGTCGAGGAGTTCAGTTCGTGGAAGAACCTGGCCGATCCGAAATGGGAAAGCCGCCTGGGCATGACCCGGCCGATCTACCTGTCGACCTATGACCTGACGATCCTGTCGAAGACGGCGGGCGGTGACGAATACAACACCGAGGGCGGCATGGAGCTGCTGAAGGGCATGGCGAAGAACGTGCTGAACGTCGGCAATTCGCTGGCACAGCAGAACACCATGCTGGAGCGCGGAGAGGTCGCGGCCATGCCGTTCTATTCGGTCCGTGTCTGGTCGCTGAACGAAGCGGGTGTCGATTACGTGCGTATCGTCATCCCCGAAGAGGGGGCGCTGCTGCTGCCCTATGCGATTTTTGCGCCAAAGGGCGTCAAGAACCGCGAAATGGTGGCGGAATGGCTGAACTACATCGCCTCTGCCGCGCCACAGGAACGGGGCACGGCCCTGTCGGGCTACATCCCTGCCAACAACGACGCCAAGGCCACCGACGAGATCAAGGCCAAGCTGGGCGGCGAATATGACGAGCTGCGGGCGCGGCTCTACCAGCCCGACTGGGGCTATATCGCCGAGAACCAGAAAGACACCGTTGCCGCCATCGACCAGATGCTGGCCACGCTCTGACCCACCCCTGAGCATCCCAGTACGGCCCGGCCAGTCCGGGCCGTTCTCTGCCCGCCGGTGCGCCCTTTCGGCACCGGCGGGTCCCTAAGCGAAACCGGAGCCTCCTTTGCCGCGATCCCTGCGAATAGCCTTGTTGTTGGCGCCCTCGGGCCTGCTGATGTGCGTCTTCCTGTACGGTCTGATCCGACTGATCGGATCGTCCCTTGTGACCGACGGGCAGATCGACCTGTCCTATTACGAGGCGATCTTCAGCCGGGCCGATTACGTCGCCATGCTGGGCCGGACCCTGCGCATCGCGGCGATGACCACATTCTTCTGCCTGCTGCTGGGCTTTCCGACGGCCTATTACGTGGCGCGCTATCGCGGGAACCGGAACTTCCTGCTGCTGATGATCATCTTCCCCTGGCTCGTGTCGATCGTGGTGCGCAGCTATGGCTGGGTGGTGATCCTGGGCCCGCGCGGCCTGATCAACGGATTCCTGACCTGGACCGGGCTGATCGAACGACCGGCCAAGCTGATGTACAATGATTTCGGGGTGATCCTCGGGCTGGTGCATGTGCTGCTGCCCTTCATGATCATCGCAATCCTGTCGGTGCTGATGCAGATCCCTCGCAACCTGGAAGAGGCGTCGATGAGCCTGGGCGGGCGGCCCTCCTACAGTTTCCGCACGGTGCTGTTGCCGTTGTCGCTGCCCGGCGTGCTGACCGGTATCACGCTGGTCTACCTGATGGCGACGGGGGCGATCGTGACGCCGCTGCTGCTGGGCGGGCTGGGTGACACGATGCTGGGCACCGAGATCTTCCAGGAGGTCATGCATTTCTTCGATTATCCCAAGGCCGCGGCGCTGGCCACGGTGCTTCTGATCACCGCGCTGGCCGTCGTCCTGCCCATCCAGATCCTTGAACGCTGGGTCGCCCGGCGCCTGTCCGACGGAGGTTCGCAATGACCACCCGTGCCATCGCCATTGCGGTGCTTCTTTTCCTGCCCCTGCCCATCGTCATTGTGGTGCTGTCGTCCTTCACCTCGGCCGGGTACCTGTCCTTTCCGATCAAGGGCGTCTCGCTGCGCTGGTATGCGGAATTCCTTGGCTCGGCCGACTGGCTGAAGGTGCTGGGCACCTCCGCGTTGCTGGCCCTGATCGGGGCGCTGGTCAGCACGGCGGCCTCTTTCGCTGCCGCCTGGGCCGTGGTCCGCCACGAGATGCGGTTCGGCACGACCTACGAGACGATCCTGCTGACCCCGCTGATCTTTCCCCATGCGGCCATCGGGGTGATCATGATCGTGACGTTGTCGGGCCTTGGCTGGCTGGGCACGTTCACCGGGCTGATCCTGGTGCATTGCATCCTGACGATCCCCTATGCCTACCGCCCCGTCGTCGCCGCCCTGCGCAAGGCCGATCCGGCACTGGAGGAAGCGGCGGCAAGCCTTGGGGCTCGTCCCTGGCGGACCTTCTGGCTGGTGTCGCTGCCGGCGGTGCGGCCGGGTCTGGTGACCTCGCTCCTGTTCAGTTTCATCATCTCCTTCGACGAGGTGACCGTGACGATGTTCCTGGTCGGCCCCTTCGTGATGACGCTGCCGGTGCAGGTCTTTTCCGAAGTGCTGGAAAGCGCCAGCCCGATCATCGCGGCCGTCTCTGCGGCGCTGGTCCTGTTCACCTCGCTGATGGTCTTCGTGCTCGACAAGGTCATCGGCATCCAGTTCTTCGTGGAGCGTGACTGATGAGCCTGATCCAGACCCCCTATTGGTGGGAAGAGGCCCCGCCGCGCAAGCTGGGCCACACGCCGCCCGCCCGGGCCGATGTCGTCATTGTCGGCGGCGGGTTCACCGGGCTGAACGCGGCCATCGCGCTGCGGCAGGCGGGGGCAGAGGTCGTCGTGCTGGAGGCCGAGGATTTCGGCCATGGCGCCAGCAGCCGCAATGCGGGCCACGTGTCGAGCGGCGTGAACCTGGGCAAGACGGCCTCGTCCTCGAATGTCCGTTCGCCGCTGGAACAGAGCCTGCCCGAGGGTGTGTTCGACCAGTTGAAGACCGAGGCGGCGGCGTCCTTCGATTTCGTCGAGGCGCGCACGGCAGAGCTGTCGCGCGATGCGAAATACCGCCGGTCGGGGCGCGTGGTCTGTGCGACGCTGCCGGGGCATTTCGAGGCGATGAAGGGCAAGGCGGCCAAGATGCGGCGCGACGGCGTGCAGCTGTATGACCGTGACCAGCAACGCCGGGTGATCGGGTCGGACCTCTATCACGGGGCCATGACCATCGACCGTGCGGGGCAGTTGCATCCGGGGCGTTACGTGCAGGGCCTTGTCGACATGGCCGAGGCGCGCGGCGCGGTGCTGTGCGACAATATCCGCGTGACCGGTATCGAACGGCAGGGGACCGAATGGCAGGTCAGGGCCGGCGATGTGGCGATCCGCTGCGACAAGGTGCTGATCGCGACGAACGGCTATTCCGACGGGCTGAACCCCTGGGTGCGGCGGCGGGTGATCCCGGCGGCAAGCTATATCGTCGTGACCGAGGAACTGCCCGAAGGCATGATCGACACGCTGCTGCCCGAGGGGCGGACAGCCGTCGACAGCCGCCGCCTGCTGAGCTATTTCCGGCCCACGCCGGACCGCAAACGCATCCTCTTCGGCGGGCGCGCCAGCCTGCGCATCCGCGATGCGTCAGAGCTGGCGACAGAGCTGGCCGCCAGGCTTCACGCCGTTTTTCCCGAAACCAGCGGCATCCCGATCCGCTATGCTTGGTCCGGTCAGATCGCCTTTACCTTCGACCTGCTGCCGCATCTGGGCGAACGCGAGGGCATCGTCTATGCGCTTGGCTGCAACGGGTCGGGCGTGGCGATGCAAAGCTACCTGGGCCATATGGCGGGGCAGGCGATGGCGGGGGGCGAAAGATCGGCCTTCTGGAACCTCGGCTTCCCGACCATGCCGTTTTACCGCGAAAAGGCGTGGTTCCTGCCGATGATGACCGGCTGGTACAAGCTGCGCGACCAGATCGAGCGGGTCACCGGGCGCTAGGCGTCCAGTGCCCGGTCGATGGCGGCGCTCAGCCGGTCGGCCAGCATGCCGATTTCGTCTTCGGAAATGATGTAGGGCGGGGCGAGCAGCACGTGATCGCCTGCCTTGCCATCCGCCGTGCCGCCCATCGGGTAGCAGACCAGCCCTTCCTCCATCGCCGCAGTCTTGACCTTGGCATGCAGTTTGCGCGCCGGGTCGAAGGGGGTTTTCGTGTCGCGATCCGCCACCAGTTCCACGCTGCGGAACAGGCCGCGGCCGCGGATGTCGCCGATATGGGGGTGCTGGCCCAGCCGGTCGGTGAGTGCCGCCTGCAGCGCCTCGCCCGCCGGGATGACCCGCCCGAGGACGTCGTCGTCGATCAGCCGGCCCATCACTGCATTGGCGGCGGCCGCGGCGACCGGGTGGCCGATATAGGTATGGCCGTGCTGGAACGCGCCGCTGGCGTTGACGATGGTCTGGTAGAGGGCTTCGGTGCACAGGACAGCGCCAATTGGCTGGTAGCCTGCGCCCAGCCCCTTGGCGATGGTGACGATATCGGGGGTGATCCCCTCGGCTTCGAAGGCGAAGAAGGTGCCGCAGCGGCCCGAACCACACATGACCTCGTCCAGGATCAGCAGGATCCCGTATTGGTCGCAGATCTCGCGGATGCGTCTGAAATAGCCTTGCGCCGCCGGCACCGACCCGAGGGTCGCGCCGACGACGGTTTCGGCGACGAAGGCCAGCACCGTTTCGGGGCCGAGGGCGAGGATCTGCGCCTCGAGCGTGTCGGCGGCGCGGCGGCCGTATTCGGCCTCGCTCTCGCCGTTGTCCTGCCCGCGATAGGCGTAGCAGGGCGGGATATGCCAGGTTTCTGGCAGCAGCGGCGCGAAAGGTGCGCGGCGTGCGGCGTTGCCGCCGGTCGCGAGCGCGCCGAGCGTGTTGCCATGATAGCTTTGATCCCGCGCGATGATGCGGCGGCGGTCGGGCTGTCCGCTGTCGATGGCCCACTGCCGGGCCAGTTTCAGTGCGGCCTCGACGGATTCACTGCCGCCGGAGGTGAGGTAGACGCGGCCGAACCCCTCGGGCGCTTGGGCGATCAGCTTTTCCGCCAGCGCCTCGGCGGGGGCGGAGGTAAAGAAGCCGGTATGGGCGAAGGGCAGGGCGTCGATCTGGGCGTGAACCGCGGCCTTCACCGTGTCGTCGGAATGGCCAAGGCAGGACACCGCCGCGCCGCCACTGCCATCGAGGTATCGCTTGCCGTCCGCCCCGATCAGGAAGCAGCCCTCCCCGCCGGTGGCGAGGAGGGGCGGGGAGAGGGGCGCGCGGTGAAACAGGTGGGTCATGGTCAACTCGACTGACGTTGCACGAAGAAGCTAAGCCCGGCGACCCGTTCCAGCAACAGGATTGCGAGGAAGGTGATGACCACCGACAGGGTCGAGATCGCGGCAAGAACGGGAGAGGCGTCGTCCTGGATGAAGGTGAAGATCTGCACCGGCAGCGTCGTGATGTCGGGGCCGATCAGGAACATGGTCACCGTCACCTCGTCGAACGAAATGATCCCGGTGAACAGCAGCGATGTCAGGATGCCGGACCGGCAGATCGGCAGGATGATGTCCCACAGCGCGCGCAGTTCCGACGCGCCCATGACCTCGGCCGCGCGGATCAGGTCCGGATCGACGGATTTCAGGGCCACGTGGATGGGCCGGTAGGAGAACGGGATCGTCACCATCAGATGTGCCAGGATGATCGCGATCGGTGTGCCGACGATGCCCATGCCGGCCATCAGCGCCACCGCCGCAACCCCCATGGAGGCATGGGGGAAGAAGAGCGGAGAGAAGATCGCCAGTTCCAGCCAGCCCGAGATCCTAGGCGCGTAGCGCAGGGTGAAATAGGCGGCGAGAAAGCTGATCGCGGTGATCAGCGTGGCCACCACGGCGGCGATCCAGAGCGAGGTCAGCACCGCTCGGCCCCATCTGGGATCGGTGAAGGCGTCCACGTACCAGCGCAGAGACCAGCTTTCCGGTGGGAACTGGATGTAACCGGTTCCGTTGAAGGACGCGCCGAAGACGATGAAGATCGGGGCCGGCAGCAGCAACAGCAGCACGATGCCGATTGTCTTCATGAGGGGGGTCATCTTGGCCATGGGGTTACTCCTGCCCGCGCAGGGCGCGGCGTTCGATGAATTTGAGGAGGACGAGGGACACGAAGCTGAGCGACAGCAGGCAGATCGACCAGGCGGCGGCCTTGGACATGTTGAAGGTCGCCATGACCTCCTGGTAGATCTGCGAGCCCACGAATTTCTCGGTGATCCCGCCCAGCAGAAGCGGCGTGACGATGGCGCCGATGCAGGCCAGGTAGATCACCATTAGAGAGGTGAAGACCCCGGGCAGCGAGAGAGGGAAGACGATGGTCCGGAAGGTCTGCCAGCGACCGGCGCCGAGGACGCGGGACGCCTCTTCCAGGTTTTCCTCGATCGACAAGAGTGACGCCAGGATCGAGATCACCGCGAAGGGGATCAGTACATGAGTCAGACCGATGATGATACCCGTGTCGTTGAACATCAGCTTGAGCGGCGTGTCGATCACGCCGACCCAGCCGAGGAAGGCATTCACGAACCCCTTGGGGCCCAGCAGGATGATCCAGCCATAGGTCCGCACCACGAGGCTGACGAGCCAGGGCACCAGCACCACGATCAGCAGCATGTTGCGGTGCTTTTCCGACCGCCAGAGCAGCAGGGAGATCGGATAAGCCAATAGCACCGCCAGCAGCGCCACGATGATCGAGGTCAGGACGGTGCGGTAGAAGACGACGTGGTAGTCGGGCCGTGCGAGGATCTGTTCGAAATATTTCAGGGAAAACCCGCCGCGATCCACGAAAGCGTTGGAAAACAGCAGGATGACGGAGGTGAAGAAGAGCCCCAGCACGATCAGCGCGGGCAGCAGCATCAACCCCTTGGCGAGGGTGGGTCTTTCGCCGGTGTTCATGCGTGATCTCCGAAGGCGGTGGCCAGGTCGGCGGTGAGCGGCGCGAAGACGCGCGCGGCGTCGGCGGGAAAGCCGATGCGGACCGTGGCGCCGGGCGTCACGCGGCCAGTAACGGGGCCAAGCGCGTCGGTCATCTGGATGGAGGTCATCCGCGTGCCCTGTGCGTCGAGCGTGATGCGGGTCAGCGGGCCGATGACCAGCGTGTCGATCACCTGTGCCTGCGCCGTGACGATGCCGGGAGCGGGGGCCGTGTCGCCGAGCATGGTGATCTTTTCGGGGCGCAGGCAGATGGTGACGTTGTCGCCGGCTGCGGGGCTGGGCCCGCGCGCCACGCCGGGGGGGAGTTCGAACGTGCCGGCGCCGGTTTCCACGGCCAGCGTCTGCCCTGCCGAGCGGACCCGGCCGGGCAGTTCGTTCACCTCTCCGATGAACTTGGACACGAACAGGTTCTGGGGGTCGGAATAGATTTCCTGCGGGGTGCCGACCTGCTGGACGTGGCCGTTGCTCATCACCACGATCCGGTCGGAGATCATCGTCGCCTCTTCCTGGTCGTGGGTGACGAAGACGAAGGTGGTGCGCAGTTGTTTCTGGATGTCCTTCAGCGCGAACTGCAATTGCTTGCGCAATTGCAGGTCAAGCGCCGAAAGCGGTTCGTCAAGCAGCAGGATCGAGGGTTCCAGCACCAGAGACCGGGCCAGCGCGACCCGCTGTTTCTGGCCGCCCGACAGCTGCGCGATGCGCCGGTCGCCCAGGCCGTCCAGCCCGACAAGCTGGATGAACTTGGCCACCCGCGCCTGGGTTTCGGCCTGTGACGTGCCGCGCAGCTTGAGCCCGTAGGCGATGTTCTCGGCCACCGAGAAATGCGGGAAGAGGGCGAGGTTCTGGAACACCATCCCGATGGGACGTTTCTGCGTGGGCACCTGCGTCATGGTGCGACCGTCGATCTGGATGCTGCCCCGGGTCGGTGCGATGAAGCCCGCGATCAGGCGCAGCAGGGTGGTCTTGCCGCAGCCCGACGGTCCGAGAAGCGTCAGGAAGCTGCCGGCCGGGATCGAAAGCGATACCTCGGACAGCACTTCGGCATCACCGTAAGATTTCGAAACGGAAGAGATGTCGATGCTGCCGAAGGCGGCATTCGGGGTCGGGGTCTGTCGTGTCATGAGGTTCTCGGTGTTCCGTGGGGCAAAACTGGCCGGAACATGTCCGGCCAGGTCCTGAAGGGCGTGTCGGAGGGTGGGTCAGTTCCCGACCTGGGACATCATCTGCTCGACCATGTTGATGCGGTCTTCGTGGTTGTCCCAGACGGTCTTCCAGTCGGGGATGTACATCTTCTTCATCAGCTCTTCGCGGGTGGTGCCGAGGGTATCGAGGTATTCCTGCGGCAATTGCGCGGTGTTGTTGGTCGGGATGCCGCCACCGTGCACCGAAACCGAGACCTGGCTTTCGGCGGAGGCGAGGTAGTTCATGTATTTCGCCGTTTCCTCGCGGTTCCCGGACCCTTTGGGCGACACGACCGCGTAGGCCAGCATCAAACCGCCTTCTTCGGGGATGGCGATCTTGATGTTGTCCTGCCCCTCGTTCTGAAGCTGCCAGACGCGGGTGGAATAGAAGGGCACGGCCGTGACCTCTCCGGTGCCGAGCAGCGTGTTCATATGCGCCAGCGAGGTGTAGGTGGTCAGGGAATTCGAGATCAGCCCCTTCAGGATGTCGACGCCGGGTTCGATATTGGCGGCATCGCCGCCTGCCGCATGGGCATACATCGTCAGGTCATAGGCGGCGGCGTAGACGGGCCGGGTGATCGCCAGCTTGCCCTTCCATTTGGGGTCGGCAAGACTTTTCCAGCTCTTGAAGTCCTCGGCGTCGGCCAGGTCTTCGTTGTAGACGATGCCGTAATAGGAAAAGTAGGTCGGGATGCCGACGATCAGGCCTTCGTCGTTGCGGATCACGACCTCGGGCGGCAGGTTCTTCACCTCGGGGATTTCCTCGTCCGTGAAGCCCTGAAGCAGGTCTGTGCCCGACAGGCCGACGCCTTCGAAGAAGGTCACCGTGACGGCGTTGTATTGCGAGGCAGTCGGCGAGCGGACGGCACCGGCCGTGTTGGGCACTTCGGTCACGCGGGCATCGACGCCGGTCTTTTCCATGAAGGGCTTCTGGACGTATTCCTCGAGCTTCCTCGCGCCGCCGCCGCCCCAGGTGGCGTGGATCACCTCAGCCGTGGCGGTCGTGGCGAATGTTGCGGCCAATCCGAACGCCGCTGCTGTGATGTAAGTGTTCATTTCGCTCCCCATTGATTGCGGTCGGACATCTGCCGAGCCTTGGTATCGCTTCACTGTGCGAGGGGTTCAGCGGCCCTGTAAAATTCAATAGTCGGGTCATTTTATAATCCAGGGTTATGTATCCGCGCTGGTGGGGCGCTGCCGGAAATCCGTGTCCCTGCATTCTGCGGCGCAGCAAGAAGGCATGCGTTTCGACCCGCAATATCGGGTGTTTGCGGTGGGCTGACAGATAACCTGCCGGAATGGCATGGCGTCCGCTTTGCATTATTCGGCGCGGTCCGAACCGAATACCGTTCCCGGAATGCGAAACGAAAACGGGATTTTGGAATGATCGGAGCGGAAGTCGTCGTCAGGACGTTGGACAGGTGCGGGGTCGATGTCTGTTTCGCCAATCCCGGTACCTCGGAAATGCACGTCCTGTCGGCACTGGACAGCGCCCCCGACATGCGCCCGGTTCTGGTCCTGCAGGAAAACGTGGCCACCGGGGCGGCGGACGGGTTCGCACGGATCGCAGGGCGACCGGCGGCGACGTTGCTGCACCTGGGGCCGGGGTTGGCGAACGGATTGTCGAACCTGCACAACGCTTCGCGCGCGCTGAGCCCGGTGGTGAACATCGTGGGCGATCACGCGACCGGGCACCGCCGGCTGGATGCGCCGCTGACCTCGGATATCCGGTCGCTGTCGGAGACCGTCAGCGTCTCGACCCGCTGCGCCATGCCCGGGCGCGGCATCGGGGCAGAAACCGCGGCGGTGGTGTCGGACAGCCTTGGGCCGGTGCCGGGGGTGGCGACGATGCTGCTGCCTGCCGATGCCGCGTGGCAGGAGGCCGCGGACGACATCGGCAGCCTGCCCGTCAGCCGGGCCGAGGCGCCGGAGGTCGATCATGGCCGGATCGCGCAGGCCCTGCGCCAGCCCGGCGCGGTTCTGATGCTGGGCCATGACGCCGTGCGGGGTGAGCCCTTGCGCATTGCCGGCCGTATCGCGGCGGCGACGGGGGCCGCGCTGATGGCGCAGACGACCACCCCGGTGACGGATCGCGGGGCGGGGCGCGTGGCGCTGGAACGCCTGCCGTTCAATCCCGATCAGGCGCGGCAACGGCTGGCCGGGGCTCCGGTTGTCGTTCTGGCCGGGGCGCGGGCGCCGGTTGCCTTTTTCGCCTATCCCGGAACGCCTGGGCGCCTGACCGCGCCGGACACCACGGTGATCGAACTGTGCCCGCCCGAGGTCACGGCGAGCGACCCTCTCTCTGCCCTGGCGGAGGCCTGTGGCGCCACGGAGGATCCGGTTGTGCAGCCGCCGCGCCTTCCCGACCTGCGGGGCGGAGCGCTGGATGCGGCCAAGGTGGGGGCCGTGCTGGCGCGCCACCTGCCCGAAGGCGCCATCGTCGTGGACGAGGCGATGACCAATGGCGTGCCGATTGCCGCCGCCACGGCCGCCGCCGCGCCGCATCGCTGGTGCCAGAACATGGGCGGGTCGATCGGATATGGCGCGCCGCTGGCCATCGGCTGTGCGGCGGCGGACCCGACTGTGCCGGTCGTGGCCCTGATCGGGGACGGCTCGGCCATGTACACGATCCAGGCGCTGTGGACGCAGGCGCGCGAGAACCAGAACGTGACCACGATCATACTCGCCAACCGGTCCTACCGTATCCTGCAGGCCGAGGTCGCCAAGATGGACCCGACCCAGAGATCCAACGCGATGGACGACATGCTGCGGATCGATGCGCCGGTGCTCGACTTCGTGGCGATGGCGCAGGGGATGGGCGTCGCGGCGGATCGCGTGTCAACCGCGGAGGAACTGGACCGCGTGTTGCGTGACGCCTTTGTCCAGCCGGGGCCGCGACTGATCGAGGTGTCGTTGTGACCACGATTGCGGATGTCATCATCATCGGGGCCGGGATCGCGGGGGCCTCTCTCGCCTGGCGATTGCGCGGGACGCGGCGGGTCGTGCTGCTGGAGGCAGAGGACAGCCCGTCGCACCATTCCACCGGCCGCTCGGCAGCGATGATGACACCCTACGCAGGCGCGCCGCTGATCCGTGCCGCCAGCGTGGCCAGCCGTGCGTTCCTGCTGGCCCCGTCGGACGGGTTCAGTGACGCGTCTCTGACAACGCCGCGTGGCGTGCTGCGCCTGGCGGGCGAGGCGGAGCTGGCCGCGCTGGATGCCGCCCATGACGACGGGATTGCGGAGGGGCGTCCGTTCAAGCGGATGACCCGGGCCGAGCTGATGGCAATGGGGCTGCCGATCACGGACCGCGTGGTCCGTGGGCTGCTGGATACGGAGCCGCGCGACATCGATGTCGACGCGCTGCACCGGGGCTTTCTGAAAGGGTCCGGGGCGGAGCTGTGGTTGAAAGCTCCTGCTGTTTCCATCAGTCGGAAAGGGCCTGACTGGGTGGTCGAGACACCCAAAGGGGTCGTCACCGCGCCCGTCTTAGTCAATGCGGCGGGGGCCTTTGCGGACCGGGTCGCTGGTTTGGCGGGCGTGACGCCCCGCGGTCTGACCCCGTGCAAACGAACCATCGCCCATTTCGATCTGCCATCACATCGGACGGGCAAATGGCCGTTGATCGCCGACCCGACCTTCAGCTTCTACGCGAAACCCGAGGCGACGGGGCTGGTTGTCTCGCCCTCCGACGCCAGCCCGGTCGACCCGGGAGAGGTCTGGCCGGATGACATTGACATCGCGGTGGCGGTGGACCGGATGCAAGGCTGGCTGGATATCGCGGTGCGCCGCCCGAGCGCCGCATGGTCCGGCCTGCGCAGTTTCTTCGTGGATGAAGACCCGGTTGCGGGCTTCGATCCCGAGGTTCCGGGGTTTTTCTGGTATGCCGGGCAGGGGGGATACGGGATCCAGTCCTCTCCGGCCCTGTCGCGGGTGGCTGCGGCGATCCTGTGCGATGCCCCCATCCCGGCCGATCTTTCCGACGCTGGCCTGACGCGCGATGCGCTGTCGCCGGCGCGGCTGTCTCAATCATCAAGGAAGGACCCGATATGACCCGTTTGTTCATCGGCGGTATTGCCACCGAAACCAATTCGTTCAGCCCCATCCCCACGACCATGAGCGATTTCGAAATCGGCGGTATATACGAGGGCACCGCGACGCAGGCGGAGCCGCAGCATTTCACCGCGCCCCTTCATGTCTGGCGCAAACGGGCCGAGGCAGAGGGGATCGAGGTAGTCGAGGGTCTGATGGCCGCCGCGCAGCCCGGGGGCACCACGCTGGGCGCTGTCTGGAGCGACCTGCGCGACCGACTTCTGCAGGATGTGCGCCGGGCCGGGCCGCTGGATATGATCCTGCTGAACCTGCATGGCGCGATGATCGCGACGGATGAGTTCGACTGCGAGGGCGAACTGTTGGCGGGGATCCGCGAGATCTGTCCCGATGCGGTGATCGGCTGCGAGCTGGACCTGCATTGCCACCTGACCCGGCGCATGATGCAGGTCACGGACCTGATCGTGCCTTACAAGGAATACCCGCATACCGACATCGTCGAAGGGGCCGAGGACCTCTGGTCACTGGCCCTGCGGATGCAACGCGGGGAGATCAGGCCGGTCGGTGCCACGGCCGAGTGCAACATGCTGTCGGTCTGGCACACGACCAAGGCGCCGATGAGCGATTTCGTCGCCCGCATGTCGGCGCTGGAACAGGACGGGACGGCTCTGTCCGTGAGTTTCTGCCATGGCTTTGCCTTGGGGGATTTGCCGGAGCTTGGATCGCGCATGCTGGTTTACGGGGATGGCGACGGGGCGGCGGCGCAGGACCTGGCCGACACGCTGGCCCGAGAGATATGGGACATGCGCGACCAGACGCGCACCCGGATGATGACGGAGGCCGAGGCAGTCAAGGCTGCGCTTGCCGTCGGCAATGGGCCTGTCGTCATCGCCGATGTCGCGGACAATCCCGGCGTCGGGGCCGGCGCCGACAGCACCTACCTGCTGAGCGCGCTGATCGACGCGCAGGTCAAGGGCGCAGTGGTCGGGCTGATGTACGATCCGATGGCCGTCGCGACCGCGGCCGGTGCGGGCGAAGGGGCAGAGCTGACGCTGCGGATCGGCGGCAAATTCAGCCCGCGGTCGGGGCCGCCGCTCGATCTGGATGTGCAGGTGTTGCGGGTGGTGGACGACCTGGCCCAGACCACGGTGGCCGGGCAGACCATGTCCTGCGGCCAGGTGGTTCTTGTCGAGACGACAGGCGGTATCCGGATCGCGCTGGCCGACCGGCGCGTGCAGACCTTCCACCCGGATGCCTTCACCGGTCTGGGCGTCGACCTGGACGAGGCGCCGGTCATCGTGGTCAAGTCGACCCAGCATTTCCACGCGGGTTTTGCCCCGGTCGCGGCGGAGATCCTCTATGCGCGCTCGCCCACGGCGGTGCAGTTCGAGGGGCCGGAAAACCCCTACAAGCATCGCGACGGCAATTACTGGCCGCTCACCGAAACACCGGTTCCGGCATAGGTCGTTTCAGGTTCCGCATGAAGGCATGCAGTCAGGGACCGGGCGGGGGGCGGTCAGACCGATTGCACCTGGGGTTCGGTGCAAATGCACAGAACCTCGGCCTGGCCCTCGCCGGTACTGACGTAGCCATGGGCCATCTGGCTGTCGAGGTAGACACTGTCCCCCTTGTGCAGGATCAGCGGTTCGTAATGTTCGGTGTGGACTTCGACCGAGCCTTCCAGCACGTACAGGAACTCTTCACCGCCATGGCGGAACAGCTCTCCGAAGCTCTTGAGGTCACGGGCTTTCAGCTTTGCCAGGATCGGGACGATGAACTTGTTCTTCACGTCCGGGCACAGGTAGAAATAGTCGTAATTCTCGGTGCTTATCAGCGCGCCTTCACCCTTGTAGGCCGGAGCGAGCCGGCTGTTCGGCGCGGTCATTTCCTTGGTGGCGCGGTTGTCGGTTCCCGACACCAGGTCGCCGATCTGCACCGACAATCCGTCACACAACTTCAGGATGACATCGAGCGTGGGCGAAAGCGCCCCGTTCTCGATTTTGGAGATGGTGGAGACCGAAACGCCGGACCGGCTGGCCAGGTCTGCGAGGGTCAGTTGTCCGGCCTTGCGCAGCGTTCTGAGGCGTTGGCCGACTTCGCTTTTGTACGACATGACAAGATCCCCCCTGACGGTCGGCCCGCTTTTTCCACAAAACTACCGTCCGGCATAGCTGTAAATCAACGAAATTTTCGTATGTGAGAATTTTTCTTGTAATAAAATTCGAATCTGGCAAGGCTCGGGGCACAGGCGAAAAGGGAAGCCATGAGCGCGCAAGACAATATTCAGACAGAGATCGTGGTGATCGGTGCCGGGATCGCGGGGGCCTCGGTCGCGGCAGAACTGGCGGCGACCCGGCAGGTTGTGCTGCTGGAGATGGAAAGCCAGCCGGGCTATCACACGACCGGACGCTCCGCCGCGGTCTTCGCCCCATGCTATGGGCCCGCGCCGATCCGGCACCTGACCCGCGCATCGGAGGCGTTCTTTCGTAATCCGCCTGAGGGGTTCAGCGCGGCCCCGCTGTTTTCACCGCGGTCGATCCTGATGATTGCCCGTCCCGAACAGGTTGCGGCGCTGGATCAACTGACCGAAGCCGTATCCGCCGAAACCGTCGTCCGCCGACTGCAAGGGGCGGAGGTGACGCAAGCGCAGCCCTTGCTGCGTGAGGGCTATGCCAGCGACGCGATGCTGGACGAACTGGGGCAGGATATCGACGTGCATGCCCTGCATCAGGGTTTCCTGCGGATGTTCCGTGCAAGGGGCGGCAAGCTGATGACCGGGGCCGGGGTGACGGCGCTGGATCGGGACGGCCAAGATTGGCGGATCGAGACGCCGCAGGGCCAGTTGCGGGCGCCCATCGTGGTGAACGCTGCCGGCGCCTGGGCTGAAGAGATCGGCACGCTGGCCGGGGCAGAGCGGATCGGCCTGACGCCCAAGCGCCGCACGGCGCTGATGGTCGCCGATCATCCCGACATCGCCACCGCCGCATTGCCGATCACGGTCGATGTGGAAGAGGAATTCTACCTCAAGCCCGATGCGGGCCGCCTGCTGATTTCCCCGGCGGACGAGACGCCGTCGGCCCCCTGTGACGCCCAGCCCGAAGAGCTGGACATCGCCATCTGCGCGGACCGGATCATGACCGCCTTCGACCTTGAGATCCGGCGGATCGAAAACAGCTGGGCCGGCTTGCGCAGCTTCGTGCCCGATGGCGCGCCGGTGGTGGGCTATTCCGACCGCGCGCCGGCCTTCTTCTGGCTGGCGGGGCAGGGCGGATACGGCATCCAGTCGGCGCCCGGCATGGCGCAATTCGCAGCCTCGGGCATCCTGGGACAGGACGTGCCGTCGCATATCATGGAAACCGGGTTCGACCCCGACAGCGTCCGGCCTGGCCGGTTGAAGGCGGCCGCATGATCTGGCTGGTCCCCGTCGTCTCGCTGGTCTTCCTCGCTTCGGGGTTGGCGCTGGCCTATGTGATCGGTGGATCGGCCATGCTGGCCTTCGTGGCCACGGAAAAGACCCGCTACCTGGCGATCATGCCGCAGAAAGTGTTCTCGCAGATCAGCGTGTTTTCCCTGCTGGCGATGCCGCTTTTCATTCTCGCCGGCGAGGTGATGAACCGGGGCGGCGTGACCAAGGCGCTGATCGACCTGTCGATGGCGCTGGTGGGACGGGTCCGGGGCGGGCTGGGCCATGTGAACATCATGACATCCGTCTTCTTTGCCGGGATCTCGGGATCGGCGGTGGCGGACGCGGCGGCGCTGTCGAACACGCTGGTCCCGGCCATGAAGGAACGCGGCTACACGGCGGCCTATGCCGGGGCGATCACCGCAGCGTCGTCGATCATCGGGCCGATCGTGCCGCCCTCGATCATCCTGATCTTCTATGGCGCGCTGATGCAGACCTCGGTCGCGGCGCTGTTCGTGGCGGGGATCCTGCCCGGGCTGGTGCTGGCCGGGGCGCTGTTTGCCGTCAATGCCTGGTATGCCTGGCGCGAGGATCATCCGCGGGTCGAAAAGGGCGATGCCCCGCCCGTTCTGCCCGCGATCTGGAAGGCGCTGCCCGCCATGGCGCTGCCCTTCATCATCGTGGGCGGTATCGTCTTCGGCTGGATGACCCCGACCGAGGCCGCCGCCGTGGCCGTGGTTGCCGCCGCCGCCGTGGCTTGGTTCTACGAGGGGCTGAACCGGTCCGACCTCTGGGAAGCGCTGTCGCGCACCGCCGTCCTGACCGGGTCGATTTTCATGATCCTATGCGCCGTCGCGGCCTTCGGCCACCTGGCGGCCTTGGAACGCATTCCGCAGGCGCTGGCCGCGCTGGTGGACCGGATGGGGCTGGGCCCGGTGGGCTACCTGCTGGTGATGAACGTGCTGTTCATCATCGCGGGAATGGTGCTGGACGTGACCGTCGCGCTGGCCCTGCTGGTGCCGCTGCTGGCGCCTGTCGCGCTGGCCAACGGCGCGGACCCGGTGCACCTGGGCATCGTCATCTGCTTCAATCTGTCGATCGGCCTCGTCTCTCCGCCACTGGGCGGGTGCCTTCTGATCGTGTCGACCGTCACCGGCGTCCGCTACTGGGAACTGGCCCGCAAGGTCATCCCCTTCGTGATCGCCGAGATCGTGGTGCTGGGCCTGCTGGTCGCGGTGCCGGATATCAGCCTGCTGCTGCCCCGTCTGATGGGGCTGTGGAACTGACAAGACACTCAATAACAAACTGAAAACCAATAGAGAAAATCAACGGAGAGGAAAACAACATGAACATGAGGACATGCATCGCCGCGTCGGCCGCGGCCATCCTGCTGGCCCTGCCGGCCACCGCCGAGGTCAAGATCGCCTTGGACGGCCCGCCGGACATGGAGCAATCGGGCACCTATGTCTGGGCCCATACCTTTGCCGAACACCTGAAGGCCAACGGGATGGAGGCGGTCGAATACGAGCGCAACTCCTTGGGCGAAGAAGCCGAGCGCCTGGACCAGGTCAGCACGGGCCTTCTGGAAGTGTCGATGTCGGACGCCAAATCGGCGGGTCAACTGGACGGAACGATCTTCGGGTCGATGATGCCGTTCTTCTTTGCCGATGGCGATGAACTGGACATGGCGCTGGAAGACGGCGGCATGCTGGAAATGATCAACGAGGGCACGACGCCGCATGGCGTGCGGGTGCTGGACCTTGTCTATCTCGGCCTGCCCTCGGGCATCTTCACCACCGAAACGCCGGTCCGCACCTTCGAGGATTTCTCGGGCCTGCGAATGCGCGCGCTGGACGAGCTGCAGATCCAGACCTTTGAACAATGGGGCGCCAAGGGTACCATCGTGTCCTGGTCCGAAGTGCCGAACGCCCTGCAGACGGGTGTGGCAGAGGGCTACCTGAACCCGCCCTTCGTGCCGCTGGTCTATGGCCATACCTCGTTCATCAACTACTTCACCGACGTGAAGACCTCGGCCTCTGTCCGGATCGCGATTGCGTCCGAGGACTGGTACCAGTCGCTGTCGGACGAGGAACGCGCCGTGGTCGATGAAGGCGCGCAGCTGGCACATGACGCCAACCGGACCTTCGTGAAGGAACGCGAGCAGGTCTTCGACGATCTGGAAGCCGCCGGTATCGAGGTGATCCGCCTGACCGAGGAAGAGCGCGCCAAGTTCCGCGAAGCCTCCCAGCCGCTTTACGAGGCTGTCGACATGCCCGAGGGCGCGTTCGAGGCCTGGAAAGCCGCGGTCGGTCGGTGAGCACCCTCCGCGCCATAGCAAGAGGGCTGGACCGGGTTTCGGTCCAGCTGAACCGCGTCGGGCTGGTCGTCGCCGTGCTGGCAGTGCTGGTGATGCTGGCCGCCGCGTCCTGGCAGGTGATTGCCCGCTACGTGCTGTCCCAGCCCCCTATCTGGACCGAGGAACTGGCGCGGTTCTCGATGGTCTGGGCGGGGCTGATGGGGGCATCCTGCGCATTCCGCTTCAAGGCCGATCCGACGCTCTTTCCCGAGGCGCTGAAGGCGACGGGGGCGGTCGGGGTGATCGTCACCCTGATCCGCAGCGCGGGCACCCTGATCTTTGTCTGCGTGTGCATCTGGTTCTGCGTGTTCGGCCCGGGCATGAATATCGCACGCGGCTATATCGGCCGCCTTGCCGGGCGCCAGGCGGAAACCATGGACGTGCCGATGCTTGTCTTCGGCATCGCCATCCCGATCGCCTTCACTTTCATCGTCATCCACGTGCTCGCCGATATCGCGCGGCTGGTCCTGCCGCAGGACAGGCCCGCGTCCGAGCCGGATGTGGACCCTGATACGGACCCTGATACGGACCCTGCCACATGAAGATGTTCATGGCCTCGCTGGCCACCGAAACGAACTCATTCTCGCCCATCCCGACGGGGTGGAGCGGGTTCAAGGAACACCTCTATTCCAAGACTGCCTCGCGCGGGGAAGCCGGGCTATACGCGACCGCCGTCACCGCCTGGCGCAACATGGCCGAGGACAAGGGCTGGGAGGTCGTTGAGGGGCTGGCCACCTATGCGCAGCCCGCCGGGCCGACCGTGCGTGCCGTCTACGAGACAATGCGCGACGACATTCTTTCTGACCTGACGGCCGCGATGCCGGTCGACGTGGTCCTGCTGTCGATGCACGGCGCGATGATCGCCGAGGGGTATGACGATTGCGAGGGCGACATGCTGCAACGCGTGCGGGCCATAGTCGGGCCTGACGCCGTGGTGGGCCTTGAGATCGACCCGCATTGCCACCTGACCGAAGAGATGCTCGAGGCCGCCACCGCCATCATCTGCTACAAGGAATATCCCCATATCGACATCACCGAGCGGGCGGTCGACCTGTTCCACCTCTGCGCCGATGCGGCAGAAGGGAAGACGCGGCCGGTGATGCGCGATTACGATTGTCGCATGATGGCGATGTATCACACCCCGTTCGAGCCGGTCCGCGGCTATGTCGACCGGATGAGCGCGATGGAGGGGCAGGGCGGTATCCTGTCCGTGTCGCTGGCCCATGGTTTTCCCTGGGGCGACAACCCGCGTGTCGGGACCCGGACGCTGGTGATCACCGATGGCGATACCGAGCTGGCCGCGACCCGCGCGCGAGAGCTGGGCGAGGAGTTGTGGGAGATGCGGCACGATCTGCGCAGCTTCCCCTCGATGGAGGCCGGTCTGGACCGGGCCGTTGCGGCCAATGCCTACCCGGTGGTGCTGGCTGATTTCGCCGATAATGCGGGCGGCGGGGCACCGTCGGATTCCACCTTCGTGCTGCGCGCGGCGCTGGACCGGGGTCTGACCGATATCGCCTTCGGCATCTTCTGGGACCCGGTGCTGGTCGGGATGTGCATCGACGCCGGTGAAGGCGCGGTCCTGCCGATGCGCATTGGCGGCAAGATCGGCCCGATGTCGGGCGATCCTGTCGATCTGACCGTCAGGGTGCGGGGGATCGCGCGCGACGCGGTGCAGCACCTGGGCACGGCGGCCATGGGCATGGGCGATGCCGTCTGGCTGGAGGCGCCGGGCGGGGTGCATATCGTGGTCAACACGCAGCGCACCCAATGTTTCCACCCCGAAGCCTTCGAATGCCTGGGGCTCGACCTGTCGACGTTGAAGATCGTCGTGGTGAAATCCTCGCAGCATTTCTACGACGGCTTCGCGCCGATCGCGTCCGAGGTGATCCACCTGGCGACGCCGGGGGCGATCCCGCCGGATTATTCGATCATCCCCTACACCAAGCGCGACGACAATTTCTGGCCCAAGACAGAGAACCCATTCAAGGACGAGGCATTGGCATGACCCACGATATCCTGATCCGCAACGGTCGCGTGATGGACCCCGAGACCGGGTTCGACGAGGTCTGCGACGTCGCGATTTCGGGCGGCACCATCGCGAAGATCGGCACGGAACTGGGCGCCGCGAAGGACGAGATCGACGCGACCGGGCTGGTCGTGTCGCCGGGCTTCATCGACATCCACGCCCATGGCCAGTCGGTGGCTGCTGACCGGATGCAGGCCTTCGATGGGATGACAACCGCGCTGGAGCTTGAGGTCGGGTCGCTGCCGGTGGGGGAATGGTACGATCACCAGGCGGGTGTGCCGCGGGTGCTGAATTACGGAACCGCCGCGGCCTGGGGCTTTGCCCGCCGGGCGGCCTTTGGCGGGTTCACACCGGATGGCACGCGAAATCCGATCGACCACATGGCGTCCTCCAACGACCTGCGCTGGACGACCGACGCGGCCAGCCCGGACCAGACCGATGCCGTTGTGTCCCTGACCCGACAGGCGCTGGAGGAAGGCGCGATCGGGATCGGCATGCCCAACGGATACCTTCCCGGGGCCGGGTTGAAGGAATTGTCGTTGATCTGCGACCTGGCGGCAGAGTTCGGCCGACCGACCTATACCCACATCGCCTTCATGGGGAATATCGACCCCAAGAGTTCCGTCGATGCCTATATCCGCCTGATCGGGCTTGCCGGCGCGACGGGTGCGCATATGCATATCTGTCACCTGAATTCGACCAGCCTGCTGGATATCGACCGGGTGGTTCAGCTGATCGGCAAGGCGCAGGCGCAGGGCCTGCCCGTGACGACCGAGGCCTATCCCTACGGCGCCGGGTCAACGGTTGTCGGGGCCGGGTTCTTCAAGGACCCGGACTTCACCAAGCGCACGGGCAGCGAGTATTCCGCCATCGAACTGGTCAAGAACCTGCACCGCTTCACCGACCGCGACGATCTGCTGAAGGCCGCCCATGAGGATCCGAGCGACCTGGTGATGTGGCATTACCTCGATGTCGAGGCCAATGACGATCACCGGCGGATGCTGGATGCCTCCGTCACCTATCCCGGTGCCTCCATCGCATCGGATGCGATGCCATGGGTGCGGCCGGACGGGTCGATCTACGAAGGCGACGAGTGGCCGCTGCCGGCCGAGGTCTCGGCGCATCCCCGGTCTTCGGGCACCTTCACGCGGTTCCTGCGCGAATATACCCGCGAGCGCGAGGTGATGCCGCTGATGGAGGCGCTGGCAAAATGCACGATCTACCCGGCCAGCGTCATCGAAGGCTGTGCCCCGCAGATCGCCCGCAAGGCGCGGCTGCGCGAAGGGTTTGACGCGGATGTCACGATCTTCAATCCTGCCACGGTGACCGACCGCGCGACCTTCACCGAAATGAACAAGGCCTCCGAGGGGGTCGTTCACCTGTTGGTCGGCGGCACCCGGGTGATCGTGGATGGAACGCTGGACACCTCGCAATCCCCCGGCCAGCCGATCCGCTGCCCGGTGTCATGACGGTTCCCATCCTGCTGGTCACCGGGTTCCTCGGGGCCGGAAAGACGACCTTCATCAACGCGTTGCTGCAGGACAGTGCGGGGCTGCGCATTGCCGCGATCGTCAACGATTTCGGCAGCATCAACATCGACGCGGCCCTGCTGGAAACCGCGACGGACGAGGTGATCGGGCTGAAGAACGGCTGCATCTGCTGTTCGCTGCAGGGCGACCTGCTGCGCACGCTCCGCACCGTTCTGCGCGAGGGCGAGCCGGACCTGATCGTGATCGAGGCCAGCGGCGTGGCCGATCCGCAGGGGATCATGTCCGCGCTGATGGACCCGGTGCTGTGGCAGGCGGCGCGGCTGGATACGGTGCTTTGCCTTGTCGATGCGGAGGACGTGTCGCGGGATATTGGCCGTTGGGAGGATCCGCTGTGGAAGTCGCAGGTGGCCGGGGCCGATATCGTCCAGCTGAGCAAGGTCGAAAGCTGCGAGGGTGCGGTGGAAGCGTTGGCGACGCGGCTGCATGCCATGGGCAAACCGGCGGTCTTTGGCCAGGATGGCACGACGCTGGCCATCCGGGATCTGATCGGTCGGGCTCATCCGCGGAGCGTCTCGGGCGCGGCTCCGGTCATCGACAGTGGCCGGTTTGCGACGCTGGAATGGACGCATGACGCGCCGGTTTCGATGCCGAAGTTCCAACGGCTGATCGGGACCGAGGCGGGCGTCGTTCGGGCCAAGGGTTTCCTGAGCTTTCACGAAAAACCCGGCGAGACGCTGCTGTTCCAGCTGGTTGGTCGCCGCGCGACGCTGGCCCCGGCAGACAGGGATCAGAAGGGCTGCGGCCTGGTTCTGATCGGCGAGGCAGACGCCTTCGACCCTGAGGCCACGCGTCGCCGGATGGATGCCGCCCTGATCGAGGGCTGACCTGTCCGCCGGCATCACCTGCCGGCGTCAATCCGATGATGGTGTTCCCTTCCCGATGTCGATTTTCTGCCGGATGAGGCCGAGGACGCGTTTGACGGCCGGTGATTGTTCGATGGTCCGCATGTGGATCAGGGAAAAGGGCACAACGGCGAGGTCTGCGGCGGTTTCCAGCCGCCTGATCCGCCCGCCGAAAGCCTTTTCACCGGCATAGAAATCCGCGGCAGAACGGGCGAGCGGGGCGATGGCGTTGGTTTCGCAGATGATGGCCAGGGTCAGCAGCATGGATGACGTGCTGAGGATCCGTTCGGGCGGGTTGAACCCGTTCCTCAGCAGATAGGCCTCGGCGGTACGGCGCAGCAGGCCGTTTTCGGGCTGCATTACCCAGTCATAGGCCAGGCAATCGGCGACCTGCAGGTCGGATTTGCGCGACAGGGGATGTTCGAGGCGGGCGACGAGGGATACCGGCTCCGGCCCCACTTCGAAGAGCGTGATGGCGCGGGTGTCCATGCCGTCGGGCACGCGGCCGATATAGAAATCCAGCTCTCCGGCGGTCAGGGCATCGGCGAGTTTGTCGCTGGTATCCACATGTACCGATAATTCGATGTCAGGGTAGGTGACGCGCAATTCCCGGATAACCGGCAACACCAGTTCGACGGCCGGGCCGGTCACGCTGCCGATGCGGACCTTGCCACGTTCGCCGCTGCCAAGCGCGGTGATCTGCTGCTGTACCTCGTCGAGGCCATGAAGCATCTCGCGCGCGCGGGCGGCCAGCGCAAGGCCGGCGGCGGTCAGGGTGACCCCGCGGGCATGGCGGTCGTAAAGCCGGGCATCCACGGTCTTTTCCAGTTCCGACAATAGCCGAGAGGCCGCAGGCTGGGTCATGGCGACTTGTGCGGCGGCACCCGAGACCTGGCCGGTATCCTGCAAGGCGACCAGCAGTCTGAGCTGCGGCAGGCGCAGTCCACGCCGGATCAGTTCATCACGGACGGGGACGACCGGTGGGGCGGTGACGGGGATGGAGGTCGGCATGATCTCTCTCCTATACCTATTACGGTATATCATTTAGCAGATTGCGAATTTGATTGATATAGCGATGCAAGCGCATGGTGCCGCCACGGCCCCGGGAATCGCGGGGCACGACACAACGGGTCCGAGACGCCGCAGAGGAGCGGTGACCGGATAATGGGAGGATTACAGATGGTTTTCACCAGACGCGCCCTTGGCGCGACCGCGCTTGCGCTTGTCATTGCCGGTCCGGCCTTCGCGCAGGACAAGGGCTATGTCGGCATCGCAATGCCCACCAAGTCGTCCGCTCGCTGGATCGACGACGGCAACAACATGGTCAAGCAATTCGAAGAGGCTGGCTATACGACCGACCTGCAATATGCCGAGGATGACATCCCCAACCAGCTGGCCCAGATCGAGAACATGATCACCAAGGGCGTCGATGCGCTGGTGATCGCGGCGATCGACGGCACCACGTTGACCTCGGCGCTGGCCAATGCGGCCGCCATGGATATTCCGGTCGTCGCCTATGACCGGCTGATCCGCGACAGTGGCGACGTGAGCTATTACGCCACCTTCGACAACTTCAAGGTGGGTGTGCAGCAGGCCGAAACGCTGGTTGCGGGCCTCGAAGAACGTTTCCCCGATACGCAGCCTTGGAATGTCGAATTGTTCGGCGGCAGCCCGGACGACAACAATGCCTACTTCTTTTACGATGGCGCGATGTCGGTGCTGCAGCCGATGATCGACGATGGCAGCATTGCCATTCCCTCCGGCCAGATGGGTATGGACACCGTCGGCACGCTTCGCTGGGACGGATCGGTCGCACAGGCGCGGATGGATAACCTGTTGTCCGCCAACTATACCGATCAGCAGGTCCATGGCGTTCTGTCGCCCTATGACGGGCTGTCCATCGGCATCATCTCGTCCCTGCAGGGGGTCGGCTATGGCTCCGGCGACATGAAGATGCCGATCGTGTCGGGCCAGGATGCCGAGGTGCCCTCGGTCAAGGCGATCCTGCGCGGCGACCAGTATTCGACGATCTTCAAGGACACCCGGGAACTGGCCCGCGTGACCGTGGGCATGGTCGATGCGCTGCTGCAGGGCGGTGAGCCCGAAATCAACGACACCGAGACCTACGATAACGGGGTCAAGGTCGTGCCGTCCTACCTTCTCGAACCGCTGCCGGTGACCGCCGACAACTGGGAAGAGCGGCTGGTGGACAGCGGCTATTACGACAAGAGCGAGATCGAATGATCTATCCTCCCTGACCGGTCCTGCGTGACCGGTCCGACTGGCCCGCCGGGCATTGTCCGGCGGGTGCTTCCCGAAAGTACGAGCCCCCAGATGTCGATTATTTTGGAAATGCGCGGGATCACCAAGGAATTCCCCGGTGTGAAGGCGCTGGACGACGTGACGCTGTCCGTCGCCGAAGGCGAGATACACGCCCTGGTCGGTGAAAACGGCGCGGGCAAGTCGACCCTGATGAAGGTGTTGTCCGGGGTCTATCCCGACGGGTCCTTCGACGGAGAGATCGTCTATGACGGCCAGCCGCGCGGCTTCCGGTCAATCCGCGACAGCGAAGACATCGGGATCATCATCATCCACCAGGAACTGGCGCTGATCCCGCTTCTGTCGGTGGCCGAGAACATCTTCCTGGGCAATGAACGCGCCGCGAAGGGCATCATCGACTGGCGCGAGACCCATGACCGCGCCGCGGAGCTTCTGGCCCGTGTCGGTCTGGACGAAAACCCCGAGACGATCCTAGACGATCTTGGCCTGGGCAAGCAGCAGCTGGTCGAGATCGCCAAGGCGCTGTCCAAGAATGTGCGCCTGCTCATCCTGGACGAGCCGACCTCGTCCCTGAACGAGGATGACAGCGCCAAGCTTTTGGATCTGCTCATGGATTTCCGCGATAAGGGTCTGACTTCGATCCTGATTTCGCACAAGCTGAACGAGGTGTCGAAGGTCGCGGACACGATCACCGTGTTGCGTGACGGCGCGACGGTGGCGCGGATGAACTGCGCCGATGGCGTGGACGAGAATGACATCGTACGCAACATGGTCGGGCGCGCGCTGGAGGATCGTTATCCGCCCAAGGGCGACGCCAGGCCGGGCGACATCGCGATGGAAGTGCGCAACTGGAGCGTCCATCACCCGCTGCATCCCGAACGTCGCGTCGTGGACGATGTCAGCTTTCATGTCCGCAAGGGCGAGGTGCTGGGCATTGCCGGCCTGATGGGGGCGGGGCGCACGGAACTGGCGATGAGCCTGTTCGGCCGGTCCTATGGCCGCGATATCTCGGGCTACGTGGCGATCAACGGCGCGTCGGCCGACCTGTCGACCGTGCGCCGCGCGATCAATGCGGGGCTGGCCTATGCCACCGAGGACCGCAAGACCTATGGTCTGGTCCTGGATGACACGATCCGGCGCAATGTGCCCATGGCGGACCTGCCGGCCATCGCGCGCAACGGCATCGTCGACCGCAACCGCGAGGCCGAGGTGGCCAGCGAGTACCGCAAGAAGCTGGCGATCAAGTCGTCTTCGATCGAGCAGGCGACCGTGAACCTGTCGGGCGGGAACCAGCAGAAGGTCGTGCTGTCCAAGTGGCTGTTCGCCGATCCGGAAATCCTGATCCTGGACGAACCGACCCGCGGCATCGATGTCGGGGCCAAGTACGAAATCTACACCGTGATCCGTGACCTCGCGGCGCAGGGCAAGGCGATCGTCGTGATCTCGTCTGAACTGCCCGAACTGCTGGGCGTGACGGATCGCCTTTACGTCATGAACGAGGGCCGCTTCGTGGGCGAAATGCCGACCGGAGAGGCCAGCCAGGAAAAGATCATGTCAATGATCGTCAAGTCGGGAGAAGTCGCATGACCGACACAACCACACAAACCACCGGCCGGGGCGAAAGCCCCCAGAAATCGGGCTGGCAGTTCCTCAAGGGCCACCTGCGGGAATACGGCATCCTGATCGCGCTTGTGGTCATCATGGCCTTCTTCCAGGTCGCGACCGGGGGCATCCTGCTGAAACCGGTCAACCTGACCAACCTGATCCTGCAGAATTCCTACATCGTCATCATGGCCGTAGGCATGCTGCTGGTGATCGTCTGCGGACATATCGACCTGTCGGTCGGGTCGGTCCTGGGCTTCATTGGCGCGCTGGCCGCGGTGATGATCGTGAACTGGGAGATCCCCTGGCTGATCGCCGCTATCCTGTGCCTTGCCGCCGGGGCCGCCATTGGCGCCGCGCAGGGCTTCTGGGTGGCCTATTTCCGGATACCGTCGTTCATCGTGACGCTAGCTGGTATGCTTGTTTTCAAGGGTCTGACGTTGTGGCTGCTGGCCGGGCAATCCGTGGGGCCGTTCCCGCCGGAGTTTCGCCTGATCTCCTCTGGCTTCGTTCCGGACATCTTCGGCGGCGAGAACCTGAACCTGCTGTCGCTTTTCGCAGGGGTCGCCGTGGCCGCGCTGCTGCTATGGCTCGCGATCCGGACCCGGGCACGCCAGGTCGCTGCAGGGGCCGAGGCCGAACCCTTCGCCTTCTTCGCCGGTCGTAACCTGCTGATCTTCGGGGCGCTCGTCTATATGTCCTGGCTGATGGCGGATTTCCGGGGGCTGCCGAATGTTTTCATCGTCATGGCGCTGCTGATCGCGATCTATTCCTTCCTGACCTCGCGCACCACCTTCGGCCGCCGCATCTATGCGATCGGCGGCAACGAGAAGGCGGCGAGCCTGTCGGGCATCAACTCTCAGCGCCTGACCTTCCTGACCTTCGCCAATATGGGGATGCTGGCGGCGTTGGCAGGGCTTGTCTTCGCGGCGCGGCTGAACACCGCGACGCCCAAGGCGGGTGTCGCGTTCGAACTGGACGTGATCGCCGCGGTCTTCATCGGCGGTGCGTCGATGTCGGGTGGCGTGGGCACCGTGGTGGGGGCCGTCGTCGGTGCTTTCATCATGGGGGTCATGAACAACGGCATGTCGATCCTGGGGATCGGCATCGACTGGCAACAGGTCATCAAGGGCCTCGTGCTGCTGGCTGCCGTGATCTTCGACGTGCTGAACAAGCAGAAAGGCTAACGACATGCTGCTTTCCCAATATGCCCGCGAGGACGGAACCCCGCAGATCGTCGCCCGTGATGGGACCGAGGCCTACGAGGTGAAGACCGACCTGTCGCTTTATGCGCTGGCCATGGAATGTCTCAAAAAGGGGCAGGGCCTGCGCGACAGGATCGCATCGCTCGGGATGAACGGCGCGGTGGACCTGGATGCGCTTTACGTCTCGCACCGCCTGCTGCCGCCCGTGACGCATCCCGATCCGGCGCATCTGCACCTGACGGGAACCGGGCTGACCCATCTTGGATCGGCCTCCACCCGGGCCGAGATGCACAAGAAGGCGACCGGCGACGAGACCGACAGCATGAAGATGTTCCGGATGGGCGTCGAGGGCGGCAAGCCCGCCAACGGGGCCGCCGGGGTCCAGCCGGAATGGTTCTACAAGGGCAATGGCACGGTGCTTGCAGCGCCGGCGGGCGAACTGGCTTCACCGGAATTTGCCGAGGATGGCGGGGAGGAACCCGAGATCGCGGGTATCTACCTGATCGCCCCCGACGGCACGCCTGTCCGCCTGGGCTGGGCCTTGGCGAACGAGTTCTCGGACCACGTGATGGAGCGCCGCAATTACCTCTACCTCGCGCATTCCAAGCTGCGCCCCGCCTCCATCGGGCCGGAACTGCTGATCGGTGACCTGCCGGACCACGTGGAGGGGACCAGCCGCGTCTATCGCGGCAACCGGGTGATCTTTGAAAAGCCGTTCCTGTCGGGCGAGGCGAACATGAGCCATTCCTTCGCCAACTTGGAACACCACCATTTCAAGTATCCGCTGTTCCGTCAGCCGGGCGACCTGCATGTCCACATGTTCGGGACCGCCACGCTGTCCTTTGCCGATGGCGTGCAGACCCGCGACGGCGACATCTTCGAGATCGAGGCCGAGCCTTTCGGCCTGCCGCTGCGCAACACGCTGGCCTACACGCCGCTCGGGGCTCCCGAACCGCGCACTGAAATCCGCACGCTCTGAGGATTGCCATGACCTTTACTCCGGCCGAATGGCCCAGAAAACTCAGGTCCCAGGAATGGTACGGCGGCACGTCGCGGGACAATATCTACCATCGCGGCTGGCTCAAGAACCAGGGCTACCCGCATGACCTGTTCGATGGCCGCCCGGTCATCGGCATCCTGAACACCTGGTCCGAACTGACCCCCTGCAACGGCCATCTGCGCGAGCTGGCGGAAAAGGTGAAGGCTGGCGTCTGGGAGGCCGGGGGCTTCCCGGTCGAGGTGCCTGTCTTCTCGGCCTCCGAGAACACGTTCCGCCCGACGGCGATGATGTATCGCAACCTTGCCGCCATGGCGGTCGAAGAACAGATTCGCGCCCAGCCTATCGACGGGGCGGTGCTGCTGGTGGGCTGCGACAAGACCACCCCGTCGCTGATGATGGGCGCGGCCTCCACGGATATCCCCTCGATTGTCGTGACCGGTGGGCCGATGCTGAATGGCTGGTTCCGGGGCGAACGGGTCGGGTCGGGCACCGCGCTTTGGCAGATGAGCGAGGATATCAAGGCCGGCAAGATGAGCCAGGAAGATTTCCTGGAAGCCGAGCAGGCCATGAGCCGCTCCTCCGGCACCTGCAACACGATGGGCACCGCGTCGACCATGGCGTCGATGGCCGAGGCGCTTGGCATGGCGCTGTCGGGCAACGCAGCGATCCCGGGCGTCGACGCGCGGCGCCGGGTGATGGCGCAGATGACCGGACGGCGCATCGTTCAGATGGTCAAGGACGACCTGAAACCCTCGGACATCATGACCAAGGACGCGTTCGAGAACGCGATCCGCGTGAACGGGGCCATCGGTGGCTCGACCAACGCGGTGATCCACCTGCTGGCCATGGCGGGCCGGGTCGGCGTCGACCTGACGCTGGACGACTGGGACCGGCTGGGGCGTGACGTTCCGACGATCGTGAACCTGATGCCGTCGGGCAAGTACCTGATGGAGGAGTTCTTCTATGCCGGTGGCCTGCCCGTCGTTCTGAAACGCCTGGGCGAGGCCGGGATGCTGCACCGCGAGGCGCTGACCGTCTCGGGCGGGGCCATCTGGGACGAGGTCAAGGATGCCGTGAACTGGAACGAGGACGTGATCCGGCCCGCCGACAAGGCTTTGACCGCATCGGGGGGCATCGCCGTTCTGAAGGGCAACCTGGCGCCGGCGGGCTGCGTGCTGAAACCCTCCGCCGCCACGCCCGAACTGATGCAGCACCGGGGCAGGGCGGTCGTCTTCGAGGATATCGACGACTACAAGGCCAAGATCAACGACGACGCGCTGGACATCGACGAGACCTGCGTGATGGTCCTGAAGAATTGCGGGCCCAAGGGATATCCCGGCATGTCCGAGGTCGGCAATATGGGCCTTCCGCCCAAGGTGCTGAAGAAGGGCATCACCGACATGGTGCGGATCTCTGACGCGCGCATGTCGGGCACCGCCTATGGCACCGTGATCCTGCACACCGCGCCGGAGGCTGCCGCCGGTGGCCCGCTGGCCATCGTGCAGACCGGCGACATGATCGAGGTCGATGTCGCCAACCGGCGCATCCACCTGGACCTGACGGACGCGGAGATCGCCGCGCGCCTGGCCGACTGGACCCCGCCCGAAATTCCCGCTGCGAATGGCGGTTATACCCGGCTCTATCATGATGCAGTCGAGGGCGCGGATACGGGTGCAGATTTCAGCTTCCTGAAAGGATGCAGAGGAAACGAGGTGCCCCGTGACAGCCACTAAAATCGCACTGGTCGGCATCGGCAAGATCGCCCGCGACCAGCATATTCCGGCCCTCGCGGCCTCGGATGCGTTCGACCTGGCCGCCACGGTCAGCCGCTCGGGCGGGGTCGAGGGCATCGAGAATTACGAGACGGTCGAGGCGCTGCTGGAGGCCCGGCCCGACATTCCCGCCATCAGTTACTGTACGCCGCCGCAGGTTCGCTATGCCGGTGCCCGCGCGGCCCTAGTGGCCGGGCGCCACGTGATGCTGGAAAAGCCGCCCGGGGCGTCTTTGTCCGAAGTGCATGCGCTCCAGTCGCTGGCTGCAGAAAAGGGCCTCAGCCTCTTTGCCACCTGGCATTCGCGGCACGCAGCCTCTGTTCCGGCCGCCAAGGCGTGGCTGGCAGACAAGGTGATCCGGTCGGTGAAGATCGACTGGAAGGAAGACGTCCGCGTCTGGCATCCCGGCCAGCAATGGATTTGGGAGGCCGGGGGGCTAGGCATCTTCGACCCCACCATCAACGCCTTTTCCATCCTGACCGAGATCCTGCCGGTGGAGGTCCATGTCACCGGAGCCGAACTGCGCTTTCCGACCAATTGCGAAACGCCGATCGCGGGCGAGATCCGTATGGATGGCCCCGATGGCCCGCTGGTCACGGCGGATGTCGATTTCCTCTATGAGGGCGACCCGTTCTGGCGGCAGATCATCGAAACCGACGCCGGCACCCTGACGCTGAACCAAGGCGGCGCGATCATGGAGATCGACGGCGGCGCGCAGCAGGGCGAGGGCTGGGAGGAACCCGGCATCCACGGAGAATATGACGGGCTCTATGCCCGCTTCGCCGACCTGCTGGCCACGACATCATCCGAGGTCGACCTGCGCCCCATGGTGCTGGTGGCCGACGCTTTCACCCTCGGCAAGCGCCTTGACGCGCCCGAGTTCATTGACCCGACATTGGAGGAGAGCTGACATGCTCGACAGCGCACCCCTGACCGGCAAACACCTGATCAAAGGCGAATGGACCGATGGCGGTCCGGCCTTCACCTCGGACCCCGTTACCGGCGACGCGGTCGGCGTCCAGTGCGGCGGGGCGGCAGAGATCGACGCCGCCGTCCAGGCCGCGGAAGAGGCGTTCGCCACCTATGGCTGGACCGACCGCGAGACCCGCGCCCGTTTCCTTGAGGCAATCGCGGATGAGATCGAGGCTCGAGGCGATCAACTTACAGCGTATGGCTCCGCCGAAACCGGCCTGCCGGAGGGACGGCTGGAAGGCGAGCGTGGCCGCACCACGGGGCAGCTGCGCATGTTCGCCGACCATATCCGCAAGGGCGATTACCTGGACGTGCGCCACGACGCGGCGCTGCCCGACCGCCAGCCGCTGCCGCGGCCCGATCTGCGGCTGATCCAACGGCCGCTGGGGCCGGTCGGGGTTTTTGGCGCGTCGAACTTCCCGCTGGCCTTCTCGACCGCCGGGGGTGACACCGCCGCGGCGCTCGCCGCCGGTTGCCCGGTGGTCTACAAGGGCCATCCCGGCCACCCGGCGACGGGCGAACTGGTCGCACAGGCCATTGCTGCGGCCATCGAAAAGACCGGCATGCCCAAGGGGACATTCGGTTTCGTACAGTCCAATACCAACGAGGCAGGCGAGGCACTGGTCCAGCATCCGCTGATCCGTGCGGTCGGCTTCACCGGATCGTTCCGGGGCGGCAAGGCGCTGTTCGACCTTGCCATGGCGCGGCCCGAACCGATCCCGTTCTACGGAGAGCTCGGCTCGATCAACCCGGTCTTCGTCATGCCCGCCGCCTTGTCGGCACGCGCGGCGGAAACCGGGAAGGCCTGGGCCGGGTCGCTGACCATGGGCGTGGGCCAGTTCTGCACCAATCCCGGCATCGTCGTCCTGCCGCAGGGGGCCGATGGGGATGCTTTCCGCGAAGCCGCACTGGCCGCGCTGACCGAGGTCGCGCCGCAGCCGATGCTGACCGGCGGAACCGCCAAGGGCTACAGTGCGGCGGTGGCCGAAACTGCGGGCAAGGCACATCGCCTGACCGACGCGGCAGAAGCGCCGGATCGCTGCGGTCTGCCCGCCGTCTTCGAGGTCACTGGCGCCGAATGGCTGGCCAATCCCGACCTCGCGCACGAGATGTTCGGCCCCGCCGCGATCCTCGTCCGCACGGCATCACTGGCGGAAACGCTTGATGTGGCCAGGTCCTTCGACGGTCAGCTGACTGTCACGCTGCAGATGGAGGACGGCGATATCGAGGCCGCCCGCCCCCTGATGCCCGTGCTGGAACGCATGGCGGGGCGGGTGCTGGCCAATGGCTTTCCCACCGGGGTCGAGGTGGCCGATGCCATGGTGCATGGCGGCCCATTCCCGGCTTCCACGAATTTCGGCGCGACCTCGGTCGGCAGTCTCGGCATTCGCCGGTTCCTGCGTCCGGTGTCGTTCCAGAATATTCCCGACGCGCTGTTGCCGGAGGATTTGAAGGACGGTTGACGGCGCGCCGGGAACAGAGAGTATCGGCGGCGGATGGTCCGCCGCCGGTGGACAGGACCCGGGGAGGAAATGGGTCCGTCATCCCAAGGGAGGAATACCAATGAAGAAATTACTTACGAGCGCGGCTTTCATAGCCTTTGGCGCATCTGCTGCCATGGCCCAGACCGTCGGCTTTTCCCAGATCGGGTCGGAATCCGGCTGGCGTGCGGCAGAAACCACGCTGACCAAGCAGCAGGCCGAAGAGCGGGGCATTGACCTGAAGTTCTCGGATGCGCAGCAAAAGCAGGAAAACCAGATCGCCGCGATCCGGTCCTTCATCGCCCAAGGCGTAGATGCGATCCTGCTGGCGCCGGTCGTGGCGACCGGCTGGGACAGCGTGCTTGAGGAAGCCAAGGAAGCCGAGATCCCCGTCGTTCTGCTGGACCGCCAGGTAGACAGCGACAAGTCGCTCTACCTGACCGCTGTCGGGTCCGACCTCGTGCACGAAGGTGAAGTGGCCGGTCAGTGGCTGGTCGATGCGGTGGACGGTGCGGAATGCCGCGTGGTCGAGCTTCAGGGCACAACCGGGTCGTCGCCTGCCATCGACCGCAAGACCGGGTTCGAAAAGGGCATCGCAGGCGCAGACAATATCGAGATCGTACGCTCGCAGACCGGCGATTTCACCCGAGCCCAGGGCAAGGAAGTCATGGAAAGCTTCCTTCAGGCCGAGGGTGGCGGCGCGGATATCTGTGCGCTCTATGCCCATAACGACGACATGGCCGTGGGCGCGATCCAGGCCATCAAGGAAGCGGGGCTGAAGCCGGGCGAGGACATCCTGATCGTGTCGATCGACGCGGTGCCGGATATCTTCCAGGCGATGGCCGCCGGCGAAGCCAACGCAACGGTCGAGTTGACGCCGAACATGGCTGGCCCGGCCTTCGACGCACTGAAGGCCTACATGGCCGACGGCACGGAACCGGCGAAGTTCATCCAGACCGAGTCGAAGCTCTACACCCAGGACGACGATCCGGCGGGTGAATACGAGCGCCGCAAGGATCTGGGCTACTGATCCCGACCTGAGAACCGGCGGCGGCCCTGTCTGCTGCCGGTTTTACCGCGCGGGCCCCTTGGGCTCGCGCGGTCAGATATGACTTTCCGGTGCGACATGCTTCTGACGATCCGATCCCTGACCAAGACCTTTCCCGGCACCAAGGCGCTGGACCGGGTCGATTTCGACCTTGCCGCCGGAGAGGTGCACGCCCTTCTGGGTGAAAACGGCGCCGGGAAATCGACTCTGATCAAGTGCCTCACCGGGGCCTATGAACGCGACGAAGGCGTGATCGCGCTGGATGGCGCCACGGTGTCGCCTCGCTCGACCTCGGAGGCGCAGGAGCTTGGCATCGGCACCGTCTACCAAGAGGTCAACCTGCTGCCCAACCTGACCGTGGCGCAGAACCTGACCTTCGGGCAGGAACCCACCCGGTTCGGCATGGTCGACCGCCGCGCACAGCGGCGGCAGGCCGAAGCGATGCTGGAGGGTTACGGGTTGGATATCGATGTGGGCCGGGACCTGTCGGCCTATTCGGTCGCGATCCGCCAGATCATCGCGATTGCCCGCGCGGTTGCGCTTTCGGGCAAGGTTCTGATCCTGGACGAACCGACAGCCAGTCTCGATGCGCGCGAGGTAGAGACGCTGTTCGACGTGGTGCGCGGGCTGCGTGATCGCGGGCTGGGCATCGTCTTCGTCTCGCATTTCCTGGACCAGGTGTTCGAGCTGACCGACCGGGTCACCGTGCTGCGCAACGGGCAGAAGGTGACGACCGAACGCACCGCCGACCTGGACCGGGTGCAATTGATCGAACACATGCTGGGCCGCGCGCTAGAAAACGAAGTGGTGGGCCATGCAAAGACGCATGTGGCACAGGACCGGCCCGAATTGCTGGCGTTCGAAAATTTCGGCCGGCGCGGCCATGTCGAGCCGTTCGACCTGACGGTGGGCGAGGGCGAGGTGCTGGGGCTGGCCGGGCTGCTGGGGTCGGGCCGTACCGAAAGTGCGGAGCTGATGTTCGGCCTCGCCGCCGCCCATAGCGGCGGGGCGCGGGACCAGTCCGGCGCGCTGGACCTGTCCTCGCCCCGCGCGGCCATCGCGGCGGGGTTCGGCTTTGCCCCCGAAGAGCGCAAGGAGGACGGCATCGTCGCCGATCTGTCTGTGCGTGAGAACATCGCGCTGGCCTTGCAGGCCCGCCGGGGCTGGGCGCGACCGGTGCCCCGGGCGGAACAGCTGAGGTTGGCCGATGAATATATCGAAAAGCTGGACATCCGCACCTCCGGCCCGGAACAGCCCATCGGGGACCTGTCGGGCGGCAACCAGCAGAAGGTCGTGCTGGCCCGCTGGCTGGCGATGAACCCGCGCTTCCTGATCCTGGACGAACCGACCCGCGGCATCGACGTGGGCGCCCATGCCGAGATCCTGAGGCTGATCCAGCAGGTGACGGCACAGGGCATGTCGATCCTCGTGATCTCGTCCGAACTGGACGAGTTGATCGCCGTGGCCGACCGGGTCATCGTGGTGCGCGATCGGCGGCACGTGGCTGAACTGACCGGCTCCGAGATCACCACCGACACCATCGTCCGCGCCATCGCTGCGCCGGGCCGCGACCAGGCGGAGGCTTCGGTATGACCGCCCTGCGCCGCGTGACCCCGCAATTGTTGACCCTGGCCGCGCTGGTGGCGCTGGTGACGTTGTTCTTCCCCGATTTCCTGCGGATCGAGGTGGTGAACGGCCGCCTTGTCGGTCCGATCATGGACATTTTGAAACGCGGCGCACCGGTTGGCCTGCTGGCCGTCGGCATGACCCTCGTCATCGCCACGCGGGGCATCGACCTGAGCGTCGGCACCACCATGGCGATCACCGGCGCGGTGGCGGCCTGGTCGATTACCCAAGGGTATGGCCTGGGCGGCGCACTGGCGCTGGCGCTTCTGGCCGGCGTGCTGGCGGGGCTGTGGAACGGCACGCTGGTGGCGATCATCGGCATCCAGCCCATCGTGGCGACGCTGATCCTGATGACCTCAGGACGGGGGATCGCGCAGCTGGTCACCGAGGGGCGGATCCTGACCTTTTCCCATGACGGCATGGCCTTTTTCGGCTCGGGCGACCTGCTGGGGATCCCGGCGCCTGCGCTGCTATGGGGGCTGACGGCCGTGGCGGTGGCGCTGCTGATGCGACGTTCGGCCCTGGGCATGCTGATCGAGGCCGTGGGCGTGAACCGTGCGGCCTCGGCCCTGGCGGGGGTCAATGCGACGGTTCTGCTGATCGCGGTCTACGTGGCCTCCGGCCTGTGTGCGGCGCTGGCGGGGATCGTCGCCACAGCCGACATTCGCGGGGCCGATGCCAACAATGCCGGGCTGTGGCTGGAACTGGATGCGATCCTGGCGGTGGTGATCGGCGGCAATTCCCTGCTGGGCGGTCGGTTTTCCATCGCCGCGTCGGTGCTGGGCGCGCTGATCATCCAGACCGTCGACACGGGCATCCTGCTGGCCGGGTTCCCGTCGGAATACAACCTCGTCATCAAAGCGGGCCTCGTCCTGGTCATCCTCGTCCTGCAGAGCCCGAACCTGGCGCATCACTGGTACGCCTTGCGCCGCGCCGCGCAGGCACGGCGTGAACGTGCGATGGATACCGCGAAGGAGACCGGCCAATGAACCCCCGCCTTTATCCGCTGGCCGCGACAATCGCGATCTTCCTGCTGGCCTGGGTGATCTGCGTGATGCAATTCCCCTACATGCTGTCGACCCGCGTGGTGGGCAACCTGCTGACCGACAACGCCTATTTGGGCATCGTCGCGGTCGGCATGACGGTGGTGATCCTGTCGGGCGGCATCGATCTGTCGGTGGGCTCGGTCATCGCCTTTTCCGGTGTCTTCATCGCGGTGATGCTGCGCGACAGCGGGCTGCACCCGCTGGTGGTCTTCGCATTGCTGCTGGTGGTGACTTCCGCTTTCGGCGCAGCCATGGGGTGGTTGATCCACGCGCTGGCCATGCCGCCCTTCATCGTGACGCTGGCGGGGATGTTCCTGGCCCGAGGCGCGGCCTACATGCTGACGATCGACTCCGTGCCGATAGACCATGCGTTTTATGACCTGTTGGATGACGCCTATTACTTGATGCCGGGCAAGGGGCGGCTGACCCTGATCGGGGTGGTCATGCTGCTGACCGTGCTGGTCGGCATGATCGTCGCGCATCGCACCCGCTTCGGCGCCTCGGTCTTCGCCCTTGGGGGCGGAGAGGCGACCGCGCGGCTGATGGGCGTGAAGGTCGGGCGCACGACCGTCGCGATCTATGCGTTCTCCGGCCTGATGGCGGGGCTCTCGGGCATCGTCTTCTCGATCTACACCAGCTCCGGCTATCCGCTGGCCACGGTGGGGACCGAGCTGACCGCGATTGCCGCCGTGGTGATCGGGGGCACGTTGCTGACCGGGGGCGCCGGCTTTGTCTTCGGCACGCTGATCGGGGTGCTGACGATGGGGCTGATCCAGACCTACATCGTCTTCGATGGCACCCTGTCCAGCTGGTGGACCAAGATCATCATCGGGCTGCTGCTGCTGGCCTTCATCCTGTTGCAGAAGGGGCTGCTGCGGGTCACCACGGCAAGGGCCGGGGCATGACAGCCTGGATCGCGGTGGATTGGGGCACGTCCCGGCTGCGTCTCTGGGCCATGGACGCGGATGGAGAGGTGATCGCCACCGCGACGTCCGAGGCCGGGATGGGCCGCCTGTCGCCGCCGGAATTCGAACCGGCCTTCCTGGCCGCGGCGGGCGATCTGGTGCCCGATATCGGCGAAGTCGAGGTTCTGATCTGCGGCATGGCGGGGGCGCGGACCGGCTGGCAGGAGGTGTCCTATACCGCCGTGCCCTGCGCCCCCGTGACCTGGCCCGAGGCGATCGCCGCCACCGATCCGCGCCTGTCGGTGCGGATCATCCCCGGCCTCAGCCAATCCGCGCCGCCCGACGTGATGCGCGGTGAGGAAACGCAGATCGCGGGCTTCCTGTCGGACCATCCGGACCATGACGGTGTGATCTGCCTGCCTGGGACACACACGAAATGGGTGCGCGTGGCCGATGGACAGGTTGAAAGCTTCCGAACCGCCATGACCGGAGAGCTGTTCGAACTGCTGAGCGCGCGATCCACCCTTGCGAGTTTCACTGCAGAGGGGTGGGACGACACTGCCTTCGATGACGCCTGCGCAGAGGCGATGCAGTCGACCGAGGCCTTGGCCGCCGATCTTTTCGGTCTGCGCGCGGCGGCCCTGCTGGACGGCTTCCGTCCCGGCGCGGCCAGGGGGCGCTTGTCTGGGCTTCTGATCGGGCATGAGGTGGCCGCGTTGCGCGACCTGTGGCGGGATCGCCCGGTGGCGCTGGTGGGCGACGACCGGCTGGTCGATCTCTACCGTCGGGCCCTGCAGGCCGCCGGGCAGGGGGCCGAGAGTTTCGGGGCGGAGGCGCTGACGCTCAGGGGCCTGCGCCTCGCCCATCACCATTTCGGAAAGGACGCATCGTGAGAGAGATCGTCGCCATCCTGCGCGGCATCACGCCGTCAGAGGTCGAAGCCGTCGGGCAGGCGCTGATCACCGCCGGGATCACCCGGATCGAGGTGCCGCTGAATTCGCCCGATCCACTGGACAGCATCGCCCGCCTTGCCGCGGCCTTTGGCAACCAGGCGGAGGTCGGGGCGGGCACAGTGCTTGAGCCATCCCAGGTGCGCGATGTGGCGGATGCGGGCGGGCGGCTGATCGTGTCGCCCGATACCAACACGGCGGTGATCGAGGAAACGAAACGCCTGGGCCTGACCTCCTGCCCCGGGGCGATGACCCCGACGGAATGCTTTGCGGCCCTGCGGGCAGGGGCTGATGCGATCAAGCTGTTCCCGGCATCGCTGATCGGTCCCGCCGGGCTGGCCGCGATCCGCGCCGTCCTGCCGCCCGACGCAAAGGTGCTGGCCGTCGGCGGTGCGGGGCCTGAGAATTTCGCCGAGTGGATCGGCGCGGGGGCGTCGGGGTTCGGGGTCGGCACCGCGCTCTACCGGCCCGGAGACTCGGCAGACGTGGTCGCGGACAAGGCCGCCCGGCTGGTTGCTGCATATGACGAGGCGATGCGATGACGCGTGTATTTGACGAAGCGCCCTGCGAACTGGGCGAGGGGCCGTTCTGGCATCCCGAACGGCAGGCGCTGTTCTGGTTCGACATCCTGGGGCATCGCCTTTTGTCGCGTGGCGCGGAGGGCGCGCAAGTCTGGGACATGGGCGAACACGCTTCCGCCGCGGGCTGGATCGACCGGGACAGGCTGATCGTGGCCACCGAAATCGGGCTCTACCGGTTTGACCTCGTCACCGGGGCACGACAGCTGATCGTGGCGCTGGAGCCCGACAGGCCGGACACCCGGTCCAATGACGGGCGGGCCGATCCCATGGGCGGCTTTTGGATCGGGACGATGGGCAAGAAGGCCGAACCGCGCGCGGGCGCGATTTATCGGTATTTCGAGGGTCGGCTTGAGCGGCTCTTCCCGGAAATCACGATCCCGAACGCGATATGTTTCGCGCCGGACGGACGCAGGGCTTATTACGCGGACACGCCGCGACAGCGGATCTGGACCGTGCCGCTGGATGCGGATGGTTGGCCCGATGGCCCGTCGGACGTCTTCGTCGATCTGCGCAGCGAGGGGCTGAACCCCGATGGCGCGGTCGTGGATTCAGAGGGCGGCCTGTGGAACGCGCAATGGGGCGCGGGCCGGATCGTGCGCTACTTGTCGGACGGACGGGCGGACAGGGTGATCGACCTGCCTGCGCGGCTGACGACATGTCCCTGTTTCGGCGGGGCGGGCCTGGACCAGATGTTCGTCACGAGCGCCTGGGAAGGCCTGGCCGAGCGTACAGCCTCCGACGGGCAGACCTTCGCGGTCGATCCCGGCTGCGCCGGGTTGCCGGTGCCGAAGGTTCGCGCATGAGCGGGCTGGAGGTCTTCGGCCATTTGCCGGACGGGCGCTCCGTCGAGCGGTATCGCATCGCGGCGGGTGATCTGGAGGCCTGGGTCATGACCTGGGGTGCCACCGTGCAGGACCTGCGCCATCGCGGCCAGCGCGTGGTGATCGGGGCGGACACGCTAACCCCCTATTTGGAAGAATTGGTCTATGCCGGCGCCATCGTCGGCCGTTTTGCCAACAGGATCGGGCAGGCGCGCTTCGCATTGGACGGAGAGACCTTTGCCACCGATCCCAATTTTCTGGACCGACATACCTTGCATGGTGGGGCCGAGGGCGCCGGCAACCTGTTATGGACGGCTGACGAGGTTCGGCAGGATCGCATCCGCCTGACTCTGACACTGCCCGACGGACATATGGGTTTCCCGGGTGAGATGACGGTATGCGCCTGCTACAGTATCGAACCGCCGGGATGCCTTCGCGTGGTGATCGAGGCCCGGACGACCCGCGCCACGCCCTGCAGCTTTGCCCATCACGGCTATTTCGCGCTGGATGACAGCGGAACGATCACGGACCACCTGCTGGAAATCGCGGCAGAGCATTACCTGCCCGTCGACGCCGACCTGATCCCAGAGGGGCCGCCGATGCCGGTCTCGGGAACAGCGTTCGATTTCCGGTCGGCGCGGGTGGTCGGGCAGGCTGGCTATGATCACAATTTCTGCCTGTCGGACGGCGCAGCGCCGATGCGTCCGGTCGCCCGCTTGATCAGCCCATCCAGCGGTTTGGCGATGCAGGTCGCGACCACCGAACCGGGCTTGCAGGTCTATGACGGCGCGCATCTTGGCGGGGCGCGGGGGCATGAGGGCAGGGCGTTGCAACCGAAAGCCGCGATGGCACTGGAAACGCAGGCCTGGCCGGACAGCCCCAACCGTTCGGATTTCCCCGGCTGCATTCTGCGATCGGGAGAGACCTATCGGACGGAGACGACTTATGCGTTCTTCGGGGATGGTGCGGACTAGGCCTGCTCCGCAAGTCCGACGCTTGATCTGACGTCCCGACCTTATGGGCACACTATCACCTTCGGGTCCGGCAAAGCGATCGCCCAATAGCCAAACCGCCGATCGACCGCATCCGCACTAGGCGAACACGGCCGACACGGGGGGTAGTCGTCGCACCCGCGGCTCAGTCCAGCAGCAGGGCGTCCAGGATGAGCGCGCCATCGGTCATGGCGAGCACGGGATTCATGTCGGCGCTTTCCAGCCCCGGAGAGGCCGCTGCGATCTGGCTGACCTGAGACAGCAGTCGCGCCAGTGCACCGATATCGGCAGGGTCGGACCCACGCGGATGGGTCAGCAGGCGGATCGCCCGGACCTCGTGGATCATGGCATGGGCCTCGTCCTCGCTAAACGGGGCGGCGCGGAAGACCACGTCGCGCAGCGCTTCGACATGGACACCGCCCAGGCCGAACATCACGACCGGCCCGAAGGTCGGGTCACGCTGCACGCCGATCACGCATTCGGCCACGCCCCGTCGCATCGGCGCGACCATCAGGCCGTCGAGCCGGGCCCCGGGCGCCTTGGCTCCCGCCGCGGCGAGGATGCGCTCTCCGGCGGCTTCGGCCTCGGCGCGTCCGCTCAGGTTCAGTTCCACCCCGCCGATATCGGATTTGTGGCCGATATCCGGCGACACGATCTTGACGACGACGCGACCGCCCAGTTCCTCCGCCGCCTGACCAGCCTCGGCGGCGGTGGCGACGTGGCGGAAGTCGACGACCGGCAGGCCCTGCTTGCCAAGCGCGGCAAGGGCCAGCGGTTCGGTGCAGGCCTCGGGCACGGTTAGTGGTGTTGGCTGGGCGTCGGGCGCGGTGTCCGTTCGCTGGAACCCGCGATTGATCCGTGCCAGGGCCGCCACGGCCTTGACCGCGCGGTTGGGGTCTTCGAAGACCGGCACACCCGCCGCCTCGACCGCCTTGCGGAATTCGGGGCTGGGCAGGGTCGACACGACCTGTAGCACGTCCGGCGACTGGGCCCGTACCGCGGCGATATCTTCGGCGATTTCCAACCCCAAAGGCGACAGGCCGGCGGCCGAGATGAAGCTGACCACCGTGTCACAGGTCCCGTCGGCCGTGATCAGCCCCAGGGCCTTTCGCGACGCGCCGGGGATCTGGCCGACCTGCCCGGTGATGTCGAGCGGGTTGCGTGTCCCGGCGAAGGGCACCATCTCCAGCACCTTGTCCTGAGTGGCGCGGGTGAATTCCGGAACGTCCAGACCGTGGGCTTCGGCGGTGTCCGCCATCAGCACGCCGGCACCGCCCGAAACGGTGTAGAACCCGACGCGGTTGCCGCTGGGCAGGCCCGCGATCGAGGCGGCATAGGCGATGTCGAGGCATTCCTCGATGCTGTCGGCGCGCAGCACGTTGTACTGGCGGAAGATGCCTTCGAAAACCGCATCCTCGCCCGCCAGTGCGGCGGTGTGGGACGCGGCGGCCTTGGCACCGGCCTCGGTCTTGCCGACCTTGCAGACGACCAGCGGCTTGCCGGCCTTTCGGCAGGCGTCCAGTGCACGGCGCAGGCCGTCGCCATCACGGCAGCCTTCCATGTAGCCGACGATGACGTCTGTGCCGGGATCGGTCGCCAGCCATTCCACGCTTTCGGCAAAGCCGAGATCGGCTTCGTTCCCGGTGGTGATCCAGTAGCTGAGACCGATGCCGCGTTCGCGGGCCACCGAGAAGGCGAACCCGCCGAAGGCACCGGACTGGCTGACCAGCCCGATCCGGCCCTTGGGGGCGACGCCCGCCTTCACGACGGGCGCGAAGGTGGCGAAGATCTTTTCCTCGATATTCATGAAGCCAAGGCAATTCGGCCCCATCAGTCGCAGCCCGGATTTGCGGGCGATGTCCTGCATCTGGCTTTGGGCCGCGGCACCTTCTTCGCCGATCTCGGCAAAGCCGGAGGAGAACATGACCACGCCCTTCACACCCGCATCCGCGCAATCCTGCAAGGCCTGGACGGCCAGGCTGGCGGGGACGGCGATGATGGCCAGGTCGATCGGACCCGGCGCATCCTTGATGTTGGCATAGGCCGGAAGCCCCTGGATCTCAGGGGCTTTCGGGTTGATCGGGATCACACGCCCCGCGTAGCCGCGGGACCTGAGATAATACAGCGGCGTGCCACCGATCTTGCTTTCGGTATCCGAGGCACCGATCACCGCCACCGAACGGGGGCGGAAAACGGCGTCGAGATCGGCGCGTTGCTTGCCGTTGTCGAGCATTACACGGCCTCCGGCGGGATATATTCCTCGGGCACCTCGACGCCGTTCTCCTTGTACCAGCGATAGGCCCCGGCATGGACCGGCGCGTTCAGCTGGAGAAGGGCCGTGTCGGTGGTGAAGTAATCCATCCAGTCGGCGGCGGCATGCATGTCGGGCAGGTTTTCGAACATGGCCTTGGTGACCGCGTAGACGGTATCGGCGTCCACGCCCACATGCGATCCGATGCCCACCCAGCTGCCGACGGCGGCGATCGGGTCTTCATTGACCTGGTTCTCGCCATAGATGTCCGGCGGGATCTCGGTCATGGTGCGGCCCGGGATTTTCAGCATATCCTGAAGCGGTCCACGGGTCAGGGCCTCGTCCGGGATGGTGATCAGCTTGATCTTGCCCAGCAGGGCGAACTGCATCATCGAGGCCGAAGGCAGTTCGGTCGGAATGATCGCAAGATCGACCTGGCGGTCCTGGAATGCCTGCTGACCCGAAGACCAGTCCAGTTTTGCCTGTTCGTAATCGCCAGGCTTCATGCCGGTCGCGCTTTCCATGATGGCCAGTCCGACGGTCGTCGCTGCGCCACCCGGGGGGCCGATGAAGATGCGGCGCCCGCGGCAATCCTCGAGCGTTTCGATCCCGGAATCCGCGTAGGTGATGATGTGATACGGCCCGAGCGGGAAGTTCACCACCTGGCGGACATTCTTGAACAGCTCCGGCGCGTTGGCCATGCCGCTGAACATCTGGATGCCTTCGCTCATGTAGTAATTGATAGCGGGCGAGGAGATGAACAGGTCCACGTTGCCGTTCGCCGCATCCAGGGTCGAGCGTGTCGCGGTCTGGCCCGAGGTCACGTTCATCTTGATCGGGGTTTCGCGCTGCACGATCGTCTGCATCGTCGTGGTGAAGGTGAAGGTCGAACTGCCCGGCGATCCGGTATGCACCCGCAGGTTTTCCTGCAGGGCCCAGGCGGGGATCGCGGTCGAGGCAAGGCCGAGCGCGGCCATGCTGCCCATGGCCGTCCGGCGGGTCATCTTAGTCATGTTTGGGTCTCCTCCCTTGAATGACGGGCTGTGGTTCGGGGATGTCGTAGCGTCCCTCCAGCAGCTCCGGTTTCGCGAAATAGGCTCGCAAAAGCAGTGTGTAAGGACCGGCGGGCGCGGGCAGCCAATTGGCCTCGTCCTCTGCGCCGGGGCTGTCGTGGCCGATCCAGATATCCAGCGATCCGTCGTGGTTGCGGACCAGTCCCGGGGTCCGGTCGCCGATGGCGTATCGCGAGAGCGGGTTTTCGATGAAGAACAGCTCTCCGTCCTCCGTCGGTTCGTACATGGACAGCGACCAGAACGCGTTGACAGGGATCGGCTGGTCGGCGGGGATGTGCCAGCGCATCATCTGCCGCCCGTCCAACGCGGTGCCGCCGAAGGACTTCGCCGGGAAATACGTCGCTTCCTCCAGCGTCAGCGCGCCGAGGCCGCCGATGGCCACGCGGGCACGGAATTCGTAATCCTGGTTGTAGAAGCCGAGACCCGATTTCGGGTCGAGCCATCCGTCCCCGTCAGCGGCCATGATCATTCCGCCTTCTAGCGTGCGGCGGGCATCGGCGACGCCAGCAGCGATCTGCGCGATCTCGTCCTCATCGAAACGGTCGGGATCGAACCCGTCGGAATCGTCGAGGCCCAGGGGCGCAATGCGCTGCATCACCCCCATATCGGTTGCCCGAGGCCGGTGCAGCCTTAGCAGCTCGGCCGCCTGGGCGAAATATTCCGACCAGGGCGCGATGCGGGTTCCCTGCGCCGGATCGCCCACAGGGGTATTGGGCGGAGGCGGCATCTGCAGCACCAGCCCGTCCTGAACTGCCCGGGCTTCGGCCAGGTCTTCGGGGCCCGCGACGAGGATACGCGCCAGCACCCAGCAGATCGGCGTGGTCGACCGGATCACCGGCCCCTCGATCCCCTCGGTGCCCGCATCTGGCCCGACGATGGTGTAGCGACCGCCAGAGCCGCCCGTCGTCCGGGTGCCGAGAATGGCGATATTGTCGGTCCACATATCCATAACGGCGACCGAAATGTAGCGATCCCCGGTCTCGGGCAGGTCGATCACCGCCGGACCCTGCCTCAGGTCGAGCCAGGCATTCGAATAGAGCGTGTCGTTGTTCGGCGCGGTGATGTGGCGCGACTTGAAATGCAGCAGTTTGCGGGCGTGAAACATCTCGTTCATCGGCCCCAGGGACATGCGGCGGCGGCGGAAGCTCTCCATCGCGACAAGCGGCAGGGTGAAGGTATAGGCCTCTTGTGCGATGTCGCGCAGATCGGGTTTCACCTTGGTCTGAAGCATCGGGGACCTCATGCCGTTCTGGGGTGCGCGCGAAGGCGGAGAACCTCGCCCACGAGGATCGCGATGACGAGGCCGAAGCCGATCACGTCGATCTCTGTCCCGCGGGCCAGGCAGAGGGCGGCGGCCAGGATATAGGCTCCGCGCCAGACCGGTTGCAGGCGTGCGACCCCGAACCCGGCCAGTGCTGCGGACAGCGCCCAGGTGATGCAGATGATCCGCAGCAGGCCGATGGTGAAATCGGCAATGTCGAAATTCTCGATCAACAGCAACGACGGGTTCAGCACGAAGAGGAACGGCACGATGAAACCGACGATGGTCAGCCGCAGGGCCACCACGCCGATCCTCATCGGGTTCGCGTCGGCGATCGGGGCGGCGGCGAAGGCGGCTAGCGCCACTGGCGGGGTGATCGCCGACAGCACCGCGTAATACAGCACGAACATGTGCACGGCGATGCGCGGGGCCCCCATGGCCGACAGGGCCGGGCCCATCACCAGCACGATGATCAGGTAGGCGGGCAGGGTGGGCATCCCCATGCCAAGCGCCAGGCAGGCCAGCGCCGTCAGGATCAGCGACAGGAACAGGTTCTGCGACCCGAGCGATCCGACCGCCTGGGCGAAGTTCAGGCCCAGCCCGGTCAGGTTCATGCCCGCCACGACGATGCCGATGGCCCCGACGGCGATCATGATCCGCGCGCCCGAAATGCCGCCCTTGGCCAGCGCCTCGACCAGGCGCCAGGGGTTCTTCCGCACCTCGGGGTTGAGAAAGCCAAGCGCCAGCGCCGTGACCGTCGCGCCAAAACCTGCCATGGCCGGGGACCGGCCCATCATCAGGATCGCGATCACGGTGAGGATCGGGATGATGAACATCAGGCTTTCCACGGCGTCGCGCCGGTTCAGGACGGGCATCTCCTCGGGCGCGGTCGAACCGATGCCGCTGCGCCGCGCCTCAAGCCAGACGGCCAGGAACAGGGCCGAGACATAGGCGGCCGCGGGCACCAAAGCCGCGACACAGACCAGCAGGTAGGGCGTGCTGGTCAACTGGGCCAGCATGAAGGCCACGGCCCCCATCACCGGCGGAATGAACTGACCTGCGGTCGATGCCGCGGCCTCAACTGCGCCCGCAAATTCGGGGCGGAACCCCTTCTGTTTCATCATGGGGATGGTGAAGGTCCCGGTTCCAGCAACGTTTGCAGTGACAGACCCGGACATCGAACCGAAAAGCGTCGAGGCGACGATGGAGGCATGGGCCGGGCCGCCAGCGACACGGCCGGTCAACCGGATCGCGATGCGGATCAGGGCGTGGCCGGCGCCCGTGGCCTCCAGCACCATGCCGAAGACGATGTAGATGAACAAAAGCTCGATCACGACCGAGACGGGCAGGCCGAACACCCCGGCATAGCCGTACCATGTGCCCTGCACGATCTGGTCGAGGGTGAAGCCCGCATGCCGGAACATGCCCGGCAGGCTTTCGCCCCACAGCACATAGGCCAACACCCCGCCTGCGACGATTGTCAGGCCAAGGCCGAACTCACGCCGTGTCAGCTCCACGCAGGCGAAGAGCGCCAGCAGGGCCAACCACTGATCCGTGGTGGAATAGCTGATCAGCATGTTCTCCATCGCGTCTGCGGTGGCGATGAACCGCTGCAGGGCTGCAAAAATGATCGCCATTAGGGCAATGTCGATGGTCCAGCACAGCGCCAGTTTCAGCGGCGTGGGCGTCTCCAGCCGTGCGGCTAACGGCCGGATCGAAACGGCCGCGAGGATACAGGCGCCAAAGGCCAGCGTCCGGTGCAGCCCGGGTTCGAACATGCCGAAATAGGCGGTGTAAATTGCCTGCAATGCCAGCAGAACGCCGAGCGTCAGCCCGAACTTGCGCGAGAGCGTAAGTGCCATGAATCTCCTCCGTCGGGGCCGGTCTCCTCTCCGGTCCCAGCGGCAGATCAGCACAGGAATTAATTGATGTCAATTATTCCATCAGGGATCTCGGCGGAGAATTTCTCGGCGCATCCGAGATTTTCGCAAGCGCATCGGCCGTGCGGGCGGGGATGGGGGCGTCCAGCATGGTGATCAGGACGGATTTCAGTTCTTCGATCCGGAAAATCGCTTCGTCACGGCTGTAGCGTTCGCCGAGCCGATCCTCGGCGCCTTCGATTTCGGCCATCTCGAACATCGAGAAATTGACCGCGCTGCGGAAGCGGCTGCGCACGACCTGGGGCGGCAGCATCGGGCGGGCGCGGTGCAATTCCTGCTGCAATTCGATCAGCGTCCAGGCTTGTCGCTCACGCTCATAACGGCGCCAGGCTTCGATGTTCATGCGGAGTTGGATCAGGAATCTTTGTGAATAATGAGGGCCTTGCGTGTCTATGAACCGATCAATGCCCGGCTTCATCAGCAGGTGTATGATCGTTTCTGTCGATAGTGGTCCACCGTTCGCGGCAGCGCGCGCCTCGGCCAGAAGTTGCTCTCGATGGGCGTTCGCGGGGGCGACCCGGATGGCGATGATCGCGTCGAGAATCGCGTCGCGGGATCCGAAATGGTAATGGATGGCCGAACTGTTCTTCTGTCCGGCCTCGGTGTTGATCTGGCGAATCGTCGTGGCGGCAATGCCCTGGGTGGCGAACAATCGCTCAGCCGCCAGAAGCAGTCCCATCTTGGTGTCACTCAGTTCTGTTTGTGCGTCCACGGGCGGCCTCTCAGATCGGTGGTTGATTCTTTTCGGTTTCGCGAAAATAATGTACGTCGATTAGATCGGTCGAGGGAAGTCTTGACCGACGGTCTGGGAGGATAGCCGCGGCGCAGCGACTTGGCGAGGGTTCCGAGCACGGGACCCAGAGCCGCGCATCCGGTGACATGGAGGAGGATCCAGTGAAAACAGAGCTTTGCGAGCGCTTTGGAATCGACGTGCCGATTTTCGGCTTCAGCCACGCGGTCGAGGTCGTCTCGGCCGTGACCAATGCGGGCGGCTACGGTGTCTACGGTGCCACCCGTCGCCTGGCCGGGGAAATCACCGACGAGGTGAATGCGATTCGTGCGGCGGTTGGCGACCGGCCCTTCGGGCTCGACCTCGTGATCCCGAACAAGGTGCCGGAGAAGAACGACCGCGACGAGTTGGAAAGGATGGTGCCCGACGCGCATCGCAGCTTTGTCGAGGGGATCGAGGCCAAGTATTCCGTGCCAAAACCGTCCGAGCCGGGGATGCGGACGCGGTTCATCCGATCGGAGGAAATCCAGGACGAACAGATCGCCGCGGTGGCCGCATCGGATGTGAACATGGTCGCGCTCGGTATCGGCTGCCCGCCCGAGGTGATCGAGATCATGAAGGCCCAAGGCAAGACCACCGTCGCATTGGTGGGCCAGGAACGGCACGCGGCCCGCGCGTTGGAGGCCGGTGTCGATCTGCTGGTGGCGCAGGGCTATGACGCGGGCGGCCATACCGGCCAGGTCGGGACCTTTTCGCTGGTGCCGCGTATCGTCGACATGGCCGGCAATGTGCCGGTGCTGGCCGCGGGCGGCGTTGCCACCGGTCGTCATATCGCAGCCGCGCTGGCGCTTGGTGCACAGGGCGTCTGGATCGGCACTGCCTTCCTGATGACCGAGGAATACAAGTCCCACCTTTCGCCCGGCGAACTGGCCGCGCTGATCAATGCACAGACCACCGACACGGTCATCAGTCGTGCCGAAAGCGGCAAGCCATTCCGCCAGACACGGTCCGCCTGGTCCGAGGAATGGGCGACACCCGACGCTCCGCAACCGCTGAGCCATCCACTGCATGACGTGCTGGTCGGCGATATCCTGGGCGCGATCATCGAACACGATATCCGCCCGCTTCAGCATTACGGCGCGGGGCAGGGGATCGGCTGGTTTGACACGCTGCGCCCGGTCAAGGAGGTCATGGATGGCCTCGTGCGTGACGGCGACGCGGCGCTGGCCCGGTTCGGTCAGCTGAAAGGGGTCGCCGCATGAACATGCATACGGGAAACGAAGCGGCCTTCCGCGCCGAGATCGCGGAGTTCTGCAAGGATAACCTTGATCCCGAGGTGCGGCGGCTCAGCGATCTGGGGCTGCCCGTCGGCGACGAGGCCGCGCTCGATTGGCAAACCAAGCTGGTCGCGCGCGGCTGGGGGGCGCCATCCTGGTCCGAGGAATGGGGCGGCTCCGGCTGGGACATGCGCAAGCTTTTCATCTTCGAGGAGGAGATGGCCGCCCATGGCGCACCTCTGGTCGGGACCTTCAACATCAAGATGATCGGCCCGATCCTGCAGGCTCACGGTACGCCCGAACAGAAGGCGCATTACCTGCCCAAGGCGCTGAACTTCGACCATCAATGGTGCCAGGGGTATTCCGAGCCGGGCGCCGGGTCCGATCTGGCCTCGCTGCAGACGCGGGCGGATCGGGACGGGGACGATTACGTCGTCAACGGCACCAAGATCTGGACGTCCGGCGGGCATCTGGCCAATCACATGTTCTGCCTTGTCCGCACTTCGCGTGAGGGGCGTCAGCAGGGGGGGATCTCCTTCCTGCTGATCGACCTGGACACGCCGGGCATCTCGCGGCGGCCGGTGCACCATTTCTACGGCGCGCATGTCTTCAACCAGTTTTTCTTCGACAATGTGCGCGTCCCCGTGGCTAATCGCGTCGGCGAAGAAAATGCAGGCTGGGGCATCGCGAAATCCCTGCTGGAACATGAGCGGCTCTTCTCGGCCCGCCACACGGAGGCGCGCCGCAAGCTGGGCCGGCTGGAACGCCTGTCGCTGGAGGTGCGGATCGACAATCGCCAGGCGATCGAGGATGCGCAATTCCGCGATGACCTGGCCAAGCGCAAGATCGAGTTGCGGGCGCTGGAAAACGCGACGATGCGGGCGCTGGAGCGGCTGGTCGACGATGGCGGCATCGGGCCCTTCGCATCAGTGCTGAAACTGCGCGGGATCGAGGTGAACCAGCGGCTCGACCGTGCCATTGTCCAGCTTCTGGGGCCCGATGCGCTTCCCGCGCAGGCGGCCTGGGAGGACAGCGCGGCACTGGACGGGATCGTCCCGGGCGAGGCGCGCAACGCGGCAGAGTCGCGCTATTGGTGGCGCGGCCCGGCGATTGCCGGCGGCAGCCAGGAGGTGCAGCGCACCATCATCACGAAACACATTCTGAACCTGTGAGGCGGCCATGAGATTTGCGGCAACCGAAGACGAGATCATGGTCGAGGACATGCTCGACCGCGCCCTGCGCGAGGCCCGCGATGGCGCCCCACGGGCGGACGGACATGCGCCGCGGCCTGACCCGGATGCCTTGCGGGCGCAACTTGGGTCTCTCGGGCTCTGGGGCGCGTGGCTGCCCGAGGCGGCAGGGGGCTCCGACGGCGGTCCCCGGCTGCTGATGACGCTGGCACGGGGCCTGGGCTGGGTCCCGACGCATCACGGCCTGATCGGCGGCTGCGTCCTGCCGGGCGCGATCCTGTCGCGTGCCGGCCGTGAGGACACGCTGGACCTCGCCGAGCAGATGGCAGGGGGCGATCAGCCGGTCGCCGTGGCCGCGATGGAACCGGGCGCTCGCTGGGACCTGAGCGTTCCGACCATGCGGGCCGAACCGGATGGCGACGGCTATCGTCTGACTGGCGTCAAGAGCCACGTGGCAGAGGGCACGACGGCGGGGATGTTCATCGTCTCGGCCCGGGATCGTACCGGGATCAGCCTGTTCCTGGTGCCGGCGGATGCGGCTGGGCTGACCGTGTCGTCCTACCCGGTAACCGATGGCACCACCTGGGCGATGGTGCGTGCGGAGGGCGTGACGGTTCCCGCCTCGGCCCGCCTGGTGGGGCCAGACGACGGGCTGGCCACGCTCGAGCAGGCGTTCACGCTGGCCGCGTTCACGGCAGCGGCGGAAATACTCGGCTCCTGCGAGGCGGCACTTACTCAGACGCTGGATTACCTGCGCACGCGGGAACAATTCGGCAAGCCGCTAGCGACCAAGCAGGCGCTGCAATTCCGCGCCGCCGATCTGCACACGGATATCGAGATGTTGCGCTCGCAGGTGCTGGGTGCGGCCAATGCGCTGTCCAAGGGCTATTCCCGGCGGGCACGGGCAGATGTGGCCGCAGCGATGGCCCTTGCGGTGCAGACCGGCGACCTTGTCGGGCGGGAGGCGATCCACCTGCACGGTGCGATCGGCATGACCCGCGAACTGGGCGTCGGCTACCACTTGCTGCGCGCCGATGTGCTCAGCCGCTGGCTCGGCAGCGCAGAGCATTTCCGCGCGAAATTCATGGCTATGGAGGAGCAGGCCGCATGAACGACGTCGTCAGGACAGAGGTCGAGGGCGCGGTCACGACTGTGACCGTGGACGCCCCCGATTATCGCAATTCCATGGGCGCCCCCGGCGTGAGGGAAGGGCTGGCCGCCGCGGTCGAGGCGTTCGAGGCGGATGCCACGCAGCGCGTGCTGGTGCTGACCGGCGCGAACGGCACCTTTTCCGCAGGCGGCAACCTGAAGGTTCTCAGCGGCTTGCGGACCCGGCCCCAGATGGAGGATCGGATCACCAAGGGCGGCGGCACGATCGGTGTCATGTTGCGGTCCGACAAGCTCTACATTGCTGCGGTCGAGGGGCCGGCCTTTGGCGCGGGGATCGGGCTGGCCGCGGCCTGCGACCTTGTCGTCGCGGCGGATGGCGCGCGGTTCTGCGCCGCCCAGATCCGGGTGGGCGCCTCTCCCGATGGCGGGATGTTCTGGTCGGTGCCGCGCCGGATGGGGCGCGCGGCGGCCAAGCGGCTGTTGCTGACCGGAGAGGAGATCGACCAGACCGCGGCGCTGGCCCACGGTTTGGCGGATTACCCGGCCCCCGACGGCGGCGCGCTGGAGGCGGCGCAGAAACTGGCCCGTAAGCTCGCCTTCGGCCCGCCGCTGGCGCAGGCCACGGTGAAGCGCTTCTTCGCGCAGGACATTGCCGGGATGGATGCGGTGCTGGACTGGGAACGCGACACCGCCATCGACAACTTCCTGACCGACGATTTCGCGGAAGGCGCGGCGGCCTTCCTGGAAAAGCGCCGGCCCACCTTCGGAGGCACCTGATGGACGACCGCATGACCACCGATCTGGGCCAACGTCTGAAAGACATCATGGCGGAGGAAATTTTCCCACGCGTCAAGGAGATGAAGGCCTTTGTTGCCGCGAACCCGCCCGGCGCTCGTCCAGCATTCATGGCGGATCTCAAGCACATGGCGCGGCAAGAGGGGCTTTGGAACCTCGGCCTGCCGAACCTGCCCGACTGGGCGCCCGGCACGCGTCTGAGCAATGCGGAATTCGCACCGATGGCGGAAACGCTGGGCTGGGTCGACTGGGCGGCGGAGGTGTTCAACTGCCACGCGCCCGACCTTCCGACGATGGAGATGCTGGTGGCCATCGGGACGGAGGCGCAGAAGGAAACATGGCTCAAACCCATGCTGGAAGGGCAGATTTGCACTGGGTTCTCGATGACAGAGCCGGACACCGCGTCCTCGGACGCGCGCAACATCGCCACCCGGATCGAGGACAAGGGCGATCACTGGCTCGTCAATGGCCACAAATGGTTCACCGGGAACCGCGGCGTGCCGGGGTGGAGCTTTACCGTGTTGATCGGCGTGTCGGATTCCGAGGCGTCGGATTACGCAAAGCACTCGGCCTTGATCGTGCCGGTGGATTTGCCGGGGGTGCATGTGGTGCGGGATATTCCCGTGCTGGGTTTTTCGCATCGGGCGCGGCCCCATGCGGAGGTCGTGTTCGAGAACGTGCGCGTGCCCAAGGAGAACCTGCTGGGCGAACGTGGCAAGGGGTTCGTGGCCGCGCAGGTGCGGCTGGCCACGGCAAGGATCCATCACTGCATGCGGTCCATCGGCGGGGCTGAACTGATGCTGTCGCTGATGTGCGAACGGGCTGGAAAACGCGAGACATTTGGCCGGGCCATCGCGGATCACGGCAAGGTGCAGGAGTTCGTCGCGCTGAGCCGGATCGAGCTGGAACAGGCGCGGCTGCTGGTCATGAACGCGGCAGAAGCCCTTGATGCCAAGGGCGGAAAGGGCGCGCAGGCCGAGATCTCGATGATCAAGCTGGCCGTGGCGCGGACCTGCTACGAGGTGGCGGATCGGGCGGTTCAGATCTTCGGGGCCATGGGCATGACCGATGACAGCCCGGCGGCGGATTTCCTGGCCTCGATGCGGGCGTTGCGGATCTACGACGGCCCGGACGAGGTGCATGTGCGCACGATTGCGCGGCATGAATTCAAGACGCAGGCCAGCCGCCATCCCGACGGTTTGTTGCAGTATTTCTGCACCGATTTCTCGGACCGCTCCCGCTGGTCGGCCAGTTAGGCCATCCTTCTACGTCCAGAGAGGACAGGCGAATTCGGCAACGCGACGGTAGATCAGCTCCATGGGCCGGTGCGAGAGCGTTTGCGCGTGTTGGGAATGCTGCTGGACGATAGAGGCGTCGGGGCCTTTCGTTGAGCCGACCCTGAGCCGCCTGACATCGCGCGCAGGGTCGCGACGCGGTTTTCGGTCGCCGGGTGCGTCGCGAAAAGATTGTCGCGCTTGTGGGCGTGCAGCGGGTTGATGATGAACATATGCGCTGTGGCCGGGTTCCGCTCGGCCGCGTCGTTGTCGATCCGGGCGGCGCCCGAGGCGATCTTTTCGAGCGCAGAGGCCAGCCAGAGAGGGTGTCCGCAGATCTCGGCCCCGGCCTTGTCGGCGGCGTATTCGCGGGTTCGGCTGATGGCCATCTGGACCAACGCAGCCGCAAGGGGCGCCAAGACCATCATCAGCAGCGTGCCGACCAGCCCCAGACGTTCTCGCGACCCACCGAAGAAAAGTGCGAAATTGGCCAGCATGGAAATCGCACCGGCGAAGGTCGCGGTGACGGTCATGATGGCGGTGTCGTGGTTGCGGATATGGGCAAGCTCGTGGGCGATCACTCCGGCAAGCTCCTCGCGGTTGAGGCTGCGGACAAGGCCTGCGGTCACGGCGACGGCGGCATTGGCCGGATTGCGCCCGGTGGCGAAGGCATTGGGCTGGGGCGTGTCGATCAGGTAGACCTTTGGCTCTGGCAGGCCGGCGTTGCGGGCCAGTTCCATCGTCAGGTCATGCAAGCCCAGACGGTCGCCGGGCATCACCGGCTGCGCGTTGTGCATGCGCAGGACCATCCGATCGGAGGTCCACCAGGTGAAGACGTTCATTGCCGCGGCTACCACCAGCGCGATGATCGCGCCGCCCGATCCGCCGATCAGGTAGCCCACGCCCATGAAGAGCGCGGTCATCGCTGCCATCAGCATCGCTGTCTTTACGTAGCCCATCTGTGCCTCCTGGCCGTCTGCATATCGGCAATGCCTGAGATATGGCGACGGTTCCGGTCAGTACAAGCGGGGGCGCGGGGTCTGGCGGGTCGTTGCGCGCGGCGGCTCAGGGCAGTTCTGCGCGCTGGAACGTGTCGGACCAGAAGCGGAACAGCAATTGCTGGCGGTTCGCATCGCGCGCCACAAGGATCGCCGGTGACAGCGGAATGGTGCGCCTGGCGCTCACGGCGAGGCCGGTTTCGGCGGGGTCGAGATCGGTCACCAGCCCGGTCTGCCTGAGCAGCGCCTGCGCCTCTGCGGTCAGCAGGAAATCCAGCAGGCGGGCGGCGATCCGGCCCTGCGCGGCCCCCTTGGGGATCATGAAGGCACGGGACAGGAGCAGCGTGTAATCCTCGGGGTAGATGATGCCGACATCGGGTTCGTCGGCGGCCACCACGTAGGAGCCGAGGACGTTATAGGCGATCAGGTAGCGGCCCTGGGCCACGCCGTCGATGATTTCGGCCGAGCAGCATGTGGCCACGGCATCGACGCGGGCGAAGCCTTCGAGAAGGGCGCCAAAGGTCGTGGCCTCAAGGCTGTCGCTGTAGGCAAAAAGGAAGCCCAGGCCGGATTCGGCGATATCGTAGGTGGCGATGCGGTTGCGGAACAGGGCGGGCCGTTCGCGCAGCGCGTCCAGCAGGGCAAAGCGGTTGCGCGGCACTTCGGCCCCCGACAGGAGCTGTCGGTTGTAGGCGATTACGGCAGGTTCGGTCGTGACGCCCCAAACCTCGTCGCGCCAGCGGCGGGACGGGGGCAGGGCGGTCGTGTTGGGGGACCGGTAGGGCGCGGCGCAGGCGGCGTTGACCAGCCAGACCATCTGCTGCACCGCCGAGGACAGGATCGCATCGGCCGGTTCGGTCCCGTTCCGGCAATCCTCCCGACTGCGATCGAAGAGCGCGTTGGAACCCCATTGTTCATACATGATCGAAAGGTCGGGGTTGAGCGCCACGAAGCGGTCGATGACGGGGGTGATGATCGCGATATCCGTGGTGGAGCGCAGCAATACCTCTGTCGTGCCGGTGCCGAACCGGGCCGTCGCCTCCTGCGCGGTGAGCGGGGCGGCTGTGATGAGGGCGAGGGTCAGGGCGGTCAGCCAGCGTCGGATCATTGACCTGCCTCCTCTGCCGGGAAAACCAGCGCGGCGCGGAAGCCATCGGGCTGTCGGGTCATTTCGACCCGGCCGCCAAAGGCCGCGGCAACCGATGACACGATGGACAGGCCGATCCCCGTGCTCTGTTCGCGCGAAGCGTTGTCGCGGTTGAAACGGTCCCCCAGGCGGTCAACGATTGTGTCGTCCGGCCCGGCGCCGCTGTCCTGGACCCAGAGCACGGCGTCTTTCCCACGCCGCTCCGCCCCGATGGAGACCGGCTGCACCCCGTGGCGCAGCGCATTGCCCAGCAGGTTGCGGCCCGCTTCGCCCAGGGAAAACGCGTCACCGCGCATCAGCACCGGGTCCTCGCCGATCACAAGCCGAAGCTCTGCTTCAGGAGCGAGGACCGATTGGTCGTCGCGTTCCATGATCTCCAGCGCGATTTCGCGCAGGTCGACGGGGGCGCGGGGGACGCTGTCGGTGCGGTGCACGACCAGCGCGCGGCTGAGCAATTGATCCAGCAGGTTGCCCAGAGACCTACTGCGCACCAGCAGGCGATCCAGTGCGCGGCTGCGCGTCTCGCCTTCGGGCTCTGCCGCGGCGGTTTCAGCCTGAACCCGGATCGCGGCGACGGGCGTGCGAAGCTGGTGGGCGGTGTCCGAGATCAGGTTGCGCATCGCCTCGACCTGGCCATCCAGCCGTCCCATGAAGCGGTTCATCGCGCCGAGCATGACCTGCAATTCGCGCGGCAGGCGGTCGGCCGGCATCGGAGTCAGGTCATAGGGATCGCGGCCCGACAGGTCGTCCACCAGCGCCTCGAGCGGGCGCAGCGCCGACCGGATCACCAGCGAGGCCAGCAGCATCAGCACGATGCCTGCCACGGCCATCGGCAGCAGCGCATCCAGCATCAGGTCCCGTGTCATCGCCTTGCGGGCGCGCAGCGTCTGGCCGACGACGATATCGACGGGGCCTGAGAAATCGCGTTCCACGAAGCGCCGGGTCACCTGGACAAAGCGCGCGGGTTCGCCATCCAGCACCTCGTCGAAGAACCGGACGGAGCTGCCGCCTCGGGCCGGTGGGGTGACCCGCAGGGCCGGGTCGATGCCGGTCAGGATCTGACCGCGCGGGCCGAACACGGCGTAGTAGACCCGGTCCTCGGGCGCCTGGGCCAGCAATTCGAAGGCCGAGACGGGCAGATCGGTGACCGGCACGCCCTCCTGGATGCGGATCGATTCCGCGATGTCGCTGGCCGCCCCCATCAGCAGCCGGTCGTAGGATTGCCGCGCCGCCTGGCGTCCGTTCAGCCAGATCGAGCCGGCCACCAGCACGCCGCCCAGCACGAGGATTGCCAGCACCGTCGCCAGGACGCGTGAAAGGAGGCTGCGTTGCGTGCGAGGTTCAGCCATCCAGGTCGATCCGGTAGCCGACGCCGCGCTGCGTCGCGATGCTGACCGCGGTGCCCGAGAATTTCTTGCGCAGCCGCGCGATGTAGAGCTCGATCGCGTTCACGCCGACATCGGCGTCCTCGAAGCCGTAGAGTGAATCGTAGAGCCGCGTCTTCGACAGGTATTGGCCGCGATGGCGGATCAGCATGTCGAGAAGCGCGGCTTCGCGCCGGGTCAGGTCGAGTTGTCGCCCATCCAGGGCCGCGCTGCGATCCTTGGGGGCATAGGTCAGCGGCCCCAACACGATGCGCTCCTGCTTGCGGTCGGTTTCGCGTCGCACCAGCGCGCGCAGCCGCGCCTCGAGCTCGCGCTGATCGAAAGGTTTGCCCAGGTAGTCGTCGGCCCCCTGGTCCAGCGCAATCACACGGTCGTCGACCGACGACAGCGCGGTCAACATCAGGACAGGCGTCCGGTCGCCGCCGCCGCGCATTTCGCGCAGCAGGGACAGGCCGGACCCGTCGGGCAGGTTGATGTCGAGGATCACCGCCTCGTATTGCTGGACCGCGCGGCAATCGCGGGCATCCTCGATACTGGGGGCCAGGTCGCAGACAATGCCCGACCGCGCGAGGTGGGCGATCACCCCCTCGGCCAGGTCCTCTGCATCCTCGACCATCAAGATGCGCATGTGCCGCGTTCCCGTCCGTCTTTCACTTGTCCGCCCCGTCCGGGGCGGTGTCGCAAACCTGTCGGGGTGACAGGTTCATGACAGGTTGCACGGTTACACATCCGCAACCCGCGGGGAAGTGGCCCGATCCACGACCCGCCGGGAGATGCTTTCGGCGCTTGGGAGAGCGCCCGCAAGGACCTGAGGAGGACCCTATGAAATTTCTCGCAACCCGCGGCGCGATCGCCGCAGTCGCCCTGTCGCTGTCGGCCTTCACGGCCAGCGCGCAGGAAAACCCCGAATGCATCGCGCCTGCCAACCCGGGTGGCGGCTGGGACTTCACCTGCCGCCAGGTCGGGAAGTCGCTGCAGGACCAAGGCCTGATCGACCAGACGATGCAGGTCGTGAACCTGGCCGGTGGCGGTGGTGGCGTGGCCTTTGCCGAAGTGGTCAACAAGCGCAACGACGCCGACAACCTGATCGTCGCGGCCTCCTCCGCCACGGCGACGCGTCTGGCCCAGGGAGCCTATCCCGGCAACACGATGGAGCAGGTCCGTTGGCTGGCCTCGGTCGGCGCGGATTACGGCGTGATCGCCGTGGCCGCCGACAGCGAGATCGAGACGCTGCCGCAGCTGCTGGACCAGATCAAGGCCGACCCGACCTCCGTGTCGATCGCCGGCGGGTCCGCCGTGGGCGGCTGGGACCACCTGAAGGTCCTGATCGCTGCCGATGCCTATGGCGTCGAGGACGTGCGCCGCGTGAAATACATCGCCTTCGACGGTGGCGGCGAGGCCGTGACCCAGCTGCTGGCCGGGTCGGTCCAGGGCTTCACCGGCGACATCTCCGAAGCGAAGGGTTTTGTCGACAGCGGTGACATCAAGGTCATCGCGGTGCTGGCACCGGAACGGCTGGACGGTGAGTTTGCCGATTTCCCGACCGCCCGCGAACAGGGCATCGACGCGATCGGCGCCAACTGGCGCGGCTTCTACGCCCCGGGTGGCATGTCCGACGCAGCCTATGACGAATGGGTATCGAAGATCGGCGAGCTGTATGCGTCCGACGCTTGGAAAGAAGTGATGGCGGCCAACGGCCTGGCCCCGCTCGACCTGCAGGGCGATGAATTCCAGTCATTCGTGGCCAACTCGGTCGCTCAGATTCAGTCGATCTCCAGAGAAATCGGCATCATCAAGTAATCCGCGTCATCGGATCACCTGACCGGGGGCCGTTCCACCAAACGGCCCCCGGATTTTCCCGACACCCACCCAAGAGGAGATCTGCCATGAGCGATCGTATCTTCGGTGTCGTCGGCATCCTCATCGCCATCGGCTACGTCATCGCAGCCCTTGCCATCGAAGAGAGTTTTCTCTCGGATGCCGTCGGACCCAAAGCCTTCCCCCTGATCATCGCGGCCATCCTGGGCTTGTCGAGCGCGGTCATCGCGCTGCGCCCCGATGCCGAACCGACCTGGCCTGGCCTGGGTCGGCTGGTCGAGATCGCCGCCGCCGTCGTGGTGATGATCCTCTATGCCGAGATGCTGCCTGTCGCGGGCTTTGTCATCGCGACCGCCTTTGCCGCGGCCTACCTCGCCTGGCGGCTGGGTTCTGTCCCACTCGAGGCAGTGCTGACCGGCATCGGCACCTCGGTCGGTATCTACGTCATCTTCCACCTGGTCCTGGGCCTGTCGCTGGCCCGCGGCCCCTTCGGTTTCTGAGGAGGTGCCAATGGAAACCCTTGCAAACCTCGGCGACGGCTTTGCCATCGCCATCACCTGGCAAAACCTGCTGCTGGCTCTTCTCGGCTGCTTCCTGGGCACGATCATGGGAGCGCTGCCGGGCCTTGGCCCGTCGAACGGCGTGGCCATCCTGATCCCGCTGGCCTTCACGCTGGGACTGGGCGCGACGCCGTCGCTGATCCTGCTGACCTCGGTCTATTACGGGGCGATGTACGGGGGACGGATCAGTTCGATCCTGCTGAACATCCCGGGTGACGAACCGGCCATGATGACCTGCCTTGACGGGCACCCGATGGCCAAGAAGGGCATGGCCGGCGAGGCGCTGTCGCTGTCCGGTGTCGCGTCCTTCGTCGGTGCGTTCTTCGCGACCTGGGGCCTGATCCTTCTGGCGCCGCAGCTGGTCAAGATCGCGCTGCTCTTTGGTCCGGCGGAATATTTCGCACTGTTCGCGCTGGCCTTCATGACGCTGGGCGGCGTGTCCTCGACCAACCAAGCGAAATCGGCCTTTGCCGCAGCGCTTGGCCTTGGCCTGGCCACGATCGGTGTCGACACCCAGACCGGGGTGCCGCGTTTCACCTTCGGTGAGGTGCATCTTTACGACGGGCTCGACTTCCTGGTTGCCATCGTCGGCCTCTTCGCGCTGTCCGAGGTGTTCATCTTTCTCGAGACCCGGCATGGCGGGTCGAATGCAGAGGGCAAGAAAATCTCCATCGGACGGCTCTATCCGCCGCTGGCGATGCTGAAGGCCTGTACGCCGACGATGTTGCGGACCTCGGTTCTTGGTTTCATCGCGGGTGTTCTGCCGGGGGCAGGGGCGTCGCTCGGCTCGTTCATCTCCTATTCGATGGAGAAGCGTCTGGTCGACAAGGAGGGCACCTTCGGCACCGGCGATCCGCGTGGTGTCGCAGCGCCCGAGACCGGCAACAACGCCGCCGCAGGTGGTGCGCTGGTGCCGATGCTGGCGCTTGGTGTGCCGGGGTCGGGGACCACGGCGGTTCTGCTGGCGGTTCTGCTGGCGCTGAACATCACGCCCGGCCCGCTGCTGTTCACCCAGAATCCCGACGTGGTCTGGGGCCTGATTGCGGCGCTCTTCATCGCGAACTTCATGCTGCTGGCGATGAACATCCCGATGGTGGGTCTTTTCACGCGCGTGCTGATGGTGCCACCACGCATCCTGATGCCGATCGTGGCGATGGTCAGCTTTGTCGGGATCTACGGCATCTCGGGCTCGACCTTCGATCTGCTGGTGATGATCGGCTTCGGCGTGATGGGCTGGGGCCTGCGCAAGCTGGACGTGCCGCTGGTGCCGATCATCCTGGGCACGCTGCTGGGCAACGCGATGGAGAACAACCTGCGCCGCGCGGTGACCATCGACAACGGCAACTGGTGGACGCTGATCGACAGTCCGCTGAGCCTCGGGCTCTGGGCCGTGGCGATCATCGGTTTCGTCATGCCGCTGATCATCGGTGCACGGGTCAAGGCCAAGATGCATGCCCGCCGCGACGAGGAAGGGTCGATCAGCGACTGATCGGTTCTTTTCGAAAAGACATGAATACCCCCGGTGTCCCGAGACGCCGGGGGTTTTTTCTTGTCACAAAGGGACGGGGCAGCGTTGCGCGGGGGAGAGGTTTTTCAAATCAATTAGCTTGCAAACTGTTACCAAGCTACTTAAAAGAAATCTGAGGAGGAGACCAGATGATCGATTACGACGCGCTCATGCGGCGGGAATTTCCTGTCGTCGAACATACCTACACCGAGAAGGATACCATCCTTTACGCGCTCGGTCTCGGCCTTGGGACCGATCCGTTGTCGCCGTCGCATCTGCGGGCGACCTACGAGCGGGCAGAGGGGTTCGGTGCCCTGCCGGCCATGGTCAACGTGCTGACCTATCCGGGTTTCTGGGCGATGGAGCCGGATACCGGCCTGACCTGGCAGAAAATCCTGCATGGCGAACAGAGCCTGACGCTGCACGCCCCGCTGCCTGCCAAGGGCACGCTGGAAGGTCGGACCCGGATCACCGGCATCGTCGACAAGGGAGCCGACAAGGGTGCGCTGATCTATTCCGAACGGGAAATGACCGACAAGGCGACTGGCGAGAAGATCGCGACCATCGTCAGCACCTCTTTCGCGCGGGGCGATGGTGGGTTCGGCGGGTCGGACGATCCGGTGCGCCCGGTGCACAAGATGCCCGAGGGCGAGCCCGACACCTTCTACGATTTCAAGACGCCCGAGGGCGCGGCGCTGGTCTACCGGCTGTCGGGGGATTTCAACCCGTTGCATGCCGATCCGGCGGTGGCCAAGCAGGCCGGGTTCGAACGCCCGATCCTGCACGGGCTGTGCACGCTGGGCGTGGCGTCGTGGTCGATCACCGAGGCGCTGGCAGAGGGCGATTTCACCGCCCTGACGCACCTGCAACTGCGGTTTTCCTCGCCGGTCTATCCCGGCGAAACCATCCGGACCGAGATGTGGACGCAAGGCGACGGGATCAGCTTCCGCTCGCGCGTCGTGGAGCGGGACGTGGTGGTTCTGAACAACGGTCTGGCCCGGCTGCGCTGACGGCCGGCCCGACCCAATTATCGAAAATCCGAGGAGATGAAAGATGAGTGACCGGCCGCTGCCGACCATCTATGCCGAGACGCAGTTCTACTGGGACGGCGCGAAAGAGGGCAAGCTGCTGCTGCAGAGCTGCCCGTCCTGTGACAAGGCTTATTTCCCGCCGCGGCCGTTCTGCCCGACCTGCGGGTCGCGGGATGTGACGGTGCAGGAGGCCTCCGGCAAGGGGCGGCTCTATTCCTACATCATCAACCACCTGCCGGCACCGGGCTACGAGACGCCGTTCACGGTCGCCGTCGTGATGCTGGAGGAAGGCGTGAAGATGGTCGCCAATATCCTCGACTGTCCCGCCGATCCCGAGGCGCTGGTCCTCGACATGCCGCTGGAAGTGACCTTCGAGCAGCGTGGCGACATCGCCGTTCCCCAGTTCAAGCCCGCCGGAGGTGCAGCATGAGCCGCGCAAGTATCGCAATCGTCGGCGCCGCCGAAACCACGCGTATGGGCAAGGTACCGGAGCTGAGCCAGACCGGCCTGCATGCCGATGCCGCCCTGAATGCCATGGCTGAATGCGGCCTGACGCCGGCCGATATCGACGGCGTGGCGACCGGCGGTCATGACGTGGCCGAGATCATCCAGTATCTCGGCATCACGCCCACATGGTATGATGGCACGTCCGTTGGCGGCTGTTCCTTCATCACGCTGGTCCGCCATGCTGCGGCGGCCATCGAGACGGGGCTGTGCAAGACGGTCTTGATCACCCACGGCGAAAGCGGCCGGTCGAACAACCGCGATCACCGTCCGCTGTTCCCGTCGATGCAGCAGCGCGAATTCGAATCCATCTATGGCCCCCTGTTCCCGCCGTCGCGTTTCACTCTCCCGGTGATGCGCAAAATGAAGGATGACGGCCTGACCGAGGAACAACTGGCCATGGTCGCCGTGGTGCAGCGAGAGTGGGCCTCCCACCACCCTCGTGCCACCATGCGCGATCCCATTACCGTGGACGACGTCCTGAACTCCAAGATGATCGCCTATCCGTTCCGTCTGATGATGTGCTGCCTTGTCTCCGACGGCGGCGGCGCGTTGATCCTGACGTCGGCTGACCGGGCCAAGGATTTCCCGACCAAGCCCGTCTACCTGCGCGGCATGGGCGGCGAGAGCGCCGAAGGCCCGATGATCTCGCAAATGGAGAGCTTCTCGTCCTCCAAGGCGTTCCGCGTCTCGGGCAAGCTGGCGTTCGAAAGCGCGGGCATCACCCATTCTGATGTCGATCACCTGATGGTCTACGATGCCTTCGCGCATCTCCCGATCTACGGGTTGGAAGACTTGGGCTTCGTCAAGCCGGGTGAGGGTGGGGCCTTCATCGCCGAGGGCAACACCCGTCCGGGTGGCAAGCTGCCGATGAACACCAACGGTGGCGGGCTGAGCTACATGCATTCGGGCATGTACGGCATGTATGCCCTGCAGGAAGGCGTGCGACAGATGCGCGGCGTCTCTCCGGCACAGGTCGAAGATGCCAAGTTGTCGGTCGTGCACGGCGTTGGCGGCATGTTCTCTGCCGCCGCCACGGTCGTGATGACCTCGGAGGATCAGTGGTGACCGAATTCGCCGGCAAGACCGTTTTCGTCTCTGGCGGCACCAGCGGCATCAACCTCGGGATCGCGCAGCATTTTGCGCGGTCCGGGGCGCGGGTCTTTGTCATCTCGCGCGATCCGGCCAAGGTCGATGCCGCGGTGGCGGGCCTGCGGGAGCTGGGCGCGGAGGCCGACGGCATGTCCGCCGACGTGCGCCAATACGATCAGGTCAAAGCCGCCTTCGACCGCTGCGCCGAAGTGTTCGGCCAGATCGACATCCTTGTATCGGGTGCGGCAGGCAACTTCCTGGCCAAGGCGGAGAATATCAGCTCGAACGGGTTCCGCGCGGTGATGGAGATCGACGTGCTGGGTACCCACCATGTCATGCATGCAGCCTATCCGCATCTGACGAAGCCCGGCGCCTGCATCATAAACCTTTCTGCCCCGCAGGGCAGTGTCGCGATGGTGGGGCAGGCACATGTCTGTGCGGCCAAGTCCGGCATCGACATGCTGACCCGCGCGCTGGCACTGGAATGGGGGCCGAAGGGCATTCGCGTGAACTCTGTCTCTCCCGGGCCGATCAATGGCACAGAGGGGCAGAAGCGGCTAGTTCCCGACCCCGCAGCGGTGGAGGAGCGGATCAATTCCGTCCCGTTGCGGCGCATGGGAACGGTGCAGGAGGTCGCGGACCTCTGTGCCTTCCTCGCCTCTGACAAGGCAACCTACATCACCGGCACGGTGATCCCGGTGGATGGGGGCACGACGCTGAACCCGACACCGACCCGAATGGGACAATTCCTGGAGGAGTGAACATGTCCGGAGCACTGAAGGGCCTGCGGGTCCTGGATCTGACCGATTGGCGCGGTGTTCTCACCGGGCGGATGCTGGCGATCATGGGGGCGGATGTCCTTCAGGTCGAAGATGCGGGCGGCACGAATAGCCGCCGGATGGCGCCCTTCGACGACGATGGCGGGTCGCTCTTCTGGGCCGCATACGGCGCCGGACGGCGATCGCTGGTGCTGGACCGCGCGGCGGATCGCGACCGGCTGATGGCGCTGGCGGCGACGGCGGATATCGTGCTGGAAAGCGGCGTGCCGGGGCGGATGTCCTTTCTTGAGACGGATGCGTTGCTGGCAGCCAATCCGGGCGTGATCCATTCCATCGTGACGCCCTTTGGCCTGACCGGGCCGAAGGCGGGATATGCCGACAGTGACCTGACACTCTGGGCATCCGGTGGGCCGCTCAAGCCCACGGAAAGCCAGGCGGGCGTGCCGACACGGGTCAGCCTGCCGCAGGCCTATCACCATGCGGCGGCGGATGCGCTGTGCGGTGTCATGGTCGCGCTTGAGGCGCGGCGGCGGGGCGGGCGAGGGCAACAGGTGGTGACCAGTGCCCAGGCCTCGGCCACGCAATGCACGCTGAGCCTGTCGATGGCGACCGTGATCGGACACCCGAATTACGTCTTCCGCGCCGAGGTGAAGTCCAAAAAGAAGAAGGAGCTGGACCTGTCCGGCTCTGGCTCCCGTACGCAGCGGTCCAAGTGGCCGGTCAAGGACGGCCTGGTCGAGATGCATCTGGCGCTTGGTCCGGCCGCCGGGCGGTTCACCAACAACCTGTTCAAGTTGATGTCGGCGCGCGGCGTCTGTTCGCCGAAATTCGCGGATTGGGACTGGATCACCCTGCCGCCGCGGATCGAGAATGATGAGGTCAGCGAGGAAGAGATGGAGGAGGCCCGGCAGGAGGTCGCGGCCTTCCTGTCCGGCATGACCAAGCGCGAAGCGGTCGAGATGGCGCTGGAGCATCGCCTGATGCTGGCCCCGATCATGACCGTCGCCGACCTGTCCGACAGCCCCCATGCGGCTGCGCGCGGGTTCCTGACGCGTGTCGGTGCGCTGGATCTGCCGGGTAAGCTGGCCCTTGGGTTCGACGAAGGGTTCGCGCCGCTACGACCTGCGCCCGCGATCGGCGAGGGTGGGACAGAGGCCGAAGCCGAGTGGCTGGCCAGCCCGGCCAAGGGGCCGTTTCCCGCCGCAGCGACACCGGCCGAGGTCGCCCGTCCGCTGGATCATATCACCGTGCTGGATCTGTCCTGGGTCGTCGCCGGCCCGATGATCGGGCGCAACATGGCAGATTTCGGGGCGCGGGTGATCCGCGTCGAAAGCTCCAAGAAGCCCGAGGTCGCACGGCTGACCGGACCCTTCCCGGAAGGCGTGCGGGACCTGAACCGTTCGGGCCTTTACGAGAATTGCAATGCGGGCAAGGATGGCGTGACGCTCGATCTGTCCAGCGCCGAGGCGCGCGATATCGTCAAGGCGATGGCGGGCAAGGTCGACGTGCTGGTCGAAAGCTTTGCCCCCGGCCAGATGGACAAGTGGGGCTTGGGCTACGAGGCGCTTTCTGCCGAAAACCCCGGTCTCATCATGCTGTCGACCTCGCTGATGGGCCAGTCCGGCCCTTGGTCGGCGCTGGCCGGGTTCGGCAATATCGGCGCCGCGATGTCGGGGCTTCAGGTCATGGCGGGGCGCGAAGGCGCGGACCCGGTCGGCCCCTATGGCCCCTACACCGATTTCGTGGCACCGCGCCTGGCGCTGCCCGTTCTCATGGCCGCGCTGGAAGAGCGCCGGTCGACGGGCAAGGGGCGGCGTCTCGATGTCAGCCAGGCCGAGGCTGGAATGCAGTTCATCGCGGAGGCCTTTGCCGGCTGGTCGGCCAAGGGGCTGGTCCCCGTGGCCCATGGCAATCGCGATCCGCAGGTGGCGCCAAACGGCTGCTATCCCTGCGCCGCACCCGAAGGGGAAACCGCCTGGGTCGCGATCTCGGTCAACGACGATGCGGCCTGGTCTGCGCTGTGCGATGTGGTGGGTGATGACGCGCTGTCGGACCCGTCCTTTGCGACGCTGGAGGGCCGCAAGGCCGGCGAGGCGCAGATCGATGCAGTGCTGAATGCCTGGTGCAGGGACCGCGAGGCGCAGGATGTCGAAACGACGTTGCAGGCCAAGGGTGTCGCGGCCTATGTCGCGGCATCGCCGGCCGATCTGGCGGCGGACCCGCAATTGGCGGCCTGGGGGCATTTCCAGAATTCCCCCCGCACCGACGGTACGCCCGCCCATCACGAGGCCTGCCGGTTCCAGCTGAGCCTGACACCGGCCGAGGTGCGCCGCGCCGCACCTGAATATGGCCGCGACACGCGTGACGTGTTGTCAGGGTTCCTGGGTATGGACGCGGCCGCAATCGACCGGCTGGCGGCGGAAGGCGTGCTGACCTGACATAGGCCTGTCGACAAGGTTCCTCCCGTCCGGCTCCCCCGTGCCGGGCATGGCCGTCCCTTCGGGGGCGGCTTTTTTCTGGTCGGTTAGTGGGGCGAAAAACCAGCGGAACGAAAAATGGCGGACCGTGTGGCCCGCCATCTGTGTCGATCTGATTGTGGGATCAGCGGAAGTCGAACCGCGGCGGCTTCTTGTTGGTGAAGCGGTCGATGGCATCCTTGTGGTATTCCGAGGCCAGGCAGACGGACTGCGCCTGCGCCTCGAGCTGGAGGAGCGCTTCGCTGTCGAGGTCGAGAGACCGGCCAGAAATCGTCTTGGTCATGGCGAATGCTGTGCGCGAGGTCTCGCACATCATGCGGGCCATTTCCTGTGCGCGAGGCAGCAGATCGTCGGGCGGCAGGACCTCCATGCAGATGCCGATCCTCTGCGCCTCTTCGGCATCGACGGTGCGACCGGTATAGAACATCTCTCGCGCGCGCTGCAGGCCGACCATGCGGGGCAGGGAGTAGAAGAGGTTCCCATCCGGCACCGCACCGACCTTGCAGAAGGACGCGTTGAAAGAGGCACGGTCAGAGGCCAGGATGATGTCCCCGGTCAGGGCGATGCCAAGGCCCGCGCCATAGGCCGGGCCGTCCACCGCGACGATCACCGGCACCGGCAGGTCGCGCAGAAGCTTGATCCAGCCATGCAGGTGTTTCATCCGGGGCAGGATATCCTCGGCCCCCGAGACCAGCCCGGCCTTATGGTTGGCCAGCATCTTTTTCAGATCGCCACCGGCGCAGAAGACGCCGCCCGAACCGGTCAGGATGACAGCCTGGACATCAGGGTCGACCGTCAGGTCATTGATCGCGGAGGACAGGCCTTCGCGCATGGCATCCGACAGGGCATTGCGCGAGGCCGGTTCGTTCATCGTCAGGGTGACGACACCGCCGTCACGGGTGATTTTCAGAGCCTCGGTCACGCCGGATCCTCCTGCAAGAGCTGGGATTTGATCGCCTTCTTGTCGATCTTGTTGGTGGCGGAAAGGGGCAGGGCGCCGTCCCAGACCTTGACGCTGCGGGGCGCCTTGTAATCCGCGATCTTCTCGCGACAGAACTTGATAAGCTCTTCGCCGGTCACGGATTTCCCGTCATGCAGGGCAACGACGGCACAGACCATTTCGCCCCATTTCTCGTGCGGGACGCCGATCACGGCGGCCTGTGCGACGGCGGGATGCTTGGACAGGGCGTTCTCGGTCTCGATCGGGTAGACGTTTTCGCCGCCGGAAATGATCATCTCCTTCGTGCGCCCGACCAGCGTGAGGTAGCCGTCCTCGTCCAGAAAGCCCGCATCGCCCGTGTGGTAGAACCCGCCGCGCATCGCGTCGGCGGTTTCCTCGGGACGGTTCCAGTAGCCGTTCATGACCTGGGGGCCGCGGATGATGACCTCGCCCGGCTGTCCGGTGGGGACGGGGGTGTCGTTCTCGTCCACGATCCGCAGGTCGGCATAGATGACCGGTTTCCCGACCGAGCCGAGCTTGCCGATCATCGGGTTGCCGGGCACGTGGTCGGCGGGCGTCAGCACGGTCAGGACCGGAGACGTTTCCGTCATCCCGTAGCCCTGGCAGAAGACGACGCCGGGAATCGCCTCGATCGCGCGTTCCATCAGCGTCACCGGCATCGGGGCCGCGCCGTAGGTCAGGCAGCGAATCGAGGAAAAGTCGAAATCGCCGAAGCGCGGGTGATCCATGATCATGCGCAGCATCGTCGGCACGAGGGTCATCGTGGTGATGCGCTGATCCTCTATGATGCGCATCGTGTCCTCGACCTCGAACCGGGGCTGGATGACCATGGTCGTGCCATAGGCGATGGCCGTGTAGACGCGGCTGCCCGTTCCAAGATGGAAGAGCGGCCCCGACAGCAGCAGCACATCGGTTTCCACGTAACCATAGAGGTGACCGGAGCCGGTGGCGTTGGTCAGCAGGTTGGCATGGCTGAGCATAACCCCCTTCGGCACGCCGGTGGTGCCGGAGGTGTAGAAGATGATCATCGTGTCGTTGGTGTGGCTGGCGCGGTCGTCGAAGGCGTCGTCGGCCACATGGCCCGCCGCCGTGATCAGCGCGTCATAGCTGGGCGTGCCGTCGGGCAGGCCGGGGGCCGTGTCGTCCCAATCGGCAAAGATCAGGTGCTTGAGCGACGGACAGCGCTCCATCAGCGTGGCGGCACGGGGCACGAAATGCCGGTCCACGACCAGCACTTCGGGCGTGCAATCCGCGATGACGTCGACCATCTCGTCCTCGGACAGGCGGTAGTTCAGCGGCACCAGCATCGCGCCCACCACGCAGGGGACGTAGTACATCTCGACCAGCCAGTGGGAGTTCTGGCCCAGATAGGCGACGCGATCGCCGGGTTGCACGCCGCGATCCACCAGGGCCTGGCCCATGGCGTGGATGCGGTCGCGAAACTGCGCATAGGTGAAGTCGCGCCCTTCGAAATGGGTGGCCTTCTTCTGCGGTGTCCGGAAGGCGTATTTCCGGATCAGGTCGGGGAAGCGGTTCATTTCCGCCCCCCAAGCAGCGACCGACCGATGATTTCGCGCATGACCTCACCGGTGCCGCCGGCGATACGGCCGACGCGGGCATCGGCCCAGGCGCGGGCAATCGGGTATTCCCACATGTAGCCGTAGCCACCGAACAGCTGAAGCAGGTCGTCGAGGCACCGGCACAGGGCCTCGGAGGTCAGCATCTTGCCCATGGCGGCATCCACGGCATCGAGTTCACCGGCGACGTGCATCTCGAGACATTTGTCGGTGAAGACACGCAGCATGACGGACTGGGCCTTGATCTCGGCCAGCTTGAAGCGGGTGTTCTGGAAGTCGGCGATGGTCTGGCCAAAGGCCTTGCGTTCGGTGACGTGATCGACGGTCCATTGCAGCGCGGCCTCGAGCGCGGAGGTGGCGCGCACGCATTGCAGCAGGCGTTCCTGAGGCAGTTGTTCCATCAGTTGGTAGAAGCCGCGCCCTTCGGACCCGATGAGGTTCGCGGCAGGCACGCGGACATTGTCGAAGAACAGCTCGGCCGTGTCCTGCGCCTTCCAGCCGACCTTTTCCAACAGCTGGTTCCCCTTGCGGAAGCCCGGCGTGTCGGCGGGGACGAGGATCAGCGAGGTGCCCTTGGCGCCTTGGCTCGGGTCAGTCTTGCAGGCGAGGACAAGGATGTCGCAATTGCCGCCATTGGTGATGAAGACCTTCTGCCCGTTGATGACATAGTCGTCGCCGTCGCGGATCGCGGTCGTCTTGATGCCCTGCACGTCGGACCCGGCGGCGGGTTCGGTCATGGCGATGGCGCCGATCGCCTCGCCGGCGGCCATCTTGGGCAGCCATTCCTTCTTCAGCTCATCGGTGCCGTAATGCAGGATATAGGGCGCGACGATATCGGAATGCAGCGAAAAGCCCGGGCCCATGGCGCCGGCCGAGGACAGCTCTTCCATGACGACCATGGAGAACAGGAAATCCGCACCGGCCCCGCCGTATTCCTCGGGCATGGCGGCACAGAGCAGGCCGTTTTCGCCGGCCTTCTTCCAGGCCTCGCGGCTGACGCGGCCGTCTTTTTCCCATTGCGCGTGGTAGGGTGTGATTTCCTCGGCCACGAAGCGGCGAACCTGGTCGCGGAACATTTCGTGGTCTTCATTGAATACTGTACGCTTGAACATAGCGGCGTCTCCTCCCTCAGAACGGACGGCTGCCGTGCCGTCGGTTGTCTTTCCTCATAATTAGCTTGCAAACATTTATCAAGCTAATTACAAGTCGGGAAGAACATGAGGAGGAGAACACCATGCTGGAAGGCAAGGCAGTCGTCGTAACTGGCGCGGGTCGTGGAATCGGTCGCGACATCGCATTGATGATGGCATCGAAGGGCGCGAAAGTCGTGGTCAACGACCTTGGTGGCGCGGCAGACGGGGCAGGCGCAGATGCGTCCCCGGCCGAAGAAGTCGTCAACGAGATCAAGGCCGCGGGCGGCGAGGCGGTGGCAAACTTTGGCAACGTCGCCAAGATCGAAGATGCCAACGCGATGTACGAACAGTCGATGGACGAGTTCGGCACGATCGACGTCATCGTCAACAATGCGGGCATCCTGCGCGACGTGATCTTTCACAAGATGACCGAAGCGGAGTGGGACAGCGTGATCGATGTCCACCTCAAGGGCAGCTTCAACATGGCGCAGGCCGTGGCCAAGCAGTTCAAGATGCAGGCGTCGGGCTGCTTCATCAACTTCACCTCGACCTCCGGTCTGATCGGCAATTTCGGGCAGGCGAACTACTCCGCTGCGAAGATGGGCATTGTCGGCCTGTCGAAGTCGCTGGCGCTGGACATGGCGCGGTTCAATGTGCGGTCCAACTGCATCGCGCCCTTCGCATGGTCGCGCCTGATCGGCACGATCCCCGCGAAGACCGAAGCGGAAAAGGCCCGGGTAGAACGGATCAAGGAAATGACGCCGGCCAAGATCGCGCCGCTCTGCGTTGCGCTGGCGGACCCGACCTGCGACACCACCGGCCAGATCTTCTGCGTGCGCAACAACGAGATCTTCCTGATGTCGCAGCCTCGCCCGATCCGCTCCGTGCATCGGTCCGAAGGCTGGACGCCGGAAACCGTCCGCGATCACGCCCTGCCTGCGATGAAGGCGAGCTTCTTCGATCTTGAACGTTCGGGCGATGTTTTCACCTGGGATCCGATTTAACGGTATTGGCGAAGAGGGGCGAATTCCGTAGGTTACCGGTCGGTCAATATGGCCGGGTCGAAGAAAGAGTATGCTGATCGTGACACAAGATGCCACCACCGCGCAAAAGCAGACGTCGCTGAGCGAAGACAACAATCCTGTCTTCCAGGACATTGCGCGGTTCCGGGCGATCCTGTTCGACTTCATGCTCAAGCCGCATGACATGACCATGTCGCAGGGCTGGGTGCTGGTCCATCTCGTTCGTGAGAACGGACTGCGACAGTCCGAGCTTGCGGACCGGCTGGAAGTGGCGACCGTGACCACGTCCAAGCTGATCGACCGGCTGGAGGCGCGCGGCTATGTCGAGCGGCGCGCCGACCCCGATGACCGCCGGTCCAACCGGGTCTACGCGACGCCGCAGGCCAAGGAGCTCGTCAAGGTGCTGACCAAGACGATCTTCGAGGTCGACGAGATCGCCAATGCCGGGATCCCGGCAGAGGACCTGGCAACGACCCTCGGTGTGCTTCAGCGGATGCGGAAGAACCTCAAGACCGCCCTGAACAACAGATAAACCCGGTTTCGGCGCCTGTGATGGCGCCGCCGGGCCTTCCTCCGAAAAAGGACATGTGCGATGCCTGCTGACGCATCCGCGCCCCCGCTTGCGGGGCTGCGCATCATTGAATTCGCCGGAATTGGACCGGGGCCCTTTGCCGGCATGATGCTGGCCGACATGGGCGCGGAGATCATCCGGATCGAACGGCCCGGCGCTGCGTCGCCGACCGGACAGGGCGCGCATGAGCTGGAATTCCTTGCGCGGGGCCGCAAGTCCATCGCGCTGAACATGAAGAAACCCGGCGCGTTGGACCTCGCGCTTGAGCTGATCGAAAGCGCGGACGGGCTGATCGAAGGCTTCCGTCCGGGCGTCATGGAGCGCCTTGGGCTGGGGCCCGATGTCTGCCTGGAGCGCAACCCGCGCCTCGTCTATGGCCGGATGACCGGCTGGGGGCAGGAGGGGCCCGTGTCCAAGACTGCGGGGCATGACCTGAATTATATCGCCCTGTCCGGCGCGCTTTACGCCAGCGGCGAGGGCGACCGGGCGCCGACCTTCCCGCTGAACCTGCTGGGCGATTTCGGCGGCGGTGGCATGTTCCTGGCCTTCGGGATGGTCACCGGCCTGCTGAAGGTTGCGCGGACCGGCAAGGGCGACGTGGTCGATGCGGCGATTGTCGATGGCACCGCTGCACTGATGGCGATGATCTACAGCCGCCGCGCCATGGGTGTGTGGCGCGACGAAAGGGCCTCCAACGCGCTGGATGGCGGTGTGCCGTGGTACGGCGTCTATGAATGCGCGGATGGGCAATGGGTCACCATCGGCTCTCTGGAGCCGCAATTCTGGGCGGTCCTGTTGGACAAGCTGGGCCTGACCGCTGAGGACATGGGCGACCGGGCCGACCGCAGCCAATGGCCCGCGATGCGCGCGCGTCTGACCGAGATTTTCCTGTCACAGCCCCGGGATCACTGGGTCGCGCTGTTGCAGGACACCGATGCCTGTTTTGCCCCGGTCCTCAGCATGGCCGAGGCGCCGGATCATCCGCACAACCAGGCGCGGGGCATATTCTCGGACGGGCCCGTTCAGCCGATGCCGGCCCCTCGTTTCACCCATTCGGACACGCCGCTGCCCTCGACGCCGCCGCAACCGGGCGCGGACAGTCGGACCGTTCTGGAAACCCTCGGGCTGGCGTCCGGGAAGATCGAAACCCTGTTCAAGGAGGGCGTGGTGTCCTGACGGACCCGCGCGGAGGAGACCTCATGACCACACCTGCGATCCTGCAAAACCTGAAACTGCCGCTGATTGCCAGCCCGCTTTTCATTATCTCGAACCCCGACCTCGTCATTGCCCAGTGCAAGGCAGGCATCGTCGGGTCGTTCCCGGCGCTGAATGCGCGGGAAAAGGACGGGCACAGCCTGGACGAATGGCTGACCCGCATCCGCGAGGAACTGGATCGTCACAACCAGGCGAACCCCGACAACCCCGCCGCGCCCTATGCGGTCAACCAGATCGTGCACAAGTCGAACGGTCGGCTGGAGCGCGATATCGAGCTGTGCGTGAAGCACGAGGTCCCGGTCTGGATCACCTCGCTCGGCGCGCGGGAAGAGGTCAACGAGGCCGCGCATTCCTGCGGCGGGATCGTCCTGCATGACGTCATCAACAACCGGTTCGCTCACAAGGCGATCGAAAAAGGGGCCGATGGCCTGGTCGCGGTTGCTGCTGGGGCAGGGGGGCATGCCGGGGCGCTGTCACCGCTGGCGTTGATCCAGGAGATCCGCAGCTGGTTCGATGGGCCGCTCTACCTGTCCGGCGCGATTGCCAAGGGCGACTCGATTCTCGCTGCCTTGGCCATGGGGGCGGATGGCGGCTATGCCGGGTCGGCCTTCATCGCCACCGAAGAGGCGAACGCGGTCGAGGGTTACAAGCGCATGATCGCGGAGAACGGTGCTGACGATATCGTGTATTCCAACCTCTTCACCGGCGTCTGGGGGAATTACCTGAAGCCGTCCATCGCGGCGGCCGGCATGGACCCCGATGCGCTGGAACGGTCCGATCCGTCCAAGATGAACTTCGCCGAGGATCGGGAAAAACCCAAGAGCTGGAAAGAGATATGGGGTTCGGGCCAGGGAATCGGTGCCGTGGAAGACGTTGTGCCGACCGCCGAGCTTGTCGCCCGGCTGAAGCGTGAGTTCGACGCGGCGCGCACGCGCCTGAACGGACAACTGGCCGCCTACTGAAATCGCGGAGCGCCCGCAAAACATAGGTAAGCAGCCTGCAAATACATTGCTAGATAATAGTTATCATGCTACCTAACATGTAGAGAGGACTCGCCCCCAGCAAGGGGAGTGAGAAATAGGGAGGAGAACCAAAATGAAGAAATCCATCACGAGAGCTCTGCTTGCTGCATCGGTGTCCGCGCTGGCCATTCCGGCGGTTGCAGAAACCATGCTGATCGCAAACGAGCCGGGACCGAACCGTGGCGTGCGCGCCCAGGCGGTCAACTACATCGCGGAGCAGATTGCCGAGCGGACCGACGGCGAAGTGACCGTCGAACAGAACTGGGGCGGTGCCCTGTTCAAGACCAGCGCGGCGCTGCAGTCGCTGGGCCTCGGCGTGGCCGACATGGGTGTCATCATCGGCGCCTATTCCGCTTCGGAATTCCCCGAACTGCAGATGGCGGGCCTTCAGCTGAAGCCGGCGCACCCCTGGGTGATGATGCAGGCGATGTACGAGCTGTTCACGACGAACGAACATCTCCAGCAGCGCATGGAAGACATGAACATCGAGTACATCTCGACCTACTCGCTGACCCCCGGCATCATGGCGTGCTCGGGCGATGGCATCCGGTCGCTGGATGACGTTCCCGGCACCAAGTTCGCGCATACCGGCGCATCGACCGACATCTTCGGTGAACTGGGTGGCAACCTTGTTGCAATGCCGATCTACGATGTCTACCAGGGCATGGAAACCGGTCTGGTCGAGTGCTCGGTCACCTATGCCTACTACGCGGTGGCGTCCAAGCTGAGCGAACTGACCGACACGGTCACCGACCTGCATTTCTCCAGCCTCGCAAGCCTCGCGACGGTGATGAACAAGGACACTTATGACAGTCTGTCGCCCGAAGTTCAGGAAACGATCAAGCAGGTCGGCCGCGATGCGATGAACTTCTACGGTGAGGAACTGGTCACCGCAGATATCGAGGCAATGGAAGAGCTGACGACCGGCGAAGATGCTGCCGATCTGATCGAGCTGACGGATGCGGAATATGCCCGCATGCAGGAGCTGGTCCAGCCGTCCATCGAAAACTGGAAAGCGGACATGAGCGCCGTCGGCTCCGACGGTGACGCGCTGATGGCCGAGCTCTATGCGCTGATCGACAAGTGGACCAAGGTCATGGAGACCGAGGGCCTCCCCTGGGAGCGCAGCTGATCCACGCCAATCGCTCCGGCGCGCCCTGCGCCGGAGCATCTGATTTGGCCCCACCGACAGAACGGGAATTCCCATGAAACGCATCGAGCATGCCCTCGATACGATGGCGGCTGTGTCCATCGTGCTGTTGTGTATCCTGATCACGGCCAACATCGTGGCCCGCGAAGTGATCATGACCGGCGTTCCGGACATTATCGTCATGGTCCAGGAACTGATGGTCCCCGCAATCCTATTCCCGCTGGCTGCTGCCACCGCCGCGCGCGGGCACATCGCCATCGACGTGATCGCGAATTTCTTTCCCGCCCCGCTGAAACGCTGGATCGCCGTCTTTGCCGCCCTGATCGGAATGGTGATCGCGACCGTGCTGTTGATGGCGGGCTGGATGGAGTTCTGGAAGACCTTCAATTCGAACGCGCATTACGGCGGTGAATTCATGTGGCCCAAATGGCCCGGACGCGCCCTGTTCGTGGTGGCCATCGCCATCTTCGAACTGCGCCTGCTGCATGTGCTCTGGGTCGACCTCCGCGCCGCGATCACCGGGCAGCCGGCCCCCGAAACGCTTTAAGCCGAAAGAACCGTCATGGACCTTGCAACCGTTGGCTATGTCGCCTGTGCGGCCGTCATCTTTCTTCTGGCGATCCGCGTCCCGATTTCCTTTGCGATTGGCGGGGTCGCCGTCACCGCGATCTTCGTGGTCTTCGCCTTCCGCACCGGCACCTTCATGCCAGAGCGGGCCTTCTGGACCACGCTGTCGCTGGCCTTTTCGTCAAGCTTCGACCTGGTGCACAGCTATGACCTGTCGATGATCCCACTGTTCATCGCCCTTGGGCACATCGCCTACAAGGCCGGCATCACGACCGAGATCTACGAGGCGGCCCGCGTCTGGCTGTCGCGCCTGCCGGGTGGTGTCGCCATCGCCTCCATCGCGGGCTGCGGCGGGTTCTCGGCCATTTCGGGATCGTCGATCGCCTGTGCGTCCACCATGGGCCGGATCTGTACGCCCGAGATGATGCGATTGAACTACGATCCGCGCCTTGCCACGGCATCGGTCGCCGCGGGTGGTACGCTGGGGTCGCTGATCCCGCCGTCGGTCTTGTTCATCATCTATGGCATCTTCACCGAAAGTTCGATCAGCCAGCTGTTTCTGGCGGGCTTCCTGCCCGGTGTGATCTCGATGCTGGGGTACACGCTGGTCGTGGTCATGTGGGTCAAGCGCAGCCCGGAGATCGCCCCGCGCCCGGACGAGATCGTGCCCTTCCGTCAGCGGATGATCGTCGGCCTGCGCTGCTGGCCCGCCGTTCTGCTGTTCCTGACTGTCATCGGCGGCATCTATGGAGGGTTCTTCACCGCGACCGAGGCGGCGGCGATTTCGCTGATGTTCGCCACGATCCTCGGCATTGCACGCGGCCTGATCAAGGTGCGGGACATCATCCCGCTGCTGCGTGAAACCATGGCGACGACAGGTGCGATCTTCTTCATCGCGGCCTGTGCCAAGATCTTCGTCGCGCTGATCGCCCTGACGGGTCTGTCGAACTCGCTGGTCGGCCTGCTGGACAATGCCGAGATCAGCGTGTGGTTCTTCATCCTCTGCGTCTGCCTGATCTACCTTGTCCTGGGCATGTTCCTGGACCCGGTGGGGATCATGGTGCTGACGCTGCCGCTGATGATCCCGATGGTCGAAAGCTATGGCCTGAACCTGATCTGGTTCGGCGTGGTGATCGTCAAATTGCTCGAGATCGGGCTGATCACGCCGCCGGTGGGGCTGAACGTCTTTGTCCTGGCCAGCGTGCTGGAGGACAAGGTGGAGATCGGCAAGATCTTCTCGGGTCTGTGGCGCTTCCTAGGCATCGACATCGTGGTGCTTGCGATCCTGATCCTGGTGCCGGCGATCTCGCTCTACCTGCCGATGTCCATGAACTAGAGGAGCCGTCATGAAACGCTTCACACCTCCCGAGGTTGAAAACGAGGCCTTCCTTGATTTCGGCGCGGCCATCCAGGCGAATGCGCGGGACAAGGCCGAAAGGCCGGCGATCATCCTGGGCGAAACCAGCCTGACCTGGGCCGACTTCGGCGCGATGGTGGCGCAAGTGGCCGGCAAGTTGCGGGCCGAGGGGATCGGCAGGGGGCACTATGTTGCCTCGCTCGCCGAGAACTCGATCGGGCATATCGTCCTCTACAGTGCCGTTGTCGCAGCCGGGGCGTGCATCGTGCCGCTGCCGTTCTCGGCCACGCCCGAGGCGTTGACCCGGATGGTCGAGGATAGCGGGTCGCGCCTGCTGTTTGCGTCTGCCGCGCAGCGCCAGGTGGCCGAAGGGCTGGGGGCCGAGCAGGTGATCGGCATGGAAACCGTGACCGACTGGGCCGCGGATGCAGAGCCTGCCGCGCCCGCAGATGTCGCGCCGGACGATCTGTTCAACATCATCTATTCCTCGGGCACCACGGGGCTGCCCAAGGGTATCCTGCACGATCATCGATTCCGGTCGCGGCAATTGCGCCGGATCACGAATTTCGGGATGACCGGCGACGATACGATGGTGATCTCGACCCCTATCTATTCGAACACCACGCTGTTCGGGATGCTGCCGGCGCTTTCGCTGGGTGCTACGCTGATCGTGATGGCCAAGTTCAACACGCTAGAGTTCCTTGACCTCAGCCAGCGTCACCGCCCGACCCATGCGATCCTTGTTCCGGTGCAGTACATGCGCCTGATGGCAGAGCCGCGCTTCGACGAGTTCGACCTGAGCAGCTATCGCTGCAAGTTCTCGACCTCCGCCCCGCTGCCGGGCAAACTGATTGCCAAGGTCATGGAGAAATGGCCCGGCAACCTGATCGAGGTCTATGGCATGACCGAAGGGGGCATCTCGACGGCCCTGAATTGCGAGGCCTTCCCGGACAAATGGGACACGGTCGGCCGCGTCGGAGCCGGCGTCGACATGCGTGTGATCGACGAGGAGGGCAATGAACTGCCTGCAGGCTCCTTTGGCGAGTTGGTCGGGCGCGGCCCGTCGATGACGCAGGGCTATCACAACCTGCCCGACAAGACGTCCGAACTGTTGTGGCGCGACGCGGAGGGCAAGGATTTCATCCGCTCGGGCGATATGGGCCGGATCGACGAGGACGGCTTCGTGCACCTGATGGATCGCAAGAAGGACATGATCATCTCGGGCGGTTTCAACATCTATGCCGCCGATCTGGAAGCCGTGTTGCGCCAGCACCCGGATGTCACCGATACGGCGGTGATCGCGATCCCGAGCGACGCCTGGGGCGAGACGCCCTTGGGCTTTGTCGTGCTGGCCTCCGGTTCGTCTGCCACGGCAGAGGAGGTGCTGGAATTCGCCAACGCACGTTTGGGCAAGACCCAGCGGATTTCGAAGATCGAGGTGCGGGATGAGTTGCCGCGCAGTGATATCGGCAAGATCCTCAAGAAGGACCTGCGTGCGGAGTATGAGGCGGCCTGACGTCCATATTCCGCCTGAGATGAACAGGGCAGGGGCTCCGTGTCAGCCCTTGCCGCTGATGTTGCGCCGCATGGCTTTCTGGTAGAGCGCCGGAGAGGCGCGCATCAGCCAGGATGACAGGCGCGCGACGCGGCCCACGGGGATGAACTCCCTGCTGCGGACATAGCCGTCCAGGATCACTTTCGCGGCGTCTTCGGGTGACATGTAATCCAACCCGTCCGCAGCAGAGCCGGGACGCAGGATGCCATCCTTCGACGCCTCCGGCCGCCCGATATTGGTGGCGACGAAGCTGGGAGCGGCGATCAGGCAGCGCACGCCATGGGCCGCCTCCTCTGACCGGAGCGAGGCGAAGAAGCCCTGCAGGGCGTGTTTCGACCCGGCATAGGCTGTCCGGTTGTGCAAAGGCGCAAACCCTGCGACCGAGGAAATGGCCAGATGCGTGCCGCTGCTTTTGCGCAAGGGGAGCAGGAAGGCGCGGGCCATTTCGACGGCGGCGAAATAATTGATCTCGAAAACGCGGCGATGGCTGGCGGTGTCGGCCTCTGCAAAGGGGCCGATTTGCGAGACGCCTGCATTGTAGATCACCAGGTCGATGGACGGGCGTGCGGCGATGATCGCCTGGGCGGCCTGAGCGAGGGCGGGGGTGTCGGTCAGGTCCACCGCGACAGGGGTCCGGCTGGCTGTTGCCTCAAGCCCGGAGACGTCGATATCCAGAAGGATGCAGTGCCACCCATCGGCCTCAAGCCGGTCGGCCAGGGCGCGTCCAAGGCCACCGTTGCCGCCTGAGATCACGGCGCTTTTTTTTGTCTGGGTCATAGCCCGGCCTCCTTCTGCCAGAGGTCGAAAACCTGGGCCGAACTCAGCTCAGGCTCGTAGCCGAAAACCGTCTTGAGCCGGTCATTCGCCAGCACGGGACGGTATTGCAGGAAGCGCACTTGTTCCGGGCCGTAGCGCGTCAGCCGCAATGGCCGGGCGATGGCGAGTGCGGTCTTAAGCACCCAGGCGGGCAGGCGAAGCACGGGCTTGCCCAGCTTTGCAGCGAGGTCGTCGACGCTCAACCAGCCATCGCCCGCGACGTTGAAGATGCCCGCCGGCCCGTCGGTCGCCGCGCGCTGCACGATCCGGGCCAGGTCGCGGGTCCAGATGAAGACGAAGGGGCTGTCGCTGCCCTTCACCGCGAGCAGTCGGGGACGATGGAATAGCGCCGTGATCTGGTTGTCTGTGCCCGCGCCCAGAACGGTTCCGACCCGCAGAACGACCTGTTCAAGCTCGGGATGGGTTTCGCGCGCGGCGGCCAGTATCTCTTCAACCTGGCGCTTGTGGTCGGCATAGGCGAATTCCGGGTTGCCACGGCAAGGCGCGTCTTCGGTCAGGGGCACGGGGTTGTCGGCATGGTAGCCGTAAGCCGCACCGGAACTGGTGACGACCAGTCGACGTACGCCGTAAGTTGCGCAGGCTGCCAGAACATTTCGGGTGCCGGTGACATCAACTGCGTGGGCCTGGTCCCGGGTCATGCCGGGCGGCGGCGTGACGATAGAGGCAAGGTGCACGACGACTTCCGGTCGCTCTTCCGCGATGATGGTTTCCGGGTCCTGGCCGGTCACATCCATCCGGCGAAACCGTATGTGATCGGGCAGGGCGCCCCGGTTCAGGTCGGTCGCGACGATATCGTCGGGCGGCAACGCATCGGCCAATGCACGGCCGACCATGCCGGCGGCGCCGGTGATCAGGATGCGGGTCATCGGGCGGCCTCCGTCCTCGACATGATAGCGGCGAGGGCGAGGCCTGAAACCGCATGCCAGATGCCCCAGAAGGCTGCGACCACGGCCATGCCGCCCAACCCGCCGAAGAAGGCGAAGATCAGCACCAGCCCGAGGCCCGAGTTCTGGATCCCTGTCTCGATCGTCACGGCGCGACGGTCGAAGGGCGCGAGGCCCGCGACGGTCGCAGTTGCATAGCCACCGCCAAGCGCCAGCGCATTGTGCAGGATCACCAGCCCCGCGATGCCCCCGGCATAGGCCAGGAATTGCGTCCAGTTGGCCGCCAGCGCCACGGCGATGAAGGCGATGAAGATCGCCATCGACAGCCATTGTAGCGGTTTGCGCAACTTGGCGGTGAGCGTCGGGCGTTTCGTGTTCAACAGCATCCCCAGCACCAGCGGTAGGACCAGCATCAGGCTGACCGTGATCGCGATCTGCACCGGCTCCACGGAGGTGGCGCGCAGGATCTCGGCCGAGGGGCCGTAGAGGCTCCCCCAGAAGGCGATGTTGAGCGGGGTCAGCAGGATCGCCCCGACGGTCGCGAAGGCGGTCATCGACACCGAAAGCGCCGCGTTGCCCCCCGCCCGGTGGGTGATGAAGTTCGAGATGTTGCCGCCCGGACAGGCGGCGACGAGGATCAGGCCAAGCGCGACTGAGGCCTGCGGTTGCGTGACCAGCACCAGCAGGAAGGTCAGCACCGGCAGAACCACGAATTGCGACACGAGCCCCGCGATCAGCGGGCGCGGCGCGCGGGCCAGCACACGGAAGTCGCGCGGCAGCAGGTCGATCGCGATGGAGAACATGACGATCGCAAGGATGCCGTTCAGCAGCATCAGCGACCCGGGCGAGAAATCGAGAACGGCCTCGTCGATCATGCCGCTTTCCCCCGCAACCGGGAGATCCACCCGGTGACGGCCTTTCTGTAGGTCGCCTTGTCGACGTAATAGGCCATGCGCGGCAGGTCGATGTAGTTCATGCCGCCGGTGGCGCGGTCGAAGCCCTGCGCCTTGGTCTCTTGCAGGGCCTTGGCGTCTGCCCGGCCCTCGCGGAGGCCCTTGATGTAGCGCACGACCATCTCGGCCTGTTCATGGCGGCCCTGCCAGCCAAGGCCCGAAGCCTCGACCATGCCCAGCACGAAGAGATCATCCCGCCGCGGATGCATGCAGTTGAGGTAAAGATGCGGCGCGTCCCCCTGCCAGTTCAGCAGGGTGTTGTCGATGAACGGATAGTCGAGTTTGTAGCCCGTCGCCGCCAGGATCATGTCGTAGTCGCGGCTGGTGCCGTCCTTGAAATGGACGGTTTTCCCATCGAACCGGTCGATGTCGGGGCGGATCGCGATATCGCCGTGCCCCGCGTGGTAGAGGACCAACGAGTTCACCACCGGGTGGCTTTCGTAAAGCTTGTAATCGGGCTTGGGAAACCCGTATTTCTGCGGATCGCCCAGGAACCACTTGAGGATTGCCCCGTCGACGATCCGCTTCAGCGCCATCGGCAGCTTGATCGCGCCGCCTAATGTGTCGGCAGGTTTGCCGAAGACGTATTTCGGCACGAAGTAATATCCCCGCCGCATCGACAGGTCGCAGGAGGTGCCGTGGTGGATCGCGTCGACCGCGATGTCGCAGCCCGAGTTGCCCGCGCCGATCACCAGCACGCGCTTGCCGTCGAATTGGCTGGCATGGCGATAGGCGGAGGAATGGATCAGCTCTCCGGTGAACTCACCTTTGAAGGTCGGCATGTTGGGGGTGCTGAGCGTGCCGTTGGCGATGAGCAGCCCGGCGTAATCCTCGGTGTGCTCGCCCTCGGCGTCGCGCCAGGTGATCCGCCAGCCGTCGCCGGGACCGCCGAGCGGCGTGCAGTACAGCACCTCGGCCCCGAAACGGTAGTGGCGGGCCAGGTCGTAGTGATCCGCGAACTCCTCGAAATAGCGCTTAATCTCGCGGTGCGAGGGGTATTCCGCGACCTCGTCCCGCATGGGGAAGTCGGTGAATTCGGTCATCCGCTTGGAGGAGATCAGGTGCGCGGTCTCGTACATGGTCGAGCGGGGGGCGTCGATGTCCCAAAGCCCGCCGACGCCGGAATTCAACTCGAACCCCTGAAAGGCGATGCCCTGTTCCTGAAGCACCTTCGCGGTTGCCAGTCCCATCGGGCCGGCCCCTATCAGGGCAAGCCTGTCGCGCGTTTCGGTCATGTCATCCTCCCTAGATAGCTTTAACTTGAACATATGTTCAAAATAAGACAAGCTGTTTTCATGACAGGTCTTCAAGGCATTGACGCGAAACGACAAAGAGCCCCTTCAAAGAGGGCACTTGCCACCCGAAAGCGCGTCTTTGATGCGGCCGAGAAGGTCTTTGCGGCGCGGGGATTCGATGGTGCGACCATTCGCGATATCGCGGCTGAGGCAGGTGAGCCGGTCGGTACCATACATCACCATGGCGGCGGCAAAGAAGCGTTGTTCCATGGCACGGTCGCGCGCCGCGCCGCAGACTTGTCGCAGGCCCGATTGGATGCTTTACAGCGGTTGCGCGAGCAGGGTGATCCGGGACTGGAAGGGGTGCTGGGCGCCTTCATTCGGCCGTTCTTCGACTTGTCGCGAGACGATCCTCGTTGGCGCGACTATGCCCGGCTTGTCGCCTTCGTTTCGGCTGATGACAGGTGGCGCGAGATTTCTGCGGCGTGTTTCGACGAAACTGCCGAAGTGTTCCTTGCCGAGATGATGATATGCCTGCCAGGGAAGTCCCGTCTGAAGGTCGCCGAGGGTTTCGTCTTTGCCGTATCTGCGCTGCTGGCCCTTCTGACCACGCAAAAGCGTATTGAGGCCCTTGGCGGGGGTGTCACTCCGGAAGAGGAGCAGGTTGGTCACCTGATAGGTTTCTGTGCCGCGGGCCTGAGAACCTGAAGATCACGTGAGAGATACTCGCGGGCATATTTTTCAACATGCGAGCAGGATTCGTGCCTGACGTTGCAAAGATGTAGACAGGTCAATCTGCCTGTTTGCACAAGCATTCAGCGCAATTTTCTTGGATTTACCCAGAGTTACCCGCTGGATCGGCAAACTGTTGACAGTTTGCTGTTTCCGCACTTAGCCTGAACGCATCGGGCGGTGCTCCGCGAGGATGCACCGGCCGCAACAAAAAGACCGTGCCCTGGGACAGTCCCCGTTTCCGGGCGCAGCGGACAAGTGATCGAAAAACCGTAGGGAGACCCTTTATGACCTATTTCCACCGTTTCCGGACGACCTTCGGGTCTGCCCTCGTGGCAGCCTCGCTGGCCGTGGCCGGGCCTGCCGCCATGGCGCAGGAGGGGCCGGAAGAACTGACCATCGCGCTGTCGGGTGACTTCCCGTCGCTGGACCCCAGCAAGGACACCGCACCGATCGCGCTGAACTATCGCCTGAATGTCTTCGAGGCGCTGACGCAGATCGGCAAGGACGGTTCCGTCCTGCCGCGCGCCGCTGAATCCTGGGAGCATTCCGACGACCTGCTGACCTGGACCTTCAAACTGCGCGAAGGCATGCTGTTTCACAACGGCGAAGAGGTCGAGGCCGAAGACGTCGTCTGGACCGTCGAGCGCATCCTCGCGGACGACAAGACGCCCGTCCGCAACTTCCTCAAGCTGGTGGAAAGCGTCGAGGCGCTGGACAAGTACACCGTCCAGTTCACGGTGTCGCAGCCCTATGCGATCTTCGACCGTCAGACCAAGTACACCTACATCATGAGCAAGGACTACTGGGAAGAGGTTGGTGACGAAGGCTATGCCACCGCGCCGATCGGTTCGGGTCCCTACAAGATGGTCGAGTGGATCAAGGACGACCGGATGGTCCTGGAACAGTTCGAGGATCACTACGGTGAGAAATCCTCGGTCAAGAAGGCGACATTCCGTCCGATCCCGTCCGAGGCCGGTCGTGCAAACGCGCTGCTGTCGGGCGAAATTGACATCGTGCCGGAGCTGCCGCCGTCGCTGATGCCGATGCTGGAAGGCCAGGAAGGCCTGACCGTCGAAGCGGCACCGGGCTTCCGCGTGGCTTACCTGGCCATGGACCCGACCCAGCCGCCCTTCGATGATCCGATGGTCCGCGAAGCCGTGGATATTGCCATCGACCGCAACGCCATCGCCGACCGCCTGATGCGCGGCTCTGCCAAGGCAAGCGGTGTGATGATCCCGCCGGGCAACGAAGGCTACGAACCCGTTTTCGATCCTGTTGAATACGATCCCGAGCGTGCCGCGCAGCTGATCGCCGATTCTGGCTACGACGGCGAGGAAATCTCGATCGACTATCCCAACAACAACGTTGCGATGGCGAACGAGCAGGCCCAGGCCATTGCCGGCTACCTGACCGAGGCGGGTCTGAATGTCACGCTGAATTCGCTGGAATTCACCGCGTTCTTCCCGCTCTGGATCCAGAACCAGCTGGACAAGATGCACTTCTTCGCCTTTGGGTCTTCGCAGTTCCACGCGGAAACCGTTCTGGCCTCGATCTTCGAGGAAGGCGCACACAACTACCGCGCCGATCCTGAAATGAGCGCCCTGATCAAGGAACAGCGCCAGGAGGCCGACCCCGAGCGCCAGCAGGAACTGATCACCGAGGCGTTCCGCCTGGGCAACGCGGATCGTCAGTACATCCCGCTGTGGGACCTCTACATCGTCTACGGCGCCAAGACCGAAGTGGGCTACGAGCCCTATACCGACGGCATCGTCCGGCTCTACGCCTTCGACTGAGCCGAACCTGTCGGGGCGTGCTGCGGCGCGCCCCGATTTTTTTGACCCTCCCAATTTAACGAATGTTCACCCGGCGCGGTCCGGGCAGGAGTGACCCCATGAGCGCATCCTCTGACCCCATTCTGATCGCCGGCGCCGGTATCGGCGGATTGTGTGCCGCTCTGGCTTTGCTGCGGGCGGGTCAGGATGTCCGCGTTCTGGAGCAGGCGCCGGAACTGGGCGAGGTCGGGGCCGGGCTGACCGTGCAGCCGAGCGCGACCCGGGCGGTCGACTTCCTGGGGCTGGGGGACGACCTGCGAGAGGTCGCAGATATGTCGGGTCAGCCCTATATCTTTCACTACCGTACCGGCGAACAGATCGGAGAGATCACCGGCGTCGGGAAGGTTACCGATGAGAACGGTGTCAGCTGGTATCACCGCATCCACCGGGCCGATTTCCACGCCATGTTGGTCGATGCGATCCGCGCCCTGTCACCCGGTGCGATCCGCCTCAACGCGCGCGTTGCGGGGGTGGAACAGGACGAGATCGGGGTTAGTGTCACGCTTGAAAATGGCGAGGTCCTGAAGGGACGCGCGCTGATCGGGGCGGACGGGTCACGCTCGACCGTGCGAAACTGCCTGTTCGACACTCCGATGCCTCAGTTCCGCGGGCAGGTGGCCTATCGCAGCCTGATCCCAATGGAACGTGTGGCCCATCTGCTGGAGGATCACCCGGCTGGCACCTATGTGGGACCCGGAGCGATCTTCAATCGTTATCCCGTGCGGCAGGGCAAATTGCTGAACTGCATCGGGATTGTGGAAACCGCTGCCTGGACTGAAGAGGGCTGGGCTTGTCCGGCCACCCGCGCGGAATTCCTGGAGAAGTTCGCGGGCTGGCACGAAAGCCTGACGGGCCTGATCCGCGAGGCGCCGGAAGAGGGTCTGTTCAAATGGGCGCTTTATGACCGCGAACCGTTGGCGGAATGGACCAAGGGCCGAATCACGCTTCTAGGCGACGCGGCCCATCCGATCCTGCCGTTCCTTGGGCTGGCCGGTGCCATGGCTGTCGAGGATGGCGTCGTTCTGGGACGCGCCATTGCCGCGACGCCGGATGATCTGCCCGGTGCGTTTGCCCGGTATGAGGCCGCCCGCAAACCGCGAACCGACGACATCTTCGAGAAGTCGAGAGAGCAGGGACGTATCTTCCAGGACCCGGATACGGATGGCTTCGCCAGCAAGAAGCGGCCCCATTCGGACAAGACCCTGTTCGCATATGATCCGGCGACCGTGGCGATCTGAACTGCGCCTTTTGGGAAACAAAGAAAAACCGCCCGGTGCATGTTCTGCATCGGGCGGTTTCTTTTTCGGTGACACTCAATGATCGTCGCGCAACTCGAAGAGGTTCCCGGGGCTCATGATGCCATCCGGATCATGCAAGGCCTTCAACTGGCGCAGGAGCGTCTGAACCTCGGGCTGTCGGGTCTCGAAATAGGGGTATTTCTGACCGATCTGCACGTGCACGCCCCCAAGGTCCTTCCAATCGGCGAGGATCTCGTTCGAGAGGCGTTTGAGGACTGCGCGGGCTGCGGGATTGTCGTCGCGCCGTTTCAACGCGGCCTGTTCCGCGTCCGACATGAAATGCAGATGCAGGGGCAGCGGAGCATCCGGCCAACGGATCAGCGTTTCCACCCCGACAGCCGTTGGGCCATGGGTTGACAACAGGTAGCCATGGGCGATGCCATGCTGTTTCAGTTCGTCCTTCATGCGGGTGAAGACAGCCTCGGTCCGAGTGAAGGCCTCACCGCCACGAGAGTTCGGCACTACCGTATGCAACCAGGCCATGCGTTTTCCCGAGGGCGTCAGCAGGCTATTCATTGGCGGGAAAGGGATTTTCCGCATGACCCGCGGGACGGAGGCAGGCACGGCGCGGCCCCCGGCATCCTTCGCGATCTGGCGGACGCGTTTGATCTTGCGGTTCGCCTCGTGTCGATCCTGCCCCTCGACGATGGTGTTCATCAGGTAGCCGATCTTGTTGGCAAACCGACGGCCTGACAGGCCGATCAGGGCGGCATCCCGCAGGCCGTGGGTCAGGCTGTTTGCTTCCGTCACCACCTGGCCGATGGTCTTGAGATCGGACAGGAACCCCTGGCTGGCCATACGGGTGCGGGCCGTGAACGGGTCGATACCGCTGCATTCACTGGCCAGAAGCTCTGCCCCGATCTGCGCCATGGCGCCCATCTGTGCGGCCGGGTCGTCGAATGAGAAGGAGGCATAAGCCTCTTCCTTCGCGGTCGGGATCAATTGCAGCGTGATCGCGGTCTTGATGCCGAAGGCACCGCAATCGCCCAGGAACATCCCGGTCAGGTCAGGGCCGTAATTGCGGAAGAAGGGGCTGGCGCGCCCAGTGGCCGAGGCCGATCCGGTGGTCAGAATCTCGGCCCGGCCTGTGACGACCCGCAGGCCAAGGACGGATTCCGCGGACCCGCCGCGCGATGCGGAGCCATAGAACTTTGCCCCTTGCGAGACAGAGCCACCGATGGTGGCGTGAAGTCCCGAAAACGTACCCCAGAAGGGCGTGGTCATGCCGTGCGGGCGCAGGGCGTCGCGCAGGGCAGACCATGTCACGCCGGGTTGCACGGTGACGAAGCGATCCGTCAGGTTCAGCTCGATGATCTCGGTCATGGCCGACAGGTCGACCAGCAGGCTGTGATCGTTCTTGGCCAGGTACCCGGCGGAATAGGACAACCCTCCGCCACGCATGTTCAGGCTGAAACCCAGTTCGCGCGCGGCCTGAACCAGCTTGACGACATCTGTTTCATCCCAAGGCCGCACCAACGCGGCGGGAAGGTGTTCTGCCCCGTAATAGACATCCGTTCCATACAGGGACAGATCGTCCGTGGTGATCGCCAGATTGGGCAGACGTGCGGTCAGGTCGTCGAGCGGCGCGGCAGAGCGGGGTTGGGCGGTCATCATCAGGCCGACAGCGACCGGCGCTGGTAGCGGCCATGCCCATCGGAGCCCTCTACGATGACCCCGTCACGGAACACCGCGCGTCCACGGACCAGCGTGTCGGTCACCTTGCCGCGCATCGTCCAGCCTTCGTAGATCGAATAACCGGCATCGCTGAGCAGGCTGTCCTGGGTCACTTCGTATTCCGCGTCTAGATCGAGGATCGCGATATCAGCGTCGAAGCCGGGCCGGATCGCGCCCTTGCGCCCCCAGAGCCCCATGGACTTCGCCGGGACCTCGCACAGCATGGACACGATCCGGTTGAGAGGTACGCCGCGCTTGTGGTGGCCTTCGGTCAGCATGACAGGAAGGATCGTCTCGAGACCCGGGCAGCCGGGGGATGCTTTCCAGATGCCGCCATCCTTGCCAGCGATGGTGCGGTGCACGTGGTCGCTGGCAATGGTATCGACATGGCCGTCGATGATCGCCTGCCACAGTGCGTCACAATCTTCCTTTTCGCGCAGTGGCGGGTTGATCTTGCCGACGGTGCCCCGCTCCCAGGTGACGTCATGTGTCAGGTAGTGGGGGCAGGTCTCGATGGTGATGTCGACACCCTGCTGGCGTGCGGCCAGGGCGGCGTCGAAGGCCTCACCCGAAGAGGTGTGCACGACGTAGATCGGGGACCCGGCGGATTTACAGAGCCGCGAGGCGCGCTGGATCGCATCGGCTTCGACAAAGGGCGGACGGGTCGCATTCCAGGTCGCCAGGCCGCCTTTGCCCTCGGGGTCGTCCTTCATCACCTTTTCGCGCAGGTAATGGGCGACTTCGATGCTTTCAGGGTGGGGGCAGACCATGCCCCCATTGGCCGCGCAGGCCTCGGCCAGTCGGAAGAGGTAGGCGTCGTCGATATCCGGCAGGCCAAGTCGTTTGCCTTCGCCGTTTCGGTTGTTCATGAAAATCTTGAAGCTGGGCACGCCGTAGTCCGAGACGTATTTCGGCACGTTGGCCAGCTGATCCTCGGTCGAGATGATCAGGTGGTAGCCGAAATCGACGCGGGCGCCGGCCTCGGTCGTGGCGACGACATCGTCGAAGATGGTCGAAAGTTCCTCGGCGGCGAGCAGATAGGCGATGAACGTGGTCACGCCACCACTGGCAGCCGCCGCGGTTTCGCTGGCCGCATCAGATGCAGCGCGGGGGCGCGAGATGTCATTGCCGTGGCCAAGGTGCACATGAACGTCCAGCGCGCCGGGCATGACGGTCTTGCCGCCCGCATCCAGCGTTTCCTTTGCTTCGACGGCGGTGCCGGGCTCCATCACCGCTGCGATCTTCCCGTCCTTGACGGCGATGTCGAGCGGGGCAGGGTCGTTGCCCGGCGTGATGACCAGGCCATTGATGATGAGAAGATCAAACATGGGGCCTCTCTTGATAACTTGAACGGATCGGGCGGGACGCGCGATCAGGCGTACCGTTTTTCCAGCGCGTCATGGGCGTCCTTGCGGACAGAGTTCTGGCGTTCCTCGAAGCTGGCCAACTGGTCACGGACGCTTTCCAGCGATCCGGTTTCCTTGAGCGTGCCAAGGACGTCGGTGACAGAGCGCAGTGCGGCCTGCAGGGCGGCATTGGCAAAAAGCGCTGCGCCGAAATTCATCTGCTTCAGGTCATCGTGGCTCTGCGCCGGCGTTTTGCCGCCGAAGACATAATTGAAAATCTGCGGCACGGGCAGTTCAGAGGCAATGCGGGCCAGATCTTCGCGCGTCTCGGGGGCCTCGACAAAGGTGACGTCGGCGCCTGCCTCGATGAACTTGTGCGCGCGCTCGAGAGCCTCTTCGATACCGTGCACCGCAATTGCATCGGTGCGGGCAACGATCTGGAAGTCATCATCCTGCCGCGCATCGGCGGCGGCGCGGATCTTCTGCAGCATCTCATCTGTCGACACCACGGCCTTGCCTGCGAAGTGACCGCATTTCTTGGGGAAAACCTGATCTTCCAGTTGGATACCGGATGCGCCGGCGCGTTCATAGCTGCGCACGGTGCGGCCCACGTTGATCGCGTTGCCGAAGCCCGTATCGCCGTCCACCAGCAGCGGAATGTCGATTGCATCCGAAATTGCAGAGATATGGTCCGTCATCTCGGACATGGTGATCAGGCCAACATCGGGCGCGCCGAGATACATGTTGGTGACGCCTGCGCCCGAGATGTAGGCGCATTCATATCCAAGGTTTTCAATGACATTCGCGAACAGGGCATTGGGCGTGCCGGGCATGAGCGCGGCATCGCGTCTGGCGAAAATGGTTTTAAGTCGTGCGGCTTTCGTCGTCACGCTGATGTCTCCTTAAGCAATTTGCTGGATCGCCTGATGCCACAATCCCTCGCTACTGGACACAGTCTTTATCCTGTGATGTAAACTGTCAACAGTTATAAAGGCGAAACCGCCGAACCCAGGCTCAGAGGGACCCAGATGACTGAAACTATGGCGCAGACCAAGTCCGACAATACCGGGGTCCGCAAGGGGTTTGTCGAAGCTGGCGGTGGTCTGCTGCATTACGTGCGGTGCGGGCAGGGGCCTGCGGTCGTGATGCTTCATGCCAGCCCGTGTTCGGCCAAGGTCATGGCGCCGATCCAGGCCGCCTGGTCCGGCGAGTTCACGACATTTGCCTTCGACCTGCCAGGTTTCGGAATGTCCGACCTGCCGCAGGCGGATGACATCACGATCGAACTTCTGGCCGACGTGATCGCCGAGGGGATGGACGCGCTCGGGATCAGCCAGGCGGCCCTCTATGGGCGGCATACCGGAGCCAGCGTTTGCCTGGCGCTGGCCCTGCAGCGACCCGACCTGGTGTCCATGATGCTGACCGATGGTCTGCCTGTTTTCGCGACGCCCTATTCCGAGGATCGCCTGAAGAAATACCTTAAGCCGATTACCCCGTCTGGCGATGGCATGCACCTGCCATGGACCTTCTTCCGCTACCGGGACCAGCATATGTTCTGGCCTTGGGATGCTGCGGATATCGACCATCGTTCGGATGCAGACCTGCCCGACGAACACTTCCTTCACCGTGGCGCGGTCGAGATGCTGGAGGCGGCCGAGACATATGTGCCGGTCTACAAATCGGCTTTTCTCTACGACACTCTATCCCGCATCGGCGGCGTGTCCTGTCCGGCTTATTACGGCAATCGCCCGGGCGACAGCCAGTTCAAGACCATCCAGCATTACCCCGAAACGGCGGACATTCGTGTCATGCCGCGTGATCCCGCCGAAGCCGAATTGGCGGAGCTGGAATTGATCCGAAAGCATCCGGCAGAAGGTGCCGTGCCGGACTGGACGAGCCGGATCGGCACGGGTGGTGACAATCGGGATTACATCGCGACACGGCATGGGGTTGTCTATGCGATCGGAGCCAATCTGGGGGCCGAAGGGCTACCTCAACTGCTTCTCCCTGACATGCCGGGCGGCATCGACCTGCATAAGGCGCAAATCATAGCGGCATCGGAGACACGTCCCGTCATCGCGGTCGATCCCGGTGGGGTCGGTAACTCCGATATCGACGGGGTGGCAACTGTCGACAGGTGGTGCGAGCAGATTGACGACATCTTGAAGCATTTGGGTTGGGACCGGGTCGAGGTCATCGCAAATGGTCTGTCCGGTGCCCTCGCCTCAGAGTTCGCGGAAAGGGCTGGCGACCGTGTCGACAGCTTGCTGCTGCGCTCGCCTGCCTTGCTGAACGAAGAGGAGCGTGCGGGGTTCATCGCGAACCCTGCGCCTGAGGCGACGCCCCGCGCCGATGGCGGACATTTGCTGCCCGTTTGGCACCACCTGCGCGACCAGGAATTGTGGTGGCCTTGGTTCGACACGTCGCACGAGGCCGTCCGCACCAACCCGCCGCGGATTTCCGCCGCCACGCTGAACAAGCGCGCGGTCGCCATGTTGAAACAGGCACACCATTATCGACCCGTCTGGGCCGAGCTGATCAGCCGGGACGTCGCCGCGCAGATCGCTGCATTGCCGCAGCCTGTCCGCATCGAAACCGATCCGTCCGACATCTTCCACATCCCTGCGGCGCGAAACCTCACGGCCGCCGCGGCCTGACCAAGACCACCCCAACCGGAGAGACTGAATGTCCACTGCCCCGACCGATTACACGCTGCCCGACATCCTGTACCAGCCATGGGAGGACGTCGAAGCGCTGCAGGATCGCCTGCTGAAGCAAATGGTCGAGATCTGCTATGATCATCACCCGTACTATTCCCGCGTGATGAAGGAACTGGGGCTGACCCCCGCGGATATCCAGAACCGCGAGGACCTGAAGAAGCTGCCGGTCATCGGCAAGAAGGAATTCCTGGCAGAGCCGGAGAACTTTCGCCTCGATCCGGATGGGCTGCCGATGCAGGAGGCGACTCTCTGGAAGATCATCTACACCACCGGCACGACGTCGGGCCGGCCTGCGCCCATCTTCGTCACCGCGCATGATTACTTCGCTTACCAGGACCTCTTCCGTACCCGCGGGAGCCTGCTGGGGATCAATGACACGGACATGATCGCCAACCTCTTCCCGATGACCAACTTCCCGCTTGGTGCGTTTTCCCGGGCACCGGACGAGGCGGCGGCCATGGGCGCGTCGATCATGTTCGGCCTGACCGGCCGCGTCGACAGCCCTTACCCGGTGAACCGCAGCGTCGATGAAGCAGTCGAAGCCGTGGCGCGTCATGGGGCAACCGTGCTTTGGGGCGTAGCGGGATTCGTCCGGCGCGTATTGCTGCGCGCGATCGAGATGAAGTCCGACTTCACCAAGGTGCGCATGGTCGTCACCACGGGCGAGGCATCTTCCCCAGCCATGCGTGAGGACCTGCGGACCCGGATGCGCAGCCTTGGTTGTGCCGACACGCTGATCGTGAACCGGTATGGCTCGACCGAGCAGGGGGGCACGATGATCGAATGCCAGGACGGGTCGGGCTTCCACAGTTCGATGCCCGACCAGGTCTTCCACGAGATCGTGGATGACGAGACAGGCGAGCGGCTGGGCGATGGCGAGGCCGGAATGCTGGCCATCACCCATCTTAACCGCCGCGGCACCGTCTTCCTGCGGTACAAGATCGGGGACATGGGGGAACTGGATCACAGCCCTTGCCCACATTGCGGCCGGACCACCGTGCGCCTTTCGTCGAAACCCGTGCGGACCGGCGACATCATCAAGATCAAGGGCGCGCTGGTGAACCTTGGCAACCTGAAGTCGGAACTCGACAAGGTCGACGGGCTCGAGGAATACCAGATCGTCGTGTCCTCCGAGGACCTGTCCGACCCGTTTTCGCCTGACGTGCTCAAAGTCCGTATCTCGGCCCGCGAAGGGTCGGTCGCCGAGATGCCGGACACCGTTTCGGGTATCGTCACAAAGCTGTCGAACCTGCGTCCGAAGATCGAGGAAGCCAAGCGGGACGAGATCTTCGATCCCACGACCATGGCAAAGCCCAAGCGTATCGTCGACGAGCGGAAACCGCGTTGATCCGATGAGCGACCCGTTCTTTCTTGACCAGACCGGCCCGGTCGCGCGGATCACCATCGCGCGGCCAGAGCGGCGCAATGCGCTGACGCCCGCCGAATTGCACGGACTGGCTGATATCCTGGACCGTCTGGACCGGGATGAGGACGTGCGTGTCGTCGTCCTGACTGGGCAGGGGGAAAGGGCGTTCTGCGCAGGTCTGAACCTGAAGGCAGAGGAAGAAATCGCGGCGGAAATGTCGGGTTCGGGCCCGACCGGTTTAGGCGCGGTTCTGCGCCGTGCTCAGTCCATGTCGAAGCCGTTGATCGGGCGGATCAATGGGGCCTGTGTTGCCGGCGGTGTCGGGCTTCTGTCTGCCTGCGATCTGGCCTTGGCCGGTGCGGATGCGGTCTTTGCCCTGCCGGAGGTCGAGGTCGAGGTCGGGCTCTATCCCTTCGTGGTAATCGAAGGACTGCGCGGGCGGGTCTCTGATGGGGTGCTCGCCGGGCTCGCAGGCACGGCGCGCAAGGTGACTGCGGCGGAAGCGGTGACTTTGGGGCTGATTGCCCAGGCGGTTCCGCGGGATGAGCTGGACGCTGCGACAGAGCAGGTGGCGCAACGCACGCTGCAAATCCCGGACGGCCAGGCCAGTGCCCTGCGTACAGCCTATGCCCCGCACATGAAGGATTTCACGGCCCGGATCGACGCGGCAGAGACCCGGACCCGGGCCTATCGCCAGGCGAAACTGGCCCAAGGATGAAGCAAGAGACCAAGCGGAAGACGCTGGTCGGAAGGAAGAGAGAGTAACGTGAGCGATTACAAGTTCGATGCCAGCAAGACGAAGGATGGCTATGGCGCCGTCGACATCGTCGTGAACTACTACACACCTGAAATCGTTGCCGAAGGGCGCATTCCCACGGACGACAATTTCCGCAACAAGGTGCGGATGAAGGATGACCCGCGCAACGGGACTACGGCCGAGCAATATATCGAGAAGATGGATCGCGCTGGTATCGAACGGTCGCTGCTGATTGCCACGCGGTGTGGTGACCGTCGGATGCAGGGATCGAAGGAAATTCCCTACGAATACATCTACGAGGCCTGCAAGAAGTACCCGCACCGGTTCTCGGGCCTAGCCGGGATCGACCCGACCCGTGGCATTGCCGGGCTGAAGGAACTGGACAAGGCCGTGCACGAATATGGGTTCGTCGGCGCGCACCTCTATCCGCACTGGTTCGGTCAGGCGCCTGATGCGGCGATCTACTATCCCTATTACGCTCGCTGCGCGGAGTTGGGGATCCCGATCATGATGCAGGTGGGGCACTGCCTCGTCTATCAGAAGGATTTCCGACTGCCGAGCGTCGGTCGTCCGATCACGCTGGACCGCATCGCCATCGACTTCCCGGAGCTGACGATCATCGGCATCCACCTGGGCTATCCCTGGACGGAAGAGATGATTTCTGTCTGCACAAAGCATGAAAACGTCTACATGGCCGGCGATGCCTATGCGCCCAAGCATTGGGGGCAGAGCGCGACCCACTACGCGAACACCTACGGGCAGGACAAGTTCATGTTCGGAACGGATTGGTGGGTGATTGACCCGGAACGCGCGGTGCAGGAGGTCGATGAGCTTGATTTTCGTCCCGCTTCGCGCCGCAAGATCATGCGTGACAATGCGATGAAGGTGTTCAATCTGCCGGAATGACACGGGTGGCGCTTTTTGGCGCCACGCGACTTCCTGTTAACCGTCAGCACTGGTAAACTGTTGGCCAATGAATGTGAGGGGCACGGAGAGCGGCCCGTATTCAAGACCTGCCAGGGGAGAGCAAGTTGAGCAATATCAAGCCGATCGTCGGTGCATCGCTGAGTTCCGAAGCCTTCGAGAAAGTCGTCGAGGCGATCACCTCGGGCGAGTTCGAGCTGGGGCAGCGTCTGTCCGAAGCCGAACTGGCCCGTCGCCTCGGCATCAGCCGGGGCCCCCTGCGCGAGGCGCTCGGCCGTTTAGAAGGCCGCCTTGTACGTCGAACGCCGCGCATCGGTGTCCACGTGATCGAATTCTCCCGCGATGACCTTGAGGCCCTTTTCCTGACCCGTGAGGCGTTGGAGGGCATGGCCGCACGACTGGCCTGCGAACGCATCAGCACGAAGGAGCTGAAAAACCTCAGCGCGCTTCTTGAGGATCACGCCAATCAGCCGGAGATCGCATCGGGCGAGAGCTATGCGCCGCGTACGCGCGACGAGGATTTCCATTTCTCGATTATCAGGGCGGCGGAATGCGACCGGATCGAACGGTTGCTGATGGACGAGATCTATTACCAGCTTCGAATCCAGCGGCGCAAATCTTCGTCCCAACCGGGGCGTGCCAAGGCGGCGTTGAAAGAGCATCAGCTGATTGTCGCCGCGCTGGAAAGCCGTGACCCGGACGAGGCGGAAAAGTCCATGCGCACCCATCTACGCAATGCCCGGATCAGTGCCATGTCCGCCTGGGAGGCAGACGAGGCCGAGGCGAGCTGAACCTCCCAACTGCCTGCCTGAAAACTGTTGACAGTTTTGCCTTGGGTGGCTTGAATGCCACCCAAGGCGCGGGTTTGTCGCGCGGTATCACGTGAAGGAAAGGGCTCTCCATGGCTGGTGAAATCTGGGACAACGTCATCCCCGACGAGGAAAAGAAGGCCTATGAGGCTGCGGGCTTCGGCGAGGCCTCGGGTATGGGATCGAATCCGGCCCTTCTGATCATCGACGTGCAGTACCGTACCGTCGGGACGGAGCCCAAACCGTTCTGGGAGTCGATCAAGGAATTTCCAACCTCCTGCGGCGATGTGGGCTGGAACGCTGTGGCGAACATCAAGAAGCTGCTGGGCACCTTCCGGGAAAACGACTGGCCGGTGATCTATCCCTATGTGGCACCGAAGGAATCCTTCGATACCGGCCGACTTGCGGCGAAAGTTCCGGCGCTGATGGGCGTGTCGGCCAAGGGTTATGAATTCGTGCCGGATTGCGCCCCGCAGGACGGTGATATCCTTCTGCCCAAGCGCCACCCGAGCGCCTTTTTCGGCACGCCGCTGGTCAGCTACCTGGTAGAGCGTGGCATCGACACGCTGGTGGTGACCGGTTGCACGACCAGCGGCTGTGTCCGAGGCAGTGTCGTCGACGGTTTCGCCTACAATTATCGCTGCGTCGTTCCTCAGGATGCGGTCTATGACAGGTCCGAGACCTCGCACCTGGTCAACCTGTTCGACATGAACGCGAAATACGCGGACGTCATGCCGACTGACGAGGTTGTGAAGGGGCTCTCGGCCATCAAGAGCTGACGCCTTGGCGCCGGTCTCGGCGCATGGAGGCATGAAAAAAGGCCCGGTGGGACGCCACCGGGCCTTTCGCGTTTCCGGCCTGGCTCAGAGGGGCGCCGCGACCGTCTTGGTTTCCAGGTAGGCGTTGAAAACATCCTCGCCTTTCTCCCGACCCCAGCCGGATTGGCGGAATCCGCCGAAGGGCAGGGCGCTGTCGCCTACGAAATGCCGGTTGATCCCGATGGTCCCGGCACGCAGGCGGGCGGCCATCTTGTGGGCATGGCTCACATCGCGGGTAAAGATGCTGGCCGCGAGGCCATAGGCGCTGTCGTTCGCCTGTTTGGCGATCGAGTCCAGGTCGTCGTCGTTGAAGCGCAGAACGGACAGGACCGGGCCGAATACCTCATCGCGGGCAATGGTCGAGTCTTGTACGAGGTCGGCCAGAACGGTCGGGCGGTAGAAATAGCCGTCGCCCTCGATCCCTTCGCCGCCGGTTACCACGGACGCGCCTTCGCGGATCGCCGTTTCGGTCATGCGCGCCACGCGTTCGCGGTGATCAGAGGTGATGAGCGGGCCCATCTGCGTCTCTGCGTCGAAGCCGTAGCCGACTTTCAAAGCGTCAGCTGCCGATGCGACACCGTCCACGACTTTGTCGAAGACCTTTTCGTGCACATACATCCGCGATCCGGCAGTACAAATCTGACCTGCACCAGAGAAGATCCCGGCCGACAAGGCGGGCAACGCGATGTCCAGATCGGCATCAGGCAGGACGATCATCGGGCTCTTGCCGCCAAGTTCCAGCGTCACCCTTTTCAGGTTGCTGTCCGCTGCTGCCTTGGCGATGGCCCGGCCGACGCCGGTGGAGCCGGTGAAGGCAATCTTGTCGATGTCTGGGTGGGAGGACATGGCCGCGCCGACCTCCGCCCCGCCCAGAACGACGTTGAAGACGCCTTCGGGGATCCCCGCCTCGAGCGCGAGTTCAGCGAGGAAGAGCGCTGTCAGAGGTGTCTGCTCGGCCGGTTTCAGGACGATGGTACAGCCTGCGGCCAAGGCCGGGGCGACCTTCCAGATGGCCATCATCAGCGGCCCGTTCCACGGGACGATCTGCGCCACGACGCCAACCGGATCGCGTAGGGTATAGGCGTGCCATTCGCCGGGCGAGGATACGGGCACCGTCTTGCCCGTCAGCTTGGTCGGCCAGCCAGCCATGTAGCGCAGCATGTCCACCGAACCGGCCACGTGGGCCATGCGGATGGCGCCGATCGGCAGGCCGATATTAAGCGTTTCGAGTTCGGTGAAGGTCTCGGAATGCTGTTCCAGAAGGTCAGCGAATTTCCAGATGACCTTGGTGCGCTCGTTGGGCTTCATGTTGCGCCAGGGGCCTGCCTCGAAGGCGGTACGGGCGGCGGCGACCGCAGCGTCGACATCGGCGGCGCTGCCCTGCGGAACTTCGGCCACGGTGGTGCCGCGGCCCGGGTCCCGGACGGTCGTCGATGCGCCGGAGGTGCCTGGCGTCATCTTGCCGCCGACGAAGTGGCCGAGGCTGCGCTTCAGAAAGGCCCGGGTATCGTCACCCAGGCTGGGCGACGGGGGTGTCGCGATATTCATTGGGGTCTCCTTACAGGCGGAAATCGATCAGCTGACGCACTGGTGCGCCGCTTTTCAGGTTTGCGAAGGCTTCGTTGATCTCGGACAGGTCGATCCGGCTAGAGATCAGGTGGTCGAGGTCGAGGCGCCCCTGTTGGTAGAAGTTCAGCAGGTTCGGAATATCGACGCGGAACCGGTTGGACCCCATGGAAGAACCTTGTATTTTCCGGTCCTTGATGAAGAACGACGCCTCAAGCTCAAGCTTCTCTCCGGGTTTGAACATGCCGAGGATCGTTGCGGTCCCGCCCATACGGAGCATCGCGAAGGCCTGTTCGGCCGTGGGCTTGAGGCCAAGCGCCTCGAAGGAATATTGCACCCCGCCATCAGTCATCTCGATCACCTTGGCGACCGGGTCTTCCTTGCCAGCATTGATGACATCCGTAGCGCCGAGCGTCTTGGCAAGCTCAAGCTTGCTGTCCAGCATGTCGACAGCGATGATCCGGCCAGCGCCTGCGATCCGGGCGCCGCTGATGACCGACAGCCCCACGCCGCCACAACCGATCACGACAACTGTCGCGCCGGGTTCGACCTCGGCCGCGTGGATGACCGCACCAACACCCGTCAACACGCCGCAACCGACCAAAGCCGCGCGGTCCAGCGGGATTTCCGGGTCGATCTTCACCACGGCGTTCTCGTGTACCAGCATCTGCTCGGCAAAGGCCGACAGGCTGGAGGATTGGTGCAGCACCTCGCCGTTCAGCGAATAGCGGCGGGCAGCGCCCCAGGGCAGCTTGATATCCGTCGACTCGCAGAGGTTCGGGTGGCCGGTGACGCATTGCGAACAGGTACCGCAGAATACGGAAAGACAGCCGACGACATGATCGCCGGGTTTGACGTAGGTAACGTCTTCGCCAACCGCTTCGACGATGCCCGAGGCCTCGTGGCCAGGGATGTAGGGCAGGGGATGCGGGTAGGTGCCGTCGTGAATATGCAGGTCTGAATGACAGATGCCGGCATAGGCCGTGTTAACAAGAACCTCCCGGTTTTTCGGTTTGAAGACGGTGACATCCTCGATGGTGATCGGGTCTCCGTGCTTCCAGACAACGGCTGCTTTCATCTTGTTTCCTTCGATTGGTTGACGCTTCGAACCCACGACGCGCGGCGTCGCTTGGCCGGTAGCGACTAGGTTTTGAGCCATATCGCTTGAAACGAAGCCTAGAGTGCGATGCTCGGTATGTCTACTGTTGACAGTTTGCGAGGTGCTTTCTAGCCTCGACCCATATCAAGTTCTGCCCAAGCTATGGTCACACCCGGGATCGGGGCGGGAAAAACAAGACAATGGGGATGGGGGTGCATGGCACGTTTCCTGCTCAAACGCATATTGCAATCGGTGCTCACCGTGTTCGGGGTGATCACGGCGGCCTTCTTTCTGGTCAGGCTTGCCGGTGATCCGGCGGTTCTCTTGCTGCCAATCGAAGCGTCGGCCGAAGATATCGAACGGATCCGGGCCGCCCTGGGTCTGGATCAGCCGCTGATCGTTCAATACATCCGGTTCCTCGGGGACGCCGTTCGAGGCGACTTCGGGGATAGCCTGCGGCAGGGCACATCAGCCATGGCGTTGGTGCTGGAACGTGTTCCGGCAACGCTGGAACTGGCGCTGACGTCGTTCTTCGTCGGGATCGGACTGGCCTTCGTGCTGGGGATCCTGATGCGGATGACGCGGGTGCGATGGCTGCGGGAGCTGATCACCTGGATCGCACTTGGCCGCCAGGCGATCCCGCTGTTTTCGTTCGGTCTGTTGCTGATCCTGATCTTCTCGATCTGGCTGAAATGGCTGCCGACCTTCGGGCGCGGCACGTGGCAACATCTGGTGCTCCCTGCGCTGACCCTCGGGACTTACGAGCTTGCGCTGTACCTGCGGCTCTTCAATGCTTCGCTCGCGTCCGAACAGCGGCTGGACTACGTACGCACCGCCTACGCCAAGGGGCAGGGACATCTGAAAGTTCTCCTGCGCCACATGCTGCCGAACGCGCTTCTGCCGCTTGTCACCGTGGCCGGCATCAACCTCGGCCTGTTGTTGGGCGGGACAGTTGTGACGGAAACCGTCTTCAGCTGGCCAGGCGTTGGTCGTCTGATCGTGCAATCGGTCAGCCAGCGTGACTTCCCCGTGATCCTGGCCGGGACGTTCCTGATCTCGGTGATGTTCGTGATAATCAATCTGCTGGTCGATATCCTTTACGGGTTCCTCGATCCGCGTGTGAGGATGACCTGATGCCCAAGTTCAATCTTTCCCAGGCCACGGCCGTAACGCTGCTGGCCATCATGGTGGTGCTGATTATCATCGTGCCGCTTCTTCCGGGCTACGACCCCTACAAACAGGACCTCGGTGGAGCTTTGCTGCCGATGGGCGGTGAGAATTTCCGCGGCGACTTCTACCTGCTGGGTACCGATACGCTGGGCCGCGACATGCTGGATCGCCTGGCTCTGGCTGGGCAGGTGTCGGCCCTGATCGGGCTGAGCGCCGTGATGGTGAGCCTGTTCATCGGTGTCACCCTGGGCCTGATCGCCGGATATTTCCGCGGCCCGGTCGAGAATGTCATAATGGGTCTGGCCGACCTTCAGCTTTCGATCCCCAGGGTGCTGCTGCTGATCGCCGTGACAGCCATCATCGGGCCGAGCGTGACGAACCTTGCCCTGCTTCTGGGCCTGACCAGCTGGGTCGCCTATGGCCGCGTGGCACGGGGCATGACGCTCAGCCTGCGCGAGCGCGAGTTCATCCTGTCGGCCCGCACGCAAGGCTCCACCGCGACGTGGAACATCCGCAAGCATCTGCTGCCGAACGTATTGCCGCAGATGCTGATCGTGGGGTCCTACGAATTCGGCATGATCATCGTGATGGAGGCATCGCTGTCCTATCTCGGCCTAGGTGTTCAGCCGCCGCTGCCCTCCTGGGGCATGATGGTGAGCGAAGGGCAGAACTACCTCGCCCTGGCGCCGCATCTGGCGATCCTGCCGAGCATTGCGCTCTTTATCCTCGTGGCGGGCTTCCAGTTCCTGTCGCAGGCCTTCACCCGCGAAAATGAACTGGAACTGGTGGCATGAAGGACGGAACTATGACGCTTGAAGATACCCCGACCGGTCAGAATTCCGACGTGATGGTGTTGCAGGTCGAAAACCTGTCCATCGACGCCGTCACCCCCAAGGGTGTGACGCACTTGGTGCAGAACATCAGCTTTGAAGTCCGCGAGAACGAAGTGCTGGGCATCGTGGGGGAATCCGGATCGGGCAAGAGCCTGACGATGCTCGCCGTGCTGGGCCTGCTGGGGCCGAACCTCAAGATCGTGTCGGGCAGCATCCGCCTGCGTGGTCGCGAGGTGACCGACCTGTCCTTCGAGGAGATGCAGAAGCTGCGCGGCAAGGCGATGTCCATTGTCTTCCAGGACCCGCTGACGACGCTGAACCCGGTTCTGCGCATCGGCAAGCAGATCGGAGAGGCAGTGCAGTTGCACAATCCCGATTACTCCAAGGATCAGGTCAAGGCGCGGGTGATCGAGTTGCTGACGCTTGTCGGCATGCCCAACCCGGAAAAGCGCTATTCGCAGTTCCCGAACGAGTTCTCGGGCGGGATGCGCCAACGCGTGGTGATCGCGATCGCCATGGCGAACGAACCCGACCTGCTGATCGCTGACGAACCGACCACGGCTCTGGATGTGACGATCCAGGCGCAGGTGATGAACGTGCTGGCCGAGGTGCGTGAACGCACAGGGGCGGCCATGGTACTCATTACCCATGACCTTGGTCTTGTTGCGGAAAATGCCGACCGCATTGCCGTTATGTATGCCGGTCGCATGATGGAAGAGGCTCCCGCTAAAGAGATTTTCGAACGTCCGACCCATCCCTATACCGCCGGCCTGATCGCCAGCCTTCCACAGCTCGATCACCGGGTGGAGGAACTCTATTCGATCCCCGGCTTCGTGCCTGACCTGTCGAACAGGCCTTCGGGCTGCGTCTTTCATCCGCGCTGCGCCATTGGCGGAAAGCGGCCGCCTTGCCTCGAAAAACGGCCCGAGCTTGCCCCGGCTGGCGAAGGACGCCGTGTTGCCTGTCATTTCCACGAGGAAACGGCGGCCTGGCGCGACGAACAGATGCGCAAGATGGCAGCGCCGGAAAACACCGCCGTTGCCCATGACGGGCCGCGCAAGAACGCATTGCTGATCGCCGAAAATCTAGAAAAGACCTTCGATGTCCGGGGCGGCCTGTGGAGCAAGCAGAAGCTCCATGCGCTCAAGGACGTCTCCTTCGAATTGCAGGCTGGCACGACGTTGGGCGTGGTCGGTGAATCCGGTTGCGGAAAGTCCACGCTGGCCAAGGTCATGCTCCGTCTGCTCGAAGCGTCGGGCGGTGAGGTCTACCTGAACGGCAAGAAGTTCTTCTCGCATCGCGGGCCCAGTCTGCGGCGTGCACGGAAGAACCTTCAGGTGGTATTCCAGGACCCGTATTCGTCGCTGGACCCGCGCATGAAAATCCACGAGATCATCGCCGAACCGCTGCGGATCAATGGTGGGTACTCTGCCGATCGGGTGAACGAGTTGCTGGCGCATGTCGGCCTGACGCCCGAGGCAGGGCTGCGGCGACCGCCGGAATTCTCGGGTGGCCAGCGACAGCGGATCGCGATTGCACGGGCGCTGGCGCTGAACCCTGACGTACTGATACTGGACGAGGCCGTGTCGGCGCTCGACGTCTCGATCCAGGCGCAAGTCATCAACCTTCTCAAGGATTTGCAGGCCGAACTTAACCTGACTTACGTCTTCATCTCGCACGACCTGTCCGTCGTGCGGCATATCTCGGACGAGGTGGCGGTGATGTATCTGGGGCGGGTGATCGAAGCAGGCAAGGTCGACCAGGTCTTCGATGCCCCGGCGCATCCCTATACCAAGGCCCTGCTCGATGCGATCCCCAAGCCTGACCGGGACGAAGCCGTCGAACGGTTCACCGCCGAAGGCGACCTGCCGGACCCGATGAGGCCCCCGACCGGCTGCAAGTTCCGCACCCGCTGTCCGCTGGCGCGGGAGGCCTGCAAGGGCGAAGACCCCGAGCTGATCGCGCGGGACGGGACGGATCACCCCTCCGCCTGCCTGTTCCCGCTGACGCGTGACGCGGTCCCGGCCTGATCGGTCGGGGCGCGCGCCCTGACGGGCGGCGCGGCATTCGAGAAAAGAAAACCACCCCGGCCAAGCGGCACGGGGTGGTTTTCGGTTCGGCGGATGAGACGCGTCAGGCGTTCAGACCAGCCTTGCGCCCCAGGACCACGGCCGCCAGCAATCCGTTGCCGGACAGGTAGCCATAATCGCCGGTGCCGGAAACGCCGGTTGCGGCCCCGCCCACGGCATAGAGATTGTCGAAGACACCGCCTCCGTTCCGTTTCACGCGCGCATCGGGTGTCACGTCCAACCCGCCCTGGGTGTGGAAGAGCGTGCCGGTGACGCGTACGGCGCAGTAGGGAGCCTTGAGCGCCTTGTCAGCGTCAAAGCTGCGGCCGAAAGGGTCTTCACCCTGTCCGATCCCCGCCATCGTGGTTTCAAGTGCATCGACGGGCAGGCGGCATTTCCCGGCCAATTCGGCGATCGTGTCTGCCGTCAGTATGGCGCCCTGCGCTTCGGCGTCTTGGAAATCGGCGAATTGGCGCGCGATCCCGGCGATACGGTCGTCGAAAATGGCCCAGGCAATGCCTTCGGGCTGGGCCAGCACGGCGCGCGCAGCCTCGGAATAGCCCTGCATTTCGTTCCAAAAGCGTTTGCCCTCGATATTCACCTGAACGCCGCCTTCGGTGATGACGGCCCAGGAAATCAGGATGCCATGGGGGTGCGCCACGTTGCCATGACCCTGGTAGGCCCCCAGATGGTCCGTGGCTGCGCCAAGCGCTTCGCCCCAGCGGATCGCGTCGCCGCGATTGCCAGTATGGCCGAAATAGATCGCATCCTCGATCTCGGGCATGTAGCGGCCCACCATCTCGCGATTGCCGCCAAAGCCGTTGCACGCAAGGATAAGGGCGTCGCAGCCGATCTGTTCGGTCGACCCGTCCGGCAGGACCGATGTGACACCCACGACTTTACCGTCCTCGGAAGCATGCAGTTGTTCGACGCGCCGCTCCGTGACGATGGGAATGCCTTGTGCCTCCAATGTGGCGCGCAGCCGGTCGACCAGTTCACGGCCCGCGCGCGAGGGCAAGCCATGCATGCGCCGCCGTGAATGGCCCGGATAACTGAAATCCGACACGACCGAGAAGGGTAGGTCATAGTTGTCCGTCAACCAGTCGATCACCTCCGCCGCGCCGCCCGCCAGGGCCGCGACGAGGTCGGGATCGTTCTTGCCCTTTGCCTTGTCCATGATGTCCTGGGCGAAAAGCTCTGCGTTGTCCTCGATGCCGGCCTCGCGCTGCACGCGGGTGCCGGGCGCGGGGATCAATCCGGCGGACAGGGCGGTCGAACCCGAGGGGACCGCGTCGGCCTCCAGCACGATGACCTCGCGGCCGCGTTCATGGGCGGTCAGGGCCGCGATCATGCCCGCCGCGCCGGAGCCGATGACTAGCACTTCGGCGGACACCTCGAACCCGTCTGACGGCGGGGGCAGCAGGTCGGTCATGATCCTTCCTCGTATCGGCGCCCCCGTTCGAGGATCGCGTCGGTGCCCAGCTTTTCGTTCAGCGTGCCGAAATCGTACATCCGGTCGGAAAACGCCTTGTTCGATCCGGTGGCGTAGAGGCTGGCGTAGTAATCCTCCATGGATTTCAGCAGGGCACGCACGATGCCACCCGGGAAGATCACGAAGGAATAGCCGATGTTCTGCAAGTCGTCCTTGCCCTGGATCGGGGTCGTGCCGCCTTCGACCATGTTGGCCATCAGGGGCACGCGACCCTTGAAGTGGTCTGCGATGGTTTCCAATTCCTCGCGGGAGCGCGGAGCCTCGATGAACAGCATGTCGGCGCCGGCTTCGACATAGCGCTCCGCACGTTCGATGGCGGCGTCGTAGCCTTCGACCGCCAGTGCGTCGGTGCGGGCGATAATGAGGGTTTCGTCGCTCTTGCGGGTATCGGCCATGATCGCGATCTTCGATGCCATTTCCTGCGCCGAGATCAGGCTCTTGTCCTTCAGGTGACCGCAGCGTTTGGGGAATGTCTGATCTTCGACCTGCAGGGCAGAGGCCCCGGCCTTTTCATAGACCTGCATCGTTCGGCCCGCGTTCAGGGCATTGCCGAACCCGGTATCGGCGTCGATGACGATGGGCAGATTGATCCGGTCACTGATCAGCGACAGGGTTTCCGCCATCTCGGTCATCGTCGATAGGCCAATATCCGGCTGTCCAAGCCGCGTGTAGGCGACAGCTGCCCCGGAGAGGTAGACGGCCTCGAACCCGGCGGCTTCGGCCGATGCGGCGGTCAGGGCGTCGTAGACACCGGGGGCGACCAGGATCTCGGGCCGGGCGAGGAGGGATTTCAGGCTGCGGGTCATGTTGCGCTCCGGATCATGGTTTCCGCTTCTTCACAGGTCATCTGATCGCAGACGGACCCCAGCGAGGTGAGCGTGGCCTGCTGGACCTCGGGTTTGAATGCGCCGCACCCGTCGGTCAGCAGTATCGTGTGGATGTCGCGCAGGTGGGCGTCGCGCACGGTGCTGGCCACGCCGCCATTGGTGACGATGCCGCCGATGATCAGCGTGTCCACCTTCAGCGCACGCAGGATGTATTCCAGGCGCGTCTGGAAGAAGGCGGAATAGTTCACCTTTTCAACGACATAATCGGGTTCCTGAAGCAGGTCGACGACGGTGTGGCCCCATGCGCCGGGCTTGAAGTCACCCTTGCCGAGGAATGGTCGCAGCTCTTTCAAGTGCGGGGCGATCAGTGGCTCTCCGCCCGGCCCCGGAACCAGCGTGAACTGGGCCGAGACATAGCTGCCGCCCTTGTCGCGCAGGGCATCGATGACAGGCTTCACGCGTCCCGGCAGGGCCGCGATTTCGTCGGTGCCCAATCCGGCCCGGCCATAGGCGCCATCTGGATGCAGAAAGTCGTTCTGCAAGTCGATGGTCACGAGTGCCGTTCGTGAAGGGTCGAAACTGTGAGTGGCCATGTCAGGCCTCCTTCCGTTCGATGACGACGTTGCCGAACTGGTCGACGGTGCCCTTGAGGTCCGGTTCGATCAGGATCGTCGTGTCCGGCTGTTCGAGGATGGCCGGACCGTCGATCACCGTCCCGACCGGCAGGGTCAGGCGGGTGTAGATCGGCGTGTCGTGCCAGTCACCGCCGACATGGACCTTGCGCGTGGTGCGCAGGCTGTCTTCGGCTTTGCCATCGTTCGTCGGGGCCAGCGTGCTGAGGTCGAACTTGGGCCGGCGGCCGATCACGGCCGTGCGCAGGTTCAGGATACGGCGCACGCCGCCCTCCAGCAGACGCCCGAAGCTTGCCATATAGGCGGCGTCGAAGGCCTCTCCAATCTCGTCGTGGGTGGGGGCGGTCACGCCATCCTCGCCGACATTTATAGTCAGCGGGACCGACACGGTATGCGTCTGGCCGACATAGGCCATGTCCAGTTCGACCACGATGTCGCGCCCTTCGAAGGTCACGCCCGCATCGTCGAGAAGCTTCAGGCCGCGAACGCGGTGTTCCTCGATGATCTCGGCGATGCGCGTGGTGTCGGCTTCGTGCGCCAGGGCGTTGACTGTCTGAACGAAGTCCTGGCGCATATCGGCGATCACGCAGCCCATGGCCGAGGTCACGCCGGGATAGCGCGGGATGATCGCCGATGCGATGCCCACTTCGGACAGCATGGCGCCCGTGTGCAGGGCCCCGCCGCCGCCAAACGGCATGAACGCAAAGTGGCGGGGGTTGTGGCCGCGCTCGATCGACACGAGGCGGATCGCCCCGGCCATGCGCGAATTAGCGACCTTCAGGATCGCTTCGGCCGCCGACAGCGTATCGAGCCCCAGGGGCTGGCCCACATGTTCGTCGATAGCCTTCGACGCGGCTTCGACGTCCAGGCGGTCCAACTTGCCGCCGATGGGGCGGTCCGGGTCGATCCGGCCCAGAACCACGTTGGCGTCGGTCACGGTCGGGCGGGTATTGCCCTGCCCATAGGCTACCGGCCCGGGGTTCGAGCCCGCGCTTTCCGGCCCGATGTTCAGCAGCCCGCCCTTGTCGACCCAGGCGATGGAGCCGCCACCGGCACCGATCGTCGTGATCTCGATCATCGGGGTGCGGACGACCATGCCGAAGTCGATTGATGTTTGGGGCGCGAGGCTGGGTTCGCCATCGGCAATCAGCGAGACGTCGAAGGACGTGCCACCCATGTCGCCGGTGATGATGTTCGGGAACCCTGCCGTGCTGGCAATGTACCCCGCCGCGATCACGCCCGCCGCGGGGCCCGACAGCGCGGTGCGCACGGGCAGTTGGCAGGCCGTGTCGACGGCCATCACGCCGCCGTTGGACTGCACGATCAGGAACTCGCCGCCAAAGCCGCCATCGCGCAGCGCCGTTTCCAGACGCCCCAGATAGCCGGCCACTTCGGGCTGGAGATAGGCGTTGAGCGCGGTTGTCGATGTCCGTTCGAACTCCCGGATTTCCGGCAGGATCTCGTGGCTGGCCGAGACATGTTCGGACGGCCAGATGTCACGGACGGCAGCAACCGCCGCGGCTTCGTTTTCGCGATTGGCATAGGCGTTGACGAAGACGATTGCGCAGGCGGCACAGCCCTGGTCCAGCAGGGATTGAGCGGCAGCCTTCACCGCGTCGATATCGACGGGCGTCAGGACGGACCCGTCGGCCAGCGTCCGCTCGGGGACTTCAAGGCGGAGGTTGCGCGGCACGACCGGGTCATAATCGCCGCGCAGACCCCAGGTCTGACGCCTGTCGCGACGGCGCATTTCCAGCGTGTCGCGGAAGCCTTCGGTGGTGATGATGCCGATCTTGGCACCCTTGCGTTCCAGCAGGGCGTTGGTGCCTGCGGTCGTTCCGTGCACGACGGTGCCCAGTTCGCCCAAATCGGTCACTTCGCGCCCGATCCCGTCCAGGAAGCCGCCGGACTGGTCCGGGCGGGTGGTCGGGACCTTGGCAACACGGGCCTCGCCCGTGGCCTCGTCCAGAACGAATACGTCGGTAAAGGTGCCGCCAACATCGACACCGGCCATCTTGGTTTTCATTGTTCGACCTCGCGCCAGGCGGTTCCGTATGCTTCGTCTGCTGCCGCCGCGTCGATGTATCCAAGCGATACGTCTCGGGCGACCTGTGCGGCGGGCCGCTCGGAGGGTTGGCCGTAGCCACCGCCGCCGGGCGTTTCCAGCCGCACACGCTGCCCCTTCTTCAGGGGGATGCCGACCATCTTCGAGGTCAGCGCAGGCTCGTGCCAGCCATCATCCTGTTCGTAGTGGAAGACGTTCTTGGCCGCGTCGCCGCCGCCTGCAATCCCTTTGGGGGCAAAGCGCCCGCGTTCCCCGAAGAGGAAGGCTTCGGCGCTTTCGTCCATCACCTCGATCTCGTAGACGGCGCCCAAGCCACCCCGATGCATCCCCGTGCCGCCGCTGCCGTCACGCAGGGCCCATTGCCGGAAGATGACGGGGTAGGCGGATTCCAGGATCTCCGCGGGCGGGATCGTCGCGGTCGAGATTGGCGCAGAGCCATGGTTCAGGCCGTCGGATTCGATCGATCCGCCATGCCCGCCGCCATAGAACGAGAACATGACCCAGCGTTTGCCATCCGGACGACGGCCGGCGATGGAAAGGGCGTTGATCGTGCCATAAGCGTTGCCCACAACCTTTTCCGGCATCGCCTGAGCGGCGGCCGAAAAGATCACGTCGATCATGCGAAGGATGGTTTCCGTGTAGCCGCCGGTCGGCAGGGGATATTCCGCGGACAGAAGGCAATTGTCGGGGATCTTGATGTCGATCGACCGCATCACGCCGGCATTCGCGGGCAGCGACGGGAAGATGTGCTTGATTGCCACGTAACAGCAGGCAATGGCGGTTGGGCGAGCGATATTGATCGGCCCTGCGCAGGTCGGCGCGGTGCCCGTGAAATCAAGCGTCAGCTTGTCACCCTGAACTTCGAGCGCGACCCGGACGGGCAGGGCCTCGTCCGTGATCCCGTCATTGTCCATGAAGTCCTCGGCTTCCCAGCGGCCATCCGGCATCTCGGAAATCTCGGACCGGGCCAGGGTTTCGGCCCGATCTCCAAGAGCGACCAGCGCGGCCTTTACGGTTTCGGCACCGTATTCATCCAGCAGTGCATCCATCCGGCGCACGCCGAGGTCCAGCGCGTTCATCTGGCCTGAAAGGTCGCCCATGGCCGATTGCTGCATCCGCGTGTTGCGCAGGATGATGTCGACCACGTCCTGCTGCAGCTCGCCGCCGCGCTGGAGCTTCACTGGCGGCAACACCAGCGCCTCCTGGAAGACTTCGGTGGCTGACGGGTTGTAGTTGCCGGGCACCGGGCCGCCCACGTCGTGCCAGTGGCCGACAGAGGCGAGGTAGCAGAAAATCTCTCCGTCCCGCAAATAGGGGCGCACCAGCCGCATGTCGGACAGGTGGGTGCCGCCGATATGGGCGTCGTTGAAGATCCAGGTGTCGCCGGGCGCCAGCGTCTTGTCCTGCGCGGCCTTGTCGATGACGGCCTTCACGGCAAAGGCCATCACGCCAACGAAAATCGGCAGGCCGGACTTGCCCTGAACGAGCGTGTCGCCGCTGACGGCATCGTACAGCCCGTGGGAGGCGTCATGCGCCTCGGCGATGATCGGGTTGAAGGCCGACCGGAACAGGGTCGCGTCCATCTCGTCGGCGATCTGTTCCATGCGGCCGGCCAGCACGGCAAGGGTTATCGGGTCAATTTCAGCCACGGGGTCTCATTGCCTCCAGGTCATTCCAGACATCCTGCACGGCGAGCTTTCCGTCGCGCAGGGCAAAGCGGTCGATGAAGCGGACGTTGTCGAACGGGGTTCCGTCCGGCCATTCGCCACGCAGGGTTCCAAAGCAATAGACAACGGGGCCATCCAGCGTGGCCGCGGTGTCGAAACGGTCATAGGTCTTGGTTACGAAACGGTAGCGCGTCGCTGACCACTCGACGAGGTCGGACAGGTCCGTCATGCGGCGACCGGTCGGGAAGGTCATGACGAAATCGTCGGTCAGGAAGGTGCGCGCCTTGTCCAGGTCCCGCGCTTCCATCGTGTCGAGGAAGTCCCGCACCGTTGCCGCTGCGTCGGGCAGGGCCGGCGCGGGCGTGCGCCTTGTGGCGCCGCGCATGTAGTCCGCTGCCTGCATTTCGTGCATCATCACGGTGATCGCTTCGGGCGGGGCGGGCACGACGGTCTGGACGGCCGCGGTCAGCGAGCGGCCCAGCCGTTCCTTCTCCGCATCGGAATAGCCTTCCAGCAAGTGGATTTCGACGATCGGCATTTTCCCTCTCTGCTATTATCTGTATCTTTTTTAATACAGCTTTGATGGATACTAGAAGACTGAAATCCGAAAAGGCAAGGGAACATCTTGCTTGAAACGCGCAATTGTTTCGCTACGGTTGCAGCATGACGAAAGATTTGGTCGATTCCGCGGGCCCCGTGGCCGGACAAGCGCCACCCGAAGGGGGTAAGGCGCGGCGTGTCTATCTTCTTCTCAAGGATCGAATCGCGCGTGGCGAGTATCCTGAGGGTGCGGCTCTACCAGGGGAACAGCGCCTGGCGCAGGAATTCGAGGTGTCGCGGGTCACGGTCCGCCGCGCGCTGGATGCGCTGCATGCCGATCACATGATCGAGAAACGCCCAGGCAGTGGGACAATCGTCCAACGGGGGCGGTCGGCTTCGGTTCTGGCGGGGGATTTCGCGACCCTGATGCCGCAATTGATCGAGATGGGGCAGGCAACCGAGGCGCGGCTGCTGTCCTATGGCTATGCCCAGCCATCCTCCGTCGTGGCATCCGCGCTCAACCTCGAGCCGACGGACCGGGTGCAGACCGCGGTGCGTGTCCGACTGGTCGAAGGCGAACCGTTCTCGCATCTTACCACGCATGTGCCCGAGCAGATCGCGCGCAATTATTCAGAGGCCGATCTGGCCACGACGCCTTTGTTCCGCCTGCTGGAACGCGGTGGCGTGCATATAGATCATGCGGACCAGACCGTGTCGGCCGCGCTGGCCAGCCCCGAAGTGGCCGAGGCGCTCTCGATCTCTGTCGGGGCACCGTTGTTGACCATCGAACGGGTGGTTCGCGACGATACGGGCAAGGGGGTCGAATTCCTGTCGGCCCTGTACCGCCCTGACCGTTTCCGCCTGGAAATGGCACTGTCGCGGGTCGGGTCCCGCGAAGATCGCCACTGGGCCCCCGTCATCGGAACCAAAGGATCCTGAACATGCCGCCGCTTAGGTTGCTTGATCGCCTCTGGGAGGCGCACGAGGTGCATCGTCGTGACGATGGAGCCTCTCTGCTCTGGGTGGATCGCCACCTTGTCCACGAAGGATCGCACCATGCCTTCCGAAAGATCGCGGAGCGCGGCTTGTCCGTGGCAGAACCGGGGCTGACGACCGCTGTGGTGGACCATTACGCGCCGACGCGGGACCGCGGCGATGGCGGTGCATCCGACGATATCCGCGCGATGATCCAACGGCTGGAGGTCAACGCGAAAGAGCACGGCATCCGTTGCTTCGATCTGCGCAACCCGGGGCAGGGGATCGTCCACGTAATCGGTCCGGAACAGGGTCTGACCCTGCCGGGCTGCCTGATTGTCTGTGGTGATAGCCATACCTCGACCCATGGTGCCTTCGGGGCGCTGGCCTTTGGCATCGGCGCGACGGAGGTGGCACATGTTCTGTCCACCCAGACGGTCTGGCAGGTCAAACCCAAGGCCATGCGCATCCGGTTCGAGGGAGAACTGGCGCCCGGGGTGGGTGCCAAGGACATGGCGCTTGGCTGGATTGCCCGGCTGGGGGCAGACGGGGCGCGCGGCCATGCCATCGAATATGCGGGAGCTGCCGTGCGGAACCTGTCGATGGAAGGGCGTATGACCCTTTGCAACCTGTCGATCGAGGGCGGGGGCCGCTTCGGCATGGTCGCGCCGGATCAAGTGACATTCGATTATATCAAGGGCCGCCGCTATGCCCCCGAAGGCGCAGAGCTTGAGCGAGCGCTGGCCGACTGGGCCGAGCTGCGCACCGATGAGGATGCGGAATTCGACCGCGAAGAGGTGATCGACGCCGCCGACATCGCGCCGGTCGTGACCTGGGGCACCAGTCCCGAGGACGCGCTGCCGATCTTCGACAGCATCCCCGACCCGTCGCGCCTTCCCGAGGGCCGCGCGGCCAAGGTGGCAAGTGCGCTGGACTACATGGGCCTGACCGCGGGACGACCGCTGGCAGGCACCAAGGTCGATCAGGTCTTTATCGGGTCCTGCACCAATTCGCGTATCGAGGATTTGCGCGCCGCGGCTCAGGTTCTGGCTGGCCGAAAGGCGAAGGTGCCGGGCACCGTGTCGCCCGGGTCGATGATCGTGAAGGCCCAGGCCGAGGCTGAGGGCTTGGACCGTATCTTTACAGAGGCCGGCCTCGACTGGGTCGGCGCGGGGTGTTCGATGTGCGTCGGCATGAACGGCGACCTCGTTCCACCGGGAAAACGCTGCGCATCAACCACCAACCGGAATTTCCGTGGCCGCCAGGGGCCGGGCGCGCGTACCCACCTGATGTCGCCGGCCATGGTTGCTGCCGCCGCGGTCGCCGGGGAATTGACGGATGTGCGTGACATGCTGAAGGAACGCGCGTGATGGCGGGATGGAGCCAACATGAAGGGCTGGCCGTGTCGCTGCCGGTCGAAGGTGTCGATACCGACCAGCTGATCCCGGCGCGGTTCATGTCCGCACCTCGGTCCGAGGGATATGACAAGTTCCTGCTGCATGATATGCGGCGCAAGGGCGACGAATTGGACCCGGATTTCCCGTTGAACCGGGACGGGGCGGATGGTGCATCTGTCCTGGTGGCGGCAAGGAACTTTGGCGGCGGGTCTTCCAGGGAGGCGGCGGTTTATGCGCTCTACGATGCCGGGTTCCGGGTCGTGATTGCGCCAAGTTTCGGGGATATCTTCTCCGGCAACGCCGTCAATAACGGGGTGCTGCCGGCTCTCGTCAGCGAGACCGATGCCGAGCGGTTGCATACAGCACTCGCGGAGCCGGTAACGCTTCACGTCGACCTGGATAATTGCAGGATCAGGGCGGGCGAGTTGGACGTGCCCTTCACCATCGACCCTGTGCGGCGCACCAAGCTGATCAACGGCTGGGACGATATCGACCTGACGCAGAGCCATGCCGAAGACATCGCCAAGTTCCGTGAAAGGGTCGCGGCAGAGCGTCCGTGGATCTTCCTCGATTAGGTCGAAGGCCCCTTCAATTCGATAGTGTTGCCCTCCGGGTCGTTGAAGGTCAGCGAGGGGCCAGAGCCCTCGGCCCCGAAGCGGGTCTTGGCGGGCGTCGGTGTAATGCCGAACGTGTCGAGATGCGCTGCGATCGCGGCCTCGTCGAACGCCTCGACCCGGAAGGCGACGTGGTCCATGTTTCTGCCATCGGCTCCATCCGGGCTTGCCAGAATGTCCAGCATGGCAGTTCCGGCTCGTAGGTGGACCAGCCCGACGGCCTCGTTCCGGCGCACCACGTCGCAGCCCAGAACGTCGCGATAGAAGGAAACGAGCGCCTCTTGGTCCCGGGCATAGAGAACGACGTGGTCGATCGTCCTGATCTGGATGGCCATGCTGTTTCCTTCCCTTTTTGAGGTGTCCGTGCCGCATGCGTGCGTCATTCGGTTTCCGTCTTGGGTCAACTTGACATCCCACAGTTGCTGCGGTCAACTGTTTACAGTTTTGAGGTGAGCGGAGGAGATCGACCATGAACGCAGACGCCACGGGGCACGCCCTGACAGAATTGGTGACCTTCGCATCCGGCAGGGAATGGTCCGATATTCCGCAGGCCGTCAAGACGCGGGCCGCCCTGGTCATGGCGGACGATCTGGCTGCGATGGTGGCCGCACGGGACGAGCCGGAATTGCGCGCCTTGCAGGAGGGCGTGGCAAAAAGCGCCGGTACGGCCGAAGCGTCGGTCTTCGATGCGCGCGGCACACGTATGGACCGGTATTCCGCGGCGCTGGCGAACGGCTCCGCCTCGGACTGGGCTGAACTGGACGAAGGATATCGCCGTGTGATCTGCCACGCCGGTATCTATTGCCTTCCCGCCCTGATGGCCGAGGCAGAGGCGGAGGGGCACAGCACCGAAGACCTGTTGCGTGCATTGGTCCTGGGCTACGAGATCGTGGGCCGGGTGGCGCGCTGCTTCACCTTCCCGAACCTCGTCCTTCACCCGCACGGCAGCCTAGCGGCCGTTGGGGGCGCGGCTGCGATTTCCATGCTGCGTCGTGTGCCGGTGGATGTCGCGGTTGGCGCAATCTCCAGCGCGGCGACGATGGTTCTGCCGGGGCCGTACACGCATCCGATCAACGGCTCGCTCGTCCGCAATGTCTGGCCCGGTATCGCGGCACAGACGGCCCTGCGCGCGACGGATTGGGCCGCGCACGGGATCAAGGGGTTGCCGACGGCGTTGCACGATGTCTTTGCGGATGCGTTCGGGGCGACGCCTGACCTGACGCAACTGACCGGTGAGCTGGGTGAAAACTGGGCGATTTCAGATGGCTATCATAAGGTCTTCGCCTGCTGCCAATACGGACACGCGGCGATCGAAGCGACGATGAAACTGGTGCAACAGGCCAGCGTCGAAGAGGTCGAAAGCATCCACCTCGACACCCATTACAAGGCACGGGTCATGGATAACCCGGACCCGGAAACCACGATCGCAGGAAAGTTTTCGATCCAGCATATAGCGGCCACGGCAGCAGTGCATGGCGAAGGCGGCTTTGCAGCGTTTTCGGCCCCTGCACTCAGCCATCCGCGCGTGGCAGAGTTGCGCCACAAGGTCAGCGTCGTACCGTGGGAACCCGTGCCGGACTGGCCGAATGACCGGCCGACCCGCGTAATCTGGACGCTGAAGGACGGCCGCACCCTGACCGAAGAGGTGCTGTCGGCCCGGGGCGGTCCGGACCTGCCATTCGGACCGGATGAAATCCGCGCCAAGATCGCCGGGATCGTTTCGGCGCCCTATCCGGCAATGGGGCCGGTTCTGGAGCGGATCATGGACCTGGACCCGGGCAGCCTCACGACAAGCTGGGCGGACACCGTGAAGGAGATGACCAAGGCATGAGCGAAGAACTTGACCTGCTGGTGATCGGGGCCGGGGCCTGCGGACTGGCGGCGGCGATTGCGGGGCACGATGCTGGCGGCACCGTTGCGGTTTTGGAGAAACTGGACAGGCCGGGAGGGAATTCCTCGTTGTCCACGGGGTCGATCCCCGGGGCCGGCAGCCGTTTTCAGAAAGCCGCAGGGATCGAAGACAGTCCCGAACAGATGATCCAGGACCTGATCGCCGTTGCCGGGCACCATGATGCCGATGACGTGCTGGAGATGGTTGCGCGGGAATGCGCCCGGGTCTGCGAATGGCTGATCGACGATCTTGGCGCACGGATGGAGCTGATCACCGCCTACAAGCATATCGGTCACACGGTCGAGCGCCTGCACGCGCCGAAATCGCGTCGCGGGCAGGACCTGGTCGATGACCTTCTGTCCTTCGTTGATCAGCGAGGTATTCCGTTGGCCGTCGGCAATGCCGCGGATGACCTGATCGTTGAAGATGGGGCCGTTGTCGGTGCCATCGTCGCGGGCGAACCGATCCGCGCGAAGAAGGTCCTGCTGGCCACGAACGGTTTTGCCGCCAATCGCACGCTGGTCGCGGAGTTCTGCCCCGAAATCGCACAGGCCGAGTATTTTGGCGCCCATGGCAGCACCGGGGAGGCCGTGACCTGGGGCCGCAACCTGGGGGCCGAGCTCGGAAATATGGGGGCGTATCAAGGATATGCCGCCGTCGCCTATCCCCAGGGGCAATTGTTGTCCTGGACCACGATAGAAAAGGGCGGGATCCTGGTCGGTCAGGACGGTCGCCGCTTCGGCAACGAGAATGACGGCTATTCCGGCTACGCCGCGAAAGTCATGGCCCAAGGCGAATTCGCCTGGGCCGTCTATGATCGTCCGATCCATGAGATTGCGCTCGCGGAAGAGGAATATGCCGAGATGTCGGAAATGGGCGCGATCAAATGGGCCGACGATCCTCGTGCCCTGGCGCTGGAAGCCGGCATCGACCCGGATGGTCTGGACGCTGCTGTTGCAGGCTATGAGGCCGCCGCGAAAGGCGAGGTGGCGGATGCATTTGGCCGTACGATCTTCGGACACGCGCCGCTGACGCGTCCCTTGGCGATTGCGCGGGTGAAGCCCGGGCTGTTCCACACGCAAGGCGGCTTGATGGTCGATGAAGGTGCGCGGGTCCGAAAAGCCGGCGGTGGCGTCATCCCCAACCTCTTTGCCGGCGGCGGGGCCGCGGTCGGGATCAGCGGGAAGTCCGGTGCCATGGGCTATGCGTCCGGCAACGGCTTGATCACGGCTATCGTGCTGGGGCGCCGCGCCGCCCTGACCGCGATGGAAGAGATCGGGGCCGCATCGTGACGGGCGCTGAACAACTTGTTGATTTCGCGATGACCTTTGACCCGGCGGACGTGCCGGAGGAGCTCGACAGGCTGGCGCGGCTGCATTTCCTCGATGCGATCGGTGTCGGGTTGGCCGCCTCGGCAGGGCCGGACCAGGCTGGCTGGACCCGCGCGACCTCCGGGCCGGGTACGGCAACGACGCTGGACGGTGGCTCCGCCACGCCGCCGGAGGCCGCGATGCTGAACGGTGCGCTGATCCATTCGCTGGAATACGACGACACCCATATCGGCTCGGTCATTCACGGCAGCGCTGTCGCGGCCCCGCTGGCCCTTGCCGCGGCAGAGCAGGCAGGCGGCAATGCTGGTGACGTGATGAGCGCCTACGTCCTGGCGTGGGAAGCGATGATCCGGATCGGTGCTGCCGCGCCCGGAGCGTTTCAGGCTCGCGGTGCCCAGGTGACCGCCGTGGCGGGGGCCATCGGCGCGGCGCTTGGGGCAGGGCGCGTCGCAGGATTGGATCGCAAGGGTCTGACCTCGGCCATTGGGATCGCCGGTATGCAGGCATCCGGCCTGCTGGCATTCCTCGAGGACGGGTCGAGCGTCAAGGCATTGAACCCTGGCTGGGCCGCGCATACCGGCCTGACGGCTGTCCGACTGGCGGCGGCGGGGATGACGGGGCCATCGGGCATCCTTGAACATCGGTTCGGACCCTTGACCGTCTTTGGCGCCGACCCGGACCAATTGGCACCGCAACTGTCTGATCTGGGCGAGGTCTGGCACCTTCGTGATGCGGCCTTCAAGCTCTATCCCTGTTGCCACTATATCCATCCTTTCCTCGAACTGGTCGAAGACCTGGCAAGGCAGGGGCTGACCGCCGAAAGCGTGGAGAGCATGGCGATCCACGTACCCGTGGAAGAAGCACCCTTGATTGCAGAGGCCTGGTCCCGCCGGCAGGCGCCTGCCTCGGGGTATGATGGAAAATGGGGCTTGCCCTATTGCCTGGCCCTGAGGCTCATGGATGGCGCGCTCGACGTGTCGAGCTTCGAGGCTGAACCGCGTGACGATGTCATCGCGCTGGCCCGGCGAATGAGGATGATCCCGGTCGAAGGGTCGGGCTTTCCCGGACGTTTCCCCGCCCGGATCGAGGTGACGCAGACGGACGGGGCCAAACGGGATGTCTCCGTTGACACGGTGCGCGGGGCCCCGGGGCGTGCGATTGCCGAGGACGAGGTGTTGGCCAAGTTTCGCGCCAATGCCGGGCGTCGGTTCGGCTCCGAGCAGGTCGACAAGCTCATCTCTGCCGGTCTGGCGATGGATGTGGCTGCTCTGGTCCAGTGCCTCCGAACATAATACCTTCCCAAGCCGAAAAACGAAAACCGCCGCTGGATCATTCCGGCGGCGGCTTTTTATTGGGGCTGGGCAGTTCCGAGGGTTCGCTGGTTCAACCCATCAGGTCGGGCAGGAACAGCACGATTTGCGGGAAGGCGATCAGCAGGCCCAGCGTCACCAGGTCCATCAGCAGGAAGGGCGTGACCCCGGCAAAGACCTGTTCCAGCGACAGCGGCACGGGCGAGGAACTTCGGACCACGTAGACGTTCAGCCCCACCGGTGGCGTGATCATCGAGATCTCGGCCAGCTTGATCGCGATCACACCCAGCCAGATCGGGTCGTATCCCACGCTGGTCATGATCGGGAACATCAGAGGCAGGGTCATCACCATGATCCCGATCGGTTCGATCAACATCCCGAGGATGATGTAGAGCACCACGAAGCCCAGCATGTACCAGATCGGTGCCAGCTCCAGCGCGACCATGTAGTCCGAGATGTCACGCACCAGGCCGGTATAGGTCAGGAAGCGGGCGAAGATGATCCCGCCGATGATGATCAGGAAGATCGTCGAAGTGGTGATCCCGGCATCCTTGAAGGTCTCCAGCAGGGTCGCGCGGTTCAGCTTGCGCTTGAAGGCGACGATCAGGAAGGCACCGAACGCCCCGACCGCACCGGCATAGGTGGGCACGAAGAAGCCCAGGTATATGCCGCCGATCACGATGATGAACAGCACGCCGATGCCCCAGATGCCTTTCAGCGAATCCACCTTTTCGCGGAAGGTGAAGGTCTCGTCCGGCACGGGGCAGAGCTCGGGCCAGCGTTTGGCGAAAAGATAGATGCCCAGCATGTAGATGCCCGCGCTCATCAGGCCGGGTACAAGGCCGGCGACCAGCAGACGGGCCACCGATTGTTCGGTGATGACGGCGTAGACGATCATCAGGATCGACGGCGGGATCAGCGAGGCCAGCGTGCCCGACGCCGCGATACAGCCCGCCGAGATACGCTTGTCATAGCCGAAGCGAGTCATTTCCGGCATCGCCATCTTGGTGAAGACCGCTGCGTTCACGATGGTAGACCCGCAAGCCGCGCCGAAGGCGGCAGAGGCGATCGTGGTGGCCATAGCCAACCCGCCTGAAACGCGCCCGATCCAGCGATAGGCTGCCTTGTAGAGGTCGGTGGTCAACCCGGCCTGGCTGGCCAGCGCCCCCATCAGGATGAAGAGCGGGATCACGGCGAGGCTGAAGCTGTTCGTCGTCGAGAACGGCACCGTTGCCAGCTGGGCCAGCGCGGCCTGCGGGTTGATCGACAACAGGATCCCGAGGAACCCGGTCAGCCCCAGAGCGACGCCGATATGCACGCCGGTCGTGAGCAAGAAAACCAGCAATACGCCGACGATTATGCCGGCAGTACCTGCATCAAACATGTTCCAAACCTGTCATTTAGAGTTCGCCTGACCCATCACCGGGTCGTCTTCCAGCACCTTGAGCGGTGCGCCGCTGCGGATGCGGCCGATATCGATAATGAGATCCAGCAGCAACCGGACGATCATCAGCGCCGTCCCGGCACAGAGCGTCACGCGGGCAGGCCAGAGCGGGAAGCGGATCAGGCCGACCGTGGCTTCGCCGATCTGGATGGAATAGCGGGCTTCGTTGATGGCCTGCCATAGCAGCAGGCTGAAGAAGATGAGCGCGCAGATGTCTGCCAGCACATCCATTGCCGCGCGGGATCGCGGGCCGGAGCGGAGGTAGACGATCTCGACCCGGATATGGGCTCGGCGCAATTGCGCGTAGGTCAGGGCCCCGAAGACGATCAGCACCATCGTGCTTTCGGTCAGTTCGCGCGGCCCGGGGACAGGGGTGTTGAGAACCTGGGTTCCGACGATATCCGTCACCCCCATGAACATCGACATCAACATCCCGAGCCCGCCAATGAGCAGGACGGCCAGGGCCAGACGTTCTACGAACCGTTCAATTAGCGCCAAGAGAAGCTCCTGTGATCTTCGACTGAAGATAGTGAAGAAGACGACGGGCCCCGCAAGGCCCGCCGTCCGATATTAGCACATCGCTCAGTTGGATGCGGCTTCGTCGCCGAGGAATGCTGCGACGGCAGACGCTTCATCGCCAAGACCACGGTTGGCCATGTCGTCGACCCAGGCCTGCAGCATGTCGGGCGCAGCGGCCTTCCAGGCATCCAGTTCGGATTGCGGGAATTCCTTCACGACGCCGCCTTCGGCAACGATCTGGGTTTCCGCGTCATCCTCGATCTTCTCGATGTTGTCGATATAGGCTTCGGCGGCCTTGCCGGCTTCTTCGAGGATCACGGCCTGATCTTCTTCGGAAATACCGTTGAAGGTGCGCTCGTTGATGACGATCAGGTGGCCTGCGATCGACATGACCGGGCCGCAGCTGAACTTCGCCGGTTCGAACAAGCGATAGGCCAGCACGTTGCCACGGTTCAGGAACGAATAGTCAAGCGACCCGCGCTGCAGCGCTTCGTAGACGTCGCCAACACCGACACTGACCGGAACCGCACCGATGGCCTCGTGGGCTTTCGGGATGTCGGCCCCGAAGGAACGGATCTTCTTGCCTTCCAGCGCTTCGACAGTCGTGCAGTTCTCGTCCGGGCCGGTCAGGTAGTAGGCGCCGAGCGGTTGGTGGAACAGGTATTTGACGCCAAACTTGGACAGTTCTTCCTGGAAGGACTCGAACTGCTCGTCCACAGCACCGGCTTTCTCCATCGCCTCACGCGGCGTGTCGAAGACGAAAGGCGTCTGGAACACGCGCCAGAACAGCAGTTGGTCCGAGTAGTAGCCCGGCACGACAGCGGCCATGTCGATGGCGCCACGACCTGCGAGGGTCAGCAGTTCGTTGCCCGCGCCCAGGCCACCGGCATAGGTGACCTCGATCTTGACCCGGCCTTCGGTCCGCTCTTCGACGGCGGCTGCGAAGTCCTTCTCGGTCTGAACGTAAGGCGAATCGGACAGGTAATGGCCCCAACGCAGCGTCGTCTCGGCCTGGGCAGCGACTGCCGTGGCTCCAACAACCGCGGTTGCGGCGCAGATTGCCTTGAAGGATGTGAACATTCTTATCTCCCTGTTTGCGGCCCTAACCGGGCACTGGTATTAAGAAGTAGACAGCTTATCGTGCAGGTTCCAGACGTGTTTGTCCATTATTCGTTTCCTCCCGGATCGCCAAAAGCGCGCTTTTTGTGCAACCCGGCCCAGCCTGAACGACATGCGGTCAACTGTTGACAAGTTTGAGGCAGTGATGCGTTTTGTCAATAAAACAAGTGGCGGAGAGGCTATTTCCATGGCGCAGACAGACCAGACCAGCTCGCAAGTGGCAGCGGCAGGCACGACCTCGGAAGAGGCGCGACAGATTCTCGATCGTCTGGCTTCGCGATTTTCCTGCCGAGATTTTGATCATTCGCCAATGGATCCCGACCTGTTGGCGGCAATCGTGGCGGATGGCGTGCAGGCTCCGTCGTCGTGCAACCAGCAGAACTGGCATTTCATCATCGTGACAGAGCCGGAGGCCAAACGCCGCGCGACCGAGATCGCGGGCGGCAACCCGCATTTCGAAACCTGTTCCGCGCTGATCTACCTGTGTTTCCAGAAAGGGTGGACCCACGGGAATTTCTCGATCGTGCAATCCGTCGCGGCGGCGTGCTATCACATGATGCTGTCGGCCCATCTGCGCGGTTACGCCTGTATCTGGAACGCAGGTATCGGCGACCACGCGGCCCTGCACGATATGCTGGACCTGCCGTCAACTTTCGAACTTCAGGGGGCGCTGGCCATCGGCACGCCGCGTCCGACCGCCCCGCAGATGAAGGCGCCAAGACGCCCGCTGGAGGAGGTCATGTCCTTCGGCACATTCTCGCGCCCCGATCACGCCGTTTATCCTGCAAAGCCGGCCAAGGCCTACCCGTATTTCGAGATCGGCAATGCCAGCAACCCCTTTGCGGAATGGGACCCGACCCGGTGGAGCTGGGACCAGATAGCCGATTTCCGGGGATATTCGGTCTGGGCGAAATCACCTCTGGCCGGGGTCTATGTCTCGCGCCGTCAGGGGGACGCGCAGGGCGTCGAACATTCCCTGTTGCCACCGACCGCCCATGACGTGGTCGAGGTCATGCCTTGGAGCGGCACCTCGACCGTCGCGCTGGATGCCGCACTTTCCGTGGATGCTCACTTGCATGTTGCCGAACTCGCCCAGCCGAACCTGGACTTCATCCGGGAACGTCTGAAACAGGAGGGCGTTGTCCGAAAGGCTCTCAGCTTCGACCTGATGGCCGGGGGCAAACTGCCCTATGCCGATCAGAGCATGGACCTTGTCGTTCTTCCTCAGGTCCTCGAACATGTGCCAGACCCGGAGGCGTTGCTGGACGATGTGAAGCGTATCCTGCGGCCCGGCGGGCATGTCGTGCTGAGCAGTCGAAACATGTCTTCCGCTTATGGAGCGCACTGGCGTGACGTTGAATCCGTCGGCCAGGTTCCCAATCAGGGACCTTTCACGCCTATCGAGGCGTCGAGTTTGGGGGACCTCGTCAAGGCGAGGTTCGAGATCGAGGTAGCATGCGGTATCGGCCGCGAAGCGACAGGCGATGCCGAACGCCTCGACGGAGATGACGCGGAAACGGGTCGCCTATTCGCCCTGCGTGCCCGGCGGACATGACCGCCGGACCAGGAATATCAGGCCCCGAGTTTGCCCAGTACGGGTGCCACCGACGGTGCGGCGTCAAGCGAAAGGATATCCGACCAGACGTCCTTGGCCGCATCCGCACTCCACAGCCGCGTGGTCAGCGACATGTACTTCGCTTCGATCTGTTCGGGCGGGTAGGGGGCCGACCAATCGCCCTGGTTGGTTTCGACCGACGCCTGCAACTCGCGTCCATCCGTCAACCGGATCACCACTTTCGCGGGGCGCAGGTCGGGCAGCTTGGCGCTCATGGACGCATCCTCGCGGATGGATACCTTTGCCGCGAGCGCACGGATCACCGGGTCGGCAACCTTGTCATTGGTGAAGGACTGTACGTCGCTGCCGCCGTTCACCAGCGACGTCGCGATGGCGAAAGGCACGGAGAACTTGGCGGCGAGGACGTTGGCCGGGGCGGGATCGTCCAGTTCCGCGGCCAGCATGTAGCTGTCGACGGCAACGGCCTCGACCTGGGCCGGATCGAGCTCTGGCGTGTCGGCGCGGATCAGGTCCAACGCATCCAGTGCGGCGTGATTGAAGCGGCAGCAGGAATGCATCTTGAAGTAATTGCGCATGACCTCCCAGCGTTCGCCCAACTGGTCCGTCATCGCGTCCGGATTGAACCCTTCGCCCGCGACCTTGCCGAAAACGTGGCCGACGCCATCCGCATCGCCATTGTATCCGACCGCAGACAGATCGGCGGCCAAAAGGCCCATCTGGTTGCTCACGCCGGCAAAGACATTGCGGACCGTGCCGCCCTCCAGCATCGTCCGCCGCGACGTGGTCGAACCGAGACTGGCGGCCATGTTCATCGCCTCTACGATATCCCCGCCGGGTGCGGCACCGCGCAGGCGCAGAACACCAACCGCCGCACCAATGGCACCCCACGTTCCATGCGGATGCATGGAGCCGCGCAATTGCGAGGCGATGCCGACGCGCGCTGCAGCCTCGTAACCGATACAGCAGGCATTCAGCAGGTCCCTTCCCGAAATCTCCCGACCGGAGGCAATCAGGCGCGTGGCTTCGGCGAGAATGGCGGGGATCGCGTGAATCGCGGGGTGTCCCTTGGCGAACTGGTTCCCTTCGTCCATTTCCAGCGTCGTGCCGGCGGTGCCGTTCAGAAGCGCGGCGGTCGCGGCATTGGCCGTCAGGGCCGTGCCAATCACCGTACACTGGCCCGCCGCATCCGCGATCAGACGGCTCCGCAGGCGTTCGACCTCCGGCTCAGCCGCGCCGCCGACGATGGCACCGATCGTGTCGGCCAGGATCAGCGCGGTCTTGGCCCGAACCTCCGGTCCCGGATCGGCCTTGGCCGCGAAGTCAGCGAAATCTGCCAGATAGGTCATGGTGTGACACCCCTTTCATTTTCGCGCAGACCCTACTGCGCTGACCCCCACTTGCAAGACCGACCCACAAAAAGGAGAAAGCCGTGAAAAAGGTCCTCGTCATCGTTCCGTTCCCCATGTCCGAGGAGAACCGGGACCAGCGTCGCGCGCAGTTGCAGGCCGTCCAGCTGGGCCCCGATATCTCGTTCGAATTCGAATCCGTCCGCGTTGCGCCACGCAATTACGTCAGCGCCTCCGACATGGCGATTGCCGATATCGGTGTGCTGGAAGCCGGGCTCGAGGCGGAAAAGCGCGGCTATGATGCCGTCTGCATCGACACCATGAGCGACAGCGGCATGGCGGCCCTTCGCTCGGAATTGTCGATCCCCGTCATCGCACCTGGCCGCTTTTCCATGCTGACCGCGCTGATGCTGGGCAAGAAATTCTCGATCATCGCGCTCTGGCCGCATTGGCGGCATATCTACGAAAAGAACCTGAACGAGCTGGGGCTGTGGCATTCCTGCGCGTCCATCCGGGGGCTTGATCTGACGCCGAACAACCAATCCCTGTTGGCCGGGAAGGAAGAGGACGTGTTCCCCGCCCTCGAACAACTTGCCCTGACCTGTATCGAGGAAGACGGCGCCGACGTAATCCTTCTGGGGTCCACCACGATGCATCAGGCGCACGCCTATCTATCCGAAAAGCTGCCCGTGCCGGTCGTGAACCCGGGACCCCTGACCTACAAGTTGGCGGAGGCGCTGCTGGGGCTGGAACTGACCCATAGCCGCAAATCCTACCCGACTTCGCCGAAGCCCAAACCGGAGGTTCTGCATGCGATGCTGGATACGGCCGCGACGTTTGAACACTGAAGTCCCCGGCCGGGTCAGTCCCTGAAATTCGCTCGGTCCCCGCGAGCATGCCTTGTGGGGATCGGCCTTTATCTATCCCGCTGGCGACAACAACTCAGCGGGATGGATCAACTCAACCGGATGAGTGCGTCGAGCCGCAGAACGCCCTCCGCTCCGATCAACATCGGATTGATTTCCGCCTCGATCACGCGCGGATGCTGGGCCAACTGGCTGATCGCGACGATGCTGTGGGCGAGGGCCTCCAGATCCCCGGTCGCATGGCCGCGGTAGCCTTTTAGCAGGGCGAAGCTCTTGATTTCGTTTATCATCGCCTGAGCAGTAGCCAGATCGACCGGCGCGCATCTGAGTGTGCTGTCCTTGAGAACTTCCGCCAGCGTACCACCGGCGGCAAGGGTGATGAGAGGCCCGACACGCGGATCGCGCGTCAGGCCGATCAAGGCTTCGCCCAGACCTGTCGCCATTTCCTGAACAAGGGCCCCGGTCACGTTGGCTTTGGGCGCAGTATGCGCGACCTTGGCGCGCATGTCGCGCAGGGCGCGGGTCAGATCTGCATGCCCCCCGAGGTTTAGGCTGATCGCTCCGACCTCTGTCTTGTGGGGCAGGTCCGGCGAGGTGAGCTTTGCGACCACCGGGAAATTCAGGCCCAAATTTCCGGGCTGGTCGCCGCCATCGGGAATGAACACTTGTGCCGGTTGTGGCACGCCGAGCGCGGCGAAAACCTGCCCGGCGTGATATTCGTCCAGCAGGCCGGGCTGCGCGGCATCCAGCAGAGCTGTGACCGCGGCCGGGAGCGTCGCCCCGGATCGGTTTCTGGGGCTCCGATGCTCCAACAATGCGGACACGCCTTCCGCGCAGCTTTCGGGGGTGGTAAAGGTCGGAATTCCCCTATCGGCCAGAAGTTTGAGCGTGTCCGGCGCATGTGGTAGAGGCAAGACGACAAGCGGTGCATGATCTTCTTTCGCTTCCTCCAGCGCAGCGACGAGTGGATCGACAGTCAGATCCGGATTGAACTGGGCGGAAGACCCGATCGCAACCACCAGAACCCCGGTCTCCGGATCGTCCAGAAGCGCGGCGATCACGGATTTCATCACGTCCGGTTTTGCACCTGCCATCGTGACATCGACCAGTTTGCCGGAGCCAAGCGAGATACTCTTCGGTTCCAGCGCGTTACGGGTCTTTGCGCCACATCCCGCGATCCCGACCCCATGCGCGTTGATTTGATCCAGAACCATTCCGCCGCCACCGCCGGTGGTCGTCAGCACCGTTGCGGTTCTGGGACGTGCTTGATCCGGACGCCCCCTTACCAGAGCCCGTGGCGTGTCGAGCAGGGCGTCGAATACCTTCACCTCTGCGATCCCGATATCCCTCAGGAAGGCGGAGATTGCACCACTGGCCCCCGTCAGCGCGCCGGTATGCGAGACCGCGAGGTTTTCCCCTTCATCCGATTGACCGATGACGTAGGCGACAACAGGTTTGCAACAATCCCGTGCCTTCTTTGCAAAGTTCTCCAAAGCCTTTGGATCACGAACGGTTTCCAGGAACAGGGCAAAGCTGTCGGTGTGCGGGTCCTCCAGCATCCATTGCCCGAACCGCCCCACATCCGTCACGGCTTCGTTCCCGAGCGAAGCAAACCCAGCAAAGCCCATGCCCCGCGCCAGGCCCCTCGACAGGATCATGCCGATCATGCTGCCGGATTGCGACAGCACGGTCAGGCCACCGGCACGCAGGTCCGGGGCCGCGAACGCAGCGTTGGAGGTGCAGATGAAACGGTTCGGGATATGCACGATGCCGGTCGAATTCGGGCCGATCAGATGGATGCCTGCCTCTCTTGCGATGGCCGCTGCACGGTCCTGGCGGGCGCGGCCCGCGTCACCGGATTCGGCAAAGCCGTCGGCCAGCATGGAAACGACGGGTATTCCGGCCTGCGCGCAATCTTCCAATGCCGCCAGGGCCGGATCGGCATCCAGCAGGATATAGGCGTGGTCGATATGCTTCGGACTGTCCACCACGGACGGCAGAGCAGGGAGACCCTGAACGGTTTCGCGCCGGGGATTCACCGGAAGGATTTCGCCGGAAAACCCATGTGTCATCAGAAAGCTCTGCGGCCGCGCGGTCAGGCGTCCGGGCGTGTCGGACGCACCGATCAGCGCGACCCGCTGCGGATCGATCAGGGCTTTCAGGTTCGTCATGCGTCAACACCCTCCTAGATTGGCATACCATAATTGGGATTCGGAGAAGGTCCATAAAATGTAATATATAAGCACTTTAAGCCGCCCTAGGATCTTCGGTGTCATAGATAGAATACCAAAATATGCGTTGAAGCGTTTCACGCCTCGTCTAAACTGACGGTCGGAGGAGCGACCATGTTCGACAGATTGACCGAGACATGTGGGAAGGGCAGCGCGATTGCGGCCTTGGCGCCGGACCTGCACTGGGACCTGATGCTGCAGACCGGCGACAATGAATACGCGATCAGGATCGAAAACGGTGCGGTGATCGCCGCAAACGCCGGACCTCACGTGATGCCGTCCTGGCAGACAAGACTGGCCGCCCCGACCGAGGAATGGGCTGCATTCCTTGAACCTGTGCCGGGTCCCGGCCATCACGACATCATCGCGCTACTGCGCCGCGGGGCGATGCGGTTCGAAGGCGATCTTCATCCGCTGATGGCGAACCTCTACTACACCAAACGTATGCTCGCCTCCCTCAGACCGGAGGTCGCCACATGACCCTTCACATCGAACCGATCATTGGCCGGTACGCCCATATCGAGATCGAGGGCGTCGCCCACAGGCTCTACTGGGAGGAGGCGGGGCAGGGCATCCCGCTCGTCTGCCTGCACACGGCGGGCAGTGACGGGCGTCAATATCGTGCGCTGCTGAACGATCCTCGGATCACGAGCCAGTTCCGCGTTCTGGTGTTCGACATGCCGCGACACGGCAAATCCTCTCCGCCTGCCGGCACGGTAGACACGGACTACCAGCTTACATCCGATGCCTATGTCGCCCAGATCCTCGCCTTCTGCGACGCGATGGAACTGGACAGCCCGGTGGTCATGGGGTGCTCCATCGGGGGAAGGATCGTGCTGCACCTCGCGCAGCGTCATCCGGAGAGGTTCCGTGCACTTATCGGCCTGCAATCCTCGGCTCATGTGGCGCCGTATTATGATACCCAGTGGCTTGATCGACCAGACGTGCATGGCGGGCGCATCTGCGGTGCGATCGCCTACGGCCTTATGGCCCCGCAAAGCCCCATGGCGGATCGTGACGAAACCCGCTGGCACTACATGCAGGGCGGCCCAGGCGTGTTCCGCGGCGACATGCATTTCTACAAGGTCGATGGCGACATGCGCGATCAGCTGGCCACGATAGACACGGCCAAATGTCCGATCTACCTGCTGACGGGCGAATACGATTATTCCTGCACGCCCGAGGACAGCCGCGCCTTGGCGGACGCAATCGGTGTCGATTTGACCGTGATGCCCGAGATGGGGCATTTCCCCATGTCTGAAAATCCGCAGGCCTTCTTGCACCACCTCTATCCCGTACTCGACCGTATCCGTTCGGCCTAGGGCCATCGCCTGTCAGCAATGCCTTTCCCTCTAGCGTCTCTCCCGTTATCGGGAGGGAAAGAGGAGAGCCCGATGACCCCAGCCGCCCGCATCGCTGCCGCCGCCGAAATCCTGGATGACATTCTTGAAGGTGCGCCGGCGGAAAAGGCCCTGACGGGGTGGGCGCGGCGCAGCCGGTTCGCGGGGTCCAAGGATCGTGCAGCCATCCGGGACCATGTGTTTGATGCGCTGCGTTGCCGGCGCAGTTTCGGCCTGCTGGGCGGGGCGGAAACTGGCCGCGCGCTGTTGCTGGGCCAGACGATTGCCGACGGGCGTGAGCCGTCCGATATCTTTACCGGTGAGGGCCACGCGCCCGCGCCGTTGTCGCCGGAGGAAGAGGCGCTGGTCGCCCGCGACCCCGCGCAGGCCCTGTCCGACGCCCCGCGCGCCGTGGCCTGTGATATGCCTGATTGGGTCTGGCCCATGCTCGACGCGTCGCTGCCGGGGCAGGCGGAGGAGGTCGCCCGGAACCTGCGGCACCGTGCGCCGGTCTTCCTCAGGGTCAACCTGCGCAAGACCGATCCGGCAAGGGCCATCGCTGATTTGGCAGAGGATGGTATCGTGGCCGAACCGCACCCGTTGGCAGAGACTGCCCTGATCCTGACCGAAGGCGCCCGCAAGGTCGCCCAGTCCGGCCCGTATCAGGACGGACATGTCGAATTGCAGGACGCGGCGAGCCAGGCGGTCGTGGCGTCTTTGCCGCTGGCCGATGGCTTGCGCGTTCTGGATTATTGCGCGGGCGGCGGGGGCAAGACGCTGGCCATGGCGGGCAGGGCCGACGCCGAGTTCACCGCGCATGACGCGTTGCCTGCCCGCATGAAAGACCTGCCGGACCGGGCGGCGCGGGCTGGTGTCCAGGTGAACGTCACGGATCGGCCGGACGGACCCTATGATATCGTGTTGTGCGATGTGCCCTGTTCCGGCAGTGGCGCATGGCGTCGCTCTCCCGATGGGAAATGGCGGCTGACCGAGGCCGGCTTCGCCGATCTGCTTGGCACGCAAAGCGAAATCCTTGATCTTGCGGCTCTTCTCGTGGCGCCGGGCGGCGTTCTGGCCTATGCCACATGCTCGGTTCTGGCACCGGAAAACCGCGATCAGGTGGAGGCCTTCCTGTCGCGCCACCCGGAGTGGGAACTTACCACCGACATGCAATGGCTGCCCACCGATGGTGGTGACGGATTTTACCTAGCGCAATTGACGCGTTCGGGGGTGACCTCCTAGGCTCTGCCTCAGGGCCACGAACCGGCTCCCCATAAAGGCAACCGGCTTTTCCCGCGGCCAACCCGCACCCGTTAACCCATGGTTAACCAACTTCGGTGCAGATGGAGCCTGGCCATGCGGCGGGCGAAGGACGGTTGAGCGGTGCAGATGCGAATGAATTTTGAAGATGCCAGACGTACGGCATCTGTGTCGGGGCACTCAACACGGGCAGGCGGCGTCAACGGCTCTCTCGATGTCGCGCTGACCGCGGGCTATCGCAGCGCCGGTATCCGACGGGCCGCCTTGATCCTTTCGGGGTTGTCGGCTCTACTGATCGCAACCTCCTTCGTGCTTGTGGCCTTTGATGCCTCCCAACCGCTCAAGGTTGGGGCTTTCGCCGCCTCCGGCACCCTGACGCTGATGGCGATTGCAGCATCTGTCTGGTCACTTCTGGCAGCCCGGCAGAGGGCGGATGGGGTCGGTACGGCGGAGCTCCTGCTCGATGCCACGAAAGACCCGGCCATGATCTGCGATGGCATGCGTCAACAGGTCTACATGAACCCCGCCGCGCGTTCGATTCTGGGCATCGGGACCGGGTCGGTCGGTTTGGCTGCGCTTCCCGCCCATTGGTCCAAGGCCGTCGAAACTGCCGTGAACGCGCCGGAAAATGGCGCGGTCGGTGTGGGCGAGGAGGACGAATTAGCCTGGCAGATCACGGCCGAAACCATGGAAGACGGTCGCCACTTGCTTGAGGTGCGTCCGATCTGCGGTTCCCTCGCGCCGGTGGCGGAAAACCTGCCGGTTCTTTCGCTCGGTGCCGACGGTACGGTCGTGTTCCTGAATGATCCGGCGTTGGCATTTCTCGGTGGCCGTCCGGCGCGGCTGACGGATTTCATCAAGACGCCCCTTTCTTCCAGCGTCGAGATCGCGACGGTCAACACCGCCCAGGGCGAGGCGCAGGTGTTTGTCGCGCCCTTGCCGGGAGAAAACGGACGGCGCGACCTGGCAATGATCCCTTTGTCCGGCGATATCGGCCCGTCCGCCACCAATACCGCGGAAACCGGCACCTCCAGCGATTGGGACCGGTTCGAAAACCTGCCTGTCCCGCTGCTACGCCTCACGCCGGACGGAAAGGTGCTCCGCGCCAACCGGAACGCGGTGCGCCTTGTCGGCCAGGAATGCCGCGAAGGCGTGCACCTGGGCGACCTGACCGAGGGCCTGGGCCGACCGATCAACGATTGGCTGGACGAGGCCGCGTCGGGCTATCGCATCAGCAGCCCGGAATTCCTGCGCGTCACCGGATCGGATCGCGAAACCTTCGTCCAGATTTCGCTCAAGCCGATGGAAGAGGATGGCGAATTGTCCCTGTTGGCGGTGCTCAACGACGCGACAGAGCTCAAGACGCTCGAAGCGCAATTCGTCCAGAGCCAGAAAATGCAGGCGATCGGGCAACTTGCCGGCGGTGTCGCGCATGATTTCAACAACCTGCTGACCGCGATCTCCGGCCATTGCGACCTTCTGCTTCTGCGCCATGACCAGGGCGATCAGGATTACGCCGACCTCATGCAGATCAACCAGAACGCCAATCGAGCGGCTTCTCTTGTCAGCCAGTTGCTGGCCTTCTCGCGCAAGCAGACCCTGCGCCCCGAGGAGATCGACTTGCGCGACACTATTTCCGATCTGACGCATCTGCTGAACCGGCTGGTCGGGGAAAAGGTAACCCTGTCCTTCAGCCACGACCCGATGCTCAGCTCGATCCGCGCCGACAAGCGCCAGCTGGAACAGGTCCTGATGAACTGAGCTACCCCCCGAAATTCGGACACTGACATAAGCTATGATTTGCA
>NZ_AQQX01000008.1 GCF_000768315.1 Pseudooceanicola atlanticus
GTTGGCGCAGACTCTACATTAAGGTGAGGGATTTCGCGGGGGGCAGGTCATTGGCCATGAGCTTCATTCCCGCCCTGTCGAGTGGCAAGGTCTCACGCTCGGTGCCACCATGTTGTCGGAAACGAACTCTTCAATCGCGTTCCGCGGCAGATAAAAGTTCGATCCGATGCGAAGGTGGCGCAGCTTTCCATCTTTCAGCAGCTGTCTGATCCGTTTCTCCGGCCATCCGCTATGCGCCGCCAGCTCACGCGGTGTGAGGATGTCCAATGTGTCGTAAGTGCTTTCCATCTCCTGCCTCATCTCGCTATGATGTGGAAATGGTGCCCTTGCGGGGCACGATATTGGGATATTAGGTCACAAATGGGTACACCGCAAGGGGTAATCCCTCTGCTGCCAGAGCGATTGAATGCTGTGCGAAAAGGCGCCGAGCTTTCGCAGGTCGATTTCGCGAAACGCCTCGGTCTGTCACCTCGCGGCTACAAGAACTATGAACTGGGTCTCAGGGAGGTGCCGCTCTCTGTCGTGAGTACGGTCCACCAGGAGTTTGATGTCGACCTTCACTGGCTCGTATACGGTGAGGTGGGCAGCGTATCTTCCCTGGCAGCCGAGGGGGCGATGTTAAGGGTCATGCGGAGCGTCCGCGCCTTCGAGAAAAAGCAAGGTGTCGCGCTTTCGGATGAAAAGGCTGATGTCGTGACGACTTATCTTTTTAGGCAGCTCCTGAGACGCCCTGATTTTTCTGATGATGAGATGTGGGAATACCTTGAAACAACGCTTTAGGAGGTCACGATGAACGCTGATGAACTCTCAGAGCGCTTGGACTACAACGAGCGGGTCATTGGAACCAAGATCCTTCGGGCAATGCTGATATTCGCCGGCATTGATGCTGTCGCATACGTAATATTCTTACTGGCCCATATTCTTGGTTCTGATACCTCGTGGCGCGTCATTCCTGGTATTGTTGCCCTGGTGCTGACTTGCGTTGTTCTCGCATTGGGCGCGGTTGTCTTGTACCTTCGGCAGCACTTCCGCCGCAATCAGGTAGCTCTGCAGAACAAGAGCAAAAGACTCTAGTGTTCGCCGCCTGATTGAAGATGTCCAATTGAGGCAGGGCGTTGAAAGCTGAGCCGCAGCTCAGCTTCCTTAAAGCCGACACAAGTCAGTATTGCAGCAAACTTCTCAAATTCTTTCACTGCGTCGCTCATAGATCTTCTTCGCAGCGAAGTAATCGCCCTGTTGCACCTTACTAAATGCAAATTTCTCAACCGCAACTCTCAATCTTACCACTAAATAAAGGTCACTGCCTAAAGCATTCGAGATCTTCTCAAGATCGCCAGTAGAACAGCATGTAGCCACAGCAAAATTCGAACCAAGCCCTCGTAGACGTGCAGGAAACCACTCTTCCAACCAGAACTTCCAGTAAGCGATCGTTTCGCGACCGAACACGAAAGCTACTCGATCGGTGGAGGGTTCAGAAATGTGCGAAGAACCATCGATATTAAACTTCGGCTCAACATAGCCACGCATACAGAGCTCTGCTTGCCAGCGACCGACATCTCGAGGGATGACTCTTTCGACTAATCTATTACCACCCGCCTTGGTCATATGGTCAAAAATCTTGCCTAGCTGTCCCTGATGCTCTTCCTCCGTAACGATCATACATTCCCAATCCACGTCAACTCCGCGCTCATCAGACCGAAGTGGCCCACTAGCAAACAGCGGGACTTCACTGGGAAACCTCCAATTGTCTAAGAAACGCTGTAGCGCCGCGTCACTTATGTCTGCACCGGATAAATTTAAGTCCCCAAATTTCGGCCAAAAGTCAGGGCGCCGACTGGAGGAGATATCCGAAAATGGCTGACCAAACGGTAGGGCGGGAACGAGATATTCAGCTAAGCCTGCATCGTCCAAAATTCCCTTAGAAACGCAGTATCCGATAGTGCGCAGATACGCCGAGACAATCGCACTTTCACAGTTCCAAGAAAGAGAACAGCTCACATTTTCTAGGCTATTATACTTTTCACTTATGAAGTCGCTGTGATTGAAAAAATAAAAAGGCTTACGCTTGGTCAGCTCTTCCCATTCAGCGGCCATCCGGAGGTCAAGCCTAAGGCTGCAGACGTAAGATAACTTTTGTATTAGCACATTCCAAATACTAGGGATGCCATTTTTAGATCGCTCCATCCTCTCCGATAGCCTAAGATTGCCCTTCGAAAAATCTGAGTACTTTAGATTTTCGAACTGAGTGCTGAACCCTAGATTTCCAAGAATGTACTCAGACAACACAGATGGGTATCTTATGGCAGAACGTATTTCAGACTCGGAAAAGGTTCCCGTGCCACTCAACTTCAATACCGATAAAAGATCACAAATATCCGCTTCATAACAAAGCGTGCCCAACTTCTCCAAATACAAGATGCGGAAATTTTCTTCGGTGAGCAGTAGGTTAGAAATTTCTTTCGCAGCTTTCAGCCTCGCCACCTTGTCTGGAATAAAGTAGTAGGCAAGCAACATTCGGCCTGAGACGTTGGCTACTTCCTCGGCCTTTAATGGCAAGTACTCTGGAGGTAAATTTAGGTGCCGAATGCCTGATTCGAATCCGATAAGCATAGCCTCAGTTACGGCAACAGCTTCATCAAACTGCTCTGACTCAATTAAAAATGCAACCAGATTATCAGTTGGTGCCAGATGCCAGGTATTTAATCTAGTGGTTTTTCCCTCGTGATTTAACGTCTTTTGGAGCAGGTCCTGCCAGTTCTTCTTATATATCCGTGCATATTTCTTAAGCTTAACGGTAGACTCTCGGCCACCATACGCAGACCAAAGTTGATTAGTGTTAATATCTCTTATAGCCCACTTGTAAGCGGTTTTCTTACCTTGGAGTCTTCGGCTAAGTTCAAAGACTTCTCCGAGGTTTCGTTCAAGTCCCCACCCTCTGTCTTTGAATTTTCCTGAAATTTCCTCTATCGCCGAAATGACTTTCAGTCCCTCTCCGGCGTCACTCCAGTATTTTATCCAATCAGATATAATTTCTTCGTATGAGAAGTTATTTTCAGATTTCAACGAGGCTTCAAACTCCCCAACTCTCTCAGGTGGGAAATCTGAAAAAACTAGTTTGGTCTCTTGAGGGGATGAGTTAGTTTCCGAAGGTGGCCGGTCGTTGCCTGAATACAGCCCACCCAGAAACTCGATTTGCTCGTCGTGAATACGTTTAAGTTTTTCGCTTCCTGTTGCTCGCTCCTCAAGTGCAATCAGCGACTTTCTTGAAACCAGACATCTAAGCAGGGCCATGTCCGTATGCGATGACGCATCGGTAAACTTAACAAAGGAGGAAAGAATGCAATCGACCGCTCTCCAATTTTGAACTTCTAGATGGTAATCAAGCTCGGCTGATAGCCGATCAAATGAACACTGACCTGTTAGGTCGAAATACCAATTCGGAAGATGTCGAATTTCTCTCTCAGTAAAATCAAAGACTCCGCATGTTGGCGATGACAATCGGCGAAGCCAGCCGGGTACGTCTCCAATGTTCGAATTAGCACAATATTCAATCGCCTGATATAGATCGTGAAATGATATGTCCTTGCGCCAGCCGTGACCAAGCATGTGAAGGCTAGTCAGTTCAAGCAGTGCGTTGGCTTGACAATCACCTTGGAAACGGCGCGCCAAATCGCAAAGCTCCAAAGCATCATTGGCAAGCGTGCCAATGTTATCTGTTCGCCCCCTCAGTTCAACGTACAGTAGTCTAAAATGATACTCTCCGACATGTTTCGGAATGAACTCCTGGCAAGATTTTGAAAGGACAAAATCAAGCCAGACGTTAGAAGAAAAGCTAGGAATTCTTATTAGTTCATCGATTACTTTTTCCGACATCTCCTCGGCCATCTTGGATCTGTACGTCAAAAAGCACAAATCGACAGATATTTCATTGATGGCTCGCGACACACTCGTCAGATGAGATGAAACACTGTGGTCGGCTTCGTGCCACGAGGGGATGTCAACTGCATCCCAAAACTGGAACAACGAAACCGTCGAGAAACGCCCGCTATCGTTGATTTCCTGGGCTACAATCTGGGCTAGACACGTCAGAGCTGTTTTAACGGCGGCCTTGAACTTCTGTTCGTCGGTTCGCGGAATATCAACAAGATCAATAGGATCAGAAATTTTCCTAAGAGCTTGTGAAAATTCATACAAGAAGTGTTCGCGATAGCCAAGTTCGCATATTTCGTCTTCGAGTGCGGGTTCGCTTAGTGAGGCGATGTCTGAGCCGAGTAAAGCGTTTAAAGCTCGTGTTGTGTAGGATATTGTAAGATGTGGTAAATCAGTACGGCCTTCAACATCTATCTCAGCGACTAAGCAGGCCCAAGAAACAAGTTCCTTTGTCTTTTCCGAAAATTTAGCTAAGAAATCGTATGTAGCTACCTCAGCCACAGATTCTGCGTTTCCGTTCTCTATCAGCTTTGATAGATAACGAATTACGAGTTTCTCCTTTTTTCTGACTCTGCCGAAGAAATTCGACAGTAGATCATAATGTGGAGTGGACATCTGTGAAAGAACATCTACGGCTATGTAAACTAGGTCACTTACCCTGTTGGGCCGATGATCGCCTTGAAACTTTACTGCAAGTTCCAGACGGCGCATCACCTCGTAGAAACATCTTTTGCAGATATCGTCATCAAAGGTTCTCGAAACCGCAGGTAGGATCTTGATCTCTTCATCAGAAAGAAACCTCAAGTTATCTAGTTTCAGGAGCTTTGGATATTCATCCTTTTGAAGAATCAAGGCGCACTTGTGAAATAGAGCTTGATCTTGGATTTGCTGTTCAGGCCCATTTAAGACCCTTACTCGAATCCCTCTGAGGCGAACCAGTTCGCTATAAAGACTTTTTTCTAATGCGTATCTCTCGCTCTCTGAGATGATGTGATCGATGTGATCGAGGGAATAACCACTTGAGACTGAGTGTAGCGCCCAGTCCTTCGTCACCCCTTCAAAAAGCACTTCTGGATTTCCTAATTTTGCTTCAATCAGCCACTTCCAGCCCCATTGCCAGTAGTCTGGAGCGCCATTGTCCAACCAGCTTTTGACCCGCTCCATCAGGACGTGTAGCATGTCTTTAAACTCGTCCGTTCCATGAAGAAAGACGGTCAAGCTTCCATGAAAAGGATGAATCCCACTTTGCCGTTGCTCAATTAGATGTTGAACCTCACCGAAGGCGTTTTGAAAGCTAATAGCTTCAGTATAGCATTTTGACAGGTTCCCTTTATCTGGCCATGGGAATTGTACGCACGCGATTAACAGTAAAATATCTTTCGAACCTCTGCTCAGGCCGGTCCAGAGATGCTGATAGTATTGCCTAATGTCCCCATTGGGACATGGCAGAATGTCATCCATCCTGTAGGCTGACAGATGTCTATCTTTTGCCAGTAGATCCCTAACAGAATAGATTAGGTGCAAAGGGTAGCCTCTAGTCTTAGAAACTAGAGCCTCGGTAATTTCATTCAATTCACGGTCAACGTGATTGTCTCCTCCGTTAAGTAGGAATGATTTCGCATCATGCAGGCCAGATAACCAAGACCTGGTCGAAGCAAAATCCATGGGGGGCAGATCAATCCAAAGTTTTTTGGGAGCCGTGCTTGTCAAACTGTTAGGAAGAAAGCTTTCATCAATTGGTTGAGTTCCGAAAAACAGGCAAACTTCCTCTTTCAACGGCACGAGCCTATTGAGGAGATGGGTTAGTTGGGAGATGTCGGGTCGGTCTCGATGCACATGATCAAGTCCGTCAACAATCACTACGAGGTTCTTCCCTTTTTCTTTCAGACTCTTAGAAACTGCACGGACACATTCATTGAATTTCATTTCCTCGATTTGTGACATACTCACATACTCAGGAAACGCCTCTTGAAGCTGGAACATCATCGATTTTATCGCATGTTCGGAGCGAATACGATCTATGACGCTACTTGAACCTAGCCAATAATGGTGTCGTATTACAGTCACCCCACCACCAATGAGCTTCTCGCTCAAATACGATAGATAAGTGCTTTTCCCAATGCCTGGCTGCCCCACGATAACATAACAACCCGGAGCGGACGATTTTGACACTAGATCGGTGTGAAATGATTGCGAGGGTGGTAAGTAATGATCGGGAATAACAAAGTCTTGGGAGAGCTTTTGAACCAAGTTCGCTCTCAAGATTTCTTCAATATCGATCAGGTTCCATGTTCCATCTGGAGAAGGGAAGTTTCGACGTGTAGCTGACTGGCGGATGACTCTCTGAAGACGGTAGAAACCTTCCTCATTCGTATGATCTGGCACCAATCGGTCGTGCAACTTACTTTCAAAGTCCTCAATAAGCTGCTCACTGTGCGCAAAATTGAAGTTCAAGCAAAAGTTCTTGGCTTTCTGGGCGCTACCTAGCTGAAGTTCAAACTTTTCCCTCACAGGTTGTGGCAATTTGTTGTAGTCCAACCTCCTGCCTGTAAGCGCGTTCTTGAACTCTAGGTTAGGGATGCGATTGGTTCTCAGAGATGCGACTGCGAGCTGTCCAGATGCAGTAAACTTTTCAACATCATGAGACCACTTCTGAAGCAAAGAGGTCCCTTTTCCCTCTTGCTTAAGTAACCAGTCGAAGCCCAAAGCCAATTTATCACGAGACGGATCAATGGTGAATTTAACCTGTGTAAGCTCGAACGAGCCATCAGGTCTTTTACAAATGACGTCATCGAGGCCCTTTAAATTTTCTTGTTCAATATCTCCCTCGATTCGAACCCATTCGTACTTTTGGGGGTCATTGTACCAGTCGATAATAAAGCCTATGCAGACCAAATCTTGGTACTCATATCCGGTACGTGTAAGTTGGGTTGGTTTAATGTTGCTCGCCATTGAAGTCTTGTCTTTCAGTTGAAGGCCGAAACTCAGAAACTATCTTTTTTGCGGGTACCCTTCTTGCGGGGACTTGGTTGTAGAATTTATGCGGCCATTCTCAGTTTTAAAACGGGGCTCGCGCCGCCGTTTACTGTGGTGGGCGTTCTGTGTGGTAGGCCTAGAGCCACTCGGTGGCAATCTGCTGCACGTCGTCGATGCTATCGAAGATATGAAAGTCCGGCCATTCGTTTCTGGCCGTTAGATTGTGGCTTGCGGCATCGGCCTTCAGCTGTAGCTTTCCGGACTGGATATAGGTCAGGGTCATCCTTGTGCTCTGCCCATTCCATAAATTTGCCGCTGAAGTCTTCCGAGCAGCAACTGGGCCGCACCATCTTTGGCGCGCCGTCCGATGATATGGTTCAGCGCTCTGACGCCGCTCTCCGCGAGCAGCGAGAAGTCTATCTGAATGCCCGAGCCTTTGCGGTTGAAGTTGTCCAGAACTTTCAGCAAGCGGAACTGGCGACCGTCACCAATCCGATCAGCCATGGAGTCCATCGACCAGTCCTCGCTTACACCTTCCGGCAACTCCAAGGCACTGAGCTTGTCTCGCTTTAGCCGTATGGGCAGCTTGCTCCGCAGGTTCAGTTCCGTCTCGCGGTAGATGAACGAGTAGCGTTCGGCATGTGATGCGAGGGTCGCCAAAGGGCGATCAATCTCTAGCAGGTGATCGAATTTCTGACTGGTCATCGGAAAAGTTCTTCGTCCCTTCGCCTATCCCGAGAGTTTATCACTTTTCCTGCGATTGCAAGCTGTTGGGAATTCTGTTTCGCAATCCGCTCAGCCCAATACCCGCTACTAGCATCATGCCCATTTGGCCATCCGAAGAAAGAGGTTGCCGCCCTTGGCGGCAGCCGCCTTTCCGTCCCCTGCCTTGTGGGGGCGATGTCCTCCAAGGCGGCGGGGACCAGGCCCGACCCGCTCGCATCACGACGGGCCGTAGGGACGGGTCTGGTGCCCGCTCAGGCCACCAAAGGTTCGATTTCGGACACGTCAATTTGCTGGATGGCGGCGTGCATGTCGAAATTGGTCTGCATGTTCATCCAGTATTCTGGGGTCGTGTTAAATACGCGGGCAAGGCGCAGCGCCGTGTCCGGCGTCATGCTCGTCGCACCCTTAACCAGCCGTTCGATACGGGTCCGCGGAACGCCGAGGCGACGGGCCAGTCCGATCGCGCCGATATCAAGCGGATCAAGATACAGCTCTTTCAGGACTTCGCCGGGGTGCATCGGATCGTGAAGCAAACTCATGACGTCTCCTTTCAGTGGTAATCGACGATCTCCACTTCGGCTGGTCCTTTCGGGGTCCAGACGAAGCAGATGCGCCATTGGCCGTTGATCCGCACCGAGTGCTGCCCGGCACGATCTCCCTTCAGTTCCTCGAGGTTGTTGCCAGGAGGGAAGCGTAGGTCTTCCATCGCAACAGCCGCGTCCAGCGCCGTGAGCATTGCCCTCGTGCGCTTCACGAGATCGGCGGGAAACCCTTTACCGTACTTTCCTTGCAAGGCGTTCGTGGCAAGTTTGCCCTTGGCGCTTTGGATCATGACAGGTATGTATCACGACGTGATGCATGTGTCAAGGTGTGATACATTTGCGCTGCGCCCCTTCGCGCCAGATATTTCGATGTGTCTCCAGACGGGCCGCCGTCGCAGCCAGCGCTCGACCTACAGCGCCCTCCGGTCCTGGGATGTCCCCGACCACTTCGCACACAGCACCAAGCCGATACCAGCGGCTGAAGGATCGAAGCCAACCTTTTGAAGTACCGAAATCGTAATGGAAACCGATCACTGGCGACGTCGTGACCCATGGATCAGAAATCGTTGGGTGGCCGCTCAGGTCTCCTTCAGCGCGGATGGCGTCACCCTCGCGCTTGATAAAGAACCAGTTCTGAAGGAGCGGAGCATCTTCCAGGTCGGAAATTTGCGGCCCAGCTTCTGCGGCTTCGATCGCAAAGAGCAGGGCCTCTGGGGGAACCTGACCAATCATATCAACCTGTTTCTCCCTTGCCGTAGAGCCTTTCGATTTCAGCAAAGAAAGCTTCCTCGTCGAGTTCGAACTCCATGCGTTCCATGGGGCGCAGATCATAGGCCAGCACTTTCATGATCACCATGTTGATCGAGAGGGCGTCCTCGTAGGAGCGTGCCGACGGAAGCTCCACATGAAGGTCGTAAGTTCCGTCGTCTCGTGCTGCGATGCGGATCGACCCCTCTTGGGCCTCGCTATCGATCACCACCGCTCCGTCCCTTTTCAGAGCTTTGCAGCGTGTGACGGTCCGGCAATGTTCAAGAACCGGCGGCAAAGAGTCCAGAAGCAACTCCAGCGCATCGGATTTTCCGGGCGGATTGAGGTGGTACGCACGGGTGTTCTCGATGAGGAGAAAAGTGCTGCCAAAAATCTCTCGGATCGCGTTCTGTGTCGTCCGTGCCTCTTGAGCACGTTTCGCTGACTTGGTTGACCTGACCATGAAGTGGCCTCCTTGCTGATGTTAGGTGACTAAGGCCCATCTTGAGGCGAGTTGCTCGGGCTGGGAGCGGGCCGCCTTGGTGGGGTGAGGTCCTGATCGACCTTCACCTCCTGAACCGGAACCCGCGCGGCTGTTTTGCCTCCGGCTCCGGCTTTGCCTCCGGGGCCTGCAAAGACTGCTCCAAGCCGTTCAAGGACTCGTGCAACTCCTTCTGCAAGCGCGCGAGCGATCTCTCTTGCTCGATCAATCTCGTCATGCAGTCTTCCACGCCTTTGCCGAGCTCTTCGACGCAGGACAGCAACTCGCGCTCCAAGTTCGTCAGGGTCATCCGTTACTCCTCTCGCTGAAGACAGGTGCGCCCAGCCCCGGTCCCTAGCGGACAGCGTGTCGGCACGAGGCCGGGCGGCAGGGCGATCAATTCGCCAAGGCCGCCCACGCCCCGGATCGTTCGGCTGCCTTGCAGCGCCTCGGGCGGCTGCGCCAGGCGCGGGGTCGGCGTGGGCTGATTGCTGGCGATCATCAACGTCACCGCCAGGAATGACCCGCTGAGCGTTAGCGCAGCCATAACTCCGCCTACCAGCGCCACCCGCGCCAGCGTGTGCCGGGTCAGCAGCCTGTTGAGCCGCTGGCTGCGCGCTTGGAGCGCTTCGATCCTCTCCTCGATCGCGTTCAGCGTCTCCGTCGTCTCGCGGTTCAGGCTGTGCAGCCGCTTGCGGGTCTGGTTCTCGAACTCGGCCGTATCGCTCGTGATTGTAGAGAAGGCGCTTCTGGCGCTCTTCGTCCACGCGCCGCTCAAGCTCTTCAACTGCGATTCCAGCGAGTCGAGCTGAGAGGTCAGCAGGCTGTCCATGTTCGCCTGGATGCGCGGGTTGAGTTTGCTCTGTGGTCCAGTTTTCATCGAAGATCGCTCCTTTCAGACGCCAGCGCTCGCCGCTGTCTGGGTCCAGTACGGTGAGGTAGGCCTTGCCCTTGCGGGGTAGCTCGAAGCCGATCTCGGTCAGCGCATCGATCATCGACGCGCGGTCCCGGATCGCGCCGATCGCGATCTGGCCGTCGATCCAGCTGTTCAGCTGCCCGCGCGTGGCGGCGCGGGCCGGTTCCTCGGGCACGGCCTGCGTCTGCCGAGCGCGCGCCGGATCGAGCGGATCGGCCCAGCCATGCCGCCGGTTCTCCAGATCCACGAAAGCGCTGAAGGCCGCCTCGTGGCCAGGCGGCGCAATGTTCAGGCTCTTACGGGTCGAAAGCTCCATGCGGGGCATCAGGAAGTGCAGCTCGACGCGCCCAGCGTGGGTGTGACGCACCCAGAGCATGTCGAACTGGTCGCCTTCCAGCCCGGCGCAGGCGAACTCCTCGAAGCGCTGGATGAGTGCGCGCTGCTGGTCCTCTGTCGGCGCGTCCTCGGGGGCGAAGCTGATAACACCGCTCTTGTAGCGCCATTGGTGCGGCACGGCATCGATGAGCGCCTGCATCCGCGCGGGTTGGCCCTCGATGACCGCGGGCAGCGTGGCACGCCGATCCCAGACCTGCTGCCCCCGCGCGTCCCGGATCGCGTTGCGGTGTTCGTCATAGGCCTTCACCGTCTCGGCGATCAGGTAGGCGACGGCGGGGGCAGCCGGCCCCTGACCATGGGGGAAGAACTTTACCATCATGCCCGCCAGTCCTCGCGCAGGCCGTCCAGCTCCCGTTCGATGGCGACCAGCGAAGCGGAGAGGGCCAACAGGTCGATCCGGTCCAGCGTGCCGAGCTTACGCGCCGCGTTCAGCGCACGGGCGATCTGGTTGAGGTTGGCCCCGATGCGCAACAGTGCGACCAGCAGATCCGGGTCGGCTTCGGGGACCACCTTCCGATGACCGCTGCGCACCAAGGGCAACCGTTCGCGGAGCAGCTCGGCCAGCGGACGCCGGGCGCGCCGGGCTTCCACCTCGAGGCGCGCCTTCTCCGAAGCAGAGCAGCGGAACGCGATGGTTTCGGTCAACGGCTCGGCGTATTTGGGCGTCCTGCTCTTGGCGGGGTTCGAAGGGGCGGCAGGCCCCTCGCATGGTCCCGTGTGCAACACGGGTGACCTTGCTGTCTTCCGATCAGTCACGGACGCACCTCGCCTGTATTGCGTCTTAGCTCAGCCACGAGTGCTGCAATGGCCGCGTCGCCGCGCGTTGTTTTCCGCGTCAATCCGATGAAGGCTGCCGCCGGGTTACGCACCGCGAAGCGGTCGTGCCTCCCGGCGTTCCTGTCAGCGATGACCAGGCAGAGCAGCAAGCGCAGCTCTCCCAGCCGGTCGCGCGCTGCATCCCATTCCAGCCCGGATATCCCCAGCATCTGCGCCCGTTCTCGTGCCGCCAGCGCCAGGGTTCTTCTGCTGGGTCGGGCCCCTTCGTCGGCCGCTTCGGCGTAGACCTGAATGACCTCGGCCATCTCGTCGCTGGCCAACAGACAGACCTGAGCCGGGCTGATCGAAACCTCGGGCTCGGGTCTACAGGTTTCGATTTTCTTATCTCTCTTGGTATCAGGTCGGACCAAACTGTCCGACGGCGCGGTCTGAACTGTCTGACCGGAGGCGGGCGAAAACTCGGCGAGGATGACCTCCAGCGCGTCGATCAGCGCGAACATCCGACCGGCGTCCCGGACCTCGGAGGGTCGTAGACGCGGGAAGGCCTCACGCGCTGCAATGAGCGCCTTCGGCGCATCGAGGCTGCGAATCTGCCGGATCAGATCGTTCAGCCGGTTCCGGTCCTCCTTTAGCTCTTCCGCCGCACGCGCTGTCCGACGGATGCGCGCCAGCAACTCCGGTGCACGCTCGATGAGCGGCGCGAAGTTGATGCCGCCCGCCGAGACGATACGGCCGTCCTCGCTCCGCCGACCGAAACGCCGGCCATTCGCCGCGCCGGTCCGGAGAACCAGCCCGCGCTCCTCCAGCCGGGTCTCTATTCGCGTGATCCTGCGGATGTGGAAGTTCATGCGATCGGCCAGGCCCGCGACGCGCTCCCAGACGGCGCAGATGCGGCCGGGCAAGAAGTCCTCCGCGCGGGCCAGCCGGAAGACGCAGCGCAGGTAAGCCAGGTCCTCGTCGCGCAGGCCCAGTTCGGTGCGCAGCTTGGCGAGCACGTCGAGGAGTTCAAACGGCTTCACGCCTGCGGGGAGGCCGGAATGGGTCAGCGTGATGCTCATGACGCACTCCCAATGCTTGCGGCAGAGGAAGCGGCGCGGTATGAAGCAGGACGATATACTTTTGTTTTGCCGTCGGTGGGAGTTGCAGCTTCCCCGGCGGTTTTTCTTTGCCTGAAAGGCATTTCAGGGCGTTTCGCAGAGTCACGGTTCGTTCTACGTGTGTCCTGCGAAATTTCTCGACTAACCATTTGATTGGGCGCATTATTCGTCCAATTTAGGTTCTGGCGCCTTTGGTGTGGGGGTTCGAGTCCCTTCACCCGCACCATTCATTAACCAGCTCAAAAACGGTTGGCCGTGTAGAGAACGGCCATTCCCTCACACACCTGCGAATGTGGTCGTGAGGGCCTGCTCTGGCTCCATCGGCATAGTTCCCGGAACCCAGACACATCCATTATGCAGGACAGATCGCGAGACTTGTTTTTGTGGTCCCCCGAACAACTCGGCATGATGTGGCAGATCCGCCTTGCACGTTGGCTTTGCGGCGCATAGAAGGGCGCCTGATTTGGCCGGCGCGTTGCGACCGGCCCCGCGACGTTATGGAAGGACGACAAGCGATGCAGGTCACCGAGACCCTGAACGAAGGCCTCAAGCGCGGCTACCAGATTACGCTTCCCGCAAGCGAGCTGGACGCCAAGGTGAACGAGAAACTGGCCGAAGCGCAGCCCGAAGTCGAAATGAAGGGATTCCGCAAGGGCAAGGTCCCGATGGCGCTGCTGAAAAAGCAGTTCGGCCCGCGGATCATTGGCGAAGCGATGCAGGAAGCCATCGACGGCGCGATGACCGATCACTTCGAAAAGTCCGGTGACAAGCCCGCTATGCAGCCCGACGTCCAGATGGTCGACGGCGAGACTTGGAGCGAGGGCGACGACGTCGTCGTCACCATGAGCTATGAAGCCCTGCCGGAAATCCCCGAAGTCGACCTGAAGGCGATTTCGCTGGAGAAGATGGTCGTGAAGGCCGAGGACGAAGCCGTCGAGGACGCGCTGAAGAACCTCGCCGAGAGCGCACAGGATTTCGAAGCCAAGGACGGCGCGGCCGAAGATGGCGATCAGGTCGTCATGGACTTCGTCGGCAAGGTCGACGGTGAAGCATTCGAAGGCGGTTCCGCCGAGGATTATCCGCTGGTGCTGGGCTCCAACTCCTTCATCCCCGGCTTCGAAGAGCAGCTGGTTGGTGCCAAAGCGGGCGAAGAGAAAGCCGTCAACGTCAAGTTCCCCGAGGAATATGGCGCAGAGCATCTGGCCGGCAAGGATGCCGTGTTTGACTGCACGATCAAGGAAGTGAAGGCGCCCAAGGCAGCCGAGATCGATGACGAACTGGCGAAGAAATACGGTGCGGACGATCTGGCCGCGCTGAAGGCCCAGGTCGCTGAGCGTCTGGAAGCCGAGTATTCCGGCGCGGCCCGCGCTGTCATGAAGCGTGGCCTGCTGGACGAGCTGGACAAGGCCGTGTCCTTCGAACTGCCGCCGTCGCTGGTCGAAGCCGAAGCCAAGCAGATTGCACATCAGCTGTGGCACGAGGACAACCCCGAGGTTCACGATCACAACCACGGTGAGATCGAAACCACCGAGGAGCACACCAAGCTGGCAGAGCGTCGCGTGCGCCTCGGCCTGCTGCTGGCCGAGCTGGGTCAGAAAGCCGAGGTCGAAGTGACCGACGCCGAGATGACCCAGGCAATCATGAACCAGGCACGTCAGTACCCGGGTCAGGAACGTCAGTTCTTCGAATTCGTTCAGCAGAACCAGCAGATGCAGCAGCAGCTGCGCGCGCCGATCTTCGAAGACAAGGTTGTCGACTACGTCTTCGAACTGGCCACCGTCAGCGAAAAGGAAGTCTCCAAGGAAGAGCTCCAGAAAGCTGTCGAAGAGCTGGAACAGGAATAAGGTCCATTCGACCAACGGTTCTGAAAAGGGTCGCCTCCGGGCGGCCCTTTTTCCATTTGTCGGGTGATGTTCGGGAGTGTTGACCGGCGGACCTTGCCCTGAGACACCTTGGACGTCTCTGTACGGAGCCGCCAATGCGCCTCATCCCTCTGATTATGTGCCTGTTGGTGACCCCAGTCGTCGCAGAGGACAAGGTGCACCGGCTCGCCATCACCGGCGACACGCTTATCGTGGACAACACGACCATCCGCCTGAAGGACACCGAATGCCCACCCTTCACGACCGATGAGGGCAGGGCGGCCAAGCTGCTGGTCACCGCGATGCTACGGGCGCCCCTGGTCGAATGCGCCTATGTCGACGGCCCGGACGGCAATGTCGGCGACTGCATCTACCGAACCACCAAGCTGGCCCAGAGGGCGCGGTCCATGGTCGATGAGTTGCGCAAGCGGAACCTCTGCCAGCCCCGGACTTCGCTTTGATCAGGATGGGGTTGCGACCGGGCTGGTGATGTCCCAACCTCGGACGCAAACAGCGCAGGGGAGGACGCTATGCATATCGGTTTCACCAAGGAAGGGTTTGAAGCCTTCAAGGCAGATGACAGGCCCGGCCCGATCCATATGCTCAACCTCGTCCGGCTGCGCGACAAGGCGGAATACGAGGACGGTCGCACGGCAACCGGGGCCGAGGCTTACGCTGCCTATGGCCGGGAAAGCCAGCCGGTGCTGGAGCGTCTTGGTGGTCGGATCGTCTGGCGCGGGCGCATGGAACACATGCTGATCGGGCCTCAGGATGAAAAATGGGACCTGTGCTTCATCGCGGAATACCCATCGGTGCAGGCCTTCGTCGACATGATTTACGACAAGGAATACCGCAAAGCGATGCTGCATCGGCAGGCCGGGTGCAGCGACAGCCGCCTGATCCGGATGGAGCCGCTGGATGCTGGTGGCAATTTCGCCGAGTGACCGACGCGCCGTCTTGCGCTGCCGGTTCTTTTGAACGTATTCGCTTGCGGCTTCGGATCAATCCCAAGCCGGACGCGCAAAAGAAAAAGCCGCGGCGCTTTCGCACCGCGGCTTTTCCAATCAGTTGAAACCGGCTCAGTCTTCGTCGTCCGAGGAGGCTTCGGCCGCCGGAGCGGGCGCATCGTCGTCGTCCGAAGAGGCTGCGCCGATATCGTCGAAGAGTTCCGAGATCTCGAACTCTGCAGCGGCTTCTTCCTCTGCGGCCAGGTCCTGGATGGACTTGCCGGAGGCCTGAAGCTCGGCTTCTTCCGGGGAGCGGGCGACGTTCAGGGTGATCTGAACTTCGACTTCCGGGTGCAGGTAGATGTCGACATTGTGCATGCCGAGTTCCTTGATCGGCAGCGGAATGATGACCTGCTTGCGCTCCACGGTGTAGCCGGCCTCGGTGGTGACGGCAGCCACGTCGCGGGGCGTGACGGAGCCGTAGAGGTTGCCACCGTCGGAAGCAGAGCGAATCACGACGAAGACTTCGCCGTCGATGCGCTGTGCCAGGGCTTCGGCTTCTTTCTTGGTCTCCAGGTTGTTCGCTTCCAGTTGGGCCTTCTGGGCTTCGAACTGGGCGATGTTTTCCTTGGAGGCGGTCAGGGCCTTGCCCTGCAGCAGCAGGTAGTTGCGGGCATAGCCGGGCTTGACGGTGACGACGTCACCCATCTGGCCGAGCTTGGCGACGCGTTCGAGAAGAATGACTTCCATTGCTTCAGCTCCTTACTTGACGGCGTAGGGCAGCAGGGCGAGGAAGCGGGCGCGCTTGATGGCGCGGGCCAGTTCACGCTGCTTCTTGGCCGAAACGGCGGTGATGCGGGACGGGACGATCTTGCCGCGCTCAGAGATGTAGCGCTGCAGCAGACGGGTGTCCTTGTAGTCGATCGCAGGTGCATTGTCGCCCGAGAAGGGGCAGACCTTGCGGCGGCGGAAAAACGGTTTTGCGGCCATGGGTTAGGTTCCTTTCCTTAGGCTTCGGATCAACGGCGCTCGCGACGGCGATCGTCGCGGTCTTCGCGCTTCTGCATCTGGACGGACGGACCTTCGGCATGTTCGTCGACCTTGATGGTCAGCACGCGCATCACGTCGTCATGCAGCCGCATCAGGCGTTCCATCTCCTGGACGGCCGGCGCCGGGGCGTCGGAACGCAGGAAGGCATAGTGGCCCTTGCGGTTCTTGTTGATCTTGTAGGCCATCGTCTTGACGCCCCAGTACTCGTTATCAACGAGTTTCCCGCCATTGTCGGACAGGACGGCACCAAAATGTTCGATCAGCCCTTCGGCCTGCGCGTTGGAAAGATCCTGGCGCGCAATGAATACATGCTCATAGAGCGGCATGTTTGCTCCACTTCTGTCTAGGCGCGTTTCAAAGGCGGGGCAGACCTTCCGCACCCCATCCACGAGAGTCCGCGCGGTTCGATATCCTTTGCGGAAGGAAGCGCTGCTCTAACCCGGATCGTCCTGTCTGGCAAGGGGCTGGGACGCGGTATCTGCGTATCATGTGGCAGGTCATCCGGCAGCGTTTGCAACTCCCAGTCGAGCAGGCCTTGCAATGTTGCAATTTCGCCTTTGCCGCCATCGCTCGCCTTAAAGGCGATTAAGACACAATCCTGACGCATTTGAGGTGTTGATGGAGGAACGGAAACAAATCCGCCAATAATAAGAAGACCAAGACCCGCTATCATGACCTACAATTCTCATATCTCCGACACGCTCCCGGGCCGCCGCTATACTCCCGCTGAGGAACAACCCTCCTTCCCGGGGATCACGATTGCACCATCGATCTTCTGGACCGTTGGCGCAGGTGCGCTCGGTGTCGGGGCGATGATGGTCTGGCCCGGCCTCTGGCCGGTGATCTCGGTCGCACTGGCTATGGTTGCAATCGTCGGGGTGCCGCGCATCCTGGGGCCGCGCCGCCGGTAAACCGCGTCAAAGGCGGTTTCGCGCCACTTCTCCCGGGCCGGAAACGCTGCGCTGCAGAAGGTTCGCATCACGTGCGGGCCTGCATTGCCATGCGCTGCGACACAGGCTATCCCCGCCGGAACAAATTGGGAGACAGACATGACACGCGCATTCGTGTTCCCCGGACAGGGGGCTCAGACGATCGGCATGGGCAAGGCTCTGGCCGATGCCTATCCCGCGGCCAAGGCGGTTTTCGACGAAGTTGACGAGGCTCTGGGGGAAAGCCTCAGCGGCCTGATCTGGACCGGCGAACAGGATGACCTGACCCTCACCCAGAATGCTCAGCCCGCGCTCATGGCAACGTCGCTCGCTGCATTTCGCGCGCTGGAGGCCGAAGGGATCAGCATCGATGCGGCGTCTTTCGTGGCCGGGCACTCCCTTGGTGAATATTCCGCCCTGGCGGCGGCCGGCACGCTGAGCGTCGGTGACGCCGCGCGTCTGTTGCGGATCCGGGGGCGCGCCATGCAGGAGGCTGTGCCGGTTGGCGTAGGCGCCATGGCGGCATTGCTGGGGCTCGATTTCGAAACGGCCAAGGCCGTCGCAGAGGAAGCGGCACAGGGGGACGTTTGCCAGGCGGCGAACGACAACGACCCCGCGCAGGTCGTGGTGTCCGGTCACAAGGCTGCCGTCGAACGCGCCGTTGAAATTGCCAAGGGCAAGGGGGCCAAGCGCGCCGTTCTGCTGCCCGTCTCCGCCCCGTTCCATTGTGCGCTGATGGAGCCTGCGGCCAAGGTCATGGCTGACGCCCTGTCAGACGTGACACTATCCGCTCCCAAGGTGCCGGTGGTCGCGAATGTCCGGGCCGAAGCAGTCAGCGACCCCGACACGATCCGCGAACTGCTGATCGAACAGGTGACCGGTTCGGTTCGCTGGCGCGAAAGCGTTGCCTGGATGTCCGGTCAGGGCGTTACCGAGATCTGGGAGATCGGTGCCGGTAAGGCTCTCTCTGGTATGATCCGCCGGATCGACCGTGCCATCGAATGCCGCGCCGTTGGCACACCCGAAGATGTCGCCGCCGTGAAGGACGCCATCTGAGGTCCTGCAAAGGATAGAATTCCCGGCCCCCGTCGCGTTCCCCGTGACGGATAGGGCAAAACAGAGAAGGCAATAGAATGTTTGACCTGAATGGAAAAGCGGCGCTTGTCACCGGGGCCTCCGGTGGGATTGGCGGCGAAATCGCCAAGGCGCTGCACGGTGCGGGGGCCATTGTCGGCCTCTCTGGCACCCGAGTGGAACCGCTGCAGGCCCTGGCGGACGAACTGGGCGAACGCGCCCACGTGCTGCCTTGCAACCTGGGCGACGCCGACGCGGTCGAAGCCCTGCCGAAAGAGGCAATCGCAGCCATGGGCAGCCTGGACATCCTGGTGAACAATGCGGGCATCACCCGTGACCAGATCTTCATGCGCATGTCCGACGAAGACTGGGCCAAGGTGATCGAGGTCAATCTGACCTCCACCATGCGCCTGTGCCGCGCCGTGATGCGCCCGATGATGAAGGCCCGTTGGGGCCGGATCGTGAATATCTCCTCCGTGGTCGGCGCGACCGGCAATCCGGGGCAGGTGAACTACGCGGCCTCCAAGGCGGGCATGGTCGGCATGACCAAGTCCATCGCCTACGAAGTGGCCAGCCGCGGCATCACCGCCAACTGCGTCGCGCCCGGCTTCATCACCACGGCGATGACCGAGAAGCTGACGGACGACCAGAAGGACGCGATCCTGAAACAGGTGCCGACCGGCCGCATGGGCGACCCGAAAGAGATCGGCGCCGCCGTGCTCTACCTGGCCAGCCCCGAGGCGGGCTATGTCACCGGCACCACCCTGCACGTCAACGGCGGGATGGCGATGCTCTGATGCGGTGGTCGGTCAGGCCGGAATGGGTTCTGGCCGGCGTCACCTTCATCTGGGGCGGTACGTTTCTAGCCGTTCAGACGGCCCTGACATGGTCGGGGCCGTTGTTCTTTGTGGGCCTGCGCTTTGCCATGGCGGCGCTGTTCATCGGCGCCTTGTCCTGGCGAAGGTTGCGGCACCTCACGGTCACTGAGCTGTGGGCCGGTGGTTGGATCGGTTTGGCCATTGCCTTGGGCTATGGATTGCAGACTGTCGGTTTGCAGACGATCGCGTCTTCGAAATCGGCATTGATCACCGCGCTCTACGTGCCTTTGGTGCCGATACTGCAATGGATCGTGCTGGGGCGGCCACCGGGCATGCTGACATGGATCGGTGTGGGCTGCGCGACGTTGGGCCTGATCCTTGTCGCGGGGCCGGAGGCCGGCGGGATCGGCTTTGTCTACGGTGAGATCGTCACGATCATTTCCGTCTTCGCCATCGCGGCAGAGGTTATCCTGATCTCGCGCTTTGCCAATCAGGTCGACGCGGCCCGCGTGACGGTGGTCCAGTTGATCGTCGCGTCTATCCTGTGTTTCGCCGCGATGCTTCCAGCTGGTGAAAGCCTGCCGGACCCCGATTGGCGCATCCTTGTTTTTGCCGCGATGCTGGGCCTCGCCTCTGCCCTGATCCAGCTGGCGATGAACTGGGCGCAGAAGAGCGTCTCGGCCACGCGGTCCACCCTCATATATGCCGGAGAGCCTGTCTGGGCCGCCATAATCGGCCGGATCGCCGGGGAGCGCCTGCCTGTCGCGGCACTCTTCGGGGGTGCGCTGATCGTCCTGGGGATGGTGTTGGGGGAATGGCCCGCGCGCCGCAGGCCGGGTCGTCTGCCGGATTAGCTGCGCCGGGTCTTTCGCATTGCCTGGCCCGGAAAAGGAAAAGGCGCGCCGTGATGCGCGCCTCTGACCTGGGTTTATTCTGCAGCGCGTAACGTCGCCGGGGCTGGCGCTTCGCTGTCGTCGCTTTCCAGCGGCCAGATGATCTCGGGCCGTTTGACGCGGCGGGCGGCGCGGCGCAGGGCCCAATCCTGAGCGGCGCGGCTGCCGCGACCAAAGGACAGGCGGGCCAGAAGCCGGGCGAACCAGTTGACATAGGTGCCGAACCAGACCCGCAGCGCCAGCAGCGAGGGGGTGACCACCAGCGTCAGCACCGTCGCCACGCCAAGGCCGAAGACAACAGCCGTAGCCAGCTGTTTCCACCACAGCGCCGTCGGGCTATCGATCGAATAGCCACCGTTCCAGAAATCCAGCGACAGGCCGAACATCATGGGCGCGAGGCCCGCCATCGTCGTGATCGTGGTCAGCAGAACCGGGCGGATCCGTTCCTCTGCCGTGCGGATGATCGCCTCGATGCGCGGCATGTATTGCGAGAACTCCTGGTAAGTGTCGATCAGAACGATGTTGTTGTTCACCACGATCCCAGCCAGCGCGACGATCCCCGTACCCGTCATGATGATCGAGAACGTCTGATCCATCACCAGCATGCCGATCAGGACGCCGGTGGTCGACAGGACGACGGCCAGAAGCACCAGCACCGAATTGTAGATCGAATTGAACTGCGCCAGCAGTATGATGAACATCAACCCGAGCGCGGCCCCGAAGGCCTGACCCAGGAAGGCAGAACTTTCCTCCTGATCTGCCTGGTCACCTGTCCATTCCCAAGTGATCCCCGTCGGCAGGGGATCGGTTTCCAGCCATTCGGTGATCTGTTCGATCCGTTCGTTCGGCGTGATCGGGGCCTGGGTTTCGGTGCCGTCTTCGGCGATCACCGTCTTGGTCAGGCCATCGGCCACGGCGGCCTTGACGTCGTAGAACCGTTTCTGGTCGATCCGGTCGATCTTGGCCAGCTTGGCCACGGGTTCGCGGGTGATGAAGTTGGACAGCGGAACAAGCCCGTCGGAGGTCCGCACCTTCAGCGTGTCGAGCGTCGACAGGACGCGGTCCTCTTCGGGCAGGCGCACGCGGATCTCGATCTCCTCGTCCGAACTGTCGACGCGCATCGTGTCCAGCAGGATGCCGCGCGTGACCAGCTGCACCATCGCCCCGACGGTCGCCACATCCGCGCCAAACCGACCGGCCTTTTCGACATCCACGTCGATCTGCCAGTCGATGCCGGGCAGGGGGAGCGTATCCTCGATCAGGCGGAGGCCCTCCATCTCTTCGAAATGCTGCCGCACCGTGTTGGTCGCCGCCTGAAGCGTGTCGAAATCGTCGCCCATCAGACGCAGATGCACCGGCTTGGCCGATGCCGGGCCCATGCTGGCCGAGAGGATCTCGACCTTGATGCCCGGGATGGATTGGATCTGCTGGGTAAGTTCCTCGATCACGAGGTCGCCATCGAGGTCCGGCCGGTCCATCCGGTCCTCCCATGGCACGATCTCGAGCTGGACCTGGCCGATCGTATCCAGCGGCGGCTGCGCGCCACCGGTATTCGAGTTCAGGCCACCGTCACCGGCAAAGGCAAAGGCGTTCAGAACGCCCGGATGCGTGAGCACGACCTCCTCGACCTCGCGGACAAGCTCGTCCTTCTGGGCCAAGCTCAGGTTGCCGCGGGCGCGGACATAGACGATGGCTTGCTCGGGCTCGCTTTCGACGAAGAATTCGGTGCCCTTGTTGTTCGCACCGTAGGTCTGGAAGGTTGCACCGACGAAGACAACGACAGCTACGACGGTCAGCAACGGCATGATCGGGTTGCCTGCCAGCAGCTTGATGAACCAGCCAAAGGCGGTGCGGCGGTGACCCGCGCGGATCTTCTTGCGGCCCCAAGTGATCTTGGCCGCCCCGATGGTAACGGAGGCCGCGAAGACGCCAAGGCAGAAGATCACTGCCCCGGGCAGCAGGGCCAATGCCCCGTCCGGGGCCTGATCGCCAAGCAGGTAGGCCGGGTTCAGCGTCTGCATCGCGCCGATGAACACCACGTAGAGCGCGACAACCACCAGCACTGCCCGCACGGCCCATGGGGCAGAGCGGCGCAACGCGTCAGACATGTTACCAAGCGCGCGGGAGAACCGGCCGGACACGCCGCCCATGACGGGCAGGTAGACCAGCGCCACCACCAGCGAGGCCGAAAGGACGAAGATCAGCGTGACGGGCAGCATCCCCATGAACTCACCCGGAACACCGGGCCAGAACAGCATCGGCAGGAAGGCGCAAAGCGTCGTCGCTGTGGACGAGATCACGGGCCAGAACATCCGCTGTGCGGCCTCGACATACGCGTGCATCGGGCCGACGCCGTCCTGGATGCGCTTGTCCGCATATTCGACGACGACGATGGCACCGTCGACGAGCATGCCGACGGCCAGGATCAGGCCGAACATGACGATGTTCGAAATCGCGACCCCCATAAGCCCCAGCAACACGAAGCACAGCAGGAAGGAGGTCGGGATGGCAAAGCCCACCAGAAGCGCAGGCCGCGGGCCAAGCGCGGCCAGAACGACGATCATCACCAGAGCGATTGCCGTCAGGACCGAGCCTTCAAGCTGCGACACCATGGAGCCGACGACGCGGCTCTGGTCATTGGAGGTGCCGACCTCGACCGCCGCTTTCAGTTCCTCGGGCCAGGTTTCCTGCTGGGCGGCGACGACGCGCTTCACCTCTTCGGCGGTGTCGATCAGGTTGAACCCCTTGCGTTTCACCACCTGCAGCGCGGTCGTCTTCTCGCCGTTGAACCGTGCGGTGCCGGTGCGGTCCTCGAAGGTCAGCCGGATCTCTGCCAGGTCGCCCAAAGTCACGATCCGGTCGCCGTTCCTTTTGACGGGCAGGGAATAAACGTCCTGTGGTTCGTCGAACGACCCTGGGATCTTGACCGAGAACGTGCCCTGGTTGGTTTCCACCTCGCCGGCGGCGATCAGCTGGTTGTTGTTCTGGACGACGTTGATCAGTTCGGCGGCGGTGACGTTGTAGCTTTCCAGTCGCAGCGGGTCGATCACGACTTCCAGCATCTCGTCGCGATTGCCGGCGATACCCGCCTCGAGAACCGCATCGATCCCCTCAACGGCCTCCTGCAAGTCCTTGATCACAGTCGCCATTGTCCGCTCCGGCACCTGGCCGGTCAGGTTGACGATGATGATCGGAAACTCGGAGAAATTGATCTCGTTGATCGTGTATTTCTCGGATCCTTCGGGGAAATTGCTTTCCGCGGTCGACATGGCATCGCGCACGTCGGCCATGATCTTGGTCTTGTCCCAGCCAAACTCGAATTCCAAAGCCACACCGGCATAGCCCTCGGATGCGGTGGAGGTCATTTTCTTAAGACCATCAAGGTCTTGCAGCTCGGTCTCCATCGGCTTGATCAACAGTGTTTCACTGTCGGCCGCCGAGATGCCAGGGAAGGGGACCGATACGAAAAGAGCCGGGATTTCGATGTCCGGCTCACCCTCTTTTGGCAATGTCGCGTAGGCAAAGCCGCCTGCCAGCAATGACAGGACGACGAAGGCCAGGACCATTCGGGCGCGGGATGCGGCCCATGAGACGATGCCGGTCATTGCTCGGTCTCCTTGACGGTGGGCGCGACGGGCACGCCGGCCACGACATATTCCTGGCCGATGACGATGACCTGGGCGGTCTTAGGCAGGCCGGTCACCCAGACGCCTTCCGGCGTATCGCGCAGCAGGCGCACGGGTTTGAACCCGGCCATGTTGTCATCTTCGACGGTCCGGACACCCAGCTTGCCGTCATCGTTCAGCGTCAGGGCCGATTGCGGGATCAGGTGCGCGTCGGCACCAGCGGATTCGATACCGATCTCGGCGGTCAGACCGTCGCTGATCGAGAGATCGGCGTTTGGCACTTCGATTTCCACGCGGAAGGTTCGGGTCTGCGGGTCGGCGGCGCGGGACAGGAACGTGACGGTCCCGACGACCTGTTCCCCGGTGGCGGCCAGACGGGCACCGGCCCGGGCGCCTTGCTTGACGCGACCCACCTCGGTTTCGGGCACGAAGCCGACCAACTTGATCGGGTCCAGTTGCAGGATCGTGGCGCAGAGCCCGCCGTTTTGCAGCAACGACCCCAGTTCAGCCGTGTCCGCCTCCAGCAGCCCGCCGAAGGGGGCGTGGATCTCGGTCAGCGTCAATGCGCGTTCTGCGGATGCGACGGCGGCTTCGGCAGACTGAATCGCCGCCTGTGCCGTGCTCAGGCCGCTGCGGGCCTGGGCCACTGCAGCCTCGGCAGAACGGACCGACGCCTCGCTCGACACCACGCGGGTTTCGGATGCAAAGCCGCCTTGCGAGAGTTTCTGCGACGCGTTCTGGTTGATGCGTGCTTCGGCGAGCACGGCCAGGGCTTCTTCGACGCGGGCCTCGGCGGAAGGGACGTTGGCTTCGGCTTCGGCCAGCCGTGCCTCGGCTTCGTCCAGCGTGTTCTGCTTGGTGCCGGGGTCCAATTCGCATAGCAGGTCGCCTTCCTGCACCAGCGCGCCTTTGCGGATCGGCGTGGAGATGACCGTGCCGGTCGTCTCCGCGCGCAACTCGACGCTGCGTGCGGCTTCGGTCTGGCCACGGATCACGACAGCGCTGTCGATGACCTGTGCTTCGGACATGATCGTCACAACGCCCACGGGTTTGACGTCAGGCGTCTTGTCGGCGACGTCCACGACCGGCTCTGCCGCTTCGGGCTCTGCGGTGTCTTCGTCCTGCTGCAATAATTCGACCGGTGCAGCCTCTCCGCGTGCGACGGCGAGCAGCGTGTCGCGTTCCATAATCAGCCCGTAAAGAACAAGGACGACCAGGATTGCGCTGAGTATAGGAAATAGTCGCATAACAGAGGGGCCCGATGACAATATTCAACCAGTTTGCCCCGAAGTAGCGATTGCGGCCTCCATTACAAGAGGGCGAGGGGCATTTTCTAAACTGTATAGTTCAGAATCGATTTTCTGCAACGCCGCATAGGGTGAGAACTCTGTTTCTCCTGCCAAACACGGACAATTTCCCGCTCTTGGCACTGCTGGGACGACAGGTTAAGACGGGCCAACCAGAAACAGGGGGTCGTTTTGAGCCAGTCGGATTCTTTCATTGACGAGGTGACCGAAGAGGTCCGCCGTGACCGGCTTTTCGCGATGTTCCGCCGCTATGGCTGGATCGCGGCTGTCGTTGTCATCCTGATCGTCGGCGGCGCGGCCTGGAACGAATACCGCAAGTCGCAGGACCGCGCCCGGGCCGAAACCTTCGGCAATGCCCTGCTGTCCGCTCTGGAACAATCCGAGGCGCAGGAACGCGTGACGGCTCTCGACAGCATTCAGGCGGAAACGCCGGGGGCCGCTGCCGTGCGCGACCTGATGAAGGCGGCCGAAGCGTCCGAAGCCGGGGATACCTCGGGCGCGGTGGATACGCTCACTGTCGTGGCCAACAATCCCGACCTGCCGCTCATTTACCGTTCGCTGGCACAGTATCGCGCGCTGGCGCTTCAGGGCGATACGCTCAGCCCCGCAGATCGCCGTGCGGCCTATGAAGGGCTGTCCGCGCCGGGCGCACCGCTGCGCCACCTCGCGCTGGAACAGATTGCGCTGACCCATGTCGAGGAAGGGGATCGCGACGCGGCCCTCAACGCCTTGAATTCGCTTCTGGAAGAGGCCGGTCTGTCTGCGGACTTGCAACGAAGGGTTTCTCAGTTGATTGTGTCCCTCGGAGGGTCGCTGGACGGCGCCTCGGACGAGGCATCGTCGGACGGAAATTGAAGGGCCGCGGCCTTTTAGGGAATATCGGCGGGGGCGCAGGACCAATGGCATCGCTTGCAATGGCTAAGAACATGAACGGGATCGCATCCCTCGGGCTGCGTCTGGCCCTGATCGGCAGCGTCGCCACGCTCGCGGCCTGTGCCGAACCCGAGAGCTACCTGACCGGCAAGCGCGAAGATATCTCTTCGGTCTATTCCGACGCGCCGGTGGACGAACCTGACGCCGAAACCGTCGACCGCACCGAACCGGTTGCGATCCCGGGCGCCGTGAACAATGCCAACTGGCTGCAACGGCCGGGCTCGCCCTCAACCCGTACCAGCAATGCCGCCTTCACCGCGTCGCCGTCGCTGATCTGGACCGCGAATATCGGGGCCGGCGATGGCCGCCGCGGTCGCATCACCGCCGATCCGGTGGTCGCCGATGGTCGTGTCTTCGCACTCGACAGCGAAGCCAAGGTGACCGCCGTCTCGACCGGCGGCGGTGTCGTCTGGAGCCGCGATCTGGTCCCGGCGCGCGACAATGCCGGTGATGCCTCCGGCGGGGGCCTCGCCTACGGCGCGGGCAAGCTTTTCGTGACGACGGGTTATGGCGAACTGACCGCGCTGGACCCGGCGACCGGTGCGATCCTGTGGGAACAGGACCTCGACGCCGCTGGCACCGGGTCCCCGACCGTGATCGGCGACTTGGTCTACCTCGTCTCCGGGGACAGCACCGCATGGGCCGTTGAAACCGGCAACGGCCGCATCCGCTGGCAATTGGCCGGGACGCCCGACAACAATACCCTGGCCGGTGGTCCGGCCCCCGCCGTGGCAGGCGAGAACGTGATCTTCGCCAATGCCTCGGGTGAGGTTCAGGCCGTCGATCGTGTGGGTGGCCTGCGCAAATGGGGCGCCCTGGTCAGCGGCCGTCGCCCGGGATACGCTCGGTCGGTCGTGACCGATATCAGCGGTGATCCGGTCGTCGCCAATGGCCGCGTCTATTCCGGTATCCAGTCCGGCTCCATGGTCGCGCTCGATGCAGAAACCGGCGAACGGCTCTGGTCTGCCAAGCAAGGTCCGATGTCGTCGGTCTGGTCCGTCGGCAATGCCGTCTTCCTGGTCTCGGACCGGAACGAACTGGTCCGGCTGGACGCGGAAACCGGCGAAAAGGTCTGGGGCACCGAACTTCCGCTCTTCACCACCGACCGCCCCCGCCGCCAGCGCGCGGTCTATCCGCATCACGGCCCTGTCATGGCGGGCGGTCGGCTTGTCGTGGCGTCCGGTGACGGCGTTCTGCGCCTCTTCGACCCGGCCTCGGGCGACCTGGTGGGGCAGGCCGCGCTGCCCGGCGGGGCGACCACGAACCCGGTTGTGGCCGGGGGGACGCTTTATGTGGTATCCGCTCGCGGGCAATTGCACGCTTTCCGTTAAGCCCGGAATAGGCTATCGGGGCGTCTTTCGCAGCTTCTGACAAGGTTCGAGGCCTCAGATGTCCTTTACTCTCGCCATCGTCGGGCGGCCCAACGTGGGCAAGTCGACGCTTTTCAACCGCCTTGTGGGCAAGCGCCTGGCCCTGGTCGACGACCAGCCGGGCGTGACCCGTGACCTGCGCGAAGGCGATGCCAGGCTGGGCCATCTGCGATTCACGGTGATCGACACGGCCGGCCTGGAAGAAGCGACCGATGAAAGCCTTCAGGGCCGGATGCGCAAGCTGACGGAACGGGCCGTGGACATGGCCGATATCTGCCTTTTCGTGGTCGATGCGCGCGCTGGCCTGACCGCCTCGGATCATTTCTTCGCCGATATCCTGCGCAAACGGTCGGCCCATGTGATCCTCGCCGCCAACAAGGCAGAGGGGCGTGCCGGTGAGGACGGCCTGATCGAGGCCTACGAGCTGGGCCTGGGCGAACCGCTGCGCCTGTCCGCCGAACATGGCGAAGGGATGAGCGAACTGGCCGCCGTGCTGGACCCGATCGCCGAAAGCTTTGCCAAGAAAGAGGCCGCAGCCGCCGACGCCATGGAGCAGGCGGGTCTGACCCCCGACACCGATATCGATGTGGACGAGGAGCCGGAGGAGGACGAAAGCTGGCGCCCCAGCGACGAACGCCCCCTCCAGGTCGCCGTGGTCGGTCGCCCCAATGCGGGCAAGTCGACCCTGATCAACAAGATCATCGGCGAAGATCGCCTGCTGACCGGGCCCGAGGCCGGGATCACCCGCGATTCCATTTCTCTCCGCACAGAATGGGATGGGCTGCCGGTTCGCATCTTCGACACGGCGGGCATGCGCAAGAAGGCCAAGGTGCAGGACAAGCTGGAACGGTTGTCGGTGTCTGATGGTCTACGCGCCGTGAAGTTCGCGGAAGTCGTGGTCGTCCTGCTGGATGCGGCGATTCCCTTTGAACAACAGGACCTTCGCATTGCCGACCTTGCCGAACGCGAGGGCCGGGCTGTCGTGGTCGCCGTGAACAAATGGGATCTCGAAGAGGACAAGCAGGGCAAGCTGCGTGATCTGAAGGAGTCCTTCGAACGGCTTCTGCCGCAGCTGCGCGGCGCACCGCTCGTCACCGTTTCGGCCAAGACCGGGCGTGGCCTTGATCGTCTGAACGCGGCAATCGTGCGGGCGCATGAGGTCTGGAACAGCCGGGTCTCTACCGCAAAGCTGAACCGCTGGCTGATCGGCATGCTGGAACAGCACCCACCGCCCGCGCCTCAGGGCAAACGGATCCGCATGCGCTACATGACGCAGGCGAAGACGCGGCCGCCTGCCTTTGTCGTGATGTGCTCGCACCCCGACAAGGTGCCGGACAGCTATTCCCGCTACCTGACCAACGGTCTGCGGGAAGGATTCGATATGCCGGGCACGCCGATCCGGCTCTACCTGCGGTCCCAAGCGGACAAGAACCCTTACAAGGGCCGCAAGAAGGCTACCCCGTCCCGCCTGCGCAAGCACCTTGGAAAACCGAAATTGTCGTGAAGTGACAACGCGCTACGGTGCGTTTCGGAACCGATATGCGAACCGCGGCCCTCTTCCGGCCGCGGTGGCTGTCACGAGCGTTTCAGCACGAATGGCAGGCCCAGAAGCCCCATTCCGATGACCGGTAGGGCGATCATCAGCGGCTCTGCCGGGGCGAGGTTCGACACGACGATCCCGATCAGCGCCCAGACCAGCACCAGCAGGTAAGTGATTTCGGGCAGGATGCGCAGCACGATCGACGCCAGCGCCAAGGCTCCGATCAGAAAGGCCGCATGGATCGTCAGGACCGGGGTTGCGCCATATCCCGTCGCCAGCACCGCAGTCGCCACCGACGATGCAGCGGTCAGCCAGCCACAATAGAGCGCGACCGGCGCCCGCAGCCACCAGCGATCCGTCAGCGGTGTGTGCAGCAGCGCTATCAGGGCCGTGCCCCACATCACCCAGATCAGGACTGTTGCCCAGATGGGCGAGATATTGGCTACCGGTATCCACGCCGCCCCGACGACCAACGACGCGATCAGCGGCCAGCGTGTCCTGTCCCAGGCCGGGTCCTCGTCGCGTTTAAACAGGCCATACCCGGCAGAGAAGATGAGCCAGGCATAGATCAGGCCCCAGATGGAAAATGCCCACCCCGCAGGCTGGATCGGCGGATCGGTCTGCGGCACCGGGAATTGGTCGGGCGAGAAACCGTTGAACCCGGTCGACAACCAAGGCGACAGGGCAAATGCAACGGCGGCGGTGAATGTCAGGATGGCCTTCATGCGTATCATGTTAACCCTACGCGTGAGCCCCCGGTTTGGTTCATTTCAGCCCACGCTTCAGGCAGAATCATCAGCCGATCCGGTCATGGCGGAAACTGGCGCAAATCAGGGCTTTGCGTAAGTGACGATTTGGTTGTGCCGAATGCCGCCCAACCTTCGGCAAGGGCTGGCCGGTTCGGTCGAAAACCGGCCCGGCCGCGGCACCACCAATGCGCGAAACGCAGCCGCAGCCTTCGCGCTTTGGGCATGCGCTTGCGCAAAACCGTGGTCCAGGGTTTCGGACGTTCACAGCGTATTGCCCGCTCTCTCCCTCTCACCCAGCTTCCCTCCTGACGGTCCGTGAAGCCGTCACATCAACCTCAACAGGAGAGAAAACATGATGAACTCGATGACCCGTATCGCCGCGATCCTTGGCCTGACCGCGACCCCGCTTCTGGCGGAAACGATGGTCGAGGACACGGATTCCAGCGGCAGCTATTCCATGGAGGAACTGACCGTCTCCTATCCGGAGCTGACCGAGGCGCTGTTCATGGAAATGGACGCCGATGCCAGCGGCGAGGTGAGCCCGGAAGAGCTGACAGCCGCCGTGGATGCGGGCCTGATCGAAGAGTGATCGCTCTGGGGAGCTGACACCGAAAGGCAAAGGGGCCGCACCCGGGGTGTCCGGGTGCGGCCCTGATCGTTCAGACGAGGACGCCGTCGGCGGTCAGGGTCGTCTTGCCGCCCAGCCAGGGATGCAGCGCCTCGGGCAGGACGACAGAGCCGTCTTCCTGCTGACCGTTTTCCAGCACCGCGATCAGGCAGCGCCCGACGGCGAGGCCCGATCCGTTGAGCGTATGCACGAATTCCGGCTTGCCGCCTTCGGGGCGGTAGCGGGCATTCATGCGGCGCGCCTGGAAGTCACCGCAGACCGAGACCGAGGAGATCTCGCGATAGGCGTTCTGACCGGGCAGCCAGACCTCGATGTCGTGGGTGCGGCGTGCGCCGAACCCCATGTCGCCCGTGCACAGGGCCACGGTGCGGAAGGCAAGGCCGAGGCGCCGCAGGATGCCCTCTGCGCAGTCGGTCATGCGGTCCAGCTCGGCGCGGCTTTCCTCGGGCTTGGTGATCGACACCATCTCGACTTTCTCGAACTGGTGCTGGCGCAGCATGCCGGCTGTGTCACGACCCGCGCTGCCGGCCTCGGACCGGAAGCACTGGGTGTGGGCGACGTAGCGGCGGGGCAGGTAGCCTTCGTCGATCATTACGTCGTTGACGATGTTGGTCAGCGTGACCTCCGCGGTCGGCACCAGCCACCAGCCCTCGCGGGTCTGATAGCTGTCCTCGCCGAACTTGGGCAGCTGACCGGTGCCATACATCATCTCTTCCTTGACCAGGACCGGGGTCCAGGTCTCGGTCAGACCGTTTTCGGTCGTGTGGGTGTCCAGCATGAACTGCGCGAGCGCGCGGTGAATGCGGGCAACACCGCCCGACAACACGACAAAGCGCGAACCGGACAGCTTGGCCGCCGTTTCGAAATCCATACCGTCCTTCACGCCGGGCAGCTCGTAATGCTCCAGCGGCTTGAAGGCGAATTCGGGCGGCGTGCCATGGGTCCGCAGTTCGACATTGTCGTCCTCGTCGGCGCCGTCCGGCACATCGTCGTGGGGCAGGTTGGGAATGCCCATCAGCATGTCGGTCAGCTGGCTGTCCAGCTCTTTCGCCTCGGATTGCATTCGGGCGACCTCGGCCTTCTTCTCGGCCACCAGCGCACGCAGCCGTTCGAACTCGGCCTCGTCACCACTGGCCTTGGCCTTGCCGATCGCCTTGGAGGAGGCGTTCTGTTCCGCCTGGGCGGTCTCGGCCGCATGAATGCGGCTGCGGCGTTGTTCGTCCAGCGCCAGGATCTCGGATGAGACCGGCGACACCCCGCGACGGGCCAGGGCGGCGTCAAAGGCGGAGGGGTTCTCGCGGATAGCGCGGATATCGTGCATGATCTCGTTCCGGAATCAGTCAGGTTGAAGTGTGACTGCTTATGGACGATTTTCCCCTCGGGCAAAACAGGTGCTGCAAACCTGTCTATCTCAGGCCCGGTCGGCGGGGATTTCCTGCACCGACGGGCTTTGCCATCCGTCCTGGCCGCGATGGAATATCAGCTCTTCCCGCGCCGAGAACCGGTAATCCGGCCCGGCAATCCAGCGGGTGATCGTCACCCGGCTGTCTTCGCCCGGTTTTCCGATATCCAGCATTGCGAAATCGTTGGGCTCCCCGCGCTGGCGCGTGGACAGGCCCGTTCCGCAATGCAGTTGCAGGGCACCGGGGGCTTTCGGGTCGGGCGGGGTGATGACATGCCAGCGGTGCAGATGCCCCGAAAGGACGATGTCGGCCCCGGCTTCGGTCAGCTTGGTCAGGCCCTTGGCGGCGTTCCGCATGCCTTTCTTGTCGCTGTGGGCGGGCATGTCGAAGGGATGATGTGCGACGATCACGTTCAGGCGCGACGCCGGGCCGGATTGGCACAGCATCGCCGCGCGACGGATCGACGACCCGCGCGCCCAGCCGCTTTGCCACTGCCAGGGCGAGGCGGTGTTCAGCCCGATCACTGCAAGGTCGGGGCACAGCCAGGTCGGCTCGAGGTCGGGCGAGATATGGCGCCGGTACATGGTGAAGGGACGCAGGACGCGCCGTAAGGGCCGATGGATCGGCAAATCGTGGTTGCCAGGCACGGAAAGAACCGGCGCATCCAGATGGTCGATGAAGGTTCGCGCGGCGCGGAACTGGCTGGAAAAGGCCCGTTGGGTCAGGTCCCCGGAAATCGCAACCACGTCGGGGGCGAGGCGATTGACGGTTTCGATCAGAGGGCGAAGCAGTTCAGGCTTGTCGCGGCCGAAATGCAGGTCGGACAGGTGGATCAGTCGGGTCGTCATGATGGGTCTTGGTCAGTCTCCGGTGCGATGACGCGCAATACGTCCTTGTGCAAGGTGAAGCAGAAGGGGCTTTTCATCTCGCTCTTCTCGCCATCCCGCGCGACGAGTCGCTTTTTCTGCCGCGTCTCGATCTTCACCTCGCGACCGTGGATCAGCTCCATGTCGCGCCCGGGACGGGCGGCGCGACCGGCGAGACGCAGGGCGCGCAGGATCAGCCCGTAGCGCCCGGTATCCGGCGCCACGTAGAGCGCGAATTGCCCCTCGCGCACCTTGTCGGCGCCGGGCAGGTCAAATTCCTCGATCTGGTAGGCAGAATTCGCGACGAAGGCGAGGGGGCTTTTCGCGCGTCGCGGCTCTCCGTCGACCGTGATCTTCATCGACAGGGGGCTGCCAAGCGTCATCAGCGCGCGCAGCACGGACCAATAGGCAGCGATGCGGCTGCGCCCCCATTTGCGGTAGATGCCTTCGCGCTGGTCCAGGATCGCGGGATAGGCCCCCAGCGACGCGTTGTTGAGGAAGACATGTCCATTGACCTCTCCGATGGACAGGGGACGCACCGGCGCCTGTGCCAAAGTGCGAGCGGCGGCATCGGGATCGTCCTGCGGAATGTTCAGGGACCGGGCGACGTAGTTGAAGGTGCCCAGCGGAATGATCCCCAGCGGCGGCACGTCGTGTCCCTGCTGCTGGCGTTCGAACAGGACCGAGGTCACACCGGCGATAGAGCCATCGCCTCCACCGACCGCCAGGATGTCGATGTCATCCTCCAGCGCCTCGCGGGCCACGTCGGTCAGCGACCGGCCATCCTTGACCACGTGCAGGCTGGCCTGTGCGCCGTGGCGGTCCACAGCGTCGCATATCTGGTCGAACAGCCCCGGGTCCCGGCGTCCGGAGCCGGGATTGGCCACGATCGCGATGCGGCGCGGGGCCGCGTCGGTCGCCTGTGCCGGTCCCGACGGCGAAAGAGGGGAGGGTTTGAGATACATCCGAGGGCCCTTTTCAATGCTCCTAGACGAACGCTGGCGGGGCAGGGTTGTTCCCCTTTTCCGTTCTCCGGCTCCATCCCCCCAAACATGCGCGCACGAAAAAGGGGGCCGAAACCGGCCCCCTTTCTCAATTCTCAATCGACAGCGATTACTGTTCGAAGCGCGGCATCTCTTTGAGATCGCTTTCGATCATCGCGGTGTAGATGCGCAGTTCATTGCCACCGTCCTGCTGCATGATCTTCAGATCACTCAGCTTCAGGGCGACCGGCTTTTCGCCAAGGCCGAGGAAGCCACCAACATCGACGATCGCGTCGGTGATTTCGCCTTCTTCGGTCACGACCAGATCGGAGACTTCACCGATCCACTTGTCGTTGGCGTCGTAAACGCGGGCACCGTCAAGATTTTCGGCGGTCAGCACGGCGTCACCAGCGGCCGAGAAGTTCTCGCCGTTCATGTCACCTTCGGCTTCGGCATCCGCTTCGGCCATGTCTTCGCCCATCATCGGCTCACCGGTTTCTTTCGAGGCAGCCATGTTTTCGGCGTCGGCATCGGTCGCTTCGTCAGCGGCTTCGGCCATCTCGTCGTTGGCCTCGTCAGCAGCGGCCGCGATGTCATTGCCGGTTTCTTCGGCAGTGTCTTCGGTGGATTCTGCTGCGTCGGCAACGGCTTCGCCGGTCTCTTCGGCTGCGTTTTCAGCGCCTTCGGCAACGTCTTCACCGGTTTCTTCAATGGCTTCGCCGGTGTTTTCAGCGGCCTGGGCCATGTCTTCGCCGGTTTCTTCCATCGCTTCGCCGGCATTGTCCGCGGCGTCGGCCATTTCGTCGCCGGCCTCGTCCATGGCTGCTTCGGCTTCGTTGCCGGCCTCTGCCATCTCTTCGCCAGCTTCGTTCGCCATCTCTTCGGTTTCCGCTTCGGCGGACTCCATCGGCGTCTCGTCGGTCATGCCGTCTTCGGACGCTTCGGTCCCGGTGGCGGCTGCCATGTCGGAGCCTTCGCCATCTTCGGACATGTCCGCGCTGGCCTGCTGTTCGGCACCAAATTCAGGCGCTTCTTCCAGCGTTGCCGGGTCGGCGTTCAGGACGAGGAAGAAATCGTCGGCATCTTCGGTCGAGCTGTCGGAGACGAACTGGACGTCGGACAGTTTGGCCGCGACCTGGCGCTCGCCAATGCCGAGGAAGCCACCGATATCGACCAGAACGGCGTTGACCTGGCCATCGCGGGACATGATCACATCGTTGATTTCACCGATGTCTTCCCATTCCTGGCCGGCACCTTCGGCTTCGGTCATCTCGCCGGAATTCTCGGCGGCGTAGACGCGCATCCCGATGAAGTTGGAGGCGTGGATCGACTGTTCGCCCGGCTGCGCCATGAACGGCGAAGCGGCGGTTGCATCTTTGTGAGCTTCGGCCTGAACGGCACCGGCAGCACCGGCGGCGATCAGGGCAGTGGTCAGCATGAGATGTTTCATGAGGGGGTCCTCTCCATTTTGTGTAAACGACGCGGCGTCGTTCTTGTTGGGCCAACACGGGGTTGGACATTCCGGTTCCCGCCGAAACGCACTTGTGTTGTAAATTGCTGAAAAGGGGGATTTTTTCACCCTCCATCCGAGGTAGGCTGGCGACATGACAGATTCGAAAACAAGCGTGATCCCGCTTGCCGTTACCCTTGGCGATCCGGCGGGAATCGGCCCGGAGGTGGCCCTGCGGGCCGCGACGCGACCCGGTGCCCCCCGCTGCGTATTGCTTGGCGAACGCGCCACGGCACTACGGGCGCGGGACCTCGTTGCGCCGGGCCTCGACATCGTCGAGATCTCTGATCCGGGTACGGAGGTGCCGGAGGCATCTCTGCCGTTGATCGTGACGGGCAAAGCCCCCGCGCATCCCTATGGACAGGTCAGCGCGGCGGCCGGGCAGGCGGCCTATGATGCGATCCTGAAGGCCATTGATCTTGCGCGCGCCGGCGCGGTGTCGGGCATCGTCACCGCCCCGATCCACAAGGAGGCCCTGTCTGCCGCCGGGATACCGTTCCCCGGCCATACGGAGATGCTGGAGACCCATGGCGGCGTGCGCGAGGCCGGGGGCCGCGTCGCCATGATGCTGGCCAATGACGAGATCCGGACAGTTTTGGTCACCATCCACGTCTCGCTCAAGGATGCGATAGATCAGGCGGATTTCGAAGCGCAGATGCGAGCCATCCGCCTCGCTCAGCAGGGCTGTCGCGCCTTCGGCATCGCCGCGCCGCGCGTGGCGGTGGCCGGTCTGAACCCCCATGCGGGCGAAGGCGGGCTCTTCGGGCGCGAAGAGATCGAGATTATCGCGCCCGCCATCAAGGCCGCGCAGGCCGAAGGGATCGACGCGTCAGGCCCCTGGCCCGGCGATACGGTCTTCATGCAGGCGCGTCAGGGGCGGTTCGACGTGGTCGTGGCGCAATATCACGACCAGGGGCTGATCCCGGTCAAATACATGGGGCTCGAGAAGGGCGTGAACGTGACGCTCGGGCTGCCCTTCGTGCGGACGTCGCCAGATCACGGCACGGCCTTCGACATTGCGGGGCAGGGCATCGCCGACCCGGCCTCCATGGCGACGGCGATGGAGATGGCCGCGCGGATGGTCGCAGCGCTCTAGACCTGTCCGTAGGTTGATGAAATCAAAGGGCTGTGCCCGGCCTTAGACCTTGCGCAGCGCCAGAACCGCGTTCAGACCACCAAAGGCGAAGGCGTTGGACAGGGCGACGTCCACCTTCGCCTCGCGGGCTTCGTTCGGGACGATGTCCAGCGCGCATTCCGGATCCGGTTCCTCGTAACCGATGGTCGGGGCGATGACCCCGTCGCGCACGGCCATGATACAGGCCAGCAGCTCCACCGCGCCGGTGCCGCCGATCAGGTGGCCATGCATCGACTTGGTCGAGGACATCATCAGGTTGTCCGCATGCGGCCCGAAAGCATCCGCTACGGCTGCACATTCGGTCTTGTCGTTGGCGGCGGTCCCGGTGCCATGGGCGTTGATGTAGCCGACCTCTTCGGGGTTGATCCGGGCATCGCGCATCGCGCCGGAAATCGCCCGTGCCGCGCCCTGCTTTGAGGGCATCACGATGTCGGAGGCGTCAGAGGACATGGCATAGCCGATCACCTCGGCCAGAATCTCGGCGCCGCGCGCCTTGGCGTGTTCGTATTCCTCGAAGACGAAAACCCCCGCGCCTTCGCCCTGAACCATGCCGTTGCGGTTGGCTGAGAAGGGGCGGCAGGCATCCTTCGACATGACGCGCAGCCCTTCCCAGGCCTTCACGCCGCCGAAGCACAGCATGCTTTCCGACCCGCCGGTGACCATGGCGGGCGACATGCCGGAGCGGACCATCTGGAACGCCTGCGCCATTGCGTGGTTCGACGACGCACAGGCGGTCGAGACGGTAAAGCTCGGCCCCTTGAGATTGTATTCCATCGACACGTGGCTGGCGGCCGCGTTGTTCATCAGCTTGGGCACGACGAAGGGATGAACACGGTTCTTCCCATCCTCGTAGACCGAGCGGTAATTGTCGTCCCAGGTCGACACGCCACCGCCCGCCGTGCCCAGAACGACACCGGCCCGTGCGGCCAGATCTCCGATGAATTCCAGCCCGGATTGGGTGATCGCCTCGCGCGCTGCGATCAATGTGAACTGGGTGAACCGGTCATAGAGCGCCATCTGCTGGCGGTTGAACTGGCTGTCGGCCTCGAAACCCTTGACCTGACCGCCGATGGTGATGGCCAGCCGTTCGACATCGCGGAATTCCAGTGCCCCGATGCCACAGCGGCCTTCGCGCATGGCGTCCAGTGTCTCATCGACCGTGTGACCAAGCGCGTTGATCGTTCCCGCGCCGGTAATGACAACGCGTTTCACGAGGTCTGTTCCGCCACCAATTTCCGGATACCCGCAACGATCGCGCCGACATTGGTGATGTCGAAATCGCTTTCAGAGGGTTCATTGGCGTTGAAGGGAATCTGGATGTCGAATTCCTCTTCGATGGCGAAGATGCTTTCGACCAGACCCAGGCTGTCGATGCCCAGATCCTCCAGCGTCGAGTCATCGGTGACATCGGACGGCTCGATCATGGCCTGATCGGCGATGATCTTGATGACTTTGTCCCGGACGTCCATGCGACTTCCCCCCTAGACTATGCTGCCCGTGATCTAATCTTTCTGACCCGTCTTGAAAACCGCTTTCTGCAACTCTGCGATGTCCTGCAGAAGGCGGGGCAGACGACGCTGGGCTTTGTAGATTTCCAGATGCGTGTCCATCTTGATGCCCGGATAGCCAAGGATCACACGGCCTGCGGGGATCTTGTTCAGAATTTTCGTACCGCCACCGGCCACGACGTTGTCGCCGATGCTGGTATTGTCGGTTACGCCGACCTGTCCGCCCAGGATCACATTATTGCCAACAGTGGTCGATCCCGCTACGCCGACAAGCGCGGCGAACAGGCAATCATTGCCGATCCGCACGTTGTGGGCCACGTGGCAGAGGTTGTCGATCTTGCAGCCATTGCCGATCTGGGTGGGCCGGATCGTGCCGCTGTCGACGCAGGAATTCGACCCGATCTCGACATCGTCGCCGATCACGACGGAGCCGAGGGAATGGATGCGAATCCAGCTCTGCCCCTGCGCCGTGACCTCTTCGCCCAGCGTGGCGCGGGCCTGTTCGACGGTCGATTCCTCGGGCGTGACAAAGCTCAGCCCATCAGAGCCGATCACCGATCCCGGCTGCGCCACGAAACGCGCGCCGATCCGGACGCGGGCCATGATGCGGGCCGTGGCATGCAGAAAGCTGTCGGGCCCGATCGTGCTGCCCATGCCGACATAGCATTGCGGCCCGATCACGGTGCCGTCGCCAATTTCGACATCCGGTCCGACATAGGCCATCGGCCCGATGGTCACGTCGCGGCCGAGCTTGGCCGACGGATCGACCATGGCCGAGGCATCGACGCCACGGGGATAGCCCTGGCCCGGATCCATCATGGCGGTCAGGCCAGCCATGGCGACGCGCGGACGGGGAACAAGGATTGCCGCCTCCAGGCCCAGCTCCTGCCAGTCGGCATCGGCCCAGAGCATCGCGGCCCGTGCCTTGCCTTCGGGCAGGGCCTTGGCGAAGGCGGGTTTCATGGCCAGCGCCAGCTGTTCGGCGTTGCAATCAGCGGGTTCGGCGCAGCCCGAAACGCTCATCCCGGTATTGCCGGCGGCGGTGCCGCCGACTTCGCGGGCGATTTCCTCGATCGTGTATGACATGCGGGCCTCCCGGACGAAACTGTCCGGGCCGGGTTACCCCTGAACGCCGCGCAGTTCCACCCCTTCGCGGGCCAGCGCGTCCCAGATCTTCGCATCCCGCCCATAGACGTCACGGCGATAAGTCATCTGACCCTTCGCCTGGCTCATCGCGGTGCGATAGATCAGGTGGACCGGCAGCGGTTCCTTCAGATCAACCTTGGTCTCGAGCCCGGTATTCAGCTTGGACTTGAAGAAACCTTCGGGGTCATCGACCTGCCAGGCCAGCAGCGCATAGGCGAAATCGAAAGGTTCGTTCAGGCGGATGCAGCCGTGAGAGAACGCGCGGACATCGCGGCTGAACAGACTTTTTGCAGGCGTATCATGCAGATAGATGTTGTTCTTGTTCGGGAACATGAATTTCACCAGCCCAAGCGCATTGCGGGACGAGGGCGGCTGTTTCAGGTCAAACGGGAAGTTGCGCGCATTGTAGGCGGCAAAGTTCACCGCGCTGCGATCCACCACGCGGCCACGGCCGTCGATCAGCTTCAGATGACCATTGGAATAGGGGTTCCGCTGGAAGGCCGGCAGGTATTCACTCACCGCGATGGAGCGCGGGACGTTCCAGGTCGGGTTGATGATCATGTGTTCCATCACGTCCGAGAATTCCGGCGTGCGGTGTGTGGACAGGTTTTTCCCGATGACGGACCGGGTTTTGAAATAGACCTTGTCGTCTTCCATGATCCTGGCGTGGAAATCGGTCAGATTCACAAGGACATGGCGGTCGCCACGATCCCGGTTGAGCCAGCGTTCCCGCTCCATCGCGACGATGACGGATTGCAGGCGGGCCTCGGCAGGTTCGTTGATCTCGTCGATGGTCGTGCGGCCGGCAACGCCGTCTTCGGGCAGGCCGTGGTCGATCTGGAATTGCAGGACCGCGCCTTCCATCTCGCTGTCGTAGGTCATGTCGACCCGACGGGGCAGGTAGCCCATGGTGACGAGGCGATCACGCAATGCGACCACGTCACGGCCGGTCGTTCCGGGCTTGAGCGCGTTTGCCTGCACGCGCGGACCGAAACCGCCGGTGGCGATCAGCGCCTCGAGGCGTAGCTTTTCCCGCATCAGGCGGGCATATTCGGCGTTCTGCGGCGGCAGGCTTTCGAAAAAGGCCTGCGGATCCTCGGACGTGATGCCCATCAGGTAGCCATCCTTGTCGCGCAATGGCACCTCGCGAACGATGCCGCTGTCGATGCTCGCGGGCGTGAGGATGCCGGTCTGGATGTCCTGGGCGAAATCGAGGAACAGCGCCGAAAGCTTCACGTCCAGCTCGCCGCGCTTGCGGTCGGTATCGGCGGTGCGCATTTCCTCGATCAGGCCCTGCAGATCATAGGCCTGGGCGGGCAGGCCATGGTCGCCGGCCACGGTCAGCGCTGTCATCAGCGCTCGGCGGCGGCTGACATAGGGTTCACCCTGGCCGGTCCAGATCGGCGCGAATTCGGTCTTGCGATAGAAGGTCGCCAGTTCCCGGTTATCGGCTGCGGTTTCCGCCACGGCCTGCTGGAAGGGGGTGATACGGATGGTCGTGTCCGATTGCTGTGCAAAGGCAGCGCCTGCGCTCAGGGCAATCGCCACGGCAGCACTGGCCACCAGGCTTTTGCGGGTTCGGGTCAGGGCAGCAAACGGCATCCTTATCATTCCTTCTTTAAAAACAGCGCTGTGTTCACCGTCGCGAGAGGTTGATGCGCTGTCTATTCACAAATGCTTCAACAGCGAAACAACTTTCTGCTTGATGCAAGCTGGTGACGCCGGTTTCGGCAAGGCGGGAAATCCGTACTTTTGGCAGAATCTCGCCGAAAACCAGTAGATAGATACAATGCTTGTCAATTCAGCCTTGGTCGTTCGCAAACACTATGCGATAAAAATGCAGCATCTGGGGATGAGATGTAAATCAGCCACGTAACATCGTGGCACAGGTAAGCGACGGGACAGGCGCAGAATATGACTATCGAAAGCTCGACGGGCATTTCGCGGCGTGCACTTCTGGGTGCGTTCGCGGCAACGGCAGTAGTAGCAGCACCGACATTCTCCAAGGCAGCGGGCGTTCTCAAGAACGCAGGCGATATTCGCCGTATCCGCATGTACTCCGCCCGCACGGGCGAACGGATCGACATGATCTACTGGGTCGAAGGTCACTACATCAAGGATGCAGTGAAGGAAGTGAACCACTTCATGCGCGACTGGCGCACCGACACCTCCAGCCCCATCGACCTGCGCACCATCGACATAATGGCCGCGTCCCACAACCTGCTGGATGTGAGCGAGCCCTACATGCTCCTCTCCGGCTACCGGACGCCCAAGACGAACTCCATGCTTCGGTCCAAGTCGCGCAACGTGGCGCGCAACTCTCTTCACATGAAAGGCCAGGCTGCCGATCTTCGCCTGTCCTCCCGCTCCGTCAACCAGATGGCCCGCGCAGCTGCGTCCTGCCATGCCGGTGGCGTGGGGCGGTATTCCGGCTCCAACTTCGTGCACATGGATTGTGGCCCGATCCGCAGCTGGGGCGCTTAATTTCTACCTATCAACGCGTGGGGCGCTGTCCCGTTCCACGCAGCATCAAAAAAGCCCGCCAATCTGGCGGGCTTTTTCGTGTTCGGCTGTATCGCTGGATCATTCCTGCGCGGCAGGCGGTGCCTGACGGGGCACGATCGTGTCAAAGCTGGCGGTGAAGCCCGACAGCGACATGGTCAGGTTGACCGGCTGTTCCGGGTTCTCGACCGGGGCCAGGGTCACGGTCGCCGATGCACCGGCCTTGAACGAGCTGATGTCGCTGGCCAGCAGGCCAATCCGCGAATAGCAGGCGTTGCCGTCGCAGAACGCGTAGCGGTAGACCTTGCCCTGGCTGCCATCGACGGCAATGCGCAGGTCACGGTTCAGCGCGGTGCCCAGCGGAACGACGATCGTCGCGCCCGCGGCAACCTGACCGCCTGCGGGCAGTTTCTCGATGATGACCTCGGCCACCGGGTTGTTCTCGGCGCCGCGCAGCAGTTGGTACAGCTGGCAAGGCTCGTTCGCCGGGTCTTCCTGTTTGACGCACTGGATCTGCCAGTCGCCATTTTCCTCGCGGATATAGGGCTGACCGACCTGAGGCTCGCCCGTGTTTTCCGGCGTGCCGACATCCAGGCCGGTTGTCGGGTCGACACCGCTGGGCGCTTCGGCGTCGGTCTGGGCTTCGGCCTCAGCCGCCGGAGCGGCATCCTGGTCCGTGGCGGTGTCTTCGGTCGTTTGAGCGAAGGCCGTGCCGGTCATTGCGGCGATGGCCAGAGCGGAGAGCAAGGTTTTCGTATTGAACATTTCCGTCCCGAAATCTGTTGGTTTGGAGGCTGGCCTAGCACCAAGCCGTGGCAATGTCAGGCCCCATCAAGGCCCATTTCCGGATCAGACCGGCAGGTTGCGAAATCTTGCCAAGGGGCGGGTCGGTTTGCAATCGCGCTTGCACCATGTCCCCAATAGAAAAGGGGCCGATGGCCCCCTTTCATTCGCTCCCTGTCGGACTGGCCGACTTATGTTTGAGCCGACGCTAGGCGGTTTGTACACAGGCGTCAACAGGCAAAATTCCGGAAAAATCCGTGCTGACAGCATGGGTTGCGGAATTCATTTGTGTACTGACAAGTCTGAAACCGCGCCTGGGATGGGTGGGCCAAAAAAAACCGCGCCCTCGGGCGCGGCCAGTATGACAGGGAGGAAGTCAATCGCCGCAAAAGGACATGTGCGGCGACAGATTTGATACTGGCAGGGAAAGGTTAAGATAGTATGTTCGCTCACGAAAATGCGGCGGAACAAGGGGTCGGGCGGATGAGCACGGAGTTGGAGGGTCACGTCTTTATCGGCGGTGGCGGCGAGGAATACGGGGAAAAGCAGGGGCTTGCCCTGAACTACGCCAACCGGCACGGGCTGGTCGCCGGGGCCACCGGGACGGGCAAGACCGTCACGCTTCAGATCATGGCAGAAGGCTTTTCCGCCGCAGGCGTTCCGGTGTTCCTGTCGGATGTGAAGGGCGATCTGTCCGGGCTGGCTGAGGCGGGCAGTGAAAGCTTCAAGCTGCACCAGGCCTTTACCGATCGGGCGCAGAAGATCGGCTTTGCCTCATACGTCTACGAGAAATTCCCGGTGCTGTTCTGGGACCTGTTCGGTGAGCAGGGCCACCCGATCCGCACCACCGTCAGCGAGATGGGGCCGCTGCTGCTGTCGCGCCTGATGGAGCTGTCGGAAGCACAGGAAGGCATCCTGAATATCGCCTTCCGTGTCGCCGATGAAGAAGGCATGCCCTTGTTGGATCTCAAGGACTTGCAGGCCCTTCTGGTCTGGGTGGGCGAGAACCGTGCGCAGCTGAGCCTGCGTTATGGCAATGTCTCGACCTCGTCCATCGGGGCGATCCAGCGGCGGCTGCTGGTGCTGGAAAACCAGGGTGGAGCGAAGCTCTTCGGGGAGCCGGCGCTGGAGCTGGCGGACATGATGCGCACCGATACGGACGGGCGGGGCATGATCTCGATCCTGGCGGCGGACAAATTGATGGGCTCTCCGCGGCTTTACGCGACCTTCCTGCTGTGGCTGCTTTCGGAGTTGTTCGAGGAATTGCCGGAGGTTGGCGACCCGGACAAGCCCAAGATGGTGTTCTTCTTCGACGAGGCGCACCTGCTGTTCGACGATGCCCCCAAGGCGCTGGTCGACAAGGTGGAGCAGGTCGCGCGCCTGATCCGGTCGAAGGGCGTAGGTGTCTATTTTATAACGCAAAATCCCGGTGACGTACCGGAGGATATCCTGGGCCAGCTGGGCAACCGGGTGCAGCACGCGTTGCGGGCCTTCACCGCAAAGGACCGCAAGGAATTGCGGATGGCCGCCGAGACGTACCGCGACAACCCGCGTTTCGTGACCGAGGATGCAATCCGCGAGGTCGGTGTGGGCGAGGCCGTGACCTCGTTCCTTCAGAAGAAGGGCGTGCCGGGAATCGTGGAGCGGACCCTGGTGCGCCCGCCGTCTTCTCAACTGGGTCCGATCGAGCCGACGTTGCGCCGCCAGTTGATCGACACATCGCCGATTTCCGGGAAATATGAGACACTTATCGATCGTGAGAGCGCCTATGAAATCCTGACCAGACGCGCCGCAGAGGCCGCCCGCGAGGCCGAGAAAGCCGAGGCGGAGGAAGAGGAAAAGGAGGCGGCGGAGCGGGAATATTCCGCCGGTCGACGCTATACCGGAGGGCGGGTCAGCCGGTCGACCTCGAAGCCGGTGCGCAAGGAAGATACCTTTGGCTCTGCGATCACCGAGGCCGTCATCAAGGAGCTGAAAGGCACCACCGGGCGGCGGATCGTGCGGGGGATCTTCGGCGGGCTCTTCAAGGGGCGTTAAGGCACCGGACGGGACGTCGGTATCACGTCGGTATTCGGTCGGTATTGCGTCGGTGCGAAACCGGCAGACGTCGGACCAAAGAAAAACGGCCCCTCGAGGGCCGTTTTGCATGTGTGGTTCTCGCAGCGATACGTCGATTTCCGATCACATACGGTGTAAGTTATAAAAAACTTACGATGTAAGCTGATGATCAGTCGGCCCCGCGATAGGGCTTAACGTATTGCATGGCCATGTCCCAGGGGAAGAAGATCCAGGTGTCCTGGCTGACCTCGGTGATGAAGGTATCGACCTGCGAGCGCCCCTTGGGCTTGGCGTAGACGGTCGCGAAATGGGCATTGGGGAACATGGAGCGGACAAGCTCCAGCGTCTTGCCGCTGTCGACCAGGTCATCGACGATCAGAACGCCGGTCCCGTCGCCCATCATCTCTGCATCCGGGGCGTTCAGGACCTCGGCCTCGCCCTGGGCCTGGTGGTGGTAGGATTTCACGGAAATCGTATCGACCATGCGGATGTCCAACTCGCGGGCGACGATCATCGCTGGGGCCATGCCGCCTCGGGTGATCGCGACCACGGCCTTCCAGGCGCCGTCCTTGCCGGGGCCGTGCTTGTCGAGCCGCCAGGCGAGCGCGCGGCTGTCGCGGTGGATCTGGTCCCAGCTGACGTGGAAGCCTTTTTCATGGGGCAGAAGGTCGGACATGGGGCTTTCTCCTTGCGTGGGTCCTGGCCTGGCGGGTTTCACCCCAATTACAGAGCGCGGGGCGCTGCGGCAAGTTTGACGTTGGACGGGGTGGGGCCGGCTGGCGGGATGCCAATGAAAAACGCCGCCCCCGAAGGGCGGCGCTGATGCTGTCGAGGGGGCGGAGGATCAGTCCTCCTTGCCGCCCTTGTGGATGTCGGGGGCATCCACCGCTTTCATCCCGACGATATGGTAGCCGCTGTCGACATGCAGGTTTTCCCCGGTCACGCCGCTGCCCAGATCGGACAGCAGGTAGAGCGCGGATTTTCCCACGTCGTCGATGGTCACGTTGCGGCGCAGGGGGGAGTTCAGCTCGTTCCATTTCAGGATGTAGCGGAAATCGCCGATGCCGGAGGCCGCGAGCGTCTTGATCGGGCCGGCCGAGATCGCGTTGACGCGGATCCCGTCCTTGCCCAGGTCCTCGGCCAGGTATTTGACCGATGCCTCGAGCGCGGCCTTGGCGACACCCATCACGTTGTAATGGGGCATGACCTGTTCGGCGCCGTAATAGGTGAGCGTCACCATGGAGCCGCCATCGGTCATCAGCTTTTCCGCGCGCTGTGCGACAGCGGTGAAGGAATAGACCGAGACATCCATGGTCATCTTGAAATTGTCGCGCGAGGTGTCGACGTAGCGGCCGCGCAATTCGCTCTTGTCCGAGAAGCCGATGGCATGAACGAGGAAATCGATCTTGCCCCATTTCTCTTCCAGCACGGCGAAGGCCGCGTCGATCGACTCTTCGGACGAGACGTCGCAATCGATCAGCGTGTCGACGCCCAACTGGTCGGCCAGCGGTGCCACGCGTTTCTTGAACTGGTCGCCCATGTAGGAAAAGGCAAGTTCCGCACCGGCATCGGCGCAGGCCTTGGCTATCCCCCAAGCGATGGATTTGTCATTGGCCAGCCCCATGATGAGCCCGCGCTTGCCGGCCAGCAGTTGATTTGACATCGCGCCAATCCCGCCCTCTATTTCCCTTTTGGTTCCTTTAGGCGATAGGTCGGAGCGCATCAAGCCCGGCACCTGTCTGCCGGACAAGGCAAGTGGAGAGTGTGACATGAGCGACCGCGATGGAATCTTTGCCGGCGACGATCCGTTCCAGATCGTGCGCACGTGGCTGGCGGAGGCCGAGGACCAGGAAATAAACGATCCCAACGCCATCGCGCTGTCGACGGTGGATGCCGAAGGATTGCCCAATGCAAGGATGGTCTTGCTGAAAGATATCGAAGACGGGGCGTTCGTTTTTTACACCAATTACGAGAGTGCCAAGGCGCAGGAGATAGAGGCGACCGGCAAGGCGGCTTTCGTGATGCACTGGAAAAGTCTGCGTCGCCAGGTCCGGGTGAGGGGGCTTGTCACCCGGGAAGATGGGATGCAGGCTGACGATTATTACCGCTCCCGGTCGTTGAAGAGCCGGCTTGGGGCGTGGGCGTCCAAACAGTCCCGCCCGCTGTCGTCGCGCACGGCCCTGATGGCCGAAGTCGCGAAGGTGACGGCACGGGAAGGGACGGATCCGGCGCGGCCGCCCTTCTGGGGCGGGTTCCGGATTACGCCGGTGGAGATCGAGTTCTGGGCCGATGGCGCCTTCAGGTTGCATGACCGGTTTCGGTGGACGCGCAATAGCGCCAAAGAACCGTGGTCGGTGACACGATTGAATCCTTGACCTTTGTGCTTGGTTAATCGTCAACCTGTTGGAAACATAGTAATTCTATACAAAAGGACAGGGTGTCTCTTCGACCCTTAAGTTGTAAACGAGATATAAATTCATGCGGGGAAAGAAGTGAACGAGAATAGCGCGAAGACCCGCAGGATTGACGGCGTTGTGAAGTGGTTTGATCCGGGGCGCGGCTTCGGATTTGTGGTTTCCAGTGAAGGTGGGCCAGATATCCTGTTACACGCCAACGTCTTACGCAATTTCGGACAAAGTTCGGTCGCTGACGGCGCCAAGGTTTCGATCCTGACCCAGGACACCCAGCGGGGTGTCCAGGCGATTGAGGTATTGGCCATCGAATCGGTATCGAACGGCGATGCGCCGGGCCTTGAAGACTTTCAGTCGATGTCGCCGGAGGAAATCCGGGCGACTCCGCTGGAGCCGGCCAGGGTAAAATGGTTTAACAAAGACAAAGGTTTTGGCTTTGCCAACGTCTTTGGACGCAGCGATGATGTGTTCGTACATATCGAGGTCCTGCGCGCGTCGGGATTGTCGGATCTGCAACCGGGCGAGGCCCTGGCGATCCGCGTGATCGACGGGCGGCGGGGAAAGATGGCATCGGAAGTCTGCACATGGGAAACCGCTCTGAACACCGAAACGAAGGCATGAACCGCTGGCCCCGATGGGGCCGCGCGGTTCTGATGGCCGCCGCGATGGTGCTGGTGCCGATGGCGGCTGCCGCGGAACAGGCCTGTGCGCCGGACCGCGTCACGCTGCGCGGCGATTGGGGCACCGCGACCTTCCGGGTCGAGATTGCGGATGATGCGGCCGAACGGGCGCAGGGGCTGATGTATCGCGACCAGATGGATCGCGGGGCAGGGATGCTCTTCGTCTATCCGCGGCCGCAGGTGGCAATCGCCTTCTGGATGAGGAACACGCGGATCCCGCTGGACATCATTTTTGCCGACAAGACCGGCGTGGTGCAGCAGATCGCCCGCGAGGCGGTGCCCTTTGACGAGACGCCGCTGCCCGGCGGATCCGGTATCCAATACGTGCTGGAGATCAACGGCGGGCTGGCCGAACGCTTCGGGATCGGGCCGGGAACGGAAATCCGTCATCCCGCGATTGGCGAAGACGCCGCCTGGGCCTGTTAGGGTCTTTTCAACCACCGCATCTGCATATAGAGACCACGCACGGTCCGGGGCGTAGCGCAGTCTGGTAGCGCACCTGTTTTGGGTACAGGGGGTCGTGAGTTCGAATCTCGCCGCCCCGACCACTTTTCCACATCTTGCGGTTCTGTCGCCGGCGAAAGCCGGGCGACGGTATATACCTGCAGGGCGGGCTACCACATCTTGTGGCGGTTTGTGCGAGGCAGAAAGGCCTGCAAAAACATGTGCACAGGTTGACAGGCTGTTTTGCTGCGGTTTCAGAACCGCCTGTAATTGCTGACTATGCCGTGGTTTTTCCGACTCCGCCTGTGGATAAGTGCCTAGTGGGCGCTAGTAGTAGATCAACCGTTAATATCAGCACTACATGTTGTGCAAAAATGTGTGGCGATTCTCTGGGCGAGAGGGGTCGAATCGGGGTCCAGGCGGCGGATTTCCGTGCACAGACTTACCCACAGCTGTGAATGCATCGGTTGAGCCATATGCAGGATAACCTTGTTTTGGTGTGGTTTTTGGAGCTGCGGAAAACAAGACGGGAATCGGCCGGGTTGTGAGTATGTCCGTCAAGTGAATTTCGTCGCAAAATGTCGTTGACCATGACCGCCATATTACCGCAGATTGTGGAGGCCGGTTGGATGACCCACCAAATATAGTGGCGGGCGCGGCAAGGGACATACGATACACACAAACCCCCGTAGAGGAGGCCCGTGGTGCAGCTGCAAGGCTGTGCAGTGCTGCCCCTTGTTCCATCCACCGGCACGAATGTCCGGCCCCGCAAAGGCTGGGAGATGGGCGAAAAACACGATCACGAGGCTGTTTCGAATATGAAGATCGAGCGCAAATTCACCAAGGCCGGGCAGGACGCCTATGCAGGGCTGGAGTTCGTCTCCACCACGTCCGAGATCCGCAATCCGGACGGCACCATCGTCTTCAAACTGGACGATTGCGAAGTGCCCGCCAGCTGGAGCCAGGTCGCCAGCGACGTGATCGCACAGAAGTATTTCCGCAAGGCCGGTGTGCCGGCCCGCCTGAAAAAGGTGAAGGAAAAGAACGTTCCCGAATTCCTTTGGCGCTCCGTCCCTGACGGCGATGACGTCGAGACCCGCGGTGAAACCTCCGCCCGCCAGGTCTTCGATCGTCTGGCAGGCGCCTGGGCTTACTGGGGCTGGAAGGGCGGCTATTTCTCCACTGAAGAGGACGCCTCTGCCTATTACGACGAGATGCGTTACATGCTCGCCACTCAACGAGCTGCGCCGAACTCGCCCCAGTGGTTCAATACCGGCCTGCACTGGGCCTATGGCATCGACGGTCCTAGCCAGGGCCACTATTACGTCGATTACAAGTCGGGCAAGCTGACCAAGTCCAAGTCGGCCTATGAACATCCGCAGCCGCATGCCTGCTTTATCCAGTCGGTCGGCGACGACCTGGTGGGCGACGGCGGCATCATGGACCTGTGGGTCCGCGAGGCGCGCCTGTTCAAGTACGGCTCGGGCACCGGCACCAACTTCTCGTCGCTGCGGGCCGAGGGCGAAAGCCTGTCCGGTGGCGGCAAATCCTCGGGCCTGATGGGCTTCCTCAAGATCGGCGACCGGGCAGCCGGCGCGATCAAGTCGGGCGGTACCACCCGCCGCGCGGCCAAGATGGTCATCGTCGATGCCGATCACCCGGACGTTCAGGAATACATCAACTGGAAGGTGAAGGAGGAGCAGAAGGTTGCCTCCATCGTCGCCGGTTCGAAAATGCACGAGCGGTGCCTGAACGCGATCTTCGCCGCGATCCGCACCTGGGACGGCACCGAAGAGGGCGCCTATGATCCGGCCGAGAACGACGCGCTGAAAACCGCGATCCGCGAAGCGAAGAAATCCGCAATCCCCGAGACTTACGTCAAGCGGGTGCTGGATTACGCGAAGCAGGGCTATGCCTCGATCGAGTTCCCGACCTACGACACCGACTGGGACAGCGAAGCCTACGCCTCCGTCTCCGGCCAGAACTCCAACAACTCCGTCCGCGTGACCGATGCCTTCCTGAAGGCCGTCGAGAACAATGACGATTGGGAGCTGATCCGCCGCACCGACGGCAAGGTCGCCAAGACCATCAAGGCGCGCGACCTGTGGGAAGATATCGGCCACGCCGCATGGGCCTGTGCCGATCCGGGCATCCAGTACCACGACACCGTCAACGCCTGGCATACCTGCCCCGAAGACGGCGCGATCCGCGGCTCCAACCCGTGTTCGGAATACATGTTCCTGGACGACACGGCCTGTAACCTGGCCTCGATGAACCTGCTGACCTTCCTCAAGGACGGCGAGTTCCAGGCCGAGGATTACGTGCACGCCACCCGCCTGTGGACCGTGACGCTGGAAATCTCGGTCACCATGGCGCAGTTCCCGTCCAAGGAAATCGCGCAGCTGTCCTATGACTTCCGCACGCTGGGCCTGGGCTATGCCAATATCGGCGGCCTGCTGATGAACATGGGCTTTGGCTATGACAGCGACGAGGGCCGGGCGCTGACCGGTGCCCTGACCGCGATCATGACCGGTGTCGCCTATGCGACCTCGGCCGAGATGGCCGGTGAACTGGGGCCGTTCTCGGGCTACAAGCGCAACGAAAAGCACATGCTGCGCGTCATCGGCAACCACCGCAACGCGGCTTACGGCAATACCGACGGCTATGACGGGCTTGAGATCAAGCCGGTCGCGCTGGACCACGCCAATTGCCCCGACAAGACCCTGGTCGAGCTGGCCAAGGCGTCGTGGGACGAGGCGCTGCGCCTGGGCGAAGAGCATGGCTATCGCAACGCACAGGCCACCGTCATCGCGCCGACCGGCACGATCGGCCTGGTCATGGATTGCGACACCACCGGGATCGAGCCGGACTTCGCCCTGGTGAAGTTCAAGAAGCTGGCCGGCGGCGGCTACTTCAAGATCATCAACCGGTCGGTGCCCGCGGCGCTGGAAAACCTCGGCTACGGGTCGGCGCAGATCGAGGAGATCATCTCCTACGCGGTCGGGCATGGCTCCATCGGCAATGCGCCGGGGATCAACCATACCTCGCTGATCGGGCACGGTTTCGGCCAGCGTGAGCTGGACAAGATCGACGCGGCGCTTGGCTCGGCCTTCGACATCCGTTTCGTCTTCAACCAGTGGACCCTGGGCGAGGAGTTCTGCACCAAGACGCTGGGCATCCCGGCCGAAAAGCTGAACGATCCGGGCTTCGACCTGCTGCGCCACCTGGGCTACACCAAGCAGGAGATCGACGCGGCCAACGACCATGTCTGCGGGACCATGACGCTGGAAGGCGCGCCGTTCCTGAAGGACGAGCATCTGGAAGTCTTCGACTGCGCCAACCCCTGCGGCAAGAAGGGCAAGCGCTTCCTGTCGACGGAAAGCCACATCACCATGATGGCGGCGGCACAGAGCTTCATCTCGGGGGCGATCTCCAAGACGATCAATATGCCCAACGACGCGACCATCGAGGATTGCCAGAAGGCGTACGAGCTGTCCTGGAGCCTCGGCATCAAGGCCAACGCGCTCTACCGCGACGGCTCCAAGCTGTCCCAACCGCTGGCTTCTGCGCTGGTCGAGGATGACGACGACGCGGCCGAAGTACTGGAAAGCGGTTCGACCCACGAAAAGGCCGCCGTGCTGGCCGAGAAGATCGTCGAGAAGGTGGTCATCAAGGAAGTGGCCCGCGCCGGCCGCGAAAAGCTGCCCGAACGCCGCAAGGGGTACACTCAGAAGGCGATGGTCGGGGGCCACAAGGTCTATCTGCGCACCGGGGAATACGAGGACGGCAACCTCGGCGAGATCTTCATCGACATGCACAAGGAAGGCGCCGGCTTCCGTGCGATGATGAACAACTTCGCCATCGCCGTGTCCGTGGGCCTGCAATACGGCGTGCCGCTGGAAGAGTTCGTGGATGCCTTCACCTTCACCAAGTTCGAACCGGCGGGCATGGTGCAGGGCAATGACAGCATCAAGAACGCGACCTCGATCCTGGATTACATCTTCCGCGAACTGGCCGTGTCCTACCTGGACCGCACCGATCTGGCCCATGTGAAGCCCGAAGGCGCGACCTTCGACACGGTGGGGCAGGGCGACCAGAAGGAAGGCGTGTCCAACGTCGAGGAACTGTCCGAAACCGCGGCCTCGCGGTCGCTGGAAGTGCTCAAGCAGATTTCCTCGACCGGGTATCTGCGCAAGCGGATGCCGCAGGAACTGGTCCTGCTGCAGGGCGGCGCCCAGCTGGGCGGCGCGGCGATGACCGGGACCGATCCGGTCGGCGCGCTGCAGACCCTGGTGCCGGAAACCAAGTCCGGAAGCACCGCGATCTCTTCTGGATCGGTGTCGATGGATGCGCGTACCAAGGCCAAGATGCAGGGCTATGAAGGCGAAGCCTGTGGCGATTGCGGCAACTACACGCTGGTGCGCAACGGCACCTGCATGAAGTGCAACACCTGCGGGGCGACCAGCGGGTGCAGCTAAAGGGATAGGCGCGACTGCGATTGATGGTCGCGCCCGTGGATCGAGCCGCAGGCAGAAATTTCCGGGCGGTACCAGAGTGAGCCCGATCCATGATACTGGGGCCCCCAAGCGGGGCCCCAATTTTTTATGGGTTTTTCCCAAAAATTCAGGCTTTGAGACTGGAAAATCAGTTATTAGCCATAAGTATAGTCAAGATGTATACTTGTGTTTGCTCGGCAAGGTTGGTCTTGCAGGATTCGATGTCGGCACTGGCGGACAAGCGATGTTTCGCATGCTAACTAATCAATGTGACGACTCTAGCCGTCACCCGAAGGTGGCGGTGCGCCTTGAGCGCACCGCGGGATTGTTAACGAGTGATGAGGGTACTCTGTGAGCCGGTCGATTGCCCCCGGCCGGCGACGTCCGAAAGGGCGTCATGGCTGTCCGGCGATAAAGCGTGTTGCAGCACCTTTGTCGCCGGGCAGTTTCCCATACCATAGTGCATTTGTCAGATAAGCGAAGCGCAATTATCTTTCGCAAATCGAATTAAGCTCTTGATCGACGCATTTAAATGGATGACCTTGCGGCATCTGCGAGCCGTTTAATCAAGGGTTTGCGCAGGTTTCCCCCACGAAGACCGGTTGCAATCGCCGCCCGGCCCGTGCAGGCAGGGCTGAGGTGGTCCGCGCGGCGGACAGGGGATTCAGGTCTGGAGGCTGGCTCATGCAGATCGAAGTCGATGTCATGCTGGATTACGACCTGAGCGACCCGAACGTCCTGCTGGACATTCGCGCCGTGCACCAGGCCGGCCAGGCGGTGCTGAGCGAGACGATCGAGGCCGAGGGCGCCGAGTTTCGCGAAGTGACCAGCGAAACCGGTGTCGGACAGCGGATGTGGGCCCATGTGCCCAGCCTCGCGATGCGGCTGCATTACAATGCCATGGTCGAGGTCACCCGCGTGGCCGAACCCCTGCGTCACCTTCAGGATACCGACATGCGCGACCTGCCGGGCGAGGTGCTGACCTATCTGCGCCCGTCGCGGTTCTGCCAGTCCGACATGTTCGCCACCTTCGTCGCCCGCGAATTCGAAGGGCTGAGCGGCGGTGCCCGCGTGGCCGCGATCCGGGATTGGGTGGGCTCGCACATGTCCTATATCCCGGGCGCGTCGACGGTGGATACGACCGTGCTGGACACCTTCGTGTCGCGCGAAGGGGTGTGCCGGGATTACGCCCACATGGTCTGTGCCATGGTGCGCGCGGCGGGTGTGCCGGCGCGCTACGCCTCGTGCTATGGCCCCAACGTGCGCCCACAGGATTTCCATGCGGTGGCGCAGGTCTGGCTGGAGGGCGCGTGGCGCCTGATCGACGCCACGGGCATGTCGGACGATTCCAACGCGGTCCTGATCGCGGTCGGGCGGGATGCTTGCGACGTGGCCTTCATGGAGACCTCGTCCTTTGCCTATTTCCTGCGTCAGAACATCAATGTCTGGGGGCCGCTCTAGCCCCTAGATCATCGCCTCGATCAGGAAGGGCCCCTTGGTTTTCGTGGCCTTTTCAAAGAGATCAGTGAAGCCTTCGGCGGTTTCGGCGCGGGCGGCCTCGACCCCCATGGCATTGGCCATCTGCACCCAGTTCAGCGCCGGTTCGTCGAAATCGAGCATGCGGCGCGCGTTCTTGCCGGCCTCGCCGGCGCCGACGCCCTTCAGCTCTCCGTGCAGGATGGCGTAGCGCTGGTTCGAGAAGATCACGACGCAGATATCCAACTGTTCCCGCGCCATCGTCCAGAGCGCCTGGTTGGTGTACATGGCCGAGCCGTCCGCCTGCAGGTTCACCACCTTGCGGTCCGGGCAGGCAATGGCCGCACCGACAGAGAGCGGCAGGCCGACACCGATCGCGCCGCCGGTCAGTTGCAGCCAGTCATGCTTGGCCGCGCCCCAGGTGAAGCGGAAGAAATCCCGGCCCGAGGTGACGGATTCGTCGCAGATGATCGCGTTTTCCGGCAGGCGGTGGCCGACGGTGATCGCGATGGTTTCGGGCGTCAGCGGACCGCTGGCGAGATCCGGGATGGCGGGCGCGGCGGGGATCGGAGCGGGCTTGGCGTTCAGCGCCTCGGCCAGCGCCTGGAGCGCGCCCGGCAGGTCGTCGCCGGGATCGGCCAGGGTGGTCACGTTGCAGCCCTCGGGCAGCGGGGTGGAGGGCTTGCCGGGATAGGCGAAGAAGGTCACCGGGCTTTTCGCGCCGACGAGGATCAGGTTGTCGACATCCGCGAGCGCGGCGATGGCCTGGTCGATCGGGTAGGGCACGCGGTTGATCGGTACGATCCCGGCGCCACGTTCCATCCGCGCATTGGCCTGCTGGGCCAGGATCGTCGCGCCGGTGGCGGCAGCGACGGCATTGGCGGTTTCCAGAGCGTCGGCGCGCAGGGCGCGGCCGGTCAGCAGCAGCACGGTCTTGCCGCCGGATTTCAGCAGCTTGACCGCCTCGGCCACGCGGGCCGGATCGGCGGCGGTCGGGTTGCGCAGCTGGGCCTTCACGGGAGCGGTCTGGGGCGCTGTGCCCCAGGCGGCGTCGGCAGGCAGGATCAGCGTGGAGACGCCGCCGGGCGCGCGCATGGCGTGGGTGACGGCCTCGGCGGTGGCAGGGCTGACATCGTCGGCGCCCGCGATGCGGCGCACGTATTGCGACATCGGCCGGGCCAGGCTGTCGATGTCCGAGGTCAGCGCGGCATCCATCGGCAGGTGATAGCTGGCATGGTCGCCGACCACGTTCACCATGGGCGAAAAGGCGCGGCGTGCATTGTGCATGTTGGCCAGGGCATTGGCCATGCCGGGCCCGGTATGGAGCAGCGTGGCGGCGGGCTTCTCGGCCATGCGGGCATAGCCGTCGGCGGCCCCGGTCACGACACCTTCGAACAGGCCCAGGACGCAGCGCATCTGCTGCTTGCGGTCCAGCGCGGCGACGAAATGCATCTCTGACGTGCCGGGATTGGCGAAACACACATCGACGTCATTGGCCAGCAACGTGTCGCAGAGGGCATCCGCCCCGGTTTCGCCCGGCTTTCCAGCTATATCCGACATGTGATCCTCCCTTTGATCTTCCGTCTTCGATCTTCGGGCGGAGTGTTTCCTGACATGCGTCCGGCGTCCAGAGAGAAATGCCGCGTCAGGTCGGAAAGTGCGGGGATGCAGCGGTGGCGGGGCCGATGTCCGGACATGGCCCCGCCGAAAGGATCAGGGGATGATCCGGGTGTACTTGATGCCTTCCAGCGTGGCGCCGATGCGCGCGCCGGCCTGGGCAAAGAGGTAGGCCACGACCGGCGAAGAGGCGTTGTTGGTATCGGTGCGCAGGTTTTCCCCGACATCGGAGAAGGCGTATTCGATATCCGCGCCAGCGGCCCAGCCATCGTTGCGACGGAAGCGCGCCAGCGAGTCCTGGGTCATGAAGAACAGCACATGCGCGTATTGCTGTGCGCCGATCTGCAGCCCGATATTGGCGGCGGTGGCGGAATAATAGTCGACCGTCGTCCCCTCGATCCGGAGCGCGCCGCGCCCGTAGGACCCGCCGATCCCGAAGCCCGCCTCGGTGATGACCGGCATCACCAGCGTGGCCACGGATTTCGCCGAAACATCACGGGCTTCGGGGTAATTGGTGTAGAGGTAGTTGAGCGTCGCATCGACGCGGGCGTCGATGGTGGATGCGTTGGTGTTGCCCACGCCATTGCCGCAGGCTGCCGTCAGCCCGATGGCTGCTAGCGCCGCAAGGGTCACGGCCCGCCGGTTCAGATTTTTCATGTCACTGCCTGTTCTGGGGCGCCTGTTGCGCCGGTTGCCCGATATGGCCTTTTGGCCCGCCGGTTATCCCCGGCTTGGGGCCAGTATAGTAGGGCAAGGCGGGGGTGTCACCACCAATGGTGGCCTCGGCAGAGCGTTGCCGAAGCTATAGTGGTCCGTTGATCCGCGAGGCTGTGTCCCGGGCGAGGTCAGGCGGGGCCTAGCCGTTCAGGGCGCGGGCCATGGCGGGGGCGAAATAGGTCAGAACGCCGTCGCAACCGGCACGTTTGAAGGCCAGCAGGCTTTCGGCCATGGCGCGGTCGCCGTCGATCCAGCCGTTTTGCGCCGCGGCCTGGATCATCGCGTATTCGCCCGACACCTGGTAGGCGAAGGTCGGCACCTGAAGTTCCCGCTTCACCCGCGAACAGATGTCGAGGTAGGGCATGCCCGGCTTGACCATGACCCAATCCGCGCCCTCGGTGATGTCGCGGGTGACGAGGCGCAGTGCCTCGTCCGAATTGGCGGCGTTCATCTGGTAGGTCTTCTTGTCGCCCTTCAGCGCCCCGGTCGCACCGACTGCGTCGCGGAAGGGGCCGTAGAAGGCCGAGGCATACTTGGCCGCATAGGACAGGATCAGAACGTTGGTGTGGCCGCCGGCCTCGAGCGCGTTGCGCATGGCGGCGATGCGGCCGTCCATCATGTCCGACGGGCCGATGATGTCCGCGCCGGCTTCGGCCTGGCTGAGCGTCTGTTTGACCAGCGCCTCGATGGTTTCGTCGTTCTGGATGACGCCATCGACGACAAAGCCGTCATGGCCGTCGATATTGTAGGGGTCCAGCGCCACGTCGGTCATGATCGCAAGGTCGGGGCAGGCGGCCTTGATCGCACGGGTGGCGCGGTTCGACAGGTTGTCGGGGTTCCAGGCCTCGGCGCAGTCGCGGGTGCGTTTCTCCATCGGGGTATAGGGAAAGAGGCAGATCGCGGGGATCCCCAGATCGGCGCCTTCCTTCGCGGCCTCGACGACCCGGTCGACGGAATAGCGATAGACGCCGGGCATGGAGGGCACGGGTTCCTCGGTATCGGTGCCCTCGGTCAGGAAGACCGGCCAGATCAGGTCGTTCACCGAGACCTCGTTTTCCTGCATCAAGGCGCGGATTGCAGGCGATTTTCGCGCGCGGCGGAAACGGGCGGCGGGGAACGGGGCAGCCAGGCGTGTCATGGGGCATCCTTATCTTGATCCGGCGCCAAAGGGGTGGCATGGAATGGCCTACACCACAAGTGGGCCAATCCCGGCACTTTGCCGCGCCATGTCGCGGGTCGGGGCTGAGGGCCTCGATGATGAGGCGATACCAGAGGGGCAGCGGATTGGACCTGACGCAGACGATATTCGAAGTGATCGATATGCGGAGCTTTTCGAACCTGTGGTTCTGGATCGCTCTGGCCGTGCTGTGGTCGACCGCCAGCCATTGGGTCATGGGGGTGCCGTGGGACCTGATCTCGCGGGCCCGTCGCAAGGGCGGCACGGCGGAACATGACGTGGCCGAACTGGTGCGGATCTACACGACGCGGATCCTCTATGTCTCGGAAGTGTCGGGGCTGGTGCTGATCGTGCTGGTCAGTTTCACGCTGACGACGCTGGCGGTGCTGGGCTTTGGCTATGACGTGGAATTCGCACAGGCGGTGTTCCTGCTGGTGCTGCCGATGTCCATCGTGGGCGCATTGTCGGTGCGCACGGCCTACAAGTTCAAGGCCGACTGGCCCGAGGGGCAGACGCTGTACCGCAAACTGCATCACCACAGGATGCTGGTGCAGTTCATCGGCATGGTCTCGATCTTCGTGACGACGATGTGGGGCATGTTCCAGAACTTCTCGATCGGCGTCCTGGGAGGCTGACATGGCACAATCGGGCGACAAGATCACCCTGGGCGGCGCGCCCGAGGGCTTCGACGCCTCTCTGCTTCTTGCGGAGGTGGCCAAGCGCGGTGCGCCGGTCATGCATGTGGCGCTGGACGACAAGCGCATGGCGTCGATGGCCGACGCGCTGCGGTTCTTCGACCCATCGATGCCTGTGCTGCAATTCCCCGCCTGGGATTGCCTGGCCTATGACCGGGTGTCGCCGAACCCCGATATTTCGGCGACGCGGATGGCGACGCTGGCGGCGCTGGCCCATGGCATGCCCGACCGGTTCATCCTGCTGACCACCGTCAACGCGGCGACCCAGCGGATCCCGGCGCGTGACGTGCTGCGGGAGGCTGCGTTTTCCGCCCGTGTCGGCAACCGCATCGACGAGGCCGCGTTGCGCGATTTCCTCGTGCGCATGGGGTTCTCGCAAAGCCATTCGGTGACGGAGCCGGGCGATTACGCGATCCGTGGCGGTATCGTGGATATCTACCCGCCCGGAGAGCTGGGGCCGGTGCGGCTGGACCTGTTCGGGGACGTCCTGGACGGGGCGCGCCGCTTCGATGCGGCAACCCAGCGGACCACGGAAAAGCTGGACGTGGTGGAGCTGGCCCCGGTGTCCGAGGTCATCCTGGACGAGGCCGCGATCACCCGGTTCCGGCAGAATTACCGGATCGAGTTCGGTGCGGCGGGCACGGACGATCCGCTTTACGAGGCGGTGAGCGCGGGGCGCAAGCACCAGGGCGTGGAGCATTGGCTGCCGTTCTTCCACGAGAAGCTGGAGACGCTGTTCGACTACCTGCCCGGGGCCTCGGTCATGCTGGACGAGCAGGTGACCCCGGCGCGGCTGGCCCGCTGGGATGCGGTGAGCGATCAATACGAGACCCGGCGCCTGGCCCTGGCGCAGAAGGACCGGCTGGATTCGATCTACAAGCCCGTGCCGCCGGCGCTGCATTACATGGACGATGCCGCCTGGGAGGCCGCCGTGGCGCCGCTAAGGGTGGTACAGATGTCGCCGTTGCAGCGTGCCTCCGGCCCCGGTGTGGTGGATGCGGGCGGGCGCGTGGGGCGCAGTTTCTCGCCCGAGCGGCAGATGGAAAACATCAGCCTTTTCGGCGCCTTGGCCAGCCATGTGAAGTCAAAGCTTCAGGATGGTCCGGTCGTCATCGCCTCCTATTCCGAAGGGGCGCGGGAACGTCTGGACGGGCTGATCGAGGATGAGGGCCTGAAAGGCGCGGTGCATATCCGCGATGCGGGCGGTATCGGCAAGACCGGGCTGCACCTGGCCGTCTGGGCGCTGGAGGCCGGGTTCGAAGGACCGTGGCGCGACCGTCGGCTGACGGTGATTTCCGAACAGGACGTGCTGGGCGACCGGCTGATCCGCGGGGCCCGCAAGAAGCGCCGGGCCGAGAACTTCCTGACCGAGGCCCAGAGCCTCAGCCCCGGTGATCTGGTCGTGCATGTGGACCACGGCATCGGGCGGTATCACGGGATGGAGGTCATCACCGCCGCCGGGGCGGCGCATGAATGCCTCGTGCTGGAATATGCCGAACAGGCGCGGCTGTACCTGCCCGTCGAGAATATCGAGCTGCTGTCGAAATACGGCCACGAGGAAGGGCTGCTGGACAAGCTGGGCGGCGGTGCCTGGCAGGCCAAGAAGGCCAAGCTCAAGGAACGCATCCGCGAGATGGCCGACCGGCTGATCCGCGTGGCGGCCGAACGCGCCCTGCGGCGCGCCCCGATCCTCGAGGCACCGGGCGGGGAATGGGACGCGTTCCAGGCGCGGTTCCCCTACCAGGAGACCGACGATCAGCTGTCGGCGATCGAGGATGTTCTGACCGACATGGCCTCGGGTCACCCGATGGACCGATTGGTCTGTGGCGATGTGGGGTTCGGCAAGACCGAGGTGGCGTTGCGCGCCGCCTTCGTTGCCGCCATGTCGGGCCAGCAGGTTGCGGTGATCGCACCGACCACGCTGTTGGCGCGCCAGCATTACCAGGGCTTTGCCGAACGGTTCCGGGGCTTCCCGCTACAGGTCGCGCCCCTGTCGCGCTTCGTGTCGTCGAAGGACGCCGCGCAGACGCGGGAAGGCATGGCCAAGGGCACGGTCGACATCGTGGTGGGCACCCATGCGCTGTTGGCCAAGGGCGTGCGGTTCAAGAACCTCGGCCTGCTGATCGTGGACGAAGAACAGCGCTTTGGCGTGAACCACAAGGAACGGCTGAAACAACTGCGATCCGACGTGCATGTGCTGACGCTGACCGCGACGCCGATCCCGCGGACGCTTCAGCTGTCGTTGTCGGGCGTGCGGGATCTGTCGATCATCGGCACGCCGCCGGTCGACCGTCTGGCGATCCGCACCTACGTGTCCGAATTCGACGGGGTAACGATCCGTGAGGCGCTGCTGCGCGAACGCTATCGCGGCGGGCAGAGCTTCTACGTGGTGCCGCGGATTTCCGACCTGGCCGAGGTCGAGGATTTCCTGAAGAACCAGGTGCCAGAGATCTCTTACGTGGTGGCCCATGGCCAGATGGCGGCGGGTGAGCTGGATAAGCGCATGAACGCCTTCTACGACGGCAAGTTCGATGTGCTTCTGGCGACGACCATTGTCGAATCCGGCCTCGATATCCCGCGCGCCAACACGATGATCGTGCACCGGGCGGACATGTTCGGGCTGGCGCAGCTCTATCAGATCCGGGGACGCGTGGGCCGTGCCAAGACCCGCGCCTATGCCTACCTGACCACGAAACCGCGCGTGCGCCTGACCGATGCGGCCGAAAAACGCCTTCGGGTTCTGGGCACGCTGGATACGCTGGGCGCCGGGTTCACGCTGGCCTCTCAGGATCTGGACATTCGTGGCGCCGGCAACCTGCTGGGCGAAGAGCAGTCGGGCAACATGCGCGATGTGGGCTATGAGCTTTACCAGTCGATGCTGGAAGAGGCGATTGCCAAGATCAAGGCCGGCGAGCTGGAGGGCCTGTCGGAGAGCGACGACCAATGGGCGCCGCAGATCAACCTCGGCGTGCCGGTGCTGATCCCCGAGGATTACGTGCCCGATCTGGACCTTCGCCTGGGCCTCTATCGCCGCCTGTCGTCCCTGTCGACGAAGGTGGAGCTGGAGGGCTTCGCGGCCGAGTTGATCGACCGGTTCGGCAAGCTGCCGAAAGAGGTGAACACCCTGCTGTTGGTCGTGCGCATCAAGGCGATGTGCAAGCGGGCCGGGATCGCCAAGCTGGATGGCGGGCCGAAAGGTGCGACGATCCAGTTCCACAACGACAAGTTCGCCTCGCCCCAGGGGCTGGTTGAGTTCGTTCAGGCCCAGAAGGGGCTGGCCAAGGTCAAGGACAACAAAATCGTCGTGCGCCGCGACTGGAAGAACGACGCCGACAAGATCAAGGGCGCCTTCGCCATCGCCCGCGACCTGGCCGAGAAGGTGGCCGAGGTGAAGAAGAAGGCCAAGGCGAAGGCCTGAGGGGCACGGCGGGGCAAAGTGCGTCTTTGCCACGTTTCCGATGAGCCGCACGTTTTTGAGGGCAGCGACAGACACGTGGGCGGGCGGCCCTTGTGTGGCACCAGACGAAACCGGTTGGCTGAGGGCTGTCCGACCCGGTGACTAGCGCAGAACCGCCCGGATCTTCGGGGCGATCCAGTTCCAGAGGGTCGGGGCGCCGCGGCGGACGGGTTTGCCGACACGGCGATCCAGCTCGTCGAAGGTCACATTGTAGGTTTTCCACGACCCGCCACCGTTGACGAGGTTCAGGTTGGGCGGCTGGAACCGGTCGAGCGACTTGGCAAAGACGGCGTCCGGTGACTCGGCCGCCTCGAATTCCTGCCAGAGGGCGAGCATGTCGGCCGCCTGATCGTCAGGCAGCAGCCCGAAGATGCGTTTGGCGGCCTCCAGCTCGGCCGCTTCGGTGTCGGATTGGGTGTCGGCGGATTGCAGGTAGATGGGGACGTCGCCGGCGTCGATCTCGACGATGTCATGGATCAGCAACATGCGGATCACCCGGTCGATGGAGACGCCTTCGGGCGCGTGTTCGGCCAGGATCAGGGCGTAGAGGGCGATGTGCCAGCTATGCTCGCCCGAATTTTCCTGGCGGGAACCGTCGCCGATGGGCGTGGCGCGCAGGATCGTGCGGAGCTTTTCGGCCTCGGTCAGGAAGGCCATCTGGGCGTCAAGGCGGGGGGATGTCATCGGACCTCCAGGCAATGAAAAGGCGGGTGGACAGGGCCATGATCAGCCCGACGGGCAGGATCGCATAGAGCAGGAGCCAGCCTTGCGGCCCGGCCTCGTCGCAATCGTGCTGCATGTCGAGCGGCAGCAGGATCAGCAGGCAGGTCACGAGAAAGAGCGCGAGGTTGACCCACATGGCGCGGCGGATCCGGCGCGTGGGTCCCAGCCAGAGAAACAGCGCAAAGAGCAGGAACGGCCCGAAATGCAGCAGCGTCATCAGCGGATGCGAAAAGGGCGGCGTGACGGTTTCCAGCACGACGGGAATGAATTCGCTAGGGGCGAAGATCGACGGCAGGCCGGGCGCGTCGCCCTTGATGTGGATGAAGCAATGGTGCCAGTGCCGTTCGCCAAGCGCGAGCAGGAAAGACAGCAGGAACCCCGGCAGGATCAGAACGGCCAGCGCGGCGCGAAGCCCGCCGCGGCGGGGCCTGTCCGGGTCCGTGGGGCCGGGGGCGGTCATTGATCGGGGGCGGAAGGCTTTGCCTGGGACTTCGCTGCGGATTTCTTGCGCGCGCGGATGAAGGCGATGGCCTTGTTTGCGGCGAGGCGCACCCGGACCTCGGTCAGGTACGCCTCTTCCAATGTCTGGGAGGCCGCGCCGATCATCTGGCTGACCTCCATGTAGAACCGTTCGTCGCCGGTTTCCTTCATGACCTCCAGGGTCTCCTCGGCCAGCTTTGCGGCTATGCGGTCGAGGGAGGAGGACATTAGCGGGTCGTCTCGGTCAGGCGGCGCTTCACGTAGTCGGTGACGGAGCCGATCATCGGATCCATGTAGGGCTCCTCGAAGAAGTGGCCCGCGCCCTCGATCTGTTCGTGGGTGACGGTGATGCCCTTCTGTTCGTGCAGCTTGCCCACCAGCGCCTCGGTATCGGCGGGGGGCGCGACACGGTCGGCGGTGCCGTTGATGATCAGGCCCGAAGACGGGCAGGGCGCCAGGAACGAGAAATCGTACATGTTGGCCGGCGGAGAGATCGAGATGAAGCCGGTGATCTCGGGGCGGCGCATCAGCAATTGCATGCCGATCCAGGCGCCGAAGGAGAAGCCCGCGACCCAGCAATGCTTGGAATTGTTGTTCATCGACTGCAGGTAGTCGAGTGCGGAGGCCGCATCGGACAACTCGCCCACGCCCTGGTCGTATTCGCCCTGGGAGCGGCCGACCCCGCGGAAGTTGAAGCGCAGAACGGTGAAGCCCATGCGATGGAACGCATAATGCAGGTTGTAGACCACCTTGTTGTTCATCGTGCCGCCGAATTGCGGATGCGGGTGCAGGATGATGGCGATCGGGGCGTCGCGTTCCTTCTGGGGATGGTAGCGCCCTTCAAGGCGGCCTTCGGGACCGGGGAAGATGACCTCGGGCATTTACGTCTCCTGTGTGGCGCGTATTCTTGACCTATATAGTCAAGCACCTTAGAAAGATTCTAAAGCCGAGGCAGGACGCCTTGGCGTTAGGGCTGGAAGCGAGATAAGCGCTTGTTCCGGCGGCGTCAATGAATTCGCGATTCGCATGAGGGTGTCATGAAGCTGAGTACCAAGGGACGTTACGCCATGGTGGCGTTGGCAGATATCGCCCTGCAGCCGGATGGCACGCTTGTGACGCTGGCCGAGATTTCCAAGCGTCAGGACGTGTCTTTGCCCTACCTGGAGCAATTGTTCGTCAAGCTGCGCCGCGCAGGGCTGGTCACGTCGGTGCGAGGGCCCGGTGGCGGGTACAAGCTGGCCAAGTCGGCCTCGGACATCCGGGTGTCGGATGTGCTGGGCGCCGTGGACGAGACGATCGACGCGCTGCACAAGGGCGCGGGCGCCTCTGGCGGGTTGTCGGGGTCGCGGGCGCAATCGGTGACGAACCGGTTGTGGGAAGGGCTGAGCGCCCATGTCTACGTCTTCCTGCACCAGGCGCGACTGTCTGACGTGGTCTGCAACGGTCTGGCGCCCTGTCCGGCCGTGCCGAACCTGTTTGCCGTCGTCGACGAAGCGGATGAGCCGGCGTGAGAGCGGGTCTGTCATATCGCCTGCGGCGGGCGGGGGACGGGGGGCGCTGCCCCCCGCTTGAGCCTGCGGCTCAATTCACCCCCCGGAGTATTTCCGGCAAGATGAAGCCTGGGGTGGCATCGGCATGATGCGGAGCTACCTGGATTTCAACGCCACGATGCCCCTGCGTCCCGAGGCGCGTGCGGCGATGATCGCCGCGATGGATGTGGGCGGGAACCCGTCGAGCGTTCATGCGGAAGGGCGTGCTGCCAAGGCACTGGTGGAAAAGGCCCGGGCGCAGGTGGCGCGGGCCGTGGGGGCCGATGGGGCCGAGATCGTCTTTACCTCCTCCGCGACAGAGGCGGCGGCGCTGGCGCTGCATGGAAGAGGCCTGCATGGCGCGGAGGTCGAGCACGACGCGGTCTTCAGTCATCTGGTTGGAGATTATGCGGTCGATGCCCAAGGGATCGTGCAGATTGCCGATCAAAAGGTTGCATCCGTGCAATTGGCCAATTCCGAGACCGGGGTGATTCAGACCCTGCCCGAGGGGCTGGCCGTCTGCGATGCAACCCAGGGGGTGGGAAAAATTCCCGTGGCCTTCAACTGGATGGGCTGCGATATGGCGCTTATATCGGCGCACAAGATCGGTGGCCCCAAGGGGATCGGCGCGCTGATCCTGAAACGCGGGATCGACCTGCCGGCGATGCTGACCGGGGGTGGCCAGGAAATGGGGCGCCGCGCCGGCACGGAGAACGTGATCGGCATTGCGGGGTTCGGTGCGGCCGCCGAGGCGGCATTGGCCGAGCTGGAAGACGGGACCTGGGACCGGGTCCGCGCGCTGCGCGACGGGTTCGAGCAACGCATCCGGTCCGCGGCGCCGGACGTAGTGATTGCAGGGGACGGGGCCGCGCGCCTGCCCAACACCTCCTGCCTGATATCGCCGGGCTGGAAGGGCGAGACGCAGGTGATGCAGATGGACCTGAAGGGCTTTGCCATATCGGCGGGTTCGGCCTGTTCCAGCGGCAAGGTGAAGGAAAGCCGGGTCCTGCGGGCCATGGGATACGGGGCGGACCAGGCCGGATCGGCGATCCGGGTGTCGCTGGGGCCGACCACGACGGAAGACGAGATGACGCGCTTTGCCGATGCCTGGCTGGCGCAACGGGAAAAACACCGCGCCCGGGCTGCCTGAAGGCCCGAGGACACGCGAGAGGAAGGAAGGCTGAGATGACCACTTTGGATGAGCGCAAGTCGAATGACGAGGTGCAGGTCAAGGACGGTGTCGACCAGGAGACGGTGGATGCCGTCAAGGCGGTCGGCACGTACAAGTACGGCTGGGACACCGATATCGAGATGGAATATGCCCCGCTCGGCCTGAGCGAGGACATCGTCCGCCTGATCTCGGAAAAAAACGAAGAGCCGGAATGGATGACCGAATGGCGCCTGGCCGCCTATCGCCGCTGGCTGGAAAAGGAAGAGCCGGACTGGGCGATGATCGACTATCCGGAAATCGACTTCCAGAAGCAGTATTACTATGCCCGCCCGAAGAGTATGGAAGTGAAGCCCAAATCGCTGGACGAGGTCGATCCGAAGCTGCTGGCGACCTATGAAAAGCTGGGCATCCCGCTGAAGGAACAGATGATCCTGGCCGGTGTCGAGGGGGCCGAGGACGCGCCCGCCGAGGGCCGCAAGGTCGCCGTGGATGCGGTGTTCGATTCCGTCTCCGTCGGCACCACGTTCCAGGAAGAACTGAAGAAGGCCGGCGTCATCTTCTGTTCGATCAGCGAGGCGATCCGCGAACATCCCGAGCTGGTGAAGAAATACCTCGGGTCCGTCGTGCCGGTGTCTGACAACTTCTATGCCACACTGAACAGCGCCGTCTTCTCGGACGGGTCGTTCGTCTACGTGCCGCCGGGGGTCCGCTGCCCGATGGAGCTGTCGACCTATTTCCGCATCAACGCCGAAAATACCGGCCAGTTCGAGCGGACGCTGATCATCGCCGACAAGGGGGCCTATGTGTCCTACCTGGAAGGCTGCACGGCGCCGCAGCGCGATACCAGTCAGCTGCACGCCGCCGTGGTCGAGATCATCGCCGAGGAAGATGCCGAGGTGAAGTATTCCACCGTTCAGAACTGGTTCCCCGGGGACGAGAACGGCAAGGGCGGCATTTACAACTTCGTGACCAAGCGCGCCGATTGCCGGGGCGATCGGTCCAAGGTGATGTGGACGCAGGTGGAAACCGGCTCGGCCGTGACGTGGAAATACCCGTCCTGCATCCTTCGCGGCAATGACAGCCAGGGTGAGTTCTATTCCATCGCGATCACCAACAACTGGCAGCAGGCCGATACCGGCACCAAGATGATCCACCTTGGCAAGAACACCAAGTCGCGGATCGTGTCCAAGGGGATCAGCGCCGGGCAGGCGCAGAACACCTATCGCGGGCTGGTGTCGATGCACCCGAAGGCGAAGAACAGCCGGAACTACACGCAGTGCGACTCGCTGTTGATCGGCGACAAGTGCGGCGCGCATACGGTGCCCTATATCGAGGTGAAGAATAACACCTCGCGGGTGGAGCATGAGGCGACCACGTCGAAGGTGGACGACGATCAGCTGTTCTATTGCCGTCAGCGTGGCATGGACGAGGAAGAGGCCGTCGCGCTGGTCGTGAACGGGTTCTGCCGCGACGTGCTTCAGGCGTTGCCGATGGAGTTCGCCATGGAAGCGCAGCAACTGGTTGCGATTTCCCTGGAAGGGTCGGTCGGCTAAGGCCGCATTGGAGCAGGCATGTCGGAACCTTTTGATGCAGATCGCGCGCGGTTCCTGCTCGGGCTGTTGAAGCCCGAGCGGCTGACCCGTGTCGTCGATATCGGCGCCAATCCGTTGGAGCCGACCCCGTATAGCGGGCTGTTATCTGTCGAAGGATGCGAAGTCTGGGGCTTTGAGCCTCAGAAGGAAGCCTATGACGAGCTGGTCGCCGCCGCCGGCCCGCTTGAGCATTACGTGCCTCATGCGGTCGGCAGCAAGGGCACCAAGCGCCTGAACATCTGTGCCGAGAGCGGCTTTACCTCTCTGCTGGAGCCGAACCCCGCGCTGCCTGCTTTCACCGGCCATTTCCGCCACGGCATGAGCGTGCGCGAAACGGTCGAGATGGAGACGATGCCGCTGGACGGGATCGACCTGCCGCAGCCCGACCTGATCAAGATCGACATCCAGGGCAGCGAGGTGGACGTGTTCCGCAGCGGCCCCGGGATCGTCGCAGGCGCGCTGGCGGTGATCACCGAGGTGGCCGCGCTGCCGCTCTACCAGGATCAGCCGCTGCTGGACGACCAGATGCGGGAATTGCGCGGGGCGGGGTTCCACCTGCACAAGTTCCTGTTCCTGAAATCGGTCAAGCTGCGCCGCCCGGCGATCGGCGGGCTGAAGCGTGGGCACCGGTCGCAGCTGATCGACGGCGACGCGGTCTTTGTCCGGGGCCTGATGGACCTGGAGGGGATGGACACCGAGGCGCTGAAACATATCGCGATCCTGGCCGACACGGTTTTTGGCAGTGTCGATCTGGCCGCCTTGGTCACCGACGTGCTGACCGAACGGGGTGCTTTGGCGGCGGGATCGTCCAAGGCCTATGTCGACGCGGTGCTGAACGGCGCCCCGGCCATGGGAGGTGCGGCATGAGCCTGAACCTGCCACGGCCGGAACTGACGGGTCCCGATTATTTCGACCTCGCCGCCGCACTGGCCGCGATCGAGGCGGGGCGCCCGGTGCGGTTCCCGCCCTTCGAAGTCGTGCACTGGGGTGGGCTGAACTTCTGCCTCAACTTCGAGAAGGACCCGATCCAGCGCTGCCTGCGCCGCGGCGAATTCTTCGAGGAGGCCGAGCTGTCTGCGCTGTCGCAATACCTGCGCCCCGGCTTCCATGCCATTGATATCGGGTCGAATATCGGAAATCACGCGCTGTACTTTGCCGCTCGGCTGGGGGCAGGGCGCGTGGTGGTGATCGAACCCAACCCGCTGGCGCTGGCCCCGCTTGTCGCCAATGTGGTGATCAACGATCTGGGCGGGATCATCGACATGGGCGCGCTTGGTATCGGGCTGTCGGACGTGTCGGCGGGCGGCTATTTCATGGGACGCCATGATCGCAACCTTGGTGCTACCCGAATGAAGCCCGAGGGCGGCGATCTGCAGGTGCATCCCGGCGACGACCTGTTCGAGGCCGAGGCCCCGGACCTGGTCAAGATCGACGTCGAAGGGATGGAGATGAAGGTGCTGGCCGGCCTGGAGCAGACCATCGCCCGCGCCCGACCGCTGATCCTGATCGAGGTGGACGGCGAAAACGATGCGGCCTTTGCCGAGTGGATGGCCGCACATCGCTACCGCGTTGAGATGACGAACCGCCATAACCCCAAGAACTGCAATTACCTGCTGGCTCCGGAGGAGTGACATGATCCTGACGACGACCAACACCATCGAAGGCAAGACGATCACCGATTACCGCGGCATCGTGGTGGGCGAGGCGATCATGGGCGCGAACGTGGTCCGCGATTTCTTTGCCGGGATAACCGACATCATCGGCGGACGCTCCGGCGCTTACGAAAGCAAGCTGCAGGATGCCCGCGACACGGCGATGCGCGAACTGGAGGGCCGGGCGGCGGCGCAGGGTGCCAATGCTGTGGTCGGGATCGACCTGGATTACGAGGTGGTCGCGGATTCGATGCTGATGGTGTCCGTCTCGGGCACGGCCGTGGTGGTGGAGTGATGGAGTTCCTGTCCGAAGGCCCTGTCGCGCGCCCCGAACTGACCCTCCCGCCTGAAGAGGCGGCGTTCCTGCGCGAACGCTATGCGGAGGCGACCGAGATCCTGGAATACGGATCGGGCGGGTCGACCGTCGTGGCGTCTGAACTGGATGGCAAGACGATCACCAGCGTGGAAAGCGACCGTGACTGGGCCGACATGATGCAGCGCTGGTTCAAGGAAAATCCCGGGAAAAGCCCCGTCGACGTGTTCCACGCCGATATCGGGCCGACCAAGGATTGGGGCTATCCCACCGGCCCCGAGGAATGGCGCCGTTTCCCGTCTTACCCGCTGCGGGTCTGGGAACGGGCCAAGGAGATTTCGCCGGACCTGGTTCTGGTGGACGGACGGTTCCGGGTCGGCTGTGTGCTGGCAACGGCGCTGTCGACGCAGAAGCCGCTGACGCTGCTGTTTGACGATTACACCCCGCGCAAGGCCTATCGCCGCGTGGAGGGGTTCGTTGGGGAACCCCAGAAAATTGTGGGCCGGATGGCCGTCTTCGCGATCGAACCGATGTCGATCCCGAAAGGCCGTTACCTGCGCACGATCGAACTTATGTGCGCCCCCCTCTAAGGCGCCGTCGAAAGGAAAAGAAGATGCTGAGTATCAAGAACCTGCACGTGAAGCTGGAAGACGAGGACAAGCAGATCCTCAAAGGTGTCGACTTGGAGGTCGAAGCCGGCAAGGTGCACGCGATCATGGGCCCGAACGGGTCCGGCAAGTCGACCCTGTCCTATGTCCTGTCGGGCAAGGATGGCTATGAGGTCACCGATGGGTCTGCCGCGCTCGAGGGCGAGGACCTGCTGGACATGGACCCCGAAGAGCGTGCGGCCGCTGGCCTGTTCCTGGCGTTCCAGTACCCGGTCGAGATCCCCGGCGTCGGCAACATGACCTTCTTGCGCACCGCGCTGAACGCGCAACGCAAGGCGCGCGGCGAAGACGAGATGTCGGCGACCGACTTCCTGAAATTCGTCCGTGAAAAGGCCAAGACCCTGAAGATCGACGCCGAGATGCTGAAGCGTCCGGTCAATGTCGGATTCTCGGGCGGTGAGAAGAAGCGGAACGAAATTCTCCAGATGGCCGTTCTGGGCCCGCGCATGTGCATTCTGGACGAGACCGATTCCGGCCTCGACGTGGACGCGATGAAGCTGGTGTCGGACGGCGTGAACGCGCTGCGCGACGAAGGCCGCGGCTTCCTGGTCATCACCCACTACCAGCGCCTGCTGGACCACATCAAACCGGACGTCGTGCACATCATGGCCAATGGCCGCATCGTGAAGACCGGTGGCCCCGAGCTGGCGCTGGAAGTCGAACAGAATGGTTACGCCGACATCATGGAGGCCGCGCAGTAATGGCACTTCCCAAGCAGAAACAGGATGCCACCGACACGATGCTGACGGCGCTTGGTGCCGTTCCGGCCTCGGGCTGGTCGGCCGCGCCCCGCAAGGCCGCGCTGGACCGGTTGGTCCAGATGGGGCTGCCGCAGGGTCGTGACGAGTATTGGAAATTCACCCGCCCGACCGCGCTGATCCAGGCGGACCCGGTGCCGGCGCCCGCCTTCGAGGCTGCCGAGGCCCCGATCTTCGGTGAGGTCGACCGGGTCAAGCTGGTCTTCGTGGACGGTGTCTTTGATGCAGAGGCGTCGGACGATCCGGCCATGGCCGGGGTCAAGATCGACCGCCTGGCCGAGGTGGCCGAGGCCGATATTCACTGGGCGCAGGGCCTCTACGGCCAACTGGAAACCAACGGTCAGGACCCGGTTGTCCGCCCGCTGGCCGCACTGAACACGGCCTATGCGACGGACGGCGTCCTGATCCATGTGACCGGCAAGGCAGAGAAACCCGTTTCCCTGATTTACCGTCATGTTTCAGACACTTCGGACGCGATCCTGCATAATTGCGTCAAGCTGGAAGAGGGCGCGGAGCTGACCCTGCTGGAGAACGGCCCCGCCGCCGCACGGTTCAACAAGGTGCTCGAGGTCGACGTGGCCGACAACGCGACCTTCCACCATGTGCGCGCCCAGGGCCGCGATCACGATCGTCACGCGGCGACCCACATCTTCGCGCGGCTGGGACAGGAAAGCACCTTCAAGAGCTTCACCTTCACCGCCAATGGCAAGCTGACCCGCAACGAATGCGTGATCGAGCTGACCGGCGACGACGCGGTGGCCCATGTGGCCGGCGCCTGTGTCGGTGACGGCGATTTCCACCATGACGATACGGTCTTCGTCACCCATGACGCGGTGAATTGCGAAAGCCGCCAGGTCTTCAAGAAGGTGCTGCGCAACGGTGCGACTGGCGTCTTCCAGGGCAAGATCCTGGTGAAGGAAGGCGCGCAGAAGACTGACGGCTACCAGATCAGCCAGTCGCTGCTGCTGGACGGGGACAGCCAGTTCCTGGCCAAGCCCGAACTTGAGATCTACGCCGATGACGTGGCCTGTTCGCATGGCTCCACCTCGGGCGCGATCGACGAGGAAGGCCTGTTCTACCTGCGCTCGCGCGGGGTGCCGGAGGGCAAGGCGACCGACCTGCTGACCATCGCCTTCCTCGCGGAAGCGGTGCAGGAGATCGACGACCAGGGCCTGGCGGACGAGATCGTCGAGCGTATCTCGGCCTGGCTGGACCGCCGTCGCGACTGATGTCGGTTCTTGCCGATATCGCGGCCACCTACCGGGGGCCGGTGCCCGTTCTGGGCCGCCGGCTGGCCGGGGGGCAGAGAGAGGACCGCGCGCTGGCCATCCTGATGGCCGGCTGCGTGGTGCTTTACATCGCGCAATGGCCCCGCCTGGCGCGGGAGGCCCATCTGAGCGATGCGCCGCTGGATATGCTGCTGGGCGGGTCCTTGCTGGCCGTGGTCTTTATCGTGCCGCTGGTGCTTTATGCGCTGGCGGGGGTCAGCCACCTGATCGGCCGTATGCTGGGCGGGCAGGGCACGTATCATGCCGCGCGGATGGCACTGTTCTGGGCGCTGCTGGCGTCGGGGCCGGTCTTTCTTCTCAACGGGTTGATGCAGGGCTTTGCCGGCGAGACGGCGCAGTCCCAGGTGACGGGGCTTCTGGCGCTCGGCATTTTTCTGTGGTTCTGGTTGGCCGGTCTGATGGCGGTCGAAAGGGGACGCGTATGAACGGCGAGATGTTCAAGGCGCTGGTGGTCGAAACGGTGACCAAGCCCGGTATGGCGGCGCGCAGGGTGATCGACCTGGGCTACGACACCGGCACGCTCTGGACCGGGCTTGTGCTGGTTTCGGTGCTGAACGGTATCTTCTACGGCATCCTGCTGCCCGGTGCGGCGGCGCAGGGCCTGATCCTTCCCGACCTCGCCGCGTCGCCGGTCATGCTGGCCATCTTCATCGGCGTCGCGCTGACGATCACGGTGCAGTTCCTGGTGATGACCGGCCGCGTGCTGGGCGGCTCCGGCGATCTGCGTACCATTTTGACTATCATGGTCTGGCTGCAATTGCTGCGGCTTGGCCTGCAACTGGCGATCACGGTGATCTCGCTTGTTATCCCGGTGCTCGGGTCGCTCGTGGCGCTTGTCGCGGGGTTCTGGGGGCTGTGGGTGCTGGCCAATTTCATCGCCGTTGCGCACGGCATCGACGTGCTGAAATCCGTGGGCGTGATGGTCATGACCTTTTTCGGCATCATCGTGGTGCTGTCCGTTCTGATGGCCGTGCTTGGCTTTGGTGTCCCGGCAGGAGGAATTTGATGTACGATGTGAACGCGATCCGCGCGGATTTCCCGATCCTCTCGCGAGAGGTCAACGGCAAGCCGCTGGTCTACCTCGACAACGGCGCCTCGGCCCAGAAGCCGCAGGTGGTGATCGACGCGATCAACCAAGCCTATTCGCAGGAATATGCCAATGTGCATCGGGGCTTGCACTACCTGTCCAACCTCGCGACCGAAAAGTACGAGGGCGTGCGGGCCAAGGTGGCGAACTTCCTGAATGCCGGGTCGGAAGAAGAGATCATCTTCAACACCGGCACGACAGAGGCGCTGAACCTCGTCTCTTACGCCTGGGCCGCGCCGCGGCTGGAGGCCGGGGACGAGATCATCCTGACGGTCATGGAACACCACGCCAATATCGTGCCGTGGCATTTCCTGCGGGAACGGCAGGGTGTGGTTCTGAAATGGGTCGATATCGAACCGGACGGGTCGCTGGATCCGCAGAAGGTGATCGACGCCATGGGGCCGCGGACCAAGATGGTCTGCGTCACCCATATGTCCAACGTGTTGGGCACCGTGGTCGACGTGGCCGCGATCAGCGCTGCCGCGCGGGAGCGGGGGATCGTCAGCGTGATCGACGGTTCGCAAGCCGCGGTCCACGGCCCGGTCGACGTGCAGCAGATCGGCTGCGACTTCTACGCCATCACCGGTCACAAGCTTTATGGTCCCTCCGGGTCCGGCGCGATGTATGCCCGGGCCGAACGGCAGGCCGAGATGCGGCCCTTCATGGGCGGCGGCGACATGATCCGCGAGGTGACCAAGGACAACGTCACCTGGGCCGACGCCCCGATGAAGTTCGAGGCCGGTACGCCTGGCATCGTGCAGACGATCGGCATGGGGGTGGCGCTGGATTACATGACCTCCATCGGAATGGAGGCGATCGCGGCGCATGAACGCGACCTGACCCAATATGCGCAATCGCGGCTGGATGGTCTGAACTGGCTACAGGTGCAGGGCAAGGCGCCGGGCAAGGGTGCGATCTTTTCCTTCACGCTGGACGGGGCGGCGCATGCGCACGACATCTCGACCATCCTCGACAAAAAGGGCGTGGCGGTACGGGCCGGGCAGCATTGCACCGGGCCGCTGATGCAGCATCTTGAGCTGAACGCCACCTGCCGTGCGTCTTTCGCGATGTACAACACGCGCGACGAGGTCGACGTGCTGATCGAGGCGCTGGAACTGGCCCACGATCTGTTTGCCTGACATTTGCGGGGCCGGATCAGCCGGCCCGCGCCACCCGTGACAGGATATCCCCGGCCCGGTGCAGGGCGACGGTAGAGCGCTGGCCGCGCGCCCGCGCCATGGCGCCGTCGAGGGCGGCGAGCACGGTGGTCGCCAATTCCTCCGGTGCCGATGCGCCGCCGGTTTCCAGCGCTTCGGCCAGTTGGGTGGTCGCCTCACGATAGGCCTTGGCCACGCGGGCGCGGAGGGCGGTTTCGCCGGTTTCGACCTCCTGCGCCAGCAACGAGATCAACGCGCCCTGGCTGTAATCATGTCCTTCCAGCCAGGCGGCCGTATCGGTGAAAAGGCGCGAGATCTGTTTTTCCGCCGGGATGCCGCCCTCGGTCGCGCGGGCGAAGCGGCCGGCCATCTCCTCGGCCAGGAAATCAACGGTGGCGACCGCAAGCGCCTGTTTGCCTTCGGGGAAATGGTGGTAGAGCGACCCCTTGGGCACGCCTGCATGAGACAGGATCTGCGCGATCCCGGTGGCGTGATAGCCTTGGGACTGGAACAGGGCCAGCGCGGCGCGGATCAGCCGCTGGCGGGTTTCTTCGCCTTGGCGGGTCATGCGGCGCGCGGCCGTCTTTCGGGAAGGATCGCGATGGAGGCCATGGCGGCGGCGACCTTCTTGGGGTCGCGTCCATCATCTTCGGTCCAGACCTCAGCCTCGACCGTGGCGAGCGTCTTGCCGGACCGGATCGTGTGTGCCTTGGCGCGCAGCAAGGTGCCGGTGGCGGGGCTGAGGAAATGCACCGAGTAATTCGAGGTCACGACATCCTTGTCAGAAGCCGCGGCGCCGGCCCAGGCGCAGGCCATATCGGCCAGCGCCGACAGGCAGCCACCATGCACATAGCCGTGATGCTGGAGCATTTCGGGGCGGATCGGAGCGATGATCTCGACCTTGCCATCCCCGGCGGCCAGCCCTTCGGCGCCGAACCATTGGTTGAACCCCTGATGTGCGGAGCCGGAATTCAGACGCGCCAACAAGTCGGGATTGTTCCAGTCATACATGGCAAACCTCATCAATAGACCACTTGGTCTAGTGTCCCGATCCCGGGTCTTCGGTCAAGCTCTATCTGACCGCGCGGTCAGGGACGCGGCGTCGGGGCGGGCTTCGATTAGGATCGCGCGACGGTCGGGCCAGAGCGCGGCTGCCTCTTCCACCAGATCCGCCGTCGTACTGGTCTGGCCCTCGCGTTCGCTGGCCTCGGCCCGGATCAAAAGCAGGTGCATTTCGCTTGCGCCGAAGTTGGTCGCGGCTCCGGCGAGCGCATGCAGATCGTTCGCCAGGGGAATATCGGATGTCTCGCGCGGGGTGGTTGCGCGGGTCAGCAGGTCCGGCAACTTGGCATCCGCCTCGGTGATGAACCCGTCGATCAGGCGTCGCGCGGTTTCGGGGTCGATCGTGTCCAGCAGGTCGTCGAGGGCATTGCGGGGCGGCGTCATGGACACTAGGCCGGGCACGGTATGGTTGTCGTGGCAGGCACGGATCTGGCGGCGCAGCTCCTCCCGATCAAGGGGTTTATGCAGCACGGCGTCCATGATCCTGGCGGTGCGCTGGTTGTCCAACCCGCCCTCGATATGCGCGGTCAGCGCAACGAGGCGGGACGTTTGGTTGGGACCGGGCTGGCGCCGAATTTCCTGCGCGGCGGCGATGCCGTCCATAACGGGCATGGAGATATCCAGCAGGATCAGGTCATAGGCATCCTTCAGCGCGGCGGCGACCCCCTCGGCCCCGTCAATTGCCTCGGTCACTTTGTGACCGTCGTTTTCCAGCAGGCGGCGGGCGATGAAGCGGTTGGTCGCGTTATCCTCGACGACAAGGATATTGCAGGGAGTGACCGTTTCATCTGCGATGGCCACGGCTTGTCCGGGCATTTCGGCGGCGGTCGGGGGCAGGGGAACACGCACCCAGAACAGCGATCCTTCGCCTTCCTCGCTTTCCACGCCGATCTCTCCGCCAAGGGCGTCGATGATGTTGCGCGCGATGCCGAGCCCCAGCCCGGTACCCTGGATCTGGCCATGGACAGCTGCGTTGGTGCGGAAGAAATCCTCGAAAATCCGCTCCCGGTCGGCGTCGGACATACCGATCCCCGTATCCACGATCTGAAATTCCACCTCGTCCCCGTCGAGCCGCACCGCGTCGATCGAGACGGAGCCGTCGCGGGTGAATTTCATCGCGTTGGCAAGGATGTTGCCCAGCACTTGGCGCAGGCGATCCGGGTCGCCATGGACCCAGCCGATCGGGGCTTCGCTCGTCACCTCGATCGTGTTGTTTTGAGCGCGGGCCCGTCCCATTTCGGCCGCGATCAGCCCCTCAATAAGGGCATCGGCATCGAAGGGGCGCGGCATCACCCGCACGCCGCTTTCGATCTGGGTCAGGTCGAGCACGTCATTGACCAGCGTCAACAGGTTACGGGAGGAGCTTTGCAGCACAGGCAGGTAGGTGTCGCACAACTCGCTGGCGCGGGCGTCGGGTTTGCTCGCCTCTTCCTTGATCAGGTCGATCGTGCCGAGGATACCGTTCAGGGGGGTCCGCATCTCGTGGCTGATGACGCCGAGGAACCGTGCCTTGGCGCGTTCGCCGGCACGGGCCTTGTCCCGCGATTCCTTCAGCGCGAATTCGGCGGCGGCCTGGTGGACGATGTCACGGATCACGCAGACGCAGATCGGGGTGCGTTCGCGGGTCGAGATGTCGATCGTGATCTCAACCGGGAATTCGGAGCCGTCGCGCCGCCGCCCGGTCAGGCGGATACCCGTCTTGCGGCCTGAAGCGGCGGCTTCGAACAGCTCTCTTCCGGTGATGGGCACGAAGCCGTCATCGCCGCGGCGCGTCAGCAGGCGACCGATGCGTCGACCGCGGACATCGAAATCCTTCAGCCCGAACATCTCGCTCCCCGAGCGGTTCAGGTTGACGATGCAACCGGCGGAATCCAGCACGGCAATCGCGTCGCGCGAGGTCGAGAAAATCGTTTCAAGACGAGCCGACGTGGCCAGGTTCTCTCGCAGGCGGGCATCGGATGTCTGGGCCATGCGCCGGAAGGAAAATGCCATCGCGACCAGGGTGATCAACAGAACGGTCGCGGCAATCACGAGGCGCGAGAGTACCTGCACCATATCCTTCCGCGCCTCGTCGGACTGGATGGACAATTGGTGGTTGCCCTGGGTCATGACGCTGCGGGTGAGGGGGCGGAGGTTGTCCATCTCGTCCCGCAGAACGGGCAGAGAGGCACGAAGGTCAGCGTCGGTCTGGTCGATCAGATCGGCCATCGCGAACAACCGTCGGGCCAGCACCGTCAATTCCGCCTTCAGCGCAGGTTCCCTGAAGGCCGCGCGGTAGATCTGGCTGTCGGTCAGGGTTTGCGTCCGGGAATAGAGGATGTCGTACCTTTGACGTACATCGTCCAACGGCACTGTTTCGTTCTGGGCACTTTCCAGTTCCAGCGCGAATTGCAGGTACTCCACCTCAAACTGGGCAAGGGTCCATTGCACGTTGTCCTGTGGCGACGACGTCAGTTCCGCCAGCTTGGCACGCACGTCGGTCAGCAGGTAGCCGACGACGACCGCGGTGATGGCAATGATCGCACCGAGGAAGACGACGCGAACCAGAAACCTGTTCTGCAGGCTTATGCGGGACAATTCGTCAATACGGGCATTCGTGAAACCGGCGCTGGACACCTTGGTGGCAGGTGTTTCGCTCCGACGTGTGCCGCTGTCGGTGCCAAAGGTTTCTCTTGGCTCCGTCTGCTGTGTCGCGGGGGCCTTGTCGTCGGTCATGCGCCGGCTCCGCCAGGTCAGTCAGGTGTCACATTGTCAGCGCGTGACGATAATCCGGTCGAGTTGCCAGATCGAATTGGAATAGATCAGTTCGGAGCGGAATTTCGAATCGCTGTCATAGGGGTACACCATCCAGACCGGCCCCTTGTCCCGCAACCCCATGGCACGACCGTTGCGGTCATAGGCCAGGATCGCGCCATCCGGTTCGAAACTGCTGACATCGACATCCACCTGGTAATCATTGGCGGCCATGAGCGTCAGCGTGCCGCTGTCGACCCCCAGACGCTCCAGCAATTCGGTCACACGCAGACCTACGAAGGTCTGGGGCCCTTCCGTCCAGATGGTTGTGGTCGTGAACTCGACCGCGGGCAGGGCGCGCAGGCCGTCCGAGTCGAGAGGATAGACATCGTCTCCCATCGTGATCGTCAGAACCGGGTCCGAGGTCGCCGCGGGCAGGTCGACGGCCTGCGCCGGGAGCGCGAACAACGCCGCAGCCATGACCAAGGTCAAAGCCGTGCGGACAAAACGGTGGAAACTCACTGTCATCTTCGATCCTATCCGGGGAATTGCAGGGAGAATGTTCATAATTTCTGTTTAAACGCAGATCCTTGATGGTCCGTGAACGTAGCAGCAAGTTCTAAAGACGTGCACTCTACTTTTGGGTAGGTTAGACAATAATAAAAAAGGGGAATCGCCGCTGTGGTTAAGATCCTGATCGCCGACGACCATGAACTCGTGCGCGAAACCATCGCCGCCTATCTTCGACAAACCGACCGGTTTGAGGTTTTCCCCGTGTCCGACATGACCGAAGCAGGCGAAGCCCTGGCGCAGGATCCCGAGTTCGACCTTATTCTGCTGGATTACCGCATGCCGGGGATGGAATCCCTGGATGGAATCGAGCAAGTCCGTGGCCTGGCGCCGGACGTTCCCGTCGCGCTGATCTCTGGCGCCGCCAGCACGGAGGTCGCCCGCCAGGCGATGGAGCTGGGCGCGGCCGGGTTCATCCCCAAGACGTTGGCGCCCGCCGATCTGGTCGGTGCGGTCCAGGTGCTCAGCTCGGGCGGCACCTATATGCCCGAGGATGCGCTGGCCAACATGACCCACAGCCTGACCCCCCGCGAGGTCGAGGTCGTGCGCGGGATCGCCGGGGGCAAGTCCAACAAGGAAATAGCGCGGGATCTTGGCGTTCAGGAAGTCACGATCAAGCTTCATGTGAAGACGCTGTCGCGCAAACTCGATGCCCGCAACAGGACCCATGCCGCAATGCGCGCGCGTGACCTCGGGTTGGTCTGAGCGCCGGGGAAAGAGAAAATCCTCAGGGCTTGTCCTGGAACAGTTAAGCCAATTTTCATAGCCGCTGGCGATAAATCCCCGTGACGTTCGAAGCGTTCGAACCTAAGGCGGGGAAATCCTCATGCAGCTGTCGAAACTTGGTCTGGCCTGGAAACTGCTGATCGCACTTCTGATCCTTGATGGTCTGTCACTGGCCGTGCTCGGGGTGTCCGACGCACGGCAGACACGGCAACAGGCGCATGCCGATGCCCTTCAGGCCGTTGAACTTCTGGCCGCGCAAGAGGCCTCAGCGATCGAGGGTTGGGCCAGTCGGCTAGAGGATCAACTGGTCTATTTCGCCGGATCCGAACGGGTCCTTTCAGCTGTTTCAGCGCTGTCGGATGCCCGGCTTGATGGAACTGCCTCAGGTGATCTGCCCGCGAATGCCGGAGCTGAAAGCGAACGTTTCGAACGGGTTCTGGACCGCGTCGCCCCCGATCTGGAGGTTATCCAGCGGATCGGTGGATTTGAAGCGCTCTACGTGACGGATGAACAGAATCGGCTGCTCTACCGAGCGGGGAGTGCCGCGATGGAGCAGGCCCCGGATGCCGGATTGTTCGATAAGAACAGCATTTCACCAAGTAATATTGGTATTATGGCACATTCTGGAGCGGATAATGTCATGGATGGGGATATCATGATCTCCATCCCGTTATCCGGTGCGGCAGCCGGATCGATCACAGTGGTTCAAGCTGTCGATCGGGTGTTGACCAATGCAGGTATCAGCGGGCCAGCAGAGCTGCGCGCTGATCGTGTCGATGCCAACCTGTCCAGCGAAATGGTCGGCGATCCGTCCGTTCTGCTGGGCGTCGCGCCAGTTTCGATCCTGGGCCAGGAATGGAGCTTGTCCATCCAGCGGCAGGCTGAAGACCTCGCTCCGATGGCAGCCGCGAACGGCCCCTCGGGGTTGATTGTCGGAATAGCCCTCATCGGCGTGGTCGGTCTGTTGGCCTTTGCTGTCATGGTGTCTTCGCTCAAACCGCTCAAGGGCATGACGCGTTCGCTCGGGCTCATGCGCCAGGGGGATTATTCCGACGTGATCAAGATGCCGCGTAGCCGTGACGAATTGGGTGTCATGGCGCGTGGGCTTGAAGAACTTCGTCAAACACTGGCGATGAATTCCGCCAAACAGGAAGAGAACAAGTTCAAGAGCGCCGCCGTCGAGGCGACCTCTGCCGCGCTGATGCTGACGGACGCGAATTTCAACATCACCTACATGAACAACGCGGTGATCGACCTGATGGACAACCGCGTGTCCGACTTCCGGCAACTGATCCCCGATTTCGATCCGCGCGAGCTGATCGGCGTGAACATGGACCGGTTTCACAAGGTGCCGGAACGGATCCAGACGATCCTTCGTAACCCGGCCAACCTGCCGTTCCGCACGGATATCTATATCGGCCAGGCTTCGGTGCAGTTGGAAATCAATTCCGTTCTGGGCAGCAACGACGCTATCTGCGGCCTCGTGGTCGAATGGGTCGATGTCACGGATCTTCGCCGCAACGAAGCCGTTCTGGCCGCCATCAATACGAGCCAGGCCAAGGCCGAATTCTCGATCAAGGGCGACCTGAGCCAGAGCAACGAGAACTTCAAGCAGGCCGTGGACGCCTCCGGTCCTGCTGCCAACCTGTCCACGATCTTCACGCCGGTCGATGACGCGCTCGTCAGCGGTGCGATCGCGGACAAGATTCGCGACGGTGAAATTGTCCGTGGCCATTTCACGATGTCAGGCACTGGAAAGATACTGGATGGCGGTTTCTATCCGATCCGCGACCGCTCCGGCAAACCGGCGGGGATCGTTTTCCTTGGCTCTGATGTCACCGCCGAACAGCAAGCGTTGAACGCCGCGGAAGAAGAGCGTCGCATGATGCAAGCATCTCAGGAACAGGTGGTCGACGGACTTCGTGTCGGGCTGAAAGCCATTGCCGATGGCAACCTGACTTATCGCCTGACCTCTCAATTCGCCCGCGACTACGAGCAATTGCGCGTCGATTTCAACGCTGCGGTCGAGAAACTGACCGAGGCCATGTCGGTTGTCGCCGAAGAAAGCGGTTGCATGCGCCAGGAAACGGCTGAAATCGTCAAAGCGGCCGATGACATGGCAAGGCGGACAGAAACACAGGCCATGACGCTTCAGTCGACCGCAACGTCCTTGGGAGAACTGACCGCAAACGTCGCCGGGACCGCGAAAGGGGCCGCCAAGGCGAACCAGCTCGTAGCACAGGCGCGACAGAGTGCGGAATCGTCAGGCCCCATTGTTGATCGCGCCGAAGCTGCCATGGCGGAAATCGCGGCCTCCTCCAAGGAAGTCACCAAAGTGATCTCGGTCATTGATGACATCGCCTTCCAAACCAATCTTCTGGCGCTCAATGCCGGGGTCGAGGCAGCGCGGGCTGGCGAGGCAGGACGCGGATTCGCGGTTGTCGCCACTGAGGTGCGTGCCCTGGCACAGCGCTGTTCGGATGCGGCCGCGGAGATCAACAACCTGATCTCGACGTCTGACCAACACGTGACGCAAGGCGTCGATCTGGTCGGCCAGACGGGCTCTGCACTCAAGACCATCGTCGGCTCCATCAGCGAGATTTCCGGATATATCGAAGAAATAGCCAAATCCGGCGATGAACAAAGCAAGGGGCTGGGGACGATCAACGACGCCGTCGGCGAAATCGACCACGCGACGCAACAGAATGCCGCCATGTTCGAGGAAACCACCTCGGCCGCCCATGCCCTGGCGCATCGCGCTCAAAGCCTCGCGTTGTCTATGGCCAAGTTCGATATCGGTGTCGACATGAATAAGGACGCCTCTGCCTATGCCGATATACTGGCCCCGGTTGCCACACCGGCTGCTGCTACCGTCGTCAATGGGATACCCGGAACTCTATCATCCGGCTCGAACGATGATTGGAGAGAATTCTGATGGTCGCGTCGGAGGCCGGCCCCATCAAGGTGCTGCTCGTCGATGATTCACCCGCCTTGCTTCGGTTACTCTCTCTCGGCCTATCGCGGCATCCCGATATCCAGATCGTCGGTACGGCTCTCGACCCCTATGATGCGCGAGAGAAGATCAAGCAACTGAACCCCGACGTCATTACTCTCGATGTCGAGATGCCGCGCATGAACGGACTGGATTTTCTGGAACGGATCATGCGGCTTAGACCGATGTCGGTCGTCATGCTCTCCAGCATAACTCAGGAGGGCAGCCAGGCCGCTGTCAGGGCTCTGTCTCTGGGTGCGGTCGATGTACAGGTCAAGCCGGCGGATGGTATAGACACGCAATTCATTCAATCTATGGCCCGCCGTCTCCTGACGGCGGCCCGCAGTAATCGTTGCAAGGCAACCAGAAGGCCGGGGCTCAAGATCGATCCAGAAAAGTTCGTGCCTGCGAAGCTGGACCGTTGGAACGGCAAGCTTGCGTTGGTTGGCGCTTCGACAGGCGGCGTAGCAGCCATAGAGACGCTGCTGTCCGCAATGCCCGAAAATTGTCCTCCAATGGTTATCGCTCAGCACATGCCATCGAGTTTTCTGGTGTCGTTCGTTGATCGTTTGAACGAAAAATGCCCTGTCAAAGTTTTCCTGGCGCGAGATGGCCTACAAGTCCTTCCGGGCACTGTCTGCCTCGCCCCGGGGGGCGACGTCCATACCGGCGTGGTTCGCCGCGGTGCAAACTTCTATTGTACCGAAATCCGTGGCCCCAAACGCAATGGCCACTATCCGTCAGTCGACGAATTGTTTCTGTCTGCGACAGATTTCGCAGACAGGGTCATTGCCGTTATCTTGACGGGCCTGGGACGGGACGGGGCGGAAGGTATGGCGCAACTCCAAAAGAACGGTGCCAGAACAATTGGCCAGGACGAAGCGAGCTCTGTCGTGTTCGGTATGCCCCGAGCGGCGGCCGAGTTGGGCTGTGTCGATCGACAATTGCCTTTGCGCGAAATTGCCAACGAAACTTGCCGGCTCGCCGGCGCGGCCGAGCAGATCGCTCGTGCCTAACCCGCTCGTCGAGGACCAATGACTGGAAAACAATACAATATCACCCAGGGTGAATATGCGATTGCAGATGAACCTGGCGCGATGATCTCGACGATCCTGGGGTCCTGCGTGGCGACCTGCCTCTGGGACCCGGATCGGCACATTGGCGGCATGAACCATATCCTGGTCGCTCAGACCAGCGTTGGTGGCGTGGCTTGCGACTTCGCCGGAGTGAATGCGATGGAGCTGCTCATCAACGCGATGGTCCGTCGCGGCGCAGATCGGAACAACCTGCGCGCCAAGGTGTTCGGCGGTGCAAAAATGGTCCGCGGATTGTCCGATATCGGACATCTGAATGGTCTCTTTGCATTGGGTTTCCTGGAGCGAGAGGGCATTCCCTGTTTGGGTCAATCCCTTGGGGGAACCTCGGCGCGCCATATCAGGTTTTTTCCAGCCGAGGGGCGTGCCATGCAAAAGACGGTGGAATCCGCACCTGAACTGAAGCCCATTTTGAAACCGGCATCACCACAGAAGAACGATGTCGAACTGTTTTGACCAAGAAAAAGCTGCGTTGGATACCAACGCAGCTTTTTCTTTTCGATACTCAGAGCCAGATGTCGTGTTGATGAACCGTCTTCGAAGGGTTCGGTGGCTGAACAATGCCTCTGAGGCTGTCTTGCATATCCACGAGGTCACGCAATGTTTCTGCCGTGACATGCGTATCTAGCTTCCAATCCATTGAAGGTCCCAGATGTGTCAGGAGGGCTGCAATATCTTTGAGCGACAGGCGCAGATAGTCGACGCGTTGCATCGTATGTATCGCCGAGTCCGAAAGGCCGTTGCAGGCGCAGATGTTTTGGGAGACGGAATTCTCGAGGCCCACAACAAGGCTGTGCAGGCTGGACAATTGTCCAGCAAGCACGGCGACGAGGCTGGCTGCATCAATGTCGAGGCCGCTATCCGGGTCGTGGTCCGTATTGCGAGCTTCTTTGTCGCTCATAGCCGTCCAACCACTGCCTCAATACAGGCTTGCAAGTCCTTAGGTTCGAAGGGTTTCTTCAGGAAGTTGTTCATGCCCAGTTTTCGGCCGTGTTCGATAATCGCTTTGTCGGCCTTGCCGGTGATCAGGATGAACCCAACCCCTTTGGTTTTCGCTCCGGTCCGGAGCTTGTGCAGGAGTTGTAACCCATCCATATCCGGCATGTTGTAGTCGGATATGACCAGGTGCACCGGACTGGTCTCCAGCGTTTTCAGAGCCGTAGGACCGTCGGATGTACTGGCGACATTTCGGATACCGAACGCGTCCAGTGCCTGAGTGATCAGGCCACGGCTCGTGGACATGTCGTCGACGACCATGATACGGATTTGATCTCGCAGTGCCATATCAGGCCTCCCTCGCGTTTGTTAATATGCTTTGTGTCTGGTTTCGGTTTTGGATAGGGCGATACGCCGTCATTCCCACCGATTGGAAGTCATTGGCTGCAGTATCTGCGACACGCTCCGAATGCCCCAGGAAGAACCAGCCATTTGGCTTCAGCGCATTTCTGAACCTGGGCCAAAGCGCATTCTGGGTTTCACTGTCGAAATAGATGACGACATTCCTGCAGAAGATGACGTCGAACTTCATTCGCATGGGCCAATTTCCAATCAGATTCAATTCCCGAAACCGGATCATCTTTTTGAGATTGGCGCTTACGTGGTATTGGGTGCCGTTCTTTTTCAGGTACTTTTTTTGCATTTCCGGAGGAATGCCGGCGATCTGCTGTTCCGAATACGCGCCTGCTTCGGCGGCTTCCATAATCTTCGGGTCGATATCGGAGGCGAGGATCAGCGTGTCTTGTCCCACCAATTCCGGCGCGTATTCGTGGATCAGCATCGCGATCGAGTAAGGCTCCTGGCCACTGGAACAGCCGGCTGACCAGATCCGGATACCCTCTCCCTTGCGGGCTTGTTGAAGGAGTTCCGGAAAAGCATCTCGGCGCAGGATTTCGAAGTGGTGGTTCTCTCTGAAGAAGTGAGACACGTTTGTCGTGAGTGCCGAGATCATCATGCGACGTTCGACGTCGCCCTCCGCACCCGCGACGAACTTCGCATAGGCTTCGTAAGAGGTGATGTTCAGCGCTGTCAGTCGCGATCGAAGCCGCGACTGAACCATTGTGATCTTGCTGGCTGGCAGAATCAGACCCGCTTCGGCCCGGGCCAGTGCCGAGATTTGTGCGAATGCAGCATCACTCAGGCTGAGGGCCTGAGGGCCGGTATTCGGCACTGTGTTCATGCGGCCTCGTCCGACGAAGCCGGCACGACGGCCGAAAGGTCCAGTACACGGATCATACGATCATCAATGACCGTCAGCGCGCGGACGACAGACATTTGCGGATCAGATGAGAGGTCAGGCGGCGGCTGCAGGTCATCTTCGCTCATCGCGACAATGTCGGAGACGGCATCGACCAGCAGACCCGTGAGGATCCCATTGAGTTTGACCACGATTATCACGTTCCGATCGGTGGTTTCCCGCGACGGCAGGTTCAACCGGCGTGCGAGGTCCATGACCGGAAGCACGGTGCCGCGCAGGTTGATGACGCCGCGCATGTAGTCAGGTGCATGCGGCATGGGCGTGGTTCTGGTCCAGCCGCGGATCTCTCGGACGGACATGATGTCGAGGGAGTATTCCTGATCGGCGACCCGGAATGTCAGGAGTTCGAGCCCCTGGGTGCTGGCAAGTTCATTCATTTGCAACCTTCCTTTCGGGCATTGGTTTATCCATGATCCTGTTCGGCGTTGCGGCCGCGATCACGTCAGTCGGGTCCAGGATCAGTGCGATCTGGCCATCCCCCAGGATGGTTGCCGCAGCGATACCGGGAGCCCGGTAGAAGCTGTCATCGAGCCCCTTGATGACGACCTGGCGCTGGTCCTGGATGCCGTCGATCACGAGGGCCGCGCGGTTGCCGTCTTCGAGAGAAATCAGCAGGACGATGGACCCCTCGTGCGTTTCGCGCGGGCTTCGATAGCCCAGCATGACCCCGAGGTCATAGAGCGGCACAAACCCGCCCCGGACCCGGACCACGAATTCGCCGGGACGCAGCATCTGGACATCGTTCGCCCCCAGGGACAGGGTTTCGACGACGACGTTCAGCGGCAGAACAAGCGTTTCGTCAGCGACGTTGATCACCATGCCATCAAGAACGGCCAAGGTAAGGGGCAGGCTGATCGAGAAGGTCGTTCCCTTGCCGCGTTCAGAGGTGATCGTGATGCGCCCGCCGAGCTGCTGGATCGAAGTGCGAACCACATCCATGCCGACACCACGCCCGGACAGGTCGGACACCTGGCTGGCCGTGGAGAAGCCCGGCAGGAACAGGAGGTTGTCGATTTCGCTGTCGCTGAGATTTGCGTCCTGCGGGATCAGGTTCTTGGACTTGGCGATGCTGAGGACCCGCGGACGATCAATGCCGGCACCGTCATCGGAGACTTCGATGATCACACGGCCGGACCGATGTGCGGCGGTCAGGCGAACCTCACCAGTGCCGGACTTGCCTGCAGCTTCGCGATCTGCAGCGGTCTTTTCGAGGCCGTGGTCGACAGCGTTGCGGATCATATGGGTCAGAGGATCCGACAGGCGTTCGATCACGGTCTTGTCGACCTCGGTGCCTTCGCCCTCGGTCAGAAGGCGGACATCCTTGCCAACCGCGGCGGAGGATTCACGCACGATGCGGGACATGCGCTGGAAGAGCGATTTGACCGGCTGAGCGCGGATCATCATCACCGAATCCTGGATGTCGCGGGTGAGGCGCTGGAACTCCTCCAGTCCGTTCATTGCATCGGAATGCGGAGACAGGCCCGCCTGATCGAGGCTTTGTGCCAGCATGGCCTGGTTGATGACCAATTCGCCGACGAGGTTGACCATGCGCTCGATCCGTTCCAGATCGACGCGGACCACGGATTTCGGGCCGGCATTGTTTTTCTGTGCTCCGGCGGCCGAGGCTGAGGGCGCCGCAGCTTCGGGTTCGATGACCTTCAACTCAACCGGTGCGTCTTCGACGACAGGTGCTGCCACGATCGGGGCTTCAACGATTATTTCGGGCTCCGAAGCAGGCGGTTCGTCCACAATTTCCGGAACCGGAACGTCGACTCCGGACGCCGTGACCTCCAACTCGCAAAGGCCTTCCACGAATTCAAAGACTTCGCGGATTTCAGCCTCTGAAATATCGGCGGTCAGGCGAATATTCCACTGGAAATACGGGGTTTCCGGGGCCAGCTGGTCGAGCGGCGGCAGGGTGGAGAGGTCGCAGGTGATCTCGGCCTCGCCGAGCGCGGCAAGGTTGCGGAGCAGCATCTGCGGTTCGTTGCCGGTCGCAAACAGGTCCTGGCCGGGGCGGAACACAATGTCGAAACACGGGGTTTCCGGCTCCGCTTCGATATCGAGGTCGGGCAGGTCAAGGGACAGGGCCACGCCAAGGGGCTGGAAATCCTCGGCGGTGACTTCCTCTTCCTCATGTTCGTCGCCGAGCAGGGCGTTGAGGGCTGTCAGCAGGGCCTCGCCCTCGGCCACCGGGATTGGCTGGTCGTCACGGCAGATGCGGACGAGGTCAGACAGGTGGTCGGCACATTGAAAGAAGACTTTCTGAGCGTCGGAGGTGGCTGTCAGGCGATGGTTGCGAACCTCGTCCAGGACCGTTTCGTAGCGGTGTGCGAAACGGACCAGCGGTTCGAGGCCGAAGGCCCCGGCGCCGCCCTTGATCGAATGGACCGCGCGGAAGACGACGTTGATGGTTTCGGCGTCTTCGCTGCCGTCGGCCAGTTCCTGAAGGCCATCTTGCAGGGCTTCCAGCAATTCCTCGCATTCGATGAAGAACGAGGCGCGGATTTCCGCCATGGGGTCGTTGATGTCGGTCATCGCGGCCTCCTATCCCGTGACCATGGTCAGCGCCTTGACCAGTTTTTCCGGATCGAACGGTTTGACGATCCAGCCGGTGGCACCGGCGGCGCGCGCACGCTGCTTGAGCTCCGGGGCGCTTTCGGTGGTCAGGACGAGAATGGGCGTGGCGCGATGCTTGTCCTGGGTGCGGACGGCGTCGATGAAGCCGAACCCGTCCATGCGCGGCATGTTGATGTCGGTGATGATGGCGTCGGGGGACAACCCATCCAGCACCTCGACGCCGTGCACGCCGTCCTCTGCCAGGTGAACGTCGAACCCGGCGGGGGCCAGGCACATGCGGATCATGTCCCGCATGGTGCGGCTGTCATCGACGGCGAGTATGGTGACGCTCATTCCGCGACCTCCGTCAGGCTTTCAGGGGAAAATCCAAGGTGACCAAGCTGTTCGACGACACGATCGGTCATGTGGATGATGCGCGCGCTGTGACCCGCGCGGTGCAGGCTGAGCGCGGCAGAGGCGATCACCTGTGTGCAAAGCGCCCCGATCTGGGTCACTTCGGAGGCGTCGAGGACAAGGTCATCGTCCAGACGCGACTTGAGGTCCTGGGCGAGAGGCGTCGCCGCAGGCAGGTCGAGCTTGGGCGGAAGCATATAGGGTTCAGACATCGGCAGCCGCCTTCGGATAATGGGGCAAGGACATAGCGACCCGGACTCCCTTCGTTCGATAAGATGAGAGGGTTCTAGGGCCCCGTAAGTTAAGGCGGGGTTACGCTCGGGCGGGAAAATGCAGGCTTTTGTTCCGACCGCGAAAAAAGGCCCCTCACAAAGCAAAACCCCCGCCGGTTGGGCGGGGGTTTTCTGATTGGTCTGTCAGTGACTTAGCGGCGGCGGCGACGCCCGCCACGACCGCCGCCACCAGCGGCGGCAGCCTTGGCCGCTTCGGGGAAGGACGCGCCTTCCTTGACCGCGTCGACGATGCGGGAGAAGCCGATCCACTGGGCACCGTTGGGGTCGTGATTCATCAGCATGTTCGCGGCCTTGATCGCCTCCATCTCGACCTGGCGGACGGGGTTCATGATCGCGGAGGTCATGCCGGCGCCGATGGCCATGGGCAGGAAGGCGGCGTTGATGCCGTGACGATTGGGCAGGCCGAAGGACACGTTGGAGGCGCCGCAGGTCGTGTTCACGCCCAGCTCATCGCGCAATTTCCGAACAAGGGCAAAGACTTGCTGGCCGGCGGTGGCCATGGCGCCGATCGGCATGACGAGCGGGTCGACGACGATGTCATGGGCGGGGATGCCGAAATCGGCGGCGCGTTCCACGATCTTCTTGGCGACGGCGAAACGCACGTCCGGATCCTCGGAGATGCCGGTGTCGTCGTTGGAGATCGCGACGACCGGAACATTGTACTTCTTGACCAGCGGCAGAACCAGTTCCAGGCGTTCTTCCTCGCCGGTGACGGAGTTCAGCAGCGGGCGGCCTTCGGCGGCTTCAAGGCCCGCCTCGAGGGCGCCGGGCACACTTGAGTCGATGCACAAGGGAACGTCGACAAGCCCCTGAACACACTTGATAAGTTGCGGCATCAGGGTGGGTTCGACAAAGTTGTTGTCGGCGTAGCGCGGGTCCTCGGCCATCTTGTTGGTGAAGACCGCGCCGGAGTTCACATCCAGCACCATCGCGCCACAGGCGACCTGTTCGATGGCGTCCTGTTCCACCGTCGAGAAATCGTCGAGTTCGAGCTCTGCGGCGAGCTTTTTCCGGCCGGTCGGATTGATCCGTTCGCCGATGACGCAGAAGGGTTCGTCGAACCCGATCACGACGGTTTTGCTTTTGCTCTCGATCACGGTGCGAGTCATTTTGATCCCTTATTTTGTCGCGTCGGTATTACGTCGGTGCGACGTCGGTATAACGTCGGTGCGATCTCGGTGCCAGTTCCCGGCGCGATACAGGCGCCGGGTCCGGTCTGTTTGGGTCCAGCACCACCCGCCGGACGGATCCGGAGGGCAGGGGCGCTGGATCAGCCTGCGGCGACGCGCGCGGCGGGCACGCCGGCCTGGCCGGCATTGTTGGTGACCCATTCGGCCGCCGACTTGATGCCGCCCAGCGGGAAGATGTGGGTCTGCGCGATCAAACTGTCGGGGTTTTCCGCCTTGTGCTGGGCGAGGTCACGCAGCACGTCGGTCGGCTCGTAGGGCAGAACCAGCTTGGTCACGTCCATGGCACGCTTCTGAAGAACCTTGAGCGAGGGACCGACGCCGCAGGCGATGGCGAACTTGATCAGGGTCTGCAGCTTGGCGGGGCCGGCGACACCGACATGGATCGGCAGGGTCAGGCCTTCGGATTGCAGGCGGTTGGCCCAGGCGATGATCGGCTGCGCGTCGAAGGCGAACTGGGTGGCCAGGGCCATCTGCGCATCGGTGCGGTCGGCGAAGGCCTGTTTCCAGCGGAGCGCTTCCATCACCTCGGCATCGCCACCGTTGGGGTCGATGTCCTTGTTGCCTTCGGGGTGGCCGGCAACATGCAGGTGGGTAAAGCCCGCCTGGTCGAAGAGACCGGTTTCCAGCAGCTGCATGGAGGAGTGGAATTCGCCCTTCGGCTCGGCCACGCCGCCGGCGAGGATCAGGCCCTGCTTGATGCCGGCCTCGCCCTGGTAGCGGGCGATCCAGTCCTGCAGCGTCGCGGCATCGGGGATGATGCGCGCCGGGAAGTGGGGCATGACGTCGAAACCGTCATCGGTGAGACGGGCGGCGGTTTCCACCATCTCCTCGATCGGAGTGCCGTCGATATGGGCGATGTAGACGCGGGTGCCGCGGGGCAGGAGCGCCTTGAAATCTTCGACCTTGGAGGCCGTGCGGGGCATGACCTCGATCGAGTAGCCGTTCAGGAAGGTCTCCAGACGGGCATCGGTAGGTGCGGCGGCCGCGTTGCGGCGTCCAAAGTTCAGAATGGCCATCAAAGCCTCCCTCAATCCTCCGGGCGTCATGCCCATCCATCATTTGCGATCAGTTGCTTCAGGCGCTCCTGATCGTATTCCGCATCGAGCCGCGCAATTTCGCGGGCGGCGATGTCGGAGGGGTCGCCCTCCTGGGAGCCAAGGGACGTCTTGCGCCATTCGGCCAGGTAGGCGTCGGTATCGGCGGCGCCAACCTTCATCGCGGCGCGGTCAATCGCCTGTTCGAACCGTTCCGGCAGAACCTGCTTGGCCGCTTTGCGTCCCTTGCCGACGATCACCTGGGCGGGAATGTCCCGCCAGCAAACGAGGGTGATATCGGTGGAGGCCATGCGCGTTTCCTTGGTTTCCCTAGGGTCCCTGATACTGGGGGCCGAGGGGGGAGGTGGGGTCGTTTTCGACACAACACATCGCACAGGCGACGTCCGGTCGGTTTCAGCAGGTTAGCGTGCGGGGGCCGGGGCCTCCAGCCGGGCGAATCGTCGAATTCTTCATGACGGTCATGAGGGGGGACATCATGGAGGGTGACATGGCGTGCGGCGCATTCTGCGTCGCAAGCGGACCTGGCGGCCCGAATTCTGGCGCAGTGACATGTGACAAAGGACCTACGACAAAAGTCGTATATGCCAAAGTCGAATAAGCGTCCTTGCAAAACTGGCGTATCAGAAATTTGTAAATCCGATGTTACTTTAAGATGTGTTTGGGATCCCGTTTTCGATCCAGGTTTCAGTTGAAGAGTGAGGTGGTTGCGTGAAATGTACCCGTCATCAGATCAGTGCCCTTCGTGCCCTCGCCGATTGGAATGACGGTGGATTTGTCCCACTGGCACGATTGAGAAGCCGGCGCCTGGCCCTGCCCGGACCGGTTCTTTCCCGTTTGGCCACCATGGGACTCGTTGAACAGGAACGTGAAGTGATCGCCGGGCAGGGGCCCGGCTATCGTCTGACCCAACAGGGGTGGGATTTGCTGGCATGTCAGGCCGATATGCAAACCCGCCGACGTGTTTCTGACCCGTGACAGCCCTTGCGCGAACACATGCGACGCAGTAAATTTGTGGCAACACGTAACAGGAGGGCGCAACCATGGCGCCCAGGCGTCCCAAAGGTGCGGGCGCATTCCCGAAACCGGTCGAGAGCCCCGTACCCAACACACCGGATCCAGCCGAGCTGTATGCCGCGCTGGATCTCGGCACAAATTCGTGCCGCATGCTGATTGCCCAACCCAAGGGCAGTCAGTTTCACGTCGTGGACAGTTTCTCCAAATCCGTGCAGCTGGGTGCCGGTCTCGAGCGGTCGGGACAATTGTCCCGGTCGTCGATGGGCCGGACGATCCAGGCGCTGCGGGTCTGCCAGCAGAAACTGCGCCGCCACAAGGTCCGCCACATGCGGCTGGTCGCGACGGAGGCCTGCCGCCGCGCGGGCAATGCGCGCCGCTTCATCGACCAGGTGGAGAACGAAACCGGGCTTCGGCTCGAGATCATCCAGCCGGAGGAAGAAGCCCGGCTGGCCGTGATCTCCTGCGCGCCGCTGGTGTCGACGAAGACCGATCAACTGCTGGTGGTGGATATCGGCGGCGGCTCGACCGAGCTGGTCTGGATCGACCTGACCGCCGTGCCGCGCCGGGAACGGCCGCGGGCGATCATGCGGCTGCATGCGGGGTTCCACCCGGCCGAAAGCCCGTTTCCCGCCGCCAAGGTGGTGGACTGGATTTCGGTTCCGCTGGGTGTGGCGACGCTGCGCGACCAGTTCCGCGACGTGCAGGACGACACCGCGCGGTTCGCGCTGATGTCATGGTATTTCGAGGAAAGCCTGGCCGAGTTCGCGCCCTACAAGGACGAACAGGTCCGCGAGGGGTTCCAGATCATCGGCACGTCGGGCACGGTCACGACCGTCGCGGCCTCGCATCTGGGGCTGAAGCGCTATGACCGGACGAAGGTTGACGGGTTGCGCATGACCTCTGACCAGATCGACCGGGTGATCCGCGATTACCTGACGCTGGGCCCCGAGGGGCGGCGCAAGGATCCGCGGATCGGGCAGGACCGGCAGACGCTGATCATGTCCGGCTCTGCGATCCTGCAGGCGCTGCTGCGCTGCTGGCCGACCGACCGACTGTCGGTGGCGGATCGTGGGCTGCGCGAGGGGCTGCTTTATGCGCAGATGTCGGCTCACGGGGTGCTGGAGGACGCGCCTTATTGACAGGGCGCGCCCGCCGGGCCGGGACCACGGGCCATCCGCCCTTGTGACCGGCGCGTTAAGGCGGATATGAGGGGCGCGGGATCATCCGGGAGCGGCACAATGGCCAAGAAACCTACGGGAAAGAACACATCGGGCCGCGGCCAGCGTGACCTGACCGTCAAGGTGAAGACCGCACGGGGACGGAAGCTGTCCTCGACCCGGTGGCTGCAGCGCCAGTTGAACGACCCCTATGTGCAGCGCGCGCAGGCCGAAGGCTATCGCGGACGCGCCGCCTTCAAGATCATGGAGATCGACGACAAGTACCGGTTCCTGGTGCCCGGCGCACGGGTGGTCGACCTGGGCTGTGCGCCTGGCGGCTGGTTGCAGGTCGCGGTGCCGCGGATCAACGCGCTTGGCGAGAAGAAGGGCAAGGCCGTGGGCCGGATCATCGGCGTCGACCTTCAGGAGGTCGAGCCGCTGCCGGGCGCGGAGGTCCATGTGCTGGACTTCATGGAAGACGGCGCGGACGACAAGGTGAAGGAATGGCTGGGCGGTGAGGCAGACGTGGTGATGTCGGACATGGCTGCCGCGTCCTCGGGACACAAGCAGACCGACCACCTGCGCATCATTTCCCTGTGTGAAACGGCGGCCTACTTTTCCTTCGACGTGCTGACCGAGGGCGGGACCTTCGTGGCGAAAGTCCTGGCCGGCGGCGCGGAAGGCGAATTGCAGAAGCTGCTGAAGCAGAAATTCGCCAAGGTGGCGAATATCAAGCCGCCATCGTCGCGGTCCGACAGTTCCGAGAAATTCGTGGTCGCTACCGGGTTCCGCGGCTGAGGTCCGGCCGGGGCGGTGACAGGGACGGGCGCCTTAGCGCGCCCGGATCGAGGCCATGGCGGATTTCATGAAATCCTCGGCATCGGCGGCCTCGGACCGAGGCGGCGTGACGGACGCGGCGGTATTGAGAGCCTCCTGGCGAAGCAGGTCGAACAGGCGTTTGCGGCGGCTGGCGGCCAGTGCGCTGGCCTCTTGATCGGTCTCGTGTTTCATCTGGTGTCCCGTCTTCTTTTGCTGACGAGTAATCCGGCGGGATGACCAAATTGTATCCCCTTCGGCGTGATTTCCGGGCAATTGTTTGTCATGCGTCAAAAATGCCGCGAGACCCCGGGTATTGCATCACCTTGCGTCAACTTTGACGCGTATTCCAGTACACTTGTTCAACGGTCAAGAAACTCGTCGTGGCCACGAGTAAACTACTACGACTTTGAGCGTTTTTTCGGCGTTCGGCGGGTCCCGTTTGCCCTTGGAGGCATGGACCTCGCCGGTATGGCAGGTAGCTTTGTACCGTTCTTGTCGGATGAACGGCAAGCAAGGCGGTCAGTCCCGGAAAGGAAACGTACTTCGTGAACGCTGAAGGCCAGGTACTCTCGCGGCCCGATATTCAATCCATTGCCCTTGATCTGGCGCTGTCGGCGCAGCCCGAGGCGCTGCTATTGCTGGACGGCACCGGAATGGTGCTGGATGCGCGGATGGCCCCCGGTGCGGAACGCGGTCAGGGTGCGGGAACTGTGGGTACGGATTGGATCAGCCTCTGGCCGGCCTCGGAACAGGCGGCGCTGCGAAGCTGCGTGAACCGCGCCCTGGTCGAAGACAGGGCCGACACGGTGGTGACGCCGCTGGAGGATGGAGATCGCTACCGGATCGACATCCACCTTGTGCCCGACACCGACCCGGTGCTTCTGGTTGCCGGCTGCGGACCCGCGGCGGAAACCGAGGCGACTGACGGTTCGGGCGGACCGCATCAGGATGCAGGCGAGGCGGGCGATGACTGGCCCACCAGCATGCATGATCTGAACAATGCCCTGACGGCGCTTCACGCCTCTGTCCGGCTGCTGGCCCGCAGCTTGCCCGAGGCGAAGGTCGATCTGGGCCGCCAGGTGGTCGGCGAAGCCGATGGCATGATCGAACGCTCGCAGCAGGGGCTGGAGCGGATCCGGTCCATCCTGGATCGCAAATTGCCGCGCAAGGCGGATCTGAAAGGAATTTTTTCGGATCGTGTTTAAGATTTTCGTAACCCCTGACATGCATCAAGCGCGTCGAGCGCTGATTGATCCACTTTAACTAAATGATCCCGGGGGCTTACGGCGGTTCCGCTGGAATTTCTGACGCGCCGTCAGAGCCGGCGCGGGGAACCCGACGGTGAATTGACCGTTTTTACCCCACGACAAGCAAGCGAACGAATGACCAAACGAGGAGTCCCGCGATGCACCGCGCGCCACAAAATCTGAACCGCACCGGCAGTTTTGCCGGCGGTGTGGGCGGTGGCAGTTGCTTTGCAGCCAGATTGTCCCGCTACGCCGACCTGACCGAGCACGAACACACCTTCGTGTCCCGCATGGAAGAGAACGAACGCAGGGTCCGCCACGAGGAGGTGCTGGTCGAGATCGGCCAGACCCCGGAGAACCTGTTCATCCTGAAGGAAGGCTGGGCCGTCGCGCGCAGCCGCAACTTGAACGGCCGCACGCAGGTGGTGCGTATCTACCTGCCGGGCGAGATGATCGGCCTTCCCGGGCTGGGCACGCGCAATGCCGCCCACGAGATTGCCATGATCACCGACGGCGTGGTCTGCCCGTTCCCGCGCGACCATATGACTGCCGTCTATGCCAAGGCGCCGCGACTGGCGGCCCTGTTGACGGCGATTTCAAGCCTCGACCAGATCGCCCTGAAGGACCGTCTGGCGATGATGGGGGTCGGATCGGCCCGCGAACGCATGGCGCATTTCCTGCTGGATGTGCATGAACGTCTTCTCCAGACTAATCCGGAGCTTGGGCGCCGGTTCCGGCTGCCTTTGCGGCAGGTCGATATCGGCGAGGTGCTGGGCCTGACCAAGGTCTACGTGAACCGCCTGTTGCGCGGCTTCACCGACGAGGAGCTGATCGAGATCCAGCGCCCCTATGTGCGGATGCTGCAACCGGAACGGCTGCGCGACATTGCGCAGTACACGAACCGCTACGAGCAGCTGGACAATTCCTGGTTTCCCAGCGTCCGCGACAACGAATTGAACGTGTAACCGGCGCGGGGTCAGCCCGCGCTGGTGGGAATGGGGGAGAATAACGGTGCGCGCGACACCTCGCACCCATCCTGAAGCTCGCGCCACATCGGCACGTTCAGCGACATCTGGCATTGCGCGGTGTAGCGGCGGCCGTCGACCTCGAGACAGATGATCTGGCCCATTTCGACGCGGGCCCCGGTGCGATCAGTGCAGTAGCATTCGATCACCTTGCCCTTGGATGTGCCATCCGCCAGGGCGGGCGCCGCGGCGGCGAGGGACAGAAGAAGGGGCAGGGTGCGGATCATTCCGTAGTCTATCACAGGCGCAGGTCTTGACCAAACTCTAAGGATAGGGGACAGGATCGCGCATGATTTCCGAAGACAGGCTTGTCCAGATCACCCAGAGGTTCGAATACCTCGAGGCGCAGATGTCCGAGGGGCGTGGCGATATCGCCGCGCTGTCGAAGGAATATTCCGATCTGCGCCCGGTGGTTGCGACGATCCGGGACTGGCAGACCGCGCGATCCGACATGGACGAAGCGCAGGCGATGCTGGCCGATGCCGAGATGCGCGACCTGGCCGAGGAAGAGATCGAGCGCCTGACGGAAACCCTGCCTGAACTGGAAGAGGCGGTGCAGCTTGCGCTGCTGCCCAAGGATGCCGCCGATGCACGCCCCGCCATGGTCGAGATCCGGCCCGGCACCGGGGGCGACGAGGCCGCGTTGTTCGCCGGCGACCTGCTGCGCATGTACCAGCGCTATGCCGAGGCGCGGGGCTGGCGGTTCCAGATCGTGGAACTGTCCGAGACCGAGCTGGGCGGCATCAAAGAGGTCGTGGCGAATATCCAGGGCGACGACGTCTTTGCCCGGCTGAAATTCGAAAGCGGCGTGCACAGGGTCCAGCGCGTGCCCGAAACCGAGAGCGGCGGCCGGATCCATACCTCTGCCGCGACAGTGGCGGTTCTGCCCGAAGCCGAGGAGGTCGATATCCGCATCGACCCCGCCGACATTCGTATCGACACGATGCGCGCGTCGGGCGCGGGCGGGCAGCATGTGAACACGACGGATTCCGCCGTGCGCATCACCCATGTCCCGACCGGGATCGTCGTCACCTCGTCCGAGAAATCGCAGCATCAGAACCGCGCGATTGCGATGCAGGTCCTGCGGAACAGGCTGTTCGATCTGGAACGTCAGAAGGCGGCGGATGACAGGGCCGCCAGTCGGAAAAGCCAGGTCGGGTCGGGCGACCGCAGCGAACGGATCCGCACCTACAACTTTCCGCAGGGGCGGGTGACGGATCACCGGATCAACCTGACGCTCTACCGGCTGGACCAGGTGATGCAGGGCGACATGGACGAGATCATCGACGCGCTGACCGCCGATCACCAGGCCGCCCTTCTGGCGGAGATGGAGGGGTGAGCGACCCCTTGACGGCGATTGCCGGGCCCCGGGTTCAGGACGCGCTGATCGCGGCGACGCGGCTGCTGCGCGAGGCCGGGATCGACGGGGCGCAGGGTGACGCGCGGCGTCTGATGGCCGATGCCCTCGGGATCGAGGCGGGGCGGCTGACGCTGGCGGGGCCCGATCCCATCTGGGATAAGGCATTGGCGCGGTTCCGCGATCACGTGGGGCAAAGGCTGGCGCGGCGGCCCGTTTCGCGCATCCTGGGATGGCGGGATTTCTTCGGGCTCCGCTTCAGGATCAGCGACCAAACCCTTGATCCAAGGCCGGAAACTGAAACGCTGGTCAGCGAAGGGCTGGCCGGGGATTTCACCCGCGTGCTGGATCTGGGGACCGGGTCGGGCTGCATCCTGATCGCGCTCCTGGCGGGGCGCGAGGGTGCGACCGGGCTGGGCACGGACCTGTCGGACGGTGCCCTGGCGGTTGCTGCGGAGAATGCGGAAACGCTGGGCGTGGCGGCGCGGGCAGACTTCCGTCGCTCGGATTGGTTCGCGGATGTGGAGGGTGTCTTCGACCTGATCGTGTCCAACCCGCCCTATATCGCGCTGGAGGAGATGGCTGCGCTGGCGCCCGAAGTGTCGGGCCACGATCCGCGCCTTGCCCTGACCGATGAGGGCGACGGTTTGGCCTGTTACCGCATCATCGCCGGTGGCGCGCCGCAGCACCTGCAACCGGGCGGGCGGCTGATGGTCGAGATCGGCTGGACCCAGGGGCCTGCGGTCGCGGATCTGTTTCGCACGGCTGGCCTGAGTGATGTCCGGATCGTGCCCGATCTGGATGGGCGGGACCGCGTGGTGACGGGGCGGAAGCCGGGCTGAGCATGGCCTGTCCAACGGGGTGAGCCGGCCACGATCCGCCGGGCAATTGGGAAAACTTTAAGGTTTCTCCTTGTATTCACCCCGGTGACGTGTTTAGTCATTAAGCAGTCAAGGCAAGTGACGCGGTTTCCCCGTATCCGCCCTGACGGCAGTAAGCCCAAAACGTCGACGACCCGCCGCAGCGCATCAGACCGCGCAGGCAGGGTGAACGACAGCCAATTTAGCAAGGCTCGCAAGAGGCTCATGAGATCATCTAAATCGCGTTCGCGCAACAAATCGAACCGCAACAGGTCTGTCGGTAATATCGTGAACCGGGTCTTTGACAGCTCCGGTCCCGAAGGCAAGGTGCGCGGCACCCCGCAGCAGATCATCGACAAGTACAACCAGCTGGCCCGTGACGCGCAATTGTCCGGCGACCGGGTGGCGACCGAGAACTTTCAGCAACACGCGGAACATTACCTCCGCCTGCTGGGCACCGCCCAGAAGGAACAGGAGAAGCAGCGCGATCAGCAGGATCAGAAGAACCGCGATCGCAACGGCAATTCCAATGACAAACCGCGTGGCGACCAGTCGAATGACGGCCAGTCCGACAACGGGAATGGCGGCAACGGCGGCAATAACGGCAATCAGGGTGGCAACAACCAATCTGGTGGCGGCAAGAAATCCGACAACCAGGTGCCCGGTGAAGGCGATCAGCCCGATGTGATCGAGGCCTCGTCGGATAACGGCGATAGCGGCCTGGTGGAAACGCCGGAAAGCAAGGTCGAGTCCAAGCCGTCGGACGAACCGCCGTCCAAGCCGAAGCGGACCTATACCCGGAAGCCCAAGGCGAAGAAGACCGAAGACGCGCCCAAGGCGGAAGCGCCCAAGACGGACGCGGCCCCTTCGGTTGAGGGTCAGGGCGACGGCGGCAGCACCGAAGCGGCGGAGTGATCCGCGCCTAGCCCGCGGCCTGACGGTAGTAGTTCAGGATATAGACACGAATGGCAGAGGCGAGGCCGGCATCGGTGCCGCGCGCCTCGTCAATCTCGGCGGCGAGCGCATTGATCGCGCGCCCTTCGGACGCCGCGATATCGCGGAAGGCATCCCAGAAGTCCTGTTCGAGGGACACGGAGGTCCGATGCCCCCGAAGCGTGAGGGAATGTTTCTGCGGGCGTGCTGTCATCAGGCCGGATCCCCCTTGGGGTCTTCCGGGTCCGCATCGCGGCGATGACCATCCAGGTGACGCTCTGCCGCGGATTGCTCCATCTCGTCACGGGTCCTTTCGGACTTGGTCCGGCCGAATTTCGCAGCATTTGAATCGCCGAGGGCCCGCTTTTCCGAGCGGGCCTTGTCTTTGCGAAAACGATTTAGGTTCACGACTTTGGCCATACCGCCTTAGGTAGCGTGACCTTTGCGGAAGGCCAATGAATAAGCGTGCAAGTTTTCAGATATGTACTGAACGGCGCTTGGGATGGGCGCGGACCCAGATCCGGTAGGCCTCAAGTGCAGCCAGCGGGGCGAAATGGATCAGCGCCGCGGCTGGATGGCCCCAATCGTGCAGCGCGGCCCAGTGAAGCAGCGTCAGCATAGCCGCCGAATAGGTCCAGCGTTGCAGCGATTTCCAGGCGGGTCCCATCTTGCGCACCGCATAATCCATGGAGGTCGCCGCAAGCGGCAGCATGATCGCGAAGGCGATCCAGCCCGTCCAGATATAGGTGCGCGGCAATTCGGCCAGGACCGTGGCGCTGCTGCCCTTGTCGATCAGGTAGAAGACCACGTGCAGGGCGGCATAGCCAAAGGCCGCGACACCGAGATAACGGCGATTGCGCCGCAGCCAGCGCGGCCCGCGCCAGCCCTTGAAGAGCATCATAAGCGGCGTCGCCATCAGCGCGACGATCAGGAGCCGCGCGGCGGTTTCACCCGAAGGATGGACGAGGATGTGGTAGATGCGGGGATTTGTGCTGGTTGCCAGGTCATAGCCCATGCCGAAAGCGGGCAGGGCGAGAACGAACCAGAGCCAATAGGGGGAAAAACGGGACATGGCGCACCTCTTTGCGTTGCCGATATCGGTCATACGGCAAGGCGCGGGCGTTCCGTCGGTGAGGTGTCAGCTTGTCGCAGCCCAGTCGAGCGCGGCGTCGAGACGGTCATCGCCCCAGAAGAGTTCATCGCCCACGGTGAAGCTGGGCGCGCCGAAGATGCCCTTGGCCTGGGCGGTTTCCACGACCTGGCGGAGGGCGGCCTTGTTCTGCGGTTCGGTGGCGGTGTCGACCAGCGCGGCCGACAGGCCGGCGCGGGTCAGGCAGGTGGCGAGCGTTTCGGGGGCGGCAATCTCGGCCCCGTCCCGGAATTCGGCGAGGTAGACCTGGCGGCAGAATTCCGGCCCCTCGGGATGTTTCAGCGCCAGTTGGGCGACGCGGGCGGCCAGAACCGAATGGGCCGGCCAGTGATCCGGTGGTGTGTCGAGGAAGGGCAGGCCGCGTGCGGCGGTCAGACGCTGCATGTCGCGCCACATGTAGACGCCCTTGGCGGGGTAGATGCGGAACGGCGACGTGTCCCAGCCCTGCGCATGAAAGATCGGGCCAAGCAGGAAGGGTTGCCAGGTGACGGCGACGCCCCGATCACGGGCCATGTCCCCGATCCGCATGGCGGAGAGGTAGGAATAGGTAGAGGCGAAATCAAACCAGAAGGTCAGATGCGGCTTTTCCATCTCAGGATTACCCTTTGCAGGCAAAATGGTTCGAATAAGGAAAGCCACGTCTCCGGGCAAAAGGCAAAGAAAAAGGGCGGCCCCCGCAGGTGCCGCCCCATTCGGTCCGGTTGGACCGGGTGCTTATTTCGGGCCGATCATGTCTTCGGGGCGGACGACCTTGTCGAAGGTTTCCTCGTCCACGAAGCCGAGCGCGATGGCCTCTTCCTTCAGCGTGGTGCCGTTCTTGTGCGCCGTCTTGGCGACCTTGGTCGCGTTGTCGTAGCCGATGGTCGGGGCCAGCGCCGTGACCAGCATCAGCGATTCCTTCATCAGCTTTTCGATCCGCGGCTCGTTCGCCTGGATGCCGTTGAGCATGCGTTCGGTGAAGCTGTCCGCGACGTCGCCCAGCAGCTGCATGGATTGCAGCAGGTTGTAGGACATCATCGGGTTGTAGACGTTCAGCTCGAAATGGCCCTGGGAACCGGCGAACTTGATCGCGGCGTCGTTGCCCATGACGTGGGCGGCGACCTGGGTCATCGCCTCTGCCTGGGTCGGGTTGACCTTGCCGGGCATGATCGACGAGCCAGGTTCGTTTTCGGGCAGGATCAGTTCGCCCAGGCCGGACCGTGGACCGGAGCCGAGGAAACGGATGTCGTTGGCGATCTTGTAGCAGGAGCCCGCCACTGTCGCGAGCGCGCCGGACATGAAGACCATGGCGTCATGGGCAGCGAGGCTTTCGAACTTGTTGGGCGCGGTTACGAAGGGCAGGCCGGTGATCTCGGCCATGTTGGCGGCGACCTGTTCGCCCCAGCCCTTCTTGGTGTTCAGCCCGGTGCCGACGGCGGTGCCGCCCTGGGCCAGTTCGTAGATGCCGGGCAGGGCGGCGTTGATCCGCGCGATGCCCTGGCGGATCTGGTGGGCATAGCCCGAGAATTCCTGGCCCAGCGTCAGCGGCGTCGCATCCTGGGTGTGGGTGCGGCCGATCTTGATGATGTCCTTGAACTCTTCCGCCTTGGCGTCGAGGCTGGCCAGCAGTTTCTCGAGCCCCGGCAGCAGCACGTCGCGCGCGGTCATCGCGGCGGCGATATGCATCGCGGTCGGGAAGGTGTCGTTCGAGGACTGGCCCATGTTGCAATGGTCGTTCGGGTGCACCGGATCCTTCGACCCGATCTCGCCACCGAGGATTTCGATGGCGCGGTTCGCGATGACCTCGTTCGAGTTCATGTTGGACTGGGTGCCCGACCCGGTCTGCCAGACAACCAGCGGGAAGTTGTCGTCGAACTTGCCCTCGACCACCTCACCGGCGGCCTGGATGATCGCATCGGCCAGTTTCGGGTCCAGCGCGCCGTTGTCCTTGTTGGCCATGGCGCAGGCCTTCTTGATCACGCCGAGGGCACGCACGATGGCGACGGGCTGCTTTTCCCAACCGATGGGGAAGTTCATGATCGAGCGCTGCGTCTGCGCGCCCCAATACTTGTCCGAGGGAACCTCGAGCGGGCCGAAACTGTCGCTTTCCGTGCGGGTCTGGGTCATCGTTTCTCACTCCGATGTATGACGTCGCGTTCGGCTATACGCGCTCACCCGCATGGGCGCAATCGGACTGCCGCCTGTGAGCGCAACCATCCGGGCCATTTCCCCGGAAAACCCGGGGCTTGGCATCGGCGGCAAGGTGGCCTTGCCGCCGGGCCGGGGGATTATTGCATGCGGCGGCGGAATTCGAAGACACGGGCCGGGGGCAGGTTGGCCCAGACGGTGCCGCGCTTGGTCGCTCTGATGCCCATGTCGATCTGCACGTCTTCCGGGATCGGCGCGTTCGGCGAATAGGTGATCTGGACGAAGACGCCTTCGGGCGACATCACCTTGAAGGCGTTGCCCACGACCTCGCGCTGGATCTGGGGCCGCGCCAACACCGGCACACCCGAGATCACGCAGCCCAGGCCGGTCACGCCCAGTTGTTCGATTTCCTGCGCCGGGCGGTTCAGCACGGTCACGCCGGGAAACTTTCGGCTGAGTTCTTCGCAGAACCGGGGGTTCAGCTCCATCAGGATCAGCCGTTCCGGAGCGACGCCGCGTTCAAGGATGACCTTGGTGAAGGATCCGGTGCCGGGACCGATTTCGACAATCGGGCCTGAGACGTTTTCAACGCCCTCGGTCATCTTGCGCGCCACGGCCGTGGAGGAAGGCGCAATGGCCGAAACCTCCTTGGGGCGGCGCATCATCTCGCCCAGGAACACAGTAAAATCGCTGGCCATCTCCGGATCTCTCCCTCGGTTTTTGCCTTGCTGTCGATGAACGACACGAGGCGGATTCCGGCAAGGCAGATCAGCGGTCTTTTACAAAAATTTCACGCAGGCCAGCGAAGGCGATTACTTGCGGAACTTGTCCAGCTGGACCACATCCGCTTCGCCCGAGGGGCGGCGCGACGCATCATCCGAAGTGTCCGCGTCATCCCGCGTGGCCCGCAGCGGGCGCGGCGGGTCCTCGGGATCGTCCTCGTCCGAGCCATCATCCTGAGTTTCGAAGCGCAGGCCGAATTCGACCGACGGATCGACGAAGGTCAGGATGGAATCGTAGGGGATATAGAGCCGTTCGGGGCTGTCGCCGAAATTCAGCGTGATGCCGAAGCCGTCATCGTTCACCTCGAGCGCGTCATACCAGTGCTGCATCACCACGGTCATTTCCGACGGGTAGCGTTCGCGCAGCCAATCGGCCAGCTCTGCCCCTTCGTGACGGGTGTCGAAGGTGATGAAGAAATGGTGAGAGCCCGGCAGGCCGCGATCAGCGACATCTGCCAGGACTTCCTGGATCAGCCCGCGCATGGCGCGATGCATGAGGTTTCCGTAATCGATTGAGCGCGTCATCTGGTCTTCCACGAACTTAGGCCGAGCATAGGGGATTCGAACGAAAACGGAAGCACTGTGTCGCCCCCGATCAGACGAGGGTGGACCAGATCAACCCGAGCGCTGCCATCAGGGCCAATGCAGTCAGCAAACCAAGGCGCAGAAGCACCAGCAGTCCCGCGGCGATGGCCGTCAAGGCAAGAGCCAGGGGATCGAAGCTGTCCAGTTGCGGGCGCGGAATCGTGCCGGTTTCATCGACGGTGCCAAAGAGCACGTGCAGCGCGAACCAGAGCGACAGGTTCAGGATGACCCCGACCACCGCCGCCGTGATCGCGCCAAGCGCGCCCTTGAGCCGGGGATTGGCCAGGATACGCTCGACGTGCGGAGCAAAGGCAAAGATCCACAGGAAACAGGGCACGAAGGTCATCCACAACGTCAGCAGCCCGGCGGTCAGTCCCAGCCACCAGCCGCCCTGTTGCAGCCCTGCGAGGTGCCCGGTGAATTGCGTGACGAGGATCAGCGGCCCCGGCGTGGTTTCCGCCAGGCCAAGCGCGTCGATCATCTGGTCAGGGGTCAGCCAGCCATGGGTATCGACCACCGCCTGCGCCATGTAGGCCAGCACCGCGTAGGCTCCGCCGAAGGTCACGATCGCAAGCTTGCCGAAGAAGAGCGCGAGATGGGTCAGGAAGGTCTGGCCGGTCGCCCAGACCAGCAGCAGCGGCGCGGCCCAGAGCGCGCCCCAGATCAGTGCGGTGCGGATGGTGTGGCCCCAATCCACGGGTGTCTGCGACGCAAACCCGGTGTCTTCATGCGGCCGCAGCAGGCCCCAGAGTCCGGCGGCCAGGATGATCGCCGGAAAGGGCAGGCCGAGCGCGAAGATAGCAAGGAAGGCAAGCAGGGCGAGGGCCCAGCCCTCGGCCCCGTTCAGCGCCTTTTTCGACACTTTCCAGAGCGCCTGAAGCACGATCACGATGACCAGCGCCTTGATCCCGAGAAACGCGTCCTGAACGACGGGCAGGGTGCCCCAGCGGGCATATGCGAAGGCCAGCGCCGCGATGACCAGCGCCCCCGGCAGCACGAAGAGCAGCCCGGCCAGCAGACCGCCCGCAACCCCGCGCAGGCGCCATCCGGCATAGGTGGCCAGTTGCATCGCCTCGGGCCCGGGCAACAGCATGCAGAAGCTGAGCGCGCCGAGGAAATCCTTCTCCTCGAGGTCCCGACCCTTGTCGACCAGTTCCTCGTGCATCACGGCGATCTGAGCGGCGGGGCCGCCGAAGGACAGCAGGCCGATACGGCCGAAGCGGCGGATCATCTGGGTCCAGGTAGGGGTCACGTCCGATCCTGCTGTCGTGGCGCGGTCGCGGGCAGATGATCCGCCCGACTGCCCGGTGTCAAGCCGCCCCTAGCCCTGATCGACGCGGGCCAGCCAGGTGCGATCCTCGGCGCGGATGAACTTCTCGGTCATGGCGAATTCGTAATTCTCGCGCCCCAAAGGATCGGCGGCCAGGCTGGCGCGGTAGCGTTCATAGGCGGCGAGGTCGTCGATATTGTAGATGCCGTAGGCCAGCGTCGACGAGCCTTCGCGCGGAGAGAAATACCCGATCAGATCGGCGCCGTTGCGGGGGATGCACTGGCCCCAGTTGCGGGCATATTGCTCGAACGCGGCGCGCTTGGTCGGGTCGATGTCGTAGCGGATGATGCAGGTCAGCATGGGATGGCTCCTTTGATATGCTTGGCCAGTCATAGCGCGCGACGTCGCGGGGATGTTTTTGTCCGGACCGAAGTATTTCCGGGACGCGCCGTGCTAAGATGCCGCCATGAAAGACGGACCTGACATTGCCGCCCTTGCCGCGCTGATCGGCGATCCGGGGCGAGCCAACATGATGACCGCGCTGATGGATGGCCGCGCGCTGAGCGCGGGCGAGTTGGCACGGGAAGGCGGCGTGAGCCTGCCCACGGCCAGCGGCCACCTGTCCCGGCTGGTCGAAGCGGGGCTGCTGCAGGTCGAACGGCAGGGGCGCCACCGCTACTTCCGCCTGGCGGGATCGGATGTGGCCGAGGCGCTTGAGGCGCTGATGGTGCTGGCGGAGGGACGCGGCCGCAAACGCGTGTGCACCGGCCCCCGCGATGCAGAGATGCGGCTGGCGCGCAGCTGCTACAAGCACCTGGCCGGAGAGCTGGGGGTGCGGATGTATGACAGCCTGCGCGCCGCACGTGCGATCGAAATGGGGCCGGAGGGGCTGCGCCTTGGCGACGGCGGGCGGGTGCAATTGACCGGGCTTGGCCTGCCCGATGCGGTGCTGCGGGCCCGCGCGCCGGTCTGTCGCGAATGCCTGGATTGGTCGGAACGGCGCATGCACCTGTCGGGGCCCTTGGGCACCGGGCTGCTGGCGCTGATCCTGGACAGGGGCTGGGCGCGCAGGGTGCCGGACAGCCGGGTGATCCGGTTCAGCCAGGCCGGGCGAACGGCCTTTGACGCAGCTTTTCCATTGCGCGAAGATGTCGATGTAGGAAATTGAAAATGCAGGCTTCTGTTGCCAGGTGCCTGCGGACCCCGCCTAGATTTGCTAGAACCTAGGGCTTAAGTTTCGATTCCTCGAACTGCTTACGCAGCCAGAGCAACCGGAGCACGATTGTCGTTTGCAATTGTACTTTTCGGACCGGTAACGGTGGTACCTCACCGAGACAAAGCAAACCCCTTTAGACGTCCGTCGATCCTATTTCGGCCCCATGATCCCCAAACGAAGGATGATTGGTGGAGCCGCCGGGTACCGCCCCCGGGTCCGAGCCGCTTATTACGAGCGCGTTTATGTCCATAGTCGGTTGCCCGACAGCCGAGATATAGGGGCTGGGCCGGTGCTTTTCAACGGGGGAATTGCACGGGATCGGTCGGATCGTGACGCGGATCCGGGCGCGAGGGGCGCTGCCCCCGGCCCGTCTGGGCACCGGGGGCAGCGTAGTCTTTCCGGGGCTTACTGGGCCAGCTTGACCAGCGCGTGCCGCTTCTTGCCGGCCGACAGTTTCACCGGCGAGGCCAGCGCCGCCGCATCGAGCATCAGCCCGGCATCGGTCAGGGCCGCATCGTCGATCCGCGCGCCATTGTCCGAGATCAGGCGCTTGGCCTCTTTCCCGGACTTGGCAAGGCCGGTGCGCACGATCAGCTGCACGACGGAGATCCCGTCGGCGACCTCGTCAGCCGTCAGTTCCAGCGTCGGCAGGTCATCCCCGACGCCGCCCTGCTCAAAGACCTCGCGCGCGGTCGCCTCGGCGGCGGCGGCGGCGTCGGCGCCGTGGCAGAGCGTCGTGACCTCGTTGGCCAGGACGATTTTGGCATCGTTGATTTCGGACCCGCCCAGGGCGGCAAGGCGGTCGCATTCGTCGAGCGGCAGCTCGGTATAGAGCTTGAGGAACCGGCCGACATCGGCATCGGTGGTGTTGCGCCAGAATTGCCAGAACTCGTAGGGGCTGCGCATGTCGGCGTTGAGCCAGACCGCACCATCCGCCGACTTGCCCATCTTCTTGCCATCCGAGGTGGTCAGCAGCGGTGAGGTCAGGCCGAAGATCTGGTGATCCAGCACACGCCGCGTGAGGTCGATGCCGTTGACGATGTTGCCCCATTGATCCGACCCGCCGAACTGCACGAGGCAGCCGTAGCGGCGGTTCAGCTCAAGGAAGTCATAGGCCTGCAGGATCATGTAGTTGAATTCGAGGAAGGACAGCGATTGTTCGCGATCCAGCCGGGACTTCACGCTCTCGAAGGACAACATCCGGTTGACCGAGAAATGCCGCCCGATATCCCGCAGGAATTCAAGGTAGTTCAGACCGTCCAGCCATTCAGCGTTGTTCAGCATGAGGGCTGGGTTGTCGGCCTTGTCGTAGTCGAGGTACTTGGCGAAGACCTGCTTGATGCCGGCGATGTTGTCGTCGATCTGGTCGGGGGTCAGAAGCGGGCGTTCATCGGCCCGGAAGGAGGGGTCGCCCACCTTGGTGGTGCCGCCGCCCATCAGGGTGATCGGCTGGTGGCCGGTCTTCTGCAACCAGCGCAGCATCATGATCTGGATGAGCGAGCCGACATGCAACGACTTGGCCGTTGCGTCGAAGCCGATATAACCGGGCACCATTCCCTGGCTCAGCGCATCATCGAGGCCCTGATAATCGGTGCAGTCGGCCAGGAAGCCGCGCTCGATCATCACGCTCATGAAATCCGATTTGGGGTGGTAGGTCATATCTCTTGTCCCGGTTGAAAGTGCACGGCATCTATAGGTGGCAGGCTGGCAAAGGAAAAGACCATGTCGAAGGCAGTGGCCAAGAAAGGTCCGGTAAGGGCGCTTGGGGCGATGTCCGGGACCTCTCTGGACGGGGTGGATGCGGCGGTGATCGTCACCGACGGGCTGGATATCCTGGGATTCGGGGAAAGCGATTACCGCGAATACACCGAAGAGGAGCGCGCGGTGCTGAGCGCCGCCCTGGGCCTGTGGCCCGGCGAGGGCGAGGAGAAGGCCGCCGAGGTCGTAATGGCCGCGCACGAGGCGCTGCTGGGCCGGTTCCGCGATATCGACCTGGTGGGCTTTCATGGCCAGACCCTGGCGCATGAACCGCGCGGGCGGGGCACGCACCAGGTGGGCGATGGCGATGCGCTGGCCACGGCTCTGAACCTGCCTGTCGTGTGGGATTTCCGGTCCGCGGATATCGAGATGGGCGGCGAAGGTGCGCCGCTGGCCTCGTTCTACCACCATGCCTGTGCCCGCTGGATCGGTGCGCAGGGGCCGGTGGCCTTCCTCAACATGGGTGGCGTGGGCAACCTGACCTGGGTCGATCCGCGCATCGCCCGGCCCGAGGCGGAGGGCGCGCTGCTGTCTTTCGATACCGGGCCGGCCAATGCGCCGGTCAATGACCTGGTCTGGGCGCGGCGCGGCCTGGCTTATGACAAGGATGGCGAACTGGCGCGGCAGGGCGAGGTCGAGACCGGCGCGCTGGAGCTGTTCCTGGACGATCCCTATTTCAGCCGGATCCCGCCCAAGTCGCTGGACCGCAACGCCTTTCCCGAGATGATGTCTCTGGTGCGCGAGCTGAAGGACGAAGATGCCGCCGCGACCCTGATGGGCATGGCGGCGGCGGCGGTATTGCGCGGGATGGAGCATTGCCCCGAACCGCCCGAGATGTTGCTGGTCACCGGGGGCGGGCGCAAGAACCCGGTCCTGATGGAAATGCTGAGCGTGTCGCTGGACTGCCCGGTCCAGCCGGTCGAAGAGGTCGGGCTGGATGGCGACATGCTTGAGGCGCAGGCCTTCGGCTACCTGGCGGTGCGGGTGTCGCGGGGCTTGCCGACCTCGTGCCCGTCGACCACGGGCGTGAAGATGTCGGTCGGGGGCGGCAAGGTCAGCCGGCCCTAGGACCTAGTCGGCGATGTAGCGGTCGCGGTCGTGATTGAAGGCGATGACGCCGTTCAGGACGACCGCGCCGAACAGCGAATAGAGCACGACATCCAGATCGAACAGGAAGAAGGCGGTGCCGAAGATCAGCCCGTCGGCGATCAGCTGCACATAGCCGGCGCGGAACCCCGTCTTGTCCTGCACCAGCAGCGCGATCACGCCCAACCCTCCCAGCGACCCTTTGTGCCGGAACGTGCCCAGCAGGCCGAACCCGGTCAGCACTCCGAAGATCAGCGTGCCGAGGATCGGGTTGAGATAGGCGAAATTCATGCCCAACGGCAGGTAATCGACCAGCAGGGACAGCATGGTGACGCAAAAAATGGATTTCAGCGTGAATTCCGCCCCCAGCCGTTTCCAGGAAAAGGCGTAAAAGGGGATGTTCACGATGAAGAAGACCGTGCCGAAACTGTAGCCAGACAGGTAGCTGATGATCAGCGCGATGCCCGCGGTCTGGCCCGTCAGGAACCCCAGCGAGGCCAAGAAGGTCACCCCCACACCGGCGGTCAGCAGGGAAATCGTCAGGCCCTGCACATCCTCGATCCAGGTGTGCTTGTGACGGTATTCGGTGGGTATCGGAAATGGTGCCGGCATGATCCGAGTTTTGGGTCAGGCCCGTTGACCTGTCAACGCGTAACGCAGGGTCCGGGTGCGCGTACGCATCGGCTGATTTCGTCCTGTGCATCCGCGCGGTGGAACAGGGGCTGTGGGGAGGTCGTTAACCAAATGACGGGGCGCGGCCCCGACCCAAATGAGCAAAGGAGGCTGAAAATGCCCGATATCAAATCCGCACGCATTGCGATCCTCGCCACGAACGGCTTCGAGCAGAGCGAACTGGAAGTGCCTCGCGACAAGATGAGCGAGGCGGGCTCCGAGGTGCATGTCATCTCTCCGGACGGGCAGCCGATCACGGGCTGGGAAGATACCGACTGGGGCGAAGAAGTGTCCGTTCAGAAATCCCTCGAAGACGCCAAGATCGGCGATTATGACGCGCTGGTCCTGCCAGGTGGCCAGATCAATCCCGACATCCTGCGGACCATGCCCGAAGCGGTCGATTTCGTCCGTGGCTTCTACGATGCCGGCAAGGTCGTCGCAGCGATCTGCCATGCGCCGTGGCTGCTGGTCGAGGCGGATATCGTGAAGGGGCGCGCCGTGACCTCCTATCCGTCGGTGAAGACCGACGTGAAGAACGCAGGCGGTCAGTGGGAAGACAGCGAAGTGGTGGCCGATCAGGGCATCGTCACCTCGCGCAACCCTGGCGATCTGGACGCGTTCTGCGCCAAGATCGTCGAAGAGGTCGAAGAAGGCCTGCACACCCGCCGCGCGGCCTGAGCATCACGTATCAGCTGAAACGGAGCGTCCGTCCCGATCGGGGCGGGCGTTTTTTTAGTCGTGGTCGCGGATTTCTTCGACGTAGCGATGGTCGGCGACATGGCGGTCGTCGTGACTGAGATAAAGCTCGATCGCCATGACCCGCGCCAAGCGCGTATCGCGCAGGTAAGGCGCGGCTATTTCTGTCTCCGCATCGGGCGGCAGGTCCGGTAGTGGCGCATAGAATCGCAGATTGGCATCGAGCGTGTCGTGGCCTGAGGACGCAAAGGCCCGGGCCAGATCGCGCCGCATCGCGCGGATCAGGGCTGTGGACGGCATGAAAAGGTGTCGGGTCAGCAGGTAGGGATAGGGCGTCCCGTCCTGCGCCACGGCGAAGCGGCGTTCCAGTTGCAGCACCGATACGCCATGCGGGTTGTCATGCGCGCCGTGGAACAGATCGTTCGGATGGGCGCGCGGCGGCTCTGCCGAGAAATCTGGCGGCAGGTGCTTGAACGCACTGTCGGGGCGCAGCATCGGAACGGGCAGGGTGTCCAGCCCGCCGGGGCGCAGCGTCACGGTGAACAGCACCCAAGGCAGGTTCGGCGAAGGCGCGTCGCGCCGGATCCGGAGGGGATGAAACAGCTCGACCAGCCTGTCGGTCAGGCTGGTCAGCCAGCCGGCCCCACGTGGACGGGGGCCGGTGTCATCAGCGTTGCGCAGCATCCTGAAAGGTTAGCCAGACAGGGCCTTGTTCAGGTTCTGGTCGATCTTTTCGAGGAAACCCATCGTCGTCAGCCAGCCCTGATCGGGCCCGACAAGCAGGGCAAGGTCCTTGGTCATGTGACCGTTTTCCACCGTTTCGACGATCACCTTTTCCAGGGTCGTGGCGAAGGCCATGAGCGCGGTGTTCTCGTCCAGCTTGGCCCGATGCTTCAGGCCGCCGGTCCAAGCGTAGATCGAGGCGATGGAATTGGTCGAAGTCGCCTCTCCGGCCTGATGCTGGCGATAATGGCGGGTGACGGTGCCATGGGCGGCCTCGGCCTCCACGATCTTGCCGTCAGGGGTCATCAACTGAGAGGTCATCAGACCAAGCGAGCCGAAGCCCTGCGCCACGGTGTCGGATTGCACGTCACCGTCGTAGTTCTTGCAGGCCCAGACAAAACCGCCGTTCCACTTCATGCAGCAGGCGACCATGTCGTCGATCAGGCGGTGCTCGTACCAGATCTTGGCCTTCTTGAATTCTTCCTCGAACTCCTCCTCGTAAACCTTTTGGAACAGGTCCTTAAATCGGCCGTCATAGGCCTTGAGGATGGTGTTCTTGGTCGACAGGTAGACCGGCCAGCCCAGCATCAGCCCGTAGTTGAAGGACGCGCGGGCGAAGTCGATGATCGAGGCGTCGAGGTTGTACATCGCCTGGTAGACACCGGCATCGGGGGCGTCGAAAACCTCTTTCTCGATCACGGTGCCGTCAGTGCCTTCGAATTTCATCGTCAGCTTGCCGGCGCCGGGAAAATGGAAATCGGTGGCCTTGTACTGGTCGCCGAAGGCATGGCGCCCGATCACGATCGGACGGGTCCAGCCGGGGACAAGGCGCGGCACGTTGCGGCAGATGATCGGCTGACGGAAGACGACGCCGCCCAGGATGTTGCGGATGGTCCCGTTGGGGGACTTCCACATCTTCTTGAGGCCGAATTCCTCGACCCGGGCCTCGTCGGGGGTGATGGTGGCACATTTGACCGCGACGCCGACCTCCTTGGTCTTCATGGCGGCGTCGATGGTGATCTGATCCTCGGTCCGGTCCCGTTCCTCGATCCCGAGATCGTAATAGAGCAGGTCGATGTCCAGGTAGGGCTCGATCAGCTTTTCCTTGATAAAGGACCAGATGATGCGAGTCATCTCGTCCCCGTCCATTTCGACGATGGGGTTGTCTACCTTGATCTTGGTCATGGGGGCCCCCTGAGGCTGGTGAGGTATATCCGCGTGTTAGCGCATTCCGCCCCGCCGGGGAAGAATGTATACATATGCATACCGAATAAATCTTAACTTCAGGTCAATCCGCGGGCGACCTGACCTGAGAGGGGCGATCCAGGTGGCGCATCCGGATCAGGAACGGCATCGCGGCCGCCAGCAGGATCAGCGTTCCGAGGATCTGGGGCATGGTCGTTTCGTTGAACATCTGCGCGATGATCGTCGACACGATGCCGGCCAGGATGGTGGCGATGGCCCCCATGACCGACGCGGCCAAGCCGGCAATATGGCCCAGCGGCTCCATCGCGAGGGCGTTCAGGTTCCCCACGGTCAGGCCCATCTGGTAGAAGACGGACGTCTGCCAGATCACGTAGGCCCAGAAGTAGAGCGGCCCGTCCGATCCCAGCACGGTCAGCACCAGCATCAGCGCGGTGATGCCCAGCACCACCGACATCGACAGGGTAACGATGGCGCGCATGCCGTAGCGCATGACGAAGGTCGCGTTCACCAGCGAGGACGTAGCGCAGAAGCCGCCGATGATGAAGAAATAGAGCGCGAATTCCTCTTCCCGGCCGAAGATCAGATCGAAGGTCGGCTGGATCAGCGAGATCGAGGTGAAGAGCACCGAGAAGATCATGATCTGCACGTAGATCGAATTGCGCACCATCGGGATCGCCATCATTTCCTTCAGGGCAAGCCAGAGCGCCGAGGCACTGAAGGGGCGGCGTGCCGAGGGCGGCAGCGGTTCGGTCAGACGCAGCCCGAACCAGGTGGTCGAGATGAAGGCGAAGACCAGGAAGGCGACGAAAATGCCGCGCCAGCTGCTGAGTTCGATGATGCCGGTGCCCAGAAGCGGGGCGAGGGCAGGGACGATGGTGAAGACCATCATGATGAACGAGATCAACCGCGCCATTTCGCGTCCCGCGTAAAGATCACGTACGATGGCGATCGAGATGACCCGCGGCCCGGCTGCCCCGATGCCCTGGATCACGCGGGCGGCGACGATCAGCTCGATGGTGGGCGCGGCCCAGGCCAGAACGGCGCCCAGGATATACAGAGCGGCCCCCAGGAAGACGATGCTCTTGCGTCCGAACGTGTCCGACAGCGGGCCGCTGAACAGCGTCCCGAGCCCCATCCCGACCATGAAGGCCGACAGAATCAGCTGCGCCCGGTTCGGATTGTCCGGCACCAGTTCGGCCGCGATGTCGGGCATCGCGGGCAGCATGCTGTCGATGGAGAAGGCAACGGTCGCCACCATCATGGCCATCATGGCCACGAATTCGAACGGGGAAATCTTGGATTGCATCAGACGCTCCGGTCTTCGTGATACGGGCTGCTAGCACGATCCCCCGTGAAGCGCCACGCAGAGCGGCTGTGCATAAATGTAAGAGCGGGGGTTTGAAATCAGTCCAGTGGCTTGGCCATGTAGACCCGCGGCAGGCCGTGTTCGGTCACCCTGTGCGTCTCTTCATAGCCCATGGCACGATAAATCTGCTGGTTCCGAACCATGCCCGCATGGGTGTAGAGCCGGATCCGCGACAACCCGAGGGCGCGGGTGCTGTCTTCGGCAAATCGCATCAGAGCGCTGCCATGCCCCTGGCCCTGATGCGCGGGGTCGAGTGCCATGTTTTCCAGCAACATGGCGTCGTCTTCGGGGATCAGGACGATCAGGCCGACCGGCATCGGTGCATCCAGGATATGGGCGTGGCCGCTGGCGAGGACCTGTTCGTAATCCTCCAGCATCGGGCCGGGGGTCTGGCCGATTTCGGCGATATAGGGACCATAGGCGGCAGCCACGATCTGGCGCACGCGGTCCAGGTCCTGTGGTGTGGCCGGGCGGATCGGCATGGCGGACCTATTCGGCCGCGAGGCCTTCGGCGATCTCGTCGATGACCTTGACCCACAGGTCGGGCGGCTGCGCGCCCGGTACCGCATGGCGGGAGGCGACGATGAAGGTCGGCACGGCGCTGACGCCCATTTCGCGGGAATGCGCATCGCGGTCGCGGATCAACTGTTCATCGGCATCGCTGTCCAGCAGGCGGCGCACGACGGCGGCGTCCATGCCGGCGCCATCAGCGATATCCGACAGTACGTCGCGGTCGCCGATATCCCGGCCATCGCGGAAATTGGCCGCGAACAGCGCGTCGACGATCTCGGGCTGGCATTCCTCGATCCCGGCCCAATGGATCAGACGGTGCGCATCCAGCGTGTTGGGCGTGCGGGTGATCGCATCAAGGTTCATCTCGACGCCCGCCTCCTTGGCGTGCTGTCCGATCTGGGCATAGACCTGATCCGCGCGCTCCGGCCCGCCGAATTTCTGCGCCAGGTAATCGCGCCGGTCCATACCGTCGCGGGGCATGTCCGGGTTCAGCTGGAAAGGGTGCCATTCGATCATGAAACCATGGTCGGGCCGCTGTTCCAGGGCGCGTTCCAGCTGGACCTTGCCGATCATGCACCAGGGGCAGATCGGGTCGGAAAGAATGTCGAGCTTGACGGCCATGGGGCGCTCCTTTCTGTGAAGCGTGTCGTGGGGCGGTGTGGGGTCAGGGAAAACGGGCCTGGCTGTCGCGGATGACCAGCACCTGCGACCGCGCCAGCCCGTCACGCCGGGCTTCGTGGGCTTCAATATATTCCGGATCGAGCCACATGTTGGCCAGCGCCTGGGGCGAGGGGTAGCGGGTCAGGATCGCGGCGTCCCAATCCTCTTCCTCGTTCATGGAGAAACAGAACTCGGCGGGACCGAAAAAGACCTGCTTGCCGCCGGCACGGGCAAAGGACGGGCCGACGCCCTGCATGTAACGCCCGTAATCGGCCATGCCGGTTTCCGGCACAAAGCTGAGCAGGTTTAGGATCAGCACCGCCTCGTCACCGGGCAGGGCCAGGATTTTCTCCCATTCCTCGCGGGTCGGGGCCGCGCCGTCTTCGCCATGGGTGTCGATGAGGGTCTCGACGAGGTCGGAGGTCATGACATCTCCCGTTGTTCGGCCCAGATGGCGCGAAGGGATTTGCGCACCAGCTTGCCATTCGGATTGCGGGGCATGTCGTCAAGATGGACGAAGGCCCGTGGCTGTTTGTACCGCGCCAGGCGTTCGGAGGCGATGCCTTTCAGCATGGCTTCGTCCAGCTTCTCGGGGCCGGTATAGAAGGCGATGATCAGCCTTGCGTCGGCCTTCACCTCGCAATCGGTGACGCCGATTTCGCGGATGCCCGGAATGTCGGCCAGGGCGCTTTCGACCTCGATGGGGGACACGCGATAGCCTCCGGCATTCATCATGTCATCAGCCCGCGCCATGTAGGTGATCTGGCCGTCCTCATCCATGGTGCCGTGATCGCCGGTGAGGAACCATTCGTCCTGCATGCGGGCGCGGGCCTCGTCCTCGGCCCCGAAATATCCCAGCATCAGGCCCGGATCCTCGCGATGGATCGCGATCACGCCTTCCTCGCCAATGGGCACTGGACCGTCCGGTCCAACGACGGCAACGCGGCGTCCGACCTGAGGCTGCCCCAGCGCGCCGGACTTGGCCGGGGTGGAGGGCGACCCGGAGATGAAGGTGGAGCATTCGGACATGCCGAACGCCTCGTAGAGCTCGCCACCGCCCGCATCGCGCCAGGCATCGCGGATCGTGTCCGACACCTTTTCGCCCGCAGTCAGACCATGGCGCAGATGCGGCAGGGAGAGCTTTTCGTGATGGCTGAGGATTTTACGATAAACGCCCGGAGCTGCAGCAAAAATCGTTGCCTCGTGACGCTTCATCAGCAGCGGCAGCGCCTGCGCCTCGACCCCTTCGGCAGGGATCAGCGCCGTCGCGCCAACGGACCACGGATCCATCAACCCGGTGCCCAGCGTATACGTCCAGTTGAAGGCCCCGGCATGCATCAGCCGGTCGCTTTCGCCCAGCCCGTACCAGCCGTCATGCATCATCTTGCGCGCCCAGATGGCCCGGTGCGCATGCATCACGGCGCGCGGGTTTCCGGAGGTGCCGGAGGTGTAGACGATATAGGCCAGACGGTTCGGATCACCCATGTGATAATCTGCGGGAGGCAGATCCCGCATCGCGGTCAGCGCCTCGGTCCCGATGACCGGAATGTCGACCTGCGGGCAGGCAATCCCATCGCCCAGCAGGATGCCGGCCGGGCCCAGCCCGTCGACCATCTTGGCCACTTCGCGTTCGGTCAGTTGCGATGAGGTCGGCACCGGAACCAACCCGACGGCGATCGCCCCGAGATAGGCGATCGGGAACTCGACATTGTTGCCCAGCCGCATGAGCAGGATGTCCCCGGGTTTGAAACCGGCCTCCAGCAGCCCCGTGCCGGTGCCGCGCACCGCGGCGGCCAGCTTGGCATAGGACCAGCGCTCGGCGCCGGAGAGGCCAAGGATCGACAGCGCGACCTTGTCGGCCAGGCGATCCGCATGGGCCAGCACATGGGCGGCCAGGTTGAACGGGGACGGGCAGGGGGCGGCAGGGCCCTTGTCGAAGATCGAGAGCATGGCAAAGGGTTAGGCCCCGGCGGCGCGGGGCGCAAGGGGGCAGTTGCCAACACCTGTACCCGCGCCCTATGTAGCAACGCCATGACAGAGACCGACCCGAAATCCCTGATCCGGATCGCCCGCGAGAGCGGAGAGAGCGATACCGGCGTGCCGCTCGACCTCGGGGATCGGGTACGGCAGTTGCGCAAGGAGCGCGACTGGACGCTGGAACAGGCGGCGCAGAAGGCCGGGCTGGCGCGCTCCACCCTGTCGAAGATCGAAAACGGGCAGATGTCGCCGACCTATGACGCGCTGCGCAAGCTGGCGACCGGGTTGGGGATCTCCGTCCCGCAGCTTTTCACACCGCCCGAGCAGGCGAGGGTCAACGGGCGACGCACGATCACCCGCAGTGGAGAGGGCGCGGCCCATGCGACCGCGACCTATGAACATGAATTGCTGGCGGAGACGCTGACGCGCAAACAGATGTTGCCCTACAGGGCACGGGTGCGGGCGCGCAGCATGGAGGAATTCGACGGCTGGGTGCGTCATGACGGCGAGGAGTTTCTCTATGTCCTCACCGGGGTGATCCGGCTTTACACCGAATTCTACGAACCCATCGAGATGCGGCGCGGGGACAGCGCCTATTACGATGCCTCGATGGGCCACAATGTCGTGTCGGTCAGCGATGACGACGCGACGATCCTGTGGGTCACGTCGCTGACCTGAAACCCCGACCCTGAAACCCCGACCGGCGACCGGTCGGGGAGGCAAGGTTACTGCCGCCCCATAGGTTCGGCCGCTTCACCTTCGGCACCGAAGATATCGTCGCGGTCATAGGGGTCTTCGCCATCCCCCAGGTGCCGCGCGGCATCCGAGATATTCTTGTTGTCGCGGGTTTCGTCCATCAGGACATCGGTGGGGGCGTGGCCCATCCGCCAGTCTTCGACCTGTGCCAGCGTATCGGTGGCCGGCTCGCCGGTCACTTCGGACAGGTACATCGCCAGGGAGGTGGCGGTTCCGTCCAGCGCCAGCACGTCATCTTCCTCGGCATCGGGCCAATGGTCGATGATGGCGGGGGTGAAAGCTTCCCAGTTACGGCTGATCTGTGCCCATTGCATCTGTCTGCTCCTCAAATTGCTCGTTCGACACAGGGAAAACGACGAAGCCGGGGCCGGGTTCCCGACCTCACGCTTTTGCGAGGAGGCGTGGCAGATGCGTGACGCTACTTCTTGCCGATCCGATCCAGCGTTGCCTTGAGCTCGGACGGGTCGAGGGTTTCGATCGCGTGTTTCAGCAGGGCACCGGCGCGACGGTCGAGGATATCATAGGCGGCGCGAAAGCCGCTTTCCCACAGGTCCTCGGGCAGGGCGGCCGGATCCTCCAGCCCCCAATGGGCGCGCACCGGCTGGCCGGGCCAGACCGGGCAGGCCCCGCCCGCGACCCGGGCGCAGACGGTAATGACCATGTCGATCTCGGGCGCGTCGGGGCCGGTGAACTCGTCCCAGCTTTTCGACCGAAGGCGCGATGTGTCGTGATCCATTTCCTCCAGCAGCTTGAGTGCCTGGGGGTGGATCGACCCGGTCGGGTGCGACCCCGCGGACCAGGCTTGGACACGGCCACCCCCACGGTCGTTCAGAATGGCTTCAAGCAGGATGGACCGGACGGAATTCCCGGCGCAGAGGACAAGTATGTTCATGCGATGTGCTGGTAGAGGGGGCCTGTGACAGCCCGGTGACGGGAGAGAGTCTATCCCTCATCATACCACCAGATTTCCGGCAGGAAGTAGACGGAATCGCCATAGAGCGGCACCCTATCCTCGGCATATTTCAGCTCTTTCACATGAGCGATGCGCCCCTTGTCGAAAGTGTGGATCGGAATCACGTAGCGCCCGGCGGTCAGCAGACGGTCCAGTGCCCGCACGGCGGCAGTGAAATCCTCGGAAGACCGGCTTTCGACCATGGCGTCGACCATCGAATCGATGGCCTGGCTTTCCACCCCCATCAGGTTGCGTGACCCCGGCGTGTTGGCGATGTCAGACCCCCAATACAGACGCTGGTCATTGCCCGGCGACAGCGAAAATTGCCGGCGGATATCGGTCATGTCGAAATCGAAATCCTGCAGGCGCAGCTGGTATTGGGCCGGGTCCACGATCTCGACCCGCATGGTGATGCCCAGACGTTCCAGCGCCTTGCCGTAGAGGTCCGAGATCGTCTGAAACTCGTTCGCACCTTGTCGTAGCAAAAGTGTAAATTCGAACGGCTTTCCGTTGCTGTTTGCCAACGCACCGTTCTGAATTGTCCAACCCGCCTCTTCCAGCAGCGCGACCGCTTTGCGGATGTTGCCGCGGTTGCGGGGGGAGCCGTCGGATTGCGGCAGCGCATAGCCTTCAAGCGCGCCTTTGGGGATGTTGTCTGCGAAAGGCGCCAGCAACTCGCGCACCCGGCCCTCGGCGGGACCGTCCTGCATCGCCAGCTCGGACCCCGAGAAATAGGAGGTGATGCGGGGCTGCCGCCCGCCGGTCAGGGTTTCGTTGATATATTCGAAGTTGAACGCGTGGATCATCGCATCCCGCACCCGGATGTCGTCGAACGGCGGTTTACGGGTGTTCATTACGAAGCCGGTGATACCGGAGGGGCGCTCGGAGGGGATTTCGCTCAGTTCGATGTCGCCGGCGCGGACGGCAGGGAAATCGTAGTCGCGGTTCCACTTCTCGGCGTTGAATTCGCGGATGTAGCTGATCTCCTGGCCCTTGAAGGCCTCGAAAAGGACGGCACTGTCACCGTAGAACTCGATCTTGATCTCGTCGAAATTGTTGGTGCCGCGGCGGATCGGTAGGTCCGCGCCCCAGTAATCGGGGTTCCGCGTCAGGGTGACGGACCGGGCCGGGGTGAAATCGCTGATGACATAGGGGGCGGAGCCGATGGGCGGTTCCTCGAGGCTCAGCTTGGCGAAATCCTTGCCTTCGAACTGCGCCTTCTTGAGGATCGGCCGCAGCCCGGTGATCAGCGCCAACTCGCGGTCCTGCTTGGAAAAGGTGAACCGGACAGAGCGCGGCCCGGTCTGTTCCACGCTTTCCAGAAGCGACCAAAGCCCCCGATACCGGGCGTTTCCTTCCGTCCCCAGGGTTTCGTAGGACCAGATCACGTCTTCGATGGTCACCGGGGTGCCGTCGGAGAATCGGGCCTCTTCCCGCAGGGTGAATTCGACCCAGGAACGGTCGTCAGGCACCTCGACCGATTCGGCTAAAAGACCGTAAACGGTGAATGGTTCGTCCTGGGACCGGTACATCAGGCTTTCGGAAATCAGGAAACGCAGTTGCCAGGGCGGGTTCCCGGTGATGACGTAAGGGTTGAGGCTGTCAAAGCCGCCCTCGTTCCCGCTGACCAGCGTCCCGCCCTTGGGGGCCTCGGGATTGAGGTAGGGTAAGGACACAAAATCAGGTGGAAGGGCGGGCTCTCCGTACATAGCTATGCCATGGCTGGGCTCTGCCCGAGTCGGTCCGGTCAAAGCCGCGAGGGCCAGTGTCCCGGCAAGCGCGACGTGTGTGACGAAAAAATGTGGCCTCATTTTGGCAACAATCCCTGCTTAGCCTGTCTCTGTTGACCGGGACGCTATCTAGGCTTTCACGTCTTATCAAACTTTTAGCTTGGAACCGGGCCGATCATTGCTTATAAAGAGAGCACTGCTCGATAGGTTTCTTGCCTGTATGAAACCTGCCTCAATAACTTAACGCCGGCTTCGTGCCGGCGTTTTTTTTGGCCGCGCGACAGCCCCTCGATCCCTTATGTGCAAGCCTGTGATGGCATGACCGCCGCGCATCGCCCGCCGCATCTGACGGTGTCACCTCATGGCAGGTGGCTGAACACCACCGGGGCATTGGAGGACGAGAATCGGGGGTCTTGGCTGGCGGTTCGCGCTGGCTGGATCGGGCGGCTATAGCAGGCGGATCCCCCCTTTGGACAAGCGAGGGAATTTCCGTAGGCGATTTGGCGCGCATGACCGTGGATCGGGTCGGAATGCCGTTCACGCATTTGTGCCGCACCACACGGAACGGCGGCCCCGTTTCCACGGTTTCCTTTGCGCGCGCAGCAACTATGCTGCGACACAGCGACATTTCAAAAGGAGAGCTGCGATGTCACTTGCAGGAAAAACCGTCATCGTCACCGGGTCCAATTCCGGGATCGGTCTGGGCGTTGCCCGCAGCTTTGCCGGCGCAGGGGCCAAGATCGTTCTGAACTCCTTCACCGACAACGACGACGATCACAAGCTGGCCAAGGACATGTCGGAGGAATTCGGCACCGAGGTCCGCTATATCCAGGCCGACATGTCCAAGGGCGATCAATGCCGGGCCCTGATCGAAAAGGCCGGGGCCTGCGATATCCTGGTGAACAATGCCGGGATCCAGCACGTCGCCCCGATCGACGAGTTTCCGCAGGACAAGTGGGATGCGATCATCGCGATCAACATGTCCTCGGCCTTCCATACCACCGCGGCGGCCCTGCCGATGATGCGCAAGGCCGGCTGGGGCCGGATCATCAACATCGCCTCGGCCCATGGCCTGCGCGCGTCCCCGTTCAAATCGGCCTATGTGACCGCGAAACATGGCGTGGTCGGCATGACCAAGACCGTCGGCCTGGAAACCGCCAAGGAACAGATCACCTGCAACGCGATCTGCCCCGGCTACGTGCTGACCCCTCTGGTCGAGGCGCAGATCCCCGACACCGCCAAGGAATACAACATGTCCGAGGACGAGGTGATCGAGAAGGTTATCCTGGCCAAGCAGCCGTCCAAGGAATTCGCCACCGTCGAACAGATCGGCGACCTGGCGGTCTTCCTGGCCTCCGACTCGGCCGCGCAGATCACCGGGCAAGCGCTGCCCGTCGATGGCGGCTGGACTGCGGCCTGAGGGCGTGGCCAAGCACCGCATAAACCTCGCGCTCCAGGGGGGCGGCGCCCATGGCGCTTATACCTGGGGCGTGTTGGATCGCCTGCTGGACGAGGAAGATATCGAGATTGCCGGGATCTCCGGCACTTCGGCAGGGGCGCTGAACGGCGCGGCCTACAAGTCCGGCTGGATGCGGGGTGGGCGCGAAGGCGCCCGCGCCACCCTGAACGACCTGTGGACGCGGATGGGGGCGGTCAACGACATGCGGCTGCCCGGCTGGATGGCTGCCCCCTTCACGGTGATGGAAAAGCTCTTCACGCCCTCGACCTCGGAACTGGCCAAGGCGATGGAGTTCGCGCCGCCGTTCCTGGCCGCCGACGCGCTCAGCCATATCAGCTCTCCCTATTCTTACGGGCCGTTCTACCGCAATCCGCTGGACCAGGTGGTCCGGTCCTTCGATTACGAATCCGTCTGCGCCGATGGCGGGCCGCGGCTGTTCGTCTGTGCCACCAATGTGCGCACGGGCAAGGTGCGCATCTTCACCAAAGACGAAATCACGACCGAGGCGATCCTGGCCTCGGCCTGTCTGCCCACGATCTTCCAGGCTGTCGAGATTTACGACCCGAACACCGAACGGGACGAGGCCTATTGGGATGGCGGCTATTCCGGCAACCCGGCGCTGTTCCCGTTGTTCGATCAGGACCTGCCCGACGACATCGTCATCGTGAACATCAACCCGCTGGAGCGGGACGAGATCCCGATGACCCCGCAACAGATCGACAACCGGGTGAACGAGATCAGCTTCAACTCTTCGCTGTTGCGTGAACTGCGCGCCATCGCCTTCGTGCAGCGGCTGATCGAGGAAAAGCGGGTCGAACCGAAGCAGATGAAGAACGTGCTGGTTCACATGATCGCCGATGACGCCATCATGCAGGATCTGTCCGTGGCGACCAAGATGCTGCCCAACCCGGTTCTGCTGACCAAGTTGAAGGAGGCAGGCCGGCAAGCGACCGAAGAGTTCCTTGCCAAGAACCTGTCGTCACTTGGTAAGACCTCGACGGTCGATTTGCCGGAAATGCTTAACTGAGCCGACGACTTAGCGCGGCGGCTTGGTCGGATCCTTGCCGTTGGGGTAGACCAGCCCGGCCGAGATCACCAGCTTGGCCGCGTCTTCGACGGTCATGTCCAGCTCGATCACGTCTTCCTTGGGGAAGAACAGCAGGAAGCCCGAGGTCGGGTTCGGCGTGGTCGGCACGAAGACCGACATCAGCGGCGATCCGGTTTCGGCGCGCTGGTTGACCTCGCCCTTCGCCTCGGTCGAGACGAAGCCGATGGCCCAGATGCCCTTGCGCGGATATTGCACGAGGCAGGCCTTTTCAAAGCTGCGCTCGGTCTGGGCAAAGACCGTTTCCGCGATCTGCTTGGCTCCGGAATAGATCGACCGGACAAAGGGCATCCGTTCGACCAGCGTTTCCGCGTAGCGGATCAGCGACCGGCCGATCAGCCCCTTGGCGATCCAGCCCACGATGATCGTGAACACCAGGAAGAAGATGATACCGACGCCACGCAGGTTGATGCCGATGTATTTCTCGGGCTGGAAGGTCTGCGGCACCAGCGGCAGCACGACGCCGTCCACCCAGCCCGCAAGGGTCCAGAGCAGCCAGATCGTCAGCCCGACCGGGGCAATCACCACGATGCCGGTCAGGAAACTGGACCGGAGCCGGGCCAGCAGACCCGGTTTTGGCGGCTTTTCGTTGAGTGGGTCCGTCATCGCGGCCTTCCGGAGAGTATCGGCCAGAAACTAGGCATTGCCGGGGGCAGCGGCAATGGTGAACACGGTTTATTTTGAGGCGCTTGGTCCAAGCGCGGCCAATTCTTGTGCAATCTTCGCCCCCAGCCGCGCGTTGTTGCGCACCAGCGCGATATTGGTGTCCAGCGACCGGCCCCGCGTCAGGGTGAATATCCGATCCAGCAGGAAAGGCGTGACGGCCTTGGCCGTGATGCCCTGCGCGTCGGCCTCGGCCAGCGCTTCCAGAATGATCGGTTCGATTTCGTCCCGGGGGATTTCATCAACCTCGGGCACCGGGTTGGCGATCAGCTGACCACCGGGCACGGACATGGCGCCGCGCATCCTGTGCGCGCGTGCGATCTGGACCGGTTGGTCCAGCTGCAGGGGCGCGGGCAGGCCGCTGTCCCGGCTCCAGAAGGCGGGCAGGACGGGCTGTCCATAGGCGATGACCGGGACGCCCAGGGTTTCCAGCACTTCCAGCGTGCGCGGAATGTCGAGGATCGCTTTGGCGCCGGCGCAGATCACCGTCACCGGGGTCTGCGCCAGTTCCTGCAGGTCGGCCGAGATATCCATGCTGGATTCGGCCCCGCGATGGACGCCGCCGATACCGCCGGTGGCAAAGACCTCGATCCCGGCCAGATGCGCGGCGATCATGGTGGCGGCCACGGTGGTGGCCCCGGTGCCACCGGTCGCCATGCAGACGGGCAGGTCGGCGCGCGACAGCTTGGCCACGTTCCGGGCCTGCGCCAGGGCGTCCAGCTGCTCTGCCGTCAGCCCCACATGCAACACGCCCCCGATCACCGCGATGGTGGCGGGAATGGCGCTTTCGGCGCGAATATCATCCTCGACCTGGCGGGCGGTTTCCAGGTTCTGCGGATAGGGCATGCCGTGGGTGATGATGGTGCTTTCGAGCGCCACGACGGGAGCATTTTTCGCCATGGCATCAGCTACTTCGGGCGACAGTTTCAGGTCATACATAAATCGGCTTCCGGGTCAGAGAGAGGTTTCGCCAGACACGTAACGCGCCGCGGCGGTCAGGGCGCGGTCCAGCGCCTCCTGACGCGGGGCGCCTTCGGCCTCGGCGGCGATATGGGCGGCCATGAAGGTGTCGCCGGCGCCGGTCACGCGGGTCACCAGCACCTCGGGCGGGGTGCCGATGACCAGGTCGCGCCCGTCGCATTCCGCGGCGGACCGGCCGCCATCGGTGACGGTGACGCGAGCGGCCCCCCGCGCGATCAGGCCCTGCGCGGCGGTGGCGGCATCGTCGAAACTGGTCTGGCACAGCAGCCCGGCCTCTTCGAGGTTCACATAGAGCATCGCGCGGCCATGGGTCAGGAAGGGCCGCAGCCGTTCCGCCTTGCCCGGAGAGGCCGGGGCCACACGCAGATCCGCCGCGGCAAATGCGGGCGAGGAGGCGATGGTTTCCAGCAATTCGCGGGTCAGGTTGCCGTCCAGGGCGATCCGGCCCTGATAGGGGGCCTGCGCGTCACCCAACGGCCCTTCGGTCAGCGGGCGCAGGATCTTGGCACCCGCGGCTTCCAGCGAATGGGCGTCGGCAATGGCGGCGATCAGGCCATTGGCGCCCTCGACCGCCATGTAGCGATCCGTCGGCAGGTCGTCGGAGCGGTAGATATGCGCCAGGTCCATCCCGAGGCTTTCACATGCGCCGATCAGTTCGTCCCCCTCGGCATCGCGGCCGATGGCGGTCAGCAGGGCCGGGCGCAGGCCGAACCGCGCGGCGGCCATGGCGATGTTCATCGCGACGCCGCCGGGCAGGCGGGTGATGCGCCCCGGCACGTCCGATCCCTGCCGCATCACGCTGGCAGAGCGGCCGATCACGTCCCAAAGGACGGATCCGATACACAGGATGTCGGGTGTCTGGCTCATGCCGCCTTCTTGCCCTCAGGGCGGCAGCGGGGCAAGCGCTATCGCCGGGGCACCGCGAAGGTCATGTTGGCCCAGAGGCTTTCCCACATGACGTCCCGCTCCTGCGCTTCCGGCGAGGCCGGTTCGCGCAGCACGACGGAATCGATCTGGTAGGCCGTGCCGGGGGTCACCGGAAACCGCACGACGCCCTCGGCATCGGTATAGGCAATGGACTTGGTGACGTTGTCGTCTTCGGCCTTGGCCCAGATCTCGACCTGCACGTCGGGGCGGGGTTTGCCCTGATAGAGCAGGCGGGCCGAGAATTCGGTGATCGCGTCGGCATAGGGATTGGTCAGGGCGACGAATTCGGTCGGCAGGCCCGCGGCCACATCAGACCCTTCGCCCTCACCGCCGGCGATCAGCGTCTTGGAGAACCGCCAGTAACCTTCGGTCACGCCCTCCTGCGGCAGGCCGCGCTCCGCGTGGGCCTCTTCGAACCAGTCGAAATCCTTGTGCTCTGCGAAGAGCAGGGTCAGGTCCCACGTCTTGTAGGTCAGCTTGGACATGGTGGAGCCATAAGCCACGCTGACCAACCCCTCGGGCACGGTCACGTTCATGGCGGGCATGTCGCCGGGCAGGCCCTCATAGGCCGTCGGCTCGCCATCGACATAGATGTCGGCACGGTCGAGGCGCCGGTCGAACCAGCTCATCTCGATCCCTTCGAAATCCTGACCGTTCCGAAATGCAATCCCGGTCTCGTCCCCGGCATCGACTTGATACTTTTTCGGTTCGAGCCAAAACTCATGTGCAACCGCTACCGTGGGTAGAGGTAACAACAGGGAGAGTGTGATCATGCGAAACGTTTTCATGTCAGCCAAGCTGCGTCTGACCCACCATATGTCAAGAGTTGGCGGGCTGGGTGCCGCGCTTGTTATCGCGCTCTGGTCCGGAATGGCCGCGGCGCACGAGGTTCTACCGACCATCGCGCGCCTGTCCAGTGAGGCCGACACCGTCCGGCTGGAGCTGCGCGTGAATGCCGAAGCGCTGCTGGCCGGGATCGACCTGGACGGGCTGGAGGATACCAACGCCTCTGACCGGTCCGACGATTACGACGCCCTGCGCGCCCTGTCGCCCGAAGAGCTCGGCGCGCGGCTGGATGCGGCCTGGGCGCAGATTGGCGGGCCGATCGTATTGTCGGCGGGCGATGCGCCGGTTGCGCTGTCCCTGGACGGGATCGAGGTCAGCGAGGTCGGCAACGAAGACCTGGCCCGGCCGACACAGGTCATTCTGACGGGCGCCTTGCCGGACGGGGCGCCGACGGTGACACTGGCCTGGCCCGACGGCTATGGCACCCTTGCGCTGCGCCAGACCGGGGTCGAGGAAGGGTTCGCCGAATACCTAGAAGGTGGCGAAACCAGCCCGCCGATCAACCTGGCCGGGGGACAGGCGCAGACGGGGCTTCAGGCCTTCATCAGCTACATTCCGGTGGGTTTCGATCACATCCTGCCCAAGGGGCTGGATCATATCCTGTTCGTGCTGGGGCTGTTCTTCCTGTCGCCGGCGATCCGGCCGCTGCTGTGGCAGGTCTCGGCCTTTACGCTTGCGCACACGGTGACGCTGGCGCTTGGTGCGCTTGGCTGGGTCAATGTCTCGCCCGCCATCGTCGAGCCGCTGATCGCCGCCTCCATCGCCTATGTCGCCATCGAGAATATCTTTTCCACCAACCTGCATCGTTGGCGGCCCTTCGTGGTCTTTGCCTTCGGACTTTTGCACGGTCTGGGCTTTGCCAGCGTGTTGCAGGAATTCGGGCTGCCGCAGGCACAGTTCATCCCCGCGCTCATCGGCTTCAATATCGGGGTGGAGCTGGGACAGCTGACCGTCATCGCGCTGGCCTTCCTCGCCGTTGGTGCCTGGTTCCGCCACAAGAGCTGGTATCGCCCCGGCATCGCGATCCCTGCCTCTGCCGCGATTGCCTGTGTCGGTCTTTATTGGGCGGTTGAGCGGACATTCCTCTGACCGGTCCGTTGCGGGCTGAACGAAAGCGCCGTCCCGGTTCGGGCGGCGTTTTTCGTTGGGCCGGGTGCCGAAGAACCACACCGTGCCGCCGAATAGGTGCCGCGCGACGTTGCGGGGTTGATCCGACGGCCCGGATGACCCAGATACCCTTCATCTGACCGGCGCCAGTCGTGGCGCCCACCGACAGGAGTGCTTCAACATGGACATCAGGAACAACCGCCTCGCCCTTGTTCCCACAGATGAAACGATGTCCCATGCCTGCCACTCTCACGCTCGATACGGTCACGATCACCACGCCTGACGGCACCCCACTTCTTTCCGACCTCACCCTTCTTTTCGGCCCCGGCAGACATGGTCTGGTCGGGCGGAATGGCTGCGGGAAATCCACGTTGCTCAACGTCATGGCAGGGTGTGCCGACCCGGCCAGCGGTCACGTCGGAACCACGGGATCCGTCCACCTGCTGCGCCAATCGCCGGGGCCTGCCACCGACGCCGCGGCCCTGATGGGGGTTGCCGAAGACCACGCCCGGATCACCCGGCTGCTGGCGGGGAACGGCAGTGTCGAGGATGCTGGCCGCGCCGACTGGACCCTGCCAGACAGGATGGAGGCCGCGCTGGATCGCGTCGGCCTTCCGGCGACGGATCCCGCCCGGCCCGTCGCCTCCTTCAGCGGCGGCGAACAGATGCGGCTGTTGCTGGCGGGGGCGATGCTGTCGCAGGCCGACATCCTGCTGCTGGACGAGCCGACGAACAACATGGACGGGGCAGGTCGCGCCATGGTGCTCTCCATCCTGCGCGACTGGCCCGGCCCGGTGATCGTGGCCAGCCATGACCGCACCCTGCTGGAGGAGATGGACCGGATCATCGACCTCGACAGCCCGGGCGCAGAGGTGACCGGCGGCGGCTGGTCCACCTTCGAGGCCGACCGCGATGCCCGCCGCGCCCGCGCCACCCGCGCCATGGACCGGGCCGAGGCCGACCTGACCCGCGCCCGGCGCGACCGCCAGAAGATGCGCGAACGGCAGGCCCGAAAGGCATCCAAGGGGCAGGGCGCGCGCGCCGACGGCTCCATGCCCAAGATGTGGCACGACATGCAGCAGGCCCGGGCCGAAAAGACATCGGGCCGGGGCGAAGAAAGCCATGCCGACCGGATTGCCGGGGCCGAGGCACAAAAGGAGCAGGCCGAGGCGGCGCTGACCCGCCTGACGCCGCTGCATCTGGACCTGCCCGCCACGGGCCTCGCCCCGCGCAAGCAGGTGCTGCGGATGGAGGCGGTCACGATCGCCCCCGGCGCGCGTCGGATCGGGCCGGTGGACCTGACGCTGACCGGGCCGGAACGCATCGCCATCGACGGTCCGAACGGAATCGGCAAGACCAGCTTGCTGCGCGTGATCGCCGGAGAGGAGGCCGCGCTATCCGGGCATGTCCACAACGCGGCACAGACCGCCTGGCTGGACCAGGATCTGCGCCGGTTGGGACAGGGCGGCACGTTGCTGGACGCGATGCGCCGCAGGTTGCCGGACCAGACAGAGGCGCAGATCCGCGCCGCACTCGCCCGGTTCTCTTTTCGCAACCGCGAGGCCGAGAAACCGTTGCAGGCTCTGTCGGGCGGCGAACGGCTTCGCGCGGGGCTGATGGCGGCCTTTGCCAGCGATCCGGCCCCGGACCTGCTGCTGCTGGATGAACCGACGAACCACCTCGACCTGCGCAGCATCGAAGAGCTGGAAACGACCCTGAACGCCTATGACGGTGCACTGATCGTCATCAGCCATGACAGCGCGTTTCTGGACCGGATCGGGGTGCGGCGACGGCTGATCCTGTCGGAAAGCGACGAAAGCCCGCACATATTGGCAGAAACACGCCCCTGACGGGTTGCCAAGGGGCCGGGCTGCGTGTAATGGACCGCCACTCAATCCCGCAGGCGGGGTCGGGCCTTCGGGGGAGACATCCCCGATCGTCCACCGGTTGACCATCAGGTCTCACCCCCGCCGAGGCGAAAACCGGAAAGGATATAGGACATGGCTCTTCCCGAGTTCACCATGCGCCAGCTGCTTGAAGCCGGCGTCCACTTTGGCCACCAGACGCAGCGCTGGAACCCCCGTATGGGCGAGTTCATCTACGGTGCGCGCAACGGCATCCACATCATGGACCTGACGCAGACCGTCCCGATGCTGGACGCTGCTCTGAACGTTATCCGCGAAACCGTGGCCAAGAACGGCCGCGTGCTCTTCGTCGGCACCAAGCGCCAGGCCGCGGCTCCGATCGCCGAAGCCGCCGAGAAATGCGCCCAGTACTACATGAACCACCGCTGGCTCGGTGGCACGCTGACCAACTGGAAAACCGTTTCCCAGTCGATCAACCGCCTGAAGGAAATCGACGAGAAACTGGCCGCCGGCGCCGAAGGTCTGACCAAGAAGGAACGCTTGGGCATGGAACGCGACCAGGAGAAGCTGAACGCTTCCCTCGGCGGTATCCGTGAAATGGGCGGCGTGCCGGATCTGCTCTTCGTCATCGACGTGAAGAAAGAATCCCTCGCCATCGCCGAAGCCAACAAGCTGGGCATCCCGGTTGTCGCCGTTGTCGACACCAACTGCTCCCCCGACGGCATCGACTACATCATCCCGGGCAACGACGACGCGGCCCGCGCCATCTCGCTCTACTGCGACCTGGCCTCCCGCGCGGCCCTGGACGGCATGACCGCCCAGCTGGGCGCAGCCGGTGTTGATGTGGGCGAAATGGAAGAAGCCCCCGTCGAAGAGGCCGTCGAGGAAGCTCCGGCCGAGGCGTAAGCCTTATCTCCGGCAGGCCGCCGCAGGGCGTGCGGCCGCCGGACCTTTACAAATCTGACATCGGTCGCGGGTAGTTCCGCGGCCAGACCTATTTCAAGTTCGAGGAGAGCCGATATGGCGATCACTGCTGCACAGGTGAAAGAACTGCGCGAAATGACCGGCGCAGGCATGATGGATGCCAAGAAGGCGCTGACCGAGACCGATGGCGACATGGAAGCCGCCGTTGACTGGCTGCGCACCAAGGGTCTGGCCAAAGCCGCCAAGAAGGCCGGCCGCACCGCCGCTGAAGGCCTGGTCGCCGTTGCCGTCTATGGTGGCAAGGGTGTCGCTGTCGAGGTGAACTCCGAAACCGACTTCGTCGGCAAGAACGCCGAATTCCAGTCCATGGTGAAATCCATCGCCACGGCCGCCCTGGGCGTGTCCGATGTCGAGGCGCTGAAATCCGCGGATGTCGGCGGCAAGACTGTCGAGGCCACCATCACCGACAAGATCGCGACCATCGGCGAAAACATGACCCTGCGCCGGATGGCCACGATCGAAGGCGACCAGGTCGTCTCTTACGTGCACAACGCGGCTGCGGACGGCATGGGCAAGATCGGTGTTCTGGTCGCCCTGAAAGGCACCAACAAAGAGTTCGGCAAGCAGGTCGCGATGCACATCGCCGCCGTGAACCCGGCCTCCCTCGGCGAAGCCGACCTGGACCCGGAACTGGTGGAGCGCGAGCGCAACGTCCTGACCGAGCAGGCCCGTGAATCCGGCAAGCCCGAGAACATCATCGAGAACATGATCAAGGGCCGGATGAAGAAGTTCCTGTCCGAAGTCACGCTTCTGGGCCAGTCCTTCGTCATCAACCCCGACCTGACGGTCGAGGCCGCCGCGAAGGAAGCCGGTGTCGAGATCGCGGGCTTTGTCCGCCTCGAGGTCGGCGAAGGCATCGAGAAGAAGGAAGAGGATTTCGCAGCAGAGGTGGCCGCCGCCGCCCGCGGGTAATCCCGCCTGCAACCTGTTCGGAAGGGCCGGGATTTCCCGGCCCTTTTTCTTTTGCGGTGAGGGGTTTGGTGCCGCTCAGAGCGGGGCAGGGCGCGTGAACGCTGCGCGGGCCGCTTCCACCGGCGTGCGCATGCAGCACCCCTCCGCGTGGTCGTTGAGCAGCCCCATGCTTTGCATGAAGGCGAAGATCGTCGTCGGGCCTACGAATTTCCATCCGCGCTTCTTCAAATCCTTCGACATGGCATGGGACGAGGCCGACATGGTCAGCGCCTGGGGCGTGCCCAGCTCTTCGGCCTTTGGCTCATAGGACCAGACATAGGCGGCCAGCGATCCCTGTTCCGCGACCAGTTCCTGCGCACGCTTGGCGTTGTTCATCACCGCGGCGATCTTGCCCTTGTGGCGAATGATCCCGGCATCCTGCAACAGCCTGTCGGCGTCCGCGTCGGTGAAGGCCGCAACCTTGTCGATCTCGAAATTCTCGAAGGCGGCGCGGAAGTTGTCGCGCTTGGCCAGGATCGTCCGCCAGCTGAGGCCGGATTGGAAACTCTCCAGGCACAGCTTTTCGAAAAGCCAGCGGTCATCTGCCACCGGAAATCCCCATTCCTGATCGTGATAGGGAATGAAATCTTCAGTCTGGCTTACCCATTTGCAACGTTTCTGCCCATCCGGGCCGGTGGTTAGCAGATCGCTCATTGTCTGTGGCTCCGGTAGCGGCGAGGATTGCCCCCAGCAGAAAGGGAGCCGCCATGACGGTCAAGCGCAAAGCTTTGGTCCTCGGGGCCTACGGATTGATCGGGGCCGCCTGTTGCCGTGCCCTGTTGGCTGCCGGGTTCGAGGTCACCGGGGTCGGTCGCTCCGCCCGGACGGCGCAGCGTGTTCTGCCGGGTCTGCCATGGGTCACGGCCGATCTGGCCAGGCCACTGGACTGGGCCGGCTTGGTGGCGGGGTATGACGTTGTCATCAATGCCTCTGGTGCATTGCAGGACGGGTTGCGCGACGATCTGGAGACGATCCACGTCACCGCTTTATCCAACCTTGTCAGCGTGTTGGAGGGGTCCGACACCCGGCTCGTCCATATCTCGGCCGCGGGCGTATCAGAGGGTTCCGAAACCGAATTCTTCCGCAGCAAGGCGCGGGGCGATGCGGTTCTGAAAGCGTCCAACGTCGACTTCATCATCCTGCGGCCGACGCTGGTGATCGGGCCGGACGCCTATGGCGGTACGGCGTTGCTGCGGGCCACGGCCGGAATCCCCTTGGTCGAACCTGTGGTGATGCCCGACGCGCGCGTGTCCTGCGTCGCTCTGGAGGACGTGGCGGGGGCTGTCGTACAGGCTGCAGAAGGCGGTATCGCCACAGGGACAATCGCCGATCTGACAGAGGCGGAGAGCCGTGATTTCCCGAAAACTGTCACAATCCTGCGGAATTGGTTGGGTTTTGAACCGTGGTCCCGGCGTCTGCGCGTGCCGGGTGTCGTTTTGCAGGGGATCGGGTTCGGTGCGGACCTGCTTGGCTGGCTGGGATGGCGGTCACCGTTGCGGACGACGGCGATACGGCAGTTGCAATCGGGGATCGAGGGAGACCCGGAGCCTTGGCGGCGAGCCGGGGGCAGGGACTGTGCGACCTTGCCCCAGATCCTGGCGCGGATGACGCCCACCCGACAGGAGAGATTGTTCGCCCGGATGTGGGTGATGACGCCCGTGACCGTCGCGATTCTGGCGCTCTTCTGGATCACCTCTGGGTTGATCGGGTTCGCGCAAAGAGATGTAGCGGCGGAGGTTCTGACAAGCCGCGGGTTCGGCCTGACCAGCGCGATGAGCTTTGTCCTGATCGGCGCCGCGATCGACCTTGGCCTGGGGTTGGCGATCCTATGGCGGGCGGCGGCACAATGGGCCTGCCTTGGCATGATCGCCGTGTCGCTGGGATATCTGGGGGCAGGGACCTTGATGACCCCCGATCTCTGGGCCGATCCGCTGGGACCATTCGTCAAGGTCCTGCCCGGTATCGCTCTGGCCCTGACCGGGTATATCCTGTTGGAAGAGCGATGATGTATCACCTTATCCTCTATCTTCATGTCATTGGTGCAGCTGTGCTTTTCGGAACCGGCGCCGGAATCGCGTTCTTCATGGTCATGGCGCAGCGCGGCAAGGACCCGAAAACAATCGCGCATGTCGCCGGCACCGTCGTCATCGCCGACACGATCTTTACCGCGACCGCCGCAATGGCCCAGCCGATCACCGGATATGTCCTGGCGCGGATGCAGGGCTGGCCGCTGGCCGAAGGCTGGGTGATGTGGGCACTGATCCTTTACGTGGTGGTCGGCGTGTTCTGGTTGCCGGTGGTGTGGATACAAATCCAGCTGCGGGACATGGCACGAGACGCAACCTTAAGGGGAGCGGAATTGCCCGACCGATACCATCGGCTCTACCGTGTCTGGTTCGCCTTCGGCTTCCCGGCGTTTGCCGCGGTGATGGCGATCCTGTGGCTGATGATCACCAAGCCAGCCCTCTAGAACCAAGAACGGTGCCGGCCGCTATGGACCGACACCGCCTTAGGATCAGAGCGCCCCAGGATGGGGATGTTGAAGCGCTCCGAATGCCGGTCCCAGGGTGGAACAATACACCCCAGACCGACGTCCGGTTTCCCGGTCAGGACGGCGAGCCCCGAAATCTCGGGGGGTCCGACCCGAATGTTCCATGGCCTAATTGCCACCACTCACGGAACATCTGCAGAATGCCTCGTGACGCCGCGTCACGAAAGTAAGGTAAACCATACCTTAACAACCCATACGGGCTTAAGTGCATGAATTCACGTGACAATAATTGTCACGAAGGGGTCAGTTTTCCAGAACGAACATCTGATTCAGGAACGCCGCCTTGAGCACCGCCTGGGCGGTCGTCTCGACGTTCAGGGCCTCGCGAGCGAGGCGCAGATGTTTCTCCACCGTGGCGGAGGTCAACCCCATGAGCAGCGCGATATCGGCGGTCGTCTTGCCATCACCGACCCATTGTAGGGCCTCGCGTTGCCTTTTGGTTAACCCGCGGGTCGGACCCGCATAGGGCAGGGTGAGGATCTTGAGGTGCGCGACGTTGTTCATCACCACGATGTCGCGCCCATGCACCGCCCAGGTTGCGTCGATATCGCCTTGGCTGAGACCCGACCGGGCCGTGAGCGCGATGGCGCCCTTGGTGCGTGGCGAGATGCTTTTGAAACTGATCGAATAGCCTGCGGTGACATCGTGTTTCTGGTTGAACGCGATCACCTTGCGTTCGCTGTCGGTCAGCGTCCCGGACGAGATCATCTCGGCCAGGATTTCCCAGGAACAGGCGCCTTCGTGATCCAGCGCCCAGCGAACCATAGGCGCATGAAAGTAGAGACCTTTTCCAAGGAAGCCGTCGGTGTATTCCTCGGAGTGATTGGTGAGGATCACGAAGTCCTCGGGATCGCCAAGGGAGGTGGCCGTACGGTAGCGCGTGAACCCGTAGATCAGGCGGTCGAACCCATAGCCGGCCATCTTGTCGCAATGGAGTTTCCAGAGCTCCTCGATGGTCTGGGCGTTGGTCAGACGTTCGAGGTAATCGCGCCGCGCGGCGAGGCGATCTGCTTCGGACATCCGATCAAGCGAGGGTTGTGACATCTGGGCCTTCTGGGTGTTGCGTCAGGCCTGCATTAACACGCAGATCCGGGGGTGTGTCGAGACTTGCGGGCGGTTTATTCCGTTTGGAAAGACGTTTTTGACGTCAGCGCGCGTCAATGGCCTTGCTGGCTTGGCTTTGTGCATATCAAATATTTACATAATATTACTTACACGGCAAATGCATGCTATTGTGGCACATTCTAAGCTGGGTTGCGACAAATTCCCTATCTTGCTGAAAAGCAA
>NZ_AQQX01000009.1 GCF_000768315.1 Pseudooceanicola atlanticus
TCGCTCTTGCGGCAACCGTCATCTACTGGTTATGAATCCTGACCCTAGACACCAACGCGACCGGCAATGATCTGGACAACTACATACTGGCGTCCACTGGAAACAACGTCGTGATCGGCTGTGGCGGGCATGATCGCCTTGAAGCTGCCGGGGGCGATGACACGCTTTTCGGCGGCGGCGGGAATGACACGCTGAATGGCGGACCCGGATCAGACATCATCCATGTGGATGATACTGGTGACCGCGTCGCTGAAAGCCGCCGCTGGGCAGGAATGGACACGGTCATCTCATCTGTCGATTTTCGGATGGGCACCGCCCATATCGAAAACCTCGAACTTACAGGAAGCGCCATGCTGGGCGCAGGCAATGGCCTGATGAATCTCATTACCGGCAATGACGAGGATAATATTCTGGATGGCGGCAAGAATATCGACACGCTAATCGGGGGGGAAGGGAACGACACATACCTGATCCGATCACCTGGCGACAATGCAGTGGAATTGGCAGGCGAGGGCATAGATACGGTCAAGGCGTTTCGTGCCTATGCGCTCGATGCGAATGTCGAACGGTTATTTCTACAGACCCTGCGAAATGATGCAGGCGAAGGGATTTCCGGAATAAACGGGATTGGCAATGAACTGGACAACACCATCGTAGGAAATCCTTTCGACAACGTTCTTGTCGGGCGCAATGGTCGCGACACTTTGAAAGGACAGGCAGGTGCGGATACCTTCGTCTTCGATCGCCCACTCGGGCCGGACAACTACGATCGTATCATCGATTTCAATGTCAACGAAGTGGACGAGGGTGATATGCTCAGGTTCAAGGCGGACGTACTGCACGGCATGACTGCAGGTCCGCTCGACGCCACAATGCTGGCCTTTGGGCCGGTCGCTACGGATCCGGCACACCGTTTCATCTTCGATCAGGCCGCCGGTGAATTGTACTGGGACACTGACGGATCAGGCAACTTGGCAACACAAGTCTTGCTGATGACATTCGATCAGAATGCGACCGTGACGATCGACGATATCGAACTTTTTTGACACAATAAAGGGGCGCCATTGGCGCCCCTTTTCTTTCCACGAAGATTGTCCTGAGGCCAATAATGGCTTGTTTGGCCCGCTACATCACGCAAGGGTTCTCGGGGCCGCACTTTTAACAATACCGACGACCTCAGAAAATTTCGAAATCGGTGTTGCTAAGCGTCGCTCCTTGATCGAAGGTCGCGATCAAGTGCTGCGCGCCGGCCCCGGATCCGTCCGCATCGAACCACAGACGCCCCGAGGCCTGATCAAAGATGAAACGATCGTTTGCGTCGGCCGCGGATGTCCCCGCCCGGAACAAGGCCGCGCCAAGGGTTCCGACACCGATTCCGCCAAAAATCGCGCCCTTCATCTTGAGGATGTCCCCGGCCCCCCCGCCGCCGACGTTGAAATCGATGATCCGGTCGACATTTGTCGGGCCGTAAGCGCGGTCGAATACAAAGGTGTCTGCCCCACCCTGTCCCTTCAGCGTATCTCGCCCTTCGCGGCCGACGATGGTGTTGGCGTAGGGTGTACCGATAATGGTGTTGTCGAGCGCATTGCCGATCCCGTTCAGGTTGGCCGGCGTTCCGTTCTTAGTGAAGACGTTCTGCATATGCAGTTGTTCCACATGTGCCTCGAGAGCGTAGGAACGATAAGCGCGGACCGCGTCGTTGCCCTCCGCGGCTTGTTCCTGAACCGTATCGCCAGGTGCGCGGACAAGATAGGTATCGTCACCTTCTCCACCGATCATGGTGTCGTTGTTCTTGCCACCGTCCAGGATATTGTCCTGGCTATTGCCGGTGATCTTGTTCTGAAGACCGTTGCCCGCGCCGAGGATCGCAGTATCGGTCAGCTCCAAGTCTTCGATATGCTTCCGCCCCATTCGGAAATCCACGCTGGAAACCACGGTGTCATGACCTGCCCAATTGCGACTTTCGACGACGACGTCGAATTGGCTGTCGACGTGGATTACGTCGGAGCCGGGGCCCCCATTCATGTAGTCGGCTCCCGCTCCACCTAAGATGGTGTCGTTTCCGGCGCCCCCCAAAAAACGTTCGCCTCCGTTTCCTCCTTTCAGAAAATTGTTCAAACTGTTTCCGTTGACGGTCAACGGCGCATTCCCAGTCAGCCAGATGTCATTCACATTGCCCGCCAAGAAGAACTCGCCCGACGCACCCAATTCGCCCTCCAAGGTCAGATTGTCGTGCGAAACCACGCCCCGATCAATAAACGCATGGCGCTCCATTATCACTTCGCCATTGTCAGCCAAGGACTCGTTCGCGGTTTCCCAATCCGCAAAATTGATCTCATACGCGTCATCACCATCGCCCATGGCGACCCGGAAGACGGGAGCATCCAGTTCGACCGTGCGGAAATACGTGGTGTTTGCGGTGCCAGCCTCGTTCTCAAGCGCCCATGACACAAGAACCTCATTCGCGGACAGGGCCGCAACTTCTGGCTTGCCCATCAGCATACGCCCGCCAAGATCACTGGCGACCACCATTGGAGGTTCGTCCACACGGGGACCGGACGAATTCATCTCCATCAGCCACAGCTTGTTGTCGCCGTAGAACACCATGACACCGCGATCAGACGAAACCGGAACCGCCGACAGCCCCCTCATATCCGTTACGCCAAAAAGCGCCGTTCCGGGATAGGTGGAATGCGCCTGTGTAAATGTAGATTTCAGCCCCTCACCTTCAGTCCGAAGGAAATAGAGGCTCGAGCCGTTGGTATAGACAAAGCCGACCGCCCCATCACCAAATCCAATACCCGCCGCGTCCTGTCCATCCCCATTACGTGGATGCGCGCTTCCACCTATCGCGCCGTTCGTCGCAGTGATCGTGCTTTCGCTGTAGTAGGATACGGTTGGGTCCTCATATTGCACCACTTTGGCAAACCCGAAATAACTGCCATCCGGAGCAATCGCGATTTCTGCCCCGGTTTCATCGTAGGCACTGCTGTTCGAGATACGGACATAGTTCGTGTTTCCGTCGGACGTTAGGAAGACCCGATATGCGTTAGAACCGTTACCGGACGATCCTTCACTCGGGTCAATCTGGTCATAGGCGGCGACGATGGTATTCTGTGTCGTGACTTCAAGGTCGGTGAGCGTCAGATTTTCGCCCGACACAAGGGTGACCAGGTCCCCAACCGGTGCTGCCGCCGTGTTGAATTTCTGGATTACGATCTCTTCAACGGGTCCATCTACAGTGTTGTGGACTTGGACCCAAGCAAGAACGAAACCCCCGAATTTCAGGGCGGCAATGAAAGGTGGACGCTCTTCGGGAATGTATTCAAGGAATCCATCATCACCCAGAATGGCCGGAGCAACTTCGAAATCGTGCGTGACCTCGCCGTCGGCCGTCTGAACCACAACACCTCTTGTGCCTGAACTTTCGCCCGCCTGGAAATAGGTCGACACGATCCGACCGTCGAAGGTACGCACGAAAGTATCCGCAAACTCTGAGTTGAGCGTATTGGTCTTAACAACAAAAGGCGACGAAACGGTCATTGAAAAACTCCTAAGTGAAAATTTGGCTCTAAATATTGCGACCCTTGCAGGTCTTATCCGTGAGGGAAAGCCACAGGATCAGCGCGTCGGCCTTTTTCAGGAGCCACGAAACCTGAAGGCGACCGAAGTTGCCACCTTTGCAAATTGTTTGAACTAGTCCATCGACCGTTCAGAAAATTTCGAAGTCCGAAACCGACAGACTTGCCGACTGCCCAAAGGTCGCGACAAGCACCTTTTCTGCAGCTCCGCTGCCGTCCTCGTCGAACCACAATTGACCGGTCGCCTGATTAAAAACGAAGCGGTGATCTGCCGTAGAAGCTGCGGCACCGAAACCCAGGGCATTGGAGGCCAGACTGCCTGCGGCCATGCTGCCGAATTCAATACCTTTCAACTTCAGCATATCGCCCGCGCCTCCGCTACCGACGTTGAAGTCGACGATATGATCAACGTTTCCGGCCCCTAGTGCTCGGTCAAAAATAAAAATGTCCGCCCCACCCTGTCCTTCAAGCGTATCGTTACCCTCCCGACCGATCAGCCAGTTCTCGCCGTCATTTCCGGTGATCGTGTTATCAAGCCCATTGCCGATCCCGTTTGCAGTACGATCTTCGAAAGGATTCAGACTGACATCCGTAAGGATCAGGTTTTCCAAATGGGCGGACAACTTGTAGCGAGAACTTGCCGCCACAGTGTCAATGCCGCGGTTCGCCCCTTCGATCACGACCGAATCCGGACTGCGAACGATATAGTAGTCGTCACCCGACCCTCCGAGGAGCCGCGTGATATCCTCTGGCTCCACAAAGGCATCTGGGTGGTAGTAGGATGTCAGAGTGTCATTTCCGGCCAACCCGCGCAGCGTACCGCCTGGTCCAGTGGTCATGTCGTTATCACCGACATTCCCGACTCCAACCAAGGCTTCGCTAGATCCGATCGCACGGACCACGCCGAGGTTCTCGATCGCATCTGGCAATTTGTAGCTGTAGCTCACGGTGACCAGGTCAGTGCCACCACCCCCACTCTCGATGATCTTGACAGTCCGGTTGTCAGAAAGCCTGTACCAGTCATCGCCGTCGCCGCCGGACAACAGGTCAACACCTTCGCCAGGGTTAAGAGTGTCATTAGAGGACGAGCCTAACAGCGTATCGTTACCACGCTGTCCCTTGAGGTCTGCGCCGAACTTTCGGCCCCCGAACGCCAGTTCTGGCGCGCGGCGCGCATCTAGCAGATCGTCCCCACCAAACCCGAAAACCTCAACATTCTGACCGTTGACCCGAACCACATTGTCCAAACCGTTCATGTAGACGATGCGGGTATCGAAGTTCAGGTTGTCAGGGCTGGGTGCATCGCCGACGATCGAAAGATTTTCGATATAGCCACCGCCCTTCGCTGCCTGACTTCCTGTTCCAAGGTTAATTGCACTGTCAGTGATTACGTGGTCGGTCCCTGGAGCGCCGTCTTCTTCGAAGATATCGGGATAGTCCCAGTCGCGGTTGGAATTGCCGGTATTGTATATGACATAGGTGTCAGACCCATCACCACCATTGATAAACGTGTCGAGCGGCTCCGCGAAGAACGTATCGTCACCGGCACCGCCAAAATAACCATCACCGCCGTCGCCCCCAACGAACCAATCATCCCCAGAATTCCCGGTGAGAAGATCATTGCCCCCCATACCGAAAAGACTGTCGTCACCGATACCTCCGAAGATTTGATCGTTGTCGTTGCCACCCCTCAGCAGATCCGCTCCTGCTGCGCCGAATACGGTGTCCTGCCCGGCGCCTCCATATATCGAGTCGTCCGCTGAGCCTCCAGAAAGCCCGTCGCCGAAGTTCGTTCCGTTGATAAGCATGGCCCACCCCAAAAAATAGAAAAATAATATTCTGATAGTCAGCTTAGCCATCAAAGACTAAAAGACAAATACAAAGCGCTATCACTTCAGGGGCTTTAGAATATCAGAATGTCTGTTTCCGTGACATTTGCATTCTGCTCGAATGTCGCGATCAATACCTGAGCCGCTGCCCCCGTACCGTCATCGTCAAACCACAATTGGCCGCTGGCCTGGTCAAAGATGAACCGGTCATCAGCATCAGCCGCCGACGTGCCAGCCACGAACGCGGACGCCGTCAGCGCACCCGCTGACATGCCACCGAATTCTGCGCCTTTCATTTTCAGGATGTCGCCGGTCCCGCCTCCGCCTACGTTGAAGTCGATGATACGGTCTACGTTCGAAGGTCCGATCGCGCGATCGAAAACGAAGGTATCCGCGCCGCCTTGTCCCTTGAGCGTATCTCGCCCTTCCCTCCCAATCAGAGTGTTAGCGTAAGGCGTGCCGATGATCGTGTTCGCGATCCCGTTTCCAATCCCGTTCAAGTTTGCGGGGTCACCGTCCCGTGTGAACACATTCTGCATATGGAGTTGTTCTATATGTGCTTCGAGAGCGTAGGAACGGAAGGCGCGAACAGCATCCATTCCCTCGCCAGCGTTTTCGATTGCCATATCGCCCGGGGCACGGATCAGGTAGGTATCATCGCCCAAACCGCCCCACATAGTATCGTTGTTCTTGCCGCCGTCGAGAATATTATCCTGATCATTCCCGGTCAGCCGGTTGGCAAGGCCGTTGCCGGCACCGATAATCGCCGCCCCTTCAAGTCGAAGGTTTTCTACATGAGCGCTGCCCAAGCGGTAGTCGATTGTCGCCACGACCATGTCGTTGCCAGCCCAGTTACGACTCTCGCTGACACGATCCCCCTCGTCCTCCACGTGAATCGTATCTGAGCCGACACCACCAATCAGCCAATCATCGCCAGCCCCACCGTAAAGAACGTCGTTTCCTGCATCCCCTCGCAACTCATCGACACCGTCACCGCCCAGCAGAGTGTCATGCCCTTCCCCGCCGAACAGCAGGTCGGCATGATTGCCACCCTGGACATAATCTTCGCCCTGCTCACCACGGACGGTATCGGTTCCGTTGTCCCCATTCAGTGTGTCATCATCATAGCCACCGTACAGATCATCAGCTTGGCCACCCCCATAAATCTCGTCCGGGCCCTCGCCCCCGTAGGCGACATCGTTGCCGCGTCCACCAGTGAGCGTATCTCCCCCCGGACCGCCGTCCAGAATGTCTTCTCCGCTGCCCCCGGACAGGGAATCTCCGCCACCGCTGCCGTTCAGCGTGTCGTCGCCTCCTTGTCCAAGCAGCGTATCGTCACGCCACAGACCGCTAAGCTCTTCTCCTGCGGGATCGGCCGTCGTCAGAAACGGCTCGGCGCGGTAGAATTGTGCCGTGTCGATCTCAAAGTCGATCGCACCATCAAGAGCATCGAGTTGACTAAGTTCCGCGGCGGAAATCAGAAACCCGCCGGTCGTGTAGGTCCGATCAGTAGAGTGATAGAGCGAGGTCTCTCCGAGCCAGAAATCAACTCTGCCGTCGCCGTCCATATCGCCCAGGGGCTGGACAGAAATGCCCAATTCAGAATTGTTGTGCCCGCCCTGCAGGACATAACTTCCTGCAATGCCCTGCACATTCTCCATCTCGACGACGCCGTCTACCAGGCCATCTGCCGCATCCGCGAGAGGCAGCGCCGCGCCGGACAATAGATAGACTTTGCCGGGTCCGAAAATGTTGTTCGCTGCGGCGGCATCAATCAGGTAATCCTCGACGCCATCATCGTCAAAATCGCCAATCGCCGTAACATCCATCCCGAGGTAACTACCAATGGATTCCCCGATCAGAGCGTAACCACGAATCTTACCTCCGACATTCGTCCCAGCGACGTTGTCGAGGTCAATGACACCGTCTACGGTACCGTCCGCCAAATCCATGGCAGCCAGACCCGCTGACATGATCAGGTAAGCCGTCCCGACATAATTTTCTCCATCATGTTGGGCCGTAGAAGCTGAGATAAAGAAGTCGTCCTTACCGTCACTGTCGTAATCGCCTGCCGCACCCAAGCCGAGCCCGGCGCTGTCACCGGGGGACCCGTCATTGCCAAGAAAACCATAGCCCACTCCGGCACCGACCGCGTTATCGATGCTGATCAGGCCGTCACTGGTGCCATCAGCAGCATCTGCGATCGCAAGCATGGAAGTGTCGATCAGAAAGGCATCCCCTAGCGGAATTTCCCCCTGTCCAGCGCGAACCAGGAAATCCACGTCTCCATCACCGCCCACATCGCCCGCCGCTTCTAAATTGCTGCCGAGATAGTTGAAGTTTCCGAGACCAGATATCGAAAAGGACCCACTTTGCCCGGCGATATTGTCGACGTCTATGCTGCGGTCACTTGTCCCGTCAGCTGCGTCGGCACTATCGAGGCTTTCCCCTGCGACGACGTGGACTTCTCCACGGTAGAACGTTGCATTCGGGGCGGTGAAGGCGAAAGAGCCAAAACTTGATCCATCCAAATATCCCAAGGATGCCGCTGCCGTTCCCAGACGGTCGCTGGCGCCGGCGCCGGTCAAAACATATGATAGGCTGCCCGAGAGAATATTGCTCAGATCGATCGCGTGATCGCTTACGCCATCGGCAGCGTCTAGTACGTCCAATTCGGCGCTGGAAACAAGGTACCCGATCCCGCCTGAGGACGCCCCTTCGCTAGAATTCGAAGCCCCGATAAAGATATCGTCCACAAGGTCGCCATCAAAATCTTCCACAAAGGCCAGTGACTCGCCCAATCGGGCCGCGTCCGTTGTCCCGGAAAAACGATATACGCCAGTTATGTTGGGCTGGGTCAGATCGACGATACCGTCCTCTCCATCAGCAGCATCAAGGAACGGGATGGCGTAGCCGGTGACCAGAAAGACATCACCACTATTGGACGTGCCAGACCCAAGGTCGCCGTTTACCGCCGAAATAAGAAGGTCGGACTTGTTGTCACCATCGATATTACCAGCCGCGTCGACATTGTAACCGGCGTCCGAAAAAATATCGGAACCCTTGAAAATATAACTCGTCATTATATCGCCTCCGACGAAATCATTCGGAAAAAAGATCAGTTCGAAATACCGAGACTTTGCCCGGGGCTCTCGGCAAAATCAACTCAAATGGAAAGCTCAAGCCACCTTCAGATCGACAGGCCCGACCTCAAGCGTGGCTTTTCGCGCGCGACGTGGCGGCAAAATGTAAAAGGAAAAGGCCCCGCCGTCCGGCGAGGCCTCTGAAAAAGAAGCAGCGAAATCAGAAGATAAGGATATCTGCCGCGATGACCGATGCATTCTGTTCGAATGTTGCCACCAGTTCCTGCTCAGCGGCACCGGAACCATCAACATCGAACCACAAACGACCAGATGCCTGATCGAATATGAACCGATCATCCGCATCTGCCGCAGCGGTGCCGGAGGCGAACGCCGTCGCGGCAAGTGTCCCCGCAGAAACACCACCAAGGATGGAGCCCTTAAACTTCAGAATATCGCCTTCGTTCGCAGTATTCACATTGAAGTCGATGATCCGGTCAACGTTATCGACACCAAGGGCCCGGTCAAAGACGAAGGTGTCCGCGCCGGCCTGCCCTTTCAGCGTGTCACGGCCTTCGCGGCCGACGATCGTGTTATCGTACGGCGTCCCGACGATAGTGTTGTCCAGCCCATTGCCGATGCCGTTGAAATTGACCGGCGTTCCAGCCTTTGACAGCACATTCTGCATATAGAGACGTTCAACATGCGCGCCGAGAGCGAAGCTACCATACGCTTTCACCGTATCCACGCCCTCACCGAATTCCTCGACAGCCGTGTCGCCAGGCGCCCGCAGGAGGTAAGTATCGTTACCTTCCCCACCGATCAGAGTGTCATTGTTCTTGCCGCCATCCAGGATATTGTCACCGTCGTTGCCCTTGATGACGTTTTGCAAACCGTTCCCGGCCCCGATCCGGGCGTTGCCAGTAAGTTCCAAATCCTCGATGTGCTTCCGCCCCATGCGGAAATCGACAGACGAAATCACGGTGTCATGGCCGGCCCAGCTGCGGCTTTCCGCGACCCGATCTGCGGCATTATCGACATATATCACGTCAGACCCCGGGCCACCGATCAACAGGTCGGCGCCTGGCCCACCATAGAGCGAGTCGTCGCCGGCACCGCCATTCAACGTATCGTCCCCAGCCTCGCCAAGCAGCCGCTCATCGTTAGACGTACCGGTGAAGCTGTTGTCGGCTCCATCGCCAAAGAACGTTGTTGCGGGGTCGTAGTCGGCCTGGAGGACAAGGCTGTACCGTCCGTTCCATGCATAGCTTGACGTCGTGAAGATATCGAAATCACCCTCTGCCGTAAAAGCAAGTTCGACGCTGCCGTCAGAGCCGAGGTCAAGCTCGGTGAAGCCGGTGTCGCGATCCCGATTCAGTGTGAAGACGGCCGATCCGACGGGTGAGGACAGGATATCGTAGATGACGACGGTCTCGAGCCGCTCCATGTCAACAATCCGATCCCCTTCCAGTTCGTAGCTCTGGCCCGCCACCGTGTCCTCACCGGCGCCCAGGAAGATAAGGTCGGCATCTGCTCCACCCTCGACCCGGTCATCGCCGTCGCCGGCGTCGATCCTGTCATTGCCCGCATCACCGAACAGCGTATCGTTGCCTGCCATGCCGTTGATCGTGTCGTCGCCATGTTTGCCGACAAACCGGTTGGCGAACTGGTTTCCAACCAACACATCGTTGCCAAAGTTGTTGCCGACCACGTATTCGACGTTCGCCAGGGTATGTGTGAAAGCTGCACCGTACCAAACGCCGGTTGCCAAACCGGTGGTCAGGTTGACATTAACTCCTCCTTCGACGCCGCCGCGGTCATAGCGGACTCGGTCGAAGCCACCGGCGCCGTCGATCGTGTCGTCACCGCCGCGAGAGATGAAGCTTTCGTCCTGCGTGCTCCCGGTCATCTGGTCAGCCTGGCGGGTACCACGCAATTCGAACCCGCGGGAGGAGTTGTTGAATATGGTATCGATGCCGTAAATGCCCTTGTCGACCCATCCGTTCTCAAGATCCGCCGTGATGCCGACATCAAGTGGATGGTAGGTGATCCGCAGCCCTGCATCATCGGAATAGGTAGAAGAGATATTGTACGTGTCGTTGCCGCTATAGCCTTGCAATTGCAGGTAATAATACTGCCCCGCCGGCACATTCCCCAACTCAACGTTGAAAGTATCGTTGCCGCCCCATGTGCCGCTGATCCCAAGGCCGTCGCCCCGAAGCGCGTAGATGGAATTTAGGATCGTTGTGGTCCCGAGCGCACCTTTGTCGACGCTTGCGGTTCCGTTGCTGCTGTTGACGTCAACGACGACCGAGGTCCCCGAAAGATCACTGAAGCCCACAAAGCCGAAGGCAACGGCGGACTGGTACGCCTGAAAATCGATCGTGTCCTGGCCAGCGCCGGAATACAGATCATCCCAATAGTAATCTGCGGTATTTCCCGGGCTTAGGAAGTCGTCGCCGCTGCCACCATAGATGACATCGATCCAATCACCACCGACGAGGGAGTCATCACCAAGATTGCCGATCAGGGTGTCTTCGCCCCCCATACCGCGGATCGTATCGTTGCCGCCCAGACCATTGAGCACGTCATCCGCGGAGGTCCCGGTCAGGCTGTCATCGGCCTGCGTCGGGGTCGTTGAAACCGAACCACCGTTGTTTTGATCGGCAGCCAAAAGATCCGCCAGGTTGAAAGTGCCATCGGTAAAACGGATCTGCTCGAAATTACGCAGGTACCCGATCAAGCCGCTGCCATCACTATTGACGATAGTTACATTGTCGGCCGTACCAGACAATGTGGTGGCCGAATTGAAGAAGCTCGAGCTGATCCCTCGCGCCGGGTTGCCGAATTCATCCTCATGCCAGGCCCGGTGTAACTCGAGGCGGTCGGAGCCGCCTGCCCCATCCAAATCGAAGACCGCTGGAAGTTCCGCGAACTTGATACGGTTATTACCGTCGTCGCCGGTCATGATCACGTCGCCGGTAAAGCCCGTCGTGACCCTCTCGATCTCGGAGGCCAGAGCAGTCCAGTAGATCGACGCGCCCGCGGTGGTGTCGGATTGACCGTTTACCCGGATCATTCCGAGCCCTTGCAGAAACTCGATGTTGAGAGCCTGCGAGGGCATGGGATCGAACGCCATGGGATAAATTGTCAGATCGTCATAGCCTTCACCGCCGACAATCGTGGCATCCCCCCAGCCGAATTCAATCACGTCATCACCACTGCCACCGGACAGGAAGTCGTCGCCGCCTCGGCTTACAATAGCGTCAAATCCGGCACCGCCCTCCAGGCTGTCGGCTTCAGGCGTGCCGATGATCACGTCATCTTCATCGAGAGAGACGCCAGGAATGGCAGGAACGCTGATTTCTTGGCCCGCAGCAAAAGGATGCCCCGCAGGAACATCGTAATTGGCCTGGATTTGCGCGTCGAAAGCTTCGAAATCGGCCACCGAGTTGAGGGTCGGCAGCGGATCTCCCCCCAACGTGACAACGAAAGTCTGGTTTTCCGCTTCCGCTGCTCCGGTTTCGAGAAGAAACACGGATAAAACTACGGTCGACCTCAGGCTCCCGCCATCGTCCAGCCATTCAAGAATGCTGATCGACGCGTCATCAACGACATCATCCCAATAAAACGTCCCATCGAACCCGAAGTTGTAGATATCGATCCCATCATCGACGAGCGTGATAGAGCTGAGCGATCCCGGCTCGGGCGTCTCGCCGGGCTCGTTGGGTTCATATTCATACACGAAACTGTCGACGCCAGGCGCAGTAACCATGCTGACGGTACCCGGGCGGACAGCGACCAAATCCCGATTCTCGTCCGAGCCAAGAAACAAAGCTTGAAAACCATACGTGCTCATGTCGAATTCCTCAAAGTATTGCAGCGGTCGAAACCGATCTTCACTTTCCCAAAAGCCAGCGTGATTGCCACCAAATCCCGGTGCCAGAATTACCCAAAACGCCAGTCACAGACGCGTGGTCGCCAGTGCGACACCAGGCGAACAACAGACTTCTTTTGCCCGCTTTTCCCCGACGAAACAAGAATTTCGTACCCTTGAAAAAGCGACTGACATGAACAGTTGGAAGGCTGCGACAAGTACTCGTGTCCAACTGAGAAAGGCTCTCGAAGCCTGGCGGGGCATAGCGACGCGGAGTCTGTTTTAGCCGGATACTCAGCCAAGAAATGCGGGCTCTCAACGTCTTTCACCCGTGCCACCAAGTGAACCGACCTACGCATACGAATCGTGCAAGTAGCAAGAAGTGGTAGATGGGCCCGAAGCTGAAACAGCCGTTGGGTCGGAAGTTGGACGCGGAACCGACCAATGCTCCACGGTTTCCGCCGCAAGCCTCGATCGCTATTTGCGCAAATGCACAATTATTAACCACGCCCTCCCGACCTACTCCCGAGCACCCGGACCCAGGGTTGCCGCATCGCCGGAATTCCCCGCTAGTGGATCGGCGGAAGGGGGACACTGCGCTTGGAACTTCGCTTTTTCGAGATCTACCGGAACCCGGAATACCTGTGGCTGCTGGCCGAAGGGGTCGGGTTCAGCGCCGCGCTGACACTGGCCGGCGCCGTTCTGGGGTTCATCCTCGCCTGCGGACTGGCCGTGGCACGGCACGAACAGATCCCCGTCCTGCGCTGGATCGCCGCCGCCTATGTCGACTTCATCCGCAACACGCCGCTGATCGTGCAGCTGTTCTTCGTGGCCTTCGGTCTGCCGCAACTGCTGGGCTATGTCTGGCCGTTCTGGGCCCATGCGGTGCTGGCGCTGACGCTGAACTTCTCGGCCTATTTCGCGGAAATCCTGCGCGCCGGGTTCCAGACCGTCAGCGAAGGCCAGCATGACGCGGCCAAGGCGCTTGGCATCGGGCGATTCACCCGGTTCTTCAAGATCGTGATGCCGCAATCGGTGGCGCAGATGTTCGCCTCGCTGAATTCGCAGTTCATCTTCCTGTTCCTGACCACAGGCGTGATCTCAGAGATCGGGGTGCGCGACCTGACCTTTGCCGGTCTCTATATCGACAGCCGGACCTTCCGCTCCTTCGAGGTCTTCATCACCCTGACGATCCTCTACATCCTGATCTCGCTGGCCTTCAAAGCGATGATGAGCCTGGTCGAGGCCCGCGCCTTCCGCTGGAAGACCGCACGATGAGGGATCTGCTGATCGCGCTACTCGGAAAACCCGAGGGCATCATCCTGTTCCAGCTGCTCGAGGCGACGCAGTTCACGATCTACCTGTCGCTCATCGCCTTCCTGGGCGGCGGGATCGTGGGCGGGCTGATCACGCTGATGCGGATCACGCCCAGCAAGACCTCGAAGCGGCTGGCGGTCAGCTATATCTGGCTGTTCCAGTCCACGCCGCTGCTGATGATGCTGTTCCTGACCGGGCTTGGCCTGCCGCGCCTTCTGGGGGTCGACGTGAACCCATGGACGGCGGCGGTGATCTCGCTTGTCATCTATGCCTCGGCCTACCTGTCCGATGTCTGGCGCGGCGCGGTGGAAAGCGTGCCGACCGGCCAATGGGAGGGCGCGCGGTCCGTCGGGCTGGGCTTTCTGCCGACGCTGCGGCTGGTGATCCTGCCGCAGGCCTTCCGCATCGCGCTGGCCCCGACGGTCGGCTTCATGGTGCAGATCATCAAGGGCACCTCGCTGGCCTATATCATCGGCTTCCACGACCTCATGGCCATCGGCAAACGCTGGGCCAATGCCCCGGTCGACGGTTCCGAACCCTTCATCATCTTCCCGATCATGGCGCTGATCTACTTTGCGCTGTGCTACCCGCTGACCCTGTGGTCGCGCCACCTGGAGCGGCGACTGGGCAGCATCAACAAGAGAGAAAAGGTCGCCGTGGCGGCCGCATGAGACCCAACAGAGGAGACAAGAAATGTTCAAATCCAAGTTGAAGACCCTGGTCGCCGCGGCGGTCATGGCGCTGCCCTTCGCAGCCCCGGCCCAGGCTGACCTGTCCGACATCCTGGAGGCCGGCGTGGTCAAGATCGCCGTGCCCGAAAGCTTCCCGCCCTTCGGTGCGCTTGGCGCGGAAGGCGAACATGAGGGCTATGACGTCGACGTGGCCAAGCTGATCGCCGAAAACCTCGGGGTAGAGCTGGAACTGGTCCCCGTCGTGTCCAAGCAGCGGATTCCGTTCCTGGAAACCGACCGCGTCGACCTGGTCGTGTCGGTGATGGGTGCCAACCCGGAACGCGCGAAATCCATCTGGTTCTCGGCGGCCTATGCCCCGTTCTTCTCGGGGGCCTTCGCGACGGCGGACATGGATATCTCTTCGGCCGAGGACTTGGTCGGCATGAAGGTCGGCCTGACCGGCGGCACGCTGGAAGACCTGGAGCTGACCAAGATCGCGCCCGACGGGGTCGAGATCATCCGCTTCGGTGACAATGCCGCGACGCTGGCCGCCTACAGCTCGGGCCAGGTGGACGTTCTGGTGTCGGGCAACACCGCCGCCGCCGAGATCTCGGAAAAGAACCCCGATACGCCGCTCGAGACCAAGTTCATCCTCAAGGAAAGCCCCGCCTTCATCGGCGTGAAGAAGGGCAATTTCGACCTGCTGCAATGGGTCAACGTCTTCATCCTGCACAAGAAACTGGGCGGGGAGCTGGACGAGATCTCGGTCAAGTGGCTGGGTCAGCCGCTGCCGGCGCTGCCCACGTTCTGATCCCAACCATATCTCAACGAAAAGGCGCCCCGTCCGGGCGCCTTTTTTTGTTCCCACCCCGGTCCGGCCCGACCTGTCAGCGGTGTATCGGCGGGCTTGCCGCCCCGTGCATTGCGCTATGCCGCCGCCTGCTCTACCGAGGCCCGGAGGCTTTCATCCGGACGAATTCGACATGACGAGAGAGCGCTGGCGGGAAATTCGCGCCCTGATCGAACGGGACATCATGGACGGTGTGCTGGAACCCGGCGCCCGCCTGCCCACCGAACCGGAGCTGGCCACCCAGTACGAAGCCGGGCGTCACACGATCCGCCGCGCCATCGCCGAACTGGCCAAGGAAGGGCATCTGAGCGTCGAACAGGGCCGCGGGACCTTCGTCCAGCCCCGCCCGATGATCGACTACCCGATCGGCCGCCGCACCCGGCTGCGCCGCAACCTCGGCGCGCAGGGGATCGACGTCACAAGCGAACCCTTCGGCGCAGACCGGATCCCGGCAGAGGGGCGCGTGGCCCGGATGCTGAACCTGTCAGAGGGCAGCCCGGTCATCGCCTCGCGCCGCCTGTCCCATGCCGATGGCGTACCGGTCTCGTTCGGCACGCTCTACCACGACGCGGAGCGGTTTCCCGACATCGCGGAACGGCGGATCGGGCTGGGATCGGTCAGTGCCGTCTACCGCTCCTACGGGATCGAGGATTACCTGCGCGGCCAGACCCAGATCCACGCCCGCCCCGCCCGCAGCGAAGAGGCGCGGCGCCTACGTCAGCACCCTGACATGCCGGTGCTGGTGGTGCGCGCGCTGGACCGGGAACTGGACGGCACGCCCCTGGCCTATGGTCAGGTCATCTGGTCCGCCGCCCGTGTCCGGTTCAGCATCAATATCGACGACGAGGATGCGGGCTGAGGCTCAGACCGCCAGCCCCCGGTCGCGCAGATAGGCAAAGCCCGCGGGGATGTGCGTGGCATCGCGCAGCTCCAGCACCAGGTGGGGCGGCGCCTCGCATTCGGCGATCGCGCGGAAGACGGCGCTCCATTCGATCTCTCCCTCGCCCGGGGCCCAGTGGCGATCCGCGTGGCCGTCGACATCCTGCAGATGCACATGGGCCAGCTGCGCCCCGGCATCGCGCACGAAATCCTCGACCGGTGGCGCGCCGGACATGCGCCGCGCCAGCTGGGCGTGGCCGGTGTCGATCGACAGCGCCATCGCGTCAGAACCGAAGCTGTCCACCATCGCCCGTCGCGTTTCGGGGCGCACGTCCTGTATGTTCTCGATGACCAGGGTGATCCCCAGTTCCTCCGCCCGGCGCAGCACGGGTCCCAGCACGTCGTGGATGCGGGCCAGCTTGGTTTCGGCATAGCCCGGATAGCTGTGCAGGTTGTTCTGATACCAGAGCGTGTAGGGCGAATGGACCACCATCTTGCGCGCGCCGATCCGGTCGGCGACCTCGAGAGCGGATAGGAACCGCGCGGTGATGACCGGCCGCAACTCCGGGTCCTTGTTGTCGATGTCCAGCCCTTCGAAGGGGCCGTGAATGCTCAGCTTTCCACGGAACCCGTCCAGCGCTTGCCGGGCCCGTTCGATCAGGACGTCGCGGTCGGTGGTCAGGGCGGCATGGGATAGGAAATCCTGCAATTCCAGGTCCCTGTCGGCCTCGAATATCCAATCGCGATGGTCCGGCAACGTGTCGAGCGTCAGACAGGCCCCGATCTTGAGTCGCGTCATCATGCACCGGCCCCCGCAGGCACCCCGCGATAGGCCGCACGGCCCGCGACCCAGGTGCCCAGAACCGCCGGGGCGTGTCCGTCGGGCCAGTCGATCAGCACCAGGTCGGCGCGCTGGCCGACCGCGATCTCGCCCCGGTCACCCAGGTTCATCGCCCGCGCCGGCCCGGACGACACCAGCGACCACAGACGCGATCTGTCGGCGCGTTTCTCGGCATCCAGCCGGGCAATCGCTGCCAGCATTGCTGGGTAGAAATAGTCGGAGGCAAGCACATCGCACAGCCCCGCCTCGACCATGTCGCCCGCCCCGAGCGAGCCGATATGGCTGCCCCCCCGCGCCGCATTGGGGGCACCAAAGATGATCGGATCGCCATGGTCGCGGGCGGCCTGCGCGGCCTCCAGCACCATGGGAAACTCGGCCACTCCGGCGCCGATATCCCGGAACCAGGCGCGGGTTTCTGCGCGGGTGTCGTCATGGCTGAGCATCGGCGCCCCCGCCGCACGCCCCATCCCGGCCACGGCGCGAATGCTGTCGGGCACCTCTGCCCGCCGGTCCCAGACCTTGCCCAGCAGCTCGATATAAGCGTCCTCGGAAATCCCGGCGCGGTCCGCGTTCTTGCCCGTCCGCGCCTTCATCCGGTCATCGTCCAGCGACGCGATGGAGAAATCGGGCGACAATTCGAACCCGCGATCCTGGATCGCCACGTCATAGGCCCGCATCGTCATAGAGGTATGGTCGTTGAAGGCGATGGCCGGCGTTAACGGCCCTTCCAGCGCCCAGGCGATGGTGTCGAGCGCGTCGAAGGCGAAGGTTTCCCACCTCAACTGAACCCGGTTCTCGACCGTCAGGCGCGGGGCCAGGTCGCGCAGCGCCTGCATCATCTCGCGCCCGCGGGACACGTCGCGCAGGCCCGGCTCCCAACTGAGCGTGATGGCATGATAGGCCGTGGCGATCCCGTTGGCGGCCAGCTGCCGATCCGTGTCGATGACCGCGGCCTCAATCGGGAAGAACACCTTGGGCCGCGGCATCAATTGCCGTTCGAAGGCATCGCCATGCACGTCGATCAGCGCCGGGGCCAGGATCCGGCCCGTCGCGTCGATCACCTCGCCCTGTGCCGGGCCGCCGATCTCGACGATGCGGCCCGCATCGACGGTCACGTTGGTTTCGACGATCTCGCCCGGCAGGTAGACCTGCGCCCCCTGAAACGTCACGCTCATCCCAGACGCTCCATCACGAGATGCCAGTGCCATGAGCCATCGCCGGAATGGTCGCGATCCTCCAGCGCCTTGACCTCGAACCCGGAAAAGAGCGCCAGCAATTCGGCAGCGGAACAGAAGTAATGCGGGTGGCCCTTGTCGGTGCCCGGCGCGTCGAAGACCCAGGCATTGCGCCCGATCTCGCGCCCCGGGTAGCGGGTCTGTTCATGGGGCAGACGTCGCTTGGACAGCATCGTGCCCAGGTATTGCCCGCCGGGGCGAAGCACGCGCCGGATCTCGGCGATGGTACGCAGCAGGATATCCTCGTTGCCGTGATAGATGACATTCCAGCGGAGCACGTGGTCGAAGGCACCATCCTCGAACGGCAGGGCGTCCATGCGGCCCAGCACCGTGGTCACGCCGCCCGCCTTGTCAATCTCGGCCAGGCCATCGGGTGCGGCGTCCAGCGCGGTGACGTCAAAGCCCTGCCCGGCCAGCCACAGCGCATGGCGCCCGACGCCGGCGCCCAAGTCGAGGATACGCGCACCCGGTGCCAGCGTCGCGGCCCAGGCCTGCACGTCCGGTTCCGGCGTCAGCCATGCGCTGCCGGTTTCGATATTGGCCCATTCCTGGTTCCAGTGGCTGTCTGCGGTATCGGTCTTCACCTTTGGTCTCCAATGATTTTCGTTCTGGCCCAGCCGCTCAGCTGCTCGATGCCGATGACGACCACCGCGATCATCAGGATCACGGTAAAGGCCGTGGGATAGTCGAAAAGGTCAAAGCCCACCTTCAACTCTATGCCGATCCCCCCGGCCCCGACGAGTCCCAGGATCGTCGAGGACCGTACCGCCTTTTCCAGCGCGTAGAGAGAGGTCGACACGAAGGCGGGCATCGCCGCCGGGATTGTCGCGCAGGCCACCACGTCGATGCGGCGCGCGCCGGTGGCGGTCAGGGATTCCGCCGGGCCCTTGTCGACGGATTCCATGTCATCCGCGAAGAAGCGGCCGCAGAACCCGATCGTGTCCACGACGATGGCCAGCATCCCCGCAAAAGGCCCCAACCCTACGGCGACGACAAAGACCAGCGCCCAGGCGATATCCGGCACTGCCCGCAGGAAGCCCAGCACCATGCGCACCACCTGGTTCACCCACGGCCCGGCGATCAGGCCACGTCCTGCCAGCAGGGCGACGGGCAGCGACAGGATCACCCCGATCACGGCCCCCGCGACGGCGATCTGCAAGGTCTCGACCATTTTCCAGCCCAGCCGGGACAACACCTGCGGTTCCAGGTTCGGCGGGAAAGCCCGTGATACGAAATCGGCGAAACGCGGCGGTGCGCTGACCACCTTGTCGAGGGAAAATCCCGCCCCCGCGAGGCACCACAGCATCAGCGCCAAGCCCAGGGCATAGCCCAGAAAGCCAAGCGCGCTCACCCGCTCCATCCGGGCGGGCGTCCGGTTCGTCATGTCAGTCATACAGCCCCCGCAGGTCCGGCGCCTTGAGCGATGCTGCCGTCGCATCCAGTTGCAGGCGGCCATCGGCCAGCCCCAGCACCCGGTCGCCATAGCGCAGCGCATGTTCGATATTGTGAGAGATGAAGACCACGGTCACCGTGTCCTCGCGGGCCAGCTGGAAGAACAGCTCCATCACGTCCTCCCCCGCTGCCGGGTCGAGCGACGCGGTCGGTTCATCCGCGATCAGGATCTCGGGCTGACCGACGATGGCGCGGGCGATGGCGACGCGCTGTTGCTGCCCTCCTGACAGGCGGTCGGCGCGACGCATGGCGAGATGCGCGAGCCCCACCTTGTCCAGCGCGGCCATCGCGGCGTGGCGCGAGGCTTCCGGGGCAAGGCTATGGCTCCAGTGGCGCGGACCGGCATGTCGGCCCAACAGCCCGTGCAGCACGTTCGACAGGACCGACAGGCGGGGCACAAGGTTATGTTTTTGCGACACCATTCCGATCCGGGCGCGCAATGTCCTGAGCTCTGCCTGGCGGGCCTTGACGGTATCGTGGCCCAGCAGCGTCACCTGCCCGGAGGAGACCGGCACAAGCCCCATCATGCAGCGCAGCAGGGTCGACTTGCCCGTGCCGTTGGCGCCCACCAGCGCCGCCGCCTCGCCCCGCACCAGGCGGAAGGAGACATCCTCGAAGATCGGCGTAGCGCCGAACTGCTTGGATACCGACTTGGCCTCGATATCCACGCGCGGCACCGGGATGCGCTGCACCCCGGTGTCGAGGGCCCGCTCGGTTCGAACGGGCCTGTCCTGAAGGTCGAGATCAGTCACCGATGAAGGCATCGAACTGGGGGAAGCCCGCGTTGCTATACATCGAGCGGACATAGTCGTAGGCACCGTCGTTGATCGACACCAGGTCCATGCCGACATACTTGTCGTTCTCTTCATGCTCGGTGATGCCGGCGATGATTTGCGCCTTGTTTTCAAGGATCGCGTCGCGCACGGCCTGGGCCTTTTCGGCGGGGACGTGGGCGCCGACCATGATCATGTCGTTGGGCAGATCGCCCGACCGCGCGATCATCTTGAACGACCCGTAGGGCAGATCGGTTTCCTTGGCGCGGATGCTCATGAAGGACCCGGCATTCATGCCCATGGCGTCGATATCGCCGTTCTTCAGCGCCTCGTGGGCGATGTTCTTGGAGGTGTGGGTCTTCTGGATGTCGTTGACCGGATCGACACCGTGATCCGCCAGAACCTGCATCGGGCACAGCATGTTGGAGGTCGACCCGATATCGCCGAAGGCCACCTTCTTGCCCTTCAGGTCGGCGGGCACGTTGATGCCGCTATCGGCGCGCACGATGATGGCGCAGTGATAGTCCGGGCGGCCCAGGCCGATCAGCGGCTCGGCTTGGGTCAGCTTGTTGATGACGACGTATTCGGCGGGGCCGGAGACAACGAAATCAACGGTTTGGCCGCGCAGCGCCTCGGCGGCGGCGGTGCGGGAATTGACCGGGAAGAACTCGAAAGTTTCGCCGGTGGCCTCTTCCAGGGCGGACTTGAACGGGCCCCATTCCAGTTGCAGCCGCTCCATGCCTTCGACATCGGTGACGGCCAGTTTCCAGGTATCCGCCGCGACGGACAGGGCAGAGACGGCTGCCAGGCCGAGGCCCAGCACGAGAGATTTGAGTTTCATGGCATCCTCCATTGAAAATTCATCCGAATGAATCGCAGGAGGCTGTTTCAGTGCCACGACGCTTATGTGAAACCTTGATGACGGTGGGCCGTTTTTGGCCATCGGCATCGCGTCGGTATCACGTCGGTATTACGTCGGTACTGCAGCGCAGCATTCGCCGTTGCCGTGCGGGGCGCGGGACACCCGCCCGCACCGACCGAACAGACCTGGTCCGCTCTGACAAGACCGTCAGAGCAGCTTGCGCATGAAGGAGTAGAAGCGGCTGTCCTGTACCCGGCTCCAGTTCACGCGGATCGAGGGGGTGTCGGACACGCCGGAGACACGGAAGAGGCTGCCGGGCGCCAGGAGGATGCCCTGCTGCGCAGCCTCGTGCGAGACCTCCATGTCGTTCAATCCGTCGGGCAGCAGGACGAACCCGTAAAGCCCGTGATCGGGCGGCGCGAAAAGGTCGAAGCCCAGCTGGGTCAGTTTCTCCACCCCCTCTTCGCGTTCCGGGTCGAGGCGCCGCTTGAGGCTGGCGCCGAGCTTTGCGAACCGGCGGGACAGGATCGCCTCGGCGATCAGGCGTTCGGTATAGGTGGAGCTGTTGACGGCCAGGATCATCTTCAGCTCGGCCAGGGACGCGGCGATTTCGGGCTCGGCGATCAGGAAACCGCAGCGCAGCGAAGGCGAGAAGATCTTGGAGTAGCTGCCGATCTGGATCACCCGGCGGAACTGGTCCAGCGCGGCCAGCCTGGTGCCGCGCAGCCCGGGCAGGTCGATGAAGGGGTCGTCGTCAATCACCAGCAGGTCATGCCGGTCCGCCACCTTGAGGATCGCGTGGGCGGTCGGCAGGTCGATGGAACAGCCCGTCGGGTTCTGCGCCAGCGACTGCGTGAAGAAGAGCCGCGCGCGATGCGTCTGTGCCGCCCGGTCGAGCGCGTCCGGGTCCGGGCCCCGCGGGGTGCGAGGGATGCCGACGACATTGACCTCGGACAGTTTGAGTTTCGAGAAGAGCGGGTAATAGCCGGGATCGTCGACCAGAACCGTATCGCCGGGCCGGGTGAAGCGGCGGATCACCAGGTCGAGCGCATTGTTGGCGCCGAAGGTGGTGACGATCTGCGCGGGCGTGGCGGTGATGCCGGCGGCGATCTGCGACGCCGCGATGCATTCGCGCAGCGCCATCAGCCCATGGGGCGAGCCATAGCCCCCCTCGCCCGTCGGCAGGTTCACCGCGGGCATGTTGGTCATCAGCCAGTTTTCCGGCGGCCGCCCATCCCCGGTCAGCACCTTGTACGGGCGGTCCAGCTGAACATGCAGCAACGACACGGTATCGCTGGCCTCGCGCAGGTGGGTGGGTTCGGCGATGGTCGGCGCGACCCGCGCCACATAGAAGCCCGAGCCACGCTGCGACCGGGCCAGCCCATGCGCCACCAGCCGGTCATAGACCGTGACGATCACGTTCTTGGAGGCGCCATAGCGGTCGGAGGCCTGGCGCAGCGACATCAGCTTGGCCCCTTCGGCGAGGTCGCCGGTTTCGATCTGCTGGCGGAGGGATTCGAAGATGCGGTCTGTCTTGCTCTGGCTCATGTCCGTTAGTGTATCCATTCTTCTATGGGTACAGTTGGGAAAAATTTCCTTAACTGTACCAATACATCCCGAAATTTTTCCGAGATGGTCGCCGCCAAGACGGAGGAGATCTCATGACAGACAGCGCCCCGGGCAGCACGCCCGCACTCAATTCCCGTATCGAGGGGCTTCGCGACATGGAGCCCGCAGACCGCCGCCAGGCGATTGCCGGTGCCGCCGGTCTGGACCAGTCGGGCGCCGCGGCGCTGGCCGGCGAAGGCGTGCTGAACCTGAACGTGGCCAACGGCATGATCGAGAATGTCATCGGCAAGTTCGAACTGCCCCTGGGCGTGGCGGCGAACTTCCTGGTGAACGGGCGCGATTACCTAGTGCCGATGGCGGTCGAGGAACCCTCGGTCGTGGCGGCGGCGTCCTACATGGCAAAGCTGGCCCGGCAGGGTGGCGGGTTCACCGTGTCCTGCACCGCGCCGATCATGCGCGCGCAGGTCCAGGTGATCGGCATCAGCGATCCCTATGGTGCGCGGGCCGCCGTGCTGGCGCACAAGGACGAGCTGATCGAGAAGGCCAATTCCCGCGACACGGTGCTGGTCGGGCTGGGCGGCGGCTGCAAGGATATCGAGGTCGAGGTTTTCGCCGAAAGCGCGATCGGGCCGATGGCCGTTGTCCACCTGCTGGTCGATGTGCGCGATGCCATGGGGGCGAACACGGTCAATTCCATGGCCGAGATGCTGGCTCCCCGGATCGAGGAGATCACCGGCGGCAAGGTGCGTCTGCGCATCCTGTCGAACCTGGCGGACAAGCGGATCGTCACGGCGAGCGTGCGGATCCCGCCCGCGGCGCTGGACACCAAGTCGTTGAAGGGGACCGAGGTCGCCCAGGGCATGGTCGAGGCCTGCACGCTGGCGATCATCGACCCCTACCGGGCGGCCACGCACAACAAGGGCATCATGAACGGCATCGACCCGGTCGTCGTCGCCACCGGCAACGATTGGCGCGCCATCGAGGCGGGCGCCCACGCCTATGCGGCGCGCAACGGACGCTATACCTCGCTGACCACCTGGGAGATTGCCAATGACGGCACCCTGGTGGGCACGCTGGAAATGCCGATGGCGCTTGGCATCGTGGGCGGCGCGACGCGCACCCACCCGGCTGCACAGGCGGCGCTGGCGCTGATGCAAATCGGATCGGCCCAGGAACTGGCCGAGGTGACCGCGGCCGTCGGGCTGGCGCAGAACATGGCGGCCTTGCGGGCGCTCTCGACCGAGGGCATCCAGCGCGGACACATGGCGCTGCACGCCCGCAACATCGCGATCACGGCAGGCGCCAGCGGCGCCGATATCGACAGGGTGGCCAAGGCCATCGTGGCGGCAGGCGACGTCAGTGTCGGCCGCGCAAAACAGGTGCTGGAAAGCAGCTGAACCAATCCAAGGGAGGAACCTGAAATGACCAATACAACCCGGCGCCACCTGCTGCGCCACGCCGCAGCCGGGGCGATTGCCGCCCCTGCCATCGTCGCTGCTAGCTCTGTCCGGGCGCAGGGCGTCACGAAATGGCGGATGCAGGCCCTTTGGGGCGGCGGTACCACCCCGATGATGTACGAGGAACAGTTCTGCGAACGCGTGAAGCAGCTGACCGGCGGGTCGCTCGAGATCACGCCGTTCGCGGGCGGGCAGATCGTGCCCTCGGCCCAGGCGTTCGACGCGGTGCGCGGCGGCGCCTTCGAGATGATGAAGACGTTTGACGGCTACACGGCCGGCAAGATCAAGGCACATGGCTTTTCCTCGACCGTGCCGTTCGGCTTCCCCGAGGCGGACCAGTACGAGGCGTGGTTCTATGAACGCGACGGCCTGGCCATGGCCAAGGAAAGCTACCAGCCCGCGGGCCTGACCTATGTCGCGCCGACGGTCTATGGCGAAGAGCCGATCCACTCCAAGGTCGAGATCCGCAAGATCGCCGACATGAACGGGCTGAAGGGCCGCTTCGTCGGGCTGGCCTCGGCGGTGATGGCGGATTTCGGCGTCTCCGTGTCGCCGTTGCCGACCTCCGAAGTGTACTCGGCGCTCGACAAGGGGCTGATCGATTTCGCAGACCGCGGCGACATCAAGGCCAATTACGAGGAAGGCATCCACGAGGTCGCCAAGTACCTGATCCTGCCCGGCGTGCACCAGCCGTCGACCGCGACCGCCTATGTCGCCAATACCGGCGCCTACAGCCGGCTGGACGACCAGCAGAAGGCGGCGCTGGAAGTGGCCGCGCGGGAAGTGTCCGGCGCACTGCGTCAGAACATCATCGTGGATAACGGCGAATACCTGAAGAAATACGAGGAAGCCGGCGTCGAGATCATCGATCTGGCCGAGGATGACGTGGTCGAGAACCGCGCCAAGGCCGTCGAATCCTGGAAGAAGGCCGCGGGCGACGATGCGCTTGCCAAGCGGATGATGGAGAGTCAGATGTCGCTGATGGAAGAGCTGCGCCTGCTCTGATCCGACATTCCAATCCGGCCGCGCCCCGAAACCGGGGCGCGGCCCCCTGCTTTTCCGCCCCTACTTTCCCGGAGGCATCTGATGATCACCCTCGCCCGGAGCGTGACAGCGCTGAACCGGCTTCTGTTCACGGCGGCCAAATGGCTGGTCTATGTCATCGTCCTGCTGATGCTCTGGGAGGTGCTGTCGCGCTACCTGCTGGCCGCGCCGACCTCCTGGGCGCCGGAGCTGGCCACCCTGATCTTCGGCCCCTTCTTCTTGCTGGGCGGGCCCTACCTGCTGCATCTGGGTGGCCATGTCGCCGTCGACGTGCTGTCGGAAAAGGCCACCGGACGCACCGCCGCGATCCTGCAGATCGTGGGGTTTGTCCTGGCCGCCGCCTTTGGCTCGATCCTGTTGTGGTTCAGCGTGCCGCTGGCCCTGCAATCCTTCAGTTACGGCGAAACGAGCTTTTCCGCCTGGAACCCGGTGATCTGGCCGGCCAAGGCGTTCCTGCCGCTGGCCTCGGCCCTGCTGAGCCTTCAGGCCCTGGCCGAGATCGTTTTGGTCCTGTCGGGCGCCGCCCCCGGTGAAACCAACGGTGAGCCCAATGGCGGGGAGGCCGCGTGATGGAAAGCTCCCTGATCCTTCTGTTCATGTTCTCGTCGCTGGTGGTCTTCATGCTGTCCGGCGCGGGGCTGGCCTTCGTGCTGGGCGCGATCGCCTTCATCTCGACCATCCTGCTGTGGGGACCTTCGGCGCTGATCGTGGCGGTGCTGAACACGTTCGAGACGATGACATCGGAAAGCCTGATGGCCATTCCGCTTTATGTCCTGATGGCCTCGATCCTGCAGAAATCGGCGATCATCGACGCGCTGTACGATGCGATGGAGGCCTGGTTTTCCGGCGTCAATGGCGGGCTGGCCATCGGCACCATCGCGATCTGCACCATCCTGGCGGCGATGACCGGCGTGGTCGGTGCGGCGGTGGCGGCCATGGGCATCCTCGCCCTGCCCTCGATGCTGTCGCGCGGCTATCATCCGCCGCTGGCGCTTGGCGCGATCTGCGCGGGCGGCACGCTGGGCATCCTGATCCCGCCCTCGGTCGTGACCATCGTCTACGCGATCACCGCCCAGATCTCGATCGGCAAGATGTTCGCTGCGGGCATCGTGCCGGGGCTGATCCTGGCGGGAAGCTATGCCGGGTACATCCTGGTGCGGACCTGGCTGAACCCTTCGCTGGCTCCGAAACCCGAAGAGGCCGTGGCGATCCCCCTGCGCGAGAAGCTGTCGAAGCTGAAGGCGCTGATCCTGCCGGGCCTTGTCGTGATGGGTGTGCTCGGGTCGATCTATGCCGGCATCGCCACCCCGACCGAAGCCGCCGCCGTCGGCGTGCTGGGGGCTGCGGCCTCGGCCATCGTGACAAGGCGCCTGTCCTTCCCGATGCTGTCGGAGGCCGCGACGGACACGCTGCGCGTGACCGCGATGATCCTGTGGATCACCATCGGTGCGCGGGCCTTCATCTCGGTCTTCGTGGCGACAGGTGGCGCGGACAGCCTGCTGAACTTCGTGGAAACGCTTGAGGCCTCGCGCTGGATCGTGCTGGGGGCAATGGTGCTGATCCTGATCTTCCTCGGCCTGTTCCTGGACGAGATCGGGATCATCCTGCTGTGCGTGCCGGTCTTCCTGCCGATCGTGGCGGCGCTGGATTTCGACCCGCTGTGGTTCGGCGTGCTGTTCATGATTACCGCGCAGATGGCCTATATCACCCCGCCCTTCGGCTACACGCTGTTCTACCTGAAGGGCGTGCTGCCCGACGGGATCGGCATTGGCCAGGTCTATCGCGGCGTGATCCCGTTCTTCCTGATCCAGGTGGTGGTGCTGATCCTGTTCGCACTGTTCCCGGACCTGGTGACGTGGCTGCCCGAAAAGCTGACGGCGCGGGTGCAGTAACGGCGCAGGCCCGCCCGTCAGAGCAGCCCACCGTCCGCGCGGATCGTGCGGCCGGTGATCCAGCCCGCATCATCGGAGGCCAGGAAGGCCACGATGCCGGCGATATCGCCGGGCTGACCGATGCGGCGCAGAGGGGTATTGGCGCGGATCGCCTCTCCCCTCTCCTGCACCGCCGCCGCCGTCATGTCGGTTTCGATCAGGCCCGGGGCCACCGCGTTGATGGTGATGCCCTTCGGCCCGAGCTCCTGCCCGAGGGCGAGGGTCAGGGCCGAGACGGCCGCCTTGGAGGCCGCATAGACCGAGGTTCCGGGCATCGGGCTTTCCGCCAGACGAGACGAGACATGGACGATCCGGCCGGGGGTTTCCATCACCTCAGCCGCGGCGCGGGTCAGGGACAGGGTGCCCAGGACGTTGGGCCCGAAGATCGCGTGGTAATGGTCGGCATCGGCCTCGGCCAGCGGCTTGTAGGTGGCGATGCCCGCCGCGTTGACCAGGATGTCGAGCCGCCCGAACCGGTCGATGCAGGTCCGGACCAATGCCGCGCAGGCGGCGGGGTCGACGATGTCCATGGCTTGGGATGCGGCCTGCGTGCCGGTTGCGGCCAGGTCGTCGACCACGGCCCGGGCGGCATCGGCGTCACTGCGATAGGCGATCAGGATCGCGGCCCCGTCGGCGGCGAGGCGGCGCGCCACCGCCGCGCCGATCCCGCGTGATCCGCCGGTCACCAGGGCGACCTTGCCGGAGAGAGGGAGGGATCGGGTCATGGCGGGCTCCTTTCGGATGGGTCAGGCCTTGCGGCTCCAGGCGCCGTCGGGGACGCTGTCGATGGCCGTGCGGTAATCGTCGGTGCGGGTGACGGGCAGCGCAGCCATGTCGAGCGCGGCCTTGGCGAAGGCGTCGAGATGGGCCTGCCGTTCGGCCTGATCCGAGCGGGGGACGCCGTGGGCCAGGTAGGGGGCCGAGACCTCGAAGCCCATATATTCCAGCGCGAGCCGTTGCAGCGGCATCAGGATCGGGCCGATCGGACCGTAGACGCCGCCCTCTTCGAACCGGGCGGGGGTGCCGCCGGTGGTGACGCTGAGCATCGCGCGACGGCCCTGGAACACCCCGGTGTCGAAACGGCGCGCGTCGACATAGGCAAACCCGTAGGCCAGCACCCGGTCGATCCAGCCCTTCAGGATGGCCGGCGGGCCGCCCCACCAGAGCGGGAATTGCAGAATGACGTTGTCGGCCTCGGCCACGCGGGCCTGTTCACGGGCGATGTCAGGGGCGAAGGCGTCCTTGCGGGTCGCCTCGGTCTGTTCGGCCTGGACGTGGAAGCGCTCAGGATCGGCGGTACTGGTCATGTCGTGGCGCCCGATATCGGCGCGGAAGCCCTCGCCGCAGAGATCGGAGACCTGGACGTTGTGCCCTGCCCCGCGCAGCGCGGTCGCGGCGGCATCGGCCATGGCGTGGTTGAACGACTTCGGTTCGGGATGCGCGACGACGATGAGGATGTTGCGGGTCTCGGTCATCTCAGAAATCCACCTTGTCGCCGCCCTTGAGGTTCAGGATCTCGCGGGCCTCATCGGGGGTCGCGACCTCGAAGCCCATGTGCTCGATCATCTCGCGCGCAATGGTGACCTGTTCCGCGTTGCTCTTGGCGAGGCGCCCGCGCCCGGCATGGAGCGAGTCCTCGAGCCCCACGCGCAGATGGCCGCCCAGCAGCATGGATTGCGTGGCGATCGGCATCTGATGCTTGCCCGCGCCCAGCACGGACCAGCGGTAATCGTCACCGAACAGACGGTCGGCGGTGCGGCGCATGTGCAGCACGTCTTCGGGATGGGCGCCGATGCCGCCCAGGATGCCGAAGACGGACTGCACGAAGAAGGGCGGTGTCACCAGCCCGCGCTGCACGAAATGGTGCAGCGTGTAGAGGTGGCCGATGTCGTAGCACTCGATCTCGAACCGGGTGTTGTTGTCGGCGCAGGTGGCGAGGATGCCCTCTATATCGGCGAAGGTGTTGCGGAAGACGCGGTCGCGCGAGCCTTCGATATAGGGCTCTTCCCAGTCGTGCTTGAACTTTTTCAGCTTGTCGAGGATCGGGTAGATACCGAAATTCATCGACCCCATGTTGAGCGAGGCGACCTCGGGCTTGAAGACGGCCGCGGGGGCGAGCCGTTCCTCGACCAGCATGGTCGGCGCGCCGCCGGTGGTGATGTTGATGACCACGTCCGAGCGCTGCTTGATGACCCCGAGGAATTGTTCATAGGCCTCGGGCGACTGGTCGGGCTGGCCGGTTTCGGGGTTGCGGGCATGCAGGTGGACGATGGCCGCCCCCGCCTCGCGCGCGCCGATGGCGGCCTCTGCGATCTCGGACGGGGTGATCGGCAGGTGCGGCGACATGGAGGGCGTATGGATCCCGCCCGTGACGGCACAGGTGATGATGACTTTGCGTGACATGGATGTCCTCAGAACAGCATTTTGGGCAGGAACAGCGACAGGGCCGGGATCAGCGCGATGGAGGCCAGCACCAGGATGCAGATGCCGACCAGCGGCAGCGCTTCGCGGATGACCTTTGTCACCGGTTCACCGGATATCGCCGAGGCGATGAAGAGCAGGATCCCGACCGGTGGCGTGGCCATGCCGATCACCACGTTGAGCACCACGACCGTGCCGAACTGCACCGGGTCCATCCCGATCAGGGCCTGGAACTTGAGCAGGATCGGCATGGTCAGGATCAGGATGGAGATCGGTTCCAGGAACATGCCCAGGATCAGCAGGAAAAGGTTCAGCAGCAGCAGGATCAGCCACGGATTGTCGGTCAGCAGCAGCACCATGTCGGCGATGCGCTGCGGCACCTGTTCCAGCGTGAAGACGAAGGACACGATGGAGGCCATCGAGGTGATGAACAGGATCGAGGCCGAGACCAGCGTGGTGGCGATCAGCGCCTCCCACAGGCGGCGCAGGTTCAGGTCGCGATAGGCGAAACCGATGATCAGCGCATAGCCCACGGCGACGGCTGCCGCCTCGGTCGGGGTGAAGATGCCGGCCTTGATGCCGACAAGGATGATCGCGGGCAGCAGCAGCGCGGGCAAGGTGCGCGCCGTGGCCTTCCAGCGGTCGCGCCCGACCATGCGTTCGGTGACCGGGAAGCCGTCCCGCTTGGCCCGCCAGGAGGCGTAGAAAAGCAGACCGGCGGCGATGCCGATGCCCGGCGCGATCCCGGCCAGGAAGAGTTGTCCGATGGAGGTGCCCGAGAGCACGCCATAGATGATCATGGTGATCGAGGGCGGGATGATCGGTCCCATCACGGAGGCCACGGCGATCAGCGCCGCCGCATAGGCCGCGGGCATGCCCTGGCGGCTCATCGTCGGGATCAGGATCGAACCGAGGGCCGAGGCCTCGGCCGTGGCGCTGCCCGAGATACCGGCGAAGAAGCCCGAGGACAGGATCGACACCGACGACATGCCACCGCGGCGGTGGCCCACCATGGCACGGGCGAAATGCACGATCCGGTCGGTCACGCCGCCCACGTTCATCAATGCGCCCGCCAGCAGGAAGAGCGGGATGGTCAGCAGCACGAACTGGTCGATGCCGGCCATCATGCGCTGCGGCAGCATCAGCACCATCATGCCGTTGCCCGAGAGGTACAGGTAGGCGGTGCCGGCGATGCCCAGCGTCAGGGCGATCGGAATGCCGCTGGCCAGGAGGCCCGCGAAAATGACGAAGAATGCGCTCATCAGCCCTGTCTCCCACCGGTTGCGGAGGTGTCGCCCGCATCATCGAGCCCGTTCTGCACCGCGCCCAGCATCTGCGGGCCGAAGCTGGTCACGACATCGGCCAGCACGTGCAGGATCATCAGCACGCTGCCGACGGTGACCGAGATGTAGACATAGGTGATCGACAGCCCCAGCGGACGGCCGGCGATGGCCTCCCATATGAAATCGAGCGCGGGGATCGTCTGGCGCCCGAAGCGCGAGGCGAAATCGGCCCCGTAATAGGCGACGACGGCGAGGAAGATGACGATGGGCACGGCGGTGATCGCCTTGAGCAGCCATTTGCCCTTGTCGCCAAGCACGCCGGGCAGGAAGTCGAGAGAGACGAATTCGCCCTTGGAATAGGCCAGGCCCAGCACGAGGAAGGTCTGCCAGATCAGTAGGTAGCGGCAGAGCTCTTCTGCCCAGATCAGCGAACTGCCCATCACGTAGCGGGACCAGACCTGGGCGATCATGACCACGACGATGATCGCCATGGACAGCCCGGCCAGGAAACGCAGGCATTGGATATAGGCCGAGACGAGCCTCGACAGGAACGGGGGCAGTTGCATGGTCTACTACAATTTATTCGGGGGTGGGCGCCGCGTGGGAGCGGTCGCGGCGCCCTTGGGGTCAGGCAGTGCTGCTTGCGGTTTCGACGAATTCCGCGATCAGCGGGTCCTTTTCGGCCCATTCCGCGGTCAGAGGGGCCACGGTGTCGCGCATTTCGGCCAGGTTATCGAGTTCGATGATCTCGACGCCCTTCTCCTGCAGCTCCGCTCGACCGTTCAGGTCCTGTTCCTTGGCATAGGCCAGGGTGGCGGAGGTCGACCGGCGGCCGGCTTCGCGCATCGCCTCTTTTTCCTCGTCCGACAGGGTATTCCAAAACCCGGTGGAGACGACGTTGGAGGCATGCCACGGGTAATGGCCGGTCAGGGTGAAGTTCTTGCCGATCTCCCACAGGTTTTCACCCAGCATGGAGGAGACGTTGATTTCCACCGCGTCGATCACGCCGGTTTCCAGCGCGCCATAGACCTCGCCATAGGGCAGACCGACGGGGGCGGTGCCAAGCGCTTCCCAGATCGCCTTGTGCAGCGGCACCGGCACGATGCGGGTCTTGAGCCCGGCCATGTCGGCGACGGAGCGGACCTGCGAATTGACCGACAGGAAGTTCCGCTGGCCGATATCCGCAGTGGCAAGGCCGATGATGCCCGAGGGCTCCAGGTCGTCCTGCAGTTTCTGACCTGCGGGGCTGAGCGCGATCTTTTCGAAGTGATCGTAATCGCGCACCAGGAAGGGCAATTGCCAGGCATCGTAGGCCGGACGGCCGGTGACCAGCGGGATCAGAACGCCCGACACCATGGACATTTCCAGCGAGCCCGCCACGGTAGCCTCGAGCACCTGCTTGTCCCCGCCAAGCTGACGGTTGGGGAAGATCTGGACGTTGAAGCCGCCGGGCAGGATATCGTCCAGCGCTTCCTGGAAGCTGGTGGCGAGCTTGTGACCCGGATGGATTTCGTTGGAGGCATGCGCAATGCGGATCATCTTGCCCGAGGCGCGCGCGATATGGGGCATGGCCAGCGTCGCGCCAAGTGCGGCGCCGGTCTGCATCAGGGTTCTACGGGTAATCATCGGTTTCTCCTCCCGGTGGTTTCGGCCGGTCTGTGTGGCCACGTGAAAGGGATGCGCCGGTCAGGACGGCATCGGGTAATCGTCGGCATTCAGCACCCAGCCCGGCTTTTCCGAGAAATCGGTCCGCGGGGGGCAGAAGATGTCGACAAGCTGATTGGTGTCGGGGCCGGAGGCCCGGGTCGTGTGGATCACCGGCGGCGGGATCACCAGCGCCGAGGGCGCGCCCATCGTCACCGTGCGGTCCTCGCGCCAGTCGGCCATGTCCGTGGTCCAGGGCCAGCGCAGGTAGTGGCTGAACTCTCCGGTGATGGCGAGCGAGCATTGTTCGAAATCGTCGTGGTGGTGCGGCGACATCTTGGACGGATCGCGCGGCCCTTCGAACGGGTCGAGCACGTTCACCATCATCGTCGTGCAACGGAAGATACGGCCGAAGCGCCCCTCTTCCTTGGGCACGTCGAGGCTGTAATGGCGCACTTTCCAGCCGCCCTTCGGATCGGGCCAGGGTTCGAAGGCCGGGATATGCGTGCGCGGCGTGTCATAGCCGCGCGCATTCGAGCATTGTTCGGCCAGGTCGGTGGATTTCGTGGTGAAGAGCCGGGTCATCGACCCGCCATCCTTGAGCGTCACAACGCTGTCGCCCGCCGGCACGAAGGCCAGGGAAAAGCCCGGCACCTCGGTCACGTCGCCGTTCCATTCGATGGTCGCGCCGCCTTCGGGCAGGAGCACGGCATATTCGTCGGGCTGGTCCTTGCGGGCAAAGCTGCCGCCGGGCTGCGCCTGGGTCCAGGCCAGCACGAAGTTATGGCCGCGGATCAGCCAGGTCTGGCCCGCCGCATCGTCGATCTGCGGGGCGTCGCGGTAGAAATAGCTCTCCTGCGCCTCGGCGATCAGGCCGGTGCTGGGGGCGGCGGGGGCGCCCTTGGGGGCGAGGGCCGCGCGGGGATCGGATTTATCGTACATCTCTCAGCCTTTCTTTGCCTGGGTCACGGCCTCGGACATCTTGCCATGGGTCTGCATCGCGGCAGCCCGGAGGAAGCCCTGGTCGGAGGACAGGATGAAGGTCGTCGTTCCGGCCTGCGCCTGGATCGCCGCGTCTTCGGGCGTGGAGGGCAGGATCGCCACGGTGCGCCCGACCTTGCCGGCGGCCTTCTGCACGGTTTCGGTGGCGGTGCGGACCTTGTCGGCCGCATCGGCGTCGCCCGCATAGGCCGCACCGAGGTCACCACGCCCGATGAACACGCCATCAAGGCCCTCGACCGCGACGATGTCGTCGATATGGTCGATCGCCTCGGGATCCTCGATCATGGCGATGATCGTGGCGCGCCCGTCTTCGTCGGCCATGTGCTCTGCCTGGCTCTTGCGGCCGAAATCACCGGCGCGGGTCGTCGGCGCGAAGCCGCGTTTGCCGCCGCGATAGCGCCCCGCCGCGACGATCGCGCGGGCCGTGTCGGCGTCGGTCACATGGGGCACCAGCACGCCGTCGGCCCCGCAATCGAGCACCGACAGGATATGCGCGGGATCGCCGCTTTGCACCCGGACGATGGCCGCGATGCCCGACACCTTGCAGGCCAGGACGATGCGATCCGTGGTCTCGCGGTTGAAGGGCGAATGCTCCTCGTCGATGACGACGAAATCGTAGCCGATGGAGCCGAGGATCTCGGCCGGCATGGTCGCGGGCACCTTCAGAAAGGTGCCGTACAGAGTGTCGCCCGCGAGAAATCTTTCGCGGAAGTTCAGCGGCTCAGCAGTCAATCATTCCTCCCTTGCGTTCTGATAGGTAGAACGCTATCCTTCTTAACGAAACATTGCGGGGTCTGACGCCTAAAGTCAACCCACAGGAAGCAGCGAAACGAGGTGCGGGGCATGCCAAAGATATCATCTGAAAAAACCGAGGGAGTTCAGAGTGTTGTGCTGGCCCTGTCGATTCTGGAGACGTTGGGACGCGCGCGCAGTCACCTTGGCGTGACCGCCCTGGCCGAGTCGCTGGGCACCACCAAGAGCCGGATCCACCGCCACCTGCAGACCCTGGTCCAGCAGGGCTATATCGTTCAGTCGCCCACGACCGAACGCTACCGACTGGGATCGCGCCTGATCGAGCTGGGCAACGCGGCAGCGAATGCGTCGGACATCGCCACCGTTGCGGCGCAGCCTATGCGCGAGTTGCGCGACGCGCTGGAACAGGCGGTGATCCTGGGACAGGTGGAAAACGACGGCATCCGCATCCTGACCACCCTCGGCGGTACCATGTCGGTCGAGGTCGGCGTGCGCCCCGGGTCGATCCTGGGCTTCAACACCTCGGCCCAGGGCAAGATCGCCCTGACCTACATGGACGAGGTCGCACGGGAACGGATCCTGGCGCGCCCCCTGACCGGCGAGACGATGCATTCGATCACCGATCTCGACGTGCTGCGCGGCCATCTGGACGACGTGCGCGACCGCGGCTGGGCGGATGCCCCGAACGAGGCGGCGACCGGGCTGAACGCCCTGTCCTTCCCCCTGCTCGGCCCGAACGGAGAGCTGGCGGGCACGCTGGCCATCGTCAGCCTGACGCAATATATCGGCTCGCCCCCGTCGCAGGAGCAGATCCGGGGCGTCGGCCAGGCGGCCGAAGAGATCTCCCGCGCGCTTGGATATAACGGCGCGCTGCCGGGCAGCTGGCGCTAGGCCCCCGCCCGGCGCCCGGCCCGGCCGCCCTTCAGGGGCGATGCCGGGCGCTATCGGGGTTTCAGCCCGCCAGGCCAATCACGTTGCCCGCATTGGTCGCGAACATCGCATGGGTCTGTTCGTCGGAATAGCCCAGGGCGATGCAGGTCGCAACGCCGCGCCGGATGCCTTCCAGCGGGGTCAGCGTGCCAACCTGGCCCAGGTCGGAACACAGGATCGTCTTGTCCGCGCCGACGATGTCGATGAATTCGCGCAGCTCCTCGTTGGTCCGGTTGCGGAACTTCGACCCTTCGATGAAGAAGCCCAGCGAGTGTTCCACATAGGCGCCCATGGCGGCGATTTCCTTGGTATCCTCGAAATTCGCGCCGACGATGTCCTCGGGATGGGTGAAGATCAGCCGTTCGACGCCACGCTTGCGCGCCTCTTCGAACACGATCTTGGTTTCCGAGACATGCACGTGACCACTGGCCAGGGCCATGCCGGTCTTGGCCAGCACATCCAGCACATCCAGCACTTCGGGCCGCAGCTTGCCATCCTCGAACAGCGGCACGGCAGAGGCCGGACGGATTTTCTGGGTGGAGGCGGGATGCGCCCAGCCGGAGGTCTTTTCCCATTCCAGGTGGTTTTCCGCGGCCAGCGTCGGCAGCCAGCAGATCCGCCCGTCCATCGCCGCGGTATGTTCGACCGCGTAGGGGTTGAAGCCGCCCACGACGTTGTTGAGCACGATCCCCGAGAACAGCTGTGTCGACAGCTGGGGATGATGGTCGCGGATCAGCTTGGCGCACATGACGCCGGAATAATCGTGGTCCTTGGTCACGACGGCGGCAAAGCCCGCATCGGAATAGACCTGGGCCAGGTCGAGGTGATCGATGGCACGCGGCGCGATCGAGGGTCCGCTATGTACATGCGGGTCCACCGCGCCTTTGAGGATCTCGCTGATCCTGTCGGCCTCGTCACGTTCGATCGCTTCGATTTCGGTCATGGGGTCTCCTCCGGGGTTTGGTTCGGTCCATGATCGATGTTACGCAGTACGGATCATGGTTTCGCTTATCGGAACACGCATTCTAGATATTTTTGCGGAGGCGGGCTGTCAAGTGGGCGTCGCCGGACGGGGGATGTGGTGGGCGGGTCGCGTGGAAACGGCGTGATCCCCGGCTTATCCGGGCTGTTTCGTCGTTCGTGGAGGAGAGGGCAGCGCCGTCCCGCGGGGTGACGCAATAGCGCCGCCCCATGGGGGCGGGACGGCGCTGCCCGGCGTGCCGCCGGGCGGGTGTTCATGTTCAGAGCGCTGCGCGGTATGGACCGGGCATTTTGATTTTAAATCAAATAATTACGCGCCACGGCATTTGACCGGGCGCGCGCGGGATCGAACGATGTGTCAGAGGAAATCCGGCCTCGATTCAGGCCGTGGCCCCGCCGGGCGAACCGGCGGAGCGGGGCGGCGCCTCAGCGGTTTTTCCACTGGGGCGCGCGTTTCTCGACGAAGGCGTTGACGCCTTCGCTGAAGTCTTCGGTCAGGCGCAGTTCGTTCATGACGTGGCGCGAATAGAGCAGGCTGACCTTCAGGTTCTCCATGTCGTCCATCATGTTCAGAACCCGCTTGGTCGCCTTGACCGAGGAGGGCGAGACGGAGGCGATTTCCTGCGCCTTGGCCATCGCGACCTCCATCAGGTCGGCCGCCGGCACGACCTCGTTGACGAAGCCCAGTTCCTTGCCTTCGGCCGCCTGGACATGGCGGCCGGTCAGCATGATCTCGACCGCAGGCTTGCGACCGATCTGGCGGCTGAGGCGCTGCACCCCGGAGGCGGCGGCGAAGAGCCCGACCTTGACCTCCGGCAGGGCGAACTTGGCAGTGTCGGCCGACAGGATGATGTCGCAGGACAGCGCGGTTTCGAATCCGCCGCCCATGGCAAACCCGTTGACCGCGGCGATGATCGGCTTTTCCATGTCATAGCGCATCGACAGCCCGGCAAACCCGGTCGGGGGCGGCGTGCCCTTGCCACCCTGGGCGGTGTATTTCAGGTCGTTCCCGGCCGAGAACGCCTTGTCCCCTGCCCCGGTCAGCACCGCGACCCAGAGGTCGGGATCGGCGGCGAAATCCTCCCAGACCTGGTGCATCTCGTTGTGCATGGGAGCGTGCATGGCGTTGTAGACCTCAGGCCGGTTCATTGTGACCAGCAGGACGTTGCCGCGTTTTTCGGTTGTGACGAATTCCATGGCTCAGGCTCCTTTTCCGGTCTTCAGACCGCCAAGATCGAGGTCGGTGAAACGGCCGCCATCGCTGGCCAGCTTGCGCAGCGTGTCGGCGGGGGCGAAATCGGGGTCCTCGGCGCCCAGTTTCTCCATCCGGTCCAGCACCGCCCGGGCGCCGACCATATCGCCGTAGAACATCGGCCCGCCCTTATCGACCGGCCAGCCGTAGCCGTTGAGCCAGATCACGTCGATATCGGAGGCGCGCTGCGCCTTGTTGTCCTCGAGGATCTTCACCCCCTCGTTGATCATCGGGAAGATGCAGGTCTCGATGATCTCGTCGCGGGTCATGGTAGAGGGTTCGGCCCCGGTGATGTCGCGGATCACCTGCGCGGTCACGTCCGAGGGCGTGCGGTTGCGCGCCTCGTCGTAATCGTAATACCCGGCGCCCGTTTTCTGGCCGCGGCGGTCCATCTCGCACAGGGCGTCGCGGATCGGGTTCTGGGTCTTGGCGCCCTTGGACCAGCCGATATCCAGACCGGCGAGGTCGGACATCTGGTAAGGCCCCATCTTGAAGCCGAATTCATTGATCGCGGCGTCGATATCCCAGGGCATCACACCCTTGTAGAGCAGCTTGTTCGCCTGCATCTGGCGCTGGCGCAGGATGCGGTTGCCGACGAATCCGGGGCAGACCCCGACGAGCGCGGCGATCTTGTTAATCTTCTTCGCAATGTCCATCGAGGTGGCGACGACATCGTCAGCCGTGTCGTCGGCGCGCACGATTTCCAGCAATTTCATGACATTGGCCGGAGAGAAGAAGTGCAGCCCGATCACGTCCTTCGGCCGCTTCGTGGCCGAGGCGATCTCGTCGATATCGAGGCCGGAGGTGTTGGTGGCGAGGATCGCCCCCTGTTTCACGATCCGGTCGAGATTGCCGAAGATCTCTTTCTTGATCTCCATGTTCTCGAAGACGGCTTCGATCACGAGGTCACAATCGGCCAGGTCATCCATGTTCAGCGTGCCGGTCAGGCGGCCCATCCGCGCCTCGACCTCGTCCTGGGGAAAACGGCCCTTGTCGGCGCTGCGCTGGTAGTTCTTGCGCACCACACCGAGCCCGCGATCCAGGGCCTCCTGCCGGGTTTCGACGATGGTGACGGGGTATTCGGCGGTGGCGAAGTTCATGGCGATGCCGCCGCCCATCGTGCCGGCGCCGATGATACCGACCTTTCGGATCTCGCGCAGTTCGGTGCCCGGAGCGAGGCCCGGAACCTCCCAGGCGAGTTTGCCTGCCGTGGCCACGTAATCGGACACGGCCTGTTGATTGGCGTCTGTCATTTCGGATTCTCCCCCCTCTTTGACATGGACGTGATCAGGTTATCCGATCCGACGCCCGATACCAGACCGAACGTTCAAATCGTTTGCCTGACGGTTATCAGTATTACTGACGCGAGGGAAGCGGGGCGCGCGATCGGCGGATTGTCGGGGGAAACGGGGGGATCAGGCGGCCAGGTCGGTGCGGCGCGCGGCCCAGGCGGCATCCGCCAGGGCAGTGGGATCATCGGCCCCGAGCGTGGCAAAGGCCAGCGCGGCCGTGCCGGTGACGATGGCCTGCGCGAAGGGGTCATCGAGTTGCCCGCGCCACAGCGCCGGCACCGCGTCGCGGGTCATGGCGTCATCGGCCAGCCGCCGGGTTTCGTCGATCAGGGCGGGGTGGACCTCGTCCCAGAAGACGCCGTCGCGGCGGCCGAACCCGGCCATCGCCTTGCTGGGGTGGCGTTCGAATTCACCGCCGCCGCCCTTGATGACGGTCAGGTTGCGCAGGTCCAGAAGCTCTGCCGCGTCGGCCTGGAGCAGCCGGTAGGAGGGGTGGAAGACCCCCTGCACGCTGGCCCCGGCGCGGGCGGGGTTCAGCATCCGGCAGACCGTGTTCACGCAGGACCGAAGGCCGAGCACGTCGCGCAGCGTCAGCAAATCGAACAGCGCGGGGTGCATGTCTTCCAGCGGCAGGTAGGCGATGTTCCGGCGGTCCAGCGCCTCGCCCGCCGTATCGGGGGTGACCACGGGAATGCCCAGATCGCCCAGCCCGTCGCGGATCGCCGTATCGGCGCCATTCCAGCCATGCAGCAGCACGCGGTAACCCTGATCGGCGACCAGTAGCGCAGACAGCAGGAACCAAGGCAGGCCGCGGGTGCGCCCGGCAGCGTAGCAGGGCCAGTCGAGATCGGGCGCCGCGGTTTCGGGCAGATCGGCACGGGCGGCTTCGGCAAAGCCCGCGATCTCCTCGGCGATCTCGCCCTTCATCCGCATCAGCATGAGGATCGCGCCCACGGCCTGCGGGGCGGCATCGGGGCGCAGCATCAGCGTCATGGCCTCGCGCGCCTCGTCCTGGGTGAAGGATCGGGCCCGGCCCTGCCCGCGCCCGAGGATGCGGACGTAAGCGGCCAGGCTCATTCCGCGGCCTCGCGCAGCTTGGCCCGGGACAAGAGCGTCGCGATTTCGGGGCGGCAGGACCCGCAATTGGTCCCCGCCTGGAGCGCCGCGCCAACCTGGTCGACCGACACGAGCGCCTCGTCCTCGATCGCGGCCAGGATCGTGTTGACCCCGACATTGAAGCACGAGCAGATCACCGGCCCCGGATCGGGGCGGTCGCTGGGCGTGCGGCCGGTCAGGATGTCGGGGGCGTCGGTGCCCGGCACGGTGGCCAGGTAATCGCGCATGACCGCGACGGGTTCGTCCGCCACGAAGAGCGCGGCGAGAAGCCGATCCCCGTCCCGGAACGCGATCCGGGCCATGTTGCGCGACACGTCCGTCACCATCTGCACCTCTGCATCTGGCAGATCAAATAGCCTACGTGCCTCGGATTCCCAATCGGAAACCGCATTCAGCCCCGCCATTTCCGCGCGATACCCGGTGCGGGTGCGGGCGCGGGCCCAGTATTCGGCGCGGGGCGCAAGCGTGCCTGACGAGACCGCGAAGCCGTACCAGCGAGCCTTGAGCCGTTCGACCGCGACCACTCCGGCCTTGCTTTCGGGCTGGCCCGAGACCGGGTCGGTCACCGGCGCGACCAGCGCGTCGATCCGGGCCGAGGGCGCGGTTTCGCCGGTCCAGTGCATGGGGGCAAAGACATCGCCCGGCTGCATGTCGGCGGTGATCCGGGCGCGCAGGATCGACTGCTTTCCACCGGGGCTGCGGACACGGACCAGATCGGCCGGCTGCACCCCGAGGTCGGCGGCATCGTTCGGGTGCAGGTCGAGATAGGGTTCGGCCAGGTGGGCGGACAGGCGCGGCGACAGCGCGGTGCGGGTCATCGTGTGCCACTGGTCGCGGATCCGGCCGGTGTTGAAGCGGAACGGGTAGCGCGGGCCGGTCTTGGCGGCGGGCGCGCGGTAGGTCACGGGGATCATCCGCGCCTTGCCGTCGGGATGGTAGAACTGGCCATCCGCGAAGAACCGTCCGCCCTGCCGCGCGACGGTGACGGGCCAGCGGGTGGGGCGCAGGGCGGCATAGCCGCGATCGTCCAGGGCGGCCCAGAGCGAGATGTCGAAATCCTTGCCGAACCGCCCGGCAATGCCGGACAGCGCGGCGTATTCACGGAAGATCTCGGCCGGGGTTTCGTAATCGAAGGCCGCGTGCCAGCCCATGCGGCGCCCGACCTCGGCCAGTTGCTGCCAGTCGGGGCGCGCCTCGCCGGGGATCGGCAGGACCGGGCGCTGGCGGCTGATCGTGCGGTCGGAATTGGTGACGGTGCCGTCCTTTTCGCCCCAGGCGGCGGCGGGCAACAGCACGTCGGCCAGACGCGCGGTGTCGGTCTGGTCGGTGATGTCCGACACGACGGTGAAGTCGCAGCCGGCAATGGCGTCGCGCACGCGGTCGGCATCGGGCATCGACACGGCGGGATTGGTGTGGATGATCCACAGCGCCTTGATCTGCCCCTCGCCCACGGCACGGAACATGTCCACGGCCTTGAGGCCCGGCGCCTCGGGCATGGCAGGCGATTGCCAGAACTGGCGCACCGCTCCGCGATGTTCGGAATTTTCCAGATCGAGGTGACAGGCCAGCATGTTGGCCAGCCCGCCGACCTCGCGCCCACCCATGGCATTGGGCTGGCCGGTCACGCTGAACGGCCCCATGCCGGGGCGGCCGATACGGCCCGTGGCCAGGTGGCAATTGAGGATCGCGTTGACCTTGTCGGCCCCGGCGGAGGATTGGTTCACCCCCTGGCTGAAGATCGTCACGACCTTTTCGTTGCGCATCCAGAGATCGCAGAACCGCTCGACCAGATCGGCGTCGAGGCCGGTCGCCGCCACATCGTCGGCATAGGCGGCGCGCAGGGTGTCGTCGAAGCCATTCACCCGGGCCAGGAATTCCTTGTCGAGCGCGCCCCCTTCGTAAAGCCGCACCAGCAGCCGGTTGAACAGCGGCACGTCACCGCCGGCCTTCACGGGCAGGTGCATCTCGGCGGTGTCGCAGCTGGCGGTGCGGCGCGGGTCGATGACGACGATGCGCGTGCCACGGGCCTTCTGCGCGGCCAGGATGCGCTGGTAGAGCACCGGGTGACACCAGGCGAGGTTGGAACCGACCAGGACGATCACGTCGGCCTCTTCGAGGTCCTCGTAGGTGCCGGGCACGGTGTCGGTGCCGAAGGCGCGGCGGTGACCAGCCACGGTGGACGCCATGCAGAGCCTTGAATTCGTGTCGATATTCGCCGAACCGATGAAACCCTTCATCAGCTTGTTTGCGACGTAGTAATCCTCGGTCAGCAACTGGCCGGAGACATAGAAGGCGACGCTGTCGGGCCCGTGATCGGCGATGGTCTGGCGGAACCGGTCGGCGACGAGCGTCAGGGCGCTGTCCCAGCTGGCCTGCTGTCCGCCGATGCGGGGGGTCAGCAGGCGGTTGTCCAGCCCGACGGTTTCGGCCAGCGCCGATCCCTTGGAGCAGAGCCGCCCGCCATTGGCCGGGTGATCCGGGTCGCCCTTCACATCCAGCCCGCCATGGCCATCGGGGCGCAGGAGCACACCGCACCCCACCCCGCAATAGGGGCAGGTGGAGCAGGTCGTGGGCATCCCGGACCCGTCCATCACGCGGCGTGCCTTCTGGTCAGGGCGGTGCCGTCGATCAGGATGCGACCGTTTTCGACGCGGACCGGGTAGGTGTCGACTCGGCCCTCGTCGGCGCCCTGGGCCTCGCCGGTTTCCAGCGAGAACACCCAATTGTGCAGCGGGCAGGTCACCTTGCGGTCATGCACGATCCCGTCCGACAGGGGGCCGCCCTTGTGGGGGCAACGGTCCGACAGGGCATAGGCCTCGTCCTCGGTCGGGCGGAAGACGGCGACACAGCCCGCGGCGGTCTTGAGCACGCGGGCCCCGCGCAGGGGAATGTCGTCGATGGCGGCGATATCGATCCAGCTCATTCTGCGGCCTCCAGGGTCAGATCGGCAAGCGGGGCATAGCGGTTGCGTTCGGTTTCGACATGCTGTGCCCAGGGGTCTTTGCGGTAGACGGATTGGGAAATCTCGAACCGTTCGACCAGCGCGGCACGGCTGTCGAGGTCATCGACGACACGTTCCTGAACCCAGTCGAGGCCCACCTTGGCCAGCCACTTGTACGGCCGGTCGAGATACTTGGCGTTCTCTCGGTACAGCTGGATGAAGGCGACGGTCAGGTCGATCGCTTCCTGTTCGGTCGCAGCATCGCCCAGGCGTTCGGTTTCCTTCACATCCATGCCCGCCGCCCCGCCGACACCGATCTGGTAGCCGCTGTCGACGCAGACGATGCCCACATCCTTGCAGGTCGCCTCGGCGCAGTTGCGGGGGCAGCCGGACACGCCGAGCTTGACCTTGTGAGGCGTCCACGACCCCCAGAGGATTTTCTCGAGCTTGATGCCCAGCCCGGTGCTGTCCTGGGTGCCGAAGCGGCAGTGATCGCTGCCGACGCAGGTCTTCACCGTGCGCAGGCCTTTGGAATAGGCGTGGCCCGAGACCATGCCGGCCTCGTTGAGGTCCTTCCAGATGTTCGGCAGGTCCTCGCCCTTGACGCCCAGCAGGTCGATGCGCTGACCGCCGGTGACCTTGACGGTCGGCACGGCGTATTTGTCGGCGGCATCGGCGATGGCGCGCAGCTCGTCCGGGGTGGTGATCCCGCCCCACATGCGCGGCATGACGCTGAAGGTGCCGTCCTTCTGGATGTTGGCGTGCTTGCGTTCGTTGACGAACCGCGATTGCGGGTCGTCCTGATACTCCAGCGGCCAGTCCGCCAGCAGGTAGAAGTTCACCGCCGGGCGGCAGGTGTGACAGCCGTTCGGGGTCTTCCAGCCCAGTTCCTGCCAGACGGCGGGCTGGGATTTCAGCTCTTTCGACTTGATCAGGCGGCGGACGTCCTCGTGGGTCAGGTCGCAGCAGGCGCAGATCGGCTGGGCCGCGGGGGCGGCATAGTCGTCGCCGAGCGTCAGTTCCAGCAGCTGTTCCACCAGACCGGTGCAGGTGCCGCAAGAATTGCTGGCCTTGGTCGTGGCCTTCAGCGAGGGCAGATCCCCTGCCCCGCCCTGGATCGCGTCCACGATGGTTCCCTTGCACACGCCGTTGCAGCCGCAGATTTCCGCATCATCCGGCAAGGCTGCAACGGCCGCCAAAGGGTCCGCGGAGGCGCCCCCCTGGTAGGCCGGGCCAAAGATCAGGGTGTCGCGCATCTCGGACACGTCGGTGGCGTCCTTGATATGGCTGTAGAACCACGCGCCGTCGCCGGTATCGCCGTACATGACGGCCCCGACGATGCGGTTGCCTTCGAGAACGAGGCGTTTGTAGACGCCGCGTGCCGGGTCGCGGAAGACGATGTCCTCGCGGTTGGCCGCATCGGCGAAATCGCCCGCGCTGAAGAGGTCGCAGCCCGTCACTTTGAGCTTGGTCGACACTTCCTTGTTCACGAAACGGTCCTCGACCCCCAGCAGGGTATGGGCCAGCACCTTGGCCTGATCGTAGAGCGGTGCCACGAGGCCGAAGAGCGCGCCGTCATGTTCGACGCATTCGCCAAGCGCCAGGATGTCAGCGTCGGAGGTGACCATCTGGTCGTCCACATGGACGCCCTTGCCCACGGCCAGCCCGGCCTCCTGCGCGAGCGCGGTGCTGGGACGGATGCCGACGGCCATGACCAGCAGGTCGCAGGGCAGTTCGGTGCCGTCATCCAGCATCAGCGCGCGGACGCGGCCATCGTCGCCGGCCACGATTTCCTTGGAATTGGCAGAGCAGAGAACCTTGATCCCCTTGTCCATCAGCGACCGCCGCAGCAGGAAGCCCGCGCTTTCGTCCAGCTGACGTTCCATCAGGTGGCCCATGATATGTACCACGGTGACATCGACACCACGCGCGGCCATGCCGGCTGCGGCCTCGAGCCCCAGGAGACCGCCGCCGATGACGACGGCCCGCGCCCCCGGCCTGGCGCCCAGGTCGATCATCGACTGGGTGTCCTCGAGGTCGCGATAGGCGATCACGCCGGGCAGGTCATGCCCCGGCAGCGGGATCATGAAGGGGTTCGATCCGGTGGCGAAAACCAGCTTGTCGTAGGCGACCTCGCCCTTCTCGCCGATGACGACCTTGCGGTCGCGATCCACCGCAACGACCTTTTCGCCGAAGCGGGTGGTCACGTTGTTCTCGGCGTACCAGTCATCATCATGGGTGACGATGTCCTCATAGGTCTTTTCGCCCGACAGAACCGGGGACAGCATCAGGCGGTTGTAATTGCCGCGCGGTTCCGCGTTGAACAGGGTGATGTCGTAGGCCTGGGGATCGCCGGCAATCAGGTGTTCCAGCATCCGGCCCGAGGCCATGCCGGCCCCGATGACAACCAGTTTCTTGGTCATTTCTCCGTCTCCTTCCCGTAGGCGGCGTCGATCATGACGCCCGACAGCGTTGTGTAGGCGGTGGTCCAGGCCTCTTTCACCTCGGGGGTGAAATCCTCGCCCAGACCCTTTTCGAGTGTGCGGAGCAGCGAGGCCCCGACGGCGTTGTAATCCTCGGGCTTCACGCCGTAGCCGACGTGGCGCACCGCGAGTTCCTGTGCGACCGGCACGATCTTATCCAGGTCGCGCAGGCCGTTGACGACGACGGCAAGCGTCGCCATCAGCTTGGAGCCCTGTTCGGCCATGTCCGCATTGGCGAAGTAGGGCTTCACATGTGGGGCGGTTTCGAACAGGTCGTCGTAGAAGATGCCGGCGGCGGCGTCCTTGATCGGGACGACCTTGGCAAAGCTCGACTGGACGAGGGTGATCTGGGGGTCCTGCATCAGATCACTCCGCCGCGATGGCCTTGGGGGCCGGTTTAGAGCGCGGCTTGGCGCCGTGTTCGTATTCTTCGAGGAAGTCGAGCACTTCCTGCCGGTAATGGTAGTAATCCGGATGCTCTAGCAGCGCCTTGCGGGTGCGCGGGCGCGGCAGGTCGACATTGGTGATCTTGCCGATCGTGGCCTGTGGCCCGTTGGTCATCATCACCACGCGGTCGGCCAGCAGGATCGCCTCGTCGACGTCGTGGGTGACGCAGATCGCGGTGACCTTGGTACGGGACCAGACCTCCATCAGGACTTCCTGAAGCTCCCACCGGGTGAGGCTGTCGAGCATGCCGAAGGGTTCGTCCAGCAGCAGCAGCTTGGGCGACAGGGCGAAGGCGCGGGCGATGCCGACGCGCTGCTTCATGCCGTTGGACATCGAAGACGCCGCCTGGTCCATCGCATCGGCCAGGCCGACGCGTTCCAGGTAGTATTCGATCACGTCCTGACGTTCGGCCATCGACGCCTTGGGATAGACCTTGTCGACCCCGATCGCGACGTTTTCCTTGGCGGTTAGCCAGGGGAAGAGGTTGGGCGACTGGAAGACGACCGCGCGTTCCGGGTCGGCATCGCGCACCTCGTAGCCATCCAGCTTGATCACCCCCTTGGAGATTGCGTTCAGACCGGCGGTCATGGTCAGCACGGTGGACTTGCCACAGCCGGAATGCCCGATCAGCGAGATGAACTCGCCCTTGTTGAGCTTGAGGTTGAAATCCTCGACCACGGTCAGCGGCCCCTTGGGCGTCGGGTAGACCTTGTGCAGCTGTTCGAAGGACAGGTAGCGTTCCTCGAGCCCGCCTTCCTGGGCCTCGGCCACGGCGCGGGGCACGGAATGGATCGGTTCGACATTGGGCAGGCTGCGGGTGCCTTCGGCCTTGGCCTCGATCCCCACATCCATCAGGTAATTGGTCACCTGGGCGCGCAGGGCCTTGAACTGCTCGTTATTGTTCATCTCGGACCGGTCGCGCGGACGCGGCAGGCTGACCGGGAAATGTTCTCCCAGCGTCCCGTCGGGATTGAGCGCGATGATCCGGTCGGCCAGCAGGATCGCTTCGTCCACGTCGTTGGTGATCAGCACGCAGGTCTTCTTGTCCTGGTCCCAGATATGTTCGATCTCGTCCGCCAGGTTGGCGCGGGTCAGCGCATCGAGCGCCGACAGCGGTTCGTCCAGCAGCAGCACTTCGGGGTTCATGGCAAGCGCCCGGGCCACGTTGACGCGCTGGCGCATGCCGCCCGACAATTCCGCGGGGCGGCGGGTCGTGGCGTGGGACAGGCCCACCATCTTCACGAAGTGGTCGACCTTGGCCGCCTTTTCCGCCTTGGGCAGGTCCGGGAAGATCGTGTCGACCGCCAGCCGCACGTTGCCGTTCACGGTGAGCCACGGCATCAGCGAGTAGTTCTGGAAGATCACGCCGCGTTCCGGGCCGGGGCCGGTGACCGGCTTGCCCCTGAACAGCACCTCGCCCTTGCTGGGCGCCTCGAGGCCCGCCATCAGGTTGATGAGGGTGGTCTTGCCGGTGCCGGAGAACCCCAGGAGGACGAGGAACTCGCCCTCCTGCACTTTCAGGTCGATCCCGCGCAGCACGTCGTTACGCGCGGTGCCTTCGCCGAAGCTCTTGAAGACGTTCTTGAACTCAATGACAGCCATGGGGATCACCGGTTGTTCGAGAAGGTGAAGAGGGATTGCAGCGCGTACATCACACGGTCCAGCAGGAAGCCGATGATGCCGATGGTGAGCACTGCGACGATGATCTTGGCCAGCGATTGCGAGGAGCCGTTCTGGAACTCGTCCCAGACGAACTTGCCCAGACCCGGGTTCTGCGCCAGCATTTCCGCGGCGATCAGCACCATCCAGCCCACACCGAGCGACAGGCGCAGACCGGTGAAGATCAGCGGCAGGGCCGAGGGCAGGACCAGCTTGGTGATCTTGGTCCAGGTGTTCATCTTGAGCACCTTGGAGACCGACACCAGATCCTTGTCGATGGAGGCCACGCCAAGCGCGGTGTTGATCAGCGTGGGCCAGAGCGAACAGAGCGTCACGGTGATCGCCGAGACCAGGAAGGACTTGGAGAACAGCCCGTCATTGGTGGCGTAGACGGCCGAGACGACCATGGTCACGATCGGGAGCCAGGCCAGCGGGCTGACCGGTTTGAAGATCTGCACCAATGGGTTGATCGCGGCATTTGCGGTGGCAGAGAGGCCGGCGAGGATGCCCAGCGGAATGGCCACGGCAGAGGCGATCAGGAAGCCGAAGAAGACGGTTTTGATCGAGGTCCAGATCTGCTGGTAGTAGCTGGGCGAGCCGGTATAGGGGATGTCCTTGACCTTTTCCGGCTCTCCGCGGTCGATGTAGCGCTGGTTGCGCGCCTCGACGCGCTCGTAATGCTTTTCTTCCTTTTCCGCCTTGGCCTGCGCGTCTTCGTGCAGGTTGACGGCTTCGGTCCAGACCTCGGCCGGGCCGGGAATGGCGCCGAGCGATGTCTGCACGCGGGGGGCCAGCGTGCCCCAGAGCAGCAGGAAGGCCAGGATGGCGATCACCGGCACGGCCAGCAGGCGCCAGATTTCCTTGGCCTGGGTACGGGGGTTGTCGCCGGCGGCGGCGCGCAGGATCGGGGTGATCCAGGCAAGACCGAGCACCTGGAACCAGGCATCGGCTTTGTTGATCCGGGTGAAGAGCCGGGCCCGACGGGCCTCGCGCGATTCATCGGCAGCAAATTGGGGGTCGATAGTGGTCATGTCTCGGTCCTTGGGTGTCTGCCCCTCGCCCCGGCCTGTTGCCTCGTGCGTGAAGCGTTGAAATCCGGGCCGCCTGTCCCCGGCGGGGCCATGGCGGTGAGGGTGGGGTCTGGCAAGGCCCTCTCCTCCGTGGAGGAGAGGGTTGGGTGAGGGGGGAGGGAGCGTCCCGCCCTCGGGTGGAAGTCAGGCTCAGCCCTTGACGTCGGTGCCGACGACCGTCTGCTCGCCCTTCAGCCCGATCGGCAGGCTGTCGAGGTAGGCGTTCGGGGTCTTGCCGTCGTAGGGGATGCCATCGATGATGTCGCCGGCCGGGGTCGGCTCCTTGTAGCCGTCGCTGTCCCAGGGGAAGTCGGCCTCGTTGGCCAGGCCTTCGTCGACCAGCAGGCGGGCGGCTTCGAGGTAGATGTCCGGCTTGTAGACCGACTTGGCGACCTCGTCGTACCAGCTGTCGGGCTTGGCTTCCGAGATCTGGCCCCAGCGGCGCATCTGGGTCAGGTACCAGACGGCGTCGGAATAGTAGGGATAGGTCGCGTTGTAGCGGAAGAACACGTTGAAGTCGGGGACCTCGCGCTTGTCGCCCTTCTCGTATTCGAAGGTGCCGGTCATCGAGTTCGCGATCACCTCGTAATCGGCGCCGACGTAATCGGGGCGCGACAGGATCTTGACCGCCTCTTCGCGGTTGGCGTTGTCGTTCTCATCCAGCCACATCGCGGCGCGGATCAGCGCCTTGACCACGGCCTTGGTGGTGTTGGGATATTCCTCGGCGAACTCGGCGGTGATGCCGAAGACCTTTTCGGGGTTGTTCTTCCACAGTTCGTAATCGGTGATGACCGGAACGCCGATCCCCTTGAAGACGGCCTGCTGGTTCCAGGGCTCGCCCACGCAATAGCCATAGATCGTGCCGGCCTCGAGCGTGGCGGGCATCTGCGGCGGCGGGGTCACGGACAGCAGGACATCGGCGCCGATCTGGCCGGTGATGTTCTCGGTCGAGTAATAGCCCGGGTGCAGGCCGCCGGCGGCCAGCCAGTAGCGCAGTTCGTAATTGTGTGTGGAGACCGGGAAGACCATGCCCATGTTGAACGGCTTGCCTTCGGATTTGTACTTCTCGACCACCGGCGCGAGAGCAGAGGCAGAGATCGGGTGCTGCGGACGGCCGTCATCCATGGTCGGGATATTCGGCTTCATCTGTTCCCAGATCTCGTTGGAAACCGTGATGCCGTTGCCGTTCAGGTCCATGGAGAAGGGGGTGATGATATGCGCCTCGGTGCCGAAACCGATCGTGGCGGCCAGGGGCTGACCGGCCAGCATGTGCGCGCCGTCCAGGGTGCCGTCGATCACACCGTCCAGCAGGACCTTCCAGTTGGCCTGGGCTTCGAGCGTGACGAAGAGGCCTTCGTCGTCGAAAAAGCCCTGTTCGTAGGCGACGGCCAGCGGCGCCATGTCGGTCAGCTTGATGAAGCCGAAGGTCAGTTCGTCTTTTTCAAGATCCAGCATCTCGGCGAAGGCCGGGCCGGTCAGTGCAGTCGAGGCCGCGAGGGCAAACATCAGTTTCTTCATCGGGCGTATCCCTTTTTCAGATGCGTCCGGGCCGATGGCGCCGGACAAATACAAAAAGCCGCAACAACCTATCCGCCTTGTGAGTAAGGCAGTGGTTGAGCGGCTTTGCTCTTCAGACCCAGTCTATGGGAGAATTCGTCCGGACGGCGCCATTGCTGTCCTTGAACCCTGAATGTCAGACCCGCCGATTCCTGCAAAGGCAATTTTGCCGTTTCGGAGGGATTTTTCCGCGGCGCGGCGTCGAATGGTGGGGATTTGCGTAAATCTTGATCAGCGATCGAGGTCAGGGTCGAAAATTCGACCATCGAAGAATCGATCCGGCCGCAGGATCAGCCGCCCGGAGGCCGAGGCGACCGCTGTATCCTGCCGGTTCGACCCTTCCAGTTTCGACGAGGCACCCGGCAGATCGGCATCGAGCCCCGCCAGCGCCGCGCGATACAGGTCGCTGCGGAACACGTCCCCACCGGCCCGCATCGCGGCATCGCGGTCCAGTCCGGTACGCGAGGCGAGTTGCATCGCGATCCAGTTGCCCTGGCTGCGCCACGGGAAGCCCGCCGCGCCGTCATGGAAGGCGACGAACCCCGGCACAGAGCGTTGCAGACCCTGCGCATTGACGGTCAGCTGCCCGGTCAGCGCGCGGTCGATGATCTCGGGCGGGAGATTCAGATAGGGCTCGCGGGACAGCAATTCGGCGGCAAGCGTCCGGCTGTCCGGCCGCGCAAGCCAGCGCGCCGCTCGCCAGACCGACCGGATCAGCCGACCCGATAGCGCGGTTTCCTGCGCGGCCCAGTCGCGGCGCACGGCCAGCACCTTTTCCGGCGCGAAACCCCAGATCGCCTTGCCGGGCAGCAGCAGGACGCCGTGCCCCTGCTCTACCGCGATGGAGCCCCAGGGTTCGCCCACGCAAAAGGCGTCGATCTCGCCCGCACGGATCGCGTCGGCCATCAGCGGCGGCGGCACGGTGCGGATGTCGACATTCTGCGGCGCGGGCAGGCCAAGCGCGGTGAGCCAGTAATAAAGAAGCTCCGCATGCATGGAGAACGGGAAAGGCACCCCGATCCTGAGCCGCGCCTTTGCCGCCCCGATCAGCGCCTTGCCCGCGGCCTCAGCGTTATTGAAGGCAAAGTCGTGCCCGGCCTCTGCCATGGCGGCGGCGAGGTCGGTGTTCACCCCGATGACGTTGCCGTTGACCGACAGGACCGACAGGGCGGCCAGCGGCGTCCCTGCCCCGCCCAGGCCTAGCGCGGTGGCCACGGGCACGGGCGACAACATATGCGCGGCATCGACCTGTCCGAAGCTCAGCATATCGCGCAGGCCGGACCAGGACGGCGCGCGGCGCAGGTCGAGGTGCAGCCCCTCTTCGGCGGCATAGCCCATTTCATGCGCGACGATCAGCGGGGCGCTGTCGACAAGCGGGATGAACCCGACCGGGATCCTGACACCCTTCATGCGGCGCCTCCCCGGCGCGGTGACATCGGCAGGCGGCGGATCATGACAGCAGCCCCGCCGCGGTCACAAGCGCCTGCGCCACGTCGGCCACGCGCTTGTTCTGGTCCATCGCCGTCTTGCGCAGCAGGGCATAGGCCTCGTCCTCGGTCAGGCCGCGGGCCTTCATGACCATGCCCTTGGCGCGGTCGATCACCTTGCGTTCCTCCAGCGCGCGCTTGGTTTCCGCCAGTTCCGTGCGCATCCGCTGGAACATCCGGAACCGCGCGATGGCGGCGTCGAGCACGGGTTTCAGACGGGCGGGCTTCATCCCGTCGACGACATAGGCCGACACGCCGGCCTCGATCGCGGCGGCGGACATGCCTTCTTCGGACCGGTCGACGAACATGGCCACTGGGCGCTCCATCGGGCCGGAGGCCAGGGCCAGTTCCTCGAGGCTGTCGCGCGACGGGTTCTCGATGTCGATCAGCACGATATCGGGTTGCAGGGACTGGATTTGCCGCGAGAGCGAGGTCGCCTCGGAAATCACGTGAATCTCGAAATCGCCGGCCGATCGCAGGCTGTCGACGATCTGCAGGGCACGGTCGCGATCCGCTTCGACAACGATGATGGAGAGAGGGGCGCTCATACCCCTCCATTACGCCGCAGCGCAGCAGCTTGGCAAATGCCGCGCGGGTCGTCACGCATCATTCCTGAGCAACCGCATGATTTTTGGGCGACGGACAAATGGTAGCTGTTTCGCCTCCTTCGCACCAGGAGATTGCGCATCATGACATGATGTCATAACATTTAAACTGCATTGCGGAGAGGGAGAACCACATGCAGATCACACCCAATGACGATATCATGGGGGCCGTCGGGACGGGCATCGATCTGTCACAGCCCCTGCCCGACGAGGATTTCGCACGGATTTTCGCGGGCCTCGGGCGCCACGGCGTGATCTGTTTCCCCGACCAGTCGCTTGATGCCGGCACGTTGAAACAGTTCTCGGAACGGTTCGGCGGGCTTCAGACCTCGCTGGGTGGCCTTTACACCGATCCGGTCCATCCGGAGGTGATGACGCTGTCCAACATGGTGAAGGACGGCAAGCCGCTGGGCCTGGCCGATGCCGGGCAGGACTGGCACACCGACATGTCCTACAACCAGATGATCGGCTTCGTGAACGTCCTCTTCGCCGTGGAGGTGCCGCAAAGGCACGGCAAGCCGCTGGGCGGCACGGTCTTTGCCAACATGAAGGCGGCCTATGACGACCTGCCCGAGGACATGAAGACGCGGCTGGCCGATGCGACCTGCACCCACGACTTCAACAAGTTCTGGGAGGCGATGCGGGCGCGCCCCGGCTCCACCCGACCACCGCTGAGCGCGGAGCAGCGGGCCAAGCGGCCGCCTGCCACGCATCCGCTGTTCCTGACCCATCCAATCACCGGCGACCGCATCCTCTATGCCAATCCCGGCTACGCAATGCGGATCAACGAATTGCCCGAAGACGAAAGCGCCGAGGTGCTGGAGTTCCTCTTTGCCCATCAGCTTCAGGAGAAATACCAGTACACGCATCACTGGACCAAGGGCGACGTGCTGATCTGGGATCACATCGGCACGCTGCACAACGCCATAGCCGATTACGGGCCGGACGAGCACCGAATGATGATCCGCTGCCAGGTCTATGCGGACAAGGTTTTTGACCCGTCCTTCGTGCAACACGCGCTTGGCGCGGCGGCGTGATCGGCTGAGCCGTCAGCCGAGGCGGAAGGGCACGCCCGCCGCCTCGGCAATCTCGCGCAGCTTTGCCAGCAGGCCGGGCGCGACGGGGATGCCATTCGCCCCGCGCTCTGCCGCGCGGGCACGTTCGGGATCGCCCGCGATCATCACCGGCTGTGCCGGATCGGCGGGCGGCGTGGCCGACAAAGCGTCCGACAGCGCGGCGACATCCGCCTCGAACGCGCCGGGTTCGCGGAACAGATCCGGGTCGAGCGCCAGGAAGAAATGCCCGATATCCATGCCCTGCGGTTTCTTCGTGTGCTGCGGATCGGTGACCAGGGTTGCCCCCGACAGGCCGGAAGACAGGATGTTCACCATCACCGCCAGGCCGTAGCCCTTGTAGCTGCTGCCCTCCAGCGCCCCGCCGAGAGAGGTGAGGTAGCCGCCCTTCTCCCGCGCCTCCGTCGGATCGACGGAGGGCTGGCCATCGGCGGTCAGCACCCAGCCCGGCGGGCAATCGGCGCCTTCATTTTCGCGATTGCGCAGCTTTCCGGCGGCGACGGTCGTGGTTGCCATGTCCAGCAGGAAGGGCCGGTCCGGTGCGCCGGGGGCGGCAAAGGCCAGCGGATCGGTGCCCAGCCGCGCCGCCGCACCGCCCGCGGGTGCGACCTGGATCGTGGCGGCACTGGTCGTGACCAGCCCGACCAGACCGGCCTGCGCGGCCATCAGCGCGTAGAACCCGCAGGCCCCGAAATGGGCGGAGTTGCGCACTGCCACTGCGCCGATCCCCGACGCATGCGCCTTGTCGATGGCCAGCGCCATGCCGGTGCGTGCAGGCACATGGCCCAGCCCGCCGCCGCCATCCAGCAGTGCATGAACCGGCCCGTCGCGGACCGTCCGGCACTGCGCCGCCATGTCCATGCGCCCGGCGCGGCGGTGGCGATCATAGACCGTCAGCATGGAAATCCCGTGGCTGTCGATCCCGTGCAGATCCGCCCAGGCCATGACCTCGGAAGTCTGCGCGGCCTCGGGCTCGGGCATGCCCCAGGCGATCAGGATATCGGCGATCTGCTGGCGGTGGATGTCGGGCATCTGGGCCATCGGCTCACTCCTCTGCCGTGACGGGGTTGGAGAGCGTGCCGATGCCGGTGATCTCGACCTCGACCCGGTCACCGGGGCGCAGGTTCGGGGCATGGCCGTCCGTGCCCATCCAGATCACGTCGCCGGGTTGCAGGGTGATGTAGCGGGTGATCGCCACCAGGAAGTCGCGCACTCCAAAGATCATGTCGGCGGTGCGAAACCGGGTGGTGACGTCGCCGTTGACGCGGACGATGGTTTCCATGTCCTCCAGCCGGGCTTCGGTGTCGATCCAGGGGCCCATCGGCTTGAACGTGTCGGCATTCTTCGCGCGCCACAGGGTGCGGTCGGATTTCTGCCAGCTGCGTTCGGAGACATCGTTGCCGATCGTGTAGCCCAGCACGCAATCCAGCGCGGTCTCTTCGGTCAGATGACGGGCCTGCCGGCCGATTACCACGACCAGTTCGCCCTCGTATTGCACCTTCTCGGTGGCGTCGCGGGGGATGATTATGGGGGCGTCATGGGGGATCAGCGCGCTTTGGGCGCGATAGCCGACATCGGGCTGGGTCGGCAGGTTCGGCACCTGGCCCGCGCGTTCCGCGACCTCGCGGACATGGGCGGCATAGTTCAACCCGACGCAATAGAAGGTGGGCGGGACCACGGGGACCATCAGGGTGACCTCGGCCAAGGGCAGCACCCGGTCGGTCAGGCTGTGCCCGGCAAAGGGGTCGCCCTCAATCACGCGCAGGGTGTCGCCCTCGACCAACCCGTAGCGGGGCGTGCCCGCATCGTCAAAGCGCGCCCACCTCATGCCCTTGCCTCCGCCTGGAAGGTGACGGGATCGCTCCAGACCCGGCGAAGGCGCCAGCCCTCGGGCGTTTCGACCGCACGGGCATGGACAGAGCGGAGCGAGGTGAAGCCCGGCATAGGCAACGGCCCCTCGTGGTCCGGGCCGGGATCGTGTTGCAGCACGCTCATATAGGCCGAAACGGATACTGCATCGGGGCCGCGTTCGGTGGTGATATTGGTCAGCAGGTGGCGGATGATCCGGGTCTGGGAGCGGTCGGCCATGGCCGCCATCAGGCTGTCGCGATCCGCGATCTCGACTCCGCGGCGCAGCCAGACGCCGCCCTCGATCAGGTCGGCCATCAGCGCGTAATCATTGCGATCCAGCGCGCCGAAGAAGCGGGTCAGCGCGTTGGCCGCCCCCCAGGTGTCGTGATGTTGCATGTCCCTGGGGCCCTCCCCTGCCCCGGTGCCGTGCCGCCCCGATCCGGCGGCGTCAGTCCGGCGGATCGACGAAGCCGATACCGGACGAGCCGTCGCGCAGCACCAGGTCCACGTTGAACGCGTAGCGGGACGGGTGATAGCGGACCTCCTGGTAGTAGATCCGTTCGTCCTTGACGGTGAAATAGACGCGGGCGGCGCAGATGATCGGCGTGCCCTCATCCAGGTCCAGGGCCTGGGCGACCTCTCCCTCGGCGGCCATGGGGCGCAGGACCTGTTCGGCGCGGTGCACGCGGCGCTTGATCCGGATGCCCATGGCGATGGCTGTGGCGATCGGGCGCTGTGAATCGCCCTCTTCCACGCGGCCCTCGTCCGTATCGGGGGAATAGCCGTCGGCGATGGTCAGGGGCGCGTCGTCATCGCGGCGCACCAGCGTGCGCAGGTGGCGCACCGGCGCCCCAAGGTCGAGGCCAAGCGCATGCGCGACCTCGGCCCCCGCCGTTTCGGCGACGTTGAAGACCGGTTCCGACCGGAAAAGCCGCGCCTCTTCGATAAAGCCCACGAGGTTGAATTCGCGCGCCGTGTGACTGCGCCCGGTGACGAAGGTGCCGACGCCGGGGCGGCGCACCAGCAGCCCCTTTTCGACCAGCTGCGCGATGGCGGCGCGGATGGTGATGCGGCTGACCCCGTATTCCTCGCACAGGGAGGCCTCGCTTGGCAGCATGGCCCCCTTTTCGAACCCGTCCCGCTGGACACGGGAGAGCAGATCGCGCGACACTCTTTCATACAGGACTTCGGCCATGCTCTCTCCATCTGGCTAGGTGTGTTTATGACGTTATAACCTTTGATATGGATCGGCAAGCCTGACCGCATGCAAAAAGGCCCGACGCGACGGCGCCGGGCCCTTTCTTTGTGCGCAAGGCCAAGACCTTAGCCGAAGGAATGCTTCGACAGCGGCAGGCTGCGGATACGCTGACCGGTCAGGGCGTAGACCGCGTTGACGATGGCCGGACCGACGGCCGGCAGACCCGGCTCGCCGACGCCGCCCATCTCTGCGCCGCTTTCGATGATGTCGACATGAACCGCCGGCATCTGGTCGGGCCGCAGGATCGGATAGCCGTCGAAGTTGCGCGCCGTGGGTTCGCCGTTCTCGTAGACCAGCTCCTCCACCAGCGTCTGGGACACGCCAAGCGCGACGGCGGATTGCACCTGCGCCTCGATGATGCCGGGGTTCACGATCTGGCCCGGATCCAGCACCGTCCAGACATTGTGCACCCGCACCTCGCCCCGGTCGAGCGAGACCTCGGCAATCGCCGCGGCCTCGGACCCGAAGGGCGACGCCATGGCGACGCCCCGGGCGCGGGTCGTGCCGTCAACCTCGTAGGGGCCGGACTGCCAGCCCCCGGACAGCTCCCCGGTGCGGGTCAGCAGGGTGTGCAGGCGGTCGTTGCCGGACAACAGGTTCAGCCGCATCTGGTAGGGATCGAGGCCCCCGGCCGCCGCCAGTTCATCCAGGAAACATTCATACATGAAGTCATGCATGGAATGGCCGACCGAACGCCAGTATCCGATCACCGCCGGGTTCGCGACGGGCACCTGCCCGACATAGCTGTTGGCGATGGCATAGCTCTTGCCCGAGATGCCTTCGTGGGCCGAGACATCGGGCCCCGGAGGGGCGCCGTACCACCGCTGGGTCGGGCCTTCGCCCACCACCGTCGCCTCGAGCGCGACAGGGCCGTCGGCGCCGACCGCACCGCGGAACCGAGCGAGGCCAAGCGGGCGCGGCGCGTCGCGCAGGAAATCCTCTTCACGGCTCCAGATCAGCTTGACCGGGCGGCCAGTGGCCTGGGCCATCGCGATGGCCTGCGGGAAGGGATTGGCCGTGCGGTACAGGAAATGCCGCCCGAAGAACCCACCCAGCATCTGCGAGTGAATCCGCACCTGCGCCGGTTCAATTCCGGCGGCAGAGGCCGCGGCCCCCTGGAACTGCTCCGGCGCCTGGTTCGGCAGCCAGAGGTCCAGCGTGCCGTCCTCGTTGAAGCGGGCAGTGGCCGATGGCGGCTCCAGCTGGCCATGCACGACGAAGGGGGCGTCATATTGCGCCTCGATCACGTTGTCGGCCTCGGACAGGGCGGTGGCGGCATCGCCTGTCGCCTCAATCTCGACCGCGTCGCCGCTGGCCTCCGACAGGGTCGCGCGGAAGCTGTCGGAGGAGAAATCGGCTGGCATCGGCCATTCGGCCTCGCCTTCGGTCCATTCGACCTGAAGCGCGGCCACCGCGTTGCGGGCCTGCCAGAACTTCTCGGCCACGACACCGACGGCACCGTTCAGCAGATGCACCGAATGCACGCCGCGCATGCCTTCGACCTCTGCAAGGTTGGCGACGGAGGCCGGGGTCAGACCCAGCCGGGGCGCGTGCAGGACGGCGGCGAGCAGCATGTCCTCGACCGTGACGTCGATGGCATATTGCGCCTTGCCGGTGGATTTCTCGTAGACATCGAGCCGCGGTACGGCGGTCTTGATCCAGCGGAAATCGGCCTCGTCCTTCAGGGCGACCTCGGCGGGGACAGGCAGGGCCATGGCGGCGTCGGCCAGATCGCCGTAGGGCGCGCGGCGGTTCGATGCCGCATGCACCACGACACCGGGTTCGGTCGTCAGTTCGGACGCATCGACATCCCATTCGGCGGCGGCGGCCTGCAGCAGCATCGCGCGGGCAGAGGCGCCCAGCTGACGCATCAGCCCGTAAGCCGTGCGGGTGGAGGCGCTGCCCCCGGTGATGCGGAAACCGCCCATGACACCATAGGGCGGGCCCGGCGGTGCGGAGGTGACGGTGAAGTTTTCCGGAGCGAGATCAAGCTCTTCACCGATGATCTGGGCGAAGGTGGTGAACACCCCCTGCCCGCCTTCGATGAAGGGGCTGAGCAGGCGCGCGGTGCCATCGGTGTGCAGTTCGAGGAAGGCGGGGACGTCGGGGCCGGCGGCGGCCTCCTGCGCCTTGGGCGCGCGCACCGGGATGGTGGTGGACAAGACCAGCGCACCGGAACCGGCGAGGAAACCGCGGCGCGAGACCTTGGCGGGCATGCGGGTGAGGCGTTGCATGAGGGTCATGGATCAGGCCTCCGACGCGCTGCGCACGGCGTCGCGGATCTTGTTGTAGGTGCCGCAGCGGCACAGGTTGCTCATCGCGGCCTCGACATCCTCATCGGTGGGATTGGGCGTCTCGGAGAGCAGCGCGGTCGCGGCAAGGACCTGACCGGATTGGCAATATCCGCATTGCGGCACCTGGTTTTCGACCCAGGCCTCGACCACGCGGCGGCCCACATCGGTGTCCTCGACGGTTTCGATGGTGCGAATCTCGGTGCCTTCGGCGCTGGAGGCCGGCGTCACGCAGGACCGGGTGGCGTAGCCGTCGACCAGCACGGTGCAGGCACCGCAGGCGGCGATGCCGCAGCCATATTTGGTGCCGGTGAGGCCCAGTTCCTCGCGAATGACCCAGAGCAGGGGCGTGTCCGGATCGACGTCGACCTCGCGGGTCGTTCCATTGACTGTCAGCTGCATCGGAAGGCTCCTTCCATGATGTTGCGCCCCTCGACCGGTTGCTAACCCACGGTGAGAGAACAGAATTTTGGCTATACTCAGAATATGGGGCAAACCCGGCCCATGACCATGAGGCGCAGGCCGATAGCAGCTATGGGGCAGGCTCATCAATCGCGCCCCGCCCCGGAGCCGCTAGTCCGCCAGGGTGATCCGCACCGGGATTTCCCCGGCACGGGACAGCGCGTCGATGGGGCCGTCGAATTCGCCGATCCGGACCAGCCCGGCAGAGGACTGGAAGGGTTTCAGAAAGATGGCGAGGTTGCTCCATGGGCGGTACTGGGTGATGTCGCCGGCCTTGGGTTCATAGGCGCGCGGGGCGCCTGCATTGTCGATCTGGCGCCCAAGATCTCCAACCTTTTCAATGCCGTGGTAGTCGTCCAGCGTGATTTCGAGCGGCAGCATGGAGGCAAAGTCACGACCCGCTGCGGTATCGTCCAGGGTGGCGGTCAATGTCTCGGTGCCGATTGTCACGTCTATCTTGATCATCTTGTCCTCGTTCTGGGCCATGGCGGGCCCGGCAAGACCCGCGAGGGTGAGGCCGATCAGGGCGGAAAAGGCGGTGCCGGTCCTGTGCATCATGGGTCCTTTCATCTGCGTCACCTTGCAAGATAGCCCAGCGACGGGCCGGGATAAGCCCCGCAAGATCGCTGGCACTCATGAGCCGCCCTCATCATTGGGTACGCCCGAAACCGCGTCGGTATCACGTCGGTATCACGTCGGTGTGTCATCAGTCGGGCCGCTCATGAGCCTGCCTCATCGGTGTCATCCAGAGCGGGCGCATTGTTCGCCCGGCCCCGGCCCATAGGTTCTGGGCAGCAGACCGGGATCGGCCCGGTCGCCGGCCCCTCTGGCCGCCTCGCTTGATAAAGGAGACGACCGACATGACACTTACCCTTGCCAAACCGACGCGCCGCCCCGCGCTGTTCCCCGCCCTTGCCGCCGGGCTGGGCCTTGCCCTGACCCTGGCCGCCCAGACGGCCAACGCGCAATCCATGGAAGTCACCAAGGCCGAGGACCTGGCCGGCCAGATCGGGTCGTCCGAGACCTTCACCGGCACCGCCTATGTCGCGCCGGTCTTCGGCCCGAACATGAACCAGGTGACCGCCGGTCACGTGACCTTTCTGCCCGGCGCCCGGTCGGCCTGGCACACCCATCCCGTCGGCCAGCAACTGGTCGTGACCTCGGGCACCGGCTGGACCCAGGAACGCGGTGGCGAGAAATACGTGATCGAAGCCGGTGACGTGGTGTGGTGCCCGCCGGGTGTCGAACACTGGCACGGCGCGACCGATACCACCGCCATGTCGCATTACGCGATCCAGGCCAGCGACGGCGAAAGCGCCGTGGAATGGGGCGAACTGGTTTCCGACGAGGAATATCATGACCATTGATCCTGCAAAGGGTGTGCGCGGCCTGATCCTGGCCGCGCTTCTTCTGCCTGCGGCCCAGCCGGTCGCAGCGCAGGAGGAGGTTCTGGCCGGGCTCGATTACCCTTGGGATATCGAGGCGGCTGAGGGCCGCATCTACATCACCGAAAAGGCCGGCACGCTGGGCATCTTCGACGGCGAGAGGCTGGACCGACTGCCGGTCCAGACCAGCGCGCCGATCCTGAACGATCGCGGCGGCGGGTTGATGGGCCTGGCGCTGACACCGGATTTCGCCAGCAGCGGGCGGGTTGTCCTCTATCACCACACCGGCACCCCGCAGGCGCGGGAGAACCGGGTGATCGAGGCCGTTCGCGACGGCGATACCTGGCGCGAGACACGGGTCCTGCTGGACGGCATCCCCGGCCATCCGCTCTATAACGGGGGGCGTGTCGCCTTTGGGCCGGACGGGATGCTGTACGTCACCACCGGCTGGACCGAGAACCGCGAACGACCGCAGGACCCCGACAGCCTGGCGGGCAAGATCCTGCGCCTGACCCCGGACGGGGCGGTGCCGGAGGACAACCCGTTCGAGGGCTCGCCCGTCTGGTCGCTGGGCCACCGCAACCCGCAGGGCATCGCCTGGTCCGGGGACGGCACGCTATATGCCGCCGAGCATGGGCAATCCGGTCATGACGAGGTCAACCGGATCGAGGCGGGCGGCAATTACGGCTGGCCGCTGATCCAGGGCGACGAAACCGGCGACGGGCTGACCGCGCCGCTGGCCCATTCCGGCGGCCGGACCTGGGCGCCCTCGGGGCTGGCCTGGGACGGGGACCGGCTGTTGCTGGCCTCCTTGCGGTCGGGCGCGGTGCTGTCGGTGTCGACCGGCGGCGACGTGGGCACGGCCCATGATGCGGGCGAGCGGATCCGCGACGTGCTGGTGACCGAGGATGGCCTGTGGGCGATCACGACGAACCGGTCGCCGCGCCGCGACGGCCCGTCGCGCGACCGGCTGATCCGGTTCACCCGGTAGCACTTAATCCATGGACCTCATGAGGGAGGCGCATATATCATGTGCAGAGATCAGAGATGATCCTTGATCGACAAAGCCAGGCCTCCCTCATGTTGCGCGAAAATATCAACGACCTCATCGCTTTGGCGGCCGTGGCCGAAGAGCGAAGCTTTACCAAGGCCGCCGCGCGGCTGAACGTGTCGCAATCGGCGCTTAGCCATACGATCAAGGGGCTGGAAAAGCGCCTTGGCCTGCGGCTGCTGACCCGCACGACGCGATCCGTGGCGCCGACGCTGGAGGGCGAGGATCTGCTGGCCACGCTGAACCCGTGTTTCGAGAAGATCGAGGCGCGGCTTCAGGCCTTGAACGATGCACAGGACCAGCCCACGGGCACGGTGCGGATCGTGGCGGTGGAATATGCCATCGACACCATCCTGTGGCCCAAGCTCGGGCCGGTGCTGAAGCAGCATCCCAGCGTGAATGTCGAGTTCGTGATGGATTACGGCTATACCGACCTGGCCGCGTCGCAATGCGATGCGGGCGTGCGTTATGGCGACCAGGTGAGCGACGGCATGATCGCGATGCGGATCGGCCCGGATGAACGGATGATCTGCGTCGGGGCGCCGGACTACCTGGACGATGCCGGGACGCCGCAGCGACCGCAGGATCTGACCGATCACCGCTGCATCAACCTGCGGCTCTCGACCCATGGCGCGCTCTATGCCTGGGAATTCGAAGAACCGGACGGGACCGAGATCAACGTGAAGGTGCGCGGGCAGGCCTGTTTCAACACCATCCACCCGGTGATGCGGGCGGCGATCGACGGACATGGGCTGGCGCTGGTGCCCGACCGGCTGGCCGCCCCCGAGATCGAGGCCGGGCGGTTGCGCGTCTGCCTCGAGGATTATTCGCCGCCTTTCCCCGGTTTCCACCTCTATTACCCCAGCCGGCAGCGCCCGTCCTCGGCCTTCCAGGTGGTGCTGGACGCGTTGCGGCATCGCGACTGATCCCGCGGGGGCGTTGCGGGGGACCATTGATGAGGGGCGTTCATGGCTGCCTTGGGGGGCTGGGCCATTAACCTGACGTCCGGGAACCCCAGATTGTGGTGCAGACATGCATTGCAACAGGAGACCCCTCATGAAGTCCTATATCGCCGCCTCTGCCATGGCGCTTTTCGCCACCGGTGCCACCGCCCAGGAGCTGGGCTCGACCCTGCCCGGGTCTGTCGGCCAGGTCGCGCCCGCCCTTCAAAACTACATGACCGAAGACCTGTTCGGCGATGTCTGGGGCGGCGAGGAATTGTCGGCCCGCGATCGCGCGCTGGTCACCTTTGCCGCGCTGATGACCCGACATGAGACCGACAATCTGGAAAGCCACGTTGCCCTGGCGCTGGATGCCGGCGTGACCCCGGCCGAAATTTCCGAGACGATCACCCATCTCGCCTTCTATACCGGGGTCGGCAACGCCTTTGCCGCCGCCGAGGCCGCAGCCCCTGTCTTCGAGGCGCGCGGGATCGCGGCCGAGGACCTGCCCGGCACCGACGTGGAGTTGCTGCCGCTGAACGAAGAGGCCGAGGCCGCCCGCGAGGAAACCGTGAGCGGGAATTATGGCAACGTGTCCATGGGCGTCGTCGACACCACCCGCGAGATCCTGTTCCGCGACGTCTGGCTGCGCCCGGACCTTGTACCGCGCGACCGGTCGCTGGTGACCGTGGCCGGGCTGATTGCCGCGGGCCAGCCCGAGCAGATGACCTTTCACCTGAACCGCGCGATGGATAACGGGCTGACCCAGGAAGAGGCCGGCGCGATGCTGTCGCACCTGGCCTTCTACGCAGGCTGGCCGCGGGTCTTCTCGGCGCTGCCGGTGGCCAAGGAGGTCTTCGAGACCCGCGCCGGCGACTGACCCCCGGCGCATTCCCCGGCCCGCGCGAGGGACAGCGCGCGGGCCGGTTTTTTGTGGGGTGTTGTTCGGGTTCTTCGGCCCTGCGGATGGCCTGGCTCTTTCTTTGAGCTCAGCCGTTATCTACCGCCCGGCGGACAGGCCGGGCCGCGCCGCGTTCACCGGCAGCGGATTGCAGCGCACCAACTCTCTCCAATCCTCCTCTCAAATACCTCACTCATGAAGCCCCTTCATGACTGGCGTGCATTGAAACGCCTTTACGCCTTGTCGTTACATCCCACATCTACAGCATGAACACGGCACGGGCGGTCCCTTCAAACGGACCCGTTCGCCAGGCAATACAAACGGAGACGGACATGAAGATCGGCATTCTGGGATCGGGACTGATGGGCGGCAAGCTGGGTCAGATCTGGGCCAGAAGCGGCCATGACGTCACCTTTGCCTATGCCCGCAACCACGCCAAGCTGGAACGGCTGGCCGCCGAATGCGGTGGCCATGCGGGCAGCGTGGCCGAGGCGGTCGAGGGCGCGGATGCGGTTCTGCTGGCGGTGCATTGGTCGCGGGTTGGCGACGTGCTGGACCAGGCCGGTGACCTGGCGGGCATGGTCGTGCTGAATTGCTGCGTGCCGCTGGATGACAGCAACAGCGAGCTGGTCGTGGCGCATACATCTTCGGGCGCGGAGGAGCTGGCGAAGATGCGGCCCGATGCCCGCTGGGTGTCGTGCTTCAGCACCACGCCCTCGGAAAGCTTCTTTCCGGTGCATGAGCGCAAGGGGCAAGACACCCCGCCCCATGTCATGGTCTATGGCGACGATGCCGGGGCCAAGCAGGTGGCCTTTGACCTGATCCGCGACATCGGCTTCGAGCCCCAGGATACCGGCGGGCTGCGCAATGGGCGCTATGTCGAACCCTTCGCCATGGTGTCGGTCGAACTGGCCTATGTGCAGCCCGGCCCCGCCAGCTGGACCTATCGTTTCGAGAAACTGCGCTGAGGCCCCTTTGGCCCCCGCAGACAATAAGGAGAAAGACCCATGAAAATCATTCGCGCAGGATCCCTTCCGTCCGGGCCCGGCCCCCAGGATTACTTTACCGGCACCGTCCGGATCGACCCGATGTTCCAGGCCGACGAGCCCGGCCGCACCTCGGGCGCGCATGTGACCTTCGAACCCGGCGCACGCACGGCATGGCACACCCACCCGGCGGGCCAGACGATCATCATCACCCTCGGCCGTGGCCGCGTGCAGCGCGAGGGCGGCCCGGTGGAGGAAGTGACCACCGGCGATGTCGTGTTCTTCCCGGCTGGTGAAAAGCACTGGCACGGCGCCGCGCCGGAAAACGCGATGAGCCATATCGCGATCCAGGAAAGCATCGACGGCACCCCCGTCACCTGGATGGAGAAGGTCGCGGACGAGGATTACAACGGCTGATCGCCGGGATAGGGGATCGGGGGCTTTGGGACAGGCCGCTTTGGCATCTGTAATCGCGGTCTCCGGAAGCGGCGGCACTCGCAAACGTGTCGTCGGCGCATACGTCCGAGATCATTCAATACTTGGATGATCTGTACCGCCCGGCGGCAACGCCGGGCAGCGCCGACCCGCCCCCCAGGGCGGCGCTATCGCGGCCCCCCTCGGGTCGGTCGCTGCCCTCTGTATCGAAGCTGAGACCCTGAAGGCCAAAACGCACGACTAGAGCTGAGGCGCCTCGCCGGCAGACAGGCCCGGCCCGATTGAGGGACCGGGCCTTTTTCATGGTCAAAGGGGCCCACGCGACCCGGCGACAGCCACCGCCCAGCCCACCGGCCCCTTACCCATTTGCAACGAAAAAGGGCCGCACCCGGTGGTGCGGCCCTTTCGATCCTTGCAGAGAACCGAGATCAGTTCTGTGCGTAGTATTCGATCACGAGGTTCGGTTCCATCATCACCGGGTAGGGCACATCGCCCAGGGTCGGGGTGCGGACGAAGGTCGCGGTCATCTTGGAGTGGTCAGCCTCGATGTAGTCGGGGACGTCACGCTCGGGCAGCTGGGACGCTTCGATCACGGACGCCAGCTGACGGGATTTCTCGCGAACCTCGACAACGTCGCCTTCCTTCACGCGGTAGGAGGGGATGTTGACCTTTTTACCGTTCACCAGGACGTGGCCGTGGTTAACGAACTGACGGGCCGCGAAGACGGTCGGCACGAACTTGGCGCGATAGACGACGGCGTCCAGGCGGCGCTCCAGCAGGCCGATGAGGTTTTCACCGGTGTCACCCTTGACCCGTGCGGCCTCGGAGTAGATGCGCTTGAACTGCTTTTCGGTCATGTCGCCGTAATAGCCCTTCAGCTTCTGCTTGGCGCGCAGCTGGAGGCCGAAGTCGGACATCTTGCCCTTGCGGCGCTGGCCGTGCTGGCCGGGGCCGTATTCACGACGGTTGACCGGGGATTTCGGACGACCCCAGATGTTTTCGCCCATCCGGCGGTCGATTTTGTACTTGGCAGACGTGCGTTTGGTCACGGCTGATCTCCTTCGTTATGGGCCGCATCCGGCCCGGCGGGCGCGTAGCGGCGGATGAAGGGCGTTGTCCTCTGGGCGAACCCTGACAGGCATACCCCTTGCGGGGGCCACCAACACCAATGGAGCCGCGCTTATACGCGCGTCGGGCGGCGTGTCAACACGGGATTTCGCGGGAAAACCGCGCCGATGGACGTCCCCGGGACCGGATTGACACGGACACCGGGGACGCCCTGCACGGCGCGGATGGGCCGCCGCCGGTCAGGCGGCGTCGTGCATCAGGATTGCGGCCTCGGATTTCGAGAGGTTGCGACGCGCATAACCGCCATAGGCGAGCGGGTCGTCCCGAAGCTCGGGGAAGCCGGAGAGGAGCGTCGCGCGGTCATCCTCGGTCAGCGCGGCAAGGGCGGCATTGGCGGGGTGGAAGCTTTCGGTTTCCACGCCATTCGCCCAGATCACCTGATGCGAGGGAAGCAGCAGGTGGATGTAGGTGACCTCGCGCACGTTCATGTCCTGGGTGATGGTCGTGCCGTTGACCAGGTCACGCGCGGCGACCAGCACCTCGGACGTGTTGAAGAGCGCGCGGGCGATCGGCCCCTTCACCAGCATCCGGTGTTCGGGGGAGACGAGGAATTCCTCGTCCGGGCGTTCGATCCCGAAGGCGCCGGCGCGGATGCGGATCGGCCGGAATTGCGGCATCGTGTAGAGCCGCGCGCCGGTCATGTGCCGCGCGCCGGCCCAGAAGATCTCCTGCGGGCCGCTATCCTTGGTCAGCACGCGGTCGCCGGGGCGCAGGGTTTCCACCGCGCGCGGCCCGTCCATCGTGGCGATGCGGGTGCCGGGGGTGAAACAGATCACGCCGCCCTGGGCCGGTTCGTTCGGGGCCAGGCGTTTCTGCGAGGCCTGGTAATGCACGACCCACAATTCCCGCCCCTTCGGCGGCAATTCGTCGAGGAACATCAGCAGCGGCTGTGCAGGGCCGTCCACTTCGATGATCGTCGCGGTAAAGGTGTTGCGTCCGTCGGTGAGGATGAATGTCCCGTCCAGCAGCGGATCGTCGCTTGCCGGAATGTCGGATGGCATCTTGCAATCGATGGCGGCGCCCACGAGGCGCCTCACGATCTTGGCCGCCCGCTTGCGGATGTTTTTCTCTTCGTCCGCCTGCTCAAGGCACAGAACCTCGTTCGGACCGTCTACCCTAACGGCCTCGCCAGACCAGGACCACGTGGCCCCGATGCGCAGCGAATGGAGCCGGGAGCCCTTAAGCCCGTCCAGCTCTGTCTGTGTCCAGGAGATGACGAACGTGCCCTTGAAGCCCGTTCTCATGCCTGCTGTCTGCCTTCTACTCGATATACGCGTTTTTCGCTTATTTTATTGGGCAGCCGGCCTTATCTGGCCGGTCTCACCTGCATGCAAGTTATCAGATATAACTAAATTTGCAAACCCCTCGGTATGTTTGGCTTGCAAAAGGTGCCCTAGGGGCAAGCTAGAAGGTGAACTTGATCCGCACGGCGCCCACCAGCTGACCCGATTGCTGGCCGACGAATTCCGGACCAAGCCAGGTAAGCCCATAGAACGCCTGCCATTTTTCGCCCTGCCAATGCAGGCCCGCGCGCAGGCGGTGGCGGCTGTCGGTCAGGGTGTTGGTGCTGGCCGGCAGGTAGAGGCTGTCGGTCACGCGGGCGATATCGGCCCCTGCGACAAAACTGACCCCCGTCGCATCACCGGTGATCGTGCGGTAGCGGTGGCCGGTGACGGGATCGCGAACCAGAAGCTCGCCCTGCCCGGCCGGGCCGAGGGTCAGGTCGAAGCCGATGCGGGCCAGGGTTTCCACCCCGGCGCGCAGTTCGACGAAGGGGCGCAGGGTCGCGCCGCCCAGGGGCAGGTCGCGCCCGGCCTCGACCACGGCGGCGGCGTGAAAGCCGTTGGGCACCTGCCCCGCCAGCACCGCGCGGGACGGTTTCGGCAGGCTGAGCACCTCGTGCAGGGCGCGGGCGAAATCCGGCAGGCCGGTCTGCGGGCCGGTGATGACGAGGTCCGCGCCGGTGGCCAGGTCCCAGCCGCCGCGCTGGAAATGGGTGTGCATCCCGAAGGACCACGCCGCCGCATAGGGGCGGTCGCCGGCGCGGGGCGCGTTGTAGCTGAGCGGGTAGATGACCTCGGCCAGGACGCGGAATTCGAGGATGTCGAAGGGACGGCCCGGCAGGGCGCCGGTCCAGTCCGGGCCCCAGACATGGCTGGCCGCGACGGACCCGGTGCGCCAGCGGTCGCGGAAATCACCCAGGGAATCGTTCACGATCAGCCGGCCATATCCGATATAGGACCGCTCGACCGGGTCGGCCCGCAGGCCCAGCGTGGACAGGATCAGGATCAGGGCGGCGGTGAAAAAGGGGCGCATGGGTCTTCCGTCTGGTAGGCCGGTCGGGGCCGCGCGAGAGATACCGCGCGCCCCGCGGGCCGCCAAGGCGTGGCCGCCCGGCGGATCGGTGCCGGGCGCGTTTTGTTGCGCATTTGCCGCCGTGGTGCGGGCGCCGGTCAGGCGAATTCTGGGTCGGCGTCGGCGGGCGGCAGGATGTTGAACGTGTTCAGTGTCAGCGAGACGAAACCGTAATAGCCCACCAAGGCCACGAGATCGACCAGCCGGTCCTGGCCGATCGCCGCCAGCGTCTTGTCATAGAGCGCATCGCTGACCTGGCGGTCGCGGGCGGCCTCTAGCGCGAATTCATGCACTGCCGCCTCTTCGGGGTCGGTGAAATCAGGGGGCGTGCCGGTACGGATCGCCTCGACCACCTGTTCCGAGACGCCGTGTTTCAGCGCCAGCGGCTTGTGGGCGTACCATTCGAACTCGGCCTTCCACAGCTTGGCCGTGGTGATGATCGCCAGTTCGGTCAGGCGCGGGCCCAGAGAGCTTTCGAACCGCAGGTAAGAGCCCAGCTGCTGGGTCGCCAGCGCCAGTTCAGGCCGGTGGATCCACAGGGCGAGCGGGCCCCGCACGCCGCTGCGCGGGCTGTTTGCAAAGGCGTCATGCGCCTGTCTTTGCAAATCGGTGTAGCTGTCCGGATCGGGCGGCATCAGCCGTTGTTCGGGCCAGTCGGTCATTGTCTCCTCCCTCGATTGACCAGGGGAGTGTGCGCCGAAACCGGTATACCGTCAACCGACCGGTAAGTAAGTTGTCCGAGCGGTCAGCGCCCGGCGCTAGCCCAGATCGCGGTGATGCAGGATCCGCCCGATCGTGTTCATCAGCAATTGCGCCGCCAGGATCGAGGTCACGCCGCCGGGATCGTGATCCGGGGCGACCTCGACCAGGTCCATGCCGACGATCTCTCCGCGCTGCGCCAGACCGTCGAGCAGTTCCAGAACCTCGTAATAGAGGAACCCGCCATGGGACGGCGTGCCGGTGCCGGGCGCGATGGAGGGATCGAAGGCGTCGATGTCGACGCTCAGGTAATAGCGTTCGCCTTCGGGGATGCGGGCGAGCAACCCCTCGACCCCGAGGGCGCGGGCCTGGCGGACCGACAGGATGTCGGAGCCCATGCCGCGCGCGGCCTCGTACCCGTCCCTGGCGGTGGAGGACACGTTGCGGATGCCGATCTGGGTCAGCCCGGACACCCAGGGCTTTTCGGCGGCGCGGCGCATCGGGTTGCCGTGGCCATAACGAACGCCGTGACGTTCATCGACGAAATCGAGATGGGCATCGATCTGGATCAGGTGGAACGGCTCTTCGCCGTCGAAGGCGTTGATGCAGGGGATGTTGATCGAATGATCGCCCCCCAGCACCACCGGGAGCGCCCCGGCGGCCAGGATCTTGCGCACCCCGTATTCGATGTTCTGATGGCTGCGGAGCGTATCCGTATGGACGATATCCGCATCCCCGATATCGACGATGGTGACCTTGTGGGGTTCGAGATAGGTGGCGTCATCCTCGTGATCGTAGGCGCCCGCATGCCCGAAGGAGAACAGCGTCGAGGCCTCGCGGATCGCCCGCGGCCCCATCCGCGCGCCGGTGCGCCACTGGGTGCCGAAATCGAACGGCGCGCCCATCACGGCGACGTCTGCATCGATGGCATCCCAGTCCTCGACATGCGGATATTTGCCGAAAGTGCAAATACCGACGAAGGGCAGGTTCAGTCGGCCATTGTCATACCCATGCTTCATGTGGCGTCATTCCTCGAACAGGCTAGGTTCGGGAGAGTGTCGGGGATTTTGCCCCGTGCCGCCATAGCTCATCCGTGCCCTGCGTCGCGAAAGGACCCGCCCATGCCCGACCGCAGCCCCGAATTGCAGCATTTCATCGAGGTCGCCGGCCGTGCCTTTGCCGATCGTGCGCCGCAGGGGGCGGCGCAGGCGTCGGTCCGGGCGGTCTTTGCCGCGCTGGAGGTCCCGGCCCCGGCTGATCCGACCCCGGGACGGCGACGGGCGGTCTGCGACTGGCTGGACCCGGTGACCGATCCGGAGGGGGTCTCCGACCCGCTGCTGGCAGAGTTGTGCGGTGCCTTTCGCGCGGTCGAACCCGCGCTGACCTGGCGCCAGCGCCCCGGCCCGGCACCGGGGGCGAATGCGCAGTACCGCGAGGGCCATGCAAATGCGATGATTGCCGGGCCATCGGGGCTGGAGCCGCGCGACGATGTCTGGCTGGGCGTGTCGCTGCTGGGACCCGAGGTGCGCTATCCCGACCACGACCACCCGCCCGAGGAGACCTACCTCGTGCTGACGCCGGGGCGGTTCTTCCAGGACGGCACCGGCTGGTTCGAGCCGGGACCGGGCGGGTCCTTCTACAACCGTCCCGGCATCCTGCACGCGATGGCCGCGGGGGCCAGCCCGCTGTTGGCGCTTTGGGCGTTGCGGTCCGAGACGGGGTAACGCGCGCCCGGTCTATCCGCCTGCCGGGGTCGCCGGTCATTTCCGCGCCATGAACAACTGGCGGTCAGACCCGCACCGCACTATGTCTGTGCGAAACGAAAGGAATTTTCATGTCCGGATTGATCGCCCTGCTCGACGATGTTGCCGCCATTGCCAAAGTGGCCTCGGCCTCGGTCGACGATATCGTGGGACAGGCGGTCAAGGCCTCGTCCAAGGCCGCGGGGGCGGTGATCGACGATGCGGCGGTGACACCGAAATACGTCCATGGCTTCAGCGCGGACCGGGAAATTCCCATCGTCTGGAAGATCGCCAAGGGGTCGCTGTTCAACAAGCTGGTGATCCTGCTGCCGGCGGCGATGCTGCTGTCGGTCTTTGCGCCCATCCTGATCTACCCGCTGCTGATGCTGGGGGGCGGTTACCTGTGCTTTGAAGGGGCGGAGAAGATATGGCACGCCCTGTCGCCCAGCCACCATCCCGAGCAGGAGGCCGTCGCCAAGATGGAGAACGATGCCCACCTGGAAGAGGCCAAGGTGAAGGGCGCGATCAAGACGGATTTCATCCTGTCGGCCGAGATCATGACCATCGTGCTGTCATCCCTGCCCGAGGGCCAGCCGCTGTGGCTTCAGGCCGCGGCCCTGGGCGTGGCGGGCATCCTGATCACCCTCGCCGTCTATGGCGCGGTCGGGCTGATCGTGAAGGCCGATGACCTGGGCCTCGCGATGGCCGCCAAGGGGCGGCTGGGCCTGACCCGTCGGCTGGGCCTGTTCATCGTCAAGGCGATGCCGGTCTTCATGAAGCTGCTGATCGTCATCGGCACGGCGGCGATGATCTGGGTCGGCGGGTCGATCCTGATCCATGGCCTGCACGAGCTGGGCTGGCACCTGCCCTATGACATGATCCACGACGTCGCCGTCGGCGTCGCCGCGGGTGCCGGAGAGACGGCCGGCGCGGTGGAGTGGATCGTGACCGCGGGGCTGGACGGTGTCGTCGGGCTTGTCGTCGGGGCGATCCTGATCCCGATCGTGAAGACGGTCATGGGGATGTTCGGCGGAGAGAAGACCGGCGCGCATTAAGCCCCGGATCCGCCCCCCGAAGCGGTCAGACAGATGTCGATGTCAGGAGGCGGGCCGTGGATCGCTGGCTGGCGGTTGCTGGCTTGCTGTCCACGGTTTCCTAAATGCGGTGCGCGACCCGAGTCGTCAAGCGAAAGATCAACAATTTCAGATAGTTGACCTAAACGCTCAGGAACCCGTCAGCCGCATTTCGAATGGCCGCAGGACGAACAGGTCATGCAGCCCTCGATCATCTGCATCGTGTATTGACCGCAAGAGGGGCAGGCCTTGCCGCGACCGGCGCCTTCCAGGCCCACGACCTTGGCGGTCGGGTCGGTCTTCAGGCCAGTGCCCTCGCCCTCGATGAAGCCGATGGAGATCAGGTGGGTTTCGATCACGCCGCCGATCGCCGCCAGGATCGAGGGGATGTACTTGCCCTTGATCCATGCGCCGCCGCGGGGGTCGAACACCGCCTTGAGCTCCTCGACCACGAAGGACACGTCGCCGCCGCGCCGGAACACCGCGGAAATCATCCGGGTCAGGGCCACGGTCCAGGCAAAGTGCTCCATGTTCTTGGAGTTGATGAAGACCTCGAAGGGGCGACGGCGGCCGCCGACGATCAGGTCGTTGATCGTCAGATAGATCGCATGTTCACTGTCGGGCCACTTGAGCTTGTAGGTATTGCCTTCGAGCGTCGTGGGCCGGTCGAGCGGCTCGGCCATGTAGACGACTTCGCCGCCCTCGTCGGGCATGACGACGGATTCTTCCTTCTTCTCCTCCGAGACCGAAAGGACCGATCCGGTGACGTCGTTCGGGCGGTAGGTCGTGCAGCCCTTGCAGCCGGAATCCCAGGCCTGCATGTAGACATCCTTGAACGCGTCGAAGCTGATATCCTCGGGGCAGTTGATCGTCTTGGAGATCGAGCTGTCGATCCATTTCTGCGCCGCCGCCTGCATCTTGACGTGTTCCAGCGGCGCCAGCGTCTGCGCATTGACGAAGTGGTCCGGCAGCGGCGCGTCGCCCTTGATTTCCTTCCACATCTGCACGGCGTAATCGACGACCTTTTCCTCGGTCCGCGATCCGTCCTTCTGCAGCACCTTGCGGGTGTATTCATAGGCGAAGACCGGTTCGATCCCGGACGAGACATTGCCGGCATACAGGCTGATCGTGCCCGTCGGTGCAATGGAGGTCAGCAGCGCGTTGCGGATACCGTGTTCGGCCACCGCGGCGCGCACGTCCTCGTCCATCGCCTGCATGGTGCCGGAGGCGAGGTAGGCGTCACGGTCGAAAAGCGGGAAGGCGCCCTTTTCCTTGGCCAGTTCGACAGAGGCCAGGTAGGAGGCCCGGGCGATCTGGCGCATCCATTGTTCGGTCTGTTCCGCCGCCTCGTCAGAGCCGTAGCGCAGCCCCAGCATCAGCAGCGCGTCGGCCAGGCCGGTGACCCCAAGGCCGATGCGGCGCTTGGCCTCGGCTTCGCGGGCCTGGGCTTCGAGCGGGAATTTCGAGGCGTCGACGGTATTGTCCATCATCCGCACGGCCAGCGCGACCAATTCGTCCAGCGCGGCAGGGTCGAGCGCGGCCTTATCGGTGAACGGATCCTTGACCAGCCGCGCGAGGTTGACGGACCCCAGCAGGCAGGCGCCGTAGGGCGGCAGGGGCTGTTCGCCGCAGGGGTTGGTCGCAGCGATGGTTTCGCAATAGGCGAGGTTGTTGGCGGCGTTGATACGGTCGATGAAGATCACGCCGGGTTCGGCGTAATCGTAAGTCGCCTGCATGATCCGGTTCCACAGGTCGCGGGCCTGAAGGGTGTGGTAGACCTTGCCGTCGAAGACCAGTTCCCACGGGCCGTCGGCCTTCACGGCTTCCATGAAGGCATCGGTGACCAGCACGGACATATTGAACATGCGCAGGCGGGCCGGGTCGCTCTTCGCGCCGATGAAATCCTCGATATCCGGGTGGTCGCAGCGCATCGTCGCCATCATCGCGCCACGGCGGGACCCGGCCGACATGATGGTGCGGCACATGGCGTCCCAGACATCCATGAAGGACAGCGGGCCGGAGGCATCGGCGGCCACGCCTTTCACATCCGCGCCCTTGGGCCGGATGGTGGAGAAATCATAGCCGATCCCGCCGCCCTGCTGCATCGTCAGCGCGGCTTCCTTCAGCATGTCGAAGATGCCGCCCATCTCGTCGGGGATGGTGCCCATGACGAAGCAGTTGAAGAGCGTGACCTTGCGCCCGGTGCCGGCGCCTGCGGTGATCCGCCCGGCGGGAAGGTACTTGAAATCCTCCAGCGCGGAGTAGAATTTCCGTTCCCAGTGATCGGGATCCGACTCGACCGCGGCCAGCGCCTTGGCGATCCGACGCCACGTGTCTTCGACCGACCGGTCGATGACGGTTCCGTCGGCTTCCTTGAGCCGATACTTCATATCCCAGACCTGTTCGGCGATCGGGGCAGCAAAACGGGACATCTGAATCACCTTTGGCAGCGAGGGGCGAGCAAGGAGACTACACGTCCTGCTTGCTCAGGACAACAAATAGCCTATCCTTGGTGAAGAATAACACGATCTTGGGGGAGAACGTGGGGAAATTTGTACATCTCTTGAAGCTGAGCGTCGGCACGGACAGCGTTCAGACACTGGCGGAATGGCAGGCCTCGCGCATGGCGCAGGGCGGTGACGGGCTGCCGCGCCATGTCACGCGCATGTGGCCGAAACGCGAGGCCGAGCTTCTGGCCGGCGGGTCGATCTTCTGGGTTATCAAGGGGATGATCCAGGCGCGTCAGCGCATCCTTCGGCTGGACGAGATGGATCGCGGCGACGGGATTCGCCGCTGCGCCATCGTGCTGGACCCGGAACTGCACCCGACCGCGGCCTCGCCCCGGCGGCCGTTCCAGGGCTGGCGCTACCTCAAGCCCGAGGATGCGCCGCCCGATCTGCCGAAACATCGCCAGAACGAAGATGCCCTGCCGGCCGAGCTGTCGGCGGCCCTAGCCGAGATCGGGGTGCTTTAGGACCTCTTCCCGCGCCCCGGGCGGAAAGCGGATTTTCGCCGGGTCACTCGATCGACAGCAGGGTCATCAGCTCGCGCAGGGTGGCGCGGTCGGCATCGCTCATGTCGACGCGGCGGGCGCGGAACAGGGTGGCCTGGCTTTTCAGGATCAGCCCGTCCTCGAGGATCTTGAGGTGGTTCGCGCGCAGGGTCTCGCCGGTCGAGGTGATGTCGGCCACCGCTTCGGCGGTTTCGTTCTTCACCGTGCCCTCGGTCGCGCCCTGGCTGTCGACAAGCTGGTAGTCGGCGACGCCGTGGTCGCGCAGGAAATCGCGGACCAGCCGGTGGTATTTCGTCGCGATGCGCAGGCGGAAACCATGATCGCGGCGGAACGCGGCGGCGGCGGCATCGAGGTCGTCCAGCACGTCCACATCGACCCAGCATTGCGGCACGGCGAGGATCAGGTCGGCATGACCGAAGCCGAGCTCGACCAGGGTTTCGACCTGCATGTCCCAGCGACCCAGCTTTTCGCGGATCAGGTCGGTGCCGGTGACACCGAGGTGGATGCGGCCCGCGGCCAGTTCGCGCGGGATTTCCCCGGCGGAGAGCAGGACAAGCTCCACCCCGTCGATGCCGTCCACACGACCGGCATATTCGCGATCCGATCCGGAGCGGCCCAGCGTGACGCCGCGCTCGCCGAACCAGTCGAAGGTCTTTTCCATCAATCGGCCCTTGGAGGGCACGCCCAGCTTGATGCTCATGCGCTCTCTCCCAGTTCGACCATCAGGCCGGGGCGGATGACGCCACCGACGGCCGGGATGCCTTCGGGGCGGCCGGATTGGCGGCCCAGCACCCGGGTCAGCGCGTCGTAGCGCCCGCCCGAGGCGACGGGTGGCAGGTAGGGCCGGCTGACGTCGTAGAACCCGAAGACGAAGCCGTCGTAATATTCCATCTGGTGGCGGCCATAGGCGACCTCGAATTCCAGGCTGGTGATGTCGACGCCCCGCGCCTCGAGCGCCTTGGCGCGGCGGGCGACGGTTTCCACGGCGTCGGCGATGGAGGGCATGTCGACGGCGATGTCCCGCAGGCGTTCGATGGCGAAGGGCAGCGTTTCCTTCACGTCGAGCAGCGTGTCGATCAGGTCGATTTCGCGGTCCGAAATCGGCGGCGTGGCGGCATCGGCGCGCAGCGCTTCGATCCGGGCCTCGACCTCGGCCCGGCGGCGCAGGCCGACCTCGGTCCCGGCATTGGCGAAGGGGTCGGACGCTTCGAGCAGCGCGACCCGGCTGGGCACCGGCGCCGCCCGCCCCGCGAACCGGTCGAGCAGGGACCGGAAGCGACGCGGACGCCAGATGTGACGGTGCAACGCCGCCTTACGCGCCGCGCTGGTGTCGAGCCCGTCAACCGCGGCCATGAGGATGCCCATGTCGCCGGTGGCGGCCCGCAGCAGCAGGCGGCTGGTGGCGGATTGCACGCGGGCAAAGACCTCTGCATCGGCGGCGGCGGGGTCGGAGCCGTCGAAGATCTCGAGGCCCACCTGAAGGTATTCGTTGGCGCGGGCCTCGTCCTCTTCCTGGCGGCGGAAGACCTCTCCGGCATAGGTGTAGCGGGCGGGTTCGGCGCCGCCTTCCATATGCATCTGCACCACCGGGACGGTGAAATCCGGACGCATCATCTGTTCGCCGCGCAGCGCATCCGAGGTGACATAGGCGCGGGCACGGATGTCTTCGCCATAGAGATCGAGCAGCGTGGCGGCGGGCAGCAGGATCGGGCATTCGACCGGCTGCGCCCCGGCGGCGGCGAATTCATCGCGCAGCCGGGCCGCGCAGGCGCGAACCTGCGCCCGAAGCTCGGGCGTGTGACCTTGCCAGAGGGCCATCAGCCGTGCTCCGCCAGCAATTGCCGGACATGGGCCACCAGGTCGGCGCGCGCGATCTCGGCCTGGGAGGGGCGTTCCTTCCATTCCTCGAGCGTGGCGTTTTCGGCGATTTTCTTGCCCAGGATCAGGTCCTTGACCTGGATGACGCCATTGGCCTTTTCCTCTGCCCCTTCGATGACGGCGGCGGGGGAGTTGCGACGATCCGCGTATTTCAGCTGATTGCCGAAGTTCTTGGGATTGCCCAGGTAGACCTCGGCCCGGATGCCCGCGTTGCGCAGCTCGGCGACCATGGCCTGGTAATCGGCCATGCGGTCGCGATCCATCACGGTGACAACGACAGGGCCCAGGGCCACGTCCTTCATCCGGCCCTTTTCGCGCAAGGCGGCAAGCAGGCGGTCGACGCCGATCGAGACGCCGGTGGCGGGCACGGCCTGGCCGGTGAAGCGTTTCACCAGGTCGTCGTAACGGCCACCGCCTGACACGGAGCCGAACTGGCGCTTGCGGCCCTTGTCGTCGAGGATTTCGAAGGTCAGCTCGGCCTCGTAGACGGGGCCGGTGTAATAGCCCAGGCCGCGCACGACCGAGGGGTCGATCTGGATGCGGCCCGCATCGTAGCCGCCCGCGTCCAGCAGGCTGGCGATCTGGTCAAGCTCGTCGACGCCCTCGGCCCCGATGGCGGAGCCGCCGATGGCCGCGCGCAGGTTCGACAGTGTCGCCGCCGCGTCCGCACCCTTGGAGGTCAAAAACGCGATGACCGGTTCGGCCTGATCGGCGCTGAGGCCCACCCCGTCGATATAGGCGCCTGACGCGTCGAGGCGTCCCTTGCCCAGCAATTCGCGGACGCCGGATTCCCCGACCTTGTCGAACTTGTCGATGGTGCGCAGCACGTCGGCCTGCTGGGCCTCGTCGGCGACGCCCATGGCCTCGAGCACGCCGTTCAGGACCTTCCGGTTGTTGACCCGGATCAGGTAGTCGCCGCGCGGGATCCCGACCTCTTCGAGACAATCGGCGAGCATCGCGCAGATCTCGGCATCGGCGGCCGGGGACGCGGTGCCGACCGTGTCCGCATCACATTGATAGAACTGGCGGAATCGGCCCGGGCCGGGCTTTTCGTTGCGCCAGACGGGGCCCATGGCGTAACGCCGGTAGGGCGTCGGCAGATCGTTGCGGTGCTGGGCGTAGACGCGGGCCAGGGGCGCGGTCAGGTCATAGCGCAGGGCCAGCCAGTCGCCCTGCCCGTCCTCGTCGGATTCCTGCCAGGCAAAAACGCCTTCGTTGGGACGGTCGACATCGGGCAGGAACTTGCCCAACGCCTCGACCGTCTCCACGGCGGAGCTTTCCAGCGCGTCGAAGCCGTAGCGATGATAGACCCCGGCAATGCTGCGCAGCATCTCGGCCCGGTCCGTGACCTCGGCACCGAAATAATCGCGGAACCCCTTGGGCGTCTGGGCCTTGGGGCGCGGGGCTTTTTTCTGTTTCGCCATCTGGAAACCTCGTGGGACACGCTCGCGGCGCGGTCTAGCCCATGCCCCCCTGCGGGGCAAGCCTTGGCGCAGCGGGCGGCGCGGCGACATGCGCGGACAGAAGAGGGTTGCAATTCCGGCGGGGCAGGCTCAGATCCTCTGTCACCCGGCGTTATGCCGGGACGGGGAGATGGAGCTATGCAGCCAATCGAAGAACGCCTCGCCCACCTGGAACGGAACCTGGACGATTTGTCCGATGTCGTAGCCCGACAGGATACCCAGATCGCCATGCTGACCCGGCGGGTGCAGTTGCTGATGGAACGCGAAGCCGAACGTGAAGCCAGCCACGGGGACGCCGCCGTCTTTGGCGACGAACGTCCGCCGCATTACTAACCGCTCTGCATCTACATTTGGAACGCGCCGGAACGATCAGTCGTGGTGCAGCGCGATCGCCTCGACCTTGCCGTCATGCAGCAGCATGTCGGCCCAGCGACCGCTGCCGCCGAAGGATTCATAGACCGTGACGAAGACCGTGTCCCGCTGGAGGGAGCGCATCCGGTTGCCGCAGGGCTTGTTGCTGCCGACGCGGCAGATCAGGCGTTTGACCTTGTTGTAAGCCTTGTCGACCAGGCTTTCGGGCTGTTCGCCCGCCGCCGCGCCATAGCGGATCTGCTCGTGCATCTCGACATCACCGAAAAGGACCAGCGCGCCGGTGATCTGGCGCAGGCAGCCATCGTCGAAACCCGAGATGTAGAAGGACCGCGCCGTGCTGGCATCGGGGGCGGAGTCGATCAGGGCATACTTGGCCCGACGTTCAGGATATTGCGCCACTTCGCGACCGACCTCACGGGGGGAGACGTCGCAGAGCCGCCCGACCTTGCCGAAGGCCATGACGGAGCCGGGGACGATATCGGTTTCCGGCCCGCTGGGCGGGGACCTGCGGTCGCGGTTATTACCCAGGCCAAACAGGCTGAACCCGGCCTTTTGCGGTTCGGGGGTGGCGGCCTCTTCCGTGGCGTCGGGCGTGGTGGCCTCTGCCGTTTCGGTTGGCGCGGGTGTTTCGTCGCGATTGCCGCCGAAGAGACCGCCGAGGAAGCCGCGGCGTTTCTCCGGTTCCGGCGTGGCGGCGGTCTCGGGCTGGTCTGCATCCTGCGTTGTCGCCTGGGCCGCGGCATCCGGTGCGGCGGCGGCCAGTTCGACCTCTGCCCCGGTGTCATCGGTTGCTGCGGCGGGCTCTGCCTCGGCCGCGCGACGGAGGAAGCCGAACAGGCCGCGCCGCTCCTGCGTCTGGACTTCTTCTGAAACGTCCTCGGCCACGGCACGCTCCTCGTCGCGCATGGCGGGGGCACCGCCCTCGGCCACCGCGTCGGCGGCACCGGCGCTGACCTCCAGATCCTGGTCGGACAGTTTTTCGACATTGCCCAGCGGCCCCTGGCACGCGGCCAAGGTAAAACAGATCAACAAGAGAGACAGGCGAGGCATCATCGAAAACCCTGAGATTTCCGGCAGCTAATCAAAACCGGACGGATCCGTCCAGTGTGGCACCTGAACGGATCTGTGTCAGCGGGAAGTGGCCTAGATCTCCTCGACCGCCATGACGCCGTTCAGGCTCTTGATGGCACCCTTGATCTGCGGCGTGACCGGGTAGTCCTGTCCGGTCTCGATCTCGACCTCGCCGGGCAGGCCCGCCCCCATCACGCAGAAGGAAATGGGGCCGCGCGCCGCCTTGGCCGCGGCCTGTGCCGCGCCTTGCAGCACCTCGGACACGGCGGGGATGGCATCCGGCGCCTCGATGAAGATCTTGAGCCCCACGCCGCCCACATCGGCCACCACCGTATCGAGCGGGGCGATGCCGCGGGCCAGCAGTTTCAGCTGGTCGCTTTCCATCGTCGCCTCGACCGTGCAGACCACCATGGAGCCGTTTTCCAGGTGATCGCGGGCGGCCTCCAGCGTGTCGGAAAAGACGGTGCATTCGTAATTGCCCGTCGTGTCCGACAGCTGGACAAAGGCGAACCGATTGCCCCGCGCCGATTTGCGTTCCTGCCGGCTGGCGACGATGCCCGCCAGCTTGGCCACGAGGGGACCGCCTTGGGCCAGGTGGGTGACCTCGTCCAGGGTCTTGATATCCTTGCGTTTCAGCGCGCCGGCATAATCGTCGAGCGGATGGCCAGAGAGGTAGAAGCCGATGGCCTTGAACTCTTCCGATAGGCGTTCGGCGGGCAGCCAGTCCTGCACCGGGGACAGGCGCGGTTCCGGCAGGTCCTCGCCCGCATCGCCGAACAGCGACACCTGGTTTGAGGTCTTCTGTTCCCAGATCGCGGCCGAATACTGCACCAGCGCGTCGAGGCTATCGAAGACGCGGCGACGGTTCGGATCCAGCACGTCGAAGGCACCGGAGCGGGCCAGCATTTCCAGCGGGCGCTTGCCGACCTTCTTGAGTTCGACCCGGCGGGCGACATCATAGAGGTTGACGAAGGGCCGTTCGCCCCGCCCCTCGACGATCAGGCGCATCGCGTCGACGCCAACATTCTTGAGCGCGCCCAGCGCGTAGACCAGCGCGCCATCGACCACCTTGAAGGTTGCATCCGAGCGGTTCACGCAAGGCGGCACATAGGGCAGTTTCAGCGCCTTCTTCACCTCTTCGAAATAGACGGCGAGCTTTTCGGTGAGGTGGATATCGCAGTTCATCACGCCGGCCATGAATTCGACCGGGTGGTTCGCCTTCAGCCAGGCGGTCTGGTAGCTGACCACCGCGTAGGCGGCCGCGTGGGACTTGTTGAAACCGTAATTGGCGAACTTTTCCAGAAGGTCGAAGACCTCTTTCGCCTTGGCCTCGTCCACGCCGTTCTTCATCGCGCCGCTGGTGAATTTCGGGCGTTCGGCGTCCATCGCCTCCTTGATCTTCTTACCCATGGCGCGGCGCAGCAGGTCGGCGCCGCCCAGCGAGTAGCCGGCCATGACCTGGGCGATCTGCATCACCTGTTCCTGGTAGACGATGATGCCCTGGGTCTCCTCGAGGATGTGGTCGATCAGGGGGTGGACGGATTCGATCTGGCGCAGGCCGTTCTTGACCTCGCAATAGGTCGGGATGTTCTCCATCGGGCCGGGCCGGTAGAGCGCCACGAGCGCGACGATGTCCTCGATGCAGGTGGGCTTCATCCGCTTGAGCGCGTCCATCATGCCCGAGCTTTCAACCTGGAACACCGCCACCGTCTTGGCACGGGCATAGAGGTCGTAGGTCTTTTCGTCATCGAGCGGGATCTGCCCGATATCGTTCTCGGCCCCCGGGAAGGGTTCGTAGATGGTCGAGCCGTCGGCGGCGATGTGCAGGTCGCGCCCGCCGGAATGGATCTGTTCGATCGCGTTCTGGATCACCGTCAGCGTCTTGAGGCCGAGGAAGTCGAACTTCACCAGGCCGGCCTGTTCCACCCATTTCATGTTGAACTGGGTCGCGGGCATGTCCGACCGCGGATCCTGGTAGAGCGGCACCAACCGGTCCAGCGGGCGGTCCCCGATCACCACACCGGCGGCGTGGGTGGAGGCGTTCCGCAGCAGCCCCTCGACCTGCATGCCGTAGTTCAGCAGGCGATCCACGACCTCTTCGTTGCGGGCCTCGGCGCGCAGGCGTTCCTCCTGCGCCAGGGCCTGTTCGATGGAGACGGGCTTGACGCCTTCCACCGGGATCATCTTCGACAGCCGGTCGACCTGGCCGTAGGGCATCTGCAGCACACGACCGATGTCGCGCACGGCCGCCTTGGACAGAAGCGCACCGAACGTGATGATCTGGCCCACCTTGTCGCGGCCGTATTTCTCTTGCACGTAGCGGATCGTCTCCTCGCGCCGGTCCATGCAGAAGTCGATGTCGAAGTCGGGCATGGAGACCCGTTCGGGATTGAGGAACCGTTCGAACAGAAGCGAATAGCGCAGCGGGTCGAGGTCGGTGATCGTCAGCGCGTAGGCCACGAGCGAGCCCGCGCCCGAGCCCCGTCCCGGCCCGACGGGAATGTCATTGTCCTTGGACCACTTGATGAAGTCCGCAACGATCAGGAAGTAGCCGGGGAAGCCCATCCCCTCGATGATATCAAGCTCGAAATCCAGCCGCTGCTGGTATTCCTCGGGCGTGACGGCGTGGGGGATCACGGCCAGGCGGGCCTGAAGCCCCTCATTGGCCTGGCGGCGCAGTTCGACGACCTCGTCATCGGCAAATTTCGGCAGGATCGGATCGCGGCGATAGGTGCCGAAGGCGCAGCGCTTGGCGATCTCGACCGTGTTCTCCAGCGCCTCGGGCAGGTCGGCAAAGAGCGTCGCCATTTCCTCGGGCGATTTGAAGTAATGCTGCGGGGTCAGGCGGCGGCGCGGTTCCTGCTGGTCCACATAGGCGCCTTCGGCAATGCAGATCAGCGCGTCATGCGCCTCGTACATCTCTTCCTTGGGGAAGTAGACGTCGTTGGTGGCCACGAGCGGCAGCTCCATCGCGTAGGCCATTTCGACAAATCCGCGTTCGGTCTGCTGTTCCGCATCGGGCAGACCGCTTTCGCCGGGATGACGCTGCAATTCAACATAGAGACGGTCGGCGTAGATTTCCTTGAGCCGGTCCATCAGCGCCTGCGCGGCGGGGCGCTGGCCCTGTTGCAGCAGCATGCCGACCGGGCCATTGGCGCCGCCGGACAGGCAAATCAGCCCGTCGGAAAACTCGGCCAGTTCGTCGATGGTCACCTGCGGCAATTGCCCCGCCTTGTCGATGTAGAGGCAGGAGTTCAGCCGCATCAGGTTTTCATACCCCGTCTCGTTCTGCGCCAGCAGGACAACGGGGGCGGGCAGCCGGGGCTTTTCGCCGGGCGTGCTGGCGACATAGGCGACATCGACCTGGCACCCCATGATCGGCTGGATCCCCTCACCGGCGGCGGTCACGGAAAATTCCAGCGCGCAGAACATGTTGTTGCTGTCCGTCACGGCCACGGCGGGCATGCCGGCGGCCTTGCACAGGCCGGGCAATTTCTTGAGACGGATCGCCCCTTCGAGGAGCGAATATTCGGTATGGGTGCGGAGATGTATGAATCGGGGCTGGCTGCTCATGCGGCCACGCTATCGCGGATCGTGGCCGGGCGGAACAGCGGTTGCATCGCCCGCGGCAATGAGCTTGGCTTGGGTGGTCCTCTGGCCCGATGGCCGTCTGTTCCCAACAAGGGTCGCACATGTCCGAAACCGCCTCTCTGACCCCTGAAATCCTGCCCTTCGGGCCGGATGGCGTGGTCCTGCGGCTGGGGCTGAGCCCGGATGAGCGGGTCGTCGCCGCGGTTCAGGTGCTGCGCGCGGCGCTGGAAAATGCGGCATTGCCGGGGGTGGAGGAAATCGCGGCCTCGCTGACCTCGGTGCTGGTGCGCTTCGATCGCGCGCGCATCGGGCGTACCATTGTGGAGCGTGCCGCGGCCGAGGTCGCCCAAGGTGTTTCGGAGACGGCCGGCGGCCTGCCTGATCCGAAGCGGCGCTGGACGATACCGGTGGCCTTCGGCGGTGAGGCCGGACCGCAACTGGCCGAGGTCGCGCAAGCAGCGAGATTGAGCGAGGCCAAGGCCGTCGAGGCCCTGATCGCTGCGCCGCTACGGGTGCTGGCGATCGGTTTTGCCCCCGGCCTGCCCTATCTGGGACTATTGCCACCGGAATGGGACATCCCCCGGATGACGGACCTGACGCCGACCGTGCCCCGCGGGGCGCTGGTCGCGGCGGTCCGGCAATTGGTTCTGTTCACCCACCCCTCGCCCACCGGCTGGCGACAGGTGGGGCGCGCGGCCTTTCACGGCTTCGACCCGGCGCGGGACCCGGCGATCTACCTGGCGCCGGGTGACGAGATCCGGCTTGAGCGGATCGGCCCGTCGGAGCTTGACGCGCTGGAGGCCGACAATGCCGACGGTCTGGGCGGCGCGACATGCCAGGTGCTGCGATGAGCGAGCTGGTTCTGCACAAGGTCGGGCCAGGCTGCACGGTTCAGGACATGGGCCGACCCGGGCAGTTGTCAGTCGGCCTGTCGCGCGGCGGGGCGGCGGATACGATGGCGCTGATCGAGGCCGCGGCGCTGCTGGACCTCAAGGCGCCGGTCGCGGGGATCGAGATGGCCGGGATGGGCCTCGACCTCAGCGTGACGGCGCCGATGCGCGCGGCCCTGACCGGCGCGGTGATGCAGGCAAGCCTGAACGGCAGTCCCGTCGGCTGGAACCGCAGCCTGTCCCTCGCCCCGGGCGATCAGTTGAGGATCGGGGCGGTTCGGTCCGGGCTTTATGGTTATGTCGTGCCGGCGGGCGGGATCGCAACTCCGCCGCTGATCGGCGCGCGCGCCACCCACCTGGCCGCCGGGCTGGGTCAGGCGCTGGCCGCCGGGGATCACCTGCCGGTGGGCGAGGACACGGCGCCGGGATTGCCCCCGATGGCGCTGCGCCCAGAAGAACGCTTCGCGGGCGGTGAGGTCCGGGTGATGCCGGGGCCGCAGACCGGGCTGTTCGATGCCGTCACGCGGGCGCGTTTCCATGCCACCGCCTTTACCCGGTCGCAGGTCGGCAACCGGCAAGGCGTGCGGCTGGACCATGAGGGCGCGGCCTTTGCCAGCGACACCAAGGGGATCGCGTCCGACCTGATCCGGCCCGGCGACATCCAGATGACCGGTGACGGCACGCCCTACATCCTACTGGCGGAATGCCAGACCATGGGCGGCTACCCCCGGATCGGCACGGTGATCCCGGCCGACCTGCCACGCGTCGCCCAGGCCGCGCCGGGGCAGGTTCTGCGCCCGCGCGCCATCTCGGTTGAAGAGGCGGATGCGCTCTGGCGATCCGACGTTGACCTGCTGCGTGCCGCTCGGGCGCGGGTGGCGCCGCTGCGACGGGACCCGCATGACATTCCCGATCTGCTATCCTATCAACTGATCGGCGGCGTGATACGCGGGGACGAGGATATCGCATGACACAGATCGATCTGAACGCGGATATGGGCGAAAGCTTTGGCCCCTGGGTGATGGGCAACGATTCGGCGCTGCTGAATATCGTGACCTCGGCCAATATCGCCTGCGGATTCCATGCGGGCGATGCGGATGTGATGGCCGGAACGATGCGGCTGGCGGTGGAAAAGGGCGTCGGGATCGGCGCCCATCCGGGCTTTGCCGACCTCCAGGGCTTTGGCCGCCGCCGCCTGACCCTGTCGGTCGAGGAACTGGCGAACCTGACCGCCTACCAGCTGGGCGCGGCGCAGGCGATGGCGCGCGCGGCGGGCGGCTTCGTCCGGCATCTGAAGCTGCATGGTGCACTGGCCAACATGGCGTCGGAGGAGATCGCGATCGCGCGGGCCTGCTACGCAGCGGCAGCAAAAGTGCAGCCCGATATCGTGGTCATGACCCTGGCCGGAACCGCGCAGGAAGCCGCCGCCGAAGAGCTGGGCCTGGCCCGCGCCGGAGAGATTTTCGCCGACCGGGCCTATAACGAGGACGCGACGCTGGTGGACCGCAAACTGCCCGGCGCGGTGATACATGACGCAGCGTTAGCCGGTCCGCGGATTGCGGAAATGGTACGCGAAGGCGCGATCATCACCGCCACCGGCAAGCGCATTCCGACCCAGATCGACACGATCTGCCTGCATGGCGACACCGCAGAAGCCCTTGATATCGCTCGATCTGTTCGCACGGCACTGGCGGATGACGGGGTGACGCTGGCACCGCTGTGACGCCTGTTTTTCAACCAGTATACAGCAAAGAGCCGCCCGAAAATTCAGCAAGTGCTTGCCAAGTGGGGTTCTGATCGCTTTGCTGGTGGGCGGACAAGGCCGCCCGGTTTTCCACCGCATCGGATCGGGCAAACAGGCCGTAAGGGTACAGCGGCGGATTTTGACATATGCATATCTCCTTTCAGCTGAACGGAGAACGCGTCGACCTCGGCCCCGAGGTTTCGGCGACGACGACGCTGCTTGACTGGCTGCGCGAGACTCGGGGACTGACCGGGACGAAGGAAGGCTGCAACGAGGGCGATTGCGGGGCCTGCACGGTCATGGTGCGCGACCTCGACGGCGCACGGGCACTGAACGCCTGCATCCTGTTCCTCCCCCAGCTGCATGGCAAGTCGGTCACCACCGTGGAGGGGCTGGCCGGCAAGGACGGGTCGCTGCACCCGGTACAGCAGGCCATGGTCGATCACCACGGATCGCAATGCGGGTTCTGCACACCGGGTTTCGTCATGTCGATGGCCACGGCGCGGATCAACGGCGACACCAACGACAACGACGTGCTGGCGGGCAACCTGTGCCGCTGCACCGGCTACGCCCCCATCGTGCGCGCCGCCGAGGCCGCCCGCGCCATGGCGCCGGATCCGACGCCGGCCCGGTTCGAATGGCCGGAGGATTTGATCGTTTCCGGCACCCCCTTCATCCCGATGCATTCCGACCAGCTGGCCGAGTGGTACCTGGATCATCCCGATGCGACGCTGGTGGGCGGGGCGACCGATCTGGGCCTCCAGGTGACCAAGCAGCTGAAGGATCTGGGCGACGTCGCCTTTCTGAACCAATGCTACGACCTGCGGCAGATGATGGTGACCGACAGCGAGATCCGAGTGGGCGCCGCCGTCACCGTGACCGAGTTCATGTACGGGATCGAACCGTTCTTCGCGGGTCTCGCGCGGATGCTGTCGCGCTATGGCTCGACCCAGGTACGCAATGCGGCCACCGTGGGCGGCAATATCGCCAACGGCTCGCCCATCGGGGACAGCCCGCCGGCGCTGATCGCGCTTGGCGCGACGTTGCATCTGCGCAAGGGCGCGGAGCGGCGGTCGATGCCGTTGGAGGATTTCTTCCTCGACTACGGCAAGCAGGACCGCGCCCCCGGCGAATTCGTCGAGGCCGTGACGATCCCGCGCCAGCCCGACCGGCTGGCCTGCTACAAGCTGTCGAAGCGGTTCGACCAGGATATCTCGGCCGTGCTGGGCTGTTTCAACATCACCGTCGAGGATGGCACGGTAACTGCCGCCCGCATTGCCTTTGGCGGGATGGCGGGTGTGCCGAAACGCGCGGAACACGTGGAATCAACGCTCATTGGCCTGGCTTGGAACGAGGATGCGGTGGACGCCACCAAGGCCGATTGGCCGGTGGATTTCCAGCCGATGTCGGACATGCGCGCCTCGGCCGATTACCGGCTGAAGGCGGCGTGGAACATGTTGCGGCGCTACTGGGCCGAAGATGCCGGGATTGCCACCGACGTGCGGAAGGTGCGCGCATGAGCACCGGACGCCCCCTGCCCCACGACACCGCCGCGCTGCACGTGACCGGCGCCGCGCGCTATGTCGACGATATCCCGGCCCCGGCGGGCTACCTGTCGCTGGCCTTCGGCCTGTCCGATGTTGCCAAAGGCCGCATCCTGTCGGTCGACCTGTCCGCGGTGCGCAGCGCGCCCGGCGTGGTCGCGGTACTGACGGCCGAGGACCTGCCCTTTGCCAATGACGTGTCCCCGTCGATCCATGACGAGCCGCTGCTGGCGGACGGCACGGTGCATTATGTCGGCCAGCCGATCTTCCTCGTGGTGGCGCAGTCGCACCTGGCCGCGCGCAAGGCCGCCCGGATGGGCAAGGTCGAGATCGCCGAGGAGACACCGATCCTGACCGTGGACGAGGCGCTCGCCGCCGGTAGCCGGTTCGAGGAAGGCCCCCGCATCTGGACCAAGGGTGACGCGGCCGAAGCAATCTCGGCCGCACCGCACGTGATCGAAGGCAGCATGGAGGTCGGCGCGCAGGAGCATTTCTACCTCGAAGGTCAGACCGCGCTGGCCCTGCCGCAGGATGGCGGCGAGATGGTGGTCCATTCCTCGACCCAGCACCCTACGGAGATCCAGCACAAGGTGGCCGAGGCTCTTGGCCTGCCGATGCGGGATGTCCGCGTGGAAACGCGGCGGATGGGCGGCGGTTTCGGCGGCAAGGAAAGCCAGGGCAACGCACTGGCCGTGGCCTGCGCCGTGGCGGCGCGCCTGACCGGCAAGGCTTGCCGGATGCGCTATGATCGCGATGACGACATGGTCATCACCGGCAAGCGGCACGACCTGCGGATCGACTACCGCGTGGGCTTTGACGACACCGGGCGGCTGCTGGGCATCGAATTCCTGCACCTGATGCGCTGTGGCTGGGCGCAGGATCTGTCCCTTCCCGTGGCCGACCGGGCGATGCTGCATGCCGACAATGCCTACCTGCTGGATCATGTCCGGATCGAGAGCCACCGTCTGAAGACCAATACATGCTCCAACACCGCCTATCGCGGGTTTGGCGGGCCGCAGGGCATGGTGGGCATCGAACGCGTGGTGGATCACGTCGCCCATGTGCTGGGCCGTGACCCGCTGGACGTGCGGCGTCTGAATTATTACGCCGATGCGCCTGCGGCGGGCGGGGATGGGGAGCTGTCTGCCCCCCGCCGCCTTGAGGCGCCCTCGCCCGAGGATATTTCCGGCCAGATGAATGACGACCTGGCATCGCGGGGCGGGCCGGCGGAGCGCCAGAGCGTGGCCCCGGCCGAGGGCCAGACCACTCCTTACGGGATGGCGGTCGAGGATTTCGTGCTGAACGGGCTGACGGACCGGCTGGTCACAGAATGCGACTACGACGCGCGACGGGCCAAGGTCGCCGCGTGGAACGAGGCCAATCCGGCGCTAAAACGCGGGATCGCACTGACGCCGGTGAAGTTCGGGATCTCGTTCACGCTGACCCATCTGAACCAGGCGGGCGCGCTGGTCCATGTCTACCAGGACGGGTCGGTGCAGGTGAACCATGGCGGCACCGAGATGGGCCAGGGTCTGTACCAGAAGGTTGCACAGGTGGCCTGCGAAAGCCTGGGCGTGCCGCGCGAGGTGGTGAAGGTCACCGCGACGGATACCGGGAAGGTGCCCAACACATCCGCAACGGCCGCGTCGTCAGGGTCGGATCTGAACGGGATGGCCGTCAAAGCGGCCTGCGACACGATCCGCGACCGCATGGCGGCCTGCCTGGCCGAGTTGCACCAGGCGCCGGTCGAGGAGGTCGTCTTTGCTGATGGCGAGGTGCGCGTCGGGCAGGAGGTCATGAGCTTCGACAAGGCGGCGGCACTGGCCTACCAGAACCGGGTCAGCCTGTCCTCGACCGGGTTCTACAAGACGCCGGGCCTGGCCTGGGACCGGATCAAGGGGACGGGCAAGCCGTTCTTCTATTTCGCCCATGGCGCGGCCTGTTCCGAGGTGGTGATCGACACGCTGACCGGCGAATACCGCATCCTGCGCACCGATATCATCCATGACGTGGGTCGGTCGCTGAACCCGGCGCTGGACATCGGTCAGATCGAGGGCGGCTTCGTGCAGGGCGCGGGCTGGCTGACGACAGAAGAACTGGTCTGGGACGACAAGGGGCGGCTGCGCACCCATGCGCCCTCGACCTACAAGATCCCGGCCTGCGGCGACCGGCCCGACATCTTCAACGTCTCGCTCTGGGACGGGGAGAACCGGGCGGAGACGATCTATCGCTCCAAGGCCGTGGGCGAGCCGCCCTTCATGCTGGGAATTTCGGTCCTGATGGCATTGTCGGACGCGGTTGCGGCCTGTGGGCCCGGCTATCCGGCGCTGGACGCCCCCGCCACGCCCGAGCGGGTGCTGGCCGCGGTGGAACGGGTGCGGAATGGTTGAGCTGGACCGCCTCCGCGCCGCGCTGGACCGGCATGGACGGATCGTCCGGGTGGTCGTGGCCGAGATACGCGGGTCGGCCCCGCGCGAGGTGGGCGCGGCCATGATGGTACCGGTCGAGGGACCGGCCATCGGCACGATCGGCGGCGGCGCGCTGGAGTTGGAAGCGACGGAGGCCGCGCGGACCCTTGCGTCGGCGCGGGTGGGCAAGCGGGCGCTTGGCCCCGACCTGGGCCAGTGCTGCGGCGGGGCGGTGACGCTGGTCTATGACCTGCTGGATTCGGTGCCGGAGGTGACGGACGGGATGGTCCTGCGCCGGATCGACGGGCCGGAGGACCCGCCGCTGGCGGTGCGTCGTGCCCTGGCGGAGGCGCGCAACGGGTCGGACCGGAGCGCGCGCCTGATCGAGGGATGGTGGCTGGAGCCTGTTGCGCAGCCGGAAACCGACGTCTGGGTCTGGGGCGCGGGCCATGTCGGCCGCGCCATCGTCGCGACAATTGCCCCCCTGCCCGACATGGCGTTGATCTGGGTCGATACGGGCCCGGACAGGTTCCCCGAGACCGTGCCGGAGGGCGTGACGGTGATCCCGGCGGCCCAGCCCGAACTGCTGGCCGCCCACGCCCCGCAGCAGGCGCATCACCTGGTGCTGACATATTCGCATGCCATCGACCTGGCGCTGTGCGATGCGCTGCTGCGGCGCGGCTTTGCCTCGGCAGGGCTGATCGGGTCGGCGTCGAAATGGGCGCGGTTCCGGCGGCGGCTGGCCGGGATGGGTCATGCCCCTGCCCGGATTGACAGCATAACCTGCCCCATCGGCGACCCGTCTTTCGGCAAACATCCGCAGGAGATTGCCGTGGGCGTTGCCGCAGGGCTACTAAGGGACACGGCGCGACAAGACGCCAAAAGGGACATGACAGGGTGACGGAACCGCTTCTTTCCATTCGGGGGCTGACAAAGGCCTATCCCGGCGTGGTCGCAAATGACGACGTGTCGTTCGATATCCAGCCCGGCGAGGTTCACGCCCTTCTGGGCGAGAACGGTGCGGGCAAGTCGACGCTGGTCAAGATGATCTACGGGCTGGTCAAGCCCGACAGCGGCGAGATGCTGCTGCGGGGCAAGGCCTTTGCCCCGTCGGAACCCAAGGCGGCGCGCGCCTCGGGCGTGGCGATGGTGTTCCAGCATTTCTCGTTGTTCGATGCGCTTTCGGTGGCGGAAAACATCGCGCTTGGCATGGCCGACCCGCCGGCGATGCGCGACCTGGCCGAACGGATCCGGGCGGTGTCGGACCAGTACGGCTTGCCGCTGGACCCGTGGCGGATCGTCGGCGACCTGTCGGCCGGCGAGCGTCAGCGGGTCGAGATCATTCGCTGCCTGCTGCAGGATCCCAAGCTGCTGATCATGGACGAACCGACCAGCGTTCTGACGCCGCAGGAAGTGCAGATCCTGTTCGAGACGCTGAGGAAACTGAAATCCGAGGGGACCTCGATCCTCTATATCTCGCACAAGCTGGAAGAGATCCGGGCGCTGTGTGACGAGGCGACGATCCTGCGGCTGGGCAAGAAGGTGGCCACCTGCACCCCGCGCGACACCACGGCGCGGGAAATGGCGGAACTGATGGTCGGCGCGGAACTGCATGTGCCATCGCGCGAGCAGAAGGAGCCGGGCGCGGTCCGGCTGGCGCTGAAGGACCTGGCGGTCAAGTCGCCGTCCGAATTCGGGACATCGCTGAAGGGGATCACGCTGGAGGTCCGCGCGGGCGAGGTCCTGGGCCTTGCGGGCGTGGCAGGCAATGGACAGGACGAATTGCTGGGCGCGCTGTCGGGCGAGATCCGGTCGGCCAACGACATGGTGTCACTGGACGGCAAGGCGATCGGGGCCACGGGGCCGCGCGAACGCCGCCGTATGGGCCTGCTGACCGCGCCGGAGGAACGGCTGGGTCATGCCGCGGCGCCTGACATGTCACTGACGGAAAACGCCGCGCTGACCGGGGCGGAACGCAAAGGCATCGTGTCGGGCGGCTTCCTCAACTGGGGCCGCGCGCGGGGCTTTGCCAAGGAGATCATCGACCGTTTCGACGTGCGCACGCCGGGTACCGAGAACACCGCCCGGTCGCTGTCGGGCGGCAACCTGCAGAAATTCGTCATCGGGCGGGAGGTCATGCAGGCACCCGAAGTCGTGGTGGTGAACCAGCCGACCTGGGGCGTCGATGCCTCTGCCGCGGCGGTGATCCGGCAGGCGCTGCTGGACCTGGCCACCGGGGGCGCGGCGGTGATCGTGATTTCGCAGGACTTGGACGAGTTGATGGAGATCTCGGACCGGTTCGGCGCGCTGAACGAGGGCCGTTTGAGCGAGGTGCGACCCGCGCAGGGCCTGACGGTGGACGAGATCGGCATGATGATGGGCGGATCGCATGACATGGAGGTGGCCGATGTCTAGGCACATGTCTGCACCGATCGGGATATCGGCGGGGGCGGGATGCCTCCGGCGGGAGTATTTCTGGCAAGATGAAGCAGGGGATCGCGCCCCGCTTCGGGAGGGGGCGCGATGATCCGGCTGGAGAAACGGCGCGAGCCGTCGCAGGTCTTTGCCTACCTGACCCCGGTACTGGCGGTGCTGGTGACCATGATCGCGGGCGGGCTGATGTTTGCAGCGCTTGGCAAGGACCCGTTCGTGGCGATCAAGACGATCTTCTACGATCCGCTGTTCGGGCAATACGCGTCCTTCGACCGGCCGCAATTGCTGGTCAAGGGCGGGCCGCTGGTGCTGATCGCGATCGGGCTGAGCCTGGGGTTCCGGGCCGGCATCTGGAATATCGGCGCAGAGGGGCAGTATATCCTGGGCGCGATCTTCGGCGCGGGGGTGGCGCTGGCCTTCTATCCGCTGGATGCATGGTTCATCTTTCCACTGATGATCCTGGCGGGCGCCTTTGGCGGGTTCCTCTGGGCCATGATCCCCGGCATCCTGAAGGTGAAGTTCGGCACCAACGAGATCCTCGTGTCGTTGATGCTGGTCTACGTGGCCGAGCAATTGCTGGCCTCGATGTCGCTGGGCCTGATGAAGAACCCCGAGGGCTTCGGCTTTCCCGGCTCGCGCAACCTGCAGCAATATCCAAGCGCCCATAACGCCGAGATCATTGCCAATTCGGGCATGCACTGGGGTGTGGCGGCGGCGCTGATCGCGGTGATCTTCGCCTATGTGCTGCTGGCGCGGCACCAGCTGGGCTATCACATCCGCCTGACCGGCGAGGCGCCGCGGGCGGCGAAATTCGCCGGCGTGTCGCCGGGGCGGCTGATCCTGGTCTGCCTGGGCTTTTCCGGCGCCTTTGCCGGGCTGGCGGGCATGTTCGAGGTCTCGGGCCCCGCGGGCCAGGTAACGATCGATTTCAACACCGGATACGGCTTTACCGCGATCATCGTGGCCTTCCTGGGCCGGCTGCACCCGGTGGGCATCCTGCTGGCGGGGCTGTTGATGGCCCTGACCTATATCGGCGGGGAGGTCGCGCAATCGAGCCTCGGCCTGCCGTCGGCGGCGATCCAGATGTTCCAGGGGATGCTGCTGTTCTTCCTGCTGGCCATGGACGTGCTGACCGGCTACCGCATCCGCTTCGGCCAGGGGGAGACCGCCTGATGGACCTGTCCGCAATCAATCCCGTCCTTCTCATCGCGTCACTGATGGTGGCGGCGACCGCCGTGATGATCGCCGCCATCGGCGAGCTGATCGTGGAACGCGCGGGCGTTCTGAACCTCGGCGTCGAGGGGATGATGATCACCGGCGCGATCTGCGGCTTTGCCGCCGCCGTGCAGACCGGATCGCCCACCATCGGCTTTGTCGCCGCGGCCCTGGGTGGCGCGGCGCTGTCGCTGCTGTTCGCCTTCCTGACCCAGTTCGCGCTTGCCAACCAGGTGGCCTCGGGGCTGGCGCTCACGCTGTTCGGGCTGGGCCTGTCGGCGCTGCTCGGACAGGGCTACCAGGGGATCAAGCCGCCCTCGACCCCGCGGATCGACATCCCGGTGCTGAGCGATCTGCCCTGGGTCGGCCGGATCCTGTTTGGCCATGACCTGATGGTCTATTTCGGGCTGGCGCTGGTCGCCGCGGTCTGGGCGTTCCTGAAATACACCCGGGCCGGGCTTGTCCTGCGCGCGGTCGGAGAGAACCACGACGCGGCCCATGCGCTTGGCTACAAGGTGATCCGCATCCGCGTGATGGCCATCGCTTTCGGTGGGGCATGCGCGGGGCTGGGGGGCGCCTACATCTCGCTCATCCGGGTGCCGCAATGGACGGAAGGCATGACCGCGGGGATCGGCTGGATCGCCCTGGCGCTGGTCGTCTTCGCCTCGTGGAAGCCGTGGCGTGTGCTGCTGGGCGCGTATCTCTTCGGGGGCGTCACGGTTCTGCAGTTGAACCTGCAGGCCGCCGGCATCGCGATCCCGGTCGAGTACCTGTCGATGTCGCCCTACATCATCACCATCGTCGTGCTGGTGATCATGTCGGCGGACAAGTCGCGTGCGCCGGCCTCGCTTGGCCGCATCTTCCACGCAACGCATTGAGGATCGGGGATGGCGACGCAACGCAGCTGCGCTTATGCTCGGCCCATGCTCGGGGGACGGTTCGCCGGCCCGCGCAACACGAACAAGATCTCAACCAACGAAAGGGGAGAAATATGAACCTCACCAAACGCGCATTGATGACCGGTGCCGCCATGGCCCTAGGCCTCGCGGCCTCCGGCGCGCCTGTCCTGGCGGAAAGCCATTCGGAAAAGACCAAGGTCGGCTTCGTCTATGTCGGCCCCGTCGGCGACGGCGGCTGGACCTATGAACACGACCAGGGCCGCAAGGCCGTGGAAGAGCATTTCGGCGACGCGGTCGAAACCGTCTATGTCGAGAACGTGCCCGAAGGCCCCGACGCCGAACGCGTCATGGTTCAGATGGCCCGCGACGGTGCCGACCTGATCTTCACCACCTCCTTCGGCTACATGGATCCGACGATCAACGTCGCCTCCAAGTTCCCGGACGTGAAGTTCGAACATGCCACCGGCTACAAGACCGCCGACAACGTGTCGGTCTACTCGGCCCGTTTCTATGAAGGTCGCGCCGTGCAGGGTCACATCGCGGGCTCCATGACCGAAAGCAACATCATCGGCTATATCGGATCCTACCCGATCCCCGAAGTGATCCGCGGCATCAACTCGGCCTATATCCACGCCAAGAAGGTGAACCCGGATGTCGAGTTCAAGATCGTCTGGGCGTTCACCTGGTTCGATCCGGCGAAAGAGGCCGACGCGGCCAAGGTCCTGATCGAACAGGGCGCGGATGTCATCCTGCAGCACACCGATTCCACCGCGCCGCTGGCCGCCGCACAAGAAGCGGGCGGCATCATCGGGTTCGGTCAGGCGTCGGACATGTCGGAATACGCGCCGTCGCCGCGCGTCTCCTCGATCATCGACAACTGGGCGCCCTACTACATCGCGCGCACCCAGGCCGTGATGGATGGCACTTGGGAAAGCTCCAACACCTGGGACGGCATCGGCCCGGGCATGGTCGGCATCGGCGAGATCACCGACGCCGTGCCGGAAGACGTGAAAACCGAGGCGCTGGCGCTGAAAGACTCCATCGCGTCGGGTGAATACCACCCCTTCACCGGCCCGCTGAAAAAGCAGGACGGATCGGACTGGCTGGCCGAGGGCGAGACCGCCGATGACGGCACGCTGGCCGGCATGAACTTCTTCGTCGAAGGGCTGGAAGGCGAGATCCCGCAGTAACGCGGTCTCTACGGAAAAGGAAACGGGCGCGGGGGAAACCCTGCGCCCGTTTTTCGTTTCGGCCGGGGGGGCAGCGTCAGACCGGCGCGCCCTCTCCCGATACGATCAAGTCCAGGACATCGCCTTCCGTCTTCAACTCTGCCCCGGTCACGGCCTGAAGATCGTCGAAGGAGATGCCGGGCACCTTTTCACGCAGCCAGAAATGGCCATCCGCGATGTCGACCACGGCCAGCGAGGAATAGATGCGGGTCACGCAGCCGACCCCGGTCAGGGGCATGGTGCAGCGTTCGACCAGCTTCGGGTCGCCGTGCTTGGTCACATGGTCGGTCAGCACCGCCACGCGTTTCGCGCTCTGGACCAGGTCCATGGCGCCGCCGACGGCCGGGATGCCACCCTTGCCGGTCGACCAGTTCGCAAGGTCGCCGTTCTGGGCGATCTGGAAGGCGCCCAGGATCGCCACGTCGAGGTGGCCGCCCCGCACCATCGCGAAACTGTCGGCGTGGTGGAAGAAGGCTGCGCCGGATTTCAGGGTAATCGCCTTCTTGCCGGCATTGATGAGGTCCCAGTCTTCCTCGCCTTCCGCGGGGGCGGGGCCGAAATTCAGCACGCCGTTTTCGGTGTGAAAGACCGGGGTACGACCCTTGACCGTGTATTGGGCCACCCGTTCCGGAAATCCGATGCCGAGGTTCACATAGGCGCCGTCCTCGATATCCTGGGCGGCGCGCCAGGCGATCTGGTCGTTGTTCAGCTTGATGTCGTCGAGAGCGTTGGTCATGGGTAGACGGCTCCTTCGCGAATGAGGATCTCTTCCTGCCGGGGCTCGGCCACTTCGACCATGCGGTCGACAAAGATGCCGGGGGTCACGACCTGTTCGGGCGGGATCGCGCCCGGTTCAGCGATGCGGGTGACCTGTGCAATGGTGCAATCGGCGGCCATGGCCATGATCGGATTGAAGTTCCGCGCGGCCATCCGGTAGGTCATGTTGCCCATCGTGTCGCCAATTTCGCCCTTGATCAGCGCGAAGTCGGCCTTCAGCCAGCGTTCCTGCACGTAGGATTTGCCGTCAAAGGTTTCGACCGGCTTGCCCTCGGCCAGGTCGGTTCCGAAGCTGGTGGCGGTGTAGAAGGCCGGGATGCCGGCGCCTGCGGCGCGGATGCGTTCGGCCAGCGTGCCCTGCGGCACGACTTCCAGTTCCAGCGTGCCGGCCTTGAAAGCCTCGTTGAAGGCAATCGGATCGGACGATCGCGGGAAGGAGCAGATGATCTTGGATACCAAGCCCTGTTCGATCATCGCGGCGATGCCGACATGGCCGTTGCCGGCATTGTTGTTGATGACCGTCAGGTTCTTGGGGCCCTTGTCGATCAGCGCGTGGATCAGTTCGATCGGCGCGCCTGAGCCGCCAAATCCGCCGATCATCACGGTCGCGCCATCGCCTATGGGTGCGACCGCCTCTGCCAGCGTCGCGACGCTCTTGTCCATGCTCTCCTCCATGTTCGAAACGAGGGTGCCCTCGGGCGCGGCGACATTGCCATGGCTGGCGGGCGGGTCCAAGGGGCGACGGTGCGAATTGTCGCAGGTCGGACGCCTCAGCGGCCTTCGAAGACGGGCGGGCGTTTCTCGCGGAAGGCGTCGCGGCCTTCGCGGAAATCTTGGCTGGCCCGGCAGGCCCTGGCGATCTCGGCGATGCGGGCCGGGTCGCGGTCGGGTGTATCTTTCGACAGGTCGGCGACGATTTCCTTGGTCGCCCGCACCGATAGCGGGGCATTCGCGGCGATCTGGCGGGCCATGTCAATGGCAGCGGGCCAGAGCGCTTCGGGCGCGTACAGATGTTCGATCAGCCCCCAGTCGAGCGCGGTCTGCGCATCGACGCGGTCGCCGACAAAAAGCAGCCGCTTGGCCCGCGCCGGCCCCACGGCCTCCATCAGGCGCCGGGTGCCTTCCGGTCCGTAGGCGAGGCCAAGGCGCGTCGCGGGAATTCCAAAGCTGGCATCGGTCGACGCCAGTCGCAGGTCGCAGTTCAGCGCGGTCATCAGCCCGCCGCCGATGCAATAGCCGCGGATCACCGCGATGGTCGGGATCGGACAGGCCGCGAGGATACGCTGCCGGTCGGTGAAATCCGTGCCGGTGGGGCGCGGCCCTTCGAAGCCGCTGAGATCCGCGCCCGAGATGAAGGATTTGCCGCCAATCCCGGTCAGGATCAGCACCCGCGCGCCCTCTGCCTGCGCCTGGTCCAGCGCCGCGACAAGGCCCGCCGTGGCCGGTTCATCCAAGGCGTTGAGCTTGTGGGGGATCTGGATCGCCACCGTCGCGATCCGGTCGGCCAGGTGAAACCCGATCCGCCCGTCACCGAAGTCGCGCTGCGGCTGCCAGTCAGGCGGGAACGTCGTGTCAGGCATGGTCGGCTCCTTCGGATTGGTGGTGCGGCCTTTGGCAATATGTACAATCTGGACCCTTGTGTATACATAAGAAGCCAGACACCATACCTGCAAACCGGAGCCACGCCCCTGCCCCGCGCCAGTGAAACCATCCGCCGCGCCTTGGAAAGCGAGATCCATGCCGGGCAATTGCGCCCCGGCGACCGGATCGACGAGGCATCTCTGGCCGCCCGGTTCGATATCTCGCGCACCCCCGCCCGCGAAGCGATCATGCAGCTGGCCGCCGCCGGCCTGGTCCAGATGCGGCCCCGCCAGGGGGCTGTCGTCGCCGCGCTCGGCGCGGAAGAAGCGGTGGCGATGATGGAAACGCTTGCCCTGCTTGAAGCCGAAGCCGCGGGCCTTGCGGCAGAGCGCATGACAGGACCGGAACTGCCCCCGCTGATCGCGCTGCACTCCGACAGCCATGCCGCCGTGACCGGTCGGGACAGCGCGGCCTATATCGCCATGAACACCCGGTTTCATGAATTGATCCATGCCGGGGCGCGCAACGAATACCTGGCCCGGATGATCCGGGATACACGCACGCGCATGGCGTTCTACCATGCCTCCAGCCTGACCCAGACGGCACGGCTGGACCGCTCCTGGCAGGAACATGGCCGGGTGGTCGAAGCGATCCGCAACGGCAATGCCGATGCCGCCCGTGACGCGATGCGTGATCACATCCTGTCGGGCGGCCGGGTCTATGCCGACCTTGTCGCCGCCCTCAAAGCACCCCGCCCGGCCCATCTGTCCGACGAATGACCCGCGACGCCGCCCTGCCCCAGACAGACTGAACGGAGACCCGCCATGCCGCAGCTACCCCTCGACCGGTTCAAGGTGCTGGACCTGACCCGCATCCGGTCCGGCCCGACCTGCGTGAAGCAATTCGCCGATTGGGGCGCCGATGTCATCAAGATCGAACCGCCGCAGGACGAGGCGGGCTATGGCAACCGCGACAGTTCGGATTTCCAGAACCTGCACCGCAACAAGCGCAGCCTGACGCTCGACCTGAAAACCGAGGAAGGTCAGGAGGTTCTGGGCAAGTTGATCGACGGCGCCGATGTGCTGGTCGAGAACTTTCGCCCCGGGGTGAAGGCCAGGCTGGGGCTGGACTGGCCGACGCTGCATGCACGCAATCCACGGCTCGTCCTGGGGTCGATCTCGGGCTTTGGCCAGACCGGCCCCTATGCGGACCGGCCCGGTTTCGACCAGGTGGCGCAGGGCATGGGTGGGCTGATGTCGATCACCGGCCTGCCGGGCCAGGGTCCGGTGCGGGTGGGTGTGCCGATCGCAGACCTGACGGCGGGGCTGTTCTGCGCCATGGGCCTCATGATGGCCCTGCTGGAGCGGGAACGGACAGGCCAGGGCCAATGGGTGCAATCGAGCCTTCTGCAGGCCCAGATCGCGATGCTGGATTTCCAGGCCGCGCGCTGGCTGATCGATGGGGAGGTGCCGGGCCAGGCCGGCAACGACCATCCGACCGCCGTGCCCATGGGCGTCTACCCGACCTCGGACGGGCTGATGAACATCGCGGTGAACGGCGCGCGGATGTGGCGCGATTTCTGCACCGTCATCAGTCGCCCCGACCTTGTGGAGTCTCCCGAATACGCCACGCCGAAGGCGCGCCTTGCCAACCGCGCGGCGCTGAACGCGCTGCTCTATGACCTGACGCGCACCTGGACGACCCGTGACCTGACCGAGGCCCTGCTGGCCACCGGCATCCCCTGCGGGCCGATCAACAGCATCGACGCGGTCTTTGCCGATCCGCAGGTTCAGCACCTGCCCATCGTGGCCGAGGTTGATCACCCGACGCGGGGACGCCAGCGGCTGGTCGGGCAACCGATCCAGATCGATGGGATCAGCCCGGTGATGCGATCGGCGACACCCGATTGCGGTCAACATACGGATGAGGTCCTGTCGGAACTGGGCTATACGTCCGACCAGATCACCGCCCTGCGCAACGGAGGCATCGCATGAGCAAGCTCGCCACTATTCCCGCCGAACCCGAAGCCGATGGCTACACCCCCCATCTGCGCACCGAGGTTCGCGACGGCGTCGGCTGGGTCATCTTTTCCAACCCGAAGCGGCGCAACGCGTTGACCTACACGATGTGGCGGCAGGTGCCCGCGGCCATTGCCGACATGGCCGAAACCTCCGACGTACGTGTCGTGGCCCTGCGGGGCGAGGGCGAAAGCTCCTTCATCTCGGGCGCGGATATCTCGGAATTCGCGACCCGGCGGTCGACCCCCGAACAGGTCGCCGAATATGACCGCGTGGGCACGGCGGCCAACGCGGCGATCGTGAATTGCCCCTTGCCCACGGTCGCGGTCATCCGCACCTGGTGCGTCGGTGGCGGGATGGCCACGGCGCTCGGCTGCGACCTGCGGATCGCGGCCGAGGATACCCGGTTTGCCGTGCCTGCCGCGCAGCTGGGGCTGGGGTATCGGTACTCCGGGATCAAGGCGCTGACCGACGTGGTCGGCCCCGCAAATGCGCGCGAGATCTTCTTCACCGCCCGGAAATATTCCGCCGAAGAGGCGCTTTCGATGGGCCTGATCAACCGCATTCTGCCGGTCGACGGCTTCGACACCGCGGCGGACGAGTACCTGGCCCAGATCGCAGGCAACGCGCCGCTGACCATGCGCGCCGCAAAGATGGCCATTCACGCCGTCGGGCAGGATGCCGGGGAGCGCGACGTGGCAAGCATCGAAGCCGCCATCCAGGCCTGTTTCGACAGCGAGGATTACAAGGAGGGCCGCGCGGCCTTTGCGGAAAAGCGGGCGCCGGTCTTCAAGGGACGATAGGCCAGCCCGTGGTTGACGCCGCGCCTGTTCCTGCCATCTTCGGCCCATGACCCAGATCACTGACCCCGATATCCTCATCATTGGCGGCGGCGTCGCCGGCGTCACCGCCGCAGCGGAATTGTCGGCGCTTGGCAGCGTCACCCTGTTGGAGGCCGAAGACCACCTGGCGCACCATGCCTCTGGCCGGTCCGCCGCGATGTTCCTGGAAAGCTACGGCAATACCGTCGTCCGCGCGCTGAACTCGGCCAGCGCAGATCACCACGCGACGGCGGATGGCGGCGTTCTGACGCCGCGACCGATGATGCTGCTGGGCACCGAGGAAGAGCCCGACGCCTTTGCCCATGAGGCCGCGGATTTCGGCCTGACCCGGATCGACATGGATCATGCGCAGCGCCTGTTCCCTCTGCTCGACCCGACCCGCGTCACCCATGCGGCGATCCGCGAGGATACGTCGGATATCGACACCGACCTGCTGGTCCAGAACGCCCGTCGCCGCGCGCTGAAGGCCGGCGCCCAGATCGTCACCGGCGCCCGCGTGACAGCGATCAACGGAAGCGCAGGGTGGCGGGTCGAAGCGGGGGGCGAAAGCTATTCCGCACGGGTCCTGGTCAATGCCGCCGGCGCCTGGGCCGATGAGGTCGCGACTCTGGCCGGCCTTCCGCCGATCGGCCTGACGCCGCTGCGCCGGTCGATGGCCCGCCTGCCGCTGCCCGGCGGCATGGACCCGTCGAAATGGGCCTTCATCGACAGTGTCGGGGAACGCTGGTACGCCAAGCCCGATGCCGGGATGCTGATCGTCTCCCCGGCCGAGGAAGACCAGATCGCGCCGATGGATGCCTGGGCTGACGACATGGTCATCGCCGAAGGGCTGGCCCGGTTCGACGACATGGTGACGATGGACATCCCGCGCCCCGCAGCGACCTGGGCCGGGCTGCGCACCTTCGCCCCGGACCGGACCCTGGTCATCGGTCGCGATCCGACACGCCCCGATTTCATCTGGCTCGCCGGCCAGGGTGGCTACGGGTTCCAGACGGCCCCCGCGGCGGCCCGCCTGACGGCGGCGCTGATCGCAGGACGGCCGTCGGACCTGCCATCCGAGGTCATCACGGCGCTCAGCCCCGAAAGGTTCACACGGTGACCGGCCGGTCCCTGCCCCCTGCGGCGCGGGTCGCCGAAGACCTGGGCGATGGCCGGCTGCACCTGCCCGCGGCGGAGCGCAATGCCGGACCGATCTCCGACCTCGTGGCCGGATTGCGTGGCGACGACCCCGGGCAAGCGCTCGAGATCGCCTCCGGTTCCGGCCAGCACGTCGTGCGGCACGCGGCCCGCCTGCCGCTGACGATCTGGCAACCGACAGAAGTCGACCCGGTGCGGCTGGCCTCCATCGACGCCTACGCCGCCGAAGCGGGGCTGGCCAACATCCGACCCGCCGTCGCCCTTGACGCGACCCGCCCGGGATGGGCGGCGGGGCACGAGGCGCAGGACCTGGTCCTGCTGGTCAACCTGTTGCACCTGATCGCCGAACACGAGGCCACAACCCTGATCCGCGAGGCCGCGACAGCGCTGGCGCCCGGCGGCGTGGCCGTCTTCTACGGGCCCTTCATGCGGAGCGGGCAGCTGACCTCGGACGGGGATGCCCGGTTCCACGCCGACCTGCGCGCCGCCGATCCGCAGATCGGGTACAAGGATGATCGCTGGATGCTCGACTTGTTGAAAGAGGCCGGCCTGACGCCGGACGCACCGGTCGAGATGCCCGCCAACAACCTGGCCTTCGTGGGCCGCCGCCCCCTCTGATCTGGATCAAGGCTGCGATCCGGCCGGTCAGGCCATATGCCCCTGACACAACTGAGGGTTTTCACGATGGACTGGACCGCCAAGATCGAAGGCACACGCGACCAGCTGCGCGCGCTCTACAAGGCTGCGCCGGAGGCCAGCAAGGGCTTTGCCACGCTCAGCAAAGGGGTGAAGGAGAACGGCGTCCTCGACTTCAAGACCAAGGAATTCGTCGCGCTCGGCATCGCCGTGGCCACCCATTGCGACAGCTGCATCGCGCTGCATATCGACACGCTGATCCGCAACGGCGCAACACGCGAGGAAGTGGCCGATGTTCTGGGCATGACGATCCAGATGGGGGGCGGCCCGTCGATGATGTACGCGGCCAAAGCCCTGGAATGCTACGACCAGTTCGCGGCAAAGGCGGGCTGACCGCACCTGCCCCCAGGCTCTGATCCAATCGCGCGCCTGCGGCGCACACCATTCCGGTACGTCGCCCGGCCACACCCGATCGCCATGGACGCCAAGGCATCGACAGACCCAGGGTCGGCCCCCGCCGTCCGCTATCCGTCGCAGTGCTGCAGGGGCCTTTCACCTGGCACGGTCATCGGCGTCCCCGCCTGTACCGCCTTTGAACGGTCGCAGACAAAGGTGAACAAATCCCTTTCATCTGGCCGGTCAATATCCCCGCCGGAGGCACCGCTGATATCCCCGCAGGGATATCAGCCATGATCGTGTGCGCCGTGCAGCGGCGCGCCTTTGGATCGCCCTCAGCCGTCCTTGCGGATGACCTCGTTCTTGGGATCGTAGGGGCTGTCCTCGGTCACGACCGCATCCCACAGCTGGTTCAGCATCTTCAGCTTCAGCTTCTGCCCCGGCACTGCCAGTTCGGGCGAGACATAGCCCATGCCGATGGATTTCCCGAAGGCCACGGAATAGCCGCCCGAGGTCAGGCGCCCGACCTTGGTGTCGCCATCATAGAGCGCCTCGCGGCCCCAGGGATCGGCATCTTCCGGCCCGTCGATCAGCACGGTGACGCATTTGGCGCGGATGCCGGTCGCCTCCATCGCCTCCTTGCCGTTGAACTCCTTCGACAGGTCGATGAAGCGCGGCAGGTCGGCCTCGGCCGGGGTCGCGTCGCGGCCCAGTTCGTGGCCGAAGGCGCGGTAGCTCTTCTCCTGGCGCAGCCAGTTCTGGGCGCGGGCACCGACCAGCTTCATCCCGTGCGGCTTGCCGGCTTCCATCAGCTGGTCCCACAGATAGGCCTGCATCTCGATCGGGTGATGCAGTTCCCAGCCCAGCTCGCCGGTATAGGCCACGCGGATGGCGCGGACCGGGCACATGCCCAGTTCGATGTCGCGCATCGAGAGCCAGGGGAAGCGCTTGTTGGACAGGGCCGTCTCGGGCTCGGCGTCGCGGATCAGGCTGGCCAGCACATCGCGGGATTTCGGTCCGGCGATGGCGAAGACGCCCCACTGGGTGGTCACGTCATGGCAGGAGATCCAGCCGAACTCGGGGATCTTGTCCTCGATCGCCTTCTGGAGGAAGTCGCCGTCATAGGCGGTCCATGCACCGGCAGAGATCAGGTAATACTCGTTCTCGGCCAGCCGGACGATGGTGTATTCCGTCCGCGTCGTGCCCTTGTCGGTCAGCGCGTAGGTCAGGTTGATCCGGCCGGTCTTGGGCAGCTTGTTGCAGGTGAACCAGTCGAGGAAGGCGGTCGCGCCCGGCCCCTTCACCAGGTGCTTGGTGAAGGCGGTGGCGTCGATCAGGCCGACGCCTTCGCGGATCGCCTTGGCCTCGTCGTGGACATGTTGCCACCAGCCGCCACGGCGGAAGGACCGGGCGTCGTGGTCGAAATTGTCATCGGCATCGAGCGGGCCGTAGTAGTTCGGACGCTCCCAGCCGTTCACCTGGCCGAACTGCGCGCCAAGCGCCTTCTGGCGGTCATAGACCGGCGCAGTGCGCAGGGGACGCGCGGCGGGGCGTTCCTCGTCGGGGTGGTGCAGGATGAAGACGTGCTCGTAGGCTTCCTCGTTCTTCTTGACCGCGTATTCCGAGGTCATCCACGACCCGTACCGCTTGGGGTCGAGCGAGGCCATGTCGATCTCGGCCTCCCCTTCCACCATCATCTGCGCCAGGTAATAGCCGGTGCCGCCGGCCGCCGTGATCCCGAAGGAGAAGCCTTCGGCGAGCCACATGTTGCGCAGGCCCGGCGCCGGGCCGACCAGCGGGTTGCCATCGGGGGTGTAACAGATCGGGCCGTTGAAATCGTCCTTCAGGCCAACCTCTTCGGAGGAGGGCAGACGATGGATCATCGACATGTATTCTTCCTCGATCCGCTCCAGGTCGAGCGGGAAGAGGTCGGCGCGGAAGCTGTCGGGCACGCCGAAGCGGAAGCGCGCAGGCGCGTTCAGCTCGTAGGGCCCGAGGATCCAGCCGCCCCGCTCCTCGCGGACGTACCACTTGGCGTCGGCATCGCGCAGGACCGGGTGCTCTGCGCCGCCGTTCTTGCGGTATTCGACCAGTGCCGGATCGGGTTCGGTCACGATGAACTGGTGTTCAACGGGGATCGCCGGCGTCTTGATGCCCAGCAGCTTCGCGGTGCGCTGCGCGTGGTTGCCAGTGGCGGTCACGACATGTTCGGCGGTGATGACGATCTGTTCTTCGGAGGGGACAAGGTTGCCGCCCTTCTCGACCATCTTGGTGCAGGTCACCTTCCACTCGGACCCGGTCCATTCGTAGCCATCGACCTGCCACTTCCGCTCGATCATCACGCCGCGTTGACGGGCGCCCTTGGCCATCGCCATGGTGACGTCGGCGGGGTTGATGTAGCCATCGGTCGGGTGGAAGATCGCACCTTCCAGCCCTTCGACATTGACCAGCGGCCAGCGGTCCTTGATCTGCGCGGGGGTCATCCACTCGTAGGGGACCTCGGCGGTTTCGGCGGTGGTCGCGTAGACCATGTATTCGTCCATCCGGGCCTTCGTCTGCGCCATGCGCAGGTTGCCCACGACCGAGAAGCCCGCATTCAGGCCGGTTTCGGCCTCCAGCGTCTTGTAGAAATCGACCGAGTACTTGTGGATGTGGGTCGTCGCGTAGCTCATGTTGAAGAGCGGGAGCAGACCGGCCGCGTGCCAGGTGGAGCCCGAGGTCAGCTCGTCCCGCTCCAGCAGCATAACGTCGTTCCAACCGGCCTTGGCCAGGTGATATGCGATGGAGGTGCCGACGGCGCCGCCGCCGACGACCAGAGCTTTGACATGCGTTTTCATTGGCCGGAATCCCTTGGCTGAACCTTCCTCACCTTTAGCAGGACGCACAGGCCGCGCACGGCCCAGCCGACATTTTCAGGCCCGAAACCGACCTCGGTGAATTATTCCTGGGCAGCGGGGCCTCCGGACCGCCAGGATCACGGGACTTGCGCTGCGCACCGCAGCAGGCCGGATGACAATTACGCAGCGCGGCACTAGAGATAGAGCGCAGCCGCCGTACAGGCGGCGAGGAGCAGACAGGACGATGCATGGCCCGGCTTGACGACACCCATTACGGCACTTTCGCAGGCACAGGTCGCTGGCGCGACGACAAGGGCGAAACCCATGCCTACCGGGTGAATCTGTATCTCAGCCCGCGGGACGAGGGGCTGGGCCTGTCTTTCGTGCACGAGTTTCACGAGGAACCGGATGCCGAGGATATCGACCTGAGCCTGATCCTCGTCGAAACCGCGCCCTCCCTTCTGAAATTCGAGATCGGGCCGATCGAGGGGCGTGGCTACCAGACGCGCCACCTGGTTCATTTCGACATTCCGATGCCCGACACGATGGTCGAGACAACCTACCTGTTCGACAACCACGGCAATTGCCACGTCTGGGGGTCGTCACAGAGCAACGCGGACGGCAATCACATCATGTGGACCGAGACGCTGACGCGCACGGATTACTGAGCACCGCGCCCCTCATTCCCCGTAGGCCAGCCCCTCGCGCCGGGGATCGGCGCCGCCGCGCAGGCCGTCCGGGCCGATCACGATGCCATGCAGGCCGGAATTCAGGTCGCGCACCGACACCTTGAAACCGCGCGCCTCAAGCTCCGCGGCGCGATCCTCGGACCCTGGCCCGGCCTCGATATCGTAGGTGCCGAACCGGTTCACCGCATGGGGCGCGGCAATGGCGGCCTGGATGTCCTGCCCCTCGCCCAGCACCCGCCAGATGGTTTCCGCGACATAACCGATGATCCGCGACCCGCCGGGCGACCCGATGACCAGAACCGGCTTGCCGTCCTCCAGAACGATGGTCGGCGACATGGAAGACCGGGGCCGCTTGCCCGGCTCCACCCGGTTGGCAATCGGCACGCCGTCGCGATGCGAGCGGAAGGAGAAATCGGTCAACTGGTTGTTCAGCAGGAAGCCCCCGACCATCACCCGGCTGCCGAAGGCGTTTTCAATGCTCGATGTCAGGCTCAGCGCGTCGCCATATTGATCCACGATCGACAAATGCGTGGTGGAGGGCAGCGCACGTCCCACGTGATCCGCCCAGAGAAGCGCATGGTCGAATTCCGGCGTGCCGGGGGTGACATCTTCCAACGCGCCGGTCCCCATGTCTTCGGTCGCGCGGTCGGCCAGGTAGGCGGGGTCGAGCAGCCCGGTCACCGGGACGGGCACGAAATCGCTGTCGGCCAGGTAGCGGCCCCGGTCCGCAAAGGCGAGGCGACCGGCATTGCCCCAGACCGTCAGAACTTCGGTCTCCGCAGAGACGTCGGGCATCGCACCGTCGTAATAGGCATCGGCCAGTCCAAGGATTTGTCCCACGGCCACAGCGCCCGACGAGGGCGGGCCCATGCCGCAGACTTCGTAGCTCTGGAAAGCTGAACAGACCGCATCCCGCTCACGGATCGTGTAGTTGCGCATGTCCCATTCGCTCAATAACCCGGGCTGCACCGCGTTGAGCACGGCGGACATGATGAGACCGGCCATCGGCCCCTCGTAAAACGCCTGCGGACCACCATCGGCCAGCAGGCGTAGGGTTTCGGCGTATTTCGGGTTCTTCAGCAGGTCACCGGCGGCCAGCGGCGCGCCCTCGGGCAGAAAATAGGCAGAGGTTTCGGGATGCAGGACCAATCGGTCCTGGTCGAAGCCGACCATGGCGGCAAGCCTTGCAGACACCTCGAACCCCGCCTCGGCCTGGTTGATGGCGGGCGCCAGCAGGTCGGGCCACGGGATGGTGCCCCAGCGTTGATGCGTGCCCGCCATCAGCGCGGGCGTTCCCGGCACGCCCACCGAAAGGCCGCCGACGACGGCCTCGAAGAACCCCATCGGCTCGCCCTCGGTCTGGAACAGCGTCGGGGTCGCATCCATCGGTGCGGTTTCGCGACCGTCCAGCGTGAACACCTCTCCCAGATCGGCGTCGTAGTAGACAAGGAACCCGCCCCCGCCTAGGCCGGAGCTTTGCGGTTCGACCAGCCCCAGCATCGCCTGTGCGGCGACCATCGCATCCGCAGCCGTGCCGCCTGCCCGCAGCACATCTGCCCCGGCCTGCACGGCGAGCGGATGCGCGGCGGAAATCATCCAGTTCGACGCCTCGACCGACCGCCCCTCGGCCTTGGCCGTCTGCGAGGCCCGCAGCCCCGGATCGGCGACCGGCGCAGAGAGGTCGGTGGTCATTTCCGGTGGCACCGCATCGGTGGCCTGTTGGGCAAAAACGGGAGCGCTAACAAGGGCAAGAGCGGTCAGGATCGGAATGGGGCGCATCGACGGTGTCTCCGGAGGGAAGTGATTCCCTTACCACTCTAGCGCGCTTTCAGATTGGCTCCACCGTTCCGCATTGCAGAATTCAAACCCGCAAATCGGAAATTCGCGGCGTCACGTCGCGCTAAGAGGTCGATTTTGATCTGTCACCGCCGAAATGAAGAATATATCAACACGCGGGAACGGCCTGCCTCGAATCCGGGGCGGGTCATAGTAATTCAAAAGGGAGTGACCGCAGATGAAGGTGCTGGTGCCTGTCAAACGCGTGATCGACTACAACGTGAAGGTTCGCGTGAAAGCGGACGGATCGGGCGTCGATCTTGCCAATGTCAAAATGTCGATGAACCCCTTCGACGAGATTGCCGTCGAAGAGGCCATTCGCCTGAAGGAAGCCGGGAAGGCCGAAGAAGTCGTCGTCGTCTCCGTCGGTGTCAAGCAGGCGCAGGAAACGCTCCGCACCGCGCTGGCCATGGGCGCCGACCGCGCCGTTCTGGTTGTCGCGGCCGATGACGTGCACACCGATATCGAGCCCCTGGCCGTCGCGAAGATCCTGAAAGGGGTCATCGACGAGGAACAGCCGGGCCTGGTCATCGCCGGCAAGCAGGCGATCGACAACGACATGAACGCCACCGGCCAGATGCTGTCGGCGCTGCTGGGCTGGTCCCAGGCGACCTTCGCGAACGAGCTGGACATCGACGGCGACAGCGCTGTCGTGAAGCGCGAAGTCGATGGCGGCCTGCAGACCATCAAGGTGAAGATGCCCGCCATCATCACCGCCGACCTGCGCCTGAACGAACCGCGTTACGCGTCGCTGCCGAACATCATGAAGGCCAAGAAAAAGCCGCTGGACGAAAAGACTGCCGAAGATTTCGGCGTCGACGTGTCCCCGCGCCTGGAGATCGTCAAGACCTCCGAGCCCGAAGCGCGCAAGGCCGGTGAGATGGTGCCCGACGTGGATACCCTCGTGGCGAAACTCAAAGAGAAGGGGATCGTGTAATGGCCGTTCTTCTGCTTGCCGAAGTCCAGGACGGCGAACTGTCGCTGGATGCAACCGCCAAGGCCGTCTCGGGCGCGAAAGCCCTGGGCGACGTGACCGTTCTGGCCGCTGGCGCCTCTGCCAAGGCCGCGGGCGAAGCCGCTGCCAAGATCGACGGCGTTTCCAAGGTGCTGGTGGCCGAGGATGACCTCTATGGTCACCGCCTGGCCGAACCCGTTGCCGCGCTGATCGTGTCGCTGGCCGGTGATTATTCGCACATCGTGGCCCCCGCCACGACCGATGCGAAAAACATCATGCCGCGCGTCGCAGCCCTGCTGGACGTGATGATCCTGACCGACGTGACCGCCGTGGTCGATGCCGACACGTTCGAGCGTCCGATCTATGCCGGTAACGCGATCCAGACCGTGAAGTCGAAGGACGAGAAGAAGGTCATCACCTTCCGGACCTCCACCTTCGACGCGGCTGGCGACGGCGGCTCTGCCTCGGTCGAGGACGCAGCCACCGCAGACAACCCCGGCCTGTCCGAGTGGGTGTCCGACGCGATGGCCGAAAGCGATCGTCCGGAACTGACCTCTGCGGGTATCGTCGTCTCCGGCGGCCGCGGCGTCGGCTCCGAAGAGGATTTCGCGCTGATCGAGAAACTGGCCGACAAGCTGGGCGCCGCCGTTGGCGCGTCGCGCGCCGCTGTCGACTCGGGCTATGCGCCGAACGACTGGCAGGTGGGTCAGACCGGTAAGGTCGTTGCACCGGAACTGTATGTCGCTGTCGGCATCTCCGGCGCGATCCAGCACCTTGCTGGCATGAAGGACTCCAAGGTCATCGTCGCGATCAACAAGGACGAAGAAGCCCCGATCTTCCAGGTTGCCGATTACGGCCTGGTCGCGGACCTCTTCGAAGCTGTTCCGGAACTGACCGAAAAGCTGTGATCCCGCCGGCCTGATCCCAGGCCCGACAGGATCGAAGGCCCGCCCCCGTGGCGGGCCTTTTTCGTTGCGGTGGTTGCCGTTGCCCTCGAAACCCGCGACCGTGGCCCGGACCGAACCGGAGAAGACCCCGTGACATTTCCAGCCCCTCTGCCCCGCATCATGGTCGCGCCCAACGGTGCGCGCCGCATGCCCGCCGACCACCCGGAACTGCCCATCACCGACGACGCGGTGATCGAGACATGGCGCCAATGCACCGCCGCGGGCGCCGACGGGTTGCATCTGCATATCCGCGACGCGGATGGTGCCCATCTGCTGGACGCCGGACGCTACCGCGCCCTGCTGGACCGCCTGTCGGCGGAGGCCCCGGCCGGCTATATCCAGGTCACGTCAGAGGCGGCCGGTCGCTACGATGCTGCAGAGCAGCAGGCCATGGTCCGCGCGCTGCGCCCCGATCACGTCTCGGTCGCGCTGCGCGAAATGGTGCGGCGTCCCGAGGATTGGCCCCAGGTCCAGGACTTCTACCATTGGGCGGCAGAGGCGGGCGTCGCCATCCAGCACATCCTCTACGATCCGCAGGAAACCCGCAGCTTCCTGGACGCGCTGGCAGATGGCCGTATCCCCGGCAGACACCACCTGCTGCAACTGGTCCTGGGCAGCTATGCTGGCGCGCGCCCGGACCTGGCCGATCTGGACCGGCACCTGGACTATCTTGACGGCGCGTCCCGGCACAGCTTCGACTGGATGCTCTGCGCCTTCGGGGCCGAGGAAACCGCCTGCCTGACCCGCGCCGCCGAACTGGGCGGCAAGGTCCGCGTCGGCTTCGAGAATTCGCTTCTGATGTCCGATGGCCGCGCCGCCCGCGACAATGCGGAACGGGTGGCGGATGTCGCGTCGGCCCTGGCTCTGCTCGGCTAGCCTCTTCCTGAATTCCGATCCGTGGCCTTCCGGTCCGGTGCCGCCTGGCGTGCCTGGTCCCGTGCGTCACATCGCTTGACCATTGTGTATCCAACTGTATACGCTTGGATGCATGACGAGCGCCACGCCCCTGCCGATCCCTGCAACCGACCCGCGCCCCCTGCACGGGCAGAGCGCCTATGATGCGCTGAGAGAGGAAATCCGGTCCGGCCAGCTCCGCCCTGGCACCCGCCTGACCGAGACGGAGGTCGCCGCGCGGCTCCAGATCAGCCGCACCCCGGTCAGGGAGGCGATCCGGCGGCTTGAATCGGAAGGGCTTGTCGAACATCAGCCGCGCACCGGCGCCGTGATCCGCCAGCTGGATTATTCCGAGATCATGGAGCTTTACGAGATGCGCTGCGTCTTCGAATCTACCGCCGCGCGCCTGGCCGCGCGGGCCGCGTCGGATATCGAAATCGCGGAGCTGCGCGAGATCAACCGTGACATGGAAGCCGCCATCGCCACGCCCGACCGCATGGCCGCGCTGAACCGCCTGTTCCACCGTCGCCTGCTGGATGCGGCGCGCAACCGGTTCCTGCACAGCTCCATGGCGTCGGTCGAGACGACGATGCTGATCCTCGGCCCGACCAGCATGGAATCGCGCGACCGGGCGCAGGCTGCCATCGGCGAACATGACGCGGTGATCGAAGCGCTGAGCGCCCGTGACGGCGAGACGGCAGAGCGCCTGATGCGGCAGCACATGGAAGGCGCACAATCCGAACGCCTGCGGATGCTGCGCGACCGCGCCGGCGAAGGCACGGCATCATGAACGACGCACAGGCACTGGCCAAGGAAAGCTGGGACATCGTCATCGCCGGCGGCGGCAATGCCGCGCTCTGCGCCGCCATCGAGGCGGCAGAGGCCGGGGCGAAAGTCCTGATCCTGGAAGGTGCGCCCAAGGCTTATCGCGGCGGCAATTCCCGCCACACCCGCAACTTTCGCTGCATGCATCACGGCGCGCTCGGACCTCTGGTCGAAAGCTATGACGAACAGGAATTCTGGGCCGACCTGCTGCGCGTGACCAAGGGCGAAACCGACGAGGACCTGGCCCGCCACACGATCCGGACCTCGGCGGAGTGTTTGCCCTGGATGCAGGCCCATGGCGTGCGGTTCCAGCCCTCGCTGGCCGGCACGCTGTCGCTGGACCGGACGAACGCCTTCTTCCTGGGCGGCGGCAAGGCGCTGGTGAACGCCTATTACCTGACGGCCGAGGATCTGGGCGTTCGCGTGCTTTATGATGCGCAGGTCACGCATGTGGCGATGGAGGGCCGCCGCGCGACCCATGTGGAGGCCACGATTGGCGACACGCCCCTGCGCTTCGCGACACGCGCGGTTATCCTGGCCTCGGGCGGGTTCCAGTCCGACATCGACTGGCTGGCGCGGGCCTGGGGGCCGTCGGCACGGAACTTCCTGATCCGCGGCACACCCTACAACCGCGGCGTCGTGCTGAAGGACATGCTGGACCAGGGCGCGCAAAGCGTCGGCGATCCGACCCAGTGCCATGCCGTCGCCATTGACGGGCGGGCGCCGAAATTCGACGGCGGAATTGCCACGCGGCTGGATTGCGTGCCCTTCTCGGTCGTGGTGAACCGCGACGGCGAACGGTTCTATGACGAGGGCGAGGATACCTGGCCCAAGCGTTACGCGATCTGGGGCCGGCTGGTCGCCGCGCAGCCCGATCAGGTCGGGTTCTCGATCATCGACAGCCGCTCCATCGACCTCTTCATGCCGTCGGTCTACCCGCCGATCACCGCCGACACGCTGGAAGAACTGGCCGAACGGATGGAGCTTCCGGCGGATCGTCTGATCGCCACGATCGAAGCTTTCAACGCCGCCTGCCGCCCCGGTGAGTTTCATCCGCAGGACCTCGACGGGCTGGCCACGGAAGGGCTGGAGCCGCCCAAGACCAACTGGGCCCGTCCGATCACCGAACCGCCCTTCTACGGCTACATCCTGCGCCCCGGCGTGACCTTCACCTATCTCGGGCTCAAAGTGGACAGGACGGCCCGCGCGGCCGGTCCCGATGGCCCGTACGACAATATCTGGAGCGCCGGAGAGATGATGGCAGGCTCAATCCTGGGACAGGGGTACCTGGCGGGCTTCGGCATGACCATCGGCACAGTCTTTGGCCGCATCGCGGGACAGGAGGCCGCCGCCCATGTTGCTTGATATCTCGTTGCAAACCGATCCCGGAACGATTTCCGACGACCCGGTGATGGAGGCCCGCCGCCAGATCGAGATCTGCAATGCCTGCCGCTATTGCGAAGGGTTCTGTTCGGTCTTTCCCGCGATCACCCGGGACAAGGTCTTTGCCGATGGCGACATCACCCAGTTGGCGAACCTCTGTCACAATTGCCGGGGCTGCTATTACGCGTGCCAATACACGGCCCCGCACGAGTTTGACCTGAACCTGCCCCGTGCGCTCGCCACGGCCCGTGTGGAAAGCTGGGAACGCCTGGCCTGGCCACAGGCGCCCGCGCGCCTGTTCCAGCGTCACGCGACGCCGGTTGCGCTGATGCTGGTGGTGAGCCTCGCCCTGCTTTTCTGGCTCATCTCCGCCCTGCCCGGCGGAGGCGACGGCTTCTATGCTTGGCTGTCCCACGGTGCGATGGTCGCGATCTTCACCCCGGCCTTCCTGTTGCCGCTTGTCTCCATCGGAGTCAGCCTGCGCCGCTACTGGGTCGAAACCGGTGGTGGTGCGGTCACGGGCAAAGCCATGGCACAGGCGATCCGCGACGCCGGGCGGCTGCGCAACCTGTCGGGCGGACAAGGCCAGGGATGCAATTTCGAAAAGGCGGAACGGTTCTCTGACGCCCGCCGCCATGCCCACCAAGCGGTGATGTACGGCTTCCTGCTGTGCTTTGCCGCGACCGCGTCTGGCACCGTGCTGCACTACGTTTTCGATGCCCCCGCACCCTATGGGTTCTGGTCGATGCCCAAGCTGCTGGGCGTGCCAGGCGGGCTTCTGCTGGTTGCGGGCTGTGCCTTCATGCTGGTGCTGCGCAGGAAGGCCGATCCCGCGCTTGGCGCCCCCGGACGCAGCGGCGGCGAAAGCGCCTTCATCTGGCTGTTGGGCCTGACCGGGCTGACCGGCCTGATCCTCTATGCCCTGCGGGGCAGTGATGCGACGGGGATTGCGCTGGCCATCCACTTGGGCACGGTCCTGGCGCTGTTCCTGCTGCTGCCGTTTTCCAAGATGGCCCATGGGTTCTACCGCTTCGCCGCCCTCGTCCGCGACGCGGGCGACCGCTAGCGCTGATCCCGGTCAGCCGTCTCGCCCCCATTTGAAACGACCAGTTTTACGCAACAGGTCGCGAACGGTCGCAGACAAGCCGCAACCAGCCTTGCCTCTCTCCCGTGCCGTGAATAATGCCGAGAGGAAGAGCAAGGATTTCAACTCTCTCGCCGCGACACATCGAAACATCTGGGCACAAGACCGACCGCAAAGGGCCGGAACAGCCGACAGGAGACCGCCATGACCAGATATTGCCTCACCGTAGCCTGCCCTTCGACCCGCGGCATCGTCGCCGCGATCTCGACCTTCCTGGCCGAGCAGGGCTGCAACATCACCGATTCCTCGCAATTCGATGATGCCGAAACCGGCCATTTCTTTACCCGGATCAGCTTTGCCTCGGAAAAGGGCGTGGACGACGCCACCCTGGCCGAGAAATTCGCCGAGGTCGCCGCCCCCTTCGACATGGAATTCGCCTTCCACGACGAATCTCAGAAGATGAAGGTGCTGGTCATGGTGTCCCGCTTCGGGCATTGCCTGAACGACCTGCTCTATCGCTGGCGCATCGGCGCCCTGCCGATCGAGATTGTCGGCGTGATCTCCAACCACCTAGATTACCAGAAGGTCGTCGTGAACCACGACATCCCCTTCCACCACATCAAGGTGACCAAGGAAAACAAGCCCCAGGCCGAAGCACGGATCATGGAAGTGGTCGAGGATACCGGCGCAGAGCTGGTCGTCCTGGCGCGCTACATGCAGGTCCTGTCCGACCAGATGTGCACCCGGATGGAAGGGCGGATCATCAACATCCACCACTCCTTCCTGCCGTCGTTCAAGGGGGCCAACCCCTACAAGCAGGCCTATGAGCGCGGCGTGAAACTGATCGGTGCGACGGCCCACTACGTCACCGCCGACCTGGACGAAGGCCCGATCATCGAACAGGACACCGTCCGCGTCACCCACACCCAGAGCGGCGCGGATTACGTGGCCCTGGGCCGCGACGTCGAGGCATCTGTGCTGTCCCGCGCCATCCACGCCCATGCCCAGCACCGCATCCTGCTGAACGGCGCAAAGACCGTGGTCTTCCCGGCTTCCCCGGGCAGCTATTCCTCTGAACGCATGGGCTGATTGCTACTCGCCCCCGGAACGCGCTGCCATTCCGGGGGCGGCAACCTTCAGATAAATACGTCAATTAAAACTAAGAACAACATAGATTTGGACAAGCGGCGCCTCGCCTCTCACGACGCGCGGCCCCATATTTTTCTGCTTCAAGACAACCAAATCACTTGATTAGCCTATAGTCTGGTATCATCGTTCCGTTCGAGACTAGGTCCGGACGGGGCCAATTTCGCCCCGATAACGCAAGTTATTTTGAGGGGAATTGATATGGTCTGGAATGCCACCATTTTCGGCTCGACAGCTGAGATGCACAGCGGTCTCGAGGGATACTTCAAGTTCGGAGCATTGACCGTCAACGCGAGACTTCCTGTTGTTCAGGTTCTCAACAGCTCTCCAACGGTGCCTTTGAATCCAGGCGACGTTGCGATCGGTGATGAAGTTGCGCCAGGTGCCGGACTTTATAACTTAGCTCGAATGGTATTTTCCGGAACTGGGTTGACCGTGGGACAAGTGCCGATCGGTGGAAATGCGTCGATCACAGCGTTGACCGGTGGGACGATCACCGGAATCCGGTACTATTACAATGACCTATTGTCCGCGGCTCAAACCCAAGGCTTGCCTTACGAACCGGCAATGTCGCTCGAAACCAATCTCCGTCTGAGTGCAGTTATCACCCTACCCAATGTACCTGCGACACAATTCACAAACGCCTTGGTTCAGACATATCTGCAGGACAACCCAGCGATTTTCCGGGCATTTCTAAGTTCATTCCAGCACGTCTATATCGGGACCGACAATGTCAACCTGATGGCGGGTTATGATGGCAATGACCTTCTCGATGGTCGTGGTGGCGATGACTTCCTGCAAGGAGACGGAGGCAACGACACGCTCATTGGTGGCGAAGGAACAGACGGCCTTCATGGTGGCCCGGGCAATGACCTTTACCTGCCAGGCCCGCCGTCGCCAAACACTCCGATCGGCGATACTGTGACCGACACTGGTACCGATCCGAACGAGATCGACACAATTAGCTATGCCAATGCTACGGGTCCAGTCACAGTAGACCTAAACCAATTGGATGGAGACCAAGGCGCAGGTTGGGCCTTCAGGTTACGGGCAAGTGGAATTGAACGTGTTATCGGCTCTATCTTCTCAGACGTGCTGATCGGCACCGACTTTCCCGAAAGTATACAGGACAGTCCATCCGATATTTTGGAAGGAAACTTGGGCGACGACACGCTCTACGGTCTGTCGGGCAGTGACTTCCTGCAAGGCGGACCCGGGTTCGACGTTCTCATTGGAGGTCCAGATGGCGAAATCCGCGGTCCCGGCCCTGGAGATGTAGCCATTTTTAACGTGCCTTTCGCACAATTGGACCTGTTCCGGCCTGGAGACGGATCCGTGCTTGTCGCGGCGCCCGGAGGAGGCGTGGATCGGCTGTTCGAAGTAGAGTATATTCAATCTACAAACGGTTTCCACCTAATACAAAACATCGCGAACTCTACCAAAGGCCTTTTTGTCGGCGACGGCGCCGCGAACACGCTGAATGGAGGCGTCAACGACGACCTGATTTTTGGCCGATCAGGCAATGACACATTGAACGGCAATGCCGGCAACGATGTCATCGAAGGCGAGAATGGCAGCGACACGATCGACGGAGGACCTGGTGCCGACATGATGTATGGCGGCAATGACGGTGACACCTATTTCGTCGACAACATTGGAGATTCCATTGTTGAATTCGCCGATGGCGGCGGCATCGATCATGTCTTTTCGTCAGTTGATTACGCCATCGGGACCGCACATATCGAGAATGTGACTTTGACGGGCGACGCTCTCGATGTGTTTGGCAATGACTTGGACAACCTTCTGGTCGGCAATTTCCAGAACAACTTTATGGACGGCGGGTTGGGCAGTGACACCATGCGGGGCGGCGCAGGTCACGATATCTATTTCATTCGCACCCCCGGCGATACCGTAGAGGAAGATGCAAATAGCGGCACTGATACGGTTCGCACGCTTCTAAGCCACACACTTCAGGCGAATTTCGAAAACCTGGAACTTCTAGGCAATGAAAATGGTCGAGCCACCGGAAATAACCTGAATAATCGGCTTGAAGGAAATGGAGCACGCAATTTCCTGGAAGGCATGAATGGCGACGACACACTCTTCGGGTCCAATGGCAATGACACCCTGGACGGCGGTGTCGGTGCAGATCTAATGAACGGCGGTCCGGGTAGTGACAATTTCTATGTAGACAATGCCGGCGACCGCGTGGCCGAAAGCCGAAGCTGGGGAGGAACCGACACCGTGTTCGCAAGTGTCGATTTCCGCATGGGCCGCAGTCATATCGAAGACCTGCGCCTGACCGGCAACGCCGTACTGGGCGCAGGCAACGGCCTGCAAAACGAGATCCGTGGGAACAACGGCGACAACGTCCTCGATGGTGGCAAGAACAATGACACCATGATGGGCGGCAATGGCAACGACACCTACCTTGTCCGCGCGCCAGGTGACGAGGTAATCGAAGCGGCGGGGCGCGGTATCGATGCCGTCAAAGCGTTCCGGGCATACATACTGGCTGACAATGTCGAAAACCTGTTCCTTCAAACCCTACGAAACGACGCGGGCCAAGGAGTGACTGGCATCAACGGCATCGGCAACGAGCTTGATAATACGGTGGTCGGCAACCCTTTCGATAACGTCATCATAGGCCGTGAAGGGCGCGACACCCTCAAAGGACAGGGCGGTGCAGATACCTTCGTATTCGACCGAGCGCTTGGCTCCTCAAATGTGGACCGGATCATCGACTTCAATGTGAACACCCCAAATGAAGGCGACATGCTCAAGATGAAGGGTGCCGTTTTCGGAGGACTTACGGCGGGCAGCCTGAGCAGCGCGCACTTCCGGGCGGGCACGGTAGCTCAGGACGGAAATGACAGATTCATCTTTGATCAGGGGACGGGACGCTTGTGGTTTGATGCCGATGGGTCTGGCGCAGGAACTCAGCAATTGGTCGCGACATTCGAACAGAATGCGGTCGTGACGGCGACAGATTTCGAAATATTTTGAAAGGAATAAGCCTAATTCGAAAGCGTTGCTTCACTGCAACGTTTGGGTTTCGCGAGCGCAGGTCGTTGACTGGGGGGGGTGCCGATTTTCGCAACCCCGACCATGCAACGATCGGCCCTAGCTGTGGGTTAGATGCCGGCTTAGCGTTAGTTCCAATTCGACATTAAAATCGGGGAGTCTTGCAAATGGATAACCCCAAGAAATGGAGTTATTTTTTTGAGCTATCTTGATCTGCATAACCTAACCTCCGTCAGCGGGCCAAGCGTTGTTGGCTCAACCGTCGATGGGTACTCCGCGCGAAACAATGAGTTTCTGAAGGCGCAATTACTCGGCAACGGGAACTATCTCGTCATCTACTCAGATGCCTCTCTTGACGCAGTTCGTTATGCGATCGTTGAGCCAGATGGGACAGTCGTGACGGATGCCGAGCTGGTTGATTTTTCCGGGTCCGCCGATGACCTCAAGCTGGTTCAACCGGATGATATCACACCTTTGGCAGACGGTAGCTTTGCGCTCACTTACGTCACTAGAGCTGATGATTTTGAGACTGTTCATGTACACCATTTTTCGAGCGATGGCACTCCGGCATCAGAATCTGTCGAAATCGTCAGTGTGGACACTCCAGGATTGAACGAATTCGATAATCAGGCATCGTCGGTCCAAGTTGGCGAAGACGGAACTGTGTACGTCCTAACCGTGGGAGATGTGCCCGGCAGTGGATCCACCCCAAAACTACAAGTAGTACTTTCTAGCTACGCAGAAGGCTCAAACACCGCGACCGACACATTAATACTTCCTGATGTCATCGACGCCGAGGCGCCCAGAATCAATAGCTGGCCAAAACTTGAATTGCTAGTGACCGGTGAACTGATTGCAAGCGTGAGCTACATGCTGAGCAATTCAAGCACCAATCCATATGACACTAGCAATGACACAATTGCTATATTTTCAAAGATTTCTGCGGATCTCTCCTCCGCCGGAGAATTCCAAAATTATTATCAAACTGGAGGTTACGCAATATATGATTTTGGAAACTTCGAAACCATCGCACTAAAAGATGGCGGTTGGGCGATGCATGTTGATCGTACTCGCCCGCTTGCGACCAAAGAATTCGCTTATTACTACGACGCCAATGGCGACGCCGTTTTCCAAACCAGAACCAACCAGTTGCCAAATTTTGACCGGGGCGTGATTGCAGGCGCTAACGGGGAATTTCTGTTCACCAGCAGCGTTGGCGGCGGCTCTCGGGATCGCGGTCACATCACAGGAACAATCATCGATTCATCCGGCGAAATCGTCTACCTTAACCCTGATGAACCTAGTTTTGAGCTTGTGGATATCAATCGGACCGAGTGGTACTACGCGCATGACTTGGTCGGTTCGGATAGCGCCTTAGCCTTGTTTTGGGTAGAGTCTGGTGCTGGCGACAACCTCAAATTTCAACTGCTTCAAAATGCTGAGACGGACGGCACGGGAGCCGCTGATGAAATCGTGGGGCATACTTCCGATCAGGTAATTCGCGGCGGGTCCGGCAACGATACACTGTCAGGCGCCCAAGGCAATGACACTGTTCTCGGTCAGGACGATGATGACTGGTTGTCGGGTGACGAGGGGAATGACAGCCTCGCTGGCGGAAGCGGCTTCGACTCGCTTTACGGCGGGAGCGGAGAGGACACCCTGCGAGGGGGATCGGATGATGATTGGCTGTTTGGCGGTGACGGTAGTGATCTGCTGACTGGGCTGGATGGCGACGACACGATTTATGGCGACGCCGGCGATGACCGGATCGACGGTCAGGCCGGTGCTGACCTGATGGTTGGTGGCCCCGGTTCCGACATCTACTATGTGGATGACGTGGGCGATCGGGTGGCTGAAAGTCGCAATTGGGCTGGGCACGACACGGTATTTTCTTTTGTCGATTTCCGGATGGGCCGGAAACACATTGAGGACCTAAAGCTGGAAGGTACGGCGACCATTGGCGCTGGCAACGGCCTTCAGAATGTCATCACTGGCAACGCAGGCGACAACATTCTTGATGGCGGCAAGAACAATGACACACTAATCGGCGGCGAAGGAGATGATACTTACCTCATCCGTGCGCCCGGCGACACAGCGGTTGAGCAAATGGACGAAGGCGTGGATGTCGTGCGCGCCTATCGATCCTACGTGCTGGAAGACTGGATCGAGCGGTTGTATATGCAAACCGTTATCAAGGGCGATGGTACGCCAGCTGTTCTGAACGGTATTGGCAACGCATTAGACAACGTGATTGTCGGCACGCCATTCTCCAACACGATCATCGGTCGCGAAGGGTTTGATGTGCTGAAGGGGCAGGCCGGCGATGACAGCTTTGTCTTTGATCGAGTGATTAATGCAGGCAACATTGATCGCATCATCGATTTCGAAACGATCGCAGGGGATGATGACACGCTTGTCTTCAAGGCGTCGATCCTTGACGGAGCCGTCGCGAAGGGCGTTCTAAGCGAAGATGCATTCGTAGCGGGAAACACTGCAGCAGACGCCACAGATCGTTTCATTTTCGACCAAACCGCCGGGCGGCTCTGGTTCGATGCCGATGGGTCCGGTGCGGGCGGACAGCTTCTCGTAGCACGCTTCGACCAAGGCGCCATCGTCGAAGCCGACGATATCCTGATTGTATGATGGTTCCAGTGCGCTAGGCGAAGGTTCCCGGCAGCCTGAGGCCCGTTTCATACCCTGGGTAAGGCTGAGCGCTTGCAGGAAACGATCGGTGCTTAACGATCCCGCCGAAGGATAATATCGCAATTTGGACGTGTCGCATATCATATCTTAACCAAACTTAAAAATGACGAAATCTTTGTGTGCATAGGTCATGTCAATGGCTTCATTTGACACGCCAAATATGCAATGGTCCATGCGGTTTCAGTTGGCGCATGGGGTGCGCCGCACGCAACAGTGCCTCGACAGTCCGATCGCAAGGACACAGGTTACGACAATCCAATTTCAGGCAAGAAGGCATTCTTCCAGATGGCCACATTTCGACTGACGACGAACGACGACAACATCTCGGGAACGCCCGGGAGCGACATACTCGAGGTTCCCAACAACAACGCGAACCTTGTGGGCACGGACATCGTGGCTCTGGGCGCTGGACACGACGTTGCTCTGTTCGAACGCTCGTCCGCGATCGCGTTTTCCTATGAACGTATGGCCGGATTTTCCGGGATCGACGAACTGGACGCAACTGCAGGCAGTTCTGCCTTCTTCTCTGTCAGCGACGACTTTATGTCCCAGTCTGACAGCAACACCCTGACTTTCACCTTCGACGGCGATCCGTTTTCCTTGGACCTGCGGGATCTTTCAGCCGGTTTCGGCAATGTGATCTTGAACGGCACCGGCCAAGTTGCCTTGTTTGACGCAAACCAAGCCGTTCAGATGGCGACCGGCATATCTGGCCATGTGACCGGTGGAACTTTTAATGATTCGATCACTGGCAGCACGGCAAATGACGTCTTCACCGGCGGTGACGGAGAAGATGTTCTCTCTGGTGGAACAGGCGCCAACACAGTCACTGGCGGTGACGGGTTCGATCGTTTCGTGGTGTCGCAAGGCGAATCTCTGACCGTTACAGATTTTGCCGGGAACGAAGGGTTCGAGCAGATCGATCTGCGGGCCTTCGCCGGATTGAACTTTGGCGATCTGACGATCACGAACGTATCTGGTAACGCACGCGTGACACTGACAGGGGGGACGACCGTCAACCTTGCTGGCGTTGCAGCAGGGACGCTCTCAGACAAAGATTTCCTTTTTGCCGGACAGACCGAGAGCAAGTATTTTGTCCTGCTGGAGGGACCTGACAATTTCGTTGGTGGTGCAGGTGACGATGTTGTCGAATTCATAGGCTCCAGTGCTCAACTCAGTGCAGCCGAAGACAATGTGAATGGCGGCGCCGGGATTGATACGCTCCTGGTGTATGGCAGCAACCGTAGCCTAGGACCTGCCTTCACGGATGCTCTGACGTCGATCGAAATAATCGACCTGACGAACGCGTCAGGCACACATGAGGTGACCGTTTCGGCGTCCCATGTTGCAAGTGCCGAAGACGGCATCGTCACCATCAAGTTCGGAAACAGCATCATTGGCTCGCTCGATACCGCGACTATTGGGTCTGCTGAGGCGGTGGTTCTGGAGGGAGCCGGATCGGTGACCCTTCGCGATATCGCAGGCCAAGGCATCACGATTTCGGACAACGCTAACGGTACCGTAATCGGCCAGAATAAAAACGATACGATTCTCGGCGGCAATGGAAATGATGTCATTTCCGGATCCGGTGGGCATGACACTTTGAAAGGTGGCGCCGGAAACGACACGATAGATGGCGGTGAAGGGTCGGACGAAATCACGGCCGGAACCGGAACAAACCAAGTGACAGGCGGCGACGGCACAGACCGCTTTATCATTACTCCCGGCGAGACCGTTACAATCACCGATTTCGGCGGATCGGCGACTTACGAATTCCTCGATCTACGGGCCCTTGCCGGTGTCAGCTTCGGCGACCTGACGATCACGGCAAACGGCGGGAATGCCCGTGTCGAAGCACCAGATGGCAGCGTCATAATTCTATCGGGTGTGGCGGCCGGTACGCTGAGTGCCGCAGATTTCGTGATGCCCGGCCAGGACACTCCGATGCTGTTCACCCTGACCGACGGAGCCGATGTCTTCACGGGCGGCAGTGCTGCTGACGTCTTTGACCTTCTTGGGACGATCAGTCAGCTTGATGCAAACGTTGACGTTCTCAATGGCGGTGCAGGTATCGATGTGCTGCGCATCAATGGCGAAGATCGGGTCTTGGGCGAGGTACGACTGGATGCGCTGAACAGGGTCGAAGTCGTGGACCTAACGAACGCGACCGGCACACACGACATCGCAATCGACGCCGCCAACGCTAACAGTTCTGATACTGGTGCTCTAACGGTTCGCTTCGGCAATTCTCCGATGTTCCTGAACACCGGCGGCGTGACGTCGGCTAGCCAGGTGATCCTGGATGGCTCCGGATTGGTCACCCTCTCCAGCGGGACCCCTGGTCAGATGCTGACCATTGGGGACAATGTCGGTGGGAATATCCAAACCGGCAATGATGCAACGGTCGTAATTGGTGGAGCACTAGGCGATACCGTCATAGCTGACGAAGGCGATGATACAATTATCGGCAACGGCGGAAATGACAGCCTGCGTGGCGGCGAAGGCAACGATAGCCTGGAAGGCGGCGAAGGCAACGACACACTCGAAGGCGGTAGTGGCAATGACATTCTTGTCGGCGGGCGTGGAGCCAACCGTCTAGATGGCGGAGAGGGCTATGACCAGTACGTCATCGAAGCCGGCGCGGGCGGCACCGTCATCGCAGATTACGATCCCGACAACTTTGTGGAACGTATTGATCTTACGGCCCTGACGAGCCTGCGCGGCCTGGTGGATCTGACCTTCACCAATGAAGGCGCCAATGTCCG